>CAVTKJ010000007.1:0-666316 GCA_963735275.1 uncultured Chloroflexia bacterium | reverse complement strand
TTTTTTTGCAGCACCTGAACATTCGTGTTGGAAAGCAGCGAGCAACCGTCACCGCTTTCTGCTCGTACCAGGCGATGTTGTAGACGATGGGCAGTTCGTTCACGTCCTCAAGCCCGAAGATCTCCTTCAACTTCAGTGCAATCAGCGCCAACGAGTACGAGTCGTTGCACTGCCCGGCATCCAGTACCCGGGGGATCCCGTTGATCGCGCCCAGATCGAGCTTGTTGTAGCGATACTTCGCGCACCCGGCAGTCAGAATCACGGTGTCCGCAGGCAGCCGGGCAGCGAATTCCGGTGTAGTACTCGCGGGATTCCATTCGTCCGTCACAACCGGCCATGACGAAGAACTTCCTGATCGCGCCCGACTTGACAGCCTCGACCACTTGGTCGGCCAGAGCGAAGACTTGATCGTGGGCAAAACCGCCCACGATCTTTCCTGTCTCGATTTCCTCGGGCGGGTCGCATGTCTTGGCCAGAGCGATGATCTCGGAGAAATCCTTGCCGCCCTGCGCGTCGGCCTCGATATGTCGGCAGTCGGGATAACCGGAAGCCCCTGTGGTGAAGATCCTGCACTGCACCGTCTCGTCTGGGCGGCACGATACAGTTGGTGGTGAACAGGATCGGCCCGTTGAAGGACACGAACTCGTCGAGCTGGTTCCACCAGGCATTGCCGTAGTTGCCGACGAAGTTCTCATATTTCTTGAAAGCCGGGTAGTAATGGGCCGGCAGCATCTCGCTGTGGGTATAGACGTCGACACCGGTGCCTTTGGTCTGTTCCAGCAGCTGCTCCAGATCAGTCAGGTCGTGGCCGGAAATCAGAATGGCGGGATTCTTCTGCACGCCGATGTTCACCTCCGTGATTTGCGGATTGCCGTACCTCGATGTGTTGGCCTCGTCGAGCAGCGCCATGGCAGCGACGCCGCATTCGCCGGTCTTCATCGTCAGGGCGATCAGCTCCTCCTCAGTCAGCGCCTCGTTGATGGATGCAGCCAGACCTTCGTAGATGATCGCGTACAACTGGGGGTCTTCTTTGCCCAATTGCAGAGCGTGCGATGCATATGCCGCAATTCCCTTCAGCCCGAAGATGATCAGCTGGCGCAATGAACGGATGTCGATGTTCTCGTTCACCTTGTAGCCGGAATAGGCAGCCTTGTATCGCAGCTCCCGTTCGTCGGCCACTTCGAACACCGCCGCGTCGTGCAGCTCCGGAGTGATCGCGTCGCCACGCAACTCATCGCGCAAGGCGATCATCCTGAAGATTTCGCGAATGGTCGCCGCTTCGTCCCAATTGGCATTGGTGATCGTCATGAACAGGCTCTTCAGCACCTCGTGGTTGATCTGGCCCAAAGCACTCACGTCCAGCTGCCTGGTCACGACAATGTTGGAAATGCCCTTGATCACATAGATGAGCAGGTCTTGGAGATCGGCCAGATCTGCGCTCTTGCCACAAACTCCGACAAAATCGCAGCCGGTCCCGTGGGCAGCCTCCTGGCATTGATAACAGAACATGTCCATCTGGTGATACCCCCTGGTCTGAAATACAGCTGACTGCCGCCCGGTCGCACCGGGTGCCTGCGCCGCCTACCCTGCCCGTAGACCCCCACCTGCTCCGGTCGAGATTGGCGTTCAGAGGGTCTGCTTGACCTGCGTCGAGTCTAGGCGAGGTGCGTCCGCTCAGCCGCCTGCGGCGCCAGGCGCCAGAAAAGGCAGGCACCGGCGCTGCTGCACCGGTGCCTGCCTTTTCGTTGGAACCCGACTGGATCAGTTACTGCTGGCGTTCGTCCTTGTCCGGCTTCAACCCCTCGACGAACCCCTTCACCGAATCCGCGGCGTCAGAAGCGCCGTCCTTGATGGACTCGCCCACCTTCTTGACCTCGGCGGACACCTGTTCGCCCACACCCTCACCCTGCAACTCGCGATCACCGGTCACCTTGCCGACGGCTTCCTTCGCCTTGCCAGCAAGGTCATCAGCTGCGTTGGACAACTTTTCTTCCAGACCCATGACTCCCCCTCACATTGATGAGAACTGCGACACTCCGAGCCTATGCGTGGCAAACACCAGACGAAAGCGGTTCAGTGCGCCTGAGGTCTGCTGAGCGAGAAACGGCCCCGTCACACCAGCGGATTGATGATGATCGCGTCCTCGCGGCCGACCCCCACGCCGATACCGGAAATGCGGCACCGCACGAGTTCCTCAAGCCGATGAACGTAGGCCCGGGCGTTGGCTGGCAACTCATCGAATTCGCGGCAACCGCTGATGTCCTCGGCCCAGCCGTCGTGGAACTCGTAGATGGGGGTGGGAGCGACCAAATCGGTAGCCAACAACGGCCATTCGTCGAGGCGCCGGCCATCGACTTCGTAACCGACACACACCGGGATCTTCTTCCAACCCGAGAGAATGTCCAGCTTCGTCAGGAAGATGTCGGTGAAGCCGTTGATCTTCGCTGCCTGCTCCACCAGCAACGCATCGAACCAGCCGCAGCGCCGGGGCCGCCCCGTGGTGGAGCCGAACTCCCCACCCTTGCTGCGCAGCAGTTCGCCGTCATCGTCGAAGAGCCCGTCGGGAAGGGTCCCTCCCCGACGCGAGTGGTGTAGGCCTTGGCGATACCGATCACCCGATCGATCTTCGTGGGCCCCACGCCGGTGCCGGTGCAGGCGCCGCCGGCAGTGGGGTTGGAGCTGGTGACGTAGGGGTAGGTACCGAAGTCGACGTCCAGATGGTGGGCCTGGGCACCCTCGAAGAGCACGACCTTGCCCGCGTCGATGGCGTTGTTGAGCAACCGGCCGGTGTCGACAATGTGCGGACGAATGCGCTCGACGAAGCTCAGCAGGTGTTCGACGATCTGCTCGGCGTCGACGGAGCGAACGTTGTAGATCTTGATCAGCCTCTTGTTCTTCTGGGCCACGGCCGCTTCCACCTTGTCGCGCAGCACCGCTTCGTTGAGCAGGTCCTGAACCCGGATGCCGATGCGATTCACCTTGTCGGAATAGGTTGGGCCGATGCCGCGGCCGGTGGTGCCGATGCGGCGCTGGCCTGCGAAACGCTCCTCCACCTTGTCCAGCGTCTGGTGGTAGGGCGTGATCAGGTGCGCGTTGTTGCTGATCAGCGGATGCGCGACTTTCAGGCCGCGGGCGGCCAGCGCGTCGAGTTCCTCGTACATGACCTGCAGGTTCAGCACGACGCCATTGCCCAGGACAGTGGTGGTGTTCGTGTTCAGGATGCCGGACGGCAGGAGATGCAGCACCGTCTTCTCGCCATTGACCACCACCGTGTGGCCGGCATTGTTGCCCCCCGAGAAGCGGGCACAGAAATCGACCTTGCTGCCGATCGAATCGGTGGCCTTGCCCTTGCCCTCATCGCCCCACTGAGACCCGACAATGACGATTCCTGGCATCCGAAACCACCCTTCAAAAGCGCCGGCCCACTTTGGCCCGAGCACGACGGAAGCCCGCTGCGTCGAGACAAACTGACCCGTCACGGGCCGCGCAACCGGGCTCTGGCCGCATCAGTCTAACGCCTGGGCAGCCGAAAGTGAGCTGGCCCGTTTCCGATCTGCCCGCGTCCTCAGAGGCTGACTTCGGACGGCAGTGCGGGACGCACCACCAATCGTGTCCAGGATCCGACGTAGATGCGGTCGTCCGCCCCCACCTGGCTCCGTCCACTGATCGGCATCGTTGGCAACGGCTGATCGGCCTGCCCCAGATAGGTCCCATTGGACGAGCCGAGGTCCTCGACGTACCAACGGCTGCCGTCGGTGCTGAGCATCGCCTGCCGACGGCTGACGCCGGTGTCTGGGTCGCAGTCGATGTCCGGGTTCACATTGCGACTGCGCGATTCTCGACCGATCAGGTTCTGCTGACCATGCAACGCGACGACCCGCGGCAGCCCCGGCGAAGGCAGCTGCGCAGCGCTGGACTGGCTCTGGTACCACTCTGGATCGATCCACACCTCAGCAACCCAGTGCACCTGTGACTGCTGGGGCGGGGTGGACGGAGCGGGGGCCGCCACGGAGGGCGGCATCCTGCCCTCCTCAAGAGCGACTGTCGGCTCCTGTGACAGGTCGGGTGTGCCCTGCTCCTCCTGCGCAGCTGCCTCGGGCACTTGGACGCTTACCGCCACGGACTCAGGCTCGGACGCCACGGGCTCCGGCTCCAGGACGGGCTCCGGCTCCAGGACAGGCTCCGGAACGAGCGGCTCGGCTGCGACCTCCGGACCTGTCGGCTCGAAGGCCACCGCCTCCTGGGCCGCGGTGGGCCCCGGCCCGAGATCCAGGTCGAAGAAACGCTGCGTCGGCGGCAGCGAAACCGACTGATCGGGCTCCGCGGCGACATCCGCTTCCGGCTCCGTGAGCGGTTCCGGCTCCGTGAGCGGTTCCGGCGCCGTGAGCGGTTCCGGCCGCGAGCGGTTCCGGCGCGGGGAACGGCTCTGGTTGCTCGGGCGCGGATTCAACGACACTGACCGGCTCCTGCGTCGGCTGGGCAGACCAGGACAGCGTGCCGGTGGTGAAGTCGTAGCCGCAGTTTTCGCAGAAGAAAGCGTCGTCGTCGCTTTCTGCCCCGCAGGCCGGGCATTGCTGGACCGGGGCCGGCACCCCGAGCGGTGCCGGCGGCGCTGTCTGTGGGATCGGCAGCCCACACACATCGCAGTAGTCGGCAGCGAAGCTGTCGTGTCCGTCTGGGCAAACCGGCATCTCTTCTCCTACTTGACGCGGGTGGTCTTGGTGGATGCTGTGTCGAGGGCCATCTCGTCGACCTTCTCGACGTCGCTGCGCAGATTCACGTCGCCGCGGGCGGCGTCGACCACGTCGACGACCTTGCGCAGCTTGCTGGTCGCCTCCTCGTTACCAGTCTGCTCCGCCAACAGCACGGCGCGACCCAGCTTGGTGGTGGCGGTGGCGAGGTCGCCCGAGGCCTTCGCGGCGAGCCCCTCCTGGATGGCCGACGCCAACTCGGTCTGCCCGGTGTAGTGGGCCACCTCGGGATTGATGGAGGCGGTTCGGGCAGCGTCGGCTGACCAGATCGCCTTCACCAGCCCTTGAGTCTGTGGAGCGCCGTTCACCACCAGCTGCACACGCGCGGCCAGCTGTTCCTGGCCCACGCTCTTGGCGGGCAGCCGCACTGCGACGTGGTAGTCGCGCTCCTCGTCGGACCAGGCACCTGTCGGGAAATCCACCGTCAGCGGGTTCACCGGCACACCTCGCGGGGTGAGGTCATCCACCGTCGGCGACACCTGTCGGACGAACAGGATCTGGGCCCCCTGGGGTACCCACACGCGAAGCTGCGCGTCGGAGATCCCGCGGCTCATGGAGGTCTGCATGATCCGGGCAAACTCGGCGCCCATCTCGGACGGATCGGGAATGATGTCGAGGGTGCCCATCAGTGCCTGGGTGATCTGGCGCACCTGCCCGACCACCCATTCCGTGCCGACGCCCCGGCAGTCGCACTGGAACTTGCCGATGCAACTGCGGATGGCGTCCGCAAGCTGCTGGGGTGTCTCGTGCTCGTCGGCACCGTCGGTGAGCAGCAGCGCGTGGCACTGGGTGAGCGCCGAACCCATCGAGTCGAAAAGCGCGCGGGTCAGGTTCAACCAGGCCCCGATCGCAGTACCGCCGGACGCGCCCACCTGCATGATCGACAACTGGGCCGCGCGACGGGAACGGGCGTTCATCACCACCATGCCCGGCCCGGACTGCACGGGCGGATAAGCCAGGAAGGCCTCGTGGGTGCCCGCCACCACCGCGAAGTAGCTGCCATCCAGGATGTTGTCGAGGGCCACCACTGCGGCTTGTTTGGCCGCGGTCAGCTTGACGACCCCCATCGACCCGGAACAGTCCAGGATGATGATCTCGCCGGCTCCCCCACTGGAGCCGGCAGCGCCGGCGTCCTTGACCCCCAGCCGCACGATCGCGTTGACATCAGTGCCACCGTCGGGCAGGAATTCGTTCTGGTACACCGCGGAGCTGAACGTTGCCATGATCAATCCTTACCGGACGCAGCGGGTTGTGGCGAGAGCGACGACTCCGAGGACGGCATTGACGCGGGCTGCGCCTGCTCGATCGCGGTGCGGTCGACCTCACCAGCCAAAGGGCCGGCGGTGGGCGTTGCGCCGGGCAACCGGGCCAGCGCAACAGTGATGTTGTCACGACCGCCTTGTGCCTTGGCCCAGTCGACGAGACGACGGGCCAGCTCGGTGGGCTCGGGCGCTGCCAGCTGGCTGGTCACGCCACCGAACAACGACTCGAGCGCGTCCGGTCCGGAGACGTAGTTCCACAGGCCGTCGCTGCACACCATCAGCCAGCCGGCTGCACCCTTCAGGGGCATCGCCACGATCCGTGGCGTGGCGTCGGGTGCGTCGCGGCCCAACCAACGCGTGATGGTGTGGGCGTGGGGCGAGCGCTCGGCGTCCTCGCGCGCCATACCCTCGGCGATGAGTTCCTGCGACAACGAGTCGTCGACGCTGAGCAGCCGCGCCGGCCCCGCGTCCGGCAGCCAGTAGACACGCGAGTCACCAACTGTCGCAGCCACCGCAACGGCACCGACGACCAGACCGATCGCCATCGTGCAGGAAGCAGGGTTCGGACTGTCCGCTGCGGTCGCGCCGATCACCGCAGCGTTCGCAGACTGGAAGGCGTCCACAATCAGCTGGTTACGCGTCGATTCGTCAGCTCCGACCAAGGCCGGTGACAGGTCCGGGCGAGCACTGCCGGCAGGGCCGAGCAACCAGTCACGCGCCGCCACCGCGCCGGCCAGAGCCGCCCGATCGGAGTCCAACGAACTGCTGACCCCGTCGGCCACCACCAGGACGGCGAAGGAACCGGGAGACGCGTCTGCTGCCAACGCCATCGCGTCCTCGTTGACGGTCTTCCTGACCCCACGATCGCAGACGCCGCCGGTCCAGGCGGCCGGAGTCTCCTCGAAGTGCTCACGGATGGTGGGCGCCTTCACCCCGCAGCTGAGGCAGTAGCCCTCGACGTCCACGATGTCACCGCAGTTGATGCACGTCACCAGATAGGGGGACGCCGGCTCGGCCACCAGCGACCCTGTCGGCGCCCAGGATCCGACCGGGATGGGCGTCACGACCCGCGGACGAGTGACGCTGGTCGGCAGGTCCGACCCCGGCTCGGGCGTCGGTTGGCTGCCCGGCTGGGACGACTTCGCCGGCCTGGCGGCACTCACGTCCTGCGCCATCAAGGCGCTCAGCGGGTGCAGCAGGTGCCAGGAGCGTGCTTCGGTGGCCCCGTCGGCGGGTTCCAGTTCGTGGGCAGCCAGCTGGTTGGCGCTCGGCAACGGCAACCACGCCGGCCCCGGTGCGGGGGGCTGCTGGTAATTGGGCACGCCAGTCTGGTCCGGCACGGCTACGCTCTGGTCAGGGACGGACGGAACAGAGCTGGTCAGGTCGCTCACAGCAGACTCCATCTGCGGGTGGAATTGGCCTTGCCGATCATCTCGGTTCGGGTGCGTGGGTCCTGTTCCCAGTGGGCGCGACGCCGGTAGGCATCCTCGAGCTGCGGACGGATGGTGCGCTCGGTTGCCGGGCCACCGCCGATCCGCACCTTCGGCTGTGGGCCCGACGACAGCACGATGTCCAGGGCGTGTTGCAGGATGCTCACCTCATAACCGGCGGTGGTGCCAGCATCCAAACCACCGTTGCGAACGGCCGTCAAGGCCTGCGCCAGCCCTGCCAGCGAGGCGTCCTGCGCCAGCACCAATGAGGCCATCGAACGCCTCGCATCGCTGAAGCCACGACTGCTGGCGGGCACCAGTGACAGCGCGTCCAGGGAGCCCTGGAGATCCCCGAGCAACTGACGGACCCGGGCCAACCCGAACGCCGCCGACGTCACGTAGCTGGCGTCGGTGTACAGGCAGCTGCGGTACATCGCGTCCGCCACCTGCAGCTGGGCAGCGCGCTCGCAGGTCACCGCCAACGCGAACCGCGGAGCGACTTCGCCCGGAAGCTGCGAGTAGACAGTGTTGAAGGCAGCCTGCGCCGCACGCCACTGCTCGGTCTGCATCGCCACGACGCCCTGCATCCAGACCGCCCGCCATTCCCAGGGGTTCGCCGACAACAGCTCACGGCAGACACGGGTGGCGGTCCGTTGGTCAGCCTGCTGAAGGGCCAGTCGAATCTGCTCCAGCAGCACCGCGGCAGTGCGCTGCGGCGCCTTCTCGAGCGCCGCCAGCCGCGGCTTGGCCCCCGTGACGTCGAGCGCGGCCAGCCAGTCCCACATCGGATCGGCGGCGTCGGGCTTGATGCCGGGCAGCCCCCGCCAGTCGATGGCCTCACCCGTCACCGCCGGAGGCGTGAAAAACGCGGACACATGCGGTGTGGTCGCCGCCGCACCGGAAGAGGTCCCGACCTCTTCCCGCAGCACGCCCAGCAACTGCTGGCGCAGCTCCTCTGCGGAATGGAAGCGGTCGTCGCGATTCTGGGCACAGCAACGCTGCACGATTCGCCACAGGGATTCGTGGCGGGCCAGCACCGGCAGCTCAGACAGTGGTGGCAGCGTGGTCGCGTACTGGCCCTGGTATCCGGGCACCTCGTCGACCAGCAGCATCAGGGTGCGGCCCACGGTGTAGAGGTCGGAGGCCACTGAGCAACCCAGCGTCGCGACCTCGGGGGCCTGATAACCGACGGTGCCGAAGATGGCCGAGGTCTGATCGTCCAGTCGGCGTACCGCTCCCAGGTCGATGATCCGCAGTGCGTCACCGTCCTGCATCAGATTGTCGGGCTTGAAGTCGCAGTACAGCAGGCCGATTCCGTGCAGGTAGCTCAAGGCCGGCAATGCCTCGATCACGTAGGCCAAAGCCCAGTCCACAGGCAAGGGATCGTGCTTGCCGCCGTTGGCCTGCTTGCGTTGCTTCAGCAGGTCTTTCAAGGATCTTCCGGCCACGTACTCCATCACTATGTAGCGCGCCTCGCCGTG
This sequence comes from uncultured Chloroflexia bacterium, assembly GCA_963735275.1. Classification (GTDB taxonomy): domain Bacteria; phylum Chloroflexota; class Anaerolineae; order Caldilineales; family Caldilineaceae; genus UBA5069. Next base: position 657,392 of record CAVTKJ010000007.1, on the reverse strand, counting down.
GCTGACGAAGTTGTAGATCTCGACGAGCAACGGGTGGCTGACCTGGGCCAGGAACTCCTTCTCGCTCTTGGCGGCCGCGCGGGCATCCTCGTCACCGCTGTTCAGCAAGCCTTTGAGGACGCACCAGCGATCGGAGACATTGCGGTCGCGGGCCAGGTAGATCCAGCCCATGCCGCCGTAGGCGATGACGCCGGCCACCTGATACTGGTCCGCCACCAGTTCCCCGGGCCTGATGGCCGGTTCGAAATCAAAAGGTGTACCGCAGTTGTCGCAGACCCCTGTGGTGGCGCCCGGCTGATCACCGTGGGCCCGCCCCACCGGAGCACCACACTGGGGGCAGACCCTGCGACTCTCCGGCACCTGCGGATCCTGCATCAGGGCCTGTTCCGGAGGAAAGGTGGGGGCCGGCGGCACGTGGGTGAGACCGGCGCCGATGTGGGTCCCGGTGCTGCGGCCCGCTGCCGGCGTCCAGACGCGCCCCTTGCCTGGTTCGGCCAGCAGGGTTGAGCCCATCGCGATGCTGGGCAGACTGCGCAACCCGGACTGTTCCGCCGCGGCGGCGGTGGCCGCTGCGGCTTCGGCAGTGATCGGGGCAGCGTCCGGCGGGTTGCCGCAGACATCGCAGTAGCCGTCCACGATCTTGCCAGTGCAGCCGGGCTGCGGACAGGCGCCACTGACCACGCCGACCGGCCCGCTGGACACCACCGGGGTGCTGCGGCCGGCGCCAGCCTGCGGCAGTGACGGCTGCGGTTGCAGTTGCGGCGGCGAACCCGGCGGCAGCCCGCAAACGTCGCAATACCCGTCGACGATGGTGCCCGGGCAACCAGGCTGGGTGCATTTCACGAAGTGGCCCCATCCGGATGTCCGGCCAGCCAATCACGGTAGGCGCGGGCGGTCATCAGGGCCGCTTCGGCGGCGCGGGTGGGCTGGGGATTGAGTGCAACCAGGTGGGCGGCGGTCGAGATCAGTCCGGCCAACAGGTCGTCAGCGACCGGCTGCCGCTGCAGGTTGTCCAGGGCCACCTGGAGCGGATCGAGCCCCACCGGCTCGTCTGGCACCGGGGCGAGTTCAGGCAGGGCGGGCGGGGATTCCAGCGGCGTCTGCTGCCCAGCGCCCGGAACCGCTGCAGGCTGCCGGTCGGACTGGACCTCGGCCGGCTCAGGCGCGAACTCGACCTCTTGTTCCGGCTCCGGCTCGGGCTCCGGGGCGGACTGAGTGGCCAGCTGCAGCGCTTGCGTGTAGGCCTTCTCGACGAAGTCCATCGCCTTGTCAACCCGGGCCAGCTTCGTCTCGAACGTCTCCAGGCCAGCCTTGTCGACGGGGATCGCCCCCAAGGCTGCGACGTTCGGCACCGCATACTTGGGCGGCTCTGCCACCGTGGCCACCACCTCGGCGACCAGCTCGTTCAGTCTGCGACCCCGGCCGGCCAGCGCGTCGCGGCGCTGGCTGACAGCCTCGTGCTGCTCACGGTTCTGCCGACGAACTGCCCCACCGACGATCAGGTCGCGCTCGAAGGTGGCGGTCTCGATCTCGAGCGGGCCGAGGATGCCACCTACGTCACCGCCACGGCCGGCCTTGTCGCTGGCGTCCTGCACCCGGCTGGTCAGCTCGGCCAGATAGGAGCGTGCCTGGCCCTCGCTTTCCAGCGGCTCCAACGCCACCTGGTCGCGCAACCGTTCCAGGTTTTCGCGCAGGGTGCTCAGCCGGGCAATGGCCTGCGAGCCGGACGGATCGATCTGCAACCGCACTCGTAGCTGGCTGGTCAAGGCATCCGAAAGCTTGCAGGCCTCCGGGAGCGACATGCCCGGCACCTGACCCGCCTCGCCCGCACCCCCGGGCGCCTCCAGCCGGCCCCACACCAGCGCCGACAGCTGCTCCGACTCCTTCTGGCCAACTCGGCCGGAGTCCCAAACCTGAAGCAGATTTCCGTACCGCGTCTTGATGGTCTGCCACAGCGACATCGACAGCGCCATGTCCGAGGCGAGCTCCGCGGCGTGCTGGGAGAGCTGGGCGGCCTGGTCGAGCTCGTCCAACTGGGTGCGACGGCCGTTGATCCATGCCCCGAGCTGGTCGAGGTAGCTGAACATCCGCTGCGGATCCACTGCCTCGCCAAGACGGCCGGGCGCCTCCGGTGCTGTCAGGTCGTTCATCGGTACTCCTTGATCCTTCGTCCGAGCCCGGTGGCCGTAGCGATGGCACCGGCAATTCCCAACACCAGGGCAAGCAACCCTGCCGTCACCAGGCTCGACTGCTGGGCAGCCATGTCCTGTTCGATCGCAACACCGGCCAGGTCAGCCTCGCTGCGCAACGTGTTCGACACCTCCCGGAAGGTGTCGTTGACACCACCCGGCTGACCCGCCGCCGCAGCAATTCGCTCGGCCTCACCACTTGCGGCCGCTGCCATCAGCTGGTCGTGCGCCTGCCGGTAGCTGGCGAGCTGTGCGGCGGCAGTGGGGTCTGAGAGCCCCTGCACGGACTTGGTCGCCACGGCCATCGCGGACTCGAAGTGGTCGACGTCGGTCGATGCCGTTTCCGGACGCAGCAGAATGCGGCCCTCCCAGGCCTTGGCATCAGTCACCGCCACGGATGCCTCGGCGCTGAGCAGGGCGGTGCGCAACGACCCGGCGCGGGCCGAGTCGACCATCCGTCCGGTGTCGCGCAGGTTCTGATCGACGACCTGCCACAGCCCGGTGGCTGCCAGCAAGGCCAACACCAGCCCGAGATTGAGCACCCGCCGGGTCCGTGTCGCCGTCACATAACTGCCCCACAGCAGTACCAGCACCGGCACCAGAGCAATGGGGATCGCCCAATACCGGTTGGCGGCCCGGGCCGCGTCCACCTGCGACTGGTTTCCGGCCACCAGGGTGTCCAGGATCGGGATGATCTTGCCGCGCAGCAGCTCGCCGGCCTGATCCATGGCGGCCAGCCCGGCCCCTGCATCCGTCGTGAAGGTTGTGTGGCCGCCTCCCAGCAGAGCGCTGTACTGCGTCAACAGGCCGTTCACCTCGGCGAGCTTCGCCTGATCGGGGCCGGCAGCGGCGCCGACCACTAACCGGGCAGCCTCCTGCAACGCAGCCTGGTACTCCGAAGCAACAGCGGCTGGTTCGGCCCCACCCTGCACCAGTCCGTTGGTGGCGACCGCGTCCGCCCGCAGCACCGCTGACTTCGCCGCCTGCAACCGCAGCACCTGCTCGGTGCCCACCTTGATGTCGCCGAGGCCCTGATGGGTCCAGCCCATCACCGCTGCGCTGATCGCAGCGGCGATGAGACAGACGAGCACGGCCGCGTTACGGACCAGGGTCAGGATCGCTGGGCTCGACATGTCCTTGCCGGTGCGTGCCGCGGGCTTGGGCGCCTGCCCGGAGGACGTCAATTGACGGCTGGGCTGGGCAGCGGACTGCGCGGAACCGGCCTCGGCACGGCTTGCTTGGGCGGCTGCCCGGCGGGTGCGCGGGCGCGGGAAACCGGGGGTGCTCATGGCTTGTCCGGCTTCTCGGCATCGGTTGAGGCAGCGTCCGGCGTCGGGGCCTGGGCCGCAGCCTGTCCGGCTGACTCGTCGGTCTGCCCAGCCGCCCCGACCAGGAGTTCGTCGCCGACGGTGCTGGGCGGCTCTGGTGCACCCAGCAGGTCCTCCGACAGCAGGGTCCGCAGCTCGTCGACGGTAGGCTCCACCACATCGCGCAGTCGCCAGGCCTGGTGACCGATGGCCGCCTCCAGCACGTTGCGGCAGAACCGGCCGTTGCCGAACGTCTCGTCACGGATCTGCTGACCGAGCAGCCTGCGGAACCCCTCCAGGCAGCCTTCGGCCAGCACGTAATCGGCGCCCTTGACCTGCAGCTGGAAGATCGCGACGAGCTCGTCGTCGGTGTAGTCGTCGAAGAAGATGGTGGTGCGGAAACGGCTTGCCAGGCCGGGGTTCTCGGCGATGAACCTGGCCATCGGGCCCGGATAGCCGGCCACGATCACGACCAGGTCGTCGCGGTTGTCCTCCATCTCCTTGACCAACGTGTTGATGGATTCCTCGCCGTACTGGTCGCCGGACAGGGCGTAGGCCTCGTCGATGAACAGCACACCGCCGATTGCACTCGCGATCACCTCGGCGCTCTTGAGCGCAGTCTGGCCGAGATAGCCGGCCACCATCTCGGAGCGGTCCACCTCGATCAGCTGTCCCTTGGACAGCAGGCCGAGGGCCCGATAGACGCCACCGACCAACCGGGCGACGGTGGTCTTGCCGGTGCCCGGGTTGCCGACGAACACCATGTGGCGGGTGATGGTGGGCACCTTCAACCCGGCCTTGCTGCGCAGCGCCTGGACTCGCAGCACCGCGGCCTGACGATGAATCTCGGCCTTGACCTCGTCCAGACCCACCAGGGCGTCCAGCTCGGCGAGCAGTTCCTCAACCGTTTTCGTGGGCTCGGCAGGCTCGTCGACCTCGGCGACGGGCTTGGCGTCGGGCGCGTCCTGGGTGGCGGTGGGTGCGGGCCGTTCACCCGAACCTGACGGGGCACTGTCGGCCGGCTGGGCTGGCGGGCCACCGGTGGGGGTCAGCAGTGGGCCGCCACGCAGTTCCTGCAGCCGCTGCTGGTTGACCGCCAGTTGGTCGAGCACGCTCTGGAACACCTGGCCACCATTACGCGTGAACTCGTCCATGGCCTTGACCCGTTCCTCGCTGCGCTGCAACCGGGCCAGCAGGTCGGGGTCGAGACCACCGTGGGGGCCGGACGCATTGCTGGTCGGCACCTGCCCGACACCCGACACCGCCTGCTGCTGCGCAGCGCTGGCCGAGGCTGCGGCACCGGCCACCTTCGGGTTGGGCTCCCCCAACGCGCACGCAGCGGTGCTGACGTCGATCAGGGCGTTTGCGTAGGCGTGGGCACTGTTGCGATTGGTGTTGCCGAGCTGACTCATCAGGGGCGTCGGACCGGCTCGCCAGCGGCGCCCCCTTGCGGCGGCCTCGAAGAACTCCTGCGCGTTGGCCGGGCGTCCGAGTTGGTCCGCCCAGTCCAGGAAGGCACCCGTGGCGGGCTCGGACACGGCTGCCGCGAGCTGGATGCCCTCAAGGCGGGCCTGGACGGGGTCGACACCCACGCTCGCCGCCACCCCGGCGAGGCTGTCGAGAGCGGCACGTAGCGTGAGGCTGGTCATCTGGACTCCAGGTCAAGGGGATTGCCCGAAACCGGCCGAGGGGCATCGAGACTGACCGCGGCCGCGGGCCTGTTGGCGAACTTCTGATCCAGGAACTGCCCCTGCGCGACGAGGGCCGCGGCGTCGCGCCGGTAGGCGGCGTCGTACATGCGGTTCATGGTCAGGGCGAGCAGGTCCAACTGATCGATCAACATCAGCAGGGACGACTTGCCGTTGGCCACCGGCCGGGTGTTGGCCCAGTCCCTGGGCAACGCCAGGTAACCGGCCAGCGACTCTGGCAGGTAGTCGGTGGCAGTGGCCACCACGTGGTAGGCGTCCTTGCTGTCCAACCCCAGGTTCGCGAGCCGGGGCAGCGTGTTGCGCACGATGCCGGTGATCCGCGACACCCGCGCCAGCACCGGCTCCGGCGCCCGTTGCTCGCCCGCCATCTGCTCCGCCTTGGCCAGTGCGGTTGCGATGTCCTCGGGGGTGGGTGCAGCAGGCACCACCAACGGCCCCGGCTCGGGTGCCGGCTCGGGGGTGCCCATCAACCAGTCGATGAAGCCCATGGATGACGTCCTCAGCGGTATTGGTCAGTCGGCAGGTTCAAGTCCTGCCACTGAGCCGGCTCCACCGGCGACTTCGCGGCTCGCTCGAGGTAGCTCCTCGACTTGGCAACCTCGTTCTCGAGGGTGCTGATGGTCTGGCCCATCGAATCCAGGGCCGCCAGCTTGAACTGGTCGATGGCGTCCATCGTCTCGTAGACGTTGGCGAACGCCTTCTGCAGGCTCTCGATCTGGATCGTGGAACTGGCTGCCTGCTCCTGGATGCCCACCGAGTTCTGCTTCAGCATCTCGCTGGTGCGCTCGATCAGCCCCGAGGTGGTGGTGTTCAGCGCAGTGATCTGGTCAAGAACCAGCTTCTGGTTGCCCAGGGCCTCCGCGACGATGATCGCTGTGCGCAACGCCGAGATGGTGGTGGTGGACGCCCGGTCGACGCCCTTGACCAGCTCCTGGTTGTTCTTGATGATCACGTCGATGGCCAGATAGCCCTGGATCGACACGGCAAGCTGGGTGAGCAGGTCCTGGTGCTTCTGACGGACGTAGAACAGCACGTCCTTGTTCATGGCATCGGCCTTCTCGGGTGCGGTGATCTGCAGCTCGGCGATCTGCGCGGACAGATTGGTGTCCAGCCGCTCCGCGATGTAGATGTACTGGTTCAGCCGCCCCATCACGTCCCACAACTGGGCCTTCTCCATGTTGAGCGCGACGTTGTCCTTCTGCAGCTCGTCCTGACCTGCCCGCAGCGCGTGCAGGATGGCGTCCAGCTGCTTCTGCGAGCTCTGGTACTTCTGGAAATAGTCCTTGACCTTCTCACCGATGGGAATCAGACCGAACAGCTTCTTCTCGCGCACCTGGCTGGGGTCGAGGGCCTCAATGGTCTGACGCAGGTCGACGAGGGTTTCAGCCACCTTGTCGGACCCGCTGATGCCGTTGCGGTCGAGGTCGCGCACCGGGCTCTGCAGCAGTCGGTTGCCGGCTTCGGCAGCCCGCCGGATGTCCGCGTCACCCATCGAACGCACCGCGTCGGCCTGGGCCGTGAAGCCGGGGCTACCGATCTGTTGCTGGTTGATGGCCGTGATGAACTGGTTGACCTTGGCGTCCAGTGCCGGACGCTGTTCCTCGGCCACCGGCGGCGCCATCCGCGGAGCCTGCGTCGCGATGACCGGTGTGGGGGGCGCAGCCACCTCGAGCGTCAGCGAATTCATCGCGTTCGGAGGGGCCAGCGGGGAAGGTTCGGGTGCTGCAGCCGTGGGTGGGGTGGTGGTCATCGGTCGGTCCCTTCCTGTGCGCCGCCCAGCGGCGTCTCGGTGTCCCTGGTCGACACCGTGCCATCGTCCCCTATTTCACCACTGGCGTCGGACGAAACCTACCCTTTCAGCGTTGGGCACCGGCCGGTTCCCGGCTCCTGCCGCCGTCGGCATGCCCCCGGTGGTACCCAAACCCATACCCTTGGTAGTATCCGGAGCACGCGCGGGGGCGACCGTACCCAGGCCCATCCGCCTGAGCGGAACAGGAACGCCGATGGAACCCGACGCACAGGATCTCGACGCACGAGATCTGGACCTCGTCGTCAAGCGGCTGCAGCGAGCGCAAGGCCAGATCGGCGGCATCATCCGGATGCTCCACCCGCCCGCTCGAATCGCCGCGGCTATACCGTCGGGAAGCAGGAAGCGGCCGCTGCTTCCCAGCCCGATGCGCCCGTCGATATGGAGCACCGCCACCCAGGCCGTGGAGACCATTCCCCACGGTGTCTCTTCCACATTGCCTTCAATGCCCAGCGCCACCTCGGAATGGCAAAGCGCAAGGGCACTGCGCGGACGCGCAAGCGTGCCGCAATGGCTTCCTCCGCAGAGCGGGGCTGATCGGCGACGCCCGAATCGACCTCGACTGCTTCGACGAGAAGATGAGGCCAGAGGCTGCGCAACGCGCGCGCGGCTGCCTCGCGTTTGACTGGGTTCACCGAGCCGACTGCTGCCAGGCGTACAGCGGGCGCAGCAGGCGCACCAGGCTCTTCTTCCTCTTGGGTCGACACGATCGGCACCACTCTTCCCGTTTGGCCGTGTGCGGGCGTGGAGGCGCCGGCAGGCGCAATGGTTCGTTTGACGGTGTACATGACCTTGTTATTTTACATGATGCAATCGACCTGCCGGCTCTGCCCAGCGTGCCGACAAGTGCGTGTGACTCGGAATGCGCGACGGGGCTCACAGGGTGTCCAGAAGTCGATTCGCAACGACACTTCCCTCCCCGGCGCTTCTCCATGCGGAACAGGTTGAAAAACGATCCCACTAAAGTAAAACCGGGATGAAAATCCACATTGACTACGAACATCTCAATGCAAAGGCGCAGAATACGCAAAGCGGCGCAGAGGAAAAGCACCTGTCAGGAATGAGCCGATTCGTTGCAGTCCTTTGCGTTTCTTTGCTCTCTTTGCGACTTTGCGTTGAGATGTTGTTCTCATGCCGGTTTCACTTTAGAAGAGGCATGCCTCAGGTAGACGCAGCGGCTTTGCTCCCTTCTCCGCTTGGACAAGGGCAGGGGGAGGAGGTGCAGTTGACGCGTGCGCAACCGGATGTTCTCCTCGACTTTTGAGACGCCCTGGGCGCTCAAAAGAGCTGTTGCATCATGTGGCACAAGATGGCATATCAACGACGGTGGTTCCCAACCACCCATCCCCCGATGGCGGCGCCTCTTACCGCCAAATTGCGCGTTCAATTGATTATACCGTTCCGGATATTCGGACACAATGCCGCACGACCCCCAAGGAGGTGCCCTATGCCTCGATTTGTTCGCGTTGGCAGCGCGTTTGCCATGGCCCTGATTGCGGTCATGGCTTTTGTTGTGAATTTGCAGGCGCAAAGCCCTGGCACTGCATTTACCTACCAGGGTGAACTTGCAAATGGTGGTGTGCCGATTAACCTGAGTAGCTGTAATTTCGAGTTCAAACTATTCGATGCCGCGACCGGCGGCGCACAAGTTGGCCCGACGCAGCCCAAACCTGCAGTCGCGGTCGCGAACGGCATTTTCTCGGTGGCGCTGGACTTTGGCGCAGGTTCCTTCACCGGCGCGGCGCCGCGCTGGCTTTCCATTGCCGTGCAATGCACTGGTGACTCCGCACTAACGCAGCTCCTTCCCCTCCAGGAAGTCACGCCGGCGCCCTATGCGCTCTTTGCGGCCAAGGCGCCGTGGAGCGGGATCACCGACAAGCCGGCATGGGTGGATTCAGGCTATGCGGCGGGAACGGGGCTGACGCTGACGGGCGTCACATTCGCTGTCGACCCGGCACTTGTCCAAACGCGGGCGGCGGGAACCTGCGGCGCGAACCAGGGCATCCGGCAGATCAACCAGGATGGAACCGTGGTTTGTGCGGCCATCTCGGCCGTGCCCGGCCCGCAAGGTCCAGCGGGTCCTGTCGGTCCACAGGGGCCAATTGGCCTCACGGGTGCGCAAGGTCCTCAGGGAGAGCCGGGCGCGGACGGTGCAGTTGGCGCACAGGGAGTTCAAGGCCCTGCCGGTCAAGACGGCGCAACGGGTCCGCAAGGTCCTGCAGGTGCAGATGGTGCAGCAGGCGTAGCCGGTCCGGAAGGGCCTACCGGTCCGAAGGGGGACCAAGGGTCTATCGGTCTGACCGGGCCGCAGGGTGATCCGGGTCCGCAGGGACTGCCAGGTACCATGGGATTAACCGGCCCAGTTGGTCCTGCGGGTCCAGAAGGCGCAGCAGGCCCGGCCGGGCTGCAAGGTCCGGAGGGCCCGGCTGGTGCTGACGGAGCAGATGGAGCAGATGGAGCGGTTGGTCCTGCGGGCGCCGTTGGCCCGGCTGGTGCTGACGGTGCTGACGGTGCTGATGGAGCGGTTGGTCCGCAAGGCCCCGTAGGGCCAATTGGCCTCACCGGCCCGCAAGGTCCGCAGGGTGACACGGGCGCAACAGGTGCGCAAGGTCCGCAAGGTGATACCGGCGCACAGGGTCCGCAGGGTGCAACCGGCGCACAAGGAGACGTTGGCCCGCAAGGTCCGCAGGGTGACACGGGCGCAACAGGTGCGCAAGGTCCGCAAGGTGATACCGGCGCACAGGGTCCGCAGGGTGATCCGGGTCCGCAGGGACTGCCAGGTACCATGGGATTAACCGGCCCAGTTGGTCCTGCGGGTCCAGAAGGCGCAGCAGGCCCGGCCGGGCTGCAAGGTCCGGAGGGCCCGGCTGGTGCTGACGGAGCAGATGGAGCGGTTGGTCCTGCGGGCGCCGTTGGCCCGGCTGGTGCTGACGGTGCTGATGGAGCGGTTGGTCCGCAAGGCCCCGTAGGGCCAATTGGCCTCACCGGCCCGCAAGGTCCGCAGGGTGACACGGGCGCGACAGGTGCGCAAGGTCCGCAAGGTGATACCGGCGCAGCGGGTGCGCAAGGCCCGCAAGGTGATACCGGCGCAACGGGTCCGCAGGGTGAAACCGGCGCAACAGGTGCGCAAGGTCCTCAAGGTGATACCGGCGCACAGGGTCCGCAGGGTGACACCGGCGCAACAGGTCCGCAAGGTCCTCAAGGTGATACCGGCGCACAGGGTCCGCAGGGTGACACCGGCGCAACTGGTGCGCAAGGTCCTCAAGGTGATACCGGCGCACAGGGTCCGCAGGGTGACACCGGCGCAACAGGTGCGCAAGGTCCTCAAGGTGATACCGGCGCACAGGGTGACACCGGCGCAACGGGACCTGCCGGCGCCACTGGCGCAACGGGTGCCACTGGCCCTGCCGGCCCCGCTGGCTCAGCCGACGCATGGTCGCGCGCTCGGCAACGCCGGCACGACCGCAGGCACCAACTTTATCGGCACGACCGACAACGTGGCTGTCACCGTCAAGATGAACAGCTTGACGGGTCTGCGCATTGCGCCGGCCACCGAAGGCAGCGACAGCAACACGACTGTCACGCCCAATGTAATCGGCGGCGACGTCAGCAACACCATTCCCAATACAGTTGAGGCGAGCACAATCGGCGGCGGTGTCGAGAACAGCGTGACAGCATCGTATGCAACTGTTCCCGGCGGCTATGGCGCCGTAGCGTCTCAATACGGTCAAATGGCAAACGCCAACGGCTATTTTGCGGCGCCGGGAGATGCCCAGGCGTCGACATATATCCTGCGCGGTTCATTCAGCAATGCGGCTACGCAAGTGCTTTCCCTCGACGGTGGCGGGTCATTGCGACTTGAAGTCCCCAGCGGCAAAACGTGGGCATTCACGATCTATCTGACAGGCCGCTCGTCAACCGGTGACAGCGCAGGATATGTCTTTGCCGGTACCGTAGAAAATGTGGCAGGCCAGACAGCTTTGGTCGACACCGTGGACACTCTTTCGAGCTCGGACAACGATAACAACTGGACGGCAACTGTGGTCGCGGTCGACAACACGGGTGCGAACGCACCTGGCTACCTCAATGTCCAGGTTAGGACCTACCAATTCCACCACGACGCGCTGGGTGGCGCGGTGTGGAGACCGTCGAGGTCGGCACGCCATGATGACCCAACCGTGGAAGTCCCCATTCCGACTGATGGCCGTGGTTGTCGTTGCGCTCCTGCTTATGGCGACGACTGCCCTGGCGGTGCGCGCCGCGGCAGTTATGCCGTCCCCTGGTGGACGATTGGCGGCGGCGGGCAAACAAGCACGGCGGCAGATTATACACTCTCCAGGCACAATGGGTCAGTCGGATGCCCACGGCGTCCCTGCGACAGGCGGTGACTATGCAGTGAGTGGCGGCTTCTGGCACAATCCTGCGGCGCCGCCGGCTGGCGATCTCCGCGTCTTCCTGCCCACCGTCAAGACAACGCAGTAGGGCACAACAAGGGACGGTCCGGCCATCATAGCGAAGCACTTGGGGGAGGGGTGGATGCCGCGGCATCCACCCCTCCCCTGTCTACTGACCCGGGAAGCCACGCGCCGGCGAATGTGGCGGCGGGAACCATTTGGGCCGGTTGGCGCTGCTGCAGGTAACATGCTCGCCAGCGTGCGAAGTCCGCACAGTCGTGGACGGTCCAGCCTTTGAATGGTCGACGAAGGCAAGGCCGTCCTATCGATTTGGACACGGGGCCAAATGCCGCGTTCGTCTTTGTCTGAAAGGGTCTCAATGCGCATTCTGTTTCGCGTGGTCATGATCGGTGTGGCGGCTCTGGTCTTGCTTGCCTGCTCGCCTTCCCGCAAGAGTGCGTCTCCAGCCGCGGATGCCGTAGCCGCGCCGGAGGCCACAGTCGCGGAAACTGCGCCCGGCCCGATCGCCGAAATCCTCTTCAACGGCAATGCCGCCGGTCTGGTGGCCTATGACGCGGCCACGCGGGCGCGCTTTTGTGGTCAACGAGGCCGGTGCGCGCGTCGACATTCTCGACGTGACCGACAGCGCCGCACCGACCCTGACCGGCTCGATCGATACTTCGCCTTATGGCCAGAATCCCACGAGCGTGGCCGCAAGCAACGGGGTTGTCGCGATTACCGTTGAAGCCAACAAGAAGACCGCCGACGGCACGCTGTTGCTTGCCGACGCAAACGGCGTCATCCTTAGCGATGTCAAGGTCGGCGCGCTGCCTGTAGCCGTCGCATTCACAGCGGACGGTTTGCACCTGGTTGTGGCCAACCAGGGTGAGGTGAACAAGGAAGGGACGAAAGACCCCGAGGGGTCAATCTCGATCATCGACCTGCGCGACGGCGCGGCCAAAGTGGGCAAGAAGGACGTGCGCACCGCCGACTTCTCCCAGTTCAACGACTCGACGCTGGACCCGCGGATATTCGCTATCGTGCCGGGCGCGACGATCGCACAGGCGCTTGAACCCGCCTCGGTCGTGATTGCGCCGGATGGGAAAACCGCTCAGATCGGGCTGCCCACGAATCAGCGCGAGGCGCTTGTCGACATTGACGTGGCGAGCGGTCACCGCACTGCTGCCGATGGAGACCGCTGATTCGGCGCGCCTACGGTGTTGGCCCTGGATGACGTGCCAATTGACGGTTTGCCGGAAGTGGGCACAACGGCTGCCGGACAGCCGTTGACGCTGGGTGGCTTTTCGGCGCTCACCCTTGAAGGGGTGGATGCCGCAACGGGCGTGCTCAACTTCCTGACTTTGACCGATCGCGGCCCCAACGCGTCGCCTACCGACGTAAACGACAGCGGCTTTGCGGCGCGTCCCTTTCCGCTGCCCGACTACGCACCGCGCCTTGTGCGTTTTGCCGTCGATCCCGCTGCGGGGACTGCCCACTACGTGAGCGAGATGTTGCTGACGGACGCGTCCGGAACGCCGCTCACTGGGCTCCCCAACATTGACGGCCCGCTCGGCATGGCCAACGCCGACGAAAGCGCAATTGATCTGCATGGCAATCCGCTGCCCTTTGACCCGGCAGGTATTGACCCCGAAGGCGCTGGCCGTAGCCGCCGACGGCTCCTACTGGATTGTAGAGGAGTACCGTCCCTCCATCCTTCACTTTGACGCCGCCGGGAAGTTGATTCGCCGCTTTGTGCCGATCGGGGCGAACGCAAATCCGGCCGGCGTCAATCTTGGTGTGGAGGCGCTGCCCGGCGTGCTCATGCAGCGGACGACCAACCACGGCTTCGAGGCGGCGGTCCTGGACGGCAGCATTCTCTACGCGTTCATGCAGAGCCCGATCGACAACCCGGATAGCGCGTCGGACGCAAGCGCCAAGGAGTCGCGGGTTGTCCGCATCATCGCCTTTGATACGACAACCGAGACGACAGTGGGCCAGTATGTCTACCTTGTCGACGGAGGCAACGTGGACAAGATCGGGGATGCCGTGGCGCTGGGCGATGGCGAGTTCCTTGTCATCGAACGAGACGACATCCAGGGCCCAACCGCGCGAAATACGTCTATCGGATATCGTTGCATGGCGCGACGAACCTTGAGGATGTTGCGCAGAGCGCCCCGGTCGGGCCCAATCAGGGGCTGGAGGCGCTCTCGCTCACAGATTTGGCGCTCGCGGGCGTACGCCCCGTGCAGAAGCAGCTCTTCGTCGATCTGACGGCGGCAGGCTATCTGCAGGCCGACAAGGTTGAAGGGCTGGCGCTGATTGGAGGCAACCGTCTCGCCCTGATCAATGATGATGACTTTGGGTTGAGCGGCGGGTTTGACCCCGCAACGGGTCTGCTGACCGACAATCCGTCTCCCGTGCCGAGCCTGATCACGCTGATTGACTTCGCCGCCGACGGTCAGAGCGCCGGTGACTGAAGCCGGACTGGCCGGCCCAGCGACGGTGTGTCGCTTTGACCGCGTGACAACTGTTTCGGCGCCGTGGCGACTCTCGAGCAGTCCTGTCCACGCGCGATTCATGCGTAGGGATGCAACTGGAATGTGCTATAATCGGGTGATTGATTGCGGCAACACAGCCGCGTATTTGCGCGCGCTTCGAGGTGCTCCCCAGAGCGCCGCGTGGCGCTCAAGCCTTCAGCGTATCATCAATCCGGCGCGGCTCACGCGGAGCGCCGCACGACAATCATCGTCGCCACCAGGTGGCTGCAGCTCATGAACCGCCCGTCTCGCGCCGGTGTCTCCCAACTCGAAACACCCTCCCGAGCCTTCAGTACGAAGCGCGTCGTCGCCAGCGCTTTGCTCCTTGTCACGCTGGTTTTTGTCTGGTACGAGTATCCCACGAAGCAGGGCCCTGCGTGCATGCCCAACTGCGAGGGGCTTGACATGCAAGGAAGCGACCTGAACGGCATGTCCATGCGTGGCGGCAACTTCACGCAGGCCAATCTGCAGGGAGCGGATCTGCAGGGGGCGAGTTTCTTCCTGGCCAGTTGACGCGCGTGCAATCTGCGCGACACGGATTTGCGTGGGGCCGACCTCACGGCCGCCATCATGGCCGAAGCCGACCTGCGCGGCGCCAACCTGAGTGGCGCGATATTACGCGGCGCCGATTTGCGCGACGCCGATTTGCGCGACGCCGATCTCTCGAATGCGGACTTGCGCGGGGCCAACCTCCACGAAGCGAACCTTATGCGCGCCAACCTCACGGCTGCCGTATTGACCGAAGCCAATCTGAATGAGGCCAATCTGCGCCGCGCCGATCTGACCGGAGCAAGCCTGCGCCGCGCCGACTTGCGCAATTCGGATTTGCGACGCAGTATCCTCACCGACGCCGATACCACAGGCGCCGACATGAATGGTGCGACGATGGACGTGCCCGCAGTCAGGACGCTGGGCAGCGCACCTGCAGCGGCACTTTTGAGCCGCGAACGGGCTCCTTTCCCACTTGATTGATGATCACCTACCCTTCACAAGTTACCGGCCCGGCGTTATGGGGTGCCACACCTTATGGGCGCCCGGCCATGAATCCCACGCTCCAGGATATCTTCAACAGGCTGCCACCCACCTACCTCAACGAAGTACAAAATGCCGCGTTGCAGGATCGCTTCGACACCAAGTATCTCCTGACAGAGGAGCAGGCCGCTACCATCTTCGACAGGCTGCTCGACCGCTACAAGGTGCTTGAGGTGGAGGGCTATCCGGGGCGGTCACTACCGCACGCTCTATTTCGATACACCGGCGCTGGAGATGTTCAATGCCCATCATGCAGGCGTACGACCCCGCTTCAAGGTGCGCATGCGCTCCTACGTCGATTCGCGCATTTCGTTCCTCGAAGTGAAGCGCAAGACCAACCGCAACCGCACGGTGAAGACGCGCATCCCCGTGCAGGCGGCGTTGACGATTGGCGAGACGGGCGCCGGCCTTTCTTGCCAGCGCAGGTCCCCTACAATCCTGCCGATCTTGTCCCGCGCATCTACAATGAGTTCATTCGTGTCACGCTTGTCGGCATGCATCACCTCGAACGGTTGACGCTCGACTTCACTCTGTCGATGGGAATCGATGACATCAGGGTGGATTTGCCGGGGCTGGTTGTGGTGGAAGTCAAGCAATTGAAGCGGACGACGCAGGCAGGCATCTTTCGCCAACTTCACGATCTGCATTTGCTGCCCACTTCATTCAGCAAGTACGTATTTGCTACAGCGCAACTCACCAACGACGTGCGCAAGAACCGCTTCAAGGAGCGCCACATGCACGTCGCTGATGTGATGCGCGCCTGGGATACCCTGAATCTTACTGGTTACTGAGGCGTCTCGTGACTGCACTTCTCGATCTGCTGCCTGGCCTGTTGCTCAACCTGGTTGTGGCATTCGTGCTGGTCGGCTTCATCTACTATCCGGTGCGCAGGAGCAAGGCCGAGTTTGTCTTTGCTTTCTTCATTTTCTTTGTCCTGATCTACTTCATTACCGGCCTCTTGCGCGATGTCCAATTGACGCTGGGCATGGGTTTTGGCCTCATGGCAATCTTCAGCGTGCTGCGCTTCCAGGCCGACCGGCTGCCGCTGCGTGAAATGGTCTTTCTTTTCATTTCGATTAGCCTGCCCTTCATCAACCAACTCTTCGTTGCCACGCGGGTCACGTTTTCCGAACTCATTATCATCAATGGATTCATCCTGCTTCTGATCTATGTGCTTGACCGTGGTTGGGGCGTGCGCTATGAGGAAGAGCGACAGGTGCTCTACGAGCGCATCGACCTGATTCGTCCCGAGAACCATGAAGCGCTGCTTGCCGACCTGCGCGAGCGCACGGGGTTGCCGATCAAGCACGTGCTGGTCAACGAGATCAACTTCATGCGGGACATTGCGCAGATTACCATTTACTATGAACCGACGAAATAGAGGAAGCGCCGCACGCCTTCTGTTGGCGCTTCTCGTGGTTGCAGTGGTAACCGCTTGTGCAGCGGGGCGCAGCGAGGCGCAAACCGCTCAGTCTGCGCCTGACGCGGGCAATGCCTCCGGCGTGCTGATCAACGAACTTCTCACCCACACCGACCCACCCCAGGTTGACTCGGTCGAGTTCTACAACCCCACAGGCGCGGCGATTTCCATGGCCGGCTGGTGGTTTTCCGATGATTCCAAGACACCCGATCGGCTCACGCTTGGCGCCGACGCCGTCGTGCCCGCCCAGGGCTTC
The DNA here is from genome assembly GCA_963735275.1 of uncultured Chloroflexia bacterium. Lineage (GTDB taxonomy): Bacteria > Chloroflexota > Anaerolineae > Caldilineales > Caldilineaceae > UBA5069. The sequence goes on along the minus strand of CAVTKJ010000007.1, from coordinate 640,741 downwards.
TGGTTGCTCGAACTCCCCAAACCGCCTGACGGCCCCTTTGAACTGAGCGAGATGGGCGAGGAGGCGGTGCTGACGGCTGTCAATGGCAATGGCGTTCCCACCGGCTACAGCCACAGCGTCACCTTCGGCGTGGCCCCCAATGGTGTCTCGCTTGGGGCGTGTCGTGACGACGGATGGCATTGAACACTTCCCGCTGCAAAGTGCATTGACGCTGGGCGCGCCCAATGCCGGGCCGCGCGCTGGGGCCGATTGTCATGGCGGAGATCATGTACAAGGCGGCGGACAACAAACCCGAGTACATCGAGTTGCTCAACACGAGCAACAGGTCGGTGCTTTTCTACGACCCGCAGCACCCCGGCAACCGTTGGAAGATCGAGGGCGTGGACAATTACAGCATCCCCGCCGAGAGCCTTGCGCCGGGGGCTTCGCTCTTCGTGGCAGGCGTCGCGCCGGATCTCTTTCGCAGCAAGTACAATTTGCCCAACAGCGTGGCGGTGGTTGGGCCGTTCGCAGGCAAACTGGCCGATGACGGCGAACGCGTCGCGCTGCTTTCGCCCGAGCCCCCCAACATTGAAGACGACGTCGTGCCCTACGTGGTGGTGGATGAGGTGGAGTACGGCACCGGTGGGCAGTTTTGGCCCGATGCGCCCAACGGCACGGGCCCCGCTCGAACGAACGGCGCTCGACGGCTACGGCCAGGAGCCTTCGAACTGGGGCACATCCACGCTGCCGCTTGAGGCGGGACCGGCCGCGGCCATAGCAACCAGCGTTGTGCTGCCGGCGTTGGGCGGCGGGCGAAGCATCGCGTGGACCACTGCCTATGAGTGGCGGCTTGCCGGCTTCACCGTCTGGCGCGGGCCGGAAGGCAGCAGCCGCGCAGATGCAACGCAGGTTCCTGGTTCCGTGTTGGCCAGGGGCAACCGCCACCTCGGTGGTGACTATACGGTGATTGATACCCTGGCGGATGCCGATACCGCCTACACCTACTGGCTGGAAGCCAAGACCGACGACGACGGTGTCCTCGCGGTCGCCACGCTGGCCGCCCCACCACCCACGCTGGTGATGCTGCCGATTGTGAAGCAGTGAGAGTCCACCGGCCCAGCCAAAGCCTCTGCAAAACGAGCGCCAATCACCCGATCAACTAACCATCACCCATCATCAATCACCATTCCCATGTCCCGAGCCCACCGATGACCAATGAAAACAGTTGGCGCAAGTACCTGACTGACTACAACGAGGGGCTTGGCCTGGTCTACGAGCGCTTCGTGCTCAACGACTTTCTCGAGGATCTGCGCAGCCGCCATGCGGTCGAGAGTGTGCTCGAAGCGCCGCTCTACGGCATGGCGGGCGTTAGCGGCATCAATGACGTCATGCTTGCCGCGCAGTGGTGTACGCGTCACCATGGTTGACGACAACGCCGAGCGCATCGCCGGCGTACGGCGCATCTGGCAGGAGGATCTGCAGCAGGCCGGCCGAGACGGTGCTGATTCCGCCTACGGGCTGGGGCGCGCTGCCCTTCGCGGACAAGTCGTTTGACCTGACGTGGCAGTGGGCGGGGCTCTGGTACATCGACAATCCAGCCGATCTGCTGCGCGAACTTGCGCGCACAAGCAGAAATCTGGTCTTTGTGGCGATGCCCAACAACATCCAGGTGGGCTACTGGATGCGCAAGTTGCTGATTGACCGCGAGTTCTTCGCCACGCACGACGAAGGCTGGACGGACATCACCCGTATTCGGCACATTCTGGAGGATGCCGGTGTGCACATCTTCGCCGAAGGTGTGCTGGATGTTCCGCCGTGGCCCGACACGGTCATGCCCGCCAACGAGGTGCTCAAACGGCTGGGAATCCGCAGCAAGGCGCTGGACGACCAGTTCACCGGCGAGGGCTGGCAGTGGAGCACGATGGCCTGGTATATGGATCAGGAGCCGGAGCTGCGCGAGCGGGTCATGCGCTATGCGTGGCTTGACCACGCGGCCCTCCCCTGGCAGGCCAAAGCCATCTGGGCGCACCACCGCTACCTGCTGGGCACCGTGCGCGAAGACGCAACCGGAATCTGAACGCGATTTGGTGCGAATTCGGTCGTTTCGGCGCGAGGACGCAGCAACCAACGGAAGGAGAAGGGGCAACGAATTGCAAGGGGCGCGTTTTGCGCCTTGCAGGGGCGAGTTTCAGGCTTGAGCACTTATGTTGCGCGGAGATTCATCAACGCTCTTGCGAAACGCAGAATTTGGTGGTCAGCGTCTCGGTCCCGCCCTGTCAGGGCAGCAAATATTGCCATCTGACTCCCTTGCCACTTACCATCTCGCCCGGGAGTACATGAAGGGCCCGCCTTGTTGGGGCGGGCCCTTTTGATGAACTGTCTTCCATAGCGCTGCCGGATCGCCCTACGCCGCAGCCTTTTCGCGCTGCGCCGGCCGCTCGCTGGGCGGCTGCTGGTCGGGCGTGCCGATAAAGAAGCGCCTCACCTGGGAAAGCGTCGCGGGGATGTTCGTCCAATTCTCCTTGAACATCATCTTCTCCATCACCCGCTCGGGTCGGTAGAGATAGAAGCGCCGGTACGCCTCGCGCCACTTTTTGATCACCATGTCGGCGTCGTAGTTCTCCTTCATGGAGAAGCGCGGCTTCTGCTCGTGAATCGCAAAGTCGCCCCAGTTGTCGGCAAAGACCTCGCCCCCCTGCTGGATCATGTCGTACATGACCGTGCCGGGGAAAGGCGCCGCGAGCATGAAGTTGGCAAGCTTGGGGTCAAGCTCCAATGCGAGTTTGATGGTCTTTTCCATCGTCTCTTCGTTGTCGCCCGGCATTCCGAAGATAAAGAAGCCCATCGTCTGCAGGCCCGCCGCCTTGGCGTTGGCAAAGGCCTCGCGCACCTGATCCAGCGTCTGCCCCTTGCGGATCACGTTGCGCAGCATGTTCTCGTCGCCGTTCTCGACGCCGAAGCCCACACGCTTGCAGCCCGCCGCCTTCATCAACTGGAAGAGTTCCAGGTCTGTGTGGTTCACCTTCATGCCGTGAACGGTGACCCAGGGCACGTGGTTGAGCCCCTCCTCCACCAGCCGCCGGCAAAGCTCCTTGGCGCGCGGCAGCTTGAGATTCCAGATGTCGTCGGTAACGCCGATTTCGGTGGCGCCCAGCCCGTTCACCAGCCACTTCCACTCCTGAATGACGCTCTCCACAGAGCGCGCGCGCCAGGTGTCGCCGGTGACCGGCTTGGAGCAGAACGTGCATTTGTACGGGCAGCCGCGGCTCGTGAGAATGGTGAAGGAGCGGGCGTTGCGGTCCAACCCATCCGTGAGTGGCTGCAGGTTCGTATAGCGGTCAATCTTGAAGAGATCGTGGGCGGGAAAAGGCAGCGCGTCGAGATCGGGAATCATCGGGCTTTCCGGGCTGGCGAAAATCTCGTCGCCGCGCTTGAAGTGGATGCCCGGAATGATACCGGGCTCGCGCCCGGCTTCCAGTGTGTCGATCAGTTCGAGAAACGAATACTCGGCCTCGCCCTTGAAGACGTAGTCTACGTAGGCATCATGGGGCGCCTGGAGGGACTCGAGCGGCATAATCGTGAGGTGGGGGCCGCCCAGCACCGTGATCAGCCCGCGCGTCTTGGCCAACCGCGCCATCTGCCACGCATCGGGCATGAGGGGCGTGGTGGCCGTGACGCCGATCATATCGTAGGGACGCCCCTCCGCCTCGGCAAGGTCGAGGTAATAGTCAACTTCGACATCTTCCACCGAAGCGTCGAAGATCATCACATCGTGGCCGCCTTCGCGCAGCACGGCCGCCAGATAGCCCAACCCCAGGGGGATGTGCTTGCGGGCGCTCCATACTTTGGCTTCCGGGCTGGCAAGAATTACACGCATAAACGCAAACCTTCCGGTTCATCAAACAAGAAAGAACCGAAGAGCTCAACGCAAAGAGCTCAACGCAAAGGCGCAAAGAACGCGAAGAAACGCAAAGGAAAAGCAAGAACGGCATGGACAGCAAAGGCGTCAAAGGTGTCACAGGTGTCAAAGGCGCTTACGACAAGGAAAAAGTTCTTTTCCTGCTTTTCCTTTGCGTTTCTTCGCGTTCTTTGCGCCTTTGCGTTGAGCTTTTCGCAGTTGGTTTTGGTTACAGTGCGCCTTCGGCCTCAACCGATTTGCGCAGGCCCGTCTTTTCCTTCTTGGGCACGAAAGTGCGCATGGCAATGCGCCCGTTGCGGGGCAGATTCAGCCAGAAGTCCTTCGTCTTCAGGCGCCGCATGATCGGCGCAGGGCGCAGGTAGAACTGGCGATAGGCCTTGCGGTACATCTCTTCCACAAGCTCGGCCGTCATATCGCCCATCTCGTAGCGCGCCTGCTGCTCAAAGAAGACGTAGTCATCCCAGTCGTTGATGAGCATGCGTCCCTGGCGTTTGACCATTTCATAGACTTTTGTGCCGGGGTAGGGCGTCATCATCGAGAAATTGGCGATCATCGGATCGATTTCAATGGCAAAGTCGATCGAGTTCTGCATCGTCTGCCGCGTCTCGCCGGGCAGGCCGATAATCATGAAAGCGATTGTCTCGATGCCCACTTCCTTGGCGTTCTTGAAAGCGGCGCGAATCGTATCAAGATCGATCTTCTTGTCAATGCTCTTGAGAATCTCCGGGTCGCCCGTCTCCACACCAAAGGCGGTGCGCCGCAGCCCGGCGCGCTTGAGCAGCGTGAGCAGTTCCTTGGTGGCAAGGTTGGCGCGAATACCGTTCACGAAGATCCATGGGACGTGATTGAGATTGTTCTCGATCAGCAAATTGGCAATCTCCTCGAGACGCCGCATGCGGATATTGGCGCTGTCATCGAGCACGCCGATCTCCTCAGCATGCAAATCCTCGACAAGGTGCCGCCACTCGGCAAGCACGCTCTCGGGGCTGCGGCTGCGCCACTTGATCGGCATGATGCTCTGGCTGCAGAAGGTGCAGCGGTAGGGGCAGCCGCGGCTCGTGAGGATACTGAAGGAACGTGCCCCGTCCACATGGTCCGTGGCAGGCTGGAGGTTGGTATAGCTGCCCATCTTGAAGAGATGGTAGGCAGGCCAGGGCAGGCTGTCGAGGTCGGCAATTGGCGTGCGGTCCGGGTTGTTGTGGATCTGGCCGTCGCTGGTCTTGTAGGTGATCCCCTGACAGTCCGCGAAGACCTCATTCTCGACGGCCATAAAGGCATCCGTCCTGAATGCCTCTCCGGCATACTCGGGATGTTCGCGCTTGAAGGCGTCAAGACGCTCGCAGATGTCGATCCAGGTCTCTTCGCCTTCGCCTCGTGCGACGATGTCCACGTAAGGCTTCTCGCAGGATTCCTCGGGAAGCACGGAAACATGCGGGCCGCCGAGCACAACCGGCACGTCGAGCACTTCCTTGACGGCCTTGGCTGTGCGCCATGCCTGTTTCACTTGCGGCGTGTTTGCCGTGATACCGACGATCTCCGGCCGGTAGCGCAGCACAAAGTCGCTCACCGTTTCCTTTTCCACGTCGGCGTCGAACACCACGACCTCGTCGCCATGCCGCTCGCTGACGGCTCCCAAATAGGCCAGGCCCAGATGCGCCGTGGTGCGCGTGTCGATAGGCAGGCGAAACTTCGGATTGATGAGAGCGATGCGCATTGTGAGGAAACCCCTCCTGAACGGGTGAAGGTGCGACATTCAGTCATCAATTATCAGTTATTGATTTATTGATAACAGATAATTGGTAATTGATAACTGCATGCTTTCTTTACGTTGTCCGGTTATACAAAGCCGAAATGTCGATGTCCGTCATGGCATTGACGCCGCGTACATCGTTGGGAAACTTCTCCTTGAGCAGCCGCTGAATCCCCAACTTCATCGTCAGCAGGCTGATTGGGCAATCAATACAAGCGCCCATCATGCGCAGGTGGACGATCCCCTGCGCGTCGACCTCGAGCACCTCGACGTCGCCCCCGTCCATGTAGAGATTTGGGCGGTAGTCGTTGAGCACAAGTTGAATGCGCTTTTCAAGGGTCTCTTCCGTTGTTGTCGCAACACGTATCATGTACACAACCTTACAGGAATCCGGCAAATTGGCAGCGGCACTCTCTTTGGCGGCCGCTGCCACGCGTACACATCACGCGATGCGGTCATCAATCGGGTGACGCCCGGCAAAGCCCTCGTCCATCTCGTGCCAAAAGCCAATGTCATCCTCGCCATGTTGCCAGCAGAGGTAGACGCGGTTGCCCTCGCGCAGCCCAACGAAATCAACCAGCCCTGCGTCCACATCCTGCACAATGACGCCGAGGCCCATAATTCCCTTGAGCCCCGACTCAAGCTCATTGAATGCGGGAAGCGCCGCACTTGCCTCACGATTGCCGCCATTGGTGGCCGCGCTGCGCAGCACAGCCCACAGGGCCGGCTCTTGCGCGACCAACTGCTTGCGCGCGGCTTGCGCCTGCGCCATCAGCGCCCGGACCTGCGGCAGGAGTTCACGCGCCTCGGCCAGCATAAAAGTGCGCGGCCGCATGATGGCAGGCATCGACAACTCCTCATCGTGAAGCTGGCAGGGCGCGCCTCATGCACAAACGGCGCGCCCTGTGGAATGCTAGTGTCCGTGACTGCAGCTCTCCGGCATTTCCTCGCCGTCGTGCGATTTGGCGGTGCGGAAGCTGCTGCCGCAGCCGCACGACGAGACGGCCTGCGGGTTGTCGATGTGGAATCCGCCACCCATGAGGTTGTCGACGTAGTCAATGCTCGCGCCGTCCACATAGAAGAGGCTTGTCGGGTCGACGAGCACGCGCAGGCCATGCTGCTCGTAGACTTCATCGCCCTCGCGTGCCTGGTCAAAGGTCATGCCGTACTGCATACCGCCACAGCCGCCGCCCTTGACGAAGACGCGCAGTGCGTGCTCGGAGTCAGCAGGCCCTTGTCCTGCATGACGCCCGCAAGCTTGCCGGCGGCATTCTCGGTTAACGTAATCATCTTCAACTCTCCTTCAAGAAAGGTTCAAAGTTCAACGACCAAAGTTCAAGGTTGGATTCAGCGCCCATGTTCGCTTGCGACGAACCTTGAACACTTGAACCTTGAACCAATAGAAACCTACCCGCCGAGCTGATTCATGGCCCGGTTGCCGGCAACAAGGCCCTGCGCCAGACCGTGGCCCCAGGGCTTGTGGTACGCGCCGTCGAGCATTAACTGCTGCAGCTCGGCGAAGGTCGCGCCTTGACGCAGCGGTGTCAGCAAATCCACTTCGTCCTCACGCAGGAGGCAGAGGCGCAGCTTGCCGTCGGCAGTCAGACGCACGCGCCCGCACCCCTGGCAGAAGGGCTCCGTCACGCTGCTGATGAAGCCCAGCGTGCCTGCCGCTCCCGGGATGCGGAACGGACGGCTTGGGTCAACATAATCATAGGACGCCTCTTCCAGCGGACCGAAGACAGCCTCAATCCGCTGCTTCATCTCGCTGTAGGTCACCACATTGGTCTGCTGGAAGTCGGTGATCTCGCCGAAAGGCATCATCTCGATGAAGCGCACGTCCCAATTGCGTTCAAGCGTGAGGCGTGCCAGCTCAACCATGTCTTCTTCATCGTTGAAGTGACGAACGATGACGCAGTTGAGTTTGATCGGCAGCAGACCGGCTGCTTCGGCGGCATCAATCGCCTGCCACACATCCTCCACATGGCCCCAGCGTGTGATGCGGTGAAACTTTTCGGGATTGAGCGTATCAATGCTGATGTTCACCCGCTTCAGACCGGCATCGGCCAATTGCTGCGCGTGCTTCGCCAGCAGCAGCCCATTGGTCGTCATCGCGAGGTCTTCGATCCCCGGCGTTGCGGCAATCGCGCGCACAATCTCGACCACATTGGGGCGGACCGTCGGCTCACCCCCCGTCAAGCGCACCTTGTTGACGCCCAGGCCGGCCGCCACGCGCACGAGCAGCAGCACTTCTTCGTCGCTCATCAACTCGCTGCGTTGCATGAACTGCATGTTCTCGGGCATGCAGTAAACGCAGCGCAAGTTGCAGGCGTCAGTCAGGCTAATGCGCAGATAGTTGATGCGCCGCCCAAACTGGTCAATTGCCAGCGGCGTACCATAGGGCGACGGGTCAATCGTTACCCGACCCAGGGGTCGTTCGGCAAACGCGATCGGCGTGCCAAGTGTCTGAATCATGACTATGCCACCAGGACAATCGAATTGCGCAATACGGCATGTGGCGCGCTGAAGAGAGCGTCACCTTCGCAAGTGTGGCCTTCGCGAGTGTGGCCTTCGCACGTGCGGCTTTCACTGTTCATGGAGACACGGTAGGTGCAGCAGTGGTCGTCACTGCCCATGTGGGCCACACGTTCGCAGTGCTCGCCCATAAGCGTGTCGACAAGGGTTTGGTCCATGAGACAAAGCTCGCCATGCACGGTGGAAACCCCTGCATACGGGCAATTGTGCTTGTGGAGCAGGAAACTGTCGCCGTCGTCGCCCTCCTGTTCCCAACTTGCCAGGTAACCGCGCACGTTGAGAAACTCGGCCACATTCTGTACGCGCTCGGCCATGGGCAAATTCTGCGTTGCGGGCGCATTGAACTCATCCGCAAGATCACGCGCCATGGCAACGAAGATCGCGTCAACCTGCGACTGCGGCAGAACGTGCTTCACCTGGCGCACCAACTCACCGGCCAGCGCAGCGAAGTTGTTGGGGAAGAGCTCCCCCGCCTCGTCGGTAAGCGCGTAGACTTGCTGCGGCCGCCCCACGCTGCCGCTGCGCTCGAGGCGCTCAACGCAAATCAGCGCATCTCCCTGGAGGATGTCGAGGTGATGGCGCACGGAAACAGGGGCCATTGCCAGCGCTTCCGCCAGCTCGGCCACGGTTGCGCCGTTGCGCTCCTTCAGGAATTCGAGAATGTGCCTGCGTACTGCGTGCACGAGAGTTCCTCACGAACTACACGATTTCATCTGCGTACGGTCTGTATTGTACCCCGGAGCGACGCCGGCGTCAATTAATATGAAATCCGCCATAACAATTACGGCGAGACATCAGCCACGCGCCGGCACGAACGTCGCCGCGGGAAACTTCATGTTGCTGGCAATCAATCCGCCGCGCACAAGCGCCTCAACATCATCGGCGCGAACTGCAAGCGCCGGCGCACCATCGAGCGGGTGCAGCAGGTACTCCTTTGCGCCGTCCACGGTGCGGTGCACCTTGAGGACATCGCCGCGGCAAGACCGCCTCCCAAAGCGCATCCTGCGCCGGAGACAGCCGCGCGGCATTCACCCGGCTGCTCACCCAAGCTCCTTGACATACTGCTGCAAGTCGCGCTGGTTGATTTTGAGGAAGCGCTCGGGATAGATCTCCTGCCATCTCCTGCTCGTTAAGGCGAATGCGCAGAATCTCGAGTGCGTCCTCGGGCGTCTGCCCATAGGCCAGCTTCTTCTTGCCGCTCTTGAGATCAAACAAGTACATGAAATGGGGATTGCTGAAACTGCTCATTGCTCACCCTTCCAAACCTGTACGCAGAAACTGCAGGAACAACGGAAACGACATGTCTTTTCCTGCCTTTTCCGCTCTTTCTGCGTACCGATGTTTTCTTTACGCTTTGATAAGCGAACCTGCGAGGTCGCTGCCGCCGTAGCGCAGATCGCTCATGCCGCGGTTGATTTCGCTGTCGTACTTCCCCGCCAGCAGCTCGCGGTAGAATTGGTAGTCGATCCCCTTCACCTTCTCGTCGTCGGGGAAGCGATGGTAATTGTCTCGGCTCATTAAGCTCTTGCCCTCGGCGATGAGCTGATTGCCCAGCGCGCTGCCCGGGTAGGGCGCGTAGTAGGCAATCGACGGGAAGACCCGCTTCATGCGCTTGAGCATGCGCATCGTCTTGAAGGCGTCTTCGGGCTGCTCACCCGGGATGCCAAGCATGATATTGGACCAGAACTTTGGCGGCGGCTGCCCCTTGGCTTCCAGTTCATCGCCCAGCCTGTTCACCAGATCGATGGTGAAATCGTTGTCTTCCTCAGTGCATTCCTTGTTGAGCAGGCGCAGGATCCGGTCGCTGCCCGACTCGAAGCCGATCGAAATCGTGCGCCAGTTCGTTTCGGTGACGAGCGCCTCGAAGAGGTCGGGCCACTGGCGCACGGTGTCGGCGCGCCCGGCGGCCCAGTAGGTCCAGTTCTTGGTCTTGCGCGGGTACTTCTCGATCCATTCCTTGAGCCACTTGGGGTTCTGGAAGAACATCGAATCGTGGATGACAACCGAGCCGACGCCGTACTTTTTGTCGAGGAAATTGAGCTCGTCAATCACCGCATCGACGGGGCGGCGGCCCATATTGGGAATGTAGGAGTTCTCGTTGCAGAAGACGCACTGCCAGGGGCAGACGCGGCTGGTGATGATTGTGGCAACGGGGCCGGGGCCCCAGCCACAGGCCGGCTCGAGCGGCCACTTCCAATTCCACTTGCGCACGGCCTTGCCCTGCGGCTTGGGCCACATCGTGCGGTCGAGCATGGGCCATTCGGCCATTGATTTGGCCCCTTGCGCTTCAAAGACGCGGGGAAGGAGATGGGGTCGCGCACCAAATCCACGATCACCTCTTCGCCCGGGCCGCGGCAAATGCGGTCAAACTCGGGGATCGCCTCCATCTCCTCGGGGGCGACGGTGGCGTGCATGCCCCCGGCCAGCACCATCCCCTCGGGGTTGATCTCCTTGAAGAGCTTGGCCGAGCGGTAGGCAACCGGAAAGGTGTAGGAGCGCACGTTCATGATGAGCGTGCTGTAGCCCTGCATCTGCTTGGCCAGTTGCTCCCACGAGGTGACCGCGCGCGTCGAAGCCAGGTCGGTTTCGATGCCATTGTTCTTGAGGATGGTGCGCAGAAGTGCGAGGCCATGGTCCTGCCACTGTTCGTGGGGACCGGAGGGGTTCACAAGATCGCCCAGATCACCCAAATCGAGCCAGAGAATGTTGGATGAGCGTTTGGGTGCTTTGCCCCAGGGCCAGGAAAAAGACACGATGGAAACCTCCACAGGTGGGAGAAGTGCGGGCGACGGCTGTTGCCTCGCTGCGCGCAGATGGATCGGCCGGCGTGGTGCGAAAGATACGCCTCACTCCTGCAATGCAAGTGAGGCCGAGTATAGCATAGTCTGGCGGTGGGGCGCAATTATTCTGAAGTTGGCTATAAATATTAGCCGATGGGAGCAGGAGCGGCTGTCTCTCTGGCTTGCCGCCCACTCTCGTTTGTAGTCGACGCTGAACTTCCTCAGTCCCGCTGCTTGCGAATGCTGCTGCACGAGGGATCAAGAAGCCCTGCTTTGGCAAACAACCGTCCCTCAGAGGCCCAACAACTCCTGCGAAACCCATCATGGAGCATATCCCGAGCAGCTAGGCACTATACGACCGTCAGTCCAAGTTGGCCATATTACCTCAATCTCTGACTCAGTCTCCAACTCACGTTTCAGCGCAAGTTGAGTTGTCGTGGCTGAGGGCATCCAGCCCACTTTCGCTCCCCAATTACCCTCACCCCAGGAATCGACAAGCAACCTCCCGCGATGTATGCTTGCATGAACGAATGTGTCGCGCCCCGCACATTCGCCCATTGCGTGCTTCCCACCTCTTCGATCCGAGTCTCCACATATGTCAACGTTGTTCGCACCCTCAGCGACTACAGAAAGGCAATTGCATACCATGCAAAAGACCACATTCGCGCTCTTTTTTGGGAACCGCGGCTTCTTCCCCGCGTCGGTAATTGCCGGCGCGCGCGAAGAAATGCAACGGGAGCTGGCCACGCTGGGTCATGCCGTTCTCATGCTCGACGCCGAGGCCACGCGCCACGGCGCCGTGGAAACGCCCGTGGAAGGCGAGGTCTACGCCAACTTCCTGCGCGCACACCGGGGGGAGTTCGGCGGCATCATCGTCTGCCTGCCCAACTTCGGCGACGAGAACGGCGCCGTGGCCGCGCTCAAGGAGGCCAATGTCCCCATCTGGATTCAGGCCTACCCGGACGACCTGGACAAGATGGGACCTGCGCAGCGGCGCGATTCCTTCTGCGGCAAGATCTCCATTATGGACGTCTTCCGCCAGGTGGGCGTCAAGTTCACCACGCTCAAGCCCCACACCGTGCGCCCCGGCAGCCAGGCTTTCCGCAAGAATATCGACGAATTCGACCGCATCTGCCAGGTCGTCAACGGCATCAAGGGGATGGTCGTAGGCGCAGTCGGCGCGCGCACAACGCCCTTCAAGACCGTGCGCATTGACGAGGTCGCCCTGCAGCGCCACGGCATCACCGTGGAGACCTTTGACATGTCGGATATCTTCCTGCGCATGAAGAGCGTCGCGCCCAATAGCGGTGCCTATGGCGCCAAGGCCGACGGGCTGCGCAATTACGCCTCGTGGGACGGCGTGCCCGACAAGGCGTTCGAGAATATGGTGCGCCTGGGCGTCACGCTTGACGACCTGCGCGCCGAGGCCCATCTCGATGCGCTCGCCATCCGTTGCTGGACCGAGATACAGCAGGAGATGGGAATATCGCCGTGTGTGGCTATGGGGATGCTCAACGACGAAGGCATGGCCTCGGCCTGCGAGGTGGATATCGGCAACGCCGTGGCCATGAAGGCGCTCCATCTTGCCTCCTATCAGCCTGTGGGCTTGCTCGACTGGAACAACAACTACGAGGACGAGGATGACAAGTGCATTCTCTTCCACTGCGGCCCCATGCCCGCTTCGATGATGGACGCCAAGGGGCGCATCACGGACCACGAGATTCTGCTGACGACGCTGGGCGCGGGCACGAGTTATGGCTGCAACCAGGGGCGCATTCGCCCCATGGACTTTACCTTCAGCAGCCTGATGACCGACGATGGGCGCATCAAGACCTACCTCGGGCAGGGGCGCATTACCGCCGACCCGATTCCGCCCAACTTCTTCGGCGTGGCGGGCGTGGCCGAAATCGACAAGCTGCAGGATGTGCTGCTTCACATTGGCGTCAATGGTCACCGTCACCATGTAAGCATCACCGAGGGCTGCGTGCAGGAGCCGCTGCGTGAGGCATTGGGCCACTATCTGGACTTTGACGTCGCCCTGCCGCAGGGGTAGCGCAATGAAGTTTGAAGGTTGAGGAAATCGGCCCGAACACGAATAATTGAAGATTGATCATTGGCGATTGCGCGTGCAGTCAATGTGAATCGTCAATGATCAATTTTCAATTTTCAGTTATTGTGTAACACCATACCCACGCAAATGAGGGTTAGTCATGACACTCGTCACACGGCGCGAGGAAGCGCTTGAATACACCGAACTTTTTCGTTCGTGCAAAGCCAGCATGGCGATCTTCTGCACGGCTTCGCATTGGAACACCGAGGCCATTTTGCTGGCCGGACAGATGCTTGCCGAGAAGCATGGCATCGGCAAGGTGCCGCTCGCCGTCGCCATGACCTACACCTATCCTTACATGCCGCAGGCCGCGCGCATAACGCACAGTGGCAACGCGCCGGCAGGCTTTCTTTCCAACATGGCCCACCTAAAACTCCTGTGCGACGGCCCCGACGCTCCCTACCCGAATGTGGTGGCGCTGCCTCACCTGGACCACGCCGACCCCAAGCGCGACCGCTGGGCGCTGATTGAAGGGCTGCCCTACCTGGCGACGGTGATGTTTGACGGCCAGAAGTACCCCTTTGCCGACAATCTTGCGTGGACAAGGGAGTATGTGGCGGAGTACGGCGACCAGGTGATGGTGGAAGGCATCATCGAGGAACTCGCAGTCGGCGGCATGAAACAGGCGGTGCAGAAGGACGACTATGTGGAGAAGGCCGTCCGCTTTGTGGACGAGACCGGTGTCGACCTGCTTGTGGCGGACCTGGGCACCGAGCAGCAATCCGACCGTTTTGGTGAGGCCAAGTATCTCAAGGCGCGCGGCCAGGAGTTGACCGCCGCACTGGGTGGCGTGGCGAAATTGGTGCTCCACGGCACCTCGTGCCTCTCGCTCGACCAGATTGAGAACCTGGCGGATGACGGCGTCATCCGTGTGAACATGTGGACGCGCATTGTGCGCGAAGCAGGGCAGTATGCCGCGGCGCAACTGATTGCGCGTCAGGATGCAATCGCCGCGGGCGACTTCGAGTCGACCGAGTCGCACCGGTACCTCGAAGATTCAACGCTGCGCGCCGCCGAAATCATGCTGGAAGTCATGGAAGCGATCGGTTACGCGCGGTTGACACTGTAACCAACAACAGAATTGCAGAACAGCAACACGGAGGCTCGGAGGACACGGAGGTTCACAGAGAACAGCAAGGGACGGAACGAAGGTAGGCTTCTGATTAGCGAGAATAGCTGGGGGAAATCGCTTCCATCCAAGCTTCCTACCTCAAATTGCGTTCCAGATCTAGCACTTCTCTGTGTGCCTCCGTGTCCTCTGTGTCTCCGTGTTGCTGTTTTTGTGTCTCCGTGTTGCTGTTTTGCAGTACTGCTGTTCTGCAGTTCTGCCGCAGCGCGGCTCTGTAACGCGGCGCACTTGGTCTGATTCTCAAACGCACTTATACTCATGACTTGCGCCGGGAGGATGTCGATGGAGACGAAAATGGAGTTGACGACCGAAGAACGCGAAGCGCTGCTCAGCACGTTGAAGGCTCGTTTTGAGAAAAACATGAAACGCCATGTCGGTCTGGAGTGGGCAAAGGTGCAGGCAAGGCTTGAAGCCAATCCTGCAAAGTTGTGGTCGCTGAACGAGATGGAAAGCACAAGTGGCGAACCGGACGTTGTTGGCTTTGACGCCCAGTCGGGTGAGTACATCTTCTATGATTGTGCCGCGGAAAGCCCCAAAGGCCGCAGAAGCATTTGCTATGACCGGCAGGCACTTGATGCCCGCAAGGAGAACAAGCCTGTGAGCAGCGCGCTTGATATGGCAGCTGCCATGGGTATTGAGCTCTTGACTGAGGAACAGTATAAAGAGCTGCAGAAGCTGGGAAAGTTCGATACGAAGACATCAAGCTGGGTGGTGACGCCTGCCGAAATCAGGAAGCACGGCGGCGCACTCTTCATGGATCGTCGCTATGAACATGTCTTCACCTATCACAACGGGGCGGACTCCTACTACGCGTGCGCGGCGGATTTCGGGGTTCGCTGAGGGTCTAGAGTCAAGGCGATTTCGGTTTGACCTGGCAACAATTGACTTTAGACTATTGTCGTTTTGCCGCAGTCTGCACCTCACCGGCTTTTGGACTACTAGTTTCATTCCGTTAGTGGCTGACGGGATGAATCCACATGGAGGGAATGTTGTCAGCAACTTCTGTCACGATCGATGTGCTTCAGCAGTTCCTCGACGCGTTCAACCGGCACGACCTCGACGCAATCATGGGCTTTTTTGCGAACGACTGCGTTTTTGAAGCCCCGCGTGGGCCGGATCCCTGGGGACGCCGCTACGTAGGGCGCGAGGAAGTGCGCGTGGGGCTGGCCGGTCGCTTTGCCGGGATTCCGGACGTGCACTATGGTGACGATCAGCACTGGGTATGCGGCGAGCGAGGCGTCTCTACCTGGACCCTTACCGGTACCACGACGAGTGGGCAGCGCCTGGCCGTGCGCGGATGTGACCTTTTCGAGTTCGTCGAAGGCAGGATCACCCGCAAGGACTCCTACTGGAAAATCGTGGAGGAGTAAACGCAGAACGATGCGAGACCGGAGATTCTGGCGCAAGCGCGCAAGGTTTCGGTCTTGTCTGGGTCAGGTCAGCACGCGCCCTGAATGGTCAATTCGCAACGCAGCAGTTCTCTTTCACCACGAATCACTTCATGCTCGGA
Organism: uncultured Chloroflexia bacterium; assembly: GCA_963735275.1. GTDB lineage: Bacteria > Chloroflexota > Anaerolineae > Caldilineales > Caldilineaceae > UBA5069. The sequence continues at coordinate 625,026 of CAVTKJ010000007.1, read as the reverse complement.
CTCGTTCCCAAACTGCCCCTCTACTGGTCATTTCGCTACTTTGGCTGGCCCAAGGTCAAGCCTTTTTCGGTGGTGATCAGCATCTCGTTTCGCTGCAACTCAAAGTGCCGCACCTGTGACGTCTGGCGCAAGCCGAATGACGACATGAGCGTCGCCGAGTGGGACCGCGTCTTCCAGTCTCTGGGACGCTCTCCCTTCTACATGACTTTCACGGGCGGAGAGCCCTTCTTCCGCGCCGACCTTGACGACCTGGTGATCAGCGCCTATACCCGCTGCCGGCCGGAGGTCATCACAATCCCTACCAACGGCATGCTGACCGAGCGGGTGGTGACCCAAGTGGCGCGCATGTGCCGGGAATGCCCGAAATCCTCGATTGGCATCAACCTGAGCATTGACGGGATTGGCGACGAGCACGATGACATCCGCGGCGTGGAGGGCAACTGGAAGCTCTCCATGGAGACATGGCGGCAGTTGAAGGAACTGCAGGCCGAGTACACGAACCTGGTACTCACCGTGCACACGGTGATCAGCCGCTTCAACGTGAAGCGTTTCAAGGCGATTCAGGAGGGGCTGAAGTTCCTCGAGCCTGACTCCTACATCACCGAGGTGGCCGAGGAGCGGGTGGAACTCGACACCGTGGGCTGGGGGATTACACCGTTGCCCGATGATTACGATGAGATCGCCGATTTCCTCAGCGCGCAGGCGGAGCAATCGCCGGCACGCGGGATTGCACGCTTCACGCAGGCATTTCGCGCCCAGTACTACCAACTGGCCAAGCGCGTGCTTCACGAGCGCACGCAGGTGATCCCCTGCTATGCGGGCTGGGCAAGCGCCCACATTGCGCCCAATGGCGACCTCTGGTCCTGCTGCATTCGCGCCGAGAGTGTGGGCAATGTGCGCCAGACGAACTACGACATCAGCCCGCTTTGGCGCGGGCGTGCGATGGAGGAACTGCGCGGCAGCATTAAGCGCAAGGAGTGCGCCTGCCCCATGGCCAACGCCAACTATGCCAACATGCTCCTCCACCCGCCCACCGTGGCGAAGGTGATGCTTGATGTGGTGAAGTAAGAACTGCGACGCGGAGGCGCGGAGAAACGCAGAGAAAAGCAATACGAGAGGGGGCCGTCCTTTTGCCAGGACGACCCCCTCTTTTCTTGCAGCCGCCGCACCACCGTGAGGGCGCTGCATGCAGATGAACGGCAGCGAAATGGTGCATCTCCGACGTCGCGCGGCGCGTTTCGTAGCGGCTGCTTCAGCTGCCGAACTCACCAATCACATCGCGTCCTCAATAACAGCAGCTAAAGCAGCCGCTACGCACAAACCTGCGAACTTGGGCGCTGCATCGCTCAGGGTGGCCAGGCCCGCCGGTGCGCTCTTGAGAGATGAGCTCAATTGGGTCCGTCGGGTACCTGCGTGACGGCACATAGCCGGCAGGCACGCCCACCACATGGTAGGGAGCGGTCATGGCAGCAGTGCACGCCTGTCCGGGCGCTGGGCCAAAGAAGTCGGCGTAGACGCGCAGCGACGCACCGTCCGTCGCCAAGTCAGTCACGCGCACGTCATAGCAGCCGCTCCCCTCTACGCCCATGTGCACGACCAGCGCCGCTTCGTCGTAGAAACTGAGCTGGCGAATGCGCAGCCATGCCGAATCGGGCAGGGGCGCGGGGCCGCCTACATCATCGGCATTGCGCACGAGCCAAACGTTGGGCGTTGCGGGCGTCCAGGAGAGCACCGGGCCGTCAGTGCCTTGCGCAAGCGTGGTGAAGGGGACTCTGCGCCAGGGATCGGGCAGCGCCGTTGGCGTGGGCGTGGGCTGGAGGGCATTGGGATCTGGCGGGCCCTGGTAGCTAATGAGGTTGACGGCGTCCTCGTGCACCAGCCGCAGGATTTGATCCGGTGTCAGTTCCGTCCAGATGATCTCCCCATTGAAGGAGTAAGCAGGCGCACCTTCGCCTTGCAGCCACGCCACAATCGGCTCGCGCGCCGCAGCCTGGCGCGCCGCATAGATGCGCCAGCGGACGGCATCCACATCACGGACGAAGTCCGGATTGCTGCGCGCCAGCACGCCATAGTTGCCAAGCTCGCCGCTCTCCAGCCAGGTGGGCAGTAATTCAGGGAACAGGCGCACCAGTTCCACATCTACCAGCTTTGTGTCAACGGGGTAGGCGTGCACGCCCACGCGCAGGCTGGTGTCGGGCTGGGCGCGCTCAAGCGCGGCCACAAGCGGCTCATCGAGCTTGCCGTGTGGGTACGCATACCATGAGCTGGTGAGATCACCCGCCTGGAGCCATTCGTCGAGCATGCGCTCGCCCGAATTCAGGTCAATGGGCACGGCATGGTTCAGATGCGGATAGTCGGGGTCATTGTTGACGAAGAGCACGTCGCGTCCAAGTGAGGGCAAACGCGCATAGGTCAAGCGAATGAACGGGTGGGGATTGTCTGTTGCCTGGCGGCTGCGGAAGAAATTGCGCGCCACCTCCTCAGCCTCCACTTGCGAGAGCTTGAGCTGGCGTCCGTCGGGCGCAACAAAGGGCCAGGTGGGTTCAACGCTGCGCTCGCCGGGCAGGCCCGCAACGCCAATGGGCGGTTTCTCGCCGCTGGGCAGTGGGCTGACGAAGGGGCTGATCAATTCCGCGGCAGCGTGCAGGGGAGGTGGCGGTGCAGATGTGAGCGAGGAAGGTGATGAACACGCTGTCGCCAGCAGAAGCACGAAAAATGAAGCCAAGGGGAACAGGTGGAACACGCGCCGAGGTTGTTGCATGCACGCCTCCAGAGACAATGGTTTGCCGCGCGAAACGGGCGGTTGTGCGCATATTATACATCGAAACGAGGCTTCCAGAATCAGCAGCCTCGTCTCGGGGTGCACGCACGAGTTGTCGGTGAGTATTTGCAGAAAGGGTTCTCCGCGGGTAAATGGGAGGTGCAAACCAGACCCATTTAGGCAACGGAGAACCCACATGCATTGTAGACTCGCAGCGAACCAAGTGGAAAGTATCACAACCCAGATTCTGGCGAGTGCCAAACTGGTGGCGGAGCATCTGGTGGCACAGATGCAGGAGAGCGAACCAACCTTGGAAGGGCTGGAAAAAGGGGTGTTGGCTGCATTGCACACAATGGGCAACGTGACGTTGGGTGCGCTCGTGGGTGCATTGGCGCCCGCCTACGCACCACCAACCAGTCGTTGCCCCTGCGGTGGCGAGGCTGTCTATACAAGGAGGCGCACGGCGCAGTGCAAGACGCTGCTGGGCAACATCAAGGTGAGGCGGCCCTACTACTTGTGCGAGAACTGCCATCACGGCCACTGCCCGCTGGACAAGGAGCTTGGCTTGTGTGCGGGCAGCATCAGTGGCGGACTGGAGGCATTGATGCATTGCTTCTGCTCCCCCTCTGCTTTCTCTGCGTGCTTCTGCGCCTTTGCGTCTCGGCGTCAAGGCTGTTCGCGCAGCCCTGGAGGGCTCCGTCCGGCATCACTCGTGAGCGCCACGAGGCGCGCGAGGTTTGTATGTCGCTCCTTTCGTGTGCGACACGATCGTCTTGCCTCACACACAAAACAGCTGACAGGCTGCAGGAGCGCGCGGCAAGCGTACTTGCGCAAGAACGGCTCAGTGCGTAATCTTGGTGGCAGCCGGTGCGCGTCAATTGCCCGACTGCCGGGCGTAGTGCAACCCGTCACCCTCTAAATCTCCCGGCTTCGAAACTGCAGGTGGCGTAGTGATAAACAGAATTCGGCAACTATGGGGCGCAGTGCGCGATAGCCTCTGGTTTGTGCCCACACTCTCGGTGCTGACGGCCGTGCTGCTGGCGATTGCACTAATTGATCTGGACAGCATACTGGGAAACGAGATGTGGTTGCGCTGGCCGCGCGTCTTTGGCGCAGGCGCCGAGGGTTCGCGCAGTATGCTCTCGGCCATTGCCACATCGATGATTACGGTTGCCGGTGTCGTCTTCTCCATCACCATCGTGGCCCTCGCGCAAACATCAACCCAGTACAGTTCGCGCATCCTGCGCAAGTTCATGGGCGACCGCACCAACCAACTGGTTCTTGGCGTCTTTGTTGCCATTTACGCCTACTGTCTCATCGTGCTGCGCACAATTCGCGGCGGCGACGAGGGTAGTTTCGTCCCGTCGCTGGCCGTACTCATGGCGATGGCGCTTGCGTTTGTGGGTATCGGCGTGCTGATCTACTTCATTCATCACATCGCGCGCTCGCTGCAGGCATCGCAAATTCTGGCTTCTGTGGGCGAAGAGACGCTCGAGGCCGTTGCCGAGCTCTTTCCCGAGCCGCTGGGCACGAGCGCGACGGATCCGCCACAGGGCCCGGCGGCGGCTGCCGATGTGGGGCACGTCTGGCAGCCCGTTGCTGCGCGCCGCACGGGCTATATCCAGTGGGTGGACACGAATGCGCTGCTCACAGCGCTGGATGAGGACGGTGTCGTCGTGCGCATGGACAAGGGCGTGGGCGAATTTGTAATAGCGGGGGTGCCGCTGCTTCACATTTCGCAGCCGCTTGAGGATGACGACCCGCGACTGGGACGGTTACAGGGGGCCTACGTCGTGGGGCGGCAACGCACAATTGATCAGGATGCGGCCTTTGGCATCCGCCAGATTGTGGATGTGGCGCTCAAGGCGCTCTCCCCAGGCATCAACGACTCCACCACGGCCATCATGTGCATCGACCGGCTGACGGCCATTCTGCTGAGTCTGTCCGCGCGCAATGTGGAATCGCCCTATCGCTACGCGGATGGGGAGTTGCGCGTGATTGCGCGCGGCCCCACCTTTGCGGGCATGGTAGCCGAGTCATTCGACGAAATCCGGCGCAGCGCGGCGGGCAATGTGACTGTCCTGGCGGCGCTTGCCAATGCGCTCGAAACCATGGCGGGCATGGTCGAGAACCCGGCGCGCCAGATGGTGATTCTTGAGCAGGTAGAGGCACTGAGCGAGATTGTGCAGCGCACTGTGGAAGCCCCGCAAGAGCGCGCGTTCCTGCTCAAGCTCTGCGTGGAGGCGTCCGCAGTGGAAGATCAGGCGGAGAGTGTAGCCGTCATGTAGAAGAGACCGGCGCTGAAGCCGCGCGCTGCGTGGTCGCCCTACGGGCCTCTGCGTCTTCGCGTCTCTGCGTCAAGGCTGTTCGCGCAGCCCCGGCGGGATACGTTCGGCGTCATTCACGAGCGCGACGAGGCGCGCCAGGTTCATGCGGTCCTCGTCGAGTGCGTCCTCCTTGGGCGTTTCGAGGAGCATGGGCGTGTCCTCCCAGCGCGGGTCGTTGAGGATGTAGCCGAAGCCGTCCCTGCCGATTTCGCCGTCGCCAATGTGCGTGTGGCGGTCGAGGTGGCTGCCCAGCTTGCCCTTGCTGTCGTTGAGGTGCCAGACGCAGATCTGGTTGAGGCCGATCTCGAGTTCCACCTGGTCCATGAACTGCTCGTAGGCGTCAGCCGTGCGCAGGTCGTAGCCCCCGGCGTAGATGTGACAGGTGTCGAGGCAAACGCCGACGCGCGAACGGTCGTCCACAAGCTCCATGATTGCGCGCAACTCCTGCAGACTGCGCCCCATTGTGGTGCCCTGCCCGGCCATAATCTCGAGGCACGTGGTCACGTCGCCGCAATCGGGCGTGGCGGCGTGGATGGCATTGAGCGCTGCTGCCACGCGGGTGACACCGAACTCAGCGCCGCCGCCAACATGCGCGCCTGGATGAAGCACCACGTGGGGAATGCCATAGGCATGAGCACGCTCGATTTCGTCCTGCTGCGCGGCCCAGCTCTTTTCCCACAAATCATCCTTGGGGCTGGCGAGGTTGATGAGATAGGACGCGTGGCTCACGGCATAGCCAATGCCCATCTGCGGCATGTCGCTGTTCCAGGACGACACATCTGCACGGTCGATGGCAGGCCCCGCCCATTGGCGGTTGTTCTTGGTGAAGACCTGGACAGCGTTGCTGCCCACGGATTGCGCCTGTCCCAGCGCCTTGCTGACGCCGCCTGCGATGGACATGTGTGCGCCAAGCTGAAGAGTTGCAGTCACGGTGCCTCTGATTCGATAGTGTTGCTGGAGTGAAAACGACAGGTGTTGTCAGGGAACAGAGGGATCAAAGGGATCAAAGGGATCAAAGGCGATCGCCAGAGACCCAAGATCCCTGCGTTCCTTGCGTTCCCTTTGTTATTTGAAACTCGCCTGCCACTTTCATTGCCGCAGGGTCATTCAATCTGCACGGGTGTAGTGTACCAGAGACGGACCCACCCTTTGGTATACTTCAAGCCATGCTGCTCGCAATCGACACCGCCACTGCAACTGCCTCGCTTGCTCTATACGACCTCGACGCGCACCTGTTGCTTGCGGAGTACAGTTGGCAAGCCCGCCGCCGCCACACGCAGGATCTGCTTCCCACTGTGCAGCATTTGCTGCAGTCGCTGGATCGGGATGTGGACGCGCTCTCGGCGCTTGCCGTCACCACTGGGCCCGGCTCGTTTACGGGCGTGCGCGTGGGCCTCAGCACTGTCAAGGGGATCGCGTTAGGGCTGCAGACTGCACCGCGCGTGCTGGGCGTGCCCTCTTTGACTGTGACCGCTGCACCCTGGCTTGAGGCGGCGTGGAGCACCTCGCCGCTGACGATTGTCTGCGCCTATGTGCAGGCAGGGCGGGGGCGCTACAATTGGTGCTGGTTCGGCCCCGAGGACCTGCTCTTTCGCCCCGAAGCGGCCCAGCACCACGCGGGCGATGCTGCCGAGTTTGCCGCTGCGTTGGCAGCCCACCGGGCCGCCTCAATCTGGCTCGCGGGCGAGGCCGACGCGCAATTGGCGGATGCCGTCGCACCGCTGGCGCATGTCACCTTGCTGGACCCGAATCAGCGCGCTGCGGCGCGGCGGGCCAACTGGCGCGCCTGGCTGAACTGTTTTTTGCAGAGGACGTGACTGACGACGTTGCAATCCTTCAACCCCTTTACCTCCACGCACCCTGACTTATGACCGCGCCGCACTTCACAATCATGCAGATGGACGACCTGCCCGAGATACTCAACCTCGAGCGCGCCAGTTTCACGTCACCGTGGACCGAGACGACGTTTCGCCATGAAATCAAGCACAACGAGCGTGCCTTCTACTTTGTGCTGCGCACGCGCGCCGGGGCAGAGACTGCACACGCGGACCTGCCCCCGATCCTGGCTTATGGCGGCTACTGGATTCTGGGTGACGAGGCCCATATCGTCACCATCGCCACGCACCCGCTGTACCGGCGGCGCGGCTTTGGTGATTTGATGTTCCTGCATCTGATCGACCGGGCGCGTGAGGCGGCAATCACCGCAGTGACGCTTGAGGTGCGCGCCGGCAATGTTCCTGCGCAGGGGCTGTATGTGAAATGGGGCTTTGTGCAGGTGGGCTTGCGCAAGCGCTACTACCGCGACAACGACGAGGATGCGCTGCTGATGACGCTCTACGACGTTGACAAGCAGGAAGTGTGGGCGCCTCTGGCGGCAACACTGGAGCGCCTTGAGGGCGAGTTTGCTCGGCAGGACACGCCCTGAGATCACCTTGGGCGCGGCTCGCGCGATGTCGAAATCGGAACCACTTCTCGACGCAACGCGCGGAGGACGCAAAGGCTCGCAGAGAAAAAGCAACTGACGGAAATGAGTCAACATCTTGCAATCCTTCGCGACCCTTTGTTCACTTTGCGGCTTTGCGTTGCGATGTCGTTTTCATTCCGGTATGACTTTGGCTCGACACCAGCCGTGTGCTGTTGGTGCAAGAGGTTGCAAAGGCTACGGACGCGCAGGCGTCCGCAGGTCAGAGCGATCAGTGCGCTTACAGCCGCTTGTTAATTGAATTTGAGCGCTGGATCGAGACGGCTGCGGGCCAGGGCGACCTGGTCAACGTCGCCAAGGCTCGCTTTGGGCAGGAACAGGATCATGCGCTCAATCACGGGGCCGGCCTTTTCGCTGAATCGGGCTGACGGTCGCCCCAAACAACTGATTTCTTGCTGAACGGACTTGCTCTCCCACGGCCCGATCCGAAATGCAGGAGAGGGGGAGAACCGCCTGGTTCGCCCCCTCTCCACGTTTTCGTGCAAACGCCTGTGCCTGCGCAAGCGACAGCCTGCGGTGCTACGCCGCCTCCGCCGCCATTGTCGTAAAGACAAGCTCTCCGTCGCGTACATCCACAAGCACCTCGTCGCCGGACTCGATCTGGCCGCCAAGAATCTCTACGGCCAGCGGGTCGGCGATGCGCTGCTGGAGCAGCCGCTTGAGGGGCCGTGCGCCAAAGGCCGGCTCGTAGCCCTCATCAACAAGCAACTGCTTGGCCGTGTCGCTCAACTCCATGGTGATGTTGCGATCCTTGAGCAGGCGGCGCAGGCGGCCTAACTGAATCTCGATGATCTCTTTGAGATGTTCCGGTCGCAAGGCGTGGAAGATCACGACCTCGTCAATGCGGTTGAGGAACTCGGGGCGGAAGTTGGTGCGCAGCACCTCGCGCACACGCCGCTCCATCTCTTCGTCATCGCCTGCAACGTCGAGGATGAACTGGCTGCCCAGGTTGCTTGTCATGATGATGACGGTGTTGCGGAAGTCCACGGTGCGCCCCTGGCCGTCGGTCAGCCGGCCGTCGTCAAGCACCTGGAGCAGCACGTTGAAGACCTCGGGATGCGCCTTCTCGATTTCGTCAAAGAGCACCACCGAGTAGGGGCGACGGCGCACTTGCTCGGTGAGCTGGCCGCCTTCGTCATAGCCCACGTAACCTGGAGGTGCGCCGACAAGGCGCGAGACGGTGTGGCGCTCCTGGTACTCGCTCATGTCGATGCGGATCAGGTTCTGCTCGTCATCAAAGAGGAACTCGGCCACGGTGCGCGCAAGTTCCGTCTTGCCCACGCCTGTGGGGCCCAGGAAGATGAAGGAGCCAATCGGCTTGTTCGGATCCTGCAGACCGGCGCGGCTGCGGCGAATCGCGGCCGAGACGGCGCGTACGGCCTGCTCCTGTCCCACAACGCGGCGGTGCAGCACCGCCTCCATGCGGATAAGTTTCTCGCGCTCCCCCTCCAGCAGCTTGGTGACGGGGATGCCGGTCCACTTGCTCACAACCGCAGCAATTTCGTCGGCGTCGACTTCCTCTTTGAGCAACGCGCCGTTGGCCTGGAGCTGGCGCACACGCTCTTCAGCCTGCGCCAGTTCAGCCTCGAGACCGCGCAGTTTGCCGTAGCGCAACTCGGCGGCCTTTTGCAGGTCGTAAGCACGCTCGGCCTGGTCCATCTCCACACGCACCTGGTCGATCTGCTCCTTGAGTGTACGCAAGCCGGCAATTGCCTCACGCTCGGACTGCCAGCGCGCCGTGAGTTCGGCGCTCTGCTCGCGCAGGTCGGCCACTTCCCGCTCGACCTCGTCACGGCGCTCCTTGCTCGCGGCATCGCGCTCCTTCTTAAGTGCCTCGCGCTCAATTTCCAACTGCATGATCTCGCGGTCGATCTCGTCAAGCGCCTGGGGCTTGGAGTCGATCTGCATGCGCAGGCGGCTTCCCGCCTCGTCGATAAGGTCAATCGCCTTGTCGGGCAGAAAACGGTCGCTGATATAGCGATGGCTGAGCGTCGCCGCGGCAATCACCGCAGGGTCGGTGATGCGCACGCCGTGATGCACCTCGTAACGCTCCTTGAGACCGCGCAGAATGCTGATTGTGTCTTCCACACTGGGCTGATCCACAAAGACGGGCTGGAAACGGCGCTCGAGCGCTGCATCCTTTTCGATGTGCTTGCGGTACTCGTCGAGCGTGGTTGCGCCGATGGTGTGGAGTTCGCCGCGGGCGAGCAGCGGCTTGAGCATGTTGCCCGCGTCCATTGCGCCTTCGGCTGCCCCCGCACCCACGATCGTGTGCATCTCGTCAATGAAGAGCATGATCTGCCCTTCGGACTTGACGACCTCCTGCAGCACCGCTTTGAGACGCTCCTCGAACTCGCCCCGATACTTGGCGCCGGCAACCAGCGCGCCCATGTCCAGCGAAATCAGCTTGCGGTCGCGCAGGCCGGTGGGCACATCGCCGTTGACGATGCGCTGCGCCAGCCCTTCGACAATAGCGGTCTTGCCCACACCAGGTTCGCCGATCAGCACCGGGTTGTTCTTGGTGCGGCGGCTGAGAATCTGAATGACGCGACGAATCTCCTCGTCACGGCCGATCACGGGGTCGAGTTTCCCCTTGCGTGCCTCTTCGGTGAGGTCGCGGCCATATTTGGCAAGCGCCTCGTACTGCGTTTCGGGGTTGTCCGAAGTGACGCGCTGGTTGCCGCGCACGCCGGCAAGCGCCTGCATGATTGCGTTGTAGTCCACGCCATTGCGCGTGCAGCAGATCGCGCACCTTGTGCTGCGATGAGGCCATTGCCATGAGCAGGTGCTCGGTGGAGACGAACTCATCCTTCATGTTTGTGGCAATGGTTTGCGCTTCCTGAAAGATCGTGCGCGTGGCCGAGCTGAAGCTGATCTGCAGCGATGCCCCTGTGGCGCGCGGCATTGCCGCCAGCGCCCGCTCGACGCTCTTCGCCACGGCCCCTTCGTCCGCGCCGATCCGCGAGAGAATGGCGGGTACGACACCCCCCTCCTGACCCATGAGCGCGAGCAGCAAGTGCTCGGGCTCAATGCTGCTGTGGCCCATTTGCTCGGCCAGGCCTTGTGCGTCCACGACAGCCGCCTGAGCCTTTTGTGTGAATTTGTCAAAACGCATGAATCACTCCTCATGTAGCCGCAACGGAGGGCGTTTGCACTCCGCGCGTGGTTCCACTTTTGATCAGAATAGCAGGTCTGCGTATGAATTACGTCGCACCAGCGTTAGCGCGTCTGTATGAACAAAGACCAGTTGGCTCCGTGGGGTCTACCGTGCCGCATCCGCACAGTCGGTCGAGGTGCAATGATCACTGACGTAATCACTTTGCAGCCGAACGGTACTCGGATTTCGCAATTGACAACTGATTGGATGATGCTTATACTTTGCCTCCCATGCGGTAAGGCGATTGCCTACCCGTTGAAGGAGCATACGCATAACCCCCCGTTGTCTGAAACGCGTCAGGTGCTGTAATCACATATGCGCGTTCGCGTCCCCCGGTTCGCCAATGACTTTGCGCTGGTAATTATTCATTTCCTGGTCGTGCTTATGCACGGGAACTGCGTCTCCCACCTGCAGCTGTGCGTTAAGAGCGATTGATCGCTCATCAACGTACAGGCAACAAGCGTTTGCGGTCCACATGGTTTGCCACATGTTGTCTGGCCGCGACGCAAGTGCGAACCTCCCCCCATCGTCGAACTACCTGCCGCCCTGGTTCCCGGTGTCGGCTCAGTCGCATTCGATTGATGCGGCTGATTCTGTCTCTTCCATCCTTGAAAGGGGATTGCCTGTATGTTGCTCAGATCATCGAGAGAGAAACAGCACTCGCTGTCCGTCGCACTTCTCGCCACAGTACTTGCACTGCTCTTCCTAACGGCGTCCTTCGCGTTTGCGCCTGTTGCCCATGCGCAGGCACTGCCGCCTCGCGATACCCGCACCTGGCAGGATCCGAACGGCGGCCCTTCCTTCACCTTCTCGACGCTTGCGATTCGCGACGATTGCACGACGCGCGGCGACCTGATCTATACGAGCGGCATGCGTGCGGGATGGCGACTTAGCGGAACAGTCAGCGTACGCAGGCCGGACAATACCGCTGTGTTTTCAGTCATTCCCGTTAACCAGACCGGTGACCTCAACCTTCTGGTTCTCTACCCGCCTATTTCGCAATGGCAGCAGAACCCCGGCAACGTAGAGGTTCACGTCGACATGGCGATCAGCGTCTTCGATGAGAACAACAACCTTGTAACCTGGGTGGGCGGCGACCAATCCGGCGCGCCGGGCGTTCTCGGGCCCGCAGGGCAGGACTGGGACATTTTCTGCGCCAACCCGCCGACGCCCGCAATCGACATTGTCAAGTACACCAATGGCGCCGACGCCAATGACCCCAACGCAGCCGGCGTTCCCTTGGTTGCAGTTGGCGCCGCGGTGACCTGGGCGTACGACATCACCAATACGGGACCCGTGGACATCCCCTTTGCCGAAATCACCGTCACCGACAATATTCCCGGCGTTTCCCCAGTCTTTAGCGCCATCGTGAGCGGCGACGGCAAGGGCGATGGCAGCGCGATCCTGCAGCCGGGTGAAGTCTGGCGCTACATCGCAACCGGAGTGGCGATCAATCTGAGCAATCCGCCTCAGAATCAGGGGCTGGTGCTCGTTCCCAATGTCTGCCGCGAGGGCGACGCGCAGGCGCCTGGGCGCACCGCGTACACCAATATCGGCACCGTGCAGATCCCCAACATGTCTGCAGACGATCCGTCAAGCTACTGCAATACGTTCACATCGATCAGCGTCTTGAAGACGGCCGATCCTACCCATATCATGACTACGACGTGGGAGATCTCCAAGAGCGTGTCACCGGCCGTCATCGACTTGTTTGAGGGCGAGGACGCTGTTGTCGACTACACGGTGCAGGTGACGCCAACGGTCACCGATGAGGCTTTCAGCGTAACCGGCTCGATCTCGATTACGAATACGGGCGCCGAGGCTACGTCGGTGAGCAACGTAGTGGACACGATCAACGGCTTTGGAAGTGTACCGGTGTCGTGCCCGGGCGGCCTGCCACAAACGCTTGCGCCGGGCGCCGTTTTGGTCTGCACCTATGCGTCAGCGCTGCCGGACAGCGTCTCGCGCACGAACAGTGTTGTCGTCACATTCACTGACGGCACGCGACAGGCAACCGCCCCGGTTGTTTTCGGGCCGCCCACTGTGATCAACGGTGTTGTCAACATCGACGACACGTACAACGGCGGCACACCGGGCGTGATTGCGCAGGGTGTGACGAGCGCGACAACGATTGAGTACACGCGCACGGTTGTTTGCGGGAGCGATCTGGGATACGAGGGTGGCGTGGCAAGCTTCACGCGCGCAAATACGGCACGTATCATCGAGACCAACCAGACGGCTGACGCTTCAATGCGCGTCAACTGCTACCGGCCGTCGGTGGACAAGACTGCAGATCCGGAGTTCACACGGCGCTACGAATGGCAGATCAATAAGGTCGCAGTGCCCACAGAGGTTGACCTGGTGGATGGACAAAGTGCACCGGTCACGTACACGGTGGTCCTGACGAAGGCCGGCCCGGTTGACGAGAACTTCCGCGTCTTTGGCTCGATCACGGTGAACAACCCGCATCCGTCGGCAGCACTGCAACTGACGGGGATCACGGATCGACTGGGCAATGGCCAGAGCGTCACCGTGAACTGCCCGGCCACTTCGGTACCGCCGAGCGGTTCACTCGCATGCACCTATTCGTCCAACCTGCCCAACAATGCAGATGGGACGAACACGGCCATCGTTACGGCGACCACAGGCATTGCCTACAGCAGCCCGGTTGTGGCCTACAGCTTCACAGGCGTACAGCCTTCACAGACGCTGCTGAACTCGGTCACTGTAACGGACACCAATCCGGCCACCGGCCAGCCGTGGACCTTCAGCGGCAGCGGGGCGCAATCCTACACAGTGCCCTTTGCCTGCACGGATATCACCTATGACCAAAACGGCCTCTTCCAGAAGACCGTGGCCAATACGGCGGTGATTACGCAGACCGGTCAGGAAGCAAGCGCTGACGTCAACCTGACATGCCAGTTGCCACGCGCGCGCTTGACCGGCGCATGTATTGTCGGGGTGTCAACGTGGTTGGTGGCCACCAACACGACGGGTGCGTATGTTGTTGAGTTCCGCGTGGGGAACAACGTGACAAGCACCCTGAATCTGGCGCTCGTCGCCAATACGCCTACCACCTTCACCTACGACGGCAATTCCGACGACTTGAGCAGCGTGCAGCTCCTCTTCAACGGTCACGTGATTGTCACCGTAATTGGCCCGCCTGCACCGGGGATCGGGTGTTCGCCCACATCGCTGCCGCCCAGTGACGAGCCGAATGGTGGCGCGACCAATTGGCTGTACCTGCCGGTGATCACAAGCCGCTAGCAGCCTTGCACGCAGGCGGCAGCCAGTCGAGAAGCAGGAAGAACTGGAACAGCCTGTACGCGGAAACAACGGGAACAACGGAAAAAGCATGAAACGATCACTCGTCATGCTTTTTCTGTTGTTCCCGTTGTTTCCGCGTACAGATGCAGTTGCGACGTTTCTCCGTCGCCGTGTGGGGGTCAGTCGCGCAGGTCGCGCAACGTTTCGAAGAGTTCCTTCTCCCTGGCGCTGAGTTTGGTCGGCAGTTGCACATCGGCAACGGCCAGCAAGTCGCCGCGCTCGTCGGGATTCTTCAGGTGGGGCATGCCCAGCCCGCGCAGGCGGAAAGTGCGACCATTCTGGCTGCCCGCCGGGATGGTCAGCGCCACAGTCCGCTCGAGCGTGGGGACCTGTACTTCACCCCCCAAAAGCGCCGTGTAGAGGTCGACAGGTACATGGACGCGGAGGTTGTTGTCCTCGCGCGTAAAGGTATTGTGCGGGAGCACCTCGACGCGCAGCAGGATGTCGCCAACGCCGCCGGTGCCCTTGATGCGCACTCTTGAGCCGGTCTTTACGCCGCGCGGAATGGTCACCTCAACGCGTTTGCCGTCGGCTTCCTGGAGGAGGCGGGTGCTGCCCGCAAGAACCTCGGCAAGCGTGACTTGCACGTTCACTTCGCGCGGAGGTGGTGCAGCAGCGCGCGTCTCAAAGCCCATGCCGCCGCTGCGCCCACTGCGGCCACCGCGCTGGCCGCCAAAGAGGGAGTCAAAAATCGTACTGTAGCCGGCGGCGCCGCCGCCCCCAAAGAGCTGCTCGAACTCCTCCGGGCTCATGTTCATCCCCTGCCCGGCATCCCCCTGGCCGCCGAAACCGGCCCCCTGGCCGCCAAAGCCATAACGTGCAAAATCGTCTGGGTTGACGCCTGAGCGTGCGTATTGCTCCCAGTTCGCGCCAAACCGGTCGTATTGCTTGCGCTTCTCGGCGTCCGCAAGGACCGTGTACGCTTCATTGATCTCCTTGAAGCGGCGTTCGGCTTCCTTGTCGCCCGGATTCTTGTCCGGATGGTACTTCTGCGCGAGCTTGCGGAAGGCCTTCTTGATTTCGGCATCTGTCGCAGTTTTCGCAACGCCGAGGGTTTTGTAGTAGTCCACGTTTGCCATTGATGATTCTCCTAGCGCACTTGCGCTCAGGACGGGCGATCCTGGCTCACAATCACGCGCGCAGGTCGGAGCAGTCTGTCGCCTTCAGTGTAGCCGGATTGCACAACGTGCGCCACGTGGCCCGGCGGTATTTCCTGTGTGACCATTTGCCCAACTGCCTCGTAACGCTCAGGGTCAAAAGGCTCACCGGTCGGCTCCTGCTTCTGCACGCCGTAGCGGCGCAGCGTCTCCAGAAAGGCACGAAGTGTCGACTCGATATTGCCGACAAAGCTGCTGCCTGCCTCGCCGGCGCGCAGAGTCTCAGCGTGTTGCAACGCGAGCTCCAGATGGTCCGCCAAGGGGAGCATATCGCGCAGAATTGCGCGCCGCGCTTCGCCAATTTCGTCGGTCGAGCGCTGCTCCCAGCGGCGGCGCAGATTATCAACCTCTGCCTGGAGGCGCATGTAGCGCTCTTGCCAGTTCTCACGGTCGGGATCGGCGCCGGCGGCTTCGGCCGATTGCAGCGCGGCCTTCGTCCACATCAATTCCGATTGCGTCTGTTTCAGGTCGGCGCCCTGCTTCTGCAGCGCCTCATCCTTGATGGCGAGCTCGCTCTTGCGTGCGGCAAGCTCCTGGGCGAGCGCTTCAGCCTGCGGCTTCAATTCGGCATAGGCGGCCGCAAGGGCCTGATAATCATCGAGTGTTGGGCCGCTGCGCGGCTCGGGCGGCCGCCGCCGGTAAGGCGGCCTGTTGATATCGTACATACGCTCTCCTAAACAGTGGGCGGAGCCATTGCCCCGCCCACTGAACGTATTTCAAGCATTCTCGGTTGTATCCGGGGCGCTAGACCGAACGATACTCGCCTTCGACCACGTCCTCGTCGCTGCCGCTCTGGCCACTCGAACCGCTCTGACCGTCGTCGCCACCCATTCCAGCGCCCATGCCGTCCATGCCGTCCATGCCGCCCATGCCATCGTCACCCGGGCCGGACTGCTGGTAAGCCTGCTGTGTCAGAGCATGGCTGGCCTGTTGCAGGCGATCGGTCAGCGTGCGAATCTGGGAAAGGTCTTCCGTGCCGCGGGCGCTGCGCAATTCCTCGATGATCTGCTCGATCTGGCCACGATCATTGACGGGCACCTTGTCGCCCAGGTCGCGCAGCGACTTCTCCGTCACGTACATCAGGTTGTCAGCGTTGTTGCGCGCCTCTGCCAGATCGCGTGCCTTCATGTCGCTCGCCTCGTTGGCCTTGGCGTCCCGCACCAGACTTCTCCACTTCCTCTGTCGAGAGATTGGTCGAAGCGGTGATCTTGACACTCTGCTCACGGCCCGTGGCCTTGTCCTTGGCCACAACGTGCAAAATGCCATTGGCGTCGATGTCGAAAGTCACTTCCACCTGCGGCACACCACGCGGTGCCGGCGGAATGCCGTCAAGGCGGAAATTGCCCAGCGTCTTGTTGCCACCGGCGATGGGGCGCTCGCCCTGCAGGATGTGAATATCCACTGCCGTCTGGCTGTCGGCCGCCGTGCTAAAGACTTCGGTCTTCTTGGTCGGAATCGTCGTGTTGCGCGGAATGAGCACGGTCATCACGCTGCCAAGCGTTTCCAGGCCCAGGCTCAGCGGTGTCACGTCGAGCAGCAGCAGGTCACTCACTTCGCCGCCCAGCACGCCGGCCTGAATTGCCGCACCGACGGCCACCACTTCGTCGGGATTGACGCCCTTGTGCGGGTCTTTGCCGGTAAGCGAGCGCACGAGGTCCTGCACCATGGGCATGCGTGTGGAACCACCTACGAGCACGACCTCGTCAAGATCCTCGGCCTTGATTTTGGCATCCTTCAACGCGTTCATGAAGGGCGCCTTGGTGCGCTCAAGCAGGTCGGCGGTCAGTTGCTCAAACTTGGAGCGCGTGAGCGTCACGGCCAGGTGCTTGGGGCCGGTGCTGTCTGCGGTAATAAAGGGCAGATTGATCTCGGTCTGCGGCAGTTGCGAAAGCTCGATCTTGGCCTTCTCGGCCGCCTCGCGCAGACGCTGCAGTGCCTGACGGTCCTGACTCAAGGTCAATGCCCTGCTCCTTGCGGAACTCGTCGGCCAGCCAGCGCACGACACGTTCGTCCCAGTCGTCGCCACCCAGATGGGTGTCGCCATTGGTCGACTTCACTTCGATGACGCCGTCGCCCACTTCCAGCACGGAGACGTCAAAGGTGCCACCGCCCAGGTCAAAGACGAGGATCGTCTCGTTGTTTTTCTTGTCCAGGCCATAGGCCACCGCCGCAGCCGTCGGCTCGTTGATGATGCGCAGCACCTCGAGGCCGGCGATCTGTCCGGCGTCCTTGGTCGCCTGGCGCTGGCTGTCATTGAAATACGCCGGCACGGTGATGACGGCCTGGCGCACTTCTTCGCCCAGGTACGATTCGGCGTCGCGCTTGAGCTTGCCCAGGATCATCGCGCTGATTTCCTGTGGCGTGTAGACCTTGTTCTTGTTGGGGATTGAAACACGCGCATCGTGGTTCGGCCCCTCGGCGATCTGGTAGGAGACCATGCCCATGGTCTTCTTGGTCTCTGCGTCATCCGAGCGGCGACCCATCAGCCGCTTGACGGAATAGACCGTGTTCTCGGGGTTAACGACGGCCTGGCGCTTGGCAGTCACGCCCACCAGTCGCTCGCCATTCTTGGCGAATGCCACAACCGACGGGGTCGTGCGGTTGCCTTCGGCGTTCGGGATAACCGTCGCCGTGCCACCTTCCATTACGGCCACCACGCTGTTGGTAGTGCCCAGGTCAATTCCAATGATTTTGCCCATGAAGTCACATTCTCCAATCAAATAATAAAGCTTGCTGCCTTACACCGGCGCGCCCACTGCGATTCGCACAACCTTGCCTGGCGCACCGGCAATCCGGCGTGTTTATCTACTTCTGACAGTCTAGTCCTGCAGTGCATGATCGACATTGCCGGTGCGTTAGCATATTGTTTGAATTTCCCGCGACTTGCGTCAAGAAAGCGTTGACTGTTCTGCGCGCGCGGCTGCCACTCCGTGGAAGACTCGAGCATTCATGAGCAAGAGAGATTGGATGGCAGGTGAGGCTATGGCGGAAGTGGCCATTTGAGACGCCCCGAACGGCTTGAGGGCTCCCCTTTGCAGCGCAAGAAGGAAAACGATATACTGCTTTAGAGTCATAGGACCTTCTTGTGTTCCATCCGGCGTCGATCAGGTTGATCTCGTGGACTGGGATGCTCCTGAAATTTGCACCTTGCCGCTCTGTACATGGCAGCAAACCCGCTGTGTCGGTTGTGCCGGAGCGCTGGGAAGGCAGAGGAATCCCGCCCTTGAGTGCTGTTGAACCCCTAAATCCCGGCCCAATTGTTCTTCAAAATGAAGATGTCGCGCACGAGACAATCACGCCGCTTGCGCTGCGCAACAGCCTGCTCGAGGATATTCTGAGCAGTCGCGGTTTCGCGCCCAAGGGCAGACTGCGCCAACTCCTCGAGCCGATCGTCTCCGGGCCCATGGATCGCTTTATCCGCATCGCGTATGAATTTGATCGGCGCGCCGAACTTTTTGGCTTCATGCAGGCGTCGCGCTGGATGCTCACCCACTTTGCCAACGGCGTCGAGGTTATCGGCGCCGAACAAGTTCCGGTTGAGGGGCCGCTGTTGGTCGTTGCCGATCACCCCGGCGCCTTTGATGAACTGGCGATCGCAGCGTTGCTTCATCGCTCCGATCTGCGCATCCTGGCCGATCGCCACACGCTGCTCACGTCGCTGCCCTCGGTTGCGCGCACGGCGATTTTCTCCAGCGAACATGACATCCATGATCGCATGAAGGCTCTGCGCACAAGCATCAAGACGTTGCGCGAGGGAGGGACGCTGCTTCTCTTTCCCACAGGCCGCACGGATCCGGACCCCCGCTTCACCGCCGGTGCCAGCGAGGCCATTGCGGGTTGGTCATCGAGCGTTGAATTCCTGGTCAACAAGGCCCCTGAGACGCAAATTGTCGTCACACTGGTGAGCGGCGTCGTTTCGCCCGTGGCGCTGCGCAATCCAGTTGCGTGGATGCGCCGGCAGCCGCTTGAGCAGCAGAAACTGGCGATTCTGCTGCAAATGGCGTTACAACTCGCCTTCCCGCGTCTCTTTAACGTTGTACCGCGCATCACCTTCAGTCCGGCGCAGACAGTGGCCGAGCTCACAGCCGACGGCATGCAGAGCGTGCAGGAGGCTATCGTAGCGCACGCGCAGCAGTTGCTTGATCTCCATGCAGTGCGCCAGCCGATCTTCGAGCCGGTGCTTGTGCGGGCATGAAGCAGGCGTAACTCAACGCGGCGCGCCGTTCGCTGCTGCGCTTGCGTCAACTTAAGGCGTTCGTCCGCTTCAGTGAACCAAAGCCACCTATGACACCCAATACGTCCACTGAGACAAACAGACCGACCGCGCGCCGCGCGGCCTGGTTGTGGCTCCTGTTTGCGGCCCTGATCCTTGTGGCCGGTGGCGCCTGGGTGTGGGCGAGTCGCGTCCCGGCCGATGCCATGGCCGAACTGCGCACGCCCGCGCCGGCGGTCGATCACCCCGCGCCGCAATTCAGCGCGCCGCTGCTTTCCGGCGGGACCTTCGACCTGGCCGCGATGCGGGGTACGCCGGTGGTTCTCAATTATTGGGCCACATGGTGCGGCCCCTGCCGCGCCGAGATGCCCGCGATTCAGCAGGCAGCGGAGAACTACGGTGACCGCGTAAAGTTCGTGGGCGTCAACCAGGGCGAGGATGCCGCGGCAATCACCCCCTTTGTCGAGGAGTTCGGCGTAACCTTTCCCATTGTTGTCGATACCGACCAGGCCGTCGGGGCAGATCTCTACAATGTAAAGGGACTGCCTACCACTTTCTTCATTGACGCAGATGGCACAATTCAGCGCGTCTGGATGGGCGAAATGAACTCGATTACGCTGGAGGAAGGGATTGCGGAGATTCTAAACTAGAGAGGACGGCAAAGAGCGCCCACACGGCCATCAGGTCTGGAAGCGCATACGAAACATCAAGCAGGCCGTGCGCAAGCGCCGCAAGCACGGCCGCGGCAATGCCCACGTAGAGCGCCGGCCACTGCGCCGGCGAGACTTTCGCACCGATCCGCACCACTGCCCCGTAGAGCACCAGCCCCCAGAAGAGCAGCCCCATCACCAGCCCAGGCAGGCCAAGGCGCGTCCACCAGTCCAGCAGCCACGTATGCGGATGGTTGAGATTCGGCTCCATCCACGCCTGCGGCAGAATGTACTGGCTGCGATAGGCGTAGAGGAAGTTGTCCGGCCCCACGCCCAAAAGGGGATGGTCGCGACCCATCTCCCAACTGCTGCGCCACAGGTTGAGGCGGAAGAAACCCGTTCCCTGCGCCGTACTTGCAAGGTTGGAGAAACGTTCGCTCCCGGCAAAGGGAAGCAGTGCGAGGATAGCGAGCGCGACAATTCCGGCAATCAGCCAGAGCACGCGACGCGAGCGCTGCGCCCGCCCAAGCAACACCCAGCCCCCAATCCACAGCGCCAGCAACATCACCGGAAGCGCCAGCAAGAGACCGGCGCGGCTGAAGGTCAGCAACCATGCAGCGGCCTGAGGCAGCGCCAGCAGCAGGCAAATCAGGCGTACGCGCCATTCGGTGCGGTAGAGCGCCAGCGCCAATGTGACGGCAAGCGTGCGCTCGAGGTAGAGCGCCAGATTGTTGGGCGAACCGTAGAAGGCGCGCAGACGATTGACTCCCTCGGCGGGGATGATCACGCTTGCGTCGGGGTAGAGCAGAAGCGCGGCGGTGGCCATGAGCGCCGCCCCGAGCAGCCAGCCGCCGACAATGATGTTGACATCCTGCGCGAGTTTGCGCGCCGTTTGCAGCGTCAGCGCCAGCCCGAGCGCGAGTATTGCGGCCATGAGGAAGACCGTGCGCCACTCGCGCAACGCCACTGCATAGTGCTCCGCGGCGAAGACGGTGACGAATGCCCAAGAGGCAATCGCCGCCAGCAGCAGAATGGGTCCCCGGGTCAATTTGACGCGCCGGTGTGGTTCGGCCGGGGTTTCCAGCAGCCGGTGAAGCAGTACCACGCCCATGCCCAAATATACCCCGGTGTCCACCAGATTGACGGAGCGACCGGGCAGCAGCGGCAGTGCCACACTAAAGTAGAGGGGCAGCCCGAAAAAGAGCGCCGCATACCAGAGCGACGGGCGCGCGATTCCGGCCATGCCAAGCAACCCCAGCCCGGCAAGCGCGACGAGCCATTGATTGCCCCACACGCTCAACGCCAGCAGCACCACGCCCAGGACGGCAACGGGCGGCGCGGCGCGCTGGACACGTGGATCGTCGATGAGCGCACCGGTACGGGCGCGCATACCATCAGCGTGAAGGGATGTCGCACGGTGCGCCCTCCTGTGCGAAGAGGTCCGCCAGCCAGGGTGCCATGCACCAGGCAGCCAGGACCAGTAGCAGAACGCCCGGCCAGCACGCGGCAGGCGCTGCAGGGAGCGCGTCGACGCTGATGGCGCGGACGGGTGTCTGTCCCCAACCGCGCCACACCTCGACGCGCGCCATGTGTTCAATCCCGGAAGGCGCCCCCTCTGCCTTGTGGACGCGCACCCACTGTCTTACGGGTGCGCCATCTTCGCCCACAGCATCGGGCGCATAGAGAGGCCGATAGCCGCTGCGCAGCGCCGGCGGCGGATTGTGGCCGTCGCTGGCGGGAAGCAGGTTTGCGGGTTCGCCGTCCACGCTGACGTAGATGGCGCCCCGGTAGTCGCCGACCGCAAGATCGAGCGCCAGCTCAGCGCCGGTGTAGGCAAAGGTGAAGACGCCCGAAGGCATGATTTCGGGCGCCGCGGGTTCTGCAGGGTCGGCTCCATTGGGACCCACACTCCAGCCCGTCGAATAGACGATTGCCGGACTGTCCATGCGTACGACGTCACCGCTGCCCAGCGTCTTCTTCATGGCAGCCGGCGGGATCGCCGCAGGATCGCGCTGCGCAAGTCGAGGCGCCACCACCAGTAAAATGATCCCCGCCGCGGCAAGACCAAGCGCCAACATCGCGAGCCAGGTGCGGCGTCGGTCCGGTGCGTTGCTGCCAGTGACGAGGGAGCGCTTGAGAGCCATAACGCCAATCGTATCACAGGGGTGCACCACGCGCCCCACACCAGCGCGGTGTCTCGCGAGCGAGTGGTGTCTCGTAGCGCTGCTTCAGCTGCCGTTGTGCTGAAAGTGGCGCGACTGGCCGAGTTCGGCAGCTGATGGAAGCTTCCGAAATAGTCCGGTACTATGTGCGCCGCGGCCACCGCCATAGGCTGAAGCCTACGGCTAGCCAACCCAAGCCTGCTGAAGCAGGCTGAAACCCTTCTGTACTCGAGGGCGACGGTGTCAGTCGGCTTCAGCCGACTTGGATTGGATAGCTGCAGGCTTGAGCCTGCAGCGGTGGCCGCGGCGAAGTGATTTTGCCAAAGTATTGTGGCAATCTCCATAGGCCTACGGCTATCCAACCCAAGCCTGCTGAAGCAGGCTGAGACCCTTCTGCACTCGAGGGCGACGGTGTCAGTCGGCTTCAGCCGACTTGGGTTGGATAGCTGCAGGCTTGAGCCTGCAGCGGTGGCCGCGGCGAAGTGATTTTGCCAAAGTATTGTGGCAATCTCCATAGGCCTATGGCTATCCAACCCAAGCCTGCTGAAGCAGGCTGAAACCCTTCTGCACTCGAGGGCGACGGTGTCAGTCGGCTTCAGCCGACTTGGATTGGATAGCTGCAGGCTTGAGCCTGCAGCGGTGGCCGAGGAGATGTAACTGTTCCCGACTATTTCGGCAATCCTTATAAGCAGCCGCTACGTCTCCGCAACGCGCTTGCGCGGGCGTTTGGATTCAGTCCGCGATAAGTCGGGCAGCAAATTGACCAATTCGACGGACCTGCGCTAGAATCAAGGGTATGCCTTTTTGCGGCGCGTTGTTTGATGCAATGCTGCCGAAATCGCCGCTGCCTGATACAAGCAAGTTCGAAGTCCTGGTGAAGAGGAGTCAGTCGTCATGAGCAAATTGGTACTCGAAGCTGAACCGCGTGATGTAGAGGCCGTCAAGGCAAAGCACTTGCGCAACCAGGGGTTGATCCCCATCAACATTTACGGCAAGGGGTTGGCCCCTCTTTCGCTAAGCGTCATTGAGCGGCAGATGAACATCACGCTGCGCCAGGGTGGCGCGTCGCAGCTCATCGAAGTCCAGGTTGCGGGCGGCGTCGCGCACAACGTGCTGGTCAAGGAGATTCAGCGCCAGCCGGTAGGCCATCGCGTGCTTCACGTGGACATGATGACCGTGCGCATGGACGAAATTCAGCACGTAAGTGTTCCAATTTCGCGCTCGGGGCGGCCTGCAGAATTGGCCTCCGGCGAAATGGTGCTGCAGAGCCTCGAGGCCATGGCCATCGAAGCGCTGCCTGGCGATATCCCCGCGTCGATCGAAGTGGACCTCACCCATCTGACGATGGACAAGCCCATCCGCGTCGGTGATCTGCCCGTGATGGCAGGCGTTAAGTTCCTTGTGGACCCGGAAGAGCATGTCTTCGCTCTCGTTGCCACGCAGGCCGGCGTTTCCGAGGAAGAAGAGCTTGAGGCTGCCGAAGCGGCAGAAGCGGCTGAGCCTGAAGTTGTTGGCCGCGGCCACGACGAAGACGAAGAGGAATAGAAGTTCCTTTACCCTGCTGCTGTTGAAACAAAAAGGGTCGTTCCCCGAAGAGGGGAGCGACCCTTTTTCTTGTTGCTTCTTTGCGACAGGCACCGCGTGGTATCTGCTACTCCGGCGGGGGGAAGATCGGCTCATCAAGGAACTGCATGGGATCCACCGCAATTCCGTCGATGCGCAGCTCCCAGTGCAGGTGGGCACCGGTGCTGAGGCCCGTGTTGCCAACCAACCCAATGGGATCGCCCGCATTGACGAACTGGCCGGGAGTCACCAGAATCTCGCTCATGTGCCAGAAACCGCTGTAGACACCTCGCCCGTGATCCATGATCACGGCGTTGCCGCGCACGCTCAGCGGCTCGGCCAGCGTAATCCAGCCGGCGGCCGGCGCAGTCACCGTAATGCCGGGGGGTGCGCCAAAGTCTTGCCCGGCATGATAACCGTCGAGGCTGTTGGCGGCGCTGTCGTAGTAGCGTCGCGTGCCAAAGGGGCTCGTTGTCGCGTACTCGACGCCAATCGGGCGGGCGAAGGGTTCGCGCAACAGCAAATCCGCCGAGAAGCCGCTCCATGCGGCCACAGTCTTGGCGAGTTCCGCGGCGGCGTTCTCCGGGGCCAGCAGGTCGGTGCGGTCAGAGGGAACTGTAATCGTCTGGCTTTCGTAGCCGCCATCCACGACGGCAAGCGGCAGCGTGGTAGTGACGGCGACGCCGCTGCGTGTGGTATAGCCCAGAATGATGGGGTACTCGCCCGGGCCCAGCAGCGCCGGTGCGGGCAGCAGAGCCACCTGACGTGTTGGCTCGTCGAGCGGCGCGAGGGGAAGTTGCAGCCCGTTCCAGGTCGCGGTCAATTGCAGCGGTCGGGAACTATCCACGATTAGCGTGCCGGTTCGCCCCTGGGGAATGCTTTGCGGCAGGGCAACCGCCGTGATTGCACCAAAGCGCAGTGGTTCGGGCGGCACGGCCGCCGCAGGCAGCAAGACGGGTTGACCAGGGAAGAGGCGGGCCGTGTCCGTGAGCGTGTTGAGTGTGCTCACCAACAGCGGATCCTGGCCATAGCGCGCCGCAACGACGCCGAGCGTGTCACCGGGGCGGGCCATGACTGCGCTCGTCGCGACAGCGCTCAGGTCGGGCTGGATCGTGACGCCGGGAATCAGCAGGAGCTGGCCCACCTGCAGCAGGTCAGGATTGACAAGTTGATTGGCCGCAAGCAGGCTGTCAATGGAGACGCCATAGCGCGCCGCAATGGCCGAGATAGTGTCGCCGGGCTGCACGGTGTAGCTACCGGCGTCCTGTGCCAACGCCGCGCCGGTTGTGCCGAGGCAGAGGAGGAAGGCGAGCAGCGTCGCGCACACGGCCGCACTGCAGCGGGAACTCATGCGCCCGGTTACCATCATTGAACCATCATTCCGTGGGCGTATAGACACTGCGCTTGAGAATGCCGATGTAGGGCAGATTGCGGTAGACCTCGGCGTAGTCAAGCCCGTAGCCCACAACAAACTCGTTGGGAATTGAGAAGCCGATCCAATCCACTTGAATCGGCACCTCGCGCCGCTCGGGCTTGTCGAGAAGTGTCAAAATGCGCAGGGTCGCAGGTCGGCGCTCCTGCAGAATGCGGACGAGATAGCTGAGGGTATTGCCGCTGTCGATGATATCCTCGACAATCACCACGTTGCGCCCCTCAATCGAGACATTCAGGTCCTTGAGGATGCGCACGACGCCGCTGCTGCTGGTATCCGAGCCGTAGCTGGAGGTCGCCATGAAGTCGATCTCGTGCGGGATCGTGATGGCGCGCATGAGGTCGGCCATGAAGACAACGCTGCCCTTGAGCACCGAGACGAGCAGGAGATCCTGCCCGGCATAGGTGCTGCTAACCAACGCACCCATTTCGCGGATGCGCGCGTGCAGGCTCTCTTCATCCACGAGCACACGTTCAATGTCGTCATGGAGAGGCTTCTCCATTCGAAAGCGGGGATTGGTCGATTGGGCCATTGGGTCGGCTCCTTGGGCTGATCGCTTCGGGGCGCTGCTTGAATGAGCATTGCGGCCGGGCCCCAAAGAGGGTGCCGGCGCAGCATGTCACAGTGTAGCACGAAGGCGCGCGAGAGCGCAGGCTGAGGGGCTGCGATATTGGTTCGCGCCTAATGCATCATCTGTCGAATCCCCTGAAACGCGCCCGCCCCCAGGAAGATGGCGATGATGTACTTGATCGTCTTGCCCAGGAAGGTGGCAACGAAGAATTGCCAGAAGGGCATGCGAATCGCGCCCGCGGCAATCCCTGCCAGGTCGAAGAAGGGAAACGGGGTGACGGCCACCACGAAGATGGCGAACGCACCATATTTGCGCGTCCAATTCTCCAGTTGCAGATACCGATCCATCTGGCCATCGGAGACGAGCGTGCGGCTGCTCATGCCGGCCACGTAGCCGCTCGACTCGCCGATTGCGCTGCCGAAGCCGGTAACGACGCCGAGCAGGAGCGGATTGAGCGTTGTGCCCAGCGCAATCGCCAGCGGCAAGCCCGGAATGGGCAGGATGATGCTCGCGCTGGCGATGAGGCTGATGAGAAAGGCTCCCAGGTAGCCCCACTGGCGAAACTGGGCGATAAACGCGGGGTTGAGCGCGACCCAGATACTCAACGCTGAGATGGCGATGAGCAATATCGCCGCCAGCATGCGCGAACCGCCCTCGGCCGGCTGTACCGGCGCGGAGAGCGGAGTGCTCTCCGGCGGTGCAGCCGGCGTTGTGGCGATTTCTTCGCTGCCGGCGGCGTTTTCAACCATCCGCAGTGATTACTCGCTCTCGGCAATCGTGATCGACTGGATCAGATCACCCGCTTGCAGCATGGAAAGCGATTCCAGCCCACCCACAATCTGGCCGAAGAAACTGTACGAAGCGGCGGCCTCGGCGGGCGGTGCAGACTTGGCGATCATCAGAATGCTGCCGCTGGCCTCGATTCCCGCGTCGGTCTGCACCTCGGGGGCCCATGCCAGTGAGCCGGCCGCCGGCAGTTGCGGCAAACCAACTTCCGGCAAAATGCGGTAGCCGGCGTCGCGCTCGAGTGAATCGTCCGGCGAGCCGATGACGACCAGGTCCTGGTTGGAGATGTTGACGGGCGTGCCGTCATAGAAGCCCAGGCGAGCCAGCGTGACGAAGTTGTTGACGGCGACCGGCGCGACATCGGCAAAGAGCGCGACGGTGATTACACTTGTCACCCCCACGGAGGGAAGGGCGCCCGCCGCATCGGTCAGCACAGCTGAACCGGTGACCGACTCCGTGTCTGTGAGGGCAGGGGTCTTTGCCAGGGAAGCGGCATCTGTTATCGCGGTCGAAGCAGTCACGGCGCCCGTGTCAGTGACAGCAGCGGTCTCTGTGGCCGCGGCAGTAGCCGTCACTGGGGTGGTCTCTGTCGCAACGACAGAATCTGTGACTGCCGCTGATGCGGTCACAGCGGCCGTATCGGTCGACCGCTGAAGTGCCGGTCAGCGACGCGGCGCCGGTCAGCGCCTCTGTGTCCGTCAGCGCCGCGGTGTCCGTCAGTGCCGCGGTGTCAGTCAGTGCCGCGGTCGCAACGGGGAAGTGTTCCACGATGATTGTGGCTGTATAGACCTTGCCCGTCTCGATCGTGTTTTCGGGCGCCGTGTTGAAGTAGAGCGCGCGGTCTGCAGGCGCTACCTCAGCCAGGGGCCGGTCCGCCGCATCAAGCGAGCTTGGTGCAAACGGCGTGGGCGTGGGCAGTGGTGTGGGTGTCGGTTCGGGGGTGGGCAGGATGCTGCTGTCCGACTCTTCGATCGTCACGCTCAGGAGGGTATCGCCTGGCTCGGTGGGGTTTGCCTGCGGGTCGCGCCGCGTTAGTTGATCCAGCACCTCCTGCCCCTCGATCACTTCACCGAAGATGGTGTGAAGGTTATTCAGGTGAGGCGTTGCGTCAAAGGTGATGAAGAACTGGCTGCCATTGGTGCCGGGGCCGGCGTTGGCCATGGCGAGCAAACCCGGGCGGTCGAACTCGAGGCCCTGGACAAACTCATCCTGGAAGGTGTAGCCTGGTCCGCCGCTGCCGGTGCCCGTGGGGTCGCCGGCCTGGGCCATGAAGCCATCAAGCACGCGATGGAAGGATGTGTTGTCGTAATAGCCCTGTTCGGCAAGGTAAACGAAGTTGTTGACGGCAATCGGTGCGCGATCGGCAAAGAGCTGCACCTTGATGTCGCCCTTTTCCGTTGCCAGCGTCGCGTAATAGTTCTTCGTGGGGTCAATCATCATTTCAGGCGCTGTGACATACATGCCGTTGCGATCGGCAGGCTCCAGGTCTCCGGCGCGCGTGCCGGACGCCGCGTCAGCGGGCGCCGCCGCCTGGCTTTCGGCAGCGACGGGCGTTGCTGCCTCGGCCGCAGGTGCGGCTGTTGCGGGCGCAGCGGCATCATCGTTGTTGCCGCCACCACAGGCGGCCATCAGTACCAGTGCTGCGAGCAGCAGCAACGCAAGCAAGGCGCGATTACCCTTGGGAAAACGCATACTCGGATCCTTTCATGGTTGAGCGGAACACGCGGGTTCCGTTGCAGTGGCGCCCGCAACAGCGGACAACGCGAACAGTGTGAATCAATTGTGGACAGAATGGGTGGTAGGCGAGGGCGCGGTGGTTGGCTGGCGCACCCCGCCCTTGCGAAACTCAAGCCAGTATATCCCGTAAATGCAAACCGACAGAACCATTGCGCCCATGAATAGCCCCTCACCGAGCCAGGCGTCAGTGAGGAAGACGCCCGCAAGGCCGAATGCGCCGCCAATCAGATAGCAGATGAGGACGGCCTCGCGTTTGCTGCCTGTGAGGAGTGCGAGGCGGTGGCTCAGGTGATCCTTGCCTGGCGTCGTCAACGGATTCTGCCCGCGCCGCAGCCGGCTGATGAAGACGAGGGTCGTGTCAAAGATGGGCACACCGAGGACGACCACGGGGACCATCCACGTAATCGTGTTGGAGTTGGTGGGAAAGCGCAGTTTGATTGCCACCGCCGCCAGCAGAAAGCCGATGAAGAGGCTTCCCGTGTCGCCCATGAAGATATGCGCCGGGTTCCAGTTGTAGATGAGAAAGCCCACGCAGGCACCTGCCAGCGCGGCGGCCAGCGCGCTCACAAGGTATTGATTGCTCAACGTGGCCAGCAGCAAGAAGAAGGTGGACGCGATCGTTGCAATGCCGCCCGACAGGCCATCCATGTTGTCGAGGAGGTTCATCGCGTTGGTGATGCCGACGACCCAGATCACGGTGATGACGACGTCGAGCCAGTTGTGGAAGAGCGTGACTTGTACGCCGCTGAAGACGAGAATGAGCGCGGCTGCGACCTGCCCGGCAAGCTTGATGTAGCTGCCAAGTCCCCAGCGATCATCCACCACACCCATGAGGCTGACGAGCGACGCGCCGACGAAAATACCCACAACCTGGGGCACGTAGCGTTTGTCGGCGAAGATGAGCAGGGCCACGATGAAGGCAAGGTAGATGGCCGCGCCACCCAGCAGCGGCACCGGGTTCGTGTGAACCTTGCGCGCGTTGGGCTGATCCGTGACGCCAAAGCGCAGCGCGACCTGGCGCATGATGGGCGTAATGCCCACCGCCAGCAGCAGTGCGCTCAACGCGATCAGGATTGTGTTCATGCCCGCACTCGGTTGGGCGTTTCGTCGACGAGTTCGGTGCGCAGGGCATCCCGGCCATCAAGGCGCACCTCGCGCCCTTCGTGCGCCGCGGTGTAGATTGCCAGGACGAGCGCAAGGCTGCGCCGCGCCTCGGCCCCATCCGTGCCCGGCGCGCGGCCTGCGGCCAGGGCCGCGGCAAAATCGTGGATCACCTCACGGTGGCTGTAACCGTAGACCGAAGGGGGATCGACCACCTGGCTCGTGAGGATCTCCGCCTCCTGCTCCACCATGCCGTCAACCTTCCAGAGCACAATACGGTTGAGCGCCGTTCCGCCGATCTTGACGGAACCCGATGCGCCGAAAACCGACACGGAACCTTCGAGATTCTCGGGCCAGGTGACCGTGGATCCTTCCACAGTTGCCAGCGCGCCGCTCTTGAAGCGCATGATCGCCACGCCGATGTCTTCGGCCTCCATGGCGTGGGCACGCGTCGTCGTGTAGGCGCTCACCGCCTCGACATCGCCCATGAACCACTGCAGCGCATCGATGTGGTGAATGCTCTGGTTCATCGAGTGCGCCGCCATCCATGGCCCAGGTGCCGTGCCAGCCGTCCTCGTAGTAGGACTGTGGCCGATACCAGCGCACGCAGGCCGCACCCAGATGCAGCGGCCCGAGCCTGCCGTCGTCAATTGCGGCCCGCAACTGGCGCATTGGGTGGTTGTAGCGGTTCTGCAGCACGACGCCGAGCGAAAGGCCGCGCGCGTCGGCGGCCGCGATCATGCGGTCCGCATCTGCAAGCGTGAGCGCGATCGGTTTCTCAACCAGCACGTGTTTTCCGGCGTTGAGCGCGTCGAGCGCCACCTGGGCGTGAAGCCCACTGGGAACGCAAATGCTCACCGCGTCAATGTCGGCCCGGTCGAGCAGCGCGCGATAGTCGGTATACGCGTCGGCCCCCGACTCGGCGGCGAAGCTTGCCGCCCGGCTCTCCTTGAGATCGGCCACTGCCACGAGCCGCGTATCGGCAAGTTGCGCCAGCGAATGAGCGTGGCGCGGCGCAACGCGCCCGCATCCAATCAGCCCAAACCGCAGGATGTCAGAGGGCATCAACTCAGCCCCCCAGAGCGGTCACGAGTGCGCTGATCGGGGCGCGCGCGTCGACAGGAGCGAGGTTGATGGCATCCCGCGCCAGGGAGAGCGCTGCCTCCGGCTGCCCCTGCTGCTGCAGGATCTGCGCCATGGCCAGCGGCCAGCGATAGTCGGTCGGCTCGGCGGTGGCGAGGCGCTGGTAGATGTCGAGCAACGCGCTCTGCAACTGCGCAAGCTGGTCCGCTTGATCCGCGGGCGTGACCGCGATGGCATGATCAATTGCCGCCGCGGCCTCGGAAAGATTGCCCGCATCCCTGTACAGAAGTCCCAGGTTGCGCAGAGCGCCCACATTGTCCGGCTGCACTGTAACGATGTCTTCCATGGCCTGAATCGCGCCGGTGATGTCGCCGCTCTGTGACAGGGCCACGCCGAGGTAGCTCTTCAGGTTGAGCGTGTAGTCCACACCGCGTTGCTTTGTAATCTGGGCGATGCCATCCTTGAGCATTGCGGCTGATTCGGCGTAGCGCTGCTCGTTGTCGTAGAAATCGGAGAGCAGCAGGTAGGTCTGTTCAAAGTAGGGGTCCATCGAGAGGCTGCGCTTGTACGATGCCTCGGCCTCGGGCCGCTCGTTGCGCGCCAGATAGGCATTGCCCTGTTCGTTCCACAGGTGTGCGGCCTGCGGGCTGAGCGTCACGGCGGCGTTGTACTCGGCGATGCTCTTGTCGAGCATCGTCTGGCGCAGGTCCGCATTGTCCGTGCTCAGATCCGCCCAGGTGCGGTAGAGGCGCGCCAGGTTCGCCGTGTGGTCGGTGTTGAGTGGGTTAACCTTCTGCGCCTGGAGCAGCACGGCCTCGGCGGCCCGCAGCAGTTGCTGCCGCCCCATGAGCGAAACCTGTTCGGGGCGCAGGTCAAGCACGTCGCTCAGCGTGGGATTTTCAGGAAAGTCGACGGTACCGTCGGTTCCCGTGGTCGCCTTGGCCTGCTCGAGCAGCGCGCGCCCGAGGAAGAGCATGTAGTGGTCTTCGGTTTCGCGTGCGGCCAGCGCACGGCGATAAAGCTCGACGCTGTTGACCCAATTGCGCTGGCTGTCGAACTGCTGCCCCTGCTTGTAGATGATGTCGGCGCGCACCAGGCCGATGTTGACGAACGAGACAATGGCGAAGACACCGATTGCCACGACGACACCCGCGCCAATCCCGAGGATCGGGCGCTTGCCAAAGGGAAGCCGGGCATCAGTGAGCGCATTCCAGGCATACACGACGGCCGCGGCCACAATCCAGATGATGAGGACGACGGTGAACGCAGCGAAGTGGCCGCCCACCCGATCCAGTTGGTAGTTGAGTTGCTCGGTGGCCGAAAGCCCCGGGGGCAGGACAACGGGTGCGACGCGCGCACCCTGCACAAGGCCGTAGACGAGCCAGGAGCCCCATACCACGGCAAAGTGGACAAGCACCGCGGACCCACCAGCCCAGGGGCGGCAGCGTGCGGCGGCGCAGTAGATCGGCCGCAAGCCCCAGCATGAGCGCAAAGAGCCAGGTGAAGAAGAGCAGGTAGAGCATACGCGCGCTCGATACATCCTGCCCGCTGCGCACGACGCGCGTGACGCTGCCGAAGAAGATATCGCTCGCATTGCTGAGCCCGCGGCTGTTGGTGGTGAAGAGAAAGACCGATGTCAGGAAAATGAGCGCGTCGGTGGCTACGGTGAGTGGCGTCCAGGGCAATGGCTCTTGCGCGGAGCGGCGCGGCAGGCGCCTTGACGACCACGCGGCTCTTCTTGGTGCTACGCACGGGTTCGGCAACCATTTCGAAATCGAACTCGTCGCTCGCGACGTCGAGCGTGACGCTCACCGCTTCAACCGCCGACCAGCGCAGACCCAGCGTTGCAAGCAGCGCCGTGTAGACCCAAAAGTAGGTGCGTGTGGCAGCAATGGCAATCCCGAAGTGGATTTCGACGAAGTGCGCCACAATTGCCGTCAACAGCGCCACGATCAACAACTGGCGCGGCACGTCGGCAGGGTCGGGGCGGAAGTCGGGGTGAAGGAAGGCTGCGGCCATGACGTAGACGAGCAGGCCAAACATCAATCCGGCGGGGAAGGCCACGCCAAAGAGACGCAGTTGGTGCGCATCATAAAAGTAGAAACCAACGCTTGCCGCCAGCGCAGAGGCAAAGAGCAGGGCAAAGAAGAGGATCGAGTCCCTGCGATTGACAAGCAGCCCCAGCCAGCGCAGCGCCCAGTAGAAGATCGAGATGAAGACGGCCAGATAGGCCAGGAAACCCAAAAGACCCGTGATCACCAGGCTGTCCCACGTCTCGTTGTGCGAGCGATCGGGGCTGGCGTTGCGCGCTTCCACCTGCGCCAGGTCGGAGGGGTAGAACTTGTTGAAGGCCACCCACATCGCCTCGGGGCCGTAGCCCACGAGCGGACGCAGGAAGTTCATCCTGTCGGCCTCGCCATCCGGCCGCACAAGCGCGGGGTGGGGTGTCACCAATTCTGATGACCCCTGCCAGATGAGCGTGCGCACCTGTGCGGTGGTGCTCTCCTGGTCAAGAAGCTGGGTAAGGCGACCCAAATAGGGCACATCGCGCAGCCCGGCAAAGAATGGCAGCGTGTTCATGGCAAAGATCAGCACGACGCCGAGAATGCCCACGCCAACCCATGCGGCCGCCGCTGCCAGGTAGCGACGCGGCCGCAGTGCAATCAACACCAGCAGCACGAAGAGGTAGCCGCCAAAGAAGAGCCCCAGCCAGGGGCCGCGGCTTTGCGTCCAGACGATAGCCAGTGTCTGCACGATCAGGATGACAACGTAGGTGCCACCGGCGAGCGCCGTGAGCATGTCGTGGCCGCGGGGCGTCGTCGCCCATCTTCACGAGCGCGGCAAAGGAGGTGTAGATGCGCTCGAGGGTCAGGAAGAAGGCCATGATGAGGTAGGCGGCGAGGAAGATCGCATTGCCTGCGTTGGCAGTCACGCGGCGTGTCGTATCACCGCCCCACGGCAGCGGATCCCATCCCCAATGCTGAATGAGCGCGTAGATCGCGATCGGCGCACTTGTCACGATGACCGCATGTTGCAGGCGACGAACCTGGTCTGGGCTGCGCAGGGCCGAGGCCGCCAGCAGTGCGATTGTCACGTATGTCAGGAAGCTGTAGGTGCCTTGAAGACGCTGGTAGGAACCGAACCACGAGACAAAAGGTGCGAGGCTGAAGAGAGTGCTGAGCAAATAGGCGGCAATGAGCGCGACAACGGGGATGAAGAAGGGATTGCGCCACATAAGGCGCGTCGCTTCGCGCGGCGTTGGCGGCTCGGCTTCCGGTGTGGATCGCCAGGGTGGAAGCCAGGGATAGCCGCCATTGGCGATCTTGATGAGCCAGGCCAGCGCCATCACCAGCGCGATCGTGCGCAGGAGGCTGACCTTGTCCGGCTCGAAGACGCGGCTCGAAAAGACATTGAAGAAGAGGGGGGCAATGACAAGGGCCGCCAACCAGCCGGCCTCGAGTACACCCTCACACCAGCAATCAAGTTTTGTGCGTACGTAGTTCATAGCCGGTCCGAAATTGTGCAGTGACGAGACAACGGCACCAAGTATACCAGAGATTGACACGCACCCCTGATTGCCCCCGGAGAGCTAAACCCGTGCCGGTGTGAAACTGAAAGTCTCAAGGCAAGGGAGTAGAGAGCAAACGGCAAAAAGTGCTGGTACACGGAAACAACGGGAACAGCAGGGAAAAGGCAGGATGTTGCGCACATACTACTGCTCCCTCCGATTCCGCAGTACCAACACTTATGGCGCACTGCCTGCCTTACCCCCCAACAGTGCGCTGTAGACAAGATCGTGGGCGATGGCGCGCCACTGTCCCCAGCCACGACGATCCCCAATCAGATTGCGCAAGTCGGCGGCGGTCTGCGTAAGCTGGCTCGGCAGCACGAGGCGAAAGTCGGTAATCGCCTCGTGCGCATTGGGGCGTGGCGCGCCGCCAAAGCTGTGGATCAGGAAGACATAACTCGCAAAGTGCGCCACCTGATTCTCGTGGTGGAACTCGTATTCAATCAGCCCCAGGAAGCGTTCGATGCGCACAGGCAGCGCGGTTTCCTCTGCAATTTCGCGGAGCAATCCCTGCTCCACATCCTCGTGCCAGTTGATCCCGCCGGAAGGCAGCCGGTAAATGTGGCTGGGATAGTGGGCCTTGGCATGCAGCCAAATGCCACCGGATTGATCCTGCACGGCGAAGACGGCCTCGGCGCGACGGTCGCTCCTGTCGCTGAAGCGATAGGGGCGGGTGTACTCGTCGGCCTCGAGCGCCACGGTCCAGCGTTCGGGGTCGCCGTAGCGGGCGGCAAGTGTTGCGACTTCGTCGCTCTCGACAGTTGGGCGGCGCACTTGCGTGCGCGTTTGGGTTCTGCTCATTGCGGTGCGTCCTCTGTGGGGGAGTTGGGCCGATTGCGGGTTTGCCAATGGCGGAACGCTGTCCAAATGGCAAGTGCGAGCAGAAGCGCGACGGTCGCCAGGCTGATCAAGCGGCCTGCGGTGCGCGGCGGCGTGTCGCCATAAGCAAGCAGGATGTAACCTTCGCCAGGCGGAGCGGCCACCGTCATGCGGCCGAGCGTGCCTGTGGTTTCGGGCGTAATGGGCAACTCGCGCACGGGCGCGCCGTGTTCGCCGTCAAGCAGCCAGGCGGCGCCAGCCGGGATAGTAGAACTGGTTGTAGACAAGCGTTTGCGGCTGCGATGCACGATTGTTGTAGTAGACCTCTTCAGAGATGCTGTTGTGCGCGACGGATTCGGCCCCAAAGGTCTTGTAGTCGAAGACGCTATAGTCGAGCAGCGTGTCCACGGGCTTGTCGGGTTGCCCCGCCGCCTCCTGCTGAATATAGTAGTCGGCCATGGGGCTCCAGCGTGGAATCTCCTTCACCCACGCGGTGCTTCCTGTCATTTCGTCGGAGGATTGCTGAAAGCGCATGAGGCCGGCGAGGCTGACCGGACCCTCGGCGGCTTCGCTGATCTGCACCTGCAGATAGGGATAACTCGCCAGAATGACAACCGCGCAGAGCGCGATCGCCGCAGGAATGCGCCCGCGGGCGGGCGACTGTTCCTCCAGTGCCGGGGCAGGCGCAGCAGATGGAAAATCCGCAACCAGCAAACCACCCAGCATGGCCAGAAACGGCGCCATGACGCTGAACCAGCGCCATGGGAACTGCGCAACGCCCAGCCACGCCCCGAGCAGCGGCAACTCCCAGAGCGGGGCCGCCACCTGCAAGGCGAAGAAGACCGAGCAGAGCGCTGCCCCGGCATAGAAGGCAAGCTCCCAGCGCAGCCGTCCCGCGCGTCGCCACTGCACAATCAGCCCCAGCACGGCCAGCACAAGCGCCGCCGCGCCAATCTGAAAGCTGATTGGGTCGAGCGGGCCGGGCTCGCTCACGCCGAAACCCCAGTGGGGGCTGAAGAGTTGCTGCAGATAGACGAAGTTTTGGCGGTAGTCGTAGCGCCCGGCAAACCACTGGTCCACGCGCACGTATTTCTGCTCGAGAACGGCGGGAATCCAGAAGACGGCGCTGAGTGCCAGCCCGGCGGCCAGCCCGGCAATCGGCCAGAGCGCGCGCCGCACCGCCGCGCCGAATCTGCGTCCAAGGGAAGCAGTCGCGCCCTCGGGCAGGGCATGGAGCCAGGCGATGAGCAGCACGTAGAGGCCGAGGAATGGAGTGAAGAGAACAATCACGAGATTGCTCGTGAGCATCAGCGCGGCATAGCTGAGCGCCGCGGCGATGATCCAGCGCACGCCCGGGCGAACCACGGCGCCGCGCACGGCCCACAGGCACAGGGGCAGCCAGACGAAGGCCATGCTCTCGGCAAGGTTGGCGCGCACATAGAGGTTGAGCAGATGATAAGGCAAATAGGTGTAGACCACCGCCGCCACCAGCGCAGCGGGGCGCCCGCCCCACGGCCGCACGCCAATGAACATGGCGGCCGCGCTCGCGACAATGCTCAGGACGAAGATCGCCTCGATTGCAGCAGTGAAGCCGAAATTGAGGAAGTGGTGAAGCAATTCGGCAAGAAAATGGCTAAGCGGTCCGTAGATGTTGAAGAAGGGATAGCCGTAGCCAAAGGCAAAGTCCGGGCTCCAGCGCGGCCACCAGATTCCGTCAGCCACCAGGCGATCGAACTGATGGAGGAAGTAGACGTGATGGCGCGGCGTCGTTTGCGCCCCAGAAGTAACCGGGCAGCAGAAAGGGCGCCACAGCAAACATCGTCAGCAGCAGCGCCAGGCCAAAGAGCGGATCGCGCCAGAGGGGCGGATCCGCAGCTTGATCATTGGCGAGCACCGGTGCGCGCTTGAGTGCGGCGGGGTTAGCGGCCATAGAGGATCAACTTGTCGGCCAGACCAGCGTTGACGGGGAGACGCGCACCGTCCTCCCAGTTGTAGAGCCCGACGTAGTAGGTCAGCCCTTGCGGCGCGTCGGCGGGAAGATCGAGCACATAACTCTCGGCAAAGAGGTCACCCTGGCGCCAGGTGGTTGCAGGGCGATCGGCGATGGGTGGGGCGTCAAGCTGCGCGACAACGCGCGGGTTCTCCCCACTTGTGTCCAGTGCCTGGAAGAAGAGATCGGCATCAAAGGGCAGCGGCGCGAGTGCCTGCCAGTCGAGCGCGAGCGTGGCCTGCCGTGTGCCGTCCGCAGCCGGGGCGCTCTCATCGACAGTTGCTGCCAGCACGGCGACTTGCGGGCTGCCCAGCGTCGCGAAGGGCTGGATGGGCGGTTGCACAGCCGTGTATTCCGGCGTCAGATAAGGTTGTGCGGCCAACAATAGCACAAGCACCGTCGCGCCGTACCACGTGGGGCGCCACAAATCAGTGAAGTAGAGCAGCGCACAGCCCGCCGCAGCAGCAAGCAGGGGCGCGGCAAGCAATCCGGCTTGCCACGGCGCTGCCTGCAGCTGGTCTGCCCCTGTTATGCGCCACAGGGGGGCGCTCCAGCCCAGCGTGAGCGCGAAGAGCAAAGTTGTCCCTGCCAGGCTGAAGATCAGCAGGCGACGGTTGCTTCCCGGATACACATCCACAGGGCTGCGCAGCGCCACCATCCCCACAAGCGCCGCGCCGGCAAGCGCAAAGGCCACCACGCCGATCTGCAGCGGCGCGCCGGCAAGCCAGCCTGTGCGCAGCAAGCCATTGAGCGCCGAGAACTGGCTATCAAAGGGAATCTGTGGCGCTGCGTGGATGCCCCATGCCGGGATCAGGCTGAGCAGACCGGCGGCCGCACTACCCACTACGAGCAGAAGCGCCGGGCGGCTTTGCTCCACCAGAAGCGCATAAAGCGCAAGCAGCAGGGCTGCGCATAGGGCAATACCCGCCACGGTGCGCACCATCCAAAGGATGGCCACGAGCGCGACGGCTGCCCCCAACGGTGTGCGTTCAGCGGCAAAGACGCGCACTGCGGCGAGCGCCAGCGGGAGCAGCGCCAGAATCAGCGCATCTCCCAGGCTGCCGCGGACGTAGACCGTCGTCAGCACGGCCGGCAGCAGCAAGTATACGCCGCCGGCAAGCCCGGCCGCCCGATCTCCCAGGCGCTCCTGTAGCCACGCGTAGATGCCCAGCGCGCCAATCACCAGGCACGACAGCAGCACCCACTGCACGGCAACCGCTGGTTTCAACCCGAGCAGCAGCAGTGGTTGGGCAGGAAGCAGCGCACCGATTCCCAGCCCGCGCCAGAAATCAGGCGCGACCGCAACATTGGCGAGGGCTGCGGGGCTGGCCACATTCCACGCGCCCACGAAGCCCTGCTCACTCTGCCAGAGCAGCGGCGACAAACCGGGCGCGCACGCAAAAAGGCAGAGGAGCAGCAGCGCCCAAAGACCCAGCCGCGCAGGTTCTGCAGCGTGCGTGTTCACAGGACTCCGGAGGAAGTACCGCGGGAGGCCGGCATCACGCCACAGTGGCGCGGTGAAGTTGCGTTTGCGCAGACGTCACGCGTCCGGCTGGATGCGACGTGCGAATTGGTCACTTGATGCGCGATGCCTCACGCGTGGCGTGGCTGTCGAGGTATGCGAGCCAGCCCCGCGCCGTAAGCGGGCCGAAGGTGTTGTGGATTACGGTAACGGTCTCAGAAACTGCTGCCTGAGCCAGCTGATCGGCCAGCAAAACCGTGCCGGCGCGCGTCGCTGCAAAGGCAGCGCGCAGCGTCGGCAAATCGAGATCGGCGGCGGGCGCGTAGCTGTCGTATTCGTCCATGTGCAGCGGCGCGCCGAGGAAGACGCGCAGCCTGCTTTGTCCCCACGCCTCGATACCTGTCACGTGGCGCAGGGTCACTGCAGCTTTTTCGGGATTGTTCGCAACGGCAGTGAGCGCTTCAATCTCTTTGCCGGAGTGCTCCATTGCGCCTGCCCATTCGTGAAGGGTGCGCTTGCGCCCGGGTCGCTCAAGCATCCACTGCGCTGCCTGTCCAGTCAAAGTCTCTTTGATGCCCATCCCATCCTCGATTTCAGTTTGCCGCAGGCCGCGCCGCACGTGCTCGCATCACGGACCTACGGTTTGGAGCTGTCGTCCAGCGCAACACCCAGCAACGGTTCACGATGGCCCATATCGAGCAGCACTCCACCGCCCTGCGCGCCCCCCGGCTCGGTGGGCCGTGATGCCGCCGGCGGCGCCTGCCGCTTGAGGTTCTCCCTGTGGGCAGAGAGTTGTTCCAGATCAAGCACACTCAGCCCATAGCGATTGGCAGGGTGCAGGAGTATCCCAATCACATCCAGCGCCACCAGGCGAGACGCTTCCACGGCATCGCCAAAGGGCGTCCACCGCACAAAGGCGGCGCGCACGAAGTCGTGGCCGGCAGGGGTGAGGTGCGTGGATTGCGGCCGTCGGCGCAGCGCCATGACCGATCGCTCGAGTTTCCAGGCCAGAAACCACTCAGCCCCGGCGGGTGCGGTGATGTCCGCGCCGAAGAGAAAGTAGACGCGGTCCACATTGCCAATGCGTTCGTGGATGTCATCGATAGGCGCACCCGCTGCGGGTGTGCGACGAATCTCGATGGCGATCTGCACGGGCAAGCCGGCAATCGCACGGCCGATTGCCGCGCGTTCGGCATCGAGATCGGTGGTTGCACTCACGAATAGCCGCAATGGTTCTGCCATGGCCAAAGTGTATCACTGCGGCGCGCGGCGGTCGAAAACCGGGGGCTATCGGGTGCAACTAGCGTATACTGGCCGTGGTGTAGAAGATGAATGGTTCGCGTTGAAAACGCGATATGTCTGCGAAGGGGAATCTCAAACGATGGAAAATCCGGCCACTGATGCGCTGCACCCAGGAATCTCGGGAGAGGCTGCGGCACAGGTAATCGAAAACAATACGGCGCTTGCATTGCGCAGCGGCGACGTTGCGGTCTTCGCTACGCCTGCCATGATCGCGCTGATGGAAGAGGCGGCGGTCGCGGCCCTTGCGCCGTATCTTGCCGAAGGCCAGACCTCTGTGGGCGTGCACGTGGAAGTGCGCCACCTCGCTGCCACACCCGTCGGCGCAAACGTACGCGCCGTCGCGCGCCTCATGCTCATTGAAGGTCGGCGGCTCACCTTTCGCGTGCTTGCCTATGACGACAAGGAGACCATCGGCGAGGGCCAGCATGAGCGCATGATCGTCGACCGCGCCAAATTCATGGCGCGCACCGCGGGCAAGCAGTAACGGAGCGGGCAGCTCGAGCGCAGGCAACCGTTCTGCGTGCGCTGTCGGCAGAAACAGTAGAGGAGCACAAGTATGGAATATCTGCCGCTCCTGGGCTTGGCTGCGCTGCTGGCAGGCGCGCACATTGTTGCGCGCCTGGCCGGATGGCCTCGGGCGGCCTTCTGGCTCAAGCCGCTGCCAATCGCGCTTTTCGTGCTTGTGGCCGCCACGGCCTCACCGCCGCTTTCCTCGCTCTACCGCGGCCTGATTCTTGCCGGCCTGCTCTTCTCCATGATTGGCGACATCTTCCTCGCCTCGGGCGAGAAACGGTTCGTCCCCGGTCTGGCAGCATTTCTGATTGCACACCTCTTCTACGCGGGCGCATTCCTCACCCAACAAGGGCCGGGCGGCCCGTGGTGGCTCGCCGCGCTCGCACTTGCCTATGGTGCACTCATGGTCGCGCTGCTCTGGCCGCATGTGCCGGATTCGCTGCGCGCGGCTGTCGCCGCCTACATGGGCGTCATCCTCTGCATGGCGTGGCTGGCGGCGGGCTGGTGGATCGATACGGGAAGCCGCAATGCCGGGCTGGCGGCGCTTGGCGCGCTCAGCTTTGTGGCGTCGGATTCAGCGCTGGCGTGGGACCGTTTTCGCCGTCCCTTTCGCCTTGCGCCGCTGGTCGTCATGGCAACCTACTACCTTGCGCAGGCGCTGCTGGCGCTTTCGGTGTGAGGGGCGGGAGTCGGTGGTCGGGAGTCGGGAGTCGGGAGTCGGGAGTCGGGAGTCGGGAGTCGGGAGTGGGCAGTCGGGAGTGGGGAGTCGGCAGTTGGGCGTCGGGAGTTGGTCGTTGCGTGTTCTCTGCGTTTTCTTGCGTCTTTGCGTCTTTGCGTCAAAGCTGTTTTACTACGTATCGAAGTTCTTTAGCTCAGACACATCGTCAAGCAGGCCGGGTTGGGTGAAGGGGGCGAAGGTGCGGCGATGGATCGCACAGGGCCCGTAGGCTGCAATCGCGGCGAGATGCTGCGCCGTGCCGTACCCCTTGTGCGCGGCAAAGCCGTAGGCGGGGAAGTCACCCGCACAGGCGCATAGCAGGGCATCCCGATGCACCTTGGCCAGGATCGACGCCGCCGCGACGGAGACGATCGACGCATCGGCCTTGACGAGGCTCTGCTGTGGCAGTGAAAGCGCAGGCAGGCGCACCCAGTCAATTAGCAAATAGTCGGGTTCCACACGTTGCGCGGCCATTTCAACGGCAAGCGCCATGGCCTTGCGCGTGGCCGGAGCGATCCCCGTACCGTCAATCTCGGTAGCCGAAACGACGCCCACGCCCCATGCCAGGGCGCATTCGCGCACCTCTGCTGCAAGCAGTTCGCGCCTTGCAGGGGCAAGCTGCTTGCTGTCGCGCACCGCCGCCCAGATGCCTTCCAGCGTGCAGAATGGTGGCGCAATCACGGCTGCTGCGACAACCGGCCCGGCCAGCGCGCCACGCCCGGCCTCATCAATCCCCGCGATGTGCAGAATGCCTTGTTCCCACAGCGCCTGCTCGGCAGCAAGGCTAGGAATGACGACCGATAGGTTGGCGGCGGTTTGCGGTTTGCTCATGATTGCGATGGCACAGGTTTGCACCGGGAATAACAAGAGACGCCGGTGCGCGCACCGGCGTCCTGTAGTACTTGTCACGTGAAGCGTGCTCCCGGGCCTAGACCTGCAGGAAGCGCTTCTCCTTGAGGCGGGCCGCCTTGCCCTGGCGCTCGCGCATGTAGTAGAGTTGGGCGCGGCGCACTTTGGCATTGCGCAGCACTTCCACTTTGTCAATGTTCTTGGCAAAAATCGGGAAGGTTCGCTCCACCCCAACACCGTGCGCACCGGTGCGGCGCACCGTATAGCTCGCACCCGGGGTCGTGCCGCCATGCATGGCAATGATGACACCCTGAAAGACCTGGACGCGCTCGTTGCGTCCTTCGGTAATGCGCTGATGCACGCGCACAGAGTCACCCGTGCGCAGTTCAGGCAGGTTGGGGTTGGCTTGCGGTCTGAGCGATTCCATCAATGCATTGGTCATGGTCGGTAATCCTTCAACATGCAAACCGCATGCGGCGCAATGCCGGTTCTCCATGCAGGGGCAGTGGACACGAGATGAGCAGAAAGCGGCGCGCGCTAGCGTGCGCCTGCTGCTCGAGTGCAACTAAAGCAGAATACCACGTGCGCTGCTTCGCCGCAAATCCTGCGCATCTCAAATCGCGACGCAAAGGCGCCGGGAGTAGCCGACGGCAGGGGAGAAATGCGCCAAGCTCGGCGCAAAGTTGCGTGGCAACCCGGTCTCCCTGTTAGAGGGCCGAACGTCCCCGCACCGGGCGGATTGGTTGCGTGGGGTTGAACGACTATAATGAGGCCGATTCGGGCTTCCAACCGTG
Organism: uncultured Chloroflexia bacterium; assembly: GCA_963735275.1. Lineage (GTDB taxonomy): Bacteria > Chloroflexota > Anaerolineae > Caldilineales > Caldilineaceae > UBA5069. The sequence goes on along the minus strand of CAVTKJ010000007.1, from coordinate 582,502 downwards.
TTGGGCAAGGAAGAGCTTGTCCCTGGCACTCAGCGAGACGCGCGCCAGGATATCGGGCCGCCTGCGCAGCGTGTGAAGTAGAGATTGTTCGCGCCGCCAGCGCTCAACATTGGCGTGGTGGCCACTCATCAGAATGTCGGGAACGGGTTCCAGCGCGAAAGACAAGCGGGCGAGTATACTGCGGCCCTTCGAGCAAGCCGCCCATGCCCGGCGAATGGCTGTCCTGGTGGGCGCCGAGGGCGTAACCCAGCGCGCCGGGCAGAAGCCGGGTAACTGCGTCAACAATGACCATGGCTGCCAGTTCGCCGCCGCTGAGGACATAGTCGCCGATACTGATTTCGTCGGTGATTAACTGCGTGCGCACCCGCTCGTCCACGCCTTCGTAGCGGCCGCAGATGAGGGCCAGCCGAGGAGCGGCAGAGAGTTCGGCGGCGATGGCCTGCGTAAGCGGCCGCCCTTGCGGCGAAAGCAAAATCACGGGTACGCCTTGTGGCGGAGTGACGCGCTGCTCGCCGTCCCAAGGCGGCAGATTCACATAGACATCATCCGCCGGCAACGACCATCCGGCATCACGTGACAGTACAGTCTCCACGGCGCGGACGATGGGCTGAGGTTTCATAACCATGCCGCCGCCGCCGCCGTAGGGAGTGTCGTCGCAAACGTGGTGGCGGTCGATTGTATAGTCGCGAATGTTGTGAAGCGCCACCGAAAGCAGTCCGTTGGCAAGGGCGCGGGCAATAATGCTCTCGTCGAAAGGCCCCGCGAACATGTGCGGGAATAGTGTAAAGATATCCACGTGAAGAGCGTTCAACGCGAGAATGTCACCGACGGTCTCCCCCGTCGCGAACCCGAGGGCATTGCCCGACTCATCCAATGGTGTTTCGGCGCCGAAGTCGTTCACAGCATGGAGGCCTCGTCATGGGGGCGCCGGCTGGTGGGTAAGCCACGCGGCGCCCTGGTGATCCCTGATTACTCCAGTTTAGCACAGCTCAAGGGGTCAGGGCCGCCATCCACCACCGGCGCAGCATCGAGCGTGGCCGCAGGGCAGGGCGCTCTGCAAGCTGCGGATGGTGACCTGCTGCCCAAAGCGCGGGCTTCGGGTCGTCCATCCACGGTGGACATGGTCACGCCGCCTGCGTCCGATGTGGCGACTATGCGTTCGGGGACAACCAGCAGCCTGCAGCGCACGACGGCGACCTTTGACGTGGCGGTCGATCTACCTGAAGCCCAGTTCCCGCGCGGGTTGAGAGCGGCGAAGTCGGACTGGAAAGCACCCCGGCTGTATTTGCGATGACTGAAACAGGCGCACAGTCCGTCGAGCCGGTGACGGAGGAGGCGTTCGCCGTCGTTCTCTCCACACCGGCGGAATCCGAGCTCGTTGCTGCGGAGGTCGTGGGCGAGTCCGCCGGCCCCGAAGTCGCGGCCGTCGCCAGCGTGGCACTTGATGCCGCCGACGCGCCGGCAGTTGTGGAGGCGTTTGCAGCGGTTGATGAGTCTGCGCCTGCCAGCGATCTGATGATGGTCGCGGTTGCCGAAAGTGCGTCACATGCTGCCTCGACGAACGACGAGAGCTTGCCTGCCGCGACGCTGCACGCCGAGCTACTGGCCGCAGGTGCGTTTGAGGCGGGTTCCAGCGCCGATGTGACCGGTGAAGTGCTTGCAATCGATGACGACGCAGCGCCCTCTCTCGCAACAATGGCTGAAGTGGAGCCGAAAGCCGGCACTGCGGAAAACGTTGCCGGAGCAACTCCGGCGCGGGAAGCAGAGCGGGCGCCGATGCTCATGGCCACGCCGCGCGCGCATTGATGGTGCAAGACTGCGCTTCGTTGGCGGCGTTGTGCTGCCCGCGCTGGTAGTGCTGGATGCTTCGGATACGGCCGCGCAGGCCGACGGCGCGATCTTTGACTCGCGACCCGCTGCCGACGCGCGTCGGCTGCTGCTTGCGCCGGGTGAAGTCGTCACCATCGGCGCATGGGACCCGCGCGCTGTTGTCTACGGTGAAGCGACAAGCGCGCCTGGTTCGAGCCGGTTGCTTCCGTGGGCGTTTGTGGGGGCAGCGTCAGCGCTTGCGCTGGCGGCGGCATTCATGCAGCCCAACGCGATTGCCACTCCCGCAGCGGCAAATGGGGCGGAGAGCGCTTCAGCAGCCGTTGACGCGCTCGCGATAGCCACCATCGAAACTGCGCCAACCGCAGTACCCTCTCCCACGGGCCTTGCCGCCAGCCTCGCCGTGGTGAACCCGGCCAATCAACCGACCGCCACCCCGCTTGCGGAGCTTGCGCTGCTCGCCGGATCAATGGCGGGGCGCGCCGCAACAGGCGGGGGTGAAGGCGCTGTCGACCCATCACGCGCCGGATTCCCCTTCAACCTCGACATTGTCACCCCGACGCCCAGTTCCGCAGTGGAGCGGCTGCTCTTCCGTGATCCACTGGTGGCTGCCGAACGTCCGGATGCAGCGGAAGCCGAGACAGATTTCCAGGCGCCTGTGGTTTCGCTCGGGCAACCGATCGTGTTGCCCGCGCTCGAGTCGGAGCGCAATGGCGGTGCGCCCATCGCCGCGCTTTCGCTGGACGAGCTTTCGCGCCCGCGTATTCTTCCCGCGATGGCCGTAGCCAAGTTCCCGGACATCGCCACGCCAGTCCCGACGGCGCTGCCTGCACCCACCGAGATCCCGATTGCGCTTGCGCCCGGGCGTGCGTGGTCTTCATTTGCGCCGAGCGATGGCACGCATTTTTGGGTGGGGCGGCCCCATCCCGGCTTTGTGCAGAATCAAATCGCGGCACCCTCCTACCAGTTTGGCTCCACGGGTGGCGGACGCTATCGCCCGCACCACGGCATGGACATCGCCAACGCGTTTGGCACGCCGGTGCGCGCAGCGACGACGGGCGAAGTTGTTCACGCCGGACTGGACGACCCTGACGTGCTCGGTCCCTACCCCAACTTCTATGGAAACGCAGTCGTCATCAAGCTGGATCGGCGGCTTGCCGTCGCCGGCGGTGAGATGGACGTCTATCTGCTCTATGGCCACTTGAGTGAAGTCACGGTCCAGAAGGGGCAGCGGGTGCAGCCCGATGACATTGTCGGCATGGTGGGGATGACGGGCATCGCGATTGGCCCACACCTGCATGTGGAGATGCGCGTTGGCGCCAACACCTACGAGGCGAGCGTGAACCCCTATCTGTGGGTGGAGCCGCCGCCCGGCGATGGCGCCGTGGCCGTGCGTCTGCTCTCGGCCGATGGGCGCACATGGCCCAACGCCCGCGTGACCCTGGCCCGCTTCGAGGGCAACCTTGCGACATGGGCGCGCGTGCTGGAGAACTATCCCGACAACGAGAGCATCAACCCCGATCCATCCTTTGGCGAGACAAGCGCGATGGATGCCGTACCCGCGGGTGTCTACTACCTCGTGGCCGTCGTCAATGGCGAGCGTGTAGCCGCCGAAGTGGCCGTTGAGGCGGGCAAGACGAGCTTTGTGGAGATGCGGACGCAGCAGTAAATGACCGGTGATTGATAATTGGGGTAACTGATAATTGGGTGATTGGTGATCGGATGATTGGTCGATTGGGTGATTCGTGCCACTTTGACCTATCGCTTGATGACACGCGTCGCGGCTGCTGCGGAAGGTCTATGGGACAGTCTGGCGCCGGCCTCGTGGGTCGCATTTAGGTGGAGAGCGCCGGCCACGTGGCCGGCGCCTGTGTTCTCCGACCCGCCACATCCGATTCGAGTCCATTCAATCGGCAAGCGTCAACCCATAAACCAATCAACCCATCACCCTATAAACCAATAAACCTGTCAACCAATTAGCCTATCACCCAGCCACCCAATTATCGGTCATCAATAATCAGTCTCACCCCACCAGCCATGATCCACCTCCTCCTCAACTGCGACGAATTCCTTGCTGCCCAGCAGATTTCTGCAATCAAGCGGGAATTTGCCGCGCAGGCGCTGGCTCCCTACAGCGAAGACGGGCGGACGCCATCGGAGGCAGACAAGGCCGCGGCACTGGCAGGCGCTGCCGCCAACACGGTGGAGATTGACGGCACGCAGACGCGCGGGCCCGAGATCATGGCCGCGGCGATGACGGTCTCGCTCTTCGCCGAGCCACGCTTGCTGATTGTGCGCGGCTATCTGGCAACGCTGCGTGACCGCATTTCACGCTCCAAGGATGAGTCCAGCGCGGCCAACGTCGAGTACGGCGCCTTCGTCAGTGCGCTGCGCGACCTGCCCGCCGAAACCGGGTTGATTCTCTACGACCAGTTGCCGGCACGCCGCGCCGCCAAGGGCAAGGCGCAGGAGGCCGACAGCAGCGATGGATCCGAGAGCGCCGGCAAGGGGCGCATGGAGATGGACCTGAAGTTGCTTACCGGGCTGCCTAAAGACGTGGCCGCGCAGTACGACCTGCCGACACCAGGGGCATCCAAGTATGGAAAGCCGCTCCAGCCGTGGATACAGGAGCACGCCGCGACCAAAGGCTTGCGGCTGCAGGGATCGGTTGTCCAGTTGCTCGTCGATCGCGTCGGTCCCGACCTGCGCCGGCTTGACAATGAACTGGAGAAACTTGCACTCTACGCGGGCAATCGCCCCGTGACTGATAGCGATGTGCGCCTGCTCGTGGCCGACACGGGCGAGGAGGCGATTTGGGGTTTGACCGATGGCCTGAGCGATCGCAACAGCGCCAAGGCCTTTCACACCCTTGCCGAATTGTGGGCGAGCGACCAGACACCCTTCTCGATGCTCGGTATGATTGCGGCCAACTACCGATTGATCCTGCGCGTCAAGGCGGCGCAGGAAGGGGGCCTGCGCGACGTGAAGGAGATTGCGAAGGCCGTCGGTTCACGCAGCGAATACCCGGTCACCAAGGCGCTGCGCGTCGCGGCCTCCTACAGCAACGAGGACCTGGAGGAGATCATGGAGCGTCTTCTCGATGCAAACCAGGCAATGGTCACCGGCGCCGAGCCGGAACTCGAGATCGAGCTGCTTGTCGCCGACCTTACGCTCAAGCCGCGCCTCGTGAGAACACGATGAACAACTACATTGACGCAAAGGCGCAGAGGCGCAGAGGAAACGCAGAGAACAGCAAGGGCAAGGGGCGATTCTGAATCGCCTCGCCCGAACTCTTTCGCTTTTCTCTGCGCTTCCTCTGCGCCTCTGCGCCTTTGCGTCAAAAATGTTCTCTGCGTTTCCTTTACGCCTTTGCGCCTTTGCGTCAATGCAGTGGCAGGTGTGCGCTGATGCAGCTTGCTCACCTCTCGCTTGCTCACTTCCGCAACTATCGTCTGCTGGAACTGGACTTCGACAGCCCGCTTACGCTGTTGCAGGGCGCCAACGCGCAGGGCAAGACGAACTTGCTTGAGGCGATCTACTTTCTTGCCACCAGCAAGCCGGTCCATGCGCTGAGCGAGCGCGAGGTGGTGGACTGGCAGGCGGGCGACGAACCCATCCCCTTTGCGCGCGTCTCGGCGCATGTGATTGCCGATGAGCGCGGCCTCGACCTGGAGATTCTGCTAACGCCGCGCGAGGATGGCGCCACCTTCAAGAAACAGGTGCGCATCAACGGCGTCAACAAGCGCGCGATCGACCTTGTGGGGATGTTGCGCGCGGTCCTCTTTCTGCCCGAGGACATTCGCCTTGTGGATGGGTCGCCGAGCGACCGCCGCCGCTACCTTGACATCGCGCTCTGCCAGATGGACCGCACCTACTGCCGCGCACTGGCGCAATACCAGAAAGTAGTCGAGCAGCGCAACAGCCTCTTGCGCATGTTGCGCGAACGCGAAGCGCCCACACCCGTCTCCACCGAAGACCAGTTGGGTTTTTGGGATGAACAGCTCATCACCCTGGGCAGCACGGTTGTGGCGGCGCGCTATCGGCTGCTGCGCGAACTGCAGACAATCGCCGCAGCGCATCACGCCGAATTGAGCCAGGGGCGCGAGCAGTTGCACCTGCAGTACCTGCCCTCGTTCAATCCCGGCCACTTGAGCGAAACGGAGTTTGGTCACCTGGACAACGAGCGCCACGCCGCCGCGCTGGCCGAGCGCGCCTTGCCTGATTTGTCATCGCACACCGTGAAGGGCCACTATGGCCACAAGGTGAACCAGCGCCGTTTGCGCGAACTCGACGCCGGGACCACACTCTACGGCCCGCATCGGGACGACTTCCGCTTCCTGGTGAATGGGCGCGATATGCGCCTCTATGGCAGCCGCGGCCAGCAGCGCTCGGCCGCGCTCGCGCTCAAGCTGGCCGAGGTGCGCGTCATGACAGAGCGCACAGGCAGCGCGCCGATCCTGTTGCTTGACGATGTGATGAGCGAGCTTGACGCGGCACGGCGCGCGATGCTGCTGGCGGCCCTCTCCGGAGTGAATCAGGCAATCCTCACCACCACCGACTGGGAGGACTTCTCGCCCGACTTGCGCGCCCGGCGCGGCGACTTCTGCACGTGCAGAACGGCGTAATTGCCGGCGCAACTCCCCGGGCAATAGACGAATCGACCAGGGCCTCATGAGCACCTACCGTCTGCTGCGCCGCAACGACTACGACGAACTCGTCTCGCAGGTGCCCCTTGCCGTACAGCGCAAGGCAACCTGGGCGCAGGTGCTGCTGGGCACGCGCGGGCGCACGCCAACAGTCAAATCGACCACGGGCCTCAACGCCGCCTGGCGGCGCACCCCCGTCCAGGGGAGCCATTATTATCTGTGGTGGATCCCGGCCGCCGACACGACGCTTGAGTTTGGCGGCAGTGGCGACGGGGCCAAGTCAACAGCTTCAGAAACGCCGGCAATCCTCGTTCACTCGATCCGCCACCACGACGAAACGGACCGCACCCTCGAAGTAGGCCGCACATCGGACTACGAACAGGTGGAAGTAGGGCTGCTCGACCCGCGCTTTGAGGAGCAGTCCGAAATCGGGCGCTCCGCCGACGCGCCGGGCGTCTCCTTCAACCTGCTTGAGGGCATGCCCGGCAGCGGCAAGTCGGTCGCGCTCATCTACCTTGCGCGCGACCTCACGCTGCGCCCCGGAATCAACAAGGTGCGCTACATCACCTACACAGAGCGCCTCAAGCGATCAGCGCGCGAAATCTTCGACGGCCTGGGGCCGGAGATTGCCCGCCACATTACCGTGCATACGCTCAACGACGTCGTCAAGGATTTGTTGAACGACAAGCGCGGCAACGCCCAATTTCGCGGGCGCACTGACCTCCACTCCGTACGCAGAACTGCGCGCCTTTGGCCGCGAACTTGAGACGCTCAACCCGCGCGACGTTGGGCCGTGGCGCGATTTTCCGATGACGCTCTACACCGAACTGCGCGCCGAAGTGGTGGGGCGCACCTTCCCGCAAGGTTACCAGTTGCCACGCCACCGCGACGAGCAACTGCGCCGCCGGGGCGGGCAGATCGATGTCGAGCGCTATGCGCGCCTGCGCGGGCTTGAGCCCCGCGCTGCGGAGACCGCCATCGCGCTGGGCGAGCGGCTGCGCGGCCGCTATTTCACCGACCAGGTGCTTGCCGCGCAGGCGCTTGAAAAGGTGCTCAAGGGCGACCTGCCCAACTGGCTCGCGCACACCGATGCCATCATCGTCGACGAAGTGCAGGACCTGACGCTGCTGCAGATTGCGCTCATCGGCGAGATGGCCCATTTGCGGCGCACCGCCCACCCCGAGCGCGCGTTTGCGCTCACCATCGCGGGCGACGAATCGCAGATTGTGCAGCCGACCGGCTTCAAATGGGGCGTCACCAAGGACTTGCTTGCGGAGCGCGTAGGCGTCTACGCCGTGCGCCACGAGTTTGGCGAACAGCGCCGCTCGCCGCCCCTGCTCGCGCGGCTGATTGATGCCTCATGGGGATTCTACGCGTCGTTGCCCAAGGAACTGCGCCCCAGCGCTCGGCAAGGGAGCCCTGTTGTACCGGTGCTTGCGGGCGGAAAGCCCGACGCCGAGCCGGGGCTTGCGATTCTCATTCCGCCGCCCGAGGCTGCGGGTCGCGCCGAAGCGTGGCGAACGCTTCTTGCCGAAGTGGCCGCACGGCCCGGCCGCGCGGTCATCGATCTCACGGAAGAACTCGCGGCGACGCTTGCCACCCACGATACTGAGGAGACGTTTGGGGAGGTGCTCTTTGCGGCGCGCGAGATCAAGGGACTGGAGCGCGGCGACAATCCTCGTAAATGGGCTGGGTCAAATCTATGACCGGGTGGAGGCGCTCTCCGAAAATGAAGACGGCACCATCGTTCCCCAAATGGAAGCCCGCCGTCTGATTGACCAGATGCGCGTGGCGCTGAGCCGCTCGACGAGCCGCATCGTCTTTGTGGAGCCGGCCGACGTGCCGGTCTTCGAGCGGCTTGCGTTCGATGCAGCGAGCGAGGCCATTTCCCTGGGCTGGACCGAGTTGGCCGAATTCCTTCAGGCCGACACCATGACAGAGCTTGAGCTTGTGAGCGGCCTGCTTGACGAGGCCGAGGAGCTTGCCGACCGCAGCCGCCTTGAGGACGCACTGCGCCGCAACCGCCGCGCGGCAGCCATTGCCGAGCGCGCCGGTTCGCCCGACGCACAGGCGCAGGCGCGACGCCAGCAAGCCACCCTCCTTCTGCGTCACGCTGAGGAACTTCTTGATGCCAACGCGCTGGCACAGGCGCAGGAATCATTTCAACTGCTGACAACCGTGGCCGACACGTTGCCGGACGACTACCTGCCGCGCATGAACGAGCTGCAGGATCGGCTGACCGCCGCCTCGGACACACTCTTCGACAAGCTGCTGGCGCAAAGCGCAGATGCGCTGGATGCACTCGAATACGCCGACGCTCATGCCGCGACGCAGCGCGCCCTTGCAATTGCAGGCCGCGCAGCGACGCAGAACCGCATCGCACGAGCACGCGTGGCCGCAATCGCAGCAACCTCCGCCTGGGCCGCCGACCTTGCCGCAGCGGGTGACGATGCGTTCTCAATCCAGCTTTCCGAACTGCTTGAGGATCTGGCGGAATTGCAGTCGGCCGCCGGTGATGTCGCGCAGAGCGCACAGTCCGCATTGCTCGCGCGACGATACTACGATCAGACACAGCGCAGTGGCCTGCATCCGATGCTTCTGCGTAACGTTCTCGCATTTGCAAACGCCGTGCTTGCGTTGCAGAGCGTCGATGATGCGGCCCTCACCCATGTGCGCCTCTGGATCGAGGAGACCTTTGCCGACCTCGGCGACAATGTTGACCTGTACGAACTGTGGGCGCAAACGGCTGCACGCTTTGCCAAATGCACAGCCTACCCGCCGCTGGATGAGCACTTGTGGGACCTTGAAAATCGCCTCACTGTTGCGGAAACGGCCGGCGCGCCGGCGCCGCTCGATCGAGCGCGTTTCGTGGCCTTCCTGGCCGACTACGGCGGTGACCACGCACACGCCTCCCTGCTCTGGGAGGAACTGGGCGCCATGGATCAGGCCATCCAGAGCGCCCGCAATGCCGGCGACCTCGAGCGCGCCTACACGCTTCTGCGCAAGACCAACCCTTCGCACGTGCCCGAAGCGGTCTCGACGGCTGTCAAGACATTGCGCCTGCTCCAGCAGCTCACGCAGAAGCAGCATCACCTCTATCCCGCCGAGCGCAGCGCGCTGTTCGAGGAACTGCAGCGTCTGCTCGCGGCGCTGGAGAAGGATGGAGAGTAGGCGCTCGACAACGGCGGAGCAACTGGGAATGAAGAAGGGATCAGCTGCGCGTTCTACACAGAACGTGTCGCTGATCCCTTTTTGATTCCTGCGTCCTGCGGACGGCCGGCCACACGCGCCTGTTGCTGCTACATCTCCGCAGAAAACGGGGCGTATTCGTAGACCGCGCATTTGCGAGTTATACCACGATACCCGCAGAGCTCCATTCGTTCACGCCTGGGCATGCATGAGCACAGTCGCTCTGCCCACCATCAATCATATTCTGGTTCCCAGCCTGGCTGCATCTTCTCTTTGAGCGTGGTGCGCTTGGCAACCACGCCTCTGACTTCTTCCGGGACCGCCGGGAGAGGCTCTTCCCAGCAATACCAAATCGCCGCGACACGGAAGACAGAACCCAACGGCAAATGCAATGAGCGTGGCCGGCCAGATGCTCATCAGAAGATACTGGTCGCAGATGAGAAAGACGACCGAAGTCAGCACTGCAGTTCCGACGAACCACTCTCCGCTGCACGAACTGCTTGGCGGACTTTCCGGCAGTTACATCAATCAGGAAGCGTCCCGCAGTCGGTCCCACGACGCCGATCGCAATCGCTGCGATGTATGGCAGCCCCGCGGTCAGTGCGGCGCTCGTTCCAATCACCGCATACCAGGGCAACGAAAAGGCGGTCATGAACTGATAGAAGGTTTCACGAAACTTCTGACCTTCTTTCGAAGGCAATCAGCATGCCCACGATCCCGGCAGCGACGCAAAGGATCAGGTACCAGGGATTGGTCAGCGCACCGGGGACCTTGTTGAGCAGGATGTCGCGCGAGACACCGCCACCGATGCCGCCAAAGATGGCAAGCAGCATAATGCCGACGACTGTCCACTGCTTGCCCTTGTAGTAGTCAGGTCTCTGGGCCAGCAGCGCGCCGTTGAGTGCGTTGGTCGTCGCAGCAATCAGGTCAATCATCACGAAACTACCGATTGAAAGGAAACTTGTCAAATAGGTCCATTCATTCATGGGTATTCTGTGCCCTCCGTGGGTCTCTGCGATATGTCATGCCGGCCCCCCGCAATGGTTAAGCCGTCTTTGCAACCTCAACACATCCGGCGCACCATCGACAACCTCACAGTGAGGATCCCGGGTGGTGCGCCGGTTGAACCTGATTCTGAGGCAAGCTAACTGGCAGTGGAAGCCGCCTCCGGCGGAGTATCGGCGGCCGCAGGTGCCGCCGTCGCTGCACCACCCGGCGCAACATTCTTGGCTGCCGGCGTCTCCTTCACTGTGGTAACCGGCGCTGCCGTTGCATCGAGAGCCGCCATTGCTGCCGCATCTGCCGTGTGGTACGCGACAAGATCGGCGGTCTCGTTCTCCTTCTTCGGGTACTTGAAGAAGACGAGCGCCGCGCCGAGCAGGACGGCGATAATCCCCGCGAAGTAAGCGTAATCATCGCCCTGCATGAATGCGGTGTTCGCTGCAGCGGTAATCTCGGTTGCATATTGAGGATACTGAGCCGCCACATCCTCGGCGCTGGCGTAGGAAGCTTCGAGCTGAGCTGACTCAGTGCTGGTGATATCGGCGCTGTTCGGCAAGGCCGCGATCTGTGTCGACATGGCGCCGGCAAAGCCAATTGCCAGCAACGCGCCGAAGATTGACTGCATAATCGCGCCACCCAGGTCGCGCTGCAAGTCGGCCGTGCCGGATGCCATGCCGACGCGAGTGACCGGCACGGATGCGGTCAGCGAGTTCGAGGAAGGCGTGCCTCCCAGTCCGACGCCTACACCGATGAAGGCATAGGCAATGCCAACCATCCAATAGGGAATGCCTTCATTCCACAGCAAGAGCATGAGCACGAACCCAACCAGGACTGCGGCGAAACACATGAGCAGAGTGACACGCGAGCCGTTTGCCTGCACCAGCTTGGCCGAACGCGGCGCAACCAGAACCATGAAAACCGCCGCAGGCAAGATCGCCGCACCGGCCTGAATTGTCGAGTAGCCGAGCACGTTCTGCATGAACTGTTGGCCGAGAAACATCGCACCCATCAGCGAGCCGAAGACGACGATTCCGGCCAACGCTGCAACCCAGAAGGTTGGTCGAGCAGCAATCTTGAGGTCGTAAAGCGGATTCTTGGCCCGCCGCTGCCGTATGACAAAGAGGATGAGGGAAATGATTGTGACCGCGAACAGGAACATGGCCACAGTGCGCATGGACGGTACGGCCGCCAGGTTGATGCCCAGGACAAGCGATCCGACAAGCAACAAGGAGAGGAAGCCGCCAATGTTGTCGACGGATTCCTTGGACTCGTTGACGTGCGCGGGCACGTTCTTGATCGCCATATAGAGCGCGATCACTGCCACCGGTATGACGATCAAGAAGACCGAGGGCCACTGGAAGCGCATCAAGAGCAAACCGGAGAGCAGCGGGCCCGACGCATTGACTGCGCCACCGATGGCGGCCCACAACGCAATCGATTTGGTTCTGGCCGCGCCCGTCCACAGCGCCGCGATCATCGCGAGACATGTCGGGTATGCCATACCTGCGGCGAAGCCACCAAAAATGCGCGCGATGATAAGTACAGTGATATTCGGAGCAAATCCAGATAGCAAAGCGGCAGGTATCGCCAGCACCACGCCGGTCACCATCATCATCTTGCGTCCGTAGCGGTCGCCGAGTGCGCCCAGCCACAGCACGGAGCAGGCAAGGCCCAGCGAGTAGCCGACTGCCACGAGGTTGAGTTGCGTTTGCGACGCATCAAAGGCGGCGCCAATGGACGGCAGTGCGACATTTGCCATGGCAAGAGGCAAGTTGGCGACCGCCGAAACGACAATCAGCGTGATCAGGACGATTCGTGCGTTCTTGGGCTCCGTCGATGGAATTGATTTGGAAGCCGACGATGAGCCTTTCGGTGGAGCGACTGCTGTGCTTGCTGTCATGATTTGGTTCCCTTCATGATGGATCGGACTTCACAGAGGTACTCCAAAGGGCGTGTTGCCGGCGCCGAATGAGTCAGTTGCGCGATAACCTGGTGCGGTACATCTAAAGAACGTTGATTGCGTTGCCAACGAAGACAATAATCGTGATAACCGAGATGATTGTCTGCAGGACCATCGTCATCTTGGCGCGTATGGTGAGTGGCAGTGTATCCGTCGGGCTGAAGGCGAAAGTCGTCGTAAAGGCAAGGAACAGGTAATCGCCGTAGCGCGGACGCCACCCCTCGAATTGTGGTGACTCGCCCGCACGCTGGGGAAACAGGAAATCCCAGCGTTCATCCGCACGCGGAACCTCGCCAATGCCGGGCGGATCCATGATCCAGTACCAGATCGAGAAGATGAGCATGTTCGCCACCGCCAGCAGCAAGGAGTCGCGGCAGCAGTCCACCCGCGGTGCTCTGCGTCATCCCAGTGAGGATTGTACTCAGTGCGTATATGTTGGCCAGCAAGCCAACGGTATAAAGCGCGTTGGTGAAGATTATCCCCTTGAACAGCGCATCCTTGCGGTCCAGAAACAGCGTAATGACGACAAACGCAAGCGAAAGCATGCGCACCACGGCCCATATTCCCATGAGCCAATCCGTGGCCACGGACAGATTGGCGAGTTTGCCGATACTCAGGCTGTACGATATTTGCGATTGAATCAGGAATACGAGAAAGAGCACCAGGACGACCGTCACGCGTGATGAGAAGTATTTTTCCACGAAAGCATTCATGGCAGGTCCCTGTCAGTTGTTGACGGTGCACTCACGGGTCTTGCCGATGATGAAACAAGTTGTGCGACCGGCGCGAAGTGGTCTGTGCAGCGCATTTCAGCACGGACTATTTCTTCGCAGTGGCCGGAGCCGCTGCCTGGACACGCGCGCCTAGCCGCTTCGCCGTTGGCAGCAGCACCAGCAAAAGTACGATGGCGCTGACCAGCACGAAGGAAAGAGTCTGTGTGCCGCCGAAATTTTGAGCGCTGACGACGAGTGCAGCCGAAACGTTGCGCTGTGCCGTTCCCAAACCCATTACGCTGCGTACGCCGGGGTCACGCCCACCCGAGACAAAGCCAATCGCGAAGGAACCGACGATGAAGAGCAGCAGCGCCAGCAAGCCTCCTGTGCCGATCAGGGCCAGAATGCTGGAGAAGTTGAGCCCCAAGCCGACGACAAGCAGCACAAGGATGGCCAGACTGGAGATCTTGCTCATCACGGGTTGCCAATGATCGGCGCTCTCGGGCGAGTGCGATTTGAAGAGCAGACCGAGCGCCAGCGGTACGAGCATCATTGCGATGAGCGACTTGGCTATCTCCCACGGATTCACATCCACGCCGGGCAGCAGGATAGGCAGAACGAGCGGCATGTAGATGATGGTGGCAACCATCAGCAGCACCATGAGGCCGACGCCGAAGGCGACATTGCCCTTGGCGCCCTGCACCAGCTTGGGCAGGAAAGGTGCGCCCGCCGCAGTGGCCAGAATGATCATGCCCGTCTTGATCTCCGAATCAAGCGGGACAATCAACGTGACCAGATAGGCCAGCAGCGGCACCAGAACGAAGTTGGCCAGCAGTGCCAGCAGAACGAGTTTTACATTCTTGAGCGGCTGCAGGATCATGGGCATGGTTAGACTTAGGCCCATGGCCAACATGCTGGAGACAACGAACAACAGGCCCGACAGTTTGGCAATGGCATCGAAGAACTCAGCGGTCGTCATAATGGCATCCTTCACTGTGTATGAAATCGAGCGCTTCATGCGCGCGTGGGCGCGCATGAAGCGTGGTTGAATTAACCTACGGCTGGGGCGCTGCACCACCGTTGAAGAAGATCATGCGCATCTCACCGCCTGCCGTCTCAAGCGCAAGGCCACCTTCACCATCCGGCCCGCCGGCTGCAATCTGGCTCAACAAGGTAAGGTATTGTTGGTCGAGCGACGCTTCACCGCAGTAGGCCATGGTGGAGGGGCCAAGTGTAATCGTGAAACCGTTATCCTGCGAATATGTCCCGCCGAACGCGTTGCAATCTGCCTGGCCCGAGAGCGTGCCGTCGGGCCGAAAGATGATCGTGTAGATCGCGGGGTCGGGCACTTTCGTTGTTGCTTGTGTGGGCTGGTTTGTCACGCTCTCCCACTGCCAGTTGATGTCGGTGATTGCGCTGGCAGCGGCGGCCGGCGTCGCAACCGGCGCGGAAATCGGTGCACAGGCGGCCAGCAGCAGCACGAGACTTAGGGCGGCGATTAATATCCAAGAACGGGATCCAGCAAACGGTTTACTTTTCATCATGTACCATCCTGTCGTGAAGGACTATGCAAATACAGTATTCCAGTCGTTTTTCATGCTGACGACGATCCACCCTTCATTGGGCGCAAGCTGCAGCGCCTTCTCCGTGCCGGCATCGTAGGCATATTCGCGCACGGCATCGTCATGATGCACCAGCAGCTGCAGCCCCTTGCCCTTCTGAACTCCAGCGTACTTGAGCATTTCAATGTCGCCGTCGGAGTTGCCCGCCGCCAGCAGGGGCGGTCGTCCAACCGTGCGGTGGATGTGGACGGGCTTGCCGGGGCCATTGTCAATCGGTTGCTCAAGTTCCATGGTGCGCAGGATCTGGACCCTGCCGTCTGCATCCTCGCCATACGTGAAATTGACGCTGCTCCCGATCACCATGGAGCGCGGGATGTCGTAGATTTCCTCGCTGATGGCGCGCATGAAATCGCGCCCGCCGCCGGAGGTGATGAAGACCTGGAAGCCATTCTCCCGCAGGTAGTCGAGCAGTTCGACCATCGGCTTGTACGCCAACTGCTTGTAGGCCACCTTGAAGCGGGCATCCTGCGCATTGTTGAGAAAGGCGAGAGCGTCCGCCTGGAATGCCTCGGCGGGAATCCCGTTGAAGACTTCGCCAAGTCCTCCCAGCAATGTACGCAGCCCGCTCAGGTCGCCCTTGGCGACACCGGCCGCGATCTCCCCCAGCCAGGCCATGTCCTTCTCGTAAACTGCCTTGAAGGGCTGGTGGTCGCGCAGTTCCGGCTTCTCCGCTGCAGCCTTGCCAATGGCTTGCAACCCATGTGAAAGTTGAATGGGCATGGGCTTCTCCAACCACAGCGTACCGTCGTTGTCGAAGGTGGCAATGCGTTCTGCGGGGGGCGCATAGTCCGGCCCGTTTTCGGTCGTCACGCGCGTGACGAAGTCGACGATTGCGCTCTTTGTTGCTCCCTCATTCCATGAGGCCAAATAACTGGACATGAACATCCTCCTCGGGGTTGGTTGGTGGTACTTCTCGACTCCATACACGTTGTGCGTGGGAGAACAGGTCGCGACAATGGGGCCCGTTCTCCCGCGCACAACACTTACCTCGGGCCAAACTGCCTTACTCGCGCGCCATCATCGCTACGGCTTCTTTCTCCAGATCGACATACGCTTCACCGGAGACGTCGACAATCACTTGCTTGATCGTGCCGCCGGTGAACTGCCACGGGCGGTCGCCCGCGTAGTCAGCAGTCACTGGTTCGCCGACGTCCTTGCCGACGTTCAGCCCCTCTCCCACCAATGAGAAGTTGCCTGGCTGCGTCTTGATCTGGCCCGAGCCGACGGGCTTGTCATTGATGTAAAGTGTCAGCGTTCCGTGGGTTGGCATGTCCGTGCCTTCCCGAACGAATGCCGCCGAGAGGATGCATTTGCCCGTCGGCACACTCTCGGTGGATTCGATATTCTGCTCAAACAGGCCGACAAAGTTATAGGCGTACTTGAGCTTGCCATCCTTGATGTAGAGCGAATGGCCGCCGAATCGAGCGCCATGGGAGAAGAGGACGCCCTGCGAGTCCGCGCCTTCAATGTCCACCTGGGCGGAAATGGTGTAGGAGCGGTTGCGTACGTTGACTGCTGCTGCTTCGGGCACTTCGGCCGCGCCTTCGTAGTAGATGTACCGGCTGCGCGGCTTGCCGATCTCCGGACGCGTAGTCGTGAGGATTTCCACGGCCGTTCGTGATTCCACTGGAAGGCCTTTGTACAAACCGGCCTCGTAGAACCAGAGCGCGATCATCTCCTGCACCTTGTCCGGATATTGCTCCGCAAGATTGTTCATCTCGGTTCGATCCACGTCGGTGTTGTAAAGCTCCCACGGATCCTTCATGTGGTCGGCCCAACCGTTCGGGGCTGCCGGAACCGCAGTGACGGCTTTCCAACCCTTGTGCCAAATGGCGCGCGAGCCGAGCATGGTAAAGAAGGCGGACTCCTTCTGGGTTGGCGCCTTGCCATCCTCAAAGGTATAGCGGAACGACTGACCTTCCAGCGGAACTTGCGTGTACCCCTTGACTTCTGCCGGCAGTTCAAGATTCAGACAGTCGTAGATCGTGGGCACGATGTCCGTCGCGTGGCAGAACTGCTCGCGCACCTCACCCTTCGCACTGATCCCCTTGGGCCAGGAGACTACCATCGGGTCGGCCACGCCGCCTTCGAAGTTGTAGCGCTTCCACAACTTGAACGGTGTATTGAAAGCCCATGCCCAGCCTGTGCAGTAGTGGTTATAAGTCATCGGGCTGCCCAGAAGATCCAGGTACTTCAGGTTTTCCGACATGTCATCGGGGACGCCGTTGAAGAACTTGTTCTCGTTGACCGAGCCATTGGGACCGCCCTCACCGCTGGCGCCATTGTCCGAAACGAGGACAATGATGGTGTTCTCAGTCTGGCCGGATTCCTCAAGATATGCCAGCAGCCGCCCGATCTGGTGATCGGCGTGGCTCAGGAAGGCTGCGTAGACTTCGGCCATGCGGCAGAAGAGTGTCTTCTCGTCCTCGGTCAGTGAGTCCCACGGTTTGACGGTGTCAAGCGCAGGCCAGGGCGCACCGTCGTGGCTGGTTGTTTCGCCATAGGGATTGATGCCCGAAAGCACAGCATCCTTGGGCAGAACGCCCATCTCCTTCTGGCGATCAAAAACGAGCTCACGGTACTTCTCGTACCCCATGTCGAACTTGCCCTTGTACTTCTCAATCCACTCTTTGGGGACGTGATGGGGGGCGTGGCATGCCCCGGGACAGAAGTACATGAAGAAGGGCTTGTCGGGAGCAACTGCTTTGGCGTCACGGATGAAGTTGATCGCATGGTCAGTCAAATCAACCGTCAAGTGGTAGCCATCCTCCGGACCCATGGGCTGATCCACATAGTGATTGTCGTAAACAAGGTCCGGGTACCACTGATTGGTCTCCCCGCCGAGGAAGCCATAATAGCGCTCGAAACCGCGCCCAACCGGCCAGTTGCGCTTGGTCGACGCCATGTTGAGTTCGTCGGCGGGGCAGAGATGCCACTTGCCGAGCATATAGGTATTCCAGCCGCGCTCGCCCAACACTTCAGCAATCGTGGCGCACTCGAAGGGAATGTGCCCGTTCGACCCGGGGAAACCGCTTGTCGCCTCGGCAATGCATGCCATGCCATTTGTCGTGTGGTTGCGCCCGGTGAGAAGGCTGGAACGCGTCGGCGAGCAAAGCGCCGTGGTGTGCCAGTTGGTGTATGTCAAACCGGAGGCAGCAAGGCGATTGATGTTGGGCGTGTCGATGAGTCCGCCCCACGGCTGCATGGCAGAGAAACCTACATCGTCGAGCACGATGTAGAGAACACTGGGCGCACCTTCAGGGGCCGACGGCTGTGCATAAGGTTCCCAGTCCGGGACGGAATCTTTGATGTCGACGTTGATCACGCCCTTGAAAGTCTTGCTTGGCATTGTCTAGGCTCCTTGGCTCGTCGTGCTTTGAAATAGCGCGGACTCTTGAACCGGGGCAGTCGAGAGCTCAAACATCACTACACCTAACCAAACGGCATCTATGGAGGTGCATTCACTCCCTGTTATCATGGCGGGCTGATCATTGATGCACCGCATTCCCGTATTTGCTACGCGATCCTTCGACGGAATGTAGCCAGCCCTCAAATCGAAAGCGCATCCTTCGTCGCCGGTGGTCAGCGAAGACTGTGGACACACGTCGGGCAGCGACCTGCCCGCGTTAGTCCCCATGCACGATCTTCATGTCATGCGCAGTTCCCCCTATGAGGTGCGAAAGGTTGGCCAACGCCTTGGCGAAAAGCCCGGCCGCGCCGTGCGGCACAACGGCCTGTGCCACGGCCCCCAGGTCGTCAAACCACTCGCGTACAATGAATCGTCCGCTCTGCGCAGTAGTCGCTTCGACGGAGAAGAGCCCCAAATAGTTCTTCAGCGGAAAGAGGCTACCAGTGGCATTGTATGCGTAGCAGAAGGGCGGGTTCCAGTAGACCACAGTCTCAACAATCTTCAAACCGCCCTCAAACTCAATGTGGCGCGCCGTGCCAACCATACTTGCGCCCGGAGCGACCGGCTCGGGGTGTGTTACGGTTATCTGCTTGACAAGGGGGAACCACTCACCCATCGTCACATGGTCCGAAACGCGTGCAAAGACAGCCTCGGGACTGAACTGAAAGTCGACATAGCCATCAGTTTGTTGCCGTGCCGGGGTGTACAGCTTTGGGTCGAAGTGGCAAGCGTCGGTCATGTTCACTCCTTGCGAAAGGCTTACTCTGCGAACAGTCCGTCATGGGGAATGGGGAACAGGGAACGGGGAACTCTGCGTTGATCCCTGTTCCCTGATCCCTGTTCCCTGCGGTATGACTTTAGCGACGGTCGCGGCGGTCTTCGCGGCGACGCACGCCACAAACCGACACCGGCGACAGCGGTCGCCCGATGATGTCGATAAAGAGCGTGTTGGGTCCGCCGCTGGCGGGCATTTCACCGTCAAGAATTCCGACGGAGTAAGTCAGGTCACCGTCCACCATCTCCGGGTTCATCAGTTCCACGACAATGTCGCTGACTCCATCTTCATGGAAAATGGAGAGGGCGGCGTTGGGCGGGTTGGAGGCGAAGCTGTCTTCGCCCACGTCCCAGGTGGCAACAAACTCCTCCGAACTGATGTGGCCGGTGACCCGGTCGGGCCTGTCCGAGAAGAACATTGTGGTCGGGGCGATGGTGTGCAACGTCAGCTTGCCGTTGTCATAGCTCATGCCATGCGCCGTCTGCACATACAGGGCCTGAATTTCCTTTACGTCGGTAACTGGTTCCATCTGATTCGCTGCTGCTGTCATGGGTTTTCTCCTTAACCTTCAAATGTGGCCGGTACTTTTCGCAACGACTCGTCGGTCCTTCACGGCACGGGGTGCAAATCACTTTTCGGCGATCAGCGCCCACGTCGTCACGCTACACAGGTGCAGCACAGACTTCCAACGACCAGGGGGCTTTCACGGCCCCGGCTGTATCAAGGCTCTGCGTTGCCTGATGCAACTTCAGTTCACCCCCGTGAACTTTCGGCATTCGATCAATCATGGGCAACTTCATCGGGCCCGTGAACACACAGGGAAACGGCTTTCGGCGTACCTTCCGGCACGCGAGATCAAGCGAGACACCGCGTCTTCACGCCTTGCGCACCTCGCGCAGGTTGTCGATGATGACATATACAACGACGACGGCCAGGGCGATCAAGAGCATCCAGTCCCAGTAGTTCCAGATGAGGATCGCGCTGGAGACAAACGCCAGGAAGATGGCTGCGGAGACAAGATAGTTGGTCAATCGGCGCCTTGTTGCCGCCTCGATGCCGCCCATTACCATAACGACGATGATCATCAGCCACCCCCAATGCGGGGGCCGCAGCAGGAGGACCGCGAGCATGGCAAGCAGCGTGAGCGCGCCGCTGATGGCTGCCCAAACCTCAACCGCCCTGTACTCAGTCGGCAACGGAGGATCCGGGTGCTGGTTGTGGCGAATGTGCGCAGTTGGGGATCCCAGATCGCCCGCTTCGACGCGTTCTCGGTACGCGGTCAACGCCTTTGTCACTTCGAGCGTTTCGTTGTGTGCGCTCGCCAGCCCCTGAAACTCCTTCTGTGCGGCCTCGAGCTTCTTCACCGTGAGTTTGAGTGATTCGCTCATATAGGCGGTCTGGCGCATCGACTCCACATCAAGCTCAATATCGCGCAGTGCTCCGCGTTTGGCGGCAATCTCGGCTTCCAGAGAGTCAGTCTCGGAAGTGACGTGATTGAGGCGCGCTGCCAATTCCTCGGCGAGGTCGGTCGGCGGCAGCACCTTGTCCAGACCGGCCCAGCCCAGCGGGTCATACCATGACTGGCGCACCGAGCCGTCGCGCTCGTACTTGGGGCCCGAAGGGGCACGCTCGCCCCCGACGGGGTCGCGGGTGTCAAGGCCCCAAAGGCCGCGATAGCGATCCACCCACGCGACTTCGTCCGAAATGATGATTGGCGTCCACTCCTCGGTTTGCCCTGGGCCGATGCACTGGCCGTCGCCGCGGGCATAGTCAACATTCGGGATTGCGAGAAATGGCTTGTTGTTTTCCTGTGCGGCCTTGTTGCCACCGGTTACGTCACCAAAATGCTTGTAATATGCGGTGCGCACCCGTTGCAGCGCGCTCTCAAGCGGCTTGACGAAGTTCGGCGTCATTCCGACCACGTACTCGCCCTGCTCGAAATAGCTTGCGTGCGATCCTGCGCCGGCGAACACAACCGGGTGCGATCCTTCCCTGGTCAGGACTGGGTCATCCCAGCGGCGGCGCAGATCGTCGCCGTGGAAATCATGTGACGCATACGCCACCCATTGGGGGGCCATGTTGCCGTCGGCGTCCTCGTACACATAGACGAAGATCTGCTCCCAATCGCTTTCATGGTCGTTCACCCCTGCGAACGAGGAGCGCCAGTCATTCATGTAGAAGAAGAACATGTACTGGAGCACCGTCCAGTTGCCGGAGCGAACCACACGCCCGTGGTAGCAGCGGCGCGGGTCAATCTTCAAGCCCGCCGCATACTTGATTTGCGCCGCCGCGGTGAAGCCTCCGGGCACTGATCCACGCGCAAGCAGGGAGATGTCCAGTATCGACCCGAGCACTCTCGACACCAGGGGGACGCGCGCCAGGCGTCCGACCGCCTTGAAGGGCACGCGGTCCGGGCTTGTCCGCCAGTTCTGATACGTCGCCCCAGTCAGGGGCGCTTCGACAAGTCGCAGATAGAGTGTGTGACCGGGCGGTATCTGGTCAAATTCGGCGAGTTTGTCCGGGTCCAGTTCCCCCTCGGGAACGAGTTGCTCGAGGTAGTTTTGGGGTCCGTTGAGCCACAAACTTGCGCGCTTGACGAATTCATCGGTGGCGGCAGGGAAGAACATCTCGCCATTGGTATAGCGGACAATGGGTTCGAATTGGCGAAGCAACGCCAGATCTGACAGGTGTTCGGCGCCTGTCATGGGCTCGGAGACGGTCATGGGCTCGGAGACGGTCATGGGATCGGAGACGGTCATGGGATCGGAGACCGTCATGAGGTCACCTCGGCGTTGTGTACGCGTGCAAATACCGCTTTAACCTCACGCTGGTTGAGGTAGAAAACGAGGATAACGAGGAGCAGCATGGTGAGGTAGGGGTCTCCTCCGTCAAGATGCCGCCAGATCGAATAGGCCATGGCCGCGCCGCATGCAATCATTGTGGCGTACCACGCCCAGTCCAGCATGCGCCACAGGCCAAAGGCCAGCGCGGCGCAGCCGGCAGAAATGAAGAGGTCAAGCAGCAGGATGGCGGGCGCGGGCAGGTCCGGCAACGTGTGCGGAGGCATGCCGTTGAGCACGCGGTAGACATCCGCAGCACTGTTCAACACAAGGAGTGCGAGGATGACGATAATGACACTGATTCCAAAAGGTCTTCTTCGCTTCTTTGGAGATTCCGCCTGCACGGTGCCTATCCTCCCCGTGGACTTGCTCGAGCCGCCAAGCCGATTATTCGGCTGGATGATGTTACGTCGTGTGCGCTGGTGCGGTCCGGCTCTCCGGCTCCGCATCGACAAGGATGGGCGCGCCGGTTTCGCCGATACTCACACACTCCTCTGCAACGACAAATCTGTCAACCCATTCCTGGGCGGCACGCGCCGCCCGCCGCAGGGAATCGCCGCGCCTGGGCGTCACATCGAAGACCGCATCTGCCCCAATTAGCTCGAGAAGCCCCGTGCGCTCCAGTTGCACATGCGCGTGTTTCTCGACACCGGCAAGGTAGAGGCGTCCCTCAGCGGCCTGCAGGTCTCTTGCGTACTTGCCGAGCGCCCGCACGAGCGTACTGCCCACATCGTCAAATTCGCGCAGGCGGACGACGACGGCTGCGCCGTTGGACTTGGTCACGTCAGGCAGCGCCAACTCGAACGCCGAAGCACCGGCAAAGAAGAGACTTCCCACCGGTTCGAGGATCACTACCTGATGATCGGCCAGCACATGAGGAACTTCGACCTCCTCGAGACTGCCCGACGGATCGAACGCCAACGCCTCGACGCGCGTCTTTTCGGCCGACCCGTAGACGTGCACAACGAATGTCATGATCACGCCCAGGAAGATTGCATACTGGATGGGAACGAACAGGGTTGCCACGAAGACAACGCTCATGACCACGGCCGGTACAACACCAGTGTGCCAGGTGAGTTTGATACGCTGCGGGTTCAGCATGGTGATGCCGACGACCACCAGCAGGCCGGCCAATCCGGACATCGGCAGCAATTCAATCACTGGGGCGAGTAGCAGCACGCCAATCGCCGCAAATAGCGCGGTGAAGATGTTTGCCCAGCGCGAGCGTGCGCCGCAACTGACGAGGAGCGCGGTATTGCCGAGTGAACCGCCAACAGTAATGCCTCCGCATAAGCCGACTGCCACGTTCGCCATGCCCTGACCTCGGAAATCGGCCGATGCATCCGTGTCCGAACCGTCGGGATTGGGATAACCCTGGCTGACACCCGCCGCCTGCACCAGCGCGAGGATCGCCAATGACAAGGCCGGCAGCAGGAGGGCCGGAATGAGGGAAAGGTCAGGCATGTGCAGAGTGGGCAGCGAACGTGGAATTGTCGTCGTGTCTCCGACTGTCGTCACTTCGCCCGCGAAGACGCTCGAACTCAGAAGTGTGGCGATAACAATTCCAATCAGAAATGAGTAGCGACTCAGGCGCGTTCGGTCCAGCACCATGATGATCGCAATAGTCGTCGCGCCCACGATGAAGGTGGGCCAATCCCACAGGCCAGGATGCACCAGCGTATCAATGGCGCGGCGTCACCTTGTTGCCGGCATCACTGTAGTAGCCCGTCAGGTCGCCGAACTGCCCAATAATGGTGAGCACTGCGACGCCCGAGAGAAAGCCGGTCATCACGGCGTTGGAGATGAAGCGCACGAGATAGCCGAGTTTGAGAATACCGAACGCGAGCATGAAGATGCCGGCCAATAGCGCCAGCACCACGAGAACGTCCACCGTCTGGTCTGAAGGAAAGCCTGAGACGATGTCGAAGGTCGTTAGCGAAGTTGCGCTCGTGGAGTCCACATTCATCAGCATGGTGCTGGTAAAGAGACCGGCAACAGCTGTTCCCACCATGAGCGAGTAGAGCGCGTAGACAGGGTTCACCCCGGCCAGAACGCCGTTGGCAAGATCGCCTGGGATCGTAATCATTGCCATCACGAAGCCCGTAACGGCATCGCTGGCCACAGTGGCGCGACCCACCCGGATGCTCTTCAACCACGCGCTCATGGAATCATGGTGCCCCAACACTCACTGGTCCGGCTAATACACCGTTGCGGGCAGTCAGATCGTAGTTCTGCCGAGCGCAATGCCATTCAACCCGTTGCAGCCAACGGGATGGAGCGTGCAAAAGACCTCGTGGGTGGTTCACCGGCAGGCCGGTCGGCGCATTTCACGGGTGGGCACCTTACTCAAACGGCCTCCAATCGGCGGGGTATGCGCGGGTGCGGCAAACAAAAGGTGCGGTGCGCGATAGTCCGTCATCTCGCGCACCGCACCCTCGCGTTCAATTCTTTGCTGCGGATGCAGGCGGCGTGGCAGGTGCAGCGGTTGCGGCAGCAGCAGGTGCGGTAGCAGCGGGTGCGGTAGCAGCGGGTGCACCTGCATCAGCGGGGCCGGTCACGTCGGCTTCCACGCCCTCAGCAATTTCGCCGGAGACTTCGTCGCCCATGGTCAATGTAACAACCTGGGCATGATAACCCTTCATGCTGTCGATGAGTTGCTCAGACTCGGTGTCTTCGATGACGGCCAGGATTGCCGAGGTGTTCGGCTGCATCTGGGCGCCCAGCTTTTCCATATCCTCCTTGGGAATCGCGCGCCCCATATGCTTGCCGACTTCGCCGCCGATCACGCCGCCGGCCACTGCCCAGACGAGCAGCCCCGCCGGCCCGCCGATGAGGCTGAGCATCCCAAGGCCGCCGGCGCCGATGGCCGTGCCCCAGCCTCCATGGCCCGCCTCGTGAACGTGCGCCTTGCCCTTCTCGTCCACTTCGACGACGGCATTGGCAAGGACCTTGTAGTTTTCGGACTTGGCTGAGTGTTTGATTTCATTGCTGACGGTCATCGCGGAGTTCCTGTCGGCAAAGATAAACGCGATGACGTTGTAGACCTGATTGCCACTTTTTTCGCTCATGATAGAAGTCCTTCCGCTCGTTGTTTTGAATGCCGGCTACGTTTGCGGGCATGTCATGACTGTCGCATACGCGGGCAACCGCAGTCCACAGGTTTGCATTCACCCACGACTCGATGGCTGCTCTTTCACTGCCTCGCCCAGTCCCACAACACCCGTCATATTGTGCGCGCTGCACGCTCAAACACGGCACGCACGGGAACCGATTTCATTCCGGAGCCCCGCCCTGGGACACAGCCGACGGAAAGGTTCAATTCCGACGACGGGTCGACCTTCAAGAAAGAGCGTAAATCATGCGCGGCATTAGCGAATCGACCTGAAAGGCGTAGAAATGAACTATCTCGGGTTATGTGAATTGAGAGATGGCGACCAAAGGCCGCGCTGGCCAGGAGGCGCACCACAGGTCCGAGCCCTTTTGCCTCTACAAACTCCCCGACAGCTGGGCAATCCGGTCCTTCAGTTGCAATGTTTCCTGTTCGTGTTCCTCAAGCATACGGGTCATCTCTGCAAGAAGCGCCTTGGGATCGGACGAATCCGTTGCGACGGGCTCTTCCTGCTTCTTGGGCGGTGTGAGGAACTGATTGGCCAGGTAGCCGCTGAGTGTGCCGAAGAGGCCCACACCGGCGGTCATGACGAGGACACCGATCCATCGCCCCATGTTTGTCACGGGATACTGGTCACCGTAGCCGACTGTGGTTATGGTGACATAGACCCACCAAATCGCATCCGAAGGGGTGGTAATATTCGCGCCGGGTGCGTACATCTCAACTTTCAGAACGGCAAGACTCCCGAACTCGATCAGACATACAACGAGAAAGCCGACAGTCAAGAGGGCATTCTCGGCGCGATGCGCTATGAATTCGTGAAGCAGGTTCTTTGCGCCGAATGCGATGAAGAGCCGGATGACGCGCCACAGGCGAAACGTACGCAGGATCTTGAACTGGGGCAATGGAAGGCTGGAGAGCAAGTCGGCCCAGCCAAAGGCGCGGAAGAAGTAGTGCGATTTGGAATCAGTGGTGAACAAACGATAGAAAAAGTCGCCCAGAAATATGGGTGTCAGGAAGGAATTGACGACGAGGATGATATCCTCCAGACTGCTGTCGTCCTTGATGACATACATCAAGATGAGATTGAGGATGGAGAGTAACGACAACGCGCCGATGAATAACTCATAACCGATATTCTTGAGTTCGCGATTTTTGACGACTTTTGTTGCCATTTCGTGATCCTGTCTGTGAAGTGTAGCCATGCAACGAGTCGTCACACAGCGCTCAATTTAGGTTGTCACCGCAAGGGTTATGCATGCTCTGGATTACGGTGTGCGTGGCAACCCGCAGGCGCAGCGCACAGACTGTCTGCCCAACCGTAATCCAGAATTCAATTATCGTAGAAACGACTCTCGCTGCGAAATCATGTGCGGGCATTGGCAATGCTTCTCCAATTGCGCTGTGCCTGGCCGCGCCCCTGTCTTTTCCCTGGTGTTCCCGCAGTTTCCGTGCACCAGCATTCTTTGCCGTTTGCCTGCATCGAGATGGCAAAATGAGCGGCGGCGCAAACCCTGCTGGGCCGCGCCGCCGTTTTGTTGCCGATTCCTGGCTGCGACATCGAGCCGCAGCGTCTGCCCCGAAAGCCTATACCTTGCCTACCTTTGCCTTGTTGAAGAAGACCTTGCGCTTGCGCAATTTGAGGGCCGGCCCTTCAATCTTGAAGGTGGCCTCTTCGGGCAGTGACGCGGACGAATTGCCCACCATCACCCGCACCGTGCCCGGCTCGACAACCAGGTTCATCTTCTGGTCATAGTAGGCCATTTGCGGCACGCTCAAATCGAACGTGATCTTCTTGCTCTGGCCAGGCTTGAGCGTGACGCGCCGGAACGCGCGCAACTCCTTGACCGGGCGCGTAACCGACGCGCCGTCGGTGCGTGTGTAGAGTTGCACCACCTCGTCACCAGCGCGACTTCCCGTATTCTTCACCTCAACGCTCGCCTTGACCGTGCCGCCTGCCGCAACCTGCTCTTTGTCGAGCACAAGATTGCTGATGGCAAAGGTGGTGTAGCTCAGCCCGAAGCCAAAGGGCAGCAGCGGCGTATTGCTCTCCTCCACATAAGGCCCATAGTTGAAGGACTTGGCGCCCGATGGACGGTGGTTGTAGAAGAGAGGCACCTGGCCGGCGCTGCGCACAACCGTCACCGGCAGCTTGCCGCCGGGATTCACGTCGCCAAAGAGCGCGCCGGCGATTGCCGTACCCCCTTCTTCGCCCGGCAGCCACCCCTCGAGCACGGCGTTGGCCTGTTCCAGAATCCAGCCAATCGAGAAGGGGCGACCGTTGACCAGCACCACGGCCGTGGGCTTGCCGGTTTCGAGCACGGCGCGCACAAGCTCCTCCTGCACGCCGGGAAGCCCGAGCGTGGTGCGGTCGCGGAACTCGCCCACGCTGCAGCTAAGCGTCAGGCCCGCCTTGTCGCCCATCACAAGCACCACAATATCCGCCGCCTGTGCCGCATCCACCGCGGCGGCAAAGCCACTTGTGTCGGAATCAAGCACGCCGCAGCCCTGGACATATGTCACGGTTGCGCCTTTGCCCAGCGCTTCGCGAATCCCCTGGACAACTGTGACTGTGGGGGTGAACTCTTCCACAATCTCCATGTGCTCGGGCGCAGGCGTGTTCTGGGCAAACTCCTCGGTCATGCTCACTTCAATCAGCGTCTCGATGTGGGCTGGATAGGCGTAATCGCCCACCATGTTGCGCATGGAATCGGCGTTGGGGCCGATCACGGCGATGGACCGGGTTGCCTTCTTGCTCAGGGGCAGCAGCCCGTCGTTCTTGAGCAGCACAAGCGACTTCTCGGCCATCTCAAGCGCGAGCTTGCGGTGCGCCGGCGTGTCCAGCACCGCCGCGACGTCTTCGGGCTGCACATAGGGATTCTCGAAGATGCCGAAGGCAAACTTGTAGCTGAGCATGCGCTCGACCGACTCGTCAATGCGCGCCATCTTGAGATCGCCCCGCTCCACAGCGTCAATCAGCGGCTGGCGGAAGCAGTCAATGCTGGGAATCTCGATGTCCATCCCCGCTTCAAGGGTAAGCTGAGCGGCTTCGGCCTTGTCTTGTGCGTAGGCGTGATAGTTGACAAGCTGGTCGATTGCAAAGTAGTCGGAGACGACCATGCCCTTGAAGCCCCACTCGCCGCGCAAGACGTTGGTCAGCATTTCCTTGTTTGCAGTGGAGGGAACGCCATCAAGTTCGTGGTATGCAGGCATGATTGTGCCCAGGCCGGCCTCGCGAATGGCCGCCTCAAAGGGGAGCAGGTAGACTTCGCGGAGTTCGCGCGGCATTATGTGCGCGGGCGCCCAGTTGAGGCCACCCTCGGGCAGGCTGTAGCCCACAAAGTGCTTGCCCGTGGCTACTACCCCCTGCGCCCAATCCTTGCCCTGCAGCCCGCGAATGTAGGCCACGCCCATTGTTGAGGTGAGGTACGCATCCTCGCCAAAAGTCTCCTCGATGCGCCCCCAGCGCGGGTCGCGCGCAATGTCGAGAACCGGCGCCAGCCCGTGGTGGATACCGAGCGCGCGCATTTGCTGACGGATGACGCCCGTCATCTCCTCCACCAGTGCCGGATCCCACGTGCTGGCCGTGCCGATGATCTGCGGGAAGACGGTGGCGCCGCGCGCCAGCATGCCCGCGCAGCACTCGTCATGCACCATCGCGGGGATGCCCAGCCGGGTCTCTTCCACCAGGTACTTCTGAATGTCATTGCAGAGCTGCGCCACACCGGCGGGGGGCAGCGTTGAGGCGCCGGCCGGACGCGTGATCTGGCCGATGCCGTTGCCAATGCGGTCGGCGGCCTTGGCGGGGGCCAGGCGCTGTTCGGCGTCAAGAATCTCGTAGACCCACACACCGCCCAACTGCTGCAGCTTTTCCGCCAGCGTCATCTCCGCGAGCAGCAATTTCACGCGCTCCTGTGTGGGGAGCGTGGCATTGAGCCAGGGCTTTCGACCGCGGCAGCCTTTGACACCACACGTTCCTTCGTTTTCAAAGCCATTGTTCGAAATTCTCCCTTTTGGTATTTTGCTTCTGCATCAATTGCGGACATTTGACGTGTGCTTGAGCAGGCACGCACCCGCACCTATCCCTTGAGCGCGCCGGCCATAATACCCTTGACCAGTTGCTCCTGGAAGATAATGTAGGCAATCATCAGCGGCAGCGTCGAGAGCGTGAGCACGGACATGATGATGGGGATGTTGGCCGAGTACTGGCCTTGATATTCCCAGATTGCCAGCGGCAGCGTGCGCACATTCTGGCTGGAGGTGAGCACAAAGGCGAAGACAAACTCGTTCCACAGTGTGACAGCGTTGAAAATGGCAATCGTCGCCAGCCCGGGACGCGTCAATGGTAGAACGATGCGAAAGAAGTTGCCCATTGGCCCACAGCCATCGATACGCCCGGCATCCTCGAGCTCGCGCGGAATCTGGCGCATGAATTGTGTCAGGATGAAGATCGAAATGGGCAGGCTGAAGGCAACGTAGGGGCCGATCAGGGCGTAGAGGTGGTTGTAGATACCAAGCCGCGTGGTCAGCAGATAGACCGGGATCAGCGTAACGTGGATCGGCACAATCAGTCCGGCAATGATCAGCGCAAACAGGGCATTACTCAGGCGAAATGGGATGCGCGCAAAGACGTAGGCAGCCATGGCGCTCAAGATAACGGTCAGCGCAATCGAAACCGACACCACCAGCAGGCTGTTGAACAGATAGCGAAAGAAGCTGCTGCCCAGGATGGCAGTGAAGTTGTCGAGCGTCGGGTTGACGGGCAGTGCCCACACGGGGCGCGTCATCAACTCCAGTGACTCCTTGAAGCCCGTCTGCACCATGAACCAGAAGGGCACAAGCGCCACCAGCAACCAGAGAAGCGCCGTGATCCACACCAACGTGCGCTGGAAAAATCGTGTGCTTGTCATCAGGCCAGGTCCTCCTCGCGCCGCTGCAGTGCGAAGAAGATGGTCCCCGCCGAGAGGAGCACGATGACAAAGAGCGCCGACGCAATGGCGGCGCCATAGCCTACCTCAAACGACTGGAATGCCTTCTTGTACATATACGTTGCCATCAGCTCGGTCGAGTTGACGGGGCCGCCTTCGGTCATCACCCAGATGAGGTCGAAATACTTGAGCGAACCGATGAGTGAGAGCGTGGAAGCAGTGACAATCGTGCCGCGCATGAGGGGAAGCGCGATGCGCCAGAAGTACTTGTTCTCGGTCGCGCCATCGATGAGGGCCGCCTCACGCAGTTCGGCGGGAATGCCCCCCAGCGCCGCCAGAAAGAGCAACATATAAAAGGGGATATACTGCCAGCAGATGACCGCAATCACTGAGTAGAGGGCAATGCGTGGGTCGCTTAGCCATTGTTGCGCCAATGCCTTAAGACCCACCGCCTCAAGCGTGGCGTTGATGAGACCGAAATAGGGATCGTAAAGGTACTTGAAGAGGATGCCGATGGCAATGGTCGACATGAGCATCGGCAGAAAATAGGTGACCTTGAAGATGCGGAAGCGTCTCCCGCCTGCGTCGATGCAGCACAGCAAGGGCCAGGCCGATGGGCAGTTGCACGAGAATCGAGAGAATGACGATGGTGAAGTTGTTGCGCATGGCGCGCCAGAAGATGCCGTCGCCCACCAGGCGCGTCCAGTTCTCAACAGCAATCCAGGTCTTTGTCGGGTCCACCCCATTCCACTTGTAAAGGCTCAGACGGAAAGAATCAACAATTGGCCAAACGATGAAGATGCCCAGCATGAGCAGGGTTGGCAGCAGGAAAAGGACGATCGTAAGCGTGGTTTCGGTTGAGTGGCGGCGTTTGCGTCGAGGCGGCGCGGTCCGTGCTTCTTGCTGTGGTGCGGCTACAGCCATGAGAATCCTCGAACAGTGAATGCTTTGATTTCAGAAATGAACAGGGCAGGGCGCGGAGGATGCGCCCTGCCCTGTCACCATATTCAGCTTACTCGCCGAAGAACTTGACGGCGGCGTCTTCCTGCGCCTTGGCGGCTTCCTCAGGTGTCAACTCCAGACCGAAGAGCGCCTGCATTGTGTCCTTGTGCACCTCGCCCAGTTCCGGCGGCAGGTACTGGTCGTACCAGAGCTGCACGGAGGCTGCATTGTCGATTAGGTCAATCATCTTCTGCATTGCCGGGTCGTCGGTGGTGAAGCCCTTGACCGGCGGAATCTGGCCCACGGCGACGCGCTCGATGACAGATGCGTCATCGGTCATGTACTGGATCACCTTGAAGGCGATTTCGGGATTCGCACAGGCAGTGGAGATGGAGTAGTAGTTGTCACCCACCGTACCGACGACGCTGCTCGGATCGCCCTTGCCACCTTCGATGGACGGGAAGGGGAAGAAGGCCAGGTTGTTCGCGGCGAAATCGGGATTCTCGGAAGCCATTGTGGCAAGCTGCCAGCTGCCCATAAGCTCCATCGCGGCCTTGCCGGCGTACAGGAGCTGGCGTGACTGGCCGGTGTCATAGTCGAGGCCGTTGAAGCCTTCGTTGAACGCGCCCATGTTCACCAGATCCTGCACCATCTTGCCTGCCTCAACGAAGACCGGATCCTCGAATGAACCGCCGCTGCGCGTGGCAGCGTTGGCAAATACTTCCGGGCCACCCAGGCGATCGACCAGGTACATGTAGTACATCGAGCTCGTCCACTTGGTCTTGTTGGCCAGCGCGAACGGAATAATGTCGTTGGCCTTGAGTGTGTCGATGACGGTCAGCAGTTCGCTCCAGGTGGCGGGCGGGGTGAGGCCCAGATCGTCGAAGATGGCCTTGTTGTACCAGATGACGGCGATGGAGCTGTTCTCGACGGGAACGCCCCAGATCTTGTCCTCGAAAGTGACGTTGCTCAACGAAGCCGGCACGAAGCGATCCTTGTAGTTGTCGGCATCCATATAAGGCGTCAGATCGAGCACCTGCCCGGCCTTGACATACTCGTAGAGCGGCCCGCCACCCCATGTGGGGAAGATGCAGGGTGGATTGCCCGCGCCCATGGCAACCTTGATCTTGGTCTTGTAGGGATCATTCTGCAGGACTTCGACGTTCACCTGCACATCGGGGTTGTCGGCCATGAAGCGGTCGACAGCCGCCTGGTTCACTTGCGGGATTGAGGTCTGGATGTGCCAGAGGTCGATCACGGTCTTGTCACCGGCAGGGGCGGCGGCAGGCGCAGCGGCGGCCTCAGCGGGAGCAGCCGGCGCTGCGGGAGCCGTAGCTGGTGCGGCGCACGCGCCGACAATCATGGCCAACAATGCGAGTATGACAAAGGTGCTTGAAACGCGTTTTTTCATGATAGGGTCTCCTTGATAAACGGCTTTGTTGATCAATTATGTGGAGCGACAACAGATATTGAGCACGCGACATGTTCCGGCTTGTGAACCAGCACAGGCCGAATGGTCATGCGACCTATTCGAGGTTCGTGATTCCTATCACCTCCCCGGTCATGGTGTGGCGAGCGACGCCTGCGAGGCCTACAACCTGCTCTCATCTTATTCCTTCACGCCGCCGAGTGCAATACCGCTCACGATATAGCGGGAGAAGAAGGCGTAAATGATCATGATCGGTGCAATCGTCGCGGCAATACCCAGATAGATGCTGCCGTATTCCGTGCGGTAGACGTCGCCGCGCATCGTCTGCACCAGCATGGGCAGCGTGTACTTCTCGATTGAATTGATCATGATAAAGGGCGTGAAGAAGTTGTTCCACGAGGCGACGAAGGCAAAGATGCCAAGCGTGAAAGCGCCCGGCGCGGCAATGGGAAGCATCACGCGGTGAAAGATCGCAAGTTCGCCGGCGCCGTCGATGCGGCCTGCGTCGATCAAATCGGTGATTACGATCGACTCGAGATACTGCTTTGCAAAGAAGACCGAGCCGGCGGCCGCAATGCCCGGCAAAATGAGCGGGATGTACGAGTCGGTCAGGCCAAGGCGTGACATGTACTGGTAGAAACCGACGATGGAGAGCTGCAGCGGCAGCAGCACCAGCACGAGGATGAAGCTGTAGAAGAAGCGCTTTCCTGGGAAGTCGTAGACAACAATTCCGTAGGCCGTAAGCATTGCGAAATAGACCGTCAGAATTGTGGTCGAGAATGCCAGAAAGGTGCTGTTCATGAAACCACGCGGCAGGTTCAACCCGCGCCCGACGAGGATTCCATAATTCTCCAACATGTGGGTGCTGGGAATCATGCTTAGCCCTTGCTGAATCTGCGCAGTCGACCGCGTGGCGTTGACAAGCAGCGCCCAAATCGGTGCGACCGTGACGAGGAGCAGCAGAAGGAGAAAGGCGTAAATGAAGAAACGCTGCACGTGCGTGCCGGTTTTGTAGGACATGATTCGGTAAGCTCCCGAAAACGTGCGTGTCTGCTCAGTCGCGATCGCGCAGGAAGAAAAAGATTCCCAACGCAATTACGCCCGTCATGATGAAGACCGCGACGCCCACCGCTGATGCGGCGCCGATGTGGCCCTGGCTGCTGCTGAACTTCATGTACATCAGGATGCTATTGGTGAGGATCGACGAACTGGGTGATCCTCGGCCATCGGTCAGCAAGTAGGGAATATCGAACATCTGCATGCCACCCACCATGGATGTCACAAAGATGAAGATGAGCACGGGCTTGAGCAGGGGCAGCGTGATGCGCCAGAACATCTGCCATGTAGTCGCGCTGTCAACCATTGCTGCCTCGTAGAGGCTGACGGGAATTGAGGTCATTCCGGCCATCAGAAGAATAATCGTGGCGCCGAACCACATCCACCATTGAATAAAGACGACCAGCGTGCGGGCAACAACCGGGCTCTGCAGCCAATGGCGCGCCTCGTCCATGATTCCCGCCTGCACGAGTCCCTGGTTGACGGGCCCGTAGTACGAGAAGAGGCTGAAAAAGAGCGCGGCAATGGCAGCGGGCGCCAGCAGATTCGGCATGTAGAAGAGGCCGCGCCACGCGCCGGCGCCGCGAATGCGCAGCCTGGCGTTTGTGAACCAGACCGAAACCAGCATCGCAATGCCCACCTGTGGAATAAAGTTGAGCAGCCACAGCGTCCACGTATTTCGCACAGCCGTTGGGAAGGCATTGTCGGCGAAGAGGCGAGTGTAGTTCTTCAGCCCGATAAACTCGTACCCGGACTTCATCAACGTGGCGTTGGTAAAGCTGAGGTACAGCGTATTGTAGACCGGATAGAGGCCGAAGATGAGGAATGCCAGGCAGAAGGGAAGGATGAATAGATAGCCGCGATAGTCTCGGCGGCTCGTGCGTCGTGTTGCCATAGGCGTGGCTCCAGTGTTGTGCCGGCGCGCCTTGCAGCGCGCCGGCACAACTGGGTCGAACTGATTCTATTAGTTGATGATCAGGTCCGGGAACTCGACGGCGACAGCGTCCTTCCAGGATGCCCACATCTGTTCCTCGGTGATTTCGCCATTGAGGTACTGGTTGACCGGGTCGTTGAGGGCGCGCTGGATCGCGTCATCCGAACCCTGCATCAGCTTGGCATTGACGGACGGCGCGGCTTCGGCGAAGCCGGCGTAGGAGTTCTGGCCGGCAAGGAACTTGCTCAGGTCGGAGTTGTCGAAAGAGGGGATGATCTTCTCGACAACCACCTGGCTGGAGACGAAGTCGCCAGGGGCCTGCATCTGATCGGGGGCGACATTCGGGTCGATCGCCTTGAGGAAATCATTGGTGTAGACGCCGGTCGCCCAGTTTTCCAGGTTCTCCTGGTCAAGGGTCGCGAACTCGATGAACTGCTTGGCGAGGTCCATGTTGGCGCCATCTTTGAGAGCGCCGAGCCACGTGCCGCCCCACTGGTAGGGCAGCGGGCCGGTGATAACGCCCCAGTCGCCCGAGGTGTCGCTGGTGCCGTCAGCCGACTTGGCATTCGGTGCAAGCACGTAGGGGAGGCCCCACGTGGGAAGGAAGTAGGAGAAGACCTGCTTGGGGTTGCCTGCGGCATCCTTCAAGCTGTCGTTCATGCCGGCGAACCAGCCTTCCTGCCACTGCTGTGCCTGCGCCTCGTAGCCATTGTCGCGGAAGGACTTGGCCGTCTCAATCCATTTGTTGACCATCGGGTCGACGGTGAGGGTCTCATCGACTACCCACGGCTGCGCGCGGTTGGCGAAGTGGGGATTCTGGAAGTCACCACTGGAGGCGACCATGTAGGTGTTGCCGCCCGACTTCTCCTTGACGACTGCGGCCGCGGCTGCGTACTTGTCCATGTCCGAGAGAAGGGCCTGGATCTCGGTAGGATCGTCGGTGCCGAAGTATTCCTTGGCCAGGCTGCGGCGGTAGAAGAGCGCTCCCGGTGTGGCCTGGTAAGCATAGGCCTTGGTCACGCCCTGGTCGCTGCCGACGTCGGTGACGAAGGCATAGGTCTTGTTGGCTTCAGCCACGGGCAGCAGGTCACCCAGGTCAGCCAGCATGTCGCTCTCAACGTACTGCTTGACAAACGCAGCTTCGAGAGCGATGACGTCCGGAGCGTCTGCCGTGCCAAGCGCAGCCTTCAGCTTGGTCTGGTATTCGCCATTCGTCATGGGGATCATCGTATACTTGACATCAATGTCAGGGTGCTTGCCTTCAAAGGCAACCGCCATCGTGTTGATCTCATTCGTGAAAGACCAGACGTTCAGAACCTTGCTTGCCGGAATCTGCAGCAGCGGGAGCTGCGGCGGCCTCGCCGGCGGCCGGAGCTGCTGGTGCAACCGGGGCCGCGCATGCGGTCACGATCGTGGCCAACATGGCAATCAACATAATGATGCTTACTACACGTTTCTGCATGTTACGGTCTCCTTGATGAATCAAAGGTGAATCGTTGAACTGCTTGTTGTACAACTATCTCCAATGGCGAACGAACGGACAGGAACCGGGGAGGCCCGGTGCGAGCCGGTGGAACACACTTGAGAAATTCAGGGCTGGACCAGTGCGCTCTGTTGCTGCCGGGCACTCTGTGCAGCCTGCGACGGACGCGCCGTTGTTCTTCGATGCTTGCTGCCGGCCGGTGGGGCGCAGGAGTCGCGCACCATCAACCGGGTTGATACTTTGACCCGATCCACCGGCAACGGTCGCCCGGCGATCAGTTCCAGCAACATCTGCATTGCCGTCTGCACCAACTGCTCGATGCCCTGATCAACCGTCGTCAGAGCCGGACGCACAAAGGCCGCTTCCGGCACGTTGTCGAAGCCGATAACAGAAAGCGCGTTGGGTACATCAATGCCCAAGGTTCGTGCGGCCTCGAGTATGCCGAAAGCTGTGTCGTCATTGCAGGCAAAGATGGCAGTGGGCGGTTCGGGGAGCGCCACAAAACGGTGCAGCGCCGCCGCGCCGGCAGCCCTGGTGAAGTCTCCCGGCTGCACGAGCGCCGGATCGAATGGCAAACCGGCGGCCTTCAGGGCAGACACATAGGCAGCTCGGCGCTGCGTCGCGCTCTCCAGATACTCAAAGCCGTCCACATAACCGATGCGCGTGTGACCCAACTCAAGCAGGTACGCCATGACGGCCTGCCCGCCGCCCAGATTGTCGCCACTCACCGAGGGGTAGTTGCTGGCTTCTGCAAGAGGGTCAATGGCCACCAGCGGATAGTCGGTGCGCAGTTCAGCAGCATCAGGCACGACGACGATTACGCCATCCGTGATGGAGCCGTTGAGGCCGCGCACGCGCTGCTGTTCCCACCGTCCGCGGTCAGCGTGGTTCTTGCTTCCACAGGTCATGGCAATCAGGTCGTAGGCAGTACCCGTAATCACACGGCTGGCTGCCCGAATGACCTCCATTGCATACGAGTGGTCCATATCGGGCATGAGCAGGCCGATGACCTGCGTGCGTCCGCCGCGCATGCTGCGCGCCGCCATGCTTGACTCATAGCTGAGCGACTCGATCACAGTGCGCACACGCGCCGCCGTCTCTGCGGAGACATCGCCCTTGGCGTTGAGTACGCGCGAGACGGTTGTCACGGATACACCGGCGGCAGAGGCAACATCATGGATTGTGGGAGTAGAACGAGCACGCGCCATGAGAGTTCGAAGTTGGCCAGGAAAGCGAGCACAGCAGAAGGAAAAGGTGAGCTTGTGGGAGCAGAGGTCTGGAAACGATGCCGGAAAGGATACCGGAAACGTTATCGGTAGTATAGCAGGGTGATTCGAGAATGTCAACATTCCGCGCACATGTCCAGGGCTTCTCAAAAGTCCTGGGCCTGGGCGAGACCCACCTTGCCCCACCCTCCACCCTGCGCTACAATCGCATCTCCCTGCGCTGGCGGCGGGGCATTGCACGTGGAGGCGGACATGGCGGAAACCATCACCATCATCGGCGGGGGGCTGGCGGGCTGCGAGGCGGCCTGGCAATTGGCGTCGCGCGGGCTGCGCGTGCGCCTTTACGAGATGCGCCCAACGCGGCCCACCGAGGCGCATACGTCCGACCGCCTGGCCGAGCTGGTTTGCAGCAACTCCATGGGCAGCACCCTGCCCGACCGCGCCCTCGGCATCCTCAAAAACGAGATGACACGTCTGGGCAGCCTGATCATCGCCACGGCGTACAAGCACGCCGTGCCCGCGGGCCACGCCCTGGCGGTGAGCCGCGACGACTTTGCACAGGAGATCACCGAGACAATCCACAGCCACCCGCTGATCGAGGTTGTACGCGGTGAGGTAACGGAAATCCCTGCAGGTCCTGTGATTTTGGCGACGGGGCCGCTCACAAGCCCGGCGCTCACGGCGCAGATTCAGGCCCTCACAGGGCAGCAGCATCTCTACTTCTATGATGCCATGGCCCCGATTGTGCTGGCCGAGAGCATCGACATGGGCATCGCGTTCCGCGCCAGCCGCTACGACAAGGAGACTGGCAACGGGGGCGAGAGCGATGGCGACTACATCAACTGCCCGCTTCAACCGTGACGAGTATGTGCGCTTTGTAGAGGCCGTGCTGGCTGCGCCCAAGATTGAGCTTAAGGCCCCCGACAAGGAGCTTGAGCGCTACTTCGAGGGCTGCATGCCGATTGAGGCGCTGGCCGCGCGCGGCCCCCAGGCGCTCTCCTTTGGCCCCATGCGGCCGGTGGGACTGCGCGACCCGCGCACGGGCCAGCGCCCCTGGGCCGTGGTGCAACTGCGCCAGGACAACGTCGCCGGCACCCTCTACAACATGGTGGGCTTCCAGACGAACATGCGCTGGGGGGCCCAGGAGGAGGTGTTGCGGCTGATCCCCGGATTGGCGCAGGCCGAGTTTGTGCGCCTGGGGCAGATGCACCGCAACACCTTCATCAACAGCCCCACGCTGCTTGAACCAACGCTTCAGTTTCGCACCCGCCCCGATCTCTTCTTCGCCGGGCAGATCACGGGCACCGAGGGGTACGTGGGCAGCACCATGAGCGGCCTGATTGCGGGAATCAACATGGCGCACCTGCTGCAGGGGGAGCCGCTGCTGCTGCTGCCGCCCACCACCATGATGGGCGCGCTGCTCCACTACATCACCCACGCCGACCCCGAGAACTTCCAGCCCATGAAGGCCAACATGGGGCTGCTGCCCGAGATGCCCGCGTGGATCAAGGGCAAGGAGGCGCGCTACGCCGCCTATGCCGAGCGGGCTCGCGTCGACCTCGAAGCCGTACTTGCCGAGGCTGTGCCCGCGTAAAGCTCGTACACGGAAAGGGCGGAAACAACGGAAAAAAAAGCAGGATACATAAAAGCTCCTGCCTTTTCCGTTGTTTCCGCCCTTTCTGTGTACCGGTCTTGTCCCGGTGCAGGGGCGGCGCATCGGCATGTGTGCGGCCATGCGGAAGGCGTCGCCCCTGCACGCCCAGCACTACGCAGCGCCTGCCGTGCGGTTGCGCCGCCACGGATGGCTCCCAACAAAAAGCGGGCGAGGATTTCTCCCCGCCCGCTCGCTCACCGTGGCTACAGTTGCTACTTCTTCTCGACTATATCCATGCCGGCGTTCGTGTCGACAAGCTTCTGCTCGAGCCGCTCCACGTCGCCAAAGAATGCGCGCTCGTAGTTCTGTCCCTCAAAGTCACCCGTAAAGAGCCAGCGCTTGATGTAGTTCATGTAGACAAGCATGCCCGTGTTGTGATCGTGGCACGTTACGCCCTCGTAGACACTCGTCCAGCCGTCCCCCTCTTCAATCTCCACGGTGTCGGGTCCCTGGCATGTAACGACGATTCCCTCGCCATCAGCAAAGGGCAGTACGCCGCTGATTGCCCCTGAACCAGCGCCCGCCCAGTAGGAATAGAGGAAGTTGTCGGCGTACTCGCCGGTTCGTTCCTTACCGGTGAAGGGATCAATCTCAAAGACCCACGAGTCGGTGTTGAAGCACTCGTCGGACCACTGCACCTTGTATTCCACTGGCAGGAATGCTCCGTCACCCGCGCGATTGACCGCGGCATTGACCGCTGCGGTGCACTTGTCGACGCTGCAGCGACCCTCTGTTGATTCGCAACTCCAGTCGATGTCCCAGGCGGCAGTGTAGTCGCTGTTCAGCACAGGCTCACTGCCCGTCGCTTCAGTCACCGCGACGGCATCGCCTTCGCCAGCAAGGCGCACCACCGAGTCGGACACCCAACCGGTGGCGCCGCCGATGGTAATCTGCCACCAGGCGCCGTCTTCGCTCTTGCCCACAACCGGGAAAGTCGAACCAGGATCTGCCTTGTCGATGACTGCCGCGTCAAGACCAGGACCGCTACGGATGTTGGCCCGCGAACCGGCGGTGCTAATCGTCACTTTCTGCTGCGAATCAGGTTCGGGTGTCGCCGTGGGCGCGCTGGTCACAGGCATCTGATAGTCGAGCACGCTCTCGATAGCGCCGCCGTACGTCTGCGACGCTGAGGGCGTACCAATGGGGAACTGCAGCGGACCGCTTGCGGTGCAGCCGCCGGCAACCAGCATGACAATGGCCACTAGCAGCACCAGAGGAATCGAGCCCGATGCAGGGCGCTTTGTCGATAGACAAGTCGATGCGGACGTTTGAGATGAGTTGGCTGGCACGTGGAATTGGTCCATGAATGGCTCGCGTTTCGATTGACTCTGGTGCGATGAGAGCGGCGATGTGGTCGAGAGTGCTGCGTTTGCGAGAGTGTGAGATGCGCTGCAAACGGACAATTGCTTGAGACGGCAGTGGTGGAGACAGGCTTCCGCACCCCAAGGAGCATTGCTCGCAGGACAGGACGCGGGACGAAATCTGAGTTCAGACAGCAAAAAAGTATAGCATGGGGCGATGTTGAATCCCCAAACGGCAGCGATCAACGGTCGGCGCCTGGTTTGCACCGCGCAACGGCCGGAAGGCGCTTGCTTCAGGGCATCAGGAGCATGTTTTCCAGCAAGCCCATGTCGTCCAGTGCCTCGTAGCAGTAGGTATGCACGAGATGGTTGTGATCATTGAGAAAGCGGAAGAGGAGTGGCACAGCCGCTTCGCTGTGAATCGCGCGCAGCGCGGAGGCGGCGCGCGTGCGGGCGCCTTCATGCGTTCCGTTCTGCAGGACATCGCCAAGAACCGGCAGCGCAACCTCGCCACAGAGCGCAAGGCCATCCACCGCGGCTCTGCGCACAAAGCCATCGTCATCGGCCAGGTGGCGGGCAAGCGCCGGGAGTTCCGCGGCCACTGCGTCCGGGTTGCGCGCTCCCAAATGACCGAGCGCCAGCGCCGCCGCCGCACGCAGCGCCGGATCTGCGTCGGCAAGCGCTTCGCCTATTACAGGCGCGGCATCCGGCCCGCCCACGTGGGCAAGGGCGCGCACCGACCACCAGCGCAGATCAGCATCTCCGCCGCGTGCGTAGTCGATCAGTGCGCGTTCGTCGACAGGACCCAGCGCGAGCGCGGCGGCTTCACTTTTGGTGTCATCGCCGGCCTTGACGGCCGCCAGAAACTCTTCAAGCATCAGTGTGCGGCTCATCGTTCAGGGCAGCGGTTCGAGTGCAACCAGGTCAAAATTGGCCTCGGCAACGGCGGCATCTAGCGAGCCGGCTACGATGCCTGCGTCACCGGCGGGCAATGTGCTGGGCGGGGCTGTGAAGATAACGGCGTTGTTGGCTGAAACAGTGATCCCGTCATCGCTATCGACCACCTCAAGATGGTTCTTCTGGCCCGCCTGCAACAACACGGCGCTGGCCATCCAATCCTGCAGCGTACGCCATTCGCCCGCCTCACGCACCTGGATGCGATAGCGTCCTGCGCCATCAACTTGCACTAGATAGAGGTTGTTGTCGTCGGAATAGCGTGCAATCAAGCCGCCATAGCCCCAAGGGGTTTCTGCCG
Source organism: uncultured Chloroflexia bacterium (assembly GCA_963735275.1). GTDB lineage: Bacteria > Chloroflexota > Anaerolineae > Caldilineales > Caldilineaceae > UBA5069. Next base: position 541,202 of record CAVTKJ010000007.1, on the reverse strand, counting down.
AAACAGTCACGTCCGTGCTGAGGCGGAAATTGGCGGCGTCTCCGGCTCCCAGCGTGCTCCACGCAATGACGCCCGGCCACATACGAATCCGGTAAACCCCCTCGGCAGGGACGGCGCCCATGGACCAGCGGCGCGGCTGGAAGTCGCGCACCAGTGGTCCACCGGCAGCGGAAAAGTCATCGCGAATCGAGAGGTACGTGGCGCCGCGCACAAGAGCACTCATTGCGCCGGAGGGCGATTGAGCGCTCGTCACGGCGCGGCCGCGCCCTACGGCGACAACCAACAGCAGAAGAATTGCAAGCGCGATGGCGCCGCCAATCAGCAACCGCCGAGACGGCAAGGATCTGTGCTGCAGCGGCGGTCGCAGAATCGCCTCTTGCGCAGTTGCGCGGCGCGGCGAAAGACCGATTTCCTGCCGCTTGCGAGCGGCGGCATCGGTATCCACGCGGCTGTGCGCGCTGATGGATTGCAGCGACGAGGCAAGCGATGCGGGCATCGTCGTGCGTGATGACGGCACGGAGGGCAGTGAAGGAGTCATTGACGAACCGTATCCTTGGGACAGCGCGATGATTGCGGCGCGCACCTAATATGCGCCAACCGGCACGAGCGCGCGTAGTATACCACAATCCATGTGCACTGCGAAGCGCGAATTTAGCGCCGATCAGGGCTTCTCACAAGTCATCAGTGGCAGCGTTGGTCGCAGCAAAGAAGCGAGGCTTCCGAATTTGGAAACCTCGCTTCGACCGATGCTGCAACCTCAAGCGGCTTCATTGTTGACGTACTCCAAAATATCTCCAGGCTGACAATCCAGTGCCCTGCAAATCGCTTCCAAAGTTGAAAACCGGATTGCTTTGGCCTTTTCATTTTTCAGGATGGAGAGATTGGCCATGGTAATGCCGACCTTCTCCGCAAGTTCCGTGACGCTCATTCTTCGCTTTGCCAGCATCACGTCGATATTTACCCTGATTGCCATCATCGCACCTCAAACAGTCAGATCATTTTCTGTCTTCAAGTCCACGGCATTCTGGAGGAGTCTCTCAAGAACAGCGGCCCCGGCTGCAATTACGACAAAGGCAAGAGTAACAAAAGCCCCAATGACGAGCGCACCGGCCGGGTCGTCATCTCCGCTGCCAATTCTGATGTACGCCATCGCGGCAATGATTGCGACAATGAGAATGAGGGCGCAGTACTTGATAGTCCGCAAAGCATTCACTGCAGGTTGTGAAAATGCGCGGTCTTGTTCGGTATAACGCAATAGCTTGAACGCTTGATAAAGCGCCACAAAATACGCAATCGACACTGCATAGACATAGAGAATAAACGGATCCGTGTAGATGTCGACAAGGTTCAGGTTCGTCGCTCTTCCTTCGGTTTGCGGAAACCAGATCAGCGCGATCAGGGAGCCGATTGCGACAAACACGATCACGGCTTTCAGGAACAACGTCGAACCTCGTCCTGGTTTCATGGGAGCCTCAGAGCACGCACCTGCCCAGCGAGAAGTACTGCCAAAGGGCGCTGTCCCCTCCCCAATTGCCTGGGAGCAGACATGTAGAGTGTAGGCCACAACCAATCGTTTGGCAATATATTTTTATCGTTATTCGGTATTTCTCACTCGTCGTTGGCCGGTCGAAGCGAGGTTTCCAAAGTCGGAGGCCTCACTGCGTAGCGCAAGCTGCAAATGCTGCATCGCGTTTGACATCCCGGGCAAGTCACCCTATAACGAAGCGCATCCGTCACATATAGCACGGTGGTCGCGGCAGCCGTCATCTTTTCCATCGGCGCAAAACTCGTCCTTCCCGGTCGATTCGGAGGTCTGCGCGACAGGCCATTCATGCTGGAATGATGGTGCGCTGCCCGCGCCATCCAGAATGATTACGGAGTCTCCATGCCCGAACTCGCCCAGCCAGTGCGCCTGCCCCATGCGGTCCATGAAGCCATCGTCGCCCACGCTCACGCCGGCAAGCCCGAGGAGATTTGCGGCATCGTGCGCGGGCGCGATCTTGACGCATATGAAGCCATCCCCGCACGCAACGTTGCCGATGAGCGCATCGAGAACTACACGGTGGACCCCAAAACGCTCATGCTTCAGTTTGATTTTGAGGACGCCGGTGATGCCATGATGGGCATCTACCACTCGCACCCGGTCTCTGTCGCCTATCCATCGGCCACGGATGCGTGGAACGCCCACTACCCCGAATCAGTCTACCTAATCTGCTCGCTGGAGGATGACGCCGCGCCTGTTGTGCGTGCATGGTGGCTTGTTGCCCAGCCTGACGACCTGGAGTGGGAAACGCTGCGTGCCGACCTGCCCTTTCGCGAGGTCCGGCCGGGTTTGTGGGGATGGTTCGCCGATCCGTCATCCGGCACGCCCGCTGCAGCGATGCACGTGAGCGCAGAACCGCCATTCTATCTCGTTTTTGCGTTGACGGCAGAGGGCGGCTGGATTGAGGGACGAATGGTTTCGGTGCGCGAGTCTCCTGTCGAGATTGTCTAGAGATTGATTGAGAAGCAGTTGATGCGGCATCGCACGGTCAGGGAGGTCGTCACGCCAGACCGTGAAGTGTTCGTAGACCGTCTGCCAGGGAGCGTAGCGTGCGAGAATCTCCCGCCACGAGGCTTCTGTGGACAGCTTCCAAAACATGCCGTTGCGCATACCTTTTCAGACAGTACCTTGCGTCAAGGGTGCGCACAACTGGACCTCACTCTCGTCCCCGGTCTAGATGCTGCATCTCGCAAAAAACTTGCATTACGTAGCGGGGGGCTTCCAGCCCTCCGGCAGTTGTGCCGAAAGGTCGGAGGGCTGGAAGCCCCCCGCTACGATTCCTAGGCACACTTGCAAGACGCAGCACCAAGCAGCGGAGAGGGGGAAGGAACGCGTTTTGCTCTTGAGGAAGAGCCGGAGTGAATAAAGAGCCGGCCACGGACCGGCGCGTCATTGGTTTAGTGCGCTATGCCGGCGTCTTGCCGTTCGCTCTCCGCATGGAGAGGGGCAAGGGTGAGATCCATTTCCGCGTCATTCCGACTAGTGAGAAGCCCTGGTTGCGGCTTCGCGACCTTGAAGCCCGCTGTCTCTGGACGTATAATGCCCGCAATGGCCGGAACAATCACGCGCCTGGAGGTGCAGAAGCACAACCCCGAACGCGTCAGCGTCTATCTTGACGATGAGTTTTCATTCGGGGTGCATATCCTTGTCGCCGCGCGCATGGTCAAGGGGCAGACGCTTGACGATGAGGCAATCGCCGCTCTGCGCACAGACGATGACCGCCACCGGGCCTATCTTGCCGCTGTGCGACTCCTGGCTCTGCGCCCGCGCAGTCGCGACGAGATCGAGCGATCGCTGCGCACAAAGCTCTTTGAGGAGCCGGTGGTGGAGGCAGCCGTCGAACGTCTCACAGCCGAAGGCCTGATCGACGACGCCGAATTCGCCCGCTTCTGGAGCGAAAACCGCACCACCTTTCGCCCGCGTGGTGTGCGCGCCCTGCGCTACGAACTGCGCCTCAAGGGTGTGGCCAATGACGATATGGAGTCTGCCCTGGCCGCAGTTGACGAAGACGAAGCGGCCTGGACGGCGGTCGAGCGCAAGGCCGAATCGTGGCGCACTCTCCCCGAGGAACTCTTCAAGCAGAAAGTGCTCGGCTTCCTGGCGCGGCGGGGCTTTGACTACGCCACCGCGCGGGGCGTCTGGAAGCGCCTGAACGCAGACAATACTGTAGATTCGGAAGACGATTGGGACGGCGATGCGGAACTCTGAGCGCCGGGATCCATGAAACGAAACAAGGGTGCGGCGACGCCGGCACCGACTTTCAAGCAGCTCCTTTGAAGGATTGCCTTATGGCCGGCACGAAGCCGCACAAGCACACCACCGGGCACTCCAAACCCACAGGAAACGAAATCATGCCCACAGGCAGCGCGCTGGATGCTGCTGCCGGTCTGCAGGCCGCGGCCGACGCCAAAGCCACGAGGCGAGAAAACCCTTCCCGGGTTGTGAAGTCGGGTGGGGTCGTCGAGCCGAGAAACGCGGCCAAAACACCCCGGCGCGACAAAAAGCGCATCAAAGTGCGCGCGTGGCGCGCGGAAGACATTCCCGGGGTCATCGAATGCCATCGCGCCGCCTATCCCGAATATGACGAGAGCGCCTACTATACGGAGCGTTTCTACGATCTCCAGCTGTCGGCTTTCCCCGAGGGGCAGGTTCTGGCTGAACTCGACGGCGCAGTGGTCGGCTATGCCACCTCGCTCATCGTGCAGCTTGAAGACGACGCCCATACCTACACCTATGAGGAGATCACAGGCGGCGGCACCTTCGCCACGCATGATCCCAGCGGCGACACGCTCTACGGCGCGGATATCGCCGTGCACCTTGCCTATCGTGGCCTGGGCATCTCCACGCTCCTCTACGAGGCGCGCAAGCGGCTGATGCAGCGCTACAACCTGCGCCGCATGGTCGCCTATGGACGAATACCCGGCTACGTTGCGTTTGCGGGCAAGATGACCGCCGAGGAGTACGTTGACAAGGTGGTTGCCGGAGAGATGACCGACCAGTCGCTGCGCGCCCACCTCCGCGCAGGGTATACCGTCAAGCGTGTACTCCTCGACTTCCTGTGGGATAACTCCAGCCTCAATTACTCGACGCAGTTGGAGATGGCCAATCCCAACTATCAGCCCGAAAAGCGCAAGATCGCCGCTGCGCCGCTGCAGCGCGTGGTGCGCAAGATCCGCATCTGCGCGGCCCAGTACCACATGCGCCCCATCCATTCGTGGCAGGAGTTTGAGCGCACCGTCGAGTTCTTTGTGGATACGGCCAACACCTACCACTCCCACTTCCTGCTCATGCCCGAGCTCTTCACCGCACAACTCTTCACGTTGATGCCCGCCGATCTGGAGCCACGCGTTGCGATCCGGCGGCTGGCAGAGATGACTGGCCGCTATCTCGACATGTTCACAAGGCTGGCCGAGCAGAACGGAATCTACATCATTGGCGGCTCTCAGCCGGTGGTACGCGACGGCGACCTCTACAACGTGGCGCATCTCTTCACGCCCAGTGGTCAGGTCTACACACAGGATGCGCTCCACATTCCGCCTGCCGAGCGCGCGGATTTCGACATTGAGCCGGGCGACGACATCCGCGTCTTTGACACGCCGCTGGCGCGCATCGGCATCCAGGTGTCTTACGATGTCGAGTTTCCCGAGCTCTCGCGCCTGCAAACGCTTGCCGGCGCCGAAATCATCTTCGTTCCCTACAGCACGGATGAGCGCAAGGCCTATGACCGCATCCGCATCTGTGCGCAGGCGCGGGCCGTGGAGAACTTCATCTACATCGTCATTGCAGGCAATGTGGGCAACCTGCCCACGGCGCGGAATTACCTCATCAATTACGGGCGCGCCTCCGTCTTCACGCCCAGCGATTTCGCCTTTCCGCCCCTTGCCATTGCAGGTGAGAGTGACGCCAATGTCGAGACGGTGCTGATCACCGACCTCGATCTCACCAGCCTCGCGCAACAGCGCGATGTCGCGTCCGTGCGGCACCTCTACGACAGGCGGCTTGACCTCTACGACTTGCGCGCCAAGCGTACGGTCAAAGTCGTGCGCACCGAATGAGCGCCAAGAGAAAAGGCGGAACAGCGGAACAGCAACACGGAGGCACGGAGCGCACAAAGAAACACGGAGAACAGCAACTAAAGGCCGTTATTTCTCCGTGTTTCTCTGTGCTCTCCGTGCCTCCGTGTTGCTGCTCCGCTGCAGGCTTTGATGGTGGAAGGTGTGTACATGACACAGCAAACCCTTGACGCCGCGCGCCTTGCCCAGGGCGCGCACGAACTCGCCGCACGTGATCCGGCGCTGGCAGCCATTCTGGCGCAGCGCGGCGTGCCGCCACTCTGGGGGCGCGAGCAGGGTTTTGCCACACTGCTGCTGATCATCCTCGAGCAGCAGGTGTCGCTCGCGTCGGCGCGCACAACCTTCGAGCGGCTGCAGGCCGTCACCGGCCCGGTCACGCCGGAGAGCGTACTTGCACTTGACGACGATGCCTTGCGCCGAGCGGGTTTCAGCCGCCAGAAGAGTGCCTATGCGCGCAGTCTGGCGCATGATCTCCTGTCGGGGTCGTTCGCGCTTGACACGTTGGCCGACATGAAGGATGCCCAGGCCTTCGATCACCTCGTGTCCTTGCATGGCGTCGGGCCATGGAGCGCCAACATCTATCTGCTCATGGCGCTGCGCCGCCCTGACGTCTGGCCCGCCGGTGACCTGGCGCTCATTGTGGGAGCGCAGATGCTCTGGGGCTTGGCGGAGCGGCCGTCTGCCGCATGGGTGGCCGACCGCGCCGCCGCATGGACGCCGTGGCGCGCCGTGGCCGCACGCCTGTTGTGGAGCGAATATCTTGCGCATCAGGCCGCGGGAACCCTGCCGCGGCCTGCGCGCCGCCAGGAAGCAGCAGCACTGAACCGAACCGCTGACTAAGGTATGCTGTAAGAACGTAACGCATGTACCGCAGAGCGGATTGCCGCAAGGGCGCGAGGCTATTCGTAGGCGCCGGCCCGTGTCCGGCGCTCGTGGCAATATGGCAACGCTTCGTTGGGAGAGTGCCCCGGCAGGGTGCCGGCGCCTACACTGGCAAAGATCGCGCGTGAGCAACATGAGTCGCTAATTCAACCAATCAACCAGTAAACCTATCAACCAGTCAACCAGTCAACTCAGCCACCCACAATGCCAAACTACGTCTTCATCCAGAACGGCCATCTGCAAAGCAACCCACGCCCGCCGTTAGGGCACCTGCCATTTACGCATGCGCAGGAACTTCTCCAGCCGGCGCTCGTGGAAGCGCTTCACCGCAGCTTTCGCGCATGGGGTGACGCAGGTTTCTCGCCCGGCGCACTTGTGCCGCAGGTTGTTCTTGTCGCCGCTGACGGCAGCCTCGCTATTCTCTATGACGGCAAACGCCGACCAGCGCCCTTGACGCAACTGACCGGCGCCGCGCCTGACCTCGCCGCGTGGCTCGTGTTGCTTGACAAAAGCCTCTCCACTGACGCCGTGATGGCCCCGGCCGCCGGCGTGTGGACGCCGGGCGAGTTGGCGACGGCGCTGCCCTTTGTGACGCCCGCCTTCCTGCCCGAAGCGCTGGTTCGCTACCCGCCCGTCAACTGGGTGCGTGTGGCCCGGGCGCTGGCCGCCGTGGCTGCGGCGCTCGATTGAACAGCATCCCCAGGTAAAGGGTTATCCATGGATTTCGCCGCATCACCTGGCACTGAATTCCCGCCGGCCCGCGCCGATCGTGCGAGCGCGACAGGACGCGTTGCCGTGCCCGAGATCACCGCCGAGGTCAAGCAGACATGGTCGCAGCGCCGTGCGGACCATTCTGCCGGGGGCGTGGCGTTCCGGTTTGGGGTCGATGGCTATGAGGCTGCACTCATCGCGACACGCGGCGGCACCCGCTGGCAGTTGCCCAAAGGCACCTGCGAACCGGGCGAGACACTGGAGCAGACAGCGACGCGCGAGGTTGAAGAAGAGGTTGGGTTGCTATCGGAGGTCGCGGCCTTCCTCCGCCCGATCGAATACTGGTACTGGGACACCTACCATCGCACCGTGCCGGAACTCGTGCACAAGCGCGTGGACTTCTTCCTCTTGCGCGTAACAGGCGGCGTGCTCACGGACGCCTGCTATGAGGTGGACGCCACCGGCTGGTTCCCTCTGGCGCAGGCGCTGGAGCTGCTTTCGTTTGACGGTGAGCAGGATGTGATGCGCGCCGCAATTGCGCACCTTGCCTCACCGGCCAATTCATATTGACGCACGATTCAGTTCTCAGCGCTGGTATGCACCTGCAGGCTGCCCATAACCCGTCAACTCCACGAATCCGCGCCCGGTGACCGGTTTCCCCTGCATGGTTCCTTCGGCCTGCACCGCCCCTTCCCAGTAGACAAAACTTAGCAGCATCTCCTGATCCTCAAGCAGCGGCGTCACTTCCAGGCGCATCTGCTGTCCGGGAATCTCAATGGTCCAGCCAACCGGGTAGGTGAATCCTGTGTGCGGACTCGTCCAGGTGCGGCCGGGCATTATTGTGAAATCGTCCTCGGTGATGGGTATCTGCGTGCCGTCGGGCCAGGCCAGCGCACCGGTGACGGGAATCCCGGGCGCGCCGTCAGGCGTGCGGATCTCATAGAGCATGAGCGCCGCGCCGTTGTCAAGTTGCAGGCTGAACCAATCCCATCCCAGCGCGTCCCCACTGAGCGCACTTGTGCCAAACTCGTGATCCATCCAACTGAGGCCCGTGGCTGCAACAGCGCCAGTGGGTGTCGTGATCGTCCCCGTCGTCTGAAGGCCTGGCAAACTGTAATAGTATGAGGCGTTGCCTGGCTCGGGTCCCTTCTGGTGCAATCCTTTCTCGCCCTGCAGGATGGGTGGCCGGCTTTCGCGCAGCGTGAGGTCAATGGCGACTGGACCGTCTTCGTTCTGCGCCTGCGCGAGAATCTGCACCACACCAGGCGCGATTTCGCGCGCCGACCAGTCTTCGAGCCAGACGCTAAAGCGCGGGTCGCCCTGTGCACCGGCCAGCCCACCCGCGCCGCGGCTGAAGCGCTCAAAGCTAGAATGCTCGCCGGCCCGGCCGTCGCTCACGGCGAAGTGCGCCATGTAGACCTGGTTGCTTGCGAGCGTTGATGCGCGGTCGACCTCCGCGGGTGTCAACGCGTTGCGAAAGATGGTGAATTGGTAGCCGTATTCGTCTCCGGCCTCGCTCTGCAGGTTTCCCGTGTAGTACCACCACTCCGTGCGATAGTCCGGGTGCGCTCCGTGGTCAAGGGGAAACTGGAATTCGATCGGTTCTCTGGCGCGCGCAAAGCCGCTGTTGTCGGGCGCGCGCATGGCCTCAACCACGCTTGCCGCCAATGCGGGGGATTGCGCCGGGGCGGTGCAGCCGGCAAGCAGAATGAGGAACGCCGGCAGTACCCACAAGATTCGAGACAAATGACCTGTTTTCATGCGACATATGTTACTGGACATTGCATGGGCATTCTGTCATCTTCTTACCGAAGAGCGCGCGATTTGGTGGCAGTACAAGTTGTGCGACGGGCGCTACAGACGGAGTATCCGGTCTGCGCTAGAGTTCATTATTGCTTGCACGGCGCGTGCGAGATTTGCATTCCAAAATGGCCAATTGCGCCACTTGCCAAGGAGAGAAACCCCTGATGCTGGACTTTGAAGCTGTGCGCGAAAAGCGCATTTCATTCTCGGAACTAACAATCAACCTGACGCCAGAAGATCTGCGCAGCTTGAGCCACGAGATGATCGACACGCTGCTGACGATCATCGCCGATTGCACGGATGAGGATGTTGTCTTCCAGCCGACTGACCCGGAAGCCAACGACCCCTACGCAAGCGGCGTCGGCGCGAATGGCGAAAATGACGCGTGGACGCTTGGTCACGTCATTATGCACAGCACCGCCTCTGCCGAAGAGGCTGCATTCCTTGCTGCCGAAATGGCGCGCGGCGTTGAACCCCACGGCCGCAGCCGCTACGAGATTCCCTGGGAGAGCGTAACGACCATCGCGCAGTGCCGTCAGCGTTTGCAGGAGAGCCGGCGCATGCGCGTTGCAAGCCTGGACCTGTGGCCCGACAACCCGCACATGAACATCTACTTCTCCTATGGGGAGGATAAGCCCAAGTACAATGCGCTCCAGCGCTTTACCCTTGGGCTACGTCACGAGGCCGATCACCTTGACCAGATCCGCGAGATCGTGCGCCAAGCGCAGGGGGTGGCGGAGGGAAAACGGTAGTAGCTTCGGGGGAGGCGAGGGTCGGGCGTCGGTAATGGGCGTGGACTGGGGTTTCCCGGAATTGCGAGAGTTAGGTTGAGATGTGCGGCGCGGCCTCTGTGTGGGTCGCGCCGTCTTTTTGTGTGGCGCGGTCCGGCGGGGCGTCGGTTGGGGTTCGCCGAAGACGGGCCACAGACGCATCGCTCAGCCCAGGGCGCCAGTGCGATAATTGCGGTGGATTGCAGTTTCGTGGCAGGGAGGCGTCAGTAGCCTTGTGTGTTCGTTATCACGCAAGGATGCGGGACGCTTCCAGCCCACCGTTTCAGGATCGAGCGAGGCAGGGGGCCGGGGCACAGGAGACCATGCGCTACGCACACTCCGTACGCGGGGCGTCAGGCAGATCGAAGGGATCGTAGGTTGCGCGGTGGACTAGCACCACGAGCGCGAAAAGCAGCCATGCCATGACTGTGGGCTTCACACCCCAGTTGACCGCCCCAAAGATGCCGGCGACCTGAAAACCAACAAGTGCGGTGAAGGCCCCGGCGCCCAGTGCCCAGCGCAACGGTTGCGTGTGGCTCTGCCGTAGCACACCTGCCGCCATGATCAGCAGCGCCAGCGTAAACGCACTGTAAAAGACGAGCCCCGGAATGCCCAGATCGGTCCCCACTGCGAGCAGCAGGTTGTGCGCGTCAGGAATGTCTACACCCGGCGGGATCAGCAAGTAGGGATAGAGCAGCGGAACCACGCGATCGAAGTTGCCCAGACCCATGCCTGTAAACGAAAAATCGTGAATGCCGTAGAGCGCGCGTTGCCATATTTCCACGCGCTGGTCAATCCCGCTGGTTGCGGTGCCGGCGGTCAGTGCTTCAAGCAGTTGCGGCCCCTGCCACACGAAGAGCGCAAGTGCCATGACTGCGATGAATGGGGCGAGCCACGCCAGCCGCGGCCAGCGCAACATGAGAAGCAGCGGAATCATCACCCCGACTGCCAGGTACGCGCCCCGACTCTGCGTAACATAGAGCACGGCGAGCATTAACAGAACAAGCAAAGCACAAAGCGGGCGCGGCCAGCGACGTTCCGTCCAGCCGCCGCGCAACGCCAGCGCCGCGGCCAGGGGAAGGCTGACCAACAATGCATGGGCGAGGATATTGGCGTTAATCGTCTCGCCCAGCACGCGTGCCAGCGGTCCGGCCGCGCGTTGCAGTGCCAGGAAGGCGGGGATGGTCGTGCCCGATTCGGTGAGGATGAACGGGCCCAGCAGCGTCAGCCCGGCGCCCATGAGCAACAGCGCGCCCGCGATCCATTCCGGGTGGCGCTGGGTGCGCGGCCAGTTGAGCAGCGCATTGGCCCATGCCACGCCCAGCACCACATAACCTGCCACCTCCCAGGCGCGCGCACGGTCCGCCGCCGCCCAGATTGCCACGGGAAAGCAGAGAAGCAGCAAGCCGGCCGCCAGGCGCACGGGTGAGCGCGGCATAATGCGTTTCTGCCAAATCAACCGCAGTGGCCAGAAGAGCAGCGCGGCCAATACAACGCTCCACTGCATGTCGGCGGGCACAAATCGACCCGGCAGAAGCAACAGCGGCGTCAGCAGCAGGAGCCACAATGGTTCCAGCGCAAGGACGCGTGATGCGCTGCGCGGGAGTCTGTCCGGCGCAGCGGTTGGCAAGTGATTCGATTCGGGCGGGTTTGGCGCAGTCATGGGCAGCGGGGATGCGGCCGACAACGCCGGTCGGCGGATGGGGTGGCGAATGGTGCGCCTAGGACGCGGTGCGCAACGCCGCAGAGGCCTTGGCAGGCTCTGCAGCCTGATCGTCAGCCGGCTTGGGCAACGCTTGCGGCGTGTATTCGGGGATCAGGTGCACGAGATTGCGGATAATGGCGTCGCGATCGTTGTCTTCGGCGGACTGCTGGAGCGCCAGTATGGAGGCATCGAGCGAATCGGGCACAAAGCTGCTTGCGTTGGCAGCAATGAAGATTTTCTGGTGTTCGGTGCGCTGATAGTCCTCGCCCGCAGTGAACAGTTCCTCAAAGAGCTTCTCGCCCGGGCGCATACCCGTGAATTCGATCTCGATATCACGCCCCACTTCCAGCCCGCTGAGCCTGATGAGATCGGTGGCCAGGTCGACAATGCGTACTGGATCACCCATGTCGAGAAGAAAGACCTCGCCGCCGCTTCCCAGAACACTGGCCTGAAGCACAAGCTGGACGGCCTCGGGAATGGTCATGAAGTAGCGCTTGACGTCCGGGTGCGTGACAGTGACGGGGCCGCCTGCCGCAATTTGCCGCTTGAAGGTGAGCACGACACTGCCGCGGCTGCCCAGCACGTTGCCAAAGCGCACGGCCACATAATGGCGATTGCTGCGTGTGGCCGCGTCATGCACAAGCAGTTCGGCGGTGCGCTTGCTGGCACCCATGATGCTCGTCGGGTTGACGGCCTTATCGGTGGAGATCATGACAAAGCGCGCCACATTGCACGCGAGGGCGGCGTTGAGAACGTTGCGCGTTCCCAGCACATTGTTGGTAATTGCTTCGGCAGCGTTCTCTTCCATCAGCGGCACATGCTTGTGCGCCGCGGCATGAAAAACGATGTCGGGGCGAATTTGTCTGAAGAGGCGCAGAATGCGGTCTGCAAAGCGGACATCGGCAATGAGCGCGACGACCTCTGTGGGCGTACCGCCGTGCGCCTGCTTTTTGGCTTCGCGCAGCAACTCGTTCTGAATTTCGAAGATCGAGTTTTCGCCATGGCCAATCAAGTAAAGGCCCGCGGGATGGCAACGAAGGATCTGCCGGCAAAGTTCGCTGCCGATGGACCCGCCGCCGCCTGTCACCAGCACCCGTTTGCCGCGCAGCAACTCCTGCACCGCCGCAAAGTCCGTCTCCACCGTCTCGCGCCGCAGCAGATCCTCGATCTCGACGTTGCGCAATTGATTCAGCGTAACCGTGCCGTCAAGGAGCTCGTAGATGCCGGGGATCGTGTGCGGCTGTATGCCCGCGGCTTCGCAGATACGCACGATGTCGCGTATCTCCGTGCCCGGCGCAGTGGGCATCGCGATGATGACCTCGTCGACGTTGTGCTTCTCGATGAGGGCGGGAATGTCGCCGCGTCCACCCATTACAGGAACTCCGTAAAGGCTGAAACGCTTCTTCGTCGGGTCATCATCCACCAGACCAACGACCTTGTAGCCCAGCGCGGGATTGCTCATCATCTCGCGCAGGATCATGGCGCCGGCATCGCCTGCCCCGGCAATCAACACTCGGCTGGGTGTGCCCACAAACGCGCCGGTGCGCTGCAAATCCTGCGGGCGGTAGCGCTCCTGAATGAGGCGCAGAATGAAGCGCGTTGCGCCCAGAAAAGCCCAGGAGAAAATGCCGATCAGCAGCCACACCGAACGCGATGACATATGCTGAACACCGAGGAGCGGCAACACGCCAAAGTTGACCACATACAAGAGCGCCGTACCGGCAACGGAGGCGCCCGTGATCATCATCAATTCTTTGGTGCTGGCGTAGCGCCACAGCCGGTAGTAAAGGCGGAAGACGTAGTAGACGGGCAGATAAACCAGTGGCGCCACAACAAAGATCGTCCAGTTGCGCTGGAGGTAGGGGCCAATGTTAATGAGCGCTTCGTAGCGGATGACAAAGGCGATGATGATTGCCAGCTCAATGCAGAAGAAGTCCACTGCCATGAGGTAGCGCATGCGAACGCTGGTTGCCATGCTGCGCGAGCGGCCGGCAAACAAGGTGGGTTTCAGTTTCATGCCAGGTTCCTGATTCACACGTCCACTATACCACGGTTGCAAATGTGCAGGCGAAACATTCGCCGCAGCGCGTGCGCCATTTCCCTATGGCGTACTCGCCGCCTGGGCTGGCGCGCCGAACGAATCGCAATGTGATAATCTAGTGAGCGGTTGGCCTGCTTTTGAATGAAACTGGATCGGTGCACTATGGACATACAGCTGGACCTAGTAAGATTCATTGTTCCCCTGGCATTGCGCATCCTCACCGCTGTCGCCATTTTCTATCTGGGACGCGCCATCGCCAACCGTACGCGCCCGGGTGTCGCACGCCTTCTACAGAAGCCCCAGGTTGCCAGAACGATGGGGCCAACGCTTGTCGTCCAGGTTGGCCGCCTCATCCATGCGTTGATCCTGGGCGCATCGATTGCGCTCGCCCTCATTGTGTTGGGCGTACCGGCCACGTACGTCGTCGGCGCGGTCCTCATTTTCGTGGTGATTCTCGGCGTGGCAATGCAGGAGTCACTTGCCAATCTGGCCGCCACAATCATCTTCTACATGTACGACCACTTCCGCCAGGGCGAGTTGATTCAGACAATGGGCTACACAGGCGTCGTCCAGGAGACCCAACTCTTCAATGTGGCGTTGCTGCTGGCCGATCAGCGCGTGGTTACGCTTCCCAGCCAGAAAGTGCAAGAGTCCGGCGTCGTTAACTTTTCGCGCACGGGCATTTTGCGCGCCGATATGGAGTTTCCGGTTGGCTATGGGGCAGATCTGGATCAGGTCCGTTCCACTCTCCTGGCAATCGCGGCTGCGGATGCTCGCACCCTTGCCCAGCCGCCTGCAGACGTTTACATCCTTGAGATGAGCGAAACCGGTGTTCGTGTGGCGCTGCGCGTCTTCGTCAAGGGGACCGACTACTGGCAGGTGCTCAGCGACATGCGCCGCCTCGGCAAGAGCGCACTTGTCGATGCTGGAATCGGGTTTGCCGAATACAAGTATGCTCTCGAAGAGGGCACAACGCCGCCGCCGCTGCCTGCCGTGTTGACAGGCAAGGCGCGGGCCCAATAGTCTGCAAAGTACGGCGCAGAAATAGGCCGCAGCGCTGACAAGACAAGAGCGGCGGATTTCTCCGCCGCTCTTCTGTCACTCAGGTCCAGGGATTCGCCGCAACCACTGTGCAAGCGCCACCCCTATCGACCCAGTATGCGCCCAACGCGCTATGGTGGACCTGTCAAATCATACAAGTGCTCTGCCTCTACGCAAGTTTGTCATAGGCGATCAGCGTCAGAAACTCAATAAACTCCTCGGCCAGAACCAGGGTGTCCATGATCTCGACGGCCGTGGCATAGTTGTCCACGCTCGGGCCGCCAAGTTTGGCAAGCTCTTCGTCGCGCAATGCGCGGTAGAGGGCCGCCGAAACGGGGCGTCCATCGTCAAGCATGGCCCCATGGTGAATCCACTGCCAAAGCTGCGAGCGCGAGATTTCGGCGGTCGCCACATCTTCCATGAGGTTGTTGATGGCCGCCGCGCCGTTGCCACCAAGCCAGGCATTCAAGTATTGCAACGCCACATTGATGTTGGCGCGCACGCCCGCTTCCGTAACCTTGCCTCCCTCAATCTCCACGTTGAGCAACTCGTAGTCCTGGATATCCACCTCGGGACGCAACCTCTCCTTTTGGTTGGGGCGGTCACCCAGTGCGGCATCAAAAACTTCAAGCGCGGTGGGCACAAGATCAGGATGGGCAACCCATGTGCCGTCACAGCCGTCGGACGACTCGCGCAGCTTGTCTTCGCGCACGTGTGCCAGCGCGTTTTCGGTCACGGCCATGTCGCGCCGATTGGGAATGAATGCCGCCATTCCGCCGATCGCGTGCGCTCCGCGCATGTGGCAAATCTGGACCATTCGCTCCGTGTAGGCGCGCATGAAGGGGACCGTCATTGTGACCTGCGTGCGGTCGGGGAGAATGAAGCGCTCCAGCTTGCGGAACTTCTTGATGACGCTGAAGATGTAATCCCACCGCCCGGCGTTCAGCCCCGAGGCATGGTCGCGCAGTTCAAAGAGAATCTCGTCCATCTCCATCGCGCCGAGAATCGTCTCGATCAGCACCGTCGCGCGCACTGAACCGTGGGGGATGGCAAGCGTCTTCTGCGCGTGGACGAAGACATCATTCCAGAGGCGCGCCTCGTTGCGCCCTTCAAGCTTGGGCAGATAGAAGTACGGGCCGCTGCCGCGCGCCAGCAGCTCCTGCGCGTTGCGGAAGAAGTAGAGGCCAAAATCAAAGAGGCTGGCGCTGATTGGCTCTCCGTCTACGGTCACGTGCTTTTCGGCAAGATGCCAGCCGCGCGGCCTGACGATCAGCGTCGCGACGATTTCATTCAGGCTGTAAACGCGCCCGTCGGGATTGGTAAATGAGATCGTGCGACGAATGGCGTCGGAGCAGTTGATCTGCCCCTGAATCACGTTGTCCCAGGTGGGCGAGAGCGCATCCTCGAAGTCGGCCATGAAGACCTTTGCGCCCGAGTTGAGCGCGTTGATCATCATCTTGCGCTCTGTCGGGCCTGTGATTTCGACGCGGCGGTCATTGAGGTCCGCCGGAGTGTGGGCCACATGCCAGGTGGCGCGGCGCACCGAGTCGGTTGCGGCGGGATATCCGGGCATCACGCCTTCGTCGATTTCCCGCTGGCGTTGCGCCCGCGCCGGCAAGAAGTGTCAGGCGGCGCGGATTGAAGGTGCGGTGCAGGTCCGCCACAAAGGCAAGCGCCTCGGGGGTGAGAACTTCAGCCACGGCTGGCGACGGTGCACCGAGTATGACGACTCCGGCAGGGAGGTTATCGGTCATGGGAGGCTCCTGAATTGGGTGGGTCTGTGAGCGACTTGATTGGCAGAGTTGGCAACAGCGTAGCGTATGCAGGTTGCGCCCGGATTCGGGGCGGGTTCAATTCGAAGGGCCGGCGCGGCGCGCGGCATCTGTCGCGGTGGCGGAGTGCTTGGTTAGGCAAGGCTGCCGACATCAATCTATTTGCCCACGACAAGCGAGTAGCCGCCATCCATCTCGATGATCTGGCCAACAATCTGGGAGGCGGCGTCGGCGCAGAGCCAGGCCGCTAATTCGCCCACTTCTTCGGGAGTGACGAGCCGTCCGGTGGGCGTAGTGGCGAGTGCGTGGCCGAGCATGGCATTCTTGCGCGGAAAATGATCAAGTGCTTGCGTGCCCACGAGGCCCGGGCTAATGCCGTTGCAGATGATCCCGTGCGGGGCGAGTTCGACGGCCAGATAGCGTACGAGTGACTCCATGGCAGCCTTGCTGACCCCAACGGCCGCATAATCCGGATAAACCCGCTGTGAACCCAGACTGCTGATGGCGATGATGCGCCCCCAGCCACGCGCCTGCATGTGTGGAGCGACTGCCTGCGCCGCCACAAGCACGCTGCGCACGTTGATGCCCAGAGTCCAGTCCCAGGCGTGCGTCTCCAGTTCGAGCACGGGTCGCTGCACACCGCTGGCAGCATTGGCCACAAGAATGTCTACGCCACCCAGAGCCGCCGTCGTCTCGGCCACCATGTTGCGCAACGCACTTTCGTCACCTACGTGCGCCTTGATGACTAGCGCACGCACACCCAACGCCTCGATCGCGTGCGCCGTCTCCACGGCTTCGGCGCGGTGACGTATGTAATTGACAACCACCGCGCAGCCGCGCGCAGCAAGAGCCAGCGCAATCGCGCGCCCGATCCCGCGCCCGCTGCCTGTGACGAGTGCGACCTTGCCCGCAAGTGGTTGGGTTGCCTGTGCCTGCATGGCCGTCCGATTCAGATGTGGGAGGCGCAGCGAGATGGAGCCGCTTACCAGTCTGCCGCAAGCAGCCTCTCCAGATTATCGGGTGAAGTGGTGCCGCGGACGCGAATGCGCGTGAGGCGGAATGGGTCATCGCTGCTGTGGGCAATTCCCTGACCCGTGGTCACGCCGGCCCAGTAGTTGGCGCTCTGGAATACATCGATCACGGACTGGTCAAACTCGCCCGCCGGGTAGGAGACGAAGCGGGGCCGTACGCCGAGTTCGTAAGCAATCGTCTCCTCGCTGCCCAGCGCCTGCCAGATCAGGTAGTCTCTGTCTTTGCCTTCAAGGCTCACATGGTTGCGCCCATGCGATTCGATGGAGATGCCTGCGGCAAGCATTTCGCGCGCCATGTCCCAGGTAAGGTACTCGGCCCGCCCCTCGTCCATGAAGTCGGTTAGCACGAAGACCGTCGCCACCATGCCCGCTCGCGCAGGCGCGGCAGTGCGTTCTCGTAGAGGTCGCGATAGCCGTCGTCAAAGGTCAGAATCACGGGTTTCTCGGGCAGGGGCGCGCCCTGCGCAAGGTTGGCCATGAGGTCATAGAGGCTGATGGTTGTGTAGCCGTCGGCCTGCAGGCGATCCAGTTGCGCCGCAAAGAGATCGGGGGTGACAGAGAGGTCGCGGCGGTAGATGTCTGCATCGCCCGGCGGCGTGCTGACATAGTGATACATGAGGATCGGGATATTGGCCGTGCGCGCCACGCCGTCGGGTGCGAGTTCGGCCGGCGGTGTGGATGGGCCGATAGGTGCCGCCGAAGTCGGGGCCGCCGGCGCGGCTTCGGCCTGGGTGGGTCCGATCGGCACAGTCATCGCCAGTGCAGCCGTGATCGCAAGTGTGGACTCGACAATTGGCGTGGGCGCCCCTGTGGTCTCCGGCGCGGCTGCCACGGCAGCCGCCGTGGGAAGGGGTGAGACAGGGAGCGCCTGCACCACTTCCGCAGCATCGGCAGGAACCGTAGGCGTTGCCGTGGGGAAGCGCAAGCCGGTGGGCTGCTCCGCTGCGGCCTGCAGGGCGACGCCGGCAAGCCCGCCCAGGCGCGGTGCAAGCGAAGCCACCGCAACGTCTGGTTCACCACGCTCAGTCATTGACGCGTTCACGGCAGCAGGCGCAGCAAGCTCCGGTGCAGCCACCGGTGCAGACTCTGCGAAAGAGACCGCGCTGGCATGCGTCTCCGTGATCGGGACGATCTCCACCTCGGGCTCACCGATCGCCATGACGACTGCAGGCGCTACCGTCTCTGGGCCGGCAGCCTGGGCTGCAGCCGGCTGGACGGACGCCGGCAACGTGCATCCGTAGAGGAGCACCATCGTTCCAACCAGCAGCAACGGGCCAATCACAAGCGCGCCCATCCAGCGTCGCGCACGCCGTATGGGCGTGCGCGTTTGGTGTTGAGTCATTTGGCGGTCGGCGGGCCGACTGCGGCTTTCGTCGTGAATCCGTTCATGCATGCCACGATGGTAGCACGCGCCCGCGGCGGGCGCAATAGTCGAGGGCCTCTGGACGCACGCAAGGACCAGAATCAAGGTTGCGCGGGGAGTGTGACACTCAGTCCTGGGCATGCCCTTTGTCCGCAGGGAAGCAACTGCTGTAATCATTTTTGCGTGCAGATTTGGGGGATGATTGACAACGAAGATTGATAATCGTATACTACCCATGCGCTTCCTGCACGCACAACCAAGAGACACGCTCTTTGGCCCGGATGCGGGCGATGGCGCGTTGAACCTTTCCCCGGACGCCTGCGCGTGCGTCCGCCATCACCAGGGAGAGCGGGGATGTATCGCCAAAAGATCCGCGACTACTATGATCGCCTGAGCCGCAGCTACCGCCGTGTGGCCGACTTTGTGCTGAGCAATTACTACGAAGTCTCCTTCATGACGGCCGCGCAGCTTGCCTTTGCCGTGGGCGTGGATACGACCACCGTCGTTCGCTTTTCCCAGCGGATTGGCTACAACGGCTATCCCGAGTTGCTCCACGACATCCGCGCCCAGGTCAAGTCCGAAATCTATGCCGCCTATGTGCCCCAGCCGATTCAACCCGATGACCCCGCCGGCGTGATTCGCACAATGGTCGCCCAGGAAGAGGACAATCTGAAGCGGCTGCTGGCACACAATCCTCCCGAGCACGTGGAGCAAGTGGCCAGGATGCTCGACGCAGCGCGTGCCATCATGCTCATTGCCGAAGGGTATGCGATCCCCCTCGCCGAGTTGACGGCCCAGCAGTTGCGCCACTTCGGCGTTTCCGCGTCACGCGGCAGGCAATGATCCCTCCCGACTGGCGGGCGCCCTCTCGGCGCTCACCCCCGATACACTGCTCATCGGCATTTCGGCAACCAGTTACGGGCGTGATGTGGCGCGGGCGTTGGAGTACGCACGTTCACGCGGCTGTGCCACGCTGGGCGTCTCCGGCTCTCTCTCGTCTCCCATCAACCGCATGGCTGACCTGCTGATCTATTCGCCGTCCGAGGCGCCTGGCCCGCTGCCTGGGCTGGTTACGCTGCTCGCAGCGCTTGGTTTGATTGTCGCGCTGGCAGGACGCGCCGAAAACGAGGCTGTCGAACGTCACGCCGAAGCCGTTGCGCAGACCTTCGCGTTTCTCACCGAGCCTGATACACCGGTGCCCGACGACGAAGAGTAGCCACGTTGCAGCCCAACGACAGTGCCAGTATTCAGCAGCCGTGGCATGACGGGAGAGCGCGCGGCCCCAGTAGCGCGGTTCTCCCAAGAGTGCGAAACCGTAGCGGCTGCTTCAGCTGCCGTTGGTCTGGGACGTGACGAGATCGGCCAGTTCGGCAGCTGAAGCAGCCGCTACGCAAATTCGCCTCCGCTGCGCCGTTCACCGCCATGTCGCAGTTCGCCTAATCCCAGTCGCCATCAATCACGTCACGCGTCTCGTCCACTGCAACCTGCCAAATGGCGAGCATCTCTTCGTCCGGCCGCTCATGTAGTCCCATAAAGTTGCCCGCGCCATAGTATGCCCGCGCCGCACGCCCTACCAGCGCTGCCCCGCTTCCGCGCGCTGGAAGCGCAACGGCATCATCGGGTGCAACAACCCCGGCAAGCCGCGTCCACGGGAAGTTCTCCATCCACGAGGCGTGGCTGGCGGCGGCGTCAATCTCGTGGACTTTTGCCCACGTACGCGGTGCGCGCCACCAGTCATGGAGCTTGACCTGCACCTCGGGGTGGTCGGCCATCCACTCGATTGCAAAGTGGCCGGCAGGCGCGTTGCCGCCGTGGCCATTCACCAGCACAATGCGCTTGAAGCCGCTCTGCGCCAGACTGTCGAGGATGTCGCGCAGAAGCGATACGTAGGTGCTTACCCGCAATGAGATCGTGCCGGGATAGGCAAGAAAATAGGGCGTGATGCCATAGGCCAGGGCCGGAAAGACGGCTACGCCGAGCGGCTCTGCGGCGTCGACTGCGACCCGCTCAGCGAGGATCGAATCGGTGGCGAGACTCAAGTACGCGTGCTGCTCGGTGCTGCCCAGAGGCACGACGGCGCGGTCGTCGCGCGCCAGGTAGGCTTCCACCTGCATCCAGTTGCTTTCGGCAATGCGCATGGGAATGGGACTCCAGTTTGTGATGGCGGGTGCGGGCAAACGCAAGTGCGATGCCCGATAACAACAGTATAGACCAGGCGTCAATGCGTGCGGCGCGGGTTCTGCCGCTGATTACTGGCCTGCGCACGCTGCCGCGCCGATGAATCATTGTCCGGTGCGGCGACGCGCATCGCGCCCTCGCGCGCCATTCGTGATACCCTGTATTTCCGCGCAGTGTGCGCGTTGCGCCGGCGTGTCACAGTCTCTGCGCCCATTCTCGGGGTTTGGTTATGCACATCGTCCTCCTTCATTATGCCGCGCCCCCTGTTGTGGGAGGCGTTGAACGCGTTCTGGCCGCGCAGGCAGATGTTCTGGCCGACGCGGGCCATTCCGTGAAGGTGGTTGCCGCCCGCGGCGCCGCCTGGCGCGCTCGATGTTCCCGTCCACATCGTGCCCCTGGCCGATTCCATGCATCCGGCCATCCTGGAGATGAAGGCGGCGCTTGATGCCGGCAACGTGCCGTCGGCTTTCGCTTTGCTGCGCGATGAGTTGCTTGCAGAACTTTCGGCGGCGCTGGTCGGCGTTGATGTGCTCATTGCGCACAACGTTTGCTCGCTTGCCAAGAATCTTGCGCTCACCGCTGCGCTCCACGCACTCTCGCAGCGACCCGGCGCACCGATGCTCATCCTCTGGCACCACGACCTGGCATGGACGACGCCCCGCTATCGCGACGAACTCCACGACGGCCAACCGTGGGATTTGTTGCGCACAGACTGGCCCTGGGCAACCCAGGTGGTCATCTCGGCAGTGCGGCGCGCTCGAACTGGCTGAGTTGCTTGGCGTGAAGGAAAGCCGCATCCATGTTGTACCCAATGGCGTTGACGCGTGGCAGTTCTTCAAACTTGATGCCGAAACGCTTCCCCTGGTTGAACGGCTGGCGCTCTTTGAGCCGACGCCTCTGCTGCTGCTGCCCGTGCGCCTGACGCCGCGCAAGAACATCGAACTGGCGTTGACGACGTTGGCTCACCTGCGCGAAGATCTCCCCGGCGCGCGCCTGCTTGTCACTGGCCCGCTGGGCGCGCACAATCCAGCCAATGCCGCCTACTTTGACAGACTGCGAGGCCTGCGCACAGAACTGGGTCTCGAGGATGCGGCCATCTTCCTTGCCGAGGTGTACGACGGCTTCGTGCCGGATGCTGTGCTGGCCGACCTCTTCCGCTTTGCCGATGCGCTCTTCCTGCCCAGCCGCGAAGAGGGCTTCGGCATTCCGCTGCTCGAGGCCGCACTTAACCGGCTGCCAATCTTTTGCAGTGATATCATCCCGCTGCGCGAACTGGCCGGTGACGACGCAATCTATTTCGATCCCGACGCCGACCCGGCGCAGGTGGCCCGCCTGGTGGCAGAGGGCCTGGCGGCTTCAGCCACCGCGCGCTTTGGCATCAGGGCCCGCGCCGCCACATGGCAGCAGGTCTACAAGGAACACCTTGCGCCCTTGCTGAATACGATCCAGTCAAGCAGGCAGCCAAGCAGCGATTGAGCCGTCGCACAAAGCGCAATTGGCCACTATTCGTTTATTCGTCTATTCGTCTATTCGTCCTGACGTCACCGTCTGCGCGCCAGGGCCGCCGGCAACCAAGGAGACACCTGTGCAAAACAGCGAACGCAAACGCACATTCTTCCAGCCCGTGCGCACGGCGGTCGTGCCCGTCTTTGCAGACGAAAACGCTTCGGATGTGTACAACACCGCGCTGGCGCTGGCGCAGCACGTTGTGCTGGTGGGGCTCGTGCGCGTTCCCGATGAAGCCTCGATCAGCGGTGGCGCGGCGCAGGCGCGCGTCGTTCGTCAGCGTCTTGTGGAGCTTGCCGATGCCGACAACGCCACGGCGCACCCGCAGGTCTCGGTCTCCGTGACGCCATGGATCGATCTACTCCAGGTTGTGCGCGAGTTGTCACCCGACTTGCTGCTTCTCGACCTGCCCGGCCACCTTGAAGCGCTGGGCATTGACGCGGACGAGGTGCTTGCCAACACGCCGTGCGGTTTGGCGCTGTTTCGTGGTCTGTTGCGTGGCGCGCCTGCTGGAGAAAGCGGGGGCCAGATCGTGCCGCCCCCCAGCGTGCAGCGCATTCTGCTGCCGGTGCGTGGCGGCCCCAACGCCGAGCTCGCCGTGCGGCTGGGCCTGGCCTTTCCCAACGCCACCCACACCGCCCTCCATGTGCGACCGACGGCGGCCGATGCCGGCGACGACGCACCGTTCCGCGGCCTGCAGCGCGTGCTGCCCCAACTGCACACGGTTGACATGCAGGTCGTGGAGGCTGAAAATCCTGGCACGTACGTGCTCGAGGCCGTCGGCGACTATGACCTTGTCATCATTGGCGCGCCGATTCTGCGGCAGGCCGATGTTCACTCGGTGGGCGGCGTTGCCGACCGATTGCTGCGCGAAAGTTCTGCGCCCCTGCTCATCGTCAAGAGCCCGCACGGCAACCAGTACCTTACCAACGCGCAGCCCGACGATGACGAGCTTGCCGGCCAGGGCGCAATTTCGATTCTTGTGGACACCTGGTTTGCCGAGAACACCTTTCACGCCGAGGAATTTGCCAACCTGCAGTGGCTTCTCGAGCGCAAGCAGGCGCAGGGCCTCACAATCAGCCTGGCGCTGCCCGCCCTCAACGAGGAAGTCATGGTGGGCAAGGTCATCCGCACCATCCAGCGCGCCTTGATGGAGAAGGTTCCGCTGCTCGATGAAATCGTGCTGATCGACTCCAACTCCACCGACCGCACGCGCGAAATCGCGGCGTCGCTCGGGGTGCCTGTCTACATCCACCAGGAACTTCTGCCGGAACTGGGCGCCCGGCGCGGCAAGGGTGAGGCGCTCTGGAAGAGCCTGCTCGTCACCACCGGCGAGATTGTCGCCTGGATTGACACGGATATTGCCAATATCGACCCGCGCTTTGTTTATGGTATCCTTGGGCCGCTGATTGCCAACCCCAACCTTCACTATGTCAAGGGCTTCTACCAGCGGCCAATCATCGCATCGGGGGCACTGCAGGCAGCCGGCGGCGGCCGCGTGACGGAATTGATGGCCCGCCCGCTAATCAATCTCTTCTTCCCCGAACTCAGCGGCGTCATCCAACCCCTTTCGGGTGAGTACGCGGGCCGAAGGAGCGCACTGGAGAGTGTGCCCTTCTACTCGGGCTACGGTGTGGAGACAGGATTGCTGATCGAGATCTACGAGCGCTATGGTCTGGATGCGATTGCCCAGGTTGACCTCCTGGAGCGCGTCCATCACAATCAGCCCCTCGAGGCGCTGAGCAAGATGTCCTTCGCCATTCTGCAAGTGGCAATCGACAAAATGGAGCAGCGGCTGGGTGCAAGCGTTTTGGCCGATGTCAATAAATCCATGAAACTGATTCGCTCAGGGCCCGCGGGCTACAGCCTCGATGTCGCCGAGATTGTGGAGCGCGAGCGGCCACCCATGATCTCGCTGGAGCGCTACCGCCGGTCGCGCGAACAACAAAGCTGACGCCAGGAACGGCGTCTCACTTTCGTGCCGAGTTGTGCCCACATGGCATGAACGCGTTCTGGACTACTTCCTACGGAAAGGAATGGGGATGCGCAAATTGGTTGTCACTGAATTTGTGTCGCTGGATGGCGTGATGGACGAGCCCGCCTGGACAGCACCATATTGGAATGACGAGATCGCACAGTTCAAGGCCGAGGAGACGTTGGCAGGCGACGCGTTGCTCCTGGGGCGCGTGACCTATCAGGGCTTTGCAGCAGCCTGGCCGGAGAGCAAGGATGACGGGGCGGCCTACTTCAATCACGTGGCCAAGTACGTTGTATCAACCACGCTGGACAAGGCGGACTGGAACAACTCGACGCTGATCAAAGACAATGTCGTGGAAGAAATCGCCAAACTCAAACAACAGGATGGCAAGGACATCGTGGTCTACGGCAGCGCCACCCTCGTGCAAACACTCATCCAGCATGATCTGGTGGACAGTATGCGCCTTCTTGTCTACCCGGTGGTTCTGGGCAAAGGCAAGCGTCTCTTTCAGGCAGAAACCAATGCCACGCTCAAGCTTGTGGATGTACGATCATTCAGTTCGGGTGTGGCCGCCCTCATCTACGCGCCCGTGCGGGCGTAAGGTTCCACTGCAAGCGATGAATCTGGAAAGGCGGCCCGATGGATAGCACCCACGCGTCGTTCTGCGAGTTCACGCCCACGTAACGCAAATAAGTGTCCATGTTTCTGCGTTTGCTTGCGCTTTCTTTGCGCCTCTCTGCGGCTTCGCGTCGTATTTCCATTATGTGAGGAGTCCTTTTGTCTGATACCACAGAACTCTGGCTCGTGCGCCACGGCCAAACCGACTGGAATCTGCGAGGGCGCTACCAGGGCAACACCGACATGCCCCTCAACGCGACGGGGCTGGCCCAGGCGGCCGAGTTGGCAAAGATCGTGGATGGTTCGCACCTGCGCGCAATCTACAGCAGCGATCTGCAGCGCGCCTATGTGACCGCACAGGCCGTGGCCGAGCGCTGGCAGTTGCCAATTCACCGCGACGCCCGCTTGCGCGAAGTGCGTCTGGGTGAATGGGAAGGTCTGGACGTTGGCGAGATCAAGGAACGCTACCCGGCCAACTGGGCCGAACGGAGCGCCGATCCGCTCTTCGCTCGCCCGCTTGGCGGCGAATCGGTCTACGACGTGGCGCAGCGCGTTTGGCCGGCCGTGGATGAGATTGCGGCGGCGCACCCGCCGGGACCCGTACTGGTTGTGGCCCACGGCCTTGTGCTGGCAACGCTCATCTGCGCCACCACCAATACACCGCTGAACCAGACCTACAGCCTGATTCCCGAAAACGCGGCCGTTACAATTGTCCAATGGCCCATGCACTCGGCGCAACTGCTTGCCAAGCTGGCTCCCAATCCAGTCCCAACCTATACATGATGATCGAACCTGCTGAAAACCTGCGCGTCTCATCCGCATTCCTGCGCCTGCTCAAGGACCGCATCAACCTGACACAGGTGCCGCTGAGTGAACGCGGCTCACGCCTGATGCTCTTCCGCGTCGGCGACACCCTCTCCTTCAGGCTGGCCGAGCGCTGGTTCAAGCTCGACAACCAACTCAGCAGCTATCGCCGCCGCCGGCCTATCCTGAGCGATTTTGCAATCACCACGGAAGAGGGCGAACCGTTGCCGCTGGAGCAGAGCACATGGCCCCACGCCGTGGTCTTCGACACCGCTGTCGGCTCCTTTCGCATGACGTTCGTGGATACAGAGACAATTCTGATAGCGCTGCCAGCCGGGCGCTATGGGCTGCGCTTTGCCACCACGCTCGACAGCGCAGTGACCGACCGACGCGGCGGCGTCCTGCGCCTCAGCGGCGACATCCGCCGCAATGTTGCGTATACGACCAACGCACACATTGTTGTCAACGAAGTGACAAGTTCCGAGACCAACGATCAGAACGTTCAGATGGTGATCGAGTCGGATGGGACGCACGCGCTGCTGCTCAACATGACACCGCGCCTGGGCTTCAACCGCTCAATCCCCAATGTGACAGCCGCCTTTGCCGCTGCCGAGGAGCGTTGGCATAAGTGGTTTGCGGCGACGCCACCGGTGCGCGCTGATCTGCTGCCCCACTATCTCTACGCCTGGTGGGTCATGCGCGCAGGGCTCATCTCCACCCGCTTCTACACAACGCGTGAGGCGATGACGCCCTCAAAGATTCACTACGTGGGCGTTTGGCAGTGGGATGCCTATTTCCATGCACTGGCCTACCGCCACGTGGAAATGAATCTGGCGCGCGACCAGATTCGCATCGTGCTCGATCACCAGCGCGCCGACGGCATGATTCCCGACGCAATCCATGACGAAGGAATCGTCACGCACCTGAGTTTCCCTGTTGAAGCGGATGTCACCAAGCCGCCCCTGCTTGCGTGGACGGCCTGGAAACTCTACGAAATTGATCACGACGCCGAGTTCCTCGACGAAATCTACGCGCCGGTGGTGCGCTGGAATCGCTGGTGGCTCGAGCAGAACGACAGGAATGGCAATGGACTTTGTGAGTACGGCCATCCCTTCTCAAGTGGTCTCGATGACAGCCCCTTGTGGGACGAGGGCATGCCTGTCGAAGCGCCCGATCTCAACAGCTATCTTGTGATCCAGTGCGACGCACTGGCGCGCATGGCCACGGTGCTGGGATTGACCGATGACGCCGTCGAGTGGAGCGCGAAGGCGGCCGACTTGACCGAACGCATGATTGCGCGCATGTGGGACCCTGACGCAGGCCAATTCTGGGCGATTCGCAATGATGAGCCGATCAAGATTCGCACGCCCTTCAGTCTCTTCCCGCTCTTTACCGGGCGCTTGCCGCGGGAGATTGCCGAACGACTGGTCGCCGTGCTCACGGACGAAACTGTTTTCTGGACGCGCTATCCCGTACCCACCGTTGCGATCGACGATCCCCACTATGACCCTCTGCAAATGTGGCGCGGCCCCACCTGGCTCAACAGCAACTATCTGATCATGGAAGGGCTGGAGCGGAGCGGCTACCCCGAGTTGGCTGCCGAGCTGCGCCGCCGCTCGCTGGCCATGGTGCAGACGACCAGCGACATCTACGAGTACTACCACCCCGAAACCGCCGAGATTCCGCCCAAGGCCGCGCCGATCTTCGGCTGGTCGGCGGCGATCTTCATCGAGATGGCGATACGCGAGTCGGAGACATCGGCGCAAGACGAAATCGATTGACACATGCCCTACACCCTTGACGCCTTCACCAGACAGGTTCCTCCGGCGCTGCTCATTCAGGCGCAGGCGCATGTGGCAGCGGGGCAGGTGCGGAACCTCGAGCATGTCGGCATCGAGTGGCTGGCCGACGTGGTTCCCGCCGCCGGCGAGAGCGAGACATATTCCGTCTCGGTGGCGGTTGGCCCCAAGGGCGAACTTCTCGCCACCTGCACATGTAACGACGATGAGAATGACCTCTGCCGTCATGCGATTGCCATGCTGCTCGAGATCGTCAAGCAGGAGCCGCAGGCCGTCACCGTCGCCAAGCCCGGCGCGAAGGCCCGGAAGCCCGCGGAAGCCAGGAAGCCTGCCAAGACATCGGCGATCGGTCGCTTGCGTACGGCACTTGAGGAAGCGCCCCACGATACACTGGTCAACATGCTGATTGATGTGGCCAAGGGCGACAAGCATTTGCAGAACCATTTTTTCCTCCAGGTGGTTGATGTCAGCGCGTCGCTGGAGACTTTCGACATTGCGCTCAAACAGGCGCTGAGCCCGCGCGGTGGCGTAAACGCCTGGTATGACGCCCGTTCGTCCAAAGCTGCCGCCAAGCAGGTTGGTATATTGCTCGACCGCGCCGAACGGGCCGGCACCGAAGGCGACATCGACAAGGCCATGCGCATGGTCCTCAAGGTTCATGAGGCAACCATGGCGCTGCTCAGTCGGGTGACGTACTGCGACCCGATCGAGAGCTGCGCAGACCGTGCGCTCAACAGCCTCGTTTCCCAGATCGGCAATGTCAGTGCCGTCGTCCGCAGGGAAATCTTCAACAGCCTGGTAGAGACGGGGCGCGCAATTGCAGGCAACGCGGCATTCGGCGCCCTGGGCTTGAAAAAGGTGCTCGTCGCACTGGTCACGTCGCCCGAAGAGCGTGAGATCATCCAGCCGCTGCTCAAGCCCCCGACGGTGAGTCGCTCCTATTACGCCGTCAGCGAAGAGTGGGATGTGATCGTCAATGCCCACTATGTTCTTCAGTACGTGCTGGCGGAGCGCCTTGATGGGGAGCGCGCTGCAGAGGAATTTGCAGCTGATCACATCAGGTTTTTCGACATGCGACGCATTCTGATTGAACACGCGGTCGCACGCGGCGATGCGAAGACGATCGAGAAGCTTGCCTTTGAGGGGCTGGCGCTAAGCGACAAGGCAAAGAGGGCTGAAGCGTCGGCCTACTACCGGACGCAATTGCTCGCGATTGCGCCCACGCTCGGCGCGAAACTGGCCGACGTTCTGTTATCCGAGTTTTTCGCTAAACAGACCAGCGAGAACTATCTGCAATACAAAAGCGCAGTGCTCGAGAAGGAATGGCACAAAGCCCGCACGCGCCTTCTCAAGGACCCCAAATTGCAACCGGACTTTGCCTACTTTGTCTATCACATGGATGAGATGTGGCGGGAGTTGATGGACTTCCTCAAAAAGCGAATCAGCAACCCGCAGTATGTGATTGAAGCGCTCCAGTATAGCGGAACCCACCTCGTAGCTGCGATGCCCAAGGAAGTCGCCGACTGGTGCACCTTGGCCATTGCCCACGTTGAACGCAGAAAGCTGACGTCGCACCCTCAGCACGTTGCAGTTGTCGGCATCTTGAAGGAGATGCACAAACTGGGCCTGCACGAACAGTCCGCAGCAATCGCAGCACGCCTGCGCAAAGAGTACGCAAACCAGGCTTCCCTGATCACGAAACTGAAGGACCTGTAGCATGCAGCCTGCCGGCGCGGCTGTAGGTTGCGGCGCGCACTGCGGCGCGGCTTGCTCATCGCCGGATTGCCGATCGAAGCGAGGCTTCCGATTTTGGAAGCCTCGCTTTGCCACTGGCGCAAATGCATTGTCCGCCCTATAATGGCGGCTCCCCGGCTCCGCGCGAACGACATCCACTTCTAAAGGGGAGGACTCAACCATGGTCGAGGGCAATGGCAGCAAAGCAGATCCCTGGCAGCTCAAAACGCCACCGGGCACATCCAGCTACACGATTTACCGCGATGACAACGCCGCGCCGCCGCGCCTTGTCTGCACGGTTGGCAGCACGGTGCTCACCTACGATGCGCGCTGCATTGCCGATCTCCACGCAATGCTCAAGCAGCACGGAGACTGGATGGAGCTGGGCAGCGCCGACGAATCCAAAGCCGCTAAGGAAGGCACCGTGGAGGCATGGGGACGTTCGCCCGATAACCCAGTCGGCGGGTGGTATGGGCAGAAGAAGGGCTTTCGTGGACGCTTCGGGATGTACATCCCGCCTCTTCTCGAGGCGCTGGGGCTTGCCGAGGTGGAGCACAACGCGCGCAACAACCGCATGCGCGCCATCTAAAGTGAAACCGGGCCGAAATTTAGTGTGATTTCGCGGCGAAATCAACAACTTGACGCAAGGGCCCAGAGACGCAGAGAAACGCACGGTCAGCAATGCAGCTGCGCCGGCGTATCGAGCAGTGGCGACTACCAAGCGTCAAGCTGCTAAGCCTCCGGCGGACTTGCCTGGCTGTTTCTTGCGCGACTTCGCGTCCTCGACATCTTTGCGATGCGCGGCAGCAGTGTCCGCCCCCGGTCGCGCAATAGCCTCGACGGCAGGCAAGCGCGACTGAAGGGTGCGAATGAAGGCACGCGCCAGCGGCGTCCACGGTCTCCCCGCCGACCAGACTAGCTTGAGCGTGCGCACGAGGGGACGGCCCGTGACGGTCAGCGCACGCAGCGTCCCCTGTTCAATCTCCTCGTGTACAACATATTCCGGGAGCACCGCAAGACAGCTCCCCAGCGCCACCGCGCGCTTGATCGACTCGAGCGCATCAAACTCTGCACCGATTGCGGGATGGATACTGTGGGCCGCAAGCGTCGTCTCGAGCCAGACGCGCGATTGGCTGTTGCGCTGGCGCATGATGAAGGTCTGCGCATCCAGTTCGCCTACGGCGACCTCCTCGCGGCCCCACCAGGGATGCTTGCGGCCAACCAGGACGAACTGCTCGTCTTCCTGCACGGCAATCGACGCAAGGTCGCCTTCCACGCCCTCCAGCTCGCCCTCGATAAACCCCATGTCCATCAGTCCGGCGCGCAAATCGGCAACGATTTCGGTCGTGATCCCCGTGCGCAGCGCCACAGACAACTTCGGATACTGGCTGCGGAACTCCTGCACCCATTCGGGCAGCAGATAGACCGCTGCGCCCGGCGTTGCGCCAATGCGCACCTGCCCCGCGCTCAGGTGCTTGACAGAGGTGACTGCCTCTTCGGCGCGTGCGAGCAGCGCGAAGATTTCGGTCGTGTAACCCAGCAGCGCCAGTCCCGCCTCCGTCAGTTCGACTCCCCGCCGCCCACGACTGAAAAGGGGAGTGCCAAGGCTCGCCTCAAGGTCCTGCACATGCTGGCTGACGGCAGGCTGTGTCATCAATAGCCGTTGCGCCGCCCCGCTGAAACTGCCGGCCTGCGCCACTTCAGCAAAGACCTCCAACTTGTGTAGATTGAGCATTTTGACCCCGCCACCTTGATTATAAGCTTTTGCTTATGCCTATAATAAGCAAGTCAGAGGAACTGAACAAGTTGGAGCAGGTGTATTCTGTGCGCAGCGGGCGTTTGCATGGCAACCGTTGGCGGCAATCGCTAACGCAGTCGAGCCCATTATGTCGATCAGGAACCGAGAATGAGGACGAACATGGTACGCAATGACCCAACTGTCACTCGTGTGCGCCGGATGCAGCGTGCCGTTGATCGGCGCGCTCTTTGCCGTGAGTCTGCTTGCGGCGGGATGCGGCGCGCCCCAGGCAGCAGCTTCCCAGCCGGAGACTGCCGCCGCTGCCGCCGCGATCGCAATGGCGGACTCGCCGCAAAAAGTCACGCCGCAGGAGTACGAGACCGAGTTCGTCAACAGCGGCGCGCCTTTCCAGCTTGTCGACGTGCGCACCCCCGAGGAGTACGCATCCGGGCACATTGCCGGCTCGGTTAATATTCCCGTGGAAGAGCTTGATGCACGCAAGGGCGAGATCAGCAAGGATGAGGCGGTGGTCCTCTACTGTCGCAGCGGCAACCGCAGCAACCAGGCCGCCCAGATTCTTGACCGCGCCGGCTACACGGGTGTCTACGACCTGGGCGGAATCATCGCGTGGCAGGCGGCGGGTTATCCCGTGCAGTAGCAAGACCGACATAACTGAAAACTGATAATTGGTTGATTGGTTGATTGGTTGACTGACTGACTGCGCGTGCGTCGCGGAGGACCTCCGTGCCCTGGTGCTGTATGTGCCGGAAATGGCGCCCGCTCACGTAGCGGGGGGCTTCCAGCCCTCCGGCTCAGAATGCCACATGTGCCGAAACCAGGATGAGGGCACACAGACCCTCCGCTCTGCCCTTGCCCAAGCGCAACCAATCAACCAGTCAACAAATCAACGAGTCAACAAATCAACCAATTACTCCCGACCATTCGCCCGTAAACCACCTTCAGGAGCTTCAACCCCATGGGATTTTTCGCACGCTTGTTTGGCCCTTCGGCGGGCACGCGCATTTCGGCAGTCGATTACAAGGCGCGCTTTGTGGATGGCAAGGAAGCGCACACGCTGGTGGACGTGCGCTCCCCGTCCGAGTATGCGTCGGGCTACATACCCGGCGCGATCAATGTCGACGTTCAGGTGTTGCCGCAGAAACTTGCGCGCATCCCCAAGAACAAGCCGGTGGTTCTCTACTGCCGCAGCGGCAGCCGCAGCGGCCAGGCCGCCCACATGCTCCAGGACGCCGGCTACACCGACATCTTCGACCTCGGTGCGGTGAGCGGCTGGTCGTCCACCGGTGGCACGCTGAAGCGGAAGTGAAGGGAAACGACTACTGATAATTGGCAACTGGTAACTGAGTACACGGCTCCCAATTGTCAATTATCCGTTATCCCTTCTCCCGCCTCCATTGTCAGTGATAAAAGGAAACGTGCATCATGATCCTACGTTACTTCTATGATGACCGGCTGGCGCAGGCGTCCTATCTGGTGGGCTGCGCCAAAACGGGCGAGGCGCTTGTGATCGACCCGGCGCGCGACGTGACGCCCTACCTCAAGGCGGCCTCCAAGGAAGGGCTGCAGATTACGCATGTCACCGAGACGCACATTCACGCCGACTTTGTGAGCGGCAGCCGTGAACTTGCCGCAGCCACAGGTGCGACGATTTACCTGAGCGACATGGGCGACGCCGAGTGGAAGTACGCGTATGCGACTGACCCAAACGTGATCCTCGTCAGGGATGGCGACGCGTGGATGGTGGGCAATGTGCGCATCGAAGTTCTGCACACCCCCGGCCATACACCCGAACACATTGCCTTTCAACTGACTGACACGGCCGCCTCGAGCCGGCCCATGGGCGTGTTCACGGGCGATTTTGTCTTTGTGGGCGATGTGGGCCGGCCCGACCTGCTGGAGGAGGCCGCCGGCTATGCAGGCACCAAGGAAGCGGGGCGCGCGCTCAGTTCCAGAGCGTAGAGCGTTTCAAGACGCTGCCGGACTACCTGCAGATCTGGCCCGGCCACGGCGCAGGCAGCGCGTGCGGCAAGGCCTTGGGAGCGATTCCCTCGACTACGATCGGCTATGAAAAGATCGCCAACCCTGCCTTCCAGTTCGATGACGAGAACGCGTTTGTGGAGTGGTTGCTCACGGACCAGCCCGAACCGCCGCGCTATTTCGCGCAGATGAAGCGTGTGAACAAACAGGGGCCGGCGCTGCTCCAGACGCTGGCGCAGCCCGCGCAACAGACGCGGCCGCAACTGGATGCGCTGCTCGCTGCCGGCGGCCAGGCCTTTGACCTGCGCGACCGCAGCGCGTTTGCCACGGCTCACGTTCCCGGCACAATCAACATCTCGAGGGAAGAGACAAACTACTCGACCTACGTGGGCTGGTTTGTCGACTTCGATCGCCCGCTTGCCGTGATCCTTCCCGATCTGGATGCCTTGCCCAGCGTGCTGTCTGACCTGCGCGCCATCGGCGTGGACAATGTGGCCGCCTGCTTTGGTCCCGGTGTGGCCGCGCAGGCATCGCAGCCGCTGCCTGTAATCACGGCCGCGGAGCTTGCCGATCGGTTCGAGACGAACAACATTGTGGTCATCGACGTACGCGGGCGCACCGAGTACAACAGCGAACACATTCGCGGCGCGCGCAACATTCCGCTTGGCTATCTGCCGCGCAGGTTGGACGAAGTGCCCAGCGACAAGACGGTTGTCACGCAGTGTGCGGGTGGCTACCGCTCGCAGATTGCCGCCAGTCTGCTGCAGGCCGCCGGCTTCAGCAACGCGATCTCGCTGACCTCTGGCGAGTCGGTCTGGTCGAAGCTCCTGCCCACGGAAAGCGTCGCATGAGCAGCCGTTTCACACGCGGGGGCCGGGCCTGATGGCCTTCACAAGCGCCCCCAACCAGCGACTGCCGATTGGCGCCGGCGACGCCGCGGGCTATGCGCCCTTTGGCTGGCTGCGCCACTATCACCGCAGCGATCTGAGCGGCGATCTGCTTGCCGGGCTGGTCGTTGCCGTGATGCTCGTGCCGCAGTCGATGGCCTATGCCATGCTCGCCGGGCTGCCGCCGCAGACGGGCTTATACGCCGCAATGCTCCCCCTCTTTGTCTACGGCCTGCTGGGGAGCAGCCGCGTGCTCTCGGTTGGGCCGGCGGCGATCGATTCGCTGCTGGTCGCGGCGGCCATCATGCCGCTTGCCGCGGCGGGCGGGCCGCAGTACCTCGGCTTGGCGCTGACCCTCGCGTTTCTCGTTGGGCTGATTGAATTGTTGATGGGTCTGCTGCGTCTGGGCTTTCTTGTCAGCTTCATCAGCCAGCCGGTGCTTGTTGGCTTCGTTAACGCCGCGGCGCTGGTGATTGCCGTCAGTCAACTCAAGACCCTGCTCGGAATCCCGATTCCCAGCAGCGAAAAGTTTCTCACGCAGGCAGGAATGCTGCTCACGCATCTGGACGGCATCAACTGGGCAACCGTAGCCATCAGCCTGCTGAGCCTGGCAATTCTCTTCACCTTCAAGAAGCTGCTTGGGCCGCAGTTGCGCCGCGCCGGGCTGGGCGAGACCGCGTCGCTGATGATCACGCGCAGCGCACCGTTGCTGGTTGTGCTGCTGACGACCGCAGCCGTGGCGATCTTCCACCTGGACGTACGTTACGGCGTGAAGATTGTGGGTGCGGTGCCCGCCGGTTTGCCCGCGCTGACTGCGCCCTCGCTGGACCTGACGACGCTGCGCACGCTCATGCCTGCGGCGCTGGCGATTGCCGCCGTCGGCTACATGGAGGCGATTTCCACGGCGAAGTCGTTGGCGCGCAAACGGCGTGAGCGCATTCACTCCAATCAGGAGCTGCTTGCGCTCGGCGCGGCCAACTTGAGCGCATCCTTCACTGGCGGCTATGTGGTCACGGGCGGGTTGGCACGGTCCGCAGTCAATGCCGACGCCGGCGTGCGCACGGGGGTCGCATCAATGACGACAGCGCTTCTCGTGGCGCTGACTGCGCTGCTGCTCACGCCGCTCTTCCGCCAATTGCCGACGGCAGCGCTCTCGGCAATCATCTTTGCCGCGGTGCTTACGCTCGTCGACGTCGCAACGCCTCGCTTTGTCTTCCGCTACAGCCGCGCCGACGCCGCGGCGATGGCTGCGACATTTCTTGCTGTGCTGCTGCTCGGCGTTGCCGATGGCATTCTCGTGGGCGCGGCGCTCTCGCTGCTGCTCTATATTGCACGCACCAGCCGCCCGCATGTTGCAATCGTCGGGCGCATGGGCGAAAGCGAGCTCTACCGCAACGTGCTGCGCCACAAGGTGACAACCTGGCCGACGGTTGTGCTCCTGCGCGTCGATGAAAGCCTCTACTTTGCCAACGTGGGCGTTCTCGCCGATGTGATCATGGCGCAGGCTGCAGACAACCCCGATATCCGCGAAATCGTGCTCATTTGCGTGGCGATCAACTCCATCGACGCCAGCGCGCTCGAAACAGTCCGCACCCTGGTGGACGACCTGCGGCGCGTCCATGTGGATGTTCACCTGACCGACGTCAAGGGGCCGGTGATGGACAAACTGGAAGCCATCGGCTTTGTGGAGCAGATCGGGCGCGACCACATTCACCTCAGCGCACACGAAGCGATGCAGGTGCTCGGCTATCTGGATCAGCCAAAAGTTTCACTCTCCCCATCGTTTGATGTCGCGCAGCAAGTTGCGAAGGCGTAACGGAGGGCCTCCGCTACGACAGACCGTTTGCTTAGCAGTATCTTTGCAGGTTCCGATGTTTGCGCAAGTATTTGTTCGCAATTGCCAGTCATGGAAAGAGATTGTTGACCTATGCCTTTGTTTGAATACATGTGTGTGCGCTGCGGCTCGACCTTCGAGGTGCTGGTCCGCAGCAGTGGGTCGCAGGAGATCGTCTGCCCCAAGTGCAAGAGCACGACCGTGCAGAAGCAAATGTCCGCGTTCGCTGTCGCGGGTGCGGGCGGCAGCGTTGGCGCGGGCTCGCCTTCGGGCGGCGCATGCGCCCCTGGCGGTGGCTGAGGGACTCGCCTCCGCTGACCGTGTGTCAGCAATACCGGTATTCCTGCGGACCTAACAGGTTCTCCACGCGAACTTCACAACTTCTGCGCATGCGGGCGCTATCCTGCCTGTGCAGAAGTTGTGTTTGTTCAACCAAGGGGGCCCGCGTGAAACCATGCGGAGTGCCCAAACGCAAGGAGAAACCTGAATGTCGAATCATCGCTTGACTCGCTGGGCTGCCCCGGCCTTTGCCGCTGCCGCCGCGCTTTCGCTGGTTGTGGGAACCTTCACCTTTGCCGCAGCGCAGAGCGCACCCGTCGCGCCGGCCGCTCGTTCCACTGCAACCGCGCCGGCTGCGGCTGCCGCGCTGACGGCCGATGAGGAGGCGGGGTTGCTCTTCATGTACGAAGAAGAGAAACTGGCACACGACGTCTACGTGGCCCTGGGGGAAGCGGGTCGTGCCGCCGGTTGGTCCGTGCCCGTGTTTGACAACATTGCGCGCGCCGAAACGGTTCACAGCAACGCGGTCTTGCGGCTGCTCAATACGTACAACGTGGATGTGCCTGCCACTGAACTTCCGGCCGGCGAATTCGTCAATGTCGATCTCCAGGCACTCTATGACGATCTTCTGGCACAGGGAAGCAATTCACTGGCCGATGCGCTGGCAGTCGGTGCACTTGTCGAAGAGACGGACATAGCCGATCTGGATGCGCGCCTCGCCACGTCGCAACACGCGGCGATCGACCGCGTCTATACCCAGTTGCGCAGCGGTTCGACACACCACCTGCAGGCATTCGTACGCCTGCTGGCGCGCAGCGGCGTCGACTACACGCCGCAGGTGCTCTCTGCCGACGACTTTGCCGCCGCCCTCAACGCCCCGCGCCCAGGCCGTCACTAAGCCGCGGCCGGCATGAAGTTTGGAACGTCTTAACACAAAGTGACAGGGTGCACAGTGGATTTGCTCTGCGCACCACAGCAACGACAAGTCGCGTGCATCCTGAGATGCACGCGACTTGTCGTTCGATAGGCCTCACCTGCGCATCTGTGCACCCGCTTCGTTTCTACGCTAGAATGTCGTCGCTGTTGCCTGCGCTGCGTCTCTTGCGCCGATCCTTGCGTAGCCTGGCGACCTTGCTTCGAATTCTATGTGTACGATGCTGCTGGATAGTCTCCACCCTGCCAATGGCTGAAATCATCACAATTCGCACATTTGGCGCGGCCGATCTGCCCGCGCTCGTTGCCTTCTGGAACGAGGCCTTTGCCGGACCGGCGCAACTTCCGTCCCCTCAGCGCTGCGGAATATACGGAGCGCGTGCTGGAGCACCCTGCGTTCGATGCCCAGGGCCTGCTGCTCGCGTGGCGGCGTCGCGGAGATTCCACCATACTTGTTGGCATAGCGCACGCGTTTCGCCCCGCGCCACAGGATGGAGCGGCGGCAACCTGGGGCGAGGGGCACGCACTTGCGCTGCTCTACGTCCAGCCCGATGCCCGCCACCAGGGCGTGGGCAGCCGCCTCATTCAGGCTGTGGAGAATTGGCTCTACTACTGCCCAGTGCTCGTCGGCTGGCCGGGAACGCCGGCTTATGGCACGGTCGAGACACTGCGCGCC
The DNA here is from genome assembly GCA_963735275.1 of uncultured Chloroflexia bacterium. Classification (GTDB taxonomy): domain Bacteria; phylum Chloroflexota; class Anaerolineae; order Caldilineales; family Caldilineaceae; genus UBA5069. The sequence goes on along the minus strand of CAVTKJ010000007.1, from coordinate 503,505 downwards.
CCCTTCTTCGGCAGCAGCGAGCACATGGGCGTTTCGGCTCTTGATGGCTCGCTGACCCGCTTTCTGAGCGGTCGCGGCTACCGCATTTCCGGCGCGGGCGATGTCTCCATGGTTCTGGACCTCGCCGCCGACCCTTCACGCTGGGCAGCCTCCCCCACACAGCCCCCGGCTGTGCAACGCAACGGCCTTCAACTCCTGCGACTAGACGAGAAACACCCCTTCATGGGTGGCGAGCCTGAGGGACGGCCGCGCCTTGCCCAAATTGGTGACAACGGCGGCGCTCCCTATACGGGGTTGGCGCTGGTGGACGACGCACAGCGGCTGCTGGCCCATGCGCTTTGGCATCCACTCGCGCCAACGCGCGCGGCGTTTACGAACTTCCGTGTGGCGCCCGGCCTGCGCAACCAGGGGCTGGGCAGCTACCTGCTTGACGAGGCGCTCCATGGAATCGCCACGCAGCGTTCGGCCCAGGGCGCATACCAGAGTGTCGAGTTGCTGACGCACCTGATGCGCAATGCGGCGGCGGTGCGCCTGTACGAGGCGCGCGGCTTTGTTCCGGCCGAAGTCTGGGTGCAGATGGAGAAGACCTGAGCAGTCCGCGGCGCGCGCCCCGTGCGGGCGCAAGAATGATGTGATGTCGCCACCAGAAATGTATCTGTTTCCAGGGAATGCGAATTTATCAGTGCCGCGTCTTGCCTGAACCTTGCAGAACATAGCGGGGGGCGCAGTCCCCTGGTCGTTGCACCCGCAACTGCCGGGGAACTGGCCCCCCCGCTACGATTCAGGCGAGCACTTGCGAGGCGCAGCAGTACCACTGTAGTGAAGCGCTCCAGCAACTTGTTCCCCACTCGCGTGTTTCCATTTCCCCACCCTCCGTTTCCCCTTTCTCGAGTGTGAACACTCACCCGGAAGATGGCCCAGACTGCGGCGCTGCCGCGGCTGTTTCACCCAGTGCGCGTATAATTTGCTTATACTTGACTTACTTATTGGCCGGGTGTAAACTCGCCCCATACCCCAGTAGGTCGTTATCCATACACTTGTGCCGGCAAGCCGGCACAAGTTCGCGAATCCCCTGCGCCGTATTAAACCGACGAAGGACTTTCGCGTCGTTCACTCGTCTCGTCCTTACCTCTGTTGCGTCTGGCTCTTTCGCATACGTCCATATCGCACCAAGGAGTGTAACCACATGTTCGAAGGATTCAAGACTGACCGGAAACAAAGGCGACTCTTCCGCAATGCACTGCTTTTTCTCGCGCTGATCAGCCTCGTGCTGCCTGCCGCGCCCGCACTGGCACAGCAGCCCGATGGAAGCACAACGCCGGCCGCCTACTTGCCGCTGGTGAGCCAGGTCGGCACTGGCGCTGACACGTCCGGCGACCTGCCTGCCGACGTTTGGGGCGAGATTGCAGGCGATCTCTACAGCGATGTATGGGGCCCCGTTGCCAACGGCGTGTGGGGGGCGCCTCCGGGCGATCTCATCTTCGACGCCGCAGGCAACCCCATTGCCGAAGCCGACTCTGCCGCGGTGACCAATAATGGCGGCGGCGGTGACCACGGCGGCGGCGGTGACCATGGCGGCGGCGGTGACCATGGCGGCGGCGGTGACCATGGCGGCGGCGGCGACCACTGGACGCCGTGGCGCAACGACAGCATGATCTTCTTCGTCTCCGACGGTTTGCGCCAGGACCTCGTGGAACAATACGCGAGCAAGCACTCCATGCCCGCCATGGCGCGCCTGCTGCGCAACGGCGCCAAGGCCGCCGACAATGGATTGCTGACTCAGGCGCCACCCAACACCGGCGCAGGCTGGTTCAGTCTCGCCACAGGTGCATGGCCTGCCGTCACCGGCTCCACCAACAACACCTTCCACAAGAACGGCGCTGCATTCAGCAGCCGCACCGCGGCCTTCGATCCGGGGGTCCTCCAAGCGGAGACGCTTGCCCAGGCGGCCGAGCGCGGCGGCAAGAAGGTTGCCCAGATTGAGTGGGCGGGTGGGAGAAGCGGCGCGATCAATGGCCCCACGGTGGATTACCGCGGCTTCTATTCCGGGCGCGGTGTTGCCACCAACTACATCAGCCCCACCGATGATCCCAACTTCACGGCCTCCTTTGGCCTCCAGTTCGACCATCCGGCCGGCTTTGCCGGGCAGCCGCCCTTTGCCGGCGCTGCACCGGCACCCGCGACAGGCTGGACCAACGTTCCTGCTTCCTTCAGCCCGGCGCAGGAGATGCGTCTGCGCGTGCTCGACTTCGGCACGGACAAGTATGGCCTCAACGCCTACATCTTCGACTCCACCAACGACGGCGTCACCAACTACAACCGTGTTCTGCTGGACTTTGACAAGGATGGCAGCAGCAATGTTGGCGTTCTCAAGAACGGCCAATGGGCCGATGTCAAGGTGAAGCTCACCGGTACCTCGGGCGGCACGCTCGATGGCAAGACTGCGGGCATGCTCGTCAAGGTTGAGGAACTCACGCCCGATCTGAGCAAGGTGCGCCTTTTCCACACCTCCGTCACGCGTGCGATCGCCTCATGGCCTTCCTGGGCCGGCGAGGCGGGCTTCCCCAACGACTCGGCCGATGCCTTTGCCGAGTTCATCGCACAGAAGTTCCCCACCTCCACCGCCGCCGACTTCGCGATTCTCGAGGCGGGGATCACCAGCGAAGAGACCTACGTGCAGCAGGGGCTCTACTGGGAGCGCCTATACTGGCCGCTTACCTGGTACATCCTGCGCACCTACAAGCCCGACCTTGCCATGGTTGGCTACCCGGTGACCGACGAGTTCCAGCATCAGTTCATGGGGCTTGTCTCGCCCAAGTTACCCAACGGCGCGGCCAACCCGGCCTATGATGACGTGCAGGTCAACGGCACGCCCGATGGCCGCGTGGCGCAGCGTTCGGCCTTCCTGAAGCGCGCCTATATGGGCGCGGACGCCACGCTGGCGCTCGTCCAGTGGCTCATGCCCTGGAGCGCGTCGAGCTTCGTCTCGTCCGACCACGGCTTTGCGCCGCAGTTCCTCGCGATTGACGCAAGCAAGGTGCTCGTCGATCTGGGCCTGCTCTCCAAGCCGCAAACCTCCAACTGCCGGCCTGCCACCGGCGAGACCATTGGCAAGGCCAAGGCCTGCTGGGCCGGCGGCACGGTGCAAATCTACCTCAACGTTGCCGGTCGTGATCCGATCGCCACCGGCTTGCAGCAGGTGCCTGTCGCAGATGTGGACGCCACCGTGGCGCAGATCAAGGCGGCTTTCCTCGCGCTGAGCGATCCCAACGACTGGACCGGCGACGCCCAGCCCGAGGGCTGGAAGATCATCGACCGCGCCTACACCAAGGCCGAGGCACGCTACATTCCCAACGGCGCAGACAGCACCGCCGACATGGCCCATCCCACACGCACGGGCGACCTCGTCGTCTTTGCCTATCCGCCCTACCAGTTTGACGCAGCCACGCCCGGCACGCTTGTCGCGCGTTCGGCCTTCTTTGGCCAGCATGGCTATGTGCCCGACGTGCAGAATCTCGCCGCCAATGTCAACATGCGCGCCACCTTCCTCGCGGGCGGTGGGCTGATCCGACCAAACGTCAAGGCGCAGGGGTTGCGCACGATCGACCTTGCGCCCACCGCCGCATACATCCTCGGCGTGCCCGAGCCGCAGCAGGCGCAGGGCATCGTGCGGCTGGATCTGCTGCGCGGTTCCGAGGCGCGCACGCTTGTGCCGATCATTGGGCTGACGGACTTCCACGGCCAGCTTGACCAGACAACGACATCGATGGATGGCATCAACGTGCCCGTGGGCGGCGCGGCGCAGTTGGCAACCATGTTTGACCAGGAGGCCGCCGCATTTGCCAGACCTGCCTTCCGCTTTGCTTCGGGCGACAATGTGGGTGCGTCACCCGCAAACTCGGGGCTGCTGGAAGACATGCCCACCATTGATGTAGAGAACGCGTGGGGGCTTCATGCCACATCCTACGGCAACCACGAGTTTGACTATGGGATCGCGCGCTTGCAAGCGCAGCAGGCACGCGCACACTTCCCCTTCCTCGGCGCGAACATCGTCGACGAAGTGACCGGCAAGAACCCCGACTGGGTGAAGGGCACGCACGTCTTCAACTATGGCAACCTGCGCATTGGCGTCATTGGCATCGAGCTTGAGGAGACGCCGCAGTTGGTGAGCGCGGGCGCGACGGCGGGGCTCAAGTTCCTGCCTGCTGTGCAGACGATTCAGACCGAATCCGAGAAGTTGCGCAAGCAGGGCATCAAGATCCAGATCGTGCTCATCCATCAAGGTGCGAACCTGGGCAACAATGCCATCGATGGCACCGCACCATCGCCGTGGGTTGGGCCGATTGTGGACATCGTCAACGCCATCCAGAACACCACGGTAGACCTGGTGCTGGCGGGCCACACGCACCGCATTGCCAACTTCCAGGTGGGCCACATTGCGGTAGGTGAAGGGCTCAATGCCGGCGGCTCCTACTCGGTGGCGCAACTGGTTGTGCAGGGCCAGGATGTGGAGTGGGCAGGCGTTGCCACCCGTGTTGCCAAGAACATTGGCGTCGCCAAGCGCGCCGACGTGCAGGCAATTGTGGATGACGCCAACGCCCAAACCGCCGTGCTGCGCAACCAGGTCATCGGCACGCAGTCGATTGACATCAAGCGCGCGCCGACTCGCCTCTTTGAATCGGCCATGGGTAACATGGTGGCCGACTCCATGCGGCTGAAGTATCCGGGCGTTGATGCCGCATACACCAACTCGGGCGGTCTGCGCGCGGACCTGCTCATCACTCCGCCCTCAGCGGGCGAGCAGCCGGGCGAGATTACCTGGGGCGAGGTCTTCTCCGTGCTGCCCTTCGGCAACCGCTCGGTGATTCTCACGCTTACGGGCGCACAACTTGAGCAGGGCTTCATCAACGGCTTCACGCCGTCGTGCGATCCGGGCTTTACAGGCGGCACAGGGCGCTTCCCGCAGATTTCGGGCCTCAAGGTCACCTACATCTGCAACGGCACGACGCCTGTGGTGACGGGCATGTGGAAGACAGCCACCGGCGTGGATGTGCCGATTGGCCCGGCGGACTCTGTGCGCTTCGTCACCAATGACTTCATGTATACCGGCGGCGACGGCTACACAATCTTCGGTCAGGGCACAAATGTCCTGCAGCCGGGCGACGACCTGCTGCAGGTCACGATCGATTACATCACCGCGCACTCGCCGGTTGCGCCGGTGGTGGAAGGGCGCATCGTGCAGCAGTAACGAAGAGTTCAAGGTTGAAGGTTCCAGGGCTTAGGGTTCGCGTGGGCCGGAGAGATTCGTCTCCCCGGCCCACGCTTTGTGTGGCGGGGGAATCCGCGTTCATATTGCAAAGCGCGAAGCATTTACGAGGCGCATCCCTTCAAACCGCCGGCCCGCGCCAATTTGCTCATGCGACGCATGGCACGGTACACTCGGCCCATTCCTCGTCCGATCCTCTTGTAGTTCGCACGGGCAGCCATTCACGGCCCTGCGCCCTCGCTCAAATTGCTCCCCTGCGGTGCCCACTGCCTGTCTGTGCACCTTACGCCGAATGATCCAGCGTACCTACACAACAAAGGAGTGTTACCCATGTCGAACTATCAATCTGCGCACAAATGGCGTCGTTTGCTGCGCAATGGGCTTCTTGCCCTTGCGCTCGCCAGCCTGATCCTACCCGCCGCACCCGGCTTTGCGCAGGATGTCCCGACCGCTGACCCGGCCGCCGAAGAGCCGGAGATGGTCCACAGCTCCGCCGGCGCCAACAGCATGCTCTTCTTCGTCTCCGACGGTTTGCGCCAGGACAAAGTGGAAGAATACGTTGCCGAAGGCTGGATGCCCGCCATGGGCGCCATGCTCAGCAGCGGCGCCATGGCCGCCGACCACGGCCTGCTGACCCAGGCGCCGCCCAACACCGGCGCAGGCTGGTTCACACTTGCCACAGGTGCGTGGCCCGCCGTCGCCGGCTCGACGAACAATACCTTCCATGTGGTGGGTGACGACTTCGGCAACCGCACCGGTTCCTTTGACGAGGGCGTGCTCCAGGCCGAATCACTGGCCCAGGCCGCCGAGCGTGGCGGCAAGAAGGTTGCCCAAATTGAGTGGGCGGGCGGCCGCAGCGCACCCATCAACGGCCCAACGGTCGATTATCGCAGCTTCTTCTCGGGGCGCGGCGTCGCCACCAACTACATTGCCGACACCGACGACGAGGGCTTCACCGGCGCCTTCCGTCTTCAGTTTGATCACCCGGATGGCTTCGCAGGCAACGATCCCTTTGCCGGCGCCGCGCCGGTGGAAGCCACCGACTGGACGAATGTTCCCGACTCCTTCAGCCCGGCGCAGGAGATGCGTCTGCGCGTGCTCGATGCCGGCGAGGACAAATACGGCCTCAACGCGTACATCTTTGACAGCAGCGACGACGGCGAGACCAACTACGACCGCGTACTGCTCGACGACGACAAGGACGGCAGCACAAACGCCGGCATCCTGCGCAACGGCCAGTGGGCCGATGTCAAGGTAACGCTCACCAGCGATGACGAGACGCTTGACGGCATGACGGCAGGCATGCTCGTCAAGGTGGAGACACTCGCACCGGATCTCTCACAAGTGCGCCTTTTCCATACATCTGTCACCCGCGCCAATGCCACCTGGGCCGACTGGCCCGGCGCCGACGGCTTTGAGGGCGATTTCGCCGAGTTCATTGCGCAGAAGTTCCCCACCTCCACCGCTGCCGACTACGCGATTCTGGAGGCGGGCATTGTCAGCGAGGAGACCTACGTGCAGCAGGGGCTCTACTGGGAGAACCTTTACCTGCCGCTCATCACCTACATCATCCGCGCCTATGAGCCTGACCTGGCCATGGTCGGCTACCCCATTACCGATGAGTTCCAGCATCAGTTCGTGGGGCTCGTCACGCCCACGTTGCCCGGTGGCGCCGACAACCCCGCCTATGACGACGTGCAGGTTGACGGCACGCCGGACGGCCGGGTTGAGCAGCGCGCCGGCTTCCTGCGCCGCGCCTACCAGGGGGCGGACGCCACCCTGGCGCTTACGCAGTATCTGATGCCCGCCGACACCACGACCTTTGTCTCTTCGGACCACGGTTTCGCACCCCAGTTCCTGGCCATCGACGCCAGCCAGGTGCTTGTGGACCTCGGGCTGCTCTCTTCGCCCCAGACCTCGAACTGCCGCCTTGCGCAGGATGAAACCATCGGCAAGGCCAAGGCGTGCTGGGCCGGCGGCACCGTGCAGGTCTACCTCAACGTGCTTGAGCGCGACCCCGAAAACGAGGCGCTGCAGCAGATTGACCCCGCCGAAGTAGATGCCACCGTCGCACAGATCAAGGATGCCTTCCTCGCGTTGAGCGACCCCAATGACTGGAACGGCGACGGCGCACCCGAGGAGTGGACCCTCATCGACCGCGCCTATACACGCGCCGAAGCCCGCTATATTCCCAATGGTGACGATTCCACGGCCGACATGGCCCATCCCACGCGCACGGGCGACCTGGTAGTCTTCGCCTACCCGCCCTACCAGTTTGACGCCGCCACACCCGGCACGCTGGTCGCCCGCTCGGCCTTCTTCGGCCAGCACGGTTATGTGCCCGACGTGCAAGATCTAGACGCGAATGTCAACATGCGCGCCACCTTCCTTGCCGGCGGCAGCATGATTCAGCCCAACGTCACCGCCGAGGGGCTGCGTTCGATTGACCTCGCACCCACGGCCGCCTTCATTCTGGGCGTGCCTGAACCGCAGCACGCGCAGGGTATTGTGCGTCTGGATCTGCTGCGCGGCGGCGACGAACTGACATTGATTCCCATCGTTGGCCTGACGGACTTCCATGGCCAGCTTGATCCGACAACTACAAGCATTGATGGCGCACGTGTCTCCGTAGGCGGTGCGGCGAAACTGGCCACCCTCTTCGATGAAGAGGCCGCCGCCTTCGCCAATCCGACGCTGCTGCTCGCCTCGGGCGACAACGTGGGCGCCTCGCCCGCCAACTCGGGGCTGCTCGATGACATGCCCACGATTGATGTGGAAAACGCCTGGGGGCTCAACGCGACTTCCTTTGGCAATCACGAATTTGACTACGGCGTCGACGCGCTGCTGGAGCAGCTCGACCGCGCCAACTTCCCCTTCCTGGGCGCAAACATCGTGGACGCAGCCACAGGCGAGAACCCCGACTGGGTGGAGCCGACGCAGATCTTTGAACATGGCGACACACGCATTGGCGTTATCGGCATTGGGCTGGAAAACACGCCCGAGCTTGTAAGCGCCGGTGCAACGGAAGGGATTGAGTTCCTGCCGGCGATTGAGGCCATCAAGGCTGAGTCGCAGAAGCTGACCGATGCCGGCGTCAACATCCAGGTTGTGCTCATTCACGAAGGCGCGGCCGAGGGCAACAACGCCGTCAACTCCGTGGTGCCCACGCCTTGGAACGGCCCGGTGGCGACGATTGTGGAGGGCATTCAGGACACCTCAGTGGACCTGGTGCTGGCGGGCCACACGCACCGCATTGCCAACTTCAAGATGGGCAACATCATGGTGGGCGAGGGGCTGAATGCCGGTGGCTCCTACTCCGTGGCGCAACTGATTGCAAATGGCGATGACGTGGAGTGGGCCGGTGTCTCCACACGCGTCGCCAAGAACCTTGGCGTCGCCGGGCGTGATGACGTGCAGGCAATTGTCGACGAAGCCAACGAATTGACCGACGTGTTGCGCAACCAGGTTGTTGCCACGCAGAGCATCGACATTCTGCGCGACCCCAACCGCCTGAGCGAATCGGCCATGGGCAACATGGTGGCCGACGCGATGCGCCGGAAGTATCCCGGCGTGGATGCGGCTTACGCCAACTCGGGCGGCCTGCGCGCCGACCTGCCCATGACGCCCCCGGCCGCTGACGAGGCTTCGGGCGAGATTACCTGGGGCGAAGTCTTCAGCGTGCTGCCTTTCGGTAATCGCACGGTCCTCTTCACTCTGACCGGCGCGCAGTTGGAGGAAGCTTTCCTCGTTGGCTTCGAGCCCGTCTGCAACCCGGAGATCGCCACCGGTCGCTTCCCGCAGGTTTCGGGCCTCCGGGTCACCTTCACCTGCGAAGGCGCGACGCCTGTGGTGACGGGCATGTGGATGACGCCCGAAGGCATGGGCGGGGCCGAAACGCCGATTGCGCCCGAAGACTCCATCCGCATTGTGACTAACGACTTCATGGCCACCGGCGGTGACGGATACACAATCTTCACCGAGGGGACCGACGTGGCGCAGCCCGGCGACGACCTCATGCAGGTGACGATCGATGACATCGCGGCCAACTCACCCGTTGCGCCGGTGGTGGAAGGGCGCATTGTGCAGGAGTAACCCCGCGCTGGGCGTGGATGGAAAAGGTAAACTGACGAATGGGCCGGGAAGAGTCTCTTCCCGGCCCATTCGTCAGTACTGTGTTTGCGAGTGTCGTGCGCTGCTACGATCCAGTCTGCTCTGCAAATACCTTGAAATCATCCATGATCTGCTGTGACTGGTGCTTGAGCGATCCCTGCATAAAGGGTCCGAGCAAGCGCATGTAGCCGCCAAACTGATACTCGGTCTCGCTCACCCACCGCGTGTGTTCCGCATCTACTTCGACAAAGCGGTTGTTTCGAATGTTGTGCATGCCCCCTGCGTCGTAGGTGCCGTTGAACTCGTCGGGCAAGTTGCGAACTGTGACGGTTTCGATGAGTTCCATGCGCCGCCCGTTCATTTCGTAGACGAGCTTTGCCTGCGCGCCCGGCTGGCCGGGCGTGCCGCTCAACGGCTCAAAGCTCTCCAATCCTTTCTGCCACAGCTTCATGTTGTCAGGGTTGTCAAAGAGCTCAACCACACGCGCCCGTGGCAGATTGATTGTTACTTCACTTGTGAATTTCATGCGTTCTCTCCTCGAAATGTCACGTTGTGGGAGGATTGCGGAATGCACGCAGAATAGCACATGCGTTCTTGGATATCAATCCCCAGGTTTGGGCGGAGTGATGGGGCGGGAGCGCCGGCCTGTGGCCGGTGCCTACCGTGGTGAAGAGCGCAGTGCGGCTACCACGCCAGGCCGCCCACGGCCCACGGCCTACTGTCCACTGCCCACTGCCCACTGCCCACTGCCCATTCCCCACTGCCGAATCCCTCACCTTTCGCGCAATTTGCGTGTAGCCGGTTTGGGGCCTCTTGTGTAGAGGCGTATAATGCTTCTGTGTGGGCGTTTGCGCACCACAGGTACGGCGACAGCGCTTGCGGTCTACCCTGCGAAGGGTCATCACCGCCCCTCGCTGCATGGACGAAGCGGCATCCTCACTTCATGTTTGAAAAGCACATTGGGATAGACCTCGGCACGGTGAACGTGCTGGTCCACGTCAAAGGCCGCGGCATCGTCATGCACGAGCCTTCCGTCGTGGCGATCCGCCCGCGCGACAACACAATGGTTGCCGTGGGCCACGAGGCATACGACATGCTCGGCCGCTCGCCGGAGAGCATTGAGGTCGTCCGTCCCATCCGCGATGGTGTCATCGCCGACTTTGTCGTCACCGAGGCCATGCTCCGCTACTTCATTCAGGCGGTGGTAGGCGGGCGGCGCACGCTTTTTCGTCCCAAGGTCATGATCAGCACCCCGCGCGGTGTCACAAGTGTCGAAGAACGCGCCGTACACGACGCCGCGATGCAGGCGGGCGCAGGCGCGGCCTACCTGATACCCGAGCCACTGGCGGCCGCGTATGGGGCGGGGCTGCCCATTGGCACCCCCACGGGCAACATGGTGGTCGACATGGGCGGCGGCACCACCGAGGCCGCTGTTGTTTCCATGTACGACATTGTGACGTGGAGCAGCGTGCGCGTGGGCGGCAATCGCTTTGACGAATCGATCATGAACTACGTGCGCAAGAAGTACAACATGCTCATCGGCGAGCAGACGGCCGAGGAGATCAAGATCGCGATTGGCAGCGCTCTACCCATGGAGCAGGAGCGCACGGTTGAAGTACGCGGCCGCGACCAGGTGACGGGGCTGCCGCGCATCATGCAGGTCAACTCCAGTGAAGTCACCGAGGCGATGCAGGAGCCGCTCATGGCCGTTGCGAGCACGGTGCGCGCCACACTGGAAAAGTGCCCACCCGAATTGGCTGCGGACATCATTGACCGCGGCATGGTGCTTACGGGCGGCGGCGCGCAACTGCGCAACATTGCCCAACTGATCACGCAGGAGACGGGCGTACCGGCATACGTGGCAGAAAACCCAATCGCCTGTGTGGCGCTGGGCGCCGGCCGCGCACTGGAGAATTACGAAATCATGCGGCGCAGCTTGCCGCTGGTGCCGAACTAAACGGCTAATTTTCAATTATTCGTTATCGATTATTCGTTATAAATGATAACGAATAACTGGTAATTGATAATTTTACACCGACGAGGTCCTCATGCGCGAAGCAGTCTCAACCAACCTTGCCCCCGCAGCTCTGGGGCCGTACTCGCAGGCAATCAAGACCGATACCTTGCTCTTCTGTTCCGGCCAGTTGGGGCTTGATCCCGAGTCCGGCAATCTGGTTGAGGGAGGCGTCGAGGCGCAAGCGATTCGGGCGCTCGCCAACTTGCGCGCTGTGCTCGAAGCCGGCGGCAGCAGCATGGCGCGTGTCGTCAAGACCGTCATCTTCCTGGCCGACATGGCGGACTTTGCCACTGTCAACACAGTGTACGCGCAGGAGTTCGACAATGCGCCCCCGGCGCGCAGCACCGTGCAGGTGGCGGCGTTGCCCAAGGGCGGGCTGGTCGAAATCGAAATGATTGCTTTGTGCGATGATGGATCCGAGCTGCTGGTGTAAGCGCATTGCCGCTTCGTCCGGCCGCCCGACTCGCTGGCCCACTCGCGATTTGCGGGCAAGGCCTTGGCCGGCGCTGGGTGATTTGATCGCCCACCGCCCTTATTACGCGATTATGTGCACACTCATCTGGTTGCACAACACATGCACTCTGCGCACACGAATGATCAGGAAAGCCGTCCCGATCGAACGGATTGCGCACCGAGGTGCAGGTGTTGGGCGCCCTCTTGAGACGACACGATAATTTGCAGTTTTTCTTTCTTCCGGAGGTATTTTCCAGCGTATGATTACTCGTGAAATGTTTGCCGAGCAGTACCCCGCCGACCACCCAATGGCTGCCTTGCTGGACGAGATTGACGATTCGCTGCTGGAGCCCCAAACCGGAGACATCCGAACGGGGATTCTCGTGGACAAGCGCCCCAACGAATTGCTCATTGACATCGGCTTCAAGTCCGAAGGCGTTGTCTCGGGGCGAGAGCTTGAGCGCGTTGCGGAGTTTTTTGCAACGCTCAATCTGGGCGACGAAGTGCCTGTCTACATCATGCGTGAGGACAAGGAAGGCACGGTTCAGCTCAGCATCAGCCGCGCGATGGCCGAAAAGGACTGGGACACCGCCGAGGAGCTGATGAAGTCGCAGGCAATGTTCGAAGCAACGGTTGAGTCGTTCAACCGCGGTGGCGTCATCGTCAAACTGGGCCAGGTGCGCGGCTTCGTACCGGCCAGCCAGCTTGTCAGCGGTGTGCAGCAGGCGGCATCGTCCGAGGATTCCTCCGAAGAGCGCTGGGCGGCGTTGTATGGCGAGGAGCTCAAGCTCAAGGTCATCGACATCGACCGCAAGCGCAACCGGCTGATCCTTTCCGAGCGACTGGCCATGCGCGAGTGGCGGCGCAAGCAGAAGGAGCAACTGCTCGAATCCCTCAAGGAGGGCGACGTCTACGACGGCGTCATCAGCAGCATTGCGGACTTCGGCGCCTTTGTCGATCTGGGCGGAGCTGACGGTCTGATCCACCTGAGCGAGCTTGCCTGGAACCGGGTCAATCACCCGAGCGAAGTGGTGAAGGTTGGCGACAAGGTGAAGGTGCAGATTTTGAGCATCGACAACGAGCGTCGCCGCATTGGCCTGAGCATGCGTCGCCTTGCGCCGCAGCCCTGGGAGATTGTCAACAACACCTACGAAGTGGGGCAGGTTGTGCGCGGCCGCGTCACCAAGCTGGTGAACTTCGGCGCCTTTGCACGCATTGGCGACAGCGGCGTCGAGGGGTTGATTCACATCAGCGAACTTGCTGAGCGTCGCATCAATCACCCGAAGGAAGTGGTGAGCGAGGGCGAAGAGTACGATCTGCGCATCATCCGTATTGACACCGACAAGCGTCGTCTGGGCTTGAGCCTCAAGCAGGCACTGCCGCCCGAAGCCGCCGAGAGCGAACTCGACTGGCAGATTGCCCCCAGCGACGAGAGCGAAGCCACCGAGGTCGCTGAGAACGCCGAAGTCGTCGAGATGGTTGAGGCTATCGAGACAGCGGATGGCGTGGAGATTGTGGCCGTCGAAGCGCTCGTTGATGACGAAGGCGTCGAGGCCGTTGAGGTTGTGGAAGTCATTGCGGCCGTAGAGCCAGTTGCCGAAGTTGAGGCCGAACCTACCGAAGCAATGGCCGTCGCCGAGGCGTAGGCCACAGTCGAAGCGTTAGCCGCCCGATGCTGGACTTGAGTTGATGAACGAGCAGCCGCTCCCGATTGGGGGCGGCTGCTCTCGTCGCGGAAGCATGTCTGCGCGAACGCACACTGCAGTTGTTTTGTGCTACGGTTCTGCGTTGCCCTTCTGTCCATTGCGTCGGCCCCTCAGGCTGCCCCGTTGGACGCAACGTGAATCACCACTTTGCCCCTGGCGCGAAGCGTCTCCACGTAGCGCACGGCCTCGGGCGTTTCCGCCAGTGGATAGCTCCGGTCGATGACCGGCGCTACCTGGCCTGATTCGATCAACCCGCGCATGTACTCGAGGTCCTCGCGGTTCGGACTGACCAGATAGGGGGCGGGCTTGGGACCGCCCGTCACCGCCTTCCAGGGTGCGAGCGCAAAGGTCTGGAGAATTGCGCCCCCCGATCCTCCCACCATGACGTAGATGCCATCCGGCTTGAGCGCGCGCATGTGTGTGCTTACGGAGCGATAGGCCGCAACATCGATTAGGACGTCGTAGAGCGGACCATTCTCGGCAAAGTCTTCCTGGGTATAGTCGATCACATGGTCGGCGCCCAGCGATCGCACCATCTCGACGTTGCGCGTGCTGCAGACGCCCGTCACTTCGGCGCCCAGCGCCTTGGCAATCTGGATGGCAAACGAGCCCACTCCGCCGGATGCGCCGTTCACGAGCACCTTCTGCCCCGGCTGCACCTTGCCCTTGTCGCGTACCGCCTGAAGCGCCGTCACCGAGGCCGACGGCACCGTTGCCGCCTCATCAAACGACATGCTCTCCGGCTTGAGCGCAACAGTCTTCTGTTTCACGCACACATACTCTGCAAACGTACCGAAGCCCGAACCGGATGCGTCACCGTATACTGCGTCGCCCTTTGTGAAATCGGTGACCTCGCTTCCGACAGCCTCAATCGTGCCCGCCACGTCGGTGCCGAGGACGTTGACCTTCGGCTTGCGTATTCCAAACATCATGCGCATGATCTTCGGTTCGCCGCGCATGAGATGCCAGTCGCCTGCGTTGACCGAAGCTGCATGCACCTTGATCAGCACCTCATCCGCCTCGGGTGAGGGCGTCGGCACCTCCTGCAGCGAAAGAACATCGGGCGAGCCGTACTCCGTTGCGTAAATCGCTTTCATGATAGACCTCCTGGTCACATCCCCTCTTCAGAAATTTCCGATTCCGCTGCGCACTTTCGCACACCACATGTTTCGTCACTCGAGAACGTGTGCCTCTCAGACTACCGGCTGCGCGGTGGCAAGCGAACATTCCTGCCACTTCTCCACATTCACGCCCTTGATCAGCAACCAAAGCGCAAAACCCAGCTCGCCAACAAGCGCGCCCACAGAGACAAGGATGGCGAAGACCGCATCATACTGCGGCAAGAAGATGCTGCCGAAGCTGTCTATCAGGTAGCCAAGCCCAGCCAGAACCATCAGCAAACCCAGCAGCGCGGGGAAGTAGCCCGATTTGTAAATGAGATAGCCAAGCGTCAGCAGGTGCAGCGCGAAGAACATACCCCAAAACAGCGCGACATATTCATAGGCATTGAGAAAAAGCAGCGCAAGCGCATTCAGTTGCTCGGGCGTGAAGACCGTGAGGTAACTTGCACCCCCCAACAGCAGCAGCACCAGTGCATAGGTAAGCAGGTTGATGCCCTGCATCGTCGCCATTGCCAGGCGCGCGAAGGCCGCAACCAGCGCCAATGTTCTGGAGACCGGCTCCAGCAGGATGAAGAGCAGCACCGTCAACACAATTTCGCTCAGGAAGACGATCGCGTCGGCGGCGATCCCCAGCCGCAGGAGCCCTGCGTTGGCCGCGATGTTGGCGGCGGTCTCGTTGGCATCGCCCGCGACAAGCAGACTGGATCGCACATACATGAATGAAAAGGCCCCGGCAACTGCGATTATCAGATAGAGGATGCCTGCACTTCTTGCGATACGCTGGATTGAGTTCATGGTTCAGCTCCTTTTCTGTGTGAAAGGGCGATGACTAATGTACGCAGGCGTAGCATTCGGGTTTCTCTGCCGAGTTGCAAGCGCGACGCTGCCAGCGCCCGGAATGGGTGTCGGGAGAGTCATCGGGTACGCGGTGGAGCCATGACCTTAACTCATTGACCTGGATGTGGCAAGGTGAGCAAGCTGCAAGTTCGAGTGCGGGCGCGCCAGGGGGTGCGGCAACGCACCCATCGGGAAGGCCGGGAATTCGGTGAGACTCTCGCCGCGAGTCGACTTTGGAAAGTC
Source organism: uncultured Chloroflexia bacterium (assembly GCA_963735275.1). Classification (GTDB taxonomy): domain Bacteria; phylum Chloroflexota; class Anaerolineae; order Caldilineales; family Caldilineaceae; genus UBA5069. The sequence continues at coordinate 487,752 of CAVTKJ010000007.1, read as the reverse complement.
GGAATGCGCATCGGCGGGGCGTCTCAAAGGTCAGCAACTCCCGGTTGCACGCGCGAACGACAGATGCCCTGCGGACGCTCGACGGCAGCAGCGATTGTAGATCGTCCATGCGCTACTCTTCCTCTCCGTTGTGCCGCAAACGGCGGTTGTGCAATCGCCTGTGCGTGTGCTATAGTCTGACCCCTCCCTCAAACGGCGACGCGCAACGCCGGGAAAGCTATCCACCATGACTTCTGCGCCTGGCTGGATCTGCCTGTCGACTGACCCTATGTGCCGACGCTCTTAAACGGCCGCGCGCGTTTGGGGTCCATCACCAGGACGACAGGTCGCCGCCAACGGCGCAGTGTTTGACCGTGCGCACCCTCATGCTCAAGGCGGATCCTTTCGTGGCCGACGCACCTGCGCTCGGTCATTGAATCGTTTTGCCCCGTGCGCGACCGCGCGTACACGCTCCCGCTCATTCTGCTGCATCTGACCAGCCATTCGCGATCATGCACCCAGGCCGCAGCACCAGTGCTGCGGCGCATGGCATCGCCGTGCCCTTGCTGCACGCGCGCACGGTGCATTCAATGGAGGAATCATCCCCATGCATTCCCTGTCCTCTCTCTCTTCACTGCCTTCCCGCCCGCGCAACCGGCTCGTACTGCCGCTGCTGCTGCTCATGCTGCTGCTTGCCGTGCCTGCCTACACCCCTGCCTTTGCGCAGGATGCCGGTGCACCTGTTGCGCCTGCCGATGCTGCCTCGCCCGGCGCCCTCGCACCCGGCGAGTACCTTGAGATCGCCTATGTCGATCAACTTGCCTTCCGCTGGAATGACGCCGGCTCCGGCGCTGACAGAGACGGCTCCTTTTGGCAGCCGGTGGCGCCTGGGGGCTGGTTTGCGCTCGGCTCCTACGGGATTGGCAGCGGTGTTGGCAGCGCCTATGGCCCCGTGCTGGTGGCGCGCGAACTCGCCGCCAATTCGCTGGCAGCGCCCGCTGGCTATCAGATGATCTGGGCCGATTACGGTTCCGGCGCCGACAATGACGGCTCCTTCTGGAAGCCCATCCCACCGGCCAACTACACCTGCCTGGGCACGGTGGCGCGGGCGGGCTATGACCCGCCCTCGGTCAATGACATTCGTTGCGTGCGCACGGAACTCACAATTGCCGCCAAGTACGAAGCGTCGATCTGGGATGACCAGGGCTCCGGCGCTGACAGCGACTTCAGCGCGTGGCAGGTGCTTCCCGTTTCGGAAGGGGGGCCCGAGGCCGGCCTGACCCTGGGCACTTTCGTGGGTGTGGGCGGCTACAGCCATCCGGCCGAGCCCGCCAGGACTCTCGCCGCTGCCTATGTGAAGGCGGCAACGGCCACCCAGGCGGAAGTCGACAGCATGATTGCGACCTACGGGCCGGTGATCGCGCTGCATCCCACGGAACTGTATCTGCCCGACAGCGTCGATTACATCTTGAACAACGGTACAACCATGTGTCGCGGTCTCATTCACAACCCCGATGATTACGCGACCTTCATGTATGAGGACACGCTCTGCTATCAGACCAACGCCGCAAACCTGCTTGACACCGTGGCCGATTCCGAGCAAGATCCGCGCTTCGGCACGCCCGACTACGACTACTTCATGCAGGTGAACAATGCCGTGACAGGCGGCAGCATGAGCCGCGCCAAGGCCTATGTGCGCGCCACGCGCTACAGCCAGGCCTTCGTGGAGCTTCAATTCTGGATCTACTACCCTTTCAACGGCTCGGGCAAGTTCTACCTGCAGATCGGTGACGTCGAATCGTACCATGTGCTGACCAACCCCGCCGGCCGCCACTACGGCGACTGGGAGGTCGTGACGGTGCGCCTGGGCAAGGATGCCAATGATGGCATCTTCAAACCCATGTCCTTCTATATGTCGCGCCACGGCACCAACCAGGTGCTCGCCTGGCGCGACCCAGCGCTGCAGAAGTATCTGACCAATCACCCAATCGCCTTTGCCGCGCGCGATTCACACGCCCATTATCCCAACGCCGCCACGCAGTACTACGAGCGCGTGGGCGACACGAACATTGGCGTAGGCACAGTGAATGTGGACCTTGAGGATTGGACCGCATACGGCGGCCCTGCGCTTGGCGCCTTCCAGTCAGGCAGGTACGAGATCGTCTCTTCCGACTTCCCGGGTGTGGCCGCGACCAACCCCGATTGGCTTGGTTTCTTCAAGCGCTGGGGGCAGAACGAACGGCTCTCCTTCACCTACACCTATGACTATCTCTTTGACGACTACAGCTACACGCAGGAGGAAGTGGGTCGCGGCCCCAGCGGCCCGCAAACCAAATCGCTTTGGCCGCAATATGACTCAACGCCGCCCACCATCCTGGCCGTGATTTCCGGTGGAAGCCCCAACGGCTACGGCTGGCGCAATGTGCCCACCACCCTCTCGTGGAGCGTGAGTGACACGCAATCGCCCGTCAACATCAAGAAGTACTGCGACCCGGTGACAGTGAGCAACGCCGCCGGCGCGGACTACCGCTGCATTGCGGCCAGCAACGGCGGCTTCAAGTCGGCCACCGCGCGTCTCTACGTCGATACGGGGCTGCCCACCACATCGATCGCAAGCCCGCAGCCCGTCACCTATGACCAGGGCACGACCTTCTTCGCAACGTGGAACAGCTACGACACCATGTCGGGCATGCTCTCATCGGTAGCAACGCTCGACGGCAACCCTGTGGGCGTGGGCCAGCCCATCAACCCGGCCAGCCTGAGCGAGGGGCAGCACACCTTCACCGTCACCGCGACCGACCTGGCCGGCAATGTCGACGTGAAGAGCGTCACCTTCACCGTGGCGGCAGCGGGCGACTACAACGTGCCGCCCGCCTTCACCAGCACGCCGCCGTACACCGTAAGCGTCGGCGCGACCTACCTATATACCATCACCACCAGCGACCCCGACCAGGCCGCTCCGCCCAATATCGTGGCGCCCATTGTGCCGAACTTCCTGACCTTCACGAACAAGGGCGACGGCACCGCGACGCTCAATGGCACGACGTCGGCCGCCAATCTGGGCGTGCACGAAGTCAATCTGCTTGCGGTGGACGACCAGGGCGCGACGGACTCGCAGACCTTCTACTTCGAGGTCATTACGGCCACGGCCGCGCTAACCGGCAGGGTGGAAGGCACGGTTTACGTGGACACGAATGGTAACAAACAGTTCGACTCGGGCGAAGGCATTGGCACCGTCGAAGTCAAGGTCGAGTACGCGCCCATTGCTGCGCAGACAGCCGGGGGGGCTGCTGTGACGGAGTCGAAGAACACATTGAGCAACCCTGACGGCAGCTACAGCTTCGCCGACGTTGCGCCGACCACCTACTTCGTCAGTTTCGTGGCCCCGGTGGGCTTTACGATGGCCATCACCAATCCGGTGCTCATTACCGTTACGAGCAGCCAGACGACGACCGTGCCGCCGCGCGAGCTAATTGCCAACGGCTTTGCAAACCCGACCGTGGGCAATATCAGCGGTATCATCTTCGCCGACGCCAACGGCAACAAGCAGCCCGACCCCCGCGAAGGTGTTGCCGGCGCGCAGATCACCGCAGACAGCGGCAGCAGCGCCGCGTCGGTGGACAGCCCCACCTTCAAGCAGACCACCACAAGCGGCAATGACGGCAGCTATCTCTTCCCAGCAATGGCGCCTGGCGCCTACACGCTCACATTCGAAGCGCCGCCCGGCTACAAACTTCCCAGCAACACGCCGCTCATCCTCAACGTGACTGCGGGCCAGACGGTCACGGCGCCACCCTTCGGGGTCAATGCGATCCACCTACCGGTTCACATGCCCATTGTCGTCAAGTAACACCGTCAGCAAGTAACACCGTCAGCAAGTAACAGCGTCAGGTCGTAAACCAGCCATGAGACACGACAGAGCGAGGCTTCCGCCAGTGGAAGCCTCGCTCTGTCGTGGTGGGTACCGTGTTGCGTTGCACACTCCCGGCCGGCGTGCACCAGCCGAGGTGCTACTTGGGTTTGCGACGCTGCTCGATTTGCTGCTCGGCGCGATCTGCTTCGTCAAATTCGAGTATGGCATCTGGTCCTTCGCGAAAGCCCTTGATTCTGGAGGAAGCCGCTCGCATTGCAGCGCGCGTGCCTTCGGCTGTCCTGTCAAAGCCGAGCGATTGATTGAAGCGGACATTCATCGCTTCGGCCTCGTGCACGGCCGCCAGGTCGGCGCTGAGGAAGAGGAAGTTCCAGCCGGCCACTTCCTGTTTCTGGGCAATCATTTGTGCCACCTGCTCGCGGGAGAATTCGCGGCTGGCATTTTCCATGCCATCGGTGACGATCACAAAGACCACTCGAGAAGGCCGCTCTGTCTCGGGCATGCGTGCGAGCGTCGCGTCAAGCTCGTTGATGCCCTGGCCGACCGCATCGAGGAGCGGTGTGCCGCCACGGGGTACGTAGGTTTTGTCCGTGAGCGAGCGCACAGCCTGGATGAGTGTGAAGGAGTGGATGACTTCGTAGGGCGCACCCGTATCGAATTGAACAAGGGTGAGTGTGGCCATGCCCGCGGTCTCCTTCTGCTCCCTGAGGAAGGCGTTGAAGCCGCCGATGATGTCATCGCGAATCGATTCCATGGAGCCCGAACGGTCGAGAATTGCGGTGATGTGTGTGTAGTTGTCTTTCATGGGTGCGTCGCGGCCCTCCATGGCCGAATCCTGCGTGCCTTGCCGGCATCGTGTGGAACGAGTGGGCCATCGCCCAGAACTAAGTGTCAAGTATACACTAATTGCCTGTTAGTGTCAAGTAGACACATTGTGAAGATCGGAAAGTGGACGGTCGTTGTTCGCTTGAATTGCTCACCCTCCGCTGCTGTCTCCTGTCTGTAGTTCCGACGTGACGCCCAATTGTGCGACTGTTGCGCGCCCGGGAGCGCTCTATTTGTTCGGCCCGCAACCATACCTTTTGACAGGTGTGACGCGCGACTCGGTTGGACTACACTCGCTGTGCAGATGCCTCTCACCCGCTGCCTCGCGTCGTCGCAACGGGGCGCATCGCACCTCGAACAATCCTGGGAGGATTGACACGCAATGAGCCGTTTTGTCGACTATCTGTGGAATCATCGTTGGGCGGGCGCAGCAGCGTCCCTGGCGCTGGGTGCGCTTGCCGGGCTGCTTGTCGCTGTCATTGCTCCGCTCGGCCCGGTTACGAGTGCGCAGGCCATCATCATCCTTCTCATTGGCATCGTCACCGGGCTGACCGCCGGGTATGCCATGCGCTCGCGCTGGGCGCTGCTCGCCGCGCCTCTGGGTTACTTGATTGCGTTCGAGGCGATGCATTTCGGTTCAAACGTGGTCAGCCTCGGCGCCGTCCGGCTTGACGAGACCTACGGCATTCTGGCCCTGATTCTGGGGCGCGGTTTTCACGGAGTCATTGCATTGCTGCCCATGGCGCTGGCCGCAGAGCTGGGTGTTCGCTCGGCGCGCAGCCGCGCAGGCGCGCAGCCATGGCCGCGGCGTGCCACCGGCTGGCTCCCGGCCGGGTTGGCGGCGCTTGCGCTGCCGGCGCTGGTGGTCGCACTGCTTTGGCCCGCACGGACACCCCAAATCCTTGGCGCGGACGGTCGCCCGCTGCCCGGCAGCATTGCCGAACTCGTCTCCGTCGACATCAACGGCGCGCCGCAATCTCTGCTCATCCGCACGCAGGACGCGACCAAGCCCGTGCTGCTCTATTTGGCCGGCGGGCCTGGGCAGAGCAGCCTGCCCCACCCGCGCGTCATTTTTGAGGATTTCGAGAAGGACTTCGTCGTGGTGGATTGGGACCAGCGCGGTACGGGCAAGTCCTACGCGGCGCTCGACCCGGACGCACTGACCCCCGCGCAGGCTGTGGATGACACAATCGCAGTGACGAATTACTTGCGTGAACGCTTTGCCGAGGAGAAGATCTATTTGGTGGGCGAGTCCTACGGGACGATTCTCGCGGTGCTCGCGGCGCAGGCGCGCCCGATCTCTTTCATGCGGTCATCAGCAGCGGGCAGATGGTGAGCGTGGCCGAGACCGACCGCCGCCTCTTCCACAACGTACTCGACCTTGCCGCCGAACGGGGAGATGTCGCACTCGCTGCCACGATGCAGGCGTATGGAGAACCGCCCTACAAGGAGGTGCCTTACGCCAACGCGTTTGTGATGGGTTACTACGAGGCCCTCTACGAGCCCTACTCGCCGCCCCAGAACTACCAGGCGCGCGGCAATGCTGCCCACCTGGGCTTCTTCGGCATCAATGGCAGCGAGTACAACCTTGTGGAGAAGGTGAATGTGCTGCGCGGTCTGATCGACACCTTCAGCATCATGTATCCGCAACTGCAAGGCGTGGACCTGCGCGCCGATGCGCCCCGGCTGGACGTGCCCCTCTACATCCTCGACGGCACGGCGGAACTCGATGCACGGCGCGACCTGGCGCTTGAGTGGTTCGCACAGGTGGATGCGCCTAGCAAGCGGCTCTACCCGCTCGACAACGCCGCGCACGCGGTTGCCTTCGAGCAGTACGAGGCCTTCCACCAGATTCTGCTGGAGGACGTGCTGCCGGAGACGTATGGGGGGTAGGTGCAATAAGCGCATGCGCAGGAACGGTTGACCAGCGTAACACCTTGTGCGATAATGCAAAGTGTACAATCTGTACAGATTGTACACTTTGCATTTCGAATGAGGAGGAAGCCATGCAGGACATCAGCATTACCGAGGCACGATCACAATTGGGAGAGTTAGCCAACAAGGTGAAATACTCGGGCGATCCCATAATGCTTACCAAGAATGGCAAGGCTACCGTCGGGCTTGTACCGGCCCACGTCGCAGAAGAGTGGCTCTGCAGGCGCGACAGCCTTGCTGCGCTCGTTGAGAAAGCACGCGCCAATGTCGCTAGTACCGGGTTGACTGAGGAGGCGATAATCGCTTTGGTGGATCGAGCCATTGACGAAGCACGCAGTGATCAGATTGAAAGTGCCATCGCAACCATCGGTTCCCACGCGAAATGAAGTGAGCAATGGGTGTTGTCCTGGACACAAATGTAGTCGCGAGCGCGATGATGACGGCCAGCGGTGTTCCGGCTCGGGTTTTCAATGCCTGGTTGTCAGGCCAGTTTACACTGCTTCTGTCGGCAGAGGTGCTGCTTGAAATTGCGGACGTACTTTACCGTCCGCATATTCGGGCTCGCATGGGTCTGTCGGACGTGGAGATGGAAGAACTCCTCAGTTCCCTGCGTAGGAATGCGCTTTGGCTCGACAATGTACCGGAGGTGCCTGTTTTGGTTGCCGACCCCAAAGACACCAAGTTCCTCGCCCTGGCCAAAGCAGCAGGTGCGCACGCCATTGTCTCCGGCGATGCGCACCTGCTTGATCTTGGGGTCTATGAGGGAACTCCAATCCTGACGCCGGCGCAGTTCCTTGCTGTGCTGGAGAAGGACCGCGGCTAACGCGTGCGCACTATCGGATCACCCGCACCTCGGCGCCCGTCTCCAATGTGGCCCAGTAGCGGTCGGCCGTGAGGACAGGCGCGCGCAGGCGCATGCCGAGGGCAAGACAGGCGCGGTCAGCAAGGGACAGATTCGTGCCCATTTGCCACATCAGCGCCGCTGCCTCAGCATCGTCTGCATCGAACGGAATGACAACAAGGCCTACGGCCTGAGATTCATCGCGCAGGGCCGTCACGTCGATGCCATGCCGATCAGCCTTCTGGATGACTTCTGACCAATTGACAGCAGAGATCATGCTTTCCGCAAACGCAGCTTCCACGTGGAAACCGCCGGGCTCATCTAGCAACATCGCCAGCATGGCCGAAGCGTCAAGAACGACTGTCATCCCATACTCTCTTCGTTTTCGCGCATGGCTTCCAGTCGCCGCTCTGCGATCAACTCGTCTGCGAGGCTTGGACCACCCACCAGGTGCGCAAACCGCTGTTTGATGCGCTCGAGAATTGCGGCGGGCCGCTCAATAATCAGTTGATCGTTAACGACCCGCACAACCAGCGTCTCACCCTGTTCAATCTTCAACGCACGGCGCAGTTCACTCGGGATGACGATTCGTCCCTGGGGTCCAACCGTGATCCGGACGTACTCTTCGCGTTTTCCTGCTTCCTGATTTGCCACTTCGACAAGTGTGCTCACTGTCCCACCTCCGTGCCACTATTATGGCCTTGTGGCACAAAATGTCAAGTGTGGCACGGTGATGTCGAGATGGCACTCCCGCCCGTCTACCCAATCTCCAGCAGCGGTTCGCCCAACTTTACAACCTGGCCGGTTTGGGCAGTAACAGCCAGCACCTTGCCGCGGCGGGGGCGCGAATCTCGTTCTCCATTTTCATCGCTTCGAGCACAAGCACGGGGGCACCGGCTTCCACCATGGCGCCCTCTTCCACGAGGATGCGTGCGATCAGGCCCGGAATGGGCGCCTTGACGCGCCCGTCACCGCTGCTGGGGCGTGCGACCGCGCCCTCGGCGCCGCCCAGCCAGTGCACGTCCAGCTCATGCATGCCGCCCGACGAGGTCAGCCATTCCATATGCTCGCTCAGCATGATCTCGTAGGGGCGGCTGTTGATCACCATCCACTCGAGCATGCCGGGGTCGGCGGGATTGGGAACATAGACGGGCAGCTCTTCGCCGTCGATCTCGGCGACGAAACGGCTGCGGTCTGCAGGGTCGGCGTTCAATTGCACTGTGTAGCTCTTGCCGTCGAGTGATACTTCGATCTTGCGCATGGATATCTCCCTCGGCCGGGCGATGCCGGTGCTAGCCAGGAATAGTGCGGCTGGAGCGGTGCCAGCCCGTTTGCAGGTTGGCAGGCTGGATCGGGCGCGCCATTTCGTTGCGCAGGGCAAAGGCCACTGCCGCCGCCACCGCCAGATCGCGACGCATCCCCTCATCGGCCGTGGAAGCGCCCATGTTGTGTCGCCAGAGGAAGCCGGTGTTGTACTTGCCCGCAGCAAACTCGGGATCGTTGAGGATGTGCAGGTGGAGGGGCAGATTCGTTTGCACGCCCACGATTCTGAAGTCCTCCAGCGCACGGCGCAAACGCAGCAGCGCTTGTGTGCGCGTCCTGCCCTTGACGATCACCTTGGCAAGCAACGAGTCGTAACGCACGGGTACGGTGCAGCCGACAAAGCCGTAGCTATCCACGCGCACGTTCATGCCGCCGGGCAACCGGAAGCGCTCAAGCGTCCCCGGGCTGGGCAGATAGTTGCGCCACGGGTCCTCGGCGTTGATGCGCACCTGCATGGCAAAGCCCGCCCGCCCATCGAGGTGGGCGCAAATTTCTTCCTGATTCAACTGGAGCGGCTCACCTGCGGCGCAGCGCAGTTGCTCGGCCACAAGATCCGCGCCGGTCAGTATCTCGGGAATTGGGTGGCCGATGACGATGCGCGCCTTGATCTCGGTGAAGTTGATTGCGCCCTGCTCGTCAACCAGGAACTCCACCGAACCGACACTCTGGTAGCCGACGAGTTTGGCAATCGCCACAGCCGTTCGCCACACCTTGTCGCGCTGCTCCTGCGTCAGTGAGGGCGCAGGCGACTCCTCGAGAAGCTTCTGGTTGTGGCGCGTGAGCGAGCCTTCGATCTCGCCCAGATAGACAATGTTGCCGTATGCATCGGCCACAATCGGCACGGCGATGTGGTGCGAAGGCGCCACGGCACGCTCAAGGTAGACGATGTCGCTGCCGTAGATCATCGCGCCTTCGCGGCGCGCCTCTGCCAGCGCCGGCTCGAGTTCACTCTCCTCCATCACAACGCGCTCGCCCCGCCCGCGGCCCCCCTTGCAAGACTTGATCACAAGCGGGAAGCCGAGCTTGAGCGCGGCCGCTTCAAGCGCTTCAGTTTCATCGGGCGTGAAGGAATCAGGCGAATGAGTGGGGGTGGCGTAGCCTGCCGCCTCCACCAGCGCCAGTGTGCCAAGCTTGTTGCGCACCTGTGCAATCACATCCGGCGGCGGTCCGATGAAGGTGATTCCTGCGTCGGCGCACATCTGCGCAAAGTCCGCTTCTTCGGCAAGGAAGCCATAGCCGGGGTGGATGGCGTCGGCGCCGCACTGGACCGCCAGCGCCAGCACCTCGTCCTTGTCGCCGTAGCGCAGGTCGGTGGTAATGGGTAGGCATTCGTCGGCGAGCCGCACGTGAAGCGAATCACGGTCGGTCGCGCTGTAGAGTGCAACCGTGGCAATGCCCAGGTCGCGGCAGGTGCGAATGATGCGTACGGCGATTTCGCCGCGATTGGCAATCAGAACTTTCTGAAACATGGTCTCCCCCTTAGGCCGGAGAAATGCCGTGCTTTTTGGGCACGTGGCGCTCGCGCTTGGAGAGCGTCAACTCAAGCGCCTGGATCAGCACGCGGCGCGTGGCGCGCGGCTCGATAATGTCGTCGATCAGCCCGCGTGCGGCGGCCACGTAGGGATTGTTGAACTTCTCCTCGTAGTCGTCCACCAAGCTCCTTGCGCCTGGCGTCGGGGTCCTCGGCCTCCTGCACCTGCTTCTTGAAGAGGATGTTGACAGCGCCCTCGGCGCCCATCACGGCAAGTTCGGCGTTGGGCCAGGCGTAGAGAAGGTCGCCGCGCAACCCCTTGCTGCTCATCACGCAGATCGCGCCGCCGTAGCTCTTGCGCAGCATAATCATAAGCTTGGGCACGGTGGCCTCCGAGTAGGCATAGATCATGCGCGCGCCGTTGCGGATGATGCCGCCGTACTCCTGGTGCGTGCCGGGCAGGAAGCCGGGCACATCCTGCAGCGTGACGATGGGAATGTTGTAGGTGTCGCAAATGCGGATAAAGTGCGCCGCCTTGACCGATGCCTTGATGTCAATCGTGCCCGCCAGCACCATGGGCTGGTTGGCCACAATGCCGACCACGTAGCCGTTGAGGCGCGGCATAGCCGACCACCATGTTCTCGGCCCAGAGTTCATGCACCTCGAAGAAGCGGCCGTCGTCCACCACGCTGGCGATGACCTTGCGCACGTCATAGGGCTTGCTCGGGTCCGACGGAACGATCTCCTCCAGCTCGGGGCAACGGCGCTGGGGATCGTCGAGCGGCGGCAGGTAGGGCGGGTCGTCCTGTTGTTGCGGGGAGGTACGAGAGCAGATCGCGCACCTTGGCCAGACATTCGGCATCATCCTTGGAGAGGAAGTGGCTGACGCCGCTCTCCTTGGAGTGGATCAGGCCGCCGCCAAGCTCCTCAAAGCTCACCGCTCTCCTGCATCACGGCGCTTGCACCACCTCGGGTCCGGTGATGAACATGTACGAGTTCTCCGTCATGAAGACGAAGTCGGTCAGCGCGGGCGAGTAGACCGCGCCGCCCGCACACGGGCCGAGGATGACGCTGAGCTGCGGAATCACGCCTGAGGCCTCGCAGTTGGCGTCGAAGATGCGCGCGTAGCCGCCCAGGCTGTCCACGCCTTCCTGAATGCGCGCGCCGCCCGAATCGTTGAGCGCGATGAAAGGGCAGCCATACTTGAGCGCCATGTGCATGGCCTTGACGATCTTGTTGGCGTGCATTTCGCCCAGCGAACCGCCCATGACGGCGGCGTTCTGCGAGGCGACAAAGACGCTGCCGCCCATTGCACCTGCGCCAAAGCCGGTGATGACGCCGTCGCCGTAGCGTGAAGAGCGGCCGTCCATGTACTTGTCGTACCGGGGGGTGACGAGCGTGTCGATTTCGTTGAACGTGCCGGGGTCGAAGAGAAGGTCGATGCGCTCCTGCGCCGTCAGCCGCCCCTTTTTGTGCTGCGCTTCCACTTCCTTGGCGCCGCCGGCGGCAATCGCCTGGCGCTCCTTCAATTTCTTGATATAGGTCTCCAAGTCAACCTCCCACAATTGAATGGTACCGGGACGGGGTGGAACAACTGCGTGTACGCAGAAAAAGCGGTAACAACGGAAACAACATGAAGTAACTGCTATGCTGTTTTTCTTTCCTGCTTCTTCCGTTGTTTCCGTTGTTGCCGCGTATGATGATTTGTTACTGTTCGCGCAGAGCAAGGGTGAGCACGAAGTCGCCGTGGCGACGCGCCCAGCCGGCGTATGTGCCGGGAAAACGCTCGGCCACTTCCGCCTGCAGCGTGATAGAGAACGGCGTCCAGTCGTCGCCCAGGGCCGCAGGCAGCGCAATCTGCACCTGCCTTGTGTCAATCCGCAGCCCCTCGCGCAGCGCCTTGAGCACTGCCTCCTTCGCGCTCCAAAGCAGCGTTGTGGCAGCGTCGGGCTCGGGCCAGGCCAGCGCCGCGGCCTGTTCGGCGTCGGTGAAGTAGTCGCGCAGGAAGGAAACGTCGCGTGGCTCGATGTACTCAATGTCGCATCCAACCGACTCATGCCACTCCGTCTCCAGCAGCGCGCAGAAGGCCGTGGCGTGGCTGTGGCTGATGCTGAGCGAGACGGGTAGCCGCTCTCCTGCCAGCGAAGCAAAAGGCGCGCCGTCGGCGTCGGCGGCAATCACGATTTCGTTCAGGGCCGGTGCGCTGCCTTGCGTTTTCTCCAGGTGCGCCGCCACAAGCTGCTTGGCCGTGAAGCGCCCCAGCAGCCAGTCGCTGCGCCGCTTGGGCACCTTGAGCGCCGCGTAGGTCGCGGCCTCGGCGGGTGAGAGTAGCATGGCCGCGTCAGCGGGCAGGGCGGTGGCGGGCTCGAGGAGGTGGGGGATCATGATGGCAGCTTATACCTTACCGATCGAATTCAACGCGACCGCGCTACTGGTTGTATTTCGTTGTATTCACCGATATCGGCTGAGGTCCAATAATCCGTAATGTACGTGATCGCCATCAACTTTGGCGAGGACCGACACTCGATCCCCTTCAAGGTATACGACATCGTCATGTGTTTTGACCCGGTAGTTGTCAGACGACCAAGAGCCAGCCACCGAGGATGTATCCACCTCGAGTTCGTTCTTCTCGTAGTCGACGCTGTCAATCTCACCAACAAATTGCACGACTGCGCCACGACAATCATCCACATACCGAGCAATATCCATTGGCGTTGCCTCAACTACGGCGTCCTCGAGGTCTGCAATCCCAGTGGCCGAGCGTGCGAGCGACTTTGATTTTTCGCACGCAACAGGAACCGCTTCATCGGAGGAGGTTATCTCTACGTGCGCTGCCCGCAATATCGGGTGCAGTTGATCGGAGCCTTTCTCCAAGCCCTCGACGGTTGCCCAGACTTCGATTTCGTCAGACTCTAGCATCGGAGTGTCACCTTCGTAATCTACCCAGACTGTTTTCTGCCAGTCCCATCCGTAGCCAGAGTTCTCTGTTCGAACTGCAACTCTCGTGGCGATTGCTTGAAGGAGTTGCTAACGCTGTCTACTTGCCCGATGAAATGGACCAGATCACCCACAAGAGACTTGTTGTTTCGCGCCATGTCATCGAAGGAAACGTCGGTGGCGCCGGCCTTCAGGTCGCCTAAGTCAGCGGGCAAGGCATGCGAGGAGGTAACAAAGTCGGTTTCGTCTATGGCAGTGACTTTCCCCAAGTATTCGACTTCCCCAATCTGCACTGCTACGCCTGCTGTAGGCTGCGGCACAGACGGACTGACGCCCTCCGGCCCCACATCCACAACTAAGTCAAAACTCGATTCCACGCCATCAACTGTGACGGATATAGGAATGGAATACCGAACAACTTGCTTTGCGCTACCACCTAGCAGACCAATGATCAGACCAGGAAGCAACACCATCGACACAATGCGACCAAAGGCGAACATAGGGGATTCTCCTTCGCTGATTCGTCTCGATATATCAGTCAATCCACACAGTCTGGCCGCCGCGGTGGGTGATCACCCACCGCGGCGGCCCTTCTTTCACTTACCCCGGCAGCGTCATCTCCCCCGGCACCTGCACCGTCCAGTAATCCTTGACGTTGACGTAGACATTGCCTGCCTCATCCACCACCTGCGCGTCGTAGGCGGCGCCCTCGTCGATTGACTTCACAAGCGCATAGAGACGCTTGCCTTTGGCCTCCTCCGGCTGGCGGTAGGCCGTGATCATGGCTGCACCCGAGGGCAGCGCCATCGCATGTTTCTTGTCAATGCTCCACAGCGCCGCCGCCTGGAAGCAGAGTTCCACCAGGCGCGGGGCCATGAGCGAGGCGACGTCGGCCGGGCTGGTGTTCGGCCCGAGGTCGTGCGCCATAAGCGCCGTCACCGTGTCGCCCTCCACACTTGCCCGCTCAATCACCTGATAGGCCGGGCCGTGGAAGAAGACCTGGTAGATGCGATCCTGCGCAATCGGCAATGCTTCGGCCTTGGGCGCCTTGAACTTGGCCTTGATCCCCTTGAGCGCACCCTGCTGCAGGAGCACCTGCGCGTGGAAGTGGTCCTTGATCGTGGGCGGCAGATCCGACTTGGGCGGCTGGAACTGCGAGCGCAGCCAGACGTCGGCCACGAGCGTGCCATCCTCGCGTGGGCGAGCCGTCGCGCTCAGATAGAGCGTTGTGGGCTTATTGCGGTGAAACTTGAATGCGCCCAGAATCTGCAGATTCTCCACAGCCGCCACGGTCGTACCTGGGACGAGCAGCGAGGCCACCTCGGCCAACGCCTCTGTACCCATGACGCCTGGCAGCCACGGCACGCCCTCATCCACCATGTGGTCGAAGAGGAAGGGCTGCTGTGCAGGGTCGAGCGTCGTCTCCACTTCAATCCCGCCGAAGAGGCGCGCCGCCTTCACCTTGCCCACCATGAGTAGCGGACTCTTGCGCTCTGCAAGCATGGCGTTGATCTTGTCGACGTCGAGGCCGCCATTGGGCGCTTTCTCGGCCATCCACAGCCCCAGCCGCCCGGCCACAAGCACTTCGCCGCGCGTACCGCCGTAGGTGAGCTCGCGCCGAATCGTCGGCACACCGCTCTCGACGGGGAGCATGTCCACGCCCAACGCCTCCATGATGGCAGGCACCGAGCCGCGCGAGGCCATGCCGATGGACCCCCATGCCGTCCAGTCAATGGCAATGGCGCGTGTTTCGGGCCGCCACTGCCTCATGCTGCTGCTGATCTTGCAGAGCAGGTCATTGGCGCTCGAGTAGTCGCTCTGGCCGTTGTTGCCGAAGCGCCCGGCCACCGAGCTGAAGCTCACGGTGGCGCCAATCGGCATCCCCTTGGCCGCCTTGAGCAGGCTGAAGAAGCCGTCGGCCTTGATGTCGAAGACAAGGTCGAACTGGCTCGGCTCCTTGTTGGGCAGCGTGCGGTCGATGAGCATGCCGCCTGCGTGGAGGAGGACGTCGATCTTGCCGTAGCGGCTGCGAATGTCATCCGCCACCTCTGTCACCTTGTCGCCGTCGCGCAGGTCAAGGGCGAAGTAGTGGGCCGTGCCCCCTGCCGCCTCAACGGACTCGATTGCGCGCAGCGCTGCTTCACTGCGCTCGATGCCCACAATTTGCTTGTCGATTGTGGCGGGCGTGGGCTTCTCGCCGCGCGCCTTGGCCTCGTCAATCAGCGTGCGTTTGAGCGCGTCCTTGTCGCTGCGGAAGAGCGCGATGTGTGCATCGTCGCGCGCCGGGGCCGCTACGAGGTCCAGCAGATAGAAAATGCCCCGGCTATTCACCGCCAAGTCACTGACGATTGCGGACGTGATACCACCCGCCGCGCCGGTGACAACGAAGACGGATTGTTCATCAAGCACCATACCCGGTGCGCCGTCACGGGCGGGCTGCTCTTCCAGCGTAATTGTGTAGCGCAGACCTTCGTGATAGCCCACTTCCACGACGCCCGGGTCGCTCAGTGTCTCGGCAATGAGCAAATCGGCCGGCTCGGCGGTCTTGCGGCTCAAGTCGAAGTCAACCGCCTTGACGATGAGTCCCTTGCCCGTTTCGCTCAGTCCCTGCTCTACGTTGTAGGCCTTGGTGAAGCCGGTCACCGCGCCGCCCAGTGGTGCAGTTGCGCCTGCCGGCCCATAGCCGTGAAGGCCGCCCAGGCGGGTGGCGCTCACGAGGAAGGTGCCGGGCCCGGCAACACTCGCGTAGACGGCACGCATGGCGCTGAAGAGATTCTTCACGCGGAGGCGGTTCATCTCACGGAACTCGGCGATGTCCATCTCCTCGAGCGCCGGCTCGGCGTCCATTGCCGCCAGCCAGTAGACACCCTGGATGGCGCCCTCGGCCAGCCAGCCCTGGAGTTGGCCGATCATCGTCTCTGTGGCAACGCCCGGTTCAAGCGCGAGTACCGTTACGCCCATCTTCTGCAGCCGCCCGGTGAGCGCCTTGCCAACGCCACCCTGGTCCATCATCACGACCACGCGGCTCTTGTCGTCAAGCACAACGCCTGTGGGCAGACAGAGGTCGAGCGCCGGGCGCACGCTGGGCACCGGCACGCGCCGGGGCATGCGGTCGGCGTCTTCCAGAGTGCCGATGGTCTTGACCGGTTGATTGGTTGACTGGTTGACTGGTTGACTGGCGGGCGCGGGTGCTGTTGTCCCGACTGCCGACTGCCCACTCCCGACTCCCGGCAGTTCCCGCAGGTCGGGCCGATTGGTGTAGACGAAGTCGATCACGCTCTGCAGCGTGGGATAGTCGCGCAGCTTCAATCCCTCGATGGTGGGGATGTCGAAGGCGGCGCGCACTGCCGCGAAGGTCTCGGCTTGCTTGACAGTGTCGACGCCCAGGTCGGCTTCCATGTCGCTGTCAAGGTCAAGCATCTCCATCGGGTAGCCGGTCTTGTCGGCGACGAGGGAGAGGACCTTGGACGCGACGGGGTCGACGCCATCTGCGACCGGTTGATTGGTCGATTGGTTGACTGGTTGACTGGCGGGAGCGGGTGCTGTTGTCCCGACTGCCGACTGCCCACTCCCGACTCCCGGCAGTTCCCGCAGGTCGGGCCGATTGGTGTAGACGAAGTCGATCACGCTCTGCAGCGTGGGATAGTCGCGCAGCTTCAATCCCTCGATGGTGGGGATGTCGAAGGCGGCGCGCACTGCCGCGAAGGTTTCGGCCTGCTTGACAGTGTCGACGCCCAGGTCGGCTTCCATGTCGCTGTCAAGGTCAAGCATCTCCATCGGGTAGCCGGTCTTGTCGGCGACGAGGGAGAGGACCTTGGACGCCACGGGGTCATCGCCATCTGCGACCGGTTGATTGGTTGACTGGTTGACTGGTTGACTGGCGGGAGCGGGTGCTGTTGTCCCGACTGCCGACTGCCCACTCCCGACTCCCGGCTGTTCCCGCAGGTCCGGCCGATTGGTGTAGACGAAGTCGATCACGCTCTGCAGCGTCGGGATAGTCGCGGCAGCTTCAACCCCTCGATGGTGGGGATGTCGAAGGCGGCGCGCACTGCCGCGAAGGTTTCGGCCTGCTTGACAGTGTCGACGCCCAGGTCGGCTTCCATGTCGCTGTCAAGGTCAAGCATTTCCATCGGGTAGCCGGTCTTGTCGGCGACGAGAGCGAGGACTTTCTCTGCCACCGCGTCCGTGGTTGGGGCGGGCGCTGCCGGCGCCGGCGCGGCCGCGGGTGCGCTCGGCGGCGTGGGGGGCACATACACCGGCTGACTCGGCGCCGCCGTCCCGACTGCCGACTGCCCACTCCCGACTCCCGGCTGTTCCCGCAATTCCGGCCGCGAGGCGTAGACGAACTCGATGACTGCGGCCAGCGTGGGATAGTCACGCAGCTTGATACCTTCCATCTGCGGGATGTCGAAGGCCTCACGCACGGCGGCGAAGGTCTCGGCCTGCTTCACTGTGTCGATGCCCAGATCGGCTTCAAGGTCGAGCGTGGGATCAAGCATATCCTGCGGGTAACCGGTCTTGGCAGCGACGACGGCCATGACCTTGTCGGCCACGATGTCGGTGGCGACTGGTAGACTGGTTGATCGGGTGACCGGTTGACTGGTAACTGGTAATTGATCATTGGTCATTGGCGTCGCGGCGACCGTAGTTGCCACTGCCGACTGCCCACTCCCCACTCCCCGCTGTTCCCGCAATTCCGGCCGCGCAGCGTAGACGAATTCAATCACCGCCCCCAGCGTGGGATAGTCGCGCAGTTTGATACCTTCCAACTGCGGAATATCGAAGGCCTCGCGCACGGCGGCGAAGGTCTCGGCTTGCTTGACGGTGTCGATGCCGAGGTCGGCCTCGAGGTCAAGCGTCGTGTCAAGCATGTCCTGCGGGTAGCCGGTCTTGGCGGCGACGACGGCCATTACCTTGGCTTCGACCGGGTCCGCTACAGCCGGTTCCGCGGCCGGCGTTGCGGGCGCGGCTTGCACGGGCGCAGGCGCGACTTGCGGTGCGACCGGGGCCGGCTGTGCCACAGGCGCAGGTACGACCGCAGGTGCGGGCGCCGGGGGGGGAGCCGGCGGTGCGGCCACAGGGGCGGGCGCCGCGACGGGGGCCGCGACGGGGGCCGGTGCGATCACCGGGCGAGCCGCAATCTCCGGCATCACCATTGGCAGCGGCGTGTAGGTCGACGCTGCGCCATTGCCCAAAGCCGGTGCACGGAGCGTCGGGCCGGTGCCATACTGCCAGCGGCTTGGAGCAGGCACGCGCTTGGGCGAACCCTGCGCCACCACGCGCAGCACGCGCTTGACGACTTCGGTTTCGGCCCTGTCGTAGCCGCTGACTGCCGCCAGCCAGTGCAGGTAGAGCGGCTTGTTGTCCATGCGGTCAAGCGCGCCGGGAATACGCCGCACAAGTGTCATGCTGATCTGCGAGCCGAAGCCCGCCGCCAGGTGCAGCGCATACTGCACCGGGTAGCGTCCGCCGCGGCTGAGGTTGAGGATGCCCAGTTCGGGATCAACCTCCTTGTAATTCGGCACAGGCGGCACAATGCCATATTCAAGAATCTTGACGGCGATGACGTCCTCGACACCCGCACCCATGGGGTGCCCGGTGAAGCCCTTGGTGTTGCAGACGACAATGTTGGGCGTCGCATCGCCAAAGGTGTTGCGCAAGGCTGTCACTTCGGCCGAAGCGCTGCCGCCACGGGCCGGCGTGTACGTCTCGTGCGAGATGAAGACCAACTCCTGCGCCAGGGCGTAACGGTTGAGGCCAAAGCGTCGTTCGGCGGCGGTGACGAGACGGTTCATCACATCGCAGACATGGTTCACATCAATGCGGGTGCCGTGGTAGGCGCTGTTGGCTGTTTCGGCGCTGAGCACCTCGACAATGCCGCGCATGCCGCGTTCGCTTGCCGCATCTTCACTTTCCACCACGAGCCCGCAGGCGCCCATGCCCAGCAGCGTGCCGTGCCGGCGGCGATCAAAGGGAAGCGCTGCCTCCTCGACGCGGTCATCGGTGGCCGCCGCGCCTGTGCTCAGGAATCCGGAACCGATCCAGCCCATGAGGTTGTCGCTCGTCACATCGTCGGCGCTCACCACAATCACGCGCCGGCAGCGTCCGCTGCGAATCCAGTCCTCGGCCACGGCTACGGCCTGGGTTGTGCTTGCGCAAGCGGCATTGACGTGCGTGTTGGGGCCGCGTGCGCCGATGTACTCGGCGAACTGGCTGTGGCCCATTGCCAGAATGCGGAAGATGAAGCGGCGGTCAAACTCGTAGGGCGTGCGCTCGCGCTCGTCGCGCAGGACGGCCAGGCGACGGTCGATTTCGCCGAGCGTGCCTGCATCATTGCTGTAGCGTCGCAGATCCTCCAGTGCGTCAATCTGTTCGTTCAGATTGTTCCATGCGTAGAAGCGGCGGAACTCGTCTGCCATGCGGTCGCCGCCGGGGAAGGCGCTCGCAAAGACGACGCCCGTCTCGTCGCGCATACATTCGGGCAGCATCCAGCGTTCGGGCAGGAAGGTGCCTTTCGTCGTCGCACGGTAGGTCTGCACAAGCGGGATGTTGGCTTCGCGCAGCGCGTCAAGGCCAGCGGCCATGGCAAGCTGCGTCGTGATGTCCAGCGCCTCGACAAGCTTGGCCGGGACACCGTACTCTTCGGTAATGTTGAAGGCGCCGCCGCGACCGGCAAGCTTGATCACATCGTCCGTGTCACTGATTGTCTCGAAGGAACCGCTGCCGTCCGCGCTCTTGACGAGGCGAGTGATGTGGCGGTTCGCCATTTCCTTGCGGAATCGCTCCGGAATGAGGTCCACGAACTGCTCGCCGCGCAGGATGCGCAGGGCATTGTCCGGGTCCATAACGGGCTTGTTGGCGCCCGGCAAGCCGAGACCGGTGCCCGTGATGATGACTGACCCAAGCGGCGCTTCATTGCGATCGTTGACCGCAGGGCGACCTGCCTGCGGCGCCGCGAATTGCGCGAGCACCTGGGCCAGCGCCTGGCTCAATGCCTCGTTGCTTGCGCCTACCGGCGCGGCGGGCGAGGAAACTGGTGCAGACATGGCTGCAGCCTCCTTGGTGGGAACTGGGGCTTCCGCGGGGGAAACCTTCCCGTTGCTCTGTTCGCTGACTGTTGCCAATTGGACGCGCGCGGTATTCTCATCGGCCAGGCCATAGCCCGCCGCATAGAGTCCGCAGAGCGAATGGTTGAATGAGGCCAATTCGCCGGTTTTGGGGTGGTTGGTGAAGATCGACCAGACGTCGGTCTTGTCGAGAAGTACATCATCGACAAAGCCCTTGAGCGCCTTCTTGGGGCCCACCTCAACAAAGGTGCGCACGCCGTTGGCGTAGAGCGTCTGCAGCCCCTTCACCCACTGCACGGGCGAGGCGATCTGGAGCACCAGAATATCCTTGATGCCCTCGACCGTGGTGGGGTACAGCTCGCCATCGACGTTGGCAACCATGGGCAATTGCGGCGGGTTGATGGTCAGGCGGTCGAGCACAACGCGCAGCGGCTTGCTGGCCGGCGCCACAAGCTTGGTGTGAAAGGCGTGGCTCACAGGGATGCGGACAGCCGTGTAGCCCCTCTGCGCGAAGATCTCCATTGCCTGGCCAACGGCCTTGGCTTCGCCGCCCACCACGCTCTGGTTGTTCGAATTGATGTTTGCGGCAACGACATAGCCATCCACCTGCTTGAGCACCTCTTCGATGACCGGGTAGGGGGCCATGACCGCGGCCATCCAGCCGTTGTCGCCCAAGGCAACCTTGGTCATCTCTGCGCCACGTGCCGCAGATGCCTCGAGCGCATGCGCAAAGGGCATGATGCCCGCGGCGATCAGCGCGGCGTACTCACCCAGCGAATGGCCCATGGCCATGTCGGGTTCAAAACCATAGTCGCGCAGCAGCAGCAGCATCGCCGTGTCCATCGTCAGCATTGCAGGCTGCGTGATGGCGGTCTGCATGAGGTCCTTTTCGACCTGCTTGACGGCTCCGGGGTCCGCGCTGTCCACAAAGATGTAGGAAGTGAGCGTGCGCCCCAGAATCGGCGTCATCACCTGGTCGGCCTGCGCAAAGACGCCGGCCACCGTCGGTGAGAAAGCGGCGAGTTCCCGCCCCATGTTGGCATACTGGCTGCCCTGGCCCGGGAAGAGATATGCGATCTTGCCTGGGCGACGGCCACTGCCACGGAAGATGCCCTGTCCCTGCAGCGCTTTCCACGCCTGCGGGTTGTCGAAGCCCGCAGCCTTGCGCGCCTTGGCAAGTTTGTCAAGCAATTCGCGCTGGTCACCAAAGTCGATGATCAGGCGCTCGGCGGCGCGGATGACTTCGGGAGTGGGCAGCGCGCGCTCGGGCGTCCAGCCATTTTCCACGCGCAGATAGATTGCGTCGACTTCATCCTTCAGCGCCGCCGGGTTGGCTGCGCCTACGGCCAGAATGCCACGCGGCGGCAGTGGGCGTGCGGCGGCAGGCCCCTGCGCGTGGGCTGATGCGGCGCTGCCGTTGCCCCCACCTGCGCCAAGGGCGTGGCTGCCTGCGTTGATGTCGACCGACGCAAAGCTCTTTGGTTCGCTCTTCAGCATACCGGGCACATACTCCTCCATTACCAGGTGGAAGTTGGTGCCGCCGAAGCCATAGGCGCTCACGCCGGCGCGCCGGGGTGTACCTTGGGGTGCATCCCAGTTCTTGAGTTCATGGTTCAAGTAGAAAGGCGTCTGCGAAAAGTCAATATTAGGGTTGGGCTGCTGCGCGTTGAGCGTGGGCGGCAGCACCTTGTCGTGAAGCGCCATGACTGTCTTGAGCAAGCCAGCCGCGCCGGCGCCCGCCTTGAGGTGGCCGATGTTGCTCTTGGCCGAACCCAGGGCGATCGCGTTGCGCAGTCCCGACTCGCCAAAGACTGTGGCGAGGCTTTCCACTTCCACCACATCACCTACGCGCGTGCTTGTGCCATGGGCCTCGACAAGGGTGGCAGTGGCCGGATCGAGCCCGGCATTCTCCCAGGCGCGGCGGATGGCCAGGAGCTGGCCCGTCGGGTTGGGGGCGGTAATGCCCTTGCCCTTGCCGTCGCTCGAACCGCCAACGCCGCGGATCACGGCGTAGATGCGGTCCCCGTCGCGTTCGGCGTCGCTCAGGCGCTTGAGCAGGAAGGCGCCGCTGCCTTCGCCCATGACAAAGCCGTCGGCGCCCGCGCCAAAGGGGCGGCTGCCGGTGGCGCTCAACGCGCCGATCTTGCAGAACTTGACGAAGGAGGTAATGCCGTTGTTGCGGTCAACGCCGCCCGCAATCACTGCGTCCACCTGCCCGCCATAGAGCGCCTCGCACGCGGCCTGCACCGCCGAGAAGGACGAAGCGCACGCGGCATCGGTAATGAAACTCGGGCCGCGCAAATTGAACACATTGGCCACGCGTGAGGCCACAATGTTGGGCAACTCACCCGGCATCGTATCCTCGGTAATTGAAGGCAGGACGCTGTCCATGCGTGCATGCCATTGATCGAGAATGCCGGTGCGCGTGGCGACAGGGAGGGCGCCGAAGTCGGGGGATTCATTGAGCCAGCGTGCATACTCGGGGTAGGAGAGGCGCGAGGAGGTGACATAGTGGAGTTCACCACCAATTGCCGTGCCAAGGATGACGCCGACGCGGTCGGTATTGAGCGGCCGATTCGGGTAGCCGTAGTCGTCAAGTGCTTCGGCGGCAATCGTCACCGCCCACTGCTGTCCCTCGTCCATTGCGGCCGCGACACGGGGCGGAATGCGGAAGCGTTTCCAGTCAAACTGGTAGCCGCGCACCCACGCACCGATCTTGCTGTAGGTCTTGTCCGGAACCGTAGGGTCCGGGTCATAATGGTCTGCAATGCTCCAGCGTTCCGGAGGCGTTTCAATAATGCTGTATTTCTTGTTGCGTATGTTTTGCCAAAATGCGGGTGCGTTGGGCGCGTCGGGGAGGACAGCGCCCAGCCCCACAATTGCTACGGCTCGCTCTTCACTTGAAATCATCGGATCCCCTCCTCACTCCTCTATGTGTGCGCAAGCGGCGCTTGGGCGCAAACGTGCGGCCATCCGCACCAACGGATGGCCGCACGCTGGCCCTGCGCACCTATGCCGCCGGGAAGGCTTTGTTTAGCGCTTCGGCGGCGAAATCCATGTCATCAATCAATCCGGCTTGTGCCGCATAGATCGCGGGCAGCCCCAGTGCGTTCGCCAGGTTC
Source organism: uncultured Chloroflexia bacterium (assembly GCA_963735275.1). Lineage (GTDB taxonomy): Bacteria > Chloroflexota > Anaerolineae > Caldilineales > Caldilineaceae > UBA5069. The sequence goes on along the minus strand of CAVTKJ010000007.1, from coordinate 464,381 downwards.
GGGTCGCTCTGCCCGGCGCCGATTGCCCAGCGCAAACCATCGACCGCAACCTTCAGTGCGGCATCACGGGCGTGGATACGCGCCATGGCCTTGCGTGCGGGCACGTCGAGGTTGATCCCCTCGGTGGGTTTGTCGGCGACGCGCGTGGAGAAGATTGCCGCGGTTTCGGCAAAGGCGATCAGTTCGCCCAGGCGGAAGAGCACATGCTGGTTGCGCGTCAGTTTGTCAATGCGGCAGCGCTCGAGGATTACCACCAACGCACGCATCGCCAGTGCGGCCGCGGCCAGGCCGGTGTCGGTCTGTTTTGCAGCCTGGGCTTCAATGCGCGCCGCCCAGTCGCTGTAGTAGGCGCCGCGCGATTTGAGGTGAAGCTGCCAGCGGTCACGCGCAATCGTCCATTCCATGATCTCCGAGGTGCCCTCGTAGATCGTGGTAATGCGCACGTCGCGCTTGACCTTCTCAACCATATACTCCTTGGTGTAGCCGTAGCCGCCCAGCGCCTGGATGCTGTCCTCGGCGGCCTTGTTGCCTGCCTCGGTGGCCAGGTACTTGGCGACGGCGCCTTCGGTCTGCAGATCTTCCTCGCCGCCGTCGATGCGCTCGGCCGTCCACTCGATATAGGTGCGGGCTGCCTCAAGGCGCACGGCATTGGGAACGATCAACTTGTGGGTATAGCCCTGCTTGCGGCTGAGGGGAGCGCCGCCCTGAACGCGCATTTGCGAGTAGGGAATCGCGCGCCGGAGTGCTGACCAGCCTGCGCCAAGCCCAAAGCAGGCCACCATCAGGCGGGTGTAGCCAAAGACCGCCTGCGCCTGGGCCAACCCCTGTCCCTCGACAAGACCCACAAGGCGATCAGGCGTGACGAAGACATCTTCGAGGAAGAGCGCCGCGGTGCTGCTGGCGCGGATGCCGTGTTTGTCTTCGGGCTTGTTGGCGGTGAAGCCGGCCGCGTCCTTTTCGACGACAAACCATGACGGGCCGCCGGGGGTGAGCGCCAGAATCGTGTAGATTTCGGCAACACCACCATTGGAAATCCACTGCTTGCGCCCGTTGATCTTGTAGCCGGTGAGCTTGTCATCCTCGAATACGGGCGTGGCCTTGGTTCGGAGTGTGGCGAGGTCACTGCCCGCCTGCGGCTCCGTGGCCCCGTAGGCAACCAGCAAGCCTTCGTTGGCAATGCGCCCCATCCAGTGCTTCTTCTGCTCTTCGGTGCCGCCCACAACAATCGGGTCGGTGCCCAGGAACGTGGCCAGAACACCCGTGGCGATGCCCAGGTCAATCGCCGCCATGGCCTCGGAGACGCGGTAAATGTCATAGGCGCCGCCACCCATGCCGTCGTATTCGGCGGGGATGAAGACAAGGTGAAGCCCCATGCCGAAGAGATCGCTGAGGACCTTCTGGGGGAATTCATCGTTGTGGTCGAGTTTCAATAGAAACTCATTGGTCAGGTTCTTATCGGCATATTTGGCCAGTGTACTCAAGACTTGCTTGCGTTCACTGGGATCAAGTCCAGCCATGGGAAATCTCCTTGTCCGAAAGGGCTTGTGCCTTTTTTCACGAATCAACAAATGGTTGAAGAGACATGCGTTTCGCGTTGTTCAGAATGCGCATGTGGCCTGGCGGAAAATGCGGCAATAGGTAATGGGCTTGCAGGCGCGAAACGCGGGAACGACCACGTCTGCAACACGTTCAACACAGCGCAGCAACATCCCGAACACAAGTGTAAACCATTGCGACGGAATGTCGTAGTGACACACGTACGCGCTTTGCGGTACGAATGTCCCTCACTGCGCGCTGCGCACGCCCGCCCGCCGCGATCGCGGGAAGCAGAATGGCAGCACTTGAACGCGGATTGACGCGGATGGACACGAATTCAACTGCTGGTATCCGTGTCCATCCGCGTCAATCCGCGTTCGGAATTTCTTCGCCTCAGTGAACGCCGTTCAGCGCCAGGCTGCGCGCCGCCAGCGCGGGCGTTGTTGTCCCGGCGGGCGCCATCTGCACGAGCGCCGCGCCCCAGGTGAGCCCCGCGCCGAAGGCCACGAGCAGCAGCCGGTCATCCACGCGCACACGGCCGCTGTCCACCGCCTCGGCCAGCGCCAGCGGAATCGAGGCCGCCGAGGTGTTGGCATAGCGATCGATGTTGACAATGAAGCGATCGAGCGGCAGCCCCATGTCGCGCGCTGCCGCTTCGATGATGCGCAGATCGGCCTGGTGGGGAATCACCCAGTCCACGTCATTGAGCCCCATGCCCGCCTGATCCAGCACGGTGTGGCACGCCGTGCCTACCACGCGCGTGGCAAACTTGAAGACTTCGCGCCCGTTCATCTCCAGATAGAGGTCGCCGTCGGCCAGCGCCTGCGGGCCAAAGGGCTTCTTGGAGCCGCCCGAACGCATGATGATCGTCTCCCCCTGCGAGCCGTCCGACCCCAGCGTGGACGAATACATGCCGCATACCGCGTCCGTGGCCTGAATCACCACCGCGCCTGCGGCATCGCCAAAGAGCACGCAGGTGGAGCGGTCGCGCCAGTTGACAAAGCGGCTGAGCAGTTCGGCGCCAATCACCAGAATCGTCTTGTAGGCGCCCGTCTGGATGAATTGGTTCGCCACCGTATAGGCATAGACGAAGCCCGTGCAGCCGGTGACGACCACAAACGCGGGCACGTTGGTCGCGCCCAACTGCGCCTGGACGAGGCTGGAGACGGGCGGCGTGTGGTAGTCGGGCGTTGACGTGGCGACAATGATCAGGTCGAGGTCGGCGGGAGTGAGGCCCGCGCGTGCCAGCGCCTTGCGCGCGGCCTCTACCGACATGGACGAAGTCGTTTCATTTTCGGCCGCGACGTGGCGCTCGCGGATGCCCGAACGCTGCACGATCCACTCGTCGCTCGTATCCAGCCGCCGCGCCAGATCGTGGTTGGTGACAACCTGCTCGGGCACATAGCTGCCCCACCCAACAATGCGTCCATAGGGGCCATTCCTGTGCGGCGCGGCGGCGTGGTTCTTTGTGGTGTTCATTGTTGGCTTCTTTCGGCTCAATCCGGCATGCAGGCAAGCAGGCAGGGGAAATCGTCATCGCAGAGGCTAGAACACTGCGCACCCGGCAAAGTTGCTGCAGCCGTGTATGGGCCAGGTTGCTTCGCACGTGGCCAACAAGCAGCAAACGGCAGAAAGTGCTGGCACGCAGAACAGACGGGAAGGCAACCGAAAGGGCAGGCACTCCCTCCTGTACGCAGATCAGGGCTTCCCAGGAGTCCTGATTGGAGCAAGCCGGCGCCCTCATGCACCAGGCAAAGTATGGTAGAATGCACGCTGAATACTGCCATGTCCGCCGCTGCCGCATCAATCGCCCGCATCAACGCCAAGGCACCACGGAGGGTTGCACAGAGTGAATCGGCGCCAGCTTGCCCTGATCATTATCCTCAACGCACTGATTAGTCTTGTTGTGGCGCTTCTCGTCGTGTGGTTCATGGACGTGCGCCGCCCCGATGCTGAGGAACTTGCAGCGCTGGCAGGCGTTGCCGTGGTAAGCAACGCGGCTTCCGGCCCAACGGGACCGGCGGTGCAACTGCCGCCGACCGCGACGCTCCCCGAGACGGGCGCTGGTGTTCCGGTTGCGCCTGAAACTACGCCGGCGCCCGCCGAGGGTGAGCCGGCCGTACAGCCCGCGGGTGATGCCGAAACGTACGTTGTGCAGCCGGGCGACACGCTGAGCGCGATCGGCGCCAAACTGGGCGTCACCATGCAGGAACTTGTGGACGCCAACAATCTGAATGATGCCAACAACATCTTTTCAGGGCAGAGGCTGATTGTGCCATCCGGTCAGGCTGCACCCACGGCAACACCGGACCAGGTCTTCGGGACCACGGGCCTCAAGATTCGCACCGTTGCCGGGGCCGGGCTGCTGACCAACGAGTACGTCGAGATCATCAACGACACGGACCAGGTCTTCAATCTGCAGGGGTGGAAACTCCAGCAGGGCGGCGGTGGTCCCGAGTACTCCTTCGGCGACGTGCAGAACTTCCCAGGTGGAAGCGTCCGCCTCTATACGACAACCGGCACAGACAGCACGATTGCCCGCTATTGGGCAGAGCGTGCCCGTGTGGCGCAGCGGTGCGACCGCCATGCTCATCAACGCCCAGGGTGAGCGTGTGGCGGACTACACGGTGCCGTGAGTGGACACATGGGTAATTGATAACTGGGTAATGGATAATTGGTTATTGGTTGATCTGGGTTATTGGTTGATGGGTTGATCGGGTCACCAGCCGGTTCGGGTGCGAGAGCCACACATTGGCCACTTTTCGCACGAAGTAAGTGACTACGCGATTCCCAAGCGGCCATTGCTGAGCGGCGCGCCAATTACCCAATCAACTATAACCCAATCAACCTATAACCCAATCAACCTATAACCCAATCAACCTATAACCCAATCAACCTATAACCCAATCAACCAGTTACTCAATTACCTGTCTCACCTTCCGCCGCAGAATCCCGCTCCAGCACCACATTCAGTACCGACTCAATCCTGCTCATGGCTCAAGAATCTCAAGGTGGACGCCCCAACAGCGGGCGCGGCGGCAATCGCAAACGGCGCTACTTCCGGCGCAAGCCAGGTGACGGCGCAACGCAAAATGACGCCCCTGCCGGCACACCCGAAAAGGCCGATCGATCGGCGCGCAGCGCACCCGCTGCACGCGAAGGGCAGCCTCCCCGTGACAGCGCGGGCGATCGAACAGGTGATCGCGCGGGCCGCAGCAGTGGTGCGCGCCGCAGACGCAAGAGCAAAGGGCGTCGCAACGGCGAGGCCGGTCGCGATCCCGTTGTGGTGCAGGCGCAGGAGATCGACTACGTGCCGCCCACATCGGTCTACATCTACACCCATATCGTGCGTCCGGTCACCGGCGCGGCGTACGAGTTCCGCTCGGAGCACTTTTCCAAAGTGGGACGGTCGCTCGAGGATTACGGAGTCGACGTCTCGCCCCTCTTCGACGAGGCCGCGCGTGCCGCCGCCCGTCCCAATATGGCCGAGGTCTTTGCAGATTTCGACATGGGCGAAGATGAGACCGTGCACGAGCCATTGCCGCCGATTGAACACCTTGACGCAAATCTGCTCAGCGTGGGCGGCGATACGGGAATGCCTACCTATGCCGAGGACCCCTACGGCGCCGAGGATACTGCCCCGGACGATGCAGATGAGCCGCATGGAACGCCTGACGTTGCGACTGAGTAACGCATGTGACAGATGTGACGCAGCAGAGGTATTGCATGAATTGATAACTGACAAATGATAATTGGTGTTGTGCGACGGTAAAGTGGACGTCGCACAACGCGAGGTATCATTTGTCAGTTTTCAGTTCGCGCACCACCTCTGCTGCGCAAATTCGCTGAGCAACGATTTGCGCCGGAACCGAGCGGCCGCCACAGAAGGAATACTCCAGTGACATTAGAGCAAACACCAGCCGAAAACGCGACCGTTGTACGCGTCAATGAATTGCAGAACCACGTAGGCGCAACCGTCACGCTGCAAGGCTGGGTCTACAACAAGACGGGCAAGGGCAAGCTTCAGTTCATCCAGCTGCGCGACGGCACGGGCGTTTGCCAGGCCGTCGTCTTCAAGGGCAACGTCACCGAAGAAGAGTTTGAAGAAGGCAAGCGGCTAACGCAGGAGAGCAGCGTCGTCCTCAGCGGCGTTGTCAAGGCGGAGGAGCGCGCGCCCGGAATCCCCGGCGGCTATGAACTCGACGTGCGCACGCTGCGGATTGTGCAGGTGGCCGACGACTACCCCATCACGCCCAAGGATCATGGCGTGGAGTTCCTCATGGCCAACCGCCACCTATGGCTGCGCTCGTCGCGCCAGTGGGCGGCCATGCGCGTGCGCGCCGTCATCATCCGCGCCATCCGTGAGTGGCTCGACGACAACGGCTTCCTCAACGTGGACACGCCGATCATCACCCCCGCCGCCGCCGAGGGCACGACCACGCTCTTCAAGATCGACTATCACGGCGAACCGGCCTATCTGGCGCAGACGGGGCAGCTCTACAACGAGGCGAACATCTTTGCCTTTGGGCAGCGTCTACTGCTTCGGCCCCACCTTCCGCGCCGAAAAGAGCAAGACCCGCCGTCACCTGCAGGAGTTCTGGATGGTGGAGCCAGAGGCAGCCTTCTGCGACCTTGAGCAGCTCATGGAAATCGAGGAGCAATTCGTCTCGCACATCGTGCAGACCTGCCTGCGTGACTGCGCACCCGAACTCAAGGTGCTTGAGCGCGATACCACGCAGCTTGAGCAGGTGACAGGCAGCTTCCCGCGCATCACCTATGACGAAGCGGTGCGAGCGCATCAACGCCGCCGCCGCACGCGGCGAGCTTGTTCCCGGCTACGAGGACCCCGTCCCCGCCATCGAGTGGGGCGACGACTTTGGCAGCCCGCACGAGACCTATCTGGCCGCGCAGTTCGAAAAGCCCGTCTTCGTGCACCACTACCCCACGCAGGTCAAGGCCTTCTACATGGAGCCCGAGCCAGGCCGCCCCGAAGTGTGCCGCAGCGTGGACCTGCTGGCCCCCGAAGGTTATGGCGAAATCATCGGCGGCAGCGAGCGCATGAGTGATCCGGAGAAGCTGCTTGCGTCAATCCAGCACCACAAGCTGCCCGAGGAAGTCTACCAGTGGTACCTCGACCTGCGCCGCTACGGCTCCACCCCGCACAGCGGCTTTGGCCTCGGCGTCGAGCGCACGGTTGCGTGGGTCTGCGGTCTCGACCACGTGCGCGAGACCATCGCCTTCCCCCGCACGCTGACGACGATGCGGCCGTAGAGGGGATTCAGTTATCAATTGTCTATTATTGATTACTAGTAACAATCAATAATTGATAAGTAATAACTGTGACTCAGCATTTCCATGGTCTACGTCTTCGTCCTGCTCTGCGCCACGGGATTGACGGCCGCGCTGACGCCGCCGGCCATGGCGCTCGGCTATCGTTGGGGACTCGTTGACCGCCCGGGCGGCAGGCGCCGGCATACCGGCGTCATCGCCCGCACCGGCGGACTCGCGCTCTTTGGCGGTTTCTTCCTCACGGTGCTGATTACACTCGGCCTGCCTGCGCTCTGGCCGGAAGCCCAGCTTTGGTTTCCTGTGCGCAATGACCCCAACGAGGCACGCCGGCTTGGGGCTTTGCTGACGGGAGCCCTCTTCTGCGCCGTCATGGGGCTGCTGGACGACCGCTACGACTGGCCCTCGTGGCCGCAGTATGTCATCCAGTTCACAGCGGCGTGCATCGGCTTTGTCGGTCTCATCTTTATCAAGCATGTCAACAACCCCTTTGGGGAGGGTCTATTCTTTGGGCCGGAAGGCATGCCCTGGTGGATCGTCTTTCCGCTGACCGTCTTCTGGTATATGGGGATGATGAACACGGTCAACTGGCTTGACGGGTTGAGCGGGCTGGTGACCGGCGTGACGGCGATTCTGTGCGTGGTGCTGGCGTGCGCGATGCTCTTTGTGGCGGAGCCGCCGCAGTTGAGCGTGGCATTGCTGCCGATTGCGCTGCTGGGTGCAACACTGGGTTTCCTGCCCTTCAACTTTGCACCGGCCAAAGTCTTTATGGGGAGCAGCGGCAGCTACTTCCTGGGATTTGCCGTGGCGTCGCTCGGCATTATTGGCGGCGCGCGGCTTGCCACGGTGATGCTCGTTGTCGGTTTGCCCGCACTTGACGTGGCCTGGCTTATTTACGACAGGCGGCGGCGCGGTCTCTCGCCCGCCCAGGGGGGACGCGACCATCTGCATTTTCGCCTGCTCGACCGCGGGCTGAGCGAACGCACAATCGTGCTGGGCTACTGGGCGTGGTGCGCGCTTTTTGGTGCATTGACGCTGCTTCTCGACAACCGCACTTACAAGATCATTGCCCTCGGCGGGCTTCTGGTGATTGGATTGGCTGTACTCATTTGGGCGAGCGGCGGGAGTCGGGAGTCGGCAGTCGGCAGTCGGGAGTCGGTGGTCGGGAGTCGGCAGTCGGGCGTTGACGGTGGCCCAGCCGATACGCCGGACCATCCGGATACCACCCCCGACACATGACGCCCCGATTCCCGACTACCGACTCCCGACCACCGACTCCCGATCACCGACTCCCGATCACCGACTCCCGACTCCTATGCGCATTCTCGCGATCGAAACCAGTTGTGACGAAACCGCCGCCGCCGTCGTGGAAGATGGGCAGCGCCTGCTCAGCAACGTCGTGGCCACGCAAATCGACATTCATCGCCGCTATGGTGGCGTCTTCCCAGAAGTGGCCAGCCGCCAGCATGTGCTCGCCATTGATCCTGTACTGCGTCAGGCGCTGGCCGAGGCGGGGCTCACCTCACCGCGCGCGCTGGATGCGATCGCCGTCACCCAAGGGCCGGGGCTGGCAGGGAGCCTGCTCGTTGGCGTAAATGCCGCCAAAGGGCTGGCGTTTGCGGCAGGGCTGCCTCTGCTGGGCGTCAATCACCTCGAAGGGCACATCTACAGCAATTGGGTGCGCAGCGGCGCGGGGATTGCTGCCGGCGACGGCACGGTCGGCGCGCAGGATCTCTTTCCCACAATCATTCTGATTGTCTCGGGCGGTCACACGGAAATTCTGCTCATGACGGCGCACTGCCGCTTCGAGTGGCTGGGCGGCACGCTCGATGACGCCGCCGGAGAGGCCTTCGACAAGGTCGCGCGCCTGCTCGAACTGGGCTTTCCCGGCGGCCCGGCAGTCCAGGACGCGGCCGAGCATGGCGACCCCACGCGTTATAGCCTGCCGCCGCGCCTTGCGATATGACCCCGCGCACCGCTACGATTTCTCCTTCTCGGGACTTAAGACTGCGGTGCTAAACCTCACGCGGCGCATAGTTGCCGACGGGGGCTCGGTTGCCGAGGCCGCCAATGACATTGCCGCCTCCTTTCAGGCGGCAGTGGCGGAGGTGCTAATCGAGAAAGTGGCGCTTGCGGCTCAGGAAAAGGGTGCGCGGCAAGTCTGCATTTGCGGAGGGGTAAGCAGCAACACTGCGCTGCGCCGTGGCGCCCAGGCTCGCTTTGCGGACATGGGCATTCCCCTCGTCATTCCCCCGCTCTTCCTTTGTACAGACAATGCGGCGATGATCGGTGCAGCGGCGTTCTACGGCGCGCGCTATGGTGCCGCACCCAGTGCCGGCCTTGCGCTCGACGTCAACCCCTCGCTCAACCTCGAATAGCGCGCCGGCAGGCAGAGTCACGCGCCGGCGCGCCAAAACCGCGAGCGTGCGGTGCACGCTTGTCTTTGAATGCCCGATCGATTGGTTTTGCTCAGGATGGCGAGGTGGCGACGCGCGATGTCGAATCACCGCTGCCCGATGTGGCCGGCGTACGCTCGCTGCTCTCGGCGGTCGTCCCTGCGCGGCTGGACTCAGACGCGGCCCCTGGTGCGGCCTCGGCAACGACCGGCGCCGGTTTCTGCGCTTCGGCGGCCAACTGCTCACCTGTAGCGCTGAAGCGATAGTCCTTGGCGCGCCGCTTTGTGCCGGTCGGTTTGCCCAGGAAGGGAGGATAGTCAAGCAGTTTGGCGTGAAGGTAACTGCCGACAACGCGCCCCGTGGCAAGGGACGGCGCCGCGAGAAACGCACCAAGCACTCCAAAAGCGCTGTATCCCACCGCCACCCCGACGATTACGACCACCGGATGCAGGTTCACGCTGTCGCCGATGATGCGCGGCACCAGGAAATTGCCTTCCGCCTGCTGGATGACAAAATAGATTGCGATCACGATTAGCGCGAAGGCTACATTGCTCACGCCGTACGCATCGAGCACTGTGCTTCCTTGCAGAAGCGCGATGATGACGGCGGGGATCGTGGCGATGATCGGCCCGAGATTGGGAATCACCTCCAGCACCCCGGCAATGATTCCCAGGAGGAGGGCTCCAGGCATGCCCACAAGCGTCATGACGAGCCAGGTCATCGTTCCAATCACCAGGCTCAGAATGATTTGGCCGCGAAAGAACGAAGACCAGATGTAGCCTGTCCGGCGAAAGACCTCGCCCAGCTCGGGTTGGTAGGAGGCTGGAAAGAGACTTTCGACGTAGCGCCGAATCTTGGGGAAGTCCTTGGTGATGTAGAGGCTGAGAAAGAAGATGACAAGCGCCGCAATCACACCCGAGAAGATGCGCCCGACTACCGCCACACTCAGCGCCGCGGTGCTCGTGACAATCCCCGTTGCCGTGGTGATTGCCTGCTGCAAATAGCTCAGCATCTCCGCCAGCGTCGGCACGAAAGTCACCTGTTGAAAGCCCGAGCGGACCTGTTCAGCCACATTGCCGGTGGGAATGGCAATGCCGAACAAGACAACCTCACTGGGAAGTTCGTTTATGGCCAGAAAAAGACGGTTGAGGACACCCGATGCCGCCGTGGTAACGTCAAACGTCGCCACTTGCGAACTCTGTTGCACGATCACGGGCACGAGGAAGACAGGCAGCAACACGAGAAGAATGATTACGACGCCAAATACGAGCAGCGTTGCCACCGTGCGTGGCACGCGGATGCGCGCCAGCAAGTCGACAACCGGATTGAGCAAATAGCTGATAATGGCAGCGAGTATCAGCCAGGGCAATACAGATCGTGCGATCCAGAGTAGGAGCATCATCGCCACAAGCAGGATGATGGAGACAGTGCGCTTCGTGGCAGTGTCCCAGCCGTGGGACGCGGGAATGCCCGGCGGCGGAGCGCCCCGGCCCTGGTCCTGCGCATTCTCCGCGCCTTGCGCGCTTGATTTCACCTGATTGTTCGCGTCAGCCATCTTGACTCGTGGATTCGCTTGCTGAATTGTCCGCCGTCCCGCCGCGCCGCTGGAAGTGCCACCCGTTATTGTAACCCCTCTGGCGGTCGCGCGTCGCGCCTGCACAGCGTGCCCCACGTGCTTGTGGGGAAAGTGCGCAGTTCCCGTCAAACGCGCCGGTTGATCTTGCTCTGCGCTTTGTGCGCGCGCCGCAGTGCGATGCCCTCGCGCGTGGCAAACTGCTCGAACAGCGCATAAAACCGTTCGCGATCCGGCTGCGTTACAACCGCGGCGGCGTCTGCCGTCTCGATGGCGTACGGATAGCCGGTGCCAACAATGCACTCCGCACGAACGATATTGAGGAGATCTTCGACGAGATTCTGTTCGCCCGCCGCGTCTGCATCGAGCAACCAGCGCGGGAACTCGATGCGCGCAGGTGGTCTGTCCATTGAGAGGCGCACGTAGGTGAAGGCGACGTCAGTGTAGAACGCACCCCGACCCTCACGGCTTAGGGCGTCATCGCGCGCACAGACAAAGGCGGGACTGCGGTCGCCCCAGTTGGGAAGCAGCCGGTTGAGCAGGGCGGCGTCCGTGGTAGATCGTGCATCGGGCGCGCCGCTATACAGGTCAATCAAATTCACGAGATCGCGGCTGAAGGTTGTGTCGACAAAGGCCACGAGCGGCACGCACAAGGTGCGCGAACAATCGAGCAACGTTGTGATGCCGTCAATGTAGGGGCGGGCGCGCGCAGGCAGCATCTGCCCGGCAAAGCTGATGACAAACGACCCATCAAAGAAGCAGACGGGGGGCGTTGCTGCGGCGAAACGCTGCGCACTTCCGTTTTCATGCGCAGGCGTCAGGTTGCCGTTGCCATACTCGTGCATCAGCGCAACAAGCGTCTCGCACTCCAGCGCAAAGCGGCGCTGGTTGATGTACCAGGCGGCAAAGGCGCCATCGCCCCTCCCGGCATAACCACCCGCGGCGTCCTCTGCGGCCCCTTCAAGTTCATCGGGCGTGATGACCTCGAACGCGACATCCTTGACGTAGGCCACACCGTGGGCGTGGAAATTGACGAACCAACCCACCTGAACTGCTCCTACGGGGAGCGAGTAATCCTTGCTCGGGGCAATCTGGCTGCCGTCCACTGCAAGCGTGGGGCGGCCGTTCAGCACGCCAAGCGCCCAAGCGCGCGCCCCCTCGTGATGCTCCCACTGCCGGCCAAAGGCGATGCAGAGGCGGTCGGCCCGTTCCAGCTCGTGCGTGGGGCGTGCGCCTGGCCAGTTGATCTCTCGGTCGTTGAGAAACTTGTCAATTTCGGCGGCGCTGTGCCCGAGAAAGCCCGCGAGCCGCTCATCCACCAAACGCGCTTGCTCATTTTGGCGCACGAGATAGCGCTGAAACGCGTCCCGCTTGCCCTCAAGTGCGTTGATGGTTTTGGTGCGGTGAATCATGCCGCGATTCTACCACACTCGCGGCCATTTGTCGTCATGAAATCAGAACATATGTGCCGCGTGATGTGCGCTGAAGAGACGTGCATCTGCCGGCAGACCGCCGCCATCAGTTGCTTGATCTTCATCCCGTTCGCGGATGCACATGCCGCCCCGCCGGTGCCAATGCACCAGGGCGGCGGCCTTAAGGGTGCACCTCCGAAGTCTGAGCATCGATCGTAGCGGCTGCTTTAGCTGCAGTTGGACTGGCGCGATACGTCACTGCTCAGTACGGAAGCCAAAGCAGCCGCTACGATAACGCCACGTTCTTTGGAGACACATCACCTTAAACTCGAGTTCAATCGAGATCGAGAGCCAGATGGATGTTCGGTAGAGCAGGTGCTCGTCGGCGCATTATGCGGCATGCAAGCCATCCTCGTTCCATCGCCTCAGCCCGGTTGAGGTACACGCTGAAGTGCACGCCGTCGGCAGTCACTGCAGCGCCGGCCGGGCTGGGTGAACCGGGCCGAAGGTCAATCGTCACGAGGGGTCTGTTTCCGCAAAGCGAATCATCAGGTCCGCTATCAAACCTGTCCACCCGGTTTGGTGGCTGGCCCCGCAGCCGCGTCCGCTGTCGCCGTGAAAATACTCGTGAAAGTTGATCAAGTCTCTCCAGTATGGATCGTTGTTGAATAGCTGGTTCTCGCCAAAGACAGGCCGTCGGCCATCTTCGCTGCGCAGGAAAATGCCAGCCAGCCGCCGCGCAAGCTCGGCCGCAACCTCGTACAGGGTCAACTGTCGGCCCGATCCAACTGGGCATTCCACCTTGAATTCATCGCCGTAGTAGGGATCGAGGCGCTCGAGTGCACCAATAATGAGGAAGTTCACCGGCATCCAGATTGGGCCACGCCAATTGGAGTTGCCACCAAACAGATCGGTTTCCGACTCGCCAGGTTCGTAGTCAAGGCGAAACTCTTCGTCGCCGAGGCGGATGACGAACGGATGATCCTTGTGGTAGCGGCTAACGGCGCGAATTCCGTAGTGTGACAGAAACTCCGTTTCATCGAGCATGTACTGCAACATGCTTTGCAGTTGGTCGGGTCGCACGAGCCCAGCGGTGAGCATGTCGTTCGGCCCGGGTACGATCATGGCCTTAACGCTCTCCATCAGATGCGGGCGATGCTTGATGAACCACTGTTGGCGGCGCTTGAATTCCGGGAAGGCATCGAAGATGGAGGCCGGCACCGTGGTTGCGCCGAAGAGCGGAACAAAGCCAACCATCGTGCGCGTGCGGACGGGAAGACGTTCGCCGTCGGGCGCGATGATGTGATCATAGAAGAACGAATCTTCTTCGTTCCAGAGTGATTTCTCGGGATTGCTTTGACTGTTCATTGCATTGGCAATGTAGACAAAGTGCTCCCAGAATTTGCTCGCCACGTCTTCGTACACCGGATTGTGCTGGGCCAGGATCAGCGCGATTCCAAACATGCTTCTTGAGAAGGTAGCCATCCAGCTCGTGCCGTCCGCCTGGCCGAGCAGATAGCCGGTGGGCAGCTTGCCGCGATCGAATGGGCCGATGTTGTCCATGCCCAGGAAACCGCCTTGAAAGACGTCATCACCCTGCACGTCCTTGCGGTTGACCCACCAGGTGAAGTTGAGCATCATCTTCTGGAAAACGCGTTCGAGAAAGTCGTAGTCCGCAACGCCATTTTTCTTGCGTTCAATCTCGAAGACGCGCAGTGCGGCGATCGGCAGCACCGGCGGGTTGACGTCTTCAAAGTTCCACTCGTAGGCCGGGATTTGGCCGTTGGGGTGCATGTACCACTCACGCAACATCAGGATAATTTGATCCTTCGCGAATTGTGGATCGACGTGGGCAATGGTGGCGCAGTGGAAGCCCAGATCCCACGAGGCGTACCAGGGGAACTCCCAGGTGTCCGGCATGGTGATGACGTCCCGGTTGTAGAGATGATCCCAGTTGTGGTTGCGTCCATCAAGCCGCGAGGCAGGTGGAGGTGGATTGCCGGCATCGCCCTCCAGCCAGCGGCTGACGACGAAGTGATAGTACTGCTTTGACCAGAGCATGCCGGCAAAGGCCTGGCGTGCAACCAATCGAGCATCATCGGAGAGGCCGGCCGGCAAGACGACATCGTAGAACTCCTCCGCCTCCTCCTGGCGCTCCGCAATCAGAGCGTCAAAATCGGCGAAAGGTGCATCGTGCGGGTGGCCATCGACCATCGCCGACAGTCGAAGCTGGATCGTGATCGACTCGCCCGCGCCGACTGTTCGCTTGTAGAGCGGGGCGGCTTTGGTGCCGGAATGAGCAGGATTTACGGCATCCTGCTGCCCTGCTATGACATACGCGTGAAATGCATCCTTGACGAAGTGCGTGGGCGAAGGCGTGCCGTACAGTCGTTCCACGTTGGTTTCGTTTTCGGTAAACAGGAGTTCGTCCGCGTTCGCACAATAGAGGATGTAGTCGCCCAGTTCCTCCTGGCTGGCCAGCAGGGTGCTTGCGCTGACGTCGTCACTGACTACCTGCTTGCCGGCCGTGATAGCGGGCTTCGGGATGTCATCGCCCCAACTCCATCGATTGCGGAACCATAGTGTTGGGAGCACCCATATCGGCGCATCATCCGGGCCGCGATTGCTGACTGTGACCCGGATGAGCAAGTCGTCAGAGGCGGCTTTTGCGTATTCAACCACCACGTCGAAGTAGCGCCCTTCGTCGAAAACTCCAGTGTCGAGCAGTTCGTACTCCATTTCATGCTTGCCACGGCGCTGGTTTTCCTCAATGAGTTGCTGATAGGGGAAAGGAGCTTGCGGGTACTTGTAGATCGCCTTCATGTAGGAGTGTGTCGGCGTGCTGTCAAGATAATACCAATACTCTTTGACATCTTCGCCGTGATTGCCCTCGCTGCCGGTGAGGCCAAATGGACGTTCCTTCAAGATGGGGTCGGCGCCGTTCCACAACGCCAGGGCAAAACACATCAATTGCTCATCGTCGCAGATGCCCAGCAGCCCGTCCTCGCTCCAGCGGAAGGCCCGTGAGCGGGCGTGGTCGTGGGGGAAATAGGACCAGGCGTCGCCGCCCGCGCTGTAGTCCTCGCGCACGGTTCCCCATCCGCGTGCCGACAAATAGGGTCCCCACTGGTTCCAGTGTCCCTTTTTCTCGCGATTCATAATCAATCGCGCGCCTTCGCGTGTGTCGTAGATGGTCATGTTGTCCTCGTTAGGTCTCCTTGCGATTCAGCTGCACTTTGAACCACACTGGAATGGCATTGCGTTGTCGACAAGCCCGCAGCCGGCCGGCTTCCCCTGAATGCTGCAGCTTGCAAGCAGGCAGATATTTCGTAGCGGCTGCTTTAGCTGCCGTAGGTGAATATCAAGCCGCGTACTCGAATACGGCGGCTGACGAACATTGCCAAATTGTTTCGGTATTGGCTGAAGTTCGCCGTGGCCACGGCTGCAGGCCGATGGACGCTTCCGAAATAACCCGGCACAATCACCTCGCCGCTGCTACCGCTGCAGGCTCAAGCCTGCAGCTATCCAACCCAAGTCGGCTGAAGCCGGCTGACACAGTCGCCCTCGAGTGAAGAAGGGCTTCAGCCTGCTTCAGCAGGCTTGGGTTGACGAGCCGTAGGCTTCAGCCTATGGCGGTGCCGGCGGCGCGCTTTCTCCCGAACTATTTCAGCAATGCTCATCAATCGATGTAGGTGAATCCCGCGTCACGTACTCGAGTACGGCAGCTAAGGCAGCCGCTACGAGATACGCGCCTTCTTGCAAGACGCAGCAATTAGCAACCACTTGCCCTAAATGACTTGCCATTCGTTCCGCTATGGATCGATTGCATGCCACTTTGCTGCGGCGCTGTGCGCAAGCCGTCCATTTGCCATCAAGGTTCGCACGCCAACAACCCGTCCGTCAGGATCTGCGCCCTGACTCCGCCCCGTCCCTCAAGCCAGGTCTCTGCGCGTGCATCTCGGAACGCGTTGTTCATCCAGTAGCACGGGCGGCATTCCTCAATTGCGGCAAAGCGCATGCCTTGTACTTCAAACTCGCCGCCGATCAAAGCATTCAATTCCAAACCCCGCGTAAATACGTTGCGGCGCGAGAATTCCGGTCGCACCTCGGCCAGTTGGAGCTCCTGCGCCATGGCATCAAGCACTTCCATCGCGAAGAAGGTGATCTGGCCCTTGTAATTGGGTTTGTGATCGAAGAACCGATCGCCGCGTATGCCTCGCCCGGCGACACACGCAATCTGTTTCACGGAAACAGTCGGGTGTGCGCCGGGCGGCTGGTCATGATGGCCGAAGTAATTGTGGCCAGGCGAGACAAAAAGGTGAACCACCTGCATCATGCGGGAGTGCCTCCATCTCCGTCACCCTGGTTTCGCCAACGACCTCATCGGCGCCTGCCAATTGCCGAGACGGTAGGCCGATCAGCCCGGAGTCGCGCACAAGAGGGGCAGAGTTCCCGGTCGAGGAGGGCCGCCATATGGTCCGGAAGACGGTTGCGGATGAACTCACGGTGCGCAGGCGTCTGCGTTGGCGCACCGCACTCGGCGCAGGTCAACAACGGCTGTTCACAGACGACTGTTCCCGTGATGACCGTGCGTCGCACCCCGCCCTGGTCTTCGAGGTGAATTGCGCCCGTCGGACAGATTTGGGTGCACGCACCGCAGCCGATGCACATTGTCGCAGGCCGTGTGAAGTCGAAGTAGGCGAGCCGACCTGCTGACGTGTCGCCCATGCGCAACGCTTCAATGCCCATCTCGCTGCAAGTGACCATGCACAGTCCGCAGCCGATACAGTCGTCGCAGCGCAGGCAGCGGCGGGCTTCGTCATGAGCCATCGCGTCGGTCAGGCCCGCTTCGATCTGGACGTAGTTGCCTTCGCCGAGGACCTCTTCGACGCTTCTCTCGGGCATCACGGCACGGGGCAGGTAGGTGCGATCGTGCGCCACGACCGACAGGGGAATCACCTGGGCGCGACGAACCGGCCGTCCGGCTGTGGCGTCCACCGGCGTCCCGCGCAGCCAGGCATCGATGGCAGCCGCGGCGATCTTGCCGGAGCGAATCGCCTCCACGGCCGTACGCGGCCCGTGCTCTGCATCGCCGCCGGCAAAGACGCCCGGCTCTCTGGTCATCAGAGTTTTCGCATCTGCGACAATGAAGCCGCGATTGTTTTCGACGGAACTTCCATCGAGGATCGACAGATCAGTGCCCTGGCCTGTGGCGAGGATCACATGATCGGCTTCGAGCTTCAGCAGGCGGGAGGTGTCGAATACAGGATTGAAGCGGCCATCGGCATCGTGCGTCTGCTCGCAATACTGCAAGGTGAGCACGCCCTCCGTGTCGACGCTGACGGGGCCCCAGCCCGGGTGCAACTTCACTCCTTCGCCGACGGCGAGCTCGATCTCGTCTGGACTAGCCGGCATTTCGCGGCGCTTTTCGAGCGAGGTCAAATCCACTTGGCGAGCACCCTGGCGAAGCGCCGTCAGGGCAACGTCAATGGCCACGTTGCCACCGCCGATGACGACGACGCGCGGCCCGACCCGGGTCGGTACGCCGCTGCGCACACTGTGAAGAAAGTCCAGGCCGCCAAGCACGAAGGGCTGATGGACACCGTCGATCGGTATGAGGCGCGCCCGCTGGGTCCCCAGGCCGAGGAACACGGCATCGAAGTTCTTGCGGAACTCCTCGAGGCTGCCGATTGGGCTGCTGGTGTGGATCGGGATGCCAAGCACCCTGATTTGTTCGAGTTCCTGGTCAAGCAAGTCAGGCGGCAGGCGATAGGCCGGAATGCCGTAGCGCAACTGCCCACCGGCCTCGGCAAGCGACTCGAAGATTTCAACTTCATGGCCGAACGTGCGCAGATAGTAGGCCGCCGTGAGCCCGGATGGACCCGAGCCAACAACGCCAATGCGCTTGCCGGTAGCCGGCGCGATCTCTGGCTTCGGGTAGCCGCCGTCGGCCAGGCAGTGTTCGGCCGCCTTGGCCTTCAACGTCCGGATGAACACGGACCCGTTGCTGCCGCCGCGCACGCACGCTGATTCACACGGCGCCGGACAGACCAGCCCACAGACCAGCGGCAGCGGATTGTCGCGGCGGATGACTTCGATGGTGGCGCGATAATCGCCGTTGCCAAGGTGCGCGATAAAACTCGGGATGTCGATGTTCGCCGGGCAAGTACCATGGCAAGGCGCCGGCCTGCGCTCAAGGCAGGACCCTTCCGGGCACGATTCGCGCCTTGCATGGCTTTCCCACTGCTCGCGGAAATAGCGCAATGAACTTCCCAGGGGCCAGGCGGCTGCCAGACCCTGCGTGGCCAGCTCCATTGCCACTTCGTCGAGCGCGATGAGATGGTTGGTATCGCCGCGACCCAGGGTGATCTCGGTTACCAGGCGCGCCGCGCGCGCCAGCAAGGCGCGCACAGGATGCGCTTCGCCTTCGGCGAGCTGCCAGTGGCGATACAGGGCGTGTCGAGTCTGCTTGACAACGCACGCGCCAGCAGCCATCACCATCAGGCTGGAGGGCGATGGAATGACGCCTGCGGCCGCGAAAGAGAGCGGCTCGCACGATAGATCTGCCGCGGCAAGCGGGAGGAAGCCACCAAGGCCGTCGTCGAAAACGAGCACGTCGTCCTGACCTTCCGCCTCGGCTCCGCCACGCCAGACGTCGATCTGTTGCTTGAGATTCGCGGAATGCGCGAGCTCTACCAAACCGCGCAACTCCGTGCCGCGCCGGAGCGTCAACAAGGACGCATCAAGGCCCGTCGCACCAGCGAACAACAAGGCAATCCGGCACCAGGTTTCGGGCGTGTAGACAAGCTTTGACCCGTCGTTGAGCTGTCTCTCCTGCCGGCACGACGGCCGGCAGTTGCGCAAGACCTCGACTTGTCGGCGTGGACTGGCCACTTGTGCAAGCGACCGGATCGCATCGACAGCATTGAGGAAGGCAGTTTCATAGCCCGTCAGCCCGGCCGGCAGGCGCAACTCGACCTTGAGGCTGTCGCGCAGTCCCGCCGCAATCAAGACACCTTCCGCCACCAGCCATGGGGCGCTATCGAGCACGGTTGCCGCTCCACTGGCCCGCTCATCGAAGTCGGTCGCATCAATGACCAACACCGAAGGCCCGCGGCCGCGCAGAAACTGTCTCCAACCGAGATAGATCGCATCTCCGGCCGCGCCACTTTCGGCGAGACCCGACTGCTGCACAAGCTGCAGCCTCTGGACAGGCGTCATGGATTGGGCTCGGTCAAGGCCGGGCAGCGCACCGGCGACAGTCGGTGCGGGCGGCGCAGCGCCTGCTAACGCGACAGCGCCTGCATCGAGCCACGAGGGCAGTTTTTGGAGGTCGCTCATGGCTCCTCCGGACCGTCGGCCAGCGGCTCGGCCAGAATGTGGCGCGCGTATCGCTCTCGCCGCGGATCAGGCGCCTCGTTGGCCACGCCGAAGGATAGGCAGCCAGTGACGCACTTCGTGACGCAGGCCGGCTGGAGCCCGGCATCGACGCGATCCATGCAATAGTCGCACTTAACGACCTTGCGCGTGGCCGGATCCCATTGCGGTGTACCCCAGGGGCAGGCCGCAATGCAGCTCTTGCAGCCAATGCAGAGACTGGCCTCCACATGGACAATGCCGTCCTTCTCACGCTTTTGCATCGCGCCGGTTGGGCACGCGTGGACACACCATGGATCCTCGCAATGGAAACAGGGCATGAACACGGAGCGCATGCGCGGTTGGCCTTCCACTTCGATGGGGCCGAAGCTGAGCAGTTGGCACGGGGCCGGGCCGGGGCCCAGATCCTTGTTGGACTTGCAGTGGACTTCACAGGCCAGGCAGGCGATGCAGTTCGCCTCGTCATGGAGAAGAATGTATTTGCTCACTGATTCGCTCCTCTCGAAACCACCGGCTTGATGCGCACAATGGTCTCGGTCATGGCACAACCACCGCCCGCAGGGTCAAAATCGTAAAGCTTGCCTGTTTGGAGCCGCTGATCGGCCACGCCGCGCCCACGGGCGCGCGTGGCGAGCGGCACCGTGGCGCCATAGCCGTGCAACATGAAGACCGCGTCAGGATGGATCCAGGGTGTCACCCTTGCGCGTAGCGTGCCGACATAGCTTCCAGCCCCATTGACTTCAACGTCGTCGCCGTCAGCGATGCCAAGTGGCCTGGCCCGATTGGGGTGGATCCAAAGCACTTGCTCCGGCGCGACTTCGCTGAGGATCGGGTTATTAAGAGACTGACCATGGGCCAGGGTGGCCGTCCTGCCAAACAGGAGCCAGAAGCGGTCATCTTCCGGCGCGGCCTTGGCCTCATAAGGCGGGAGGCTCGGAAGCCCGGCCTGTTTCAGGATTTCGCTTTCGATCTCGATTTTGCCCGTGGGGGTAGGAAACTTGAGCGCGTCGCGTGGCGTCAGAGCCGGCGTATCGGCAAGGCCGACAAATCCCTTTTCGCGCATTGCCGCGACGGTGACACCGCTGCCTTCGAGCTGATAGTTCCAGAGTTCCTCAATCGACTCAAAATCAAGCGCCTCCTTGATGTCCATGCGGCGCAGAATCTCGCGGAAGATCCACCAGGCCGGGCGGCTATCGAAGCGCGGGGCGATCGCCTGGTCGCGCATTGCGAAGATCGGCACAGCGCCGTTCATTTGGCACAGGATGTTCGCTCGTTCCAGGTACGTTGATTCCGGAAGGATTACATCGGAGTACCAACCGGTTTCCGAATAGCGCACGTCAATGGAGACAAGCAGGTTCAGTTTGTCCAGCGCACTCTTTGTTGCCTCAGGATCAGGCATGCCTGTTAGTGGATCGTGGCGGTAGGCGAAGTAGGCGCCGATTCCATACGGCTGCCCTGTCTCCATGGCGGCAAATGCCTGGTGCAACATGCCGATTTCCGGATCCCACTGTGGCCTGGTGCCGCCGGCGCCGTCCACGCGCGGCTCATCAACCTTGGGCACTCTGTCCGCCAGACGGTTCAGTCCCTTGCGGCCATAGTGCGCGGGCGGTTTTCCCAACACGCAACCACCCGGGATTTCGATATTGCCCATGAGGGCATTCAATATCAGCGCCGTGCGGCTGGTGTAGAACGACTGCTTGTTGCGAGCCGTCATCCAGCCCGGGTGGAAGATTACTTGTGGCGCCTCAGCCGCGATCGCTGTGACAAAGGAACGAATCTGCCTGGCGGGCAGGCCGGTGTGGCTCTCCTGCCATTCAGGCGTCGTATCCTTGACCGCGGCGCGCAGGTAGTCCATACCGGACACAAAGCGTTCAACAAATTCCTTGTCATAGGCTTCCTGCTCCAGCACCTCATGGATGATGGCCAGGTTTAGCGCATAATCACTGTTGGGCCGCACTTGCCAATAATCGGTCGACTTGCACGCAGTCAGGCTGGCGCGCGGATCGATATAGGTGCAGCGCATACCGCGCGCAAGCGCAGCCGTAAAGGCCTTGGCTTCCTTGACCATGAGCGATTCAATGATGTTGCGGCCGTAGAGCACAAGGTGCTTCGCGTGTTGCAGGTCAAACATGATCCCTTCATGGCTGAAACCATAAAGCGATCGCGCCGCGTTGTGGACGTTGCCGCCACAGCCGGCGTCGTGGTTGAAGTAGTTTGGCGAACCGAGCGCTCGCACGAAGGTATGCGTCAGATCATTGAAGGGACCGCCGCGATCCGAAAGTGCGATGCCGCGACCCCCATACGTCGCGATCGTTTCGTGGAGCTTGGTTGCGATGTAGTCGAGGGCTTCATCCCAGGAGGCTCGCCGCCACTGACCACTGCCGCGTGGCCCATTTCGAATCAGTGGTGTCTGCGGACGCTGGTCGTCGAATTCGAACGCCAAACCCGCTGATCCTTTTGCACAGAGGCTTGCGCCGATCGCCTTGTCGTGCGTATTTCCCTGCAGCCACGTCACTCGCCCGTCTTCAACCGTCACTTCCATAGGACAACGTACTGCGCACATGCCGCACATGCTGTAGACAGTGCGACGGCCAGGGCTGCCCACGCCGGCCACGTTCGGCGCCATTGTGTAATCCATTGCACGTTCCTTTCAATGTACTGTCCGAAACAAACTGCCGGCGAAGTGGCAACGACGTATGCACATCGTCCAGCACCGCGGTCGGGGCGAGCAAGACTCAGAACCACATGAAACCGGAAGTCTTAACGCAAGGGCGCAAGGTGGGGCAAGGGCGCAAGGAAAAGCAAAGGCAGGAAAAGCGATCATGCCATGCTGCTCGGCGCTTTCGAACTGGTTTCTCGCGCAGTTGCGTTGTTTGGATTGTTTTTCCTTGCGCACCTCGCGCCCTTGCGTTGAAACTGCTGATTTCAACACGATTTCAGGTTAATCACTGCGCGTGCTGTGGACGTGGTCATACTGGGCGGCAGTGCGCACGAAAGTTCGCGCGCTTCAGTCGCTGTCCCGGTAGAGACCGCCAATGCGCCCCATGCGACGCTCGCGTTTGACGGCCTCACCGGAGCCGAATGCATGACCTCCAAAGCCATGGCGCATCATCGCAATGGCTCGCGCCCAATTCTTCGTGTCATCACGCGAAGAAAGCAGTTGCATGACGGCAAGCGAAATCACCGGGACAGGCACCTCCATGCTCATCGCATCACTGACAAGCCAGTTCACTTCACCCGTGTCATCCACATAAGAAGGAGTCTTCTCCATCCCGCCGTCGATGCGATATGCCTCTTCCATCAGGTCAATCAGCCAGGAACGGACCGCCGAGCCGTTGCGCCAACAGCGGAGGACCTCGGCAATATCGAGTCGGTCGCGATAGTGCTCAAGCAGGTCCATTCCCTCACCAATTGCCTGAAGCGCAAGATTCCCACCCATCCGCCCAAGCCCGACCACGCCAAACTCCCTGCTTGTGATCGTCACTTCCTGACTTCGACCTGCATGGTTCAAATGTCCGAGAACTGGATAACGACCTTGATGTCGTTGGGCTGTCTCGTTAGCGCCTTCTGGAAATCCTCTGGTTTCTCACGCCGTGTGACCAGGCGTTCGAGCACATCACGGTTCGCGGCGCCAGCGCCTCACCGGCTTTGTACCAGTGGCGTTTGTTGGCATTGACACTGCCGACAAAGATGTTGTTCTTGAGCACGGTCGACGCAGCGATATCTGCAGGAGCGAGCCCTGAGAGTGAGCCGCCCTTGCCAACGCCCGTGAGGCAGACGACGCCACCTGAGCCGACCTTTGTCAGGCATTCGACGATGACCTGGCCAACACCCGTGCATTCGATGATCATATCCGGCTCGAAATCCAAATCAGTTACCGAACCCGAGTGATAGTTTGCACCGACCATTCTTACCAGCTCGGGTTTGGGACCATCTTTCACTTGATCCAGCACGTGGACTTCCATGCCGCGCTGGACACCGATGCCGGCCGCCAGAAGTCCAATCGGCCCGGCTCCGGTGACGAGGACATTTTGCGGCTCCCAGAACGAGCGCTGTCCAACTGCCAGAGCCAGCTCCCAGGCCTTGGTGACGACCGTGGTCGGCTCAAGCAACACGCCCAGGATACCCAGGGTGGGATCGACTTTCATCGCGTACTCTGGTTCGATGCGCCACCGCTCGGACATGTAGCCATCAATCTCCTTGATACCGCGCTCGGTATACAGGCCGTTGCGACACATATCCCACTCACCGACGGCGCAATTCGGGCAGGGAATCGGGTCGGGACGTCTGACGATTCCAACCACAATGTCGCCCTTCTTCAGTCCCGAGGCCTCTCCCGGATCGATCACACGGCCGAGTGACTCGTGCCCCAATACCAGGCGTGACTTGCCCGGGGGCGCCCAACCGTACTTGCCGTCAACGATTTCGGCATCGGTTCCGCAAACGCCTACCGCGATAGCTTCCACCAGCACCGAGCCATAGCGGGGATCTGGCTCGGGAATATCTTCGATTCCAGCGGTTCCAGCCTTCATCGGTTCTACGGTAATTGCTTTCATGCGATGACCTCCTGAGAAAACCATGGATGGAGTGTCTGAACTTGCTCCAAGGATGTCAGACTGCAAAGTACGCCAATGTCTTCAGTTCCTGCGTGCCAACCGAAAGCTCAATTGAGACTGTGGACTCCACTCACCCTATGAGTTCACCAATTGCAGACAGACTGGTGTGGGCACCGAAGCCACATGCCCGGTAGATTTCAGCGTCCCGCTCGCTTGATCAATCCAAAACGTGACGACGGTATCGGAGTCCTGATTCGCCACCAGCAACAAGGTTCCGGTTGGATCGATGACGAAGGTGCGGGGACCAATGCCTTGTGATGATTCGCGTTCAACGAACGACAAATGTCCGGTCTCCTGGTCGACCGCGAAGACAACAATGCTGTCATCGCCACGGTTGGAGGCATAGACAAAGCGACCGTTAGGCGCTACCTGGATTTCAGCGCCCAGATTATCTCCGGTGTAACTGTCCGGCACGGTGGAAATGATCTGTGTTGAAGCAAACGTGCCAAGCTGCTCATCGTACTGGAAGACCGTGATCGTGGAGTGAAGTTCGCTGATGACATAGACGAACGATCGCAGTGGGTGAAACGCCAGATGCCGCGGACCGGTTCCCGGCGGCAATTCCGCCCACGGCGGGTCCGCAGGCGTCAGGGCGCCACGCTCCATATCGAGGCGGAACGTCATGATCCTGTCCGCACCGAGGTCAATCGCATGAATGAAGCGATTGTTGGGGCTCGGCACAACCATATGGGCATGCGGCCCTTCCTGACGTGCGGTATTCGGCCCATGACCGGAGAACTGCACCAAATCGGTTGCCTCGCCCAGCGAGCCATCACTCTGTACCGGCAATACGCAAAGGTTGCCCGTCTCATAGTTTGCCACCAAACAATAACGACCCTCGGGATCGACGGCGGCAAAACAGGGGGCCAGGCCGTGGGTTGATTGCTGGTTGAGGTAGCGCAGGCTCTTCGTTTCCGGATCCACCGCAAACGCGCTCAAGTCTCCATGAGAACTCTCGCTGCTGTAAAGCTCGTTGACCGCGTACAGAAACCGATTGTCGGGCCCGAGGACCAGAAACGATGGGTTGACCGTGCCCGGTCCGGCAACCGTGTCTGCATAGGTCAGCTCCCCTGTAGCCGAATTCAGGCGATAGATGTAGATACCTTCGGCTTTTCCATCAACAAATGACTCGCGCCGGGTGTAGGTGCCAATGTACGTGGTGACACTCTCGGACCTTGCCATCTCTCCTGCCATTTCCTGTGTTGGGGTTTCAGAATTGGGACATTTGCCAGTCAGTGCGAAACCTCCTGAAGCGGAGGCCACCCACTTCCGCGATTTCGCGAAAGCTCATCTGCTTCGGTAAACCCTTCAAGTATAAACTACTTCGTTAACTCGGGTTCTTGCACAGAAGTGGGGTATTCCGACCAAACCGAAATCGTTTTGAAACTGCCTGTTTGACAGCGTTTTGAGTCTAATTCCTGTCCGCGTCGGCCGCGGGCGCGTCAGGCGTAGCGACTGCGTCGATAACGACGGCCCCTTCGTCGGTGACGACTCCTGCTTCCGCTGCTGCGCCGTCCGCCGTCGCCTCGCCGACCTCGTATGCTGTACCATCAGCGGTCACAACCGCAGCGCCCACGGCGACAGCGTCACGTGTGATTACTGCGCCGATTACCTGGGCGCTCTGCGTATCGGCCGCAACCTCCTTGAATGCAAGTCCCTGGTCGGTTAGGAGCAGACCCAAGGCGACGTTCTTGCCGGCCGCGATCTGTGAAGAAATCTCGGTTGCCACATTGCTGACAACGGTGCGGATATCCTCGACCGGCGCCTGCTGCTGCATCGCTTTCAGGAAGTCATGGCTGGTAATGACAACGAGCGCAGAGGTGCCTGGTCGCAATGCCATGCCAATCGTCTTCAGATTCTCGTTCTTGAATCCTTTGTCCGGCGCGGCAAAGGCAGCGCCCACTGCGGCCCCGGCGCCTGCACCGGCCACAACGCCGGCCGGACCGGCCAGGATGCCCAGCACCCCGCCAACAAGGGCGCCAATTCCTGCGCCCTTGCCCGCGCTCATGTCGCCTGTCTCGTGATAATGCGCTTTGCCTTTGGAATCCTGGCGGATTACGGCGGCATTCTCGTAGTAAAACTGCTGTGCCTTCTTCGCGTTCTTCAGCGCATCCAGCGCCTGGTCGGCTACATTTTCATCAGTGAATGCCACTACCAGAAAACCAACGGCGGGGACTACCTGTTCCTGTTGATCACCCATGGTCCCGCTTCCTCCAGAGAATACAGAGTGCCTTCGAACAACCACGCGATTTCCATACCGCGGTCTAAACCCAAAACCCTGTGAAACCGGAAGTTATAACGCAAGGGCGCAAGGACGCGAGGAAAAGCACAGGCAGGAAAAGCAATCGTAAGGCGGCGGCCACGAGGTCACGCAACTGCTTGACACGGTCGCTGTGGGGCTGCCGTACGCAGCCGGTTACGAGCAGGGAGGAAATTGCCGATATTCAACCGAGCGCACCAGGTGACCACGATTGACCACAAAGTGGAGGACGCCCAGGAAGGCTTCCATATCGCGCGTTTGCACCACAAGAGTCGTGCCTCGCGTGACTCCCGATTCATCAACCTGCTCCTGAACCTTCACATTCTCGATGTAATCGGTTACGTCCATGTCAAACGCACCGCTCAACTCAATCGTGCAACTGCCGTTTGTGCCCGACATGAGGTTGTCCCGTCACGGCGCTAGGACTATGCAGGAAATAAAAAGAGCCACAGCAAGCATACGCTTGGGTGAAGCGAAGGCACATCGGGAACAATTCCTGAGATCCTACGGATATTGTATGGGTGCGGGGAATGACGGAACTGCGGCTAGTTGAGGATTCCCTGAGACATTGCTGCTTCGACGATGGCGCGCCGGCCATGCACGCCAAGCTTGTCACTCAGATGCTCAATATGGGTGCCGACTGTCTTGGGAGAAATCACCAGATTCGCAGCAATTTCCTTGTCGGTGTAGCGCTTTGCCAACAAGTGAAGAACGTCAAGCTCACGGTTCGTCAGCGATCCGGATTCAGAGGCTGTAGTCGCAACTGCGGAAGTGCGTGAAGTTCTGTCGGCCAGTCGTCTTTCGTCCGCATCAAACGCCGCGAGAATTTCATCGATATACGCCTGCGACGTACTTTGCGGCCCTAGTTCCTCGAGCAGCGGATAGAGTCCTCTGCCCTGGTCTACAAAGAGGCGGAGGAAGCCGCCCGGAGCTGCAAGTGCGATGGCGTCGGCAAGCACCTCGAGTGCACGCGACCTTTCGCCTTCGGCGCTGAGGAGCATCGCCTGCAGTCCCAGCGCACGAATCTTGAACGGCACAAACTTGACCGTACTGTAATAGTCGTTCATCTGGTCGATAAGATCGCGCGGTTTTCCGGCTGGAGGGAGTGTCTTGCGCCAGCAGAATCAGCGCCTGAACCTCGGAATGAATGAACAAATGAGGTAACGGTCGGCCTCGGAACGGTCCGCATTGCTCGGCCCAGCGGACCGCAGCGGAATCCCTTCCCTGTCGGAGCGCAAGCTCGGCCTGGAAGGCATGGGCATTGAACAAGGTCCATTCACTTTTGACTTCAAGTCCGTAGGACTCGATTGAATCGGCCACTTCAAGCGCTTCGTTCGAGCGGCCTTCCGCCTGGAGGATTCGGGCCACGATGATGGCGCTGTTCAGGAAGCATGACAAGCTGGCAGAATGGGGATGCAACGCCAACGGCAACAGGTAGGCCCTGGCCGCGATCAGTTCATTGCGCTGATAGTAAGACAACCCCGCGTGATAGCGCGACCATGTCGTGAGCTCGGAGAGATCAGTGCCATCACTGCTGTTCACAACCCGCAGCGCGGACTTCAACATGCCGGCCAGGTCGCCAGATAGCCAATATGCAAAGCAGGCCGTGGCAGAAATGTTGCGCTGGCTGTTCTGGTCATATCCAGTGCTGTTTGTGCCGGATAGGCCTGCATGTGCCTGCTGCAATTCACCATTTGCCACGAGCGCGACGCTCAGGTACATGCTCGCAAATTCACGCACGTAGTTGTCAGTGAAGGGAAGGAGTGCCAGGGACTTCTGAGCGGTAGCGATGCAGCCCGCAAAATTGCCACCTATAAAGTAGAGCGCAGCGCGGCGAGCAAATACTTCGCCTTGCAGGCGATCGGCACGTTCCGGTGCAATGCCAGGGAGTTGGCTCTCGACCTTATCGAGAATGAGCTGTACCTGTCCGACTTCATACTTGAGGAATGCCATCCATACTTCAAGAAGCAGCAGTTCCGGATGCGCGTCAACTACCTCGCGCGGAAAGAGATTCAACCATCGCCGTGCCTGCTGCCATGCGCCGCGATTCATGACTTCGTGGCGATATTGCTCTACAAGGTGCACCGCTGACGCGATTTCACCCGACGCGACTGCGTGTCGCAATGCCTCATCAATTTCGTTGTTTGCTGCGTACCATGCACTGGCGCGCAAATGCAGTTCAGAAATCTCGGTCGTGTCATACGTTCGCTCAAGCCGGCCCTGCAGGAATTCACGAAATAGCTGATGGCAAATGTACCAGTGTTGCTCACTGTCTATCGGCGTCACAAATAGTTCGGAGCGATCCAGCCATTCCAGTACGGTCTGTCCACTGGCCATCTTCTCGGGCATTTCCAGTACTGCCGCGCAAAGTGAGCCGCACAATCGATCGAGAATCGAGGACTTGACGAGAAATTCCTGAATGAAGTTCGGCAGATTCGCCAGCACTTCCTCCGCCAGGTAGTCCATGAGATAGCGGTAGTCAGGATGAATCTCCCGTGCGAGCGCCCGTCCTGACTGTTGCCGCAGGAGCATTGCCGTCAGACGCAGGCCAACCGGCCATCCTTGAAGGCTGGCCGTCAGTTCGGAAATGGTCGTCTCGTCGAGTTCAAGCAACATGGAATTAACCAGGAAGTGTCTGCTCTCCTCAATTGTGAACCATAAGTCGGCCCTGCGCAGTTCAATGACGTCACCTCGAGCGCGCAGCGCGGCAAGCGGCAATGCAGGATCGTACCTGCCGGCAATGATCAGGCGCATGGTGGGAAGCGGATGAAGCAGAAGTTCGGCAATGAGCTCATGAATCGCGGAATCGTGAACAACGTGGAAGTCATCCAAAACGAGAATGAAGTCCTGTTCGACCTCGCCAAGATCATTGAGCAAACTGTGCGCAATTGTGCGCGGAGAGGGAACGCTTAAGCCGCTCACCATTGCAAGCGTTCGCTCTACTTCCGGGAACAGAGTCCGCAGGGACTTGACCAGGAGAGC
The DNA here is from genome assembly GCA_963735275.1 of uncultured Chloroflexia bacterium. GTDB lineage: Bacteria > Chloroflexota > Anaerolineae > Caldilineales > Caldilineaceae > UBA5069. Next base: position 434,943 of record CAVTKJ010000007.1, on the reverse strand, counting down.
GGCGAACAGACCCAGATCATTGTCGTGCGCATCCAGCGACAACCACGAATAGGGATAATCGCTAGTCTCAAGCCATTTGCTCAGAAGCGTTGTCTTGCCGCTACCCGCCGGGGCTATGACGAGTGTCAGGGTTTGCGAGGAGTTCAGTTGCTCCAACAATCGGTTACGCACAACAAGTCTGTGTCCAACTCGCGGGCGGTGCATCTTGGTCAGAGCGATGTCGAAAGACAAACTCGCGTTACTGGATTCCATTGACCATCTTTCTGCAAATCGTCAGTCGAAGACACGTCCGCCGCAGTGGCAGCAATGGCGCAAAACACTCTGGTTCGAAGTAAATGAAGCGTTAGCGGGTTCTCGGGACGAGGATTGCCGGAGTGTGGTGCGGAAGCGGCCTGCCTACCGGAGTTCAAACTCCGTTGCAGCCCCCCTGAAGCGAGTGCAGTGCACGTCGCTGCCTAAGCTGAGCCAGATGCGCGCACTCCGCCAGAGCAGCAGGAACCACGCGCATCCGTCAAAATCCAGACAAACGGAGCTTTGGTGTCCAGGTAAAGGGAGACTGTTTCACGCGTCCCTCGCCGCATGTTACGTTCGCTCGGCATCAGTCCACGCCAAATCAACAATTTCGCTGGTTCGGAAGTTTACCACAGGGTCGCCTGGTGCGGCGGGTGGATCCAACGCGAGGTCGTGCAGTGGCAGCAAGTAAATGGGCGAGCATTGCGTTACGAGGACAATCTACTAAAGTACAGTGGGAATTAGCTACGATGCTTAGTTCACGCTCAGGTTACGCAGTCGCCTTTGATGCAACGTCGCCGGGACACCGGGAAACGCCGTAAAGGCCATCATGGTCTTCGCAAGTGCCGCCCATGGCTCGCGCTCTGCGCAAGAGCGCGACTGTGTCGCAAGCCGATAGCGCGGGCAGGGCGCCGGTGATCTTTCCCTACGAAGCGTCGTCGCATTGGCACGAGCGCGGGCCACGGGCCGGCGCCGGCGAGGAACCTTGCGGCCTCATCTCAAAGCCGGACGCTGCGCAACGCGCGTAGTCTACCGTACGGTATCAGTTCGTGTTTGACCGCAGCTGCATAACATACATTGACAATTGAAGATTGATGATTGCGAACGAGTGTCTGCCAGCGTAAATGCCGGTTTCCACTCATCACTCATCAATCTTCAATTATCAACTTTCACTCCCTTGTTCCTGCTTGAACGCCTTCTTTAATGCGTGACTTCGGTGGGGAAGAAGCGGCCGCCCGCAAGCACAACCCGTCCATCGACGTAGACCGCGCCCTGCTCACGGATGTCCTTGACGATGTCCCAGTGGATGGCCGACTGGTTCGTGCCGCCGCACTCGGGGTAGGCGCGCCCCAGCGCCATGTGCACCGTGCCGCCGATCTTCTCGTCGATCAGGATGTCCTTGCAGAAGCGGTCGACATGGGGGTTTGTGCCCAGCGCGAATTCACCCAGCAGGCTGGCGCCCGCGTCGGTGGCGAGAATGCGACTGCAGGTACGGCTGATTCGTGCTGGCCGAAGCGTGGACGAGTTTGCCCTCTTCCCACGCGAGGCGAATGTCGTGCATGAGCCGCCCTCCCAGCACGCCGGGCCACTCGAAGGTGACATGGCCGTTGAGGGTGGAGGTGACGGGTGCGGTGGCCAGTTCGCCGTCGGGCATGTTGATGGTGCCGTCGCCCACCATCCACCGCCGCCCTTCAATCGAGAAGGTGAGGTCGGTCTCGTTGCCGACAAGACGCACCTGCTTGCCGCGATCCAGGCGTGCCGCCCACGCCGCCCATTTGCGCGTTTCCGCATCCCAATCAAGCAGGCAGGCGTCGAAGAACATCTGCTCAATGCTTTCGTCGTCGCAGCCGGCCTGCATGGCGAAGGCCGGGTTGGGCACGCGCACGAGGCACCAGCGCGTCTTCTGCCAGCGCAGGGTGCTCACCTTGCCCTGCGCCGCCTGGTTGCGTGCGAGCCGCTCCACGGCAATGTCGTCGTGCATGTGCAGGTTGTAGGCGCCCCGCAGCCCGAAGTAGACATCGGCCCACTCCATGCCCTGGGCCTCAATCTCGGGCACCCATGCCAACTGCGCATCGTTGCCGTACTTCAACAGGCTGTGGCGCAGCGTCTCCGAGAGGAACTGCACCTGCGGCAGGGCCCCCGCGCTGATACAGGCCTCGTAGAGCGCAGTTGTCAGCGGCAGCGTTTCGACTTCGCCCATGGCGATCATCACCCGCTCGCCCGGCTGCACCTTTGCGGAGTAGGTGACGAGTATGCGGGCCAGCTCCTTCCAGCGAGGGTCCATAATAACCTGATTTCCCTTGTGTGGTGGTGTGCTCAGCCGCGCGCCGCACGGGCGGCGACGCATGAACTCGCGCACCCGCTTCTCGTCCACGTCGCTCCAGATGTAGCCGTCCTCTTTGAAGGTTGTGCCCACAATCGCGCCGTCGGCAATGGCAAGCTGCGCCTCCACATTGTCGGCGCGCACGCCCGTGTTGGCGATGATTGCGGTGCTCTGAACGGCCTCCTTGACGATGCGCAGGGTGGCGGCGTCGGTCTCCGCGCCGGCAATCAGCCCCGAGACGCACAGTGCGTCGGGCTGGGCGTTGAACTCGGTGGAGCGCGCAATCGCGCCAATGTCGCGATTGCCCAGGTAGACCGCCGCCTCGGGCACAATGTTGTAGAAGAGCTTGATGTTGCTGCCGCCCAAACGGTTGCGCAGGCGCACCACCTCGCCACTGTTTGTGTTCCACAGACCAAAGTCGCTGGCGTAGACGCCGCTGAAGATCTCGCGCACGAACTGCGCGCCTACGGCAACCGCCAACTCAACCGTCGCCTTGGGGTCCCATAGCACATTGACGCCGTAGGGCACGCTGATCTCAGGCATGAGTTCGCCGATGACGCGCGCCATCGTCACGTGGGTAATCGGTTCCACTTCAAGCAGGTAGGGCGTGCTGAACTCGTTGGAGAACATGACGGCATCGACGCCGCCCTGCTGCAACGCCTTCAAATCGGCGCGCGCCTTCTCCATCACGTACGCCAGCCCCTTGTTTGCGTCGTAGGCGGGGTCGCCCGGCAGCGCGCGCAGGTGGCACATGGCGATGATGGGCTTGTTGACGCCAAAGAGATCGTGTATCCACTGCATGTCAGGCTCCTCGTTCTTGTGTCAGCAAGAGGAGCCAGTCCTCTTGCGTGGGTGGTTCGAACAATAAGCCGGTCGCGCCGGATTCGAAGGATGCGGACGTGCGCGCGCCCGTGCGCGGGCTGATCCACGTGGTCGTTGCGCTCTTAAGCGCGCTCTGCGCAAGCGCAATCGGGTCGCCCAGGGGCGTGTAGATGAGCGCCGTCGCGCCGTCGTCGCTTTGCGCGGCGGCGATGAAGTGCGCAATGTCCCTGTCGCCCGGCCGCTGTGCCAGCAGCGCGGAGGCAGGGCGCAAGCGCCACCACGCCAGCGATGTGAAGAGGTCGCGCAGATGGATCATCTGCCCCGCCGCTTCCATCTCCAGCGCCTGCTTCCAGGGGAGGGGAATGCCCGAATCCGGGTGGCTGGAAGGGGGGCGGCTGCCGTCGTCCCAGCCCCACACGCCGTGACCGCCGTAGGTGACCCCCGCCGTGGGTGATGCCAGCAGACTCCAATACATCGCCCGGCGCACATCCAGCGCATCAAAGCGCCGGCCCAGGTCGCTCTGGTCCAGATGGTACTCGTAGTTCGGCTCGATGTTGAGCACAGGGCGGGGCGGCCCGCTCTCCCACTGCGTGGCGGGCTCGCCACTCACAATCCAGCGCATCCAGTCGGATTCGCTGAAGTGGCAGCTCTGGTAGCCGATGAAGTCGAGCCACTCGTCTGCGGCGAACTCCGTCGCATACCAGGTGCGCCCGCATGGATGGAGCGTCACCGGCGCGTGCGGGCCGATCGCCGAAGAGCGTGCGGCCAATACGCTGCCAGCGCGGTGCGTTCTCGCCCAGGTAGTTTGCGTCGCCTGAGAGCATCCAGACGACGTGGTGCGCGCCCCAGCGCGCAATTTGGTAGCGCGCCAGCAAAATGCACTGATCCTCCGGCAGCACCAGCCCGGGATTGAGCGCGTTCACCGCATCGATTGACCAGTGCGCCGACCAGAGAAGCGCAGGCGCGGCCAACATGCCGGCGCGGTTGATGGCGTCGAGGCGGTCGTCAAGTCTCCGGAAGAAAGCGGCGTTGACGGCTACTCGATCATGGCCGCTGAAGGCCATCTCCCCATCGGCGCTGCCGTGGGGCGAGCCGAGATACTGCATCGTCACCCACTGCACCGTGTTGAAGCCCTGGAGAAGGCGCACCTGCAGGTAGTGCTGCCACTCGGCAGGTGTGGCATGCATGGGGCCATTCCAGGCCGTGTCCGCCAGCCAGAAGAAGGGCGTGCCGTCGGCGTGGGCAAAGTGGCGACGGTTCTCGCCAATGCGCACCGGGCCGTGGCTGCCAAAGCGCCAGGTCGAATCGGGTGGCGTGCAGAGGAATTCGCCGTACAGGTCGTGCAGTCCGGGGTTGCCGATGTCGGTGCAACTGGTCGTATAGGCCCAGACCCCCTCTTCGTCGGCCATGAAGCGCACGCGCCAGGTTGCGCCGCCATCCCAGAAGCCGTCCACCGTAACGCTGCGCCCTGACGGCGCAACAAACGTGACGGTGAGCCAGGCGTCCTGCAACGGGTTCTCGTAGCGAATCGGGCTGGTGAAGGCCTGCTCGAAGCGTTCCCACAGGCGCGTGCTGCGGTCGGGAGTAGAGATCGTCATGCTGAGGGCTCCGATGGCGCTTCCGCGCCGATGATGCGCAGCGCCAGCCAGGGGCGGCGGGGCAGATCAAGTGTGATTGTGGCAGCAAACTCCGCGCCAACGGGCTCGATTGTCATGTTCCACGTATCAACCAGCTCGGCCTGGTAGACACCCTTTGCGGGCATGGTGACGGTGACCTCTGCTGGCCGGCGCGCGCCGAAGTAGCTCCAGTAGTGGCGACTGTCAGCAGGTGCGCTGGCGGCGGAAGGGAGCCACGTGTTGGTGATCCCGTCGCACGGCTCGAGCCAGCCGGCGGGCAGTTCTTCGAGCATCTGGCGCATGAAGGCGAGGCGCGGTGCGCTTTCGCCCTTGAGAACGCCCCCCTTGGACCACCAGAGCACTTCGTCATCGGCAAGGAAGACCTCGCCGTGGGTGACGTAGCCGCCGCGTAGGGTCGTATCCCAGCAGCGGCGCACAAGCTCCTCACCCGTCAAGTTGCCCCAGCCGTCGGGCACGTCCCCCTCGTAGCAGCATTCATCATTGATGATGGGTTTGCGGTACAGATCGCGCCACTGGCCGGTGAGTTTGGTGTCGGCGTGTTGAATGGAACAGTGGGTGACCCACGGGCGTGTGAAGTCGTAGAAGTTGTGGGTGGAGGTGTCTTCAAGCCAGACGAAGTTGTGCACCGAGCAGAGATGGCCGTGGGGGTCGTGCGTTTGCACAAGGCGGCCAAAGCGCTCCCAATCGGCCGTGGATTTGTTCTTGAAGAGATCATACTCGTTGGCAAGCGACCACCAGATGTTGTGGAAGGAGGCGAGGCGCGCTATAGCGTAATGCAAGTAGCGGTCGTCGTTCTCCTGCCCCATGGCGGCAAAGCCCCAGCGGTCATAGGGGTGGAAGAGAATCAGGTCTGCCTCAATACCAAGCACCGCAAGCGCGTCAATCTGCGTCTCAAGATGGTGGAAGAAGGCGGGATTCGGGCGCGTGAAATCGAAGCGGCCGCCTGCCTCCTTATCACCCGTCAGCGCAAAGGGGTACAGATCAGGCTCATTGGCGTTGAAGCGGTAGTGCTTGGGAAAGACGCACATGCGCACCTTGTTGAAGGAATTGAGCGCCAGGATCTCGAGCGTTTGCGCCTGCAGCGCCGCCGGCTGGTGTATCCATGCATAGAGCGTGGTGCCGAGCGGGAAGAAACGGGTGCCGTCGGCATAGGCGAAGTTGAAGCGCTCGGCCACCTGCACGGGGCCATGGACGCCCGCCTCGGCGGCCACGCAGGTGAACGCGCCGCTCTGCCCTTCAAGTTCAGGGCAATTGCTGTGCGTCGTGTAGCGCCACGCGCCCGGTGCGTCGGGCATGATGCGCACGCGGTAGGTGCCGTCGCCGTCATAGAAACCCTCGGCCTCGAGTACACGGTTCACATGCTGGAAGGTTGCGCCCAGCGTCACATCTACAAAGGGGTTGCCGTCGCTTGGTCCCGGCAAGGTCAGCTCAAAGCGACCATACTGCGCAATCTGCTGCGGTGAATTGTCCATCAGGCGGTTGCTCCCTTCGCATCGGCAGAGAGGCGTGCGCGCAGCTGGCGCATGGCCCTCTCCCATGTCTCGATCAGTTCGTCGTCAAAAATGCGCTCGTTTGCGGAGGGAATCTTCCCCTGGTCGAGCAGAACACGGGCCGTCTGCAACGCCCAGGTGACGGGCGACCACTGCCAGGCAAACTCCGGAAAGTGGCTGCGGAACTTCTCGATGCTGAAGGCGACGTTGAAACTCGAGAGCTCGCGCAGCAGGCAGTCGCGAAGTTCGGGGCGATCAAGCGACAGGATGAAGTCGCTGGGGATGTGAACGCATTGTGGCGGCGGCAGGTCCTCGCCTAGCGCCACACCAAGCGCGGCCGACCACATGTGCACATAGCTCTCATGCGTCATGAAGCCAGGGGTGCCCACGGTGTAGTCCTGGCCAATCGCCCTGGGTGCGCCCGCCAGATGCGCAATCATGCGGCCGACGTCATCCGCGCTACTGGCGTGGATGAGCGTTGTGCCGTCCCCCGGCACGAGCACGGGCTTGCCGGCGCGCAGGCGTGCAAGCAGATGGACCCCCTGGTCGCGCGCCATGAAGCTGAGCACGAAGCGCGGTCCGAAGGAATAGGTGGGGCGCGCGATGGTCAGCGGTAGATTGGGCACGGCAGCGAGCAGCTCTTCGCACGCACGCTTGTTGGCGGCATAGGGCGAGTGGGGTGGCGAACACGCGTCGTCCTCGTGCTGGGGCAGAAACGTCAAGGGGAATCCATAAGCGTCCACAGTGCTCACAAAGAGGTACTGCGCCACTCGACCGGCGAGCAGTGTGGCAATGGCCTGGGCTTGCTGCGGCTGAAAGCAGATGAAGTCGACAACGATCTCCGGCCGCGCACGCTTCACGGCTGCCTTGAGAGCAGCCGCGTCGTTGCGGTCACCGGCGACCACCTTTACGCCCGGCGGCAGCGTTTCAAGCCCGCGCTGCGTGTGGGTGAAGAGCGTCACGTCGTCGCCGCGTGCGGCCCAATCCGCCAGCGCGCTGCTTGAGAGCGTGCCGGGTCCGCCAATACAGAGAATGCGCGCCATAAACCATCTTTCTATGCCAATGCTGCATGAAGTCATGCGTCTCGCAAATGCGTAACGCGTGCGTAGCGGCTGCTTCAGCTGCCGTTCTCGAGGACGCGGCGCGATCCGTACGTACGGCAGCTGAAGCAGCCGCTACGAAATTTGCCGTCGTTTCCACGCCGTCGCGATCGCCTCAGGCAAGCGCCTGAGCCACAGCATGCTGCCACCCGGCCCAAAGAGTTTCGTGCTCGGCAGGAGAGAGGCTGGGCACGAAGGATTCGTACGCTCCAGGCAGCGCCGCCAGGCCGTCCAGCGTCTGGATGCCACTTCCCACCATTGCGCTATAGACAGCACCCAGCGCCGAGAGTTCCGGCAGCAGCGCCGCGCGCACTGTACGTTGCGAGATGTCGGCCACGGCCTGCATGAGGAAGCGGTTCCGTACAGCGCCGCCATCGGCGTGGACGTACTGCAGCGTCAACCCGGCATCAGCCTCCATGGTGCGCAGCGCATCGGTGACGACGAACGCGATCGATTCAAGCGCCGCGCGCACGACGTGGGCGCGTGTGCTGGAGGGCGTGAGCCCGGTGATGAGTGCGCGCGCCGTCGGCGCCCAGTAGGGCGCGCTCAATCCCACAAACGCCGGAACCAGGTAGACGCCACCGTTGTCTGCCACGGAACGCGCAAGCTCCTCGGTCTCGGCAGCGCTCTTGATGAGCCCCAACTGGTCGCGCAGCCAGGCAATCGTCGCTCCGGTGAAATTGGTAATCCCCTCAAGCGCATAGGTTGGCACGCCGTTCAGCACCCAGCCCACGGTCGTCACGCTCCCTTGCTGCGAGCGCACGAGCTCCGTCCCAAGGGTGAGAAGCAGCGAACTACCCGAGCCAAAGGTGACCTTGGCGCTGCCGGGTGCAAAGCAGCGTTGCGCAAAGAGCGCCCCCTGCGAATCACCCATAACACCGCGAATCTCGAGTGGCGACGGCAGGAGCCCTGCGAGCGTTGTTGCGCCAAAGCTTGCGGCGCTTTCGCGCACTTCGGGCAGGCGCGCGCCTTGCAGGCTGAAGAGCGCGCAGAGATCTGCGCTCCAGTCCAGCGCTTCAATGTCGTAGAGCAGTGTGCGCGAGGCGTTGGTGTGGTCGGTGGCGTAGATCGCACCACCCGTCAGCCGATAGATCAGGTAGGTGTCAATTGTGCCGAAGAGTGCGCTGCCATCGGCAAGGGCAGCGGCAAGCTCCGGGCGTGCATCCAGCAGATGACGCAGTTTGGAGGCCGGGAAGTAGGTGTCAATGCGCAGACCGGTGCGCGCGGCCACAAAGGGCTCATGGCCCGCCTCCACCAGGGAGCGACAGATTGGCTCTCCCCGGCGGCACTGCCACACGACGGCGTTGTGCAGGGGCCTGCCGGTTGTGCTGTCAAAGATGACAAAGGTCTCGCGCTGGTTGGTGATGCTGAGGCTATGCGCTGCGCCGGCCTCCGGATGCTGCACAAGCAGTTGGCGCAGCGCCTCGATTGTGTTGGCGTAGAGGGCAGCGGCATCGTGCTCCACCCAGCCAGGCTGCGGATAGATTTGCTCATGGGCGATGGCAACCTGCCCAGCCAACGCACCCGCATCATCAAAGTAGAGCGCCTTGGTGGCGGATGTGCTTTGGTCAATCGCGAGGAAGCCTGCCATTACGCTGCGCTCTCTGGGTGTGTGGTCAGAAGGGAGCGCGCCGTGCGCGCCAGCCCCTCGGCCGAGATGCCGTAGTGGTTGAAGATTTCACTTTGGCTGCCCGTCAGCGTGTACTCATCGGGAATGCCGACGATCCTGAGAGGGCGGCAGAGGCCACTCTGCATGAGCAGCGAGGCCACCGTGGCGCCCAGCCCGCCGTATACACTGTGCTCCTCCACGGTGATTAGCGTGTGGGAGCGGCGTGCTGCTGCCAGGACGGCTTGCTCGTCAAAGGGGCGCAACGTGTGCATGCTCAACACACCGGCGTCCACACCCTCCTCGGCAAGCAGCAGCGCAGCTGCGTAGGCCGCAGCAACGGTTTCGCCGATCGCGATGAGTGTTACGTCGCGCCCGCGGCGAATGGTGCGCGCCTCTCCCAGGGTAAAGGGCTCTTCGGAAGGCAAATCAGTCACTGCCCTCTTGCCCAAACGGATGTAGAGCGGCCGTGGGTGCTTCACGGCGGCAAGCACGGCCCCGCGAGTCTCAACGTTGTCGGCTGGGACCACAATGTCAATGTTGTTGATGGCTTGCAGCACGGCTAGATCATGGAGCGAGTGGTGCGTTGTGCCCAGCGTGCCGTAGCTAACGCCCGCGCTGATGCCCACCAGCTTGACGGGCCGATCCGAATAGGCGACATCGTTCTTGATCTGCTCAAGTGAACGCGCCGTGAGGAAACAGGCCGGCGATACGGCAAAGACCTGCTTGCCCGTCGCGGCGATGCCCGCAGCAATCCCCACAAGGTTCTGTTCGGCTATGCCTACTTCGATGATCTGCTCCGGCAGCCGCTTGCCGAATGCCACCAGCCGTCCCGATCCGCGCGAGTCGCTGGTGACAACCCAGATGCTCGCATTCTGCTCTGCGAGTTCGAGCAGCGTGTCGGAAAACACCTGTTGATTTGAAAGCGCAGCACCGTTAGCGGATGGCGGCGCGACTTGTGTTGACGACATGATTTGCGTGTCCATTTGTTTCGGCTTGATCAAGCTCACTGTATGCGATGCTCAGCTCGGCGTCCGTTGGCACATGATGGTGCCAATCGGCCGCATCTTCGATGAAGCTGATGCCCTTGCCCTTGACTGTGTGGGCAAGCACAAGGTTGGGTTTGCCGCGGGTGAAGGGTAGATCGTCAAAGAGCGCAACGAGCGCGCCAATGTTGTTCCCATCCACCTCGCGCACTTCGTAACCAAAGGCGCGAAAGCGCTCGGCCAGCGGTTCAAGACGCATTACGGCTTCCGTCCGCCCGGAAATCTGCAACGTGTTGCGGTCAACGATCATTGTCAGGTTGTCAAGCTGGTAGTGGGCGGCACTCATGGAGGCTTCCCAGACTGAGCCTTCGGTCAACTCGCCGTCACCCAGAATTGTGAAGACGCGAAAGGAAGGCCATCCTTCTTGCCTGCGATTGCCATGCCCACGGCCACAGAGAGCCCGTGGCCCAGCGCGCCCGTGTTTTGCTCAACGCCGTTTACCTTGCGCGTGGGATGGCCCACCCAGTGCGAGCCGGCGCGCCCCAGCGTGTCGAGCTGTGACGCAGCAAAAAAGCCCTTGTCCGCCAGCACTGCATAGAGCGCTTCCACCGAATGCCCTTTGCTGTGAATGTAGCGGTCATGCGTCGGGTCGGCAAAGTTCTCCGGCGTTACATTCATCACATTGTTGTAAAGCACATTCAGCAAGTCTACGCAGGAGAGGCTGCCGCCCGTGTGGCCCGCGCCTGCGTTGTGGATCATGGCCAAAATGGAGCGGCGGTATTGAATTGATTTTCGTTCGAGTTCATCTACCTGCATGGCAATATTATCCTTCGCCTGCAACGGCATAAATCAGAGAATCAGAGTGCGTTACCACAATCGGCCCGAAGCGGAAGCACAATTGAAGCAATCGGCGCATTGTCTATTTCACTTCACTGCGGAACGAATATATATTCAGGAAACAGATGTCCAGTCCCTTTGTCAAAGCAACTAGAAGAATTAGACCAGCATGCTGCAGACGAATGAAATCCGCCTCGTTGTGCGCGTGGCCCGCATGTACTACGAACAGAACTACAAACAGGCGGACATCGCACGTCAACTGGGTCTCTCGCAGCCGACTGTGTCGCGTCTCCTGGCGGCGGCCAAAGATGGCGGCATCATCCGCATCTCCGTGACCGTGCCACACGGGCTGCAAACCGAGCTCGAGGAGGCGCTCATTCGCCGCTATGGCCTGCGCGACGCCGTGGTTGTTGACTGCAGCAGCACCGCCGATGACCGCACGATTGAGCGCGAGATAGGCGCCGCCGCGGCCGACTACCTCGAATCCACCTTGCGCCCGAATGAAGTCCTGGGCATCTCCTCGTGGAGCAGCACGCTTCTTGCCGTGGCTGACGCGATGCACGCCGTGCCGCGCAAGGGCGATGTACGCGTCGTGCAGATTCTGGGCGGCGTGGGCGACCCCTCGGCCGAAGTCCACGCCAGCCGCCTGACATCGCGCTTTGCTGCGCTCGTTGGCGGGAAGGCGGTCTTTCTGCCGGCACCAGGGATTGTTGGCTCGCCCGCAGCGCTGGCTGTCATCCTCGATGACATCTACGTGCGCGAGGCGCTCGGCTTCTCTGCGCAAGTCACTACGGCGCTGGTGGGCATTGGCGCGCTTGAACCTTCCAAATTGCTCGCCGCGAGCGGAAACGTCTTTCAGCAATCCGAACTCGATCTGCTGCGTTCGCCGCGGCGCCGTTGGCGACGTACTGCTGCGCTTCTTTGATGCCAACGGCCGCCCCGTCCACACGCAGCTCAACGAGCGGGTTGTCTCAATGCGCCTCGAACAGTTGGCCCAGGTGGACCGCTCAATCGGCGTTGCCGGCGGCACTCGCAAGTACGAGGCAATCCTCGGCGCGCTGCGCGGCGCGTGGATCAACATTCTTATCACCGACCATCACACGGCACAGCGGCTGGCCGAAGAACCCGCCACTACCCCTTGACCGCCCCTGCTGTAAGCCCCGAAACAAAGTACTTCTGGAACATAAGATAAACGATGACGACCGGAACAATGGCGATGATGATCGCCGCATTCAGCGCGCCGTAGTTTGTGGCAAACTGACCTTTGAAAGCCATAAGTCCCAGCGGCACGGTCCATGTACTTGCATCCTGGAGAATGACAAGCGCAATCGCGAACTCGTTCCACGTAGAGACAAAGTCCAGGATGAAGACGGCCGCGAGAATAGGTAGCGAGAGCGGCAGGATAATGCGCCAGAACAACCCAAAGAGCGAGCAACCATCCAGGGTCGCAGCCTCGTCCAAGCTCACGGGGGATGGTTGAGCAAAGAAACCGGCGAAAAGAAAGACGTGATAGGGCAACCCAAACGCGATATAGGGCAAGCAGGATGCCCGGGTAAGTGCTGAGCAGGCCGGCATTCAACATCATGGTGAAGATGGGGCCCAGCGCCACCTGCATCGGGATCATTGTGCCAAGAACGAGCAGCATGAAGGTTGCACGACGGAAGGGAAACTGTCAGGCGCGTGAAGGCAAATGCGGAAAGCGCCGCAACTGAAATGCCAATGGGAACTTTGGTCGCAGTAATGACTAGACTATTCACACCGTACACTGAGAAGCGCCCTGTGCGCCAGGCGCTTTGGAAGTTCTCCCTTGTCGGCGCAGCGGCGGCAAGAAGGGTGAACCCCTGAGAAGCTCTGCACGCGGCTTAAGTGCAGTGAAGAGAATGAACACGAACGGAATCAGCCAAGCCACAGCGCCAATGGCGAGGGCGATCCAAAGCAGATCGTTTTCCCGCGTGGCCGATGCCCAGATCGAGCAGCGCTTCTTTTTTGTTTTGTGGGCGGTACCCGCCCTTGCGTATCAGCGTTCAACATGAGAGAGGTCCTTCACCAAGTCGTCTGCTCTTCGTCGCTCTGGCTGGTCCAGCGCAAATAGGGAACTACTATCAATAGCGTAACGCGAGCAGCACCATGGCTGACGCCATGCCTGAACCGTATTGGCGCACGTTAAAGGCAAGGAAATATGTCCAACTTGCCATTACTTGCGTCGACTGCGCCGGCCCGCCAAAGGTCATGCCATAGATCAAGTCAAAGGCCTTAAGCGAGTTGACAATCGTTAGTGTAATCACAATGATGAAAGTCGGCCGCAAACAGGGAACGGTGACATTGCGGAACGTTTGCCAGTTCGACGCACCGTCTACACGCGCTGCTTCTTGCAGGTCAACAGGTACGCCCTGCAGCCCAGCCAGGAATAGCACCATGTTGGGGCCGGTTGCCATCCACACATAGGCAACGAAGACGCTGTAGAGGGCAATATCGGGATCACCCAACCAGTCCTGAACGATGAAGCCGAGGCCCGCCTCCTTTAGAAGCGTGTTGATGATTCCCAACGACGGGTTGTACATCCAACCCCAAATATTGGCGACGGCGATTGATGCAATAATCGCGGGCAGGTAATAGAGAGTGCGCATGACGGAGCGCCCAGCAAGTGCCCGAATTCAGCGCGACCGCAAGCAGCAGGCCGAGCGAGGTTGGCACGAGCAACGAGAGGGCGGTCCAGATAAGGGAGTTGCGGAACGCAGTCCAGAACACTGGATCATCCGTAAATAAGTTGACATAATTGGCTACGCCAACGTAGGTGCGTAGTTGCGATGCACCATCCCACTTGAAGAAGCTAAGTCGAGCGGCACTGGTGATGGGAAAGAGGATGAAGAGAGCATAGATAATGAGAGTAGGCAGCAGAAATGGCAGTGCCGCCATGAATTGTGAGATTCCACGTTGCGTCTCGCTCCGACCCAGCGGCATTACATGCTGGGGCGTCGATTCGTCAATAATGTTCGCTTGGTTTTCTTGCATGGTGTGTCTCTGTGTACAAGTGCTCGCCGTCCTCAGGGAGAATACGGGAGCCGACGCACGATGGAAAGGTGGTGGGTGACCGACCACACGAGCGTCACCCACCACCTGAACGGACCAAAGATGCTATTGAGCGGTTATGTTCTTGTCAATCGCATCCTGCACGATTTGAAGTGCTTCTTCCGGCGTCACCTTGCCGGCAATCAACGAGTCCTGCGCACGCCAGTACTCGTTGACAACATCGAGCGGGAAGGCCTGGTCGCCCGGGATGTAGATGCCCGCCGCCTGGTCGACAAGGTTAACGACATCGATATTGAGTTGTGAGGCGTCAGCAGCAATCGGCGAATTGACTGTGGGGGGCAAGGCACCGAACTTGCCTGCGTAATTCTCCTGTGTTTCAGGTGAACTAACGAAGTCCAGGAACTTCGCTGCGTTGTCGATGTTCTCGCTCGTGTTGGTTACAAACAATTCTTCAGTGAAGAAGCTGATGCGGCCGGTGTCCGCGGGGAAGTGGAAGAAGCCGTAGTCATCTGCATTCTGCCCTTCGTCGCCGAAGCGGGGCACAATCCAGTCACCTTCGTACATCATGGCGGATTCGCCTCTGTAGACGGAAATGTGGGTGTCTTCTGGTGCAACACCCGCGAAGCCTTCGGGCATCCACTTCTCGTCAATCCAACGCTGGAACTCGCTGAAGGCCTCAAGCGTGCAGGGTGTGTCCGTCCAGCTTAGCTGCATAGCCTTGAGCTGGTCATGCGTCTCGGCTCCGCACTTTGTCTCTACGAGCGAATCGAGAAGACGCATGGGCATCCAGCTGAACTTGCCGCCCATCGCGAGAGGGGAAATACCGGCGGCGATCAGCTTTTCGTTTGCCGCAACGAGCTCATCGTAGTTTGTGGGGACGGAAGTGATGCCGGCCTTTTCGAACGCAGCCTTGCTGTAGAAGAGGCCCATGGTGCGTACGCGGAAGGGGATTGCAAACTTCTGACCATCCCAACTCGATGCAGCAACTGCCGCAGGAGTGAAGCGCTCTGTCCAGCCGTACTGCTCATAGAAGCGATCGAGTGCCTCGACGCCGCCGGCAAGGACGTAGTAGCCGCCAAGGCCCGGGCCATTTGCGGCGTACATGAAGAAGATGTCCGGTGCTGCCGAAGTGTTGATGACCTGGCGCATGGCTTCCTTGTGGCCATCAATGGAGCGCCCCTCCCATGTGGTCTTAATCTCAGGGTTAGCGGCGTTGAAGTCGGCGACGATCCCATCCCAGACTTCGGGGTCGTCCGTGAGCAGCCAAATCTTGAGCTCGCCCGGGGACGAGGGCTGTGCAGCCACTGCGTCGGCCGGTGCAGCGGCAGCCGAATCCGATGGGGCAGCGGGCGCAGCGGGTGCTACAGGGGCCGCGCAGCCGGTGAGGATCATGGACAACATGATAAATACAGAGACAACGGTCAGCAATCTGTTACGCATTGTTTCCTCCGCAAGTCTGAAAGGGATGGTTGTCGGTGCCGAACTATTGACGTGCCAGTTACGGACTTCAGTACTGCGACGTACAACTGGGCAAGGCAAAAAGCATTTGGAGTTGCGCAGCAATTCTCGAACGAATGCACCTCCTATCTAGAGCACGGCCGAATGGTGCGCTGGAATAATCCTCGATCAGGTAACCGGTACTTGGTATGTAACCCCAATCTGCAGGTAAGCATCGAGTCTGGGTACTGAAATGACGAGCCATTCTCCTTCACGCTCTGCGGCAAGTGAAGTATTGCCAACCAGATCCATGACATCCGTCACCTCGGTATTCGGTAAATGGAGGCGCACAGTCAGGTCAATGAGCGGCAGAAGCGCAAGGTCAGCAGGGAAATTGAGCATGTGAACAACGTAGCGTTGTTGATCGGGCTGGTGAAAGAGAGTCAATTCGGCCTGTACGGGGGCATTTGACTCAAGGCTGAGGGGACGTTTGAGCAGCAGCCCGAGCAGACGGCGGAAGAGTGACTGGAGGCCAGCGTGGTTCCAGGTTTCAAGCGCGCCGGCGCAGTAAAGCACCTGGCCTTTGCCGACACGATTGAGAACCACCGATGGCGACTCCGTCCAGATTCCAGGCGGGTCGGTGAGCATTTCGCCATAACGCTCCCCCTGAGGGTCGGTATAGGGGAGCACGACCGTCGCCAGAACCTCGGCTCCCGAAGCGGCCTCAACCTTGACTTGATAGTCCCAAAGCGTGGCTGGATAGCTGCCGCGTGAATGGCGCGAAGAGTTGCCCATATTCTTCAGCAGGCGCAACGTAGCTGATGACATCAAACCGTTCCCCGGAACTGTGAACGCCTAGAAGGTCCGCCAGACCAAAATCGTCCCGAGCGCCTTCGGGACCGATTAATGAAGTTAGGTTGCTTGCATAGAGGCTGCCACCATTGGTGACATAGGTGCGCAGGGCCGCCATTTCCTCATTGTCAAGAAGCGCTACATTGGGCAGCAACACTGCCTGGAATCTTTCAAGTGACGCAAGATCCTTGCGCGTAATGACGCCATACGCAATATTGGCAGCCATCAGTTGTCGGGCCAGCGCAATGGCGCCGTTGCGGTGCGCGCTTGCGGAGCCGAGCTGCTGCCCGGGCTGGAAGTTGTATCCAGCAGAAGCGACAGGCTGGCCACTTTGGTCGACATCAAACAGACCATCAAATGAGAAATAGATGGCGACATCCTGCACAAACGTGCCGCCGCTGTTCACTTCGTGCTGTGCGACCTCGGCAAAGACCTTGCCGGCTACCTCGTAGTGGTGGCGGTTGAGCGTACCCATGGGGTCGACGGCATCAATGAACGAAACCGCCCCGTGATTGGCAGAGCGCCGCATAGGAGAGCGCCTTCAGTGCTCGGCCGTGCGCTGCAGGGTGTGCTCGTGAATGTGCGGCCAGCACCATGCGTTCAGGTGCTCAAAGGGATGCTCGCTGACTCAGACCGTAGAAGAGTTTGGCATAGAGCGACAAGCTGGTCGCGCGTTGCCGTAGTAGTCGCACGAGAGCCAGTCGGAGGCCTGCGAAGCGTCCACCGAGGGGCCGAAGAGCCAGTCTCCGGTGAAGGTCTGCGACTGGTGCGCGACGGTCACGTCGGGCTTGATGCCCTTGATCGTGTCGGTGACGAGATAGCAGAAGTCGGTGACCCAGCGCTGGCGTGCACGCTGAAAGCGCAGCCATTCACCGTCGCGCCAGTCAATTGTGCGCGGAATCTCCCGCCCCTCCTCGGCCTGGTAGCGCGCCTGGCAGGATTCGCAATAGCAGACGGTGGGCCAGAAGGTCATGTCGGGCCAGACGCCTTCGAAGGAATATCCCTCGCACAGTTCAGTCAGTTGGGCGACGCACAAAGTCACGGTAGGCGTCGTTGTTGGGACAAACAACACTGAAGCGGCGCGGCTAGCCCTCTGACGTATTGAGCAACTTGCCGTCGTAGCCGGTCGCATCCACAATGCGCGCCTCTGGATGCAGGTCGCCATAGCGCTCGATGTAGACCGTGCAGTAGTAGAGGACTGACATCGATATCTCGGCGGCGTGGCAGGCTTCAATCACCTGCCCCAGCATGTCCTTGCCCTTGAGCGTTGCGTGCTCAATGCCCACCTGCGTTGGCCAACTGCAGAGGCCCGCGTGCGTGTTGGCAGGGATCATCAGCGCAGGCACATTGGCCAGACGCAGGTTCTCCACCAGCACATGGGGATCAAACTGGGACAGAAACTCGGGATTCCAGTCGTCAATGTGCATGTCAAGCAGCAAACGGCGGCTGCTCTTCTTGAACCAGGGCGTAGACATCAAAGCTCCTCGTGTGCGGACTGAGATTCGTGGCTTGGAACCCCCGGGTGGCCGGGGTTGAAGTGGTTGAGGAAGACGAGTGGCTCGGTGCTGCTCGTGTTGCTGATTGTGACGCCCTGCCGCGCGGCCCCGACGCCGACGAAGAACTCGTCCTCGCTCATTTGGCCATAGCGGAGCACTGAGGGTGCGGCGGCGGCGTGTGCGCCAAAGCTGCCTCGCCCCTGTACGCAGAGCGCACCGAAGGCGGCCGGCTCGCTGATTGTCACAGTGCGGCCAGGCAACACGGCAATCTCCTTGGCACTGAACCAGGGGCTGCCGTAGACAATCCAGCGCTCTGTGTAGCCCGCCTCATTGTCATTTTGCATTGTGGCAATCGGCGGGCAGAAGCGGTGCCGGCGGAAGTGTGTGTCGGTATTCGCTTCCCAATCCAGCATGCTGATGAGGTAGTCGTAGTCCTCATGGTGCTCGGGCGGGACGTCGCGCACAAGCATTGCACGGTCGAAGAGCTGGAAGCCGGCAATCAGCGACTGCCATGCCGAAAAGACGTCGCTTGACCGCTGCGGCTCGTAGGTGCAAAGGGTGCCCGGCGCATGCAGAATGCCGGGGGGCACATCCCACCCTGTATCCACACGCAACGCGTACGGCGCGCGAGAGGTCAAGAATCCCGTTATCGCCCGTCTCCCAGCGCTTAAGGCAGTCGATGACTTCGCCCTGGGATACGCCGGGCTCAATACCAAAGAAGGTGAATGGAAACGCACCCAGCGTTTCGTTGTATTGCGCCGGGAAGAAGTAGGCTTCGGGTTTGCCCAGCCGTCCCACCCTCGCGGCAAACTCGTCATTGTGGTGCATGTGGTGGGGCAGTGGATGGCGGTTGTCGAAGAGTTTGCTCAACGTAACCCAGCCTCCGTGCGCGGCCATCGCGTCTGCGCCTAGCAGTGTGTCGCCCGCGTCCTCAATTGCATCGCGCAGCAGGAAGGGCGCGCCGTCGGGTGCGATGGCGTAGCTGAGCCCCTCATCTGCGGCAGCGAGAGGCCCGTTTTCAGCGCGCACAGTGGAGGCAATCCAGCGCTCGCAGATGCCGCCGCGTGCGCTGCCCAGCGCGTAGTAGTCATCAGGATGGAGGCGCAGGCGTCGTCCAGGTGCGGTAAAGCTGCGCGGGACCCAGGCGGGACGCAAGCGCAAGACACCCGCACCCTGTTCAAGTGCAACGCGCAGATTGGACGCAAAGGGCGCGCCACTGGCGGAAGCTTCCATATGGATCAAACCGATCGGGTTTTGCGGGCGTGGCGGATGTGAATATATATGCAACTAGCGAAATTCATTCATGGATGAGCCTATGGTAGCATGCCGAATGAGCGTTGTCAAGCACCTTTTATGGCGATTTCGCCGGGGCGTCTCCCAAGTCAGAGATGTGCGAAGGCGAGCGCTAGCAGCATCTTATCCCCGATCCATAGAGCGGAGAAGGGCGCAAGACAACTTCGCCCCGTCAAGAAGCTTGCGTGGCAATGGTGGCGCGTTTTTCCCAACTCCGCATGGTGCTGCGTCTTGCAAGTGCGCCTATGAATCGTAGCGGGGGGCTTCCAGCCCTCCGACTTTTCGGCACAACTGCCGGAGGGCTGGAAGCCCCCCGCTACGTAATGCAAGTTTTTTGCGAGATGCAGCAATGGAGAAGGGACAATAACGAAGCGACTCGATCCGGTGCTGCAATTTCCGGCAGGGCTCCGGTGACGGCGCAAGACTTGCTGGACCTGTTGTTCTCCGCCCGCAAAGGGTTTGCGACGGCTGCACTTGCAGCGAGGCTGAATGAAAGGACTACCAACCAGCTTGATGGCTGCCTTGTTGCAACCGCTGCTCCATCGACGCGCGCCGTCGACTGTGCTGCCATTCGGCGCTGTGGTGGTGACTACCTGCCATGTATCTCAGTCAGGCGCCGCTCCCCTCTGCAGCACCACTCCAGCATGAGCTCACGCGATAGAAGCCCGACAGGATCGAACCGCGCCAGAGAGAAAAAAAGGGGTCAGCGGCTCACTTGCCGCTGACCCCTTTGCGTTCGCGTCACCAGACCCGACTCCCGACCCCTAGACTTCCGCCTCATCCTCGAGGCGCACGCGATCGAGCACCATAATGCGGTTGCGGTCAACCTCAACGATGCCGTCCGCGGCGAGCGCACGCAACGCGCGGCCAATGACCTCGCGCACCGTGCCGAGACGCGCGGCCATGTCTTCCTGCGTCATTGACTCGGGCGGATCGCCCCGTTCGGCGGCTTCAGCCTGCTCAAGCAACAGGCGGGCCAGGCGGCCGCGCACATTGCGCATGGCAAGGTCCTGTACGGTCGCCACCAGATCACGGGTGCGGCGGGCGATGCTTTCGATAAGCGCCCACGCCAGGGATGGCTGTGCGACGGCGACCCGGTGAAGGTCGGCCCGATCAATTCGCCAGACGATCGCGTCGTCAATTGCAATGGCCGTCGCCGGGTTGGGGCCACCATCGAGCGCTGCCACATCATTGAACGTTGCCCCCGGGCCCACAAGATGCAGCGTATGCTCACGCCCTTCACGCGAGAAGCGGCTGACCTTGACACGGCCGCTTTCAACCAGAAAGAGCCCTGCCACCGGCTCTCCCTCGATGAAGAGCATCTCGCCGGCGCGAAAACTGCGTCGTGTGGCCACAGCAGCGAGCGCCTCCACCACGCTGGGCGGAAGCGTAGCCAGATAGTTCACCTGACTCCACAGATGGAGTGTGTCACTTGAGCCGGCACGTTCGGGAGCGGTCATGGCGTTGGATTGGTCTGGCGCAAGTGCATGCGGGATGTCCTGGATTCTAAGCGCGCCCGCGCGCTCAGGCAAGTCAATGCGGCTGCCCTGGTCGGGAATAGGGTGGTGTAACGACGGATTGATTGTCAGGGCGCCATGCGCCAGGGGCTTTGCATGGCGCCGTGGATGTCGAAGTGAAGCGCTGTTTCGCCCACCAGTTCAAGCGCCGGATTCGCCTCGATTTCGCCGCGCAGCGACTCACTCACCCAGAGTTCATCCAGGGCCAGCGTATTGCGCACGAAGAGCCAGCGCGCGCATCGGCAATGGGGCGTGCGCAGCAGCGCACGGCCACCTCAAGCGCGCGCTGATCATCGGCCATGGTGATGGGCAGCGCATGGCGCTGGAGGCCGAAGATTCCTGCGGTAATTGCGTTGGTGTAGGTTGCAGTCCAGTCAATCTTGCGCACAAGGCGCGCCGTCGTTACATCGGCGAGGCCAATGCCCGAGGCGTGGCCGTGGGTGCCGGGCGTGAGGTCGAGCACGGCAAGCACCGGCGTGAAGAAGTCGCCAAAGCGATCATCCTGCCCGGGGATGCGCAGTCGGCCGATCACGTTGGTGTCAAAACCGGTGCCGCTGATCTCCTTGCCCATTTCGCGCACCACGAGCACCTCGACCTCAGCAAAGGGAATGCGCCCGAGCAGCGACCGCGCCTCGACAAGCAGCGCTTCTTCCAGCGGGCCGCCGAATTCCGTCGCGGCCAGCGATGTGATGCGCGCCGTCTCTTCGTGCGCGTTTTCGAGGATGCACAGGGCGCCCAGCAGGTTGCTTCGCTGCGCGCCAACTGCCGCACCACGCGCGAGAAATTGCTGGAATGAGGCTGTGCCGCCCACGTGCATCGCCTCCGCGCCGGTGCGCTTGCCCAGGCCAATCACCGCCATCTTGGAGGGGCCGCTCTCGATCCTGCCGCGGAAGTCGGTATGCGGCTTGATGCGCGCAATGAGCAGCGTGTGATCGGCGCTGTGTGCATCGATGCCCTGGTAGATTGACGGCCCGCCGGGCACACGCCCAATCTCGACGACCTCCATGCTGGCAACAATCGGCGCGCCTGCGCTCTCCTCCGTGACGCCGAGCCGTTCGAGCACGCCAATTTGCCCTTCAGCGGTGGCGCCGCCGTGGCTGCCCATGGCCGGGACAATGTAGGGATGCGTCCCCCGCGCAAGCAGCGCATCGACGACCGCCCGCACAATCAGCGGCAAATTGTGAATGCCTCTGCTGCCCACACCGATGGCCACCTTCTCTCCTGGCTTCAGCGCGGGCAGCAACGGCTGGAGCGCCGCCTCCACTGCTGCGGCCACATGGACTACCCGTGGCGAATCCACATGCTGGCGCACTTGAATCAACCGCTCCGGCAGCGGCGCAGGGAAGCGCAGTTCGCGAATTGCATCGAGATGGTCCATATTTTAAGCCTCCTTGTGAGGTACACTGAGCCGCAGGGGGGCGGCACGCTGCGGCGCGTTAAGCGCCGGTAATCGGCGTTTGCCTGCTCGCACTCTCTATTCTACAGTGTACCCATTCCATGCAGCGCTCCGGGTTTGGGCTTTGCGAGGAGGATCTGTGCAAGACTCTCAAATACTTGGTGTGCGCCGGCGCCGCACACACGCAAGAGGATGGCTCGCGCGTGCTACGACCATTTTGCTGGCCGTTGCGGCGCTCTTCTTCCAGACGACCTACACCGCTGCGGCACAGTCGCCCAATGGCATTGTCCGGCCCGACGCAGGCGCGACCGTACGCGGTGTACAGTCGATAGTTGCCGTGGCAAATGATGCAGACTTTCTCAAGTGGCAGCTCGATCTGCTCGTGGGTGGCGACCCCGAGCAGCCTTTCTTTGTGGGTGTTGGCGACGCGCCGCGCCCGCACCCGGCCATCCTGCAGACGGTCGACAGCACAATCTTTCCCGACGGCAATCACATCCTGCGCCTGCGTGTCGTGCGCAACGACTTCAACTACGACGAGTACTTCGCACCCATCTCCATTGCCAATCAGACGCAGGCCGCCTCCGCACGAACGGTGGGCGTGCTCGGTGTCCTAAACACCTTGAACCGGGTAACTCAACTGGTTACCCTGCCCGCGCAGCGTCGCCGGCGCCGACGCAAACACCGGCGCCCGCACCGACCGGGACGTCGACGCCAGCGCGCCGCCGAAACACCTGGTGCCGCAGAGAGTCCCACAGTCGCTGAAACACCGGTCGCTGTTGCGACTTCCGCCCTTGTCGCGCTGGCTCAGGAGAAGCCGACCGACGGCCGCAAATGGATTGAGGTCAACCTCAGCGACCAGACGCTTACCGCCTGGGAAGGTGATCAACCATTCCTCCAGGCAACAATCAGTTCGGGTATGCCCGGCCACCGGACACTTCCGGGCACCTTCGCAACCTACCTGAAGTACGAGAAGGCGCACATGAAGGGCGATGACTACGACACGCCCGACGTGCCGTGGACCATGTACTACTCGGGCGATTTTGCCGTGCACGGCGCGTACTGGCACAACGATTTTGGCACGCCTGTGAGCCACGGCTGTGTCAACATGCGCGTTGACGAGGCCAAGGCGCTTTACGACTGGGCACCGCTCGGCACCGAAGTCATCGTTCGCCCCTGAAGCTGAAACCGCAGTACGCAGGAACAACGGAAACAACGGAAAAGGCAGGCGGTCGGACAGCGAGTCGTGAGTTTCATGCAGTTTCTGCGGTTTCCGTCGTTTCTGCGTACACGTTTTCTGCTCCAACCGTCATTTCCAGGGAGGGCGCTTATGGCCGGCCCGCTACACCGCTGGAATCGTCTGCTGCTTTGCCTCGCGTTTATCCTCCTTGCGCTCATTCCCACGGGGCTGGTTGCCCAGGCGCAAAACGCACCGACTGTCTCCTTCCCCGGCAACTACGGCCAGGCGATTGGCGCGCCCTCCTGGGCTCCGGACGATCCCGCGGTGGCAGGGGCCGACCCCGACGGCGACGGCATCTACACGCTCACCGTCACGCTGCCGCGCGGCGACTATGAGTTCAAGGTCGCACTCAATGGTACGTGGGACGAGAATTACGGCCGCGGCGGCGTGCGCGGGGGCGACAACATCCCCTTTGCCGTGGCGACCGAGAGCCCCGTTACTTTTGCGTACAATGCGCAGAGCCACGCCATCACGGTCACGGTGGATGATGTGGTGGTTGTCATGGGTGGCGAACCGCTCGCTGCGCCTCCGCCCGAGCCACCCGCAGCACTGGGCGACGGCCGCTTTGCCGAAAAAGCCATTCTTCACGACAGCCGCAGCGACGCCTTCCGCGTCCCCTTTGGCGCCGTACCCGCAGGCACTGAGGTGACGCTGCGCCTGCGCACGGCAGAGAACGACGTCGAGCGCGTGCGCCTGCTTGTCGACACCCTCTCCACCGAGAGCGCCTTCTCGCAGCCCATGGCGCAGGTGTCAGCGGCTGACGGCTTTGCCTGGTGGGAGACGACGTTCGACGTGGGCGCTACGCCCGTGGTCCACAACTACAAGTTCGAGCTGGGCGACGGCGACGCGACACTCTACTACGCCGACGATGCACCGCGCATCTATGGCAACATGCCCGCATACGACGGTGGCTCCGGCGCACCCTTCCCTGCACGCCCCGGCACAGACGCCGGCTGGGATATCTACACCTATGTTCCCGGCTTTGCAGCGCCCAGCTGGGCGGAGAACGCCATCATCTACCAGATCTTCCCCGATCGCTTCCGCAACGGCGACCCGACGAATGATCCCCAGAAAGGGGATTTCGGCTACCCCGAGGAGCGCGGCGAAATCTTCCCGGTCTCTCCCTGGAACACGATCGTGCCCGATCCCGACCCTAATGACCCCTCCAATCCCTGGTATGCCACGTGGAACTCGACCTTCTACGGCGGCGACCTGCAGGGCGTCGCCGAGAAACTTGACTACCTCCAGACGCTGGGCGTCAACACCATCTACTTCACCCCCATTCAGGAGGCGGTGACCAACCACCGCTATGACGCGCGCGATTACCGCGCCGTGGATGACAACCTGGCCGTGCGCGATGACCCTGCCGCGAGCATGGCCTGGTTTGACCAATTCGCGCAGGCAGTCGCCCGCCGGGGGATGCACTTGATCCTCGACGCCGTGCCCAATCACACTTCCTCCGACAGCCCCATGTTTGACCGCTACGCGCGCTGGCCCGAAGTGGGTGCGTGCGAAGACGTGGCCAGCGCCTGGCGTCCCTGGTACCTGATCGAACCGGCGCAGCCGGCAGGCAGCGGCGTCTGCGCGGGGGATGCCAACTACCGCGGCTTTGCGGGCATCTCCACACTGCCGCAGGCCAACACCGCGGACCAATCGGTGATCGACAACTGGCTGGGCAAAGAGGGTATTGCCAACTTCTGGCTCGACAAGGAGGGCGTCGCTGGCTGGCGCGTCGACACCGTGCCCGATGTGGTGGCCGTCAATCCCACCTTCTTCGAGGAGTATCGCAGCGTCGTTAAAGCTGCGCACCCCGATGCGCTGCTGGTTGCCGAAACGTGGCCCGAGCAAGCCGTGCGCGAGCGCGTGCTGGGCGACGAGTTCGACACGACCATGAACTATCGCTTTGCCTTCAGCGTGCTGGGCTTTCTCCGCGACACGCCCTTCACCGAGACAACCGACCCGCAGATTCAGCCCTTCACCGCAACGCAGTTCGACAGCACGCTGCGCGCAATCCAGGAGGATTACCCGCCCGCGGCCTTTGCCACTGCCATGAATCTGCTTGACAGCCACGACACCAACCGCGCTGTGCGCATACTCGATCACGATCCCATCGACTATGCCACGGGCGAGCCATCCAATGACTTCATCGATGGGCGCACGCGGCTTGCGCTGGCTGCGGTGCTGCAGTTCACACTGCCCGGTGCACCCACGATCTTCTATGGCGATGAGGTGGGGCTTGTGGGCTTCGGCAGTGACCCGCTGCGCGACGACCCACACAACCGCCAGCCCTACCCCTGGGCCGATGAGCCGGGCTACGACGCGTTGCCCGCGTGGCGGCAGGCCGACCCCAAGCTGCTCGGTCTCTACCAGGAATTGGGCCGGATGCGCAGCCAGCATTCATTCCTGCGCACGGGCGATTGGACAACGCTGCTCACCGATGATGCGGGCGTC
Organism: uncultured Chloroflexia bacterium; assembly: GCA_963735275.1. Taxonomy (GTDB): domain Bacteria; phylum Chloroflexota; class Anaerolineae; order Caldilineales; family Caldilineaceae; genus UBA5069. Next base: position 409,421 of record CAVTKJ010000007.1, on the reverse strand, counting down.
TATGCCTACCTGCGCAGCGATGAAACCGGCGCGGCTGTGGTCGCCATCAATCGCGGTCTCGAGAGCAAGAAAGTGACAGTGGACCTGCACGGGCTGCTTCCCTACGGCACGCGCTTCAGCTACGACTCGCACGAGACCGACCAGCCCGAGGTGGGCTATGAAGGCCCCATGACGTTTAACGTAGACAACAGGAGTTTTCGCATCTTCCTGACTGCGCCGGATGTCGATCTGACGCGGCCTGTCTCGCCCACGCTGGAGGCAATTGCCGGCGGCAATGCGGTCACCCTCACGGTAGGCGCGCCCGCGGACCTGCGGCGCGTGGTTATCTATCGCTCGCCTGTGGATGGTGGCTACAGCGAGATCGCTCGCACCATGCTGGCGGCTAACAACCAGTTTGTGGATACGGACGTGCAAAATGGCCAAACCTATTTCTACCGGGTGGCCATGCTTGCCGACAACGGCATGATCAGTGCGCGCAGCGATGTCGCGTCGGCCACTCCCTACGTGCCCATCACGGCGGCGCAACTGGGCGGCCCGGTTGCGATCACCCACACGCTCTCTGCCATTACACCCACTGCCGTGATCAGCGGCGTGGTGCTGGCGCCGGGGCTTACCGAGGCGGTGGGCGCGGCGCCGGGGCTGCGCGCTGAACTCGGCCTCCTGCCCGAAGGCGTGGCCGACTTCACCTGGACGCCCGGCGTCTTTGCGGGCGAGCTACTCGATGGCGACATCTACACCGCGACGCTCCTGCCCGAGGCGACGGGGCAGGCAATCTACAAGTGGCGCTTCAGCACCAACCAGGGGCAGGAGTGGACGCTTTCCGACAGCGGCCAGTTGAAGGTCCTTGCTAATGCCGACCAGGAAGCGCCCAAAGCGCCCTTCCGCATGGATCCCATCAGCAACGCCCCCAACGAGGTCTCCTTTGCGTGGCGCGTCTCGCGCCCGCCCGATCTTGCCTTCTATCGCATCTGCCGCGCCGACGTGACAGCGGGCGAAACAGGCTGCGCCACCCAAATCGAGGCGCCGAAAACCACCAACATCTACACCGACACCAGCGTCACCACGGGGCACACCTACTCGTACACGGTGACGGTGATCGACAACGCCTTCAATCAATCGCCCCCGTCGAAGGCCATTACGCGCACGGCGGAACTGAGCACCGTGCAGGTGACCTTCCGCATGCTGGCACCGCCCGAGACGCCGCCGGACGCGCAAATTTACCTGGCCGGCGATGATCCGGCAGTCTTCGGCGCTCCCTACGACCCAGCGCGCGTCCCCTTGACGTATAAAGGCGACGGCATCTGGGAGGTGACGGTGGCGGCCAAGGATGGCGCGCCTCTCCAGTACAAATATACGCGCGGCTCGTGGGAGACTGTGGAGCAATGGGGCACAATTGCAGGCTACACCAACCGCCAGGTGACGGTGAGCAAATCGCCCGAGAACACCATGCTGATTGAGGACACCGCCACCGACTGGGGCAACGGCGGGCCGGATGACCGACGCGGCGTCCAGAGCTGGCGCGACCCGCTGGTGAAGGAGGTTGCGCCTGTGCCCGACAGCGCCGGGCCGGTGGAAAGCGTGCGCGCCACCTTCTCGATCTTTGTAAGCGCGAAGGATGCACAGTCCGTGATCGCCGTGCGCGACAAAGCGGGCGCAACGCTGCCCGGCACGGTGTCGGCACAAGGTGCAGACACATTCGTTTGGACACCTGCGATGCCATTGCCGTCGGCCGACAATGAATACACGGCCACCATCTTCAATGTTGAGGCCACAACGCCAATGCAAGCGCCGTACAGGTTGAATTTCCAGGTGCTGCCGTAGTAGAAGGGCGCAAGGCCGGTCACAACAGCGCTGGAAATCGGAGACACGGACGTAGCGCGGCGTATACCGAGCCAATTCGGCAGTGACCCTAATTGCTGCGTCCTGCAAGTGTGCAACGGCAGTGAAACCGGGATGAACTCCACATTGACTACGAACAGCTCAACGCAAAGGCGCCGAGGACGCAAAGGGGCGCAGCGGAAAAGCAACCACCTGGGCTGAGTCAACATCTCGCTGTTCTCTGCGTTTCCTTGCGCCTCTGCGCCTCTGCGTCAAGATGTTGTTCTCGTGCCGGTACGACTTTGGACTACTCTTCGTAGGTTTCCAACACCGGCTCGTAGCGGCAGAGGCAGCCGCGCAGGCTGGTGCACTCAAGCGGGGGAAGCTCCGGAGCGCGCGCTACCAGGTATTCCTTGCCGAGTAGCGGTTTGCAGGCGGCGCAGGTGAACTCGTCATCCGGCCCAACGATTTTGAGGCGGCGCACATGGTCGCCGCCTTTGCAGCGCTGCCAGGTTTCGTGGTTGTCCACATAGAGCGCCATCTGATTGGCCTTCCAATAGGCGGCCTCCGCGCCGTCCATCTCCGGGGACGCGAGCTCCTCCTGCACCGATGCGGGCACCTCCGCCGCGGAAAGTCTCCAGTGCGCACCCCAGAGATGCTGCTCCGCCGCGTAGAGCTTGAGCCAATCGATCGTAGCCGGGCTCAGCCCCTCCAGCAGACGGTGATTCATGAAGAGGATGCGACGTGTGAGCGCAGAATGGCTGAGTTGCGGTTCGGGTCCGGTCCAACCGGCTTCGCCCAGTGGGAAGCTTGACTCGTATTGGCGGCGCAGCTCGAGCGCCTCGCTTGTGTCGCGGGCCTCGAGGGCCGCACGCACGCGCGGCATCACCGCAGCTTTCTCGGCCGCGCAGCGCGCGTCGTATGCGTCGAGCGCAGGCTGCGCCGCGACGGTTGTCCGGTAGAGGTCACCCTGCCGTTCGAGCCAGCCTTGTTTCACCAAACGCTGAATCGTCTCGTCATAGGGCTGCGCGAGCGCTCGGCTCCAGCGCTGTCGTTCACCCGGACCATGCAGCGGCCGCGGCGTCGTGAAGCACGCAAGCAGGTGAATCTGCGCATATTCGGCAAGGAGTGGCGAGGCAGCAAGCTTCGCACCATCGAGCGCGCCACCGCCCATCATTCGCTTCAAAAAGCCCATGAACTGTCCCTTGAATCGGTTAGCGGGAAGAGTAACAAGCGCGCATGAGGCAGCGCCTACCTTTGTTTACCTGATGGGGCGCGCAAATGCAACTTGTTACCCCGCGGCAGCGCAGAATTCGGCCAAACGGCACACCCCGTACGCTTCTTCTCAATGATGTACCCTTGTTACGCAGTGGCGTAGCGGAGGGCCTCCGTGCCCTCATTTTGTTGGTCCGGATAACGCTGCTTCTCGTAGCGGGGGGCTTCCAGCCCTCAGCCCATAGCCCGGTCCCCGCCACGTTGCATTGCAGCGTGCGCATCTCGCTGTAGCGGAGGGCCTCCGTGCCCTCATTTTGTTGGTCCGGATAACGCTGCTTCTCGTAGCGGGGGGCTTCCAGCCCTCCGGCCATAGCCCGGTCCCCGCCACGTTGCATTGCAGCGTGCGCATCTCGCCGTAGCGGAGGGCCTCCGTGCCCTCATTTTGTTGGTCCGGATAACGCTGCTTCTCGTAGCGGGGGGCTTCCAGCCCTCCGGCCATAGCCCGGTCCCCGCCACGTTGCATTGCAGCGTGCGCATCTCGCCGTAGCGGAGGGCCTCCGTGCCCTCATTTTGCTTGCGTCACCGAAAACACAGGGTGAGGTGAGAGTGTTCCGTGCGCAGCAACAATTACAGAGGGCGCGGAGCCTTTCCGCTGCGGTATTGGTGCGACCACAACCGGAGGGCTGGAAGCCCCCCGCTACGAAGGCTCGAGTCTCTGCGTAACAGGAGTTATGTTGTCCACTTCCGGGCTGCTCGTCTCGCTGCGCGACATGCATCCTGCCGTGCCACCTGAAATCAGCCGCGCGCTGTGCAATGAAGGTTACTTGACAGCGGCCACGCGCCCGGTTATACTCTGCCCACTTGCTGAAAACCTTTCGTTTGATGTTGAAGGATTTGTCTTCAATATGACCGCTTCGGTGCTTCACTCGCCCAACTTGATCACTTGCTTGTGTCGCTAGCGGGAGCCGCCGGCATGAGGCCGGATGCCCCGCGATTGCGCCAATCGAGCAGGTGATGGGCTTGCGCTTTTCACCGTAGCGTTCGTGTTACAGCTTGTTGTCGACGCTCCCGACTGATTGTCTCGGGGCCGCTGATTCTGTTCACAGCCGCACGTGTGCGCCGGGTTCATCTGCCGATGATCCCGGCGCTTTGTTTGCACACACTTCTCAGTTGTTTCTTCGGCGTCCCACATTGAATGAAGGAGATTATGGCAACAGTTCTGATTCCCACACCGTTGCGCCGCTTCACATCCGGCCAATCCAAAGTGAGCGTACCCGCGCAGAATGTGGGTGGGCTCATCCAGGCTCTCGACAGTGATTACCCCGGCGTGGCCGACAAGTTGATTGACGGCAACGGGGAGATCAAGCGCTTTATCAATGTGTTCGTCAACGATGACGAGGTGCGCAGCCTGCAAGGGCTTGCCACACCCGTGGCCGACGACGACCGCGTCTCCATTGTCCCAGCGATGGCCGGCGGGATGGCCGGCGGGCGCATCTGAGGAGATTCCATGGCAAACACGAACGGAGATCAGCCCGCGCGGCGTATCGGCCGGGATCAACTGCTTGAAATTGCGCGGCGGCAGGTTGAGGAGATGGGCGCGCAGGAGCTGGATGCGCGCATGGCGGCGGGGTATGCGCCAACGCTTGTGGACATCCGCGAGCGCGAGGAGTTCGTCCAGGGGCATATCCCCGGGGCGATCTTCATTCCCCGCGGCTACCTTGAATTGCAGATCGAACAGCATCAAACGGACCGCGCTGCGCCGGTGGTAATCTATTGCGCGGGCGGCGTGCGGAGCATGCTCGCTGCGCGCAATCTGCAGGAAATGGGCTATACGAACGTCATCTCACTCATGGGCGGTTTCAATGGCTGGAAGAACGCGGGGCTTGCATTCAAGGTGCCCACGGTGCTCACGCCTGCGCAGCGCGTTCGGTACAGCCGCCACACGTTGCTTGCAGAAGTGGGCGAGGCGGGGCAGATCAAGCTGCTCGAGGCCAAAGTGCTGCTGATCGGCGCAGGTGGTCTGGGCAGCCCGGCAGCGCTCTATCTTGCCGCGGCGGGCGTGGGCACGCTGGGGATTGTGGATTTCGACACGGTGGATGTCTCCAATCTGCAGCGGCAGGTGCTCCACGGCAACAAGGATGTGGGGCGGCCCAAGGTCGATTCTGCGGCGGACAGGCTGCACGATCTCAATCCCGACGTCAACGTGATCACCTTTGGCAGGGGCATCTCCAGCGAGAACGCGCTCGAAATCATCCGCGGTTTCGATATCGTCATCAATGGCTCCGACAACTTTCCGACGCGCTATCTGATCAACGACGCCTGCCAGTTTCTCAAGAAGCCGCTGGTGGACGGCAGCATCTTCATGTTCGAGGGCCAGGTGACGGTCTACCAGCCCGCCATTCCCGAGAAGGAAATCGCCGGCGGCCCCTGCTACCGCTGCCTGTACCCGGATCCGCCCCCGCCCGGCGAGGTACCCTCCTGCTCGGAGGCGGGCGTGCTGGGCGTGCTGCCAGGCATCGTCGGCTCAATGCAGGCGGTTGAGGCGATCAAGCTCATCCTCGGCATTGGCGAGCCGCTGGTGGGCCGCCTGCTCATGGTGGATACACTCGACATGAGTTTCCGCACCCTCAAGGTGAGGCGCAACGCCGACTGCCCCGTCTGCGGTGAGCATCCCACAGTAACGGAACTGATCGACTACGAGCAGTTCTGTGGCTTTCACAAGTAGTATATGGGCTAAGAAGCAAAGGCAGGTTTGGGTTCTTGTGGGGGAGTGACGATGAACGTTCTGACGCCGATTATTGAGGAGGACGCGTCTCTGCGCATGCCCGCGACGCTGCTTGATCTGATCGGCAACACGCCACTTCTCGACCTGAGCGAGTTTGCCCAGCGCCGCGGCGTTCCTGCCGGCGTGCTGCTCTATGCCAAGGCCGAGTGGCTCAACCCCGGCGGCTCCGTCAAGGCGCGGGCTGCGCTGCGCATGGTGGACGACGCCGAGCGCAGCGGCCGCCTGCGTCCCGGCCAGACGATCATCGACTCGAGCTCCGGCAATACGGGGATCGCGCTGGCGCTGATTGGCGCGGTGCGCGGCTATGCCGTGGAACTGGTCATGCCTGCCAACGTAAGCGCTGAGCGCAAAGCGCTCGTCCGGGCCTACGGTGCGAAGCTCGTCGAGTCGGACCCGCTGGAGGGTTCCGATGGTGCGATCCAGCTTGTGCAGCAGATCGTGACGCGGTCGCCGCAGCGCTACTGCTTCATCGACCAGTACAACAATCCGGCCAACTGGCAGGCGCACTTTGCGACCACCGGCCCGGAGATCTGGCAGCAAACAGATGGCGCAATCACCCACTTTGTCGCCGGGCTGGGGACGACCGGCACCTTCACCGGCACGGGGCGCTACCTCAAGCAGCAGAACCATGCAATTCGGCTAATCGCCGTCCAGCCGGCTGATGAGCTTGCCGTGATTGAGGGCCTGAAGCATCTGCCCACAGCGATTGTGCCGGGCATCTACGACTCCAGCCTGGCGGATGACACCGTGTACGTCGATACCGAGGCAACCTGGGAAACGACGCGCGCGCTGGCACGCGAGGCAGGCATCTTTGTGGGGCCGAGCGGCGGCGCGGCGGTTGCTGCGGCCATTGAATGCGGCATGGCGTTGGAGCACGCAGTACTTGTCACGGTCCTTCCCGACGACGGTAGCAAATACGTGAGCCTGGGTCTATTTGATGAGCGCACAAGTTCATTTGACAAGGAGACAAGCCATGCCGAGCAAAGTTGACCACTCCTTACTAAAGGCCAATCAGGCTGCAATCATCACCCTGCTGGTGCTGGCCTTTCTCGCCAACTGGACGTGGCTCGTCGCATTTGTCGCTGCGGTGATGCTTGTGGGTTCCATCTGGCCGCAGGCGGGTCTCTTCAAGATCGGCGCAAAGCGGCTGCTCCAGCCTGCGGGCTGGCTCAAGGCCGACGTGCGCGATGACTTGCCCCAGCCACACCTTTTCGCGCAGGCCGTGGGCGGCGTCTTTCTGCTGGCGGCAACAATCGCCTTGCTGGCCGGTGCGGTGGCGCTGGGGTGGGTGCTGGTGGCAGTGGTGGTTGCACTGGCGGCGATCAACCTCTTCCTGGGTTTCTGCGCCGGCTGCTTTATGTATTTTCAGTTGGGCAAGCTCGGCATCAAGCCCACGCTGCCCACGTGGCAGACGCGGTAGCTGGTGTCGCTCTGAGGTTGAGTGGGCGTAGCGGGGGGCTTCCAGCCCTCCGGCAACATGCGCAACCCGATCCTGCAACGGAGGGCTGGAAGCCCCCCGCTACGTCAATAATCCGTTGTCGATGATGAATCATCCTGTCAACCAATCAACCAATCGACCAATTACCCACCCATGACAAACCGCCTGCTCATCCTCATCGCCTTCGCAATCGTATTGGTGGCCGGATACTATGGATTGCGCGCGTGGCAGGGTTGGCGGCTGCGCGCGCTGCAGGCCGCGCCCCGGCTCGGCGTCGATTCGCCGCTCGCCGGCGTCCTGGCCGAACTTGCGGCAAACGGACCCACGCTGCTCTACTTCACCACCGAGACATGCGCCCAATGTCGCTTTCAGCAGGCGCCGATCCTGCAGCAACTGCAGGCCATGTGTGCGAGCCTCCCCGTGTTGACGTTGGACGCCGTGCAGCGCCAGGATCTGGCGGGATACTTCGGCATCATGACGGTGCCGAGCACGGTGCTGCTCGACGCGCAGCACAGGCCCGTGGCGATTAATCACGGCGTAGCCCCACTGCAGAAGCTGCAGGCGCAGGTCGCAACCATCCGCTGAGCGCCCACGACTGCGCTGCAACAGGCACGGCGCCACCCGCTCGCAACAACGCGCCCTCGTGGCCGGCTGATTCCTCGCATTGCCCCTCCTCTTGCTACAATGCCAGGGGCGTTCGCCATCGCACGCTCGACAATCCCTTGAAATGAGGTTCCGTTGTTTGAATTGGTCTTTCTCGGCACATCGGCCTCGGCGCCATCGGCGCAGCGCGGCCTCTCCTCCGCGCTCGTCATGTGCAACGAACATCGCTTCATGATCGACTGCGGCGAGGGCACACAGCGCCAGCTTCTGCGCAGCGGCCTGGGCTTTCGCCGCCTCGACAAGATTCTGCTGACCCACGGCCATCTTGACCATATTCTCGGGCTGGGCGGTCTTGCCAGCACGCTGGGGCGCTGGGAGGCGCTCGAGGAACTAAACATCTACGCCGGGCGCATGGCCATGACTCGGGTGCAGGCGCTGATGGAGGTGGTCTTCGGCGCGGGCAACATCCCCAATGTGGGGGTGAGCCTGAATGTGATGGAGCCGGGGCTAATCTTTGATGACAAGAGCTTTGCGCTGACTGCGTTTCCCGTGCAGCATCGGGGACCAGACTGCTTCGGCTTCACCTTTGAGGAGAAGGCGCATCGCCCTTTTCTCGCGGAGAAGGCCGAGGAGATGGGGATTCCGCAAGGGCCGGTGCGCAGGCAGTTGGCCGGCGGCGAGACCGTGACGCTCGCCGATGGGCGCGTAATCGAGCCTGAAATGCTGCTTGGCCCGGCCACGCGCGGCGCCAAGCTCTGCTTTGTGGGGGATGTGAGCCACACGGGGCCGCTTCACAAGGTGGTGGAAGGGGCCGAATTGCTTGCCATCGAGGCGACCTACCTCGACGCCGACAAGGAGTTGGCGCGGAAGTACGGCCACCTGACGGCGCTGGCCGCTGCGCGGTTGGCGCGCAACGCGGGTGTGGGTGCGCTCGTGCTGCACCACGTCTCGCGCCGCTATCGCGCACAGGAGATTCTCGCCGAGGCGCAGGCAGTCTTCCCAAACACCGTCGTTGCCAACGACCTCGACAGCGTCACAGTGCGCAAGGACAAGCCCGCGGCCTATCGCTCCTTGCGCGGGTAACAAAAGCCTGTACGCAGAAACTACGGAAACAGCGGAAAAAGCAGGAAACCGTCTTCCATCAACGCGGATTTGTGCGGATTAACGAATAAGCTTCATGCATTAGCCTGTATAGCGATGCATGAAGCTTATTTAGTTCGTAACTTCGACTGAATCCGCGCAAATCCGCGTTTAGAGAGCCAGTTTCCTGCTTTTTCCGCTGTTCCCGTAGTTTCCGTGTACGGGTTGTGGTTACCCGCGCAGGGTTCCGCTAAGCTCCTTCTGCACGCTTTCGATGATCCGTTTGCGCAGTGCGGCCACCTCACGCTCGTTCAGCAGCCGGTCGGGGCTCTGGTAGGTGAGGTGGAAGGCCACCGACTTGTGGCCGGGCGGCAGTTTGTCGCCCCGGTAGATGTCGAAGAGTTCCACCTCATTGAGCAGGAAGCCCCCCGCCTTGCGGATCGTCTCCTCGAGGCGGCGCACCGTCACCCCTTCGTCGACGCCAAAGGCCAGGTCCTCGTTCACCGCCGGGTAGGCAGAGATGGGACGCATGGGGTTGAGGCTGAAGTGCGGGCGCACGAGCGGCTTGATGTGCAGTTCAGCGGCGTTGACGCGTGCCAGCGGGATGTCGAAGTTGGCACGCACACGCGGGTGAATTTCGCCCAGTACGCCCACACGCGCCCCGTCGATCCAGACCTCGGCGCAGCGCGGGCCAAACCCGTTCATGTCGGGCTGTGCGCGCCACTCAATCTGTTGCGCGTCAAAGCCCAGCCGCGCGAGCAGGAGCTCCACAATTCCCTTGAGGTCGAAGAAGTCGAAGTTCTCCTGCTCATCACTACCGTTGTAGAAGTCGACGGGCGTACGGTCGCCCGCGAGTACAATCGAGACGCGCCGGTCTTCATCCGGCAGCGTGCCATCACCATCCTCGGGGCGGTAGGTGCGGCCGATCTCGAAGGAGAGATGGCGGCGGGCGAGGCGCGCGTTGCGCGCGAGATTCTCCATTGCGCTGACAAGCAGCGAACGGCGCAGCACCCGCCGTTCGGGTGCGTTGGGGTTGGCCAGCGCCACAAACGCACTTTCGGGCAGCGCCTCCTGCTGCGGGTGCATGCGCACGTGGCTCTCGGGTGAGGTGAGCGCGTAGTTGATCGTCTCCTGCAGCCCTGCGGCCACAAGAATCGTGCGAATCTTCTCTTCGGTCTCGAGCAACTCGTTGCGCCGCTGGGTGGGCAGCGAATCGACAAGCAGCGTCATCTGCGCGTGCTCGTAGCCAATCATGCGCGCGACCTCTTCCGTGAGGTCGGCGGGAATGCTGATGTCGAGGCGATGCCAGGGTGCGGTGGCGGCAAGCAGAGGCTCGCCGTCGCGGCGCTGCAGCGCATAGGCGGCGGTGGCCGGCGCATTGGCAGGCACGTCGGCCACGCGCTCGACCTTGAAATCCAGTGCGCGCAGCGCTGCTGCCACCTGATCCAGAGTGACCGGCATGCCGAGCAGCCGGCGCATGTCGCTCTCGCTGGTATAGGCGGTGCGCTCGGGCTGCGGCACGGGATAGCAATCCACGATGCCCTGCAGGACGCGCCCTCCAGCGTACCGCTGGAGCAGCGCCGCGGCGTAGCGCGCCGCAATCGGGTTGAGGGTGGCAGGTACGCCGCGCGCAAAGCGGTAGGAGGCCTCGCTGGGCAGACGCAGCTTCTGGCCTGTGCGCCTGTTGCTGATTGGCTCAAAGGTGGCCGATTCGAGCAGCACGGTCGTCGTCGCGTCGCTCACTTCACTTTCAAGGCCACCCATGACCCCTGCGATGGCCACCGAGCCGGCGCGATCGGCGATCATGAGCATGGAGTCATCCAGCACGCGCACCACGTTATCAAGCGTGGTGAAGCGCTCGCCCGCTGACGCGCGCTTGACGACGATGACCGGCTTCTCCTCGCCGATGGCCGCGGCGCGCCGCTTGAGAATGTCGAAGTCGAACGCGTGCAGCGGCTGCCCCAGCGCCAGCATGACATAGTTGGTGATGTCCACGACGTTGCTGATGGGGCGCATGCCGGCGCGCATGAGCCGGTCGCGCATCCAGCGCGGCGATGGCCCGACACTGATGCCCTCGATCAACATCCCGGTGTAGCGATTGCAGAGCTCGGGGTCCGCTATCTCCACGCCCACCAGTGTTTCCGCTGTGTCGGCGGTTTCGTCCAGCGCAAGCTCGGGCAAATGCAGCGCCGCACCGGTGAGCGCGGCCACCTCGCGCGCCACGCCGGCGATGCTCAGACAGCGCGCCATGTCGGGTGTCAGGTCCAACACGAGGATTTCATCGCCCAGATACTCGCGCAGCGGCATGCCCACAGGCGCGTCATCGGGCAGCGTGCAGAATGCCCTCATGCTCCTCGCTCAGCCCAATTCACGCTCGGAACAGACCATACCATTGGAGAGCACCCCCGAATCTTTGAGGGCTTGAGCTTCTTGTACGGGCGCGGGCTTGCTTCGCTGTACGCATCAAGCAGTGTTGCGCCCGAGCGCGCAAAGGGCGCCTTGAGCGTGGGCAGCGTGCCCGCGGCCTTGGTCTTGCCCTTGAATGCGAAGATGTTGGGCGCGCCGGTAACCACGCGTTCGGTCGCCTCGGCGCCGAAATCGACGTCCACAAGCGTCAGCCGGTCGGCATCGGGATGCGGCAGAACGGCCACCACCTCGCCCACGCGGATGAACTCGGGGTCCCACCATGCGCCCACGGTCTCGATGGCGTCCACGGCCAGGCCGGCAAGCGTCAGCCGCTCGGCCAGTTCCACAGTGGGCAGATTGATGTCGACATACTCTCGAAGCCAGGACAGCGGGACGCGCATTGGGTACTCCTCAATAGAAGGCGGTGAGACGAAGGGGGGATAAAGGATAATTGATGATTGACAATTGGGTGGCTGATTATTGGATTATTGGATGATTTGTTGATTTGTTGACTGGGTGACAGCGGCACCCTTGGGATTTGTAGGCGCCGGCCCAGGGCCGGCGCTCTTCGTAAACAACGAATCGCCATTGCGCCACGAGTGCCGGCCACGGACCGGCACCTACGATGTGCGCGTTGTACGGGGCCGCGCGTCAGCCAATCAATAACCCATTCAACCACTCAACCACTCAACCATCAACCAATCAACCAATCACCCAATTACCCGTCATCAATTATCATTCGCCCGACACTACTCCATCACCACCCGGCTGATGGCCAGCGAACCGATGCGCTGGGAACTGACGCCCACCATCCAGCGGTCGCCGATTTGGGCGAGCGTCGTGTAGCGCTGCAGAACTGGGCCGAGCGGGTCGGCGGCAATCAGCGCGGGCAGCACAAAGAGCGTGGTCCGCCCGAATTGTGTCGCAGGGTCGCGCTTGTGGCCGATGCGCGCAAGCGAGGCAGCCAGCGCCACCAGCACGGCCTTTGCCGCCAGATTCGTGCCGCAGTTGGGATGGATCGCGAGCGACGCTTCACCCGCTTGCAAGCGCAGCATGGCGTCGCTGACAGCGCTCTGCACCTGCGCGGGCGTCACATCGCCAAAGACGGTGAAGCCGAAGGGATCGCTCAAGCCAACCATGCGTCGACCCGGCAGCCGCTGCGCCAGCAGTTGGAGAGCCGCGTGTTCAATTGCGTGGTGCTGGCGCGTGCGCCGCACGAGGGTGGAGAGGGTGTTGATCATGGGTGTGCCTCGGAAAGCAACGTGATGGATAACTGATTACCGACAATTGGTGAATGCGCCAATCGTTCTCTGCCTCGCACTAACGCCCGCCTTACAAAGCGGAGGCCCTCCGCTATGCCGTCAGGCTCCCGCTGGGGATGAGGCGTCGTAGGTCACCTTGGTGCGTGCTTGCTCTTTGTAGGCGCCGGCACCCTGCCGGCGCTCTCGGCATACGGCACGATTGCGCTCTGGCGCCGGGCGCGGGCGCCGGCCCGCGGCCGGCGCCCGTGCGTCAAAGAAGGCAGTGAAACGTGCGTCGCCACTTACCAATTATCAGTTGTCAATGATCAACCCGCCTACTTGCCCAACAACCGCCGCGCGTGGGCGATCACATTCTCGGCCGTAATGCCAAACTCCTTGTAGACACGCTCGAAGGGGGCGCTGGCGCCAAAGTGGTCGATGCCGATAATGGCGCTCTGGGCCGGGTCATTGCCCACCCAGCGCTCCCAGCCAAAGGTAGTGGCCGCCTCGATCGCGATCTTCTTGACACCGGCGGGAAGCACCTCGGCGCGGTAGGCCTCGCTCTGTTCCTGGAAGAGCAGCCACGAGGGCAGACTAACCACGCGCACGCCCACGCCTTCGGCGGCCAGCTGCTTGGCCGCTGTCCAGGCGATCTCCACTTCGCTGCCCGTGGCGACGACCACGAGATCCAGACCATTCGGTGCGTTTTCGTAGAAGACATAGCCACCCTTGGCAACGCCCGCAACATCGCCCAGCCCCTCGGCCGCACGGTCCCATGTCGGCAGATTCTGGCGGGTGAGGGCCAGGGCCGTGGGGCCGCTCGTGCGCTCGAGTGCGACTTTCCACGCCCAGGCGCTTTCGTTGCCGTCGGCCGGGCGCATGACAGTCATGTTGGGAATCGACGCGCAGCGCGGCGAGGTGCTCGATGGGCTGGTGCGTGGGGCCGTCTTCGCCCAGGCCAATGCTGTCGTGCGTGAAGACGTAGATGACGCGCACACCCATCAATGCGGCCAGGCGGATGCTTGGCCGCATGTAGTCGCTGAAGACCAGGAAGGTGCGCGCCATAGGGAATGATGCCGCCATGCAGCGCCATGCCGTTGAGGATTGCGCCCATGCCGTGCTCGCGCACGCCAAAGTTGAAATTCGGGCCGTCAAAGTCGCCCGGGCGTACGAAGGGCTTGCCGTTGATGGTCGTCTTGTTGCTGCCCGCCAGGTCGGCGCTGCCGCCGATCAGGTTGGGGATGACGCTCGCGAGGGCGTTGATCACCTTGCCGCAGGTATTGCGCGTGGCATCGGCCTTGGCCACAAAGGTGGGAAGCGCTGTCTCCCAGCCATCGGGAAGTTCACCCGCCAGGATGCGCTTGTACTCTGTCGGCCTCGGCCGGATATTCGGCGGCGTAGGCCTCCAGCAGCGCGGCCGACTCCTGCTCCCAAACATGTCCCTGGGGAACTGCCTTGCGGTAGAAGGCGCGCACGTCGTCAGGGACGAAGAAGCGCGGCTCGAGCGGCCAGCCCAGATTCTCCTTGGTGGGCTTCAGTTCTTCCTCGCCCAGCGCCTCGCCATGCACCTTGGAGGTGCCGGCGTTGTTGGGGCTGCCAAAGCCGATCACCGTGCGGCAGCCGATGAGACTGGGGCGCGGGTCGGCCTGTGCGGCCTCGATGGCTGCGGCGACGGCGGCCGTGTCCAGCCCGTCGATGCGCTGCACATGCCAGCCGTAGGCCTCGAAGCGCTTGGACATCCTCGGTGTAGGCGATTTCGGTCTTGCCGTCGATCGTAATGCCGTTGTCGTCGTAGAGAAGAATCAGCTTGCCCAGCTGCAGGTGGCCGGCCAGGCTGGCGGCTTCGCTGGCAACGCCTTCCATCAGGTCGCCGTCGCCGGCGATGGCATAGGTGTAGTGGTCGACGAGATTGAAGCCGGGGCGATTGTAGCGCGCCGCCAGCCACGCCTCGGCCATCGCCATACCCACGCCGTTGGCGAAGCCCTGTCCCAGCGGGCCGGTGGTGGTTTCCACGCCAGGTGTGTGATTGACTTCGGGATGGCCCGGCGTCTTGCTGCCCCACTGGCGGAAGTTGCGCAGTTCCTCGAGCGGCAGGTCATAGCCCGTCAGATGGAGCATGGAGTAGAGCAGCATCGAGCCGTGGCCCGCGCTCAACACAAAGCGGTCGCGGTTGGCCCAGTGGGGATTCTCGGGGCTGTAGTGCAGGAAGCGCGTCCAGAGCGTGTAGGCGGCAGCGGCCATGCCCATGGGCATGCCGGGGTGGCCCGACTTGGCCGCCTGCACGCCGTCGGCGGCCAACATGCGAATCGTGTTGATGGCTCGGGTTCTCGAGGGCGGGGTCCACGTTTCCCGTAATGACACCGGAGGTCGGCATAAATGTACTCCCTTTCGTATTCAAATGGGGACGACAATGGTTTGCTTTGCTTGTTCGTTGACTGCGGCACACCGTGAGCAACGATGTGTCAGGTTGGCATGTTTGTGCAGCGCTGCGGCGCACCGAAGCGCAAATACCGCCACATCAGCGTGCAAAATCGAAAGCACACAATGTCCCATTCTACCCTACGCATGGGCGCGCGCGACAACTTCGCGACTGCGCCTAAGGCCGGACGCGCCCACTGACGTGAAAAGCGTCATGCAGACGATCACGCCTTGACAGCACCTCGCGGGATGAAAGTGGCAGAGCGACCGTGCAGGCGTCGGCCGCGGATCGGTACCTATTGCCGGGAAGGTCATCAGGATGGAAGAGTGGAAAATTTGCTCTTGACAATCGGACAAGTAACCTAATATACTTCGGAAAACCGAATCTGATTAGGACTTATCTATGCAAGCAGCCGCACGTGCCACAACCCGTCGCCAACGCAAACACCAGGCAACCGTCTCCGAAATCCTCCAGGCCGCACGCGAACAGATGCGGCGCGACGGTGCGGGTGCTCTGAACCTGAATGAAGTCGCTCGCAAGGTTGGACTGCGGACGCCTTCACTTTATGAGTACTTCCCCGGCGGCAAAAACATGCTGCTTGACGAGCTCTTTCGAATTGGAATTGCGACGCTCAAAGAGCGTATACGGCCCGCACTTGCGATTCCCAATCCCAAAGACAGGCTCAGCGAAGCCATGGCAATCTATCTGCGCTTTGCTGTCGAAGCGCCGGAACTCTACCAAGTCTGCTACGAGCGGCCCATACCCGACTTCGTGCCATCGGAGGAGAGCATGCGCCGCAGCCTGGCGTTGCTTGGCGAGATGCACACGCTAAGTGAAGAACTGATTGCGCGCGCGGAGAATCCGTTCGGGCTTACGGCCGACCAACTCTCGAATCTGATCATTGCCGCAATGCACGGGATTGCGGCACTTCACCTTGCCAATGAGCCTCATCTCCCTCCGGGCGAAGGTCGCTTCGGCAGCCTCTTGCCTGTGGTGAACTCCGTCCTGCAGCATGCGTTGTTTGTTGCGCCCGGCCACATCGAACCAGGAAAGGAAGCAGATCAATGACCGCACCCGCTCATATGTATGGTTACGCCGCAGATGATTCAGAGATCAAGGAAGCTTCGCAGATTCCGGCAGCCGTTCATGCTGAAGTGAGGCCGCTCGCTACGGCCCTCTTTGACCGGTTCCTGACGCTCCTGGAGTCGCTGACTCCGGAAGAGTGGCAAGCACCTACCTACTGCACCGAGTGGACAGTGCGCGATATTGTGGCGCACGAAGCAGGCGGATACGAAAGCGGCACGTCGTTCGGCGCGTTTCGGCGCACCTGGCTGCGCCTGCCCGAACGAGGCCGCGAACTCGTGGACACAATCAATGCTGCGCAGATTCGTGCGCGGGCAGGCCGATCGCCCGAGGAACTTATCGCCGAACTGCGCGACGTGGGCCCGCGCGCCATCGCCGCGCGCGGACGCCTCTCCACCCTCGTGCGCACGATCCCCATCCCGATCCCGCCAATGGGCATCTGCAGGACAGGCTACCTCACTGATCAAATCTATCTGCGTGACGCCTGGATCCACACGATTGACATCAGTCATGCGACGGATCGGCCACTACGGCTCAATGCAGATGTTGATGGACGTATCGTCGCGCTGCTTGTCGCGCGATCTTGCGCAACGGCTGTTGCGACGACTTTCTGGCAGGTCCATTGTCTTCGACATCAGTGGCCCGGCTGGGGGCGCCTTCCGTATTGGGCCATCCGCGTCGCCATCGGCCACCATCCGCATGGACGCGGTGGACTTCGGTTTGCGCACTTCCGAACGAATCACCGTGGATGACGCCCTTGCCCGCAGCCAGCTTACCGGCGACCCAGGTTTGGCCCGGTTCGCACTGCAACACTCGTTTATCCTGTACTGAAGCCAGACCGGCATGAAGACAACCTCTCAACGCTTAGGGGCGGAGAGATGTTGCTTTCATGCCGGTTTCAGTTGAGCGAGCAGGCAAACTTGTTGCTGATGTCACGCACTGGGGCAATCGCGGGCAAACGAAAGGAGTCGCCCACCAGCGCCCAAGTTCCCGCGGGCATCGGAGAACAACTCCTTCGTTCGGCGAGATGTGTACTTCGTACGAATCTAACGCGTTAGCGTCCGGCAACCGGCTCGGCAGTCTCCTGGCGCACCAGCGCAGAGAGCGCGGCCATGAGCCGCTGGGTCTGCTTGCCGGGCACACCATCGCCAATCACAATGTCATCAATACGTACAATCGGGAGAATTTCCTTGGTTGTGCTCGTAATGAACGCTTCGTCGGCGCTCTTCAGTTCATCCCAGGTGATCAGGCGGTAGTCAATCTCAACCATGTCCTCGGCGGCGTCGAGCGCGGCGCGCCGGGTAACGCCGTCAAGCACATCCACATCGCTCGTAATGAGGCGACCCTCGCGAAAGATGAAGAAGTTGGAGGTGGTGCACTCCGTGATGTGGCCGTCTTTCGTGCGGTAGAGCGCCTCGGCAGCGCCCGCCGCACGCGCCTTCTTCAGCGCGCGAATCGCGGTGATGTAGTTGAGACTCTTCACCGAAGGCAGGAAGCGTTCGTAATCGACGGTCACCAGCGACGCGCCTTCGGCAAAGGGGCGCGGATCGTGCGCCGGCAGCGGGGCGATGAGCACATAGAGCGAGGGCGCATCGCCCGGCATGAGGAAGCCGCCCGAGTAGCCACCCGTGAGCACGGGGCGAATGGAGACATTCTCCACGCCGGCGCTGCGCTCGAGCGTCTCGAGGCAGATGCGCTCGAGTTCCTCAATGGACCACGGACAGGGCAAGTCGATTGCCGCGGCCGAGCGCTTTAGCCGCTCCAGGTGGGGGCGCAGGCGAAACGGCGCGCGCCCATAGGTGCGCAGGAAATCAAAGACGCCATAGCCGCGCACAAAACCGAGATCGTGAAATGAGACCCCGGCCTCCTCGGCATCCACAAACTCGCCATTCACATAGTAGGTATAGCTGCTCATGCTGGGGCCTTCCCGGGCGGTGGAAAACGCAGGTTTCAGGTTTCAAGTTCCAAGTTTCAGGTCTCAGGTTCGTCGCAAGGCGTAAAATGCGTAGCTTGATCGATTGCCTGCTCCGGTCTTCTTGCGCCACAAGAAAGGTTTCAAGTCCAATCCCGTATCACTTGAAAAGAACCCGAAATTCGAACCTGGAACTTGAAACCTGAAACTTGCAACCTGAAACCTGAAATTTGTAACCTGTAACGGTGTCTACGGTCTTACATGCCAATCGCCCAAACCCACCCACTTGTAGGTGGTGAGCTGCTCCAGCCCCATGGGGCCGCGGGCGTGAAGCTTCTGCGTGCTGACGGCCACCTCGGCCCCCAACCCAAACTGGCCGCCGTCGTTGAAGCGCGTCGACGCGTTCACAAAGACCGCCGCCGAGTTCACTTCGTTGACGAACTGCATGGCGTTCTGCCAGTCATTGGTCAGAATGCCGTCGGTGTGTTCAAGGCTGTGCTCCTGGATGTGCGCAATCGCCTCACCCAACGAATCCACCAGCTTGACGCCCAGAATGAGAGCCAGCCACTCCTGGTCAAAGTCGTCCGGCCCGGCGGGAAGCACATGTGCTCCGCCCGGTGCACCCTGCAGAATGGCGTATGCGCACGGCTCGGCGCGCAGTTCCACCTTCTTCTCGGCCAGCCGATTGGCCATCGGCGGCAGAAAGCGCTCGGCGATGGTGCGGTGGACGAGCACCGTGTCCAGCGTGTTGCATGTACCCGGGCGCTGCGTCTTGGAATTGACGATGATGTCGATGGATCGCTCGATGTCGGCGCTCGCATCCACAAAGAGGTGGCAGATGCCGACGCCGCCGGTGATGACGGGCACAGTGGCCTGGTCGCGGCAGAGCTTGTGCAGCGCCGCACCGCCGCGCGGGATGATCATGTCGACATACGCATCAAGGCGCAGAAGCTGGGTGACAAGCGCGCGGTCCGTGCTGGCAATGATCTGCACCGCATCCACGGGAAGATCCACGCGCGCCAGCGCGCCGCGGATGACATCCACCAACGCGCGGCTCGAGCGCAACGTGTCGCTGCCCCCGCGCAGGATGACGGCATTGCCGGTCTTGATGCAGAGCACGGCAATGTCAATTGTAACGTTGGGGCGCGATTCATAGATGACGCCCAGCACGCCAATCGGTGTGCGGCGGCGGCTCAGGCGCATGCCGTTGGGAAGCAGCCGGCTTTCGATTTCGGAGCCGACGGGATCCGGCAGTGTGGCGACGCCGCGCGTGTCGGCAGCAAAAGCCGTGACACGCGCCGGGGTGAGCAGCAAGCGGTCGAGCATCGCCTCGCTTACACCGCGGGCACGGGCGTCGGCCACATCGGCGGCGTTCGCCTCGAGGATTGCGGCAGCGTGGCGCTCGAGGTCGACGGCAATTGCTTCAAGTGCAGCATTCTTCTGCGCCGTCGTCAGCGCGGCAAGGCGGCGGCTCGCCTGTTTGGCGGCGCGCCCCAGGGCAACCAGATCGACAGTTGCCTGCCGAATTTGCTCCTCAAGCATGACAGCCATGCGCATTTCTCCCTACCCGGTCTGCGCGCCGTGCAGGCAGTGATAACTGAGAATTGATAATCGATAATTGATGACTTCCGCTACGCACGGCTATTTGACGCAAACACGCCAGGCCGCAAGGAAACGCAGTGAAGGGCGCAAGGAACACTAAGTTCCAGCAGTTGCTGATAAGCGATGCTCGTATACTGCACCGCTCGAATGTGCAACCGCGAGCGGTTTAGTGCTTGTTTAAGCGCCAGATATAGTTCCTGTCAAAGCTGGTGCTGGTGGCCCAACTGACCACCTTGCGGCAAAGAGGTCAAGCACCACCGCCAGATAGAGCCAGCCCTGGCTGTGAGAATGTATGTGACATCCACCACCCACTTCTGTTCGCTCGAGCTGTGAAGTTACGTTGAGCAGATTGCGCGCTTGCGCCTCTGATCTGCCACCGTCGTGCTGACCCGCGTGGTGCGTTTGCCCTCGATGCTGCTTCACGCATAGCGTGCGATACGTGCTTGCTCACACCTTTTGCACGCAGTGCAGCATATGCGCGACTGCCGTAACAGCCGTAGTGGTATGGTGCACAGCCCGAATCTGGTCGATGAGCGTATGTCATCTTGACGCTTTGCAGCGACTCTTTACGCTTCTGCACGCATAGTAGCCACTGGCGATACCATCAATGCCGAGCAGATCGCTCACTGTCTGGCAGACAGATTACCCCGAGACTCTGTTCTTCGTAGCGGGGGGCTTCCAGCCCTCCGGCCCCTCGCTCCATCCGATCCTGAAACGGAGGGCTGAAAGCCCCCCGCTACGAGGACTCGAGCATCCGCGTCGCATCAATGATCAATTGTCAATTATTCCGCACCAACGCACTCAACCACTCAACCAATCAACAAATTAACCTATCATCCACCCTTCCCATTCGCCCCGTTGTTGCCATTGACACCCAGCCGGCTCTTGAGCGTCTGCCAGCGGTTCTGCTTGAGTTCATCCACGGTGGGTGCGGGAACTGCCTCGTCGATTGCAAAGAGGATGTTCAGTCGGTCGCCCTCGTACTTTGCGCCAGCAACCTCGAGTTTGGCCAGCCCAATCGGCAACGAAACATTGCGCTTCCAGTTGCCAATGCGCACCACGAGCTCGTCAAAGACGCTGCGGTGGAGGCTCACTTCACTGCGCTCAACCAGTGGCAGGGCGAGGCTGAGTACGTACTGTCCATCCTGCCGCCAAATCTCCTGCGGCTTGCCCACAAAGTACTTCTGCGTTGGGTCGCCCGCTTCGCCCTGGCCATCGGCCGCACCATAGAGGTTATCGGCAAGCACATGGAGCATCTCCATGCCGGTGACTTCGCTGCGGAAGAACGGCACCTCGAAAATGGGCAGCGGCTGGAAGGCTTCGCGCACGAGCCCCATGTTGGAGGCCTGCGTCTCTTTCCAGCCATCGAAGTAGTCATCGCTCAAATGCTGCGGGAAGACGCGGTTACAGACCACTGAATCAACCGAATAGCCATAGAGGTTCAGGTACGTATACGCACGCTGCGCCTCCTTGACGACCATCTTCTCGGGGTTGAGCACAAGCCGCATGCTGCTGATGTTGCCATCGCTCAGGAGTTCGCTGGTGCGTTCGAGATAGGTCACAAGTTCTTCAATGCTGTCGAACACATCCTCGTCAGGCAGGGGGATGTCGCTGACACGCTTCATCACCGGCCGCGCAAGCTGAATTGTGCGCCGCTGAAAGGGGAAAACCTTCTCCAGGTACCAGCGCGCCATGTCGGGGAAGGAGAGCAGTTGCAGCGTGGAGCCGGTGGGCGCGGCGTCGATGACGATTACATCAAAGTCCCCGCTATCGGCCAGGGCGGTTATCTGCATGAGGCTGGCAAGCTCTTCCATGCCTGGGAGGACCGCCGTCTCTTCGGCCACGACGCCGTCCATGCCGCGCCACGCAAAGACCGCATTGAGGTAACCCTGCACGCGCCCCAATACTGATCCATCTGATTGAGCAGGTCAATCTCCTGTCCCCACAGGTTGGGGGCGAGTGGTGTCAGATTGCTGCCGATGTGCGTGTCGAATGAGTCGCCCAGGCTGTGGGCGGGGTCCACACTGAGTACGGCGGTGCGGTAGCCAAGTTCGGCGCAGCGAATGGCGGTGGCCGCGCTCATGCTCGTCTTGCCCACGCCGCCCTTGCCGGTATACAGCAGAATACGCATAAAGAGCTCTCTCCACGGGCCCGTCGAACCCGGGCATTTCCAAAGTATACCATAGCGCGTGGGTCACTTTTTTCTGGACGGCAACACTGTGTCGGTTGTGACGTATCCATTCCGACAGCATACACAGCACGTCAAAGTACCTAACACGTTCTACGGGGTTACCACCGTCGGAGGGCAAGAAGGCACGGCTGCGTAATTCGAGCTTCTTGCGAAACGCAGCACTAAAGTGATACCGCATTGAAATCCGAAGCGTTGGCGTAGAATGGAGAGCAGTAACCCGACATTTGAAGCTGACGCTGCGGGTTTCAATGCGGTATCACTCTAGACCGAGGTATGGGTCCAACCAGAAGAGGCAAGTTCCGTCGGCCGTTATTGGCTTTTGCCGGAAGCAAGTGACCACGCATGACGCAGATCCTCCTGTAGTGCCCGGTAAATTTCATATCGACCTGAAAGCAGCTCGGTCATTTCGGGGCGCGGTTTGAAACGCACCGTGTCCCCTTCGGTCGCAACCACCGCATCCTTCACGGAGTCGTACAGCCCGACGCCGACTGCAGCCAGGAGTGCTGCACCCTTCGCCCCGTATTCTGTCGCGCCCATTGGAACTACCACCGGAACCCCGCACGCGTCTGCAATCACCTGGCACCAGAACGAGCTGCGAGCGCCACCGCCGGAAAGGCGAATCTCCTGCGGCGGCGTGGGCAAAATCGCATAACCATCCTTGATTGAAAGAGCGATTCCTTCGTACACGGCGCGCAACATGTCGGCGCGCGTGTGCCTGTCGTGTAGGCCGAAGAACTGCGCACGCGCAGCCGGTTCGTAGTAAGGTGCAGTGATACCAAGTTCACTCAGATAGGGGACATAGATAATACCGTTGGCTCCGGGAGGACTGCTGTTCGCAAGAGCCTCAAGACGCGCATAAAGATCGGTCTGAGAGTGAGAAACATCACGTTCAGCGGCGCAGAACTGCGCGATGAACCAGTCGAGACTCGTTGTGCCGGATACATTCACCATCGAACGCAACCAGCGGTCGGCAGGCATGGTGAACAAGAGGCCAATATCCATCGGCTCGAAGATGGGTGTGTCCATGACAAGGCAGTTGAGGATGTTCGTGCCCAACAAGGTGCAGGCGACGTTCGCTTCCACCGCACCAAGCCCTAGCGCCGACGCAATCACGTCGCCCGCGCCGACTCCCACAGGTGTGCCTTCTCGCAGCCTCGCTTGCACCGACGCCTCTTTTGTGACCCGACCAAGGATGCTCTCGGAGGGGCGCACAGGCGGGAACAGTCGTCGAAATCCGCCCAACCCAAACAGGTCGATTAGCGTTTCACTGTAGGCGCGCGCACGTGCGTCTCCAGGTAGCACGCTCGCCTCGCTAGGGTCAAGTCCAAGGACACCGGTTAGCTTCAGACCGATCCAGTCCTTGCAGCAAAGAACCGCCTTAGCGCGGGCCAGCGCATCGCGCTCGTTTTCGTCCAACCAGCGCAGGAGGGGTAGTGTGCAGCCCTGCTGCATGACGGAACCGGAAACGCGGAAGATGTCGCGCATGAAGTCCGGATTCACCGACGTCATGCGCTCGATGAGCGGTTGGGTACGACCATCATTCCAGAGAATCCCTGGGCGGACGGGGCGACAAGTCTCATCAACAAGCCACGCGCCGACCATCGTGCCTGTAAGCCCCACGGCAGCGATGCGCGCCGCATCAGTACCGCTCTCGTGAAGTACGGAGCGTACACACGCTGCCACGGCGTCCCACGTGGCGCTCATATCCGTTTCAGACCACAAGGGCTGCGGGGAAACGAGGGTCGTGCGGCGACGCGCAACGGCCTTCTCGCCTCCATAGAGATCAAAGAGCGCGACCTTGACGACCGAAGTGCCGGCGTCTATTCCGAGGAGCAGGTCTGCTAAGGGAGAGGTCATGGGATGGAAGGCAGTTATTTCACCGCGCCGGCCGTCAACCCCTCTACGAAGTTGCGACCGACTAGGCTGAACAAGATGAGGACGGGCAGCATTGTTGCCGTGGCGCCGCCAGTAACAACCCCCAGTCCACCTGGTACTGGCCGATGATACCGGCAAGGCCAACGGGCACGGTGCGATTAGCATCGCTGATGATGATTACCGAAGCGAACATGTACTCTGTCCACGAGGCGATATATGCGTAGATGGCGACCGATGCGACGCCCGGCGCGGCAAGGGGCAGAATCACACGCAAAAGGACAGTGAGACGGCTGGCCCCGTCCAGCGCCGCCGCCTCCTCCAGTTCCATCGGAATCGTCGAGAAGAAGGCCCGCAGCATCCACACGGCAAAGGGCGCTGTGAAGGTGACATTGACGATTACGAGCGCGGTCCGGCTGTCAATCAGGCCCAACTCCGTGAGCATGCCGTAGAGCGGAATCAATAGCAAGACACCAGGGAATGCGTACGTGATGAGAATGATACGGAAGATGGTTTGATAGCCTGGCACCCGCAAGCGGTAGAGTCCGTATGCCGCCAGCGTGCTCAGAATAACGCAGATGATCATCGAAGCCACGGCGACTATAACGCTGTTGAGCAGATGTCTGCAAGATGTTTATCAGGTGTTGCAGACGTTGACAGACAGACGGCACGCGGGAAGCGTTTTGAGGTGGCGACGGTGCTCGTTCTGATGTTGGCTGCAAAGATGGCGGGTGAGCAAACCATCTTGGGGATAGCTGAGTGGGTGCACCTGCGTATTGACTGGCTGGCGCAGATCGTGTGCCTGCAGGCTGGTCCATGTGCGAATACGTACACCAACATCTGCGCCCAGATTGACGCCGTCATTGAGCGCCAAAGTTGCGGCCTTTCCTGGTGTCTGCGCCTGCCAGACTGGAAGCATACGCAGCGTCGAATACGCAAGTGCATTGACGCCGTCTTGCTGCCGAATTGGCCTCTGTGCACGCCTGAAGCCGCAACTGCATCACCGTCGCCGCATCTGGCTTGCAATGGCAAAGTGCTCAGAGGCAATCACCGTGGCGGTGCAGATGCGCAGCAGGTGCTTGGCATCTTCGATGTCACAGCGCAATACATGCTGGCGCAATTATCCATTGTCGGCAAAGGCATGAGCCGGCCGCTTTTGCCGCATGGCTGGAGGAACAGCCTGCGCATTGTCTTGATGGTTGTTTGGTCACTGCCGACGTACTACACACGCATGCCGTTTTGCTATACCTGCGTACTATTCTTCCTGCAGTACGTTTCTGCGACGTTTGTGCTGCAATTCGACACAGTGGCGGTGACTATCTCTTCGTTGTCAAAGAGATTAGCCGACGTTGCTTGCCGATATCACCCTCCTGTTTAGTCAAGCGCCTAACAGACTCATGCCGGAACAGAGCGCCAGAACCACGCATAGCGGTCACGGTCGCCGTGAGGTGCGTCGTCTGCGCACGAGTACGGCACGGAACGACTACTGGGGCGCCATTTGGCCGGACCTGGCACGAGTCCTTCAAAT
The DNA here is from genome assembly GCA_963735275.1 of uncultured Chloroflexia bacterium. Taxonomy (GTDB): domain Bacteria; phylum Chloroflexota; class Anaerolineae; order Caldilineales; family Caldilineaceae; genus UBA5069. The sequence goes on along the minus strand of CAVTKJ010000007.1, from coordinate 384,228 downwards.
TGAGCGATGCATCGTGCGGACGAAACAGGGTGTCACAGAGACCACGACGGAAATTGCTTACTGTATCACGAGCCTCACCGGGCTGCACGTTGTAGCGCAAGAGGAGGGCAGGCGCCAGACCGCTGGTGCGTTCCAACTGCGTACTGGCCACCGCGCCTTCGTGCAACATGAGCGCAGAGAATAGAACCGGGCAGACTGGAGCAAGGCCGCCGGCGCGGTAATGCCCTTCTTCGGCAAGCATGTGTGAGTGTCCTGTGCCGAAAATGTAGATCATTCGGTCCGCCTGCAGCGCCAACACAACGGCAGCCGCGGCAGCCTGAACCTGTGCAGCCTCCTGTGCAGCAATCACATCCAGCACGTCCCGCACCGCAGCCATATACTGGGATGCTGCGGTCATTTGTGATGTCACAAGTTCCATGATCTCACCCTCCGGAGCTGGTAGAGCGTGCGTTGTCGCGCAGGACTGTGCGCAATTGATACCGTTCGCTGTGATAGCAAGAGAGGACATACTCGACCGGCTCGTCCCGTTCGTTGTAGGTGATCCGCTTCATGCTCAAGATGGGCACGCCAGCAGACATTTCCAGCGCCTCCCGTTCTCCCTTGTCGGGCATTCGGGCCGTGATGTCCTCGGACGCCCACACAAGCCGCACGCGATACTCCTCCTTAAGGACGGCGTAAAGCGACTTCTTCGCGAAGTTATTGACGGCGAGAATCCCGGGACACAGTTCGTGGCGCAGGTAGGCCCGTTCCAGCGCGATGATCTCACCGTTGGCAATTCGCAAGCGATGAAGCCTGACAACCTCTCGACCCGGTTCCGTGTCCAGATGCGCTGCAATGTCATTATCGGCTGGACCTGTCGCTGCGAGAATGACGCGGCTGCTGGGGCGGGCTCCGACGTGCCGCATGTCGTCGGTGAAACTGGTCAGGTCACGCAGTTCCTGGTCAAAATGAGGCCGCTGAACAAAAGTACCTTTGCCAACTCGTGTATTAACGAATCCACCCTGTTCAGCAATTGAATTGCCTGACGCGCAGTCATTCGGCTGACACCGAAAGTCGCAGCAAGGCTGCGTTCCGAAGGCAGGCGCGCGCCCTCACCATAGGCGCCGGATTCGATCTGCTGCTGCAGCGCATCTCGAATCTGGAGGTATAGAGGGACGCTGCCGTCGGTGTCGATAATCATGGATCGGTATTTAGCGGTATAGACCAAACTAAGCACATTATGGCGTCTAGTCTGTTGGTTTGTCAAGCACCGCTTGCGGCATTCAGGGCGTCTCAAGAGTCATTATCCGGGCCCGTCAGTTGGGATTTCGCTAAGTGGTTGTCACTGCCGCGTTCGATTGTCTCTACGATGTCTTGCGCAATACCGCGCGCGTTGAGACCTGGTTCGACGACAGTTTCGCTGACTTTTGAGAATCCCTGCCCCCAGGCGAAATAGGGGGTTGACGAAGGTAGAAAGTCCTTGTATACTGTAAAAACGTTTGCGCAAACGTTTCTATGTGATGTACGCACGATTTTTCCCATGACGACAATCAAAGAAGTTGCACAGCTGGCCGGCGTTTCCATTAGTACCGTCTCCCACGTGATCAACGACACGCGTTTTGTCAGCAGTGACAGGCGCGAGCGTGTGGAGCAGGCCATGCGCGATGTGGGCTACATGCCCAATGGTGTGGCACGCACGCTGCGCTCGGGTAAATCGCACACCATTGGTCTGATGCTGCCGGACAGTTCCAACCCCTACTTTGCCGAAATCGCCCGCGGAATTCAGAATGCCGCGTTCAACATGGGCTATGGCGTTCTCGTCTGCAATACCGATGATGAACTTGAAAAAGAGGCGCTATACGGAACCCTGCTGATCGAAAAGCAGGTCGACGGCGTCATCCTGATTGCCGCCGGCGCCAGTGGTGCGCACATTCGGGCTCTGCAGAAGCGAGGCATACCCATTTCGGTGGTCGACCGCGACAGCCCTGAAGCAGACGTGGATTCGGTGCAGATTGACAATCGCGCCGGCGGTCGCATGGCTGCGCAGCATTTGCTCGACTTGGGGCATCGCCGGATTGGTTGCATTGCTGGCCGTCTTGAGGTGTACCCCAGCTATGACCGGGTTGATGGGTATTGGGATGCTTTGCAGACTGCCGGCATGCCGGCAGAGGGTGCATTGGTCGTAAACAGCACTTTTCGCGCCGAGGGTGGATATGAAGCCATGTGTCATCTCATGGCGCTGCCACAGCCGCCAACCGCGGTTTTCGTCTGCAATGACATGATGGCCGTGGGCGCAACGGGCGCATTGGCGCACCTTGGCCTGCGCTGCCCGAATGACGTATCGATTGTGGGCTTTGACGACATTCAGCTCGTGCAATACAGCAACCCACCGCTCACCACCGTTGCGCAGCCCAAACTGGAGATGGGTCGCCAAGCCGCGCAATTGTTGACCGAGCGCATGCAGAATCCTGAACTGCCGATTCGCCATGTTCTGCTGGATGCATGCCTTACCATCCGCCAGTCAACGGCGCCACGTGGTGAGCGTTGACCGCTATTTGCCTACAATCTGGCTGACTAACCGCCACCGTAACCGTAACCATCTATAGAAGCACATCAAGGAGGCTCGAGCAGAAACGACACAGGTCCCGCCAGGCAACAGCAGAACCTTTGGAACCCGTTCGACCTTGCACTCCCCCGCAAGCACCCTACTTGCCGTACTCCTGTACATCCACACGCACGGAGGTCACCTGATGAACCGCAAGATTGTCACACTCATGAGTCTCGTGGCACTGTTCGCTCTTCTCTTGACTGGCTGCGTCGCGCCAACAGCGCCGGCGGCCAGTGCGCCCGCTGCGGCAGCGACGGCCGCGCCCGCCGAAGCTGCGCCGGCTGAGGCAGCCGCGCTTCCCGCCGATCAGCAAGCAACCAATGCCTGGCGCATCGCGTTCATTCCGCAGTTGATTGGCATTCCCTACTTCACGGCCATGGAAGAGGGCGGCAATGACGCGGCCAAGGCCTTTGGTGTTGAGTACATGAATGTGGGTTCACCCACCGCCAGCGCTGCCGAACAGGTGCGCTTGATGGAAAACCTGATTCAGCAAGAGGTGGACGCAATCTCCCTTTCAGTGCTCGACCAGCAGTCGCTGAACCCCGTCATGGCACGTGCGGCGGAGGCCGGCATCAAGGTCTACACCTCAGATAGCGATAGCCCCGACAGCGTACGCGAGGTTTACGTTGCGCAGGCGCTTGATTCCGAACTGGGTGCAACCCTGATCGACCAGCTTGCTGCCCAGATCGGTGAAGAAGGGCAAATCGGTATCGTCTCGGGTGAATCGACGGCCACAAACTTGAACACGTGGATCGACTTCATGAAGGCGCGTGTTGCCGAGGCATACCCCAACATCGAAATCGTCGACATTCGCTACACGACGGGCGGCAGCTCGGAAGACGCTCTGCGCCAGGCTGACGACCTTCTCACGCGTTTCCCCGAGATCAAGGGGCTGGTCGCGGTGGCATCCACCACTGTACCTGGCGTTGCGCAGGCTGTTGAGAATGCCGGCATGACGGGTGAAGTTGCTGTCATTGGCTACGGCTCCCCAAACACGGTGCGCCCTTACATCAAGAGCGGCGTGATGAAGGAATCGATCCTGTGGGATCCGAAGGCGCTTGGATACTTGAACGTGTGGGCAGGCATTCAACTGCTCGAAGGCAAGCCCTTCCTGGAAGCCAATCAAGTCCCTGGCCTTGAGGGCGACATTCGCTACTTCGCCGACACGCAGACGCTGCTCCTTGGCACGCCCCTTGTCATTAACGCTGACAACGTAGACTCCTTCGACTTCTAGGCAATCCACTTTTCGGTCGATTGCGGGGTGCAGCGGGTGCCCATTACCGGCACTCCTTGCACCTCGCAACCACCAGTCTACTGAACTCCCGAAGGTCGAAGAATCACGCATGAGTGACCAACCCCTTCTTGTTCTGGAAGCCATCTCAAAGACGTATGGCGGCGTGCATGCACTCGAGGATGTGAGCCTGCGGGTGCTGCGCGGCGAAGTGCATGCGGTTGTGGGCGAAAACGGCGCGGGCAAATCGACGATGATGAAGATCATCGCAGGTTCCGTCGAGCCCAGCGCAGGCACACTCACATTTGAGGGAGAGCCGGTCACATTCAGTGGACCGCGCGCTGCCGCTGACGCCGGCATTGCGATTGCCTATCAGGAGCCTGCGTTTTTTGGCGAGCTTTCGGTGCTGGAGAACATTTATCTTGGCGCCGAACTGCGCACAGGCACCGGGGCACTGGACTGGGGACGCATGGCGACCGGCGCCGCAAATGCGCTTCGCGGTATGGGCCTCCCTACTGACATCCTGGGCACGCGCATGGTCGAGCTGTCAATTGGCACCCAACAACTCGTGCTTATTGCGCGCAGCATTCACCGCAACTGCAAGCTTCTGATTCTTGATGAGCCCACTGCGATTCTCAGCCTCTCCGAAACCGAGATTCTCTTTCGCCTGATTCGCGATTTGAGAGAGCGCGGCGTCAGCATCCTTTACATTAGCCATCGTCTCGCCGAGATTTTCCAGATTGCCGATCGCATCAGCGTGCTGCGCGACGGCAAATTGGTGGCGGCGCATGCGGTTGATGAGGTGACGACAGATGAGCTGGTGGCCGACATGACAGGCCGCCAATTCAGCTCCGACGTCTACCGTGAACGAATCTTCGCTGATAAAGCACCAGCTATTGAAGCACGTGCACTGAGCCGCGCCGGCAACTATCGCGATGTCTCATTTGTGCTGCGACCGGGAGAAGTACTTGGGGTGTATGGACTGGTAGGCGCGGGGCGCTCGGAGTTCGCGCGTGCCATCTTTGGCGAGCTGCCGCCGGACAGTGGGGCAATCCTATTCAATGGCGAAGAAGTCACGTTGCACAAGCCCCACGATGCCATTGTGCGAGGCGTGCTGTATGTAGCCGAGGATCGCCGTTACCAGGGTCTATTTCCCATCCGTGCCACGCGCGACAATCTCAGCGCTGGAATCCTGCAATCCCTTACGTCACTCTTCGGCATCATTCGCCCGCAGCGTGAGGAGTCGGTCGCACTGGCACTGATGAAGCAACTTAGCATCAAAGCGAGCAGCCCGCAGGCGCCCGTTTCAAGCCTGAGTGGTGGCAATCAGCAGAAGGTGGTGCTTGGCCGCGGCCTAAGCCACAAACCCAGCGTGCTCATGCTGGACGAACCGACGCACGGCATCGACATTGGCACGAAGACTGAAATCCATCGCTTGATTATGGAACTGGCCGAGCAAGGGTTGGCAATCCTGCTTATCTCCTCCGACCTGCCGGAAGTGCTGGCGCTCGCCGACAATTTGTTGGTGATGCATGAAGGAATCGTAATGGATGCAATGGCGCGCGCCGACATGAGCGAGACGCGCGTGTTGCGCAGCGCGCTTGGCCTTGAGCAGTCACCCACCCCGGAACAAGCACCTGTCCTGGAGGCCGCACGATGAGAACTACAACTGAGCAACACGACGCGGTGCAGCAGTGGATTGATGCGCATGGCGAAGAAATTATCGCATTTCTGCAGCAACTGATTCGCATTCCCAGCATCAATCCGTGGTTCGGCGCTGAGGCGGGGGGCGAAGCCGAGGTGCAGCAGGCCATAGCTGCGAAGATGCGCACCCTGGGTGCTGAAATTGCACAATGGGAGCCCAACGCCGACGAATTGGCAGCGTATGCTGGCCGCGCCGGCTACTACCCGGGGCGCAGCTTTGCAAAGCGCCCCAACCAGGCGGCTATCGTGCGCGGCGCAGGTGGCGGCAAATCGCTGCTCCTGACAGGTCACATCGACGTTGTGCCGCCCGGCGCAGGCTGGAGCGTGGACCCCTTTGCAGCCATACGAAAGGATGGCCGCATCTTCGGGCGCGGGACGGTTGACATGAAAGGCGGCGTTGCCGCCATGATCATGGCGCTTGAGGCCGTGCTCTCCTCGGGAATGCGCACCTTGGGTGATGTGACGGTGGGCACCGTCGTGGATGAAGAAGCGGGCGGCATGGGCACGCTTGATTTTGTTGCCCACGGCTATCGCGCCGATGGCGCGATTCTGACCGAATCCACTGGGCTGGCCGTAGCGCCCCTCTGTCGCGGCATTCTCTGGGGCCGGCTGGTGATTCCCGGCCGCAGTGGCCACATTGAGTTGCCGCAGGGCGACTGGCGCGCAGGCGGCGGCGTCGATGCAATTGCACGCGCCCGCCTCTACATGGACATGTTCGATCGCCTCAATCGCGATTGGGCGCTGCGCAAGCGCCATCCTTACCTGCCCACCCCTTGCCAGGTTTATGTCGCGCAATTGGAAGCCGGTGAATATCCGACGGCGTTTGCCAACAAGGCGACGATCACCTTCAACGCGCAGTACCTGCCGCGTGAAAAGGATGCAATGGGGCTGGGCGGCGACGTCAAGAAGGAACTGACCGACTTTGTGGCTGCGGTAGCACAGACTGACCCCTGGCTGCGCCAAAACCCGCCCACGATTGAGTGGCTGATTGACGCCGATTGCGGCGAAACTGATGCGGATCACCCCTTTGTGCAAACCTGCCTGGAGAGCCTGCGCATGATCGGCAAGGAGCCGGTCATCGAAGGAGTCTCCGCGCACACTGACATGGGCTGGTTCTGTAACGTGGGCATCCCGACCGTAAACTTTGGTGGCGGCGAGATGCGCGTGGCGCACCAGAACGACGAGAGCATCAGCGAAGCGGACCTCCTGGCCACAACAGCCATGATCGCCCATACGATCATCGACTGGTGCGGTGTAGCAGAAAAAGGGTGACGAGCCGTGGCAGAAAACGTGGGCGTACGGCGCTACGTGCCCAAGCCAAGCCGCCGCGAATACTTCACCATCCTGTTGCTTGTTATCGAGATTGTCATCTTCGCGATTGTGGCGGAGAACTTTCTTACGGCGTGCGCAATGTGCAGACGGTGCTGCGCAATTCCACGGACCTGGCAATTGTCGCAATCGGTATGACGATGGTGATCCTCATCGGCGGCATCGACATATCGGCTGGTTCGGCGCTGGGGGTAGTCGCAATCGTCGTGGGCTGGATGCTGCAGGCAGACCTCAATCCATTCCTGATCGTGCTCGCGGCCATTGGGCTTGGCACATTGATTGGCATACTCAACGGTTCGCTGATAACCTTTGCCCGCATCCCCGACATTATTGCGACTTTGGGGATGTCCAGCATTCTCCGCGCGCTGATCTTTGGCATGCTTGGCGGGCAGTGGCTGACAGGCTTGCCCCCCGTCTTTGCGCCGCTAATCCGCGGGCGTGTGCTGGGGATTCCGGTCTCAATCATTTTGGTCATTGCCCTCTACGCGCTCTTCTGGTATCTCCTCACCTACCGCCCCTTTGGCCGACATATCTATGCGGTTGGCAACAGTGCCGAGGTGGCAACGCTGGCCGGCATCAACGCCCGTCGCGTTCGGATTGTGACCTACGCGCTGATGGGTTCGCTTGTTGGAGTTGCCGCACTGCTTTACGTGGGGAGACTGGGCAGCGTTGAGATTACCGTGGGAAATGACATCGGCATGTCGGCGATTGCTGCAGTTGTGATTGGCGGCACGGCGATTACGGGCGGGCGCGGCTCCGTTGTAGGCACGTTGGCAGGTGTCTTCTTCATGGCGGTGATGAAGAACGGCATTCTCTTGCTGGGGATTCCTTCGCTGTGGGAGCGAGCCGTGGTTGGCGCATTGATCGTGCTCTCTGTTGCTGCGGACATCATCATCAACCGCCGCATTGAAAAGCGGCAGCGGCGCCAGGTGGAGCGGCAGCGCATTGCTGTGCGCGCTGAGCTCGCGGCCGCTCAGGCAGCAGGCGATTAACATGAAGAAACCGGGATTCAGCCAGGTATTGCTCACGCTGCTGAGCAATCGCGTCTACTTTCTGCTTGGACTCATGGTGGTTGTGGTTGCTATCATGTCTGCCATCAGCCCTTACTTCTTTGATCTTGCCAATTTGTTGACAATGCTGCGCCTGGGCGCGGTGCTGGCGCTTGTGGGCATGGGGCAGTCACTTGTCATCCTGGCTGGTGGTGCGGGAATCGACCTTTCTGTAGGCGGTATTCTCAGCCTCTCCGGTGTGCTCTTTGGCCTGCTTGTCACGCGCGCCGGTATCGATTTGCCCTATGCAATCGTCCTCGGTGTTCTGATCGGCGCGGGGTTGGGTGCACTCAACGGAATTACCGTGGCCTGGTGGGGCGTCCCGCCACTGATCGGCACGCTTGGCAGCGGGTGGGCCTTCGGCGCCCTGGCGCTTGTCATTACGCAAGGCGTGCCCGTTTCAGGATTCCCCAGTTCGTTCAGCGGGCTTGGTGCGGGCAACGTTCTGGGCATCCCCACGCAGATATTTCTGGTTGTGTTGCCGGCATTTGCAATTCTCTATGTAATGACCGCACACACCAGCTTTGGACGGTGGATCTACCTTGTGGGCGTGAATGACAACGCTGCGCGCTTTGCGGGTATCCCCGTGCTGCGCGTACGCTTCACACTGTATACCCTGAGTGGACTTCTGGCGGGGTTGGGGGCTGTGGTGATGGCATCGTGGCTCATGGCTGCGCGCCCCGATGCCGGCGCGGGGCTGGACCTGCAGTCAATTACCGTGGCCGTTCTGGGCGGTGTTGGCATCTTCGGCGGGACCGGCAGCCTGACCGGTGTAATCCTTGCGGTGCTGATTGTGACGATGCTGGCATCCGGTCTGCAACTCGGCAATATCAACACAATTTGGCAGTTGGCCATTCTGGGCTTCATTCTTCTCGGCGCTGTTGCGCTGAATCAAGTGCTTTCCAAACGAATGGCAGCGCAGCAGGGCCTCAAGATCTGACAAACCAATGCAAGAGAGGATGATACATGACGCCGCCACGCGTACTTCTGGCTGGAGAATCCTGGATTTCAAACAGCACGCACTTCAAGGGCTGGGATTTCTTTTCGAGCACAGTCTATGAAACTGGCATTTCCTATTTGCGCAAGGCCATGGATGAGGCTGGTGTGGACTTCACACACCTGCCCAGCCACCAAGCCGCCACAGATTTTCCGCTGACACTTGCAGAGCTGGATCACTATGATGTGGTGATCCTCAGCGACATTGGGGCCAATACGCTGCTTCTTCACCCCGACGTGTGGTTACGCGGCAATTCGGTGCCCAACCGGCTGCGCTTGCTCCAGGAATGGGTGCAACGAGGCGGTGCGCTTGCCATGTGTGGCGGTTACTTCTCCTTCTCGGGCATTTACGGCGCCGCCAAGTTCTATCGCACGCCAATCGAGGAAGTGCTGCCCGTGACAATACATACCTTTGATGACCGCGTGGAAACGCCCGAGGGCGCGCAGGCGACTGTGTTGCTTGCGGATCATCCCCTCGTAAGCGGTATGCCGGCAGAATGGCCGGCCTTGCTGGGCTTCAATGAGGTGATGGCAAAACCCAATGCCACACTGATTGCGCAGGTTGGCGAGCACCCGCTTCTGGTGGCGGGTGAATACGGCAAGGGGCGCACGCTGGTGTGGGCGTCGGACATTGGCCCGCATTGGTGTCCAGAGCCATTCGTGACATGGCCCGGCTACGCCACGCTGTGGACGAACGCAATGGAGTGGTTGGCGCGCAAGATCTAGGCGCACTGTCAAGCCTGCATTCACGGACGAGCATTGTTTGCAACGCGGTCTGCCTATTGCACCTGGGTGACTCCGAAGTGACCGACTGCAGATGGCGGAGCGCTTCCGTACTCGCGGTTCGCAGCACCAAGACCATGGCATCTGCGGGTGCAGAGCGAGGGCGCCGAGCTGCTCCGCTCAGCTGCTTGCGTTCCGTGGTTATCATGAAGCCCCGGGGCAGTCAAGATGGGGGTTTTGACATGATCCGTTCCTGATGCTAACATCATTCACACCTCCGTGAACTAATTCCCAAGCCATTCAACTTTTCCCCATTTTCAGGGACAGCGCAGCGCGTGCACCTTTCGTACGCGCCATTCGACGAAAGGCAAACGTCGTGACGCGTCGCAGATGGCCCGAAGAGACAGGCATCGTCATTATTCTGGTTCTGGTCGTCGTGGCCATGAGTCTCAGTTCCGAGAACTTCAGAACTGTCTCTAACGCGAGGATTCTGCTGCTGAACGGCGCCGTAATCGCGTTTCTGGCAATGGGACAGTGCTTCGTCCTGCTGACCGGGGGCATTGACCTTTCGGCTGGCGCCAATATTGCGATGACAGGTGTATTGGCCGCTGTCCTGATGAGGTATGGCCTGCCCTGGGAACTCGCTGCCTTGATTTCTATCGCGGCGGGCACGGCTCTCGGTCTGTTAAACGGGTTCTTCATCTACTATGTTGGATTGCCTGCGTTCATCGTCACCTTCTGCACATTTGGAATCGCGACGAGCATTCCCCAGATCATCACCGGGGCAAATTCCGTGTCCATCAAGGACCCGGCGTTCGCGGTCATCGGCCGCGGTGCGCTCATGGGGATTCCAATGCCCGTTGTGCTCGTGTTGGTGACGGGAGTCATCCTGACCATCGTGCTCCGTTACACGCCGTTGGGCGTTCAGATTTACGCAACAGGTGGCAACTCCGAAGCGAGCCGCCTCGCCGGCGTCAGCATAGGCAGGATCATCTTTGTGGTTTACGGGGTGAGCGGCTTCTGCGCCTCAATCGGCGGCATGATCGTCGCGAGCCGCCTCATGGTTGGGTACACCACGGCTGGATCGGGACAGGAACTCTTCTTTTCGATTGCTTCGGCCGTTGTCGGTGGCGTCAGCTTGTTTGGCGGTGTCGGCAGCATCATCGGTGCGCTGCTAGGCGCCATCCTGATCGCGACAGTTTCCAACGGCATGAACGTGCTGGGCGTTGAAAGCTACTGGCAGTCCCTCGTCATCGGCGTGATTATTCTTGCTGGTGTCACGCTGGACACCTACCGGCGCCGGATTTCCCTGGGCGCCCAACGACGCAGACGCGGCCAACAATCTGCATCACAGCTGCCCGCCGCACCGGCGGCCGGGCAGGAACCATAGGCAAGCAGAGGAAAGGGGTGATACTCGGCAAAGAGTCGGCGTTCAGGAGAATCGTATGCCGCATGAATTGGCTCATTAGTTCCAGTCTCCAGGAGGCAACTTGTGAAGAAGACAACGTTTTCGATTTTGATGGCTGCTCTGCTCATAGGCACCTTTGTGCTGGGCGCATGCGTGACAGTGCCCGCGGCGGCGCCGGCTGCACCAGCCGCGCCGGCCGAAGAGGCAGCGGCGCCGGCGGAGGCCGCAGGAATCCCGCGACCCGCAGCGTGTGATGCGGAGAATCCCTTCATTGCAGTGGCACTCCCCAACCTGTCGAATCCCTACTACGTGGCAATGAAACAGGGTTTTGAGGAGGCTGCCGCAGCCCAGGGTTTCCAGGTTGAAGTTCAGATTGCCGATAACAGCGACGAGCGGCAACTGGCGCAGGTCCTCACCATGCTCGAGAAGGATCCGTGTGCGCTCGCTCTGAACGGTAACAAATCGGAGCCTGCGGCCGCGATCGTCAAGGCGGCGAATGACGCGGGCGTGCCTGTCTTCACCGTCAACGTTACTGTCGATCCTGAAGCGATGAAGGACCAGGGTGCCGTAATCGTTCAGTATTTGGGCGCTGACAACTATGCGGGTGGCACGCAGGGTGCCGAAATGGTTCTGGCGGACCTTGGCGCCGACACGCCGCTGAAGATCGGCTTTGTCACAGAGCCTGACGAGGTCCCCACCGTCGTGCGCGACCAGGGTTTTGAGGATGCCATCGCGGCCAATCCCAACGCCGAGATCGTCGCAAAGGTCGACGGCAACGTGCGACCGGATGACAGTTTGAAGGTCACGACGGAGCTGCTCGCGGGCAACCCCGACATCAACGTAATTTGGGCAAGCACGGGCCCAGCCACCTATGGCGCGCTGCAGGCGCTGCAATCGCTTGGCAACACGGACATCCAGCTGTACGGTTTCTGCGCTGCGGATGAAGCAGTTGTAGGGCAGTATCGGGGCTGTGTTGGACAGGAGCCCTACGACTACGGCGCACGCGTAATTGGCCAGATCAAGGAGTGGTTGGGCGGTGCAACGCCCGATCCTGAGGTCTTGCGGCCGCTGAAGACCTTCTCCAGCGGCGAGACCCCGGCCCCGGGCGAAGTCGGCTAATTCACGAGTGATGCAGGGAGGACGTACGGCGATGAGCGCGCAGCTGGAAGTGAGCGGAGCGTCTGGGTTGGTGGCCTCCAGAGTCACCAAGTTATTCGCGGGCGTCGCCGCGCTGACAGACGTCTCCATCGCCGTACGTCCCGGCGAGATCGTTGGACTTGCCGGCCACAACGGAGCCGGCAAGTCCACGCTTCTCAAGATACTCTCGGGTGTCTACAGGCCGGATGAAGGCGCTGTCTTCCTTGACGGCGTGCCAATTGAACTACACTCGCCCCATGATGCGCTGTCACGCGGTATCTCAACGGTGCATCAGGAACTCGCATTGCTGGGGAATCTCACAGCGATGCAAAACATCTTTCTCGCGCGTGAACGGACACGGCTGGGCTTTCTGCAACTGCGGGATATGCGTGCCGAAGCCGAGGAGATGGTAGAGCGCTTTGGTCTCGACATTGACGTGAACAGGCCGGTGGGAGATTACCCCGTGGCGACGCGGCAACTCATGGAACTCGCCATCGCCATGCAGCGCAATGCGCGTTTCCTCCTGCTCGACGAACCGACCACCAGCCTCGAAGGCGATCAAATCGACCGGCTGCTCACCACGATCCGCTCCATGGCCCAAAGTCAGGGAGTGGGCATTATCCTCATCGATCACAAGCTCGACGAACTCTATGCCGTGGCGGATACCATGGTCGCCCTGGTGGATGGGTACGTGCGCATCAACCGGCCAACGCCTCAGGTTGAGCGTGAAGATATGGTGCGGGCGGTCGCAGGCGACGAGGCGATCGTCCTGATGCAAGAAGATGAGGCTGCAACGGAGGCTGCATCAACGCCCGAGGTTGAGGAGCAAACTGACGGAGTCGAGGCAGGCAGAGTCGCCCTGCGCGTTGTGAATCTGCGCACGCCTGAACTTAAGGATGTGAACCTGTCTGCAAAGGCCGGCCGCGTGCTTGGCATTTACGGATTGGTTGGTTCGGGACGTACCGAGTTCTTGCGCACGCTCATCGGCATGGACGACGTGGAAGGTGGCACGATTGAGGTCTTCGGCTCTCCCTATCAACCACGCAATCCTGCGGCCGCAAGCGCGGCCGGCATCGTCTATTTGACAGAGGAACGCAAACGGGACGGCATTGTCGCAGCGCTCAACTCGAACATCAACGTGGCGCTGCCTGTGCTGCGCCGCTACACCCAACAAGGATTTCTGCGCCCGAGGGTCATGCAACGCAGCACCGACGATTATCTCGACCTGCTGAAAGTGCGCGGAGACCGCAGGCAGCCAGTCACCCGATTGTCGGGCGGCAACCAGCAGAAGATCTTGTTTGCGCGAGCGCTGGCGCAGGAGCCAAAGCTGCTGCTGCTCGACGAACCGACCAAGGGCGTCGACATCGGCGTGAAGATGGACATTCACCGCAGAATTCGCGAGCTGGCGCATGACAGGGGCATAACGATTGTTCTCGTTTCAAGCGAGGAAGAAGAAGTGCTCGAAGTGGCCGACGATGTTGTCGTCTTTGTCAGTGGCCGCTGTGACGGCCGAATGACATTGGCAAAGCATATGAATGCAACCCAACTTCGGCGTGAGGCGTGGGTGCCGGCGTAACGTCACCGCTGGAATCTGCGCTCCTCCCCCTGTTTTCGGAAATCAGTCAGGCAAAGGATGACCAGGGTGTCTGTTCAAGATGCGAATGCAGTTCTGGAAAACGCACGAGATCGAGTGCGCAAGGAAGCGGCCGGCGTTTTGGCCATTGCCGATCAGTTGGACGCTGAGTTCCTGCGGGTGATCGACCTGATTCTGAACTTGCCCGGCAAGGTATTTGTGACAGGTTCCGGTACATCCGGCATCATCGGGCGCAGAATGGCGCACCTGCTCACCGTCTGTGGCACGCCGTCCCTCTACATCCAGCCGATGGATGCCCTGCACGGCTCCATGGGCGCCATCAGCAGCGGGGACATGCTCATCGCCATCTCGCGCGGCGGCGCCTCCGCCGAGATCAACGAACTGGCAAGGCGCGTCCAGCCCGGTGGCGTGAAGGTTGTGTCAATCACAAGCGCGCCGGATTCCGAATTGGCGCAACTGGCCCACGTCAGCATCCACATCAGAAACGCACCGCAAGTCGACCCAGGCGACGTCGTCGCCATGGGTAGTACGCTTGCGGTGGGCGCCTGGGGAGACGCGCTCGCCTATACGTTGATGCTGCGACGCGGCCACTCCTGGGAGCAGGTGCTCTACAACCACCCTGCCGGCGCAGTCGGCCAAATCAAGCAAGTGCCACCCGCCTTGGATCGTTCCGACCAGTAGCCCTCTCGGCCTCTGGGCCAGGAGCAACGCAAATGCCTATTGTTGCCGGTGTTGATAGTTCCACCCAATCCTGCACCGTTGAACTGCGGGATGCCGACAATGGCTCCCTGCTTGCACGCGGGCGGCGCCCGCATCCGCCGACCTCTCCGCCTGCAAGTGAACAATGGCCACGCGATTGGTGGAGTGCCTTCAAGGGCGCACTCGACGACGCGCTGCTCGCCGGCTCACCTCAATGCACGCGCGATTGATGCCATCAGCGTGGCGGCGCAATGCCATGGCCTTGTCGCCATGGATGAACACGACGATGTCATTCGCCCGGTGAAGCTCTGGAATGACACAACCTCGGCGCCCCAGGCGTCCGATCTGGTGGAACGGTTTGGCGTCGAATGGTGGGTGCGCACGGTTGGATCCGTTCCGACGGCCGCTTTCACGATTACGAAGTTGGCTTGGATGGCGGATCATGAACCTGATCTGCTCCGCAGGGTCCGTGCCGTCTGTGTTCCTCATGACTGGCTTACGCACAAACTGACTGGTCGACTCGTAACCGATAGGTCTGACGCGTCCGGCACTGGCTATTTCACACTCGATGGCGAGTGGTTGACTGAGCTCTTATCGGAGATTATCTGCGCCGACATTCCGTGGGCAAATGCGTTGCCACGCGTACTTGGCCACAGCGAGCCCGCAGGATATGTACAGCCGCACATTGCGGCGGAACTCGGTTTGCGCAGCGACGTGGTGGTTGGTCCAGGGGCCGGCGACCAGCATGCCGGCGCCGTTGGCCTTGGAATTGCGGAGGGCGATGTCCTCTACAGTCTAGGTACTTCCGGTGTCGTGATCACGACCTCCAGGGTGCCAGTGGCGGACTTTTCCGGGATGGTGAACAATGTGGCTGACGCCGCCGGCGGATTCCTGCCTCTTGTGTGTACGCTCAACGCGACCAAAGTCACCGACACAATCGCGCGTTTGCTCGGCGTCAACCACGATGAACTGGCAGCGATGGCTCTGGCGGCGCCGATGGATCGGCCGCGTCCGCTTCTGGCCGCATATTTCGATGGGGAACGATCACCCAACCTGCCACTGGCGCAAGGGATTCTGGGCAACCTCACGAACGAGACGACACGAGACCAAATTGCACTGGCGGCGTTTGAGGGGGTGCTTCTGGGTCTTGTGCGCGGGCACGAGGCAATCCAGAAGGCCGGGGCACGCGCCGACGGCCGCATTATCGTTGCCGGCGGCGGCGCAAAATCGCCTGCCTACCGGCAGCTACTTTCCGACCTGCTTGGAGAACCTGTGCGGCGACTTGACGCGCCAGATGCAACGGCACGGGGCGCGTGTGTGCAGGCCGCCGCCGTACTGGCAAATCGAGCCATCACCACCGTGCGCGAGGAATGGCAGCCTGCTGTGATGGAAACCTGTGAGCCTCGTTCTGCAAATGCCTTCGATATGCGCGCCCAGTATCTGGCGCTGTGCGATGTACGCGTTCTTGACAGGGTCGGCGAATAGAGACGCCCAGACCGCTCATCCAGCACACAAACCAGAAGCTGCAGGCCAACGCTCCGGCACCCCGTTGGGCCAATTCAAAGCGCAGGAACGTGACCCCCGCTTGAACTCGAATTCAATTGAGACCAATAGTCAGGCGGTTGTGTTGTAGGGTAGGTGCTCGCCGGCGTGCCGTGCGTCATGGAAGCCATCAATGCCGAGGAGCATCATGTTACAACCAGACTTTGCCAAGTGGGGACAGAGCCCCGCAGACATCATGAACTCTCCGTGCGTGCACGCCATGCACGCAGTCGTGAGTGTTTTCAGGCGTTGTACGCCATCGGCACAATGCGCTGCAACGCCACGCAGTGGGGGGCTGAATCCGGACGCAGGAACCAGACCGTCATGGGGTGGGTGCATCTCTACAACAAGCGGGGGCCAGACGCTGTGGAGTACCGACGGACAGGTGGTCGCACCCCCTTTTTGGCCAGGACGAGCGGCAGCGGTTAGCCGAGACTGCGCGCACGAGACACCCGCAGCACACAAAACCTGCCCGGTCACGCCCGGCCCCCAAGAAACCTGGCCGCTTGTCAGAGACGAATCTGGGACGTAGCGTCGGGCACACTACCTTGTGACGCACTGTCCGTGGAGGCGACTTGCGCTGGAAGAAGTGCAAGAAACTCTTGTACATGGCCAATGCGAAACGACGAGCTGCTATTGGGTCCAGTTTCACAGCGCTCTGCGCAGGCTGCTGCCAACCTGCTCAAGCGCAACTTTACCGCCTCGGCGCCCAACCAAAAGTAGGTGGTGGACCGCACCTGCGTTCCCACAGCGCAGGGCTGGCTCTACCTAGCGGTGGTGCTTGACCTCTTTGCCCGCAAGGTGCTGGGCTAGGCCACCGGCACCAGCTTTGACC
Organism: uncultured Chloroflexia bacterium; assembly: GCA_963735275.1. Taxonomy (GTDB): domain Bacteria; phylum Chloroflexota; class Anaerolineae; order Caldilineales; family Caldilineaceae; genus UBA5069. The sequence continues at coordinate 367,394 of CAVTKJ010000007.1, read as the reverse complement.
AGGAACTGGGCATCAAGGCGCTCAAACAAGCGCTTGAACGCGTCCGGCGCCGAGCCTGCACCATACCGACCGCGGCGTGCAGTATGTGAGCAAGGCCTATCTGCAACTGCCGGCCAGGAACAAAATCACCGCCAGCATGAGTCGCACTGGTCAGCCCTACGACAACGCCGTCATGGAGAGTCACTTTGCCTCCCTCAAGGAGGAGCAAAGGCACCCCAAACGCTTTGACGGCTATCAGCAAGCGGAAAGCGCGCGCTTGCACTACGTCGAAGGCTTTTACAGCCGCACTCGCCTGCCTTCGACGCTGAGACACCTCAGCCCCGCTGCCTACGAACGTAACTACTGGCAGCAACAACAAGCCCTAAAGCAGCAAGCAACCGTTCCGGGAAGTCAGAACAACAAGTGCGCTGATAAGGTAAAGGCAGAAGCGGTTCTTGCTTAACCCGCTCTCCATCAAATCCTGGGAGGTCCACTCCTTGTGCACCTCGCGCCCCTGCGTTGAAACTGCCAATTTCACGAGGATTTCGGTTCAGATAACCTTGACCACCACGTTGCCTTTGCTCCAGAGTTGCTCGAGCTGATAGTGCTCGCGCATTTCGGGCGTGAAAAGGTGGACGATCACATCGCCGTAGTCGAGCACGGCCCAGCCACCTCCACCCGTTTGCACGCCTTCCAGCGTCAGCGGGCGCAGATTCTGCGTCAAGCGCAGCTTCTCGAGGAGATCATCTTCGATTGCGCTTGCCTGGCGCAATGTGTCGACTGTGGCAATCAGGAAATAGCCGGCGAGCGACGTTAGTTCGTGAACGTCAAGCAGCACGATATTTGATGCCTGCTTGTCCTCCACAATCTCCAGCATCTGGCGGGCCAGTGAAATGCTATCCAGACTTTCCAGAACTTCCTCCCTTTCCCCGACACTGTCGGGCCTCTTCGATTCAAGTTGCAACGGCACGTTGCGCCGCAAGTTCCTGCACGATGCGGCACCAGTTTATCACATGCCGCTGTGTGTGGAGCATGGAGAACACCTCAAGCGATACCGGAGTGAAGCACGCAGCCTTATCCAAGGCAACAGAAGGGAACGGAGGGAGCATACCGCGATCCCTCTGTTCCCTATGATCCCTCTGTTCCCTTCTGTTGCAATGCGCAATTCGTTGTCGAGTCAGTTTGGCTATCGGAATGCGTCCATAGCCGCCGGGCGCTGGATGGCTACGGCGGGCGCGGGCGGGACGGGAGGCAGGTGGTAGCCGCGCACTATTACAGCTGGTCGCCCTTCGTCACTCTGCCCCATGATCAGGCTCGCGGCCGCCGCCAGTTCATCGGCAATGCACTCTTCACTCGCCTGCAGCGTGTAGCCAAAGAGGTCCGTCAATCCCCGCTGATCCCAAATGGGAGGCAGCCCCGCGCAGCCGATGCAGACGCCCACTGTGCCAATGCGCCAGGCGCGGCCGTGGCTGTCGTTGATGATCACCGCTGGAGCAACCCCCGTGCGCGCCTCGATCGAGGCGCGCAACGCTGCAGCACTGGCGTCGGCATCCCACGGCAACAGGGCCAGCGTCTCCTCCGCAGCGCCCTGCTGCACGTTGCTGCGATCGACGCCGGCATTGGCGCAGACCCAGCCGTTGCGCTGCTCCACCACAAGCAGGCCGCGCCGCGCGCACCACGGTGTTGCTTTCGTCGAGCACCACTTGCACCACGCGCGGGTCGCGCCCAACGACCTCGGCCAGGCGCAGCGCGTCCGCACCCGGCTCCACCTCCTCCAGATGCACAAAACGCCCCTCTGCCTTGCTGACGATCTTCTGGGCAACGACAAGCACATCGCCTGGCTGAAACTGCTCGCCCACAGCGGCAAGCCGCTCTACAAAGAGGGCGGCCAAATCATCGCCGGGCTGCACCAGTGGTATGGCAGCAATGGGAAAGAGCGAAACGGCAGCGGCCGGGGTCGGCGCTTCCGGCATCATGGAACTGGACATGAACGGCTTTCTAGAGTGAAACCGGGATTGACAGGCATGATTTGAGACAGCCGGCTCAGGTGCGCCGGCCGGAATGCATGGCGAGGATTGCCTCAAGCACGCCGCCGCCAATCGCAAGCGCCTTTTCCGAAACGGTGAAGCAGTATTCTCGCCGCGCCCGCGGGTCCAGATCGCCGATCTTCATGCCCGGTGTCACCGCGACCGCCGGGTGAATGATACCACGCAGTATTCCCGCAAAGGGCGCATGGATGGGGAGGCCGGCGGCGATCGGAGCACCCTGTGCAGGCAGCAGTGTGGCGATCAAGTCCCCCTCGGCTAGTGCATCGCCAATCGACGCATGGGGCAGGACAAAGCCGGCGGCCGGGGCGCGCAGCACCCGTTCAGCGCTGCGGCCGGCCACCACGCCGGGCGTCCCGGTGTTTGGCTCGGCCGCGCCTTGCCAGATAACGCGCCCCAGCCAGTGGCCACGGTTTGTCTCGATCACGGCATGACAGTCTACGCCCGCAATAAAGCCCGGCCCCAGTGCAATCACCAGCGGGGCGTCGCCCATTTGCGTCCCGGTATTGCGTTTGGCAATGATTGCGTCCACCAGCACGGCGGCGTCAAGGCTGCGCAACTCCGCCGCAGACGGCTCGACAAGCACGGGCGCGACGCCCTGTGCGGCCAGCGCGGCAGCCTCGTCCGGCGAACTGCGCCGGGCGGTCACCTCCTCCACACGGCTCGATTCGTCATACACCGCCTGCGCAAAGGAGACAGTGCGGCGCACGGCCAGCGGTCGGGCGAGTTCGGTCAGGATCACGGGGTATCCGCAGCGCATCAGCCGCAGCGCCACGCCGGTCGCCAGGTCGCCTGCGCCTTTGAGGAGGATGAGTGGTTGGGGCATGGATGGGAGATAAGTGGATAACTGGGTAATTGATAATTGGGGCGATTGGTTTATTGGGCGATTGGTTTATTGGGTGATTGGTGGATTGCAGCGTGGGTTATCAATTACCCAATTATCAATGAGTCCACTGAAACAAGGCGCGAGCGTTGATCTTGGCGAGCGGTGAAACTGTGAAGGTCGTGAGCGCTTGGAGAAATCCTGGGCAGGCGACCCTCGCACAGAGTGCTTCCGTCGCACTTCTGAAACGGAATTTGCCGTCCACAACCGCGATGTGACGACATTGCCGGAACATGCGGCCTTTCGCCTGGTCTCACGGCTTCTCCACGACAACTCGCGCACTGCCGAGGAGATGGTGGAGGAACACCTCCAGCAGACTCGCTGACAATTGACGCCGCTATTCAGCATAGCGACGCCAATTATCAATCTCCTGTTATCAATTATGTTGTTAGTCTTCCTACTCCACCGGAAGGCAAACCTCAGTGCGCAAATCTTCCGGCGCCACGTCATCCGAATCATTCAAGTAGATCTCGAGCGGCCAACCACCGACTCGAAACGCCATGCCGCTGTTCGGGAACCAGTCGTTCCACCCCTCCATCCAGGTTTCACCCAGAGTGCTCCATGGTCCCTTGTGAAGGAACACCGCGTACTTGCCACCCGGCAGTGTGCCTTCGGTGATCCCGTCTGCGCTGGGCAGTGGTTTGTCATCCGCCACGGCAAAGCACGCGATATAGCGCTGGTCGGCCTTGGCAACCGTCATCATGTCGTCCGGCATCGCGCCGATGACCGCGCGGATCCGGCTGTTGAGGTCATTCTGCGCCGAGTAGGCCATCAGAGCAGTGAAACCTTCGGTGGCTGCCTTATTGAATTGGGAGCCGTCCACAAAACCGCGTCGCTCTACATAGACAATACGCTGGTCTGGCATGATACGAATTTCAGGTTCCATCGTTCTTCCTCCCTTCTGAATTTCCCAAACGAACCTGGGCCATGTTTGAAGTGGCTTGCCTGTATCCCGCGGGCTACTCCACTGGTACGTAGATCTCAGTGCGCAGCTGCTCGGGTGGGGTAACTGCATCATCATCCAGGTAGATCTCGAACGGGCCGGTCGCGCCCATGACGAATTCACTATCCGGCAGCAATTCATCCATGATCTCGCCCCAGGCGGCGCCAAGCCCGGAATAGGGCCCCTGGTAAAGAAAGACAGCCATGCGCCCGCCCGGCAAGACGCCTGCGTCGAGACCGAGATCGGTGGGCGGCACTTCATCCTCGCCAACAATGCGGCAGGCCAGGTAGCGCTGATCCCTGGGCGGTAGGAGCATGAAGTCAGGCCTGTAGGTGCAGTATTGGCCCAGTTTGCCCGCAAAGTTGTGCTCCGCCAGTGTGGAGTGCAGCATCGTCCACGCGTCACGCGCGGCATCACCCATGTTCGACGACGTCAGGTCCGTGCGCATGACATAGACAATCTGCTGGTCGGGCAGCGTTCGTAGCGTCCCTTGCAACATGGATTCATCCTTTCTGCGAGCGTGATGACTCTCCAGCCATCAGCGCGGCGTGGTCAATCGACTGGCAAACAAATCTCTGTGCGCAGTTGGTCACCGGGTGTCACGGAGGGGTCATCCAGATACGTTTCGAACCAGGTGCCTGGACGCAGCGCAAGGCCGCTGGCCGGCAGCGCCTCGCCCAATACCGTGCCCCATGCGGCGCCAAGCTCTTCCCAACCGCCGGTGTAAGTGAAGACCGCCATCTTGCCGGGCGCAAAGATCTCTTCGTGAAACTCCGGCTCGTCGGGCAGCGGCGCGTTATCAGTGAGTACATAGCCTGCTCGATAGCGGGGCGCCTGCGTCGTGTCGAGCATGACGCCGTCGGGCATCATCGAGATGCCAAAGCTGATGCGATCGGTCAACTTGTACTTGTCCAGGAGGAGATGGAGCACATTCTGCGCGTCCATTGGGACCTCGCCCAGGCCGCCGTCGGGCGTGCCTAGACGTTCTACATAGATGACGCGCTGTGCGGGTTGCGTGCGAATGACTGGCTGCGAAATCGACACCATGAGAAGCTCCTTGAAAAGGCGAGATTGAAGAGGCAGGAAGTGTACCATGCTTCGCCGAAAGGAACAACCGTTCTAATCCGTCGCGTGGCCCACGATTTGGTCTCACGCGTGCCCCTCATTCGCGCAGCGCCTGCCACACGCGATCCGGCTTGTAGGGCAGTGTGTCAATCCAGCGCCCGGTGGCGTTGTGGATGGCGGCGCCAATCGCCGCGGCGGTGGGAATCATGGGCATCTCGGCCATGCCGCGAATGCCAAGCGGATTCTGCGGATCGGGAATCTCGAGCACGGCAGGGATGACCTCCTGCGCCACATCCAGCACGCTGGGGATGAGGTAGGTGCTGAAGCGCTGCGTCTGCGCGCGGCCCTCCGTCTGGATATATTCCTCCATGAGCGTCCAGCCGACGGCCTGGGCAACGGCGCCCTCGATCTGCCCCTCCACCTGGAGCGGGCTGACCGCGCGCCCTACGTCGTTGGCGCTTACAAGGCGCGTCACGGTGACGTGGCCTGTGTCAAGGTCCACCTCAACCTCGGCAATCTGCGCGCAGTAGCCGTAGGTAATGTTGGGGTCGGATTCGCCCGTGGCGTGGTCGTAACCCGTTGTGGGACGGGGCCGGTAGATGAACTCGGCGCGGGCGGGCCGCTCTTCGTCTTCGCGCCAGCGTTTCAGAGCGAGGTCCGCCGCGCCGGCAATCGCGCCGGATGCCATGAAAGTCATGCGGCTTGCCGACGCGCTGCCGCTTGAGCCTGTTACGTCGCTGCTCTCGGCATGGAGCGTCACCTGGTCAACGTCTAGCCCCAGCGCAGTGGCGGCAATCTGGCGGAAGGCCATATGCGCGCCCTGGCCCACCTCTGCGCCGACACAGCCCACGTCGGCGCGCTCGACTTCGCCCGCGCCGTGGAGCTCCACCCATGCCGCACAGCCCTCGGGGAAGCCGAGGCTGAAACCCACATTCTTGAAGCAGCAGGCCACGCCCACGCCGTGCGCGATTCTCCCGGCCGTGCGCTGCGCCGCCTCAAAAGATGTGAGCGGCCGCTCTGCTGTTGCGGCGGCGAGCGCGTCGGCCACGCGCTGCCAGCCTGCGCCGGCCTGCGTCCAGCCGGATTCGGTCGCGGCGCGCGCGCGAGCACTTCCACCGCCGAGCAGCCGGCGGGCAGCGGGCTGCGCGTGGGCAGAATCGCGCCGTCGCGCCAGAGGTTGCGCATGCGCAGTTCCACAGGGTCCATGCCCAGCGCCTCGGCAAGTTTGTTCACCTGCATCTCGGCGGCAAAGTGCGCTTGCGGGCCGCCAAAGCCGCGGAATGCACCCGAGGGTGTGTTGTTGGTGTAGACGGTGCGCGCCGTCACGTCCACATTGGCAATGGCATAGGGGCCCATCGCGGCGAGGAGGGCGTTGCCCAGCACCTTGGTGCTCGTGTAGGCGTAGGCGCCGGCGTCGCTCGTCAGATCCATCTGTGCGGCAACGATATTTCCTTCACGCGTGGCACCCCACTTGGCGCGAATCGTGAAAGGATGGCGCTTGTGGTGGCCGATGATGCTCTCTTCACGCGTCCAGACTGTCTTCACGGGGCGTCCAACGCGCAGGGCCGCCAGGGCGAGCACAATCTGCACGGAGATATCTTCGCGCCCGCCAAACGCGCCGCCCACCATGCCGTGGCGCACAACAACCTCTTCGTCCGCCAGCCCCAGCGCATGGGCGATTTCGTGGCGTTCCTCGTGAAGCCACTGGCCCGCGCAGATCACCTCAATGCGGCCATCGGGGAGCACCATGTGCAAGCCCCGCCTCGGGCTGGAGGTACGCATGCTCCTGTGCGTGCGTGCGGTACTCCGCCTCGATGACGACGTCGGCCTGGGCAAAGCCCGCAGCCACATCCCCATTGAGAATGTGGTATTCGAGCAGCAGGTTGGAATCGAGCGCACGCGTGCCATAGGGAAAGCGAAACTCGTTGGGATGAAGCACAGGCGCGCCGGGGGACAACGCCGCTTCGGTGCTCGTGAGCACCGGGAGCGGCTCATAATCGATTTGGATCAGTTTGGCCGCGGCTTCCGCCTGCAGCGCACTTTCGGCAACGACCAGCGCCACGTGGTCCGCCTCCCAGCGCACGACTTCCGCCTGGGGCGTACTTCCCGTCCCGCAGAGCACCGGCTGGTCGGGCATGATCAGCCCGTACTCGTTGACGGGTACATCGGCGGCCGTGAGCACCGCGAGCACGCCGGGGGCGGCGCGTGCCGCCTCGGTGTGAACGGCCAGCACGCGCGCATGCGCGATGCCCGCAAAGACGATTTTTAGCCATGCCTGGTTGGGCAGGTCGATGTCCCCGGCATACTGGGCGCTGCCCGTGACCTTGGGCAGGGAGTCAAAGCGGGTGGGGCTGCTGCCGATTGCGCGCATCAAGACCTCGTGATTCCAGTGGGCGGCACGTCATGATTGGTACACTTTTGACATCGTGACACCTGTGTAGCCGGCGGGAAGAAATATGACAACCTGTACGCGGATTGCACAAGTAAACGCGGATTTGCACGCAGCATCCGCGTTCCAGGGCTTTCCGCCCATTGCTTTCTGAGCATAACGTAAGTTCACCCCAGTGGCGGGACGCCACATACAGGTCTGCGGCGCGAAATTTCAGGCCGCATTGCTTGGCTGTTATACTGTGCCGCAGTTCGGGATGTCACAGGCGCCCAAGCGCAGGTTTCCCGCAATCCAAACCACTTTCCAAATCACAGCGCCAACTCAAGGAGAAACAGATGGCTGACGAAAAGAAGAAACCCAGCATGCTTGATGAGTTGAAGGCTTTCATTTTCCGCGGCAACGTGGTCGACCTGGCGGTTGGTGTTGCCATCGGCGCCGCACTTGTGGCGATAGTCAATTCCATTGTCAATGATCTCGATTAATCCGTTGATCGGCCTGATTCTGGGCGGGCTGGACTTCTCAGGCCTCTCCTTCAGCGTTGGCGACGCCACGTTTACCTATGGCAACCTGATCATGGCGATCATCAACTTCCTGGTGGTGGCGATCGTACTCTTCTTCGTGATTCAGGCCATGAACACACTGACGCGCAAGGAGGCCGCCAAACCTTCTGCGCCGGTACCGCCCACCAAAGACCAGGAGTTGCTTGCCGAGATTCGCGACCTGCTCAGCAGGCGCACACAGGAGCCACAGTTGGCAGCGTCTGTGGTCGCCGCGGAAGCCAACACCCCTGCCGCACCGAAATCGGGCGTCTAAAGTCATTCCGGAATGAAACGAACATCTCAACGCAAAGTCGCAAAGAGAGCAAAGAAACGCAAAGGACTACAACGAATCGACTCATTCCTGGCAGGTGCTTTTCCTCTGCGTTCCTTTGCGTCCTCTGCGACTTTGCGTTGAGGTGTTCGTAGTCAATGTGGACTTCCGCCCGGTTTCACCTTGGTCCCGGCCTTCGCACATTCACAATTGATGGCACATCGGGGGCTCGCTACCACGCAGCGGGCCCCTTGCTTTACGGGCACACAAGCATCGGCCCCAGCCGTCGCCCGCCCAGCAGGTGCATGTGCAGGTGAAAAACCTCCTGCCCGCCATCGCGATTGCAGTTCACCACGAGTCGGTAGCCGCCTTCGGCAATTCCCATTTCGCCCGCCAAACGCTCCGCCACGGTGAAGAGCCGGCCCAGCGCCGCTTCGTCGGCGGGCGTCACATCGTTGATCGTTGGAATCAACTTGTTTGGCACAATCAGAAAATGGACGGGTGCCCGCGGGTGTATGTCGCGGAAGGCCGTCACCAGATCGTCTTGATAGACGATGTCGGCGGGCGTTTCACCGCTGATGATTCGCGCAAATGTGAGATCTTCAGCCATGGGGCTCTTGGTCCTTAAGAACTGCGACGCAGAGTCGCGGAGGCGCAGAGAAGTGCGACGGCAAGTTCATGCTGACAAGGCAACTGCGGCAGTCTGCGCGCAAATCTTTCTGCTGTTGGGCTTTGCGTTTCCTTTGCGTCTTTGCGGCTTCGCGTCAAATTGTTGCGGTCACACGCGTTCGACTACTGTTGCGATGCCCATGCCGCCCCCAGCGCAGAGGGTGACCAGGCCCGTCGCGAGGTCGCGACGTTCCAGTTCGTCAAGCAGCGTCATCAGCAGTACAGCCCCGGTTGCGCCCAGCGGGTGGCCCAGCGCGATAGCGCCGCCATTGACGTTGATGCAGCCGGGATTATCAATTCCCAGCGCACGCATGAAGTTGAGAACAACAGCGGCAAAGGCCTCATTGCATTCAATCAGGTCGACATCGCCGATTTCCATACCCGCACGCTGCAGTGCGCGACGCGTGGCAGGCGCGGGGCCGGTGAGCATGATGGTCGGCTCATCGCCCACTACGGCGGTTGCGCGAATGCGCGCCCGCGGCGCAAGGCCCAGCGCCGCGCCTGCCGCCTCTGTGCCGACGAGTACCACCGCTGCGCCGTCAACAATGCCCGACGAGTTGCCCGCCGTGTGCAGGTGCTCGATTGCCGGAAGCTCGGGGTACTTGCCCAGCGCCACCGCATCGTAGCCTGCGGCGCCGAGCGCGGCAAATGCAGGCTGGAGGGCCGCAAGGCCGTCGAGCGTGGTCTGCGGGCGCACGTGTTCGTCATGGGCGAGGAGCACATGGCCCAGCGCGTCTTTGGTGGGCAGCATGGACGCAAATCGTCCTTCAGACTGTGCGGTGGCGGCGCGCTGCTGCGACAGGAAGGCGTACGCGTCGAGTTGCGCGCGCGTAAAACCCTCACGCGTGGCGATCAGGTCGGCGCTGATGCCCTGGGGCACGAAGCCGATCTGCGCCGCCACCGCAGGGTCTTCCATCAGCGCGCCGCCGTCGCTGCCAATGGGCACGCGCGACATGGATTCGACACCCCCGGCTACCACAAGGCTCTCCCAGCCGGAGCGCACCTTCATGGCCGCCAGGTTGATCGCCTCAAGCCCGGATGCACAGAAGCGGTTGATCTGCATGCCGGGCAGGTCCGCGTCCCATCCCGCCACCAGTGCAGCAGTGCGCGCGATGTTGGCGCCTTGCTCGCCAACCGGCGTCACGCAGCCGATAACCAGGTCATCCACCAGCGCCGTGTCGAGGCCGGTGCGTTCCTGAAGCGCGGCAAGCAGCCCGGCAAGCAGGTTGACGGGGGCGACGCCGTGGAGCGCGCCGCTGTCGCGCCCTTTGCCGCGTGGCGTGCGCAGCGTGGTGTAGATGTACGCGTCGGGGGACATGGGCTACCCTTCGCTTCGTTTGAATCGACGAACGCGTGCCTGCACGTCCTCAACGATGTCAACGATGGCGGCAATGTCACTGTCGCTCAAATGCGCTCCAAGGATTGTCAGAATGGGCTCGATGGTCGGGATATAGGCGTAGATTAGTGCGGCGAGGTCGCTCTCGTAGAGATTGACGCGTGGGAAGTCTCCCTGCCGATAGAGCGAGGGCAGTGCGTAGAGCTTGAGGATCAGCAGCCCTTCCACGGTGGCGCAGGGGATTTCGCCCTCGGCAAAGGTGCGCACGGTGGCGTGCTGCTTGCGCACCGTGTCAAAGAGACGGTTGCGCGTGAGCAGAACATCGACCACAAGGTCGCCAAAACGGCAGCGCGCGAAGTTGGTGTCGCTGCTCTCCACAGCAAGTTCGGGCACACGGCGCAGGTCGGCCAGGGCCATAATCAGGTCGATGTCCTGTGTGTTGCGCCCCGGCACGTACTGAAGCATGGCCAGCCCGCCCACGAGTACGAAATCAACATTTTGGGCGCGCAGCAGCGCGAAGAGCGCGTCCGCCTGATCAAGCAGGGAGTCACCGTTCATTGGCAAGCGACCACGGGGGTGGGGATTGAAGACAATGGCGTTGCGCACCACCTCGCCAATGCGCAGCGTTTCGCTGCGCGGCGGCAAAGGATGCATTGATGACGTCTGGAGTTCCATGAGCCCATTATACACCGCGCGACCTGTGTCCCTCTCCAACATGCAATCCGGCCCCCTGTGCGCACAGGGGGCCGGATCGGTTTCACAGAACGCAGGGTCGTAGCCACGACCCTGGATGTTGCGTGCAGGCTCAGCCTCAGTCGTCGCCCGTTCCTGCCGCGGGCGCGGCCGGCGCCGGCGAGGTGAAGTCGTAGCCTGCACCCGAGAAGCTGCGCATGATGGCCCAGCCGACTGCGACCAAACCAAGAATGATCACGATGCCAGTGCCCCAGGTGAGCTCCGTATACTGCACCACGATCGGCGCAATGATGAGGCTGACGAGATTGATGACCTTGATCATGGGGTTGAGTGACGGGCCTGCCGTGTCCTTCAGCGGGTCGCCGACCGTGTCACCCACGACGCTGGCCTTGTGCCGCTCGGAGCCCTTGCCCGTGTTGGCCGCCAGATCGCGCGGCTCGTCTTCGATCAACTTCTTGGCATTGTCCCAGGCGCCGCCGGAGGTCGACATAAAGACGGCGAGCAACTGGCCGGAGAGAATCACACCGGCAAGGAACCCACCCAGCGCTTCCACCTGGAGCGACAAGCCGACCACAATTGGCGTAATCACGCAGAGCGTTGCGAGGCTGATCAACTCACGCTGCGAGGCTGCCGTCGCAATGCCAACCGCCTCAGCGTAGTCCGGCGTAACTGTGCCTTCCATGATGCCCGGCATCTTGAATTGGCGGCGCACGACGTTCACAATCTGTCCTGCTGCGCGTGCGACGGCGTTGATTGCCATGGCCGAGAAGAGCCACGGCACTGCGCCGCCGATGAGGAAGCCGACGAAGACAATCGGGTAGGAGATGCGAATGCCGCTTGCCAGCGCCATTGGGTCAATCTTGGAGACGTCGGTGACAAACGAGCCAAAGAGCGACACGGCGGCGATCACTGCAGAACCAATCGCGATTCCCTTGGTGATGGCCTTGGTGGTGTTGCCCACTGCGTCGAGGTCGGCCATGATCTGGCGCGCCTTGTCGTCGAGGCCGGCCATTTCGCCGATGCCGTTGGCATTGTCGGAGATGGGGCCAAAGGAGTCCATGGCCACATTGTTGCCGGTCAGCGTCAACATGCCGATGCCGGTGAGCGCCACGCCGTAGAGAACGTAGGCCGTGCGCTGGACCTCGACGCCGATCTCCATGGGAGATCCCATGATATTGCGGACGATGGGCTCGAGGTGCATGCCCGAGTAGATCAGCACAGAAGCGAGAATCGTGATCGCAATCACAACGGCCGACCACACGGTCGACTCGTAGCCAACGCCCAGGCCGGCCAGAATCGTTGTCGCAGGACCGCCGCCCGTGGCAGCCTTGATCTCCTGCACCGGTTTGAAGTGAGTGCTCGTGTAGTGGTCTGTCAGGCGGTCAATTGCGATCGCAAGCCCCACGCCGAGCGCCGTGGAGAGGAAGGGCCGCCACCAGTCTCCCGGGACGGGGAGTAGATAGCCGTTCTGAACTGTACCCCATGCGCTGAGGTAGAAGTAGGCCACAATGCCGAAGGCCACAACCGAGATTGCGGCAGAGGTCAGGAAGCCTCTGAAGATTGCCGACATGGCGTTGCCACCTTCGTCCGGCGCCTTGACAAGGTAGGTGCCGATGATTGACGAAAGCACCCCGATGCCGCGCACCAGCAGCGGGTAGATCATCCAGCGCATGTCGTCCGTAAAGGCCACGAGTGTGAGACCCAGAATCAATGCCGAAACGATGGTCACTTCGTAGGACTCGAAGATGTCTGCGGCCATACCGGCGCAGTCACCCACGTTGTCGCCAACGAGGTCGGCAATGACGGCCGCATTGCGGGGGTCGTCCTCGGGTATGTCCTGCTCAACCTTGCCCACGAGGTCCGCGCCAACGTCGGCCGCTTTGGTGAAGATGCCGCCGCCGACTCGCATGAAGAGTGCGACCAGGGTGCCGCCAAAGCCGAAGCCCAGCAGAACGTCCGGCGAAGAAAGGCCGAAGATCATGAAGATGACCGTGCCGCCGAAGAGACCCAGGCCATCGGTGAGCATACCGGTGATGGTGCCGGCGCGGTAGGCAATACGCAGCGCGCCGCCAAAGGAACTGCGGGATTCGGCCGCAACGCGCACGTTTGCCTCAACAGCCATGCGCATGCCGATCTGGCCGACCAGGAGACTGAAGCCGGCGCCCATGATGAACGCCAGGGCGCGACCCATGCCGATCAGCAGTTGCAACTGCTCGCTCGAGAGCGTTGGGAAACGCTCCTGCGCCTCGATGCTTGGCGGCACAATGTAGACGCTGAAGAACAAGGCTATGGTCAATGCTGCCATGAATGGCAGAATCGTGCGTAGCTGCCGGGAGAGATAGGCATCAGCGCCCGTCTTGATTGCCATCCACACGCTCTGCATTTTCTCGGTGCCTTTGTCGTACCTAAGCACCTGGTTGCGCAGGAACAGGGCGTACAGGAGACCCAGCATTGCAATCAGTAGCACAACCCAAAGGGCTATGACTTCAGTCGGATTCAGATTCAGATAACTTAACATGATCGGTTTTTTCCTCGAGACCGTAGGGTCGATTGCTAACGGCGATTCGTGAATGATGGAAGAGGAAAGTGTGCTTCTTGGCGTTGTACTACATGCATCGACCCACGCGCTGGTTACCAGCGTGGAGTGTTGCATTGCTGCATTTCAGCCGTATGGAGTCTGACGAGAGATAGAGTGCCCGGAGTTGGGCGTGTCGTGGCGACGCTCCTTCCATGGCCAACGATGGGAATAAATGCAATAGGCGCGAACGCGCCGGACGCGTTGGCTGCCGCCCGGCACGCTGAACATCATTGTCCAACGGACAAGTGTGGAATTAACCTGAAGTTGTGCTGCGGGTTACGCGGGCAAAACCGGTGTGTGCGCTGTGCGGGGTCATGCCAGCCACCAAGCACCCCAGTTTGCACAAATACGTCCATGCTCATTGTCGCGCCGTTCGCAGTCAACTGCACCGGGCGCGTGTCCCTTGCTTTTCGGGACAGATGTCACATATTTTCTTCTGCAGCCATGCGCTCTGTGCGGCAGTGTGCCGAACAAATGCAGTTGCTAGGATAGAGGAAGGCCGGGTATGGCATGATCATGCCTCACCCGGCCCCGCGGTGCAAATCCAGCGTGATCGCCTCATGGCCCGCCAGCAAGGCACGGCGCTGCGGACGCACTCACAGCTCGCCGAATGCCGCCTATCCGCCCTGGGCGACCTCGGCGAGTAGCAGCACGTCCTTGGCGCAAGCGATTGAGACCTGGCCGTGGACGGTCTCATCGTTGAGCATGTTGACAAAGCGCCCATCGAGCATCACAAGTTGCTCTGTATCGCTATGATTCAGCAGAAGCAGCAGGCGCTGCTCTCCTTGCCGGCGCTCGGCGACTTCAACACCTTGCGGCGCTTCCATCAAGGGAGAGAGTGCAGCCAGACCCAGCAACCACGCGGCAAGCGTCCGGTTGAACGCGTCGTCGCCGATGGTGCCCACATAGACCGCGCGGCCAGAACCGAATCGGTTGATCGTGACTGCGGGCGACCCGGCGTAGTACTCCTCCGTGTACCGGGCAACCACGTCCGCGCCCACCGGCTTGAGGACATCACACCAGATTCCCACGTTGGCCAATTGGGTGTCTGCCGGCGCGGGGACAGCGAACTCAACCTTGTTGCTCATGTCAAGCGCGAGCGAGTCGTACTCCTCAACTTCGACTCCGCACACCTTTGCCAGGAGGCCGGGAAGTTTCATCTCCACAACGGTGTTGTCCACATCCTTGACGCCGCTGCGCATCGTGACGACGAGCAAGCCACCATTTTGCACATACGCAGCCAGATTCTTCGCAACCTCCTCCGTCAGAACGTAGAGCGCAGGTGCGATCACAAGGGCGTAGTCTGAAAGGTCGTCGGTTGGCGCCACGATATCAATTGCCACGTTGTGCGCGAAGAATGCCCGATGGAGATCGGCCAGATAGCGCGGATAGGAGAAGCGGGGATTGTTCGCCTGAATCTGGAAGGCAAAGCGCGAGTCGTACGAGAGTACGATGGCGACCCTGGCGCGCACGCGTGACCCGAAGAGATTGTCTCCTACCCGCTTGATCTCTTGCCCCATCTGCTTGACTTCTGCATAGCGCCTGCCGGGCATGCCGTGATGGTCGAGGATTCCGTGCCAGTACTGCTCGGTGCCGTAGCGCGCAGTGCGCCAACGGAAGAAGACAATCGCATCGGCCCCGTGGGCAATCGACTGCCACGCCCACAGGCGCAGTTCGCCCGGGCGCGGCGCCACACTGACAATCTCCCACCCGCCTGAGCCGGCCTGTTGCTCCATCACCCAGAAGTTCTGCTTCTTCAGCCCGCGCATGGTGTCTGCCGCGAGCGTGCCCGCCGCCGGATCAATGACGCCGGTCTCAATCGTCCATTGCATCCTCTGGTAGTTGTCCCACGAAACGAAATCGAGTTGCCGCGCCAGATCGAAATAGTTGATGCGGTCGTAGTTGAAACCCATGAAATTGTGGGTAATGAAGTGCGCGGGACACTTCTGACGCAAGACGTCGATCTGCATCTGCTGGTAGGCGACGTATGCGTCAGACGAGAAACGGCCGAATTCGAGCGCAAGCCCGGGATTCGGTGATCCTCCAGTTTCGAGCGGAAGCGGGATCTCGCTCCAGTTATTGTAGACATGGCTCCAGAACATGGTGCCCCAGCGCTCGTTGAGCTCGGAGAGGTCCTCGTAACTGGCGCGCAGCCAATGCTGAAACTTCTCGGCGCAGACCGGGCAATAGCAGCGATCGCCGAATTCGTTGTCGATCTGCCAGCCGAGCACCGCGGGGTGATCAGCATAGTGATCGGCCATGCGCTCAACAATCCGCCGTGAGTGCCGGCCGTACGCCTCATGATTTGGGCAGTACTCGCGCCGGTTGCCATAGGTCACGCGGTGACCATCGGCTCCCATGCGGAACGCATCGGGCTGCGCAAGCATGAGCCAGGGTGGCGGAGAGGCGGTCGGGGTGCCCAGGACGACGCTGATCTGCCGGGCGGCAAGCACCTCAATCGCGAGATCGAGCCAGTCAAACTCGAAAACACCATCGCTGGGTTCCAGCTTCGACCATGCAAACTCCGCCAAACGCACGACGTTGATGCCCGCCTCAGCCATCAAGCGCGGCATCTTCGGGCCAGCGCGCTTCGGGCCAATGTTCGGGATAGTAGTCAACACCAAAGCGAAACATCCAGGATTCCTTTCATTCGCCGGCCATCGCGCCCGACGTGATTCCAGCCACAAATTGTCGCTGGAAAAGCAGGAAGATAATGAGTAGTGGAACGATGCTGATCACCGATGCCGCCATTTGCAGATGGTAGATCGGCCGGCCGATTACGCCGCCCACCATGGATCGAATGGCAATCGGCAGCGTGAACATTTCGGGCGATTTGAGGATCACCAGCGGGAAGAGGAAATTGTTCCACGAAGCCATGAAGAAGATCAGCCCAAGACTGACCATGCCGGGCGCGATGATGGGCACGATGATCTGCAGGAAGATGCGAAACTCGCCCGCACCGTCGATGCGTGCCGCATCAAGCAGTTCATTGCCGACCGTCGAAATGTATTGTCGCATGAAGAAGATGCCGAACGCACTTGCCGCGCCGGGGATGATCAGCGGCCAGAAGGTATTTATCCAGCCGAGTTGCAGCATGATGTAGTAGAGAGGGATAAGAACAATGCTGAAAGGAACCAGCAGGGTTGCCAGCAAAACGGCGAACATGGGCTCGCGTCCGGCAAACCGGAACTTGGCAAAGCCATACCCCCCCATCGAACAGAAGAAGAGTTGGAGGGTCGTCGCTGCGGCAGCAATCACAAAGGTGTTCATGAGGATGCGCAAGATGTTGCGATTCGTCACCAGTTCAATGTACGCCGCAAGGCTGGAATTGGGTGAGACCCAGATTGGCGGCTTGGTGAATATCTCCGACGCAGGCTTCAGTGATGTGCTGAGCATCCAGAAGAATGGCAGCACCATGAAGGCCACGAGGAACAGGAGAAACACATGGAGCAGAATGTCGCCGATCAGGCGTTTGGTTTTTCTTGCACGTTCATTTGGATGGCCTTTCAGTTCCGCTCGCGGCCGTAGGTGCGATACTGGATAATCGTCAAGATGAAGACGAAGGCGAAAAAAATGTAGGCGATTGCGGAAGCGTAGCCAAAGCGAAAGTTCTTGAATGCTTGATTGAAGATGTTGAGCGCCGGCGTGATTGTCGAATTGAGCGGCCCTGAACCGAAACTTGAGGGGAAAAGCGAGACCGGTTCGGTAAAGAGATTGAAGGTGCCGGCGGTGGAAAGAACCACAGAGAAGAGCAGCACAGGACGCATGAGTGGAACCGTGATGCGAAAGAAGACCTGAACCGCGTTCGCGCCATCGATCACGGCTGCCTCGTTCACCTCATTGGGGATGGTCTGCAGACCCGCTGCCATAATCACCATGTTGTAGCCGAGCCATGCCCACGTCACGAGCAGGCAGAGTGACACCCGCGCCCCCCACATGGTGTCCAGCCATGCCACCGGCGGGATGTTGAAGGTGCCGAGGATTACGTTGAGCGTGCCGTACTGGGTGTTCAGGAGCAACTGAAAGACATATCCCGCCGCTACCATGTTGGTAATGTACGGGACAAAGATCAGGGTGCGGAAGAAGCGGTAGCCGATGATCCGCTTCGAATTGAGCACGGACCGCCAGCACGAGCGCCATGATCGTCATGAGCGGCACGTAGAGAAAAAAGAGGATGACGCCGTTCGTCATCGACTGCCAGAAGACGCGGTCATGGAGCGCATTCTGGTAATTGCCCAGTCCGGTGAAGACGATCTTGCCCGCACCGTTCCAGTCGGAGAAGGAAAGTGCGAACGAGAAGATCAGCGGATAGATGCCGAAAATCGCAAAGAGAATGAAGAAGGGAGCAACGAAAATGTATCCCCACCATGCCTGGCGCGCATCGGCCGAGCGCCGCCGCTTGCGATGTGATGCTGGTTCCATCATGGCGGGGTCCATCATGGTGCCTTGCGTCAAAGAGGAGCCTCCTTGCGTAGGTCGGGGAGAAGTGGGGCCAAAAGCGCCTGGAGTGATACCGGTATGAAGGGTGCGTATCCGCTTTAGGGAACAAAGGGATTGCAGGGATCGCAGGGATCGCAGGGAACGATGGGATCGCAGGCACCAACGGCAGAGGATGCGTGACGGTTCGTGTTCCCTACACTCCCATGATCCCCGCGGTCACTTCGTTTCGCGTTCCCTGCGTGCTGTGCAAGAGTACGCAAGAGGGAAAGCGGTTTGCCTCCCCCCTTGCGCAACCGACCGAATTGAGAGCTACTTGCCGAGGTCCAGCTCGATGGCTGCCTGGGCCTCATCCAGCGCTGCCTGGGCGGAAAGCGCCCCGGTGGCGTACTTCTGGATGGAGGTTGCCACATGGCCATTCATGAACGAATACGAAGGACCGTAAATGGTGGCAAGCGGAATCTGCTTGGCGACATCAAGGTAAATCAGATGTGTGGCCTGGTTGTTGAAGAAGGGATCCGGCTCGGAGAAGATCGGCGCATCGTAGGTGGTCTCGAGCGCCGGCAGGAAGTCGCTGTACTCAAACTGCGTGAGCTGGCTGTCCCGATTGGCGAGCATGAAGTCGACAAACGCCCATGCTGCGTCAAAGTTCTGGGTTGTGGCGCCAATCGCAAGCGTCGAGCCGCCATCGTTGGACGAGCGGGGTTCCCCTTCGGCGAAAGCGGGCATGTAGGCAACGCCCCACTTGTTGGAGGTGTCGACGGCAATCCAACTCTTGAGACAAACACCAAGCCACGATGCTTCGACGATGGTCGCGTCTGGTGCATCCGGGCTGCTGAGCGTTGCGTACCACGGATCGGTCCAGGGCACTTCTTCCGACGTAACGCCGGCGGTCCAGAACTCACCCAGTTTTTCCAGCGTGGCGACGTTTTCGGAGAATTGACTGTGATGTTGCCGTCGGCATCATAGTAGCCCAGGCCTTGCTGCCACAGTGCCATCTCGTACAGACGGGCGTTGTTGGAACTCTTCGAGTGCGCAAAGCAGGCGAGCCCCGTCTTTTCCTTGACGGTCTTGCAGAGATCCAGGTAGCCGTCCCACGTCGAGACCAGCTTGCTTACCTCGACCGGGTCCGTGCTGATGCCGGCCTTCTCGAAGACATCGGTGCGATAGTAGAGGACGACGGGGCCGCTGTCCCACGGCACTGCATAGTACTTGTCATCCTTCTTCGCATCCACCCACTTGTAGGCATTGAAGTCGCCCAGAATCGGCGTGACCTCTGCCGTGAGGTCGTGGAGACAATTGTCCAGGTTCACGAAGTTCGCCAGGTTGGAGTTCTCGAGTTGCACAATGTCGGGAATGCCCTGGCCGGCTGAGCAGGCCAACTGCAGATTGGTGTAGGTATCGCCTGCGGCATAGGTGACGACGTTGAGGTTGACGTTGGGGTAGAGGGCCTTGAATTGGTCAAACAACCCCGGTGTCTGCATGACATCATAGGACCAGCCCCAGAGCGTGAGGTCGCCGCTGATATCGGTATTGGCGTCAGCGGCCGGAGCGGCTGCGTCCGCAGCAGGGGCAGCTGCGTCGGCGGCGGGGGCGGCAGCCGGTGCGGCGGGTGCAGCGCCACAGGCGACAAGCGCCAGCGCAGCCAGAACGAGGACCAGCAAAAGCGCGATTCTCTTGGACATCTGTTTCACCTCTTGAAATAGGTTGGAAGAATAGGATTGGACAGCAGAAAGGCAAACTGCACTGCATTGCCGATGGACTCAGGAGCATTAAATGCTGAAGTAGTGACGCGCGAGCGCGGGCGGACCATCCTTGCCGGCGGCAGGCTCTAGTCGGGTGCGCCTCCATTTCTGACTGTGCTGCGCCGGACAATGAGGTGCGGCTGCACCCATTCAATGCCGGGCTCAGGGCGCTCGCCGCGCAGGTGGGCGTTTTGCATTTCGTCAAGCATTTCCACGGCGCGCCGGCCATTTGAGGCTAGATCCTGCTTGACGGAGGTGAGTGGCGGGTTGAAGTAGGCCGCGCCGGGAATGTTGTCGTAGCCGGCAATGCCGAGATCGTGCGGCACGCTGCGCCCGGCGGAAGTTGCCGCCTGGAGCGCGCCCAGCGCCATCTCATCGTTGCAGGCGAATACGGCGTCAATGTCCGGGGACTGTCTCAGCAGTTGCGTCAGGCCGGCGGCGCCGCTGGCAGGCGTCCAGTCGCCTTCAACGTAGAGGTTGTCGATGTCCGTGACGCCGGCTTCACGCATCGTCTCGAGCCAGCCAGCATAGCGAGCGCGCGCTGATGTCCAGCTGAGGGGGCCGGTGATGATGGCAACGCGCCGGTAGCCCTGGCTGAGAAGGTGGCGCGTCATTTGCCGCCCACCCTCCTCATTGTCTGCCGCAAGTGCACTGATTCCGGGAATGGGCTCGCCATCCATGAAGATCACTGGCGTGGAGGTGGTGCGCACAAAGTCGTAGATGGCGGCGCGGTAATGCCCCATGGCGGCAGCGGCCCAGACGATGCCACTCACCTGATTGGCCAGCATGTTGCGGATAATCGCGGGTCCGTCGGCATGTTCAGGATCGTAGATGAGGCTGAGCAGCAACGAGAAGCCGAGGGCATTGGATTGCTGCTCAATGCCCACGAGCGTGCGCGAAGGGCCGTAGTGCTCTATATGCGAGGTGACGACGCCGATTGTGTTGCTGCGCCCCTGGCTCAGGCTGCGCGCGGCACTGTTGGGCGCATAATCAAGCGCTTCGACGACCTCCAGTACACGCTGGCGAGTTTCCGCGGAGACGTCCTGGCGCCTGTTGATGACGCGCGAGACGGTCATTGTGGAAACGCCGGCCGCGCTGGCCACATCCTTGATGGTGGTTTTGGCCATGAGATGCCGGAGGGAATGCCCTATGGTTGTCGCCTGGGTTGCAGAAAGGATCGAACAATAGAGTGGGGTTGGGGAGAACGTCCTGCTGTTAGCGATACCGGTACCGCTAACGGTATCAGTATACGGCGCGGCCGGCGGCTTGTCAAGCGCGTTTTTTGGCAAGCGCAGGGCGTCTCAAGAGTAGAGGTGTGGGAACGCGAGCGGCAACAGCACCTCATCCCCGGCCTTTCTTCGATGTGGATTGTATAGGCCGGGGACATGGGTTACAGATCGGATAGGTTGAGTTTGCACGTTGAGATCGAGTGCGCAAGGAAGCGGCAGGCGTTTTGGCAATTGCCGATCAGTTGGACGCTGCGTTCCTGCGGGTGATCGACCTCATTCTGAACTTGCCCGGCAAGGTATTTGTGACAGGTTCCGGTACATCCGGCATCATCGGGCGCAGAATGGCGCACCTGCTCACCGTCTGTGGCACGCCGTCCCTCTACATCCAGCCGATGGATGCCCTGCACGGTTCAATGGGCGCCATCAGCAGCGGGGACATGCTCATCGCCATCTCGCGCGGCGGCGCCTCCGCCGAGATCAACGAACTGGCAAGGCGCGTCCAGCCCGGTGGCGTGAAGGTTGTGTCAATCACAAGCGCGCCGGATTCCGAATTGGCGCAACTGGCCCACGTCAGCATCCACATCAGAAACGCACCGCAAGTCGACCCAGGCGACGTCGTCGCCATGGGTAGTACGCTTGCGGTGGGCGTCTGGGGAGACGCGCTCGCCTATACATTGATGCTGCGACGCGGCCACTCCTGGGAGCTGGGGCTTTACAACTCACTTCAATGCACGCGCGATTGATGCCATCAGCGTGGCGGCGCAATGCCATGGCCTTGTCGCCATGGATGAGAACGACGATGTCATTCGCCCGGTGAAGCTCTGGAATGACACAACCTCAGCGCCTCAGGCTTCCAATCTGGTGGAGCGGTTCCCGATGACGAGGTGTGCGCGTGGATCGCCAATTTCTACGCGTTTCTTGTGCGCGGGTTGGCGCGCGCCCAGCGGGATGCGCTGAACCAGATGACGGGTGGGTAGCGCCATGATTTCAAGCGGCGCGTCTCGGTGGCGAGAGTGAGCACCAATACTTGTTCAGAGCCGAATTGGTGGAATCAAGGAACGGGCGTCCGGTGAGCGAAGGTTCACGGTACGCAAAAACAACAGCCCCGCAGCATTGCGCCGCGGGGCCGTCCTGTTATGCCGGGTGAGACCGCCCTCCCGGCGGGAGCGCGAAGTGGTCAGCACCTGCAGTGCTACAACGCCGCGCGCAGTGCCTCGGCAAGTTCAGCGGTCGTGAGGACGATTGGATTGCCCTTCATGCTGCTCGCCGCCTGCGCCTGGGGGATCAGCGTCGCAAAGTCTGCGGCGCCAAAGCCATATGTTGCCAGCCCGGGAATGCCAAGCTCGGCCACAATCGAGCGCAGCCATTCCAGCAGATCCGCCGTCGTCGCTTTGGGGTTGCCGGTAATCAGCACAGCGGCTTCGGCGTAGCGTGAGAGCGCCTTCGATTCCGGATCGCGCTCCTGCAACGCCCGCAGATTGACGGCGGTAATGGGAGCAAGCAGCGCAGCGCAGACCGCGCCGTGGGGCGCGTGGTACGTTCCACCAAATGGGCCGGCGATGCCGTGGACTGCACCCAGGCCGCCATTGGCCAGCGCCAGCCCGCCCGAGAGGCTGGCGTACGACATCTGCTCGCGCGCTTCAGCATCGTCACCGTTGGCATAGACGCGGGGCAGCGCCCATGCCGCGCGAGGCAGCGCCTCACGGCAGAACGCGTCGGTCATGGGCGTTGCCTTGATGGAGACGAAGGGTTCGAGCAACTGCGTCAGAGCATCCAGCCCGGTCGATGCGGTGACCGCGGGCGGGGCGCTGAAGGTCAATTCTGGATCCACGATTGCTACGTAGGCGAGCATGTGGGGGCTGCGCAGGCTGACCTTCACCTGATGCGGCTTGGAGAGGAGGACCGCATTGCGGGTTACCTCGCTGCCGGTGCCGGCGGTCGTGGGGATGGCGATCCACGGCGCCGGGGTGTTGGGCAGCGGCTTCCCATGCCCAACCACTTCGAGGTGCTCATAGGGATCGCCCGGGTTGGTGAGGAAGGCCGCCGCCGCCTTTGCAGTGTCCATGGCGCTGCCGCCGCCAATGCCGATGACGAAGACGCACGCCTCGTTCTGCGCCAGATTTGCCGCGGCCAGCGCCATGTCGACGGATGGTTCGCTGTCAACAGTGAAGAGGCAGTGGCCCACACTCTCCGCGTCCAGCAGGCGCAGCAGCGGTGCGACACGGTCGTCGGCGATGCCCGAAACAACCAGCGCCCGGGCGCCCAGCGCCTTGGCAAGCTTGCCCGCCTGCTGCAGCGCGCCCGGGCCAAAGAGGATGCGCTGTGGAGAAGTGAAATCAAAGTTCAAGGAGAATCCTTTCAGTATCAAGTTACAAAGTCGTTCGTGGGAACATTTCCTGTAACCGAGCGCGCAGGCAGACGGTTCGTCGCACTCTACCCAATCAACCAGTCAGCAATTCAACCAATAAACAGATCACCCAATCAACCCACTGATCAATTATCAGTTCCTCAATTATCCGTCCCCCGCGCATCCAGCTTATTGATCTTGTCCACCTTGGGGGCGGAGCGGCCTCCCTGATACTCGCTTGCCAGCCAGACGTCGATGAGCTTCTGCGCGACAGAGGGTCCGGTGATCTGGCTGCCGAAGGTGATCACCTGGGCGTTGTTGCTTGCCACGGCGCGCTCGGCGGTGTAGGGATCCGCTACGCAAACTGCGCGCACGCCTTGCACCTTGTTGGCAACAATAGCCATGCCCGCGCCCGTCCCGCAGACGAGAATGCCGCGTGCATAACGGCCGGCGCGTATCTCCTCGGCAAGCGCAGCCCCCACGTCGGGATAGTCCACCGGGCTCTCATTCTCCACGCCCATGTCGACCACGGTGTAGCCGAGGTCGCGCAAATAGTCGCGTATGGCATCTTTCAGGGGCAGACCCAGGTGGTCTGCCCCCATCACTATCGGGTTTGCCTTGTCATACATGGTGCGTTCCTTATCTTTCGCAGCGACCGCGCATCACTGCCTCGAGCCGGATCATGCCTTGAGAGGTCCAGCGAAAAAGTTGTCCCACGGTATGCTGACCGGAGCATCGTGGCAGACGATGTCGATCATGGTGCGCAGCAAGGGGACGGCGTCGCCATCGAGCGTGCCTGCGGCCATCATCGCCTCCACCGTGGGGCCGATTGACTGGGCCAATTGCGCGCCCTCGATGGTGTCATCTGGCATGTAGGCGCGCTTGGCTTCCGAGTAGGGTGTGCCCAGCGCGAGGTAACGGCCCATGCGCGCGTTGCGACCGCCCATGCTCGTCACATAAAGATCGCCCGCGCCAGGGAGCGAGTAGACACTGCGCCTGTCGCCGCCCATCACGTCGACCATATAGGCAATTTCCCAGAGTCCCTGGGCAAAGAGTCCGGCCGCGACGTTGAACATGACGGCATTGTTGGAGGCCACGCCATCTTTCTCGAGCATGCCGCCCACAAGCCCTACGGCCAGTGCGTAGACGTTCTTCATGGCAACGCACGTTTCCACACCGATCAGGTCGGTGCTCGTCCAGACGTGGTAGTAGGGGGTGCGCATGAAACCGGCAAGCCGATTGATGAGCGCAATGTCGCTGCCTGTGACCACCACGCAGGTGTGGCGGCGCTCGGCGAGTTCGCCTGCAATCGAGGGGCCTCCAACGGCGTTGAGGCGCACGTCGCGCCGCAGTTCGTCAGGAAGACCGGCAGCAAGGCGGTGGGGCAGCGTCTGCAGCGCGTCGCCACTTCCGGCAAGGCCCTTTGTAAGGAAAAGCAGGGGGAAGCCGGGGGGCAGCAGTGGCCCCAGCATGCTTGCGGCCCAGTCCACGCCCAGCGAATTGACGCCGAGCACCACAAGATCCGCGCCGACAAGCGCCTCGTCAAGGCGATCATAGGTGAATGGCAGGACGGAGTCATTCAAGCGGCTGCCCAGGCGCGGATGGACGTGGCTCTCGTGGATCTCCTCGATGATGTCGGTATCAAGGTGCGTCCCCACCAGCCGCACTGAATGGCCGTTGTCGGTCAGCGGCATGCTGAACGCACTCCCCATCACGCCCGCACCCAGAATCACGATATTTGCCATCATTCACCTCCTGTACCGTTGCTGGCCGATGCTGCAGCGACGCCCGCCAGCGTCCATAATGCTGCCAAATTGAATGCTACAGACACCGCCAGACCTCGACGCAAAGACGCGGAGGACGCAAAGAAAAAGCTACTGCTTTGTGCTGTATCCTTCAAGAAGGCACATGTTTTGTCGCGGCGGTTTATTGCTGCATCCTGCACGTGTGCCTATGAATCGTAGCGGCTGCTTTAGCTGCCGTACTTCAATGCGCGGTGTGAGATTCACTTACGGCAGCTAAAGAAGCCGCTACGAAATGCGCGCCGACTTGCAAGATACGGCATTTAGTTGCCCGCCGCATACCGGTCAGAGGTGGTTTGAGCGAAGTGGCTTTCTGCGCGCCAGCCTTCAAGCTCGAGCACGGCGCGCGCCGTCAGGTCGTCGGTCGCCAGCACGCTGAGGAACTTGCCGCGCAGCGCGCCGAGGATGGACTGCGCTTTGGGCAAGCCACGCGCCACGGCGACGACGCGTGGGATCGCGCGCAGGTCTTCCAGGTCAATGCCGATTACGCGATCATTGATCGAGTAGGGTTCGGCGCGCCCGTGGACGTCAAAGAAGCGGCCAATCGTCTCACCCACAATGCCCTCGGCGCGCAGGCGCGTGAGTTCTTTGGGAGAGAGATGGCCGGCGCGGAGGAACGAAGCCGCCTCCTCGTGCAAGGTGCCGATGCCGGTGATGGCTACCGATACGGCGCGTGCACGCTGCAGTCCATCGCGTACGCCAGGCTCCTGGGCGAGCAGGTCGCGCAGCCCCTCCTGCTCGACAAGCACGGGCGCGTGCAGGTCGTAGTGACGCCCACCCAACTTCGCGGCAACAAGGCGCGCCAGGTCCGGGCCGTCGATGAGCGAATTGGCCGCGCCTACACTTCCCAGGATCTGCACCACGTCGATCTGTCTGCTGCGATCCTCGGCCAGCGCCGTGACCGCGGCGTGTACGCCCGTGCCCCAGGCAATGCCTAT
Source organism: uncultured Chloroflexia bacterium (assembly GCA_963735275.1). Lineage (GTDB taxonomy): Bacteria > Chloroflexota > Anaerolineae > Caldilineales > Caldilineaceae > UBA5069. The sequence goes on along the minus strand of CAVTKJ010000007.1, from coordinate 341,506 downwards.
GCAGGCGCCGACAGGCAGCGTGGCGAAAACGCGCTCGAGGTAGACTGCCGCCAACCGCCCCACGCCGTAGAGCATCTGCTCGTCGCGCAATTCGGCAGTCGTCAGCAGCACGTGGGCATCCTGCAGCCCAAAGACCTCTATCAGCCCCTGTTCGAGGCGATAGTCACGGTGAACGGGACGGTGAATGCGAATTTCGACGATGCCGCGCTCGCGCGCTTCCTTGATCATGCGCGAGACGCTTGAGCGCGAAATCTCCATGCGTTCAGCAATCTGCTGCTGATTCTGATTGAGCTCATAGTAGAGGCTTGCGACGGTGACGAGCTGATCGTCGCGATCGCCGCCAGGTTCGCGTAGTTCATTCACTTGTTCTCACCGCCTGGGACGGGTGCGAGCACTTCCGCTTCGGTCACTGCGGAGATCTCTGTAGACACATGTGCAGAAACTGCGGCCGCATGCACAAATGCGCGGCTGCGCTCATCAAGCAGTATACCCTTGTCGGACGATTGTCCGCCGAACAAATCGCCGCTAATCAGCAGCAGCGTATCTGGGCCATAGAAGCGCACGAGTTCCGGCACCCGTTCCACGGTCATTCCGCCGGAGGGAACGGGGAAGGCCGCTGCCTGCGAGTACCACGTGCTGCGCAGGTTGTTGGCCAGCGCCTGGCACTGCATGGGCGAGTACCCGAAGCGCCCGCCATAATTGACAAAGATCACGGCATCGGCACCGGCAAGGCGAAATAACTTGCCGAAGAGCAGTTCGGGCGCAATCCGCCATGCGCCGCCAAGCGCCGCGTGGCCCATGAAGGCCATGTCGGGGAAGTTGGCGACGAGTTCGACGAAGGCGGGTAGCCCGACGAGCATTGGCGCGACCATCACCATGCGCAGACCGGCGTCGCGCGCGCACCGCGTTTGCGCGTGCAGCGTTGCCGGCGCACCGGAGACGTGGGGCACATAAAGTACAGGGCAGCTGCGTTCCTCTGCCGCCTGCGCCGCGGCCTGCGCACACGCGCGCACGCGCTCCGCAAAGGGCGCATACTCCTGGTTGGCGATGCTGTGGTCATCCTTAATGACTTGAATGCCTGCCCGCGCAAAGCGCGTGAAGAGCCCGGCAAATGCCTTCGCATCCAGCCCAAGCGGCTTGAGCGCCGTGCAGGTGAGTGGACCCTTGGCCCCGCCGAGCAACTTCCGGACCCCGGAAATGCCGAAATGGGGTCCATGAAACCCGGCCAACAACGCGGGCGGCGCCTCCATGTCAGCGAGCGTAACGTCGGGATGGAATGAAGTATTCCCAAAGAGCACGTTGAGCAACTGTGCGAACGATCCACCTACGTTGGCGATGGGATAGGAGATCCACGCGGCATACGCACCGTCGCCTCTCTCCTCGAGCGATTCGACCCGGCCCACAATCTCCGCATCCGCCACCGACGCGGGCACGGCGCCGCGCGGCAGTTCCACGCTCTGTTCAAGCGCCACACCCTCGGCGCGCGCCGCTACAGCGTCGAGGCCACCCTGGGCCGCCGCACCGGTAAAACGATAGAGAACCCGCAAGCGCGCATTGCTCACAAAAAAACTCCAAACTCAACGCAAAGGCACGGAAGACCCAAAGAAGCGCAAGGAAACCCCGTCAAGCTTCATGGCCGCTGCGTCAGGCCGCCAGGCTACAGCGCGGTATAGCCGCCATCGAGAAAGATGTTCTGTCCGGTGATCATGTCGGAAGCCGGCGCGGCAAGGAAGAGCACAAGGTCCGCCACTTCCTGCGGCATGCCGAAGCGGCCGAGGGGAATCTTGGCCAGCATCGGTTCGGACTTTTCGGGCGCACCCCACACGCGCGTGCCCATTGGCGTAAGGATGACCGTGGGGCAGACGGCGTTACACTGGATGTTGTACTGCCCAAGCTCAACGGCCGTCACCTTGGTGAGCATGTTGAGGCCGCCCTTGGAGGTGCAATACGCGGCATGGTCCCACACAGCAACGGCGCCCGCCTGCGACGAGATGTTGATGATCTTGCCGCTGCGCTGCGCCACCATGCCGGGGCCGACAATTTGCGTAAGGATGAAGGGTGCGCGCATGTTGACGGCCTGCGTCTGGTCCCAATCTTCAAGCGTCGCCTCGAGCAAGGGTGCATTCAAGGCAATGCCTGCGTTGTTGACGAGGATATCCACAGTGCCGAAGTGCGCAAGCGCCTCGCGTCCAGCGCGGGCTGTATCGTCCGCCGACGCCATATCTGCGGTAATCAGATGACAGGTGCGCCCTTCGGCGCGAACGGCGGCGGCGGTCTCGGCAAGGCCGGCCTGGTCGCGGCCTACGATGGCAATATCGGCGCCGGCCTGGGCGAGGACGCGGGCGACGTCTGCACCGATGCCCTTGGAGCCGCCGGTGACGAGCGCGCGCTTGCCGGGCAGCGCAAAGCGGTGCACGTACGAGTCCGCCGGGGCCGAATCCGATGACGCAACATGAGGTGCGGCCATGCGATTGCCTTTCCGCTGAAGTGGCGCGAAGCTGTTTGTCGAGTGAGTTCCGGTTACATGGGGAAGCGCTGCGCCCAGGCGCCACCCTGGACACTAGTGCACAAACGTCATAAGAGCGCACAAACTTTCATTCAGGATAGCATACGCGCCATGGCGTGTCAACGCGTATCGCCTGCGCTCGCAGGGCTTCTCAAAAGTCAGCAATTCTCGATTGCACCGGCGAACGGCACTTCATCCCCAACCCTTCGCCATGCGGAGAAGGGAGCAAAGCCGGTGCGTCTACCCGAGGAATGACTCTTGCGGCGGCATCGTTTCTGACCCTTCTCCGCATGGAGAAGGGCGGGGATGAGGTGCTGTCGTTGCAACGTGTCGACTTTTGAGACGCCCTGCCTGCGCTCGTAGGACGATTGCATCTGGATTCTGGCACTCGCGTCAAGCCGGCACCGTACTGCGCGGATTTGTTTTTAGGACGCTATGCGTCTCTCGAGTGAATCGATTTAGATGCAATCGCCCTAACCCCCCCATTTGGTTGGTTGACAAACATCGAGAGCGGTCGCTACAATACAATCGTAACGTTCTTGCGGCACCATGCGTCGCACAGCAGGCTACAGTGCGCCTGTGCAGTGCGGGCTTCGGGATCATCGTGGAGCCCGGCCCACCCCTCTCACGTCATGCCCCTGTCCACCGCAACCCCACTCAGCGGAACGCCCCTTCACTTGCGAATACCCTGTAAAACGTCCACCAAGCGGAACGTTTGTTACGGCTGTCCCGTCCATGCAGTGGTAGACTGAACAAGCCCGATTTCTCGGCCGTTTACACTGTCTTCTGAAGGAAGAATCACACCATGTCTGACAAACTCGATCGCTTCACCAAGCGTGCGCGTCGCGTACTGACGCTGGCCCAGGAAGAAGCGCTACGCCTCAACCACAACTATATTGGCACCGAGCATCTGCTGCTTGGCCTCGTGCGCGAGGAGAACGGCGTTGCAGTCAAAGTTCTGCGCGAGTTGGGTGTAGAGCCCAGCCAGGTCATCCGCGCCGTGGAGCGCACGGTGGGTCGGGGCGAACGCCCTCCCTTCGGCAAGCCCACGCTCGCTCCGCGCACCAAACGGGTGGTCGAGCTGGCGGTGGACGAAGCGCGCCTGATGGGCCACCATTACATCGGCACCGAGCACTTGCTGCTTGGCCTGGTGCGCGAAGGCGAGGGCATCGCCGTTAACGTCCTGCGCGGCCTGGGCATCAATCTGGACCGCGTGCGCCAGCAGACCGCGCGCAACATCCTCCAAACCCAGTCGCAGGCCAAGGAAAAGCAGAAGAAGGAATCGAAGACGCCGCTCATGGACCAGTTGGGCTATGATCTCACGGCCGCGGCCGAAGAGGGCAAGCTCGACCCGGTCATTGGTCGCCAGAGCGAGATTGAGCGGCTGATCCAGATTCTGAGCCGGCGCACCAAGAACAACCCGGCGCTGATCGGCGAGCCGGGCGTGGGCAAGACAGCCATCGTCGAAGGGCTGGCGCAGCGCATCATTGAGGGCGACGTTCCCGAGCAACTGCTCAACAAGCGGCTGCTTATGCTCGACGTCGGCAGCCTCGTCGCGGGTACCATGTACCGTGGCCAGTTTGAGGAGCGCCTCAAGAAGGTCATCGAAGAGGTGATCGCCACGGCGGCCATTCTCTTTATTGATGAAGTCCACATGCTTGTGGGCGCAGGTGCGGCCGGCAGCAGCGTCGACGCCGCCAATATACTCAAGCCGGCGCTGAGCCGCGGCGAGTTGCAGGTGATTGGCGCGACGACGCTTGACGAGTACCGCAAGCATATCGAGAGCGACGCCGCACTTGAGCGCCGCTTCCAGCCAATTCTTGTGGCCGAGCCCTCGATCGAGGAGACGATTGAAATCCTCAAGGGTGTGCGCAGCCGCTACGAAGAACATCACAAGCTGCTCATCACCGACGAAGCGCTCAGTGCCGCAGCGCACCTGGCGGCGCGCTATGTGCCCGATCGCTTCATGCCGGACAAGGCAATCGACCTGATAGACGAGGCGGGCAGTCGCGTGCGCATGTACAAGGCGCCCTACGCCGCCAACCTGCGCGAAACCTTTATGAGCCTCAAGAAGCTCCAGAAGCAGAAGGAAGAGGCGCTCGACACGCAGCGCTTTGATGACGCCATCGACCTCCGCTACAAGGAAGTTGAACTGGAGACGCGCCTCGCCGAATTGCGCGAAGGTTGGAACGAAGTTGCCAACCAGCCCAAGGTGACGGCGGCCGACATCGCCGAAGTTGTCGCGATGTGGACAGGCGTCCCCGTGAGCCGGATTGCCGGCGAGGAGCGCGAGCGCCTGCTTGAGATGGAAAAGGTGATGCAGGAGCGGGTGATTGGTCAGCAGGAGCCCATCAAAGCGATCTGCAAGGCGGTGCGCCGGGCACGCGCCGGCCTCAAGGATCCGCATCGCCCGATCGGCACATTCATCTTCCTGGGACCCACAGGCGTCGGCAAGACGCTTCTGGCCAAGACGCTCGCCGAGTACATGTTCGGCAGCGAAGAAGCGCTGATCAAGCTCGACATGAGCGAGTTCATGGAGCGCCACAACGTCAGCCGGCTGGTGGGCGCGCCTCCGGGCTATGTGGGCTATGAGGAAGGCGGCCAGCTTACAGAGGCCGTGCGCCGCCGCCCGTACAGCGTCATCCTGCTGGACGAAATCGAGAAGGCGCATCCCGAGGCCTTCAACATGCTCCTCCAGATTATGGAAGATGGTTACCTTTCCGATGCCAAGGGGCGGCGCGTCGACTTCCGCAATACGCTCATCCTCATGACGAGCAACATCGGCGCGAAGGTGATTCAGGGCGCCAATCGGCTCGGCTTTGCGATTACGCGCGAGGACAACGAGCAGCGCGAGCAGGAATACGAAACGATGAAGGCCAAGGTGATGGAGTCTCTGAAGAAGACCTTCCGCCCCGAGTTCATCAATCGGCTCGACGGCATCATGGTCTTCCGCAGCCTTGCCCGCGATGAGATTGCCCGGATCGTCGACCTCGAACTCAAGCCGCTGCGCATGCAGTTGGCCGAGCAGGAAATGAAGCTTGAGTTGACCGACGCCGCGCGCCTTGCCGTCGCCGAAGCCGGTTTTGACCCCGACTATGGCGCCCGTCCGCTGCGCCGTGTGATCCAGAACCGTATTCAGGATGGGTTGAGCGAAGGCATGCTCGCCAACCGGCTCGTGCCCGGCGACACCGTCCTGGTTGACTACCGCGACGTCGAGCAGGAGGACGGCAAGACGATCAAGGATTACACCTTCGAGGTCACAGAGCACACGGAAGTGGCAGCCGGAGACTCGGAGACGGTGGATGCCCTCGAGGCGCTGTTGCAGTAGAAACTGCATAACAGATAACTGACAATTGGTAACTGGGGCCCCTGCCGTACGGTGGGGGTCCTTTTCATTGGAAACGACTCAACAGCAGAACAGCAGAACAACAGAACAGCAGAACAGCAGAACTGCAACACAAGGCACGGAGGGCACAGAGAAAAGCATAGGCGCCTTTTGTTGTTCTCTACCCTGAAAATAGCCAGCGTTTAGGCGTCGGCCTGCCGATTTTCATTCTGCGTTGTGCCGATAAGGCATGAACGTCTGTGTTTCTCTGTGCCCTCCGTGCCTCCGTGTTGCGATTCTGCTGTTCTGCTTCGGAAGCGAGGCTTCGGACATTCCATGCGTCCTCGTGTCACAATTGGGCAAGTACGCAATCAACCCCTTGCATCAGGAGACCTAACCCATGAGCGAACTCAAAATCGGTGACGCCGCCCCCACCTTCACCCTTCCCGCCGACACCGGCGCCACCGTCAGCCTGGAGGATTTCCGCGGCAAGCGCGTCGTCCTCTACTTCTACCCCAAGGATGACACCTCGGGCTGCACGACGCAGGCATGCGGCTTCCGCGACGCCTACCCGACCATCGAAGAGAAGAACGCGGTCGTCCTCGGCGTCAGCCCGGATGGCGTCCAGTCTCATCAGAAATTCAAGACCAAGTTCGATCTGCCCTTTATTCTCCTGGCCGACGAGGAGCACGCCGTGTCCGAAGCCTACGGTGTGTGGCAGGAGAAGAGCATGTACGGCAAGACGTACATGGGCATTGTGCGCAGCCACTTTGTGATTGACGAGCAGGGCCGGATTGCGGACATCCAGTTCAAGGTCAAGCCCGAAGAGAGCGTGTCGCAGGCGCTTGCCGCCTTGGGGTAAGAAAGCTGGTACGCGGAAAAAGCGGAAACTTCGGAGACTGCAGGAACGACTTTCGAAATGGACTGCCCCCAAGTGATGGACAGATAACTCGAATGTCCATAGACTATGGAGGGAGGTTCACAATGAACAAGAAGATGCATACGACCTATCCGCCGGCCTTCAAGAAAGAGGCTGTGGCGTGTGCCAAAGTCGGCGGCTTAAGGTAGATCTTTGGCAAGCGTTGGGTATCGTGGTTTGGATTTGGGAGGCAAAAAACGTCGCCCGCTCTCGCCCATTAGGCGAGTGCAGGCGACGTTTGGTTGCTGTGCGAAGATGATAGGCGCCGATTCCGGGATCCCGAACCCAGTGCGCCTCCGGGCTGCGCTACTACCCGCAATTGACTGTCTTCAGAGAGCGCCTAGCACTCGGGCGCATGAATGCTGAGAGCGTGTTCAAAAAACAGGTCAGACCACTCGCGCAAGGCGGTGTGTGAGCATGTTGATGAAAGCAAAGGTGACCAGCGTTTCGCTCACGGTGGAGAGCACTTCATAGTCTTTGGCAAAGCGGTGATAGCGGCCCAACCGGGCGAAGGTGCATTCGACCACCCAACGACAAGACAGCGGCGTGAAGCCCTTGCGCTTGCTCTCATTGACCTCGGGACGTGTAACCACCTGCAACTCGATGTCAATGACTTTGCGAGAGAGGTTGGCAGCTGCTGGGCTGCCGAAGCCACCATCGACAACGATCCGTTGCCACGTGCCGGGATAGGGCGTGGCATAGAGCAACGGCTTGGTCAGCTCGCGGTCGCTCCAGTTGGCAGAGACAACGATGACCCGCAGCAAAAGACCGAGTGTGTCGACAAGCAGTATGCGTTTGCGGCCTTTGACGCGCATGTGACCATCTATGCCGCAGATCCCCTATTTCAGTCGTCTTGACAGACTGGCTGTCAGCGCGGACGGTGGTCGGTTCTTCTCTACGACATGGCGTTGGCGTTCCTGGCGGCGCAATGCGCCGAGCAAAGGTTGCAGAAACTTCTTCTTCTCGAGATTGCACATGTAGGCGTAGACTGCCTGCCACTTGGAAAGGTCTCTGGGCAACATGCGCCAGGCATAGCCGCTACGTCGGATTAAATCATCGCCTGCCGAACAGGATCAATCCTTGAGCGGGCCGCCGTAATGGCCACATTGGCGGAGATGCTCGAAATGCGCCATTCACGAAATGGCTCTGCGCTGAATGCACCACCCCACTGTAGGGATTGGCGGCTCTCTGCACCGCAAACACTGCAGCTCTCTCCGGTCGTACTAGCGACTGCGCCCGGAGAGAATCATGGAGACAATGTCATCGATGCTTGTTTCAGCTTTGGGTTTGACACCAACCAGGGCCCCTTGCTTGAGCACCATGAAGCGATCGGCAACCTCAAAGACCTCGTTGATGTTGTGGGAAATGATCAGGATTGAAATTCCCTTTTGTTTGAGCATGCGAATGAAGTCGTAGACCTTGCGCGTCTCGGCAACGCCCAGGGCTGCGGTCGGCTCGTCCATAATGAGCACACTCGCGTTGAAGTAGATGGCGCGACTAATCGACACCATTTGACGCTGCCCGCCCGAGAAGTCCTTGACCTCTCGATTGACGTCCCCAATCTTGATTCCGAAACTTGCGAGCATTTCCTCGGACTCAGTGCGCATTTGCTTGAGGTTCATCAAACCAAGCCGGCCGAGTGGACCTTGTGCGCGCACCTCGCGCCCCATGAAGATGTTGGACGGGATGTCCAGGTTGTTCAGCAACGCCAGGTTCTGATAGATCGTCTCAATGCCAAGGCGGCGCGCATCCTGCGGATCACCGATCTTCACCGAGTGACCGCGCACATAGATTGAGCCGGAGTCGGAGCGAATTGCGCCCGATAGAATCTTCATAAGCGTAGACTTGCCCGCGCCATTGTCACCTACGAGCGCAAGCACTTCACCTTCGTACAGGTCAAAAGTAACGTGATTGATGGCGACGACACCATCAAAGTGCTTGTACGTCTCCTCCATGCGGACAATGGGGACGCGCGCCGAAGCATGTTCTTCGCTGCCTGCGCCGGAAAGCGCAATTGGGTCAAGCGATTCATCATGCGGCCGCACACTTTCTGCAGATTCCATTGGCCGGCTCTCCTTAATCAGTCTGAGTGGAAAACTGAACTATGGCAGCAGGGCTGCTACACGCGTCATTCTGCGTGGCACTGCATCAACCGCGCTTGCGCAACTTGTCTACAAGAACAGCGGCCAAAACGATACAGCCGATAATGACTGTTTGATAGAAGGATGCAACTCCCCATAGGTTGAGCGCATTGCTGACCACCCCAAGAATGATCGTGCCGATCAGCGTGCCCAACATTGTGCCTTTCCCTCCAGCGAGTGAAGTGCCGCCTATGACTGTTGCGGCAATCGCAATCAGCTCATATCCGGCGCCCACACTTGGCTGGGCGCTGCCCAGGCGTCCCGACAAGATTACCCCGGCTAGTGCCGCAAGCATTCCACATAAGGCATAGGTGTACATCTTGATGCTCTTGACCGGTATGCCACACAAGCGCGCTGCCTCTTCATCTCCACCCACAGCAAGAACATAGCGGCCAAAGACAAAATACCGAAGCAACAAGAAACCGGCCAGGTATATGGAGAGCATGATTAGCACAGGAATTGGGATTCCGAACACGTAGCCCGTGCCAATCCGAGCAAACCGCGAGGGTAACCCCCAAAGCGCCTCACCGTTGGTGACGACAAGAGTCATACCGCGGATGATGTACATGGTGCCCAACGTTGTGACAAATGGCGACACGTTTGCGTAGGCGATTACGCCGCCGTTGAATGCCCCAACGCCAAAGCCGACGGCCAGTGCAAACATAATCGAAAGCGGCACACTGAAACCCGCGCTAAGAGACGCGACCGCAGCAACGCCGCCCAAGGCAACGACGGCGCCCACCGAAAGATCGATCCCGCCGGTAATGATGACGAGGGTCATGCCAACAGCCACAATTCCCGTAATCGAGACCTGCCGCAGCACATTGAGAATGTTGTTTACCGTGAGAAACTCAGGGATCAGGATCGCCGTAACAGTCACAAGCACTAGAAGCACCAGGAGCGTGCTCTGGTTGACAAGCACCGTGAGCGCACGTCTGGCTTTGCTAGGGTCGCTTCCTGCGGAGACCTCCATTGTGCTGTTGTCACTGACCATGCAAGCTGTCCTTCTGGCTATCAATGCCTGTGGCAGATCATCCAGGCAAACGACCGGGATCTGCGTCGATGCCAGTCCGAGATTTAGTAGGCGTCGACTTCGGGGATTCGTTTCACACCGGGGTGGGTGTAAATATCATATGCATCTGTGCCGGCCGTTGAAAACTCCGAGAATACAGCACCCTGGGGGCCCGCCTGGAACCAATGCAACCGATTCGGATAGACGGTGTATTGGTCTCCCGGCTCCAGTGTGATTTCGTGCCAGACGGTGAGGAAAGGCCTGTGTGAATCCGGCACATGCGCATGTGGGTTTTCGGTGAACGAGCCCTCGACATACATATAGATGGCGCCCCAGAGGCAGCGGAACGTCTCTTCTTTGCCTTCGCTGCCATTGACGGGCGGGTGGCGGTGTTCAGGAACAGTCTGACCGGGCATCAGAACGAGATCCTTTGCCCCCACGCGTTCTGTGTCGACATAGGTAATCAACTGCACGCCAAAGTCGTCCAGTGAAGATAGTCCGAAATCCGCCACCTCGATCCTCTCCTGCTCCTGAGCGGTGAGGACAATGCCAACCTTGCCAAAATAGTCAACTGCCTGCGTGCGCGCGCTCTCGATTTCCTGCCGGGTAAGTGCCATGCGTGCCTTCTGTCTTGGATGCGCGGAGTGTCCGCAGGATGGGGAAAAAATGCAAGGGGGGTGGATGGGCGCCTGCCTGATGCACCCATCCACCCCCTCAAGCACTTGAATCGTTACTGGCTGACAGCGTTCCAGGCTTCAATCAACGGATCAACGTTGTCTGGCAGCGCGAGCGTCATTGGGGTTGTAATAACAGGATCAATCTTTCCTGTCTGCAGATACTCAAGTCCCTTTTCAACGGCGTACTGCCCCATCAGGTCGGGTCGCTGCGCAACATCAGCCGCCAGCATCCCGTCCTTGACGCCCTGCAGTGCCTCGCGAATGCCATCAAGGCCGACAATGATGATGTCGCTGCGGTTGGCGGCCGTTGCAGCCGACGATGCGCCCAGCGCCATGCGGTCCGCCTCGGCAAAGACAGCCTGAAGTTCGGGGTGGGCGGTGATGAAGTCTTCCATCACTTTGGCTCCCTCTTCGGCCTCCCAGTTGCCGACACCCTCGGCAACAACTTCCATATCGGGATACTGGGCAATCGCTTCCATGAAGCCGTCATAGCGCTGCGTTTCCACCGGGTTGCCAAGTCGCCCACGGATTACGCCGACTTTGCCTGTCTTGCCCAGTTGCTCGGCAATATACTCACCGGCCATGCGTCCGCCTTCAACATTGTCGCTGCCGATGAAGGAGATCACCTTGTCCGTGTCAATCGGCGAGTCAAGGTTGATTACCGGAATGCCCGCAGCAATGGCGGACTCAACGGCGGGCACCAACGCCTTCGATTCGGCCGGCACGACCACAATCAGGTCCACCTTGCGGGTCACAAGGTCCTCGATGTGGGTAACCTGACCTGCGTAGTCGCCTTCTTCGCTAATGCCCAGAATGACAACGTTGACGCCCGCTTCGGCGGCGGCCTTCTCAGCTGCACTCTTGGCCATCAGCCAAAACGGATTGGCGAACGACTTCAGCACGATGCCAATGGTGTACTCCGCCTCAGGTGCTGCAGCGGCGCCGTTCGCGCTCTCTGCTGCCGGCGCGGTGGAAGGCGCAGGCACTCCAGTGACGCAGCCTGCAAGCAGCAAGGCCGCTAGAGCCAGAAGAGAGATCAGCACGTAGATTGAAGACAGTCTGCGCTTCATTGCGTTCTCCTTTGCATACATGAGTTTGAAATTGCGTAGGGCAACTGATTGAGCGACATTGGAAAGCAGATAGTCAGGTTTGCCATATCACGAAACAAGAAGACTGGTCCAGGCGTGCAATGACAATGGCTGCGCTGTAGGTCTCGGGCACTCTCCTTTCTCAATGTCTGCAAATGTGCTATCAGCTATTGGTGGCGGGATCAAGCGCGCGCTAGCACCGAATACACTTTGGCCAAAGCTGCGTCGCGATTGAGTCCATATGCCGCGCGCAGAAGATCCCCTTCGTCGGATTCTGTAAATGTATCGGGAATACCAAGGCGCGCCAGCGGCCGGGCCAGATGTTCGGCGTAAATCTCGGCGACTGCCGATCCCAGCCCGCCAATGATGTTGTGATCCTCGATCGTTAACGCCGCTCGCGTGAGGCTGCCATGCTCCAGGATTTCGTCAGCGGCCAGCGGTTTGATGGTCGGTACATTAACCACCTGCGCATGAATCCCTTCAGTCTCCAGCGCCTCATACAATTCCAGCGCCAGCATGACCATATCTCCAGTCACGAAGATGGAGATGTCGCTCCCCTCGCGCAACCGTTCCGTCTTGCCGATGACAAATTGATAGCCTGCCGCGTGAACATCCGGTACGGCGCTGCGCGCGAGGCGCAAGTAGATTGGCCCTTTGTGTTCGGCCATGGCCCAAACCATTTGCCGTGTTTCCTCTGCATCACACGGGCTCAAGATGGTCATCCCGGGCAGAGAGCGCAGGACGGCAATGTCCTCGAGCGTGTGATGGCTGGGTCCCGTATAGCCCATGCTCTGGCCTGCTGCATGGCCGACAATCTTCACATTGGCTCGGTTGTATGCGATCGACTGGCGGATGATGTCCACCCCGCGCTCCACAGCGAAAGCGGCAAAGCTGTTGTAGAAGGGCGTTTTGCCCACCAGGGCCAGACCGGCGGCAAAGCTTGGCAAGCTCTGCTCGGCAACGCCCAGGTCAATTGAGCGATCGGGAAATGCTTGCTTGAATGCTTCGGTCTTGCATGAGTCGGCGATGTCCGAATCAAGCACGATCACTTCGGGAAATGCCTTGCCAATGGCGACCAGCGCGTCTCCATAGGCGGATGGAATATCCTGGGGCATGATTATTCACTTGCCTCCGTGGTGCTGAGAAGCCCGCTCTCCAACGCGTCAAGGTGGGCAAGAGCTTCCTCGTATTGAGCGGCAGTGAGCGCAAAGTTCGAGCGCGCATTGTTGACTTCGACCCAGGGAATGCCCTTGCCCTTGACTGTGTGGCAGAGGAGGACCGAAGGCGCGCCGCGCACCTGCTCGGCCTGTGCCAGGGCGTGGCTCAGCGAGACATAGTCGTGTCCGTCGCATTCAAAAGTCTGCCAGCCAAACGCGTGCCACTTATCGGCCAGCGGAGCTACGGCATTGCGTCCTTCCATAGGGCCATAGGAAGACTTCTGGTTCCAGTCCACGAGAAGGGTCAGTTTGTCTAGATTTAGATTGGCAGCAATCAGCGCCGCTTCCCACACCGAACCCTCATTGCATTCACCATCACTGATAAGTGCGTAGACCCGGAATGAGGCGCCATCGATCTTTGCACCAAGCGCCATACCGCAGCCGACGGGAAAGCCCTGCCCCAGGGAACCAGTCGTGCAGTCCACACCGGGCGTCTTGTTTCGGTCAGGGTGCCCCTGGAGGATGCTCCCCAGCGTGCGGAAATGGTCAAACTCAGCGTCGGCAAAGAAACCACGCTGTGCAAGCGCCACATACAACGCGGGTGCAGCATGACCCTTGCTGAGGATGAAGCGATCACGCGCGTCCCAGTTTGGGTTCTGCGGGTCGATGCGCAGCCACCGCTGATAGAGCAGCGTCAGGATCTCGACACAACTCATGGACGCGCCGTAGTGAAGACGAATGTGCAGATCGTTGCCCAGTGCCAGCAGACGCCGTCGATGGGCAATTGCGTGAAGTTGCAGCTGCCCTATGGCAACGGCGTCCCTGTTGGGATCAAGGGGAGCTTTGGAGGCGATATGGTGCTGGTGCACACCGGCTACGTCCATTTGTAGCGCATGCCCTTTCGATATGAACTTGCCCATGGTAGCGGTGCTGGAAGTAGCGGTGCTGGAAGCTGCGCGCTGGTTAGCGCAGGTGCGGTTGGCAGCAGATTGTCGGTCGCGGGCGACGGGGGGAGGCCGCCGCATTGGGCGTACGTTGTCACGCTTTGTGCAGCTTGCGCGAGAGGCGCTGACTCTGCTTGCGCGCCATTATAGCGGCTGTTTCACCGATTGTCAACATGTTCTCTGCGATTTTCGATTCTGTTTCTGAAACAGAGCGGAATTCTCTGAGAAACGTATTGACAAGCTGCGCTTCTCTGTGCAATAATCGGGCATACACAATCGTTTCTCACCACTGGGAGAGATGACCATGAAACGCAGTGAAATTAACCGCAACCTTGCAGATGCGAAGGCGTTTTTCGAGAAGATGCAGTTTTCGTTGCCGGCGTGGGCCTTTCGCTCACCCCAGGCGTGGCAGGGCAAGCGCGCCGAAGCGGCCGAGATTGTTGCCTGCGGCCTCGGCTGGGACATTACGGATTTTGGCAGCGGTGATTTTGAGCAGGTGGGATTGATCAACTTCAATCTGCGCAACGGCATTCCCGGCGTTGGGCCCAAGGTCTACTGCGAAAAGATCCTCATCGTCAAAGAGGAGCAGGTAACGCCATTGCACACGCACCGCAGCAAGGTGGAAGACATCATCAACCGCGGCGGCGGCAACCTGGTGCTCGAGCTCACCCAAGGCGATGCGCAGGACCGGCTAACCGATACAGAGGTGACGGTGAAGATCGATTCGATGGAACGCCGCGTACCTGCCGGAGGGCGAGTCGTCCTTCAGCCGGGCGAAAGCATTTGTCTTGAGCCGGGCCTCTTTCACAAGTTCTACGGCGAAGCGGGCCATGGCTGGGCGCTTGTGGGCGAGGTGAGCACGGTGAACGATGATACGACCGACAACATTTTCGTGGATGGCAGTCCACGGTTCCCGCAAATCATCGAAGACGAGGAACCACTCTATCTCCTGGTGAACGATTATGAGCGGTATCTCTAGCCGTGACGGCGTAGTGTCTGCCGACGACAAGCATACAACCATGCGTGACATCGCAGAGCGGGCGGGGGTCTCCCTCGCCTCGGTTTCGCGCGTGATCCGCAATGATGCCGCTGTGCGCCCCCACATTCGGCATGCGGTTGAGGACGCGATGAAGGCGCTGCACTACGAGGTGAGAACGCCCGCGAACAATTCCAAACCCACTGCCCTCAAACGCATTGGACTGGCCATCCCGGACATTACCAATCCATACTTCCCGTTCCTGATGCAGGGCATTACCAACATTGCCATGGTGCAGGGTGCGGAGATCATTCTCTACAATTCGGGCAGCAGTGCCGAAGTTGAACACCATCATCTCCAGCGCCTGATTGCCAGCAATGTGGACGGAATCATCCACATCCCCTTTACCAGGAAAGTTGATCCAATCATTTCCCGGCTGGTGGACGAGAAGTTCCCGCTCGTCTTTCTCGACCGCGACGTGACGCTGGAAAACATCTGCTCCGTTACCTCCAACAATGAGGAGGGCGCCTATCAGGCGATTACTTACTTGTTGAGCCTGGGTCATCGGGACATCGTCTTTATCTCGGGTCCGGAGCATTTCAGCACGTCGGTGGCGCGCCTGGCCGGCTATAGAAGCGGTTTGCAAGAGTATGGTGTGGCCGAAGCCAGAGAGCGCATTGTCTACGCCGACACGACGCTCGAAGGGGGATATCGGGAGACGATGCTCCTGCTGCAGAGCAAGGTGCCCTTCAGCGCGATATTCGCCTCCAATGACCTCATGGCCTTTGGCGCGTGGAAGGCGCTCGAAGACAAAGGCCTCAATGTGCCCGACGACGTTTCGATGATCGGTTATGATGACGTTCCCTTTGCCGAGTATCTCAATCTGACCACCATCGCCCAGCCCAGTTATGAACTTGGACGCAATGCGCTCATGCTCCTCATGGAGGTTATCCAGGGGCTGCGTGAACCGCCACAAAAGATCGTGCTGCGCGACAGTCTGATCATCCGCCGCTCGTGCAAACGAATTTAGGTTCTCGCCATGACCAATCCCTGCGTTCTCGCGATTGACCTGGGCACCACCAACTGCAAGACAATCCTCCTCGATGCAGAATGCCACATCCTTGCCAGGCGCTCAGTGGAGTATGCCGTGGCCACGCCGCGCCCGGGCTGGGCTGAGCAGGAGCCGCAGATGTGGTGGGAGGTTGTCAAGGCGTCCGTGCGCGACATGGCGGCGGTGGCGCCACCGGGCGCGATTCAGGCGATTGGGCTGAGCGGGCAGATGCACGGGCTTGTCGCATTGAATGCGCAGGGGCAGGTGATTCGCCCAGCGATTCTGTGGAACGATCAGCGCAGCGCACCGCAGTGTGAGGAGATCTATGCGCGGGCAAGCGGCCGCGAGGGGCTGGTCGCGCTGACGAACAACGCCATGCTGCCCGGCTACACGGGCGGCAAAATCCTCTGGCTGCGCGAGCACGAGCCGGACCACTTCAACGCGCTTGCCACTGTCATGCTGCCCAAGGACTACATCCGCTACCGGCTGACGGGAACGCTCGGCACCGACGTTTCGGACGCCTCGGGCACAGGTCTCTTTGATGTGCGCAGACGCCGCTGGTCCACCGAACTTCTCGCGCTGCTGGACTTGCCTGCGACGTGCTTTCCGCACATCCATGAATCAGCGGATGTTGTGGGCGTCGTGGATGCAGACGTGGCGCGCGAATTGGGGCTGGGGTCGCGCATCCCTGTTGTAGCAGGCGGTGGCGACGCCGTGATGCAGACGCTTGGTGCAGGCGCTGTCAATAGCGACGTGGCGCTGGTGGTGATCGGCACTGGCGGCAATGTGACTGTGAGCCTTGCCGAGCCAATGGAGAATCCCGGGGGCAAATTGCAACTCTTTTGCCATGTTGCGCCCGGGCGGTGGGTCGCGATGGGGGTCACACTTAGTGCGGGCAACTCGCTCAAGTGGTACCGCGATGCGCTGGGTGGCATGGAGAAGCAGATGGCGCACGACTTGCAGCAGGACGCGTATGCGCTGCTTGATGCGCAAGCCGCCCTTTCGCCTGCCGCCTCCAATGGGCTGCTCTTTCTCCCCTATCTGCAGGGCGAGCGCTGTCCGCACACCGATGTGGATGCAAGGGGCGTATTGTTCGGGCTTGGGTTGCAGAGCAGCAAAGCCGATATCATCCGCAGCGTAATGGAGGGGGTGACATTCAGCCTGCGCGATGTGCTGGATGAGATTCGACAGGCGGGCTTCGATCCGCAAACCATTCGCGCGTCCGGGGGCGGGTCCACCAGTGCGCTTTGGCGACAGATCCAGGCGGATATCTTTGGGCGAGTGGTGACGACCCTCAGCAACAGTGAGGACGCCGGCGCGATTGGGGCGGGCATTATTGGCGGGCTCGCGGCCGGCTTCTGGCCAAGTGTTGACGCTGCCGTCGCGCTCCTCCCGGAGCAGACTCGCGATATTCCCATCGCCGCCAATGTACCGACCTATGACCGCCAGTTCGCGATCTACAAGAGCCTCTACCCGCTTCTCAAGCCGGCATTTGCCTCAAGGAAAATGTAGTCGGCATCGCTCCCCATTCTGGCTGCTGTTCGCCTGGCCTGATTTCTCCCCTCAATCCGTCCCTGCCATGGGCCAGTACTGCAGCGCCTCGGCCAAATGTGCCATGGCAATTGCCTCCACCCCCGCCAAATCGGCAATCGTGCGCGCCAGTTTCAGGATGCGGTGGTAGCCACGCGCACTCAGGTTCATCTGCTGCATGGCCGCTTTCATGAGCGTGCGGCCGGCCTGGTCAAGCGCGCAGAAGGTTTGCACGTCGGCGGGACCCATGTCCGCGTTGACCGTACGATTTGGCCGCGGCTCGGCCGCAAAGCGCGCCTGCTGGATGGCGCGCGCGGATTCGACGCGCATCGTCGTGTGAATAGTCGCCACGAACCGGTCGCATTCATGATTGAGACTTTGATTTCATCTGCCCTTCCCAGTGTGGTATCCTACGCCAGCCCTTCAAGGAAGACTGAAAAGCACGCGCGAACGTGAATCCCACCAATTGCCGCGCATGGCATGAGCTCAAGGATCGGTCTATGTCCCAGTCTACTGGCACACCGCATGAGGCCGATTTGGACTACGTTGAAATGCCATACGCGAGAAGCTGGATCGACCGCCTTGCCGAGTTGATCGACCGCATTCCGGGGCCATCATGGGCATTCTACGTCGCTGCGCTAATCGTGTTAGCCATCAGCAACAATGCCGTATTCTGGATCGACGGATCTCAGGCAGTGGGTACTTTCGAGCTTGGCAAGAGCAGCGACGCGGTTTTTGCGCTCACCTTTCTAGCCCTTTACCATTACTTGTCCAGGGTCGCCGGACATTGCTTTGACACCTTTCAGCCGGCGCTGAAGCAGCCTGAGGCGGATCTGCAAATCCTGCGCTACCGGCTAGTGAATCTGCCACGGTGGATTGGATGGGTGACATTGGTCGCCGGCATTGCCCTGGCCGTCAGCAACGTCCAATCGGATCCAGTCTCTTTCACTGGCCTCGACAAAGCCATCACTCGCTTGCCATTCATCTATCAGAGCGCAGAATTCTCTCTGACTGTAGTAACCATTCTGCCCCTTGTGATCCAGCTATTGCGCCAGCTGCGAATTGTGACAGATCTACACCGGAATGCAGATGCAGTTGATCTGTTTCACCTTACTCCCGTCCACGCCTTTGCGAAATTTACGGCGCGGGCAGGTGGCGCGCTCCTGTTGTTTGTGCTATTCGCCGGCCTGCTTGCGTTTTTCAGCGGACCGGGCGTTCCTCTTTATGTGATGATCGGCCTAAGTTCTCTGGCAATCGGCATCTTTGTTATTCCACTGCTTGGCATGCAGAATCGCCTGGGGGATGAACAAGCCCAGCTACTTGATGAAACGAATGAAGCCATCAAGGTAACTATGGGGCGAATCCACGGTGAGGTGAATGCCGATAGCTATGAGAAGATTTCTGGGCTCAACACAGCAATGAGCGCGCTGGTTGCTGAGCGCAACCTCATTGCTGGGATATCCACCTGGCCATGGGACACTGGCACTCTACGAGGTTTCGCGTCCGCATTGTTGCTTCCCCTCTTCCTCTGGTTGGCAACCAGACTCCTCGAACGCTTCCTCTGAGTTGACCGATTGGTGTTCGTTGGTTGACCTGCGAGTCGGCACGCAGGGTGACGGTGGCCCTGGCTGGCTCGGCCTCGAAGTCAATCCGTCGGCTGGACCCGCGCGCCGGCCTTGCGCCTGAGGTAGGTGTTCAGGTTCAGCGTGTGAGCCTCCTTTCTCGAAGTGCTCTTCGGCTCAAGTGGGTTTGCGCTGGCCCCTAACCCTCCACCACCTTTGGCCGGTACTGAAGCGCCTCGGCCAAATGGCTCATGGCAATCGCCTCCACGCCCGCGAAGTCGGCAATCGTGCGCGCAAGCTTGAGGATGCGGTGGTAGCCGCGGGCGCTCAGGTTCATCTGCTGCATGGCCGCTTTCATCAGCGTGCGACCGGCCTCGTCAAGCGCGGCAGAAGGTTTGCACGTCGGCGGGACCCATGTCCGCGTTGACCGTGCGATTTGGGCGCGGCTCAGCCGCAAAGCGCGCCTGCTGGATGGCGCGCGCCGCTTCCACACGCGCCCGGATCGCGCTGGAGGGCTCCCCCTTCTGCAGCGCCGTGAGGTCGGCATAAGCCACGCGCGGCACGTCGAGGTGGATGTCGATGCGATCGAGCGATAGGGGGCCGCTGATGCGCTGCTGATAGCGGTAAACCATCCCTGCCGAGCAAGAGCAATCTTTGAGCGGGTCGCCGTAGTAGCCGCAAGGGTGTGGATACTCACAATGTGGTATTCGTGTTGCGCCGGGTACTGAACGCCAGACTGGCGACCTCGTTCAGCCATATTTGATCGCATAACTTCGATCCCTTCTTCCTTGGCACTCATCCCCGGGTGCAGCCTCGCCATTTCCCGCGTCCACGTCTTGACGGAATCTTGATCGTTCCATCCCGGAAATTGATGCGTTCAAACTTCCAACTGCGCGAAGCTGTTGGCAGTTGTACGCGCATGGTTGCGGGACGCGGCGCCCGCTTGCAGGGAGAGAAGACATGGGATGGGATGTTGCCTTGGCGATCGTGATCGTGGCTTGTGTGTTGCTGGTGTCCATGAAAGCGCTTCACTTCACGGACTTTCAATAACGACATGGCACGGATGAAGTTTCACGGCAGGAACGCTGATTCGGCACTGCACGAATTGAGTAGGCGGAATGGCGGTGGACTTCTTGATGGTTGGCGTCAACTTTCTGTTCTTCGCTTCATCCTGGGGACTCGTCGCGCTTTGCGCGCGCCTATGAAGCATCTGCAAACGCGAGGGAGGTAATTGTGGTCACACTTTATTTTGCGGGCGGATTGATCACACTGGCATTGCTGGTCTACCTGTTTGTCGCCCTGCTGAAACCGGAGATCTTCTAATGACCGTCAATGGCATGCTGCAAATTGCCATCTATTTCGTAGTACTGGTTGCGCTCGTCAAGCCACTGGGATGGTACATGGCGCACGTCTATCAGAACGAGCCCTTTGGCCTCGATCGCGTGCTAGGGCCGGCCGAGCGGCTGTTCTACCGCATCTGCGGGGTGCGTCCCGATCAGGGGATGGATTGGAAGACTTACACCCTGTCGCTGCTAGTCTTCAGCGCGGCAGGTGTTCTCCTGCTCTACGCCTTGCAGCGCCTACAGGGGTGGCTGCCGCTCAACCCGCAGAGCTTTGCCGCCGTCTCGCCGGATTCATCGCTCAATACCGCCACGAGCTTTGTCTCCAACACAAACTGGCAGGGCTATAGCGGCGAGACGACGATGAGTTATCTGACACAGATGATCGGCCTCACGGTGCAGAACTTTCTTTCAGCCGCAACGGGCATGGCCGTGCTAGTCGCCCTGATCCGCGGCCTCGCGCGCCGTTCCGCCGCCACAATCGGCAATTTCTGGACGGACATCACGCGCACCGTACTCTACATTCTGCTTCCACTCTCGCTTGTCATTGCGCTCGTGATGGTCTCGCAAGGGACGATTCAGAATCTTTCCTCTTACAAGACCGTCGAGCTACGTGCAACCGATCACCGGGGCTGAGGGGTCGGTGGTCACGGAGCAGACGCTCGCCATGGGCCCGGCGGCTTCCCAAATCGCCATCAAACACCTGGGAACGAATGGTGGTGGCTTCTTCAACGTAAATGCTGCGCATCCCTTTGAGAATCCAACCCCGCTGGCCGACTTCGTGCTCATTCTCAGCGAGACAGCGATTGCCGCCGCGCTCACCTACACCTTCGGCAAGATGGTCGGAAACACACGCCAAGGCTGGGCCATTCTGACGGCGATGGTGATTCTGTTGGCCTTCTTCATCGTTGGAACGTATGCCGCTGAGGCAGCCGGCAACCCCAATGTTGCCGCTATCGGAGTCAATGCAACCGCCTCCGACGTAAACCCGGGCGGCAACATGGAAGGCAAGGAACTGCGCTTTGGAATCGCGCGTTCTTCCATTTTTGCCATCGCGACGACAGCGACCTCGTCAGGCGCCGTCGACTCCATGCACGACTCCTACACACCGCTTGGTGGTGGGGCTGCACTCTTCATGATGCAGATGGGTGAGACGGTGCTGGGCGGCGTTGGCTCAGGGCTCTATGGAATGCTCGCATTTGCCATCGTCGCCGTTTTCATAGCTGGTCTCATGGTGGGCCGCACGCCCGAATACCTGGGCAAAAAGATCGAAGCGTTTGACATCAAGATGGTGTCAATCGTGATCCTGGTCATGCCGCTGATCGTGCTCGTGGGCACAGCGATCGCCTTGGTCACGATTCCGGGCAAAGGCGCCCTCTATGACCCGAGCTTTCCGTATACAACCATCTACAACCCGGGAGCGCATGGATTCAGCGAAGTGCTTTACGCCTTCACCTCGGCGGGAAACAACAACGGCAGTGGGTTTGCCGGGCTGGGGGCTAACAACCCCTTCTACAATCTGATGCTTGGGCTAACGATGCTCTTGGGACGTTTCTTCTTCATCGTACCGATTCTGGCACTGGCCGGTTCGCTTGCGAGAAAGAAATTGGTCCCAATCGGTCCTGGAACGCTGCCCACGGATACGCCCCTCTTTGTCGCTCTCCTGATTGGCGTAGTGCTTGTCGTGGGCGCACTGACATTTGTGCCGGCCCTGGCACTTGGCCCAATCGTCGAGCAGCTAATTATGGTCAACTAACCAGTCCCCTTGCCGGAGAGAGTTCCCGATGAGTGATCATAGCAAGCAGCGACCTCTGTCTGACCCGCATATTCTGCGCCGGGCCATCACAGACGCGTTTCTCAAACTGAACCCGATGCATCAGCTACGCAACCCAGTCATGTTCATCGTGGAAGTGGGCTCCGTGCTCACGACGGTGCTCTGGGTGCAGGCGCAATTCTTCGGGCCGGGGGAAGCCGTTCCCAGCTTCATCCTCGCCATCACTGTCTGGCTTTGGTTCACCGTGCTCTTTGCCAACTTAGCCGAGGCGATGGCCGAAGGGCGCGGCAAGGCCCAGGCCGACACGCTGCGCAAGTCGCGCCGCGACATAAGCGCCAGGAAGCTTTCGCAACCTGTGCATACGGCCGCTTATGCCAGCGTGGCGGCGGCGACACTGCGCAAGGGCGACGTCGTCCTTGTCGAGGCGGGTGACACAGTCCCCGGTGACGGAGAGGTAATCGAGGGCGTTGCTTCGGTCGACGAAAGCGCCATCACCGGTGAAAGCGCTCCCGTCATTCGTGAAAGCGGCGGGGACCGCAGCGCAGTCACCGGCGGCACGCGTGTCCTGTCAGACTGGCTCGTTGTACGCATCAGCACAAACCCAGGTGAGAGCTTCCTTGACCGGATGATCAATATGGTCGAGGGTGCGCGCCGGCAGAAAACACCAAATGAGATCGCACTGAACATCTTGTTGGCGGCGCTCACCATCATCTTCCTGCTCGCGACCGTCACGCTTCTGCCCTTCTCGATCTTCAGCGTAGAGGCCGCTGGGGTGGGAGTACCGATTACGGTTACGGTGCTTGTTGCGCTTCTGGTCTGCCTGATTCCCACCACAATCGGCGGCCTGCTCTCGGCGATCGGCATCGCAGGCATGGACCGCATGATCCAGGCCAATGTCATCGCAATGTCCGGGCGCGCGGTGGAGGCAGCGGGCGATGTGGACGTGCTGTTGCTGGACAAGACAGGCACGATCACACTGGGCAACCGGCAGGCAACCGAATTCGTCCCGGTCGACGGTTTCTCGGCCGAGAAAATGGCCGACGCCGCGCAACTCTCATCGCTGGCAGACGAAACGCCCGAAGGTCGTAGCATCGTGGTGCTGGCCAAGGAGCGATACGGATTGCGCGAACGCAACATTCAGGATCTGGGTGCGACCTTCATCCCCTTCAGCGCCCAAACGCGCATGAGCGGCGTCGATTTCGACGGGCGCCAGATTCGAAAAGGCGCCGCCGATTCCATCCGGGACTATGTGATTGCGCTTGGGGGGGTGTATCCCGCAAGCGTGCAGGCAGCGGTGGACGAGATTGCCCGCAACGGCGCCACACCGCTGGTGGTGGCCGATGGCACACGCGTCGTGGGCGTCATCCGCCTTAAGGACATCGTCAAGGGTGGCATCAAGGAACGCTTTCGCGAATTGCGGCAGATGGGCATTAAGACAGTGATGATCACCGGCGACAACCCGTTGACAGCCGCAGCAATCGCCGCCGAAGCGGGGGTGGACGATTACCTGGCCCAGGCCACGCCCGAGGCTAAACTCAATTTGATCCGCGAGTACCAGACTGGAGGCCGGCTGGTTGCCATGACCGGGGACGGCACCAATGATGCGCCTGCGCTTGCCCAGGCCGATGTGGCAGTCGCGATGAATTCGGGCACGCAGGCCGCCAAGGAAGCGGGCAACATGGTCGACCTCGACTCAAACCCGACCAAACTGATCGAGATCGTGGAGATCGGCAAGCAACTGCTTATGACACGCGGCGCTCTGACAACATTCAGCATCGCCAACGACGTTGCAAAGTACTTCGCGATCATCCCGGCTGCATTCGTAGCCACTTATCCGCAGCTTGGCGCGCTCAACGTCATGCAGCTATCTACACCCGAGAGCGCGATTGTGTCGGCCGTGATCTTCAATGCGCTCATCATCATCGTCCTCATCCCGCTGGCGCTGCGTGGTGTTCGCTACCGGCCCGTGGGTGCATCGACGTTGTTGCGCAACAACCTCCTGGTCTACGGACTGGGCGGGCTGATCGCACCCTTCATCGGCATCAAGCTGATTGACATGATCCTGACTCAGATGGGCTGGGTCTAGACTGCCTGAGAGACTCATTATGCTGCGTCAACTACGTTCTGCACTTTCCATCCTGATCCTGCTGACGGTGGTGACAGGATTACTTTACCCATTGCTGACTTTGGGGCTGGCCCAATTGATCTTCCCGGCACAGGCCAACGGCAGCATGTTGCCAAACAACCAAGGCTCTGCCCTAATCGGCCAGCAGTTCGACGACCCGGCCTACTTCTGGGGGCGGCTGTCCGCCACAGGACCTGTTCCGTACAACGCCGCGGCGTCGTCGGGATCGAATCTTGGGCCAACGAATAATGCGCTGCTTGCCAACGTGCAGGCGCGGGTAGACGCTCTACAGGCCGCCAACGAGGCGGCGGGCGTCACTTCCACAACGCAGCCTCCTGTGGACCTTGTCACTTCTTCGGCGAGTGGGCTCGATCCGCATATCAGCCCGGCCGCTGCTGAATACCAGGTGGCACGTGTGGCCGCCGTGCGCGGCCTTGACGAAGCGACGATACGCGGCCTTGTGGCCCAGCACACCGAAGGCCGCCAGTTGGGCTTCCTCGGCGAGGCGCGCGTCAACGTTCTGCAACTGAATCTAGCGCTGGATGCGCTAAAATGAGGCCAAGGAGGCAAGGTCCGTGACTGAACTGCGGCCCGATCCGGAAGCCTTGCTCGCGGCGGTGCAAAAGCAGGAAGCCAGCGAGCAGCGGGGCAGGCTAAAAATCTTCTTTGGTATGGCTGCCGGTGTCGGCAAGACCTATGCCATGCTCGAGATGGCGCGCCAGCTCGCCGACGCCGGGGCCGACATTGTGGTGGGCATTGTTGAAACGCATGAGCGCGCCGAAACCAAGGCCCTGCTTGAGGGGCTGGAGGTGATCCCCCGCCTTGCCGTGGACTACCGCGACGTCACACTCAGCGAGATGGACCTGGAGGCGATACTCGCGCGCAAGCCGCAAATCGTGCTGGTGGATGAACTGGCGCACACCAATGCGCCCGGTATGCGCCACGCCAAACGCTACCAGGATGTTCTCGAACTCCTTGACGCCGGCATTGACGTGTGGACGACGATCAACGTCCAGCATTTTGAGAGCCGCGCCGACGCCGTGCGCCAGATTACCGGCGCCACGGTACACGAGACTGTGCCCGACACGCTTCTCGAAATGGCCAACGAGATTGAACTGATTGATCTCTCGCCGGAGGAGTTGCGCAAGCGGCTGGCCGAAGGTAAGGTCTACGCGCCCGAGCGCGGTGGCGTCGCAGCAAATAACTTCTTCCGCGTGGGCAACCTGACGGCTCTGCGCGAGATGGCATTGCGGCTGACTGCCGAACATGTAGACCATCAATTGCAGGACTACATGCACCTCAAGCGCATCGCTGGCCCCTGGCAATCCGGCGAGCGTCTGCTGTGCGCGGTTGGACCAAGCCCATTCTCCGAGCGTTTGATCCGTCGCACGCGCCGCATTGCCTACAACCTTGAGGCGACGTGGCTGGCAGTCTATGTGGAAACAACGCGGTCGCTTTCGGACGATGCGCAGGAACAACTGGCGCGCAACCTTGCGCTGGCACGCACGCTGGGCGCCGAAGTGATTACGACCACGAGCGATGATGTGGTTGAGGGCTTGGTGCACGTGGCGCGCCAGCGCAATGTGTCACAGATTGTTGCCGGCAAGCCGCTCCATCCACGCTGGCCCCCACATCTCTTCGGCGGCTCGCTGGTGGATCGCCTACTGCACGTCGCCGGCGGCATTGACATCTATGTCATTTCCAACGATACGCAGAATGAGGCGACACGCCAAGGATGGTCGCCACCACAGGTCCAACACGCAAGTGGGCGTAGCTATGGCTTGGCACTGCTTATCATTGCGGCAGTCAATCTGCTAAACCTTTTTGCATTTCCCGCTCTCCCATATTTGGCTGCAGGGTTGACGGGACTGCTGGCCGTCCTTCTGATTGCCGTCTATATAGGGCGTGGCCCGGCACTGCTGGCCGCGACTCTGAGTGCGCTCTCATGGAACTTCTTCTTCATTCAACCGCGACTGACATTCGCGATTTCACAACCACAAGATATCTTGCTCTTTCTGCTCTATTTTGCAATTGCCATTTTTGCAGGCAATCTGACTGCGCGCATTCGCAAACAGGAGCAGTTGGCGCGCGCAGGTGCAGATCGCGCAACGGCGCTCTACACACTCGCACGCGCGACAGCGACAGCATTGACCATGGATGAGCTGATCTCGGTGGCCGTTGCGCAGATCAGTCAGGTCTTTGCCGCGCAGGCAGCGATTTTCCTCAGCAAAGACAACCATCTCAGTGCGCAAGCGCATGCGGCAAGTACATTAGCAGCAACGGCGCGCGACTTTAGCGTTGCGTCGTGGGTCTTCGATAATCACAAGCCTGCCGGCCGCTTTACCGAAACGCTGCCTGCGGCCGACGCCCTCTACTTGCCGCTGCGCACTCCCAACAGGACAGTGGGAGTTTTGGGCGTTCGCCTACATGACGACCGCCCGTTGAGCTTCGATCAACGTACGCTGCTGGAGACTTTTGCCAGCCAGATGGCGCTGGGCATTGAACGCGAGCTACTTGACGAGGCCGCCGCGCAGTCGGCTATGTCTCACGAGTCCGAACGACTCTACGGCACGCTTCTCAATTCGATCTCACACGAACTACGCACGCCGATTGCCGCAATCAGCGGTGCATCCAGCAGCCTGCGCAATCCGCAAAGCTGGGCGCAGCCGGTTGTACGTGAGACGCTGATCCAGGACATTGGCGCGGCTGCAGCTCGGCTAAACCGCCTCGTAGAGAACCTGCTCGACATGTCGCGACTCGAGAGTGGGCGCCTGACAATCAAACGCGAATGGTGCGACATTGGCGACATTATCAGCGTCGCCGTGCGCCAGGCCGGCGCGTCGCTGCAGGGACGACCGCTCACCCTGGCGATTCAGCCCGAACTGCCCATGATTCAGCTTGACTTTGTCCTCATTGAACAGGTGCTGGCGAACCTGCTTGACAACATTGGCAACTACACGCCCGCTGGTACGCAGGTGCGCATTGCGGCGCGCCGTTGCAACCGTGCGATTCAACTTGAGTTGGCTGACAGTGGCCCTGGGATTCCAGAAAGCGAACTTTCTCACGTTTTCGACAAGTTTTATCGGCTGCCCGATGCGGCCACGGGAGGCACGGGTTTGGGACTCTCAATCGCACGCGGTCTGGTCGAGGCACATGGGGGAACGCTGACGGCAGGGCGTGCGCCTGAAGGTGGCGCACTCTTTACCCTCTGTCTGCCCATCAATGGCGTTGCACCCACTGCACATGAGGCCAAGCTATGAGCGCGTCGATCGGGGCAAAGGACGCAAACATTGGCGCTCATGGTGCTGATTGTCGACGACGAGGTCCAGATTCGCCGCTTTCTACGCATCAGCCTGGAAGCGAATGGCTATCGCGTCGGCCGAAAGTGCGAGCGGACGCGATGCCATTGTAGCCGTTGCTCAGTTGCGTCCGGATGTGGTGGTGCTTGACCTGGGGTTGCCGGACATTGAGGGTCAGGAGGTGTTACTACGAGTTCGCGAGTGGACGCTGACACCGATCATTATGCTATCAGTTCACGATGCCGATCGCGACAAGATTTCTGCGCTCGATGCGGGGGCCGATGACTATCTGACCAAACCATTTAGCCTGAATGAACTTTTGGCACGCTTACGCGTGGCGCTGCGCCACGCACAACCTACACAGAGTGCTGTCTTTGAGACAGGCGCGCTGGCGCATGGACCTGGCAGCGCATACAGTCAGCGTGCGCGGCGAGCCTGTTCGGCTGACGCCAACTGAGTATGCGCTGCTTCGCCTTATGGTGCAGCATGCCGGGCGCGTGCTGACACACAAGCAGATACTGCGCGAAGTATGGGGCCCGCAGTATGTGGACGAGACGCACTACCTGCGTGTCTACTTCGCGCAACTGCGCCAGAAGATTGAGGAGGATCCAGCGCTGCCGTCCATCCTGCTCACTGAACCAGGCGTTGGCTACCGTTTGGCCGCCGAGTAGGCGCACAGGTTCGACAAGAACCTTGCGGACTAGCCAAGGTCAAGATGTTTTACGGGCATTTCACCTAACCATTCACTTCACCCTGGTATTGCCGGCAGAAGCGGCGGCGCCCGGCGCAGCGGCTGAGTCGTCTTGACTGCGGCACCCGGCGTCACGTTCCAACCTCTACCCCTCCACCACCTTGGGCCGATACTGCAGCGCCTCGGCCAGGTGGCTCATGGCAATCGCCTCCACGCCCGCCAAATCGGCAATCGTGCGCGCCAGTTTCAGGATGCGGTGGTAGCCGCGCGCACTCAGGTTCATCTGCTGCATGGCCGCTTTCATGAGCGTGCGACCGGCCTGGTCAAGCGCGCAGAAGGTTTGCACGTCGGCGGGACCCATGTCGGCGTTGACCGTGCGATTTGGGCGCGGCTCAGCCGCAAAGCGCGCCTGCTGGATGGCGCGCGCCGCTTCCACACGCGCCCGGATCGCGCTGGATGGCTCCCCCTTCTGCAGCGTCGTGAGGTCGGCATAGGCCACGCGCGGCACGTCGAGGTGGATGTCGATGCGGTCGAGCAGCGGGCCCGCTGATGCGCTGCTGATAGCGGTAAACCATACCTGCCGAGCAAGAACAATCCTTGAGCGGGTCGCCGTAGTAGCCGCAAGGACAGGGATTCATCGCGCCCACAAGCATGAAGGAGGCGGGGAAGGTGAGCGTTCCACTGGCGCGCGAGATGGTGACGAGGCGGTCCTCCAGCGGCTGGCGCAGCGTCTCGAGATTCTTTGAGCCGAACTCGGGCAGCTCGTCCAGAAAGAGCACGCCGCGGTGCGCCAGACTGATTTCACCCGGCCGCGGCCAACGCCCGCCCCCCACAAGCCCGGCGTGGCTGATGGTGTGGTGCGGCGCGCGGAAGGGGCGGGCGCGCAGCAGCGGCTGCTCCTTGGGCAGCGCGTCGGCCACCGAGTAGATGTGCGTCACCTCGAGCGCCTCATCGAGCGAGAGGCGGGGGAGGATCGAAGGGAGCGCACGCGCGAGCAGCGTCTTGCCCGCACCGGGGCTGCCCTTGAGCAGCGCGTTGTGGCCGCCTGCGCACGCCACCTCTAGCGCGCGCTTGACACTCTCCTGCCCCTTCACATCGGCAAAATCGACGGGGTAGAGCGGGTCATCGGCTGCCTCAAATTGAAGGTTGCACGCCACCGGCTCCAGTGGGGCGAGGCCATTGAGGTGGCGCATGAGCGCGCCCAGCGAATCGATCGCATAGACCGTCACCCCTTCCACCAGGGCGGCCTCGGCAGCGTCCGCCGTGGGCACAAAGACGCGGCGCAAAGCCCAAACGGCGCGCCATGCTTGCCATCGGCAGCACGCCGTTCACGTGGCGCACGCCACCGTCGAGGCTCAATTCGCCGAGGAGCAGCGCATCGTCGATCGCGTCGGCCGCCTGGCCGGAGGCAATCAGCACGCCCACGGCAATGGGCAGGTCGTAGGCGGGACCCTCCTTGCGCAAATCGGCCGGAGCCAGGTTGACGGTGAGGCGGTGTTTGGGGAAGGCATAGCCGCTGTTGGCGAGCGCGGCGCGCACCCGTTCGGCGCTTTCGCGCACGGCCGCATCAGGCAGGCCCACGAGCGTCATGCGCTCGAGGCCCATGGTGACATCCACCTCGACATCGACGATTTGCGCTTCGAGGCCGATGAGGGCGCAACTGCGAACTTTGGCAAGCATAGGGAGGCAATTCGGTGACGGGAGGCGGGAGAGGATTCCCACCTGATTGTACCGAAGGGAGGGGGCTGCGGGCCAATCCGCAAACATGCCAACACACGCGAAGAAAGCGCAGAACTGCTGTTGTTAGGCTACGCATCCGCCGCGGCAGGCACGGCCACGCTGCGTTTCGGGGTCAGGCGCGACACTTGCCGCAAGGCGCGATCATTCGACGCCAAGGAGGCGCCGAATTCGCATCGGCGCCTCCTTGTTGCACTCGCTCAAGTTCATACGGCTACGGCACAACTGCAAACTCGTGCAGCATGCCCATGTGCCAATGGTCTTGGCCCGGCGGCATCGTTGACCAGTTTGGCACACGGCACAAGACAAGATATTTTCCCGGAGACAGGTCATACTTTACCCATGTCGTCAGCCCGACGCCTGGCGCCCACGATGTAATCTCTTCGACAGTTGGCGGCACTTGCGCCTCGGCATCGACAGCCGCCAACCGCTCCATGACCTTCTCTGCCGTAAGGTCGCCATCAAGTTTGAAGAGCGCAAGTTCATGCGACTGTGATCCCGTGTTCTTCACCTGCCACCACTGCGGGCCCGCCTTGATCTCGTCGGGCATGACGATGTTGAAGTCGACCAGGCCGACCTTCACGTCGGCGTCCGGCGCCTCGGCTGTGGTGGACTCACCCGACGCGGTGAACTGTACGCGGCCTGGATTCTCAACGAAGACCTCTTCTACGAAGTAGTTGGGGTGGACGCCGAAGTCAATTACCGTTTCCAGACTGGCACCCGGCGCAAGGAACGAGACAGTCATACCGCCGCTCTTGTCAGGACTTCCCAGCGGTCCTGCATTGAGCGCGTCCTCAACTGTCACACCCTCAGCCATCCAGTACATTTCCAGCACGTGCGGCGCCTGACCGCTGTTGGTAAACACAACAGGAACCAAACCCGCCGAAACAGCCGAAGGCGCTGTCAGTCCCTCCTCATTGATATCTATGACCACGGAGCCCATATCTGGTGTTTTAGCGGCGGCCACAGGCGCAGTCGATTGGATCGGCTGGCAGGCGCTTAGGACGAAAAGCGCAAACATCAAGGTCAGACTGCTCCACGTCCACGAAATTCTTGAATCGTGGGCAACCAGCAAGTACTTTGGCAAAACATACATTGTCTCCCCCTCCGTGTTTGGAAAATGCAGGACTTGGCGAACGGCGCGACTTGTGCGACACTTTTGCGCCACCACCAGCGAAGCGGGTGCAATACCGCGCAAATCGTGGTGTCGGCTGATGCGGTCCCTTGCGTCGATCCGTGTCACCATCCTACGCGTTTGGCAGACGGCGTGAAACGCCAAATGTCACAAGAGTGTCACAAGTCACCGCATCTGGTTCCCGGCATGAAGCACTGGACGCGCGTGAACCGGCACGGCATGATCTCAGCCACGCGCAGACTCGACTGCTGCTTTCGTTCCACTGTGGAGGGGCGCTTTGGCGCAGACATTTGGTGCGCTCCTGAGGCATTTGCGCCGACGGAATGGCATGACGCAGAGCGACCTGGCAGCGCGGCTTGGCTACAGTCGTTCACTGGTGGCGGCACTGGAACTCAACCAGCGCCTGGCATTTCTGAAGGGTGAAAACAACGAAGCGCGCACGCTATTTCTCGGCGTTATCGATGTGGCCGAGAGGTTAGGCGACCGGGAGCTGCTCTGTACCTGGCAACCACGCCTTGGTCTCGCAACCCTGTACGCAGGCGATACAAGCGAAGCGCGCCGCCTGCTCATGGAGAGTCTGGAGCTCTGCAGAGAGGTACAGAACCTGCACCTCTTGTCGAGGGCCTACTGCTATCTCGCCGAATTCGCCTTGTGGCAAGATGAACTGGAGCAGGCAGGCGAATGGCTGGCGCAAAGCCTTTTCCACCATGCCGAACCGCAATCCTTCACAATCCTGCAGATTAGGCGACTTCACGTCGCGGCGCGGCTAGCGACTGCACGCGGCAACGACACGCGCGCCGCCATGCTATTCGGCCTCGCCCAGGCCATCCGCAATCGCAGTGGCGTTGAACTGCGCGGCGCCATGCGCAGCCTTGAAGACGCCGCAATGGAGAGCTTGCACACAAGGCTTGACGCATTGAGCTTCGCCGCGGCGTTCGCAGCAGGTCAACAATTGTCGCTCGAAGATGCGTTTGCCACGATCATGATTCCCGATTAGCGACTTTGAGCCAACGCGGGCCACGCTGAGTTTGCAGACGCTACCGCAAACTCAGCGTGGCCAGAACTTCAGGAGACAAGGGACTTCTCGTTGCGGTTGGAGAGCCGGAGCGGGTTGCCTATGCGTCCGCCGCGGCGGGGACGGCAACGCTGCGCGTCTGCGCCCGCCCACATCCACGCCAGCATGTGGCCATCGGGCGAGAGGGCCACGCGCTCGAGGGGCGTCTCGAAGGGGTGGTCATCCACTACCTGCACCTTGGACAAATCCGCGAGGGTGAGGCGCGCCAGCCGGTCGCGCTGCGTAATCGCCAGCGCGCCCTTGTGGAGCGGGTAGAGATAGGCGTGGGGCTGGAAAGGCAACCCCTTACCCTTCCAAAGCAGCGGGTAGTCGGGCGCAAGGCCGAAGATGCCCGGAAAAGGCTTGCCGTCGCCCGAGAGCGCCTGCGCGCCGGTGATGCCTGCCACAAGGACGCGACCGCGCGCCTCGTCTACATGAAGGTGGTAAACGGCCAGCGCACCCATGTCCAGGTCTGCCGGCTCACCCATAGGCACAAACGCGCCTTCCTCGATGCGCCATGCGAAGAGGCTCATGGTGCGCCCCCCGCCGCGAATGACCGCCACCAGAAAGCGCTCAACAAGAGCCAAGCGGAAGAGGCCGCCGGCCAGCTCCGCGACTCCCTTGCTGGGCCACTTCGGCGCTTTCGTCGAAAGCAGGTCCACTTCGCCGCCCGCGCAGATTGCCACGTGCTTGTCGTCGGACACGAAGGCCGCGCCGCCGCCGCTCGCCGGCAGCGCTACATCCACGCGCTTGCCGGTGGCCGTTGTGACGATGGCCGCCTGAACACCTTCAATCACCGCGGCGAACTGGCCTGATTGGCTGAGAACAGGGGCGCCGCGCTGGGAAGGCGGATGGGGCACAACGTTCTTGTTGGCTGGTATCAGGAGTGCGCGAGCGACAACACCTTAGTGCTGCATTTTGCAAGTCGGCGCGAATTGCGTAGCGGGGGGCTTCCAGCCCTCCGGCAGTTGTGCCGAAAGGTCGGAGGGCTGGAAGCCCCGATACGATTCATAGGCACACTTGCAAGACGCAGCATTTACCCGTCGGCAAGCAGACCCGCCCCAGCC
This sequence comes from uncultured Chloroflexia bacterium, assembly GCA_963735275.1. Classification (GTDB taxonomy): domain Bacteria; phylum Chloroflexota; class Anaerolineae; order Caldilineales; family Caldilineaceae; genus UBA5069. The sequence goes on along the minus strand of CAVTKJ010000007.1, from coordinate 308,396 downwards.
GCCGCGGCTACCGTGTAGATGGCCGGAGTGATGCCTGTGGCGGCCAGATACGCCTCCGCCGTCGCCGCGGCAAAGGCTTCGGTTTGCGCCTCTTCGACCAGCGCCACGAGGCAGCCGCCAAATCCACCCCCCGCCTGGCGAACGCCAATCAGACCGGGGCGGCTGCCCGCCGCATCGTGCATGGCAACCATGGCCGGGGAGAGAATCTCGTACTTGTCGCGCGCCCCCGCCCAGGATGCGGCGAAGAGCGAGGCAAGCTGCGCGCGGTCGCCCACCGGCAGCGCCTCTGCCAGGGCGAGAACGCGCGTATTCTCCTCGATGATAAAGCGGCAGCGCCGCGCCACCACCGGCGGCAGATCGTCCTCATGGGCGGCGAACTGCGCCAGAGTGACGTCGCGCAACGCCTCTATCTGGGGCAGCCACGTGCGCAAACGCACCACTCCTTCCTCGCACTGGGCGCGCCGCTCGCTGTATTCCGTCCCCATCAGATGCCGCTCCGATTTCGTGTCGCAAATGACCACAGCGATACCCGGCGCAATTGGCACGCTCGCGCCCGTCACGGTGCGGCAGTCAAGCAGCAGCGCCGCCCCCGCCTGCCCCATGGCCGAACTGAACTGGTCGAGGATGCCGCAGTTGACGCCCACAAAGCGGTTTTCGGCGCGTTGCCCCAGCCGCGCCATCTCCACGGGGTCCAGCGTGAAGCCGCCCATTGCCTGGAAAGCCGTCGCTGCGGCCATCTCCAGCGCCGCAGAGGAACTCAAGCCGCTGCCCAGCGGCACGGTGCTGTGGATCAGCGCGTCGAAGCCTGCAAGCGCATGGCCTGCCTGCACAAGCTCCACGGCCACGCCGCGCACGTAGTTCGTCCAGGGATGCGTCTCGTCGCGCGTGATGGCGTCAAGCGCGAATTCGCCTTCGCCCGCGAGATTGAGCGAGAGCAGACGCACGCGCCAATCGGCACGCGGGGCGAGCGCGATCCAGATGTCGCGGTCGACCGTCATCGTCATCACAAAACCCAGGTTGTAGTCCGTGTGACTTCCCATGAGGTCCACCCGACCCGGCGCGCGCACCCACGCGGTGGGTGCGCGGCCAAAGTGGTCGGCAAATGCCTGCGCCATTTGCGCGCGTCGACTTGAATCGCTCATTGCGCCAACCTCGCAAAACCTGCCAGCATCGCCTCAACATTGGCCATGGGAACGTCGGTCATCATGCGGTGCGAGGGGGCAAGCAGCAGCCCCGTCCCCTGTGGTGCGAGCGTTTGCGCCACCTGCGCCACGGCCGCCGTCACTTCCTCGGGTGACCCCTGCGGCAGCACAGTCTGCGTGGAGATGCCGCCGTAGAAGGCCAGCCGCCCGCCAAACTCCTGATGCAGCCACTCATGGGGAAGCACCTCGGGCTGAACGGGGTTGAGCCCCGTCAGGCCGATCTCCACAAGGTCGGGCAGAATGGCCTGAATCTGGCCGTCAGAGTGAAGCAATACCGGCAGGCCCCGCGCACGGAAAGGGGCGAAGAGGCGCGCGAGCCGGGGCTTGATGTGTGCGCGCCACATTTTGGGCGAGAAGAGCATGCTTTTCTGCGCGCCGTAGTCGTCGCCGAAATAGCCGCCGTCCACCCCCAGGGCGAGATAGCGATCGATCAGGACCAACTGAATTTCCGTAATCCGGTCGAACAGCGCATCCACAAACTCGGGGTTGAGCACCATGTCCATGAGGAACGCCTGGAGACCACGCAGCGCCCAGGCGCGCTCAAAGAGCGCAAAGCCCATGTTGGGGACGACAAAATGGGTGCCACCGTAAGACGCGATGGTTGCCGCGGCGCGGTCCATGAGATCGGGCGCGTGGGGGTCGGGCCAGGCGATGGCATCGAGGTCCATGGTGCCGGCGAGCGGGCTTGTGCGGATGAAGTAGCCTTCCTCGGCGACATCATGGCCGCAGCCCCACCAGTCGAAGCGTTCCCTGCCGTCGGCGCTGAGGCCGCCGCTGTGGTTCAGGTCCACACGGATCAGGTGATTGCCAAGGAAACCGGGCAGGTCGGCCGCGGCCACGCCAAAGTGCTGCGCCATGGCCGCGCCCATGCGTTCGGTGTAATTCACCTGCGTGGGGATGCGGTCCACCGGCTCCTGCGCCAGCGCACGCCGCAGTCGCTCCTTGGGGGTAATTTCCATTTGAGGCTCGTTTCTATGTGGTACGCGAACAACAACACGGAGGCACGGAGATACGGAGGAACGCAGACGTTCATGCCTTATCGGCACAACGCAGAATGAAAATCGGCGGGCCGACGCCTAAACGCTGGCTATTTTCAGGGTAGAGAAAAGCAACTTCAGGAAGGGCGAGCGTAATTCTCGGAGCATTTTCTACGCGAAGCGTTCCCCCATTGCCACGAGCGCCTGCCCGCGGCCCGCGCGGTAATGCTGTCCGCGTACCATGAGACCCTGATTCGCAGCGTCATGATTCGACTCAAGGCGCGCCGTTTGGCCTCAACATCACCTCTTCAAAGAGCCTCCATGCACAGGATCTTTGTATTGAGGTTGCTAATCGTCCGCCAGCACGTAGGCCCAGATCAGCGGCGCGACGATGGTTGCGTCCGATTCAATCAGGAATTTGGGCGTCGTGATGTCGAGCTTCTCCCACGTGATCTTCTCGTTGGGCACCGCGCCCGAGTATGAACCGTAGCTGGTGGTCGAGTCGCTGATCTGACAGAAGTAGCTCCAGAGCGGCACGTCGTGCATCTCCAGATCCTGGCGCAGCATGGGCACGACGCAAATGGGGAAATCACCGGCGATGCCGCCGCCGATCTGAAAGAAACCTACGGGCTGCTGCGCAGCTTCGGCGGGATACCACTCGGCCAGCGCCATCATGTACTCAATGCCTGTGCGCACGGTATGCACGTTCCTGATGTCGCCGCGCATGACGTGCGAGGTGAAGATGTTGCCCGAGGTCGAATCCTCCCAGCCGGGCACGAAGATGGGCAGGTTCTTCTCGGCCGCGGCAAGCATCCACGAGTTGGCCGGGTCGATCTGGTAATCCTTTTCCAGCCGGCCGCTGCGCAGGATGCGGTAGAGAAACTCGTGGGGGAAGTAGCGCTCACCCGCACGGTCGGCCGCAGTCCACTCGTCGAGCAGCGCGTCTTCAATCCGGCGGATCGCTTCCTCCTCGGGGATGCAGGTGTCGGTGACGCGGTTGAGGTGGCGTGTGAGAAGTTCGTGCTCATCCTCGGGGGTAAGGTCGCGGTAGTTGGGGATGCGCACATAGTAGTCATGCGCGACAAGGTTGTAGATGTCTTCCTCGAGATTCGCCCCGGTGCAACTGATCGCGTGAATCTTGCCGGCGCGGATCATCTCGGCAAGCGAGAGGCCGAGTTCGGCGCTGCTCATCGCTCCGGCCATGGCAAGGAACATCTTGCCGCCGCCGTTGATGAAGGTGACATAGCCCTCGGCTGCGTCGGCAAGCGCCGCGGCGTTGAAGTGGCGGAAGTGGTGGCGAATAAACGCCTTGATGCTGTTGGCGTGCTCCATTTCGAGCCTTTCCTTGTCATTCCTGGTGACTCTGCTCTCGGGCGTCAGAATCGTGCGTGGCTATGCCGTGGCTGGGCCTGCGCTGTCGGGCTTGTTGCTGCGCCAGAGCTCCGGCTGGTTCGACAGACCACCATATTGAGCGCCCGGCTGCGCCGTTGTATGCTGCGCCGCGTCCGCCTGGCGGTTGTGCACCATGGCATAGGTAATGGCCTTGTAGACAAGCTTGGCCGCGGCAAAGTCGGCGGCGTGCTGCCCGTCATGCGGGGCAAGCTCCACACAGTCCATTCCCACAATCTCGGCGCATTGCGCCACTGTGTGAAGAATGTCGAGTGTCTCGCGCCAGGAGAGGCCGTCCGGTTCGGGCGTGCCTGTGGCCGGGATGATCGCGGGATCGAGTCCATCGACGTCGATCGTCAGGTAGACTTTGCGTCCGCGCAGGCTGTCGCAGAGTTCGCGCCGCCAGGCAGGGCTCTCGTGGATCTCGTCCGTGTACCAGACGCGCACGCGGTTGCTTTCGGCGCGGGTATACGCGACCTCTTCGCTGCAGACGGAGCGAACGCCGAACTGGAGCAGCTGCTCCACGCGCGGGTCATCCAGCAGGCGGCGGGCCACACAAGCATGGCTGTACTTGCTGCCTTCATATTCATCGCGCAGGTCGCTGTGGGCGTCAATTTGTACGATTGTGATAGGGCCGTCAAGCGCCTGGAGCAGCCCGCGGCCGACGCCTGCGCTCACAGTGTGTTCACCGCCCAGCCCCACAACGAACTTGCCCGCGCGCGCAAGATCGGCCACTGCGCCGGCGATTTGCTCTACGGCGCGGGCAGGGTCTCCATCGAGCGCGAGCGCCGGCAGCGTGTGGATGCCGTACGCTGCGATAGGTTCGGAATCAAACTCGCGGTCGTAGAGTTCCACCTGCTGCGAGGCCGTGATGATGGCCGCGGGGCCGTTGACCGTTCCCGTGCCGTAACTGACAGTCGCCTCGAAGGGCAAGGGCAGCACGACAACGCGCGCACGGTCAAAGTCGGCGAGCTCGTCGGCAAGTCCGAGGAAATTGTTGGGGGGTTCGTTGTGCGTCATCGCATACGTCCTCTCTTGTTACGTCGTTGTCACAAGCGGATGAGGGAATGAAGGCCACATTTTAGATCAGGATGGCAGAGGCAATCGTCGTCGTCCACACACCACCGGGTTCGGCAGTCACGGCCATGGTGATGCTTGTGGTATCCACGATTTCGCCGCCCATCAGGTACTGCTCCTTGCGGGCGTTATAGTCTTTCTCGGCGTCAAACGGGATGCCGAGGGTTGTGGCAAGCATCGTGGCGGCCAGGTCCTCGGCGTAGTCCCCCGCCTCCTGCTCCGTTTGTCCATAAGTATGGTGCTCGGACAGATAGCCGTACTTGCGTGGGTCCGTCGGGCGCGCCACGCCGAGCGAGGAAGCGATACGTCGTCCAGGCTCGTTGCTCGCCATTTCGGCAATGACGGCAAAGACGATCTCGCCAGGCTGCAGCAGCAGCAACCCCTCTTCCTTGGAGACGATCTGGCACGAAGGTGGGAAGATGGAGGAGACGCGCACGAGGTTGAAGTAGGCAATGCCTGCGTCGCGCAGCGCCAGTTCAAAGCTCGTGAGTTTTTCGCGATGAACGCCAACGCCTCGGGTCAGGAAGAGTTTACGCGGAATGAGTCGCATGCAAATAGCCTCTCTGATTGCGCCCGCAGACGGGCGAACCACTCCCACGCAGGTACGTGGCGATTGAAGGAACCATCCGGCAGCACGCAAGAATTCGTGGCTGTGCTGGGATTCAGCAGGGATCAATGGTAAGGCGCATTGTCTCCCACGTCAAAACAGGGGCAGGGCAAGTACTGCTACTCGATGGAGATGGGGGCGCCCATGACAGGCGGCGGTGCGCGCCGCACGACGTCCAGCAGCGCGACAAGGGTTGCGGGAAGTTCGCGCGATTCAGACCACTGAATGGACGCAGCGCCGTACGGGCGGCGGTCGGCCGCCACGCCCTGGGCGTCGATACCCAGCATGCTGCACGTGAAGAGTGCGCGCGGCAGGTGAAACTGCTGAGTGACAAGCACCGCGGCCTCTACGCCAAAGATTGATTTGGCGCGGTAGCAGGTGTCATAGGTGCGCCGGCCGCCGTAGTCGGGCTGCATGTCGGCTGCGGGCACCCCCTGTTGCAGCGCGTAGGTCATCATGTCGGCGGGCTCATTGTAGTCGGCAAAGCGGTTGTCGCCGCTGAAGAGCAGCTTCTGCACCTTGCCTGCCTTGTAGAGGTCAACTGCCGTGTCCACGCGGTCGCGCACCATGGTGCTCAGCCGCCCCTCCCCATAGACGCGCGCGCCGAAAACAATTGCCACGCGCCTGGGTGTGGCCTCATCGACGGTGACGATCCGCGGAGCATAGTGGCGCGCAACCTGCGCGCGCCAGATGAAGGGAAAGGCAGCGCCGAGAGCGAGCAGCGTCAGCAACGCCCCCGCACCCCACCATCGCTTCTTCAAAAAGTCGACTCCTGCTTTGTGCACTGCAACATTGGCCGATGCATTTCTGCCTCACTGCGACGTGATATAGAGACCCGCATGTTCCTGCAGGTCCAGCGCGGCGTTGGCGAGGCCAAGGGCTTCACCTTCCAGGGCAGCGCCGTCTGCGGCGCCCGTAATGGGCGTGCGCTCTTCTTCAACTTCCATGAGCGTGCGCTCGCCCGCATCATAGCGTGCACGCGCATCGGCGAACTGCTCATCGCTCATGCCCATGGGCTTGTCGAGCGCGCCGCGTGCGCGCGCATGAGCGTGTACTTCATGTTCTTGTACGCGCGCTGGAGCAAGCGGTCATCATAGATCTCCGCGAAGGTTGACACAGCCTCTTCCGCAGTCAATGGGGCAAGGTCGTAAAGACTCGCCAATTCTTCGCGGTGGTGCGTAATCCAGAGATACATGTCCGCTTCCGTGCGGTTGGGAAACTGGTCAAGCAGCCCTTGTGTGCGCACAGCGAACATCACAGGCGTGTACACGTTGTCATACCAGCTCATCACGGCATCGGCCCAGGTGGAAATGCGCCAGTCGCTTCCCTCGCGTTCAAGGTCAAGGTTGCGCAGGTACTGGTGAACGAAGATGTGCCGGAGCAGAATGCGGTATCGGCCCGGTTCGGTAATGACCACATTGTTGTCGGGGCGCAACACATCAAGCTGCGTCCTTTCAAGGAATTCCAGCCGCTCAATCTTGAGGAGCCACTCGTCACGCTCGAAGTCATCAAGCGTGAGCGGGATGTCGGTGCGCACTTCGGTTACATAGGCTTCGATATGGGTAAGGCCATTGGCGCGCGCCACGCTGATGCGGTGGTTGCCATCGCGCACAAAGTAGACCTCGCCAATCTTGTAGACTTCAATCGGCGGATAGCCGGTCTGTGAATTGAGAACCTGGTCAACACGCAGCCAACGCTCCTTGCTGATGTTGGTGCGCGGCAGGAACTCGCGTGTAAAGTCGCGATAGCGTCCAACGCTGCCAACGATTTGGCCCAGCGGGATCATCTGCGACCCGATCTCGATCTGCTGATATGCCTTAACGCGCCGAGCTACCTCCTCGTAGCTCACAAGATCAGTTGTCTTCCCTCGGATCAACCCCAGCAGGTCCTGGATCTGCGCGGCCGAATGGCTGCGCCGAAAACGTTCGCTGGAGTCATGGGCACTTTCGATCCCCATCGCCCCACTCCTCTCCCAACGGGCGGAACGAAATAGCGTTCCGCTTCAAGCAACTACATACCTTCCTGGTATACACGCGTTTCCACCTGCGCACACCTACAGAAGGATACGCGCACGCGGTCACGCAGCATGCGCTGAATCCGTACGCAGCATGCCACAAACCTTGATTCTACACCATGAGGAAAGGGCGGGCTGTATGCAATCCGGTCAATTCGCAAACGATTGCGGTGTCGCCGCTCAAGCGTCATCAAGTTCGACGCTTCATAATGGGCGGCGAGCGTCAGTCGTCGGCTTCCGGATGTGCGGTCGCCATGGGGATTGACACGGTGGCCGCGGCAACGCATTGGTCGGCGCGCAGGGCCATGCAATTGACGCCTTGCACCGGACCTTCTTTGGGGGGTACATCGGCGGCCTGGAAGCGGATGAGCTTGCCCAGGCGCGAGAGGAGGAAAAGATCATGGCTGGGCGTGACGCCCATTGCGGCAACGAGCGCATCAGTCTTCATGAGCGTCTTGCCGCCACTCCCTGGTGCCTTGTTGGGGGCGAAGGTCTCCAGCGCGCGCAGGGCGCCCTTGCCGTCACCGGCAAGCATGAAGACGCTGCCGGCTGCAGGCGCGGCGGCGACCGCGGCAACCACGTCATCGGCCTCCACGCGCAGTCCCAGGCAGCCGCGCACGGGGACAAGCCGCTCGGGAAAGCGGATGCCGCGTCCTTGAAGCGTGGCGATCAGCAGTTCGTCGGTTCCACTGCTCCAGCAGGCGGCGACGGGGCTGCCGCCCTCCTTGGGATCATGAATCACGGCCCCACTGTTCAGGTTGCGCCCCAGGTAGTGGGCCGCAATGCGCCGCACCTGGCCGCGTTTGCTCACCACGCAGAGGAATGCCCCTTGTTGGTCGGGAATCACGAGGGCAAGTTGCTCGCCCGGGCGCAGCGGCAGGTTGTCGCAGATTGAGCGTCCGCGGCTGCGGATTGGCGTTGCGACGATCTCCTTCACAGCCAGTGGAAAGGCGCGGCCATGATCGGTGATGAGGATGAGTGTGTCGGCCTCGTCTGCGCACAAAAGAAACGCGGGCGGATCACTTTCGGGCGTCTCCAGATCGAAGATTCCCATGCCGGCGCGGCGCTGCCGCCCGTAGAGATGGCGCGCGGTGCGCTTTGCCAGGCCGCCCGCGCTGATCGTAATCACCTGGGCAGTGGTTGGCGGTTCGCTGACCTCAAAAACTTGCTCCGCGCGCGTCCGGTCGATTCGTCGGCCAGGCGCGCCGCCAACTGTTCCTCGAGTGCTTCGATATAGGCGATGACATCGGCGGGCAGGCCCGCTAGTTCAGGGCGTGTTTGGCTCATGGTCGGTGCAGAGTCTCAGGAGTGATGAAGGGCCGGGACGACGCAACCAGCAGGGTAGTGACTGTCACCGCTCCCGGGAGATAACCCAGGCGCGTGCGATGCGAGGGAATAGAGGGAACAGAGGAAGCGTAGGGAGCCACCTTCTCGCCGCAGTTGATCCCTGCGTTCTCTATGATCCCTGTGATCCCTGCGTTCCCTCCCGGCCTGGCGCACCTCACGGAATTGTGCGCGCAATGCGCAGGATATCGGCGGCATATTGCGCCCGCTCGGGCGGCAGACCCTCCCAAACGCCACCATCATCAAGGAATTTGCCCAGGCGATCCGGACCCCAGTTGTAGGCCACGAGCATCCACTGCGCCTGGGGCAGGCCGCGCTTGCCCAGGAGGGCGCGCACATGATCGAGGTAGGCCGCAGCCACCAGCGAGTTGGCGTTTGCATCGAAAGGGTCATTGGCGCCCACGACGGGGGCCCACTCGCGCCATGTTGCGGGCAGCACCTGCATGAGTCCCATGTCGCCGTCCTGGCCCAAGGCCAGCGTGTCGAAGCCACTTTCGACGTAGGCCTGGGCAGCAAGCAGTCGCCAGTCCAGATCGTAGGTGAGCGCCACCTGCTGGAACATTTCGGCATAGGTGTAGGGTGCGGCGGCGGACGCTGCGCGCGGCCCTCCGCGCGCAATCGCCATCGGCGCGGCCGAAACCGGTGAGATCGCAACCGGGGCGATTTCGCCTGAAGGAGCCTCCTCGCCCGGCCGGGTGACCATGTTGGGCTGCACTTGCGGCAAGCCGTTGGCTGCAGCCGGCGCAACCGGCACGGCTGCAGCCGCGCTGATTGGAGCGAGCGCGGCCGCCACGCGCCCGGAAGCGCTCTTCCCCGGAGAAGCGGGCGGCGATTGGTTGAGTACAATGACGACCGGCGCAACAGGCGGCGCAACGGCGGCGCTCTGTGGCGCGGCCCGGCTTGTCTCTAGCAGAACCCGCGCCGCCACGGCCATCAGCCCGGTGGCTGCAAGCAGCAGCAGCGAAGCGAAGGCCGCCGCAGCCAGATGCCAGGCCTTGATGGGGGCAGTATAGCTCAGGTCGCCTGCGGCCGTGCGCGGCGGACGCGCCTCCCCTTCCACGCTCGCAATCACGCGTATGGGTAGTGCCAGCGAACGCAAACCAAAGATGGGCGCCGATTTGACGGTGACGCGCACGAGCAGATCTGCGGTTTCGTCGGGCCGCAGGTCCAGCAGCACAGGATCGGCCTGCCAGCCGTTCTTTGCGCGCTCGGGCTGGAACGAAGCGGCGCGGCGCAACTCGAAACTGCAGGGCAGCCCCGCCGCCTGCCCCTGGATGCTCAGCGTGATGGGGTGATTGCCCAGATTACTCACGGGGAGCGCAAAGACCGCACTGCGGTGCACCGCGCCCAGCGGGGCCGTCGAGGGCATGAGTCGTCCCACGCCGAAATCGGTGAAAGGCTGGATGACCAATGTCGCGCCAAGCCGTGTGCTGCGGCGCAGGTACTGCGTCGATCGCACCACAATGAAGATCGGAAACTCGCCTGCGGTAGTGGCCGCGGTGCGCGGCGGGGCCAGCGTGATGGTTGCCGCCGCGCGTTCTCCCGGGCGCAGCAGCACGGCGTGGGGCGGCTCCGCCAGCCACGTTTCGTGGATCCATCCTTCCACGTGAATGTCGAAGAGTGCCGTGTGCGCGCCGTTATTAAGCAGGCTGACGACGAGCGTCGCCTTGCCGCCCGGCTGCACGACGAGACGACGCTCGGGCAACGAGGCGATGAGAATGGTGTCAACCTGGTCGAGATCAGTGTTGTCTGCGGCGGGGTCTGGCGAGGCAGCGGTGGGAGTAGCAGCGGGCAGGACCTGGGAGGTGCGAGGTGCGTCGATGAGAAAGGCTTCGCCGTCAATGGCTTCGCTTTCGACTGTTGCGCTGACGGTTGTCTCATGCACGGAAGGATCATCCGGTGCATCCGTCGGCGGCGGGCCGTTGGCGAAGCTGACTGGCGGGCCGTGCGCGCCCCCCGGTGGACCGGTGGCAGCTGTCTGGGCAGCGCGCAGGCGCGAAGGCGCGCCCCGCGCGAAGTAGGCGCGGCGGCTTTCCTCCTCCAGCACGTGCCAGTTCATCGTTTCGGGGCGCACGATGCTCTCGGTGGGCGGGCGCTGTGGCGTAGGCGGGAGGCCATTCCCCGCCTCGTTCAATTCGCCCGTGTCGCCCGTCGAAGGCCGAGGCTCGGTTGGGTCGCTGCTCATGCTTCACAGTATCCGGCCAAGCGGCAGCGTTGTCAAACAGGAAATGGGCGCGCGGAAAGGCGCCCATTGGCAAGGCACTGTATCATCGCAGGTGAAACAGAATCTATGCGCCGCGTGGCTTCACTGGCCAGGTGGAGGCCACGGGCACCATTCACTTTTGCGCTACAACACCGGGCGACCTTATCCGCGACGTGTTATCCGAGCACAGTGAGTTTGGCCAACAGTGCTGAGCCACATCTTGCGTCCTAAAGGCCCGATCGCTCGTCGACGCACCAAGTAACGCTCCGATTCGGACAACAAGAAGACGTACCGTCATCGTTTTAAGTGTTGATTGTAGCCAAGATTATGCTACAATGCATACATGACTCGAAGCATACTTACTGGACAACAAAAGGTAGTGTTGGAAGCGCTCCTGGCTCAACACGGGTTGGTGGTGACAAGCCAACAGGTAGCCCAACAAGTATTGCACCTGAGTGACCAAAGCCGGCGCCGCTTCATTGTTAACCTGGTTAGAACCGGCTGGTTGGTGCGTATCAAAAAGGGGCTGTATCAGATAGCGGATATTGGTTCGCTTGGCAGGTTGACTCTGTCGCGTCTCACCATTGCCCAACTGCTCGTCTCCGAGTCATACGTCTCCTTCCAAACCGCGCTCCAGCAACACGGTCTTTACGACCAAGGGCTCGCCAGTGTTGGTTCAGTCGCGCTGCGCCGACGCTTGCCTGTGGAACTGGAAGGAACACGCTACACATACGTCACGACGCAAGAGCGCTACTTCTTTGGCTTTGCAGAAACCTCGCTGGATGGCAAAGGGGTGCGGGTTGCCACTGCCGAGAAAGCGATCCTGGACCTTCTGCAGTTTCGGCGCACGCAAGCCTCTGTTGCTCTGGTGCTGGAATTGCTTCACGAGCAGAGCCACAACGTAAACCTTGACCGCTTGATCGAGTATGCTCAACAGCTACCCATTGCCGTACAGCAAGCAGTCGGTTATTTGCTGGAGACCGCCGGACATACCGCATTACGAGCGCTTGCCGAATCGGCCCAGGGCACAAGTGTCACCCGGTTGACCCCTCAAAGCAGCATCTATAACAGTCAGTGGCGCATCTATACCGATCCCTACTTCACCACAGCGCATACCTTCGCATGAACATCCCCCACCCTCCTGCCGCGCCTCCAGTTGCAAGCCATCAACAACCAGTCGCTCAAGTATCCGCTCGACCTGGCCGAGAAGGACTACTTCCTGGGAGCGGCGCTGTCGCTCATCGCCCGCCCCCCAAGTATGCAGTAGACTTCTGCCGCGCAACTTCCTTTCGCACGCGCCCTCTTTGTGGTAGGATGCTCACGTACGTTGCCGCGCTTTGTTTGAGCGCTGTGCTCTTGAAATTCAATGGCTCTCCCCGCTGATGACCAGTGCCGACGGACCTCCGTCGGCGTTTTTACTGGATCACGACCGGGGTATACCCGCGACGCAGACCCCGAAGGAGGCCGTATGCTCCGTGTCAAGATTCTGTGTACTCTAGGCCCGACAAGTCGCGATCCTGCCATCCTCGCCGACATGATCAACGCGGGGATGAATGTAGCGCGCCTCAATTTCAGCCACGGCACCCACGAATACCACAGCGAAACGATTGATCTGGTGCGCTCCACCAGCGAGAAGGTGCAGAAGCCCGTTGCAATTCTTGCCGACCTGCAAGGTCCCAAGCTGCGCACTGGCAAGATGCAGGACGGAGGCGTTGCCCTCATCGCCGGCGACAGGCTGGTCCTCACCACCGACGAAATCATCGGCGAACCCGGCCGCGTGCCGATTCAATACAAGGACCTGCCGAACAGCGTCCAGCGGGGCGAGCACATCATGCTCGACGATGGCCTGCTCGAACTTGAAGTGCTCGACGCAGGCGGGACGGAGATCATCACGCAGGTTGTGATCGGCGGCCTGCTGCAAAGCAACAAGGGAATGAACCTTCCCGACGCCTCGCTCAACATCCCAGCGCTGACGGAAAAAGACCGCATCGACGTGAAGTTCATGCTTGGGCGGCAAGTTGACTGGATTGCGCTGAGCTTCGTGCGTACCGCCGTCGAGGTCAACGAACTCAAGTCCATCATTCAGCAGGATTCATCGTTCGGGCGCGTAACACCGGTGATCGCCAAGATCGAGAAGCCGGACGCCATCAAGAACATTGATGCGATCATCGCTGCTTCGGATGCGATCATGGTGGCGCGTGGCGATCTGGGCATCGAGACAGCGCCCGAAGCGGTGCCCATGGTGCAGAAGATGATCATCGCCAAGTGTTTGTCCGCGGCCAAGCCGGTGATCACTGCAACGCAAATGCTTGACTCGATGATCCGCAATCCCCGCCCCACGCGTGCCGAGGCCTCGGATGTGGCCAATGCCGTGCTGGACGGCACCGATGCGATCATGCTCTCGGGCGAGACGGCCAACGGCTCCTATCCTCTGGAGGCGGTGCGCACCATGGTGAAGATTGCAAAAGAGGCCGAGCGGGTGCGCGAAAGCCAGAATTACAACCTCAAGTATCCCGAACCGGTCATCTTCACTGCCGCTGGGGCCATCTGTCGCGCTGCCGTACACACGGCAAACGACACCAACAGCAAGGCAATCATTGCGCCTACCGTGAGCGGGGCCACAGCGCGGCTCATGTCGGCCTTCCGCCCCCATGTGCCGCTGGTGGCAATTACCCCCAGTCCCATGGTGCAGCGGCAACTCTGCCTCTATTGGGGCACCTACCCTCTCCTCACCCGCCGCCTGAGCAACATGGACGAGGTGGTGACTGACGCCATCACCGTGGCCATGCGCCAGAGCTTTGTGGGTCCGGGAGACACAGTCGTGCTCACGGCAGGGGTCGTAGGCAATGTGCGCAATGCCACCAACCTGATGATGGTGCGAACAATTGAACTCGTGCTTGTCAATGGCACAGGGCTGGGGCAGCGCGAAGTCGCCGGGCGCATCGTCCGCCTAACGGGGCCGCTGTCCGACGAGAACCTTGCCGTCGGTCCCCAGGATATCATCTTCGCAGATGTGGTGGATCGAACGATGTTGCGCATACTTCAACGTGCAGGCGGGCTGATCACGCGCGAGGTGGGGCTGGACAGCATTGGCGCAGTTGCGGCCGTCGAGTTCGGCATCCCCGCGGTGATCGGTGCAACCGGCAATCTCGCCGCCCTGGTGGATGGCCTGCCCGTGATTGTGGACGCCACGACGGGCCAGGTGAGTGAGTGGAAGAAGTGAGAAGGGCGGGGAGTCGGCGGTCGGCAGTCGGCAGTCGGTGGTCGGGAGTCGGCAGTCGGTGGTCGGCAGTCGGGAGTCGGGAGTCGGGAGTAAACAACAGCGGCGCCGGAGTCCGGCGCCGTTGCGTTCGTACCGCACTATGCATCTACGCACTTGTGGAGTATATATTCACCGCGTCGCGCAGCATGGCGGCGGCGGTGGGCAGGGGTTCTCGCTCCCACACCTTGTAGTACTGCTTGCCGTAGATATCGCTTTGCACCTCGATGCCCATCTCCCAGGTTGAGCAACTTCCCAGGAAATCCTCAAGTGACACAACCTCGGGCGCGACGGTCAGTTCGTAGCCACTCCCGGTACGTTGGGCCTTTGCTACCAGCTTGATCGTGCTCCCGGCAGCCGCGCGCCGCCGCCAGTTCGTCGGCCGTCACGCCGCGCATGCCCGTTACCGCCACATCCTCCAGCCGCACGCGCACGCCCAACGCAGCATTGGCAATAATCACCAACTTGTTGGCCGTGTCCCAGCCGTCCACATCAAGGCTGGGGTCGGTCTCGGCAAGGCCGCGCCGCTGCGCCTCGGCCAAGGCTGCGCCGTAGTCGCGCCCGGCCTCCATCTCGCTGAGGATGTAGTTGGATGTGCTGTTGAAGATGCCGCGCAGACCGCGGATTTCGGCTGTGACGAAGTCGCGCTGCAGGATGTTGATCACCGGCAGCGCGCCGCAGACCGTCGCGCTGAAGGCCAGCCGCGCGCCGTTGCTGCGCGCCAAATCGTGAAGGCCGTGAAAGTCGAGCACGAGTGGCGCCTTGTTCGCGAGCACGGCGTGTGCGCCGCGCGCAAGCATGGCGCGTACGGCGCTCAGCCCCGGCTCGCCCGTCTGTAAATTCACGGGAGAGGACTCGAAGAGCAGATTGCAGTGGCAAATGGCCAACGCTTCAGCCGGCGAGCGGTTGGGCAGGAAGCCCGGCAGCTCATCCATGTGGCCGCCCAGTTCCTTGGTGCGGCGCAACGCAACAATATCGAATCCCTCGGGGTTGACGGCCACGCCGCTGCTGTCGGCGGCGAGAATGACGCGGAAGTCCAGCCCATAATCGCGGCGCAACCGGTCGCGTTTCTGCTCGAGCAGAAGCAGCACGTTGCGTCCCACATTGCCCATGCCGACCATCGAGACATTGAACGTGCGGACGTCCTGCGTTTCTACGCTCATGCGGGGTTTCCAGCTTTCTAGTGGAAAGGCGAACTGCGAAAATCCCAACGCAAAGGCGAACTGCGAAGAGCTCAACGCAAAGGCGCAAAGGAGCGCAAAGAGACAGCGAGCACGGAACTCCAAAATGACGCGCCCCACGCCCAAAGCGGCCTTACCCACCTTCGCTGTTCTGTGCGTTTCTTTGCGCTCCTTTGCGCCTTTGCGTTGAGCTCTTCGCAGTTTGGCTTTACACGGGCGCGTGCTGCTGCCGATGCGCACTCACCAGTGCGGCAAAGCGGGCAAAGAGCAGGTCGGCATCATGCGGGCCGGGGCTTGCCTCGGGGTGATACTGGACGCAGAAGGCAGGCCGGTCGCGGAAGCGCAGCCCTTCCACGGTGCCATCGTTGAGGTTGCGGTGCGTCACCTCAACGTGTGGCGGGAGGGTTGCCTCATCCACGGCGTAGTTGTGGTTCTGCGCTGTAATCTGCACATTGGTCGAGTCCACATCGGAGACGGGCTGATTGCCGCCATGATGGCCAAACTTGAGTTTGTAGGTTTGCGCCCCCGCGGCAAGGCCCATGATCTGGTGGCCGAGGCAGATGCCGAAAGTGGGAATGCGCGCATCGAGCAGCGTCGCCACGGCCTCGGCGGCATAGGGAAGCCCGGCAGGGTCGCCCGGGCCATTGCTCAGGAAGAGGCCATCGGGACGCAGCGCCTGCACAGCGGCCGCGGGCGTGTTGGCGGGGACGACCGTCACCCGCAGTCCGTGGCTCGTGAGGCGACGCAGAATGTTGTGTTTGATGCCGTAGTCATACGCGACCACAAGCGGTGCGTTGAGATCGGCGGCCTGCGCCTTGCCGGCGCGCGGCGCTTGCCAGCCCCCCGAAGGCACCGGCGTCCACTCGATGCGCGTGCCGTCCACCCAGTTGTACGGTTCGTGACAGGTGACCTCGCGCACCAGGTCGCGCCCGTCGAGCCCTTCCCAGCTGCGCGCGAGCGCCAGCAATTCATCCACCGAATGGCTGCCGTCTGTGCAGAGCGCCGCGTGCTGTATGCCGCCGTCGCGCAAGTTGCGCGTGAGCGCGCGCGTGTCCACCTCGCTAATCCCAGGAATGGCGTGGCGCGCAAGGTAGTCGCCCAGCGTTTCGTTGGAGCGCCAGTTGCTCACCACCGGGCTAATCTCGCGCACGATGAGCGCCGTAATCTGCGGCTGGTCGCTCTCCACATCCTCGGCGTTGATCCCCGTGTTGCCCACGTGGCTCACCGTCATCGACACCATCTGCCCGCGGTACGAGGGGTCTGTGATCACCTCCTGGTAGCCGGTCAGCGATGTGTTGAAGACCACCTCGCCCACAACGGTTGTGGCGGTGCCAAAGGCAATGCCCGTATAGACCGTGCCATTCTGCAAGACAAGCAACGCTTCAGCCATGCGCTTCCTTTTCGTCTTTCTGCGGAGCTTTGTCGATAGGCGAGGCGCAGCGGCTGCCACTCTTCCCACTTGAGCAGCGTGGCCCATGCGCCGGCGGCTTGCGGCGCCTCCTGGGCTGCCGGGCGCTCTGCCGACAGCTCCATAAGCACCGCCACTTCGTCACAGCGGTGGAACTTGCGGCAGTAGATGCACTCCTGCCAAATCTTGGGGCTGATAGCCCAACGATCGACCAGTGAAAAACCGTGGCGCACAAAGAAGTTCTCGCGCAGCGTGAGCGCACAAATCTGCGTGTAACTCTGCACCCGCGCCGCGTGCACAAGCGCGTCAACGAGAACGCCGCCCAGCCCCTTGCCCTGCTGGCTTTCATGGACGGCTAGCGAGCGCAATTCCACGAGTGTCTCCGTAAGCGCCACGAGCGCGCCGCAACCCACCACCACGGGCTCGCCCGGGGGCGGTTCTTCATCATAGGCGGCCACAAGCCAGTCGGCGATGGTCTGGCGCACGCTGTCTTCCGTGCGCGGGAGCATGACATTCATTTCCGCGAAACGGTTGATGATGCTGAGGATTTGCGGGACATCGGCGGCCTGCGCCGGACGAATGATCACGGGCATGGGACATTCCTGTGAGAACGAGAAACGTACAACGGACGACTGATAACTGACAACTGATAATGGACCTGTGTCGCGCCACAGGTTGCGTGAACGTAGCGGGAGGCTTCCAGCCCTCCGGCCGTAATCTGGCCCACGCAGGGGGTTGCGTCGCCGCGGCACCCTGCGTAGCGGAGGGCCTCCGCGCCCTCTTTGTACTTGCGCCACAGCGGGCAAAAGGTGCACAAGGTGCGGCCGTGCGTAGCCGCCACAACCGAGGGCACGGCACCCTCCGCAGCATACTCTTTAGTTATCCGTTATCAATTATCAACGTATCCTCTTACAACTCCTGCAAAATCTCGCCAATCGTCTGCACCGCAAAGGCAATCTCCGCTTCACTGATGACCAGGGGCGGAATCAGGCGCAGCACGTTGGGCCCGGCGTTGACGAGCAGCAAGCCGCGCGCATTTGCCTCGGCGATGACCGGCGCGGTTTCAATGTCCAGTTCCACGCCCACCATCAGCCCCTTGCCGCGCACTTCCACAATGTGCGGGCTGTTGAGCTCCTCGAGCATCTCGCGCAGCAGCTTGCCCTTGGCGTCAACCTCAGCCAGGAAGGCGGGCTGCTGGATGCGGCCGACGACGTGCTGTGCCACATTCGTCACGAACGGCCCACCGGCAAAGGTGCTGCCGTGCTCCCCCTTGTGCATCGCGTCGGCCACCTTCTGGCGCATGAGAATTGCGCCAATCGGCATGCCCCCCGCCAGGGGTTTGGCCGCGGTGAGGATGTCGGGGGCGAGTGCATTGGGGTCGCCATCGGCCGCCATCCCCTGATAGGCCCAGAAGGCGCCCGAGCGCCCCACGCCGCACTGGATTTCGTCGTAAATCAGCAGCGCATCGTAGGCATCGGCCAATGTGCGCAGCCCGCGCAGAAATTCTTCCGACGCGGGATAAATACCCCCTTCACCCTGAATCGGCTCCACGATGATCGCGCAGACGCGTTCATCCATCTGCGCCTGGGCGCTGGCGAGATCGTTGAAGTCGGCAAAGCGCACGCCGGGCATGAGGGGCGTGAAGGGGTCCTGGTACTTGGGGCGCGGCGTGGCGGCCAGCGCGCCCATGGTGCGGCCGTGGAAGGCGCCGCTGAAGGCCAGGATCTCGAACTTGTCGGGATGGCCGTTGGCGCGGGCATAGCGGCGTGCGAACTTGAACGCGCCTTCGTTGGCTTCGGCCCCGCTGTTGCTGAAATGCACCTTGTCGGCAAAGGAGCCTGCACAGAGCATCTGCGCCAACTGTGCATGGGGGGCGGTGTGGTAGAGATTGCTCGTGTGCCAAAGGCCGCTTGCTGCAGCATCGGCCAGAGCGCCGTTGATGCCCGCATCGTTGTAGCCCAGCGCGTTCACGGCAATGCCTGCGACGCAGTCCACGTAGGCCTTGCCGGTTGTATCGTAGAGGGTGCAGCCGTCGCCCCGTTCCAGCACGAAAGGCGCGCGCCCGTAAACGCCGAGGACATACTCCTGCTCCAGATTGATAATCTCCTGCGCGTCCATGGATCCCCCAAAGGTGTTAGTTACCAATTACTAATTATTAATTATAATTAACAATTGATAAATGATAATTAACGATAACTGCCTTGCATCTACCCACCCAACACACCCGTGCCGCCCCCCTCCTGGACGCCGGCAAGGTTGGTGATCACCGCCTGCGCCACGCCGCCGCGCACGGCCTCGAGCGCGCTGCGCACCTTGGGAATCATCCCCCCGCTGATGATGCCCTCACTGATCCACGCCTCGGCCTGTCCGGCGGTCACCGCACGCACCACACGTCCGGCCACGAGGATGCCCGGCACATTGCTCACGAAGACGAGTTTGATGGCCCCCAGCCTGGCGGCCAGCGCGGTGGCGGCGTGATCGGCGTTGACGTTGTAGCTCTCGCCATCCAGCGCACCGAAGCTGATCGGCGAGACGACGGGAACGATGCGCGCGGCGATGAGCGTATCGAGCAGGTAGGTGTCCACGTCGCGCACGTCGCCCACGCGCCCCAGATCGCCCAGCGGGTGCCACATCTTCTCGACGTAGATCGTGCCATCGTCGACGCCGCTGATGCCCGCTGCGCGAATGCCCTGGTTGACAAGCGTGCGCACAATTCGCTTGTTCATGAGGCCGCTCAGCACCATCTCGGCAAGTTCCATGCTGGCGTCGTCGGTGACGCGCAGTCCCTCGATGCGCTGCTCGGCAAGCCCCAGTTTGGTCTGATACTCGGTGACGGCTTTGCCGCCGCCATGGACGATGACGGGGAAGTGTCCTTCGTCGATAACGGCGCGCACCGCCAGCGCCAGGCCATGGAGAAAGGCGGGGTCATCCAGCTCATTGCCGCCCACCTTGAGGACGACGACATAAGTGGGTGTCGGCTCGGGTCCGGTGTCGGTTTGCGACTTGTCGTTGGTGTACTCCATTGTTGCGTGTTCCTCTTGCCATATGGTTGCGTACCGATTGCCGCCCACATTTCTCCCGCGATTCGGCCGCGAAGGCCACTGCACCCGGCTTGCGTTGCGCAGCAAGTCAGGCGGACGTTGCGGGGGGCTTCCAGCCCTCCGGCGACCGCTTGCTTAACCCGATCCTGCAACGGAGGGCTGGAAGATCCCCGCTACGAAGAGCCGAGTCTTTGCGTCAAATGAACTACCAGTTGCCCATCACAGAAGCCCGGCAGTCTCCTCAATGCCCGCCGCAATGTTGAAGTTCTGCAGCGCCTGGCCGCTTGCTCCCTTGATCATGTTGTCGAGGCAGGCCACAATCACATAATCGGGGCCATTGGGGTTGGCGGGATTCTCAGGTGTGATGCTGATGGCACAGCGATTTGTCCCGGAAATGTGGCGCAGCGTCGCTTGCTGCCCCGCGGGAATCAGGTGGATGAAAGGCTCGTCCGCGTACGTCTCGGCGTAGAGTGCTCGTACCTGCGCCTCGTCGAGGCCACCCTCAACGCGTACATACATTGTACTCAGAATGCCCTGGTTGACGGGCAACAGGTGGGGGTTGAAACTGAAGCGGTGAGCCCCCCCGGCTGTGTGGAGCCGTTAAGCACAAGCTCCATCTCGGCAATGTGGCGGTGCCGGTAGCCCAAACTGTAGGGCGTCAGGTTCTCGTTGGATTCGACAAACTGGTAAAGCAGTTTGCTCGACCGCCCTGCACCGCTGATGCCGCTCTTGCTGTCGATGACCACCCGCTCGCCTAACACGCCCGCTCGGGCAAGGGGATGGAGGCCAAGGTTGACCGAGCTTGGGTAGCAGCCGGGATTGGCAATCAACTGCGCGCCGCGTATCTGCGCCCGGTTGATCTCGCTCAGCCCGTAAACAAAACGGGCAAGCAGCGCGGGGTCCGCATGGACATGACCATACCAGGTGGCGTAGGCTTCGGGGGTGTCCAGGCGAAAGTCGGCGCTGAGGTCGATGACGCGGACACCTGTCTGGGCAAAGCGGCGCGCGGCCTCGAGCGATTCGCCATGGGGCAGGCAAAGGAAGACGACATCCACTTCTTCTGCGCGACTGTACGCCTCCTGGAGCGGAATCAGGGGGATGGCCCACGGCACATAGTGGACATCGCTGAAGAGCTTGCCCGCGCTGTTTTCGCTGGTCAGCCAGCCCACTTCGAGTAGCGGATGGCGCTGGATCAGCTGCACCAGTGCGAGCCCGGTGTAGCCGGTGGCGCCGGCAATCCCCGCCTTGAAGAGTGAGACAGAATCCATGCTATCATCCGTTCTTGTTGTGCCCGGCGTCAGTTCAGGGCAAACAAAAAAGCCCTCCATCTGGAAGACTTTGCAGAACGACCTACGAGGAGTGCGCGCAAAGGTCCAGAGCAGTTAGGTACTCTCCGTAGGGCGCATCCTCGGTTCAAACGCGGGCAGGGCGCTGTTTGTTTGCATTGTGCGGCAAGTGTAGCATGGGGGGAATGTGGTGTCAACGCGGCGCAATGAGTGCGCGGCGATCGGCACCCCGTCCCTGAAACGAATCCGGCACGAGAGGGCAGCGCAAGTGCGGCCCAATCAACCAGTCAACAAATCACCCAATCACCCATCCAGCAACCCGGTTGTCTGCAGTTATCAATTACCTCCATTATCAATTATCCGGTCACTACCCACCCATGCCACCAACCACCCTGATCCTCGTTCGCCACGCAGAGACCGAAGCCAACATCAACGCCGTTTGGCACGGGGCGCTGGATTCGCCCCTGACGCCGCGCGGCCAGTTGCAGGTGGCGGCGACCGGCGCGCGCTTTGCCATTCTTGCCCCGGCGCTGGGCGGGATTGACGCGTTCTACGTTTCGCCGCTCCAGCGCGCCCAAACAACCGCTGCGGCCATCGGCGCGGCGATCGGCATGACACCAGCCATCGACGACGAACTTAGCGAGTTTGACCTGGGCGACTGGGAGGGGCGCGCCATGGACGAACTGGCTGCGGCCGAGGATCTCTGGGGAATCTGGGCGGTGGATGCGAACTTTGCGCCCCCCAACGGCGAATCGCCCGCATCATTCGGGATGCGCGCGCTGAGAAGCGACGCGTCGCCTGGTGCGCAGCCACGAGGGCGAGACAATCCTGCTTGTTACCCATGGTGGCTTCATCTGCAATGTGCTGGCGCAGTGGCTTGGCACGGGGCTCGCCGATTGGCCAAACTGGGAGCCGCACAACTGCGCCATCGCCATCTTGCGCGGCAGTGGTGAGACATGGACAGCTGATGTGGTGAACGATATCAGCCACCTGCCGACTGAGGCCGTCAAACTGCACGACAGCTCGGCCTACACTGCCAAGGACCCAAGCGCGGCCTGAGGCAACAGACGCTTGAACGAGGAGATACCCATGCGATCCACTGAATCAGAATTGACACCTCGCCCCATTCCTTCGTCCTACTGGGTGGAGCCCGGCCGCTTTCTCGCAGGGGAATATCCCGCCGCGCTCGATGATGATGCCGCGCGCCGCAAGCTTCGTGCGTTTCTCAACGCAGGTGTCGATGCCTTCTACAATCTGACCACTTCCAACGACCCGCTGCTCCCCTATTCCGCCCAGCTTTACGACGAGGCCGTCGCACTAGGCATGAGCGTCGTCCACCGCAAGTTCGCCATTCGCGATCTTGGCGTTCCGTCGACAGAGACGATGGTGGAAATTCTGGACACGCTTGACGCCGACCTGGCCGCCGGTCGCACCGTTTACGTGCACTGCTGGGGAGGTATCGGCCGCACGGGAACGGTGGTGGGCTGCTGGATGGTGCGCCACGGCGTCTCCGCCGAAAAGGCCCTCGCCTTCATCCAGGCCGGCATCAATTCGACGCCCAAGCAGGGGCGCCGCTCGCCCGAGACGAACGAGCAACAGGCCTACGTCAAGCGCTGGCCCGCCGGGGGGTGAGAAGGTTTATTGGTTTATTGGTTAATGGGGTGATTGATCACTCGGTAGTTGATCACTTGCGTTGCACTGCGGTTGAGTGGACGTAGGTGGGGTCTCCCAGCCGTCCGGCCGTGGCCTGGCCCACGTGCCCGGTTGCGTTGCAAGGGGTGCTTGCCTGCGTAGCGGCCATGTGCGTAACATGAGTTGTTGATTGTCCCCTCACCCCTACTTCGCCAGCTTCTGCAGTTCATACAACCGGTTCAGCGCATCAAGCGGCGTGAGGGCGTTTACGTCGAGATTGCGCAGCGCCTCGATGGCCGGGTGGCTTTCGCTGAAGAGCGCCACCTGGACCGCCGCTTTCCCCGCATGCGATCCCTCCAGTTCGAAAAGGCGTTTGGGCCCGGCCGCCCCGCTTCTCTCCAGATCCAGCAGAATCTCCCCGGCGCGATTGATAACTGCGCCAGGCAGCCCAGCAAGTCGCGCGACGTGCACACCGTAGGAGCGGTCCGCCTTGCCGGGAATGATGCGGTGCAGGAAGACCACGTCGTGGCTGCCGCCTGCCGCGCCGGCATTCCTCTCACTGTCGTCCACCGCGACGTTGTAGTTGACTACGTGTGGAAGCCTTTCGGCTAACTCTGTAAGCTCATGATAATGAGTGGCGAATAGCGTGCGCGCACGCAAGCCGGGGTGATTGTGAATGTACTCGATCACCGCCCAGGCGATGGCGAGGCCGTCATAGGTGCTCGTGCCGCGGCCAATTTCGTCAAGCACGAGCAGGCTGCGGTGCGTCGCGTGGTGCAGAATGTTGGCCGTCTCGACCATCTCCACCATGAAGGTGGACTGTCCGCGGTGAATCTCGTCGCTTGCGCCGAGGCGCGTGAAAATGCGGTCCACCACGCCAATCTGGGCGACATCTGCGGGCACAAACGAGCCCATCTGTGCGAGCAGCACAATCAGCGCCGTCTGGCGCAGATAGGTGCTCTTGCCGCTCATGTTGGGGCCGGTAATGATCTGAATTGCGCTTTCGGGGCGCAGGTGGGTGTCGTTGGGAACAAAGGGCGAGTCTGTCATCCCCAGTTCCACGACCGGATGGCGTCCGCCCAGAATCTCGATGGCCGGACCTTCGTCCACCTCCGGACGTACGTAGCGACGTTGGAGCGCAACCTCGGCAAGCGCCGCGTCGACGTCAAGCGCCGCCAGCCATGCCGCCACCTGGCCCAGCAGCCCCGCCTCGGCAGCGACCTGCGCTGACAACTGCTTGAAGAGCGCCTGTTCCAGATCGAGCCGGCGCTCGTCGGCGTTGAGAACGAGCGCTTCGTATTCCTTGAGGTCGGGTGTGATGTAGCGCTCGCCGTTGGCAATCGTCTGCTTGCGAATGTACTCGGGGGGCGTCTTGGCCAGATGGCTGCTGGTGATTTCGATGTAGTAGCCGAAGACCTTGTTGAAGCCTACCTTGAGATTCTTGATGTCAAGGCGTTCGCGTTCGCTGCGCTCAAGGTTGGCGATCCAGTCCTTGGCGCCGCGACTGCGCTGCACCAGATCGTCAAGTTCCGCGCTGTAGCCATCGCGCATAATGCCCGGTGTGTTGAGCGTCGCGGGCGGCTCCTCGACAAGCGCTGCGTCGAGGACGGCCTGGAGTGCGGCGCACGCGGGCAGCGCGGCGGGCTCAAGCGACGGCGCGCCGGGCGCAGCGTCCAGCGCGCCATGGATTGCAGGAACGCGCGCCAGGAGTTCGCGCAGCCCCACAAGGTCACGCGGCAGCGCGAGACCGGCCACCGCCCGGCTGCTCCAGCGTTCGAGGTCGCCCATGCCCTTGAGCAATTCGCGCAGCGTGAGGCGCAGGTCGGTGGCTTGCTGGAAGAGCGCGACGCCGTCGAGCCGCCGGTTGATGGTTGCCACATCGAGCAGCGGCTGGCTCAGACGGCGGCGCAGCAGGCGCGCGCCCATGGGTGTCAGCGTTTGGTCGAGTACGTCAAGAAGGCTGCCGCGCGCATCGCCGCCGCGCATGGTCTCCGTGAGTTCGAGGTTGCGGCGCGTCGCCTCGTCAAGCGTCATGAAGGTGCTCAGCGTGTACGCGTGAAGGCTTTTCATCTGCCCCAACGCGCCCGGCTGCATCGCACGCACGTAGGCAAGCAGCGCGGCCGCGGCGCGCTGCGCCAGGCTCTGGCCGCGCAGGCCAAAGCCATCCAGGCTGGCCACGCCAAAGTGGCGGCGCAGGCTCTCGGCGGCAGTATCGGGGGCAGTCTGCCACACCTCCACCTTGGAGATAAGCGGGCCAAGTGCCGCAATCAATGGACGAAGAGTCGATGTTTCCGGGTTCCAGTCAACCGGAATCAACTCGCTTGGTTGCAGCCGGCTGATCTCCTCGCCAATGCGCTGCTCGAGCGCTTCGAGGGTGGGCGCCTCAAGTTCCGTCGCGGCAAACTCGCCCGTGGAGATGTCCGCATAGGCCAGACCCGCCGCGCCGCCTGTCGCACGCATATTCACGCACACGGCGAGCAGGTAATTGTTGCGGCGCGCATCGAGCATTCCCGGCTCGGTCACCGTGCCGCGACTGACGACGCGCGTCACTTCGCGCTCGACAAGTCCCTGGCCCGGCTCGGTCATCTGTTCGGCCACGGCCACGCGGTACCCTGCTTCGACCAGGCGTGCGATATAGCCATCCACACTGTGGTACGGGACGCCGGCGAGGGGCACGCGCTGGTCGTTGCCCACAGGACGGCTCGTAAGCATCACATCACAGACGCGCGCGACCACCTTGGCGTCTTCGTCGAAGGTCTCGTAGAAGTCGCCCAGCCGGAAGAAAAGGATGCAGTCCGGGTGCGCCGCTTTGATAGAGAGGTACTGCTGGCGCATTGGGGTGGTCATTGGGGCATACCGGGTGACTGGTGATTGATGATTGGGTGATTTGTTGATTGGTTGACTGGTTGATTCGTGCTGCGCCGCGCCGATGCCATGGCCAATCGTAGCGGCTGCTTCAGCTGCCGTTGGCCTGGAGCGATCCCCGGTTGGTCAGTACGGCAGGTTAAGCAGCCGCTACCTACGATGCACTGACTGCGGAGATGCACCACTTTAGCCGTCGAACTTTGCGAACTGTGGCAGTGGAAGCGCGGTCACCGGGCCTCGCGCAGCAGGCGGGCGCCGTTGGCAGTGAGCTGGAAGACGTAGGCCGTCTCACTGAAATACTTCCTCTCCAGCAGACCATCGTCCACCATCGCAGTAACAAGATGCTCGATCGCCGTGCGGCTGCGGTAGTTGAGCTTGCCGAATGTCGCAATGGCCTGGTAATCCGGCCGTATCGTGCGATCTCCCGTCAGCACCTTGGTGAGGTTGACCATGCCCATGGGCCGTTCCTGCAGCGTGCGCAGCACCTCGATGCGCTGCTCGCTGTCGTCGGGCGTTTGGCTTTCGATCGCGGGCAGGTCGCCCACGCCGCAGTTGTCGCACGAAGAACAGCGTTTGCGCGTCGCTCCGCCCAGATAGGCCGAGAGGTAGCCGTGGCGGCAGCGCGAAGTGCGCGCATAGGCGGCAATCTCGCTGATTTGCTGCGCTTGAACCGCAGCGAGACGGTCGATCAGCCCAGCCACGCGCGTTTCGGCGTCGACAGGCGGCGGGCTGACGAGCGTAATCAGCGCATCGCGCCCGGAGCTTGCAAAGCGCAGCAAGTTCGCGCGCTGCCAGCCAAGCAGGTCGCGCTCCAACACCGTGGGGTCGGCCCCGGCACGCTTGCAAATCTCAAGGTATTCGCCGCTCACGATGCTGCCGATGCCCAGCCCCGCAGCCGCTGCAAATTGCGCCAGCGCGGGATCCGCGGGTGCGCGGGTGAGCTCAATTTGTATGCGTCGCGGCGCATCGTAATGACGGTGCAGAAGGCCTGCTGCCTCAAGAATGCTGAGCGCCACGCGCACGCTTGTGTCGCTCGCGTCCTGCACAGAATTGACCAGCACATCCAGCGCGACGCTTCCCGGATTCCACGCGCGCGTCTGCTCGCGCACATTCTTGTAGACGGCGCGCAGAAAGTCCACGGTAATCGCATTGTAGTTGAGCAGGCGCGTCATTGTCGCCTTGTCCGAAGTGGTGTGGAGCAGCACGCAGTGTGCGGCAAGGCCATCGCGCCCGGCGCGCCCCGCCTCCTGGTAGTACGCCTCGATCGACGAAGGCAGCCCGTAATGGAGGATAAAGCGGATGTCTGGCTTGTCGACGCCCATGCCGAATGCTACCGTCGCAACGAGGATGCGCGTCTTTCCCGCCATGAATCCTGCCTGGATACGGCTGCGCTCAATGTCGCCCAGCCCGGCGTGGTAGGCGTCGGCGGCAATGCCCAGTGTCTGAAGCTGCTGGGCAAGCTCCTCGCAGTTGCGCCGCGTCGCGCGCGTAGACGATGCCGCTTCCCTCCAGTTCTGCGCAGTAGCCAAGCAGCCAATCGCGCCGCTCGTCCTCACTTTCTGCCTTGAAGACGTTAAGGTGCAGGTTGGGGCGGAAGCTGTCGGCGCTGATCACGTGCATCCGGCGCGCCCCGCTGCCTAGGCCAAAAAGCTGCTGGGCGATGTCCTGGCGCACACGCGTCGGCGCGGTCGCCGTCAGCGCGAGAATGGGCGGTGCGCCCAGGTCGCGGTGCGCCTGCGCCAGGTAGAGGTAGTCCGGCCGGAAGTTGTGCCCCCACGAGGAGACGCAGTGCGCCTCGTCCACCACCAGGCGGGCAACGCCGCGCGCACGCAGCGTCTCGATGACGGGCCACTGGCGCAACCGCTCGGGGGCCAGGTAGACCAGGCGATAGCGCCCTCTGGCGATCTCCTCCCACGCCTGCGCTGCCGAGCCGTTCTCCATGCTGCTGTTGATGGCGACAGTCTCGGCGCGCAGCGCATCCGGCAGATTGCTCAGTTGGTCTGCCATTAGTGCAATGAGCGGAGAGACTACGAGCGTAAGTTTGCGATTTGCGTCATCTTCCGCATCCATGAACGCGGGCAACTGGTAGCAGAGCGACTTGCCGCCGCCGGTGGGAAGGATCGCGAGCACGTCTTCGCCGCGGCACACGGCCGCCAGAATCTCGGGCTGCCAGGGCAGAAGTTCATCGAAGTTGAACAGGCGCTGCACGGCCGCGGTCAGACGCGCGTGCTCGGCGGGGCTGACCGGCGCATCGCCCGCGGCGCTCAACGGCGGTGGCTCGGGAAGGGCATCTTCGGCGCGGCGCGGGCGCGGTGTGGCTGCGGGTTTGGTGCGCGTTGCGCCGCGCTGGGTGGGTCCGTTGTCATCGAGCACCGCCCGCGCGGCCGCAAGTTCGGCATCGAAACGCAACGCGAGCAGGGAGGTCACTTCGTCGTGACGCACCACGTCGGGGACAGCGGCGAAGATATCCAGCGCCGCACGCAGAATATCGGCCGAGGGACCTTCGTCGATGCCCCCCTCTTCGATTGCCTGGACCGCAAAGGCGTCGGCGGCCACGCCGTCCTGCCCATGGAGCGCAACCTTGGCAAGGCCGATGAGCGGTGGCCGTGCATTTGGCGAGATCGTCCGGTAGCGTCTGAACGCTTCCTCGGCGCGGTCGATGTAACCGGCGGCCAGGTAGGCGTCGCCAAGCAGCCCCCAGCCCGGGCCAAAGTCAGGGTTCTCCTGCGTGATCTGGGCGGCGCTGCGGCCGCCTTCGATCGTCTGCCCGGCGGCGAGCAGGACGCGTCCGAGCAGGACGCGCGCATAGGTGGACGGCTCCTTCTGCCCCAACCGCCGCTGCATAATCGCCACGGCTTCGCCGGCGCGACCAATGCCCACAAGCGCCTGCGCGCGCAACTCCTGTACGGATACGCGATCGTCGAGCTGCCACGCGTCAATCACGCTGAGCGCTTCGTCGAAGGCCTGCCAACGCAGCAGGAAACCAACAACGTGGCGCACGGCCTTGTAGGAGAGAGGAGCAATCTGCGCGGGCGTGGCGCCAAGTTGTTGCAGAAGTGGTTCAGTCATCATGGAAGAATGGATTCCACCGCATTTGGAGGGTGGGGAGTATGACGGCCAGGCAGTGCGCGTCGGCCGGATCGTAAACCCCTATTCTACACCGCGGGTTCAACCTCCGGCGCAGACGGCGCGGCAGAGACAGCGCCGTTGGGGTCGCCATAGAGCGTATACGCTAGCCAGGTAGGGTTGGCGGGCGCGATGTCGCGCACGTGGAGCCGGGCCGCGTGGAAGGCATCCCCCAGCGCGGCGCCGGCGAAGAGGCGTGTATAGAACTCCTGGGCAAAGGCCGCTGCAAGCTCGTCATTCACCTCCCACAAGGTGCCAATGAACGCGCCGACGCGCCCGGTGTTGACAAGCTTGTCAGCCCAGCCGCCAATCCCCGTAAGCCCAAACCCAAGCCGCCCCACGCTGCACGCATTGAGGAAGACAAGCGGGTGCGCGGCGCGCAGCCCGCGCGTGGCGCTCGGGCTGAGGTCATCGGGCGTGAGAATCCCGTCCTGCAGCGTAATGCGCGCGCGGTTGGGGTTGGCGGCGTCAAAGGATCCATGGGCCGCAACGTGAATCAACTGCACGCCCCCATCAAGCAAGCAGGGCCTGGACGGCGGCGCGGCTGGCCAGTGGTTCGGCGAGGGCGACGCCGCGCGCGGCCAGTGCCTCGTAGGCCTCCTTCTCGACTTCCACGAACTCAAGGTCAAGATCAGGCGCGACGAGGCGGGCGGTCGTGACCTCCACCTGCGCCGCTGCGCCGCGCCCGGCCAGCCAGCGCGCCAGTGCAAATTGCTCGGACCAGAAGGGCTCAGCCGTCTCCGCGTCGGTCACCGAATCCACCGTGTAGGGCTTCACCATCTCCCAGGGAATCCACGGTTCGTCGGAGGTAATCAGGAAGGAGTGGACCAGGCCGGTGTCGCGCAGACGGCGAATCTCGGGCCAGAACGTCGTCTTGAAGCGCTCGGGGAGCAACTCATCCCACAATTCCTCGCCCAGCGCCGTGAAAAACGCCTCGGCGCGGGCACTCTGTTCGGCGTCAAAATCGGGCTGCCCCGCCAGCAGGCTCAGGCGGCCGAACTTCTCTTCAAGCAGTTCAAGCGGGTTGGCGCGCGCCAGTTCCACTTCGCCCGCAGCCGCCCAGTGGAAGCCCACGGCGGGGTTGGCCGAGTGGAGCGTAAAGGCGAGCCGGTTCTCGTTGAGGCCGCGCACGATGCGCAGCTCAAGGTCCGCCGCCGGCGGTGGGTTGCGCGGCAGGGCGTCGATTGCCACGCCCTCGCCAAGGGGCTGGGCGCGCGCCGAGGTTGTGTTTTCGGCGATACTGGTTGCAAACACCGCACTGCCAATTTGCCGTCCGGCATGGTAGAAGTCGATGGTCAGCCGCTTGTCCCCGGCGATGTTGGAGCGCAGCAGGAAAATGGCAGGCTGCGAGGGTCTGTCGGCGTAGACGATGATTGTGCGCTGCCACTGCTCCAGCCGCTCCTCGAAGCCCGGCGCCGTGAGCAGCACGTCCACCATTTCGGGTTTCGCCGGGTCGATGAAGGGAACAGGCACAGGAATTGCATTCGCGTCACCGGGGCTCGTCACAAGGCGCACAATCAGCGGCTCCCACACGGTGGTGCTGCGCTTGAGCGTGCGCGGAAAATCCACGTCGCTGTAGAGATTGACAGGCGCGCCGGCCTCAGGCGCGGCCGGCGGCTGCGGCTGCACCGGGATGGTGGGCGCGCTGCCGCTCCCCAGTCGGGTGACCACCTGGCTTCGCGGCGACCACCTTGGCGTCGAGGAATGTGCGCCACGCCAGCCGTCGCAGCGCGGGGATTGCCTGCAGAGCATCGAGCGTATTCGTGTAGAGTTGCAGCGTGTCGGCGTAGGAAGGCGCGTGCGGCGGGCAATGCAGCGTCCAGCGCGGCCAGGCGCGAGGCCGCTGCGGCGGCTGCCGCGGCGTCGGCGGCAGCCAAAGCGGGGCTCAGAGCAACCTGACGTAGCGCGTCGAGCGCGGCCGCAAGCTGCGGAGGCTGCCAGAACATCGCTTCGAGCGCAGTGGCAAAGGGGTCGGGAGCGGCAGCCAGCACGGCGAGGCGTTGGGCGTCGACGGCGGAGATCGCCTGTGCTGTCTTGAGTGCGGTGCGCAGCGACGCACGCATTGGACCCAGCGCGCCGATGACGCCCGGCAGCCCTTCGGCGCTGTCGGCAAAGCGCGCGAGCGCCGCGGCGACATCCGCGCCGGCGCAAGCCGCGGCCAGCGCAGCGCGCGCCCGGTTCAAATACACAAGTGTACTCTTGCGTGGCAAGGTGGGCCAGGCTCGGTAGAGCGCGAGCACGTAGGCCCTTGCCGCCTCGCCCAGAGGTTCCATCAGACTAGCCCCTTGGCGTGCGAAGTCAACTGCTCGGCCCCTGTCTCGGTGATCAGGAAGCCGTCCTCAAGGCGGACGCCCGTGCGGCCGGGCAGGTAGGTGCCCGGTTCGAGCATGATGACCATGCCTGCCTTCAGCACTTCGCGACTGCCGGGCACAATGCGCGGCCCTTCGTGGCTCGTCACGCCAACGCCGTGGCCGGTGTGATGCGGGTACTCGGGGTACCCTGCCTTGATGATGTGGCGGCGCAGCGCCTGATCAATCTCGCCGGCAATTGCACCGGGGCGCAGCATCGAAGCGCCAAGCGCCAGCGCCTCGCTGACGACGACATGCATCTTCTCCTGCTCCACGGTGGGTGTTCCGGCGATATAGGTTGCGCACGAGTCGCTCCAGTACCCATCGCGGATCGCGCTCAGGTCCACGATCAGGGAGCCGCCGTCATTGAGCTGGCGATCGAGCGGCCAGCCGCCCACATTCCAATCGCGTGTGCCAACGATGCAGTCGTTGCCCAGAGGGATGCGTCGCCCGGCCGCCTGCTCCACGGCGGCATGCACAGCCACCCAAACGTCAATCTCGCGCGCATCAATTCCCACCGCCCGCCGTGCGGCGGCGTGGCCCACGTCGGCAAGCTGAAAGCTGCGCCGCAGCTTCCCAATCTCCTCGTCCGTCTTGATGGTGCGCATGGGCGTCAAGACATTGTCGAGCGGCACGAGATCGCGCGTATTGTGCGCCTTCCACAGGGCGGCAACGACGGTTGACGGCGCTCGTTCCAGCTCGACGCCGATGCGCCCGCCGCGCCCGTTGCGCCAGAGTTCGGCAAGCGCGGCCTGCATGTGTGCGTGGCCTTCAAGCGGCGTCAGATAGGTGTCGCCCGTGTAGGTAACCACGGCGGCATCGCGATCGTGGGCGAAGCTGCGCGCGGCTGTCGGCCAATTTGTCCATGACGATCAGCGTGAAGCGTCCATCCTCATACCAGAGCAGCGGCGGGCCTCCCTCGAAGACGCTCGGGCCCAGTTGCACTGGGGGCGCAAAGCCGGTAAGCCAGGTGATTGTTGCCGGGCCGGCAAAGAGCGCGGCCGAAAGCTGCCGTCCCTGCATGGCCTGACGGGCCAGACTGCGCTGCTGCTCGTGCATGACTCAACCTCCCTGTCGATCGCGGGGTCTTCGTCTGTGGATTGTAGCATAGGTCGGGAGTCGGTGGTCGGGAGTCGGTGAGTCGGGAGTCGGGTGTCGGATGAGTCGGGTGCTCGGGACGTCCGGTGCCGGGATCCCATCCCGTAGGCACCGGCCCGTCTGCCGATGCTCCCGACTCCACGACCACCCGACTCCCGACCACCGACCACCCACTCCCCATTTTCTTTGACGAACCCCCGCGGATCGCCTAGAATTGCCAGGATTGGCGGGGTATCTGTGCGTCCCGTCTTACTGAAAATCACTCGTGCGCACGCAGGAGCGCCCTGATATGAAACAGCTTTCCACCAACGAAATTCGCCAGTTCTGGCTCGACTATTTCAAGGAACGCGGCCATGCCACCGTGGCCAGCAGCAGCCTGGTGCCGGCCGACGATCCGACGCTGCTGCTCATCAACGCCGGCATGAACCAGTTCAAGGATGTCTTCCTTGGGCTGGAGAAGCGCGACTACAAGCGCGCCGCCACCAGCCAGAAGTGCATGCGCGTCAGCGGCAAGCACAACGATCTGGAAAACGTCGGCCCCAGCCCGCGCCACCACACCTTCTTCGAAATGCTGGGCAATTTCTCCTTTGGCGACTACTTCAAGAAGGACGCCATTGCCTTTGCCTGGGATTTGCTGGTCAACGAGCTGGGGCTGCCCGTCGAGCGCCTCTGGTTCACCGTCTACACGGACGACGACGAGGCCGAGCGCCTCTGGATCGAAGCGGGCGCCGCACCCGACGCGCGTGCTGCGCTTTGGCAAGAAGGACAACTGGTGGTCGATGGGCGACACCGGCCCCTGCGGCCCCTGCTCCGAAATCCACTACTACTGGGGCGACCTCGACAAGCAGGTGCCGGACGGCGTCAACAAGGACGACGAGTACCTGGAGATCTGGAACCTGGTCTTCATGCAGTATGACGCCAAGGCCGACGGCGACGCTGGTGCCGCTGCCCGCGCCCAGCGTGGACACGGGCGCGGGGCTCGAGCGCCTGGCCAGCATCCTCCAGGGCAAGGACAACAACTACGACACCGACGCCTTCACGCCCATCATGGACCGCATCCAGCAACTGGCCGGGCACAGCGACGCACGAGCGACAGGCGAATCTCTATCCGCTACCGTGCCATTGCCGACCACGCGCGCGCCTGCACCTTCATGATCGGCGACGGCGTGTTGCCCGGCAACGAAGGGCGCCAGTACGTGCTGCGCATGATCCTGCGCCGCGCGGCGCGCTTCGGCAAGATCATCGGCTTCGACGCGCCCTTCCTGGCCCAGGTGGCCGACGTGGTCATCGACGAGATGGGCGGCCACTACACCGACCTGCCCGCCAAGCGCGACTACATCCTGCTGACCATCACCGACGAAGAGGAGCGCTTCCATCGCACCCTCAACAACGGGCTGCGCATGCTTGGACGAGCTGATGGCGCGCATGCGCGCCGAGGGCAGCACCGTCATTCCCGGTCATGAGCCTTCCACCTGTGGGACACCTTTGGTTTCCCGCATCGACCTGACGCGCGACGTTGCCGCAGGACAGCGGGCTTCACCGTCGACGAAGCGGGCTTCCGCCACGGCGCTGGCCGAGGCGAAGGAGCAGAGCCGCGCCACTGCGTGGAGAAGGTCGGCCAGGATGTCTCCGTCTACTGCCGAGCTTCTGGCGCAGCTCAAGGACCGATGGCAGTCGTGGACAGGGAGGGCGTGCGCTATCGCATCTACGAGAACCTGGTCGAAACGGTGGATACCACGCGTGCTCGGCATCATTCGTGGATGGGCAGCCCGTCGAGCGAGGCCAACGCCGGCGACGACGGTCGAGATTGTGCTGCCCGAGACGCTCTTCTATGTGGAGAGCGGCGGCCAGGTCAGCGACACGGGCGAAATCTACTACTGGCCCGAGGACACTGGACGCAGCCGGTCTGGACTGGTCGCAGGTCACCGACATGCGCCGCCGCTTCCCGGGCTGATCGTCCACATCGGCACGGTGACGCAGGGCACCGTGCACGGTGGGCGACCCGGCCGAGGCCGACGATCGACACCGACCGGCGCTGGGACATCATGCGCAACCACACCGCCACCCATGTGCTGCACGCCGCGCTGCGCGAACGGCTGGGCACCCATGTGCACCAGGCCGGCTCGCTGGTGGCGCCCGGAGCGCCTGCGCTTTGACTTTACCCACGGCCAGCCGCTGAGCGACGACGACAAACTGGCGCATCGAACGCCGCGCCAACGAAATCATCCTGGCCAACTATCCCGTCAACACGCGCTGGACCTCGCTACAAGCAGCGCCATCGAGGAAGGCGTGACGGCGCTCTTTAGCGAGAAGTATGGCGACGAAGTGCGCGTGGTCTCCTTTGGCGAGGAAGACGGCGTGAGCGCCGAGCTCTGCGGCGGCACGCACGTGGACAGCACCGCCGAGATCGGCGGCTTCCGCATCGTCAGCGAAAGCAGCGTTGCGGCAGGCGTGCGCCGCATGGAAGTGGTTACCGGGCGCTTTGCCGAGCAGCTCGTCGAGGAGCGCTTTGCCATCCTCGAACGGACCGCCGATCTGCTGCACACCAAGCCGGTGGATGTTGAACACGCGCTGCGCCAACTGCTTGAGCAGAACCAGGCTCTGCAGCGAGAGATCAGCCAGGCGCGGCAGAAGAGCGCCCAGCAGGAGACCGAGTGCGCTGCTCGATCAGGCGATCGCAGCTGGATGGTTTCAAGGTGCTGGCGGTTGCAGTCAATGCCGGCGACGTCGAGACCCTGCGCCAGATGACCGACTGGTTCCGCGACAAGCTGGGCAGCAGCGTCGTGGCCGTGGGCGCGATCATCGACGACAAGCCGCTGATCGTGGCGGCCGTCACGCCCGATCTCGTGGGCCGCGGCCTGCACGCGGGCAACCTGGTGCGCGATGCAGCAAAGATCATGGGCGGCGGCGGCGGCGGCAAACCCAACCTGGCCCAGGCCGGCGGCAA
Organism: uncultured Chloroflexia bacterium; assembly: GCA_963735275.1. Taxonomy (GTDB): domain Bacteria; phylum Chloroflexota; class Anaerolineae; order Caldilineales; family Caldilineaceae; genus UBA5069. The sequence goes on along the minus strand of CAVTKJ010000007.1, from coordinate 273,392 downwards.
GGAGAGCGCCAGGCTTCCGGCGGCGCTGGCCTCCGTGCCCGACTGGGTGCGGGCGAATCTGAAGTAGCTCGGGAGTCGGGAGTCGGGAGTCGGTGGTCGGGAGTCGAAGTCGTCGATCGAGTACGCGAGTTCGATCTCGACTCCCGACCATCGACTCCCGACTCCCGACTCCCGACTCCGACTCCCGACTCCCGACTCCCGACTCCCGACTCCCGACCACCGACTCCCGACCACCGACTCCCGACTCCCGACTCCCGATGAAATGACTGAATTCATCCAAATAGAACCCGATTCGCGTCTCGATGCGCTGCGTAGCCAGGTGGCGCAGTTTCGACGCGCGCGCATTGTGGTAGCCATCCCCGACGGCTGGGACGGGCTGGCGAACGCGGCGCGCATGCGCATGCTGCAACGGCAGGTGCAGGTGCAGCAGTGCCAACTTGCGGTGGTCACGCGCGACGCGGCAACGACCAAAGCCGCACAGGCGGTGGGCATTCCTGTCTTCGGCGAGGTGGAGACGGCCATGCAACGCGAAGTGGCGCATGGAGCCGACGCTGCCTACTGTGGACCTGCGCAACCCGGCGCTGGGGCTGCCCGAGCCGCCCAAATGGCGGCGCGCCGGAATCATCGTGCGCACGGCGTTGCCCAGCCAGTTTCAAGCGCGCCAGCGCCGCATTGGCATTGAAGAGCGCGCCCAGCGGCGCGGCACCCCCGCCTGGCTGGTATGGGCGGGTTATGGCGTCATGGCCGCGCTGATTGTGCTGTTGCTGGCCGTCTTTGGCCTCTATGTGCTGCCCGCCGCCACCATCACCATTACCCCCGGCACCGCGCCGTTGAGCGTGACGACGCGGCTGACTGCGGATCCGGACATCACCGAATCCAACCTGACGGCACGCAAGATCAAGGGGCGGTTGGTCGAGACGATCATCGAGGAAGTGGCTGCGTCAACCACGAGCGGCTCTCTGCAGAAACCCACCATCAAGGCCACGGGCGAGGTGGTCTTCAGCAATTTGGGCACTGCCGAGGCCAAAGTACCCGTGGGAACAACCGTCAGCACGGGAACCGGCACACCGGTTAATTTCCGCACATTAAGCGAGGCGCTAATCCCTGGGGGAGTCGGCCAGCGCGTCTCCGTTGCGGTGGAAGCGCTCGAACCGGGCATCGGCGGCAATGTGCGCGCCAACACGATTACCAACATCGACGGGCCGCTGCGCTTCCGTGCGCGCGTGAGCAACCCCAACGCAACGGCGGGCGGCGGATCGGAGTTGGTGCGCGCCGTCACGCAGGAAGACAAGGACAAGTTGCTCGCCGACACGCAGGCGCGCGCCGAAGCGGGCGCCGTCGCCGCGCTCCAGGCCAAACTCAATCCAGGCGAATGGCTTCCCCCCGAATCGGTGCAGACCTTCGTCGTGGCGCAAGCCTTTGAGCAATACAATGACGACGAAGCCGACCAGGTGAACCTGACACTGCGTCTGCTGGCGCAGGGCGTGGCCGTGGATGAGGCCGAGGCGCGCGATGTGCTGCAGGCCGCGGCGGAGAACGAGATGCCGCCGCAGGCCAAGCTCGTCGCCGACTCGCTCGTTGCGCAGCGTGTGCCCGGCGCGGTGCCTGTGGGGCGCGGCGTGGAGTTCACCATGACCGTCAATGCCGATTACGTGATCCCCGTGGATCCTGCAGAGGTGCGCAGCGCCGCCGCCGGCAAATCGGAGGATGATGCGGCGCGCACATTGAGCGAGCGCTGGCTGCTGGCTGCGCCGCCCACCTTCTATCGCGACCCGGATCGGCTGGCGACGTTGCCCGCACTCCCCAGTCGGATTCAGGTGCGCGTCAACTATGATGAGCCTTCCGCCGCCTCACAAGTCCCCGTTGCGCCGTGAGTGAGTCAATCACGTCAGAGGTTCGCGGCTGGACGCGGGGAAAGCTGCTTGCGCTGGATGTGGGTCTCGCGCGCATCGGCGTGGCCGTTTGTGATCCCCTGGGCCTCGTCGCCCGCCCCCTCTCCGTGATCCAGCGCCGTTCGCGCAATGAGGATTTTGTGCTCCTGGCCGAAATGGTGACGCGTGAGGAAGCGCAGGGCGTGATCTGCGGCCTGCCCCTCAACATGGACGGCAGCGAAGGGCAGCAGGCCGCCACCACGCGCGACATGGGCGCGCCGCTTTGCCAATGCCCTGCGCGCGCTGCTGGGCCGGCCGGTGCCGCTCGAGTTCTGGGATGAGCGGCTGAGCTCCTGGACTGCTCGCGAGTTGCTTGAGGGCGATACGCACATTGGCGAGGATGCCGCCGCGGCCGCCGTGATTCTGCAGTCTTATCTCGATGCGCGCCGTCGCGGTGATGTCACCGACTGGGGGCGCATCGAGTTGCCGCCGCGCGCCGGGCCAGTGTGAGGCAGCCTCAATTGCGACCTCATGGTACGCAGGCGATTCTGACGCAAGGCCGCCAGGACGCCAGGAACGATGAAGCCGGTGCAAGGACGATTGGTCTTGATCAACGGGCGAACGTGAAGAACGCATTTCGGCGCCGTTGCCGTTTCTTGCGCCCTTCCTTGCGTTCCCCAGCGTCGTTGCGGCCTTGCGTCAAAGCTTGCTGCGCATCAAGTATTACGAAAGCGGCCCAATTTGCCCTGCAATGGGCAGTATAGGTAGATTGTCGGCATGTCAGTACAGAATCAGGACAACTCACCCCAGTTCCCGGCACGCGCACGCAACGCCGCGCCGGCGGCAAGCCAGGGGACAACAAATAGCGGCGGCATCCTTCCCATTCTTGTGCGCGTCGGTTTTCTTCTACTCGTGGTCGGCGTGCTCGCGGGCGTGTACGTCGTTGGCCGGGCCCACCTCACCGAGCAGTTCCTCGGTGTGCCCGAGCAGGCTGTCGGGCTGATTGACCCCACCGCCGGGCAGGGTGCGCTTACCCCCGAAAACATCGAGAAGCAGGTGCTGCAGTTCAACCTGAAGATGCGCGAGGCGGATTTGCAGGTGCCCGCGGGGACGGACCCACGCCCACGCTCCTTCGTCATCAACCCCGGCGAGCCAGCACGGTATATTGCGGCAAGGCTGGCGCAGGCGGGCCTCATCACCGACGGCGATCTCTTCAATCTCTATCTGCGCGTCTCCGGGCTTGACCGGGGCCTGGCCGCGGGCAACTTCATGCTCTCCGAGAACATGACCATGCCGCAGGTAGGCGAAGCGCTGCAGAATGCGCTCTTTGAGGAGGTGCTCGTCACGATTCCCGAAGGCTTCCGCGCGGAGGAGATTGCCGAGCGCCTTCAGGAGAAGAATGTCATGGACGCCGATACATTTCTCAATGCCGTGCGCGCGCCACGCAGCCTGGCGATTTTTGAGGATTACGATTTCCTCCAGGCGCTTCCTGCGGACGCATCGCTCGAGGGCTTCCTCTTTCCCGACACCTACCGCCTACCCGTCTTCGCTTCATCCCCCGAAATTGTGTTTCGCGCCTTTCTCGACAACTTCGAGGATCGCGTCGGCAGCGACAAACTCGTGGGGGGCAACAGCGGCCTAAGCGGACGCGACCTGGTGAACCTTTCAAGCATTGTGGAAAAGGAAGCCGTCCAGGCCGACGAACGCCCGCTGATCGCCAGCGTCTACGTCAATCGCCTGAATGGCCGCTGCGCCTCGGAAGTGGGTGGCAATTTCCTCCAGGCCGACCCCACGGTTCAGTATGCCCGCGGCGTTCCGGGCAACTGGTGGTGGAAGCCGCAGTCCATCGAGGAGTACAGCCAGATCGTCAGCCCATACAACACCTACCTCAATCAGGGGCTGCCGCCCGGGCCGATTGCCAACCCGGGAATCAGCGCGATCGAGGCCACGCGCAACCCCGCCGCCACCGCCTTCTGCTTCTTCGTGGCAACGGGTGAGGATCGGCGCCACGTCTTTGCGCAAACCTATGCCGAACATCAGCAGAACCTGCAGACCTACGGTTATCAGTAGCAGCGTGAGGGCGGCAGAGAAATACGGGCTACGGCGACGCTACTGGCTGGCGTGGCTGTTGCTGCCCATGCTCGCGGCAAGTTGCGCGCCGGGTGTCCAAGCAGCCGTGGCGCCGTTCACGAACGTGCGGCCAATCGCGCATGTGGGGGTTCTCGCGCCGTTTGAAGGGCTCTACCGGCGCAGTGGTTACAGCGCGCTCGACGGCGTGCGCGCCGCCGTCGAGCAGGCGCCCGCAGCGGATACAGGCATTATCCCCCTCGCGCTGGATACGTCACTCGATCCCGCACGCGCCGCCGCCAAGATTGCCGCATCGGCGACCACCGCGCGGTGGTCGGCCCGCTCACGCCGCTGGAAGGGAGCGCCGCCGCAACACGCCTTGCGCAACTCCCCTGGCTTGCCCCCTGGGCCGTGACGACAGAGGGCTTTGTGGCACCGCAAGGCACAGAGTGGCTCAAGGCGCTGGCCGAGGCGCTGGGCGAAGCAGCACGCGCCCAGGGCGCGCAGCGTCTGCTGGTTGGCGGACTGGCCCATGAAATGGAGCCGATCTTCAGCGAAGGTTTGGGGTCCATTGCAACGATTCAGTATTGGAGCGGTGCACGCGGCAGCGAACTACCGACGCCACAACCGGGGGATGCCCTGCTTTGGCTGGGCAGCGCCGCCGATGGCGCGGCGGCTGCGGGCGCCTTGCGTGCGGCCCTGCCCGACGCCCCCATTTGGCTTGCACCCTGGGCAGTGGACCCCGTCTTCTTTGAACTCCTGAGCGCCGACCAGGGACCGAATACACTCGCTCCCCAGCGCATTAACTCGATCCTGTGGATTGGGCCCAACTATGCTACATGGGCCAGCGCGCATCCGCAGGTGATGCCATCGGCCTATCTCATGTATGAAGCGGCGGTGCAGGCAACCGCCCTTGCTGCCGATAAGCCGACGCCGCCTGCGCACTGGCAGTGGCGGGCAGTAATCGTTAACGTAGACGGCGCAAGCGCGGCAGTGCAGCCTTGACGCCGCTCTCTTCTGGCTGGATTTGTTTGGAGCATTGATCCCTTATGCGTGTACTTGTGATTAGCTGGGAGTTTCCTCCCTATGTGGTCGGCGGCATCGGCACCCATGTGGCGCAGCTTGTCCCCACGCTCGCTGGGGTGCACGGTGGCGAGCCCATCTACATCGACGTGCTCACCACCCACTTTGCCGGCGGGCCGCCCGTTGAATCGCACAGTGACTACGTCACCGTCCACCGGCTGGACGTGCCGGCAATGGACGCGCAGGACTGGTACAACAGCGTGGTGGACGGCAATTCGGTCTTCGTTGCCTACGCCAGAATCCTGGCCCGCACTCGCCATTATGACTTGATTCACATCCATGACTGGCTTACGGGCGAGGCGGGCATTACACTCAAGAACGTGTGGAAGACGCCGCTGATCGTAACAATCCACGCCACTGAGCGGGGCCGCCATCAAGGCTGGCTGCCCACGAACACGAGCCAGCAGATCGACCACATGGAGTGGCGCACCGTCTATGAAGCGTGGCGCGTGGTGGCGTGCAGCAACTACATGCGCGATGAACTTGCGCGCTGGTTCGGATTGCCCGCGGAGAAGGTGACTGTCATTCCCAATGGCATCGACACGTCAAAAATCCACACCTGCGCAGCATCCACCATGGAGGCGATGCGCGTCAAGTACGCGCCGCAAGGCGAGCATCTGCTCTTCTACGTGGGGCGCGTTGTGCATGAGAAGGGCGTCCACCTGATCGTGCGCGCAATGCCGCGCATCCTTGCCGAGCACCCCAACACGCGCCTGCTCGTTGCCGGCAAGAACAGCCAGAAGCTCTTTCCGCTTGCCTACGAACTGGGTGTGGAAAAGAATATCGAGTTCCTCGGCTATATTGACAACGAGGAACGCGACTGTCTCTACCAGATCGTGGAAGCGGCGATCTTCCCCAGCCTCTACGAGCCCTTTGGCATCGTCGCGCTCGAGGCGATGGCGAATGGCTGCAACGTGATCGCCAGCAGCACCGGTGGGCTTGGCGAGGTCGTGCGGCATGAAGTGACGGGGCTGACGGTGATTCCGAATGACCCACAGAGTATCGTCTGGGCGGTGAACCGGCTCTTCAGCGACCCTGCGGCGGCGCAAGCGCGCCGGATTGCGGCGCTGGCAGAAGTCGACGCCGACTATCAGTGGGCGTACATCGGCGCGCAGACCGCAGAGCTCTTCGCCGAGGTCAATGCCGAACGCCAGGCGGTGATCTGGTAAGCGACTGCGAAAAGCCCTGTACGCAGGAACAACGGAAACAGCGGAAACGACCGGCTGCGCTTTTCATGCAGTTTCCGCTGTTTCCGTATTTTCTGCGTACAGGGCTTTAGGCTTCATCTGCGCCCCAGCCACCGCCGCCGGGCGTCTCGATGATCAGCCTGTCTCCCGCGGCCACACGCCGTGTGAACTTGGACAGCAGAACCTCAACTTCTCCGTTCGCGCGCCGCAGTGTATTGATTCCGCATTTCCCCGGCTCGCCTCCCTCCGCGCCCCAGGGAGCGATTGCGCGCCGCTCGCTCAACATGGTCACCACGGCCGGCCCCAGGAAGAGATAGCTGCGCACAATCCCGTCACCGCCGCAATGGAAGCCGCCGCCGCCGGAGCCCGGGCGCAATCCGTAACGCTCCACGCGCAAGGGATAGGCCATCTCCAGCGCTTCAATCGGCGTGTTGAGCGTGTTTGTCATGTGCACCTGTACGCCGCCGAGACCATCCCCCTGTGCCGCCGCGCCCATGCCGCCGCCGATGGTCTCGTAGTAGGCAAAGGGGGAGCCGTCGGCGCGCTGCCCGCCAATGGTCAAATTGTTCATCGTGCCCTGCGACGCGGCCGCCGCGTCCAGGGGCAGCGCCTGCGCCAGCGCGCCGAGCACCACGTCGACAATGCGCTGCGAGGTCTCGACGTTGCCCCCGGCCACTGCCGCCGGCGACCAGGCGTTAACAAGCGAGTTGACGGGCGCAACCACCTGAATGGGCGCAATGCAGCCGGCGTTCATCGGGGCATCCTCACCCACCAGGCAGCGGACGGCGTAGTAGCAGGCCGATTGCGTGATCGCGATCACCGCGTTGAGCGAACTGGGTGTCACGGGCGAGGTGCCGGCGAAATCAAAGATCACGCTGCCGCCTGCATCAGCGTGGACAATCGTGGCACTCACGCGGATCGGCGCGAGGCTGATCCGGTCGCCCTCCACAATCTCCATCACATCCTCAAATGCGAATGTCCCTGCAGGCCATTGCGCAAGCGCGCCGCGCGTCAGCCGTTCGGCATAGGCAAGCAGGTGGTCACTGTAGGCGAGAAGTTCGTCGCGGCCATGGGTGAGCGCCAGATCGCGCAAGCGGCGCTCGCCGATGGCATGGGCCGCACGCTGCGCGGCGATGTCGCCGCGCCGCTCGTCGGGCGTGCGCACATTGCGCAGCAGCAGCCGCAGCAGATCCTCATTGCGGATGCCGGCCCTGTCGAGCTTGACAGGCGGCACGATGATGCCCTCCTGATAAATCTCGGTGGAGAGCGGCAGCGAGCCGGGGGTCATGCCCCCCACGTCGGCGTGGTGGGCGCGGCTGGCGGCAAAGAAATCGGGCGCCGTCATCCCGGCGAGGAAGACGGGCGACAACATGGTGATGTCGGGGAGGTGGTTGCCGCCGGCAAATGGGTCGTTAACGATGACGACATCGCCCTCGGACCACGGCTCGCCCTCGTGCGCATAGTGCGCGAGAATCGTGCTGACGCTTGCGGGCATCGCGCCCAGGTGTGCGGGGATGTGCGCGGCCTGCGCAACCATTCGCCCGCCGGCATCAAAAAGCGCGCAGGAAAAGTCGAGCCGCTCCTTGATATTGGGCGAGTAGGCGGTGCGCCGCAGGGTCACACCCATTTCCTCGGCAATCCCCGCGAAGCGGTGACGGTAGACTTCGAGCAGGATTGGGTCGTAGGTGGGCATGGGTGGGTAATCGATAATTGATGAATTGGGTTATTGGTTGATTGGGTTATTGGTTGATTGGGTTATGGGTTGATTGGATGATTGGTGTGGCGCCTTTTGTGGTTTGTGGGCGTTATTGGCTCACTCAAGTTACGCAGCACGTTAGGTGGACGTAGCGGGGGGCTTCCAGCCCTCCGTTGCAGGATCTGGAACTGCGAGCGGTCGGAGGGCTGGAAGCCCCCCGCTACCAAGAGCCGAGCCTCTGCGTAACCTCAGTTATCATTTGTCAGCTATCAGTTCGTACCGCAACTCCGCTACGTAACATGAGTGGCTCAGTGGGAAATGGGCTTGGGGGTTGGCTGATTGACCGCTCATCAGGTAGAGTACTTGGCAATTGTCAATAGCCCGCAGCGTCACACCCAGCCCACAAGAAACCAGCCACCTATGGCTTATTCGCTCGCCGACCCCTATCGCCCCATGCGGCTGGTACTGCGCATCAACGGCGTGGTGGTGGGTCTGCTGCTTGGGTTCCTGCTGCTAATTGCCCCGGCAGCCTGGCTGACGGGAGCGGGGCTGCTGGCTGAGCAGACGTCGCCTCTGGGCTGGCGTGTGGCCGGCGCGGCGCTGCTGGCCTTTGGTCTTTTCCTCGTTCTGGCTGCCGGCGTCCGCGACCTCGATCTGTTTGTGCTTCTGCCCTGCCTGGTCTTCCACGCGCTGCTCGCGCTGGTGCTGCTGTTGGGCTACTTGCGCAATCAGTTGGGCGGGCTGGGGCTTGTGGGGGGAATCGGGCTGGTGGTGGTCTTCGTCCTCTGCCTGTTGGGCGCGCTGGCGCCGCTGCGCTACTTCAGCGCCGAGTACCGTTTCTAGGCAATCGAAGCGCTCGGAAATACAACAGCGACGCAGAGGCGCAAAGAAACGCGGAGTACTGCCAAAGCACGCTCTTTGCTTTTCTCTGCGTTTCTTTGCGCCTCAGCGCCTCTGCGTCGCTGTTCTCTCTTATCCCACGCGATCCAGGAAACGGACGTCGTTGGAGTAGAAGTAGCGAATGTCATCGATGCTGCGCTTGAGCATTGCCTGCCGCTCGATGCCCATTCCGAAGGCGAAGCCGCTGTAGACCGCCGGATCGTAGCCGCCATTCTCGAGCACCACCGGGTGCACCATGCCCGCGCCCAGGATCTCCAGCCAGCCCGTGTGCTTGCAGAGGCGGCAGCCCTTGCCGCCACAGAGCACGCAATCCACATCAACCTCCACGCTCGGCTCGGTGAAGGGGAAGTAGGATTTGCGGAAGCGGATGCTGCGTCCCTCGCCAAACATCTGGTTGGCAAAGTTGAGGAGCACCCCCTTGAGGTCCGCAAAGGTGATGCCCTTGCCCACCACAAGCCCTTCCACCTGATAAAACATCATCTCCGAACGGGCCGTCACGTCTTCGTTGCGGTAGACCTTGCCGGGCACGATCACCCGGATCGGCTCGGGCGCATATTCGCGCATGGCGCGCATCTGGCCGGGGCTGGTGTGCGTGCGCAGGATAACCTCCGGCTGGGTGGTGAAGAAGGTGTCCTGCATCTCGCGCGCCGGATGATCGGGCGGGAAATTGAGCAGGCCGAAGTTCATCGCATCGGTCTCCACCTCGGGCGAATCATAGACCTGGAAGCCCATCTGCATGAAGATGTCGGCGATTTCGCGCATGGTGGTGGTTGTGGGGTGAAGCTTGCCCACGGCCGGCTTGCGGCCGGGAAGCGTCACGTCGACGCCCTCGGAGGCGAGCGCCTGATCCATCTCGGCCTGTGCGATGGACTCCTGACGCGCCTGCAATTCACCTTCAAGCGCGCCCTTGACGCGGTTGGCCGTCTGGCCCACAAGGGGGCGCTCGTCGGCGGGGAGCTGGCCCAGACCGCGCAGCAGCGCCGTCATCTGCCCCTTGCGGCCGAGGTATTCGGCGTACCAGGCCTCGGTTTCGGCGCACGTGGCTGCCTGTGCAAGCGCCGCGGAGGCGCGGATTTCGAGTTCTTCCAGTTGTTCGGTCAGCGTGCTCATGGCGGTATTCCACGGTGGTTGTCAACAAGAAACGCCGCGCGGCGTGAGCCGGCGCGGCGTTCAGTATAGCACGACACTTGTATGGGACAGGTTTGCGTTACGACTACGCGGCTGCCGGTGCGGGGAGAGTCAGGCGGGGGAAAGCACCGGCAGGAGGATCCCCGAAAAGGTCTCTCCATCCAGCGCACCGAGGCGCGTCGCAGTCAACTGTCCGTGTAGATTCACCGCGGCCGGGGCAAGCGCCTGCACGCGCAGCGCGTTGTCGGTGAGGCCGCTCCAGAGCAGGTGGCTGGGGTCGTCGGCAAGGGGCTTGCCGCGCCCTTCCCAAAGCACAGGGCGTACCTGGCTGAGGAAGCGGGCGCGCTCGACTTCGCCCGTTTGCGCCACGAGCGCACGCAGCGCCTGGGCGCGCGCCTGCTTCACGTCGCCAGGCAGCGCATTGGCGAAGGCCGCAGCGGCAGTCCCTGTGCGCGGGCTGAAGGGGAAGACGTGGGCATCGGCGAAGCGCATCTCGGCCACAAAGGCCAGCGTGGCGGCGTGGTCGGCCTCGCTCTCGCCGGGGAAGCCTGCGATAAGGTCGGTGGTGACCAGCAGGTCGGGGATGGCGGCGCGTGCGCTTGCCACGAGGGCGCGAAACGAATCCACGGTGCAGCGACGGGCCATGGCGCGCAACTGGACATCGCACCCAGCCTGAAGCGGCAAATGCAGGTGCGGGCAGAGGCGGCCGGGATATGCGCTCCAGAGGTCAAAGAAGCCTTCGGCAAGCTCCCACGGCTCAAGGCTGCTCAGGCGGATGCGGGCGACGGGCGTCTGCTCCAGGAGCGCGGCCACAAGTTCCTTGAGCGTGCCGCGATCCACGAAGTCACGCCCATAGCTGCCCAAATGCACGCCGGTGAGCACGACCTCCTGCACCCCTTCGGCGCAGGCTGCCTGCACCTCGGCTACAATCTCAGCCGGCGCGCGGCTGCGGCTTGCCCCCGCGCCTGGGTGACGATGCAGAAAGTGCAGCGGTTGTTGCAGCCATCCTGCACCTTGATGAAGGCGCGCGTGCGGGCCTGGCGCGGGTCAGCGTCGCCGAAGCCTGTAAAGTCAAGCGGTGCGCTTTCAGGATGGAGGTGGGTGAGAAGTGCGGGGTCATCAAGCGCCGCGCTCCACGGCTCGAGCAGGAGCGGGAGGAGATCCTTCTCTGCGTTGGCGGCAACCAGCGCGACGCCGGGAAGCGCCGCCGCGGCGTGTGGCTCGAGCGTGGCCCAGCAGCCTGTGAGGGCAATGCGCGCCGCGGGGTTGGCGGCGTTGAGGCGGCGGCTCTCCTTGCGGCTGCCGCGCGCGCGTCGGCGGTGACGGCGCAGGTGTTGAAGACAATCACCTGGGCGTCGGCCGGTTGGGCGACGACGCTGTGGCCGGCCACGCGCAGGCGCGCGGCCAGCGTCTCCATTTCGCTGTAGTTGAGCCGACAGCCCACCTGCCCCACATAAACGCGCATGGGGGCAAGTATAGCACGGGCCAACAACGGCCTGTACACAGAAACGACGGGAACAGCGGAAACAGCAGGGCGCTGTTCATGTCCGTTCTATCGTTCCCGGTGTTTCCGTGTACAGGCGTTATGTCTGTGGTGTACGGTCGCGCGCAAGCAGCGCAAGGCGCGCCACGGCATCCGTCAGCGGCGGCAGGGCGCGCATTCCCGCGCCAAAGGCCCGCACCCGCGCCGCATAGTCCGGGTCGGCGAGCACGCTGCGTACGGCCGTGGCGATCTCCACGGCAGTAGGCGGTTGTCCCTTGACCATGATGCCTAGCCCCATCTCGTCAAGTTTCTGCGCGGTGGGAAACTGATCGCCCGCTTCCATGGGGACAGCCACCATGGGCAGGCCGTGCCACACGGCAGAATGGAACGAGTTGTAGCCGCCGTGAAAGACAAGCGCATCACAACGGGGCAGGAGCAGCGTCTGGGGAATGTATTGTGCGACATGCACATTGGCGGGCAGCGCACCGAATTGCGCCGGGTCCATCGTTTTGCCCACTGTGATGATCGCATTGACATCGAGCGAACTGAGCCCGTCGATGAGCGCGCGAAAGACCGCGGGCGCCTTGTTGAAGGTCGTACCGAGGGTCGCGTAGATGATCGGGCGGTCGGGCAGATCATCCACCCATGTGGGCAGCGCGTCGTCGCCGCTCATGTCGAAGGGAGGCGCGAGAAACGCATGCGTCACTGCGGGCTCGCGCGGCATCTCGAACTGCCAGCTTGGCGGGAGGAACTTGAGCACGAGGAAGCGATCGTACGTCGCAAGATCCGGATCGGAGGGCAGGCCGAAGCGGATGCGCAGATCGTTGAACCACTCGGCGCGCACGAGGCGCGGGTCAATGTAGATGGCCCACATGATCGTGGCGTGGGGAATGCCCAGCGCTTCGGCGGCAAAGTACCCGCCATACTCCACCGGGTCGCGCACGATGAGATCGGGCTGCCAGGCCGCGCCGAATGTGAGCAGATCGTCGGTCATGCGCGGGCCAAGCCCCTGCACAAAGCCATAGATCTGCTCGGCGACGGGCGGCAGGCCCCGGCCGCGCATTGCCGCAACTGCGGGCAGCGTGTCGAAGACGTCGATCGAGCCGTCAAAATCGACACCACACGCAATGTGTTCGAGGCCAAGCCGCGTGATGGTTGGGCCGAAGCGCGCGGCAGTGGCCACGGCCACAGAATGGCCCTCGGCCTGGGCCGCAAGTGCGAGCTGCACCAGCGAATGAACGTGGCCGTACAGGGGTTGCACCGTGAAAAGAAAGCGCATGGGGAGTTCCTTTTGACGATGGGTGATTGTGGAAGAAGCGCTGCACTTGCTGTGAAGTGTACCGCATCATGGCCAAGGGCGCCTGTGCTCAGGAGGATATAGCAGTGGACCTTGCAGAGGGCTTCACACAGCGCACCTGATCACGCGTCCGGAACGTTGCCAGTGCCGCTGCAATGCGGATACCGTTTTGAGCCGATGCTTCCTGCAGTGCAGGGCGGCTTTGGCGCAGCGCATGCCCACAGGGTGTATAGTTGTGACAAACGATCAACGAGGCCAATGGTTCGCAGGAAGGAAGAATCACCAATGACCGCCCATGCCCATCTCTTCTCACCGCGCCGTGCGCTGGGGCGTACGGGCTTTGTGCGCGACGATACTGGGCGCGGGCGACCTGGCGGACCGCAGCCAGCCGCTCGACCGCTGCGTGGCTACACTGCAGCGCGCCTTCGACGCGGGCATCAATGTTGTCGACACGGCGCCCGGCTATGAGGATGGCTATTCGGAGGAGATTGTGGGTCGCGCCATTCGCGGGCGGCGCGATGACCTCTTCGTCATCGACAAGGTCGACGATCTGCACGCACCTGTCGCGCCCCAGATTGAAGCTTCGCTGCGCCGCCTCGATGTGGAGTACGCCGACGCATTCGTCTTCCACGGGCTTTCGTCCATGGACGATTTTCATCGCCTCGCCACGCCCGGCGGCGGATTCGACCAACTGGCCGACGCCGTGCGCGCCGGCAAAGCGCGCTTCCGCGGCATCTCGTCGCACAATCCCGACGTGCTCGCCGCGGCGCTGGCGGCGGACCTTTGTGACGTCGTCCTGTTTCCCGTAGGTCCTTTTGTGGAGGAGCGCTACATCAGCGAGATTCTTCCCCTGGCCCATGCACGCAACGTGGGGACCGTCTGCTTCAAGACCTTTGGCGCGGGCAAACTGCTGGGCGACACCGCGGGCTACAACCAGCCGCTGCAACTGCGCCCGCGCGGCAAGCTGTCCTCGGGAGGCGTCGATGGGACGGTGGCGCTCCTGCCGCGGCTGAGTGTGGACGAGTGCTTGCACTACACGCTGACGATCGATCCCGATGTGGCGCTGCTGGGGCTGAGTTTTCCCAATGAACAGGACCAGGCATTCGCCGCTGCCGCGATCCTTCAGGCCACTGAGCCACACAGCCATGGAGGAGATCCGCGCCCGCGCCGTGGACGCACGCCGCGACAAGGGTCCCTGCTGGTGGAACCCCGACCCTGACGCATAGATGATTTCGGCGCCTACCCGGCTTCGTGTCACGTCTTTGGGTTGGTCACTCCCACTGTTCGGGACGAAAGCGCGTGCGCACCCGCTCCCCTGCTTGCGTGTCAACAAACTCAAAGGTCAGGTCAAAGTCGAGTTCGTCCGTATGCAAGGCGCGAATGCTTTCGTGGATCACCACGGGCAGCGCGGTGCGCAACGGCTCGGTGGTGTGAAGTTGCGCGCCATCCCACACAAGTGAAAGGCGTCGACCCGCCGGCACCTGTGCAGTGTGGAAAATGGGCAGATCGAGCAGCGCCCACCAGCTCCACTCTGCAGGGAAAGTGGGGCGCACCACAGGTTGCCCATTGAGGAAGCTGACGCCACATCCCTGCCAGATTGCCTGCGCGGCCAGGGAAATTCCGGCCCACGGATCGGCAAAAGCCCAGGGCGCATTGGCCGGCATACTCCAGCCCGCGGCCGCCTGCCAGTTGGGCTGGGCGGGCTTCTCGCCGCGCGCTGCACCGATTGCTTCGGCCTGCTTCTCGGCGTCGCATGCCTCGCTTTCCCAGCGCATGGCATTGACTCCATCGCGGTTGCGCGTGGCCAGGCTCATCGCCGCGCGCAGCCCAGCGCCCAGCCGCCACAAGTCCGCCGCCACGCCCCCTTGCAGGATGATCGGTCGCGCCCGCACAAGCGCCTCTGCACAGAGCGCAATTGCGGCCGCATGCTCCTCGAGGAGCGCCGCCTCAGGGTGGCGCAAAGTATGGGCGTAGAGCGCGCTCAGATAGGCATGATTCGTCTGTACAAGAGCCGGGCCGGGGTCGACCAGCGCTGCCTTGGCGACGAGCGGCAGTTGCACGGGCAGGCGGCCCTGGCTGCGCTCGGCGATGCGGCGCAAATGGGCGAGCAGATTGCGGCTCGTGGCAGGGTCGAGCGCATCAAAGGCCTCCACGAGCACAGGCACATGCGTTGTCAGCCGGTCAACCGGGGCAAAGCCCGTGCGCAGGTGAACGAGGCTTTGCATGGCCGCCTGCTTGCCCGCGTGGACGGCCTGATTCAAGCGCGTGTTTGGCGTCCACAGACGCGCGGTCAGGAGGGCCTCGTCCCAGGCGCGGTTGCTGCGGTCAAAGACAATTTCCGTATCGCGCAGCGCCAGGAAGCCATTCCACGCGGCCTGCTCGCCCACATCGCTGATCGTGAGCAGGAGCGAGACATCGACAATCCCGTTGATGAGAACGTAGTAGACGAGGTGCGCGGTCCCGGCTGCGTCATCAAGCGTTGCGCTCTCGGGGCGCCCGTGGGGATTGCCAAAGACGCGCGTGCTCTCGGCGTTGCTCTGGTTGTAGATTCCCTGCTCGGGACGGGGATTGCGCTGCGCCACGAGCAGGCCATCCACAATCCGCTGTGCGAGCGGCTCGCCCCAGTCAATCAGCACGTCGAGGCGGACGACGCTGTCGCCTTCGGCCTGACACTCGTAACTCCAGAAGAGCGCGTGGTCGTACGCGCTGTTGAGGGGCATAACCATGCGCTTGGAGAGGATCAGCCCTTCGCTGCCGAAGATTGTCTCCTGAAAGCCAGGGTAATAGCGGTTGGCAATGGGCTCGAGGGGGTCGCCGTGGTAGGCGGTGAGTCGTGTCTCGATTGCGCGTGCGTAGGAGGAGTCGGTGCGCGGCCAGCGCAGATCAAGCAGATCGCTGCGAGCGTCGGCCACCGCCAGCAGCTCCTGGTTGGCGAGCAGGCGCGTTGCCGCAGGATCAAGCGCATCCACATCGATACTCTGCGGCTGGTCGAGGACTCGATTGTGCAATGCGTCCAGTGAGTCCATGGCTGGATGAAGTAACGAACAGGCGAGGCGGCGAACGAACTCAGGCGGGGACCGCGGCGGCGGGCTGCGCGGTTTCGCCATCGTCGGGGTGTATGCCGGCCATGCGCAGCCCTAGCCCTTCGCGCGTCGCACTCTCGCGCGGTACGATGTCGATCACTTCGCCCTTGTACATGACGACAATGCGGTCGGACAAGTTCATGATCTCGTCGAGTTCGGAACTGACCACGAGCACTGCAACGCCCTCATCACGCTTGGCCACAATCTGGCTGTGGATGAACTCGATTGAGCCGACGTCGATGCCGCGCGTTGGCTGCGCCGCGATCAGCAACTGGATTGGCCGGCTGAATTCACGCGCCACAACCATCTTCTGCTGGTTGCCGCCGGAGAGGTTGCCGGCCTCTACATCCACGCTGGGCGTGCGCACGTCAAAGCGCTCGATCAGTTCTTCGGCGTGGGCGCGAATCGCGCTCTCGTTGATTGTCCCCGCACGCGCAAAGGGCTCTTCGTAGTAGGTGTTGAGCACGAGGTTCTGCGCAACCGAGTAACTGTGCACCATGCCGTAGGTGTGCCGGTCTTCGGGGACGTGGCAGCTCTGGCCCTCGTTGGTGACACGGCGCGGGGTGGCATTGGTCATGTCCGTGCCGCCCACAATGACTGCGCCCGCGTCGGCACGGCGCAGGCCGGTAATGACCTCAACGAGTTCGGTCTGCCCATTGCCCTGAACGCCGGCCACACCGACGATTTCCCCGGCGCGCACCTCAAACGAGACGCCGCGCAGTGCCGGCTCGCCCAAATCACTGCGGGCGAACAGGCCATTCAACTCGAGCACGACCTCCTTTGGCTGCGCGGCTTCCTTTTCCACGGTGAGGATCACATCGCGTCCCACCATCAGCGAGGCGAGGCTTGCCTGTGTGGCGGTCTTTGGGTTGGCCTCGCCCACCACTTTGCCGCCGCGCAGCACGACAATGCGATCGGCAACGCGCAGAACTTCCTTGAGCTTGTGCGTGATGAAGATGATCGACTTGCCTTGCTGCCGCAGCAGCGCCATGACCTCAAACAGGCCCTCGATCTCCTGCGGCGTGAGGACCGCCGTCGGCTCGTCAAGAATCACGATGTCGGCGCTGCGGTAGAGCGTCTTGACGATTTCGACGCGCTGGCGCACGCCCACGGGCAGGTCTTCGATGATGGCGTAAGGGTCGACTTCGAGGTTGTAGCGGCTGGAGAGCTCGGTGATGCGCGCCGCCACTTTGCGGACATCCAGCAGCCCGTTGCGCACCGACTCGTCGCCCAGCATGACGTTCTCGGCAACCGTCATCACGGGAACGAGCTGGAAGTGCTGGTGCACCATGCCAATGCCGGCCCGAATTGCGTCGCGCGGGCTGGTAAAGCGTTGCACCTCGCCCTTGACCAAAATCTCTCCCGAAGTGGGATGGTAGAGGCCATAGACGATGTTCATAAGGGTCGACTTGCCCGCGCCGTTCTCGCCCAGCAACGCCAGAATCTCGCCGGGGAACAAGCTGATGCTGACGTCCTCGTTGGCGATGACGCCGGGAAACGACTTCGTAATATTGCGCACTTCCAAAACAGGTGTATCCACTTGGTCACTCCCAATAAACAGCGACGCAGAGGCGCTGAGGCGCAGAGGAACGGAGAGGAACGCAGAGACAAACAGCGAGAACTACGATGAGCGCTGAAGAATTACTCGACATGAAGCTTGAACACGGTCTTGCCGAAACTTCATCCATCGCTAGAGGCCGTTGACGACGCGGTGCACACCATCCTTGAGAACCGTGCTCCCGAAATTGATGACCAATGCAAGGCGCTTGCCACTCAGTCTGAGGTAGGTCAGTGCCTGTGCCTCGAAAATGGGGTTATACACCTCAACGCTCTTGCATTCAACAATCACTCTGTCTTCCACAAGTATGTCGATCCGAAGCGGTGATCCCAATTGGTGTGATTTGTACAGAATCGGCAACTGCGCCTGTCGCACAACACTCAACCCGCGCTCTTGCATCTCCCAAACCAGGGCTTCCTCGTAGACCGACTCAAGCAGGCCCGGCCCACCCAGGGTGCGATGCACTTCCATTGCACAGCCGATAATTTCTTGCGTAATCCGATTCATCGGCCAATTGCTGCACTGCAAACGTGGCTGATCGTCCAACGGCGCTACCATTCACGCCTCCAGCCATCTGTTTGTTCAGGCCCGCTTCCCAACCAATACCTCTCCCGTACGTCCGCCGCTGTTCTCTGCGTTTTCTCTGCGTCTCAGCGCCTCTGCGTCGTCGTTACTTTCTGCGTCGTCGCTACTCCGACGATCCTTCAGTTTCGTAGTACTTGCCCTCGGCGGCGGGGGCGCGCACGCGACCGACGAGGCCGGAGACGGCGATGATGGTCACCACGTAGGGGATCATGCTGACGAACTGGCGCGGGATGGTCACAACGCCCGCAAGCAACAGCTCGTTCTGCAGCGCCTGCGTATAGCCGAAGAGAAGCGACGCGCCCATGGCCCCAAAGGGCATCCAGTTGCCGAAGATCATCGCGGCCAGGGCAATGAAGCCACGTCCCGCCGTCATTCCCTCCTGGAACTGGCCCACTGCCTCGAGCACAAGGAAGCCGCCCGCCAGCCCGGCCAGCGCGCCGCCGAGCATCGTGTTGATGTAGCGAAAGCGATTGACGGGAATGCCCACGGTATCGGCGGCGCGCGGATGCTCGCCGCATGCGCGTGTCCGCAAACCCCATCGCGTGTGGAAGAGCGCCACATGCACAATCACCACGAGCAGCAGCGTTGCGTAGGTCAGGGGCGGGTTCCTGAAGAGCACCGGGCCGAGCACGGGAATGCTCGACAGCAAGGGAATGGGAATCGGGCTGAACTTGCCCTGCGACACCCATTCACTCTGAAAAAGGTAGGAGGTGAATCCTTGGGCCAGAATGATGATGACCGTGCCCGAGATGATCTGGTCCATGCGGTAGCGAATGGAGAAGACGCCGTGAAGAAGCCCCAGCAGCGCGCCCACCAAAAGCGCGATGGCCACACCAAAAAAGAGGCTAACCATCAACGGCCAACTGTTGGTTGAGACTTTGGCGACGAATGCCGCAAACGCGCCGCCCAGCATCATCCCCTCGATGCCAATGTTGACGATTCCTGTGCGTTCGCAAAGAATTCCCGAAAGCGCACCAAGAATTAACGGCACGGCTGCGCGCAACATGAAGTTGAGCGCGCTCACGCCAAAAAAGATGCGCAGCCAGACGTACTGGTTCAGCGATGTGGTCTCAACCAGAAAGGCCATAATCACAAAGCCCACGACGAATACCGTCAGGAACAGCGCTGTACCGCCCAGTTTTCGGCGGCGGGGAGCGCTGGTGGCTGTCATTGCAGGTGCACCGACCATGTGATGTTCCTCACTTTCCCCAGCCGGCGCCGCCGACAACCTTGTTCCCGCCAATGGGGCGGCGAATGTGGTAGATCTGGCGCACGATGAGCGGCGCAGCGACGAAGGCCAGCACCAGGCCCTGAATGACGCCAATGATGTCGGCCGAGACGCCCGAATCAAACTGCATGCGCGTGCCGCCGGCATCCATCGCACCGATCAGGAAAGACGCAAGCACAATGCCGATTGGGTTTGTCTGGCCCAGCAAGGCGGTCGTGATGCCGTCAAAGCCCACAGCGCCGGTAAACTCTGTGGCGAATTTGTGGTTCAGCCCTAGCGTCTCGATGCCGCCGGCCATCCCTGCCAAGCCACCCGCGATGATCATCGCCAGAATGACGATCCACTTCGTTCTGATTCCGGCGTACTTGGCGGCCTTGGGGTTCTCGCCAACGGTGCGAATCTCGAAGCCAAGCGTCATGCGATAGATTACCCACCACATGACCGCGGCCGTGATCAGCGCCAGCACGACGCCCCAGTGCACCCGATAGGGCGGCCCAAAGATCCAGGGCAATTGCGCGCTTGCGAAGACGTCAGGCGTCTCCGAACGGGCGCCTGCGGTCGGGTCCCACAGCGGGCCGGTGGACTGCCCCTTTGTGCCGCCGGCGTAGACCGTCCACGAGGCAAAGAGGCTGGCAATGTAGTTGAGCATGATCGTCACGATTACCTCATGCGCGCCGGTGTACACCTTGAGGATGCCGGGAATGGCCCCCCACAACGCACCGCCGGCGATGCCTGCCAGCAGAGCCAACGGCGCATGCAAAATCGCGGGCATGCCTTCAAAGTTGATGCCTACGGCGACTGAGGCAACCGAACCCATAATGAACTGGCCCGACGCGCCGATGTTGAAGAGCCCCGCCTTGAACGCGATCGCCACGGAAAGGCCGGTGAGGATGAGCGGGGTCATCTTGCGGGCAGTGGCAGACCAACCGCGCGCGTCACCAAGCGCGCCACTGAAGAGACCGCGATAGGCTGACAGCGGTTCGTCGCCGAAAATGAGCATGATGATGCCGCCGATCACCAGCGCCGTGAAGACGGCAAGCGCCGGGATCAGGAGGACGTCGAGGATGCGACGACCTGTCGACACAACAGGTGGAGGTGGTGGTGCAGGCGGCGTAGTCGCCGTCGGTGCTGCAGAGGTCATGGAACCTCCGGTCTGGATGTGGGAACGCAGAGTGAGACTGGGGGGTGTTGCTTGAGGGCGGGTGGTCTGGGTGGCTGATAACTGAAAACTGATAACTGACTCGTTGACTGGCTGACGCGCCGTCAGAAGTGAAAGCGTCGAAGGGTATTGTGCCTCTCACAATGAGGTGAGTCAACCAGGCAGCAACGCACTCTACGCAGCGGGAGCGCGATTGCGTAGCGGAGGGCCTCCGCGCCCTCGGTTGTGGCGGCCACGCCGGGAGGCACCCGCTGCAACGAAACCCGGCGCGTGGGTCAGACCGGGGCCGGAGGGCTAGAAGCTTCCCGCTACGTCCACTCAACCGTAGCCCAACGCCAGTTATCACTTGTCAATTATCAGTCATAGGTTCCTACCGCGCCCGAGGTACAAAAAACGGGAGGCACAGTTGCCTATGCCTCCCGTCGCGCAAACAGACTCGATTACGGCTGGTAGCCAGTCGAGATCGAACCATCCTGCAGGCCGGCGTCAATTTCCGCCAGCTTGTCCTTGACTTCCTGCGGGACGACGCTTTCGAAATCATGGAACGGCGCAAGGCCCGTCGTGCCGAAGTAGTTGCCCGAGACCTGTGTGCCCGCCTGCTGCTGGTTGACAAGATCAACCACGGCCGGGGTAAGGAGCTTCATGGCGCTGGAGACGAGGCAGGGGTGGGCGGCCGGAAGGGTCTCCCACTGGTCCGTGTCTACGCCGATGCAGAAGAGGGACGTGCCGGCGCCTTCGGCCGCAGCAACTTCCTGCAGCGCGCCGTTGCCGGTCTGGCCGCCTGCGCCGAAGATGATGTCTGCGCCCTGGTCAAGCGCCTGGCGTGCGGTCGCAGCGCCCCACTCGGGGTCAACAAATGACTGCGAAATCTCGCCAGGGTGGAATGTGGTCGTGACCTTGATGTCGGGGTTGACGAACTTGGCGCCATTTTCGTAGCCGGCGCCAAACGCTACCACCGGCGGAACCAGGTCAGTGCCCAGGACGGCTGCAATCGTGCCGGTCTTGCTCAGGTTGGCGGCCAATGCGCCGGCCAGGAAGCCTGCCTTGTCTTCGTTGAAGACGAGACCGGCCACATTGGGCAGAGCTTCACCCTGGAACTGGTCAACGCCGATGAAGTAAATGTCGGGATTCTCGGCGGCAGCCGCGTTCGTCGCCTCGGCCAGCGCAAAGCCTACAGTGACGATAACGTCGAAGCCTGCATCCACAAACTGCTGGATGTTGTCGGCGTAGTCCTTGGGATCCTGCGTCTCGATGTACTTGAAGCCTTCACCCTCGGTCAGCCCCAACGATTCGCCGACCTGCTTGACACCTTCCCAGGTCGACTGGTTGAACGAGCGGTCGTTGATGCGGCCAACATCGGTGACGAGGCCGATCTTGACGTCCGCCGGTGCGGCTGCTTCGCCTGCGGGCGCGGCTGCTTCGCCTGCCGGGGCAGCAGGGGCGGCGGGTGCAACACACCCGACAGCCAACAGCGCCATGACTGCCATCAATGCCACGAGTACGTACAGACGCGTTTGTTTGCGCATATTTCCTTCTCCTCCTGGAAACTGTGTATGATGGTTCTGAATGGTTATGGATTCTTGACGAGGTTGCGCACCCGTAGTTGGTAAATCGGGGCGTTTAAATCCTTGCGTCGCCATTGTACCCCAATTTCCGCACGTGAGGCAACCATTTTGATGAGGCGCGAATCGCAGCGTAAGCCACAGGGTCGTGTACAGGTTGATCCGGCCCTGGTCGGCATTGATGTAGGCGGCACCTTCACCGACTTCGTGCTCCTGCAAGAGGGTGCGCTGCGCATCTTCAAGCTCTCCACCACGCCCGCCGACCAGAGCCGCGCGATTGTGGCAGGACTCGATGCGCTGGACTTGCCGCCAGGCGTGTCGCCGCAAATCGTCCACGGGATGACCGTTGCCACCAACGCGCTGCTCGAACGGCGCGGCGCCCGTACAGCGTTGCTTACAACTGCGGGCTTCGGCGATGTGCTGACCATCGGCAGGCAGAATCGCCCCCATCTCTACCTGCTGCACCAGGAGCGACCGCCTGCATTGGTCGCACCTCCTCACTGCTTCGAGGTGGCCGAACGCCTTGACGAAGCCGGTGCGATCGTGACCCCCCTCGACGAAGCCGCCGTGATGGTTCTGGCCGACCAGTTGGCGCAGGCGATACAGGAACATCCAGAGAGCGCCCCCGAAAGCCTCGCAATTGTCTTTCTCTTTTCCTTCCGCAACCCGGCACATGAGCAGCGCGCGGCAGCACTTCTGCGCCGCCGGCTGCCTGATCTCCCCATTTCGCTCAGCAGCGCAATCCTGCCTGAATACCGCGAGTACGAGCGCACCGCCACCACGGTGATCAACGCCTATGTACAGCCGCTGGTGGCGCGCTATCTGCGGCGGCTGGGCGATTCACTCGCAGAAGCGGGCGCAGGCCGTGCGCCGATGGTGCGCATCATGCAGAGCAACGGCGGCGCGATCGGGCTGGCGCAAGCGGCGCTGGAACCTGCCCGGCTGGTCCTCAGCGGACCTGCAGGGGGCGTGGTGGGCGCTTTTGCCGTGGCGCAGCAGGCCGCGCCGGATTCGCCCGTCCAATTGATCACCTTTGACATGGGAGGAACCAGCACCGACGTCGCACTCTGCCCCGGCGCCATTCCCACTACCGCCGAGAGCCAAATCGGCGACCTGCCGCTGCGCTTGCCCGTTATCGACATCCACACTGTGGGCGCTGGCGGCGGCAGCGTGGCATTTGTGGATGGAGGCGGCGCGCTGCGGGTGGGGCCGCGCAGTGCGGGCGCTCTCCCCGGCCCCGCCGCATACGGTCGCGGCGGCACGGAGCCGACTGTTACAGACGCCAACGTACTGCTGGGCCGATTGCCGCCGCAGGGCTTTTTGGGCGGCCACGGCGATGTCGCACTGGACGAGAGCGCCGCGCGGACTGTTCTCTCGCGATTGGGCGCATCCCTTGGCGAGAGCGCCGAATGGGCAGCGCTTGGCGTGCTGCGCGTGGCCAATGCTACAATGGAACGCGCGCTGCGTCGCGTCTCCGTGGAGCGTGGACACGATCCACGGGCCTTTACGCTTCTCCCCTTTGGCGGTGCCGGTCCACTCCACGCCTGCCGCGCTGGCCGATGCGCTGGGCGTGCGCCGCATCCTTGTGCCGCCTTTCCCCGGCGTGCTCAGCGCCTATGGCATGCTTGTTGCCGGGATTGCCACGGAGGCGTCGCACTCGATTCTGAGTACTGCGCAGGCCCTCGCCGGCGACCTGCGACCGGTCCATGCGGCCCTCGATATGCTGGTCGACAGGGTGCGCACTGTACTCGCCGGCGAGGGCATTCACGATCCGGCGCTCGCGGCAACTGTCGACTTGCGCTACCGCGGCCAAAGCTACGAACTGGGCGTCCCATTTTCGCTGGAAGATGACGCGCAGCCGACAGCAAGCGCATTGGCCGATGCGGTGCAGGCGTTTCACGCGCTGCATGCCCGGCGCTACGGCTACGCCATGCCAGGCGAGACGGTGGAGGTTGTCACGCTGCGGTTGCGCGCCGCTGCACCCGGCGCTGATGCGGCGCTGCCCACAATCCCCTTGGGCGGAGAAGATGCCGGCGCGGCGCTGGCCGGCGAGCGCCCGGTTTGGTTCAGCGACGCCGGCTCTATGCTGACGCCCCTTTACGAGCGCTCACGCCTCGCCGCGGGCAACCGACTGTGCGGCCCGGCGCTTATCCTCCAGTACGACACAACCACCGTGCTTGCCCCCGGCTGGGATGCACGGGTGGACGCATGGGGGAATCTCGTGGCGGCGAAGCAAGTTGAATGACGGGATTGGGCCGGCGCAGTCGACGCACATCCTTCCCCGTTTGTGAAGTTCCCCCCCCTCGAGCTACACCAATTGACATCCGCATGCAGTATTACAACGATGGTGACTATGAGCGAATCTACCTATAAGCCAAGCATGTCGCAGCCCGTGCTCGTCGATACAGCGCGAGCGCTGTCCGACATGATTGCCAAGTTGAGTGAGCAGAGTGCGTTCGCACTCGACACCGAGAGCAACAGTTTTTACGTCTACTACCCCAAAGTGTGCCTGATCCAAATCACCACCTATGCAGACGCAAACAATCCGTCGCATGACGAAGTGGTTGACTTTCTGGTGGACCCGCTGCAGCTTGAGAGTCTCGACGAATTGGGCGCGCTCACGAGCGCGTGGCGACATTCAGGTCGTCATGCACGCTGCCGAAAATGACATGTTGCAGTTGCGGCGCGACTTTGGGCTGCGCTTTCCCAATGTATTCGATACACAACTGGCGGCGCGGATTCTGGGCTGGGAGCGCGTGGGCCTCGGCTCCATGCTCGAAGAGCGCTTTGGCGTCGTCTCCGACAAGCGCATGCAGCGCACCGACTGGGCGGTACGACCGCTGACGCCCGATCAGATCACCTACGCGCAGATGGATACCCATTACCTGCTCGCCCTGCGCGACCAACTCCTTGAGGCGCTTGCCGATGCGGGGCGACTTGAAGAGTGTAGCGAGGCATTCGATCAACTGGCGCAGTTCGAGACGGTTGAGCGCTCACCCAGCGGCCGCACCTTTTGGCAGATGAAGCTGACGCGCTCGATTGACCTCGAGCATACGGGCGTTCTGGAGGCCCTCTGGAACTGGCGCGAGCAGGAGGCGCAGCGCTTGAACCGCCCTCCCTTCAAGATCATGGGCGACGAATCGCTGGTTGACGTTGCCGTGAAGCGCCCTACCTCGGCTGATCAATTGTCGGAGATTGCGCGCCTGAGCCGCCAGCAAGTCAGCCGCTACGGTTCCATCATTCTGAAACTCGTACAGGAAGGTGCGCAGCGGCCCTTGCCCGCGCTGCCCCGAGCGACCATCCGCCCTGAAATGCTGCTCTCGGCGCAGGATCAGGGGCGCTTTGAGAAGCTGCGGCGCTGGCGCTCGGAGACTGCCCGCCGCCGCGGCGTTGCCCCCGAAATCGTCTTCAACAACGATACCCTGCTGGCGATTGTGCAGCATCACCCTGCGACCAATGCCGAGATGCTGGAGGTTCCCGGCATAGGTGCGTGGAAGGCGCAGGCGTATGGGCCGGAGATCTTCACGCTGCTGAATGGTGGCGCCACCGAGTGATTGGCATATGTTACGCGGAAACTCGGGCTTTCGTAGCGGGGGGCTTCCAGCCCTCCGTTTCAGGATCGGGCCATGTGCTGCATCTTGCAAGAAGGCACGGAGTTCGTAGCGGCTGCTTTAGCTGCCGTAGTTGAATATCGCGTCGCGTACTTGGGAATGGCGGCTGATGAAGGTTGCTGAATTGTTTCGGTAATGGCTAAAAGTCGCTGGGGGCCGCCATGGGCTAAAGCCCACGGCTATCCAACCCAAGTCGGCTAAAGCCGACTGACACCGCCGCCCGCAAGCGCAGAAGGGTTTCAGCCTGCTTCAGCAGGCTTGGGTTGGACAGCCGTAGGCTTCAGCCTATGGCGGTGGCCGCGGATGGCTCCGTATCGAACTATTTCGGTAATGCTCATAAGCTGCCGCTACGCAAGCCTCATTCCGCTTGCTTAACCCGACCCTGAAACGGAGGGCTGGAAGCCCCCCGCTACGCAAGCCTCATTCCGCTTGCTTAACCCGACCCTGAAACGGAGGGCTGGAAGCCCTCCGCTACGCAAGCCTCATTCCGCTTGCTTAACCCGAGCCTGAAACGGAGGGCTGGAAGCCCCCCGCTACGAAAGCCTCAATCCGCTTGCTTAACCCGACCCTGAAACGGAGGGCTGGAAGCCCCCCGCTACGATTCATTCACACTTGCGCGATACAACATTCTGTGGCTCAGCGCACCCGAAAAACCATTTCACTGGAGAAAATTGACGCATGAAGCAAGAGTTGGCCAACGGTCTCATTCTGCGCACCCTCAGCGAAGGGCACGGCTCCGATCGCGCGCAGCTGCCCGATTTCTACGCGGAGATTAACGGCGAGGACGATCCCCCGAACATTCGCGAGGGGCTGCGCATCTGGACCCGCGACCTGATGGACGGCCACCCCACCGTCACCCCCGACAACATCTTTGTGGTGGTGGACCCAACGCATGATGACCTGATTGTCTCGGCCACGCTGCTGATTCCCCAGACGTGGCGCTACGAGGAGATTGCGCTGCCCGTCGGCCGCCCCGAACTTGTGGGAACTCACCCCGATTATCGCGGACACGGCCTTGTGCGTGCGCTCTTTGCCGCCGTGCATGAGCAAAGCGCAGCATTGGGCCACGTGCTGCAAGGCATTACGGGCATCCCCCATTTCTATCGGCAGTTTGGCTACACCATGGCCGTGGAGCTTGACGGACACGCCCACTTCAATCTGGCCCTGGTCGGCCCTGCACCTGCGGATTCCCGGCCCAACTTCACGCTCCGCCCGTCCACGCTTGCGGATGCGCCGGCCATCCTCGGCTGGCTGGACGACGCGACGCGTGAAAGGCTGCTCAGCGATCAGTTCAGCCTCGAGGCAATGCGCCACCTGATCGCCGGTCTGCCGGCGGGCCATGTGGGCCACACCGTGTCACTGGTGATTGTCAACGCGCAAGGCCAGGATGTGGGCGTTGTGGTGCTGGCCGACGTGCTGGCGAATCCGCTCGAGTTGCGCTGTGCTGTGTATGCCGTGGGCAAGGAGTCGTCGTATCTGGCGACCTTCCCGGACGTACTGCGCGCGATCAAGGCGTGGGCGAGTCACAACCTGGCGCAAGCACCCGCGGTGCTTACGTTCATGCCCGGCCTCCACGAAACGTTGGATACATTGATTGACCGCTCGCCGGCCGGGGTGATTCGACGGCGCGAGTACGCCTGGTACTTGCGCGTGCCTGATGCTGTGGCATTCCTTGAGAAGATCGCGCCGGTTCTCGAGCGCAGACTGGAAGGCTCCGGGGCGAACCGCTACACGGGAACGCTGCGCGTGGGTTTCCACGCGCTGAGCGGGGTCGCTCTTCAATTCGAGGATGGGAAGGTGCGTGCGGTGGAAGCCGTCACAGGCAAGGATGGCTATGATGCCGAGTTCCCATGGCATCTCTTCTGGAATGTCGTCTTCGGCTACAGAACCGTTGGGGAGATGGGGTCAGTTCTGCCCGATGTCTGGGCCAACCAGAAGGGCGCCGCCTTGCTGGAGATTCTCTTCCCGAAGAAGAAGTCGTTCCTGATTGGGCTGGTGTAGCCTCAGCGCCGCTAGCCAATTAACCACGTGACGCGATGCAGTCCAAAGCGATGCCACTCCTCAGCCGAGGAGTGGCATCACCCGTTTTGAGTTGCATAGCTCCATTCAATCTGGCGCGACAAGCGAGCTGCTCATCTTCGCCACATTTTGCGCGTAGATTTTGTACTTGCTTCGGCAGGCCATTTCAAGGACAGGCAGGCGTTGCCATAGGTAGCTCTACAAACGTGTCGCCCGCGCCGGCGCTTCCCGTGCCCGGCGCGCTCGATTGGCAGTCGCTCACCGCTTACAAGCTCATAGAGACCAACGCGCAGCCGTCCTTCCCGCGGCAAGCCGCTCGGCAGCGCAAGCAGGAAGTCGGCGCGCGCGGTTTCACCCGGAGCCCACAGGTGCGAACCGTTGCCGGGCGCGCCTAGCGGAGCGTCATGTTGGGCAACAATTTCTCCGTTGGCGTCAACCAGATGGACAAAGGCCGTGTAATCGTGCGATGGGCGGTCGAGGGCGCGCCACGCGAGTTGTAGCTGCTCTTGCGCGGTGCCGGCGTCGTCTGTTAACCGGCACATACTCGTTAGTTCGAGAGTTCCACCGAACACAACGTCCAGCGAGGGGAGTACAGCTGCTTCAGCCAGCGGTGGCATTCCTATGTAGACTCCTCCCAACGTCACCGCGTCGGCAGCAGATTGGCCATTGCCATCGAGCACCGCAATGCGTTCGAAGGTCGTATCTGTCTGCGCAGGCATATAGGTGTAGAGCCCCGTCTCGAAGAAGGATTTTCCCGCGGGAATATCGTTGGGCACGTCAAAGTGGCGAATATCTTCGAAGAGAAGCGGACCCACTGCGTGCGAATCGGGTAGGAGCCACTTGGGCAGATGTTCGCCAATGATCGGCCCGTTGGCTGTTTGCACCACACCATCTCCCTGGCGCAGATGTGCGAATACATCAAACTCGTTGAACTGGGCACGCGGCGCGCCGGCAGGCGTGACACCCTCCGACGTAAAGTCAAAGAAGAGGTGAAGCGCGAATCCGCTGTTTGCAGTCTGGTGCCCTGCCGCCACCGGTTCCACAGCATAGCCGGCAAGTTGGACGCCGTTTGCAAAGCGCACGTCAAGGGGATAGCGTGGGCGCCGCACTTCGAGGACAGTCCCCTGCGCCAGTGAACCAGTTTGGATCATGGGCCACTCTGGCACGCCAAAGGGCCAACCCTCTGGGGCCTGGTCATCTACACGCAGGGCGGACATACCTGTCCCGTCGACAGGCGCTTCCACCTGAACGGCGCGGAGAATGCCATCCTCACGCCACAGGATAAACATGGGCTCAGCCCCGTCGTGGTCAGGCTCCACGATCACGGGCACGCTGTGGGCGCGCGTTGCTTCGGAAGGCAGCACGTTTGTCAGGTAGACAGGACCATTCGCATAACCCATTTGCGCTTGCAAGAAGAGTTGACGCGAGATAAGCAGCGGGGGTGCATCGGGAGCCTCCAGCAGCCCTTTCACCTTCGACGCGGCCAGTTGCTGATTAATCTGGAAGTAGCCACCTAACGCGGGGTCGTGTGCCCAGCGCTGGAAGTAGTCGGTCGCAGTCTGCCAACCACTGGAAATCAACAGCACGGCCCAAATGATGGCTAGCGCGATCGAAATGCGCTTCGTCTGCCGTTCGGCGGGCTTCGTCGCCGATGTTAGCAGCCCGGCGAACCCCAGCGCGCCAAGTCCATAAAGCAGCGCGAGTGGCGGCAGAACACCCGCAGCGCGCAGCGAATGCACTGGTTCCGTCGAGAGAATCGCGGGCAATGCCATAATGCCCAGCCAGATGAGCAGGAGGCGGGCGTAGGGTCTGCGCACGTGCAGCAGGGCGGTCAGGAGTCCTGCGCTCAGAAGGAGTGCCTGGAGCCAATCGTTCACGGGGCGGCCCGGCAGGTTGTGACGCAGATTGTCGTCGCCATGTACATAGAGGCTGCGCGCGAAAGCTGACACGTTGTCGCCCAGGGCATTAAGGAACGACGCACCTTGGCGCGGCGCATTGAACAGCGACGTGTCACCCAGGCGCGTCAGCAGAAGCGCAGGCTCGCGCAGCAACGTCACGAGGAGCGGCGCAACCAGCAACAGAGCGACCAGCGCCAGGATCAGCAACCCCGAGAGGCGCGGGCGCCAGCGCGGCCAGAACGGCGTCGCGTCCCGCCCTCTACGCAGAGCATCAACCACCAATTCAATTGCGACAAAGAGGACGATCACGAGGGGCAACAGACGCGCAGCCAGATAGGTGTACATCGTCACCGCAAGCCATGCGCCTGCCCATGCGTAGTCAATTCGGCGCGCCCGCGTCCAGGCGCGCCAGAAGAAGCCGATTGCCAGCGCGCCGGCGCCCGGTAACAGCACGGCGCGGAACGCCAGCCGGCTCAGGCTTACGTGCCAGAAGGAAACCGCCAATCCCGCCACTGCGATCAGCGCCGCCCACGCGACGATAATATGCGGCTGTACCTGATCCCTGCGCGCGCTGTCGGCAAGTATCCAGCGTCCCACGGGAAAGAGAAGCGCCAGGGTGACAATCCCGGCAAAGGCAGAAATCAGACGAAGCGACAGCGATGTTGGCCCCAGGACGCGAATCGCCAGCGCCGCAAGGTAAACGAAAAGCGGCTCGCGGCCACCATTTCCCGTGAAGAACGCAGGGATGCGTGCGTCGACGAGAATCCCGTTCGCATCCATCCCGTTGAAGGCTTCGTCGAAGTAGAGTCCGGGCGGCAGGAGATGGAGATTCCACAGCCGGAGCGCCGTGGCGACGAGCAGGGTGAGTATCAGCCCCGCGACAAGGGGTGTTGTCAATGCGCGCCGTTGTGGATTGCGGTCCATGTAACCAGTCTAGCACAGCCGCAACTGCAGTTGCCGTCCTTCACAAAGAAAGCGGGAGGCGCCTCCCGCTTTCTTTGTGAAATGGCTCTATGGCGCCGGCGGTATCAGCGGATCCGGGCAGACCCGCAGTCCGCCGGTCAAATCCTCGACGGTGTAGGGGCAGACGGAGATGACTGCGCCCTCGGCATCGCGCAGCGTGGCAATGTCGGCGAAGGGATTCCAGAGGTCCTCGCCATCCCGCCCCCAATAGAGTTCGCTGCCCGCATCCACGCCGTTGCCCGTCCAGACGCGCACGTAGCTCTCCGGTGCGAGCGCATAGGACGGGAAGGTGTACACATCACCTGCGCCGTTGGTCAGCGTCCAGCCGGCCATCTCCTGTGCGACTGCGCCGTTGGCGATGACAACAAACTCGTCGCTGGGATTGCCCAGCGGGTCTACCTGAAGACCCACGACGGGCGGCTCTCCCGGAGTGATGTAGAGCGGCCCCGGCAGCGGCAAGATCTCCGCAAGCGGAAGCGCTGCGTCAGCAGGTGGCGTTGGCGTCTCGGTCGGCGTTAGTTCTTCGGTCGCGGTCGGCGTCTCGGTCACTGTTAGCTCCAGCGTGACCGTAATCTCTGGCGTGGTTGTCAACTCCGGTGTTCGCGTGAACTCGGGTGTACCGGTTAGCCCGGGTGTCACGGTAAGCTCCGGCGTCACGCTGATTTCGACGGTAACCGTGAGTCCCGGCGTCTCAGCGGGCGTACCGGTCGCCTCTTCCGTCGGCGTCTCGGTGGGTGTCTCGGTCGGCGTCTCGGTCTCCGTCGGCGTCTCGGTGGGCGTCTCGGTCGGCGTCTCCGTCGGCGTCTCGGTGGGCGTCTCGGTCTCCGTCGGCGTCGCGGTGGGTGTCTCGGTCTCCGTTGGCGTCTCGGTCGGCGTCTCGGTCTCCGTTGGCGTCGGTGTCCGAGTCACTGTAAGTGTTGGCGTCAAGGTCGGCGTATGTGTCGCCGCTTCGGTTTCCGTGGGCGTAAGCGTTGGCGTCACAGTCGGCGTGTGCGATGGGGTTGCTGTCGCTGTGGGCGTCTCGGTTTCCGTCGGAGTCTCGCTGGGCGTTACTGTCGCTGTTTCCGTCGGCGTCGCGGTAGGCGTCTCGCTTGGCGTCACAGTTGCTGTTTCCGTCGGCGTCTCGGTAGGTGTCTCGCTGGGCGTTACAGTTGCTGTCTCCGTCGGCGTCTCGGTAGGTATCTCGGTGGGAGTCTCGCTTGGCGTCGCAGACGGCGTGTCCGTAGGCGTCTCGGTGGGCGACGCGGTGAGAGTCGGCGTCGACGTGGCTGTTGGCGTCGGAATCAATGTCCATGTTGCCGTGGGGGACGGCGTTAGCGAGGACGTCGCGCTAGGGGCCACGGTTGGTGTAAACGAAGGCGTCTGTGTCGGCGTTTGTGTCAGGGTAGCCGACGGAACGTCCGTTGCCGTTGCAGTTGGCACAAAGGTGGGCGTGAAGGTTGGCGTCCACGTCGGCGTCGGCGATGGGACAAGCGTAAACGTCGGCGTCGGCGATGGGATGAGCGTCAGCGTTGGCGTGGGTGATGGCAGCAGCGTTGGCGCTTCATTCGGCGTATTCGTCGGCGTGGGTGTCACCGTGTTGAAGGGCACGAAGGTGGGTGTGTCGGTCGCCCCCGGCACGTTTGTGGCCGTTGGGAGCTCTGTGGGCTGCTCGGCCGGCGTGGCAAAGGGCGGAAAGGTCGCCGCGGGCGGTATCACAATCGGTATCTGCGTGAAGACAGCCGGTGGCGCAGTTGCCAGCGGGACTGAGGGTGACGTAGCGCTCGGCGAAGGAGTCGGCGTGAAGGTTGGCACAATCGCGCCGGGTGTCAACCGCACAAGCCCCTGGTCAGAGTCCGCGGGGGGACCGCCGGGCACAACCGTCGGCGTGGAGGCCGGTGATGCGCCGTTGCCGCCGAAGAGGCGCGTGCCTGCGAAGATTGCGCCCGTCGAGATCGCCACAATCGCCACCGCACCAATCGCGATGAGCACAGGCTGCGAAAGTCCGAAGAGTCCGGACGAGCCGCCGTCCCCTCCGCCGGTTGGGCCGCTCTCTGGCGAGCCTTCATCCTGGGGATCAAATCCCTGGGTCATGCGCTCCTCCTCATGTTCGGTGCGATTAGCTGCTGGGCGTCACGCCAACGTGAACCTTGGACGCTGTTCCCTTCTGAGCCGCGCGCACGTGCAGTGTATAAGCGCCGGGCGCAAGTGTCACCTCGAACTCCAGCGGATTCGCCCCCTCGCCATCTTCAAGCGCAGAGACGGTGACGCCGTCCCCATCAATCAGCGTGGCAGCGAGGGGCGCGCTGCCCTCAATGCGCACGGCGTATGTGCGGGCATCGCCGACATTCAGACCGAACACGGCTACTTCGTTCTCGCGATCAACTTCGCCGTCTTCGGGCACAAAACCGAGCGTGGGCAGAGGATGCTGCGCTGTCAAGTTTTCCATGCGGGCTCCTTTCGTGGAGGCGTCATCCGGCGCGGACGGAAAGGGGCGCGCAAACACGCGCCTGTTTGTGACAACTATTGTACACTGAAGCGAGGAACGTGCGCGAGCGCCAATTGCACGCCTCGCCCACGCTTCGCTTGCGCAGGAGGCGACGCGCCGACAATCGGCATGATTGCCGATCCCGCGCACCGCTGCTGGACGAGTGACCACCCTGAGTCAGTCAGGTTGCCAATGAAGCAGTGAAATCATGAAACCGTGGAATTATGGAGCAGTGAAATGACGATGGAAGTCCAGTTGCGCCCGCTGCAGGAAGCGGATATCGAGATCTTTCACGCCCAGCAGGGGGACGAACAGGCCCGCTGGATGGCCGCCTTCACCGCCGCCGAGCCGCCGGACCTGGCGACCTATGCTGCCCGCATGGCCCGTTTCCGCGCAGATCCGTCCATCGTCATGCAGACGATCCTGGCGGATGGGCAGGTGGCCGGCTCGGTCGCCCGCTATGTGCAGGAAGGTCATCCGGAGGTGACGTACGGGCTGGGGCGCGAGTTCTGGGGTCGCGGCATTGCCACGCAGGCGCTGGCGCTCTTTTTGGCGCAGGAGCAGGAGCGGCCCATCTTTGCGCGTGCGGCGGCAGACAATGGCGCCTCGTTGCGGGTGCTGGAGAAGTGCGGCTTTGTCATCTACGGCGAGGAGGTAGGCTTCGCCCCGGCACGCGGGACGGAGATTCGCGAGTACATGCTGCGGCTGGACTGACAAAGAAAACAGCAAGAACTTCGGGTACACGGAAACGACGGGAACAACAGGAAAAAGCAGGAACCTGCACCCAGTCTTCTGTTCTCTGCGTTTCTCGCGCCTCGGCGTCTCGGCGTCGTGGTTTGGTTGGCAGGCCCGGCGTGGCTCTAGACGACGCTGATCCCCGTACCCGCCACAACCTCGCCAATCTCCCATGCCTGCTGGTCGCGCGCCGCGCACTCATCCACAAAGCGCCCCGCCTGCGCGGCGGGAACCGCCAACAAGAGGCCGCCGCTCGTCTCCACTTCCCACATCACGGCGCGCTGATCGGATGTGACCCCGGGGCCAAAATGAACCCTGTCGCCGTAGTACTCGGGGTTGCGCGTGGTGCCGCGCGTCAAATAGCCCGATGCAATGTAGGCGGGCAGCCCCGGCAGCATGGGCACATCCGCGGCGCGCAATTGAAAGCCCACCGGCTCTGCGCCGGAACGTGTCACGAGCATCTCGCTTGCGTGCCCCAGCAGACCGAAGCCCGTGATGTCGGTGGCGCTGCGCACGCCGCAAAGCAGCGCAGCCTGGGCGGCAGCGCGGTTGAAGCGCAACATGGAGAGGACCGCCGCATCAAAGTGGAGAGGGTCCAGGTCCACCTTGCCCGCGGCCGCGCCGTGCGCTGCGATCTGCGTCTGTTTCAGCCGGGCCGGTGGCCTTGGCCGCTGTCGTGATGATGCCCGTGCCCAGCGGCTTTGTCAGGAAGAGGCGGTCACCCACCAGTGCGCCGCCTTTGCGCAGGATTTTGGCGGGGTCAATCATGCCGGTGACGCTGAGGCCAAAGAACGGCTCGGGGTTGTTGACGGTGTGGCCCCCGGCAATGGCCGCACCCACCTCGCGTACTTTGGCCGCGGCCCCCGCGAAGACTTGAGTGATGACGTCGTAGCCCACGCTGTCCGGAAAGCCCGCGATGTTGAGCGCGAAGAGCACTTCGCCCCCCATTGCATAGACATCGCTCATCGCGTTCACGGCGGCAATCGCACCGAAAGTCCAGGGGTCATCCACAATCGGGGTGAAGAAGTCGGTGGTGCTGATGATGGCGCGCGCGTCGTCAAGCCGGACGACGGCGGCGTCGTCCGGTTCCCCCAGCCCCGCAAGCACATTGGGAAATGTCTCAGCCGGGAAAAATTCCGCCAGATGTCGCACGACCTGCGACAATGCTCCTGCCTGGAGCTTGGATGCTCAGCCGGCGCAGGCGACGAGGGACGTTAGGGCAAAGTCAGCCATGGTTCTCCGGGAACAACTTGTACGCGGAAAGGACGGGAACAACGGAAAAGGCAGGAAACCGATTAACATGCTGCGGTGCCGGCGTAATACCCGAAGTGAAACCGGCATGAGAACAACATCTTGACGCAGGGCGCGGAGGCGCTAAGAAACGCAGAGAAGAACAAGACTGACTCAGTTCAGGCAGTGGCCTCGCCTCTGCGTTCCTTTGCGCCTCTGCGACTTTGCGTTGAGATGTTCGTAGTCAATGTGGATTTCATCCCGGTATCACGTTAGTGCTCACTTCACAAAGTTGGCCCAGCGCTGTTCGGCGCGCTGCGGCTTGGGATTGAGCGCCATCTCAATCGCCAGGTCGGCCATTGCCTTCACGGCCCACTCGAAATAGTGGGGCGTAACGCTGTTGATGTCCATATCTGGGGCAGGGTTCATGAAATCAATCGCATAGGGCACGCCATCCTTGATGGCAAACTCGATGCTGTTCATGTCGTAACCCATCACCTGGTTGATGCGCGTGGCATCACGCACAATGCGCTCGCCCAGCTCGGAACTCAGATGGTCGTGCTCCACATTGTAGCGGCGGTTCTTCGGATCGTATTTGGTGGGCAGAATGTTGGTCTGCCCCACGCAGATGCAGCGCACAAACTGGTCGAAGTCAATGAACTCCTGCAGCACCATGCAGAGAGTTCCCGTCTCGTTGTAGGCGTGAATCAGTTCATCAATCGTGTTGACCTTGTAGACATTCTTCCAGCCGCCGCCCCAGGCATCCTTGAGGATTGCAGGCAGCCCAATGTAGCCCACAATCGCGTCCCAGTCGAGCGGGTAGACGAGATTGCGCAGGCTCTCGCTCACCACGCCCTCGGGGTACGACTTCATGGGCAGCGCCATGGTGCGGGGCGAGGCAATCCCCATGCGCGTGATGAGACTCGCGCCGAAAAACTTGTCGTCGGCGCTCCACCAGAAGGGATTGTTGATGCAATAGGCCCCCTGGAGCATCGCATTCTTGAGATAGGTGCGGTAGTAGGGAATCTCGTGGCTGATGCGGTCGATAAGCACAGCATACGCGCACGGCTCAGCCATCCTGGTGCCGCCCAGTTTGACGTACTCGGCCACGACACCGGCATCGCGCCCATTCACCTCATCAAGAAATGCGGGCGGAAAGCTCCACTCGCGCCCAACAATCAGCCCCACCTTTTTTACGTCGGCCATTGCGCCTCCACGAGAAGGTTTCAGGTTTCAAGTTTCAAGTTCCAGGTTACAAGTTTCAGGTTACAGGTTCGTGCGGGAGAGACGCCTCGTTCTACGGCGAACCTGGACCCTGAAACTTGTAACCTGTAACTTGTGACCTGTCAGTCGTGTCCCGAGATGTACGTGCGCACCATGCGCGCCCAGTAGGGCCAGTCGTGGCTCCAGCCGTCCCACTCACGCAAGGCATTGCCGGCGCCCTTGGACCAGAGCACACGGCTGAGTGCGCGCGTGCTTTCGATGTTGGAATCATCCTTGCCGCTGGCGAGGATGATGTCCATGTGGCGGATGGCGTCGAGCTGCGGGCCATCGCCCAGCCCGGCTACAAAGTGGGGGGGTGTGTTGTAGTAGAGATCGTCGCCGTAGTAGCCCGGGAAGAAGCTCGACATATCGTACTTGCCGCTGAGCCCCAGCACCCGCCCAAAGAGCCACGGGTGGCGCAGCGCGATGTTGGCGGCATGATACGCGCCGAACGAGCAGCCGTGGGAGATCAGGAAGGGGTTGGCGTTCTTCGAGTGGCTGAAGGGCAGAACCTCGTTGAGCAGGTACTCCTCGTAGAGCGTATGCCGCCACAACCGCCAGCCGGGACTGGACTGCCAATTGTAAAAACTCTCGCCGTCGACGCTGTCGACGCAGTAAAGCTGCAGTTGCCCCGCCTCGATTGCGTCGGAGAGGTTGGCAACCATGCCACGATCTTCGTACTCAAAGAAGCGTCCCCGGCTGGTGGGGAAGACCAGCACGCGCGCGCCGGCGTGACCATGGACGAGAAGTTCCATGTCGTGCTGGAGCCGGGGGCTGTACCATTTGTGATGTTCGCGGTGCATGGTGCTCGGGTGAGGGGATAATTGACGCTTGGGATAATAGAGAATTGGGTGGATCAACGACTCATGGTGCGCAGCATGCCGGGTAGACGTGGCGGGGGGCTTCCAGCCCTCCGGCCGCTCGCTTAACCCGATCCTGAAACGGAGGGCTGGAAGCCCCCCGCCACGAAACTCCAGGGCTCAGCCTAACATGCGTGCAGTTCCGTGCGGCCTGGCGTCAAGAATGCCGGCGTCACCCGAGTTATCGGTTATCCATTGTCAGTTATCCCCTGTCACCACATCCACCACGCTATGCGGCTGGGCGTAGCCGCTTTCGACGCGGTGGGTGGACTCGGGGTCAGGCATCCACTGGGCAGCACCTTCGCCACGTTCAACCCAGAAGCGATAGCAGTGCGAACCTGCCGGCAGCGTCAGTAGACCATGCCACCAACCGTTATGCGCATGTGTGAGTTGACGTAGCACCTGCCAGCCATCCCAGGAGCCGGTGAGACAGACCGCCTGGGCGTCCGGTGCGTACAAGCCAAAGTAGACTTCACGCAGCGGCTCAAGCGTCTCGGAGTTGGCCGACGCTGAGAGAAATGTAACCCGTTCGCGCACTTTGCGCAACTCGGTTTCAGAGAGGACGCTGCCACTGCGGGGCAACCCGACAAGGGGGCCGCCCGGTGCGCGCAGCGCGGCGGCAACAGCCGCCGCGGGTTGCACCAACCCCGCGCCCTGTTTGTCTGCAGGGAGGTGAGGCAGGCGCAGCGCTGTCTCCGCGAGCAGACGGCGCAGAGCGCGCTGGCCGAGCGAAGAGTTGGCCTGCAGCATTTGCGCCGCAACCGATGAGACGACGGCGGCAGCCACGCTTGTACCATCCACGTGCTGATAGGCGGCGTGCGCCCATTTGTGCGCGTTCATGCGCTTGCGCACAGCCTGCCACACATCACCCATCCACTCGCCGGTGGCGGCGTCTTCGCCGGCCATGTCACTGCCTGCGTCCGCGGCGCCCGTCTCGAGGACGCGCTGCCAATGGGCAACCAGCGCGTCCGGCGCATCCTGCTCACCGTCACCGCGCAGCGTGCGACGCAACTGGTCTATCGCAAAGGATTCGCGAAGAATCGGGCTCACGGGAAGGATGGGGGCGGGCAACCACGCCGCCGGCGCCAGCAGATCCGGCTTGTGCTGCAGACCGTGTTCTCCCCACACCACACCAAAATTGTGGTGATAGAGTGCGATATCATCAGCGCTTGCCGCCGCGCGCGCGGGCGTCATGCGCTGGTTGCCGTCATCCACACCGCCAACCGTCAGCACGGAGGGCGACTGGGCCGGGGCAAGCAGCAGCTCGGCGGCGCGATTGCCCGCGGCCGCAACCACGAGAACGCCGCGTGCGCTCAGCGCCTCCGCCGCGAGGCAGACAGGATTGCGATGCCACGGCTGGTCAAAGTCGCCGCCGATGCTGATGTTGAGGACGCGAATGTTGCAGGCAGCCCAGCGATCGTCCTCAAGCAGCCACTGCAATCCGGCAAGGATGTCTTGCTCGGGAATGCGCCCGTCGCCTCTTCCAACTTTGATCGCCAGAACGCGCGCTTCGGGTGCAAAGCCGCGGTAGCGTCCGCCGCTCATGGCGCCATTGCCCGCCGCAATCGCGGTGGTCATTTGCCCGTGCCAGGAGACCCCCTGCCCATCCCACAGGCTCTCGAGGGCGAGACCTTGCGCGTGGTGGCCGCCCGTCAGGTCGACGTAGTCCGCAAAGCGGGGTGCCGTCGCCTCAAGAACCGTGCGCCACTGGCGCGCAGTCAGCCGATTCCACAGCACGTCGGGAGGCGTTGTTTGCGCTGCGAGGTCGGGGTGGGGATAGAAACCGCTGTCAAGAAATCCGAGCGTTGTGCCTTTGCCCGTGAAGGTGAAGGCATCGGCCAGCCGTTCGGGCAGCCCGAGGAGCGTTTCTTCATCGGGGTGATAGTAGGGAAAGGTTGTGTTCGGCTCGGTGCGCGTGTGGAGCGAAAAGGCGCTGCGCGCGCGCGCAACGGAGTCGGCCGCCCGCTGCGCACAGGCCGGGCAAATGCCTTGTTCGCTTCGCCAGGAGGGGCATCCTAGACGAACGGTGCGCGCCACGGCGGGCAGGAGCTCGCTCGCCCGACTGAGCAGGCGCGGGTCGGCGGCAGCTCCACAGACTGGGCAGGCAATCAAGAGGGGTTGCCCTCTTCATCATCCTGCAGCCCACTCCAGTCGACGCCCATGCCAAAGCCCGGCGCGCCCGCGTCCGGGTCGCGGAACTCAAGGTTCATGGGGAACTCCTGCCGGTCGATCATCTCGGGAGCCTCGGAGAGACCGCGGCTCAACTCGGCAACCACGCGATAGGTGGCGCCTGCTTCCGGATCGTGCATGTGGAGCGTCGTCTCGGCGCGCCGGTCGGCATGCGCCATCATGTAGACGCTGCAGTTCTCGCTGCCGTCGGGATTGAAAACAGTAATTTCGATGTTGGGGCTTTCATCGAGTACGGCAGTCAGCCAGATGCGCGTCCACACTCGCTTGAGGTCGGGATAAGGGTAGAGGACGATGCGCTCGAAGCGCAGCGATGCGCCTTCCTCGAAGAGGGAAATCTCCATCAGGTGCTGCTCCAGGAGTGACGAAACCGCAGGATGCACGCCCGTCCGGCGAAGTACAGGGCCGGGCAGGGAAAGGCGGGAAGGTGTGGGAGTCGAACCCACCGCAGCCGGCTCAGCGCCACCTGCCACTGGTTTTGAAGACCAGGGCATCCACCGGGACACATGCCTCCCCCCATGATCGAAGTACCCATTGTACCGGGCGGGCAAGGAAGCGACAAGATGGGGATGCAGTGATGGCCCTGCACCCCACCACTATGCGCTGGCGCACAGTTTGTGTGTGGCACGCAAAACGTTGACAGTGCGGCTACAGACGCGTATTCTCGTACCACTCTTCAATATGGCGGCGTGGCGCGCCGCCCCGCAATTCTGCTTCGGCTTCCCCCAATTGCAAACCCCCACCACACATTCACGCCCCCCATGTCCGCGCATATGCGCGGAAATGGAGTCCTCTGATGCATGGTTGGATTTGCTTGCGCGCCGAGCGTGCAAACCGTGAACAACACTATGGAAGCGCCATGTGGCAGGGCGCGTGGCTTGCCCTGCTTCTGATGGCAGGCGTCACGTTGCTTTGCGCACTGCTGATGCCCCGCTCAGCATCGGCAGCAACCAACGCGCCATTGCTGCAAGAGGATGAGGTGACGGCAGCAGCATCGGGCGCCAGCCAGATTGAGATTCCCGTACCGCCCAACAGCGGCAGTTTCGGCGCGCAGATTACCGTGCTGCCCAATGGCAACTTCGTGGCTACAGATCCCGATTACGATGACGGCAGCGGGCGCACAGGTATTGTCTATCTGTACGACGGTGCAACGCACGCAGTAGTCAGTGCGCTCCGTGTTAACCGGCCGGGCGACTTTGGCACCAGTATACGCGTAACTGTGCTCGCCGACGGCAACTTCGTTGTTGCAAATTACCTGTGGGACAGCGCCACCGTTGCAGATGTGGGCGCAGTGCGCTGGTGCAGCGCCGATACCGGATGTTCGGGCAACATGGCTGCGGCCAACTCGCTTGTGGGCAGCAGCATCGATGACATGGTGGGCGAGTCGGGCATCACGCCTCTCCCCAATGGCGGCTTTGTGGTTGCGAGCAAGAACTGGGACAACGGCGCGGCAGCGGCTGCCGGCGCAGTCACATTTTGCCCTGCGGGCGGTTGCATCGGCAGTGTGTCCGCCGCCAACAGCCTCCTGGGCTCGTCACCCAGCGACTTTGTGGGCAACGGTGGCATCTATGTGCTGGAAAATGGCAACTTCGTGGTCTCCAGCTTCTCGTGGGACAACGGCGGCCTCACCAATCTGGGCGCGGCCACCTGGTGCAGCGGCACAACTGGCTGCCCCTCCACAATCACCTCGGCCAACAGCCTTGTGGGCAGTCAGGCTATTGATCAGGTAAGCAACGGCGGCATTACACCCCTGGATGGGGGCAAGTACCTTGTGCGCAGTCCCTTTTGGGCCAATGGCGGCGCAAGCTATGCCGGCGCTGTGACGCCGTGCAGCGGCAACGGCGGCTGCACGGGCACAATCTCAAGCGCCAACAGCCTGGTGGGCGCACAGAGCAGCGATTATGTGGGCACAAAACCCATTGCACGCCTGAGCAACGGCGGCCATGTCGTACCCGTCCCCTATTGGAATAACGGCGCCACCGCTGATGCAGGGGCTGTCTTCTTCTGCAGCGCCGGCAGCGCCTGCACCGGTATCGTAAGCAGCGCTAACAGCCTGGTTGGGAGCACGGCCAATGACCAAGTGGGCAATGATGTTGTGGCGCTGCCCAGCGGCCACTACGTTGTAACCTCGCCATACTGGAACAACGGAACAGATACGCAGGCAGGGGCCGTAACCTGGTGCAATGGCGCAACAGGCTGCCTTGGCACTGTGTCAGCCGCCAACAGCCTCTTTGGCGCCACAAGCAATGATGCCGTGGGCAATTTCGGCATCGTCGTGCTCAGCAACGGCAACTATGTGGTCACCAGCTTGTCATGGGATAACGGCGGCCTGGCCGACCTGGGCGCACTCACCTGGTGTAGCGGAACCACCGGCTGCCCACCCGGCCCGGTGACGACAGCCAACAGCCTGGTTGGCGCTTCTGCGGATGACTACATGGGTGTTGCAACGCCATTGGCAGGCGGTGGCTACGTTGCGCTTTCAAGCTTGTGGGATGATGCAGGCACCGAAGACGTTGGATTGGCCTTTGCCTGCCTCAGCCCAGGCGGCTGCACAGGCACTGCCTCCGGCGCAGCCAGCCTGCGCGGGAGTGCGTACAGGGACTATGTTGGCGATGAAGCCGTTGCCCTGGCAAACGGCAACTATGTGGTCGTTAGTCCCAGCTGGGACAACGGCGCGCTGAGTGACGTTGGCGCCGTTACCTGGTGCAATCGTGCGGCGCCCTGCGCCGAGGTTGTTTCGGCGAGCAACAGCCTGATCGGGAGCCATGCCGGTGACACAATCGGCAGCTCCGACGTCACGGCGCTGCCCAATGGTCACTACGTGGTCTTCAGCGAATACTGGAGCGACGGCACGCGCACCGAACTGGGCGCAGTCACGCTGGGCGACGGGCGCTCAGGCACAACGGGCACCATCAGCGCCGCCAACTCCGTGCTGGGCAATATCGAAGGGCAGGGATACAACATGCGGTACGTGTGGAACGCCACACACAATTACCTGATTGTTGCACTGCCCGACGAGAACCGTCTGGTGCTTGCTACGCTTGCCTTTGCGCTCGACGTGCAACTGGGCGGCACGGGCAGCGGCCTTGTGCAGAGCAGCCCATCCGGCCTGACCTGCGCAGCCGGCATATGTGAGGGCGCCTTCCTTGACAGCACGGTTGTCACCCTGACGGCCACGCCCGCCGCAAGCAGCAGCTTCAGTGGCTGGAGCGGCGCATGCACAGGCACAGGCCCATGCGTTGTGACGATGGACCAGGCGCAGACGGTGCAGGCCAACTTCACCCTCAACCGCTATGCGCTCAATGTGGGCAAGGAAGGCAACGAACAGGGCAGGGTACTTGGGACAGGCATCGACTGCGGCAGCGACTGCACTGAGCTCTTTGACCACGGCACAGTTGTCACATTGACGGCAACCGCAGAAGTGAGCAGCGACTTCGTTGGCTGGGGGGGCGCATGCACGGGCACAGGCCCATGCGTTGTGCTGATGAATGGGCCGCGCATTGTTTCGGCCGATTTCAGAGCGAAACAGTCTCAGGTGACGCTGCCGGCAAACGTGCCGGGTGGGCGCATTGACGTGTCCGCGCAGTCACCCCTTACCGCCGCCGAAGCGAACGCGCCCGCAGCGACCTACCCCTATGGTACGCTGCTGCGCTTCACGGCTCTCCCTGCACCGGGCTATATATTCGGCAACTGGACGGGTAACCTGAGCGGCAGCCAGAATCCGCAGGAGGTGACGCTGACGGGGCCGCTGAACGTGGGGGCAACCTTTGTAGCGACGGGCGCAATCCCGCCATCACAGTTGCCGGTGCAAGTCTACCTGCCCACAATCAACAAGTAACGCCGCTACGTTATTCGTGCAAAGCGAGGTTTCCGCCTTTGGAAGCCTCGCTTTGAGTTGCTCAACAGCCGCCTTTCCTCTACAATCGTCTTGAATATTTCCATCCGTTGTTGACGCCGCAGCCATCGTCACCTACATCGCCGCCCAACACCGCCGCCAAAGGAACTTGCTGCCATGACCCCTGAATCCGAGAGCAACCATCCGCCTATGCCGCGCCCCCGCACCCTGCAAAAAGTCCTCGTGACTTTCCTGATCGCGATCCTGGCCCTCGCGGCTTCTGCCTGCCAACCCGGCGGCCTGGCCCGCCTTGCTACCGGCTTGCCTGACGCACAGCCCACGCTTCGGCCTGAAGAAGTTGTCGCACCGCTGCCGACTGCGGCCCCGCAGGCCGTCACACCCACACGCCTGGAAATCCCTGCCATCAAGCTGGATGTTCCCGTCGTCCCCATGGGCTGGCAGGTGAATAGTCTGGATGGAAGCGGCGTGCAGTGGCAGCTACCGGTCGACGCAGCAGGCTGGCATGTGAACAGCGCCCCTGCGGGCGGGCCGGGCAACACTGTTATCTCCGGCAGCCAATTCGAAGGCGACGCCGTCTTCCTGCCGCTGGCGCTGGGCGATGTTACGGAAGGCCAGGATGTTGTGCTGACCGACAGCACCGGCATGACGTACACCTATCAGATAACACAGGTGCTTGAGCCGCTGCCCATTCGCGGTGCGGATGCCGGCGCCGACGCGACAGCCAAGGCGCTTGTCGAGCAGGCCGGCGTCACACGCCTCACCCTGATTACCGGCTGGCCCAACTTCACCACAACGCACCGGCAGTTTGTGGTTGCAGAACTCGCAGGAGAATGACAACCATCGGTTCGATACCGCCCTGGACAGATCCGGACATTGCGCAAACTCCCGGCGGGGAGTCGCCTCTGCTCTGCAGCATCATCATTCCAGTCTACAACGGAGCAGGCGTGCTGGCACGCGCCCTGGATGCGGTTGCCGCGCAGACCCTCGCGCCCACCGCCTACGAGATCATTCTCGTCGACGACGGCTCCACTGACGACACCATGCAGGTGGTGCGCAACTGGCAGGCCATCCACGCCGAGTATGCGCTGCGCGTTATCTCGCAGCCCAACCGCGGCCAGGGCGCAGCGCGCAACCATGGCGCGCGGCTGGCGCAGGCGCCCATTTTGCTCTTCACCGATGCCGATTGCGCGCCCGTCCCTGGTTGGGCGGCCTCCTTCCTCGAAGCGATGCGTGGCCCAGCCAAGCCTGATGCGGCAATGGGCGCGTACATTTCAACCCATCGCGGCGCCGCCGGTCGCTTTGCCCAACTCGAGTTCGAAGAGCGCTACGCCCGCATGGCGCAGCATGGCACGATTGACCTGGTTGCCACCTATTCCGCGGCCTATCGGCGGGCCGTGTTCGCTGCGTCGGGCGGCTTTGATGAAACCCTCGTTGAGAACGAGGACGTTGAGCTCTCCTATCGACTCAGCAAAACGGGCAAGCACATGGTCTTTGTGCCGCAGGCGCAGGTGTGGCATGTGCACGACGTCTCCTGGGCCGACTACGCGGAAACAAAATGCGGGCGCGGCTACTGGC
Source organism: uncultured Chloroflexia bacterium (assembly GCA_963735275.1). Taxonomy (GTDB): domain Bacteria; phylum Chloroflexota; class Anaerolineae; order Caldilineales; family Caldilineaceae; genus UBA5069. Next base: position 228,841 of record CAVTKJ010000007.1, on the reverse strand, counting down.
GAACGGTAGTCTACCGCCGCTATCCAGGCAAGATGGGCCGCGACAGCTACACGCCGCAGATTCTCAAGCTCCAGGTGCTGCTTGCGCCTTTTGCCGCGCTCTCCCTGATCGGCGCGCTATCTGCCGCGGCCGCCGCGCAGGCTTGGCCCGGTATTTCTCTTCCTGCTGACCACCTTGCCGATGCTGCGCTTCGCCCTGAAGCGGCACTCCAATGCAACCCGCTGGGTGCCTGTGGGAAGCCTGATCCGCGCGCTGGCCTTTGGCATGGGGATTGGGCGCGCGCTGCTCGAAGGCGTCACGGGCAAACAGCCTGCCGGCGTCACACAGAGGCTGGAGGGGCGCAAGGAGGCAGCGTGATCAAGCCGGCGCGCGCCACCGGCTATCTGGCGGCGCTCTTTGTGCTGGACATCGTTTTGCTGCAGATTGCCGTGCCCGTGGCCATGCGGCTGCGCTACATTCTGCCCATTGGCCGCGCCGTGCTTCCCGAATGGGCAGCGCAGCTCTTCTATGCGCCAACCCTGTGGATGCACGTCACCGTCTTCCTGATCTGGACGACCTGCCTGATCATGGCCTCAGTCTACACACCGCGCCGGGTGGCATTCTGGGGCGAGGAGTTGCAGCGTCTGCTGCTTGGCCATGCCGCGGCGGCCCTCTTCTTTGCCGGTGTCCTCTATCTCGCCAAAACCGAGCTCCCCCGCCTCACTTTCGCCTATTTCATCCTGCTTGCGCTTCTGCTGATGGTGCTAATGCGCGTTGCGCTGCGCCTCGCGTATGCGCTGCGCGGCAGGCCTGCCGTGCAAACGCTTCGGCTCCTGATTGCCGGCGATGGCGCACCTGCAGCATCGGTAATCGCACAGTTGCGCCGCAACAACTGGCCCGGGCTTGAACTCGTGGGGTGTGTCGGAACTCCGCCGCCGTCGGACGGTTCCGCGGCTCTGCTTCCGCATCTTGGCGCGCTTGCCGATGCGGAAGCGGTGATCGAACAGGTTCACGCCGACGCCGTTTTGATTGCCCTCTCACGCGACGAACACAATCTGCTGGCGAACCTCGTGGCGCGGCTGAACAAACTGCCCGTGCGTCTCTACATTGTGCCCGACTACTTCGACCTCGCCTTCTTTGATGCAACGATTGAGCGGTTGGGCGTCGTGCCCGTGATTGGCCTGCGCGACCCGGCCATCGATGGCCTGCAGCGCATCCTCAAGCGCGTGATGGACATTGTGATCTCGGCGACCGCACTCGTTCTGCTCTCGCCGCTGCTGCTGCTGATCAGCCTGGCTATCAAGCTCGAAGATGGCGGTCCGGTGCTCTATCGCACGGTGCGCATGGGCGAAAATGGGCGCGTCTTCTCGATGCTCAAGTTTCGCTCGATGGTGGTCAACGCCGAGCAATTGCAGGCGGAGATCAACCGCAGCGACGCAGCGGGCAACGTCGTCCACAAGCGCGTGGACGACCCACGCGTGACGCGTGTGGGTCGCTTGCTGCGCCGCACCAGCGCCGACGAACTGCCGCAGTTGCTCAATGTGTTACGGGGCGACATGAGCCTGGTTGGGCCGCGCCCCGAACAGCCGTGGCTCATGGATCACTATTCACCATGGCAGCAGAAGCGTTTTGCCGTTCCCCAGGGGATGACTGGCTGGTGGCAGGTGAACAGCCGCGAGGAGAGTCCGCTGCTCTATCTGCACAGCGAGGAAGACCTCTACTACGTGCAGAACTACTCGCTCTGGCTGGATATCCAGATTCTCTGGAAGACCGTGGCCATCGTGCTGCGCGGCAAGGGTGCGTACTGAAGGGGCGCGGGCTCGAGGCAAAAAAGAGAACTGAGGGAACGAAGGGAACAACAGCGGAGTCCCTCCGGCAGCCCTTGTTCCCTCAGTTCAGTTGGCATTGTGATGGGCGATGGTCTTTCTTTTGGGTTGCAGCATTCGCACCTTCTGGATTATCTTTAGGCCGTATGCGGTCCGTAGGGACGGCGTAGCGACTTCGTTCATCCTGCATCACATACATCTCGCAGTCTCACCCTTCTGCATATTGCCGGTCGCATCAAGACCTATGTTCATCGCCGCCGATGCAGTCCACTCGAGTCGGAAGGAGCTTTGCTTCGCACCATGAAACAGAATATACCCCCAGTTCACCGCACGATGCGGACGCGAATTGCACTACTGTGCTGGGTCGCTTTGACCCTCAGCCTGCTGGTTCTCATGATGGGCGCACCTGCCTGGGCAGCTTCGGGGCCTGTCGACCTGCGCCAGGGTACTGTGCCGATTCTGCCGCCGGATTCGGGGGGCGGGACCGGTGGCGGGAACAATAACAACGACAACGCCTTGCCGGCCGCCACGGCAACGCCAGGCAGACCCGCGCCAACGACTGAGAGTGTCGCGATTTCGATGGGTGTCCCCGCCGACGAGACCGGAATCATTATCGCACCGCGGCTCAATGTCCGCGCCGGGGCAGGCGTGAGCTTCCCGGTTGTCGGCCGCGTTGTCCAGAGCCAGACCGTGACGATTCAGTACCGCAACGCCGCCGGCGATTGGTGGTACACCTGTTGCGCAACAGGCACAACGACAAGCGGGTGGGTAAATGCGCTGTATGTGCGCCCGACTTCGTTCGAACGCGCCGATGCCGGCGAGGTTCTCCCCGTCGCGGTTGCTGTGCCGGTTGGGGTGGCAACCCCCGCCGCGACTGCTGCGGCCTCAGTCGATGACCTGCGCGGAACCGTCGCCGTGACGCGGCTCAACCTGCGCGAGGAACCCTCAACGCAGGGCGCAATCCTTGGCAAGCTCACGCAAGGGACCACGGTGCGCATCAATTCGCGCTCCGACGACAACGCCTGGTGGTACATCTGCTGCGTGGCCGGGCTGGATGGCACGCCCAACGTTTCGGGCTGGGTGAGCGCCGAAATGCTCGAACCAAACTTCGCCCGCACCGACGCAGCGACGCTCCTGCCGGTCTTTGAACAGGTAAGCGTCGTTCTGCCGACGCCGACCCCGCGCCCGGGCGCACAGCCCGCCGCCGCTGCCTCGGCCGCGCCCACAACAACCCTTGCGCTCGCGATCGTTCAGGAGCCGGAGTTTGTGTTGCCTGGTGGGTTGATGCTGCTTCACTACACAATTACCAACACGGGGGATGCGCCGGCACTTGCAGTTGAGTTGCGCAACGAATTGACGTCAACCATCGCGCTCGTGGGCGGTGAAGCCGGCGGCGGTGGCCTTCTGCGTCAAAGCAAGACGCCCGCCGGCAGCACTGTGCTTGCGGCGACCTGGCCCGCCCTCAGCAGTGGCTCGGTGGTCACCGCCACAGTTGCCTTCTCTGTGGCAGACGATGTTCCGGCGGGTAGCCTGATTGACAACATCGCCGCGGCCGCGGCGCTGAATGCGACCGCGCAAACAAGCGGCATACGCATCGGCATGCCGCCGGTGGCGCTTCCCGATTTCAAGTAGCTGCAAGTCAGTGGCAAGTCGAGCGCGCGCATGACACATGGGCATGACGGCCGCCGCGGCACTCCAGCCGCGGCGGCTTCTGTTGCCAATCCGGATTTGCCCACACCCTCCGGACCAGAGCGTGTGCGGCTTGCGGCTACGGCATTCGTCGTCGCTGCGCTCACTTTTATTCTCTATCTGGCAAGCCTTGCTCCGAGCCTTACCTGGGCGCATGATGGCGCCGATGGGGGCGAACTCCTCGCGGCCGCAATCGTCAACGGCGTGCCGCACCCCCCAGGCTATCCGCTCTACACGCTGCTGCTGCGCGGCTGGCTCGCGACAGTGGGATGGATTGCTCCCGCGAGCGACATTGCCTGGCGCGGAAACATTCTCAGCGCGCTGACAGCGGCGCTGGCCGTTGCGCTTACCGTGGTGACGGTTCCCGCGGTGCTGCCGGCAACCTCAAGGCGGGTGCTCTGGGCGGGGATTGCGGGGCTGGCGCTCGGCGTCTCGCCGCTCCTCTGGAGCCAGGCCATCATCACCGAAGTCTACGCGCTGCACATGCTCTTTGTCGCGCTGCTGGGATGGGCCACGCTGATCGGCGTGCGGCGCGGTCTCTGGTGGCTGGCGCCTCCGGTTGCGTTGGGCGCAGCGCATCACCTGACGCTCCTCTTGCTGCTGCCCGCCGTGCTCTACTATGTGTGGAGTGATGGCCGCAGTACGCGCCGAGCCCTCACCGCGATTTTGTGGATGGGCATCGGCCTCGCCGTGGGTGCGCTCATGTACCTGCGCATTCCCCTCGCAGCACGGCAGGTTCCGCCCATCAACTGGGGCTATGCCGATTCATGGGAAGGCTTCTGGTGGCTGGTGAGCGGCGCGGCCTACCGCGCCAACGTCTTCGCCACGCCGCCCGGCACAATTCTCGAACAGCTCGGCGCATGGGCCGCAACGCTTGGGCGTCAAGCCACTCCGGTGGGCCTGGTGCTGGCGGTGATCGGGCTGGGCGCATGGGACCAGCAGCAGCCGCGCTTGCGCACGTTTGCCTTGCTGTGGATTGTCCCAGTGAGCGTTTACGCCATCGGCTACTACACGCGTGACAGCTACATTTATCTCCTGCCGGTTACCTGGATGCTCATGCTCTGCGTGGCGTCGGGGCTCGCACAGGTGGATGCCTGGCTCGGCCCGCGCTGGAAACTGGCCGCCCCTGCGCTTGCCCTCTTTTGCCTGGCGGGACTGAGTGCTGCGACAGCATGGAACTGGCCGACGGTGGCGCTGCGCGGCGATCACGAGGCACGCGATTATCTGCGCGGCGCGGCCGAAGCGCTCGAGGGAAACAGCATCATCATCAGCCGCAGTGACGCCGAAACTTTTGCATTATGGTATGGTACATGGGCTGACAAATCGCTGTCGGACGCTGCCCCGGGGCTGCTCCCCGTGAACGATGCACTCTACCAATTTGACTGGTACAAGCGGCTGCAGCATGATCTCAACCCGAACGTGGCGGGGGTCGGCATGTCCGTCCAGGCGCTGATTGACGCCAACGCCGCGAGCGCCCGATTTTTCTGGCAGAGAAGCTGCCGATTGTGCCGGATGACGCGCTGCAGGAAGCGCCGCCCCTGTGGCGCTATCTGCCGGAAGAATGAGGCGAGAACGCTGGGGCGCAGTTTGATCGGGATTGCCGATTTGTTTCGGTGATCATTGCTTGGTGCCGGGGCCGCCATGGGCGAAAGCCCCCGGCTGTCCAACCCAAGTCGGCTAAAGCCGACTGACACCTTCGCCCTCGAGTGCAGAAGGGTTGCAGCCTGCTTCAGCAGGCTTGGGTTGCATAGCCGTAGGCTTCAGCCTATGACGGCTGCCCAGGCGCGACTCATTGCGAAGCAGTTCGGTTAACTTCATAACGCGACCCACCGCAATCTCCCACTACATCCGCGGCAACGAGCGTGGCATTTACCTAGCCTGCCAGTCAACCAATCAACCATTCAACCATTCAACCAATCAACCATTCAACCAATTAACCAGTCAACCATTCAACCACTTTCCAACACCCAGTTCTCAACCAATCAACCAGCCCCCGTGACCCAATCTGACGCCGCTTCGCCTGCCCCCAATACCTCGTCCGATGCGCAAGCCACGCGGCCGCGTCGCCACATCGTGCGCGCGGTTCTGCTGGTTCTGGGATTGCTGCTGCTCCTTGCGCTTGGCTATCTGATTGCGCGGGTGGCAATTCCCACCTATCAGGGCTACCGGGCTGCGCAAACGCTGCGCGCGATTGCGGCGGGCACCATGAGTCCGGCAGACGCACCTCAACTGGAGGCCGCTGTCGCCCAGATCGATGGCTCGCTCGGCGACCTGGCCGCTGGGCTTGGGTCCGCTCCACCCCGTGTTGCGGGCGATGGGCGGCATTCCCACCTATGGGGGGGCGTTGGCGGAAAGTCCCGAACTACTTGCCTTTGGGCGCGAGTATTCGGCGCTCGCCAATGAGGTCGCCCCGCTGCTGGGCAGTGCACTGGGCGACGGCACCACACTGGAACGGGCGGCCTTGCTGGCCGATGCGCTGGGCAATGACCCGGCGCGTCTGCAGCGCATGGTCGCACACGCCGAGGCAGGGACCGCCGCCTACGCCGAGATTGATCCGACGGGCCTGCCCCCGGCGCTGGCCGGGCGCTTTGTTGCCGCCGCGCCATTGGTGGCTGCGCTGCCCCGGCTGCTGCCTGCCCTCCCTGGCCTTCCAACCCTGCTTGGCATGGAGGAGCCTCACACCCTTCTCGTGCTTGTGCAGAACAACAACGAACTGCGTCCAACCGGCGGCTTCATTACCGCCGTCGGTCGGATCACGCTCGACAAGGGGCAGATCGCGTCAATGGACTTCCAGGACAGCTACGCGATTTTCCGCTACGACTTCATCAGCGAATACCCAACCGCGCCGCCGCCACTTCAGAAGTACATGCAGATTCCCTACATGTCCTTTCGCGACAGCAACTGGTCGCCCGACCTGTCAACCACTGCGGCCATTGCACGCACGATCTATCGCGCGGATACGGGCACGGACTTTGACGATGTGGTGACGATTGACCTCAACGCAGCGCAGGCGTTGATTGCGGCGCTCAGCCCGCTGAAGCTCGAAGGGGTGGATGAGCCGGTTACGGGCGACAACATCATCGAGATCATGCGCGAGCTTTGGGCGCGCCCCTCAGACTCCGACGTCAGCATCACCGAGGACATCGGCAAATGGTGGCGTCAGCGCAAGGACTTCATCCCCAAACTTGCGAAGGGCGTGCTCGACAAGGTGCTCACGGGCAAGGCGGACCCAATTGCGCTGGGCGTCGCCACGCTGGACACGCTCGACACCCGCGGCATTCAGTTGGCCGTGGAGGACGAGGCGCTGGCAGGCGTGCTCGCAACGCAGGGCTGGGACGGCGCGCTCGCGCCGCTGCCCGACGCCGACTTCCTGGCTGTGGTCGATACGAACATGGGCTTCAACAAGGCCGACGCGGTGATCGACCGTGCGCTCGCCTACACCGTGACATGGCCCACGACCGCAGGTGAGGCCCCAGCAGGCCGTTGCCGGTGTCACGTACACGCACACCTTTGACGGGCCGCCCAACCAGTGCGAGCCCAAGCCCCTTTATGGTACGCAGTATTCGGACATGATCGAGCGCTGCTACTTCACGTACGTGCGCCTCTATGCACCGGCGGGCAGCGTTCTCGAGGGGATTTCGGGCGTTGCGGAGGATTCGATTTCCAGCCAGCGCGGAGAAAATGGGACGCAGGTCTTTGCGGGGTATCTGAAGGTTGAACCGGGCGAGAGCCGAACGGTGACCTTCACCTATCAACTGCCCCCAACGCTGACGCCCGAGGAGTATATCCTGCGAATTGAGCGGCAGTCGGGCACCGGGCCGCTGCCCGTGACACTTGACATTGGCGATGTGCACGATGAGTTTGTGCTGCGCGCCGGGCGCATTGACTGGTCTGCGCCGCAGTAGAGTGGTCGGTGCCTCGATTTGCGCCTGAAGTGATGCTGGGCCGAAATCCGCACTTACTACGAACATCTCAACGCAAAGTCGCAAAGGACGCAAAGTGACGCAGAGGAAAAGCACCTGTCAGGAATGAGTCGATTCGTTGCAGTCCTTTGCGTTTCTTTGCTCTCTTTGCGACTTTGCGTTGAGATGTTACTCTCGTGCCGGTATGACTTTAGAGTCCGGTTCCCTCTTTGAGCTGCTTCACTCTCTCCACAAGTGCGGGCAGCAGTTCGCCTCCCCTTCCTTCCAACTGAACATCCGCCACATCCACAAACGCATCGCACACGAGGTTCTGCTCGACGACTGTCGCGCCCGCCGAACGGGCAAGATGCGGCAGTTGCGCGGCTGGATAGACGACGCCGCTGGTGCCCACGACGAGAATGACATTGCAGTGTTGCGTCGCGCGATAGGCTTGATCAAGTGCACGCGTCAGGGAGATCTTCGCCAAACCAGACGACGCCGGGGCGGATGGGCGCGCCGCAACTGGGGCAGGCGGGCGGCTGCGTACGCAGGCGATCCTCGGCCGTCAACTCGTGGAACGCGTAGCAACTGCTGCAGTGGAAGTGCCCGATCGTTCCATGCAGATGAAGCACGTGCCGGCTGCCGGCGCGTTCGTGCAGGTCGTCCACATTCTGCGTAATGAGGACAAACTCCGGGGCGACGCGCTCGAGCTCGGCCAGCGCCAGATGGCCCGGGTTGGGCTGCGCCGTTTCCATAACGCCCAGTCGCTCCATATACCACTGCCAGACGAGCGCGGGGTTCTCGTCAAAGCCCTCTTGCGAGGAGAAGCGCATCGGGTCGAAGCGGCTCCAGTACGCCGCTTTCCGCGTCGCGAAAGGTGCTGATGCCCGATTCGGCGCTGACGCCTGCGCCCGAGAGCACGACCACACGCTGCGCCGCGGCGAGCGCGGCAGCGGCGCGGGTGATTGGGTCGGTCTGGTCAACGTTCAAGGGTTCAGGAGTTCTTGGGTTCAAGAGTTCGCGGGTTCAAGAGTTCAAGAGGTTGGGAGTTCAAGGGTTCAAGGTTCGGTTTGCGTGCTTCATAACGAGAAGCCCGCCGTCTGCGACTTATTTTGAACTCTTGAACCCTTGAACCCCCAAGCTTTCATTACGCGCCAAAGCGCGTGAGCCGCCCTGCGTGCGCCATTGCCTGTGGAATAAGCGTCGTTGCATGGAAGACACCCATGTGGCCGCTGGCGCAGACGCGCTCGCCATAGCTCTGCACCTGATCGGGCATGGCGGTCTTGCTCCAGAGCAGCGTGGGCACAGGATGCCATGAGTGGCTCTTGAGCAGGGCGGGCGTGCTGTGGTCGCCCGTGACAATCAGCGCACCAGGGTCGAGTGCGAGGATGCGCGGGATGATCTTGTCGACTTCCTCGATCTCGTGGACCTTGGCGTCGAAGTTGCCATCTTCGCCATAGCTATCGGTCTTCTTGATGTGAATGAAGAAGAAGTCGAAATCGTTCCAGTACTTCTCGAGCGCGTCGATTTCGTGGGTAGGGCGATCGCCCTCGAAGTCGATGACCTGCATCCCCACGAGGCGTGCCACGCCTTTGTACATGGGGTATACGGCAATTGCGGCAGACTTCATGCCGTAGATGTCGTTAAAGCGAGGCAAGCCGGGATCCTTGGCAATGCCGCGCAAGTTGAGGCTATTGGCCCTGGGTTCATCGGCAAGGGCGGCGCGAGCGGCATCCACCCACTTGTTGAAGAGTTCGGCCGTGAGCGCACCCTCGGGCGTGCCGCTTTCATCTCGCACGGGATAGGGCTGCTTGCCCGTCACAAGCGGGTCGGTCTCCGTGAGCAGGCCGCCGAGCTGTGGTCCGCGGATGACGAGGACGAATCGATGCTCTTTGACAGGGCGCACAAAGACTTCGTAGCCGGGCAGCAGATTGCCGGTGGCTTCCTGAAGGATGGCGGAGAGGCGGATACATTCGTCAGTGGAGATGCGTCCGGCGCGGCGATCGGTGATCGCGCCTGTGGCGTCGGCGGTGGCAAAGTTGCCCCGTGCCGCAACGTCGTTGGGCTCAAGCGGGAAGCCAATGCCCAGCGCCTCGAGCGCTCCACGCCCAATGGGGTAGCGAACAGGGTCATACGAAAAGAGGCTGACATGCGCCGGGCCGCTGCCCGGCTCAATGCCCGGGCGAATGGGCGTGCTGAGGCCAACGGTGCCCTCGGCGGCTATGCGGTCGAGGTTGGGCGTGTTGGCGGTTTCGAGTTCGGTCTTGCCGTCGGGCGTCATGGGCAGGCCGCCGAGGCCGTCCATCACCAGCAGCACAATCTTGCCGCCAGGATGGTTGTACTCACGCATGAGGTCATGTTCCGTGAAGATATGCATTCGTTTTGCTCCCGCATTGAATCTACTGTGTGCGCATCAATCAAAAGGAAAACCGGGACGGCGACTACCGTCCCGGCTCTCTATTTTACAACAATCGGACGCCATTCAACAGGATCAGCCGGCGAGACTCTGCTCGGTCTTCGGGTCAAAGATGTGGGCATTGGCCATGTTGACTGCCAGGTCAAGATCCTGGCCAAGGGAAGTTTCGACGCGCGGGTCGACGCGGGCCATGAACTGCTTGTTGTCCTTGGTGTTGAGATAGAGGTAGATCTCGTTGCCCATGAGTTCGACCACTTCGGTGGTCGCCGACATGTCGGCTTCGAGGATGCCCGGCGGGACATACTGCTTGGCGTGCATATCCTCAGGCCGGATGCCGAAGATGACTTCGCGGCCCTTGAAGGGGCGCCAGTTTTCGGCAATCGCTTCGGGTACTTCCATGCGGAAGCCGCCTGTGTTGATCTCGAGTTTGCCGTCGCTCTCGACGAGGGTGGCGTCGAAGAAGTTCATGCTCGGGCTGCCGATGAAGCCGGCAACAAAGACGTTGTTGGGGTGATTGTAGAGCTGATGCGGCGAGTCAATCTGCTGGAGGATGCCATCCTTCATGACGGCGATGCGGGAAGCCATGGTCATGGCTTCAACCTGGTCGTGCGTCACATAGATGAAAGTGGTTTGCAGGCGCTGATGCAGGCGCGTAATCTGGGCGCGCGTTTGCACACGGAGCTTGGCGTCGAGATTCGACAGAGGCTCATCAAAGAGGAAGACGGCGGGCTCGCGCACGATGGCGCGACCGACGGCCACGCGCTGGCGCTGGCCACCCGAAAGCTGCTTGGGCTTGCGGTCGAGCAGATGGCCGATGTCGAGGATGTCGGCGGCTTCCTTGACGCGGCGGTCGATATCGGCCTTTGGCGTCTTGCGCAGCTTGAGACCGAAGGCCATGTTGTCATAGACGCTCATGTGCGGGTAGAGCGCGTAGGACTGGAAGACCATGGCGATGTCGCGGTCTTTGGGCGGCACGTCATTGACGACACGATCGCCAATCAGAATGCGGCCTTCGGAGATCTCTTCGAGGCCGGCGAGGAGGCGCAGGCTGGTGGTCTTGCCGCAGCCGGAGGGGCCGACGAAGACAAGAAATTCCTTGTCGGCAACTTCGATGGTGAGGTCGTTGACGGCGACTACATCACCCCACCGCTTGTACACGTGCTCAAACGTGACAGAGGACATGCTTTATTCTCCTGTGGGTGAAACAATGGGAAGGGGAACGGATTTAATGAGCAACCCCCATAACAAGGGATGCGAAGGTGAGTATAGCACGTTTTTGCAGGCGTCCGCAACCACCGAAATGTGGGAAAATCAGGGCTTCTCAATAGTCAGCCTTGGCAGCGCCGGCAGCGGTGAAGAAGCGAGGCCACCGATTTTGAGAACCTTGCTTCGGGTCGGAACAAGGCCGCTGCGCTACGGCTCTTGGCGCGTCCCTTGGCGCGGGCTTCGCTTTGTTGCTACAATGGCGCTATGTCTCCCTCCGGCAAACCAGCCAATGGCACTCGCACCGCCGCCGTGCTTGCAGTCAGCATCGCGCTGGCGCTGGTCCTGCTGGTCCTGCTGGGCAGCAGCTACTGGGCGGTGTCGAGCGGCCTGTTGAGTGGCCCCACGGCTACACCCTCCTCCACGCCCTTCGCTGCGGCAACGGCCACGCCTGATTTCCGCGCGACGCGCACCGCCGAGGACAGCCTCACGCAAGTGGCCTACAGTACACAAGCTGCGACGCTGGGCGTGAATATCGTCTACGTGACAGAGACGCCGCTTGCCGACGCGACACCCACGCCGGGAGACGCCAACGTCCCCGTCGTTATCCCGCCCGATTCGACAGCAACGGCGCTTGCACTTGCGCCGCTTGCCACAGATGCACCCCCCACGGCCGAAACAGCGCAACAGCCCATTTCACCGGTTGAGCCACCCAACGGCACGCCGGCGTCTATCAATTTGCCCGTAGTCGAAAGCCCGAACGATCAAACGCCGGTTTTCCCCACGGAGACCGCAACGTTTGTCGTGGTCATGCCTCCCACCGATACGCCGACGCCTGTGCCGCCCACACCGATCGCCACATTCCCACCGGACATCCCGACGCCGTTGCCTCCCTCGCCGACCTTCACGCCCCTGCCGCCGCCGCCCTATGTCGTCAACTCGATGACGGGAATCATCGACCGCCAGAATGGCGTCGTGCGGCTGGGTCCATCTTCGCTCTATACGCAAACCGGAACCATCGCCGTCGGCACCCAGGTGTCACTGCTCGCGCGTGATGTGACGGGCGAGTGGCTCTACATCTGCTGCGCGCCCAACACCAACAACCCCGGGTGGGTGCGCTCGGTCTCGGCGCGAGCAACGCTCAACCCCACGCTGCCCGCGCCGCTCGCCACCGCCGAAGCCAACGACATTCGCTGGCTGACAGTGCGCGGCCCCGACGCCAACCTGACGCCAATTCCAACCTCAACACTTGCGCCGCCGCAGGACTTCCCAATGGCGCGCCACGACCGCGGCAACACCGGGCGCGTGGCCGCGCTGCCGCGCCTGCCGCTGCAATTGGGCTGGCCCCCGGGTGGGCAGGCGGGCCTCGCCGGCGGTGCGTTCAGCTCAGGTGCGATTGTGGTGGGCACCACCGTAATTGCCGCCTCGGCGGATGGCCACATCTACGCCTTTGACCGCGACACGGGCAGCCAGCGCTGGCGCTTCTTCCTGGGCGAGAACGTGCGTGCCACGCCACTCGCCGATGGCAATCTCATCTTCGTTGTCACGGAAAACGGCCGCATGGTCGCGCTGGAGGATCAGGGGCAGCAGGCCGTACAGCGCTGGACGCAGACGCTCAACCTCCAGCCACGCGGCATGGTGGCAGCGAGCGGGCGCATCTTTCTCACCGGCCGCGCCAGCGACGCCGAACGTCTGCTAATCCTCGATCGCGGCAACGGCGCGACTCTGCGCAATCTCAATCTGGGCGGCGCGCAGTCCCAAATCCCTGCCGTGGGTGGACAGACGGTCTACGTCAGCAGTGACCTTGTGCGCGCGTTTGATATTTTCAGCGGCGAGACTGTGTGGCAGTCGGGCGAGGCAACATCCTTCACAACACCACCCCTCTACTCATCGCCCGGGCCCGCAGCGCTGGCCGAACTCTATGTCGCCGATGCGTCAGGGCGGCTCATCTCGATTGATGCCAATACAGGCGTGGTGCTCTGGATTGCTCCTGTAGGCGCGGCAGCGACCGGGCTTGCTGCCAACGACGCGTCAGTCTTCGCGTCTGGACCAGGATTCGTGCGCGCGTTTGCGCGCGCGCTCCGTCCTGAGGGACAGCTCCTCTGGAACACGGGCATCGCCGGCGCTGCGCTGGGCGGCGCGCTGGTCGACGATACGCGCGTCTTCGTGGGCACCGACGGTGGCGCTTTCCAATTTCTTGATGTGGTGACAGGCGCTCTGCTGCAGGGCAACATCCAGTCTCCCACTTTGGGGGGCGCGGTGGCCGCGGCAGGCCCGTGGATCTTCGCTCCGTCCCAGGCGGGGGTGCTCTTCGCCGCGCGCGAACAGCCCTGAGGCGGGCCGCCACCGTCGCCGGGAACTTGGCATGCGCCCGCGTCAACGCGCCGACCAGCCGATGGGCTCCGGCGGGCGGACTTTTCCGCCAGGCAGTGCGCCAAACTTTCGTTATGCGAAGAAGATGGGGTATAGTAGGGCGCGCTTTGCTCCAGTCGCACTCTGCCCCACGGAACGAATGCGCGCAGAAAGGGGCCACAAGAAAGGGCAACCGATCCTGCGTATTTCCCTTCAACGCCGCCTGCTGATCACCTGTGCGGCGTTTGCACTCCTGTTGCTTGCCGGCTGCAACCGCGGTGCGTCAGCCCAGGAGACGCTCCTCCTCTGGCATGACTGGCCCGGCGGCGACGCCGAAGTGCTCAACAGCCCGATTGAGAAGTTCGAGCGCCTCAACCCCGACATCAATGTCGTTGCCCAATACATTCCTGCGGCCGAGTTCGTCGCGCGCTATGCGGAACAGGTTAACCTCGGCTTTGGGCCCGACCTCATTCTGACCTCCGCCCAAAACACGCAAGCGCTCTATCAGCGCGGGTTCCTCCTCTCCGATTTGCGCAAACACGGCATTACGGCCGACGAGATCTACGCGCCGGTCCTCGCTGCATACAGCGACGGCGAGAACCTCTTCGGTCTGCCCTTTTCAAAAAGTTCGCAAATCCTCTTCTATGACAAGCGCCGTGTCTCCCGCCCACCTGGCTCACTCGAGGAGTTGGTGGACGGTTCGCCCGCGCACGAATACCGCATTGGAATGAATCCCAGTTTCATTGAGTCTTTCTGGGGCGTCCAGGCGTACGGCGGTCGCCTGCGCGATGCCGAGGGCAACATTGCACTCCAGGACGGCGGGCTAACCAACTGGCTGATCGCGCTGCAGAACACCCAGGCTTCGTCGCTCTTTGTGCTGAATGAAGACCAAAACACGCTGCGCCAGGACTTCATTGACGGCTACATCTCGCTCTATGTGGCGCACGGGCGCGAATTCAACACGCTGCGCGAAGCCATCGGCGCTGAGAACCTCGGAGTCGCGCTTCTGCCTGCGGGAAACGCCGGGCGTCCTGCCGGGCCGCTGCTTGATTCGTCGGGTCTCTCCATTAGCCACATTGCCACAACAGGCGAAATCGATGTCGCTGTCCGCCTCGCGCAGTTCCTGACAAGCGAACGGCAGCAAATGGTCCTTACCACGGGTGAGGTTGGCCGTCTGCCGGCCAACAGCAATGTGCGCATCTCGCCGGCCATGCCCGACGTGACGACCGTGCTCGCCAATCAGTCGCGCGCTGCGGCGCCCCTTGCCTTTGCCGATAACCTGCTCTGGCAGGAATTGAGCGCCTATGGCGCTGATGAATTCTGGCGCATGCTGGCCGGCGACGTGAACGTGAACACCTCGGTGGCGGAACTGGCCGCGCGCCTGAGCGTCATCCAGGGCACGGTTGTCCCGAGTAGCTCCGCGATTGCCTGTGCGGAGATTGACGCACCGCAGCGGCTTACCCTTTGGCATGGCTGGAGTGATGCGTCCACATCTGCACTTGAGGCCGCCGTGGACGCGTTTGTCGAGGGGTGCCCCGACGTCGAGATTCAGTTGACGCGCATTGAAGACAACGAGACGCTGTTTACACTCTATGGGGCAGCGGTGGACGCCGGTGGAGGTCCCGATATTCTGCTCGATTCGACGCAGTGGTCGGCGCGCTATGCCGCCGCTGGCCAAATTGCCAACCTGAGCCAGGTGGCCGACCCCGCCAAGCTCGCCCGGTTTGTCCCGCAGGCGCAGGCAAACGTCCGCTATCAGGAACAGCTTTTCGCCCTGCCCTTGACGGCCCGCTCGGTCGCGCTTTACTACAACCCGGAGCTCATTGCCGTCCCGCCGGTCACCCTCGACGAACTTCTCTTCCGGCTCGACACGGAACACCGGCTGGCGATGCCGCTTACCTTTCAATACGATCTCTTCGGCGTTGAGGCCTTTGGCGGCCACATCTTCGATGAGGAGACCGGGCTCGTTGTAAACAGTAACGGCATGGTGCAGTGGCTTGAGTGGCTGCGAACGGCGGGCGCCCACGCCGGGATGATCTTCACCGCCGACAGGCGCGCGGCCGAGGATCTCTTTGCCACCGGCGAAGCCTCCATGATGGTCGGCGGGCCCGCTTCACTCCAACGTCTGCGTGAAGATCTCACGCCTGCGCAGCTGCTCGTTGCGCCTCTTCCCGCGGGGCCAATGGCGCTCGCGGGGCCGATCCTGGAAACCGAAGGGGTGATGTTCAACCCCGCGCTTGACGCTGACAGCCTGCGTGCAGGGCTGGCCTTTGCCAACTACCTAACAACGCCTGCAGCCGTCGAAATCCTCGTGCGCAGCGGCGAATATGTGCCCGCCAATGTCAATGTCGATCTCAGCGAGTATCCGGTGCTGGCGGGCTTCCGCAACGCCGCACAAACAGCGGCGGTCATAAGCCAGGGGCCCGAGTGGGAAGCCGTCTTCACCTACGGTGACAAGCTGTACACGGATGTTGTACGCAATGGCGTCGATGCCGCCGAGGCATTGGAAGCGTTCGCCGACGCCGTCAACGCAGCCAATGCTGCGCGCGGCGCTGAGGATGCAGGCGTCGAACTTGCGCCCGCACCCTAGCTGCTGCATCTTGCAAGAAGGCGCGTATTTCGTAGCGGCTGCTTTAGCTGCCGTAGGTGAATATCACGCTGCGTACTCGAGTACGCAGCGCAACACACGCCTGCGCGCATGAGCACGTTTACGCCTTCAATTGCCGCACGCCATCGTTTTGGCGCTGCGCAGAGAGAGTTGTCATGAACACGCCTTACGCCTATCTATTCGACTTCCTGGACAGCATGGGGAAGTTCCTGCGCCGGCCTGATGTCCAGCGCCAACTTCTCGCCATCGTCCTGATCACCGTTCTGGCGATCCTGCTGACGCGGGAGCTGCGCCGCCGGATTGGACCACACTATGCCAGCTGGCTGTTACGTAACCACGTGCGCTTCCACAGCTTCGCCACTGGTCACCGCACGCTGCTCTACTACGGCGTGCGCATGCTGGCGACTTTGGCCAACCTTCTTGCCGTGCCCATCTTCATGCTGCTGGGACTGCGCGCCGCAGCCGCCTGGTTTGTGCGCGAGGCTTGGCTTACCGGGTTGCTCGTGCGCATGGAAGGCATTGCGTGGATTCTTGCCATCTATGGGCTGCTGCTGACGGTGCTCTACCTGATTTTCAGGCGCTATGTCGTGCGCCAATATGCCAACCGGCTGCTGACGCCCGCGCTGGCTGTCATTATTGCCGCCTACGTGCTGCGCACTGTCGCCGACATGCAGGCTCTCGGCGCCATCCCGCTGTTGCAACTGGGTGAGACGTTGATTACGCTCCAGTTGCTTGTCACGGTAAGCCTGTTGCTCTACTTCTGGTTTGCAATCGCCTGGGCCTTCACCGATCTGCTCTACCGCGCTCTGACCCACTGGACAAATGCCAACAAGGGCGCACTCACGGCCGGCTTCACCATTGGACGCTATGTTCTGGTTGGAATGGGCATCGCCGTGGCGGCAAGCATGCTCGGCTTCAACGCGACGACCGTGGCCGCAATCACGGGTGGCTTTTCCATCGGCATTGGGTTTGCCCTGCAGGATGTGCTCAAGAACTTCTTTGGCGGGATACTAATCCTTTTTGAGGGATCAGTGCGGCCAGGGGATTACGTGATGGTGGGCGGGAATGAGGGTGTCGTTGACCGCCTCAACATCCGCTCGACTGTAGTGCGCACCGAAGACAACGTCGAAATTGTGGTCCCCAACGGCGACTGGCTGCGTATGCCGATTACCACCTACACCGGCTCGAGCCGGGAGACGCAATTGAAGCTCGATTTCGCCTTCCAGAGTGAAACGAACCTGGCTGAAGTCATGGCGCTGCTCACCGAGGCCGCACGGATGCAGTCCGACGTCATCGCATCACCTGCGCCGCAGGTGGTGCTCCTCGGCTTCACCGCCACGCAGATTCAGTGCCGCCTGCAATTCTGGGTGACCGACGCCATCGTCAAGGGGCGTGTAACCAACAACGTGCGACTGGCGGCCTACTCCATGCTCTCGGCCAGGAATGTGGCGCTTGCCTGAATGCGGTGTCCTGAAAGACGCGCGCGACACGTAGCGGGGAGCTTCAAGGCGCCAAATCGAAACCTTCGTACCAGGGTCACTTCGAGCGCGGCTCCTCCGCCAACGTGACATTTGCCGCAATTTGCTGTCCGTCGCGCAGAACTTCCACGGCAACGGTGTCACCCACTTTGTAGCCTGTCTCCAGGAAGGCATCGAGCGCTCCGGCTGCCGTTGCTGGTTCGCCATCGACAGCCACAAGAATATCTCCGCCAACCAGCGCCCGCTGATTTCCCACATAAACCTCACGTTGCGCCCCGCGGATTCCCGCAGTTGCCAGCGGACTCCCATCGGCCAGTTGCACAATGAGAATGCCTGTATCCGTTGCAAGTTGCAGCACCTGAGCAAGATTGGGTGAAAGCGAATAGCCGCTCTGCAACCCCAGCCAGGGATGGCGATAGTAGCCGAGGCTCAGCAGGTCGGGCAGCACGCGCTTGATCGTGTCAACGGGGACAGCAAAACCCACGCCGGCGCTCGCCCCTGACGGGCTGAAGATTGCCGAGTTGATGCCGATCACGCGCCCGCTTGAATCGAGCAGCGGTCCGCCCGAATTCCCCTTGTTGATGGCTGCGTCCGTCTGAATGACGCCGGTGATCGTGCGCCCATTTTGTCCATCGAGCGAACGATTGAGCGCACTGATGACTCCGGTTGTCAGCGTGCGGTCAAACTGGCCGAAGGGATTGCCAATCGCGATCGCCCACTGTCCCACCTTGAGATTGACCGATGAGCCAAGCTCCACGGGGTGAAGCAGTCCGGCAGGCGCGCTTACCTTGAGGACGGCGAGATCGTTGCGCGGATCCTGCCCCACCGTTTCGGCGCTGAGGACTGTCTGATCGCTGAAACTCACGTTGATCTGCTGTGCATTCTCAACAACGTGATAGTTCGTCAGGATATGGCCGTCGGTGTCGATCACGAAGCCCGAGCCGGCGCCTTCCTCGGGCACCACGCCGAACATGTTGCGCACCAGCGCCTGGGTCGTGACATTCACCACCGATGGGGCCACCTGCTCGTAGACGTTGATGTTGCGCCGTTCGGCAAAATCCAGGCCGGCCGCATCGATCAAGGGAGTCAGGTCGGCGCTGCCGGGTTGCGCGCTGGATTCAGCGAGCAGCGGCGTGATTGCCGAGACCGGCGCAGGCAGCGCAGTTGCAGTGGGCGCCGGCGTTGGCGTGCCGCCAAAGAGGGTCGCGACATCCTGCCCCACACTGTTGCACCCCAACAAGACAAAGAGCAAGAACGCGCCCATCACCAGCAACGCGCGCGTGCGGACGGTCAGCATAGTCTGCGTACTTTTATCCATGTTCCACCCAATTGTGCGTCCAACTGCCGACAAAGTTGTGGATAACCCGCTGTCGACGCGGCGGAAACGAGCGGGAGAATGTGGGGATTGTCGGCGGGACTTTTCGGCAGGCTTGCGCCACGTGCGCAGGCAAGCGCCATATATAGTAGGCGGCCTGACTACCCGCAGCCGCTCGAACGATCACGGGGAGAAACTCTCCCCGCCGTCACCTGTGTTAATTCCCCAAACCCAAAAGTGGGCGCACCACTGAATGTAGTGTGTTGCACGCCGACCGCCACGTCATCTGCCCACTCCACCCCCACAAGCTTCACTTGTCCGCATTTCCCCAGCCCCTACTCCTACATACGATTATCTATACTCCAAAGAGAGAAAGGGGAGATGAAAGGAAACCGAAACAAAAATGAAAGGCTACGGCCGACGCAAACCCGGCCGGTCGTCCGCCATCGGGTGAGGCGGCACGACCACTCGCTCATCGTCGCCGGCATCCTCGGGCAGGAAGACGCAGCCGGGTGACAGATAGGGCAGCGGGTCGGCAAAACCGCCCCAGCCGTCGTACCGATTGTAAGGCAGGACGCGAATGGCGAAGTGGAAGATTACGCCGGCGGACTTGCCTGGAACCCTGGCGCCGGCCGGCAGCGGAGTCGGGTCGGGCTGCGCGGCCAGGGCGATCGCTTCGCCGCGGGCAACGCTTTGGCCGGCCTCGACAAGCGTGTCGCCCGTGTTGGCATAGAACGATTCGCCCCAGCGATGCTCCACCTTGAGATAGCGCTCAAAGCCGCCGCGGTCAATGCTGATCTCGGTAACCTTGCCGGCGTCCATGGCATAGATGCGGGCCCCTGATGTAATCTGTACGTCAATGCCCACGTGTCCCTTAAGCGGCACCCCGTTGTAGCGCCACTGTCCGTAGTACTCGGGGCATTCGCCCCATGCCTGCGTCACGGGCAACTCTCCCTCGAAGGGAGGCGTCAGGTAAATCCCCTCCGGCTCGAAAAGACCGTTCAGGAGTTTCTGCGAGGCAAATTTGAAGCTCATGTGGATTCGACAGGGCTCCCGCCCCTGAATATACTTGGCCTGTTGCAGTGCGATCGCCGCCGCACCGGGACTCAATCCCATGTGGCGCGCAACGCACAGAGTATAGACCTCGCTATGGGGTGGCGCAAAGCCGCCGGGGTTGTACACGTTGCAGTCATTGACGGCGCGATCGCAGCGCCACAGATCATTTTCGGTGCAGGAGCTGGACCATGCCGCTGTATGAGTTCGTGTGTCGCGATTGCGGCGCTCAGTTTGAGAAGATTCAGTCCTTTTCGGCCAAGGGTCATCCCCCATGCCCACAATGTGCGAGTGAACACGTGAGCCGCCTCCTGGGCCGTCCCGCGATCCACTTCAAGGGAAGCGGATGGTACATTAACGACAGCAAGGGATCGAGCAAACTCAGCGCCAACGGTGATTCCGGCAAAGAGGGCGCTAAGGACGACGCCAAGGAGAGCGCAAAGGGCGCTGCAAAGGATGGCGCTGCGGCCGGCGAAGGCAAGGCTGAGGGCAAGGCCGAGGACAAGACCGAGTCGGTAGGTGGCGGATCCAAAGCGGAGAGCGCGCCGGCGTCCAGGCCTGAGGCAACAAAGACCGATGGAAAGAGCGGCGGAAAGAACGACGCGAAGCCGGCCGCGGCAGCGTAAGGCCTTCGCGTCCGCCGGTTATGCCGGCATCGAACAGGACTCAATCAGACTGAAAGCGATTCCGGTGATGTGCACGTGCACATCACCGGAATTCGTTTACTCCTGTAATCACTACATGTAACGCAGAGCGTAGGCTTACGTAGCGGGGGGCTTCCAGCCCTCCAGTCATGTTCTGGCCAACACGCCGGGTTGCGTTGCCGCGGGTGCTGCGGCTGCGTAGCGGAGATCCTCCGTGCCCTCACTTTGCTTACGCCACAGTGGGCACAATGTAGAAAAGGACAGGTCGGCGCGCAACCACCTCGGCGCGCAACCACCTCGGCGCGCAACCACCTCGGCGCGAACCACCTCGGCGCGCAACCACCTCGGCGCGCAACCACCTCGGCGCAACCACCTCGGCGCGCAACCACCTCGGCGCGCAACCACCTCGGCGCGAACCACCTCGGCGCGCAACCACCTCGGCGCGCAACCACCTCGGCGCGCAACCACCTCGGCGCGCAACCACCTCGGCGCGCAACCACCTCGGCGCGCAACCACCTCGGCGCGCAACCACCTCGGCGCGAACCACCTCGGCGCGCAACCACCTCGGCGCGCAACCACCACAATCGAGGGCGCGGAGGCCCTCCGCTACGCCAGTAGCGGCCACGCGCGTACCATGAGCCATTGCTTGCCAATTCATTCCACGCGCGCGGGCGGCAAAGCCGGCGGCCGGCTCCTGTGCAAACGTCGGCGCTGCGTTGTCCACCAGTCGCGCATGGCAAGCCACACGAATGAGTTGCCCGAACTTGCCGCTTCAAGCGCATACATGACGCTTGGCAGCGCCGTGTACGACGTGAACGCAAGATAGCGCGGCGACCAGAGCGGCTGGAATTTCTGCTTGAAACCGTGAAGCCCCTTGAAATTGTAAAACTGATCCACGTTCGCGTAGATTGCGTGCAGCGCCCGCTCGGCGGCAGGATCGCTGCTGCGTTCGCCCACGCCGGCCAGCGCACTGAGCCCCAGGCTGACGGTCGCGTAGCCTTTCGCTTTGGCCCATTGAAAGAGCGCCACAAAGAGTGCTTCCATGCCGCCGGAGGGAACCGTGCCGAGGCGGCGCATGAGATCGATGCCGACTTCGCTGCGCGCATATTCAGGCACGATATTGAGGAACGCAACGACGCCGGCCTCCGTGCGCAGCAGGACGACGACGCTGTCGCGCACGTACGCGTGATCGAACCACCCAAACGAGAAGCGGCGCTCGCTGCCATGCATGCCGATGAGCCATGCATCGCTGACGCTGCGCAATTCCTCAACAAGTGCAGCCGGCAGGGGCGGTTCATAGACCTCGGTGAGGCACCCCGCTTTGAGCGCATGATTGACGGCAACCCGCACCGACTTGCTGGCATTGCCACCGAGGGTAAAGTGCGCAAGGTCGACAATGGCCTCATGGCCAATACAGAGTGTTTCGTAGTCGCGCCGGCGATAGCTGTCCACCGTTGCAGCGTCAGTTTGGTAGAACGCCGGCAACCAGTCATTGATGGCGCACTCTTCGCCAAAGCCCGCGATTGCCATCTCGAGGTCGGTTTCAGGGCCGATGGGATCGCCCAGCACAATTGCCACGCCGGCCTGGGCGGCAAACGCAACCACGGATCCGCCCGGGGAGAACCAGTAGCTCTTGTCGGGAAAGAGCGCGAACCGGGCCAGTGAAGAGCGCCCATAGGCCTCGATGATGGTCTTGGCGCGCTGATGATCCGCATGTGTCGCCGGCTGGCGCAGCACAACGGGGCGCAGCAGCATCCACAGCGCAACCGCCAGGGTAACAGCGCCGACAATGTAGATGGAATTGGCAAAGTAGCGGCCGAAACCCGTGATTGGCTCGAGACCCGGATCAAAGAAGCGGGTGAACATCGTAAAGGTCTCGGTCAGCGCATCGCCCAGGCTGAACTGCACGGCAAACGAGCGGTCAAGCAAGAAGAAGCCGACGGTGCCGTAGGTGAGCGTAAAGAGCATTGCCACCATGAGCACGCCAATTCCCTGGCGCACGGAAGGCGGGTCGGACCGCGCGCGAAACTGCTTGCGAATGAACCATAAGTAGAGTGCGAGCGTCAGGGCCAATGTTGCTTCTTCGTAGTCGAGCCCCTTGAGCAGGTGGGCCGCAGCTGAGCCGAGAAGAACGGCGATCGTCAGCAGCCAGGCCGCGTGCTTGTGGCGCCAGAGGCCGTAGGCGAGCACGACCAACGCAAAGCCCAGCAGAACGGCGGTGAGATGGCTGCCAAAACGCACCTCGAGCGGCGAGATGCCCATCAGCCAGCGCACGCGCGAACGCAGCCCCGGCGTCGTAGCCGAAACCATGTTGACGATTCCCATGATCGCCGTGAGTATGGCAGCGACGCGAGCGTGGGTGATACGGGGCACGCGCTTCCTCCTGCGCTTCCATTTCGCGCAATCCCAATGCGGAAGCGACACCAGCCACTCTATCACAAGCAATGTACGCGCGGCAGGCTGCATCGCTTGCACGATCGCAGCGAAGCTTCCGACTTTGAAAGCCTCGCTGCAGTCGGCTGCCCATGACGCTGAGCGACTATTGCATTTGTCGAGAATCGTGTAGAATGACGGTGCTTTGATAGCGCGAACTGCACAACAGCAGCCGGGCGCGGCCTATTGGTCCGCTCGAGATTCCTTCATATTCACCGGCACAACCGAACTGATAGCCCACGAACCAGACGGGAGGATGGAATGACTGTTCCCAAGCGCTTTGGTATGCTTCGATTTGTTGCAACCGTACTCAGGGTGATCGCTTGGATTATTCTGGCGATTGCAGTTCTTGTGGGCGTTGTGGCGGGGTTGAGCAACTTCAGCAACTTCCTTGATACACCGAGCATGGTTTCCATGCCCGTCATCGGGCCCATATTCAATCTGTTGGGCGCCAGCGCAGGGGGTGTCATTGCGGGTGTTCTTGCCGCCCTGGGTGGTCTCATTCTATTCGTCATCTATTTCGCACTTGCCGAGTACATCAACATGTTCCTGGCAATTGAAGAAAACTCGCGCCTCACAGCGGCCCTGCTCCTACGCATGCACCAGGAGAGCCAGCCTGACACGCGCAGCACCTATGCCTCGCCCGGCTATCCCAGCGAGCCGTTTGAGGGATAACGGTCAGTCACCGGAGTGCGCGCATGGGCTTGGCGCGACCGAATCCAGAAGTCAAGGGCGGGTGTGCGTCGCAAGCACACTCGCCCTTTGTTTGGCACTGATAGCCCGCCAGGCGTGACGCCGGAGCAGAACCGACAGCAGAACTGCAGAACGGCAGAACAGCAACACGGAGGCACAGAGAGCACGGAGGAACACGGAGAAGTGCAACCGCAGGTCGGGCTGTTCTCCGTGTTCCTCCGTGCCCTCCGTGTCTCCGTGTTGCTGTTGGCTTGTGTTCGGGTGTCACTCTGGTGACAGCTTGTCGTAGGCAAGTGAAAGCAGCAGGGTGCGCTCACTCGCGCCGTCAAACAGGATCGTCACCTTGGTATCGCCGTCGCCATTTGGCGCCAGTGCTGTGACGACGCCGGGGCCAAAGCGCTCGTGCGTTAGGCGCTGCCCCTCGTAGAGTTCCATGCGCCAGCCTGCAGTGGGTGGCGGGCGTGGTGCAGGATCAGGCGTGGCGGCAAGCGCCGTCTCGCGGTCGCGCCACGCTTCGGCCAGCGTGGCCATCGCCTGATCGCTGTTGCGCGCCATGCTCGTGCGGATCGTGTTGGCGCGGTCGCGTGCCGCGCCGATGATTGTCATCCAACGCACCTTGTCGGCAGGCGTTCGGCTGCTTTGCTCGATGGTGCGCCCGGCGCGGCTGATGGCGCGCAGCAGTGCGTCAAGTGTCTTGAGCGGCTCCTCGCTGTCCGTCTCGATGCGCACAAGTTCAACGCCATTACGCCGGCAGAGCTCTTCGCGCGTGCCGTCACGCTGTTCCGCTTCTGCAGCTTCCCAGTCGCTCTGGCGTCCCTGTCCCTTGGCAGTCAGGCCCTCAAAGCGGACGGCTATGCCAAGGTCAGGGTAGAGCTTGTCGAGTTTGAGCCGCCGCTTGGTGGCAGGATTTACCAGCCACTCGGGCGTAACGTTGTCTTGCGCCGGCAGCGTGGTGAAGAGACGAGCCAGGATTTCGCGCCAGGCGCTGATTGTGAGATAGGAACCGGTCATATGGGCCTGTAGGGTGGCGGATGGAACGCAAGTGAGTAGCGCAACAATGGCGCTATTGTAGGTCATCCGTTCTAAACTGACAAGCGGTGCGTGCGATGGCCGTGCCATCCCGACCGCCTGCTATAATCTCCACATGAGTGCAACCCCGCAGCCCCTGCCCCCTCCGCCTCCGGCCTCTGCCGAAGCTCCTCCCCCCATGCTTGAAGCGTCAAGTGACGGCGCGGCAGTCGCGGGCGCGGTCGAAAGCGTGAGCGCTCCCACAGCCGCGAACGCGTCGGCGCGCCGAATCGCCGGTGCAGCGCTGATCGTCATGGCATTCTTCGTCCTCAGCCGCTTCACGGGGCTGGCACGCGAGATTATCATCGGCGCGCGTTTCGGCACCTCTGCCCAGTACGATGCCTACCTCGCGGCCTTCCGCGTACCTGACCTCCTCTTTCAACTTGTTGCCGGGGGAGCGCTGGGCAGTTCGTTTATTCCCGTCTTTGCCGGCTATTGGGTGAAGCAGGACAAGGTGGGCGCGTGGCTGCTCTTCAGCCGTGTGCTCAACCTTGTGACGCTGCTGCTGATTGGCCTCGCGGCACTGGCCATCGTCTTTGCCGTGCCGCTGGTGGCCAACGTCATCGCGCCGGGCTTCCCGCCCGAGCAGCAAGCGCTTACCGTCCACCTGATGCGCATCATGCTGTTGGGCACCGTTGTCTTCGGCGCTTCGGGGCTCGTCATGGGCGCGCTCAACGCCACCCAGCACTTTCTCTGGCCTGCTGCCGCGCCGGTCGCGTACAATCTGGCGATCATCGCCAGCGCCATCTGGCTGACCCCGCGCATGGGCATCATTGGGCTGGCCTGGGGCGTGGTCGCAGGTTCGGTCCTGCACCTGCTGGTGCAATTGCCCCAGCTCGTGCGCACAGGCGTCGTCTACACGCCCTGGCGGGGGCCGCGCAGCGCCGGCTTGCGCGATGCCGGTGTGCGCGAGGTCCTGCGGCTGATGGGGCCGCGCGTGCTCGGCCTCTTCTTCGTGCAGATGCAGTTCCTTGTCAATACGATGCTGGCCAGTGGTCTGGCAACGGGGAGTCTGAGCGCGCTCAACTATGCGTGGCTGATCATGCTGCTGCCGCTGGGCATCTTTGCGCAATCGGTGGCGACGGCGGTCTTTCCCACCTTCGCCGCGCAAACAGCCGCGGGCGATCTTGACGCAATGCGCCGCACCTTTTCACAGACGCTGCGCACAGTTCTCTTTTTGATTATCCCCTCGTCAATCGGGCTGATCACGATTGGCCCGCTGATCGTGCGCCTGCTGCTGGAGCGGGGGAGTTTCACCGCTGAAAGCACGGCGATGGTGGCCTATGCGCTCGCCTTCTACGCGCTGGGCCTTGTGGGACACGGCTCACTGGAGATCATGGTGCGCGCCTTCTTCGCGCTGCACAACACGTGGACGCCGGTGCTCGTGGGCATTGGCGCGATGACGCTCAATATTCTGCTGGGCATCTGGTGGGTGCGCTACCTGAGTTTTGGCGGGCTCGCGCTGGCCAATTCCACGGCTACGCTGCTCGAGGCGCTGCTGATGCTGCTCTTGCTGCGGCGGCGACTGGGAGGGGTGGATGGGCGCACCCTCGCGGCGTCGGTGGGGCGCACCCTGATTGCCGCGCTCGTAATGGGCGCAGTGCTCTATCCCGTCGCGCAATGGGCGAGCGCGCAGCCGGGTGGCGTTCGCTTTGCGTTCGACGTTGCTGTGCTGTTGGGCGGCGCGGCGATCTTCGTCGGCGTCAGCGCGCTGCTGCGCAGTCCCGAGCTTGCCCAAGTGGCGGCGTTGATTCGCAGACGCAGCGCCCGCTCGACGGAGTGAAGCGGCCGCTGCAGGGCGTCCTTTCGCGGTGTGGATTGCGTGGTACGAGAGACGATACCGTGCTGCCTGATGCAAACCCGCGCACTTTGGCCACTAACAGAACTCTGATGCAACTCTAATCAGCGTATATACGTAGTGATGATAGGATCAGACACGTTGCGCTGCTGCTGCATCGCCAGGTCACATTTCGTCGAGATGCATCGCACGGCAGCTTTGGTCGTAGGAGAGGGCCATCCATCTATGTACTTTGACCCGATGTACTTCCTGTTTGTCATCCCCCCGCTTCTGCTGGGACTGTGGGCGCAGGCGCGTGTCAAGGGAGCCTTTGCGCGCTACTCGAAAGTTCCCACGGGGCGCAATCTCACCGGCGCGCAGGCCGCGCGCATGTTGCTGGATGATAGCGGGCTGCAGAATGTCGATGTTGAGCGCGTTGGCGGCAACCTGACGGACCATTACGATCCGCGCAGCAAGACGCTGCGGCTAAGCGAAGGAGTGTTCGGCACGGCAAGCATTGCTGCGGTTGGTGTTGCCGCGCACGAGGCCGGCCACGCGTTGCAGGACCAGGTTGGCTACGCCCCGCTCAAGTTGCGCAGCTCGCTCGTGCCTGCGGTGCGTTTGGGCGGTTACATTGGGCCGGCGCTCTTTTTTGTTGGATTGCTGCTTCAAATCACGTCGGTGGCGTGGCTGGGAATCATCTTCTTTGGCGCGACGGCGGTCTTTGCGCTGATCACGCTGCCTGTGGAATTGAATGCCAGCAGCCGCGCCAAGCAGGTGCTCGTGACGAACGGTATTCTTACGCCGCAAGAGGTGCAGGGGGTGGACAAGGTGCTCGATGCCGCGGCCCTCACCTATGTGGCGGCGGCTGTGCAGTCGCTTGCCACGCTGCTTTACTATGTGTCGATCCTGAATCGGCGGCGGTAGCAGCAATCGGAGGGAACGAAGGGAACAGAGGGAACGCAGGGATCACAAGCAACCGCAGTCCAGGTGCCTTTGATCTCTTCGTTCCCTTTCGCTTCCTGCGTTCCCTCCTCCCTTCGTCCCTGCGCTCCCTTTGTTCCCTCGCTCCTACGCCTGCGCACGCAGAAACGCATCCACCGTCTCGACCACTGTTCCTTCAGCCACGTCATCAAGATCAAACCATACCACATCCTGCAGCTTGCGGAATGAAGTTTCCTGGTTGCGGACGAAGCGGTGCGTTTCGGTCTTGATGCGCGCGACCGCCTCGGCCAGCGCAAGTTCGCCGCGCAGGAAGCTGCCAATCTCACGATAGCCCAGGCTGGAGAGCGCCGGCAGCGCCGGATCGTAGAGTCTCAGCAGGCGGCGCGTTTCTTCCACCAAACCATTAGCGATCATCGCGTCGACGCGCGCATCAATGCGTGCGTGCAGGCTTGCCCGCGCCCGCGTCAAGCCGATTTGTAAAATCTTATACGGTGGCGGGTCGGCCCCTTCCATGGCCACCTTGGAACGTCCGGTCGTCAGAAATATTTCAAGCGCGCGCGACAACGCGGCGGGGATTGCGCAGGTCGATTGCGGCCGCAGTGGCAGGATCCAGCGCGCGCAATTGGTCGACAAGCGGCGCGAGGCCTTCGGCGGCGAGGGTGGCCTCAAGTTCGCCGCGCAGGATGGGGTTGGGTGGCACCTCGGGAATGCGCAAACCCTGCGTCACGGCGCGCACGTAGAGCGCCGTGCCACCCACGAGGAAGGGAACGCGCGCACGACCATGCAGCGCGCCAATCGTGGAGTACGCCAGCGTCTGAAACTCGGCGACGGTAAGTGTCTGATCGGGGTTCCTGATGTCGATGAGGTGGTGGGGCGCTTGCGCCTGCTCGGCAGGGGTGGCCTTGGCCGTGCCGATGTCCATGCCCCGGTAGATCTGGCGGCTGTCGGCGCTGAGGATTTCGCCTGCGCAGCGGCGGCAGAGTGTGAGGCTGAGCGCCGTCTTGCCCACGGCCGTTGGGCCCAGCAGCACAATCAGCGGGCGCACGCGCGCACTCCATCAATAAAACCTCGATGCAAGGGCGCAAAGACGCAAAGGAATGCAGAGAAAGGCAACAGCAAGAACTTCCTTTCTCGATGTTGCCTTTCTTTGCGTTCCTTTGCGCCTCTGCGCCTTTGCGTCAGATGTTTGTGCATTTCAGCCTGTCACGGCGTGGCGGATGTGTTCGATTCCGAGCAGGCGCCCCGTAGCGTCCATTTGAATGGCGACCACGTCGATGCGCCACGGCCCTTGCCATGCGCGCTCAGCGATGTAGGCGGATGCCAGCGCACGCAGTCGCGCCGCTTTGCGCGCATCCACCGACTGCAGCGCCGTGCCGTGGCTGCTGCCCCGGCGCGTGCGCACCTCGACAATCACGCGCCACGTGGCTGGGCGACCCCCCTGGGTGTAGTCCGGGCCCTCCTCCTCGGCGACGATGTCCAGTTCGCCCGGCAGCCCGAGGCCCACACAGCGCCAGTTGCGCTCAACAATTGTGAGGCCGGCAGCGACGAGGGCCTGCGCGGCCATTGTCTCGCCGGCGGCCCCCAGCGCGCGGCGCGCATTGGGCGGCCGACTTGTCGCTGAATCACGCATGGGAATGGCTCCTGCAGCATCCAAAGTGATGCCGGAATGATATCCACAGACACTACTACAACTCAACGCAAAGGCACGGAGGGCGCAAAGGAGCGCAGTGCAAAAGCCACTGCCTGGATTGAGTCGATTTGTCGCACACCTTTGCGTTTCTTTGGGGGAAAGTGGTTGGGGGGGGAAAGAGGTGCCGGCATCCTTACTCGTAATAGGCCGGCAGCTTTTTCAGCCCTTTCCACTGTTCCGGATCATGACCGAAAATCACCAGCCCAACATTCTCCGATTCCACCAGATCAAGCAGCTTGTTCGTGCTGGCGCGAATCGCTGCGGCATCCGGGTCGCTGCCATCGTCCGCCAGGTCACGAACAAAGCCCGCGCCGAAGGATACAGCGTCAATCGTTAGGAGAACCGTGCCCGTTTTCGGCAGCCGCACCAGCACCGATTGGTGACCGGGAACATGCCCGCTGGTCTCGATCAACGTGATTCCCGGTAGCAGTTCCGTGTCGCCGTCCACGAGCTGAATTCGCGCCATCGGTTGATCCCACTGCGGACGTGTGAATGCAAAGCGTTCGTTACCCGGCGCCAGTTCATGGTGAGCGCGCTGGACAACATAGTTCGCTTTTGTGAAGGCCCCGTGACTGCCCGAATGATCGAAGTCATAATGTGTCGAAATGACCATGTCAATGTCGTCCGGTTGCAGGCCAATCGTGGCAAGCTGTTCCAGAACCATTTGCCCGTTCACGAAATCTTGATGTGCTTCCGGGATGATGACAGGGAGACCGCTGTCAATCAGGACATTTTGGCCGTCTTCCATCTGCACCAGATAGCAGACAATCGGAATCTGGTAAGCCGGCACGGACCCGACCTGCATCAGATAAAGACGCTTCACGGCATTCTGGCTCATCATTTCTTCCCCTGAATTGATCTGCGCCGTTGTGGAGTGGTTGGAAGGTCAGCGGTACTGCGAAGAACGAATAATTCGGACAACTGGTTATTGGTGGCCGGCACGTCTTGTTTTCCAACAAAACCATGATACTTCCACTTGCCAAATCAACAATGCCGCGAGTCTTTGCGCGGTTTGTGTGACGCTGCGGAGGAATTCATTGCAGGCACTCAGGGCCGCGCCAGCGTAATGCCCGTCTGCTTCTGATATTTGCCCTTGCGGTCGGCGTAGGAGACGTCGGGCTGCTCGCCCTCGAAGAAAAGCACCTGGGCGATGCCCTCGTTGGCGTAGATCTTGGCGGGCAGCGGCGTTGTGTTGGAGATTTCGATCGTGACGAAGCCTTCCCATTCCGGCTCGAATGGCGTGACATTCACGATAATTCCGCAGTTGCGGACAAAGACGCCGGACTCAAGCGCAAAGTTTCCTGCCTCCGGCACCGTCAGGCAGTAGACATCATGTATGCCGGGCAGGCTCCGTATTGAGGTGACTTTGTGGTTATCTGCAAGGCGCACATCGTGATGGGCCGGCTCAATTGGGGGAAGTGCAGGCCGATTGTTGTGCCGCTCAAAGTCAATGTGGTGACGATGCGTGCCGGGCGTGTTCGAGTATAGCCCGTGGCGCAGATTCCATTCGTCGGCCAGCAAATGGGTGGGATACAGATGTCTGTTTGAGGGCTGATAAACCATCTCGTAGCCCCGCGCCGGCTTCCGGTAAAGAGGCATAAGTGAGTCGCCCGGGCGCAACGCGTCGGCCTGCGACAGCCTTCCGTCGCGCTGGACGAACTCATGGTCCGGCGTACAGGCAATTCGCTCCCCGTTGTCAAGTTCTATTTCGATCAGCGCATCCTGCCCAATCAGCCGTGGCTGTTCGAGCAGCGTGACCATCACGCGGCCAAACTGGCCGATGCTGTAGCCCCAGAAGAGCTCACCGGTTTCGGCGCGGCGGGCCATTTCCTCCAGCGTTGGTGCCGTGCCGTCCACCAGTGCTACGCGCGTGTCGCCGCGAAAGCAACGCGCATACGTGCTTTTTCCCAGGCAAATCGTCAACACGTTGCGGGGAATGCGGAAGTACTCCATCGTGCGCGCCAGCGCAAACGAATTGGGTGGGATGATGCAGACCTCGCCCTGGTAATGCACCATCGCGCGCTCGTCGATCAGCTTGGGATCGACGACGCTGAGCTGGCCCGTGGCCGCGCTGAAGATGCGGAACTCGTCGGCCACACGAATGTCGTAGCCAAAACTGCTCAGCCCATAGGAGATCACCCCTTGCCGCACCTGGTTTTCGACGAAGGGTTCGATCATGCCCTGTTCCTGCGCCATGCGCCGGATCCAGTGGTCGGCCTTGATGCTCATCGGGGATCTCCTTGGTTCTAATCCGCGTTGTATCGGAGTTCAAGCAGTCTGGACAGTGTGAAGCCGTCGCCAGAGTAGTCCGCGTTCGGGTGCAATCAGGAACACGAGCGCGAAGATGGCGGTTGCGACGAGCACCATCGCCGGGCCGGATGCGACGTTGAGGGCGAAGGATATGTAGAGACCCGTCACATTCGAGAAGACGCCAATCGTTGCCGCCACAACCATCATCCACGGCAGACGCCGGGTAAGCAATTGCGCCGATGCGGCGGGCGTTACCAGCATGGCAAGCATAAGCGAAATACCTACGGTGCGTAGCGAAACGACTATGGTAAATGCAATCAGCACAAGCAGCAGGTAGCGCAACATGCGCGCCGGGAGGCGCAACACGAGCGCCAGCGTCGGGTCGAAGGTGATGATCGCAAGTTCCTTGAAGAAGGCAATCACAAGCGTCAGCACAACCAGCCCCAGGGCCAGGGTCCACCAGATGTCCGCCCAGGAGACGCTCAGGACGTCGCCGAAGAGGATGTGCATCAAGTCCACCGAATAGCCGTTAACCGTGCTCATAAGTGCCACGCCGAGGGCAAATGCGCCCGCGAAGACGATGCCGATCGCCGTGTCCTCCTGCACGTTGCCGCGCTGGCTGATGAAGCCGATGAAGATTGCTGCCGTCACACCGGCAACGAGTGCGCCAATCGCCAGAGGTAGCGAGAGCAGATAGGCGATGACAATGCCGGGCAGGATCGAGTGCGAAAGCGCATCCCCAAAGAAGGACATGCCGCGCAGAATCATGTACGTGCCGATCACCGGGCAGATGATCCCCACGATGATCGACGCCAGCAGCGCGCGCACCATGAAGCCGTACTGCAGCGGCTCCCAAAGCCAGCTGAAGATCGCCATTACACAGGCCCTTTTGCGCGTTTGCCGTCCACCGCCACCTCATAGGCGGGCAGGGCGACAGCGCCTTCACTGCGTCCCACCACGGCTTGCGGCAGCAGGTGTGTATCGTCGCAGCAGGTATCCGTCACCACCAGGTCGCCCTCATTTGTGTGGACGACGTGAACGTGGCTGCCAAAGGCCGCGGCGAGATCGGCCGGGTTGAGCGCCTGCGCCGGCGGGCCAAAGGCAATCAGCCGCCGGTTGACCAGCGCCACAAGCGGAAAGCGCGTGGCGGCCTGGTTGAGATCATGGGTGGCCACGAGTAGAGTGATGCCCTGGTCGCGCAGGACGTTGAGCGTGGCGAGCAGCGCATCCTGGCTGGGCTGGTCGAGTCCTGTCAGAGGTTCGTCGAGCAGGAGGATTTCGGCCTCCTGTGCCAATGCGCGCGCCAGGAGCACGCGCTGTTGCTGGCCACCCGAGAGCGCGCCAATCGGGCGATCTGCAAGTGGCAACAGGTCGACCTGTGCGAGTGCCTCCTGCACAACGGCATGGTCGGCGCGGCTTGGGCGGCGAAGCAGCCCGATACGCCCGGCGCGGCCCATCATCACCACGTCGGCCACGGTGACAGGGAAATTGACGTCGACGCGCGCGCGTTGTGGCACGTAGCCCACGCAGATGTGGCCGCCGGGGCCGCTGCCGAAGACGTTGACTTCGCCCTGGTCCGGGCGCAGCACGCCGGCAATGACGTGAAAGAGCGTGCTCTTGCCGGCGCCATTGGGGCCGACGACGGCGCATTGGTCGCCGCGGTTGAGCGTCATCGACAGGTGATCGAGGGCGACGACGTTGCCGTACGCAACTGTGACATCCACAAGTTCAAGCGCCGGTGCAGAGAGGTTGTGCGAGTTTGCGCGGTGTGTGGGTGGCATCACCCTGTCTCCACGGAAAAACGCGCCGGCGAAAACGTTTCACCATGCGCGCGGAGTAAATGAGACTCTGTATCAATGGATTATGGCGTAGAGAAGAGGGTGCGTCAAATCACTCTTCCCATTCATCCATCAGCCTGACCACCGAGTGGACAATGTCCGCCGTGGCGTTCGGTTTGCCCAATGCACGCGCACGGGCTGCCATCTTGATGCGCTCGCGGCTGCCGGCGCCAAACCAGTGGGCCAGTGTGCGCCCAATCGCCGTGGGGTCGCCCTCAAAGGCACCAGCGCCGTGCGTGACGACATACGAGACATTCCCCTCTTCCTGGCCGGGGATGAAGCCGCTGAGCAAAATCGGCAGGCCGCAGATGCACGCTTCGGCAATTGTGCCCGGCCCTGCCTTCGTAACGATTGCGTCGCACGCGTGCATCCAGTCGGGCATATTGTCCACGAAGCCGAGAATTTGCGTGGGGGTGACCCAGGTGCGTGTAGCCAGGCGGCTGCGCAGCCCCTCGTTGCGCCCGCAGACCACCACCATTTGCGCTTGGATGCGCTGCGCGTAAAAAGCTTTGTCGATGGCCGTCGCGATCGCCTGCACCGCGCCGACACCGTCGCCACCACCGACGATCAGCGCGGCGGGACGATTGGGGTCAAGACCAAGTTGGGCGCAAAGCTCCTCGCGCGGGAGGGGCGCCTCGGCGAAGGCGGGGCGAATGGGCAAGCCGAGCAGATGCGTGCGCGTTGGCGGCAGCCCCGCGGCCTGCGCCGCGGCCTGCGCCTCATCACTGGCAAGATAGAGCGCATCGACACGTGGCGTAAGCCACAGCGGGTGCACCGAAGCAAGGTCCGTCACAACCGTAACAAAGGGAGAGCGCGCGGGACGTCGCGCCAGCACGTGGAGCGTGATCTCCTGCGCAAGCGGATGGACCGAGATGACCAGATCAGGCTTGAAGTGGTCGAGCGCTGCGCTGATGCTCCCCTGGGCGAGTTTGCCGACGAGCCGCACGGCGCTGCGCGTGAGCGTGGGGGTGAGTTCGGTCGAATAGGCCATGCCCCAGAGCCACGGCGCCTCGGTCGCGATCAACGAGTAGATTTGCGGCGAATGGTTGACCGGCCAGAAGGTGTAATCGGTGAGGATGTCGACAATGTCAACGTCAAAGCGGCCGGGGAACTGGTGCTCAAAGCCCGCCTCGAGCGCGAGCGCGCTCGCGCGATGCCCGCCACCGGTCATGCTCATGAGGATCAGGATGCGTTGCTTCGCTGCGGGCTGCGGGTCGTCCACGATTACGGCCTCCCCAGAACGACTGGTATCACACCAAATGCTTCGTCTCGCAAGAAATTCGCATCACGTAGCGGAGAGCCTCCGCGCCCTCTGTTGTAGCCGCTGCACTCTGGGCCCGCCGTGGCGCAAGAATAATGAGGGCACGGAGGCCCTCCGCTACGAAGAACTCAATCCCAACGCGGCGCATACCGCACAGTGCGCGGTTCCTTGCGCCCTTCCTTGTGTTCCACTGCGTCCTTGCGGCTTTGCGTCAAGATTGGCTCCGTAGCATGAGTCAGTAAGCGCCACGCGCACGCAGAATTGCCGGCAGCGACCGGATCATGATGCTGAAATCAAAGAAGACATTCCAGTTCTCCACATAATAGACGTCCAGGAGCACCATCTCATCAAAGGTGAGGTCGCTGCGGCCTGACACCTGCCACAGACCGGTGATGCCCGGGCTGACGAGCAGCCGCTTCTTGTGCCATTCCTGGTACTTTGCCACCTCGACGGGCAGGTTGGGTCGCGGCCCAACAATGCTCATGTCGCCGCGCACCACGTTCCACAGCTGCGGCAACTCGTCAAGGCTCCAGCGGCGCAGGAATCGCCCGACGCGGGTCCGTCGGGGGTCTTCGCGCACTTTGAATAGGGGGCCGCTCGCCTCGTTCATCGTGGCCATTGAGTCGATCAACTGATCTGCTCCCTCAACCATCGAGCGGAACTTGAAGCAGTCGAAGAGTTTGCCGTTGCGCCCCACACGCTGCTGCGAATAAATGATTGAGCCGGAGGAGTCGAGCTTGATGGCAAGTGCGATGATGAGCATGAATGGTGCGAAAAGCAGCAGGGCCAGGCCGCCCAGCAGCAAGTCGGTGACCCGCTTGAGCACGAAGTTCCAGCCGGTAATCGCGACGGCGCGCTTGCTGATCAGCGGGATGCCGTTCAGCTCCTCCACCTGGAACTGGTCGCGCGTCATCTGGAAGAAGTCGGGCACAACCTGGGCGCGCACGCCGGATTGCTCGCACAGGTGCAGAAGCCGCTGGATTGTGCGGTGGCTCTGCCATGGCAGGCAGATGATCACGTGGTCCACGAGAGCCTCGGCGAGGACTGCGCCGCAATTCTCGATCGGCCCCAGCGCGCGGAAAGGGCCAATATCGGTGGAGCCCTTGGAGGGGTTGTCGTCGAGGAAACCCACAAGTTGATAGTCCAGATCCGGGCGGGCGGCAATTGTGCGCATCACCATGCGACCGACATCGCCTACGCCAACAAGCAGCACATGGCGCACGCCGATGCTGTAGTTGCGCAAATAGCCGCGCGCAATCGAAATGGTCCAGCGGCTGAGCGCGAGAAGCAGAGTCACCAGAATGGCCGTATAGAGGTAGATCAGGCGGCTGTAGGAAAGCGGATTGAAGGCGAGGCTGACAACGATCAGCACAACGACGCCCACGGTTGTGCCGGTGGCAATCTTGTAGGTTTGGTCGATGACGCTGCGCCCCGAGACATAGGGATAGACGCCTGAGAGGCGAAATGCAATGAGAAGAACGATCACAAGCGCCACGGCAAAGGGCGCATAGGTCCACAGCGACACCTGGAAGGCGGGATCCACAGAGCGGAACCACTGCAATTCGTAGCGCATGTAGTAGGCAAGAATGAACGCGGCAAAGATCAGCAGCGCATCACTGGCGACGAGCAGATACTTCCAGGCGCGCGGATCGACGCGGCGCGCCTGACGCGCCGGCCAACTATCGGCGGTATGCGCGCTCCGACGGCCCGTTCCGTATGCGGGAGCGCCCAGCGAAGCAGTATGGGCCGTGTTGGCTGGAGTGGTCACTTCAATAGGGTCCACGCTGTGCATGCGCTTAGTCTAGCATAGGGTGACGTGCGTGGCTCGGTCGCAGCCGTCCGTGCGCCATGCGACGGCAAACGTGGCTTGAAGCGCGCCACGTGGCGTAAGTTGCCGCGCGGGAAAGCCGCGCGCTGCGTGGGTAGCGCTTCACCGGCCGTTACCACTAAAGTGAAACCGGCATGAGAGCAACCTCTTGACGCAGAGGCGCGGAGGCGCAAAGAAACGCAGAGAAAAGCAAGATGTGGACTCAGTTCAGGCAGGTGCTTTTCCTCTGCGCGCCTTTGCATCCTCCGCGTCTTTGCTTTGAGATGTTCGCAGCAAATCCATACTTCATCCAGATTTCACTTTAGTGCTGCGTCTTGCAAGTGTGCCTATGTATCGTAGCGGGGGGCTTCCAGCCCTCCGACCTTTCGGCACAACTGCCGGAGGGCTGGAAGCCCTCCGCTACGCAATGCAAGTTTTTTGCGAGATGCAGCATTTAGCGCAGAAGCGGAATTTCCGGGGCAGCGCCGTGCGTGTGGCGCAGCAAAGTGTAGAAAGGTTGCCCCCGCTCCTGCCAGAATGCTGCGGCGTCGCGCAGAATGTCCAGCGCGGCTTGCCAGCTGGCCGGTTCCCCTTCCGCAAAGGCGAAAGGGGAGTCATAGACAAGAAGATATCCGGGTGCGCGCTGACCATCCAGGTCTCGCAAGGCCTCATCGAGCGCGTCCCAGTTGTGCCCGAGCCATACAGGCAAATGCATTGCCTGTTTGAGCGCAGCGAGGAAGTCGGCCTTGTTCTTGACGCCGGCGCCGTTTACCTGCCATGCGCTCCAGCTATGCGCCTGCGCCCACCGTAGCAGCTCGGTGTTGCCGACGCGCCCGGCATAGCGATAGACCCCGGGGGCCAACCCGTCAAAGATGACAGTGAGTTCATCCACCGACACAACTGGGACAGCTCTCTCCGCATTTTCAATGTCCGCACTTTGCGAAGCTGTTCTGCCTGCACCGTCGCCGTTCATTGTTGTGCCATTTGTCAGCATCGTATCCATTACCGCACCACCACACTGAACGAATCGTAATGGTCATCCGTGTAGTAAAGGACGCCATCGCTGCCTTCGATGATACGGCGTGCGCCGCGATCACTGGAACCAGGCGTCTTGACGGTATATTCGCTGTAGAAGCCACTGCGCTCAGGGGGCAGCAAGCCTTCGCGATTCTGGAAGGTAATCCCGTCCCGGTCATACGGAAAGGGGCCGCCCTGATCGATGAGTCCAATGGTCACCAGGGCCTCCGGCGGCAACTCGTCCCAGGCGATTGTTGGCAGCCCGTTGATCGTGGCGGGTATTGTGGGCGACGGGGCCGCCGTGGGCTGCTTTGTCGGGACAGTGGTCGGGGCGACAGTTGGCTCCTCGGCCTGCACTGCGGTGGGCTCGGAAGAAGGCTGCGCAGCGGGCGCTGCAGTCGCTTCCTCCACTCCACCTGTCGCGCCTTGAGCGAACGCAGCGTCCTCGGCTACGGCGCTGGGTGTCGGCGTCAGAACGACGTTATACTGTTCGGGCAGTAGCCATGCCAGCCCTCCGGTGTTGATGAACCAGACCGCTGCAACGACAATCGCGACAACCAGCGCAATGACTGTATTGCTTGATTTTGGCTTCCCTTGCGGGGTCTGATTCGACATCGGAGAGTTCCTCCATGGTTGGCGCCTGGCTATAGTTTGCACGAAACGTCAGATGCCCGGTTCAGTGCGCCGGCGCGATGAGCATCGCCCACCACGTAGATTGTAGCAGAAACGGGACAAATCAGCCGCGACGCCGCTCGGCTTGAAGTTGTCATCGCCTGTCGGCCCGAAAGGATCCCTTCATGCGCACCCAATCGGAGGTGCTGTCGCAACTTCACGCCTTCGCTGCGGCCGAGGACCGCCTGCGCGCCGTGCTGCTGAATGGCTCGCGCGTCAACCCTGCCCATCAGCCTGACCTGTTGAGCGACTACGATCTGTTCTTTGCCGTGACCGATGTGGATAGTTTCGCGACGGACGAAAGCTGGCTGGCGCACTTTGGTGATGTGCTGATCGTGCAGCGGCCCACAAACCCGCCGCCGCATCGGGCCTGGCTCGTCATCTTCACCGATGGCGTTCGCATTGATTTCACCTTCTCTCCCATTGCACGCATTGCGCTTGACGCCCGCGCGGATTCCCAGACTGCGGTGCTGCTTGACAAGGATGGTTGTGTGCCGGCGCTTGGCGCGCCGAGCGAGCGCAGCCACCTGGTGAATCTTCCCGATTCCGGCACGTTTGCAGCCACGTGCAACGAGTTCTGGTGGGTGCTGCTCTATGCGGCCAAGGGGCTGTGGCGGGGACAACTGACCTATGCCAGGGGCACATTCGATGGCATTGTACGCCCGGAGCTTGAGCGTATGCTGGTTTGGCACGCGGTGGCGCAGCAAGGGATGCCGCTCAACCCGGGAAGCTTCAACAAGTACCTCCCGGCCTTGCTGCCTGCGCAACTGTGGGCAGACTATGAGCGCACGTTTGCCGCGAGCGGCGTTGAGGAGAATTGGAATGCGCTAGAGGCCGCGTCTGCGCTGATGGCGGAGATCGCGCCGCAGGTAGCAAGCGCAGCCGGCTGCACCTATGACTACGTTGAGGGGGAAAACGCGCTGCGCCTGCTGCGCGCATGGCGCACGTTGCCCGTCGGATTAAAGGAACTGACGCGCTGAAGCGAGGCTTCCAGAATCGGAAGCCTCGCTTCGACTGCCAGGGTGTGGCGCCTGCTACTTCGTCGGGCCCACAATCACGGGCAGGTAAACTGGCTTGTCAACCGATTGCGGCGGCAGTTGGGCGAATTGCGCCGTCACATTGAGCGGTGCCGTCAGCGTCACCTGCTGCGGGTTCTGCGTGGCGTTGGGCAGCCCACCCCAGTTCGTGAACGCGTAGCCTGCGTTGGGCGTGGCGGTGAACTGGAGCAGCGTGCCATAGGGATAGGTGGCTGCAGGAGCGTCCGCCTCGGCGGCCTGTCCTGCCACCGGCGTGACGGAAACGCTGCCACCCGCTTGCTCGTCGGGGAGCGTCACCGTAAGCTGCTTCAGCGTGAAGGTGGCCGTCACGCTGTGCGCATGGTTCATGGTGAGCTCGCATGTGTCCGTGCCGCCGCAGTCGCCGCTCCAGCCTGCAAAGGTGCTGCTGGCGTTAGGGATTGCGTCGATGCGCACCACTGTGCCGTAGGGCAGCGCTGCCGGGTTGGCAGGAATGCCGCTGATTGCACCGGCACCCGTGCCGCTGGTTTGCGTGGTTAGTGCGAAGGTCTTCAATGCAAAGTTCGCCGTCACGCTGTGCGCCTGGTTCATGGTGAGCTCGCACGTATCCGTGCCGCCGCAGTCGCCGCTCCAGCCTGCAAAGGTGCTGCTGGCGTTAGGGATTGCGTCGATGCGCACCACTGTGCCGTAGGGCAGCGCTGCCGGGTTGGCAGGAATGCCGCTGATTGCACCGGCACCCATCCCACCGGTTTGCGTGGTTAGTGCGAAGGTCTTCAATGCAAAGTTCGCCGTCACGCTGTGCGCCCGGTCCATTGTGAGTTCGCACGCGCCTGTGCCGGAACAATCGCCGCTCCAGCCGGTGAAGACCGAAGAGCCATCAGGCGTCGCATTCAGGGTGACGACGCGATTGAACTGTAGATCGGCCAGGCACGTTGCGCCACAGTCGATTGCAGCGGGGCTGCTTGTGACTGCACCCGTGCCTGCGCCACTCTTGCTCACGGCTAGCGGCCAAGTCTGGTAGACCACCGAAACAAAGCCATCTTTGGGCCGTCCCACCACGAACTGCTGCCAGGGGTCGTCCCAGGCGCTCGACATCCGATCGCCGTTGTCCGTGGTGGTTCCCAGCACGCTGTTGGCAACGGAGACCAGGCCCACAGGCCCGGGCGGCCCAAAGGCCAGCGACGCCGCACCTGCATTCTCTATACTGCCGTTGTTCCAGTTTTGCGAGAGCACCCAGTAGCCGCCGTTTCCCACTGCGGCAACCCCACACATGCCAACGCGATCGTCCTCCTGCCCACCCACAACCGAGTTGGCGCTGGTAATCGGGCCGCTTACACCTGTGCTGCCGTCGCCCCACGTAATTGCACCCACATCGACTGCGCTGCTGCTGTCCCAGCTATCGGCCAGCACAATGTAGTTGCCGTCGCTTAGCGGGACAACGTCATCTCCGCCGACATTGTCGCTAGCGCTGCTGCCTACGAGCGAATTGTCGCTGGAGACAACGCCCTTGATGCCGCTGGCGCCGTTGCCCCATGTAACGGCGCCGGCACCGTTTGCGCCGTTGTTGCTCCAATAGTTAGATAGCACCACGTAGTTGCCGTTGGTGAGCGCTGTAGCCCCATACGCTCCAACCCGGTCCAACGGTGTGCTGCCCACCAGCGAGTTGGCGCTGGAAACGGCGGCTGCCGTCACGGCGCTGCCGTCACACCAGGTTGCGGCTCCCACTCTGGATAGTGTGCCATTGCTCCAGTTGGCCGATAGAACCACATAGTTGCCATTTGTGAGTGCGGTCACGCCGAAGCTCACTTCGTCATTTGCTGACGTGCCTATGAGCGAGTTGCCGGCGCCGACTGCCCCGACGGTGCCGCCGTTGCCATTGCCCCATGTTGCCGCGCCCGTGCTTTGGTTTGTACCGTTGGCCCACGTGTAGGACTTCACCACATAATTGCCGTTGGCAAGTGGCGTCACGCCACCAGAACCGACCCTGTCGCTCTGACGGCTCCCTACCAGCGAATTTGTGCTGGAGACGGTGCCTGTGATGCCCTTGCTCCCGTCACCCCATGTGACCGCGCCAAGATCGTACGTGGGCAAGCTGTCCCAACTTGGCGAGACCACAACGTAGTTGCCAGTGGTCAATGCCACCACACCCCCGCTGCCCAGCATCTCATCACCGCCGCTGCCCACAAGCGAATTGGCGCTGGATACCGCGCCCTTGACGCCACCATCGCCATCGCCCCAGGTCACAGCGCCTTTGGAGCTCGAGCCGGTATCACGCCAATAGGGGGAGATCACCACGTAGTGACCATTTGAAAGTGCAGTTACACCACCGTCGCCGACTTTGCTTCCTACCCACGTGCCTACAAGCGAGTTGTCGGCAGAAAGCTCGCCTTGAACGCCGCTTGCGCCATTGCCCCAGGTTGCCGCACCTGCGTCTGCCTGGGCGCCATTGTCCCATTTTGGGGAGGAGACGACGTAGTCGCCGTCGCTCAGCGCGACAATCCCGCCGGCGCCCAAGTAGTCCCGTGCGGTGCTGCCCACGAGCGAGT
Organism: uncultured Chloroflexia bacterium; assembly: GCA_963735275.1. Taxonomy (GTDB): domain Bacteria; phylum Chloroflexota; class Anaerolineae; order Caldilineales; family Caldilineaceae; genus UBA5069. Next base: position 187,363 of record CAVTKJ010000007.1, on the reverse strand, counting down.
TGCCGGCATCAACGACGCCGCTCACGCCGCTCATACCATTGCCCCAGGTTGCAGCGCCCACATCGGTTACGGTGTCTGAGTTCCAGAAAGGAGACGCTACCACGTAGTTGCCGTTTGTCAGCGCAGCCACGCCCTCGCTGCTGACGTTGTCATTGGCGCGGCTGCCCACCAGCGAGTTGCCGGCGTTGATCGTGCCACTGATGCCACTTTCGCCATTGCCCCAGGTGGCGGCGCCGGCATCGGTCGTTGCACCATTGTCCCAATAGGGGGCGCTTACAACATAGTTGCCGTTGGTCAGCACCGTGATGTCGGACTCGCCGACGCGATCTTCCGCCGTGCTGCCGACCAGCGAATTGGCGACGGAGACTGTGCCCGTAAGACCAAGCGTGCCATTCACCCAGGTGACTGCTCCGGCGAGGGGCGCGCCGCCGTTGTGCCATTGTGGGCTGCGCACCAGGAAGTTGCCGCTGGGCAAAGCGACGATGCCGTTGCCGCCAACATAGTCATCCTTGGTGCTACCTGTAAGGCGGCTGATCAGCGCGAGCGTATCACCATTGTAGAGAGAGACCGCGCCGACGTCTGTCGCAGAAGGCGACGCATCATAGCGTGTATCCACCACAACGAAGTTGCCATTCGCCAGCGTGACGACGGCCTCACCAAAGTGCTCGCTCCCTGCCGGAGCGGGAATGTCGATCTGCGTGCGTGTTTGCGCGTACAGTGGCTGAACAAAGAGGAGTGAGAGAAGGAGCGCGGCGCAGCCTGCGGCAAAGCCGTCAGAGATGCGCAAGCGAGAGGTAAAATCTGCAGCAATCATCGTAGCACCCTCCGGGAGTATGAAGATGCGCTGCGCATGATTCAATTATGGGGGGTGGCTTCTGTTGAAGACACAGGCCGTAGGCCTGCAAAGCGCCCTGCGGCGCAACGCATTTTGAAGGATTCACGCAGAGCCTAGTCCGATTATACACCTGCGAAGCGCGAAGTTCAAGGCGTTTGTGAAATAACGAACAAAGTGCAAGGGGTGAGTCGGTAGACTCACCCCTTGCACTCACCTGCTATTCAGTAGACGTTGTTCTCGTTGAACCACGACGTCTCTGCGACGTAGCGTCGAACTTCAAGCTCTAGAAGTCGAAGTCGTCGATGTTGTCGGCGCTAAAGACTGTCGGCGCGCCCAGGAGGACGGTGCCGTCATCGGCGATGGTGTAGTCGCCGAGCTTGCCGCCGCTGAAGGTGTCACCGGCAACGCCAGCGATCTCGCCGGAGGCAATCGCGTTCAGGGTGTAGATCGCCAGGTAGCCAAGGTCAACCGGGCTCCACAGTGCGAACTGGGGAATCGCGCCGCTCTTCACATACTCGCGCAGCTGGTTCGGTGTGCCGAGGCCTGTCACGAGCACCTGGCCAACCTTGTCGGCGTCAGTGACGGCGCGGCCGGCGGCGGCAATGCCGACGCTGGTCGGGCTGACGATGACCTTGAGGTCAGGGTAGGTCTGCATGAGGCCCTGCGCCTCGGTGTAGGACTTCTCGTCATCGTCGTCGCCATAAACGGTGGCAACGAGCTTCAGGCCGGAGAACTCATCCTTGGCGAGTTCTTCGGTCATGAAGCCGATCCACTCGTTCTGGTTCGGGGCGGTGGAAGTCGCGCTCAGAATCGCGATTTCGCCTTCGCCGCCGGCCATCGAGCTGGCCATCTCGACGAGCGAGCGACCGATGCCTGCGGCATCAGCCTGGTTGACGTGGACATTGCGGCCGCCTTCGGCAATCGCGGAGTCCCAGGTGACGACGGGGATGCCGGCGTCCATTGCTTCTGCGCCCGTGGGAACAAGTGCGTCGGAGTCATTGGCCGAGATGGCGAGGCCGTTGACGCCCTGGGCGATCAGCGAGTTGAGCAACTGGATCTGCTCGGTGGCGTCTGCCGTGGAGGAACCCTGGTAGTTGACCGTAACGCCGAGTTCGGCGGCGGCTTCCTGGGCGCCCTTGTTGCCGGCGTCAAAGTAGGGGTTGCCCATGTTCTTGGGGACGAGCACGTACGTGACATCACCGGCAGCGGGGGCTGCGGCTTCGGCGGCCGGGGCGCCTCTGCAGCAGGCGCTGCGGCCGGGGCCACCGGCGCTACACAACCGGCAAGCATCAAACCCAGCACCAGTGAAACGACCAACAACTTGCGAACCATAGCGTTGCTCCTTTTGGTATCAACCACCTTGGAAAGCTCCGAAACTTGCATAACTCAACCGGCACTCGCATGCCGAAGTTGACTGGGAAATGATCGGTGCGATTTCTGCACCCTGAACGGCGTCTACAGCGATGCCAAAAACGTTGACCGCAGCCAGAAGAAGAACCAAACTGCGATGCCGAACAGGAGAATCGCAGCGACGATTGCCAGGAGGGTTTTCCCGCTGATCGAGCGGCTCTTGCTGATCTGGCGCACAAGGTTCGGCGTCAGAATGGAAAGGATCAGCAGCATGCCGACGACGACGCCCTGCACCTGACCCGGCACATTGACAAGACCCATGCCGAAGCGCAATTGCCATATCAGTATAAGCGAAAGCACCGCTCCGACCATTGTTCCACTGCCGCCGTTGATGCTAACGCCGCCCAGCACGGTTGCGGTGATGACATCAAGCTCCAGCCCCAGGCCAATGTCGGGGCGGGTGCTGCCAAAGCGTGCGGCAAGCACAATGCCTGCCAGCGCAGCCATCACGCCCGAAAGCGTGTAGATGGTCATCTTGATGCGCGCCACAGGAACGCCCGAGTAGCGCGCGGCCGTTTCATTGTTGCCGATTGCGTAGGTCATGCGCCCGAAGGGTGTGCGGTGAAGCAGAAGACCAAAGATGACCGCCAGCACGGCGAAGAGCAGCAGTCCAAAGGGCACCTTCCAGTCACCAAAGACGCGCCCCTGGCCAATGAAGGTGAAGGCACTGGGATAACCTCGCGCCGCCTCATCGCCCAGCAGCACATAGGCCATGCCGCGGTAGAAGGCAAAGGTGCCCAGCGTGACGACCAGCGGCGGCAATTTGACGCGGCTGATGAGGAATCCGTTGAACGCGCCCGCCGCTGCCCCCAGCAGGAGCGCCAACCCGGCCGCGATCCAGATGTTCCAGCCCATGTTGAAGAGCCAGCCCATGAAGGAGGCTGTCAGCGCGAGCATCGACGCCACGGACAGGTCGATACCGGCCGTGATGATCACAAAGACCATTGTGAGCATCATGATGCCAACCTCGACAGAGTCGCGCGAGGCGCGCATGAGGTTGTCCCACTTGAGGAAGTAGGGCGAGAGCATCGAGTTGACGATCGCCAGCAGGATGATCAGCAGGACGAGCATCCACTCCCAGCGCAGGAAGATGCTCGCGCCGCTGCGTCGCGCCGTCGGGCGGACGGCAGTCGTCACGGCGCCCATGATCAGCAGAGCGGTCAGCGGCAATCCCCATTCCTGCAGGAACCCGCCAATCGCGGTGAAGGCCAGAAGCAGTGGGTGGGCTGCGGAAAGCACGAAGTCGCTCATGATTGGCTCCTACTCGTCCGTCGCCCGGGCCGCGCGGTTGCGGATTGCCAGGTCCACAATTACCGCGAGCAGGATGAGCAGGCCCTGCGTGGCAAGCTGCCAGAAGGGAGAGATGCGCACCTGCGTCAGCGCGCTGTTGATAATCCCGAGCAGCAGCGCACCCAGCGCCACCCCCGGCACCGTCCCCGTGCCGCCGGCGATGTTGACGCCGCCCACCACCGAGGCCGCCACCGTCTGCAACTCGAAGCCCAGCGCCGTGTTTGTCTGGGCGGATTCGACGCGCGACGCCCAGAGAACGCCTGCCAGCCCGCAGGCCAGCCCCGAAATCACATAGACCATGAAAATGACCCGCTGCACGCGCACGCCCGCCACCTGCGCCGCCTCGGGGTTGCCGCCGACGGCATAAATGTCGCGCCCGGCGCGTGTGTAGTTCAGGAAGAAGTAAACAAGAATTGCCACCCCGATCGCAATCAAGATCAGGTTGGGAACCCACAGCGGCGTCCCCTTGGCGAGCTGTTTGAAGGCGACCGGCATCTCGAACGAGTTGATGTAGTTGCCCTGGCTAAAGTAGAAGACAAGCCCGCGATAGACGCTCAGCGTGCCCAGGGTGGCAATGATCGGCGGCACATTGCCCACCGCGATGATCAGGCCGTTGAAGATGCCCAGCACCGCGCCAATCGCCATCCCCAGCAGCAGCACCAGCGGTATCGGCAGCGTGGGAAAGAGCACAATCGTCGCACCGACCATCATCGCCACGAGTGCAATGCTTGAGCTGACCGATAGGTCAATCCCGCGGGTGATGATGACCATCGTCTGCGCCAGCGCCACAATCAGCAGAATTGAGATGTTGAGCAGAATGTCGCGGAAGTTCGAGATGCTGAGGAAATAGGGGCTGCGCAAGCTAACGACAGCCACGAGGATAATGATGAAGAAGAGGATGCCCAGTTCGCGATGGCGACCCAGCAGCAACAGCCAGTTGCGGCGGGGTGGCGCAGTGGGGGCAGCAGACGCATTTGCGGACATGGGGCTTAGTTTTCTCCCTGTAGAGTGGCCTGGGGTTGTGCGGCGGCTGCCGGCGCATTCTCTTTGTTCGAAAGCGGCTCGCCTGTGGTGGCGGCCAGCATCACCTTCTCCTGCGTCGCCTCGGCGCGGCTGAAATTCGGCAGTGATGCGCCCCTCGCGCATGACGATGATGCGGTCGCTCATGCCGAGCACCTCGGGCAATTCGGAGGAGATCATGAGGATGGCCATGCCTTCGCCGGCAAGTTTGCTCATGAGCGCGTGAACGGCGGCCTTTGTGCCCACATCGATGCCACGCGTCGGTTCATCGAGGATCAGGATGCGCGGGTTCGTCTCCAGCCACTTGGCAAGCACAACCTTCTGCTGATTGCCCCCCGAAAGCTCGCGCGCCTTCTGCCAGATCGAGGAGCGCTTCACTTCCATTCGATCCGAAGCAGTTTCAGCAACGGCGCCTTCCGCGCTGACTGTCAAAGAAGGGGCCTCTGCGCATGCGGTTGAGGATGGGCAGCGTTACGTTTTCGGCGATGCTCATGGGCAGGACGAGCCCCTGGTGCTGGCGATCCTCGGGAACGTAGGCAAGTCCCAATGCCATTGCCTGCTGCGGGCTTGTGATCTTTACCATTTTGCCGTCAATGCGGATCGTGCCTGCGGTTGCCGGGAAGACGCCAAAGAGCGAGCAAGCGACTTCGGTGCGCCCCGCGCCCACAAGGCCGGCCATGCCCACAATCTCGCCTGCGCGCACCACCAAGGAAATGTTGCGGAACTTGCTGTCGCATGCCAATCCTTCAACTTCGAGCAACAGCTTGCCCGGCTCAACGTCGAACTTGGGGAAGAGGTCCGTCAGTTGGCGGCCTACCATCATCTGGACGAGCATGTCGGTGGTTACGCCTTCCATAGGGCGCGTGTCCACGTAGCGCCCATCGCGCAGAATGGTGACGCGGTCCGCAATCTGGAAGAGTTCTTCGAGGCGGTGGGAGATGAAGATGATGGCGGTGCCCTGTTCGCGCAGCCGCCGCACAATCTCGAAGAGGTCGGCCACCTCGGCAAGCGTGAGCGAGGAGGTCGGCTCATCCATGATCAGGATCTTGGCGTTGATGGAGAGTGCACGCGCAATTTCCACCATTTGCTGCTGCGCAACGCTGAGCCGGTTGGCCTTGGTGCGCGGGTTGAGTTTTACGCCCAGCGTGTGCAGAAGCGCCTCGGCGTCGGAGGTCATTTGCTTCCAGGCCACGCTGCCCACGCGTGTGGGTTGCCGCCCGACAAAGATGTTCTCGGCGATGTCCAGCTCGGGAAAGAGGCTCGGCTCCTGGTAGATGGCGGCGATACCCGCGTCGCGCGCGTCGCGCGGGCCGGGGAAGTGAACGATCTGCCCATTGAGCCGGAGTTCGCCGCTGTCGGGCCGGTGCACGCCCGTGAAGATCTTGATGAGCGTGGATTTGCCCGCGCCATTTTCACCCAGCAGCGCATGCACCTCGCCGGCTGCGGCTTGAAACTGAACATCCTCCAGGGCGTTGATGCCGCCGAACGCCTTGGAGATATTGGATGCGACGAGCACTGGGGAGCGATCAGCCACGAGGGTGCTCCTTGTGGAAGGTTGCCACGATACGCGCGCCCGCACAGGGCGCGCAAAAGGCGATGGGGAGAGCGAACTGTGTGCAAGCGAGAGCGGCGCGGAAGATTGCAGATCGGCGTGCCAACTCGCAAAAAATTGTATCACTCTGCCAGTAATTGCGCAAGTTGGAAATGTGTGCGGGCTTACGGTTCCGGTGAAGCGAAGACTGAGGAGGAGTAAGCAGCGATGTCAGGCAGGGGCGTCTGCATCAGGGGGCAAACTGGCGATCATCGCTCGAATCTCTTTGCGCAGCGGAGGCAGCGAATGTTCAACGACTTCCCAAACTCGTGTCAAGTCAACACCGAGGTAGCCGTGAATCAGCACGTCGCGTAGTCCGGAGATTCGTCGCCAAGGCACTGTGGAGTACGTGCTGCGCATCTCCGGACTCACTTGTTTGGCCGCCTCACCAATAATCTCGAGATTGCGAATGACCGCATCCTGGATTATCAATTCGGTGAAGAAGGCCTCGCGTCCATCCTGGGTGAACTCCTCGATTCGCTCGATTCGCTCAAGGATGCTCTGGAGATACACTCGGTCGTCCCGCATGGTGTGGTAACTTCCCAAGACTAAAGCGCTTCTGCTTCCACCAAAATACGCCTGCGCAGGAGCGGATGCAGCGCCTCCTCAGTGAGCACATCTACTGGGACGCCAAGCATGTCTTCAAGGTCTTGTGCGAGCGCGATTTGGTCAAGCAGTGTGCAGTGCGGTTCAAAGTCAACGAGCAGGTCCACATCACTCTGCGACGTCTCCTGGCCGGCAGCAACCGAACCGAAGAGCCGCACGTTGCTGGCACCATATGCGTGCGCCAACTCAACAATTGCAGAGCGTTGCCCTTCTACAAGTGCTCTAAGTCGCGAAGGCTTCTCGTTTAGTGGCCTCATTGGATCGACTGCTACGTCTGGTTGCATGATTGCTCCGTGAAGAGCCGAGAAAGCATGAGGGATGTGGAGTCGCGCCTGTCGCTATCGGTGATCGTCTTTCCATTTTCAACCATTGTAGCAGAGTCCTGGCGCCGGGAATCGGTCGGTCATGCACCTCAACCCTCTGCTGCCGCCTGCTCCAAAGCGCCAATCGCCGTGTAGTAGCCCGCGTTTTCGGGGAGGTGAATGGGTGTGGCGTAGTACTGGCTCACCTGGCCGATGACGTTGCGCAGGCTTGCCATGTCGGTCATGTGGCCGATGATGACGATCTGCTTGCAGCGCAGCGCGTTCGCTGCCGCCACGGAAAGCAGCCCAATCACCTGGCCGATGAGCGTTACGAGTGCCGCCGCCAGATCCTCCGGCGAGGCGTCAAGGTCCTCGCGCGCCAGCCGGCCAAAGTTCACGGCCGTGGCGTTTGCCGGCAACGTCCCAATCGGGCCGGTGACCACGTCGGCAAGGCTCAGATCAACGGCGTTTGCGTTGCCGGCCAGGGCCAGGCGGTCAATCTCGCGCGGGTCCACCGTGCCAAGCAGCTTGCGCCCCAGGCCGAGCAGCGTGCCGCCGCCCACCCCTGCGCCGGTAATGTGGCGGTAGTTCTTTCCTTGCGCCGCAATCACGGCCGTGCCCGAGCCGGCGCTGACGACAAGAATGCGCGCACGGCGGCTCACCTCCGGCAGCGCCGCCTGGCCACCCCGGCCAATCGCAGGCACTTCGTTGATGCCCACAATGCGCGTGCGCCCGATCTGCGCGGGCAGCAGGCGGTGGCTGCCACCTGTTACCGCAAGCGTCGCGAAGTCGTCAAGTTCGACGCCGCCCTGCGCAAGCACGGCGCGCACCACATCTTCATTGGGCGCGCCGTTGTAGACCTGCGTCCAGCGTCGCAATGCGCCATCTACGCGTGCCACTGCGTCGGTATTGGAGATGCCAAAGTCGATTGCTGCTCGGGGTGAAGTGGCTTGTGCGGGCATGGGCGGTTACGGCTCAGCTTTCGGGTTGGAGGGTGACTGAAGGGGAAGGGGCGGAAGCGCCGCGTCGAGCAAGCAGCCAACCGGTGACGGCGCCGACAGCCAGTGCCATCCATCCCACTGAAACACTGCCCACGAGCAGCCCAAAGCCAAACCGTTCCAGCAGCGGAGGGGCATTCTCGCCGCCCGCAGCCAGCGACACGATCAAAACAAAGAGCAGGAACGCTGCGCCGGCCACGGCGACCCCGCGCAGCGCAGCGCGCCACGGGCGTGTGGGGATGCAGAGTGGTCGCCCACCAAAGAGAAAGCCCATCAGCGCCGCGCACAAGGGTGCCAGCAAGAGCAGCAGCAAGCCACCCCATGAACTTGCAAGCCGCACACCAGCCAGAAGTGCTATTGCCAGGATGCCCACCACCGGGATTACGCCTACCGCTGCATACCACCCCGCCGCCACCCACCTGCAGCGCATTGTAGCCGTCATGGTCTCTCTTCCTGCGTAATACCGGGTGTTCAAACAGGTCGCGCGTCTATGCGGCCATATCTCATTTTGATCCGCACGGTCGTTTCGCGCTAACCTCGAATCAACTCCTCAAGCCGCGCCTTCGCCAGCGCCGGGTCGGCCTTGCCCTTGGTGGCGCGCATGACCTGACCCATGAAGAAGCCGAAGACCTTTTCCTCGCCGCCGCGGTAGCGCTCGAGTTCACTCGGCATTGGCCGCGAAGATCTGTGCAATCGTCTCGTCGATGAGGCTTGTGTCGTTGACCATTGCCAGCCCCTCGCGCCCGATTATCGCATCCGGCGCGTCGCCGGTGAGGTACATCGTCTCGAGGACACGTTTTCCCGTGTTGGGGTTGACCACCTTGTTGTCAATCAGCGTAAGCAGGGCGGCAAGCTGAGGCGGCTTGACGCGCGTCTCGCTGATCTGGCGCAGGTCGGCGCCGTCACCGTCGGCGTAGAGCAGCCGGAAGAACTCGCCCGTGAGCCAGTTGGCCATGCGCTGGGGCTTGCCTGGCTCCGTCCCATAGGCATCCACTGCCGCTTCGAAGTAGGCCGAAACCGTGCGCTCGCTCGCGAGGATGGCGGCCTCGGCAGGGCGCAGACCCCAGTCGGCTACATAGCGCGCCTGTTTAGCATCGGGAAGCTCGGGCAGGGCGGTGCGCAGACGCTCGATTTCGGCCGGCGTTGTGCGCAGGGGCGGCAGGTCCGGCTCGGGGAAATAGCGATAGTCGTGTGCGCTCTCCTTGCTGCGCTGCACCACCGTTTGCAGGCGCAACTCGTCCCACCCCATGTTGACCTGCTGAATGCTGCCGCCGGCATCGAGAACGCGCGTCTGGCGCTCGAGCTCGTAGGCAATGGCACTGCGCATGGAGCGGAAGGAGTTGAGGTTCTTCACTTCCACCTTGGTGCCGTACTCACCTCGATCGCGCTGTTCCAGCGTACGCACGCTGATGTTTGGTTCGCAGCGCAGCGCGCCCTTCTCCATGTCGCCGCTGTTGACACCCAGCGCGCGCAAAATCGCACGCAGCTTGGTCATGTATGCGTAGGCTTCTTCGGGCGAGTGAATGTCCGCCTCGGAGACAATCTCCATGAGGGGCACGCCCGCGCGGTTGAGGTCCACATAGGTCGCGCCGCCCTCGTGCACCGAGCGCCCCGTATCTTCTTCCAGATGCACGCGGTGGATGCGAATGCGGCGCGGCGTTCCGTCCGGCAGCTCGATATCCAGCCAGCCGTCCTCGCATTGGGGCAGCTCATACTGCGAAATCTGGTAGCCCTTGGGCAGGTCCGGATAGGTGTAGTTCTTGCGTGCAAAAACGGCGGTCTCGTTGATGCGGCAGTTGAGCGCGAGCCCCGTCATGATCGTCGCTTCAATCGCCGCGCGGTTGGCCACGGGCAGGCTGCCGGGTAGCCCCAGGCAAACGGGGCAGGTGCGCGTGTTGGGCGGCGCACCCGCGTAGTCCGTAGCGCAGGCGCAGAACATCTTTGCGTGCGACTGCACTTGCGCATGCACCTCCATGCCCACTACAAGCTCGTAGTGGGACGCAAGTGTCGTTGAAGTGTCCGCGGGGACTGCGGGTAGGTTGCTCATGGGCAGGGAGGATGGAGTCTGTACGGGAATCAAAGTGGAAATGGAACAATCGTCGCAGGCGCAACGTCGCATCCTGGCGTACTCTGTTGTAGAGTACTGCTACCTGACAGTTGGATCGTGGCAAGCCGCCGCTCCATTGCGGGCGGCGCGTTCAGGCGAAAGCCGATCATACCAGATGGAGCAGCGAACCGCAAAGGATTTCGCGTTTCATTCCCTCGTCGCCGTGCCAGTCCCACCGTTCACCGCCCATGAAACAAATGATTGATGGAAGTCGGAACCTGCTTGTACGATCGGCGCGACCTGGCGTTGCTGCTGTCGTTCTCCTGCTGCTGATGCTCCTCGCGGCATGCAACCGCGACGACCCCGACGCGCGCGATGTCGTGCCCACCTACACCCCTACAGCGTCGGCTGCGGCCGGTGTTGCGCCGCCGCCCGCGGCCGGTGCGCAAGGGGATGCCGCGTCAGTAGAGTTGGCCACGCAGATTGACGGCGTTGTGGCACAGCCGGTAGGCGGTGCACCGGCTCTTGCGACGCCTATCCCCTTGCCCACGCCGACGCCTGCAGTGCCGGTGTCGCCCGTGGTGACAGATCCTGCGTTTCTCCTCGACAAAGGCAAGCAACTCTACCGCGTGGGCAACTATGTTGCGGCCCTCAGCGCGCTGGAGGATCTACTGAGTCGTCCGGAACTCGATCCCGCGCTGCTGCAGGAGGCGCGATTTGAGCTTGCGCGCGCGCAATTGGCAAATGGCTTGCCTGCCGAGGCCCTTGCTTCGCTGGATCAACTTGACGCGGACGCGCAGAGTACGGGTGGTGCCGCCGCCGACTTGCTCGGGCGCGACACATTCCTCCGCGCCGAGGCGCTGCAGGCCTCCGGCGCCTATGACGCCGCAATTCAGGCCTGGTGGTCCTTTCTTGAAACGTATCCGTGGATGAATGAATATATCCAGCCGCGCATCGCCGACGCCTATGTGGCGCTAGGCAATGTGGACGCCGCCGCCGATGCGCTGCGCCGCGCATCCGACGCTTCGGCGGACCCGCCCGCCAAATCGCAACTGCTCGAGCGCGAGGCGCAACTCTTCAATGACGCCGGTCGCCCGGCGGACGCAGCGGCGGCATTTCAGGCCATCCTCGATTTTGCGCAGAACAGCGCGTATCGTGCCAGCATTGCGTATCAGACAGGCTTGGCGCTCTCCGCCGCGGGCAATGACCCCGCGGCCATCGAGCAGTGGCGCGCGGCCACTGCCGAAGCGCCTGCTGCCAACGCCGCCTATCTGTCGCTGATCGAACTGGTCAACCGCAATCAGGATTTTGACCTCGTGCAGCGGGGCAACATCGATCTCTACGCAGAGGCGTATCTGCCGGCGGTCAATGCCTATGCGTCCTTCCTGGAGAGCGCCGATCCCACGGACGCGCGCTATGCACCGGCGCTGCACGGACTTGCCCAGGCCTACATCGGAGCCGAGGATCCAGCATCGGCGATTCCGCTGCTCGACCGGGTGATTACCGAGTTTGCTTCCTGCGACTGCTTTGGTCAGGCCTGGCTTGACAAGGCGACCGCTCTGGCCGCGCAAGGCGACGAGGCCGGTGCGCGCCGCATCCTGCGCACCTTTCGCGCGATCACGCCGCCGACCCGCTCGCGCCCGAGGCGCTTTGGCAAAGTGCTGCCATGGCGCTGCGTGTGGGCAACGATGTCGAGGCGGCGGTTGATCTGCTTGCCCTTGCCGAGCTCTTTCCACAAAGCACGCGTGCGGCCGATGCGCTCTATGCCGTGGGCACGGGCGCGCTGCGCGCCGGGCTGAATGGCCAGGCTGTTGTCTCCTATGCGCGCCTGCAGAGCGAATACCCTGATTATCGCTGGCCTGCTGTGGCCTACTGGCTGGGACGTGCGCAGACGGCCAACGGCGCAGCGGAAGAGGCGCGCACCACGTGGCAAGCCCTGGTGGATCGGGCGCCCGATATCTACTATGGCGTCCTTGCCGCGCAGGCACTCAAGGGGCTGCCTGTCACCGATGCCTCCATGCTGAGCAACGTCAAGCAGATTGTGGGCCCCGCATCACGGGCTCCTGGCGACGACGGCAGCCAGTCCTTTGCCGAGACCTGGCTCAGGCAGTGGGATGCCTTTGCCGGCGTGGCGGATCCCGCCGCGTTGCCCGAGACGGTTGCGGCCGACCAGGACTTGCGCGCCGGGCGGCTTCTCCTGCAGGTCAATGACCGCTTGAATGCAAACGAGGCGCTCGATCGCCTCTACGCCCGCTACAAGGATGATCCACTGGCACTCTATCCGCTGGCACTCGAGTTTGCGCGCATGGGCGCCTATCGACATAGCATCACAAGCATGTCGCGTCTGCTCCAGTTCAGCCCTGCTGGACTCGTGGAGAATGCACCGCGGTTCCTGCAAGGTTTCGTCTATCCGCTCTATTTCAATGAACTGATTACCTCCGAAGCAAGGGCGCACAATATGGATCCGTTCCTCTACTATGGAATGATCCGCCAGGAGAGCCTGTTTGAAGAGGGGGCGCGCAGTTACGCCGCGGCGCAGGGACTCGCGCAGATTATCCCCGACACGGCGCGCTGGGTGGCGGCGCAGCAGGGGCACCCGGACTGGTCCGATGACCTTATCTATCGCCCCTACATCAACGTCAATTTCGGCGCTTACTATTTCGATTGGGTGCGCCTCTTCCTCGATGGCAACGAGGTTTCGGCGCTGGTCGGCTACAATGCCGGGCCGGGCAACGCCAAGTCGTGGCGCGAGCTTTCCGGAGCGGACGACACACGGTTCGTGGAGATTCTCACCTACAGCGAACCGCGCGCCTACGTCCAGCTCATCACCGAAAACCTCTACCACTACACACGCCTCTATGGCACGCCCTGACGAATTGCACCACCAGTACGCGGAAAAGACGGGAACAACGGAAAAGGCAGGAAACAAGAGCGGCCTTCATGTTTTTTCCGCACTTTCCGCTGTTTCCGCGTACAAGTAGTTTCAGGGCTATCCGCGAACGAGTGTGTACAAGTGTTGTTTTCTGCATGTTATACTGCGCGCAGATAACGCCCCTGTATGACGTCAGGAGAGCCCACAATGTCCGGCCGACGCACCTTCGAAGACAAGATTGTCACGATTGACCGCTATATCCTCGACCAGCAGTCCGACTTCCCCGAAGCCACCGGCGCGCTCACCAGCCTGCTCTATGACATCGCGCTCGCAGCCAAGCTGATTGCCAGCCACACCAACCGCGCAGGGCTTGCGGACATTCTGGGCAGCACGGGGACAACAAATGTCCAGGGTGAGGTGGTGCAGAAGCTGGATGCGTATGCCGAGCGCACCATTTACCGGCTCAACGATCATACGGGACGGGTCGCCGTCATGGCCTCCGAGGAGGAGGAGGAGGTCATTCCCATCCCGCCGCACCACACGCCGGGCAAGTACACGCTCGTCTACGACCCGCTGGATGGATCGTCGAACATCGATGTCAATGTGAGTGTGGGGACGATTTTTGCGATTCACCGGCGCAAGAGCGAGGGCGGGCCCGGTACGCTGGAAGATTGTCTGCAACCGGGGCGCGATCTGGTGGCTGCGGGTTATGTGGTGTACGGCTCAAGTACGATGCTCGTCTACTCAACGGGCAACGGCGTTCACGGCTTCACGCTCGACCCGCGCGTGGGCGAGTTCTTCCTTTCGCACCCCAATATTCAGATTCCGGCCAGGGCGAACGTACTACAGCGTGAATCAAGCGTACGAGCGGGATTGGTCGCCCGGCGTGCGGGCGTATACGGAGTGGCTGCAAGGCGCGCAGGGGAGCGGACTGGGGTTGTCGCTACGCTACATCGGCTCACTCGTGGCGGATTTTCACCGCAATCTGCTGACCGGGGGCGTCTTCTACTATCCCGCCGATTCGCGTGATCCGAGCAAGCCCAACGGCAAGCTGCGGCTGCTCTACGAGGCCGCGCCGCTGGCCTTCCTCGCCCAGCAGGCAGGCGGCTACGCCAGCGACGGAACGCGTGCAATTCTGGACATTACACCGACAAGCCTGCACCAGCGCACGCCGCTCTTCATCGGCAGCCGCGACCTGGTGGAAAAGGCGGAGACGTTCATTGACGAGAGAACTTGACGCACAGTTCTGCAGCAAGGACGCGAGGGCGCACATAAAGCGCAAAGAATCAAAAGTGCGAGAACAGCACAAGCGACGGCGCACGCAACCGCGGATGTTTCACGTGAAACTTCGACCAGGACGGACTATGGACTTCAACAAATTGTTTCTTCACGGAGAATATTGCAATGTCGAGGATCTTCTATGGTGACAATCTAGAGGTGCTGCGCAGCCTGCCTTCGGATTCTGTACAGCTAATCTATATTGATCCCCCCTTCAACACCGGAGTGAAGCAGCAACGCATACAGATCCAGACCGTACGTGACGAAGAAGCAGGAGATCGAGTTGGGTTCAAGGGCCAGCGCTATAGATCGATAGAGTTGGGCAGAACCAGCTACCTCGATCGTTTCGACGACTATCTGGCCTTCTTGGCGCCTCGTCTAGAAGAGGCCTATCGCATTCTTGCCAGTCGTGGCAGTCTCTTCTTTCACATCGACTATCGCGAAGTGCACTACTGCAAAGTGCTCCTGGACCAAATCTTTGGACGCGACTCGTTCATCAATGAGATTATCTGGGCATACGACTACGGTGCACGCAGCCGTCGCCGCTGGCCGGCCAAGCATGACACGATTCTCTGGTATGCCAAAGACCCGGATAACTACACCTTCAATTACGATGAAATCGACCGAATCCCGTACATGGCTCCCGGTCTGGTTGGAGCCGAAAAGGCCGAGCGAGGCAAGACGCCCACAGATGTATGGTGGCATACGATTGTCAGTCCAACGGGCAAAGAGAAGACCGGGTATGCAACACAAAAGCCGCTTGGGATTCTCCTCCGACTTGTCAGAGTACACAGTCGTCCTGGCGATCTACTTCTCGATTTCTTCGCTGGAAGCGGAACGTTCGGTGAGGCCGCTGCGCGCTGTGACAGGGAATGGATTCTGGTGGACAATAACCCAGCGGCTATTCGAATCATGCGACAACGGCTTGCTGTGTACGAGCCAGAAGTGATCGGCGATGAGACACCCAATACGAGTGTGATTACCGGCATCAAGGCAGACAGAGCCAACCTCGACTCCTTTGAGCCATTCTGTGAAGCCTTATGATTACCGATCCAGATGTCTAGATTCTCGTAGCAATTTCAGAGATGCTTCGCCCGGACTACGTAAGTGCTGACGATCGCTGGACTGGTAGCCCTTTTGCCTGGATACGGAGCAGGCCGTCAAGGCAGGTTGGCGCAATTGGCGAAAAACTCGTTTCAGGCTGGTGCGCAGCGAAGGGATTGAACGTGCTGCGCTCACCAGACAGCGACGCTGACCGCATCATCGAAGGGCCTAGGATCGAGGTAAAGTTCTCTACACTTTGGGAGTCTGGACAGTACAAATTTCAACAACTTCGAGACCAGCACTATGATGCGGCCATTTGCCTTGGCGTCAGCCCATTTCATGCCCAATGCTGGGTCATCCCCAAAAGCCGCCTTATGGAGGCTTGGCATCGCGGTGAGATTTTGACTCAACACGGAGGCCACTCTGGACAAGACACTGCATGGCTGTCTATCGATCCCCTACATCCTCCTCACTGGCTTCAAGAGTACGGCGGAACTCCGGCAAATGCCTTTTCCACGTTAGTCGGACTTTCAGCGCCAACAGGCCCTAGCGGTAACTGTTGCTAGGGCCTGCTGGCTGGATATGCAACCTCAAACGAGTCGTGGCCGCCTACAAGTAGTCGCGCAGTTTACGGCTGCGGCTGGGGTGGCGCAGGCGGCTCAGCGCCTGGGCCTCAATCTGGCGGATGCGCTCGCGCGTGACGCCGAACTTCTTGCCCACCTCTTCCAGGGTGTAGCAGTAGCCGTCCACCAGCCCAAAGCGCAACTGCAGAATGCGTACCTCGCGCGGCGTCAGGCTCTGGAAGATCTCGTCGATCACCTCGCGCAGCAACTGCTGGCCCGCGGCCTCGCTGGGCGCGTCGGCATCCTCGTCCTCAATGAAGTCGCCCAGGTAGGAGTCTTCCTCTTCGCCCACGGGCATCTCCAGGCTGAGCGGGCGTTGGCTGACGCGCATGATGTGCTCGACTTTGCGCGGCGACACATCCAGCCGGTCGGCGATCTCCTCGGTTGTCGGGTCGCGCCCAAACTCCTGCACAAGCTGGCGGCTCGTGCGCGTTAGGCGGTTGATCTGCTCGTACATATGCACCGGCACGCGGATGGTGCGCCCCTGGTCGGCAATCGCGCGCGTCACGGCCTGGCGAATCCACCAGGTTGCGTATGTGCTGAACTTGAAGCCGCGCCGGTAGTCGAACTTCTTCACGGCGCGAATCAGGCCGATATTGCCCTCCTGGATCAGGTCCAGGAAAGGTACACCGCGCCCTACGTACTTCTTGGCCACGCTGACGACAAGGCGGCTGTTGGCCTTGATCAGATGCTCCTGCGCGGCCTGGCCGTCGCGCACCTGCCCAAGCAGGCGCTCGCGCTCGTCCCAATCGTCAACGCCCTGCTGCAAATTCTTGCGGGCGTCGCGCCCCTTCTCCATGCGCTTGGCAAGCGAAATCTCTTCTTCGGCCGTCAGCAGCGGGACCCGCCCAATCTCCTTGAGGTAGAGACTGATCGAGTCGTCAATCTCTATCTGGCTCAAGTCAAAGGTGTCCTCTTCCACGGGCTCGGCTTCAACCTCCGAGAGATCAGTCGGCTCCTCTTCATCGCGTGCTTGACCTACTTCAATCCCCTGCTGAAAGAGGGTGTCGAAAAGGTCCTCCAACTGCTCCATGTTGTTTTCGGCCTGGGGCATAACGGCCAGCACATCATCGGTCGAAACGAAACCCTGCGTGCGTGCAATCTCGATCAGTTTTTCCAGCGCTGCCTCTGGGCTCAGTGCAAGAATCGACGCGGCAGGTTCGTTCCCCTCAGCCGTTACGTCCAGCACAGGCGTGGTCGCAGGATTCTCGGTCTCCTTTTCCTCGTCGACCTCAAACTCAGGCTCCACGTGCCTGCTGTATCGTTGTTGTTTGGCCATTGGTTTGTCTCCCCCGTCGTAAAGATATCCGTCGTAAAGGTAATACCGTTCGCCGATCCGAAATGGCCTGGCTCAAAAATGAAATCAGCGAAGAGCCACTGCCCGAAGTCTGCGAAAGTTAAAATGAATCGTGATCCGCGGCCCTCAATTTGCGTGGCTGCGGATGAACATTCGGCGTGGCGCAAAACGCGCCGCGCAACACTTCAAACTTAATGCCCTTTCGGCCATCAGTTGATGGCCTGCCGGCGGACAAAGTGTCAGTCCGAAAGTGCCTGTCGCATGCGCACAACGTGAGCCCCGCGCCACGCTGAGCACAGCAGCGCGATCAGGCGTTTCGATCATTCCAGCCTATCCTTGAAGTCCCAGATTTGCTGTTGTCTGGCATACGATGCATGACAGGCAGTACAGCGCACTCGATCGGCATCGACCCGTTCCATGGTTTCGTGGCCACACGCGGGGCACGCGAAGAGTCTCGCAACCTCTTCGGGGGATGTGCCGATGGAGGCCGCCGTGCCCGACCCCGGGGATTGCGCTTGGACAAAGACGCTGGGCGCCAGCGGATAGCGCCCCCCTGGCCTGAAGAGCAATGCGTCAATCTGTGCCAACTGGGGCGCTGCAACGCGTTGTTTGATGGCAGCCATGCGGAAGTGCGAGACGGCATATTGCCGCCGCACCACAAAGCCGGCCTCGCGCAGCCGCTGGTCCATCCACGCAGGGTGAAAGTCGAAATTCAGTTCGACAAACTCCACGGGCGTTTGATCCAGCGGCGACCACTTCTGCTTGCGTGCGGCCCAGCGCGCAAGCGCTTTCAGATTGCGTTTGTTCGCATACTCCAGGAGCGCGATGCTGCGATTGTGTACGACGCGCCGCAACTGCATGAGCGCGGCGGGCACGTCGGCCAGGTGGTGCATCACGCGCACCATCACAAGGCTGTCGAGCACACCCGTTGCGAGCGGCAATTGGTAGATATTGCCGGCCACGAAGACAAAGCGCGGGTCACTTCCCCAGCGCTGCACGGCGTCGTGCAGAAGGGTGCGACTGTAGTCCATCAGGACGATCTGATCATAGCCGCGATACAGTTCGGCCAGGCGGCCAAAGCCCGCGCCTATCTCGGCGATGCGCCTGCCGCTTGGCGGCAGCAAAGAACCGAGTGCCAGACGTTCGGCCGCGTCCTCATAGTCGCGCCCCTGACCCGCCCAGAACTCGGTCTTGTATCGACTGCCTTCATAGTCAATCACCGGCACCGAACCCGCCGTCGTGGAGGGGGCAGCGCCGGACGCGTGCGATACCTGCGTCTCTTGCGTCACAAAATGTTCCATTCCTGCCGGCGATGAAGTGCGGCGTCCGCCTGACGGCGGGCAGGCCCTGGACATACTACGGCTTAACGCCTGAACTATGCTTATCCCAAAAACGTCAAATGCGATAATAGCACCATTTGGAAGCACATTCAATACCCAAATTAATGTAGTGCAACAACGCGAATTGCAACACACCTTTATCGTTTCCACGGCGTTCGGTTTGCCGAGCGCCATGCCGTGCGGAAATCGAGTAGTGGGCCACTTTCGTGGGTGGTATGATGACGGGGGCGATTTCAGCGACCTGGCACAGAAGAGGGCAACATGGAGATTCGGGGCGGGACGTTCCTGGTGACAGGAGGCGGTTCGGGGTTGGGGGGTGCAACGGCCACGCTGCTTGTGGAGCGGGGCGGCAACGTGCTGATTGCAGACGTCAACGCCGCAGCGAGCGAGCGTCTTGCCGCCGAGTTGGGCGCAGCGGCCCACTTTGTGCGCACGGATGTCACCTCCGCGGCCGACGTGCAGGGGGCCGTAGATGCGGCGTTTGGGCGTTTTGGCCCACTCACCGGGCTTGTCAACTGCGCCGGCATTGCGATTGCCGGGCGCGCATTGGGCAAGGAGGGGCCACATCCACTCGAGAAATTCGCACAGGTGATCGAAGTGAATCTGATCGGCGCGTTCAACGCCATCCGACTTGCCGCAGAGGCCATGGCCCGGAATGCACCCAATGCAGGCGGCGAGCGGGGCGTAATCATCAACACGGCCTCAATTGCCGCGTTTGACGGCCAGATCGGCCAGGCAGCCTATGCCGCCTCGAAAGGGGGAATCGTTGCCCTCACGCTGCCGCTGGCGCGCGAGTTCGCGCAGTTGGGCATTCGTGTGATGACGATTGCACCGGGCATCTTCGACACGCCGCTGCTCGGCGGCCTGCCCGAAGCGGCGCGCCAGTCGCTGGGCCAGCAGGTTCCCTTCCCCGCACGCCTGGGCGAACCGGCAGAATATGCCGCGCTGGTGGCGCACATCATTGAGAATACCATGCTCAACGGCGAGGTCATCCGCCTGGACGGTGCGCTGCGTATGGGGCCGCGCTAGGACGCTTCTTGACGCGATCTGATCGACGGGCGCGACGAGGCGTGCTCCGGACCAGAACGTTCCAATGGCCAGTGGCCGCCGATCCAGGAAGCCACCTCGGTCGCCCGATCAGTCGAACTGTCATCCAACCTGGAGGAGCGCCTTGCTCCCAATGCACCTCCTCAAGTTGCCCTTCATCAGAGACGGAGTATTGACCATGATCCCGCCGACAATTCTGGATTCCACGCGTCTGGAAAGGCTGCGTCCGCCTGGCGGCAAAGTCAGGATAGTCATCGATACGGATACGTATAATGAAATTGATGACCAGTTTGCACTCGTCTATGCACTGCTCTCGCCAGAGAGGCTGTCGGTCGAAGCAATCTACGCCGCGCCTTTTTTCAATCATCGCTCAACCGGTCCCGGCCACGGCATGGACCTGAGCTATGAAGAGATCCTTCGCCTGCTGGACAGGCTTGGTGTGCCGCCGGATGACCTTGCTTTTCGTGGATCAAACGGGTTCTTGACGGACTACGAGCATCCCTATCAAAGCGATGCGGTGACTGACCTTATCGGTCGGGCCATGGCTTCGGAGGAACCGCTTCATGTTGTTGCGATTGGCGCCCTAACCAACATTGCGTCAGCAATCCTGATCGAGCCCAGAATCATCGAGAAGTTGGTTGTCGTTTGGCTGGGTGGGCACGCGCTGCACTGGCCGCATACGGTTGAGTTTAATCTGGCAGGGGATGTACTTGCGTCGAGATTGGTGCTGGATTGTGGCGTCCCCCTCGTTCTGATCCCTTGTGCAGGGGTCACTACTCACCTCAGAACAACGGTCTCCGAGATTGAGCAGTATGTTCAAGGGCGGGGAGCAATTGGCGACTATCTTGCCGAGACCTTCAAGAAGTACAGTGATGATCACTTTGCGTGGTCAAAAGAGATATGGGATGTCGTGGCAGTCGCCTATTTGATCAATCCTGCATGGGTTCCGTCCAATATCGTGTCCAGTCCAATCATCACGCAACGAAGTGCGGGCGCGGTGCGCGTTGATGACCCTGAGACCAGGGCAAAGCAGTTGCTGACATGGAGTTTTGATCATGCGCGTCATCAGATTCGCTGTGCGTACTATGTGAACCGTGATCCCATTTTCCGGGATATGTTTACCAAGTTGAATGCGTGGGCACAAGAGGACCTGCGGAATCGCCCGGAGAATCCCTGAAACTTGAAGACGCGGACGTTGGACAATGGAGAGGCGCTGCGGCGCGCAACGACTGAAAAAGCGGCGCCAGGGGCAACCCTGGCGTCATATCGTCTATTGCCTGTGGTTTCGGGCGCACGACTATGCGCCGTCCCTGCGCTCGCTTCTCTTGCGCCATGCTGATCCGGCCGCCATGGCAGCGAGCAGAAACGTTGCCGCCGGCCACACCCACGCCAGGTCATTTGGGCCGCCGGGCCCTGTGCGGGCCTGCGTACGCGTGATGCGAAGGACCCGGTACTCCAGCGTGGCGCGCTCCAGGTCGGCATCCGACATGTTGTGCGGATCGATACCCACGGCGTAGGCCGCAAATCCGCTCCCAACCAGCGCCGCGCGCATGCGCGCCAGGCGCTCCGCCGGTTCGGTTACTTCTTCGGCCGAGCCCGTCCACCAGCCGTCGGGAAGCCATACCTCGAGCTCGGGCTTCGCCAGCAGATTGCGATACCAGTCAGCCACGGCACCAAAGCCCGAGACGCAGTAGACCTCGCCATTGACCATGCCGTAGTTCACGGGTGTCCGTCGCCGGATGCCCGAATTGCGCCCCGTATGCACCAGAATCATGTAGCGCCCCAGAACTGCCGGCCAGAAGTTCAGCCACGAACCAAGCCCCAAGCGCCATAGCAAGATCATGAAGCGGTTGAGGTAACGAAAAGCGGCACGAAGAATCTGGTCACTCTTCGCAACGTCCAGATTGCTCATTGTCATCCTCTCCCTGCGCAGTACTTGCCGCTGCTTTTCTCTGCGTACCACTGCGTCTCCGCGCCTCTGCGTCGCTGTTTCGCAGCAGCTCCGTCACAGTCGCGTGAGGTCGAATGACTCCATGTCCGTCTCGTGGTCCAGCACCTCGCGCACGAAGGCGGGCCACCAGTTTTCCTGCGGGGCGTTGGCAACATAGGCATCAAGCGTGCCGGCGGTGGTCGCACGCAGCTCCCAGCCGCGCTTGACCGCTGCGTCGCCACGCAGGTTCAGCCGAGGCAGCAGCCACTGCCGCCCAATGTGCACGTGAAGCACCTCGTCGGCCCAGTCAAAGTCCTGAATCTGCGCAGCAAGCGGATCGTTGGCGTTGCGGCTGATCTCGTACTCGAGGCGCTTGCCCGTCGTCGCCGGCATCAGATTCTGCTCTATGGCGTAAAGTACCGTGTGCGCATCCTCGGGCGAAAGCACACCCAGGCGAATGGCCATGCCCGGATGGATGGCGATCAGCCGCTTCCAGTCCACGCCGCGGCTCTCGAAGTAGACCGTGCCCAGCATGGCGTGGCGCACCTCATCCCACAACTGGCGCGTCATCTCGACGAAATACTCCCATGGCTCGTTCGCTTCGGCGGCGGCGTGGGCGATGATGCGCGTCATATACTCGGGAACGTCCATCTCCACAATGCGGCGGCACATGAGCGCAAGCGTGCGCTCGTCAAGAGGGATTGTCTCATTGAGCGAAACCTGCCGCTGCGGGTTGACGAAGCACCAGCGCAGGGCAAAGCGCTCGTCGCGCGCGGGGAAGAAATCGGGGACGAACGCACTCTGTCGCGCGTGCCGCGGGCGGTCTTTCGGGACGGGCATCTTCGCCGTGGATGCCCCCTGCCGCAGCCATCCACGCGCGCAGGTGCTCGGCAAATGCGTCGGCGCGTGGAGCATCGGCGGCGCGCACGGCCTGCACGGCGGCCGCACCCCAGAGCGCCGCGTCCTCTTCGTCAACGAGAATGTGGCGCAGCAGATGGCGCGTGGGCGAGTCGGCCACAGGGTGCGCGGCGTCGAAATGCGCACGGTAGGCGTCAAGCAGCGCCGGGCGCAGCAGCCCATAGAGACCGGCAATTTTCTCGCTCGTGCTGTCGGCGGCAAGCATTTCGTCAAACAGGCTGTCGATGGCCGGATCCGGCGAAATGTCCATGCGCGGCACGGGGCTGCGCATCTCGCCGATGCGCTTGCGCAGCATGGCCACATGCTCGGCGCTGCGGTGCAGGTGCAGACCCAGCGCCTCTTTCACTTCCCACTCGGGCGTGGACGCAAGCCAGAAGAGCCCAACCTCCATGAGCCGCTTCTCCATCCACGCGTAGCGCAGCAGCCGCCTCACCGTCTCCTCGACGCCTAACCCGGGACGCGCCGCGTCGGCATATGTGGCAAGGCCGGCCAATGGTGGAATAGCCAGTACAGTCGGCGTTGTGAATGCCATGGACCGTCTCCGGGCTGCTGCAGGTGAAGTGTACAGGAGGTACGAAGTAGCACTATGTGCTGTATCTCGCAAGTGCGTCGGCGTTTTGTAGCGGCTGCTTTAGTGCTGCGTCTTGCAAGTGTGCCTATGAATCGTAGCGGGGGGCTTCCAGCCCTCCGGCAGTTGTGCCGAAAGGTCGGAGGGCTGGAAGCCCCCCGCTACGTAATGCGAGTTTTTTGCGAGATGCAGCATTTAGCTGCCGTCGGCCCGGGATGCGGTGCGATTGGCAAGGACGGCAGCTGATCGGCGTTTCCAGTATAGTCCGGCACAATCACTTTGCCGCGGCCGCCGCTGCAGGCTCAAGCCTGCAGCTATTCAACCCAAGTCGGCTGAAGCCGACTGACACCGTCGCCTCGAGAGAAATAGGGGTTCAGCCTGCTTCAGCAGGCTTGGGTTGGATAGCCGTAGGCTTTAGCCTATGGCGGTTGCCGCGGCGGGCCTGTACCGAACGATCTCGACAATGTTCATTGGCCCATGGCGGCAATCGCGGCGCGGCGCATACCCAACTATTTCTACAATGCTCAACAACTGCCGTCGGCCCGGGATACGGTGCGATTGGCAAGGACGGCAGCTGAAGCAGCCGCTACGTTACCGCAATGCTCTTGCAAGACGTGGCACCCAATCACCCAGATCAACAAATCACCCACCTACTTCCCCACAAACGCCACCAACTGCCCATACATCTCCGCAAGCGAGTCGGCGTGAACGTACATCATGTGCCCTGCGGCGAAGCGGTGGCGCTCGATGTTGCCCTCAAGGCTCGGATCAAGTTCCAGATGGTTGAAGGTGTGCTCGCTGGCAAAGTAGGGCGTGGCGAAATCGTAGATGCCTTGCGCCACATAGACGCGCAGGTGGGGATTCTTGCTCATTGCGTCGCGCAGCGTTTCGGCCACGTTGACATAGCGATTCTGGTAGGCGCTGTAATCCCATCTGGTGTAGAGGCTTGCCAACACTTCGTAGGGAAGGTCGCTCTCGAAGCGCAGCTCTCTGCGCACGTAGTCATTGAGCGTGGCCGTGTAGCTTCCCTGGATGAACGAATAGGCCGGATCGTAACCAAACTCCGCACCGGTGCCATCGCGGTCGATGCCGGTAAAGCGGCTATCGAGACGGCCGACCGTGCGCCGCTGGTCGCGCAGCAATTCCTTGCAGAAGCGGAATATTTCGATGCGCAGGTTGGATCGCTCCACAAATTCGGGCGAGAGCCCGGTGTAGCGCGCCACTTTCTGCGCCAATGCCGCTCGCTCGGCGGCGGAGAGCTTGTTGCCGCGCAGCAGCGCAGTCGCATACTCACCCTCGGCAAAGGCCTCGGCTTCGGCAAGAGTCTTGTCAAGGTCCGCCTGCAGGTCGGGCGCAAGGCGCTTGTGATACCAGGCCGTTGCCGTATACGTGGGCAGATAAAGCACGTTGGGCAGATCATTGCCCAACTCGAACTCAAGCGCCATGAAATCGAGCGCCGTTGAAACGAGCATGATGCCATTGAGGAACATGCCGTGTCGATCCTGCAGATAGCCCGAAAGTCCCGCGGCGCGCGTCGTCCCGTAGGACTCGCCAATCAGATACTTGGGCGAGCGCCAGCGCCTGGCGCGCGACACGTAGAGGCGAATGAAGTCGCCCACGGACTCCACATCCTGCGTAATGCCGTGAAACTGCGTGGCATCTTCGCCCGTGGTGGCGCGGCTGAAGCCGGTGCTCACCGGATCGATGAAGACAAGGTCGGAGGCTTCCAGCAGCGTGAACTCGTTGTCCACAAGCTGGTAGGGAGGCGGCTGCGGCGTGTCGACGTCGCCCGAGAGCACACGCCGGGGGCCAAGCAGCCCCAGGTGCATCCATACAGAAGAGGAACCCGGCCCGCCGTTGAAGGAGAAGGTGATTGGACGCTCGGCGGCATTGCCCACGTCCGACCGCGTATAGGCGACAAAGAAGATCTGTGCGCGCGGCTTGCCCTCCTCCGTGCGCATGACCACACGCCCGGCAGTGGCCGTATAGTCGATCTGTCGCCCATTGACGGTGATCGTGTGCTCACTGTTGGTGATTTCGTCTTTGGGGTCAGCCTTGACCGAATCGACACCGTCCGGCGTCTGCGGTTTGGCTGGTTGCCCCTGCTTGTCGGTGTCGGACATAAAGCGGGCTTTCTAGACTGAAACCGGTATGGCATCCACATTTACTGCGAACATCTCAACGCAAAGTCGCGGAGGACGCAAAGAAACGCAAAGGAAAAGCAACTGCCAGGAATGAGTCGATTCGTTGCAGTCCTTTGCGTTTCTTTGCTCTCTCTTCGGCTTTGGGTTGAGATGTTCTTCTCGTGCCGGTCTGACATTGGGATGATTCGGTGCTGTAGCGCACCTTGCTGACAAACCGCTGCGCATCCAGCCTCGACCCACGCCTCTACGCGCCGTAGCCGTCCGGGTGGGTCGAGTGCCAGATCCACGCGCTCTCCAAAATCGAGCGCAGGTCGGCGTAGCTGGGGCGTCCAGCCCAGTTCGCGGCGAATCTTGTCGCTGCTGGCAATGAGGATTGCCGGGTCACCAGGGCGGCGCGCCACAACTTCGGCGGGAATCGGGTGACCGGTAATCTCACGCGCCATCTCGATAACCTCGCGCACGGTGAAGCCTTCGCCGTTGCCCAGGTTGTAGGTGCGGCTGCCCGCATCGAGCGCGCGCAGGGCAAGAATGTGCGCCTGCGCCAGGTCCAGCACGTGGATGTAGTCGCGCACGCAGGTGCCGTCGCGCGTCGGGTAGTCGTCGCCAAAGATCTTGATCGACTTGCGCTGGCCCATGGCCACCTGCAGGACAAGGGGAATGATGTGCATCTCCGGCGCATGGTCCTCGCCGCGGCGTCGGGCTCGCGCCGGCGGCGTTGAAGTAGCGCAGCGCACCGTAATGAAGCTTGTCGGTGCGGTCAAGCCAGTAGAGGATGCGCTCAAGCATGTACTTGGATTCGCCGTAGGGGCTGCCGGGTACAATGCGCTCATCCTCGTCAATCGGCATGCGCTCCGGATCGTCGAAGAGGTTGGCCGTCGACGAGACAATCACCCGCCGCACGCCGTTTTCCACCGCGCTGCCAAAGAGATTGATGCCGCAGAGCACATTGTCGCCCACATACTTGAGCGGCTGCTCCATGGATTCACCGACAAGTGTGTAGGAGGCGAAGTGCATGATTGCATCCGGCCGATGCGCCGCCAACGCGGTGTCAATTGCCGCACGGTTGTGCAGGTCCCCCTCCACAAAGATGGCGTCCGGGTGTACAGCCGCGCGGTGCCCTTGGTAGAGGTTATCGAAGACGACGACCTCCTCGCCTGCCGCGACAAGTTCCTCCACCACAATGGAACCGATATAGCCTGCACCGCCAGTGACCAGTACTTTCATGGATTACGCCTTTCGTTGTCAGGAAGTTTGGCCTATTGTACCTTCGATTGAGCGTTCGGCGCACAGCGGCGCTGCCATGTGCTAGAATGAGGGCAAAACCCGCACCATTTCGCATTCCCAACGTGCAATGAACCTGGAGCCTGGCAACATGATTCGACCCGAACCCATGCGCGGCGTCTACGCGCCGATTCTCACCCCCGTCACCGATACCTATGCGCCTGACGCCAAACGGCTGGTTGCGCATGGGCGCTGGCTGCTCGAAAATGGCTGCCATGGCCTCGCGCCCTTCGGCACGACCAGCGAGGCCAACTCTTTCTCCGCCGCAGAGCGTATGCAGACGCTTGAAGCCATGATTGACGGCGGCCTGCCCCCCGCTCAGATGATTGTGGGCGTGGGCTGCTGCGCCTTCACCGATACGACCATGCTCGCCCGCCATGCCACCGAAGCCGGGTGCGGCGGCGTGCTCATGCTGCCCCCCTTTTACTACAAGGGCATCAGCGACGAAGGCATCTTCCGCGCCGTGGCCGAGGTGATTGACCGCGTGGCCGATGACAGGTTGCGTGTCTACCTCTACCATATCCCGCCGATTGCGCAGGTGGGCTTCAGCCCGGCACTCATTGAGCGGCTCAAGAGCATCTTCCCGCAGACGGTGGTGGGGATCAAGGACAGTTCGGGCGATGTGCAGAATCTGACCGTGCTGCTCGAGCAGTTCCCCGGCTTCGGCACCTTTGCCGGTTCGGAAAAGTTGCTGCTGCAGACGCTGCGCAGCGGCGGCGTGGGGACGATCACGGCGCTGGCCAACATTATCCCGGGCCCAATTCGCAACTTGTACGACCAGTGGCAATCGCCCGAGGCGGACCAGATTCAGGACGACCTCAATGCGCTGCGCACGGCGCTGGCTCCCTTCCCCGTCATTGCGGCGCTCAAGGAGATCGTCGCGCGCCGCTGGGATGACCCCTCCTGGCGCACCGTGCGCCCGCCGCTTGTGGGGCTGCCCGTCCACGTGGCCGAAGAACTTGCCGCCAATCCGGCCGTTGCCAACTACCTGGCCGAGCCTGTCTAGAATCACTCCGGCACCAGATCAACATCTCAACGCAAAGACGCGGAGGACGCAAAGAAACGCAAAGGACTGCAACGAATCTACGAATACCATTCAGTTGCTTTTCCTCTGCGTTCCTTTGCGCCCTCTGCGACTTTGCGTTGAGATGTTCGCAGTAAGTGCGGATATCATCCTGGTTTCCCTTTGGTGTCTGGAACTTTCCCCATGGCAGAACTCCTCATCTACGGCGCCAACGGTTACTCTGGTGCGCTCATTGCACGCGCGGCCCTGGAGAGAGGCCTGAAGCCCATCCTGGCAGGGCGCAGCGCCACGCAGGTGATCGTCGAAGCCAACGAACTCCACCTGCCGCACCGCATCTTCACCCTGGATGACCCGGCAGACAATTGACGCCGGCCTCGAGGACGTGGCCCTCGTACTCAATTGCGCCGGCCCCTTCATGTACACCGCGCAGCCCATGGTCGAGGCATGCATGCGTCGCGGTATCCACTATGTCGACATCACCGGCGAGATCAGCGTCTTTGAAGCGTTGGCTGCCCAATCCGCAGCGATTCGCGCGGCAGGCATCATGGTTCTGCCGGGAGCGGGTTTCGACGTGGTCCCCACGGATTGCCTCGCCGCCCACCTCAAGCGCCGGCTGCCCGATGCCCACCGCCTCACGCTGGCCTTCCGTGGCATGGCAGGCGTCTCGCGCGGCACCGCAGCGACTGCCGTCGAGTCCATGGCAACGGGGGTCATGGGCGTTGTGCGCGAGGATGGCGCACTCAAGACCGTGCCGCCGGCCTCGCGCACGCGTACCGTGGATTTCGGGACAGGGCCGCGCGACGCCGTGCTCATCCCCTGGGGCGATGTGAGCACCGCCTGGGTGAGTACGGGCATCCCGAACATCGAGGTTTACATGGCGGCCAGGCCGAACATGGTGCGCGCCATGCAAGCTGGGCGCTACTTCGGGCCGATCCTGCGTTCATCCACGCTGCGCGACTTCCTCAAGTACCGCATTCACGCCCGCGCGGCCGGCCCCACCGACGCCGAACGCGCCGCCGCGCACTCCACCGTGTGGGGTCGCGCCGAAACAGCCGACGGCCGCGCCGTCGAGAGCCTCCTCACTGCGCCGGAAGCCTACACGCTGACCGCACTGGCCGCCGTCTGGATTGCCGAACAGGTGCTCGCAGGCAACGCACCCCCTGGCTACCAAACCCCCGCCACAGCCTACGGCCCCGACTGGATCCTCGATCTGCCGGGCGTTGCGCGGGTGGACAAGTGAGTGATGGTGGAGACAGTGACAACTGAGAAATGATAACTGAGAATTGGTAACGCACGTTGCGCAGAGGTGCGGGGCTGCGTAGCGGAGGGCTTCCGCGCCCTCCGGCCGCTCGCTTAACCCGATCTTGAAACGGAGGGCTGGAAGCCCCCCGCTACGCAAGCATCCGTGCAATTGCGAGACGCGGATCGGGTATGCGGATATCGCGGACTTGGCCCCCTGTCAATGAACGTTGCGCACCCCCCGGCGCAGATCAACGTTCATCCGTTCTCGGCAGTCAACGAATCACCAGTCACGATCACCAGTCAACGAATCAACCAGTCAACGAATCACCAATCACCCAGTCAACCAATCACCCAGTCAACGAATCACCCAGTCAACGAATCACCCAGTCAACGAATCACCCAGTCGACCAATCACCCAGTCAACCAATCACCCAGTCAACGAATCACCCAGTCAACCAATCACCCCAATCATCAATTCTCAATTATCAGTCACCCTCACGGCCTCTCCCCCCGCACGCCCCCAAAGCCACCTCCCACGGCGTTGTGCGCATCGCCCACCACGAAGAACGCGTTTGGGTCTGCCGCAAGGATGACGCGCCGAAGCTGCTCCACTTGCGGCCGGTGAACCGTGCAGAAGAGCATCTGCCTGGGCGCGCCGCTGTAGCCGCCGGTAACGGGCCAGTGGCTCACCGTGCGCCCCAGTTGCTCACGCAGCGCGAGGATGACCGGCTCGGGCTGCTCGGTGACAATCGTCACTGTGCGCACAGTTCCGGGACCTTCGAGCGCATAGTCGGCGGCCATGCCCCAGAGGAAGAGCATCAGCAGGGCGTAGAGCGCGTTTTCCCAGCCAAAGACCAGCCCCATGAGGGCGACGATGATGCCGTCCGTCATGAGCAGCACCTGGCTGAGCGGAATGCCGGTGCGCAACTGCACCACACGCCCGAGGATGCTCGTGCCGCCTGCGCTCGCCCCTGAGCGATAGATGAGCCCCCCACCCAACCCGCCCAGAATCGCCCCGTAGAGTGCGCTGAGCAGAATGTTCTGCGTGAGCGGCGTTTGGCTCACCACCTGCGGCAGCGCGGCGACAAAGACATTGGTGAGCACCGAGAAGAGGGTGACGGCGGCAAGCGTTTTGGCAAGGAATTGCCAGCGCCCCAGATTGAAAAAGCCAAGCACAAAGAGGGGCACATTGAGAAGGAAGTAGATCGTTCCAACGGGAATGTTGGGAAGGAAATTGTTGACGACGAGGCTCAGCCCACTGATGCCGCCCGCAGCAATGTTGTACGGCACCTGGAACGCCGCATAGGCGAACGCCTGCACCGTGACGCCCGCAACCAGCAGCAGCACATTGCGCCATTCGCGGCGGATCAGTCCGGGTGGTTTCGGGGATGTGGGAGGCTGCGTTGCCAAGCAAGAGCCTTTCGACATGGGCGTACCGGCTAAAGAACAACAGCACCACGAACAGCTCAACGCAAAGACGCGGAGGACGCCAAGAATCGCAAAGAACTGCAACGACTTGACTCACCTCAGGCAGTTGCTCTTCCTCTGCGCTCCTTTGCGGCCTCCGCGTCTTTGCGTTGAGATGTTCGTAGTAGCTGTGGTTTTCAGCCCGATTTCCCTTTAGGTATAGCTGTCGCGCAGGCTGCGGATGCGCAGCGCGGTCTGGACCTCGTTGCGACCCCATCCGGCCGGGCGCGGCAGCGTGATCGTGCAGGGCCGCCCTGCGGGCAAGTCGAAGCCGTTGTCGCTCGGGATCACCTCCGCGGCTTCAACACCTTCCAGCGACAGATCGACGAAGCGCGCAAGCGAGCGCGCTTCGAGATGCAGCAGGATGCTGTCGCCCGCCTCCTCAATTGTCGTCCGGATCTGCGGGTCGCGCAGGGCCACGTGCTTGTTGGGTGCGAAGGGCGCAACACACATCCCAATGCGCGCACCTGATTCGTCGCGCAGTTCGGCGACGAAGATCGTTTCGCGCCGGCGCCGCGCCCTCGGGCACAAGGGCCGCACAATCCACGCGGCAAAGCATTTGTGACGAGACGCCGTCAATCGCAACGTCAACTTCATCCTGTGCGAGTGGATCACCCTCAAGCGTTTCGACGCTCCAGCGCACAGTGCCCGTCCACGGCGTGGGGAGGTCGTTGTTGAGCCAGACTGACATCACCATGCCCTCGTCTTCCACCGATAGAAGCAGCGGCGCAAAGAAACGGCGCGCCGCGTGGTGCAGCATCTTCCACCGCCCAAAGCTGTCAATGCTCGACCAGGATGCGACAGGCCAGCAGTCGTTGATCTGCCAGTAGAGCGCGCCTGCCGTGCGTGGCCACTGCCGCCGCCAATGCTCCACCCCCGTGCGCATGGCCTCGGCCTGCTGCACCTGGGTGAGGTAGACGAGCGCAGGGAAGTCCCGCGGCAACTGAAAGGTGCGCGTGAGATAGGCGACGATGCGCCCGTTGCCGTCGGTGTTGCGCTGGTGATGCTCCATGAGGTACGAAGTCATGTTCCACGCTGCCGGCGGGGCGTAGGTCGAGATGGTTTCCAGCGGCGGCAGCGACTGAAAACCGAACTCGCTGACGAAGCGTGGGGTCTGCTTGCGGTAGTGTGAGTAGGAAAGCAACTCGTGCCATACCTCCCAGCGATGGGTATCGCCGGTCTGATCGCTCTGCGGCGCGGTGTGGGGCAGGCCGGAGGAAGGTGAACTGGGCCAATACGCGTTGTCGGGATCAAGATCGGCCAGTTGGTCACGCAGAATCTCGTAGAAGAAACGCTGGTCGGCCTGTTTGAGGTCTTGTGTATCGGGGCGGTTCCAGCCCCAACCAACCCAGCCTGCCTCCATCTCGTTGTTGCCGCACCAGAGCGCGAGGCAGGCGCGGTGGCGAACGCGGCGCACATTGTCGGCAACTTCATGCGCGACGGTGTCGAGAAAGGCGGGATCGTGGAAGGGGTAGACCGAGCAGGCGAACATGAAATCGTGCCAGACCAGCAGTCCCTGCTCGTCGCAGAGGTCGTAGAAAGCTTCGTCCTCGTAGATGCCGCCGCCCCATACGCGGATCATGTTCATGTGGGCAGCGGCTGCGGCGCCAAGCAGATTCGCGTAGATCGCAGGGGTAACGCGGCTCGGAAAGGAATCGGCGGGGATCCAGTTGGCCCCTTTGGCGAAGAGGGGAACGTCGTTGACGACGAAGGTGAAGGATCGCCCCCACTTGTCGGCTTCCTGGCGCAGTTCGATTGTGCGCAGGCCGATGCGCATAGTGCGTCTGTCGAGTTCGCGGCCTTCTCCATTGATGAGAAGTACCTCAACCTGATAGAGCGGATGTTCGCCAAGGCCATTCGGCCACCAGAGTTGCGGGTCGGCGATCGCAATCTCCACAACAGCGCTGCCTCCTTCAAGGGGCGCTTCGCTTTCCAACACCGCGCCGCCGGGCGAAGTGATGCGCATCTGTGTGCGCCAGTTCATCTGCGCCTCTGCAGCAACCTCCGCGACAACGGTCACGGCCCCCTCCGCATGAACCTGACGCAGGTGGACATCAGTCAGGCGCGCGCCGGCCTCGAGGCGCAGCGTTCGCCAGATGCCCGCCGTCGGCAGCATGGGGCCCCAATCCCAGCCAAAGTGATAGGGCGCCTTGCGCAGGTTGGGCGCGCCCGGGAAGAACTCGTTGGCCTGCGGGAGCGCCCGCTCGGCGGCACGCGCGGCGCACCACTCCACGGCGGAGGCGAAACGCACGCGCAGTTCATTGGCGCCGGACCGCAGCGCATGGGTGACGTCAAAACGCCAGGTGCGAAACATGTTATCGGCCGAGCCTACTGCGAGGCCGTTGACGAAGACCGTCGCCAGCGTGTCGAGTCCTTCGCAGACGAGTTCGACAGGCTGGCCCCCGTCAAGCAGCTCGGGGTCGCACACAAACGTGCGCCGGTACTCCCAATCCTTGCGCGCCACCCACTGCACGCCAAGTTCGTTATCCGCCACGAATGGGTCGAGAATCTTGCCTGCGGCCATCAAATCCGTGTGAACGCAGCCTGGCACCGAGGCCGGCAGCCAGTCATCTCCCCCTGCATCGCGAAACTCCCAACTGCCTTCCTGTGAATCCAGCTGCTGTACGATCGTCATGCGGCCTCCCCGCTTGATGTGGGCGCGTGTCCTTGCGCGCGATTCTTGTCGATGAGCGCCAGCCGCGCCTGCACGCTTGTTGTCGATCGCAGCCCGTCTTCTGGCGTATTCAAGACATAGTCAACCAGCCGGTCAATGCTCGAAGTGGCCACATGAACGCGCGTATCAGCCGAGGCATAGTAGATGAAGACGCTGCCGTCCGCACGCGCAATCCAGCCGTTGGCAAAGAGCACATTGGAGACGTCCCCCACCCGTTCCGTCCCCACGGGCGCCATGAAATAGCCGCCGGGCCGGTGCGTCACACGCCACGGCTCGCTGAGGTCGCTCATGAACAAGTAGAGCACATAGCGCAGCCCGGCCGCGGTGTTGCGCACCCCATGCGCGAGATGTAACCACCCCTGCTCCGTCCTGATCGGCGCGGGGCCCTGGCCATTCTTGGCCTCCTTGATCGTGTGATAGGCGCGCGGCTCGATGACCATCTCATTCTCCACCACCGCGTGGTCCATGGTGGGAGAAAGTCCCCAGCCAATGCCGCCGCCGCTCCCCGCCTGGATGAAGTCATCCTGCGGGCGTGTGTAGAAGGCATACTGGCCGCTCACAAAGGTGGGATGGAGCACAACGTTGCGCTGCTGCGGAGAGGCGGTGCGCAGGTCGGGCAGGCGCTCCCACGTGCGCAGGTCGCGTGTGCGCACAATGCCCCCTTGTGCAGTGGCGCTGCTGGTGTCGCCCGGCGGCGCGGCCGGATCCTTGCGTTCGGTGCAAAACAGCCCATAGATCCAGCCGTCTTCGTGCTGAACCAGGCGCATGTCATAGACATTGATGTCAGGGTCATCTGTTTCCGGAAGCAGAACCGGCTCATCCCAAAAGCGGAAACCGTCAATCCCCGTTGCGCTTTCGGCCACGGCGAAGAACGATTTGCGGTCATACCCCTCCACCCGGCAGACCAGGCAGATCCTGCCGTCGAGTTCGATGGCGCCGGCGTTGAAGACCGCGTTGACGCCCAGCCGCTCAAGCAGCCAGGGGTTGTCCGCAGGATCGAAGTCATAGCGCCACTCAAGCGGCACATGGCCTGCCGTGACTACGGGATGGAGATAGCGCTCGAAGACGCCGTTGTCCCATGCGGGATCAACAGTATTGGTGCGCGCAAGCAGCGCTTCGTGGTTGCGACGCAATTGGGTCGCGCGGTCGGTGAAGTGGGACATTGGGGATTCCGTGGGGCGGTGGATGGGCGACCGATGAAGAATAACCGAAAATTGGTTGACTGGTTGACTGGTTGACTGGTTGACTGGTTGACCGGGTTCAGTATACATCTGTGGCGGAGTGCAATCGGCGATCGAGACGCCTTTCACGCGCCTATCGCTGCACGAGTTGGTCGATTCTCTGCATGATCTCCATGCATGCGCGGCCGTTGTGGTAGGGGCCTTTCCAGGGGCCGCTCTTCTGTTGCGGCACGACCACACCTTGCGCGTTCGCGTCCCCAGAACCACTCGCCATGGACCGGATCGATGATTTGCCGCTGCACGTAGCGCCAGGCCGCGAGCGATGCGTCGAGAGAGCGTGGGTCGCCCTCAATCTGGTAGCCGTTGAGAAATCCTACCATCGCCTCGGCCTGGGGCCACCAATCCTTGCTGTGCTCACGCACGCCTTCCGGGCCCCCCTCATTGAAGAGGCCGCCGTCTGCGTCGCGACCAAACGTGTACGTATTGCGCACAAGCCGCAGCGCCGCCGGGAGCACCTGATCGACAAGGGCGCGGTCGTCGAGGCTTTCGGCCGCCTCCATCAGAAGCCAGCTCCCTTCGATGTCATGGCCGTAGGAGATGCGGTCGTTGAGGGGGCGCCACGCCGCGTCAAACTGAAGACCGAAATGGCCGCTCTGCGGATTGATGATACGCGCGCAGAGAATGTCCATGCAGCGGCGGAGCGCATTGTTGACCTCCAGGTCCGGCCATACGCCGAAGAGGGTCGTGTATGCCTCCAGCAGGTGCAGGTGCGTATTCATGCTGAAGGACACGGGTCCCGAGACCGTGTCGACGCTCAATGTGGGATCCGGCGCGCCCTCCCTGGTCAGTCCTTCCACATAGCCCATGCGCTGCCCATTCCATGCCAGCCGCTCCACCCAGGCAAAGAGCGTCTGTGCATGCGCCAGGGCGGCGGTATCTCCGGTTGCATGCGCGTATTCGGCGCAGGCGTAGATGGTGAAGGCCTGGGCGTAGATCAGCTTCTTGGCGTCAAGCGGCCGGCCCTGCGAATCCGTCATCCAGAAGACGCCGCCGTGGACTGGATCGACAAAGTGTTCCGTCAGCGCACTGTACGCATGTTCGGCCAGGTGAGAGCCACGCCGTGTCGCCCAGAACGCGATAGGCGCGCGCAAAGGTCCACAGGATGCGCGCGACCTGGATGACGCCGCGCGGCGCGTCGGCGCGGGCCGCGCCGTCATTCTCCACGTAGCCATGGAAACCGCCGTGGACCACATCCACTACGTGAGTGGCGTAGAAGGGCAGAATGTTGCCTGTGAGTTCGGCCTGCACCTGTGCGCGGTAGGCGCGCAGCGTTTCTTCAATGGGCATTGAGGACCTCCTTTGCTCGATCGTCATTCATTTTGGGCAACCGGTCTTGAAGCAAGGACACCAGGCCGCAATGGAAACGCATGGGACTCGGGTCTGCCGCGCCGCACATCGCGCCTTGTCAGTTTGGCTGCATGAGTCTATTCTGCAATGCAGTCCCGATATGGCGCATGAGAAGAACATACCTGTTGCGCGCATTTGCTGATCCAGGTTGGATAGGAGGCATTGCGGGTGCTGAGTGATCAAGGCGGCGTACAGCCGCAGAACGACAACAGAACTGTGAGCGTGGAGTGGGCGCTCATCGTGCATCCGGCGGTTGCGGAGGCCGTAGCCCAAAGCGGCGTGCCGGAAGAGGGTGCGCCGCTGCGCGTCTATGTGGTGCTGCAGGAGGGCGCGGCGGCCGATGACGCGCAGCGCGCCGCGCTCACGGCGCACGTGGAAGAGGCCATGGCCGGTGATGCGCCGCCCCTCGAGTTCATCTTCGTCGACAGTCTTCCCAAGACGCGCACCGGCAAGGTGGCCCGGTGGATGCTTGGCCAGGAAGGCAACGGCTGACAGCCCGGTTCGGCAACACCGCGACTGGTCAAAGTGACTGGCAAAAAGTTCTGGAACGACCTGTACGTGGAAACTCCGGAAAAAGCGGAAACAACATGAAGGACGCTCTTGTTTCCTGCCTTTTCCGTCGAATCCGTTTCTTCCGTGTACAGCCGTTGGAATTCTTCCCGCGGGCCAATTAATCCACAACAATCTGCGGAAAGCGGCTGCGCGGGAACTCGTTCAAGCGCTCGGGGCCAAGCGCGGTGATCTCGGCATGAATTGCCTCCGCCGCCGCGCGCAGCTCGGCCACATGCACGCCCTGGCAAATGGGCGGCAGCGTGCGCAGGCGCGGCAGCCCGCGCCGGAACATCTTCAGCGCACCCGCCCAGTTGCCGCGCTCGATCTGAAGCAGAGCCACGCCTACCTGGAGAATACCCTGGTACATCTCACGCACGGGGCGCGTCTCTTCCAGCCACGCATGCTCGAAATGCTCATGCTGGTCGAAGAATTGACCCTTGTTGAAGGCTTCCACGCCCAGACGCGCCTCGGGGCTCAGCGGCGCATCCCAGCCGGCAGGGAAGATGACTTCGGGCGTGACCGATTGTGCAACAACCGCCGGCAACTCTGCCATCATGCGCGAGCGCGCCCAGGCATGATCGGCGCCGGCCTGGCGCGCGGCGCGCAGCGTTGCGGCATCCACATGGCTGCCGAAGGCGTAGATGGGCAGCGCGCGGCTGTGCGGGCGCAGGCGCAAGCGGCGTAGGGCGCCCTGCCAGTCGCCCGCTGTGCTCAAATCCACAAGCGCCAGCACGGGATAGTGTAAGTCCACCGCCTCAACCAGCGCCTCGGGCGATTCGGTGATGAGCGGCGCGCCGCCCATGGCGCGGATGACGTCGCTGAAACGCGGCGCGAAGAAGAGGTCGGCCAGCAGGACGACGACGGCGGGTCTGGGGTGGTCCGGCGGGACCGCGGGAGTTTCGCCTGGATTCATTGCAGTTCCGAACATCGGCAGTGTCGCGTCATGCGTATGCTATAGCCTATACCACAAGAGCGCGATTCGGCGCACATCCGCGGCGCAGCGAGGCCTCCACTTCTGCAAGCCTCGCTTCATATCTGGAGGAGACTCATGCCGGCCACTTTGCCTGCCACCTATGTTGTTGCTGCCGTGCGCACGCCGATCGGCCGTTTTGGCGGCGCGCTGCGCGACGTGTCGCCGGTTGACCTGGGTGCGCACGTCATGCGCGCGGCACTTGCGCGCGCCGGCATCTCCGGCAGCGACCTCGATCTCTACATCATGGGCAACGTGCTCAAGCACGGGCACGGCCAGCTCCTGCCGCGCCATGCTGCACTCAGGGCGGACATCCCCGCCGAGGTGGATGGCTATGGCGTGGATATGGTCTGCTCCAGCGGGATGATGGCGATCATGAATGGCGACATGGCCATTCGCTCCGGAGATGCGGAAATTGTGCTTGCCGGGGGCATCGAGTCCATGTCGCAGGCGGGCTTCGTACTCAGCGCCCGCGCGCGCTGGGGCTACAAGTTGCTGACCGACAGTACGCCGGAGCCGCTCCGTGATGCGCTGGTGGTGGACGGATTGACCGACCCGCAGACCGGCGCGCTCATGGGCGAGGAGAGCGAGCGCCTTGCCCAATTGCACGGTGTGACACGCGCCGAACTTGACGAAGTTGCCCTGCTCTCCAACCAGCGCGCAGCGCAGGCGACGGCGGCGGGCCGCTTTGTCGCCGAGATCGCGCCCTTCGACTTCACGGCGCGCGGGCGCATGCTCAACCTGGACCGCGACGAAGGGATTCGCCCCGATACGACGCTGGACTCACTGGCGGCGTTGCGCCCGGCCTTCAGCGAAACCGGCCTGCTTACTGCGGGCAACTCAAGCCAAATCTCCGACGGCGCCGCGGCGCTGATTCTGGCGAGCGAACAGGCCGTCAGGGAACGGGGGCTGCAGCCGATTGCGCGCATCCTCGGCGGCGCATGGGCGGCGGGAGAGCCGTGGCGCTTTGTTGAGGCGCCAATCCCCGCCATCAACAAACTCGCAGCCCGCACCGGACTTGCCGTGGACGACTTCGATCTTGTGGAGAACAACGAGGCATTTGCGCTGAACAGCGTGCTGCTGCGGCGCGCACTGGGAATTCCCTACGAGAAGCTGAATGTGAACGGCGGCGCGATTGCGCTTGGCCATCCCATCGGCGCATCGGGTGCGCGCATTGTCGTCACGCTCATCCACGCCCTGCAGCACGAAGGCAAACAGCGCGGCATTGCCGCGCTCTGCCATGGACTAGGCGGCGCAACCGCGCTGGCTGTAGAACTGACATAGCGCACAGGTGAGCAGTGCCCTAAACTCAAAACGATATGAAACCGGTCGCTCTAGCGCATGGGCGCGAGGTGCACAAGAATGTGGGCCTCCCAGGGTTTGGCGGTGAGCGGGACAAGCAAAAGCCGCGTATCCTCTGCGCCACTTTGTGTCCTCCGCGGCTTTGCATTGAGATGCTCGTAGAAAATGTGGAATACATCCCGGTTTGGCTTTGGTGCTGCATCTTGCAGGTGTGCGAATGAATTGTAGCGGCTGCTTCAGCTGTCGTAGGTGAATATCAGGCTACCTGCTTGAGTATGGCGGCTGAAGAACATTGCCAAGTTGTTACGGTAGTGGCGGAAGGTCGCCGGGGGCCGCCGTGGGCCAAAGCCCACGGCTATCCAACTCAAGTCCGCTGAAGCCGACTGACACCGTTGCCCTCGAGTAAGGAAGGGTTTCACATGAGTCATCCCGAACTTTGAGATTGAGAGGATGACAAAAGAAGGTCTTCCAGGTTAACTAGCAGGGCGATTGTATCTAGTTGAAGAGCAGCTTGGCGAGATAGGCGTTGTCCCAGGCGGCGCAGAGTCTGCGATTCCTGATGCCGATCTTTTTGGATCGCTCTTGTTTGAGCAGGTTGAGGCCGATAGTCTGGAGGATGGCCTGGTTATACGCGGAGTGACCGCTGCGCGTGTGGTTATTGTCCTGGTCAAAGGCCACATCAAGCACCCAGTGCAATTGGTTCTCGACACACCAGTGCGAGCGCACGGCGTTGGCGAACACTTTGGCGTCGGCTGGCAGCAAAGTGATTTAGTAGCGAGGGAAGGTGCTCTCTGTCGTTGACCACGCGCAGGGAGCGCACCATGCCAATCGAGCGCACACCCGGTCAAAGCGGCTTGCCCGTCACAGCAGGCAACCAGCTTACATCTTCCGTGATGACGTATTCACGAATGTCCATGCGGCCGTGGTCGCCTGCGACTGTTTGCAGTTCAGCCAGCACCGGCGCATCGGCAGGCAGGCGCTCAAGCGCAAAGGCAAAATGCTCGTCCACAGCCTGACGCAAGATAGGCTGGTTGTCCTTGCGCGACAGAAAGGGGGCTGGTTTTGGCGGTATACCCGCTTCAACCAGCCCCGCTTGTCATTTTGTACAGAATTGCTCGGGCTGTCTCTGCCTACTGCAGCTTAATCACCGTTGCATACTGATCGCGCATCTCTGCCGGCACGGTCACGAAGGGCCGCCCCTTGGAAACCTTCAGTTCGAGAGGCTCACCATTGGCAAGCAGGCTTGCCTCGTGAACACTCTCGGGCAGTGACTCGAAGTAGACGCGGTCACTGTCGTACTGGAGCGCATGCACATAGTGCGTGTCGCCTTTGCTTGTGGAGACGCCACCAGGAGAAGCAATTGCGCCGGCGCGCGCGCCGTAGATCGCCTCGCCATTGACGCGCAGCCATTCACCCATCTCGCGCAGGCGCTCAACATGCGCCGGCACAATAATTCCTTCCGCGGTGGGGCCAACGTTGAGCAGGTAATTTGCGTTCATGCCGGCCGAACGGATCAAATTGGTAAGAAGCCGGCGCGTTGACTTGTGGTTGTCATCGAGCGAATGGAAGCCCCAATTGTCGTTGATCGTCATGCAGACTTCAACAGGCATGTCGTAGATTGTCGTTGCATTGAAGCCGGTGCTGTTCTCGCCGGGCAGATCCTGCTCAAAGCCCTGGACGTCCTCGCCGGGCAGCGGCTCTTCATGGCGATTGTTGTGGACATAGGCATCTGGCTGCAGCGTGTGAATCATGTCGTAGAGCTTCTCGTACTCGAAGCTGCCGCCGCCGAGGAAGTAGGCATTGCTCTCGTCGATGACATGGTGTGGCCAGTCACCGTCAAACCAGATGCCCGCAATCTCGCCGTAGTTGGTGCAGAGCTCGCGCACCTGCCCGTGCAGAAAGTCAAGGTAATCGGACCAGGGCAAGCCGCTCTCCTTGGGGAAACGATAGGCGGGGTGGTGCCAGTCCATGACGGATGAATACATGCCCAGCTTGATGTCGCCGCGGCGCGCGCAGGCGTTGGCAA
Organism: uncultured Chloroflexia bacterium; assembly: GCA_963735275.1. Classification (GTDB taxonomy): domain Bacteria; phylum Chloroflexota; class Anaerolineae; order Caldilineales; family Caldilineaceae; genus UBA5069. The sequence continues at coordinate 147,077 of CAVTKJ010000007.1, read as the reverse complement.
GCTCGGCAAGGGGGTCGCGGCCAAAGGGGGTGTTCGTCACCTTGTAGTCGCTCAGCGCCGTGTCATACATGCTGAAGCCGTCATGATGGCGGCTCGTGTAGATCATGTACTTCTGGCCGGCGTCGGCGGCAATGCTCACCCACTCGTCGGCGTTGAACTTGACGGGGTTGAACTGCGGGACGAGCTTCTCATACTCGGGAACCGGGATATTTTCGCCATACATGACCCATTCGGCCAGGCTTTCGCGGCCCGAGCGCCCCATGATTGAATAGAGCCCCCAATGGATGAACATCCCAAAGCGATTGTCAAAGAACTGCTCCAGCCCCTTGGCTGAAATCTGTTTGGCTGCCACAAATCTCTCCTTGCTTTCAGTGTGTTGACTGTCCAATCACATGGCGCCGAGTACTCCTTGACGAACTCCGTCTGCCTACAGAAACAATTGAGCAGACCGAGCCCAGAAGAAGTAACATTTTGTGTGTACTTGTGCATATCGCTCAGGAGTCCACACGCTGCGCAAGCTACTGCAGCTTGAGCACAGTAATCAGCGGGTCGCGCAGTGCGGCCGGCACGGTGACGAAAGGTCGTCCACGGCGTCTCTTGATTTCCAGCCGGGAGCCATCCTTGAGCAGAGAGACTTCCATCACGCTCTCCGGCAGCGAATCGAGATAGATGCGGTCGACCTCGTAGCGCGGTGCAAAGACATAGTGCGTGTTGCCCCTGCTGGTGGAGAAGCCGCCCGGGCTTGAAATTTTGCCCGCACGTGTGCCGTAGATGGACTCGCCGTAGACGTCCAGCCACGCACCCATTTCGCGCAGGCGCTCCACATGAATTGGCAGGATGAGGCCATCCGCTGTGGGGCCTACATTGAGCAGGTAGTTTGCGTTCATGCTGGCCGACTTGACGAGTTCAGAGAGCATGCGGTGGGTGGACTTGTGATTGTCGTCCACCGCGTGATAGCCCCAGTTGTCACACATGGTCTGAGAGACTTCAAGCCCGATATCGTAAATCGTCGTTTCATTGAAGCCGGTGCTGTTCTCGCCGGGCAGATCCTGCTCAAAGCCCTGAATATCCTCGCCCGGCAGTGGCTTGTCGTGGCGATTATTCATAATGTAGGCCTCAGGCTGCAGCGTGTGAATCATGTCGTAGAGCTTCTCGTACTCGAAGCTGCCGCCGCCCAGGAAATATGCATTCGTCTCGTCCATGGGGTGGTTGGGCCAGTCGCCATCAAACCAGAAGCCGGCAACGTCGCCGTAGTTGGTGCAAAGCTCGCGCACCTGCCCGTGCAGAAAATCCACATAGTCCGACCAGGCCAGGCCGTTCTCTTCGCGGAAGCGGTAGGCGGGGTGATGCCAGTCCATGACCGATGAATACATGCCCAGCTTGATGTCGCCGCGGCGCGCGCAGGCGTTGGCAAGCTCGGCAAGGGGGTCGCGGCCAAAGGGGGTGTTCGTCACTTTGTAGTCGCTCAGCGCCGTGTCATACATGCTGAAACCGTCATGATGGCGGGTTGTGAACATCATGTACTTCTGGCCGGCGTCGGCAGCAATGCTCACCCACTCGTCGGCGTCGAATTGGGTCGGGTTGAACTGGGGCACGAGTTTCTCGTACTCGGCAACGGGGATGCTTTCGCCGTGCATGGCCCATTCGGCCAGATAGTCGCGTTCCGAGTAGCCCATAAACGTATAGATACCCCAATGGATAAACATGCCAAAGCGGTTATCGTAATACTGCTCCAGCCCCTTCGCCGAAATTTGCTTGGCTGCCACAAAACGCTCCTTGCGATCTTCCTGGTTGATGGTTTCCGTTGGACAGCTTCCAGATTCCATTGCATTTGACGATTCAGGCGCGGCGATTGCCGGGCGCATGATGGAACTCTTCCCGCCCCAAGGCGGGAAGAGTTCCATCATGCAGACGATGAACTTCACTCTCACTTCTCGATCAAAGCACAGGCTGTCTGCGCACCTTGAAGCTATTGGGCAGTTTTCGCGTCATAGGCTGCCTGGTAAATGCCCAGGAAGTCCTGCAGGCCAAGAGTGTCAAGTTCGGAAAGGTATGCATCCCAGCCCGCTTCGATGTCCGCCTGACCGGTGACAAACGATGCGTACATCTGATCCGATTGAGTCTTGAGTGCCGTCCGCAACTCGCCCAGGCGCTGCGATTGTTCCGAGGTGAAGACCAGCGGCGGAACGAACTCATCGGGCTTGCCATAGGGAGCGTAGAGATCCTTGCTCCAGTTGTACAGGAAGTCGCTCCAGCGGATCTGCCTCGTTGTACTCCTGCGAAAGTCGGAAATCCGACAGAGCGATAGTTCGGGGCCGCCTGGTTCCAACTGATCGCCTGTTCCGCTTCGTTATATGTTGTAAGGACCTTGTATTTGGCCTGACCGCCATCGATCGCCTCTGCGCCTTCGGCGGATGGTTCCCACTCAAAGCCAGGGCGGCCAAATACATTGCGCTGCGTTGCCTCATAGCTGTACATCAAGTCGGCCAGGCGGAATGCCGCGGCAGGATTCGCGGCAGCGCTGGTAATGACGTACCTGCCGGTGGCGATTGCCTGATACGGCGTGTTGGGAGTTTGCTGCAGGCCCGACGGTCCCTTCAGCGGGGCAATAGGCACGTAGTCTTCCCATCGACCGCTCGGACCGCCCCAGTCAAGGAACATACCCGGCCAGCCTTCCTGGACGAAGCCCAGCACCGGAGTATCCGGGTTCTCGGCAATGCCCTTCAACTGGGTATTGTCGTTTGTAAAGGCTTCGGGATCGATCAAGCCTTCGGAATAGAGCTTGTTGAGGAAGAGCATGCCCTCTTTCCAGCCTTCCTCTGCGTACGCGGCTTTGATCTTGCCGTCTTCAACAAACATGTGTTGATCGTTTGACAGCATTGGGTTGAGCACAAAGGAGTTCATGATGAAGCTGTCGAGCTCGGGATGCCAGCCGTTCGACACAGAAGCGGACCACGGAATCTCGTCGGCAATACCGTTGCCGTTGGGATCCTGCTCCTTGAAGGCCTTCAGCACAGTGTAGAGCTCGTCAGTCGTGGTGGGCACTTCGAGGCCCAATGCATCAAGCCACGGCTTGTAGATCCACGCCTTTTGCGAGAACGAGCAGTGATAGCAGTCGTTAATCTCGGGCAGTGAGTACATCTTGCCGTCACTCAGGGCGGTGGCTTCTCGAATCTGCGGCATGTCGCTCATCACCTGCGCAAACTCGTCACCGTACTCGGCAATCAGGTCATCCACGGGGATAATCAGCCCCTGGTCGGCCAGAGTCTGCTGATCCGCAAGTGGCATGGGCAGGTTCATGATCACGTCCGGCAGTTCTCCGCTCGCCAGAACAAGATTCAGCTTCTGTTTGGCTTCAGGAGAGGTCGCCCAGGGAGCAACGTCAAAAACGAGATCGAGTCCGGTTTGTTCCTCCAGCCACTGCGTGTAATCATTCACCTCATAACTGGAGACGCCGTTTGTCGAACCGATCAGGATCTTCAACTGCTCCTTATCCGTAACGATGGGAAACTCGCCTTTGGGTGCGACAGCGGCGGCGCCTTCACTTGCTGCGGGGGCGTCGTTCGTCGCTGGTGCTGCGGCTGCGCACGCACTGAGAAAGATCGAGATGATCACCAGCAAGCCAATCACCTTGGACACGTGCCTACTCTTCATAAGTCTCCTCCGGAATGTATGGGTTGAAAACACGCACAGACTTGAGTAAAACGCGGGTGGGTTATCTGCCTGTGCGCCGGCGTGTCAAGTACACGTTCTGCAGGCGCATTTGTTCCGCTACACCTCCTTTGCCGCCAGACTTCGGAATCGTCCACGTCGGTTAACAAACATGATTGCGGCTGTGGGAGAAGCAACCATCAGGGAGGATTCGACACTGGCAACGCGCCAGTCGGTGCGCCACGCTCGCCCGCCGGAGTTATCCCTTGATCGATCCGATCATCAGCCCCTTGACAAAGTGCTTCTGTACAAAGGGATAGAGGAGCAGAACAGGGACCGACGAAACGACGATCAACCCGAACTTGAGAAGATCGCGCATGCCGGCCTTGGCCGCCATCGTCTTGGCATCCTCAAGCATGTTCAAGTCGATCGTGTTGGCAATCAGAATGTCGCGCAGCACCAGTTGCAGGGGGAAGAGGTCCTTGTTGGCCAGGAAAATTAGCGCCGTGAAATACTGGTTCCAGTGGCCCACTGCATAGAAGAGCGCCAGCACGGCGATGATGGGGCCCGAAAGTGGCAGGACGATCTTGCGCAGGTACTGAAAGTCGTTGCATCCGTCCAGTTGCGCCGCTTCCAGCAGTTCCGGAGGAAACGACGTACGGAAGAATGTAATCGCAATGATCATGTTCCACACGGAGAGCGCCTGGGGCAGGATCATCGCCCAGCGCGTGTTGTACATGCCCAGTTTGTTCACCACCAGAAAGAAGGGGATAAGGCCACCGCTGAACATGAGTGAAAAGATAAACAGGGACATGATGACGTTTCTGCCGAACAAGTCCATGCGGGAGAGTGGGTAGGCCGCCAGTATGGTCATGGCGACGTTTACGAATGTGCCTACCACGGCATAGAAGATCGAATTCATGTAGCCGCTCCAGATGCGACCGTAGCCGAAAATCGTCCGGTAGGCCTTGATCGTGAAGTCGACTGGCCAAAGTACAACCTTTCCCGAACTCACGGCAACAGGATCGCTGAAGGACGCGCTCACCACCCAGACCAGCGGGTAGAGCACCGCGATGAAGACGGCGATCAGCAGGGAGGTATTGATAATGGTGAACGTGAGGTCAGCGCCGGTTTCGCGTATCCGCGTTTTAGGCTTGGGGCTGCGCTTTGCAGCCGTCACCGTGTCCGTCGTTTTTTCTGCGCTTACCATAGCGAGTTCCCCGTGAGCTGCTTCGCAAGCCGGTTGGCAGCGATCAGCATGACGAGACCGATCAGCGAATTGAAGAGGCCGATCGCCGCTGCATACGAGTAATTGGTCATGCCGCCAATGAGGCCAACCTTGTAGACATAGGTGCTGATGACTTCGGAAACCGAGGTGTTGAGAGGATTCTGCATCAGATAAATCTTCTCAAAGCCAATGTTGGCAACCTGTCCGATATTCAAAATCAACAGCGTAACTGCGGTGGGCATAATGCCGGGCAGGTCGATGTTGACGATACGCTGCATGCGGTTTGCACCATCAACAACCGCTGCTTCGTGCAATGCTGGGTCGATTGTCGAGAGCGCCGCCAGATAGATGACCGTGCTGAAGCCGGTAAACTGCCACACGCCCGACCAGACATAGATCGAGCGAAACATGCTTCGCAAGACCCATGAAGTGGATCGGGTCCTGTCCGAGCCGCATGAGCAGCAAATTGAATGGTCCCGTGCGCAGGCTAAGGAACTGGATCAGCATCCCGACGAGCACGACCGTGGAAATGAAATAGGGAGCATAGCTAACCATCTGCACGGATTGCTTGAAGTAGCCGACGCGCAGCTGATTCAGGCTCAGGGCAAAGATGATGGGAATGGGGAAACCTACCACGAGCGAATAGATCGAGAGCGACAAGCGTGTTGGTAATCAGCCGCATAAACATGGGCGACTGAAAGAAGCGCTGGAAGTTCTTCAGCCCGACCCAGTCTGCCTGCCAGATCGCATCACCGGGGAGGAAGTTGCGAAAGGCAATCTGCGCCCCATACATCGGCCAGTACTGGAAGACAAGCAGCCACAGAAGCGGCAGCGCCAGCAGTGCATACAACTGCCAACTGCGCTTCATACGCTGCCAGCGGATCCTCCAAACGTTTGTTCTGGCCGCTTCGTCGCGCTGGTATGATGCTTGGCTTTGCGTGTAAGATGTCTCCATATGGACGTTGGTACCTGACAGAAGTCCCCGCGGCAATGCAAACCGAATGCAGCACGGAGGAACGCTGCGGAGCGACTTGACGCGTTGGCGGGAGAGCTGGGAGCGAATGCATCGGCACGCGACCGAGGATTCCGGTGCGGGCGTGGCTGCAGGTAATGCGGACAAACACTGATTATGTAATGGGCTGAACCAAGTGTAACAGATTCGTTCCGAAAATGAGACCCTGTTTTCGCCCGATTCCGGCCACAAAATGGACACCGAGTACGACGACTTCATCAAATCCCTGCGCAGCGCCCTCAACAACCTCTTTGCACTGGATCAGCTGCGCCGCAATCCGCTGATCGAAATGCTGGGCCTTTCCGGCCGGGTTGACGCTTCGGCTGCGCTCCAGAAAACGCTTATCGCGGGCGTTGAAAACCTGAAGCCTGATCAGGATGATCCCGGCTATGCCCGGGCGTGGCAGGCACATGATCTCCTCTATCTCCGCTATGTGAGGGGCTATTCGCGCGAAGAAGTTGCCGGCAAACTTGGCATCAGCGACAGGCAATTGAGCCGCGAGCAGCAGGCCGCAATTGCTGCACTCGCGCTTGCGTTGTGGGAATCAGGCCAGATGGGGAGCCGCGCCGCACCTGATTTTGGGCCACAACGCGCCGAGGCCGCAACCGCTGGTTATGAGGCGGAGACGCCGCCAGGCCCAGACGAGAGCACAAGTGCGCGTGTTGAGTCCGAAGGGGGCGACGAGGCCGATGACGCCTCGTGGATCAAGAAATTGCCCGAAGACACGCCCTCGGCGTGGAGTTCAACGTTCCATTCGGTGCTTGATTTGCTTGGGCCGCTAATGGAACAGCATGACGTCCGCTTGAGATACGAACCGAACGAGGCTCTCCCTGACCTTTTTGTGCCGCCCAATACGCTGCGGCAGTCACTTCTCATCGTGCTGGGCTGGCTGATCCCCGCCGCCCAAACAAGACAAGTCTCTCTCGTCCCGCAAATTGAAAGCAAGAATCTCGTAGTGAAGACCGCCGCGGAACTGGACCCCGCGCGCGCACAGGCGGCGACTGCCGCAGGCACGCCCGGAGTTGCCGTCCTGAAGCAACTGCTGGATCGCGTGGGTGGCAGCTATCGCGTGGACAGTTCACCGGATCGGCTGGAGGTCACGATCACCATCCCGGCGCTGGCGCAGGTTCCTGTGCTGGTGATCGATGACAACCTCGACACGATCAATTTGTTCCAGCGCTCTCTGCAGGAGACGCGTTACGCGCTCGTCGGCGTTTCGGATCCCGATGATATCGAACGACAGATCGCCAGGTACCAGCCGCTCATCATCCTCCTGGATGTAATGATGCCTGAAGTAGATGGCTGGGAACTCCTGGTGCGGCTCCGTCAGTACCTTGACGAACGCAACGTCGCCATCCTCATCTGTTCCATCCTGCCGCTGGAGAATCTGGCGCTCTCGCTGGGTGCGAATGGCTTTCTTCAGAAGCCGGTCCTGCCGCAGGCGCTGATCAGCCGCCTTGATGAGCAGTTGGCGCTGCTTCCCGACGGGGTCTAAAGTGAAATCGGGTTGAAATCCACACCTACTACGAACATCTCAACGCAAAGGGGCGCAGAGGCCGCAAAGGGGCGCAGAGGCCGCAAAGGGGCGCAGAGGCCGCAAAGGGGCGCAGAGGAAAAGCAACTGCCTGAACTGAGTCAATACCTTGCACTCCTTTGCGTGCCTTTGTTCCCTTTGCGGCTTTGCGTTGAGATGTTGGTTTCACTCCGGCATGACTTTAGTGTCTCCACGCACAGGAAGACAAGTGTAGGGAATGAGAGAGCAAGCACTCGCCGACCAGGGAATCAGCGCTGACCAGGCGACGTCGCTGAATGATCTCCTCGTCTCAAAATCACGCACGGTGATTGCCGTTACGGCAACCGCCCTGATCATTGCAGCCGTGCTCATTGCCGCAGCAGCTTCCACCGCGATCATGGGCCGGCTGTTCGTGCTTACAGTCATGATCGCGCTTGCGTCAGTGGCAGCCTACCGCATGCTGGAGCAGCGCTACCAACTCGTCATGGCTCTTTGGCAACTTGCCCTGGCCGGCTTGATAGTGGCCGCATGCTTCATCTTTGCAGAGGCCGAAGTCCTGCTCCTGCTTGCCGTGCTGCCACTTGTCTCGGCCGTTACGCTGGGCTGGCGCGCCGTCGTTGCTGCCGAAGTGGGGCTGCTCGGGCTGGTCATCTGGGTGCAGCGTGCCGCGCCGCTTGAACCCATGTCGAGCACGTTCGCCGGCCTGATTCTTCTCTTTGGCGCGCTGGGCGGCGTGATCGGCTGGACGGCGACGGCGCAACTGATGACGCTGACGCGTTGGGCGCTCGTCGGCTTCAGCCAAGCGCGCCAGAATCTTGAAGAAGCGCGCGAGCAGCGTCTGGCCCTCTTGCAGACACAAGAGGACCTTGTGAAGGCAAACCAGGAAATGACGCGCCTGGCGGAGCGACTCAAGATTCTCGGGCAGGTTGCAGAGGAAGCGCGCCAGGCCAAGGTGGAATTTGTGGCCAATGTGAGTCATGAACTGCGCACGCCGTTGAACATGATCATTGGCTTTGCAGACATCATTGCCAAATCGCCGCATCTGTACCGAACGCGTTTGCCGGCTTCGTTGATGTCCGATATTGCTTCCATCGAACGCAATAGCCTTCACTTGCTCTCGCTCGTTAATGACGTACTGGACTTGAGCCAGGTGGAATCGGGGCGCATGGCGATCAGCCGCGAATGGGTCTCCGCAGAAGACCTGATCCGGTCGTCCGCAGCGGTTGTGCAGGAGTTGTTTGACTCAAGAGGCTTGTACTTGCTGCTTGACGTGCCAACAACGCTCCCACGTATCTACTGTGACCAGACACGCATTCGCCAGGTCATCATCAATCTGCTCAGCAATGCCGGACGCTTCACCGTACAGGGCGGCGTACAGATTCGGGCCTGGGCCGACAACAGCCAACTGACTGTCAGCGTGGCAGACACCGGCCCCGGCATTGCCCAAGAAGACCAGAAACGAATTTTCGAGCCGTTTCAACAACTCGATGGTTCGATTCGCCGCACACATGGCGGCAGCGGGCTTGGGCTTACCATCAGCAAACAGTTCATTGAACTTCACGCCGGCAAGATGTGGCTGACCAGTCGACCGGGGGAAGGCACGACTTTCCTCTTTTCCCTGCCCCTTTCCCATTCCCTTGACGAAGACGAAACGCGGTCACTCCAATCCATGCGGCGTGGAATGATTCCCGGTGATGAGTCTGGCTACTCATTGCGGACGCGGCGCTCCATGGTGCCCGCCATCCACACCGCGCCTCGGCTGGTGGTTATGGAGGAGGAGAAGTCACTGCAGCACCTCCTGGCACGGTACTTGCAGGGCACGGAGGTCGTTGCCACGCGCTCGCCTGCCGAGGCTGCCGCGGCCCTGCGAAGTTCGCCGGCCAAAGCGCTGATCGTTAACATGCCGCCCTTTGAAGAACTTTCCATTGATGTCAGCGCGCTGGCGCCGGCGGGCACACCCGTCATAACCTGCTGGATTCCAGGCGAAGTTGCCGCTGCAAGTCAGTTGGGCGTGGCTCAGTACATTCTGAAGCCAATTACGCGCAGCAAACTGCTCGCCATCTTGGAAGAGGTGTCCGGCCAAATCAAGTTCCCTGGCGGCGCCAAACGCGTGCTCGTTGCCGATGACGAGCCGGATGAGCTGCATCTCTTTGCGCGCATGCTTGAATCTTCACCGCAAGGATACCAGGTTGTACAGGTGACCGATGGAAAGCGGGCGCTGGAGATGCTGCGCAGCCGGAAAATCGACATTCTGCTGCTTGACTTGATGATGCCCGTTATGGATGGATTTCGGGTTCTGATGGAAAAGCAAGCCGACCCATCGATTCGTGACGTTCCGGTGATTGTGATTTCCTCGCGCGATCCGCAGGGTGAAGCCATTACCAGCGCCACGATCCGCCTCAGCCATAGCGGCGGTTTTCTCACCAGACATCTCCTGGAAATCATCCACTCCGTCTCCGAAATCGTCACGCCGCAGGAGTCCATGGACAAAGCGAATCCAAAGCCGATAGTTGGCATACAACGCCCTGGAGACTGATGTCTGCGGGCTTGGGGATCAGGCGCGCGGCAAGCAGGCGCGCTCGGCGCCGTCGGGCGCAGGTTGATCAATGCTGCCCTGCAGCCACCTATGTCCCCACGTGCCCGCTTCCCTGGACAAGGAGCCTTTTGCGCCGCCTGCGCTCTCTTGCGTACAATTTGCAGCGTGAGGCAAGCAAGCGCTTGGCGCCGCTTGCCGGCGCAAATGCGTACCGCGCGTAGCGTGCAACAGTGACCCATTCACCAAGAAGGTAAGTGCTGCGAATGTCGAATGTGATCATGATGTTGCGCGGCTTCTATCCCATCTTTCAGATTCGGTTTTGGCCCTACTGGCTGGCGATGGCATTGGCGCTTGTTGCGCTTGTCAAGAGCCACCGCTATCCCTGGCTCATGGCCGGCGTAGGCGGTTTCTTGCTCGGGCAAATGCTTGGCAATCTGTGGCTGGTGGGCTGGGAGCTCGTTCCGCTCTTCTGGTTGAGCGCCGCGTTGGCTGCGCTGTTGGCCGTGTTCTCGCTGGCGGCGCTACGCCCGGTCATCACGCTGGCAAGCTTCATCGGCGTGGGCTTTCTGGCCTACACGCTCAGCGGCATGCTCGGCCTGCCCAGCCCGTGGAGCCTGGTTGTGTATGCGCTCGCAGGGGCCGTCGCCGTCGTCCTGCTCTTCACACAGCCCTATGCGCATCAATTCATCGTCAACGCTGTCCTCTCTGCAACGGGGCTCATCATTGCCACGCTGCTTGCGTGGATTCCGTATTTCACCTTGTGGAACGGCGCCTCGGCCGTGATCATCGGTGTCATCGCCGTCATCGTTGGATTGGTGGCGCAGTTCCGTGAACTCTCGCCCGTCGTGACGACACTCACAGTCGAAGAAGCGCCGGCTCTTCAATAACGCGCCGACAAGGCTGCCAGCATGAAGAACTGCTGCGCGGATGAACACGGATTCTCCGGTCTTGCAAACCCATTCTGCATTGCCGCGAGCCTGTCCGTCCTGGTCCGCATAATCCGCGCACGGATTGCTGCACGACGATCCGCTGTTTGCTGACACCAGTTGCGCAAGGAGTGGATCGCAATGGGAATTGTCAATTTGATGTGGAATCTGGCCCTGATTGGCGGGTCCATCGCCGCCGGCTACTGGTACTTGCGCGGGCAGTCTATCCACAAGGGCTTTGGCTTCACCTTTAGTTGGTGGTCAGTGGTTGACCTGCTTGCGGGCGTGCTGATTTCCACAATAGCCATGGTGGGCATCTTCCTTGTGCTTTGGGCCATCGGCGCCATACACGTGGTGGGTTTTGGAATGAACGCCGAGGTGCTGCGCGCGGGCATCCAGCAGGAGTTTATCGTTGCGCCTTTTGAGGAGATTCTCTCGCGGGCGCTGCAGTTACCGGGATTGCACATCCTGATCGGGCTTGTGCTCGCGCTTGCATTTCGCAAGTCATTGGGCGGCACATGGGAAAGCCGCATGGACAAGACACTTGTCTGGGCGCTCTGGCCTGCCATCGTGTTGATTTCGCTCTTCTTTGGCTATCTCCATCTTGGCAATTCCAACAGCACCTATGTTACGGCCTTCGGCAATGCGCTGGGCGGGCTGATGTATGGCATTGCCTTTATGGGCGGCAAAAACATCTGGCTGCCCATTGGGATGCACTTTGCCTGGAATCTGGTCCAGGGACCGGTGCTAGGCTTTGCTGTCAGCGGGAATGAGCGGGCCAGTCTCGTCACGCAGCAGTTGGTGGGCATGAATGCGCTTACCGGCGGCGCCTATGGCGTGGAAGGCGGTCTGGTTGGCATGCTCTTCCGCTTCGTCGTCATTGCGCTGGTGCTCTACTACCTCTACCTGCGCGCCGGGCGCAGAGGCAACATTGCGCGGCTCGAGTTCCCCATTGCGGTCTACGCCAACCCGCCCCGGCCGTGGCGCGCACCGGGGGCCGCCCCGCAGGAATCCGCCTCCGCCGGCGCATGAGAATGGCGCAGCGGCTGCCGACGCAATGGCCGGCCGCACAGTGGAAAAATGCAAAGCCCCAACCGCCCGGACGATCTCTTCGCGTCCGGGCGATTGCTTTTAGGGCGCGCGCTGGTACACTCAAAGGGTGACTTGATGGGTGGAAGTTGCCGCGCTGCCGGCAATATCGGCGCAAGAGCTGCCTCCACCCGCGCTGCAGCCGGACGCAATGTGTGGGCCGGCGCGCCGCAACGACCAGGGAGGGAACCACATGAACAAAACAATCATTGTCTCCAACCGCCTGCCTGTGAAGACGCAGGTGATTGACGGCCAGGTGAGCTTCAAGCCTACGGCGGGCGGCCTGGCAACGGGCCTGAGCACCATCCGCAAGGTGGGCGAGCAGATCTGGATCGGCTGGCCGGGGGCCTTTGTTGAGGAAGCGGCTGCGGAGCTGGAAATTCGGCAGCAGCTTGATACGATGGGGATGGATGCCGTCTTCCTTTCCAAGGACGAGATTGAGAAATACTACGAGGGCTTCTCCAACGGCATCCTCTGGCCCATCTGCCACTATGTGCCTTCGTATGCAACCTATGTGCAGGCGTATTGGGACGCCTACGTGGAGGTCAACCGCAAGTTCGCCGCGCGCGTGCTGGCGGTGGCCCAGCCCGGCGACACCATCTGGGTGCATGACTACCAGTTGCTGCTGACGCCACAGCTCGTGCGCGCCCAGTTGTCCGACGTGCGCATCGGCTACTTTCACCACATCCCCTTCCCCTCGTACGAAGTCTTCCGGCAGATTCCGTGGCGCGAAGCGCTGCTCAAGGGCGTGCTGGGGGCCGACCTTGTGGGCTTTCATACCTACGATGACGTGCGCCACTTCATCAGCACGGCCACGCGCGTACTGGGCCTCGCCTCGTCACTCAACCAGCTTGACGTGGACCACAGGCCCGTCTTGGTTGATGCCTTTCCCATGAGCATTGACTTCCGAAAGTACAGCAAGATGACGACCCGCACGGGCGTTGTTCGCAATGTCCAGAAGGTGAAACAGGCGGTGCGCGAGGCGCGCATGGTCTTTTCGGTCGATCGCCTGGACTACAGCAAGGGGATTCTGCTGCGTCTGCAGGCCTTCGAACTCTTTCTGGAGGCGCACCCCGAGTACAGCGAAAAGGTTTCGTTGCTTATGTTGGTGGTGCCGTCGCGCGACCGCGTGCCCGCGTACAACCGCCTCAAACGCGAGATTGACCGCACAGTGAGCGCGATCAACGCCAACCATCAGACGCTGGGCTGGCAGCCGGTTGTCTACATGTACCGCTCCGTGGCCCCCGAACTGCTCTCGGCCATGTATGTGGCGGCGGATGTCTGCCTCGTCACACCGTTGCGCGACGGAATGAACCTGGTCTCCAAGGAGTATGTGGCCAGCAGCACGGACGAACTAGGGGTGCTCATCCTCAGCGAGATGGCGGGCGCCTCCAAGGAGTTGACCGAGGCAATCCTCATCAACCCGAATGATGTGCCGGCCCTGGCGGATGCACTCTTCCAGGCGCTCGAGATGCCGGAGGACGAACAGCGCGAGCGCATGCGCCTCATGCGTGCAACCGTTAGGAAGTTTGACGTTCAGCACTGGGTCAAGCTCTTCATGCAGCGGCTCGACGAGATCAAGCGGATTCAGCACGACATGCTGACCAAGCAGCTCACGCCGGCCAGCTTCGGCCCGATTGGCGTTCTCTATGCCGCCGCCCGGAAGCGCATGATCTTCCTTGACTACGACGGCACGCTCATGGGCTTCAACGTGGACCCGCTCAAGGTGCAGCCGGACGAGGCGCTGCTCGCACTTCTCGAGTCACTGGCGCGCGACCGAAGGAACCGCGTGGCGATCATCAGCGGCCGCAAGCACGAGACGCTTGACGAATGGCTGGGGCAGTTGCCCATTGACCTGATTGCCGAGCACGGCGCCTGGACGCGGCGCAAGGGGGGCGCGTGGCAGAAGCACCCGGGGTTGAGCAACGCGTGGAAGCGCGAACTGCTGCCCATTCTTGACTCGTTTGCCGATCGTACGCCGGGCGCGCTCGTGGAGGAGAAGAGCTACTCGCTCAGTTGGCACTACCGCAAGGTGGAACGAGGGCTGGGCGAGCAGCGCGCAATTGAGCTGCAGGACCGACTGCGCATGCTGGCCTTTGACCGAGGTTTGCAGATTCTGCAGGGACACATGGTGATCGAGCTCAAGAGCAACCAGGTCAGCAAGGGAAACGCGGCGCGCTTGTGGCTTGAGGAGGACGCGTACGACTTTGTGCTTGCGGCGGGCGATGACCACACGGACGAGGATACCTTCAAGGCCATGCCCGAAGACGCTGTGACCATCAAAGTGGGCGGCGACGTCTCGGCGGCGCGCTTCTCGATTGAGTCGGTTGCCGACGTGCGTGCGCTGTTGCATGCGTTGGCGCAGGAGAGCGAGATGGCGGAAATTGCAGGGATGGGCCGCGGGGTGTAGGGTATCATTCGTGATGTAACCCACAGCACGCGCAATCAATACGCAACCGTTACCATGCCGGAAGCATCCTTGCCGGCGCAACAGGAGGAACACCATGCAATACACATCACTGGGCCGCACAGGCCTGCAGGTCAGCCGTTTGTGCCTGGGTACAATGAACTTCGGGCCGCAAACAAGCGAGGCCGACAGCTTCGCCGTCATGGATCAGGCGCTCGAGCAGGGAATCAACTTCTTTGACACTGCCAATGTCTACGGCTGGAAGATTGGCGAGGGGATTACCGAGCAGATTGTCGGCCGCTGGTTCGCGCAGGGGGGCGGCCGCCGCGAAAAGGTTGTCATCGCAACGAAGGTCTATGGCAAGATGGGGGAGTGGCCGAACCAGCAGCACCTGTCGGCGCTGCATATCCGCCGCGCGTGCGAGGCGAGCCTGCAACGCCTGCAGACGGATCACATTGACCTCTACCAGATGCATCATATCTTCCGTGCGAGCCCCTGGGAAGAGATCTGGCAGGCGATGGAGCAACTGGTGCGTGAGGGCAAGGTGATTTACGTGGGCAGCAGCAACTTTGCGGGCTGGGACATTGCCACGGCCCAGGGCGCCGCAGCGGCGCGCCATTTCATGGGGCTGGTCTCCGAGCAGAGTCTCTACAACCTGAACGCCCGCATGATCGAGCTTGAGGTGGTTCCGGCCAGTCGCCACTACGGCGTCGGCATCATCCCCTGGAGCCCGCTGGGCAGTGGGTTGCTGGGCGGCGTGCTGCGCAAGATCACCGAAGGACGTCGCGCCGAGCCACGCCAGCAGGAGGCGATCGAGAAGCACCGGCCGCAACTGGAGGCGTACGAGGCCTTCTGCGCGGAGATCGGCGAGGAGCCTGCCGATGTCGCACTGGCATGGCTGCTCCACAACCCTGTGGTGACGGCGCCGATTATCGGCCCGCGCACCATGGAGCAGTTGACCGGCAGCCTGCGCGCGCTCGAGATCAACCTCTCGGACGAGTCAATGAAGAAGCTCGACGAGATCTGGCCCGGCCCCGGCGGAGAAGCGCCCAACGCCTACGCGTGGTAACAGCCTAATCGCAGGCGCTGCATTGTGGAGCGCACGAGGAGACGCAGATGGAGTACGCGAAACTGGGCAATACCGGCATGGATGTCTCGCGCATTTGCCTCGGTTGTATGGGTTTTGGCGATGCGGAGCACTGGACGCACAAATGGGTGCTCAACGAGCAGGAGAGCCGCCCCGTGATCAAGAAAGCCCTTGACCTGGGGATCAACTTCTTTGATACGGCCAATGTCTACTCGATTGGTGTCAGTGAGGAGATCACGGGGCGCGCGCTCAAGGAGTTCGCCAAGCGCGACGAGGTCGTCATCGCCACCAAGGTGCGCGGCAGAATGGCCGATGGCCCCAATGGTGAAGGGCTGTCGCGCAAGGCAATTCTGAGCGAGATCGACAAGAGCCTTAAACGCCTGCAAACCGACTACGTGGACCTCTACCAGATCCATCGCTGGGACTACAACACCCCAATCGAGGAGACGATGGAGGCGCTGCATGACCTCGTGCGCGCAGGCAAGGTGCGCTACATCGGCGCCTCCGCCATGTTTGCGTGGCAGTTCCTCAAGGCGCTGCACGTTGCCGAAACGCATGGCTGGACGCGCTTCGTCTCCATGCAGAATCATCTGAACCTGATCTATCGCGAGGAAGAACGCGAGATGATGCCGCTCTGCCGCGCCGAAAAGATTGGGGTGATTCCCTATAGCCCGCTCGCCGCCGGCCGGCTGGCGCGCAGCTGGTCGCCGGAGAGTACGTTGCGTGCAGAAACCGACACGGTGTCGAAGGGCAAGTATGATGCAACTTCGATTGCCAATCAGCAGGTGATTGAGCGGGCGGCGGAACTGGCCGAGAAGCACGGAGTTCCGCGCTCGCACGTTGCGCTTGCGTGGCTCTTGCAGAAGGCGCCTGTGACGGCCCCGATCATCGGCGCCACGAAGATTCCACACCTGGAAGATGCTGTGGGTGCGCTGGCGCTGAAGCTCACAGCGGACGAAGTCCAGTACCTCGAAGAGCCGTACGTACCGCAGGCAATCGTCGGCCACCAGTAGGGCGAAGTGTGTTGGTGAAGTTGAGGTCACGTTCCCGACGTGACCTGTAAATGGACATAAAGCGAACGCGCATGGCGCAATGGGCACTCAATTGCCCATTGCGCCATGCGCGTTCGCTTTATTGACAATGGACACCCACTCCATAACTTTAGGTCAACTTGATTACGCGCGTGATGAATTTGGCTCATGTGCGCGCCCGCTGAACGTGGTAATGTGATGTTGTCATGATCTCTCAGCGCGCGATTCTATTTGTGTACCCTCGCAGCGATCTCCAAAATCCCCGCAGCAGGTCGGGCGCTTCTCCCCCCGATTGAAATGTCGAGAGTGGTTGCGGCGTCTGCGGCTTGTGCAGCAGCCCGCACGCAAATGAAGTGATTGGTGCCAGAGTTATTGTTGAGACATCGTAATCGCTGTGCAGTGTCATTGTTACTATTCAATTGTAGTCATCGCAGTTGCTCAAGAAGGGGAAACGCCATGTCGTCACGCAAAATCATCATCGCCTGCACCGGCCTGCTTGTGCTGGCGGCAGCTCTCATTTTCCTGTCCGCTATGGGGCCCGCCACCGCATTCGCGCAGGATACCCCGGCGCCCGCGGCGGAGACGCCCGTTATGATTCCCGGCGTGCAGCCCGAATCGTGCGCAACGTGCCACAAGGACGCGGGTGATGAGCATCAGGCGGGCTACGACGAGTTGTATCAGGATGGGGTCATTCAGATCACCGACATGGCCTATACCTTTGCGCCCACCGGCACGCACACCGTCACCTTCCAGATGACCAAGGATGGCGAACCCTTTAACGCCGCCAAGGCGGATTCGCTGGCAATTTACTTTGCAGCCTACAGCGACGGCGCTTTCCAGTTCGATCCGCCCGCCGAACGACTCTCTCTGCTGGGTGATTTGAGCTATGACGGCGCCGGCGGCAACACCAGCACCTTCGTTGGCGACATCCCCGATCTGACCGAGGTGGACGGATTCATCACCATCTTCGGCGCGGACGAGCAGGTTGGCACACTGCCCGCACGTGTGCGACTGGTCAAGTATCCCTTTGCCGGCTTGCTTGAAACAGGCGGCGGTGTTGACTACGTCTCGGCTGCCAATGACGCCGGCTGCGTCAAGTGCCACACCGACCCGTACCTCAAGCACGGATACATCTATGCACAGGTGAGCGGTGATCCTGCGACCGATTTCCTGACGTGCAAGGCTTGCCACCAGGACAACGTCGAGGGCGGCCATTTTGAGTGGCAACTGCTGGTCGAAGATCCGGCGCTGGCGGCCCAGTATCTTGCCGGCGAAGTCGAGTTGACGCCCGAGCAGCAAGAGGAGATGGCCTACACGACGTCTCTCATGAACGACGTGCACATGTCGCACGCCATGGAGTTCCCGTACCCGCAGTCAATGGCCAATTGCGCAACCTGTCACGAAGGCAAGCTCGACACGGCGCTGTCGGATGAGAACTTCACCATCGAGACCTGCCGCAGTTGCCACCCCATGAATGGCTCGGAAGAGCTTGGCAACACGAACCTGGGGCTTACCAGCATCATGGCCGCTGTCCCCGAGCATGAGAACGTGGACATAAATGTCGATGCCTGCACCGACTGCCATGAGACGGGTTCGAAGACACCGGGGATGAACGCAATCCACAGTGGCTTCGACAAGGCAATCTACACGAGCGACGGCCTGCGCTATAGCGACGCCATCACAGTGAGCGTTGACAGCGCCACGCTGGATGGCAGTATCCTGACAGTCGGCTTCAGCGCCGTGCAGGACGCAGCGCTTGCTGACCTCGACGTGGCGCAGATTACCCCCACAGTCATGGTAGGACTCTATGGCTGGGACGCCAAGGACTTCGTCGTGGGCGCGCATGAGCGGCTGACTGACGACAACGGCGACGGCGTCATCGACAACAAGGACCAACGCGCACTTGAATACGTGGTGGGCGCTGAGCACCCACGCTTCACAACGGTCTCGGCTGAGGGCGGCAGTTGGGAAGTGACCGCCGACATGTCGCAATGGGCCGACCTGCTTGCAGACGGCACCGTCAAGCGTGTTGAAATCGGCGTTCTGCCGGAACTGGTTGATGCAAACGGCGTCACCCTGGCGCTCAACGCACCTTCACGCACCTTTGACCTCGGCGCGAATGCCTTTGCGGATGACTTCTTCGCCCCCATCGGCAATGTGGTTGACGGCTGCAACAACTGCCACGACGCCCTGGCCACCACCTTCCACTCGGCGGACTACGGCGGCAATTTGACAGTCTGCCGCATGTGCCACATCAACAAGAGCGGCGCATCGCATCTGGAAATGCAGTCACGTTCGCTCGATTCCTACATTCACGCCGTTCACTCGTTCCAGGCCTTCGACATCGGCGACATTGACTTTGCCGACCCCGTACAGGCACTGCACTACGAGCATCACGTCGGCACAACGTACCCGACACACGGTATTACCAACTGCAACTCATGCCACGTTGCCGGCATGAACAACGTGCCCGACCAGGCCATGTCACTGCCCGGCATCCTCTCGGCCTCCGACACCATCACCGGCACAGTCCGGAGCATTGGTGACGTGCCCGCCATGGTCACCGGCCCTGCATCCAAGGCCTGCGGCGGCTGTCACCGCGCGACGTTGATCAATGAGGATGACGCCAGTGCGCTCATCTCGCTCAACCAGCACATGAAGCAGGGTGGCTACATGGTCGAAGCGGGCGATGACCCTGTGGGCATGCTCCAGAGCGTGACCGAGCAGATCATGTCGCTCTTCGGCCAGTAGAGCAGCTGGGGAGCGGCTCCCCCGGCAATCGATGCAAGACGAGGAGAAGGGTCCTTCGGGGCCCTTCTCTTTTGTGTTTGCGCGTGTACAGTAACCTCGCTCCTCGCCTGCCTCCAGGCTGACAATGCAGGGTGCATTTCGCGTTTCGAGGCGATGCGCGTGCCGGGGCAGCTGTGCGCACAGCGCCCAATCGGTGTGTGCGCTGTGGGCGAGGCAATTTGGTACAATGGTGCCTCGTGTACAGCCGCTCCACCTTGCCGTCACCCGCAGCGTCTGGGGCCATGCTCCCTATCGCGCTCTTATCAGCAGCCCGATTGAGAGGGAACTGTGTCGGACCTCGATTTTCTGCAGGAGCTGGTCAACCGCTCCGCCGACGGCGCATACGTCGTCGACGAGCATCAGCGCATCATTGCCTGGAACGCGGCCGCCGAGCAATTGGTGGGCATCGCGGCCAAAGACGCCATCGGCATGCTCTGCTACCAGGTGGTGAAGGGACGCTCGTCGGGAGACTGCTTGGTTTGCCGCCAGGGTTGCATGCCGCTGATTGCCGCGCAGCGCGGCCAGTTGGTGCCCAGTTTTGACGCCAAGGTGCGCACCCATGGGGGACAAGGGCGCTGGGTGAACCTCACCATCATCGGTGTGAGCGTGCCCACGGGCAACACCGACGCGCCGGTTGCGCTCATCCATCTCTTCCGCGACATCGAAACGAGACGGCAAGCCGAACTCTTCACCAAGGAGGTGGCGGCGTGGGCGCGCCGGTTCGATGTACACGGTGAAATGAGCCAACGCAGTATTGACGAGATTGGGCCAACCAACCTGCTCTCGGCGCGCGAGTGCCAGGTGCTCGAACTACTGGTGCAGGGCGCCACCACCGAAACGATTGCGGCGACACTTGTCATAGGCGTGCCCACCGTGCGCAACCACATTCAGCGCATTTTGCACAAGTTAGGGGTCCACAGCCGGTTGGAAGCTGTGAACTATGCACGTACACATGGGATGGTTGGATAGGAGCCGACCCCCGGGCCGTGGACGCAGAAGCAGCGGAGACAACACGAAAAGACACAAACGTGGCTTTTCCTATTGTTTGCGCTGCTTTCGCGTAGACTGTTTGTACTTTTCCGGGACCCCCTACGGCAGCGTGTTGCCTGCCGCCAGGTAGATCGCGTACCACTCCTCGCGCGTCAGGTTCACGTCGGCTGCCTTGGCGCAATCGGTGAGGCGGCCGATGTTCATCGTGCCCGTCACCGGCTGCATCTTGGCCGGGTGGCGCAGCAGCCATGCCATCGTGATGGTTGTGTTCGAGACGCCATACTTCTGCGCAATCTCGTCAATTGCGGCGTTGAGCTCGGGGAACTTGGGATTGTCGAGGAAGACGCCCTCAAAGAAGCCATACTGGAAGGGCGACCAGGGCTGCACTGTGATGTCATGGATGCGGCAGTAGTTGAGCACGCCGCCGTCACGATCCACGGCGCCATCAATCCCGATGTTCATGTTGAGGTCTTGCGGAGATCATTGTGGCGTTTGTGATGCTCAGTTGCAGCTGGTTGGCGACAATGGGCTGCTTGACGTACCTGCGCACCAGATCCATGAGCATGGGCGTTTGGTTGGAGACGCCGAAATTGCGCACCTTGCCGGAACTCTCCAACTGGTCAAAGGCTTCGGCAATCTCCTCGGGCTCCAGCAGCGCGTCGGCGCGATGGAGCAGCAGGACGTCAATGTAATCGGTGCGCAGCCGCTTGAGGATGCCGTCGGTTGCGCTGAGGATGTGCTCCTTGGAGAAGTCGTGCGACGTCTTGCGGATGCCGACCTTGGATTGAAGCATCATCGTTTCGCGCACGGTGGCATTCATGTCAATGGCTTCGGCGAAGATCTCCTCGCAGGCGCCCCCGCCGTAGATGTCGGCATGGTCGAAGAAATTCAGGCCGAGGTCCATCGAGGCGTGCACGAAGTTGTGGGCCTCTTGCTTGCTGAGGCCGTCAAGGCGCATGCAGCCAACGGCGATGACAGGTACTTGAAGTGAACTGGTTCCCAGTTGAATGGTACGCATGGCCATCTTCTCGTTTCTTTGTGGGTGGTTTGGCGGCACGCAGGATTGCGCGCAATGGTCGCTGTTGTCGCGTCCATTGTAGCGCAGAAGCCTGAGCATTGCCCATTTTGCGCCTATGGTTCTCGATCGCAGCCCACCAAACTGCGGCAGTGCCTCAGGGAAAGACGCTGCATTCATTCCGAAATGCCTGTATGGCGCGCGTTACGCGGCCGACTGCGCCTCCTGCTCGCGCGCAAGCGCGGTTGACCACGGCTGTTCCTCCGCTTGCACAGATTGACCTGTCCGTAGCGCCTCTTCGCACAACAGATCGAAATAGCGATCCTGACAAGCCTCCGCCAGCGAATAGGCGGGCGGACCGCCGCGCACATAGTCTGCCATGCGCCCGAGCAGACTGGCGATGGCTATCTCGTCATCCGAGAGTTCCGCCGGCGCGGTGGGATTGCGGTACCACCAGCGTTCGCCCGCCTGGATGCCCTTGAGAAAATTGCCCTCCAGATTGCCGTTCGGGCCGGCGGAGTGGCGCGTGAAGGTCACCTCGATGGGGGTGACGTAATCGGCCAGGTAGGCGGCGTGGTCGTCAATGATCTCGCCGCGATCGCCGCGCACAAGCAGCCGCTGCCCGCGAATCAACGAAAAGTACTGTTCAGAGGCAAAGTCGAGCACCCCCAGGCGGTCGCCAAAATCGAAGTAGGCGATGGTCTGTTCGTCAGCGATGGTCTCCTCGCGGGCAGGCGGGCCGTCAGTGTCCGCGCCCCGCACCACAGGCGACGAGAAGCTGCGGACGCTGACACGCGGCAGTTCGGCGGCAACACCTAGAAAGCGGCGCATGAGGCTGATGGCGTGATAGCCATGCGCCGCCGAGATCTGCACCTGGCTGATGCGGCCCATGCGTCCGCTGTGTGCAAACGCCAGGCGCGCGGCGTGGTGGGGCTGCAGCCAGTATTGCTCCGCCACCTGAATGCGCGCACCCTTTTCGGTGAGAGCCCACATCTGCCGCAACTCTTCCAGCGACGTGGCCGGCGGCGTTTCGGAAAGCACCGGCAGGCCAAGTTCCACGGCCTGTAGCACAATGCCGGGATTCGCATCCCACGCAACACTTGTCAGCACAAAATCCGGCGATTCGCCCGCGGCCAGTTCGGCCAGCGTCTCGTAGACCGGAACGCCGAACTCGTCGGCGAGCGCGGCGGCATGCTGCGGCGTACGCGCGGCAAGCCCCACGACCTCGACACGGCCTCCGCTACCCCGTGCCGCGCGCATGAGCGCGCGCACGCGCCAACCGCTGCCCACGATCCCAAAACGCATCTGATCCTCCCCGCTTGACGATTCGGTTGTAAATGACGATGGTGCAAGCGTACTCCGGCAAGCCGGTGCGCCGCAACTTCCGCCGTGCATGGCCCGGAGTTCGCACCATTGCTGCGTCTGAATGCTGTTTGGTGCAACGCGATGCGTTCGCTATACTTGCAGTTTGCTCAAGTGCACCACCTGGCTGTCGATCGCAGACCTAAACCGACGGAGAGCCGCGCAACTCGTTGTTCGCGGCGCGACTGTACCCGCAACCCGGGATTCGCATAATGGAACTGGAGAAAGCTGATGGCTGACCGAACTATGCCGATCTTCGTAAAGCGTATGCGTGGGCTGCTGATCGCGTTGACTGCGCTGGTCCTCACCCTGAATCCGATCGTCGCGCTCGCCGCGCCGCCGGCAACCGCCGCCGCCCAGACAGATGAATCCGATTGGCTCATCATGATCTACAGCGACGCTGACGACAACATCCTTGAAGAGGACATGATGATCGACCTCCAGGAAGCGGAGACCATCGGCTCGACGGACCGCGTCACCATTGTGGCGCAGACGGATCGCTTCAATGGCGCGTTTACCGGCATGGACGACTTCACAAGCGCCAAACGATTCATGATTACCAAAGACAGCGACTTGAGCAGCATTGGCTCCACGCAACTCGAGGACCTGGGCGAAGTCAACATGGCGGACGGTTCGACGCTCAAGGACTTCATCGAGTGGGCGGTAACGAGTTACCCGGCGCAAAAACGCATGTTGATCCTCTCCGACCACGGCGCCGGTTGGCCCGGTGGTTGGAGCGACCCTGACCCGGGCGGCGCCGGCCCTGACAATATCTTTCTCTCCCAGTACTTTGACGACAATCTTTGGCTCATGGAACTCGACAAGGCGCTCGGCGAGGTGCGGAGCGACCTGGGTCTTGACTATTTTGACGTCATTGGTTTTGACGCATGCTTGATGAGCCAGCTTGAGGTCTACACGGCTATCGCCCCCCATGCGCTCTACTCCGTTGCGTCCGAGGAGACGGAACCAGGGCTGGGCTGGGCCTACGCGGGCTTCCTGAGCAAACTTGTCGCCGACCCGGCAATGGGCGGCGATGAACTTGCCGGCGAAATTGTCGCGACCTATATCGATGAGGACCTGCGCCTGAGCGACCCCTCCTATGTGGGCAATCTGACACGCGCACAGGCCGCGGCCGAAATCATGCCCGATTCGACGCTGACTGCTGTCGATCTGGGGGCGATCGCACCTCTCAACGCCGCGCTCGACGACTTTGCCGCCGCACTCAAGACGATGAACCAGAACTCCGTGGCCGAGGCGCGCACCTATGCCCAGTCCTACGAGTCCGTCTTTGGCGATGATCTGCCTTCGCCCTATATCGACCTGGGCCACTTCTCCGAACTAATCCAGAGCCGGACCGAAGATCCCGCCGTACTTGCGGCCGCGCAGCAACTCGATGCTGCGATCCAGGCTGCGGTGATTGCCGAGAAGCACGGCGACAGCAAACCCGGCTCCACGGGAATCGCTCTCTACTTCCCCGTGCGCAAGATGTACGACATTGAGGACAACCTGGGCTATGCCACCGTGGCCGCGCGCTTTTCCGAGGAGACGCAGTGGGATGAGTTCCTCGCCTTCAGCGCCGGCGACGTCCCCGCGGCGGCTCCCGTGCGCCCCACGTCGCCCTTCGCTGCGGCGATGCAGGCGCTTGTGCCCGACATTGACCCCGAACTGGTGCGGGTGCTGCAGGATGACGTCGCCGCGCAAATCGAGCAAGGCCTCTCGGCCGAGGAGATTGCACAGTCGCTCGTCGACAATTACCAGATGGACCAGGATCTTGCCGCGGCCTTGCTGGATCAGGGGCTGCTGAGTGCAGCGCCGGCAACCGCGTTCGGTCTCCCCGTCGTGCAGCGCAAACCGCTTCAGGTGTCGCCAATCCGCCTCTCGGCCGAAGTCGCCTACACCGACGCACCAGTGACCGTGGAAGCCGATGTGACCGGAGATCGAGTCGGCTACGTCTACAGCTTCATCGGCCGCTTCCTGCCTGAAGACGACATCATGATCATCGAGGACAAGGACTATCTCTTTGCCGACGAAGAGACCACGGTCGGCGGAGTCACCTACCCCAAGTGGCCGCAGGGCACCTTCACGGCCTCCTATGAGTGGTCGCCCACGGTCTATGCCATCAGCGACGGCACGACGTCAATTCGCACACTCTTCTCGCCGGCCACCTATGGCGAAGAGCCAACGTACACGGTCGACGGCATGTACACCTTTGCCGACGGCAGCCCGGACCGCTACGCCCGTCTCTACTTCAAGAACGGCGAAATGGCGCAGGTCTACGGCTTCCTCGGCGCCAACAACGATGGCACCGGCGCCCCGCGCGAGATTACGCCGCAGTCCGGCGATGAGTTCACCGTGTACGAGCAAGGCTGGAACCTTGCCGATGACGCCGACAGCGAGAACTACAGCGGGCCGAGCGGCACGCTCACCTTCGGTGACGAGCCCTTCTACATCGAGGAGACGCCGGCTCCCAGCGGCAATTACATGGTCGGCATCATTGCCGAAGACCTCGACGGCAACCTCGTGGAGTCCTACGAGAGCCTCTTTGTCGTGGGCGATGATGGCGTGACCGAAGAAGGCTTTGTGCCCCTGGTCAACGAGTATCTCGGCTTCGCGCTTCTCTATCCCGAGACCTGGACGCCCTACGATGGCTCCGAGGAGACGACCGACCCCGTCGTGCTGACCACTGCCGACGAAAACGCGCAGATGACCATCTCGCTCTATGCGTACGACGACGCGGCCGATGCTACCGAGGCAAATCTCACTGCGCTGGATGACACCCTGGCCGAACTGCAGGCCGACGGCGGGATCGAGAAGGTGAAGGCGGTTGGTGACCCGGCCGATTACTCCATTGGCTACTACGACGCCAAGATGCTCGACTTCAGCTATTCCGTCGATGGCGTACCGTACTCCGCTGAGGTGATTGCAGCCACGCCCACCGCCGGTACAACGTACGTTGTGTACTTCGAGGCGCCCGCCGCAGACGCAGAGGATCTCCTGCCGGACCTCGATGCCGTGCTGTACAGCTTCGACATTCTGCTCTCCGGAATCGACCGCACGGCCGCCGGGGCGCCGCAGCCTGACTTCGCCGACGTGACATTTACCGACGACTACAGCGATCCATCGAGTGGCCTCTACGACGACAGCGCGCCCCAGGAGTGGGGCCAGGGTTCCTATGACGCGGAGACCGAACAATACGTCTATGCAATGAATGCGGCGTCGGGGGTCATTTACGACTACTACTACGACCTCGTGCTGCCCGACGCTTTCATGCTCGAGGCGTGGGCGCAGACAGCGGGCGCGGTGGACACAGCCTTCGGCCTCATCTTCCAGGTGCAGGATGACGAGCACTTCTACGCCTTCCGCCTGAGTGGCGACGGCTACTTCCTTGTCGAAAAGATTGACGGAGAGAAGCTGGAAACACTGGTGGACTGGACGGTCGCGGACCCATTCGACACGACGGAAGAAGCGCTCAACACGCTCGCAGTCACCGGGGCGGATGGTGTGTACCAACTCTTCGTGAATGGCGAGCAGGTAGGGGAGTTCGCAGACGACAGCTTTGGAGCAGGGAGCGCCGGCTACATGGTGGAGAACTTCGACGAGACAGCGCCGGCGGCGTTCGTCTTTGACGATTTCACCGTGGGTGAACCGGCTGAATAGGCGGCAGGAGTGCAGGGATGCGCGGTAACTGGGTGACTGATAACTGGTTGATTGATAACTGGTTGATTGGTTGATAGGTTGACTGGGTGATTGGGTCACGTCTTCGGACGTGGCCCTTTCTCGTGGCGCGGCGGCCTGCAATTCATAGGCGCCGGCCCGTGGCCTGCGCTTACGCTCGTGGGGATGGCGCCGAACCCGGCACGCATCGCCAATGGCCGCAACGGGGTGTGCGATTCGCCGGCATCGCACTGCAACCGCGCTTTATGCCCAAGGTGCTCACCCACTCACCCACGCAACCACGCAACCAGTCAACCACTCAACCACTCAACCACGCAACCACTCAACCACTCAACCACGCAACCACTCAACCACTCAACCACTCAACCACTCAACCAGTTATCAATTACACAATTATCAGCCGCAGTTACCTACTCAACCACGGGCAGCGCATCCAGCGCATCGGTCAGTTCCACGAAGCGTGCGTCCACCCAGCCGTCACCGGCGGGCGTGCGCACTTGCAGCCAGTCGCCTTGCGACGTGCGCCCCATGACGACGAACTGAGACTCCGCCGGCAGCGACGCGATGATTGCGCCGTCGGCAGAAGGGAGATCGCGCAGATTCAGGTTGCCTGCCGAATTCACGGCGCCAATCTGCATGCTCTGTGCATCTGCGGCGACTGCTGAACTGTCCACTGCGCCACTGTCGGATATGTTTTGGGTGGGCGGCTCTGGCGTGTCAACCGCAAGGAAGGCATTACTGCCGCCTGCCGCAATGGCTGTTGCGCGGGCAGCGGTCTTTGCCTCAATTGCCGGCAAGGCCGCAATCATCTCTGCCAGCGGAGTCGATTGGGGCAGCATTGCCTCGGCGAGAAGAGTTGCCACAGGCGCGGGTGAAAACGCCCGGTCAACCGTCGTGAGATCCTCGTCTCCATAGAGGACCAACGATCCAGCGGGCACCCAGCCTGCTGTCGCATCATCGGTGTAGATGGCAAGCCAATTGCCATCTGCCGAGCGCCCGGTGACAGTCACAGTGTCGGCGACGGGTACGCTGCCCACGGCGCTGCCGCCTCGGCGTGTCAAGAATTGTTGCACCGCCGGCCGCGATCCCAATTGCCGAGGGGGGCTGATTCATGAGCAGCGCTTGCAGGATGGTGCGGCGCGCCGAGCCGGCGGGCAGCGGTGCCGCAAGTTCAGCCGCAGCGTTCGGGTCGCGCGTGGGGACGAAGACCGCCTCACGCGTCGACTCAACGAGGTTGAACCTGGGTAGTGTCTTTGCATAGTTGGGCGTGGGCTGGACTGGCCGCACAATGCTCGCCGGAATGGGGGTCGGCGTTGCACCCGCGCCGGCGCAACCGGCCAACAGTCCGATCGCGACCGCAGCAAGCCATGCTGTGGACAATCCTCGCATACCGCCCAGCCGGCCTCTCTTCTGCACCATAGCCCACCCTGCTTGCTGACCGCCTCGACGCACATTCGTGCTGGGGGGCGATTGTGTCTGAAAGCTACTCATAGCGCAAGGCATCAATCGGATTCAGCCGGCTGGCGCGGTAAGCCGGAAAGATGCCGAAGAAGAGCCCAACCGCCATGGAGAAGAAGAGCGAGAGCAGAATCGCGTTCATGCTGACCACCGCGCTGAATGAATCGGAGACCAGGCCAACCGCTTGTGCGCCGACAACGCCGAGCAGAATGCCGATGGCGCCACCCATGACCGCCAGGGCCACAGCCTCGACGAGGAACTGGGTGAGCACGTCGCGCCGCTTGGCGCCCACTGCCTTGCGCAGCCCGATTTCACGCGTACGCTCAGTCACGCTCACCAGCATGATGTTCATGATCCCAATGCCGCCGACGAGCAGGCTGATGCCGGCAATCGCACCCAGGAAGATCGTCAGTGCGCTCAAAATACCGTTGAAGACGCCAAGCACATCGCTCTGGCTGATGACAGAGAAGTCGTCGCCGTCGAGGTATTGAATTCCGCGTCGTTCGCGCAGCAATTCGGCGATCTGCTTGCGGGCGTCCTCCATCTTGTCTGCGTTGTCTACATTCGCATAGATCGTGCTCACATTGTAGTCACCGCTGACGGTCTTGCTGCCAAACAGCCGCTCTTGTGCAGTGCTGAGCGGCACGAAGACCGCTTGATCCTGACTGCCCGACGGCCCGGCGCTGCCTTTGCTTTCCATCACGCCGATCACGCGAAAGAGAACGCCATTGATGTCAATCGATTGGTCAATGGGGTATTCGCCCGGCGCAAAGAGTTTCTTGTAGGTTTCGCTGCCGATGACTGCCACACGCGCACGCGTGTCAAAATCGTCCTGCGTGAAGAAGGAGCCTTCGGTGGCAGGCCAGGCGCGCACGTCGGTGAAAGGGGGCGTTGTGGCGTTGATATCGGCCGTGATCTTCGTGTCGCCACGCGAAATCGAACCAGTGCCGCGAAGAAGGGGGCCACAGCGACGACATTGGGAACGAGCAGCGGATCGCCAATGGCTCTGGCGTCGTTTAACGTGAGCAGGTTGAATCCGCTCGTGGAGCGCTCATCCGGAGGTCCGCCCGTGACCTGCCCAGGTACGACAATGAGCAGGTTGCTGCCCAGGCCGGCAAACTGATCCGTGACGTACTTCTGCACGCCGGCGCCGATTGACATCAGCGCAATCACCGCGCCGACACCGATGATGATGCCCAGCATGGTGAGCACGCTGCGCAGCTTGTTTGCAGCAAGCGCACGCGCGGCAACTTGAAGCGCTTCCATAAACTTCATATCGACACTTCCTCTTCTCCAAGCGAGGGGCGAAACGCTTCAATCGATAGGTTCTCGGGAAGCAGGTCGCGGTAGATGCCTGCGCGTGGCTCATGGCGCACGTCGCGTTCAACCACGCCGTCGCGCACGTGAATCACACGGTGGCAGTAGTCGGCCGTCTCGATATTGTGCGTGACAAAGACAATCGTCATGCCCCGCTCGGCATTGAGCCGCTGGAAGAGCTCCATGATTTCGACGCTGGTCTTGGAATCAAGATTGCCCGTGGGCTCGTCGGCAAGGATCATGGCAGGGTCATTGATTCAGCGCGCGCGCAATGGCAACGCGCTGCTGCTGGCCGCCCGAAAGCTCATTCGGCTTGTGATGCGTGCGGTCGCCCAAACCGACCAGTTTCAGCGACTCTGCGGCGCGGTTGTGGCGCACACGGCCTGAAGCGCCCGCATAGATGAGCGGAAGCTCCACATTGGCAAGCGCCGTCGTGCGTGAGAGCAGGTTGAAGCTCTGGAAGACGAAGCCGATCTTGCGTGCCCGAATGTCGGCGAGTTCATCATCCGTCAAGCGGCTGACGTCGACGCCGTCGAGCAGGTAGGTGCCACTCGTGGGCACATCAAGGCAGCCAATCACATTCATCAGCGTCGATTTGCCGCTGCCGCTGGGGCCCATGATTGCGGTCATCTCCCCGGGGAAGATCTTGACGTTGATGCCGCGCAAGGCTGCAACCTCAACATCGCCCATCTGATAGATCTTGCTGATGTCCTCAATCGAGACGACGGGCGTGAGTCCGTGGCCGTCACCGTTGCGATGGACCGCAGCGGAGATTCCCTTGCGCGCCAGGAGCCGGTCTTCAGAAGAGGGCGGAGCGACAGTAGGTAGCGCCGGGACAACCTCAGCCGCGACGGCAACGGGCGCCGCAACAGGGGCCGGCGCGGCCTGCTCCAGAGCGATCACGGCGACGGCAGGTGGTGGCGCTGCGGCCTTACCACCAGCACCGTTCGGTGATTCCTCGAATTGTGCGATGACCACCGGCGTTGCCGTCGGTTCAGCTGGCGCTGGTGTGGTGGCTACCTCAGTTGGAGCAGCGGTTGCGGCAGCGATCGCCACGGGCGTCACTGGCGCCGCGGGTGCGACGGGTGCAACGGGTGCAACAGGTGGTGCTTCTGCTTCGCTGGCCACCACTGGTTCAGCCACCACTGGTTCAGGCGCAACAGCTTCGGGCAGTGGAGGCTCCGTTGCTGCAGGGACCGGCGCGGGCCCAGGCGCGATCGGCGCAGCGGGGGCCGGTTTTGCGGCAGCGGCGGCAGGCGCAGACGCAGGCGCGTCAATCAGCGGGTTGGCTCGCCCTGGCTGCGGGCGCGGGCCGCCAACCAGTTCATATTGTGAGTCCGCACCATTCTTTGGTTTGCGGCGGAAGAGAGGCATTGTTGAATGTTGTCCTTGCTGCGTCAAAACTTGGGGCGCACTTGCGCCCACGCACGGAGCGGCGGCACACCCTGCCGCTGCGGTCCGGACCAATGGAACAGGCAGAGCGACGGCCTGGGCCGTCGCTCTGCCGTTGGCTGCGCGGACCTACTGGCCGGAGAAGGCGCGCTGCAACTGTTCTGCCCCCGTAAGGGTAACCAGCACTGCAACGTCGCCCTCATCGAGGCCGGAAACGATCTGGCTTACGGTCTCGTTGCGCAGCCCAAGCTCGACGGACTGCGGCACAGGCGTGCCATCCACCATCTTGTAGACGGATGCTTCGTTCGTCTCGCGGTTCAGCGTGATGAAGCGATTCGGCAGCAGAATCGCATTGGGCACATCGGCGGTGGTGATGACTGCCGTCGCGCTCATCCCCTCGCGCAGCGGCGCATCGGTTGCATCGGGCACAATCGTCAACTCGTAGGCAACCACGCCGCCGACATTTTGCGATGCAGGCGAAATCTGCGTGACGGTGCCCGTAAGTGGCGTGTCCGGCAGCGCGTCGATGCGCAGGGCAACAGACTGCCCAACTTCAATCGCGCGCACGTCGTTTTCATCAACAAGCACATTGAGGTGGAACTGGCCCAGATCCGCCATGGAAATCGCTGCCGGGCCGCCGCTGTACATTTCGCCCAGGCGAATGTTTACGCCGCTGATTACGCCGTCAAACGGGGCGACCATCTGGCTGTTGGCAAGCGAATTCTCGGCCTGCAACTGGCTGAGCTGCGACTGCTGCACCTGTGCGCGCGCAATGTCCAGATCCTCCTGCGAAGGACCATCGAGCAATTTGCTCAGATTGTTCTGCGCCGAGATCAGGTTTGCCTGCGCCTGGCGCAACTGCACTTCGCCCTGGGCAATCTGGTTGAGCGAGTTTGCGACCTGCGAATCAGTGGGCCCCTCGTCCGTCAACTGCGTTTGCGCCAGCGCTACTTCATAGGCAAGCGTGGAGGACTCCAACTGCGCCGACTGGGGCAGTTCGCCAATATTGGCCTGGTCCTTGACCCGGTTGTATTGCTGCTGGGCCGACTTGAGATTGACTTCGGCCTGGCGCAGGTTGGCCTCATTGACCTGGCGCTGCGCCGCCGTGTTGTCGGCAAAGAGCTGGCTGTAACCGGCGCGCGCCGCATTCAGCGAGGCTTCCGCCCCTGCCACACTGCTTTGCGCTACCTCCACCGCTGCCTGTGCGGAGAGAATGTCATTCTCTTCCGGCGGTTTCTCAAGTTTGGCAAGCTGCGCCTGGGCGATCTGCAGGTTGATCTTTGACTGCGCCAAAGAGAGCGCGAGATCTGTCGTATCCAGAGTCGCCAGCAACTGCCCTTCCGTAACGGCTTCCCCTTCACTCACGAGCACATCCTGTACGCGACCCGGATTGCGGAACGAAAGCGACACTTCTGCTTCGGGCGCAATACCGCCGGTGCCGTTCACCGTTGCTGCGATGTCTCCGCGCCCGACGGTCAGCGTCTCAAAAGCGGGTTCGGCAGCTGCCGTCTGATTCGGCAGATAGACATTCTGGTAGTAGTACCAGCCGCCGGCCGCCAGCGCAACCACAACCACAACGCCGATGATCCATTTCCACATAGTTCCTGCATCCATTCTTTTCTTGAATCTGCCGCATTGCCCCTACCGGCACTGCGCACTTCACCCATAGCATACCCGCAAATCGCGCCCAACTCGGTGGGACTCCTCCCAGATGGAGCGAGGCAGGTCCCAGGCTGTGGGCGCGATGATTAGATATTCAAACTATATAGACTACTTCAATGATTATAGATCAGCAACATCAGCAATGCACAATTCTGGATGAGAATGTTACCACGCACCAGGCGGAGTTTGCCATGCGCTTTGCCGCGCCTATGCGTCCGCTGCCGGCGCCTCGCCCACCAGAATCCCGGAGAGGTTCTCAAGCGCCTTGATGAGTCCGTGGTTGCCGTCGCCGCCCAGCCCACGCGCCTGCAACGTTCTGTAGAGATTGTTGATCAGGGCCGTGCCCATCAGCGGAACACCCATTTCCTCGGCGGCCTCGAGGACGAGGCGCAAGTCCTTCTGCTGCAGGTCGATTGTGAAGCCGGGTCGCCAGTCGCGCCGGATAATCTGCGGGCCGCGGTTGCTGAACATCCAGCTTCCCGCCGCGCCCTGGCTGATTGCGGCGTGGGTCTTCTCGAGGTCAACGCCGCCCGCCTGTGCAAAGAGCAGCGCCTCGCACATGGCAAGGCAATTGCCGACGACAAGCACCTGGTTGACAAGTTTCACAGTTTGCCCGGCGCCGTGGTCGCCCACATGCGTGATCGCCTTGCCCATGGCCTCAAACGCGGGCAGCGCGCGCGCGAACTGCTCGGCCGAGCCGCCCACCATGATGCTGAGCGTACCGCGCGCGGCGCCCTCGCTGCCGCCGCTGACAGGCGCATCGAGCATGGCAACGCCCTGCGCTTCCAGCGTTGTGGCCAGCGTGCGCGTGGCCTGCGGGCTGATCGTGCTGCAATCGACGACCAGCGCACCCGGTTGCGCGCCGTGGATCACGCCCTCGGCCCCCAGCACAACCGTTTCTACGTCTGGCGTGTCACTGACACAGATGAAGACAATGTCGCTCTGGGTCGCTACGTCGGCAGGCGAGGAGCCGGCGCGCGCCCCTGCATCGACGAGTTCGTCCATGCGTGCTGCGGTCCGGTTCCACACGGTCAAGGAGAAGCCGGCGTTGAGAAGATTGCGCGCCATGCCGCGCCCCATGATGCCAAGGCCAATGAATCCAATGCGTTCGGGCATGCGTTTTGCCTCCAATGTGCGGGGGAAGCGGTGAGTGGTTGATTGGCGCCCGCGTGAATTGTGACCTTGCCGCGTGGACCGTGCGGCCTGGTCCTTCCGGGCACAGGCCGAGGGCAACGCTGTGGACCGTCACATGCAATCATACCCCACGCCGCACGGTTGTGCGAGCCGTTTTCGCATCTGCGGTTGGCGCTTCCAGGGGTGTTTCTCCGCAGAACGCTGCGCGTTCGTTGCGGCTGCTTCAGCTGCAGTGGGTCTGGAACAAGGCGCATCAGGTGCGCAGGGCGGAGGAACATCAGAGAAATGGTTCGGTTTGACGTGCACCGCGGCCACCGCCGTCGGCCGAAGGCTATGGCTGGAAGACTCGAGCCTGCTGCGGCCCCATATCCCTCGAGTGCGACGGTGTCACTCGGCTGATGGTCTATTGCTGAATTACTTCGGCACTTGCCGCGCAAAACTGAACCTCAGCCACCACTCCAAGCATCCTGCGCAGAGGAGAGTAAAGAGCACCTGTCTTGCTCCCCGCTCCGCTGTATAGACCGAGGACATAGGCTACAGGTGTTCTGGGAGATGGGAATCCATTGGATGATGTTGAGTTTGCCCTTTGAGATTGATTTTGGCAACCTTCATCAGCCGACTTGGATTGCATCGCTGCAGGCTGCAGTCTACGGCTGCGGCGGGCTTCATGCCGGACTACTTCGATACTGTTCATTCGTGCTGCATCTCTCAAGAGGCCGCAACGAAAGACCGTCGCACTCGCACCATGTAGTCCTGAGCCGGCAACATACTCATGCAAACAATGTGGGGCGAAGCCGTATGGCTCCGCCCCCCTTTTTGCTTCAGCACCTGCCGGCCCAGCCTAGCGACCGCCGCTGAGAACGGCCCCCACGATCCCGCCCACAGCGCCGAAAAAGCAGCAACTGAGGATGACGAGAATGATCACCGGCGCCAGCACGACGATGATTGACCGCCCCGCCGAAAGCTTGTGCTCTACACGCGTCGCGTAGTACGAAAGCACGATTTGGTAAATCCACAAGAGAACGCCCGTACACATGCTCAAGAGGGGAATGATGCCCAAGACACTGCTAACCAGCGTGATCGGGACGTAGATGGCCGCCAGCAAATAGGTGTATTTGCTGAAGCTGCCCGTGCCGCCAAGGATCTTGGCGACGAGTTGGAGCAGGCCGGCAAAGATGATGAAGGTGATGATCGCGCTCAGAATGCCGGTAATTAACGCACCGATGCCGAACGCCGGGCGTCCAAGCCCCGGAATCAAGCCTGCCGGCAGTTGGTTTACCTGATCCATAATCTCCGGCGGCAGGTTCAATTGGCTGAGAATGCCCTGGATGCCGCCCGCGGCCTGCAACTGGCGCATGGCGATTGCGCCCTGAATCAGCGCGAAGAGTCCGGCCACCAGCGCCACCAGGCCAACCCAGATGGCCGCCGTGGTGAAGTTTGCCTCCGGTTTGGCGCGCTCTTGCTCAAAGATCGGTTCGCCCGGTTTTGTCACAACATCAAGCCATGTGCGGAACCAACTGCCAATGTTCATCGTTCCTCCTTCGAATGATGCGGAATGATCGCCTCGGGCGCTGTACTGACCTAACACGCGGCGTTGCTTCACTATAGCGTGTCTGCGGTGCCACTTCAAATGGCCCTAAAGGACTGCCCTGGACGTTCCGCGTGCGCAACGTCGCGTTAGCGCTTGACGATGGGGAGACTCACCGTCCAGCCGACGATGAATTCGGCGCGCGCGATTGGGCCGGGGCGCCCGTCGTCGTCAAACATCTGCACGCGCCAGTAGTATTGGGCGGCTTTCATGGCCGCAGTCGGGGTATAGCTCGTATTGTCCGTGAGGACAGAGGTGGCCCCCTGGAATGTATCGTTGGTCCCGTAGTCAACTTTGTAGTAGGCCGCACCGTCAATCGGCTGCCATGCGAGCATTGGTGCATAGCTGGTGCGCGCGCTGGCCTGGGGCGCCGTCACGACGGGAAGCGTGTAGCTGCGTGTGAATGCGCGCGCCGCTGAGAAAGGACCATCCTTGCCCGTCGCATCCACAAGCGCCACACGCCAGAACCAGCTTCCATCCGCCAGATTCTTGCGCGCAGGCGGCGTATAGCTTGTGGACTGCGTGACCTCGTTGATCCAGGGGCTGCCGAAATTGCTGTCGTCGTCCACTTGCAGGCGGTAGCGGGGCGTCGCCAGCCGCGGGGTGACGGGCGGTGTCAGAATCGGCGACCAGATCAGCGCAGGTTGGCCGACGAGCTTGGCGCCGTTTTCGGGCGACAAGAGGCTGGGCGCCACAGACGACTTCGTAAAGGCCATGGTTGGTGTCCAGCGACCAATTACGTTGCTGGAGCGGCGGATCGCGACGCGCCAGAAGTACTGCGCGCCCGGCGCCAGCGTGCCAAACTGGAGATCGGTCGGCGTGTAACTTGTCAAATCGGTCTGCACGTCAAGCAGCGGGCTGGCGAAGTTGGCGTCGTTGTCGATTTGCACGGCGTATCCCGAGGCGCCCTCCACACGATCCCACTGAAATGTGGGCGTCATGAAGGCGTCGACGCCCGTCGTGAGCGACGGGTTGCCCGGTAGACGGCTGTCAAGCTTGAAGCGCATGGGCGGCGACCACGCGCCGTAGTCGAAGAAATCGGGCGCACTGCCAAAGCGTTCGTGGCGAATGCGCACATGCCAATAGTACGACTCGTTGTCGCCGTAGGCTTTCGTCGTTTGCATGAGGGCCGGAAGCAACTGGAAGAAGAAGGAGGTCTTCGTCTCCACGGTCTCCCAGGTCTCCACCTTGTCGGTAAACTTCGCGTCACGGGCGACTTCGACCTGGTAGCCGTCGGTCGAGTCAAAGTAGGGCGTGCGCCAGCGCAGCGCCTGCATGTCCTGATAGACGCGTGGATTGGAAAAGGGCGTATCAAAGGGATAGAGGGGCGTCAGCATGTCGCTGGCAAACGCGGGCCTGTCGAATGTGGACCCTTGCGGCGGAATCGTGTCACCAACGGGGACGCCTGCCATGCTGCTTGCAAGCACAAGCGCATAGGAGCCGAAATCCACGCGCCCGGCGCCGAGTGCCGTATAGGGAATGACAAGCTGCACTGCGCTGAGTACGGGATCAAAGAACGCCTGGCCCAGAATCGTGTCGAGGGGTTTGGAGGCGTTCCAACCTTGCCTCGACGGCGTTCCACTCGTGAACATTGACGTCGTAGACGTTGCCATCGCATTGCCGTCGCGGGTCACGCTCACAATGTACTCGGGCGCGAAAGATCGATGCGATACCGGGATGGCCGCATCAGTAACCGGGTCTACAGCGCCCGCCCGAGTTCTCCAGATGGTCGATATCCAGATAGAGCGAGTAGGTGACGGTGGCGGTGACGTCGGCGCCACAGTGAAGGCGAAGACCCAGTTCTGGTTGCCTGTGTGAAGCGGTCGCCAAAGAAATGCAATTCACCAAGCACAAGGTTGCCTGGCGTGCGGCTGACCGGAGGCCACCATGCTCTCGATTGGTTTGTAGTTCTGCGTCGTCGTGAGAACAGACGAGCCAGCATACCGGAGAAATTGCGCACACTGGTCGCGGAATCGATAGGTGCGGTACAGGTAAGCGGTAAGTATTCATTCGGATTCAGCGTCGGCACATCGAATGAAAGATGAAAACGCCGGGTTTCGCTCGTCGCCCCAACCGGCGCATTGGCTTCGTTGAGCGGCTGCACGCGCCACCACCACGCGCCGTTGGGCATGCGATCGAGCCGGCCCTGCCACGGCACATAGTTGACGCCCGTTACGATATTCTCGTCAGCAACCGTCGTGAAGCCTGGATCGGCCGCCACTTGTACGCGATAGCGTGAAGCCCCTGTAACGGGCAGCCAGCCAAGCACCGGTGGGTCGCCCACGGCATCGAAGCGGTCGGCCGGGTAGATGAGCGTCGCGTTGGGTGCGAAGGGAAGCTCAGGCAGTGACGGGTTGTAGCGGAACTCCCAGGTTGACGCAAAGCCAACCTCCTGCGACGAGGCCGCATCGGCAAAGGCCTGCACCTTCCAGAAGTAGCGCGCACCGGGAACCAGTGCGCTAATTGTCGCAGCGGGCGTAAGCGCGGCCCCCAGCCCAGCGGTCTCCAGCATAACGTTGGGCGATGTGAAGGTGTCGTTGTCGTCCACCGTGAGGCGATAGTGGTGAGGGGGCAGGGCGTAGCCGAAACCGTTGATCGCGAGCGCAGGAGTACTGGGGACATAGACATGCGCCGTGTCCCAAATAAAGACCGGCCACGCGATGGCAACCTCCTTGCTCACCGGCATGTCGGCCGCATCGCGCACATAACTGAACGGGGGATAGACATAGGTCGGGGCCGTATTGTATTCGGCGGCAAAGGTGCGCATCGTGCTGAAGGGCGTCAAGTTGCCTTGTGCATCAATTGCGCGCACCTGCCACGAGTAGTACTGGCTGATCAGCCCGTTGCTATACTGCGGCTGCCCCCAGGCCGGCGTGTTGAAGATGCTGACGTCACCGATGAGGGGCGGCCCCAGATTGCTGCTTTCGTCGATTTGGATCTGGTAGCGCTCGACGCCCGGCACCGGCTCCCAACTGAAGAGCGGATAGGAGACGCGCGGAAGATCAGGGGGCGTCAGCAGCTTGGGCGCAAAATTCCACTTGATTTTGAACGAACGCCACTCGAGGGGTTGCGCACTTTCCATGCTCCATGCGGTGCCTTCGCCGGAGTTGACAACCGTCGAAGGGTTAAAGCGCACGTCGGCGATGGCGCGCACGCGCCAGAAGTACTCCTGGTCATTGGCCAGCGACTTTGTCAGTGTGTAGTCAGTATTGGCGGTGTTGTATTCCCTGGTGGCCGATGCATCAAAGGTCTTGGAGGTGCTGATCTGGAGCACATAATACTCCGCCGCTTCAACGGCCATCCACGAGAAGCGGGGCGTGAAGGGCGTTTCGAGGTCGTCGGGGGGAGCAAGCATGACCGGCGGCGCGCTCCAGTCGAAGGTGAAGGAGGCGGTGGCGCTCGGCGGGCCGTAGGTGTCGCGGTGGTCGACGGCTATCACGCGCCAGTGGTAGCTGTTTGAGGCAAGCCGGCTCGCGGGCGTGTGGGAGGTGCTCGTCGTCGCTGCTTCGTAAGTCAGCGTGGAAAAGTCTTCACTCGGACTGATTTGGAAGCGATACCAGGCCGCACCCGGCACGGGCGTCCACGAGAAGTCGTTGCCGCGGAACGCGTTAAGCGTGACGCCTTGGGCAGGGGCAAGCAGCGCCGGAATCAGAGTCCCGGTCGCGCTCCAGTTGCGCGTAAAGGACTGGATTGGCGAGTAGGGGCCCGGCAGCGTCTTGCCACCCACCTTGACAATCGCCTGGACGCGCCAGAAGTATTCGCCATCCACCCACACGATTTTCGTGTCGGCGTTGTTGACGCCTGTGGAGTAGCGGTCGGAGTAGGTGTAGAGATCGATGGCGTCGCTGAGGCCCGCATTGTCGGCCAACTGCAGATGGTAATTGGCCGGCACGCTGATGGGCTGCCAGATCAGCGTAGGCAATCCCAGCGGTGGGGCCGACACGCCGGTGACCAGTTCGCCATCGATGGGCGAAAGCGGAAGCGGGGCCGGTGGTGGTTCAACCTCAGTTGCAGCGTTCACCGGCGCGAGATCCGGCAGCGCGCTGAAATCCGGCTGTGTCGCACTTACATCGGCGACGAAAGTGGATTCGGCGGGCGGTTCGGTGGGCGGATCCTGACGGGGCGCTGCTGCATACGCAGGCAACGGCTGGAGAATTGCCAGTACGATCAGCAGAGGTAGGGCGCGTCGAAGAGTGGTCATGGGGGGGAGTGGCTGCGCGTGGGGTCACCGTCCGACGCGGACGGGACACCGGCAGTGGTCGAGAACGTCCGCACCGGGGAGATCAGCGCGCATCCTTGCCTGTCATTCTAGCACATTCTTGCCGGTTTTGACGACCAGGATTCGAAGTTTCCCCGACTCATCAAGGCCCAGGGAGCGGAGCTTGCACACGCAAACTGCAGCCTCCCCTCCGGTCCCGGGCGCGCCGAGGGGCGGGACCAGCCCGCCCCTCGCATGCGTCTTCTTTTTCAGCGCAACTAGAATTGCACAATCTCGCTGCCAATCGGCGAGACATCGTTCTGCGGCGCCGGCGCTGCGGGTTGAGCAACCGGCTCAACTGTCCAGACCGCCTGGACTGGCCCGACCGGCTGCGGGCCGTTCTGTGCGCGCACAACCGGTACATCCTGCGCCGCGTCTGCGTCCATTGCCGGCGCCCAGTGCGAACCGGCGTCGGCAACCCAGTGCGAGCCTTCCTCAGGCACAAAGAGCGCAATCACAAAGTAGGCGATGAGGCCCATACCCATTGTGCCGAAGATAAAGATCGCCCAGGCCAGGCGAATCAGGTTGGCGTCGATGCCAAGTCTTTCGCCCAGGCCGCCGCACAAACCAAGCACCATGCGATTGCTGCGGCTGCGGCGCACGGGCATGCGGCTCTGTGCATCACCGGCTGCGCGCACCCTCCCGCCGACCTTTGCGTGCAGGTCACTGAAGTGGCTGCGCAGTGTGTCACCGCGCCCGCGCAACAGCATGTAGCCGATCCCAATCAGCAGCAGCGGCCAGAAGAAGATGCGCAGGAAGACGCCCGCAGTGTCCGCCAGGGCCGGCAGGATGCCGAGATTGCTCAGCATCCAGATGCCGCCAAGCGCAAGCAGCACCGTGGCGACGCGTGAGCCTCCCAGGTTGCTGAACTGGATCGCCGCGGGGCGCACCTGCCCTGTCGCCTGCGTGCCCACCGGCAGCAGCAGCCAGAGCAGCAGATAGACCATGAATCCAGCGCCGGAGGTGACGAACGTGGCCACCACCCAGATTCCGCGCATCACCACAGGATCCCAGCCCACGAAATCGGCGAGCCCGGCGCAAACGCCGCCCAGCGATTTGTTGGTGGGATGGCGGTAGACCATCCGAGGGCCTGCACTGCCCTGCGCTTGCTTCTGAAACTCTCCATTGGCACTCATCGAAATAGACTCTCCTTAACAGGCCCGGCGATCCCAAACCGCCGCGCGGACGCCGAAACGCCCACATTCGAACCCAAATTCTTCGAACTCAAAGACATCGATCCAAAACACTCTGTGATCAGTGACGCTGTGCGCCAGCATCGATGGCTGTTCCCTGATCAATACGCACGGGCGTGGAAAAGGTTGCTTCTGTCGCACTATAGGCCTTCAGGCCGGAAACAAAGAGAGGAACGGAGGGCAGCGCACAGGCAATGTTGAACGGCAACGCAGCAAATGTCGGCCCGAGACAGCCCGAGCCCACAGAGAGGGCCTGGACGGCGGACACGCGCCCAACCGGCGCTGTGTCCGGTTGGGCCAATGCGCCAACCTGCTACCGGCTGGGGGTGGGTCCACGCCTCGTGGGCGCGCCGCTGCGCGCGCGCATGACAGCCGCCGCTGGGCGCAGCAGCCGCACTTGAGCGTGAGCCTTGCCTATGTGCGCGACATTCTTGCATATCTCGAGAGCAAGCAGATTCGCTTCTACCGCCTCTCCTCCAACCTTGCCCCCTATGCAACACACAGCGGGCTGCCCCCTGCCGCGCGCAACCATTTTGCCCGCCAGCTCGAGGAATGCAGTACCGAATTGGCCGCAGTGGGCGATGGGGCGCGCGCCGCCGGGCTGAGGCTGACCATGCACCCGGCGCAGTTTGTCCGGCTCGACAGCGCCGATGACGACCTGGCCGCGCGGTCGCTCGAGGAGCTTGCGCTGGCGGCGCGGCTGATGGATGCAATGGGTCTTGGTGATGAGAGTGTGCTTGTCGTCCACGCCGCAGCCTGCGCCGGCAGCCCGCGGCAGGACGGCATGGGCCCGCCTGACGCACTATCGGCCGCGCTCGCGCGCTTCGCACGACGCGCCGAGCATATGCCCCCGGCAGTCCGCCGGCGCGTGGTGGTGGAGAATGACGACCGCTGCGCCGACATTGGGGCTTGTCTCTGGCTGCACAAACGCACCGGCCTGCCAATCGTTTTTGACCTTCTCCACCACCGCTGTAACAACGCTTCGGGGATTGCAGCGATCGATGCACTCGCCCAAACGCTTGCCACGTGGCCGGCCCAGCGCATCCCCAAGATTCACCTGAGCAGCCCGCGCACCGAATTCCGCGTGCTGCGGCGGCAAGGGCGCGACCACATCGCCGCACCGCTTCCCAACCAGCACGCCGATTTCCTCAACCCCTTCGAGTGCATCGAACTGCTGCGCGCCGCGCAGGCCCACCACCTGCGCGCCTTCGACATCCTGCTCGAGGCCAAGGCGCATGACCTGGCGCTGCTACGCCTGCACGCGCAGATTGCCCACTTTGCGCCCGACCTTGCGGGGTTCGTGGCCTGAGTTGCAGAAGCCCCCAGTACACAGATGACGCGGATTCACGCGGATGAAACCATCCGCGAAAATCCGCGTCATCCGCGTATAGACAATGCCGGCCCGGCTCAGGAGGTGGCGACTTCTTCGATGATCTCAAAGTCCATTGTAATGGGCGCCACCTGCGCCAGCATCGCCTGGGCGGGGCAATACTTCGTTGCCGAAAGATCCATTGCGCGCTGGATGGCGGCAGGGTCAAGCCCCTCGCCCCGGATCACATAGTGAAGATGGATTGCCGTGAAGACCTTTGGGTGCTCGTCGGCGCGGGCGGCGTGCGCCTGCACCGCAAAGCCCGTCATCTTCTGGCGCTTCTTGCTCAGGATGGAGACAACATCCATCGCCGTGCAGCCTGCCAGCCCGGTGAGAATCAACTCCATGGGGCGGAAGCCATCGTCCGCGCCACCCACTGCCGGGTCGGTGCCCAGCGCAACCGAGAAGCCGCTGTCGGCGCTACCGGTGAAACTCATGCCCGCTTTCCAAACAACTGCTGCATCCATGATTCTCTCCTTCAGGTCAATGATCGCGAATTTGAGGGAACAGAGGGAACGTAGGGAACAGAGGGATCAAGAGCAGCGGGCCACGGTATGTCCATGTTCACTACGTTCCCTCTGATCCCTACGTTCCCTACTCTCCCCGCGTCTCACGCGGCTTGCGCGAGCGCTGCGGCCACGCGGTGCAAGCGCGCGCCAACCTCGTCGGCAACGGGTTGCAACGCGGGATTCATGCCCATGCCAAACATGACAAGCGGATCGATAATTGACACCGTAGCGCCGCTGCCGCCCTCATCTTCGTACACCAGCACGTTGCAGGGCAGCAGCAGGCCCACCTCCAGGTCCGTGGAGAGCGCGCGGTGCGCCAGCGACGGATTGCAGGCGCCAAGAATCGCATACCGGCGGAAATGGACACCCAGCTTCGCGTCGAATGTGGCCTTGACATCAATTTCCGTAATAACGCCGAAACCCTCTGCCTTGAGCGCTTCCGTCACGCGTTCACGTACTGCAACATAGTCCGTATCAAAATGAACCTGCAAACCCAATGCGTTTTTCGTCTCCATCAGCTTCCTCGCCTTCTTCTGCCACTCGCCGCCGGCGTGATGCGAGCGGTCGGGAACGTTCACACAGATCAAACCCAAAAGCCTATGAAACCGGAAGTCATGACGCAAGGGCGCGAGGTGCGCAAGGACGCAAGGAAAAGCAAAGGCGGGAAAGGCAAGCATGGCGTGCCGCTCAGCGCAATCACAGTGAATTCGCATGAAGTTGCGTTGTCAACCTGCTTTTCCTTGCGCACCTCGCACCCTTACGTTGAAACTGCTGATTTCAACACGATTTCGGTTCAAGTGTCGCGCAGACAATGGCCCGCCAGGTCTCCCCGCTCAGTTATCGGCACTATAAGAAAAAGTTATACAAGACGCGACGTGCGCGGACTGCTGCTCAATCAGCGGGCAGCTGTCCAGACATCGGGGATGAAGGTGCGGGGGCGAGGGGAGCTGCACGGCGGCGCAGCAGGCGGAAAGCAAGCACAACGCCGACGGCGAGCACTGCAACGCCCACGATCAGGCCGCTAAAGTCGCTCACAAACTGGCTGGCAACCTGCCACTGGCTGCCGAGGGCATAGCCGACACCGCCATAGAGCGATATCCAGAGCAACTCGCCGGAGATGTCCAGCAGCAGGAAGCGACCGAAGGGATAGGCGGCAATGCCGGAGATGACGCTTACAGCAACGCCGAGCGGGGTGATCAGAAAGCGGGTGAGGAAGATGGCCCAGCCGCCGCGTCGCGCAAACTGGTCTGTGGCGCTTTGCCACGCACTCATGCGCGCCAGCCGTTTCTCGGCCCATACGCCCCCCAGTCGCCCAATACCGTAGGCAATGCTGTCGCCCAGGACAACGCCGACGAGCCCTGCCCCGGCGGCAAAGCGCCAGTCCATGAAATTCTGGCGGGCAAACGCACCGGCCGCAACCAGCACCAGCGTACCGGGCAACGGCGCACCGGCCGCGCCAAGCAGCAGGGTGAGTCCAAGCGCAATAGGTCCATAGG
Organism: uncultured Chloroflexia bacterium; assembly: GCA_963735275.1. Taxonomy (GTDB): domain Bacteria; phylum Chloroflexota; class Anaerolineae; order Caldilineales; family Caldilineaceae; genus UBA5069. Next base: position 103,389 of record CAVTKJ010000007.1, on the reverse strand, counting down.
TGATCAGCGCCGCGAACGCCAGATCGCTGATCGACGTGATTTCGCTCACGGCTGCTGTCCAACGTTGGCAGGAGGCGCTGCGGGCGTTACGGCCGGCGGCGACTCAGGGGGCTGACGATTCGGGTCATTTGGGTCGGTCCGGTCATTCGAGTCGTTCCGGTCATTCGGTGGGCCGGGGTGCGGCCCGTCAGGCGGCGCGTCGGGAAGCGGGATCGAGGCCGGGTCTGGGGCGAGCGGTGTGGGCACGACGGATCCTGCATAGTAGAGGTCAAGCGCGACGAGAATCTTGTCGCGCAACAGACCCCGTTCGCCGTTGAAGTCGGTGCGCTCGATTTGCATGAGCGACTTGCGCTCATTGCCCTGCGCGTCAATGCCCAACTGCGTATAGAGAAAGTCGGCGGGCACCTGGTAGGCGGCCGCGATGTACGGAACTGTCATCCACGGCGCAATGTCACCGGTCGCCTCATGGGGCGGGCGGCCTCGCTCGGCATGAAAGGTGCGAAAGGAGCGGACGGCGTGCAGCGCAAAGAAGACCGTGAGCGCGATGCCAAGCACCAGCAGGCCCACAGCCAGCCAGCGCCATATTGGGCTCGGTGCGGAAACGGGCGGAGCCTCTGCGGGCGCAACCTGGGCCTCGGAGGGCACAGTTTCGGTATCGTCGATTGGCAGCGCTTCAGGCTGCTCGGGCATCTCTGAACTGCTCACTGGTGCTCCTTGTAGGGCGCAATCGGCTTTCCTGCGTAACCAATCCTATACACGACCGAAGGAGAATCTGCAGGGAAATTGTGGGCAAAGTATGTGGATTGGCAGGCACGCGCTCTGGGTGTCGCGTGCCGAGCGTGGCGCGAACTCGGCGGATGCTCTCACCATACGGCACGTTCACGATATGGCCCGGAGCGCCGGCCACGGGCCGGCGCCTACGAAGACCCTCGCGTCAAAGCTTGCGGCCCAACAGCTATTGTCGGTTACTCCGTTATCAGTTGTCGAGTCCCCCGACGCGTGCCAGCCCGCCGCTGTCGCCTCCAATCCACGCGCCGCCGAAGCCATCCACCGTCATCGCGCTGCACGGCCTGTGCAATTGGCCCGCCGTCGGGAGGAGTGAAGGGGGCAAACGTCTTGCCGTCGGCGGCAAAGTAGACGCCGGCGTCTGCGGTGCCCGCCCAGACGCCACCCCCCGGCGCTGCGGCCAGCGCCGTAATGCGCGTGGCGGGAAGGTCATCAATGGACGAAACCGCGCCGTCGGCGAAGCGCGCGAGGCCGGCGTCCGTGCCCACAAGCGTCGTGCCGTCCTCCAGGACGAGCAGCGCGGTGACGCGGTCGCTGGGGAGCCCCACGTTGGCCTCCGTGAGTACCTGTAACTGGTTGTTTTCAAAGCGGTAGAGACCGCCGTTTGCCGAACCAATCCACATGCCCGGCCCGTCGGCCGCCAACGCCAGGATTTCGCTGTCGGGCAAACCGTTCTCGCTCGTGAGGTTGAAGAATGTCGTGCCCGTCCAGATGCTCAGCCCGGTGCCTGTGCCGAACCAGACGCGCCCCTGGCTGTCCTCTGCAATGGCCGTGATCTCGTCTCCCGCAAGACCGTCGGCCTGGGTGTAGTTGGTCCAGCGTTTGCCGTCAAAGTAGCTGGCGCCGATGCCGCCGAGCCAGACGCCGCCACGCGGATCGGCAAAGAGCGCACGCACGTTGGTCGCCGAGACGCCGTCTTTGGCGGCGCTGTAGCGGTAGGCGATCTCCGTGGGGCGAGCGGGGTCGGCTTGCTGCACGCCGGCGGTGGTGGCCACCCAGAGAAAGCCGCGTGCGTCGCTCGCCAGCGCAAAGATGCGGTTGCTTGCCGGAAAGCCCGCGGGCTGCGCCAGCGTGCTCCATTGGCCACCCGTTTGCACGCTGCTGCCCTGGCCGGCGGTGCCGTAGGCCACGACGCCACTGGCGTCGGCGTCGAGCGCAGTCGCGGGGGCCGCGGCCATGCCCTCCGCCCCCACGTAGAAGGGAGCACAGCTCTCAAATTCGGGGTCAAAGCGGCAGACCTCGGCATCTTCGGAAAGAAGCCAGGCCCTGCCGCTCTGGCTGGGGGCGACATCGACCAGTTTGCCGGTCGGGAAATCGACATCGGCGCGGCGCGTGTAGCTCTCCCAGGCATCATCCGCAAAGCGGTGGACACGGTTGCCGGCAGTCACCCAGAGCGCGCCGTCGGCGTCCGTGCGCAGCGCCGTGATCTCCTCACCGCTCAGGGGGCTGTTGTCACTCGAAAATGTCGACGTGCGCGTTCCCTGAATCTGCACGAGGCTTCCGCCCGACGCTGCCCAGACGACGCCACCCGGGCCCACAGCCACGGCCGTTGCGCCGTGGGTGAAGAGGCCATCAGCCGGCTCGGTGTGGCTCCAGCGGGCGGTGCGCTGGCGGTAGACATCAACGCCATGCGCGGCGTAGCCCACGGCCAGAATCCCCTGGTCGGCGTCGCAGGCAAGGGCCGCCACATCGTTCCAGGCAATGGCCGAGCCGCCACTCACGATCTGCTTCCAGCTGTTGTCGGCGGCGCTGTAAATTTGCAGGCCGTTGTTGCCGCCGAAGACCGTGCCGAAACCCTCCATCGCGCATGGCACAACCGCCGTGAGCGGGCCGGGAATCATGCCATCCGCTGCGGTGAAGGTGGTGCTGCTGCCCGTGGCAATATCCCAGCGCAGCGGGCCGCCGCTTGTGGCGGTCCAGAGCACGCCGCCCTCAAGCGCCACGTCATTGACCGAATTGGCGTTGGCGAAGAGCTGGAAGGCGGGCAGAGGGGGCGCGGCCGGATCGGGTGTCGGTAGAGGGAGAGGCCCGCTGGGCGTTGGCTCCACCACTGCGGCGGGAACAGCAGCAGGTGCGGCAGTTGGGGCGGCGTCGGCGGCGGGCGTTGGTTCCACAGCGGTTGGCGCAGTTTCATCGATGACAGGCGCACTTTCGGTCACCGGGTTGCTCGCGGCCACGGCAGCTGTCGGCGGCGTCTCGGCCGGGAGATCGGCAGGCAAAGTGGCTGTGGGCGCAATGACGACAACGGCCGCGGGCGTCGCGTTGTCTGCCTCGCGAACCGGAAAACGCAGGAGCGTCACGACGATAAGCGCGACCAGCGCCAGTAGCAGCAATGTCACAATCATCCCCGTGAATGCACGCGAACCTTTGCCGGGCGCGGCCGGCGCGGACGCAACAGGGGCGGGCTTCTGGGCCGGAGAGGGGGGCCGCTTGGGGTCAGACTGCACAGAATACTCCTTTGGTCGGCGGCCACTGCGGGCTACGCCGGAAGGCTCGATGGGAGAGACGGAACGATCGCTGCGTGGCGCGCCACCCGTGGACGCGGACATACGCCGCGCGGCACATTGTACCCCGCTGCAGGGCGCGAAGGCGAACATGCGGGCGCGCGGAAAGGTGCAGTTGGCTGTTTATACAGTCAAATGCGATGCGGTCACGGTACGTCCAGCCCACGCGCGATAATTGGTAATTGAAGATGAACAGGCGCGTCCTGCCAGGCTTGGATAAGCGCCGCGTCGACATTCATCCGCCCGGCGCCATAGACATTGTTGCCACCGCCGCTGGCGTTCGACGCAGCGCCGGCGCACGCGGTCGTCTCCACGGGCGTGGCCGTGTCGCGCAGCAACTGCTCCGTCGCCTCAACGTTGCCGCGCAGGGGCGGCCACGCCGACCAGAGCAGCGCAACGGCGCCCGCGACGTGGGGCGACGCCATGCTCGTCCCTTGCAGGTAGGTGCTCACGCCGCCATCCAGCCCGACCGAGCGCACGTCAACGCCGGGGGCGCTGATGTCGGGCTTGGGCCGGCCGCTGCCGTCGACTGTCACCGGCCCGCGACTGCTGAAGGATGCGATCCCACCAGCCTGGTCCACAGCGCCCACGGAGAAGACCTCGTCATAGATGCCGATGGGGTCCCTAACGCTGCTGCAAGACGACCCGTAGTTGCCTGCCGAAGCGGCGACGAATTGGCCCGCTGCGCGCGCAGTCGACACCACCTGGCGCAGAATCTGCGGGTCGTCGCAGCCTTCGCTGGGTGGGCAGCCCCACGAATTGTTGATGATGTCGGGCGCCAGTTCGGGCTTGCCGTCGGTGAAAGGGTCGCCCCCTTGCGGGTAAGGGGCAAGGAACCACTCGAAGCAGGCGGCGTAGGAGGAGGGCGTGCCCACGCCGTGGCTCATGTTGCGGCAGCCAATCCATGCGGCGCCAGGCGCCATGCCCAGGATCGTGTCGCTGATCACTGTGGCATCACCCACCATGGTGCCCACAGTGTGCGAGCCGTGGCCGTGGTCGTCGCAGGGGATTTGCGCATCGGTCGCCGCGGCGCCGTTGCAGTAGGCGCTGCGCGCCGCATCGTCGCCAAATGCATCAAACCAGTTGTAGGGGTGTGTTGCGGTCATTGCCACGCTGTCCCAGCCGCGATAGGCTTCTCGCAGCGCGGGGTGATCCCACTGCACGCCCGTATCCTGGCTGCCGATGACAATGCCCTCGCCCGTGATGCCGCGCGCCCAAACCGCAGGTGCGCCCGTAGCCGTCAGTCCCCAGGGGATGTCGGCCTGCGCGCGCGCCTCGGCCTGACGCACGACCTGCCACCCTGCGGGCAGTGGCAGCACAGTGGCGTCAACCGCACCTTCCTGCAGGGCGGGAAGCGCAGGGTCTGCGGCCAGGCGCGCCACCTCAGGGCGGGCGCGCAGCGCTTCGGCAAGCGCGGCGTCACCGCTTACCTGAATCATGTTGATGATGTAGAAGGGGCGATAGGTGACTGCTCGTTCGTCGAGCCATGCCCGCAGCGGCGCCTGATTGACTGCCACCTGCGCCGTCAGCGCCGGATAGAGGATTGCGGCGCGCGCCTGGGCGTCAAAGGGCTCCGGCGCGGCGCCGCTGGAGGCATCCGCCCGCGCGGCGACAACGATCGCCTGCGCATCCGGCTGATCCTTGAGGATGACAAGAAATTCGACTGGCCCGTTGGCCGCGGCAAGCAACTGCGCCAACCGGTCTGTCATGGCGGCCTGGCCCGTTTCAGCAGCCACGAACGGGAGAACCGGATTCGGCGTTTGTGCGTGCGCCGGAAGTGCAAGCAGCACACAGAGCAGCATCGCCCCCGTAATGGCTGCACCTCGTGCCAAGCGGCCCGCAAACTTGGCTGTGTGAGAATCGTTGCGCATTGTCTCGCTTCTTTGCTCAGTCGGTCCGCGCATGCCAGGGCGGATTCAGGAACTGCTCTCGTCAATCTCGAAAGTATAGCAAATGGCTAGGGGGCGCTGTTGTCCAGGTCACACAAGCAAGATTGGCTGGACCGGGCGCCGTATTGCAGAGCAGAGATACCTCGCCGGCATGGCTGCGGCCGGCTAAAAGCAGGCAACGTGCGCGGTTCAAGTTCGTAGCGGCCGCTTCAACTGCGGGACTTGCCAACTTCGGCATCATTGATGGAAGCGGCGGAAGTTGCTGGGATGAAAAGCCGGGCGCTGTAGCCATTGTGGCCCCGGCGACCTGCGGCCACTGCCCAAACCTTGTGGGAAGTTTCATGAGCCGTCGCTACGATTCATCTGCACTTGCGATAGACAGCAGCTAGCCCACAGTCGATTCTTCACCAGCAGTCGGGAGCTGGGTCATCGGTCCACGGCGCAACCTGAGATAGCCGCCCGCAATCAACGCACGCACCGTCACCGCGCCGATCACAATGAGACCACCCAGCAGCGCAGCCGGGCCCGGGCGCTCGCCGATTACCATGAAGACCCAGATCGGATTCAGGATCGGCTCTAGGGTGGCGATAAGGATTGTCTCCAGCGCGTCGAGTTGGCGAATCGCCATCGTGTAGAGGATGAAGGGCACGCCCAGTTGCAGCACACCTAAATAGAGCAGAATCAGCAAGTCCGCCTGCGTCACTGCCCCGTTGCCCAGCGCCACAAAGAAGAAGGGCAGCCCAATCAAGGCCGTGAGCGAATTGCCCATCAGCACCGTTTCGGCGGCCGAGCCGTCACGCTGCTTGCGCAGGAAGAGCGTCATCCACGCCATGGTCAGCCCTGAGGCAATCGCCATGATGTTGCCGGCCATGCCCGCGGGCGTAAGCCGCTCCCCAAAGAAGAGCAGCATCCCCAGCACGATCACGCCCATGATCCACCAGTCATAGCGCTGGGTGCGTTCGCCCAGATACCAGCCGCCAAAGAGCGCCACCCAGATGGGCGCGGTGTACTGCAGCAGGATGGCGTTTGCGGCTGAGGTTAGCCGCGTTGCGGAGATAAAGAGGAAGAAGGTGGCCGCCATGCAGATCGCCCCGCCAATCTGTTCGCGGGACCACGTGAAGTGCGGACGGCGAATGTAGGCGAGCAGCACAAGCGCCGTGATGGCGCTGCGTGCGCCGGCCAGCGCGATCGGGTTGAGGGTGGAAATCTTGATGAAGAGGCCGCTGGTGCTCCAGAGCACGACGCAAATCAGCAGCAATCCGACGGCGCGCCGGCGGGTGAGGGTGTCAACAGCGGCCATTGCGGCGCGCTCCCTTCCAGGAGGAAGATGCTGCGGCGCCGTTGCCGCCTTCAGAGTCGATAACTCATTTTACCAGCAACCACCGCACTTGGCTGAACAAGGAAGCCGCACAGACAATCGGCGGATGGAACGTCGTCAACAATGCGGCTGCGGCGAAGCGCGCGCAACACCTACTCGTCGACCCGCAGCCGAAGCAGACGCATGCCGTTTAGTGTCACAAGCATTGTCGCGCCCACATCTGCCAGAACGGCCATCCACATTGTGGCCGACCCGACCAACACCAGTGCGAAGAAGATGAGCTTGATTCCCACAGCGAAGACGATATTTGCAGTTACGGTGCGCATGGCGGCCTGTGCAATCCGCAGCGCGGCCGGCAACTGGCGGAGGTTGTCGCCCATAAGCACAACTTCCGCCGTCTCAATCGCCTGTGCGGTTCCTGCGCCCATGGCGACGCCAACATCGGCAGTTGCCAGTGCGGGGGCATCGTTCACGCCGTCGCCGACCATGGCAACCCTAAGACCGCGCAGCTTGAGCGCCGCCACTGCATCCACCTTCTGCGCGGGCAAGAGCCCGGCCTGCACCTCGTCTATGCCGATCTGCGCGGCAATGTGACGCGCCGAGCCCTCGGAATCACCGGTGAGCATCACCAGCGTTGTCGCACCCAGATCATGAAGCGCAGCAAGTGCTGCCCGGCTCTCCGGACGCACCGCATCCGCGACGACGATGTAGCCGGCATAGTCATCGTCGAGGCTGAGAAGCATCGGGGTGCGCCCCGATCGGGCGGCAGCCCCGAGCTCGGCGCAGGCCGCCGGGTGGGATATCGACTCGTCAAACCAGGCGTGGCTGCCGATCAGCACCTTCCGCCCGGCAACTTCCCCCGATACGCCGCGGCCCGGAAGCGCCGCCACGGTTGTCGCAGCAGGATAGCGGCCGGCGACGTTGCGCTGTTCGGCATAGTCCGCAACCGCGCGCGCAAGCGGATGTTCGCTGCGCCGCTCAACGGCGTAGGCCAGTGCCAGCAAGTCGTCGCAGGGCGCACAAGGACCGTCGCCGCCGGTCATGCACTCTTGTGAATGTACATTGACCACCTGCGGGCGACCTTGCGTCAGCGTGCCCGTCTTGTCAAAGGCGATGGCATTGACCCCGGCCAGCACCTGCAGCACGCCGCCCCCCTTGACGAGAATACCCGCGCGCGCCGAGCGGCTTACGGCGCTTATTAGCGTGACCGGTGTGCTGATGACCAACGCACAGGGACATGCCACCACAAGCAACTCCAGCGCGCGGTAAAACCAGCCCTCAACACCCCAGAAGGGTTGGCCCCACAGAAGCGGCGGCACAATCGCCACCAGGAATGCCACGACAACCACCGCAGGTGTATAGATGGCGGCAAAGCGGTCGACAGTGCGTTCAATCGGGGCCCGGCGGGACTGCGCTTCCTCAACCTGGCGTGCGATGCGCGCGATTGTTGAGTCGGCGGCCGGGGCCGTCGCCTCAACCGTCAGTGCGCCTTCTCCATTGATGCTTCCTGCATAGACGCCGTCGCCTGGCCTCTTCTCCACCGGCATGCTCTCACCGGTGATCGAAGCCTGGTTCAGGGATGATTGGCCTTCAACCACGCGCCCATCGAGCGCGACACGCGCACCGGGGTGCACGACGAAGTGCTCGCCGACGGCCACCTCATCCACGGGGACGAGGTGCTCTTCAGTGCCGCAGAAGGGACATGCGCCGCCGGTGTATCCGCCCGTCCCCAAATGCTCGCGGCAATCCATGCACGGACGCAGAACAAGCGCCGTATCGGGCGCTATCTCGAGCAGGCTCTGGAGAGAATTGCGCGCCCTCCCGGCGGTGTAGCCCTCAAGCGCCTCACCCAGTGCGTAGAGCACCATGACAAGGCCCGCTTCTGTCCACGCGCCAATGATCACCGCGCCTACGGCGGCAATTGTCATCAGCAGGTTGATGGTGATCTGGTGGTTGATGCGCAGCGCGCGCCAGGCCTGTCGCGCGACCGGAAAACCTGCGACCGCAAGCGCTGCCAGCGCCATCCAGCCAAAGAGCGCTGTCTCAACGTGGATGCCGAAGATGGGCAGAAGTTCGTCAAAGAGGAGACCGGGCAGGATCAGCAGCACGCCAAGCAGTGTGAGGCGCGTGCTTTGGCGCGAAAGCATGTACGCGAAGAACGGGGCTATCGTACCGGAGGACTCTGGAGCAGAGGCCGGCCGGACGGCGCCATCGGCGGGCTGCGCCGTATAGCCGAGTTGCTCAACACGCGCGAGCACCGCGGCCTCGTCCACCTCACCGGAAATACGCAGCTTGGCGCTGGTGAAGTTCAATGCCGCATCAGTGACACCGGGCAGCGTGGCAACGCCGCGCTGGACAGTCTGCGCACAAGCGGCGCAATCCATGCCGGAGACCAGATACTCGTGGACCTGGCGCTCTTCAGTCTGTGGTTCCATCGTGATAGCTGCGAATCAGAATAAGGCAGATCTCTGAAGAGCGGGAGAGGCCACGTGGGTACTCAGTCTTCAGAAGTCAACTCACTTCACGTAAACGGTCGCGACCGGCGTAGCGGAGTGCCTCCGCTCCCTCGGGTGTGGCGGCTGCGCGCGGACTATCATTCTGTACCTTGTGCTCGCTGTGGCGGAACGGCAATCAGGGCACGGAGGCCCTCCGCTACGCAGCCACGCGACCGGGCCCGTAGGCCAGGCCAAGATCAGAGGGCTGGAAGCCCCCTGCTACGCCCGCTCCACGCTACGAGAGTCATCAATTGTCCGTTATCAATGCACGCACCGCGCACCCTGCGCAACTGACCCGTCGCCGCCCTACTTGTACCCCTCGAGCGTCTTCTTCACGACGGCGCAGAAGCCGTCCGCCGTCGCGCCGTCGAGGACGCGATGGTCATAGGAGAAACCGAGGGTCGTCATTGGCCGGAAGGAGAGCGAATCGCCCGCGTTTGCTTCCAGCGGATGACCGGCGCTGACCACCACAGCGCGCTTCTCCACCGCGCCGACGCCCAGGATTCCCACCTGCGGCTGGACGATGACAGGCGTCTGGAAGCGGCTGCCCGAGGTGCCATAGTTGCTTATGGTAAAGGTCCCATCCGCCAGATCGTCCTGGCGCAACTGGTTGCTGCGGGCGCGCTCGGCAAGCTCGTTCACGGCCTTGGCCAGGCCACTCAGGCTCAGTTCGCCTGCCCCGCGAATTACGGGCACAATCAGCCCGCCCATGCCGTACTTGTCGGCGGGAAGCGCAACGGCCATGCCGATGTTGTATTCGCGCTTGATGATGACGCCCTCATCTGTCCACGATGCGTTGGCGGCGGGTACGGCGCGCAACGCGGCGACCACGGCCTCGACAAAGTAAGCAGTGATGGTGAGGTTGACACCTTCGGCAGCGAAGGCTTTCTTGTTTGCCGCACGGTGGGCCAGAACCGCGCTCATGTCCACATCCCACATGGTTGTCACGTGGGGCGCGGTGAAGATGCTCTGCACGGTGTTGCGCGCGACGGCGGCGCGCATGCGGCTGTGCTTGACGAGTTCCTCGCCGGGCTTGAGCTCGCCCGGTGCAGGCTGGGCAGGGCGCGCGGCCGGTTGCGCTGCGGGCTTGGCGGCAGGAGTGTCCTTCTTGGGTTCCTCGGCAGGGGGCTGCGCTACGACCGCATACGAAGGGGCAATCGTCACCGACTTGCCCGTGTCGCGGCTGGCAACGGCGCTGAGGACGTCAAAGCGATTGAGGCTGCTGAGCGGGCGACCTGCGGCGACTGCGTCGAGATCGATATTGTTCAATGCGGCGATGCGACGCACAGTAAGCGAGGGGACGTTCGCCAAATCGCCTGGCAATGCCGCGGCCTCGCCAGCAGGCTTCTGCGCTGAAGAAAGCACATCGTCCTTGGTGATGCGCCCGCCCGGCCCCGTCCCGGTGACGGCGCCCAGCGCCACGCCCTTTTCGGCGGCAACGCGCTTGGCCACAGGGGTGGCGTTGATCTCTGCGCCGTTCGCGCTTGCGTCCTGCGCGTCGGGCTCGGGTGCGGCTTCGATCTCAGGTTCGGCCGCATCCGGGGAGGGCTGCGCAGATGCTGCCTCTGCAACCGCTTCACCCTCTGCAACCGCTTCATCCTCTGCGTCGCTCTCGCCCGCCTCGCCAATCAGCGCCAGCGCTGCGCTCACGGGCACAAGCGCCCCTTCCTCGGCGAGAATCTTCAGGATTGTGCCGGATGCGGGTGCGGGAAGTTCGCTGTCCACCTTGTCGGTGGCCACTTCAACAATCACATCGCCCGCCTGTACGCTGTCGCCCACCTTCACGCGCCAACGGCTGACTGTCACATCCTCAATGCCCTCACCCATGTCGGGGAGCCGAACTTCGGTAGCCATAAATGATCCCTCGCCCTGGTTGTATCAACAGGTTCAAGTGTTCAAGGGTTCAAAGTTCAACAGCCAAAGGAGTGTGCCGAAAGCTGTCCCGGCTTGCCTTGAACCCTGAACTCCTGAACCTTGAACTTTGGTTCAGCGCAGCATTTCGAGCACGGCGGCCTTGATGTTGTTCTTCCACGGCAGAACCTCTTCCTCAAGCGGTTTGGAGACCGGGATCGAAACAGGCGCCATACCAAGGCGGCGCGCGGGCGCCTTGAGCAGCTCAGGTGCTTCCTCATAGATGCGTGCCACAAGCTCCGCCCCAATGCCGCAGTTGGATTGCGATTCGTGCACGGCAAGCATCCGTCCGGTCTTGGCCACCGATGCCCAGACGGTTTCGGTGTCCAGCGGCACAATGCTGCGCAGGTCGACCACTTCGATGTCGATGCCTTGTTCCTCCTTCAGTTCTTCGGCCGCCTCAAGCGCCTGAAGCACGGTGTAGGAGAAGGTCACCAGCGTAAGGTCTTTGCCCTCGCGCTTGATGTCCGCCTGGCCGATGGGCACGATGTACTCCTCTTCGGCCTCAGGCAGATCGCCGCGCGTGAAGTAGAGCATTTTGTGCTCGAGGAAGAGAACGGGGTTCGGGTCGCGAATGGCCGCAGTGAGAAGCCCCTTGGCATCATAGGGTGTGGCTGCCGCAAGCACCTTGATCCCTGGGAACTGGGCAAAGCTGCTCTCAACGGACTGGCTGTGCTGCGAGCCATAGCGCTTGCCACCACCATGCTGGCCGCGAATGGTCAGCGGGACGTTGAGCAGGCCGCCCGTCATGTAATGCATCTTGGCCGCCTGGTTGAAGATTTGGTCGGCGGCGACCATGAAGAAGTCCATATACATCAGCTCGACAACCGGACGGAGCCCCGTCATCGCCGCGCCAATCGCCATGCCCATGAAGCCCTGCTCGCTGATGGGCGTATCAAGCACGCGCGTGGGGCCAAACTCGTCCATCAGGTTACGCGTCACGCGGAAGAGGCCGCCGTAGTAGCCGACATCTTCGCCGATGACAAACACGGAGGGATCGCGCCGCATCTCGTCGCGCATCGCCTCATTGACCGCCTGGATATACGTTGTCTTGCGCATGGAGTGTCCTGACTGTACAGGTGTTCACACGTGAATAATTGATCAATGATGAACTGATAATTGGTCTCCGTTCATCCGTAGCCAGCGTTGTTCTATACGAATGCTCAATCGATTAAGCATGTGCTAAAACGGATCCGTTTCGGTTTCTGCTGCGTCACTGTCTGCCAGTAGATACTTCGTCCGCGACTCGGTAATTTGAGTTGGTGATCGACGCCGCTTCGTGGGTCTGCGCTTGTCATTTGTCATCTTGATGACCTTATTAAGCGACGCAATCAAGTCACTGTAGGCTGTCACAGCGTTCTCGGAAGCGTCGCTAGACAGAAGTCCACGCTTACCGGCCCGTTTTAGCCAGTAGATGGTTTCATAGCTGCTGCCACGCGGTGTAGTAGTAAAACTGCACGCGCTCTGCATAGTGGAAGCGTCCGTAGCTCTCGGCGATGTTCGCCCCCACGCTATCGGCAGCGCGCACCAATTGCGATCCCACCGTATGCGAATCGAAACTGCTCCAAGCGCGGACAAGTACATAGATACGGTCGCTGAAGCGCGCTGCATCCTGATAGATCTGAAGGTCATCCAGTGCGTGATAAGCCATTGCGAGACTTGCTCCACGTCAGCCAAATGATCAATCTCCAGTTATCAATCATGTCGTCTAAACCGCAAACACATCCGTATACGCCTCGGCCACATCGGGCCAGGGGCTGTTCTGGGCAAAATCGACGGCCTCTTCCACTTCAGTCTCGACTTCGGCGCGAATGGCCTCGAGGTCGGCGTCGGCCACGCCGTGCGCCTGCAGCCGCTTGGTCAGCGCGACGAGTGGCTCGTACTGGCGCTGCATTTCAATTTCCTCGCTCGTGCGGTAGGTCTCCAGGTCGCCCGCCATGTGGCCGGAGAGGCGGTAGGTGAGTCCCTCGATAAAGGTGGGACCTTCACCGGCGCGGGCACGCTTGGCTGCGGCAGTCACCGCCAGGTAGACCTCTTCGACATCATTGCCGTCAATCTGCACGCTTTCCATGCCATAGGCGCGGGCGAACAGGTAGATTTCACTGACAGAAGAGGTGCGTGCGATCGGCGTCATTTCCGAATAGCGGTTGTTCTCGCAGTAGAAGATGATCGGCAACTTCCACTTGGAGGCGATATTGAAGGTCTCATGCATGACGCCCTGGTAGATGGCGCCGTCGCCGAAGAAGGTGATCGCGATGCGCTCCTGGCCCTGGAGTTTGCTCGACAGCGCCATTCCCGCTGCGTGGGGCACTTGCGCGCCGACGATACCGTTGGCGCCCATCAGCCCCAGGGATGGATCAACGAAGTGCATGGAGCCGCCCTTGCCGCCCGCAAAGCCGTCCGACCGCCCCAACACTTCGGCAATCGCGCGTTTGGGGTCCATGCCGCGGGCAAGCGAGTGGTGGTGGCCGCGGTAAGTGCATGTCAGGTAATCATCGGGGCGCAACGCGGCGGCCATGCCCACGGCGCTCCCCTCATGGCCAATGGCGGTATGCATCGCGCCGCCGAATCTTGCCCGATTCGGCAAGTTCGAGCAGCGACTCTTCGACACGCCGGATGAGAACCATCTTGCGGTACATGACGAGCAGTTGCTCGGTGGAGAGCACGCCTTCGCCCAAATCGGTGGCGGCGGCCGTCGATGGGGCGTCCGTGCGCATTGACGGCTGTTCCATGGCAGGTCCTTCCTCGTGACTGGTGCAGAATACTTGTTGGTTCGGCCACGGCGGCCCGGAGCGAGTGATGACCGCAAGAGGCGCCGGCGCAGCGCCGGAAGTCTTTCCCCGGAAAATGGCATCGCGGACGGCAGCGCGCTGAACGACCGGGCCGGGGCAGCACGGCGTCAAGTATAACATAGCCCGGAAAGGGCTTCACAGATGGAATGTTCCAATCTGGGATAGTGCGGCGCATACGCGGCGCACTGCCGGCCCGTCGCGCCGGCGCGCGCTGCGCACCATCATGTAATCGGGACGGGGATCAAACGGGGTTACGCCGGAAAGAAGCAGGGAGCGCCATCATGGCGCTCCCTGTTCCTACCGGAGAAGTTGGAGGATAAAACCCCGCAATCGTGGCCGGCATTGGGATTGCCGGCTTGCGGAGGTCGTGGACTGTCAGCTGGAGCAGTGCTCCTCTTCCCGTGCGTCAGGAAGTCATTGCCTGCATGCGGGCGTCAATCTCGCGCAGAACGGTGACGCGGTTCTTGTTTGCCACTTCGTAGTCGCGCAACGCCTCGAGCTGCGACATGGATTCCTTGTCAAGGCCGGCGGCAATATCCTTGACGCTCAACTCATCATAGCCACTCCAGATCGCGTCGACGGGGCTCTTAATGACTTCTACGGCATCCTTGAGCTGTTCGGTTGCAGACTCGGACATGCCGTTCAAGGACTCGGCCAACTGCACGCCGATCTCCTCAACCTGATCGCTCGCGCTCTTTCCCATGCGCTGATTCCAGAACCTCTGTGCAGACTGATTGACCTTCTCGACTTGCGTCGTGACGTCCAGCACCTGCTTCGCACCGTCTTCAACCTTGTGTGCCAGCTTGTTCACGTTGTCGGTGATGCTCTTCTGATAGGAGTCGGTCACCTTGACGAAGGCATGTTCGATCTTCTCGCCACGCTTCTCGGCCGTATCCACCCACTTCCAGCCATCGGTGTAGATGGACTTGCCGGCATCGTAGCTCAGACCCCAAATGCCGAGATAAGCCAACAGCGCTTTGCGTCCGATTTCGCGCGCCTTCTTGCTGTTGTCCTCGACGCCTTCCTGAACGCTGCGCATATTGATCTTGACAGTCATCTTGGTCTCCTTTTGCAGGCGCTGCCTGCCAGTCGGGATTGCGCAACCATCGGCACATTGCCGAATTGGCGCTGGTGCAGATTGAAAAGAGTTCTCAGGTTGAAAAGTTCAACAGCAACGGGCGTCGCCCTGCGCAGAAGAATGTCGCGCAGTGACGCAGTGCGTTATGTGTCCAATATAACGCACTGCGTCACGAATGTCAAGTGCCGCTCGCAAATTGATCCAGAGGCTTGCGGAAACTATGACAATGAGCCTTCTCGCGAAGATGCATCGTGCGTCGCGCGCCGGTATACACTGTGCGCTCGCGCGAGAAGACCGGCATCGACCAGATAACGCCGGAGCGTCGCGTGGTCGACCGCATGGCCGGCGAGCAATCCGTTGACTTCGGACTCGCTGTAGTCAACGCCGGGCGCAAACTGCTCCGCCAGCCATGCCAGCACGACACTTCGCGCCGCAGTGCGCGCGGGATATTGGCGGAGCCGTCCATCGCGCACGTACCGCGCCAGAATTGCAGCATTGTCCCCACCCTGCGTCGTTGCCACTGCCATTCCCTCACCTTCGGCCGGTCCAAACCACTACGGCGCGCGATAGTCGCATTACGTAGCGGGGGGCTTCCAGCCCACCGTTTCAGGATTGGGGATACAACCAATCGAAGGGCTGGAAGCCCCCGCTACGTTTCACCCGCGCATTTGCGCACTGCTGCGTTCAGGGCAGGCGCACAAAACCCAGGTCTACGACATTCTCGTCGACGGCCCGCCCGGCGCTGTCCACGACCACGAGCCGCTCGAGGCTCAGCGCGTCGTACAGGCCGGCAATCAGCCTGTATTCGCCCGGCGCAAGCTCGGCGGGAAGTTGCAGCACACGCGCATCCGTCACGTACTCGCCGCTTACCCAGCTTGTTGTGGGCTTGTCGCCCGGCGGCGCGTCGGCCTGCGCAACAAGTTCGCCGTTCGGCCCGAGCAACTGCAGCGTTGTCACATAGGAGGCGGGGGGCTCTGCAACGGCATGCCAGAGGGTCTCCACCGGCAGCGCGCCAGCAGCCGGCTTGCCGACAGTTGCGCCGACCAATTCGATTGATTCGCCCAGGAGCGCTTCGATCTTCAGCGCAATCGGGGGCGCCACCATCACGCGTGCAGACGGGCCAACAGCCAACGGGCCAAGCGTCACTGCTCGGCCGGCGTCTGCCGGGTCAAGTTGAAGCGTCAGATCATACGTCCCTTCGACTGACGCGACGGGCACGCGCAGGCGCACACGTTGGCAGAAGAGATCGCCTGCCGCCATGGCAGTGTCCGGAGCCAAAACGATATCGTCCAGAGGCGTCGCGGCGTTTGCCTTCTCTAGCCCAATGGACGCATTCAGCGCATGCAGCGGCTCTTCGGCGCGCAGGTAGAGGTCGAGTGCGAAGGGGCTGCCGGGCTGCAGCTCATCCGCGCCATGAAGGGCATAGCCCAGGGTGGTGACGACGCCCAGGGAGCGTGTAAGGGGAATGGTGGGAGTGAAGGTTTCGGCGGCAAGCGGCAAAACCGGCAGGATGATCGAACCCGCCACGACGGCATCGCCCGGCGCGCCCAGGCGCGGTCGGCGCGCGTTGTCGGCCGCATACTCGTACCAGCCCACCAGCGCGCCGGCACGATCACCGCCCGCGCAGAGGTCGATCAACGCGGGATGCAGGCGGTCCATTACACGCTCGCCGGGCGACCACCAGGGCGTCTCGTAGGAGCCGTCGCCAGGGAGACGATCCGCCTGGGCAACACGATTGCCATCCTGATCGATGAGGTGGACGAAACTTGTCAAGTTGCGAAAGGTGGGTGCCTCCGCGCGCCAGAAGAGATCGATCGCACCCTGCGCATCTGCACCGGCAACCGGTTGCATGCCGAGCAGTGTGGGGGCGTCGTCAAAGCGCGCCTCCATGGGCGCAACCGGCGCGTGACCGGGCGGCCAGCCTTGCGCGGCGGCAGCGGGCACAGTCACCAGCGTGAGCAATGGGCGACCGTAGCGATCGTTGATCTCTTCGACCGTGGGATCGGCCCACAGCGCGGCGAAGGCGTCGGCCTGCGCGCGCTCCTCGGGCGAGAAGGCATAGACCGCACCGCCTGTCGTTGGCAGCACGACCGTGTCCGTGGCGTCAAGCAACTTGATGCCGCTGTCTGCGCGTGCATAGACGATGCTGGCATGTTTTCCCCAGAGAGGGGAGAGGTAGACCTGACTCGTTGCCTGGCGTGCGCGCAGGATCTCAAGCGCATCGAGCTTGTCGACATCGTAGGCGTAGTAGACCTCCGGCTGCCGTGGAAAGCGCACAAAATAGTCGTTCACGGTAATCACCACGCTCGCGGCAAGGATGCCTCCCGCCAGCGCATAGCCCACTGCCGGGCGTGGCCAGGGGCGCGTCACGATCCAGGTTAGGCCGAGCGCCACGGGCAGCAGCGCTGCGGGCAGCGAGGCAAGCGTGCGCGAGTAGTTGGGAGCCGACTCACTCAGCACGGAGGGTGCGAGCATGACGACGACCCAGATGAGCAGCAGCCAGAGCGCGTCGATGTCCGGATCCGGTTCAACATCGTTGTTCTTTCTGCGCGAGATCAATCGCTGCGCCCAGACCACAACGCCGATCAGGAAGGGAATCGAGATCACCCAGTCGAGCGTGGGTCGACCGGCCATGCCGTGGGTCCAGTCGAGATCGCCGAAGAAGGAGAACATGCCCAGGACGTGGAGCACGTTGTCGGCGAGCAGCAGCAGCGGGCTGCGGTCGCCGCTCACCCGTTCGGCGAAGATTGAGACCTCAGCGGTATGGCCGAAGAAGAACTCGGGGTTGCGCAGAAAGGTAACGCCCAGGGGAATGAAGACAACGAAGGCCGCGAGTCCGGCGACAAGCAGCAGGCCGGGCGCACGCGCAAAACTAAGACGACGTTCCTCCGGGTGGCGGATCAGCAAAACAACGGTATAGGCGATGAGCACGAACGGGGCGAAGCGCCCGGTGGGATTGGCGTAGACCGTGAGCCCCAGCAGAGCGCCTGCGCCGAGGGCAACCCATATCCGGTGCGCCGGTTTCGAGGTGTGTGTTGCCACCCAATACAGCCCGAAGAGCGCGCTGAAGAGTACGGGCATCATGATGATGCGAATGCCGTAGTGGCTGAAATGAATGTGCCAGTAGGAGATTGCCAGCGCCAGTGCGCCAAAGGAGGCGAGAAGGCGGCTGTTGCGCTGCAGCAGACCGCGCAGCAGAATAAAGGTCGCCGCAACTGCCAGTGTGCCCCAGATCGCCGAAGCGGACCGAAAGACCGTCGGCGTTGCGCCGAAGAGCCAGATCAGCGCCGCCTGAAAGTAGGTGTACAGTACCTCGCGCCCGCCATTGGCAGGCAGAAAAAGGGGGAAGTTGCCCGCGAGCACCTGCTGCGCGTCAAGCGCGTTGTAGGCCTCGTCGAACTGAAAACCGGGCGGCACACGGCCAATCTGGAAGAAGCGCAGCGCGCCGCCGAAAAGCGTTATGGAGAGGAGAAGGAGCGAGTCACGCCGGGTCCAGCGCACGAGTCACCACGGGTTCAGGAGTCCGGAACAGCCACGCAGAGGCGCTGCGTCGCTGTTCCAGTGAGGGTGGACATGGAGCGTCATGATACCACGAGCCCCCGGCGGAGTGACGTCTCCAATCCTGCAACACTCCGCAGGGCTCGCGCGCCGACTCGCGACGCATGAGACAACCCCATATTGACAGTACTGTACAACGTGACTAGTCTCAAGCAATGAGTGACAACTCCGCGCGCGAAACATTCTTGCAGCCACACGCATGTTGATGCGAAATGCGCCTGACAACTCCGCCGTCACTGTGGGGCAGGTGGCCGCGGCCGCACATGTGAGCCGCGCAACGCTCTATCGCTATTTTCCCAACAAGGCGGCGCTGCTCGGCGCATGCGAACTCGATGGGACGGCCAATGGCGATCCCTTGACGACGCGCCAGCGGATTGTCCAGTCAACAATCCAGCTTGTTGGTGAACGAGGTCTGCACGCCGCGACCATGGATGAAATTGCCGAACGCGCGGGCGTTTCACGTTCCGGCCTGCAATGGCACTTTCGCAACAAAGACGAACTGATCGCCGAAGTTGCCGTTACGATTCCCGCACTGCTTGACAATTGCCCAGTTGGCCGGGCAACCGCTCGACGGTGAAACGGACTGCCGCACGCAGTTGCTCGAAGTGGCCGATGTCATCCTGCGCAATGCCGAGTTCATACGACGGATTGTGCCCTTCCTCCTGCTCGAAGTGCGACAGCACCCCGAGGTGGCGCGCCTCGCCACAACACACACATTCGGCCCGCTGCTGCTGGACCTGACAGCCCTGTTTGAAAAACACGCGCAGAGCGGCGAGTTGCGCCCCGGCTCAGCTGCAGTGCGCGCCGAAGCGCTGGTTGGTCTCATCATGGCGATCATGCTCATCAAACCTGTCGTCCCCCATTTGTTGCCAGGCGATGACGAAGAGGTCTTCCGCGAACAAATCGATATTCTGCTTCACGGCATATTGGCCCATCCATAAGAAACCTCGTAGAAAGACCCGGCATGTCCGACTCTCCCGTTCCACCACCCGACATCTACACCGCCACGCCACTGCCGCCCGCACCGCCACCAGCACCGCCGCCCGCATCGCACCGCAGCCGCCGCCCCTTGATCGTTGTGCTCATCGTGCTGCTGGCGGTGGGCATCTGGGCAGGCTACACCTACTGGTGGGTTCCCATGCAGGTCCAGGGCCCGATTCAGGTGACAGGCTCCGGCACGCTGGAGGCCGACGAAGTGCTCCTGGCCTTTGAGACGGCGGGGCGGCTGGTTGAACTGGTGCAGGAGGGACAACAGGTGGCTGCCGACGAAATCGTTGCCAAGCTCGACGACCAGTTGATCCAGGTGCAGATGCGCCAGGCAAATACGGCCCAGATGCAGCAGTTGCAGATTCTTGCCGAAAAGTACGCACTCCACGCACCGCTCGCGGGCGTTATCACGCGCCGGCCGGTCCACAATGGAGAAGTGGTGACACCCGGCCAGACCGTGCTGGCGCTGGCCGACCTCAATCAACTGGACCTGACTGCCTACGTGCTTGCGCGCGACCTGGGCGGCGTTAAGGTAGGCCAGCAAGTGCAGGTGACGGCGGATCCCTTCCCGGGCCGGTACTTTGATGGCGTGGTCACTTCAACCAACCAGGCTGCGGAGTTCACACCGCGCAATGTGCAGACGGCCGCCGACCGGCTGAACCTCGTCTTTGGCGTGAATATCCGTGTGGACAATCCCGACGGCGCGCTCAAGCCCGGCATGCCCGCCGACGTGACCTTTGGCCCGCTTCCCTGAACCTTGACCCGCTGCCTTGATGGAGGCCCTCTCTGTTCTCTCGCATAGGCGCCATGGTGCGCAAGGAATTCATCCAGATCCGCCGCGACCGGCGCACGCTGGGCATGGTGATTGCCATGCCGATCATGCAGTTGCTGCTCTTCGGCTACGGCATCAACACAGTGGTCGACCACCTGAAGACAGTTGTCTACAACGAAGCGGGAGACGCCGAGAGCCGGGCCCTGATTTCCGCAATGGAGAACAGCGGCTACTTTGACATTGAGGCCAACGCAAGTTCGCAAGCGGAAATGACCGCAGCGATTGATGCGGGGGCCGCCAAGGTGGGGCTGCACATTCCCCCCGACTTTGGCAAGGCATTGCTGCGCGGCGAGACGGGTGTTGCGCAGTTGCTCGTGGATGGATCAGACCCCAACGTGGCCTCGACTGCATCCTTTGCGGCCGGAATGGTCGCACAGTCGCAGTCGGCGCAAATCGCCGCTTCCCAGTTGGCGCGGCGGAGCTCCGGCCTGAAGATTACCGGCATCGAGCTGCGGCCGGTGGTTCTATACAACCCGAGCATGAAGAGCGTCAACTTCATGGTGCCCAGCGTCATCGGCCTCATCCTGGCATTCCAAACCATCCTGCTAACGGCATTTGCGGTGGTGCGCGAGCGCGAGAAGGGAACGCTCGAACAGATCATTGTAACGCCCATCCGCACCTGGGAGTTCATGCTGGGCAAGATCATCCCCTACACCGTGACGGCGACTGTGGGTGCTGTGGGTGCGCTGCTGGCCGCCCGCGTCATTTTCGGCTTTCACATAGCAGGCAGCCTTCCCTTGCTCTTTGGCCTGTCGGTGCTCTTTCTGCTCGGCTCTCTGGGGTTGGGGCTGCTCGTCTCCACGGTCTCGCAGACGCAGGGACAGGCAACGCAAACGGCGATGTTCATCATCATTCCGTCCATCCTGCTTTCGGGCTTTCTCTACCCGCGCGAAAGCATGCCATGGATCATTCGCCAGTTGGGGCTGCTTGTGCCGCTCACCTACTACATTGAGATCCTGCGCGGGATCATGCTCAAGGGCGTGGGGCCCGGGGTCCTGTGGCCAACCGTACTGCCGCTGGTGCTCTACAGCGTGGTCGTCTTCGGCCTCAGCGCATGGCTCTTTCAGAAGCGGACGGTCTGATGAGCAGCAATCTGAATACGCCCGCGATCATCGAAGTCAGTCACCTCACGCGTGCGTTCGGTTCGCTGATCGCTGTGAATGATGTCAGCTTTTCGGTGCATCAGGGCGAAATCTTCGCCTTTCTGGGGCCGAATGGATCGGGCAAGAGTACGACGATCCGCATGTTGTGCGGGATTCTGGAGCCGACCGCGGGCCAGGCGACTGTCCTGGGCTATGACGTGGTGCGCCAGGCGGAGAAGGTGAAGGCAGGCATTGGCTACATGAGCCAGCGCTTCGCGCTCTATGAAGACCTCACGGTGCGCGAAAACCTCGAGTTCTACGCCCGGGTCTACAACGTCAACGGCGCGGTGCGCAAACAGCGGCTGGCCGAGCTGATTGACATGGCCGGGCTCAAGGGGCGCGAAAACCAGTTGTCGGGCCAACTCTCCGGCGGTTGGAAGCAGCGCCTTGCGCTCGGCTGCGCCACGGTGCACAACCCGCAGCTTCTCTTTCTCGACGAGCCCACCGCCGGTGTAGACCCCATCTCGCGCCAGGAGTTCTGGACGATGATCTACGACCTGGCGCGTGCCGGGCGCACGATCTTTGTCACCACGCACTATCTTGACGAAGCCGAGCACGCCAATCGCGTGGGGATGATCAGCGACGGTGTGCTGCGCGCGCTGGCGTCTCCCGCCGTCCTCAAGAAGTCGATTGAGGGCGACTTGCTCAAGCTCTCCACAGACGCGCCCTTTGCTACAGTGGCTGCCATGAACGAAATGACAGGCATCATGAATGTGGCGCTGCAGGGCAACGACGTGCATGCCCTGATCGATCCAGAGCGTCAATCCGGCAGCGCGATTGCCGATGCGCTGCGCGCTGCCGGCATCAATGTCACGGACGTGCGCCAGGTTGAGCCAACGCTTGAAGACGTCTTCATCTATCTTGCCACCAAAGCCTCACAGCCAATCCAATAGCGTTTACGGCCAAGCGCGCACGCGCGCCGCAAAGAGAGTCACCTACATGGACACCTTGAGTCAGCAGACACACAAGCAGGACCTCGAACGCAGCAGCCCGGCGAGGCGCACCGCGTGGACGATGTTGATCGCGCTGCCTTGCGTCATCATGCTTGCCGGCTGCTCCTCCAAAGCGCCAAGCGCGCAGCCTGTCTTTGCGCAGCCGGCAGCGGCCGCGACGGCAATCCCCGCGAGCGTGAGCACGCCGGCGCCGCTGGCGCAGGCCGGCGCTTCCGGTGACAGCCGCGCGATCCGGATTGATGGCCCCGCGATCTACACGGGCAATGTGGTTGCGGACGAAAAGATCGATATCGCCGCCGAGGTTCCCGGCAAGGTGCTGGCACTGAATGTGGACGTCGGCGCGGTTGTGCGCACGGGCGACCTCCTGCTTGCGCAGGACAGCGCGGCGCTTGAGGCGCGCCGCATGCAGGCGCAGGCCGCGCTCGAAACCGCCGCTGCGCAGCTCGATTTGCTTCTGCTGCCCGCTGATGACAGCACGCTCGCAGCGGCGCAGGCAGCCGTCAGCGCCGCCGCATCCCGCTATCAGACGGCCGTCGATGGCCCCACCGCCGAGGACTTGCGCACAGCCGAAGCGCAGTTGCGCCAGGCGCAGGCCTTTGTGACGCAGGCGCAGGCGGCGTACAACCTGGTGAAGGACCGCAACGATGTGGGCGCCCTGCCGCAGAGCATGCAGCTTGAGCAGGCAACGCTCCAGGTGGAGGCCGCACAGGCGCAGTACGACAAGCTTATCAAGGGTGCAACCGACGACCAGGTCGCTGCCGCCTATGCTCAACTGAGCCAGGCGCGCGACCAGCAATCACGCCTGCTTTCCGGCGCCAAGGATCCCCAAATCCGTGTAGCCCAGGCGCAGGTGCGCCAGGCGGAAACCGCGCTCTATCTTGCCCAGATCGAGCTTGACAAGGCCACTGTCGAATCCCCGATCGATGGGATTGTCGCGGGGGTCTACACCGCCCTGGGTGCACAAGCCGCCCCCGGTGCACGCCTCTTTACGGTCCAGAGCCTGCCCGTCAAGGTGGAGGTGCCCATCGACGAGACACGCCTCGCGCAACTGCGCGTGGGCGAAGCCGCCGAAATCCGGGTAAACGCCTATCCCGAGCGCGTCTTCACCGGAGAAGTAGCCATTATCGCGCCGGCGCTTGACCCCTCGACGCGCACAGTGCTCGTGACAATCCGGCCTACGGGCGATGCGGCGGCGCTCCGCCCGGGCATGTTTGCCGACGTGACGCTGCTTCCCTGAGTTACGACCCTGCGCGGAGCGGTGCAGTGGCGTGCACAGTGCGCCTAACCGATGGGAGCACTTGCGTGCGCTGAAATCTTGACCATGCAATGCGCGAAACAAATTAACGTGTGTTATACAAATTGGTGTAGGATGGAGACAGAGAAGTCGAAATCCGAGCGTTCGTCCTCGCAAATTGGATGAAGAGCCGCTAACATTTCTCGCTGGTTCGCGGTATGATAGTGCCAGCAGTTCACACAAACCTTCGCGGCATCCACCCCTTGCCTCCTTCACCGGCCGCGTATTGTCTGGAGCCTTCCATGAGTGATCAGTCCTCCATCGCGCGGCGGGCGCCGCGTGGTTGGGCAGCGTGGACAGCGCGCGCCCTGACAGTTGCCCTCATCGCCTCGATGATCCTTCCCATTGCCGGTGCGCCGGCCGTGATGGCCGCCGCACCCGCTGCGCCGCCGCAACAGGCGGCTCAGGAGCAGGCAGTGGTGCGCCCGGGCGGTGCTGACCTCCATGATGTTCCGGGGGGCACGGTCGTTGGGTATATTGAACCGGTCTCGTTCGTTTCGCTGTACGGGCGCGATGAGGCCGCAGAGTGGGTTGTTGTCTCCACCGCAGACGGTCAGACCGGCTGGGTGGACGTCAAGCAGCTAATCACCTACAACACAAAGTCGCTGCCGGTGATGTATGGCGCAGCGCCCGCACCCAGTGCCGGGGCCACACAGCCCCCCGTCACACAGCCGCCCGCGACGGCTGCTGCCCTGCCCACCGCGACAAGCGTTCCGCCCACGGCGACACCGCTGCCGCCGACGCCTACTTCTACTCCCTCGCCGACGCCCGTGCCGCCGACCCCCACATTCACGCCCGTACCACCAACGGCCACGCCTGTGCCGCCGACGGCCACGCCACGGCCCACTGCTGCGGCCGCGGCAACAGCCGCGCCGACGCGCGCCGCAGCAAGCGCCACTTCGTCCAGCAGCGCGCCGGCGCTTAGTGACGTTGTTGCCGTCGTGGGAATTGATGGGGCGGAACTCTATGACGCACCCGATGGCAGCGCAATTGACGCGCTCTCTGTCGGCACGGCAATCATGCTGACCGCGCGCGATGCGAGCGGCGACTGGCTGCGCGCCCGTCTGAGCGACGGTTCGACCGGTTGGGTCATGGCCGACGCTGTCGTCGCATTCAATGTCGCTGGACTTCCAGTGGCCGATGACACGATGGCGGGTGCAGACGCAGCAGCACCCACTGCCGCAGCACCAACCGCAGCCACCACCGAGCCGAGCGCAACTAATGCGAGTACAGCCGCTGCGAATTCCGCCCCTGCAGAAGAAGCCGCTGTGCAGCCTCCAACAGCGAGCGCCGCAGCCGATGCCGAGAACGCCGTCACGACGACAGACGTTTCCCGCCGGTCGTGGCGGCTGACGGTCGCCCCACGGGAACTGTGCTGCTCACGGGCGGACGGCTCAACTTGCGCGCGCAGCCCTCATCTGATTCGCTGATTGTTGCCAAGGGCCAGCCACGCGAGGAGTTTGTGTTGCTCGGGCGCGACGCGACCGCAGAGTGGGTGAAGCTTGAGCTTCCGGCCGCCGAAGGTGGCAGCGCATGGGCATCGGCCGAGTATATTGACAGCAGCACGCCGATTGGCGATCTTCCCGTGGTAGACGGTTCGTCGGCCCCGTCAACAGCGCCGATTCCGACAGCGACCGCAGCAGCGCAGGCAGCCGCGAACCCCGTCGCCGCGGCAGCCCCTGTGGCCGTGGCTACAACCGCACAGCGCCAGGGCACAATTCCTCTGCTGCCCACGCCCACAGCTGCCGTCGCGCAACCCGTAGCCAATCCCGGCACGGGGCCCACGGGCCTGAGCGGCAATCTGGCCATTCAGGATGGGCGCAACAACCTCTACATCTACAACCTCGACACCGGCAGCCTGCGCTTCCTGACCAACGGTTATGACCCGGCCATCAGCCCGGACGGCACCCAGGTGGCGTTCAACCGCGGCGGCGGTGCGGACAACGGCATCTACACAATTAACATCGACGGCAGCGAAGAGACGAAGATATGGGGAGAGGGCGAAATCCTGCGCTCGCCCAAGTGGAGCCCGGACGGGGAGCGCATTACCTTTACGCGGCTGGCCGGCTCCTGGAAGTGCTACGATGTGCAGTTCATCGGCTGCAAGACGCTCAAGCAGTTGATTGCTGATTTCCCCTTCCTTGTCATCCCGCAAATCCGACGCGCATTCCTCAAGGACGTCGACCGGCTTGAGTTCCCCAATTGGGGCCTCTCGCGTGTCGACAGCGACGGCAGCAAGGAGTTCCGCGACATCAACGCGCTTGATTCGGCCGTCGCGCCTGACTGGAATGAAGCCGGTATCGTCTACCAGAACGCCGCCGGTTTCGACATTACCGAGGACACGCCCACCGGCCAGACCCGCCCCTTGCTGCGCGCTGACTGGGTGCAGGACCCCGACTGGCAGCCCAACGGCGGCTTCATTCTCTTCCAGTCCAAAGAGGGCACGCACTGGGAGATCTTCCGCATTTCACCGGAAGGCGGCGGCGAGACCGCGCTCACCCGCCCGCAGACCACGCTGGTCGACGAGCTTCCCAGCAACGTGGCGCCCGCCTGGAGTTTTGACGGCACGCACATTGTCTACCTCAGCAGCCGGCGTGATGATGAAGACACCGGTCCCTGGCGCATCTGGGTGATGAACGCCGACGGCGGCGGCAAGCGCTCGCTCCCGATTGACATCGAGATCGATTACTCCTATGCGTCCGAGCAGGTCGTGAGCTGGGGCCCGCAGGTCAAGTAGCCGATACCAAACGCGAGTACGCAGAAACAACGGAAACAACGGAAAAGGCAGGAAACAACACCAAGCTGTGTTGTTTCCTGCCTTTTTCGTTGTTTCTGCGTACTCGCGTTTGGCGGTTCGGTTAGTCGCCCGAGGGTTCGGGTAGCGGTGTCTCGGTGGTATCTTCGGCAACAGGTGAATCGATATGTGCATCGCCCACGTTGACTTGGGCATAGATGGTGCGCGTGCCGGGGATGACCTGCTGGTCAAAGCCAAGCTTGGCGCAGACGCGGCGCATGCCTTCGTTCTCGGGCAGCATCTCGGCGACGACCCGCTCGAGCTTCTCGTCGCGGCCGATCAGCAGCAGGCGGCGCAGCAGTTCGGTGCCCAGACCCGTGCGCTGGTACTCGTCGCTCACCAGGACGGCAAACTCGCCGTCGTTCGTCCCCTGCAGCTTGGTCAACTGGCCCATGCCCACAATCTGACGTGCGTCCCTGCGTCGTCGGTGCGCTCGGCCACCAGCGACATCTCCCGGTCGTAGTCGATGAAGCAGAGCGCTGCCAACTGCTCGTGCGAGACAAGCTGCGCCGGCGAGATCGGGATGGAAGTAGCGCAGGTAGATGCTGTAGGGCGAGAGCGTGCGGTTGAAGGACGCCATCATCGGCTCGTCCTCGGGGCGAATCGGGCGGATCAGCGTCTCGTCGCCCGTCTGCGATGGTGAATGGCTCGACAGTACTGGGTCGGGTAGGGGCGGATGGCCGAGCGCGGCAGATCTGCTTCCTCGGTCATCTCCGGGTCATGCAGCACGACGCGTGCGTCGAGCGCGACGATCCGCTTCGGCGAAACCAGCAGCGGGTTGATGTCGATCTCCTTGATCCAGCGCTGCTCCACCACCAGCTGGCTGAAGCGCACCAGCAGCCGCTCCAGCGCCTCGATATCCACCGGCTTGCGCCCGCGCACGCCCTGCAGCGCCTTGAAGATCTTCGTCCGCTCCATCATGCGGCGCGCCAGCGTGGTGTTGAGCGGCGGCAGCGCCAGCGCCCGGTCCTTGAAGACTTCCACCAGCGTGCCGCCCGTGCCAAAGAGCAGCACCGGGCCAAACTGCGCGTCCAGGCTGCTGCCGATGATCAGTCTCGTAGCCGTCGAGCTTGATCATCGGCTGCACGGTGACGCCCTGGAAGTGCTGCGCGCCGTGGCGCTCGCGTCACGGCCTCGCGGATGATCCTCGAAGGCGTCGCGCACCGCCGCGTCATCCTTGAGATTGAGCTGCACGCCCTTGACGTCGGTCTTGTGCGTGATCGTCTCGGAGTTGAGCTTGACGCACGACCGGGATAGCCGATCGCCTCGGCCTCGCTTGCACGGCATCGTCAGCGGTTGGCGCCAGGCGCGTCTCGACCGTCGGAATGCCGTAGGCGGCAAAGATCTGCTTCGACTCGAACTCGGTCAGGATCGTGCGCCGCTTGCCGCGTACCTCGTCGATCAGTTGTCGCGCGCGTGTGCGGTTCGATCACTTCGGCATCGCTGGCGACGGGCAGCGACGGCGTCTCGTAGATCGCCTGCAGGTTGTAGGCTGTACTGCCACATGTAGTTGAAGACGCGCGCCGCCGTGTCGGGGTAGCGGGAAGGTGGGGATGCTGGCGCGGTTCAGGATCGAGACGCCGGCTGCCACGTCGGAGCCGCCCATCCAGCTTGCCAGCACCGGCTTGCTTGCCTGAGCTTGTGGGCCGCTCTGGCGCAGCTGCTCGGCGGTCTGTGTGGGGTCGGTCATATCCTGCGGCGTCAGGATGACCAGCAGGCCGTCGCTGTTCTTGTCCTTGGCGGCCACTTCCAGCGTCTTGGCGTAGCGCTCGGCGCTGGCATCGCCCAGGATGTCGATGGGGTTGTCGTGGCTCCAGGCGCTGCGGCAGGAAGGTGTTCAGCTCCTCCATGCGTCTCGTCGGAGATCTCGGTCAGCTTGCCGCCGCCCATGATCAGCGCGTCGGTGGCCAGCACGCCTGGGCCGCCGGCGTTGGTGACGATGGTCAGGTTCGGGCCCTGGGCGCGCGGCTGCTTGGAGAGCACCTCGGCCATGTAGAAGAGGTCGGTGATGCTGTCGACGCGCAGCACGCCGACGCGGCGGAAGGCCGCGTCGAGCACGTCGTCGCTGCCGGCCAGCGAGCCGGTGTGCGAGGCGGCGGCCTTGGCGGCGGCCGCGGTGCGCCCGGCCTTGATGACGATGATCGGCTTGGTCAGCGCCACTTCGCGCGCCGCCGAAAGGAAGCGGCGGGCGTCGCCGATCGTCTCCATGTACATGACGATGGCCTTGGTGCGCTGGTCGTCGCCCAGGTAGTAGATCAGGTCGCCCCAGTCCACATCGAGCATGGAGCCGATGGAGACGAAGGCGCTGAAGCCGACCTTCTCCTGCGAGCTCCAGTCGAGCACGGCGGTGCAGAGCGCGCCGCTCTGGCTGATGAAGCCGACGGAGCCGGGCAGCGCCATGCCCTTTGGCAAAGGTGGCGTTGATGCCGGTGAGCGGGCTCATCACGCCCAGGCAGTTGGGGCCGATGATGCGCATCTGGGCGCGCCGGGCCTTGGCTCGAGGATCTGCTCCTCGAGCTTGCGCGCCTTCTGGGCCGATCTCCTTGAAGCCGGCCGAAATGATGATGGCGCCCTTGACGCCGGTTCTGCGACGCACTCCTCGATCACTCCGGAACGGTGGGCGCGGGCGTGACGATCACCGCCAGATCCACCTGGTCGGGCACATCGCTGATGGAGGGATAGGCGCGAATGCCCATGACGTTGTTGCGCTTGGGATTGACGGGAAAGACCGTGCCGCCAAAGGGATTGCTGATCAGATTCCAGAGCAGCGTGCGGCCGACGCTGTCTTCCTTTTCGGTGGCGCCGATGACGGCCACGTTGCGCGGCGCGAAAATCGCGTCGAGCGGATGCCTGCGAAACGTCAGTTCATTTGGCGCTTCCATAATCACTCCTTTGTGTGGAACCGGGAACCGTGTCCCGATAAATAGATCGACAATGCAGGCGCGAGACTCGAGCACGCCCTCTCATTTCTGCGCCTCACCAAGAGATGAAAACGCAGGTCCGTGGCCTGGACAAGCGTCGCTTGTGCAGGGATTCCGCGAGCAGCCCAACCCGACCATTGTAGCATAGAATCGGAGGATTGAAGGCGCATCGCGGCAGCATTGTCGAAGCGAGGCTTCCGACTTTGGAAGCCTCGCTTCGATCGAGGCGGCTTCGACCTGTGATACAATTTCGGCAGATAGTTCGGCCCTCGCCCAGCCAACCACGCAGCAAGGAGTGCGCCGTGACCGGCCCCGACCCAGCCAGGATGCCCGCAGCCACGAGCCCCGAAGAGTTGCTCGCATGGAACCGCCGTGCGTGGGATGCCGCGGTGGGTTACGGCAGCATCTGGACGGTCCCCGTACCGCCCGATGTCATCGCGCGGGCGCGCACGGGGGCGTGGTCGATTGTGCTCACCCCGACGCGCAGCGTGCCGCGTTCCTGGTTCCCTGATCTGGTGGGCTGCCGCGTGCTCTGTCTTGCCGGCGGGGGCGGCCAACAGGGACCGCTGCTTGCCGCCGCCGGGGCCACGGTGACTGTCTTCGACAACTCGCCTGCGCAGCTTGCCAACGACGCCGCCGTGGCATTGCGCGAGGGGCTGAACATTCGCTGCGAGCAAGGCGACATGGCCGACCTGGGCCGCTTTGCCGACGGTGCGTTCGATTTGATTGTGAATCCCTGTTCCACCATGTTCGTGCCCGACGTGCGCCCTGTCTGGCGCGAGGCCTTTCGCGTTTTGCGCCCCGGCGGCGCGCTCATGGCGGGCCTCAACAATCCCGCCGGCTACATCTTCGACGCCTTCCGCGCCGATGAGGGCGAGCTTGTGGTGCGCCACAAGCTCCCTTACAGCGACGTTGCCGACCTCACCGAAGCCGAGCGCGCGCGCCTGATTGCAGACGAGCAGCCCTTCGAGTGGAGCCATACGCTGGAAGATCTGATCGCAGGGCAAATCGACGCCGGCTTTGCAATCACCGGCTTCTACGAGGATCGTTGGGCCGGCAATCCGCTTGACGCAATCATGAACACCTTCTTCGCAACGCTGGCCACCAGGCCCGAATCACAGTAACTGCCTGTACGCGGGAACCACTGCCCGTACACGGAAAGGACGGAAACAGCGGAAATGACAGGAAACAAAACTCGCACGCGGGTTGAACGCGAGTTCCGACTTAACAATTGCGTGTCATCCGCGTAATCCGCGCCTAAAACGGTTTCCTGCTTTTTCCGCAGTTTCCGTTGTTTCCGCGTACAAGCAGTGGTTCGTGTGTACAGGTTTTCGCAGGTATTCATCCCAAAAGGACGACCAAAATGAGTGCATGGCAGGAGTATCTGGACAGCAACAATGCGCGGCTCATGGACGAATGGTTCGAGCTGCTGCGCATCCCCAGCGTTTCGGCGCTTCCCGAGCACGCGGCCGACGTGCGCCGCGCGGGCGAATGGGTGGCCGAGCGCATGCGCAGCGCCGGCATCGAAAATGTTGAACTCATGGAGACCGGCGGCCATCCCGTGGCCTATGGCGACTGGCTGCATGCCCCAGGCAAGCCTACGGTGCTCATCTATGGCCACTTTGACGTGCAGCCGGTGGACCCGGTGGAACTCTGGGTATCGCCCCCCTTCGAGCCCACGCTGCGCGACGGCCGCGTGACGGCCCGCGGCGCGTGCGATGACAAGGGCGGGATGTTGCCGCCGATTCAGGCGAGCGAGGCGCTGCTGCGGACGGAAGGCGCGCTGCCCATCAATGTGAAGTACTTCTTCGAGGGGCAGGAGGAGATCGGCAGCCCCACGTTGCCCGATTTCATCGAGGCCAACAAGGAGAAGTTCGCCTGCGACATGGTGCTCTCCTCGGACGGCGGCCAGTGGTCCGAGACGGAGCCGGCGCTGATGGTGGGGCTGCGCGGCCTCTGCGCGCTGCAGATTGACGTCACCGGCCCGAACCATGACATGCACTCGGGCGGCGTGGGCGGCGCAATCCAGAACCCGATCCACGCCCTCGTGAAGATTCTCGACTCCATGCCGCGGCGACGACGGCAAGATTCTCGTCGAGGGCTTCTACGAAAACGTACGCGACCTGAGCGACGAAGACCGCCAGTTCCTCGCCGATATTCCGTATAACGAGGAAGAGTACAAGGCGGAAATGGGGCTTAACGGTCTGTACGGCGAGCCGGGCTTCACCACCATGGAGCGCATCTGGGCGCGGCCCACGCTCGAAGTCAACGGCATCTGGGGCGGCTTCCAGGGGGCAGGCACAAAGACGGTCATCCCCAGCGTGGCGCATGCCAAGATCACCTGCCGGCTTGTGGCCGACCAGGACCCCAACGGCGTCCTCGAGGCGCTTCAGGACCACATTGCCAAACACACGCCGGCCGGCGCGCAGGTGACCGTCACGCCCAGCAAGAGCATGGCGCAGGCATACCTGATGCCGTCGGACCATCCGGGCAATATTGCATCCCGCGATGTGCTCATCGAGATGTACGGGCGCGAGCCCTACTATGCGCGCTCGGGCGGGAGCATCCCCGTCTGCACGCTCTTCCTCAACAGCCTGGGCGTCTACACGGTGAACTTTGCGTTTGGGCTGGACGACGAATTGATTCACTCGCCCAACGAATTCCACCGCGTCGAGTCATTCCTGAAGAACCAGAAGGGCTACTGCATGCTGCTTCACCGATTGGCGGAGTAAGGACCGGGAGTCGGTGGTCGGGAGTCGGTGGTCGGGAGTGGGCAGTCGGGAGTCGGGAGTCGGGAGTCGGTGGTCGGGAGTCGGGAGTCGGTGGTCGGGAGTCGGTGGTCGGGAGTCGGCAGTCCCTGTTCGTTTCTGTTCCAGTCCTGGCCGAGTCTTCACGGGACAGACGGGGTCGGCGACACAAATGTCGCCGACCCCGTGCTGTCTGACTCCGGACAGACTGACCACGACTGACCACGACTCCCGACCAGTCCGCCGACTCCGCCGACTCCCGACTCCCGACTCCCGACTCCCGACTCCCCTAGGCTGTCTCCAACGCCTGCGCAATGTCGGCGACCAGATCCTCTGTCTCCTCAATGCCGCAGCAGTAGCGCACGAGTTCGTCGCGAATGCCCAGTTCCAGCCGTTCCTCCGGGCTGAGATTGGCGTAGCCCATCACCGCGAGCGGGCTGACCATGCTCTCCACACCGCCGAGGCTGGGGCCGATGGTGGGGATGCGCAGTGCATTGATGAAGCGGTAGGCGGTTGACGCATCGCCCTCGATCTCGAAGCTCACGACACCGCCGCCCCCTTGCATGGTCGCTTGCGCAAGGGCATAGTCGCGGTGGCTCTCCAGACCCGTGTACCAGACGCGCCGCACCTTGGGGTGCTGCTCAAGGCAGCGCGCCACGGCCAGCCCATTGGCGTTCTGCCGCGCCACGCGCAGCGCCAGCGTCTTGGCCCCGCGCAGGATGAGGTAGGCGGTCTGCGGCGCGCAGAGGTTGCCCAGCACGGCCTGCATGGCGCGCAGCGGGGTTGTCAGCGCCGTGCGGCCAATCACCACACCCGCCATCAGGTCGTTGTGGCCGCCCAGATACTTGGTCGCGCTCTGGATCACAATGTCGATGCCTGCCTCGAGCGGTCGCACGTTGCAGGGCGTCGCAAAGGTCGCGTCCACGGCTGTCTTGAAGCCATGTGCGCGGGCAATCGCGGCAGTGCGCGCGAA
This sequence comes from uncultured Chloroflexia bacterium, assembly GCA_963735275.1. Taxonomy (GTDB): domain Bacteria; phylum Chloroflexota; class Anaerolineae; order Caldilineales; family Caldilineaceae; genus UBA5069. The sequence continues at coordinate 70,415 of CAVTKJ010000007.1, read as the reverse complement.
ATCGAGGCAGTGCATGAAGGGGTTCGTCGGTGACTCCGAGAAGAAGAGTTTCGTGTTGGGGCGCGCTGCCGCCTCCAGCGTGTCACTGTCGCCGTGGGGAATGAAGGTGGTCTCGATGCCCCATCGCCCCAGATAGTGCCGGGAGAAGTCCAGCGTGCTGTGGTAGCACTCGTCGCTCAGGATCAGGTGGTCGCCCGCCCTGAGCGAAAGCAGCAGGAGCGACGTGACGGCGCCCATGCCGCTGCTCACCAGAATCGCATCCTCGCCCCCCTCCAGCGCCGCAAGCTTGGCCTCGGCCGCACGCACCGTCGGGTTGCCGTAGCGACCGTACTCCTCGCGCTCCGGTTCGTCCCAGAACATCTGCTCCTCGGTCATCTCCACCAGCGCCTCGCATGAGTCAAAGGTGTAGACGGCCGTCTGGACGATGGGCACAGTGAGGCTGTTGTGGCTGCGGAAGCGCGCCTCGCCGGCGTGAACGCTTTGGGTGGAGTTAACAGTCATGGGCTGACTCTCTTTTGTGGCTGCCGGTCTGCGGCAGGGATGCGGCGGCAGGGCAATGGCCGGCGCACAGAATGGACGGGATGCACGAGTGCATGCGATTGTAGCCGATTGCATGCGTAGCAGCGATGTGCGCTACGATTGCAGGGCGCGAATGCTGCAATTCTTTGGCGCCATGGATTGCTGTGCAGCGTCGCTGAGTCCTCTATCAATAACCCAACCGCAAGGAGCCGTCCCGCTATGTCAGTCACAACCGTGGCCGTTGACACCGAACATCCGATTGGCACAATCAATCCACGCGTCTACGGCCACTTTGCCGAGCATTTGGGGCGCTGCTGTTATGACGGCTTGCGGCCCGAAGCGGCGTGGAGCAACGTGCCCACCCAGAATGGCTTTCGCAGCGACGTGCTGGAGGCGCTGCGCGCGCTACCCGTCACAATGCTGCGCTGGCCGGGCGGCTGCTACGCCGATCACTACCACTGGCGCGACGGCATCGGCGTGCCCGACGAGCGCAAGCGCACCTTGGGCATGTCATGCGGCTTGCAAACGGAGGACGACAACGCGCTGGGCACCCACGAATTCATGTGGCTCTGCAACTACCTGGGCGCCGAGCCCTACCTGGCGGGCAACGTCGGCTCCAGCACAGTCCAGGAATTGTGCGACTGGATGGAGTACTGCAACACGCCGCTCAATACGTCACTCGGCGCGCTGCGGCGCACCAACGGCGCGGCCGATCCCTTTGGGGTGAAGTTGTGGGGCGTGGGCAACGAAAACTGGGGCTGCGGCGGCGAATTTGACGCCGTGACCTATGCCCACGAATACCGCCGCTTTGCCGCCAACCTGCGCCATGTGGATGAATCCGCCGAATTGGTTTTGTGCGGCCAAACCGATGCGTGGAATGCGCTTGTGCTCGAGGCCATGGGGCCGAAACTCCACCTTGTCGATCACCTGTCCATCCATTGCTACTGGATTGAAGGCGGCGCCGAGACCACCTTCTCACCTGACAAATACTACCATTTGCTCGATGAGGCGGAAGCGACGGAGAACTTTGTCCAGCGCACGGCGGACATGATTGCCGACGCCACCGGTGGCAAGCGCAAAATCGGCGTGGCGCTGGATGAGTGGGGCGTTTGGCATCCCGAGGCGCGCCCGTGGGGCCCGGACGCCACACCGCGCATGCCGATCACCTATGAGCAAGCAGGCACGTTGCGCGATGCACTGGCCGCCGCGGTGGCGCTTGAAGGCTTTCATCGCCAATGCAACGTGCTGTCGCTCGCAAATCTGGCGCAGATTGTCAATGTGCTCCACGCGCCCGTCATGACGGAGCAGGCGCAGATGTGGTTGACCCCCACCTACCATCTGCTGCACATGCACAAGCCGCACATCGGCGCACAGGCGCTGCCCGTGGCGGTGGACGGGGCGTCCAGCCTTCCGTCTGGTGGACCGGCGGTCAGCGCGACCGCATCCGCCCGCGGCAAGGGCATTGCGGTGACGATTGTCAACCGCCACCTGACGCAGCCCGCCGAGATTCGTATTGCCGCCATGGCCGGCACCGCCCAGGCGACAGCCACGCTGCTGACCTCCGCCAGTCCCGCCGACGGCAACAGCGCCGATGCGCCCAACGCCGTTGCACCCGTTGCGCTCACGATCAACGCCGACGGCGGCAACTGGCGGGTCGACTTACCGCCCCACGCAGTAGCCACGGTTGTGTTGACGCGGGAGTAGGCGCGGCGGGCTGTGGTGGACAATGGATCAGGCAGGGCTTATCAAGAGTCAGTGACGCGGCGCGCGCGGACACCACATCACTGACTCTTGATAAGCCCTGTAAGCGGAATGATACGGATGAACAACTGAAAATTGTGTTCATCCGTGAAAATCCGCGTGAATCCGCGTACGAAAAGGCCGTTCCCTGCCCTTTCCGCTGTTTCCGTCGTTACCGCGTACCAGCGCTTACCGCATCGTCAGCGCCATGACGGCCTTCTGCGCGTGCATGCGGTTCTCGGCCTCGTCGTAGACCACCGAGTTGGGGCCGTCGATCACGCCGTCCGTCACTTCGATGTTGCGGTCGGCGGGCAGGCAGTGCATGTAGAGCGCATTGGGCTTGGCAAGTGCCATGCGTCGCTCGTCGGTGATCCAGTTGGTGTACTTCTTGCCGATTTCGGCGCTCTTGGCGTTGTCGTCGGTTGTCAGCAGCGCGCCCCACGACTTGGGGTAGACAATGTCGGCATCCTTGAAGCCGGCGTCGAAGTCGTCCATCACCTCAAAGCTGCCGCCGTGCTGCTTCACGTTGTCCTGCGCCTGCTGCACAATGTCGGGCATGAGCTTGTATTCGGGCGGGCGCGTCAGGCGCACATTCATGCCGAAGCGGCTCATCTGCAAAATCAGACTCTGCGGCACGGAGATGGGCTTCTGGTAGCTCGACGCATAGGCCCAGGAGACATTGATGGTCTTGCCGCGTGGGTCGCCAACTTTCTCGATAATGGTCATCAGGTCGGCCAGGATCTGGAAGGGGTGGTAGACGTCGCACTGCATGTTGAGCACGGGCACGCGGCTTGCCTGCGCCACCTCGTTGATGTACTTGTTGCCAACGCCCCAGTCACACTGGCGAATGGCGATGCCGTCATAGTAGCGACCGTAGATTTCGCCGATCTCCTTGGCAGTATCGCCGTGGCTGATCTGCGTTGTGTCCGAATCGATGAAGGCCGCGTGACCGCCCAGTTGCGCAAAGCCCGATTCGAAGCTCGAGCGGGTGCGCGTGCTGGAGAAGAAAAAGAGCAGCGCGAGTGTCTTGTCGCGCAGCAGCGGGTGGGGGACGCCCAGCGCGCGATCGCGCTTAAGCTGGAGCGCGACATCGATCACGGTGTCGATCTCCTCCTTGCTAAAGTCCATATCGCTAATGTAATCGCGGCCGCGCAAATCGGTTTGCATGTTTTTTCTCCTGAATGAATGCAAATGGCTGGCACTCTGGCTGGCAATTCGACTGGCAATCCGGCAGACAATTGCGGCGCGTGGGGAAGGTGCGCCGTGGGGTTCTTCTGGATTCGCACTCTATTGTACCCAATGCGCACAAGCACAGGAAAGCGCGACAGACCACGTTGTGCGCCCGCTCCTTCGCCTGGAAGCAAGCGCGGTGCTATACTCCACGTCATATGTCGACTGATTCCCAGGCGCGTGGCTATGGCGCGCAACCGCGCACCAAACGGCGCGGCCTCGAGATCATTCTTGTGCTCGGATTTATCGCGAGCATGCTCGTAGGCATTGCTGCGCTGGGCGGGCTTTGGCTGCTCTCAGGGCGCAACGTTCCCCAACAATCCGGCCCGATGGCGCTTCTCCAGCCCGACAAGGTAAAGCCGGCGCTGGCCGTGCGTGCGCTCGCGGGCGATCCGGCAGACGCACTCGCGGCGCAGGCGTTGCAGGCCGGTGAATTGCCCACTGCTGCGTCTCTTCTCCTCTTCGACACAGACTCGGCCCACTCCAGCCGTGCCGGACTGTGGCAGCAACTGGGCCGCCATCTTCTCGCTGCCGGCGATCCCGACCTTGCGACCGTAGCCTTTGGCCAAACCGTCTCCCTGGGCGCACTTGACGTCGCACTGCGCTCGCTCGAGCGCGGCCAACTTCTGACCCAGGCTGCTTCCGGTCTCGAAGCTGCGGGTGTCGCCGACCTGGCGCTCGTCGCCGCCACTCAGGCAACGCGGGCCATTGCACAGGCCCCCGATCTGCTGCCCGCGCAGCGCGGCCAACTCCTGCAGCCCCTCAAACCTGTGGTGGATGCGCTCGACGCGCCTGAACTTGCAGCACAGGTCAACGATCTGCTGCGCAATCCCTATGTGAACGCCACAGGCGTCCTGCTCAGCAACTCCTGGCCGCTGATCACAACAGCGCCGGCGGCAGATGCAGCGACGGCACAGGCAGCGGAGGCGCGCGAACTTGCCAGCGCGCAATCTTGCCGACCGCTGGGTGCTCACCGGCGGCATTGACGTTCAGCCGGAAATCGACACGCTGCGCGCCGCGCTGCTGAGCGAGGATCAGCAGCGCGGCGTTCTCTATCGCGCGGCGTTGGCTGCTGCGCCGTCGCGCGAAGCGCAACTGGCGCTGCTGCTTGACCAGCGCACCTGGCTGCTGCTCAAGCTCCAGGTGGCGCAGGGTGCGTTCGGCCTCTCGATTGTCCCCGAGTGGGAGTCTGGCCGGGCCGCAATCGAGAGCGAACTCGCGGGGCTGCTCGCAAATACGCAACTACTTGTGCAGGCAATCGCCGACGCGCAACCAACGCCCCTCGAGCAGAATTTGCTGCGCGCCGAAGCGGCGCAGTGGGCCGCGCTTGACGCCGAATCGGGCCACAATTCCGCAGCCAATCTGGCCGAGATCAACGAGCGGCTGCGCGCCGCGCAGAGTGAACTCGAGCGTGCCGGTTCGCCCCTCGCCCTGCCGGTGGCCTGGGAGCCCGACAGCGCGCTCCCGGGCTTTCATCTTCAGACGCGCCAGCCCTGAACGCGCGCCGCTGCTGAACCTTCTCAGCGGATGGAAGTTGTTGCCCTGGGGTCCGATTGAGGCCTTCGCGAGCGGTTGACAGCTTGTGGGCGATGACGATATACTGACGTTGCATGAGGGTGAAAGATCCTGACCAGCCGACCTCGCGTCTGGCATTCCACCGCTTCCCAGCGGTTGCCCTCAGTCCCCGCCATTCCGGGCAACATACGATGTGCCGATACTACTGCCTGCTCTGGGCCCCTGCTTAAACAAGGAGGTGCAACAGTGTTCCGCAAGATTCCAGTTCCCATCCGCAAATTCGCGTTGTAACAACACCTGGGTGCAGTGTGCGCCTGGGTGTTGTTGTTTTTGGGGCTCGTTCTCGGGTCCTCCCGTTTGGATTCAGGTTGCATGTCCCGCCAATCTGCGCAAAGGACCGAGACTGCTATCCGTTGCAGGAACGTATCGCTGATAGTTGCCTGCAGTTCAATCAGAAAGGAATGAATCGTGGATTCAGCCGCCAACCGCATTCTCAAGGCCCGCCAGTATGCAATGGAACGCGATCAGCGCGTGAAGGTTCACGCGTTCGAAGTCTCCTTGCATGGTGACAACTCCAATCATGTCATCACCTACGAACGGGGCGTATGGCATTGTGATTGCGAAGAGTTCGGCCTGCGGGATGTGTGCTCGCACGTGATGGCCATGGAGGAGATTCTGGGCGAATCCGTCGAACCGGCCATGATGGCGACACCGGTGACTCCCTAGCGAAACGCCCGCTCAAAACGAATTGAAAAAACTGGGGGCGGCCGTAGCGCCGCCCCCAGTTCTAATTTCGTCACCCGCATGAAAGCGCTCCAATTCGCCGCGCGCCCAGCGCTTGTGGTATGCTGCCGTGACTTTGGTCATGACTGAGGCCGGCACTTGAAGCGTAAGTATTTGCAGCTCCTGCTTGGAATTGGGATCAGCGCGGTATTCATCTACCTGGCGCTTCCCGGCCTGCACCTTGATGTGGTGGCCGCCTCATTGCGCACCGCCAATTACTGGTGGATTGTGCCGGGCGTTGTGGTCTACTTCGGCGGGCTTTGGGTGCGTTCGTGGCGCTGGCATTACATGCTGCGCCCCTTGAAATCCGTCCGCACGTATCGCCTCTTCCCGCTCGTCTGCATTGGCTATTTTGGCAACAACATCTATCCTTTCCGCGCCGGCGAAGTCATCCGCTCGGTTCTTCTCAAGAAGACGGAAGGGATCGCCATAAGCTCCAGCCTGGCAACAGTCTTCGTCGAGCGCATTTTCGACGGCTTGACGATGGTGCTGTTTGTCTTTCTGGCGCTGCCGTTCGCGCCCATGCCCACCAATTACCGCAATCTGGTTGTGGTGATGACGGTGCTTTTTCTGGGGGTGACGGCGCTCTTCATTTGGGCGGCAGTGCGCCCGCAGCGGCTCACGGCAATCTATACGTGGTTCTCGGAGCATCTGCTGCCCGCGCGCGCCCGCCCGAAGGTCGACGATATCTATCACCGCTTTCTCGAGGGGCTGCAGTGCCTGAGCAGTCCGTTCGATGTTCTGATGATCTTTGCCACCAGCATCCTCATCTGGCTAATTGAAACGCTGAAGTACTGGTTTGTCATGCATGCGTTTGATTTCAGCGTCTCGTTCCTGGTGCTGATGCTCGTCAACGGCATTGTCAATCTGGCCACAACACTGCCCTCGGCGCCCGGCTATATTGGCACCTTTGACGTGCCGGGCATCCTGATTCTCAGTGCCTATGGCGTGGATGCGAGCCTTGCGGCAAGCTACATTCTCACATTGCACGTGGCGCTGTGGCTGCCTGTGACTCTGGTTGGCGGCTACTATTTCGTGCGCGAGCAGCTTGGATGGAGCGACTTCAGCGCCGCCGAGGTCACAGTGGCAACAGCGCAGAAGCAATAGGCGGGTTCAAGGTTTGCCGGTTCAAGACTCGCCCGCAGAGCTCAGCCGTACAGTAAAAGTACAGCCGGTGAGCAGAAATGAAACAATCTGTACGCGGATTTCACGGATAAACGGGGATTTGCGCCCAATAGCGAGCAACGCGCATACCGCCGTTGCGTCGCTGTTCAATCCGTGAAATCAGTGCCATCCGCGTATCAGGGTCTTCCGCTCACCACAAACCTTGAACCTTGAACTCTGATTCGTTGAACCTTTTCGGGAGGAACAGCATGAAGAATATCGCCGTCGCCGGCACAGGCTACGTGGGGCTTTCAACCGGCACCTGCTTCGCCGACATGGGCAATACGGTCACCTGCATCGACATCAGCGAGGAAAAGATCGCGATGCTGCAGCGAGGGACAGGTGCCCATCTATGAGCCTGGCCTGAGCGAGATGATCCTGCGCAACGTGCGCTCGGGACGACTGCGCTTCACAACGTCCTACGACGAGGCGCTGGCAGATGCAGATTTCATCTTCATCTGCGTGGGCACACCGAGCGGTGTCGATGGCGAAGCCGACCTGAAGTACGTGCGCATGGCCGCCGAAAGCGTTGCGCAGACGATGCACCACCCGCTCATCGTCATCAACAAGAGCACCGTGCCGGTGGGTACGGGCGACTGGGTGGCCGACATCATCAAGCACAGCCAGCCGCAGCCCATCGATTTTGCGGTTGTCTCGTGTCCCGAATTCACGCGTGAGGGGTCCGCCCTCCACGATTTCCTGAATCCCGACCGCGTGGTGATTGGAAGCCGCAACCATGACGCGGCCGAGAAGGTGGCGCAGCTTCATCTGCCCCTGCGCACGCGCATCGTGATGACGGACCTGCGCACGGCCGAAATGATCAAGTACGCCAGCAACGCCTTCCTGGCCACCAAGATCAGCTTCATCAACCAGATCGCGCTGATCTGCGAGAAGCTGGGCGCGGACGTGGAAGAAGTTGCCCAGGGCATGGGCTTTGACAAGCGCATCGGCGGCCATTTCCTCAACGCCGGATCTGGGTTACGGTGGCTCCTGTTTCCCCAAGGACGTGAAGGCGCTTGAGCACATGGCGCTGGTGCACGGCTCGCATCCATCACTTCTGCGCGCCGTCATGGAGATCAACCGTGACATGCGCCGCTGGGCGGTCTTCAACCTGCGCGAGACGCTGGACGGCCGCCTGGAGCGCAAGCGGATCGGCATCCTGGGGCTGGCCTTCAAGCCCAATACCGACGACATTCGCGAGTCGGCAGCTCTGGAGATTGCGCGCATGCTCGAGAATGAAGGCGCGATCGTCACCGGCTACGACCCGGTGGCAATGCCCAATGTCGCGCGCATGCTTCCCAGCCTGCACCTGGCCGACGACCCCTACGATCTGGCCACCGGTGTCGATGCCCTGCTCGTCTGCACCGAGTGGAACGAGTTCAAGCAGCTCGATCTGGACCGCATCAAGGGTCTGATGGCGCGGCCTGTGATGATCGACGGGCGCAATATCTACGACCCTACCAAGATGCGCGTGGTCGGCTTCACCTATCGCGCCGTCGGTCGCGGCCATTTGCACGATGAAAGCGGCTATTTCCAGGAATACGTCGAAGAATCGGCCCGAACCGCTCCGCGAATCGATGCGCCCGCAAAAGCGCCGGTCGCCGCGCCCTCCGCCGAGGCGGTGGGATAGGCACCCGTTTGCGGCTTCCCGAGCAGGCGATAGCGCCAAAACGGCATGTTGACCAAAGCGCCGGCCACCGGCCGGCGCCGCTGGTTTGGCGCTGCTTTGCGCGCATGCAGCGCGGTTGCCCAATCACCCAATGATCAGTCCTCACTTATCCGTTATCCACCCCAACCCACACCACCAACCCACCAACCCACTGGACGAATACCCACTCCACCGCACCACACTCGCAAACGGCTTGCAGGTGCTGCTGCGCGAAGACCACAGCGCACCGGTTGCCAGCTTCTGGGTGTTTTACCGTGTGGGCAGCCGCAACGAGACGCCCGGTCTCACGGGCATCAGTCACTGGGTGGAGCACATGCTCTTCAAGGGCACGGCGCGCTTCCCGCGTGGCGAGTTCGACAAGGCCGTCTCCCGCGCCGGAGGTACCTTCAACGGCATGACCTCGCAGGATTGGACCACCTACTTCGAGACATTCCCCGCCGATCGCATTGAACTGGCGCTCCAGGTAGAGAGCGACCGCATGGTCAACTGTCTGTTTGACCCCGCAGAGGCCGAATCGGAGCGCACTGTCATCATCAGCGAGCGCGAAGGGAGCGAGAACTCCTACGCCTACCTGCTCAGCGAAGAAGTGCAGGCGCTGGCGTTTTATGCCCATCCCTACCGCCACCCCATCATCGGCTGGAAGAGCGACCTGCGCACCATGCAAAGGGACGACCTCTACCGCCACTACTGCACCTGGTACACGCCCAACAATGCCGTGGCCGTCGCCGTGGGCGACTTTGCAGCAGACGAGATGCTCGCCACAATTGAGCGCCACTTCGCCGCCCTCCCGCCCGGACCGGAGCTGCCTCCCATGCGCGTGGCGGAACCTGAACAACTTGCCGAGCGGCGCGTTCTGCTGCGCGGCAACGATCCAACCGCCTGTCTGATGCTGGGATTCCACACGCCGCCGGCCACGCACAGCGACTTCTTCCCGCTCATTGTCCTTGACGCCATTCTGAGCGGGGCCAAGGGGCTCGGTTTGGCCGGGGGAGGCGGCAACGCACGCACGAACCGCCTCTACAAAGCGCTTGTGGAGAGCCGCCTTGCCGCCGACGCCGGCAGCAGCTACCGCCCCACAATCGACCCCGATCTCTTCTCCTTCTTCGTAACGCTTGCGCCAGACACGGATCATGCGACCATCGAGCGCGTGCTGTGGGCCGAAATTGAGAAGGTGCAGCAGGACGGGGTCACGGAGAAGGAACTGGCGCAGGCAATCAAGCAGACGCGCGCACAGTTTGCCTATTCGGGTGACAGCGTCACGTACCAGGCTTACTGGCTGGGCTTTGCCGAAATGGTGACGGGACAGGAGTGGCTCGCCGAGTGGCCCGAACGACTCGCCGCTGTTACACTGGACGATGTGCAGCGCGTGGCACAGCTGTACTTCAAGCCCGCGCTGCAAGTCGTCGGCTGGTACGTGCCCGAACGCGGACGCCGAGGATCCGCTCGATGAGATTGATTGGGAACATGAGGATGAAGCGATCGATGAGAACGAGGTGAACGCATGAGCGCCACCCTCTCGTATCCCGGCCCGGAGACCATCACGCGCGTTGTACTTGACAACGGCATCACCGTCCTTGTGCGCCGGAATCGCGCCGCACCTGTGGTTGTGCTCGAGGCGATGCTTGATTTTGGGGCCATCGACGATCCCCCCGCGCAGACGGGGCTGAGCAGCTTTGCGACCTCCATGCTCTCGCGCGGCAGCGCTCGCTATGACTATGATCGCTACAACGACACGATCGAATCCGTGGGCGCGTCGCTCTATTTCTCCAGCGAAAGCGATGCGGCCAATGTAGGCATCACTTGCCTGAGCGAGGACTTTCCAACCCTCGTGGATGTGATGGCTGACGCGTTGCGCAATCCAACAATGCCGCAGGCCCTCTTCGAAATCATGCGCGGGCAGAAGCTCGTGCATCTGGCGGAGCGCGAGCAGGAAACTTCGGCCATGGCCGCGCTGCGCTTCTACGAAACGATCTACGGCGGCCATGTACTGGGCAAGCCTGTCAGCGGTTATGTGGAGAGCGTGAGTTCGATTTTATGTGCCGAAGTTGCGGCTTTCCACGCTCGCCATTACACGCCGCGCGGCGCCGTCATTGCCATCAGCGGCGACATCGAGCCGCAGGCCGCAGTCGATCTGCTTGCCGGTGCGCTGGGTGATTGGCAGGGGCCACCTGCTGCACGCGCGGTGCTCCCTGTACCGCCGCTTGTGCAACCGGCGCGCATCCATGTGCCCATGGCCGGCAAGGTCCAGTCTGATATCTTGCTCGGCGTACAGGCCGTGGCGCGCAGCCACCCCGACTACTACGCCGTGCGCGTGGCCAACACAATACTTGGTGTCTTCGGCATGATGGGTCGCTTGGGCGAGGTTGTGCGCGAAGAGCAGGGGCTGGCTTACTACGCCTACAGCTCGCTGGATGCCGGGCGCGCCGCGGGTGTGTGGGTAGCGGGCGCAGGCGTCAACCCGGCCGACCTGGAGCAGGCCGTTTCCAGCATTCTGGCCGAGGTGGACAAGATGGCACAGTCGTCTGTGACAGCCGAGGAACTCGCCGACAGCAAGGCCTACCTGACGGGCGTGCTGCCGCTCACAATTGAGACAAATGACGGCCTGGCTGCCACGATGCTGAGCATGGAGTGGAATGGGCTGGGGCTCGATTTCCTCGCGCGTTACCCGGCAATCATCAACGCAATCACCATGGACGATGTGCAGCGCGTGGCGCAGAGCTACCTCCGTCCCGATGCGCTCGTGGTGGTGACGGCAGGGCCCGAAACGGCGTAATTCATAACGGAAGATGGATAAGTGGCGTCTCTCAGCTGCTGCCCGTTCTCCCAATCACCCAGTTATCAGTCATCAATTATCCGTCACCCCCTTACCCTGTCAACCGGTAACCATTCATCGTCCCATGCTCCACACCGGCGTTGACCTGATCGAAATTGAGCGCTTGCGCATGGCCGTTGGCCGCTATGGCGAGCGCTTCCTGCAGCGCGTCTTCACCCCCGCCGAGCGGAGCCTGTGCGGCAGCCGCATGGAGTCGCTGGCCGTGCGCTTTGCCGCCAAGGAAGCCGTGGCCAAGGCGCTCGGCACGGGCATCTGGCGCGCCGGCGTCGCGTGGACCGATATCGAGGTGGAGCGGGTTGATGGGGGTGCGCCGCTCCTGCAGTTGTATGGCGGCGCCGCCCGTCGCGCTGCCGAGATGGGCATTGGCGAGTGGTCGATCAGCCTTACCCACAGCCGCACCCAGGCCATCGCGTTTGTGGTGGGTCAGTAACGACCCGGTACGCGGAAATAACGGAAACGACGGACACTTCGGAAAAGGCAGGAAAAGGCCTTTCCCTGCGCGGATTTTATCCGCGCTAATCCGCGCAATCTACGTGCAGAAAAGCCATTTCCTGCCTTTTCCGTCGTTTGGGAGTCCTGATTCGCGCCGTGTTTTGCAGGAAGGCGCGCGTTTCGTAGCGGCAGCTTTAGCTGCCGTAGGTGAATCGCAAGCTGTGTACTCGAGTGCGGCGGCTGATGAACATTGCCAAGTCATTTCGGTATTGGCTAAAGGTCGCCCGGAGGCCGCCATGGGTTATAGCCCACGGCTAGCCAACCCAAGTCGGCTTCAGCCGACTGACACCGTCGCACTCGAGGGCATTAGGGTTTCAGCCTGCTTCAGCAGGCTTGGATTGGACAGCCGTAGGCTTCAGCCTATGGCGGTGCCGGCGGCGCGCTTTATCCCGAACGATTTCAGCAATGCTCGTCAGCCGCCGTAGGTGAATCCTGCGCCACACACTCGAGTACGGCAGCTAAAGCAGCCGCTACGATCTAGTTGCACTCTTGCAAGATGCAACAAGTGACGAAACGAAGGTGTAGTGGTAGTTCTTGGGAAAGGGTGTAGACAATCATTACCTACGCACACCCGCAGAGTACGAAGAACTGCTGACCACGAAGCGCACGGACAAGCGCGTTGATGTGGCGGGCCGTGCGCAGCCGCTGCAGCGGTTGCATCAAGGCGAGCGCAACGCCCCCAACAACAAGGCTGCTGCAACCCCCTCTTCATCTTGCAAGTGGAAATGCTCACGTCGCTGCGCACTGAACTTGCTCACCAGGACGATACACAGCAGTCTCATCGCTTCACTTCGTTGATTATTGCGGATTCCTGCGTACTCGTCGTTTCTCCCTGCGGCAACGCCCGGTCCCAACGTCCAAAGTGCTACAATGGAGGCTGAAATCGCTTTCCCTGCGGAGCGCGATCCATGCCGAGAGGAGATTCCAGCGATGAACGCACGCCTGCTCGCCTATACACAGCAGAACCCCGCCCTCACGCGCACACGCGTCGAGGGCTTCAGCGATCTGGCCACCATTTGGGACGGCAAGGGGAGCTACGCCGAAAACGTCGTCGAGTACGCCGGGCGCGTCTGCTACCGCAGCACGCACCGCATGGGCACGGCGCCCGAGTTCATCGCGGCGCGCGTGCGCGAGGGGCACGAGGACATCATCGAGCACATCTGGGCCACTGTGGAGTTCAGCGGCGACGATACGCCGCTGCGCTGGAGGCTGGTCAACCGCCACTGCGAAATTAGCGAGGCGGGGCCGCAGCGCTGGATTGTCAGCGGCAATCTGCGCGTCTGGCTGGACTTCTTTCGCCAGGGGCTGGCGCTCGAAGCGCGCCCGCTGATCGTGCCGATTGCCCCCGCGGTTTTCGACGAGAGCGCCGTCACGCCGGCTGCGCCCGATGCGCCACACACGGACATCGACGCGAGCCTGCTCGCCCCGGTGCAAGATGGGCAATTGCGGGTGACGCTCCTGGGCTACACGCAGCCCGTGATGGACGATGCCAGGCTGCTTGAGCACCACGGCGCGGCGGTCTTCCTTTTCGAGGGAATCAGCCGAACCTGCACCCATCAGCTTGTGCGCCATCGGCTGGGGAGTTTCAGCCAGGAGTCGCAGCGCTACGTGGATCTTTCCAAAGGTGGGTGGACGCCGATTGTACCGCCTCCCTTCGACACGCAGCCTGAAGCGCGCGCCGTGCTCGACGACTTCTGGGCGCTTGCGGAGGAGAAGTATGAGCGGCTGCGCGAACTGGGCGTGCGCAAGGAAGACGCGCGCTTTTCTGCTGCCCAATGCCGCCGAGACGCGCATTGTGACGAGCATGAACTACGCGGCGTGGAGTCACTTCTTCTGGCTGCGCGCCGTGGACAAGGCCGCGCAATGGGAGATTCGCCTGATGGCGCAGCACGCCCTGCGCATGCTCCACGCCGTGGCCCCGCAAGTCTTCGCCGCGCACTGGGAGACATATCTGGAACGTTTTGGCGAAGATTAGGAACCCTCTCGCGCAGTACCCGCCCGACTGCTGGAGAACTCGAACGAGTTCCCGCCTGCATTCCACACAATTGGCGCCACCGCCGTTTGCATACAGCGCCCCCTATGGCGATAATTGCCTCACAAAACCATAGGAAACCTATGGAAAGTATGGGTTTCCTGACGGACGGACCCGCAGTGTGCGGGTCGTCTCTTTGTGGGGTGAGCTCGCATGTTGAATTGGCGGCGCGTCTTCCAACTGACGCTTGTTCATGTCGGCGTCTCGATTACGGTTGTTCCCGTTACCAGCACGCTCAACCGCGTGATGATTGCCGATTTGGGCTTTTCGGCCCTTTTCGTCGGCTTCCTCGTGGCGCTTCCCTATCTGCTTTCCCCCTTGCAGGTCTTCATGGGGGCGTGGAGCGATCACCACCCGCTTTGGGGCCGGCACCGCTCGCCGTGGATTGTGCTCGGCGGAATCATGGCGGCAGGCGGCAGCTACATGACGGCCCACGCCGCCTACCTGCTTGCCGACGGCAGCCCGTGGGGACTGCTGGCTTGTCTGGGCGCCTTCGCCGTGTGGGGGATGGGCGTCAACATCGCCTCGGTAAGCTACCTCTCGCTCGTCTCGGAGTTGAGCCAGGAAGCACCCATGTGGCGCAGCCGCGCCGTCAGCGCGATGTGGACGACGATGATCGTCTTCACGATTTTCACGGCAATCTCTCTCTCGATTGCGCTGCGCGAATACAGCCCTGCTGCGCTCTACACCTCCTTCGGCTTCGTCAGCCTGCTTGCGCTTGTCATGGTGCTTGGTGGCTCAATCAATCTGGAGCCTGCCACTGTTCCCGGGCGCGATGTGCAGAACAGCGCCGACGATCCACTGCTGGCAGTGCGCACGCTGGCAGCCAACCCTTCGGCACAACGCTTCTTCATGTACCTTCTCCTCGTCCTGATCAGCATCCATGCGCAGGATGTGCTGCTCGAGCCGTACGGCGGCCAGGTGCTGGGAATGAGCGTATCGCAGACGTCGCGCCTCACCTCCATCTGGGGCGTGGGCGTGCTGATCACGCTGGTCGCGGGGCTGCCGATCATCAAGCGCATCGGCAAGAAGCCTACCGCCAACATCGGCGCGTATGGCGCATCACTGGGTTTTGCGCTGGTAATCGTTTCGGGCGTTGTGGGCGGGCCGACATTGCTGATGCTCGCCGTGCTCGTGCTCGGGCTGGGGGGCGGGTTGATGACGGTCTCAAACCTGAGCTTCATGTTTGACATGACCATTCCCGAGGCCGCCGGGCTCTACATTGGAGCGTGGGGTGTTGCCAACTTTGCCGGGCAGGCGATGGGCAGCATCATCAGCGGCGCGCTGCGCGATGTCACGCTTGCCCTTACGGGCCAACCCTTTTACGGCTACGCCATTGTCTTCGCGCTCGAGATCGTGGGGCTTATGGTCGCCGTCTATCTCTTCCGCACGATTTCCGTCACACAGTTCCGCCGCGATGCCGAGCTGCGCCTCAGTGAAGTGCTTGCGCTCAGCGGCGATTAAACAGTCGGGAGTCGGTGGTCGGGAGTCGGGAGTCGGCCCGTGGCCGACCCCTCTGCATTGTGGGGGGCGATTGCATTTTCAACAGCGCCTGCCACGGGCCGGCGCCTACGGGATGGATGTGTGTTCCCGACCCCCGACTCCACCGACTCCCGACTCGCCCCGACTCCCGACTCCCGACTCCCGACTCCCGACTCCCGACCCCGACTCCCGACTCCCGACTCCATCGTAATCCCGGTTGCGTCCTCGGAATAGAAAGTGTGCGATACTATGGTTCAGTGATGGTGGCTGCACCTTCGCGCCGCCATGGCGCAATTTGCGGAACAGATCGGGAGGTGACCTGTGCTCAAAGTTCTGATTAGTTATGATATGGCCGACGGCAAGGAGCAGGAGTGCCAGGAATACCTGGTCAACAAGCTCGCGCCGGGCCTTGGGCGGCTTGGCTTCCGTTTCTCGGATGTCTGGTTCACGATATGGGGTGGCACGCCGCAGATCCTGGGTGGCGGTGAGGTGCGCGACATTGACCAGGCGCAGGAAATCTTCAAGTCCGAAGCCTGGGAGGGAATGCTCGGCGAAATGACTCCGCTGACCGAGAACTTCAAGCTGCGTGTGGTGCAGACCAACCGCAGCGAACCCGCCGAATAGCGCGCCCCACATTATGCCCAATCCCACGCCGCCACCACCGCCACTCGCTGCGGTCGTATTTCTCGAGAATTTGGGCAACGTGTCCGGTGTCAAGCTCCCAAAGTGGGCGAGCCATGTCATCGACTTTGTAACCGAAGAGTACGTCAAATTGGCATTGCGGCTGAATGGCCTCCACCGCCACTATGACCGCGTCATGATTCTTGAGGATGCGCGCGCGACGGGTCCTGACCTGTACGCCGCGCTCTTGGCACTGAGCCGCACACATCGCGTGGATCTGCTCATTCTCGCGCACGGCGCCCCCGGCCAAATCATCGGCCACAACGGTCTCCGGATTGGCCAAGAGACCTTTGGGCCACTGCTTGCGGAGAAGCGCCGCGATCCCTCATGCCTGCGCCTGCGCGTGGTCTGGCAAATGAACTGCTACGGCGCCACACTTGCAGAGACATGGCTGGCGCTCGGGGCCGTCGCGGTCAATGGTTCCGGTGGCGTGAACTGGCTGCCCGAACCGACGCTTTCGCTCTTCCTGCGCAAATGGCTGAGCGGTGCGCCCTTCAGCGAGGCCGTGTACAGGAGCGCCACCCGCGCCGAGCGTGCGTGGAAGCCCATTTACCGTGCGCGCACGGGCGCGACGCTCCACCCACGCCTTGCATCGAGCCGCACAGTGGTGGTTGGGAATGATGTGCGTTTTCTCACATAGGGGTCAAGCCGATGCGCAGACGCCGGTCTGCATATCATACAAAGAGCGCACTGCGGATCCGCAGTGCGCTCTCTCATTCTCGTGATCTTGTTGCGACGCAGCCTATTTCGTGGCGCGTTGGAAGGTCACATAATAGCTTGTGTGGATGCCCTTGAAGCGATTCTGCACATCGCCCATGCCCATTCCCTGGACAACGTCCGTGGGCAACCCCTCCACCTTGGCGCTGTAGGCATAGCCCGCCGCATACATCTGGAAGTTGAAGCCAAAGTCGGGCGCCGGCTTGTCTTCAAGCGGCAAGGTCAGGCTGCCGTCGCCGTAGAAGACGGTCACCGGCTGACCTACAATGCGGCTGCCATTCTCATCAAGCGCATCAACAAAAACGTGGTGCTTGCCGCCCGATTCCTGCTCGTCGGCAAAGCGCACCTCAATCGCGCGCCAGTACTGCTCGCCCGGATTCACCTGTGCATCGGCAATCGTGACGCCAAGAACATCGAGGCGCGGATCGAGCGTGCGCGGGCGTGCAGGGGCCGCCTCGGCCGGCGCAGCTGCGGCCTCTACAGGCGCGGCTTCAACCACGGGCGCGGCCAGAGCAGCGGGGTCGGCTGGGCCGGCAACACCCACCAGGTCTGTGGTAAAGGCAACGGCTTGCGCCTGAGTCAGCGCCATTGCGACGGGCGTGGGCGCAACCATGGGTGTAGAGGTGGGATAGGGCGTGTAGGTGGGCGCCGCCGCCGCCGCCTGGTCAGCCGCGGCAAGTGCCGCCGCCAGATCCGAATCTTCGGCCGCCACCTCGTAGCTGCCCTTCTCGTAGACCTCGCTGATCGATCCCGGCCCGGCTGCTGCAACTGAGTTGCGGATGCTGGAGACGACGCCGGCGAAATTCAGGATAATCCACGGAACGACGACAACAAGCATCCACAGCAAGAGCAAAAGCAGGATGACCGTGCGGATTTTCCCCCACGTGCTCAGGCCGCCAAACCATGCGCCCGTACCGCGCCGTGGCGCAGCAGCAGGCGGCAGTTCAGCGTATTCGTCATACTCGTCGCCCTGCTGGTAGCCCGGCTGACCATATGCCTGAGGTGGATACCCCTGTTGTTGATAACCCTGTTGCTGGTAGCCCTGCGGCGGATAGCCCGACTGCTGCTGCCCCGGCGCCCCGTAGGCCTGGGGCGGATACCCCTGTTGACCGTATCCCTGCTGACCCGGCGGCGGGCCACCCGGCGCCGGCTGCCGGCCGCGCGGCACCGACTGCATGGGCTGCTGGCCGTAGGGTGCGTTCGCTGCGCCTGGCGCCATGCCCGGCGTCCCGCCCGGCTGCCCCATGCGCTGGCTCAACGTGCGGCTGATGTTGCTCGCCAGTGCGGGGGCCACGCTCATGAGCATGGCAAAGTCGGTCTTGCTCAGCGACCAGAGGTCGGCATCGGTTTCTGCTCCGGC
Source organism: uncultured Chloroflexia bacterium (assembly GCA_963735275.1). Classification (GTDB taxonomy): domain Bacteria; phylum Chloroflexota; class Anaerolineae; order Caldilineales; family Caldilineaceae; genus UBA5069. The sequence continues at coordinate 52,198 of CAVTKJ010000007.1, read as the reverse complement.
TGAGGCATTGTGGGGCTGATTGCCCAGGAGCGAGCGCTCCCCGCATTCGTCGCCCGGCCCGAGCACATAGCTGCCGCCGCTGATGGGCTGAATGCGCACCTGGCCACGCTCGATGAAGTACATCTGGTCGGCAGGAGCATTGATCCGGAAAATGGGCTCACCTGCACGGAAGCGCGTTGGGCGGAGGTACTCAGTCACCTGCTGCATTTCGGTGGCGCTGAGCGGGGCGAGCGTGTCGAAAATGCGGAAGCGCGAGTCATCCAGTTCAGGGGCGGAGCCTTGCTCAAGGCGCGTGGCCAGCGCCTGGCTGAGCACGCGGCTCAGAGGCGGGTTCTGGGCGGCCACGGCGTCAAGGTCCGCCTTGTTGAGCAACCAGAGATTGGTATTGCGGGTCGCCGTGGCGTCTTCGTTGCGCACCTGACCGGTAAGCACGCTTAACTCGCCAAAGAAACCGTTGCCGCCAATGCGTGCCTTTTCTTCGATGACGCCCATTGCATTTTCGGCCGTCAACTCAATTTCGCCCTGCTCCACCAGATAAAGCGCCTCGCCCGCCTCGCCCACACGGTAGACGCGATCGCCGGCGGGCACATGCTGAAGCACCATGCGCTGCGCCAGCGCCTGCATCACAGGGGCGGGGGCGTCTGCAAAGAGGGGCATTTGCTGGAGGCGGGCGACGGCCTGCACCTGGTCGGCGCGGCTCAGGCGCGCTTTCATCGAGCGCGCAAGGTTCCGCCGCAAGCCAGGATGGCGGCTGTTGACGGTGTGGAAAGTGTCGGCCGAGAAGCCCCAAACGAGGCTGTCGGTGGTGGCGATTGCGGATTGCGTGTACGGCTTGTTGGTTAGCAGCGCCAGCGCACCGACAATCGTTCCCGGCGCAACGGGCTGCCCCCCTTCAGTTGTGTAGCCGCCGTTTGTGGGAGGCGGCGTGAGCGAGCGGGGCGTGTAGGCGCTTGAGCCGCTTGAGACGCCGAACGCACTCCCTTCGCTCGCCGCTGCGCCGGACTGTGCGGCAGGCGCGCTCTCTGTGCTCTCCTCGGGCTGTGCAGGTTGTGCGGTTTGGGGATTCTGGGCGGCCGTTGCTCCGCCGGCGCCTTCGCCGCGCAACTCCAGCGCGCCTGATTCAAGCAAATAGAAGCCGGAAGGCATCTCGCCGGCGCGATAGAGGGGCTGTCCGGCGCTGATGACGCGCGGGCGCAGTTGCGAAGCGACGGCCTGCAGCGTGTTCTGCGGAAGCGCCTGGAGTTCCTGCGTCTTGCTCAGCCGGACGACCAGGTACTCCTCCATTTGTACAATTTGCGCGCCGAAGCTCTGGCTGAGCTTGATGCCGATGGCAGGGTTCTGCACAATCAGATCGCGCAGCGCGCGGTCGGAGAGCATCCAGTACGCAACCGGAGAGACTGCTTGCGCCGTTACATCCTCGGGGGTCGCGCGGAAGAGCGCAGCGTCACCCAGAATGCTGCCGGGGCCGAGCGTAGCCAGCGTCTGGCCCGCCTCGGTGGTCATGCGCACGAAGCCCTGGTCCAGCAGAAAGAGCCCGCCTGCCGGATCTCCGGTGCGGAACAGCGTGCTGCCGTTGCTGATTTCGCCCTGGGTGAAGCTCTCGCCCAGCTTTTCGCGCTCGGCGTCGGTAAGCCCGGCAAAAAGCGGCGCAAATGTCAGGAACTGGTCTTTCACTGCGCCTCCTGACCGCCCGCAACTGGGCGGCACGATTTTGCAATGGAAATTGTGCTGATGCGGCGATATGCTGCATCGCCAGACTGAAGTGAATCCGGGATGAAATCCACATTCACTACGAACATCTCAACGCAAAGACGCAGAGGACGCAAGGGGGCGCAATGGAAAATCAGTTACATGGCGCAAGTCGACATATTGCACTGCCTTGCGTTTCTTCGCGCCACTGCGCCATTGCGTCGAATAGCTGGTCTCATATCGGTATCACTCTAGAAATTGCGCTGAAACTTGGCCTCCCAACTGTGGTGGCCGGTGCACCCGTATGAATTGAAGAACTGCTGGCAGTCCGCATCGTTTGTGCAGTAGCCTGCGCCAATGAGCGTCGCCTGGTCAATGTCAAGCGATTTGGTGGTGAAGCCCTCGGCGTTGTCGCTTATTGCGTCGCGGCCGTCAACATCCTTGAGTACCCTGAAGCCTTCGCCCGTGCCATAGAGATCGTACTCGATGCGTCCCTCACCTTTGCCTTGCGAGCCTGTGACGAGAATCGCGCCGGTGTAGATGCCTTGCAGCGTAACGCCGTTGAGCGGATTGTTGTTTGCGTCTACCACAATAATGCGCAGCAGGTGCTGCCCCTTGCAGGTGCCGTTCTCTTCCTTGCTCCAGAGTCGATGCTCGACCATTGTGAAGGTGGGCTGGTCGCTTGGTGAGGCCGCGGGCGCAGCCGGTGCAGGGTCTGCGGCAGGCGCGGTCGCCGCCGGTTCGGCCGGCGCCGCATCGGGCGCCGCGACTTCAGCAACGGGCGCGGGCGCGAGTGTCGGCGCGGGCGGAATGTCCGTCACTACGGGCACACTCTCTGCAGAACCGGAGGCAGTGACCAGTTGCCCATAGACCCAGGCGCTCGCGCCGCTGTTCGTGCGCACCTGCCACCACTCGCCGGAGCTGTTCTTGCCAACAATCGCGGCGGTTTCGGCAGGAGCGAGGGAACCGGCCAAGCCGTAGTCAAGGCCTGGTCCAAGCCGCAGGTTGATCAGTTCGTTGCTCGTGGCAAGCGCAGGCGCGGCAGTTGGCTCGGCTACAGGGTTGCTCGCTGCGGGCCCCGTGGCCAGCAGGCTCGTTTCCGCGCTAGTAGGCGCGATGGCTGCGCTCAACGGTGCGGCCGCGGTCTCTGCCCCTGCGGGTGCGACCACAGCGGGCGCTGCAACGGCAGATGCTGCTGCCGCCACCGGCTGTGCATCCGGAACCGGTGCGGCCATCGCAGCAGCAACGGTGGCAGCATCTGCGGCAGCCTTGCTTCCTGTGAGCACGCCCGCAGTGTCGGCCAGGCCATTAGCACGCGCATACCCAACAATTGACGATTCCTGGTAGCCAAGCGCGAGAGTCAGCCGTACGAGCGCTTGTGTCTGCGCCGGGTCGCGCGCCGCATCTGCCACAGCGTTTTCGGTCATGAAAATGAGCCACTGACCGGGATTGGCCGTATCCAGCGCGGCAACGGCGGCGCGCGCCTTTTCCAGGTCACTGTCGGTGGCAAAGTCACGCGCAATGGCGTTTGTTTGCTCCTCTGCGCCCGGCATGTCGACGGACTTGTTTGCGCTACCGAACATGCCACAGCCGCCAAGGAGAAGCAGCCCCGTGAGCAGGCCAGTCCAGAGGAGTACTCGAAGGTTCGGATACCGGGCGCCACCTGTGGACTGTGCGATGGGCGATGTACGTTGAAGTTCGTTGGGTGGAAGAAGAGTTGACGGCGTTTCGGCCATGGAAATCGATGGAACCCTCAACAGGCGCAAGTGCGGTGCGGATTGTGCGGCAGTCACGCAGCGGGCCTGTATTCCGGCGGCAGTTCAGCCGCACCGCCTCTGCGCAATCGCAGAAGCGCCTTGCTCGAGCGCAAGGCGAATTCTCTCGCCGCGCGTTCCCTGCTATAATGGCGACCGCAACAGGATAGCTGCGCCACTGTAAAATGAACCATCGCACGCGTGCGTGCAACCTGTGCCGAAGGTGGGAATCGAACCCACACGGTTTTATCCACACGAGTTTGAGTCGTGCGCGTCTGCCAGTTCCGCCACTCCGGCCTGATTCCTGCAACTTGCCTGTGCTCCTCCGGGCACGAAAGTGCGACAGCGGAATGCATCCCGCGCACACACGCTTCTGTCCGGCAAAGGCTCACAGCATGGGGAGTATACAGTCCACCCCCTGCTATCGTCAAATGGGGAGCGATTTTTGGGAAGAGCGCGCACTTCCATCGGCGCCGCTCCTCGACTAAAGTCATGCCGGAATGAAAACAACATCTCAACGCAAAGCCGCAAAGAGACCAAAGGAACGCAAAGGACTGCGACCAGTCGACTCATTCCAGGCAGTTGCTTTTCCTCTGCGTTCCTTTGCGTCCTCCGCGTCTTTGCGTTGAGATGTTCGTAGTAAATGGGGATTTCATGCCGGTTTCACTTTAGCGCCAAACTCGTCGCATTGCCTTCCACCCTTCCCGCTCACCTTCTCTTCCTTCATCGCGCATGAGCAGCCTTTCACCCGCAAGTCAACTCACCGAAGGCCAACTCATTGCCGACGCATGCGCCGGTGATGCCGGCGCCTTCGACAAGTTGATCCTCCAATACCAGGGGCTTGCCTACAGCGTGGCCTACCGGACGCTTCAGGATGGCGCTGCCGCCGACGATGCCGTGCAGGAAAGTATCATCAAAGCCTATCGCGCGCTCGCACAGTATCGCGGCGGCAGCTTCAAGAGCTGGCTCATGCGGATTGTCGTCAACACCTGTTACGACGTTCTCCGCTCCAGCCACTATCGCAACACCGAGAGCCTAGACGATGGTCCTGTCGACGATGATCACGCGACCCAACTGATCGACCACAATGAAGGTCCGCAGGATCATGCCGAACGCGCAGAATTGAACGAGTGGATCGAATCGGGCATCAAGTCGCTTCCGCCCGATCAACGTCTTGTGCTCGTCCTGTGTGACGTGCATGGCTACGCGTACGATGAGATTGCGACGATCATCGAGCAGCCCATGGGCACCGTCAAGTCGCGCATCAGCCGTGCACGCGCACGACTGCGTGACTACCTGCTCCGCAGGCCGGAACTATTGCCGTCAACCTTTCGTCCTAATGTCGTGTGAGAACTGACCGGCAGGGCGCGCAGGGGTCTCCATGGTTCGGCTCTGAACGTGGCGCAGACTCCTTGTCAGTGGATCTAGGCTCCCCGCGTCCAGACTTTGGTCCCCTACAGTGACTGGTATTTTGTGAAATGACTGATTCCATCAACCGCACCCCACAGGACCCCAACATCAGGGAACCCAATTCTGCGGGACCTCCCCTGGTTTCCGACGATCTGCTTTCGGCGTACCTGGATGGGGCTGTGTCGGACGACGAGCGTCTGCTTGTCGACGATGCGTTGCACAGTGACAATGCGCTTGCCTGGCAGTTGGATTCGTTGCGGCAGACGGTGCTGTTGCTGCAGGCGTTGCCGCCGGCACAGGCGCCGCGAGCCTATTCGCTGACGGCGCTGCTTGCGACCGAGAAGGCCGGCGCGGCTCCTTCAGGTGGTACGACGGTGACAGCAGCGGGCGAGGCTGCGGTGCGCACGGTTGCCTCCGCGTCGCCTGTGCGCGCTATCGCACCCGCGCCAAAGCGCGGCTTCCGCGAGGTTCTGGGTGCTTTTCTTGGTGGTGGCAATCTGGCCTTGCGCAACAGCGCCGCTGCCGCCTTTGCGCTTTTTCTTGTTCTGCTGCTCGGGAGCCAGACGCTTCCCGGCGGCGCGCGCACGAGCGAGAGCGCCGCAGCGGCGCCACAGAGTGTGGCCGCAGCGGACTCCGCGCCCGTGCTGGCCGCGGAGAGCGACGCCTTCCAACCCTTTGCCACCCTGGCCGATGCGGCGCCCGTGGCCGCGGCGCAAGGCGAACCGGCACGCACGGTCGTGAGCGCGGGCGCGCCGATTGAAACACCCGCACCGGAAACAGAGGCAGCGTCAGCGTTCGCCGCGGCGGACGCTGCGGCGGAAAAGCCACAAGCGGCGGAAGAATCTGCTGAGGCGGCCGCCGCGCCGGCTCCGATGCAGGCGCCTCCCATGGCTTCCGCAGCTCTGCCCGCCGGTATGGGCGGTGGTCCCGAGGGTATGGGCGGTGGCCCCGAGGGTATGGGTGGTGGTCCCGAGGGTATGGGCGGTGGCCCCGAGGGTATGGGCGGTGGTCCCGCCGCTGCACCGCAACCTCCGCCCGACGCCCCCGGCGGCGGCGGCGAAGCGACAACTGGGCTTGATGTGGCCATGGCCGAATCCTCGGCCGGCGCTGCGGTTGCGGCGGCCGCTGCACCGTTGGCGAGTGCGCGCAGCGCACTCGACAGCGCGAATGCAGCGGAAGCGCCACTTGAAGCGAACACGGCGCAAGGCGCCGAGTCGGTTGCTGAGGCTCCCGCCGCGGACGCCGGGGCCATCGCGCCCGAGGCCATTGCGTCCGAGGCCATCGCACCCGAGGCCATCGCACCCGAGGCCATCGCACCCGAGGCCATCGCACCCAGCGCAGCAGCGACCGCCAGCATCGTGCCTGAAGCTGCAGATGCGCTCAATGGCGTCGAAGCAGTTGTTGCGAGCGAACCTGCAGTCACGGCCTTTGCCGCAGAGGTCACCGCCGCAGTTGCCGCATCAGCGCCCGCCGTAGCCGTCGTTTCCAGCGCCGATTTCGTAAACACCGCGCCATCAACTTTGACAATTGTCGCCTGGCTGCTTGGCGGGCTGGCGCTCGTTCTTGCGCTCCTATGGCTTCTCAGCCGCAGGCGCACAGCGGTGCCCCATGCCTGAACTGCCTGAAGTCGAGACTTCCCTGCGCGACCTGGAACCGCTGCTGCGCGGCCGCACGATTGTCGCGGCGGAGGTGGCTTGGCCGCGTACTGTGGCCACCCCCATGCTCGACGAGTTTCTCGCGCGCATTGTGGGGCAGCGTTTCGTGGGTTTCGCGCGCCGCGGCAAGTTCATGATCTTCGAGATGGCAGGGGGCGACCGCTATATCGTCCACTTGCGCATGACGGGCCGCCTCTCGGTGGAGCCGCCCGAGACGGCAGTCGACGCGCATACCCATGTGGTGCTGGCTCTTGACGACGGACGCGTTCTGCACTTTCGCGACCCGCGCAAGTTCGGGCGCGTCTGGCTGGTGGGCGACGAGGCCGCGGTGATCGGCAAGCTGGGTCCGGAGGTGTGGGATCGCAGCTTTTCTGTGGCAGCGTTGCAGAAGACGCTCGCTGGTCGCAAGGCCCCCATCAAGGCGCTGCTTCTCGACCAGCGGATTGCCGCAGGGATTGGCAACATCTATGCCGACGAGGTGCTCTTTGCGGCGCGCGTTCACCCGGCCCGGCCCGCGGGGAGCCTGTCGCCTGCTGAGGTGAAGCGGGTGCATGGGGCGATTCGGGAACTCCTGGCGCGGGCCGTCGCCCGAGGCGGGAGCAGCCTGGGCGGTGCAAGCACGAACTACCGCCGCCCCGCAGGGGATGGCGGAGGCTTTCAGGATGAGCACCAGGTCTTCCGGCGCACGGGGCAGCCCTGTCCGCGCTGCGGGACGCCGATTGCGCGCATTGTCGTCGCGCAGCGCAGCACGCACTTCTGCCCCCACTGCCAGGCTGCAGCCTTGTAAGAGGCGGCCCGCAGCCGGCGCTTTCTCTATTGATGAGGATCGTGTTTGGCGGAGAGCGTAGGTCACGGGCCGGCGCCGACAAGTGCGCGAGTCGCACAAAAAAGACCGGGGGCTCCCAGCCCCCGGTCAAGGTAAATCTCTAAGTCCACCCTCCCACGCCTACTTCTACCACTTCTCTTCCTTGACTTGGGGCGTCTTGGCAAGAGCGACCTTGCGCGTGCGGAAGTCCGCGAGAAGCTCCTGCTCGCGCGCGGCGCCGGCGCGTTCACCCTCGGCGAGGGCGTAATCGAGTCGCGATTGATAGCGCTCGTCATAGGTCGTGTCCCGCGCTGGTCCAAGCAGGTAGCTTACTGCCGCGGCGGCCAACGCGCCGAATACCCCACCCCAGACTGCCGCTCCGGTCTTGCTCATTGCATGTCCTCGTTTCGTTGCCCACGGCGCACTTCTGTGGGGCGATTATACGTCAGACGCACGCCATTCCGAAGCGAGGGCCGCGTATCGCGGCCCTCGCTTCGCGTCTGCCCGCACTGCCCTGTATAATGGAGCTATTGCCCCGCGCCAACCACGCGTCTATCCTCGTCACGGCTTCCGGCCGCTTGACTTCCCACCCATGAAGGAGACTTTCCATGACGATGCGCGCCGATTTCATTTGGATGAACGGCAAAATCATTCCCTGGGAGCAGGCCACCGTTCACGTCTTCACCCACGCGCTTCACTACGGCAGCAGCGTCTTCGAAGGGATTCGCGCCTACGAATTGCCGACCGGCCCTGTCATTTTCCGCTGCGCAGAGCACTACGAGCGGCTGCTCTTTTCCTGCAAGGTGGCGCACATCCCGTCTCCCTATACAGTTGAGGAGTATGTGCAGGCGACGATTGAAGTTGTGCGCGCCAACAAGCAGCGCAGTTCGTACATCCGTCCACTGGTCTTCCGTGGCTACGACACGTTGGGCATCGACGGCCGCGGCTGCCCTGTGGAAGCCATGATTGGCAGCGTGCCCTGGAACTCCTACCTGGGCAAGGAAGCGCTTGAATTTGGCGTCGACGTGCAAGTGAGCAGTTGGCGGCGCCTGGCTCCCGGCACCACGAATTCGCTGGCCAAAATCGGCGGCCAGTATGTCAACAGCCAGAATATCGTCATGGAGGCGAAGGACAACGGTTTCAGCGAAGGCATTGCGCTCGATGTCTACGGCTATGTGAGCGAGGGGAGCGGCGAAAATCTCTTCCTCGTGCATCAAAATGAAATCTATACGCCGCCGCTGGGTTCGAGCATCCTGGGCGGCATCACGCGCAACAGCGCGCTGACGCTGGCGCGCGAACTGGGTTACACCGTCAAGGAACAAGCAATCCCGCGCGAGATGCTCTACCTTGCCGACGAAATGTTCTTCACCGGTACGGCCGCCGAGATTACCCCCGTCCGCTCAGTGGACCGGATGCCCGTGGGCAACGGCAAGCGCGGGCCGATCACCGCCGCGATCCAGCAGCAATTCTTCGGCATTGTCGAGGGAGAGCTTGAGGATCGGCACGGCTGGCTGACGCACGTGAATCTCGACAAGGCATAAGCGCGTGAGTGTCCGCGAAGACCTGGCGCAGGCGCGCACCTTGCTCGACGCCGAGAACCATGCAATCGTCTTCGTGCGCGAGGGCCGCGTGCTTGCCACAGGCGACCGCCGCGGCGTGATCGATCTGCTGACCATGGCCGATGCGCTGGGGCCCGAGGCCGCCGGTGCAGCCGCGGCCGATCGCGTGGTGGGGCGCGCTGCGGCGCTGGTCTACCACGCGCTGGGCGTGGCAGCCGTCTATGCGCAGATGCTGAGCGACGCCGGGGCCGACGCCCTGGCCGAAGGGGACATCTACACCGAGTGGGGCGAGCGCGTCCCCCAAATCCTCAACCGCGCACACGACGGCCCCTGCCCCTTCGAGCAGGCCGCCGCCACGGTGGACGACCCGGCGCAGGCGATCGCGGTGCTGCAGGCGCGGCTGGACGCGCTGATGGGCGCACGATAGGGTTCGCTACGCATTCACCTACGCGTCAGCCGAGACGTCTGTAGACGGCATGCGCGCGGTGCGAACAAACGCCGCCCCAATGGCCGCTGTTCAATCAGCGGCCATTGGGGCGGCGTTTTGAGCTCCTTGATCGGCGGCTGCATGACGAGCCCGCGCAGAGGTTTAGGTCCAGCCGCGCGCCTTCATCGCCTCATGGATACGCTGGACGGCCAGGAGGTGCGCCGCAAGGCGGTTATTTACGCCGCGCCGCGTTGCCTCGTTGTACATTGCGATATATGCGCGTGTAATGCGCTCATCCAGCAGTTTATGGATAGTTGCCTCATCCCAGAAGAAATTGGAGGCATTCTGCACCTGTTCGAAGTAGCTCACGGTGACGCCACCAGCATTGCAGAGGATGTCGGGCAGTACATAGACATTGCGCTGGAAGAGAATCTCATCGGCGTCAGGCGTGGTGGGGCCATTGGCCAATTCAGCCACAATCTGTGCTTTCACGTTCGCCGCATTGCGCTCCGTAATGACATTCTCCAGCGCCGACGGGAAGAGTACACAGACATCCAGCTCGAGCAGATCCTCATTGCTGATCGCTTCTGTATCGGGAAAGCCGACCACGGAGCCGGTGCGCTGCTTGTGCTCAGCGATTTGGTCGAAATCCAGACCGTCCGAGCAGTAAATACCGCCTCTGCTGTCACTCACAGCAACAACCTCCATGCCCAGCAGCTCAACCGCCAGCTTGTGGGCATAGCTGCCTGCATTGCCGTACCCCTGAATGGCGGCCCGCTTGCCCTTCAAGTCAATACCCAACTTCAGGGCCGCTTCACGTACGGTATAGATACCGCCGCGCGCCGTTGCATCGCCTCGACCAATGCTGCCACCCACGCACAAGGGTTTGCCCGTAATGATGCCAGGCTGGTGTTTGCCAAAGAGCACTTCATACTCATCCATCATCCACGCCATGATCTGAGGTGTGGTGTAGACATCCGGCGCAGGTATATCAATTTCGGGACCGATGTTTTGGGCAACTGCGCGAATGTAAGCCCGGCTGAGTCTCTCGAGCTCGTGTTCGGAAAGGTGTTTGGGATCACAGATGATGCCGCCTTTGGCGCCACCCAGCGGCAGATCAAGCGTTGCCGTCTTGAGTGTCATCCATGCCGCAAGGGCGCGCACGGTATCCACGGTTTCCTGGGGATGGAAACGGATTCCACCTTTTCCGGGGCCGCGCGCGTCATTCCACTGCACGCGGAAGCCGGGAAAGACGGCGATGGAGCCATTGTCGAGCTTGATCGACAATTGGAAGTGGAACTCGCGCATTGGCTGCCGCAGCAACTGGCATGACGAAGCCGGCAGGCCCAGCATCGCAGTGGCGCGGTCAATCTGTTGCTGGGCGATGATGAGCGGGTTCTCATCCGCGTATACGGTCGTGTCGCTCGGTGTGTCGGGCATTGTGTTGATGTGCATGTAGTTCATTCCGTTGGGTGGATGTGGCGGATAGGCTGCGTTTGTACTGAGCACAATGTCTACGTCGTTGCGGCGCGCCGCGTTGGACAGACGCCGGCAGGCCGCAAGGTACGGACATCGTCTCTCTGTATCCGAGAATGGATACAAGGTAGACTACAAAACGGGCGGCAGGGAGAGATGAATCCCGAGCCGCCCGACATTGGACGTTTATTCAAGGTGGTGATTGTGAAATACTACACCATCGCCTGATATTCCTGCAACTCAGTTTTTTCGATAACCAGATCCCGGCAATACAGCGTCCGCATTGACACCCTGTGCTATACTTTCTGCACAATGTACATGACTGTGCGCCCGTTTCGGGCCTGGCCCGCCATAGGCACAACGCCCTCCGCCCCCTGCAGAGGCGGCGTAGGCGGTCTGCTCGCGCTTCCATAGCCCGCGCCGTTCATTCGCCGCGGGCTTTCTCCACAACGTGAAACACTGCACCACGGACGCATTCCGGCGCGCCCTGCAGCGTTTCACGTTTTCGTTTGCCAATCAACAGGGTTTCAGGTTTCAGGTTCCAGGTTTCAAGTTTCAGGTTCGGCGCAAGTGGAAGGCGTCTCCGCGACGTGTTGCTTGCGCCAAGTCCCGGATTGATACGAAACCTGAAACCTCGAACCTGGAACCTGAAACCTGAAACCTGAAACCTGGAACCTGAAACCGAGGTATGACGCTGATGACGAAATACATCCCGCAGGAGATTGAGCCGAAGTGGCAGCAGGCGTGGGAAGCGCAGGGGCTCTATGCGACGCATGAAGACCCGACGCGCCCCAAGTGGTATGCGCTGACGATGCTGCCCTACCCGTCGGGCGATTTGCACACGGGCCACTGGTACGCCTATACGCCCAGCGACGCCGGCGCACGCTTCAAGCGCATGAACGGTTACAACGTCTTCTTCCCGATTGGCTTCGATGCGTTCGGCCTGCCCGCCGAAAACGCCGCCATCAAGAATGGCGTCCATCCCAGAATCTGGACCTATGCCAACATCGGGCGCATGATCGCGCAGCTCAAGCGCATGGGCGCCATGTGGGCGTGGGATCGCATGGCGATCTCGTGCGATCCCGACTACTACAAGTGGAGCGAGTGGTTCTTTCTGAAGCTCTACGATGCCGGGCTGGCCTACCGCGAATTCGCGCCGGTGGACTTCTGCCCCACCTGCAACACCACCCTGGCGCGCGAGCAGGTGTGGGGCGACGACCGCCACTGCGAGCGCTGCGGTACGCCGGTGATCAAGAAGAACCTGCAGCAGTGGAAGTTCCGCATCACCAACTATGCAGACGAGCTGCTGGACGGGCTGGAGAATATCGACTGGCCCGAGCGCGTCAAGACGATGCAGACGAACTGGATTGGGCGCAGCCGCGGCGCTGAGGTTGCCTTTCATTACAGAACAGGGCGAGCCGATCGTCGTCTTCACCACCCGCCCGGACACGCTCTGGGGGGCGACCTTTATGGTGCTGGCCCCCGAGCATCCCCTGGTGGATGGCGTGACCACTCCCGCGCAGCGGCACGCGGTGAACGCCTACAAGGAAGAGGCGACACGCCTTGACGAGATTGCCCGCGGCGCGACCGACAAGGAGAAAACGGGCGTCTTTACAGGCGGCTACGCGATCAACCCGGTCAATGACGAGCGCATTCCCATCTGGATTGCCGACTATGTGATGATGGGCTACGGCACGGGCGCGATCATGGCCGTTCCCGCGCACGATGAGCGCGACTTTGCCTTTGCCACCAAGTTCGGCATCGAGATCCGCCGCGTCATCACAGGCCCGGACGGTGCGACAGGTCCCATGGCAGAGGCCTACGCCTCCAAGAGCGAAGGCGTTTTGATCAACAGTGGGCAATTCGACGGCACACCCGTTGCCGGCGCCGCCGACAGCGTGATCAACTGGTTGGAAGCGACGGGCAAGGGAACCGGTGCGACGAACTACCGCATGCGCGACTGGCTCATCAGCCGCCAGCGCATGTGGGGCTCGCCCATTCCCATGATCATCTGTCCTACCTGCGGACCGGTGCCTGTGCCCTACGAAGAGTTGCCCGTGCTGCTGCCCGACGATGCGCAGTTCCTGCCCACGGGCGAGAGCCCGCTCAAGTATCACGAGGCATTCCTGCACGTCAAGTGCCCGAGCTGTGGCGGTGACGCCGAGCGCGAAACGGATACCATGGACACCTTCATGTGCTCGTCCTGGTACCAGTACGCCGACGTGTCGCCCAACTACATGGCCGGGCAAACGATTCACGCCGATTCCATGCCGTGGAATCCCGAAAAGGGCGCCTACTGGCTACCTGTGGATCAGTACACGGGCGGCATTGAGCACGCGACCATGCATCTGCTCTATACGCGCTTCTTCACCAAGGCGCTGCGCGACATCGGTCTGGTGGATTTCGACGAGCCGATGCTGCGCCTCTTCAACCAGGGCATGGTGCTGGGGCCGGATGGCGAGAAGATGTCCAAGAGCCGCGGCAATGTGGTCAACCCCGATGATATGGTGGACCGCTACGGCGCCGATACGGTGCGCGGCTACCTCATGTTCATTGGCCCGTGGGACCAGGGCGGCCCCTGGGATCCCAAGTCCATCGAGGGCATTTCGCGCTTTCTGCAGCGCGTGTGGGCGGTGGTGACAGATGCCGCGCACACCGCGCCGGCAGGCGAACCCGCCGAGGCCGATGTGCGCACGCTCGAACGCAAGCTTCACCAGACGATCTTCAAGGTGACGGAGGACATTGGGGCGTTCCGCTTCAACACGGCGATTGCGGCGCTCATGGAATTGAACAATACGTTGATGAAGTTCAAGGAGACAGCGCTGCCCAAGTCGCCTGTGTGGGACGAGGCTGTGGAGAGCCTGCTGCTGCTCATGGCGCCCATCTTCCCGCACATCAGCGAGGAATTGTGGCATCTGCGGGGCCATGTCGAGAGCATCCACGTGCAACAGTGGCCCGCCGGCGATGCGGCCCGGGCGCAGGAAGCCATGGTCGAGATTGTGGTGCAGATCAACGGCAAGATCCGCGAGCGGTTGACGATGGCGCCTGGCGTCAGCGCAGACGCGCTCGAGGCGGAGGCGCTGGCCAACGCAAATGTGCAGCAGTGGCTCGAAAGCAAGCCCGTGCGCAAGGTGATTGTCGTGCCGGACAAGTTGGTGAATATCGTGGTGTAACAATGGGGAGTCGGGAGTCGGGAGTCGGCAGTCGGGAGTCGGGAGTCGGCAGTCGGGAACCACAAGGGAAACATACGGTGGCCACGCAAATAGTTGCGTGGCCGCCGCACTATATTGCATAGGCGCAGAAGCGGGAACAGGCACGAAGCCTGTTCCCGCTCGATGGCCTGCAACCAACGGCATGACACACTGTGACTCAGAAGCAGACGAAAGAGGCCTACATCATCCTCTTTCTGTTCGTCTTCGCCTTGCGGCGGACCTTGTGCAGTGCGCACTTCTTGCGGTTTCGGAACACCGTTACGACGGAACCACTACTCTGCTCCATGCGTACCTGTATGTCTGCGCGAAAGGAATACTTTGCCTGTTCGGCGTACGGAATGTCCTTCATGCGAAGATGGATATGAAGCAACCCTCCAGCGTAGATGCGGAAGCCGTGTTTGCATACGTATTCCACGTCCGCGCTCGAGATACCACGTTGCGCCATACGCGTCTGCGCGTGCCCAGTATACATCGGTGCGATCTCTAGCAATTGCATCTCCTTGATTAGGATGGGATGTAGCCGTTTGCTATCCACCGCTGGTTGCAGACCTTCTCCTTTCGACTTACTTTCTACTGCAGCTTACCTCTACAGTCTATTCCTGTGTAGTGCACCACTTCGCGACGTTTGGCTCACGATCCAGAAATCGTTCCAGGCGGCAACAGCGTACATAACGGCGGCCACGTCGATTTGACGTGGCCGCCGCTCCATTTCTGCAATCACCCGACTGCCGACTCCCGACTCCCGACTCCCGACTCCCGACCACCGACTCCCGACCACCGACTCCCGACCACCGACTCCCGGCATTTCACCCCGCCGCGTCAGGCGCAGGGCGGTAGTAGGTGTCATCCAAATCGGGGGCGGGCGTGGGGGGCGGTGCGGGTGCGTAACCTTGTGTTGGCTCGGCACCGTAACTGCTCGGGCTTGAGGAGGCGCCGGTGGGCGCACCCGTGGGAGGCGCAAAAGGATTGGGGCGGGGGCGCGTCGTACAGGTGCGCCGCCGGCGCCGCTGGGCGCACCGGCCGCCGAGACGCTGCTTGGTGTGGTCGTTGCAGCCATGCTCCCGGTTGCCAGCGCCGGGGCGGCTGACAGGCTTCCCGGCACATAGACATTCGTCGCCGGCAACTCGTTGGCGCCGCGCAGCGTCTGCCCGGCGCGCTGGGATGTGCCGCAATAGACGCAAATGGCCCATTCGTTGCGCACGAGGTTCGAGCAGTTGGGACAACTGTGCTGCAGTTGCTGGTGGCAGTTGGGACAATAGACCCAGGTCGGTTTCACCGGCACGCCGCAGGAGTGGCAGGCGTGGGTCTCCTCAAGTTCGCGCAGCAGCGCCTCTTCCTCAAGTGCGCGGTCGTAAACGTCGGCAAGCGTGGTCTTGGGGCGAATCAGCAGGTAGAGAATTAGCCCAACGATGGGGAAGACCATGACCAGCAAGACTGCAAGAATCGTTGCCAGCCAGTCGCGGCTGCGGGCGCGGATATCGTTGAAGGTCCAAATGCCCAATGCCACCCAGAACGCAAAGACAAACGCGCCCAGCGCGGCGACAATCACGCCGGCAACGGTGGCAATGTTGTTCATGAAATCAGGTGACATGTAGAGGTCTCTCCGCAGCGTATGCGACGGTGGCGCGCGGCAAACTTTCACGGCAGCGCGGCGCGCCGCCCAATTGTCGCGAAGCATAGCACAAGCGGGCATCCAACCCCAAACTGGCGGGCGTAGACAGGGTCGCCCCTGTGCATGGAGCGAGGCAATGCAGACTGGGGCGTCGGCGGCTCAGGCGGGCGCTTTTTGGCCGTTTGACAGAATTTCGTGCGCATGTTAAGGTTGCACCCGTCTTGAGACAGTGCAGCCGAGGCTTCATACTCGCCAGAGCGCAGGACAATTCTCCGCACGCCGATCGTTCCCATTATCCGGTCCTTGCAGTGACTGCGCGGTCCGCCCCTCGCAATGGCGCGTTGCTGTTGCGCAAAAGCCTGGGACGCGCGTCTTGTCAACCTACTCCTGTGGCGTATTGCCATTCGAATCACATAACCACTTCCTTCCATCCTCACTCACCCGTCCGGAGGAACTATGAACAAACGCATCACGGCCCTGGCGATTACACTCTTGATCATCTCCGTTGTCTATGCCGCCTGTGCGGCGCCTGCGCCGGCCCCGGCAGCAGCCACACCGGCGCCCGTCGAAGCAGCGGCCACAACCGCCCCTGCTGCTGCGCCGGTCGCGGCACCTGCACAGGGTGCCAGCCGCCTGCAAACGGTGATTGACCGCGGCAAGCTTATCTGCGGCGTCCACGGTTCGCTGCCCGGTTTTGGTGCGGTGGACTCAGCCGGCGTCTATGGCGGCTTTGACGTGGACTTCTGCAAGGCCGTCGCGGCTGCCGTTCTTGGCGACGCCACAAAGGTCGAGTACCGTCCATTGAACGCCAGCGAGCGCTTCACGGCCGTCCAAACGGGCGAAGTTGACGTCCTCTTCCGCAATTCCACCTGGACCCTTACCCGCGACAGCAGTGAAGTGGGCATGGAGTTCATGCCCGTCAACTTCTATGACGGCCAGGGTATGATGGTGCGCAAGGATATGCGCGTCAGATCGCTTGAGGAGCTGGATGGTGCGACGATCTGCGTGCAGAGCGGCACCACAACCGAGCTCAACCTCACCGACGTTTTCCGCTCGCAGGGGCTTGAGTTCACCCCCGTCGTCTTCGAAGAATCCGACGCAACACGCGATGCCTATGACCAGGGCCGTTGCGACGGCGTCACCACGGACAAGTCGCAGTTGGTCTCCTATATTACACAGCTCACCAACCCGTCCGACCATGAGATCCTCGACGTCACCATGTCCAAGGAGCCACTGGCGGGTGTTGTTGCGCAGGGTGACCCGGCTTGGGCCGACGCCGTTCGCTGGACGATCTTTGGCCTGATGAATGCCGAAGAGTACGGCATCACCACCGCCAACATCGCCGACATGATGAATAGCGAGGACCCCAATGTCCGCCGCATTCTCGGTGTCGAGGGCGAGATGGGCGCCAAATTGGGGTTGCCGAATGACTTCATGGTTGCAGCATTGACCGCTGTAGGCAACTTTGGCGAGATGTACGACCGCAGCCTTGGGCCGGACACCCCGTTCAACCTGCCGCGCGGGCAGAATGCGCTTTACTCCGAAGGCGGGATTATCTACGCACCGCCCTTCCGCTAAACCAGCAGGCAATTGAGTTGCACCGGGCGCTGCACAATGCAGCGCCCGGTGTGAACTGCCTGTCCATCCCCGCAGGACTTCCATGGAGTCAGCTCCCTCTCCGGCCCCGCGACGCAGCGTCGGCTCTTTCTTTCAAGACACCCGGGTCATCGAACTGCTTGTGCAAGCAGTGGTGGTCGCGTTCCTGGTGCTGGCAGGTTTCTTTTTCGCGCGCAACATTGTCACCAACCTGCAAAGCAGCAACATCCCTCTGGGATGGGACTTCCTCAGTCAGTCTGCGGGCTTCCGCATTTCTGAGGGTCCCCCGTTTGACCCAACGGAGAGTTACGGGCGCGCGTTTGTCGTCGGCGTCATCAACACGTTGCGCGTTGTGCTTGTGGGCGTCGTGCTTGCCACAATTGTGGGGCTGATCGTCGGAATTGCGCGCCTCTCCAGCAACTGGCTGGTGCGCAATCTTGCGGGTACGTACATCAACGTCATCCGCAACACGCCGCTCCTCCTGCAGCTCTTTTTCTGGTATACGGCGGTGATTCTGCAGCTTCCCGACATCAAGGAACGTCGGGGTCTGGGTGAACTGTTGTTCCTGAGCAACCGCGGTATGGTAATCGGCTGGCTTTATGTGTCGCAGACGGGCAGCGCGCTCACCTGGTGGCTGATCGGTGCGATGGTTGCGGGGTTTCTGGCCCTGCGCTGGCGTCGGCGCGCGCTGGTCAGGCAAGGGCGGCCGGAGGGCGGCGTCTTCTTTGGTCTTCTCGTCTTCGTGGGCGTGCTTGTACTGGGCTACGTAATTACGGACGCGACGGCAAGTCTGCCCGCCAACGTCGCTTACGAAATCAAGCGCGGCGACCGCGGCACGCTTTTCGTTGATGCCAACAACGATGGCGCGTATGATCCGAATCTGGGTGATTCACCGATTCGCTACGCACCGGTCGCGCTCTACAGCGCCTCAGGCGTCGACCTGGGTGAGGAATTGACCGACAACGACGGGAGTTTCCGCTACTACGATTTGCCCGAAGAAGGCGTGTCGCTAACCTGGAAGGTTCCCGCGCCGGTTGTTTTCAGTGCGCCGGAGTTCCAGGGTTTCAACGTGCGGGGCGGGCGCACCTTCTCGCCCGAGTACATTGCGCTGCTGCTTGGATTGGTGATCTACTCGGGCGCCTTCATTGCCGAGATCGTGCGTGCGGGCATCACCTCTGTCTCCAAGGGGCAGTGGGAGGCGAGCCGCGCGCTGGGGCTTTCCAATGGCATCATTCTGCGGCTGATCGTGCTGCCACAGGCGCTGCGCGTGATTATCCCGCCCCTCACCAGCCAGTACCTCAACCTTGCCAAGAACTCGAGCCTTGCGATCGCCATCGCCTACCCCGATCTCTTCAATGTGTCGATTACAATCATGAACCAATCAGGGGCAACCGTGCAGATGTTTCTCCTGATCATGGCCGCGTATCTCACCTTCAGCCTGATCATCTCGCTGATCATGAACCAGTACAACAAGCGCATGGCGCTTGTGGAGCGCTGATCACCATGGCAAGCGAGACGGCGTCGGGCACTCCAGTGGCAGACAATCCGGGCGGCGGCGTTGCTGCCCCCTGGGTGAGTACAACGCACCCCAGCGCGGCGCGCCCCGTGCCCGTGCGCACAACGGGCAAAATCGGGTGGCTGCGCGTCAACCTGTTCAACGGATTCTTCAACAGCGCACTCACAATCCTGTCGGCGCTTGCGCTCTACTACATTATCACCGGTCTTGTGAACTGGGTGGTCAACGAGGCGTATTGGGAGCCAATTTGGGTGAATCGCAAGCTCTTCACCGTGGGGCTTTACCCGTGGGAGCGCATCTGGCAGGTCGTGGCGGTGCTGTGGATGGTCAGCGTGCTTATGGGGCTGAGCGCAGGCGCGTGGGGCAGTTTCATGCGCACCCTGGGCGTGGGGTTGGCCTCAATCCAGTTTGCGCTTGCATTCCTGCCGCTTGACCCCACCGCCCGTATCGCGCTTTTTGTGGGTTCGGCGCTGGTGGTTGGCTGCTATTTCGTAGGCCGCTACGCAAAGATTCCAACGCGACTTCTCGTGTGGGCCTGGATCCTCTCGCTCCCCGCTGCGATCTTCCTGCTGCGCGGCGCGGTTACCGTGCCCGGCCTGGGCACCATTTGGACTTTTGGCGGCGACCAGATTCCCTACAGTCTCATCGGCGGGCTGGTCCTGACTATGCTGTTGGCGGTTGTCGCTATCACTCTGAGTTTTCCCATCGGTGTGATGCTTGCGCTGGGCCGGCGCAGCGATCTGCCGGTCATCAAAGGCGCATGTGTGGCCTACATCGAACTCATCCGCGGCGTGCCGCTGGTGACCCTGCTCTTCATGGCCATGATTGCGCTGCCGCTGCTCCTTCCCAGCGGTGCAACGGCGCCCGAAAACGCTGTGCGCGCCATGGTGGCCATTACCCTCTTTGCCGCCGCCTACCTCGCCGAGAATGTGCGCGGTGGCCTTCAGGCGGTCCCACAGGGACAGTACGAGGCGGCCGACGCCGTGGGGCTGAGTACGGTGCAGAAGTACCGTCTGATCGTACTGCCCCAGGCGCTGCGTGCAGTCATCCCCGCGATTGTGGGCCAGTTCATCGGTCTCTTCAAGGATACTTCGCTTGTTGCGCTGGTGGGATTGCTTGAGCTGCTTGGCATTGCGCGCGTCGTCATCCAGCAATCCGAGTGGGTGCAGGTCCAGGGGGGCATCACGCGCGAGGTGTACGTCTTTGTGGCTGTGGTCTACTTCATCTTCAGCTACGGCATGAGCTACGCCAGCCGCCGGCTTGAGGTTCAGTTGGACACAGGACAGAAGTAGGGTGGTGGAGGGTTTGAATGGTTGCCAGGATGACGGGTGATTGATCTATTGATGATTGATGATCGATAATTGCAGCCTGCGGATGCTGCCTGCTTTCGATCGGGTGCCGCGGCCTGGGTCAATCAGCAGTTGCGCCCGCGAGTGGGCCATCTTCAATTACCAATCATCAATTATGCTTTTGACTTCAGTTCCATTTTGCAACGACAGGACGGTCCAATGGCAGGTCACGTTGAAGACAGCGACATCATCACCTGCTCCAAGGTGAACAAGTGGTACGGCGACTTCCACGCGTTGCGGGATGTTAGCCTGAACGTGCGCAAGCGCGAGGTGCTGGTGGTGATCGGCCCTTCGGGGTCGGGCAAGTCGACGCTGATCCGCTGCATCAACCGGCTCGAAGAGCACCAGAGCGGCGAGATTGTGGTGGACAACATTCCCCTCAACCGCAATCTCAAGAACATTGAGGCCGTGCGCATGGAGACCGGCATGGTCTTCCAGCAATTCAACCTCTTCCCGCATCTCACCGTCCAGCAGAACATCACGCTGGCGCCGGTGCAGGTGCGCAAGAAGAGCCGCAAGGAGGCCGACGAGACCGCCCTGCAGCTTCTCGAGCGCGTCGGCATTCCCGAGCAGGCGTCCAAGTATCCTGGGCAGCTTTCAGGTGGTCAGCAGCAGCGCGTGGCGATTGCGCGTGCACTGGCCATGCAGCCCAAGGTGATGCTCTTTGACGAGCCCACCTCGGCGCTGGACCCCGAGATGATCAAGGAAGTGCTCCAGGTGATGGAGGAGTTGGCGGAGTCCGGCATGACCATGCTCGTGGTGACCCATGAAATGGGTTTTGCCCGCGAAGTAGCCGACCGCATTGTCTTCATGGATGCAGGTGAGGTGGTGGAAATGGGCACGCCCGAACACTTCTTCATTAGCCCGCAACATGAGCGGACAAAGCTGTTCCTGCGGCAGATATTGTAGTACGGCGGGGAGTCGGTGGTCGGGAGTCGGTGGTCGGGAGTCGGTGGTCGGGAGTCGGTGGTCGGGAGTCGGTGGTCGGGAGTCGGTGGTCGGGAGTCGGTGGTCGGGAGTCGGTGGTCGGGAGTCGAGAGTCGGGATTGGTCCACAATATGCGAGGTCCGGATGACGGCGACAGTGCCAGTAACGCATACATTGATTCAGTCGTATCAGGACCTGCTGGTGTGGCAGGTGGGCATGGACTTTGCCGCTACATGCTACTCAATTGCGAGCAAGCTGCCCAAGGAGGAGCTGTTCGGCCTGACTTCCCAAATTCGCCGAGCGGCGAGTTCCGTACCGGCAAACATCGCTGAAGGGTATGGTCGCGAGAGTCGCGGCGACTATACTCGTTTCCTCCAAATCGCCCAGGGCTCTTTGAAGGAAACAGAAACGCACCTGCACCTCGCCGTTCGGGTTGGTTTGCTCACTAAATTGCAGGTTGAGGCGGCGTTTGCGCTCTCCGAAAGAGAAGGCCGCCTGCTGCACAACCTGATCAAAGCGCTCAAGTAAGACTGATTTCCCATACAGCTATAGGCCCACTAAAGGGGGTGCGATTCGAGCACAAATCCGCTCAAACCGCACCCCCTTTTGCAGTGCCCGACCACCGACTCCCGACCACCGACTCCCGACTCCCGACTCCCGACCACCGACTCCCGACCACCGACTCCCCTAATTGTTCCCGCCCGCGGCCTGCAGCAGATGATCGCCGACCCACTCGCGGTAGAGGCGAACCAACTCGGGCTTGCCCAGTACGTGCAGCGCAGCGAGGAAATCATTCTCGTTCACAATGCCGTATTTGTGGCTCACAAGATAGGTCTGCAGAAAGCGCTTGAACGCGCGATCGCCGAGATCCTCGCGCAGCGCGTTGAAGAAGAGTGCCCCCTTGCCGTAGACAACCGCCTCATATTGTGCGCCGTTCTTGAAACCTGCCACCGGGCCGCCAATCGCAACATCGTTGCCGCGCGCCTTGAGGAGTTCCAGTGGGGCTTCCCAACGCTGATACTGGAGCAGGTCGGCCTTGCTCGTGCCGTTGAGCGCCTCGGTGTACAGCTTGACGGAGTACTCGGCGAGCCCCTCATCAAGCCAGGGTTCATTGACGGGATCGTTGTGCACCATCTGGTACCACCACTGGTGCGCCATTTCGTGCGAAACGAGCACCTCGAGGTTGGTGCGCTGCCGGTCGTACAAATCCACTCCCAGCAGCATCGCGCCGGGATACTCCATGCCGCGGAACCCAAGCGGCGCCGGCGCAATGCGCATGTCGCGCTCGGGGTACATGCCAAACATGTCGCTGTATGCGCGCGAACGAGGCGACGCCATAGCGCAGCGCCGCGCGCCCCGCCGCCTGCTCGCCGGGCAACCAGTAGCTCGTGATGCGCGTCCCGAAGGCCTCTTCGGTGGCTTGCTCAAAGCGCGGGCTGATGTGCAGCAAGAACTCGCGCGCCGGTCCCGTCACCCAACTGTACTGCGTTTGGGTGGCAGAGACGCTTGCCGTCACCACTTGCGTGCCCGAAGTGACAGGCACCTGGTCATTGGGAAGCACCGCGTTGACGGAAAAGAGCGCAATTGGGCTGAAGGCAGCATCGCCCCGAATCGTCCCCATTTCACGCCACCACTCGCCCGCGCCCACCGTTGCTCCATCGGTGAAGACGGCGAGAGACGGGTAAAAGAGCGGCAGGCTCGTCATATCCTGGCTGCGGCCAAAGAGTACATAGACCGAATGGTCATCCACAAATGATGGGTACAGCACTGACCAGTTGACATGCACATTGACTTTGTCGCCGGGCAGAAGCGGCCGCGGCAGCAACACCCGCAGCGATGTGTTTTCATCCTCATAGGTAAAGGTGGTGGGTCGCCCGTCGAGCGAGATGTTCTGGACGAGCATATCGCCGCCGTACTGCTCGAGATTCGGATAGAGGCGGAAGTACATCTGATTCCACGGCTCACGGCTTGTGTTGGTGACAAGCACATCGCCTGACCCGCTCAGCGTCCGGCTGATGACGTCGAGTGAAACGTCGAGATCGTAGCGCGGGGCGTCCTTGATGACGTCAAGCTGGAGGTCGCCGCGCATCTCTTCCTTCACGGCAGGGAAGTAGCGCGCCATCGGATCAACCGCCGCGGCCGATGACTCTTTGGTGGACGGGAAGAAGCGCGCCCACAGCCCCTCGGGCGTCGGCGGCGTCGACTCTGTGGTGGCAGCAGGCGCCTTGTCGCGGCCACAGGCTGCAAGCACGAGCAGCCCCAGCGAGCAGCGGAAGCGCCAGCATGAACAAGACGCGCAAATGGCGCGCTGTGCGCGTACGTGCTGCGGGGCGCGTCGGGTTGACGACTGGGTGGGCTGATTCTGTGGGTTTCATGCCATGCAAGGTGGAGCGCAATGAAAAGCTCGATGTGCGATGTACAGGCGGCGATGATGGCAAAGGCGGCAGAGGTGGCAATACGTCGCGGGGCACAACCCGGCGCTCTGCATGCAGCGCAAGTATAGCACGGCAGAGGGCGCGTGAAAAGGGGCGCGGCAGGAATTCAGGGCATCTCAAAAGTCGGCAACGCTCGATTGCACGCGTGACGAACGGCACCTCATCCCCGGCCCTTCTCCATGCGGAGAGGGAGCAAAGCCGGTGCGTCTACCCGAGGCATAACTCTAGCGGCGGGATTGTATTTTCACCCTTCTCCGCATGGAGAAGGGCCGGGGATGCGGTGCTTTTGTCGCAGCAAGGCGACTTTTGAGATGCCCTACAGGAATTTGTCGTGAGCCATCCTGGCGCGGACGCCCCGCTGTGCTGCTTGTGTCTAGCGCGTCATCAGTTCGGGCGGAAGATGGGCAATGCGGTTTGTGTAGCGCAGCACGCGGAAGCCGTCACCAGTAAACTCGAGGCGTGTGATTCCAGTGTTGGCATGAAAGAAGTACATAGGCGCGTCGACGGGCACATTGAGAAGCACACGCAGCATCTGGTTGAGAAAGGTGCCGTGCGACACAAACGCCAGATGTGTCTCGGGCTCAGCCGCGGCCAGGGCGACAAGCCTGTCGGCCACCGTCACCGCACGCGCTTCGCTCTCGGGGTAATCCTCGTAGCCGCCGCGCCACCAACCCTTGTCGGTCACGCTTTCGGGCAGCACAAGCGGACCGAAACGGGTGGTCATGGCATCGCGCGTGAGCCCCGGATAGGAGCGCACGCCCCCCTCGTCCGCGGGATCGCCCTCAAAGAGGCCACCCTGCTCGTGAATATCCAGCCACACTTCGAGCGGCAGCCCGAGGGCGGCAGCCGTGGGCGCGGCGGTCTGCAGGGTGCGCGTCATCGGGCTGCAGACGATGCGCGTGATGCCATAGCCCTGCGGCTGCGCATGCCCTTTGCGAATAAACTCGGGGTGGATGCTTGAGGAAATGTGCGCAGCCAGCGCCTCGGCCTGTTTCTCGCCCGTGTCGGTGATCTCGGGATCAAACGAGCGTGTAGCAATGAAGTCGGCGTAGTCGGTGCTCTCGGCAATGCGGTTGTTGATGGATTCGGCGTGGCGAATGATGAACAGGTTCATGGCAACCGGATGCTTGTGTGGCGCGGCGGCAGGAAGACGCGACCCTTACAATAACATTGGCCTCGTCAGCGCCCAAACGGCCCGGCAATCTGTGCGCACTGTCTGCGTGATCGGAGAGCCGCTGACTGCTTTCGGCTACCCGGCATGGTACGCTGAGATGGGTGCGCGTATTCTTGCGGCGTCGTAGTGCGCGCACGTTGACGTACGTGGAAACGTCGGTTGAGTAGGCTCCAAATCTGTGCGAACGGCCGCTTCTGTTGCCGCTGCCATATCCATGCCTGTGCCCAGGCGCAAACAGCAAACCTCATGGAGGAGAAGATACATGGTCAAAATTCCCGCCAGCCACGCCGATCTCTTTGAAAAGCGTGCGTTCGCCAACCTCGCCACGGTGGACGCCGACGGCACGCCCCAGGTGACACCAGTCTGGGTGGCGTACGACGGCACGCACGTGTTGATTGATAGCGCCCGTGGCCGCAAGAAGGATCGCAACCTGAGCGAGCGCCCCCTTGTCGCGATCAGCATCATGGATCCCGAGAACCCGTATCGCTACATGGGCATGCAAGGCATCGTTAGCGAAATTACCGAAGAGGGTGCCGAAGCGCTGATTCACCAACTCTCGAACAAGTACGGCGGTCGCGACTACAGCCTCGTGCCCGGCGAGGTGCGCGTCATCTACAAGATCACCCCCACCCGCGTCTGGACGATGGGGTAGGGACAGCCGGTACGCAGAAACGACGGAAACTGCGGAAAGGGCAAGAAACAGAGGCTTTGTCCTTGTTTCCTGCATTTTCCGCAGTTTCCGTTGTTTCTGCGTACGAGTTTCTTGCTTTACTCGAGAGTTGGCACCAGCTCCGCCAGGCGCTCGATTGTTCGTTCGAGATCGTTCATGTGTGTGGCGATTGAAAAGCGCACATGCCCTTCGCCCGCCGGGCCGAAGGCAATCCCCGGCGTGGTGGCTATCAACGACTTGTCGATGAGAAGCGTGGCAACCTCGAGGCTGCTGAGCCGTGTCTGCGTGAAGCGCGGGAAGACATAGAAGGCGCCCTGAATGGGCGGGCACGCGATGCCGGGAATCTCCTCAAGCGCGTCGAGCATGAAGCGGCGGCGGGCGTCGTAGGCCGACGTCATCTCGCGCACGCACTCCTGCGGCCCGTTGAGTGCGGCCACCCCCGCCGCCATGGTGAAGGAGGCCGCCGAGGTCACGCTCTGCGTCTGGTAGGTGCGCGCCAGTTTGGCAATATCCGGAGGCGCCGCCAGCCAGCCCAGACGCCAGCCAGTCATCGCATAGGCTTTGCTGAAACCGTTGACGGTGATGGTGCGCTCGGCCATCCCCGGCAGCGAAGCGAGGCTTACGTGCTTGTTCCCCTCGAAGATGACGTGCTCGTAGATCTCGTCACTCAAAACATAGAGATCGTGTTCAATCGCCACCTGCACCAGTGCATCGATCTCGTCCGTGCTCAGCACCCGCCCCGTGGGGTTGTTGGGGCTGTTGACCATGATCAACTTGGTGCGCGGCGTCACGTGGGCGCGCAGCAGGTGGGCGGTGATGGCGAAGTCGTCGGCGCTCTGCAACGCCACACGAACGGGAATGCCGCGTTGCAGTTCGACCATGGGCGCGTAGCTCACCCATGAGGGGTCGAGGAGCAGGACCTCGTCGCCGGGGTCGAGCAGGGCGGCAAGCGCGGCATAGAGCGCCCACTTCGCGCCTGGGGTGACGAGCAACTGCGCCGTGCTCACATGGACGTTGTTCTCGCGCGCCAGCTTGGCGACGATCGCCTCGAGCAATTCCGGCGTGCCGAAGGTGGGGGGATAGTGGGTGTCGCCAGCACGGATGGCCGCGTAGCCCGCCTCGACAATGTGGGGCGGCGTCGGAAAGTCCGGCTCACCGCCGGCCAGGTTGATTACCTCCACGCCGGCGCGGGCCAGGTCGCGCCCCTTCTGCATCATCATCGCCGTCACCGACGGCGCGATGGAACCAACAAGCGACGAAAGCGACTTCATGCAGGGGTTCCTTCTGTGTGGGAAAGGGAAAAGCCTGTACGCAGAAAAGACGGAAACCACGGAAAAAGCAGGAAATAGATGCTTTTCATGTCTTTTCCGCTGTTTCCGTTCTTTCTGCGTACAGGCTTGTTATGTACCGTCAAATCCGGGCGGCATGGGTGCGCTGTAGAGAACCGGCTCACGTTCGTAGCGGCGCGGCAGCCAGATTTCGGCAGCGTGGAGCATCAGGCGTGGCGCGCGAGGCAGCGTCGCCATAGTAGCGATCGCCCAGAATCGGCGCATCCATGGAGGCAAGGTGGACGCGCAACTGGTGCGTGCGCCCGGTCTCCGGCCAGAGGTGCACACGCTGCCTGTCGGCCTCGGGCGGATCGGTCTTGTACACGGTCTTCGCCCACTTGCCGCCCGAACGCACGACCTTGACGCGGTCCGGGCGCTTCTTGTCAAAGTCCAAATGGGCGCGGATTTCGCCCTCGCCGGCGAGTTTGTTGGGCGCATGCACCACCGCCACATAGTACTTCTCGACAGTGCGCTCGCGGAACTGCATGTCAAGCCAGCGGCCGATCTCGTCGTCTGCGCGCAAAGAGCACCACGCCCGAGGTGTCGCGGTCGAGGCGGTGGGGCAGCCACAGATCGCAATCGAAGTGGGCAAGCGCCAGGTCCTACAGATTGACGCCCTCGCCCCAGCGCGTGGGCTCGGTGAGCAGCCCCTCCGGCTTGTTGAGGGCGATGATCTCGCCATCATCGGCAAGAATCCATGCGGGATCGAACGCAGTGAAGCCAACAGGCAGCGGCTCCGGCGGCGTCTCGATCGTGATGACGTCGCCGTTCTCCACCTCCCACGAACCGAAGTGCACGATGCGCCCGTTGAGTTCCACCTCACTGGCGGTAATCAACTTGCTCGTCTCCTTGCGCCCCCAGTCCGGGAAGGCGTGGCGCAGGTAGCGGTCGATGCGGTCGGGTTTCTCCAGCCCGCTCACCGTGTGGCGGACTCCCTCACTGTCACTCATGGCAAACACCTGTACACATGCAGGACAACCGCTTGTACACGGAAACAACGGGAACAACGGAAAAGGCAGGAAACCACTCCCTTACGCGGATGACGCGGATTTACCGCGGATTCCCTGCCCTCTCGCAGTTCTCGTTGTTGTTCTCTGCGTTCCTCTGCGCCTCAGCGCCTCCGCGTCGCTGTTCTGCTGTTACTTGAGCACGTCAGCAATGGCGCTGCAGAGGTAATCCATGTTGTGCTCCGTCATCCCGGCCACGCTGATGCGGCCGGAGCCGACGATGTAGACCGCATGGCGGTCGCGCAGCGCCTTGACCTGCTCGGGCGTCAGCCCGGAGAAGGAGAACATGCCCCGCTGGCGTGCAATAAAGGAGAAATCGCGGTCGACGCCCTTTTCGTTGAGCGTCTCCACAAAGAGGTGGCGCATGGTGTTGATGCGGTCGCGCATCTCGGCCACCTCCTGCTCCCACTGGCGGCGCAGCGCGGGGTCGGCCAGCACGGTGGCCACAATCGCGCGCGCCGTGCTGCGGCGGATTGGAGTAGTTGGCGCGAATGACAGTCTTGATGTGGCTGAGTGCGGCCTGCGCAGCGTCGGCCGCCGCCGGCCACAAGCGTCAGCGCGCCGACACGCTCGCTGTAGAGGCCAAAGTTCTTCGAGTAGGAGCTGGCCACGAGGATCTCGGGCACAGCTCGCCGCGACGATGTGAACGCCCTCGGCATCCTCGCGCAGCCCCGTGGCAAAGCCCTGGTAGGCAAAGTCGATCAGCGGCAGCAGACTGCGCTCGTTCACGACCTCGCCTACCGCCGCCACTGGTCGGCGTTGAGGTCCACGCCCGTGGGGTTGTGGCAGCAGCCGTGCAGCAGCAGCACATCGCCCTCGGGGATTGCGCGCAGCGCGCCGAGCATGGTCTCGAAGGCGACGCCATTGGTGGCTGCGTCGAAGTAGGGGTAGCTCTTGACCTCCAGCCCCGCCGCCTTGAAGACGCTGGGGTGGTTGGGCCAGGTCGGTTCGCTCACCCAAATGCGTGCGCCGGGCTTCATTTTGGCAACGAAGTCGGCAGCCACGCGCAGCGCACCCGTGCCGCCGGGCGTCTGTGCGGTGACGGCGCGCTTCTCCTGCACAATTGCGTGCTCGGCCCCAAAGATGAGCTCCTGGACGAGTTTGTCATAGGCCGCCAAGCCGTGCAATTCCCAGGTAATCCTTTGTCTTCTCGTCGCGCAGCAGACGCTCCTCCGCCGTCTTGACGGAGCGAAGTACGGGCGTATTGCCGTCGGCATCCTTGTAGACGCCCTGCCCCAGGTTCACTTTCTTGGGGTTGGCATCCTTGTTGAAGGCTTCGGTAAGGCCCAGAATCGGGTCGGGCGGGGCAGGGGTAATTGTCTCGAACATGGGTATTGGTCCTCTACCTGGGGTTGCTCAGGATGGTGGGTTGTCCACGGTATCCACAAAAAGGTCCACAAAATCAAAGTGTTCCACATCAACCAGGCCGCAGTCGGTGAGTTTGAGCGTCGGGATGACCTCAAGCGCCATGAACGACATGGCCATGAAGGGATCGTGCATCTCGCTTCCGCGGGCGTGGGCGGCGTCGAGAAGCCCATCGTAGGCGGCGCGTACGGCAGCAATCGGCTGGTCGCTCATCAACCCGGCAACGGGCAGGGGCAGCGTGGCGATCACCTGGTCGCCCTCCGCCACGACGAGGCCGCCCCCCATCGTCGCAACGGCACGCGCCGCCGTGCGCATGGAGGCATCGTCCGCGCCGATGACCACCAGATTGTGGTGGTCGTGGGCGACCGTGCCCGCCAGCGCGCCCCGCTGCAGCCCAAAGCCCTGGATGAAGCCGAGCGCCATGCCGCCGCTGGCTGTGTGGCGTTCGATGACTGCCATCTTGAGCAAGTCGCGCTCGGGGTCGGCCACCGCCTCGCCATCGACAAGTTTTGCGGGAACGAGCAGCGCGTCTGTCACCAACTGTCGCTCACGCGCGCCGATCACGCGCACTGTTTCACCACGTGCAGGGATGCGAAACGAGAGCGCATCGAGGTTGACATGCATGCTCTGCGCCAATGGCGCGGGGATGACAGGACGAGGCAGGAGAACATCGGGCAGCAGTGCGCCATCTTCGGCTACCAGCCGCCCGCCACTGTAGACCTGACGCACCTGAAAGTCGCTGAGGCTGTCGAAGACGATCAGATCGGCCACGCGGCCGGGGGCAATGGCCCCTCGCTCGCGCAGGCCAAACCACTCACTCGTATTGAGGGTCGCCATCTGCAATGCAACCACAGGGTCGAGGCCAAAGCGGATCGCCTCGGCCACCATGTAGTCGATTGTGCCCTCGTCGATCAGGTCGGCGGGGATGCGGTCATCGGTGCAGAAGCAGATGCGACGGCTGTTCTCGCGCGTGATCATCGGCAGCAGCGCGTGAAGATTGCGGGCGTTGGTGGCCTCGCGGATCAGGATGTAGAGGCCGCGCGCCAGCTTTTCCTCTGCTTCGGCGGGCGACACGCACTCATGCTCGCTGCCGATGCCGGCGGCAACATAGGCATTGAGGGCCATGCCCGTGAGCAGTGGTAAGTGGCCGTCAATCGGCCGCCCGGCGAAGGCCGCGAGCTTGGCCAGCACCTCGGGCGCACCGTTCACGACGCCCGGAAAGTTCATCACCTCGGCAAGCCCGACGAGGCTCGGCTCGTCAAGCAGCGATGCGAGCGCGGCGGCATCAAGCGCCGCGCCGGAGGTCTCCAGCGCCGTGGCCGGTACGCACGAAGAGGCCATGTGCTTGACGGCTAGGGGCAGCCCGCGCGCCGCCTCCATCATGAAGCGAACGCCGGGCAACCCTGCGACGTTGGCGATCTCGTGCGGGTCGCTTACGACGCAGGTCACCCCACGCGGCAGCACGGCCGCTGCGAACTGAGGCGGCAGGCACAGGCTTGATTCAATGTGTACGTGCGCGTCGATCAGCGCAGGAGAAAGATACGCGCCGCGCAAGTCAACCTCGTCGCGCGCCCGGTAGCCCGGCCCGACCCCAGCGATCATTCCGGCATAAATCGCGACATCGCCTTCGTCAATGCACCCGGCGAAGACGTTAATGATACGCGCATTGCGGAGGAGTCGATCGGCGGGCCGTGCGCCGCGGGCGACCGCCAGCAAATCCGGCAAAGACATGGCGCCTCCATGGCAAAAGGATTTCAAGCCAGTATAGCACAGCGGCAAAACAGCGGAACAGCAGAACGACAACACGGAGGCACAGAGGACACAGAGGATCACAGAGAAAAGCAAGGGCGGGCAAACGCGGTGCGGATTTTGCAACTCTCTGCTTTTCTCCGTGATCCTCCGTGCCTCCGTGTTGCTGTTCTGTTGATCTGCTGTCCTGCTGTTCTGCTGTTCTATTGTTCGCAAGGGAACATTGCCCCACCTGCCCTCGTCACAGCTAAAGCGCAACGGGGTTGCAGCCGAGCACCGATCGGGCTATGATCGGCATGCCACGCAGCCTCCACCCCCAAGTCAATCGATCGGCCACATCCGGATTGCACCGGAGGAGGAACTTCAATGTCACGCAACAATTTGCAGCGGGGATCGACAGGGTCGAAGCCGCACCACCGCATCTTCACCATATTCAACGTGCTGGTGCTGACCAGCCTGCTGCTCACGCAGGCTGCACTGCCCGCGTCGGCGGCATTGCCCGCTGCAGCGGGTGTGGCGTCGGCCAACCAGTCGACAGGAGCACCCATGCCACGTCTTGCCTCGCAAGCCGCGCCCTACCCCGGCGAACCCGTGTCGCCCACCGGCGACAGCGGTCTGGACATCACCCTGAGCGAGGGCAGCGAGCAGCCGCAGGAGGCCGTCACGCGCACGGTAACCGTGGGCGAGCCGCTCACGCCCGAAGAGACCCAGGCACTGCTCGACCGCATGCCGCCGCTGCAGACCGACGCGGCCGACCAGCAGGATTTCCGCCTGCCGCTCGATTCGCCGCCGCCACCAAGCCCCGATAACCGCATCGACACCACCTTCCCGCCAACCGCCACCGCACCGATGACGGCGGAAGTGCAGGCCGGCGATCTCGAGGTGCTGCGCTATGCGCCCGAAGGTGAAATCCGCATCGCGCCCTTTCTCCAGGTGACCTTCAACCAGCCCATGATTGCGCTGGGCACGGTGGAGCAGGTGGCCGCGGCCGATGTTCCCGTGACGCTCACGCCACAGTTGCCCGGTGTGTGGAAGTGGCTGGGCACAAAGACCCTGACCTTCGAGTTCCACGGCGAAACGGGCGACCCCGCTATAGACCGCTTCCCCATGGCCACCGAATACAGCGTGGAGATTCCCGAGGGGACGACCTCGGCGCTCGGGGGCGTGCTCCAGTCGGCCGTGCGCTGGACCTTCAGCACGCCGCCTGCCACCGTGCGCATTTCCCATCCATCCTCCGGCCCGCAGCCGCGCGATCCGCTCTTTTTCGTGGGCTTTGACCAGTTGATCGACCCCGTGGCCGTGCTCAACACCATCAAGGTCGTTGCCAACGGCGAGGCTGTGGATACTCGCCTGGCCGCCGCCGAGGAAGTTGCCGCCAACCCGACCGTCACCGCCCTGGCCAAACGCGCGGGCGATGGACGCTGGCTCGCCTTCCGCGCCACGCAAGAACTCCCCTATGACGCGACGATCAACGTCAATATCGGCCCCAACACGCCCTCCGCCGAAGGGCCGCTCGTTACGCAGGATGTGCAGTCCTACAGCTTCCAGACGTACGGCGCGCTGCGCGTCGTCGACGCGCGTTGCGCCTGGGGGGGCGACGTCTGCTCGCCGGGATCGCCCTTCGAACTGCAATTCACCAACCCCATTGACACCAAGGTCTTCGACCCTGCCTGGATTACCACCGCACCCACCATGGCCGGCATGACGGTCAACGTGTACGGCAACGTGGTTCAGGTCATGGGCGCGACTGCCGGCCGTACAACCTACCAGTTGACCGTCAACGGCGCCATTCAGGACACCTTTGGCCAGACGCTGGGCGCCGATCAGACATTCAAGTTTACGACGGACCAGGCGTACCCGCTGCTCACCGGACCCTACCAGGGACTCGTCACGGTGGACCCGGGCGGCGACCCCACCTTCACGGTCTTTTCGCGCAACTACCCGCGCCTGAATGTGCGCATTTACGCCGTAACGCCCGATGACTGGAAAGCGTGGCAAACCTACCAGAGTGAATACTGGGCCGACAACCCGGCCCCGCCCCCAGGCGAACTGGTGCTTGAGGAGATGATCAAGCCCGAAGGCGAACCGGACGCGCTGGTGCAGACCAACATCGACCTCACGCGCGTGCTGCCCGCATCGGGCTTTGGACAGTTGATCGTCGTTGTGGATGTACCCAAGCCGCTTTTCGGCGAGCGGGACCGGTCGAGCGTGCAGTCATGGGTGCAGGTGACGAATCTCGCGCTCGACGCCTTTGCCGACCAGGATGAACTGCTCACCTGGGCCACGCGCCTTGCC
Source organism: uncultured Chloroflexia bacterium (assembly GCA_963735275.1). Lineage (GTDB taxonomy): Bacteria > Chloroflexota > Anaerolineae > Caldilineales > Caldilineaceae > UBA5069. The sequence goes on along the minus strand of CAVTKJ010000007.1, from coordinate 19,188 downwards.
GACGGCGCGCCGCTTGGAGATGTGCAGGTGGAGTTGTATGGCACTAAACAGGAAGGCGCCACTGCCGCCGACGGGACGCTCACGCTGCCACTTGACGCCGGCAGCGGCTACCTGCTCGTGGCCTCGCAGGGCGAAGATGTCGCCATCCTCCCGCACTACGTATGGGACTACTATGGCAACTCGGGCTGGACCAAACAGTCGCCGCAGGACGACCTGCGCTGGTATATCTTCGATGATCGGCAGATGTACCGCCCGAGCGAGGAGGTTCACTTCAAGGGTTGGCTGCGCCGCTTTGGCCAGACGCCCACCGGCGACATTGGGCTGCTGGGCGATGACAACCCCACCTCCGTCCGCTACCAGGTGACCGACCCCATGGGCAACTCCGTGGCCGACGGCGTGGTGGACCTGAATGCGCTCAGCGGCTTTGATTTTGCGATCACCCTGCTGGAGAATGCCAATCTCGGCTACTACAACGTCTACTTCACGGCCAACGGCGTGGGCAATGTCAGCAGCACCGATTTCAGCTATTCCTTCCAGGTGCAGGAGTTCCGCCGCCCCGAGTTTGAGGTCAAGGCGCAACCCGAAGGAACCGGCCCCTGGTTTGTGGGCGACGACGCGCTTGTCTCCGTCAACGCCAGCTACTATGCCGGCGGCCCCTTGCCCAGCGCCGACACCGCTTGGACGGTGAATGCCACGCCGGCGAGCTACACGCCGCCCAACTGGAACGACTTCATCTTCGGCGTGTGGCGTCCCTGGTGGATGAGCTACAACGACTACGGAACGAGTTACAGCGACGTCTTCTATGGCCCAACCGATGGGCAGCAGGACTCCTCCACGAACCATCTGACGGGCGTCACCGACGCCACCGGCACGCACTATCTGCGCATGAGTTTCAACCATGCCGAGGAGCCGCGCCCCTACAGCGTCAGCGCCGAGGCCGTCGTGATGGACGTCAATCGCCAGGCGTGGTCGGCGTCGACCAACCTGCTGGTGCACCCTTCGGCGCTTTATGTTGGATTGCGCAGCGACCAGATGTTTGTGGAGGCAGGTACGCCGCTCAAGTTCGACGTGATCGTCACTGACGTGGATGGCAACGCCGTCGCCGATACACCTGTGCAGGTCTATGCAGCCCGCCAGGAATATGTGTGGAAGGATGGCCGCTACGTCCAGCAGGATGCCGACGTGCAGAGCTGTGAAGTTGTCTCGGCGAGCGAAGCGGTGACGTGCGAGTTTGCCACCACGACAGGCGGCGAGTACCGCATTTGGGCTGATGTGCGCGACGAGAACGAGCGGCTCAACCGCACCGAACTCACGCGCTGGGTTTCCGGCGGCGCGTCTGCGCCCTCGCGCGATCTCCAGCAGGAGCAGGTGCAGATCATCCCCGACAAGGAGACCTACGCCCCGGGCGACGTGGCCGAACTGCTCGTCCAGTCTCCCTTCAGCCCCGCCGAAGGGTTGATGAGCGTGGCGCGCAACGGCTTCCTTGTGAGCGAACGCTTTACGATTACTGACGGCACGGCCATCCTCCGCGTGCCGATTGAAGAGGCGAACGTGCCCAATGTTGTGGTGCAGGTGACCGTCAACGGGGCCGCCGAACGCGTGGACGATCAGGGCAATCCCATGCCTGATGCCCCGCAGCGGCCGGCCTTTGCCTCGGGCCAGGTAACGCTCAGCATTCCGCCGGTCAGCCGCACGCTGACGCTTGACATCAAGCCCGAGGCGACCGCGCTGGCTCCTGCGGCGCAGACAGCCATCGACGTGGTCGTAACTGATGAAACCGGCAAGCCGGTGGAAGGGGCCGAACTTGCGCTGGTGGTGGTCGACGAGGCGATCCTGGCGCTCACGGGCTATTCCATTCCCGACCCGCTGCTTACCTTCTATCGTGAGGTGGGTTCGGGCATCGACAGCACCTATCGCGCGCAACAACGTTGTGCTGATTGACCCGGCGATGATTGCCGCCGCCATGGCAGGCGGCCGCGGCGGCGGTGGTGGTGACATGGTGATGTCCGCGGCGGCTCCCTATGCAGAAGGGGAGGCCGCTGACATGGCAATGCCGGCCGCACCCATGGCGACGGCCATGCCCGGTGCGCGCGAAGAGTCCCAAGTGTACAAGGGGGCCGACGCGCAGCAGGCGGCCGCGCCGATTGACGTGCGCACAAACTTCAACCCCCTGGCGATCTTTGCGCCCGCCGTGACAACCGACGCCGCCGGCAAGGCACGCGTTGAGTTCCAGATGCCCGACAACCTGACCCGCTACCGCGTGATGGTGGTTGCGGCCACTGAGCAGGACTTCGGCAGCGCCGAGGCCAACATTACGGCGCGGCTGCCGCTGATGGTGCGCCCAAGCGCGCCCCGCTTCCTCAACTTTGGCGACACCTTTGAGTTCCCTGTGGTGCTGCAGAACCAGACCGATGAAGCGCTGAGCGTGAGCGTGGCAATGACGACCGCCAACATCGGCCTGGAGAGCCCGCTGGGGCAGCGCGTTGAGGTTCCTGCGAACAACCGCGTCGAGGTGCGCTTCCCCGCGTCGACGATCAACGCCGGCACTGGACGCTTCCAGGTGGCCGCGGCCGCCGGCGACTATGCAGACGGCATCACGGGCGAACTGCCCGTCTACACGCCGGCCACGACCGAGGCCTTCGCGGTCTACGGGACCGTGGACGATGGCGCCGTGGCGCAGCCGCTGCAAATGCCCACGAACGTCTTCCCGCAGTTTGGCGGTCTTGAGATTGGCACCTCCTCAACTTCACTCTCGGCGCTTACGGATGCCGTGCTCTACCTCGTTCAGTACCCCTTTGAATGCTCCGAGCAGATCGCGGCGCGCATTCTTGGCATTGCGTCGCTCACGGATGTGCTCACCGCCTTCAAGGCCGAGGGGCTCCCCGACCCGGCGACGCTCGACGCTGTTGTCGAGGCCGACATCGACCGGCTGGTGAAGATGCAGAATCTCGACGGCGGCTGGGCCATGTGGGAGAAGGGGCAGGAGTCAATCCCCTATAATTCGATCTTTGTGGCGCAGGCGCTGCAGGTAGCGCGCAGCAAGGATTACGCAGTCCCCGAGGAGGCGCTCGCGTCGTCGCTCACCTACCTGCGTGCAATCGAGTCCCACTATCCTGCATGGTACAGTCAGATCACCCGTGACACGCTGAGTTCGTACGCGCTCTATGTGCGCGACCTCATGGGCGACACCGATGCCGCCAAGGCGCGCGATCTGCTCAACAGCAAGCCGCTCGACGATCAGTCGCTTGAGGCGATCGGCTGGCTCTGGCAGGTGCTCTCGGGCGACCCATCGTCGACCGCCGAAGTGGAGGCGATCCGCACGCACGTGAACAATTCGGCTGTGGAGACGGCGGGGGCTGCCAACTTCTACACTTCCTACGGCGACCAGGAATGGGTGCTGCTCCACTCCAACCGGCGCACCGATGCGATCCTGCTCGATGCGATGATCAATGATCAGCCCGAGAGTGATCTCATTCCCAAGATCGTCAATGGGCTGCTGGCCAACCGCACGGCCGGCCGCTGGGACAACACCCAGGAGAATGTCTGGGTGCTGCTGGCGCTTGACCGCTACTTCAACACCTACGAGAATGTCGAACCCGACTTCATCGCGCGTGTCTGGCTGGGCGACACCTACGTGGCCGAGCACCCCTATCAGGGCTACACCACGGACGCCTATCAGACGCTCGTGCCGATGACTTACCTAACCGGCAGCAATCCCGATGCCACGGAGGCGTCGTCGCCGGAGACCACCGACATCATCGTTGCCAAGGATGGGGAGGGGCGACTCTACTACCGCCTCGCACTCTCCTACGCGCCCACCGATCTGAACCTGAAGCCGCTTGATCAGGGCTTTGTGGTGGAGCGCACCTACGAGGCCGTCGACGATCCGGCCGACGTGCAGCGCGACGCCGACGGCACCTGGCGCATCAAGGCCGGTGCACGCGTGCGCACTCGCCTGCAGATGGTCGCGCCGAGCCGCCGCTACCACGTGGCGCTGGTCGACCCGCTTCCTGCCGGCCTCGAGATCATCAATCCGGCGCTGGCGGTGAGCGAATCGCTGCCGGGCACGGACCCGATCGCGCAGCCTTATGGCTGGTGGTGGTACAGAACTTGGTACGAGCACCAGAATCTGCGCGACAACCAGGCCGAGGCCTTCACTTCGCTGCTGTGGGACGGCGTCTACGACTACAGCTACGTGGCGCGGGCGACCACGCCGGGCGCGTACGTCGTCCCGCCCGCCAAGGCCGAGGAGATGTACTCGCCGGAGGTCTTTGGCCGCAGCGGGAGTGACCGGGTGATCGTGGAGTAGGGAAACTGCGGAACAGCGACGCAAAGGCGCGGAAGCGCAGAGGGGCGCAGAGAACAGCAACTGCAGAAACAGCGAGATGAACGCGGAAGGCCACGGATTCAAGACATCGAATCCGTGGCCTTCACGTTTGTCCGCTTGCAAATTGCACTTCTCGCAGATGCAGTTCTCTGCGTTCCTCTGCGCCTCGGCGTCTCTGCGTTGCAGTACTGCTGGGTGGTGGATCGGACAGGATTCGAACCTGTAACCAAGGAGTTATGAGCCCCCTGCTCTGCCATTGAGCTACCGATCCGGGACGTTTGCAACCGCGGGGGAGTTCGGGGGAAAAGGCAAGGAGAATAGGGGAAAAGTGGAGCGGGCAGCGGGAATCGAACCCGCATCATCTGCTTGGAAGGCAGAGGCTTTGCCTTTAAGCTATGCCCGCCCGGTTGGTGACTATCTACCTCTGGAACTTGATCGTTTCGCGAAAAACAACGGAACGAAGAAATTGGATGAGGCAGGGTCTCTGCAGCGTTTTCATACGCAGCCTCTGCTTCATGAGGCAGAGGCTTTGCTGGGGCGCTGTGGTGCACACATTGTGGGCGAAAAGCGGCGCGTCTGTCAAGCGCGTGGGTGAACGATACAGCAATTCTCAATATGGCATCGGCGGTCGGCCGCCACCTGCAAAATCGCCCCAAAGTTGGCTTGAAGAGCCGCACATTGCGATACTTGGCGTGCTCATGAATTGACTTGCAGGGTCGTTTGACTCTTTCAGCGGCGGTCATTGTGCTTCAACAGGCCAGTTCTACCGCTGGCTACTCGACTCATAAGTCAAATTGAGAATTGCTGCTACAGCCGCATCGCCGATCTCGTACTGTACGTTCTTCCCCCGTCGATGTTCCGGCAACGCATCAAAGGCCCGTTGCACCACCTCGACCATATCCTTGAATGAGAGAGCTTCCATGACCGTCCCTTTCCTGGCTTCAGTGTCATTCACTCCTCTCATTCTCGTTCACACCAGCGTTACGTCAAATTGAGAATCCCTGGCGTGTTGGGGTGCACGCACGAGTTGTCGGTGAGAATTTGCAGAAAGGGTTCTCCACGGGTAAATGGGAGGTGCAAACCAGACCCATTTAGCCAACGGAGAACCCACATGCATTGTAGACTCGCAGCGAACCAAGTGGAAAGTATCACAACCCAGATTCTGGCGAGTGCCAAACTGGTGGCGGAGCATCTGGTGGCACAGATGCAGGAGAGCGAACCAACCTTGGAAGGGCTGGAAAAAGGGGTGTTGGCTGCATTGCACACAATGGGCAACGTGACGTTGGGTGCGCTCGTGGGTGCATTGGCGCCCGCCTACGCACCACCAACCAGTCGTTGCCCCTGCGGTGGCGAGGCTGTCTATACAAGGAGGCGCACGGCGCAGTGCAAGACGCTGCTGGGCATCATCAAGGTGAAGCGCCCCTACTACTTGTGCGAGAACTGCCATCACGGCCACTGCCCGCTGGACAAGGAGCTTGGCTTGTGTGCGGGCAGCATCAGTGGCGGACTGGAGGCATTGACGGCATTGCTGGGCACGGAGTTCAGCTATGGTCGCGCTGCCGAGATGGTTGAGAGGCTAAGTCTGGTCTCGATCAGCGCCAGCCGCTGCCGCGCAGCGACGAATGCGCTGGGTGAATGTCTGGCGCAGCGTGAGGAAGCCGTGCGCCAAGAGGTGTGGGTACAGAATCAGGAACCGCCGCGCGCACTGCCTGCTCAGGCCGTCGAGCCGCTCTACGTTTCGGCAGATGGGGTCATGGTGCAGACGCGTGAGAGCGGCTGGCGTGAACAGTGCGTGGGTGCTGTCTATACAACTGCACCTCTACGCCATCGCAGCACACCACGACCTGACTGCGAGAGGGAGATAGGCGCTGGCTCTCTGCGCAGCCAGGCGCATTCCTACGTCAGCGAGCTTGGCTCCCGTGCCGACTTTTCGCACCTGCTCTGGCTTGAAGCGCACCGCCGTGGGCTGGAGCAGGCCAAAACCGTTGTCTTTATCGGTGATGGCGCGCGTTGGTTGTGGCAGGCAGCAGAAGAACTCTTTCCGCAGGCTATCCAGATTCTTGACTGGTATCATGCGAGTAGCTACGTTTGGAAAGTCGCGCAGGCGCTCTATCCAACCGAAAAAGGCGTATGTGAACAATGGGCCAATACACAACTTGACACCCTTTGGCAGAGCCGCACCGCCGAGGTCATCGCAAATCTTCAGCCGCTGGTCGAAGCTTGTAGCGCCGCACAGGACGCAGTGACCTACTTCACTTCCAACCAGATGCGCATGGATTACCAAACCTACCGCAGCCAGGGCCTGCAGATAGGCAGCGGTGCGATTGAGTCCGCCTGCAAACATGTAATTCAGGCGCGCATCAAGCAGGCGGGCATGCGCTGGTGCGTTCAAAACGCACGCACCCTGGGCAAGCTGCGTGCCCGTCTCAAGAGCAATCGTTGGGAAGAGACGCTTGCCTTGCGCCCCAAGCCAGCACGCACCTATCATCGCTGCACTACCTGACAACTCGTGCTCGCACCCCAAAAATGAAACAATGGCCTTGGTAAATCGCTGTTGACGACGGCAAATAGATGTGTTATCTTCTGTGCCAGCAAGCGGTAAGCCTTTCCGGTCTACGGAAAGGAAGCGCGTTCACCGCAGGTCTAAACCCAATCCGTGGTGAAATCGGTAGTTTCAACCCAAATTACGCGTGAGGACGCGTCGGTGAATGGAAAAGCAACAGCGGGAATCGCCGCAGTGATACACTTTTCGACGCAAGTCACCTGAACGCGAATGCAGAAGCGCTGCTTGACGTTCTTTTTTACGCCATTGCGCACTTCCCGTCGAAACTGCTGTTATCACGGCGGTCGCGGTTTAGATGTCGACGATAGCGCCCAGTCAAATCGAGATGGTTGATGGCACCAGAAAACGAAGGCGGCGTGCAGACTGTTGAACGCGCGCTAATGCTCGTCGCATTGATGGCTGACAGTAATTCGGATTGTTCGCTCAGTGACCTCTCACGCCAGTCAACGCTGCCGACCACTACTGTCCACCGTCTGCTTGCAGCACTTGTCCATGCTGGCTATGTGGCGCAGGATCCGACCTCTTCGCGATACTCCCTTGGGGGAACACTGATACTCATTGCGCAGAAAGCTGTGCGCAACAATGAGCTGATTCAGACCACGCGTCCATGGCTGGAAGCGATTGCCGCCGAAACGGGCGAAACCGTGAATCTGACCGCTCGGTTCGGCGATAGCATTATGCAATTGGACCATGTTGAGAGTCGCAACATGTTGCGCGTAACCTATTCTCCGGGCGAACGTTTTCCAATGCACGCTTCGGCCTCCGGGAAACTCTTTCTGGCAAATATGCAGCAGCCAGAACGTGAGTTGATCTTGACAGCTACGCTTGAGCCGTTCACGACCGAAACCATTACGCGTCGCCGCTCGCTTGAGAACGAAATTGGCGAGATCATACAGCGTGGATACTCCGTGGATGATGCTGAGCGCGAAATCGGCGTGCGCTGTGTGGCTGCCCCCATCCACAATCACAGCGGTCAAGTTGCGGCCGCAATAAGCATTAGCGGGCCGGTGCTGCGCATTTCCGTCGATCGAATGCATGCCATGGCGGCCCAACTCGTTCATGCGGCTACAGAAATTGCCATTGCACGATCTGAAGTACAGGCGCGCCGTCGGCCAAACGTGCCAGTCGTTGATCTGCATTGAGAAATGGCTCCGCTTCTCGATCCCACGCAGATTCAAACTGCACGCCTATCGCGTACCTGCCTGAAGACGTTGACCAAGCTTCCCTCAGACGAGATCGACCCGATCAACTGGCGTGCCCGCGCAAGAGCGCAAGCTGGCAATGCTGTAGCGAACGGCGGTTGAATTAGAGTTGTTGCGGTCGTCCCATTGCTGCTTGGCTTGCCGAACCAGTTCACCTGCGGGCTTGCACTTCAACTATTCCGCATACAATGCGTTCTTCCACTTGCCACCCTAGGAGAGAGTAGACATGAGAACGAAAATGCAAGGATTGAAGAAGACCGAAACTTCATACCGATCAAACCGGCATTTGTGGCTGTTCTTGATTGTCGCACTGCTTGTCCTGTCGGCCTGCGCACCTGCGGAGTCACCGGCTGCACCCGCGAGTTCTGCGAACGCCGGTGCCAGCGAGTCATTGGCGGCTGCGGGGGCGGGCGGCGTTCTGCGCATCGGGCTGGACGTCGATGCGGGCACAGGCGACCCGCGGCTATCGTCCGACACATCGGCACTGCGACTACGCGAACTGGTTTATAACGGCCTTGTCAAGATAGAACCCGACTTCAGCCCGGCGCCGGCGCTGGCCGAATCCTGGGAAAACCCCGACGACACGACTTGGGTCTTCAAGCTGCGCCCTGATGTGACATTCCAGAACGGCGATCCTTTCACAGCCGAAGACGTAAAGTTCACCTTCGACACAATTCTCGATCCAGATTTCGGCTCGCCCAGCCGTTCCTTCTACACGCCCATCACGAATATCGAGGTGGTAGATCCGCTCACTGTCAAGTTCACGCTTGATCAGCCTTACGGCCCTTTCCTTTCCTACATGAATATGCCGATAGTGCCCAAGGCCCTTGCCGAAGCTGATCCCGAAGGCTTTGCCACTAATCCGATCGGTACTGGCCCCTTCAAGCTGGTGGAGTGGAAGCGTGGTGACTCCATGCGGTTGGAGGCGAATCCCCAATACTGGGATGGCGCCCCGCTGCTGAGCGGCATCGAAATGCGTGTCGTACCCGACAATAGCGCACGCGTCGTAGCCCTTGAGAGCGGTGACCTTGACCTGATCCAGTCGCCCATTTCGCCCCAGGACGTGAAGCGCCTGGAAGGCGAAGACGGGATCATCGTTAACCGGACTCCGGCAGCGGGCTACACCTACATCAACCTCAACTGCGCCGACGAAATGCTTTCCGATGTACGCGTACGCCAGGCCATTTCGCACCTTGTCAACCGACAGGAAATTCTCGACAGCATCTACGCTGGTATTGGCCAGCTTGCCAACGGTCCTGTGCCACCGGGCATGTGGGCATTCTCGCCTGATCTGCCTTCGTATGCGTACGATCCCGAAGCAGCTCGCGCACTTCTGGATGAATCAGGCTGGACGCTTGACGACAGTGGCCGCCGCATGAAGGATGGCAAGCAGCTTTCGATTGTTGTACGCACGCACAGTGAGGATCCGGATCGGCGGCAGGTGGTCGAGGTTTTGCAGGCGGTTTTGGCGGGCGAAGGCATCGAGTCGACAACGAACATTGTTGACTGGCCCACCTTCTTCGCCGATGTGCAGGCCGGCTCCTATCAGACGGCTGTGGTCGGGTGGCTCAACCTCAACAACCCCGATGCGGCCTTCTATCGCCAATTCACCGATGGTGGGGCGGCGAACTACGGCAAATGCGTAGACCCGGAACTGGATTCACTCATCAAGCAAGCGCGAGCGACGCTCGATCAAACGGCAGCCAAGGACCTTTACATGCAGGCTGCGGAGCACGTCGTCGTGGACAACGCCTTCTACATCTTCCTGCAATACCAGGAGTATATTTCGGCACACCGTGACAATCTGCTGGGTTTCGTTGTCAACCCTGTCCAGAACTTCAACAGCATGAGCAAGGTAAGCCTGGGCCAGTAGTCCTGGGCAAGAAGTCTGGTCTCGGCCAGGCACGAGTCATGTAATCATGTAACGCAGGGAGCGCCGCCACGCCGTAGGTGGCAGCGCTCCACGTTCACCAAACAACGCTATGGGCGCATTCCTTGTTCGACGGTCACTCGAGACCCTGCTGGTCCTCTTTGGGGTTCTCCTGCTCACTTTCGTGCTCATTCATCAAATACCGGGCGATCCGGCCTTGGTGATTTTGGGCACGGATGCAACACCAGAAGATCTGATCCGCCTGCGAGACCCTTCTCGAACTTGATCAACCGCTCCCGATTCAGTTCATCAATCTCCTTGGGCGCGTGGTGCAAGGTGACTTTGGTGACTCAATCTTTCAGCACGAGCCCGTCCTAAAACTCATTCTGGAGCGCCTGCCTGCCACAATCGAACTCACCGTCGCGGCGCTGCTAATCGCGGCGCTGGTTGGCAGCGTCGTGGGATTCATTTCGGCCACACGTCCCAACAGCTGGTTTGATACATTCGGCTCGCTCTTTGCTTTGGCAGGTGTAGCCATGCCGGTCTTCTGGCTGGGCATGTTGGCCATACTTGTCTTCTCCCTTTGGCTCAACTGGCTTCCTTCATTTGGCAGGGGAGACGGGATCATCCCTGCCGCCTGGGAATTCATCACAACCGGCGATGGGGCCTCTCTAGTTGATTCGATCCGCCACCTGATAATGCCAGCGCTCGTGCTTGGTGCTTTTTCCATGGCCGTGATATCGCGTCTCATGCGCTCCTCAATGCTGGAAGTCACCGGTTTGGATTACGTACGCACTGCCCGTTCCAAGGGGCTTGGAGAACGCACCGTACTCGTTCGCCACGCCTTTCGTAACGCGCTCATCCCCGTTGTGACGATGCTTGGACTGCAAATGGGCGTTCTGCTTCGGGGCGCGGTGATCGCCGAAACGGTCTTCGCATGGCCGGGGATCGGTCGACTGCTTGTAAATGCAATCAGTCAGCGCGATTACCCTCTGGTGCAAGGACTGGTGATTGTAATCGCGTTCATGGTCTGCCTTGTAAATCTGGCAGTTGATCTGCTCTATGGCTGGCTCAACCCACGCGTTGTCTCAAACTGACTCGAATCCGGTCACCGTCGACCGGGGGAAGAGCTCGCGTTCCTTCTGGGCGCGGGCAGTTCGCGTCTTGCGCACGAATCGCAACGCACTGTTGGGCACAATCATCGTCAGCATTTTTCTGTTTCTGGCATTCTTTGGCCCGGCGCTCGCCCCCTATGACCCTTACGCAATTTCTCTGAGTGACCGGCTGCAACCCCCGAGTCAGACACATTGGTTCGGCACCGACAATCTGGGGCGCGACATACTTTCGCGCATACTCGTCGGTGCGCGGGTGTCGATGCTCGTGGGGATCCTCACAGTCGGCCTCGCCATGCTCATTGGTGTGCCAATCGGCCTGATGTCAGGCTATTACGGCGGTATGACGGATTCCGTTTTCATGCGTCTAGTCGATGTCTTTCTCGCCTTTCCGGTCATCATTCTCGCGATCGCCATTGTGGCAGTGCGCGGGCCGGGGCTCGTCAATGTGATGATTGCGCTTGTAGTTGTCTACTGGACAACATATGCACGCATTACACGCGGCGTCACATTGGAGCTTAAAGAGGAAGAATACATGCTCGCAGCTCAGTGCATGGGCGTGTCGGTCTGGCGGGCACTCTCGCTCCATCTGCTGCCCAACGTGGCCGCGCCTATTCTGGTTATTGCGACGCTGGGCCTGGGCAGTGCCATACTCGCCGAGGCAGCACTGAGTTTCCTGGGACTGGGCGTGCAACCCCCTGAAACAAGCTGGGGATCAACGCTGAACTTCGGCATGCAGTACTTGCGCGATGCACCGTGGCTCACCATCTTTCCGGGCTTCGCCATCTTCTTCACAGTGCTGGGCTTCAACCTCCTTGGCGACGGCCTGCGCGATGCAATGGACCCGCGCATGCGGCTGTAACGCTGCACGAGTCGTGCGCAGAGAGCAGCGCGATCGCTTAAACTTTCAACGGATGTAGACCATGAGCAACACTCCTGAAAACGTGCTGACACTGATGTTTCCCGACTTGCCGCACTTTGTCATTACGCCGACGGAGCGCGCTACCTGGTCGTCGACATGCAGAAAGCCGACGCGCACCCAGACTTTGGTTTTTGGGACTAAGCCGCACGCGGCTGGAGTCGAGGCGCACTTCTTTGAATACTGGCAGGCAGTAGAGAAGGCCGTCGTCAACCAGCAGCAATTGATAAGCGCAGCAGGCCGAAGCAGGCGTTGTTGTGATCTACACACGCATAGCGACGCAAACGCGTACGGCGCGCGATGTTGGGCTGCAGCACAAACTTGTCAATATGAGCGTGTCTGCAGATTCTGTGGACGCCGAGATTCTTGAGGAACTGAGTCCCGGCCCGGAGTACATCGTAATCTCCAAGACCTCCTCGAGTCCGTTCAACTCCACAGGCATACACCAGCTGTTGCACAATCTTGGATGCGACACATTACTTGTTTGCGGAGTCGTCACAAATGGCTGCGTGGAGGGAACCGTGCGCGACGCAAGCGACCTGGGGTATCGCGTCATCCTGGTTCCCGATGCCTGTGCAGCGGTGACCGCCACGCTGCACCAGGCAGCTATCACCAATCTTGACAACGCGTTCTGCAACTGCCGCAGCACCAGAGCCATCATCGCTGAACTGTCTGCTGCACTGAACGGTGACAGCAGGACGGAAGAGGCCGCTATTCAGCACCAATGAGATTGACCGAATCGTTCTACCGCAACAAGATCGCACAAGTGAAGCAAGTCCTTGACGAGCGGTGGACTTGACGGACTTCTCTGTCTGAACTATGCCAACATCTACTATCTTGCCGGTTTCTTCCATTATCCAAATGGACGACCTGTCGCGATTCTTGCGTCCCGAGGCTGGGCGAGCCAATTCTCTTCATCCCTCGCCTGGAGCGGGATTATGTTGCAGAGGCGGGCTGGGCGCCGATCGTGGAAGAATACGTGGAATTTCCGGGCCTGGTCCATCCGGTGGAATGGATGTGCGGCAGGCTGGCAGCGCCGCGGGCTGGCCGCCGCGCGGCTTGGCTATGAGCAGAATGCAAGCGTTGATGACGCTGGAGCGCCTCCACAAAGCCTTGCCAGGCACCGTATGGGTGGCGGCTGGAACATCTAGTCGGGCTGCGCCTCTGCAAGGAACCTGAGGAGATTCAACTGATCGCGCGCGCGCGGGGGCATGATGCCGACTGGATGATGAGCGAGGGTGTTCGCGCCCGTAACAAACAGCAAGCGTCCCAGCGAAATCACGCTCGAGCAAGTCATGGTGCGCGGCGTCATTGAAAGGATGCAGCACGAGCTTGATCCCATCATCGCTGTGCCGGGGCTTGCGGGGGCACTCGTCTGTTCCGGGCCGCGCTCTGCCTTTCCCCACGGGCTGCCGACGGCACGGTGTATAGCGCCTGGCGAAAACCTGATCCTGAGCGTTGCCTGCTTCGTGGGCGGCTACTTCGCAGAAAGCGAACGAACCTTCCTATTGGGTGATCCTTAGACCATGCAAATCCACCGCTACGAAACAGACAGAGCTTGCGCAGGAAACCGGCACGCATGCGCTTCAGGCGGGTACGCTCTGCAGCGATGCAAACCGACAATGTCTCGACATCATTCGTGACGCGGGGACTGGGCGACTACATTCGCCATCGTCAAGGTCACGGCATCGGCCTGCAGAACCATGAGCCGCCCTGGCTCGAAGCGGGCGATGCAACCGTTTTGCAGCCTGGCATGCGGTCTCTTGCGAACCCGGCATCTATTGCCCGGGTCAAGGGGGCTACCGGATTTCAGATAGCGTTGTTGTGACCACCACTGGGCCGCGGCTGCTGACGCATGCAGCGCGCGACCTCAATCAAATCGTACTGGACATCCTATGAACCTGGGCAGCGAACTCGCCGCGACTTACGGCAGGCATCGATCAACTCTTTCGCAGCACGCGCCGCGGCAACGGCTTTCTAGACGACGAGGGCTTAATTCCGGTGGCCGTGGCAACTGTCACGCCGTTGCCCCTGCGCGACTATGCGGAGGCGACTGATGCACTGGAATCGTTGCGCACACGTGTTGTGCAAGATGCGGAGAGCGCACTACGCCGAGCATACCTGGATGAGATGATTGACTCGCAGACTTGCGCTTGTAGCGACCTTTCAGGAACCAGGGCTTTCATTTGCAGAGCGGGTGCGCCGTCAGATGCGCGTCGATACACAGATGGTGGACGCCCACGTGCTAAATGGATACCGCGCCATCATCCAGGACCAACTCAATACGCTGGGGTATGGCGGCGCCGATGTGGCTACTGACGTGCGTCGCTGGGAGGCCGACAACCGCGTTGCAAGCGAGTCCTTGCTCGACACTATGCGCGCCTATCTGGCCGAAGCGCGTGTGCGTACGGCCGTCATGTTTGACGGGCTGGAGCAGGAGTGGCTTGAGCCGGCCGAAATTCGTGATGTGCCCTTCTCGGCCTACTGCGACTTTCCCGGCCGCAAGCTGCTCCTCAACCTCGATTCCCCCTACACCAGTTTTGCGCTAAAGCATCTTGCTTGCCACGAGGCGTTTCCGGGCCACCTGGTGCACCTGCATCGGCGTGAACGGCTTGTCGCGACGGGCGCCATGCCTGTGGACGGTGCGCAAGTTGTGACCAGTTCGGCAAGCAGTGCGCTCTTCGAGGGCATTGCCGACAATGGCCTCTACTTCTTCAACTGGGCCGAATCTCCGGGAGATGAACTGGCGATTGCGCTGCGGCGGCTGCGCGGCGCGCTACGCTGTAACGCAGCCTGGCTGCTTCATGCTGAAGGGCGCAATGTTGACGAAGTCGCGCAGGCCACAGCCGAGGGAGGATATGAGGAGCCGGAGAGAGCAGCAGCGCGCCTTGCCTTTGTGCGCCATGGACTGCGCGCCCCCTTTGTCTACGCCTATTGGTGTGGCGATATGGCTGTGAACGAAGTCTGGCAGCGCGTCGCCCGGAAAGACGTCCGGAGTTCTGGCGATATCTTTATGACAACATGCACACACCCACAACCTTGCGCACATTCTGGTCATAGCTCTCGTGTATGCAACGGTCGCGCCGATGTAGCACCAATATAAGTGACAGTAAGGTCCGCTTGAAAGGCAGAGGATGAAGATTCCAGTGCAACCCAATCGATCCGATGAAATCTATGCAAACGCACAACGTGTGACGCCTGCGGGCGTGCATTCCAACTCAGGGCGTGTGCACCGCATCCTATCTACTACAATCGCGCCGATGGCCCCTACATCTGGGATGTGGATGGGCGCCGCAGCGTTGACCTGGGCATGGGTAATGGTGCGATCATGCTGGGTCACAACCACCCGGTCGTGCAAGAGGCCGTGGCAGACGCACTCACGGCGGGCATCACCTGTGGCCTCGAGACCGAAAGTGCCTACCGTGCCGCCAGGCTCTTTCTGCAACTTGTGCCCAGTGTGGATCAGGTTCGCTTCACAAACACCGGCACAGAGGCCATGCTTCATGCACTTCAGATTGCACGCTCTGCCACTGGGCGTCGGCGCATTGCCAAGACGGAAGGGGCTTACCACGGTTGGGCCGATTCGCTCTTTGTCAGCACCTGGCCTGACCTAAGCAAAGCCGGCCCAGAACTCGCACCGCACGCGCTGCCAGGAACCGGTGGATTGGACCCGCAGGTCGTTCAGGATACGCTGGTACTCCCCTTCAACCAGACGGAGGCTGCCGAACAACTGTTGCGCGCCAGCGCGCATGAGATTGCGGCCGTGGTGATTGAGCCAACGCTGATTGACGTAGGCTTTGTGCCTGCGCAGCCCGAATTCATGTCCATGCTGCGTCGCGTTTGCGATGAGATGGAGATTGTCCTTCTTTTCGACGAGCTGCTTACGGGCTTCCGGCTAGCGCGCGGTGGGGCCGAGGAACACTACGACATCCGAGCGGACCTTGCGATCTATGGCAAGGCATTGGGCAATGGCTATCCCGTAGCAGCCGTGGCAGGTAAAGAAAATGTCATGGCATGGTCGGCGCCGGGTCCAGGCCGAGCGTCCTTCGTGGGCACCTTCAACGGGCACGCCGTGAACATGGCAGCTGTGGAAGCCACGCTTAATCAACTTGCCGACGGTTCGGCAACTGCGACGCTCCAGGCGAGGACTAAACGTCTAATTGATGCGTTTGCTGCAAGCGCAGCGCGCCACGGCGTTGCCGCTTCGATGCGCGGAGCAGGCGGCCATATCCACTGGTACTTTGCGCCGAATGCGCCCGAGACCTACCGCCAGGCGGCGCAAGCCAGCCCTTCCCGGTACGCTGCATTTATTCGTGTGCTCGCCGAGAATGACTTCATGGTTTTTCCAAACTACCTGCTCCACCATGCAATCAGCCTTGCCCATGACGAAGCGGTTCTAGATCGATTGATCGATGCAATGGACCAAGGCTTGCAGGCGGCCGGTAGTGTAGAAGCGTAGCATTCCACATCAAGAAGAGGAGCATGGCAATGGCACAATCAGACACTGCGGAGCGCACGCCGGGCAAGGAGTTCATGTGGCTCCCCATCACCATCATGGCAAGTGGCATGGAATTGCGCCTCCCTGTCCACATCGTAACAGGTGCCAAGCCGGGCCAGTCGTGGGGTATACGGCGGGCATCCACGGCGATGAGTACCTACCACTCGAGTCTATGCGACAGCTTGTCGAGGGGCTCGATGTTGACGAACTTGCAGGTACGGTCATCGCCATCCCTGTGGTCAACCCGCTGGCGATTGAGGCGCAAACGCGCCACACGCCAACGGATATGCAGAACCTCAACCGGGTCTTCCCGGGAGACAGCAACGGCTGGGTCACTGAGCAGCTTGCCGCCACCGTCATCGAGTGGCTGCTGCCCAGGATTGAAGTTCTGATCGATCTGCACGCCGGTGGCGCGCAGCCGATTGTCGACTACGTGTACATTCTCAATGATGAGGAACTCTCCCGGGCATTTGGCTTCAACGCACTTTACCGCCCCAGCCAGGATTACCCTGGAACGCTGGCCAGTGTTGCTGCGGAAAAGGGTATTCGCTCCGTCGTGGTCGAGATGGGCGGCGGCATGATTGCAAATGACGAGTATCTTGAGCGAGGTACGCGGGCGCTCTTCAATGTGCTGAAACACCTCAAGATGATCCCTGGCGATCCCATCGTGCCGGCAACGCAAACACTGGTGACGCGCATGGCCGTCATTCGCCCCCACAATGGCGGTCTACTTTACCCCGGCGTGAAGCTGGAAGATGTCGGGAGCACAGTACCTAGAGGCACGCTTTTGGGAACAGTCATCAGCCCCTACACATTCGAACTGCTTGAGGAGATTCGCGCACCCTTTGACGGAAATTATGTGATTTTGCTTAGGCCAACGATTACGAAGGTACACCCAGGGGACTACGCATATATGGTGGCCGAGGTTTAGCGCGCAAGGAGTTGGCGCATTCGCACAGAGGCAGTAACTCCTGCGCTTCACTTGGAACCACTACGGCGCCGAGATACTTTCAAAAATCTGTTAGGTACTTTGAGGTCTGACGTTTGCGGGCCAGATTGACACATCACAGATGTCATAAACCATATTCTATCCGACCGACATCACAGATGAGGAGTGGCTAACTACCGGACCCTATCCGAACCTTAATGAGTATAGTTGTGCCGCAGCTCAAATACCCGCTCTGCGAGTTCATAAACGGGTCGCGCTATGTTGCCAGAGGTTGAATCTCACAGCGCATTGTTCCGAATGAACGTCCGCCTTGGCATGCAGTCCTTGAGTAGATATGAGGCTGTCTGACGGCTGGCGTATTTCAGCAGCGTTTGCATGACGTGCGCAGACTCTTGCGCCTGGCAACAGAGCGTAAGGAGGAGAGATCGGCCGCGCCTCTCGACATCCGCATGCTGCAATCGACACCTGAAAGTGGCGCTCGCGGAGGCGACGATGGGGCCAAATGCTAGAAAGTAGGCGAAGCGCATATGGCTGCCGAAACACTTGGTCATCTGCTCGCCTCGCATGTGACATCGGCAGACGAGCAAGACCGGGCACGAGTCGGATCCTAGGACAATGCGCCACAAGGTGGAGTGACCGGCGATGCGGCCTAGATTCGTCTCTGCCCAACGGCCAAGTTTCTGAGGGTCCAGCCGTAACCAGGCAGGTTGTGTGCTGTCGGCGCGCTCGTGCGCACAGCCTCGGCTAACCGCGGCCGCTCGTATGGGTAAAAAAGGGGAGACGACCACCCGTCCGGCGGTACTGCATAGCGTCTGGCCCCCGCTCTTTGTAGAGATGCACTCACTCCATGACGGTCTGGTTCCTGCGTCCGGATTCAGCCGCCCACTGCGTCGCGTTGCAGCCCAATGTGCCGATGGCGTACTACGCCTGAAAACGGTCATGGCTGCGTGTATGGGCGCATGCACGGAGAGTTCATAGATCTCTGCGGAGCTCTGCCCCCACTTGGCCAAGTCTGGTCGTAGCATGATGCTCCTCGGCATTGAGGGCTTCCATGACGCACTTTACGCCGGCGAGCACCAGCTATACCACAACCATCTGACTATCGGTCTCTATTGAACTCGAGTTTAGTGGCACTCTTGCGCCCGGAACTGAGTGCAGTCTGCGTTTTCAGTATGGTCCACTTTCGGATCAATAGAGCCGAAAGTGGACTACACGTGATCCGGGAGAAGTGCAAGACGTACGCAAGTCAATCCAGGCACTCTCTTTGAAGAACGGTACTCGGACCCAGCCCCAAGCGAATTTTCAACGCTCTCCCGGTATGGGCCCCAAGTGTGCGTGAAGCATATTTTACCAATTTGGCTCGCACTGTATCCGATTCCCCTCCGCGGGGCACACCATTATTCGCACTGCAATCGCTTTTCTCGCACCCCAATTTCTCCCGCTAACAGCATCGGTCGGGCCACGCAAGTCAGCTCCTCGGCCCGCTCACCCAGAAGTGGTTGGTGGGCAGGCATGGACGCACTCCGTCGCGCCGGCTCGTGCCTGCCAGCCCGCCAATGAAAATGGTTCTCCAAGAAACCTTCCAGCGTGCGCCGTTCGGAACGCTTCAAGTAATTCTCTTACGTGTTGTCAATTCTACCGGTTTAGCGTGCGCGCCTCTAGTGAGAATGCCCGCGAAACCTCTCTGTTTGTCAATCCTCCTTTCGTAGTTCACAGGCGAAAACGCATCTACCAAAATGTTGTATCTT
>CAVTKJ010000006.1:0-397168 GCA_963735275.1 uncultured Chloroflexia bacterium | reverse complement strand
AGGCGGCCAGAGGTCGGCGGGCAAACCAGGTGTGGATGGCGTGGATGTCGCCGTATGGAGATGGACTTGGAGCTCTCCACGCCCGATCTCGGCCAGGGGCAGCAGTTCCTCGATCAGGCGGCGTTCTCCGGTCATAGGGTTATCTCCTCGTCGGCAGCGGCGCGCCAGGTGGCGGGCTCGTAGACGTAGCGAGCGCCGCTGTACAGGACGTCTGGTCGTGGATCCATCTTGGAGAGCGGGTCGCGCACGATGGTCAGGCGCGGGCGTCGCCCAGGGGATCGCGGACGATGTAGAGGTAGTAGGCCGGGCCCAAGCGGTGGGCGGCGCGGCGCTCGTTCTCGGAGGAAGATGCGGCCGGTGGTCGTGCCCTTGACCTCGATGCAGCGCATGCCGCCGGGCCCGGTGCTGTGGAGGTCGTAGGGGTAGGCGTCGTGCTCGCCGCTCACGTCCTTGGGCTGGCGGCCGTGGCGCTTCGCTCGTACGGCGACGGCGATGCTCCTGGCGCGTCCGCGGCGATCTCCGGCCGTCAGTCGGCCAAATCCTCTTGCGGCTGCATCGACGAGCGAGAGACACGGCAGCGACGGCCAGCACGCGCGGCAGGGCCAACGAACAGGCCGCTTCTGCGTCAAAACGGCGAGCCATGGCGGTGCGCCGCGCCTGGCGCCGCCTTCAGGCGCTCAGTCCGATCGGCGTCGCCGTCGTGCATGTCGCAAACGACAGGCATCATCGATAGGCCTCCTGGGCGCGCTCGAGGCCGCGGCTCGGCATCGGCGAGCATGCGGCTCACGGCGCAGGTCGGTGATGGCCGGCGCCGGCGCTCGGCGACCCGGGCCAGAAAGGGCAGCTGCTGGCGAGCGATGCTCCAGTCGACGACCGGCTGGGGTCGACGGCCAAGCTCCGAGAAGCTCGGGTAGGGGCAACGGTCGTCGGCGTCGGCGCCAGGTCGATGAGGCTGGAGGCGGGCAGCGCACGGCAAGCGCGTCGGCCGGTCTGCCGGACCGGCGAAGAGACTCTCCTGCGACGGGCTGCTCCACCGGAGCACCGTCGCGCACCTGGGCGGCCAGGAACCAGAGCAGGTAGCTGTCGCCGGGGGCCAGGGTCGAGGTCGACGAAGAGTGCGCCGTCGCAGCAGAGCGTCCGCCCCAGCGCTTGGCGGCCAGGGCCAGCAGCCGCTCGAGAAGCGGCGTGCCGAGGGCGCAAGATAGTTGACGCCGTCGGGCAGCTTGTTCCTGGCCGGAAGGTGAGACGCGGTGCTCGCCGCGGGTCAAGGCCCAGGGCGCTGGGCAAGACCCGGCTTGGCGGCTGCGCAGCGCCGAGGATGGCGGCGTCGCCCGGCGGGCAGTGCCGGGCTGCATCGGCCACGGCGTGCGGCGCCTCGTTTAGCTTCGTCAGCGCATCGACGAAGAAGTGCTGGGCGTACTCGGGCGTCAGGCGCGACTGTCGCGAGACCTCCTGCATCTGGCGGAACTGCTCGGCGGAGATGGCGAAGGGGTGCTCCTCCCACTGCTGGTGCGCGTCTGTCGCCCTGCTCCATGGCGTCATGCAGCTGCCGTAGGGCGGTCTCTGTGAAGCGTCGGTCGCCGGGGCGCAGGGCCACCTTGCGTCAGCAGGTCGCTCCAGGCGGCTTCGTCGCCCACCAGCGCGCTGACGACGTCGAAGACCTGATCGCCGAGGTCGCAGGCGCATCTCGTCCAGGCGGTCCAGCAAGGCCGGCAACGACCGCACCTTCGCGCGTGTCGGCGGCGACCAGGTTGTAGATCTCGGGCGACGCGCTTTCTGGCCGTAGCGATGGATGCGGCCCATGCGCTGCTCCAGGCGCGTCGGGCACCCAGGGCAGATCGTAGTTGACCATGTAGGCGCAGAACTGGAGGTTGATGCCCTCGCCGGCGGCCTCGGTGGCCACCATGACCTGGCAGCGATCGCGAAAGTCGGCCTCCGCCTTGCGCCGCATGTCCTGGGGTTCATGCTGCCGTCGATCTGGGTGACAATGTAGCCCAGCCCCTCGAAGAAGCTGGCGCAGGAAGTCCAGCGTGTCCTTGAACTCGGTGAAGACCAGCAGCTTCTCGCCGTTGCTCGGCGTGATGCCGGCCTCGTCCAGGATCTCCCGCAGCTCCTCGACCTTGGTCTCGACGCCGGTCGGCGCGACAGCGCTCAGCATGGTCAGAAGGAGGTCAATCTCGGCGTGCTTCTTTCTGGCGCTCGGCTGCGTCTGCGCGGGCGATGCAGCTCCGCTATCTCTTCCTGCTTCCAACGCTCGCGCTTCCGGCTGGTCTTTCGTCTGCTCGATGGAGAGCTACGGCGGCGCGGCGTCAGCGGCTTGTGAGCGAGTGCGTCGCGCCGGCGCAGAAGCGAGCGCTCCAGGGCGGCGAAGCTGGAAGCCATGCGCCGCTGGAGCATGGACCATGGCGAACTCGCGTGTTGACCTTCACCTGGCCGCCGGCCTTCTCGGCTGCCCGGTAGGTCTTGTTGACGTACTCCGTCAGCGCGGTGTAGAGCTCCATCTCCGGCGGGTTCTTGCCGATGGAGTGCACGCGCGTCTCAACCTCGCGTGGCTTGAAGAGCTGGTTGCCGTCGAAATCGACCATCTCCTCCTTGAGGCGGCGCAGCATCAGCGGGTTGCCGCGCCGCCCGGGCTCGCGATGGTTCACAATCGCCGGATCGTGGATGCCTTCGTCGAGAAGCTGCAGCAGGCGCAGGAAATTCTTTGGGTCGCCCTTGTGCGGCGTGGCCGTGGCCAGGACCAGGTGGTTCGTGTTGCGGGACAGAATGCGGCCAAGCCTGTAGGCCAGGGTCTCGGTCTTCTCGTAGGCGGCCATGTGGTGCGCCTCGTCGACGATGACCAGGTCCCATGGCACGTTGGCCAGGCTGGCAACCACGTCGGGCTGGCGGGCGAACGGAGATGGAGGTGATAAGACGCGGCGCTGGAAGTCCAGACGGCGGGATCGTTCTGCAGCGACCCGCGGTCGACGATCTGCGAACTCGACGAGGAACTTGTCCGCAGCTCACGCTGCCACTGGACGGTCAGGGCGGCGGGCGCGACGATGAGCGTGCGCAGGTTCGGCTGGCGGCTCTGCAACTCTCTGTAGAGGAGGCCGCCCATGATGGTCTTGCCGGCGCCGGCATCGTGGGCCATGAGGTGGCGGATGCGGCGGCTGGGGGAGCATGACCGCGTAGACTGCCTCCATCTGGTGAGGCAGCAGATGAACGCGGGCGTTGTTGGCGGCAAGAAGGGGATCGGCCGTGTAGGCGCGGCGCAGGCGCTCTGCCTCCAAGGCGAGCTGAAGATGGCGCGGCTTCGCCGCGAATGTGGGTGCCGGGACATGCTGCTGAATCGCATCCCACGCGGAGGTGGGCAGGATAGTCGTATAGTGGACTGACGAGTGAACGCCCACCGCTTCGGCTGTTACGAAGCCGCGGGGAGAGGAATCTTCGGAGAGTATGCGGACAGGCTCGGGCCAGAAAGGACTGTCCATTGTATGTCCGATGGATTCTTCAGCTGGCATGGGGGATGGGGCAAAGCATGGCGTGACAGTAAGCGGATGATGCCAAGGCAGGAAAAGCGAGAGCCAAAGTACCAGTATAGCGGTCAGGGGTGCAGACAACAAAGAGGTTTGCAGTCGAAGTATCAACCACAACTAGAATAGCCAACATGTCGGCACCAGTTGCCCCCGTTTCTCGTATTTGGGGGCTCGGCAGATGCGAAAATGAGCCACCCTATATGTCTTCCGGAGCAGGACCACGGAATTCGACAAACTGGGGCCCGTCAGCTAAGCCGAACAGACAGGCGCCTCATGACTCCAAGCGTCGTGCCGGCGCCCTACGCGACGTAGACCGGCACTTCAGCTTGGCGACATTCAGCTCAGAGTTGCGGAGCCTGCGCACTGGTGACTCCGGCTGTCTCGCCCGCAAGTCCCAGCAGCTTGGCGGCCGCGTCGAGGGAGAACGGCCACCTTTCGCTGGGGTTGCAGGACGTCACATCGATGTCAGTAAAGGCGCGCGTGTGCCGATGGGATTCACGAACGAACATTACAACTGCCAGTTATCCGCCGGGCTGGCGCGCTTCTGCGCCTCCTGCAGGTCAACCTGCGCGAGGCGCACGTAGATGTTGACCGTGTCCAGCTTCTCGTGGCCCAGCAGCGCCTGCAGCTCCAGCGGGCTGCCGCCGTTGCGCAGGAAGGTGATGGCAAAGGTGTGGCGGAAGCGGTGCGGGTAGGCGTGCTCCACGCCGGCGCGCTTGGCGCACGCCCCGATGAAGTTGCCCAGCGCGTACCTGTCCATGTGAGCGCCGGTGCGGGTGGCAAAGAGCGCGTCAGGTGCCTTCGCCGCAGGCTTGCGGCCGGCCAGGTACTTCCAGATCGCCTTGCTGGTGCACGGCACCGACATAGACGAAGCGGTCCTTCTTGCCCTTGCCTTCGCCGGATGCGCAGCTGCTTGCGCTCGGCGTCGAAGTCGCCCACCTTGAGGTTGCAGAGTTCGGAGCTGCGCATGCCGGTGTCCACGAGCGCAAGCAGAATGGCGCGGTCGCGCAGGGCGGTCGGACGTGTGGAGCAGTAGGGAACGCCGCCGGGACCGGGTCGCGGTGCATTCTTGCCGCTGGAGGCCAGCAGGGCGGTAATCTCGTGGCGGCTGAAGGGCTCGACCGGCGGGCGGCGGTATTCGGGCTTCTCGATGCGCCGCACGATGTGGGGAATCTCGAGTTCCTTCTCGGCCCACTTCCACAGTGACGAGAGCGCAATCCACACGTTGATCATGGACTTGGTGCCCAGCTTGCGCTTCGCCTTGACATCGGCGAGGAAGCGACGCAGGTCGTCGGCGCTGATCTCCTCGATGGGGACGTCGGCGCCCAGGTATTTGAGCAGGCGGTCGAAGGTCAGCTGGTAGTCGCTGACCGTGTGGTGACTGAGGTTGATTCGCTTGTCGAGCCAGTAGCCGGTGAGAGCATCAGCAATGCGCATTATCCGTACCTCCGTGGGGTATCTGATGAGTGATAATCCGAGGTGTGATGGTGTGATAATCCGGCCCCTGAAATGCCGGAGACCGCACGGTTAGGGTTTTGAACCCAACCGTACGGTCTCCCGTGACTGCTCTTCACTTGTGAGGTGGGCGAGATAGGATTTGAACCTACGACCTCACGGATGTGAACCGTGCGCTCTAACCAGCTGAGCTACTCACCCATACCTGACGCAGCGGCCAGCACGAAGCTTGGCACTGCGTACCGAATAGTATACCATCCTCGGTGTAGCACGCAAATCTTTCCGCTGCCAGTCTGCCTGTGTCTCGAGACGTTTCGCACATGATTGTCCGTAACCATCGCACCCTCACACGCATCTTTTTTGCCACGGTCCTTGTCGCCGGCCTCCTGGGCGGATGGGTAGCGTCGTCAATGTGGACGATTGACGTCCAATCCCTGCTTACCCCCACCTCCACCGAACAGACTGACTGGGTCGATGCCGCCTCACTCGCCGGTGAACAAGTTCTCCAGTTCTTTCTGGGCTGGACCAAAGGCGGATAGGCAAGTTCGGGGGCACATCAGTTCAAAGGTACAAGGCTTCAGAGACTCGGAGCATAAAGCACCATTGTCTGCCTTTCGCAGGATTGCAACTGGCGTCGCACCCCCATGGGGGTGCGACGCCAGTCTTCTTGTGTGCATACCATTCGGTGGACACCGGCGCACACCCGGATAGGCGTCCTACCTGCCCACCAGCGCACTGCGCAGACCGGGCAAGTTGCCGTCCACCTCAACTGCCAGAGTGTCACCCGACCGCCGCACGGTGGCGGTCGCGGCAGGTGCGCCATCGGCAGCCGGAATCACCACCTGCACGGGCGCGTCGTCCGCAAGCTCGTACGCACGCAGAGTCACGCCCTCGCTGTAGTCATAGTCGGCGCGATCATCCACCGCACCCACGGGAATCACACAATTGGGGCGCACAAGCAGCGGCACGCTGAGGAAGCCATGCTGCTCACGCACCCAGCGCGGCCCTTCCACCACCTCTCCGCTCAGATAATTCGTCCAGCGCCCCGCGGGCACGTAGTACTCCACCCAGCCGTCCGCCGCAAAGACGGGCGCAACCAGAAGGGAATCGCCGAGCATGTACTGGCGATCAAGCGTGGCGCACGCGGGGTCGTCCGGAAACTCGAGAAGCATCGCACGCATCACCGGCACGCCGGTTGTGGCTGCAATCACTGCCTGCTGGAAGATATAGGGCATCAGGCTGCACTTGAGTTTGGTGAAGAGACGCGCCACGTCAACCGCCTCGTCGTCAAAGAGCCACGGCACGCGGTACGAACCGCTGCCGTGCAGGCGACTGTGCGAGGAAAGCAAGCCAAAGGCCAGCCAGCGCTTGTAGATGGCGGGGTCGGGATTGCCCTCAAAGCCGCCGATGTCGTGGCTCCAGAAGCTGAAGCCGCTCATGCCGAGCGACAGCCCGCCGCGCAGCGTCTCGGCCATGGCCTCGAAGGTGGATTCGCAGTCGCCGCCCCAGTGCGCCGGGATACATCTGCCCGCCTGTGGTTGCCGATCGGGCGAAGAGCACAGCCTCGCCAATGCCGCGCTCCTCCTCAAGCAGTTTGAAGACCGTACGGTTGTAGAGCAGCGAGTAGTAGTTGTGCATGCGCATGGGGTCGCTGCCGTCGTGGTAGACCACGTCAGTCGGAATGCGTTCGCCGAAGTCGGTCTTGAAGGCATCGACGCCGATATCGAGCAGAGCGCGCAATTTGTCTGTGTACCATGCGCACGCTGCCGGATTTGTGAAGTCGACAATGGCCATGCCTGCCTGCCAGTCGTCGGTCTGCACCACATCGCCATTGGCTCGCCGCAGCAGGTACCCGTTCGCCTTGCCCTCAGCAAAGAGCGGCGATCGCTGCGCAATGTAGGGGTTGATCCACACACAAATGCGGAGCCCGCGCGCCTTGAGCCGTTTGAGCATGCCTGCGGGGTCAGGAAAGCAGGTTGAATCCCATTCGAGGTCACACCAATTGAATTGACGCATCCAGAAGCAATCGAAGTGGAAGACGCTCAGCGGCAGGTCGCGATCCGCCATGCCCTGAATGAACTCCGTCACGGTTTCCTCGCTGTAGTCGGTGGTAAACGACGTGCTGAGCCACAGGCCGAACGACCAGGCCGGCGGCAGCGCAGGGCGTCCCGTCAGCGCCGTATACTTTGACAGAATCTCCTTGGGGGTCGGTCCGTAGATGACGAAGTACTCGAGCGCCTCGCCTGGAACGCTGAACTGCACGCTCGTCACGCGCTCGGACGCCACCTCCAGCGAAACCTCGCCAGGATCGTTGATGAAGACGCCGTAGCCGCGATTCGTCAGGTAAAAGGGGATGTTCTTGTAGGTCTGTTCGCTGTTTGTGCCGCCGTCGCGGTTCCAGATGTCCACCACCTGGCCGTTCTTGACGAAGGCCGTGAAGCGCTCGCCCAGCCCATAGACAAGTTCGCCCACGCTGAGATGGAGTTGCTCGTGAATGTAGGGTTTGTCCGCCTTGCGCATTGCGCCAACAGACTTGTTGCGGCTGGCCGTGAGCAACTTGTCGCCGGCGCGAAACTCCATGTTCCACGGTGCATTGCGCTCTACATGCAGCGCCAGGCCGCCGCTGGTGAACATTGCCTTGTCGCCGTCGATGGTCGCCTCGCCTACCGGTCCATCGGCGTGGGCGATGGCGAAGGTGGGCGACTTCTCCACGCCGCCATCCCAGTGGCTGAGGCGCACGCGGATCACATCCTCGATCGGCGCTGAAACCTGCACGGTGAGCAGCGCACTATTCAGCGTGTCGCTGCGCTGCTGGATGCGCTTTGTGTTCGCATAAATCGTCATGCCCGCTTCAGTACAAACAACATTTTCGGCTGCAACGGCATAAATTGCCTGTACGTCTTTGCGCAGCAGCCAGTACCCATCAGAGAATTTCATGGCAGGTTTCCGCTTAGGGCCGCAAGGGCCATGGGACGGCCGCGAAGGCCGTTGAAAATGGTTGGACGAATGACTACTTGATGCTGCCGGCCGTGACACCACGTGTCAGCGTGCGCTGGAAGAGTACAAAGAACAGGATACAGGGAAGAATGCCCAACATTGATGCGGCGCTCTGCAACGTGATGACAACGCCATGCTCGCTTTTCGCCAGCGCGACTGCCAACGGTACCGTCTGTTTCGCGTTCGACACCAGGAAGATCAGCGGCAGGAAGAACTCATTGAAGGTCCAGATGAAGAAGAAGACGAAGAGCACGGATAGCGAGGGCAGTGCAATCGGTACGACGACACGCCACAACAGCTTGAAGTGCCCAGCACCGTCAATCATCGCGGCTTCAATCAGTTCACGCGGAAACGCCTTAAAGACTGATGTAAGCAAATAGGTGCCAAATGCCGAATTGAGTGCGGCGAGTATCAAGATTACAGCAAACCGTGTGTCATACATGCCAACAGACTTGAACATGTAGTATTGCGGGTAGATCAGCGATTCGCCCGGCAGCGTAATTGCGATAATGAAGAAGATCAGAAACAGTGTCGCACCCCGCACCCGGCCGATGCCCATTGCGTACGCGTTGAAGAGCGATATGACGATCGCGAGAGCCGACGCGCCAAGGCTAATGAAAAGGCTGTTGACGAGCTTGGTTGGATAGTCAAGACGGTTCCACGCCAGTGAAATGCTCTCCGTATTGAGACTTACAGGCAAGGCAAGCGGACCGTTGGCGACGTATTCAGCTTCGGTCTTGAATGAATTGATAATGACCAGCAGGAGAGGACCAACCATAACGACAAGCAGTAATGTCAGGAACATTATTGCGAGAACATTCGAAAAGCGGCTCTGCGTGCCCTTGGCGGTATACATGAGTTCAATCCCCCCACGATTCCTGCCGTGTCTGGTAGCGCACCTGGACGATGGCAACACCCAGAATGACTGCCGTCAGCACGGTAGCGACGGCTGCCCCGTATCCTACTTGAGACCGCTCAAAGAAGTTTCGATAGGAGAAGTAGGCGGCAACGATTGTGGCGTTGCCTGGACCTCCTGAAGTCATTGCGTAGATAGGAGCAAAGACTTTCAGGGCGTGAATCATGGTCGTCAACACCACAACGAAGATCTCGGGCATCAACAAGAAAACGGTGATGCTGCGGAAGCGCCGGAACCACGATGCACCGTCGAGCGCGGCTGCCTCGTACATTTCGGGATCGATCCGCTGCAGTCCGGCCATGAAGATCACGAGCGGATAGCCAAGTTGGAACCAGACCATGACCGCCATCACGGCAGGCATCGCCGTTGCTTTGTCCCCAAGCCAGTTCTGCTCAAACTGTTCCAATCCGACTGAACCCAATAAATAATTGATCACGCCCCAATTGGGTTGGTACATCCAGCGCCAGACGACCGCCGCCACAACCACAGGAATGACCTGTGGAATGTAGTAGCCGGCGCGGTAGAAGGTAGCGGTGGTGTTGCCCAGACGAGGTGCAACCCAGTCGAAGAGAAACGCTGCCAGAAACAACCCGATCGCGGTTGGATATCACCGTCATCGCAACAATCAGCGACAGATTGTTGCGGAACGAGGCCCAGAAGGTCGGGTCGGAGATTGCCTTCGCGTAGTTGGTCAGGCCGATCCATTTGGGCGTGCCGATTCCGTTCCAGCGCGTAAAACTCACGCCGATATTGGCCAGAAAGGGCACAAAGACAATGATGGCGAACAGGATTATGCCTGGAACCAGGTACCAGCCATAACCCTGGTTCAACGACGATTTGCGTGCGGCCATGGTCCCTCCATGCTCGCAGACGGCATATTGCAGCCGTCTGCGAGCGTGCAATGGCAAACTTGGAGCTTGCCTGTAGCTTACTTGAGGCTGTCCTTGTACTCGTTGTAGGGGATGGCGATTTCAGCGTTCATCTCTTCCGGTGTAATCGTCACCGGCGATGAGCTTCTGCAGAGCCGCTCCGAGTACGTCGATGTAACCGGGGGCCGGCCAGTCCGGGTAGAAGGCGAGACCGTCGTTGGCGACGATCGTGGCAAAGCCTTCATTGAGTTCCTTGGACGCCTGGTTGGTGACTTGGTCCAGGTCCGCGGCGACAGCGATGCCGCCTTCATTGGCCATCAGCGTCTGCGCCTTCGGCTGCAGGGTCAGGTCGATGAACTCGTAGGCGAGGTCCTTGTTCTTTGCGTTTGTGGGAACGGCCCACAGGTTGCCGGCGGAGCCGGTTGTGAACTGTTTGCCCGGCATCAGGAAGACGCCCCAGTTAAAGTCCTTGATCTGCGCCATGTAGTT
Source organism: uncultured Chloroflexia bacterium (assembly GCA_963735275.1). Taxonomy (GTDB): domain Bacteria; phylum Chloroflexota; class Anaerolineae; order Caldilineales; family Caldilineaceae; genus UBA5069. The sequence goes on along the minus strand of CAVTKJ010000006.1, from coordinate 386,924 downwards.
GCTGAAGTTCCAGGTGCCGCCGATGAAGAGCGGATTCTCACCCTGGGCAAAGGCATTGTTTGCATCAGTCATTGGTGGTGCCATTGGCGTTGGGGCCGTAGTAGCCCTTCTGCACATGTTCGAGGAACTTGGTAGCGCCAAAGGTGAACGCCTCATTCTGGAAGTCCACATCGCCGGTGAGGAACTGGAAGTTGTTGATGCCCTCGCGCGTGGCCTTGTAAAGAACGAGTTCCTGCCAGTTGTGTGTCAGGGGCCATCCGCTTGCACCACCAACCTGCATCGGGACGATACCTTCAGCGACGAATTTGTCCAGGATCGCCTCAAACTCTTCGAGGGTCTTGGGCACTTCCATCCCGCGTTCGGCGAACATGTCCTTGTTGTAGAAGACGAGGATATACTCGCCATAGACCGGAATGCCCCACAGCGAGCCCGAACCCATGATGCCCTGTTCGTTGTAGCGAGCAGTGGTCTGAATGCTGGGGCTGAGCGTCTGGTCCCAACCATACTGCGCTGCCACGTCGTCAAGATTCGTCAGCAGTCCCTCACTGGAATACAAGCCAGCGGTGCCGTTGCCCTTGTTGATTTCCATCACGTCGGGCACGTCGGCCGAGTTCAGGATCATTCGGGCCGTCTGCTGCATTTGTTCAAATGTCTTTTGCTCGAACTCGACCTTGACATCAGGATGGGCGGCCTGGAAGTCAGCCAGCGCATCCTTCCAAGCTGTGTCATACGCGCCAGTCTCATACCACCAAACGCGGAATGTCTTGCCACTATCCGCCGGAGCAGCCGCGGCATCGGCGGGTGCGGCAGCCGCATCGCCGGCCGGGGCCGCCGGCGCAGCGGCAGGCGCCGCACATGCCGTCAGCAGCATGGCCAGCACCAGGACGAGCGCAAGGAACTTACCTGATTGTCTCAACATTCTGAATCTCCTTTTTGAACATTGTGGATTGACTGACAACACGAGAAACTGCAGAAGATCTATGCAAAGCGGGTGACGACCGTGAAGCGGTCGCAACCGTGAAACACACAACAAGTCACTCAGGCCGCAAGGACCCCAACAGGCGCCTGCCGCGGAGTCGCTACACTGCCTCGCTCTATCAGTTTGCAGGCAACCAGCACCTGGCGACAGACGTGAGCGGGGTTTTCCAACCGGTCAATCAGCAGTTCGACCCCAAGGCGTGCCGTCTCCTCGCTTGCGGCGACGAAGGTGGTCAACGCGGGATGGAACATTTCGCCCACACGCGGCGATGAGACAAGAGTCACCAGTGAGACATCCTCCGGCATGCGTAAACCGAGTTCAACAAGTGTCTGCATGATTCCACCCAGCGCAGGGTCATTCATTACAAGCACCGCCGTCACATCCGGCTGCGCCTTGCACAGGGCATGCAGTGCTGCCGCGCCCGCTGCCGCCGACGCGGCGCTAAACTGGATTGAGCCATGCGCCTCGTACCAGGCAAGGGCGTCGGTGAACGACTTGCACGCGCGCACCGTGGGGCCGTAGCCTGCCTCAATCGATGCCTGTGACTGCGTAATGAAGCCGATTGACCGGTGGCCGCGCTCGACAAGGTAGCGGACGGCGGCATCCATCGTGCTCTCGAAATCGGTGTCGGCGGAATCAAGGCCACTGTTGTCCGCACAGCGCCCAATCAGGGAGAACGGAAAGTCCAGCGCGCTCAATTCGGCAATGCGCGCGTCATCCTCATGCACTTCCATGAGAATGACTCCGTCCACAAGCCCTAATTGCGCGAGCCGACGTACTTCCGCCGCCTGATTCGCCGCTGAAGGCGAAAGGATGAGGTAGTAGCCGCGAGCCTCTGCGCTATCGGCAGCGGCCACAACGAACTCGATTTCAGTCAACCCCAGGCTGCGATACTGTGTGGGATAGAGGAGGGCGAGAATGCGGCTGCGTTTGCTGGCAAGCCCGCGCGCCATGGCATGGGGCTGGTAGCCAAGTTCATCCATCGCGGCAAATACGCGCCGGCGTGTCTCGGCGGAGATGGGACGGATGCCGCTGATTGCGTAGGAGACAGTGCTCACCGAGACATCTGCCACACGCGCAACGTCCGAAATGGTTGCCATTGGCTTGGCACGCGATCCGAAGTGACTGGGGTTTTCGGGAAACTGGGGAAACCGGCCTGCGTGAGCTGCTTTATCGAAGCGTTTCGACACCGCCATCAACAAGATAGCACCGTGCGCAACGATTGTCAACCGGCAATTTGTCCGTTTGTCCGTAAGGGCATTTCTGGAGTTAGCAACTGTCGATTGCACCGCGAACAGCACCTCATCTTCGGCCCTTCTCCATGCGGAGAAGGGCCGAGATGAGGTGCTGTTGTTGCAGCAAGTCGACTGTTGAGACGCCCTGTGTCCGTGGATCCTTGGCAAAGCGAGGCTTCCGCATCTGGAAGCCTCGCTTCGTTTGACTATGGAGCAGCGCCGACGGATTCCGCTACGCCGGAATCAATGCCGCGTAAGGCGTGCATGTCTCAAGGTAGCCGCGCACGATCGCCTCCACCTCGGCCGCCGAGGTGGTGCGCATCAACGTCTGGCGGATGTGCGACGCCGAGTGAACGCCGCGCACGTAGTAGTTCAGATGCTTGCGCATGGGGATGAAGCGGTAGCGCTTGCGGCTGCCAAAGCTCGTCTCATAGAGATACGAATGTTCAATCGCAAGCTGCATGCGCGCATACCGCCGGTCGGGTGCGCCGGCCGCATCCTCGTCGCCTGCACGGATTTCACCATCCATAAAAATGAAGGGGTTGCCGTAGCTGCCTCGACCAATCAGCACCCCGTCAAGCCCATAGGCTGCGGCGCGTGTGCGGGCATCCGCGAGCGACTCCACATCGCCATTGCCCAGAATCAGCGTGGTCGCGCCCTGCGCCAACTGCGCCGCGTGCGCAATCTCGTCCCAGTCGGCGCTGCCCGAATAGCCTTGCCGCAATGTGCGCCCGTGGATGGCGATGGCCACCGGCTCGCTCTCCAGCAAGCGGGGAATCCATTCGCCCACCTCCGGCGTCTCGTAGCCGATGCGCGTCTTGAGACTTACGGGGAGGGCGCGCCGCTGTTGGAATGCGGCGGGCAACGCGGCACGGCGCGCCTCCACTTTGGCCACAAAGCGGCGCGGCACCTTGGCATCATCGCGCAAATTGCGGCCGTTGCACCAGTCGGATACACCTGCTTTGGTCGCGGCGACAATCGCCTGCGCAACCGCGGGGGTGCGAATCAACCCGGCCCCCGCCCCGCGATGCACAATGCTGTGGCTGGGGCAGCCCATGTTGATGTCAATGCCGTCAAAGCCCAGTTCGCAGGCAAGGATTGCCATGCGCCGGAATTGCTCCGGCTGGTGGCCGTAAATCTGCGCGACAATCGGCCGCTCCAGTTCGTCGAAGAGGAAATCCTTGAGCAAATCATCGTCGCCGATGCTCAGCCGCTCCACTGCGGTGAACTCGGTGTAGATGACCATGGGGTTGCCATACTTCTTCTGGATGTAGCGAAAGGGGAAGTCGCTGATGCCGTTCATTGGCGCGAGGCCGATGATTGGTCGGGGCAGCTTCTCCCAGAAAGAATCTGTCACTGTGGTCTCCACAAGGGCGCGCAAAGGTGCGGGCGGGGAGATGATACCAAAGCGCCGCCGCCCACGCACATCCAGGCGCATTTTGAACGCGAAGCGAGGCTTCCTGTTGCGGAAGCCTCGCTTCGTCCGAGATGCATGCGTCAATCTACGCCGCAGTCTCGCCCAGCACAATGCGAATCTGCTTCTCGAGCACCAAACTATTGACGTTCTGCCGAATCGCCTGCCGCAGCGTGATGTCCGTCTGGCCGCCCAGCCGGGTGATGAACTCGGAGTTGTGCTGCTTGAAGGTGTCCATCAGCGCCTCATAGTACTCGGCCTGGTCGATCACTTCGCCCAGGGTGCTGTCGAGCGTAATCGGGGGATAGGTTACGACAACCGGATTCCAGGGGATTGTCCACGCGAAGCTGCCTGATCCAACCTCGAGCGGCTCACCTTCCTGGCCCGGCAAGTGGACAACCGCCGTCGTGTTGGCAGGAATCTCCGCCTCCACGGTGATTGCGCCGTCAGCAATCTTCCACGCGCACGCAGCCAGTCCGTACGGGGTGCGATGGCGTGCCGAGGCATGCGTCAACCCGCCGCCAGGGTTGGGCTTGATCGTGATCTGGCGGTATCCCGGTTCGGCCGGCGCCAACCCTGCCACGATGCGATGGAGCCAGTCAGCCACGGCACCCAGCGCATAGTGATTGAACGAGGTCATCTCGCCGGGATTGATTTCGCCCGAGGGGAGCATGCTGTCCCACCGCTCCCAGATGGTGGTGGCGCCCATGGTTACCGGATAGAGCCAGGAAGGACAGGTTTGCTGCATCAGCAGGCGGTAGGCGGCCTCGTACTCACCGACGTCGCAGAGGGCGTCGCAAACCAGGGGTGTGCCAACAAAGCCGGTGCTGATATGGTAGCCGCTGCCGCGCACAAGCTGCACCAGGCGTGCCCCGGCTTTCTGCCGTTGTTCGGCCGAGGGCAGCAGCGCAAACTCAATCGCCATGGCATAGGCGGTTGTCGCATCGCTGAGCAGTCGCCCGGCCGGGGTGATATAGGATTGGGCAAAAGCCTCGCGCACTTCGGCGGCCAGGGCACGATAGGTCTCGGCGTCGTCGCTGCGCCCCAAGACCTCCGCTACCTGCCCTACGAGTTCGGCCGAACGGGCAAAGTAGGCCGTTGCGACGATATAGGGGGCCGTGCGGGCGTCGGCGGCGTTATCGGGCGGCGCCTTGGGGTCGAGCCAGTCTCCGAATTGCATGCCCTGTTCCCACAGACGGCTTGGCCCCGCAGTCTCGGCCAGGCAATCCACCCAGGCGCGCATGCTGTCGAACTGCTTGGCGAGAATGGCCTTGTCGCCGTAGCGCTGGTAGAGCACCCACGGCACAATTGCGGCCGCGTCGCCCCAGGCCGCAGCAGGCGATTCCGGTGGGTCCATGACGTTGGGTACGAAGAAGGGGACGATTCCGCCGGCCGCCGCCTGCTCGGCCGCAAGATCGGCGAGCCAGGATTCAAGGAACCCGGACACGTCATAGAGGAAGCTGGCTGTGGGTGCGAAAACCTGAATGTCACCGGTCCACCCCAGGCGCTCGTCGCGCTGTGGGCAATCGGTGGGGACGTCGAAGAAATTACCGCGCATGCTCCAGAGCACATTCTCGTGAAGTCGATTGACGAGCGGGTCGGAGCACTCAAACCAGCCGGTGCGCTCCATATCCGAATGGCAGACAATCGCACTGATTGCATCGGGTGCAAGTTCACCGGGCCAGCCGCTGACCTCAGCATAGCGAAAGCCGTGGAAGGTGAAACGGGGCTCCCACGTCTCCACCTCGCCGCCGCGCAGCGTGTAGTGGTCAGTGGCCAGGGCATAGCGCAGCGGGCGCATGCATACCTCGCCATCCTCCAGAACTTCGGCGTGGCGCAGCGTAATCGTCTGACCGGCCGGTCCCTGTACGGTCAACCGCAGCCAGCCAACCAGATTCTGGCCGAAGTCGAGAATGGTTTTCCCCGATGGCGAAGTGATGACAGCCTGCGGCGCCACGGTCTCGATGCGCCGCACAGGCGGACCCAGAGGCGCCACGAGCGTCGCCATATCCCACGGAATGGCTCTGACGCTGGACCATGCGGAATCGTCGAATCCGGCCGATGACCAACCGGCCGCTTCGCGGCGCGGATCGTAGGTCTCACCATCGTAGATTTCGCTGTTCACCACGGGGCCCAACGCCGCGCGCCAACTTTCGTCGCTGACAAAGCGTTCGCTCGAGCCATCTGCATAGATCACCTCAAGCTGGGCAAGCAGTGCCAGGCGATCGCCGTAGATGTTGCGTTGCCCCAGGTGGTAGCCAAGGCGGCCGCGGAACCATCCTTCTCCCAGCATTGCGCCAATCGCATTGCGCCCTTCGTGCAGGAGCTCTGCCACATCGTATGTCTGGTAGCGCAGACGATGGCCGTAACTGGTCCAGCCTGGGGGCATGACTTGATCGCCGACTGCCGCGCCGTTGATCTCCGCAGCGTAAACGCCCAATGAGGTGATGTAGAGGCGCGCCTGGGCAATGGCCCCGCGCAGGTCGAACTCGTTGCGCAGCATGGGGCAAGGCTGGGAGCGGGTGGTGTCTTCGTCCCAGTCGGGCCCGACAAAGCGTGCGCTCCAGTCGGAGGGGTCGAGAAGGCCCACCTCTGCTGAGGCAAGATCGCTCCACGCCGAGACGCTGCCGTCAGCACCCCACACGCGCACGCGCACGCTGCACTGTTCGCGCGCGGCAAGCGGTGCGAAAGGCCATTCCACAAGTACAGACTCGCTCGATTCAATGCGCTGCGTCTCTGCGCGCAGTTCGCCATTGGCGGCGTACGCTTGCAGCGCGTATGCGGACTGGCGCCAGTCATCGGCCGCATTGTTCGCAATCCACGAAAGCCGCGGTCGCGCCGCACCGATACCTAACGTTTCACGCAGGTGCTCGAAACGCACCGGCCCTACGGTCACTCGATTTTCTGCTTGCAAGTCGCTCATTTTGTGATCACCTGGTGATTTGGTATGGGTGGTTGCTGGGTCAGCGAGCTACTCGGGAGGGGCTCACTGTGCAAAACAGACGGTAGATTTTCGCGGCGTTGTGCTATAGACGCATACGTGGCGGAGGAATAGCCTCAGCCCTTGATTGCGCCGGTTGTCATACCCGAAACAATTTCCCGTTGGAAGAATATGAACATGATGAGGGGCGGTATCGTGATGACGACAACGTCCGCAAAAAGCAGGTTCCACTGCGTGCCGAACTGGCTCATGAAGCTGTAGAGCGTAAGCTGCGCCGTTACATTTTGCGCGCCGGGGAGGAAATAGAGCGGCCCGACGAAGTCGTTGTAGATTCCCACTGCCGATACAACGATCACGGTAATAATGGCTGGTCGCAACAACGGCAGAACGACCCTGAAGAAGACCTGGAGGGGCGACGCGCCGTCGATGATGGCGGCTTCATCGATTTCCTTCGGAATCGACGCCATGAACGCTCTGAGAATTAGCGTTGCAAAGGACAGGTTCACGGCGACTTCGATGAAGGTCATGCCGATGAGGGTCTTGTAAAGTCCAATCCACTGCAGCAGAAAGATCGTCGGCACGACCGCGGGAGGGATGATGAGGCCCGCGAGCATGATCGAACTGACCACTGCGGCGGTGCGATCCGCCCGGCGCTGCATCGTATAGGCGACAAGCGCTGCAAACAGCACAATCAGCGTGACCGACCCGACCGTCAGCAGGGTACTGTTCCACAGCGCCAGATACATGCGGTAATCGCCAAAGGCCATGACCTCCTGGATGTTCTGGAGCAATTGGAAATTGCTCGGCCAACTGAACTGGAAGAGCGAAGCTTCCTGGCGTGTCTTGGCCGCGGTCGTCAGAATGAATGCGAATGGCACGACGAAGACGATGCCAATGACGATGAGCGAAACGACGTCCACCCATATGTTCGCGATGAACTTCCGGACTTTCATAGCTCAATCTCCCTGCGATTGAAGAAGCGCATCAGCGGGTAGACAATAATGGTGACAAGAACGAAGAGGACGACATTTCCTGCCGTCGACAGGCCGTAGAACCCGGCCTGATACTCCTTGTAGATCACCGATGTGAGCACATCCGAGGCGAAGCCGGGGCCACCCTTCGTCATTGTCCAAATCAGATCAAACGTCCGCAAGCCGCCGATGAACGAGAGCAGGATGACCGTGAACGTCGCATTGCGGGAGAGCGGGAGGATGACGTGGCGGAACTTCACCCACGCGCCGCCCTCAAGTCGCGCTGCCTCAAAGTAGTCGAGTGGAATCGAGGAGATGCCCGCGATGAAGATCACCATCGCGATGCCGATTCCCTTCCACACGTCGACAATGGCCACAGAATAGAGGGCCAGGTTGGGATTCCCGAGCCAGTCCGGCGCCGGCAGGCCAAGGGAGCGGAGGGTCACATTGATGAGCCCGGTCGTCGGCTGCATGAGTGTGGAAAATGTGATGCCGACGGCCACCGTGCTCACAAGCACAGGGAAGAAGATCAAGGAGCGAAACAGACCCTTGAGGTGCACATTTGAGGTGAGCAACATGGCAAGCGGCAGGGCAATGATGACCTTGAATCCGCTCGTTAGGACCGCGTAAATGAGCGTATTTCGTAAACCCGACATGAGCATCGGATCGCCCAGAAACGTGCGGTAGTTGTCGAGCCCGATGAAGGTCGAATCGAAGAGCGACCAGCGGGTCAGGCTGAAATAGAACGCGAGAATGGTTGGTACGACGAAGAAGACACCGAACACGAAACCGGCAGGTAGATAGAACCAGTTTGGATAAGTGCGCAGAACCGCTTTGGGGCGCGTGGATTCACTCATGGGGATTCGCTATCGTCAAGGGCGTTGTGATCACTGGACTTCCTGGGGCCGGCGGGCTATTGCCGGCCCCAGGATCATGGCAAAGGCCAGACCTTGAGACGCAGTGACTACCAGCCGGGCAGACCGAGCTGCTGCGCCTGCTTCTCAACATCCTTGTCGTAATTCACTGCGCCTTCGTCGGCCGTCATCTGGCCAGTGCCGACAGCAACGGTGATCTGCTCGAGTGATGGTCCCTTGATGGGCGAGAGGAATTCGAGCGCCGGTGCGGAATTGCCCGAATCGATGTACGCCGCAATATCCTTCACAGCGGGGAGCACGTCGTCCGGGAGGGTTGCGCCCTTGACGACATACGGGCCCGACGGCGCGACCTGCGCCGTGATTGCGTCGACGCCTGCGGTCGAGGCAATGAATGCCAGGAATGCCTTGGCAGCATCAACATTCGATGTGGTCTGCGGAATGTACGTGCCCGGGGGCATCCAGATCGTTGCACCGTTGGCGCTGTCCGAACCGGGCTGCGCAAAGAAGCCGATGTCGTTGATCTTGTCCGGCGAATTGACGGCAATCGTCGGCAGCGCGAACGAGAGCATTGGGTAGTGAGCGCCGACGCCGTCAGCAAGCAGCTTCAGCCCCTGGTCATACTTCGTTGTGGCAAAGTCCTGCTGGTACCAGCCCTTCTCAAAACCTTCCTGCAGGTATTCAAAGCCCTTGATCGCCGCAGGGTTCGTTGCGTACTTTTCCTTGTTGGCGGTGTAATCCTCGGCGAAGTTCGGGAACGCGGCCTGTACATTGAAGTAATCGGCCAGCACGAACAACTGTGAAGACCAGGTATCACCGTAGGTGGCAATCACCGGTGCGATGCCTGCGGCCTTGATCGCTTCGTTGTTGGCTGCAAACTCTTCCCAGGTTGTCGGTACGCTCAAGCCGAGTTGCTCGTAGATCGCCTTGTTGTAGAGAATGCCGCCGCCCATTGCTGTGCCGGTGGGAACGCCATATACGCCCTCACCCTGCGAGACGGTCGGGAGGAACGAATCGACTATGTTGGCAACAAACGGCTCCTGTGAGAGGTCGACCAGAGTGTCAGCCGGGTGAAGGGCCTGGAGCAAGGAACCCGAGTTGTAGTAGAAAATGTCGGTCATTTCGCCCGTTGCAAGGCGGGTCTTGACGACATTGTCGCCTTCAGTGCCGCCCGGTCGCGTTTCGATGTTGATCGTAACATTCGGGTTGAGCGCCATGTATGCGTCGACAAGCGCCGTAACCGTTGCGACGTCGCTCGGCCCATCATTGACCAGGAAAGTCATCGTAACCGGTGCAGTTGCGTCTGCGGCGGGCGCTGCGGCCGGGGCGGCAGCGGGCACCGGGGCGCACGCGGCCAGAATGGCGGCGACGCTGAGCGTCCCGATCATACCACTCAGAAACTTGGTAGCCTTCATTATCTCCTCCAAAGCAGGTGAGAATCGTTGGTGATTGAGGTTTGTAAAACGTGCAGAATCATCCTGGAATAGGCAAACGTCCTTTCTGCCATTTGAACTGACCGCCGTGCGGCGGTTTGTGCTTGATTCGGAACGCATCCGGCCAGAGCAGGATGACGTGAGAACACGCGGTCATTTGGCGCGCACCAGCGCAGCGCAGGCGGCTTCCGGCGACGATGCGACTGCAGGCGCGGGCCCGGTCGATTCGCGGATCACAAAACGGGCCGGAACATGGACGCGCTGAATTGGCAGCGCAGGGTTCTTCAGGCGCGCAAGCACCATGTGCACCGCTTCACGGCCGAGGAGGGAGGCTTCCTTGGTTGCAGTCGTCAGCCGTGGCACCAGATAGCTGGCGGCTGGAATGTCATCCGCACCTACAAGCGAGAGATCGTCGGGCACACGCAAGCCACGATCAGCCGCGGCACGCATGGCACCGATGGCCATGAGGTCATTGAGGGCAAAGATGGCCGTGGGGCGATCAGGCATATCCAGGAGTTGCAGCGCGGCGTGGTAGCCGTCCTCGAGCGCCGGCCCGCACTTGACCACCAGCGCGGGGTCTGCTGCGATGCCGGCAGCAGCGAGCCCTTGACGATAAGGTGTCAGGCGATCCTGGCCTTGGTCATCCTCAACCAGGCCAAAGATGAAGCCGATGCGCTTGTGTCCCAGGCCAAGCAGATGCGCCATCGCTTCCTCGGTCGTCGTGCGATAGTCGGAAATGACTGCGTCCAAATGGCGGTTGCCGAATTTCTGGTCGCCAATTTCCACAATCGCCTGGCCTCGCTTCAGGCAGCGCGCGGCAATCATCTGCGCCTCGCTGGATTGATCGCTCAGCATGCCTGTCAGAATCAGAGCGTCAATGCGCCCGCCGGCCAAATCGGTGAAGATATCGGCAGCATACTGCAGGTTGAGCGCGAGGCTGGAAAGGAGCAGCCGATAACCGGCCGCACGCGCTGCCTGTTCCACGCCCACGGCGTGCTGCCAAAAGTGAGGATTGTCCAGGTCAGCAATAACCAAGCCAATGGTGTGGGTTGCACCCGAGCGCAGCGCGCGTGCGCCGGCGTCCGGAACATAGCCCAACTCCTCAACGGCCCGCCAAACGCGTGCGCGCGTCTCCTCGGAGATGGTAACGTTGCCGCTGGAGATGCCATTGACGACGTAGGAAACAGTCCCGCGTGAGACACCGGCCAGACGCGCGACATCGTTCTGGGTTGGACGCATTGCAGAGAGCGCCTCGGTGCAAGAGCAAGGTCGGACAGGGTGGGAGTGGGGAACCATGACTTACACGTGATAACTTACACGTGACAACTTACACGTGTAAGTTGAACACAATGTAGCATGATCTCAGCGTGGCGTCAACACCCAATTTTGGCCGAACTTCGATCGAAGCGAGGCTTCCGAATTCGGAAGCCTCGCTTCGTTACCTTGACACATTAGCCGTCCGCCACGCCATCTACGCTACAAGCCGCCAAACCTGGGCAACCACGAAGGTAATGGTGAAACCCATTGCCAGCGGCAGCAGCGCCGCGACCGTAGTCCATTTGCGGCTTCCCGACTCTTTGTACATCGTGTAGATCGTCGTACTGCATGGGTTGTGGATCAGACTGAAAAGCATCAGGTTGACCGCCGTCAGCAATGTCCAGCCACCGGCATGCAGGATGTTGAGCGTCGCGGCGCCGGAGTCGGTATCGAAGAGGACGCCCGCCCCTGCCCCGCGCCGCTGATTCCGGCGACCAGCACCGAAAGCATGAGGATCGTGGGAATGACAAGCTCGTTGGCGGGAATTGCCACAATGTAGGCCACCAGAATGATCCCGTTGAGACCAAGCAGCAGGCCAAATGGGTTGAAGAAGTTGACCAATGACTCGGCGATGCTCTGACCACCGATGTCAATGTTGGCAATCAGCCAGATTACCGCGCCGGCCGGTGCGGCAAAGACCATTGCCCGCCATAGCACAAAGAAGGTGCGGTCGATGAGCGACGTGTAGATGGTATGAAAGACGCGCGGCGGGCGGTAGGGCGGCAGCTCCAGGCTAAAGGTGGAAACCTCGCCCTTGAGCACCGAACGCGAGAGCATGCGCGATACGCCAAAGGTCAGGAATACACCGAGGAGAGCGATGCCTACCACGGCAAGCGCCGAAACGATACCCGCCAGATACGACGGCACCATCGTGCCGATGAAGATTGTGGCAACCAGAATCTGCAGGGGCCAGCGACCGTTGCAGAGCGCGAAGTTGTTCGTGATCATCGCAATCAGCCGCTCGCGCGGGCTGTCGATGACACGCGTCGCGACGATTCCGGCGGCGTTGCAGCCAAAGCCCATCATCATGCTCAATGACTGCTTGCCATGCGCGCCGGATTTCTTGAAGACATTGTCCAGATTGAAGGCGACGCGCGGCAGATAACCAAGGTCCTCCAGCAGCGTGAAGAGCGGGAAGAAGATCGCCATCGGTGGCAGCATCACGGCAACGACCCACGCCGTGGCAAGGTAGACGCCATCGATCAGAAGCCCGCTCAGCCAGGCGGGCATGCCGATGGTGTCGGCCACCTGCAGGAGGAACGGATAGATGCGCCCGATCAGGAGATCCGAGAGCATGGCCGATGGGATATTCGCGCCCACAATCGTGATCCAGAAGACTGTGGCGAAGAGCGCAATCATCAGGGGGAAGCCCCAGACGCGGCTGGTGACGAGTCTGTCGACGCGCTGGTCAAAGCTCAGGGTGGCCGATTTGTCCGGACGCGTGACGACGCTGTCGGCAATATCTGCGGCCTCGGCAAAGGTCGCCTCCATCAACTGTTCATGGAAGTCACCCAGACTTAGACGCAGGCGCGCGGCATCTTCGACAATTGCCTGGGCGTCGAGGTCCACAACCGACGGAGCGGTGGACAGTTCGATGCGCGCGGCAAGGTCCGCTTGCTGTTCATCGGCCGAGCCATGGACGAGCGCCTCCAGTTCCCCCTGCCGCAGCGCCCGGACAATGCCTTCATCACCATCGAGGAGCCGGAGTGCCACCCAGTGCGCGTTGGGGAGGTCCGGGTAGAGCACGGCCAGTTGGCTCTCCAGCCTGGTTGCGGCCGCAGCGACATTGGGGGCCTCACGATGAGGTCGGTGGGGTTGGCAGACGAAACTTCCCGTTGCCACGTCGCGCACGGCCTGAAGGAGTGCGTCAAGCCCCTCGCCGTAGCGGGCGGTCGTTGCGATCACTGGAACGCCCAGCCGCCGCGCCAGGTGGCGCTCATCAATCTTCAAATGGTGGCGGCGCGCCTCATCCATCAGGTTCAGGCAGACAACCACGCGATCGGTAATCTCAAGCACCTGGAGCACAAGATTCAGGTTGCGCTCAAGACGGCTTGCGTCGACCACAACGATTGTGACATCAGGCTGGCCGAAGAGGATGAAGTCGCGAGCCACCTCCTCGTCGAGACTTGTGGCGAGAAGCGAGTAGGTGCCGGGCAGGTCAATCAGCTTGAAGCGTTGGTCGCCATATTCGAAGCCACCTTCGGCGCGGCTAACGGTCTTGCCCGGCCAGTTGCCGGTGTGTTGGCGCAGCCCCGTCAAGGAGTTGAAAACGGTGCTTTTGCCCACGTTGGGATTGCCCGCCAGCGCCACCACAAAATCCCAGGTGGCCATGTCCACACCCAGGCGATGGAGGTTGGCTTGATTGTGGATTGCGCACGATTCGCACCCTGCTGTCGCAACCGCCATTTTCTGTTCGCTCATGCGGACACCGCCTCGGTTTCGGCCACAAGCGCCCCTTCGGGCGGCAGTTTTTCGATGTGGATCAGGCATGCCTGCTCGCGGCGCAAGGCAATCAATGTGTCGCGAATGCGATATGCCGTCGGGTCGCCGCTGGGGCTCACGAGTTCCGCCTCGACAACGGTTCCGGGCACGATGCCCAGATCGAGGAAACGCCGTCGTTCGGCGCCGCGGCAGCGGGGCGAGATGTCAAGCACGCGCCCCGCGCGGGCGGCGCCAAATCGACCAGAGTTGCCTTGACGATTGCAGCGGGCAAGGAAACCTGAACCTCTTCGACGGCGATTGCTGCGGCGACGATTGGTGCGAGCAAGTGCTCGTCGTTGTCCGCCCAGACGCGCACGCTCTGAGGCGATTGCGCCAGCACTTTGACCAGCATTCCGGGGTAAAATCCCTCTGCCACAAGCTGGGCGTAGATTGCCTCGGGCTCGTCCTCCAGGTGAACAATGCGTGCGACCTGTCCCGGTGCGACCGTCGTCAGGCTTTGGCCGTAGCCGCCAAGCAGTTCCCCGCTTGCCGTGGGGATGGGGTCACCGTGCGGGTCAACCAGGGGATTGCCCAAGCGGTCCGCGAGGCGCGCCATTTCTTCAGGCGTGAGTTCATGCTCGATCTGCTCAGCCTGGGCATGCCACTGCTTCTCGTCATAACCAGTCTGATCCGCAAGATAGCGCTCCCAGAGACGATGGGCGCGGACGATATGGAGCGCATAGGCGCGCCCATCCGGCGTGAGTTGCAGCCGCTCATCACCCCATTGGACAAGTCCATGCTCCTGCATCGTCTGGATTAGCCGCGCCGCGTCGTTCTCGGAGATCTGCAGGCGCCCAGCGATGCTTGCGGGCGTTGCGCGGCGCGAATCCACTTCGTAGGTGTAGAGATGCTTGAGCACGTCTTCCACCTGAATGCGATTTTCCGCCTGCTCATCGCGCTGCCAGCGCCACAGCAGCCCGCGCTTTGGCCAGAGCAGCAGCGCGGCCAGCCCCACGACGACCACAAGCCAGAACAAAGGGTAGTACATACGCGTCCTCCGTCTATCGTTCATTGCAGAGCAGGCGCCGATGGCGTCCACTTTCAGTATCCACTGTATCCCGCCAAAACTCGATAGATTCCATTGTCCCTAAATATACATGATATATGTCATAAAACAAAATTTTAGTAATGGCTAACATTTTGGCGCATGGGCGTGAGTGTTGCTTACTCAAGGTACGTAGGTCACTCGGCACGTGATGCCCGCTTTCGCAACGGCATGCGCTGCGTAGGCGCCGGCACTCTGCCGTACGCCGAGTGCGCCGGCAGAGTGCCGGCGCCCATGATTGCGGAAATCGCGTCGCTTTCGGCACGCAATGCCCTCCGCTGCAGCCGCAGGCACAGGGCTGCGAGCGTGCTATACTGCCGGTGTTGATGCTGCGACCACGTTGCCGGCACTCAGGCGACACGAAATCGTCTCGTGACTATGTCCATCTCCAGTCCGCGCTTGCAAACACCTTCAATTGCACCGCTGCGCATTGGTTTCGCCCTCTCCCCCGGGGATCCCTTCTGGGTCCAGGTACGCGAAGCCGTCAAACAGCGCGCCCAGGAACTCGGAGTCGACCTGATCCGTATGGCGCGCATCTCGGGCGACATCTATGGCGAGAAGAGCCTGGGCCTGCTGGAAGATCTGCGCGTAAGCGAGGTGCGTAGCCTCATCAGCCATACGCCGCCAGACGCGCTCCTGCGCAGCATTCTCGATGGCGGCTTGCCGGTGATTTGCGCCGAGGAGGCGTCGCTCACTCATCCTTTGCTCGTCAGTGTGCGCGGCCTGGACCGCGCCGCGGAACTCTCTGCAAACTCCCTGGCGAATCGTCTGGGTGGCTCTGGGAACCTGCTGCTTGCAGGCGGCCTGGATGACCAACTGGCAACGACACGCACGCGCCTCGTTGGATTTCACGCAACCATGCGCCGCTATCCGCACATCCGCTGCGTCCACTTCCCCACCGAATGGGAATACGGTGATGTTTACGCCCACCTCACCGAGGAAGCCGACGCCCTGCGCGCCCTCTTTCCCGGCGGGCGAATTGACGCGATCTTTGGCCTCTCAGACCCCGTCGCGTTGGCCTCAGCCGAAGTCTGCCGCAAACTCGGCCTGGCCGACGCGACAACGCTTGTCGCAGGCGTCAACGGCGACCCGCTCGCGATTGCCGCAATTGTCTCCGGCACAATGCACTGCACCGTTGAGACAAGCCCGCTTGAACTGGGCTTCCGGCTCGCCGAGTACGCCGTCCGCGCCGCTTCCGGAAAGCCGCTGCCCGACCACTTTGACTATCGTCTCGAACTGGTGACAGCAGAGAACGCGTCTCACGTCGCCGCGCGCAAGCTCGTAGACATTGCCGATTTGCCCAGCCGCCTCGTCAATGTCAACCGCAGGCAGGAAGAAGAGCGCGTACGCCAACTGCAGGCGGGCATCGAGATGAACCGCAGTCTCGGCGCACTGGTTGAGTGGAAGAATCTCTCTCATGTTCTCGCGGGCATCATCTGCACGCGCTATGGCTATGACCACGTGCAGGTTCTGCGCTGGTCGGATCAGGAGCAGTGCCTGATTCTGGCTTCGGAGGATGAGGCGCTCCCGGTCTATGTGCGGCTCGGCGACGCGGGAATCCTGGCTAGCGCCTTGTTGCGCAACCAGGCCGTCTACGTGCCGGATACGCAGTCCAGTCAGCGCTTTCGCCCCGATCCGGCCTGGCCCGAAACACGCGCACGCGTGGTCCTCCCCATTCGCTACGGCGGCAAGACGATGGGGCTGCTCGATTTGCACAGCCGGCAGCGCACCGTGCGCAGCCAGCCCGAGCTCGATGCGCTGCAAATGCTGGCAGACCAATTGGCAAGCGCCATCGAGAACGCCCTGCTCTATGCGCGGGCGCTGGCAGCCAAGGCAGAGGCTGAGGAGAGTAACAGAATGCGGGCGCGCCTCCTGGCCAATCTGAGCTATGGTTTGCGCTCACCCCTCAACGTCATCCTGGGCTACACGCAGAGTGCGCTTGAGGAACCCAATCCGTATGGAGTCGAACTGCACCGCGACCTCATACAGGACCTCCATCTTATCCAGCAAAGCGCTGCCGACCTCAACCGGCTCATCAATGAGTTGCTTGATCTGGCGCAGGCCGAAAGTGGCGCGCTGCCCCTCTACCCCGAGCGAATTGAGCCGAACGCCTTCCTCGGCGATCTCTTTCATAGCGCCGCGGACACACTTGGCAGCGCTTCGGAGGTCCAGTGGCAGTTGCAGTTACCCGCTTCGCTGCCGGCGCTCTATGCCGACCCATTGCGCCTTCGCACTATCTTGCTTACGCTTCTCAGCAACGCGGCGCGTTACACCACTGTGGGCACGGTGCGCCTGGGGGCCATGGCGGACACAATTACGGATGACCTGCACATCTGGATCGAAGATACCGGCGTCGGCATCGCGCCGACGCTGCTCGAGAATCTTAACGGCGCTGCGCCCTTTGACGCAGCCGATGCCGGCGGCCATGCACCAATTGGGTTGGGCCTGGGGATCGCACGCCACCTGGTGCGCCTGATGCGCGGCCGTTTGGAGATGCGCAGTGGCGCCAATCAAGGCACGCTCTGCAAACTCACTCTGCCTCTGCACGCCACAGCCGACGCGAGCCCAGCCACAGCCTCGGCGCCACCGCCATACCCGGCGCGACCGACCTACCAGTTAACGCAGGACCGCGCCACCGCGCTCGTTCGCCAGGGCACTGCCTACATGGAAAGCCATTTTGGCGCACCTTTTGGCCGGGACGACCTGGCGCATGTGCTGGGAGTCAGTCCCTCCTACGTGTCGCGTATCTTTCAGCGTGAGTTGGGCCTTTCACCCTGGGAATACCTGACGCGCCTGCGCGTCGAGCACGCACGCACCTTGCTCCTGGACGAAGAATATCTGCCGGTGGGCGCCGTTGCGCTGCGCGTCGGCTTCAATGACCCGGCGTACTTTGCGCGCATCTTTCGTCGCTATACGGGCAAGTCGCCTGTCGCCTATCGCGCGCTGGGCGCCGCAGACGAGATTGCACGGAATAGCGACAACACTTCGCTCCCCGGCTGAACAAGCCACCAAAACAGGTCACAATTCTCCAATCAGCGGTCACAATCCTCGCTACGCATGCGAGGATTGTGGTCTATGCTTGTGCCATCAAGACCCAACCGTACAAACGAATTCCTGGCTGACAGAGTTGACGGAAAGTCAATGCGCGCATGCTGATGCTTTGGTGCTGCCAACTGCAACCGCCCGCGACAAGCACGCACGACTGATTTGCGCCGCTAACCTTGGCGGACTGCACACGGAGACGCTCGGTATGAATCGCGGCGACAACGCGCAGGCGTCAACCGGAGTGGCAAACGCAGTGCTGCTGGTTGAACCAGACCAAGCCACCCGACAGCTTTATGCGCGTGAAGTGGGCCGCTTCTGGCACGTGTATCAGGCAGCAACCATTGAGGCGGGGCAAGCCCTCTTGCGTAGTGAAACGATCCTCGCAGTCGTATTCGAGCCCTTTCTCACGGTATTGGCGGGAAGCGTGGATCAGACCAGCGACGCTACCATCGCGACAGCATGGGAGTTTCTGCGCGAAGGCGCCGCGAGCGGTGTCCCGTTTATCATTTGCAGCGTCGTCGACGAACGGCGCACTGCCTACAGCGCCGGAGCCGCGCTCTACCTGCTCAAACCCCTCTCTCCACAGCAACTGGTCGTTGAGCTGCAGCGCCTCCTGGGTGCTGCGTCGATGCCGCTGAACAAGGAGCAACTCGGATGACTGCAAGCGCCCAGGTTCTTTCCACCAAAGCCGCCACCCCACCGCGCAGAAGCCCTTTCAGGGGCGAAACGCTGACGGCGCTCCTCTTCATCCTGCCCAGCCTGATCGGCTTCATTGCCTTCTACGCTGTGCCCGCAGTGCGCGGCCTCTTCATCAGCTTTACCAACTGGGACTTGCTGCGCCCTGCCAAGTACATTGGCCTGCAGAACTATTATGACCTCTTTCAAGACGCTGAGTTCCTCAACGCGCTGAAGGTGACGGTTTACTACGTCCTCCTCAATATTCCACTGCAGACGTTGCTGGCGCTCGTCATTGCTGTGATGATGCACCGCCTGACGCAGAGCATGTTGATCCGCTCGATCATCATTATCCCCTGGCTCATGCCCCCCGTGGTCGTGGGCCTGCTCTGGCTCTGGCTGCTGGACCCGGCGCTGGGCATCGTCAACCGCTGGATCACGGGAATCGGCCTGCCGCTTGTGCCATTCCTCAATGTGCCCAAATATGCCATGCCGACGATTGCCGCAATCAACATCTGGGAGTATGTCGGCTACACGGCGCTGCTGATCTTTGCCGGCCTGCAATCCATTCCGGGGTCGGTCTATGAGGCGGCAGCAATCGACGGCGCTTCAGAGTCGCGTATGTTCAGGAGCATCACCATTCCGCTGTTGCGTCCCGTCCTCGTCTTTGTGGTCGTCACATCGATTATTGGCTCGTTCCAGCTCTTCGACACTGTGGCGATTACAACCAAGGGCGGCCCTGTCAACGCAACCAAAGTCATCAACTTCCTGATCTACCAGACGGCCTTTGAGCGCTTCAAGATGGGCTATGCAACTGCGATTTCGGTCATCCTCTTTCTGATTCTCGTCATCGTGAGCATCATCCAAATGCGCATCACACGCGCCGGTGAGTCGGACATGTAGCACGCTGTCTGCCCATCAACGACTTGCTGAACGTTCAGAAGGGATGGCCCGGCCATGTCAAGCACAACTGCACTTTCGCCTGCCGTAGGCACGCAACCTCGCCGAAAGTTTCCGTGGGGGAGGATGTTCGCGTGGATTGGCATGATATTGCTCATCGCGATCACGCTCTTCCCCTTCTACTGGATGCTGCGCACGGCGCTCACTTTCCCGAAGCTGGTCTTCCAGGACACAGCGTCGCTCCTGCCGCCCGGCGCTACTTTGATCAACTTCCAGCGTGTGCTGGGGCTGCTTGATTTTGAAACGAACCTCTCGCTGGGCGGTTCGGGCCAGTCGATCAACTTCATTCTGGCAATGCGCAATTCGATGATTGCCTCAGGGCTGATTGTTGCCGGCCAGGTGACCTTCTGCGCGATGGCGGCCTATGCGTTCGCCCGTCTCAAGTTCCCGTTCCGTGAGCAGATATTCTTCATCTATATTTCGGCGCTCATGGTGCCTGCGATTGTCACGCTCATCCCCAATTTCATCCTGATGCGGCAGCTTAACTGGCTCAACACCTTTGCAGGGGTTGTGGCGCCATACTTCCTGATGACACCCTTCGCCGTCTTCTTCCTGCGCCAGTTCTTCCTGGGCATCAACCGCGAAGTGGAAGAGGCGGCGCGCATCGACGGCGCAAGTATCTGGCAGTCCTTCGTGCGCGTTGTGGTGCCCATGACAACGCCGGCGCTCACAACGATGGCGATCGTGACATTGATCAGTTCGTGGAACAACTACTTGTGGCCGCTGATTGTGGGCAAAGAGGAGAGCGTGCGCGTGCTGACGGTGGCTTTGGGCATCTTCCGCTCGCAAACGCCCCAGGGCGCCCCCGACTGGACCGGGCTGATGGCCGGCACCACGCTGGCGCTGATTCCCACCTTCGTCCTTTTCCTGCTGCTGGCCCCCAAGGTTCTGGATTCGATTCAGTTCACGGGCATCAAGTAGCGCGTATTCAATGGGATTTCTCCCGTCAGCGCGGAATGTGCCGACGCGTGAGGGATATTCACTTTCGTGCGATTTCTTTCCTGCTGGTGGTTGCGAAAGGAGGGAAGCGACACGAGAGTCAGACAAGGAAGCCAGTGGCACGACACGTCTTGCAGTCCTGTGATTCGGAAGTATGTCTATCATGTACAACTCAGACCAAGGAGACAGTTGATGAAGAGCAAGCTATATGCAATGACAGCAATCCTGCTCATTGCCGGACTCATGCTGGCGGCCTGTGGCGGCAGCGCGCCTGCGCCTGCAGCGCCTGCTGCACCCGCAGACGCCGCAGCAGCCCCGGCCGATGCCGCCGCGGCCCCGGCCGAAGCAGCCGCCCCGGCCGCGAGTGGCGACGCCGTCACCATTGAGTACTGGCTGTGGGACGCGAACCAGCAGCCCGCCTACCAGAAGTGCGCCGATGACTTCATGGCCGCGAACCCCAACATCAAGGTCAACATCACCCAGAGCGGGTGGAATGACTACTGGAACGGGATTCAGACCGGCATGGTTTCGGGCACGGCCCCGGATGTCTTCACGAATCACCTGGCCAAGTACCCGGAATTCGCCGCCAAGGAGCAATTGGTCGACATCCAGCCCCTTGTTGACGCCGACGGCGTTGACCTGAGCGTCTACATTGGCGACCTTGCCGACCTGTGGACCCGCGACGGCAAGCGCTTTGGCCTGCCCAAGGACTGGGACACCGTCTCCATCGTCTACAACACGGATGCCCTGGAAGCAGCCGGCGTGACTGTTGACGAGCTGAACAGCGCAACCTGGAATCCCGAAGATGGCGGCACCTTTGGCGAGATCATTGCCAAGCTTTCCATCGACGAGAACGGCAACAATGGCCTTAGCCCTGATTATGACAAGACCAAGGTCAAGCAGTACGGCTATGTGTTGGCAGGCGACTCGGGCGGCGGCTCCTACGGGCAGACCGAGTGGTCCTTCCTCACGTCGACGACGGGCTGGCAGTACACCGACGGCATGTACGCGACCAAGTACTACTATGACGATCCCCGCTTCACCTCCTCGATCCAGTGGATTGCCGACATGATGGCCAAGGGGCTCATTATGCCGTTCGAGCAGTCATCGAGCCTGGGCAGTTCCGCGATCTTCCAGGCCGGTACAGTGCCGATGACATCGGACGGCTCGTGGATGATCGGCGCCTACGCCGCCAACTCCACAGTGCCGTTCGCCTTTGCACGCCTTCCCGAGGGACCTGAAGGACGCAAGAGCATGTTCAACGGCCTTGCCGACTCGATCTGGACGGGCAGCAAGCACCAGCCCGAAGCCTGGCAGTGGGTGAAGTATGCCGCTTCGCAGGCTTGCGCCGACGTTGTGGGCACCTATGGCGTCGTCTTCCCGGCGCAGCAGTCGGCCGTCGACAATGCGCTCAAGGCTTTTGGCGACAAGGGCCTGGACGTTTCGGCCTTCACGACACAGGCGCTTGAAGAGGGTGGCACCTTCCTCTTCCCCGTCACGGACTTTGCCTCCAACATTGACTCGATCATGAGGCCGGCAATCCAGAGCGTGCTGCTCGGCCAGGCTGATGCGGTGACGTCGCTGACGGCAGCAAACGAAGAAGTCAACAAGTTGTTCCAGTAGCATTCCTGCCGGAGCGCCTGGATACGCCGGTTTGGTATCCAGGTGCTCCGGCCTGTTGGTTGCGGGCAGTGCGGGTATGCGTGCATGAAACGTCAAGAGGCGTGCAAGTGATGATGAAGGCAGCGCGTCTCGCGGCTGGGCTGGCAATCCTGCTTCTCGGGGCGTGCGCACCGCAGGCAAGTGCACCGGACGCGGCTCCAGCGCCGAGCGCACCCGTTCAAGCAGCATTCTCTCTGGTCCAGCGCCCTCTGCAATCGCCAGCCGCGCCTTGTTCAGAGACATTTGTCGCCCACGACTTGGAGCACACCACGGGCACAGGGCGGGGCCCCACACGCCTCTTTGACAGCAACGGCGCCGGGCTCGCGATCAATGATCTTGACGGTGATGGCCGCCTCGACATCGTTTTGGCGAACTTGAGCGGCGCGTCGACGCTGCTCTGGAACGACGGTGGGCTGACCTTCACCCGCGCAGAGGTCCCTGCGGTTTTCCGCACGCGTGGCGTCGCTACCGTCGACGTGGATGGCGACGGCCTCCTCGACATCGTCTTTACCAGCGGGTCAACGTCGCCGGCCTGGCTGCGCAATGTAGGCGACCGGGAGTTTGTACACACGTCTCTCCCTGGTGTCACATTGCCCGCGTATGCAATGAATTGGGCGGATCGGGAAGGTGACAACGACCTTGACCTGGTGACCGGCGCGTACGATGCAGGCTTCGTCTCGGAGAGCGGCCCGAACTCGCTCTTTGAAGCCAAAGCCGGCATCAATCTCTACCTCCAGGATGACGGCGCGTGGAAAGCGCAGCAACTGGCGACCGACGCCGAAACGCTGGCAATCTCCGTGTGGGATCTCAACGGCGACCTGCGGCCAGACATCTGGGTGGGCAACGATTTTGACGTTCCCGACATGGTGTGGCTGCAAACCGAGACCGGGGTGGAACCTGCCAATCCCTTTCCGCTCACAGCGCACAGCACAATGGGCATTGAACGCGGTGACGTGAACAGCGATGGCTGGTGGGACTACTTTGCTACCGATATGAAGCCCTATCAGCGCGATGTTGCCACGGTGACCCGGTGGCTGCCTTTGATGGAACACAGCTACCAGAACCGGATTTGGCGCAGCGCACAAAGGTCGGAGAATGCCCTGATGGTGGGGCAAGCCGGCGGTGGCTTCCGCAGCGATTCGTACGCACGGCGGCTCGATGCAACAGGCTGGAGTTGGTCGGGCAAGTTTGGTGATCTGGACAACGACGGCGACTTGGATTCCTACGTCGTCAATGGCATGATTGCCGCCGATTTGCTTGACTATCTTCCCGGCGGCGAAATGGTGGAGGAGAACCAGGCGCTGCGCAACACCGGTGCAGGGGACTTCGCGGTCGCTTCCGAATGGGGGCTTGGCTCCACACGCAGCGGGCGCGGCATGAGCATGGCCGACCTCGATGGCGACGGCGACCTGGACATTGTGGTCAACAACCTGAATACAGCGGCGCAGTTGTTCGAGAACCAGTTGTGCGCCGCAGGTGAGGGTCTGGTCGTCAATCTGCGCTCGCCTGGCACGCACAATCTCTTCTCTGTGGGCGCTGCGGCGACGTTGCACACAGATACCGGTGATCTCCTGCGCGATGTGCGTGCCGGCAGCGGGTATCTCTCCGGTGACCCGGCGCAAATGCACTTTGGCGTTCCTGCGGCGGCGACGATCGAGACGCTCGAAATTCACTGGCGCGACGGCGCCGTGTCGGTGGTAGAAGGAATCGCAGCGGGTACAGAAGTGACGGTCACCCGCATGAGCGCGTTGCAGCAGGGCAGCGACTGAATCTGTTTCCAAGGTAATTGGCCATGAGCGCACTGTCGAATCCCCAGGATGAAGAGCGCGGTTTGACCCTGAGCAGGCTGTTGGGCTTTGGCCGTCACCCGCGCTTGATTGCACTTGCGGCCTGCGTGGCGCTCTTGCTGTGGGGCATGCTCGTCTGGCGCGCCGAAATGCCCGTGTGGGGCGCGACAATCATCGCGCTGGCGGTGATCGGCGTTCCCATGTCGATCAAATGGCAAAATGACTTGCAGTACTACGGGCTTGCCGCCGTGGCGCTAAGCGTCCTGATCGCGCTGCAATCCTTTCATTTTCTCGAACACATTGTGCAGGTGGTGCAATATTACGTGCTGGACCGCCCGCCCGCCGGCGCCTTCGGGCTGCTTTCTGCGCTCAATGCCGAATGGGTGCACTTCACGTGGAACTGGATTGTTTTTGCGGCCATTTGCTACCTCTATGCGCGCGGGATGCGTGGAGTGTGGGCCGTACTGCTGATTGCGTGGTCGTTGCTTCACAGCCTCGAGCACACGTACATGCTTGTGCGCTATCTGAGTATGTTGAACGAATTGCGTGCGCTTGTCGTCGCGCCGCCGCCTGTGATCCAGGCGCAGGCGGGCATCCTCGGTCGCGATGGCTGGCTGGCCTTGAGCGCGCTTTGCGGCCGTATACCAGGACTCACGACTGCGCCCCGCATCGCCGTCCACTTCTGGTGGAATCTTGGTGAAACGCTTCTGCTCGTTTTAGCGGCCTGGCGCGGATTGCCCGCGCTCGCCCGTCGGCTTGAACCAAACAAATCGTCCTGATTCATCATGAAGGAAAAATGAAATGCCAAAAGTGACAATGATCGGCGCCGGCAGCACAGTATTCGCCAAGAATCTCATGGGCGACATCATGAGCTACCCCGAGCTTGCCGATTCCACCTTGAGCCTCTACGACATCAACCCCGAGCGCCTGGCCACGTCAGCCGTCGTCGCGCGCAAGATTGCCGAGACGACCGGCGCGCATCCGGTGATTGAAGCAACCACCGACCGCCGCGCGGCGCTCGAGGGCGCTGACTATGCCATTGCCATGATCCAGGTGGGCGGCTACAAGCCCGCTACCGTTACCGACTTCGAGATCCCCAGGAAGTACGGGCTGCAACAGACGATTGGCGACACGCTTGGCATTGGCGGCATCATGCGCGGGCTGCGCACCGTGCCCGTGCTGCTCGACTACTGCCGCGAGATGGAAGAACTTTGCCCGGATGTGACCTTCCTCCAGTATGTGAACCCCATGGCGATCAACTGCTGGGCCATCAGCCGCGCCAGCAGCATCAAGACGGTGGGGCTCTGCCACAGCGTACAGGGCACCTCGGAGCAGCTTGCCGAAGACATTGGTGTGCCCATCGAGGAGATCAACTACCTCTGCGCAGGCATCAACCACATGGCCTTCTACTTGACCTTCGAGCGCAAGCAGGGCGGCGTCACGGAAGACCTCTACCCGCTCATCCGCCAGGTGGCCGCAGAGGGACGCGTGCCCGACTGGAACCGTGTGCGCTACGAGATTCTCAAGCGCTTCGGCTATTCGGTGACCGAGAGTTCAGAGCACTTTGCCGAGTATACGCCCTGGTTCATCAAGCGCGACCGCCCCGATCTCATCGAGGAGTTCAACATTCCGCTGGACGAGTACCTGCGCCGCTGCGAAGTGCAGATTACCGCCTGGGACTTCACGCGCCGCAAGCTCGAAAACCCGGACCTGGACCTGACGGCCGACTTCACCGCGGCGATGGCCAAGGCGGGCGTCGCATCCGAGCACATGCCGCTTGTTGTCAATAGTTTTGAGAATCTGAACAAGGTGGAGAGAAGCCACGAGTACGGCTCGGGCATAATCCACAGCATAGAGACGGGGACGCCGCGCGTGGTATACGGCAACGTGACCAACAACGGGCTGATTGACAATCTGCCCCAGGGCTGCTGCGTCGAGGTGCCCTGCCTAGTCGACAAGAACGGCTTGCAGCCCACCAAGGTGGGCGCGCTGCCCATCCAGTTGGCGGCTATGATGCGCACCAATATCAACGTGCAGGAGCTGACCGTTGAGGCCGCGTTGACCGGCAAGCGCGAGCACATTTACCATGCCGCGATGCTCGATCCGCACACCGCCGCCGAGCTGGACCTGGACCAGATTGTGCACCTCGTGGATGACCTGATCGAGGCGCACGGGGATTTGCTGCCAGAGTACAGCTAGCCGCAACACAGTGCGAAACAGCGACGCGGAGGCGCAGGGAAACGCAGAGAACCACAACTGCTGCATCTTGCAGCTCTCTGTGTGACTCTGCGTCTCCGCGCCTTGGACTGCCCCCAATTGATGGACAGATAACTCGACTGTCCATAGACGATTGAGGGGGGTCCACAAGTGAGGGAGGGCCACAAGGAACGGAAACATGCGTGACAACGCCATTGTGCCGCGCCCCGCCCGACGCTTTCGCGGCCTTAGCCGGCGTGCGCCCGGCCACACAGCGGCGCCCAACCTGTTGCAACCGAACTTCACGGCAGAAAGACCCAACTACCGCTGGCTGGCGGACAGCACCGAGTTCATGCCACAAGAGGGCAAGCTCTATCTGGCGGAACAGGCGCTTGCTTTTCGTCTGCGCCCTTGCATCTTCGGCGTGTTTCCGTTGCGAAGTCTGCAGCAAATGCGGATCTTATCCCGGTTTCACGTTGGAGTCGCTTCCGGACCGAGTGCTGCAAGTTGATGATTGCATCATCGAGAGCGAGCCCCCTGCGCTTCTCCATCTGACGCTGAGTATTGGGCTTAGGGCGAAGCGCCACCGCCTGTCCGCGCCGCCGCCTGTGCGCGCCGCCACTCTCGGACAGCCTGCAGTCGTTTGCCAACCTGCCGGTGGCACTGCGTTGTGTCAACAGCCTTCCCGCCACCTTGCCGGCAAAGACGCTCTTCCGACGCCGCCATCAACGTTGCCGTGCACTGCTCCCTTGACTCTCGCTGATTCACCGCCCCTGTCTCTATCCTCAATGCATTCCTCCACCCTTAATGCATTCCTCCACGCTCGCACGTCCCTTTCCATGAAATCCACCATGCAACTCCCCACGAACTTGGGATAGACCCACTGGGATACGCATTGTGATATTCATGGTTGACTTTCGTTCCTACTAGTGGTATCCTAAACACACACACGGAATAGCGTTCCACGATAATGAACGCTCCCCATTCCCAAGCTCCTTCTTCAATCACAACTGGTTCAGGCGGCCTCGCAATGGCGCGCACAACGCCCGTCTTTTTCGGTTCAGACGCTTGCCCCGCATGTCACGCAGCCTCCATTGTCGAGGTCGCGTCGGGCGAACTGCTTGCGACGTGGTTCGCGGGTACGCACGAGGGGCATCCCGATGTGGCCATTTGGAGTGCACGATACCAGGATGGCCGCTGGTCTGCGCCTTCGGTTTGCGCAGACGCAATGGGCACACCGCTGTGGAATCCAGTGCTCTTCTGTGACGGCGGCGGTGTAACCTGGCTCTTCTACAAGGCAGGACCGGATGTGCCTTCGTGGTCCGGGCTCTCGCTGCGCAGCAGCGACGGCGGCGTTACATGGTCGATGCCCGCGATGCTCCCCGCCGGCTTGCTGGGCCCCGCCAAGAACAAGCCGATTACGCTCAGCAATGGAAACGTTCTCTGTCCAACCTCCGTTGAGACCTGGCGCAACTGGACCGGCTGGGTGGAAATCAGCGCTGATGGAGGCGCCACCTGGGAACGCTGCGGCCCGATTCTCGCTCCCGACTTCGGCGCAGGTGACGCAGATGCGGTCGTCAGCGCCACCTGGGATGCGTCCACGGGCCAACTGCAACTGCCCCAGCACTTCTCAGGCGTCATTCAACCTACGGTGTGGGAGTATGCCCCGGGTTGCGTGCGCATGCTTCTGCGCAGCACACAGCGGATCGGCGCTGTCTGCATGTCGGACTCCTTCGACTATGGGCGTAGTTGGACGCAGGCGCTAGCAACCGACCTTCTCAATTCAAACAGCGGCCTCGATGCAGTCCGTTTGTTGGATGGCCGCATAGCCCTTGTATGCAACCCTGTGGTTGAGGGGCGCACCCCGCTCTCAATCCTGCTGTCCAACGACAACGGTGTGACATGGCCACGCCGGCTTGACCTCGAAACCGGCGCCGGCGAGTTTTCCTACCCCTCAATCATTCAGGCTCGTGACCACCTCCTACATGTGGTCTACACATACAGGCGTGAGCAGATTCGCCATGCCATTGTTGCCGCAGATGAAATCGGCCTCTGGAGAGAAGGCTTCGCATGATTCAATCCGTGCAGAAAGCGATCCATATCTTGCACGCGTTCTCGTCAGGCGAACCGCGCCTGACGCTTGGCGAGATTGCGCAACGCATGCAACTGCCCAAGAGCACCACCCACAACTTGCTTGCCACGCTCGTCGCGTGCGGAATGGTGGAGCGGGTTGAGGACGACCGATACGCGCTGGGGTTGGCCATTATTGCGCTGACACAATCGGTACGCGTGAACGTCGAACTACGCGACAGGACGGCGCCATTGCTGCGTGAACTCGCAGACATGAGCCGGGAGTCGGTCTTCCTGACAACACGCGACGGTGACTACTGTCTCTACATTTACGCCGTCGAATCCTCCTCGCGCCTGCAGGCGCGCACCGCCGTCGGAGAACGCGCCCATCTTCACTGCACGGCTGTCGGCAAAGCAATGCTCGCCTATCTGCCGCCCACCGAAGTTGAAGCGATTGCTGCGCGCGTCGGCTTGCCCCGGTTCACCAAACAGACGATTACCGACCTGCCGACGCTGCAAGCAGAGGTAGCAGCAACGCAACAACGCGGTTACTCGATTGACATTGAGGGGCACGAACTCGGCATCTACTGTATTGGCGCCCCCATCTTTGACGCGTCAAATGCAATCATTGGCGTGTGCAGCATCTCCGGGGCCGACCCGGAAATTGTTGGCAATCGACTTGATTACCTGGCGCACCGCGTGCGATACGCCGCCCAGGAGGCGTCGCGCCGCATCGGCTATGTGCCCACACGGCAGGCGCTGGTGTTGGCGCCGGAAAGCACCAACGGCACAAGCGCCTCAGCAATCGCTGCGCCACTTCACACGGCGCTGACGCCTGTCAGCATGCGCTAACTGCAAGGAGCGAGCAGTCCACATGGCGACGACCTATGCATCAAAACTGGAGATCGGGACAAACAAGCGCAAGCTGCCGCTCACGACGCGCATGACGCGCGGTTTGCTCGGGACAAGTATCTGTACCTCATGGTGCTTCTGCCCCTCACCTACTTCATTGTCTTTCAATACGTTCCGCTCTATGGTCTGACGCTGGCCTTCAAGGACTTCAACATCGGAAAAGGCATCGCGGGGAGTCCGTGGGTTGGCTTGAAATACTTTGAAGAGTTCTTCAGCAATCCGTACTCAACCGTGCTCATCCGCAACACCATTGTGTTGCGCGTGTGGCAATTGGTGATCGGCTTTCCTGCGCCAATCATCCTGGCCTTGCTGCTGAATGAACTGCGCACACCTCGTTTCAAGCGGCTGGTGCAAACGTCAAGTTACCTGCCCCACTTCATCTCGCTGGTGGTTGTGGCCGGCATGGTTGTCAACTTCGTTGCCTATGATGGCCCCATCAACCGGGTGGTCGAGCAACTGGGCGGCACCCCCCAGCCCTGGCTGCAACTGCCCCAGTGGTTTGCGCCGATCTTCACTTTTTCCGGCATCTGGCAGAATGCCGGCTGGGCGACCGTTGTCTACCTTGCCGCACTTACCGGGATCAGCTCCGAATTGGTGGAGGCGGCCGTGATTGACGGCGCAGGCCGCTGGCAGCGGATGCGCCACATCACCTTGCCGGGGATTGCGCCGACCGTGACGATTATGTTCCTGCTGCGCATCGGCCAGCTTCTCACGCTTGATTTTCAGATGATCCTGTTGCTCTACTCTCCGGCCATTTACGAGACGGCCGATGTGCTGGGCACCTACATCTACCGGCGTGGCATCCTGGGAGCTGACTTCAGCTATGCAACCGCCGTTGGGCTCTTCCAGTCGGGCGTTGGTTTCTTCTTCATCGTTGTTGCGAACTGGATTGCCAAGCGCTTTGGCGAGACGAGTCTGTGGTAGCAAAAGGAGCTGGCCAAGATGGTTGATTATGACAAGACCTTTGCCTCACGGCTCTTTGACAAGTTCAACATTTTCCTGATGGGCCTGGTGATCGTGGTCACCTTGTACCCCTTCTACTACATCACGATTGTGTCATTGAGCAATGGCAATGCCGTGTTGCGCGGTGAGGTCAGCCTGTGGCCGATTGGATTCACGCTTGAATCGTATCGACTGGTCTTCGAGAACCCTGCGGTGCTCCGCTCCCTGGGGAACTCGCTCCTCTATACAACGGTGGGCACAGCCATCAACCTCTTCATGACGGTGCTCTGCGCATTTCCGCTGGCGCGGCCCAAGTTCTCCGGGCGCAAGGCGCTCACCTGGATTGTGACGCTCACGATGTTTGTGTCGGGTGGGCTCATACCGCTCTATCTGCTCATCATTCGGCTCGGGTTCATCGACAGCATATGGGCGCTGGTGCTGCCCGGCGCCATCAATGTGTGGTACCTCTTCATCCTGCGCACCGCCTTTCAGGGCATTCCTGAAGAGTTGTACGAAGCATCAATTCTTGATGGCGCCAATGACTTCCAGCAGCTCTATCATATTGCACTGCCGCTCTCCAAGGCAGTGCTTGCCACGCTTCTGCTCTTCTATGCAGTGGCAATCTGGAATGACTACTTCAACGGGCTGATCTTCCTCAACGATCGCGACAAGTTTCCAATCCAGTTGGTCATGCGCAATATCGTGATTTTGGGCAACATGGACCAGACCAATGAAATGGGCGGCGCGTCCGACTTTGCCGCCGTTGAGCAAACGCTCAAGTATGCGACCATCATGGTCTCGACCCTTCCTATCCTTCTCGTCTACCCCTTCGTGCAGCGCTACTTTGTCCAGGGCGTCATGATCTGGCGCCGTCAAAGGATAACGTGCTCTCTCGCCCCTGGTGAAAGGAGTCGCCTATTCGCACATCGTTCGCACCAGCTCCCGCATCCACAGTCTTCAAGACGCAGAAGCTCGCCAAACTACCTAGACAACCGGAGGCTTACGCATGTCACGCACCATTTCACGACGTCAGTTCATGCAGGTCAGTTCAGCAGCAGCATTGGGTTTGGTCGTTGCCGCATGTGCGCCGGGCTCAGCCCCTATGGCGCCGGCCGCCGGCGCAGCTGCAGCCGTGGGCGCCAAGGAGCTGATCGAGTTCGTCATTACACGCGGTGAGCACCCCTCGCAGCCGATCATCCAGGATGCACCGGTTCACCTGGCAACCACCGAAGCCACGGGCGTCAAACTCAACTTCCAGCCTGTGCCTGCGGCCGACTATGCGGCCAAGCAACAGGTGTGGATGGCGACGCAGCAGGTGCCGGACATTATGAACGCGCCATTTAACAGCATTCGCGACTTTGCCGACCCCAGCGTCTTTGTGCCCGTCATGCCGCTGATCGAAGAGCATGCGCCCAACCTCCAGAAGTTCATGGCCACGCACGCCGACACCGTCAATCGCCTGCGCATGAATGGCGAACTCTACATCGTGCCCGCCACCAGCTACAACACCAAGCTGCTGGCCCCCATGCCCATGGTGCGCAAGGATCTGCTCGACGCCGTGGGCCTTCCCATGCCCGAGACATTTGACGACCTTTACGTGGCACTCACCGAAATGAAGAAGGCCAACCCCGATACCGCCGGCTGGACGACGCGCCAGACAGGCACGCAGAGCGGCATCAAGCGTGCGATGATGATCATGGGGTATCCGTACGGCAGCGGCGTGGGTGGCTGGGCACGCGGCATTGACGGCCTCTACTATGAGGAGCAGGTTGACGGCGGCAAGTGGATGTATGGTCAAATCCACCCCGAGATCAAGGATGCGCTGGCTTTCATGGCCAAGTGCTACAAGGAGCAGTTGCTGGACCAGGGCTTCGCCAACACCACTCCTGACCAGTGGCACGAGAAGAACAGCAGCGGCCAGGGCATCTTCGCCTGGGACAACTTCAGCTTCTGTGTGCGCTGGAATGCGGCCATGCGCGAAACAGACCCCAATGTGACATGGACACCGTTCCCCATCATCAAGGGTGCGCGCGGCGGTCGCCAGAACGACTTCAGCGGCTTTGCCGGCAGCGGTGCAGGCTGGACCATCAGCGCCAACTGCGCCGACCCGGTGCGCGCCATTCAACTGCTCGACTGGAAGATCAGCCCGCTGGGGCTGGACATGGGCAGTTGGGGCATTGAGGACACCCACTATACCGTCAGCGGCAGCCGCCCCGAGAGCATTGACGACTACTCGACGAGCAATCTCGAGACGCTCTTTGCGCCGGGATCACGCGCGCTCACGCCCGAGGTGATTGCGCAGTACGCCGAGAAGGCCGACCCCTTCCGCTCCTACCAGTCGGAGATCGGCGCAGGCCAGCTCGACTTCTCCCTGCTCTGGGACGACAACGTTATCTACACGTGGGATGCACCCGGCGAGTCCGATGCGTGGTACGTGATGTCCAAGAACGATCCGTCGCTCCATCCCGAACTGCTGGCTCCGGCCTTCACCAAGGAAGAGACCGATCGCCTCAAGCAGATTCAGACTGATGTCAATGCCATTCTCGACCCGCTGATTGACAAGGTTGTGATCGGCCAGGCAACAATGGACGAGTACGATGCGGCCGTCCAGACCGCCATCAAGGCGGGCGCGCAGGAGATGGAGGATATCTACAACGAAGCCGAAGCGCGCATGTAGCCATAACGTGACCGTGCAGTTCTCGGCGGATGTGAGGCCCGTGCGCGGGCCTCACATCCCAATTTGCTCTTCCAGCCAAAGCAGCCAACCTCTTAATAGCGTGCATTTGCGCTCCAATGCGAAATGAGAGCCGCGTGATGTCGACGATTACCAATTGCTACGATCCGCAAGCCCCCCGGCGCAAGCTGAATGTGACACGTACACGCATCTACCAGCCGGTCAGCGAGTGGACCTATTCACATCATGCGTCGATCACCCACTACAAAGGACGCTTCTACGCCATCTGGTCCAACGGCCATGAGCACGAAGACCATCCGGGCCAGCGCGTTCTCATCGCTTCCTCCGCCGACTTTGCGGTATGGACGGAGCCGCAGCCACTGGTTGATTCGCTCCCCGGCAAACACTCGCAACTTGTCGTGACGGCTGCGGGTTTTCACCAATACAACGATGAATTGATTGCCTATTACGCTCCATACGAATACACGGCCGATGCTGTGCGCAAGGGCATCGTTGTTGGCCAAAGCCACGAGGACATTTCGCTCTTCGCCGTACAGACAAGCGATGGGCGGAGCTGGGGCGCTCCGCGCGACATGCACTGTCCAATCGTGCCCAACCACGGCCCCCAGCCAACGCAGTCGGGGCGGCTGATCATTAGCGGCAACACGGCTTTCCCCTACACCGACGACCCCAGCGGTCTCTCGGGCTGGCGGATGACCGGCCTCTTCCCGACGGAAATGGCCGCCACCTTTGCCGATGATTCCTCCACCTTCTGGCACCTGCAGGCCCAAATGGGCTGGCCGGCTGCCCTCTGCGAAGGTTCGTTCTATCAGACAGACGACAACGTTCTGCACATGCTGTTGCGCACCACGGGCCCCGGCTATGCCGGCAAGCTCTGGGTGTCGGAAAGCGCGGACGACGGCACAACGTGGTCGACCCCCGTGGAAACAGACTTCACTGATAACAACACGAAGTTCCATTTGGGCAGGCTGCCCGATGGACGCTTCTACTATGTCGGCAGCCCGGATCCGGAGCCGCAGTGGGCGCGCAACCCTCTTGTTCTCTCGCTTTCCCAGGATGGCGTGCGCTTTGATGAACATCTGATCCTGGCCGATGAGGAATATGTGCAGCGGCGGCCCGGACAGCACAAGGGCGGCCTCTACGGCTATCCCCACACCATGATTCTCGACGGGCACCTGTACATCATTGTGTCACTGCGTAAAGAGGCCGTGGAGGTCATGCGCGTGGCACTCTCAAGCTTGTAGCAATTCGTGCGCCGTATCAGAGCAACGCTCGGCCCAGTATGGACACGCGCGCTGCACAAAGAACCCTGTCCTGGTGCAGCCAGGGCGGGCCAGGAAGGATTGCGGGAGATGCAGAAACTATTTGAAGCTCGCGGCGTCATTGTCCCATTGTTGACGCCCTTCATACTCGGTGGGGAGGCGATCAATGAAGCGGCACTGCGCACCCACATTGAATGGCTGATCGAAAAGGGTGTGCATGGCTTAATGCCTTGCGGCACAACCGGCGAGATGGTGCTCCTCTCATTGGACGAACGCAAACGCGTTCTCGACGTTACGCTTGCCGCAGCCGCTGCGCGTGTAGCTGTGATTGCCCACGTTGGCGCGGCGTCGACGCAGGAGACGATCGAACTCGCGCGCCATGCCGCTGCGGCCGGCGCCGACGCAGTTTCGGTGGTTACACCGTATTACTACACGCTGCCCGACGAGGCGCTGGTCGCACATTACTGTCTGGTGGCGGATGCTGTGCCGGAGACGCCACTCTTCCTCTACAACATTCCGCAGAACACAAACAATCGATTGACACGCACAGTGGCCGAGACGATTGTGGCGCACTCTCCCAACGTTATTGGCATCAAGGATAGCGCCGGCAACTTCGACACGCTTGCCGAATTTGTGGGAATCAATGAAGGCCAGTTCCAGGTCATTTGTGGCAGCGACTCGCTGCTGCTGCGCGCGCTCCAGGCGGGCGCGGTCGGCGGCGTCTCGGGCAACTGCAATGTCGTGCCTGAGATTGTCGTGGCTCTTTATGACGCCTTCGTTGCGGGTGACATTGCGCGCGCACAGGAGCAACAACGGCTGCTCGACCTCGCCCTGCAGGCCATGCGCAACGGCGGCAACCTGGCTCTGCTCAAGGCGATGGCCGATATGCGCGGCGCAGAGATGGGAGGCGTGCGCGCACCGCTGGCCCAGGTGTCGGCGGCACTGGCCACCGAGACCGCCGAGAAGCTTGCCCAGGTTGGTGTTCCGGCCGGCGCTGCCCACGTGCACCCGCTTGCGCATATGCCTGCATGACGGTGGGTGGAGGGAAGCGCGCACTGCCCCGTGATTCATGCTGGCACAGGCGTCAGTCTGCCCAGCCATTCCCTGGAGCCATTACATGACCATTCAGCCCACCTTGATCGATCTTGCAAGCGCCCGCATCTGGATACCGCCCGATCTTTCGGGGCCGGAGGCGCAGGCGGTGGAACTGCTGCAACGCGAGGTCGCGCGGCGAACGCTCATTCGCTGGACCGCCACCGAGA
Organism: uncultured Chloroflexia bacterium; assembly: GCA_963735275.1. Taxonomy (GTDB): domain Bacteria; phylum Chloroflexota; class Anaerolineae; order Caldilineales; family Caldilineaceae; genus UBA5069. The sequence continues at coordinate 351,829 of CAVTKJ010000006.1, read as the reverse complement.
GGGCCGTGAGCCAACCGCTGATCTGCATCGGCTCAATGGCTTCACTGCAGGGCGTTGACGATCCCGCAGCCCGCGCGCTTGTTGCATTGGGCGTGCCGGAGCCGGCGGAGAGCTACCACGTATGCGTTGCGGACGAAGGCGGCGCGCCGGTTGTCTCCATTCTGGGGCGCGACGCGTGCGGCGTTCTGTTCGGTATCGGCCATTTGCTGCGCCATCTGCGCATGGAACGCAGCCACATTGGCCTGCCCGCAGGGCTTGACGTCTCCACAACGCCGGCATACGCCTTGCGCGGCCATCAATTGGGTTACCGCGACAAAACCAATTCATATGATGGATGGGATCTGGCGCAGTGGGAGCAGTACATTTGCGACCTCGCCGTCTTCGGCGCAAACGCAATCGAGGTGATGCCACCTCGCTCCGACGACAACATGGAGAGCATCCACTTCCCGCTCCCGCCCCTGGAGACGATGGTGGGCGTCTCGGCGCTGGCCGCGAAGTATGGGCTGGATCTCTGGATCTGGTACCCGGCGCTTGACCCGGACTACACCGATGCGGCCACGGTGGACTTCGCGCTCAATGAGTGGGGCGAAATCTTTGCCGCCCTGCCCCGCATTGACGCCGTGATGGTTCCCGGCGGCGACCCCGGCCACGCGCCCCCGGCCGTGCTTATGGCTTTGCTGGAGAAACAGACACAGAATTTGCACCGCCGGCACCCAAACGCGCAGATGTGGGTCTCGCCGCAAGGCTACTCCGACGCGTGGATGGAGGAGTTCGTCGAGATCCTGAACGCGGGTCCGGAGTGGCTCACGGGTGTGGTCTATGGCCCATGGGTCTACGGTTCCATGGCCTGGTTCCGGGAGCAGATTCCTTCACGCTATCCCATCCGCAACTACCCCGACATCACCCACGTGCTCGATTGCCAACTGCCTGTGCCCGAGTGGGACGTTGCGTTCGCGCTCACCGAGGGGCGTGAGGTCATCAACCCGCGCCCGCTTGGAGAGGCGGCCATCTTCCACAAACAGCAGCCGCCGACGATTGGCTTTCTCAGCTATTCCGAAGGATGCCACGATGATGTCAACAAGATGTTGTGGAGCAGGCTGGGCTGGGACCCCGCGGCCGACGTCGTGGAGATTCTGCGCGAGTACAGCCGCTACTTCATCGGCGCGGCATATGCCGACGGTTTTGCGCAAGGTTTGCTGGCGCTGGAGCGCAATTGGCAGGGAGCCCTGGCGACCAACGTAGGCGTTGAGACGACCTTGCTGCAGTTTCAGGCAATGGAGCGTGCGGCGTCGCCCTGGCTCCTCAAGAACTGGCGTTTCCAGCAGGGACTCTATCGCGCGTATTACGACGCCTATGTGCGCAGCCGGCTGATTCATGAAGACGCACTTGAAGCGACAGCCCTGGATCGGCTGCGGCAGGCCAAGTCCATCGGCGCGAACAGGGCAATGGCGCAGGCGGAGTCCATTCTCGACAGCGCAGTGACGCAGCCGGCCGCGCTCAACTTGCGCACCCGCCTCTTTCAGCTTGCCGAAGCGCTCTTCCAAAGCCCCGCCCACATGCAATTGAGCGTTGGCCTGTATGGCGCACAGGAAGAGGTGCGCGGCGCTTCACTGGATGGCTGCGATTTTCCCCTCAACAACTGCGATTGGCTCAAAGCGCGCTTTGTCGAACTACGCAAACTTGACGACGACAGCGGCGCGCATTGAGGGCATTGAAAGCATTCTGCGCCGGCGCGACCCCGGGCCGGGCGGCTTCTACGATGACCTGAGTGCGCCATGGGCGCAATCGCACATTGTAACGGGTGAGCCGTTTGCTGAAGACCCTGACTTCATGACCGGTCCCCTTCGCCGTTTCCCGTACCGCAAGGTTCCCGGCCCGCTGCGCAGGGAATGGCGCACCTTTACCGGCCCGTGGCACTTCAATCCGATGCAAATGCGCTACACAGGGCTCGATCCGGAAGCGCGCTATACCCTCCGCGTGGTCTATTCCTGCCACAAGGCCAATGTTCCCCTGCGGCTGACGGCGCAGAATGGTATCGAGATTCACCCCTTTGTGGCGCGCGGCAGACCCACCTTCACCCGTAGAGTTCGCTGTGCCTGCTGAGGCCACCGCGACAGGTGAGTTGCTGCTCACATGGGACGTTGAGCACGGGCGCGGCGGCAACCCCGGCGGTGCGGGCATCTCCGAAGTTTGGCTTTTGAAACGATAGGCGCGGCATGGCAACGCTGCAACTGCGCAACCACATCCCCATCAGCGGCCCGGCGCGACGCGAGCCGGCCGACGGCACAGAGTCGCCGCTGCGCGTCTCGCTCGGCTTTGAGCCGAACTGGTATCACCTCCGTTGTGGTGTTGACCTGGGCGAACGCTGGCACAAAGAGCCGCGCTTCCGCCACGACGCACTCGTCAAAATGAAGGCCGAACTTCATCGCGCCTTTCCCATGGTCGATTACTGGAATCCCGATGACCCGCGTGACACGTGGACACTGTCGGGCGTCTATGGGGCCTACGTTGTGCCCCAGCTCTTTGGCTGCACGCTGCAGTATGAGGCGGACCGCTGGCCGCTGATTGTGGACCGTCCCAAACGCACGCTTGAGGAATGGGCGTCGCTGGATCTGGACACCCTGCTCAACTCTCGGTTTGTTGATGAACTCTTCGGCCAGATGGAGACCATCGCCGCCGAAGGTGGCATTATCCACGGCTACCTCGTCTGGCACAGCGTCATCAACAATGCCTTCAACATCCTTGGCCCCGACATCTTTCTTGCGCTGGGCGACGAGCCGGAACTCGTGCACCGCTTCTTCACGATCATCTGCGACGTAATGATCTTGTTGGCGCAGCGCGTACAAGCGTGCCAGCGGCAGTCGGGTTTTGCCATCAATCAGATGGATATCTCCAACTGCGTGATGAATCTGATCTCCCCGCGCACCTATCGCGGCAACTTTCTGCCCTTCGACACGCGCTGCGCCGAAGAGTTCGAGCGTTTTGGCGTGCATACCTGCAACTGGGACGTAACGCCCTATCTGCCCGAACTGATCAAGCTCCCCAAAGTTGGCTACCTCGATATGGGCATTGATTCGGACATGCGGCAGGTGCGTGCGCTCTTCCCCGAGGCGCGCCGTGCCGTGATGTATTCGCCTGTCACGCTCCACGATGCGCCACTTGCCGTGATCGAAGCCGACATGCGCCGCATCCACGCCGAACTGGCGCCGTGCGACATCGTCATGGCCGACATTCAGGCAGAGACGCCGGACGCACGCATCATTGCGCTGTGGGAGATGTGCGCGGCCATCGAGGCCGGCGGCTGACAGGAGCCATTCCCCTGCGGAGGCACAACCGATGAATCCAATCGTTGCGCGACTCAACGGCATCGTCACGGTGCTCAACACACCCTTCACGGCCGACGACCAAATCGATCTCGATTCACTTGCGGCCAACGTGGCATACGCCCTGGATGCGGGCGTTGCCGGTTTCCTTGTACCAGCCATGGCGAGTGAAGTCGGCAAGTTGACGCCGGCCGAGCGCGACGTCATGGTGCGCCACGTAGTGGCCGAAGTGCGTGGGCGCGTTCCGGTGATCGGTGGCGCATCGGCAGCAGACGCAACGACGCGCGTCTTTTACACCGGCAAGTTGATCGAGGCCGGCTGTGACGGTGTGCTCGTGAGCATACCCTACGCGGACGACACCCAGTACGAGACTGAGGTGCGCTCCATCGCCGGCTGCCAACCGGGCTTTCTGATGTTGCAGGATTGGGACTTCGGCGGATACGGGCTGCCCGTCGCGCTGATTACACGGCTCTTCGCAGAAGTAGAGGCGTTTCAGTCACTCAAGATTGAGGTTGTGCCGGCAGGCGTCAAGTACACCGAAGTACGGGAAGCCACCCATGGCGAACTGCATCTGGCGGGGGGCTGGGCGGTGACGCAAATGATCGAGGCGCTGGATCGAGGCGTTAACGCAATGATGCCGACCGGAATTCACCGCGTCTATGCACAAATCCACAGACTCCATGCGGCAGGCAAGCGAGAGCAGGCGATTGCGCTTTTCAACCAGATCGCGCCGGTGCTCGGCTTCTCCAACCAGCACCTGGACATATCAATCCACTTCTTCAAGCGGCTGCTCTGCCGGCAGGGCATCTATTCCACAGCGGCCGTTCGCGAACCGATCCTGCGCTTTGACGGTTATCACGATCGTATTGCGGGTGAATTGATTGATCGCGTCATTGGACTTGAAGAAGCATTGGACATGACACTCGAGACAGCCACCAATGCTTGATTAGGAACCTGTTCAATTGTTCCCGTCTACGCCAAGGCTTCTCGTCATTGGGCGCACCCAGCGCCTTAATGCTGCATCTCGCAAAAAACTCGCATCACGTAGCGGGGGGCTTCCAGCCCTCCGACCTTTCGGCACAACTGCCGGAGGGCTGGAAGCCCCCCGCTACGATTCATAGGCGCACTTGCAAGACGCAGCACTTAGCTGCTTCAATCAATGATGTGACGAATTCGCAGCTTGCCACGGCCGCGCATACGGGCGGGAAGTACGCGTGCGTCATCCTTTTGTCGCGCACAAGATTGCTGCTGCATACAAGATCACCCGGCCGTGCTGGCGGCCCAATGCCGCCCGAGCCTCCAACGCGCAGCTACAAGCGCGCATCTGCCTGTTCCAGCAGGTCATTCAGCATTGACTCCGCTTCGGCCTACCCCTGCCCCGACTGGCACTCGAGATGCGCGCCCCACGCAGTGTGCCCGCCCCGTAATGCACATACCTGTACGTGCGACCATATCCGCCGCAGCGTCCCAGTCACATTCTCCGTGCGCTTCTGCGCAGACCTCGTCTCGTTGTAATGCTCGTGCTGTTGTACAAGCTTGGCGACTTCGAGGATACCGCATAGGTCAATACACCGGCACGGGCACCTCCCAGCGACCGACCTCAGTTAGGGTTTCACTGTCATATACGATGGCGAGAATGCGGGCGCCGTCCGTGGCCACGGGAAGTTCCACCTGATATGCGTCGCGCACAGTTTCATGCGGGAGCCACGTCGTCGTGGGTGCGACCATACGCAGCGGGAAGAGATCCTGCTGGGCGGGAGCGCCCGAGGCAAGCGGCAGCGTTTCACCCGTATCATCCACCACGCGCAGAGAGAGTTTGAGCGTCTGCGTGAGCGTGGTCTGGGGCTGCCAGTAGAGCGCGAGGTCGGCCGTGCGCCCGTCGCTGCCTTCAAGCAGCGCAAGATCGTAGCCGACGAGTTTCAGCGCGCCATTGGCAAGGTCAATGTCGGCCGCCTGCGTTGGCTCGGGAGCCTGGGCCTTGCCGCGCGGCCAAACGCGCACCAGCGCACCATCACCCGTGAAGCTGAAGCGCTCTTCAATCCCCGGCAGCTCGCGTGTCAGATAGACAGGCGCGCCTTCATTCACTGCTTCATCGAGGAGCGCGCGCCGTTCCACCTCGTCATTGGCCACAAGGGTCGTCGCATTTTGGGCGCGCCCGTGCGCCCCCTGCATGTAGCGAATGGCTGTCATCTCGCCTTCAATGCCAAGCACGCGGCTCTCTGGCGGGAAAGTGGGCGCAGAGAGTGCGAGCGCATAGTCATGTATGGCCCAATCGGCGCGCGCCGGGATGACCGCCCTGCCCCCAAGTCCCCACGCTGCGGCGAGCAACAACGCGGCCCCAAGCACCGCGGCAAGCCAGCGCCCTGAGCGTCCTCGGTCGGCGAGGAACGTCGTGGCCGGCTGCGCGATTCCGCCAAAGCCCAGCGCCAGACACAACCAAACCGGCAGCAGGAAGACTTCGACGTCTCCTACGCGGTAAGCGAGCGCAAAGAGCAGATTCGCAGCGAGCGCGAGCGCAACAAGCAACCACGCACTGCGCGCTTTGGTGCGCCGCAGCAATCCAAACACGATGCCCGCCAGCCCCAGTCCGGCCACCACCCAGCCCATTTGCGCCCCAGCGAGTTTCAGCCAATCGTCCAATGTGCGCTGCACGGCCAGCGGGTTCTCCGCAAAGAAAGCCCCATACTGGCGCGCCAGAACGTGATCCAGAAAGCCCTGCCAAGAGGCGACGTAGCTCCCGTTCAGATCGTGTACGCCGGCGGCCGCGCGCAGGGGGATGTAGGCGTAGAGAAGGAGCGGCAGCAGCAGGGCCGCGCCACAGTAGAGCCAGAGCCTCCCCGGCCGGCGCAGCGCAGGGACTGCAAGCAACAGGTAGATTGCCAGCGCGGGGAAGAGCAGAACGGTCGTGCGGTGGTGGGTAAGCGCCAGCCCGCAAAGCGCGGCAAGCGCCACCACCAGCCTTGGCTGCCGTGCCGGGGCCGCTTCCCCGGCCATGATCGCCAGCAGCATCGCGAGCGCGACGAAGAGCAGATGCAGCGCGTAGACTTCGGCCACCGTGGCTTGATTCCACCAGACCGGCCCCAGCCCAAAGGCGAGTGCAGCGCCGACGCCGGCAGCGGCGCTTGGCCAAGTAGTTCCTCCCTGCAAGCGCGCGATGCGCTGTGCGAGTGCGCATGTCACGCCCACCGCGGCCCCGGCAAAGAGAGCGCTCAGCAGGTTCACGCGCCAAGCCCATTCGCCAACCGGGAAGAACAATCTGCTCCACACAAAGCCCAGGAGGGTGTACAGGGGATAGCCCGTTGGGTGGGCGATGCCCGCCGTGGGAAGCACGAGCTGGAACTCGAGCGTGTCGTCAAAGAGGGCCACGATACCGGGCGCGGCAAAGAGGGCGTAAGCCAGTGCAAAACCGGCCCCGACAATCCAGGGAAGCCGGCGCGCTGCCCACTGTAAACCTCTGGTGGTGGGGGTGGGTTCCGCCACGAAGGATGGCCTCTCGCAAGTCATACGGTTTTTCGCAGGGGCTGATTATTACGCTTGCTGAATTGTTTCAGTATTGGCTAAAGGTCACCGGGGGCCGCCATGGGCTGATGGAAGTTTCCGTATTGATCGGTATCGGGTTGAGCATCGCTACAGCCACCTGCACCCCCTCCCCTCTCCATGTTCCTTGCCACGGCGGCCGGCGTGGCGTGAGGGCGGAGAGGGGAGAAATGCGCACTCGTTTTGCGCCCCTCTCCGCACGGGGCAGGAGTGAGGTGCAGTGTTGCGCGGCAATTACCGAACCAATTAAGCAATGACCATAAGGCTATGGCGGTGGCCGCGGAGGGCTTCAAACCGGACTATTTCGGTAATTCGCATCAGCTGCCGTACCGACCACTCACACTGCATCCCAGAATAACGGCAGCTGAAGCAGCCGCTACGTATCCGCATGACGCTTGCGAGACGCAGAACTGCAGTCGACACATCCGCCCGGCGTTCCGGGATGTTGCGTGAGAACCCTCGCTGCGCGCAGGCGGTCTGCGTGCACTGCTTTGGCAAAATGCGTGCCGCTCTGCTATCATACCAGCCTGGCTCAAGCAGCCGCCAATGCAGGCCACGTCATCGTTCCCAGGCCGCTTGATCATCGCGAGTTCTACCATGCTGCAGAACGTTCTGCGAGTCCGCGCGCTCCGTCTTTGCCGGCTGGCAATCGCCGTCCTCATCCTCATAGTGGTATGGCTGACGCTTTGGCAGAGTCCGGCGTTGGCGCAGGAATCCTCATCACCTGCTGCAGTGGCGGGCATAACGGCTGCCACGCAAACACCACAACCCCTTCCCGTCGTCTGGTACTTGCTTGCTGCGAGTTTGGCAATGCTCGTGCCGGTCGGTTTTGTGTTGCTTGCATCGGCCACGCTTGCGCAGAACAGTGCGTGGAATGCAGCACTGGGCGGCCTCGCGGCCGTCGGGCTGGCCGCGTTCGCCTACTGGGCGGTTGGCTTTGCGCTCCAGTTCGGCGGCGTGGGGCTCGTCTATGCGCACCCCGAGTTGCGTGGCCTCGTGTGGGAGTGGAGCCCTCTTTCCTCCGAGTGGGGAATGGGCTGGGGGATGGCGGGGCTCTCAGGCTGGTTTGTTTCGGGCGCGGGCGTTACCACAATTGCCTACTCCCTGTTCCTTGCGCATCTACCCTGGGTGATGCTCGCCGCTGCCCTTCCCGTGATGGCGCTGCGCGGCCGCGCACCCTCGACCGTGACGCTGATTATCGCGCTCGTCATGGGTGCATTGGTCTACCCGCTGGCGGGCAACTGGGTGCAGGGGGGTGGCTGGCTCAATGGCCTTGGCCGCAACATGTCACTGGGGCATGGCTTCATCGACCCCGGCGGCGCGGGCACCGTCCATCTGGTGGCGGCAGGTTTTGCGCTTGCGGCGCTAAGCGTCTGGTCAACCCGGCGTACGGCGGTGGTCACCGAAGCGTTGCCGCCCGCGCATCAGCCGCTGCTTGCAGTCGTCGGCGCGCTGCTGCTTCTGGCCGGCGGCATCGGTTGGCAAATGGCCAATCCGCTGCAAGTGGAGACTCTGGGCAGCCTGGGCATGGTGCGTGGCGGGGTGAGCCTTGTGCTTGCCGCGGCAGGGGGCCTTCTCTTCCCCTTGCTCTACACCTGGTTTGTCACAGGGAGCAGTGATCCAACGCTGGCAGCGCGCGGCTTTGCCGCGGGTTTTGTGGCCGGGCTTGCCTGTGGTCCCTTTGTGCAGCCAGGCATCGCGTTCGTGATCGGCCTGCTTGCCGGCGCCACCGTTCCCTTTGTCACCTTCCTGCTTAACGGACGCATGCGTCTTAACGATCGCACCGGCGTGCTGGTGAGCAGCGGCGTACCTGCGGTGGTTGGGCTGCTGTTCGTAGGCATCTTTGCCGATGGCGTGGCCGGCAACGGCTGGCAGGCAACCGGCGCGGGAAGCTTTCTGGGTGTGAGCGGGCAGGGCGTTTCCGGCATGTTGGTCAGCAACGGCTTCCAGGCTGATTTCCCGGGCCAGATTCAAGCGCAAATTATTGGGATTACCGCGCTTGGCCTGTGGGGCCTGCTGACTGGGTTGATCGTTTGCGTGCCGCTGGGATTGCTTTTTCACGCGCTGCTGAATCACGAAGAGCCGGTGGTCGCGCAGGGTGCACCGGCGTCGGCGGCAATGCCCAACCCGCAACGCGCCTGGCGCGATGCAAATGTCACGACGACCGTCAATTCGCTGCCGGCGGTTGCGGCCACAGGCTACCGCGACGCACCGCGCCCCGTGGACACACGGTACGGCGCAGGCGAGCCGTTCCCGCCTGCCTATCAGTCGCCGGTCTACCAACCACCGTCTGCCTATCCTGCGGCAGATGCTCAGGGCTCTTCGCCCCCAGTGCAGTCCGCGCCTGAAAGCGCCTGGCCCGCCGATGCCGCGGCCGTCTACGCAGCGCAGCAGGCGAGCCCACTCGAGTATCAGCCGCCTGCTGCACCTGCGCCCTCCGCTGAGGCCGAGCCGTGGAGCACATCAGTCGATGTGGCCGAGATTCCGGATTCGAGCGCTCCCGTTGCGCCGCCGGTCTTTATTCCTCCGCTCGTCGCGTCGCCTGCGGTGGAGTCAGTGCAGCCATCCTCCGCTGACCCCTACCAGGAGATGGAAAACGCGCGGTCACCATCTGCGGCCACGCTGCTTGATGCTGCGCTCGAGAATGGTGACGCGGCAGATGACGCCAACAAAGTGGACGCCTCGGCCGGCCCGACCGGCGACGAGACGCAGCTTCCGGCAATGGTGGGTGGCACGCCGCTCACCCGCCGACGGCGCACGCCGCTGCCGCCGCCAAACGGCGAGAGCACACAGGGCTGACGTACATGTAGACAAATCAGCGCCCACATCCTCGATGTGGGCGCTTTTCGTTGCTGAACCAGGGCTGTCAATCAGAAGCGCTGGGCCCGAGCGAAACTCTCTGCAGCGTCGTATAGCGCGCACCTTGTGGACCCAAATCGCTCTGCATGAAGGCGATGCGATCCACGTGCAGTGTCTGCCGCCACCCTCCAATCTCCGGCGCAGCGGCTACCCGGCGCACAACATCCCCAATTGAGACAGCTTCGTTCGGCAGAACGTGGCGATCAAGTCGCGCCAGTGTCAGGTGCGGTGCATAGGCGCGCGGCTCGGCAGCAAAGCCGGCGTTCACGGCGATCGTCTCAATTGTTCGCTGCAATTGAAGCAGCGCCCCAGCCTGCCCATCCGCACCGGCGCCGGACACTCCCAGCCAGATGATCGACGGTCTGCGGAAGTTCGGAAAACAGCCAATGCCTCGTAGCTCCAAGTCGAACGGTGGCGTGGCAGTCGCCAGAACGCGCAACTCGTCAACAATGGCGTGATGCTGCGCAGATGCACATTCGCCGAGGAAGCGCAGCGTCAGGTGGACATTTTCTGCAGGCGTCCAGCGCACAGTGCCTCTGAGGCGCGGCTCGAAACTGCGCGGCGATTGCCTGCTGGAGCGCGCCCAGGTCGGGTTTGAGCTCGGGCGGCAATTCAATCGCAATGAACGCTCGCATGGTTGTGAGGGATGGGCCAGGCGTTACAGGAGACGGCGGCGCGTGCGCAAGCGCAGGTCTTCGGCCTCACGCTGCGAGCGCGAGCGCATATAGACGAGACCGGTAAGCAGCCCCAGCATTCCCAGCCCGGTAGCGCTCAGGAAAATGAAGCAAAGCAGCATCACCGTCAAGTTCTGCGCAGTCGGGGCGAGCAGCCCGGTCAACTGGAAGGGGGTCGGCGGTGTGGCCGTGGGCCACGGGGTGAGCGCGGGCACGATCCCCTGCCCCTGCGTCGTCGGCACAGCCGTAACGATCACGTACAGCGACGTGGGGGTGGCCGGCGCCGCGTCGATGGTGGGTGCATCAGCGGGAGATGAGCCGTTGTCGCCTGCAATGCTGCCATCTCCCGCAATGATTCCGGCCGCGCCGCCGCCGGGCATTCCAGGATCGGCCGGCAGCGTCTGCGTCAGGGGAACAGTCGGCAGCGGCATCGGCGTGGGCAGAGGAAGCGGGCTGTCGAATTGCTGAGGCGGCACGGCAAAGGGATCGACGGTGGGCGTGCCGTAGATTAGCGGGTCGAGTGTCGGCGTGCCGTAGATCAGCGGGTCGAGCGTGGGCGTGCCGTAGATGAGCGGGTCGAGTGTCGGCGTGCCGTAGATGAGTGGATCAAGTGTGGGCTGCTCGGCCGGGAAAGGCGTGGGCAGCAAAGGATCGGGCGTCCACGTGGGCGTGAGCGTCTCAAACGGCTCCTGGTACTGATTTGGGTCCGGCGTGTCCGGCGGAAACATGCCCGGGATCGTCGCTGTCGGCACCAACCCATCCGGACCCGCAACGGCTGTCGGAAAGAGGACAACGGTGGGCGTAAGGCCGAGCGTTTGGGTTAGCGTGGCGGTCGGGCTGGGGACAGCTGTGGGGCCAATGCCAAGCCCGTAGCCACAGCGTTCGCGCACCTCACCCGGAGTCTCGTCGGTGGTCTTCTCCTCAAGGCGGAAGCAGTACGGCTGGCCGGGCGCGAGGTCAGTAACGAGCAGGTCGTATTGCGCACCCTGTTCGGCCGTTCCCTTTGCGTTCTGGAATGCAAGCCGGCGGTAGGCCCCGCGCGGCTCGTCGACCTTCTTGCTGAGCACGTCGAAGCCCGCCACGTTGTACTCGCTCGCGGTTGCCCATTCAAGCAATACTGCACTGGAATTGGGAACTGCGTTGAAATACTCGATCACGGCCGCGGCCCGCGCCGGGAGCGCGACGAGCGCCGCTGTCGCGCTAACAACAATGCAGATGGCCGTTGCCATGAGCAAGGCGCGCGCGATTTCCAGATGCCCGCCAGCGGCTTCTGCGGCAGTGCCGGTTCGTTTGGAAAGCGCACGGGGGCGCAGCAGACTTTTCATTTTGCAGCACAACGCACTCGGGACGCAGGCAAAGTCAGCAGGCCGCTCTCCCACGAGCGTGCCGCATTCTAGCACAGGCTACATGCCGAAACCATACCGAAAACGGTGTATTCGTGGTTCATTGCGCGACGACCGCCCGGTTGTGGAAAGGCGTCTTGCCTGCGCGTGGGACTGAATTCAGTGGCGATCGTGTCTTGAACTTGGCCAGCTAAAGTCATACCGAAATGAAAACAACATCTCAACGCAAAGTCGCAAAGGAACGCAAAGGAGTGCAAGATGGTGACTTAGTTCAGGCAGTGGCTTTTCCTCTGCGTCCTCAGCCTTTGCGTTGAGCTGTTCGCAGTCAATGCGGATTTCATCCCGGCTTTACTCTAATTCCCCGCCAGGTATCCCACATCCTCCACACGGTCGGCGATTGGGACATCGGTGGCAAAGACCTCACGCAGGTCGCTCTTCTGGTCGATCACGTAGGTCCACCCGGTGTGGTTGATGAGATAGTCTGCCGCGGACTGGCTGGCTTCGGGAACGACCTTCTCGCTGAAGACGCCATAGTCCTTCTTGGCCTGTTCAAGCTGGGTTTCGCTCATCGTGACCCCGATGAATGACGGATCAAATGCGTTCAAATAGGTGCGAAGCCTCTCGGGAGTGTCTCGTTCCGGATCAAGAGTCACGAAGACGACGGCAACATCGTCGGCCTTGGCGCCGAGCTGGGTCTTGACCTGCTTCATGTCAGCGAGGGCAAGCGGGCAAATGTCGGGGCAGGAAGTGTAGCCAAAAAAGAGCATCACAACCTTTCCCCCCAGTTCCTTGAGGTCAAAGGACGTGCCGTCAGACTGCGCTCCCACGAGCGTCGGTGCAGGAATTGCGGGCTTGTACACGGTGCCCTTGAACTCGTGCTCGCGATTGCAACCGGCAAGGAGAATAAGCGCCAACGAAACGGCCAGAACCAACTTCCAATGCATCAAGCGTCGAACATTCATGATTCCCACATTTCCAGGCGGGCGGCAATACTTGCCTCTTGCGCGAAAGACCAGGCCGCGCTCTCAGGCAGGTTTCACACCGTACGAATTGGCTACTGCACCTCCGCAGGGGAATCCTGCAGCGAGGCAAGCAGCGCAAGGATTTCGGTGGCTGCGTCGGCGTCGAGGCCACTGTTGTACCAAATGCGCATCTGCAAAATGAGAAGTTGGTGAAGCGCGGCCCAATCATTCGGCGTACTTCCGATCTCGGCCTCATCGAAGTCCGGAGCGCCATTCCCATCGGCGTCAGCCAGTTCGGCAAGCGCTTCGTACTCGGGATGCTGCGCCAGCCACTCATCAAGCAGTGCTTCGGCCGCAGCCGGTCGCGGCCCCCAGCGTCCCTGATAGTGCCATTCTTCATCAAAGACGAGGAACATGGGCAGTTCGATTGTGTCGAGATTCACATCATCGTCGTCGCCGAGCAGACGCTCGAGCAGGGGCGACGAATGTTCGTCGACCACGCGCAGATCGGCACGCGGCATGGCCCGAGCAATGCGTATCCACAGAGGCAGCAGCGATGGCGTATCGGGCACCCCCCCACCGACGAGCGCGACGAAGTTCACCATATCGGGGTAGTGAACCATCGCCTCCTGCACGTCAGCCGGGATGCGTGCTTCGCGAAGCCGTTGGCGAAGTACGGCCGCCGCGGGCTCTTCGCACTGGGCGATGTACTCGTCAGCTGTTGGGCAGAGTATGTAGGCCAGCGCGCCAAGCTCGGGCATGGCGAGGGATGTTGGGAGCGCTGCGACCGGCTCCGAGGCGGCCGCGTCCGCACTCTGCGACGAGGCGGCCTCGGACGGATCGAGGGGCTGCGGCGCGGCGGACGGCAAGTCAGCGGTCAACTCAGACGGGAGGGGGATCAGTTCCATAGTGTGACATTCTATCACAGGCGGGCGACCATGGGGGCGGGGTCATCGACTCCTGCGGCTTCTTGCATTGGGGCCGAGGGAACAAACGGGCGGCGTGACAATTGCCGGCTACCAAAGTTCGATCAATTTTTCACAATGCACTTGACAAAAGTCTATATCTAAGGTACTTTTCCTATAGGATATTGTCGCGGCGGGAACTTTCCCAGTTCCATATCGCGCAACGGCAGCCTCCTTTCCCATTTCCCGCACAACCCAACTTCATCGCGGCGCCGCTGCCGTGCACTTCGCCGGCTATGCTGCTCCGCCCTGTCTCTGGCACTGGGCTGTTTTCATGCACAAGCCACCCGCCGACGACAAAACCTTACTCGCAACCAGCGTCTACGACGCGCTCAAGGGGCGCGTCATGGATCAATACTATCCTCCGGGAGAACGCCTAAAAATCGACGCGCTGGCGGTCGACCTAAACGTGAGCCCCACGCCCATTCGCGAAGCGCTTGCCCGCCTGCTAGCCGAGCATCTCGTCACGGTTGAACCCTACAAGGGCTACCGTATCAGCCCCTTGCTGACGACGCAGCAGGTTGCCGACCTCATGCACGTCCGCCGTCTCATCGAAACCGCCGCCGCGCGGCTTGCCGCCCAGAATGTGCGCACCCCCGACTTGCTGACCTTCGAACGCATTCTCAGGGAGAGCGAAGTCGTGGAAGTGGGCAACTGGTCGCACGGCTACAGGCACTTCAATCTGCTCGATCAGCGCTTCCACGAGAAACTGCTCGAGTTGTCGGGCAACCAGTTCCTGCTGAGTGCGTGGCGCTCGCTCTATGTCCACGTGGAACTGGGCCGTTTCTACGATGTCTTCCAGACGCCTGATCACGAGCAGACCTGTGCCGAGCATCGGCGCATTTGCCAGGCGTTGGCCGCGCATGACGGAGAGGCGGCGGCGCGCGCCGTGGAGGAACACCTGGCAGCCACCGAGACGCGCATGTTCAATCTGATCGATCTCCACGCCCATGATGCGGATGCTGCACACGCGGCCTTTACCAACGGTGGCCAACACGTGCGCCTCCATCGCGAGAGCAACTCATGAAGATACGCACCGCCCTCATTGCCGGGCCGATGTACGACGCACTCTATGCCCGCTTGCCCGCTTTTACCGGCGCGACGGGAATCGAGGTCGAAGTCGCCTACAGCGCCGACCACCCGGCGCTCAATGCCCATCTCGAGAGCCTGCCGGACGTTGACTACGATCTGGTCTCCACCCACACCAAGTATGCACCGTCGCAACTGCGCTTTCTGGCCCCGCTGGACGGGCTGCTGCCGGACGCGGAACTTGCCGACTTTCTGCCGCGTCTGATCGAACTTGCGCGCATCAACGGCAGACTCTACGCGCTGCCGCGCAACGTGGATGTGCGCCTGCTTCACTACCGCACCGATCTTGTTCACACACCGCCCGCCACGTGGGATGAACTGGTCGATGCGGCGCGGGACGCCAACCAGCCCCCCGCCACCTATGGTTTCGTCTTCCCTGGCATGGACTCCGGGCTTTTCGGCACCTTCTATGAACTGTGTGAAGCAGGCGGCGCGGCGCTCTTCCCGGCCAACCTCATCCCCGACATCTGCAACGCGGGCGGACGCTGGGCGCTGTCGCTGCTGCGCACCTGCTATCGCGACGGCATTGTGCCGCCCGAGATCACACAGTGGCACTATGACCGCGTCCATGCCTGTTTTCGGGATCGGGGCGCCGCCTTCGTGGGCGACTGGCCCGGCTACTACGGTGATTACGTGGCTGCCGATTCGCCCGTGCGCGCCGATTTTGCGCTCGCGCTCTACCCAACCGGGCCATCGGGTGAAAGCCGTGTGTACGGCGGCAGCCACACCTTCGCGCTCACCCAGGCGGGCGCGGCCAAGCCCGAGGCGCTTGAGCTGCTCCGCTTCCTCACTGCACCCGAACAGCAGGAACTGGAGGCGCACAGCGGTTCCGTTCCCGTGCGCGCTTCAGTGATGGAACGGATTCGCGGTGATGCGCAGCCCGTGGAGGCGGACCGGCTGCGCTTGCTGGAGCGCGCAATCGAGACTGTTGTCATTCCCCCCAAGCTGGCCCGCTATCCCGAAATCGAGGAGATTCTCTGGCGCACCGTGCAGGCTGCGATGGTGGGTGCGCTTGAGGTCGATGCGGCGCTGGAGAAGATGACCCGGCAGATCGGCGCGATTGTGAGCGGCGCAGCGACGCCGGAGGAGCATCTCTGATGGTCGATGCAGCCGGCGCCGGGCAGGGGATGCTGGAAGGCAAAGTCATCTTTCTTGCCGGCGGCGCGACGGGAATTGGCCGCGAGTGTGCCCGCGCCTATGCCCGCGCCGGCGCCACCGTGGTGATTGCCGACATCAATCTGGCGGCTGCGCAGGAGACGGTTGCCCAACTCGAAGGGGCGCAAGGCCACGCACTTGGCTGCGATCTGACATCGGCCGCTTCGGTTGAAGAGGCGATTGCCGCGACGATCAAGCTCTGCGGCCGTCTTGATGCAATCCACAACAACGCCGGCATCAGCAGCCCATCCAAGCCGCTTCACGAGACGACCGATGAGCAGTGGGACCTGCTCTTTGCCGTCAACCTCAAAAGCGTCCTCTACACGACACGCGCAGGGATTGAGCCACTCAAGGCTACGCGCGGCACTATCCTCAACACGGCGAGCATGGTGGGAACGATGGGGCAGGAGAACCACGCCGCCTATGTGGCCACCAAAGGCGGACTGATTTCCCTGACGAAGGCCATGGCGCTTGACTATGCGCCCTTTGGCATCCGAGTGAACGCGATTTGCCCCGCGGCCGTGTGGACGCCGCTGCTGCGCCAGTGGGTGACGGAGCAGCCCAGCCCCGAGCGCGCCGAGTACTTTCTGAATCACATCCACGCGCTGGGCTTTTGCCCCGAGGGAGATGTAGTGGCTGATGTCGCGGTCTTCCTGCTCTCGGAGCAGGCGCGCTTTCTTACCGGCGTGGCGCTGCCCGTTTCCGGCGGCGCAGAACTGGGTTATCGCAAGCTGCACTGACCTGCATCACGCGTCGCTTCTGACGTAATCGCGACTCTGTGTTGAGTCGTATGCTCCCGCAGTCTCCAATGCCGGCCGCCAGGAGGCGCCATGGCTCCTACAATCACACGTATTCGCTCGCGCGACGCCCGCTTTCAGCTCAAGCCGGGTGAGGGCGTGGATGCCATCCACACCAACCCGCAATACGCCTATGCCGTCGCCCAGCTTGAGACCGACGCCGGAACTACAGGCATTGGACTCGCGCTGACGCTGGGGCAGGGCACCGAGATGGTCTGCAACGCGATCGAGACCCTCTCGACGGCGCTTGTGGGGCAGGACATAGAGGAACTGATGGCGGGCTTTGGGGAAGTCTTCCGCTCGATTGCCGATCACCCGCAACTGCGCTGGCTGGGACCCCACAAGGGCGTGGTCCATCTGGCGCTGGCATCAATCACAAATGCCTGTTTTGACCTGTGGGCCAAGGCGCGGGGCGTACCGCTGTGGAAGCTGCTGCTTGACCTGACGCCCGAGCAAATTGTTGCGCTGCTTGACCTTTCCTACCTTGAAGACGTGCTCCAGCCGGCGGACGTGGTGCAGATGCTGCGCGCCGAGCAGCCGCGGCGCAGCGAGCGTGAAGGTCTGCTGCAGATCGGCTATCCCGGATACGATACCTCCGTGGGCTGGTTCCATTATGAGGATGACGAGGTGCGCGACAACGTACGCCGCGCGATTGACGAGGGCTTCACGGCCATGAAGCTCAAGGTGGGCTCCGCCGAGAGCGCGCGTGACATCCGGCGCGCCCACCTTGTGCGCGACGTCGCCGGCCCGGATGCGCGCATCATGCTCGATGCCAACCAGCAGTGGACGCTGCCGCGCGCCGTGCGCATCTGCCTTGAACTGGCGCAGATGTCCCCCTACTGGATTGAAGAACCAACCCACCCCGACGATGTTCTTGCCCATCAGACGCTGGCGCGCGCGATTGCGCCGGTACGGATTGCGCTGGGCGAGCATATTCCGCATCGCGTGCTCTTCAAGAACTACATGCAGGCGGGCGCCACCCACTTCATTCAGGTGGACTGCACGCGTGTGGGTGGCATCAGCGAGTTCATCACCGTCAGCGTGCTGGCACGCAAGTTCGGACTCCCCGTGGTGCCGCATGTGGGCGACATGGGGCAGATTCACCAGCACCTCGTTCTCTTCAATCATATCGCGCTGGGGCATGAGCAGATCTTCCTTGAGTACATACCGCATTTGCGCGAATACTTTGTCAACCCTGCGCAGGTAGCGGGTGGGCTCTACGCAATCCCCCAGACGCCAGGCAGCAGCTCGGACTTGCGCGATTAGGGTGTGGTCAATGTGCAACCTGCATTGGTGCGTTCAGATAACGCCCTGATCAGCCATTTCATGTCAGTCGAACGGGAATATGACCTTCTTACAGGGCGTCATATCCCGACACAATAAAAACGAGGAATTCGCATGGCCCAACCCGATGCCGGACAGCAATCCGCCCCCACTTCGCCCGCCGCCCCATCCAGCAGTGGGGGCGGGTGGCGCAGGATTTTTCGCCGCAGCGACATCAGCGTGTTGCTGGCAACCATTGTTCTCTTCGTCATCTTTGCCATCAGCAACGATAGCTTTCTCACCCCGTATAACCTCTACAACGTCTCACGCACGGCGTCGCTCTACGCCTTCATCGCGCTCGGGCAGGCGATTGTTGTCGTCATCGGCGACATGAATCTTTCGCTCGGCGCAATCGGCGGCCTTGCGGTGGTGATCGGCGGGTGGGCCATGGACACCATGGGCTGGAACCCGATTCTGGGGACCCTCCTGGCGCTGGGCGTGGGCGTGGCTGCGGGCTTCTTCAACGGCTTCATCATTGTCCGCTCCAAGCTCAACTCCTTCGTGGTGACGCTGGCGAGTTCGTTCATCTTCTTTGGCCTCGTCTCCGGCATCTCGCAGGGCTTTCCGTACACGAATATCCCCAAGGGCTATTCGCGGCTGGGACAGGGTGACATCCTGGGCATTCCCCACCTCTTCTTCCTGATGATTGTTGTGCTGGCAATCATGGGCTATTTCTTCCGCTACACGGTGTTGGGGCGGCAAGTATCTGGCAACCGGCGGCAATCAGGAGGCGGCGCGCCTTTCGGGCATTCGCACGGACAACATCATCCTCCTCGCGCACATGGCATCGGGCTTCTTCGCGGCGCTTGCAGGCGTGCTGTGGATATCGCGCATGGGCTCGGCGCAGCCATCCACAGGCGCCGACTGGCTCATCTATTCGTTCGCCGTGGCGATTATTGGCGGGACGGCGCTTTCGGGCGGCGAATTCTCGGCGCTGGGCATCTTCGCAAGCGCCATCATGCTCACGCTCATCAAAAACGGGCTGGTCATGCTCAATGTCAACGTTTACTTCGAGCAGACTTTCCTGGGAATCATCATTTTGCTTGCCGTTTCGGTCGAGAGCATCCGCGTCTGGTTGAGCGGCCGCTCGCGGCGCGGTGGGGTTGCGGTCGACGAACCGGTAGTGGGTTCCATTGGCCCCACCTGAGGCAGCGCACAGGCGCAGTGCCTCAACAACCAGCGGTCGTTGCGAGCTTCGGTCGCGGTGTGATTCGACCGCATCGATCGGGAAAGGAGCGCCCTTCGAGTCTCGTCTGTTCTGCAGGATCCCAGCTTGTCCGCGAAGCGCCTGGTCTCCAGGTGCAGCGGTTCCGTGAGTGACACTTGATGCAACGCAGTCAACCAGAGTAATCAAGGAGAAAGACCATGCAGAAGAAGCAATTGCGTGTTGTAACACTGTTCGTGGTGCTGGCAATGTTGATGAGCGCCGTGATGGGCTGTGTCGCGCCCGCCGCACCGGTGGCGGCCCCCGCCGCAGCAGAAGCCACGGCTGCCCCTGCCGCCGAAGCAGAAGCGCCTGCCGCAGCGGCCGGAGACTTCAAGCCTGTCTGGTATGCGCCTGCGCCGCACCCCTACTTCGAGGATGTGCGCAAGGGTATTGAGGCTTTTGAGGCGGACACCGGCATTACGATTGAGAAGCAGCTTGGCCCCGACTGGACCCAGGACAGCCAGAACCAGCGCGTCTCGGCGCTGGCCGCAAATGGCTACAACGCCTTCAGCATCTACCCGGCCGACGCCAGCGGCGCAAACAGCCTTTACGAAGAGCTGACTGCGCGTGGCATCAACGTTGTCAACTTCGGCACGTCGACGGCGCAACCCACAACGGCTTCGTTCGCCGTGGCAACCGATGTCAAGGTTGCGGCAATGGCAGCCACCGAAGAGATCATCAAGGCCATGGGCGGCAAGGGCAACCTGATCAACGTCCTTGAGGTCCTCACGGACCCGAACACCGTCCTGCGCAAGGAAGGCATCGAAGAAGTCGTCGCCAAGTACCCGGATGTCAAGATCATCCAGGAAGTGGCCGGCATGACGACCGCGCAGGAAGCCCTGCAGAAGGTTAGCGATGCGCTCTCGGCGAACATCGACACGGTTGACGGCATCATTGCCACCGGCTACACCCCGACTGTGGCAATCGCCCAGGCGCTGACCGAGTACAAGGACAAGGGCGGCACGCGCACCATTCATGCTGTGGGCATCGACACGGATGCGATCGTCATGGATGCAATCAAGGCCGGCGTAATGGATGGCACAATTGTCCAGAACCCCTACGGTCACGGTTACCTGAGCATGATGCTCCTCCAGTTGATGGCGGAAGGCTGGACGCCCAAGGCCGATGTTTACTTCGTGGACGCAGGCTTTGCCTTTGCCACCCAGGACAACCTCGATACCTACAACGACGACATCCTCAAGGTCACCGATCAGATCAAGTCCGAGTTGACAACCAAGTATCTCGAGAAGAAGTAGTCAAGCCGTAAATCACGGATCGGCCGGGCGGGAA
The DNA here is from genome assembly GCA_963735275.1 of uncultured Chloroflexia bacterium. GTDB lineage: Bacteria > Chloroflexota > Anaerolineae > Caldilineales > Caldilineaceae > UBA5069. Next base: position 331,305 of record CAVTKJ010000006.1, on the reverse strand, counting down.
GCCATATCGGAGCTCCCGCCCGGCCACTGAACACAGTTCGCATCAAGCACCGGCTGCACGACGCCGGGCAGCAGGCAGGAGCAGGTCGGAATGCTCGAGATACGTCACGTTGGCAAGTCGTTTCCCGGCGTCAAGGCGCTGGTTGATGTTTCAATCGCCATTGAAGCGGGCGAAGTCCATGCGCTTGTGGGTGAAAACGGCGCGGGCAAGAGCACGCTCATCAAGATCATCTGCGGCATCTATTCGCCCGACAATGGAGCCGTGCTCCTCGATGGTGAGCCGCTGATGCTGCGCACCTACAGTGCGGCGCTGGCGCGCGGCATCAATCTCGTCAGCCAGGAGATTCAGGTTGTCCCCAGGAGCACGGTGGCCGAGAACATCATGCTCGACAAGCTCGATCGCTACGTCAGCCGCGGACGGCTGAACTGGGCGCAGATCAACGCCGACGCCGAGCGCTATACGCGCATGGTCGAACTGGAGATTGCGCCGACTGCGCTCGTGGGCAATCTGAGCGCGGCGCAGAAGCAGTTGATCATGATTGCACGCGCGCTCTCGTCCGATGCGCGCATTCTGGTGCTGGACGAACCGACGTCGGCGCTCACCCGCCACGAGACCGAGAATCTGCTGATCCTGCTGCGCAAGATCGTTGCCAACGGCGTGACGATCCTTTTCGTATCGCACAAACTTGAGGAAGTTCTCGAGGTTGCGGACAAGGTCTCGGTATTGCGCGACGGCCACTTTATCGGCACCAAGCCGACGGAGGGGCTTTCCAAGGCCGAAATCGTGCGCATGATGATTGGCCGCGAAGCGCGCACAACGTCCCTGGGTGACCTCAACGTGAACAAGTCGCAGGTCGCGCTCGAGGCGCGCAACGTGACGCAGTACGGGCGCTTCAACAAGGTCAATTTCAGTCTGCACAAGGGCGAAATCCTGGGCTTCTACGGCCTCGTAGGTTCCGGGCGCACGGAGCTTGCGGAGGTGCTGATTGGCGAGGCGCGCATGGATGAAGGCGAGGTGCTGATTGACGGCCTGCCCACCCAAATCCACAGCATGGCCGACAGCCTGCACAAGTACCGCATGGGCTATGTCTCGGAGAACCGCAAGGAAAAGGGGCTGATCTTGGGCGCGTCCATCAAGACGAACGCGACCATCACCGTCTGGAACAGGATGCTCAACCGCTGGCGCGCGATTCGCCTAAGCGAAGAAGCGCGCACCGCGCAGGAGTACATGGGGGCGCTGGAGATTCGCGCCACAGGCATTGACCAGCAAGTGAACAGCCTGAGCGGCGGCAACCAGCAAAAGGTGAGCATTGCCAAATGGCTGGCCGCGCAATGCGATTTGCTGATTATCGATGAGCCGACGATTGGCGTGGACATCGGCGCCAAGGAGTATATTCACCAATTGATTTGGAACCTTGCTTCACAGCAAGGCAAGTCGATCATTCTGATCTCCTCGGACATGCCCGAGATCATCAACGTTGCGCGCCGCATTCTGGTCTTCAGAGACTTCCGCATTGTCGGCGAAGTGCGCAATGACGGCCCCGAGCCGCGCACATACGAGGACGTCAGCACCGAAATCGGTTCCTATCTTGCTTAGTACATTGCCTACGACGCAGAGGCGCAAAGGCGCAGAGAACAGCGCAGAGTAGCGTGGCCCGCCAGGCGCGATCAGGAAACCGCCCACCGACGCGCCAGTCAACTCGTCAACCTATCAACCAATAGACCAATAAACCGATCAACCTTTCAACCAATCAACCACCCCCCGCACCACCTGCAAGAATGGAGTCGCCATGAACTCACGCGAACGCGTTCTGGCCGCAATCAACCACAAGGAGCCAGATGGCCTGCCGCTTGACTTGGGTGCGACCCCCAGCAGCGGCATCTCGGCAGTTGCCTATCACAATCTGCTCGAGAAGATTGGCATTGAGCGCCCGACGCTCGTCTATGACATAGTGCAGCAGTTGGCGCAGCCCGACGAAAGCATTCTCGACCGCTTCCATGTAGACGCAATCGACATCGGTCGCGCCTTCAACACGCAGCCGGAGGACTGGGCCGACTTTGCGCTGCCCGGCGGGCCAGTCGTCAAGTTCCCCGCCTGGTTCCATCCCGTGGAGCAGCCGGACGGTGCGTGGGATGCCTGGACGCCGGACGGCACGCGCATTGCCACAATGCCTCTTGGCGCCAACTTCTTTGACCAGACCTGCTTCCCGTATGTAGACGGCTATCCGGATGACTACAGCAATCTGGATACCGCCATGGGACACGTGCTCTGGTCCGGCCTGGTGCACAGCCCGTGGGATCACGCGAGCGAGCCCGATTTCTGGGCGGACTTGCGCACGCGCGCGCTGCACCTGCGCGCGACCACCGACCGTGCGCTGATGATCGTGGTGGGCTGCAACCTGTTCGAGTGGGGCACTTTCCTGCGGCGCATTGACAACTTCCTCGCCGATTTGGTGACGACGCCGGACAAGGTCGAAGGCTTGCTTGATGCGCTCATGGAGCGCCATCTGGCAACGCTCGAGAAAGTGTGCAACGCCGTGGGCGACGTGGCCGACATCGTGCGCTTTGGCGACGACCTTGGCACCGACCACGGCCCCTTCATGTCGCCCAAGACCTACCGCGCGCTCATTAAGCCCCGCCAGCGTATCCTGACCGATTACGTCAAGCAGCACAGCCAGATGCACACCTTCCTTCACTCGTGCGGCTCCATCTACAAGCTGCTTCCCGACCTGATCGACGCCGGTTTCGAGGTCATCAACCCCGTGCAGATCTCCTCGCGCGACATGGAGCCGGCCAAGCTCAAGGCTGAATTCGGCAACGATGTCACCTTCTGGGGAGGTGGCTGCGACACGCGCCACATCCTCAACCGCGGCACACCGGACGAGGTGAAGGAGCACACGCGCCGCAACATCGAGACCTTCGCGCCGGGAGGCGGTTTCGTCTTCAACACCGTGCACAACATTCTGCCCGACGTGCCCCCCGAGAACATCCTTGCCATGTACGAAGCCGTGGCGGAGTACCAGTAGCCTATGGTGCGCTGTGGAGGTGTGGCAGGAACTGGTAACTCGCCTTGCGCCAAGGTTGGGTGGTCGTAGCGGGGGGCTTCCAGCCCTCCGGCGGTAGCCTGGCGCAAGCACCGGCGCCTCTTTGCGCAGTGTGAATCAGTAATCTATCATGCGAATTGGCATAGTGTTTCCGTTATGAACATTCGTACGTGCGTTAACCGGCTGGAGCCGAGGGAATCCAAATGAACGAATCATTGCAGGAAGTCTATGATGCCGTGCTGGATGGTGATACGCCCGGCACGGAAGTGATGGTGCGCGCCGCGCTGGCCGGCGGCGAATCGGCCTCGGCGATATTGAACGAAGCCATGATTCCCGCGCTTGAGGAAGTGGGCGTCCTCTTTGAGTGCGGCGAATACTACCTCGCCGAAATGCTTGTTTCGGCGCGCGCCATGCAGGCGGGCGTCGGACTTCTGCGCCCCTATCTGCTTGATGCCAATGTCGCGTCAGCGGGCAAGGTTGTCATCGGCACCGTCAAGGGCGACATGCACGATATCGGCAAGAATCTCGTGGGGATGATGCTCGAGGGCGCCGGCTATGAGGTGACGGACCTGGGTACAGATGTCTCGCCGCAACGCTTCATTGCCGCAATTGAGGCGGGGCAGGCGCAAGTGGTGGCGCTTTCGGCGCTGCTGACGACGACCATGGCTAACATGAAGGTGACCATCGACGCGTTCAGCCAGGCAGGGGTGCGTGACCAGGTCAAGGTGATTGTGGGCGGCGCGCCGGTCACCGATTCCTATGCGCACCAGATCGGCGCCGACGGCTATACGGCCGACGCCAGCCAGGTTGTGCCGCTTGTGCGGACGCTGCTTGCTGCATGACGCTGCTTGCTGCATAAGGTCGCAAGCTTTGACGCGAAGGCGCGATGGCCTTCGTAGGCGCCGGCAGGGTGCCGACGCTCTGCGCCACGATTCGATCGTCGCGTCCGCCGAGAGCGCCGGCCCGTGGCCGACGCCTACGGGATACGCGCAGCCGACGTGTTGGCGCGAAGACGCATTGAGAAGGAGAAACGATGAGCGAACAAGCAACTTCGGCAGGCTTGAACGGGGCAGCGGGAGAATCCTTCCTGCTGACCGGCGCGCTGGGCTGCATTGGCGCGTGGACGGTGCGCACCCTTCTGCGCGCCGGTGCGGATGTGACGGTGCTCGATCTTGCCTCCAACCCGCGCCGCCTGCGCTTGATCCTGGAACCGGACGAGGTGGCGCGCGTGCGCTTCCTCGTCGGCGACATCACGGACCTGCCCACCGTGGAAGGCGCGCTTGAAGTGAGCCGGGCGCGCCATTTGATCCACCTTGCCGCGCTCCAGGTTCCCTTTTGCAGAGCCGATCCGCCGCTGGGCGCGCGCGTGAATGTCCTGGGCACCGTCAACATCCTTGAGGCGGCGCGGCGTGCGCGGCTTGGCCGCGTGGTCTATGCAAGCAGCGTTGCGGTCTACGGCTCCAACGAGGACTACGGCGACGAGCTCGACGCAGGCTTTGTGGATGACTCCACGGCGCTGCGGCCGCGCACCCTGTACGGCGTCTACAAGCAGGCCAACGAGGGATCGGCGCGCGTCTACTGGCTCGACCAGGGGCTTAGCACCATTGGCCTGCGCCCGCACACGGTCTACGGTCCGGGGCGCGACCAGGGGATGACGTCGGGGCCGACCATTGCCATGCTTGCCGCCGCGGCAGGCGCGCCCTGGCGCGTGGCCTTTGGCGGCCGCTTTGGCATGCAGTATGCGCGTGACGTGGCAGAGACCTTCGTGGCGGCGGCGCTCGTGCCGCACGAGGGTGCAGCCGTCTACAACCTGCGCGGGGCCGTGGTGGAGATGCGCGCGGTGATTGAGGCGATCGAGGCCGCCGCGCCCGCAAGCCGCGGCCAAATCACCTTTGACGATGTCGCGCTGCCTTTGCCCAGCGGCCAGGTGGACACCGGCCTTGCCAAGTTGCTGGGTACCGTGCCCGCCACACCGCTCGTTGACGGCGTGGCCGAGAGCATCGCAATCTTCAAGCAGGCGCTGGCGCGCGGGCTGATTGCGCCGCCTGCCCAATAGGAGCAAACCATGAGCAACGTACTCACCGCCGACGAAGCCCGCTACTTCATTCAGTTCATCCACCCGGCCAAGATTTTAGGGATGTTTCCGACAGTTTCCGGCACAACCGTCGCCGCGCAGATGGGCATCCCCGAAGCGCAGTACGCCGGCGTGGTCGCCGAGTTTGCCCAGGCGGTTGAACGGGCCGCCGGCACACTCATGGCCGACGAACACTTCGCCGCAGCGGTCGCCGCGCTCCCCTTTGCGCCCGGCGAAACGGTGGTTGGGCTGGGCGACAGCATTACCGATGATCTGGGCTCATGGTTCGAGATTCTGCGCGCAGCCTATGCGCTTGCACGGCCCGGCAACAGCGTACGTTTCGTCAATGCCGGCATTTCCGGAGATACGACAGCGGCGTTGATCAGCCGCTTCTACGCCGTGACACTTGAGCAGCCGGCGTGGGTTCTCTGCATGGCCGGCACGAATGACACCCGCACCCACGGCATTGAGCCGACGCGCTCGCTCGTCAGCCTCGAGGAGACGGTTGCCAACTACCAGGTGCTGCGCGACTTTGCGGCGCGCCAGACTTCCGCGCGTTGGGTGTGGATGACGCCGCCGCCGGTGATCGAGGAGGCGATCACGCGCGAACTGGTGGCTCGCCCCGCAGCAGATGATGTGGACCAACGTCGGCATCAACGCGCTTGTCGAGCATTTGCGGGCGCGGCCCGAACCCGTCATCGACGTCAACGCCGCCTTTGGCGATACGCCGGATCCTGCGCTCTTCCTCGCCGACGGGCTTCACCCTTCGCTGGCCGGTCAAACGCTGATTGCGCGCACGGTGGTGCAGGGCCTGGGCGCGCTGGGGTGACAGCTAGCCACCACCATCAGTTGCGTCTCCCAGACCGGCTTTGCGCGCCCGCACAATGGCTTCGCCCCTTCCTGCCACCTGCAGCTTGCTGAATACCGAAGAGACGAGGTTGCGCACAGTCTTGGGGCTGATGATGAGCCGCTCGGCGATGCTTTGATTGGTGAGGCCCTGTGCAATCAGGGCAAGTACCTCGCGCTCGCGAACTGTGAGTTCGGGGAAGAGCGGCGAAACCGGCGCGCCGGCGGGACGGGTGAAGAATCCGATCAGTCTGCGTGCAACCGTGGGGCTGAAGATCGCTTCACCATTCGCCACGGAACGCACAGCGCGCAAAGTCTCTTCCCCCTCAACGCCCTTGATCAAGTAGCCACGCGCTCCTGCCCGCATTGCGCCGAAGACCGAGTCATCGTCAAACATGGTGACAACCAGAATGTTTGTCTGAGGCAGGTCCTTCAGAATCCGGCGTGTGACCTCGATGCCGTTGAAGTCAGGCAAGTTCAGATCCATGATGACTACGTCGGGCCGCAAGGTGATACTTTGCTCGACGGCAGCCAATCCGGTGCCGGCCTCGCCAACCACCGATATGGATGGATCACTCTGCAGGAGTGCCCGCATGCCAAAGCGGAAGACCGGGTGATCGTCAACAATCAGAACGCACAACGTTTTCATGGCGCTCATTCGGCATCTGCTCGATGCGGTCAACGCAAGGGGAGAACGGCCTGCAGCGTCGCACCCGCCGGGGATGAGCGCAGGCTCACCGTGCCGCCCAGTTCGGCAGCACGCTCACGCATGGAGTGCAAGCCCACACCCGGCAGGGAATCTCCCGCCAGGCCAACGCCGTTGTCACGGACTTCGAGAACAAGTGCATCAGCTTTAACCATAAGCGACATCTGGATCAGATCGGCGTCGGCATGGCGGAGGGCATTCGACAGCGCCTCCTGCGCGATCCGATATGTTGCGGTTTCCACGGCGGCGGACAGGGGCGGCATATCATTCGGTGCAACGAACTCAACTTGGGCGATACTCTGCGCTGAGCGGGCCGCCATCTCGCGCAACGCTTCGACGAGCCCCAGGTCGTCCAGCGCCGGCGGACGCAGCGCATAGACGATGCGCCGGATGTCGAGCACAGCATCTTGCGACTGGCGCTTGAGATCCTGAAGCAGTTGCTTTGCCTGCCCGGCATCCTGATCCATGAAGCGCGTGATCGCGTCGATGGTGAGCGTTTGGCTTGCCAATTGGGGACCAAGCCCATCATGCAAGTCGCGCCGCAGGCGACGGCGCTCGTCTTCGCGCGCAGTAATGAGCGCGCGATGAGATGCTTGCAGTTGCGTGGTCAGGAGCATGGCCTGTACGGCTGCCCCTGCCTGCAGCGCGATGCTTTCGAGTACCTTGCAGTCGGCTGGTGTCAGATGCTCGTCCCGGGTGCGTGCGGCAACCACAAAATCGCCCAGGCGAACCGTTTGGAAGGTGAGAGGAAAACGCTCAAGCACGTCGCTGGGGCTGCCCCATGCTGCGGCAATTGTTGGTTCAGACCCAGTGGTTCGCGCGCCGGTGGTAGCGGCGTTGAGTCTTAGTGCGACGTAGGGCAGTTTCAGGGCTTGTGCAACCGTCTGCGTCACTCCAGCGAGGGCCACTTCGGGGGAGGAAGCGCTTTCCAGTTGCTTGCCCACGAGTCGCGCGACATGCATCTGGTCGTCACGCTTGCCATAAGCCATGTGATTGACGGCCCGCTCCAGCCACCGCTGAATCGGCTGAATCAGCACAGCTATCAGGCCCGTAGCGAACATGGCAACCAGCACGTTCTCCTGCAGCCCCAGGAGAACGCCGGCTCCTCCAACAATCGCACCGTAGATCAAGAAGACTGCGCCCGTCATCGCGGCATAGAGCAGCGTGCGGCTGATGACAAAGTCAACATCCCATAGACGATAACGTAGCAGTGCTACCGCGAAAGAAATCGGCAACGCGAGCAGAGCGATGTACTCAACGACAAAGAGGAGTGTCGCGGCATCGCTGCGCCGCCCATCGCGATTCACGCTCAGAGAGAGGAGAAGGCCGAGCACCAACAGGCCAAAGGAGAGTCCCAATCCATAGAGCACCCACTTCGTTTGCTGGCGTTCCGTTGGTGTGGCTACGTGCTTGTAACGATATACCTGCGCGCCCAGCCCGAAAGTGATCGCAATCGACATAACCGAGACAAACGCAATCCACCCGATTTCGCCGCCTCCCCATGACGCCAATTCGTCAGTAGCCAATGCAACCGACAGTATGCCAATCAGCGCTGCGACCAGCCGGCCGCTCCAGCGCGGCACAAAGCGGCCGTTGGGGAAGATGTAGAGCAGCATGAGGATTGAGCAGATCAGGATGAGCGGGACGAAGCCAGAAGCTGCCTGGTACAGTGCGTGGAGCGGACCCGGCAGCCTCAACGTGTATAGGTTGTCGTGGATGCCAAAGAAGACAGAGAGCACCAGAAAGGAAGCAGAGACCGTGACCGCCACCCAGTCGCACGAGCAGCGCCAGAAGATGAGCAGCGCAGTGCAGATAAAGGTCACACCCACAAGGTATTCGAGTCCGATAGCCGTGTAGACCCACTGTCGATACGTAAGCCAGTGCGAGACACCCCAATACGCTTGTTCCACCGACCACTCGGTGGCCGTCACCCGATAGTTTGAGGGAATCATCTCCCAGTAGGACGCCAGGGCAAAGACGAGCGCAATGGCCCAGCCCACACGCACCGCGGCGAGGCGACCGCTGTTAAGCTGTGTGGCGCCAGGCTGGGCCGAAGCCATTGTGCTCATGTGCAGTTCTTCCCCACAATCGAGTGCCTTCAATACGACCGGCGGACGATAAGTGCCGCGGGAAGCAGCGGCCACGGAAGCCAGAAGAGGCCGACGACCAACGTGACCGCAAAGCCGGAGAGGAGTCGCAACTGAAGTCCGGTGTTCATCTGGATTGCCGCCCAGAGTGCAAGCCAGCACACGGCGAAAAGTGCGAGGAGAAGCGATGTTTTCGTCGAGCCGTCGGTGCTGCACAGGCGTGCGACCACGATCAGAATGAGGGTGGCGGCAAGCATACTCCATATCGCCCACTCCGTCCAACGGCTTTCGGGGCGTGCCATCAACCACAGTGCTGAGATCGCCCAGGTCGCCACCACCGCCCACAGCAGCGGTCGTGACGGTGTATACGCATCAGCGATCAGAAAGAGCCAAAGCAAGGCGGCAAGGCCCGCGGCCTGCACAATTCCAAGCACCCAGGGGGCGTTGGGCAGCCAGGCGAGCGGCGTAGGCAACTTGCTGCCACTGCCGAGAAGCAACGTGGGCAGCGCGAGCGCAAGCAGAACGCAATGACGCACATTGGCGCTGTCGGGCTGCCGCCAGAGTGCTATCAAGGTCAACACCAGGTATGCCGTCAGAACCAGCAAGGTGACGGTGCGCGAGAGTTCACCCGCCCTCGCAAAGTCAGCCGAATTTGATCTCAGCAGTTCGCCGAGGACCGCGGGGTGACGCTGCGGCGCGCCGATGAGAGGGGCCACGGTCAAGAATGCGGCAACAAACAGCGCCAGAGTGGCCACCGCACTTGCGAGCGGCATGGTTCTTTCACAGGTATGTGCTGAGCGTTTCTGCAGCCGCGTCGTGCCCCACACGGTTCCCCAGCCAATTGTTAGCGGGACAGGGATGAACAAGAGCAGGAACTTCAGAAGTGTGCCGTTATCAACGCCCGCCAGATCACCGGCGGCCGCCTGGTAGATGGGCCCCACCAGCAACAGCGTGAGTCCTACCGCAAGTAGCGCTGCTCCTGTCGTCGCACGCAGACGCAGCACTCGCTCCATACCCATCCAGAGCACGCTGGCGATGAGTCCGACCACAGCGAAGATCACGACAATCCCCAGTGAGGCGGCCGCTGTGAAAGCCGGCTCAGTGCCGGCAATAAGAGCCACAACGCGCATGGCCACACGGGCGACCACGCCGCTAACTGCGCCCGCAGCAACCCCCGCGCAGAGATAATTCCCCCACACGGTCAAACTAATGGTGCGCGGCAAGGTGAAACGCTGCCCATCCAGCTTTTCAGCAACCATCTGAGGATCTCCTCTGCTCGCGTCCCTGGCAGGCGTACTCACAGCACAGTACAAGGCCATTACTCCGCGCGGCGAACACGCGCCATCTTGCGACCTATTCCACAGTGACCGAGACTATCTGCGTCATTCCATCCCCAGCAAGCGCAACGTGGTTGCCGTCTGCTGCCTGCAAACAGAGCGTGTGAGCGCCGGGCGTCAGTTCAATTTCTGCCTCCAATTGCCCATTGCCAAAGTGAAGATGGGCCTCATCCTTGGGCACACCCTGGCCCGGCTTGACACATGGTTCGTCGATCATGATGTGCAGGTGACCTGCGCCGGGATTGACCTCGCCCGCGGCTTCGACTGTGAAGTTCTCGGCTGCCATCGCTACCCCGAGTGGACTGGAGACAGTCGCACCTTCAGCCAGCCCAACAAAGAAGACGCGCGGACCTTCGACTTGAGCGGGAGCAATGCCCGTATTGGGCGTGGACGCGCCCGCCATAAGCGCAACCGCCACGATGCCGGCCACCACGATACTACGACAAGTAGTGATACTGCTACGGTACGGTGTGTGATTCACCATCTTTCATCCTCCCGGAAAGCCTGCGCCATGCGCCTGATCTGCGGCGCGGCTACAGCGTAGCACCGGCGCGATGGCCTGTCATGGGAGCAGCGTCCCGACGCGCAGGGACATTTTGTCCCGACATCGCGCGTGACCGGCATCTGTGCTATAATCGGCCACTCTGCACAATTCACAGCACCGCAATCCGCCTGCACGCGCATTCCTCGAAGGAGGCCCGCAGTCCTATGGCTTTTCCCATTCCCAGCATGCTGCTCAAGCAGTTGTACACGTTTGGAAGCCTCGCGAATACAGAGCAGGGGGTGCGCTTTTCGCTAAAGAATCGTCTCAGCGACGGTACGGTGACAGGCGTGCACTACGTCAAGTTCGACGGCGTCGAAACGGCACGTGCCAGTTTGCGGCTGGACCTGGGCAGTGGTCTCGTGCTTGCCGCCGACGACTTGCGCAACAATCCCGTGGACTTCCCCCTGCGCCGCATGATTGACGTGATCTGCGAACGCCCTCCGCTTGACGTGGGCGTCCATCACATTGAAGTCAAGTTCGACTGCAAACCGTTTGGCACGCTCACGCTCAAGGTGGATGGGGCCATCCACAAGGAGAGCGAGAAGCGCACGACGATTCCGCGCAGCCGCGATGACGATTACAGCGCCGAAGCGATTGCCGCACGCCAGCGCTTTATTGAAGAGTTCAGCGGCCACGAATACCATCACATCAAGCAGTACTCGTTTGATCCAAAGGAGACAAATGGCAACGTCGAGCACCTGGTGGGCGCCGTGCAGATTCCCATCGGGCTTGCGGGGCCGCTGATCATCCACGGGGAACATGCCGAAGGGGAGTTTGTCGTGCCAATGGCCACCACGGAGGGAACGCTGGTGGCCTCCTACAACCGTGGTATGAAGGTGATCAACCTTTCGGGCGGCTGCCGCGTGACGATTTCAGGGGACGGCATGCAACGGGCGCCGGTCTTCGTCTTCGACGATGCGCTCCAGGCGCGCAACTTTTCGCGCTGGGTGGCGGAGAACTTCGCGCGCATCGCCGAGATGGCCGAGGCGACCTCGAGCGTTGCCAAGCTCAGCGACATCGAGCCATTTCTCGCCGGCAAGTTTGCCTACCTGCGCTTCACCTACTCCACCGGTGACGCCGCCGGGCAGAACATGGTCGGGCGCGCGACCTTTGCCGCCTGTGGCTGGATTGTGGACAACTACGAAGGGGTGCGTCACTTCTATCTCGAGTCAAACCTGGCCACAGACAAGAAGGCTTCGCATGTGAACGTGATGCGCACACGCGGCAAGCGGGTGATCGCCGAGGCGACAATCAAGCGGGACGTGCTGCATGAGCATTTGCGCGTTGAGCCGGAGACGCTGATCCATCATCACGGCGTGGGCAATGTGGGGTCGCTGCTTTCGGGGGCAAACAACAACGGTGCGCATTCGGCCAATGGCATCACGGCCACCTTCATCGCCATGGGGCAGGATGTGGCCAATGTCGCCGAGTCGTCCGCAGGTATTCTGTATGCAGAGTTGACCCCCGAAGGGGATCTCTACATCGCGATGACGATTCCATCGCTGATTGTCGCGACCTATGGCGGCGGCACGGGGCTGGCCACGCAACGCGAGTGCCTTGAGATGATCGGTTGCTATGGCAAGGGCAAGGTCTTCAAGCTTGCCGAGATTATTGGCGGCGTGGTGCTGGCAGGCGAGCTTTCGCTGGCTGCGGCCATTTCGTCGTCCGACTGGGTCTCCAGCCATGAGCGCTACGGGCGTAACCGCTAAGTGCTGCATCTCGCAAAAAACTATCATTACGTAGCGGGGGTCTTCCAGCCCTCCGGCAGTTGTGCCGAAAGGTCGGAGGGCTGGAAGCCCCCCGCTACGATTCATAGGCACACTTGCAAGACGCAGCACTAAGGAGAGCGACGGAAAGTCGGGCATCAAAGCGCCCAACCATCCGCACGGCGGAGCACGGCGGATTACGGCTTGAAACGCCGACCGCATTGTGCTAACCTAACGGCCCAATATCCCCTGCGTCCCTGCATCCCCTCGTCCTTGTCGTTTGGCGGTGTATCCGCCGGGAGGTGCCAATGGCGGCTGCGAATACAACCTCAGCGTCAACCGTTGAGGCATTGGGCTCGGCAACAGGCGCGCCAGATCCGGAGACCATTCTCCAGGGATGGAAGCTCGACTTCGCGCGCTTTGTCTGGCTATCCGTGTTGTTCGGCAGTGTGCTCTGCTTCGTCTCGGGGATTCCGCGCAGCTATACGATTGCCTCTGCGTTGAGCACCAGCGCGCTCAACCGGCTGGCGCAAATGGGACTCCCGCCCACCTTTGGCGCCCGCTACCTGATCGTGCTCGACACCGCTACCTTCACGCTCTTTGTTGTGGCGGCGATCATCATCTTTCGCAAGCGATCTAATGAGCGGCTCGCACTCACGGCTGCCTTCATGCTGATCTTCACCGGCATGCTCTACACGGCGCCCGGTTACGAGGCGCGCATCCCCATCACGCTGATTGCGCTTGGTGCGGCCGTCGCCGAGTTCTTCCAACTGCTCTTCCTGCTCATCTTCCCTGATGGCCGCATCCGCCCCGGCTGGATCTGGCTCTTTCTGCCGCTCCTTGCCGCCTGGCGCTTCTTCATGTGGCGGGTCTACTACATCCCGTGGCTGTACGCCGCGAGCCGCACGGGAGACCGCTATCCGTTCCTGCGTCAGGATACACGCGACCTGCTGGTCTTCTTTCTGGTTCTCATGTTGGCGGTGCTGCTGCAGATCCACCGCTACCGCAATGTCTCCAACACGGAAGAGAAGTTGCAGGCAAAGTGGCTGGTTTGGGCAACATCGATGACCGTGATCATCGTGGGGGCCTATGTGATCGCCGTCAACTCGCTTCCCGCGATGCACCCGCGTTTGGGCAGCAGTGTGATCGTAGGGCTGGCGGGGCGCACCGTCCGCCAGACTGCGCTTTGCATTATTCCTGTGGCAATTCTCTATTCGGTGCTGCGCCGCCGCCTCTGGAACATCGACTTTCTCATCAACCGCACGCTCGTATACGTACCGCTGACGAGCGTCATGGCAGGCATCTTCGTCGTGGTGGTCACGCTCTCGCAGCGGTTTATGCTTGCGGCCACTGGCGTCCGCTCCGAATCGGCGATCCTGTTTGTTAGCGTCCTGCTAACGACCCTTGTGACCCCAATTCGCTCCGAGATTCAGAAGTGGGTGGACGCTCGTTTCAAGGAGGCGCCGGACCCCATGCTCGCGCTGAAGCGGCTGGATACCGATGTGCGCGACGTAGCGGACATCCTGACGCGCGAATCGCTGCTCACGCGTATGGTGGATGACGCGGTTCGTGCGCTTGGCGCGGCCGGCGGCGCTGCCTATCGCATCGATGGGCACAAACCGCTGCTCATTCATTCGACGCCCGGCTGGTACGGACCCATCACCCTCCAGCGACCGCTCGTCAGCGGCGGCCAATGTGCCGGCTGGCTGGCGCTCGGCATGAAACACAATGGCGCGGCCTACTCCGCCGCCGAAACCAAGAGCCTTGACGAGACGCTGGGGCGCGTGGCGCATGTTCTTGTGATGATGTACGGGAGCCGGCACGTGCAGACTGCGCGCGTTGATGCCGAGTCGATTGTGCTGCCGCTGCCCGTCCAGCCGCCTGCGCCGCAGCGCGCTCCGTTGGCGGTATTCGAGCCCAGCCTGGTCCCCGCCGAAGTGGACCCCGCCCCCGCAGTCGGTGATTGAATGGCGCACCTACCGAACGAAACCGCCGCGGCGCTCGCGCCGCGGCGGTTCTATTTGAGGATGAGATGGATGATAACGTGACGCATTCGTCGTGGCTGCTTCAGCTGCCGTACCGGCCGTTTGCGCCATGATTTAGGCGAACTGCGGCTGATAGCAATAGCCGAATTGCTTTGGTATGAAGCCCCTTGCCCTTACCGCCATAGGCTGAAGCCTACGGCTATCCAACCCAAGCCTGTTGAAGCAGGCTGAAACCCTCCTGCACTCAAGGACGGCGCTTATCCCCTACGAAGCATTGCCGCATTGCCGCGAGCGTCGGCCACGGGCCGGCGCCTTCGGTGACCCTCGCGCCAGAGATGAATGCGTAAGCTGAGTATTCAGGCTACAGCCGGGCGTAGGTGCGCAGCCAGAGCAGGCGTGCTGCGTCGGCGGTGCGCTGGCGTTTTGAACCGCTTTGCGTCTGCGCTTGGCGCTGCTTGATCGATTGCTCGGCGGCGGAGATAAAGGAGGGATCGGCCATGAAGGGATAGGTGGCCACAAGCTGCTGCATCGCCTCGGGCGAGGCCGCCGCGTGAAATTCCTCGAGCGCGACAATCTGGGCGGGCGCACCCGCGGTGCTTGCGCCGGTCACCGCGCCCTCCTCACCTTCTCCGCCCGCGTCAGCCTCGATCGCCTCGGCAATCTCCAGCGCCTTGGCCGCCGACGCTTCGTCGCCCATCTCTGCAAACAGGCTATGAAGGTGGTGATAGAGGGGCGCCGACTCGAAACCGATGGCCATCAGCGCCTCGCAAACCAAGCGCGCTTCGTCATCGCGCCCTGCCAGGTGCAGTGCGCCGGCGCGCGCCAGGTGCAAGGGCAGGAAGTGGCGATCGACGGCGATGCCATGGTCGAAATTGAGGATCGCCTGCTCATACTCCTCCATCTCAATCAGCACGAGGCCGCGGTTGTAGTAGAGGTCGACGCGCTCCTCGGGGCCAAGCAGGATGGCGCGTGTGTAGTCCTCCAGCGCGCGCTGCCACTCGCCGCGGTGGTGGTGAATGGTGCCGCGCTGCTCCCACGCCTGGCGGAACTTGGGCTGCGCGTCAATTGCTGCGCCAAAGTCGTCAAGCGCGGCATCCAATTGCCCCAGAATCTGATAGACGACGCCGCGGTTAAAAGTAGGCGGCGGCCAGTTTGGGTGAGAGTTCAATCGCCTTGCTGAAATCCTGCAGGGCGGCCTCATAGTTGGTCAGTTCCACGTGCGTTAACCCCCGATTGTGGTATGCGTCGGCCATCTTTGGCGCGAGCGTAATGGCGCGCGAGAAGTCGACAAGCGCCTGCGCATGATTGCCCATGTCGCGCAGCAGATTGCCCCGGTTGAAGTGCGCCGACGCCAGCCCAGGCGCGAGCGACAGTGCGCTGTTGTAGTCCTGCAGGGCCTGGCGCGAGTTGCCCTGTTCAGCATGGAGGACTGCGCGGTTGTAGTAGCCGCCGTACGCGCGGGTCAAGCTGGACCGCCCGGTTGAGATCGGTCAGCGCTGCGGCGGGCTCGCCCATCATCCAGCGGAGGGCGCCGCGATTTTCGAGCGCCGTTGCAAAGTCCGGCTCAAGCGCCAGCGCCTCGTTGTACTCGTTGAGCGCGTCGGGGTAGCGTTTGAGGCGTCCATAAGTGTTGCCGCGGTTGACAAGGTCGCCCGCTGTGAGCACCCCGGGCATCGGCGCTGCTGCCGGCTCGCGGCCCAGGTTGGCGTGCAACGCCGCACCGAGCGCGGCAATCACTTCGTCAATCGTCTGGAAGCGTGCGGCCGGCTCCTTCTGCAGGCAGCGCTGAATTAGCGCGTTGACATCGGCCGGAAAATGGTCAGGCAGATCAGGGGCCGGGGTCTCGCAGTGCGCCACGCGCAGGGCGGCCTCGTCGTCGCCGGCAAAGGGGCGGACGGCCAGCAGCATCTCGTAGAGGGTGACGCCCACCGCGTAGATGTCGGCGCGCACGTCCACTTCGCCCGACAGCCACTGCTCGGGCGGGCGATAGGCGGGTGTGCCGACGCCGCCCCCCTCCCCACTCCTCTTCAGGCCATTCCAGCGGTGCGCCAGGCCAAAGTCTGAAATCTTGGCTGTCATGTCCTGGGCAATCAGCACGTTGCCCGGTTTGAGGTCGCGGTGGACGAGACCCGGGCGCACCTGGCCGGCGTAGGCAAGGCCGTGGCAGATGCCCAGCGCCACGTCGAGCGCCTGGCCCAGCTCCAGCGCGCCCCGTTCCTTGATCAAGTCGCGCAGGCTGGCGCCCTTGCGTTCGGGCGCGGTAATCCACTCGAGGAAAAGCCACGGCTGCCCATCAATTGTGTCGAGGTAGAAGCAGCGTACGATGTTGGAATGCTGCCCCAGCGCCACCCACGTGCGCGCCTCGCGCAGAAAGCGCTCGTTGAGGCGGGTGGCGCGGGCCTCGTCGCCCTCTTCCTCCAGCCACGGCGTTTTGAGCGCGAGCGGTTGGTTTGTCTCCTCGTCAAGGCAGAGGTAGACCTCACCCATGCCGCCGCGCCGGTGCGAGTAGACCTTGTAGCGATGGGCAATGAGCTCACCGCGCTTGGGACGCTGACGGGCTGGCGACAAGCTAGAACTCCAGATCCTCCGGCTTTTTGCTGCCGTCGAGCAGTTGCTTTATATCAAAGAAGGAACACCAGAAGCCGTTGCAGGACCAGTTGATGCTGCCCTGCTTTTCCACGTTCCAACGCTGAAGCTTCTGCTCCCAGTCGGGCCCGCCGGCTGCCTCAAATTCCACCTTTTCATTGTCCTCAATCTGCGGCGGGCTGAATGCGCCGCCTCCAGAGCCGCTGCCCGAGCCGCTGCCCGAGCGGCCGACAAAGCCGCCGGCAAAGCCACCGAAGCTGCCTGAAGTTTGCGAAGAACTCTGCCAGCTCGACGAGGCCGTAGCCGAAACGGGTGAGGAAGACATGGGCGTCATCACACCGGCGTCGGGCGTAATGCCCTGGTTGAGGAAGTTTTGCGCATCCTCTTCAGGGTCTAGCCTGAAGGTGTTCGGATTGATTGCCTGTGCCGAGACGTTGGAGAGGCTGACGCCGCTGGCGCGCAACTCGGCCAGCGCCAGCCGCAATTGGCGCGGCCCTGGAATATAGTGGCCACTCTTCGCGGTGATGCTCACAAGTTTGCCCTGGGTAATCTTCATTGTGCCGGCTGAAGCCACCTTGCCACCGCCGAGGAAGCTCGAGTGATGGAAGGCCGCGACCTTGTGCCGACCGGCGTAGAAGGCGCCATTCGGGTCCATCACGAAGATGGCATGGCCCGCGCCCACGCCCATGGCAAACATGCCGCTTGTGTCAAAGGGATCGACAACTGCCCCCTGCGTGATCACGGGGCCGAGGTTCAGCCGATAGTCGGCGCGCTCGTCTTCGGCGGTAATGTACTTCACCTTGGACTTCCTGGTTGCCTCCAGGTCGGCAATGTCCTGGTCCGTCCAGCCGATGGCATTGAGCCTGACCTTGCGCTGATTTTCGTCGAAATTGGCAAAGAAGGCCGCCTCGGACGACTGTTGGAAGACTTTGGTCAGAAGAAAATTGGTGGAATCATGGCTCTCCCTGCTGTACTCTGCATCAACAGAGAGCCTGTCCTTGTATTTGGTTTGGCCCGGGAACTGCATGCCCAGCGGCTGCTGGAAAGGCGCGCTTGCCTGTGACAAGGATGACGACCAGTCGGAAGACGATTCGTACGATGAAGAAAAGGACGAGCCGGTTGAAATATGCGTGACTACGTTAGGCGTGACGAGGACCCCGCCGCCGGTTCCGCCCAGGTTGGGCGTCGCAAAATGCGTGCCGCTGCCGCTGGCCGAGACCTGATGCCTGGCCGGACTGCGCAACTGCATCCGCTAGTAGCGCCACGTCACCGCCCAAGTCAGCCTGCGGTTCCACTACCGCCGGTTGCTGTGCAACGCCACCGGCGCCACCCACCGGCGGTCGTTGCGGCGCATTGGCCCTCTTTTGGCTCTCCCAGAAGGCAATCAAGCTGTTTACCCGCTTGCCTTCGCGCTGGATGACCCCCTGCGGCGAGCGTTGCACGGCCACTTTGGCTTCCTCAGCCGGTGCGCGCTGCAGCGGCATCTTCTGCACGGCCGCGCCCTGCTGAACAACGTGGGTGAGCTCATGCGCAATCAGCCGCTGCCCCACGCTTGAGTTGGGGTCGTATTCGCCGGCGTTGAAGTGAATATCGCTGCCGTGGGTGAAGGCTTTGGCCTGGATCGAATCGGCGAGGCCGGCGGACTCTTTGCTCGAATGGACGCGCACGTTGTCGAAATTCGCGCCATAGGCGGGCTCAACGCGCTGGCGCAACTCGGCGGGCAGCGGACTGCCGCCGCCATTCGCGCGTGCGAGGCCACTCTCAAAGTCGGCCCCCACGCCAAAGCCCCCTGCGCCATCTTCGGCCTGGCGCTGCGCAACCGCGGGCATGCGGCGGATTTGCCCGTCGCCCTGGGGCTGCGCACTTGTCTGCTGCCCGCCGTCGATCACGCGCGCCGCCATGCGGTCGGCTTCCTGCTCATAGGTATCATTGGCCGGGCCAACCGTCAGCTTGCGCTGGACCAGCGGTGCGCTGCGCGCCCCCGCGAGGGCGGCGAGGCCGCGATTGCCCAGGCTGCGCTGCAAGCGCCGGCCGTCGGCGGGGTCAACCGTACCGGGTGCAAGCACGGCGCGCTGCATGAGGACGGCGGTTGGCTCGGCCGGCGCAGGCTGCGCTTTCTCAGTCTCGGCGGCTTTGGGGCGCGCCGGCGCCTGCTTGTGGGCCTGTTGCTTCCCCTGCAAATCAGCTTTTGGCATAAGTCATCGTCTCCTCAATCGCGTTCACAGGCCGTTTGCATTACCGACAGCTTCATGCGGGCAGAGCCCGGTTGGGACCAGGCAGTGTCGACGCACCCAGAGACTTGGGACGGACTACTATACCACGCCATCCGTCTGGCTCACCATGCGCCCCATTTTCTGCATCTCGCGGCGCGCCCCGTGAAGCAGGTGTGCCTGGTTCATCTGGCCGCCGTTTGCTGCGGCCAGATAGGCCGCGCTCACCAGCACATTGCGAATGTTGCCGCCGGCGAATCTGAAGCGGCGCGCCATCACCTCAAGGTCAATATCCGGCGCGCAGGGCACCCCGCGCGGGAAGAGCGCCAGCCAGATGCGCACGCGGTCGGCCACCTCAGGGAAGGGCAGATCGACCGCAAAGTGGATGCGGCGGAAGAAGGCCTCGTCCAGATTGCCGCGCAGGTTGGTGGCCAGGATTGTGACGCCGTTGTAGGACTCCATGCGCTGCAGCAGGTAGCTGATCTCGATATTGGCGTGGCGGTCGTGCGCGTCGCTCACTTCCGAACGCTTGCCAAAGATCGCATCGGCCTCGTCAAAGAAGAGGATGGCGTTGCTATCCTCGGCCTCGGCAAAGACCTGCTCGAGGTTCTTCTCCGTCTCGCCAATGTACTTGCTGATAATGCCGCTGAGGTCGATCTTGTAGAGATCCAGGCCCAGGTGGCGAGCGAGCACCTCGGCGGCCATCGTCTTGCCCGTGCCCGGCGGGCCGGAGAAGAGCACCGCTGTGCCCGCGCTGGAGACGAGGCTCTTGCCCAACCCCCACTCCTCGAGCACAAAGGCGCGGCGGCGCACCGTCTCGACGATTTCGTGGAGAATGGCAGTCGGCTCGGAGGGCAGCACAAGATCATCCCAGTCAAAGCGCGGGTTAATCTTGTGGCCGAGGTTAAGCAGCTCCGGGCTTGACGTCTCGCGCGCGGCGGCGTACAGGTGCTCCTGGTTGAGCGGCGTGTGCGTCTGGGCGGCCGTGTCCTGCGCGCTCGCGACCACGTCGCGCCACTGTTCGCCCGTAAGGGAGAACTGTCCGGCAAGCGTCGTGAGGTCACCCACCTCTATGGCCGCCACCCCCGCATCTTCAAGAAAGTGCTCGAGCAGCGTGCGGCGCTCCACCGCCACGGCAACGGGAAAGGCGAAAGAGCGGATGCGCCGGTTGCGTGCCACGGCGCGTGGCTGCCACTGGGCGGCGCTTGAGAGAACAAGCAGTCCGGAGAAGTTGACGATGCGGTCGACCAGGGCTTGTGTCAGCGCGTTGCTCTGGCTTGCGCTCTCCCATCCAACGAAGAGAGGTATAGCGCCGGTCAGCAAGGCGTCGCGCAGTGTCAGCTCAATTGCCACGCTCAGGGCGACGCTTGCGCGCTGAGTGCTTTCAAGGTCCAACACAAGCAGGGGGCGGTCGGCCAGCGCAGAGAGTACGGCGCACGCGCTCTGCTGCGAAAGCTGGTCGCGCCCGTGGAGGATGAGCAGGTCGTCGCTCTGGGCAGCTTCGGCCATCGCTTGATGGAGCTCGGGCGTGAGCAGCCAGAGGAGCGCCTCGCGATCGGGTTCGAGCGCCAGATGGTTGCGAAGCAGCGGTGAGGGTTGATAGGCGCCAAAGAGCCAAGCCACAATGCCCGCGTCCGGGCGCACCGTGGCGCGCAGGCTCGACGCGGCGCTGCCGGAAGGCGTCACCTCGATCATGTGGTGCCGCGCAAGTGTGCCTTCCTCGGCAAGGTTGCGCACAAGCGCTAGTCGCCCAAGGCCGGGTGGCGCCAACAGATCAATCAGGAGGTCAATTGTTGCGAGTTCCAGGGCCGGATCATTGTTGAGGTAGCCGTAGATCTTGCCATAGCGCAAATCAAGTTCGGGCGCGAGCGCAGCGAGAAGGGCATCCTGATCAAACTGCGCGAGCTGGAAGGTTTGCGCGAGCTGAAGAAACGGAATGGCGACGCCTGCGGCCGCCGCGGCGGCTGTCGTAGCCGCCAACTGCTGGTCGAGCGCTGCAAGGGCTTGGGCGTAGTCCTGCACTTCGGCGCTGGGCAGCTCGGGGGCGTTGTGGCTGGAGCTCTGAAAGAGCAACGCATATGCCTGCGCCTCGCTGACGTAGTACTTGTCAAGCGGGCCGCTCGCGGCAGGTTCAAGGTGGGTCTGGGCGAAGCGCTGCAACTGGCGGTGGAGGAGAATATCAAGGCGCGATAAAGCAGCCTGCATCCAGGCCAGCCCGAAGTCAACAGTGGGGATCTGTTGCTCAGCCATGATTTTCAAACGTTGTGCTCCTCTGGGGGAGGATTGTGAAGTTGCTTGATCGTCTCCGTGACAACGCCGAATCCAGCCATGTCAGGATGGCGCAGTATAACACCGGGGCGCAGTTTGTCAATCGCTGCAAAACACGCGACACGAAATGGGGCCTCCGATTTTGGAAGCCTCGCTTCAGTGAAGCGCAATTGGGCTATCCGGCCAGCTCCTGCTTCAGCGCATCCTTGCGCGCCTTGACCACATCCTGGTAATCAAGAGATTGATGCCTGAAATAGGTGTTGTACAACTCGGCGTAGTGGCCGCCTTGCGCCAGCAACTCGTCGTGGCTGCCCTCCTCGATGATGCGCCCCTTCTGCAGCACAAGGATCCGGTCGGCGGCCCTGACGGTGGAGAGGCGATGCGCGATCACAATCGAGGTGCGCCCCTCGAGCAGCAGCGCCAGCGCCTCCTGAATCTGCACCTCCGTAAAGGGATCAATGCTGGCGGTGGCTTCGTCGAGGATAAAGATTGCGGGGTCCTGTGCCAACATGCGTGCCAGCACAACCAGTTGGCGCTGCCCCATGCTCAGGCGGTTGCCGCGTTCGCCCACATCGGTGTCCAGGCCGTTGGGCAGCGATTCCAGCCAATCGCCGTTGCCAATTCGGTGCGCAATGGCCTCCGTATCGGCGTCGCTCAGTTCGGGCGTGCCGTAGCGGATGTTGTCGCGCACTGAACCCGCAAAGAGGAAGGGCGCCTGGCTGACAACGCCCAACTGGCGGCGGTAGGCGGGCAAGTCAAAAGTGCGAATATCTTCGTCGTCAATGTAGAGCGCGCCGGACTGAAACTCGTAATAGCGCGTCACAAGCTTGGCTATCGATGACTTGCCGGCCCCCGTATGGCCGACCAGCGCCACACTCTCGCCTGGGTGAATGTGCAGCGTGAAGCCATCAAGCACCTTTTCCTTTTCGCTGTAGCGAAAGTCCATCTCTTCAAACTTGATGTCGCCGCGCAGGCGCTCCATCTTGATCGAGGCGCTTTGCACAATGGCCGGTTTGGCATCCATCAATGCGAAGATGCGCTCGGTGGCGCTCAAGGCGCTTTGAAACTGGCTCCAGAATGCCGAAAGGTTCGTCATCGGAAACCAGAACTCGCCGATTGAGTTCATGAAGAGGAACCATGCGCCGGCCGTGATGACCCCCGCGGCCACAAGGTAGCCGCCAGAGTAGAGAATGATCGCCGTACCAATTCCGACGGCTATCTGCAGGGTAGGGAAGATCGACGCAAGCACAAGCCCGCGTTTGACCTGAATGTCGTAGCTCTGGCGATTGACCGCGAGGAACTCGTCGTAGATCCCCTGCTCGCGGCGGAAGTTCTTGGCCACCCGAATCCCGGTCACCGCCTCCTGAATGGCCACGTTGACCTCGGCGATCGCCCGTTGGCTCTGCCGCGTGATTCGGCGCGCCGCCTTCTGATAACGGCTGGCAATGAAATAGCCCATCGGCATCAGCAAAGTCAACATCACCGCAAGCTGCCAATTGATGGTGTAGAGATAGGTGAGCAGGATCACCACGAGCAGCAATTGCGAGAAGACTTCCGTGACCAGTACGGCTGTCCGCCCGAACTCGTCGGTGTCACTGGTAATGCGGCTGACAATGCGCCCGGACTGATACTGGTCGAAGAAACTCAGATCGTGGTGGATGACGGTCGCAAACGCATCGTTGCGCATGTCCATGATGACCGTGCTCATAAGGATCGAGGTGTTCAGACGCTGCACATAGTTGACAATCCACGTGAGCAGGCCAAGTGCAAGTATGGCAATCACCAGAAACACGGCAGTCTGCCGAGTCCCCGAGGCCGGGTCCGCCATAAGGCCGACGCCGCGCGCAACCAGAACCGGGGAAAGAGCGCCCAGCAGCGAAAGCAGCGACACGGCCACGATAACCACAACGAAGCGCCAGCGATAGGGCGAGAAATAGCCGGCAATTCGGCGAATCAATTCGCGATTGCCGTACTCGCGGTCAAAGGCTTCGGCCGAGAGCGAAGCGCGTGTCAGACCCATGATTCAGCTTCCAGTTCGAGAGGCAAGACGGACGAACGACACGCCGTCCACGTGCGCCTGCGCACAAGACACTTCGCGTATCAAACCATTGGCGCACGGGAAAGTATACAAGACGAGAATCCTCGCGCCAAGTTCCCGGACTCAAGAGGCACGGCTTTTCAGAAGTCAGCATCGGCAGCGCCGGTAGCTCCGAAGAAGCGAGGCTTCCGCTTGTGAAAGCCTCGCTTCGAGCGAGTGAGAAACCCGGCTCGAGAGGCCGCTGACAGCTCGCGACGGAACCTCATTTGGTGCGTGGCTCACTGCATAAGCGCACGCATTACGCTAATGTGAATCAACGGCCACTCACAGAATTTACACCCCCGGAAGAAAGGCACCCTATGCTGACTCTGCCCAACCTGCGCAAGCGCCACAATTTCGTGCGCGCCGCTGTCGCCTTGGCGGCGACAGCCCTGACCGGAGCGTTGCTTACCGGCTGCGGCGCACCTGCACCCGCACCGGCCGCGAGCGCGCCCCCTGCCGCTGAAGCTGCCCTGGACGCGTCGCCGGCGCAAACTGGCGCAGTCGCTTCCGAAGTCGCGGCAGCGACTCCAGCATCGCCCGTCGCAGCCGCAACTCCAGCGCCGGCACTCGCTGCCGCGACTCCAGCATCGCCGGGAGTCGCTGCCACGGCGATTCGTTTCAACCCCGAAGAAACGCCGCTGCGGCTGGAAACCATCGTGGAAGGTCTTGAAACGCCAGTCTTCCTGACTAGCGCCGAAGATGGCAGCGGCCGCCTGTACGTTCTGGAGAAGGAGGGGCGAATCCGAATCATCCAAAACAACGCGCTGCAAACCGCGCCCTTCCTCGACATCACCGACCGCGTTGGCAGCAGAAGCAACGAGCAGGGCTTGCTTGGCCTGGCCTTCGCACCTGACTATCTTGACAGTGGCGTTCTCTTCGTGGACTACACCGACGTTTCCGGAAACACAGTCATTAGCCGCTTTCAGGCAACGGCTGATCGGCAGGCAGCCGACCCAACCAGCGAACAGGAGGTGCTCTCCATTGCACAGCCCGCAGGGAACCACAATGGCGGCATGATTCTGTTCGGACCTGATGGCACGCCTTTGGGTTGGCACCGGCGATGGCGGCGCGGCCAACGATCGCTTTGGCAACGGGCAGAATCCGCAAACGCTCCTGGGCAAGATGCTGCGGCTCGACGTATTGAGCGATCCGTCAAAGCCCTACTCGATTCCGGCCGACAACCCCTGGGTAGATGAGCAATGGAATGGGAAGCCCGTGCGCCCCGAAATCTGGGCGCTGGGCTTGCGCAATCCCTGGCGCTACAGCTTCGACCGCTCGACCGGCGACTTGTGGATTGGCGATGTTGGGCAGAACACCTTTGAGGAAGTCAACCTTGTGCCGGCCGGCAGCCAGGGCGGCCTCAACTTCGGCTGGCCGATCATGGAAGGTCTGCACTGTTTCCAGAGCGCCAACTGTGACGCGACCGGACTCCAGCAGCCCATAATCGAATATGATCACACCGGCAACTGTTCAGTCACCGGTGGCTACGTCTATCGGGGCGCAACAGAGGCGCTGCAAGGCGTCTACTTCTACGCCGACTATTGCAGCATGACAATCTGGGCGGCAACACAGAACGCAGATGGGACATGGTCGAGCGAAGTAGTGCTGAAGGCAGATAGCCCAATCACTTCATTTGGACAAGACGAGCAGGGTGAACTCTACGTGGTGGAGTCTGGCGGGCGTATCAGCCGCTTGGTAGAGGAGTAGCTACACAGCGTATCCACGGTGACCAAGAATTTCATCAGCCGTGGGCTGCACCGGCCCCCCAGTCGTGCAGCCCACGGACATGATGCGAAGAAGGGAGAGACTACCACTCCTCAACCATCTCGTCCTGCTCACCGACTACATGGAACTGGCGAGCAGGTCGAGGCGCCGCCGCGGGCCACATTGGCAGCCCGGGCGCGGCCATTTGCTGCGCACGCGGGTCGTTCTGCGGAAGCATGTTTGGTGCGGTGACGACGATGACAGGCGGCTGTCCGTTGTAGCCGCCATAGCTGTTGCTCCGGCCGTACATCGAATCAGCCTCGCGTCGGCCGCTGGTTGAGCTCTGCCCCACGTAGTCGCCTCGCCGCGACGCTGCCATGACGAGCAGCGCCGCGGGCAGTCCGGCAAGCATTCCAAAGAAGATACCGAGCCCCATGCTGATTGCATCGCTGCTCAACGTGTCGCCAATACGCCACGCCAGCACTCCACCGACTACCAGGGCACTTACCACAAGAAATTGACGCATTATGACCTCCACGAAAACTCAACGAGTACATCTCTACTCTGCACGTGCGAACCCGTAATCATCTACAAACAGGCGCAGGCGCCTCAGTCCGCCGCCGCCACGGCAGGTACATAGCCAAAGTCGGGCAGCGCAGGCGGCGGCGTTATGCCAGGGAGCGACAATCTTCGGCCCATAAAGCTCGTCAATGCGCCCGCTCAGTGCATCGAACTCCTGCGGGCCCATCCACGCGGCCTGAAAACGCAAGGGAGTGGCAGACGCCACGAGCAGAAAGTCGCCCTTTCCGCCCAGCTTCTCGGCGCCGCTCTCGCTAATCCCTGTCGCATAGCGTGCCTCGTCCTTGCTTGCTACAGCCCCGACAAGGCGCACAGGGAAGTTGGCCTTCATGGCGCTGCCAATCAGGCTGGCGCTTGGCTTCTGCGTACAGGCGAGCAAGTGAATGCCTGCTTCGCGCCCGCGCTGGGCCAGGCGCGTCAGCAATCCCTCAACTTCCTTGCCGCCGGTTTGCAGCAGGTCCGCCAGTTCATCGACAGCGACGACGATCAGGGGACGGCTGGTGTGCGCCCGGTCGCGCAGTTCCATTTCGCCGACCACAGCCTTGAGCTTGGCGATTGCCTCCTCTGGGCTGACAACAACCGAGCCCGTGGCATGGGGAAGCTTCTGCAGCATTCCAAACCCGCGCCCCTTTGGGTCGATCAGGACAAACCGCAGATCCTTGGGCGAGTTGTTGAGCGCCAGCGAGGCGAGCATCGTGCGGGCCAACGCCGTCTTGCCGCTTCCGGTCGTGCCTGCAACCAGCACGTGTACGACGTTTGACGAGGTGAGACGCAAGAGGAGCGGAGACCCCTTTTCGTCGATACCCAGAATGGCGGCAGCGGGCGGCACGTGTCCGCTGAGCGTCTCGCAGAGCCCGATCAGTTGCACAGGATCACCGGCCTCACGCGCAACCTCCACATTGATCAGACTACCTTCGCGGTAGACGCGTACCCTGTTGCAGTTGAGCGCCAGCGCGATCTCCTCGGAGAGCGCCGAGAACTTGTTGAGTTTGACGGCTGCTGCGGGCATGACCTGGTACTGGACGAATCGCGGGCAGACAACGCCGCTGAGGACATGGCCAGGCGCTTTGTGAAGCGCAAGAATCGCTTCAATGCGGTCGGCCTGTGCTTCGAGAACTGCACGTGGAATGGATTGGCTTGAATTGTTGGTCTTCATGGAATGGGCTCGCAATCGGTCTCCGTAGGCATGTTGTCGGCAGCGGTAGAGACGCAGAGGCCGACCGCAAGATGGTGGTCGGCGCTTCTGATTACGAGTATATAGAACAGGTGTTCTTTCGTCAATACCCAACATTTACGCTGGCGCATGTTGGGAAACTTGGGATAGTGACCTCGCAAAGCCGGTTGCAGGACGCGAGAAGCCGAACGCCGCTTGGCGTTCGGCTTCTCGCGTTTCCAATCCTCGCAATGAGCAAGCGCGGTGTTGACGCATGCTGTACAGACACTTGGGTCTTCGTAGCGGAGGGCCTGCGTGCCCTCACCCTTGTCTCAGTACGCCTCGAATGCTGCTTCGGACGGCCCGAACTCCTCCGCTACACCAGGCCGCGTCCTGCCCCCCGGCAGCAAGAGGGCACGGAGGCGCTTCGCTGCGTCGCTGCGTTACAACTATTGCGCGCATCAGTCTGTCGCGACGAGGGACACGTCAATGCGTTCCAGCCACTTCACCTGATGCAGCGCGTCGTCAGCTTCTCCCGGGACGATCAGGCGCACAAGTCCTTGTTCGCGCCGCAAAGGCGCGCCATCGATGGTGAATGCGACTAGCGGGCCTGGCACTGAGAGCAGCTGCCGAGCCTTGAAGCCGCGTGCCGTAACCGTCGGCGCCCACGAAATCCACATGGATGACGGCCGCTTTCGCGGGGAGCAGCGCGGCGAGCAGGTCGCGAACCAGGACGCCGCCGAAGCGGAACGGCCCCGTTTGCGCGTGGCCGGTGCTGGCGATTGTGCATTCGGCCAATTCGGTATACCGGATTGCACGGAGAAGATCGAGGTCGATTAACACGTCAATCTCGCCAGCCTTGAAACGAAACGCTCCGTTACCCTCGGGTGTTTCGGGGTTGGGCTCGTGGCTGTGGGCATCAAGCCATGCGGGTTTTGCGTCAGTCATTAAGAGCTTCGCTACCTCTCAGGTTCAGCAGAAAAGGTAAGTGGCTGCCCATCAAGCCGGGCCCTGCCGTTGACGAGAATGACCAGCCGAATGGCCTCGGTGCGTGGCCGGACAATGACGACCGCAGAGCCTTCCGTGTGCGCTGTCCACGCAACATGTTCAGCAAGTTCATCTGAAAGCAAGAAGAAGTGCTCCAGAATGTGTACGACATACTCATATGGCGTCACGTCGTCGTTGTGGACTAGCACCAGATACATCGACTCAAGCGCCGACTCTTCAATGCGTTCGGGGATCGCTTCAACACTCGCGAGTGTCGCGGTTTCACCTCGACCAGCGAAATCGGCTTTCGCGCGCGTTACCTGGCTGTGGGCACCGCTTCTTGAGTCACTCTGCTTCATGCCGGCTCCTTTGCGGTTTGTTGAGGGTGATTCCCATACCTCGCTCCGGGTGCATTATAGCGACTGCGCCCGGGCGCACAAGTGGCGTCGCGCACTCCAAACGCGCGGCAGGCGGTGGCGCCAACGATACGTCACCTGCGCAGGCCCTGCACAGAATTGGAACATTGCTTATGGCGCGCCGCGTCATTTGTCTGGTATACTCTTTCGACATGATGCTGACAAGTCATTTGGGGAGCTTATGCGCACAGTCCTGTGGGATCTCGACGGAACATTAGCCGATACCGAAGCACTTCACTTCAACGCGTGGCAGGAGACGCTTGCCGCGTATTCCATCGAGTATCCCCACGCAACATTTCTGGCCGATTTTGGCCGCAACAACCATGAGATTCTCACACGGCTCCTGGGCGTGAATGCGACGCCCACGGCAATTGTCGAAGTCTCGCGCCGCAAGGAGAGCATCTTTCGTGGACTGTTGCCCACCTTCACCGTGCCCGTTCTACCCGGTGTCATGAATTTGCTCGATGAACTGCAGGCTGCCGGTGTTCGCCAGGTAGTCAGCTCTTCCGGGACAATGGCCAACATCACTGCGACAATCGCCAAGCTTGATCTCGGCGACTACTTCATGGCGCTGATGTCCGGCTACCGGCTGCCGCGCGGAAAGCCGCATCCCGCGCTCTTTCTCAACTCGGCGGCCGCCGTCGGGGTGACTCCCGCCGACTGCATCGTCATCGAAGACTCAGTTGCCGGTGTGGAGGCGGCCCGTCGCGCCGGCATGGCAAGCGTCGCTGTGGGAAAGCTTGCGACAAGCCCCAATCTGACAAGCCTGCTAACTTCAGTGCCAGGGCAACCATGTCTGCCCGTCGCGAGCCTTCATGACCTCTCCTGGCCCCAGCTTGAAAGCCTCTGGCAGGCGGCCCATGCGGTCGACGGCTACTGGCCCGACGCAACTTAGCAATCAGGCTCCGGCCAGCAAATCGTACTTTGATCTCTTCACGCCCGAAGGAGCTACACGATGCCAACCGTCGCACTACCTGTGCAGAAATGGCAAACCGACATGAATAAACGGTATGCAGGAACTCTGGAAGATCAGTCGGATACGGTTGAAACACGCGACGGCGAACGCCTGAACTGCCGCCTAATGCTACCCACAGACGCGCCATTGCTGGTGGACCTGTTCCAGCGACTTTCGCCCGAGAGCCGGCGGCGGCGCTTTCACTATCCAGCGGACGTGATTGAGTATAGTGCGTTGCTGGAGATGGCGACCAAGCTGGCCGCTGTGGACAACCGAACGCAAAATGGTGCGGTCGTAGTGCTGGAAAATGCTGACGATGGTGAACACATTGTCGGCGTTGCACGCTTGATGCGCCCGACAGGAGAGCCCGCTTCGCCCGAGGCCGAGGCGGCAATCACCGTGCGCGACGACTATCACGGGCGCGGGCTGGGCACCGAACTGCTGCGGCGCATGATCCTCCTGGCAAAGCGCATGCAGGTCAAGGTGGTGGTAGCCGAGATCGAGGCGGACAACTACGTCGCGTTGCGCCTCTTCCGCGAGTTGAATCTTGTCACAGAATCGCAGACATCGCATGCCGAGACGACGATGCGCATCGAGGTTCCGGAGTAGGCGGCTCGTTTCGGCCTGACACTGATCACACGCGCGATTTGCGCCTACGGTAACCCTTCCGTCACAGTTGGATGCGTGACATGAATTGACAGCACGAAGAAGGCGGCGCCCTCGATGGGCGCCGCCTTCTTTGTGTGACTGTCCGGTTCGCCTACTTGAAGTAGAACGTAAGCAGGCCGTAGAGCGACATGCCGGCAATGAAGAAGATGCCCGCAAGGCTTGGCTCGCCATCCCGGTTGGCCTCGGGAATCATGCTCTGTGTCACCGTGGTCACGAGGAAGCCGGATGCCAAGGCAATGAGGCTCGCACGTATGTCCAATGACATGTTGCGCAGCAGCAGGTAGCCCACCATCGCGCCTCCCACGATGCAGACAACAAAGAGCCAGGAGAGCCGCCTGCGCGTCGCGAGAGGCAGCCCCTGACGTTTTGCCGTGGCAATCGTAACAAACGCAAGTGGCATCGTGCTGACCGCCAGCCCCAGCGCCACCAGCAGGCCGGTTGCCACAGTCAGAGTCGAACCGATGCCGATCACGATACCGTCGATTACGAGATCAACAAGGATGCCGACGTAGAGAGCGAGGGAGATCGCGACCGCCCCAGTATTCGCCTTCTGCGCTTCGCGCCGTGCTGTGTAGTAGTCGAAGCTCACAAAGAGGGCGCCGCCAATGAAAAAGGCCAGCGCCACCCAGCCAACCGATCCAAACTGCACGGCAGGCGGCATCAGCGTCAGCGCCACCAGCGCGGCAATGATCCCCGACGCAAACTGCAACGCACCACTGACCACGCTTTGCGAGACATTCAGCCGCTCGGCCGCCGGCGCGCCCAACCACGTGAGGAGCGCGGCTACCAGGCTTACGCCGACGACCATCAAGAACTCATTCATGTGCAGAAAAACCAGTCCTCCCGCGTCAACTGAAGGTGCGCGAATGAAGAGGCTGTGCGGCCCCGAAAACCGCGTGAACGATCCGTTTGCGGCTACATCGCCACCGCATAGCCTGGCCCCAGCGGAATCCCGAGCAGGAACCAGAGTGCAAAGAGCAGAATCCAGGCGATCAACATGATCACCGAGTAGGGAAGCATGAGCGCGATGACCGAGCCGATGCCCGCCGTCTTCACGTACCGCTGGGCCACGAGCGCAATGAACGGGAAGTAGACCATGAGGGGTGTAATCACATTGGTGGGCGAGTCGCCAATCCGGTACGCCGCGAGGACAGTCTGCGGCTCCACACCCAACTGGATGAAGAGCGGCACGAAGATCGGTGCGAAGATCGCCCACTTTGGCATGGAGTTGGGGATGATGAAGTTGATCAGCGTGATGACCAGAATGAACCCGATCAGCAGCGGCAGCGCACCAATGTTGACGGTCTCAAGCCAGTCAGCCAGGCCGATTGCCGCAAGCTGCGGCATGTTGGTGTAGTTGAACCACGCGATGAACTGGCTGATGATGAGCAGCAGGAAGACCAGTGCAGCAAGACTTGCATAGGTCTTCGTGACTGCAGCGATGATCGCCTTGCTCCCCTTGAGCGTATTCGCGCCCCGGCCAAAGGCGATGCCCGTAATCAGGAAGATCAGCGTAATGATGAAGATGATGCTGGCCAGCAGCGGCGACGAGCCCCCCTCCGGCGTGTGCAAGGGCGCACCGGGAATCACCGTCATCAGCACCAGGACAGCCATTGTGCCGAGGAACGCCCACAACGTGTAGCGCAGCCCTTTGGCCTCGGCCGCAGGCGACATCTTGATCCTGTCGTCACTCGTGTCCGCATCAGGCGACGCCTCGGAGGGGTCATACGGGCCGAGGCGCGGCTCGATGATGCGCTCTGTGATGACTGTTGCCACGACGGCGAGAAATAGCACCGAGACGATCTGGAAGTACCAGTTGGCCGTAATCGAAATTGTCTGACCGGGGTTGACGATTTGAATCGCCTCATTGGTGATTTCCGTCAACAACCCGTCAAGCGGGGCGATGAGAATGTTGACCGCAAATGCTGCGCTCACGCCGGCAAAGGCGGCTGCAATGCCGGCGAGCGGGTGACGTTTCAACTTGACGAAGGCGACAGCCGCAAGTGGGATCAGGATCAGGTAGCCGGCGTCCGTGGCCACACTCGAAAGAATGCCCACGAGGACGATCGTGAAGGTGATGATGCCGCGCGGCGCGACCACCACCAACTTGCGGATCAGCGCGCCCATCATGCCCGCTTCTTCGGCAACGCCCACGCCCAGCATCGCCACAAAGATCACGGCGACCACCGAAAAGCCGGCGAAGTTCGGCACGAAGGAGGTGAAGAGGTAGCGGATGCCTTCCATCGTCAGGAGGCTGCGCACGGCGACTGTCTGGGTCTTGATCTCGTAGTGGTCCGGCGTGTAATCCTCAGGCAGCGGCTCGTAACCGGGCACCGGCAACGTCGAGTCGAAGTAGTAGGGTTGCTGGCTTGAGGGCACAGGGACCGCGATCTCCTGCGTCACCTTGATGTCAAAGAAATACAGGATCTGCGAGAGCACCATCACGAAGACGATCAGGTAAAGGAACATGATCACCGGATGGGGGACCTTGTTGCCGATCCGCTCCACCCAGTCAAGCATCTTTGGAAGCAGCCCCTTCGCCTGGGGTGGCTCTGGTGGGGTTACAGGGATTTTGGCTACGTTGGCAGGAACGCTCTTCGCTGCCTTCTTGTTGCTCATGACCATATTCCTTCGGGTGGCAAGATAAGATGGATTGAGTCTCTGTGCGCCCGTTGAATCAACGGGGCAGCGCGGCCAATTCTTCCAAATACGCGATCGCCGTATCAATACCACGCTTGAAAAGCTCCAGCCCCCAGTGCTCATTGGGCGAGTGAAGGCCGTCACTCTCAAGCCCGTAGCCCATGAGCACAACCGGAATGCCCAGAACAGAGGCGATGTCGGAGACAATGGGAATGCTGCCGCCGCCGCGGGTAAAGACCGGTTCGTGTCCCCAGCCCCTGGCATAGGCACGCGCCGCCGCCTGCATCACAGGCAGGTCGAACGCCATGAGCGCGGGCATTCCCGTTGTGATCAGACGAACCTCCACGGTCACACTGGGCGGTGTAATCGATTCGACATACGCCTTGACCAGGTCGAAGATCTTGTACGGGTCCTGATTGCCCACAAGCCGCGAGCTAATCTTGCAGCCCGCCTTGGAAGGCACAATCGTCTTGGGGCCAGGGCCGGCCCAACCGCCCCACAACCCGTTGATGTCAAGCGTGGGCCGCGCCGAGATTCGCTCGCGAATGGTGAAGTTCCTGTCACCCCAGACAGCGGGTACGCCAGTGGCGGCCATAAACTCTTCTTCGCTCATATCGGTTTTGGCGATCATGGCGCGCTCGGCATCCGTAAGAGGAACCACGTCGTCATAGAAGCCGGGTACGGCAATTGTGTTGTCCGGATTGTAAAGCTTGCCCAGAATCTCAACCAGCGCCAGGGCCGGATTGTGCGTGGGGCCGCCCCACAGGCCGCTGTGAAGGTCCTCGCGTGGGCCAAAGACCTCAATCTCCATGTAGGTCATGCCGCGCAGGCTGTGCATGACGGACGGCTCTTCCAGCGCACGCATGCCCGTGTCACTAACCACGCAGAGGTCGGCCTTGAGAAGATCGGCGTGCTCACGCACAAAAGGCGCAAGGTTTGGTGAGGAGACCTCTTCTTCACCCTCAATCAAAAACTTGACGTTCACGGGCGCGCTGCCACTGCTCTTGAGAAAGGCCTCAAGCGCCTTGACGTGAATGAAGAGTTGCCCCTTATCGTCCGTTACGCCACGCGCGTAGATCTTGCCATCCTTCACCACCGGCTCAAACGGGTCTGTCTCCCAGCCGTCCTCGAGCGCAGCGGGAACCACATCGTAGTGGCCATAGACGAGCAGGGTTGGCTTGTCGGGCCCGGCGCCCATCCACTCGGCATAGACAACAGGATGGCCGGCGGTTTCCATAACCTGCGCATTCTGCAAGCCTAGCCCCTGCACGTGCGCTGCCAACCAGTCGGCGGCCGCCCGCACGTCGTCTGCGTGGGCCGGATCGCCGCTCAGGCTGGGAATGCGCAGAAACTCAAACAAATCATCCTGAAACTGTGGAGCGTTTGCGCGCGCATAGGCGCGCGCGCTGTCACCAGAGGGGTTGGCCATACCTGACTCTCCTTTAAGCAACGGCAATACACGCGACAAGGTGGTTGACTGCGCAAATGGTGTGCACGCAGTCCATATACACGAAACGACCTCAAGACACAGCGCGAAGTTCGTTCTCTGGCTTTGTCAATCAGGGCGACATAGACGCACGCTGCACGAATGACACTTCGGGCGAAGCTGCGCGTTTTGCGCACGGTTTTGCCTTATGCCATGGTACCACGCGCTACAGGGCGTGAAGCGTCACGCCGCGACCGCACGCTGCTTCTTGAGCGCCTTCTTCTCCAGCAAGTCAGGAATCTCGTCCGGCGAGTAGCGCGGAAGGCGCAGCGCAGGAAAGACGGCAAGCAGCGAGAAGAGGGCAAGAATCAGAAAGGATGCCTTGAGCGCCATGAGGCGGCTGGATTCGTTGATGCGAACCGCGTCGGCTACCTGCGCGGCTGTTGCGGCGGTGTTGGACAGCACATCGTCAAGCTGATCATTGGTGATGAAATCAACCTTGTCGAAATTCACCTGATCGACAATTGGCGCCCCCATCACCGGAGAGTTGGCCACATTGGAAGCCACAAACAGGCTAAGCAGCGTAACGGCAACAACGCCGGCAAACGCAGTGCCAAGCCCCGTAGAGAGATTGTTTGCGACGCCTCGCAGTGCACCCACGTCACCAGCCAGGTCCTTGGGTGACGAGGAGACCAGTACATTGAACAACAGGGTGAGCAACGAGCCTTCGCCCAGACCGACGATGATCAAACCAACAATCACGATCGCTGTGCCCCAATCATTGCCGATCGTGAACGCAAGAATCGTCATGCCGACTGTCACCATAATCAGGCCGGCAACGCCGATTTGGCGCGAACTCAGTCTGGGGTAAAGTCGCACCACGAACATCGCCGATAGAGCGATCGAGAGTGTGTAAGGAACCACCGCCACTGCTGTGAAGAGGCTGGTCTGACCCTGAACAATCTGAATGTAGAGTGGAATAAGGAAGTTGACGGCAGGGCCCAGCGCGCCGATGACAAGCAGTGTAACCAGGGCGGCACGCTCCTCACTCGAGTCAAGCACCTCAAGCGCAAGCAGCGGCGACTTCTTCTTTTCCACGCGCCGGTGTGACCACCAGAAGAAGATCTGGCCCATGACGATGCCCAGCACAATCATGATCGGCGCCGGCGAGAGGCCGAGCACCGTAAAGGGCGCAGCATCCTTGCCGACCAGCAATCCCCACGTATTGAGATTGTTGAAGCCAAGCAAAATCAATAAGACCGCAGCCGCGGAAATTGCCGCGCCGACCAAATCCAACTGGATGTTGCGCTGCCGCGGAACGGGTTTCAGGCGGAAGCTCAAGACGAACGCAATGACCGAAACAACAGCGAGGATACCAAAGGAGACGCGCCAACTGAGCAGCGTGCCAAGCGCACCGGCGATGAAAAAAGCAAGCGCACCGGCCAGCGCCGATGAGCCGGCGAGAATGCCAAGCGCCTGCGATTGCCGGCTGCCCCGGTAGTTGGCTGCAATCAGCACGACCAGGGACGGCACGAGCAAGGCCGCTGCAAGGCCGGCGCCCGCCTGCGCATAATTCATCATTTCTGCTGAGGTGGCAAGCGCCATCAGCAGCATGGCCCCGCCGTGCAGCAACACAGTCACCTGAAAGGTGAGCCGCTCGCCAATCATCTTGCCGATTTTGGCCCCGAGCATGACAAAACCGGCAACGAAGAGCGAATAGACCACCAGCGCCGTGCCCACTGCCGTTGCCGACACACCCAGATCATCGACAATCGGGCCCATTGAAACGGGAATGGCATTGACGTTGAAGGCCATCTGCATTTGCGCGATGACGATGATCACCAGTGGCAGCCAGGACGCGGTGACCAACGCCGCAGGCGGGGCAACCGCAGGAGACTTGGACTGACCAGCCATGGGAACTCCCCTAGCGACCCGTTTGCCGCACACTGATTATGTGCGCCAGGCGCAATTTCACGCGGCGCTTCTGTGGATTCGACGGTGAATTGAAAGCAGCCTGGGCGCTGCGCCATGCGCAACATCTGCTCTTGCGGAGTCAAGCTACCACGTACTCGACCGCTAAGGCGGTGGCCGCCCCGGCGGCGCAGGTCCAAACAAAAAAGCCTGTCATTGCCCAGCACGCAACCGGCGCGCATCACAATATTGACAGGCGACTCATGTTTGAATTGTACCGCCAAACGCGCCCGTGACCGATCCAGTTCGCGCGATTGAGTCGACCGGCGTCAAAACCCGACCACCTACACCTCGTTGCGGAAGGCGTAGGTGCGGCGATAGCCGTAGTCGGTGCTGAAACTGCCAAACGCCTTCTTGCCCATCTTTGTCACCGGGTACTTGCCCAGGCTGCGCATGCCGCGACGGGCAATTTGCGACGGGCTGTAAATCTTGCGGCACAGCCAATCGTAGGCCGAGCGCAGTTCGTCGACCGTGAAGTTCTTCGGCACGAATGTGACGTGCGCCGTATCGTAGTGGCTCCACGGCATGTCGAGCAGCCGGTTCTCCGCCTCCACCTGGTCGCGGAACGGGGTGCCGGGATAGGGCGTGAGCATCGTCGTGCTGACGCTGTCCAGTTCGCTCGAGCGGATGAAATCCCACATGGCCTGGAAGGTGGCGGGCGTGTCCTGATCAAAACCCATGACGAAAAGGCCGACAACGCCGACGCCGTGCTTGCGAATGTTGCGGATCGCTTCGCTTGCGCCCAGCGCCACACCCTTGGACTTGCCACCCAGTGACGAGCGGTTATCGGGGTTGACGCTTTCGAAGCCGACGAAGTGTTTGTCCAGATGGGCAGCGACGCTCATTTCGAGCAACTCGTCGTGCTTGGCGATGCTCATCTCCGACTGGCAGGTCCATCCGTGCAGGTCGAGTTTTGCCAGCGCGCCGAAGAGATCGGCGCAGTAGTCGGGGTCCGTCGTGAAGTTGAGGCCAAAATTGTCGTCGGTGAGGAAGAAGCGCTTGATGCCGCGTCGCTCGATCTCGTCAACGACCTCATCAATCGGGCGCAGACGCATCTTGCGCCCGCTCACACGGATGGCTGTGCAGAATGAACAATTGCGTGGGCAGCCGCGCGTGATCTCCAGATAAGGCGTCCAGTAATTGTCCTTCTCGTTGACCATCTGAATCACGCGGTCGCTGATGTTGGCGAGGCCCGTCAGGTCGGCCCAGGTCTCGTCTTCATAGCGCGGCTGCATCCCCTTGATGCCGTCATTGGCGAAGTCCTGCAGCAGTTGCTGCCAGGTGAAGTAGCCTTCCCCCACCATGACGGAATGCGCGAACGTGCTGCTGTGCTCGGGCATGAGCGTCGCGTGGACGCCGCCCAGGACAACGCCGGCACCCTGCTTCATGGCGCGCCGCGCAATCACCTCGGCCCCCTCAATCGTAACGCTCATGGAGGTAATCCCGACGAGGTCGCCCTCTCTCAGGGTGTCAAGGGGCAGTGTGCGTACATTCTCGTCCCAAATCTCAACCGGGATTTCGTTGGGTACGAGCGAGGCCAGCCGCATGAGGGTGTAGGGAGAGCCAGGAGATTTGCCGAATACCCGGCCATCTCGTTGCGGTTGAATCAGGACAACACGTCGCATGGGACCTCCGCGAACAGGAGTTCGGAATGGATGGAGCCTTGTAGCCGGCTGCGCAATCGCCGGCAAAGGAGAAACGGGCTCCAGAAAGTGGTAGCCGGCCCACAGGGCCAAGCTCGCGGCCCTGAGGGCCGACCGGTCATGCGAGCTATTCTATCACAGCCCGCACGGTATGCGTGCAATTATTCTAATATTCATTATAAAAACGTCCGGATGCAGGATGACGTGCCATCGCCTCTGCAGCCGGCGCTGCGCCGCGTCACAGGCTTCAGGAACCGTCGCGCCAGTCCTCGAATGGCTCCGTCACATCACCTGGTTGCCATTTGCGTACACGCAACTCCGCCTCGTCAAGCTTGTTCGCACAGAGCGCCGCCAGCGCCGCACCGCGCTCGAAAAGTTCCAGAGATTCCTCCAACGGCAAATCGCCGGCTTCCAGGCGGCTCAGGACAACCTCAAGCTGCTGAAACGCCTCCTCATAGGAGAGCGCTTTGTCGGTTGGTGTGTCAGTCGCCCCGATGGAAACCGGCGCTGCATTCTTTGCCATGGTGACTCCTGGACGCAGGAAACCCGCTGCATCGCGAGGGCGGCTGCGCACCGCAAGCAAACAGTATAGCACGCGCCCCTAGCGCGCAAGCGATCACGCATATTGGGGCGCGCGCTGGACGCAACCCGTCCAGGGCGATACACTACAAGCACTCACCAACCAATTGTCCCAAACAAGTTGTCCCAGGGAGGATTCATGGAACTGCAGAGCCTGCGCATTGAAAAGCCCGACGATGTCAACGTGATCCTCGGGCAGAGCCACTTCATCAAGACCGTTGAAGACCTGCACGAGGCACTGGTAACTGCCGTTCCCGGCATTCGCTTCGGCGTGGCCTTCTGCGAGGCATCCGGGCCGGCGTTGGTACGCTGGTCGGGAACCGATGAAGCGATGACAACGCTGGCACGCGACAACGCATTCAGGCTGGGCGCAGGCCACTCGTTTTTCATTTTTCTGGGGCCGGGCTACTACCCAGTCAATGTGCTGCGCAGCGTGCAAAGCGTGCCCGAGGTCTGCCGCATCTTCTGTGCAACAGCCAATCCGCTTGAGGTAATCTTCGTGGAGACGGCGCAGGGGCGTGCGATCCTGGGCGTGGTGGACGGCATGCGCAGCCAGGGCGTTGAGGGCGACGCCGAGATTGCCGAGCGCCAGGCGCTGCTGCGGCGCTTTGGGTACAAGATGTAGGGGGGCGGTCAGTGGGCAGTCGAGCGTTGCCCCGGCGCTTGGCCTACGCGCGATTCCAGGGTCGCTTCGGGCTTGCGGCCTGCCCCGTTGTTTGGCGCGCATTCGAGCTGCATGGTAGGCTTGCCGTGGTTGATCGACATTTCGCGGAATTGCTTCGCGCCGCTTTGAAGCGGTGCGTTCGGCCTTCTTGAAGGGCCGCTGAATTCATCGTGCGGTACTCAATGCACCCCCGACACCTCAAATCACTGGGCTGGCGAATCGGCCTGACGCTGCTTTTGCTTGCCCTTCTGCTCCTCTTTGCCGCGATCAGCCCGCCGCGCGCCGGCGCACAAAGCAGCAGCGATCCGCTCGTACTCGCCTTCTACTACCTCTGGTATGACGACGCCACGTGGAGCTACGACAAGCTCAGCGATCTGCCGGCGCAGACCTACGCGAGCAGCGATCGCGGCGCGATGGACCGCCACATCGACCAGGCGCGCGGCGCGGGAATCGACGCGCTCGTTGCCGCCTGGTACGGCCCCGGCGGCGGTAACCCCACGGAAGCCAATGTGGCGGCCCTGCTGGAGGAAGCCGCTGCGCGCGACTACAAGGCCGCAATTCTCTTTGAAGCCAATTCCCCCTTCATGGGCGGCGCGGGGGCAGTGACAGACGCGCTCGGGCATCTGCTCGCCGTCCATGCGCAGCAGCCCGCCTACTTGCGCGTAGACGGCCGCCCTGTCATCTTCTTCTGGCGCACGCAGATGTACAGCGTCGACCAATGGCGCGCAATCCGCTCCCAGGTGGACCCCAACAACAGCTCCATCTGGATCGCCGACGGCACCGACACCTCGTATCTTGCCGTCTTCGATGGCCATCACCTCTACAGCAACACATGGAATCCACCCGCCAATTTGGACGCGGTGAATGCCAAATTCGCCGGCCAGGTGGCCAGCGCACGCGCCAATTACGGCCAGCGCTTCTGGGTGGCGACGGCCATGCCGGGCTATAACGATCTGAAGGCGCGCCCCGGCGGCGGTTTTGCACAGGACCGCGAAGGTGGCGGCTACTACGCACGCTCGTGGGCAGCAGCAATTGCCAGCAACCCCAACTGGGTGGTCATCACTTCATTCAACGAGTGGCCCGAAGGTTCCTACATCGAGCCGAGCCAGGCTTTTGGCGATGCCTATCTGGGCGCCACAGCCGGATGGAGCAGCCAGTTCAAGACGGGCGGCGGCGCGCCTGCGGGAGAATTCATTGCCGCTGCTACGCTTGCCGAGCCGACTGCCGGCCCCACTCCCACCGGCCCCACGGCCTGGGTGGAGACGCAGTTGCTCTATGCGCGCAGCGGGCCCGGCACGAATTTCCCCGTGATGCAGGAACTCAGTCAGGGTGCGTCCTTGTCTGTGACTGGGCGCAGCAATAGCGCCGCTCCCTGGTGGCAAATTGACCTCGGCGGCAAGCCCGCCTGGGTGAGCGGCGACTATGTGCGCACCTCCGGCGCAGTGGATGAGACGCCGCTGCTGGCACTGGGCGAATTCGGCGCCGCGTTGCCTGTGACAACCACGGCGCAGTTGCCCATTCTCCAGCACATGAGCGCGCCCGTGCCGGCAGCCGACGAAGCGCCGGTCGTCTTCCTTCGGACAATCGGCCCCATCCTCTCGCCGCGTCCCTAAGCACGACCCGGTACACGAAAAATACGGGAACAACGAAAAAGGCAGGAAATTGAAACTGCCTCAGACGTTCGCGCCGTCTCGGCCCGCCGAAGAAGGAAACTACCTATCTGCGCGCGTCGGCCAAGGCCGGCACCCATCGCAGCATTTTCAGAGTACGGTTGTGATTGCGCAGTGGTTTAATCCCACAACGCATTGGAAGGGGGCGTAGGGTCGTCACGCACATCCTTCTGCACAAGTGCATCGATTCTGGCGGCTTCGATGAGCACGCCGATCCAGGTGACGAAGGCAACCAGCCAGAACACATTCCCGGCACGCACAACGTGAAGAATCGTCATGGTACGTACTCTTTCTCCTTGGCAAGGGGTCTTGCCAGGTGATCATCCAGCTCGTCCTCCAACTCACCATCCAACTCGTCATCCAACTCGTCATCCGGCATCTCATCACGGGGGCCCGCGAAGAGAGACCCAAATGGGTTGGTTTTCGTGTGTTGACCCTCCTCGGCGCGCGTGTGCTGCTCGTCGCTCTCCAGCGTGAAGGGAACAACCGTTGTCAGCACGCCTTCCAGGTCCGCCAGGGCAAGCTCCTCGATATGGCGCGCATTCTGGTGAAGGATCTGCGCCAGCCGGTTCTTCGTCCGCAGTTCACCCATGATGATGTGAATGTAGCGGTCCGGGTGCCGGCGCAACCGCCGCTTGACATAGGCGTGCAGCGGCTGTGTGACGCTGCGGTAGGGTGATTTGAGAATCAGCAGCTCGCCCATGCCAATGCGCTCCTGCCACTTGCGCTGTAGTTCGGGCACCTTCTCTTCATCCACCGCAATATGCACGGCCTTCCACGGCAAGCCCATGGAATTGGCCACCTCCACCAAACGCATGGTTTCGCGATGGACGCCACTGACAAGGATAATCGTCTCAACCGCGCGCTTCTCGTGGCTCAGCTTCTGCCCTTCCGTGCTCAACGCCTGCGCCACGTGGACGTAATGGTGGCGAATTGTAAAGAATACCCAGACCAGCGACGGCACCAGCAACACAATGATCCACGCGCCATGAGAGAACTTGGTGCCCAGAAAGATCAGTGCAACAACCGCCGTGACCGTTGCACCGAAGCCATTGAGCGCCATCTTGGCGCGCCAGTGGCTGTCGTAACGCAGGACACTGTGCGGCGTAACGATCTTGCCGTCGGGCGCAAGCTCCCCCGCCTCGATCAGCCGCCCAATCCGCCGCCAGCGCTTGGCCATGCCCCCTTGCGACAACGTAAAGCAGACGAAGACGCCAATCGCATAGAGTGGGATCAAGCGGCTGACACTGCCCTGGAAGACGATGATCAGCAGGCTGGCGATGCTTGCCAGAATAATCACACCCCAACTGAACACGAGCCGGCTGCCGCGGAAGGTGAACTGGCGCGGCAGGAAACCATCACCCGCCTGCAGCGCGGCCACGCGTGGGAAGTCGGCAAAGCTTGTATTGGCGGCCATGATCAGAATCACGGTGGCAGAAAGCAGCGTTGCCGAGCGCAGCAGCCCATCGCCATAGACAGCCCGCGCAATCTGCGAAATCAAGACCTCCTCGCCGGAAGGTTTCGCCTCGACCAGATAGGCAAGGATGCCCAGCCCCAGAAACATGAACATAAGCAGTCCGGCATCCCACATGAGTGTGGTGGCGGCGTTGCGCGACTTCGGCGACTTGAAGACACCGATGCCATTGCTGATCGCCTCAACGCCTGTGACCGCAGTCGTTCCGGAGCTAAAGGCGCGCAGGATGAGGAAGGCAAAAGCCATGCCGGTGAGCGGCAGACCACGCGGCTCAACACCTGGGACATCCTGTACGGGCGCGAGAGTCCCCGTGACGGCCTGGAAGGCGCCGGTTCCCAGCAAGACCACGATCATGGCGATGAACCAGTAGGTGGGCACCGCAAAGACGCGCCCGGATTCCTTGACCCCGCGCAGGTTCATCAAGGTGATAAACATGATCAGCAGCAGCGCAATCTGCACCTTGTAGCCAAACATGATGGGAAAGATGCTGGCAATCTGATCAACCCCGGAGGCAACACTCACGGCAACCGTCAGAATGTAGTCGATGAGAAGCGCCGCACCGGCAATCTGTGCGGCTACTTCGCCCAGGTTGTCGCGTGCCACCACATAGGCCCCGCCGCCGCTGGGATAGGCAAAGATCGTCTGCCGATAGGAGAAGGTGAGGACGATGAGGAGCGCCGAAATGGCTACCGTGATGGGGATGGCCATCCAGAATGAACTGGCGCCAAGCACCGCAAGGATGAGCAGGATTTCGCCGCCTGCATAAGCGACGGATGAGAGCGAGTCGGACGCAAAAACTGCAAGGCCGACCGTCTTGTCAATCGTTTGATGTGAACTTTCACGCGTTCGCAGGGCGCGCCCAAAGGTTAACGTGCGAACTTGCGACTTGTTCATCGAAATAGCTCCAATGCAAACTGGCGTAATTCAGGCGTCACAAGCAGGACGCGCCTGAAGAACTTATGCGCGACAAGATTGCGCAAAGACTGAGTGTAGGTCTCGGTCTTGTCTGGGTCAACGCCCGTCGCATCTCCGCTACTCTGAAGAATTCCGCTCGATTCGAAATCTTGATATTCTCTTGATGCACTCGTTGCACTCTCTGATTTCTTCTTGACGCATCAATGCGGCGGCCCGCACATGACGGGCCGCTTGCCTGCCGCGTGTCCGCCCATTTTGGACTACAATATGGGCGATGAAGACGCAACATGCTGCCGTCGAAGAGATCGAAGCAGGGACCCATAGCGCCCTGCGTGCAGGCGTGTCTGCCGCATACAGCCCGCGCCCACGGCGCAAGGCGCTGCATCAGAGCGCAGGCTGGATTCGCTACGCGCTCGCGCTTTTCTTCGTCGTGCTGCTTGGCGCGGCCTATGTGGAGCTTCACAACTTCAATCCCCGCTTCAGCCCGCAAGCAATTGGCCTGATTGAGCTCTTCGCTGTCCTGCTCATTGCCATTTACCTGGGACGAGGACCGGCACTGCTCTCGGCCCTCGTTAGCGCGCTGGCGTGGAACTACCTGTTCATTTCGCCGCGTTTCACCTTTGAAATTGCCAACGCTGCCGACGTGGTTCTGCTCGTCCTCTACTTTGTGATCGCTTTTTCGGCCGGGAACCTGGCGGCGCGCTTGCGCGAACAGGAGCGGGAAGCGCGCCATAACGCGGAACGCACATTGGCGCTCTATACGCTCGCCAATGAAACCGCAACCGCCGCCAACCTCTCGGACGTGCTGGCGACGGCAGTTGCGCAGATTGAGCATGTCTTTGCCGCCGACGTGGCCGTGCTGCTCGCACACAACGCGCTGCTGGAGCGCGAGGCGCACCCGGCCAGCACACTTGCGATCGGCGCCAACGATTTTGCCGTGGCGTTGTGGGCCTTTCAATCGGGGCAGAATGCGGGCCAGTTCACCGAGATGCAACCCGACGCGTCGGCGCTCTTTATTCCGCTGCGCACGCCCGCCCGCACCGTGGGTGTGCTCTGCCTGCAACTCCACTGGGTGGATCCACCCACCTTTGAGCAGAGCGTCTTTCTCGAAACGTTTGCAAGCCAGATTGCCCTGGCGATTGAACGCGAGATGCTTGATGAAGCGGCACGCCAGGGGCTGATGCTGCGCGAATCGGAGCGGCTCTACGCCACCCTGCTCAGCTCCATTTCCCACGAATTGCGCACACCGCTGGCCACGATCACCGGCGCCGCCGGCAGCCTGCTTCAACCTGATTCGATCCAGGATGCCGCTGTGCGCCGTGAACTTGTGGGCGACATCCAGTCAGCCGGCAACCGCCTCAATCGCCTTGTGGAGAATCTCCTCGACATGTCGCGCCTGGATTCGGGCCGCCTGCAAATCAAGCGCGATTGGTGTGATGTGGGCGAGGTCATCGGCGTCGCCCTCCAGCAAACGGCCGCGCTCCATCAAGGGAGACCCGTGCGCGTGAGTGTGGCGGCAGGTGTACCCCTTGTGCAGATGGACTTTCGTCTGATCGAGCAGGTGCTTGTGAATCTGATTGACAACGCGTGCAGCTACA
This sequence comes from uncultured Chloroflexia bacterium, assembly GCA_963735275.1. Lineage (GTDB taxonomy): Bacteria > Chloroflexota > Anaerolineae > Caldilineales > Caldilineaceae > UBA5069. The sequence goes on along the minus strand of CAVTKJ010000006.1, from coordinate 286,790 downwards.
CGCCGCCCGGTGCGCCAATTGCGATCGGGGCGCAGCTAACAACAGGCGACGGCACCACCTGGCTCCAGATCACAGTCAGCGACGGCGGGCCGGGCGTGCCGGCCGAGGATTTGCAGCGCATCTTTGAAAAGTTCTATCGCATCTCGGGCACGGCCGCGGGCGGCACGGGGCTGGGACTCTCGATCTGCAGGGGCCTCGTCGAGGCGCACGGCGGCGCATTGACTGCAGCAAACGCCGCCACCGGAGGGCTTGTCATGACAATTGTTCTGCCGGCCGCTACGCTGCCCCCGCCTGTGAGAGAGGCCATGCTGTGAGCGAGTCTGCGCACACCATTCCCCCACAAGGCCCTCCCGAGGGGCCGCTCGTACTCGTGGTTGATGACGAAGTGCAGATTCGTCGTTTCCTACGCGTGAGCCTGGAGACCAATGGCTATCGCGTTGCCGAGGCCGACAATGGCCGGAACGCAATTGCCGAAGCGGCGCGGCTGCGCCCCGATCTCATTGTGCTCGACCTGAATCTGCCTGACATTGACGGCCTCGAAGTGCTCAGACACGTGCGCGAGTGGACGAAGACGCCTGTCATCATGCTTTCGGTACGCGATGCTGACCGTGACAAGGTGGCTGCGCTTGACGCCGGCGCCGATGACTATTTGACCAAGCCCTTCAGCACAATCGAGTTGCTCGCGCGCTTGCGCGTGGCGGCGCGCCACGCGCAGCCTGCATCTGCCACCGAATCCGTCTTCACTTTTGGGGATGTGCAGATCGACCTTGCGCACCGCGTCGTCACACGGCGCGGCGAGCCCGTCAGGCTGACGCCCACCGAGTATGCGCTATTGCGCCTGATGGTCCAGCACGCGGGGCGCGTGCTTACCCACCGCCAGATTCTCAAGCAGGTGTGGGGGCCTGAATATGTGGAGGAGACGCACTACCTGCGCGTCTACTTTGCACAACTGCGGCTGAAGCTGGAAGAGGACTCAACCCAACCCCGGCTCATTGTTACCGAGCCGGGGGTCGGTTACCGCCTGATGACTGACTGAGGTTGACCGTTGTTGTTACGCGTAGCGGCGCGCAAAGCGGTACATGCGCTCGAGCGCCTTTTCGATCTTCTCGAGGCTCGACGCATAGGCAAGACGCACGTGTCCCTCGCCCCCCGCGCCAAACGCGCTGCCGGGGATGACCGCGACATGCTCCTCAAGCAGCAACTTCTCGCAGAACTCATGCTCGGTCAGGCCCGTGCTCGTCACACTCGGGAAGGCATAGAACGCACCCTTCGGCTCGAAACAGGCGAGACCAATCTCGTTCAGGCCATCGACAATGAAACGCCGACGCTGGTCGTACGAGGCGATCATTTGGAGCACGTACTCTTCGGCCGCTGGGTCCGTGAAGGCCGCCACAGCCGCTTCCTGCCCCACGGTGGGGGCAGACATGATCAGGTACTGATGGATCTTGCGCATGGCGCCCAGCAGCGGCTCGGGTCCCAGCGCATAGCCAATGCGCCAGCCCGTCATCGCGTAATCCTTGCTCATGCCGCCCAAATGCACCGTGCGCTCGGCCATCCCCGGCAGCGCGGCGAACATGATGTGCTGGTGATCGCCGTAGACAAGCCTGTCGTAGATTTCGTCCGAAATGACAATCAGGTCGTGGCGCGCCGCAATCTCCGCAATCTGAAGCATGCCCGCATAGTCCATCACGGCGCCCGTCGGGTTGCTGGGGAAGCCGATCAGCAGCGCCTTGGTGCGCGGGGTGATTGCCGCCTCAATCGCGGCCGGGTTGACGAAGAAATTGTCCGCCGCATAGGTGGGAATGTCCACCACCGTCCCCCCTGCCATGATGACGCTGGCAGTGTAGGAGACGAAGCAGGGCTGCGGCACGATCACTTCGTCGCCGGGGTTGAGAATCGCCTGAAAGGTGATGTACATCGCCTCACTCACGCCCACGGTGATGAGCGCTTCGGTGTCGGGATTGTAAAGCTTTCCACCATAGCGGGTGTGAAGGTTGTTGATCACCGCCTCGCGCAGTTCGAACATGCCCGAGTTCGAGGTGTAGGCCGTGTGTCCCTTTTGCAGCGATGCGATCCCAGCCTGCAGGATCGGTGGCGGCGTGACGAAGTCCGGCTCGCCGATGCCCAGGCTGATGACATCCTCCATCGTCGAGGCAATGTCGAAATATCTGCGGATGCCAGAGGGGGGCACGGTGTTCACACGCGTGCTCAAGCGGTCGGACATGGGCCTCAACGCAAGCGTGGCAAGGCCGTTCGTGCCGTTGGTCCCGTTTTGCACGGGCGTCAATGGAGAGTGCAATGGCTGCGAATTCATGGGAGAGAGCCTCCTGGGCCCCGTAGTCTTCGAGATCGAGCGTACTGCTTGATGAATCGGGACGCCGTGACTGCGCGGCGTCCGGGCGCCAACCGGTGGGAGCCGTTTGCAGCCTGCAGCCCGGTGGGTTCTGCAGACTACCGGCTCGTAGCGACGGCCAATCCGCCCAGACTCAATCCTCGCAATTGTTCGTGCATCGTATGCCTCAACTCAAAAGCCTGTAGGCAGAAAAAACGGAAACAGCGGAAACTACATGAAAAACGTTCAATTGCGTGTCCTTCATGCAGTTTCCGTCGTTTCCGTCTTTTCTGCGTACAGAGCAGTGCTGTTCAGTTCCGGCTGACGAGTGTGCCAATCCGTGGCTCGTTCGTAGGCGTAGGCTGCGTGAAGGATGCGTTCTTCGCCCATATGCGGTCCGATGAGCTGCAGGCCAATCGGCATCCCGTCGCCATCAAAGCCGCAAGGCACGCTGATGGCGCATACACCGGCAAGGTTCGCCGTCACAGTCAAAATGTCGCTCAAATACATCTCCAGCGGGTTATCGCTCTTCTCACCAATGCGGAAAGCCGTGGTCGGAGCTACAGGGCAGGCAATCACGTCCACTTCGGCAAATGCGCGTGTGAAGTCATCCTTGATGAGCGTACGCACTTGCTGCGCCTTGCCGTAGTACGCATCGTAGTAGCCCGCGCTCAGCGCATAGGCGCCCAGCATAATGCGCCGCTTGACCTCTGCGCCAAAGCCGCGCCCGCGCGTCTGGCGGAAGTTCTCGAACATGGAATCGGCCCCGGCGCTGTAGCCAAAACGCACGCCGTCGAAACGGGCCAAATTCGCGCTCGCTTCCGCCGTGGCAACCAGATAGTAGACCGAGAGCGCTTTGTCCGTATTGGGAAGCGAGACGGGGACAATCGTCGCACCCAGCGCCTCAAGCTGCTCGATGGCCGCGTGTACAGCGGTTGCGACCTCGGGCTGCATACCCTCGACAAAATACTCCTGCGGCATGCCCACGCGCACGCCCTGCAAGGATTCGTGGAGTGCGGCCGCAAAGTCCGGTACGGGCGCAGGCATGCTTGTGGCGTCGGCGGGGTCGTGCCCGGCCATTACGCCCAGTATAGACGCGGCGTCCTTCACGTCGCGTGCCAGAACGCCGACAGAATCGAGACTCGAACCGTATGCAACCAGTCCGTAGCGGCTCACACGGCCGTAGGAGGGCTTGAGGCCCACGACACCGCAGTAGGCCGCAGGCAGGCGCACGCTGCCGCCCGTGTCAGTCCCCAGCGCGCCAAGCGCCATGCCCGACGCGACGGCTGCGGCCGAACCGCCGCTGCTTCCACCGGGCACGCGATCCAGCTTCCACGGGTTGTGTGTCACCACGTAGGCGCTGTTTTCCGTGCTGGAGCCCATGGCAAATTCGTCCATGTTGGCCTTGCCCAGCATGACCATGCCCGCGGCCTCGAGGCGCGCCACCGCCGTGGCCGTGAAGGGCGGAATATAGTTCTCGAGGATGCGGCTGCCGCAGGTGGTGCGCACACCCGTCGTGCTCAGCACATCCTTGATGGCAAGGGGGATGCCCAGCAGCGGTGCGTCGTCGCCCGCGGCGCGGCGAGCGTCGGCGGCTCGCGCCTGCTCCAGCGCAGCGGTAGCAGTGACCGTGATGAATGCGTGCACCTGGGGTTCGAGTGCGGCGATGCGCGCCAGGTGCGCTTCAGTCAATTCGACCGAAGTAAATGCGCCCGCGCGCAAGCCTTCCAGCGCGGCGTGGATTGTGAGCGTATGCAGGCCATCCCGATTGAGCGTCACGAGCTATGCTTCTCCCGCTTCTTCAAAGACGGCGCGCACTTCAAAGAAACCATTTGCCTGCATGGGCGCGTTGGCAAGCGCCGCCGCGTTGGAGAGCGAGGGCCGCGCAACGTCGTCACGCAGCGCGTTCTCCAGCGGCAGGATGTGCGGCGTCGGGGGCACGTGGCTCGTGTCCACAAGCTTGAGGCTGTCGGCGTAATCAAGAATCGCCGAGAGCTGCAGCGCGTAGGTTGCCACTTCGTCATCGCTCAGCGCCAGTTTGGCCAGTTCGGCCACATGGCGCACTTCGTCATTGCTGATGTGCATGGAGATACCCGCTTCACTGTACAGCTACATCTGTACGCAGAAAGGGCGGAAACAACGGAAAGGACATGAAGTGCCGCATTGAAGTGATTTCCTGCTGTTTCCGTAGTTCCCGTAGTTTCCGCGTACAGGCTATTGTTGTGTGAATTGCGCAAACAAAAACGCCGCGGCGCATGTCCACGGCGTTTCAAGCGGAATCATTCCAGAACTTGCCTGCGCCGTGAGAGCCGGTTTTCGGCGTCCTCGGCGGCGGCATTTGTGCCGCACTACCGGGACGCGCAAAGAGCAGCGGCCGCCATTGAGGCGGCTGCTTTTGCGGCTACATTGACCGGCTGCGGAAGGTAGTGCATCGTTGTGGCGCTAGCTGTCTTATTTGTCTGATACCAAGCCAATTTGATGAGAGCGAATTATAGTCGGGGGGTTTGCCGCCTGTCAAACGCGTGGGCAAGCTGCGCGACTGCGTGGAGACCGATTGATAACGGATGACTGGTAACTCCTGCGCGCAAGCCATTTCGACGGGCCGGCGCCTACGGAGATCGTCGCCTCCTTTGGCCAAAGAGTGCCTGCGCAACGCGTGTCTGCGGACGCGTTTGACCAGCAAACCACCCAACTCCTACACCGCACCCAGCGCCTGCACAGCGCGCAGCGCCAGCAGCTCGCTCAGGATCATCGCGGTCGCACCCCACACGGTTTGCCCCGCAACGCGAAAGTAGGGCACGTCCGCGGTGCGCCCACGCAAGATCCACTTTTCGCGCTGAATCGTGCCGGGGTCCAGCAGGTGGGCAAGGGGCGTTTCAAGAAGCTGGGCCACCTCGTACGGGTCATTGCGAAACTCGGGACGGCTGCTGCACCAGCCCACGGTTGGAAATACAAGGTAGTTGGAGGCAATCACAAAGAGCGGGCTCAGGTGTCCAAGCACCTGGACCTCAGCAGGGGTCGCGCCCACCTCCTCCCACGCCTCGCGCAGCGCGGTGGCCGTCAAGTCGAGATCCTCAGGTTCGCGGCCGCCTCCCGGAAAACCCACCTGGCCGCTGTGGACGCCGCTGTAGGTGGGGCGCAGGATGAGGGGCAGATGTACATGGCCGCCGTAGAGGTAGAGCAGGACGAGCACGCCGCCCTCGCGCGCGTCCGGCCCAGGCGTGCGGAAAATTTCGTTGCTGCGCCCATCAGCGCGAGGGTTGGGCGCCATGCGCGCCTGCGCCGCCTCGCCAGGGAGCGCGCCGCGCAGTTCGTCGCGCAGCAACGCCAGCAGTGGCTCAGCCAGCGCAAGGGCACTAGCAGTCGCGCCAGTCGTTTCCATCGGCCTTGGTTTTCGGTTCGCCGCGCGTCTCTATAGCACGCGGCAGATAAGTCCCTTGAGGTAGTCGCCCTCGGGAAAGGTAATCGCCACGGGGTGGTCGCGGTCCTGGCGCAGCCACTCGAGGATTTGCACATCGCGCCCGGCGTCCACCGCCGCGCCGAAGACGACCTTCTGGAAGAGGTCGGCGCTCACAAGCCCGCTGCACGAGAAGGTGACAAGCATTCCGCCGGGTGGAAGCAGGTGAAACGCCTGCATGTTGATGTCCTTGTAGCCGCGCAGCGCCTTGTCCAGCTGGGCAGCGTTGTGGGCAAACTTTGGCGGGTCAAGGATGATGACGTCATGCTGGGGCGAACCCGGCTCGCGCCACGCTCGCAGAATCTCGAAGACGTCGCCGGCGATCTGCTCCGATTGTCCTTCGACGTCCATGTCGTTCAGGCGCATGTTGGCCTCGGCCAGTTCGAGCGCCTCATAGCTGCTGTCGATATTCGTGACAAAATCGGCCCCCGCCTCGAGTGCGTAGACGCCGAACGCGCCCGTGTAGCTGAACGCGTTGAGCACCCGCTTCCCGTCGCACAAGGCGGCGGCGCGGACGCGGTTGGTGCGCTGATCCATGTAGAAGCCGGTCTTCTGCCCGCCCACAATGTCCGCGTAGAAGCGGTGGCCATTTTCGTGGATCTCCACCGGCCCTTCAGGAGCGACGCCTGCGAGAAGCCCCTGCGCTTCCTCCAGCCCTTCCTGGCGGCGCAGGGCGAGGTCGCTGCGCTCGATCACGCCACGTACGCCGGTGAGTTCCATGAGCATGCGGGCAAGATCGTGCTTGCGGCCATCCATGGCCAGCGTGCCTACCTGCATCACCAGCCAATCGGCGTAGCGGTCGACAGTGAGGCCGGGCAGTCCGTCGTTTTCGGCGAACACAAGGCGCAGCGCGTTGCTTTCCGCCTCGAGCGCGCGCCGCCCGACGATTGCGCGTTGCAACCGTCCGCGCCAGAAGTCATCATCGATCGCCTCGTCCTGTCGCCACGAAACAAGGCGCACCTGGATCTGGCTGCGCCGGTTGAGCATGCCGCGCGCCATCCAGCGGCCATCATGATCCGTCACATCCACAAACGCGCCATTGGGCACGTCGGCGGGCAACTGGGCAATGGCCCCGCTGAAGATCCACGGGTGCCCCTGGCGCACCGGCTTCTCACGCCCGGGCTTGAGGACAACAGCATCGACGGCGTGATTTTCGCGTGCCCCGGCTTGGTGGCGACTCATGGTTTTTTCTCTTCCCAGCCATATTCGTTGATGGCTATGCAGGTGGTGGATGGCTGGGCGACGGAGCCGCCGTTCAGCGTAATGATGCGTGCGACTGGATCGTAGTCGAAAGGCATCTCGCCTTCCGGTGTGGTGACGACGCCTATGACACGCTCGCTGCTGCGCTCGCCAAACCGGATGGAATAGCTCTTGGCGATTGCCCAGTGGATGAGCGGTTTGATGTTGGCGCGGCTCACAACTGCGCCTCGGTGCAAGTCCCAACCCACTTCAGGTGAAGTGCGGGCGCACCGGGCGGCGCAACCGCGCCCTCGGCTGCCACAAGCCCGCAGAGCCAAAGCACGCGGCCTGACGCGTCGGTGATCACGGGCCAGCCCGGGCGCAATGCAGGCGCAACCTTGCGATCCGTGAAGATGTTGCCCAGCGCACGCGTGTGGCCGCCCATGCCCAGCGGGGCCATGCGCATTCCCGGGCGCGGCGTAGTCAGGCGGATTGCCGCCGAGCGCAGGCTCAAGCCAGAGTTGCCATTTGTCCGCCGGGGTATCAGTGGCAAGAACGGATCGGCGAGAATAGTCGGCCGCCAGGGACCAGCCGTGCAAGAGTGCGAAGGTCCCCGGTGCGGCGAGACGCTGCACGCCCACTTGTGCGCGCCACACTGCATCCAGCCACGGGAAGTCGGGCTGAATCGGCAGCACATCGGCGCGATGAATGCTCAGCAGATCGCCCTCGCATCGCGCAGCACGCTCCAGGCAACCCCCTCGACGAGTGGATGCGGCCCCGATGCGCGCGCCGGGCCATCTACCGCGTCGGCCAATGCGCGAATGTGCGCCTGGCTCAACTCGCGCAGCGCGAACGATTGCTGCAGCGCCAGGCGGACAACGGCGCAGCGTGCAGCGTGCGACGCCTCGCGAAGCGCGCCGTAGCGCAGAAGCAGCCGCTCGCCAGGCACGGCGGCGACGCTTGCCCGGGCCAGCAGCTACGCGTCGAGTTCGTCAAGACGCTCGACCTCCTGTGCCAGCAGCGCGGCCGTGCGCGCTAGCGTTGCGCTGATTGCCGGGTTGGCCTGCGCCAGAAGCGGCAGCACCTGGTGGCGCACAAAGTTGCGCGTCCTTGTAATGTCGTCGTTGCTGTCGTCCTCGCGCCACGCCAAGGCGTGCGCTCTTGCGTAGGCAACGATTTCGCTACGCGGAACGCGCAGCAGCGGACGGAAGATGGTGACGGCCTCACGATCGGCCGTGCCCTCCTGCCAGAGTGAAAGTGCGCGCATCCCGGCAAGACCATGCAGACCGCTGCCGCGCATGAGGTGCAGCAGAAGCGTTTCGGCCTGGTCGTCGGCGTGGTGGGCCACGACAACGCAGGGGGCATCTCCCGCGGGTGTCACACAGCGCGCCGTCGCGGCAAGAAAAGCATAGCGTGCGTAGCGGGCCGCTGCCTCCATGCCGCCGGGAAAGACGTTTCTGTGCGCCCAGCGCATGGTGTGAAAGGGCAGACCAAACGCACGCGCCGCAGCCTTGGCGAAAGAGGCATCATTCATCGAAGCAGGGCGCAGCGCGTGGTCGAAGTGCGCCAGGTGAACCACCAAATGGCAGCGATCGCGCAACTCGAGCAGGAGGTGCATAAGCGCCACGCTGTCAATCCCGCCGCTGAACCCAACCACAAGCGTAGGGCCCACGCCCGCCGACGCAAGCGCCTGCTCCACAGTCCCCGTCAGATCACCATGCATGGGGCGATTATACAACAGACGGGAGTCGGTGGTCGGGAGTCGGGAGTCGGTGGTCGGGAGTCGGTGGTCGGGAGTCGGTGGTCGGGAGTCGGTGGTCGGGAGTCGGGAGTCGGGAGTCGGAGTCGGTGGTCGGGAGTCGGGAGTCGGCGAGTCGGGAGTCGGCAGTCGGGAGTCGGCAGTCGGGAGTCGGTAATGGGCCAACCGCGTAGGGTGGGGGTGCGGGCCACGAGCTGGCGCCTATGCCGGACTCCCGACCACCGACTCCCGACTCCCGACCACCGACTCCCGACCACCGACTCCCGACTTCACCCCTGATTCTTGAGCGGGCGCTGCGCTATGATATACTCGGGGCGGGCATAAGTCCGTGGCACGTCCGCTCCCACTGGGCGGGTGTGTCTATTGGCGCGAAAAGCGTCTGGTTGCCAAACGCTTCGCCGCCGACTGCTGCTGCCCTCTCATGTCCCGGAAGAACGCAGCCCCCGGGTGCTGCCGGAGATTGAATTCGCGTGAACAACCCATTTGACTGGCTTCTGGGCCTCTTTTCGCTCGATATCGGGATTGACCTGGGCACGGCGAATACGCTTGTCCATGTAAAGAACCGTGGTATTGTCATCAACGAACCATCCGTTGTGGCGATCGACAAATCGTCACGTCAGCGAAACCGCGTCAAGGCCATCGGCCGCGAGGCCAAGGAGATGGTGGGTCGCACACCCGCGCACATTGTTGCGATTCGTCCACTGCAGGACGGCGTCATCTCCGACTTTGACGTGACCGAGCAGATGATTCACCATTTCATTGGCAAGGTGCACGGCAATCGTGCATTTGGCACGGCGCGCCCACGCGTCGTGATCGGCATCCCCTCAGGTGTGACGGAGGTGGAGAAGCGTGCGGTACGTGACGCCGCCATCAGTGCCGGGGCGCGCGAGGCGGGGCTGGTTGAAGAGCCGATGGCTGCGGCGATTGGCGCCGGCTTGCCCGTCACCGAGTCGGTTGGCTCGATGATCGTCGACATTGGCGGCGGCACCACCGAAGTTGCCGTCATCTCGCTGGGCGGCATTGTCGTGTCGCGCTCAATCCGCGTTGCCGGTGACGAGATGAACGAGGACATCGTCAACTATGCACGCCAGAAGTACAACCTGCTGATTGGCGAGCGCATGGCCGAGCGCTCCAAAATCGAGATCGGCTCGGCCTATCCCCTCGAACGCGAACGCACCATGATTCTGCGCGGCCGCAACCTCATCACCGGTCTGCCCGAAGCGGTGGAGGTGAGCTCGGTCGAAATCCGCGAGGCGCTTTCCGGCTCCGTGCAGGTGATTGTTGACGCCGTAAAAGGCACCCTCGACGAGACACCCCCCGAACTTGTGGCGGACCTCATGGAATACGGCATTGTCCTTGCCGGCGGCGGCGCGCTGCTGCAGGGACTGGCGCAGCGTCTGCAGGATGAGACGCGCATGCACGTTTACGTGGCCGACAATCCCCTCACCGCCGTCGTCATGGGTACAGGCATGATTCTCGAGAAACCCGAGTTTTACCGCGAAACGCTGACAAGCATGCAGCGCAAGGCAAATATCAGGTAAAGGCGGGAGTCGGCAGTCGGGAGTCGGGAGCGCTCCCACCCCTACACGGCGGGCCTATTCCCCACGACCCGACTCCCGACTGCCGACTCCCGGCACTTATGCGAAACTCGGAACGACGTTCCTGGTCATTGGGTGATATTGGCATCCGCCTGCTGCTGCTGGTTCTGGCAGCGGTGCTCTTGATGGCGCTTCAAATTACGGGGCAGTTGCAGCCGATCCAGAGCTTTATCGCCAACATCACCTCGCCCGCGCAGGTGGGTGCGACCGGGGCCGCCGACAACACCGCAGGCGCCGTCAACTTTGTTGCAGGCTTGCGCACGTTGCGGCAGACCAACGCAGAACTGAGCCAGCGCACCGAAGATTTGCTGGCCGAGAACTTCGCCTTGCGCGAAGTGGAGCAGGAAAACCAGCGGCTGCGTCAGTTGCTCAACTTTGCGCAGACGCGCCCCAGCCTTGAACTGCGCGGCGCGCAAATCGTCGGGCGCGTCATCGGCCAGGAAGCCAACAACTTCCTCGAGTCGCTGATCATTGACCTGGGCGAGCGTCACGGCATTGCAGTGGGGATGCCCGTCGTCACCAACCAGGGCCTTGTGGGGCGCATCAGCGAGGTCAACAAGGGAACGTCCAAGGTGCTGCTCATCACCGACTCCAACAGTTCGGTGAATGCAATTCTGCAGAGCAGCCGCCTTAACGGGATTGTGGGCGGCGCGCCGGGCGGCAATCTGCTCATGGATTACCTGCAGCAAGGCGCCTTGCTGAGCGTGGGCGAGGTGGTGCTGACCTCCGGCCTGGGGGGAAATTTTCCCAAGGGCATTCCGATTGGCCAGGTCGTGCAGATTAACCAGCGCGATATTGACGTCTTCCAGCAGGCGGTAGTGGCGCCGACCGTGGACTTCAACAGCCTCGAACTGGTTGCGGTAGTGACGAACTTCAACCCGCTGGAAGTTGAACCCAACGGGCTGCAGCAGCCTGTCCCCGAAGTCCTGCCTACGGACGCCGACACGCCACCTGCCGGAGGGACAGATCCTTCGGGAGGGACACAGCCGTGACGTTGGGCCGCCGCGATCTGGTTTACTATCTCATGATACCGGGGCTGTTCATTGCGGCGCTGCTGCAATCGACCATGCTCGTGCGCATCGAGGTGCGCAACGTCAAGCCCGATCTGGTGCTGCTCATGGTGCTCGTCGGCACGCTGATTTATGGCATTCAGGCGGGCATGCTTTGGGCCTTTATCGGCGGGATCGCACTCGACCTTTTCAGCGGCGGCCCCATGGGCAGTTCAAGCCTGGCGCTGATGGCCGCCGCGCTTGTGGCTGCACCCGGACATCACACGCTCTCGCGCTTCAACGTGCTCGTGCCCTTGAGCGTGGCCGCATTGGGCACATTGGTCTATGGCATTACGTACATTGTGGTGCTTTTTGCGCTAGACTTCACAATGAAGCTTCCCTTCCTGCAAGGTGTGCAGGTTGAGGGCATTCAGTATCTGCTGCCTTTCGTGCCGACGTTCGAGTATGTGGTGCTCCCGTCGGTTGCCTACAATACCCTTGTGATGCTGGCGTTGATTCCGCTGCTCAACTTGGTGCCCGAAACGACCGACGCAACGCTGTGACGATGTGACGACATGAGAGTCACGGCATTGCACTTGCCTTGATGTGGAGCTGAGACCAGCCTGCACCTCTTGTAGATGCGCCGCTGTGCACTCTGAAAGCTGATGTACGAACCGCAACGCCGTCCCCGCGATATTGCACCCGCCGTCATGTTTCTCTTTCGGCTCGGGCTAATTGCGTTTATGGTGGTGATTGGCGTGCGCCTCTACCAACTGCAGGTGCGCGAAGGCCAAAGCTACAACGCACAGAGCGACGAAAACCGCTTCCAGATCGTCGAGTCGAGCGCCCCGCGTGGCGTGATCTATGACAAGCAGACAACCATCCTCACCCGTAACCGCCCAAGCTTTGAAATCGCACTCGTTCCCGAGTACATACCCGAGGATGATACCGACACGGATGACGTGGATGAGGAAGCGCAGGAGATCGAGAAGGTTCTGCGCCTGATCAAGGCGGACACCAACCCGGACGTAGCACTGCGCATGGGCGAAATTCTCTTCCGCAAGCTCGGCCGCGTCGACTTCCAGGAGACGGTCGAGGGTGTGGGTGTTCCTCTCTCGTTTGTCAGCGTGCCCGGAGCGGTCGAAGCCAGTTCCGGCAGCCTGGCCGACAGCGCCCAAACCCAGCCACCACTCATCGAAATCCCCGATATTTCCAAACCGCTGCCCATTCAGGGGCTTGTGGCGCTTGTTCAGCGTTCCGTGCAGTTAGGGCGGCAAGGCGGCTCCTCGCGTCCGATTCCGATCCTCGACCTTGTCGACCGCATCACGGCCTTCGAGATTACCGAGCAAGTCTATCGACTTCCCAGCGTGCGCGTCAACCAGGTGCCCGTGCGCGAATACACCTATGGCGACCTGATGAGCCATGTGCTTGGCTTCATGGGGCCGATCCCCGCGGCTGCGGCAGACGACTACGAGGCCGACGGTTACACAAATCCGAACGAGAAAATCGGCCTCAACGGCCTCGAGTACACCTACCAGGACGAACTGCGCGGCGTGCCCGGCTACAAGAACATCGAGGTTGATATTCTTGGGCGTGAAATGCGCACCGTGGGCCAGATAGAAGACCCTGTCCCCGGATCAAACCTGATTCTGGGCATCGACCTGCGCCTGCAGCGTGCGATGCGCGACTCGCTAAACAAGGCCATGACGGGCGTGGAGGCCAAGTGGGGCGTCGTTATCGCCATGGACCCCATGACCGGGCTGATTCTGGGCATGGTCAGCCTGCCTTCCTTCGACAACAACATCTTCGCCGAAGGCATCAACGAAGATTACCTGGCGCTTGAACGCGACGACCGCCGTCCGCTCATCAACTATGCGATTGGCGGCCAGTACCCGCCCGGCTCCACCTTCAAGATGACCACCGCGACCGCCGCACTGCAGGAGGGCATCATCGACAAGGATTCGCTGATTGTCGACAGCGGCCCGATGCTGCTTCCCAACCGCTTCGCCCCCACCGATCTGTCGCAGGCGCAGAAATTCGTGAGCTGGAATCACAAGTATGGAATTGTGCACGGGGCCATCAACGTCGTCAAGGCGCTTGCGCTCTCCAACGACATCTTCTTCTACAGGGTGGCCGGCGGCTATCCGCCCGACAACATCCCCGGGCTTGGCCCCAAGAATCTCGCCAAGTGGACTTCGCTCTTTGGCTATGGCGATGCGACAGGGATCGACCTCCCCGGCGAAGTAAGCGTGCAGGTGCCCAACGACCAGTGGAAGCGGCAGACCTACGCCGAATCGTGGACGACGGGCGACTCGTACAACATGGGAATTGGCCAGGGCTATGTTTTGTCAACGCCTCTCCAGGTGCTCGTAGCGACTGCGGCCATCGCCAATGGAGGCAACGTGGTGGTGCCGCAGGTCGTCTATCAGATCACCGATGCCAACAACGGCTTGCAGCGCGACTTCACGCCCGAGATTGCGCGCACGCTGCCTGCCAGCCCGGAGAACATCAAGACCGTCCAGGAGGGAATGTGGACGGCGGTGAATGCCGACTTCGGCACGGCGATCGAATCGCGCATAGAGGGTGTCACCGTTGCGGGCAAGACCGGAACGGCCGAGTTCTGCGAGTACATCCCCGAGGAACAGGATTGCCGCCGCGACGACAAGGACAATCTGCCCACACACGCGTGGTATGTGGCCTATGCACCCTATGAGGCGCCGGAAATTGCCGTGGTTGCCTTTGTCTATAACGGCGGCGAAGGTTCGGCCACTGCGATCCCGATCGCGCGCGAAGTTCTGGAAGCCTACTTCCGCGAGATCAACCCGCAGCTGCCCAACGAGCAGGTGGTCAACGTTGAGGGTGCGTCACCCGACGTTGCGCAGCCCTAGCGCTTCTGGTAGAGTCTGAGTGTATAATTGTGTACAATGTACGCAATAGGTGACTCCGCGGGCTGAGCAGGTTGGGAAGTTCGAGTCACGTCCGCTCATTTGCCGATTGCATGATCGTCAGATGTCAGCGGCGAATGAAGAGTGCAGTTCCCTCAAGCGTGCGCGTTGCAGAGTCATTCAACCAAATGCATGTTGGCGCGGCGGTGGTGGTTCGCGCAGATTGGCTGGTGTGCCGCGGATTCGTAGCGGCTGCTTCAACTGGTGTACTGACCATTCGCAGCGCGGCCCGGACCCAGGTCAGCCGGCGTTACACCTGTAGCTCCCTTATTTCGCCACGCACCACTCAAGAACGAGCCGCTGCAACAGGATTCCGGTGCACGTGCGGCATCTCCACCAGCAGCAGGAAATGACGAGGGCTTACCTATGTTTCCCAAACGCAGAGACCCCCAGCCACCACAATCCCAGGGACAACCAGGCAAGACGAGCGAGCCTACTGCAGCAACAGGCAGTGTCCAGGCGGCCCCACCCGAACAAGCCAATGCGCAGGCACAGCCGGTGCGCAGCGAGAGCGACGAAATGCGCGACATGTGGAGCGCAATGGCCGCACTGCTTGATAACACGACAGTGCGCGCCGACGGCAGTTCCGCGGACGCATCTGCTCCCTACGCGACGCAGGAAGGGGCGACTGTGCTGCCACCCTACGCCCAGGCGCCTGCTGCTTCAACCGACCAGGTGGGAGTCGGCGCAGGAGAGGAACCAGTTGCAGCGCAGGCCGATGGTGCAGACGCTACACCGCAGCAGGCCGCACCGCATCAGACCGCTCCGCAGCAGACCGCACCGCTACCGGTTGCACCGGCTGCGTTCGCTGCAGCGGCGACGACTGGACAAAACACCGATCCGGGACGGTGGGCGCCTCCTTCGCTTTTGCCGCCGGGCAGCGGGCCGTCAACGCCGATTATTCCGGTAACGCCAATTGCTCCGGCAACGCCCGTCGCGCCACAAGCGCCCACGGACGAGAACCCAGGCCCGCTTCTCCAGCCAGGCGCATCCGGCGTCGGTCCGCAACTTCTTCCCGCACCTGACGAAACGCTATTCGCTGCCCCCGAAGAGCCGCCGTACGTTGCCCCATACCAGCCGAGTGGCGCGCCAACCGCCTTTGTGCTGCGCGAGCCGGGCAGTCCCTTCACCATGCCGGCGGGTCTCGATCAGAACGCAGTCACCTTGCGCGGACGCAGTGACGGCATTGCCATTGAAATGGGCTCGGGCAAGTGGGAGGACCTCCTTCAACTTCTCTCCTACCGGCTTGAACAAACCGATGGCTTCTTCAGCAATGGCTATGTCATTGTGGATGTTGGCACGCGCCAGATGACTGAGGCCGAGCTTGACTCGCTGGCGCGCGTCCTGGGCAGCTACTCCATGCACACCGGGCTCTTGCGCTCCTCGGCGGAACGCACCTTCCAGGCGGCGCTGGCGCTTGGCATTCCCTGTGCGCAGGTCGCGCTTGATGGCACAGTCGTCAACGAGGCAATGCCCGCGCAGGCCGAGGACAACACCTGGCCATTCTTTGTCTACCGCGGCAGTTTACGCTCGGGACAGCAACTTTTCCGCCCCGAGCACATCATGATCATGGGCGACGTGAATCCGGGCGCCGAGGTGAGTTCAAGCGGCGACATCCTCGTTTGGGGACGGCTGCGCGGAGTCGCGCACGCCGGCGCGCAGGGCAACGGGCACGCCATCATCGCCGCGCTTGATTTGGACCCTGTGCAGTTGCGCATCGCCTCGGTGGTCGCCGCGGCGCAAGCCGGGCAGTCTGCGAGTGGCGGCCCGCGCTGGGGTTCTTCCCGTTCGGCCGAGCGCCGCCCCGAAATTGCTCGTCTTGCAAACGGCCGCCTTCTGATAGAAGCGTGGGATGATGTGAAATCGGCCGGCGCGCCGCTCCTCAAACGGCGCCGCGCCTAAGCGACTGAGGTTTCAATGGCTGCCACGATCATTACAGTCACCTCCGGCAAAGGTGGCGTTGGCAAGACAACTACGACAGCCAACATTGCGGCGGCGCTCGCCCTCGCCAATCAGCGCGTCATCACTGTGGATGGCGACATTGGCTTGCGCAATCTCGACCTCGTACTGGGCCTCGAGAACCGCATCGTCTACGACCTTGTTGATGTGGTCGAGGGGCGTTGTTCCCTCACGCAGGCGCTTGTGCGCGACCAGCGCGCGCCGGCGCTCTGGCTCCTTCCCGCAGCGCAAACGCGCGACAAGACGGACATTACCACGGATCAGATGATTCGCGTCTGTGCTGCGCTGCGCCAGTATGCAGACTTCATCCTTATCGACTCCCCCGCAGGCATTGAGCATGGCTTCCAGAATTCCATTGCGCCTGCTGATCGTGTGCTCATCGTCACCACATCGGATGTTAGCGCTTTGCGCGACGCTGACAAGGTGATTTACCTACTGGAGCGCGACTGGCGCAAGCCACCCGGCCTTGTCATCAACCGCTACAACGCCCGCCTGGCGCAGAAGGGCGAGATGCGCACGATCGATGACGTGCTCGACATTCTTGCCATCGATCTACTCGGGGTAGTCCCCGAAGATCCCACTATCGTCCTCGCCTCGGATCGGGGAACGCCTGCCGCCTACGACCCGAAAATTCAGACATCCCAGGCGTACTACAATATTGCCCAGCGCATCCTTGGCAACAACGTTCCTCTCATGCGGTTCAGCACGGGCGGCTTTTTGTCGAATCTTTTAGGTCGGTGATACTCTTGGCGGTCTATGCGAGAGCGGAGTCTCTGGCGCAACTTTGATTGGACGCTGCTGGCCGTCGTGCTGATTCTGTGCGGCCTGGGCATCGCAATGATCTACAGCGCCACATTCAATACTGTTGACCTGTCCGACTACTGGCTGCGCCAGGTTGTCTTTCTAGCCATCGGCCTGGTTGCACTCTTTGCCGTCGCCGCGTTTGATTACCGGCAGCTCGAACTCTTCGCTGTACCCGGCTTCCTCGTGTTTGTGGGGCTTCTCATCATTGTCGACCTGGTGGGTTCCACCCAGGGTGGCGCGCAGAGCTGGCTCAACATAGGCGGCACCCTCGTCCAGCCTACTGAAGCCGGGAAGTTCCTCCTGATTATTTTCTTCGCCTGGTATCTTAGTTGGTTCCATGATCGCATGGGCCAGCTTCAGTATCTGCTCCTCGCCGGAATCCTGCTCGTTGCACCTCTTGTGCTCGTCTACATCCAGCCCGACTTCGGCATGACAATCACCTATGCCTTCATTGGTGGTGTGCTGATTCTTGTGGGCGGCATACGCCTGTGGCAGGTGCTTCTGATGGCCGGGGCGGTGCTGGCAGCCGCGCCGTTCGTCTGGCGATCCATGCAAGGCTACATGCTCGAGCGCATTGCGATGTTCCTGGATCCCGGTTCCAACCGCGCTGCCACCTACAACATCGACCAGGCGTTGATCGCCATTGGGTCCGGCGGCTGGCTTGGCAAGGGGTGGACATATGGCAGCCAGAACCAGCTGCACTTTCTACGTGTGCGCCACACGGACTTCATCTACAGCGTGATTGCAGAGGAGTGGGGCTTGATCGGCTCCCTCACGATGCTGGTACTGCTGCTCTTCGTAGTGTGGCGCGTCTTGCACATTGCCGATCAGGCGCGTGACCACTTCGGCCGCTTGCTGGCCGTGGGTGTTGCCGCGATTATATTCTTTCAGATTGTGGTCAACGTTGGGATGAATGTCAGCATCATGCCTGTCACAGGGCTGACGCTTCCCTTCGTATCGTATGGAGGTAGTAGTCTCGTATCGATGCTTGTGGCTGTGGGCCTGGCGCAGAGCGTGATCATGCGTCACCGCAAACTCGAGTTCCAGTAGGGACTTTGGGCCACAGCCCTTTCATTACCGCACGAGTGTGGGGTGCAGATGCGCACCCCATTGCTCGACCGGTTTCCCGCCCCCATTGCCGCCCCATTGAAGTAGCGCGTGCCGTGATTACCCCGGTGCGCAGGCTGGATGCCGTCGCTCATTTAGGTTTCGCATGGAGATTCTGAGAAAACGTTTGTTCCTTGTAGTAGCTGTTGTGGTTCTCGTGCTTTCCGTCGCTCTTGTAAATAGTCGTAATGTCAGCGCCAGCAGCGCACCGTCGGGAAACCAGACAGGTGCCACTGAATATGGCAGCACAACATCCGATCCGGAAGGCATTCCTGCCGGGTTGCCGGTTGAGCAGGAGGACGGAGAACTCACGCTTGACGACTGCTATACGATGATGGCGAGCCTCGCCCTAACGGGTACGGCTACATTGACAACCACAGTTGACGCGAACGGCACGCCCGCCCTTACCTGCGGCGGGGTGATGACGGGCACGGTTCCTCTTCCGCCCACCGCGACTCCCACCGCGACACCAACGGAGACTCCCATTGAGACGCCGGTCACCGAGACAGCGCCAGTTACTGAGGCAGCGCCAGTCACTGAGGCAGCACTGATCACTGAGACTGCACCAGTCACCGATTCCACGCCGATCACCGAGTCCGTGCCAGTCACAGAGACCGCGCCAGTGACCGAGACTGCACCATTCACCGATTCCGTGCCAGTTACAGAGACCGCTCCAGTCACAGAAACAGCACCGATCACTGAGTCCGCTCCAGTCACAGAGACCGCACCGATCACTGAGACAGCACCGATCACTGAGTCCGTGCCCGTCACAGAGTCAGCACCTATCACTGAGACCGCATCGATCACTGAGTCCGTGCCCGTCACAGAGACGGCGCCGATCACTGAGTCCGCGCCAGTGACCGAGACCGCACCGATCACCGAGTCCGCGCCAGTCACAGAGACGGCGCCAGTCACCGAGACCGCTCCAGTCACAGAAACAGCACCGATCACTGAGTCCGCGCCAGTCACAGAGACGGCGCCGATCACTGAGTCCGCACCAGTCACCGAGACCGCGCCAGTCACCGAGACCGCACCAGTCACCGAGACAGCACCGGTCACCGAAACCGCGCCGGTCACCGAAACTGCGCCGATCACCGAAACTGCGCCGATCACCGAGACAGCGCCGGTCACCGAGACCGCGCCGATCACCGAGACTGCGCCGATCACAGAAACAGCGGCTGTCACTGCGACTCAACCAGTCACCGAGTCAACCCCAGTCACTACCAACGCCGGATTGACCAACACAGTAACCCTCACTGCCACGGAGACCATCACGCAGGTGCCCGGCCCCTATGCTGCCACTTCACCCGCGCTGCGCACGCTCCCAGGCCACGGCATCCCCGGTCAGTCGTGGCAGACGATTAGTCCGGGCTACAGACAGCCGACAAACTTCCCCGTGCGTGGATTCAGCACCTACTACAACCCGGGCGTCATGGAGAAGGTGGTTAGTTACCGCACCCGCGTCGGTGACATTACGCCCTGCCCCGAGTGCATTGGCGATGTTGCGCTCATCCGCGCCGGTGATATCAATCGGCGCGTCTGGCTGCAACTCGATGATCGCACGGTCGAGGGCCCGTTCCTCGTGACCGACTGCGCCCACACTTGGGACGTGGCGCCCCTTGTGCGCCGCGGCTGGGGCG
Source organism: uncultured Chloroflexia bacterium (assembly GCA_963735275.1). Classification (GTDB taxonomy): domain Bacteria; phylum Chloroflexota; class Anaerolineae; order Caldilineales; family Caldilineaceae; genus UBA5069. Next base: position 267,021 of record CAVTKJ010000006.1, on the reverse strand, counting down.
TGGACCTTGACTATGCCACAGCCAAACGCTGGGGCTTCAAGATGCGCAACGTAACGATTCTGGCCCAGCCCCCCGATGGGTGGAGCCAGAACATGGCGATCGCTCAAGCGGTCGGCGCAAGCGTGCCCGAGCAAGCATCCGCCGGAACTGCAGTTGCGGTGGCCACGGCAACGGTCTCCGCGCAGAACTCCGTGGCGCGCACGACGACCGGCCACTAATCCGCTTTGCATCGAACCTGAACGAACAAGACAGAGAGGCGACCCAATCCGGGGTCGCCTCTCTATTTCCGCCTCCCTATCCTGCGATGCGCATCAAGCAACCAGCAGCGGCACGGCCTCTTCGGATTGCGCAGAGATTCGTTCAACCGGCGTTATCCGCACCACCGCATCATAGAAGAGCGCACCGGCACCCATATCCGCCTCGTCCTGCGCGGTAATCTGGTTGATTGAGCGGCCGCCCGGGCTGTGCTTGGCCCACCAGACGCCGGGTGAAAGCACCGTGCCGGGCACAATTCGATCGGTTACGACAACAGGCAATTCGACGGAACCCAGTTCGTTCCAGACGCGCACAGTCGCGCCCTCGGCAATGCCGGACGCCGCCGCATCATGGGGGTGCATTTGCAGGTGCGGCTCGCCCTCACGCTGGATAAAGCGTTCGATGTTGGCAAAGCTGCTGTTCAAGAAGGAATGCGCAGGCGGCGAAATGCAGACGTAGGTGTCTCCCGCGGGCGCCCCGGGCGCTACCGAGGTAATTGTCTCCGCCCAACGAGGTGGTGTCCACGTGGGCAGCGGATCATACCCATCCTCCGCCATGCGCGCCGAATAGAACTCGCACTTGCCGCTGGGCGTGGCAAAGTTCCCCTCTGCAAAGGGAAGGTAGGGCTGCGGCACATTGAGCCGCGCAAAGCCCTCGTCGAGCAGCCGCTGCCATGTGATTCCCGTGAAGTGCGCGTGGTGCTGCGCCTCGACCAGCGCGCGCAGGATGTTCTCGTCGCTCTCGCCAAAGCACTCATCGGTATAACCCATCGCCGCCGCAAGCCGCCGAAAGATCTCGCTGTTCGGCAGGCTCTCGCCCACGGGCGCGATTGCCGGCCGGTTCAGGGCGAGGAACAGGTGGCCGTAGGGCTTGAGAATATCCCAGTGCTCAAGCTGTGTTGTGGCGGGAAGCACGTAATCCGCATAGTCGGCGGTGTCCGTAGCGAACTGCTCAATCACCACGGTGAAGAGATCCTCGCGCCGTAGACCGGCTGTCACTGCGGCCTGGTCGGGCGCAACTGCGGCGGGATTCGAGTTATACACAATCAGCGCATGCACGGAAGGCCCGGCGTCGGCAGGCGTGGGGATCGGCTGCGCCGCGCGGGGATGGTGCAATGAGCGGGCGCGCACGGCAGCGTCCAGGCTCAACGCGTCGCCCAGGCGGTTCATGTTGATTGTGCGCGGCGTGCGCCCGGCAAGCAAATCGGGGCGCTGGAGACCCTTTCTGTCCAGGTGGCGGAAGGCGCCGCTGCTGCTCAACTGGATGCCGCCTCCCACATGCCGCCACGCGCCGACTAGCGCAGGCAGGCACGCGATTGTGCGCATGGCCATGCCGCCGCCATAATGGCGCTGCAATCCATAGTTGACGCGGATGGCTGCGGGTTGCGTCGTTGCGTATTCACGCGCGAGTGTGCGAATGCGCGCGGCCGGTACGCCGGTGATGGCTGCGGCGCGGTCGGGAGACCACTCGGCCACGCGCTCCGCAAGCGCCGCAAAACCTTCGGTGTAACGAGCAACATAGTCGGCATCGTGCAGCCCCTCGCCAATAATCACATTCATCATGGCAAGGGCCAGTGCGCCATCCGTGCCGGGGCGAATGGCGATCCATTCGTCGGCCGCGCGCGCGTGCGCGTCTCCGCAGGGTCAATGACAACCACGCGTGCGCCCGCCTTCTGCGCCTCGGCGACAAATGGCCAAAGATGAAGGTTGCTGGTAAGGGTGTTGCTGCCCCAAATCAGAATCAAGCGGGCGTGGGCGAAGCCTTCGGTCTCTGTGCCTTCCGCCGAGCCTATCGTGTAGATATAGCCCTCGAAGCCTGCTTCCGAGCAGATCGTGTGTGCGAGTTTGCTTGCGCCCAGCCGGTGCAGGAAGCGCATCGCCATTCCCTCACCCTGGAGCAGCCCCATGGTGCCCGCGTACGAATAGGGCAGGACGCTTTCCGCACCATGGCGCTCGATGACGGCCCGAAGTCGCGCAGCGATCTCCGCCAGCGCCGTCTCCCACGAGACAGGCTCGAAACGTCCTTCTCCCTTGGGTCCCACGCGCCGCAGCGGGGTCGTCAGCCGCTCTGGGTGATAGGTGCGTTCGAGGTAGCGATCGACCTTGCCGCAAAGGCGTCCCTGCGTGACGGGATGCGCCGCATGACCCCAAATGTCAACGGCATTGCCCGTCGCCTTGTCGACAGCCACCTGCCATGCACAGGAGTCGGGGCAATCGTGCGGGCAAACGCCGGTGATGATGCGGATGTTTGGGTCGTCGCAATACTGTGCGAGTTTGGACATAGTGCCTCCGGACATTCCGACGCAGGGACGTCCCTGCAACCAATAGGCAATTTCTTGACGAACGACGAATCCTCCCAAGAAGCCGGACGCATTACAAAACGTAACATATAGTTTACATTTTGCAATGTAGATGCTATGCTGAGCAAGGGAGGAGGTGGTGATTCATTGAAGAACAAGCGAATGAAAATCGCAAGAATCGAAGCGGACGTTTCTCAGGAGCAACTGGCTGCAATCGTCGGCGTGACCAGACAAACCATCAACCTCGTAGAGTCCGGCGCCTACAATCCAAGTCTCAAGTTATGTACTGAAATCTGCAAGGCGCTCGGCAAGACTCTGAACGACTTGTTTTGGGACGAATCGCCATTCCGGGAGGAATAGGTCATGAATACCGAGAAGAGCGTTGAGAGAACCAAAGCGGTGCTGTATGCATCACTGGCTGTCGGCCTGATCCTGTTGGTGGTTGGCATCCTGCTTGAAATGCTGGACAGCAGCGCGCTGCCAAACAACAAGGCAGTTGTTGGCCTGTCGTTTATCCCGTTAGCCGTAGCATTTTCTTCCTATGTGAAACTGCTCAAGATCAGACGATCGCCTGACGCGATGAAGGCTATCATCATTGCCGAAAATGATGAGCGGCTGAAGGCCTTGCGGAATGAAGCGGAAGCGAATGCATTCAGGATTCTACAGGCAATCCTGTTTCTCGCCTATATGGGGTATACGCTCATGGTTCCGGCCGATGTATTCGAGTCGGCCGGATGGTGGATTCTGACGTTTCTGCTCTTGAGTTCCTTTGTGTTGCAGGGCGTATTGTTGACAAGAGCGATGTCAGGTAACGATTCAGGTGATGACGACACGACGGCGGTCCGTCCACTGTCGCAAAAATGAGCGAGCAGACCCGCGCACAGGGCGCCGCCTGCAAAGGCCATACCAGGCATGCGGCTCTCGCCTCTCTCCATTCTGTGCGGAATTGGAGCGTGGTCGCGGAGCGCAACGGCCGCCCCCACGGGGTGCGCTTGCAATGCACTTCGTATGTCCTTGCGACCAGGCACGCAGCAAGGCGAACTGCGCGTGGGAGTGGATCAGATTTCGGGAGTTCTATCGCTGCGCATTCTGCGGTCACAGCGGCACAGGATGGCCGGACGGCGCCGCAAAGGTGCACACACTCGTCAAGACTGCGTGAGCGGAGATTCGGACAAGATGATGCAAACCGATAGCCACCTTACCTCACTCGACGCCATCCTCGCCGAATCTGCCGCGCTGCACCGCCATCTCTGCCCGCGCCAAGTGATCGGCGCGCGCATGGGCTTGCTTGCCGCGCAACTGCTCGATTTGGAACTACCGCAGACGGAGAAGCGCCTGCTGACCATTGTGGAGGCTGATGGCTGCTTCTGCGACGGCGTTTCCGTTGCCACCGGCTGCTGGGTAGGGCGGCGCACCCTACGCGTAGTCGACTACGGCAAGGTGGCGGCGACCTTCGTCGACACGGAATCAGAGCGCGCGTGGCGCGTGGCTCCGCACACGGCAGCGCGCCGCAACGCTGCGGATTATGCAGGCGAGGCGCGCAGCGGTTGGGAGGCGATGCTTCTGGGCTACCAGCGCATGCCGGACGCCCAGCTTCTGCGGTGGGAGCGTGTCGCTCTCACCACCTCCATTGCCGCAATCATGAGCAGGCCCGGACAGCGGGCTGTGTGCGAACGCTGCGGCGAGGAGATCCTCAACGAGCGCGAGGTGCGCACAGAGGGCGAGGTGCTCTGCCGTTCCTGCGCCGAAGGGGGCTACTGGCGGATTCCGGCAAGCGGATGACGCGGATGTGCATCGATTCAATCCGCGGCGATCCGTGACCTCCGCACCCTCAACTTTGTTCGCAAACTTGCTTCAAGGAGTCTCGGTCGCGAATGGGTCCGCGTAGGCCGGGTTGGTGATGAAGGAGTCGTCCGTCAGGCTCTTGAGGAAAGCGACAAGGTCTGCCTTCTCTTGGGCGCTGACGTTGAATCCGGGGACGAGTGGGCTTTTGTAAGGACTTGCGCGGCCGTCGCCTGCGTTCGGGCCACTCTCAATCATACGACCACCATCGGCATAGTGCTGGATGACCTCCTCAAGGGTGGCAATCGAGCCGTCGTGCATGTAGGGGGCCGTCAGTTCCACATTGCGCAGTGACGGTGCGCGAAAGCGCCCCATGTCACCCGGTTTCGCCGTGACCTCGTAGAGACCGCGATTTCCCATTGGATAGGCGCCCGCACCGTCCACGTTGTAGAGGCCATTGTTCTGAAAGTTCGCCGCCGGAAACGTGCTGTTGGCATGCACCGTGGAGGTGCTGAAGTTGAAGCCCGAGTGGCAGTGGTGGCACTCAAAGCGCTCGGAGAAAAAGGACTCCATGCCGCGGCGCGCTTCTTCGGAGAGCGTGTGCGTGTCACCCGTAATGTACCGGTCGTAGGCCGAATCACCGGAAACGAGGCTGCGCACGAATGCGGAGGTCGCCAGTACGGCGTTGCGCCAGGTGATTGGGTTCTCGTCGGAGGCAAAGGCCTGGCTAAAGAGGCGGCGATAGGCGTCGTCTTCTTGCAGGCGGGCAAGGATTTCCTCCTCATGGCCGGTAGCGCCCAGTTCGACTGGGAACTCGGCAAAGATCGGTACGAGCGCCTGCTGCTCGATCGTGGTGAGGGCAGGATTGGCCCAGGTGAGCGTTGCATTGTAGCCCGCGTTGGCGAGCGACGGGCTGTTGCGCAGCAACACTTCACCCGTGGAGCCCGTGGGGAGCGTTTTTCCGTCGCTAAAGGCAAGCGCCTGGATGTGGCAACTGCCGCAGCTTTGCGTGCCATTTGCCGAGAGGCGCGCGTCGTAGAAGAGGTGGCGGCCCAGTTCGATGCGCTCGGGCGTGAGCGGGTTTTCTTCCGGCACCCGCATGGGAGGAAAGCCGCTGGGCAGAGGAAATGCGCTTGCGGGTGCGCCGGCCGTTCCCGGGTCGGCAAGGGCGAGAGTGGTATCGGGCTCAGCGGCGCGCTGCGGTTCGATTGGGCTAAAGACCTGGGCCGCGCCGGAAGCAACGATGGTCAATCCCACAACTGCCAGGAGCGCAGCGCCAATTGGCGTCCACGGCGAATTGGCTGCTGCGTAGGCGCGGCGCCGCTCCAGCAAGAGCAGAATCAGGGCGGCGGCCTCGGCGCCGACGGCCGCGAGAGTGCGCCAGTCTAGCGCGCGCGCCTGTGCACCACTTGCCGCGACAGGTGAAGTCGGTAGAAGCACGAGCATCGCCCACAGCGTGATGACGCCCGCGGCGATCATCATCCCCACGTCGAGCGTGCCGCGGCTGGGGCGAAGCGCGTAAACGATCGCCCACACCGCTTGCGCACTGACAATGACAAGCACTCCTGTGAACACAAGCGAATTGCCGGTCTCGGCGCGCGCAAAAACAAAGAGGGCAGCGGCGGCAAGTACAGCCGCAATTAGCGCAAGGAGGCGGTAGGGCGACATTCACGCGACTCTCTAGTGCAACAGCGCAGGATGAAAGTGGTACGCGGCCTGCATAGGCGCCGGCCCAGGCGTCCGCTTCTATTCAATGCGGAAGAAGCTCTGCGACGCGCAGCCCGACTCGGCGCACTCTCCCGTGCCGATATCCAGCCCGAATGCCGGGAAGAGGCTCACACAGTCCGGGTCATCGGCTCCGGACATGCAGCCCGGGGGCATTGGCGTCGAACTGCTCAAGTCGACGGCTGCCAGCAACGAGGCCATGTCGGCCACAATGACGCTCTCGCCGGGCTTGTAGCCGTTCAAGCGAATCGTCGCCAGGTTGGGGCGGGTGCATGCCTCAGTGGGTGGGGTCGACTCGTTGGTCGAGCTGCAGCCCGTGCTTCCAAGATGGATAAACCAGGCGCCTCCCGTGGGCGAATCGGCCTGGCCGTCAACCACCATGTCAATGCGCACGAAGCGGTAGCCCCCCTGCCAATTCCACCATAGCGCCGGAATGTTGAGGGGCGAAGGTGCGAGCGTCACATCCTGGTGGTTGGCGGCGGCGGGGATTCCCAAATCGAACTGGATTCCCGTATAGTCGCCGGGCGTGACCTTGCCCATGACCATGTCGTTCATGGGCGCGTTGCCTGAATCGGCGCAGCCTGCCGTGCCGTCCTCGAAGTCAAGCAGCGCCGTGGACTCCGGACTGCCACAGCCCATCCTCGAGCAGTTCAACGGGGGCCGTGTCGCCTTCAGCATTGACAAGTGCGACATTTGAGACGTAGAAGCGCAGGTCGTTGAATGTGACGGCGTTCTGCGCTGTGCCCAGAGATGTGGCGCCTTGTGCGCAGGAAACCGCTTCGTCGCCTGCCTGCATGGCAAAGCGAATGGCAACAGGGTCGGCCGGGGCGGGCGCCGCGGCAGTGGGCGCAGCGTTCGGCATTGGCGCGCACGCGCCAATCACCGTGGCTGCCAGGATGACGAGGGGCACTGACCAGCGGCAAGACATGAGGGCTCCTTGCATGCGTTCGGCGCTGCTAGCACCGAGTTGAACTGTCTTGGAACGGAACGTTGGCGCGTTCTTGCATCCAATATCGCGCAGCAATGCCCCATTGTCCAAAGCGGCGGTCTGCGCAGGGTTAGACTTCATGGGCGCGTGGTTTGGCGACTGCGCCGTCGCACCCTTTTTCGCGTTGAGAGCCTGCATGTCTGCTTCCCTGGGGCTGGGAGAGAGAGTAGTAGAAGCCGCCCTTGCCCGCTTCGCCGGGCCGATCGCGCTGCGCAAATCCTTTGCGCGCGGATTGCGCCGTAGTATAATTGGTCAGAATACCGCTCGAATTCCGCTTGTTCCTCGAATCCCTTCATGGAGGCATCCCCTATGCGGTTGCTCTCTGCGTGTTTCCGCCTCGTCTTGCTGGTGGCAATCACCTTCGTGTTCGTTCTTCTTCCCACTCGGACGTGCGCTGGCGCAAGCGCCCGTGCATCCCGCCGGTCCAGAGCCAACCCAATCCGTCGCTTCCGCCCCCGCCCTGCTCATGAACATCAAGGCGCTCACGTCAAGCTTCGGTCAGACGTGCGCCCTCACCGCAGACGGTGTTGTGTACTGTTGGGGACAGAATGAAATGGGCGCCCTGGGCAATGGCACGACCACAAACAGCGCCACACCCGTGGGCGTATTGCGAATTGGCTCAGGTGCACGTGGAATCGCCGTGGGGAGCGACTATGGCTGCGCAATTACCAGCGCGGGCGGCGTCCGCTGCTGGGGCAGAAATTACTATGGTCAGTTGGGGGACGGCTCGCAGGAGTCCCGCACTGTGCCCGTGGATGTTGTAGGGCTTTCCGGCGCCGTGGCAATCACTGCAGGGAGCAGCCACTCCTGCCGCGCTCTTGCAGGACGGGCGAGTCTCCTGCTGGGGGAGTAATCTGTACGGCCAATTGGGCGACGGTTCGTATGAGTATCCCCGGACTCCGACTATGGTCAGCGGCCTGGCGAATGTGATCGCGATTGCGGCCGGCGCCAACTCAACCTGTGCGCTGACAACAGCTGGAGCCGTCAGGTGCTGGGGCTATAACGGCTACGGGCAGTTGGGAGACGGCACGCAAATGGATCGCCGTACGCCGGTTGCGGTGCAGGGCCTCGCCAGTGGTGTCGTTGCGATTGATGCGGGCGATGCGCATGCGTGTGCAGTCACGGGCGCCGGCGCGCTGCTATGCTGGGGATACAATGGCATGGGCCAGTTGGGGTTGCCGGTGGATGGTATTATGAGCCTGCGCACCACCCCAACGCCTGTGGGCGCTCTGGCGAGCGGCGTGATTGGCGTCGGTGGTGGCGGTTCCCACACCTGCGCCGTGAAATCGTCAGGGGAACTCCTGTGCTGGGGATACAACTTCTACGGTCAACTGGGCGATGGCATCGCCATCAGTCGCTACACGCCGGGTCCCGTTGTCGGGCTTGGCAGCGCTGCAGCGGCCGTATACCCAGGCTACTGGCACACATGTGCGCTGCTGACGAATGGGCAGGTCCAGTGCTGGGGCGCGAATTTCGCAGGCCAGCTTGGCTCAGGGTCGATCCCGAATCCGCATATTGCGGCGCCCGTTTACGGCATGGGGAGCGGAGTCATTGACGCGGCTGCAGGCGGCGCCCACAGCTGCGACTTAAACGCGAGCGGTGGGGTCGCTTGCTGGGGCCTGAACGATTCTGGCCAACTCGGCTATTTAAGCAGTCTCGCCAACCCAATTCCAATGCCGGTACCTACGCTCACAAGTGGTGTGCAGGCGCTGGTCACCGGTACATCTCACAGTTGTGCGTTGACGGCTGCCGGCGGCGTCAAGTGCTGGGGGTCGAATATCGTGAGCCAGTTGGGGACAGCCATTTCCCTCAGCGAGACCACACCGATTGACGTCCCGGGGCTGACGAACGGTGTTGCTGCGCTTTCGACGAACTCCAACTACACTTGCGCCCGCCTGCACTCGGGGCTCGTCGAGTGCTGGGGGCAGGACATCAACAGCATGGCCGGCCCCGGCAGCGGGCCGCAGGTCATTGCTGGTTTGACCGATGTCACGGCCCTGGGCACAGGTGGTCTGCACGCCTGCGCGGTGACCCTGGCAGGCAGCGTCAAGTGCTGGGGGCTGAATAACGCAGGTCAATTGGGTGATGGCACCCATAGCAACCAAAGTACGCCCGTCGACGTCATTGGGCTCAAGGGCCGCGCCACGACTGTGGTGGCCGGCTTCGAACACACCTGCGCATTGCTTGTTACCGGAGGTGTGCAGTGCTGGGGAAGCAACACCAACGGCCAGTTGGGCGATGGCACGCTTCTCATTCGCGTTGGTCCCGTCGATGTGGTGGGGCTCGCCACGGGAGTTGCGGCGCTCGCCGCCAACGGCGCATACGCCTGTGCGCGCATGAGCACAGGCGGCATGAAGTGCTGGGGAGCCAACTACGGCGGAAGCCTCGGCGACGGCACGATCACAAATCACACGACGCCTGTGGATGTGGTGGGACTCACAAGCGGCGTTGCGTCCATGACGGCGGGCAGCGAACACGCCTGCCGCGCTCTTGCAGACCGGCGCGTTGTATTGTTGGGGCAATGACAGCTACGGCAGGTTGGGCGTGCAGCCCGCTTGGCTTCCATTGGACGTTGTGGCGCCCGCGCCAACGTTCTTTAGCTACCTGCCCTTTGGAGGCCAGTCAGGACCACGCGCAATTTCTCCAAGCGCGAGTCCCGCTGAAATCGGCTTCTTCATTTGACACGCACCCGCGCCCGTGGCATACTTCGCTCTTGCAAGGCATGGTGCGCCGCAGTGGCGGAATTGGCAGACGCGCTACGTTCAGGTCGTAGTGAACTTACGTTCATGGGGGTTCAAGTCCCTCCTGCGGCACCATAATCGCTGGAGCCTGTTTGACAAAGGGCTCCAGTTTTGTTTTACTGAAGGGCGTCACTGCTCGCCGCAGCCGGCGTGCAAGAAGCACCGTGAAGTGGGCCACAACGTCGCTCGTATTGCAGCCAGGCGCCCATGTCAGCAACACAACTCCCAGAGCAGGCTCCTATTGATCCGCCGCGCAGCAGCGTACGCCCACTGCTGCTGCTTCTCATTGGCCTCTGTTCGCTCTTCATCATCACCTACGCGCTGCGGCTTGATGCGCGCGACAAAGTTGAGGCCGCGCTTGCGCAGCAGGAGCAAATCAATGCGCAGGCGCTCGCACGCAGCGCTGCGCTGGAGAAGCAGCTTGCCGGCGCGTCCAAACCCAGCTACATGGATGAAATCATCCGCACCTACCTGCATCTTGTGAAGCCGAATGAAACGCGGCTTGTTCCCGTGGTCAGCGGAACGGTTGCGGCCGCGGCTGCACCGGCGGCAGCGCCCCTGCCGCTGCTGCCCATCTGGCGGCAGTGGACCGAGTTTCTCTTTCCACGGGGGTAGTTTGCGGGTTTCAGAACAAATCGGCAGCGGGGACGTACAAAACTACGTGGAAATGGCAGCCGGGGGCACAATGCCCCCGGCTTTTGTGTTATTGAGGAGTAGTGCGTGCGGTCATCTTGGGGAGAACGCAAGCCACCGCCAGGCCTGTCAGTACGTCAATTGCATCAGTGGAGACACGATGTTCGCACGCGCCGTGCGAATCCCGTCGAGCAGCGCGTCGTGGATGAGCCCGTTGCTGGCGACGAGTCCCGGGCCGTCGAAGCGCCAGGGAGCGCCTGCGTAGTCCGTCACACGACCGCCCGCCTCGGTCACCATCAGTGCGCCGGCCGCGGCATCCCACGGATTGAGCCACCCCTCCCAGTAGCCGGCAACCATCCCCGAGGCAACCTGGGCTGTATCGAGTGCGCCCGCCCCAAGCACGCGCAACCCCATGCAGCGGGGCGAGAACCAGGCGAATTCGGCGTCGTTGTTGTCGGCCGCCTCGCCGCTGTGATAGGGAAATCCGGTTGCCAGCAGGGAACTGCGCAGGGAGTCGGCGCGGCTAACCTGAAGCCGCCGATCCTCCACGCCCGGCTCACGCAGGAAGGCGCCCTTGCCCAGCTCGGCCCAAAAGATGCGCCGCCAGGGCATTTGCACAGTCACGCCAAGCACGGTCTCCCCGTGCGCGATGAAGGCGATATTCACTGCGCAGTGGGCGAGGCCATGCGCGAAGTTGACCGTACCGTCGATCGGATCCACCAGCCAGTATGTCGGCTCGCGCGGCGGCACGTTGCTCTCTTCACCCCAGAATCCGGCAGCGGGATCGAGTGCATGAAGTTCAGCGCGCAGCAACTTCTCGCTGGCCACATCGGCTTCGGTAACAAGGTCGGTGTCGATTCCCTTGCTCTTCACATTCTGCAGCCCGGCGCGCTGCATGGCCAGCACCATGTCGGCGGCGCGGCACGCGACTTCAATCACATCGACAAAGTTGGGCATTGGGCAGCTCTGCACTTTCCAGGAGGCAGGCGCGCCGCCGGGTTGGGCTTTGATACGTCTGGATATGATCCGATCGAGCGACAAGCTTCGGCTGGCTTGCCGGAGACGCTAGGTCGCGTCAGGTCAGGTCCGGCTCCGAGTGAAAGCTCCCGTCGGAATCCTGCAAGATCCTCGCGGTAGAGCATGCGCCGCCGCTCGCGCTCTTCGTAGACGGCCTTGCGGATCAATTCGCGCACCGTTACGGGATCCTTGATGTTGTAAAGCACTTTTTCGGGCGACGTGGCATCACCGCTGAAAATTGTGACATCGCCAATGTCGAACATGCGCTCGCCCACGTTCTGGGTGACGCGGGTGTCGCGCACACGCACAAGTTCGATTTCGTCAATTTCGTTACTGACGACGCCGTGAATCAAACGCAGTCGCTGCGTCGTCAGTTCGTAGATGCGACCGATCGTCATATAGGGACGGCCGCGCCAGAGAAGCACTTCATCGGTGTGGCTGGCGGGCGGCACACTGGCGAGGAGTTCGGCGCGCCGCGCGGTTGTTGCGCCTGGTGGCGTTGGATTCGCCGCCCATGTGGTCGCATCGGCAGGCGGGAGCGGCCATTCCACGGCGTCCGGCGCCCCCGCCGTAGTCGCTGCGCCCGGAGCTATGTAGTCGGGCGCCTGCTCATCAAGCGTGGCCATGAGCCCGGCAAATACGCCATCGGCGATGGCGTCGACGAGCGAATCGACCTGCTCAGGCGGCACGGAAGCGAGCGCCGCGCCCTTGTCGGAGAGGGATATCTGCACCGAATCGGCAACAATCTTGCGGAACTGATCGCGCTGCATAGGAACGGCCTCCTGTCTGCTACCTGGTTTCAATGGCTCAACACAGCCTGGTGAGAATCATACTACCATGAACGGCGCGCGGATATCGTCCGTCAAAAGTGCGTGCAGAACATGCGTCACGGATCGGCTTTCCCGGAATCAATCGGCATACAGCGGATTCCCGACCGACTGCTGGGGCGGGCTGGATGGCTCGACAGCCATGGGATCAAGCGGCGACGCGGCTCGTTCGGCAGCAAGCGTGTGGTAGACCTCGAGCAGACGCCGCGCCAATTTGTCGGCGTCATGCCGCCAGGGCGTTGCGTCGGCGACGAGGTTCCCTGTGAAGAGGCGGTAGTCGAGCGGTGCACCCTCCGGCGGCAGCGACACCCACTGGCCGTAGGCCGAGGGCGGCTGGTCAGCATCATGCGGGTCGTTGGCCAGCACCACGGTGAATGCGCGCCCGGCGTGACGGCGCAGCTGCGCCATGTGATCACTTACGCTGTAGCCATCCGTCTCGCCCGGCTGCGTGGCCGCGTTGCATACGTAGATACGCTGGGCGCTCGACGCTTCAATCGCCGCCCGGATGGAAGGAACCAGCAGGTTGGGAAGCAGGCTGGTGTAGAACGAGCCGGGCGAGGCGACAATCAAGTCCGCCTGGAGCAATGCGCGGATTGCGGCGGGATAGGCGCGGGGCGACTCGGGCTTGAGGTAGATGCGCTCGATGCGCCCCTCGGTCGCGGTGACGTTGCTCTCACCCTCAACGCTGACCCACTCGGAAGCGCCATCCTCCGTGGTGCGGCTTAATTCGGCGCAGAGTGTCACTTGCTCAAGTGTGCTGGGCAGGACGCGCCCTCGCACGGCGAGGACGCGGCTGCTCTCGGAGATGCCCTCCTCAAAACTACCCGTCACCGCCGCCATTGTGGCAATGAAGAGGTTGCCGAAAGAGTGGCCCGCAAGTTCGCTGCCGCCGCCCGAGCGGCCCACGTCGGCATCGGCAAAGCGGTACTGGAAGAGGCGCGTCATCAGGTCTTCCGCCTCGCTCAGGGCAGCGATGTTGTTGCGGAAGTCGCCGGGGGGCAGCATGCCCATTTGCTGGCGCAGGCGGCCGCTCGAGCCGCCGTCATCGGCCACGGTGACAATGGCGGTGATGTTGTCGGTGTAGGCGCGCAGGCCGCGCAGCAACTGCGGCATCCCCGTGCCGCCGCCAATCGCCACAATGCGCGGCCCATGCTGCCGCTCCTTCTGCAGGAGTGCGTTGATCACGGCGCGCGCCGGGCTGGCCGATGCGGGCAGGAGCGAACTCACCGCAGTTCGGGTGAAGCGCCACGCGGCGTAGCCCGCCAGCCCAAAGCCCACGCCGAGCAGCAGCAGCACGCGCGGCCACGCTGGCAGGAAGTGGAGTGGGACGAGCCGGCCGTCCGCCGCGAGGCCATTGAGCAGCAGCGCGAAACCCAACCCGGCACAGCCAACACCGACGAAGAAGAGCAGAATCCAGCGCTTGAGCCCCAGCCCCGGGCGCGCAATGCGCCGCCAGGTAATATCGGCAGGAGAAGGAGAACGTGACTGTGTCATCGTAGGGATAGTATAATGCAGGCAGCGGCGCGGCGGAATGAACGGTTGACAGGTTGACTAGGTTGCATAGTTACAGGTTGACTGGCGCACTCCCGACTGCCCGACTGCCCACTGCCCGTTTGCCCACATGCCCACCGACATCTCCACCCTCATGACTGCAGCGACCGGCGAGCGGCTGGCGCACCTGCCCGCCCGCACGACGGCGCGCGCCCTGGCGCAGACGCTCGCGGCGCTTGCCAACTTCAACGGCGGTGATGTGCTGCTGGGCGTGGGCGGCAGTTCCGCAGAAGCAGGCGATGCACCCACGCTGCGCGACAAGGTGCTCCAGGCCTGTCTGCTCGCAGACCCGCCCCTGATCCTGCCTGCGCCCCAGAGTGCGCTCGTGGAGGGCGGCGTCAGCGTGGTGCGCGTCAATGTTCCTGCCGGTCTGCCCAACGTCTACAACGTGCAGGGGGTCTACTACACGCGCATGGGCGCACACAACCGCTCCCTCACCACGCCGGAGTTGCGCCGCTTGCTGCTCGACCGTGCCGAGAGCGGCTTTGAGGCGCAGGTGGTGGAAAGCGCCTCGCTGGAGGAGCTCGACCTCCAGCGCGTTGAGCGCTACTTCGACCGCCTCATGCTCCAGCCTGCCGATTTGGCCGACGGCGGCTGGACGGCCACGCTCCACGCGCGTGGCTGCCTTGCAGTCGCAGGAGAGGGCGGCGAGCTGCGCCCCACAATCGCGGGCATCCTGCTCTTTGGGCGCAACCCGCAGCAGTACGTGCGCAGCGCCGAATTCGTCTGCGTACGCTACGGCGGCGAAAGCATGGCCGACGAGTTCATCCGCCAGGAGATTGGCGGTCCCCTGCCCGAGCAGATTCGCCAGGCCGAGGCTTTTGTGTCCGCCAACATGCGCCGCGGTATGCGCATCAGCGGGCTTGCGCGTGCAGATGCCGCCGAGTATCCGCTGGCCGTGGTGCGCGAGGCGATCGTCAACGCCGTGGCCCACCGCGACTACAGCGTGCGCGGCGAAGGCATCCGCCTGCTGCTCTTCAGCAACCGGCTGGAAATCTACAGCCCAGGGCGGCTGCCCGGCCATGTGACGCTGGAGAACCTCAAGGATGAGCGTTTCAGCCGCAACGAGGCCATCGTCGCCATCCTCAGCGACCTGGGCTACATCGAGCGGCTTGGCTATGGTGTGGACCGCATGTATGCCACCATGCGCGCCGCCGGACTCACGGACCCCACCTTTGCGGAGACGGCGGCGGGCTTCCAGGTGACGCTGCAGGCTGCTCCCGAGATTGCGGGAATCCCGCCGGGAGATGCGCCGCGTGCAGCCCCCGTCGCATGGCTCGACCTCAACGATCGCCAGCGGGCCGCGCTCGAAATCGCCGGCGCAAAGGGGCGCGTCACGAATGGTGACTTGCTGGAACAAACCCCCGATGTGAGCGCCGAGACCATTCGCCGCGACCTGGCCGACCTGGTGGAGAAGAATCTGCTCCTGCGCATTGGCAGCAAGCGCGCCACCTATTACATTCTCAAATAAACCATGACGCTTCCCTCTGTGGAATCAGCAGCCTTCAATAATGCGCGATGGTGCACAGCAGTCTGTCGCGCGGATGGTTTGTACACGATAATGCGCAACACAATCTGGCGCTGCATGGGGCAGACGCCGCTCTTCTATCCCAATGCAATCACACTGACTCCGGACAGGATTAGCGTGCAAACCGCACGCATTGTTGCGCTTGCGCAGATCGTGGCGGCGGACCAACTCTCAGTCAAAGACAGCTTCGCCACGCTCGACTTGACGCCATTTGGCTATGACATCCGTTTTGAATCAACCTGGATTGCACGCACGACGCCGTTTCACTGTCACCGCGATCCTGGCCTGCGCTGGTCGGTCGTTCGCAGTGCTGCGCAACTTGGCAAGTGGGAGAGCGGCTGGCGCGGCGGCGGAGATGTGGCTGCACAGCGCATTTTCCCGCCTGCGCTGCTCGAGCACCCCGACATTCAATTCGTCGCTGCGCACCGCAATGGGGCCATCGTGGCCGGTGGCGTCCTCAGTCGCTCGGTAACATGGGACAGCTTTGTTGTGGGGCTTTCCAATGTCTTCGCTGCGCCTGGTGAAGATGCGCAAACGTGCTGGGCGGCGCTTGCCGACCAAGCGCCGCTTTTTGCACCCGGCTGGCCGATCGTGGGCTATGAAGCGGGCGAAGCACTGGCGTGGGCGCAGGCGGCTGGCTTCAAGGCACTTGGGCCGTTGCGCATTTGGGGGCGCGCCACGCAATCTTGAATCCCGCCAACAGACGCCGCTGGGGTGCGTGGGGTAGAATAAACCACCCGCACAGTCCCCGTTCTTGCTTGCAGCGTGCGGCGCAGGAGGAAAAATGCGTTCAGTTTCAATTGTGGGAATAGGGCAATCGCCCGTGGGCGAGCTGTGGAATCGCTCGGCGCGCATGATTGCGTACGACGCAATCTCGGCCGCCATGGCCGATGCCGGCGTTGAGCACGCCGACGCGCTCTATTTGGGGAACATGCTCTCGGGGACGCTGATCGATCAGGAGCACCTGGCCACACTCGTTGCAGATGCCTGCGGTCTGCGCGGCATTGAAGCCGCCAAGATCGAGGCTGCCTGTGCAAGCGGCGCGGCGGCGCTGCGCGTCGGCATCATGGCTATCGCGTCCGGCTTCCACGATGTGGTGATTGTGGCCGGCCTGGAGAAAATGTCCGATACGGTGGGCAAGGACACCACGGCGGGGCTGGCCACCGCCGCCGACGCCGAAACCGAGGCGCTTCACGGTGTCTCCTTCGTTGGCATCAATGCGCTCATCATGCAGCGCTACATGTACGAGTACAAGGTGCCGCTGGATGCCTTTGCGGGCTTCAGCATTAACGCACATCGCAACGGGGCCAACAATCCCAACGCGATGTTCCAGAGCCCAATCTCGCTCGATGCGTACATGCGTGCGCCGGTGATTGCCACGCCCATCAACATGATGGACAGCAGCCCCGTGTGTGATGGCGCCGCGGCGCTGATCTTGGTCCCCACGGAGCACGCGCATCGCTACACCAGCGGCCACAGGCGCGGCGCGGTGCAGATTCTCGCCAGCGCCTCTGCCACGGACTCGATCGCCGTGCATGATCGCCGCGATCCGCTCCTCTTGCAGGCAGCGGAAACGAGCAGCCGCAGGGCCTTGGCGCAGGCAGGCGTCGGGCTCGAAGCGATCGACTTCTTTGAACTCCACGATGCCTTCACGATCATGGCGGCGCTCAGTTTGGAGGCGTGCGGCTTTGCGCCGCGCGGCGAAGGTTGGCGCTTCGCCTACGAAGACGCCATCGGTCCCACCGGGCGGCTGCCGTTGAGCACAATGGGGGGCCTCAAGAGTCGCGGCCATCCTGTGGGCGCCACGGGCGTCTACCAGATTGTCGAGACGGTGCAGCAGTTGACGGGCGAGGCAGGGGCGAACCAGGTGCCGGGTGCGCGCGTTGGCATGGCGCAGAACATTGGCGGCAGCGGCGCGACAATTCTTACCCATATCCTCGGCGTGTAGGCCGGGCAGCACGGAGGGACTATCGGGAATACAGGGATGAAAGCGATGAGACTTCTTCAGTGGAGCGTCTCGTAAATGCGCGTTCAAGGTTCGTAGCGGCTGCTTATGGGTGTTTCCGAAATAGCTCGGTACTGGCTACGTGTCGCCGCGATCACCGCTGCAGGCTGCAGCCTGCAGCTTTCCAACCCAAGTCGGCTCAAGCCGACTGACACCGCGGTACTCGAGGGAAAAATGGTTTCAGCCTGCTGAAGCAGGCTTGGGTTGCCTAGCCGTAGGCTTCAGCCTATGGCGGTGGCTGCGGTGAGAGCCGCTTTTACCGAATCAATTCGTCCACATTCATCAGTTGCCGGTCGTCGGGATCGCAGTGCGATTGGGCCGTGCGGCAGCTGAAGCAGCCGCTACGAATGCGCCAAGTTCGTCGGAGATACGCTACTTAAGCCTGCGCTCGGCCCGCTCCCTACGTTCCCTATGTTCCCTCCGCTCGGTGTGATTCCACACGTTGTTGCGCCCATACGCTTGTGCTAGAATTGGCTCAGGAGCGGGATCCGCCGTTCCCGTTTCTCCAGAAACAATCTATTCATGGCCACCAGATGCTCTCTGCTTTGGGCATCCATGCCGAGACTGCGCGCGAGCGGGTACTGGCGGCCACTGCACGCCAGGCAATGTGCTTCAGTGCTGTATGTCAGCACTTGCAGGAAATCCAACGAGGTTCGCACCGCTCCAACCATTCATAGAGGAGATTCTCCATGCTGAAGCGCTTCTTACACGTAAGACGGTCGACCGTGATCCTTCCCATCATGCTCTTTGCCTTGCTGGCGCTGTCCGGCTGCGGCCCGCGTGCCGGCGGCGGTGAGATCGCACGCGCTGCCGGCGCTTCGGACGTAGTTGTGGACCTTCCAGCCATCTACATTGACTTCAACAGCGACGGCGTGGGCACAATCGGCGGCATGACCATCAGCCAGGCGGGCAGCATGATCGGGCAATCGCTTCCCGACATTGCGCTGGGCGCAAGCACCGTCAGCGCCCTGGAAGAGTACAACGTTCAACACGTCCAGCTCGTCAATACCGACAAGGGTCTCGACATTCTCGTCAACGGGCTGCGCGTCCCTTCGCTGGGCTGGAACAGTGAAGTGCTGTCAAACCTGCAAAGTCAGATGCAACTGCTCGGTGTGGACCTCGGCGCCGTCGGCAAACTGCTCCCCCTCGCAGGCAACTTCAACACGGGCATCGTATTGCGTTTCCCGCTGGCCGCAGGGCGCGAACCTCTGGCGCTGGTTGACCCGAATGCCAAGGAGATTGCACAGCGTGCGCAGCAGGCGACGCAGGCATTTGCAGCAGGCGTCGGCGACCTTCCAACGATCAAATTCTCTGTGGATTACCTGCCCGATGGCACCTGGACGGTGCAGGGCAAGGATGCCGCCGCGTGGGAGGAATCGCTTCCCATTGGCTGGGATGGCTTCAACCTGTCGCCCTCGATGGTGAAAGGTGCGGCGGCAGCCGGGCTAAAGACACTTGGCGTTGCGACAAATGAAGAAGGCATCAACTTCAGCCTCAACGGCAAGGCCATGCCCACAATCACGTGGGGCAGCGGTGAAATGACGAACATGATCCAGTTGCTCAAGACGACGGGCATCATGGACCAACTCACCGGCGGCAATCCGCAGGTGGCCGGCATTCTCGATTTGGCGGAGCAGTTGTTGCCCACAATTCAGGCCGCAGACTTCGGCATGACGGTCAACCTCCCGGCGCAGTAGCCGTTCACGATTGCTCATGCATGCATAGGCAGGGGCGCTGGTCCGCGGACCAGCGCCCCTCCTTGTTTCTCTTGCGCGCAGCGGGCTTCTGCAAGTTCACCGCATCATGCGTCCCAGTCAGTGGTACAATTGTGCCAATGATGATGCACAACAGACAGTGCGCCCGTTTGTGTCCGCGCCGACAGTGCATTCTGCTGCTCGCGACGCTTGCTGCAGCGCTCTTTATCGCGCTGCAACCGTGCGCGGCGCGGGCGCAAACACCCGTTCCCTCCGACAACACATTTCTTCCCCTGCAGCCGCTCGTAGCCCCGCAGCCATCCATCTACCTGCCGCTCATTTCCGGCAGCGATAACATTGCACCCACACCTGTGCGTTCAGCCCAGCCGGTCTACGGTCTTTTGGGCACGCTCGAGAAGGCCACGCGGTTCCGTGACACGGAACGGTTGCGCCTGCCAAACGGCGCAACCTACGTGCTGGTTCCGGCTACCGAACGCCTTGACAGCGAGATCGGCGCACTGGCGGCCAGCTCTTCTCCCACCGGACGCGTCTGGGGAACCCTCTACGCCGCGAATACCAGCGCCTCAAGCGTGGACACCAATGCGTACATCATCGTCTCGGCCATTGTCGCCGCTGACGAAATCCCGGTTGCCTCCGGGCCGCCCACGCCAACGCCCTTGCCGCTGACTGCCGTGGCACGCTTCAGTGTCGTGAATCTGTACAGCGGGCCGGGGAGCAACTGGCCTCGTGGCGGGCAGTTCACCGCCGGCATGCGCTGTCCAATTGCCGGGCGCAACGCCAATGCAACATGGATTCGCATTGATTGTGCCGCCAGCGGCAACAGCGGGTGGATCGAGCCCCGCTTTGTCAACGTTGTGGGGCAAATCTCCGACGCGCCCGTTGTGCAGGGGGCGGAGCGCGCCCCAACGCCAACCCCTACGCCAACGCCAACAACCGTGCCGACGGCGCAACCCTATACCTTTCGTGGCTGGCGCACCCTTTACTTCACCAACGCCCAACTGCGCGGCGCGCCGGCGTTTGTTGACGACGTCGCGCAGGTTGGCGGCAATTGGGGCGCGGGCAGCCCGCGCCAGGGGATGCCCGCCGACTATTTCTCGATTGCCTACGAGCGCACGGTGGTCTTTCCCTCCGGTTTCTATTTCTTCACGGCCGAGGCCGACGACGGCCTGCGTTTCCTGCTTGACGGCGTAACGCTTCTGGATCAGTGGAGCATGCCCGGAGCGCAAAGTTTGCGTTTGGGGATTGCGCTTAGCGGAGCACACGACCTGCGTATCGAGTACAACGAAGTCTCGGGAACAGCCCGGTTGGCATTTGCATGGCAGGCAGCCACACAAACAGTGCTCTGGCAGGCGAACTACATCGGCGTCCCCAACATGCCCGGCGGGACGCTGCGTCGGTCGGAACCCAGCGGGGTTGCGTATCCGCTTGACTACAATTGGGGCAGCGGCTCGCCAGGTGGCGCGCCGGCCGGCAACTGGACGGCGCGCTGGCTGGGGCGCTATCATTTCGACGATGGAAACTACATCTTTCAAGCCCAGGGGCAGGACGGCATTCGCGTGACGCTTGACGGCACGGTTGTAATCAACAAGTGGAGCGACGGCTACAGCGACCTGCGCAATCGCTTCATCGGCGTGGGTGCGGGCGACCATACTGTAACTGTTGATTACTACGACCGCCTGGGTAACGCGGCAGTGCGCGTCTGGTGGTACCGCGACACTGCGCCGGGCCTGCCGCAATAGGAAATCCAGTAGAATCCACGACAATGCCTTCACAATTGGATCACTTTCTGCGCGTACACTGCGAAGGGCACTACTCTGCCTCAGGAATGACAGCGTCCTTTGCCTGCCTCCAGTCTCACACAATCGAGGAATTGTCATGAAGTTGCCTTCTAGTCCCAAAACTGTTTTCCCGTTTCTTGCTCTGATGGTTGTTCTCGCACTCCTGGCCGGTTGCGTTGTCCCTGCCGCAACGACAGCGGCTGCGCCCGCGGCAGAAGCCCAGGCCGCGCCACCGACAGGCGCACCGCCGGCAGGGGAGCTTCCGGCCGGCGCGCTGCCCCCCGGCGGACCTCCCCCAGGCGGAGCAGGGCCGACCGGCTTCAGCGCAACTGCGGCCTACACCGATGTAGCCTATGCCACGACATCAGGCACGCAGCAACTGGACATCTACCTGCCTGAAGGTGAAGGTCCGTTCCCCGCGGTCATTAACTTCCATGCGGGTGGCTTCAAGTTCGGCGACAAGAGCATGATTCCCGACACGGTTGGCACAGCCTTGCTCGCTGCAGGCATTGCCATTGTTGGCGTGGACTACCGCCTCTCTGATGAGGCGGCCTTCCCTGCCGCCGTACAGGACGCCATGGCCTCCATTCGCTTCCTGCGCGCCAATGCGGCGCAATTCAACCTGAATCCCGACGAGTTCGTTGCCTTTGGACAATCGGCAGGAGGCAACATCGCGTCCATGGTCGGCTTGGCAGGCAACGTGGCCGTATTCAACGATGCAGCTCTTGGCAACGCCGATGTCTCGAGCAGCGTGCAGGGAGTCGTCAACTGGTTCGGCCCTAGCGACTTTGGACTGATGGACGCGCAGGCCAAGGCGCAAGGCTGCGACGCCGCCGACCAGACCCATGGCGATGCATCGTCCTTTGAGTCCGCCTACATTGGTGCGCCGGTGTCGTCCTCTCCTGACCTCGTACAGGCGGCTAACCCAATCACATACATTACCAAAGACGACCCGCCCATGTTGCTGCAGAAAGGCGACAAGGACTGCACGGTACCTGTCGGCCAATCGGTCGTTTTGGCCGATGCGCTGAGCGCCGCAGGGCTTGATGTACAGTACGAGCTGCTCGCGGGCGCAGGTCATGGTGACCAAGGTGGCTTACCGATCTTCGAGAGCCCCGAGAACGTGCAACTTGTCGTGGATTGGATTCTGGCGCACGTGAAGTAGTCACGAACCAGACGGTTTGCAAACAGTTCGTAAGCGGCGGCGCCCTCCCCGCGAGGCGCCGCCGTTATTTCGTTCGAGGGACTGGAACCTGCGCCATGCAGCGGACGCCGGCTCGGTTCCTGCGCAGGGCGGTGCGCGTGCTACAATGGCGACCGGTGACTGTAAAGTTGCGCCACCGCGACGCGTGCGCCTGCACGCACATTCCGCCGCACAGAACGGCGCTGCCCATTCGTAAAATCCCTTGAACCGCAAATCCCTTCTTTGGGTTGTGGCCGCGGCCGTCGCGGCCCACCTGCTGATACTCCTCCCGCTGAACATGATCGTCCAGGCCGCGGCCATGCTGCTGCTGGCCGGTCTGTTGCCCGGCCTGCTGCTGGTCGAGGCAGTGGTCGGGCGTTCGGCCGCGCCTCCCGGCCCCTGGGAGCGCACCCTCTACGCCGTTGCCGCGGGCTTCGGCGTCATTGTTGTCACCATGCTGGGCCTCAGCTATCTGCCCGGGACGCTGAGCCGGTGGCAGACCCTTGTTGCGTTCGACACCGTGCTCGTCGTGCTATTGGCAATTGTCTGGCTGCGCGCCAAAACACCCGCACCCGCCGCGCCCGCAGAGTGGACCGGCATGGAGACAAAGTGGCTGCTTGCCGGTGCGCTCGTGTTGCTGATCCTGGGCGGGACGCTGCGCTTCACCAACCTTGGCTACACCAATTTCCAGGGCGATGAAGCGCGCGCCGCGCTGCGCGCCGCCGCCGTCATCCAGGGCTACGATGACGTCCTGATGCTCCACAAGAAGGGGCCCACGGAGATCCTGCTGCCCACGGCGATCTACAGCGCCACGGGCGTGCTCAACGAAGCGACGGCGCGCCTGCCCTTCGCGCTGGCCGGCGTGGTGGCGCTCTTTGCCGTCTGGCTGCTGGGATGGCGCATCTTCTCGCCGCTGGCGGGGTGGCTTGCCGCGCTCTTTGTCGCGCTCGACGGCTACTTCATCGGCTTTGCGCGCATCGTGCAGTACCAGAGCATCGTCCTGCTCATGTCAATCTGCGCACTGCTCGTGCTTGTGCGGCTTGTGCAGCAGCCGCGCGCGTTGGCCGCCTGGCTGAGCATGGCCGCGCTCTTCATCGCCACCGGTGTGCTTTCGCACTATGAAGGCGTGCTTGTGGCCATTCCAGCCGCCTATCTGCTGGGCGTGCTCTTCTGGCGCGAGCGGGCGCGCCGGCGTGAAGTGGCGGGCGCCACGCTGATTGCCGCCGGCGTGGGCGCGCTGCTGCTGGGTGCGTTCTACATTCCCTACGTGCTCAACCCTCATTTCGGCGCGACATACACCTACCTGACCGACAGGCGCATCGGCAACTCGTTCCCCTACAACAATCTCGCGGATGTCTTCACGCGCACGACGCTCTACAGCACAACCTACGCCGTCCTGCTGCTGATCGGGTTGACGGTCGCGGGTATGGTGCGCGTGCTTGTGAACGGCTGGAGCCGGCGCTTCGGGCTATGGCTCGCGACGGCAGCGGTTGTGGTGGTCGTAGCCACCTTGTGGAATCCCTCGTGGGCCACACTGGGGGCCGCCGCCGACGGCACGGGCGGGACCGACTGGATTGTGCTCCCCTTTGCGCTGCTGTTGGGAGCCGTCATCATAACACCTGGGCAAAAGCCCGAGCGACGCGCCGTGTGGCTCTGGTTTGGCGCGACAATGATTCTTGCCCTCTTCCTCACCGAGAAGCCGCGCACGCACGTCTACACCTTCTTCATGCCGTGGATGCTGCTCTCGGGCGATGTAGCCGCGGCGGGGTGGATGTGGCTGCGCGACCGCATGGGCGCGCGCCCGGCGCGCATCCTCGGCGCTGGCGTGGTGGGTGCGCTGATCCTCTTCTTCGGCTACTACTCCTTCCGCATGTTCGACAGCCGCGCCGAGGTGCTCTTCCACTTCGCCACGCGAGCGCCCGCAGGGATACTGGACGGCGTGGGACGAGCCCGACGACAAGGCGATTTTCGGCTTTCCCCTCGACAACGGCTGGAAGGTCGTGGGCGAACTCTATCGCACGGGCCTGATCTCCGGCCCCTTCGACAGCAGCGAGAAGGAAGCGTGGGTTCCCGCCTGGTACGGGCGCGGCGAGGAGCGCTGCCGCCGTGACGCCGATTGGTTCTTCGAGATCCGCAACCTGGAGCCGTGGAGCAATCGTGACCAGCGCGACATGGAGAGCTACCTGCGCGAGGGCTTCGAGAAGTGGGGACGGGTGCAGGTGGGCGGCGTCGACAAGATGATCATCTACCACCGCACCGGGGTGAAACTGGACAATCCCACGACGACACCGGTGGATGGCCTGCCCATCTTCAACCAGGAAGAGTATGCGGCAGCCTTTGACGCCGCCTCGGAGCCGTTCATCCCCCTCACCTACCCGGCCGTCGATCCCAAGTCGATGACGGCGATCTGGGGCCAACTTCGACAACAAGATCGTTCTCGAGGGCTACAATCTCGAAGCGCCCGCGACCCTGCGTCCCGGTGACAGCTTCCGTCTGACGCTCTACTGGCGCGCCCAGCAACCGATTGATGAAAACTACAAGGTCTTCAACCAGGTCTACTTTGGCGACAGCCCCATGATCGCCCAGCGCGACGGCTACCCCGTATGCGAGGACCGCCACACGGACCAGTGGGACCCCGGCGAACTGATCACCGACAGCTACGTTGTGCCCGTCGCGGCCGACGCGCCGGATGGCCTTTATCCCCTCTTCACCGGTCTCTACCTCGAGGCGACCGGCGATCGCCTCAACGTGCTCGACGGCGGCGGCGCGCCCGTCGACTCCCAGGTGCACGTGACCGACATCCGCATCGGCGATGCGCCGCCGGACATTTCCCAGTAGGCCCCGCCCCCATGTCGCCACGTGTGCGCACCGCCCTCATTCTGTTGCTGCTCTTCTTTGCCGCATGGCTGCCGCGCGTGCTTGCGCTCGACACGTTTGTGAGCACCGACGAGCGCAAGTGGCTGGCACGCTCGGGCAATTTCCTCCAGGCAATCACCCACGGCGACCTTGCCGACACCTTCCAGCGCGAGCATCCCGGCGTAACGGTCATGATGGCGGGATCGCTTGGATTCCTCCAGAAACTGCCCGATTATCCGGCGCTGGCCCCCGGTCAGTTCACCTGGGAGGCCGAGCACATTGAGGCATGGCTCAAGCAAAATACGACGGTCTCGCCGCTTGAGATGATGACCGCCGGGCGCTGGTGGATTGTGCTCATCGTCGCACTGACGATTGCATTGGGCTTCCTGCCTCTGCGCAGGCTCTTTGGCGATGGCCCGGCGATCCTTGCCACGCTCTTTGTCGCGTGGAATCCCTTCGCGATTGGCTTCTCGCGCCAGCTTCACCCGGACGGCTTTGTTTCGGGCTTCACTTACCTCGCACTTCTGCTCTTTCTCGCCTGGCTCTACACGGGCCAACGCCGGCGCGACCTGATCACCTCGGCCTTCGTCATGGGGCTGGCATGGCTCACCAAGACGCCCGCAATCTTCCTTGTGCCCACAGGCGCGCTGCTGATCGCGATCGAACTGGTGCGCGCGCGACACACAACAACCAGCCACGCGCGCTGGAGTCTCGTCGGCAGTTACGTCCTGTGGGGGGCGCTCGCCACGTTCACCTTCGTCTTCCTCTGGCCCTCCATGTGGGTGCATCCCTTCGACACGCTCGCGCGCATGGCGCGGGAGATGGGCGCGTACGTGGAAGGGCACACCAACGTCAACTACTTCATGGGGCAGCCCACGGCCGACCCCGGCCTCTTCTTCTACCCCGTGGCATGGCTCTTTCGCACCACGCCCGGCGTGATGGTGGGGCTTGCAGCCGCGGCAACCTATGGCTGGCGCAAGCGGCGGCTCTTCGATGCAGAAGTCGTCCGGCGCGGGGCACTGGCGCTGCTGCTTTTCGCTCTCGTCTTCACATTGGGCATGTCGATTGGCGCCAAGAAGTTCGACCGCTACATCCTGCCCGCCTTTCTCGCGCTGGATGTGGTGGCCGCGCTGGGTTGGTGGGCGCTGGGGCAGAGCGTGGCCGCGCGCATGGGCGCGTCGGGCGCACGCGCGTGCACAATGGACAGCGGGCGTGGCAATTGCCGGACTGCTGGCGCTCCACGCCATCTTTGCGGCAATCCACTACCCCTACTACCTCACCTACTTCAATCCGCTCACAGGGGGAAGCGCCACCGCGCCGCGGGCGCTGATTATCGGTTGGGGCGAGGGGCTCGACGAAGCCGCGGCGTGGCTCGATCAGCAGCCCAACGCCGAGAAGCTGCGCGCTGCCGCCTGGTACAACGACGGCCCCTTCTCGTACTACTTCAAGGGGCAGGCCACCAATCTGGGCAGCGGCTCCATGCTTGCCTGGCTCGACACCGACTACGCCGTCACCTATATCAACCAGTGGCAGCGGCAGATTCCCTCACCCGAAGCCGTGGCCTGGTTTGACGCGCAAACGCCCGTCCACACGGTGAGTTTTCGCGGTCTCGAGCTCGCGCGGATCTACGATTTGCGCAATGCACCGCTGCCCGCCTTCCTCGACATCCCCACCGAGAACGCGGCCGACTTCAACGAGCAAATCCGGCTGCTTGCCTACACGGTTCAGCCGCCTCACGTCGCCGCCGATTCCTCGGCGCAGGTAACGCTTTACGAGCAGGCGCATGCGCCCCATGGAGCACGAATCTCAACGTGCTGCTGCGCCTTGTGGACGCGCAGGGGACGGAAATCTGGCGACAGGAAGGCTGGCCGTGGGGCGCGCCCACTTCGCAGTGGCCCGTACGCGAAGTGCGCCCCGACGGCCACACGGTCACGCCCCCCGCAGGCACGCCTCCCGGCCTCTACAAACTGCTACTCACCTTCTACGACCCGGCCACACTCGATACGCTTCCCGCGACGAGCCTTGCCGGTGCGCCGCTGGGCGACACGCCACCCGTGGCGATGCTCCAGGTGGGCGCGTCGCCCGCCGCCGCAGGCAAACGCTGGGAGTTCGGCGACTGCGCTCGCGCTCGACGGCATCGCACTCGATGCAGCGGCACAGCGCGGGCGACGCCGCTCCGCATCAACTTCAACTGGGAGAGCCTGACGCGCACGCCCACTCCCTATACGCTCTTCTCCCATGTGGTCGGCCCGGACGGGTCGCTTGTGGCGCAGGCAGACAGCCCGCCGCTGGGCGGTTTTGCCCCGACGAATCTGCTCCTTCCCGGCCAGCGCTTTGCCGACGGGCTGGACGTGATCCATCCCGGCCGACGCGCCTGCCGGCGCGTACACCGTGCAAATGGGGCTCTACGACCCGGCAACGGGCGCGCGCCTCCCCCTAAGCGGCGTCGGGCAAACAGGCGACACGGCGCAAGTCGTCGAGTTCACCCTGCCATGAGCAGCGGCTCGCTGGCGCACCCACGCCGACGCTGGGCCCTCGCCGCCACCTTTGCCGGGCTGACACTGCTGCTCGCGTTGGCGGCCTGGCTGCGCTGGGATGCACTGCGCAATCTCAGCCTCTACGTCGACGAGTTCACCACGCTCTGGGCGGCGCGCCAGGTGCAGGCGCACGGCATTCCGCTCATGCCCAGCGGCGTGCTCTATACACGCGGGCTGCTCGCCTCGTACATTCAGGCGGCAACGGCGGGTTTCTTTGGAGACTCGTACATTACCGGGCGCATGCCCAGCCTCGTTTTCGGCCTGTTGACGATACTTGCTGTCTGGCAGGTGGGGCGGCGGGGATGGCGCTGCCGCGTCGGCTGGCTGGCGGCGCTGGGCCTGGCGCTGCTCCCGGAGGCGATTCTGTGGAGCGCCCGCGCCCGTTTCTACGCGCAGGTGCAGTTCTTCGCGCTGCTGGCCCTCTGGGCTGCGTGGGAAACGATCCGCGAGCGGCTGCCTGCGCAGGCGGGCCATGTCGCTACGCCGGGCGCCGACGGCAAATGGGGCAAGCCGCTGCTTTTTGCACTGGCCTTTGTGCTTGCCCTCTACTCGCAGGAGCAGGCGCTGCTGCTCTACCCGTCGATCCTGCTTGCCATGCTCATCTGGCTGGGATGGCGGCGGCTGCTCGCACCCCCGCTGCTTGCGGCGCAGGCAATCTGCCTCGCCGCCATGGGCGCCCGCTTCGCCATCGAGATTTGGGGGCAGCCCAACTACTTCGAGACGATTCAGGCCACCCGCCCCTACGTGGGCCTGATCCTTGACGTGGCAGGCGCGTGGAATACCTACGCAGCCCAACTCATCGCACCCGATCGCCTTCCCTGGACGCTGGCCGGGCTAATCGCGCTGGGCACGGCGCTTGTTGTCGCAGTCCGCGCCCGCAGCGTGCGCAGAATCTCGCTCTTCCACCAGAGCAGTCTCTACTATGGCTTGCAGATGCTCTTTGTGCTCGGTGTGCTCTTCCTCTTTGTGGGCACGAGTTGGCGCGACCCGCGCTACCTCTTCCTCGTCCAGCCGCTTGGGCTGCTGCTGGGCGCTGCGGGGATTCTCTGGCTTGTGGAGCAGTTGCCCGGACGCGCGCAGACGCCCGCTTTCGTCGCGGCCGCGCTGGCCATGGTGCTGCTGATGACCCAACCCGCGCTTGCCGTGACGACGCAGCAGGTTGAAGGGTACGACCGGGTCCTCGAGACCGTACGCAGCCTGCGTGCGCCGGGCGACGCAGTGCTTTCTCCCCAGCCGCCCGCCTGCGCGCTTGTGCTCGATTCCTGCGACGGCTACGCGATTGAGAAGGGGTACGCGGAGTATGTGATTCGCCGCGCGGATGGTCTGCTGGTGGATCGCTGGACAGGCTCGCCCCTGATCGACAGCGCCGCAGCGCTCGAGGAGGTGGTCCGCAGCCACGCACGCACGTGGTTCGTGGCGGACGCGTTTCGCCTTGCCACGCGTTACGACGCTGCCACCCTCAAGAGCCTCCTTACCCAGTTTACTGTGGTGAATCAGGAGCAAGGTGTCGTCGCCCTGCGCGCCGACGGCTGGCGCGAGACGCCCCCATTGTGGGTGACGCAGGAGCTTTCGCCCACGCTGCGCTTTGGGCCGCTGGAACTCGTGGGCTGGAGCCACAATGAGGACTTCGGCCCCGACAAGCCGCTCACGATTCAGCTTGAATGGGTGGGCGCCGAGCCAATCGACGCGCAAATCAACACGTCGGTACGGATTGTGAATGCCGCGGGCGGTATCATCGCACAGGACGATGGTCCACCTGCCAACGGCATCATCCCCACCACCCTCTTTTTTGACACGCCACTCGTCGACACGAAGGTTTTGACCCTGCCCGTGAGCCTTCCCAACGAGCGCTATCGCATTGACGTCGCCGCCTACACCGCCGTCGACGGCGCACCCCTGCCCGACGCACCGAACCCGCAGCCGCTCGACTGGTTCGCGTACTTCACCACGCATGGGCCCCTCATCCCCGGCGATCTGGGCGGCTGGGAGAACGGCCTGCGGCTGCTCGATGCAACTCCCATTCCCGAGAGCCTTGCAGGCGGCGACGTCCTCTCCCTGCACCTGATGTGGTCGGCCGCCGCGCCCACTGCTGAGCCGCTCACGGCATTCGTGCAACTCATCGGCCCCGACGGCGCGCCCGTGGCTCAGGACGACCACCAGCCCGAGGGCGGCTTCTACCCCACAACGGGATGGCACGCCGGCGAGCCGACCTCCGACACCTTCACCCTCAATCTCCCCGACGCACTGCCACCCGGCCCATACACCCTCGTCACCGGCTGGTACGATGCGGCGGGCGTGCGCGTGCCGGTGGAGGGCGGTGGCGATGTGCTGAAGCTGGGCGAGTGGGTGGAGGAAGATAATTGAAAAGCGATAATTGATGACTGATCATTGGGTGACCGGGAGACAGAGTACTCACGTGACCCGGTGATCGAAGCGTGCGGTATACGTCGCGCTCCCGCGACACATAGGCGCCGGCACCCTGCCGGCGCTCTTCCCCGACGAAACGCATCCGCTTTGCCACGAACGCCGCCCACGGGCCGGCGCCTACGGAGACCTTTGCGCCCTTGCGGCAAAGATGACTGCGTAGCATGAGTTAGTGACTGCATAATTGGGCGACTGCGCGACATTAAATCACCCAGTCACCCAATTATCAGTCATTGATTATCAATTATCGCTCCCCCACCCCTCCACCCCCGCATTCAGCGCCCAGGGGCCGGGCTGGATGTTGCGCCAGTCGGCCGCGATGCCCACCTGGTTGCGCATGCCATTGAGCGGCAGCACCTCCACCTCGGCAAAGACCTGCCGCTGAATCTGCCGGTAGAGATCGCCCCGCGCTGCAAGGTCGCAGGCGGGAGCGGTGCGCGCCGCATCGAAGAGCGTGTCCACAATCGGCTTCTGGAAGCTTGTCACGTTGACGCCGGCACCGGGGAGGTCGGCGCGCGAATCAAACCAGGGGCCCAGCGCCGGATCGGGACCCACCTGCTCCCAGCCCAGTAGCGCCAGGTCGAAGCGCTGCTGCAGAATTTGGTCGGCGGCTTCGGCAAAGGGGAGCGCATTGACCGTTGCCTGGAAGCCCAGCGCGATTGAGCGCGTCGCGCATCTCCGCGGCAAGGCGCATGCGTTCAGGATTGTCATTGTTGGTGACAATCTCCAGGGCCAGGGGCACGCCCTCGCGTTCGCGCGAATTGCTGCCGGGTGCCAGGGTCCAGCCTGCTTCGTCAAGCAATGTGCGGGCGGCGGCGGGGTCATAGTCGTAGGTGGGCAGATCCGCGGCAAAGGCCCACGGCACCGTAGGCAACACCCACGAAGTAAGCGGCGCCGCACCGGAGCCGTAGATTTCTCGCAACAATCGTGCTGAATCAATACCCTGCGCAATTGCCTGGCGCACGCGCAGGTCACCGAGAATTGGGTGGGGTGTCTGCGGCAGGATGGCGCCCGCTTCGCTGCGTCCCGGTTGGGGCGCGGCAGGGTCGGCGCTGTTGATCGCGAGCATGGAGTAGCCGTCGCTCAGAAAGCTGGTCATGCGCACGCCGCCCGAAAGCGCGCCCGCCTCGGTGGGGAGATTGTCGGCCAGGTCCACCTCGCCGGAGAGGAGCGCGGCGCAACCTGTCTGCGGCGTCGGGAATCACGCGTAAATTGTACTCGGCAATGGCAGGCGCGCCCTTGAACCAGTTGGGGTTGCGCACGAGCGCAATGGATTCACCCGGCGTCCGCTCATGAAAGAGAAATGGCCCGGCGCCCACAGTCGGCGCGTCATTCCAGCCGTTCGTGGTGATGTCGCTCAGATCATCTGCGAAGAGATGGCTGGGCAAAATTGGCAGCGTGAGCGTCTGCAGAAAAGTGCAGTCGGGCCGGTGCAGATTGAAGACAAGCGCGCCGTCCTCCTGTGGCGAGATCGCGCTGAGATTGTCGACGAGCGGACGCAAGGGACTCTGCACAGCGGGCGCGGCAAGCGCGGCGAAGGTGAAGCCCACGTCGCGCCCGGTCACCGGCGCACCGTCGCTCCAGTAAACGTCATTGCGCAGCGTGACTGTGAGCGTCGCGCCGTCGGTCGACCATTCCCAACCTGTCGCGAGTCCCGTCGCCAGCGGCTCGCCGGTCTGTGCGTCGCGCTCGATCAGGCGTGGCAGAAATAGACCCTGCACCGCATGATCCGCCGCAGCGGCGGTGAGAACCGGGTTGAATTGTGCAACATCGGCGGTAAGCGCCTGTGTAAAGACGAGCGGAGCGCTTGCGGCGGCAACTGGTGCAGGGGCGGCAGCCGTCACCGCAGGCTCGGTCGTTGCTGTGGGAGCAGCGGTCGCGGCCGGTTCCAGGGCGGGCTCAGGCGTTCCACGCAATGGGTTCGCATTGCACGCCAGCAGCGGCAGCATCAACAGGCAGAGGAGGCGCAGGAAGGCTCTTTGCAGGCGGGGCGGTGATGGCAACATGGAGGCACGGTTGACTGGGTGACTGGATCAAGCATGTTTCGTATGCCGAGAGCGCCGGCCACGGGCCGGCCCCTACGATGCGAGAACCCGCAGCGCGTTACTTCTTGTTCTTGAGCATCGGGTCCAGCGCGTCGCGCAGGCCGTCGCCAATCAGGTAGAAGGCCAGCACCGTCAGTGTAGTCAGGATTCCCGGCAGGAAGAGCAGGTGCAGCGCCGACATCTGGTACGTCACAGGATCGCGGTAGAAGAGGAAGTCGTTGGCGCCGAAGAGCATGTTGCCCCAGGATGGCGTGGGCGGCGGCACACCCACACCGAGGAACGAGAGAATCGACTCCGTGAGGATCAACGCGCCGACGTCGATAAAGGTAATCACGATGATGACCGGGATGCTATTGGGGATAATGTGCGCGCGCATGACGCGCGAATCGGTTGCGCCAATTGCCCGCGCCGAAAGCGTGTAGTCGAGCGAGCGCACCTTGAGCACATTGCCGCGCATGAAGCGGGCTGTGCCAAACCAGCCCAGCAACCCCAGGTAGAGCGTGAGAATGAGCGGACTTGGCCTGAAGATCGAGTTGATGATGATCAGCAGATAGATATCCGGAATGGAGGTCATCGTGTTGATGAACCACATGAAGATATCGTCGACCTTGCCGCCGAAGTAGCCCGAAAGGGTGCCGAAGAGCACCCCAACGACCATCGCAATGGTGGCCGCGACAAGCGCGATGGTCAGGCTAATGCGCCCGCCGTAGAGCAGTCGCGAAAGAACGTCGCGCCCCAGTTGGTCCGTTCCCAGCCAGTGTGGCGTCCCGCCCGATTCATAGAGCATCGTGGGGGCGGTTGTCGTATCGATGCCGAGCCGCCACTCGATATAGGGCCAGATGTATGGCTGCTGGAACTTGTTTGCGGGCTCGGTTGCATACGGGTCAACGCCCAGGGCCCTGCTGATCGGTCCGGCAAAGATCGAGAGCAGCCCAATCACGACGATGAAGCCGATCGCCACGAGTGTCAACTTGTCACGGCTGAGCGCCGTGCGCGCCATGCTCCAATAGGTTTGGGGCTTGCGCTTGAGGATTTCGTGCGTCGCGCCCCCATCCGCCAGTGTGCCGGCGGTTGATTGTTGAACAGCCATCAACGCTCTCTCCGCCTATGAAAGCCGCACGCGTGGGTCAACCATCGCATAGAAGATGTCGGTGAGCAGGTACCCGATGATCGTAAGCGCCGCGAAGAAGAGGCCGGCGCCAAGCACCATGGGATAGTCCTGCTGGTAGACGGCGTTGATTGTCAGCCGCCCCATACCGGGCCAGGCGAAAATCGTCTCGACGACGACTGCGCCGGCCAGAACACCCACAATCGCCGGCCCCAGCACGGTCATCAGCGGCATCAAGGCGTTGCGCAGCGCATGGGTGAACCAAACGGCGCGAGACGCCAGCCCCTTGGCCTTGGCCGTGCGAATGTAGTCGGTGTGAATGACCTCGAGCGTTTCCGTGCGCATGATGCGGCTGAAGAAGGCAATTGGGCCAAAGGAGAGCACGAGCACCGGCAGGATCATGTGCTGGACGCGATCGCCGAGGTCAAAATGCATGTTGAGCGAGACCGTCTGCTGCCCGCCTGAAGGCAGCCATCCCAGCCACACCGAGAAGACAAGAATCAGCATCAAGGCCATCCAGTAGACCGGCACAGAGCGGAAGACCACCGAGAAGAAGCGCACCACGTTGTCGATCCAGGTGCCGCGATGGACAGCGCTGATTACCCCCAGCGGCACGCCAATCAGGAGCGAGAAGAGCAGGCTCGTGATGCCCAGCGTCAGGGTCGCCGGCATGCGCTCGACCATGCGCTCCCACACCGACTGCTTCGTGTCGATACTTGTGCCCAGATCGCCGCGAATGATGCCGCCGCCGCTGTCGCAGATTGTCACATCGAGGCCGGCGAAATAGCCGCACGTGTTGCCCGGCGTTGTCATCCCGGCAATCTGGTCGCCCTGGCGAAAGGAGAGGCCGGTCAACCACGCGACGTACTGGAGTGGCATCGGCTGGTCAAGCCCCAGTTGGCGGCGCAGAGCATCCTTCATCTCGGCGGTCATGCGCGGGTTGCCGAACGTGCGCAGGCTGACGGGGTCGCCCGGAGCCGCACTCACGAGAAGGAAGGTAATGATGCTGACGCCGAGAAGTGTGGGGATGGCCTGAAGCAAGCGCCGGACAATGTAGCGGAACATAGGCGATCAGGGGAGAGCAGCCCGGAAAGGTTCCCGGGAACAAGAAGCGTGAAGTGGAGGGCGCAGACCCTTGCCACTTCACGCTTCCCTCGAGCGTTGATTGGAGTATATCACGTGCGCAACTGGTGCGCATGGGACATTCGTACCGGACTACGGGCCGGTCTGTCCATAGTTTCGCACGGGCAGACCGGTGCGTGAAGTTCTACTGCGCCAGGTCCTTCTGGTACCAATCCTGGGTGTTCCAGTAGACCGGCTCACTGGCTGCCCACGGCTTGGGATCGAGACCCTCCCAGCGGTTGTTGTAGGCAATGTTCGACTGGCTGCCCGAAATGAAGATGTAGGGCACGTCGTCCTTGATGATCTGCTGAAGCTGCTTGTAGTAGGGTGCACGGTCTGCAGTTGCGCAGCCTTCCACCGAGCGGCCCTCGTCCATCAACTCTTCGGCGTCGGCGTTGTAGTAGGAAATGTTGTTGAAACCGCTCCCCACCACGTCGTCGCCCGAGTGGAAGAAAGGATAATCGGTTGCCGGATCCGGCCCGAGGCCCGTCCAGCCGATGAGGTACATGTCAAAGGTCTGGGCATCCATCTGCTCGAGCATGGTGCCGAAGTCAATTGCCTGGAAGTCGATCTTCATGCCGATCTTGCTCAACGCATCCTGGACATAGGTGCCGAGGTCAACACGCGTGGAATTGCCCGCGTTGGTGATCAAGTTCAGCGCCAGGTCCTTGCCATCCTTCTCGCGCACGCCGTCGCCGTTGGCATCAACCCAGCCGGCTTCGTCGAGCAGCGCGTTGGCGGCAGCGGCATCGAAGGCGTAGGGGGCCAGCTCGGTGTCATACGCCCAGGTGACGGCAGGCATGACGTTCGATGTCTGGCGGAAACCCTGTTCGAGGAAGATATCCTTGATCATGGAATCGTAGTCAAGCGCAGTGGCCATTGCCTGACGCACAAGTTTGTCGCCCAAAATCGGATGGGGATCCTGTGCAATGACATCACCATTCTCGTCACGGCCATTCTGCGGGTTGGCCGGATCGGCGAGATTCAGGCCAATATAGGTGTAGCCATCATCCATCCACGTGTAGCGCGTGATGTTCGGATTCTGGTCAACCGCGGCAAGCTGGTTGGGCTGCACGCGCAGGATGTCGCTCTCGCCACTCTGAAGCATGGCCAGGCGCGTGCCCGCGTCAGGAATGACACGGTAGATCATGCCGTCCATGTTGGGTGCGCCGTCGTAGTAGTTCTCGTTGCGGGTGATGATCAGGTTGTCGTCCCGCTGCCAACTCTGGAAGTTGAAGGGGCCGGAACCGACTGTTGGGGCGAAGTTTTCCGGGCTGTCCATGATGTCGCTGAAGTCGGCCGCGAAAATGTGCGCCGGCATAAGCGGATTGCCCAGGTCCGAGAGGGCATCGCAGCGCAACTTGTTGTAGGTTACGACAATGGTGTTGGCGTCCGGCGCTTCAATCGACTCAATGCTGTCCCACACGTACTTGCGGGGCGAGTCGACCAGGTCGCTATTGATGGCATCATAGGTGTACTTGAAATCCTGCGCGGTGACGGGCGTGCCGTCGTTCCAGTTGAAGCCATCCTTCACCTTGAAGGTGTAGACAAGGCCGTCATCGGAAACCGTCCATGAATCACAGAAAGCGAGGTCACAGGTGATCTCGCCCGTGTCAAGGTTGGTGCCAAGGAGTCCGACGTCATAGAGCAGATAGGAAACGTCGCTCGCCGCGGTGTTGTCGGTGAGAATCGGGTTCAGATTGCCGGCATCCGAAGATGTGACACGCGTCCAGACGCCGCCGCGCTGTGCTGTGCCTGCTGAAGCCGCGTCGCCGCCTGCAGCCGGCGCTGCGGCTTCGGCTGCGGGTGCTGAGGCGGCAGGTGCAATGGGCACGGGCTGCGCGCAGGCCGTGAAGAGCATGGAAAAGACTACCACCAGCGCGAGAAACTTGAATGTCCGTCGAGACATAGGGTCTTCCTTTCAGGATAGTGCTGAATTGGGGACGCAGTGAGTGTTTATCGGGCAACAGTTCAGGAAAAGGTGGCTTGCTAGTGCGAGATTAGCGCAAAACCCAGGAAGCTGCACAGTGCGGAGCGGCACGCTACGCGGGAATGGACGCAGCCACGGCAACCGGCTTGGCGCCCTGCATCGCGGGAGTAGGCCCGCCCATACGTTCCACAAGGTGGCAGGCGGCGAAATGCCCCTGCTGTTTCTCCTCAAAGACCGGCTCGTCCGTCTTGCAGATGTCAATAGCCACCGGACAGCGCGGGTGGAAGCGACAACCCGAGGGTGGATTGACCGGAGAGGGGATTTCACCCGTGAGCACGATGCGGTCGCGCTTGCGGTGCGGGTTGGCCACCGGGATTGACGAGAGCAGCGCCTGGGTGTAGGGGTGCAGCGGTGTGCGGAAGAGCTTCTCGCGCGTGCTCATTTCCACCATCTTGCCCAGATACATGACACCCACGCGGTCGCTGATGTGCTCGACGACGCTGAGATCATGCGCGACAAAGAGATAGGTGATGCCCAGTTCTCTTTGCAGACTTTTGAGCAGGTTGAGAATCTGTGACTGGATTGAGACATCTAGCGCCGAGACGGGCTCATCGCAAATGATGAACTTGGGTTGGAGCGCGAGTGCGCGCGCAATGCCGATGCGCTGGCGTTGGCCGCCCGAGAACTCGTGGGGGTAGCGGTTGGCGTGGTAGGGGTTGAGCCCCACCTTGTCAAGCATTTCCTGGACTGTCTTGTTGCGTGCATTGCGGTCGCGCACACCCTGAATCAACAGACCTTCGGCAATGATGTCGCCGACGGGCATGCGCGGATCCAGCGAGGCATAGGGGTCCTGGAAGACGATCTGCATGTTGCGCCGCAGGGCCGTGAGATCCTTCCCCTTCTTGGCGAAGACATCTTCGCCGTCGAAGAAGACGCTCCCGGCGGTGGCCTTCTGCAAGCGCAGAATTGTGCGCGAGATTGTGGTCTTGCCGCAGCCCGATTCGCCGACCAGCCCAAAGGTTTCGCCTTCGAGAACCTTGAACGAAACGCCATCCACCGCCTTGACATTGGCGACGACCTTCTGGAAGACGCCCGAGCGAATCGGGAAGTAGGTCTTTAGGTTATCAACGGTCAGCAGTTCCTTGCTGGCCACATCCATTTGTACGGACATACCGTGCCTGTTCTGCGGTCGGGCGTATTTGCACACGCGCAACAAGGAGCGGCGCAGGGCTGGAGCGGACGGCCCTGGCGCTGCGCCGGACGGAAAACGATGTTTTAGGGCAAACCTGCCGCAGCGCTGACGGCGGCGTCTTCACGCTCTGCCGCGCTTTCGGCAGCAGCGCCGGCGGCGAGGCCGGTTTCGTCCACGAAGACTTCGTCGCCGTCGAAACGCCAGTCAACGCGCTCGACGCCCGCCCACATGTGCGCTGTCTCGGGATCGCGCATGAAGCATCGAACGTTGTGCTTTGGCTTCACCTCAAGCAGCGTAGGCTCGTTCTGCGTGCAATGCTCCTTGACGTAGGGGCAGCGCGGCGAGAACTTGCAGCCGGGTGGCAGCCGCACGAGGTTGGGGACAGAGCCGGGAATCACTGCGAGGTGGTCACGCACTTCGCCCAGCACGGGAATCGCGGCCAGCAAGCCTTCGGTGTAGGGATGCAGCGTCTCGTCGAAGAGCGTATAGACGTCGGTGTACTCCACGATCTGCCCGGCATACATGACGGCGACCTTGTCGCACATTTCGGCGATCACGCCCATGTCATGGGTAATCAGCAGAATCGATGTGCCGGTTTCGGTGCGCAGCTTGCGCATGAGGTCAAGAATCTGCGCCTGGATTGTGACATCCAGCGCGGTCGTCGGCTCGTCGGCGATGAGCAAGGCCGGGCGACATGCGAGCGCCATGGCAATCATCACGCGCTGCGCCTGGCCGCCCGAGATTTCATGGGGGAAGGCCGACGCGTGGCTTCTCGGGGTCGGCAATGCCGACGGTGCGCAACAATTCGACGGCCTGTTTGTGCGCCTCCTGCTGCGAGAGCTTCTGGTGCGTCTGCAGCGTTTCGGCGATTTGGTCGCCAATGCGAAAGACGGGGTTGAGGCAGGAGGTGGGCTGCTGGAAGATCATGGAGAGGCGATTGCCACGCAGTTCCACCATGGCCGCTTCGGAGATCTGCACAAGATCGGTGTCGTTGAGTCGAATTTCCCCTTCGACAATCTTCCCCGACGCCGCCAGCAAGCGCATGATGCTCAGCGAGGTGACGCTCTTTCCTGAGCCGGACTCACCGACCAGACCCATGACTTCACCCGGCAGGATGGAGAAATCCACGCCATTGATTGCCTGGACGATACCGTCTTCCGTGAAGAAATAAGTCTTGAGCCCCTTCACGTCCAACAGGGGCGCGACTGCGGCGGAGGCGCCATTGCCCGACGGCTCAGCGGCGCTCACCGGCGTGAGGCTGTTTGTGTTGTCGTCAACAAGCACCGCGTCGGCAGTGGCATTCGATAATTCAGTCGTCATAGTGAATCCGGAGTGAGCAAATGGCCGCACCGTAAAGGGCTGGAAGAGAGCTCATGGAGCAAGGGAATGCTCGCCAGGCTAGCGCTTGAGCCGCGGATCGAGCGCATCGCGCAAGCCATCACCAATGAAATTGAAGCAGAGTGAGACAATCACCAGGGGAATACCAGGGATGAGAGGCAGCCACGGATCGGTGAACATGTAGCTGCGCGACTGCGCAAGCATGTTGCCCCACGTGGGGGTCGGGTCCTGGATACCGACGCCCAGGAAGGAGAGCGCCGATTCAAGGATGATGACGCCACCCAGCGCAAGGCTGGCATTGACGAGAATGGGGGCGATGCCGTTGGGGATGATGTGGCGAAAGATGATTCGTCCTTCGGACGCGCCCTGGGCGCGCAACGCTTCCACAAACTCGCGCGAGCGCAGCGAAAGCGCCATCCCACGCATGAGGCGCGCCGCCCCCAGCCAACTGAAGACGACGAGAATCACGATCATCACGACAACCTGGCGCGTTTCGCGTGGCGGCGTCTGCAGAACCGCGCCAATCAGGTTGTTGATGTACTCAGGCGCGTGGAAAATATCATCGCCCTTGAGCAGAATGGCCGAGACAATCAGCAGGATGGGCAAGAGAGGAATGGCGAGCATAAACTCGATCACGCGTGAGACCACAGAGTCGGTGAAGCCGCCATAGTAGCCGGCGACTGCGCCGATCATGACGCCCAGCGTCTCCGAGATGGCCACAACGAAGATGGCAATGGTCAACGAAATGCGCCCGGCGTACAACAGGCGCGTGAAGAGGTCGCTGTCCCAGGTGGTCAATCCCCAGCAAATGGCGTCCAGCCTCTGTCATCGTGCCTGGCGGTGCGGGACGCACCGGTGCGACAACGTCTACGGTGTCGCGCGCGTATGGAGTGATGTAGGGGGCGACAAAGCACAGGAACACGATGATGATCAGCACAATAAGCGAAATCATCGCCATGCGGTGACGGCGAAAGCGGCGCGCAACAACAGCCCATTGGCTTTGGGCCTTGCCTTCGTCGTTCTCTGCTGGTTTCTTGAGTGGAATGGTGGTGGCTGTCGAAGCCATGTTTAGCCAACTCCTCCAGAACTGCCGGCCGGTTCGGTCGCGGCAAACAATGGCTACGAGTACTTGATGCGCGGATCCACGACGGTGTAGAGGATGTCACCGAGCAAAGTGGCAAATACGGTGAGGATTGCGGTAATGAAAATAAACGCCAGCGCCACCGGCCAATCACTGCGGTTGAGCGCGTCCACATAGAGGCTGCCGATACCGGGCCAGGCAAAGACAGTCTCCGTAATCGTCGCCCCGGCAAAAAGCGTGGGTATCTGCAAAACCAGAATGGTGACGAAGGGAATCAATGCATTGCGCAGCGCATGCTTGGTAATGACGGCCCGCTCCCACAGTCCCTTGGCGCGCGCCGTGCGCACATAGTCCTGGCGCAGCACCTCAAGCATGGAGGAACGCACGAAGCGGCTCCACTGCGCCGTATTGAAGAAGGTGAGCACAAAGAGGGGCATGAGCAGATGAAGGAACTGGTCGGCAGCCGATTTAGGCTCGATTACGGGCAGCCAGGACGCGATCTCATACGGGCGCACGGCAGTGCGCATCCCGGCTGGAAGCGCGACGACCCAGGGATAGTTCATCTGCCACCTGCTAGGCAGCACGGCAAACATGAGGATCATAATCACGCCGAAGAAAAAGGTCGGCATGGCGGATCCAATAAACGACACCGTCGTGGCGGCGTAATCGAATTTGGAGTATTGACGGATGGCACTATAAATGCCAATTGGAATTCCAATAAGCAGAGACAGCAGGAGTGCTGAGATCATCAACTCGAGAGTTGGCCCAATCCGACTCATGAACAAGTCACTCGCCGGTCTGCCGATCGCCACGACGGTGGAAAGTCCAAAGTCGCCGCGCAGTATCCCCTTGCTCGTCTTGATGGCAGGGTGAATTTTCGACACTTCGGCGAGCGTCACCGTGTCGGCGCATTCACCCGTTTCCGCGTCTTCCAGGTAGCAGCCGACACGCAAGTCGGCAAAGTACTGCGTGTCACCAATCACAATGGGCCCGGTGGGAAGACCGGTGAACCAGCGCGAAAAGCGCACCACAGGATTCAGGTCCAGTTCATACTGCGCGCGCACGCGTGCAATGTCCTCCGGTGTGAGGCGGCGCGCTTGCTGGCGCATGCCCGCGAGCGGCCCACCGGGCGCAATATTGAAGAGCGCGTAGGTGGCCACGGCAACGGCCAGAACGACAAAAACCATCTGGATCAAGCGGCGAAGGATGTAACCTGTCATAAGGATTTGGACCTTGCACGAAAGCCCGGTAGACCCGAAGAAGCACAGACTACAGAGGGAACTGACCGTGGATGTCTCGCCGACGTCAATCGAAAACGGGCGGGGATGGACAGACGTTGCCGGCCCCCGCCCGCTTACAGGAACGGGGTGGGGTCACCAGGACCCCACCCCTTGCAGACCGCAATGGCCTACTTCTCCTTGATGTTGAGGTTCATGTCGATGTGCTCCCAGGTCGGGCTGGGGATAATCTCGAAGTTGAGTTGTCCCTGCTCGCCTGCATCCTTGACCAGCTGCACTTCCGCGCCGCCGGCCAGGGTGGCCTTTTCGACATAGTCCACATCGCCCGAAATCAGCTGGGCCACGAGCTGCGTCGTGTCCTGCACGAAGACGATGACGATGCGCTTGAGGGCCGGGGCCTCACCGTAGTAGTACGGATTGGCTTCAAAGGTCATGCTCTGACCCTTGACCCATTCGGTGATCATGTACGGCGCAATGCTCAGCGGCTTCTCGGCGATCTCGGGGAGCGTGCTCCACTCGGCGGCCGGGACGTCTGTAAGGTTGCGGCCGTCGCTCAGCACCTGGTGCGCCGGGTAGGAGGCGCTGGAGGGGCTGATTGTCCACGGAGCCAGCATGTAGCCGGGATCCTGCACGCCGGGGACATAGGTGACGGTGAACTGAATGTCTTCGCCCTCAACGTCCGGGGCGAACTCGGTGCTGGCGATCTGGTTGCAGGTGGTGAAGGTCGTTGCACCCGAATCCTTGTCACAGTTGATCTTGAAGGCGAGCTTGAAGTCCTCAACCGAGGCGGGAACGCCGTCACTCCAGGTGTGGGGCAGGAACTTGTAGGTGACAACCAACTGCGGGAGCTGGAGCGGTGTCGTGCCATCCCAGGTGAGGAAGTCGCCATTGACGAAGACTTCAGTGCCCGTAGTCAACGTAACCGGATTGCCGGCGGCGCTGTAAACGGTGTCGCCTTCCATGACGTCGACCATCGTGTTGACTGCCAGGCCGCTATCGACAGTGCTCAGGCCATCCTGCAGGACAGACTGGAAGTCGTAGTCGTACTGGGTGTTGTAGAGGGTGCGGCCCAGCTGTGAAGCCTGGCGCTGTACAGCAGAGGACTCGACAAGGTCAAACATCGAGGCCGGTTCCTGCGAGAATCCAACCACGGCGGTGTCGGCGCCGTCGGCAAGGCTCCAATTGCCGCCGCTGGCCGTGCCGTACTCAGTCGGGGAGACGACCATACCTTCAAGATTGTTGCTCCAGGCTTCTGCCTCTGCGCGCTGGAAGACGGGCAGCGAAACCATGTCAGCCGAGAATTCCTTCTGCAGAACATCGTAGAACTTGATACTCTCGTCGCGGTCGAGTGTATTCTCGGCTGCGATGACCGCATTGCTGGCGGTGTCGTTGCACCAGCCCATGTAGTTCTGACCTTCCCAGTTGTTGCCGGGGGTCGGAATCTGGTTGCAGGCATAGAGGGTGCGGTTGGTCGGCAGCGCCTGACCGACCCAGGCGTAGGCGCCCAGTTCGAAGTCGCGGCGGGCCAGGCCCGTTGTGTCACCAAACCACCAGGAGGCGGGGACATGCTGGCGAATCATGAGGATGCCGCAGTCCTTGAGGTTCTGCTCGGCCACGGCGGCCCATGTCTGGCGGAACTGGGCGTTCGTCGTCGTGAAGTTGATCTCGAAGCGGTAGCCATCACCGTCTTCATCGGTGAAGCCGGCTTCGTCGAGCAGGCGGTTGCCTTCGGCCACGTCATACGCATAGTCCGTATATGGACCGCTGTACGCCCAGTGATCCTTGGGGAACATTGTGTCCATGAGCAGGGCGGACTTATCGTCCACATAGGGGTAGACGGCGGCGATCAGTGCTTCGCGGTCGATGCAGTGGGCAATGGCCTGGCGCACTTCGGGTACGCTCAGATAGGGATTGGGACGGCTGACGTCTTCCACAGCACCGGCGCTACCTGCCGCGCCGGACTCGCTGGTCGTTGCAGCAGGCACCGGCGAGGCGCAGGCTGCGAACGCCATGGCGGCGATTACCAGCATCGCCAAAATGATGTATGTTCGATTCTTCATACCTTGAATCTCCTTTGTTGCTTAAGCTAACGCAATGGATGGATTACGAGCACTCGCGAAGTTGAACGGAACTGCCTGGCACACAAAACTTCCTGGCTGACGAGACATCCTGCAAACAAATCAGGCAAGGTCGTGCGCACGGCGACTTGGGGGACTTGAGCGTTTCGGCCCCGTGAGGACCATCGGAGGCCACTGGCACCATGTGCGGAACGCGCTGGAACGCAGATAATGCCCAGCAGAAGCCGAAGCCCGCTGTGCAGTCAATCCGCACTCTGTTTCACAAACGAATTTGTTGACGATTTCCGCATTTCACTCAGAGTGTACCGACTTTGTGCCTCTTTCGCAAAACAATCTGCGCCTTGCGGACGATTGGCGCAGTTCCAGAAGAGACCAACAGCAGAACTGCGACGCAGTGGCGCAAAGGCAACAACAAGAAATGCAACCGCAAGTCAGGCCTTCCTCTGCGCCTTTGCGCCTTTGCGCTGCTGTTGCGTTGTCGGTTTGCAGTTGTGTTCACGCCGGCTTCACATTATGCGACAGCCGCTACCGCGTCAAGTGACTTCACTTCTGCCGGCGCTGATGGCGCGGGAGTCTTGCCGGGTACATCTTCGTACAACCAGCACGCGGCGAAATGACCGTCCCCA
The DNA here is from genome assembly GCA_963735275.1 of uncultured Chloroflexia bacterium. Taxonomy (GTDB): domain Bacteria; phylum Chloroflexota; class Anaerolineae; order Caldilineales; family Caldilineaceae; genus UBA5069. The sequence goes on along the minus strand of CAVTKJ010000006.1, from coordinate 223,419 downwards.
TAATCCTTGAAGGGGGGCTCTTCCGTCCGGCACACATCCATCACGCGTGGGCAGCGCGTGCAGAAGTGGCAGCCCTGCGGCGGGTTGGCCGGGCTTGGCACGTCACCCTCAAGAATGATTCGCTTGCGCTTGAGTTCAATCGCCGGATCGGGAATGGGCACGGCGGAGAGCAGCGCCTGGGTATACGGATGCAGCGGGTTGGCGTACAGTTCGTCGCGGTCGGCCAACTCAACCATCTTGCCCAGGTACATCACGGCAATCCGGTTGGAAATGTGCCGCACTACAGAGAGATCATGGGCAATGAAGAGATACGTAAGCCCCAACTGTTCCTGCAAGTCTTCAAGCAGGTTGATGACCTGTGCCTGAATCGAGACATCGAGTGCCGAAATCGGTTCGTCGCAAACAATGAAGGCCGGATTGACGGCCAGCGCGCGTGCGATGCCAATGCGCTGCCGTTGTCCGCCCGAAAACTCGTGGGGATAGCGGTTGACGAAGTAGGGATTGAGCCCGACGATGCGCAGAAGCTCCTGCACGCGCTCCTGGCGCTCCGTGCGGTTGGCGCCGATGTTGTGCACCTCGAGCGGCTCGCCGATGATGCTCCCCACCGTCATGCGCGGGTTGAGCGATGCGTACGGGTCCTGAAAGATCATCTGCATGCGGCGGCGCATCTTGCGCAGGTCTTCACCCTTGGTCGCCACAAGATTCACGCCTTCGAAGACAACTTCGCCGCTGGTTGGCCGATAGAGCTGCAGGATTGCGCGACCGGTCGTACTCTTGCCGCAGCCCGATTCGCCCACCAAGCCGAGCGTTTCCCCCTTGTACATGTCAAATGAAATACCGTCGACTGCCTTGATGGCGCCGACCTGCTTCTGGAAGATGATTCCCTTCGTAATCGGGAAGTGCATCTTCAGTTGTTTCACATGAAGCAGAATGCCTTCGCTGCCGTTCACAGAGGTTTCCGTCGTGCGCGTGGCCGCCGGCGCACTTCCCGCGAGTGGAGCGGCGGACGCATCCGCAGCGGCTGTGGCGCCTTGTGCAGCACCTGGGTCAGCCGGAGTTGGCTCAATTGGAGTCGGATTCGTCACAACGCTCATTGGCCATCAACGCCGCTTTGTGCGGTCGTCTCCTCTTGCTCTTCCTGCGTAATCTTGGTTGTGTCGGCGTGGCGTTCGTCTTCGTCCGGCTTGATTGCCGCGAATACATTGTCACGCACTTGTTCAAAGGTATGCTCGTGCGGGATCGCTTCATCAATCAACGCCTGCGCCGAGACCTTCACAGGGAGTTCGCCCACCTTGATTCCGCGCAGTGCAAGCCAGCAAGCCGAACTGTGGTTGGGCGCAACCAGCTCGAGCGGCGGGTTCTCCTGCCAGCATTGCTCTTCGGCGTAGCCACAGCGCGGTGCAAAGGGGCACTGTGTTGGCGCCTCCAGCAGATCGGGAGGCAGCCCCTCAATCGGGATGAGTCGTTTCTGTCGCCCCAGGTCCAGCCGGGGAATCGAACGCAGCAGCCCCAGCGTGTAGGGGTGGCGCGGGTCGGAATAGATCAGGTCGACGGGAGACTCCTCGACGATGAAGCCCGAGTACATCACAATCACCCGCTCAGCCATGCCCGCGACCACGCCCAGATCGTGGGTAATCCAGATAATCGCCATGCCCAGTTCGTTCTTGAGACGATTGACAAGGTCGACAATCTGCGCCTGGATGGTCACGTCGAGGGCTGTGGTCGGCTCATCGGCAATCAACAGTTGGGGATTGCAGGAAAGCCCAATCGCGATCATCACGCGCTGGCGCATGCCACCCGAGAATTGGTGGGGGTAGTCGTTGAGCCGTGCTTCAGCAGCAGGAATGCCGACGAGTTCGAGAAGTTCAGCCGCGCGTTTGCGCGCCTGTTCCTGGTTCATGTCAAGGTGCAACTCAAGGGCCTCGGTGATCTGCCGGCCAATTGTTAGCACCGGGTTGAGCGAGGTCATGGGGTCCTGGAAGATCATCGCAATGCGATTGCCGCGAATCTTGCGCAGCTCATCCTCGGACAACTTGAGAAGGTCCTGCCCATCAAACCAGACTTCCCCATCAACGATCTTGCCTGGGGGCTGCGGGATGAGACGAATGAGCGACATCACGCCCACACTCTTGCCGGAGCCGGACTCACCCACGATGGCGACGGTTTCGCCGGCGCCCACCGTGTAGGAGATGCCGTTCACAGCGTGAACAACGCCGTCCTGCGTGAAGAACTGCGTTTTAAGGTTCTTCACTTCCAGCAATTTGGACATGTTGCCGAGTACTCCTGCCATCTAGATGCGTACGGATTGCTGGGGCGACCGCAAAGGCGCGGCGCCGGCGCAAGTGAGCGTGGGTGAACGGGTTGAAATCCGGTGGGCCGAACCGTGTCGCAGACGATCGGCAACTGAAGCTTTGCACACGCGCGTCAACGCACCACCTGCAAATTCGTGGCTGCTGCTGTGCTCTGCTGTACGAGTGCGGAGTGAGCCAACCGCTGCCTTAGCGGTCGCGCCGGACTCTGAGGCCGCCGTCCTGCAAGCGGGTGCCATGTGCATTGGCATGTGTAGTCGCACTGCAATAATCTGAGGGAATGGCCGCTGCAGCTTGTGGACCATCAAGCGCCGCTTGATACGAGGCAAAGGCAGCATTGCCTGCGATAGCGTGGGCAATATCCTAACAGACAAAGGATGGAGTGTCAAACAAACGGAAAACGGTCAACCGCCTACCGGGCAACCGACAACTGTGCTTCGCACTCGAGATATTGTCTTCATTCCGCCTTGCCTCTAGAATTGAGCTGCTTTCAGGGCGAAACCTGCGCAGCAACCGATCATCGCGTGTAAGCTCCGCGGACACACCTGAGGGGGTACTCTTGTGGACGAACTGCAAACGCTGCTCGATAGTCTTGACGAGATCGGCGCTCCCTATGATGTCCAGGAACCTGTCGTCGACGTCTATCTGCCGCTGGACAGGATAGGTGAGCCGGTTTCCTTTCGCCTCGTCATTCTGCCGGAAAATCATCTCGGCCTCATGACGCTTGTGGGTGACGCCCCGAGTGTATCTGAGCGCGACCTGAAGCAGATCTCCAAACACACGCAGTTCGGGGAGCTGCAACGTCAGCCGGAGACCGGTGACATCTACCTGATGGCAGGCTTTGACTCAGACGCTTTCACGGCAGATGCGCTCCTTGAAGTGCTCAGCGATACATTCAGCGTCCTGCACCTGCTGCGCGACGCGTTTTCGATGATCGAAAATGGCGAATCAGTCAAAGCAGCGCTGAAACAAGCGGAGCAGGACATGGAGGATACGCCTCCCGTTCTCGACTTCGACAACGCAATAACGCCCGACCATATCGCGCACTTAGAGACGCTCCTGCGCACCACGGAGTTGGTTGCCGCTCTGGGCGAGGCGGATGATCCAACGGCCTATCTGCGCGACAACCTCGACGCGATCGACAATGAGGTGCTTGATGCGCTCGATGCCATTGCGAAGGGGGCAGCGGCGAGTGGCGATATGGAAGCCCACGACTCTGTCAGCAGATACAGCGCGCTCGCATTAGCTGTGCGCGGTGGAGTCCGATCCTGAACTCGCAGACGAGCTCGAGCATATTCAGCGCCTGCTCACTGCCGGCAGCATGAAGGACGCGAAAGCTGCGGTTGAAGCCTGGCCCCAGGCGTTGCTGCAACTCAACATTGACGGTCTCCTGAGTGAGGCAGAATCGACCCTCGACGATGAAGTTGCGACGCGTGCGGCGTGTCTATGGCTGGCTTAAAAAGATCCGCCGCCAGGAGCCCTTGCTTACGGCAGTCGTCGATCTGCTTGACTTCGGTGACTGGGAAGAGTGCTTTGCGTTCGCGCGCGCCAATCCGCTGCTGCGTGGAAAACCGGCGCTCAAGCGAATTGAGCAGTTCACAGAAAGCGCAGGCGCACGCAAGAAGGAAGCTGACGCGTGGCGTGAAATCGGCGAAAGGCTTGCCGCCTGGCAAGCGAATAACTGGACATCGGTTGATTGAGACCTAGGACAAAACGCGGAAGTCGTTTACCGCGCCCTGAGCGCCGCGATCTGCTCCTCCACGGCGCGGCGGCTGGTGCCACCCTGCACGTCGCGCCGTTCGACGCTCGCCTCAATGCTCCAAACGTCGGCCACATCCTCGTCAAAGGCCTCGTGCAGCGTGCGCAAGTCGTCGACTTCCAGTTCATCCAGGGGGACGGCCTGCACTTCGGCCATGCGTACGGCCGCGCCGGTGATGTGGTGTGCCTCGCGGAAAGGCACCCCCTTGCGCACGAGGTAATCGGCCAGGTCCGTGGCGAGCATCTCGGTGGTCAGCGCAGCGCGCATGGCAATGGGGTTGACGTTGAGGGTGGAAAGGACGCCCGCGGCAATCTGCAGCGCGCCGCTCAGGCTGTCCACCGCGTCAAAGAGGGGTTCCTTGTCCTCCTGCAGGTCCTTGTTGTAGGAGGTGGGAAGCCCCTTGAGGGTGGTCATCAAGCCGGCCATGTTGCCCAGCACGCGCCCCGATTTGCCGCGCAGGAGTTCCAGCGCATCCGGGTTCTTCTTCTGGGGCATGAGGCTGCTGCCCGTGCTGTAGGCATCGGCCAGCGAGACAAAGCTGAACTCGCGACTGCTGTAGATGATCAGGTCCTCGGCCCAGCGGCTGAGGTGAATCATGGTCAGCGCCGCCCAGAAGAGAAATTCGGCGATGAAGTCGCGGTCGGCCACCGCGTCAAGGCTGTTGGCGCTGGCGGCAGCGAAGCCCAGTTGGTCGGCAAGTGCGCTGCGGTCAATCGCGAAGGGGTTGCCGGCCAGAGCGCCGCTGCCCAGGGGCATCACATTCACGCGCTGCGCGAGTTGGTCAAGCCGTTCGGCGTCGCGCGCCCACGCAGTGGCGTGGCTCAGCAGCCAGTGGCTCCAGCGGATCGGCTGCGCCGGCTGCATGTGGGTGTAACCGGGCAGGATCAGGTCGATTTCGGCGGCGGCGCGCGCCACGGCCACGTCGATCAGTTCATTGAGGTAGCCGTGCAGCGTTGCGATCTCGTCGCGCAGCCAGAGACGAACGTCGGTGGCTACCTGGTCGTTGCGGCTGCGCCCTGTGTGAAGCTTGCCTGCCACAGGCCCGATCAGTTCGGTGAGCCGGCGTTCGTTGGCCGTATGAACATCCTCGTCGCCAGGCAGGATGACAAACGCGTCGTCAGCCCACTCTGCTGCCACGCGACTCAGCCCCTCCACAATCGCCTCACATTCGGCCTGCGTCAGCATGCCTGCGGCCGCCAGCGCCTGGGCATATGCCTGGCTGCCGGTAAGGTCCGCGCGCCACATTCGCTTGTCCACTTGAATCGATGCGTTGAACGCCTCCATCAGGGGATCGGTCGCGCCGGTGAAGCGGCCGCCCCACAGCCGGTTGCCCATGTTGGCTCCTGGGTTGATGCGCTGTGAAATTGCAGTGAGTTGTCCGTGGCGTCAAAATGCTTGCGCCGCCCAGGGAGCGGGTCGCGTCAGTTGCGCGCTTGCTGCTGGACCTGCTGCATCGGCTCTACAGGATCGAGCTTGGCCGGGTAGGTCGCGAGAGCCGTGCAGATGTGCGCTTGCCCGTGCGCATGGCGCACCCACAGCCACACAGCGACCATGCCGAGGCTGATGACCGACAGCCCCAGCAGTCCGGCCTCAGGACCAAACGCGCCGCCTGTCCATAGAATCGGGCCGCTTACGTCCGTACGCAGCAGCGTGACGCCGCTGAAATCATTGCCGCTGACCGGAAAGCCGAAGAGGTTGCCCTGGGCAAAGTTCCATGCAATATGCAGCCCAACTGAAAGCGCCAGTTCGCCGGTCAGGATCATGGGCAGGCCAAGCAGCAGCCCGGCCGCAAACAAATTGAATGTGCTGACCCACGTGGCATGGGGGTTGAACGCATGGTAGGCCCCGAAGAGCAGGGAGGAAATAAGCCACGCGCCAACCACTGCGCCGCGCGGGCCCAGCAACCCATTAAGCCCCTCCGCACTGTTGCGGAGCAGATAGCCACGAAACATCAGTTCTTCGCAAAAACCAATCACAACGAAGATCGCGAGCGGCCCAAGCAAGGCGGGAACGAATCTCACCGTGGACGTGCGCGCAGCGAAGTCGCCCGTCACCGCCACCCAGTCCAACGCCCATTCCACAGCGAAAACGGCGCTCATCAGCACAACGCCCAGAAGCAAGCCGGCAGTCAGATCGCGCCACCAGGATCGGCTCAAGTCCAGCCCCAGCGTGCGCAGCGGCCTTCGGTCCAAAAAACGCGCCGCAAGCCAGGTGACGCCGACTACGGAAATCAAGTAGTAGGCGAAGTGGAAGGTGCGCACAAGCGCCGGGACCGCCAGCGGACCTGGACGCGCCGCCAGCCCCACGCCGGCAGGAATGAGCAGGCGATCGAGCAGCATCAGCAGCCGCGCGCCACGCGACAATGTAGATCAGCACTCGCCAGAGGGCGCGCATCCGCCGGTCTGTACGGTTCCACACTGGATTCGCCACCCGGTGAACACCTCCGGCGCGCGCCTGCACGCCTGTGCTTTCCTGCGGTCAGTGGCCGGCCATGCACATGTGCCTGCCCTATTGTAGACGCCATCGGGTCTGCCGCCCAAGCGCGGTCGCAACGACGGCACGCGCTGGTCAATGGAATACCCATACGCTGGCACTCTGGACTCCGTAGCGGAGGGCCTTATTGTCATTACTTGATTCCTTCGGCATTTACCGCACAAAACTGCACCTCACCCCCGCCCATGCGGAGAGGGGAGTAAAACGAGTGCGCATTTCTCCCCTCTCCTGCCCTCACGCCACGCCGGCGGGCGTGGCAAGGAGCATGGAGCGGGGCGGGGGTGAGGTGCAGGAGCTTTGCTCAACCCAATACCGATCGATTTCAGCAATCCTCATCTAGCCCTCCGCTACGACAGTCGGCGGCACATGGGACCACAGCATGAGGGCACGGAGGCCATCCGCTACATCGTTGGGGAACGGGAAATGATAAAATTGTGCGGTGGGCGTGCATGCCAATGTGGCATTGGGGAGGGGATCCATGGCTTCACAGCAACGCAGGAGCGAACCGGACAGCAAGCAGCAGGAGCTCGCGGCAGCACGCGACCGTGCAGAGGCCTACAAGCAGCAACAAGACGGGACGAGCGAAGGGGCTCCTGCACCGCAAACGCGCCGAACGCGCACCGAAGACGAGTGGCGCGACGTGGTCAGTCAGGCGATCGAAGAGGCCATGCGCAAGGGGGAGTTCGACAACCTGCGCGGGCGCGGCAAACCGTTGCCCCAGAAAGATCGCGCCTTCACACCGGCCGGTGATGCACTCGCCTACGACATCCTCAAGAACAATGACCTGGCCCCTGGCTGGATCGGCGCGCGCAATGACGTACAGCGTGAAGTGGAGGCCTGGCGCAAGCAACTGCGCGCCGAAGCAGAGCGCACCTCTGCCGCGTGGCTCGCTGCCGGAACGCAGCCCGCAGCGCAAGAGGCTGTCCGCGCTCTGTGGAGCAGAAAGCGCGAACGTTACGTCACCGCAATGGACGGGATCAACCGCCGCATCCGCGACACAAATCTCTCGCAGCCTGTCAGCACCTTGCACCTCCTCATGTTGCGCATGGCGGAGGAAGAGCGGCGCGCCGGTTTGCCGGCTTCCCTCCTGTAGGGCGGAGCGCGCCATTGGGCGGAATGGGTTTCGTGCCTTGCAGAGCAATCGGACGTACAATGAACTTGTTGTCTCCGCCGGTTGACTCCACCCAGATCGAGGCGCTACATGGCAACGTCCGCTACTTCCAAATCCACACAAGTGGACGATCCGCACGCTGACCAGCCACTTCTCCACGCCGGTGCGCGTCTTGGGAAAGCACACGCTCTCCTTATCATGCTGCACGGGCGCAACTCCACCGCGCGCGATATCATGAGTTTGGCGCGCGAAGTCATGCCAACGAATGCAGATACGGCCGCGCGTGTTGCCTTCATCGCACCACAGGCTGCCGGCAATACCTGGTATCCGCAGCGCTTTGTGGCGCCATTGGCGCAGAATGAACCCTGGCTTTCGTCGGCGCTGCGAGCAGTTGATCATGCGTTTGATTCGGCGGTCACCGTGGGCATCCCCAAGGAGCGGACAATCCTCCTGGGCTTTTCGCAGGGGGCTTGCCTGGCACTGGAGTATGCGGCGCGCTTTCCCCACCGCTTCGGCGGCTTGGTTGGACTGAGTGGCGCGCTGATTGAGAATGGCGATCGCCCGCGCACATACTCGGGCAGCCTGCTGGGAACGCCGCTATTTCTGGGCGGCGGCGACATGGACGACCACATTCCCGCTGAACGCAGCGACCGCAGCGAACGACTGCTCACAAGAATGGGCGCCAGTGTCACACGCTGCGTCTATCCCGGCATGGGTCACACGGTGAACGCAGACGAGTTCGCCCATGTACGCGCCATGCTCACTGCGCTCTTCGAAGCATAAAAGTAAACGACAAAAAGAGCGGGAACACAGAAAAGACTGGAAGTGCAGGGAAAGGGCAGGATACCGCGTCATTTTACTGCGCAGTATCCCGCCCTTTCCTTTGCCTTCCCGCCTTTTCTGTGTTCCCGCTCTTTTGCCGTCAACCTGGAGATTCGTCGAAGCACGAAGCCGAACTTCAAGGTTGGCGGCGCGGGAGCCCTTCCTTACGCGCCCGGCCGCCAGAGCGGCTCGTCGACCCCTTTCGCGTGATTCTCGTAGCGCGCCATCACGAAGAGCAGATCCGACAGGCGGTTGAGGTAGCCGATTACGTGCTGCCCAATGCTCTCGGCGCGGGCCAGCGTGGTGGCCTCGCGTTCGGCACGCCTGCAGACTGTGCGTGCGATGTGGAGTTGCGCCGCGCCCAATGCGCCTCCCGGCAGGATAAAGTTCTCCAACGGCCCCACGACGCCTTGTATCTCGTCGATCATCTGCTCGAGGGCGACAATGTGGCGCGCCTCAATCTGCGGCAGGGGCCACTTCTGTTTGTCGGCCTCGATGAAACAAAGGTCCGACCCCACATCAAAAAGCTCGTTCTGGATGCGGCGCAGTGCGGCGTCGAGCTTCGCATCAAGCCCAGCCGCCAGGGCCGCGCCAATGTGCGAGTTCAGTTCGTCCACTGTGCCATAGACGGCCACGCGCAGGTCATCCTTGGGCACGCGCTGACCGCCGCCCAATGCAGTTGTGCCGGCATCTCCCGTCCGTGTATAGATCTTTGTCAATCGTGGCATGTCGGTCTCCTGAGAATAGATGGTGGCTCCGACATGAACACAACATTTCGACGCGAAGGCGCAGAGACGCAGAGAAACGCAGAGGAAAAGCAACTGCCCGCGACGACTTGACATGTTGCTCTCCTTTGCGTTTCTTTGCGTCTCTGCGCCTTCGCGTCGAAATGTGGTTCTCATATCGGCATCACGCTAGATTGCGCCGAGGCCGGCGAGAGCGTCGGCCGGTGTCAGCCAGCCGCGGTTGGGGAAGAGGCGCGCAACTTGCGGTGCGAAGAGCGGCGACGCACCCAACACCTGCGCGGGCGGACCATCTGCAATGATCTCACCCTGGCTCATCAGTACAACGCGGTGAGCCAGCGCCGCGGCGAACTCGACGTCGTGCGTCACCACCACCACCGCCGCGCCCGCATCGCTCCACTCCTGAATCATTTCAACAAGGATGGCCTTGGCGGCGTAATCGAGGCCACGCGTCGGCTCGTCAAGCAGCAACGCGCCGGGCTGCGTCACGGTGACGGCCCCGAGCGCAACCCGCTGTCGCTCGCCCACGCTGAGATCGCGCGGATAGGCAGTTGCCTTGTCCTCCAGGCGCAGTCTCGCCAGGGTTTGGTGAATCTGCGCTTCGGCCGCCGGTTCGTCCGCCGCGCGCCCGTGGTTGCGCAGGGTAATGGCCAGTTCCTCCGCCACAGTGTCGGCAAAGAGCAGCGCATTGGGATCCTGCGGCAGGTAGGCGACATTCTGGCAGATGTCCGCCGTGTCCATGTCGCGCGTATCCTGCCCGGCCACGCGGATTTGCCCCTTCAACGGTCTCGCCAATCCCACAAGGCTCCTGAGCAGCGTCGTTTTGCCGGCGCCATTGCGCCCCATGAGCGCGACGATTTCGCCGGGACGCACCTCAAGCGCAATCTGCTTGAGCACCGGCCTGTCGCGATAATTGAAGGCAAGATCACGCACAGAGAGAAACGGTGGCTCCTGGGCCAGGACTGGCGCACTGGAAACCGTGGGCAGGGCCGGCAGCGCAGCAGCGTCGGCGGCCGTAACCCGGCTGAATCGCATCCCCTCCTTGATGGTCAGCGGCAGTGGCGACCACCCCAGCCGCTTGCCCAACTTGACGAGCGGCGGCCCGGCCTCAATCTGCTCAAGCACGCGCCGTGGCTCGTCAACCAGCGCGCTGCTGCCATTGGCGTTCACGTAGACCATGCGGTCGACGAAAGCAAGCACGCGCTCGAGACGGTGTTCCGCCAGCAGAATCATCAGCCCCAGGTCCTGGTTCAGGCGCACCAACGCGTTGAGGACATCCTCCGCCGATTTGGGATCAAGCTGCGACGTTGGTTCGTCGAGCACCAAGTATGGCAGGGCGTAGCGCCAGCGCCGCGGCAATCGCGACGCGCTGCTTCTCCCCGCCCGAAAGGGTCGCCAGCGGCCGGTCGCGCAGCGGGGCGAGGTCGAGCAAATCGAGCGTCTCCTCCACGCGCACGCGCATTTCTTGTGGGGCGACAGCCGCGTTCTCGAGCGCAAAGGCAAGCTCGTCCTCGACGCGATCCATCACGAACTGCGTTTCGGGGTCCTGAAAGACGAAGCCCACATGGCGGCTCATCACCTGCGGCGACGCGACCACGGGGTCAAGCCCCAGCACGCGTATCGAACCGGAAAGCACGCCGCCCGTGAAATGCGGCACCAGTCCATTCAAGCAGCGCAGCAGCGTGGACTTGCCCGCGCCCGACTCGCCCGCCACCAGCACGAACTCGCCGCCAGGCAACTCCAGTGAGAGGTCGCTGAGCGCCGGGCGCGTGGCCCCGGGATAGGTGTAGGTGACGTGGGAGAGGGTGATCATTGGAATTGGTGAGTGACTCGATAACTGGATAATTGAAAAATGATAACTGACGATTCGTAGGCGCCGGCCCGTCGCCGGCGCTCCTGGCCGGTGAAACGGTCGTACATTGGCGGGAAGCGCGCCATGGCGGATAAGGCGGTGCTTCCAAATTGACGCACGAACCATTGAACCTTTGAACCCTTTTACCCCTGCCTACGCCTTTGAACTTTTTGCCCCAACCACCGCCGGCCCGAGCAATCCCCACGTTGCCACAACGAGCACGAAGCTGAAACTCGGCCAGGTGAGCGCCGGATAGGGGTACCAGGCAAGCGAGGACTTGTCGACGCCGGGGATAGGGAGCAGAAAGAGAAGCGCCCCGACCCCCGCTGCGGTGACCACGCCCCAGTCGACGGCCCGCCAGGGCGCGGGCCGATAGACGGTGTGCGGGTGCGCGCGTCCCGCCCACCAGATGCCCCCAAAGAGCAGCACTGCGCCCGTCACCAGCAGCGCGGCGGCCAGAAGCGCTTGTTGCCCAATCAGGCGCACCACAAGGCCCGCAGCAAAGAGCGCCGTCCCGCCTGCCAGCATGGTCTGCACGCGCACGCCGCTTGATTCATCTGGCGCGCTGCCTGCGGCAAAACCGCGCGCCACCATCGCCTCGGCCAACTGCAGCGCCCGCTCCATGCCACTGCTGAGCAGCGGCAGAAAGATCGGCGCCCAACTGCGCAGCCCCTTGAGGCGGTGCCCGCGCACCGCCTGCGCCTCGCGAATCTGCGCTGCCTGTTTGAGGGTCACCGGCACGTAGGTGAGTGCGATCGCAACGATGACGGCAACGGAGTAGTAGGCGCGCGGCGCGATCTGGATGAGCGAGCGCACGGGCGTCACACGGTTGAAGACGGCGAAGGCGGCGAAGAGACCCGTCAGCACCAGCCCGTTGAGCGCGCCGTAGGCGAGCGCCTCAAGCGTAATGTTGCCACCCACCACCGGCAACCGGTCGGGCAGCGCAAAGAGCACGGTCTCCCCGGCATGAACAAAGAGTGCGTTGAAGAGCGCAGCAATCGGCACGACGATCAGCGCAAAGCGCAGCGGCGAGAAGACAGGGCCGGCCGCACCTTCTTCCGGTGCGCCCAGTCCGCCAAGCACAATCATCACCCACAGCAGCACCAGGCCAATGTAGATCGGGTTGCGCGTGACGGTGAGCATGATCCCCGCCGCCAGCAGCCAGATCAGCCATGCGCCCGTGTGCAGCGTGCGTTTCACGCGCGGCTCCGAGCGGAGCCTTGTGCGAACGCGGCAGGTGCAAGCGGGGCGGGCGCAAGCGACTGGGGCGCGTGCTGCGCCTCGCCGAGGGGCGCCGGCTTGTAGGCGAACTCAAATCGCTGGTGGAAGCGGCGCAGAATGCGCAGGACTGCGCTGCCCAGGAGCACGATCAGCAGGGCATTGCCCGCCGCCGCCACAACATCCCACACCAGCGAGGTGACGAGGTAGAAGACCGCGTAACGTTGAATCGTCTCCAGGGTGCTGATGCCGGGCTGCCAGTACATCGTCGACGGCCCCATGGCAAAGGGCCAGAACCAGATGTTCATGATCATCCCGTAGGCAATACCCCAGAACGCGCCAAAGAGTGCCAGCGGCGCGACTTCGGTCCAGGCGCCCCTGAAGCCCATGCGGCGCAGCGCGGCCACAGGAACGCGCACGAGCGGCGCGCTCATCCCCACCCAGCCGGCGGCGAGCATCTGATAGGGCATCCACGGACCGACGCCCCCGGTGATAAATGCCGAGGCAAGAATTGTCAGCGAGCCGAGCAGGAAGCCGATGCGCGCGCCAAAGACATAGCCGCCGAGGATAATGAGGGGGAAGATTGGGCTGAAGCCACCCGGCATGGGTATTGCGACCTCGGCGAAGCGCAGCACGCTGTTCATGGCCACAAGCACGCCCATGAGCGCGATCGCCTTGGCGCTGATCGCCTGAGCCTGCACTTCGACAAGCAGCACGGCGAAACAGATGCCCACGATGGCTGTAAGCACCAGCGGCGAGTCACCCGTGTGCGCCATGCCGCCTCCCGCCGCAACGCTTTGCGCGACGGCAGGCAGCCAGAAGGGATAGAGGAACGCGCCAACACCCAGCAGCGCTGTGAGTGCGAAGATTGTGATGCTCAGCCCGCTTTGCAGCCGCTTCATGCCTTGTCCTTCCGCCCACGCAGCAGCAGGAGCGCCGCCACGGGGATCACCACCAACGCCGCCAGCCCTGCCAATGCCCACGGGCTGCGGCCACTTTCCGGTTCGACGGGTGCAGCAACAACCGGCACGAGCGTGGCCGTAAGGGTCGGTACCGGCGCGCTCGTCTGGTCGACCAGAGGCATCGTCACCGGCGCGGCCGCCACGGCAGTGGGTTCAGGCGCTTTGCAAATCTCGCCCAGCGCGAGCGCCGGTGGCGACTTTGCGCTCTCCGTCGTGCCCTCGCCCCACACCCACCCTTCGACAGTGCCGGCCTTGATGCGTGTGTTGGCGGCTCCGGCGGTCGCGTACTGCCAAACGCCCGCCTCATCCTGCCTCCAGTATGACCAGTAGGTGCAGGGGCTTCCCTCGCACTGGCAAAAGCACGACTCAGCGGGGAAGGAACAGCCCGTGCCGTTCAAGCTGCAGATCGTTGCGCCCATCGCGTTCTGGTCAGCAACAACCTTCACGCCGGCGCGCTGAAGCAGCTCGTTTCCCGTGACAACCTCATCAGGCGCAAGGTCCACGCAGTAGGTCATCGGGTCGCCACTGCCTGTGACTATCACCAGCCCGGCTTGCGCGGCATCCTGCGCATTCACTGCGCGCAGTCCGGAGACAATCAGGATCGCCGCCAGCAATGCAGCGAAAGCGACGCGCGCAAGTTTCACTTCCACAGGCACTTTTCCAGGGGCCGGACGGCAATGGGATAGGGGCGCTGCAGCAGCGCGGGAATCACCTGCTGCGTGGCAAAGAGATTGCTCCCCGTGCCGACCTGCCATTCAAAGCTGCCGTCGTCCAGTTGCAGACCGAGCAGGTAGTCAATTGGCGTCACACCGTCAACGCTCCAAGCGTCGCCTGCCGGATCCTCGCCCGCCGCGGCAAGCGCTTGAATCGCATAGGCGGTGGAATTGGCATCGCTGCCGCCGCCGCTCGTCAAGTCGTAGGCAAAGCCGCCATCATCCTGCTGCGCCTGCCTGAGATAGGCCAGGCCGCTGACGATTTCGGTCGCCGTCACGGGCTCGCCCGCGGCGACCAGCGTCTGGATGATCAGTGCCGTCGTGTTCGAGTCCGGCCCGAAGCCCGCCATCCATTCCCAGCCACCATCAGGAAGAATGGCGGTGCGCAGGCTCTCGACGGCCGTCACCGGCACGGTTTCGCTCAACGCGAGCGTGCCCAAAATGCCCCATGCATTGAAGCCGCTTTCGGCTGAATAGCCGCCCATCGCTTCGTCATACCACGCCATGGGCAGGCGACTACGCCCGTTCCAGCACGCGTCGGCAGCGGCCAGCGCCACGGCGACCTTGCCTGCCCCGGCCGGATCATGGCGGGCGAACTTGGTCTGCTGTGAGCGGGCGTACGTCTCGAGGCTACGTCCGGCGGGTGTTTGCCAGTCGCGCGCAGCAATGCCGTTGGCGCCAAGCGCAAAGAGCGTTTCAGCTGCGCCACCCATGCCACTGTAGCCGCCATCGCTGGGCGATTGCTGCGCACGCAGCCATGCGAGCGCTGCGGGCACTGCATCCACAACACCCAGCGGCGATGTGGCTGTGCCGGTGTAGACACCCCAGCGCCAGCCCTCAATCGCGCCGGTTTGCGTGATAATCGAACTTGATGCGCCGACAGGATAGCCCGCCCAGGCCTCGCCGTCCCACGCACTGTAATTCCAGAAGTTGTCGCCTCCGCAGAAGCAATCAGTGACCGGGCAGCCCGTGCCCGCAATCGCGGCAGACGGCCGGGCCGAAACTTGTCTCGGCCACGGCGACATCCAGACCCGACGCCTCGAGCGCCGCCAATCCGGAGATGGCCGCGGTAAAGGTGATGGGGCGCACGAGCAGGCCACCATCGGTCTGTACAACGATGGCAGCGCTGTTCACGGCCGTGGAGTTCACGGCGGGAGCGTCGCCCGTCGCGCCTTCCTGCGCCCGTGCGCTCTGTACACCCGTCAACACGAAAACCAGCCCCAGGGCGATCACCACCACTGCTGCACCTGCACGTGCGATTCTGCGCCAGACAACCATCTTGATTCTCCTCATCGTGTGGGCGGTGCCGCGCCGCCCGGCAGCAACAAAAAACACCTCCTCGCGGGGCGCGAGGAGGTGTCTCGGTCGACATTCCAGAGCACCACACCCCGGGCCGCGAGGGTGATCGTGCGCACAAACGGGCGGGCGACCTGACTTCCGCAGTCACTGTGCGAACCAACGATTCACACGAGATGCTGCGGTTACAGTTGCGGGACAGTGCCGGACTTTCACCGGCTTCGCCTTTGGTGCCTGTGCCATCCGGGGCTGCAGGCGCCTGTTGTGCCAACTACACTGACTCTTCAGTTGTGAACTAAAGAATATTCGGCAGTTGCGATTTTGTCAAGCGTTGTACATTGACGTCAAAGGGCGTCTCAAAAGTAAGTAACTCTCGATTGCATGCGCGAACAGCAAGTCGACTTCTGAGACGCCCTGATTGACGTCAGGGTTTCTCACCAGGCGTTCATCGGGTAGAGGCAAAGATACCTGCCTGATTCGGCGGAATCGACCGAGGCGAACCTCCCAAAGCCGGAATCCTCGCCTCATCACCACGACTTGCGGGCAAAACGCCGTTTGTGCTGCTGCCATGTTATCGAGCCACCCTGCCGCGGAGGCGTTTGACCAGAGCTTTGGTGTCTGATTGGCAAAGGAGGAAGGTCATTCGGAACTATCAGCGCCGAAACACGCTGAGGATCATCCGGCAAATAGGCGCCATTGGGCTGTGCGTTACGGCAGATGTGCAGCAAAGCATGGGAGAATAACATGTTACCAGTCTCTTCTTGTCAATCTCTTCGCCCTGGTGGCGAGGGCCTTCAACAACGTTGTTGGAGGGTGATTGCTGTACATTTGGGAGGTAATCGTGGAAGGTCTCTATAGTGTTTTGTCCTGGGGAACTCCTGTAGGCATCGGTTTGTTCATTTTCCTCATGAGTGCGGGTGGCGGAATTTTCTTCTGGGGGGTATCGCACCTCAATCGTGTCAACAGCGGCAACAGCAACAAGAGCAGTCGCAGCGACGAGTGAAGGCAGCGTTAACGCGCGGAGGCAAACGCAGTTGAGCGCACGATCGGCGTGATCGAACTGTCTCTCAATGGGCTGTGGAGCAGCGATACGTTCACATTGAGAGAATTCACGCACGTACAGCTACAGACGGCGTTCCCATGCAGAATTGCAGTTGTACGGCAGGCAGGCGACTGCCCTAACCAGCCGGGCCGTCGCCTGCCGCCGCGTGATGCCTGCCCGCGCCCATCGCGCCCTACCGCCCCGGCAGCCCCACCTGCCCGTCCTGAATCAGCCACTGCACGGCCTCATGGACGCCCTGCAACGATGTGTAGCGCGGCCGGTACTCGAGCAGGCGCTCGGCCTTGGCGATGCTGCAGTTGGGGCTGTGCGCAATGTGGTCCCATGTCGAATTCGCTTCGGTCTCCGAAACCTGTGAGCGCCACTCGGGCCACGGCAGAAACGAGAGACGCGCCGGCTGCCCAAACCAGGCCGCAACCGCCTCGGCATAGCCGCGCAGCGTAAGCGCCGCCGGCGACACAACATGAAAACTCTCGCCCACGGCGGCGCCCCAGTGCGAGAGCGCGCACTCAAACGCCTGCGCCACATCGTCTGCGTGCACGTGGTGCACAGTTTCCAGCCCCAGGTTCGGAAGCGTCAGCTCGACGCCGGCGGCCAACTGCGTGAAGACGGCGGGGTTGAAGTGGCCCGCGGGGTTCAAGGGGGCCCAGCCCGGCCCAACAATATGCCCCGGGTGAAGCACTGTTGCCGGTAACCTTCCACGCCGCGCCTCATCCAGCAGATAGGCCTCAATGGCCGCCTTCTGGATGCCGTACTCGCCAAATGGCTTGCGCGGCTGCGCTTCGGTCGTCGGCACGACCGCGCTCGGCCCGTGCACCCAGATGGTGCCACAGTGGAGGAAGTGCTGCACGGCGCCGCGCAAGGCTTCCGCCAGCTGGCGCGCACTGTCGAGGGTGAAACAAATCATGTCGATCACAACATCTGGCCGCAGCGCCCGTATCTCGGCGCCAAAGGTCCCCGCGGCCTCGGACGCTTCCCGATCGATCGTGTGCTGTTCGACTGCCGCCCACGCGCCGTGCGCCTGGTACGGCTCGCGCCGGCCGCGACTGACCGTGACCACCTCATGGCCGGCTGCAACCAAACGCGGCGCCAGGTAGGTCCCCACATGCCCGCTTCCACCAATGATAACCACCCGCATTTCTGCCTCGCTTCCATGTGTTTCACGATTTCACCGCTCAGTCAGCGGTTGACATCGGCCATGATGCCTGCGTTGTGACGTTCACCGCTGGCCCGCGTGGCGTTGTTCACCCGCTCGATCCGCCGCGGTATTACTATAGGCCTGCTATCAAGGCGATCCAAAGTATAAGAAGCCGATGCTCACAATTCTCGGTTCCCAGCGTGCGGCGCTGCGCGATGCCCTGCGGGAAGGCGAGCGTCACAAGGCTTCCCACAATGAAAGCCACAGACACTGCCAAAGCGCAACGCAGGGTCACGGAAGACGCAACGGAGCGCACGGGTAAAGACCCGGGCGCCAGAGCGAGACGACGCTGACGCGACCTTGCTGTTTGTTGCCGTTCACGTTGGGGTTGGGTCGAGACGCGCAGAAGTCACATAGACACCGAAGGATGGCCTAGGATTCGAACGATTATGACATAAGTCGCCCAAACTGCTACTTGCAATTGGTCGTTTTGATGCTAAGATTCGCATCAATCAAATATGTAGTATAGAGTCGCTCATTTTTCCCCCCCCACGTCGGTCACCCTCCCAATCTTTCTGCCCGCGGCTTTGAAGTCTTGAGCCAAAGGCGCTCTACTGTCCAGCTCGCGCTCTTGATGCAGCCTGGGAATCCTGCCATGTCCAGCACAGCCCACCCACGCGCAACTTCGCACGCGATCTCGCTTCCTCCTGTAGACAACGCGTCGCCAATTGGGGACCCAGCCCCGCTGCCCTCGGTTCCCACTCCGCAACGGTACGCGCAACCACGCCGCCTTCTGGTGATCGTGGCCGTCGCTGTGTTCGTCTCCGAAGCCATCATTATGGTTCTCTTGCGCCGATTGGCGCTGCCTGCTGAGGAGCTGATCGACGCGCTCATGATTACCCTGGTCCTGGTGACGCTGCTCGATCGTTTCATGCTGCGCCCGCTGCGCCATCAGATCGCTGAACGGGAACGCGCTGAAGCACGCGTGGCACAATCCAACCAGGAACTGTTGGCGCTGAGTCAACTGGAGCGCAGCCAGCATCGGACAGCCGAAGCACTAGCCGAGGCGACCACTGCACTCAACAGCAGCCTGGATCTCGACGAGGTGCTTGATCGGATTCTTGAGCAAATGCGGCGTGTGCTCTCATGCCGGGCCGCTGCGATTATGCAACTCGAGAACGAGTGGGTCACGATTGCGCGCCATCAGGAACGTGAAGGCCCTTGGTTGAACGTTGATTTGCGCTTTCCTGTTGATCGTTTTGAGGGCCTGCGTGAACTTCTGGAGTCGCAGAGTCCCAGCTTGATTTCCGACGCAACAACCGACGCGCGCTGGCCGGCGATTGAATCGTTTGAATGGGTTCGCTCTCTCGTCCTCGTTCCATTGGTTGCCAAAGGCGTCACGCAGGGGTTTCTCCTGGTGCTCAGCGATCAGGTCGATGCGTTTCGGAGCGACCTGACTCGGTTCCTCGTCAGCTTTGCGGCATGTGCAGCCGTAGCGCTCCACCGCGCAGGCGTCTACCGATCCGAACAGCGGGCGCGCCTCGCAGCCGAGACGCTGGCCGCTGAAAGCCTCTCGCTCGCGCAGTCCCTTGAGCTCGAGACCGTTCTTGACCTCTTGCTGAGTTACATCTATCGGCTCGTTCCTTATGACCACGGATCGGTCGCGCTGCTTGAGAGCGAAACGCAACTGGTGGTCAAAGCTCGCGCCAGTTTCGACGAAAGCCAAAGCGAGGATTCCGGGCTCGGCCCTGTGCTCGATGTCTCGCTCCACCCGGATTTGGAGCTGCTTATCGAAACCCGGCGCACAACCACAGGCAGTTGCAAGGATGCGTACAATTGCGCTGCCACCGTCCCCAAGTGGATTACTGCCGGCTGCACGTGCAGTTGGCTGGTTGTGCCGCTCGTCGTTGGAGAGCACACCCTTGGCATCTGTTTCCTGGGACGAAGTGCGCTGAATGACTTTGCGCCTGACGAATTGCAGCTTGCAGAAGCCATCATCAGCCAGGGCGCAGTGGCGCTGCAGAATGCATGGCTCTTTCAGCAGATTCGCGCCGGCCGAGAACGGCTACAACTGCTTTCCCATCGCCTGGTGCAGGTGCAGGAGAATGAGCGCACCTTCGTGGCCCGCGAATTGCACGACGAGGCGGGCCAGGCTCTGGCGTCGATGCTGTTGAGCCTTCATCAGATTGAGCGAAACGCCCAATATCCCGACAGAGTGCGAGAAGGGTTGCAGGAGGTGCGCCAAATCGCCAATTCGGTCCAGGAAGAACTTCACCGCCTCGCTGTGAATCTGCGCCCTGCCAGCCTCGATCACCTGGGTCTGGAGGCCGCGCTCAAGACATTCCTGGACAGGCTGTCCGGTAGTCAAGGTCTCCGCGTGCAGTTCAAGGTTACGGGAAGTGCTGACACGCGGCTGAATCCGGAGATCGAGATCGCGCTCTATCGGATTGCCCAGGAAGCGATCGCTAATGTCGTGCGCCACGCCAATGCAACAAATATCGCAATTCTTCTGCGCCACATGGCGCACGGAGTCATGTTGACGGTCGAGGACGACGGGATCGGTTTTGTGTCGGACAAAGTGAATGGGCCTGACCGCATTGGACTGATTGGAATGCGCGAGCGATGCGAAATGCTCGGCGGACACTTGACCGTTGAGAGCAGCCCTGGAACCGGAACAACCGTTGTGGCGGAGGTGCCCTATGCCCATTAGAATCCTGATCTGTGACGATCACCGTCTGATTCAGCGCGGCATTCAGACCCTGTTGCAGGACGAAGCGGAATTTGAGATCGTAGGGGCTGCCTCGGATGCCGACGAGGCAATCGACCTGACGCGCGCACTGCGGCCCGACCTTGTGCTGATGGACGTCAGCATGCCAGGCGGCGATGGCATTGGCCTTACCCGCCAATTGAAACAGATACTGCCTGAGTTGAACATCCTTGTGCTGACCGTCCACGAGGATGAAGGCATTCTGCAGGAGGCGCTGATGGCCGGCGCGAGCGGTTACATCGTCAAGCGCGCCGCCGAGTCCGAATTGATTGATGCGGTTTACGCCGTCATGCGCGGCGACATCTACATTCATCCAACCATGACGCGTTCGCTGCTGTCCAGGTTTAGCACCACGCTGCGCGCTGAGTTCGATCACCGCCGAGACACTGACCGCGCGTGAGGTTGAGGTGCTGCGCCTGCTGGCACGTGGCTACACCAATCGCCAAATTGCCGACCTGCTGGTCTTGAGCGTGCGCACAGTGGAAGCCCACCGCGCCAACATTACGGCCAAACTCAGCCTGCGCAGCCGCGTCGATCTAGCCGACTATGCAGAACGCAATCATTTGCTTGAATGACACAAGGGGCTGCGCAGCGCGTGTTGCGCTCACTGACGAGATGAAATTTCCAACTCAATCTCGCGCCATTTCAGCGCGGTGTAAGGACTGCGCCTGGCGGACGAAACGGCGCGCTGCCCCGTCCCTCATCAAGCCATCATCTTTCTACACCCGCCCATAAACCGGAATTGACGCGCCGGTAATGTCGTGGGCCATGGGCGACGCGAGAAAGAGAATCACCCCTGCCAGCGATTCGGGCGACACCCACTTGCTGGGATCCGCCTTGGGATTGGCGGCGCGGTTCTCCGGCGCATCAATCGTGCTGGGAAGTACACAGTTGGCGCGGATGCCCTGCATCCTTGTTTCCGCGGCGAGGCTCTCGGTCAGCCGTACGACGGCGCTCTTCGCCGCAGAGTAGGCAGCGGTCTTGCTCTTGCCCTCTTCGGCATGGCGTGATCCGATGTTGATTATTGCGCCCGACGCGCGCTCAATCATGTGAGGGACAACGGCGCGGCACATCGCTGCCACAGTACGCAGATTGATGTTGAACATCTTCTCCCAAGTGGCGGCGTCCATCTCCGCAATCGTCTCGCCACCGGTATAACCGCCCGCCGCATTGACGAGTACATCAATCCGGCCATAGCGGCGCATGATCTCCTCCACCATGGCAGCAACTTGTTCGCCTTGAGATACATCCACGGGCGCAGCAAGATAGTGCTTCGCGCCGGCCGCAAGCGCCGGGTAGGCCGCTTCGAGGCGACCCGGCTTGTGGTCCACGAGCACGAGCGTTGCACCTGCCTCGTCAAAAGCAGCGACCAGTGCGCGCCCGAGGTTGCCCGCGGCACCGGTCACGATAACCACCTGATCCTTGAAGTCCAGCATGTCCAATTCCTCTCTGCTCATTTCACGGAAAGTCCATTGCGACGACCCCGCGCGGTTGCGCGCGGTTCGACGAACGTGTACGATCCATCCGGAACTGCCTCCAAGTCTTGCATATGCGTTGGCGCGGCGCAGCAATTCTGCTTACGCGTGAACACTTCCTGCGCCCACCGCGCCTTCGGAGACCCAATGCGCTCCATCTTCGCACGCATTGTCGTTTGTGCGCTTGTTACAGCCTTTGTCGCGGCATGTGCGCTGCCCGGCCCCCAGCCCGCGGCAGACGTTACCGTGACTGATTCCAAGAATGCCGTCATCACCGCCGAGCAGCGTGGCAACGTGTTGATTCTTGATGTCCAGAGCGCGACCGGGATCGGCGAGGCCACCGTTGCCCTGCCCGCCGGAGAATCACCGCGCGACCTAATCCTGCGTATGCACCTGAGCGGCCTTGAGAATCTCACATTTGCCTATACGGCGGGCACGGTGCGCCTTTACGTGCAAAGCCACGGCGAGCCAATTGTGCGCGAGGAGTTTGTCCCGGTTGGCCAGAGCGACGCACAACCCATTGCACGCGGCAGCCCCTACTGGATGAACGTGGGCATACTGAGCAACAACCCGGCCGCGACGCCAGGCATCCCGCTCAAGGAAGGCCATTTCGACGTGAGCGCGCCGCGTGACTTCCTGGAGGGCGGCAACGCGGACTTCACGTTTTCCTGGATTGACTTCTATCGTTAGTAAAACCCCTTCGACATATATTCACAGCAATACAGCGAGTGCGCTGGCCGAATCGAGCGCACTGACAGGGCCAAGCCTGTGCGCTCGGCAAACGGAAGGACTGCCCCATGACTGCACTTGACATTCCGCGCACGCTTGCAGAAGCCATCGCTTGCGACGCCGACGACCCGCTCGCCCTGCTGCGCGGCCGCTTTGAGCATGCTGATCCCGCGCTGATCTACATGGATGGCAATTCCCTCGGGCGCATGCCTCTTGCTGCGGCATCGTTGCTGCGCGAAACCGTCGAACGAGAATGGGGCGATCGACTCATTCGTTCCTGGAATGAGGGCTGGTTCACCCTTCCCGAGCGCATCGGCGGCAAAATTGCGCATTTGCTCGGCGCGCAGGCGGACGAAGTGATCGTGGCCGATTCGACTTCAGTCAATCTCTACAAACTTGCCACGGCCGCACTTCACGCCCGGCCCGGACGTACGCGCATCATCACGGATGATGGCAATTTCCCGTCGGACCTCTACATTCTCGAGGGGATTGCCGCGCAGCACGGCGCGACGCTCGAGGTGATCACCTCCCAGGATGGCATCCACGGCCCCGCGTTGCAGATCACCGCCGCACTGGATGAGACGGTTGCCCTGCTCGCCCTCTCGCACACGCTCTACAAGAGCGCCTACACCTACGATATGGCAGCGCTCACGGCAGCCGCCCACGCCGCAGGTGCGCTCACGCTGTGGGATTTGAGCCACGCCGCAGGGGCAGTACCCGTTGCCCTCAATGCGTCGGGGGCGGACCTGGCCGTGGGCTGCTGCTACAAGTATCTCAATGGCGGGCCGGGCGCACCGGCCTTTCTCTACGTGCGCCGCGACCTGCAGACGTTGCTTGCCAATCCCGTTCAGGGGTGGATGGGCCAGCGCGATCTCTTTGCCTTTGCGCCCAGCTACGCGCCTGCGGCGGGGCTGCGCCGCTTCCTTTCCGGTTCGCCACCCATCCTTTCCATGGCGGCAATCGAGCCGGGCGTTGATTTGCTGCTCGAAGCGGGCATGGACGCGCTGCGCGCCAAGTCGCTTGCCCTGAGCAACATGCTCATCGCACTGTGGGAAGAGCGCCTCGCGCCGCTCGGTTTCAGGCTGCAGACGCCGCGCGAGGGTGCATGGCGCGGCTCGCATGTGGCACTGGGCCACGATGAGGCATGGCGCATCGATCAGGCCCTTATCCACGAGATGGGTGTATTGCCCGATTTTCGCCAACCTGATACGATTCGACTGGGAATCGCCCCGCTTTACAACTCCTTTGTCGACGTCTACGCCGCAGTTGCGGCGCTGCAGCGTGTAGTGGAAGAACGAAGCTACACCCACTATACCACCGCTGCACCGGCCGTCACCTGAGCCATCCCGCGCGCACAGCGCACACTTGTGGAGGCAGCATATGGTTTCATCGATCGTTCTGATCAACGTTGAGCGCAACCGCATCAACGCCGTGGCCGAGCAACTGACGCAACTCAAGGGCGTGACTGAAGTTTTTTCGGTGGCAGGCAGGTACGACCTCGTCGCTGTGCTGCGCGTCTCCACCAACGAGGAGCTTGCGGACCTGGTGACAAGCCAGGCGCTCCAGGTGGAGGGGATCACCCACTCCGAAACGCTGATTGCCTTCAAGGTCTTTTCAAAACACGACCTTGAGACAATGTTCTCGATCGGCTTCGAGGGCTAACTGAAGCTGGCCGCAAGACAACAACAGAACGGCGACGCAGAGGCGCTGAGACGCAGAGAAACGCAGAGAACAGCCTGACCCGCCGTTGCAGTTCTCTGCGTTTCTCTGCGTCTCAGCGCCTCTGCGTCGCCGTTCCACTGTTGGTTTTTGTGTGGGAATCGTTAGGCCGCATTCGTCAATCCCATCGAAAGGCGCACTTCATGGACAGCG
Source organism: uncultured Chloroflexia bacterium (assembly GCA_963735275.1). Taxonomy (GTDB): domain Bacteria; phylum Chloroflexota; class Anaerolineae; order Caldilineales; family Caldilineaceae; genus UBA5069. Next base: position 199,100 of record CAVTKJ010000006.1, on the reverse strand, counting down.
CACGTTCGACCTGGATTCTAATGGCAATCATGTCGGCGTTCTTTGCAGCGCTGACAACCATCCTGGCCAAGATCGGTATACGCGACGTTCCCTCCAACCTCGCCACGGCCATTCGCACCGTGGTGATCCTGATTATGGCCTGGGGCATTGTCATCGGTACGGGCGAAGTGACGGGACTGCGTACGGTTGGGCAGCGCGCCTGGCTCTTCTTGATCCTCTCGGGGCTGGCGACGGGCGCCTCGTGGCTCTTCTACTTCGGGGCGCTGCAGCGCGGGCCCGTGTCGGTGGTCGCGCCGATTGACAAGACAAGCATTGCCATGGTGCTTGTACTCGCGGCGCTCTTCCTGGGCGAGCCGCTCACCGCCAAGTCGGTCATTGGCGGCACGCTTGTGGTGCTTGGCGCGATTGTCATTGCGTGGAAGTGAACGGGCGGGCAGTCGGGAGTCGGGTGTCGGCAGTCGGGTGTCGGCAGTCGGGGCAACTGCCGGTGGCACTTGTCCCGGCCCGCGTCAGCAGCGCACGGCGGTGCTGCAGGTGGTCGTGTAGCCGACGAAAATGCTCATTAGCGATGGTCAGGTCTCGGCGAGTGCGCTGCAGCCAGACGAATTGCTCTTTTATGGCAATGGGCCGCTTCTCCGGAAGCGGCCCATATTGATGATATCCGCGGGCCACACGCGGCCCTTTGCTAATCTGCTGCACCTGTGTCAAGCGCGTAACCGTCCGAAAGTGTTCTGAGGAAAGCAACGATTGCGGCTTCCTGTGCCGCGTTGAGGCCCAGGTTGCCCATCATCCCCATCCCCCCCATCATTCCCATTCCGCCGCCCATCCCGCCTGCCATCATCCCTCTCATGCTGCCCATGCGACCCATCATTCCCATCCTGCCGCCCATCCCGCCTGCCGTCATCCCTCTCATGCTGCCCATGCGACCCATCATTCCCATTCCGCCGCCCATCCCGCCTGCCATCATCCCTCTCATGCTGCCCATGCGACCCATCATTCCGCCCTGCATGTTTGTCATCGTATCATGCATGGTAATGACAGCGAGGTTCTCGGAGACTTCGGGGGCGGGCCAGCAATCGGCAGCCAGCGCCGCGGCTTCGTCGACGGACGCGGAGCAAACGGGTTTGACGTCGCGGGTATTGTAGAAGTGAACAAGTGACTCGAGCGACTTGAAGTAGCCGTTGTGGCCATAGGCCTTGACGAAATCGGGTGATGGGCGCAGGTCAACGTTGCGCAGGCTTGGAACCTTCTGCTTGCCTACTTGTTGCGCCGCGCCGGACGCATAGTCCGGGTCGTCCGCGAGGAAGCCGCCCAGCCCTTGATCGACGTACGCCGCGTCGACGGCGTAGGCTGGATTCGCCGGGTTGGCAGGCAGTCCCACGTTGCGGTAAGAGTAGTCGGTGAGAAGTGGAGGCTCGCCGTTGGCGCCGTCGGCCAGCGAATGGCAGGCGGCGCAGGTGCCCCTGTGCGTAAAGAGCATCAGGCCCATCTGTTCCTGTGGGGTGAAGTCCACCAAACCCTGCAGGAAGTAATCGTACTTGGAGGTAAAGGCATTCGAAGCGGAGGATGCCTCAAAGGCGACGATGGAGAGTGCCACCTGGTCAAAGGCGCGGTCAGCAGCGGCGCGGTCGGCATCCGCGAGGTGAACGGAGCCTGTTGCCGTGGAGCAGGCATCCTCGATGTCGTCGGGCCAGGCAATCGAACACGCATCGTCGCCCCAGACCGCCTCAAAAGCGACCGGATATGCGTCTGCGGCAACAGGGTTGCAAACCCGGTGTACGACGCAGGCGCTGTCAGGCAGAGCCTGTTCTACAGGGTTGAGAAATGGCCCCTGCGCCTGATCGGCCGCGGGGCTGCCAAGCTTCTCGCCGGTTGCGTTGCCGTCCCAGAAATTGCCGCCAACGAAGTGTGACAGTCCGGCCGCATCGTGAAGGATGGGGCTCTGTGTGGCATAGGCGGAGCTTGGCGGCTTGTGCGCACCATAGAGCCCGGCGACCGAACCTTCGTAGACCGCGCCCTCGGCGTTGATTTCGGCATCCGGTCCGGTCCAGCCAACCTCAGGTGCGTGGCAGGTGGCGCACGACTGGTTTTGGTTGAGCGATAAATGCGTGTCGAAGAAGATTGACTTGCCGAGCGTCTCGGCAGGGGTCAGCGCCGGCGGGACGGCAATGGGTGTAACGGGAACCGGGGCCGCACTAGCGATGGCTGCACGGACAGGGGCTGCGCTTGCTCCTGCCATGACCAGAACGAGAGAGAGAAGACAAACCAGGGCTGCGATCAGGCGACGCATGGGTGAACCTCTTTCATATTCCTCTCTTGTGGACTAAAGGGCGGGCCCCATCGGCAGGTGGGCGGGCCTTCCACACTTGATACGTGTTTTGCTCGCCTCTCCGCACTGGAAGGTCCGAAACCAGACGTGTGCCTCCCGTTGTCACTTCCATATGCAATTGGGCGGAGATGGACTGCGCGCGGCCTGCAAACCTGCAGGTCGCGCGCAGTCCATGCTTCCTCGGGCTGCCTGCCTACTCGGACGGCCCGTTCATGATCACGGACAGGTAGATCGAGTATGCTGGCACCTCCGTGGCAGTCGTCACGAATTCGGTGGACGCTGCCTTCGTCGTATCACCCTGCGAGGTTGCGGTGACGATCACCTTGTCGCTGTCAGGGGGTAGAGCATCTGCCGGGATGGTGACGGAGACCTCAACGGCCGCACTGGCCCCGGCAGCCACGTTCAAGGCAGGTACGCTGAGGCTTGTGCTCCATTGATGCCCAGAGATAGTCAGTGCGTAGCCGCTGGCGACAGTCCCCGTGTTCGTGAGCACGAAAGTGTAGACGACTGTCGTGCCGGGCACGCCCGCGCCTGAAGCGCCGGGCGAGAGCGCTGACACCATAGATGCCGACTGGGCCAGTCGTCGGGACGGGCGTTGGGCCGGTCGTCGGGACGGGCGTTGGGCCGGTCGTCGGGACGGGCGTTGGGCCGGTCGTCGGGACGGGCGTTGGGCCAGTTGTCGGGACGGCTGTTGGGCCGGTCGTCGGGACGGCTGTTGGGCCGGTCGTCGGGACGGCTGTTGGTCCGGTCGTCGGGACGGCTGTTGGGACGGCTGTCGGGACGGCTGTCGGCGCGACGGCGACTGCACTCGTGGTCAAGCCCGTCGACGCGAATTTGCTCGAATCGCCCTGCGAAGTCGCCGTGATGGTGACGCTGTCGCCGGCAGGAGGGACGGCGCCGGCGGGAATGGTGACGGCGACGTTGAAGGCTGCGCCGGCTCCAGGCGCCAACGGCCCTACGGTAGAGGGCAGCGTGACAGGCCAGACATGAGTGCCGGCGGTGAGTGCGAACGTATCGGCGACCGAACCCATGTTGGTGACCGTCAGGCTGTAGACGACCTGCGTGCCCGCCAACCCGGAGAGAGGCGCGGCCGACGAGAGAGCGACACCATAAGGCTCGGGCGCCTTCCGCCAGACTCCACCACCGCTGACTGCGTTCACCGTGCCGACGAAGAGGGAGTTGCCGAAGGTCTCGGTGGCGTTGGACTGGTTCGTACCTGTCGTCGCGCTGCTGCCGAAGCCATCGAGGTTTGCGCGTTCCCAGGTGGCGCCATTCGCCGAGCGCCAGACTTCCATGCCCGTGACGGTATTGTGTACACCGGCGTAGAGCATGCCATTGAAGACGAAGAGCGATTCGACCTCATCGTTGTTGGCATTGCCAAATCCGGGGTCGATGATTTGCTGCCAGGTGTCGCCGTCGGTGCTGCGCCAGATCTGGGCGCTGCCTGCCGATGTTCCGGCGCCGACATACAGCGAACCTGCGAAGGCGACGATCCCTCCAGTCCGCGTGGTGAGCGGGTCTCCGAAACCACTGTCTAGCGCAATCTCCCAGTCGCCACCGTAGCTGCGCCAGACCTGCACAGGCGCCGCCGACTCGACGACGGCGTAGACCGCCTGACTGTACACGGCCATGCCGGTAATCGTGGCGGGGTCCTCCACTGCATCGGGCGGGGTCACCTGCACCCAGTCATTGCTGTCACCACTGTACGTGCGCCAGATCTGTGCCCCGCTTTCGAAGTTTGCGACCCCTGCATAGAGTTTGTCGTCAAACTCGACGAGGCTGGTAATGTTGCGGTTGAACGTGTTGGCAAAGCCTGCAGGCACCACCTGCACCCAGGTTGTACCGTTAATCGAGCGCCAGACCTGCCCCGGATTGACGCCCCCTCCGGTGCCGGCGTAGAGCCTGCCCTGGAAGACCGTCAGATCATGGATTGCACGCGGTGCCGAGGCCGGCAGGTACCCGAAGCCGGCATCGATCACGGGCGTCCATGTGACGCCGTCTTGCGTGCGGAAGATGCGGGCGCCATCCTGCACGTTGTTCGTGCCGGCGTAGAGATAGCTGCCGAAGACACTCAACGCGCTCACGGAGGTGGCGGCTGAGGTGCCGAAGCCGCTCTGGTTGACCTGCTGCCATTCTGGAAGTCCCTGCGCCGCACCTTGCACGGCGGCTGGGATTGCGGCAGGCGCGTGGCCGGCCACTACGCTGTGCGCACTCCCAGCGTGCGGCGCGAGCATCGAGACGATCAACAGCGCCGCCGTCAGCATGACGCTCCACCTGCTGCGAGCACTCTTCTTCTGTTTCATGGTTCACCTTGGAGACTTCGCACAGTCAACGTGCGGCGGGGGCTTGCATGACAGGGGAAGCCCGCCGCACGCTGCCTGTAGATTGGGCCGGATGCGGCTGCCTGCGGGGGAGGGGGCAACCTTTCCCCCGCAGGCAGGACTCGAAAACAACGGGCTACGGCTACGGCGCACTCCGGGTGACTGTGTTGGACCACGCCGACTGGATGGTGTTGTTGAAGGCAAGCATGCGGAAGTCGTAGGTCGCGCCGCGCGGCACTTCAACCGTGACAGTTGTGATGTTGGCTTCAACCGTCGTGTTGACTACATTGAACTGGAATCCCGGCGACTGTGCCCGCTGGATCAGGAAGCCCGCCTCGCCGTTGGAGGTGTCCGTCCAGGTCAACGTCACAAGGGCCGTCTTGCCGTTCTTGTTGGCGACCGACGCCGTTTGGATCGTGGGGGTAGCCAGCGCACTCACGGATCCACCCCTGGAATCGAGCACCAGTGTGGGCCAGCCACCGCCGGGCGGGATATTATTGAACGCCGGGTTCGAGTAGTCCCAGGAATCGCCCACAACATTGATGGCGTAGACCTGATACTGGTACTGCGTGTTGTTGCCGGTTGTGTCCTTCCAGGTGAACTGTCCCCTTGTCGGGCCTGTTGCGCCGACAGGCACCGTCGCGCGCACTGTCCAGGACCCTGGCTTCCATGCATTGCGGCGTTCGATGACCCAGGCCGTCTCGTTCTTGGAGTTGTCGGTCCATGTCAGCTGGTAGCCACGCTGCTGGCCGTTTCCCACACGTACGAGAGGTCAGATTGCTGGGGGCGGCGGGCGAGACGCCGACCACCTGGGCGTGCATCATGTCCATCTCTTCGTGGCTGAGGATGTGGCAGTGGTAGACGTACTCCCAGCCGAAGTTGACCTTGTGATTCGTAATGTCCACCGGCTCGCCGGCAGGGTTGAAGGCGAAGAGCGGCAGCCCTGCAGCCTCGCGCTGGCTCGTGTTGGCGCCCTCCAGGAACATGCCTTCGGGCATGGACGGGTCGAGCAGGCGGATGCTGTTGGGCAGGCCGCCCCACGCGACTGGGATCTGCGGAGTCAGCGGCCGCATGGCGACGATCGTGTCCTCAAGCGGGCTGATGCGCACAGTGTCCTTCCAGCCCAGCTCATTGGCATCGGGCTTGCGCACAATGCCGTCCCAGCCCACACGGTTGAGGAGCTGCACGTCGTAGAGGTGGAAGTGGATCGGGTGCGTGTCCACGCCGTTGTGCGTGAACTTCCAGATTTGCGTGCCATCGTCGGTCGTGGCGATGGGCGTCACCTTGACACCGGGAGGGAGCTCGACGGCGTCGAGGATTTCGTCCGGCGGATAGGTATAGCCGTGCAGAATCATGTTCTGCAGGCCGGCCTGGGCGTTGGGTGTCTCGACCCCCAGGAAGCCGCTCATGCGCCCGTACTCGTGCTCGAATGCTTCACCCATCTCGTCCTGGATCATCTTGGGCTTGAGATTGACGGTGAGCATCTGGGCTGGTGTGGACGTCTGGTAAGGAGCGCCCGGAGCCGTGGCCACATCCGGATCGATCAGGCGATCGAAGGTGAGCGCGGTGTCGTAAATCTGGACGGTGCCATTGTTCGCACCATTCGTCGTGAACTGGGTACCATAGGCGGAGTTGTACTCACCCTGGCCGACGATGATCGGGTGCTGGCCGTTTTCGAAGACGCCGAAGCCGCCCAGGCTGGTGGACTTGAAGGCGTTCTGCAGTCGTCCCAGGTCGAAAGCCGGGGCCGGAGCCGCCGCCGCCACCTTGATCTGCATGACGGTGCGCGTGTTGGGGCCGTAGCCGGGGAGCGTTGACGATGCGCCGCCGGTGTCACGGTAGTCCCCGTTTCCGGTGTAGTAGTCGTAACGTGGATCGCGTGCCGGGAAGGCGGCCGGGGCATCGTTGTACAGGATCAACGTCTGACCGGCGAACCGTGAGAAGTCCACGATCACGTCGTGCCGTTCGGCCGGGGCCGTAAGCAGCGAGTGCAGGTCCACGTTGCCTGCGTTGAAGACCGTCGGGTCATTCGACCCAGGTTGTGGGGTGGGCAGGGATCTCGACCGGCGCTGGGAGGAAGCCACCCTCAGTGCCGATGGCGATCCAGTCCGGGCCTTCCGTGCCCGCGAGCGGGTGTCGGGAAGACGGTCGGGTCATCCAGGGCCGCCGCGACCTCGTCCGGATTCAGAGCGACTTCGGTGCAGGGCACGCCCGTGCTCTCCGGCGCCGGGTTGGGGTTATTGGCATCACAGAGGACACCGTTGGCATCAATGGCCTGGTAGAGCGACAGGTTGAAGAAGCGGTCGTTGGCCGCGTTAAGGATGCGGAAGCGGTAGGCCTTGGGGTCTACAGTGAGCGTCGGGTAGGCCGTGCCATTGACAACCGGGGTGTCGTTGAAGGATTCCATGCCCATGGAGTTGTAGGGCACGCCCGGCATCAGTTGCGGCTCGCACCAGGTTGCGTCAGGGTCGCAGGCGGGATCGAAGTAAGGATTGGGGATCGGGCCGTTCTCAACGTTGCTTGTCGGCGGCCAGAACCACGGGCCATACGCCCAGCGCCCGTACTGGTTGACGCCTGAGAAGTCGCCGGGGTTCTGCGCAGGCGAATAGACGTGAGGAACCCAGAGGCTACCCTCGCCGCCCCAGTTCGCAACATCCCATGTCTCATCCTGCCCGGCAAGCTGAATGGGGCCGGGGACGAAGGTCTTGTCCTGGATGACGAGCGGGATGGTGGCATCCGCACCTGGGATGATTTGGGCGTTGACGAGCGCCTGTTCGGTGGCGTCCTGAATGATGTAGGGAGCGGCCTCGCCCGCGTACACGTTGAGGCGCGTGATGCCCCAGGCGTGGTCGTGGTAGAACATCAGGCGCGCGCTCTGCTGGTTGGAGTAGAAGAAGGTCATTTCGCCGGGGGCGGGCACGGGCATATCGGGCACGTCCACCACACTGACGCCTTCGGGGTAATCCGTGGCTTGGCCCGCAGGGGTAATCCACTGGTGCGGCGTACCGTCGCTGATCCAGGGGGTGACGCCGCCGTGCAGGTGCAATGTGGCGCGGTTCTCGGCGAAGCAGAGGCCTTCCGCCACCATCATCGCCTTCATCATCGGATCCGGCTCATTGCACATGGGCACCTGGGGGTCTGCCATCCCATGGTCTCCCATTTCGTGAGCCTTGGGCGTCATGCCCGATCCCATGACAGTGGAGTCGACCGGGACGAAGAGGTTGCCTCCTGCGCCCGTGGGCAGCAGGTTGCGGAAGAGGATGCGCACGGGGCGATCCTTCTGCGCAACGATGGCTGGTCCCAGGTAGTTGTACACGCCACCAGCCTGCCGGTAGCCGCGCAGCGTGGTCGGCGGCAGGTCGCTGTGCAACTGCTCCGTGTACTCTCCCAGTTCGATAATGTAGTAGTCGGAGCCCGGGAAGGTGGTGGTGTCCGGAACGGCGACCGGAATGTACTGACCGAGGTTATTGGCAGCACCGGCCCCAAGGCCCGGCAGGCCGTCCACGAACTTGCGAATGCCGCCCGAGGCGGCCACATGGGTACTGCGATCCGGCGCGGCGTTGAAGAAGGTCGCCAGTGCATCTTGCACCAGCTGCTGCCCCAGGTCGACCCCCAGCACAGTGGACGAGCGGAAGTGAAGCCCACCCCATGTGCGCGCGTTCACGATCTCTGTTCGGAGATCGGTCGCGTTGGCAAAGCGCCGCACCGTATTCGTGACGCTGCTCCCCAGCGGCACGTTGAAATCGGTTCCAAAGAGGTTAGTAAAGACCTCGGCCTGCGCCGAGACGAAGGAGCCGTGTCCCGCAACGTATTCGGGGAAGTTCGGCGTCATCAGCAGCGGCATCCAGCCAGGAACGGGCGCGGTGGCATCGTTGCCGTCCGTGTCGGCCCGCTGGATCGCTGTCACCGGTCGCCAGAAGTTGTACTCGTACTTGGTGTCGAAGGTGAAGATCAGGCTGTCGGAAGCAACCATGTTGCCCATAGCCATCATGCGGGCTGTGTCAATCAGGTTCAGGCTACGCTCGGCCGCGAGCCAGCGGTAAGCGGCGTTGGACTGGACAACCATGTTGGTAGACCAGAAGCGCGCGACCTCCGTCTGTTCGGGCGTGCGGCTCGTGCTCATGGCCGCGCCGAGATCCTTGACCTCGTTGAAGTCCGCCGCATACTGGGGGCCGGCCATCGTTGCCAAACGGTCGAACGACGGCGGGCGGTACTGGGTGATGGAGGAGCGCAGGAACGGCTGCAGCTGGCGCATCCAGGGATCAATGGGGGGCGCCGGCGCGGTTGGCTCCCAGACACCTGGTCCGGGGGTCGGCACGGTGTATCCACCTATGCCCATGAGCACGTCGCCCGAACGCGCTAAGATCATTTCCTGGGCGACTGCGTGGCCGACGGCGATGCCGGCATCCTTGTCGGGCCCATTGGCGATCGTTTGCAGTGACGTCGCATAACGTCCGGCCAGCATGGCTTGCTGTGCGGGGAAGTAGTGCACGAGGACGTCATAGGCCGCCGTCGCCACAGCGGCTTCTCGCGATGCGGTAGGAGAGGCCGCCGGCTGCGCCGAGTTGTACGGTGCATACCCGCCCTCGATCGCCACCAGGGCGTTGTACACCGCACCCTGCACGTAGGAGAGGTATACGAAGGCCGCGGACATTGACATCTGCGACATTGGCATGCCGCCCATGGACGGGGGCTGGACAATGTCCTGGGCGATTGCGTTCCACTCCGCCACGATGCTCGTGCCACCACCGACCACCAGATTCTGCGGGTCGATCACGTCGGCAGCAAAGGAGTAGGTGCGTGGCGTATAGTCGTACGGATAAACGGCTCCGCCAAACTCGAACACCGAACCCTGCAGCGGCGGCGCCGGGACGGCGGCAACGCGAATCGAGTCGGTCCCCGTTGCCACATCCAGCGGAATGCCCTGGCCGTAGAAGGCCAGCAGGTCGCCCGCCTTGATAGCCAGGTTGGCCACCCCGAAGGTGACGAGCTCGCTGACGCTCGGATTCGCCAGAGACGGTACGGTCAGAAGGCCACTGTCGAACACGACTGAGTAGATGTTCGGGTTTGCGGGACCGGCAGGCCGCAGCACATAGGCATGGAACTTGAAGCCCGCCGACACCGGTCCGGTGGCCGCTGACGCCTGGTTCCATGTCTTGAAGCTGGTGAGATACCCATCGGGCAGCGGCGCTCCGCTCAGGATGACGAAGACTTCCGTGGCAACGTCAGTGGCGTACTGCCTATCCTGCAGGGCGTTGCCGACGGATACTTCGCCGCTGGCCAAGAGAGTTGGGAGCGGGCTGTTGGCATAATTTGGGTGGCTGAAGTAGTGAGGCGCCCCGTTGGTCAGCGCCGCCGCCGACACGGCATCCGGCGACTTGATCATCAGCGGGTTGAGCGCGCCCTGCTGGATTGCGCGCGCTGCGGCCTCATCGCGCTCCGCCTGGCTAAGGTGCGAGGTCGGGCTCGGCTCTTCGGGTGCAGGAGGCATCGGCTTCGGGCCCACCACCGGCGGGTTGGGCAGCGGCACAGGCGGGTCGGGTAGCGGCGCCACCTCGCTCTCGGCAGCGGCGCTGTCGACCATAGGCAGGAAGATCGTTGTGCCGACAGCGTCAGGTGGCGCGTCGTCCTGAGCAAAAACCGGCGCGCTGTTGGTAAGAACCAACGAAATCAGAATCAGGATTGACAAGAACTTACGCATGATGCCCTCCTCGAGGTGAAGTGACGGATTGGCAAGCTGCCTGATGAAGTGAACGTGTTTGCTGCCTGGAGCAGGCCCCCAGAGCCGTCTGTGCAACGGATTCAAGACTCTGGCTCTCGCCTTTCTGCGCATTCCTGCGCCCTAAACCGAAATCGTGTTGAAATCAGCAGTATCAACGCAAGGACGCGAGGTGCGCGAGGACGCAAGGAAAAACGAGTCAAACCTCACAACTGCACGCGAGTTCAAATCGATTGCACCGAACAGCTTGTCACGATTGCTGTTCCTGCTTTTGCTTTTGCTTTTCCTTGCGTCCCTGCGCATCTTGCGCCCTTGTATCTATATTTCCGGTTTAATAATGTGTTGGGTTTAGTGCCGAATCGAACAGCCATACTGCCGGCACTCGCTGGCGATGCACGTACCCACCAGGCATTGCCTGCAGGTTGCCCACTGGTTGCTTTGCACTGAACTCGATCGTCCCAGTTGCTGCCAGATTCGCTTCAACTGCCGAACTTCGGCTAGTGGCGCAAGGTTCGCCGCATCCTCCCCTTGCAGCATCTTGACGAGATAGATGACGTCGGCGTCGGTTGCCTCGGCCAGTGCAAAGAGAGCCTCGTTCTGCAAGTGTTTCAGCGTTGCCACCCGGCTCGCGCTATAGCGGGAATACCATTGCGGCAGCGCATATTGTCGCAACCACGCGGGGCTGAAGGTGGCGAGGCTCTCGATTGCCTGAGTCATCACCTCAGTTTTCCAGTCGATCTGATTGACAGTGCAGAGTCGCACAAGGGGCAATTCGACAAGGCTGAACTCCTCGTCCATATGCGGCCAAATGCGAAGATTCATCACGGAGTGCGCAATCGCCTGAAACGCCTGCCCGGCGGCCGGCTCCGACTTGATCCGTTGCCGGAACAGACAGAGCGTTGCAGGTTGAATGCCTGTGTGACTCAGCGGCAGGTGCAGCGCGTACTTCCAGTCCACCCGTGCGTGCAGGGCGTGGGCGGCCTCCGCATCCGTCAGTGCGTCTTTGAACTGGAAGAGCGTCAAGAGCGAGCACGTCAGGAACGAAAAAGTGTCCGACACCCACGCCCCGGCGAGCAAGTTCGATGTGCAGCAGATGGCGAGGTCTCCCAGCGCGTCTGCCAGGGCGCGAAATGGCGAGTCTTCGCCTATCACCGCTTGACCTGCTCGCACCGTGCCCGCCGGAATATCGGGGATCCGAGAACCAGACGCCTGCATCGCGATCCTCATCAGTTGTGGGTTTCAATCGACGCAAAGGTAGTTGTCAATGGCGAGGGGGGGATTGATAACGTAGTGGCACAATAGTATCGAAACTTGAAGCAATTGAAACGCGTAGGAACTGTGTATCTTTTTTTGGCTCGAGGTGTGGTTAACTACGTAGGGACTACGTATGATCTGCGTAGACTGGGCGCACCTTGCGTGGCAACTATGCGTGGGTCTATCGTAGCGTTAGCGCAAAGACTTGGACCGACACGAGAACCATCGTTTTGTGGTGCAGCGTCTGAATGTCCAGATGGCCGGCGGCCGGGCACTTGTGCTGCCGACACGTGGGTGCACTCATGCGCATCATGTATCATGTATTCTTTGCTGCAAACCGCCTTGAAGCAACCGTCTGAAGCACCGGAAGACGCGCTGCCGGAGGGGCGGCTCGCTGTGCTCCCGACTCCCGACCTCCGACTCCCGAATTTGAAATTGAGGCGCAGATGAACTACGAAAACATTCTTGTGCGCATTGAAGGACGCGTGGGCGTGGTGCAGTTGAACCGGCCCGCGGCACTCAATGCCCTGAACGACGCGCTGATGACGGAACTTGTGGCCGCTTTGCAGGCGCTGGATGCCGACGCCGCAATTGGCTGCATGGTGATTGCCGGCAGCGACAAGGCCTTTGCCGCGGGCGCCGACATCAAGCAGATGGCGACCGCCGACGTCGTGGAAATGATGGACAGCAGGATGCTTGGCGCGTGGGATGTGTTGGCGCGCCTGCACAAGCCCGTCATCGCGGCCGTAAGCGGCTGGTGCCTGGGCGGCGGCTGCGAACTCGCCATGGCTTGCGATCTGATCATTGCCTCCGAGACGGCCAAATTCGGGCAGCCCGAGATCAACCTGGGCGTAATCCCCGGCGCTGGGGGCACACAGCGGTTGACGCGCGCCGTGGGCAAGGCGATTGCCATGGACATGATCCTGGCCAACCGCCAATTGAACGCCGACGAAGCGCTTCGCTTCGGGCTGGTAAGCCGCGTCGCACCCGCCGACGCCTGGCTGGCGCTGGCGCTGGAGGTTGCCGCGATTATCGCATCAAAGCCGCCGGTTGCCGTGCGTGCCGCCAAGGAAGCGGTCAATGGCGCATATGAATCCACCCTTGCCGAAGGTGTGCGCCAGGAGCGGCGGCTCTTCACGCTCCTCTTTGCCACCGAGGACCAGAAGGAAGGCATGGCCGCTTTTGCCGAGAAACGCGCGGCGCAGTGGCGCGGGCGTTAGGCAAATGCGCACACCTGTCGCATAATGGCGCCCTGTTTCGCACGAAACACGCATCGCTGATAATGATCCATCGACGCGCATCGAGTTGCAATCGCAGGCACTCGACGCAATCTCGCGAAGGAGACACTATGTCCAAGCCCTCCGCCTGGCTCCAACTGATTGATCATGTTCTTGCCACGCCGCGTGCTCCCCAACTGCTGCCCGCCCAGGCAGCAAGCGGCCCATCGCGTGCGCCCACTGCGCCGCCGGACTCACCGTGGATGCTTTTTGCCGCCGGTGGCAACGACCCCGAGAAACCCACCGTGCGCGTCACCCGCCGTCGCCAAACGACCTCTGATCCCGGCAGCCGGGAGACGGCCGAAGCATCCACGCGCGACAGCGCGGGCGGCTCGCAGTCTGGGCGCTCGGGCATGTCCGGTGGCTACCGCGGTGGGCGCGGCGGCCCGCCGATCGGCTCGATGCTGCCTATGATCATGGGCCTCTTTGCCAACAAGAAGACGCGGCCGCTGGCCATTCTCGTCATCATCGGCGTGGCGCTTTGGTACCTTTGGGGGGCGTTCTTTGGCGGGGGCGGGGACATTGCCGACCAGCAGCAAACGGCGCCTGCGGCGTCAAGCTCGGCAGCCGGGCAACTCGGTGCGCTCGCCGCGCTCCTCGGCGGCAGCGCGCTGGGTCAGCCTGTGCCCGACGTGATGCCCACGCCTGCCAAGCCGGTCCTTACGGTGCGGCCGACACCGCAGGCGGGCATTGTCGGTGGTTCTGCCGCCGCGGCCGCGACCACGGCCGGCGGCGACACCTGGACGATCATGCTCTATGCCGATGCCGACGACGAGGTTCTTGAACAGGACATCTTCACCGACTTCAACGAAGCGGAGCGGGTCGGCTCGAGCAACAACGTCAAAATCGTTGCGCAACTGGACCGATTCAGGGGCGGCTTCTCGGGCGACGGCAATCTGACGGGGACCAATCGCTACCTGATCACCAGGGACGACGATCTCAACCGCATTGGTTCGCCCGTCGTCCAGGATATGGGCGAAGTCGACATGGCCGACCCGCGCAGCCTTGTCGATTTCGTCGAGTGGGGGATGCAGAACTACCCCGCCGACAAATATGCCGTGATCCTCTCCGACCACGGCATGGGCTGGCCCGGCGGCTGGAGTGATCCCACCTCCAGGACCGGCCCCGACCGGTCATTCCCCCTCTCGTCCGCCATGCCGCATGACATGCTGTGGCTGCACGAGGTGGACGCGGCCCTTGCCACCGTGCGCGCCGAAACCGGGCTCGACAAGTTCGAGCTTGTCGGCATGGACGCCTGTCTCATGTCTCACCTCGAGGTCTACACCATGCTCGCCGACCACGCGCATTATGCCGTGGCCTCGCAGGAGACAGAGCCGGCGTTGGGCTGGGCCTACGCTGCCTTCCTGGCGCCGCTTGAGCAGAACCCGGCGATGACTGGGGCTGACCTCGGCCAGCTAATCGTGCAAACGTATATCGATGGCGACCAACGCATTGTCGATGACCAGGCGCGTGCCGATCTCACCGGAGGCGGACGGCCTGGCGCAGGTCTCTTTGGTGGGGCGCCTCCAGCCGAAGCCGTCGCGCGCCAGTTGTCGCAGAACGTCACGCTTACCGCTGCCGACCTCAGCAAGGTCCCCGCGCTTAACGCCGCCTTGAACAACTTCCTTGTTGCGCTTCAGGAGGTCAATCCGAAGGTCGCGTCCAAGGCACGTTCCTACGCGCAGAATTACACGAGCATCTTCGGGCGCGACGTGCCCCCGTCCTACCTCGACCTGGGGAGTTTCACGACGTTTGCAATCCAGCAAGCCAATGATCCTGCGCTCCAGCAGGCCGCCGTACCACTAATCAACTCGATCAACGATCTTGTCGTAGCCGAGAAGAACGGCCCCGGCAAACCCGGTTCGACGGGCGTATCGATCTACTTCCCCAATACTGACCTCTATGGCTCTTCAGCGGCCGGGCCGCGTTCCTACAACGTTGCCGCCAAGCGCTTTGTTGATGAATCGCTGTGGGATGAGTTCCTGAATTACTTCTACACAGGTAGCGGTTTTCAGAGTGACGCACGCAGCGCATCGGCGCCGGCGGACGGCGCGGCGGTGCGCTCGCCGGGCGCCGGCGGCATCACGCTCTCTCCGGTCACTCTCTCGGCAGAGACGGCCGCCCCGGGAAAGCCCGTGCTCATGAGCGCCGACGTGGCCGGTGAGAACATCGGCTACATCAAGCTCTTCGTGGGCGAGGTCGATCCCGCCGCCCAGTCGGTTCGTCTGATCGACTCCGACTATCTCCAGTTTGGCGAGACGCGTGAGGTGAACGGCGTCTACTACCCGGACTACGGTTACACCGACTTCAGGCTCGAGTTTGAGTGGGAACCCTACGTCACGGCCGTCACCGATGGCAGCACCAATGCTGTAGCGCTCTTCAACCCGGTGGCCTATGGCGGAGACATGGCCACAGCGCAGTACGCGGTGGACGGCATCTACACCTATGGTGCCGACGGCACGTCGCTGACGGCGCGGGCAACCTTCCGCGCAGGCATCCTGCAGCAGGTCTTCTCCTACCAGGCGGATAACGGTACGGGCTCGCCGTGGGAAATCGTCCCGGCAGCCGGAGACACCTTTACGGTGCAGGAGCAGTGGCTGGACATGGATGCCGAAGGCAACGTCGTGAACACGGCCTACGAGCCGGGCAAGACGGTCACTTTCGGCGAGGGAGAAACGCTGCGCTGGACCGAGCTGAACGCGGCCCCCGGCCAGTATGTAGTGGGCTTTGTGGTGGAAGACCTTGACGGCAACGAGACACAGCGATACCGTAGAGGCAGCGCCGTAGAGGCAGCGCCGTAGAGGCAGCGCCGTAGAGGCAGCGCCGTAGTGGCGGCGCAGTAGCGACGACGATGCCTCTTGCCAAGCAACCTCAATGTGTATGTCGCACGTGGGGAATTGGTTCGTAGCGGCTGCTTTAGCTGCCGTTGGTCTGGAGCGTGGACCTGTTGGCGCATACAGGAGAGGATGACCAGGAACGAATTGTCTCAGCATGAGGTGCGCTGCGGCCACCGCTGCAGGCTCAAGCCTGCAGCTATGCAACCCAAGTCGGCTGAAGCCGACTGACACCGTTGCCTTCGAGTGCACGAGGGTTTCAGCCTGCTTCAGCAGGCTTGGGTTGCCTAGCCGTAGGCTTCAGCCTGTGGCGGTGGCCGCTGCGCGACGTATCCCGAACGATTTCGGCACTGTCTATTTGACCATGGCGGCCCCTGGGCGACATATGGTCAATACCGAAACAACTCGACAATCTTCATGAACAGTCGCCAATCTCGGTCGCGGTGCTGGTCAGTACGGCAGATGAAGCAGCCGCTACGAACGATGCTGGCGCACTTGCGCAACAGTGCCAGGCGACCGGCCCGGCGCGGTTGCCGGAACCGTCAGGCAGGCACCCAACCACCGCGGGGCCGCGAAAACTGCGCCAGGTACGTGTTGACCGAGTCAATGTCGAAGAACTCAGGGTCATAGTCGTCGCCGAGCCAGTCGAGCATTTCAAGGTCATCTTCTGTGCGCTTTTTGGGTGCCAGCGCCAGTATGCGCACAATGTTCTCGTAGCCCGGCACGCTGCCACAGTCTTCGGGCGGGCAGGCGCGCTCCCCCTCCAGACAGATCGGATACTTCGCTCCCGGGACCGGTGGCAGAATTGCCTCAAGCTCCAGGTCATGCAGCCAGTTGTCCCCAAAGTCATATACATATCCCAGCACATCGCCGATCTTCATCTTCAATTTCGCCAGGGTAGCTTTTTCTTCGTCCCTGGTTTCCAGGCCAAGCTCCGGCTCGGCCGGGCCATAGTGCGTGGAACCCCAGACAAACTCGTGCATGTGCCCATCCTCCCAGCCCATGACAATCTGGACGATCTCGTGGAGGGTGCCAAGCGAGGTGCTGTCTCGCACCTGGAAACGTCTCCAAATGGGCGGCTCGATCTCCTGCAGCGTAATCTGAAACTCGTAGATTTGGGCGCTGCTTGATGATGCGCTCTGTTTTGCTGTTGGCAAGTGGTTTCCTCCTGTCTGCCTTATTGTGCGTTTGCGTTGCAACCATTCTACCGCGAAATCGCGCGACTTTCACCAGGAATTTTGCACAGCTCCGCGGCCGAAGCAGCCTGTCTCGGCCATCCTGGTTCTCACAAGGCGATTGCGACGGTGCTATATCAGCGAGCAAGATTATGCAGAGGACTGAAGTCCGGGTAGTATTACCTTCCGATTTGGGCGGGCAGCGGTTGCAGCCCTACGTTGCAATGAGCCTCGCAAGAGGCCGCTAACCACCAAACGAGCGATCCATACGACATTCGACACCAAGACGTTTCGGCAATACCTCACCAAGGAGAACAGACAACATGGCACCTGTACAGTTTCTGCTGGTTGGATTTGACAAGCCTGACGTCGACAAGATGTTTGGTGGTCACCTCGCCGGCCTGCCGCGCCGCCAACGAGGCCGGCCTGCTGCGCATTCTCTCCATTCGCATGGCCTACAAGGATGTGGACGGCAACGCAACTGTCGAGAAGTTGAGCTTCCTCTCTGAAGAAGAGCAGGAGGCTGTGGGTATCGTGGTCGGCGGCCTGATTGGTTATGGCTTCGCGGGCGAAGACGGCGCGCAGGCCGGCGCCGAGCTGGGCCTCGAGCGCGTGCTCGATGGCGGCCCCGGCCCGCTGATGGCAACGCTGCGTGATGAAATCCTGGATTCCATGCCCAACGATTCGGCAGCCGTGCTGCTGTTGATCGAACACGTGTGGGTTGACACCTTCACCTCGAACCTGGCCGACGCCGGCGGCTTTGTGCTGCGGAGCGGCTTCCTCACGGCAGAGGGTCTTGTGAACCTCGGCGAAGGCCTGGCCAAACTGAGCGAGGACGAATAGTCGCTCAGCTTCACACGCGTGATAGTGAAAGTGCCGCCCCTCGACGAGGGGCGGCACTTTTCAGTTCACGGCTGCAGCAGTCAAGGTATCGACAGAAAGTTCTGGAACGCAGATGATGTGGATTTTGAGGATTGAACTGCCTCGATGAAGAGACGTGCGCAATTGTGATGCATCTCCAAATCCGTGGCTTATGGACAGACGCAAATCAGCGTTTATCCGTTCAATCCGCGTCCATGTCGTTTCACTTCTTCTTGCTGTTCACTTACCAGCCGAAACGCTCCTCGGCCCACGGGTCGCCCTCCATGTGATAGCCGGCGCGCTCCCAGAAGCCCGGTTTGTCCCCCTTCATGAACTCCAGACCGCGAATCCACTTGGCGCTCTTCCAGAAGTACTTCTTGGGTACGAGCAAACGCATGGGGTAACCGTGATCCGGCTCCAGCGGTTTGCCCTCGTATTTGTAGGCGAGCATCGTGTCGTCGTCGTCAAGCACATCGAGTGCAATGTTCGTGGTGAAGCCGTTCTCGCAGTGCGCCATGACGTGCGTCGCCTCGGGCTTCACCTGGACTTGCTCCAGGAAGAGACGCCACGGGATGCCGGTCCAGGTCGTGTCGAGTTTGCTCCACCGTGTGACACAGTGAATGTCCACAGTCTCGGTGTTGGTGGGAAGCGCCATCATCTCATCCCACGTAAACGTGCGCTCGGCTTCCACCAGGCCAAAGACGCGAAAGCTCCAGCCGGCAAGCGAGGCGTATTGCGGCGTGGAGCCATAGTGAAGCACCGGAAAACGCTCGGTGAGAAACTGGCCCGGCGGCACACGCTCGCCCTGCGACTCGCGAGGTACGTTCTTGACGCGCTTCAATTGCTCAACACGCTTGAAAGGATTCTCAAACCGCACGCTCAACCTCCCGAACAAAGGGACAACTTCGGTACGCAGGAATTACAGAACAACGGGAGGAGGCGGAAGGACTTCAGCGAGGCACCTACCGATCGTACTGTGAACCTCACCCCGGCACGAACAGTATACGAGCGCCAGGCGTCACTGCGCGTAATTCGCGTCACAGTAGGAATCGGAAACCGCCGACTCCCGACTCCCGACCACCGACTCCCGACTCCCCGCAGCTACTGTCCCTTCACTTCGGTCCAGATGCGATCATAAATGACTGTGGCCTCACCGACATCGTCAATGCGGTGGGCGCCGGCAAGCACCTCGGCCGGAACGTTTGTGATCGTCGACCCCATGTACTTGGCGTAGAGTTCGGGCTGATTGCTCTTGGCGTAGTCCAGCGCGGCCTGGTTCGGGTTGATGTACGGAAAGTCGCGCATTGTCGTCCAGAAGAGTTCCGGCTGGTTGATGTAGTTGAGCCACGCGTAGGCAGCATCGGCATGGGGCGCACCCGTGGGAATGGCCCAGTTGTCCTGCCAGCGGATTGCGCCCTCAGTCGGGTAGATGAAGTCGATACTGGGCACGTCATCCTTGGCCATGCGCGCCTCGCCCGTCCAGACAATTCCCAGATCGGCATCGCCGGCAATCAGGGCCGTCTTGGGGCTGTCGCTGTCAAAGATGTTGACATTCGGCACAAGCGCGGCCAGTTTGGCCTTGGCTTCGTCGAGCTGGGCCGTATCCGTGGTATTGAGGTCGTAGCCCAGTGTAAGCAACGTTGCGCCAATGATGGTGCGTGCATCATCCACCATGATCAGCTTCCCGGCGTACTCATCCTTCCACAGGTCGGCAAAAGCGGCAGGGAGAGTCGACACAGTGTCCGTGTTGACGACGATCGCATCGAGACCACCCTGATAGGGGATGGTGTACTCGTTGTTTGGATCAAATGGCTGGTTGAGAAAGGCGGGGCTGAAGTTGGCCAGCACGGGCAGCTTGCTCGCGTCGAGTGGCTCGATCACGTTCTGTCGCACCATCAGCGCCACAAGTTGATCCGTCGGTTGCGTCAGGTCGTAGCTGGTGTTGCCGGCTGCAAGCTTCGCATACATTTCTTCGTTGCTCGAGAACTCGTTGCGGTTGACCTTGATGTCATATGCCTGTTCAAAGCAATCGATCATCTCATCGGGAATGTACTCGGTCCACACGAAAAGATTCAGCTCTTTGGAGGTCACTTCGGCGCGCGGGTTGGGATCCGGGCAGACGAACTCAGGTGCCGCTGCAGCGTCCTGGGACGCCGGTGCGGCTGCGCCGCCGCTGCCACACGCGGCCACCAGCAGTGTGACAAGTGCCAACAATCCGTACATAGCTACTCTGCGAGACTGTCGATTCATCACCTTCAATGCTCCTTGCATGCGCGCGGCGGGCCGGCTGATAGCTGCCGCGCTGGTTCGATTTTGCTTGATTACTGTCCCTTCACTTCAGTCCAAATCCTGTCATACGTTACGAGCGCCTCGCCGACATCCTGCAGATGGTGTCCCTTGGCGAGCGCGTCGGCAGGCATGTTGGTAATGGGCGAGTTGATGTAGGCGTCATAGAGCGCGGGCTGATGCACACGAGCATACTCGAGCGCGGCATCGTTGGGATTGGTGTAGGGGAAGTCGCGCAGCGTCAACCAGAAGAGGTCAGGCTGCAGCGTATAGTTGATGAAGGCGAGCGCCGCGTCGGCGTGGGGCGCGCCGGCGGGTATGGCGTAGTTGTCCTGCCAGAGAATGGCGCCTTCACTCGGATAGACGTACTCGATGGAGGGAAGTTCGCGCTGCGCGAGGACTGCTTCGCCCGTCCACACCATACCCAGGTCCACGTCGCCTGCAATCAGCGCCGTTTTGGGGCTGTCGCTCTCGAAAAGCTTGATGTTGGGGATCAGCTCGGCAAGGCGCGCTCTCGCCTCGTCCAACTGCGCCGGATCCGTGCTGTTGAGGTCATAACCGAGGGTGAGCAGCGTCAGCCCGATCACCGAGCGCGCGTCATCGAGGAAGACCATGCGGTTGGCGTACTCGGGCTTCCACAAATCGGCCCAGGAGGTCGGCTTGTTCTCGACGGTCGCCGTGTTGACGGCAATCGCGTACGTGCCCGCCTGATAGGGCACCGAGTATTCATTGCCCGGGTCAAAGGGCAGATTGAGATAGGCAGGGTTCACGCCATCCAGAGCGGTGAGGTGCGTCTTGTCAAGCTTCTGCAGCAGCCCCTGGCGAATCAGCAGTTCCATGATGTAATCGGTGGGCTGGACGATGTCGTAGCTCGCGCCACCCGCGGCCAGCTTGGCGTACATTTCGCTGTTTGTGGAGTAGACGTCCTGATTCACCTCGATGCCGTAGGCCTCGGCGAAGCAGCGGATGTGGTCCTGCGGCACATACTCGGCAAAGGTATAGAGGTTGAGCGTCGTGGAGGTGACTTCAAGCCGCGGGTCGGGCGGCGGACAGGCAAAGGGTGGCTCGTCAGTCGGCTGGACCGTCGGCTGGATGGTCGCGTCAACACCGGACGCGCCTTCTTGCGCGGGAGCGACACATGCGCTCAGCAGCGGCAGCACACACAGGATAGAGAACAGCGCAAGGCGACCTGCCCGAATCGGCGCACACTTCTTCAAGTCGAAACTCCTCGCTTTAGGCGGTGGTCCAGGCGGGCGACCGCGCGACAAGGATTGCGCGGACGATTGTACCCGCAATTGCACGGGCGACCAATGCGGGGAGTCGGTGGTCGGGAGTCGGTGGTCGGGAGTCGGTGGTCGGGAGTCGGTGGTCGGGAGTCGGTGGTCGGGAGTCGGGAGTCGGGAGTCGGGAGTCGGGAGTCGGGAGTCGGGAGTCGGGAGTCGGGCGCGCCATTTCGTAGGCGCCGGCCCGTGACTGGCGCTCTCACCCTACGCGGCGACGGGCCGGGGGCAGAGACGGGCCGGTTGACCCCATGTTACCGTCATCCGACTCCCGACTCCCGACTCCCGACTCCCGACCACCGACTCCCGACCTCCCGGTCATTCGCGCGTCTCAATCCGCTGGTAGAAGAGCACGAGCACGAAGACCGCCAAAATCCACACGGTGGAGAGCGCGTTGACTTCGGGCGTTACCGTTCGCCGCAGCAATCCGTAGACGTAGATGGGCAGCGTGGTGGAGCCGGGGCCGCTGGTAAAGAACGTAATGATGAAATCATCCAGCGAGAGCGTGAAGGCCAGCATCGCGCCGGCAAAGACGCCCGGCGCGATCAGCGGCAGCGTGACGCGCCGAAAGGTGATCCACTCGTTGGCCCCCAGGTCGGCGGCAGCCTCCTCGAGCGACGGGTCGAAACCCACGAGACGGGCGCGCACGGTCAGAATCACAAAGGGCATGCAGAAAGCCACATGGGCAACGATGATGGTCGACATGCCCATGGAGAGGCGGCTGTCGCCCTTCAACCCAAGCGCGCTGTTGACCATGCCGAAGCCGGCGCTGAAGAAGACCAGAATGCCGATGCCCATGACGATTTCCGGCGAGACGATGGGCGTGTAGATCGCTGCCTCGGAAGGGCGCTTGCCGAAGAAGTCGAAACGCTGCAAGCCAAGCGCCGCCATCGTGCCGAAGATCGTGGAGATGAGTGTTGCCGTAATCGCAATGATCAGCGTGTTGCGCGCCGCTTCGATCACGTCGCCGTTGTTGAATAGCTGGCAATACCAGTAAAAGGGCCCGCACGGTTGGCGGTTGACAAAACCCGTGAAGACCACGTTCGTACGCGAGTCGTTGAAGGAATAGAGAATGAGCACCACAATGGGTGCGTACATGAATGCGTAGACGAGCACCGCAAGGGTGGTGGTGAACCAGGAGTTGCGCCGCACGTTCATCCGCCGCGGATCTCCTCGCCAAAGCCGAAGCGGCGTGTGTAGTAGAGGGTGAAGAGCAATGTGAAGAGCATGAGGATGATCGAGGCCGCCGAGCCAAAGGGCGGGTTGCGCGCATCAAGGAACTGGCGCTGAATCAGGTTGCCCACAAGGATCACCTGCCGGCCGCCCAGGATATCGGAGACGACAAAGGTGCCGATGACTGGGATGAAGACGAGGATCGTCCCGGCAGTCAGGCCGGGGAGCGAGAGGGGCAGCGTCACCCGCAGGAAGGTGCGCCATGCGGCCGCGCCCAAATCCGCCGCTGCCTCGTAGAGCACCGGCTCGATCTTCTCGAGCGACGTGTAGATGGGCAGAATCATGAAGGGCAGGAACTCGTAGACCATGCCCACGAGCACGGCCCCCTGCGATGGGTAGAAATCAAAGCCCTTGAAGGGAATTCCCAGCAGCGCCGCCCCCCAAGCAAGCACGCTGTTGAGCGCCCCCTGGTTGCGCAGAATCATCACCCAGGCATAGATGCGGATAATGAAATTGGTCCACAGCGGCACCAGCACCAGGAAGAGGTAGAGGCTGCGCCGCCGAGCGGGCGCACGCGCGATGAAGTAGGCAAGCGGGTAGGCGAGAAGTATTACCAGCAGCGTCGTCCAGAAGGCGAGCGTCACCGAGCGCCAGAGGATGCGCGCATAGAGCGGGTCGAAGCCTTCCGGTGCAAAGCCGAGCAGGCGCAGGTAGTTCTCGAGGGTGAATGTATAGATGACGTTGCCGTCGGGGTCGCGCCGGCCAAAACTTGTGATCACCGTAAGAACCAGCGGGATGATCAGGAGAAAGAGCATCCAGATCAGCGCGGGCAGCACCAGCAGGAAGCCCTGCGTGCGCGGGCTCTCGCGCAGCCGCTGCGCCCAGCCGCGCGCGGCGCGGCCTGTACTTGCGTCTCCACACTCATTACCTCAACTCCTCCCGACAACAGGAAGACGGGTACGCAGAAACACCGGGAACGACGGAAACGACATGAAAGGCATTGTGCTGTTCTTCTTTCCTGGTTTTTCCGCAGTTTCCGTTGTTTCCGCTGTACCGGTGGTTCTTCCGCGTACCAGTGCTTTTGTCAGTCCACGAGCACGCGCGCGGCTTCGGGGTCGAAGCCTACTTGCACAGTGTCCCCGTCGCGCGCCTGCAAGTTGTTGCCCGGCAGCGCGTTCTGCTCGCGCACGCGCAGGATTTCGCCTGTTTGCAACTTGACATCGTAGTGCGTGTCGGTGCCGATGTAGACCGTGTCCGTCACCCCGCCGGTGAAGACGTTGCGCAACCCCTCCACGCGGTGAATGTCGATCTTTTCCGGGCGAATGGCGATGCGCACAGGGGTTCCCGGTGCGACGGGCACATCGCTCTCGGCAAAAACCAGCTGCCCATTGGCAATCTGCACGGCGACGATGCGATCCACCTGCTCGGTGACGGCGCCCGTGAGGAAATTGCTGTCGCCGATGAAGTCGGCGACAAACATGCAGTTGGGGCGCTCGTAGATCTCCTCAGGGGCGCCCACCTGCAGCGCCTCGCCCTCGGACATCACGGCGATGCGGTCGCTCATGGTAAGCGCCTCTTCCTGATCATGGGTGACGAAAACGAAGGTAATCCCCACCTCGCGCTGGAGCCGCTTGAGTTCGAGTTGCATCTCCTTGCGCAGCTTGAGATCCAGCGCGCCTAACGGCTCATCGAGCAGGAGCACCTCCGGGCGCTTGATCAGCGCACGCGCCAACGCCACGCGCTGCTGCTGGCCGCCCGAGAGCTGCTTGGGCTTGCGCGCCTCAAAGTTGGGCAGCCGCACCATGGCCAGCGCATCCTTTACGCGCTGCGCAATCTCCGCCCTGGGCACGCCGTCCATCTGCAGGCCAAACGCCACATTGTCGCCGATGCTCATGTGCGGAAAGAGCGCGTAGCTCTGGAAGACCGTGTTGACCGGGCGCTGGAAGGGCGGTGTTCGCCCCATGGCCCGCCCGCGAATGAAGACCTCGCCCGCAGTGGGGAGTTCAAAGCCGCCGATCATGCGCAGCGACGTCGTTTTGCCGCAGCCCGACGGGCCGAGCAGCGCGAAGAACTCCCCTTCCTTGATGCGCAGCGTGACATTCTTCACCGCCGACACCGTCACGCCCGAAGGTGTGGGGAACTCCTTGGTCACGTCAATCAACTCCACGGCAAACTCGGATTGCGCCATGCAACAACTCTCTCTGCGTCAGATTCTCTCTACGTCAAGTGATCCATGCACATGGACCGCCGACCTCACAACGCCGCGCGACGAACCGGAGTTCCCGCGTGCGGCCAGATCAGCACGTCACTTCGTACCCTCATACGCGGCGTGCAGCAGGGCAATCACCACGTCGTCCACATCCGCCGTGGAGTGGAGCGTCACCTTGTGCGTGAGGGACTCGCCGCCAATGCCTGTATTCTGCTGGAGAAAGTCATCAAAGGGCCGCCCCTTGAGCTTGAGCGCCAAATCAACCTGGCCTTGCGTGGCGGCAACCGCTGCGAAGTGGTACTTGCGGCTGAAGGCCACATATTTGGAGCGCGGCGCAACGCGCACATCATCACCAAGCTTCATCACAATTTCGAGAATGTAATTGTAGATCGGGCGCAGCTCGGCCTTGGAGCCGCTGTACTGCGCCTGCACGACATCAACCGGCGTATCCACCTCGCGCAGTTTGTAGCGCATTGCGGACCAGACGTCACCCAGCGAAGTCTGCCCCATTGCCTGCCAGCCGTCGCTGGTGAGGTTGCGAAAGAGCGAGTCGCGGTTCAGGTCGCTCTTGATGCCGGAGCTTTGCTTGGGGTACGAAATCCAGAGGTTCGAGTCGGGGCGCATGGCCGCATGGGCGGTGTTGTAGAAACTCTCCAGTTCGCCGCGGTTGAGCGCAAAGAGATGCACCATATCGAAGTGCCCCTTGCCGCCTGGGCGCTCTTCAAGCGCATGCACTTCGCCCTCGGGGAAGGCTGCGCGCAGTTGTTCAACATAGCCCGCGGGGGCGTTGATGACCAGAACGCTCATGCCGGGCTTGAGCGCCAGCCTCTTGACCAGATCTTCCACCATGATTGCAGAGCCTCCCCGCTCTGGGCCATATATGAACGTGACGGCCTGTACACAGTCGTCCGCAGAAACAACTGCAACGCGTGTACGCTGAAGAAACGGAAACAACGGGAATAGCAGGAAACAAGAACGGCCTTGTCGTTGTCTCTGCGTTGTTTCCTCTGCGCCTCCGCGCCTCTGCGCCTCCGCGCCTTTGCGTCAAAGTTCCGCGTCAAATTTCCTCGGCGCGCTCAGGCGTTCTGCGGCATGCGCTTCTCCAGCCAGCGCACGAGAAGCGTCAGCGCGACCGTCATCACCAGATAAAGAAACGCCACCACATTATACGTCTCGAAGAACTGAAAAGTGCTGGCCGCATAAACCTTGCCCATCTGTGTAATGTCCTGCACGCCCAGCACCGAGACGAGGGATGAATCCTTGAGCATCGAGATGAAGTCGTTGCCCAGCGGCGGCAGCACGCGGCGCACCGCCTGCGGCAGAATGACAAAGCGCAGCGTCTGATAGCGGTTCATCCCCAGACTCTTGGCCGCTTCGGTCTGGCCGCGCTCGATGCTCTCGATTCCGGCGCGGAAGATTTCGCTCAGGAATGCGCTGTAGGCAATGATGAGCGCAATCACCGAGCGGCCAACAAAGCCAAGATTGCGCACATTGAAGCTGTTAAGCACATTCGCCACGCCGGGCATTCCCAGGCCCCCTGCCTGGCTTCCAAACCAGTTCACGGCAGAAACAAGCTGGGGCGCACCCACAAACGCGATGTAGTAGAGCAGCACCAGCATTGGCACGCCGCGGATGATCTCCACATAGAAGGTGGCTGTTTCGTAGACAAACCGGTTCTTCGAGAGGCGCATGAGGCCGATGATAAGCCCCAGCACCAGCGCGCCGCTGAACGAGACGAGCGTCACCCAGATTGTGGTGCTGAGGCCGCGCAGGACAGCCTTGAAGATGACCTGGTAATCAGCGTCGGTGGCAATATGCCAGAGCAGCAGCAACCCGAGAAACGCTGCCGCCAGCAGCCAGTAGGGCAGCCGATCGAGATACTCGTAGAAGGGGTGGCGTCTGGGCGGCGCCTGCGTCTCAACAGCCATGGGCTGCGGCTCCGTGGTGGCGGGGCGGAAACGAACCAAAAACGTGCGCCGCCCCAGGGCGGGACGACGCACGCAATCAGTCACCATACGTCAATGATCAATCATCAATTATCGACAACTGATCATTGATCATTGGCAATGGTGACTCTACATCGATGGGTCGTAGTCAAAGAACCACTTCGTGTCCAGCGCATCAAACGAGCCGTCGGCGCGCAGGGCTTCGATGGCGGCGTTGAAGGGTACAACCAGATCGCTGCCCTGCGGGAAGATAAAGCCGAAGTCTTCGCTCTTGATCGCGTCGCCCACGATCTTGAGCGCGTCGGGATTCGCGCCGATGTAGCCGCGCCCACTGGCGGCGTCCACGAGCACCATATCCACGTCGCCGGCAATCAAGGCCTGCACCGACGCGCCGAAGTTCTCGAAGAGCTTGATGCGCGGGTTGCCTTCATCGCCATCAAGAATGTCATAGACGGCGGTGTAGAAGCCCGACGTGCCGGCCTGCGAGCCGATGAGCAGTTTGTCGTCGGCGGCGAATTCCTGCGGTGTGGTGAAGCGATCTTCGCCGGCCTTGACGAGCATGAACTGCTGGCTTGTCATGTAGGGGACGCTGAAATCCACCTGCTGCGCGCGCTCTTCGTTGATCGTGATGCCATCCATGCCGATGTCGAACTGGTCGGCCTTGACGGCAGGGATCATGGCATCCCACGAGGTTACGTTGAAGTTGACTGTGCAGTTGAGCAGCGCACAGATTTCGGCCATGGCGTCATACTCCCAGCCCATTGCGTCGCCGGTCTTTGGGTCGACGAACTGGAGCGGGGTGTAGTCATTGGCCATGGCGGCTTCAATCGCGCGTCCGCCCAAATCCGGCACGGCGGAAGCGTCAGCCGGTGCGGCCGCTTCGGCGGCGGGTGCGACCGTGGCCGCGGCGGGCGCTGCGGAGGGCTGCACCGGCGCACATGCGGCCAGAACGATCACGAGCAGCAACAAGAGTGGTAGAAACTTGAAGGGGCGGGTTGACATGAGGCGGCTCCTTGGTGTGTGCAAGGGTTGAGATGCGAAGGACGTGAAACATGAAGGCGCAGGTATCTTACCGCAGGGGAGGGGGGACGGGCAATTGCGCCCTGCGTCTCGAATCCTTCCCTTCATGGAGCACAGGCCTTGTCTGTGGCATACTTGAGACGACCTGTTACAACAGACATGCGGGGCACGCACGGTGCAAGTCCTTGCAGACCAGGCGCAAGTTGCGCAGCCTCCAGCCGACCAGGGACGCTGCTCGAAGCGCTCTGCGACGATCGCGCCGATTTGAACCGCATGGTTTGTTCTTCACCTCAAACCAAACGAACTTGAAAGCAAGGAGAATGCATGAACAATCTCGCCATCCCCGGCCTGCCGGGCGCAGGTGCATGGAACCTCGAACCCGTTGCCGCCAGCTTTGATGATGGCGTTCTCACCATCAGCGCCGGGCCGGTCTCCGACCTCTTCACCGATCCTGCGGGCAGCACGCTCAAGGACGATGCGCCGCCGCTGGAGCTTCCCGGTCGGTGCGCAATTCACGCTTTCGGCGCATGTGAGCGTCGAGTTTGCGTCAACCTTCGATGCGGGCGTGCTAGTTGTCTGGGTCGACGAACAGCGCTGGGGCAAGCTCTGCTTCGAGTTCTCCCCGCAGGGCGAGCCGATGATAGTCTCCGTCGTCACCAATGGCGTTTCGGACGACTGCAACTCGGTTCCGCTGAAGCGGCGCGACATCTACCTGCGCGTTTCGCGGCTGGATCCGGCCATTGCCTTCCACTATTCGGAGGACGGCATTACCTGGCGCATGGTGCGTTACTTCACGCTGGCGGGCGCAACCGAGTTTGGCCTGGGCTTCTCGTCGCAGTCACCCACGGGCGATGGCTGCACCGCGCGCTTCAGCGAAATTCGCTACGCAGCGGAGCCGATCGGCGACCTGCGCTCGGGGGTGTAGGCGCACAAGCACCCCGCCTTTGCGAACCACAAATCCGTACGCGGATGGACGCGGATATTCGCGAGAGTCCGCGTCCATCCGCGTAAAGGACTTTCCGCCGACCGCACTCGAGCATTGCGGCATGGCAGCGAATGTGGCTTCAATTTCGCCATCAAATTGACAACAAACGCCGCCCTGCGCAAAACAGGGCGGCGTATTGCTTGCAGAGTACCCCCGACAGGACTTGAACCTGTGCTTCTAGCTCCGGAGGCTAGCGCTCTATCCACTGAGCTACGGGGGCGAATCGCCCGTCAACAGCGCGGCGCGAATGCCGCGCCATTGTGCCACAGAAGCGCGCTCTGGGCAAGGCAGACGGTGATGTTCGCGGGCTCCCAACCACGCCGCAGACGCCACCGCCGCGCTGAAGCATTCCGCCCATTTTGGAGTACAATGCCGCCCATGTATCTCAATCGCGACTACAAACCGCGCCGTCGCACAAAGAGCGCCTGGCGCTTCTGGCCTCTCTACTTGCTGATCGTCGTCGGAATCATCGTCTACGAACAATGGGACGGGCGCGAGACCGAGGGCTCGTGGCTCTTTCAGTCCATGAATGGGCCAACCCCCGTGGCCACGCTCGGCGCGGTCAACTTTCTTGCCGATGCCCAGGCGGCCCAACGCAGCGGCGACTTCGACGGCTCCCTGGAAGCCCTTGCGCGCGTGACGGCGCTGGACCCCTCCAACGTCGACGCCTTCATCGAACTCTCGCGCCTGCATCTCATTTTCCAGGATGTCCCCAGGGCGCTCGATGAGGCGCAGCGCGCCTTTGCACTGGCCCCCGACAATCCCGAGGTGCTGAATACGCTGGCGCGCGCGCTCGACTGGCAAGGCGACCTCGAACAGGCACTCGACCGCGCGCTGGACAGTCTCGACATTGACCCCAACAACGCCACCACGCTCGCCGTGCTGGGCGAAATCTACACCGACGTGGGCAACTGGGAGACCGCCGACACCTACCTTTCCCAGGCGCTGGCGGCCGACCCGCGCAACGTCCTCGCGCTGCGCAACAAGGGCTATCTCCTCGAGCGCCAGGGAAGCTACACCGAGGCAATCGCCGCCTACCAGCAGGCGGTGGACGTGGCCCCCAATCGCTTTGATCTCTACATCGAAAAGGCGCGCCAATACCGGGTGGGGTTAGAGGACTTCGAGAAGGCCATCGAGGCTTATCAGCAATCTGTCAATGTCTATCGCTCGGCGATCACGCTGGATGCACTGGGCGATGGCCAGTACATTGCAGGTGATTTTCTTTCGGCGGTGCGTACGCTGCGCGAGGCCGTTGACCTGGACCCCGATTATGCCCCGGCCCAGGTGCATATGGGGATGGCGCTCTTTTCGCGCCGCAACTACGAAGATTCTGCGGCGGCTTTCGAGACCGGGCTGCCTAAGCTAGGCGAAAGCGCGCGCGTAGAGCAGTTCTATCGCGCCGGTATGGCCAATGTCCTCAAGGACCCACCGGATTGTGCGCGCGCCGACTTCTGGTTCGACAAGGTGCTTGAAAAGGATGAGGGCAACACCGATGCGCTCGACGGCAAACGCTTCTGCGTCGAGAACGCGGCCGCTACGCCCACGCCATAGGCAGCGGCGCCGGCATATGGTGCTTTGCTTGTTCCCTGTCGCGCACGGAAATGAGTCGCTGATGACTGGTACTTCACCGGCGAACGGGGCGCATTTGTAGCTACTGCTTCAGCTGCCGTACCGACCAATCGCGCCACGTTCCGAACCAACGGCAGCTGAAGCAGCAGCTATGTACCGTGGCCGCGCATGGGCGGGACCCACCAGGGACGTGCCCACCGGCTATCTTCCCCCACTCAACTAGTCACCCACTTCACCACCTGCTCAATCTGCTCGTCCCAGTAGCCCCACACGTGTTCGCCCGGACCTGTGACGTATGTGTGCTCAATCCCCAGCCGGTTAAGGTGGCGGTGGAAGGCCACGTTGTCCTTGAACAGGAAATCCTCCGTGCCGCAGGCCTGATAGATGCGCGGCCGTTCGCCTCCCGACGCGGCCAGCTTCTCGGCAAGCGCGAACAGGTCCGTGGGGCCGCCCTTGATGCCGCCCAGGCCGCCGTAGATCGCGCGCATCTCGGCGAGCACCACGGGGTCCTTCACGCGGTTGTGTGCGTAGGCCACGGCACCCGAGAGAGTTGCGATGGCCGCGTAGCGGTCGGGGTGTGTGAGTCCCAGGCGTAGTGCGCCGTAGCCGCCCATGGAAAGGCCGGCCACAAAGTTGCCTTCGCGGCTTGCATCGAGCGGGAACCAGGCGCGCATGCGCTCGGGAAGTTCTTCGCTGATGTAGCTCCAGTAGGCGGGGCCGTAGGCAGCGTCCTGGTAGAACGAACGGTTGACGGCGGGCATGACGACGGCGAGGGGCAGCGGCTCGACATAGCGCTCGAGCGCCGTGCGCCGCTGCCAGATCGTGTGGTCGTCGCTCAGGCCATGCAGCAGCCAGAGCGTGGGCCAGGTGCGGCGGGGCAGCGCCGCGGGCCAGATGCCTTCCTGCGGCAAAATCACGTTGACAGCCGTGTGGATTTTCAGCGCGTGCGAAAAGAAGTTGACGGTGAGGAGAGCCATGGCAAGGGTACGCTTTCCCTGTTGTGGTGTGGAAGGAGTTCTGGCAGACGGTTGTACAATGACAAGCTGCATCGTCACGATACTGCCGTGTGCGGCCCTTCGTCAACCTTTGGCGGCTGCCTGCGAACAGGTGCATTTGGCGGCTTGGTTGCGCGCAGGTATGATCGGCCCAATGACGCGACCAACTGTTGATCATCCGCCGTGTATGTGGGCACCTCGCCTGTCCGCCGGCCCCTTTCCAACGACACCGATTCCATGACAGAGAAACTGAATGCGCGGGGTGCCTCGCGCGCGCCGCCCCTCCTTGCTTGCCACAGTCGGATCAATCTGGCTGGTCGCCGCCATGCTCGTTCCCGGCCATGTGCGTGCGAGCGCGCCTGTGCTGCCCAGGCAGGATCAACTGCCTGTGACTGGCGCGCAAGTTTCGGCCTACTATCCGCTCGCGGCCGCAGGCATTCCGCTTGAAGGTCCCCTTCCCATCGACCTCAATTTGCCGGGCGCACATTCCGCCCGCGCCGCCGATTTTGACGGCGATGGCCGCGCCGACGTTGTGGCGGCCGCCCGCAACGATGGACGCATCATCTGGTACCACAACGACGGCGGCGCGGTCCCTGCATTCAGCCCCCGAGCGTTGGGCAAAGTGCCCGGCGCCTATCTGGCGCTCCCCGCCGACTTGAACCGGGATGGCCACATCGACATCCTCGTGGTCGCCGTGGCGGAGGTGAATCCTTCCGAGGCGACGGCAGGCGATTCGCAGGCGGCAGCCGTGGCCGGATCCGGGCAGGTGGTCTGGTTCCAGAATGATGGACAACCTGTTCCCGGTTTTGTGCAGCGCACGCTGGCCACGGGCCTCAATTACCCGGTTGCCGCCGTTGTGGCCGATCTGGACCGGGATGGCGACCCCGATGTGGCCGTCGTTTCGCGCGACGACAGCACGCTGCGCTGGTTCGCCAACGATGGTGCAGCGCTTCCGGTCTTCGCCCCCGCCAGGTGATCGGCGGGCTGGATGGCGCCGCGTCCGTGGACGCCGGCGACATCGACGGCGACGGTGACCCCGACCTGGTCACCGCTTCGGAGAATGATGATCGGATTGTCTGGCACGCAAACAACGGCGCCGGTGCCTTCACGCAGGTTGTCATTCGCCCCGGCACGCCTGTGGTGGACAAGGATTTCGCCAAGTCGGTGCATCTCGCCGACATGGAAGGCGACGGCGACCTCGATATTCTCTACGCCTCGGAAGGGGGCAACGAGATCGGCTGGTATGTGAACAACGGCGCGCCCACGCCCCAGTTCACGCACATTGTGCTCTATCAGGATGCGAACCACGCCAAGGTCGTGACGGCGGCCGACATGGACCACAACGGCTCGCCGGACATTCTCTGGGCGGGGGCGGGCGATTCGGCCAATGGCATGCCCGGGCGCGTGGGCTGGCTGCGCAGCAACGGCGCCGCCGCACCGCAGTTTGCGTCCGCCATTATTCAGGCCGACGCCCCAGGCGCGCATGACGTGTCGACCGCCGATCTCGATGGCGACGGCGACCCCGACATCCTCACCGCCGCGCGTGACAGCGGACAAGTTGTCTGGTTCCGCAACCGCACAATCCACCGCAGCGCGCTCTATCCGCCCGAAGACGTGCGCGTCATCGGCGTCTACAAGTCCTCGCGCCATGTCGCCGCCGGTGATCTTGACGGTGATGGGGACCCTGATGTCGTTTCCGTTGCCCAGGATGAGTTGACCTGGTTCGAGTCAAACGGCGGCGCGCCCCCCGTCTTCTCGCCCCACCCCATTCCTACCAATCAGTACCAGGGGCGCTGGGTGGAGATTGCCGATATGGACAGCGACGGCGACAACGACATTCTCGTCGCCTCAAACAAGTCGGGGCGCATTCTGTGGTACGAGAACAATGGCGCAAGCCCGCCCACTTTCACCGAGCGCGTGATGAGCACCGCCGCCGAAGGCCCGCGCGACGTCCACGCCGCCGACCTCGACGGCGACGGGCATATGGACGCCTATGCTGCATCCGACTCAGACGATCGCATTCTTTGGATGGAGAACAACGGCGCGTACCCGGCAGAGTTCATTTCCCGCACCATTGACGCAGGCTCCAGCACCGACCCCGTTCTTGGCTATCCCCGTTCCGTCTATGCTGCGGACATGGACGGTGACGGCGACCTCGACGTTGTAGCAGCCTCGCAGGGCACCGACAAAGTGCTGCTCTACGAGAACAAGGGTGGCGCGCCGCTGCAGTGGGTGCGACGCGTGATTGGTTCGGGGCGGGGCGTGCAGCACGTCCACATTGCCGATATGAACGGTGACGGTTTCCCTGATGTCGTCACCGCAAGCGAGGGGACAACCGGTGCGCAGCCGCAGAACCTTGTGAAGATCCTGCTCAACGTCGGTGGCACGGGCCAGAACTTCAGCGAGGTTGTGGTCGACCCGTCGGCCCGTCTACCCCATGCCGTCGTCACAGGCGACGCCGACGGCGACGGCGACCAGGACATCTTTGCCGCAATTGAGGGCGACAACCAGATTGTCTGGTACGAAAGCAATGGAAACAACCCGCCGGCCTTTGCCAGGCACCTGATTGACGATCAGGCCTTCGTCGCACACGGCGTCAACGTGGCCGATCTCGACGGCGACGGCGACCTGGATGCGCTGGCCGCCTCACGCGACAGTGGGGCCGTGATCTGGGCCGAGAATCTTGGCGGCCAATATCGCTTTGGCGAAGGGCCCTTCACGACCGGCCCGATCGCGCCCAACCGCTCCGCTGCGGTCCTCACCGTGAACGCCGTACATACGGGGCGGCCCGCGGATCCGGCCCTGCAGTTCGCCACGCTTGATGTTCGCTTTGAGGACGGTGCAGGCAATCGCCTCACAGCGGCGCAAGTGGCGGCGCGTGTGAAGTTGCTCTCCGTGTATGCCGAAAACAATGGCAACGGCCAGTTCGACCTCGGCGGCGATCGGCTGCTTGCTACCGTGACCGACATGACGCAGGCCACCGACGGCCGCCTGCTCGTGAACCTCACAGGGGCGAATCCCGTGGTCACTGCCGGCCCGGGCGGCGGTCTCACCGTTTATGCCGTTGCAGAACTCACGGCAGCGTGCGGCGCACAGCCGCTGCGGCTTGTGGCGCGGCCCTCGGCCTCCCACGGCAGTTGACGAACTTGCCGGTGACCGCCTTCTGGCCGAGGGCGTCGCGTCACTGACCGGCGGCGAGAAGCCCACGCCAATTGACCCGCCCAAGGACTTGCGCATCAACGAAATCAGCGCCAACCCAAGCGCCGACGACGATTGGCTGGAGATCTACAATAGCGGCCCCTACGTAGTCGACTTGAGCGGCATGTATCTGAGCGATGACATCACGAACCCGACCAAGCATCAGATTCCAGCGGGCATTAGCATCGCACCCTACAGCTTTCTCGTCTTTATCGCAGACAATACCAACGGCCCGCTGCACGTCAACTTCGGTCTGAGTTCCTCAGGCGAGACGGTTGTGCTCTCGGATGTCGGCGGCGCGCCAGAAGCGCCCGTTGGACACGATCACCTTCGGCGCACAGAGTCCTGACGAGACCAGCGGCCGCAATCCCGACGGCAGTGCCCAGTGGGCAACACTGCGCGCGCCGAGCAAGGGCTTTGCCAATGCCAGAGCAGGACTGGACAAGCCCGCCTTCCTGCCGTTTATTGTGAAGAGTGCGGGGTGTTGAGGGGGGAAGGATCATTGGTGATTGATAACTGGGTGAATGGTTGATTGGGTGATAGGTTGATTTGTTGACTGGTTGATGGGGCGAACATGATCGAAGCGAGGCTTCCAAAGTCGGAAGCCTCGCTTCTTCACTACTGCCAACTCTGCCGAACTGGCTGATGTCGCCGCATCCCAGAACTACGGCAGCTGAAGCAGCCGCTACGACATTCATCTCCCGTTCGAGCAGCGGCACCCAATCAACCAATCACCGTATCAACCAATCAACCAGTCCTCGTGTCACCGACCTGCTAGAATCGCGTCAGCGCCCCAATTGACCCCGCCTCCTCAAGCCCCTTGTGCGCGTCGAGCAGGGTGATGCCGATGCCTTGCACCAGTGCGCGGCGCAGAACGCTCTCCACCGCGTCGGGCAATTCCTGGATGCGCCCACTTCCCAACGCACCATCCTCGTGAATTTCCAGCACGATCAGGCCGCTATCCACAAAACGATAGGCCGGCTGCGCGAATGTGCCAACCACCGCCACGCGCTCGGCGCGCATCTCCTGAACCGCCGTCAACGTGCGTTCCAGGCCCACAACGGCGTTGCCTCCCTGGTGCGAGAGCGCCAGAATCTGGTCGGCCACGCGCCGGTCCTCCTCCTCTTCGGCCTTCTGGACGAGTTCCAGGGCGCGATCGCTGATCTCGGAAGGAGCGGCGTTCGACTTCACGCTGAGTGAGCCGACGACCATGGAGCGCAGACGGTTGCTTAGCAGGTCGCGGAACTGCGCAACGGTCTTATCCGTGCCGGCCAAAATCAGGCGGCGCGTGTCGGCGGAACGGTAAAATGTCTCGGCCATCTCGGCGGCCTCTTGCAGATTCTGGTGTGCCGTTTCCTTCTCGTGACGCTGATAGCGCGCCGCAGCCCATCCACCTGCGCGGTGGATCTTCACCTCCTGGCCGAGGAAGCCGTCGGCGCTCTCAAGGTGGCCCATGTTGAAGACGAAGAGCCTTGCACCTTCTGAATCCACGTGGATGACGCCGTAGCGCTCGTACGAGTCCAGCAGCGTGGCAAGTTGCCGAATATTGGGGCGAAAGCTGACGTAGGCCGCATCGGCAACCGGCACTTCAAAGGCTCGCGCCCACCACAGATTGTGCCCCGCGCAACTGACCATCACCAGGCCGCGCCCCTGCCAGTTGTAGCCCATCTCCACATAGTTCTGCACACGCTTGATGTCCTCTGCCGCCGCTCCCTCCGCCTTGTCGAGCAGGGCACGCAGCGCGAGTTTGTAGGCGTCGGCGCCACGCCGCGTGGGGTCCATGTTCAGGTAAACAGTGAGCACAGGTGCGTCGTGGCTCTCGAACTCCACAAGCATACGGATATCCGCATCAGTCAACATACAGCCTCCATTCGTGAGTCAATGGAACATTCAGCGGCAACAAGGAAAGGCGCAGCAAAGTTGGCTGCGCCCAGAACGCAAGGCAAATCGGCGCGGCGCAACGAGCGACGCGCAGCGACCGGTATGTAGCTCGGGAGGAAGATTCAGTCTGGGTAGAGGGTTCCGCACGCCGACAACAAAGTGGCATTCGCGCCTCGACGGAGCATGCCGTGATCAGGGGTGAAAAGCGGTGTGGGTGACTTCACACTACCACGCCACCGTGGGGTTGTCAACCGCGTCGCGCACACGCCATTTCGACATCACGATGACGACACAATCTGCACATCATCTCCACGAGACCTCCATCTCAAATGCGTACACTGCCTCAAACGTCTGGAGCCGTCGACCGCAAGCGCGGCCAACTGCCAACACCGGAGAGTATCCATGTCTGCCCAATCCTCGGCACTTCCTCGACCCCGCAAGCGCAAAGCAATCTCGAAAACCCGTATCGCCAGGCGGTCAGCCCAGCTAGCCTTTCTTGTGTTCATCATTCTGGCAAGTCTGCGCCACAGCTTGTTCGAAGGGAGTGTGACTTCTGCGTCAATTGACGCGCTCTGCCCCTTCGGCGCCGTAGAGACGCTATGGCGCACGTGGACGAGTGGTCTGTTTGTCCCCAAGACACATCCCTCAAACATCGTGCTTGGCCTCGGGCTGCTCCTCTCGGCGCTCGTCGCGGGGGCTGCTTTCTGCGGCTGGATTTGCCCTTTCGGCACCTTGCAGGACGGGCTTACGTGGCTGCGCACGCATCTTCGCCTTCCCGAAGTGCGCGTGCCCCTCAAAATCGACCGGTGGCTGCGTTTCGGTCGCTACCTGATGCTCGGGCTCATTCTCTACATGACCATCAGCACGGCACGCCTCTGGTTTGCGGACTACGATCCCTATCGCACGCTCTTTGGCCTGGGATGGTTGTTTGATTTCAACCTCGCGAACAACTGGCTTGCCTATTCGATCGCCGTCGCCATCCTTACAGGGTCCTTCTTCATACCGCGTTTCTGGTGCAAATATGCCTGCCCGCTCGGTGGTCTGCTCAGCCTCACCAATCACGTGAGTCTGCTGCGTATCCATCGCAGCGAGTCCTCATGCAAGAGCTGCGCCCTTTGCAACCGACCCTGCCCAATGGGGATTGATGTTGCCGCGGCCGATCCGTTCGTCAGCGCAAACTGCATCAACTGCCTCGAATGCGTGGACACCTGTCCGCGCCACGCCACGCTCGAAGTGCGTTTCGCACCGGTCTTGTGGTGGAAGAACCTGCGCAATACTGGTCAAGGTTCGAACGTCCCCGCTGAGAGGAGCGCCAAGTGATCGTCAATCGATTTCTCGTACCCCTATTTGCTGTCGGCCTCTTCCTCGGTGTGGTTGCTGTCGCCATGGCAAACGGCAACTGGATTGTGAGCGGCAAAGAGATGGTCGATGTGACGCATCTAACCCAAGGCGCAGAGATCAAGGGATGGATGACACTACAGCAGGTCGCTGACGGCTTTGGAATCAGCTCGGAGGATGTGCGCAGGCTGGCTGGACTGCCAAACGATTTACCGGATAGCGCGCTCAAGGACCTGGAAGGTGTGGCCGAGGGCTTTGACATCGCTCTCCTGCGTGACGCCATTGACGAGTATTTGGCCCAAGGTGCAAGCGCAACCGCGGCGCCCTCGCCCCAGCTAGTCCCACCTGCCGCAGTCATCGCAGCACCGACGAGTTCGGTGGCACCGACCATCGTTCCACAACCAGCCACACCACCGGCCCCACTTGAAACGCCGAATGAGACACCCGTTTCGCTGCCCCAAAGAAGTGGTGCAGGCGATGGCACGGGTCCGACGGCTCTTCCGGATGGTGAGACTCTGCCGGGTGCCGCGATCAAGGGCAAACAGACACTTGCCGAAATAGCGGACCAAGCGCAGATCTCGCTGGAAGATCTGCTGGCCGCGCTTTCGCTGCCTGCGGACCAGGACCCGGCGACCACCGTCCGGCAACTGGTGGACGCAGGCCTCGTTAGCGAAGTGGAGATGGTGCGCGCGGCTGTATCTCTATTGCAGGGCGAGTAGCCGTCGGCCTCCTGCGCCTCGTCGTTTGCCATGTCCATAGAGCACTGCCGTGGGCTAGACGCGTGAGCTCCTGCCGCGGATCGATTCCGTTGGCGCGATGCTTCCATAATGGGCACGCCAACGGAGTGGATCCCCGTTCGCGTTTCACGGCCTGTCGATAGGGGTGGGGAATCAAGTCAGGACGCTGTGCCACTCGCATCGGCCTCGTCGGCCGCAAGCGGTGCAAGCCGCTCCAGGTTTTCTGCAAGGGTGACGATCGCGTCCCAATCCGATGCGACAATCTCCTGGCCATGTGCGAGGTTGTTGCGCAGGCGCTCGACTTCTTTGATGCGCTGTTCGGCACGCTTGCGCGAGGCGAAGCCCACAAGTGTGCGCAACGCCTCGTTGCGAGCGACGATCTGCGCTTTGTCGGAGAATTGCAGGCAATGGAGCAGGTTTGCGTTCAGTTGCCGTCGCCGTCGCTCGGCCTGGAGTTCGACTGCCTTCTCAAGGCGCGCCGATGAAATGGAAGCGGCCCAGGCGGCGGAATTGTCGGCGCCAAAGTGCTCTTCAATGACCATCACGAAACGCGCCTCAATCGACGAAAGCAGCCCGAAGAGCCACATGCGCACGGGCGGGTCTTCGAGATCGGCACGGGTGACAAGCCCGCTGACCGCGCCAAGCAGCCTGATGAACACATAGGGCTCGCTATCCAGCGCGTGAACGAGTTCGGCCAGCGTCGCGCTGTCGGAAAGAATGCGCGCCGCTTCGAGCGGCCGCGCGCACTCCCCGCACGTCCCTCCCACAAGCGCCTCGAGATCGGCGCAGGCGGTGACGAAGCCGCCCGTGCGCACGCCTACGACAATGCCGCCGCGTGCTTCGAGCGCAGCACGCGCCTCTGCAGCGGGCGTCGTCGCATCAAACGAGGGGAGCGGCTCGGCGATGTCGCGCACCTGCACGCCGCGCATGAAGGTCTTCTGAACGTTGTAGTAGGAGTTTGACATGGGCGAGGGGTTGGGTGAGTGGGGGGACGATACCTGGTTGATTGGTTTATTGGTTGACAGGTTGACAGGTTGATTGCGTGGCGTCGCGGCTGGCGTGACGCGAGGACTTGTCGCCCCGGTTACCTTGGTTTGGCAAGCAACTCGCGGTACAGCGCCTCCGTGCGGGCGACGGCGGTATCGATCGAGAATTCGGTTTCGACCCGGCGTCGGCCTGCCTGGCCCATCTTCTCCCGCAGCGATGCATCTGCCAGCAGCACAGCCATGGCCTGCGCGAGCGCGAGTGGCTGTTCGGGCGGGACGAGGATGCCTGTTTCTCGGTGCGCGACCACCTCGGGGGTGCCGCCAACCGCCGTGGCAATCACGGGGAGTCCGCAGGCCATTGCTTCGAGCGCGACATTAGGCATCCCTTCCCAACGCGACGGGAGCACAAGGACGTCGTTGCTTGAAAGCAGGTTGGCCACGTCCTGGCGCGTACCGAGAAAGCGTACCCGATCAGCCAACCCCAGCGCATGTGCTTGCGCCTCAAGTGCGGCGCGCTGCGATCCGTCGCCCGCCAGCGTCAGGGACCACGCAGGGGCACCCCCAGGCAGCGCCGAGCGCAAAAGGGTCGCCGCTTGCAGAACCAGGTCGACGCCCTTCACCGGCTCGAGCCGCCCCACATAGATGAACCGGACGGGCGCGTCGGCTTCTTCTCCAACGCTGCGCGGGCGAAACCGGTTGACATCCACGCCGTTGGCTATCACCACGAGCTTGGCGGCAGGCAAGCCAATGGCTTGCGCGCCGTAGTCGGCGACGCTTTGCGATACGCAAATGAT
Source organism: uncultured Chloroflexia bacterium (assembly GCA_963735275.1). Classification (GTDB taxonomy): domain Bacteria; phylum Chloroflexota; class Anaerolineae; order Caldilineales; family Caldilineaceae; genus UBA5069. The sequence continues at coordinate 158,933 of CAVTKJ010000006.1, read as the reverse complement.
CCGGTCGGCAAGGGGTGCGGTCGCGCGGTTGAGCCGCCGGCGTGACGAGGCTCTCCTGGCCCATTGTGCGCTCGGACGAGATGATCACTGGTACGCAGGCTACCCGGCCAACGACGCGGCCGGGTATGTTGGCGTGGAACATCCATGTGTGCAAGATCGTCGGACGCACTTGCCGGAGCAATTTGTACAGCCGGCCAAATGCGGCTGGGTTGGCACGCCCCGCCATTCCGAGATCTACCACATCAACGCCCAACGCCCGGATGGCCTGCGCGACGGGTTTGTTGCCATTGTAGTAGCAGGCCACTGTGGGCGCCCAGGCCGTGCGATCGGTGCGTTCCAACAGCCGCAGGAGTGCGCTTTGCGCGCCTCCATTGGCGAGTTCAGTAATCAGGTGAAGCACCGGCGTCGGCGGCCTGGGTTCCACGCTTAGCAGCCTCGCTCATTCTCGAGCCAGGCCTGGAACATCAGCACGTCCCACAACGAATAACCCCAGTTGCGATCGCCCGCCAGATGCTCGGCCCACCGCGCGCGAATCGGCGCGGGATTCAGGTAGCCCTCGCTGCGCAGCCGTTCAGCGTCAAGCAGGCTTTCGGCCCACTCCCGCAGCGGCCCGCGCAGCCACTGGTGAATGGGAATGCCAAAGCCCATCTTGGGGCGCTCGATGAGGTTACGCGGCACATAGCGATCGAGCACCTGGCGCAGAATCCACTTGGTCTCGCCGTTGCGCACCTTGAGATCAATGGGCAGCCGCCACGCCATCTCAACAACGCGATGGTCGAGCAAGGGAACACGCGCCTCGAGCGCCACGGCCATGCTCGCGCGATCCACCTTGACGAGGATGTCGTCGGGCAGATAGCTGACGAGGTCGATGTACATCATGCACTGGTAGAAGTCAGCCAGTGCAACGCGCCGGGATGGGTCGGTCAGCGCGGTCAATGGTTCGTATGCGCCCGGAACCAGCCTGGAGGGCGACGACCAGTGCGAGACATTCTTCAGGTAGAAATCGTGGCTCGACGCCGAATCGAGCAGTTCGCCCAGTTTGCGCAGCTTGTCGGCGGGCTTGCCGTCGCGCCCATAGCGGCGATAGATGGGCGCAAGCCAGCCGAAGCCGGCATTGAGCAATGAATCGGGCGTGGCGGCGATGGTGGCTGCGGCCAGCAAACGCCCCGCCGGCGGCACCCGGCCAAGCCGTGACCAGATCGCCTGCGCCTGCACGTAGCGACCATACCCGCCAAAGAGTTCATCGCCACCATCGCCCGAGAGACTTACGGTGACGTGGCGGCGCGTCAACTCCGACACCAGAAACGTGGGTATCTGACTCGAATCGGCAAAGGGTTCATCGTACATCGCAGGCAGGCGCGGAATGACGTCCATGGCCTGTTCGGGCGTTACGTAGAGTTCGGTATGGTCTGTGCCCAGGTGGCGGGCCACAGCCATGGCAAAGGGCGCTTCGTTGTAGGCGGCCTCGGTGAAGCCGATGGTAAAGGTGCGTACGGGGCGTTCGCTCTGCGCCTGCATGAGAGCGACGATGAGCGACGAATCCACCCCGCCCGAGAGGAACGCACCAAGCGGCACATCGGCCATCATGCGCAGCCGCACTGCGTCGCGCAGCAACGCGTCGAGTTCCTCAATGGCGGCGTCGGGCGGCCCGCCAAAGGGCTGCGCTTGCCCGGCCTCCACAACCTCCATCGCCGACCAGAAGGGGGCGATTACGGGTTCCTCATGCGCCGCAGAGAGCGTGAGAATCGTCCCCGGCGGCTGCTTGTAGATTCCCTGATAGATTGACCAGGGCGCCGGGATGTAGTTGTGGCGCAGATAGAGGGCGATGGCATTCCGGTCGATTACGCCCGTAAACTCGGGGTGGGGCTTGATGCCCTTGAGTTCCGACCCAAAGAGGAACGATCCCCCCTGGCGGCCGTAATAGAGCGGCTTGATGCCCAGCCGGTCGCGCACGAGGTGCAGCCGCTGCGCTTGCGCATCCCACACGGCGAAGGCGAACATGCCGATGAAGCGGCGCACGGACTGCTCGATGCCCCACTGCTCGAAGGCCGCCAGCATCACTTCCGTGTCCGAGTGGCCGCGAAAGGTGACGCCGGCGCCGCGCAGTTCCTCCATGAGCGGGGCCCAGTTGTAGACCTCGCCATTGAAGCAGATGGTGTAGCGTCCCGAGGCCGAGGACATGGGTTGGTGGCCCAGCGGGCTCAGGTCCACAATCGAAAGACGGCGATGGCCGAAGCCCACGCCGGAGGGAGCGTCGTGCCAGACGCCCTCGTCGTCAGGGCCGCGGTGGCGCAGCGCCTGCTCCATCCGTGTGAGCAATGCCGGAGCCGCTTCCGCCGCGACAGATGGAGACCAGAAACCAACGATTCCGCACATGGGTGGGGGAGAAATGGTGTGAATGAAGTAAGTAGAAGCGATGAAAGGAAACAAGCGCGGTGGGTTGCCATCCTCTGTGCCCGCGAGAAAGGATCCCTACTTCCCCTTCCGGTGCTTAGCACGATCAACAACAGCCGCCAGCGCCGCTTCTGTGCGCGTGACCATGCGCTCGACCGTGAAGTTCTCGACAATGCGCGCTCGTGCTGCCCCAGACAACGCGGCCGAACGTCGTTCCAGCACCGAGAGGATCGCCTGCGCCAGTGCCTCGGGATCGGAGGGCGGGACCACGGCGCCCGTGTCGCCCACAATCAGTGCCGAGTCGCCCACGTCCGTCACGGCGCAAGGCACGCCACACGCCATTGCTTCGGCGATGACGTTGGAGAAGCCCTCAGTCGTGGACGCTGAGACCAATACATCGAGGGCCGGGTACATGCTTTCCATTTCACCCTGCGCCCATTCCCAGCGCAGCGCATCGGTCAGTCCCAGCGCCGCTGCCACGTCTGCCAAATTGGCGCGTTTCTCGTCTGGACCGTCACCCAGAATCAGAAAGCGGCTTGCAGGTTGCCACTTCTGAACAGTCGCTGCGGCATAAAGAAAAGAGACATGGTCTTTAAGTGGATCGAGCCGGCCGACGATGCCGATCAGCGGAACTTCGTCATCGATGCACCATCCTTCGCGGATTTCCTTGCGGGCATCCGCGTCGGGACGAAAGCGCGCCGTATCAATGCCGTTTTCAATTGTGATTGTGCGCTGGGCTGGATAGCCCATGGCTATCGCCGCACCACGTCCAGCTTGCGAATTGCAGATCACCAGGTCAGCGGCGCGTGCGGCCAGCGGCTCGACGCGGTAGGCGGCGCGCGTGCAATCGGTCATAAACGCGCATATCCACATGTGAAGCGCGGACGCCCCACACCAGCGGGACGCCGCCAAGCAACAATTTGAGTTGTGCCGCCATTAAGTTGGCACCACTCAGGTAGGTGTGGAGTACATCGGACGTTTCGCTGCGGACGAGCCTAACAAGCCGGCGCTGGAATTCAATTGTATCCCAGCGCCCTTGCTTGTCCAGAGGCAGCAATCGAACGCCTGTAGCAAGCAGTTCGGCCTCCAATGCGCCGCCAGCATAGAAAACGGCGACTGCACAGTCATGCCCTCGCACCTGCAAGCCGGCCGCCAGCGTCACAAGTTGGCGCTCGGCTCCGGCGCGATGAAGCGAGCGAATGACGAAGAGAACCTTCACGAATGCACCTCAAGGCTTGAAGAACAGGAACTCGTTGCAGCCGATGGAGTGCGTTTGTGTGGAACTAAGCAGCGCCAATCCATTCAGCGCTGCCCCATGCCACAACCTCGGCATGCGATGCGTACTCATAGGGAAAACCGCCTACCCAATCAACAACATCATGGTAGAGGTTCATACCGCGCCGCAGCGTTAACGGTGATTGACCCTTGAGCAGCCGACTGGTTACGCCGCGCACCATAGTATCCCCATACCAACAGCGAGCGGACCACGACCCCCGAACGATTGTAGGTTTCCTTGACCTTCCACCATCGAGGCGAACTTGGCCGTCGGTTATAGAGCGCAACCGCGAGCCGGCCACCGGGCTTCACGCAAGAATTGGCGTTTTCCATGGCCTGCCACATGAACCCTGTATGATGGAGCACGCCCCAGGAATAGACAATGTCGTACTGTCCCAGGCTCTCCAGATAGGCAGTATCCATGGCTGATCCCTGCTCAACAACCCAGTCCGGATCCTCAGGGTAGTATTGCCGCCTCAGTTCTGCCGTACAGGCAACTGACTCTGCATCGTAATCGAACGAGTGGACGGTGGCGCCCATCCGGCGCGCCGCAAGGCTGAAGAGACCGCTTCCCGAACCAATGTCAAGAAAGCGCAGGCCGTCGAGTCGCCCACTTTCCGGCAACTGAAGCAGTCGACGCAGCGATGCTTCGGCATCCGCGATGCGTGCCTCGTCCAGCAGAGAGAGGAACTGGCGCCAGTTAGCGCCGAAAGTAAAACGAGATGAATCCCCGATCGGCTGCTCTGGTATAGCATTGACGCGTGAAGTCTTGCTTGCTCTACTGAGCTTGCCGCGATCGAATAGGTAGACAAGTACACCCGGAACGAAACCGCCTGTGTACAGGAGGTGTGCCCGCCACCCCTTCAGCGCCCGCCACTGACCGTTCGCAGGTATGCCTGTATGAAATGAGAAGCGCACGTAATGGATGGCCGCGTGGCCAAAAGAAACTGGGTCATGCACCGCATAGTGTGCCTGCTCACTCAACATCTGTCGGTAGTAATAGGCAAATGCAGGTGCAATTCGAGGGGCGACGAGCGAAGAGCCACCATCAGGCCGCGATAGAGAACCAGATTCCAGATAGACAATCAGGAGGACTTCATTGATACCGCGCGTTAGGTAGCGACCGCCAATCTGCATCCATATCACACCCTCTGGAATATGGGATGTTCGCGTGGGCAGCACGGGAAACGGGTACTGTCGCAGAATCTCCGACACTACTAATCCCCACTTGTCACCCCGAACCTTCTCAATGTAGGCGATATCCGGCAAGAAGCCATCAAATACAGGAAGGGGATACTTATTGCCAATGAGGTTGCCGTCTGAATCGCGGCACAGCGCCGTGACAAATGCAAACTCATTTTGCCGCGCCGCGGGAATTGAATTCCAAGCTGCCAGCAGAACCTCAAGCCCCTCTGGGACGCAGGCGTCATCAGAACCAATCGCGACAAAGAAGCGGCCTAGTTCTTCTTGTATTGCACGGTTGTGCGCTGATCGGGCGCCGCCGTTTTCCTTCCACAAGTAGCGAATAGGAAAGTCCGCTTCCTGCTGCCATTGAGCGACTAACGCCTCCGTCCCATCGGTCGAGCCATCGTCCACGATCAGCCAGTCAAAGTCGCGAAACGTTTGCGCACAGAGGCTCTCATAGACCCGATGCAATGTATGCGCTCGGTTGAATGTGGGGGTGAAGACTGTAAAGGAGTAGTTCGCTTTCAACTCTTGAGCTTTCATTGATCGACCTTCAAATCACCTGCAGCACCGCAGACTCCAGCTTGACAACTCCGAAACGCGGGCCGTGGTAGTTTACAGCTTTGCGCGTCGGCCGCCAAGCGTCGTCGCACCACCACGATTGATCAATTCCGGGTCACCACAAACATGGTCTTTCGGGTAACTTGCCGTACATCAAATGATTGTGCCAAACCTCAATTCGCCTACCCATTTCCGAAATGCAGCGTCCAAACTCAATGCCTGTATTGATTCAGGTGCTGGGCTAACGCTGCCCCAGTGATCTCAATTGCATACTTCTGCTCGACAACGCATCTTCCTATCGTTCCGATGTGTTGGACGTTTTCAGGCTGCTGCCCGAGATTGACAAGTGCTTCAACCCAATCGTCATGAGTCGCCGCACCGAAACCAATAAGTCCCTGACTCAGGACTTCGGCATTCATGCCGACCGGCGACACGACTACGGGCTTTCCGCAGGCCATGTAGAGCAGCATTTTGTAGCTGCACTTCCCGCGTGTCCATTCCGTATCTTCCAGCGGCATCAAGCCCACACTCATACGCTGGATGACTTCAACCTCGTTCTGTTCAGACCACGGAACGTACTCGACGCGCTCGGGGTGCACAAGTTTGAAATGCGGCATGCGGTCTGATGAGACAAGCAACCGCGATCCCGGTATTTGACGCAGGACTTTTGCAAGCGCGGGTTCGATTGCCAGCAGATACGGCAAGTTCGAACTGCTACCTGTCCAGCCAATTGTAAATTGTCCTCCATTCCGCGGGCGCTCCGGTGGCCGAAACCGTGTGACATCCACGCCGGTTGGGATAACGCTAATGTTCGGATTCCAGCGGACAAAGTGTTCGGCCAGGTAAGTGTTACCGCAAATAATGGAATTGCAGGCCACGCGAGACGCTGTGTGGATTTGCCCCCTCGGATGAAGATGGCGTCGTCTACATCCAGTACTCGTGGGCGTCTGGTCTGCCCCTCCAGAGTGAAGTGTTCGGAGAGAAAAAAGCGCTGCAGCAACGTCACATCAGCGCAGTAAGAAGATAGAATCGCCGGTACGCGTAGCGCCAACATCGAACCCGCCCAAAGCTGGCGCATCAGATGCGTGGGCGGCGCGTAGGAACTGAACCGAACTATGTGTTCAGTGACCGCGATTCCATGGGAGCACAGGAGATTGATATACTGGCGCACTCGAAAACGCGCTGATGGTATGGCGCTTCCAGGCGTATACGCCGCCACCTCTAACATGTTTGCTCCTACGCTAGCGACCACGCGCCTCGCCCAAGGCGCGATTGTGCGCCGAGTGTGCGCCGCCGTTCTCTTTCCAAATGTAGCGAATCGGGAAGTTGGCTTCGCGCTGCCAGCCAGCAATCAGGGCATCCGTGCCATCGGTGGAGCCGTCGTCAATGACGAGCCATTCGAAGTCGCGGTAGGTTTGCGCACAGAGGCTGGTGTAGACGCGATGGAGAGTATGGGCCCGGTTGTAGGTGGGTGTAAAGACCGTGAAGGTATACGTTGGGTTCATTATGTTGGAGTTTCGGTAACGGGCAGGTGGTGGGGCCGTCGATCAAGCTCTGGAATCTCCACGCCGCCACCTCCATGAAGACGTCCTCGAGCCTACTCTGCGCGTCCCCCTGCGCAGCACGCCCCACATCTCCAGCAGGCGGCGGCGCTCGCCCAGCCAGAGCACGGCCACATACAGACCGCCGAAGATCGCGCTCTTCAAGATTGCCGAGAGCCACAGGTTCAGGTCGGTAGACCAGTAAGACTGCGCCGCCAGCACACCGGCAAAGCCAACCAGCCAGCGCCAGCAGCGGCCACGCAAAGAGGCGGCGCACCGAAAAATCAACCCACGGGCGCGCACCGAACATCAACTGGGCAATACCGACGATCAGCATCAGGTCAACCGCCAGCGCCACACCGACCGTGCCCCACCGCTCACCCAGCAGGAAGAGACCCAGGACGAGCACGAGCAACTGGATGAACTTGTAGCGCATCAACCTGCGCGGCTGCCCCACGGCCACATAGATCGTCGTCAGCAGATCGCGCAGCGGGTCGATGAGCGCAAAGACGGACATCAGGCGGAAGATGGGCACCATGGGCAGCCATTTGTCGCCAAGCAGCAGCGTGACAAACTCGGGTGCGATCAACACTAGCCAGCCTGCCAGCAGAAAGCCGGCCCGCACCAGCAGCGCACTCGTCCGGAAGAAAGCCTTCGATAACTTTACCCGATTGTCCGCCACTTCGGCGAATGTGCCGCCCGCCACCAGAGTCACGGGCGCCGAGAGGATGTTGCGCGGATAGGAGGCGAAGGTATAGGCGCGCGAATAATAGCCCATGTCGCGCACACCCAGCCTGTAGCGAACGAAAATGTCGTCCACCCGCTGGATTGCGGTTTCAAGGAAATTGGCGGCCATGATCGGCGCGCCGAAGTGAAAGAAGTAGCGTGCCACCCCCCGATCCCACGCAAAGTGCGCCTTCCACAGCGGCCGCCAGATGACGAGGCCGGTGAGCAGAATCAAGGTCGTGACGATTTCGCCGGCAAGCAACGTCCACAGTTCGACACCCCGCCAGGCGAGCGCCACCGTCAGAATGGAGACGACAACGATGTTGACGATGCCAACCATGGCCGTGCGCTTGTGCTGCACGCGCCGCACGAGGACCATCGTCGGCACGCGCATCATCAATTCCACGGCAGTGGTCATCGTAATCACGAGCAGGGCCGTACGCGTGGGGCCACTTGACCACGCCGCAACAAAGATCAGCATGGCCGCCGCCCACAGCAGCGCCATCAGAGTCTGCAGAGTAAGGTAGACCGCGGCCGAACGATCCTCATCCTCGGTCTCGGGCGAACGATGGAGAAATGCACTGCCCAGACCAAAATCGGCCACAACGCTCGTCACAGCCACGATTGCCAGCGCGCCGGCGTAGATGCCAAAGGTCTCGACGTTGAGCATACGCGCCAGCAACACGGAACGCGCAAAGCCCACGGCGATGGAGACACCCTGGGCCAGCACATTCCATGAAACCGACGTTACGCTGCGGTGGACAAGACTTGACATTGAGCAGGTGGGGTGGGCGGAGGTTGGATAATTGATGAACTGATAATTGGTTGATTGGTTGATTGGTTTATTGGTTGATTTGGTTGATTGGTTGATTGGTTGATTGGTTGATTTGGTTGATTGGTTGATTGGTTGATTGGTTGATTGGTGACTGGTTTATGCTGATCGTTTGATTTCTTGTGCGCTTGGATTTCAAGGGAGACGCGCATAAACAAGGCATTCCTGGGTTGGCAATCGCACCGGTAGGCGTACAAAAGGGATTTGCGCCCAGCCCGTTTCCCAGCGGGAAAGGGTGAGGCAGCGAAGGCCCACATTACGCGGCTTGACGCAATCACCCAATCAACCGATCACCCAATCAACCAATCACCCAATAAACCAATCAACCAATCAACTGCCTATACATACTCCGCGAGATGCTGCCTGTAGTATTCCACCGTGCGTGCAAGTCCATCACGCAGCGACGTTTGCGGCGCCCAGCCGAGTGCGACGCGAATGCGCGTGTCGTCCGCATAGTAGTCGCCAATGTCGATCGGCTTGCGGTCGGGCGGATAGGGGCGCGTGGTGTACTCGCCCCCGCCGCCAACCTCCACCAGCAGCGCCGCCAGCGCGCGCAACGAGATGGCCGGTTCGCCGCCCAGGTTGTAGACCGCGCCCACTGACTGAGCATCGGCATTGAGCGCGGCCGCAGCGCGCAGGAACGCGTCGGCAGCATCATCCACGAAGGTGAAATCGCGCAACTGATCGCCATCCCACACATCAAAGGGCTTGCCTTCAATCAGCAGCCGAATCCAGATGCCCAGAAATGTCTGGCGCGCATCCTTGACGCGCATGCGCGGCCCGTAGGTGTTGGTCAGGCGCAGCGCCGCCGTGCGCAGCCCGTAGACCTGGCCGTAAAGCGTATGGTAGGCCTCGCCCGCCATCTTGTGAATGCCGTTGACGTCGACGGGGCGGAGGGGATGGCTCTCGTCTACCGGCAACCGTTCGGGCCGGCCGTAGATCTGGCGTGTCGAGGCAAAGACAATGCGGATCCCCGGGTTTTCGTGGCGGCACGCTTCGAGGATGTAGAGCTGGGCGCGGCTGTTGATCTCCAGATCGGTCAGCGGATCCTGCATCGAATCCATGTGGCTCGTCTGCCCGGCAAGATTGAAGAGATAATCGTGCCCCTGCACAAGGTAGCGCATGCTGTGCGCGTCGCGCACGTCGGAGATGTTGACGCGCACCTGGTTTTCGATCCCCGCAATGTTGAAGAGATTGCCGCCGTACTCGGGAATCAGGCTGTCCACAAGGGTGACTTCCGCGCCGAGCGCCACAAGCTGCCGGGCGAGGGTCGCACCGATGAAGCCAAGGCCACCGGTAATCAACACAGACGCGCCATTGAACGATTCGGCGATTGATTTCATGGGAAGTCGCGCCTGTGCGCGGCGGGGACGAAGATGTGTGGCGGGAGGAAGGCGCGCATCGGCCGATGCAACGATATCAAGTGGAATCTATGGCTGGCCCAGAATGGTCACGCCGCTGGCTGTGGCCTCGGCAACCCAGCCCTCCAAATCGCGAAAACGAACGCGCCACCAGGTGAGGTTGTCGGCCACCGCCGTGTCACCAAGAATTAGAACCGCCGCGCCAGGTTCCAATTGCGCAAGGACGTCACTGCTGGACTTGCCCAGATGTCCAGGCGTCTGGCGCAGATTGACGCGGCTTCCTGTAACGTTGAGAACGGTCTGCCCTTCGCCAAAGCGACCGTCAACCGGGGCCAACGGTGTAGAACCCGGTTCAGCGGCGGGAGGCGTCGGAATCAGCGTCGGCGGTGTCCAGGCCGTACCATCGCTCCGCAGTTGGGCAAGCGTTTCGCCGTTGAAGCCCAGCGCCATCGCCACGCCGCCGCACGAAACCAGCGCGATCAGCGCAAAGCCAAGCACGAAACCCAGCCAGTAGCGCCCACGGTTTCCCCTGCGTGAGCGCGCATTTGCGGGAGTTCCACTCTCTTGTCCGGTCTGTTGATTAGTCATGTAAAAGGCAGGGCTCCGGAAACTGATCCGGCACGAAAAACGCCAGCCACCACGCGTCGGGCGACTGGCGCAGCGCCGCTTGCGGCGAATCGGGCAAGCCGCTAACCCGCAAGCGGGCCAAGCACCCGCAATACGCCCACGCTGTTGCCGTCGGCATCCATACTCGAGTGCTGGAGCACTACGTTGGCGCCGCTGCCATCGTCAAGCTTGAGCACCATACGGTCATCACGCTGTAGTTCGAGCATGGTGCGCCCGGCGTTCAAGCGGCTCGACTTGTAGAAAGCGCGCGCGGGCGCCGCCTTGTGATTATCGTCGTAGTGAATCAGCTTGACATCATCCAGAACCGCCACTGGCTCGTCCTGGCTGGGAAAGTAGAGCATACCCTTCATGGCTCGGTTCCTCCTTGCTGGCCACCGATGGTGTGGCGGCGCACTTCAGGCGTCTGCGTCGTGCAGGCTTCTTCCCATATGGAGACGAGCCATGCATCCTTCAAGTTGCCGCTGCTGCATTACGGCTATTGTAGCAAATCGGCGGCAGAAGTGCGCATGACCCGCGCGGGCCAATTGCGTTCACTCGAAAAGACGTGCACCACTACTGGACTTCAGGCTACGCGCCGCAAACGGATTATTGCAGTACACTGTGTGTGTAGACGCGCGATCTCCCAGTGTCGTCCACAGCGGACTGGAGGCAATTCGAATGACTTTGGCTGTCAAGGATTCGGCGATGAGTGTTCAGGTGGATGCTTTCAAGGAAGCAATGGCGCATTGGGCAAGTGGTGTCTCCGTGGTTACGGCCACCTCCCCGGCGGATGGTCGCCCCGTAGGGATTACCGTGAGTTCGCTTGCGAGCCTGAGCATTGCCCCTCCGCAAGTTCTCATCAGCGTCAATAAACGCCTCTTCACGCATGACGTGATCATCGGCACCGGACGCTTTGCCGCCAACATTTTGCGCGCTGAGCAGAAGGAGTGGGGCATGCGCTTCGCCGGCATGGTTCCCGAGGTGGACGACCGCTTTGCCGGCATCGACACCTTCTGCGCAGCCACCGGCTGCCCGATCCTGGCCGATGCGCTGGCCTGGATTGATTGCGAGGTGCGCCACACCTACGATGGCGAAGATCACACAATCATCGTAGGTGAAGTGATCGCATCGGGGAGCGCTGCAGACGGCGGGCCGTTACTCTACTACGACCGCAAGTGGCACACCATTTCTCAGGGATAGGTGATTTCTCAGGGATAGGCGATGCAGCACATCGTGCTTGCAAGACGATCGAAGTGGGTACAAAAGACGGGCAGCCACCTTTGGCTGCCCGTTTCCTTAACTGCGCTTGCTTGCGCGATGCTGTCTCTCGTAGCGGCTGCTTCAGCTGCCGTCCTTGCCAATCGCGCCGCATCCCGGACTAACGGCAGCTGAAGCAGCCGCTACGTTTCCACGACGCACTTGTGAGAAATCACCCTAAGTGCTGCATCTCGCAAAAAACTCGCATTACGTAGCGGGGGGCTTCCAGCCCTCCGACCTTTCGGCACAACTGTCGGAGGGCTGGAAGCCCCCCGCTACGATTCATAGGCACACTTGCAAGACGCAGCACTAAGCGCGCGGCATCACAATCCACAGAATGATGTAGAGCAGGACGCTTGGGACGCCGCCCGGCAGCGCCAGCAGCACAAAGAGCAGGCGGAACCAGTTGGGCGAAATGCCGAAAAAAGCTCCCAGACCACCGCAAACACCTGCAAACACGCCATTCTGCCGTCGCAACTTCCTGTCTGAAGATTCCATTTGCTTCCTCCTGTTGACGGCTCAGTCGCCGCAAAGTGCTTCACCGCAAAGGCGGCTGGTTTCTCTCCACGCTTGCTCGCCCATCGTACTGACGCCGGTGGACGAGCCCTTCGTCACACAATACGCACAGTAACCGCCCAGGGTTTCATACTGCCGCACTCAGTGCCGCCGGACGGACGACGCGCCGCTGGTCTTCTCGCTCACATGGGCCGGGTCGCCGAGGTACTCGACACTTGATGCACCGCCGGCAGTCACATCAAGGGCCTGCACTGCGTTGACCAGCGCACTGGTCGCGCCGGAGAGATCAACGGATGCGCTCTGCACGGCAAGGTCCCCCAGATTCAGCTTGCTGCCCCCGGAGCCCTTGACTTCGAGTGAATCACCGTTGCCGCTCAACGTTACGCTGCTTGCACCGGAAACGTCAAGTTCGGTGTGCGTAGCCGACATCTCGCCCGTGAGCCTGCTCGCACCGGAGAGCGATGCGTCAAACTGATCGCCGCCGGCAAAACCCACAAGCGCCGCACTGGAAGCACCGCTGAGCGCCAGTTTGGCCAGCGCCGGCATAGTGATTTCCGCCTGCAGCGTCAGAGTGCTGTAGGCCCCCGGTCGCAGCGTGATCACAAGGGTGTTGCCCCGCTTTTCGACGATTAGATTGTCCGCTACGTTGTCGTCAACTGTGACTTTCACTGCATAGGTGTCCCCTTGCGTAATCGCTAGGTCAAACGCATTACCCGTCTGCACCGAATCAAATCCCGCCAAGTCATAGTCCCGGCTCACCGTCTGCCCCGACCCGATGAGGCTTTTGAGCGGAAAGCCCGCACACCCTGACAAAAGGAGCGCAACGGCGAGTGTGGCAAGAGCAGCAAGTACACGTACGGTTTTCACTTTCCTTCTCCTTGAAATGGCACTGACGCGTCAACTTTAGTTTCTTCAAGTCCCTCAACACCTCAAACTTCTTCAATATCCTCAACAAGCTCAAAGTAGACAAGCACCTGCTTCTGCGCCGCCGCCTTGAGGGACGCAACGTCGATCACCCCATTCGCCTTGGTCACATGAACAAAGCGCGCTGTACCCGGCGACATTTCCAGATAGTGCGCCAACGCCTCCTCCACAGCCGCGGGTTCCTCGATCGCGTAACCGATGACCGGGAAGGAGTTGCGCTGAATGCCGAGCGTGGCTCGCGCCCCGCCGCGAAAGTTGCGCCACCACGTGCGGTCCCGTTCGCTTAGTGTCCAGAGTCGTTCGCCGCCATTCGGCAAGCGTTCGCGAATGTAGTTGACCGGCGTTGTGTAGGATTTGCCGCTTTTGCGCCCGGTGTAGGTGAGCGCCATGATGCTGCCGCTCATCATGCCGTGCACGGGCGAATTGATGATGCCGAGCATGATGTCGTTGAACCACATAACTCCTCCTCTATCAGCCAGGATACGCTCCAACTCCGGACTTCTCACCTGTCGAAAGTTACGCCTTCATTTTTTGCAGCACCTTGAGTTGAAGTAGCGGTGGGCCTCTGTGTCTTTGGCGTGCCGCGCGCAAAACAGACGCAGCATAGTGAGAATCCTCGCCGCGCGAGTGACAAGTCGATTCGGTTGCAGCCGGAACGGGCCAGAGTGCGAAATGGGAGCGCGCGGAAGGCGCAGGCAGCTAGATCTTTTCGAAGTGGTCGACGTTCAGCACGAAGATGGTTGCGCCGCCTACGTGCTTTTCCACTGGGGTGGGGATGTTGACTTCGCCCGGCTCCATCACCGGCGGCAACGGGGTGACATACTGTACGCGGTTGGGGCAGCTTTCGCGCACGATGGACAGCACCTCGTCGACCTTGTCATCGGCGACACCGCAGAAGATGGTGGTATTGCCCACGCGGCAGGAACCCGCCCGTGGTTGACGTCACGGTCGCCGAGAAGCCGCGACGCGCCAGCCTGTCGAGAAGATTGCGGCTGTCGTCGCTGTTGATAATGGCCATAATCAACTTCATATGCTTTTTCTCCTGGTATGTTGGCAGGGGTCCGGTGGAGTGTCCGACTCAGGGGCGTGGCGCGAGCGTGTGGGTGACGCGTTCCAGAATCTGGCCGTGCAAGGATTCGATTGACTGGCCGCCGTCAAGCAGAAGCCACCGCTCCGGCTCGGCCTGTGCGAGCGTATGATACCCTGCGCGCACGGCTTCATGAAAGGCAAGCGCGTTCGCCTCTAGTCGATCCAGCCCGCCGGCAGGTTTGCGGCTGATGCCCGTGGCCACATCGATGTCAATATAGAGTGTTAGGTCCGGCTGCAGCCCACCTGTGGCATAGGCATTGAGCTCACGCAGTGCATGGAGTGACTGGGCATGGCCATAGCCCTGATAGGCAAGCGTGCTGTCGCCATACCGATCGCAAAGCACCACGCCGCCTGCGGCCAGCGCCGGACGAATCACCTCGTCGACAATCTGGGCGCGCGCCGCTACATAGAGCAGCGTTTCGGTGCGCGGGCTCATCTCGGGGTTTGCCGGGTCAAGCACAAGTGAGCGCACCGTGTTGCCGATGCGCGTTCCGCCCGGCTCGCGTGTTGCCACTACGGCGAACCCGCGCGCCTCCAGCGCCGCACGCAGGAGCAACAACTGCGTCGACTTGCCACTGCCGTCTGGACCTTCAAAGGTGACGAAGAGACTCACATGCGATCCGGAATCGGGTGGGGCGTGGTTGCAGGATAGAGGGGACTATATTACTGCGGGTACGGAATACTTGCAATGAAGCGAGGCTTTCGATGGTGAAAGCCTCGCTTCACTTAACTCATGCAGCTTTGCTATTTGCGGAACATGCGCACCCGCCTGTAAGGCTCGCGCCCGTACGAGTGACTGATGAGGTTCGCTGCCCGAACGAGTTGATGCTGCTGGCTGCGGATTCCCGCCGCTTGCGGGCTTAGCTCGACATCGCTGGCCCCGTTCATAATGCGCTGAATTCCCAACTGCGCCTCTTGCATCGCTGTGTCGAAGGCATTGGTCTGATCCTGCGTCAAGTGAAACATGTCGACAAGACACTGCTCCATTTGGGTGATCGTATTGCTGCGCAGAATGTAAATCGGCGTGCCTCGACGCTCCGCTTCAACCAGCGGTTGCGGCTGCTGCCGATAGTAGTTCTTCAGCGTCACCACGGCATCGGCCTGATTGAGATGTTCGACGAACTGGACCGGCACATTCAGACTTGCCGCCGCGGTGCGCAGCCGGTTCTGGCCAATGCCATAGGGATAGATGCGTGTAAGGCGGCGCCTGTCGGCTTGATCTCCCGCTGCCTCTTCCTCCCCCGCCGGCGTAGAATCGATCACCGGCGCGGCATCATTCCAGGCCGCATGGCCCTCAAGCGAGCGGTGGTTGCCAAGCGCAGGCGTCACCGCGCCGCCACCATTGCCGGACTGGCCGCCACTTGGGCGCCTGCCGGTAGGCCCGACCGCTGAACCGCCACTTGTAACGTAGTCGGCTGGGGCCTCATAGCCACCGTTGCGGGTCGCGCCGGATGGTGCGTAGCTTCGCTGCACCCCCGGCCGCCCAGCCGCCGTCTTGCGGCCCGACATATCCACGCCGCGCGCGTCGGTTGGGGCCACTTCGGCGGCTTCGATCTGCACGCGGCCATTGGTATCCAGCGAGCGCACTTCGGGCGGGATTACGCGGCCGCGCAACATGGCGTCCACTGCGGCGCCAACATCGTGATGGATTGCCATGCGCTGGCGATCGAGGATTTCGATCAGCACATCAAACGTTGGCGGCGCTTTGCGCTCGAGCACGCTCTTCTGCGTACCGCGCCGGCGCGCTTCTTCGTCGGAAAGTGTCACGGACTCAATACCGCCCACAAGGTCCGAAAGGGTCGGGTTCATCATCAGATTTTCAAGCGTGTTGCCGTGGGCCGTGCCCACCAACTGCACGCCCCGCTCGGCAATCGTGCGCGCCGCAACGGCTTCGAGTTCGCGCCCGATTTCGTCAATGATGATCACCTGCGGCATGTGATTCTCCACGGCCTCGATCATCACCTCGTGCTGGAGGGCGGGGTCGGGCACCTGCATACGCCGCGCACGGCCGATGCCGGGGTGGGGGATGTCGCCATCGCCCGCAATTTCGTTGCTCGTGTCAACAACAACCACGCGCCGGTTTCGCCGCGCACGCGCGCCGCCTCGCGCAGGAGCGTCGTCTTGCCCACGCCCGGCCGGCCCAGAAGCAGAATACTCTTGTCGCTCAGCACAATGTCTTTGATGATGTCGATTGTGCCGTAGACGGCGCGCCCCACGCGGCAGGTAAGCCCAATCACCTGCCCCTTGCGATTGCGTATTGCAGAGATGCGGTGAAGTGTGCGCTCAATGCCGGCGCGGTTGTCGCCACCGAAATCGCCAATCCGGCTAATCACCTTCTGGATGTCGTCGAGGCTGACTTCGGTGTCCCCCAGAAACTCCTCACGGTTGGGGAAACGCGCTTCAGGCTTGCGCCCAAGGTCAAGGACAACCTCAAGCAAATCGCTGTTCTGCTCAAGCGCTTCAAGGCGCTCGCGCACGCGCTCCGGCAGGACGGCAAGCAGGACGTCGAGGTCATCCGTAATCTGCAAAGTCGTCATGTTGGCAAGATCCATATATTTGCCGAAAGTCGGCGCAGGAACCGGCCCGTTGTCTGTGGCATGTTGCATCGCGGGCCGTGCGCCGGTCTGCACGTCGCCGTTACTGCGCCTGGAGCGGCCTGCCTCGCCATTGGCGGGCTTCCTGGCGGATTTGCTCTTGCGTTGTTCAGATCCAAGTGTTGCCAAATATGGTTTCAAGATCTCTCAAGTTCCTCGCAATCTCGTCGCAGTACTCGTAGTACTCGCTGTGTTCATTCTGCTCATTCATGTTCGGCGGCGCATGGCTGATTGCTCGCAGCCGTCACTTCAGGGACGCCGCCAGTCCGGATTCTGTTCCCCATTGTCTGCAGGGCCAGGATTGTCGGCAGCGCCAGCATGATCGGTTCCAGTATCGCTGCACAGAGCGATGTGTGAACGCGCGAGCCGCAATCGTCCCCCGCTCGACCGATGGCGCGGCAGCGCACGACCGGCGCCTCCTGCTCCAGGCGCAGGGATTCTCGGCGCAGGCGCATAGCCGCCCGCGGTTACGACAACCTCGGAAGCCGGCTCAACGCTTTGCAGCCGCACACTTTCCATCCCCACCACGCGCTGCAACAGGTGCTTGACCATCTTGGCGTGGTCGGCAAAGGGCGCAAAGCCCTGGTCGCTGAGAAGCGGCCCCAGACCACCGTGGTAGTCGCGTACGGGCACATAAATGGGCACACGCCGTCTATGCGCCTGCACGACCTTGAGGCCTTCACAGAGCAATGCCTGCGCCGCGTCGGCGTCAGTGCGGCGCGCATCCGCCCATAGCTCCATCCATGCGCCCGTACGAGTGAACACGATGCGCAAGCAGCCGCGCAATGTTTGCGCCTGCCCGCCACCTTCTGCACAAACCAGCGTCTGCACCTCGCCGGCGCTCCACCAGTCAAGAATCGGTGGGCGGTTCGACGACGCGGCCAGCGCGCCCTCGGCAATCTGAACCGGTTTGGGAGTGACACGTGCGTAAAGACGCATCAGCTCCCACTCGTCGCTGCGCCGCATGGGACGCACATACGTCTCACTGTTGCGACGAAGCGCGGGACCCGTTCGGTCATCCACCGCGAGCCGCCAGATGGTTTGGCGTGCATAGACGCCAAAGCCAACATGGGCAAAGGTGTTGACAAGCAGCGGCTGATCCGGCACGTCGGCGTACAAACGAGCGGCGTCTTCATGGGTGGCTTCAACCACACAGTGCGCGATCAGCTTTTCCCAAATTGCGGGGTGGCCCGTACGTGCGGCGAGCGCCGGCGCCAGCATCACGAGGTCCAGTTCACCACGGCCAGGACGACGCTGCGTCTGCAGGAAGCCCGAACGCGCCAAACCGTGCCCGCTCTGATGCAGCACGTAGGTCGCGACTTTGGAGTGGTTCCAGGAAATTCCGGAGGTAAGAGCATCAACCACCGGAGAGCGGGGCAGGAGCAGCGATTGCGCGACATTCAGCTTTGGAGCCTGCCCCTGCAGGCGCTGCAAAAGGAATGTGTCACCAAATTGAAAAGGGCGAATCACCGGTCTATGCGCTCCCTGCTGGGGAACTCAAGTAAGCCATTTGTTCTACGCCTGAACCTATGCAATTGTAGTCCATTTCATGGCTCGAAACAAGTAATCTGCGGTACACAAACATTATGTTAACACGTCCTTAACCGCTTCTCGTTGCCACTCGTGGGCTAACGTGGTAGAGTTAGGTTGCAAGCTATGGGGATGACTGGGCAAAATCCAGGTTGCATTACATCCTCTGTGTGGGTGGTAGGGCATGATTGAGGCTCTACCAAAGGCCGCCTGCGAACACCCTGTATTTTCCACCAGAACGTAGTTGATTCAATCGCAGATCGCCGGTACATCGAAAGCTTCATCCAGACACACGAAAGGACCCGACCCTATGCGCAGGATTTTGCTCGTACTCACACTTCTCGTAGCACTCCTCGCGATGCCCCTCGTGGCATTTGCGCAGGACGCATCGACAATGCCGCCCGTCGCCTGCGGAAATCTCTCGGACGAGGACTGCACTTTTCTCGAAGATTCGAAGGTAGCCAATCAGCAACTTGCGACCTACGACTCGGTCGTGGGTATTGACTTTTCGTTGACCGATATTCCCGATCTGCCCAGCGACATTGGCGTCAGCGTGATGTCGCAGGGTAGCTTCTCTGTTAACCCCGAGTTGAGCGCAGCCATGCTCGAACTCCAGGCGAACCCGCCCGCCGATCCCGCCGAGATGGTGCAGGCAGTCATGGACGCCAGCCTGGCCTTCTACGGCGATACCCAAGCCGACATGATCTGGGATATCGGGCTTTCCGAGCAGGTCGCCTCGCTGCTGTCGCAGCAGGCAGGTGTCACAATCCCGACGGAACTCAACCTCCCATTGCGCCTTGTTGACGGCTTCCTCTACGCAAACGTTGACGACCTCGCCTCGATTGTACCGGGTCTTTCCGGCTGGCTCGGCGTCGACGTTCTGGGCGCTCTCGAGGCGAACATGGGTCAATCCATGGCAGCCATTGAAGAAGGCATGTCGTCGATGGACCCGGCAGCCATGGGCGCAATGCTCTCCGGCAGCACCGCAATGAATCCTGAACTCCAGGCCGCAGTCAATGACAACATCTATGTCGAGCGCCTTGACGACTCCGTCATCGACGGCGTCGATGTGGCGCAGTTCGTCTGGTCGTTTGACCTGGGCGGATTCATCTCCGATCCTGCGGTCATCGACATGATTGTCACGCAGGCCGGTGCGCAAATGGCCATGCAGTCTGAAATGGAAGGCAGCGCGCCGCCCATGACCGCTGAAGATCTCAATATGATCGCTGATATGCTGCCGATGCTCGCCCCGATGCTGCTCTCGGGCATCCAATGGGATACAACCGCAAGCATTGGCATCGAGGACCTGTACGTCTACACGACCGAGACGAACATTGCCTGGGATCTAGGCTCGATGATCAGCATGGTCGGCGCCATGTCAGGCGATCCTGCCGCTGGCGCGGTGAAGGGCTCACCTGACTTCTCGCTTAACGTGAGCGCTGCGAACAGCAACTTCGACGGCGAAGTTGACATTGTCGCCCCCGAAGACGCCATGATTGTCCCGTTGGACGAAATGCAGTAGATAGTGCCGACACATCGGCGGCTGGATTGCGCCGACCATTCTTGAATACAACGAGAGGGCCGCCCGATGTGGGCGGCCCTCTCTGCATCTTGTGTTTTCTTGCTCAGGCGACGAGGACTGGACACCCCGCAAACTCGAAGCACCCCTGGATCAGCGGCGACGAGCGCAGTGTACGCTCCTCTGCAGCGCAGCGCACACTTTGGCGCACTGTTTCAGGGTGCGGCGGCGCCTGGATCGGGCCAAAGTCCGGCCCCTTGCGCACGATCATTGCGTAGAATTCAGTGGTGGCCCAATATCCTGTAAGCAAAGTAGGGGGCGAAAAGCCCCACGCCTGCGCGAGCGCGTTGGCCTCGGCTTCCGCCCACAAATACGCCTCCTTGGGGCTGTCGGTCCAGAGCACGCCATCCAGCGGATGGCGGCAGAGCACATGGGCAAGCTCGTGTGCGATGACACCCATGGCGAAGCGGTCGTCAATCGTCATCAGAAACTTGTGACGCAACAGAATCTTGAGCCCGCCCTGTGTGCGCGCCGCCATGCCATAGACATTCGCGCGCCGCTGGCCGCCGACGAAATCGATCAGTCTGTCTGTAACGAAGAGCAGTTCGCCTTCTATCTCTGCCCGATCCTGCCGCGGGCAACTGTTGCCAAACCGCAGCCCAAAGCGCGCGATAGCGCCGGTAGCGAATCCTGATTTCCATGGCTGATACCCTCCAGGCTGCGAAAACAGCTTGCTGCGGTGAGACGTGAGCAGAGCGATTTGCGCCGCCACCATTTTCGCACATGCTTTGCACAGTCGTGGGGTTGAGTCCGAGCGATCCACTCTGCTCAGCGGGCCGCTAGCGCACCCAGAGCATTGCCTGGTTGTGCCAATCACCGGTGTCGCCTTTGGGCGTGCCGACGACCACCGCCGGACCGCCGGCGATCGGCATGGCGTAAATCTTCCACGTGCCGTCACGATTGCTCAGAAACGCGACCCACTGATTGTCGGGGCTGACAACCGGCGCGGCGTCGATGCCCGGGTCATCCGTCAGACGTGTCACGACGCCTGCCGCGCCATTTTCGGGCAGGTCGAGCCGATAGATCTCCATGTTGCCGTCGCGGCCGTCGCTCATGAAGACGATCGACCTGCCGTCCGGTGACCAGGCTGGACGATTGTCGCCCGGCACGTTGGTGATCGGGCGACGGTTGGCCCCTGCGCCGTCCATCAGCCAAAGACCGCAGCCATTGCCGGTTTCGTCGCATCCACGATGAACAATCAGGTCGGTCACCGGGCTCCACGCGGGCGTTTCACCGAAGCTGAGGGTTGTCACTGCGCCGTCGGCCTCGGCCCACACGGCATAGATGCGCCAGCGTCGGTCGCCCTCGCGATTGCTGGCAAATACCACACGCCCGGAGCTCGGATCCCAACTGGGCAAGTTGTCTTCGGCGTAGTCGGTGATGCGGAAGAAGACGCCAGTTGCCGGATCAATTGCACTGATGCCACCCAAATCCGAACGCATGTTGCGGTATACAAAGCGTTGGCCATCGGCGCGCAAGGCAGGCTGGGCGCCATCTTCGATGACAACCGTCGCCGCACCACCCGCCGCCGGCTGCGCGAAGACGCGCGTCCGGCCGTCCACACCATCGCGCGCCGAGTAGAGGACGCGTCCGATTGTGGGCGCTGCACCGCTCGGCGGGCGTGCGGTGGCTGTGTCGGCGGGTGCAGCGGGCGTTAGCGCAGTTGCCGCCGCCGGATCGACCACAGCCGAGGCAACGGGTGTGCCCCCATTCTGGCAAGAGGCGGTGGCCTGCGCCAACCTGGCAAGCAGCGCGCTGTCGGGTGTGCCGATGGCGGTCGCGCTTTGGTACTGCGTCGCCGCAGCGCACCAATCGCCGGCAGCGGCCAGGCTGTCGCCATAGGCCGGCAGAGCCTCACCGAGCCGCACCTGCACATCGCGGTATTGGGGATCGGTGGCATACATTTGCGTGAGCAGCGTAACGACTTTGGGCCACTCCACATTCCACCCTGTCAATACATCGAGGTAGTTGGCAATCAGCGTTCGCTCGGTTTGCACATCGGCCACGGTTGGGCGAATCTTGAGCGCCTTGTCGTAGTAGCCGAGCGCCGCCTCGAGCTGATCTTCATTGTCCTTCTCAACCGCCAGATTGATGTAGCCGTCAAAGAGCATGCTGCTGATCGTCGGATTGGCCGTTGCTTGCGCGGCCAGCGGCTCAAGCAGGGCGACGGCTTCCTGCCAGCGACCGGCGCGTGAGGCGGTCTGCGCCTGCGCAAGCGCGTCCGTTACAGAAGCGGCGGGCAGCGTCGCTGATGCCGTGGCGCCGCCCACTGACGCAATTGCCACAAGTGGCCCCGGAGCCGTTGTCGCGGCGGCCCCCGCAGAGGACGATACGCCGTCACTGGAGAGAACAGCCTGCGGGCGCAGCAGGGCGCTGCTGTCGGTCTGCGCATCGGCGGCGGCGCCGGCCCCCGCGGGAGTGGTTGCAGTAGGCACAGGCCCTGCAGGCAGCGGCACGCCTCCTGCTACAGCCAGGAGCGCGCCGAGACCCTCGCCGGCGGCCGCGTTGCCGGGGTCAAGGTTGAGGACGCGCCGGTATTCGTCGATTGATTCCTGCACCAGTCCCTCGGCGCGCAGGTCAAGCGCGCGCTGCAGAGCAATTGCGATCTCCTGTTGGCGTCGCAGGTCCATTTGCCTCTGCCCTGCGCGCACACCCAGAACGAGCGAAAATACGAGAATGGCGAGCGCAAGGAGCGTGACCGCGCCAATGATGGCCATTGCCCACCGGGGGAAGGCGCGCTTGACGCGGACCACTGCCTGGCGGGCCCCCTGCCGGCGCACCGCCGCTCTGGATTCTGCTGTCATTCCCGCGTGGGTTGCTGCTTGATGTCACGCGTCTATTCCTCTTCTTCGTGCAAAATCGGCGGGGTGCGATGCTTCCAGGAGGGCGCGTGCCGGTTTAACTTCAGTTGCCCAGGTCAAGATCGTACGCCAGCACAAGGCCTTCCGCGCTTTCCAGCCGCACAGAGTCGGGTAGAGCCGTGAAGGCGGCGCGCGGCCATGTAATGTGCGCCGCGCCGTCCGGCGTCAATGCCAATGCGATGCGTGCCAGTTCGCCCTTCTGCTCATTGAGCAGGACGACCTCCAAATCCATCGGATGCACAACCTGCACTGCCACGTGAACGGACTCTCTGTCGACTTGCACATTGAGTGCCGCCAGTTCGTTGGCCGCGCTCAGATCGCCCATTCCGGCCACCGGAAACCAGCTTTCGCGCCACGTTACAGAGTCGCCAGGCGGGAGTTCGGTTTGTTGCGCGAAGGTTGGGGCCAGTCCGCCGTGCAACTCCACATAGGCGCTGCCGTCATCCGTGTAGAGCGCCGAGTCAAGCGGTGCGCTGCCCCCCAGAGCAAAGAGCTTGCTCCCCTGCATCACATCTGCCGGGAAGACGCGTACAGCGCCGGCATCCTGTTGCGTGTCGTAGACGGCAGTGAAGGGGCCGTGCGCTGCGGGCGCCTCGAACAGGCCGGCGTATTGACTCCAGGTCTCCAGCCGGCTCAGGTCGCGCCCCTGGTAGATCGGCCATGTCACCTGCTGCCCTGCTGCGGGAAGGCGCGCATCAGCTGTCGAATGAACCATCATCGAGTCGGTCGGCAGCACAAAATGGATGGCGGGTGAGATGCCCGCACCGCTTCCCGGCGCCAGCATGGCATTATGCCAGAAGTCAAAGCGCTGCGAAGCGCCACTGACGTTGGAAATGGTCGGCTCAATCGTGAAGGTCGCAGCATCGGCAAGCAACTCGACGGTGATGCCGGCACTGAGCGCGCGCCCATCCTGCGGGGTGAAGACCGTAACGGCGGCGCGTTCCGGGCCAAAGACAAGGGGAATGTAGCCCCATGGCTCACCCCATGCATAGCCATGTTCTTCCACGGGCAGATCCCACTCAAGACCGCCCAGCGCAAGCCAGCCGCTCTGCTCGGGCGGGCCCCATGCTGTAGGCTTGACCACGCTGTTGTTGTAGAACATGCGCGTACCCGTGGGCTTGTGCTCCACCTGCCATATGCGCCCGCCAAGTTCCGGCAGAATCGTGATGACCAGATAGCTGTTTTCAAGAATGAGCGTCTTGTAGGTGCGGGCTTCCGGCGTCGCGGCTGCTGCCGCCAGCGCCTCCACATCGGTGCGGAGGTAGGGCCAATCGTACACGGGACTGGTCGCTTCACTCTGGAAGCGCTCGTACGGATAGGTGGGAATGGTCACTGTTGACTCGTGGAAGGTCACGGTCCCCGCGGCATCATTTGCAGTGGGAGGCGCGCTCGCGATGACCACTACCGGTGTGGCCGACACGGTTGCGGTGGACTCTGGAGTGGCAGTCGGCGCGGCGGTCGGAGTGGGCGTCGGCGCGGCGGTCGGCGCCGGCGTCGGCGTCGCGGCCGTTGTGTTCGCGGTGGTCATCGCCGCGGCCGTTGTGGGCGCTATCGAGGCGCGTGCCTTTTCACCGCTGCAGCCGCCAATCAGCAGCGCAATGCCAAGCGCGCCCAATCCACAGGCGATGCTGCGCATGCACGCACGGGCGTTGCTCTCGATAAACTGATTCGCTTGCCGCGGCCCGCAGCGTCCGACGATTCAAAGCCATATGCGGCGATCATACCACGTGCGCCAAAGGGCGCTAAACTGCGGTTCCTGCCGCCTGCCGTGCGTTCGCCCTCCGCAGCGGCGCAGACGGGCCATTTGACTTGGTGCGCCGCTTCCGATATAGTCTGCCGCACACTGCGCAATTTCACCTGCAACCTGTTGCAGGCGCAGTAGCGAACCAGGAGTGGTGCTTGAAAGGAAGTCCCATGCGTCCAGTCCGTGTACGAATCCAGCTGCGGTGCGTGCGCTACAGCCGAACCGACGCCGGCCTTGTATGGCGATTCCCCCGCATGATCTCCTGCGATTCCCCCTTTACCTGCTCCTGTTGACGCGCCGGTTCATGCCGGCGGCACCCTGCGGCGTCGGTGCGACTCGTGTGTCCGACGCCTTTCCCGCGCTCTTGCGGGGCCCCGAATGCCAACAGATCCAGTTTCCGCGTGCCCGGTGTGTGATCAACCACGACCGTGGCCGCAGTGTAAAGCCGTAGTCACAACAACCTGAACATGCCGGTGTCGTGTCACCTCGACACCTGACACTCACGAAGCAGAGGAGTCATACCGATGAGCAGCAACCCAAGTGACAGTTACGCCCGACCCGACGCACTGGTCAGCACAGCCTGGCTGGCGGACCACCTCGACGACGCAGACATTCGCATTGTGGAGAGCAACGAGGATCCGCTGCTCTATTCAGTGGGCCACATCCCCGGCGCCGTGAACATTGACTGGCAGAACGACCTGAACGATCCCCTCGTGCGCGATTACTTAAGCGCCGAGCAGTTCGCCGCGCTGCTCAGCCGCAACGGCATAGCGCCGGAGACGACTGTTGTCTTCTACGGCGACAAGAACAACTGGTGGGCCACCTACTCGTTCTGGGTCTTTCAGCTCTTCGGCCATACCAACGCCCGGATCCTCAATGGCGGCCGGCAAAAGTGGACGGAAGAAGGGCGCGCGATGACGACGGCAGCCTCTTCGTACCCCGCGGCGGAGTACCCTGTGCCCGTACACGATGACAGCCACATCCGCGCCTTTCGCGAGGAGGTGCTGGCGCATGTGCAGGGGGGCAACAAACTCGTGGATGTGCGCAGCCCCGGCGAATACAGCGGCCAACTTCTGCACATGCCGAATTACCCGCAGGAAGGTGCGCTGCGGGGCGGCCACATCCCGGGCGCGAAGAGCGTGCCGTGGGCAACAGCCGCCAACCCCGACGGCACCTTCAAGAGCGCCGACGAACTGCGCGCGATCTACGAGCAGGGGCAGGGACTCAGCGCCGACGACGAGATCGTCGCCTACTGCCGCATTGGCGAGCGCAGCAGCCACACCTGGTTCGTTTTGACCTATCTCCTGGGCTATCCCCACGTGCGCAACTACGACGGCTCGTGGACGGAATGGGGCAACTCGGTGCGGCTGCCGATTGAGAAGTAGGCGTTGCCGCAAGTGCATGCGTGCAGGGGTGGGGACCATGCGGTTCCCACCCCTCTTTGCTTTGTCTGCAAGTGGCGGCTTGCGGTACGCTTGACAACATGAGACTCTTCACACCCGAATCCATCCGCGCGGCGCACATGTTTCGCGCGCGCCGTCATCTGATGCCGGTTGCGTGGTTGGTTGCGTGGCTGCTGCTGGCAGGTTGCGGCGGCACTACGCTACTGTTGCCTCTGCGCGCAACCTCGCTGCCACCCACGGTCACGCCCTCGCTGGCCGCCACGATCGTCATCGCACCTGAAGACGCCGATGCCATCACCCTTGTGACCTGGAATCTTGGCCTGGGCGATGCCGACGCTGAAACGCTGGCGGCGCAGGTGGCTGCATTTGAGGGCGTGGACTTGTGGGCCTTTCAGGAGAGCGCGCGCACGGGAGTCTCCGCACTCCTTGAAGAAGCGGCCGCAGCCGGCGAAACGGGCCATTTTGCCGGCGTCCTGGGTCAGTCGGGTGATGGAATACCGCTTCTCACCTTGTACGACGCCAACCGCTTCACCCTCCTCGAAAGCTACGAGCTTGATCCCATCAACACAACCGGGCGGGCGCGTGCCCCGCTCGTGCTGCATCTGCGTGACAACCTCACAAACGGCGAGTTTCTCCTCGTCAACAACCACCTCTACCGAACGCGCAACGAGGAGCGCCACAAACAGGCGCGCCTCCTCAACGGCTGGGCCGCGACGCAAACACTTCCCATCATTGCCGCGGGTGATTACAACTTCGACTGGGATTGGCAGCGCGGCGATGCCAAGGCGAGCCGCGACGCCGGCTATGACCTGATGATCGCCAAGGATCGCTGGATGTGGGTGCGCCCTGCAACCATTGTGCCAACGGAGTGCAGCGACTTCCTGCCGTGTACATACGACGATGTGCTTGATTTCGTCTTTGTGGCCAATGGCGCGCAAGCGTGGCCAGCCGCAAGCGAGATCGTTGTGCGGCCGGGCGATTTCCCCGACGACACCCTCAAAAGTGACCACCGGCCGGTGATGGCAACGTTCCGGCCGCCGCAATAGGCGGCGCTATCTACACAAACGTAGGCGCCGGCAGGGTGCCGGCACCCTGCCGGCGCCTATGAAGACTCGAGCCTCTGCGTAACGCGAGTTATCATTTTTTAGTTTTCAATCCGTGCCACACCTTTCCTGTGTAACACGAGTCACCGCTTCACGCGGTGACACCTACGGCGTTCCCGACTCCTCTAACATGATCTGCTGAATGTTTTCCAGTGGCTGTTGGGAGACAGGAATCAGGCCGGATTGCGGCTGATCCATTGCCACAATCAACGTGATGACGATCGAGAATGATATCGCCAGAACGAGCATCACCCATGAACGGCGCGACCCGGCAATGGCTGCCTGGTACCCCACCGCGAACATGCCCAGGATCACAAGCGCATATAGGACGAACCAGTAGAGCGAGGGGAGCCGCGATTGCAGCCCGAGAGAGACGCGCAGTGAATGGACATCGTTCATTTGGTTCAGCGCCTCAAAGTAGAGCGCCGCTTGATCCGAGTTCATGTCGCCGGCGGCGCCCACCTGGGCCATGGCCCACAGATCATGCTGAATTGTGACCGACTTATTCACAACGACCGCTAGTTCGGCAAGGTCGCGTGCTTCAACCACTTTCACACGCGACTCAATGTAGTCAATCAAGAGAAGCTTGGCTTCGTCACGCTGCGGCTGCGGCAGAAAGTCCGCTCGCATCCAGGAGGTGCGAATCGCGTTGGCTTCCGTGCGCACTAGCGCCTTGCGCGCGTCAAAGCGGTCGGAGGTCATCCCGAATGTAAAGGCAAGAATGAACGCGAGAAGGCCGAGGATTACTCCCGAAATTGCGGAGACCGGAGATTCCTTTTCCTCGTCCGAGTTTCGATGGGATCTTTGCCCCAGCCAATACCCGGCTTCGATGGCGAGCATGATGATGCCAACAGTCAGGAGAAACTGTAACCAGATCGGTATCATGTCCATGATTGTGTGAGCCTCGTGTAGGACGGCGGAACTGCATTGAGTGTATTTCAGGGCGAGCTACTTACACCGCAACATTGCTTTGTTTGCTAATGTCATGGACCGGTGCTCAGGGCTGTGCGCAAGACTTCAGCGCGCATCATGACAAACTGTTGGTCCTGCTCTTTCAATTCTCCGGCCCTGTGTTCCCACACGACCAAAGCGGCGCCGGAATGAAACCCGCGGCCGTTCTCATGGATCACAGCGAACCGACGGAGCGCAGGGAACACGAGCGACCGCTTGTTTGCTGCTTTCGATCCCCTTCATTCCTTTGATCCCTCCTTTCCCTTCGGCGCAAATGCGCCTTTCATTGCGATATCATTTTGGGCCTGCTTCACGGACAGATTTCCGGCGGGCATCAATATGCGGAGCGACCGTTGCGGTGATCGGCCGGCCCCGGCTTGCTCCCTGACAAAACCAATGTTTATGGCAGTGGTCTTGCATCGCCCATTGCGGTGTCAGGCGTCGCCGGCCATGGAGAGCGCCTCGGGTGCTTCAGGGCGAAAACTGAGGATCAGGATGTATATACTGACTGCCAACACCCACGCCGGAAAGATCAGGACGACCCAGGGCGAATAGTTGATGCTCAACAACAGAATCAACGCGAACGCGTAGGTAATCAATGCCCACAAGCGATGCATCAAACCGGTGCGATACCAGATTGTTCCCAGAGAGATCATGAAAACGCCTGCCATACGAATGGCGTAAACGTTCATTGACTCAAACATGACCGCACGGCTAAAGACGAGCACCTCCCGATAGGCTGTAGAACTTGGTTCAAGATCCAGGAAGTTGACCAATCCCCCTGCCATTGCGCCGCTGAAAAAAACCAGGGCCAGAAACATCAGGCCGCTGCCCAGGAACACAGTGGAAAAGAAACGATCCTCCACATCCCCCAGGCGATCGCGGATTACGCCGATAAACCACAAGAACGCGATGCCGGCATATGGCAGAAGATTCAGCGCGAGCGATACCCGCTTGGCATGTGCGGCGACCCAGGCGTTGCCTTCAGGATCAGCGGGAACCGTGAGACGAATCAACACAACGCTCGCGCCGAAGAGCAGCGCAAATAGAATTCCGGCAAGAGCTGCGGCGCGCGGCGTCTTGAGCCTGGTGATGCGCAGGCTGACTTCTGAAGTGCTCATGAAATTCGCCCCTCAATCTACAAGTTCGCCCATCAATCGGGTGTAGCGAAGGCACGCCGATATGCCTCGACAGCCGCGTGCACCGACGGGAAGACGCTCTCCTTGCCAAGCCGGTTCATCAAGCCAGTAAGCGCCAACAATTCAAGAAGTTGTCCATTCGGACGCGCAATCCAGAACTCGACGTTGATTCGCTCCAGGTCCGCGACAAGATTCTGCAGCGCCTCTGCAGCCGTCGAATCGAAGTCGCTGACTGCCTCAGCATCGAAGATGACGCACTTCAGACTCTCGCCGGCGTTGGCAACAAGGTCCTCGAGACGCGTGACGAAATACACTGCGTTAGCAAATACGAGCGGCGAATCAAAGCGATAGACGATCAGTCCCGCCTCGACCAGCCCAGTATCCTTCTTGCCGATGTCACGGAAGAAGGTGCCGCCACTTTCATCCGCCTCAACTAGCAGGGCGTCGTGGGGCCGTGAAATGTGGTAGATCACGGTTATCATTGACAGCATTAGCGCGATCAGAATACCCTGGATGACGCCGAGAGTCAGCACACCCAGGCATGTGGCCACGGCAAGCCAGAACTCGGAGGTGCGCACACGCAGTAAATAGCGAAACTCCGCAACATCAAGCAACGCCACCGATGCAATGATGATGATGGCGCCAAGCACAACACTTGGCAATGGGGCCAGGAGCGGCGTGAAGAAGAGCAGAAAGACAATTGTGAGGGCTGCCGCGAGGAGCCCGACCCACTGTGTCTTCCCGCCCATCTGGTCGGCGACGGCTGTACGTGAACTGCTGGTTGCGGCGGGGAAACCCATCAGCAACCCTGCGCCAATATTCACCATACCAATCGCAACCAATTCCTGATTGGAGTTTATCTTCTGCCCATGTTTGGCAGCAAAGACACGCCCGGTTAGCACTTCGTCGGCGTAGATCAGGACAGTCAGCGCGAGCGCTGCTGGAAGCAGCGAGTAGACGTCCCTCCAGGTGACATTGGGGACTTCGAGATGAGGCAATCCGGCCGGCACTGTCCCGACAACCGCCACTCCCCTGGCGGCAAGGCCGAAACCTGTTGAGACGAGGATGCTCACTGCGACAAGCAGCAAAGGGCCCGGAAAGGTGCGATTCACCCGGCGAATCCAGACGAGTGTCGTCATGCAGACAACACCGATAAAGAGTGTCAGCCAGTTGGCCTCATCGAGGCGATTCAAGAGTTCAAGGACCTGCCTGAAGAAATCGTCGCTCTGAATGCTGATGCCAAACATCTTGCCCAATTGGCTGCCAATCACGATCAGCGCCGTGCCGAAGATATAGCCGACCAGGATCGGCTTCGACAGGAAGTCCGTGATGAATCCAAGTTTGGAAATCCGGGCGAGAAATGCGAAGAGACCAGCAAGGATGGCGGCCATCGCGGCGAGCGCTGCATAATGTGCAGGGTCGCCGCCCGCAAGCGGCGCGATTGCGGTAGCGGTCACGATTGCCGTCGTCGCCTCGGGGCCCATGATGAGCTGTCGCGACGTGCCGAAAAGCGCATACATGACCATCGCCGCCAGTGCAACGTAGAGCCCCTGGACCGGGTTGACGCCGGCCAGGTCGCCATAGGCCATTGCAGATGGCACGAGGATGGCAAAGACCGTCCCCGCTGCAGCGAGTTCCGTGCGCAGAAGCGCCGGACTAATCTCCTGGAAGAGCGCAATACCGGGCACAAAGCGTGCAATGCCAGTGGCCCGTCGGCCTGTTTGATTCACTCTTGTGGTCTTCCGGGTATTTTACGGGTCGCGCCGACAGGATGGCATGGGGTTGCGTCGCCGCCCAGCTGGAATCTTACCACGCGCAGCAGCAAACGCGCACCCGGTTTGTGCGTGGTGGGGTCAACCTGCGGTTGAACTGTACTTGGATGGTTGTACGCGTAGTGCAGACCACTACGAAGGCCGCAACAAGCCAAGCGAATAGGCGCGTGTCACCGCTTCGCGTCGACTGCTGGCGTTGAGCTTGGCAAAGAGGTTGCGTGCATGCGCTTTGACGGTTACTGGAGAAACGACCAGGATCTGTGCGATTTCCTTGTTGGAAAGGCGTTGCCCAATCAGCGCAAGAACCTCGAGTTCACGATTCGTCAGAGGCTCAACTACCTTCCCGTCACCTTTGGACTCTGCAGCGGCCCATGCCGCACCTTCGGCGCCCTGGCCCGAAAACGCGGCCAGCACTTTGCCCGCAAAGTCGCCCAGCGCCGGCTGCCGCGCCGCCTCACGCAGAAGCGCGGCCATCTGGGGTCCCAAATCCACAAATGGGCGTAGAATTCCGCCTGGTTCGGCCAGTTTCAACGCTTCCTGCAGAGCCGCAAGGGCCGCCGGCTGGTCACCGTTGGCTACGCAGAGCAGCGCTTCCAGGGCCAGCGCGTCGATGAGCCGAATCACATTGTGGGTCTCTTTCACGTAGCCGCGAATGGTCTCCAGCGCAGCGGCCGCCTGCCGCGCGTCCCCAGCCCCGCCATGTTTGATGCGGACCTGCGCCCAAGTGAGGATTGGGATTTCCAGAAAGTACATGGGCAGTATAGGACCTGGTTCCTGGTTCTTATCGGCCCACGAGACTGCCACGGCCTTCTTGCCTCCCAGCAATGACAGGTGCGCTTCAAAGGACTCCACAAGGCGCACCAGAGCAGGACCGCCCATCTCTGCGGCAACGGCGAATGCAGCTTCCAGCACCTCGGCTGCACTCACGGTTTGACCTTGCGCCAGCAATGTCATAGAGAGCCCAAAGTGCGCTTGCACCGCGGCCATGGCATGTGCGCCGGAAGGGCGCTCCACGAGAGCGCCGAAATGAGCCGCTGCCTCCGGCAATTGATTGCGCCAGTAGCAAACGCATCCCAGGAAGTAATATCCCCAGCTTTGGCTCGCGCGCAGATGATGCAGCGTGCTGACGTGGAGGAGTTGCCGTGCGCTCCGCTCGGTTGCTCCCAGATCGGCGGCAGCCCAGAGCATTGTCGTCTGCGCAAGCAGCATGCGCACTGTCAACTGGGGATTCTGCCGTGCATCATGGCCGGCCAGGGATTGAGTTATCAAGGTGAACGCGTGGGTTTGGCCGCCGGCCGCCTGCAGCGATAGCGCCATATACAAGTACGCAGAGCTAATCAGCCCTATGTGTTGCGCCGGTGCATGTTCAAACACAAATCGCGCGGCCTTCAGACTGCCAGGGAAGTCACCAATCCAGAACAGATTCTGGGCGCGCAGTGTAGCGATCTCAACTGCAAGAGTGTTCGTATCCGTTAGAGGGACCTGGCCTCCGACAGATTCATATAGAGTGACAATTCGACCGAGGATCTGGCTGACTTCCGGCAAGCGAAACATATTCTGTATCGCGAAGGCCTTGATGATCTGTAGTTCAGGCCTCCCGTCGATGTATTCGGCGGGAAACTGTGCAAGCCAACGCGTGAGGCGGGGCCAGTCCTCCCGGTTGATCACGTGCTGGCGAGCATCACCGACGACGCTTGCTGCAGAATCCAAATCGCCCGCTTGAAGGAACAACTGCAGCGCATCTTCCGTATTGCCCGCTGCTGCCAGCCAGGTTGCTGCTTTGCGGCGCAGGCGGGCACGCGCGTCCGCATCAAAGGTCGCTTCCATGCGGCCGCGCAACATCTGGAGAAAGAGATGGTGGAAGCGAAACCACACTCTTTCATGGTCTAGCGCAACCAGGAAGATGTTGGAGGCGTCAAGCCACTGGATGAAGCCGTCTCCACCCGGCCATTCCAGATCGCCAAAGGGCGGCTCACAGATCGCTTCGCACAAGCCCGCGCAGAAACGGTCGACAATTGCGAGCTTGAGAAGCCGCACCTGTTGTTCCTCGGGAAGTTTTGCCAGGATTTCGCTGAAGAGATACTCGGCCGCAAATGTGTGGTTGAGTTCCAGCGCCGCCAGCGTTTCCACCGGATTGTCCGAGAGCCGCAAGTTGATTGAGGCGAGGCGCAGCCCGGCCGGCCAGCCCTCCACCGCCTCGTCAAGAACCGTCAGGTCGGAGTCCGCCAGCCCCAGTTCGGGGAAATTCTGCAGAAACTCGATCGTCTCGTCTCTGCGAAACCGCAGATCGGCCGAGCGCAGCCCGGTCACCTGGCCTTCTGCCGCGCAACCTGGCGAGGGGCAAAAGAGGGTCCTGGCGAGCCGCAATGACAAGCCGCAAGGGTCGTGGCGGCCGGCGCACAAGCACGGCCATCAACTCGGTGATGGCGTGGTCACGGATGACGTCGAAGTCATCGAGCACAAGGACAAACGCGGAGGGGAGTCTGTCCAGATCATTGATCAACTGATATGCGAGGTATTCGGCAGCGGGCACTGTGGCCTGTTGGATCATCGCCGCAGTTTCTGCGCACGCGTCGGGATGGACGCAGCGCACGGCAGCGATTACGTAACTCAGGAAGACGGTGAGATCGTTGTCTCCCGCATCGAGCGAAAGCCATGCTGCAGGCAGCGCTAAACACGCGAGCCAGGCGCTCAAGAGCGTGCTTTTGCCAAAACCGGCCGGGGCTGTAAGCAGAATGAGAGGACACCGGAGTCCTTCGTCAAGGCGCGCGTAAAGATGCGGCCGGGGCACAAAGTCCCAGGGCGTCGGCGGGCGGTGCAGTTTCGTGCGCAGGATAAGTTGTGGGTCAGCCATGCCGGTGTATTTCTCCGGCGAAAATCATAGCATTTGCACACGGATTCCACAAAGAAGGATGGAAATTGGTCAAGCGCTTTCCGGCTGACCAGCTTCGTGCGACGCAGCCCGTGCGATCTGCAGGAGGACGAGCGCCGTGAACAAGGCGCTGGCCACGATCGCAACCGCCACCGCCGGCGCCGTCTCCCCCTGAACCAGGGCCAGAGTGAACAAGGCAGCGAAGAGCGGCGCCCTGAAGGCCGCCACAAGCGCGCCGGCCATTGTTGCCGCAACAGTCACTGCAACCGGGATCTGAGGGAACCACAGATTCAAGGCCAGCCCCATTGCCACACTCGCGAACATAATGGGGAAGACATATCCGCCCTTCCAGCCGGTGGCGAGCAGGAGTGTTGTCGCGAAGAGTTTTGTCAGCCCCAACGTAACCAACAACACGCCGCCAAGTTCCGCTGCGTGCAGGATCAAATCGAGTGTTGCGTCCTCGCCGGAGAAGAGAGTCAGCGGCAGCATAGCCCCGATGATTCCCATGCCCAGGCCACCTATCAGCCCGCGCAGCACAAGGCGATCCTTCATCGGTACGAACAGCGCCTGCATGCGCCGGAGCACAAACATGAAACCCAGGCCGACGATCCCGCCGACGAGGCCGAGCGGCGCCGCGTAGATCAGGTCCGAAAGGCGCGGCACATAGGTTGGGAATTGGTACGGCGTGTCGAAGAAACTGCCGGAGAGCATGACGAAGACGACGGTTGACACGGCCGATGCGAGCATGCTGGGAAACAGCACCCAGAAGTAGGTCTTTCTGCCGCCGGGAAGCCCTTGCGCCGATTCCAGACCCAGCAGCGGGCCGCCGAATGGCGACGTAATGAATGCGGCAAGCATGCCGCTGACGCCTGCGAAGCCAAGTGAGCGCGATGCTTGTTCATCGACCTTGAGGCGGTCGGCCATCAGTGTACCGGCGCCGCCGCATGCGTCAGCCAGGGGGGCTTCGGGGCCCAGGCTTCCCCCCGCAATGAGCGACACGAAAGCCGTGATGACGATTCCGGGCGCATTGCGATAATCAAAGCGCCCGCTCTTGCCAAATTCGGCCATCACATCGGCAAAGATGCCGTTGTGGTCGCCAAACAACTTGACAAGATAGCCCACTCCCAGCCCGCCGAGCGAACAAACCAGGATGGTGAAGAGGCGAGGGTCCAATCCAACGGCTTGCGCGGCATCCTCCCACAGCAACTTCGTTCCCTGATTAACGATGACCAGGAAGATAAAGGTGATGAGGGCGCTGATGAGGCCCAGCAGAACCGTAAGCGCCAGCAGTTTGAGATATGGCCCGACTTTGGCATCTGTATCGATCATCGCAATCTCCAACGACGGCGGGCGGGCGCAGGTAGTCGGCGGAAAGTCATGGACCGGGTATGACACGGATTGAACCAGTCCGCGGATAGCCCTGAAACTACTTGTACGCGGAAACAGCGGAAAGAGCGGAAACGACATGAAGGCCGCTCTTGGTTCCTGCTTTTTCCGTTGTTTTCGTTTCTTCCGTGTACAGGCGTTGCATTTCTTTCTGCGACAACTGGGCAACCAGCCAAATATATGTGCCGATTGGCAATGATCCGCCACGTGCGAAGCCTGTTTCCAGGCACACATTCGGTGCACATCCGTGATATCCGTGTTCTATCTGCTATGTTTCCTTCCGCCGATCACGTTGGCGGTAGCTGCGTCTCACCAGCCGTGCGTGGCTCGGACTCCTCCTTCGCTGCGGGGTCGGTGCTCTCAAAATGACGCACGGCCAGTTCGGTGGTCAGGAAGACATTTTGCTCCCCGATTCGATCCAGCAGCCCGATCTTGCGGCAAAATACGGCCACAGGAACGTGCATGTTTGACACATAGACGGCCACCCCCTCACCGTGAAGTTGCTTGACCAACGCATCAAGCATTTCCCCACTGGTAATGTCGAGTTCCTCCTGAAACGACAAATCGAGAACGATGGCTCGAGCGGCGGGAGAGGCCGCTTCGACGGCGCTCTTCACCCCATCGCGCATCGTAAGCGCATTGGCAAAGAAGAGCGGTGCATCCAGGCGCAGCACCAGCAATCCCGGCACGGCGGCAACGTCGGTGTGGCGAGTCAGGTCGGCATAGGCGCCGGGAATACCCGGCACGCGACCGAGCACGGCGAGGTGCGGCCGGCTCGACTTGGCGATGACGAGAACCAGCGAACAGAGCAGCCCAATCACCATCCCTTGCAGGACGTCGATCAGGATCACCCCCATGAAGGCCGTCATGCCGAGCCAGAACTCGGTGCGCGAGAGCAAGCGCACGTGCTGAAGCTTGCGCGAGGCCATGATGTGCCACACGGCGTGAATGATCAGCGCCGCAAGCACGGCCTCGGGAAGCGATGTAAACAAAGGCGTCAGGAAGAGGACGGTGAGTATTGTCACAACCCAACTGACAAGGTTGGCGACTTGCGAGCGCGCCCCGCGCCCTCCTTGACAGCCGAAGCCGACATGCTGCCGCCGGCAATCATCCCCCCAAGGAGCCCGCTCACGAGGTTGGCGACGCCGTGCGCGTTCAATTCCTGGTTGGGGTCAACTTCGTAGCCATGTTTCTCGGCAAATTCGCGCGCAACGCCTAGCGCTTCGCTGTACGCCACGAGAACGACGCCAATTGCCGGAAGCACCATTGCCAGCCATGTGGCGTAATCAACCCGCGGCAGCGCAAGCGAAGGCAACCCCTGCGGCAGTACGCCCACAACCTCCACGCCAAAGCGGCCACTCAAGTTGAGCAGCGTGCTCACACCGATGGCGCCAAAGAGCACAACCAGCCCTGCCGGTATTTTCCTGTTCCAGCGCGGCAGCAGGAAAAGCAGCGCCAGCGCCGCGACGCCGATTGCAAAGGTAATCCAGTTGGCCTCGGGCAACTCGCGTATGATCTCGAGCAGCTTGTTGACGACGTTGCCTTCGGGCTTGGGCAGGCCAAACAACTTGTTGAGCTGCCCCACGGCGACGAAGACGGCGAGGCCCATGACAAAGCCATCCATCACCGGTTTGGAGAGAAACTGGGTTACAAAACCGATGCGCGCCAGTCCGGCCGCCAGGAAGACAACGCCCACGACAATGACAAATGCGGTCGCGTAGGCCTGGTACGTTTGGGGGTCGGACGCGGCTTCGGCACTCGTGGCAATCAGCGCCGCGGCAATTGACGAAGCCAGCAGGGCAGCCGTGGCCGATGTTGCCTGCACCACGAGATGACGCGACGAACCCAGTAACGCATAAATCAGCAGCGAGGCCAGCAGCGTGTAGAGGCCGGCCTGGGGCGGCAGCCCGGCAATGCCGGCATAGGCAATTCCTTCGGGAACGACCATGCCCCAGAGCGTTAGCCCTGCCACAATGTCCGCGGCCAGCCAGGCGCGGTTGTAGTTGGTTAGCCATCCCCAAATGGGAACGTAGCGAACAAAGGCACTCGGTTGCGGCTTTGGCGGCTTGGCGGTAGTGGCGGACATGATTGCTTTCTCCGGTGGCGCGGCGAATGTCGCGGCACTCTGCAATTCAATAGCTGGGCCGTGAAATAATTGTACCGCAGCTTGTATGCTGCGTGGCGCAAGATATTTGCAATGCGTAGCGGGGGGCTTTCAGCCCTCCGGCTGCTTGCGGTTCCCGATCCTGAAACGGAGGGCTTCCAGCCCTCTGCTACGCTTCAGTTGCACCCGTGCGACACCGAATTTTGCAACGGGCCGCGGACTCAGCTTCACCCGCCGCTGGTCGCGCAGTCGCCTTCGGTGGAACTCACACTCGCGCTGTTGATGAAGTTCGTCTCGCCAACCCCGTTGAGCATGTACCAGAGGCTGCTGCCATAGTCGGCCGCAACCGCCACCTCGTAGCTTCCCGCCGGGATTTCACCCGTCGATTGGCCGCCCAGCGTGCTTGACGTGTAGGCAGCGGCAGGCGACGCAAGCACTGCAGTACATTGGCCCGCTTCAAAGACGGTTGTCGCCGGCACCTGGTTATAAATTGCGGGGTCAACTGTGGGGGTTGCCGCGGGCGCTTCGGTTGCAACCGAGGTGATCGGCTGGACGACGCAACCGCCGAGCAGCAGCAGCAAGATGGTTGACAGTGCCAGCGTCATTCTGACATTGCGCATGATAGAACTGCCTTTCTTGTGCAGTGGCCTGCAGAACGTCGAGCGCAGCATTTGAAGGCGTGTTTGTGGTGGCGCTCGCGAGAAAGCAATGCGCGCAACGGGTGGAACCGTCGTCCGGCTCGCACCCACTGCGCGCATCCTCGCACCCCTATCGAATGCCGTAATGAATTTGCACCGGCATCGGCAGCCCATTGCGGGCTGCCGATGCCACACACTGCTACTGGCGCGCCATTGCTACACGGAAGCGCTCTTCGGCATCGATGAGATGGTCGTGGGAGTCATCGCCGACTTCCAACTGCACCCAGCTGATTTTGCCGGTGAACTTGCTGTTGTCGGCGGTGTAATCAGACGCAACGCACGTGCCGGTTTCATCACCGATATCGGTCGTCTCATCGGCCGAGAAGACAACCGGCATGGTTAGCCCAACGCGACCTGTCCCCACCGCCTTGCCGTCATAGTAGAGCGTGACGCCGCCGCCCTTGGCAAGCCCACCACCGTCGTATGCAAACTCCATGCGCACCTGGTGCTTGCCTTGCGGCAAGCGCTTCAGTCGCCTCGGTGGGGAACTCGTGGATGCCAAGCACGTTGTACGCGAACTTGAGCTTTCCATCCTTGGCGTATACGGTCCAGCCGCCAAAGCGTCCGCCCTGCGCAATGATCACGCCATTGGCGGGCTTGTCTCCGATCTCAACCTCGGCCGTAACCGAGAATGACTTGTTCTTCATACTGACGACACTATTTTCTGACAGGCGCCCCATGCCGGGGAAGAAGAGCTGCGTGTTGCCCTTGATCAGAATGGGCCGACCGGCAGTCTCAGGCATGATGCGCTCAGCAACCCGGTCATCGAGCGGAAGCACGTTGTACTTCGTCGCCTCGATCAGGAACAGGCGCTGCAGCTTGGCAAGCATCTCGGGATTTTCCTTCGAGAGATTATGTGCTTGCGTCCAGTCCTTGCTGCCGTCATACAGTTCCCACGTATCGTCATCGAACGCTATGCCCGTTGCACCCGTCATAATCCAGGGCGTGCGATGCTTGGTGACGGCGCTCCAGCCGCGGAAATAGACGCCGCGATCGGCGAACATCTCGAAGTACTGCAAGTCGTGGCGCTCGGGCTCCTCGGCCGCATTGAAGCTGTAGAGCATGCTCGTGCCTTCAATGGGTGACTGCTGCACACCTTCGACGAACAGCGGCTGGGGAAGCCCTGCCGCTTCAAGGATCGTCGGCGCGACGTCGATTACGTGGCTAAACTGCGTGCGCAGTCCGCCCTTCTCCTTGATGCCATTGGGCCAGTGCACAATTGTGCCATTGCGGGTGCCGCCCCAATGCGAAGCAACCTGCTTCGTCCACTGGTAGGGCGTGTTCATCGCCCACGCCCAACCCACTGCGTAGTGATTGTACGATTCGGGCGAACCGAACTCGTCCATCTTGGAGAGCATGAACTCGGGCGTTTCAAGCGCAGCCATGCCGTTGAAGTTGGCCATCTCGTTGAAGGCGCCGTTAATGGTGCCCTCCGCCGACGCGCCATTGTCACCAATGATGCAGTAGATCAGGGTGTCATCCATGATGCCCAAATCTTCGATCGCATCGATCACTCGTCCAACATGGTGGTCGATGTGCGACATGAATCCCGCATAGACTTCCATCTCGCGCTCGAGCACGGGCTTCATGTTTGCGGGCATGTCATCCCACGCCGGGATTTCGTCGTGGCGCGGCGTGAGCTCGGCATCCTGCGGAATGACACCGAGTTCCTTCTGCTTGGCAAAGGTGATCTCGCGCTGCTTGTCCCAGCCGTGTGCGAACTGGCCTTTGTACTTGTCGGCCCACTCCTTGGGAACATGGTGCGGTGCGTGGGTCGCGCCAGGCGAAAAGTACATAAAGAAGGGCTTGTCGGGCATGAGCGCCTTCTGCTGGCGCACCCAACTGATGGCGTGGTCTGCCAGGTCTTCGCTGAGGTGGTAGCCCTCTTCCGGTGTGGCGGGCGGCTCGATTGGGGTTGTGCCTTCATACAGGGCAGGATCCCACTGGTTGTTTTCGCCGCCGATGAAGCCGTAGAAGTACTCAAAACCACCACCGCCGGCCGGCCAGTGGCTAAACGGACCCATCGGGCTGGTTTCCCAAACCGGCACTTCGTGGCACTTGCCAAACATGGCCGTTGAGAAACCGTTGTACTTCAACGTCAATGCAATCGGCGCCATCGTGTTCGGGCGCAAGGAACTCTGACCAGGGGCTCCCGTGGCGGTCTCGGTGATGTTGCCCATGCCGGCGGAGTGGTGGTTGCGGCCCGTCATGAGCGCCTGGCGGGTGGGCGCGCAGAGAGCGGTTGTGTGAAAACGGTTGTAGGCGATGCCACCCTTCTTCAACTTCTCAAAAGTGGGGGTGTCGCACGGGCCGCCAAACGCGCTTGATGAGCCGAAGCCCGCATCATCAATGAGAATGACCAGGACGTTGGGCGCGCCCGCCGGTGGGCGCAGCGGCTCGATGGGCGGGAACTTGGAATCCGGGTCCTTGGCGTCATAGGTTGTCAAACCCGGCAGCCGGATATCCGGAATCGGCAACACTGAACGCAGGTGCTTGTCCGGTTGGTTTGCCATCTTTGCATCTCCTTGAGTGCTGTTCGTGGTTGCTGTAGTCTTTGACGAATGCCCGCAACGGGCGGAGCCGGCTTCCGGCTCGCGCCCCTGCGCGCAATACGTCTTGCTGACTAATCGTACTCTTGAAGTTGCGAGGCATCGGCAACCCGTTACGGGCTGCCGATGCCTCGCATTACTACTGGCGCGCCATCGCCACGCGAATGCGCTCTTCAGGATCGATCATATGGTTGTGATCGTCCTTGCCAACATCTAGCTGCACCCAGTTAATCTTGCCATTGAACTTGCTGGTGTCGGCGGTGTAGTCAGACGCAACGCACGTGCCGGTTTCATGGCCGATGTCGGTCGTCTCGTCTGCCGAGAAGATGATCGCCTGCGTTGCACCGACGCGGCCTGTCCCAACTGCCCTGCCGTCATAGTAGAGCGTGACGCCGCCGCCCTTGGCAAGCCCACCACCGTCGTATGCAAACTCCATGCGCACCTGGTGCTTGCCTTCCGGAATCGCTTCAGTCGCCTCGGTGGGGAACTCGTGGATGCCAAGCACGTTGTACGCGAACTTGAGCTTGCCATCCTTGGCGTATACGGTCCAGCCGCCAAAGCGTCCGCCCTGCGCAATGATCACGCCATTGGCGGGCTTGCTGCCGACCTCGATTTCCGCTGAAATCGAGAAGGACTTGTTCTTGATGTTGATAACGCTGCTCTCCGACAGACGGCCCATCCCGGAGAAGAACTGTTGCGAGTCTCCCTGGATTAGTGTGGGCCGACCGGCAAGCTCGGGAACTATCCGCTCGGCGCCGCGATCGTCGAGCGGAAGCACGTTGTACTTCGTCGCCTCGATCAGGAACAGGCGCTGCAGCTTGGCAAGCATCTCGGGATTTTCCTTCGAGAGATTGTGTGCTTGCGTCCAGTCCTTGCTGCCGTCGTACAGTTCCCACGTATCGTCATCGAACGCAGGTAGTTTGACGCTCCCCATGACCCAGGGCGTGCGATGCTTGGTGACGGCGCTCCAGCCGCGGAAATAGACGCCGCGATTGGCGAACATCTCGAAGTACTGCAGGTCGTGGCGCTCGGGCTCCTCAGGCGCATTGAAGCTGTAGAGCATGCTCGTGCCTTCAATGGGTGACTGCTGCACACCTTCGACGAACAGCGGCTGGGGAAGCCCTGCCGCTTCAAGGATCGTCGGCGCGACGTCGATTACGTGGCTAAACTGCGTGCGCAGCCCGCCCTTCTCCTTGATGCCATTGGGCCAGTGCACAATTGTGCCGTTACGCGTGCCGCCCCAATGCGAAGCAACCTGCTTCGTCCACTGGTAGGGCGTGTTCATCGCCCA
The DNA here is from genome assembly GCA_963735275.1 of uncultured Chloroflexia bacterium. Classification (GTDB taxonomy): domain Bacteria; phylum Chloroflexota; class Anaerolineae; order Caldilineales; family Caldilineaceae; genus UBA5069. The sequence goes on along the minus strand of CAVTKJ010000006.1, from coordinate 117,090 downwards.
CGCCCAACCCACTGCGTAGTGATTGTACGATTCGGGCGAACCAAACTCGTCCATCTTGGAGAGCATGAACTCGGGCGTTTCAAGCGCAGCCATGCCGTTGAAGTTGGCCATCTCGTTGAAGGCGCCGTTAATGGTGCCCTCCGCCGACGCGCCATTGTCACCAATGATGCAGTAGATCAGGGTGTCATCCATGATGCCCAAATCTTCGATCGCATCGATCACCCGTCCAACATGGTGGTCGATGTGCGACATGAATCCCGCATAGACTTCCATCTCGCGCTCGAGCACGGGCTTCATGTTTGCGGGCATGTCATCCCACGCCGGGATTTCGTCGTGGCGCGGCGTGAGCTCGGCATCCTGCGGAATGACACCGAGTTCCTTCTGCTTGGCAAAGGTGATCTCGCGCTGCTTGTCCCAGCCGTGTGCGAACTGGCCCTTGTACTTGTCGGCCCACTCTTTGGGAACATGGTGCGGTGCGTGGGTCGCGCCAGGCGAAAAGTACATAAAGAAGGGCTTGTCGGGCATGAGCGCCTTCTGCTGGCGCACCCAACTGATGGCGTGGTCTGCCAGGTCTTCGCTGAGGTGGTAGCCCTCTTCCGGTGTGGCGGGCGGCTCAATTGGGGTTGATGCCTTCATACAGGGCCGGGTCCCACTGGTTGTTCTCGCCGCCGATGAAGCCATAGAAGTACTCAAAACCGCCGCCGCCCGCGGGCCAGTGGCTAAACGGACCCATCGGGCTGGTTTCCCAAACCGGCACTTCGTGGCACTTGCCAAACATGGCCGTTGAGAAACCGTTGTACTTCAACGTCAATGCAACCGGCGCCATCGTGTTCGGGCGCATGGAACTTTGGCCTGGCGCGGATGTCGCGGTTTCGGTGATGCTGCCCATGCCGGCGGAGTGGTGATTGCGGCCGGTCATGAGCGCCTGGCGCGTGGGCGCACAGAGAGCGGTTGTGTGAAAACGGTTGTAGGCGATGCCACCCTTCTTCAACTTCTCGAAATTGGGGGTGTCGCACGGGCCGCCAAACGCGCTTGATGAGCCGAAGCCGGCGTCATCAATGAGAACGACCAGGACGTTGGGCGCGCCGGCCGGTGGGCGCAGCGGCTCGATGGGCGGGAACTTGGAATCCGGGTCCTTGGCGTCATAGGTTGTCAAACCCGGCAGTCGGATATCCGGAATCGGCAACACTGAACGCAGGTGCTTGTCCGGTTGGTTTGCCATCTTTGCATCTCCTTGAGTGCTGCTCGTGGTTGCGGTGGTCTTTGAAGAAGCCGTTACAGGTTTTGCAGGTGTTACAAGTTTTGCAGACGTCAGCAGGCGCAGCAGGCGCTGCTTCCGCCTGTGGTTGAACCGGAGCGGCGGCCACAGCGACAGCGGCCTGCTCCAGACCCTCATCGGTCACGTCGTGGGTTTCGGGCTTACCGCCCAGGTCCTGCAGTTTCTGTGCAAATGCGCCGACCTCCTGCGCCTCCGCCAACACGCCAACTGCCGCCTTGCCCCCTGCAAGCTCCTGGCTGATGCGTTCGCGGTCTGCATCGGTCAGGCCCAGGTGCCTGTGGAAGAACGATCCCAACACGCCACCACCCGCAGCACCACCCACGACACCCCCCAGCAGGCTCAGCCCGCCGGTTGGAATTGCCGCGATGACGCCCAGCACAGCGCCGATCTTTGCGCCCTTGCCGCCGGCGCGCCTGCCCAGCAAATCCTCCTTGATCTTGCCCTTCGCATCCAGCGCGATTACACCGACCGCGCCCGCCTTGACGTCGTCATTGCTTTTGTCCCACTTCTTCAATTCATCGGCTGCCTGTTGGGCAGCAGCCTCCGAGTCGAAGAAGGCAAGGACAAGCTGCTGACTCTCCTTGGCCATTCTGAACCCCCTTGAACTCCAGACTTGTGAAGAGGCGGCGACGAGCCGCCTTCACGCATTTGTACTCTACTTTGTCGATTCAATCAGATGTGCCGATTCAACCAGATTTTGCGAACCCGCCCACGACTGCCACCCAAGGGCGCGTCTGAAGAAGGCGTCTGCGTTCAACCCAATGCACTCGAGACGAATCTCGCCGTCGCATCAGACGCTTGCCGTACTGTCATCCCAGCAACTAAAGCATCGCTGTCGTATGTCGAGGAGTTTGCCAACGAAGAAACGGAGCGGCTGAATCGTCAGCCGAAGCTACCCTGTTGGCATTGCGGCGACTTCGGCGGAGGAATCAGCCGCTCTCGAATCTATTCGATTGTCCTGCGGTGCAGCTTACGCTGCTGCGCTGGCGTCAGTCGAAGAAGGCATGTAGTCTGTCTGTGTCTTGCGGGCGTGGGCAACATCACTCGTGATGTCCATCGCAAAGGCCAGGAACAGCCAGAACCAATCCCAACCGACCAGGCCAATGCCCGGCGTCCACATAAAGACATAGAAGAGCGTCGTGAGCGGCAGGAAGATGATCCCGAGCATGGGCCAGAACCAGGTCCCGTTGAATGGACGGGTGAACATTTCCGGCCGTGCGATCCAGAGAAGAATGTCGGCCAAACGGGGGAACATGCCTGCCATGATGATGAATAGACAACCCATTACTGCCTCCTTGAGAGTGCCGATGACGGGCAATTGCCTGTCAGGTTGGTCGGCTGCGGATCGAACGCCGGGCCGAGATAAGCGAATGTACTGCTGCGAGCAAAAGCGTCAATTGCTTTGGCGGGCGGTCAACCCCAAACGCCGACAGTAACATGATTGGCGCACTGCGCCGGCTGTCGAATCAACCCGAGCTCCACAAACCTGCGCTGCTGTGGAGTCGTCATCACCCCTCAAACCCATCAGCCTGCGGTGGGAAGCCAATTATGCTGCTGCGCTGGCGTCTGTCGAAGAGGGCATGTAGTCCGTCTGGGCCTTGCGAGCACTTGTTGCCCAGTTCATGAGGTCCATGACAACGGCCAAAGAGATCCATAGCCAGTCCCAGCCGGCCAGGCCCGTGGGCGTCCACATGAAGACGTAAAACAGCGTGGTAAACGGGAGAAAAATGACGCCCAGCATCGGCCAGAACCAGGAGCCGTTGAAGGCGCGGGTGAACATTTCCGGCCGTGCCAGCCACAACAAGATATCCGCAATACGCGGGAAGAACCCTGCCATAAGAATGAACAAACAACCCATGACTGCCTCCTTGAGAATGCCGATGACGGGCAAGCGCCAGCCAGATTGTTCGACCGCAGCAAAATGAGTGCGGTTCAACGCGTGAAATTTCTCCTGCACATTCCGATCCTGGCCGTCTGGCGAGGCGCGCAGCCCTGCTCAATAAGCTGCGCGCCTGCACACCAGGCGGTCGACTCCGCACTGCGTTCGGAAAATCAGCCCGAAATCAGCTTTGCCTTCGCCGCGGTGAACTCTTCGTCGCTGAGTACGCCGGCGTTGTGAAGCTGGCTCAACTGCATGAGCTGGGAGTTCAAGTCATCCACCGGTGCTGCGGGCGCGGCCGCGGCCGGCGGTGGGGCGTATTCCTGCGGCGGCGGCGCGTACTGCTGCTGCGGCTCGGCATACTGCTGGTCCTGATTTGCATACTTCTGCTGCTGGTGGTGGCTGACTGCGCCGGCCGTTCCTGCAACGACTGCGGTTGTCGCCGCCACTCGAACGAGTCTTCGTCCTCGCATGCGCATAATGGTCATCTCCTCAATTTGTAGCCAAGTGCAGATTTGTCGCCAAGTACAGATTTGTCGTCAGGTACAATTGTCAAAACTGAACTGCCATTCACAGACAAGCGTGCGCCAAAGACAAGCGTGCGTCAAAACCGTGCACCGCGCGACTCATCCCGCGGTGCGGATACACGCCGGCGCACCGGGGCCGCATCAGTTGCTCTGGGCGCTCAATACGGCAATATCGGAAAGCGCCTCAACAACCACTTCGTGCGGGATTCGCTGCTGCATCAGCACAAACGCACCCGCGTTCTCGAACGCTTCCATTGCTTTCACGGCCCACAGATTCTCGTACAGCAGCACCGCCGCCGAAGAATTGGGCTCCAAACCGTCGGCAACCAACTCGATGTCGCCGGCAGTCACGAGGCTCGTGACGGTTGCTTGGAGTGGGTCTAGCACGGCGATGAGCTGCGGGTCAAGTTCGCGCATTTCCAAGGTAGCCGCCACACCATCTGCGTCCTTGACAACGATTACCAGGTCAATGATGCGAATGACTTCCCTCTCCACAAGATCGAAAAGGCTGGCAAGGATGCTGCCGTCGAAGTTATTGCCTTTGAAACCCACTGCCAAAATGTCAATCGGTCCGTATGTCATGTTCTCCCCTTCCCTGAATTTGTACTGTGCATTATGGTGGACCGCACGCGTTATAGGCGCGTGAAGTCAAGTTGCGCAGCCTACTTATAACGTACTCAGCCTGTTTACGGAAAGTACGACGCAACCGCGCTCGTTGAGGAACATCAGAACTCCCATGAGCGCCGCCTGATCGAGAAGCGCCCCGCTCAGGATTGCCACACGCTTTCCATGATCGGACAGTCCCGTGGCGACGCGCAGGTCCTGCAAATAGACGCTCGAACTCGCATCGACGTTTCCCTCGACAGAGATTAGGTAGAGTCCAGGCGCATCAAATGCACAGAGTTCGCTGCGCAACGGCAACCTCCCACAACTGCCACTCGAGCTAAGCATTCTGGGGGACTTCAGGAAATGGCAGAGACCGCGCCGCAGGTATTCCCCCAGTGCGACGAGCTTACCACGCCGAGAGTAGCATTGCATGCACCCAAACGGACTAGATGTGGCGTAAATGCAGGCTGCGAAGCGTCTGTTCGCCACTGCACCGAACCATGGGGCCTCCTCTTGCTTGCAAGCTTCACACGTATCAGGCCGAAGGACTACAAATGCGCGCGGCCGGCTACAGGCGATTGCCTGCAGCAAGACTGCGCGCGCATCCGCATGCCACAATCCGGACTCTACCGTCAGGGGAGCCGATACAAGGCTCTTGAGGAGGCAAAATCGAAGCTCGATTCGCTGAAACAATTAAGTGCAGGCTGCATCCTATCAGATACACGCGCTGTGTCAAACTGGGATTGAGACCCGCATTCGCCCCTTTTCGACGCCTGATGAATGCTGCCGAAATCACTGGCATTCCACCGCAGTGCCATCTACACTGGGCGGCCGGCGCGATGCGACCATCGCGTCGGATTGAGATTACAAAATAGTGCGACAGTGTTGACCGGCATCAGCAGCGCCGGACTGCACGTTCACAAAAGCATCTTTCAACTGCTTCCTTCACAAGGGCCTCCGCACCAAGACAATTGTTGACTGCTTCTTCTTCTCATACCCAATGCCAGATCGTTTCCACTGCATTGAAGTGACGCAACGGCATGAGTATGGCCACCGACATCGCAGCGTCACCGCCTGGCCAGATGCTCCTTGTTCTCATTCCAGACTCGCATCACGACCTCCTCAAGTTCGTACGGATACGCAAAGCCGTGCCTGTCGGCGAGGCAGCGACCGACTGTTGCCATCTCGGCGCGGATGGCATCGATTGCCTTGACGGCTTCCTCCGGCGTTCTCGAGGGCATGCCAAGGATGTTGTGCTGCTGCTCAGTCAGTTGCCCATCCAGACCCCTGTGCAGCGCCCCGAGCACGTGAATCGTGATCCGGGCATCGATATCTTTGCCGGTTGCCTGCATGTACCATCCCCGCAGCAGTGCCATCCGCTCGACGTAGAGTCCGGCGAAGAGTGACTCATCGTATCTTCTGGCGAGCCCCTTCATTTCCTTGTGCGTCGCGATCCAGTAGTCAACCACGAACTGCCTGACGTCTGCGCCGCCAATTTCGCGGACGAGCGAAGCAGACGGACGGGCAAACCCTGCCAGCTTCTCCCCGAACTGGGCGTTGCGACAAGCGATGATGACCAGGCTCGGCTCGGGATTCTCCACCGTCGTATCTTGCACGTAGAAATCGACAATGGTGCCGTCTGCCAGGATCATGTGATGAAGCAGCGCCTTCTCTCCAAAGCGCAGCAGCAGGCCACCGCATGGCGGAAACGGCAAGTAGCGCTCCCAGTCGGGGTGTGTCCATTGATCGATCTCTCCGGGCTCCACCGCAATCCGAAAATCCACATCGCTGTAGGCGTCACCCAAGCCGGCGGCAAGGCTGCCACCCACCCAGATTGCCTGAATGCTTTCGTCAGCGTTGCACCTGCCGGCCATCGCGCGGATCAGGCGGGCGTGGGGACCAGCTTCCAGTCGTCCGAGGTCAATGTCAGTCAAGTTGCTGCTTTGTCCCTTCATGTAGATGGGTCGGATGTCAACCTTGCAAATCGTATGCGGTGAACATGGCGCGCACAAAGTGCGCTTGCGCAGCAAGCTGCGTCGCGGAGGGCCTCCGCTACTGAGATTGCCTCGTCCATAAACCAGGCCAGTGTCGACGCCGGCCGCTACCGCAAAATCTCCAGCGCCGCATCGTTGGCGAGGGTGACGTCTTCCGGGGCGGGCGCCAGATCGAGGCCGCCCACGAGTGACTCGAGCACCTCCTGATGGGCCAGAAACTCGCGCATGGCGATGCGCCCGCCCTCCACGAGCGCATTGCGCTGGCCGTCCGTCATGTTGAACTGCGTGGTGCCGATGCCGCGCGCGGGCAGCCGCACCACGTTTTTGGCGAAAACCGTGACCGCCATATTGTCATGTGCGGTCATCATGGTGGAGACGAGACCCGTCAGCCGGTGCACCGTGCGCAGCTCGCCCAGATTCGTGGGCAGGCTGATCATGTCGGGGGGCGCCGGCAGATTCGGGCACAGCGATCTTGTCGTCAATCAGGAAGCCGAGGACATTCTTCGATTTGGGTGGGCCCACGATGTCGCCCACTTCCGGACGCGTCGAAAGGAAGAGAGCGATTGGGAAATTGGAGAGCATGCCGCCATCTACAACCACTGTGCCGGCGATTTGCTCTCCCTGGTAGGGCCCCCACTCCTTCTGCCAGATGACCTCCTGCCAGACGAGCGGAATGCTCATGGACATGCGCGCCGCCCAGACCACGGGGCACTGCGGTGCCGTCGTATGGTTGAGGAAGAGGATGCGCATGGCGGTTGTGTCGGCGGCGACTACAGTGAGTTCCTTGCCGGTGCGCTCGTGAAGCTGCGCCAGGGTCAAGTTGCCAAAGTCGCGCGGTTTGCCATTGAAAGCGCCCTCGTTGAGTTTGCGCTCCATCCACGCGGTGAAGGCGTCCGCCGAAAACCAGCCGCCCCGCTCGATAAACGAGAACAGGTTGCGTGGCCAGCCACCTTCGGCCATCTTATCGGCAATCCAGTCATCCAGACGCGACTCCACAAAATCGGGGACAAAGGGTAGATCCATTTCATCGAGGAAATGGCGCACGGCGCTGGCGCGCACCTGGTCGGAGGTGAACGGGGCGGGAATCCCCATGAAACTCTCGAAGACCGAGTGCCCGGCGGTATCCTTTTCCACGAGCGCCGCCTGCATTTCGGCGACGCTGTAGCCTGCCGCCAGCAGCACGGCGGTGATCGCCCCTGCCGAGGTGCCAAGCAGCCGCCCGCTGCTGTGGCTGCCGTCGCGGAAGAGTTCCTCGAGCGCGCCCACAAAGACCATGCCTTTGGCGCCGCCCCCTTCAAAGACCATATCGATGACGGACATCGTGGTGGGTTCCTTTCAGAGTCAACAATGGAACACAAGAGAACGCAAGAGAACGCAAGGGAACGAAGGGAACATGCGCTCGACGAAGAGCGTACAGGTGAAGTGTCAAGACTGCTATGTCCACGAACACATACCGGCAATGCACTCGGTTATTTTGCGGACTGCCGCCTCATGCCACCCCCGCATACTGTGCCAGCGCGCTGTCCAGCGCACTCGCGCGCCGGTTGACCCGCCCCTTTGCCACATCGACGAGTTCGGCCACACGCTGTTCGGCATGTGCCGTTTCGAGCACGTTCCACCACAGGTCGGCGACGATATCGCTCAGGCGGATGTACGCCGTGTCTAGCCCCGCCTGGCTGGCGATGACGAGGGGAACCGCGAGATCGCGGAAGTATTCCACAAGCACTTCGTGCAGGCCGCGCAGCGCCCGCGCCACCGGCAGGCTGAGCAGCACATGGCTTTGCACCTGCATGGCCACGGCGCCGGCGGGCTGCGCCGACGCGGCGATGCTGCGCTCGATCACGACCGCGGGGTCAATGTTCGCAGTTTCCGTGTCACTCGCATTGGTATCGACCCCCGCCGTGCCCAGCCGCTCCTCCTCCTGGTAGACCGTCACAAAGATCGAAATCGCACCTGTGCGCCTGGGCGTGAGGTGGTAGAGGAAGTCGGGCGAGTCGCGTCCAGGCTGCAGGCGGAAGGAATCACCCTTGCTGCCATGGATCGTGCAGTCGGGCGCGCTGATGCGGATGCGCAGCGTCACAAAGGCTGCGCCCTCGGGCCAGAAGACATCCACCCCGCCCGAACCGGTGACGGGCAAATCCGCGCGCATGAGCACGGGTGACGTTGACTGGCGCACCGCCACCGCGAGCGTAAAGGCTTGCCGCAGATAGACGCGCTCCGGCACGGCGGTGTCAAGGCGCAGCGTCTCGAAGTGATCGCCGCGGGAGGCCGGTTGCGGTTCATCATCGTCGCCACGCGTCGCTGCTGTATGGCGCGCGTTTTCCGAGTCTTGCTGTTGTTGTTGTTGTTGTTGTTGTTGTTGTTGTTGTTGTTGTTGTTGTTGTTGTTGTTGTTGTTGTTGTTGTTGTTGTTGTTGCTGTTTGTTGTTGTTGTTGTTGTTGCTGCCCTGACGCGCGAATTTGTGCCGATTGCTCAAGGACGGTCCCGTACGTTTGTTCCACGCCGTTGAGCTGAGCCGTCTCTTGCGGATATTGATCGCGCAGCGCACCCAGCCACTGCATCAAGCGCCCCTGGTCGGCAGCATCGCCAACCAGTGCATTCAGGAGCGGCGCGAGGTTGGCGTCCTCCTGCCACGCGGCATCGCGATCATAGGCGCGCATGTCCATACCGGCGGCGCGCGCCAGCCTCAGTGCAGCATGAGCGTCGGGCACCAGTTGCGCCATGAACGCGGTCAGCCACGCCAGCACAGCGCGCAACTGCGCCGCATCGCCTGCATTTTCCATTTGCGAATCAGCCACACTCGCGTTCATCACGGCCTCTTCGTTCAACTCCGATTTTTGAGTTTCACCATGTCGGCGCTCTTCAGCGTCAGAGCAGTTGCGCCGTGCGCAGACCCTCAATCACGGTGCCGATCGCAATGCCTTCGTTCCTGAAGTACGCCTCCTTGCTGCCCGGCTCGCGCAGCCAGCCGCCGCTGTGATGCAGCGCGACCACTTCCCACGCGTCATTGAAACAGGGCGAGCCGGATGATCCCGGAAGCGTATCGGTCAGGTACTGAACAATGCGCGCATCGCTGTAGACCACGACGTTGTGGTAGAGCGCTATCTGCTTGGGGCCGCCGCCCGGGTGCTGGATGATGTTGATGGCTTCCTGTTTCTGCACGGCAACGGGGCGCAGCGGCAGGCCGCCCCAGGTGGCAACGAGTGCGGCAACGTCACCGGCAATGCGCGCGGCGCTCCAGTCGTCCTCGGCCGAAGTCGCAAAGCCGGCGGCCACGTCAAGGCGCGCCTCCTCGGGCTGGACGTCAAGGCCGGCAGCTGATTGCTGGAAATTGAACTGGATGATGGCCCTGCCCGCCGCGTCGGCGTCTGCGAGGACGTGGTGATTGGTGATGATGAGTCCGTTGTCGGCAAGGAAGCCCGAGCCCGACGAGGGCGCGGAATTGCCGTCCCCTGGAAGCAGGATGCGCACGACGGCGCGCGCGCGCTGCATGCCCTTTTCGAGAAAGGAGATCGGCAGCAACGTACTGCGCTCGCCGATCACCTTCTCCAGCGATGCGCTCTTTTCCGGCCCGCGCCAGGTGACGTCCGTTGCTATGTCGGGCCCGCGCACGCCGTTGAGGTCACCCTTGGCCGCGCTCAACAGGAAAGGCTCCTTCGGGAAGCGGCGCAGCGCGGCCGCGACCACATCATTGAGCAGCCCCTCGCCCGCTGCGGCCGTGAGGATGTTGAACCAGTAGGTGCTGGGCATGGGGTCGTACGCGATGAAGACAGGATTGAGCCCCACTTCTTCGGCGATCTGGTCGGCCTGGGCCTGCGTGCGGAAGCGATAGGCGAGCACATCGTTCAGGTTGCGCAGCAGTGGGTTCGTCCAGTCAACGGGCATGTGCAGCCGATCTCCAAACAACGTTCAAGAAAGTGAGTTACAGGCAAAGTGCAGGAACACAGAAAAGACGGCAACAGCAGGGAAAAGCAGGATGCTGCACGCTATTTGCAGCGCCGCCCTCGGAACACTGATTATAGATCAAGGCGCAAAACCTTGACCTTCCTTTGAGTTTCTCTGCGTTCCTTCCGCCTTTGCGTTAAGATTTTACCTACTATCTCAGCTCCCGGCGCGCCAGGCGTTGGCGACGACCCCCTCGCCGAACCACTGCAGCACGGCCGCTTCGTCATTGCCGCGCGCGCGCAGTTGGCGCACAATGTCGACCACCACCGCCTCGATGCGGCTGCCCAGGTTTGTCGTCTCCGTGCGCGTGCCAATCGTGACGAGGTAATTGCCCAGGTGGTGGATACCCACAAGCCGCAGCGCGTCATCAAAGAGGGGCGCGCCGGAGCTGCCCTCCAGCGTGTCGCTCAGGTACGTGACATAGGCGTCGGTCTGGTTCACCTTGCGGTTGTTGTTGACGACGTAGGCCTTGGGGTCGCCACGCGGGTGCTGCACGAGGAAGATGCCTGTTGTGCGCGCCGCGGTGACGCCCTGCACCGGCTCGAGGAAGCCAAGCTCCTCAGGCGCGGGGTTGGCCAGGGCAACCAACGTGTAGTCTAGCCCGCCAAAGGCCAGGTTGGGGCTCGTGAGGAAAAAGGCGTCGGGGTCGAGACGCAGCACGCATTGCGCACGCGCGGCGGTGCGCAGGTCGCGTTCATAGCCGAACTCGGCAACAGCCGCGCGCGCCGCGTCGGGCAGGGGAATCACATGGTTGTTGGTGATGAGCAGTCGCCGCGCGCGCCCCAGAATCCAGCCGGTGCCGTAGCTCTGCACCAGGCCGTCGGCGGCCGTGGCCTGCGCCCAGGCATCGCTGCGGGCGTCGGGCGGAAGCGCGTGAATCCCGGGTGCGCCGGGCAGAACGAGGCGCGCCACGGCGCGCCCCAGCCGCAGCAATCCGGCCAGCAAGGCATGGTCGACAAGGTCATTTGTGCCGATGATTGCCTCGAGTGTCTCGTCGAGGTTCCCGCTGCTTTCAAGGCGCGCGACTTCGTCGGCGGCATCGGCAGGGGTGGACGGGCCGGGCGTGGCGCGCCCCAGTGAGGCCGCGAGCAGATCGTCGGCAGAAACGGGGCCGGCTGGCGCAGAGCCAGCGGCGCCGCTGAGAATGACGGCGGGCGATGGCGCCAGCAGCGGCGCAATCGCCTGCGTCACCTGGGCATCAAGCGGGGCAAGGTTGGTCGCCGGCAGTGGGCGCAGCAGCGCTGCAATCGAATCGAGCGTCGCACGATCGTTCAGCGGGCCTGTCGCCCCGTAGTGTCCTGCGAAGCCCGCCCGCGCACCCGCGGGCGCGCTCTCGACCGTGCGCGACAAGATCAGACGGCCGGGATCAGCCTGCAGAAAGGTGCGCACGGCCATCAGCGCGTCGGCAGGTGCGGCCGCGGCCGTGGCAGCGTCCTTGCCGGCGAGCGCAGGCCCGTAGACGGTGCGGGCGAGCCCAAGCAACGGCATGGCGGGCGTCTTCTCAAGCAAGCCGCTGATCAGGTAAAGAAGCGAGCGTGGGTACGCCAGCGGCAGCCAGCGCACCACCGGGTCGGCGCGTTCGAGTGAATCCTCAAGATCGACAATCCGCAAAGTCTCGATGGCGTCCGCATGGGGCAGCACCTCCTGCGCAAAGAGCTCGCAGGTGCAGGCAGGCGTCAGCAGCAGCAGGTTGCGGATGCGCAGTCCGGGCCCGATCAACTGGGCAGCATGCTCCACGAAATGGCAGGCGTGAAGCGCACCCGCGCTGTGGGCGATGATGTTGATCGCGAGCGCACCATTCTGCGCGATGTCGTCGCGCAGCAATGTCAGCAAGAGGGTGCCGCCTGGGGTCTCGGTGCCTACCGGCCCGGCCGGCAGCGGCGCGTAGGCGCCCTGCGCGTTGCGCTGGATGCGCTCCCACACGAAGCCACCCACCTTGTCGGCATAGACGGCGCGATAGAGCTCCTCCAGCGTGGTTGCGGTGAGGCCGTGATCCGTTTTGGCGCGATAGCGCTGAATGACGTTGCGCAACACACGCCCGGCAAATGCCCAGACTGCCGCGGGAACGAGAAAGTCGGCCTCCACCCCTGCCGGCGCTTGCGCACCCGCGACCGCGCGTAGTTCCTCGAGCAGCGCTGCCGAAAAGTAGCCCGTTGCCTGCTGGGCAACGCCGGCGCCAGGCGCGCTTTCTGCGTTGATGTCGGGCCGCGCGTCAGCAGACTTCGCGGCGCGCAGGATCGCGTCGAGCGCCGCCACGGCCGCTGCATCGCCCGCAAGATCGGCTGCAAGCGCAGCCATCTCCGCCTCACTGACCGCATCGATTTCGGCACCCGGCGGCGGCTCGAGTTGGTCGAGATCGCTCGGGTCGCCCACGGGCAGCAGCTCGACCTCGAGTTGCGCGCGCAGTACATCGGGCGAGCCCAATCCCACGTCACCCGGCAGCGACTCGAAGGCGCCGGAGACATTTGCCCACGCGGGCAGTTTGCGCGCCGCGTGCTTGAGAAGCTTGCGCAGGAGCTGCATGAAGAGCGGCGACCCCTGCGCAATGTCCACGAGCGACCCTTGCAGCGTCTCAAGCAGGCCCGATTCCCACACGACGAAGAGTGGCCAGGTTTGCCCGTTTTCGGAGAAGTCGGGGTACAGGCGCTGGGCCAGCTCCAGACCTGCGCGCTCGTTGACCAATCCGCCGTGGAAGAAGATGGTCAGTTGGGGCGGGTGCGCCGCATCCGGCGACGCCGCGCGCAGCGCACGCAGCACTTCAGGCAACTGGCCCGCGGGCGTGTCCACCTTGCCCGAAGGATGCAGCGTGCCAGCGGCAGAGAGGTTGAGGACGTGAAGCTTCGGATCAAAGGGCATGGTGGCCTCGTGGTGGGCGCGGTGGGGGGAAAGCAATAATTGGGTAATTGATAACTGGTGATTGGCGATGGGTGATTGGTTGACTGGTTGATTTGTTGATTAGGGGCTCATGGTACGCGGTGGTCATAGCGTGTCGCACAGAGTTTGTCGCAATCTCCACCGGCGCCGGCGCCGTCCCGGTGCTCTCCCCCTACGAAGACCAAAGTGACACCCGCATGAGAACCGCAGTTACGACCACGCCTCAACGCAAAGACGCGGTGGACGCAAAGGAATAGCAACTGCCTGGAATGAGTCAACTTGCTGCAGTACTTTGCGTTGCGTTGTTGCTTTTATGGCTGTACGTCTCCTGGAAAGCGGCGGATCAATTGGCGAACGCGAGAGTTTCCAAACATGTCTTGTGCGTGGGGGCGCAAGCAATTTCATCGCCACCACAACAACCTAAACCCCAAGCAGCATGCCGTTGAAAGAGCTCCTTGCACGTGTGATACAGCTTCTGAATGTGCGGCGGGGATTCTCCCTGTGCCTTCACCTGTGTTGATTCACAGCGTCAGCAGATTGTCGTTGTCCGAGTGACGCACCGCCCGTCACCAGGCGGGCACTTGTACATTACCCAGTACAGCGTTCATTCATGCATTGCAGCGAAATCGTTCGCTTGTTCCGCTGGGCCGACTGCTCCGGCAACTACCTTGAAAAGTCCCGCCGGCGGTCACATTGATCCTCGCCGAGTTCCACTGGTAGCGTCGCCGTCAAACCGCACCACCGCCGTCACCTGGCGTCTCTGAGCACATTGCAACGCCAGTAACAGACGCGACATGCGCTGTCATTACATCTCATTCTCAAGTTCCGATGTGATCTGCTCTGTATCGGTTGGTTCCAACATTGTTGACAATTCCTGATCCTGCGTAAGGTCAACACCCTGATTTTCCAGAAGCCGGACTACCAACAAAAGAAGCTTGGTCGTCTCGCGCTCGCCAATTTCTTCCACTTTCAAGGTCACTTCCTCGCGCAGGTCGGCAATTCGAGCGGCTCGATTCTGAGAGATGAGCACGATAATGGCGAGAATGATGGCCTCCAACGAGACAATCATGGTCAGCAGGCCGAAGGGGAAAGGGTCAAAGGCGGGAACGCCAGGTACGAAACCGAGGTTGACGGCAATCCAGACGACAAACCATATGCAATTGATTACGAGGAAGGGCATGCTGCCAAAGCCCGATGTCATTTTGTCTGCCAAGCGTGCACCAAAGCCACGTTTTGCATCTGCGCGTGCCTTGAGGGTCTTCTGCATGTAGGCAACGGCACCCTCATACTGCGTTTGGATCTCTCTTGGATCCACTCCTGAAGTCACACTGGATTCCACCATGACTCTTGACCTCCTGGCACCTGAATCGCACCCTCTCTCCCGATGCGCCGTCACCGGGGATTGTATTCGCCTTCGTTGCTTGACAGGAAAAGGTGGAAATGGTCTCGCCGGCCTGGAGTTCTCACGTTTGACTTTCTGCGGCTCGCTTCATCTGGCTTGCAAGGTAGACCGACCTGCGCATCCGGTTGATTCCCCCCATTGGCCGATGCTCAGCCAAAGCATTCCAGGGAGAGAAGGCCATGACCTCACATTCCTCGGCGAAGGCACGTCCTGCGGTTGAGTCAATCTCCTGCACACCGATCACCAATGTCGCCACAGGAATGGGTCTGGACACCTCCTCATCCCACTCCACCGACGTGTCCTCAACAGGCATCGCCTCTGGATCACTCTGAAGCTGAACCCGGAAGTCGAAGACAGCCTCCTGTGTTCGCAGATACTGTGCAAGGGCCTGGCTCAGGTAGTCGTCAGGCCGACTGTCTGGTTTGTCAGGCGGAGCCATCTCTTCAAAACGGGGCACAAGGGAGTACTTCACTGCATGCCCGCCTGTCGTCCCGAATGGGCCGAGCCAGTAGGGCGAACCGCTCCAGTACTCCAGCAACGGGCTGGAGACCCTCTCCGCAGCGATCGGGATGACGCTTTGCGCGTGCAGGGGATGGAAAAGCGCGAACCAGGCCGCGGCCAGCGGATCACCAACTACCGGCAGCGCGCGAATTTCGAAGAACTTTACATACTCGGCCGGCGTCGCGAACGGGAAGACGGGAAAATTGACGGTCAGGAAATCTTGACAACACTGAATGGCGCCAGGAATGGCCGGTGTACCCTGCACATCCAGCAGTTTGATGGCCATCCCCCGCGCGGCAACTCGATCGTCGGGCTCGATCGTCTCCGAGGAGTTCGAGAAACGGACGATCGCCTGAAACGAGCGATTTGGCTTTTCGAAGACCCCGTATCGCAATTCGTCAGCCAGATCATCTCGAACAGTAAAGACTCCCCGCACACAACCAGTCGCCTTGGCATGTTGGCCGCGGCGGATGCGCCCTTGCTGAGGCTCCATCCGCTCGCTGACCAGTTTGACCATCTCTTCAAACAGTTCGGCTTCATCGGGCCCGGGATACTCCCGGTTCAGCTCAGTCTTCATCGACAGATCCTCTCCACGCATTTCGCTATTCTGTCGTGTTGCCGTCGAAGCGCTCGTTGTCGGCCTCGGCGTCAGCACGGGTATGGTGGACGACACCATCCCGATGATTCGGGGGTGCATACAGCGTGAAGAATTTCAGTGGCACGGCACCCGTATTGATGATATTGTGATTCGTCCCAACCGGTACGAGCACGGCGAATCCAGCGCTGATCGCCGGCCATACATGAGCCAGGTGATCGGATGACTGGTGCGCGGCTCGTCGCAGGACCCGCGCCAATCTTGCTGTCCCGCGCACCCGCGGCGCAGGCCCGTGGCCGGCGCGCTCCCGTAAACGGCACGCCCTGACCTGCGAACCAAATCACCAATCACCAATCAACCAATCAACCAATTATCAATACCCAATTCTCACGCTCCCCCCTTCACCCATTCGCCAGGTCATCGACATACACCGTGAAGCGCATTTCCGCGCCGGGCGCGGAGACATTGCTGACGCGCAAGCCGCTCTTTGCGCCGTCCCACAGCAGACTGCTGGGGGTGGTTTCGGCGGAGAGTGCGTCGCCCGCGATATCGGCGAAGAAGTCGCCCTCGTCGCCCGTGTTCTCGTCAAGTTCGAGACTCGAACGCGCGTCGGCCTGGAGCAGGCCGCACTGGTAGTGGCGGTCGGCGCTGTTGCCCTGCCATTCGTTGGAGCCGAGAATGTCGCAGTGGTAGACGGCCATCCCCTCGGCGGGCAGAACCTGATCCTGCCCTAGCCGGCTGCGATTCTCGAAGAGGAAGTACTCGTTGGGCTTCGGTGTCTTGTAAATATGAAACGTGCCATAGTCACCATGCTTTAGCGCATAGTCTCCAGGCGAGTTGATGGCAACCTCCTGCCTGACCCACCCGGTGAGGTAGCGCAAGTAGGCGCAGATCGGCGACGGCGTCTTGCCGCCGGCCAGATGATTGCCCGAGCTCATGAGGCAATAGACGCCCAGCCCGGCGCTCTTGAGATTGTCTTCGTCGCGGCGGCCGTAGTCATAGAGGTCGGGGAAACGGCAGAGCATGTGGCCGCTCTCGTGGCAGAAGGTGCCAATTTTCAGGTCGTTGGGGAGCAGACCGAGTGACGAGATCTGATAGAAGTTGGTTGTGTAGCCCCCGTGGCTCCAGTCGAGGAAATGGTTGTGGGGCCAGAGCCACCCTTCATAGAGCGTTGCGCCGGCGTACATGAAACTTACGGCGTCAAGCACGCCCTCGCCACGCGAATCAAAGCGAGCAAGGTCGATGCCCAGTTCGGCGACAAGATTGAGTGCCTCTGCGGCGAGCAGCGTATCGACGTAATCCTGGCGCTTGCCGCTGAGGGTGATGGGGCCGACCACCTCATTGCTATAGTCGAGCAGCCCGGCCGACATGGCCGCATAGTACTCACGCACCGAGCAGGCGTTGCCAAAGGGTTGCGCGCCGCTGCTGTTGAGGAGCAAGTCGACATCTTCGGGGGCGATTGTCGCCGCGACATCCTGAAAGTTGACGAGGATCGTGAGGCCGCGCACGTTGCCTGTATTTGCCTGCCGGCCGGAAAGCAGCCCCTTGTTGGGCCCAAAGACCTCGGGGCGGACGGAACCGCTGACGAATGCCTCTGGTGGCAGGGCTGCGTAGAGGCGGCGATCGAGCTTGGAGCTGCGCACATCGACGCTTTCCAGCAGGTGCGGTTCGAGGCCGGCAGGCGTCGGTTTGGTTACGGCGATTCCGGTGGAAAGGTACTCGCCTTCGTCGAGAGTGACATAGCAATAGTAGCCAAGCATGTCGTCATCAATGGCCGAGAAGCCGTCGAGCGTCTCGTAGCGGGCGTAGAACTCGTCGCCAAAGACGCGCAGTTGTATGTCGGGACCGTTGCGCTGGGTGAACGTCTGGATCAGGCCATCAACCACACTCATCGGATCCTCCTTGCGCAGGCCGGCAGGGCGGGCGGCGACCCGCGCGCTTGCTGCCGGCAGAAACGACAATCAGGCCGACGCGCGTGCGCGCATCGGAACGGGGGATTCGGGAGCAATCATGCAGCGGGGGAAGCCGACCACGAGGCGCAGGCCACAAATTGTGCGCCCGGCGGGTGGTTGTCAGAGTATAGGAAGATCGTGGGGGCCTGTCAATGCGGAAAAAAGTGCGCGGCGGCAATGAAGAAGCGAGGCTTCCAGCGTCGGAAGCCTCGCTTCTTGCCGCAAGGCGCTATTCTTCTTCGGGCGCGCCGGGCATGGAGAGATCGACGACGCTGCCCTGTTCGTCAATCACAATACGGAAGCCCAACATGCCCAGGTACTGGCGCGCCTCCGGCGGAATCGGGTTGCCGACAGCCTCTTCCATGTTGTTGATGGAAGATTCGACCGCAGCCTTGGTGAAGATGTCGTCGCTGCCCATCATCTGCAGCATCGCGCTGACGGCCATGTCGCGCTGGCCCTGCACCTGGTCGCGCAGTGCGCGCAGCACCTGGCGGTCCACCCCTTCGGCGTCTAGGTGCCGCTTGAAACCGTCCTCGTCGACCACGTAACAGGCATCGCTGCCCACCATGGCCACCGGCGCAATTACGCCATTCTCGTCGTAGACGAGCCCTTCGAACATTGCGATATTCGCCACGTTGACTCCTGTGAACGGGCGCGAACACAACGCCCATCCCTGAACATTACGCTCCGAGCGGCCAGCGGTCGCGCAGAAAGGCCGCGCTGCGCCGGATGCTGGCAATCGGATCCTTGGGATCGTCATGCTCCACAATCAACCACTCGACGCCTGCGGCAGCGGCGGCGGGAAGAATCTGCGCCCAGTCGAGAATCCCTGCACCCACATCGGCGTGGCCGCCCTCATCGAGATTTGCGCCGGCGGGCGCGACATCCTTGACATGCAGACGCGGGCAGCGACCCGAAAATGCAGAGAGCATGCGCAGGGGGTCCTGCCCGCCGCGCACAACCCAGGCAATGTCGATTTCGGCGGCGAGGTTGGCGGCCGAGGCACCCCCAATCAGCCACTCGAGACCCGTGCTGCCGTCGAACTCCACCATTTCGAAGTCGTGATTGTGATAGAGCAGGCGCAGACCAAGCGCTTTGGCGCGCGCACCGAGGGCATCGAGTTGCTTGCCGTAATCCACCCAGCCGGCAGCGCTCGTGGGGCGGGATTCGACAGCAAGCCAGGGCACTGCGACAGTGTCATTGCCCAGCGCCTTATGGTAGGCGGCGACTTCTTCGAGCGAGTTCTCCAGCGTACTGCCGGCCACGTGCGCCGAGATGACGCGCAAGCCGTGCTTCTTGAGAAGTGCGGCCATCTCCGCGGCAGGCGGCTCGAGCGGGCCAAAGGCTTCGATGCCCGAGTAGCCGGCAGCAGCCACCTCGGCAAGAATTTCGTCAAGCGTGGCTGAAGGCGCTTCGCCCATAAAGAGGCTGCGCAGCGTGTACATCTGTACGGCGACATTGGGGATTTGGGACATGGATTCCTCCTTTGTGTTTTGGTTTGTTCTATTGTAACACTTTTTGAATGGCCGGAAGGCAATGGGGGCGGGCAGCGTCGCAGGGCCTCTCAACAGTCGACTCGCGTGCGGTGCGTGGACAATGAGGGCACGGAGGCCCTCCGCTACGCAGATGTGCGCCCGATCGTCGGAGGGCTGGAAGCCCCCCGCTACATTTTTCCCCCAATCTGCGCTTCGCCAGATCATGAGGAATGGGACGCAATCAACCAGTCATCCAGTCAACCAATCAACCTCTACACCTTTTCACCCACCACCCCAAACCCCACCCGCAACAAACGCTCACGCAGTCCCGTATGGCGCGCGTTGACCTGCGCTGTGCGCACCGCCTTGGCAATTGCCTGGGGCTGCCCCACGAGCACCACGAGGCGGCGCGCGCGTGTAACCGCCGTATAAAGCAGATTGCGCTGCAGCATGAAACCGTGGCTCGACAGCACCGGCAGCACCACCGCGGCGTATTCGCTGCCCTGGCTCTTGTGGACGCTGACGGCAAATGCATGGGTTAACTCGTCAAGTTCGTAGGGCTCATAGGTGACATCACGGCCGTCAAACTCCACCGTCACCTGGTTCTGCTCGATCTCCACTGCGACCACAACGCCGATGTCCCCGTTGAAGACCTCCTTCTCGTAGTTGTTGCGCAACTGCATCACGCGGTCGCCCGTGCGCAGCGTGCGCGATCCGGCTACCTTCTCGGCCTTGCCATGCGCCGGCGGGTTGATCGCCCCCTGCAGTGCCTCGTTGAGCGCGGCGACACCGGCTTCCCCCTTGTGAATGGGGGAGAGCACCTGAATATCCCGCGCCGGTATGGCGAAGCGGCGGGGGATGCGCTCGTGGACGATCTCCACGCAGAGCTCGCGCACCCGCTCGGGCGACTCGGCGCGGAAGAGGAAGAAATCCACGGCGTGGCGATTGTCGAGAATGGGCATCTCCCCGTGGTTGATGCGGTGCGCGTTGCTGATGATGTACGAGCCTTCCTGCTGACGAAAAATCGTGTCGAGACGCACGACGGCCGCACGGCTGCGCGCCGGATGCGCGAGGAGGATGCTCTGGGGCGGCGGTGGGGGCAGGGCGGCAACGTGCTCGATGGCATCGATCACGTCGCGCAGCACATTGCCCGCACCCACGCTGGGCAACTGATCCACATCGCCCACAAGCAGCAGGTGCATTCCCGACGGCAGCGCCTTGACCAGGTGATTGAGAAGCAGCAGGTCGAGCATCGATGCTTCATCCACGATCAGCAGGTCGGCGTCGAGAGGGTACGTATCATTGCGGGCGAAGGCATGCGCACCGTCGGCGCCGCGCTTCACCTCAAGCATGCGGTGGATGGTGCGCGCCTCCTGGCCGGCGCTTTCGGCAAGGCGCTTGGCGGCGCGGCCCGTGGGTGCGGCCAGCAGCACGCGCTTCCCCTGGCGCAGACAAAGTTCGAGAATTGCGCGCACGGTCGTCGTTTTGCCTGTGCCGGGGCCGCCGGTGAGCACCGCCACGCGGCGGGTGAGCGCCGTCTCGATGGCGGCGCGCTCGGTGCGGCGCATAGGTGAGCGAGAACTCGGTCTCCAGCGCGGTGATGAGCGCCTCCCACTCGGTGTGCGCCGAGAAGAGATCCTCAAGGCGGCTTTGCGGGGCCATGAGCAGTCGGCGCAGCCCATTGGCCGCGCCCACCTCCGCATAGTAGAGGGGCGCAAGGTAGACAACCGGACCGCGCACGAGCAGCGGGTGATTCTGCGGCGCATCGGCGGCGGGAGCGGGCGACCAGGGCGCGGCCTCACCACCAGGCGTTTCGGCAAGCACGATGTCGCCCGTGGCCCACGCGTGCAACAGCCCGGCCGCAACCTCGGCAGGCGCTACATGCAGCAGCGCTGTTGCCTCGGCAAGCAGCATTTCCCACGGCCAGAAGACATTGCCCTCGTCCGTGGCGCGGCTGAGGGCGTAGGCAAGGCCGGCCGCGACGCGCTTGGGATCGGCCGCCATGATGCCCAGCGCATGCGCAATTGCGTCGGCCGTGACGAAGCCGACGCCGTAGACCTCGGCGGCAAGGCGGTACGGGTCGGCCTGAATCCTGGCAACCGACTCATCGCCCCAGGCCTTGTAGATGCGGGCTGCCAGCGCGGCGCTCACGTTGTGGCTTTGCAGGAAGAGCATGACATGCTTGATGGCGCGCTGCTCGTTCCAGGCGGAGACAATCTGGTCAATACGCTTGCGCCCAATGCCGGGGACGTCATTCAGCCGCTCTGGGTGCTGCTCGATGACTTCGAGCGTGTTAATGCCGAAACGCTTGACAAGCCGCTCGGCCATCACCGGTCCCACGCCGCGGATCAGGCCGCTGCCCAGGTATTTCTCGATGCCCTCCAGGGTCGCCGGGTGCGCCGTTTCCACCTTCTCGGCCACAAACTGGCGGCCATAGCTGGGATGGACGATCCAGTGGCCGTCGAGGATCACCCACTCGCCCACGGCAACCGCGGCAAGCGTCCCTACAACCGTCACGGGCTGCGGCGGTTTGGCGCGTGCACCTTCGCCCACGACGGGCTCCGGCGTAAGCCGCGCCACCGTGTAGCCCGTCTCTTCGTTCTGATAGGTAATGCGTTCCACAACGCCGCGCAAGGATTCCATGCTTCCATTTTACACACGTGGGCAAGGGGGGGCTATCGGGAGTCGGGAGTCGGGGTCGAGGGTCGGGAGTCGAGGGTCGGGAGTCGAGCGTCGGGAGTCGGGTCGGCCCGTGGCCGGCGCTGGTGCGGACGCGGCGATTCCAGACAACGCGTTACGCTGGTTGGGCGGCTGGGCGTATTTCAGGTTGGCCGGCAACTTGCCCGAGACATGACGCGTGAGTAGACTGCACGCAGCACATTGAGCGAAGGAGGAGTCATGCAAGGACAATTGAGCGGTGCCGGCGCAGCATCGCCCGCGGAGTTGCCGGGAAATGCACGTTCTCGGTCAGGGGAAATGGTGACCGGCTGGCTTGAACTGTGGCGCGGTGGCTGGGTGATCTTCACCAAGCACATGCGCAAGTTCAGGGGCAATTCCATGGAGATCGGCGGCACGCTGGGCTGGCCGATTCTGTGGGTCGTCACCTTCGGCCTGGGCATGGGAAGCATTGTCGACACAAGCGCACTCGGGGGCGTCGGCAGTTATCTCGCGTTCATCACGCCGGGCATCATTGCACTGACTGCGCTCAGCGGCGCGGTGAACGCGGGCATGGTGCTGCTTGAGGAGAAGATGAAGGGCGTCCTTAAGGAGTATTTCGTCGCGCCCATCCCCCGCATGAGCATCCTGCTCGCCAACTCGGGCAGCGGTCTGGTGAAGACAATGCTGCAGGTTGCCATCATCCTGCTGCTGGCGGTTGTGCTGGGAACGGAGATCACGGGCGGCTTCTGGGGGCTCTGGGGGGCGGCGATCTTTCTGCTTCTCTACGTCGCAGGATTCGTTGGTTTCAGCAACGGCATGGCGGCGCGCAGCAAATCGGTGGGTGGCTATCACATGCTGCTCTTCGTGCTCAACCTGCCGCTGCTCTTCCTCAGCAATGCGCTCTATCCACTGGCGACCATGCCCACGTGGATGCTATTCTTCGCCTACCTGAACCCCACCACCTATTTTGTGGACGGGCTGCGCCACACGCTCTACCGCGCGGGCGAGCTCCCCATCTGGCTGGATCTGGTGATGCTTGTCGGTTTCGTGATGCTCTGCAGTTGGTTTGGGCTGCGCTCCTTCAAGAAGCTTCTGGAGGGCGCGTGATGGAGCAACCCGTGCAGCCGGAAGCGCTGGGCGAATACATCAAGCTCGATCAATGCCTCAAGCTGGCGAATCTTGTGGAAAGCGGCGGTCAGGCCAAGGTAGTCATTCAGGGCGGCTATGTTAAGGTGAACGGCGAGGTGGAGACGCGCCGCGGCCGCAAACTGCGTCAGGGCGATGTTGTAGAGTTTGACGGGGAGACGCTCATCGTTGAGGTGGAGTAGGTGCGTATCTCACAGCACAGGCAACTCCTGTACGCGGAAACGACGGAAACAACAGGAAACGACATGATGATCGGCTGTTCATGTCGTTTCCTGTTGTTTCCGTCGTTTCTGCGTACTCGCTGTTCTGCTTACGCCTGTGCCCCGGCCAGCATCGGTTCAGGCGCACTTGTCTGAGGAGCGCGGACGGCAATGCCATCGGCGGCGAGGACGGGGATCAGCGCGGCGATTGCGGCCTCGAGCATCGAATCATCCGGCGCGCGCGTGGTGAGTTTCTGCAGCTGCAGCCCCGGCCAGATGAAGGCCCGCATGGCCTTGCGATCCTGATGGTTGGCGCTGAAGCGGAGAATTTCGTACGCAACGGCGGCTACAATTGGGATGAGCGCAAGACGCGTCACCAGGCGCAGTATGAGCGCCAGCACGGTCGACTCCACGCCGCGGAAGGTGAGCGGCGCGAAGAGGAAGATGCTGATCACCACCACGTAGAGCAGAAAACTTGTGCCGCAGCGCGTGTGCTGCACGCTGAACGGCCGCACCTGCTCCACGGTGAGGTCCACGCCCGCTTCGTAGGCGTTGATGGTTTTGTGCTCGGCCCCATGGTAGCCGAAAACGCGCGCAATTTCTGGAATGCGGCCGATCCCCCAGAGATAAATCAGGAAGATGACAAGGCGCAGCGTGCCTTCGAGGATGGCGTCGACAACGGCGTGATCGCCCAGCGCCGTAGCGAGGAATTTGCTTAGCAGCGTGGGAAGCAGGAAGAAGAGCGCGATGCCGAAGAGAAGGCTGCCTGCGATGGTGGTCCACGCAAGCGGGCCGGAGAACTCGGGCTTCTCCTTGCCCTCCTCCTGTGCCGAAACTTCGCCGCTCCAGAGCAGCGCGCGCATGCCCAGGCCGAGCGCATCCCACAACATGCCCAGCCCGCGCACAAAGGGCCACTGTCCCCAGGTGCTCGTGTAGATTTTCGCGGTCAACTCCTCGGTGTGAAGTACGATTTCGCCTTGCGGATTGCGCGCTGCAACGGCCATGGTCTTGCGGCCGCGCATCATTACGCCTTCAATGACGGCCTGGCCGCCGTAGTATTGTTTGCCCATAGGTGGGAAGTATAGCACCGCGCGCGCGCCGCGCAAAGGTTAGTGCCGCGTCGAACGCGACCGGCACAAGAGGATTGATGTAGAGCAGTGCTGCGATCTCCGGCAGCGCGACCAACGCGCCACGCATTGCGTATTGATTCGCAGCCGACGGTTGGCGCACCTGCGCCACGCCGGCCTGCGGCTGGCGCAGGTGCGCCTTCATCCGAGTCGGATCATTCAAGCCACTGGCAATTTTGGAACGAAGGAGCAGTGAGTATGGACTTTTCAGCGATGATGCAGCGGGTTGTTCGTGCAGTTACGTTTGATATCAAGTTTTACAACGAGGCCAAGGACGACGCGAGCCTGACGCGGGAGGCGTTGATCGTGGTGATCATCGCCGTGGCGCTTGGGGCGCTTGGCTCCATCTTCAGCGGCTTTGGCGCTTTCTTTGGCGCACTCGTGGCCGGGATTGTCGGCTACTATGCGTGGGCCTACCTGACCCATCTGGTGGGCGCTAGCTTCTTCCACGGCACGGGTACGTTCCCGCAGCTGCAGCGGACGCTTGGCTATGCGTGGGCGCCGCAGGCACTGGGCATCATTGCCTTCATTCCCTGCATAGGCTGGGCCGCTGCGATGGTGGGCGGACTCTGGTCGCTGGCCTGCGGCGTGGTTGCGGTGCGCGAGGTGCATAGTTTTGACACCACCAAAGCCATCCTCACAGCGGTCATCGGCTGGCTGGTCTGGGGCGCGATTTTCCTCTTCTTCAGCTGGATCTTCTAGGCCGAACCGGAGTACGGAACCAGTGCAAACGGCAAAAAGTGCTGGAACGCGGATTTCGCGGATCGAACAGCCCCGCTTGAGAGATGTACGCGATGAAGTGCATCTCTAACGGCGTGGCTCATTTGCGGGTGCAAATCCGCGTCGATCCGTGCAATCCGCGTCCAGGTTGTTTCACGTCTTCTCGCTGATTGCTTGTTTGGTGCACCGGTTTTTGGCGCCCCGTTCGCTAGACGTTCATTGGCCCCATGCGCCCGCGCTGATAGTCGCGCAGTCCCTGCCACATGGCGTCGCGGTGCTCACGGCGGTCGCGCCACTTGGGGCGCAGCGTGTAGCTGGTGAGTGTTCGCAGGATTTCACCGTACGCAACGGCGCGCACCCCAAGCGGCGCGTTGTGCTTGTGAAGCGTTTGCAGCCGGTTACGCGTGTTGTAGTAGCCCACCGAAGGCTTGGGCTTGTAGTCCCGCTGCACCCCTTTGTGCTGCAAGACCGCTTCCGGCGCATAACGAATACGCCAGCCGCATTGGCGTAAGCGCAAACACCACTCTGTCTCTTCCCAGTAGTAAAAATAGGTCGCGTCAAGCATCCCTGCTTGGTGGATGGCGACGGCGCGCACGCAGATGGCGCAGCCCGAAATCCAGTCCACGTCGCAGGGCGCGTCGTACTGTCCGGCATCCGGCTCATTCTGCCCCAGGTGCGCCGAACGCCAGTAACGGTCCATCCTGCCGCCGGCCGACTGGATCACCTGCGGCTCATCAAAGTGAAGCACCTTCGGCCCTACCACGCCGATTTGGGGATCAGCCTCACCGGCGCGAACAAGCGCAGCGACACATGTGGGGTCGAGCAGCGTATCCTCATTGAGAACGAGCACCCAGTCGGCCCCGCGCGCCAGCGCAGCCTCAATCCCCACATTGTTGTTACCCGCGTAACCGCGATTGTCCGCCAGCGGCAGTATCTCCACATCGGGGAAGGCACTCGCGACGGCCTCAACGCTGCCATCGGTCGATGCGTTGTCGAGGAGCAGGATGTGATTGCGTTCGTACGTGTTCCGCGCAAGCGAGGCAAGGCATGCAAGCGTATCTTCACGCCGGTTCGTATTCAGGATGACGGTGACGACCAGTGGCGTTGTGACCGGAACGTCCATCAGCCAACCTCCCGCCTCGCACTTGCCGCCTCCACGGTTGCCTGCCACGCTTTGGGGAAGTTTTTCCACACCTCCACTTCCTCAAAACCCTGGCTGGCGCGGGCGCCATGCGCCCTCACCCACGTGGCCATGCGTGCGAGTCCTTCGTCAAGCGAGTGCTGCGGACGCTCGCCGAAGACGCGCCGCACGGCCGCATGCGATGACCACGCATTGAACACTTCCTGCCGCGCGGGCAGGTGGCGAATTTCCGGTGCAACCCCCATTGCCCGCGCCACGGCCTGCGCCAGTGCGTTGACGGTAAACGGCGTGTCGGCGCCAACATTGAAGATCTGGTTCCAGGCTGCCGGGGTCTCAATTGCATCGGCCATAATGGGTGCAATGTCACCGATGTAGCTGAACGCGCGCTGCTGCTCCCCGTCACCGAAGACGCTCATAGGTTGATCTTGCAGAATCTGGTTCATGAAGATACCCACCACATTGCGGTAGCGGTCGGCGATATTCTGGCCTTCGCCATAGACATTGTGGGGGCGGAAGATTACCGAGTTGAGGCCAAACATGTGATGGGCGGCCTGCAGGTCCATCTCCACGGCCAGCTTGGCAATGCCATAGGGGTCCTCCGGGTGAGCGGGGGTCTGCTCCGTCATGGGCAATTCAGGGCTGGGACCGTAGACAGCGATCGACGACGTGAAGACGAAGCATTCGACGCCGGTGTTCACGGCGGCATTGATGAGGTTAATGCTCCCCGTGAGGTTATTTGTGTAATTGAAGCGGCGGATGAAGTGGCTGAGTCCTTCGGCGGCATAGGCAGCGAGATGATAGATGTAGGTGAAACGCTCTTCTTCACACATGGTTGCGATAAGCGGCGCGTCGGTGATACTGCCCCGGACAAACTGTGCCTCGGCAGGCACGTTGTCCGTGTAACCGCCACTCAAGTCGTCGAGCACGGTTACGTCGTGGCCGCGCCCGACGAGCGCTCGGGCAACGTGCGAACCGATGAAGCCGGCTCCACCTGTGACGAGGATTTTGGCCATGGTGTCTCTCCGTTTCGGCTATATATGTGACGATGCCTGCACGCCGCAGCGACTACTTCGCGTCGGACCACCTGTTCACAGACAACTCGTATTGTCACCAAATCAATCCGCGCGAATCCGCGTTCTACACGTACAGGAAAGAGTTGCCCTGCCTGTTCCGTGATTTCCGTCGTTACCGTGTACGAGCTTTTCAGCCCGCGACGAGGCCACGCTCCGCAGGCGTCAGCACCTCCAGCACCTGGCAGGCCAATTCGTAGCGGCCAAAGCTGGGCATGAGGTAGACGCCCTGCACATAGGGCATCTCTTTGAGTTCCAGCAGCAGTTCCTGTGCCATGGCCACACCCTCCTGGCGTCCATTCGGCCCGGCCTGACGCATTCGCTCGAGAGTTGCTTCGGTGAGGGTAATCCCAGGCACTTCGTTGTGAAGGAAACTCGCGTGCTTGTGTCCCTGGAGTGGCAGCACGCCAATCAGCGCGGGCACCGGGAATGCGCCGTATGTGGCTTCGTAGCACTCGACGAAAGTGCGCCAGAGCTGCGCATCGTAAATGGGCTGCGTCATGGTGAAATGGGCGCCGGCGCTCACCTTGCGGTGGAAGCGTTCCACTTCCTCGTCGAGGTTGGGGCGCGTGGGATCGCACGCCACCGCGATCGTAAAAGCCGCGCGCCGGCCCATGTCGCGCCCGGCAAGATCCACGCCGTCGTTGAAGCGGCTGATGATGCGCGTCAAGCCGATCGAGTCCACATCGTAGACGGGCGTGCTCTGCTGCGTATCGCCCAGACTCGGCGGGTCTCCTGTGAGGGCGAGGATGCTGCGTACGCCCAACGCATGCGCGCCAATCAGGTCCGACTGGAGACCCATGAGCGAGCGGTCACGCGTGGTGTAGTGCACGATTGTCTCAATCCCCACACGCTGCTGGATCTGCACGCAGAGAGCCAATGCACCCATGCGCACGCGCGCCATTGGGCTGTCGGCTACGTTGACCGCATCGGCGCCAATGCGCTTGGCATATTCGGCGCCCTCGATCTGTTTCTCGGCCGTAAAGGCGCGCGGGGGATCCACCTCGACACTGATGATGAATTTTCCCGCACGCAATTTGCGCAGCAGCGGTGTGGGCTGATCGGCATCCACCTCGCCATAATCCGCCGCCGACGAACTGCCGGGGAGGGCCATCGGCTCGTCCGCGTCGACATCAATGACCGACACATGGCCCGGCGCACGGGTTGCGTCAAGCGCGGTGCGCATGGCGCGCACATGCATAGGCGTTGTGCCGCAGCAACCACCGACCAGTCGAACGCCCTGCTCAAGAAAGAGGGGTGCGAAGCGAGCAAAGTACTCGGGACTGGACGGATACATGAAGCGCCCTTCAACCCGTTCGGGAAAGCCGGCGTTGGGCATGGCAATCAGCGGCGCACCCGGTGCTGCGGCGTGGATTGTTTGCACCGTCTCCAGCGAGCGCGGCGGGACCCACCGTGCAGTTTGCTCCGAATCACATCGGCCCCGGCCGCCGCCAGACGCACAGCCGCGTCGTCGGGTGTATAGCCATCCGTCGTATAGCCGTCCTGCGCATAGGTGAGCGAGGCGACGATCGGAAGATCACAGATCGATCGCGCAGCGCGCAGGGCAATTTCCATCTCCTCCAGCGACGTAAAGGTCTCGAAGAGGAGAAGGTCGGCCCCGGCTTCCCAAAGAACGGCGATCTGCTCGCGGAAGACGGCGTCGGCCTCTGCAGGCGTCAGGGGGCCGTCGGGGTCGAGCCGTTTGCCCAGCGGACCGATGTCGCCCACGATAAACAGCGCACGCCCGGTGACCTCGCGCACGTCGCGCACGAGCTTGACAGCCTTGAAGTTGAGTTCGCGCACCGATTCGCCCAGCCCATAGGCAGCCAGGCGCGTGCGGTTTGCGCCAAACGTGTGCGTCTTGAGAACGTCGGCCCCGGCGCTGGCGTAGGCCTGGTGAATTTCGCTCACCCAACCGGGGCGCGTCAGCACCAGTTGCTCAAGGCATTGCTCGCTGCTCGCCCCGCGGGCAAAGAGCATGGTTCCCATGGCGCCGTCCGCCAGAAGGGGTCGTTCAGCCAGTTGTTGCAAGAATGGATGCATCATCAAGTCCTTCGCGGAGCGGCCCGTGCCGCTGTGCGGGAGTATAGCATAGGGAGCGAAGGTTCAAGGGTCCAACAGGTTCAAGGGTTCAATAGCTCAAGGGTTGCGTGAGGTGGCGAAATTGGCGCGACGATTCGTAGCGGAGGGCTTCCAGCCCTCCGACTGCTTGCTAAACGCGAACCTGAAACGGAGGGCTGGAAGCCCCCCGCTACGAAGATCGAGCGACGGCGCATACACGAATCACTTTGCAATCGAGAAAGACTCCCGCCCAGCCATCGTGCTTGGTGGTGCTCCGCGCTTATGGTAAAGTAAACTGTTATGCGTGTGCTGGCCATCAGCGACAAAGTTGAGCCAATTCTCTACAGTCCAGCCGTCAATCAGCGGGTGGGCAAGCTCGACATGATCCTTGCCTGTGGCGACCTCCCCTTCTACTACATCGAGTACCTGATGACGATGGTAGGGCTGTCCCACCTACTTTGTCTATGGCAATCATGGGCGCGAGGTGCAGTACTCCAGCGGTCGGGGCGATGAGTGGAATCGGTCGAATGCGCCCATGGGAGCCGTCAACCTGCACAAGCGCACGGCGAACGAGGGCGGGCTGCTGCTGGCGGGGCTTGAGGGCTCCATGCGCTACAACGATGGCCCGGGTGCACAGTACTCCGAACGCGAAATGTGGCGCAATGTCTACGGCCTCGCCCCCGCGCTCATGCGCAACCGCATGCGCACCGGCCGCTATCTCGACGTGCTGATGGCCCACTCGCCGCCGGCCGGAATCCACGACAAACCCGACCTTCCCCATCAGGGCTTCACAAGTTTCCTGGCGCTCATGCGCTGGTTCAAGCCCGCGCTTCCTGCTCCATGGCCACATCCATATTTACCGGCGCGACGAAGTCACGCTGACGCGCTATGCGGAGACCGACGTGGTCAATGTTTACCCCTGGCGGTTGATGGACCTGGAGCCGGGTAGAGTGGAACCGGCGCTCGCACCAGAGAACTCCAGGGAGAATTCAGGTTGAGTATGCAGAACGAGAGGGCGGAGCCGACGCGCATTGCCTGGCACGCGCAGTGCAAGGCGCTTGCCCGCACCCGCGCCGCCGCCGAAGACGGTGAGACCGCGGGCCAGGAAGGCGGGCCGCTTGCGTACCGCTGGGAGCACGTCTGTCAGGTGGTGGGGCTCGCGCTGCGCATCGGCTCACGCGTGGATGCCGACTTCGAGGTGCTGCTGGCGGCGGCGTGGCTCCATGACATCTGCAAGGGGCAGCCCGATCACGCCGCGGCAGGGGCCGCCGAGGCGCGCAGCTTTCTCGCCACAACCGACTTCCCGCCGGAAAAGATCGATTACGGTCGTGGCGGCGATAGCGCAGCATGAAGGGCTGACCCGCCCTGTTGGAGCTGCGCCGCTTGAACCATTGGAAGCCGCCGTGCTGTGGGACGCCGACAAAGTGAGCAAACTGGGCGTGAGCGCCATTGCGCTGGTGCTTAGTTCACCGCAGGTTGGCGGGCAGACGCTGGCTGATCGCCGCCTTTATGTCGATGACTTTGCGCGCGGCGTGCTTGCGCAAACGGTGCAGAGCATGAACACTGCTCCGGGCCAGGCGCTGGCCGAACGCCGGCACAAGGAGATGCTTGCGGCCCTCGACGCATGGCTGCATGAGCAGGCCGACGCTCAATTGCTTGAATTGTGGGACGAGGAGTCACACACTTGAAATATCACCTGATCACCATGGGCTGCCCCAAAAACAAGGTCGACAGCGACGGCATCGAGATGCTGCTGCAAGGCGCGGACTACCGCTCCACCGCGTTGGCGCGCGACGCCGACGTGCTCATCGTCAACACCTGCGGCTTTCTCGAGGCAGCCAAGGAAGAATCGATTGGCGTCCTCAAGGAACTTGGGCGGGCCAAGCGCAAGAACCAGGTCTTGATTGCCGCCGGCTGCCTCGCGCAGCGCAACGGCGACGAGGTCATCGCGCGCGTGCCGCGCGTGGACGGCCTGCTGGGTACGCGCCGCTGGATGGACGTTGTCGAGATTATCAATACCGTGCGCGGCGGCAAGGCCAACCGTGCGCTCCAGCGTTACAGCCTCCTGGGCGATCCCGAAGTGGGCTTCACCGGCGCGACGCCCCGCCCACCCGTTGAGGCGGGCAGCGCGTATCTCAAGATTTCCGATGGCTGCAATGCTCCCTGCGCCTTTTGCACGATTCCCTCCTTCAAGGGCAAGCTGCGCAGCCGCCCCCAGGCTGCAATTGTGGATGAAGCGATAGCACTTGTAGAGGCCGGCGCCCGCGAACTTGTGCTCGTCGCGCAGGACACCACCGACTACGGCCGCGACATGGGCGCACCCGACAGCCTTGCCGCAACTGCTTGCGGCAATCTGCAACCGCACGGACGACCGCCTGCGCTGGGTGCGGCTGATGTACGCGTACCCCGGCCACGTGAGCGACGGCCTTATTGAGGTGATGGCAAGAGAGCCAAAGATCGCGCACTACCTCGACATGCCTCTGCAGCACGGCGATGCGCGCACGTTGCGGCGCATGCACCGTCCCAGCCGCATGGAGACCGTCACCGATCACCTGAGCAAGCTGCGCGCCGCCATGCCCGACATCGCCCTGCGCACAACCTTTATCGTGGGTTACCCAGGCGAGACCGAGGAGGAATTCCAGGGTTTGCTGGACTTTGTGGCCGACGCCCAGTTCGACAAGCTCGGCGCCTTCAAGTTCAGCGCCGAGCCGGGCACCCCGGCTGCGACGCTCCCCGACCCAGTGCCGGAGGAGGTGAAGGAGGAGCGCTGGGCGCGCTTGATGGAACTGCAGCAGCCGATCAGCCTGCGCAAGAACCAGGCGCAACTTCACAACCTGATGGATGTGCTTGTGGAGGGCGTGGGCGAATCAACCCGCAACGAACCGCTGCTTCTGGGGCGCAGCTATCGCGATGCCCCCGAGGTGGATGGCCTCGTGCTCATCCCGGGTGAGCGCGCCGTCGCACCGGGCAGCATGCTCCAGGTGCGCATTACCGGCGCGATGGAATATGACCTCGTGGGCGAGCGCATGGAGGGGGAAACGTTTCGCAGTACGCGGGAGACGATTGGGTTGGTGGAGGGATAGGGGATGGGGGGTAACTGATGATTGATAATTGGGTGATTGATAATTGGGTGATTGATAATTGGTTGATTGGTTGATCGGTTGATTGGTTGACTGGTTGATTGGTTGATTGGTTGATTGGTTGATTGGTTGATTGGTTGATTGGTTGATTGGTTGATGTCGAGGTGACTGGGCTCGGCGCTTTGACGTGTCGGGCCCTTGTTCTTCCCAGTGAAATGCAAAACGCCTCGCCAAAAGCGAGACGCCACCAATCAACCCGAATCAACAAATCAACAAATCAACAAATCAACAAATCAACCCGTTATCCGTTTATCCGTCATCAATTATCGCTTTCCCCCTACCACCACCCCCGCCGCTTGGTCTGAGCGGCGCGCTGCATCTGCACGAATTGCGCCATTTGCTGCTGGAGCGCGGCGACGGTTCCCTCCAGCGCGCGCATGCGCGATTCGAGGCGCTCCTTGCGCGTCTCCTCGCGACGCTGGTATTCCGCAAGCACCCGCTCCAACTCAAGCATGCGGTCGCGCAACTTGCGGTTTTCATCCTTGAGATTGAAATTGTCCTGCACAACGACCGTGACAATCTCACGCATTGAGGCTTGACTGTTGAGAACCGTCTGCTGGCTCCCGGCAATCGCACCGAGCATGTCACCCAGAACTGAGGGCACAGCGAGGGCCTGGGAGGATGCGCCGTCCAGCGGCTGCTCGTCCGTGCGTGACTCGATTAGGGGCAGTGAAGTTGGGGGAGGCTCCGGCTCGATACGCTGCGGAGTGAGATTCTGCTGCACTTCAGCATCGTTGTAACCTTCGCCCAGCAGCGTCTTTACGGTGCGCAGAACGGCGACATCCGCGCCCGTATAGCGCGGGGGATTATCTGCAACCGCGCTGCCCAACATGGGCGCAAAGCGATGGTTCCAGGTGCGCAACACCTCGGGGCTGATGTCGAGGTGTTTGGCAACTTCCAGCAGCGAGTACCCTCGCTCCGCCGGTCTCTTCTCCGGTGTCGTACGGCTATCCGCCATGACGGGTGCGGCCCCTCCCGGGGCCGCGATGGTCTGTGCTGCGGTTCCTTCAGGAGCAGCAGTGGTCTGTGCTGTTGCAGGCGCGCCAACACCCTCATCTGCGCTGCGGGAGTCAGGCGCAGGGACCGCAGGTTCGTTGGGCATTGGCTCGGGCGCGCGCGTCTCCTGCGTCGGCGGTTGGATAGTCGTCCGCCTTACTCGTCCACGCGGTGCCAGGTTGTGTCGACGACCGGCTCATCGCCGTTGCCGGCGCCGTCGCTCGGGGCGTCGCGCAGCAATGCTGCATCGCCCAGCGAGACGAAGACTTTCAGCGCGACAAGCAGGATTGCGATGTCGTCAAAGGGAAGGCCCGGCATCAGGTCCAGAGGAAAGAACCAGTAGACGGCCGCGCCCAGGGGAAGGAGAAGCTTGAGCGCAAGGGGCACTCTGCGATTCCCCAACAACTGCGTTGAGCGCTGCACATCGCGTAGAATGTCCGCAGGCCGCCAACCGCCGCGGGTCAACATGCTGCTGAAGCTTGTGTTTCGCATACGTGGTAAACTCCTTTGTGAGAACCGAATTTCAGTATAACCAAACATGCACTGTGTGACAACCGCGTGTGCGTTCGGGCCTGCAAGTGGCCCGGCGTCAACCAGCCTTTACAGTGGAAGCGCTCGCCCAACCCATATCTTGCGCCGGAAGAATCCATGTCCCCGCACACTGCGCCCATTCCGCGGGCTGAGCGGCCCGGTGGCAAAGCGCCACTCCTGAACACCATGCCGACAACCGTACAAATGCTCACCGATTATGCTCCGCCACTGCTCGAAATCATCGCGCAGATGCGCGGTGCGGACTTTGACGCGTCGACAGGCAACCGCCTGCAGAGCATCGAACTGCTTGCCGAAGAGTTGACGAACCCAACCTCGATCCAGTTCGCCTATCAGGAGCTGGCGGACGTCTACCCCGAGGTGGAACTGGCGGTGGATCAACTTCTGCGCGCCGGTGGCGAGGTGGCTGAGGCCGAGTTTGCGCGCCAATACGGTGTGATCCGCGCCATGGGCCCCTCGAAGCTGGAACGCGAGGCGCCATGGCTTCATCCAGAAGGCGCCGCCGAAGTGCTCTATTACCACGGGCTGATCGGCCGCACCTTTCGCGGCGTGGGCCAGGACGCCCACACAATCGTCTATCTCCCCGCCGACGTCGCGCCCTGGCTGCCTCGCGCCCAAAGCGTGGCACTGCCCAATGGTCTGCCGGTCGCGCCTGCCGCGCCGCCGCAACGCTCGCGCACAATCAACGCCGACGACTGCTTTCTGGAGGATGCGGGCACGCTGCTTGGCTTCCTCTACAGCGATTCGCTGCGCCTTACGGCCGCCGGCCCGGACCCCGAGGATGTTGACCGCCTTGTGCAGCGGCTGCAGCTCCCTTTTGATGCGACAATCCCCGACCACAACGTGCGCCTCGCTCTTCTGCTTCACGTAGCCAACCGCCTGGGCTGGCTCAAGCGCGCCGAGAGTGGGCACATTCAACTGACAGGCAACCGCGTGCGCGAATTTCTGAGCCGCACGCGTTCCGAACAGCGGCAGGCGCTCTTCGACGCTTGGCGCGAGTCGCCTGAATGGAATGATCTCTGTCGCACGCCCGGGCTGGATTGTCCGCCCGGCGCCACGGGCTGGAATGATCCGCTGCAGACGCGCGCCGCCGTACTGGCGCTGCTTGGCAGGCTGCAGCCCAATGGTTGGTATCGCATTGCCGACGTGATTGCGGCGATCAAAGAGGTGGAGCCGAACTATCAGCGGCCCACCGGACGCTATGACGAATGGCCCATCCGCAGCGCGAAAGCCGCTGGAGAAGGGGAACCCTCTGGGCCGCTCCATGGCATTGAGCACTGGGACGACGTGGAGGGCGCGCTGCTTTCGTTCCTGATGCGCGGCCCGCTGCATTGGTTGGGCGCAGTGGACCTGGCGGAGCCCTCGGCTGGGGATGAGTGGCTGCTGTCGCTGACAAGCTGGGGCGCGCGCTGGTTGGGCATGGACGTTGTCCAGCCCCATGAGAACCCCCAGCGCTCCTTGCAAGTGAGCGACGATTTTACGATTTCCCTGCCCACGTCCGCCCCGCTTGAGGACCGTTTCCGTGTGGAACGCTTTGCGCAATGGCAGTCCAGTTACCCCCGCTATGTCTACCAGATCACGCAGCGCAGCCTGATGCGCGCCGCCGATGCAAACATTACGGCGCAACAGGTGCTTGAGTTTCTCTCGGCGCGTACGCGCCAACTTCCCGAGAAGGTTGTCACTGCGCTCCAGCGCTTTGGGCGCGGTGGACCCCAGCCATAGTTGGTTCCCCCGAGTCGCAGCGATTGATCGAGGCGAGGCTTCCGACGTTGGAAGCCTCGCCTCTTCATTGCGGCCGGCGCTGCCAATGCGGGCTCTTGAAAAGCCTCGCAGGGCCAATTTTGCGCGATTGACAGGCTCCTTGAATCGGTGTAGCATCCCGCAATCCTCCGGGAAGGGCGGCGTCCCAGTGCCGCGAACACTTGCCCTCCCTGTGGTAGTCCTCACTCACCGTTCCGTTTGGCGCGTCCATATTGTTAAACGAAAAAGGAGCAACGACCATGAGCCACCTGAGGCGACTCAGACTGTTCTCGCTTTTGTCCATCGTTCTTGTTTTTGCTGTGGTGCTAGGGGCATGTGGGGCGCCCGCCGCCAGCCCCGGTGCCGCACCGGCTGCGCCCGCCGCGAGTGACCTGCCGGCGGCGCCCGGCCGCGGCACCGATGGCACCCTTTCCATGCTCTACTGGCAGGCCGTCTCCATCCTCA
Source organism: uncultured Chloroflexia bacterium (assembly GCA_963735275.1). Classification (GTDB taxonomy): domain Bacteria; phylum Chloroflexota; class Anaerolineae; order Caldilineales; family Caldilineaceae; genus UBA5069. The sequence goes on along the minus strand of CAVTKJ010000006.1, from coordinate 81,048 downwards.
ATCCCTACTTGTCGACAGGCACAAAGGACTTCCACGCGGCGTCGCTCATCCTTGAGCCACTCATGTGGACCGATCCCGACGGCGTCCCCGTTCCGAATCTGGTGGTCGACGTACCCACGCTTGCCAATGGTGGCGTGAGCGAGGACCTCACGACCATCACCTACAACCTCAAGGAAGGCGTGCTTTGGTCCGACGGCACGCCCTTCACCTCGGATGACGTCGTCTTCACGTGGCAGTATTGCACCAACCCGGAAACGCCTTGCGCCACCATCTCCAACTATGAGGGTGTGACCAATGTCGAGGCCGTAGATCCGTTGACGGTGCTGATCACTTTCGACGCACCCAAGCCCTTCCCCTATGGCCCCTTCAACGGCATGCTGAGCCCGATCCTGCAGAAGGCGCAGTTTGGCGAATGCGTAGGCGCAAAGGCCCAGGAGTGCTCGGAGGCGAATACTGCTCCTATCGGCACAGGTCCGTACAAGGTCAAGGAGTTCCGTGCCAATGATATTGTGACCTATGAGGTGAACCCCAACTTCCGTATTGCCGACCAGCCCCACTTTGCCGAAGTCTCGATGAAGGGTGGCGGTGACGCGGCTGCCGCGGCACGCGCAGTGCTCGAAACCGGTGAAGTCGACTGGGGCTGGAATCTCCAGGTCGAGCCGGCGGTTCTCAATCCCATGGCCGAAAAGGGTCTTGGCACGGTCTACGCCAGCCGCGGTGGCCTTGTCGAGCGTATTCTGATCAACTTCACCAATCCCGACCCGGCGCTGGGCGACAATCGCTCCAACTGGATGGCTGATGGCTCCACGGCGCACCCCTTCCTTTCCGACCTCAACGTGCGCCAGGCGCTCTCCATGGCCATCGACCGCACGGTGATGGCCGAGCAGCTCTATGGCTTTGCCGGTGACCCCACCTGCAACATCGTCTCCGGTCCGCCTGCGGTCGTCTCCACGGCAAATGATGCCTGCCTGACGCAGGATATCGAAGGCGCCAAGAAACTGCTGGAAGATAACGGTTGGGTGGACAGCAACGGCGACGGCGTGCGCGAGAAGGATGGCGTTGAATTGCGCGTCCTCTATGCAACCTCCACCAACTCCGTGCGCCAGAAGGCGCAGGCGCTTGTGCAGCAGTGGTGGCAGGAGATCGGCGTCGCCGACAGAGCTGAAGAACATTGATGCCGGCGTCTACTTCGGCGCCGACCCGGCCAGCCCCGACACGCTCAACAAGTTCTTCTTCGACGTGCAGATGTTTGCCAACAATCCCGACACGACCGACCCGCAGACCTATCTCTCCGGCTGGCTCTGCGGCGCTGACGGCGAGAACATTGCCAAGGCAAGCAACGGCTTCAACGCGCAGAACTACGAGCGCTGGTGCAGCCCAGAGTACGATGCGCTCTTCGCGCACCTATGCCGGCACGAAGGATCCGGCGGAACGTGCTGAACTGGCCAAGCAGCTCAACGACATGATCGCGCAGCAGTACGTCAACCTGCCCCTTATCTTCCGTGGCGATGTCTCTGCCGGCAGCAATACGCTTGGCGGCGTGAAGATGAATTCGTGGGACAGCCAGTTGTGGAACATTGGCGAATGGCAGCGCGTTCGCTAAGCGCAGACGGTGCGTAGATTCAAAATATGAGTGCAGAGCGAGGCTTCCAAGGTTGGAAGCCTCGCTCTGAATGGCTTGCGAATCGCCCATTTTTCATTCGGTTGACACCCCCCGCCATCAATAGTATGATCGCGTCACCCTCCGGGATCGGTCGGTTCGCAACGCAGCGATTTCACGGCCCCCCGATGGCAGTCCTCAACAGCCGTTTCTTTCAAATCGTCTGCAGTCACAAAAAATAGAATAGGAAGCAGCAAACATGAGCACCCTGAGGAGACTCAGACTGTATTCGCTTTTGTCCACTGTCGTCATTCTCGCCATGGTGATTGGAGCGTGCGGCGGTGCGGCCGCACCTTCCGCAGCGAGCGACGACTGCTGCACAGGGAGCTGCCGCCGCTGCCAGTGATTTGCCCGCAACCCCCGGCCGTGCCACCGACGGCACGCTCAAGATGATTTACTGGCAAGCCGTTTCCATCATGAACACGTACCTCTCTTCGGGTACGAAAGATTACCACGCCGCCTCTCTCGTCACCGAGCCGCTTATGTGGTATGACCCTGACGGCATTCCCGTGCCCGCCCTCGCCGCCGAAGTGCCTACGCTTGAGAATGGCGGCATCAGCGAGGACCTGACAAGCATCACCTACAACCTCAAGAAGGATGTGGTCTGGTCCGACGGCACACCCTTTACATCCGATGACGTCGTCTTTACGTGGCAGTATTGCACGGACCCCGAAATGCCCTGCTCCAACATCTCAAACTACGAAGGTGTGGCCAATGTCGAAGCAATCGATCCACTGACCGTAAAGGTCACCTTCGACGGCCCCAAACCCTTCCCCTATGGCCCCTTCAACGGTATGCTGAGCCCCATTGTCCAGAAGGCACAGTTCGCCGACTGCATGGGCGCCAGGGCGCAGGAGTGCTCCGAGGCCAACACAATGCCCATTGGCACTGGCCCCTACATGGTCAAGGAGTTCCGCGCCAACGACATCGTCACGTTTGTTGCCAACCCCAATTTCCGCATTGCCGACCAGCCCCATTTTGCCGAAATTTCGATGAAGGGTGGCGGTGACGCCGCCGCGGCAGCACGCGCCGTACTCGAAACCGGTGAAGTCGACTGGAGCTGGCTGCTCCAGGTGGAGCCGGCGGTTCTCAATCCAATGGCCGAAAAGGGCATTGGTACGATCTACACAAGCTTTGGCGCCTCCGTCGAGCGTATTCTGATCAACTTCACCAATCCCGACCCGGCACTCGGCGACAATCGCTCGAACTGGATGGCGGACGGCTCCACGGCGCATCCATTCCTGAGCGACATCAACGTGCGCCAGGCGCTCTCCATGGCGATTGACCGCAACATCATCGCCGAGCAGCTTTACGGGTTCGCCGGCAAGCCCACATGCAACATTGTGGCCGGCCCGCCCGCCGTGGCGTCAACAGCGAACGACGGCTGCCTCGTGCAAGACATCGAAGGCGCCAAGACGCTTCTGGAGGACAGCGGCTGGGTGGACAGCAACGGTGACGGCGTGCGCGAGAAGGATGGCGTTGAATTGCGCGTCCTCTATGCAACCTCCACCAATGCCGTACGCCAGAAAACCCAGGCGCTTGTGCAGCAGTGGTGGCAGGAGATCGGCGTTGCCACCGAACTCAAGAACGTGGACGCGGGCGTCTACTTTGGCGCCGACCCGGCCAGCCCCGACACGCTCAACAAGTTCTTCTTCGACGTACAAATGTTCACCAACAACCCCGACACGACCGACCCGCAGACCTATCTCTCCGGCTGGCTCTGCGGCAAGGACGGCGAGAACATCGCCAAGGTAAGCAACCAGTTCAACGCGCAGAACTACGAGCGCTGGTGCAGCCCAGAGTACGATGCGCTCTTCGCGACCTATGCCGGCACGAAGGATCCCGCCGAACGTGCCGAACTGGCCAAGCAGCTCAACGACATGATTGTGCAGAATTACGTCAACTTCCCCGTCGTCTTCCGCGGAGATGTCTCCGGCTGCCAGCAACACGGTCGGCGGCATCAGGATGAATTCGTGGGACAGCCAGCTTTGGAACATTGGCGAATGGCAGCGCGTCCGCTAGCCTGCCTTCTCCGTTGCTGTTAAGGTATGCGGTGGGGTGAACCGGGGGCGCGGCCCCGGTTCACCCAGCCATCTAGAGAGACTATCCACTCTATGGGCGTCTACATCATCCGCCGCCTGTTGGCAACCATTCCGACAATCATCTTCATCTCGTTCGTCATCTTCCTGATTCTGGATCTGGCGCCGGGGGACCCCACCTCCAACCTGCCGCTCAGCGTGCCCGCCGAGGTGCGCGCCAAGATCCGCGCCAACATGGGGCTGGATGATCCCGTGTTGCCGCGCTACGCCAAGTGGTTCAAGCAGTTCTTTGTTGTCGAACCGCTGTTCGTTGTGCAGGAGCTGACGGGCATCCAGATTCCCTGGCTTGAGAGCCAGATTCGGCTCACGTCGTGGACCTCACGCGGGGTGCCGGTGAGCGAGATCATCGCCCAAAGGTTGCCGCAAACGCTCTGGGTGGTGGGCATCAGCTACCTGCTGGCAGTGCTCATTGCCGTGCCGCTCGGCATCATGCAGGCCTACAAACAGAACTCCGCCTTCGATCAGACAAACAGCGTGATTGCGGTGATTGGCTTCTCGCTGCCCACTTTCTTCACCGGTCTGCTGGCGATCCTCTTCTTCAGCGTTTGGCTGGGATGGTTCCCCACGATCTACGACACGACGCTCAGGGTCAATAGTTGGGGATCGCTTGTGCAACAGACGCGGCAGATGGCGCTTCCGGTGCTGGTGCTCACCTTTTTCCAGATCGCCACGCTCAGCCGCTTTACGCGTTCATCTGCGATCGACAATTTCCGCCACGATTATGTGCGCACCGCCCGCTCCAAGGGGCTGAGCGAATGGTTGGTGGTCACGCGCCACGTCTCGCGCAACAGCATGATCCCCGTGGTGACGCTTGTCGCCCTCGGCGTGCCCGCGATCTTTGCCGGTGCGATCATCACGGAGCAGATCTTCCGTGTCAACGGCTTGGGATCCTTGCTGATTCTTGCCATTCAGGGCAATGACATCCCGGTCGTGCAAACCTGTCTTGTGCTCTATGCAATTCTGGTTGTGATCTTCAACCTCTTTGCCGATGTGATTTATGGAGTTCTCGACCCGCGCATTCGCTACAACTAATGTGAAACCGGAACGAAGAGAACATCTCAACGCAAAGGAGTGCAAGATGTTGACTCACTTCCGGCCGTTGCTTTTCCTCTGCGACCTTTGCGTCCTCCGCGTCTTTGCGTTGAGATATTCGTAGTCAATGCGGATTTCATCCCGGTTTTACGTTAGCCAGGCAGCGATCGTGCGGCGGCGCAGGATCGAATCTCTCAACCGGCCCGAAGGCACCTGAAACATGGCAATATCCGCCGATGCGGCTCCTACACCAACGATGAACCTTGCGGTCTCCAAACGTCCGCACCGCACCCTGTGGGGCGATGCCTGGACGCAGTTCCGGCGCAACAAGCTGGCCATGTTCGGCTTCGTTACGTTGGTTGCGCTTCTGCTCTTTGCGTTTGTTGGACCCATGATCTACACCGTGGACGGCAAGCACATTGATATTGCCAATGCCAACCTGCCACCGTCGCTTGAACACCCGTTCGGCACCGATGATCTGGGCCGCGACCTGCTGGCGCGCAACATGACAGGCGGCCGCATCTCCATTTCGGTGGGCGTCGCGGCGATGCTCATTGCCATGACCCTGGGCGCGGCAATTGGGCTTGTCTCGGGCTACGTCAAGCGGCTCGACGGCGTGCTCATGCGCTTCACCGACATGATGTTCGCGTTGCCGCAATTGCCGCTGCTGCTCGTGCTGAGTGGCATGTTTCAGGAATCGTTGCGCCGCAACCTCGGGCAGTCCACCGGCGCATTTATCCTGATTGTTTCGGTGATTGGCGTCCTGGGCTGGATGTCCACATCGCGCATTGTGCGCGGCTCCGTACTTTCGCTCAAGGAAAAGGAGTACGTCGAGGCGGCGACCAACGTGGGCAGTTCGAATGGGCGCATCATGTCGCGCCACATTTTGCCCAACGTCTTCAGCGCCATCATCGTCTCGGCGACGCTGGCCATGGCCGCGGCCATCCTCACGGAGTCCACGCTCTCATTCCTGGGTCTGGGTTTCCCGTCGGACGTGCCGACGTGGGGGCGGCTGCTTTATGAGGGCAAGGACTATCTGACCGCCAACCCGTGGATCTCGATGTTTCCCGGTATTCTGATTTCGCTGACCGTGCTGGGAATCAATTTCATCGGCGACGGCCTGCGCGATGCGCTGGATCCGCGGCAGAGGACGTAGGGGAACTGCGGGGGGGTCGGGAGTGGGGAGTCGGGAGTCGGGATGAACAGGCGGCGGGCCGGATGGTCCCGCCGCTTACGTGACAATGCGTATGACGAGGCGGCCGCCGACCGCTTCGGCGTAGCGGCGCAAGTGTCGAGATTCAGCGAAATTTGGACATCGCGATGTCCAAATTTCGCTGAATCTCGACATTTCGATCCCCCAAGCCCGCACCACCCCATCGCGTAGTGCGCGCTTTGCACATTTCCCCTCCCTGCGTACAATAGGCGGCACGGTCGGCGGGAAACCTCTGGCCGCTTCTTCCCTTTTTCACCGACAAACTGAAATCTGTGCACGCAGAGACGTAGCGGCGCATCGCGCCCGTTTCACGTCACCCATCGCAGGAGGTTGCCATCCATGAATGCCGCTGATGCCTTTTCCAATGCTCGCAGCGAACTCTTTCCCCCGTCCGCTGAAGTTGTGGCGAATGCCAACTATCCAGAGTATCTCTCTGAAAGAGTCGCCGCAATTGAGGATCCCGAGGCCTTCTGGGATGGCTGCGCACGCGAGTTTGTAGACTGGTACGAACCCTACACACAGGTGCTCGACAGCAGCACTGCGCCCTTCTACAAGTGGTTTGTGGGCGGCAAGACCAACATCATCCACAATGCGTTGGACCGCCACGTCAAAGTCCTGGCGCAAGAACAAGCTGGCCATGATTTGGGAGGGGGAGGATGGCACCCAGCGCACCTTCTCCTACTTCAAGCTCTGGAAGGAGGTCAACCGCTTCGCCAACATCCTCAAGAGCATGGGGGTCAAGAAGGGCGACACCGTGACCATCTATATGGGGCGCGTCCCTGAGCTTCCCATTGCGATGATGGCCACGGCCAAGATCGGCGCAATCCACAGCGTTGTCTACGGCGGCTTCAGTGAACAGGCGTTAGCCGACCGCATCACCGATGCGCGCAGCAAGGTGGTCGTCACCTGCGACGGCGCGTGGCTGCGCGGCAAGACCGTCAACCTCAAGGAGATCACCGACGAGGCGGTCAACCGCAGCCCGATCGTGCAGACCGTGATCGTGCTCAAGCGCACGGGCCAGGAAGTGACCATGCAGCCGGGGCGCGACTTCTGGTGGCACGAGCTGATCGCGCTGCCCATTGCCAGCCCCTACTGCGAGACCGAGGTGATGGACGCCGAAGACCCGCTCTTCATCCTCTACACCTCGGGCACCACCGGCAAGCCCAAGGGGCTGCTGCACACCTGCGGCGGCTATCAGGTGCACATTGCCACCACCCTCAAGTATGTCTTCGACCTCAAGGAGGATGACCGCTACTGGTGCGCCGCCGACCCGGGCTGGATCACCGGCCACTCCTACATCGTCTATGCGCCGCTCATTCTGGGCACCACCTCCTTCATGTACGAGGGCGCGCCCGGCTATCCGCTACCCCGACCGCTGGTGGGCGCTGATCGAGAAGTACAACATCTCCATCCTCTACACTGCGCCCACGGCCATCCGCGGCCTCATGCGTTTTGGCGAGGAGTGGACCGAACGCCACGATCTGAGCAGCCTGCGCCTGCTGGGCACCGTGGGCGAGCCGATCAACCCCGAGGCGTGGCGCTGGTATTACAAGTACATCGGCCACGAGCGCTGCCCGATCATGGACACCTGGTGGCAGACCGAGACGGGCGGCTTCATGATCACGCCCACCCCGGTCGTGCCGCTCAAGCCTGGCAGCGGCACGCTTCCCTTTGCCGGCATTCAGGCCGACGTGGTGCACGAGGACGGCACATCCGCCGCGGCCAACGAGGATGGCTATCTTGTCATCAAGCACCCGTGGCCCGGTATGGCGCGCACCATTTGGGGCGACCCGGACCGCTATCGCATGACCTACTGGAATGACTTCGCCGCGCAGGGGCTGGTACTTCACCGGCGACAGCGCGCGGCGCGATGAGGATGGCTACTTCTGGATCATCGGCCGCATGGATGACGTGATCAAGGTCTCGGGCTATCGGCTGGGCACCGCCGAGATCGAGAGCGCGCTGGTGAGCCACAAGGATGTGGCCGAGGCGGCCGTGATCGGCGTGCCCGACGACCTCAAGGGCCACGCCATTCTCGCCTACTGCATCCTCAACGCCGGGCTCACGGGCAGCGATGCGCTGGAACGCGAGCTGAAGGATCACGTGCGCCACGAGGTGGGGCCGATCGCCATTCCCAGCCACATCGAGTTTGTGCCGACGCTGCCCAAGACGCGCAGCGGCAAGATCATGCGGCGGCTGCTCAAGGCCCAGGCCACGGGCCAGCCGATTGGGGACACGAGCACGCTGGAGGGGTAGCGGCCCGCCGGAACGCAGTACAAAAACAACGACGGTACGCAGAAACCGCGGGAACAACGGAAAAGGCATGAACTTCAATTGTTGTTCATGCCTTTTCCGTTGTTCCCGCGGTTTCTGCGTATTTGGGATATTGGCGTTCCAGCGCGTGCAGCAGGTCGACCACCGCAGGTATATCGTCCAGAACTGCAAGCGGCTTTGCAGCGTCTCATGCCGGCGAAGCGAAGTGCTGGCCTACTTCGGATTCATGCGCAGCAGCCGCAGGCCGTTGAGAACGACAATGAGCGTGCTGCCCTCATGGCCCACCACGCCCAGCGGCAGCGGCATGAAGAAGCCAGGCACAAGCAACGGGCCGAGGACGGTGACGCTTACGAGAACGGCGATAACGGAGACCGAGAAGATCACGTTCTGGCGCACAACGCGCGCCGCCTTGCGCCCGAGGGTGATGGTGAAGGGAAGCTTGGAGAGATCGCTTGACATGAGCACCACGTCGGCCGTCTCCATGGCCACATCGGTGCCGCCCGCACCCATGGCAATCCCCACACTGGCCGTTGCCAGCGCAGGCGCGTCGTTGACGCCGTCGCCCACCATGACCGCCTGGTCGCCAACGGAGAGTTCGCGGACAATCTCCACCTTCTGTTCGGGCAGCAATTCGCTGTAGACATCGGTGATGCCGACTTCCGCTGCGATGGCCTCGGCCACTGCCTTGTTGTCGCCCGTGAGCATGACGATGCGCTCGATGCCGGCCAGGCGCAGATCGGCAATCGCCTTCTTGGCCTCAGGCCGGACGGCGTCGGCGACGGCGATGTAGCCCACCACCTCCCAGTCGCGGTCGTCACCCAGCGTATCGGCAAGCGTGCTCTTGCGCACCACGAGCATGACCGTCTTGCCTTGCTTTTGCAGCGAACGGCCGATCATGCGGATTGCATCGGAGAAATGCATTTCGGCGTCAAGAAAGAGCTTGTCATTGCCGATATAGATCGTCTCCGTGCCGGATGGGCGGGTGAAGCCTGCCTGCACGCCATGGCCGGCCATGGCGTAGAACTGGGTCGGCTGCTCAAGCGGCAGATTGCGCTTGCGTGCTTCCTCGATAATCGCGCGCCCAATGTGGTGCTCGCTGGTTAGTTCGGCGCTGGCCGCCAGGCGCAGCACATCGTCCTCGCTGTACTGGATGAATGGGTGGACATCGGTCACGACAGGCATTCCGGGCGTGAGCGTTCCGGTCTTGTCGAAGGCCATGACACGCACCATGGCAATTCTTTCCAGATACGCGCCCCCTTTGAAGAGCACGCCGTTGCGTGCAGCCGCCGCAATGGCGCTGAGCACGCTGGCCGGTGTGCTGATCACCAGCGCGCAGGGGCTGGCAACCACCAGCAAGGTCATCGCCAGATAGAGCGAATCGTCAACGGGCATGCCGAAGAAGTAGTGGGCCACCAGGTAGAGAACCACCGTCGACGTAATCACCACAATCGTGTAGGGCTGGCTGAAGCGGTCGATGAAGCGCTGGGTCGGCGTCGCATCCTGCTCCGCGTCGGCCACCAGCTTGATAATCTTGCTGAGCGTGGATTCGGAGGCAAGCTTTGTGACCTCAACCACAAGCGAGCCCTGACCATTGATTGTCCCGGCAAAGACTTTGTCGCCCGTAGCCTTGTGGACGGGGATGCTTTCACCGGTAATCGGGCTTTGGTCAATGGCACTTTCCCCCTTGATGACCACACCGTCCATGGGCAGCCGCTCGCCAGGGCGCACAACGAGTTCGTCGCCGAGCACCAGGGCTTCGACGGGCATCTCCAGTTCGGTATCACCCCGCCGCACGCGCGCCACCGCCGGGCGCAGATCCTTCAAGGCGTCAATGGCATGGCGCGTGCGGTCGAGCGCAAAGGTCTCCAGCGCGCCCGAGAGCGTGAAGAGGAAGAGCAGCAGCGCGCCCTCTTCCCACTGGCCAATTGCCGCCGCGCCAAAGGCCGCGGCCGTCATCAGAAAGTCGATGTCGAAGCGGCCGTGGCGCAAACCGATGATCGTCTCGCGTACGCCCACGTAGCCGCCGGACGCGAAGGCCACGATCGCCGAGAGCGTGACGGCCCATTGCGGCAATGCTCCCGTTACAGAGCCGCCAATCCAGCCAATCAGGAGTGCGATCAGACAGATTATCGCGAGCAGTAGCTCGTAGTTGGTCTTCCAGAACTCAATCCGGCTCTGCCCTGAGCGCGCTTTCCCGCCCGCTGCGTTGCTTTGGCTGGATTCGCTGGCGATGGTGACTGCCGGTTGCGTCGTCATTCTGTCCCTCGGATGCAGTTTGATCAGGCGGCGGGCGTGGGGTCGGTGGGCGTTTTGGCCCGTGCGGAATCGAGAGCAACGGCCGCTGCATGCAACTGGCAGTCGCCGCAAAGTCCCAACAGATCGGTGCGTGCGCTGCGTGCGGCAAAGCCGGTTTCGGACACGATGCGCTCGCGCATTTCGGTGAGCGGCAGGTCGCCGTGGTAGTCCTCAATGCGGTGGCAATGCAGGCAGATGAGATTGGCGTGGGGCGTTGGGTCGGTGTCGTAGTGGGTGCGGTCCGCCCCAAAACTGAGCTCGACGATCACGCCGAGTTGCTGCAGAGTGTTGAGCGTGTTGTAGACTGTTGCCCGGCTAATCTCCGGATGAGTCGACGCGAGGTCATCGTAAACTTCGTACGGCGTTGGGTGGCGCTCGGTTTCGGCCAGGTATGCACAGATTTGCGCACGCTGATCCGTAAGGCGCAACCCAGCGCGCTTGAGCGCCGCCTGGTAAAGTGCAAGTTTCTCAGGAGCAAACATGGTGCTGCACCGCTTTCTGCCCGGCACAAGTTGGAATCATTCCAAACGGATGAAGTGAATGATATCCGCGCTGAGCGCCGCCCGTCAAATCCACTTTGGAATGAATCTAATGTATGTCTAAGCGCTTGTGAAAATCATCACAACATATATCTCAGCCTGCACTAAATCTTCTTTGACAATCAAGGATTGAGTCTGTTACCATGCGCACCCGCTGCAGAAGGTGGTGGGACGCTTACTGACCGATTGTCCCTTGCTGCCGATAATGGCCACTGCGATATCGCAGTAAATTCATTGATTGCGCGCTGGACACCCTGTTCGGCGCCTAGAACCGAGCAACCCGTGCGTCGTTGGATCCTCACCATCGCTTCACTTGCTGTGATTGCGCTGTGGCTTATCCTTGCCTACGTGCCGGCGATTCCGCGCCCCGAATTGAGTTATCCGGCGTGGAGTTCAACCACCCTGGCAATACTTGCCGCCGCGGGACTGGTGGCATTCCTGGCGATTCAGGCGTGGATTGTGCGCGCCACCGACGAGTTCATGGGCGCAGAAATTGCCCCGGAACAAGCCGCAATCCTTGCCGAGTTCCGGCTAAGCCGCAGGCGCGAAATCATCCTGACTGCGTTACCCATTGTCATGACGCTTGCGGTGGCATGGCTCTCTTACCCGCTTTGGGCTTCGCTCATCGGCTGAGCATTCAGGCGGCGTACACGCTCGGCGTTCCGGCGCGTACACGGATTCTGGCGCATACACAATACAGTTTGCTTGTGGTTGCCATCACTTCACCGTAGTCATCTGGGGCGGCGCTTGCAGGCCGAACCTGGGCGGGAGATTCTCGTTTATGCAGAGATCGTCGACTGACAAACGTCACTTCATCATCATCGGCGTGCTGATCGTGCTGGTTTCCATCGCGCTGTACGCGCTGCTCGGGGTCCTGCTGCCGCTGCCCATGGAAGCAAGCACGCAAGCGGTTACCATCGATTGGGTCTTCCAGGCGCACATGGTGCTGCTCTCGGTTCTCTTCGCGCTGGTTGTGGTCATCATGCTCTACGCGATCGTGGTCTTCCGCCGCAAAGAGGGTGACACGAGTGAGGGCGAGCACTTCGAGGGCAACACGCCGCTTGAAATCGCCTGGACTGTGATCCCGCTTATAGCGGTTGTCATCTTCGCGTATATCGGTGTTACGTCGCTTAACACGATAACGCAGAAGCAACCCGACGAACTTGTCGTCAATGTCGAGGGGTTCCAGTGGGCCTGGTCGTTCACCTATCCTGAGACGGGAACAACGACTGCCGAACTTGTTCTACCCGTGAACCGGCCGGCGCTGATGGAACTGTCGTCGCGCGATGTCATCCACTCGTTCTGGGTTCCCGAATTTCCGCGTAAAGCAGGATGCGGTGCCGGGCCAGCCTACGCACGTGCGCTTCACTCCGACAGTGGAGGGGGAGTACATTCTTGAATGCGCTGAACTGTGCGGGCTGACGCACTTTGCCATGGCCGCACCGGTGAGGATCGTTTCGGAGGCCGAATACGCTTCGTGGCAGCAGGCACAACTGGCGGCTGCGGGCAAGACTGCGGCCAAGGGCGTATCCACCGAGGTTGAAGCGGCAGACGCGCAGGAAATGGCGCAGGGGAGCACGACGACCAACAATTAGCGTCAACAGAGCACGGACAGTGATTCAACCGGTTCGACGCAGCAAGCGACGGGCCGTCCTGGGCGGAGAGAAACCATGGTAGCGAACGAACGAATGTCCCTCACGTCAATCGGCCTCGTACGCGGGCTTGTGGGTCAGCTTGCGGGTACATTGCTTGGTTTTGCGCTGGTCGTGCTGGTGCGCAGCCTTGCAGGCTACGATCAGGTCTGGTCCACCGAGCCGGCATGGGTGGCCGGTGCGATTCTTGGTGCGATGGGCTTCCTCATCGGCGTTGGCGCCATGAGCGACTGGTTTAGTTGGTGGCGGGGCAAGGAGACACCGTTTGTCCACGGCCCGCGCCATCCGGCCGGCCAACCTGGGCGCGTTACTTTGACGTCGACTACAACCACAAGGTGATCGGCATCCAGTATGGCGTGACAGGGCTGATTATGCTCTGCATCGGCGGTACATTTGCCGTCGTCTTCCGCAGTGAACTGGCGCGTTCGGGGTTGCAGTTCCTTGAGCCAAATACCTACAACACCTTCATCGGCATGCACGGCTGGGCGGCGCTCTTCGGCATTTTCATCGGCATTGGCGGCATGGCCAACTACCTGGTGCCGCTGATGATCGGCGCCGAGGATATGGCCTTTCCCCGCCTGAACTCGTTCGCCTTCTGGATCAACGTCCCGGCAATTGTGCTGCTCCTCGTAAGCCTCTACTACACATGGGATGCCGGCTGGACGCTCTATCCGCCTCTCAGCCTCAAGGGAAGCCCAGGCTTTCAGTTGGTCTTCTGGTCGGTCTTTCTGCTGGGCTTCTCGTCGATTCTGGGTTCTCTCAACCTGATTGTGACGACCCTGCGCATGCGTGCGCCCGGAATGAGCCTCTTTCGCATGCCGATCTTCTGCTGGGCGATGCTTGCCACCTCTTTCATTCAGGTGACGGCCACGCAGCTGATTGCGCTTTCGTTCCTCATGCTTTCGTTTGCGCGGCCTGCCATTCTTGCCATGCCCTTCTACACCCCGATCTTTGATGCGGCGGGGGCAAACATTGGCGGCTATCCCACGCTCTTCCAGAACACCTTCTGGTTCTATTCGCACCCGGCGGTCTACGTGTGGGTGTTGCCGGGTCTGGGCATCATCAGTGAGCTGCTTCCTGTCTTCGCCCGCAAGCCGCTCTTCGGCTACCGCTGGATTGCCCTCTCGAGCCTGGCAATCGCCATGGTAGGTTTCCTTGTCTGGGGCCATCACATGTTCACCTCGGCACAACTGCCGCAGACTGCGCGTATGGTTCATGCTGGCCACGCTGCTGGTGGCGGTTCCCACCGGCGTCAAGTTCTTCTCCTGGCTGGCTACCATCTGGGGCGGAAAGCTGACCTTCCCGACGCCAATGCTCTTCGCACTTGGTTCGATTTCGGTCTTTCTGCTGGGCGGTCTGAGCGGGCCGGTGCTCGCAACGGTTGCGTCGGACCTGCCGTTGCAGGATTCGTACTTTGTGCTGGGTCACTTCCACGCCACGATTTTCGGCGGGTTTGTCTTCCCCTTCTTCGCGGCCATCTACTTCTGGTTCCCGAAGATTACCGGGCGCATGTACAACGAGCGCATGGGGCAAGTCCACTTCTGGATTATCCTTCCCGCGTTCTGGATGATGTCGGTGGGGCAGATGGCCGTGGGCGTGGCAGGCATGCGCCGCCGCATTGTCGACTACGATCCCATGATGGGCGGCATGACGCGTTTCGGCCTTGGCTTCGTGGAAGTTGGGCAGATCGTCATTACGATTTCCGCCTTCCTCATCGCCTTCTCGATCCTGATCATGATCTACAACCTCTTCCACAGCGCCGAAGTTGGGCGTGTGGCCGGTTCAAACCCGTGGCGCTCACGCTCGCCCGAATGGCAGATTCCCTCGCCGATTCCTGAACAGAGCTATGCCAACCCGCTGCATGTGGTGGGCGAGCCGTACGATTACGGTTTGGCGTCGTCACCCCGCTACGTGGCGGGTTCGGCGGCCGGCGACGACTGAGCGCAGACAGCGACGGCGGCAGAGTGGCATTCAGAATGCAATAGCCTCCAGACAAGTACGACAAGAGGGGTGAAGTATGAGCAGCAAGAGCAAGACTGAAACCAAGCAGCGCTCCAAATCGGCCGGATATCTGACCGGGCTCTGGGTCGGCCTGGCGATCGTAGCGCTTACCGGCATCGAATTCTATTTGGGCACGCACTATCCCAGCGCGGCGTTCCTTCTCCTGATATCCGTCCTCAAGAGCATTCTTGTGATCTACTTCTTCATGCATGTATACCGCCTGTGGCGGCCGGAAGGGAGCCACTAGGCCATGACAATTGCGAACCCAGTTGCACAGGCGCCGGTCGCTGCCGGCCATGCTGAGGCGGCTCACGGCCACGGCCACGTGCCCACCTACGCCGAATCGCTTGCCAACAATCGTCTCGGCTTGTGGCTCTTCTTCATTTCCGAAGCTTTCCTCTTTGGCGGGTTGCTTGCGGTGCGCTTCTATCTTTGGGGCGGCACGCGCCCCGAGGTGAACCAGTTCATCGGCTTGCTTGTGACTTCAGTGCTGCTGCTGAGCTCGATATCCATGTACACCGCCGAGGTGGCGCTGCAGAACAACAACCGGCGGCTCTTCCTTTCGCTGCTGATTGTGACGGCCGTGCTGGGCGCCATCTTCCTGGCAGGCGTGATGATCTTCGAGTGGGGCCTCTTCCCGTCGATCTACGAGGGGCACCTGACACCCTGGGGTGACAAATATGGCGCCGTTGTCTTCCTGATGACGGGCATGCACGCGCTTCACGTAATCACCGGCATCATCTTTATCCTGATCGTGTTCAGTCTGGGGCGCAAGGGGAACTTCTCCCCGTCGCGCAGGTGGGGCGTCGAGGCCTGCGCCAACTACTGGCACTATGTGGACCTTGTGTGGATCTTCTTCTACCCGGCCATCTATCTGATAGGCACGGCACACTTGCACTAGATCGAATCTGGCGCGGTAGCGCAGCCAGAGAAGCGGGATTGGCCTACAACCATGGCGCGCAGTTCGCGGATAGACACGGCTTCTCACCGCGTCTATCCGCGAACTGCGCGCCATGGACCGGTGGGTGCGTGCGTCTCCTTGAGCATGGGCGCGTGCAATCGCGGGCCGCTGTGTTGCCATTCTGCATCTGCAAGCCGGTGTTCGCTTACACCGACCGTCGTGAACTTGTTGTAGACTAGAGGCTATGGATCATCCACTGTGGCGGGCCCTGGTTGGCCCATGGGAATGGCGCCCCGAAGTACTTGTGGTGCTTGTCCCGCTGGCGATTATCTACGTGGTTGGCTGGGTGCGGCTGCGGCGGCTCGGCGCGACCAAGGTTGCCTCGAAGTGGCGCTTCGCAGCCTACGCCGCCGGCATGCTCACGCTTGCAACTTCGCTCATGTCACCGATCGACATCCTGGGCGGGCAGTTGTTCTTCATGCACATGATCCAGCACAAGCTGTCGATCATGGTGGCGGCGCCGTTGATCTGGCTGGGCAACCCTTTTCCAATTGGCGCATGGGGGCTGCCACGTCAGGGCAGACACGCACTCACGCGCGTCTTTGCCGACAGTTCGCCCATTCGCCCTGCGCTGGCTGCCGTCACGCAGCCTTTCGTGGCGTGGCTGCTCTTCATCGTGGTTTACATAGGCTGGCACGATCCCGGCGCCTACAACCTGGCGCTTACACATCGGCGCGTGCATGACCTCCAGCACATTACATTCTTCCTGACGGCCATGCTCTTCTGGTGGCATGTGGTGGGGGCGGCCCCCCGTCTGCACAAGCGTATTTCGCCCTGGATCGCAATCTTCATGCTGCTGGCGGCGATTCCCTTCAACGCCATTACCGGTTTCGCCATCGCCAACAACGACTCCGTGATCTACACCTACTATGCAAGTGTGCCGCGCATCTGGGGCTTCAGCCTGATGGACGACCAGATGATCGGTGGGGTCATCATGTGGATACCTGGGAGCGAAATGCTCTTTCAGGCGGCAGGCGTTGTGCTCGCGGTAATGTTCTGGCGTGACCGCCAACGGCGCCTCAAAGCGGCAGAGCCGACCACGCCCGTTTCCGGCGCGCTGACAATCTCCGACGAGGCGCTGATCGCCCCAGGCCTTGAGCAGCGTTTACGCCACGATCAGTGGCGCGACATGGCGGCGCAACGGACGCACGGCGCGTAGCCATGGCTGCTCTGGGCACCAGGTTGAGCACTCGATGAAGACCGCAACATCTCAACGCAAAGGAACTGCGAAAGGCTCAACGCAAAGGCGCGGAGAACGCAAAGAAACGCAAAGTACTGCAACAACTCAACTTATTCAAGGCAGTTGCTTTTCCTTTGCATTTCTTCGCGTCCTCTGCGCCTTTGCGTTGAGACCTTTGTTGTGTATTTCAGTGCAGCAGCACTCTGGATTGAGCCCGAAATGAAGCGCACGTTGTCCGTCCGGTTCCTGTTGGCCTCGCTTGCTCTGGTTGTGGCGCTGCTGCCGCTCGTTGCGTACGCCCATGGCGGCGGCACCCCCCAGATCACGGGCGCAGAGGCGGGCGGCTATCTCCTTTACGTGTGGAGCGAACCGGCCGGCCCGCGTGCCGGCGACACCGTCCATATCACCGTGGGCGTTACGGCGCCCACTGATGATGCCACGGCAGAGACGCCCGTGACTGATGCCGCGGTGACCATATACTTCAATCCCCAAAGTGGTGGTACTCCGCTGGAACTTGCGGCCTCTCCGGGTGCGTCAGCCGGTGCAGCCTACTACGAGGCCGATACGGTGGTTCCCACTTCCGGTAACTGGCAGGTGGTCGTCGCCGTGGACGGCGCGCTGGGTACGGGTTCGGCGGACTTTGTGCTGCCCGTTGGCGAAGCCAAGGCCACGGGCTATGCGACAATGGCGCTGGGAATTCTCATCATCGTCATTGGCGTTGGAATGTTCGTGCGACAGAATCGTCGCGCCAAGGCGCGGCCTGGAGAGGCAATCACGTGAGCCACAGTGCCGGTGCTTCCTCAAACTCTGAAAAGCCGGAAAGATACACGCTTCCCGACTTGCCGCCTGAGTCCGCTGCCGATGCAGCGCCGAAGGTCTCCGTCTCCTATTCCGAAACGGCGCGGGCGCTTGTCAGCCGCCGCTATGTGGTGGTGACGTTCTTCGTACTGCTGGGGATGGCGGGCCTCGTGTCGCTGGGCGTTTGGCAGATCGACCGGTTGCAGCAGCGGCGGGCCAACAACGCGCTGATTCTCGCACGCTATGCGCAGCCTCCGTACGATCTGGAGGCCGAGGGTCTTCCCGAAGATCTGACGACGCTCGGCTACCGGCGTGTCCAGGCGAACGGCGTCTTCGACTATGCCAACCAGATCGTGCTTACCAACCAGCCGGGACCCAACGGCGAGCCAGGCGATCAACTGGTGACGCCGCTTGTCTTTGCCAACGGAGAGGCCGTCCTTGTGGCGCGTGGCTGGGTCCCCACCGACCTGGCCGGTGAAGAACATTGGCCCGAGTTTGAGGACCCGTCCGACAAACTCGTGATCGGGCTCATCCAGGAATCACAACCGCTGGAAGAGGGCGCGCCCGCTCCACAGGGCTTCGTGCGCGACTGGTGGCGGCTCGACGTTCCGGCAATCCAGAAGCAGATGCCCTACAAACTCCTTCCTGCATTCCTTTTGCAACTTGCCGAGCCGGGGCGTACGCCGGACACCTTTCCATCCCGCTTCTGGTCCTTCTGGCCGGATGAGGGCAATCATCTCTCCTATTCAGTCCAGTGGTTTTCGTTTGCCCTGATATTGGGCTTCGGCTATATTCAATTGGTTCGTGTGCAGGAAACGCGCCTCCGTCGCAAAGCCATGGAAGCAGCGAACGCTCCCGAGCCAACACAACTCACGTAGGTGGCGCCGCTCGTCTGCGACATATTGGTGCGGGTTTTGGGACAGGCAATCAATACACATGACAATACCTCTGGACAAGACGCTTGAAAACACAGTTGCCGGCGAACCGGTGCTGACGCGCGAGAGTGCGCTGCGGCGGCTGGCGGTCAGTGACTACGTCGCGCTCGACGAAACCGCGGATCATCCTGTTGCTGCTGGTGACGACGCTCATCCCCATGTACCTGGCCGCGCCAACTGCGCCAAGCGGCTGGTTGGTGCTCTGGACGATGGTCGGCGGCTTTCTAGCCGCGGGTGGGGCGAATGCCCTCAACCAGTACATTGACCGCGACATCGATCACGTCATGGTGCGGACGCGCCGCCGGCCGCTGCCCGGTGGGCGCATGTCCCCCAGACAGGTGCTCTTCTTTGGCATTGTTCTCAACGTGCTGAGCTTTGCTGTACTTTGGTGGGCGGCAAACCTGCTGACTGCGCTGCTTGCGATCGCAGGAACGCTCTTCTATGTCTTCATCTATACAAACACGCTCAAGCGCAGCAGCACGCAGAATATTGTGATTGGCGGCGCGGCCGGTGCGTTCCCGCCACTGGTGGGCTGGGCAGCCGTCACCGGTGACATCTCGTTGCTGCCGGTCTTTCTCTTTCTGATTATCTTCTACTGGACGCCGCCCCACTTCTGGGCGCTGGCCCTGCTGCGCCAGCGCGAGTACCGCGCAGCGGGCGTGCCCATGCTCCCCGTGATTGCGGGCGAGCGCGAAACGCACCGCCAGATATTCCTCTACAGCGTGCTGCTGGCAATCGTGAGCATCACGCCTGCGCTACTGCAATTGCTCGGGCCCTTCTACCTGGTAGCGGCGGTGCTGCTCAATGGCCTCTTCCTGCGCCAGGCATGGGATATCTGGAAGAACCCCAGCAATCAGACCATTTGGCGGCTCTACAAGTTCAGCCTGCTCTACCTCGCGCTTCTCTTCTTCGCGATGGGCATTGACCACCTGTTTTATGCTGCAGCTGCGATTGGGCCCACCTTCAGCCTTCCCCTCTGAGCTGCAATGGCGTACGTGCTTGATTTTCCGCTAGAATAGTCGGCGCGTGCCCTGCGGCACGCGCCTTTCTCGTCCCCGGCGCAAAGAAGGAAAAGTTCTTGCAGAAATCTGCGCGCCGCATGCCTTCCGGCATGACGGCCTTCACACTCATCTGGTTTGGCCAGCTCGTCTCCCTGATTGGCACAGGCATGACGCGCTTTGCCCTAACCGTCTGGGCCTACGAGACTACCGGCTCCGCCGCCGTACTGGCAACTGTGGGCTTCTTCTCTTTTGTGCCGGTGATCATCGTCACCCCGTTTGCCGGCGCCCTGGTGGACCGCTGGAACCGCAAGCTGGTGATGATCCTCTCCGACCTGGGTGCGGGGATTGCGACGATCGCGCTGCTGGTCCTCTATGCCACAGGCAACCTGCAAATCTGGCAGATTGTGGTAGCCGGAGCATTTGCCGGAATCTTCGAGGCGTTTCAGTTCCCCGCCTTCTCGGCCTCAATCAGCACCATGCTCACCAAGGCGCAGTATGTGCGCGCCAACGCGATGCTCTCGGTGGCCGAGTCGGCTAGCGGCATCATTGCGCCGATTCTGGCGGGTATTCTGCTGCCCGTCATTGGCCTGGGCGGCATCATGACGATTGATATCGTCACATTCGTGTTCGCCGTGCTTGCCGTGCTCGTTGTATTCATTCCGCAGCCCGCGCGCTCGCTCGAAGGTGAAGCGGCGCGGGGAAGTATCTGGAGCGATGCGGTCTACGGCTTCCGCTACATCTGGCGGCGGCCCAGCCTGCTTGGGCTGCAAAGCCTCTTCTTCTTCAGCAATCTCTTCTTTTCAATGAGCATTATCCTGTTGCCCGCGCTGATCCTGGCGCGCACCGGCAACAACGAAACGACACTGGGCTTCGTGCAGGCGGGGCTTGGCGTTGGCGGCCTTGTAGGTGGGGTGCTGCTCAGCGCCTGGGGCGGCCCGAACCGGCGCATTCATGGCCTGCTCCTCGGCTTCATTGGTTCGAGCCTGCTTGGGAGTTCGCTCATGGGCATGGGCGAGGTCCTTGCCGTATGGGCGATCGCGGCCTTCTTTATGGGCTTCTTCCTGCCCTTCATCAACGGCTCCAACCAGGCAATCTGGCAGGCCAAGGTGGCGCCCGATCTGCAGGGGCGCGTCTTCGCCGCCCGCCGCCTGATTGCGCAGGTGACGATTCCCATGGGCTTTCTCCTCGGCGGCTATCTTGCCGATAGTGTCTTCGGTCCGATGATGATGGATCCTTCCACCCCTGTCGCCGTCTTCTTCGAGAAGTGGGTGGGCAGTGGCCCCGGCGCCGGGATCGGGCTCGTGTTCCTGCTGACGGGCATCCTGGGGGCGTGCGTGGGAGTTGCGGGGTATCTCATCCCCGTGATCCGTTATGCCGAAGAGCTGCTGCCCGATCACGTGGGCGCCGACGGTGCGCAGTTGGAGCAACCCGCGGCAAGCGCGGCGTAGGCGGCTGCGCATCGGCGCGCGTTGTGCACCTGTCACCAGAGCACATTGTCATTCAGAATGCATTGCGATCCATACCACTTCTGACAGCAGCAGTTGTGCTAGAATTTGCGCGCGTCGGCTCACGAATGAATGCCGATCACAGACGTTTCCGCCGCACTTTCACTCATACTCAAAGCAAATGACCTACTCGAATCTGGCGTTTCTCGTCATTGGACTCATCACCCTTGTTGTCGGCGCAGAGGGATTGGTGCGCGGAGCAAGCCGGCTGGCTGCCATGGCCGGCATTCCTGCGCTCATCATTGGCCTCACAATTGTTGCCTTTGGTACAAGCGCGCCCGAACTGGCCGTCAGTTTCACATCGGCATTGAATGGTCAGGCTGATCTGGCGCTTGGCAACGTCATAGGCAGCAACATCTTCAACGTGCTCTTCATTCTGGGCGTATCGGCGTTGATCGCCCCGCTCGTCGTGGCGCAGCAGCTTGTGCGCTGGGACGTTCCCATAATGGTCGGTGTGTCAGTTCTGCTGCTGCTGATGGCGATCGACGGTAGTATCTCTCGCTTGGACGGCGCATTGCTTTTTGTCGGATTCATCGGCTACACGCTGTTTCAAGTTGTGCTGGCGCGCCGCGAAAAGAATCCGTTGGTTCAAGCAGAGTACGAGCAGGAATACGCTGACAAGCCACGCGCGAATCGCCGCCGTGAGATACTCCTGGACGTAGTCTATGTTGTGGGTGGACTGGTGCTGTTGGTATTCGGTGCGCGTTGGCTTGTAGACAGCGCTGTGGCCATTGCGCAATCCCTTGGCGTAAGCGACTTGATCATTGGCCTGACAATTGTCGCCGTGGGAACGTCCCTGCCCGAATTGGCGACATCGATGATTGCCACCATCCGGGGGGAACGGGATATCGCTGTGGGTAACGTGGTCGGGAGCAACATCTTTAATATCATGGTTGTTCTCGGCCTTTCAGCGTTCGTTTCCGCAACGGGTGTCGCAGTGCCCAGCGAAGCGCTGCGCTTCGATATTCCGGTCATGACCGCCGTTGCCGTCGCCTGTCTGCCGATCTTCTTCACGGGCAACATGATTGCCCGTTGGGAGGGGTTTCTGTTCCTGGGGTATTATGTGGCGTATATGACTTACCTTGTGCTGGTCGCCACGCAGTCTCCCTCGCAGGAGGCTTTCGGCACGGCCATGCTTTGGTTCGTACTCCCGCTCACGGTGTTGACGCTGGGAATCACGACGTGGCGTGCGATTCGCTCCGGCCCGCGGGAAGCAGCCACTGTGTAGACGGTTCTTTCGGCAGGCAACCCTGCCCCAAGGAGACAATTCGTGGATTTGATCCAGCAACTGTTTGGCTATCTGCTCCATTTTGATGAGCACCTGAAGTACTTTGTCGAAACCTACCAATACTGGGCTTACCTTCTACTCTTCCTGATCATCTTCGCAGAGACGGGGTTGGTCTTTACCCCCTTCCTACCTGGCGACTCGCTGATCTTCGCGGCCGCGGCGCTGGCCGCACAGGGCTGGCTCAACATCTGGCTGCTCATCCCGGTGCTGATTGTGGCTGCCATCCTCGGCGACACGGTCAATTACTGGATAGGTCACTGGTTTGGTGTAACGCTCTTTGATGGGCGCTTCCGCATGCTCAAGAAGGAGCATCTCGACCGCACCCACCGCTTCTTTGCCAAGTATGGCGGCAAGGCGATCATCCTCGCCCGCTTCGTGCCGATTGTGCGCACCTTTGCCCCATTCGTTGCTGGTCTGGGCGCAATGGACTATGGTCATTTCTTCGCCTTCAACATCATCGGCGGCGTGTTGTGGGTGCTGATCTTCTCGGGGCTTGGCTACTTCTTCGGCACGCTGCCGATCGTGCAGGAACACTTCGAGCTCGTGGTCGTCGCGATTATTGTGCTTTCGATCATGCCCGCCGTCTACGAGTATTTCGCCGAACGCCGCCGCTCGCGCAATGAAGCCGCGGCGACAGTCGTGGCGAATCCCGAATCGTAACGTCTGTTACGCAGCAAGTTTGACGCTATGCCACAAGGCCGCTGGGAAACGCAAGGGACGGCGCGAGGCGGGCGCGCAAGTAACGCTGGGACTGGGCACTTCGTAGGCGCCGGCCCGTGGCCGGCGCTCGTGACAATGCGGCAACGCTTCGAAGGGGAGAGCGCAGGCACCCTTGCCTGCGCCTACGCTGGTGGGGAACGCGCCGCACTCTGTGTGACACGCGATGACCGCTGTATAACATGAGGTCATAGTTCGTTTGGAAGAAAGTGAAGTAGAAGGGGCGCAGCCGCACGGTTGCGCCTCCTGCTCGATTGTTCACCCCTGTGAAGTATCCGGAATTGACGCCCAAATCAAAGCGACGTACACTCATTTCTGTTGGGAACAGAGACTGGCCGAATGCCGTTCTGCGGCAGCGGGGGAACCACTGAGAAGACCGGGGTGAATCTTGCAGCGCTGCAAGACGGGGAGTGCTCCCTCCGAACCCGACAGCTAACCTCGTAGGCTCGGAAGCGCCACCTTGCGTCTTGTTGGACCGCACCGTGTTGCGGTCTTTTTTTGTGTCCGGCAATTCGCATTGCCACATAGTTGAGGTTTCTGAATGAATACCGGCAACCTTCGCAGTGCACTCTTCGGTCAGGCCATCCGCACCAGAGACAGCGCGCACCAGACAATCAGCAAGACTGTCGGCCTTGCTGTATTCGCCTCCGACAGCCTCTCGTCGGTGGCGTATGCCGGTGGCGAGATTCTGCTCATTCTGGCGGTCCTGGGACAAGCCTATTACTGGGCCGCCATTCCAATCACTGTAGGCATCTGCGGTTTGCTGATCATCCTGACGTTTTCATATCGGCAGACGATTTTCACGTATCCTGGTGGCGGTGGCGCGTACATCGTTTCGCGCGACAACTTCGGTGAGACCGCGGCCCAGGTCGCAGGTGCAGCCCTCCTGCTTGACTACATTCTTACCGTCGCCGTAAGCATTGCCGCCGCCGTGGACCAAATGGCGAGCGCGTTCCCCACCTTGTTCGACTACAAGATCCAGATCGCGCTCCTGCTCGTTCTCTTGATAACCATCGTCAACCTGCGCGGCGTCAAGGAGTCGGGCAGCATCTTTGCGGTGCCCACCTACTTCTTTGTGATCATGATGCTCCTGATGATTGGCGCCGGCTTCTACCAGGAATTCACGGGAACGCTGGGTGTCGTGGAAGGCGTGCCGCCCCTCCACATACCGGTTGAAACGATGACGGGCCTCGCACTCGCCATGGTGCTGCTGCGCGCTTTCAGCTCCGGAACCACGGCGGTCACAGGTGTTGAGGCGATCAGCAATGGAATTACTGCGTTCAAGCGCCCTGCACCCAAGAATGCCGCCACCACACTCATGTGGGATGCGGGCCTCCTCATGGTCATGTTTCTGGGGCTGGGGATTCTGGGCTACCTTGTCGGCGCCCAGCCGTCCCACCAAGAGGTGCTCATTTCGCAAGTGGCGCGTGTCGTCTTTGGTGAAGGCTTCATGCGCATTCTGGTGCTGATTTCGGCAACCGTGATTCTGGTGTTGGCAGCCAATACCGCATTCAACGGCTTTCCACGCCTGGCAGCACTGCAGGCCGGTGACGGATATTTGCCCAGGCAGTTCGCCTTCCGTGGCAGCCGACTCGTCTTCTCGTGGGGCGTCATTCTGCTGGCAGCGTTTGCCACCCTGCTGCTCGTCATCTTTCAGGGCAGCGTCTCCCGGTTGATTCCCCTCTATGCCATTGGCGTCTTCGTCTGCTTCACGCTCTCACAGGCAGGCATGGCGTACCGCGCCAGGCGCGTCGGCAAACTGATGCAGACAGGCGATCTTACGCCAGACCATTCCATCCCCACCATGGGTAGTGTCATGCACTATGACACCCACTGGAAGACGAAGATGCTGATGAATGGCTTCGGCGCGGCTGTGACTGCCGTGGTCACTGTCATCTTCATGGTCACCAAATTCCGCGACGGCGCATGGCTCATTGTTGTGCTGATTCCAACGCTTGTCTACATCTTTTCGCGGATTCACAATCACTACAAAAGTGTTGCCATTATCCTGAGTACAGCGGGCCAGCATTTGAACGCCGCGAAACGCCATGCCGAGGCAATCGTACTGGTCGGTGATGTCCACCGTGAGACGCTGCGGCTTGTCGAATTTGCGCTCTCGCTCAATATCCCCTGGAAAGCGGTGCACATTGGCGTCAATGAGGAGCGTATCGCCGATGTGATGCGCAAGTGGGACGAGCGCGTCGGTCTGGGTGAACTTGTCATTGTCCGGTCGCCCTATCGCAGCCTCACGGGGCCGCTGCGCAATTACGTGGCGAAGATCCTGAGTGCCAACCCCGGCGGCTACGTTCAGGTGATCATGGGTGAACTGCGTACAGGCAACACGGCAACCCAGGCGCTTCATCAAAATGCCCATATCATTCAACGCCTGGCACTGAGTGATCTGCCTGGGGTTGTCGCCACAATCGTGCCCTTCCAACTCGAGGCATTTCGCGAAAGGCAACGGTCATGGCAATGGCCACGGCAAGCCCGAAGACACGGATCCGAAAGGCGGCACACTACCCATTGAAGCGGGGAGCGATGCGTCGCATGCACTGGATGCACAAGCAAATCGCTTTCCGGTCACCTGGGAAGATGATGAAGACGGTCTTGATGATGATGGTGAGGAAGGCGACGTGATGACCGCCGAACAAATCGACGCGTTGCCCCACAGTACCGAGAAGAACGACCACGTCGCGCCGAAGAAAGGCGAGTGAACTATGGTAGGTTTTGGGTCAGAAGTGCTGGTTTCGGATGTACTGTGGTTCCTGGTGATTGTCGGCTGGATCGTACTCATCGTGATTGGGCTGGAAGCCGACAAGCCTCTGAGCGGTGGGCTTCCGAGCCATTCCGATACGGGCGACACGGATGTTGCGGAGCATCTCACTTCCGCGGACCGAGCCGGCGTGATCGGCGCCTGGGTCCTGTTTGGTGTCATGGCGTGCAGCCTGCCGGTCATTCTCTACTGGATCTTCCAGGTTCACGGCCAGTAAGGCGGCAAGTGACGAGATCTCCGACACGTGCGCGGGCGCGGCCTTGTGGCCACGCCCGCTTGTTCGTCCCATTCCCCGCTGCGTAGCGCAGCCAACATGCAAGGTAGCCGCAATGTCCTCCGATGCCAACGCGCACAAAGTTGAAACCATCGCCGTTCACGCCGGGGCGCACGTTGACCCCGCCACGGGCGCCGTAACGCCCCCGCTTCACCTGAGCACGACCTTTGAGCGCGCCGCCGACGGCAGTTATACGGACAGTTATGTCTATGGGCGCAGCGACAACCCCAACCGCCGCGCCCTCGAAGAGTGCCTCACAGCGCTCGAAGGAGGCGCCGCCGCCATTGCTTTCCCCTCCGGACAGGCCGCCGCCGCGGGCGTCCTCGGCGCGCTGCGTCCGGGCGACCACGTGCTCCTGCCCGATGACTGCTACTTCGGCACGCGCCGCCTGGCCGATGAGGTGCTTGCGCCCTGGGGCCTCGAATCATCGGCGGTGGACATGACGGACCTGGCGGCCGTGGCGGCGGCGCTGCGCCCCAACACGCGCATGGTCTGGATCGAAACGCCCTCAAACCCGCGCCTCAAAATTGCCGACATCGAACCGCTCGCCGCGCTGGCGCGTGAGGCCGGAGCGCTGGTGACTTGCGACAACACCTGGGCCACGTCGCTGGCCACCCAGCCGCTTGCGCTCGGGGCCGATTTTGTCGTCTACGCCACCACCAAATACCTGGGCGGCCACAGCGACCTGACGGGCGGCGCGGTCATCGCCGCACAGAACGACGAGACCTGTGCGCGCATTCGTCTGGCGCAGACGGTGGGAGGCAGCGTACCTTCGCCCTTTGATTGCTGGCTGCTGCTGCGCTCAATCCGCACGCTGCCCTACCGCGTGCGCGCCCACACCGCCAATGCGCAGGCCGTGGCCGAAGCGCTGCAGGGACATCCGGCGCTGGCGCGCGTCAACTATCCCGGGCTGCCCACGCACCCCGGCCACGCGATTGCGCGCAAGCAGATGGCGCTCTTTGGCGGCATGTTGTCAATCGAGTTGCACGGTGGGGCCGAGGCGGCGCTGGCTGCATCGCGCAAGGTGCGCATCTTCACGCGTGCAACCAGCCTGGGGGGCGTGGAGAGCCTGATTGAGCATCGCTACTCGGTTGAGGGTGCGTTCTCGGTGGCCCCACCCAGCCTGCTGCGCATCTCCGTGGGGCTGGAGCACGCGGACGACCTGATCGCCGACCTGCGCCAGGCGCTTGTCTGAAGACAAGAACGGAACTACGACGCGGAGGCGCAGGGGCGCAGAGGAACGCAGAGACCAACAGCGAGAACGACTTCGCCACTCCTGGCATCCTTTGCGTTTCTCTGCGTCTTTGCGTCTCCGCGTCAAGATTGTGCGCCGTGGCGACTATTGTGCTGGCCCTTGCCACAGCGTGATGCTGCATGCGGCAGTGTCGGCAACGGCGAGCAACATGTCGTTGCCCGTGCGCCACGCGGCCACGCCCGTGGGCCGGTCAAACGCCCCGGCATCGGCAAGGGCGGCAAGTGGTCTGCCTTGCGCGCTCAAAAACAGCACCTGTCGGTTCGCGGGGTCGCTCAAGAAGAGACGGCCGTCGTCAAGGTGCGCCAGGTGGGGGCCGTTGATCGTGTCGGTGGGGCGTATCGCAGTCAGTGAACCCAGCGCGTCAAGCCGCCAGAGCCTGCCACTCTCCGCCGCAATTGCCCACGCGGCCTGCGGCGCGGCTGCCACGTCCACCGGCTGACCAATGCCCAACGGCGTCGCAGGGCCGCCATAGCTCATCTGCACCACTGCACGTTCGGCGTCACCCTCCGACTGAATCTCCACCACGGCGACGCGTGCGCCGCCTGTGTCCGCAATGTAAACCAGACCGGTCGCATCCACATCGAGCCCGCGCGGGCGGTAGAAGCCATCGCCCAGCGCAATTGCGCGCGCCGCACCACCACTCGGATCCCAGGCAACCAGTTGGGGTGCGGCGGTGTCCAGCACGTAGAGCGTGCCGTCGGGCGCAACGGCGACATCGACCGGCTCCTCGAGCGCGGGGAGGGGAACAATGCGTGGCTGCAGCGGGCCGTTGGCGCCTTCGCTGAGCGCAATCACGCGTCGATTGCCCGTGTCCGCCACATAGAGGGTCGCGCGTGCGCCGTCCCAGGCGAGGCCGTGCGGCGCGTTGAGTTGCGTCGTTGCAGCACCGCACACGCCAAATTGCCCAACGCGCTCCATGTTGAGCAGCGGCAGGTTACGCGGCGGGACGGTTATCTGCGGGAGCCAGAACGAGGTCTCGCCGCTGAGGGAGAAGCCTTCGTCGCCCAGGCGCGTGTCGGCGATTGGAGGCAGCAGGGGCAGCGGCACGTCGCCTGCCGTGATCGGTGTCGTCGACGGATAGAGGTATTCGCTGCTCAGTGGCGCCGGGCCGCTGCCTGGCGGCTGCCAGTAGAGGCTGAGCTCGGGTGCACGCCCCGACTCGTTGCCCGTTGCGTAGCGCACCGAGAAAGGAACCCAGCCCGCGGGCAGGTAGATTGTCCCCTCTGTCGGCTCATAGCCGCTCTCGGATTGCTCCGCGCCGGGGACCCGCGTCGCGAGCGTCTGGCCGTCAACCTCAATCAGCGCCGCGCCATCGGTCACGGCGCCAACTAGATACTCACCGGCACGCGGCGCCGCAAGTTGACCCTGCCAAATCACGCCCCACGGTGCTGGCAGGGATGGATCGGCCTGGATGACGCGGTCCTTGCGCTGGGCGAGCGGCGGTCCGTCCCACAGCGCCCCGCTGGTATAGCTCCCCACAAGCCCGGCTGTGGGCAAGGGAGGATTGTGGAGCGCTGCAAGTGGGATGGGGGTCGCTTCCTGGCCGGGGGGCTGCCAGCGGACGCGCAGGTCGCCGGAGGCGGCGCCGCTCTGATAGCGCATGGCGAGGGCGTAGTCACCCGCAACGAGCGAATCGCTGAAGCTTGTCAACCCGGCGGATGTGTCGAGAATGAGGCGACCATCGAGAAGAAGCGTAAAGAGCGCGCCAGGCGCTGCCTCGACGCTGAACGTGTATTCGCCCCCCTCGCGCACCAGCAGCGAGCCGCGCCATTCCGCGTCAAAGGGGGGAGGCATGGGCGGATATGCAGCCCAGCCGAAGTCCAGCGGCCCCACGCCGGCCGTGAAGTCGGCGCTGTCCGCACTGATGGGGCCGCCCGTGCCCTGCCCGGAAGTCAGCAATTGGAGCAATCCGCGGCTTTCGGCGAGCTCCTGTCCGGAGACAGCAAAGGTGACGAGCGCGGGAAGTGAGGTGTCAATGTCGGCAGGCGCCTTCACCCCGCCGGGATAGACGCGCGCCAATTCCTCGAGTGCTGCACGGTCGTCCACGGCTGCAAGATAGACAATGCCGTCCGGCGCGTCGCCGTCAAAAGGCAATCCGCCTTGCAAATTGAAGCCCTGCACGGCCCCGGACTGAATCTCGCGCGCTGCGGCAATGCGCAGCGTAGGTTGCTCAAGCAGCGAAGCGGGAACAAGCAGAACGGGGCCTGCCGCGCCATCCGCAGCGCGCGCACTGGTGATCCAGGCGGCAGCGGCCTGCGCCATATCCGAAGAGGCGACATCTCGCGCTACCTGGGGCGCGGCCACCGCGCTCCACAGGCCGGGGAGCGCCATCAACAGTGTGATGGCAAGTGCGGTCGCGGTGACGACCCTGCGGCGCATCAGCGGGCGTAGCCCATGCACGCCCGCGAGCAGCAGTTGATCGGTCGCCAGCGCGGCCGTCAGCAGCAGGAAGGGAATGAGAAGCGGCCACTGGAGCGCGCCGTCCGGTAAAAGCAGCAGCGCAAGCAGGAGCGCGCCCACGCCACCAAGCAGCGCCGCACCCCTGCGGCCATAGCGCAGCGCCGCACCCGCTCCCATCACCGCCAGTGCGCCCATCCAGATCGCACCAGACGCAAGGCTTGCAGCGTGGAGTGCAACCGCATGTGTAACGATGTCGCCAAGTGGCGGCCACGCAGGGATCAGGTCCGCAGCAACCGGCCCGGCCGCAATCAGCGCCCCGCCGGCAAGTGCGCCCAGGAGCAGCGCAGCGGCGGCCGCTACGCGCCCGCGTTGGGGCTGCGTAGCGCCGATTGCCAGGAGCACGATGAGCCAAAGCAGCCACGCTCCCAGTGCAGTGGGTGCAGCAAGGGCGGTCAGGCCCAGCGCGATGCCGGCGGCGGCCCAGTGACGTGCTGCGCCGCTGCCGATGGCGGCGCATGCGCCCCACAGCGCCAACGGTGCAAAGATCGCCGCCTCAGGCCAGGGTGTAGCGGCCCACGCGCCGAATCCGGCGAGAGCCACGCCAAGCAGAACGCCGCCGGGCGATGTAAGCCTGCGCAGCGCCGGCACAAGCGCAAGCAGCGCGAGGCTGCTCACCAGGGCGCCCGCAAGCCGGAACGCGCGCAGCGGATCGCCAAGCAGCGACGTCAGCAGGGCCGCGAGCGGCTGGAGGATGAGCGTCGTGCGCGCGCCGCCGGTGCTCGTTGCCAGCAGCAGATCGCATTCGCCGCCCAAACACCAGGCGGGACCGCGCAGCGCCATGACGAAACGCAGGGCAATTGCCGCGCCCAGCAGAAGCGCAAGCACCGCCCAGCCGCGTTCGACCTGCACACCGGCCCCATCTGACGTGGAGACCGGCTTGCCCACAATGCGCCCTTGCGCGTCACGCTCCCAGCGCACGGCGGGCGCTGCGTAACGCACAACTTCCCCGCGCAGAAGAAGCCCAACGACGGCCAACGCGATCCCCACAAGCCAGACAATCGGTGCGACGGCGGCGTACGTTGTTCCCACCCACGCGACCAGGCCCCCGACTATCGCCGTCGCCGCGCCGGCGCCAAAGAGCGCGCGCCGGGATTTGACCACGCGCGCTCTGTGCCTCCGGGAGGCAGATAGGCGCGCGCCGCCCAGGCAGTGGCCGCCAGCGCCGCGATCGCAAGCAGCAGCGTATCGCGCAGCACAAAATCCGGCAGCGGATCAAGCGTCGCGGCGTGGCGCAGCGCGGCCCAGGTCAGGAGAAAGATTGTGGTGAGGGCGAGGAGACGGCGCATGGAAGGTGATTGGGTGATTGGTTTACTGGTTGATTGGGTGAGTGGGCGACTGATAATTGACAACTGATAACTTGCGTAACTCGTGCGTCCTCGTAGGCGCCGGCCCGTGGCAGGCGCTCTCCCCCTACGACGCGTTGCCGCATTGACGTTGAGCGCTGGGTTGACGTAGCGGGGGGCTTCCAGCCCTCCGGGCGTCGCCTGAACCGCGTGCCGGGCTGCTTCGCCGCGGCCCACGAGTTATCAGTTACCCAGTTCTCAATTATCCCCTCATCAGCCATCGTACCACCCCATAACCCGTGAGCCTCTACAGCGGCGGCGTGGGTTGGGCGGGCTCCGGCCCCACCACCAGCCGTGCCAGCCGGCCCTTGGGCAGCGCCCGCCAGATGATATCCATGTCCGGGGCACGCAGCGCACCGCTCATCCGCACCGCTGCGAGGTAGACCACCGCGCCGGCAAGAGTGGCGATCCACAGATTCATGCCGGACCAGACAAGGAGGCCCGTTGCGCCAAACATGACGGCTGCCGACAGCGCCGGTCGCATGGTCACCGAGAACCATGGCACAATGCCCACGTGGCGGCGCACGGCCAGATAGAAGGGTATCAGCAGCATCAATTCGCTGAAGATCGTTGTACAGGCCGCCGCCACATAGCCAAAGTGGGGAATCAGCAGCAGGTTCGCGCCGATGTTGACCGCCACCCCGAAGATGAACGCAAAGGTCAGATACCGTTGCTGGTTGACGGCGATGAGCACGTACTGCGTGACGCTGTTCATGAAGCCGAAGGGGATGCTCCAGATGATGATGCGGAAGGCCAGGTCGGCGCCACCAATGTAGACCCATGTATACCCGAAGGCCGACATCGTGCCCGGCACGTCAAGGTATTGCTGGCCGCCCACAATCGCCACAAGCGGCCGCGCCAGGAATGTGACGGCCACAGCGATCGGCAGCGCAACGAGCAGCAGCAGGCGCAGGCTCAGCACATACGAGCGCAGCAGGTTGTTCCCCTCCTTGCGCGCCAGGCGGCTCATGAGCGGGAAGAGCGCCATGGTGAACATGCTGGGGATGATGTTCAGCCCGTCGAGGTACTTGAGCCCCACGCTGTAGAGGCCCACACTCACAGCGCCTGCCAGCGGGCGCAGAATCCACACATCAATGCGCCAGAAGATGGTCGCGAGCAGATGGTTGATCATCAGCGGACCGCTGATGCGCACCATGGTTTTCTGCAGCTTGCCGTCCCAGCTCCACTGGGGCTTGAAGAGCGTGCGCCGCAGCAGCCACCAGAGCAGGAATACTTGCAGGATATTGACGACCAGGCTGACGAGCGCGAGCCCAACGAAACTCCAACCCACCAGCAGTACCAGCGCGCCCAGCGCAACCTTGAGCAGCGCCACGCCGTTGGTCAGCCCGGCGGGGTATTCCATCTTCTCGAAGGCAAAGAACATGCTGCTGAAGGCGTCGGCATAGTTGGCAAAGAGCATGGCAAAGGCAAGCAACGCAATTGCCTGCACCTCTTGCCAGCCAATCGGCTGCACGTTGACGTTGCTTCCACCCAGGAGCTGATAGCCCATGATGTTGATGTCAAAGGAGCCCAGGTTGTAGTAGATGTACGTCACCAGCGCCATGATCGGCAGCACGATTAGCCAGATGATCGTGCGGACGACGAGCACGTTGGTCAGGTAGCTGCTCGAGCGGTTCTTGTCGTCGGCCACATCGCGCGTGAGCAGCGTGCCCAGCCCGTAGCGGCTGACGATCTCGAAGAAGCCATAAATGGAGACAACAAAGTACCACTTGCCCGTGCCCTCCGGCCCGAGCAGGCGCACGTAGAGCATGGCAAACGCAAAGTCGATCGCCTTGTTGGCAAGGCTCAGCCCCATGGGGACGAGCGAGTTCTTGGCAACGTTGTGCATATCGCTCTCGTTGCCGTCCGGGTGATAGAAGCGCCCCCACAGCCAGAGCAGGCCGAGGAAGATCAACGCCATGAACGCCAGGAACGACGTGTAGAGGCCCAGCTTGAAGGACATTGGGCTGTAGACAAAACGCACAGTCCATTGCCCCGCCGTGGGCAGATAGACCGCGCGCAGCGCACTGTCGGCGCGCTGAATCTGGAGTTCGGTCTCCTGGCTTTCGTCGCTGCCGAAGGGGCGAATATACGCCTTCCAGCCGGGGAAATACGAATCGGCCAGGAGCAGCCAGCCGCGGTCGGAGATGTTCACATCGACGAAGAGTTCATTGGCAGTTACGCGGCTGATGCGCGCCTCGGCCACTTGCGGGCTGGACGGGACCAACGCGGCCGCATCGGTGGGTGGCTCCTCGATGAAGAGCGTGCGGCGCAAATCGGTCTCGAGCAGCGGCTGGACGTCGGCGGGCAGCACCTGCGCTTCGGGGACGATCAGCGCCCGCGGGGCAGCCTCAAGATTCTCGTAGACCGCGATCGAGGGGTCGCGGTAGATCTCCTGCCACGAGGCGTTGGGGATGGCGTGCTGCGTGAGCACATATTTGACGTTGAGCAGATCGAGCAGCGGGTTGTCCAGCGCGGCATAGGTGTCGCCGCCGCTTGCTGCGTAGAGCGGCGCGATGCGGTTGTAGAGCAACTCGTTGCCCTGCGGCGCAATACGCTCCATGAGTTGCGCATATTGCAGGGGGATGATCGAGTCGTAGCCGCGCAGGTCCTGCCAGCCGTAATACATGCCTGCGTTGGCGTTGAAGGTCTTCTCGCCGGGCAGGTCGAAGGTGGTGAAGCGCCAGGTGGCGTTGGCATTGCCCTGCTCGCGCGCGTTCAGGAACTTGACCACCGCCGGCGTGCCCGCCTCGGTGCGCGGCGAGAGCGCGACGTCGCTCGCGGGATTGAAGTGGCCGTGCGCCACATAGAGATCAAGCGCAGTGAGCAGCACGAGCCCAAGCGCCGCCCAGCGCCGCGTGCCCGGCCGCTGCAGCAGCCACAGCAGCAGCGCCGCGCCGAGTGCAAACAGGGCAAAGCGTACCAGATTGCCCCACTGGTAGCCCCAGAACATGCGGCCGTCGGCAAAGGCGGACTGGGCAAGATCGCTGCCGTCCACAATGCGCTGGCCCAGGGCAATGAAGGGCGCGGGCGCAACCAGGGTTGCCAGCGCAATCCCCAGCACCACAAGCCCGGCAGCGCCCGCGGCAATCGCCAGCCCGCGCGCCCAGCGCGTGCCTTGGCCGCGCAGCAGCAGATCCAGCCCGCCCGCGGCAAGCATCACCATGCTCAACGTGAAGGGGAAGACCCAGCGGAAGGGGCTGTGCAACTGGTTCCACCCGGGCAGCCCGTAAAAGAGCAGCGCGTAGAGTGGCGTGCCGAAGGCGAAGAGCAGACTCAGCACCGCGAGGCCGACGAAATAGCCCACATGCACGGGGCGCAACCCCCGCCAGGCGACCAACTCAGCCGCCGCGTACACCTTGCGCTTGAAGAGGCGCGAGGCGGTCGCGCCCACGCCGACTGCGGCCAGCAGCCAGGTGGCAATCCCCAGATAATTGCCCCCCTCGACGTAGTTCTTGATGCCCCAGAAGATTGTGTCGATGGGCCGTCCCTGCGCGTCAACGGTTGCCTGCACCCATTGGCGCTGCCAGGGGTCAAACCAGAAGTGGTGGCTGGGATTGCCGAAGAGGTCGGGCAGGGCAAAGGTGAGGACTTGGCGCGAGGGCCAGGCCCAGCCGCGCACCTGCTCCAGCGAGGCGGAACCCTGGCGGAAGTTGAGCGGGAGCAGCTCGGCGAGCGGGAGCAACTGCACAGCGCCTAATGCAATCCCCAGCCCCACCATCGCCAGCAGCCAGAGACCAAGCTCGACGACGCGACGCGTCCGCCCCGCCGAATCGGGCAGTGCGCCAAGCAGCCGCCACGCCGCAATCAGCCGCACGAGCGCATAGCTCCCCGCGACGAGCAGCGTGTAGTAGATCAGCTCGGGGTGACCTGCCAGCGCCACAAGCCCCAGAATCCCCGCACCGACAATGACATAGGGGATGGGAGAGTAGGCGCCCGTGCCCTTGCTCTCCTGCTTGCGGATGACAAGCTCAATAACAGCGAGCAGCGCCGGCAGCCACGGCACGGCTGCCAGGAACATGGTGAAGACCACGCTCACAATCAGGAAGCCGCTGAACATGTAGGCGACGCCGGCCAGGAGCGCGGCTAGGACGCGCAAGCGCAGCACGCGCCCGAAGGCGTACATCGCCCAGCCGGCCAACGCCACTTGCAACGCGCTGAACCAGCCATAGGCCGCGTCGAGCGGCAGCACATAGAACAGCAGGTTCAGCGGATAGAAGGTGCTTGCCTGACCGGCAGCGAGGAAGGGGATGCCGCCGAGGATTTGCGGGTTCCAGAGGGGGAGTTCACCTGCGGCCAGCGCATTGCGGATGTGAAGCTTCCACGCGGCGTTTTCCAGCACCAGGTCGGCGAGCAGCCCGTTGTGCGGGATGATCTCCGGGCGCATGGCTGCCCACGGCGCAAAGGTGTAGAGCGTGTCCCACGGCAGCAGCGTGCGCCCGGTGAGCGCCGGGATGAGCACGGGCGCAAACCAGAGCAAAGCCAGCGCCAGGATCAGCCCAAGCGCATAGAGATCATTGCGGTGGTTGCGGAGGCGTGCCATAGGGGGCTAAAACAACGAACTGCCTTGACGCAAAGGCGCAAAGGCGCAAAGGAACGCAGAGAAAAGCAAAAGCAGACAGAGCAGTTCTTGTTGTTGCTTTTCTTTGCGTTCCTTTGCGCCTTTGCGCCTTTGCGTCAAGCTGTTTCTTCTTTGTGTCAAGATTTTGTTTCCCGGTAGCGCCAGCGAATCTGCCACGTGCGCCATGCCGACTCGATCTTCACGGGCATGTCGAGCTTGCTTTCGCCGATGCGCCGGTCCTCAAAGTGAATGGGAATCTCGACGATCTTGTAGCCGAGCCGCTCGCAGAGATAGGCCATCTCCACCTGAAAGGAGTAGCCGTTGCTGCTGATTGTGCCCAGGCCAATGCCCAGCAATGCGTCGCGCCGCCAAAGCTTGAAACCCGCCGTCATGTCGCGCACGCGCAGGCCGAGGATCATGCGGCTGTAGAGGTTGGCCCACCACGAGACAAAACGCCGCCACACGCCCCAGCCCTCATCGAGCGTTCCTCCCGGTACATAGCGGCTGCCCACCACGACGTCGGCGCCGGTCGCCTGCATGACGCCCAGCATCTGCGGCACATAAACGGGCGAGTGGCTGAAATCGGCATCCATTTGCAGCACATAGTCGGCGCCATCGGCAAGGGCGCGGGTCATGCCCGCCACGTAGGCCGTGCCCAGGCCGCCTTTGCCCTGACGGTGGATGACCAGCAGGCGCGGGCGGGATGCTTCCGGCGCATTGTAGGCGCGCGCCAGGTCGTCGGCCACGGCGCCCGTGCCGTCGGGCGAGTTGTCGTCGACGATGAGCAATTGCAGCGCGGGCAGTTCCAGCGCCAAGAGCGCCGCGGCCATGGCCGGCAAATTGTCGGCCTCGTTGTAGGTGGGGATGACCACCGTGAGGCGGGCGGCGCGGTTGGCGCGCGGCGCGGCATGCTCGGCCTGCGACGCGAACGCCGTTTGCGGGAGTAGGGAATCCATCAAGCGCAGAATGCTCCTCGAGGCGCTCTCCTGTGCCAAAGAGAGGCAAGCGCCGAACGATCATTCTAGCACGGGGGGTGCGCCGCCGCGAATTGGGCGGGTACGGGAGGGTGGGGGCGCGTGTTGCGATTTAGAGGGCAGTTCCAGAACCAAGCACCGCGCCGCGCAAGGGAGACGGTCGTGCCGAGCGGTATCAGATGAGACGCGATCCAACAGCGTGGCACGCCCTGTGACGCATGCCACACGAGGCGCTCGCGCAAGGTCACTTGCGCCGCCTTCCCATTCTGCTAAAATGCTGCCCTGCGCGTCGCATGGGCGGTGCGCCGGCAGCAAATTGGATCGGAAAGGAACCTCCCAATCATGTCTTCAAGGGCCTTGCGCACAGGTGTACTCAGTCTATTGCTCGGAATCGTGCTTGCGGTAGCTGGGCTGCTGCTTGGCGGCAAGGCAGTGCAGGCAGCCGGCGTGGTGGGGAACGGCACGCCCGGCTCGTGCGATGACAACGCCATCAACGCCGCGTTTATGACGGGTAGCGGCACGATCTCGTTCGATTGTGGCGCCGCGCCGCTCACAATTATCGCCGATACGCGCGTCATCGCAGCCGGGCAAAACTATGTGCTCGACGGCAACAACAAGATTACGCTCGACGGCGAAGACGCACGCCAACTCTTTATTGTGCAGAACGGCGGCACACTCACGCTGCGCAACCTCACCCTCACGCGGGGCGGCGGCTTCAGCGGCAGCGTGGCGCGCAACGACGTCAACGGCGACCTCACGCTGCGCAATGTCAACGTCACGAATAGTGGAACAGGTGCTGACGAAGGAGGCGCTATCTACAATGCCGGGTTGCTCGAAGTGGAACTTTCCACCTTCAACGGCAACCGGGCAACGCTGCACGGCGGCGCGATCTTCAACGCTGCCGGCGCAACCGCGTCGGTGCGCACCTCACACCTGCTCGGCAATAACGCCAGGAACCCTGTCGCGCTTACAGGCGACGGCGGCGGCATCTACAACCTGGGTACGCTCAGCATTGAATCGTCAACGCTCTATGCCAACCGCGCCAAGCGCCACGGCGGCGGCATCTATACGGCGGCGGGCCAGCTGGTCATGACCAACTCGACACTTGCCGAGAACAGCGCCGACTACGATGCCCCGGGCGATCCCGTGGTGAACACAAATGGTCGCGGCGGCACGCTTTACGCCGGCATCTCGGTCGTCACGAGCTTGCTCAATGTGACCATCGAACGCAACAACTCGGACGCTGCAGGCGGCATCTGGAACGATGGCGGTGTCACAATCAAGAACACAAGCATTGCCAACAGCTTCGTCAGTGCCGACAACGGTACGCCCTCGCTCAACTGTGACGGGCCGTCGGTGACATCGGGCGGCCATAACCTGATCGGCGACAATTCGTGTGTGAGTGGTGGCAACCCGACTGACCTGCGTGGCGTCAACCCCATGCTTTCATTCATCAACGAAAACGGCGGCCCCACGCCCACGCTGCTGCCGCTGACCGGCAGCCCGTTGATCAATGCGGCCGACGACAGCGGCTGTCCGGCGTATGATCAGCGCGGGCTGGCACGGCCTGTTGGCCCCCATTGCGACATCGGCGCGGTGGAGTTCCGCCTGATCGACAATGGCAACGGTGTCTATTTGCCGGTTGTGACGAGGTAGGGAGTAGGGTGTAAAGAGTAGCATTAGCGTGCGGCCTGTGCAATCAACTATCCCTATTCCCTAATTCTCTCTTCCCTACTCCTTCGGTCTTCCGAGTACGCATCCCAAGGAGAGATTGCATGAATGGCGTCGGTGTATTCAAGGCACAATTGGCTGTGGTGCAGCGCATGTTGTTGGCGCAAATCGATGCAGTCCGGACCGCGGAGTGGGCAGCGCGACCGGCGGCAAATCTCAATCCGCCAGGGTATACGCTCTGGCATGCCGTGGCCACACCCGACTGGGTGGTGCATACGGCGCTCCGTGGCGTGCCCGAAGTGCGCGCTGAGGGGCGTTGGGCAACGCATCAGGCCATCAACCCGCCGCTGCCTCCCTTTGGCTGCACAGCGGCCGAAGCGGCCGCGCTCGCGCAGGTACTGACGCCCGACGACTTGCGGGCCTATGCCGCCGATGTGCGCGCAGCTCTGCTGGCATGGCTCGAGAAGTTGGCCGATGATGACCTGGACGACACACCCAACCTAACGGCCAACACAAGCCACTATCCCACCGAGCGGTTGACGCCGGAGTACCTCGCCGAGGTGCAAGACATGGCAGGGTGGAATGTGGCGCGCTTTCTGGCCAGCCCCTGCATTGGCCACCTGCGCGGCCACTTTGGCGAGCTTGAGGTGCACCTGGCGCTGCTGCGCGCATAGGCCACTTCTCTTTGCGTGACGCTGTACATTGGGAGCAGATAGAGGCCGTACGTGGTAGAATCAAACGCAAGACGATTGTTGCGCGGCGCGTTGCCCAACGCGCCCTTTCCCCCATGATGAACAATGCCCGACCGATCCGCAATACCCGACAAGCATGTCGGCCAATGGTATGTGGCCGCCTTTCGCGATGAACTGAAGGCGGGAAAGACGCTCGTCAAGGTGATTGCCGACCAGGAGATTGTCTTCTGGCGCACGGACGACGACGGCGGTTCGGTGCACGCCGCCTCGGCCGTCTGCCCCCACTGGGGCGGCCCGCTGGGCGAAGGCAAGGTGACGACCGATGGCGCGCTCACCTGCCCGTGGCACGGCTGGCAATTCCGCAACGGCTTCTGCCTCGACAGGCCGCGCCTCAAGCTGCCCCGCTACCTCGCGCATGATGACGGCATTCTGCTCTGGGTGCGGCTGCCGTGGGATTTGGACGAATACACCGCGCCGCCGCTCCAGACGCGGCCGGCCGGCGCAAGGAGTTTCTGGTTCGAGATCCACGTCGATTCGGATGTCTACCACGTGCAGGAGAACTACCTCGATTTTCTGCACCCGGCGGAGTACCACACAACAACCTTCCAGACGTGCGAATACCTGGGCCGCGAAGGTGAGATCAACCTCGTGGCGCTGGGCTACAAGATGCCATTCGGCAAGGCGCTGATGACACGGACGCGCGTCTGGGCGCCCAGCGCGTGGCAGGTGCGCAACGAAGTCTTCGACGGGCTCGCTGTAGGCATGGTGATTGAAAGCCACCTGACGCCCATCGACACCGAGCATACGCGCATCCACGAAATCTATCACGTGCCCGAGGGCGTCGTGCCCGAGCAGGGCTGGCCATTCATGCGCTACTTCCTGCGCCGTTCGGCCAAACGCATTCGCGTAGAAGACGCAGTCTTTTCAGCGCGGCGCTATCGCCTGCGCAAGTTGGGCTTTGTGGATGGGCGCGGAATGCCCATTCAGGGGCGCACCGCGCCGTGGATTGACCAATGGCCCGAGACGCAGGAAGCGGATATTGCGTCCCTGCGCCTGGAGAGCCTCGTGGGCAAGAAGGCCCCCGCGCATTTTGAGTAGGGCCGGGAGTCGGGAGTCGGTGGTCGGGAACAACACACGACTGCCGACTCCCGACCCCCGACTCCCGACACCCGACTCCCGACCACCGACTCCCGACTCCCGACTCCCGACTCCCGACCACCAAAAACCATGCCAACGATTCCATCCGACATTCGCAAGGAATACCACCAGGGGCGGCTGCTCGAAGCCGAAGTTCCAGCTACTCCGCTGCCCCTCTTCGAGGCGTGGTTGCGCGCCGCCGTGGAAGCAGGTCTGCGCGAGCCCAACGCGATGACGCTCGCCACGGCCACGTCGGCGGGCAAACCTGCGGCGCGCGTGGTGCTGTTGAAAGAAGTTGATGCGCGTGGTTTTAGCTTTTTTACGAATTACCTTAGTGCAAAAGGCGAACAAATCGCTGCCAACCCGCAGGCGGCGCTCTGCTTCTGGTGGGGGCAGCTCGAACGGCAGGTGCGCGTCGAAGGGCATGTGGAGCAACTTTCTGCGGCTGAATCCGATGCGTACTACCAGAGCCGCCCGCTGGGCAGCCGCCTCGGCGCGTGGGTATCGGCGCAGAGCCAGGTCATTCCCAACCGTGCCGTGCTGGAGGAGAGGCTTGCCGAACTTCAAGTCGAATACGCCGGCAGTACGCCCGAGCGCCCGCCCTATTGGGGGGGCTACGTGCTGATTCCCCAGATGGTCGAGTTCTGGCAAGGCGGCCCCAACCGCCTGCACGACCGCCTGCGTTACACGCGCGCGGGCAACGGCTGGCGGCTGGAGAGGCTCGCGCCGTAGCAGGACAATGATCACTTATCAGTTATCAATTACTAATTATTAATTATAATTAATAATTAGTAATTGATAACTAACCATCCACCCAGGTTCCCATGCCCGCAGAAGACCACCGCCGGCAAGCGCAATCGCAAGGCAGCGTGCCGATCGCCATTGTTACGGTAAGCGATACGCGCACACCCGAAACCGATGTGAGCGGCCAGACCATTCGCGCGCTTGCCGAGGCGGCGGGCCACGTGATTGTCGACTACCGCATCGTGCGCGATGAGCCGGCCGAGGTGCAGCGTGCGCTTGAGGAGTTTGCTGCGGGAGTGGCGCGCGTCATCATCTTCAACGGCGGCACGGGCATCAGCGCACGCGACCGCACGTATGACGTGATCAGCCGCGCGCTGGAGAAGCCGTTGCCCGGATTTGGCGAACTCTTCCGTATGCTCAGCTACGAGCAGGTGGGCGCGGCGGCGATGCTCAGCCGCGCCACCGCCGGGGTGTACAGAGGGCGCGTTGTGGTAAGCACGCCCGGCTCGCCCGACGCCGTGCGCCTCGCCATGGAGAAGCTGCTCCTGCCCGAACTCCAGCACCTCGCGTGGGAGTTGGTGCGTTAGGAAGCAGACAATGCCTGTACGCGGAAACTACGGGAACAACGGAAACAACATGAAGACGCTCTTCATGTTGTTTCCGTTGTTCCCGTAGTTTCCGCGTACAGGCTTTAGGAGTTGAAGGTGTAGCGCAGCGTGCCGTCGGGTTGGGGAGCGTAATGGGCGTAGAAGAGCGGGCCATCGCCCAGCACCCGGGGCAGGAGGGCGGGCAGATCATCGACAAGCGGCAGGTCGGCGAGGGCGTCGAGCGGTAGCCACGCAGGTGCGCCCTCGGCGGTGGCGATGACAGCACGACTTTGTGCCTCACCATGGAAGACAAAGATCATTACGCCCGGTGCGCCTGCGCTTGTCTGCACGTGGACGATGCCGCGCAACGCCAGTGTGTCCACGCTTTGGCCGGCTTCTTCAAGCAGTTCGCGCCTCGCGGCGGCCAGAACATTTTCGTCCGCCTCCACATGCCCGCCAATGCCGTTGTAACGCCCCGCCCAGAGGCGCTTTTTCGGCGCGCCCATCAGCAGGAGCACTTCACGCGCCCCAGTGTCCGGATTCTCGCTTGTGAGGAAAATGAGCGTGCGTGGCACAACATGGTGGCGTTCGCGCCCCGCGCCCTGGTCGGTAACAAGCATGTTCAAGAGTTTAAGGGTTCAAGGGTTTCAGGGTTCAAAGACAAGGTGGCGACCTGGATTGTATCGCCTCACCCGACCCTCGAACCTTTCAACACTTGAACTCCTGGAACGGGACTGGGTTCGTGCGTTTCGTACGCGCGCCGAGCGCGTGCCTACGATTGTCACGGCAAATTTCTCACTCCACCCAGTAGTCCACAACGAGCGAACTCGCCAGCAGGGGCGACACGGCGTCGACAAAGGCCCGGTGCAGAGGATGGACCAGATAGGCATCGCGATCTGGCTCGGAG
The DNA here is from genome assembly GCA_963735275.1 of uncultured Chloroflexia bacterium. Lineage (GTDB taxonomy): Bacteria > Chloroflexota > Anaerolineae > Caldilineales > Caldilineaceae > UBA5069. The sequence goes on along the minus strand of CAVTKJ010000006.1, from coordinate 38,520 downwards.
GCAGAAGGTCACGAAGAAGCAGTGCGTGTAGCCGCGCGCGATGCCCTCAGGGCTCACATTCGTACCCCACTCAAAGGCGCGAATCAGGTCGATCTCCAGCGGCAGGCGGGCAAAGTGGGCACAGACACCCGCAACTTCGTCAGCCGCGCTTGTGTTGAACGAAAAGAGGACTACGTGCCTTAGCATATCTGATTCTCCATTTAGCCCCTGGCTGAACCTGCGAGCGGACCCTTGAAGAAGAAGCGCCCCATCTGCGAACAGATGATGGCTATAAGCGATGCCACGATGATGACAACCATTGTAAGGAGCGAGCTGGGATGAAATCCACACTGACTGCGAACATCTCAACGCAAAGGCGCAGAGGACGCAAAGCGGCGCAGAGGAAATGCAACTGCACAGAATGAATCAACTCTTTGCGGCTCTGCGCCTCTGCGCCGAGATGTTGTTTTCAAGCCGGTATCACTCTAGAAATCCGGCCAGCGCTTGAAACGCTCGAAGGCTTTTTCCTCGAGCATGGCGCGCTGCGAGGGGTGGGCGATGTCGATGAGCATCTTGGCGCGCTGCCGCAGATTCTTGCCATAGAGGTTGGCCACGCCATACTCGGTGACCACGTAATGGACGTGCGCACGCGTGGTCACCACGCCCGTACCCAGCCGCAAATAGGGCGAAATCCGGCTGATGCCTTTGGCCGTAATCGAGGGCAGCGCAATGATCGGCTTGCCCCCTTCGGATAGCGACGCGCCGCGGATAAAGTCCATCTGCCCGCCCACGCCCGAGTACTGGCGCGTGCCCATTGAGTCGGCCCCCACCTGCCCGGTCAGGTCAATCTCGATGGCGCTGTTGATTGCCGTCACCTTGGGGTTGCGGCGGATGACCGCAGTGTCGTTGACATAGGCCACATCCAGCACGGCGACGAGCGGGTTGTCGTCGACGAAGTCATAGAGGCGGCGCGATCCCATGATGAAGGTGCTCACGATCTTGCCCGGGTGGACGCGCTTGTTGGAGCCATTGACGACGCCCCGCTCGACGAGGTCGATGACGCCGTCCGAGAACATCTCGGTGTGAATGCCCAGATTCTTGTGGTCCGTGAGTGCGTGGAGCACGGCGTTGGGGATGCCGCCAATGCCCATCTGCAGGCACGCGCCGTCCTCAATCAACTCGGCGCAGTACCGGCCAATGCGCTCCTCGGCAACCGACATCTCGGTGATCTTCACCTCGTGAATCGGTGTGTCGTGCACCTCGACGGCGAAGTCAATGTCGCTTACGTGGATGAGCCCGTCGCCGTGCGTACGGGGCATTTCGGGGTTGATCTGCGCCACCACATGGCTTGCCATCTGCACAGCGGCGCGCGCGACGTCCACCGAGACGCCCAGCGAGCAAAAGCCGTGCTTGTCGGGCGGGGAGACCTGCACGAGCGCCACATCCAGCGGCATGATGCCTTTGCGGAAGAGGCCGGAGATTTCGCTCAGGAAAACCGGCACATAGTCGGCCACGCCTTCGTCCACGGCGGCGCGGACATTGGCCCCGACAAAGAACGCATTGGTGTAGAAACTCTGCGACATCTCGGGGCGCGCATACGTTGCCTCGCCCTCGGTGTGAATTGAGACGATCTCCACGCCGCGCAACTCTTCGTGGCGATCCGCCATGGCCTGCACAAGCAGCTTGGGCGTGGCCGCGCCGCCATGAATAAAGACGCGATCGCCCGATTTGATGATCTGAACGGCTTCCTCAACGGTTTTCCACTTCATTTGTTTGCTCCAAAAGAGGGCGCTCGGCGCAATCCACGCTGGGCGCAATTGAAAGAATATGAAAGTCTTTGCACAAGTCTACCATGCGCGCGCCATGCCGTCGCCTGATGAATTGCCCGAGTTTGCAGGGCATGTGTCACGCGTGCCATGAAAAAGGCGGGGCTTTCACAATGGAAAGCCCCGCCTCTCTGTGCCGGCTACCGATTCCCGCCGCTACTTCTCAATCGTGGGCAGGTAGAGATAGACCTTGTCCAGCACAAAGCTCGCGGTGACGCCCAACGGCCCGGTCACGGTGACCTGCGTCGGGTTCTGGCTGCCGCTCAGACTGCCGCCCCAGGCCGAGAAGAGATAGCCCTCAGCGGGCACGGCCGTGAATTTGAGCACTGTGCCATACGGGTAGAGTGCGTTCACGCTCGCTTCGGACGCAGGCGCTACATTGACGGCGAAGAGAGCGGCGTCTGCGGCAGCGGCCGGGGTGACAACCTCGACCGTGACGGTGCCGCCGGTGCTTGCCGGTGGCGTGCCAACCTCAAAGGTGTTGAGCGTGAACGTCGCGGTCACACTGCGCGCTTGCGTCATTGTTACAATGCACGATGCTGTTCCCGTGCAAGCGCCGCTCCAGCCGGTGAAGGTGCTGCCCGTGGCGGGCGTGGCGGTGAGCGTCACCACCGTGCCAACGTTGATAGCGGCCGGGTTGGCGGGGACGCCGTTCACACTACCGCTGCCGTTGCCGGCCTTGCTCACGGTAAGGGGGAAGGTGTTCAATGTGAAGGTTGCTGTGACCGCGTGGGTGCGGTCTGTCGTGAGGGCGCACACGCCGGTGCCGGCACAGTCGCCGCTCCAGCCGGTGAAGGTGCTGCCCGTGGCGGGCGTGGCGGTGAGCGTGTAGACCTGGTTATCGTTCAGTGGCAGCGCACAGGTCGCGCCGCAGTCAATGCCCGCTGGGGCGGAGGTCACCGAGCCTGCACCATTGCCGGCCTTGGTCACAGTGAGTGTCCAGCGCAGTGCAGCCACGGTGACAATGTTGTCGGCAGGGCGGCCCACGACGAGCGCCTGATGCACCGCGTCGAAGGCGTAGACAATGGTGCTGCCGCCTGAATCCGACTCACCCAGCACGGTGTTGGTGGACGTGACTTCCCCCGAAGTACCGATGCGACCGTTGCCAAGGCTCACCGCACCGTTATCCTTAACCAGCGCCCCGCCCAATCTGGACTGTTGACGACGTAGTTGCCGTTGGTCAGGGCCGTCACGCCGCCGGTGCCTACCGTTGGACAATGCCGCTGCCCACGAGACTGTTGCTCTGCGGTTACGGGCGCCGACTGTGCCGACCGCACCATTGCCCCATGTCACCGCACCCACCCTGAAAGGCGCAATCATCCCAGGATTCGCTGATCGACGACGTAGTTGCCGTTGGTCAGGGCCGTCACGCCGGAAATGCCCACCGGTCACCCGCCGTGCTGCCCACGAGGCTGTTGCTACTCGGATACGACGCCTGACTCGTGCCCGTCGACGCCACTGCCCCATGTTACCGCCCCATGCGTTTGCGGTGGCCCCGTTGTCCCAGGCCGTGGCTATTGACGACATAGTTGCCGTTGGTCAGGGCCGTCACACCGGAACTGCCCACCGAGTCATACTCAGCGCTGCCCACGAGGCTGTTGCTTGCCGATACGGGGCCGAAAGTGCCACCCGCACCATTGCCCCATGTCACCGCACCGACATTTGCAGCCGTCCCGTCCCAGGATGGACTGTTGACAACGTAGTTGCCGTTGGTCAGAGCCGTCACGCCGCCTGCGCCCACCAAGTCACCATTCTTGCTGCCCACGAGGCTGTTGCCCGCGGATACGGCGCCGACCGTGCCACCGGCGCCGTTGCCCCATATCACCGCACCCACATCAAAAACCGCCCCATCCCAGTATGGGCTGACGACCACGTAATTGCCGTTGGTCAGGGGCGTCACGCTGGGATAGCCCACCTTATCACTGTTCCCGAAGTACACGAGGCTGTTGCTTGCCGATACCGCACCAACTGTGCCAGCCGCACCATTGCCCCACGTCACAGCTCCCGGCCCCCCCGGTATCGGGTTCCAGTCTGGACTGCTGACGACGTAGTTGCCGTTGGTCAGGGCCGTCACGCCGTTACTGCCCACCGCGTCACCCGCCGAGCTGCCCACGAGGCTGTTGAGATTTGAAACCGTCGCTGTCGTGCCCGTGACGCCACTAAGCCATGTTACCGCCCCTGCGTCTACGGTGGCCCCGTTGTCCCAGGCCGGGCTGATTACCACGAAATTGCCGTTGGTCAGCACCACAACGCCGCCGCTTCCCACTCTATCCCCGGCGGTGCTGCCCCTCAGGACGCCGATCGGCTCCAGCGTTGCGCCATCGTAGAGCCAGACTGCACCGCGATCAAATTCGTCGAGGTTGGACAACGAATCGACGACAACAAAATTGCCGTTGGGCAGCGTGTAGACTTTCTCTCCAAACGCGCGGCTGCCAACGGGGCCGCTGATATCGGTTTGCGCCAGGGCGCCATCCTGCGCCTGCGCGCCATGGACGGCGAAGATCAGGGCAACGGTGGCCAGCAAGAGAGCTGCGCCGTGACGCACGCACACGCGCAAAGAAAATGGTGCGCGGCGCGCACCGGTCCAATCCGGCAATAAAGACATGGGTTCTCGGTTTCTACTCGCGGACGGACGCGAGTTGGAAGCGGGAGGCGGGGGGAAGCAGGAGGTGAGTTTTATCACCTTCGGGACATGATGTCAAGTGGCCGTGCAGTGGCCAACTCCCAGGCTTCTGCAACCAAAGCGGAATGTGCGGTACTGCACGAACGCGCTTGCTGGAGCCTTCGCTTGGCCGGAATCAACAAGGATCGTATCCGTGCGCCGGCGCAACGCCACCCGTTCTCCCAACTTCCGCCACCATCCAGTGCTTGGAGAGAACCGGCGCGGTTGCCCTTCGCCAAGCCCACTTCGCGCAGACTTGATTTTTTGCCCCTTCGCGGCTAGAATGGCTCATTCACAGCAGGCTCCCATTCGGTGCTGCTCGAGGAATCACTATGTCGCTGACTTTGACGTACCACGGCCACGCCACCTGTGCATTTGATCTCGACGGCATCCATATCGTGGTAGATCCCTTCTTTGCCCCGAGGAATCCCAAAGCCACTGTGAGCGTGGATGGCGTGCCCGCCGACTTCATCCTGCAAACGCACGGCCACGGCGACCATATTGGCGACACCGTCGCGCTGGCGAAGCGCACGGGCGCGACCGTCATCTGCGTGCCCGAAATTGCGGGCTGGCTGAAGAACCAGGGCGTGGAGAAGGCGCACGGCATGAACACCGGCGGCGCCTATTCGTTCCCCTTTGGGCGCGTCAAGATGGTTGTTGCGCACCATAGCAGCGGCCTGCCCGACGGCAGCTACGGCGGCAACCCGATTGGCTTCGTCGTCAATTTCAACAGTGGGCACGATGTCTACATCGCCGGCGATACGGCGCTTACCTACGACATGCGCCTGATCGGCGATGCGGGCGGCGTGGACCTCGCGCTCCTGCCAATTGGCGACAACTTTACGATGGGCCCCGAGGATGCGGTGACCGCAGCGCAATGGGTGCAGGCCAAGCACGTGGTGCCTGTACACTACAACACCTGGCCCGTGGTTGCGCAGGATGGCGCTGCTTTTGCCGAGCGGCTGCGGCGCGTGGCCGAGATCGACTGCACAGTCATGCAGCCGGGCGATACCATTGAGCTTTAGTTCGCAGGAGTAGATTTCGTATGTTGACGTTCCTTGCCATTCTGGCTCTGATTGTGGCGCTGCTGGCTCTGGCCTACGCCTGGAAGCTCCAGCAGGAGCTGGGTGCGGCGACGCGCCGCCTTGACCGCTACAACCGCGCGCTCTTTGACGCCAACGATGATCTCCGCAATCTGCGTACGGAGATGGAGCGCACGACGGCGGAACTGCGTGTGGCCATCATGCAGGCAAGCGATAGCCTGCATTTCACGCCTGAAACGACCGTGCGCGAGGCAGAACTCATGCACCCGCAGGTCGCGCAGGTGCTCGCAGGCTTCCACATGGGCGGCTGCAGCGATTGCGCCGTTGCCCCCGGCGACACCCTTGCCCAGATTTGCGCCGAACGGAGCGTGCCCGTCGATTCGCTGCTTGCCAACCTGAACTTGCTTGTAGACAGCACGAACGGGCCCGGCAGGAATGGCAAGGCCGCAGGCGCACCGGTGCTTGTCAAGATTCCCAACGTTGCGCTTGAGTTTGATTAAGTGCTGCGCCGCCGCACTGTCTTGTGGTGGACGCGTGCCGAACCGTGCTTGCTGACATACGTGCCTGCCGATTTGTGCCAAAGGAAGCAACCTCGTGTCTGACGTCAACGATCTGCTTGTTCATACCAAAGCCGAACTGCTCTTTCCCGCGCACCTGATCTCGAGCCTGCGCGACCTGCGCGGTGATGAGTGGCGCTCCCTGGTGGACCGCGTGGCGGCGCTGCCCGAAACGCACCCCGACAGCCTCGCATTCGTGCTCATGATGATTGAGCTGGATGGCTGCCTCAAGTGCAACAGCAACAACTACAAGTTTTTGCGCGGCTGCTATCTCTGCGCGACGCAGACTGTGCAGTCCTACAAGGGCGCAGACAGTGAACTGCTCGACCTGTATGGGCGCGCCCGCCACATGCTCACCCTTCACCAGACGCAGGGTGTGCATCCCGGCGAATTCTCGTTGGCTGCCTGACCGTTGGCCGGCGCTGACGGCTCCCCGGATGCCCCGCTTTCTTCCATGACGAAACTCTCGAAATCCGCTCCAGTCCGCGACGGCGACCTTCCTCAAGCCGACAAACCTCTGCGCGCGACGCCCCGCCGCATCGCCATCATTGGCGGCGGTATCGCGGGCCTCACGGCCGCATACGACCTGCTGCGCAGCGCCGATAGCCCAATCGAGGTGACGATCTACGAAGGCGGCGCACAGCTTGGCGGTCTGGCGGCGGGCTTCCGCGGTCGATCTTCATGGGCGTGGCCGCTTGAGCATTTTTACCACCACCTCTTTACCAACGATGATGCAATCATTGGCTTGACGCGTGAGCTCGGCATGGCCGACCTGCTGGAGAAGCACCGCCCCACCACGGTGATGCACATCCAGGGCCAGAACTACCCCTTCGATACGGCCTTGCGCCTGCTCAGATTCCCCAAACTTGGCTTCCTCACCAAGCTGCGCATGGGCATGGTGATTGCCTTCCTCAAGTACCTGCCCTTTGCCCCCTGGAAGCGCTACGACCGCATTCTGGCCGACGCCTGGCTGGAGCGGTGGATGGGCAAGCGCGGTTACGACATGGTGTGGCGGCCCATGTTGCAGGGCAAGTTTGGCCCCTACTACGAACAGGTGAATCTTGCCTGGTTCTGGGCGCGCATCTACAAGCGCACGCCCAAATTGGCCTACTATCGCGGCGGCTTCCAGTCCTTTGTCGAAGGGCTTGCGCAGAAGGTGCGTTCGCTCGGCGGCCGCATCGTGTTGGGAACGCAGGTGCAATCGATTCGCCCCGCACCCGGCGGGGGACTGCGTGTAGAGGCGCTGGGCGCCGCGGCGGTGGTCTATGATGCCGTGATCGCCACGACCAGCCCAAGCCTGCTCCAGCGCATCGCGCCCGACCTGCCCGCCGACTACCTGGGTCGTCTCGAAAAGCTCAACAGCATTGGCGCGGTTGTCCTCACGGTCGCGCTCGACCGCCAACTGCTCACAGATGGCGCCTATTGGGTCAACCTGCCCAAACGCGAGGGCTTTCCCTTCCTCGCACTGGTTGAGCACACCAACATGCTGGACCCCGCTTATTACGGCGGTGACCACCTGCTCTATCTGGGCGACTATCTGCCCGCCGACCACCCCTATTTCGCCATGGACACGCAGGCGCTGCTCGACGAGTTTGCCCCTTCGCTCAAGCGCATGAACCCGGCCTTCGAGCGCTCCTGGGTAACGGGCGCGTGGAAGCACAGCGCGCGCTATGCCCAGCCCGTGCCCCCGGTCGGCTATGCCGCGCAGATTCCCGACGTGCACACGCCGTTGCCCGGCCTCTACTTTGCCTCCATGAGCCAGGTGTATCCATGGGATCGGGGCACGAATTACGCAGTCGAGATGGGGCGCACCGTGGCGAAGTTGGTGGGGTTGGATATCAAGGTGGCTGGGGGACAGGGTTGATTGGGTGATTTGTTGACTGGTTGACTGGTTGATTGGTTGATTTGTTGATTGGCGGCGTGGGCCAATGATCGAGTGCCGTGAACGGAGGCTGGTTGATGACAGAGCAGCATCTGACCATTGCGCCTTTCTACAAGGGGTGGGCCGAGTATCAGCAGCGGCTTGTTCAGGCAATTGCGCCGCTCTCGCCCGATCAGATGGCGCTGGGCGTCGGGCCCGAACTGCGCACGCTGGGTATGATCGCCACGCACATTGTGAGCGTTCGCGCAGGCTGGTTCTACTATGTCCTCCTGGAACGCGACGAACGTCTCCCCGAACTTGCTGGATGGGACGAACGTGAGCGCCCGTTCCGATCGGCCGCCGAGGTGGTCAAGGGCCTCGAAACGACGTGGCAGGTGATCGACGCCGCTCTCAATCGCTGGACAAATGCCGACCTTGACGACATTGTGTGGGATATTGATGACGACGGCAAGCCCGTGCAACCCTACACCCGGCAGTGGGTCATCTGGCACTTGATTGAGCATGACCTGCACCACGGCGGCGAGTTGTCCTTCACGCTCGGCATGCACGGTCTGCACGCGATTGATCTTTAGTCTGATACCTGAACGGTTCGGGCCGGCAGATACGGCGTTTCTCTCTATGCCACCTGCCCGCATCGTTCGCTTCTTGAGCTGATTTGAGGAACCCAACAATGGCTGGACCGACAAGCACGTCCGTAACGCCCGAAACCGTCCTGCGCGCGCTGAGCAGCGTGCAGGAGCCGGAACTTCACAACGATCTCGTATCGCTCAACATGATCAAGGACATCGTGATTGAGGGCGGCGCAGTTCGCTTCACGATTGAACTGACCACGCCGGCCTGCCCGCTGCGCGCGGTGATGGAACGCGACGCAATCGCCGCCGTGAGCGCAATCCCGGGAGTGAGCAGTGTTCAGGTGGACTTCACGTCGCGCGGTGCGCACAGACGAGCGCATCATGGGCAAGCTGAACATCCCTGTCAAGAACATCATCGCCGTCGCCAGTGGCAAGGGCGGCGTGGGCAAGAGCACCATCAGCACCAACCTGGCGGTGAGCCTTGCGCTCGACGGCGCCAAGGTGGGCGTGCTCGACGCCGACATCTACGGCCCCAACATCCCCATGATGTTCGGCCTATCGGGCAAGCCGCGTGTGGAAGATGGCAAGATGGTGCCCCTCGTCGCCTATGGTGTCGAAGTGATTAGCATGGGTTTTCTGATGCCCGAGGGTGAGGCGGTTGTCTGGCGCGGCCCCATGCTGCACAAGGCGATCCAGCAGCTCTTCACCGACGTGCGCTGGAGCGAGCTCGACTACATGATCGTCGACCTGCCCCCAGGCACGGGTGACGCGCAACTGAGCCTGGCGCAGAGCGTGCCCCTCACCGGCGGCGTCATCGTGACGACGCCCCAGGCCGTGAGCATCAGCGACGCGCACCGCGGCGCCACCGCCTTCCAGCGCCTCGAAGTGCCGATCGTGGGTGTTGTGGAAAATATGGCGGGTGAAGTCTTCGGCACGGGCGGTGGCCTCAAGGCGGCCAGGCTCATCGGCACAGATTTCCTCGGCTCCGTCGATCTGGACCCGCGCATTCGCCAGGGGGGCGACAGCGGCGAGCCGATTGTCATCGCCGCACCCGAAAGCGCCGCGGCACAAGCCCTGCGCACCCTCGCGCGCGTGATCGCCGCGCGCATCAGCATCATGGTCATGGCCCCCGCGCCGACGTTGACGATTGAATAGTGGATAATTGGGTGATTGATGAATTGATAATTGGTTGATTGGTTGACTGGTTGAATTGTTGATTACAATGCATGTTACGCAACTAATCAGCCAATGATCGGCTCATGTTGCGCCGAGACTTGGGCCTTCGTAGCGGGGGGCTTTCAGCCCTCCGGCTGTCGTTTGGCTCACGCGCCGATTTGCGTAGCGGAGGCCCTCCGCTACGTCGGCAACGGCCGCTCGCGGTCCCCGATCCTGCAACGGAGGGCTGGAAGCCCCCCGCTACGTCCACCTACGTGCTGCGTAACGTGACTTGTCAATCACCCAATCAACCAATAAACAAATCACCCAATATCCCAATTATCAGTCACCCAATTATCACTTCTCGCTACCCATCCCTTAACCCAGGAAACCCACCCATGTCCCACACCGATGTGGTACCCGCCATCCACGCAGCCGTGGAGGCCGAACGCGAAAACATCATCACCTTCCTGCGCGAACTCTGCGCCATCCCTTCCATGGACTCGCTGATCGGCCCCGTGGGCGAGCGTGTCCAGACCGAAATGAAGAAGCTGGGCTTTGACGAGATGCTGGTTCGACAGCATGGGCAACACCGTGGGCAGCATCGGCAGCGGCCCGACAAGATTCTGCTCTACGACAGCCACATCGACACCGTGGGCATCGGCAACCCGGACGAATGGGAGTGGGATCCCTTCATCGGCAAGATCGAGGATGGCCGCTTCTATGCGCGCGGCGCCTGCGACGAAAAGGGCAGCACGCCGCCGGCATGATCTACGGCCTGGCGCTGGCCCAGCGAGCTGGGCCTGCTGGAAGGCTGGACCGCCTACTACTTCGGCAACATGGAGGAGTGGTGCGACGGCATCGCCTGCCACGCCTTTGTGGAGCATGAAGGTATCCGCCCCGACTTCGTCGTCATCGGCGAGCCGACCAAGATGCAGGTCTACCGCGGCCACAAGGGGCGCGTCGAGATGCGAGGTGATCGCGCAAGGGCCGCAGCGCCCATGCCGCCAGCAATCAGCTGGGCGACAACGCCATCTACAAGATGCTGCCCGTGATCGAGGGCGTGAGCCAACCTGGAGCCGGAGCTGGGCGACGACCCCTTCCTCGGCCACGGCAAGATCACCGTCACCGACATGACAGGTCGAGACGCCCAGCATCAACGCCGTGCCCGACCTGGCAAGCGTCTACATCGACCGCCGCCTCACCTTTGGCGAGAGCGCGGAAGGCGCCATCGCAGCAGGTGCGCGACCTGGTCCCCGCCGAACGTACCAGGAGAACGGCGAGATCACCGTCGAGATGATGAAGTACGCCGAGCCCAGCTACACCGGCTTCGTCTTCCCGGTGGACAAGTACTTCCCGGCCTGGGCGCTGGACGAGAGTCACCCGCTGGTGCAGGCGGGCTTGACGGCCGCGCGCGCTGATTGGCCTGCCCGAACTGCACGCGCCAGCAAGTGGAACTTCAGCACCAACGGCATCTACTGGACGGGCAAGGCCGGCATCCCGTCGATCGGCTTCGGCCCCGGCGAGGAAGAGACTGCGCACACCGTCAATGACAGCGTCATGCTCGACTGATGTGGTCAAGGCGACGGAGTTCTACGCGATCCTGCTGCCCTCGCTGCATGAGCGAGCGCCCAGGTCATGAGCAGCGATCCCATGCCCTCGTCCGAGACTCGGATGCTCGGTCGCGTCGTTGCCATCGGCGGCAACTCGCTGATCACCGATAGCGCGCCAGCCTGACGTCACACACCAGTGGGATGCCGTGCGCGAGACGGCTTCGCACATTGCCGACATGGTCGAGAGCTGGCTGGCAGGTCGTCGTCACCCACGGCAACGGGCCGCAGGTGGGCTTCATCCTGCGCCGCAACGAACTGGCCGCCCACGAGGTGCATCCGACGCCGCTCGACCTGATCGTGGCCGACACGCAGGGCAGCATCGGCTTCATGCTCCAGCAGACGCTCAACAACGAGTTCCTACCAGCGCCAGATCGATCGCCAGTGCATCACCGTCGATCACGCAGGCGCGTGTCGAAGGCGGACGACCCGGCCTTCAAGAACCCCACCAAGCCCATCGGCAGTTTCATGGACGAGAGCCAGCGCGCGCGAGTTTGAGAAAGAAGGCTGGCAGGTGATGGAGGATGCGGGGCGCGGCTGGCGGCGCGTGGTCGCCTCACCCGAGCCGGTGGAGATCATCGAGACGAGGCGATCGCCCAGGCGGTTGCCATGGGCTGGATCGTGATTGCAGTGGGCGGCGGCGGCATCCCCGTCGTGCGCAACCGCACGGGCGAGCTGCGCTCCGTCTACGCCGTCATCGACAAGGACCGCGCCAGCAGCCTGCTGGCAAGCAAGATCGACGCCGACCTCTTCCTGATCAGCACGGGCGTGGAGAAGGTGTCGCTCAACTTCGGCAAGCCCAACCAGGTGGACCTTGACACGATGACGGTTGGCGAGGCGCAGGCGTACATGGACGAGGGCCACTTTGCGCCGGGCAGCATGAAGCCCAAGATCGAGGCGTGCATCAATTTCATGGAGCGCAGCGCAAAGCCCAACGCCGCGGCGCTCATCACCAACCCGGCGAATCTGGGGCGCGCCCTGCGCGGCGAAACCGGCACGCGCATCACGGCCTAACCACAGAACTGCGACGCAAAGGCGCGGAGACGCAGAGGGACACAGAGAACAGCAACGGCAAGGACGGCCACGGATTCGGTGTTTTGAATCCGTGGCCGTCCGTGTTCATCTGCGTTTATACGCGTACAACTCGCTCTTCTCGCCGGTGCTGTTCTCTGTGTCCCTCTGCGTCTCCGCGCCCTTTGCGTCGCAGTTAGGGGTTCTTCAGGGTGCGGGATTTGCCTCGGGCGTCCAGGTAGCCGTCGGTGGCTCTTCTGGCGGGGACTCTGTGGGTAGGTCCGGCAGCAGATCTGGTGGGTCGGTGGGAGGTGGCGTCCACGTGGGCGTCGGCTCTTCCGGTGGAATGGTCGGCGGCGGCGGAGGTGGTGGCGGCTGCACCGGTGTCCACGTGGGGGTGGGCTGCTCGGGCACTGGGGTTGGCTGCGGCGCGATGGTTGGCGCAGGCTGCACCACGAAAATACGCGAGCGCGCTTCGTAGATTGATCCCTGGTTATCGCGGGCTATCAAGCGTAGCGTGTAGGGTCCCTCCGGCATGTTCGATGCGTTCCACTGTGCCACGGGTGCGTTGGTCACTGATCCGCCATAGGGGCCACTCACAGGCGGGCTGAAGGCGCCGGGATCGTGCGATTCACCATACTGAAGTTCATAGCTTACCAGATTCGGCACATCCACGGTGCCGTAGACAGTCACCAGACCGCTGACCGTTTCGCCCTCGACGGGCGAGAAGATGGCCACTTGTGCCGCCGGGTTGGGCACAGGCGTTTGCTGCTGATCACCCGGCGTGGTGGGCGCAATGGGCGTGCCTGGAAGAAGCTGCGGCGGGATGAAAGGGGGCTGCGCAATACCGTGCGCCTCGGCCCAGGCGCGGTAGGGCTCCGGGTAGACCTTCCACGACCGCTCTTCCACCTGGTCGGGCGGCGTGAACTCGGTGGCAAGCTGGCCGGAGTTTTTGTCTACCCGGAAGCTCTGCCACAGGTCGTATTCGGGGGGCAGCGGCGGGCGATCCTCGGCGAACCACTCGCGGCGCTTCTCCGGACAAGCGCGGCTGGGCAGCGTCCCAGTGTCGGCGCAGACTTCGTACTGGCGCACGCCAAGCGGTGGTTGGAAGTCCACCACCGGCTCGGTGGCGTGGGCAACCGTCATGAACTGGTTCCAGATCGGCCCCGCGCCGCTCACGCCCGAAACGTTGCGCATGGGCGAGTTATCGGCATTGCCCACCCACACACCCGTGACAAGCTGCGGCGTAAAACCCAGTGTGAGAATGTCGCGAATGTCATTCGTCGTGCCTGTCTTCACGGCGGCGGGGCGGTCGAGGCGCAGCACTGAATTGGCGCCGAAAGCTGCAGTGCGCGCGTCGTTGTCGCTCAGAATGTCGGTCATCAGGAAGGCATCGACCGGGTTAATGACCTGTGCGTTGAGGTCGCCATGGGCCTCACATGGGCGCTCGCTGCCCTCTTCGCAGAGCACGGCGCCGGAAGAGTCGGTCACCTTGCGAATGAGCACAGGTTCGCTGCGTCGCCCGCTGTTGGCGATCGTGGCAAAGGCGGCCGTCATTTCGGTGAGGGGCACTTCGCCCGCACCCAGAGCAAGGCCGAGACCATAGTCCGGGCGGGTGAGCGTTGAGATGCCGAGTTGCTGCGCAAATGTGAGGAAGTTGGGAACCTCCAGCTTCTGCATTGCGCGCACGGCGGGGATGTTGTAACTGTTGCCCAACGCGTAGCGCAAGGGCAGCAGTCCATGCTCGCGGCCGTCGTAGTTGACGGGTACATAGGGCGGGTTGGCGCCATCGGGAAACGCTTCGCTGATGTCGGCGATGAGCGTGCCGGGCGTCCAGCGCTCGCCGGTCGCTGTTTCGGGCTTGTTGGAGGCCGCAATTTCAGCAAGATAGACGAGCGGCTTCATTGTGCTGCCCGGTTGGCGCGGGGCAAGCGCCATGTTGACCTGGCCATCGATTTCCACGTTGTTGAAGTCGGCGCTGCCGACAAGCGCCACCACCTCGCCGGTTTGCGGGCGCATGGCCACAAGCGCGCCGTCGGAGACATTGTTCTCGCCGAGAAGAGCCACATTCTCGGCAACAATGCGCTCGGCCTCGGCCTGCAAATGGGGGTCCAGCGTCGTTTCAACCTCAAGCCCCGCTTTGTAGAGCGCATCGGGTCCAAAGAGCTGCTCAAGTTGTTGGCGCACATACAGCGTGAAATGGGGCGCCTGCATGTGAAACTCGAGCGGGTGGTAGGCGAGAGGTTCCTGCCAGGCGGCGTCGGCCTCGGCCTGGGTAATCATCTCGTTTTCCACCATCAGGCCCAGCACAACTCCCTGTCGATCCTTGGCGCGGTCGGGGTGAGCATAGGGATCGTAGTAGGCAGGAAGCTGGGGCAGTCCGGCCAGCAGCGCAGACTCGGCAAGCGTCAGGTCGGAGACACTCTTGTTGAAGTAGGTATCTGCCGCCGCGGCCGCCCCGTATGAGAGATTCCCGTAGTAGATCTGATTCATGTAGATCTCGAGAATCTGATTCTTGCTCCAGCGCCGGCTGATTTCCGAGGCAAGGATTGCTTCTTTGACCTTGCGCGTGAGCGTCCGCTCCGAGGTCAGGAAGGTCATTTTGACAAGCTGCTGGGGGATCGTCGACGCACCCGAGACGATATCCCTCTCGCGGAAGGCGTAGTAGAGCGCACGCGCCAGCGCAACCGGATCGACGCCGGGATGGTTGAAGAAGTTGGCATCCTCCGTGGCGACAGTTGCCTGGGCAAGCGACGGCGCGATCTTGTCAAGGGTGACCACCGTACGCAGCCCCTCGTTCGGGTCAAACGCGGCATTCAGCAGTGTGCCTTCGCTATCGTAGATGCGCGTTGTCTGGAAGTGGCTGGCGCGATCGTCAAGCTCATCGGGCGCGGGCAGATCACCCGCCATCACCGAGTAGCCGATGAGGCCCAGCCCAAGCAGAAACGCGGTGAGAATCACGAAGGTCAGCAGCCCAGCTACAAAGCCGCGCCCCATGCCAGGGCCACGGCGCCGTGCGCGCCGCGGCGTCGGTGCTGCGGGCTGCGCCGGCTGTGGTCTGTAGGGCGGTGAACCTCCAGGCGGTGCTCCGCCCGGGGGCGGGCCAGGAGGGGGGTAGCCGGCGCCGGGCGGTCCCGACGGCGGCCCCCCGTAGGCAGGTGAAGCCGGTGTTGGCGGACGGGTTGGGCCGTAGGGTGCCGGCGTGTAGGGGGGCGGTGTATTGGGAGCCCCTTCGACCGGATAAGGCGGCACGATCGGCGCAGGCGGCTGAACCGGGGGATAGACGCCCGGTGGTTTGTACTCGGGCGGATAGTCGCCAGTCTGTTCGGGATAGTAGGGCTGCGCCGGCGGCTGCTTTGCCGGACGCGGAGAAGGCTCGTACAGAGGCATGTCGCTGGGGTATTCACCAGTCGCGAAGTCGCCGGCCCCTGTAGGTGGAGCGTTCGGCGTCCCGGGTGCAGTCGGCTGGGGACGGCTGAAGTCATACGTGTAGTTGCTCGTGCCCAGGTCGTCAGCCCCTGCGAAGTCGGGCTTTGGCGGCTGCGCGGGGGCCGGTGTGCTCCCCGTCTGGGGCGCCTTCTGACTGGCGCCCGTCGGCGGACTGGCGCTCGGCTTTTTCGGCTTGCGAGGGATCAGTTCAAAGGGATCAATCGGTTCGGCCATTGCCCTGAGGGTGAAATCGTCAAAATGCATGCGCGCAAGCGACCGGCGCCTGCTCTAATACAGGATACGATAACCCGTGCATGCCGACTGGGCAAACGCGCATGCGTTGATTTTCAGATCGTTTCAAGACGCTTTGCATCCCGCACTTAGCGCATGCACGCCACCGCACTTCAGGACGAACGCTACTGCCCAATTGTTGCATGCCGAAATCTGAGAGTAGCAAAAAAGCCGGCCGCTCGTTGAGCGGCCGGCTCTCCATTCTCAAATACTACTGGCCAAGCACCAGGAAAGCGGCGCTTACCCAGCCCCCTTCGGTGTTCTCCGGCGTGGCAGGCGAGCCACCAAGACGGACCCACTGGCCATCGCTCGAGACTTCAAGCACCGGGAAGGTTTCGCCTCGATAGCCAAAACCCACAATCGGCGCTTCGGTGTTTGGCTCAGCGCGAATGCGCACGCGCCAGTCGGCAGTGACAGTGGCCGAACCGGCTGCCGGTGCGGCAATGCCTTCGGCTGTGGCTGCCGGCGCAGGCGTTTCAGGAGTTGTCTCGGTAATCACAGCTGTTTCGCTGATCGGGGCTGTCTCCGGTACGCTCGGCTCCGTTGTCGCTTCGACGGTCGCTTCAACCACCGGCTCGGCAGTCGGTTCAACAGTCGGCTCGGCAGTCGGTTCGGCAGTCGCTTCAACGGCTGCTTCGGCTGTGTCGGTAACAACTGCGTTGCTGTCCATCGTAGAGGTGACCACGGCAGCCTCGGGGGTTGCTGTGGGAAGCTGGGCGACGGGCGTTAGGGTGGGCGGCACGGGCGTCGGTATCTTGACAATCGGGAGGTCTGTGATGTCGCCACGCATTGTCACGAGATCCACGGAAACCCAACCGCTGCCGGCCTCGAACTGCGGTAGTTCAAGTTCAAGCCACATGCCGTCGGAACTGCGCGCCACCACGGGATATGCCTCGCCGTTGGCAAGTTCGCCAATAAGCCGGCTGTTGACAGTCGGTTCCCCGCGCACCCGCAGCGCACGCGTAATCACGGTGGCCATGGCCGTGGTATCCGGTGTGGGTTCAAGCGTCGCGGTGGCGGTGGGGATGGGTATCGTGCTGCCAGGTGCTGCCTGGCCCGCTTCGCGCGTGATCGGCGCGCAAGCAACCAGCAGTGCAGCCGTCGCGGCCAGAATCAATGTGCGATGTGCCCAGGATGGCATGGAAACTCCTTCAGAATGAATGGGTTCTTGGCGCGATCTATCGGTCGCGTGGGTTTTGGGTGCAGCCGCGCAAAATGCGCAGTGCGTCATGACTGAGTATGGCACAGCCGCATGCGCTTCCCAAATTAGTCGCCTCGGGCGCGCAGGTCAAGGTGCGCTGGGCTGGACAGGGCGATTGCGTTCGGGTGATTTACAGATTGCTCAAGTCTGACAAGCGACAAACCCGCTTCGTCAGTTGGATCAAGTTGAATGCCGAGCTGACTGATGGCGAGGTGGTGGCGATTGACGGCAAGCTGTTCTGACCGGGAGTGCGTTCGATGGTACGGTGCGCTCCATGGGTGTGGTCAACGATCGGGATAGCCTCTTTGTCCGCTACTTCATCTTCTCATTGGCCGCCGACGCCGGGAAGTTTGCCAACGCCCTGCGTTCTCACAGGTGTGTCGAGAACCAGCCGCACTGGGCACAGGGTGCTGGATGCTGCCGTCATCGGTTACTCGATCGGCCGGCAAACGACGGACACAGACGGCTGTTACCGCGTCCTCTTCGGTAAACACGGCGTTGCTACTATCGACTTCTACGACTCTTGTCAACGCGTCCGATGTGTTACCTATGTACCCGGTCTGTACATCCATGCGCAGAGGGGAGCAAAACGAGTGCGCATTTCTCCCCTCTTCGCCCTCACGCCACGCCCGCCGGCGTGGCAAGGAGCGTGGAGAGGGGCCGGGAGGGCGGTGCAGTTATGCGCCGCACAGATGCACAGCAGATGACACAGCGTAATTGCAGAATTGCGGCGGTTCGGGTAGGATGTCACTCGAGTCGTCACGGGGAGTAGCGCAGCCTGGCAGCGCACAGCGTTTGGGACGCTGGGGTCGGAGGTTCAAATCCTCTCTCCCCGACCTTGAAGGGCCGGTCTTCCCAGGGCCGGCCCCTTTACCACGCTTCACCAACCGGGCGGGCATAGCTTAAAGGCAAAGCCTCTGCCTTCCAAGCAGATGATGCGGCCCGTAAGGTGTGACTGACTATCCACCTCTGGAAAACGAGCAGTTCGCGAAAAATGACGTAAGGTAAAGGCTCTATGGAGACCCTGCCTACCTTGCGCCATGACACGTCGTTCACCGATGCCGTCGAACTGCACACGCTCGACTGCCGGGCGCGCCGCCTCTCTCCGCGTACGCTCGAGGTCTACGCCCGCAACCTGAAGCTCTTTCAGTGCTTTGCCGGTGACCTTCCCCTCACGTCCATCAACGCCTCCTTGCTACGCCGCTTCCTCATTTACCTCGAGGAGCGTGGTCTGGCCAGCGTCAGCGCTCACCAGGCGATGCGCTGCCTGCGCGCGTTCTTCAACTTTTGCGTGGCCGAAGATCTGCTCACACAGTCGCCCATGCGCACCGTGCGCATGCCCAAGGTGCCGCAGAAGATGCTTGAGGCGCTCACCAATGCACAGTTCACCGCCGTGCTGGGCGCCTGCGCAACGCCGCGTGACCGTGCGCTCGTGCTAGTTCTGGTCGCATCCGGGGTGCGCGCCGCCGAGGCATGCGCGTCTGCAAATTGACGACGCCGACCTGAATGCCGGCACACTGCACGTGCGGCGGGGCAAGGGCGCCAAGGGGCGTCTCGCCTGCATCGACACCGCGGCACGCAAGGCACTTAAGCAGTACCTGCTCACGCGCAAAGGTGCGCCCCCCAGCGCGCCGCTCTTTGTGTCGCTCAACACGTATGAGCAGGCAATTACGCCGCACACCATTGCCCAGATCTTCACCCGCCTGCAGCGCATCACTGGCATCCGTGTCACCGCCCACGGCCTGCGCCGCACTTTTGCATTGCGCGCCTTGCGTGCAGGTATGAATGTGCACACGCTTGCGCTGCTGATGGGCCATAGCGACATCAGCGTGCTGCGCCGCTACCTGCCCATCACCGAGCGCGACGCCGCAGCGGAGTACCAGCGCCTCTTTGGTTGACGAGATTGTATACGCGACCCGTGCGGCCTGCGCGGCAGAAAGGAAGCACCCCATGATCCCGCCGAACGACCCTGAAGCACTGGCAAGGGCCAGGAAACTGTGCCCCGACGCTGTTTACGCGTACTTTATGCCCGCTGAGGGCTCACAGGAGGAGCCTATTTTGATCTTCAGCAAGGGCCCGCCCGAAGAAGTCTTCCTTGAGTTTGGAACGCGAAATGTTGCAGTGGCAGCTTGCCGAGGCCAAAGAGGCTGCGAAGGCCGCTACCCAGCTCAGCCCTACCCAGGCTGCGGCAGACGCCGCATTGACGGTGGAGCTTCTCGTCGAGGAACTTGCGGCGGCCGACGCCGAGGCCGCCGAGTTGCGCCGACATCGCACCGCGCCGCCTCCACCCGCGCCCGAATAGACGGGATAGCCGCGCAGCCCATACGCATCTGCGCTGCGCCTGCCCGTCTCTTCTTCCGCGTTGCGCGACTCGAAAACGACGCGCCCTGCATACTCCGTGTTCAGCCCATTCACGATGGATTCCATTTGCGCTCAAGGCGGTCAGCCGTCGGTGTAGAAGAAGATGAAGGTGTTGAGCCCTGCGTTTGCACCCGCAGGTGTTGCTGCCGCAGGCGTGGGTGTCCCGGCCCCACAGGCCGCGAGAAGCAGCGCAAGGAGCAGACCCAGCGCCGTCCATGCCGGTCGAAATCTCATGCGGCCACCTCCTGCGGCGCTGCCTGCGGGTGGCGCTCCGCCGCGGGCGCAACGTCGGGCATGAGGTCGGCGCCACGCAGCAACTGAGCGTTGAGCGCGACCACAATTGTGCTCATGGCCATGAGTGCGGCGCCGGCCGCCGGCGAGAGATTGATGCCCCACGGTGCGAGCACCCCCATGGCCAGCGGTATGGCCACAATGTTGTATCCGGCAGCCCACCACAAGTTCTGGACCATCTTGCGGTAGGTAGCCTGGCTCAGGCGGATCGTCTTGACGACCGAGCGGGGATCGCTGGATGCCAGCACAATCCCTGCCGACTCAATCGCGACGTCGGTGCCTGCTCCTATCGCCAGCCCCACATCGGCACGTGTGAGCGCCGGTGCGTCATTGACGCCGTCGCCCACCATGGCCACTAATCTGTCCTGCCTGCTGGAGCTTGGCAACGGCGGCATCCTTGTTTTCGGGCAGCACCTCGGCAAAGTACTGGTCAATGCCCAGTTCACTTGCGACGCCTCGCGCGACGGCCTTGCTGTCCCCGGTGAGCATGACCACATCGACATCCATGGAACGGAGCGCCGCCACCGCCTCATGGCTTTCGGGGCGAATCTGGTCGGCAATGGCAAATGCGCCCGTCACCTGATCGCCCTGCACAAGATAGATGACGCTCTGCGCCTCATCCCCTGCCTTCTGCGCAAAGGCTTGCAATGTGGGTGGCGGGGTCAGCGCCAGCAGTTCAAGCAGGCGCGGCCCACCCAGGTGCACCTCTGCACCGTCGACATCCACACGCACGCCACGCCCCTGAATGGCCTTGAAGCCATCAACGCGCGGCAAGCTCAGTTGCTTCTCTTCGGCGGCGGTGCGAATGGCACGCGCAATGATGTGTTCCGAATCGCCCTCGGCGGCGGCGGCCAGCGCAAGCAGCGCATCCTCCTGGCCCGGCGCTGCGCTTGCCATTCCGACAAGTCCCTGCTTCCCGGTGGTGAGCGTGCCCGTCTTGTCGAAAAGCACAGTTGTCACCTTGCGCGATTCCTCCAGCGCGAGGCGGTTGCGCACAAGGATTCCGTTCTGCGCGCCCTTGCTCGTGCTTATGGCAACCACGAGTGGCACCGCCAATCCCAGCGCGTGGGGACACGCGATGACAAGCACCGTGACGACGCGCTCGATTGTGCTCAGTTGCATACCATCGATGAGCGTCCAAACGATGAATGTGGTGATCGCCGCTGCGAGCGCCACATAGAAGAGCAGGCCGGCGGCACGGTCTGCAAGAAGCTGCGTCGGTGATTTGCTGTTTTGCGCCTCGGCCACCAGCCGCATGATGCCGGCCAGCGCCGTCTGTTCGCCGATTGCATCCACCTGCACACGCAGGCTGCCTGAGCCGTTGACTGTGCCGCCAATCACGCGCGCACCCTCCGCCTTCGTCACGGGCTTCGATTCACCTGTGAGCATCGCCTCATTGACATCCGACTCGCCGCTCACCACAACGCCGTCGGCGGGGAGGCTTGCACCCGGGCGCACGAGCACAACGTCACCGGCGCGCAGCGTAGAGACGGAGACCGTCTCGATGGAGTCATCAGCGCGAACACGGTCGGCTGTATCGGGCATGAGCTTGGCGAGTTCACCGAGTGCGCCCGAAGCCTGGCGCACGCTGCGCATCTCCAGCCAGTGGCCCAGAAGCATCACATCGATCAGCAGTGCCATTTCCCAGAAGAAGCCGCTCGTGGGATCGATGAAGATAATGACGATGCTGTAGACAAAGGCCACCGTAATCGCCAGCGAAATGAGCGTCATCATCCCTGGCGTACGATTGCGCAGCTCCGGCACGGCCATTTGCAGGAAGGGGATGCCGCCATAGAGGAAGATGGCGATTGCAAAGAGCGGTCCTATCCATGCGCTGCCCGGAAAGACAGGCATGCGGAAGCCGAACCACATCTGCAGCATGGGGCTGTAGAGCAGCACTGGCACTGTCAGCGCCAGGCAAACCCAGAAGCGGCGGCGAAACATTTGTTCGTGGCCACTGTGATCGGTGTGGGCAGCGTGCTCGCCTCTCGCGGCCATTTTGTGGCCGGCGTGTTCGCCGCCGGCGATCTCGTGGCCTGCATGTTCATCGCGAACATGTCGTGGCCTGCATGTTCATCGGTGGCCATGTCGTGGCCTGCGTGTGGATCGCTCACTGGTAATTGCCTCCTGCGGTTGATTCTCCTGTTTGTGTTTCGTTGCCTGGACCTGGAAATTGCGGACCGGCGGCGTGCTTGCGCATGGACTGAATACAGTGGGCGGGATGCGCATCCCGCCCAATTCGAGACGATAGAGTGCCACGCAGCGGATGACGCCGCGTGCGTCTAGTGATTCATCATGCCGTCCATCATGCCGCCGTGCATCGTGTCCATCATCTGCATCATGGCGGCCATACCTTGCATCTCTGCCCTGCAGGCGGCCCATGGCAGCGGCTTGCTGCGGCGTCATGTCGGTGAAATCATCTGCCGACATCTCACCCATCATGGACGTCATCTCTTCCGCCATGACGCCCATTTCGGTGTGCATGGACCCCATATCCGCCATCATGCCCGCCATGGGCATTGTGCCGGTCATGGACTCCATGCCCGCACATAGGCATGGTGCCGGTCATAGGCATGGTGCCGGTCATCGGCATGGTGCCGGTCATTGGCATGGTGCCGCCATCGGCATCGTGCCGCTCATCGGCATCATCGCGTCCATGCGCCCCTGCATTTCCTGCATGCGTGCCGCCATGGGAGCGGGCAGGTCGGCCATCAGCGCCGCCATGTCGGCCTGGGATGACTGCATCATCTCCATCATGCCTGTCATGTCCATTGATGCCCATCATGTCCATGGAGCCCATCATGCCCATGGAGTTGGTCTGCCCGGCCATAGCGCCCGCGGGCATTGCATTGGTCTCAACGCCGTACCATTCCTTGAGCCAATCCTGCATCTGTGCAATCTCGGTCTCCTGGGCGGCAATGATGGCTTTGCCCAATCTGCCGGATTTCCACATGTTCGGCTTGCGTCAGCGCCGATTCGGCCATCATGATAGCGCCGCTGTGGTGCGAGATCATGGCGGTGAGGAAGCGTTGGTCAAAGGGAATGGTGGCGTCGTCCGCAATCACCATCTCGCCCATGTCCATCCCCATGCCGGTCGACACAGGCAGATCAGGGTACCAGGCGGCGCGCCACGCCTTCATCTGGTCAATTTCGCCCTGCTGCGCGCTGATGATGGCATTCGGCCATCGTGAGCAGTTCTTCATGCTCGACTCCTGCGCCAGGACAAGCTCGGCCATGGTGATGGCGCCCTGGTGATGCTCGATCATGCTGTCAATGAACTGGGCGTCGAACGGGATGTCGCTGGCAGCCGCGCCGTGATCCATGCCGGGCATTGCGCCGGTCATGGGCATCGTGTCAGTCATGGCCTCCATCCGGACATGGGCATCGTGCCGGACATGGGCATCGTGCCGCCCATGGCATCATGCCGTCCCATCATGCCATCCCCCATCATGCCATCCATGCCGCCTTGCATCATGTCGTCCATGCCACCCTGCATCATGCCATCCATGCCGCCTTGCATCATGCCGTCCATGCCACCCTGCATCATGCCGTCGTGCATGTTTGCCATTTGAGCCATCATGCCGCTCATGACATCCATGCGGCCCTGCAGTTGCCCCATCTCAGCGGCCAGAGCCGGCGTCATTTCGTCAAGGTGCTGCGCCATGATCTCATTCACGAGCGACTGAATATCGCCGTGCATGCCGCCCATATTGTCCATCATGCCGCTCATCATCTCCGGCCCCATACCCATGCCGGCGCTCATCGCAGTCCCGCTCTGGGGCTCCGTCGCGCCAGGCATGACCATTCCCGACATAGCCTGGCTTGCGGCCACGCCGGCGGCCGGATGGTGCGCCGCATGATCAACCGTGTCGGTAAAGGGCGTTGTTGCGCCTGCGGCAATACTTCCCTTTGTCAACGCTTCTGCGACGCCTTGGACTCCCAAGGTTTGCCGTGTTGTGCCCTCGGCGGCGTAGAGCGGACGCGGCGCCAGAACGCCTAGCAGCGTGCCAATCAACGCCACGGTGCAAACAAACAGAAATGCAATACGGGACAATGTGCGCATCGAACTCTCCAGAATTTGGTGTGCATTGATCAAGGAGGGGTGCGCAGATCGCACCCCATGTAAACAGTGTCGCACAGACGCGGGAAACAGACACGCGCCAAATGGCGCGTGCCACACACCCGTATCGCCTATAGGAAGGCACTAGGTACTGTCTGAAAAGTTTCCTTCACGGTTGAGCAGGTGCTAGCAGGCGGAGATAGCGACTGATGAAAGCCAATTGCACCAGTGCGAGATAGTTGACTGCCAGCTTCTCGTAACGGGTTGCCAATGAACGGTTCTCCTTGAGCCAGCCGACACAGCGTTCGATGACGTTGCGTTGGCGATAGTGCTGCTTGTTATAGCTCACCGGGCGACCCGCTTTGGGTTTGGCATTGCTCGGACGTCTTTTAGGCGGGATCACCGCTTGGATCCCACGTTCACGCAGCGAACGGCGGATGCGCGGCACGTCGTACGCTTTGTCCGCCGCTACCCGCTGCGGCCGCCGGCGCACCTGACCGTTGCTGCGGCGGATGGCGACGCTGTCAAGCACTGACTCGAACTGCTTGGATTCGTGGGCCTGACCACCTGTCAAGCGTACGGCAAGAGGTACGCCGTTGCCGTCACACAGCAGGTGTAGCTTGGTGCCAAAGCCGCCACGTGAGCGGCCTAGGGCATGGTCAGGCGGTTCGTCGCTGGGCCCCCTTTTTTACGGGCACCGCCGGCTGCCCGACTCGCCCGCACCGTGGTGCCGTCGATATTGAATTGCACCCAGTCGAGTTGCCCTTTGATGTCGAGTTGCTCCTGGAGTGATGCGACAACCTTGGCCAAAGTGCCATCACCACGCCAGACGGTGAAGCGCTCGTAGACCGTCTGCCAGGGGCCGTACCGTTCGGGAATGTCCCGCCACGACGCACCCGTGGACAGCTTCCAAAACATGCCGTTGAGCATCTTGCGGTCATCGGCGCGGGGCCGCCCCGTGGTCTTGGCAGGCGGCAGCGATGGCTGCACCAAAGCATACTGTTTGTCTGTCAGTTCAAAGCGACCCATCTTTCGGCTCCTGTGATGGCTGCGACGTTTCCGTCCCAAAGCCTACCACATGGAGCACTACCGCTCAATACCTTTTCAGACAGTACCTAGTTCGAGTTGCTGGAACATGAAATTGAGCAGGGCATCCCAGCTATCGAAGTAGAGGTAGCGGGTCAGTGCCTGGATGTCCTGGAAGAAGGTTTTGCGGGTGCCAAGCTCCTGGTGGATGCGCTGATACTGGTCGTTGGTCAGGTCAAGAATAGTGTGTAGCAGGAAGGCAAGCAGGTTAAGCATGACGAGGATGGCGGCGAGATACTGCTTGCCATGGCCAAAGTTGTGCTCGAAATGGTAGCCATGATTCTTGAGGACGTTGTTATTTTCGTTCTCGATTTTCCAGCGGGTGCGGCCGGCGGTGATAACCGGAATCAGTGTCTTGTCAGAGAGCAGGTGGCTGGTGATAAAGGCATTCTTGTAGATGCGCTCACCAGTCTCTTCGCTCACGATGGTCACTTCACACCAGTTGACACGCAGTGTGTCCAGGCTGTCACGCAGCGGCAGTTGGTTGGTATAGCGGCAGCTCCAGACTTCCGTGTAGCGGCCATTCCACTGGCGCAGGGTGAACGCAGAGAGGCCATCGATGCGGCTAAGCAACTCCACCTCTTCGTAGAGTGTCACATGCGAGTCGGGTTTACAGGTCATGACAAAGTGCATCTGATGCTCGAGCAACACCTCACAAAAGGGTTGTCGGGAATGCAAATCGTCGGCCAGAATCGTGACCTGGTGCGGCTTGAAGCGACTGGCATTGCGGCGCACCCAGCGTTTGGCCGCCTGTTGCTCGCAGTCCTGCTTCTCGACACCGTCCTGCGGCAGCATGAACTCAGGTTGCACTGCAATTACCTGCCGCTGATGGGGGGCAACCAGCGTCGCTGTGATGGCCGCATGTGAGTAGTATGCCTGTTCATCATGGGTGCGCACCGTGCAGTTGTCACAGTGAATCTTCTGCGACGCAAAGTAGTAGGTCCCATCAAGTGCACACAGATAGGTGCCGTTCAGCGTGCGATAGCTATCAAGGACACCCGCATTCTCCAAAGCGGTAAAGAATGTCCAGAAGGGCGCCTGCAAGTGAACCGGGTCAATCGGGTCGAGCAAATTCCGAATCTGACTGTCCGTCGGCACTTCTCGCATGCCGAAAAGACTGCTCCCGTTGTTGCGTCCCTTCTACCGCTGCATGTCCCGTTGGTAGCCCAGAAACGATGGCGACTGGGTGAAAAAGATCGAGAAAGCGCCTACAGCCGCATCGCCGATCTCGTACTGTACGTTCTTCCCCCGTCGATGTTCCGGCAACGCATCAAAGGCCCGTTGCACCACCTCGACCATATCCTTGAATGAGAGAGTTTCCATGACTGCCCTTTCCTGGCTTCAGTGTCATTCACTCATCTCATTCTCGTTCACACCTGTTTTTGTCAACCGAAAAGGGAACCAGTTGATCATCGAAAAGGGAACCACTTGGCTGGGAAATGCGACAGAGTGATCATCCAAAAGGGAACCATCTGACGGTTGAATAGAGAACGACTCAGTCTTGCCCAGAGCAGTCTTGCGCTGCAGCGCAAGCCAGCCCAGTGCCCTGCGGTTGCCGGGTCTCGCGCTGCAAGCGCGTGCGGAAGCGGTAGGACTCGGCGCCGCTGAACTCCAGGATGTGCGCCTTGTGCGTCAGTCGGTCGAGCAGCGCCGCCGTCAGCCGTTCGTCACCGAAGACCTGAGTCCAGTCGGCGAAGCGCAGGTTGGTCGTCACGAGCAGCGCCACACGTTCGTAGAGCGTGGCGCAGAACTGGAAGATCAACTGCGCACCTGTCGCGGTGAAGGGAATGAAGCCCAGTTCGTCGAGCACCACGACCTGCTGTTTGAGGGCGCCGGCCAGCACTTTGGGCATGCGTCGCTCCTCCTGTGCCTGGATCAACTCGTTGACCAGCGCCGCTGCTGTGTAGAAACGCACTCTGTGCCCCTGGCGGCAGGCAGTCAGCGCCAGCCCCGTGGCGATGTGGCTCTTGCCCAGCCCCGGGTTGCCAACCAGCAGCACCGGCTCGGCCTGGCGGATGTACTGCCCCTGCGCCAGTTCCAGCACGCGCTGCCTGGAGAGGCTGGGCACGCAGTTGAAGTCGAAGTCGGCCAGTTCCTTGAGGACCGGGAAGTGCGCTTCCCGCACCAGCCGTTGCAGGCGGTTGCGCTCGCGGTGGCTCACCTCCTGTTCGGCCAGCGCCAGCAAATAGCGGTCGTAGCTCTGGTTCGCCTGGGCGGCATCCTCGGCGCAGTTGCGGTAGTGCTTGAGGAAGGCGGGCAGGCGCAGCTCTTTGAGGTAGCTCTCCAGGAGCGGCTGGTCGGTCATGCTGCGCTCCCAGCGAGCAGGCGGTCGTAGCAGTGCAGGTCGGGCAGGGGATGGCCGGTCGCCAGGTGAGTCAGCCCCGGCAGCGCCGCCAGGTCGAGCGGCAACGGCGTCTGCTTCGTCTCGAGCAGTTGGTGCAGGCAGAGTTCCACCCCATCGGCGCGGATGCAACCGTGGGCCAGCGCCTCTGCAATTGCCGCCTCGATGAGCGCAGACGGATAGCGCCGGTGCAGGCTCAGAATACGCACAAACTCGCGCACGCTCTGCCCCTCGGGGGCGTTGCTGCGCAGCGCGGCGAGCAGCCGTTCATAGCTGGGCGGCCAGCCGCTCCGCCACTGTCGCAGCGGTCTGGCATGCTCGAAGGCGCCCGGTCGCTGCGCCACCAGGGGCAGATAGTGCAGTGGGTCAAAGACGTCCTGGTGCTTTGCGTAGCAGCGTGGATGGCTGGCAAGCAACTCCTCCTGGTCGAGGATCTCGATGTGAAACGGGTACGCACGCAGCAGCAGGTGGCGCTGGGCGCGGTCTGCCGGCACCGAGTAGCGGTTGGTGGCAAACTCGACCTGGCTGTAGGGCGTCAGCGTCACTTGCCGGCTGACACAGCAGCGATACGCCTGCGCCGGCAGCGGGCGCAGCCGCGGGCACTCCTGCAGCCAGGCGGCGCCGATGGTCTGCGGCTGGCCTTCCACCTGACGGGCATCATCCGCCGCACAGCGCGCCAGAAGCAGCGCATTCAGCTCGGCATAGGAGTCCACCTCAGGCAAAGGCACCAGGAAGTTGCGTCGTCCGTAACCCACCGCATGCTCGATACTCCCCTTCTCGTGTCCCTGACCCGGCGTGCAGAAGCGACTCTCGAAGAGATAGTGGCTGCGCAAGCCGACGAATGCCTGTTGCTCGCGCCGGTTGTGGCCCTTGAGCACCTCCAGCACCGCCGCCTTGAGGTTGTCGTAGCTGATACGCTGCGGCACACCGCCAAAGAAGCTGAAACCATGCACATGGCCCAGAAAGAACGCCTCCTGGCTCTGCGCGGCAAAGGCCATCATAAACAGCCGTCGCGAGTAGCAGAGCCGCATGCAGAAGAGCTGCACGGTGACTTGCTCTCCCGCCATTATCACCTGCGCCTCGCCCCAGTCCGCCTGGGCGTCGATGCCTGGGTCGAACTCCAGCGGCAGGTAGAGCGCCGGGTGACGCTGTTCCCGCTTCCGTTTGCCAATGTAGGCGCGCACGCTCGCTTCGGCGCCCTGATAACCTTCCTGACACAGCAGTTCGAAGAGCTTGTGGCCCGTGTAGCGTTGCTTGCGCGGCATCCGCTCACTCTCCGCCAGCAGTTCGTCGATGCGTGCCTTGAACGCTCCCAGCCGCGGCGCCGGCCGCGGCGCTCGCTGTGTGTAGGCAACCGGCCCGGCCTCGGCTATCGCCTTGCGCACCGTCTTGCGCGCCATCTGCAACTCACTGGCAATCCGGCGCTGGCTCTTCTTCTCCACATAGTAGGCCCGCCGTACTTCTTCACGCTCTTCCATGTTGATCATCCTTCCCTCCGCTTCATGAACTTGGATTGCTCATGATAGCGGAGCGGTGGGTCAACTGGCTCCCTTTTCGATGATCACTCTGCCGGCTACTGGTTCCCTTTTAGAGTAACAAAAACAGCTTATCACTGGTTGCGCTGGCACTATGCAGAAAACAGCTTTCTCACTTATGAAAATGGCACAACCGGAATCAAGAACTTCGCCTTCTCAGATTTCAGCCGGGAGAGCTACTTCGCGATACCACCAGAGCCTGTTTTCGAGGAAGTAAACCGAATCATCGAACCGCTACAGCGCAAGATGCAACTCAACGGCATTGAGTCGGCCACGCTCGCTGCGCTGCGCGACACGCTGCTGCCGCGGCTGCTTTCGGGCGAGGTGCGGGTGCCAGATATTGAATAGCTGTACCTGCAATTTGCAGCCAATCAAAGCCATCTTCAAACAGTGCGGAGGTTCCCCCATGATGCACGGCCACCTGAATCTGCCTGGCGCCGGATTCGATTTCGACGACGATATTGACGACTACGAATCGAACCGATACGAAGCTCCGCAGTTCGATGCCGATGATCGGCTCGAGGCGGAGGAAGAGGCGGCCCAACTTGCGTATGCGGAGGAAATGGAAGATACATTCTACGAGGAAATGAAGCGACGGAAAGCACGCGCTTTGGCAGAGCCGACGGTTGCCAACCAGAAGCGGTCCGCACCGCCGGCCCCGCAGCCCGCCCATGTGCTGAAAAAAGCGGCTCCACCCGTCAATCGCGCGCCTGTGCCGGTGAGGGTGACGAAGCCGGTCTCTCCTAAGGCACCTGCCCAAGAAAGCGTTAGCATTTCTCCGGCGGTGCTATTTGCAATCATCCTGGTTGCGGTTCTCGCACTGTACTTCTGGACTACACTTGCCGGTTAGGCACTCTCGGGAATCGTCCACCAATCCTGAGCAGCGAGCGATAAATGAGGGGCGCAAGCGTTTTTTGATGACACCGACAACGCCACGCTCGCTGCGCTGCGCGACACGCTGCTGTCGCGGCCGCTCGTGGGCGAGGTGCGGGTGCCGGAAGAAGTCTTGATGGAGAGGATGAGCCTGTGATTGGCCGCCGTTTCGAAGATATTGATGCGTCCGACATTTTGGGCCTTGTCGACAATCAGGTTGCTGAGAGCCGTGCACTGGATTACAAGCAAGCGCTGCCCGGCAAGAGTTTGGACGACATGAAAGAATTCGTTGCCGATGTGGTGGCTTTCGCAAATTCCGGCGGTGGCGACCTCCTATATGGAATCATCGAGCGGCGCGATGAGAATGACAACAAATCCGGGTTGCCCGAGCGCGTATGTGGAGTAACCACCGATTCGCTTGACGAGGAGATATTGCGGCTCGAACAAGTCGTCCGCTCAAGCACAGACCCACGACTAGCCGCCATTCATATGAAGGTCGTAACCGGGCTTGAGTTTGCGCCGGTGCTTCTCGTCCGTGTGGGCGCAAGCTGGGTATCGCCTCACCGCAGCCTTAAGGACCGTGAATACCATGCACGTGGAAATCGGGGCAAATATCAGATGGATGCAGGTGAACTTCGCCAAGCATTCGGAGCAGCTGCATATCTTCCGCAAAGGCTCGAAGAAATTCGTCAGAGCTCCATTCGCGCCATTGAGAACTCGACCACTCCATCAATAACGACCTGGCTGACGTGCCCGTCCTTCTCGTCCAAATGGTCCCCGCCAGCGCTCTATACATCAATCCCAATTTGGACTTGGCAGGATTTCTTTCGGACATCAACAATCGTGGCCTGTTGAGTGCACTGCTCACCAACGCCGCCGAACGGAGATACAACTTCGATGGATTTGCGGCGTTTCATGGTGCTGGGTATGGACAACTGTATCGGAGTGGAAGTATCGAATATGGGACTGGTTACCATATTTCGGGTCAAGAATCCGGCAAAAAGTATCTGGCGAGTGACAACGTCGTAAAAGGTGTTGTGCAGGCCATTGGGGAAGGTGCTCGCATCCTGAAGACGCTCAGTGTTGCATTGCCGATTCAGGTTATGGTTAGTTTACTGAATGTTGGAGGTTACCAACTAGCCACTCGGGGGACTGATTGGCTTGAAGATACACGCCCGCTTTCTCGTTCGCATCTCTTGTTTCCTCCCATACAGATGGATGACCTTGACGTTGTTGTCGGAGAACTCACCAAACCAGTACTCGATAACCTATGGCAGTCATTCGGTTATTCGAGGTGCTCGTACTACGACCGCGCTGGAAATTGGAGTCCGTGAAAGTTGCGAAAGGGTCGACTACCGAGGCAAGAGCAAATCTGAACACATCCTTGAACAAGCGCAAGCAACACCGTAAGCAATGGCTCGCCGTATGCACGCAGGGAGTATTCCACTTTGACCATGAATGAAGCCACCGTCGAAGCCGCCACTCTTGAATGGCTCGAAGCGCTGGGCTACGGCGTCCTCCGCGGGCCGGAGATGCGCACAAGACCAAGCGGATGGGTGGAACGATGTGTACTGAAAGATTCAGGAAGAGTGCGGCCATCGCATGATTGAAATATCGCCTCGGCTATTTATCGGTGATGCGCTTGATTACGAAGAGCGTGTTCGCTTCCAAAACGGCTGGGCCGTGGTTCATGCCTGCAAGGACCCCTACCATCGCCGGGCACTTGGCTATGCGGGCCGCGGTGCACCCAAAGAGCACCCCGAATACCTCTTTGCATTGCGTGACAATCGACTCATTCTGAACCTGGTAGACGTGGATAATCCGGCCTGGATAGCGCACGAGATTGTGGACACCGCGCTGCAGTTCGTCCATGAACACCTGACGGCTGGCGACAAGGTGCTCATTCACTGCAATCAGGGTATGTCGCGCTCGCCGGCACTCGGTTTGCTATACCTCGCCAAATACACGGACGAACTGCCAACAGATTCGCTTCCTGCTGCCGAAACCGCATTTCGCAGCTTCTATCCAATGTATAGGCCCGCACTGGGCATGCGCGGTTTCATGCTGCAAAACTGGGACAAATACGCCAACCGAGAGTAACACATGCCATCAACCCTCAATGAAGCCATTGTTGAAGCCGCCACCCTCGCGTGGCTGGAAGCGCTGGGCTACAGCGTGCTGCACGGGCCGGAGATTGCGCCGGGGGAGGCGGCCGCCGAGCGCAATCACTATGGCGAGGTGCTGCTGGCGGGGCGGCTCCGCGCCGCGCTGGCGCGCCTCAACCCCCACATCCCGCCCGCCGCCCTGGAGGATGTGCAGCGGCGCATCACCATCCCCGAGTCGCCCTCGCTGCTGCTGAACAACCGCGCCTTCCACCATGCGTTGGTGAACGGGCTGCCCGTCGAGTACCTGGCGCACGACGGCCGCATGGTCTACGAAACGGCGCGCCTGGTGGACTTCGAGAACGTAGACGCCAACGACTGGCTGGCGGTCAACCAGTTCACGATTGCGGAGAACAAGCACGAGCGCAGGCCGGACGTGCTGCTCTTCCTCAATGGGCTGCCCGTGGCCGTCATCGAATTGAAAAATCCCGCAGATGCCACCGCCACCGTCTGGAAGGCGTACAACCAGCTCCAAACCTACAAGGAGCAGATACCGAGCGTCTTCGTTACCAACGAGGTGCTTGTCATCTCCGACGGGCTGACGGCGCGCGTCGGCTCGCTCACGGGCAACAAGGAATGGTTCCTCCCCTGGCGCACGATTGAGGGCAAAGACCAGGCCGCGCCCACTGCGCTGGAGCTTGAGGTGCTGGTCAAGGGCTTGTTCGAGCGGGAGCGCTTCCTCACCTACCTGCGCCACTTCATTGTCTACGAGGAAGCCAACGGCGGCGCGCTCGCCCAAGAAGCTGGCGGGCTATCATCAGTTCCACGCCGTCAACGCCGCGGTGGAGCAGACGCTGCGTGCGCGCCCGCCCGAGGTCGCCCGGCGGATAGGCGAGGGGCCGGGCTTATACATCACAGGGGGTGACGACGACCCGTCCCGCGCGGGCAACAAGCGCATCGGCGTCATCTGGCATACGCAGGGCAGCGGCAAGAGCCTGACCATGGCCTTCTATGCCGGGCGCATCGTCCTGCATCCCGCCATGCAGAATCCCACGCTCGTCGTCCTTACCGACCGCAACGACCTCGACGACCAGCTTTTCGGCACCTTTGCCCGCTGCAGCGAGCTTCTGCGCCAGCAGCCGCGCCAGGCCAAAGACCGCGCCCATTTGCGCGAGTTGCTGGGTGTGGCGGCGGGCGGCGTTGTCTTCACCACGGTGCACAAGTTCATGCCCGACGAGCGGGGCGACGTCCACCCGCTGCTTTCGGCGCGTCGCAACATCGTTGTGATTGCCGACAAGGCGCACCGCAGCCAGTACGATTTTGTGGATGGTTTCGCCCGCCACATCCACGATGCGCTGCCCAACGCCTCCTTCATCGGCTTCACCGGCACGCCAATTGAGCTGACGGACAAGAACACCGCGCCGTCTTCGGCGACTACATCAGTATCTACGACATCAAGCAGGCGGTCTACGACGGCGCGACGGTGCCCATCTACTACGAAGCGCGCATGGCGAAGCTGGACTTCAACCAGGCGGTGATGCCCAAACTCGACGAGGACTTCGACGAAATTACCGAGGGCGAAGAGGACGAGCAGAAGGAGAAGCTCAAGAGCAAGTGGGCGGCGCTCGAGGCGGTGGTGGGCGCGCAGCCGGACGGTCAACCTGATTGCGGCGGACCTCATCGCCCACTTCGAGCATCGCCAGGAGGGGTTGCACGGCAAAGCGATGGTCGTCTGCATGAGCCGGCGCATCTGCGTGGAGCTCTACGACGCCATTACGAGGCTGCGCCCGGAGTGGCACAGCGGCGACGACGCGCAGGGGCGCATCAAGATTGTGATGACCGGCTCGGCGATGGACACATCCGACTGGCAGCCGCACATCCGCAACAAGGCCGGGCGCGAGGCGCTGGCGCTGCGCTTCAAGGACCCCGCCGACCCATTGGAGATGGTGATTGTGCGCGACATGTGGCTCACGGGCTTCGACGTCCCCTGCCTGCACACGATGTACATTGACAAGCCCATGCGCGGCCACGGGCTGATGCAGGCGATTGCGCACGTCAACCGCGTCTTCCGCGACAAGCCCGGCGGCCTCGTGGTCGATTACCTGGGGCTGACCGAGCAACTGCAGGCAGCGGTGGCAACGTACACCAACTCCGGCGGCCAGGGGCAGGCGACGATTGACCAGGCGCAGGCCGTGGCCGCCTTTCGGATGCGCTACGAAGTCTGCTGCGGCCTTTTCCACGGCTTCGACTGGTCGGCGTGGAAGAGGGGCGGCGCGGCGCAACTCGCGCTGCTGCCCAACGCGCAGGAGCACATCCTCGCGCAGGAGGAGGGCAGGAAGCGCTGCCTCAACGCCGTGCGCGAGCTCTCGCAGACCTTTGCGCTGGCCGTGCCGCATGAGAATGTGCTGGCCGTGCGCGACGACGTGGGCTTCTTCCAGGCGGTACGTGCGGCGCTGCTCAAGACGGGCGGCAGCGGCGCGCAGGATGCCGACGAAGTGGAGCACGCCATCCAGCAGCTCGTCGCGACCGCGCTGACCTCGAATGAAGTGGTGGACATCTTCGCGGCGGCAGGGCTCAAGAAGCCGGACATCTCGATTCTCTCCGATGCGTTCCTCGAGGAAGTGGAGCGACTGCCGCAGAAGAATGTGGCCGTCGAGTTGCTGCGTAAGCTGCTGACCAACGAAATCACGGAGCGGTCGCGCACCAACCTGGTGCAGTCGCGCCAAGTTCTCGGAGATGCTGGAGAAGGCGCTCATCGCCTACCAGAACCGCGCCATCGAGGCGGCGCAGGTCATCGAAGAACTCATCGCATTGGCGGAGGAAATGCGCGCCGCCAGGGAGCGGGGCGAAAAGCTGGGGTTATCGCCCGAGGAAGAGGCCTTCTACGATGCGCTGGGGTCGAATGACAGCGCCGTGCAGGTGATGGGCGACGACGCACTCAAGACGATCGCAGCGCGAGCTCGTCACTACCGTCCGCAACAACGTGACCATCGACTGGACGCAGAAGGAGACCGTGCGCGCCAAGCTGCGGACGATGGTCAGGCGCATCCTGCGCAGGTACGGCTACCCGCCCGACAAGCAGGAGCAGGCAACCGTGACCGTGCTCGAGCAGGCGGCGCTGCTGAGTGGGGAGTGGGCGGTGGGGTGACTTGGCAAATTATCTTCGAGATGGCTTGCGGAAGAATGCTAGCCGCTGTCAGGCTGGCTATTCAGAGATAGTTACTAGGCCAGTCTGCCCATCGCATCTTGTCACCCCCGGACCGCGTTGCCATCATTCCCTTGGGAGGCACATACAATGACGACCCACGTCTCCGCACGTCTCGCCTGGCACGACAGTGGCTGGAACGGCTGTGTATGCCGCGACCCCAAAGCCAACACCTACTGTGTGGGTCGCTACTCCTTCAACCGCGACAGCATCATCGAACTCAGGAACCTGGCTGCCGAGGTCCCTCTCGCTGGCCAGCCATGTAGCGCAATCGACCCCGCGCCACCTTGCGTCTGGAGCATAAACGCTTTTGGCCATGAAAGCGTGCACGGCTATTGCCCGCCTCCCAAATGGTATCGTGATGGCACCCAAGTTAAACAGTGGGATATACCTCCATCAACCGTAGCAGTGTGGCCTTACGAAGAGATGTACACCGAGGAAGTTATCGGGCAGCAGGGACCGAAATATGACGCGGCCAAGCGAAGGGAGCGCGCAAATACTTTCTTCAAAGAGTTGGAACCGAATCGGTCCCTCATCTTTTACTACGCCAACTATAGCAATCCGTTCAGCAACAATGAAGAGAACCGGTATGTAGTGGTTGGTATGGGCCGACTCAAGTCAGTAGGGGCCGAGCTAACTTGGGTGAATCAGTCGCCGGCAATGGAGCAGAAATATGGGGCCAACGTCTGGGCGAGGAACTTGAGCTCTCATTACCCGGACCAGGGTTTTCGTATCCCCTACCACGTGTATCTGGACCAACCTGACGTCCTGCAAAGCATGTTCTTTGTGCCTGACAACCCGCGCCATTTCAAGTATGCTGCGCGTCGCATCTCTGATGACGGCGCGCTTGGCCTTACCGAACAGGCTCTCGAAATTGTGCGTGAGCTACGCGGCGATGGGGGATACTTCGGAAAACTGGGAGGTTCGGGAAACCTGGCTTGCATCGCTTGTGGCAGAGCTCTGGACAAATCGCGGGCTATTCCCAGGCCTGCCCCGTGTATGGGACTATCTAGGCTTCCGCGAAGCGATTATGCACACAAAGAACAGCGTCGCGCGGGGTCAGCCAACTGGACACCAAGAACGCGGCTGTTCAGGTTCCTGCACGGGCATGCGGAGCCGCCAACCGGCATGAACCTAAACCGCACTCGCGTGGACGAACTGCGCACACGCTGGCGCTATCTCGAGCTTGCCCAGCAAGTGCTACTGGAGGATACACTACCGCGAATTGACCTACAGACCGACCAGATTCGCAATATTGTTGAAAGACCACAACAGGTTAGCCTTTTCGTCAAGCAAGATGAGATTGGTGATAACCCCTTTCTGATTTCTGAACAATACGTGGGAACCAGTCCTGACGACCAAATCACCTTCAGCCAAGTAGACCGAGCTCTCTACCCATCACCTGAACTGGGTAGCGGTTCCTTCGAATACGATGTGAGCGACTGGCGTCGCTTC
Organism: uncultured Chloroflexia bacterium; assembly: GCA_963735275.1. Classification (GTDB taxonomy): domain Bacteria; phylum Chloroflexota; class Anaerolineae; order Caldilineales; family Caldilineaceae; genus UBA5069. The sequence goes on along the minus strand of CAVTKJ010000006.1, from coordinate 1,993 downwards.
CGCGCACTATGTGTCGATGAACTAAAGCGGGCTCGGCAACATACTTTCTTGACCGCCGAGCACGTGCTTGGTAATGCCAACCGCAGGCTGAGCTTATTGCCAGTATGGAAGCAAGCCCAAGTCTCGCAACGGCGCTTGGAAGTGGACAAGGAACACTACGAAGGCCGCGCTCTCCTTTCGCACACACGAGCAAAAGCTGTACTTGTACCTGAAAACCGTATTTGAAGATGAGCGGACAGTTGAAGAAACACTGCGTGCCCTTTCAAAGCGGCCTGACATTACGCTTCGTAGTCCAGTAACTGATGCGCACTGGCGTCAATATCTATACGATGCTTCTAGCCCCATGGCGATGCACTACGTATCGGACTATGAGGACGTGCTGACTTTGCAGACAATGACCTGCCAAGGGATTTTCCGACGTCCACTAAGCGTATTATGTGGTGCAGCGGGAACAGGCAAGACAACAGTTGTGAAGGCAATTATCAGTGCCATCGAGAAGGCACATGGTGCCGGCACGTCGTTCCAACTGCTAGCCTCGACCGGGAAGGCTGCCGACCGGCTACGAGAGCGCACCGGCAAAGAAGCACGCACGCTCCATTCCTTCCTCGCGGAACGGGGCTGGCTCAACGAGAATCTCACCTTTAAGCGGTCGAGCGGAACGAAGGAAGCGGGCATCAGTACATTTATCGTCGATGAAATCGTCGTTAAATGTTGACCTCCCGCTTCTGGCTACCTTTTGTCGAGCGGTGAACTGGAACTCGGTCCAGCGCCTGATAATTGTTGGGGACGCAAACCAGCTTCCCCCAATCGGCACGGGCAAGGTCTTCGCCGACTTCGTTAACTGGTTGAGGAGCGACCTTCCGGAGCAGGTGGGAGAGTTGACTACAAACATGCGTCAGCGTGTCAACCAACTGACCGACCAAGGCACCGGTATTCTGGACCTAGCGACCTCTTCATTCGCGCCGACTTGGCCGAAGTGAAGGACGGTGAGCACATGACGCGGCCGCCGAGCGAGTGCTGGCGAAAATCCAAGACGGCGGAGTGGTCGACAATGACCTGCGGGTTCTCTACTGGCAAACGCCGAAAGAACTGGAGCTACTACTCGTGCAGACTCTGGTTTCTGACATGGAGAAAGAAACCGGGACTGCGCTCGACATAATACGCGATACAAGCTATGGAACGCATCTATGGCTGATGGTGTCAATGGCGGTTCAGAGGCTATTCAGGTTATCTCACCCTATCGTGGAGAGCTGTACGGCGTAGAGCATCTCAACCAGGTGCTGCAGTATCACAAGAACGGGTCCAAGGTCGATTCTGGGCAGACACTTGGTGGGATTGCCTTATTTGACAAGGTAATTCAAGCGGTTAACCGGCCTACGGTCGAATCCCATCAAGGCTTGGGATGTACAAGCTCGCAATACGGCAACAATCGAAATCTTCAACGGCGAAATCGGGATGACCAAACCGCACGGCCTGGACGGTGACAAGTGGAAGCACCCAGCGTCTCGCCTCGAACGCTTCCAGGTCATCTATCATCGAAAGACCCATCTATGGGTGAATTATGAGTCCGATACTGCAGTTGAACAGAACCTGGAGCTTGCGTACGCCATATCGGTCCACAAGTCGCAAGGCAGCGAATTCGGTCGGGTCTACTTCATCCTCCCCAAACGCAGAGGGGGCTTGCTGTCGCGTGAGTTGTTTTACACAGCGCTTACCCGTGCGCAAAAGCACTGCACTCTCTTGATTCAAGAGGATATTGGCGTCTCCTGACGCTGCGTCGACGGGAGAGTGCACAATTGGGACGCATCGATTCTTTCGTATTCCGGTTCCAACCTGTTCCAGAAGAATACCGGTCGATGGCAGATTGGTATGAGGAGGGAAAGATACACCGGACACTGACCAACGACATGGTCCGGTCCAAGTCCGAAGTCATCATTGCGAATATCCTATGCGACCGGGAAATCCCTTTCACTTACGAAACACCGCTTTTCGC
>CAVTKJ010000005.1:0-16158 GCA_963735275.1 uncultured Chloroflexia bacterium | reverse complement strand
CTCTTTCAGCTTGGCACGAGGCCAAAATATCGTCAGGACAACGTGGAAAGCGCTTGCTGAAGCAGTGCTTCCATGCGTTGAAAGGCGGGTAGCACGCGCAGTGGGCTAAAGTCGGAGATATAATCTGCAACCTGGATTGCACGTTCACGAACTGGAAAACTCTTCAGGCGCCTGCCGCTCAGGCCGCTTGCATTGCGCAACTGCGTGTGAAGTTCATGCTTTGGATCAGGAATCTGTTCGATTCGACGTAGTGGTGGCAGATCTATCGGCATGGCGCCGTAACTATTCGCCGCAGCAGCGCGAATCGCCTGCTCACTGAACAGCAGCCACGCCTCAAGCATGCGCACTGGAATGACTTCGACAAATGCTGGCACCGCAACCAACTTGGCCGTCAGCGAGTCAATTGCCTGCATAATCTCTGTGGAACGCGCCTCCGTGCCTGCATTCTCAGCGTCGCGATGAATGAAAAGCAAGTCACATGGGTAGAGTTGCAAGCATGTGTTGATGCGATCGCGTAGTGTGCGCGGCGGCGCCGGCAAGCGCCCCAGATCTGCCCATTGCGGCTCGATCGGGCGCCCAACATGGTGGTCGACGAAGGAGCCAGGTAAGCAAGGGAATGAGTGCCCGATCGGATGAACCATCGGTAAGCAACGTGTAGTACAAAGGAGTCATTCCGGCTCCCCAAGCGGCAACAACAATTGCTGCAAGTCCTCGCGGTCGACAACGCGCCGCACTGGTTTGTCCTGGATTGCCGATCCCCAGTCCTCAGCGACTGGCCACGGATCAGGTCAGCGAGAAGTTTGCCGCGGGCGACTGTGCGGATGCCCGCGGTTGCTCTCCATGTGTCATCCAGCGGACTGAAAGAGACACCTTTCAACCGTTCCCCGTCGTGCATGAATTCCGTGCTTTCGGCCACAAGCAGTGAGCTATCGGGCACCGACATGACAACGCTTGGCGAGTGCGTGTTGATGATGACCTGGCGCAGTAGGTTATCCTCTGAAACAGCCTGGTCTGTGTCTACTGAAATATCATGGAGCAGCCGGATAATGGCGGGTATGCGCTCCGGGTGAACACCATTCTCAGGCTCTTCAAAGCACAAGACGCCTCTGGCGTTCGGATCAAGTTCGAGAACGACGAGCGCAAGAAACCTGAGCGTGCCGTCTGAGAGTGACCGTGCAGGATACGCGGTTCCGCTGCGGTCCGTCACCTCGACCGTGAAGAGATTGCGCTTTTCGTCGGCATCGACGGTGACCGTATATACATCATTGATGAGCTCGGTCAGCCGCCTGGCTACTCCTTCGTAGAGCCGTGACCCGTTACTTGAGGTGGCGTGACCATTCGCCTTCGGATTGCCCAAGTGGTAGAGGGTTGCTGCCAGGCGCGCCCCGTTCGTCTCCAATCCCGGTTGCGTTCGGAAGTCATCCGGATTACGCAGACGCAGAGGGCTGCCGAATTGGAAGAGGCGCCACGATTGCATTTCGCGAGCGCGCCATTAGCGCCGTTGGACTCTCTACGGCATTCGCGGTAGAAAGCACTGTACGCGGTAGAGTCTTTGCGCGAATTGTCTTTGCCGTCCAGAGTTGCCATCCTGGCTGAGCCGGATAAGTACTTCGTCGCCATCGCCGTCCGTAGAGATAAACGGAGACGTCCGCCGGCCGCTGATCACCGACTTGCGCCACTCGCTGTTTTGGTCCGCAAATGGCAAATTGGCACGCACGTCCAAGATTGATGTGCGTCAACTCTTCCCGCAAAATCTCCAGCGGACCCGGCAACACCGACTGTTCACCTGCATACGCTAGTTCGAGTTTGTAACGCAAAAACGTTATCGAAGCTTCCGCTGTCTGGCCTAAATCATCGGTCCCACTTTTCGGGACAATCATTTCGGCCTCGAGACTCAACGTCCGTGCGTATTCGCCACTGTGCCGATGAAAGAGACTCCTTACATCGCCTTTGGAAAAGTTGTCGGTGCGTATGGAGAGCGCCGCATTCACCAGAGTATTGTCGGCTCACGCGCGGTCAAGAACTGAATCGCGTCAAACAGGTTCGACTTGCCCGATCCGTTGGCGCCGGCGATGCAGGTGAACGGGCCAAAGCGGACATCGACGTCGATGAGGTTCTTGAAGTTCTTCACTTTCAGTCGAGTCGGCATCTCTTTGTGCCTCGGAGTCTCAACTCGCACCAGTGCCTTGCGCTTCAGTCGCACCGCCACGCCCAGTTTCTCGGCAAACCAGGAGATTGTGCGCTGCATGCCTTCTTCCAGCGGCACGACGGGCTCCCAGCCGAGGATGCGGCGCGCCTTGGTGTTGTCGGGCTGCCGCTGTTTCGGGTCGTCCACGGGCAGCGGTTCGAAGACGATACCGGCAGGGTTTTGCGTCAGACGGTTGATGACCTCGGCGAACTGCTGGATGGTGAATTCGGCCGGATTGCCCACGTTGACAGGATCGGTTTCGTCGCTCAGCAGCAGCCGATAGATGCCCTCCACCAGGTCACTCACATAGCAGAAGGAGCGGGTCTGCTTGCCGTCACCGTACACGGTCAGTGGTTCGCCGCGCAGCGCCTGGCCGACGAAATTGGGCACAACGCGACCGTCGTCAGGCGCATGCGCGGGCCATAGGTGTTGAAGATGCGCACGATGCGCGTCGTCCACGCCGTGGCTGCGATGGTAGGCCATGGTCATCGCCTCGGCAAAGCGCTTGGCCTCGTCATAAACGCCACGCGGGCCGATCGGATTTACGTTGCCCCAATAGCTTTCGGGTTGGGGATGCACAAGCGGGTCGCCGTAGACCTCGCTGCGTCGACGCCAGCAAAATGCGTGCGCCCTTCGCCAGCGCCAACCCCAACGCATTATGCGTGCCCAAGCTGCCCACCTTGAGCGTCTGGATCGGCAACTCGAGGTAATCAACCGGGCTGGCCGGACTGGCAAAGTGCAAAATGGCATCCAGTGGCCCTTTGAGGTATATATATTCGCGTGACGTCCTGCTCAACAAACAGGAAACGACGGTTGCCCGCCAAGTGGGCAATGTTGTCCGTGGAGCCGGTAATCAGATTGTCCATTGCGATGACGTCGTGGCCTTCGGCCAGGAGACGGTCACAGAGATGGCTACCCAGGAAGCCTGCCCCGCCGGTGACGAGAATGCGCATGTTGTTCTATCCTCAAATTTTTAGTTATCAATTATCAGATCATAAATAGTAATAATAATCAATAACTGGCAACTATCATCCATCGCCCATGCACGCAACACTTGCACTTGGCCCACTCAGTCTGCCCACGGGACCCATCCTTGCCATGCTGGCCGCCGTGCTGGCCCTTGAGGTCGCGGGCCGCGCCGGACGCCGCTTTGGCTGCTCCCTGACGACATCTGGAACACTGGCCTTGTGGCCTTGCTGGCGGGAGTGATTGTAGCCCGTCTTTGGACGATAATCCAGTTCTGGCCTGTCTATCGAGACGAACCGATGCTGATGGTGAGCCTGCGCCCCAGCGGCTTTGCCTTCTGGCCGGGGGTGATCGCGGCGCTCGTCGCTGCATTTGCCTGGATGGTCTGGAAATCACTTGACCCCGGGCGCGTGACAGCCGCCCTGGCAATCGGCCTCGTGGCGGGCGCGGTGGTGATCAACGTGTCAGATCTACCTCACAGGCACGCTGGTTGGTATGCCGAGCGACGCTCCATGGGCGGTGCGCCACTTCCTCGAGATTGTGCATCCCGTCGGGCTGTATCGCGCGCTGGGGCTGGCGGCGCTGCTTGTCCTTCTCTGGGCCACAATTGACGCGCGCCGCCCGGCGCGCACAATCTGGCTGGCCGTGCTCGGCTACGCGCTTGTTCATCTCGTGGCCGACGCGTTTGTGCGCGACGCTGCTCTGCTCGGTTCCTTCCACCAAAGCCAGGTGGTCGGGCTCGTAGTTGCCATCGTCGCGGCGCTCATGTTGGCGCGCGAGGCGGTGGCCGTACGCGTTGATGTGCCGCAACCATCCCCTGACTCTTCCCTTCCCCTTCCTGATCGGCCTGCCATTCTATGAAGATTGTCGATTCCCCACAGACCGCTGCCCAGGCGCCTTCGATTGCCGAACGGCCCGGGCTTACAGCACTTCTAATCGGCTTAATCACGCTATTTGCCGGCAGGCGGGAGGCCTCTATTGGGTGCGCACCAACGTCGTCCTCATAGGCCACGACGCTGCGGCTACCTGGGCACCACGCTCGACTACTACGTGGCCTTGCAGCGCGTCAATCTACAGACGCTCTTTGGCGCGTTGACAGGTGACGACTACCGCACGCCTGCACTTTACATCGCCGTGCAACCTTTCCTGCGTCTCTTCGGTCCCACTGCCGATGGCGCACAAGTCTAATGCTCTTCTAGTGGCGGCCACCGTCCCCATCACCTGGCTGCTCGCGCGCCAGGTCGCCCAAGCTGGACGGCGCTCTACGCCGCGCTACTGGTAGCTCTGCTCCCCATCATCGCGGGGATGGGCCGCCTCTTCTACACAGAAGCGCTGCTGACCGCAACCGTCACCTTCAATTTGGTGGCGCTCTACCGCTGCGCAGGCTTTGCACAGCGCGGCTGGTCGCTGCTGTGGGGCGTGAGCCTGGGCGTGGGCCTGCTCGTCAAGTGGACAATGCCGATCTATGTGGCGCTGCCTCTGATTGGCGTGCTCTGGCAGGCACGGCGCGAACTGCACATTGGGCGCATCTCATTCAACTGGCGCAGCCTGCTGATCGCAATCAATGCGGGTTTGGGTTTTGCGCTGCTCTGGTATTGGCCAAATCGAGCGACCGCACAGACATTTCTGCTTGGAGGAGGCCTTTTTTGGGGCTGGCTCCTGATTGCCGCCCTCTGCACCTATTCCCTGCTAGAGGCACACGAGCCGGTTCCGCATTTTGGCGCGGCACTGTTGCTGGCGGCGTGGATTGCCAGCTTCTGGTATCTGCCGCACATCGACTTTCCGTACACACTTCTCTCGACAGATGTCGAACGTGGCCCACAGCATGCAGGCATCTTCGCACTCTACACACATTTACGCTACTTCCGCTACTTGGTGCGTGAGCATCTTGGGCTGCTTGCCACCTGGATCATCACGCCGATTGTGCTATTTCCGTGGCTGCGTGCCGTCGTACGCCGGAGCAGCCTCGGCCATAGTACCGCGTTGCTCTGGCTGAGTCTACTTTCGGGCTATTTTGCGCTGATGATGCTTGCGCAGAGCAACACGCGCAACCTCGCCCCGCTGCTTCCCGTCCTCTGCGTTTTGGCCGCGCTGGCCGTAGCCGATTATCGCCCACCGCTGCAGATACTTCTGGGCGGGCTCGTGGCGGGCATCTTGCTGGTGCAGTGGATTGGCATTACCTTCGACCGCTTTACCCCCTTCACTCACGCACGTTTGCTTTTGGGTATCAAGCCAATATGCGTTGCCGCCTGCGTCCGGCATTGCCGACCCCGCGCTATGGATCGAACCAGAGATCGTTGCCGAGGTGGCCGGTAGCGGTGTCAAAGTCCAGGAGGTTGGGATGCTTGTCAACACCCCTGGCTGCACCGCGGCAGCTTGCGCTACGTTGCGCGCCAGTCGAACGCGCCTATTCAGATTCGCGACCTCACCGAGGCCGACGCCACCTGGTCGCGCCTTATCACCAGCCCGTGGCTGTTGGCCAAGGATGGCGACAATCGCGACGTCGCACTCGAAGGGCAGAGGCTGAGGGCGCGCATGGTCGCCGATCCGCTTTTTGCCCGGCTCTTCACGCTTGTGCGCGGTTGGCATCTGCCGACGGGCGAAACCGTAACACTCTATCGGCGTAGCGCCGGCCCTGACTTCACCGCCGTGCCCTCTGAGGTCGATGCGCAGGCCGCGGCTGCCGTGAATCTGATTCGGAGCGAGTGGTCGAAACATGCGCAACTCGTATACACAGGCGTGGACCGCGCTGCGTGGTTAAGCCGCGCTAACCCACCGGAAACCTCCGCTGTCCTGGCGTTTACTGACAAGGGTTTGGCGTGGGATCTCATTGCGCCGCTGACCGGCACGCTCTTCGTCGTGCTTGATCAGGATGCCGGCAAAGCGGTGCGCAGACTTGACGCGCAGGCCTACAAGGTCGCCGAAGCAGGGGGCGACTACCTCTGGGTATCGATCTACGGAATGCCCGACGGCCCGCTCGAGTCGCAGGATATGACGACGGCGTCGGTCGCCTGGCAGGGGCGCACGCTTCACGCGCTCTCCACCCTGACGACGCTGGGCGCCGGTGAGGTAATCCCGCTCGACGTGCGCTTCGGCGGAGCCACCGGCGCGCTGCGCTGGTCCGTTCGGCTGATAGACGGCGCTGGCCAGCAAGTGGCCTCAAGTGACCGCACGCTCGCGGCGGAGGACCGTTTCGGTTTGCTCATCCCACCAAATACGGCGCCCGGCGTTTACACGCTTGAAGCCCTGGCATACGACGCTGCGACGCTCGCACCCGTCCCCGCTGACGATGGTCGCGCCCTGGTTGAACTTGCCGCGATCACGGTGCTTCCGTGACCAGCAGCAGCAGACCGGTAGCCAGCGAAACCGTTACCTCGCTCCCCATCGCCTCGTTGCTCAAACCGCGGGTGCTGCCCAGCCGCAGCGTGGCATTCGCCAGAGGGTAGGCAAGGCCGCTGTAGGTAATCCCCGTCACTTCGGCGCTCAGCGGCAACACGCTGACTGTCACGCCTGCGGCCAGCGCAAGCGTTACGGTCGTCGGCCCGCGCAGCAGGATGGCATCCTGCCGCGCCGTCGACAATGCGCAAGGGCACGGCCCACGCACGCTGCGCAAGGATGAGCACGTTGGCAAGCGTTTGGTCGAGTCGCCCGCCCGTTGCCCCCACCAACACAATCTCGTCCGCCCCAGTGCGCAGCGCACACTCGATGGCAAGTTCGAGGTCGGTTTGATCCTTGTGTACTGGGTGGCGCTCAATGGCGACGCCCGCTTCCCGAAGTTGAACGAGCGTCGCGGGATCGATGCTGTCAAAGTCACCGACCACATGGTCGGGCATGCGGCCCATAGCAAGAATGTGCAGCGTACCCGCGTCGGCGCCGATCAGGTGGTCGTCTGCGCGCAGCATCGCCTGGACGCGTGCCGGATCCCGCAATTCGCCGTTGATGAAGATGAGTGCACGCATGGGTGTGGGCAAGACAATGATATTGATAATGGATAAATGATAACTGGGTGACTGGAGCATGGACACGCGGCCGGTGCCATTTCCAGCGCGACGCGGTGAAGCATCTGCAATTCTTTATCTTCAGTTATACCTTACCCTTTACCCAAACGCCTGCCACGCAAAGATGCTCACCATCGCCAGCGCAACAAGGATTTCGACCAGGGCGGCAAGCGCCATGCTGCCGATGTAGGCTTTCATGGCGCGCAGCGCGGCCTCGCTGTTGCGCGTCGCAGCGAACTCCACAACAAAGGCTCCGGTAAGCGCGCCGAGAATTGCGCCAACCAGTGAGCCGATGATCGGCACGAAGCCACTCAGGAGGATGCCGCCGACAATCCCGCCCACGATTGCGCCAAAAATGGCGCGCCAGCTTGCGCCTGCCTTGCGGCCAACGAGCATCGTTAGCAGGAAGTCGCTTGCCCAGGCAAAGAGGGCGAGCAGCAGCAGCGCGATCAAGGTGGGCCAGCCGACGTGAACAAAACCATCACCCCACGCCCACACAAACGCGCCGATCCAGATGAGCAGCGGTCCCGGCAACAGCGGCACCACCGCGCCGATCAGCCCGAGGACGATGAGGACGTAGCCCGCAACAGAAACCGGCGAGAAGTCGATATTCCACATACCTATCTGCTCACCTTTGTGTAGTCGATGGCGTGCGCATCACGAACCATCAGGCGGCCTCATGATCCACATAGGCCTGGTCTTCGCGCACGATCAGTTCGAGAAGGGGATCGGCGCCGAAGATGGGGGGCGCGTCAATACCCACTTCGGCGTAGAGCGCCGCGGGGACGCTGATGTCGGCGATGAAAATGCGGCCGCATGCGCCGCGCGCCGGCACTTTGAGGAGGCCGGCCTTAGGCAACGCAAGCGCCAGCGTGGCCGCCGCGCGGATGTGCGGCGTGTAGCAGCGGCCGTCTTCGGCATCAACGCCGCTGGGGACGTCGAGGCTCAGGATGGGCGCAGCGCTGCTGTTGGCAAGCTGGATGAGGTCACGCGCCTTGCCGTGCGGGTCGTCGCGCAAACGGAAGCCGATGATTGCGTCGATCACCAAATCGGCCGGTGGCAGCTCCCACCCTTCCTCGGCCCACGAGAGCGCCGCGCCCATGGCCTGCAGGGCGGCCAACTGGTGGGCAGGCGCGCCCTCAAAATGCTCGGGGGCGAAGGCAAGGATGACATGCACCCATGCCCCCCAGTTAATGAGATGGCGCGCGCCTGCCAGGCCGCCACCGCCGTTGTTGCCGCGCCCGGCCAGCACGACGATGGAACGATCAGCCACGCTGCCGTCGAGCATGCGCTTGGCAAGCAGCGCGAGCGCGCGCCCGCCATTCTCCATGGTCTGGAGCGGGTCGATGTGATAGCTCTCGCGAAGCAGGCGGTCGACTTCCTTCATCTGCTCGGGGGTAAGGGTCGGCACGACGATGGCTGCATCGGGTTCGATCATGGTCCTGGCTCATAATGGCTGCGCGCTCTGTTTGGCGCGAGGAAGCGAAACAATTTGTATGCGGATTGCACGAATGATTGCGGCTTTGCGCCCGAAAATAAGCAGTCCGGTATAGGAACGATTGTGCTTGCTGCAATCACATACTCATGATACTCAGCAGGTTGAGCGGACGTTGCGAGTGGCTTCCAGCCCTGCGGCCACTCTGAATTCGAACCTGCAATGGAGGGCTGGAAGCCACCCGCTACGCAGAACCGAGGCGCAGCGTAACATGAATCATATGCGCCCAAACGCCTTTTCGAGTTCGCCCGCCGTCAGCTGAATCATGGTGGGGCGACCGTGCGGGCAGGTGCGCGGCGACGCACACTCCTCCAACTGGCGTACAAGCTCCTGCATCTCGATGTCACTGAGCAATTGCCCGGCCTTAATTGCCGCACGCTTGCAGACCATTTTGACAAGTTCGGCTTCATACTGTTCGCCCGCGAGGTTGCGCCCGCCACTTAACGATGTGACGATGTCGAGCAGACCGTTGACCGGGTCATCACCCGCGAGTAGCGCCGGAACCGCCCTGAGAAGGAACGAATCGCCGCCGAAGGGCTCAATCTCGAAGCCGACGGCGCGCAGCGCGTCCAGATGGTCGGCCACCATGCCCGCCAACTCGGAGCCGGCGTGGAGCGGATGCGGCTGGAGCAGCGGCTGGCGCGCCGCCTCGCCATTTACTAGCCCATAGGTGCGCCGGTTCATGAAGTGCTCATAGAGCACGCGCTCATGTGCGGCGTGCTGGTCAATCAGGAACATGCCCTGTGGTCCCTCGGTCACCACGTACATCGCGCCCACCTGGCCGACGACGCGCAGGGGCGGCAGCGAAGGGGGGCGCGGCGCTTCGCCTGCCTGGTATGTGGGTTCAACGGCTAGCGCACCGGCAGCCGCGGGCGGACGCGCCGGCATCTCGAAGGCGCGCTGCGGCCCGACATTGACAATCGCGTCGCGCCGCTCGGCCCAGTCTGAAGCGCTCCAGGATTGCGCACCCTCGGCCACAAAGGGCTGCGCGCCATCCATCCCCGGAACGTCCATGCGCCCAATCACTGCGGCGCGCACCGCCTTCTGCACCGCGCTGAAGACGCGCCGCTCGTCCACAAAGCGCACTTGCAGCTTTTGCGGATGGACGTTGACATCAACCAATGCCGGGTCGACCTCAACCAGCACCACAGCCACAGGGAATCGCCCCACAGGCAGCAGTGTGTGGAAGGCCTGGACGACGGCGTTGGCGAGGCTGCGGTCCTCGACCGCGCGGCGATTGACGAAGAGCTGAATGCCCGTACGGTTGGCGCGTGTGAGTGACGGCAGCCCCACATGGCCCGAAACGCGCACGCCCGGGAGCGGGGAACTCATTGCAGCAGTGCCGGCAGCGCCGAAGTCGATCTCCTCGGCCAGGGGTGCTTCGGGCGTGGCGGCGTCTCCCGTTTCGGCGAGCGACACCATCTGGCGCGCATTCTCCAGCCCATAGACCTGCACGAGCACATCGTAGAGTGCGCCGCTGCCGCTGCTCTGGAAGAGCGTCTTGCCGTCGCTGCTGAGCGAAAAGCGCCGCTCGGGATAGGCAAGCGCATAGCGCTGCACGACGGCGGAAATTTGGCCCGCCTCGGTGGTGGGAGCGCGCAGGAACTTCTGGCGTGCAGGCACATTGTAGAAGAGCTGCTCAATCGTGATGACCGTGCCAACGGGCGCGCCGGCGCGGCTGTTCGCGACGACTTCGCCGCCTTCCAGCCGCATTTGCACGCCGAATTCCTCGCCGACAGCGCGCGTTAGCAGAGTGCACTGGCTGACGGCAGCGATCGAGTAGAGTGCTTCGCCGCGAAAGCCGAAGGTGCCAATGCGCTCGAGGTCGGCGGCGCTGTGCAGCTTTGACGTCGCATGGCGCAGGAAGGCCAGTGGCGCCTCGGCCGCGGGGATGCCCGCCCCGTTGTCGCTCACGCGCAGCAGCCGGAGTCCGCCCTCGCGCATCTCCACGCGCACGTCGGTCGCACCGGCATCGAGGCTGTTTTCAATCAACTCCTTGGCGGCGTTTGCCGGTCGCTCGACAACCTCGCCCGCGGCGATCTTGGCCGCTACATCCGGGGCAAGCAGTTGAATGGACATGCGCCGATTATAACACCGCAAGGGACGCCGACAGGAAAGCGACTTGCGTAGTCAGGGAACGGGAGCAGGGAACGGGAACGCCGCCGCGATCCCGATCCCCGCTCCCGTTCCCTGCACTCGTTCCCTGCACTACGTTCCCCCTTGTTACACCCAATGCACCGGTCTTGCGTACAGACCATGGTTGCGGCACACTACTGGCAGCGCACTCGTCATGTTCTTCATTTACCACCTTCCGCCCATTGATAGAGGCCCCATGGCATCCTCCAACACGCCAAAACAGTCTTCAATGATGTACCGCAACCCGGAACTGGCCTTCAGCCTGATTGCCCTCGGCATCGCCGCGCTGATCGGCTTTGTGCTCTGGTACTGGCTCAACCTCAACCCCTACTGGATCTGGCTGGTGGCAGTGAACAGCGTCACCTTCTTTCTCTTTCGCTTCGACAAACGGCGAGCGCGGACCGAGGGCGCGACACGCGTGCCCGAAGTGGTGCTGCTGGGACTCATGTGGCTGGGAGGCGTGATCGGCGGCGGACTTGGCATGTACTTGCGCCCACATCACAAGACGAAGAAGACGCGCTTTGTTGTGACGCTCGTGCTGGCTGCGATTCTTCATGTCGTGTTGTTCTACTGGTGGGCCTTCTGATCTGGGCCGAAATTGTCGCCCGTTTACATGGCGGTCGCCGGCGGAATCCGCAGCCCGCAGAAATGGCTGCCTGCCTGGGGAGACGGGCCGCCTGCACTCGTCCAAACTTAACTTGACGCATGGCGCTTCTCTACGTGGCGATTGCCTTCGGCACCGGGGTCGTGGTTGCCGGGACCGCCGCCGGCGACCTCTTCGGCTGCGGCTGGCCCGCCTGGCTCTGGCTCATCCCCGCGGCACTGTTGCCCTTCACGCCGCGCCTGAACCGCCTTGGAAGGCGTCCGCCGCCGACACCCTGGCCCGCATCGGCCGGCTTCGTGACGCCGCGTCGCTTCGCATCTCCTGCACTGGCGGGTGCTTGTTCGCTGGCGCTGGCGGCTGGCTTCTTGCTGATGGCCGCCACGCCGCTGACTCCCTGCTTCACAACCTCCGACCTCGGCTACTACAACGTTCCGGCGCGCGACAGCTACAGCAGCGATGCGCCCTGGACGACTGTCTCTGGATACGTCGACTCCTACGTGTCCGTTGTGGAGGGGCGCCTGCGGCTGACCGTGCGCGCTGCCTCGATCGACGAAGGCAGCGGCCCGCAAAGCGTGACCGGCCGAGTCACATTGCTTGCCGAGACCGACGGAACCCTTCAGTATGGTGTGCCCGTGCAACTACGCGGCGTCCTTAGCACGCCGCCAGATTTTCGCGATTTCTCCTATCGCGAATATCTCGCGCGCCACAACATTCACAGCCAGATGTCCATCGCCCAGGTGCAGCTCGCCGGCGGCGAGCCATCTGGAAGCGCGCTCCTGCGTGCGCTCTATGCGATTCGCGCCGAGGGGGAGTCGCTTATCAACCGCGCGCTTGCGGAGCCCTACGCCGCACTGGCCAATGGCATGCTGCTGGGAATCGAGTCAAATATCCCCGACGATTTGCGCGAGCGCTTCAACGACACAAGTGCGAGCCATGTCATCGTGATCAGCGGCAGCAATGTTGCGCTCATCACCGGCGTCCTGCTGGCGCTGAGCGCCTGGTTTCTGGGGCGACGCGCCGCGTGGATTGCGGCCCTGACGGGCATCGCCATCTATACCCTGCTCGTGGGCGCGGAGCCATCCGTGCTGCGTGCGGCGCTCATGGGTGTGCTGGTGGTCGTTGCTGCGGCGCTGGGCCGGCAGAGCACCGCCTTGGTGAGCCTTGCCGCGGCTTGTCTCGTGATGGCCGCGGCAAATCCCCACGTGCTCTGGGACGTCGGCTTCCAGATGAGCACGGCCGCGACTGCGGGTTTGGTGCTCATCGCCCCGAGTCTGAGCCGTGGATTCGCTACCTGGTATCCCTCGGCAAAGTCCGCCAGCAGCGGCGCACGCAGCGCCGGCGCCGCTGGGCGGCTGCTGAGTGACAGTCTGGCAGTCACACTTGGCGCTTCGCTGGCCGTGCTGCCGCTGATCCTCTACCACTTCCACCGGCTCAGCCTCGTGGGCATATTGACCAACCTGCTGATTGTGCCGGTGCAGCCGCTGATTCTCTTTGCCGGGTCGGCGGCGCTGCTTGTCGGACTCGCGGGTCTCTTGCCGCTGGCGCAATTGCTCTTTTGGGGCGCCTGGATTGGCTTGGCCTGGACGGTGGGCATTGTGAATGCGACTGCCGCAATTCCCTGGGCGACCGCGGCCGTGGGCCACTTTGGTATTGGCGCGCTGTTCGCGACATATGCTGCGCTTGCTGCATTTGTCTGGCAGACGCGCAAGCTGGCGCCCGCAACGCGAACCAGCAGCCGCATCGGCGCGCTGTTGCGTTCGCCCATGACGATGGCCGCACTTGTGGTGGCTTGCGCCATCATCTGGGTGGCTGTGCGCGCCCTGCCCGACGGTCGGCTTCACATCCAGATGTTTCCCGCCGCCAAGGGCGTAACGCTCTTCATCGAGACGCCCTCCGGGGCGCAGGTGCTTGTCGATGGCGGCGACGACGCAACGACGCTGCTCACCAACTTGGGTGGCGCCATGGGATTCTGGGACCGCTCGCTTGATCTTGTGCTGCTTTCAAGCGCCGACAAGCGCACGGCCGCAACCCAGTCCGCACTCCCTGCCCGGCTGCACGTTGGCGCGGTGCTCGGCCCGACGGCAGGAAATTCCGCAGTCGACGCCTGGGCGCGGATGTGGGCGCAAGCAGGCGCGGTCGTGACAACCACCGCCGCCGGCGGCTGGGTGGATCTGGGCGATGGCGCGTCGCTTCGGGCCGAGGCGCCGCCACCCACGGCGAAAGGCAAGGAGCAGCCGCTAACCTGGCGCCTCGTTTACGGTGACTTCGACCTCGCATTTGCGGGAGGCGCCACACCCGTTGGCGCGCCGGCCGAGACGCTCGTGCTGCGCACTGCCGAGGACGGCGGCGGTTGGTTGGCGCAAGCAGAGCCGGATCTCGCGGTCATTTTCGGCGCGGCCTCGCTTGCGGCAGATGATGCGCGGGCAAGCACGAACACGGCCGTGCGCTATCCCGACACGGATGGACCCGTGAATATCTGGAGTGATGGGGTGGACTGGGGGTATGAGTGAAAGGCGACTGGATGCGTGACCAGCACATGTAAACCGGTGGAAGTCGCGCGCAGCTTGAGTCTACGCTGCGTAGGAGGAGAGCGCGGGCAGGGCGCCGGCGCCTACAAAGAACCTCGCGCCTCGCGTCCAAAAGCGCTGCGTACAGCGAGTTATCAGTGACCAATTGCCAGTTACATTTCAACCAATCAAACCCTGATCGCCTCACGCCTGCGCAGGCTCCATCTCCACGGAATCGGCGCCGGCGATGGAGAGCGCTCAGTCGAGGCGGAAGGAGAGCGCGAGGGCGACCAGAAGCATGATGATCTCGAGGAGAAAGATCGAACTATCGGCGGCGACCGCACTGCCCGTAATGCGCTGCACAATCTCGGCCGATGCGCCGCCCAGAAACGTGCCGAGCGGGCGACCAATACGTTGGCCGTCCCCCACACGCCCATGAGCAGCCCCGCCCGCACCGGACTCGAGAAACCGCCGCACCTGCAAGCATGCCCGCACCGGCAAGCCCGGTTCCCAACCCCATCACGAAGACGAGCCAGCGGAAGAGTGTCGGCGTTGCCCGGCACGCCAGCGAGGATACCCCGCCGAAGACCGCGCGCTCACGCCAAAGCCAATGCGCATGAGCGGCATGAAGCCAATGAGCGGCAGCAGCACAACCCCGAGACGAGCATCGAAACGAGCACGCCCGGCCCCCAATACTGGGCAAGACGTGTGGTGTCGCCGACGCTCATGCCCAGCACTTCGCCGCCAAACCCCTCCAGCCAGACGTCCTGCGCAAGCGTGCCGACGAACGCGCAAATAATCAGCGTGAAAAAGATGCGCACCTGCCGGTCGGCAAGCAGCACCTCATCGACTGTCTGGCGGAAAGTACGCGACCGCGCCATGGTCGTCTGATGAAAGATCCGCGTTCACCGGCTCCTGCCCCAGCGCGGCAATGGCCGCGAGGACGACGAAGACGATCATCACGGCGATGCTTGCGCTAACGAGCGTCTGCGGGCTGTAGTCATCGAACGCCCGGCCAAGCAAACCACCCGCAATGACCGAACCGATAATTGTCACGACCTCGATGAGCGTGGCAATCATACGCCGCCTGCTTCGGGATACTTGTCGGTGAGCAGCGCCTGAAAGGTGGTATGTGCAAAACCGCGCCCAAAACCATAGAGAAGCAGGCTCAGCATGATCCGAGGATCAACGGCCAATCGCCGGTCCGAACACGCACCGTAAGCATCGCCGTGAGAACGACACCGAGGCCGCCCAGCATCGCCCCAAAGACCATCCACGGTACGCGCGCTTGCCCCACAGCGGGAAACCATCAGACCGGTAGCCCAGCCGCACGCGCACCGGCGACTCAAGATAGGGAAGCGCGAACATCAGCCCGACCAGCGCCTTCGAGAGCCCCACCTCGACAAGCGGAATGCGGTTGAGGGTGCCCACCATGAGCACACCGATGATTCCGTAGCCTACGCAAACAGCGAAAGCCGCACACCATTGACCGACCAAGTGCCTTCTTCATTGCAGGCCGATCTCCCTGTGGACCTGAGGTCTGCCGCCTCGCGGTCGGTTGTTGTCCCAGGCGCGAGTCGCCTCGAGGGCCGTGGGCGACGACCCTGTCCCACCGAATCGGGACGCCAGCCCAACGCCGCCGCCCGTGACGAAGACCCGGCGGGAAGCCCATCGCTCGATTTCGGCGACTCGCTCCAGGTGGACCTACGTGGCCTGAGGATAGGAGTCGGGCCAGCGCTGGAATGGCGTCCGCCAGATCGGCTGCGCACGAATCCCCAGCAGCATCGCGCAATTCGCCCTGCGTCGCGCACGCAGTGCAGCGTCGTCAAGCGCCATGATGTGCGGGGCGCTTCCGCCAAAAAAGACCGCGACGGCAGCAGCCGGCAGAAATACGCTGCGGGAAACACGCGGACCACTGTCACCGCGTCGATCACCGCGATGCTCGCTGCGCGGGATCATCACGCCGCTGAAGGCGACCGCCGCATAAAAATTGGTCGGCCGTAACGAGCGAGATTGCGGCCGATGCTCCCGTGGCGAATTTCGGCGAGCCGCTGGGCGGAGGCTGCGTGAGCCCTGCAACCAGCCGGGCCGCCACATTTGCCGGCGTTGCCAGAATCACAGTATTGGCGCTCAACCTGGTGGAAGAATAACCGTCGCCCCTTTGGCGTCCGCGCCATCTTCTCGACATCGGTCTGGATTCAATCGTCGTGCGCCAGCGCCTCCAGCGGCAGCCCGGCCTGCTCAACCAGTACAAACATCATCAG
>CAVTKJ010000004.1:370000-2435865 GCA_963735275.1 uncultured Chloroflexia bacterium | reverse complement strand
ACAACGTACGAGTGTCCACTGAATGATCGGCCAGGGTGATTTCGTGGTAGGTGCGCATGGCAGCGATGCCTCCTTGAACGGAGTGACAGAGGAGCTCAGAATCGGGGCAGCGTAGATCTCCGTGCGCGGGCAGTATACCCGTTCGGCGAAGGAGGTTGTCCACCCAGACGGCGTTTCGGCAAGGTCGCGGCAGGCTGTGCCGCAACTTCATCTGCGATTGCGATAGCTCTTGGTGCCGGGTTTTGCCAAACCCGCGCCCTCTTTCTAATGAAGTATCGGGAGGCTTAATCAAGTCGGTGTCGTCCGCTCCCGTGGCGTGTATGCCCTGAACGCAACGCCAGGCGACGCGGCAGCAGCTACCTCAGCGGCATGCACCACTTCGGGCTGAACCGCGTCGTTCCCCGACAGTCCCGCCTTCAGGAACGCGAGCCCTTCGGCAGCATACTCCTCCGGGTACAGGTCCGTTTCGGGTCGCACGCGGCTCAGTTGCGCATCGATTGTCGCAGTTGGCCGTGCGCCTATTTGTGCGTGGCGCGGCGCGGCAAGTACGATCAGACCGTCAAACGCAGATTGGCGCAACCCCTGCCACAGACTGTCCCACCGCACTGCGCCCGAGCCCGGGATGCCGCCCGAATTCTCCTCGGCACACACCAGGCGCAGCAGCGGACCAGCCTGGCACAATGCAGCACCGAAACGGCGCCCGCCAATATGCATTCGGATAGTGCTGAGCCCAAGGCTCAGATTCTCCGCGCCCACTGCGCCTACGATAGCCACCGCTTGTGCGACAGAGTTGATGACGGAACTCTCGAATTGGCGCGCGGTCGAGCATCAGGGATACGTCGCGTGGCGTGGCGTCGAGGGCCAAATCGGCCAGAAGTTCCACAAGTAGCGCTCCTGCACCGGGCGAAACGGTGGCATCTGAATTGATTGGGCAAAGGAGAAACGCACCGCTCAGTGAAGTTGCTCCCAGTGCGGCGGCCGCCTGCACTGCCTGCCCAGCAGGGCGTAGTCGCCGGCCTCCATCAGCGCAGAGCAGCCTGTGGGCAAGGCTGTGCGACAAACAAGCTCCACGCCGTTTGCCTGCGCCACAGTGCGCACTGCGGCATAGTCGAACGGGGCGGAGCGCAACAGCGGAATCTCGAGCGCGTCAAAGCCCAGATGCGCGGCCGCAACAACTGCGCGGCGGTAACGGCGTCGTCCCAACTGCTGGCGAAGGTTGCGGCCTTGCATGCCGAACCTGGGCATTATGGGCTCCGGCAATTCAATCAATCAGCGCTGTGTGTTGCAGAGGACTCAATTATCGCCCGTTCACGCCCGCATGGCAAAGGGATGGGTTGTACATTCCCGGCACGCCGGATCGGCCACCACGTTGCATGGCTTGTGTCGCGGTCGTTGTTCCTGTGCAAGGAGCGCAACTGACAACCGCCACCCGTTCAGTGTGAAGAAGCCTTGCGAAACGAGATTTTGCGTCGTACTGGCGTCGATTCGCTGTCGGGCAGACTGCCGACCACTGGCGGGTCCTCACTGCCATCGCCAGTCGGAGCAGGTACTTCATCGGGCGCTGTCCGGTGTACGCAGCGCCGCCAGCCACGTCAACACGTGCGCTGTCACCTCTTCGTTGCGAAAGTACTCCGTATGTCTCGCTTTCACGACCGCGAAGGAGCACTCCTCCCGGATAATTGACCACGGGAACTGTCAGGCAACTGCGCACCCCCACCACCCAGTCATTGTCGCCCTCATAGAACCAGTGGGCGGAGCTATTCAGCCCTGCCGAGAGCGCGCTCATCCAGCGCTCGCCCTGTCCACCCGCAGACTCCCACGCGTTGCCGGCAAGAACATGGTAGTTGAGGCGCGCCGTGCCGCGTGTCCCGTTTAGTTCCTCGAGCAGTGCAGAACCGGGGACCATCGCACGCGGGCCTGCCATGTCCCAGGCCACGGCGCCCATGGCCCAGCTGATGAGAAGTGACGGCGGAGTCGGCGCGGCAGGTTGAGCGCCAGGGCAAGCAGCCAGGGCGTAAAGAGCGCTGTCGCGGCCAGCGGCGTGCCCAGGTTGGGCGGTCCCGTAAAGAAGCAACTGCGCACATGGCCGTCGCCACCCAGCAGTTCCACGTAGGGTGTGTGCCACCAGCGCTCCCATGCTATGGGCGAAGAGGTCGATCTCGACGCCTGGAACCTCATCAAGTCCCATAATCGTGAGCGTGTCCTTTAAGCGCTTCGCTCTTTCGCGGACATCTGTGTGGAGGCTCTCCCACTCGAAACAGAGGATTCGATCATAGGCGGGCGCGGTGGGTTTGCGCACGAGCTGCGTGAGCCAACACGCTTCTTCGCTGCTGTCGTCGGCAAAGCCGTGAATCAGCAACGCGATGCGCTCACCCGGACGAATGTGCGTGGCGCGGGTGCAGCGCAACTCGCCACCGGGCGCGGGCCGGACGAAATGGGCATGCGCCGTGACGGCTGTCCAGCCGCCGGGCACGTAGCGCACGGCAAAGAGTCCGAAGGTCTGCGGCCTGCGTGCGCGGACTTCGCAAGGGTAGATCTGCAGAACGCGCCTGAGGGCAGGCGCGCCGCATCGTCTTCTGCTGCGGATTCCGGCGCGGCGGGCGGAAGCCAAGTAATGTCGAGCCAGCTACCGCCGGCGGGGCAGAGCGCCACCGCTGCCAGTAGTCCCGGCCATCATGGGCAAAGGCGATCAGTGCTGTCTCGGCGGGCGGCGCAACCTGAAGGCGCAACGGGCTCTCGGCACAAACAAGGCGACGATCGGAGTCGTCACAATCGACGGCGAGGCGGCAAATCCCTGCCCGCTGGCTCCGCCCGCATGGCTGTGGGAGCGGAAGTTTTGCGGATGCGCCGCAAGTGCCGGCGGCCAATGCCAATCCTCCGCCTGCGCTGCTTCGGTGCGGCCTATTGAGCGCAGAACGGCGGTGAACCCTGGAGGGGTCTCAACAAGCGCTGGCTCGACCCCCCTCGCGCCATTGCCGAGCCATTCTCGCAGAGGAGCGTTAGTGCACTCTCGGTTGGAAGCAGCCGCAGGCCGCGATTCGTCCGTCATCCCAGGCGGTACGTGGCGGTACGGGTGCGCTGCTGGCACCCGCGTGGATGGCCTCAGGCGCGATGCCCAGGGGTCCCTGCTCCAGCAGCGCCGTCGCCATGGGCGCAAGCGAGGCATAGACGCGGAAGGTCACTCGCGTCGACCGTGTCGGAGGGGAGTAGGGTGTGCACCTGGTCGATTCCGGCGCGCACTTTGACCAATGTGACGGGCTTCGCCGGGCTGCAGTGGCTCAGTTCGTGCTCCCTGCGTGGGCCAAATACAGGCAATCTCGCACGCTGGGCCGAAGCGAAAGAGCGCAAATTCAAGCGGCTGCGCGCCATGGTTCGTCACACTGACGATGACCGGCATTCCCGTGGTCAGGACCGGGCTCGCCCCCGCTGACTTCAAGCGGCGCCGCCTGGGGAAGCCTGCCTCATCAAAGACGAGGCGTTCAATGTCAATTGATACGGTTCCCGGCGGCAATTCGGCCGCGCCGCTTCGCCCAACGAGTGCGGCCGCGAAGCCGGCCGCCCTGTGCGCCAGTTCAACGCGGCAGCGTTTCAACATTGGCTGCCGCATAGTGGCCTGAGAGTGGGTCTCCGCTGCTGCTGCAAACCTGGAACGAACTGCGATCGGCGACCACGCACAGGTCCGCCGCCTCCCCGGCGACGCTGGAAACCGCCCGCAGGCGCGCCCGTCGCCGGGCCCGGTCTCGCCATCGCCGAATAGTGCCATTGCCTCGGCCGCATAGTAGATGTGGGCGCGGCCAGTCCCCGGTTGCATGACGGCAGAAAGCGCGGGCGTTTGCGGAGCGCTGCCCTCAACGAGAGTGCAGAGGCTGCGGTCTACGTGTGCATTCACGACTTCCACGACCGCCAGGTCTGCTGCCGAAGCGTCCGCTGATTCATCGCTCGCAGAAATCGGATAGACAATCAACCTGCAGCCCGCCAACAGACCACGCGGAGTGCCGGCATTGAGCCAAAGCTGGCCGGTATCGTCTTCAAAAAGACAAGAGCTCGGGCATCTTCCGCAACGCGAACCCTCCCAGAAGAAGCCCATCACCGCCCGCCAAGGCAGGCGTCTGGCCGACGGCAACGGCGTCAGTGCGGTCGATCACTCGCGCGCCAAGGTCGCCGACAAGGAGGGCAATCCGGCAGGCAGCGCGGAGCAGCTGCTCCAGCGTGTAGCTGAACGCCCCGCGCACGCACCACTCCTCCCAGGTCACCAAGTGCCCGCTCGTACGCGGCTTCGCCTCGGCGCGCCGCCGTGAGAGTTCCGCACCCAGCGAATCCCAACCTGCTGCAGCGCTCACGTCACAGCGCCGTCGCAACTCGGGTGCACAGGCACGGACTTCGGGGCCATCGGGCGAGTGCCCGCAGTCAAGCATAAGCGTAACGCCGCAGCCTGCCTCTTGCAGCGTGGCCATGCGTCCGGCAAGTGCGGCGGGCCGCAGATCAGACTCGTCCTCGGCGCGGCTGTTGTAGAGGACGAGCGATTCAACCATGCGTGTCACGTTTTTGTCCGCCTCAAGCGCCAGTGACCCGCGCCCAGCGAAATAGACGAGGAAGCCGGGGCAAGTCTCGGCCGTGCGTGGTCCCGCAGCCCATTCTTGCGCGCGGACAATCAGGTGCGTATCCAGCGCATCAAGAAACGCCGTGCGAAGCCGCAGCCTCGTCGAAGTGAAACGATCTGCTTGTCGCCAATGCCATAGCGCTCGACCAGACGCGTGGCCAAGCGCGCATGTGCATCATTCACAGCGCCGCGCGAACGGTGCAATGCCCGAATCCGGATGGTAGCGATTGATGCCGACTAGCAGGGCGTAAAGGGGTGGTGTATCTGCCACCGGAGGCCTTTCGGGTGGGTGCGTTGGAGCGGCGCTGAATATCAGTGATGATAAAGCAGCGGGCGCGCGCCGTCAAGGTGACAATCGTCCCGTGTTCCGAACTTCCAACATCTTCACTTTTCGCTTCGCCAGGGGAGCTTCCGCGTCGATCGTCGTTGGCACTCTCATGTGCTAAACTTGCCCCCTCACTGCGCCCATCGAAAAGATCAACCTCCTCCACCTTGCGCATTCCCGTCGTCGTTCAACCAGAACCTCGACATAATGCCCTGTTGATTAACCTCTCAATCTCGGAGGTCGAGTTCCCGTAGAGAACTCCGCAGTACCAATCAAGTGTGAGCCGTCGGGCCCGCAAAGTTGCAACGGGCTTGACTTGTGCCATTTACACCGGCGATTCAAGGCCACGGCCGCGTGGTCTTCGCCCAGGAGACACAAGGAGGACGACCCATGCTGAACCGCAGTCTATGTAAAGCAGCCCTTCCCACCATCAGCACGCTTTCCACCCACAGAGTGAGGTACTCCACGTCAAATATGCGTGGCGCGGAGCATTGTTCGCGTTGTTTGCAATGCTCGCGCCCGTGTTGTTCGTGCTGCTAACCTGCGCGGAGGATGAACCAGCAGTTGTCCAGGCGGGCGTGGAGGCTGGTTGCGTGCCCTTTTGACGACCTGGCGCGAAACACATCCTTTGCACCAGGCGCTAGTATCACTTCGGGCGATTCGATTGTTCTCAAAGTCGGTGAGGCCGTTTCTGCGGAGAGCAAAGCGATCGTGGGCGCCGACATTGCCGGCCGACCCGGCAACTCGCTTGGCATCATTGCAATACTCATTGGAATGATCACCGGCGATCAAAGTGCAAGCGAAGTTGAGTTTGTGTACAAACTTGATAGCGGACCGGCGATTGTGCGAGTCAATGGCCGTGTCTTCAATGTGCCCAATCTCGAGGCCCTCAATGGGCAAAGTCTGGGCGGCGTTCAGATCTCGGTCGGCCCGGGTGACGTATCGGGAGATTCCGTCTTTCGGCTGCGCGCCACCGGAGCGATAGACTCCTTCGCGGTGGGCGGCATGGCGCTCTGGATTGATGATGTGTGTGTCAAGGCGCCGGGCGGCCTAGCCTCACGCATCCAGGTCGACCTGGGCGACGCGCCTGACGGCAGCAACCACTGGGGCGCCGCGATGAGTGCGTACCCAGGTGTGCCCGCACGCTTCCCAACTGTCTTCGACCCGGCAGCAGCGCCCGTTGGTCCAGCACACCGTACGCCCCGCCCCTTCCACCTGGGGCAGTCTGTGAGCGGCGAAGCCAACGCCGACTGGGGATTCGACGCCGACGGCATCAACAACATCAACCCGCCGGTCAATGCAATGGACGACGACCGCTTCGACGACGGACTCAACCCGACTCTGATTCCATTTGTCGACTGCACCAAGCCCACCTTCCCGGTGCAGCTTTCCATCTCGCCCGTGCTGGCCAGCCTGCCCAACGGTCGGGGCTACGTCAACGTCTGGGTCGACTCCAACCGTGATGGCGACTGGGAAGACGCAGGCCAATGTACGCCACCGGGCAGCGCGCCTGTTCGGCCGGCGAGCACTTCGTGGTTGACTTCCCCGTTGACAGCGCTTCTCGGCCCCGGGCTGCACACCGTAACCGTTAGTGCCAACCGCCATGTCAGGTGGCCGAGCAATCTGGCCGACAAGCCGGCTTGGCTACGCATCACATTGAGCGAAGCCCCTGCCGTGAAGCAGCCTGCAACAGGCGTCGGCGACGGTCGTGGCCGAGTCCCACCCTTCCTCACCGGAGAGACTGAGGACTACCTCTCGGCGGCCCGCCGGAGACCCGGCCAATGGGCCCGACGTGATGATTACCAAGCGCGGAAAAGTTGTGCCACGCCCCACCGCAGGCACTGCCCAGGGCGAGTACAATCTGGGCCTGCGCGTCCTGTGGGAGGTCGAATACCGCAACGTCGGCCTGCAGGCGGCAACGAACGTCACCATTACTGACGACCTGGTCGACAGCACCGTCTACAGGAACGGCCTCGTCGTTCGTACTGCACCCTACCTGCCTTACACACGGGCCGGCACCGTCATCACCTTTGAGGTCGGGACGCTGCAGCCGGGCGAAGGCGGCCGCATCCTCATCGGTGCGCAACTGGCAGGGGAAACGCTTGCCACTCCATTGACGAACCGAGCGCGGATCACTGCCGTGACGTCTACAGCAATCCGGGAAACAATTCAGTCGAAAGCAGCGCAAGCGCAGTTGTGCCTGCGCCGCAGATTGTTTCACCCGGCAGCGGGACGACCAATCGGAGCGCTGTCACGCTCCATGGTCTCGCCTGGGGAGCGCCGGCGGTTGACCTCTATCAGGATGGTGAGAAGATCGCCACGCCGGCAGTAAGTGGCGGGAAGTGGACGCACACCGCTAACCTCGGCGACGGATCGGTGAGCTTCGTTGCCATTGCCCGCCTGGGCAATGCAAGCAGTTCGCCCTCCAACCTTGTGGAAATCACAGTCAAAAGCGACCTGAGTTGGGATCCGTTGAGCCTGCGCATTGTCGGCCCCAACGGCTTCGCCCAACGACCCACTGATGAGACGGGACGCACCGATGCCACTGATTGGAGGATGTGGTTGCGCCCCAGCACCCCGTACACAGTATCGATGGCATTTTGCAACAATGAAGTCATCACGGGCCTGTTCAAACTCCGCCGGCCAAAGTGGGGCTGCGCTTGTTGGGCCAGACAGTGACGGTCGGTACAGCGCAACGTTCGTTTCACCAGCCTCATTCGAGAACCTCCAACGCAAGTGTTGATGTCGGCTGCGGCGACACAAGCGCGACAGACGTGGTGAACCGTCAGCCGGCAACGTCAATGCAGTCGGCCGGGGTTCTGCGGCACGCATGGGCACGGTTCGCATCGTGGACGCCATCACCTTGCAGCCGATCGGCAAACGCCACGATCATCGGTGATCCGGCGTACCACAATGAGCGCAGCTGGTACGGCTGCCTCACCTGCACAGTGGCGTCTGCCGTGCCAACGGCCACGGGCAATGAGATGGAAGAACTCGTGGTACCGTTGGAGACTCCCGACAAGGGTTACCTGATTGTCACCTTCACCTACTCGCAGATCGGGCTAAGAGCCACCGCGCCCAGATACCAGCTCGATCAGCAACAGGTGAAGCTTGACTTCGCGCGCGTTGGCGGTGGCCTCGAGATTCGCCTTCTGCCGGTTGTGGATGAACTGCCCGAAGCGCTTAGGGCCGAGCAATGCGCGTTGCCAGACAATGAGGGAATCCGTGGGCCATTCAGGATTGCCAAAGGCAAGACCATGTGTGTTGAACCTGAGCAACAGGGATCGCAACGTCTTTGTCGAGGAGACCTCAAACGCACTGGTCTCAGGCGTGCAGCCGGAGGGCGGTGATGCGCTGGCGGGCTTCAGCACGGGATCACTGGCCCCTGGCGAGGCCGTCTATTTCGTCCTTCCCAGGGCGGGTGTACTCACATTTGTCGACGCGAAACGACCCGTCGTTGCGCTCGACACCGAAGCGATTGACGCCGGTGGTCCTTTGATCTTCCTGCCCTTCATCGACAAGTAGCGGTATCACCGGCCTTGACCTGAAGGTCCTTCTTCCGGAAGCAAAGTGGCGCATCGAGAATCGCATTCGATGCGCCACTTTGCTCGTTCACAGTCGAGCGCTTGCTGGGGCGGTGCACGACTTGTTGCGAAGTGCCGTCGCTTCGTTGCATGCGGCTCATCAACTCGTGCCTGCACCCGTTTCGCTATTCCGCCGGGGTGAAGGCGGCAAGCATGGTATAATCTCATGCTATGAATCATGTAGCAGCGCAGGAAAGCGCGGAGGAAGCTGGAGACGCCAGGCTTTCACCCACGACGCTCGAACTTCTTCTGAACTCGGCTCCAGTGGCAATTGTCGCAGTGAACGATCTCGGCGAAGTGGTCTTTTCCAACGCAAGGTCGAGGAACTATTCGGCTACACGCATGACGAGATCATGGGCATGCCGCTGGAGTCCCTCATGCCCGAGCGCTTCATCGATGAACACAAGGTGCACCGGGAGCGCTACCTGTCGCATCCCCATTCGCGGTGGAATGGGTTCAGGCATGGATTTGTGCGGACGGCGCAAGAACGGGGTGGAGTTCCCCATCGAGGCAGGTCTCAGCCACGTACAGGTAGATGGCGAAATGCTCACGCTTAGCTCAGTTATTGACGTGAGCAAACGCAAGCAGACAGAGGATACGCTGGAGCGGAGCGTCGCTGAACGTACGCGCGAAATTGAGCGCCGTCGCCGCGTCGCCGATTCGCTGCGTGATATTCTGGCCATGCTCAACTCTAACCGCGCGCTGCAGGATATCCTCGATCACATCACATTGCAGGCCCGGCATCTGCTCGGTGCCGAGGCATCCGCAATCTATCAGTTGCGCGACGATGGCGAACCGCTCGAAATCCTGGCAAGCCACGGCCTTTCTGCCGAAGAACAGGAGCGCGGGTTGACACGGCAGGCGGGCTTGTAGTCGAAACCGCCTATGACCGCGTCGGTGTCTACCAGGCGCAACTCGCGGTGCCGCTTGCCGCCAAAGACGACATTTTCGGCGGACTCATGCTCTACTACCGCGAACCTCGGCACTTTTCCTCCGAAGAGATCGAACTTGCGGTAACCTTTGGCGAGCAGGCCAAGCTGGCAATTGAAAACGCCCGCCTGCGCGGACAATCTGCACAAATGGCCGTCGCCGCCGAGCGCAACCGCATCGCACGTGATCTACACGATTCGGTGACACAGACTCTCTTCTCTGCAAGCCTCATTGCCGAAGTGCTGCCGCGACTTTGGGAGAAAGACCATGAGGAAAGCGTCCGCCGTCTGGCAGAGCTGCGCCAGCTTACGCGTGGCGCTCTTGCCGAAATGCGTACACTTTTGCTCGAGCTGCGTCCGGCATCTCTCATCGAAGTGGACATTAACGAGCTTCTGCGTCAACTAACTGAAGCGGCAATCGGGCGGGCGCGCATCCCTATCGTGCTGACGATCGAGGGAACAGTCCAAGTGCCGCCCGACGTCAAGATCGCTTTCTACCATGTAGCACAGGAAGCGCTTAACAATGTGACGAAGCATGCACGCGCCGAACTTGCCACTGTGACGCTCTACCGCCATCCCAACAAGCTTGGCCTGACGGTTCAAGACAATGGCAGAGGCTTCGAGCAGATGCAGGTCACACCGGAACACCTGGGTCTTACGATCATGCACGAGCGCGCCGCCGATATTGGCGCCCTGCTCCACATCGAAAGCGCCGTTGACGCAGGGACAACGATCTCAATCACATGGACGGCGCATGAATAGCGACTCGGGCGATCAAGCACAGAACGGCGCCAACGCACCCGTTCGGCCAATCCGCGTGATGCTCGTGGACGACCATGCGGTGGTGCGCAGTGGACTCATGGCCTTCCTGCTCGCATACGAAGATCTTGACCTTGTGGGCGAAGCCGCCGACGGCGAAGAGGCCGTACGCCTGTGCGATCACGTTTTGCCGGATGTGGTGCTCATGGACCTAATCATGCCGCGCATGGATGGAGCGACAGCCACGCGGCTCATCCGCGAAGCCCATCCGGGAACACAGGTCATCGCGCTCACTTCCTCCAAAGAGGAGGAGATGATCCAGAACACGCTGCGCGCCGGGGCAATCGGCTACTTGCTCAAGAACGTTTCGGCGGACGATTCTGTCAACGCCGTACGCGCTGCCCACCATGGACGCCCAACGCTTGCGCCTGAAGCAACGCATGCCCTCATCCACACCGCGACGCAGGCGAACAACCCACCAATCGGCCACGACCTTACAGAGCGCGAGCACCAGGTTCTTACCCTCATGGCCGAGGGCATGAACAATGCGCAGATTGCCGAAAAGGCTGTCGTCAGCCGCTCCACCGTCAAGTTCCACGTCAGCAGCATTCTTTCCAAACTCCACGTCTCCAACCGGACGGAAGCCGTTGTGCTGGCGCTGCAGGAGCGCCTCGTGCTGCGCCCCTCCAACCCCGGCAGCGAAAGCCACTGACCACGCAACAGTCCAACAGTCCAACAGCGACACGGAGGCGCAGAGGGACAGAGGAATCACAGAGAACTGCAACGGCAGTCACTGCAGTGCTCTGTGCGTCCTCCGCGCCTCCGTGTCGCAGTTCTGTACTTGGCCCGTTCACGTTTCGCTCGCGCGCTGTGGGCCTCGAATCCTAGCCAATTGACCAGGTCCAACACTCAACGCGGGTCGGGTGAAATTCTCGACCTGTGGAGGTCGCTTCCTATGGTGAAAGCGCGTACGCTTGACCATACGACGCGTTTGCGCACAAACACGGCGTGCGCGGATGCTTACAGCTCCCGAACACATGCAACGAGATAGTGGCGCCCTGCGCCCTATGGTTCGGGCCGCGGGCTGCAGCGGGCGCTACGGCAGGTTGACAGCCAGACGGGACTCTGCAATCATGCGGGTGTTATTGGCAGATGATCAGAAGGAACTACGTTCGGCGCTGCGTTTGCTGCTCGAGCAGGAGCCGGACACCGTCCTTGTAGGCGAAGTGACGGAGGTGGCCGCGCTCATTGGCGAAGTCATGTCCGCAGTCCCAGACCTGTTGTTGCTTGACTGGGAATTGCCCGAACTGAAAGCCGCCGACGCCGGCAAACGTCTGCTGCATTCATTGCATGGGCAACATCCCCATCTGCTT
The DNA here is from genome assembly GCA_963735275.1 of uncultured Chloroflexia bacterium. Lineage (GTDB taxonomy): Bacteria > Chloroflexota > Anaerolineae > Caldilineales > Caldilineaceae > UBA5069. Next base: position 2,424,295 of record CAVTKJ010000004.1, on the reverse strand, counting down.
GTCATCGTCTTGAGCGGGCGACCGGAGAGCAGCCGGAGCGCCCTGGCCGCCGGGGCCAATGCATTTGTAAGCAAGACCGAGCCGCCGGAGAAACTACTTGCGGCCTTGAATAGTTTGCGTCGCTCTACAAACGACCACGGCGCAGACTGACACCGCGGTGAACCACATTGTGCGCTAATCAGATTCGAAACGAGAACATGGCCGATTTCGATCTCATCATCATTGGTGGCGGCCCGGCCGGGCTTGCGGCAGCAGCGTACGGACTGCATGCGCAGCTTTCCGTCGCGCTCATTGCGCCTGATCTTGGCGGAAAGGTCACCTACCCCTTTGCCCTTGCCGAAATGCCGGCGCGAGACACCGTCTGGGGCGCTAGTCTCGTGCGCGAACTGGAGATGCGCGTCCGCAACAATCTGGACCACCACATCAATGCAGAAGTCAGTCGTTTGGAGATCATGCCGGATGGCCGCTTTGCGCTGCAGTTGAGCGCAGGCGGTTCGCAGACGGCGCGTGCTCTGGTGTTGGCCACAGGTGCGCGTCCGCAGCGCCTCTACGTGCCGGGCGAAACCGAGTACTGGGGGCGCGGGGTAAGCTTCTCTGCCATCAGCCACGCACCGTTCTTCAACGATCGCAACGTGGCCGTGATTGGAGCAGGCGCACGTGCCGTCAACGCCGTGCTTGCGTTGACCCAGTTTGCGCGTCAGGTCTCCTTCGTCGTATCGCGTGCACAGGAACTTAAGGCAACACCCGCAGCCGAAATCGCGCTCAATCACCCCAAGGTGCTCGTTTACCGCAACTGGGAGGTCCAGCAGATCGAAGGCGACGAATTTGTGACCAGCCTCGATCTCGTGGGAGGAAACGGCGAAATACGCCGGCTCGAACTCGAAGGGGTCTTCGTGCAGCTTGGGCTGTTGCCCAACAACAGCCTGGTGCGCGACATTGTTGCCCTTGACGGGGAAGGTTTTGTGCAGATTAACCAACGCTGCGAGACGAGTGTGCCGGGCATTTTTGCCGCTGGGGATCTTACCAATATCCACGCTGAGCAGGTTCCCGTTTCGCTGGGCGAAGGTTCAAAGGCAGCGCTGGCAGCGTGGGAATACCTCGCAGTGCATCCCGGCCCTGCCACTTTGTAGGCCGACATCGACGTTTTCCCCGCTCTATTCAACAAACAACAAAGCCGCAGCGCATTCGTGCGCTGCGGCTTGCGAGTCTGATGGCACGCTTTCTTGATGGCCCTGGGCCTGTCAGCAGTTGAGGATGCAGTCTTCTGTACCGAAGCCATTGGGCGCATAGGCATCTGCGGCTTCGTCATTGAACCAACTACCATCACTCAGCATATAGCGAAAACGGTAGCTCTTGCCTGGTTCGAGCTTCACCGAATAGCTTGCGGTCCCGTTGGAGCGCCTCACCATCTTGCCGCTTGCCGGATTCCAGCCGTTGAAGTCGCCGACAACCGAAACGTTGCTCTTGGCGCCATTTGCTGCCTGCACAAACGTCACCTTGACGCCGTCACCCTTCTTCAACTCTTCACGCTTGATCATTCTACATTCTCCTTGATTACTGCCACGCTTCGTGCGCAGGCAAGACTATGCCTACTTCGGGCGGCATGTGCGCCGCCCACTCGCCTCGAGTCTCGCTGAACCCGGTGCCACGTTATTTTTCGCACCCATGTTTCAGCGCCCATCATGACGCAGGCGCAATCGTAGCACATACGAGCCATTCGACTGAAATCGCTGCGCGTAGGGCGCCGCGGCCGCGTCCACTGCTCCTCGAGAGGAGTGCCACGAAATGTTCTCCAACCCACCTTATAGCTGGTCGCTCTTTGCCACGCCTCCACAACCGCTGCCATGGATCCAGCCACCGCGCGTTCTTGTGATTGGTGCAGGCATGGCGGGGCTTGTGGCTGCGCGATTGCTCCACGATAGCGGCTTCGCTGTCACCGTTCTCGAGGCGCGCGCACGCCTGGGTGGCCGGACGTGGACCGACAGCTCGCTGGGCGTGCCCATCGACCTGGGTGCGTCGTGGATTCACGGCGCCGACCACAACCCGCTTACGGACTGGTGCCGGGCGATTGGTGTACCACTCGCCTACGCACCAACGGGCAGCCGCCGCTTCAAGGAGGCAGGTCGCACTTTGCGCTTGCCCGCAATCGCACGCAGGGCCTGGCGCGGCCTCGCAGCAGCTTCCTGGGCGGCTGGGCGCGCGCAAATTAAGTCACTGCGCGTGGGCCGTCCTGCTTCGCTGGGGAGTGTCATGGAGCCGCTCATCGCCGACGGACGGCTCCCTCACTTTGACCGCCGCTTCCTTGCCTGGATTACCTCCGCCGGCGAGAGCGTGGAGGGCGCGCCCGCCGACCTCATCGACCTGCGTAACTGGTACCCTGCTGAGGCCAATGGCATAAACGCTCTACCCGTGGGCGGCTACGTCCAATTGGTCAGCGATGCGGCAGAGGGTCTCGATGTTCGTACCGAGCGCGCCCGCGACGGCCGTTCGTTATGCTTCAGAAGGCGCCATGGTAGAGAGCCCCGCCGGCGCATTTGCCGCCGATGCAGTGATCGTCACGGCGCCGCTGGGCTTGCTCAAGGATGAGGCCATTCGCTTTGATCCTCCCCTTCCCGCGCCGAAGCGCGCCGCCATCGCGCGTCTTGGCTTTGGCGGGCGCGCCGTCATGAACAAGATCGTGCTGCGCTTTGACGAGCGCTTCTGGCCTGACACTAACGAACGGTGCATATTGCTACCTGCCGAACCTGCGGGCCGCGGTCGTTACACAAATTGGATCAACCTGGCCCATCTGGCGGGCGCACCCATTATCATGGGATTTGCCAGCGGGAATGCGGCAACGGCGCTTGACTGCACCGCGAGCGATGAGGAATGCGTCGCCCTGGCCCGCACAAATCTTGCGCGTCTGGCGGGCTGCACTGTCCCGCACCCCACCGGCGTCAGCGTTACGCGCTGGCTGAACGATCCCTGGGCACGCGGCGCGTATTCATTCAACAGCGTCCTGAGCAGTGACGCCGATCGCACCGATTACGCACGCCCAGTGGGCGATCATCTCTATTTCGCGGGTGAAGGGACTCAGGCTGAAGACTACGGCACTGTGCAGGCGGCCCTGCGCTCAGGCGAAGTGACTGCGGCGGCAATCTTCCGCCACTGGACCCATCGCGAGCCGTGCCTCGCAAATGCGCCGTGGCAAAGAAGCACGTTTCAGGGATGAAAGGTTCAAGAGTTTATGAGGTCGCGGGTCCAGGAGTTACTGACAAAAGGTTCGCGCCGGCGGGAGCTCTCCGCCGGCGCGAACCTTGAACTCTTGAAACCCTGAATATTGGTACTGCCGCTACGCCCAGTAGGTGTAGACTGAGGGCGCATTCTCGCCACCGGCCGCACTCCACTGAAATATCCACCACGCATCATAGGGGCTGAAGTTCACGCAGCCATGGCTGCGCGGGCGGCCGAAGCTATCATGCCAGTAGGCCGTATGCAGCGCATAGCCGCCGTGGAAGTAGCAGGTCCACGTCACGTCCTCCAGATAATAGCCGGGCCCAGCCATGCGGCGCGATTCCAGCCGCCACCACGTCTTGAATATGCCCTGGACGGTAGGCGACCCGCCCGTGCCCGAGGCAATCAGCGCGGCGTAGACCGGCTTGTCGCCCAGGTAGGCAATCGCCGTCTGCTCCTTCAGGCATACGCCTATCCAGCGCTCGTCAGGCTTGATGCTTGCCGGGCGCACTTTGGCACGCGCCACGCCAATCCAGGTGGCGCTCGCCCACTGGTCCTGGCCCACGCGATACCAGCGCGTGCCGCCGGCCACCGCCTCTTCAAGAATCGGCACGACCTGATTGTGCTGAAGTTCGCCCGCAACTTCGCCGTTGGGCGTCTTTCGCACATTCAATGTGGGCGATACAACCCATCCCAGCGGCAATCCGACCCTTGCAATTGAAGCGGGCGCGGGCGCACCTACCGGCTCGAGCGACAAGGGTGGCTCGGGTATCGGCTCCCCTGTGACTTGATCGTCTGCCGTCGAGGCGTTGACCAGTCGCACATATCCCGCATGCACCCAACGGTTCTCTCCCACCCGATACCACTTGGCGCCCGCAACCGTCGTCTCCTCGTAGATTGTGACGCTTGCGCCGTAGCGCAGGGAAGTGATGGGCGGATTGTTGTAGAAGACGCCCGGCCGGGCGCGCACATTAAGCACGCCCGCGATTACGGTTCCCTTCTTCTCGCCAGTAGGTGGCGGTGGTGGGGGAGGAGGTGGTGGTGGAGGAGGTGGAGGAGGTGGAGGTTCTGTGCCACCTCCGTCGAGTACGACGCCGCGCAGTTCTGACGGCGTTACCAGGGTTACTGAAGAGGCAGGAATCCAGTCGGCCCCGCCGGTCTCGTACCAGATCTGCCCGTTGGTCGCCACTTCCTTGTGAATTGAAACATAGGTTCCCGGAGAGAGGCTGCGCGAGACTGCGCCTCCCGGCGTGCGATAGGTACGCGTCCAGGCCCAGTTTGGGCGCGCATAACGGTATGGCAACCACGCAGGTGGCTGCGAGACCATCATCGGCACTTCAATATCGGCCATGACCGGACGCAGCTCCGCGGCCGGCGCCTGGACATCCGCAGCCGGCGCAAAACTTGGTTCCTGTTCGATTTCGGCGATCTCAATCGAAGTTTCGCCCAGCGTGGCGACGCGAAAGCCGTCGGCATCGAGCACGTCAGCGGCGATTGTGTACGTGCCGTGCTTGAAGTAGGTGGCCGTCAGCGAGTTTTCCTGCGCCGCCATCGACCCTTCAAGGATGAACGAATGACCCGCGCCGGTATCAATGCGTACGCGCTGGTTGCGGCCCAGCCCTTCCAGGCGCACCTTAATCGTCACGACATGTGGATCGGTGCGGTCGCGCCGTGCTTGAAATAGAGCAAGCGTTGGGGTGCCGTTGGTCGCAGATTGTTGCGGCGCGCTCTTGGGCATTCCGACCGGCGCTTCATAACGCTCTTTGCCCCATGTAAGTGCGGCGACAAACGGTCCCTTGCCCGAGTAGGTATGCTTGCCGACTTCCACATCGGCCGACGTGCGCCAGTCGAGTGTGGAGGGCGCGCAGACGGTCCCGCCGTCGATGGTATGCCCGTCACCAGTCTCGATGCGCACTTCTTCACATTCCCTGCCCCCTCCCTCGGCCGGTACACCGAAGCGCAGCACAAAGCGCGCCCGGCGCGACGAAGGGTCGTACATAACGAGAAACTGCCTGGATGAACTCATGCGACCTCCCTGGTTATGGTGATGGCTGCTGCTAGGTCACATCGCCTGCACGGAGGAGAGTGCAGGCGCTTGTGGGGCTGGAAGATGCGAAATCAGGCAATCGTGCAGAGTACGCAAGCTGCGTCGGGTGGTGCAAGGCATTCATCACGCCTTGCGCGGCAAAGCAACTCGCTGGGTTCGGTCCGATGACCATGGCGCGTATGGTGCTTCCGTCAGTGCGGCAATCTCGAGGAGCACCGCATCATAGTTGACGCGCCAGCCGGCGAAATCGCGCCACGCTTGCTCGGAATCTACCTTGAGCGGTACACCAGCCGCGCGCAGATCGACACACACCGTATCATATTCAACGCGATCGATGCTGATCAGGTCGTCGGGATACTTCGGATCGGTATTGTACTCGAGCGAAAAGAAGTCAGCAATGCGCCGCAGCGCCAAATAGCCGGCGCGCAGGCAGAGATCTGCCTGAGGATCCGTGGGGATATCCACTGTGGAGCGTATAAAGGCCGCGGAATCGAGTATGCAGCCCGTCGCAGTAATCCACGAGTTGTTCGATTTGGGAGAGCGGAAGAAGATTAGTGCCGGGAATGAAGTGTGCGATTCTTCAATCTCGGCGAAGAGAGACTCCCACGCACCCCACAGAGGCGTCATGCCCCCGTCGCGCAACTTGCCGATTCGCTGATGGCGCACGAGCATTTCCGTCACGGTAGGCGGCGATCCAGCACGCACATCAAGCATGCTCACTGCCGCCTCGCGCTTCGAGAATGCTCCATACATGGTAGGCAGGTAGGCAATCAGCAGCGCGACCAGAACCAACCCCAGAATCGCCTCGCTGAAGGTCAGGATCATATGCAGCAACGAAGGATCACTGGCAAGGCCGAGCGTCAGCAGTGAAGAACCGCTGATAATGAAGGCCGTCTCCAGGCTTCGCACACCAGTGGCCCAAAAGAGCAGCATATACCCCACCAGCACAAGTCCCAACCAAACGGGCAAGAGGCAGAGAATGGCCAGAGGCGCATAGTAGCCAAGCACGCGGTCGCGCTTCTCGTATGGAAGATTGCCCCTCAGCCACAAGCCAAGCACGCCCCGCACGCCGGAGAAGACCGCCCGCGTGACCGGGTCACGCGCGCCGCGCGGCAATACTGTGGTGCGCGTTGCCGAAAGCAGCGCCACCCAAATGACCCAGATTCCGATTCCGAAGACGATCACATCGAGAATGACGCGGAGGACAAATATCACGTTGGGCATCGTGCGGGCTAGGCGCGTTGCCGGCGCAAGCGTAGCGCCAGCGTGGGTGGAAACTCGGGGAAGTTGCCAAATGCCTGAAACCGCGTCGGGTCACTGGCGGGATAGACCGGCTCCTCGATTGCGTCCATTACAAGTCCGGCGGCAAACGCAGGTGTGAGCAAGTCGGCAAGCGAGCGATGAAAGTACCAGTGTGGCTCCGGCTCGCCCGGCGCTCCTACGCCTTTTTCGGCGCGTGGCGATCGGTAACTCCACAGTTTGAGTGTGTGCTCCACGGCAAGGGCACCGTCACGCTCAACAAGTTCGGCTGCGCGGGCGCTGTTGCCGTCGTGGAGAACTGGATGGGATGTGACGACGACGAATCTCCCGCCGGGTTTTAGAAGCTTGGCCACTGCGGCATAAAGCGGCGCGATTTCGGTGATGTCCATGAGTGCCATTGTCGATACGGCAGCATCGAAGGATTCGGCTCCCAAAGCGGCGAGTGCAGCCTGATCCGTGACGTCGACTACGTCGTAACGCACGCGCGCCGCGACCTCGGCGGGAAGCGCCGCCGCGCGCTGCCGAGCGCGTTCAATAAAAGTGGGCGCTCCGTCAACTGCGAGCACATCAGCTCCCAAGGTCGCAAGCCGGCGCGCAAGCTGCCCGCTGCCGCAGGCCAGGTCAAGCACCCTCTCGCCGGGCGTGAGCGCAAGCAAACGTTCGGCGGGCGGGCCGACGACGCTGCGGTGGAACTCGTTGCCCTCGTCGCCCATCAGCTTGTCCCACCAGGCTGCTTTCGCCTCCCAAATGCGCATGGAATCGGCGTGGCGATCGCCGTCTTCCTCGAATCGTTCCTGCATGTGGGCGCCTCTCAGTGCCGGCGTTGGTGCAACTCCGGCGGAACAGCGTGCCTTCGGGCAATTTACTCGTCCAATTCCAGCGGTGGCAGCGGCTCGCCGTCCAGCACGTACTTCTGGAAATGGCGACCCCAGTGGGGGTGACGGCCGTCGACGTCGTCGAAGCCATACTCGTCCGCAAGATCCCATGAAGTGCAGACGCTCCCTGCCCTGCATGCAACGTCAGGCTCGGCGGCAATGGCCGCAACGGCGCGCCCAACATAGAAGGGTGTTTCGGAGGCGATGAAATGGGGCTCTTTGCGCGCCCCTCGCGCCAGTTGGCCTCGGTTACGCCGAAGTGATCCAGCATCTCCTCGGAGCGAAGGAAGCCGGGCGTTATGGCCAGCGCCGTAACGCCGAAAGGACGCAACTCTGCGGCAAGATTGAAGGCCATACGGTTGACGGTGTGCTTGACAAGATCGTAGAGAAAGTTGCCGCGATAGTCCAACCGCTCACCATCGGTGACCTCCACAATCAGCCCATGCCCCTGCCGAACCAGTAGCGGCGCACCATATCGGCTGGTGATAATGTGCGTGAAGATCGCCGTCTCGAAGAGCGGTTTCCATAGACGCAAGCGACTGTTCCCACAACGGCTTGCCCCATCAAGCACGTGCCTGTCGCCACCCCAGATATCGTTCACGAGAAGATCAAGACTGACCCTGCTTCGGCGTCCACCCGCGCAAAAAGCGCCTCGACCTGCGCCTCGTCCCGGTGATCCACCTGTACGGGAATGCCCGGCCGCCATCCTGCGTGACCATGTCGGCCGTCTCTTCGATCGTCTCGGTGCGCCCGGGCGTGGCAGATAGCCCCGTGCACGCTGCGGCCGGTGCAGTAGACCATCGCCCCGGCCTCGCCCAGCATCGCGGCAATCCCGCGCCCGGCCCCGCGTGTCGCACCGGCGACGACGGCGACGCGTCCGGTTAGTGGCTTGGATGTGGTTTGGTGCATGGTAGGGTGGAGACTGGTTGACTGGTTGACTGGTTGATTTCTGAACTCTGCGCTGTGGAGCGCATGGGCTTCGCTTACCTCAAAAAGATAGGGGACGTTTCGCAACGCCCCCCTTTTCAAACGGACGGCCTGCGCGACTATCGCCCTGTCACGACTTGCCCGTCCACCATCGCATAGACGGCGTTTGTCGCCTGTTCGTACACGAAGGTGACCGGCCCCTCCTGGTCAAGCGTCAGCAGGATATTGTCACCGTTGGCCACGCCACCGAGCCCGTAGTTCACGTCCCACGTACCGTTCAGCGCGGCCTTGAACTCGAACGAACCCGGAGGCAGTGTCACGGTAAGCGTCCAGACGCCGTTGCCGTTTGGAGTTGCCTGAACAATCGGATCGCTCGGCGCCCAGTCCGAGCCGCCCAATGTGGCGGCAATTGTTCCCGGGAAGGAGACTGTCGCCGGAGCAGGAGTGACGCTTGTCACCGCACCGGCAGTATCCGTCGGCACGGCGGTCGCATTCGGGGTAACGGTCGCGGTCGCCGCAGCGGTCGACGTGGCGGTGCTCGCAAGCGAGCTGGTAACGGTGGCCGTCGCGCCGATATTTGCAGCAAAGGTCGTGGTGGTGGCAGTCGTGGCTGAAGGAGTCGCCGTGGCTGAAGGAACTGCTGCGGCCGCAGGCACTGCTGTGGCAGAGGGAACGGCAGTCGCCGTCACGGTTACCGCTGCCTCAACCGGGGCGGCAGGAGCGGCGTCAGCGGGAGCGGCGAGCGGTGCGTTGATCTGCGCGACGCTCGGCTGTTTCTCGCGAATCGCCTGCACGGCGTCATCATATGCGATCAACTGCTCGGTCACCGTGGCGGGCAGTTCCGTTGCGGTATAGACAACCGCGGTGCGACCAGGCACCGTAAAGGTGCCGCTTGCGTAGGTGGCATCCGCGTAACCCGGTAGCGCGGCAAGGGACGGGTGCAGCGTAAGCTCCATGCTGCTGAGCCCTTCCTCTGTAAAGGTGGTCGCTGCGGCGTTGGCGTTGATGAGCACGACCACGGCTTCGAGGTTCAGGTCAACGTCCGCCTCCTCCTCACCGTTGTCGACGATGCTCATGACAATCAGTCCGGGCGTTCCTTCGGGGCCGACATTGTGGAAGCGGAGCATTGCGCGCACCTCTTCGGCCGTCTGCAAGCGCAGCAGCGGCGTACTCGCGCGCACGCTGAGGAAGGCCTCAAAGTTGGCGACGCTCTGTGCAATCAACTCGGGCGATGGCTGCAGTGCCGGATTGGCCAGCAGCGGTTGCATGATCGGCCAGTCGCTTTCATTCTTGTCGGCAATCGGCAGGCCTCTACCAAAACCATTGTCCTGGAATGTGAAGTCAAGGTGGTTGAACCAATCGCCGGAGTTGTAGGAGTCCCGGTCGAACGACTTGGAGCGCAGCATCTCGCTGCCCGCCTGCTGGAAGGGCACGCCCTGGCTGAGCAGGACGATGGCATGACCCAATTCGGCCATCTGCGCGCGTTCGGCAATCGTCGCCTCGGCGGGGGCAGAGAGCTGGATGACGTCGAAGAGCGTCTGATTGTCGTGGCTGTCGGCGTAGACAATGTTCTCCTGCGGGTCTTCGGTGTAGCCGGCAGGCGCGCCGTTGTACTGGACCTCATCGCCGCGCAAGGCATAGCCGCGATGGTCAATCAGAAGGTAATTCTTGAGATTGCCTGCCATCCCAACCTTGATCCAGTCTGTAAGCAGACCTAATCGATCGGCGGCGGCCTCGTCGCTTCCCCAGTCATAGCCATTCGGCTGCAGCGATAGCCCCGTGACAAAGCCCTGGCGCTGAAGATCCGCGCCCGTGTCAAAGGGGCCTACGCCGCGCACGGCATCGCGCAGGCGATCGTTGAAGCTGCCAATGCCCGTACCGCCCAGATTGAGTTGCGTCGCGTTGACGCCGCGGGCGTTGTCAGCAACCTCGCCAAAGTTCCACCCTTCACCGTAGATGTAGATTGCACTGCCATCCACACCATCCTTGGCGAGCGTCAGGCCGTCAAGCATGGTGCGCACTTCCTTCATGTTGGCAAGCATGTGGTGGCCCATCAGGTCAAAGCGGAAGCCGTCCACCTTGTAGGCCGTGGCCCAGAGGCGCACGGCGTCGACCATGAGCTTGCCCATCATCGCATGTTCGGTGGCCGTATTCTGGCAGCAGGTGCTCGTCTCCACTGCGCCATCGGCATTGAGGCGATAGTAGTAGCCGGGCACGATCTTGTCGAGCACCGACGATTCATCCTGACCCGAGGCGCTGGTGTGGTTGAAGACCACATCGTTCACCACGCGTAGCCCGATCTTGTTGAGAGACTCAACCATTTGGCGATATTCGAGAATGCGCGCCGGACCTTCAGGGTTGCTGCTGTACGAGCCCTCGGGCGCCATGAAGTGGAACGGGTCATAGCCCCAATTGAACGCATCGATATTCTGTGTCTGGGCGACGGCGGCCTGCTGCTTCTCGCCGTCGGTGGCCATCGTGGCGAGCTGCGCCGGGTCGGGCGCGACCCAAGTGGTCTTGTCCTCGTTCACTGACGCAATGTCGAAAGTGGGCAACAAGTGCACGTGGCTCAACCCGGCATCCGCCAGAGCCTGCAGGTGCTTCATGCCGTCGCTGTCAGGATCGGTGAAGGCCGCGTAAGTGCCGCGCGCCGCCTGCGGCACCGTGGCATCGTAGGCGCTGAAGTCGCGCATGTGCAGCTCGTAGAGCGTGATGTCTTCGGGCGTCTGCAGCGGCGGCTTGTTGTAGGTTGTCCAGCTCTCCGGTTGCAGCACCGGGTCGTTCAGGTCAACAATCTGGCTGCGTGTGCTGTTCGTGTTGAGGCTGAGCGAATAGGGGTCACTCACGGTATGAACTTCCACCTGGCCCGTGCTCGGCGTCATTACGCGCACTTCGTACTGGTAATACTTGTCTTTCCACGCCGGTTCACCCGTAACGCTCCAGACGCCGTCCACGGCATCCATGGTGACGGTTTGGGTCGGCGCTTCGGTGACTGCGTCGTCAAAGAGCAGCAGGCGTACACGCTTGGCGGTTGGCGCCCACACGCTGAGCGTGGGCACGTCGCCCTCCCATGTGACGCCAAGTGGCACATCCGAGGCATAGAGTTGGTCAAGCACGCCGGGAAGTTGCAGGCTCGTCGCGTCGACCAGCTTGCCATTTTGGTCGGTCACCTGAAGCGCAAGCTGCGATTTGAGCAGCGAAGGCACCTGGTTGAGCTTTTCGGCAGGGAAACGCAGCGCCAGGTAGTCTGCGAGATGGGGAAACTTGACGAGCGTCTCGGGGCTGAGCCCTGCCGGATCGAGCGTAAGCGCCGTGGTCGTTACTCCACTTCCCATGATCCCGTCAACAGTCAACTGCATGCCGCCGTTCGAGGCGTCGAAGAGCACAAATGTTGCTTCGGTGATCGTCCCAGCTGGGGTAATGGAAGCTGTGCCGGTCAAGTCCGCTGTGGCCGTAATTGGCGCGGACGCTGGGGGAAGGAAGGGAGCAGGGTACGCTATCGTATCCGAACTGACCCACTGGGCGCGCGCCTTGCTCAGATCGCCATTGGGCCGATTGTTGGGGTCGGGGCGCTCGGTGTAGAGCTTCAGGTCACCCGAGATAATCCACGCCTCAGTGGACTGCGTCAAGTCGAGGAGCATATCCGGGCCCGGGTCCTTCTCGTCGCCATTGTGAACGATGATGCCAAGTTCTGCCGCGTCGGTAGTCAGTGGAACCTCCCAGTAGACGCCGAAGTCGTCAACGCCGGTTTGGGCGAGGGGTGCGCCCCACTCGGTTGGCGAAGCTGCATCCTTCCAAACATGGAGTCCCCAGCCGTCATAGGCGGCGTCGGGGCGAAAATAGTGGATGAGGGCAACGTTGGCACTGCTGGGGTCCACGCCTGCCGCAGGAACGTCCTGCGCAAACATGACGGGGGCTGCGGGCAGAATCAGCGCACAGAGCAGGGCGAGCAGGAACAACACGCGTAATGAGTAGGGTAAACGAGCAAACATGGTCGTCTCCTTGGGTAGTCTCCCGAGAGGGAGTGCGCCGCACGGGAGCGGACGCATGAATCAATGACATGGGCGCGATGCGGAAACGGGGACGGACGCGGGTGCGCCGCCCCGCCGGTAGGATCCGGCATTCGGTGGGACAATACGACACAATGGGACAATACAGCACAAATTGTACTGCAAGAAAGTGTTCCTGAAAAGATGCGCACTGCGCTCAGCCAGGGCTTCTCAAGAGTCAGGAACATCCGGTTGCGCGCGCGAACGGCGCTATCGTGCGATCGGACGATTCTGACTTGTGAGTGGCCCTCTTGCCTTACCGTGTCACTATGAGCTCACAAGGTGGAGTCCTTGTGGCGACCTGCGTCAGTGAGACGAGAACCCGCCTTGGATCGTGTGGCGGGCACTCTATCCGGTTTGGCTGCATACGGTGCGGCGCTTACACTGACGATGCACCGCACTGCAAGTTAAGCGTAACGACTGTTCGCAGTGCGCCTTCCATCGAGTGCACGAAGGCTTGCAGCCGGCGGGCCCACCATTCAAGCGAATACGGGACACCATGAGCGATTCCATCAGCCTCATCATCACTTTCCTGCCGTTGTTCGCGATTCTCCTGTTGGCCAATGGCTCCGTGCGAGCGCAAGCGCGCGACGTGCGTACTGCTGCGCTTGCCCTGCCGCCGGCACAGTCCGACGAAACGGGTGATGCCACGATTGCCGCCGCGGCCGCCGCTCCAGAGGTTTCACTACCTGCAACGAAGCGTGACGATTCGGCCACGCTCCTCAAGGCCGCGGCCTATTTGACGCTGGCGTCCATCTACTTCATCTTCATCCTGGGTGCAATGGCCTTGCTGGCAGTTGGTGCACTGGGTCGCCTTCAGCCCGAGTTGCTTGCGACAAACCCACTCGGCATGGTCGACAATCCGAGCCTTGCCGCATGGGGAATCCTGCTCCCGGCGGTAATTGGCCTCATCTTGCTCCTGCCTCCGGTGCGGCGATTTTGCGCGCGTTTCATTCCGATTGATCCTGCGAGCCCTGTTCACGCCGTTGCGCTCAGCATGACAATGCTTGTATTGATCAACATGCTGCTCACATTAGGGGTAGGGCTTTCAAACATTACGACCATGGTCACTGAGGCGAAGGATGCGGGAGCGCCCGTCACCACGTACGTTGCCATCTGGGGTCAACAACTGTTGATGGCGCTACTCGGATTTCTGGGCGTCGGCTGGCTCTTGCGTCGCTCATGGCGCGAAACCCTGGTTCGACTTGGGCTCGTTCGCCCCACTCTGCGCCAGGTGATGGTGGGGATTGGGTTGGCGTTTGCGATGGTGGCCGTGGTGCTGGCAATTCAGGCGGTGGCCTCCATGCTGGGTTTTGCGGCCGATGCCGACGTGGACAAACTGACGGAGGAGCTCCTCGGCCCGCTCTTTTCATCGCCATTCGGCATTCTGACGCTGGGCCTTGCGGCCGCGCTTGGTGAGGAAACGCTCATGCGCGGCGCTGCGCAGCCGCGCTTCGGATTGATTCTCACCTCCATTCTCTTCGCTCTGCTCCACAGCAACTACGGCATCACGCTGTCAACCGTCATCGTCTTCATGCTGGGAATTGTGCTGGGAATCGTGCGCATTCGAGCGAACACCACAACTTCGATGGTGCTGCATGCGACCTACAACATGATCCTCGGTCTCATGGCATTCCTCAGCATCGACATCCTGCAGCAGTTCGGCAAGTAGGCCGCCCGCGGCGCGCCATATCCCGCACCGGTTCTCATGCAGTGATCAAGTCGGTTCGGCTGGCTGGGCGGCTAAGCCGTGTGGCGCCTGCGTGAGCTGCTTTTGCCTCCACTCGTTGTAGAGCGTAGCGGTCAAAGCGGGATTGGTTGCATGCGCCTGCTTGGGTCCGCGCTTGTCCTGCTCGATTCCGTCAAGCCGCCGAAAGAGCGCAGCGGCGCGCTGCAGGAAGTCCGGGTCCTCAAGTACGCCCTGTACGTCGTCGTCGAGCACAAGCGATTCGCCGGTGCGCGTTTCGGCACGGCGATTGAAGCGACCGACGGCATAGTGGCCGATGCTTTGCACCAGGTACGGGTGACCGCCGGTCGCCTGTACAACATGTGCGACCGCGTCATCGTCAAAGTAGAGCTGGAATCCCGGGGGGCGCAGGAGACGAGCCGCGTCGGCCGCGCCAAGCAGAGGAAGCTCAACAACGCGCACAGGGACCGAACGGCTCAAAGCATCCGGCAGCAGCAGCGCTGAAGACACACTCTGGTAGACAAAGACCACGGTGAAGTTCGTGATCGACTGGCAAAGATGCGCGCTGAAGTCAAGGAACGTACCGAGCGATCCTTCGCTGTCGAGTACGCTCGCTGCGACGTCAAAGTCGTCAAGCACGAGCACAAGGCTGCGCGGTTGCAGCAGCGTGCAACTGCGGCGGATCAATTGCTCAGTCTCGCCGAATGCGTCGGTGGTCGGCGCAGGCGCAGGGGTCTCGGCGGATGGCGACTGGCGGGCCGGTGGAACCGTTGCCAGATCAAGCACGGATGCCTGGCGCACCGCCTGGCCCACCGCGGCGAGCGCCTGGGTCAATGCCATTCGCTTGCGGTCCGTGTGGCCCAGGTGGAACCAGGCTAGCTCGACGGAAGGTGTTGCGCGCTCCGCGGCGTAAAGCAACGATGTCTTGCCGACAAGTGGCAGCCCACAAAGCTGGATCGGCTGCAAATTGTCTCGTTGCCACGCCTGTGCAAGTGCGGCAAGTTCGCTCTTGCGCCCCACAAACATTCGCCCGGAGCGCAGGGGCTCCGCGTAGATGAAGGGGTTGGGAACTGGTCCGGACGGCTGCGGAACTGACGCACCGTCGACCCATTCCTGCAGGTCCGTTTCCCAGTGCGAAGCCAACCGGGCGAGGTAGCGGCATTCGACGCTTGTCGGGGAACTGGGTGAAGCGAGTTGCTCCAGTAAATCGCCCGCCTTGTCGGCCGCAATGAAGCGCCGTTCGGGGGCTACGGCCTGGCGCGCCAGGTTTGCCAGCAGCACGACTTGTTGCACCTTCTCGAGCGCATCCCACGCAGCCGGACGAAACGGAACCAGTGGCCTGACCGGCAACTTGAGTTTGAGATTGGTGAGCAGATTCTCCTCGCTGCCCACGGTCTGCAAGGCCTCGGCGAGGCTCGTGATTTCGGCGGTTTGCGGACCGGGAGGCCCTTTGCGAAAGGCGCTGGTGGCTGCCAGCGGATCGCCCCGATCAAGGTAGCGATAGCCCGCGGCTACCGCTTCTTCGGGCGTATCGGTTGGCAGCGGGCGTGCGGCCCACGAGTTCACTGCACCTGCGCGCTGCCGCTGCCGTTTCAGCCGTCTCTGGGTGGAGGGCGATACAGCCTCTGCCGGAGTTGGCGCGCGCCCGGTGAGTGCGGACCACAAATCGCGCACGCTTGTGCGCTCGTAGGCGATCATGCCCCATGGATAGCGCTGTGGGTCGTCGGCAACGCGCGCAATCATTGCAAGCGTGCGCGGCACCGGCTGTGGCGTTGCGGCATCGAGCTTGACGTTCGGATCGGGCGCAAGCGGGGTTGGGTTGTCGTCCCGCAAGACCTCGTGCATTGCGCCACGTACGCTTGCCTGCTGGCCCGTGTACCACCAAACGGAGACGCAATTGTCCATTCCCTGCTGCCAGTCGAAATCAAGCCAAGCCGTCATGTGGTCGTGAAGATGAGGCAACTGAAGGGGCGTGACGCGAGCAATCGAGAGCCAGCCTTCTGCCGTGGGCGCGGCCCCCGGAAAGCGTGAATGCAATAGATAGTCATCAATGCGTAGCGCACCCAGCAGGTAGCCCCCTGCGGTGAGAAGCGCGAGGCCGAGCAGGTCTAGCAGGTTGGGTGCGGCAAGAGAAGCGTTCCGCGAACCGGGCCAGGCAAAGAACGCGACGGATACAACCATCAGGAGACTCACAACCGCCGCCCCGATGCCTTGCGTCGCAAGACCGTTTATGGAGAGGGATGTCGTGGCGAAGAGCGCTGCGGCCGCCACCCCAAAGGCCAGCGCTGCAAGGAATGCCAGCAGGCCAAGCCCCGTAAATCCGTCGCGCAGCCCCATCGTGGGCGCAGCGGCGCATGCAAGCCACGTCAGCCCGATTGCCAGCGCGGCTGGAAGCGCAAAGGGCGCGAGCGCTCCGGCCTCGTCTCCCATCGCCCCAATTCCCACCATCACGATCAGCGAGACAACTGCCAATACGAGAGCTCCGCCCATGGCCCCGAGCGGCAAGGCCGCGCCGGCCAGCAGTGCGGCGAGCAACCCCGCCCCGTTAATGAAGAGAAAGATCACGATCATGCCCAGTACGCACACCATCCACAAAAAGTGCATCTGGACGGGGTTGTCGCGCAGCCATGCGATCCATGCGTCAGCTGAACGCCCGGGCGGCGGGCTGCTTTCGCTGCGCACGCGGCGCGCGAAACTGCGCGCATAGTCGCGCACGGCCTGCGGGAAGTAGAGCAGGTCGTCCAGCAGGCGCAGATAGTCGCGCACCGCAAAGGGCGAATAGGGCGGATCGTTGAATGCGGGCGAGAGATCGATCGGTGGGACGCGTTCGTAGAGGCTCATGGCGGCGGCGTTCTGCGCAAGCGCAGCAGGAACGATGGTGGGCAACGAACGGATGTCTTCTCAGCGCGCGGGCACGCGCCGTGACTCTAGTATAGCAGGATCGGGGGCGCGGGGGAAGGGGACGACGAGTGGTTTTCTCAGGAACTCTCACGATAATCTTCGCGCCACCAACAGGACCTCATCGTTGCCCAAGCTCCATGGCGAGAGAGGATGAGGAGCTGTTGGTGGCGCCGACTTCACCTACACCTGCGCCAGCGCGTCCTTCATGCGCGTGAGCCCTTCGACCAAGGTGGCACGGGGGCAGCCGAAGTTGAGGCGCACGAAACCCTCGCCCCCTGCGCCAAACCACGCGCCGTCGTTGAGCGCAACTTTGGCGTTGTCGAGGAAGAACTTGTCCGGCGTCGTGGGCAGATTTGCGCCGTTGCAGTCGATCCAGAGCAGATAGGTGGCTTGAGGACGGGTGCAGCGTAGTTGCGGCATGTGCTCCTGAATAAAGGCAACAGCAAAATCGCGATTCGCGCGCAGATAGACCAGGAGTTCGGCCAGCCAGTCGTCGCAGTCGGCATAGGCCGCCTGCATCGCGTGCGCGCCAATGAGGTTGAGGTGCGGCACAATGCCTCCCGCTGCCACCTCCATCTGCTTGCGCAGGTCGGTGTTCTGTACAATCGCCAGGCTGGCCCCCATGCCTGGCATGTTGTAGGTCTTGCTGGGCGCGAGTAGTGTGATCGTGCGGTTTGCCACCTCGGGCGAGAGGGTGGCAATGGGAATGTGCGGTCCGCCGTCAAGCAGCAGGTCGCAGTGGATATCGTCGGAGCAGAGCACAAGGTCATGGCGCTCGGCGAGGGCCGCAAAACCTTCGAGCTCGTCCCGCCGCCACACGCGGCCCGTGGGATTGTGCGGGCTGCAGAGGTAGGCAAGGCGCGTCTCGGGGAGCAGGGCTGCCTCCAGCGCCTCGAAATCGACCGCATAGTCAAGTGTGCCGTCGTCGCAGTTGGTTAGCGTCTGTGGCGCTGACTGGAGCGTGCGCTGCTGGTTGATCGGCGCGCTCAGAAACGGTCCATAAACCGGTGTGTTCACCAGTACGCCATCGCCGGGCCAACCGACGGCCGCGGCCACGACGTTCAAGCCGGAGACCAAACCCGGCAGCAGCACGATTTCCTCTTGTGCCACTTCCCAGCCATAGAGGCGCGACAGGCGCGCCCGGATGGTCTCATAGAGCGCGGGAAAGTGTGATGCATAGCCGAAGACCCCTTCGGCCGCGCGCCGCTGGATTGCCTCAATGATCGCCGGCGGCGAGCGGAAGTCCATGTCCGCAACCCACATGGGCAGGACATCTTCCGCCACATAGTTCCATTTTGCGCTGTCGGAGTTGCGACGGTCAATGATCGAGTCGAAGTCGTAAGGCATGGGAAGTTTCCTCAAGAGTTGTTGATTGTGTCTGCGGGTGCATCCACTTCGGATACTGGAGTCGCACCGGCCAGGGGGGCGACGCCTTCATCGTCAGCGTCTCGTGCGCTGTAATCTGGCGTGTATGTGGGGTCGGCCATATCGTCGTGGATCAGGTAGCGGCGCGTTGTTTGGGGTAGGCGTCGATAGGCCGCGCGTGCCATGGCTGTTGTACTGATTGGGCTTGTCACAAAGAAGAAGAGGATCAGCAGGACCATCAATCCCATTTCGGCCGTGGCGATAAAGTGGATGCCGGCGCTCAGCAGCAGCAGGGTGATGCCCAACGAGGCGCCCACACTGGCGGCCTGCATGCGCTGATGGACACCCTGCATACGCACGGTTCCCACCGCGCTCACAAGGAGAAACAGCGTACCCAGCGCAGCCAGCAGCAAAACGGCAACATCTAGCGCAGACACGGGCTAGTCTTCTCCCTCTCCGGTGGGCGATTCCTCGACAAAGTGCGCAAACATGACAGTCCCCAGGAAGCCCAGAATCGCAGTTATGAGCGCCGCGTCGAGCAGCACGGAGTCCTCAAAGCGCATGGAGGCGAGCACAAGCAACCCCACCGCATGAACCGAAATCAGGTCAAATGCCACTGTGCGGTCAGGTGTTGTCGGTCCCACATACAAACGCGCGAAGCAGACAGCCATTGAGAGGCTGACCACGATCATGAGTATTTCGATCCCGGATTCAAAGGTCATACCAGACTCCACTTGAGCCGTCCATTGCTTGACGCGCCCTTGTTGCCTGCGTAGCGTGCCTTAATTCGTTGCCGCCTGCGGCGCCGACTCGCGCATAAAGCCAAGAATGCGCGTCTCAAAATCCTGCTTGATCGAGTCGCGCAGTGCCTGCGGATCGTCAACCGAGAGGCCGTGCACAAACAGAACAATGCCCCCTTGCGCGTCTGTGCCCGTCTCCACCGAAATCGTCCCGGGTGTCAACGTGATCACGGAGGCAAGGACGAGAACTTCAGTGCGTGAACGAAGCTCGAGCGGTATTGCAACAATGCTGGGGCGAACGAGTTCTTTCGGGCCAAGAATCGCCCAGGTCACCTTCGCTGCGCTCAGGACGATCTGCCAGGCGACGTAGAAGAGAAACGCAAGCGCGCGGAAGCTGCGCGTTCCGTACTGTGGGCTGATCAGCCATGTAATGAGAAAGCCGATCACAAACCCGATCAGGTAGCCAAGCAAGCTGGTTGTGCCCTGCAGCATACCCCAGATGATTGTCAACAGGATGTTTATGCCGAAACTTTGCCACATTTTCATTGCGGCGGCTCCCACCTCTGAGGTTCGTCGGGGATAACGTCAAGTGGCGCCACAGCCGCGATGTAGCCGGCCCGATCAATTACCTGCAGCGCGGCGGTCTGTGCAACTTGGAGAACTGGGCGAAAGAAGATTCCTATCGCCAGACTCAGCGCAACAAGCACCGAAATCGGCGCAAGCGTGAGCAACTGTGAATGGGACTTGCGCAAGGGTGTCCACTGCGCATGGCCCGTGGTGAAGTCTCCCCAGAAGATGTACTGCCACAGGCGAATCATGACCATCGCCGTTAGCAAACTGACGAACAGGCTGATGCCCGCCATCCAGTACTTGTCCACGCCCAATGTCGCTTGAAGCAGGCTGAGCTTGGCGGTGAAGCCACTCATCGGCGGCAGCCCGGCAAGCGAGAAGGCCGCGGCGAAGAAGAGACCTGCCAGAGCAGGCCGCCGCGCCGCCAAACCGCCAATTGCACCAAGGTTGCCGCTGCCCATTTCAAGTTCGGCGACACCGCCGCCCATAAGCAGCGCCGTCTTCACAATCATGTTGTGCATGATGAAGACGATGCCTGCAGCAAGCGCGAAGCCCGGCACCGGAGACCGTGGGTCAAGCGCGATACCGAGCGCAAGGAACATGAAGCCCACCTGGCTAATGATGTCGAAACTGATCACGCGGCGAATCGTGGGCTGCGCGAGGCCACCCAGCACGCCGATCAACATCGTTAGCGCCGCGATCGTGAGTATCAACGGCTGCCAGGCCAGAAGCAGGCCCGGAAAGAAGAGCGGGAACATGCGAAAGAGCGTGTAGACGCCCACCTTGGTCAGTGTCCCGCCAAAGAGCGCGGTCACCGCCGGGTGGGGTGTGTGGTAGGAGGCCGGCAACCAGAAGAAGAGAGGAAACAGTCCTGCCTTGCTGCCAAAAGCCACGAGCATCAATCCGGCCAGCAATATGCGTACAGTATCCGGTGCAACTTCCAGGCGCTGCGCCATTTGCGCCATGTTGAGCGTGCCCAACGTGCCGTAGGCAACGCCCGCCGCCGAGAGGAAGACGATGGAGGCCATGAGGTTCAGCACCACGTAGCGTATTCCGCCGTTGATCTGTCCCGGCGTGCCGCCCAGTGTCATCAAGACAAAGCTTGATGTCAGCAGCACTTCAAAGAAGACGTAAAGATTGAAGAAGTCGCCGGCAAGAAATGCTCCGTTCATCCCCATCAGCAGCAGGAGCGTAATCGGATAGAAGCCCATGCTTTCGCGATGGCCGTCCAGTGTACCTGCGGCAAATGGCACCACCGCGAGCATGAGAATGCCGGTCATCAGCAGCATGATCGCGGTGAAGGTGTCGGCGACAAGCGTGATGCCGAAGGGCGCAGGCCAGCGCCCGAGCTGATAAACAATCCGCTCGCCCTGCGGGCCTGCTGTGGTCTGGGCCATGATCCAAAGCGCCAGCAGAATGGACAGTGCGCACGTTATCCCGGCGAGCCAGCGTTGCAACTCAAAGCGCTGCTTGAACCCCAGGCGCGCGACCAGCAGCAACAGGCCGGCAGCGATCATGGGAAGCGCTACCGGCAGTGCCAGCAATGTGGGCGCAAAGGGAATGGTGCGTAACTGATCCAGCAAAGGTGAGCTCCGGCGGTTCTAGTGCCTGGCAATGTGGTGTCTGATGAGCGACGACTAATAACTGAGTGATTGATAATTGGGTGATCGGTGATCGGGTGACTGGTCACCTTCGCTACGCTTTCGCGCGCTTGCTACTCGGCGCTGGACGACTCGACGGTGGTGTCGGTGGCGTCGGGTGGCTGTAATTCTTGCAGGTCATAAATCTCGTCAAGCTCAAACTGAAGGATGTCATAGTCATCGGATGCATCCGAGAAGAGCAGCTCGGCAACATCTTCACCCGTTGAGGTATGAAATGGATCCTGGGCGTTCACATAGCGCGCCAGCTCACCGGGCACAACATCGGTGCCGGTCAACGCGTCGCGCCGGCTCACGAGTACCACGATGAACGCGGTCAGCCCGAAACTGATGACAATCGCCGTTAGAATCAGCGCCTGAGGCAGCGGATCGGCAATTGGGCGCGTCGCCAATTCTAGTGCGTAATTCGCCTTGTCTCTGAAGATAGGCGTTGCACCGCGTTCCAGCGCGCCCGATCCAAAGAGCATCAGGTTGATGCCGTGGCTCAGAAGTGCCAGCCCGAGTATGAGCTTGATTTGACCGCGCCGCATGACCATGAAGCTGCCGCTTGCCAGCAGGGTGGCCACGAGCAGACCGAGTACGATTGTCGTCATGGCGCCTCCTCGCGCTCGCTTGTTGGGGGCGTGGGCCTGCCCAGGCGCGGTTCGGCCACATGTTCAAGGACGTTGGTGCTCAGTCCAAGAATGAAAGTAATGGTCGCGCCCGTCACGGCAAGGAAGACGCCGAAGTCAAACAAGACGGGAGTGCCAATCTTGTAGTAAATCGGGCCGAGTTCGATGGTCCACCAAACACCGTAAAAGAAGCCCTCGCCGGCGACGATTCCGACCAGCGCCGACGCAACGCCGAGGAGCATGCCGACGGCGATCATGGGCTGGAGCGCGCGCCCAATTCTCTGTCGCATGACGGCAGCGCCATTTGCCAGTACCTGCAGCGCGATCGCCGCCGAGACGAGCAGGGCGGCAATGAAACCGCCTCCGGGCGCATCGTGGCCGCGCAGCAACACGATGACGCCGACCATTAGCAGCAGTGGCGTCAATACGCGGTCAAGGAGACGCAGATAGAGTTCGATCAATGTGACGCCTCCTCCGGCTTGGTGGCGGTTTCGGAAGCAGTCGGCGCATTCCGACTGATACGGCGCGCCAGCTTGCGCGACAGAGCCGCCATACCCGGAGCCCGCAGGAGCGCAAATCCGCCAACTGCGGCGATGGCAAGTACGGTCATCTCCCCAAGCGTGTCGTAGCCGCGGAAATCGACAAGAATCACGTTGACGATATTGCCGCCCTTGCCATCGGGCACGGAAAAGTACTCAAAATAGGGCGAAATCGAGGGGCCAACTTGAATGCCAGCATTGATCAAAACCAGCGAAAAGCCGAAGATCCCCATGGCAGAAGCCACAAGAAACTGATAGATGCGCGACGCCGCGTCTTTCAGGCGGCAGACGGTCGGGTCCAAGCCGGAAGAAGACGAGCACAAGCAACACGACGGTGAGGACTTCGATGAGAAGCTGGGTGAGCGCAAGGTCCGGCGCGCCGAAGAAGATGAAGTAGAGCGTCACAATGACACCCACCACACCCAGGCTGATAATCGCGCTTAGCCGGTTGCTCGCGCGCACGGTGGCGATTGCGGCGATGATGGCCATCGCCGCAAGGACAATTTCAGGAATCTCGGGGGCGGTGGCGAAATCGATTTCGAGGCTGCGTAGTTGCCCAAGGCGCGAAAGTGCAAAGACCGCTACGCCTGCCGCTGCAAGCAGCGTCACGCTGACTTGCCCCGCCATCGTACCACCCTGCACCTTGCGCGTCGTCCAGCGGGCGAAGTCATAGAGCGCCTGGTTGATGCGATTGAATGCCACAAGTCCACTAAGCCAGGCCGGCAGCCGGTTCATCAAGGAATAGATCTGTGCGCGCAGCAAGAAAACAACCACGCCCAGTGCCAGCGCCACAAGACTTAGGGCAAATGTGAAATTGAAACCGTGCCACAACGCCACTTCCACATGCGTGTCGGTGCCGGCAATGGCATTTGCGGCAGGCGTCAGCACGTACTCGCCAAGCGGCGCAAGCAGGAAGGGAAATGCGACGCTCAGGGCCGCGATGGCCAGCGCCGGCAAGACAAACCCAAATACCGGCGCGTGGTGCACCGCGGCGGACGAAAGTGACTGATCGGTTTGTGGAGGCAGGGCCGGTTCGGGACGGAACCAGGGCTCATAAATCAACTTGAACGCCGCCCCGGCGGTCAAGGCCGCCATCACAATAACCGCAGACAGGACGACCCATTCCCCGGCTGCGCCGAGGATTTCGTCGAGTTTCTGCGTACTTTCCAGAAGAAGTTCCTTGGCAACAAAGCCCAGCAGTGGCGGCACCCCGGCCATGCTCAGGCCCGAAACCACCACAACCGCCGCAACCCAGGGAAGCGGGCGCGCCAGGGCGGCGAGGCGGCGCAAATCGCGCGTGCCGGTGGCGTGATCCACGATGCCGGCCGCAAGGAAGAGCGGCCCCTTGTAGAGCGCGTGGGCAAGCACGCCCACCACAACGGCCATCGGTGCGTATTTATTTGGAAAGCCAAGCAGCATGGTGAGTACGCCCAGCCAGCTTACCGTGGCATAGGCCAATACGGCCTTCATGTCCGAGTACCGCAAAGCGCTCGCTGCGCCGAGCAGCATGGTAATTGCGCCAGTGACGATCAATACGGGGGACCAGATCGGCGAATCGTGCAAGGCAGGATGGAGGCGCGCGAGCAGGAAGATTCCCGCCTTGACCATCGTTGCCGAATGCAGATAGGCGCTCGCAGGTGTGGGCGCAGACATCGCCCCGGGCAGCCAGAAGTGGAAGGGGAACTGCGCCGATTTGGTGAATGCCCCGAGGAAGATCAGGATGAGCGCCGGTGTGACATAGGGGTTGAGCAGGAAAGTGCTGCCCTGCCCTGCCTCGGCAATGATCCCGCTGATGGAGTAGGTGCCCGCCACAGTGCCCAGCAGCACCATGCCCGCAAGCATCGCCAATCCACCCAGACCCGTCACGATAAACGCGCGCCGGCCACCCTCGCGCGCCGGCTTGGAATCCGTCTTGAAGGCAATCAGCAGGTACGAAGTGATGCTCGTCCCTTCCCAGAAGCAGAAGAGGCCCAGCAAATTGTCGGAAAGTACAAGGCCAAGCATCGACGCCATGAAGAGAAAGAGCAGGACGCCGAAATAGCCCTGTCGCGGCTGTTTCTCAAAATAGTAGCCCGTGTAAATGGCAATCCCCGCGCCGATGCCGGTTACAATCAGTGCGAAGAGGAGCGAAAGCCCATCGAGCCGAAATGTAAGTTCAAGCCCAAGCTCGGGAACCCAGGCGTAGCGCTCCATGAGCGAATTGCCTGCCGCAACGCCTGGCGCCTGGAGCAGCAGCCAGCCGAAGACGAGGGCAGGCACGAGCGCGCCAAACCAGCCGCTGTGGCGGTTCCGATGGGGCAACAGCGCCGCCATCACAGGCCCGACCAGGGCAATCAGGATCAAACTCAGAGCCATAACGGGCAAGCTGGATAGTGCTCTTTCTTGCGTGGACGTTCGACGCGCGCCGGATAGTTTTTCACCGGTTTGCGCCGTTTCACTGCGGGCGCCGGCAGGTCACCTGGATGCGCTGACCTGAATCAGACGGCAATTGTCCAAGCGCGCGACGCGGTGATAGGATACACGAGCAGGAACGTTTCGACAATTCGCTTTGCAGGGGAGGAGACGCGATGTTCCACCTGGCCACACCCTCTTCAACGTGAAGGCAATCCTTTTTGACATCGGTCGTGTTCTTGTTGGCTACGATCACGCCCAAACGATTGCAGGGCTCGCGTCCGTCTGCGCGCAAGGGGACAGTGACCCTGCGGCAATCGGCGCTCTGCTCGATGCAATCGGCGCCGACCTGGGCGTTGGGCGCACCAACACGGCGATGCTTCACGCCTACTTTCGCAGCAACGCCGGCGCAACAGCCGATGAGGATGCCTTCGTTCGCGCATTCTGTACGGGCATCAGCCGTGACGATGAGGCGCTGGCTTTTGCGCTGGAACTCAAACGGCGTGGCGATCTTCTCGTGGGCGTCATCAGCAACACGAACGAAACGCACGTACGCTGGCTTGATGCGAATGTCCCTGAATTGCGCACTCTTGATCTCGTGATGATGAGCAACGAAGTTGGAATTGCCAAGCCCGACCCCGCGCTCTTTCGGCGCGCGCTGGAGCGACTTGGCGTTGAGGCGAGGCAATCGCTCTTCGTCGACGACTCGCAGGCAAACGTCGCGGCGGCCGAGAAAGTTGGCATCGATGCGATTCTTCACACCGACTGGGCGCACACACGGCCGCTGATTGAGGCATGGCTGGAGAGGCCATGAGACGCCCCGCACGAGCCGCGCAATGCAACTGACTCTCCGCCACACCCATTCATGGAAGGTTGCGCCCCTCGATGCGGTCGTAATCCAGAAGCAGCTTGCGGCCCGCGTGCACCACACCTGGGCGTGTTGCTCGACGCACCGGTATTCGGGGTTGCAAGAACCAGACTGGTTGGCGAATACGCTGTACCTGGCGCTGAGCGGAGGGCGCAAACGCCCCAGAGGGATGGCAGCGAGCAAATTGGCGTGGTTTTGCGCACACGCGCAGGTGTGAAGCCGCATTTCGTGAGCATTGGCCATCGCAGTACCCTGCCGGAGCCAATTCGACGGGCACACCCTTTCAGCCGGTCCGGCTATCTGTGAAGCGAAGTTCCAGGTTCCAGGTTCCAGTTCACGGCTCAGGTTCAGCGTTCAAGGGTGATATACGTCGCGCAGGGATGGGCACGGCGATGCACCAGTCAATATGGTTTCGGTTCAAGCGCTGGCCGCCGGCAAACAATTGTCCAGTTTGAGCGAATCATGGGAGGAAACGTATGCCCCGATATGGCGGTCTTGAAGCCGGAGGTACGAAGTTCGTCTGTGCTGTTGGTAGTGGCCCGGAAGACCTGAGCGAAGAAGTACGTTTCGCCACGACCACGCCTGTAGAAACCCTGGCGCAAGCCGTGACCTACTTTGCCGAGCAAAACGCACGCCATCCGCTGGATGCCATCGGCGTCAGTTCCTTCGGGCCTGTTGAGCCAAATCCGGATGCGCCTCATTTCGGTTACATCACCACGACGCCCAAACCCCACTGGCATATGGCCGATGTTGTCGGCCCGCTCAAGGCGGCTGTCGGCGTGCCCGTGGGCTTTGACACCGATGTGAACGGTGCAGCGCTGGGGGAGTTCCGGTGGGGTGCGGCGCAGGGACTCGACACCTTCGTCTATCTCACCGTGGGCACGGGGTTGGGGGGCGGCGGCATGGTGGGCGGGAAACTCATTCACGGGCTCATGCATCCCGAAATGGGCCACATGCCGTTGCGTCGCGACCCTGTGGAGGATCCATACGCCGGGTACTGCGTCTATCACGGTGACTGTTTTGAAGGGCTGGTGTGCGGTCCGGCCATTGAGGCGCGCTGGGGCAAGTCGGCGCGCCATCTGCCCGTCGACCATCCCGCATGGGACCTGGAAGCAAACTATCTGGCACTGGGGCTCGTGAACATCATTCTTGTCTTGTCGCCGCAGCGCATCATTTTGGGCGGCGGTGTCATGGATCAGCGTCATCTCTTCCCGCTTGTGCGCCAGAAGGTGCAGGCGTTACTCAACGGGTATGTACAGAAACGTGAAATCCTTGAGGCAATTGACGAGTACATCGTGCCGCCAGGCCTTGGCAACCGGGCCGGGGTGCTGGGCGCCATTGCCCTCGCAGAGATGGCGGCAGAAGACGCGTCAAAGGGCGCGCGGCTCGCGTGAGGCAAGGTCACCATGTTGCTCGGGAGCGCACAGGTCGCCTCCCTGGCCACTCTTCTCGTTCGTGCTACGCAGAGCAGTCAAATGGTACCTTTCAACCAGTTCGAGCACTGCCGGACGCCGGCTTCCGCATCTGAGGTGGAAAACATGAGTCAAATGGACCTGGAAAAAGCCGTGGGCTTTGTCCCCACAGAACACCCGCACCGCCGCCTGAACCTGCTGACAAACGAATGGGTGCTTGTTTCGCCGCATCGCACGAAGCGTCCCTGGCAGGGCCAAATTGAGCGGACACCGGCTGAAGAGCGTCCTGCATATGACCCGAAATGCTACCTTTGCCCTGGAAACGAGCGGGCGGGGGGCAATCTGACTCCTGCCTATTCAAGCACATTTGTCTTTGACAATGACTTTGCGGCGCTTCTACCCGAGGGGCCGCGCGGTGACGCCAGCGAGGGCGCCTTCTTCCGCCAGCGCGCCGAAACGGGTATCTGCCGCGTAATTTGCTTCCACCCGCGCCACGATCTGACGCTTCCCGAAATGGAGCCGGCGGAAATTCGCAGCGTGGTGGACGCCTGGGCACAGCAGGTGGATGAACTTGGCGCCCGTGCGGACATCACCTACGTGCAGGTTTTCGAGAACAAGGGCGCGGCCATGGGCGCCTCCAACCCGCATCCTCATGGACAGGTGTGGGCTTCCTACACAGTGCCGCAAGACCCAGCCAAGGAGGATGTCTGCCAGTTCGACTACTATCGCGAACACCAACGGCCGCTTCTGCTTGATTATTTGGAGGCGGAAGTCGGGGCCGGAGAACGGATCGTCGTCGAGAATGCGCATTGGGTGGCCCTCTGCCCCTGGTGGGCTGTTTGGCCCTTTGAGACGATTGTTCTGCCGCGTACGCACGTTACCTCACTGCCGCAACTGGACGGGGCGCAGCGCGATGGCCTGGCAGCCCTGCTCAAACGGCTGCTCACGCGTTACGACAATCTCTTCGAGACCTCATTCCCGTATTCAATGGGTTGGCATGGCCAGCCGACCGACGGCAGTGACCGCCCGTGGTGGCAGCTTCACGCGCACTTCTATCCGCCTTTGCTGCGCTCGGCCACCGTGCGCAAGTTCATGGTTGGCTATGAACTCCTGGCCAACCCCCAGCGCGATATTACGCCCGAGCAAGCGGCTGACCGTCTGCGCGGACTGAGCGAGGTGCATTACCGCAGCCGCTAGGTGAGGAAGCCGAGACTTGGCGCCTTGGTGATCACGACAAAAAGAAGGGGGCAGCGACTTGTGCAGTCGCTGCCCCCTTGTCTATACGGATTGCCGTTCAGACGCTTACCGGATGAGGCGCCGGCGCAGGTCGCGAATCTGCATTTGCGTAAGCGTGCTCACTGCCGCCAATGTCAGGAAGACAATAAACGCTGCGGCGGTACTTGGCATCATACCGGACGATGAAGTCTGGTCAACAAGAAGCATCGTAATGCCCATGACTGCAGCATAGGCGCCCAAACCGGCCGCAGCAAGAACCAGCACCAAATCTCCGAGGCGCGGACCGAAAAAGCCGCCGAGACCCAGGCCTGCGAGGCCGATAATCCAGCCCATTGTGGTGTCCTGCCAGCCGAAGACCGAAACGATCAACAAGCCTAGAACCAAACCAAAGATCGCGCCTGCAAAGTAGACGGTAAGCTTCACGAGGAAGTATAGAACTGCGCCAAGAATGCCGCCCAGCACGACCGCCAGCATGATTTGGAAGCCATCGGTCGGCGCGCCGATGCGCATGCCAATCGAGAAACCGATGTAGAAGCCGGCGAAGGCCAGCACGAACCTGAAAAGGCCCGAACCATACGACATAATAAACCCACCGCAAATCAGCGCGACAAGGCCCCACAGAAATTGCAGATCCATAATTCAGTGCCTTTCCTGATAGATTGATGAAATCGTCGATGATACGCTGCTCTGGCGCGCGGTTCCAGACCCTGAAAAGAGTGCCACCAGTGTGCACAGTGTACGTCAACGCGGCGCAGTGCGCAAGGAGTATTGCGGCGCAGACAGGGCTTCTCAAGAGTAAGCCTTGACGGCGCTGGTAGGGATGAAGAAGCGAGGCCTCAGAGTTTGGAAACCACGCTTCCCTCGAGTACGGCGCAGACAAGGCAACCCCGGGCGTTCTACACGTTACGCGGGTTCGTGCAGGCCTAGATTCCCCAGGGACCGTCGTAGCCATCGCCTTCGATTTGGCTTTGCGCAGAAGTGTCGCTGTCGAGCCGCGCAACTTCCTGCTCAATCGCGCTCAATCGAAGCCGCAACTGTTGCAGCAGTTCCATGGTTGTGTCATGAAGAATGTTGTGCTCAAGGTCCTCATGCTGGGCATCCTCCGGCCCGTCGCCCAGGCGGGAGCGAACGCGCCCCGGCACTCCCACCACAACTGAGTGGGCTGGAACATCCTTGACCACGACCGAGTTGGCGCCAATGCGCGAGTGTTCACCGACTTCAATCGGCCCTAGCACTTTGGCGCCCGCACCAACTACCACATGGTCTCCAATGGTAGGGTGACGCTTCTCCTTGCGCCAGGAGACACCCCCCAACGTGACGCCGTGGTAGAGCGTCACGTTTTCGCCAATCTCGGCCGTCTCGCCGATTACCACGCCCATGCCGTGGTCAATGAAGAAGCCGGCTCCAATCGTCGCGCCGGGGTGAATCTCAATGCCCGTGAAGAAGCGTCCGAGATGGGAGACAAACCGCCCCCAGAAGCGCCAGCCGCGCCGCCACAGCCAGTGGGAAACACGGTAGAACCAGAGCGCATGAAGGCCTGGGTAGCAGAGGACCACTTCGAGTGTGCTGCGCGCGGCCGGGTCGCGCGCAAAGATGACGGAAATGTCGTTGCGAAGTCTCTTGTTCATGGAACGCATCCCGATGCCGCGCAAATTGACGTATCCTGAAGGCCGACTACCCGCGCAGTTCGGCAAAGAGTTCGGTGCTCAGATAGCGCTCACCGTTGGAGGGAATGATCACGACGATCAGTTTGCCTGCGTTCTCGGCGCGTGCCGCCACCGCTTTTGCGGCAACCAGCGCAGCGCCGGAGGAGATACCGACCAGCAATCCCTCTTCGCGTGCCGCCCGGCGCGCCATGACAAAGGCCTCGTCGTTTGTCACCTGAATCACCTCGTCAATGACTGCGGGGTCCAGTACATCCGGCACGAAGCCCGCGCCAATTCCCTGAATCTTGTGTGGTCCGGGTTCGCCACCCGAGAGGATGGGCGAGGCCGCAGGTTCGACGGCAACCACTTTGAATTCCGGACGGCGCGCTTTGATGACAGCGCTCACGCCCGCAATCGTTCCTCCGGTGCCGACGCCGGAGATGAGAATGTCAATCAACCCATCGGTATCGCGCCAGATCTCTTCCGCGGTCGTGCGCCTGTGCGCTTCGGGATTGGCCGGATTCATGAACTGCTGTGGAATCAAATAGCGCGGATCTGCGGCGGCCATCTCCTCGGCAGCGCGAATTGCGCCCTTCATTCCCTGGGTGGCCGGCGTGAGCACCAAATCGGCTCCATAGGCGCGCAGCAGCATGCGTCGTTCAATGCTCATTGATTCGGGCATGACCAGCGTGCACGCGTATCCCCTTACCGCACAGACAAATGCCAGGCCGATACCGGTGTTGCCGCTCGTCGGCTCCAGGAAGATCGTGTCGGGCTTCACGAGCCCGGCTGATTCAGCCGCCTGGACCATGCTCAAGGCAATCCGATCCTTGACACTCGAGGCCGGGTTGAAGAACTCGAGTTTTGCTACGACCGTGGCTACGGCCCCCTCCATCAAACGGTTGATACGTACGAGCGGGGTGTTGCCGATCAGTTCCGTGACATCGTTCGCGATCGCGGACATGGGTATCTCCCCTTTCGATATGGGTTGGATCGGTTCCTTCGTCGTAATGTCTCTGGGGTGCTTGATGACTGGTTGAGTGGTTGAGTGGTTGAGTGGTTGATAGGTTTATTGGTTTACTGGTTGAATCCGTCGCTGCTGCGGATTGACGCTCCCTTTTGTCGCCATTTTCCGCATGGCTGCAGTCCGATGAAATGTGGCGCGCGCCTACTCCGCTTCGCGAGCAAGCAGTTCACTGATGTATTTAACGATTTGCTCTCCTTCGCTGCGGAGACCACTGGTCCTGAAGCCCGGTATTGCTTCAAGCGCTGCACTTGATGCGGGCGCAAGTCGAGCGATCTCCTTGAGCAGCGAGTTGTTGGCCACGTCGCCTGCGCGCCCGCGCGCCGAGACAGCCTGCTTTTGCCGCATTTCCTGCAACTTCATGAAGATTTGTCGTTCGATACGCGGCGTGACCGCCGCAGACGATGCGCGCTTCTCGTCTGCCGATCTCTTGTTTTCAGCCTGTGCAGCGCGCTGCTTCTCCAGAAGCGCGCCGTCTTCCTCTCTCGCCGGATTAAGTTGGACGATGTCCATGATCGTGGGGCCGTAGCGCTCCATGCGTTGCGTGCCCATGCCGGGCAGAGTGCCAAGGGCCTCAAGCGTTGCGGGTCGGGATTCCGCAATTTGGAGCATCAACTCATTGCTCATGATGACGTAAGGGGGCTGACCCAGATCCTCCGCCAGCCGCCGCCGCCAGATCCACAGTGCCTTTTGCAGAGCGGTGTAGGTTGTCGTCTCTGCAGCAACTGCGGCATCCTGTGCAGAGTCTGATTCGCCATCCTGAATGGTGGGCGTATCGCCATAGGCGGCCATTTCCGGATGTTCGGCCAGCCAGGCGTCGGCTTCGGCGCGGCCGCTTAATGTGGTCGCAAGCACGTTGAATCCTTGGCGCTCGTACTGGCGCAATTTGCCGGCCTCGAGAAGTTCATCAACATATTCGAGTACGCCTCCTTCGCCCAGCCCCTTGAGCGCGCCGAAGTGGCGTGCCTTGTCCGGTGTCACTGGAGCGCGCAGATTGCCAACCATGATACGCGCCAGACCGCTGCGACCGACCGGGCGCGGCAGACTGACAAGGCAATCGAGAAGCATCGGTGCAATCTCGCCGTCTTCCGGCAACAGATGTTGGGTTTCGCTTGGCGTGTTGATGGCTGGGCGAATCCCCGTGCACGTATCGCAAACGGTGCATTTGGCACGTGGCGGGCTGCCAAAGTGGGCCGAGATGTAGCCATGACGGCAGCCTTCGGTGGTGGCATAACCTGCCATATCATCGATGCGCCTCTGACCAAGCGCCTGCGCCTGCTCAAGCAGCCGATCAAGGCGCGCGCGCATATCGGCTGGGCGGGGCGGCAAGGTAATCGACATCATGCGATGGCTGCGCGTCAGTTTCAGATAGCCTGCACTCTCCCAGTTCAGGAGCACCGCCTCGCAGTCGGAGACCGACCAGCCCATGAAACGGGCAATCACATCGATCTTGAACTGTGCGCTTCCGCCAGGCGTAAGCCCAAGGCCGCGCAGAAGGTCGCTGAAATCTTCATCGGCCTTCGCTGCGGGGGGCATCTTGCGTGGCAGGGCCACATTCACGTCTTGCGCAACATCAAAGCTGCGGCTGATCAGGTCGGCCCG
The DNA here is from genome assembly GCA_963735275.1 of uncultured Chloroflexia bacterium. Classification (GTDB taxonomy): domain Bacteria; phylum Chloroflexota; class Anaerolineae; order Caldilineales; family Caldilineaceae; genus UBA5069. The sequence goes on along the minus strand of CAVTKJ010000004.1, from coordinate 2,391,674 downwards.
TTCGAGCAGACTGATGCCGACGCGCGTGGCGGTTTCGTTGCTGTTGAGCACCCGTTGAAGGCGCCGCGCATCCACTGGACCGGCCAGCGTTTCGCTTCGCTCCGCATCACCAACACCAAGTTGCGCACCGACAGCCTCATAAATGCGCTCGAGGAAGTCGGCGCCATATTCATCGGCGCGTGCCCAGCGGCGCAGGTTTGCCCAGTCGTTTGCGCTGTAAAAAAGCACGCCCTGGCTTGGCTTGCCGTCACGGCCGGCGCGGCCCACTTCCTGGTAGTAGCCCGCCAGGCTGCGGGAGGGATGAAAGTGGACGATGAAGCGTATGTCGGCTTTGTCGATGCCCATGCCAAACGCTACGGTCGCGACCACGACGCGTGTGACGTTCGACATGAAGCGATCCTGGACCTCACCGCGATTGTCCATACCCGCATGATACGCTTCGGCGGGCACACCTGCGTCGCGCAGCGCATAGGCGAGCGCCTCGCTCTTGTGGCGCGTGTTGACGTAGATGATGCCGCTGCCGGCCGTTTCGACGGCGAATTTGAGTACGGCGTCGAGCTTCTCGTCTTCGTTGTTGAATTTGAGGGCCGAGAGGTGGAGATTGTCGCGGAAGATATCCAGCGCGATCACATGCGGAGCGGGCCCCGGTCGTACAATGCCGGTTGCGGCGGCAGCGGCCGGCACGTTATCATCGCGCATATTTTCGATGATTTCGTCACGCACGCGTGGCGGTGCGGTCGCCGTCATTGCCAGGGTCGTCGGGTTGCCGAGTTCGCGGCGCGCTTCCTGCAGGAAGAGGTAATCCGGACGGAAATCGTGGCCCCACAGGCTCACACAGTGCGCTTCGTCAATGACGAACAAGTCAAGGCCGGACTTGCGCAGCGCGCGCAGAAACTCCCGCTGGCGCAGGCGCTCCGGCGCAGCGTAGACAAGCTTGTATTGCCCATTTGCCACGCCGGAAAGCCGGGCGGCAATCTCCTCGTCGGTGAGGGTGCTGTTGATGAAGGTGGCGAGACCGCGTGCAGCAGGGGGCAGGCTCTCGACCTGATCCTTCATGAGCGCGATGAGCGGGCTAATGACAAGCGAACTGCGCGGCAGCATGAGTGCAGGAAGCTGGTAGCAGAGCGACTTGCCCGCACCCGTCGGCATGACGGCAAGGATTGATTCGCTGCGAATGACCGCGGCAATCGTCTCTGCCTGCCCTTCGCGTAATGAGGAGAAGCCGAAATGCTTGATGGCGGCTCGTTCCACTTCGCGCCGCTCTGCGTAGGTTGCGGGAACAGACTCGGCGCCGTGAATGTTGCGGTAAATGGCTGTGCTGTCAATGATGGCGTCGGCGGCAGGCCGGGCGTCCGAGAGCTGCGTAACGTATGGCGCCACCGCTTCGGTCAGGCGCGCGAGGTGGATCTGTCTGCGGCGCTCGGCTTCAAGGCGCACCGCTGCAGCGCTCTCCGTGCGACCCATCGATTCGAACAGCGTGGCAAGGTCGATCAGGTCCGCTTCGGGCATGTCGGCAGGAACACCGGAACCGAGCCTCTCCGCCATTTCTCCGGCAAGGTGGTCGTCACCACTTGCCAGGGCCAGGCGCGCCATCGTGAACGTGGCGACGGGATCGCCGGGCGCACGGTCAAGATAGGCCTCGAGCAAAGCGCGCGCCGCAGCGAAATCGCCCAGGTTGGCGAGAACGGTCGCGGCGGAGACCTGGGCTGTTCTGGATTTGGGAAAGGCGGCGGCAAGGTCATTCGCCACGGCGAGAGCATGTTCGTTCGCGACCCAACTTCTGCAGGGCACACGCATCGAATGCCTGCGACGCAATTGTGCTGCTGCGCCGCTGGCGCCGCTCGTTGGTTTGCTGAGCCAATTCATTGTCGCCCAGGGCCATCTGTGCTGCGGCCTGCACGTCTAACAGGTGGAGCAGGGGGCCATGCGCTTCGCGTAGCAATGCCGCAATGTCAAGCGCCTCGCGCGGATCACCCCAAATCTGAACATGCTCAATCAGCAGTTCGCTGACATCGGGCGGCAGGCTTGCCAGTAGACTGTCATCCAGTCCCAGGGAGCGGCGCAGCGCGTGATCTCCTTGGGACTCTCCTGCAGTTGTCTGCACAGGGTTCGCCTGGATGTCCTCCGGCGCGCCTTTGTCATTCAGCACTTCTGGTGACTTTTTGGCCACATTGCCTCCACAGGTTGCGTGTCGACGTCTCTGCGACTCTGCAACCGGAAGAGTGGCGCCAAAAGATCGTCGACCTGGCTACTATCCTATCACCTGCACAGGTTGCAGTCGAAGCGGAGAAAGGAGGGGTTGAACGCCCGCCCCGTCGCAGTTCAGGTTCGAAGCGCTTCCACCACTTTGTCCCATCCTGGTTGGCTGCATATAATGGGGCGCAGCGCAGCAAGGGTGACTCTCAGCTTACTGACGATGCGATCGCGCAATCAAGCGCACGACCGAAGAACTTTGCTCACCCAGGTTGATCAGATTTCGTTTTCAATTCAGGTGTTTGCAGACTATCTTTCGGAGATCCCACAAGTCTCCGGAATCCATGGCGGAAGAAAGAACCTATCGAATGACGCGTGTTTTCGTAACGGGCATGGGAGTGTTGAGCCCGATCGGTAATGACATTCCCACGTTCTGGGCAAATCTGCTTGCCGGAAAGTCCGGCGCGAGTCGGGTTACCAGCTTTGACTATGGCGATATGCCATTCAACATCGGGTGCGAGGTCAAGGACTTTCGGCCGGGAGATTGGATGGATTACAAGGCGGCGCGCCGCGTTGCGCGCTGCAGTCAGTTCGCGGTTGCGGTTGCCAAAATGGCGCTGATTGATGCGGGAATCACGATTACGCCCGAGAATCGGGACAATATCGGTGTTCTCATGGCAACGGGCGGCGGCGGAATCACCGACCTTGAGAATGAATCGGTGGCGATGGCAGAAAAGGGATGGCGCACCGTGGGTCCCTTCGCCGTTCCCAAATCGATGGCAAATGCTGTCTGCTGCAACGTGTCGATAGAGGTTGACGCACGCGGCCCGGTAATGACAAGTTCTGCGGCTTGCGCCAGCGGGCACTACTCGATGATTGATGCCTATCATTTCCTGCAGCGCGGCGAGGCTGATCTCTTCATCGCCGGCGGAACGGAATCGGCCATTTCGCTCCTGACCATGTCGGCGTTCGGACGTATGGGGCCTCTATCAAGCCGCATGGATGACCCCGAACATGCCTGCCGACCCTTTTCGGTGGACCGTGATGGCTTTGTGGCGGCTGAAGGCGCGGCTGCCGTTATTCTCGAAACCGAGGAGCACGCACGTGCACACGGGGCCACGATCTACGGCGAGGTGCTTGGCGGCAGACTAACCGCCGATGCCTATCACATTACCGCGCCGGACCCGGACGGCGATGGCGCTGCGCGCGCCCTCGCAGGCGCACTCAAGAATACCGGTCTTCGTGTCGAGGATATCGACCTTGTGTTCGCGCACGGCACGGGGACTGTTCTCAATGACGCGGGTGAGGCCAAGGCCCTCAAGCGGGTCTTTGGGGCACATCTCAACGACATGCACATTACGAGCATCAAGAGCATGGTTGGCCATGCTCTGGGCGCTGCCGGAGCGCAAGCTGCCGTCGCCGCCGTCATGGCACTGCGCACAGGCAAGATGCCGCCGACGATCAACTATACGCCTGACCCATCGATCGATATCCCGATTGTGGGCAATGTGGCGCAGGATGTACCAGATGCGCGCCACGCGATTGTCAACGCGTTTGGCTTCGGTGGCCAGAATGTCGTCGCCATCTTTGGCAAAGTCGATGAGACATAGCACTTGCGTCGGAACGCTCTACTTTTCCGGCGTAGAACTGAAGTGATTCCGGCATGAAGTTCTGGCGATGGTTGCCGGGCTCGGTCCCACTTCACGTTTTGCGCCAACCCTGGGAGGTCGCGCATGGTCCGCACCATGCCTCAAGTCCACAATGAGGATATCGACCTCTACATTCGCACCTACTATTCACTCTTGCGCAGCAGTGAGCCGATTCGCATCCGCAGCCTTGAAGAGACGCACGCAGCCATGAACTCCAGCCTGCACCAGCAGGCAAGTGGCAGCGAAATTGATATTTCGGCGTTCTCCTATTGCGTTGTGCGCCTGCCCAGTGTCATGCCGCGCGTGCAATTGCTGCTTTTGGGGCAGATGGCGGATGTCTTTACACGCGAGGGGTATGACAACATCGAGGAGTGGCGTCCAGTCAAGGCGCGGGCGCGCCGGCGCAAGTTCTACTATGATGAAGCTTCAGGCTTCCTGGCCGCTTTTATCGCCTCGGTCAGCGATATTGATGACCTGATTCCATGCCTGACCACGCTGCAAATCGAGTGGAACAAGATTCACTTCAAGCTCGCGGCTGATGCGGTGAGCGAGAAATTGCGCGCCTTGCCCGCGGATGCGACGACGCTCGGGGAACCGCTCGCATCCGACGTCATGCGCGCCCTGGGTATCACAACTGAAGAGTTTGCCAAGATCGCACAAGTCTGGACCGGCGCCGCATTGGTCGACAATCTGCGCTGCGCCGCGGAGGCCCCGCTTGACATGCGTGTGCGCGTGCTCGGCAGCGGCCTCAGCGACTACCGGCGCAGCGTGCAGCAGTGGTGGCGTGCCCTTGTTGCGGAAAGCGGGGCGATGGACCTTGCGTCACGGCCCATCTACTTCATTAGCAGCAACGTCCACAGCATGGTCAACCTGCTATCGGGCTATGTGACACTGCACCGCGACGAGATCCTGCGTTATGTCCAGGAGAACAATCCCGAGGAGTTGATCGCGGAGCTGGAACGGCTTCCCGCTGCCGACAATGGCCACCTGATCAATTTGCTCTATTATGCGTCGCGCCAGTTCGCTGCATGGAGCGATAGCCGCAAGTCGGCATTGCGCATGGAAGAGGAAGTCGGCATCCGGCGCGTCTCCGAACCGCATTGCCTTGATGTTGAAGCGCAAGTGATTGACATGAGCAAGCTCGATCCGACGCGTATTGACCAGCGCGTGACCGAATGCTTCAGTGCCGAGGAATTGAGCCTGCTTGCGCATAGTGACGCGTTGATATTCAACATTGATTATCCGTTGGGGATGGCAGCGTATCACATTTTTAGCCAGGTCAGCACGGCGGGCGGGCGGATACTCGGTGTCTACATCCTGGGCAAGGCCGCCACGCTCAACGGGCGCGTTGGGGACGTCATGATTCCCAACGTGGTGTACGACGAGCACTCGCGCAACTCATTCCTCTTCCGCAATTCATTCAGCGCACAGGATATTGCACCGCTTCTCAACTACGGGACAGTCTTCGACAACCAGAAAGCTGTCACTGTGCGCGGCACAATTCTGCAGAACCGCAACTTCATGGGCATCTTCTATCGCGAGGGTTACACCGATATCGAGATGGAAGCGGGTCCCTATCTTGCGGGAATCTATGAAGACGTCTATCCGCAACGCTATCCGATGGACGAAATCGTCAATCTCTTTATCAACGTTCCCTACGATATTGGCGTCATTCATTACGCGTCGGACACGCCCATCTCACGTCGGCAAGCGCTGCTCAGCAAGAGTTTGAGCTACTTTGGTGTCGACGCGACATACGCCGGTTCGGTGGCTGTGCTGCGCCGGGTGCTGGCGCGGGAGGTGCGCCGGCAGCGCAAAGTCGAGCGCCGGCCGGTGTAGTTCCTGCCGCACGCCTTGATCACAAGGACGCTGGGCGGTGTAGGCATGTGTGGGGTGCGCGTAGTCACAGCCAGGCCCAACACATATTCGGCGCACAATCCGCCGGCATGATGCGGCCTCGTCTCATCTGCAGCGGCCCGAAACCACGTAGACTCGATGAAGGTTGCTCATGAGTATTGACCCCGACGCACCGAGCGCCGGCTCGCCAAGCGGCAGGTCTATTCCTGGCGAGGTTCCGCTCGAATTTGGCCCAAGCAGGCCCATCCCGTTCACTCCCCAGCGCGGAGCGAACTGGGTCTACTTCCTCGCGTGTCAATACTTGATTATCTACTATCTCTTCGCCGCGCGTGTGCGCGTTGAAGGGGTTGAGAATGTGCCCAAAAAGGGCGGCGGTATCGTTGTTTGCAACCACGGACCCGGCAACGACTACTTCCCGCTCGGCATTTCTCTGCCGCGAATGCCCCACATCATGATCAAGGCCGAAGCGTACGAGTGGCACCCAATTCTGACCCGGATCTTGAAGGCCGGACAGACGATTCCAGTGTCGCGCGGATCCGGTGACATCGAAGCCCTGCGCGCTTCCGTCAAAGTCGTGCGGGAGGGGGGACTCGTTGAGATTTTCCCCGAAGGGCATCGCAGCGAAGACGGCAAGTTGCAGGCCGGCAAGACTGGGGCTACGCGTATTGCGCTCGACGCAAACGTCCCGATTATCCCAGTTGGCATAATCGGGGCCGAGGCCGGCTGGAACAATTTCCCGCGCTTCTGGAAGCGCCCGGTGATCCTTGTACGGATCGGCAAGCCATTCGTCCTCGAGGGAAAGAACGGGCAGGACAGAGCCGCGGTACTGGCCGGCACGCGCCGAATCATGCTATCCATTGCCGAACTGCTGCCCTATGAAATGCGCGGCGTCTGGGCCGACCCTGGTGCTTCCTCCACGCGTGGCGAGCGAGTGCGCGCTGCGGCCGCTGCTTCCAGTCTGGAGGAAGCTGGGGCTTCGGATTGGGTGAACGCCTCACCTTCAGCGCAGCCCCCGGCCGAAACGTACTAGCGCACGCCCCGATACCCGGAAGGCTCGCGCAGTTCCTCCCCTCCTTTGAAATACGCCTGCCGAATTAACCTCGGTTAAGCGCGTGCTGCACCCCGTTTGCATTGCCATGTGACACCCACCGCACCCCCTGCCGGCGAAAATGGTGCGGTTTTGGGTGATTTGCCCCTTGTCACGCACTCAATCACACGCTATTGTAGCGGTGCCGGTCGTTGCACGCCGCGCACCGCGGATCTGCCGCGGGCGCCGCAGTTGTTTCAGTTCGTTCTGGAAGGCATACCTGTGTCGATTACCACACTCAACCTGCTCCGACAGGGTGATTCAGCCACAATTGTCAGTATTGGTGCGGCGGGGTCGTTGCGACGTCGCTTCGCGGAAATGGGTCTCATTCGGGGTGAGACGATACGCGCAGTCAAGATAGCGCCGCTCGGTGATCCGGTCATGTATTCAATCAAGGGATACAGGCTCGCAATGCGACGCGAAGAAGCCGCGCATATTCAGGTTGAAGCGACGTGCGCTGAACAAGGTGTTGCGTCAGTTCCGCATGAGTGAGTCCCGCAGCGCGACGAACGGGCCGGCCCCATTAACGATTGCACTTGCCGGCAACCCAAACGCAGGCAAGAGTACGCTCTTCAACGCGCTGACGGGGCTACGCCAGCACGTCGGCAACTGGCCCGGCAAGACCGTTGAGCGTCGCGCCGGAGCGTTCCGCGCCGGCGGCGTGGCGATCACACTGATTGACCTTCCAGGCGCCTACAGCCTCAGTGCACATTCGCCAGAGGAGATTGTCGCGCGCGATTGTCTTGTGGACACGCCGCCCGATGCTGTTATCAACGTCATTGACGCAACGAACCTCGAGCGCAACCTCTACCTCACCGTGCAACTCCTTGAGATGGAGACGCCTGTGGTGATTGCGCTTAACATGGCCGATGCGCTGCGCAAGCAGAACGCGACCATCGACGCAGCACGCCTCTCCGCATTGCTCGCGGGCGTGCCGGTTGTTCTAATCAGCGCAGCGCGCGGCGAAGGACTTGACAAGCTCGTGACTGCCGCCATCAGCGTAGCGCGCAAGCCGGAACTACAGCGGGCGCAAGCGACCGCGCCATCGTCGGCTACGCAACAGGTCGTGGCCGTATGAGTGTCGCCGGTCGCTCCACCCCCGTTCTCCAGCCGTTCCGCATTGACTACGGCCCTGAAATGGAGGAAGCACTTGCCGAACTGGTGGCACGCTTCAAGCAGGATCACCTCCTTCCGAAGACGCTGCCGGTGCGCTGGACCGCGCTCAAGCTGCTTGAGGGCGACAGCGTAATTCGCGCACGAGTATCCGAACTTCCGGGTGGGCCCGGGGCGGTGGCCTACGCCACAGCACGCGCAGCACTCCTTGCCGATGCGTTTGGAGACGATGTTGACATGGTCGTTGCCGACCAGCGCTATGGCGCGATCAACGCCATCGTGCGCGAAGTTGTACAACGCCGTGACGACGGCTTGCCTACCCTCACGCAGCGCATCGATGACGTGGTGACCCACCGCTGGCTGGGGCTGCCAATCTTCTTCGCAATCATGTTCATCGTGTTTCGGCTGGTGATTGACGTGGCCCAACCCTTTCTCGATTGGGCCACATTCGTCATCACCGGACCGATTGCCCACTGGGTGGAAGCAATCCTTGTGGCGCTTGGTGCGCCATTCTGGGTGCAGTCGCTGGCAATCGGCGGTGTGCTCGCAGGTGTGGGCGGAGTTCTCGTCTTCGTACCCGGTTTGATTATTCTCTACTTCTTTCTCGCACTGCTCGAGGATTCGGGCTACATGTCGCGTGCGGCCTTTGTCATGGACCGCTTCATGCGTGTGATCGGCCTTCACGGCAAGTCGTTTATTCCCATGATTCTGGGCTTTGGCTGCGCCGTGCCGGCCATCTACGCCACCCGTACAATCGCAGGGCGGCGCGATCGAATCCTCACCGGACTGCTCGTGCCGCTGATGTCCTGTTCGGCCCGACTGCCGGTCTACGTGGTCTTTGGCATGGCGCTCTTTGGTGCGCGCGCCGGATTCGTCATTTGGGTGCTGTACGCTCTTGGGATCATCGTGGCGATTCTGACGGGCATGTTGCTTACGCGCACAATCCTGAAGCCTGATGCAGCATCGGCTTTCGTGCTCGAATTGCCTCCGTACCGCCGCCCTTCGCTCAAAGGCACGTTCATACATGTGGGAGAGCGTGCGGGTGAGTTCATTCGAAGCGCCGGAAAGCTCATCTTTTTCATGTCGATCGGTCTTTGGTTGCTGCTCAACCTGCCGCTTGGGGTTCAAACGCAGAGTGAGTCCTACTTTGGCCGCGTAAGTTCGACGATTGCACCGGTCTTTGCGCCCCTTGGCTTTGGCACGTGGCAGGCGGCCGGGGCACTGGTCACCGGCTTTGTCGCCAAGGAGGTCGTGGTCAGCACGCTCTCCACCATCTATGCCGACAACGCGATTGATACGTCAGGTTCTCGGCCGCCGCCCGAACCTGTCGATGTCAAGGCCGACGTTGTGGCCATTGCCTCGGGCTTCGCAGTTGCAGTCGTCGATTCGGGGCGCGCGCTGCTTGACATCCTGCCCGGCGTGCAAACGCAACCTGCGGCGGCGCCACCGGACTCAAGCCTGCGGACAACGCTGCGCGCGACCTTTACACCGCTTGCCGCGTTCGCTTTTCTTGTATTCGTGTTGCTTTACGTTCCATGCATGGCTACGCTGGCCGCGATCCGGAGCGAATATGGCGGTCGCTGGGCCGTTCTGGCCGCTGTCTACCAGACTGCAATCGCCTGGTTCCTGGCGCTACTCGTCTTTCAGGGCGGGTTGCTGCTTGGATTGGGATAGGAGAGGGCCTTCATGCTTCGGGAACTAATCAAACTCATCGAAACAAGTGATGGCTGCCTCAGCACCGCAGAGCTGAGCCGGCGTCTCAACGCGGAACCCTCGGCTGTGGACGGGATGGTGCGAACATTGCGCGAGCGCGGGCGCCTGATTGAAATCGACGGCGGTGCGACACCCTGCGAGACCTGTGGCTCGAGTGAGGGCTGCACACTGGCGACGCTGCGCAACCGCAAGTACGTTGTCGTGCGGAGTAACTGACAACTTCGACGCGGAGGCGCAGAGGCGCAGAGAACAGCAAAGAATGTCAGGAGGGGAGAAGACGCTCAAGTGCGTCTCCTCCCCTCTCGTCGTTTCTTTGTTGTTCTCTGCGTGCCTCTACGTCTCTGCGCCTCTGCGTCGAAGTTGTTGAGCCTCTACAGCGAGGCCATGATCTTGTGAAGGCTCTCGCGCGTCGGGCGCAGCTTTTCGGCGGGTAGGTGCGCCAGTGGTGTATCGACAATCCCGAGCAGTTCGGCCAGGTTCGGCTTCTCCGGCTCGATGTAGAAGATACCGGTCAGCAGCTTCTGCTGGTTGCGCGCATCCTCCAGCGTCTTGTAGGCAAGCATCTTGTCTCGGGGATCGTACTCCTCGCCCAACTTCTTGAGCACGAGCCACGAACCGTCGTGCAACTGCACCTCAGTCTCGTCGTCGTACTCGTCAATCTGGATTTCCTCAAAGCTGGGGATGAAGTTCAGCTCATGGAGCGGAATCTCGTTCTCCTTGCCGAAGGAGTAAGATTTGGTGCTGTCCTCGTGATTGTTGAAGGTCACGCACGGGCTGATAACGTCCAGCACGGCGAGGCCGCGATGGCGAATGGCCGCTTTGAGAAGGGCTTCAAGCTGTTTTGCGTCGCCGGCGAAAGATCGCGCCACGAAAGTTGCATTGGCCGCGAGCGCCTCAATGCAGATGTCGAGGGGCATAAACTCGTTGGTGCCGGAGTATTTGAGGACCTGGCCACGGTCGGCAGTGGCGCTGAACTGGCCTTTGGTGAGACCGTAAACGCCATTGTCTTCCACGATATAGACCATGTTCACGTTGCGGCGCACCATGTGCTTAAACTGGCCAATGCCAATTGATGCAGTGTCGCCGTCGCCGCTGACGCCGATGGCCGTCAGTGTCCGATTCGCCATCAGCGCGCCCGTGGCAACCGAAGGCATGCGACCATGGACGCCGTTGAAACCGTGGCTCCGCCCCAGGAAGTAGGCCGGCGTCTTGCTGCTGCAGCCAATGCCGCTGAACTTGACAACCTGTGACTGATCCAACCCCAAATCCCACGCCGCATTGATGATGCGCGCACTGATCGAGTCGTGTCCGCAGCCATTGCACAACGTGCTGTTGCTTCCCTTGTACTCTGTCTTGTCAAGCCCAATCAGATTCAGCTTGGGACCTGCAGCCGGACGGGCCTTTGCGGCTGCGGCAGTCGTCTGCTTTTCAAGTTCACTGCTCATGAGTAATCCCTCCGCGTCGTGCAGGCGCGCTAGTTGTTGATCTGTTCGGTAATCCAGCGGGCAGAGAGCGGCAAGCCGTCGCACTTGCTTGTGCTCACAAGCTTTGGCGCATGACTCGGCAATTCGCTCGTCAAAATGTGGTGAAGTTGCCCGTCGAAGTTGTTCTCAATCACATAGACGGTGTCGTACTGTTGGACAAAGGCCTCAACTTCTTCGCTAATTGGCAGAGCACGGAGGCGAAGGTACGAAGTCTCGACGCCCGTCGCGCGCAGGCGGCTGCGCGCTTCCTCAATAGCCGGATCATTGCTGCCCAGGCTGATGATTCCGATGCGTGCACCGGCAACTTCGTCCAGAATGGGCGCAGGCACAAGCGTGCGCGCCGTGTCGAACTTGCGGCGCAGACGCAGAAGATTGTTTTCCCAATCCTCGGGACGCTCCGTGTAGGTGGCATAGGGAGTATGCCCGGTGCCGCGGGTGAAGTAGGATGCCATGGGGTGGTTTGTCCCCGGCAATGTACGATAGCCAATGCCGTCGCCGTCCACGTCAAGGTAGCGTCCCCACTTGCCCTTGAGTTCCGTGAGGTCTTCGGCGCTGAGCACCTTGCCGCGGTCCAGCGGCGCCTCGGGGTACTCAAACTCATCGCTGACCCAGAGATTCATTCCCAGGTCCAGGTCGCTCATCACGAAGATCGGCGTTTGCAGGCGTTCGGCCAGATCCAGCGCCATGCCGGCCATCTCGAAGGCTTCCTTGGGCGTCGACGGGAAGAGAAGCACGTGGCGCGTGTCACCGTGACTCAGATAGTACGTGGAGAGGATATCGCATTGCCCGGTGCGCGTGGGCAGCCCCGTGCTTGGCCCCATGCGCTGCACGTCCCAAATGACCGCAGGGATTTCGGCAAAGTAGCCCAATCCCACGAATTCGGCCATAAGGCTGATGCCCGGGCCGCTTGTCGCCGTCATGGAGCGCGCCCCGGCCCAGCCTGCACCCAACACCATGCCGATGGCCGCAAGCTCGTCCTCTGCCTGCACGACCGCGACGGTTGATTTGCCCGTGTCCGGGTCGATGCGCAACTGGGGAATATAGGAATTGACCGCGTCGGCCAGACTCGAAGACGGCGTGATCGGATACCAGCCCATGAACGAAACACCTGCATAGAGCGCACCCAGACCGGCGGCGGTGTTGCCGTCGATGAGCACCTTGTTTTCATTGAAGCCTGTCATGCGCTCGCAGCGGAAGGGCTGGTCGTTGACGATGTTCTCCTTCGCCCAGTTGTAGGCGCGCATCACCATGTCCCAGTTCATTTCAACGGGCTTCGTCTTGCCGTTGAAGTTCCACACAAGCGCCTCGCGAATCTGCTCGATATCGATTTCAAGCAGGTGGACCGCGACGCCCACATAGACCATATTGCCCACATATTTCTGGAGGGCAAAGGGCAGATTGGCACCTTTGACGAGCTCCTTCACAGGAACCGCGTAGTAGGAGACATCCTTGCGATGGTCGGCAATTGGCAGGGCATCGTCATAGATGATGATCCCGCCTGGGGCCACCGATGCCATGTCCTCGGCCACCGTTGCACCATTCATGCAGATCATGACCTCGACCGCCTCGCGGCGCGCCAGAAAGCCTTCCTTGCTCAACCGAATGTTGTACCAGGTGGGCAATCCCTGAATATTGCTGGGGAAGAGGTTCTTGCTTGTGACAGGAATGCCCATTTTGAACAGTGAGCGGATCAGCAGGCTGTTGCTTGTCTGGCTGCCGGAACCGTTGGCTGTTGCCACATTGATGTTGAAGTCATTCACCACCCTGGGGCGATCTGCTACCTCAGGCGAAGTCTGCACTGCGACGCTCATCATGATCTCTCCGTGAACCTCTGAAATAACGGGCTCTCCACTCCGCTAACGTGACTCTACACTTCAAGACTCGGCGCACACGAGTTCTCCTGCCTGTGTACCGTGCGCTCTCAACGTACTTCTGCTGGCGACTGCGCCATCACGGGGGCGTGTGACTCCATCGCGACGCCACGACTTGTGAGCAACTGCATGTGTTCGCGCAGCAATTGCTTGCTCAGCGCGCAGTCTCCGGCTGCTATGGCGTCCACAATTCGTCCGTGGTACTCCCAGACACTACGCAGATAGCCGTAATCCGCATAGGTGTTCAACTCGACGGCCTGATAGCCATCCCAATAGGCCTCGAGAAGACCGAGCACAAAGGGATTGTTCAGGCGGCGAAAAATGGCAAGGTGCAATTCGCGATGTTCTTGCGAGGGAATCTGAATGCGTGGCTGGTTGAGTTTGTCCCATGCGCGCTCCATGAGTTCGCGTAGGTGTTCATGGTCCGCCGGTTCCAGCAGGGCAACTGCTTCGTCCCAGTAGGCAAGTTCAAGGTGACTGCGCAGGCTGCTGAACGCGTCAAAGAGCCGGCGCTCTGTGGCAAGTGCAGCCAGCAAACTCAAACGTACGGGTGGCAGAAAATCGTACTCAGTGCGAATAATGCCGCGACGGGGCGTTGCCTCAACAAGCCCAAGCATGCGCGCGACTTCGAGTTGTTCGCGCAACTTGCCCACACTGACGCCGGTGGTTGCGCTCAATTCAGCGAGCGAGGGCAGCCGATCGCCGGGCTTGCACTCGTTCTCGAAGAGGTATCTGAGAAAGTCGGAGTCGATACTGGACTGAACCATTATTGAATGCCGTTCCCTTGCAGAAACTCCAGCGCCCTGTTCAATCATCCGCAATGCTTAATCATTGGATCAATTAGATTGATAAAATCATACTTGATTGGCGCGACACTTGTCAACTTTTCGGCGCGTTGTAATGAGGTGACTCAAGCATGTGGATGCGGCCGAGTGGGCAACGCAATGGACGCTCCACTGCAAGAACTGCACCTCATCTCCTGCCCTTCTCCATGCGGAGAAGGGCAGGAGATGAGGTGCAGTTCGCTGGTGCAATCGGAAACTGCTGACTATTGAGAGGCTTTGGGATAGTCATGAAAAGTGGTTGCCATCGAGCGGGGATTGCACTATCATGTTGCCAACTGCCCAACCAGACTAGTCTGGCGCAAACACCACACGGCGCTACGCCCAAACCCTTTTTCGGGGCCAGAACAATGCTTCGCTGCATGCCCTTCGCGGGCGACTATCCAATTATCAAGCCCTTTGGCGCGCCGCCGACCGGCGCCGCGACGGCGGGGGGGCCGCGGCCGCACGCGGACGATACCGGTTCCTCGCTTCTCGGACATGAAGGCGTGGACCTGGCTTTGCCCGTTGGGACACCTGTGCGTGCCGTTCACGAAGGCAGCGTAATCTGGGCGGGTGATGCCTCGGGCTACGGACAATCGGTGTTGATTGAGCATGTGTGGGGGCAAAGCGTCTATGCGCAACTTGCCGAGGTGCACGTGCGCGCCGGCGAGAGGGTCGACGCGGCGCAGCAGGTGGGCTTAAGCGGTGGAGAAGAGGGCGGCGGTGCGGCGCACCTTCATTTTGGCATGCGCGTGCGTCCCTACAGTGGCGCTGACGGCTGGTACGGATACTGCGATCCACTTCCCTACATGGCGCGCGTTGAGCGCGGCCGTGGCGCCATCATCGGGCCACACATCCTGGGGGGCGTGCACCGGCACCTCGAATTGCTGGAACGCTGGCAACCGCGCTTGATCGTTGTCGTGGACCCGAATCCCGACGAAATGCGTGAGTTGCGGCGCGTTTGCCCAGAAGCAGCCATCATCGGGCGAGTCTATGCGCCGGATGGCGAGGTCTCGGACCGCATACAAGCCGATGCGCGCGCCGCCGCGACGTGGGCGCACGAGCTGACACAGGCACACATGTCGCCCCATGTAGACTTCTGGCAGGTTGCCAACGAAGTCCACCAGAGCACAAACGACTTGCCCCTACTCAACGATTTCGAGCTCGCGCGCATGGCGCTGGCGGAGACGGCAGGCTATCGCTGTGCGCTTTTCGGCTTTGCTGTAGGCAACCCCGATCTGCCAAATGACGACCGGATCGCGGCCTGGCGAATCCTTTATCCGGCCCTCGCGCGTGCAGAGCGCAATGGCCACTGTGTGGCGGTCCACCAGTATGCCGCGCCCGATATGACCAAACCAACGATTGACTGGCACATCCATCGCCTCGAACACCAGGTGTTGAGGCGCATTCCTTTCAAGAAGCTTCAATTTGCGGTGACCGAATTCGGGCTGGATGGTTTGCTCCAGGGTCCTGACCCCGCAGGGTGGAGGTCGCTCTCAACGGCAAACGCATATGTCGACGGGTTGTTGCGTGCAGGTGGGTACCTCGAAAGGTTCTCGGGGCGCGTGATGGGCTATGCAGTCTACAGCCTGGGCGTGACTGGCCCGTGGGCTTCGTACGATATCAATGGGGAGGTGGCAACGATGCTTGCCGACCGTTCAGAGCGAGGCACGTGGGCGCACGTGAATACCGAAAGCGGTGGACTTGACGCGGCGGAGTCCGACTCCCTCAGCGGGCCGGGGGGAACGGATACCGCGCCTCCGCCGCCAACCGATCCGGCCGAGCCGCCGCCGTCTCCGGCGCTCGAGCGGCGCGTTAGCGAGTGGGTGAGTGCGTTCAACATGGCGATCAAGCCTATCGCCGAGCGACCTGATGACCCGCCTGTTCAGGATGGACTCGTCTTTCTGATCAAGGATGTCTTCACGACGCGCAACGGTTCGTGGGAGCCAACCGACCAGCCCGGCAGCATTCCGCAGTGGGCGCGCGACAGCTACTTGAGCGCCGACTTCGAGGAGGCGGGCGCCGACCACCATCTATTCGGCGCGGTGCTAGGTCTCGACGGCAAACTTGTGCCGGACCAAGCACTTCGCTTCTGGTCCGATGGCTTCGATTCGCTCGGCAATCCCGCTTATGAAGGCTACGTTGACCAACCCGCACAGGAGAAATCGCGTTGGGCGAATCTGGTTCTGTTCAGCGGCAGCTCATTCATGCCCGAACGCGGTGAAAGTGGGCCCTGGTGCTGGACAACTGCAGGTCGAGCCGAGGTGATGGCAGGGGGCGGCTTACCGGCCAATCAACACATTTCGACCTTCGTGATTTGGCAGGCGGTTCCGGCTGAAATTGGCGAGGCGCCGCCGACGGTTCCCGTCACACCGCCCCAACCGCCGACTGAGCCACCATCGAGCGAGATCCCGCGCCGGCTGGGGAGCTGGGTGGAGTACCTTAAGACGACCATCAAACGCATTTCTGAACGGCCCGACAAGCCGCAAGGCCAGATTGCCTATGTGATCAAGGATGTCTTCACAACGCGCGACGGGACGTGGGAGCCTGCGGGCAAGATGGGGTCAGTGGATGCGTGGGCGCGCGAAGCCTATTTGAAGCCCTGGGGCGCGCCAGACTATTTTGACGACGCGGGGGCCGATCATCACATTTTTGCCTATGTGCTTGGACTTGATGGCAAGTTTGTGCCGGATGCGGAAATCCGCTACTGGTCGGATGGTTTCGAGCAACTTGGCAACCCGACCTACGATGGCTATGTGCTGCGGCGCACCAAAGTACAATCCGGATGGGCCAACATCCCCATGGACGGCGGCGCGAACTACTTCCCCGAGAGCGGCCAGCAGGGGCCGTGGTGCTGGGCGCCGGAAGGTGCTTCAGAAGTCTTCTGCGGCGGCGGCATGCCCTCCAACAACCATGTCTCCTTCTTCGTTGTATGGCAGGCAGTTCGCCAGGAGGCTCCTCCATTACTGCCTGGTGACAACCATATTTTCCTTCCCTGGGTCGCGGGACCATCGCAGGAACTGCCACTGCCGCCCGTGATTGCGCCGGATGCCGGTGGACCGGACGAAACGGACGCCGGCGGTGGCAAGTCGCAGCCGTCCGGCGGGACGCCCTCAGTGCCCCGCCCTACCCCTGTAGGAACGGAAGATGTGGCGCTGCGTACGCTGCGCGAGGATGCATGGTTACGCGTTGGCATTGAATCGAGCCACGAGACGCTGCTTGCTGCGTATGCGCGCCGTGTGGGGCTGGGAATGCCGGTTACTCACGAGTTTACCAGTGGCGACTTCACTGCGCAGGGCTTTGCCGGGGGCATTGTCTTTTCTCGCACCGCCGACGCTGTAGAGTTGACGCACATTGCATGGTAGGTTCAAGCCCGATTCACAGCTAGAAATAGTCAAGTGCGCCGGTGCAATGCCGGCGCACTTTATTATTGCAACTGTTCGTCCCCGCACGCAGCGCCGCTATTCGCCGATCCATTCGAGCAATTGGGGGTAGATGCGCGCTGTCTGCTGGAGTGGCTGCAGCGGATCGAAGATGTCGTGTGGGGCGTTCCATGCCGCGGGCAAGGCGTAGGTATGCACGGGGCCGCCATGACGTCGCCATTGGGCCACCACGCGCGCAATTCCTTCGTTGTCAACCGTGTCATCGCACGGGTTCGTGATGACGGTGATCTTGTCCGCTGCGTAGAGCGACTTGCGCGCGTGCGCCTCGAGAAGGGCGCCGAGGCGCGCGATCTGCCCGATGGCGCGGGTCGCGTCAGCGCGGATAGGCATGGGGTGGGCCGGCGCGATTTGCGCGTGCCTCGCCATCCCACCACACAAATCGATTGGGTATCAGAGCAAGCACGTTGGCTGTCAGACGTCGCAGGTGGAGGGGTATGCTCTTGAGCGCCACGGGCGGTGCGACAATGACCACATGGTCCAGGTCCGGGCGCTGTTGGGCGGCCCAGGCAGCCATCGCGCCACCGAGCGAGAAGCCGACCAGGACGCGGCGCTCACCCAGGCCGTGGAGCGCGTCGCAACTCTGGTTGACGAGCGCGACCATTTCCTCGACCGTGAGGCGCGCGAAATCGGGCGCCATTACATCGGCGTGGCCGTGGTGCGCCAGACGCGGGGCGAACACGTTGTGGCCTTGCGCATGGAGAATCTCGGCAAACTGGGTGAATTGCGCCGGGCAGTTGCTGAATCCGTGCAGGAGCACGAAGGCTACAGGGGTGGCCTGGCCATGACTCCAGAGGCGTGTGCGGCAAACCGGGTTGGTGGACGGTTCATCGACTGCCTGCAGGCGGCGCACGTGCTCGAGCGCATCAGCGAAGTCCTCCGCTTTGTGCGGCATTTCTGCCATGCGGAGAGGTTCCAGGCGCACTGCCGCCCAACCAGTTGCCGCGAGTCCAGCGAGAAGGGCGCGCCCGAGCAGTCGCTTCATGAGTGTAGCCAGCCCTTCGCGGCAGACGGCCGGTGACGGTGCATTGTGACCGCTATTTGTCGATGATGGGAAGGAGATCGCGGCCGAGCACAAGTCGCAACTCTACATGTGTGTCCGGATTGAGACCGCTCACGCTTGCAAGTGAAGGTGAAATGCCCATGGCGCTGCTCAACTGCTGGATCACGGCCTCTGAAACGCCGTAATTGATGACGATGCTCTGCGAGTAGTCGCCGCGATCGGCGTCGCCGATGGCATCTACCTGCCAGCCGGCGGCTTCGAGCAAATCCCGCGTCTTGGCGGCCATTCCCGGTATGCCCGTACCGTTGAGTACCTCAATGTTCACCCGGCTGGCATCGACAGCGCCTACGCTCGCGTTTGCAGTTGCGGCAGGTGGCGTGAAGAAAGTGCTCACTGCCGCGCGCACTTTGGCGCGGTCGGGAACCAGAATCCACATGCCTTCAGGGCTGTACGTCTCTTCGCCAAAGCGACTGTCGAGAACAAGTTGCCTTATTTCGCGCGGCGGATTGTCATTGACGTAGGTTGCCAGTTCCAGCAACTTGTCGATTGGAATGTTGGTTTCAATGCTGTTGCGCAGAGTCGAGAGCAACTGTGGCGTGCGAGCGAGCAACGTGGGCAGCAATTGCGCACTCTTCACTTTTGCCATGACCGCACGAATGACATCCTGCTGCCGGCCGGAGCGCCCGTAGTCATCATCGACATTGCGCGTGCGGGCGTACTTGAGCGCGGTGGCGCCATCCATGTGCTGCATTCCCGCGTCAAGGTAGAAAGTCTCAATGCCCTCGTCGGCTGTAGGGTAACTCTCGTCGTTGATTGTCTTGGGCACGTTGATGTCTATGCCCCCAATCAGGTCCACGATTTCCGTGAAGCCGGTGAAGTTGATGCGCACATAGTAGGGCACGGACTGCCCCACGATACTGCCGACCGTGTCCATGACGAGTTGCGGCCCGCCGCCTGGATAACGCGCTTGTTCGCCGATGCCCCAGGCTGTGTTGATCTTGGTGCTGTACCCGAGCGTGGGGAAAGGCACATACAAGTCGCGCGGGAGCGAGAGCATACCTGCGGTCTGCGAGTCTGGGTCCAGTGTGGCAAGGATGAGCGTATCGGTTCGCTGTGGTGCGCCCTCGTTGGGACGTTCATCGGTGCCAAGGATAAGCACGTTGATGGATGGGGTGCGCGGTGCAACGGCGACGGTGTCCGGCGCCGGCTGACCATTGGTGGCTGCAACGGCGTCTCCACCTTGGGCAGCTGCGGGCGCGCTCGCGGAGGTATGCGGCTGGTACGTGGGCAGGTCCGCCACAACGCGGTCGCGCATCCATCCAAAAAGTTCGTAACCGGACCAAAGTGCCAGCAGCAGAATGACAACTGTGTACGCGATGGTCGCGATGATCGCCGGGCGCGAATTTGCGCTCGCCTCACTGTCGCTTGGCGGGGGGTATGGGTAGGGGTCGTACGGCGTGCGGTTCTGCATACGCTGAGACTATACCACGGTGTGGTTGCGTCTCAAACGCGCCGCAGGGGCGCGCGCAAGCCACGCGCGTTGCGTCTCAGGAGAGAAATCCAGTGCGTTGAGTCAAGACGACAATTCGGGCGCCGAAGCAATGGAGAATTGCCAGGTGTTGGACTGAAAACAGTCTGTTCGCCAGACGCCGCGGGCTTGGCGTTTTCAGGCGTCAGTCCGCAGGAAGCGGAAGCTTGTAGAGCGCCGTTGAAGTCAACAGAAAGATCGAGTCCGTGACATCTTCGATGTTGATCGCATTGAGGCCGCGCAAGGGGTTTCCCTCGGGTGCGGCGAACTGTTTGGAGTATTTTCCGTCGCGGTCGAAGACCCAGATCCGCTCGCCGCTGCGGTCAGCCACATAAATGAAGGGGTTGGTGCCGTCGCCGATGGTGAAATCCACCGGCTCGCGCACGAGGCCCACGCTGTTGTCCAGCGAGAAGGGCACCTGTTCGCCGCCAAAGAAGCGCAGAATCTGACCATTCTTGAGCATGAGCCAGAGATCACCGTCAATGCGCATGGTCTTCATTTCGTCGAGATTGACTGGCGCCGCGAACCAATCGGTTGGCTCCTCGTCATAGCGCCCTTCAGGATAACGCAGCACCTGACCGCGCCCCGCGTCGGCCACGTACAGCCGGCGGTTGAAAGTCTCGAGCTGGCGGAGGGAGTTGAAGTCCGCTGCACCGCCCATTTCGAGCTTGCTTGGGCCTTCGACGCGTGGGTCGAAGCGATATACCTGGTTCTTGGAATCGAGAACAAGCAGAGTTGCCTTGTCGTCATAGCCCGGCACGACGGGCTGCCAGGCCATATCGATGAGATCGCCAACAACCGCTTCGTCAAGGGTCTGGCCGGTAGAGAGAACAGGTGTCCCATTCGGGTCTGCAAGCTGATTGAGCGTTTCATCAAGGCGGTAGCGCTCGAGGACGCCGCGCCCTGGGTCAAGGATATAAAGGTCCTGGTCGACGACAAGCATGCGTGTCGGCGCGGCGCCGTCCGGAAAAACGATCAGGGGCGAGGTGAGTCCGTAGAGCAATTTGGTATTGGAGGCTTCCTGCTGAATGCGGCGCACCAGGGCGCTCAGTTCGCCTGACGCCTGCGTCGGCCCGACGAGTTCGACCGAGCGATCCAGATAGTCCTGCGCCTCGCTGACAAGACTGAGCGCGGTGCGATTGTCGGCGGCGTTGAGCGCATCCTGCGCCGATGAGATGCGCGACTGCGCGAGTGTGACGAGCATTTCGGCCTCGGAGCGCACGTTGTTGCCTGCAGACCAGTAGTACGCTGCCACGGCGACGGGCACGAGGAGGGCGATCAGGATTGCGAGGGTGATGAACAGACGAGCGCGACTGCCCTTCGCAGCAGCAGGTGGCTCAAAGGGTGGCTGCTCAATCGCCTCGTAGGTGGGCGGTGGCATAGTGACGGGTTGCAGTAGGGCGGGGGCCGCAACTGACGCAGCCGCGGCACCTGCAGCCTTCGGCGCTTCGCCCATCACTGGTTCTGCACCGTGGTCACCATCTTCATCTTCAAGCAGCTCAAAATCAGCCGGGTTGGGCGTTCGCTTTTCGGGAAGCATCTGCCGGAAGAAGATGCGGGCGCGATTCTGCGTTCTCTTTCGCGCTTGCGCGCACGCGATCAGCGGTCGAGGCAACCTCACCCTGTGCGTCCGACTCCGGCGTGACGTCGGCAGCAGGCATCTCAGCGTCGCCGCCGGCGATGAGCGTGACGGCGAGTGTGGGAAAAGGCTCGAAGTTGGTCGCGGGCGTCGCGGCGGGTTGTGCGGTGGGCGCTTCAATCGAAAGTCCGGCTGCGATCTCGCTGCGCCGCAAGAACGACGGAACTTCAGAAGACTTGTCCGGATCATCATCAGCGGACGAAGCAGACGCCAGCGGCGGTGGGGCATACGGCGACGTTGGCGCGGGAGCGTCGCTCGCCGGTGAATTTACCGGTGCTGCAGCAGAAACGGAAGTGGGCAATCCCGCGGGCGCTGCGCGCCTGGGTGCCGTGAGCGGGGTCGGCGCGCGCTGGGGCGGCTGCGGGATTTCAGGCTGCAATACAAACAGCAGCCCTGGGCCGACACTTCCCCCAGCCTGTTCGCGCAGACCCGCAGTGGCATCCTCCAGGGTGTCGGCCGATACATAGTAGACCGTCGCGGCAAGTGTCTTGACGGGCAGGCGATCGCTCCAGGCCGGGCCGCAAAGCAGAACGACGTCACCGGCGGCCAACTCCCACTTAAGCACCTCGACGTCGGCGCTATCGTCGGGATTGTGCGGCAGTGCGCTATTCAGGTGGTCTGGGTACAACTCGATACGTTCGCCCGCACGAAGGATGGCAAACGCTGCTCCTGCACAGGCAAGTAGCAACCGCGTCTGGAGCAATGTGGCGCAGGCAAGCGAAACGCGTAGTTGAGCTGTCGGGTTCTGGGCATTGTATTCGCTCACAACGCCGTATGCACTGCGTACAGCCTCGCTCAGCACCGCTGATTGGCTACCGTGTGCCGTGTAGTATGTGCGCTGAAGCAAGCTGAGGAGCCGCTCGGTCACGTCGGCAGGGGCGGGCCCGCCACTCAGTTCGACGACCGCGTAGAGGTTGCCGCGCACGGCCTGCTTGCTGTCGCGCAATGGCTCGACAACGCGTGTGCCAAGTGAGTGGCTGTCGGAGTCGCTGGAGACGTACGAGACGACTGGTTGGAGACCCGGAGAAGGCTGCGGCGCCTTGGCGGGCGGCGGGCCGACAGCCGGCGGCAGGCTGTCCGGCAAGGCTTCGGGGAGACCGTGTTCTTCGGGAGAAGCCGCGGTCTTGCCTGTTTGAGCATCTGCAGTGTAGGAAGTCATCGATGGATCGCTCATAGTCGGCATTGTAGCGCGCCCGGCGGCGGCTGTCAACGCAGACATTGAGTGTCAACGAGGCCGCGAAATGGCGGCTCGCTGACTTCTGAGACGCCCAGCGAGCATCAATTTGCCATTGTGGTGAAAAGGCTCGTGCACCACCGCCATCAACTGTAGCGCAAATGCGCAATCTCACCGGGGACGTGCAGTGGAGAGTTCCTAGCCTTCAGTCTTGGGCTCGCGAAAGGCAGCCAATCGCAAGGCCACAAGCCCCCGTCGCGCGATTTGGACGCTTCTGCGAGTCGGAAGACTTGATTTTGTGCGCTTTGGCGTCATGGCGCCGTGTTCGGGTGCAAAGCATCCTGCAGCGCCTTAACAAGCTGGGGATCGTCGTTCCAGCCGCCCAGATTGACAAGCGCGACGCCATCCGGCAAGACAGCGTGCGCAAAGGACTGGGGCATTGTGCGCTGCGTAAGGTCGGAGTCTGCACTTTCAGTGACGAGAGCGTAAAGAACCGTCTCCGCGCCCTCTTCGGTCAATGCCTCGGCCATGTTCATCGGCTCCGGGTTGCCATGCAGCCGCGCCTGGCGCACGAGTGCAAAGCCCTTCGCCTCCAGGGCAGCCTGTGCACCGGCCAGAAAACGTTTCTCGGCCGCCGAGGATTCGGGGAAGAGTTCATCCCAGGTGGCAGTGCGCCCCAGCGCCACGAGCAGGACCCCCGTCTTGGCACGCGCGTCTGAGGGCGTCAGCGCTGCCGCACGTTGCGCATGAAGTTGCTGCAGCGCGGGCGAATCGGCCAGTGCGCCGCTGAACCGGATCGGCGGCGCGCCGGCCACGCCGTCCAGCGTCTCGGTCATGTGGCGGCGACCGGCCGCCGAGTGCGGCGTGTCGACTGTAAAGACCTCGAGCACAACAAGCTCGCTTGCGCCATCATTGAGCGCCTGGATCACGGCGGCCTCGGGTCGCGGCTCGTCATCCAGAAAGGCGAGATAGTAGCGTTGAGAGGGCCGGTCGGCCGCTTGCTCTGCGCTCTCCAGCGCTTTGAGGGTGCGCCTGTGGATATTGCGCTGTTCGCTCTGCTGACCGTGCAGGTATTGTTTGCGCACCTGCGATACGGCAATCGGCCGCGCCCATGAGGGGCCAATCGGCATGCCTGCGGCGTCAGCCTCGCGAAACGCATTGAGAATGCCAATGGGGTCGTAATGGACCGGCTCGCCATGGGCCAGGTAGATGACGGCGGTGAATCCTGCACTGGTAGCGTTTGTGTCGTCGAAAGTACGAGTCAATGGCGGCAAATCACGCGTGTCTTCGGAATGCAGGAACGTTCGCGTCCGGCTCAAATAGCCGATGATCAGCATCGTCGGAACAAGCAAAATGGCCAAAACGCGCGGCCATCCGTCCAGTTGACTTACGGCGACCACAAGGGCAATGAGCCCGGCGCCGATTGCCAGCGCCTGATAGCGCCGGATGTGGCGAACATTGCCGGTGAGTGCGTAGACAATTGCCATGCCGGAAACATAAGCGAGCGCGGCTGTGATCAGAAGCCAGAAGTATTGCATCAAGACCTCGTGGGTTGAGTGTATGGGGATTCAGGGAGTGGTCGAGACGAACTCGTCAATGAGCGCCTGCCCACTTGTTGCTTCGGTGACCGCCGCGCAGAACGCTTCGAGCCTTGCGGTCGGCAGTTCGACGCGACAGGTGACGTCCGCAGCAAACTCCTCGGCAAGGAAAACGGCCTCATAATTCGGAAGCAGCCGTCGCAATGGTGCAAGCGCCGTGTACTCGATCACAAGCAGCAGCGTACTCTTGGGGATTCGCTCCATGCGGGGAAGTCCTTCGAGCGCATGCGTCACGCCGCCGCTGTAGGCGCGCACCAGTCCACCTTTGCCCAGAAGCGTGCCCCCGAAGTAGCGAGTCACCACGGCGCAAATGTCACCCATGCCGCAGTGAAGAAGCACGTTGAGCATTGGCCGGCCGGCAGTGCCGTGTGGTTCACCGGCGTCGCTCATCCCCACCTGCGCCGTACTGCCGGGCGGCCCAACCACATAGGCCCAGCAATTGTGCGAGGCGTCGGCATGCGCAGCGGCCACTTCTGCGATGAATGCGCGAGCCGCGTCGATTGTTGGAGCGCAGCCCACGGAGGTGATGAAGCGGCTGCGCAGGATTTCGTCCTCAACGCGAAATGCGGATGCGGGAATGGGGTACCGTTCGTCGCCGGCCATTAGCGCGTCAATCGGCCTGCGCAATCGCTGCGACGCTGCGTCGGCGACGCACATCCGCCACCACGGAAAGCACAATACCAAGGATCGTGAGAGGGGCCGCAAAGAAGAGCAAAACGCGGCTGTAGTCGTGGATAACATCCAGGCCGGTCGCCGACATGTACAGGTATGCCGTGTATGCGACATAGTATGCAACGAAAAGCAGCCCTTCCCAGCGCCGGACAGCCGATCCGACAAAGAAGACCGGCAGACAGGCAAGCGCGACCGCAACCATAAAGGGAATATCGAAGTCCAGCGCCGACGGCGCCACCACCAGAGCCTTTGGGGAAATGGCCGCAGTTGTGCCGACGACAAAGAGAATATTGAAGATGTTGCTCCCCACAATGTTGCCCACCGCAATGTCGCGTTGGCTGCGCATGGAGGCAACGATCGAGGTCGCAAGTTCGGGGGCGGAGGTGCCGAGGGCAACGATTGTCAGGCCGATGATGAGTTCGCTGACGCCAAGCGATCGTGCCATCGCCGAAGCGCTGTCCACAAGAAAACGCGCCCCCAAGACCATCACACCCAGTCCGATCGCCAGTATAAAGAGCCGAGTTACAGTGCCGCCCTGTATATAGTCGCGCCTCTGGGAAAAGTTCTCCGCATACTCACGCGTTACCGCAGGGCTGGTGCGGCGCGCCTGCTGCCCTACAAACGCGATGTAGGCAACGAGCAGTAAAGCAAGGAGAATTCCCTCGAAACGAGTAATGTATCCATTCCAGCTCATCCAGTAGAAAAGAATCGATGCACCGATCATGATCGGCACGTCAGTGCGGATCAACTGTTGGGCCACGAGCATGGGTGTGATCAACGCGGAAACGCCAAGAATCAGCAGCACATTTGCGATATTGCTGCCCACCACGTTGCCAATCGCAATGTCGGCTGATCCTGCGAATGCCGACTGGAGGCTGATCGCCAGTTCTGGAGCGCTGGTGCCAAACGCGACGACGGTGAGGCCAATGACCACGGGGGCAACGCCGAGATTCTGTGCGATGCGTGAAGCTTGACGGACGAGCGTCTCTGCGCCAATCACGAGAAGCACCAAACCGAAAAGGAAGCGCGCCAGGAGAAAGAGACTCATGTCCTTCAGTCTATCATCTCGAGCGAAAAGGGGTAAAGTTCGACTGCGCCGGCCCTCCATTGGGCGCTGTCTGCCATGCAGCGCCTTCGGTGCGTTGGATAAGTGGGCGCCCAATCAAAGGTAGCGCGCACCTGCGCCTCTCTCCTGCTACTTTCAAGGCAGCACGGACACTTGGGAGCGCTTGCGCCCTCCGGTACAATGGCGGCATGGCCAAACTGCGTCAACCCGAGCCCGTACCGTCCGTGCTCACGGTGAATACTCTGGCGCGCATTGCCGGCAGGGATGCGCCAATGCATGCGCTCCTTGCCAATGCGACTGAGGTGCTGGCCGCGAGCGGGGTGCGCATCCTGCCTGCGAGCACTGACCCGCTGGACGACTATGCCCTGATTGACGCCACACTCGCACGGATGCCCGAAGAAGAAATCACGCCGGCAACCTTGCCTCCCGAGAAGTGGCCTGCGCCGGGTCTTGGCTACGCAGGCTTTTCCCCGGAGGCGCGCAGTCACTTCTTGCGCTGGCTGAATGAACCGGTGCATCAAGCGCCGGCTGCCTTTCAACAGCTTTTTCTCGCGCATATTGAGTGCGGCTTGCTTGACGCACTGACGAGCGGCAAGAGCGAACTACTCGAACAGTGTGTTGCCACGCTGCGCTCTTTTGAAGCCTGGCCCGACTGGCGATCCAACGAGCAACGCTCACGCACTGCGCTTCTCGCGGATATCCTTCTGGGCGATGGTGAACGGCTGGCCACGTGGCTTGCCGAGGGCTTTCTTGCGCCGCACCTCGTCGGCATTGCGCTTGGCCGGCAGGCACTTAGCAATGCGCCGCTGACCCCTGCCGAAGTTGTGAACCTCGGACGGCTGTGGGGTATCACCGATGCGAAGCTTGACGAAGGTGTCGTCGGCCTTCGCCTCCGATCGCTTAGCGAGAGTCTGAGCTGCGACCCACTCGTGTTTGCGCTGCGCCGCGCTGCGCCTCAGCAAGTTGACGTTGAGGTCGCGTTAGTGGCCCAGAACGGAGAATCGGCGGCGACCTTCGGAGCGACTCCCTGGCGCTGCGCCCATCGCGACCTGCGCCTCACCTTCGCCCAACCTGACCTCACCCCGCACCTTGCACCGCTCATCGCCGAAATGCTCGATGACGTCCCGATTGCCACATCAACTGCAGCGGTCGCAGGCGCCGAGGCTGCCGATGCGGATGCGCAGGGGTGGATGCTGATCCTGGAGTTTGGGCAGAGCCGCTCCGAATACTTCGAGTTCGCGCTGAAGCAAGCGCAGCGGCTGCCCGGCTACAGTGCACTGGTGGATGAGCAGCGCCACGTCATTCACCGCGTGCATATCAAGAAGTCCGAAATGCGCCGCTTCTGGCAGCTTTGGGAATATGCGATGAACTGGAATGAAACAAAGGTCTACGTGAACGGCAAGGAACTCGAGAAGTGGAAGATTTACCCGTACTCCCAGTTTCTTACGTAGCGGCGCATTGCTGAGAAGCGCCACTGGCCCGCGACGAAAGGCAGCGAAGTCCGCGGCGCAGAAGGCGGCTACGTAGCGGAGGCCCTCCGCTACGGGAATGGCGCGACCACTGCCGGAGGGCTGGAAGCCCCCCGCTACGAAGACCCGAGCTTCTGCTTAGCCTGAGTTATCAGTTTCCCGTTATCAATTGTTGGCCCACTCCCACTTTGCAACACGGCTAGCTTCATTCCATGAGTAAAGTCCCATCATGACAAGCGAACTCGACGTCTACACCCGCGCCCGCTACCCGCTTCTTTGGCTTGTGACAGCGGAGGAGAAGCGCGCCCTTGCCGCCGTGGAGTCGATGGCGCGCAGCCAACGCAAACGGCTGCTTATCTGGAGCCTGACGACCGGCGTCACCAATAGCGCCACGCCCACGCGTCCCGATGCCGGCAAACGAGATGCCCTGGCGCTCCTTTCCGCCATCCTTGAGGATGCGGAACCAGGCATCTGGGTGCTCTGTGACTTTCACCCGTTGCTGCGCGACAACGCGGTTGTGCGCCGCCTGCGCGAAGTGGCTTTCGCGCTCAAAGCCAGCAACAAGACGGTAATCCTGCTTGGGGGAGTGCTCAAGATTCCGCCCGAAATCGAGAAGGAAGTCACTGTCGTCGATTTCGATTTGCCGACGGCCGGGGTCTTGGAGCAGATGCTCGGGCGTGTCGAGAGCGACCTGGCGCGGAGCGGTCGGGTCCCGGTTGATCTCGACAAGCGCACGCGCGTGCGTCTTGTGCAGGCTTGCCTGGGCCTTACCGAGGGCGAGGCCGAGAACGCCATCGCCAAAGCGATCATTCTTGCTGATGGACGGCTTGACGGCGCGGCGGTAGAGGCAGTGACGGCGGAGAAGCAACAGATTATCCGCAAGAGCGGCTTGCTTGAGTTTTATGCCAGCAATGAGCAACTAGGCAGCGTGGGTGGGCTAGTGGTTCTCAAGGAATGGCTGCGCAAACGAGTACGCGCCTTTGGCGCTGAGGCCCGTGCATTTGGCCTGCCTGAGCCGAAAGGCATTCTGCTTGTGGGCGTGCAGGGTTGCGGCAAGTCACTTGTGGCAAAGTCGGTGGCCAATTCGTGGCGGCTGCCTCTTCTGCGGCTCGACGTCGGTCGGCTCTTCCAGTCTCTTGTCGGGTCAAGCGAGGAGAACCTGCGCACAGCAATTCGTGTAGCCGAAAGCATCGCACCGGTTGTGCTGTGGGTTGACGAAATCGAAAAGGGCTTCTCGGGCGTTGGCTCGAGCAACGTGAGCGATGCAGGCACGGCAGCGCGCGTCTTTGGCTCCTTCATCACCTGGCTGCAGGAGAAAAAGGCGCCAGTATTCGTGATTGCCACTGCCAATGACGTGACGCAACTACCGCCCGAACTCGTGCGCAAAGGGCGTTTCGACGAGATCTTCTTTGTAGATCTGCCCGACGCATCGGAACGGCGGGATATCTGGTCTATCCACCTGGGCAAGCGCAATCGTGACCCGGAAGCCTTTGATCTGCACACACTGGCCATGGCCTCCGATGGCCTTTCCGGTGCGGAAATCGAGCAGGCGATTATTGCCGCGCTCTATGATGCATTTGACCAGGGCCGCCCGCTCAGCATGGGCGACCTGCTCGAGGTGCTGCAGACGACCGTGCCCCTCAGCCGCATGATGGATGAGCAGATTGCTGCTCTGCGTGCGTGGGCCGCACAGCGCGTGCGCTGCGTCCTAACTGCAGAAATGCAGAACTGCGACACGGAGGCGCGGAGGCACAGAGAGACACTGAGAATTGAGAGAAAGCATGTCGGCGCAGTGCGCTTCAAGCAGGTGGCTTGATTTGCGGCACGAGGTCATTCAAGGCTTCGTCCAGTCCAGGGTAGTTGAAGGTGAAGCCTGCATCGAGCGCCTTCTGAGGGACGACAATGCGGCCCCTGGCATAGATTTCCGCCACCCTGCCCAGGAAGAGCCGCGCCAGCAAGTACGGAGAGAGCGAGAGTTCTTTGCCGACCTGCTTGCCCATTAATTCGGCGAACTGCGCGTTTGTCACGGCGCCAGGGGCAGTTGCATTGACTGGGCCGGCCATCTCTTCATTCTCCAAGGCAAAGACGAAGAGGCGCGCCAGGTCATCGATGTGAATCCACGAACGGTAGGCGTCAGCCGGCTTGCTGCCGCCGCGCCCACCCTGCGCTTGCTCGACTTGCGCGGGCAAACCGCCGCCACTGGCCGACAACACATAGCCAATGCGCAGATTGACGACGCGCACGCCCATTTTCTCGATTGGCTGCGTGGCGGCCTCCAACTGAAGGCTCTCCTGGCCCCAATGGTCGGCATCGGCAGGCGAATCCTCGTCCACCGGCTTGTCGGTGATTGTGCTGAAGCCGTACCAGCCCTGCGACGAACTGTTGATGAAAGTACGCGGGCGCTGCACGGCCACTTCCATCGCGTTGCTGAGTCCCTGAAAGAGGAGCAACCGGTTCTTGAGAACCTCATCATTGCGCTTCTGGCTCCAGCGCTGCTCGAAGAGCGATTCGCCGGCACAGTGAATAATGGCGTACGCGCCATCAATGGCACTGGCCCATGGACCTGTGACCCCAGGTTGCCAGGCAACATACGCGGCCGCGCCCGGGATCTTGGCTGCCGCATTATTGGGATCGCGCGTGAATATGGTGATCTGGGTAACCTTGCGCCATGAATTGGCGCGCCACGGCCCCGCCCACCAAACCAGTTGCGCCGGTGATGACGATGCGTTTGTCGGTCAATTGCGCTGATTCAACACTTGGGTCGCCTGTCATTGCGTCCAAACCTTTCCTTCTTGCGAACCGTTCGAAGGCAGGTGGCAGAGCACTTTCACCTGCCGCGATGGCTGCGCGAATCCATACTGAGCTGAGACCTTGAAAGGATCAAGGCGACCAATCCAAATCAACGCGCAGCGCTCGCAATGCAACCTTCGGGCCATTCAGCACGCAAGCGCAAGCCAGATGCAACTTTGTGACTGCCACACTGGAAATCTCGAATGCCGTTTGACAGGCACTCGCGACTGCGGTATGCTAAAGGCAAGCCCAGCGCAATCGTTTGCCCATAGACTACGCTCCCTTCTGGAGGCGTATCATCGATCAGATGATTGCACTGTGCAAAGTAGCATCCACTCGTTCGTCAATACCAACCCATCGAGCAGGTCAAAGGAGATTCATCTCATGGTACGTGATTTGAAGCGCGTCTTCTATTTTGGGTTTGATCGTAGTACTCGCAATGCTCTTTACAGCATGCGTGGCGCCAGTTGCGCCCGCCGCAGCCCCGGCCGCTGATGCAGCCCCGGCAGCTGATGCAGCCGCTGCGCCCGCCGCAGGTGAGCCCGTCAAGGTCGCCCTGGTTTACGGCGTCAAGGGTGACGGTTTCTATGTGACGATGGAAGCCGGCGCTCGCGCCCGCGCTGAAGAGCTCGGTAATGTCGACTTCACGGCTGATGGCCCTGCACAGTTCGACCCCGTTCTGCAGCGCCCGATTCTGGACGCAGTTGTGGCTTCCAAGCCCGATGCGATCTGCGTTGCCGCTACCGACAAGCAGGCGTTCATTGAGCCGCTGAAGGCCGCTTCCGAAGCCGGCATCAATGTCTTCAGCGTCGACACTTTCATCGGTGACACCGCCGGCGACTACACCACCGGCGACGTCCAGTTCCCGCTCTCGTACATTGGCTCGAACAACACCGAAGGCGGCAACATTGCCTGCACGGCGATTATCGAGGCCATGGGTGGAACGGGCAAGCTGTACATTCAGAATGTTCGCCCGGGCATCAGCACGACTGACCAGCGCGAGCAGGGATGCCGCGATGCGGTTGACGCCACCGGCGGCGCCGTAACACTGGTGGGTGTCGACTACAACGAAGACAGCGCCGCCAAGGCAGCCGAACAGACCGCTGCCCTTCTACAGGCGAACCCGGACCTGGGTGGCGTTTTCGGTGCGAACCTCTTCAGCGCCGAAGGTGCAGCACAGGCCGTCAAGAATGCCGGCTTGAGCGGCGTCGTCAAGGTTGCCGCCTTTGACGCCCCCGAAGCAGCCATCCAGGACCTGCGCGACGGTGTTGTTGACCTCGTCATCGCACAGCTGCCCTACGAGATGGGCCAGACTTGCATCGACTATGCAGTCGCTGCCAAGGCCGGCGAGATGGACAAGATTGAGAAGCGCTACCCGACCGGCTACCAGGTGATCACGCTCGAAAACGTCGACACCGAAGACTCGCAGAACGCGATCTACAAGAGCGAGTAAGTATGGTGCCTCGGCGGGGAGCGGCCTCCTGGTCGCTCCCCGCTCAAACGCTGTCCAACGAATGCGCGCCCTGCGCATCCAACGGCCGCACGGTGCGCTTACACAAGTTCGCACGCACGTGCGGCCGTTATGCTGCCAGATCAGGAAACCCCACGTATGGCATCCATTGCATCTACCACGACGACTGCGCCGTCCCCGACCAGAAGATCGTTCCTTGAGACTCTGGGATCCATCTGGGCCTGGCTCTTCCTCGGATTTCTCATTATTGTCTTCAGCATTACCGGCGGCCAGGCGTTTCTCTCCCTGGCCAATTTCCAGAATATTCTTGCCAATATGTCAATTCTGACGATCATCGCGATCGGTCAGACATACGTCATTATTTCCGGAGGGATTGACCTTTCGGCGGGCTGGATCATGGGCATGGTCTCGGTGGTTTCAGCCACGATCATGAACTACTTCGCGCCCGGAACCTCCATGTTCGTAATTGTTGTTGTGAGCGCAGCGGTCGGACTTGTAGCGGCATGGGGCGCGGGTCTGGTCAATGGCCTGCTGATTGCAAAGCTTAACGTACCGCCTTTCATTGCTACGCTGGGTATGTTCGGCATCGCGCGCGGTGTTGGTTTCCTCCTTTCGGGTGGTCTACCTGTTCCTGTGCGCGTCAAGGGAATTGGCGAACTGGGCAACGGCTACGTTTCGTACTACCAGGCCGACCGTGGTTACATCTTTTTCCAGCGCTTTGAAGGGCTGGTGCAGGAACAGATGAGGTCCGTGGTCAATATCCTGCCCTACGTATTGATCGTCATGTTCATAGCGCTGGTGGTCATGCACCTGGTGCTTTCGCGCTCGCGCTTTGGCCTTCACACCTATGCGATCGGTGGCAACAAGGAAGCGTCGCTGCGCGCAGGCATCCCTGTTGCACGCACGACCATCTTCATTTACCTGGTATCGGCAACGATGGCAGCGCTTGCGGGGTTGGTCTACAACGTGCGCTTCACAAACGGTGCAGCCAATTCGGGCGAGTCAATGGTGCTTGACACTGTTGCCGCGGTCGTCATCGGTGGCGCGTCGCTCTTTGGCGGCTCCGGCACCGTGATTGGCACGTTCATCGGTGCGCTTATTATCGCTGTTCTCAACAACGGACTGGTCATCACTCGAGTGGACCCATATTGGCAATTCATTCTGGTGGGAGCGGTGATTATCGTCGCCGTCCTGATTGACCAAGCGCGCGAGAAACTGTCTAGTTAGCCCGGGGGCGCACATGAGCGATGTAAGAA
Organism: uncultured Chloroflexia bacterium; assembly: GCA_963735275.1. GTDB lineage: Bacteria > Chloroflexota > Anaerolineae > Caldilineales > Caldilineaceae > UBA5069. The sequence goes on along the minus strand of CAVTKJ010000004.1, from coordinate 2,358,777 downwards.
TTGACGATTCCACGCGCGTGAAGCCACAACAACGTGGCGAACTGATTCTGCACGCCGAACACCTTGTCAAGCGCTTCGGCGGTCTTGTGGCCGTGGATGATGTGGGTTTTGATATTTACAAGGGCGAGGTGGTGGGGCTTGTTGGCGACAACGGGGCCGGCAAGTCAACACTTATCAAGATGATCTCCGGTGTCTACAAGCCGGATGAAGGCAAGATCAGGCTGGACAATCGCGAGATCACCATGGCGTCGCCCATGGAGGCGCGCACGCTGGGAATCGAGACGATCTACCAGGACCTTGCCCTGTGCGAGAATCTTGACGCGACAATCAACATTTTTCTCGGGCGCGAGCCAATGCGCAAGTTCCTCGGCATCTTTAATCAGGTTGACCGCAAGCTGATGAATGATGAGGCGCTCAAGGTGCTCGACCGGCTCGATATCCGCATCCCAAACCTGCAGCGGCCGATTCGGCAGATGTCGGGTGGGCAGCGGCAAGCGGTGGCCATTGCGCGTGCCGTCTACTGGAACGCGCAGCTTGTGATTATGGACGAGCCGACTGCGGCGCTGGGCGTTCCCGAACAGCGCAAGGTGCAAGAGCTGGTGCTCACGCTGCGCGACCAGGGCGTTCCCGTCATCATCATCAGCCACAACATGCAGGATGTCTTTGCCGTCGCGGACCGCGTGATTGTCATGCGGCGCGGCCAAAAGGTGGCCGACCTGGTCGCTAGTGAGACCGATGGCGACGAACTTGTGAGTCTGATGGTGGGCGCGTCGTAAGGAACAAGTGCCAGTACGCAGAAAAGACAGTCACAACGGAAACGGCATGAAGAGCGCTCTTCATGCCGTTTCCGTTGTTACTGTCTTTTCTGCGTACTGGTTTTAGTTGTCTGCGAAGCGCCAGAAGGGGCCGGCTAGACCAACGCCGGCGAGGATCGCCTCGGCTTCGGCCGCGCTGCGGCCCGCGTAGCCGGCTCCAAGCCGCCCGGCGTACCACGCTTGCGCCAGAGTCCACACCTGGCTGAGGGGAAGTACAACTCCCACCGGCATCTTTCTCTCGGCGCACCAGGCGTTTACTTCCTCTTCCGACCGGAAGAGCAGAATGTTCGCTCAGGTGAAAACGATATCGTCGTACCATTGGCGCAAGGGCAGAGGGAAATGCACAAACGCGTCCTCGGCCTCGAGCGTGCCGTTGCGCACCTGGCAGCGGAACTTTCCCTGCTCGCCGGGTATCGGCATTGTAACCACGCAATCGCGCTGCAGCACTACCGGGATTCCCAGCGCGTCCCATGCGCAATTGGCGTCGTAGCCGGTTCCGCCACTGGCAACGCGAAAGCCTGTGGGCACGTTGGAGAAGGGGTGAACCATGAGCAGACGGCCGCCGTCATCCAGGACGAGGAGGTGCGCAGCGCTGAGCCGTAGGAGCGCCGCGCGCAGCGCATCGAGGCGCAGACCATTTTCCATGGCAACATCCTCGAGCATGGGCGCGCGGCCGGTTTCGGCAAGTTCGTTGATGATGAAGTGGCGTATGCGCAGGTCGGATTCGGAGAGTTCGGGCATGGAGACTCCATCCTACAGTAAGTGCAGCCAGGATCGGGCCACAGACTGGATAACTACCCAACGCAAAGACGCGGAGGTACGCTAAGGAACGCAAAGGACTGCAACAAATCAGTTCATAGCGGGCGGCTGCTTTTCCTTTGCGTTCCTTTGTTCTCTTTGCGGCTTTGCGTTGAGAAGTTCGTTTTTCACCTCAGTAACATACGCCGGAGCGGAATCAGGATTCAAGCGCCGAATCGAGCCGCTCGTTATTGGCGCGCACCGTGTCGTAACGCTCGCGCGCCCGGCTGATGAGATCGCCGAGTGCTTCGAAGTGCCGGCGCAATTCAGTCTCGCTCGTGGCCGTTTCCCACGCTTCGCGTAGCAGATCCTCGAACGATTTGTCCCCTTCAATGCTTCCCAGAATCAGGTCAAGCTCGCCGATTACAAGTTCAAACATGCGAATCTTGCGCGCCAGCAAATCGATGACATGGGCCTCAATCGTCTCGTTGCACGAGAGGTTGTAGATGATGACCTCGTGCGCCTGGCCCAGCCTGTGCAGCCGGCCTATGCGCTGTTCGACGCGCATTGGATTCCAGGGCAGGTCGTAGTTGATGAGCTGGTGACAGAACTGCAGGTTGCGCCCCTCGGCGCCGCTTTCGGTGCTCACCATCACCCGCACGCCCTGTTCCTCGTCGTCTTCCGCACTCCCAGCCACGCTGACGCCCTTGAACGCAGCGACCGCGGCTTCCTTCTGCTGGATGCTGAGCCCGCCATGAAAGCCCACACAGGAGATCTCCCAACTGCGCAGGTGGTCAAGGATCGCCTCGAGTGTTTCGCGGTACTCGGTGAAGATGAGGAACTTGCCCGGGTACGACATGAGAATGTCGCGCACTGCGAGCAATTTGCGCCCGGTGTCTATTGACTCCGCCAGCGCAAGAAAGCGGTTGAGTTCCGCGCGCACTTCCTCGCTGTGGTTGGGGTCGGCCGTCATTTTGCGCAGGGTAGACGCCAGCGCCTGCGGGCTGCTGCTCAGTTCCTTCTGCAGGATGATGAGCGTGAGCCGGAGCGACTTGTTGCCTTCCACGTCCTGGAAGCGGCGACGGATATAGTCGGTGACGTCGGCGTATAGCTGCCACTCGCGCTCGCTGAGGTCGAGATGGACAATCGCGGCGCGACGGCGCGGGAAGGTGATGTCCACCTTGCTGCGCCGGTTGCGGATCATCACGTCGTTGAGAAGCCGGCGCAGTGTTCCCGAGTTCTTGGGCTGGCGCACGTCGGACTGGACAAGGAAATGGCGACGGAAGGCGCGGACGGTGCCCAATTGGCCCGGTGTCAGGATCGTGATGAGGCTGTAGAGTTCGAGAAGGTCGTTCTGCACGGGCGTGGCAGTGAGCATGAGGACATAGCGTTTGCGCAGCTTGTTGACAAACTGCCATGCCAGAGTGTTGCGGTTCTTGAGTTTGTGGGCTTCGTCGACGATGAGCAGGTCATACTCGCGCGAGAATGACATCGGCGTAGCTCTTGAGCTTGGCGCGGTCAAGGCTGACGATCCAGCGCCCTTCCTCGGCGTCCTGCACGGCATTCCAATCCCGCGTCCGATCCATGACGGTGAACTCTTCGTGAAACTTTATCGAGAGTTCTTCCCGCCATTGCTCGGTGAGCGAAGCAGGCGTGAGAACGAGAGCGGAGCGCACCAGCCCGCGCACCATTAGCTCCTTCATGACGATGCCCGCCTCAATCGTCTTGCCGAGGCCCACCTCATCGGCGAGGAGCGCGCGCCCGCGCATGTCGCGCAGCGCACGCAAAGCGGCGTCAATCTGGTGTTCGTAGTGATCGACGGCGAGTTCGTCGAGGCAAAGGAGTTGGTCGAAACCACGGCTCAGGCGCAGCGCTTCGGCTTGCAGGCGCAATTGATAGATGTCGAGCGCTTCGGCCGGACGTATGCGCCCATGGATGCGGAAGAAGTTCTCAAGGTTCTGCGGCGCTTCGATGACGCGCTGGCGGCAGGCTGATGCCCATTTCGGCAAAGCGGCCGGCCATCGCCTGGTCCATGTTGTAGCGATAACCGCAGCGGAAACAACGCGTGGCGGTCTCTTCGTCAAGCCAGCCGCAATCCGGACAGCGCTTGCCAAGCGCTGCCTCGGTGCGCACCGCCTTCTTCGTCTGCTTTGGATCGGGCGTGGCGTCGGGAAGTTCGAGCCACTCGAAGCGGCCGCCTGCCCCTTTGTCGCCGGCAGGTCGTGGTTGAGGTTCAAGTCGTGTCGACATAGGCGAATTATCGGCGTACAAGGGTGAGATTGCAAGCGCGTGACGGTTAACGGCTCTTCGTCAGAAGTGCGCGGACATGGCGTTTGCGTGATAACGGGCGTTGCGCCAACGATTGGGGCTTTCCAAGCGCGCTTCTTGCGCGTGGCGTTTCGTGGAACGTTGTGGCATAATTCTTTCTACAATCGAGCAGTGCAACACAGCAGCGTTACATCGAGGACATCACCGTGGACAAATTCGTTGCCGTGCGTAAGCGCTCCCCCGCGAGCGCGCAGGAGAGGATTGGCGTCACGCTGGAGGAGCGAAGACTTCTCGCCATTGAGGCTGTGGAAGTCGTCGAGAATACAGAAGATGCAGAGCGGTTGGAGTCAATCGGGCTGAGCTACATTCATCCGGAGGATTTCAGCCCGGAGGCAGAGAACGCGTTTCACCGCTTGCCCTTTGTCGATGCCTTTGTCGTCGAGACGGTGGATCGCAGAATTGCCGAGCAAGCCCGGGAAATCCTCGAGGACGATTTTGATGTCGCCCCGGATGTTGCGATGGGAATGCCCATTCCCACCTCGTGGACGCCCACGGTGCGCGAGCCCGACCCATCAAAGCGTTGGCCTGAGGCCACCGGTATCGCGCTGGCGCACAGTCACGGCGTGACAGGCCAGGGCGTCATCATGGGCGTGCTGGATACTGGCTGCGACGCCGACCACATCGAGTTCCGCAGCAAGCGCATTGATTTCCGCTATGTGCCCCTGAACGCCGTGACCGACGCAATGCGCGCCGTGCGCGGCTTTGATGTCGATGGCCACGGCACGCATGTGTGCGGCATTCTCGCCGGCGAGAACATCGGCATTGCCCCCGGTTGTAACCTGGTAGTTGCTTCGGTGCTCGAAAGCGAGACGCTGAAAACCTCGCTTGACCGAGTGCTGATTGGTCTTGACTGGATGCTCTCGCTCTTCAGCCAGCCTGAGAACCTCTCGAAGCCGATCGTTCTCAATATGTCGCTCGGCTTTCCGCCCGAAGCGCTCAGGCTCCCCGCTTACCGGCGCGGCGCAGACATCTTTCGCAAAGTATTGCGCACGCTGACGGAGGAGTTCGGTGTACTGGCGGTGGTGGCGATCGGCAATGACGGGCCGGGTAAAATGCGAGCGCCGGGCTTCTATCCTGAATGCACCGCGGTCGGCGCTGTGGATTTTCAGTACTGTGTTGCCGACTACAGCGGCGGCGGCCCATCGCCGATCTCGGGCAAGATGAAGCCGGACATTGCCGGAATCGGCACGGATGTCGTCAGCGCGTTCGAGCGCACAATGGCCAATCGCAGTCGCTACGTGCGCATGAGCGGCACGAGCATGGCGTCGCCCTACGTGGCCGGCATCGCTGCGCTTTATGCTTCAGTCAAGCCCGATCTGCAGGGCGCGGACTTGCGCAAACGGCTTGTTTCAAGTGCGCTGCCCCTCAAGGATGGCCCGGACCGCGTTGGCGCAGGCCTGGCGCGCTTTATCAACTACGGAGGCTAGCCATGGCGACGGACGGCAAGAGCGGCAGCACCACAGCGCGCAAGAGCGTGCGCGGGACAACCGCAATCGGTCCTTGCTACAAGGTTATGGTAGCGCTGCGCGGCCTTGAGGCGGCAAGTGCGAGCGGCGTTGACCGCGCGGCGAAATATGCAGCCATGCGGTCCGCCGCCAAAGAGGGGCGCAGCGCGGTCGTTGCGTGGCTGAAAGTGCAGGATGTCAAGGGTCAGTACAAACGCATTAGCGAAGCAACGGCCTTCGGCACATTTACGCTCGAGTGTACGCCCGCCGTGGTGCGCCTGCTCAAGCACGCGCCCGGGGTGCAGAGCGTTACCCGCGTCAGCGACGTGCCGCTCGAAGTGCTGAGCCATTCGTAGAAGATTTGTGTGGCATCCAGAAGTTGAATCCCGGTCAACCAATGCGCTCATCCGATTATCCGATGTTGGCGGTGCCCGATGCGTTGGCAATCGTGTTGCGCGAGGCACGGCCTCTAGCGCCGCGGCGTGTGGCCGCGAGCGATGCACTGGGACTCGTGCTGGCCGAAGGAGTTGCGGCGGCCGCACCGCTGCCTCCCTTTGCCGCATCGGTGAAGGACGGGTACGCGGTTGTTGCGGCCGATGGGCCTGGCGTCTATCCGCTGGCAGGCAGTATCGCCGCAGGACAGGTCGCCACTTTTGTGCTTGCTTCTGGACAGGTGGCGTACATCACGACGGGCGCACCTATGCCCGAGGGTGCGAACGCCGTTGTCCAGGTTGAAGATACCGAGCCTGCGGGCGAATACGGCGTTCGGATACTGCGCGCGGTCTCTGAGGCCGAGGACGTGCGGCCACTAGGTTTTGATATCGAAGCCGGCACAACAGTGCTCGCGGTCGGCGAGCGGTTGGGGCCCGCTGAACTGGGCTTGATCGCAGCCGTTGGTGTGACCGACGTGCTGGCCTGGCCGCTCCCTCGCGTGGGTGTCCTTTCGACAGGTGACGAAGTCGTGGCCGCAGGTTTTCCGTTGCAGCCTGGGCGCATTTACGACAGCAATGGCCCGACGCTGCGCGCCGCGGTGGAGCGCGCCGGCGGCGAGGTGGTCGATCTCGGTATTGCTGCCGATGACGAGGCCACCCTGCGTTCCATGCTTGCGTCAGCACTTGCCACGTGCGACGTCATCCTTACGAGCGGCGGCGTCAGCATGGGTGAACTGGATTTCGTCAAGAAGCTTGTGGCCGAGGCGGGGACCGTGCATTTCGGTCGGTTGCTCATGAAGCCGGGCAAGCCCTGTACATTTGCTACGTTGCCGCGCCCAGCCGGCGGTGGGGATGGACCATGCCTCTTCTTTGGCCTGCCGGGGAATCCGGTGAGCAGCCTCGTGACCTTCTATCTCATGGCGCTTCCAGCCATCCGGCGCATGGCCGGCTGGGCGGACCCCTCGCTGCCCCGCGTGCAGGCGGTGCTCGATCGCACGGTGCGTCTCGACGAGGCGCGACCCGAGTATCATCGCGCGCACTTGACATGGGAGAGCGCGCTACATGCGGGAGCGGGCGGCTGGTTGGCAACCAGCACCGGCAGCCAGGCAAGCAGCCGCCTGCTCAGCATGCACGGTGCCAATGCGCTTCTCGAACTGCCGCAAGGCAGCGGCGAGCTCGTGGCGGGGTCAATTGTCGACGCGCTGGTTGTCGACTAATATTGGAGCCATTCTTGAGGCAAAGACGCAAGGTCGCCAGGTAACGCAATGAAGGGCAAGTGACTTCGCTCTTCGTAGCGAAGGGCATCCAGCCCGCCGGTTGGTCACCTAACCCCATCCTGTAACGGAGGGATGGAAACCCCCTACGTCTATTGTCAGTTATCCATTATCGCTTACTACTCACCCATGCCACACCTGACCCATCTCGATGAACTCGGCCACGCTACCATGGTGGACGTAAGCGAAAAGATTGCTACGACCCGCATGGCAATTGCGCAGGGCGAGGTGCGAATGCTGCCCGCAACCCTTGCGGCCATCCGCGACGGCAGCGTGCCCAAGGGCGACGTGCTGGCGGCGGCGCGCATTGCGGGCATTATGGCGGCCAAGCGCACACCCGACCTCATCCCGCTCTGCCACACGCTCCTGCTCACGAAGGTGGCCGTAGAGTTTGATATTGATGTAGGGCGCAGTTGCGTACTTATTACGGCGACCGTGCGCTGCCAGGGCCAGACCGGCGTTGAAATGGAAGCGCTGACGGCGGTGAGCGTGGCTGCCCTCACCATTTACGACATGGCGAAGGCATTGGAGAAGACCATGGTGATTGGTTCGATCTGCCTGCTTGAGAAGCAGGGGGGCAAATCCGGCGACTTTCGGCGCAGTAACGCTGGTGCTGAAGACGCACCAGATCCTGCGCAGAGTCTGGAGAGTGGCGCATGAATGTGTCGGTGCGTCTGTTTGCCACATTGCGCCAGCAGGCTGGATGGAAGGAGCGCTCCTTCGAACTGGCTGAGGGATCGACGCTGCGCGATCTGGTCGAGGCGCTGGATACTGCCCAGCCCGAACTCATTCTGAGCAAGCGCACCTTCTATGCGGCGGTGAATGAAGAGTATGCCAAAGGCGACTGGCCGCTCCACGATGGCGATACGGTGGGGATCTTCCCGCCGGTATCCGGGGGCGAAGCGTCCATGAAGCCGAAGCTCTTTGAACTGACCAGCGAGCCGCTTTCGCTTGACGACATTGCACGCCGCGTCGCCCGCCCGGACTGCGGCGCGATCACAACCTTTGCGGGCATGGTGCGGGGCGAGACTGCCACTGAGACCGGCGTGCGCGGCACGGACTTTCTCGAGTACGAGGCTTATGCCGAGATGGCCGAACGCACGATGGCAGCGATTGGGGACGAGATTCGCACACGCTGGCCAAAGGTGCATGCGGTCAGCATTTTGCATCGCACGGGCAGGCTTGAGATTGGCGAGCCGAGTGTGCTGATTGCGGTGGCGACGCCGCATCGTGGCGATGGCTGCTTCGAAGCGTGCCAATATGCAATTGAGCGGCTCAAGGCCATCGTGCCGATCTGGAAGCAGGAGAACTGGAGCGACGGCCAGGTGTGGGTCGAAGGGCCCCGTCACCCGGAACTTGAGATCGAGCCGCCCGCGCAAAGCAACGAGACGTAACGGTCGTCGGGTCGCGCGCTGCAGCAAACGGTTGCCCGAAAGTGAACGTTGAAGAGCGGACCTGACACCATGGATCCGGTCATCGAAATACGCGCACTCTCAAAGAATTATGGCCGCGTCCGCGCCGTGGACGCGGTCGACTTGTCTGTGGCGCGCGGCGAAATCTACGGCTTTCTCGGGCTCAACGGGGCGGGCAAGACAACGACCATCCGCGCGCTGTTGGGGATGGTGCGCCCCAGCGCAGGCTCCATACGCGTACTCGGGCAGGCGGTGGGCCCAAATGGACGAGGTCCGTGGGACGAGGTTGGATACCTGGTTGGGAGGACTTCGGCATACCCTGAACTGACAGTGTGGGAGAACCTCGAGATTGCACGCAGGCTGCATCGAATCGACGATGCGCGTGCGACAACCCGCGCAATCGAAATGCTGAAGCTTGGCGCTTACGCCGAACGCAAGGCCGGCGCGCTCTCCACGGGGAACCTGCAAAGGTTGGGGCTGGCGCGGGCGCTCTTGCACGACCCATCGCTGATCATCCTCGACGAACCTGCCAACGGCCTCGACCCGGCGGGGGTTGTCGAAATCCGAGAACTCCTGGAAGGACTCGCGCACAACCGCAAGGTGACAGTATTCATGTCCAGCCACATCCTGAGTGAAGTTGACAAGATGGCAACGCGCATCGGAATCATCCACAATGGCAAGCTGGTAGAGGAACTGCGTGGAGATCAGCTTGAGACACTGCGCATGCGGCGGCTCGAGATTGTGACGCAGAACCTTGTCGAGGCGGAAGGCGTGTTGCGTAGAGCAGGATACGAACCGCAAACCGATAACGGGATGATTCAAGTGCGTGATGAACGCGCCGTGACAACACCCGAAGAGATCGCGTCAATTCTGGTGCACGCTCACACCCCGCCGAGCCGACTGGTGGTGGTACAAGAGGACCTTGAGGACTACTTCCTGCGCATTACGGGGGACCAGCGATGAGCGACCTGTGGGCCGCGCTGTGGGTCGAGATACTCAAAGCCCGCCGCTCAAAAGTGCTTCCACTAACAGGCCTTGGGATTCTGTTGCTGCCGGCTATGTCGGGCTTCTTCATGGTGATATTGAAGGACCCCGAAGGCGCCAAAGCGCTGGGACTGATTTCCATGAAGGCACAGATACTCGGCAATGCTGCCGACTGGCCGACATATGTCGACCTAATTGCACAGGGCACTGCGATTGCAGGTGGCATCCTTTTTGCCATCATCACGGCGTGGGTCTTTGGACGCGAATTTTCAGACCATATGGCCAGTGACTTGCTGGCGCTGCCAGTCAGACGCGAGTCAATTGTCGTGGCCAAGTTTGTGCTTTTGGCGTTGTGGGTGGCGGCACTGGTGATTCTGCTTAGCATGGTTGCGATCGCGGTTGGGGTGGCGGTGAGGATTCCTGGGTGGTCGACGGAACTGGGGTGGCGGTCGTTGCGTGTGCTGTGGGTTGCGGCGCTTCTCGACCTTATGTTGATGCCGATCGTGGCCTTTGTGGCCGGAGCGACGCCGCGGCTATCTGGCGCCATTGGCCTGGGCCTTTCTTACCGTGTTGTTGGCGCAGGTGGCGGGTGTCATTGGCTGGGGCGACTGGTTTCCGTGGACGGTGCCGGCGCTTGCTGGAGGCGCGGCAGGGGCGCAGGCAGCGCCGTTGGGACTGCACAGCTATGTGATCGTCGGCGCGGCGTGTTGCGCCGGGATTGGCGCCACGCTGGTCTGGTGGCTCCGCGCCGACCAGGCCGAATAAGGATTTGTGGCAGAAGGCAGAGCCAAGGAGTGGACCCGTTGCCTTCGGCTGCGCTGCGCGGCAGTCCGAGCGAATTGTCACCTCCAAAAAGCGGTAGAGCCAAAGACCTGTCCGCTACACAGGGAGAGAAGAACATGAAACATTGGCATGATGACGCCGCTTTCACTTCTTCCATTTCGGCGCTGATCCCAAACTTCTGCGGCGGTGGCTTGCCGCTCATTCCGTCGGCATTCCCTATCTGCTCGAGCTCTACCGCCGCCTTGCCCAAGAGGCAGTCGACGACCCGGCTTTCGCCATCGGCCCCAGTCATTTCATGCGCACCGACCTCACGGAGGCGCGCCTCAGGCAGATTTGGAAACGCAGCATCGAGCCCTATCTTGATGAGTACTATTTCGACAAGCGCAAGCACGTTGATAGCTGGCGCTGGGAGGGTGAGCTCGTGGCAGGAATCCGTAGCGGAGAGGAACTTGGCGGTGAATGAGGCGACGCGCCCCGCGATTGTCGTGCAAGAATTCGGCTCGGCCACCGTTGCTCTGCCGCGGGCGGAGGTACGCATCCTGCGTGAGAACTTTGGCGCCTACCTCGACGTGCAGCCCGAATGGCAGCCCGGCTATTACCGGCTGACCGCAACGCATTACGTTGGCGCGATCCAGATCGGTGAACTCCACATTCGCATCGAGCCCAAAACGGCGGCGCCCAACCTCTTCTACATGCTCACCTACGCCTTCGATCTGCCCAAACTGCGCGACGAGATCACCGAACTGCTCACCGGTGACGACATCTTCGAGTTCGTAGTCTCGGTCTTTGTGCGGCTTGTTGAAGATCTCGTGCGCAAAGGCATCTACCGCGCCTATCAAGTCCATGAGGAGTCTCACCCGTTTCTGCGCGGCAGGATCTTGCTCCGCGACCAACTGCGCAACGAGTTGACCGCGCCCGGCCGCTTCGCACAGGGGTGCACGCACGAGTTGTCGGAACACGTACCATAACACGTATCGCCACGTCTTCGTCCTAACTTCTCCCAGAGGATAACGCTCGAGCGATGGGCGAACGCCAAAACTCACTGACAACTCGTGCGTGCACCCCCAAAGACCAAGTTGTTTGACACACGCGCGCGCCGCTGGTATACTATTTTCTCTGTCTCACCGCTCCAAAGGCGGCGCAGCCGCAGCTTAACAGCCGAATAACGGGGCGGAATTGCCGTCACTGCCGGCGCAAGCCTGTAGAGGAACTTCCCGACTCCCACTGGCCGGGGCAACCTGGCCGGGAAGGTTGCCTCACGAAACAGCAAGTGAGGGCGGCCGTCTGGCAACGGGCTGGCTGACTACAACCGCAACAGAGAGCAAACCCGCTGCCACTGTCAGGCGCCCTGGGCGATTGTGCAGTTGCAGTAAGGGGTGAAAGGGTGGGGTAAGAGCCCACCAGCGGGTGCAGCAATGCAGCCGGCTAGGCGAGCGTGCAACTGGGAGCAAGGTGAGTGGGTTTGGCCGGTTGCGAGCGTCGGTTGAATCTCGTCGCAGCGGTGCGGGTGAGGTCGGGTAATACCCGGCAAGCCACAAGCCGCCGGCGCACATGGTACCGAGCGTCTGGGGCAGCTGAGATAGATGACGGCACAGGTCGAGCGGCAAATTGCGGACGTCAGCTGCGTGACCTGACAGAATCGGGGGTACAACATTCGCCCCGAATTTGCACGATGCGCGAACGTGCGGCTATAGTGCGAGCTCGACAGCTGCGGCAGGTGCTATGCCGACGTGGCGGAATGGCAGACGCGATAGACTTAGGATCTATTACCCGACAGGGTGTGGAGGTTCGAGTCCTCTCGTCGGCACCACGAGAGTGGCCAGCAGAGGGCCCGTGGCCTAGCGGGAAGGCGTCTCCTTTGCAAGGAGAAGATCGTCGGTTCGAATCCGACCGGGTCCACCTCCCAGTCCAGGGTCGTGCAGGGTGACAGTCCGAGTCATGAGTAGCAAGCGATGCGGGCGTAGTTCAGTGGTAGAACGTCTCCTTGCCAAGGAGAAGGTCGTGAGTTCGAATCTCATCGCCCGCTCTCAGGGGTCGGCCAAGCGGTCGGCCCTTTTAAGCGGGTTGTTGGAGTAACAGCAATCTGCGTTCGTGCCGAGATAGCTCAGTCGGTAGAGCACAGCACTGAAAATGCTGGTGTCCCCAGTTCAAGTCTGGGTCTCGGCACCAGCGGAAGATCCCGCCACCCGGGTTCGCCGGTGATCCGAAAAACCTCCGGGTTCGACGGGTCTGCGGGAATCAAAGTGGGGCAGTACGGTGGGGGATCGTCTAACGGCAGGACTACGGACTTTGGATCCGTCAATCGGGGTTCGAATCCCTGTCCCCCAGCCATAGCCAGGGCTGACGTCGCGCCAGCTAACGTGGCGTTACAGCAATACGGCGCTTGTAGCTCAATGGCAGAGCACTAGATTGTGGATCTAGATGTTGTGGGTTCGAGCCCCATCAAGCGCCCCAAGCCAGGAAGCCGCCGAGAATCCTCTCGGCGGCTTTTCATTTTCTCGCGCGGCGCAACAAGTCACGCGAACGCAGTGCAGGGCCTCCGTACCCTCGGTTGTGGCCGGTGCGCGCGGGCCTGTCATACTGAACAGTGTGCGGATAATGGCGCATTCAAAATGAGGGCGCGGAGGCCCTCCGCTACGAGATGGTGCGACCGCAGCCGGAGGGATGGAAGCCCCCCGCTACGTCCAGCCACCGTGCTGCGAATTTTGTGTCATGAATCGATCCAGCCCCACCTTTCGCCTTGGCGCCACATCGTATGTTTACCCGGGTGACCTGGTGCACAATGCCACGCACCTTGCCGGCCAGGTCGAGGACATAGAGCTCGTTCTCTTCGCGACGCCGGCGGGCGCAAGCAACCTGCCGGCGCCCGACGAGGTGGCGAGACTCGCACGCATCGCCGAGACAGCCGGGTTCACCTATACGGTGCATCTGCCGCGGGATTTGCGGAGTGACGACAGCGACTCGCTGGACCTCGCGCAACGTGTAATCGAACTTTGCGCGCCGCTGAAACCGCACGCCTACGTCATGCACCTGGATGGGCGCGGCGTGGGCACTGCCGCATGGACTGCGCAGGCCCTCGATGCACTTGCACAAGTGATCGGTTGGGTCGGAGAGCCGCAACTCATCGCGCTGGAGAATCTGGAGAGTTACGCTCCAGACCATCTGCTGCCACTCTTCGACGCGCTGCCGATTGCGCGCACGCTTGACATCGGCCACTTATGGAAGGCCGGGATCGACCCTTTGCCGGTCATTGACTCATGGCGCGCGCATGCGCGTGTGGTGCACCTTCATGGTGTGCGCATCCATGCAGGCGCCGTCGAAGACCACGGCACCCTAGAGTGGATGGACACATCGACGGTGGGGGAAGTGCTTGCGCACCTGCAAGGCTGGGGCGGCGTTTTGACGCTCGAGGTCTTTGAGGATGATTTCTTCACCAGCCGCGCTGTTGTGGACGCCGCTCTAGGGGTTGCAGAGCGTATTCCGAATCGGATGGATCAGCCGCCAGAACTGAATTGAAGCGGAGTGAACGTGTTAAGGATTCCACCGACTGATACCGATGTGGCGCTCCAGGCCGCGAGCGCGCCAGCAAATTCTGACCAAGCCGTCGGGTGCGCTGGGCCGCCTTGAAGGGCTTTCAATCCGCCTGGCAGGGATGACTGGGCGGCTTGAATGGCTGCCTACGCGCCGCGCATGCCTTGTATTTGCAGGTGACCACGGGGTTGCGCGCAGAGGCGTCAGCGCGTACCCACAGGAAGTGACCTACCAAATGGTCCTTAACTTCCTTGCCGGCGGCGCTGCTGTCAATGTGCTGGCGCGCCAAATGGGCGCGCGTCTGGTGGTTGTCGATGCCGGCGTCGCGGGCGATTTCGCGGCTGCGCCGGGCCTCGTGATTGGCAAGGTTGCGCGCGGTACGGCTGATTTGTGCGAGGGGCCGGCAATGACCGCGGCCCAAGCCGATGCGGCCTATGCGCTGGGGATTGCCGTGCTTGAGGAGCAAATCGCGCAAGGGCTTGACGTTCTGGCCGTCGGCGAGATGGGCATCGGCAACACCACGAGCGCCAGCGCGATTGTCGCGGCCATCACCGAGCGGCCCGTCTCCACAGTCACCGGGCGCGGCACTGGTCTCGACGCGGCCGGATGGGTGCGCAAGGTCGCCCTGGTTGAAGAAGCACTGGCGCTCCACGCGCCGTGCAACATCGAGACGCTGCGCAAGGTGGGTGGATTCGAGATCGGCGCAATGGCAGGCGCCATGACGGCAGCCGCGGCGGCGAGAATCCCGGTCGTCCTTGACGGCTTCATCAGCACGGCGGCAGCGCTGATTGCGGTGCAGGCGGAACCCGCCGTGCGTGACTACCTTGTAGCCAGCCACCGCAGCGTGGAGCCTGGGCACAAGATTGCGCTCGAATGGCTGGGACTTGAGCCGCTGCTTGACCTTGATTTGCGGCTGGGTGAAGGCACAGGCGCACTGCTCGCCATGCCGATCATCGAGGCGGCCATGCGTACGCTGCAGGAGATGGCAACCTTCGCCTCGGCCGGAGTGAGCGACCGTGCCGACTGACTTCATGCGCGCCGTCGGCCTGCTCACCATCATTCCCACCCGGCCCGCGGCGGCCGCACGGCCACTAGGGCGCAGCTTCGCCTGGTACCCACTCGTGGGTGGCCTGATTGGCATCGTACTGGCGCTTGTCGTGCAACTGCCCATGGCGCCTCTGGTCGGCAGCTTTTTCGTGCTCCTGACCTGGGTGGTGCTCACTGGCGGGCTCCACATTGATGGTTTGGGCGACGCGTGTGATGGCTTGCTGGCAACCGTCGCCCCTGAGCGGCGGCTCGAGATCATGAAAGATCCGCGCACGGGCACGTGGGCGGTACTCGGAATAACGCTGCTTCTGCTGGGCAAGTTTGTGGCAATTGTCTCGCTGATCGGACAACCGGCCGGCGCTGCCGCATTGCTGCTGGCCCCCGTGGCGGGACGTTGGGCGATCGTCTTTGCGGCATGGCATTTTCCGCCGGCGCGCCCTGGTGGCATGGGTGCGCTCTTCCGGGACGGTCTGGGGCGGCGTGAATTGCTCATTGCCGGCCTTGTGTTTCTCGGCTTTGCGGCCGTCGCGGCCTGGTTTGCTCCAGAGGTGTTGATCGCCGCAATCATCGCGCCGCTCGTTGTCCTTGTCGCGGGCAGGTGGGCCTCGAGCCGGCTCGGCGGCGGACTGACCGGTGACACATACGGTGCGCTGTGCGAGATCACCGAACTTGTCTGCATCCTGGGGGTGGCGCTGTGGCCGGTCGGTTGACATTGGTGCTGGGTGGGGCGCGCAGTGGCAAGAGCACCTTTGCGCAAACGTGGGCTGCCGAGACAGGGCAATCCGTTCTCTTTGTCGCCACGGCTCAGGCGTTTGATGAAGAGATGCGCAGCCGCATCGCCCGCCACCAGGCGGAGCGACCCTCCTCATGGCGAACATTCGAGAAGCCGCTAAACGTTGGCGCAGCCCTGCAGAAGAATCCACCAACCGAACCGGTGGTTGTGGTGGACTGCCTGACGCTGCTAGTCTCGAACATTCTGCTGGCGTTGCCTGAGGACGCGAGCCAGGACGTTGTGAATCAGGCGGCGTTGGCCGAGGCGGAAGCCCTTGTCGCCGCGCAACGAGTAGGTATGGCGACGTGGCTGATTGTGAGCAACGAAGTCGGCATGGGGGTGGTCCCGCCCAGCCGGATGGGGCGCTTCTATCGCGATGCGCTCGGCTATGCCAACCAGCACATCGCACGCGCTGCCGATGAGGTGGTGCTGCTTGTCGCAGGCATCCCGTGGCGACTCAAGGGGTGATGCGCTGGTCGCGCCGCGTGCCACGGTTGAGATCGGCGCGTGTACAGGCCAATCACTCACGAAAAACCGCACTTGACACCGCCTCGTTTCTGTGGAATACTTCGGCCATCCTGAAACGACAACCGTCATGAATGGACTTTTCCACATGACGAGTCGATTCAGCTCAAATCGCTATCCCACTATAAAAGGAGGTGATGCTCATGGATTGTAGTAACCAATCCACTCCGGCAGCGTCATCTCTGAGGGTTAACCTCTAGGGAATGCTGTCGGAGAAGTTGGAAAGCGGGCCCGCATCGCAAGATGCGGGCCCGCCGCTTTGGTGCGCTGGTGGCCGATCCGTAGGCCGCCGGGTGCGACATTGGAGACGCGTAGCGGCTGCTTCAGCTGCCGCATTTGGCCAATCGCACCGCGACCCAAACCAACGGCAGCTTGAGCAGCCGCTACCACGGCCACACTTGCTGGAGAAACTTCGCCCTACGTCAAGTAACCAAGAAACACAGTCGCAAGCCCCAGGAACAGCAGGAAGCCAAGGCAATCGGTGGCCGTGGTGACGAAGATGCTCGAGGCGAGCGCCGGGTCCACGCCGATCGTGCGCAGAAGCATGGGCACGAGCGTGCCGAAGGTGCCCGCCACCATCATGTTGCCCAGCATGGCGAGGCCGATCACCAGGCCAAGTGGCCAGTTGGCCGTAACCAGCCCAACCACGACGCCGACGAGTGTTCCAATTACCAGGCCATTGACGATTCCAACCCGGAACTCGCGCCAGAGAGTGAAGGGTGTATCTCGTGGATCCACTTCGTGTAGTGCAAGGGAACGCACGACGACAGTCATGCTCTGCGTGCCCGCGTTGCCGCCTTGGCCGGTGACGATGGGCATGAGCGCGGCGAGAATCGTGACTTGAGCAATCGTAGAGTCAAAGAGCGAGACAACCCAGGCCGCCATGAAGGCGGTTCCCAGGTTGATCACCAGCCAGGGGAGCCGATTGCGCAACGTCTGCCAAATGGGACTGTCAATGTCCGACTCGTCGCCCACCTGGGCCAGGCGGTAGATGTCCTCGGTTGCCTCCTCCTCGAGCACGTCCACGAGGTCATCGACAGTGATAATGCCGACGAGGCGGTCGTCAGCGTCTACGACGGGAAGTGCAAGCAGGTCGTAACGGGCGAGCAGTTGCGCGGCTTCTTCCTGGTCCGCATCGGCACGCACTGAAATGATCTCGCGATTCATGATCATTTCGATCGTTTGCTCGGGGTCGGCAAGCACCAACGCGCGCAGATTGACGAGACCGATGAGGCGTGAGTTGCGGTCGAGGACGTAGAGGTAGAAGATCTCTTCGGCGTCTTCGTAATGCTCGCGCAGGAAGTTCACCGCCTCGCGCACGCGCATCCAGCGGCGCAGCGAGGGAGGCGGCACGTTCATGATGCCGCCGGCGCTGTCGGCCGCGTACTTGAGAAGCGACGTCACTTCGCCGGCCTCATCCATCTCGCCCAGAAGCCCGGCCGCTTCCTCCGGCTCCATCTCGCCCAGAAGGTCGGCTGCAGTGTCGGGCTCCATGAGATCGAGCATGTCGACAAGGGTCTCACGGTCGAGGTGTTCGGCTACCTCGGCCATCTCCTCCTCGTACATCTGCTCGAAGACTTCGGCCAGCTGCTCTGTTTCGATGCGCTTGACGAGCTCTGACTGCTCCCTGTCATCGAGCTCGTTGAGAACTTCGGCGGCGTCGGCTGGATGCAGTCCGCGCAGGAGCGCTGCCGCGGCGTCATAGTCTGCGGAATCCAGCAGTGCCTGAATTAGCTCGAAGGCGACTTCATATTTCACGGGATCGACCATTGCCGGTCTCCTGTCCGTGCGGCGGCGCGGCGCTGCAGACGCGACCGCGGGCGAGTGCGTGCTCGCAGCGCGCGAGGAGACGCGGCAAATACCGCCCCTGGTGGGACGGCGGCGTCGGCGTGGAAATGGGTGCGGAACAGGCGCTTGCAGGGTCAAACCCCGCTGGCCGGCTTCGACGGACTTACGAAGTGGAGACGGAGAGTTGACCCTGCCCAGCGCCCGTTGCAGACCGACCGGGTGTTAGTCCGGCGTCCACAGCGCGCTGCGGCAGGTTGTTTGTAGACGGCGTCTGCCGTCGTTGTGGGCGGATGGCGGGCATTTCCAGTTGAGCTACCTCTGGCGAGGTGCTGCAACTAGGCGGCTGGCCGTCCGTTTCGGGCGTACTTGCGGACGCCTCAGGTGCTGCGAGAATTGAATCCATCGTGTGCGTGTTATGCGGGTCGACGTGAACGAGTTGCCGACCTTCTCCGCGCCGCGGCATGATAACACCGGGCGTGGGGGCTGTCAATTTTTGCGCTTTAGAGGCACTAAAGAGGCGAGGCTTCCGACGTTGGAAGCCTCGCTTCGATTCCCTGTGTCAGTCCGGCCGGCAGACTACTTGACCTTGACGATGTCCGCCTCGAAGCCCGGCGCCTGGCTGCGGTAGAGCATCAGCAGGCCGCTCTGCGAGGGCGACGCAGCGTCACCGCCGGCAAGGCGCAACGCTACGAAGGAGAAGGATGAACCCGGTGCAACGCCTGACACCGTACCCACAGGTCCATACTTGGGCTTCGCCGGAGTGAAGACCATGTTCTCGATGTAGTCCGTGAGTTCCAGGGAGAAGTAATTGTCATACGCATAGACGCTCATCGTGATCTTGCTGTCCTTGGTCGCGCCCATGAATCCCAGCGGGATGATCATGCGCATGTTGGCGCTGTCCAGGTCAGCATCGGCGTAGGAATAGGGGATGTTTTCACCTGTGTTGAGATCGAAGAGGTTGATGACCGTCTGGCCCGTAGAGGCAAAGGCGCCATTTTCGGCATTGTAGGCTACGAAGTCATCGAAACCATCGCTGTTCACGTCGAGATAGATATCATACTCGGCGGGATAAACCGGGTGCGATCGAATGCCGTAGGTGGTGATGCCGACCTCGAGAAGATCACCTTGGTCGATTCCTGCATTGCCGGCGTAGCGAGCGCCGACCGCGCGCAGGTCCACCACGGCAAAGTTGTCGCCGGGGCCGGGAAGATCGCTCTTGTTGATGCGCGGGCTCGTGCCTAGCAGTTGGTAGATGTCGGCCGAGCCATTCTCAACGCCCGAGTTGACAACCTTGACGACGTTATTGTTGCAATTACCGTTGCCGTTGCCGTTGCCATTACCATTGCCATTGCCATTGCCATTGCCGTTCCCATTGCCGTTCGCGTTGCTGCAATTGCCATTAGTCATTGCCGACCATGAGGCACTTGCCTGCAGAGCAGCCGACTTGCGTGGCAGGATCTGCCATGGCAGAGTGATCTTGTCGGCGCCTTCGCCAATCGTCAGGTAGCCATCAAACTCGACGCTTTGCAGCATGGAACCGTTGCCGCCATCCTTGCCGCCGTTAAGCGTCCAGGTTGGAAGTCTGGAGCCGTCGACGCGCAGGACGACATTGAAGCTTTCGGAGCGTCCCGCCCGGACGAAGATCTTGGACTGCGTCTGCACACTGACTGCACCCGAAGCGGCATCGTCGGCGTAGCGGAAGGCCGGCGCAATCTTGAGCCAGCGGTCCGTTCGTCCGTAGTTGGTCACCTTGACTGTCTTCCAGAAGACACCGTTGCTCGCAATCGCCTGGTAGCCAAAGGAAAGGCTCGGGATGCCACTATCGCGGTCCCATGCCAGAATCGAAGCGCCGAGCGCCTTGTCGACGCGCACCTCACCACCGCCGATGCGCGTGATGGGGGCAAGTACGCCAGGCTGGGTGGCGGGGTTGGTTTGGATGGCGGTATCGCCTGTGTTCGTCAGGCGAGCGCGTACTTCGGTTGGCGAGGCATGTGGATACTTGCTGAGCACCAGCGCAGCTGAGCCGGCGACCATTGGGGCTGCGCCGGAGGTGCCGCCGAAGGCTTCTTCGCCGGTGCCCGTACCGACAAGCGCCGAGACCGAAGCGCCGGGTGCGCCGATGTCCGGCTTAATGGCGTTGTAGGAGTAGCTGGGGCCGCGGGACGAAGAGCCAACGACCGAGCCGACAAGCGCGATGCTGTCAACTGGCGAGATAGTCACGACCACCGGCGCCGCGAGGTTCGCCTTGATCATGTCGGCATAGCTCTTGATGATCACGAGTGTCGGCACGAATGTGTCGCCACCGCCATTGCTGAAGCTGATCGCATCACCGTCGGCGACAAGGCCGATCAGCACCCCTACTGCGCCGGCTTTTGCGGCGCGGTCGACCTTCAGGCTCACCGAGCATCCGCCGCGGTCGATCAGAGCAATCTTGCCTGCAGGATCGGCCAAGTACGGATCATCGGGATTCGTACCCGTTACGCTTTCGGCTGGGCAACCGCGGCCAACATAGGCAACTGGCGCCTCCACCGTTTTGTCGACGGGCGCAAAGTCGAGTGATTCCGTATTGTTGTACTGGCCTGCGATGTTGGAAGGACTCACGATCACCAGCGGATAGGTCTGTGCGCTGGGAACCTGTGTCTGCGCGACGCTGATGACCTCAGGCGTTGTAGAGGGCGAGCCGACAATGTACGGGCGATCTGCGCTGTTGCCCGCCGAGGCGACGACCACAACGCCGGCCTTGACGGCATTCGAACTTGCGAAGCTCAAATCGTCTTCGCGCTGGCCGTACGAAGAGCCGAGGGACATGTTGATGACGTCTACGGCATCCTTCATTTTGCCATCGCCGTTGGGGTCGAGCGCAAACTCCATGCCCTGGAGGAGTGCGAGGCCGCTGCAGGCGGTGTCAACGGCGGAGCAAACTTTCACGGCAAACAGCACGGCATCCGGCGCAACGCCGACGTGCAATCCATCACTGCTTTTCCCGGCGATGATGTCCGCAACGTGCGTGCCGTGGCCCTCGTAGTCGATTGGGTCCGGGTCAGCGACTTCGTCGGAATACGGCCAGTCTTCACCCACGAAATCCCAACCGTTGACGACCTTGTCAGTAGGGAATAGGCCGTCACGCGTTGTGTTGAGAGGATCGGATGGGTCGACGCCATAGGCGGCTTCATACGCGCTAAGAGTCCCTGGCCCACCGAGATTGAAGTGCGTGTAGTCAATGCCGCTGTCAAGCACGGCAACACGCACGCCCGCGCCGGTGACGCCGCCTGCCTGGGCTGCCTCAGCGCCGATGTAGGGCACGGTCTCGCTCAGGTCAAGTTCATAGTTGACGACAGGGTTGATTTGCACAACGCCGGGGCGCAGAGCGATTTGCTTGATGAGCGCTGCGTCGGTCTCCATGATGACGGCGTTCATCGCCACGCGCAGCGTTGCCAGTGTCTTGGCGTTGGGGTCGTTGGCCTTGATCCAGTTGACCAAATCCTGCTGCTGCAGCGCTATGGCGTCAACCGCCGCGGCGGAGGCTGCGTCGGCCGCCTGGACATCACTTGCAGCGACAATTTGCGAGACCGAAGGGCCGCTCATGCGGATTACGAGACGAACGCGCCCGGTGGCCTGCTTGAGCCGTGGATTGACCACGCCGTCGACCGCTCCGTTCCCTGCGACGATTGCACTTTGCGGTACACTGGCTGGAGCAACTGTCGCATCGGACGCTTCAGCAGGCGCGTCCACAGCCGTCACTTCGATTTCACCGCTGCCATTTTGCAAGAGGGGCAGATAGCTGACGGGGGGAAAGCTCGGAATATCAGGCTCGTCCTGGGCGAAAGCGGGTGCCGCACTGATTAGGACAAGCGTGGCGGCAAGGCACAAATTCAGCAGAGATTTTCGCATCCGGTGATTCTCCTTCAATGCGGATAGGGGGTGGCGGAAACAAGTCGAACACATCATGAAGGCTCTGATGCCTGGTGAAATGCGCACGGGCAGAAAGGCCCCCTGCCCGGCCTGAGTTCACCCGGCGTGAGTCTCGATGCACGCAACGCACCTTGATTTGGAAGCACAACCGGCTTCCCAGCGATGAGTAACACAATCGGTTTGCAACAAATGGAGACGTTCGATGTACGCCCACGGCCTGCAAAGATCGACGGCATGAGTCGGTACTGCGGGGTTTGCAGTCTGGCGCTTCAGACTTGTAGGCTGATTCCGACGGTTCCAAGCGGGGAATCGCATGGGATTGCGGAATCACAACGACATCATAGCGACCTACCCTCGGCTCGTCAAGACCATTTTTCGCATTTCGCGCGGATTACACCCATAACGGTGTGAAATCGGACGTTTCACCGCAGGCGCGTTATTACGCAACGAGAAGCGAAAGGCAGGAGCAACCTTGATGCCTAACCTGCGCCGCCGTCCGAATCAGGGCATGCGGAGCTGCGTTGCTTGATCTGCTTGTCCTTGCGCTTCTGCGCACCTCGCGCTCGCGTGTTGACTCATTTGTCACTGCGACTGCGTTTTCGTTCGTGCCTGTATATAACAGGACGTCGAATTGTGCACAAGGGGCGCGCCGCGATTGAGAAATCGCAGTAGTTCCCGGAGAAAGCGAATGTGGGTCAACCAACAACCAGCCGGCGTGCGCACGATCTACCGCCGTATCTACCTTTGGGCGTGCGAACGCCTCTACCACGAGTTCGCGTGGAGCTATGATGCCGTCGCGTGGAGTGTGAGCGGTGGACGCTGGGCGGCATGGCGGCGATCCGTGCTGCCCTGGGTTCAGGGGCCGGCAGTTCTCGAGATCGGCTTCGGCACAGGCGCACTGCTCCAGGAGATGGCTGAGAGTGGCCACGCGGTTGTCGGCGTCGATGCCTCGCGTGCCATGGTGCAGCGGGCGCGACCGCAATGCGCGGGGCGCGCCTCCGTGATTCAAGCGCCCGCGCAGGCGTTACCGGTGGCCGATTGCTCATTCGACTCGGTGGTTGCCACCTTTCCGGCGCCCTACATCACCGAGGACTGCACTATCGCTGAGGTCGCGCGCGTTCTGAGACCGGCCGGCAGGCTGATTGTTGGTGGTCTCTGGGTATCCACTGCCCTGGCAGAAAGTGGAGGAGTCTCCGCAAGCGGACAGCGCGTACTGCTGCAACGAATGGGTGCGATGATGCACGAGGTTGGTCTTGCCCTGGCCATAACTGAGACCATTGTTGGCGGCGCACGCGTCGGTCTGCTGGTGGCCGTAAAGATGCCATATGAGAGCGTTTGCGAGGAGGGAGTGCCGTGAGCCTGTGGGGTGTTCGACGTACGGGAAACGGCGCGCTCCTGCGAACTGAAGAGGGTCTGCGCCTGCTCACTTTCGCCAGTGACGCCGGGGTCTACTCCAACGCGCAGCTAGACGACCACGCGCCGTTGGCACGTACAGCCTTCCCGTGGCGACCGCCGGTGCGCCTTGCATTGTCCGCCCGATTCTCGCATTCCGCTGACGAACTTGTGGGTACGGCGGGCTTTGGCTTCTGGAATGATCCATTTGCCATGAATGGCCGCCGACGGCCCGCATTGCCGCACGCAGCGTGGTTCTTTCTGGCTGCTCCGCCCTCACGCATTGCGCCCGCGATGGGCGTTCCCGGAAGCGGATGGAAAGCCGCCGTGATTGACGTTGCCGCGTTGCCTTTTTGGGCGCTCATGCCTGCCGCGCCGATCGCGCTGCCTGCAATGCGGTTGCCGGCTGCCTACCGGGCGCTCTGGCCCATTGCCCAGCGCACTTTGGGCGCGCAGGAACAACTGCTCACTGGCGACCTGACTGCATGGCACCACTATGAGGTCGACTGGGGCGTCAGCTATGTGCGTTTTGCTGTGGACGGGGAGTGCGTGCTCGAATGCAGCAGTACGCCGCAGGGGCCGCTGGGGATCGTAATCTGGATGGACAATCAATATCTTGTGGCCACGCCGCAGGGGCGCTTTGGCTGGGGCGTGATCATCCAGACCAAAACGCAATGGATGGAAGTGGACGATATTGTGGTTGAAGGTTGCGCTGGGCGAACCAAGCGGACTACAGGTAGGCCTCAACGCGGCTGAGGAAATCGTCAAGCACCATGCCGAATCGCTCCGGTTCTTCGAGATGGGGAAGGTGCGCGCTCTCGCCAAAGAGGACGTATTCGGAAAAGGGAATGGCGCGGTGGAGCGCTTCTGTCTCACGCGGCGGCACTTCGTCAAAGCGGCCACCAAGCACCAGCGTCGGAAGGTTTATCTCGTCGAGGCGTGCTTGAGCATCCCACGAGGCCAGCGGGCCGGTAGGTACGAAGGGATGCGTTCCCCAGAGCGACTCCTTGACTTCGGGAAAGCGCCGCGCCGACTCGCGGGAGCGACGCAATTGCTCCGGGATCGGCGATATGCGACAGCCGTAGCGCTTGTCAAAGAGCGTTGCGGCCTCGCTGAATCCCGGTGTTTGCGTGGACTTGTCCTGGATTGCCTGGGTTAGCGTCAGTCGCGGGCCCATGGGTAGGTCGGCAATCAGGTCTTCGACGGCAACCATCCAGGTCGCCACGGAGAGCGGCGTCGAAATCAGCGTCAAGCTGGCAAGGCCTGGCGCACCGGAGAGAGCGTGTTCAAGCGCGAGGATGCCGCCCCAGCCATGACCCAGCAGATGCACCTGATTGAGGCCGAGCGTGCGCCGTACAACACTCAGTTCTTCGACGAAGAGGTCGATCGTCCACAGTTCCGGCTCAAACGGATGATCCGACAGGCCGCAGCCGAGTTGGTCGTAGAAGATTACGCGCCGCCCCTGCGCCAGCGCTGCAAGCGAGGCGAGGTAATCACTCGGGCAGCCGGGGCCGCTATGGAGGACGACGAGCGGCAAATGGCCGGGAGTATCCGCTTGCCCGGCGATGCGATACCAGACGCGATGGCCGTGAAAGATGAGATGGCCATCGCTGGTGGGTACTTCCTTGCTTCCATCGTTCGTGCCCATCGCACCCGCCGTTTCGATGATGCTGCAATGTGTTGCTGCGGACTTATATATGGAGAGGGTGCCGCTGCGTATCGTGTGCGGCGGGAGCAGCGCCAGAGTAGGCGCCGGCCCTCTGCCGGCGCTCTCGGCGCATCGGACGGTCGGGTTGTGGTGCAGAGCGTCGGCCACGGGCCGACGCCTACGAAGACCCAGGTCCTCGCGGTCGTTCAGTACGCAGTGTGCAGTGCCTTGCGCTCTTCATTGCGTTTCCTGGTGACCTCGCGACCTTGCGTCAACGCTTTCCGCCTGCAGCGCCGCGTCGCCGATCCCGGCCATGCGCCGCCACCAACTGTCCATCGTGACCGTGCCAAGCAGTGCCCAGCCAGTATCGGCCTGCGGATCCCAACCAGCGTAGGCGCCGCTCTGTCCGCCGTGACCGAAAGCCGCGGCGCTCGCGCTTTCCGGTGCAAAATGGGGGGACTTGTGGCCGTGCAATTCGGCGCCCAGCCCCCAGGGACATGGATCCCAGCGCAGCCAGCCACGGAAGCCACCGGCAAGTCCGCCGGTCTGATCACTGACCGCGTCTGCGCGCAGCGCCGGTGCGAGGAAGTTGTCATCTGCAGGGGCAAATGCCTGCACTAACGCCAGTGCTCCTGCTGCAGTGGTCACGAGCCCGCCCCAGGGGAATCCGAGCGAGCGGTACCAGGTTGAATTGTAGGGTTCCAGCGGCGACCCCGCATGTGCGCCAAAACGACCACTGATGCGACCCGGTGGGCGCGGCGGTTCGTCGCCAAGGTAGGCTTCGATCCCTAGCGGAGTGAGCACGAGTTCGCGCAGCGCGTCCTGGAAGCGTTGGCCACGTACCCGTTCTACGGCCAGTGCGGCAAGACCAATGCCTACGTTGCTGTAGCGCACTTCAGTCCGTGGCGCGACAGCGGTTGGTGTCCGCAACAACGCAGGCTGAATGCTCTCCCAGGAAAGGCCCGGCCCATACGGAGCTGCGCCAGACGCGACATCTTCGGGCAACCCGGCAGTGTGGGAAAGCAGCGTGCGCAGGTTGATTTCCGGCCGCGCTGCCATCGCTTCGGGCAGGAAGTCGACGATCGGCGCGTCAAGCGACAGCGCGCCCTCATTCACGGTGCGCAGAACCGTGAGCGCGGTTGCCAGCTTGGTGATTGACGCAACGGGCATGAGCGTGTCGCTCGCAAGCGCGACGCCCGCGGCGTCGACGCCAAACGCGCGCACCTGCACTTGGGCGCGGCCGCGCCGCACGGCGACAATCAGCCCGGACATGCCGGGCTGATCGCGCAACTCCTGGGAAATTTCCGCCACACGCTGCCAGTTCAATGCGTCTTGCTCCTGCAACTATTCTGCAACCATGCCAAAGTGGAACCAGGCTGAAACCGACATCAACCACGAACATCTCAACGCAAAGGCGCGGAGGAGGCAAAGCGGCGTAGAGGAGAGCCATCTACCGCAACTTGGTCACGATCTTGCATTCCTTTGCGATCCTTTGCTCCTTTTGCGGCATTGCGTTGAGATGTTGTTTTGATCGCGGGATCACGTCAGGCGGGCCGCGCCGCAGAGTCGAAGCTCTGGGCGTCGACGACGGCAAGGGTTGCCATGTTGACGATATCCCGTTCGTCTGCGCCCGTGGCGAGAACATGCACTGGCTCATTCATGCCGACAAGCAGCGGGCCGATGGCCACTGCGCCGCCGAGACGGCTGAGCAGCTTGTAGGCGGTATTTGCGGCAGCAAGGTTGGGGAAGACGAGAATGTTGGGATCCTTGACGTTGCTGAAAGCGAAATTGCGCGCCATCAAATCAGGAACAACCGCCACATCCGCCTGCATTTCCCCGTCGATGGGCAGGTCGGGCCGCGCCTGGCGCACGAGTTCCGTTGCCTTGCGCACGCGGTCCGCTTCGGGGTGGGGCGTGCTGCCGAAGTTGGAGAAGCTCAACATGGCGATGCGCGGCTCCTGGCCAAAGCGCACGGCGAGTTCGGCAGCATTGAGCGCAATTGCCGCAAGCTGCTCGGCGGTCGGCTCAATTATGACCGTGGCGTCTGTGAAGAAGTAGACGCGATCTTGCACGAGCATCACGTAAACGCCACTCACCCAGCGGCCAGGCTTCGCACCAACGCACTGCAGGGCGGGACGCAGCACTTCGGGGTAGTTGTAGGTGAGGCCGGAGAGGAAGGTGTCTGCGTCGCCCGACTGCACCATCATGGGGCCAAAGTAGTTTGGTTGGCGCAGCAGTTCCTGCGCCAGCGCCTGGGTGACGCCCTTGCGACTGCGCGCCGCATAGAAGCGTTCGGCGTAGGCGGCGCGTGCGTCGGAGGTGGCAGGGTCAATCACCGTCGGTGCATAGTCGAGCCCAAGCTCACGAATTGTTTCGGCCACCACTTCGGGGCGGCCCAGGAGGATAGGCTGTGCGATCCCCTGCGATGCTACGGCAAGGGCAGCGCGGACGATTTTGGGGCGTTCACCTTCGGCGAACACGACACGCTTGGGCTGGCGCTGCGCCTTCTGCTCCATCATGCGCATGACCTGCGTGCGTGCTCCCAGCCGCCCGGCAAGCTGATCGAGATAGGCGTCGAGGTCGATTGGTTTGCGCGCCACGCCAGTCTCCATGGCGGCGCTGCGCCACTGCGGGCGCGACCCACATGAGCACGCGCGGGTCGACGGCTTGGGGATAATGTACTCACGTCCGAAGCGCAACGAGGTCAGCCCGTAGGCGCTGGTGACGCTGTCGGGCACATCCTCGCTGGTCAACGCGGCAAGTGCACGCGTCGCCGCCATCTTCATCTCCATGTTGATGGTGCGGGCGCGCACGTCGAGCGCGCCGCGGAAGATGAAGGGGAAGCCAAGCACGTTATTCACCTGATTGGGGTAGTCGCTGCGCCCCGTGCCGAAGATGATGTCGCTGCGGGCAGCCTGCGCCTCTTCATAGGTGATTTCGGGGTCGGGGTTGGCCATGGCGAAGATCACCGGGTCGGCAGCCATGGAGCGCACCATCTCGCGCGTGAGCACATCCTTGACCGAAAGGCCGATGAAGACATCGGCGCCATCCAGCGCCTCGGCCAATGTACGCAGCGCTGTGTCTGCCGCGTAACGCTCCTTGTACTCATTCATTCCAGCGGTGCGACCCTTGTAGATGACGCCCTTGGTGTCGCACATGATGATATTGTCGGGGCAACGCGCCCAGCGCCACATAGAGATCGGCCACTGCTATCGCGGCAGCGCCCGCGCCGTTGATGACCACGCGCACGTCGGCGATCTGCTTTCCCACGATCTCGAGCGCGTTGATCGAGCCCCGCGCCGGAGATGATCGCCGTGCCGTGCTGGTCGTCATGGAAGACGGGGATGTCGCAGCGTTTCTGCGCCTCCTGCTCAATGTAGAAGCATTCGGGCGCCTTGATGTCCTCGAGATTGATGCCGCCAAAGGTGGGGGCAATCATCTCCACAAAGCGGACGATCTCCTCGGGGTCGCTGCTGTTCACCTCGATGTCAAAGACGTCCACGTCGGCAAAGCGCTTGAAAAGGACCGCCTTGCCCTCCATGACGGGTTTGCTGGCAAGCGCCCCCCGGTTGCCCAGCCCGAGAATGGCCGTACCGTTGGAGATGACCGCCACGAGATTGCCTTTGGCTGTCAAGTCGTAGGCTGCTTCCGGGTGATCTGCAATCTCGAGAACGGGAAAGGCGACACCTGGCGAGTAGGCGAGCGACAGGTCGAACTGCGTCTCCATCGGTTTGGTGGCAACGATCTTGAGTTTGCCGGGGCGCCCCTCGGAGTGATAGTCCATCGCGTCTTGCTTGGAAATGGCCATGGGTCATGCCTGTTCTAGCGGCGCTGATGCGCACGGTGATGAATGACAATTGCTGCCGGTTCATACTACCGCGTTTCGGTGCCTATGGCCAACCGACAGCACGCCTGGCGCGCTAGAGCCCGTGGAGCACTAAGGTTGAGCGGGATTACAGCTGGCCGTGCGCTATCGACTGACAGCAGGCAGCACCACACCGCGCAGTGTTGCATCGGTCGGCGCAGCAATAGCCGATGACTCCGCACCGGCGCTGAATGGCGCTCCCGAAGGATTGGCCGTGGAGGTGACGGAGACCGGTGAACGCACGCAAATCTTTGAGGATGAGTCGGGCCGAGCGCCGGCAGGTCGCCACGCGTGAGGGTGAGCGCGGCACCGGATGCGATGTTGTGCGTCAGCGTCGCTGTGAGCGACAGTGCCGGCGCAGTGAACGTGTGACGGGTGAGGCTGACCGTACCCGTGTTACGGAGCTCGAGGCACAACACGTAGTTGGCTGTCGGCGTCCCCTCCAGCTTTGGCTCATCGGGCAAGGAGAGACCATCCGCCGCACCCACAGTCAAGCGGGCATGTATGGCTGCTACGGCGACGCGCACGTGCGCACGCGCCTCGGACTGCGCATAGAGCACATCGTTGATGTATGACTGCCAGATGGCGAAGTTGGTTGTCGTTTGCGTAATCTGTTTCGTGATGTCGATACCCACGAATCGCGCGTGGTGACAATCTCGCCGGGCTGGAGATCGTAGAGGAAGTCGAGCAGGAAGAATGTACGCGATCCAGATCGTCATCGTAGAGTTGGTGCTTGGGAAGTACGAGGGGACCCTGGTTTTGCACCGCATAACAATAGTGAACGGTGGTGCCGGATGGCACGAGAATCTGCGTTGTTGTCGCGCAGGCGCTTGCCGTGACGCCAACGCCCTTGCGCAGAGAGCCGCGATTCTGGCGGGATTGGGAATGACGTTGAGCGTGGCGCTGTCCGACTTTGCCAGACGCCGGCACTCGTGCTTGAGGTGAGATCCACGCCGTCCACGTCGCAACCGTGCTCTGCGTCACAAGCGCTGTAACGCCGAAAGTGACGTAGACCGAAGCGCCTACGTCCAGTGAGTACGGATATTTGTCCAGCAATTGTGCAGCGAGCCCGGCGTCGATCAGGCTGTGCAGCGCCAGCGGCGTATTGCCCGTGTTCCGCGCCTGGTAGCAGTAGTACCCGCGCAGCCCCTCGAAGACCGAGCAGATCTTTCTCGGTGGTCGCACAGGTGGACGCATCCGTGCCCACGGTCTTCATAAAGACGATGCCGGGCGTCCGCGGTGCAACAGTGACCATCGCACTGTCGCCATCCCGCGCGTTCAGGCCGGATGTTCCCGTGACCCACGCCGTCCACGTCGAAACACTTGTCTGGCTCACTTGTGGGTACGCTGCTCCAGGATGACCGCGTACGCTGCGCCCAACGTGAGGGTGAGCGGCGCTGCGTTGAGGATTGTGCCCAGCTTGTTGTCTACCAGCGTATGGCGGCGGAGCTGCGTGTTGCCGGTGTTGAGGACGGTGTAGCAGAAGTAGACGGGTGTTCCCTGCACGATGGAGATGCTGCGGGTCGTGGCGCAGACGCCGGCTTGCAGCCCAACCGTCTCTGTCAGGACGATGGCGGGTAGCAGAGGTGGAGCGGTCACGACAACACGTTGCGCTGGCTGTATCGCTGACGACTATGGGCTGGGCGTCAAGGGTGGCGGCAGTCCAGGTTGCTGCGTTTGTCACGCTCAGTGTGACGGGCATCGTGTAGACAGCCGTGATTGTCGCGTTGGGTGGCAGCTCCGTCTGCGCAGCATAGAGAGGGCTACCCAGGTGGCTGTCGTCAAGTACGTGCGTCTCGAATGTGACGCTGCCTGTGTTGTACACGCTGAAACAGTAGCGCACGACGGTGCCGGCTGTGACAGTCACAACCGTCGTCGCGGCGCAACCCAAACCGGTTCCGACCGTCTTGGTGAGGATAATCGCGGCCGGTGGTCGATCTTCAAGTGCTCCGCGATGGGGCGCGGCCACTGCGGAGGAGGCCGCGCCCGTCCACAGCACAGCAACGCGCGCCGACGACGATCAGCAGAGGGATCAGGACGAGCGTCGGACGGTGGACGACCATTGCCTGCGATGCCTCGAGTATGCGCTGCAGTGAGAGCGCCTTGTGTGAGGCGCTCCCACTGCAGCGCAGCTCAGTACGATGCGGGACTACTTGTTTGTAATCGGCAGGTATACCGGGATGAAGGTAAGAGTCACCTCGTCGGTCGAAACCTTTCGGGTCGCCGCTCTTGAGTGTGTCGGTTACCTGAAGAATGATCTTGACAGTGCCGGGCTTCGCCGGGTCATCCTGGATGATCTTGTCGGCAGGGATTACCACGGGAAGCGTGCGCCCTACGCCCAGCGAGTTGGCCGGGTCAATCTCATTGGCATACCACTCGTAGACGTACGAATCCGGATCGCCGGTGCCGAGCGCGAAGGTGAGCGTCGGGTCGACGCCGAGTTGAGCCAGCGTCATTGAGGCGTCGGCGGCCTCAAGCGTCACCTGGGCGCCAGGCGTGAAGACTGTGGCTGTCGGCGTCTGGATGTCGGCCCACGGCTTCATGTCCCCCTGGTTGACAGGAATGTAGACATCGTACAACTGGGTTGTGCCGTCCTGCAGTGTTCCATTTACGGTAAGAACGTAGACTGGAATGAGGTGATCGAGGTTCATACCAATCGGCCCTTCGTAATAGGCCGTACTGGTTCCGACGATTTCCTTTTCGGTTGTCGCCAGGGGTACAAAGTCGACGCGACCTGCTCCTCCGCCTGGTCGAAGAGCGTCTCAATCGTGGCTGTGGTCAACATCGTCGTCATCAACTGCTGGCCGCTGGCGCTATCAACCGGGGCCTGAAGCTTGTCGCCAGCCGCCCTGACCGCCCAGAACGCTTGACTGCCCGCCGGCAGCTGTGATCGTAACGGGTGCAGTCGGTGCAACATAAACCGAAAGCTTGGGGCCGGGTCCGACGACCGAGAAACTGATGGCCGCGGCCGCGCCTGCGGCGAAGGGTGGCTCGTAGGTGAGGACGCGATCGTAGTTGACCTTGTAATTGGTTGTGACGTCAGCAAGAGCCTGGAAATAGGCTTCGGCCTCGGCCGCGCTTGCACCTGTGTAGCGGGTCGGATCGGCGCCGCCACTGATCACGTCGCTGGTGACGTACGGCTGAGTTGCGTCGCTGAGCATCAGCCCCGTCTGCTCAAGGAAACTGTTGGCAATGGTGATCGCGTCGTCGGACGTGATGGCATGGACCGACTGCGCGTCGGCCGCCTGGAAGCCCTGCACCACGGCCGCTTCGCTCCACAACCTGTCGGGATCGGTGTAGAGATAGTTACCCGCTGAGGCATCCATCAGAAGGGAGCCGTCGCTGTTGACGAATATCTCGTTTCCGCCACCGTTCGGGCCAAAGACATCTGAGGCGACAAGGCTGCTGATTGGCGTGGTGTCGGTCAGTCCGAAGGCATTGCCGACCTGTTCGAACTGCCCTTCAGCGGCCTCAAGGCTGAGCGGCGCTACCAGGTATACGGGCATCTCGCCGTCAAGTGAAGCGACGTCCACCTTGTTCGCTCCCCATACTGTCGTCGTTGCGTTGACGTTGGAGGCGCTTGCGCCCTGTGCTGTGCCCGCCCGGTGTGTCCACCAGTAGAAGGTGTTGTCAACCGTTGTAGGACTGGTGTGGTTGGCCCACGTGTCATAGAAGTAGGCATTGTCCTCAGCCAGGATACGGGCAACCTGGGAATTGGGGAGCAGTGCATCGGCCGAAGCGAACCATGCTTGTGTGAAATTGTTGCCCCAGCGCAGTCTCCGGCCCAAGCGCGTCACCGAAGTTGACGTCTGACATGACCGTCTGGAAGCCCATAAGCAGGCGCGTGCCGTTCATCGAGTTGGCCCATCCCTGGAAGTTGCTGAAGGGGTCGTCGAGTACATTGCATGCGCTGATGCCGATCCAGTCGTTGCTCGCGCGTACCCCACGTGCCCGCCGTCTCGGCTTTGGTCACCTGGCAGCCGTTGCGTCTGTTGCCGCCCACGCCCATGAAGAAACCGCTGGAGGCGCCATGGCCCGCGAAGTAGGCAAAGTCTACATTGTCAATGTAGTAATCTTCGGAACCGGCGGGCGACTTCGTCCAGTCACTTTGCCAGGCGCTGCCGTTGCCCCAGGTCCAGTTGGCATTCCAGCGGGGCGTGGGGTACGGAAAGAACGAGAACGCGTGTACAGCGGTAAGCCGGTTGCGCAGACTCAGTGCGTCGTCGTCGGTAATCCCCAGATAGCCCAGACCCCAGCCACCACAGTTCTCGTAGTTGTTCACATATTCGACGCCAACTTCAAGCAAGCCGTCGTCAAGTTCATTTGCACTTCCGGGCGCTGCCGGTGCAACAGGTTCCTGGGCAAGGGCTGCACCTGGAAGCGCAAGCAGCAGTGCAACGATGAGGACGAGAGGCAGAAGCCGGTGAACCAATAGTTGTCTACTCACAAAGTGTTTCCTTTTCATTGCTGAATGGTGGTGAACTCGCGGGTCGAGGAAAAACAGCTGGGTTGAGCGTCTTCCCGAAGCAAGGCCCCAGGGTTCCGAGGCCTTGCTTCGGATAGACATGTACGCTACTCCTTGCTGACCGTCGGCAAGAAGGTGCCGTTGTTCAGGGTGACCTGAACAACATCACTGGATTCGGACGCGTTCGGGCTTGCATCATCGGTCACGAGAAGGCTCACCGTGAACGGCTCGGGCTTGTCGTTGCCGGCCGATGGGGCCTTGAACGTGCATGTGAGTTTGTTGGTGCAAGCCGCAATCTGGTTGGCGCCGCTCTCGTTCACGTCTCCCAGATACCATTCAACCGTGAAGTCGGGATTGACCGAGTCATAGCCCATCATGAAGTCGAAGCTGCCAATGCCGTTCTGCTCGAGAGTCTTTGTCGGGTCGGCTGCCGTGAAGGTCACGGAGATGCCGGTCGTCGCCTCAAGCGGCGGGTTGGTGATGCGCGCCAGCGGCCTCATGTACTGTGGGCTGGCCGGAAGGTATACGAAGTCTTCGCTGACTGCGTCGGTGGGCTTCTCGACGAAGCGCACCTTGAGCTCGTAAACCGGGAATAGCTGCCCCTGGCTTGAGCCCGCTGCCGCTTCCCAGTAAGCGATTGTCGCGCTCAGGATTGTGCGGCTTTCGATGTCCAGCGGGATCGTGTTCATCGTCACGGCGTCATCCAGGGCAAGGTAAAGCGCTCTCGATGGTGGCCGTGTCCACGATGGACGCGGTGACTGCCTGCCCGCTTGCCGAATCCACGGCCGGCTGGATTGGCCGCCAACCACCCTGTGTGCCGATGGGCAGAATGTTGCCATTAATCACGTCGGCAGCGCTCGCTCCCACCATGGGTACGTAGACCTTGAGCTTTGCTCCTGGGCCGACCACGGTGAATGTCATTGCTTCAGTTGCGCCCGCTGCATTCACAATCGACGTCGGCAACATTCGGGTGTAGATGACCTGCCAGTTGGTGGGCGTTTCGGCTGCGCCAACGGTTTCGGCAGTCGGTGACACCGCGATCCAGCAGACCGGTTGTGTCGGAGATGACCTCGTAGAACTGGGCGCCTGAGTCCATTAGCCCGTTGTTGTTGAGGAAGGCGTCGGCGGCGCGCTTGGCAGCGTCGTTGTTCACATAGTTGGCATCCGCCGCGCTCACGGCCATGGCCGCCTGTGCAGACTGATCGGTCCACAACGCGCCGGTGTCGGTGAACTGGTAGAGGCCACTGCTCTTGTCCATCTGCAGTGCCGAATTGCTGGTGGTCGAGACGAGGAATGGCGAATTTGCCGGGACGGTGGGCGGGTCGGTGGGGCCTTCCTGGATGCCGGCAGCGGCCATCATCGTGCTCGTGTCGACGACGTTGTCGGTGGGGACAGCGAAGATCCCGCCCAGCTCGTTGAACTTCGCCGTGGCATCATCCGTGCTCAGCGGCTGCGTCTGGAAGATGGGCAAGTCGCCGCCCAACTGGCTCAACGGGATCATGCTTGCGGTAGCGGTGCCGCAATTGTGGGTGTACCAGTAGTAGTCGTTGTCGACACTGTCGGAGCACACGCTGCTGAAGTAGGGATTGTCATTGAAACAGGCCGTTTCCTCGGCGATGATACGCGCCGTGCGGCCGCGCTGTGCGATGTCGCAGGCGTTGAACCAGGCCTGCGTCATGTTGTAGCCGAAGCGCAGATAGCGGCCGAAGTGGTAGGACTGCGTCTCCCACCAGTTGTTGTGCGCACTGGCATTGCTGACGAAGCCAAGGATCAGGTGCTGCCGATTCATGCACTGCGCCATGTTGCCCAGGCCGCTGCCCGAAAGCACCTGGCAGGAGGTGAGCGCCAGCCACTCGTTGTCGTTGTCGCCCCAGGATGCGTTGCAGTCGTTGGCGGAGGAAAGCCAGGCGTCGTTGTGCGAGCCGTTGTCGAATGTGAAAGTACCGGGTGAACCGTGGCCAACGTAGAAGGCCAGGTCGACGGCATCGGTGTAGAAGTTCTCGCTCCCGCCCAATGCCGCGCGCTTGTAGTCGGTCTCCCACGCGGTCGCTTCGTTGTAGTCGAACCTGCGGATGAACCAGCCGTTGAGCCAGTAGTACATGCCGTAGCGCTCGGCGGCGGTTGCGGTCGTCAGATTACCGGCCGATCCTTCAGTGCCAAACTCCCACTGGCCGCCATCGTCGAGCAACTGAAATGGTGCAACTTCGGCGTTCGCGCCGGCAGTGCGGGCGCCGGGAGAGGCTCCTCTCCTTGTGCGAATGCCGGTCGCACTGCGAGCAGCGTCACGATTAGGGCGCCAAGGCAGAGGAGCGCAAAGCGCAGGGTTCGGTTCTTGACGTTAACGTTCGCACTCCAGACTGTTGCGGTTGTGTTCTGTTGCATGGTTGCTACCTTTCCCCTCTGGGTTCTAGCTGCGCGGCACTTGCTGCCACGCGTTGGTCGATTTGCCATCGCCTCGGGGCGAATGGCTCCATAGCGGGCCTGGAGTGGGGAGCCAGACCGTCTGCGGATTCCCTGCGCCTCCTGTCGCAAGGGCTGTTGCATTTGCGAGTGCCGTTAAGCGAATGCGTCACCGTTTGGTGACTACAGGTAGATAGACTTTCCCGGATGAAAATGGCGTGCCCTGAGCAAGCTGTAGTGGCGGCAGCAGCTGGAAGTAGCTCCCTTTGTTATCGTCGGCAAAGACGTTGCCCGCACCGTCCACCGCCTGTACGAAGTAGCGTGTTTGCGCAGTTGCAGAGATATCAGCCACCCAGACTTGCGCAGCGGCGTTGTAGGTCATTTCCTTGCTTTGCCATTGACTCTGTCCAGCTTCGAATGAAACCAGCACCTTGCTCACGCCGGATGCATCGTGTGCGCTCACTTTGATGCGCGCGCCCGCGACGCCTGGGTTGAGCACCCCATCCACGAAATCCACGGTCGGCGGCGTCTGATCGGCGCTGAACGAGTAGTAGGTGACAAATGCCATCTGGTCATAGATGCGTTGCTGGCCCGTGTCCGCGGCGGCCGTGATGCCGGCGGGGCCAGCGTCGAACTGCCCCAGGGTCAACACGAGCGAATCCACCGAGGTCGAGATGTCGTCACTGTTGCGGATTACAAAGGGGATCGACGGGTACCAACCGCCGGTTGAGGCAAAGGCGGGCTCGCTCCTGTCGGTGACGTATTCATTGGCGGCCAGAGCGATAACCGGGTTGACACCGGCGGTAGTGGTGAAGGTGCCGCTGATGAAGAGCACGCCGCGTAATGTCCCTGCGGCGGGCGCTGAGGCGCTGCCGAAGTATGTGGGCTGGATCGGCTCGCCGGATGCAAACGCGACATTCTTGTCAAGATCAAACACGGTTCCCTGCGGGCCTGTGGACGAACCAAAGGATGCGTTGGCATTGAGGTCATAGCCGAAGCGGCCGGACGCGATCGGGCCAAAGGCCGTGGGTGGTGTCACGACCTCACCGGCGCTGGGGAACTCATCGCCATCCTGCAGGTTGCCCGCGCTGACCACCTCGATCATGGGCAGGCCGTAGAGTGTCGTTTGCATCAGAATCTTGGCGTCGTAGGCGCCAAATACCTGCGCGTGGCTGTAGTACTTGAGTTTGGCTGTGCTGAGAGCGGGCCCAACTTCCGCCTTGACGTCGCGCAGAGCTCACGCGTCAGGTTGCGCATGAGCGCTTCACTGTAGACCACGCCGCCGCCGCCCCAGCCGAAGCCCGTGTTGCCTATGTAGGTGGCCTTGCGCTGCAGATAGGCTTGCGGCAGGTCGAGCACGCCGGGATCGTTGAGGCCGCCATGACAGCCCACACTGAAGACGAGTTTGCCGGCGAGGTTGGCGGGGGCCGCGATAACCTCGGCAGCCGTAATTTCCTTGTTGTCAGCCGTGCCCAGCGCAACGTGCTTCGAGTGGCCGTTAATCGAGGTAATGTCAAATGTCGTGTTGAGGTGGGCCGTAACAAGCTGCGGCTTCTGCCAGGCGGCGCCGACAATCCGGGTGGTATGCGCCAAATCATTGCGGAAGAGCGTTTCGATCGTGTCGGCGGAATCCTGCACGAAGTCATAACCCGTTACGAGCACCTGTTGCCGCGCGTCGATCACATGCCCGGCCTGGAACTGGTCGATGATGCCGATCATCTCGGCGGGCGTTTCGATGAGCCGGGAGACCGCAAAGTCGGGCAGGTAGAGCTCGTGAAGGTTCTTTTGCTTGTCCTTCCATGTGCCCGGCTGCGTGTCCACAAAGTAGTCGTCGGTAAGAATCATGTTCTGTGCGAGCGCGGCGCGCACGGTACTGTTGGCCGTTACGCTGGAGGCGTAATTCTGCTCAATGGAAACGCCGCTCGCGCCCTGCGGAGCGACAAGGTCGAGCACGCGACGGAAGGGAATCACGCGATCATCGCCCACAATGACCACGTATTTCGCCGCGCTGCTGCCAACGAGGAAGGTCATCAACTGGTTGCGCACAGCAGCGGCGACTGCGTTGGCCTTGGGGACGCTGCTCAGGTCTGCCAGCCACTCGGCATAGGCGGCGTTGACGGAGGCCACGGAGTCGACCTGGATGACGGCCCCCTGCACGGCTGGGTTGTCGGCAAGCGCGAAGAGTTTGGCAAGGACGGCATCGGCGGCCGGTGCGCCATAGAGCGCAACGAGGCGCGTGCGGTTGGTGACGAAGAGCGTGCCGCGCTTGCAGGGTTCGGGGTGGGTGTCGGCGCCGGCGGGATGGGCGTTGGCGTGGACGTCGGCGTGGGAAGCGGCGGCTCATTTGCGCTGACTTGCACCTGATAGTCCGTCTGACCGCCATTGACGTTGGAGTTGAACTGAAGCACGCGCGCATAGAGCGGTCCGGCGGCAGGCGCCGTGTAGTTGAGCACGGTGGAGCGACCGGGGACGGAGTCGTCGGCCGTCGAGAGCAACGCGCCACTTGCCGAGTAAAGCTGCAAGCACCGTGTCGCTGTTGGGTCCAAGTCCGGAGGTCTTCACCTGATACTTGCCATTGACGACAGCGTTGAAGGAAAGCCAATCCTGGTCACCAAGGCTGCGATTGGCGGATCTGCGCAGAAGTTGGCGGCGACATTCGCGCCGAACTGCACGGGACGCGCATCGCCCGGGCCGTTGTTGCCGGCACCCTCAAGCGCGTCGGGCACGCAGAAGCCTTCGCGCAGCGCGACCGTGTAGTTTGTGGTGGGGCCGGAGGCGCCGGCATCGGCGTGGTGCACACGTGCGGTGTAGATGCCGCCGGCCGTGGCGCGCAGCACAATGCGCGAACCGCGCGTGTACCCGAAATCGTCGTTCTCGCCGATTAATGTGCCGTTGGGCGCAAAGAGCGCCATTTCGGTATCGGCGCCACTGCTCAACGCCGTGGTCTCGAGGACGTAGATCTTGCCCGCGGCGAGGCTGAACTTGAGCCAATCCTCGTCGCCCGGTGGGCAACTGGTGCGGCGGCCCTTGGGGTGTGCCCAGCGCCAGGACCTTTGCCTGCGCGGCAACATCGTCATCCTCGAAAGCGTCGGCGCTGCACGCTGTGGACTTGACACGGATGGCGTACGTTTTGGTTGCGCCAAGACGGCGCCGTTGTCGTTCACGCGCGCGCACGTAAATGCGGTCGAGCGTCGTCGAGCCGCTCACTGTTGCGTGTCACCGGCCGCGGCCTGAACCTCGGCCAGCAGCGGGTTGCTTCCCCCGGCGCAGGAGTCCGCGAGCGTTAGCACCGGATTGGCGCCGCGACCGGCCCTGGTCCGTGGCGATGACGAAGCTTTCGCCACGTGGCGGTGAAACGCACCCAGTCCTGACATCGTTGCGCTTTGTTGAAGCGGTGCGTCTCCGCGCGTGTCGTTGGTGATGATGTCAGCGTGCCTGTGGCGCACTGTCGTCAGGCTCATAGGCGTCCGTGATGCCGGTGTTTGAGGTCACCGCCAGGGTGTAGGGGCTGTTTGTGGCGCTGGCCCCACCCCGCCGCTCAATCTTCGCATAGTACACGCCGCTGTTGCTTGGCGTGATGGCGGCCTGCGCGGCAGTCGGGCCGGCGAGCGGGCCACCGCTGCACGAGGGATAGAGGGTGACGAGGGCGTCGGCACTTGAAACTGGCGGCCTGGTCGTGCCCACGGTGTATTGCACGCCCGCAAAGCCGGTGAACTTGACCCAGTCGGTGTCCGCAGCGCTCGGCTCGGCCGGGTTGCAGAGGTCGCGCGCCTGCGGGGCGGCCTCCTGCAGCCACTTTGCCGTAGCGCAGCTGTTGTCCGCCTCAAACGCATCGCTGGAAGTGCACTGCGGCACGCCGCCCACGCAGACATTGACGAAGGCAAAATTGTTGCTGTCGTTGCCTTC
This sequence comes from uncultured Chloroflexia bacterium, assembly GCA_963735275.1. Classification (GTDB taxonomy): domain Bacteria; phylum Chloroflexota; class Anaerolineae; order Caldilineales; family Caldilineaceae; genus UBA5069. Next base: position 2,319,316 of record CAVTKJ010000004.1, on the reverse strand, counting down.
GACCACCGAATTGGCGCGGTCGACCCATACGCCGACGTAATTGTTGCAGCCCAGTGTGGTGAAGGCGTGCGTATCCTGCGCGCCGAACGAGCCGCCTGCGGCCAGACCGGGAAAGCCGCTTACTACGGGAAAGCCAGACGTCGGAGGCAGTTGGGGGCGTTCCCGAATAATAGTAGGTTTCTACCTTGATCGAGCCGAGTGCGGCCACGCCGCCCAGATTGTCCACGACGATATCGACGGTGACCTCTTCACCGAGGGCGGGAACGGCGGGATCCACCGTCACCGTCGTTACAAGGTCCGCAGGATCGACGTCAATCACTATGTCCTGGGCGCGCATGCCGTGTGGCAGTGCCAGCAGCAGCACGGTCACAAGAGCAGATGCAATTGCCAGACGTCGGTACAGATTCATCGGTAGGCCTTGCAGTCACTTCACTTTGAAATTAACGGCAGGAAGGTGCGAACGGCTTCGCCCACGAGCTTGGGTGTTGCGGCGATGCCTGTCACGTCCTGTGCGTAGAAGACCACGCGGTAATCGCCCGATTGCGGAAAGCCGTTTGCGTAATTGAAGCTAAAGCTTCCCGGCTTGCCAGGGACGGGTTCAAGACGCACGATCGGTACGCCGAGATTAAGGGTGACATCGGTAGGTTCGACAAAGCCGGGCGGGAAGACAGCGGCCCAGACAATGTCGACTTCTTCAGCTCCTTCGGTGACTGATGCGCTAAGCACACCGCTGCTCCCCGAGCGTTCGAGGCTTGTCGCCGTAATGATCGGCCGGTTGCTGCTGAAGTTCTGCGTCACAATGCGCCCTTGCGCCACGGAGCCGTCGCCGCTGTTACAGAGGCCATCACCGTTGTCATCAAGCCACGGCGTCTGGGCCACTCCGGCCGTGAGCACGGCTGCTCGTCCTTCGTCGAAACAGACTTTGAGGCTGTTGCTGTCAACAAGGCACGAGAAGAACGCGTCGGAGAAATATGCACCTTGCGCCGACGCGTACGCATTGTTCACGCGTCCAGTGCTCGAGATGATCACACGACCGGCTTTGCTTAGCGAACTCTGAGGAGGGTCGCCGGGGGCGCGGTCGAATAAACGAGCCGGACTGACAAGCCTCCATGACCAGCGACACCTGGTTGAGTCCGGTCGCGGTTTCCAGCGTGCGCAGCCAGCCGTCCAGTTGTACGGGGGTCACGGCGCCGCTGCTGCAGCCGGCGCCGCAGAACTTTTCGGTGAAGCCATGGTCGACCATGTAGATGAAGAGCGGCTTGCTCGGCCCCACCTTGGGCTTGATCACATTGGTGATGAAATTCTGAATGTCTGCTGGGCTGCTCGTGCCGTCTACGTCATTGACGCCATCGCCATCGGCATCCTGGTTGACAGGCGCAAGGTAGAAGATGCTCGCCGCGTCATAGCCGGCGCCGGCAAAGATGCGATACGCACGATTCGCCACGAAGTAAATGTTGTTCTGCAGCCCGAAACTCTCGTTGTGGCCGGCAATGAGCAGCACCGCGCCGGGACTTTGGCCAAGGCGTGTAACGGCGAGATTGCGCACCGTCTGGTTTCCGGCAGAATCGAGCACTGCGACCTGCACGCTGTTGGCGCCAATTGCCAGCGGCACGTTCTCGACACGGAAGGTGGCTGAGTCGCCGGCCAGGCTGTTGTCAAAGCGTTCAATTCCCTGCGACAAAACGCGCGCACGGCTCAAGTTGCCGCCCGCGTCGGTCGCGTTGCCGGTAAACGTGAGCTGCGCCGCCGAAGTGGTGAGGGTTGCAGCGCCGGCCGGCTGGCTCAGATTGAAGAGCGGCGCTGTCACATCCTCGGGCTGGCGCGGCACACAGGGGAACTGGCCAGTGTAGGGGCTTTCATTGCCGGAGAAGTCAACCGCGTTGACCTTCAGGTTATATGTCTGCCCGTTTGTCAGCCCACCCAGTTCAAAGTAGGTGGTGTTCTTTCCGGGTACATCGGCGCTGCCGGAGAGGTTCCCCTGATACTGGACGCGGTAGCCAACCACGTCACGCTGCGGGCTCTTGTTCCACTGGACGCCGATTGTTGACGGGCTTTTCGGCTCGCAACGAGGGCTGGTGGGTGATGTGGGCGGCGTGCCATCGGTCTTGATTGTGACCTCGTAGCCGGTCTCCTGCATCGTGCCGAAGAGTGACGGGTCAAATTGCTGGATCTTGACGAGATAGTTCTTGCTTTCGGCTGCGTCCCACTCTAGGCGGACTGTCGATCCGAAGGAGTTGTCACCAGAACCGCCCAGCGATGTGCAGCCGTCATAGAGGCTGATTGTCGCGTTTGCCTTGAGGCCAACGTTGCGAACCTCAATGATGTACGTCTTGTTGGCAACCGCACTGAAAACAAGCCAATCCTGATCGCCGTTGCGGTGGAACGAATGGGCCTGCGGCGTGAGATCGTTCACCGCGATTGGCTTCGCTGCGGGGCACGAGTCGTCGGACTCAAATGCGTCGGACTGGAAGAGTTGCACGCTGTTGGAGATGGCCATGAAGCCCGAAGCAACCTGCGTGCCGCCGGCTGTGCTTGCACCGGCCATGGATTGTCCGAGGATGCTTTCCACGGCAATGGTTGCCGATGCCGAACGCCCGCCACCTCCCCCGAGCGCGCTTACGCTCAGGTCGAAGTTGGTCGAACGCTGGGCCGAGGCGCTGCCGAACGCGGCGAAGAACAGCGCAAGCGCCACTGAAGCCTGTACAGCCCACTGTGTGATTGACTTCCGCATCTTCGAGTCGTCTTTCATCGCGCCCCGCTTGACGGACTGGCTAGTTGTAAATGTACTGGCGCACCAACTCGTAATTTGTCACGATGCTGCCTGTGTTGGTTACGCGCAACCAATAGGTGAGATTGCCGTCGCTGCCCCGCTCAATGTCGACGACGAGGTTCACTCGACCACTGGAGGTCGTGGGGCGGGCGAACCAGAACACAGGTGTATTGGCCCCGTAACCGAAGGTGAAGACATTTTGCACGGCGCCGACGCCAATGCTGCCCGAATACTGAACCCCCAGTGCGCCCTTGAGCAGTGAAGTCGAGTCGAGTCCGTCCACCGTGTCGGCGTCGAGGCCGCTGCCCGCGCCGTCCGCAGCGAGCACGATAGGCATGACTTCGCCATCGCGTGAGAGCGTGGCATCGATACGCTGCTCGCCAACTGTGCCGCTGACAATTGCGCCGCCGTCATGGTTGTGCGACGAGGCAGCGAATGTGGTGGAGTCAGCGATTGTCCAGTTTGTCCGCGTTGTCGCTGAAAAGCGAGTAAGCCACCGGCGCGATGCGGATGCGCGGAGTCATCTCGGCCTCGCCATTTACCGCGACGCCCAGCCACAGATTCTGACCGTTGAAGAGCGTTGCCGGGAATGCTGCCACGCTGCCAAGCAGCGCCGAAAAGACGCCCCGTTGCAGCGGCACGGGCTGCGTCTCGCTCCATAGCGCTGACCCGCCGGACTCCGCAGCGTAGAGGCGAAAGTCCATATTGTAGGTGCCATCGGCAGCGCGCGAGATTCGTGGTTGCATCGAGCAATCGCCCCTGGTAGCTGATCACGCCGCGCCACGGCGAGCGCCTCCTGCGCAATGACCGTGTCTCCGGTCTGCGCCTGGGCACTGGAGCGGGCAACAAGTGCGGCCATCGTCAATACGCAGCCAATGGCAAGGAAACCCAATCGGTGAAACCAGACTATGCGTCGTAGAGATGTCATCTCTGCTCCAAGATCTGCGTCCTGAACTGCAGTGAACTGAAGGAACCCGTCTTAACGATCCGCGTTGTAGGTCATCTTGACGGCCAGAACCGCCACGTCGCCGGTGAATGTCTCGGCCGCCGATTTTCGTTGAATAGCGACGACCCAAAGCGCTCCCTGGAGACTGGAACGTGCAATCTTGAACTGTTGCTCGCGGATGACTCGGTCACCCGTTGCGGGCACGGGTGCGATGCTGCTGATTCCGGCAACATCATTGTGCTGCCCGCCGACGTCGTAGGAGCGGGGGCGCACAAAGAAGTCAATATTGCCGGCGCCGCCCGTAAATGGATAGAGATAGAGCGACATGATTACGTCGGTCGACCCATTCCAGTCTGTCGGGCGCGCCATTGACAAGACGCCCGCCGCGCTGGCGTTTGATTGCCAGCGCAATCCGCCGCCGAAACTGCCTGCAAAGTCCGTGATGATCGTGCTTCCGGCGTTGACGGCAAGCGCCTGCGCAGGGAAACTGATGGTGCGCGTCAGATCCTGGATATCGGCGCTACTGATGCTGCCGTCGGCAATGTCGGCACTGCCTATGCTGCCGTCGGCAATGTCGGCATTGCCGATGCTTCCGTCGGCGACGTCGGCCCCGGTAAGGCTTTCGTCGGCAACGCGTGCGCCGTCGACGGCATTCGCTGCGATCTTCGGTGCGGTAATCGCACTATCGACGACGGCTCCTGCGATTGTTGCGCTGTTGGCAACACCCGCCGCGTTCTGCATAGATCGCATACGGGGCGTGGGCAAGGCGCAAGCGCGGGGTCATTTCTGCATCACCGCCGACAGTCACGCCGAGGAAAAGCGCCTGACCATTGAAGATCGTGGAATCGAGCGGCGCAACCTCGCCAAGCAGGACGCTGAAGATCGAGCGGACCACGTTAACATTGGGACGCAACTCTGTGTAGAGCGGTCCACCCCCAGCGTCCACGTTGTAGAGGCGAAAGGACATTCCGTAGGAGCCGTCGGGTTTTGGCAAACCAGTGGCCGGATCGACAAGCCGCCCCTGGTACGAGATGAGCGGTGCGGTCACCATGGTGTTTGCCGGAACGACAGCCTGCGCCTCAACCACGGCCATTCGTCCCGGCCCAATGCCGGCGCCTTGAAGCACCAAACCTGCTACCACGACGACGCCAGTCATGAGCGCACGCATGAACCAGAATGTCATCCAGCGCACGTTGGCATCTCCTCTATGACCACTCGACGAAGGCATCACGGCAACTTACTCCTTTGTGGGGCATTCGGGGCGCCGCCCGAGGGAACCGGCGGTAAAGTCCACGCAAACAGCGCAGAGTGCGCGCAATCAAGTACAGTCTGCGGCCGGAATAGCAAAAACAGCCCAGCATGTGATGCGGACAAGCGCCTGCCGTGCAGCAGTGCGAAAGCGGGGGACGATTGCATGTCCGGCGTGGGTGCCGGTAAGTCGGGGGCCGAATTGCGCCGTTGATATGCAACGAGGCTTCAGGGTGAAGCGCGTTGCTTTTGGTGGAGGCCGGCACAGCCGCACAGAGGGTGTGCGTGCGCCGGAATGCGGATTCAAATTCGGGTCGAGTGATCGTACGCGGCGTGCGTTGCGCTGCCCACTCCGCCCGGATAACGAGGTTCGGCGCTCGGCGGCGCAATAGGCAACTTTATGTCTATTCTCGCGCAGTGCCGATTGTAGTCCATCCGAGCAGTCAATTCAAGTAGTCGCGCGAATTATGGCCAAGCTTGACTATCTTTATTGCCGATCAAATCAATGACAGTGGTCAGAGCGGGTGGGGTTGCTCAATGCACCAGGATCAAAGTGCCCCACTCCGTGGGATTGTCATAGGTTGTGCGAGCCGGAGATGCGGAGATGACGCTTTCTTGACGCGCCTTGTTGCCATCGTTGTCGCTGATGCTCAAATTGAAGCCGAACGAGGCACCGGCTTGAGGCATTGCAATGCCCAGTGCGCTCCACGGTAGCAGAACCTCGATGAGATAGCCCGAGTCGGTCACTCTGCCGGCTCCTGCCACAGGAACCGCACCTTCGCCTTCGCGCGGCAGCCAGCGGTAGGTCCGAATGGAGTCGCCATCTTTGCCAATGCCAATCCCAATCTGGTAGTCGTCGCCACTGGCCGCCGTGTCGCTTGAGTCCGGCGCCAACTGCCCGTCGAACTGCAGTTCCAGCGCATCCCCCTGCCACATCTCAGTGCCCTGGGGTCCGGCGCGGAACTTGTCGTCGCGCACCTCCACGCCGAGAACTAGTCCATCCGCCGACCAGGCCACCTGGAAGCGGCCTGACGCGTCTTCCGGGCCCCTGTACTTGGAGCGGCCTTCGACCATGGTAGCGATGTTGTTCCAGCCGTCCGCCGGCCAGTCGCTGAGGTTGGCATCAAGCTGGAGTGCGCCCGAGATTGCGGCCCTGAAGATTCCATTTTCCTCTGGCCGTGTCGCGACAACTACGGTGCGGGTGGGCGCCGGCGCTGCAACGGTGCTGCCACTCAGCGCGCCACCCCAAAGGCCGGAATCACTCGCGGCGACAAACACGGGCCGCCAATCGGCGCTGGCCGCATTGTTGTAAAGATTGTCGGGCGTGCACGAGTCGACCGGCGTACTCTGCAGGATGTAGCCCTGTTCATACGCCTGCACGTCGGCGCAGAAGCCCTTTTCACGATCGGTGGCCCAGCCAAGCGCCTGGAAGATCTCATCACGCGTGCCCCACACCCAACCAAATCCTCGTTCTGGCTGATAGCGGCCAGGCGGCACGTCGCCGCGGCCGGGGGGTGCGTCGCCGTTCCACGAAGCGTCGATCACCTGCCACTGGCCACCCTGGGTGAAGAAGTAGCTGCGATTCGTGTCACTGCGCCAGAGCATGGACCCCTGTTCGAAGGGCTCCCATGCCGCCCAGATAGTCTGGCCACCGTCGACAGGACATCCAAATGCTTCGCGCGTGTATGCAGCTTCTGCAAAGCCCGCAGGACCCAGTGCACACGGCGTGGGCGACGGGCGCGGCGTGGGCGTGGGTGACGGTGTCAAGGTTGGTCGCGGCGTTGTCGTGACGAAGGGCGGCGGCGTCGCGGCCGTGGGCGTTATTGTTCCGGTTACCGTGACCAGGATGCCAACAGGTAATTGTGTAGGCGTTCCGGGGCCAATCTGTATGGTGGCTGCCGGAGGTGGCGTGCTGCCCAGCCGGTCGCGCAGTGTAACAATTGCCGCGCCAACGCCAAAGAAGAGAAACGCAACAACCGCGAGCGCTATGAGCCAACCCCAGCTACGCCGCGCGGGGATGTACGCCGGGCCGGCCGATGCCTCGTCCGTGTCGGGCCGGTGCCGCTGGTTGCGGGGAATCAAGTCGAAATCATCATCACTCATAGTTCAATTCACAAGTTTCCAAGGCGCAGGCAGCTGGGTTGGTCCATGGGCCTAACGGACCACCAGACCCTTCAGCGAATCAAGGGTTGGCAAGGTCTCAATGTACGCAATCGCCAGATACGCCGCGATGAGGAGCAACAGGACAACAAGAACCTGCGTTAGGCGGCGGCGCCTGGCTCGCTGCTTCACCCAATTCGTCGAGGTCACCGGGACCGCACCGCCGGCCTGCTCGGCAGTACCGACAAGCCGAATCGTCTCCAGCCCCTTCATGCGCTCGGGTCGAAGCACAAGCGGCAACCCGATCCAGTCCACGAGAAGATGGCTGCGGGCGATTTCGGCAATCTGGATGCGCTGGTTGAGGTCGAGTGCAAGAGGTCGCGCGAGCCCCTCGAAGTGCACGAGCGGCGTGAGCGTCTCGACTCCTTGCAGCGTCACAGCGCGCACGAGCACCGAACGCGGATTGCCCCCCAGGTCCGCCGGCTGGAGGCGGTAGCGAATGTCAATTGTGTCGGAGATCGAAATCGGCATAGCGGAAGTCAGGTCGGTCGAATGGATTCAGCGCTAGCAACCCTGGCCTGGGTGAAGCGTGCCCCGGTGCAAGGCTGACTGCATTGTGAGTTGTTAAGGTGCCTGGCGACGTGTTCGGCGCAAGGTCCGTCGAGGCTCCAAGCCGCACTGTCGCTATGGCACTGGTCGTGTTCCGGGTCGTATCCACGGACCGATTATAGCATGCGTCCAATGCCCATTTCAGATGATGACAGGACGCCTGCCGGACGACTGCGCGCCGCGCGACGATGCGGCTGTGATCCAGACCACAGCCGCATCGGCACCGTGGAGCACCGGCGCACGAAGTCAAGGCCGAATCGTGAGACGGAGCAAAGTCTACTTGTCGGCCATTTGAACGGAGAGCTTGACACGATAGGTGTCAATGATGACGGCGAAGATAATGATGAAGCCGGTCACCATCTGGCGGGCGAAGTCGCCCATTCCCAACAGCAGAAGCCCATTGTTGAGCACACCGATGATGCACGCGCCGAGGAAGGTGCCAGATCATGGAACCCTTGCCGCCACTCATGCTCGTACCACCGATGACGACTGCGGCAATTGCGTTCAACTCGAAGCCGACGCCAAGAATCGGGCTGGCAATGTTCAGGCGCATCATGTACATGATTGCGGCGACACCCACGCACAGCCCTGTAATCGTGAAAGCAGCCACCTTGTAGTAGGAGGGCGAATGGCCGGATAGCCGCACCGCCTCTTCGTTGTTCCCGATCGCGTAGATAATGCGGCCAAAGACCGTGCGCACAAGCACAAAGCGACCGAGGAAGACGAGAGTCAGCGCAATCACGAAAATCACGGGGATGCCCAGGATCGTCTGAGTGCCCATGGCATTGAAGGCCGGCGGGAAGGAGAAGATCGTGCGCGAACCACTGATCTGCAGTGCCGCGCCACGCGCAATATTGAGCATGCCGAGTGTGACAATAAACGAGTGTATTTTCCAGTGCTCGGAGACATAACCGTTGAAGAAACCAGTCATGCTGCCGACGGCCAGGCTTGAGAGAATGGCCAGAAGGACGGCAAACGCTGGGCTGAAGGCCGGGTTGGTGATCACGAGGCCCGCGACGACTGTGCAGAGCGCCAATACAGCGCCCACAGAGAGATCGATCCCGCCCAGCAGAATGACGAAGGTCATCCCCACGGCAATCACCGTGTTGATGCTGATTTGCGTGAGGATGTTGCTGAGGTTCGCAAGGCTGGCAAAGTGGGGCGCAAAGATCGAAAAGAAGATGATCAAGAACAGCAGCGCAACGCCAATTCCGGCCTCGCGCAGGAGGAAGAACATGAAGCGGCGCGCCTGGGTGCTCTCACTGCCGGACGGACTGGTTGCCTGCGTGGTCATCGAAAGACTCCATCAATCGAAATGAAAAGACGATTCATGCGGGATTCACATGCGGGATTCATCTGTTTGGCGAAGGGCGGGGGGCTGATTCAGGCAAGCGGCTGGGCCGACTGTTCTTCTTCTCGAAGTTCGCTCTGCGCGTCGGCTTCCGACTTGACGTAGTTCTTGTATGCCAGTTCGAGAATGTGCTCCTGGCTGAAGTGCGCGCGGTCCAGTTCGCCGGCAACGGCCCAATTGGAGAAGACCAGAATGCGGTGGCAAATACCCAGAAGCTCCGGCAGGTCCGACGAGACAATGATGATCGCTTTGCCGGCCGCGGCAAGTTTCCAGAGCAGCATGTAGATTTCGAACTTGGCTCCCACGTCAATTCCGCGCGTGGGCTCGTCAAAGATCAGCACTTGTGGCCCGCGGAAGAGCCACTTGGCAAGCACCACTTTCTGTTGATTGCCGCCGGAAAGGAAGCGCACCCATTTGTCCACAGACGACGTGCGAATGGAAAGGTCCTCGACGAGCTTCTCAGCACTTTCGACTTCGGCCTTGTGATTGAGCACGCCGGAGCGCGAGACCGCAGCGAGGTTGGTCAGCGAAATGTTGACGTAGCAGGGCATGTCGAGAATCAGCCCTTGCTGCTTGCGATCCTCGGTAAGCAAGCTGATCCCTGCCTGCACGGCGTCGCGCGGGCTGTTTACTGTGAGCGGCGTGCCGTTGAGGATGAGGTCACCGGCGATGCGCTTGTCGGCGCCAAAGATGGCGCGCATGGTTTCGGTGCGGCCGGAGCCGACGAGGCCGGCGACGCCCAGAAGTTCGCCCGCGCGCACACCGAACGAAATCGGCGCGCCGTCCTCCCTGATTTGCAGGCCATTGACGCGAAACACCTCTTCACCAGGCGTCACCGTGTCATCAAACGGGTACTCCTCGCCCAGTTCCTTTCCTACCATCATCCGCACAAGGTCGGACACCTCAACATCTGCCATGGGCAGCGTGGCCACCTTGCGCCCATTGCGCAGCACGGTAACGCGGTCGCCAATCTCGAAGGTCTCCTGGAGGCGATGGGAGATGTAGATGATGGTAACGCCGCGCTCTTTGAGGCGGCCAATGATCTCGAAGAGGCGGCCGATCTCCTTGGGCGTCAGCGTGGCGGTGGGCTCATCGAGGAAGAGCACCTTGCTTTCGGTTGAGATTGCTTTGGCGATCTCAATAAGCTGGTTCTGGGCCACGCCAAGCAGTTCGACGCGCGTCGTCGGCGCGACATCGAGCCCAACTTCGCGCAGCACGCGCTCGGCGTCGCGATTGAGCTTTTTGTAGTCAACCAGTCCGCCCCTGGTGGGAAGTTGCTCAAAGTAAATATTCTCGGCCACCGAGAGATAGGGGAGGAGGTTGAACTCCTGATAGACGACGCGGATGCCGGCGTGAAGTGCGTCCTGCGTGCGCTGCGGGGTGTAAGGCGCGCCCTGGTAAAGGATTTCGCCCTCATCGCGCGGATAGATGCCGCAGAGCACCTTGACGAGGCTCGACTTGCCGGCGCCGTTCTCGCCGACAAGGATGTGAACCTCGCCTGCTTCAATGTCGAGGTCGACCTGATCCAGCGCAACGACGCCTGGAAACCGCTTGGTAACGCCCTGAAGCTGGAAGATGGGTGCCATGGTGGTCGGTGACTGCTGGAGAAGGGTTTGATTGGTGGAGTCGGGCTTGTTGGGAGAGGGTCCGGGCTTCACCCTCTCCCGCGCCACATGGGCAGGGGAGAGGGCTTGATGCGTGACGGTACAACCACGAGGGCTGAACCGGAGGTTGGGGCGGCCGATCAACCAATCAACCAGTCAACCAGTCAACCAGATCAACCAGCCGCCCCTCACCGAGTCTTACTTGAGCGTTTCGGCGGTCACAAGCACCACAGGCGTCTTGCTCCAGCCTGTGATCTCTTCGCCATTCATCATGCGGAAGCCGGTCTCGATGCAGTTGGCGGCCATCTGCGGGCCGAACTGGTCGACGGTTGCCAGCATCTTGCCCTGCTTGATCAGGTCCTGAACGGCGCCAATGTTGTCGAAGCCGACGACCTGGATCTTGCCTTCGAGGCCTGCTGCTTCAATTGCCTTGACGACACCAACGGCCATTGAGTCGTTGGCAGCCATGACGCCCTGCATCTCCGGATACTTGGTGATCAGGTTCGTCATCAGCGTGTTTGCTTCTTCGGTCTCCCAGTGAGCCGTCGTGGACTCAAGGACTTCAAGTTTGTAGTCTTCAGCGGCGCGCACGAAGCCTGCCTTGCGCAATGTGGCATTGTCGGCGCCGGGGTTGCCTTCGATGATGACGACCTTGCCGCCTTCGCCGAGTGCCTGGCCCAGGGCTTCGCCTGCCAGATAGGCGCCTGCCTCGTTGTCGGGGCCGACGAAGAGCGGGCTCTCGACACCGGCATCAGCCAGCGCCTTGGCGTCGAGCGGTACGTCGAAATTCACGACGGTGATACCCGCGTCCATGGCCTTCTTGGCCGGGGCCACGAGGCCGACGGAGTCTGCCGGAGCGAGGCAGATCAGGTCGACATCCTGGGTGATGAAGTTCTCGACCGCGGAGATTTGCGTGTCGATGTCAGTTTCGGAGTTCATGCCCACGGGAACCAGTTCAAAGTCGCCGCGCGACTCCTGGAAGGCGACGGCGCCCTCTTCCATGGTTTTGAAGAACTCGTTGGCAAGAGACTTCATGACGAGGCCGACAACCGGCTGGCCATTCTTGCCGGCAGGAGCGGGGACAGCGGCGGCGTCAGCCGGGGCAGCATCAGCCGGGGCAGCCTCCGCAGGTGCAGCGGCTTCGGCAGGTGCAGCGGCTTCAGCTGGGGCTTCGGTTGCGGTCGGAGCCGCGGGTGCGGCCGGGGCAGCCGGGGCGGCGCAGCCAGCAAGCACGAGCGCGAGGATTGTCAGCAGGGCGAAAACGCGAAAAGTGGACTTCATAGGTGTCTCCTTTGAGTGGAACCTCATTGGTCTGGAAGAGCCGCGCAACGTGTGCGCGCCGCCCTGCGGGAACTTGGAATTCGCTGCAGGGCGCAAATGCTTATGCAAACGTTGGTCCGGAATGCTGTGAATCCACCGGCCGGCAGGGCCACCGCAGGCTTCGTGTCGAAGTGAAATCGCAGCATCAAAACGTCTGCATGAGTTGGAGCGATATTTGTGGCCTCGTCCTCCTTTGTTGGATGTTTTGAGAGAGATTCTTCACAACGTGGAGCACATGCAATGACACCACTGCGATGTAACGAATCGCGAATGACTACTGTGCAAAGTAGATATCCCGGCGCGCCGGGGCGGTGGTGCGTCGCACAATGAGGCGGTTGCGCAACATTACGCGACGGGGTGGAAGGGTGCGATCCGCCAGCCGCTGAAGAAGCAGTTCGGCAGCAATTCTGCCCAGTTCAGCCATTGGTTGCGCAATGGTCGTGAGTGGCGGGTTGATGTAGCCGGCAATGTGAATGTCGTCGAAACCAACCACCGAAACATCTTCGGGTACGCTCAACCCTGCATCGCGCACGGCGGCCATTGCCCCAATCGCCATCAGGTCGTTGCAGGCAAATATCGCCGTTGGCGCGATGTTCCTCCGCAGCAGTTTCTGCGCAGCGACATATCCACTATGGTCACGGAAGTCGCCACGCACAACGAGTGAAGCGTCCACACCGATTCCCGCAGCGCGCAGTGCGGCCCGATATCCCGCGACACGGCCCGCGCTTGGACTGACGTCAGTGGGGCCGGCAATACAGGCGATGCGCTTGTGACCCAACTGGGCAAGGTGTTCAGCGGCGGCGTACCCGCCGGCTTCGTGGTCAGTCATTACGCAATCGTGCGCCGGATTGGCAAGCTCGCGATCGACTACCACCAGTGGAAGGCCCCGTTCCAGCAAAGCCCGCATCGAATCACCCGACGTTGCTGCGGCAACCAGCACAATGCCGTCAACCTGGCGTTTGAGGAGCAGGTCGAGGTAGAGCGCCTCACGCGCAGGGTCGTCGTCGCTATTGCACAGACACAACGGCATGGTCGGCGGCGTACGCGGCGTACTCGACACTGTGCGCCATCTCGGCGAAGAAGGGGTTGCTGTTGTCAGGAACAATCAGGCCGATGGTGCGGCTCTCCTTGCGGCGCAGGCTGCGTGCAAGGGTGTTGGGCTGATAGCCAAGGTCGCGCATGGCGTCTCGCACTCGTACGCGCAAGTCAGTGCTGACAGGGCGAGTGCCGTTGACGACATGGGAAACAGTTGTGGCGGAGACGCCTGCGCGCAGCGCCACATCATGTATGGTAATCATGGGTATCCTGGGCAAAAGACGCCGTGAAATGCAGACTGCCTGCGTCTTGTTTTCGGCTTCGGGGAGCGCAATCGATTGCGCAATCGATTAGCCTCAGTATCGCGCCATCTTTGGCCAAAGTCAATAGGCAAATAACCAGCTAACCAGCGCATGACACGTCACTCGTGTTGCGCGCTGGACCGCACAACACTCGCCGATCGACCAGCGTGCCCGGTACTGGGGTAGGTCGTGCCAGTCGCAGTCCCCCCATCTGTTGACGTCCAGATTGTTAACCTTGTCATCTGACTGTAGAATGAAGCAAGGCGCAGAATCGGTGACGCGTTCAAGCGCGCAAGCTTCGATATTCACTCACAACCAGTTGACGAGGCACCTCCATTGACATTTCTTGAAGCCGCAAGAATCGTTCTTGCCGACGCCGGCGCGCCTCTCCACTTTGAGGAGATTGCCAAGCGCGCCCTTGAGCAGGGGTTCATTGCGACCACCGGCGCTACGCCCGAGGTTACGATGGGTTCGCGCCTGTACACGGTAACCAAACAGGAAGGCTCGGACTTCGAGCGGGTGGGCAAGGGGGTCTTCGGACTTGCATCGAAAAAGCCTGGCGGCATTGAGTCACTTGTTGACGAAGTCAACGGGCAGACCCGCGCGCAACTGCACAGGCTTCTAGCCCAAGTCCCGCCAAAGCGCTTCGAGGCGCTGATTATGGACTTGTTGCTGGAGATGGGTTTTGATGAAAAGACGCTGGCGGTGACGCAGTACGCCAAGGATGGCGGCATCGACGTCGTGGGGACCTATTCCGCTGCCGGTTTGGCTCCCGTCAATGCGGCTGTGCAGGTGAAGCGATGGAAAGCCAACGTGCAATCTCAGGTCGTGACGCAACTGCGTGGTTCGTTGCAGGTGAATCAATACGGCATCGTCATCACCACCAGCGACTTCACCAAGAGCGCTCGACTTGAAGCCGAGGCGTCCGGGAAAGCGCGCGTTTCGCTCATTGATGGAGGCACGCTCGTCGAGTTGCTGATCCGATACCACGTGGGCGTTGTTGAGAAGCCGCTGGTGGTGACGCAACTTGACGAAGAATGGTGGGCGGAGGTGCTTGACGCGCCGGAAGTGGCACTGGTCGCAACGACTCTCTCACGGCCGAACGACGCTTTGCGCTTCGAGGCGGATGATGCAGAGGCGAGGCCGGCGGAGGTCAGTTCGCCGGGTCGCGCCATGTCCGCAAAGCCGTGCTCGGTCACGATTGCGGGGAGCACGGTTGCCGTCAGCACGTGGAAGGGTGTTCTGCTGGCTGTTGTGGAGGAGATGGCAGCGCGACACCCGGAGCAGTTCGCTAGCGTGGCAACATCTGTTCATGGCAAGTCGCGCCAGTATGTGGCGGCGACGGAAGAGGGCATGACTGCGCCGGAGCGAATTGGGGAGACAGATATGTGGATCGAGACCAACCAGTCGGCCGTCACGGTCAAACGGATCAGCGTGCTCCTGCTGGAGGCGTTCGGCTACAAGGACTCTGAACTCAATATTGCTTTCTCGTAGCCGCTGACGGCACCAGATCCAGTTGTGCCCAATAGAAGAAAAGCCGGGCAGCGAGTCAGACTCGCTGCCCGGCCGTCGTTCACAGGCTGCTTTCAATCCGGTTCAGATCTTCTGTACGTTGGCGGCTGCAGGTCCCTTGGGCCCGGCTGCGATCTCGAACTGGACTTTGTCGCCTTCGGCAAGGGTGCGGAATCCCGTGCTCTGGATGGCAGTCTGGTGCACGAAAACATCCTTGCCACCTTCGACAGAAATGAAGCCAAAGCCTTTCTGATCATTGAACCACTTCACTGTGCCGACCACTGTTTGCTGACTCATCTGGGATACTCCTCGTTCCTTACCCTGGTTGATCGACCAGACCACAGATGGTTTGGTCAAGGTAACTGCACAACAAGATCGTGAATGTCCCAAGCCTGTCAGTCAGCTTCAGAAAACGTCGCCTGGACCCTGAGTCCAACCGGCGCTCATCAGCACTTCAGTTAGAACTCACAGTATCTTGCAGTGGGAAATATACTCTCGGCAAAGTGGTTTGTCAACGCTTTGTTGCGGATTCTGCAACAAACTCGGCGCAGAGCACGCAGCGCGCCAACGCAGCAGAACTTGTGAAGCGTTTGCGCGTGCCGGGTGCGTGCACTTGCCCCAGGTAATCAGCAAGGCGCGAGAAGGCCCACAAACTGCAAAGCGTATCCTGCGCAGGGCACCGCTCGCCGCAAACGGCAACCTCGGCGCTATCCTGCAGCAACTAGCGGCGTCTGCTTCATCGTTCGCACCGCGTACCACGTGCGGGGACGTGCGCATCTCATTCCAGACTGAGCCTGGCAGGCAGATCAAGGATCTGGGCAATCTGCGCGAGCACAGCTCGCTCGGCATCGTTAACCTGCACACTTCCCCAGCCTAGAAAGTTGCCGCCTTCCTTGCCGGCCTCTGCCGTGCGCAGTGCGATTTGCTGGAGCCACTGACGATACTCGAGGGACTCCTTGGGGTCGCTCTTGGCACTCAGCAAACTCATCACCGCACGCAATGCGTCAAGTGCGTGGGGCAGTGCATTCACCTCGACCGCTTCATCGGTGAAGCTGGGGAAGGTTTCGCCGGCCTTGACGCGCCGATCGAGTTCGAAAAGCACTGAGCCGATGAGTGTGTTGCGGAGATAGTCACCTTCGCTGGACATGACATACTCAGCCGCGGCAACGCCCTCGCTGGCGGTTTCGTGCCCGCGCCCGGGGCTCGCAGCTGACACTGCCAGGGCCGACGCGCTGATTGAGCGGAAAAGAACGTGCTGCTCGGTGGGTGAAAAGTCTGAAAGTACAGTCACTTCTAACCTCGTTTCATGGGAGTGCGGAGTGGCATTGAGTCGCTCTGTCGATCAAATCTCGAATGTGGCGCGGTTGTCGATCTTGACCAACAGCGGTTTGGTCGGCCGGATCGTGCCCGCAAATTCGTGGTCAACCGCGTCACTGTTCGCTGCCTTTACGGTGAAGCGCTGGGCCGCCATTGCCATTGCATAGACCATTTCAAGCAGTGCGAAGTTGTTGCCCAGGCAGACGCGCGGCCCTGCGGCAAAGGGGATGTAGGCGCTCTTGTTGCGGTTGGCAACGGCCTCCGGTGCGAATCGTTCCGGGTCGAAGCGCTCGGGTTCGGGCCAGACGGATGGGTCGCGGTGCACGAAGTACGGCGCAAGGATGATGAGCGATCCCGCGGGAATCGTGTAGCCGCCGATCGTGTCGACCTCGCTGTTTTGCCGGGCGAGAAGTGCTGTTGGCGGGTAGAGGCGCAAGGTCTCGTCGACGACCTGGCGGGTCCAGGTAAGCGCAAAAAGGTCATTCATTGTGGGCAGGCGTGAGGCGAGCACACGATCCACTTCAGATTGAATGCGCGCCTGGGCAGCCATTTGGCGCGTCAGCATATACCATCCCCAAGTCAGGCTGCGGGCCGTGGTCTCGAAACCGGCGAAAAAGAGGGTGACAACCTCATCGCGCAGTTGCTGCGCATCCATTGCCGCACCGGTATCTTCATCACGCGCACGCAGGAGCAAACCCAGCAGGTTGTTCTCGTCAGGGTTCATCCGCCCGTCGGCAATGCGCTCATCGAGGAAGCGGTCGATCACGCGCAGGTTATCCTTGAAGCGCCGATGCGAGGGCAACGGCAGAGAGAGCGGCACAACACTGTTTGTGCGCGTGGGAATGAAGCCAAACGCCTCTTCAAGCGCGTCTCCGACTTCCGTCATCTCATTGCTGAGGTCGATGCCAAACATGGCGCGGCCGATAATGCTCATGGTGAGCCGGCGCATCTCGCTGTCCATCTCGAAGGTATCGCCCCTGTCGGCCATAGGCTGCCAACGATCCAGCATGGTTTTCGTGACGTCCACCATCATGTCGGCAAATTGACCGATTGAGGCAGGAGTGAAGGGAGGCTGCATCAATCGGCGCTGCTGCCGCCACAGCTCGCCGTCGCTTGTGACCAGACCATTGCCAACGAGAAGACGGAACGAGTCGTAGCCGATCCCCTTGATGTAATTCTTCTGATTCTTGACGAGAACGTGGAAGACATGCTCGGGACTGAAGAGAATGTAGCCATTCATTGGGCCCAGCTTGACGCCAACGAGGTCGCCGTACTTCTCATGCATGAGCAGGTAGCGTTCGAGAATGTCGCGTCCACCCATCTCGAGTGCGTTGCCGATGATTGGCAGGCCGCGCGGGCCGGGGGCCGTGAGTTGTGCTGTGGAAACCTGTGCGGTCATTTCAGAACTTTCTAGTCCGGCAATGTTTGCGGCCGGTGACGTGCGTGCGGTTCGCCAAGGCAGGCGGACAGCGGTTCTCGATTGGCTTGGTTGTCCACCTGCCGCCGTGTGCTAGATTTGCTTAGCAGACATTGAGGCAGTGGCAAGGCGGGACCATCACAAGTTTCCCCATAATGCTGCCGTTGTGCGGAATGCGCAGTAGCTGACGTTCCGCTTGAAGCAAAGGTCCCGCGGCTCTATGGGGCCGGTTCATGGTGCGCCCACAGAGCTGTCTTCCCCTCTTTGTCAAAGGTGAAGACGTCATACGCTTCGGCGGAGAGCGCATCTGCCTCCATGCCGGGAGAACCAATGGGCATCCCCGGAACTGCAATGCCAACAACGTCGGGACGCTCCTGCAGAAGGCGTGCGACGTCTGCGGCTGGTACGTGACCCTCAACTACGTAGCCATCAACGATGGCCGTGTGGCATGACTGGAGGTCCTGAGGGACCTGGTAACGGCGCTTGATTGCGGCAAAGTCGTCGGCATCCTTGACTTGCACCGCATAGCCGTTGTCCCCCATGTAGGAGGTCCAGTCGCCACAGCAACCTCAGGTAGGCGACCGATAAACGACCATTTCGGTCGGTCCGGCTGCGCCGGCTGCAGCCGGCGCACTGGCCGGTGCGCCACTGCATGCCGCGGCGAGAAGGAGAATCAGAAACAGCGGCAGAAGGAAGCGGTGTTTTGGCATGGGAGGCAATCCTTGTGAACGTGGGCGAGCGAGTGTTGCGGGGCCTACGCCCGTGGCGCGGCCGGACCCGTCAGTATGAGTGTGGCAAGGTCATCGCCGGTCAGTATGGTGTCACCGTGCCCGGGAAAGATCAAATCGGGCTCTGCGGCGCGCAGTTTGGCGATGCTCGGCGCTATTTCTTCCCAGTTCTGCGCATAGCTGCTCTGGACATGGGCGCCACCCGTGGTTGAGACAAGATCGGCGACGAAGGCGTAGAGCAGATTCGTTGCGGGATCGCGCACGAGCAGTGTGCTGGAACCGGGCGTGTGGCCGGGCGTCAGCAGTACCGTGGCATCGAGACCACAATTGGTCAGGTGTTCACCGTCGACCACGACCTTGTCAGGTGGCGTGCGGCGTATCGTGATCAGCCGCTCAATCACAGGCATGGCGAATCCGCGTCCAGTTCCAGCCGCGCACAGTGCCAAGCTTGGAACATCCAGTCGACAGCGCCTCGGCGTCGGCTTCGTGAACAATGATGCGCGCGCCGGTTCTTGCCCGCAGTGCGGCGGCAGCGCCAAAGTGATCGATGTGTGCATGGGAAATGAATATCTGGCAGAGGTCGCCGGCGTGGCCGATTGCTTCAAGCTTCCGCAGCACCTTGCGCGTTGAGGTGGGCATACCGGCATCGACGAGTGTAATGCCTGCCGCTGTCTCAATCAGGTACGCATTGCTGTTGCCCAGCCTCAATCCGTGGATGCGCAGCCCGATCCCGCTGACGAGCGGCTTACCGCCGCCGATATTGGGCAGCTGCGCACGTTGGTGGGATGATTGCTTCATGGTCGATGTCGGCGCGTAGGGTGTCCAACTCTCAAGTGCCGCCTTGCAAGGGTGAGCCCACACAAGGCGGAAACGCGAGCAGGAATGTCGCGACCAGAGTGGCCTCCAGATATTCACACGCCGCATTCTACCGCAACGCAGCCAACAAGCGTAGGCCGAGATGGGCGAATGGATCGAGAGCCGGCGCAGCTACCACAGACGGGACGACATGCCTCTTTACGCAGGGATGAATGGCACGCTAATCAAGTGAGGATCGACATGCGCCGGAGCGGGGTGCGCAAGGTACAATTGGAGCAGATGTGAACCGCTTGTGCGTCAACGTCGCGCCATGCGGAATGAGGCCACGGGCCGACAAGGAGGATGACCATGAAACCGCGCCAACGCGTTGAGATGGCGCTTGCGCACGAGGCTCCGGACAGGCCGCCATTTCAGGCTACCTTCGTGCCCGAGTTTGCGGCGCGGCTGCGCGCCGAACTCGGGCTGGCGCCCATTGCGATGCACGATCCGCACAATGGCCGCTGGAATGGCTATGAACTGGAACTTGCCACGAAGCAGGACGCGCTGCAGTGTTCGGTCGGATGGGTGACGAACTACTATCTTGACACCAAGCCGTATACCGATGAATGGGGCGTTGAGTGGGCAACCAAAACCTACTCCACGCCGTGGGGCCCTGGCTTCTTCACCGAGATGAAGCGCCATCCCCTTGCTGACGCCGGGGCGCTCTCCACCTACCAGCCGCCCGACCCACATCGTCCCGAGCTCTATGCAGACCTTGAACGGCTCATCGCCACGCACAAGGCGGAGCACTACATCATCGGCCGGCTGCACTGCACCATCTTCGAGACGGGCTGGGCGCTGCGGGGCTTCCAGCAAATGCTCCTGGATTTCCTGATGGAGCCGGAACTCACACAGGAGATTCTTGAGATTCCGTACCTCTATCACAAGGCTGTGGCCTGCGAGATGGCCGAACGCGGTGTCGACATGATCTGGCTTGGCGATGATATGGGCAGCCAGAAAAACATGCTCATTTCGCCCAAGACCTGGCGTACCTTCTTCAAGGAACGGATGGCGACGCTGATTGCAGAAGTCCGTGCGCTGCGGCCGGAAGTTACGATTGCGTACCATTCCGATGGTGCGATTTACCCCATTATTCCGGATCTCATTGAGATCGGCGTGGATGTGCTGAATCCGATCCAGCCGGATAGCATGGATCCTGCGCGCCTGAAGCGTGAATTCGGCGACGAACTTTGCTTCTTCGGTGCAATTGACGTTCAGCGCACGCTTCCCTTTGGCACGCCCGACGAAGTACGCGCTCGAAGTGCGCGATCGGCTGTCGACGCTGGGCGTGGATGGCGGCTGGATCTGCGCGCCCACACACCACGTGCAGGCAGATACGCCGCTTGAAAACTTCATGGCGCTCGTCGATGCCGTATCCGAAAGCACCGCCGCCACGCACGCGTGAGTGCGCGAATCCCAAATATCTTCACCCTGCATCGCGCGCCAAAAAAACAGAGGAACTGGAACCATGGCTGACAACGACGAGATTCTGGACATCATTTTCGACGACGTGCTGGACGGCAAGATTCGAGAAGCGGCGGCTCACGCCCAGTTGGGGCTGGACGCAGGCATTAGCGCCGACATGATTCTGCAGGATGCATGCATTCCGGCAATGGACGAAGTCGGCACCCAGTTTGAGCAGGGCGAAAAGTTCGTTCCGGAGATGCTGATTTCCGCCAAGACCATGCAGAGCATTGTTCAGGTCTTGCGGCCACATCTTGTGAGTGATGACTCGGCCGGGCTGGGCACCTTTGTCATCGGCACAGTAGCCGGCGACGTCCATGACATCGGCAAAAATCTTGTCGGAATGATGATGGAGGGCGCGGGCTTTCAGGTGATCGATTTGGGCGTGGATGTTGATGCTGAACGCTTCGTTGAGGCTGTGCAGGAGCACAAACCGGCCATTCTGGGTTTGTCGGCGCTGCTCTCCACCACGATGCCTGCAATCGGCACGACAATTCGCACGCTGGAGCAGGCGGGTCTGCGCAGTGGACTCAAGATCGTTGTGGGCGGCGCGCCGGTGAGCGAAGCATTTGCGCTGCAGGTTGGGGCGGATGGCTACGCCGCGGACGCCGGGAGTGCTGCCCGTGTTGCCAAGTCGCTGCTGGGTATCGTCTGATCTACGCGTGATTTTTGGCCGCAATTGCGCCAAAACCGAAGAGAGGTAAAATGGGGAGTGTCACACGTGCGGCACTCCCCCGTTTTGTC
The DNA here is from genome assembly GCA_963735275.1 of uncultured Chloroflexia bacterium. GTDB lineage: Bacteria > Chloroflexota > Anaerolineae > Caldilineales > Caldilineaceae > UBA5069. The sequence goes on along the minus strand of CAVTKJ010000004.1, from coordinate 2,297,994 downwards.
CTCGGGGCAGCCCGCTTCCATCTTGCAGCATGTAGCACCATCAATGGTTCTCGGTGATCGTTTCCCACGCGAAAGGATTGTCGTATGCGCTCTGCCATGCGGGCTGCACTCTCTTTGACACTTGGACTTGCGTTGCTGCTCCCCTCTTTCGCGTCTGCCCTTGCGCAGGAGCCTGGAGACGGCACGGATGCGACAAGTACTCGTGCTTTCCTGCCTACTGTCAACAATCAGGAGCAGCCGACCTGTTCCTGCCAGGTTGACGCCGCCGGCCTGCCGGCTGCCGGCTCAATCATCCCCAACGAGTACATTGTGCTGCTGGAGGCCGCAGACGTGCGCGCCGAGTCGGGCGAGGCTGTCACCGCGGAAGCGTTTGCTGCCGACACGGTGCAGCGCTACGGCGGCGAAATCCTCTATGTGTACGATGCTTCGATTGAGGGGTTCGCCGCCGTGCTCCCGCCGGAGGGTGCGGCTGCACTTATGGAGAACCCAAATGTGGCGCTTGTGGAGCCCGATCGCGTCGTGCGGGTCGAACCGTCACCTGAAATCGCGCCAGAGGATGCAGCATCACGCGCCGTTCGCGTAGAGGAAGCCCTTGCCACGCACTATTCATGGGGCCTCGACCGGATCGATCAGCGAGATCTGCCGACAAACGGTGTATTCAACCCTGTGGCCAACGGCGCGCGTGTGCATGTTTATGTCATCGACACTGGATTGCTTCGATCACATGTGGAGTTCAACAGCCGCGTCTGGACTGGCTTCTCGAGTATAGACGACGGCAATGGAGTGGATGACTGCTTTGGTCATGGCACGCACGTGGCCGGGACGGTCCTCGGCAGTACGGTCGGCGTGGCGCGTGCGGCATTTGTTCACCCCGTACGCGTCCTCGATGCGTGCGGTTCAGGCTCGGACGCCGGTGTAATCGCCGGAATCGATTGGGTGACGAAGAATGCAATCAAGCCGGCCGTGGCCAACATGAGCCTCGGCGGTTCCAGTTCCTATTCGATTGATGCGGCAGTGCAGAAGTCGATTCTTGCGGGCATCACCTATGTGGTAGCAGCGGGTAACTCGAACGACATTGCCTGTTACTACTCACCGGCGGATGTGCCCGCGGCAATCACCGTTGGCGCGATCACCAGGGGGGACTGGAGGAGCGACTACTCGAACCACGGCACTTGTGTTGACATCTTTGCGCCTGGCTCCGAGATTCTCTCCGCATGGAACACCGGCAACAACGCCTATGAGGTCATTGACGGGACTTCCATGGCATCCCCACATGTTGCGGGTGTTGCGGCAGCCTATCTCTCTACAAAGCCCCTGGCGACTCCTGCGCAGGTGGCTTCGGTTCTCATGGCTAGCTCCACGACAGGCAGGCTCTCGGCGATTGACGTGGGATCTCCCAACAGGCTCCTATACACGGGTTTTACGGCATCACCCGCCTTTGCCTGCTCGGACATTCTGCTCAACGGCGGATTTGAATCCGGCCCGACCGTGTGGTCGCAGAGTTCGTCCAACGAGTACGAACTTATCTGCTCCAGTGGAACGTGCGTGCCAACAATCTCACCGCGCACAGGTTCATTCCTTGCGTGGCTGGCCGGTGACAACAATGAAACGTCGATCCTGAAGCAGAAGGTCACGATCCCCTCAGGCTCGAACGCGATGCTGTCCTATTGGTATACGAGCTACTCGGCGGATGCTTGCGGTTATGATTTCGCAGGCGCGCAGGTCAAGGTTGGCAGCAAGATGGTCAGGAGCGTTATCCACAACTTGTGCCTGGATACAAGCGATGGAGAGTGGCATAACGATTCCATCGACCTGAGCGAATTTGCAGGCAAAACGGTGGAACTGAGTTTTATCGCGACAACGGATAGCTCAAACTTCAGCAATTTCTGGGTGGATGACGCCCGGTTGCGCATCGGGTCTGTGTGTGGCACGGTGACAAGCGAAATGGAAGCGCCCTTGAACGCGCCGGACAGCTCGTGTGCGGGCGAAGGCAAAGCGCGCTAGGTCAGTTTGATGACCGTGTGCGGACAGCAGCGCATGCGAAATCGGCAGAACAGAAAAGGGGGCGCACCGAACGATGCGCCCCCTTTTCTGTTCTGTCACGTGTCATGATCTCGTCCGCTGGAAAGGTTGCAACAAATGGCCTGCGGAAATCGCGGACTAGTGCTGTTTCGTTCCCGCATATCCGCAACGTGTGCGGAGAATCATTACCATTGGACACACTCAGTCTGGCTGTTGCGTTCGGCACAGCATTGGATTCTGCCGACGTCTACTATTGGTCGGCCCAAGTGACTGGGTCACAAGGCTCATAACGCTTGGGAAGTGCTGATGGGTCCGGACGGTCCTTCGTCAACTCGGGAAGATCACCACAAACAGAGAGGGCCGGTCCACAGCGGACCGGCCCTCCTTGATTCTGCACAAATACTCCGCAGCCTATTCGTCCGGCTGCCAGCCGCCGCCGCCGCCACCATCATTCTGGATGACGCGAACGAAGACGTCGCGGCGCTCTTCGACGCCGTCGGTGCGGATTACGCGCAGGCGATAGGTGCGGTCACTTCCAGGGCACTCCTGGTTGGAACCGACGCCCGGTACGCCCTGGTCCTGATAGAAGACCTCGCGCACGCCCTGGACATCCCAGCGAAGTGTGGTGCATTCGCCGCGACGGATCTCATTGTTGTCGGCCCAGAAGTTGATCGAGAAGTTCTGCTGTGGCGCGCTCGCCACGTTGACTGGGATGAAGAAGGACTGCGTGACGTTGTCGCGCGTAACGACGCGCAGCTCGTAGGTCGTTGTGAAGGATGGGCACACCGTCTGGAAATCGTGGCCGCCCTTGCCCGTGACGTTGCCGCCGTCCACGAAGAAGACAGCGTTGACATCATCAACGTCCCAGCGAATATTGGTGCATTCGCCGGGATTGACCCATTGCGAATCAGCACGCAGATTGGGATTACCCGTCCAACCCGCCGGTGTGGGCTGTGCTGTCGCCTGGGGAACGGGGGTGGGTGGCGGTGGCGGAAGTGGCGTCGCTGTGGGCGGATTTGGGTCCGGGACGTCAATGCCCACCCAAACCGTCTCGCCAAAGAAGTTGCCCAGATTGTTGCGCAACTGCCAGAAGCCCTGGAATGTGCCATAGGTGCTGGGTGCGACGAGATTCGCAGTCAGATCAACGGTTTCGCCGGGTTGCACCACGCGGCCGACGGGCACCGGTCTTCCGTTCATCGATGCTTCGGGCCGATTGCCGCTCACGTAGAAGAGCGCAAAGTCGGGCTGCCATGGGCAGTTACCCGAGTTGAGCATTCTCCACGTCTTGGCAAACGACAGGCCAGGAATCATTTGTGGCGGGGCCGTCATGTTCTGGTCGTCGAAGGTCAAGTCCTTGACGAATGCGGAACTGTAGAGACAGGGGACTGCCGTTGGACTGGCTGTGGCCGTCGGGGGAAGCACCACGGCGGTCGGAGTGGCCGTAGGCGTAGCCGGGATTGTCGCGTCGGTGGGCGGCGGTGATGTCGGCGTGGCAGTCGGAGTGAGGGTCGCCGGGGCCGGTGGAGTGCTTGTCGGAATGGTTGTCGCGACTGGCGGAAGCGGGATCAACCCGGTGTCGCCGGTGGGCTGTGGGGCGGCGGAACCGCTCGTGAGATATTGCTGCACAAGTTGGCCGTAGCGACCATCGGCCTGAACGGCAATCAGGGCGCGGTTGATGGGAGCGATGAGGTTGGAGCCTCTGCGCGCTGCAATCGCATACTGCTGCGGGTTGAAGCCAGTACCGCCAACCTTGATGTCGGGGTAGCGTGCGTCAAGCGAGGCAGCAGGCAGTGCGCCCAGCAGCGCCACGTCCACCATGCCGTCGCGCAGTGCGGTAACCATGTCATTGACGTTTTCCATGGCAAGCAGGTCGGCCTGGCCGATGATGCCGCTCTCCACCAGATTCTGCTGCGCCCACTCCTGGTGGGTCGACCCCGACTCGACGGCAAGCTTGCGACCGGCCATGTCGCTCATGTTGCTTATTGTGAGATTGGCGTCCGTACGAACCAGCGCGGTAGAGTCGCCTATGTAGTAAATATTGCTGAAATCGACAATCTGCTGTCGCTCAGGCGTCATGGAAATCGCGCTGATTGCCGCGTCCACCTGACCCAGGCGCAGGGCGTCGAGCAATCCGGCAAACGAAAACGTCTTGAATTCCACCTCTACGCCCAGTTCGGAAGCAAGTTCCTCCATCAATTTGATGTCGAATCCGTCAAGCTGGAACTTGCTGTTGTAGAAGGCGAAAGGTTCATAGTCGGCCGACGTGCCGACGATGATCTTGCCATCCTGCAGAATGCGATTGAAGTCTTCGCTGGGTACCGTCGGCAGGGGGGCGGGATTGCCAGCTTGAGCAGGGGATACTGCATGAACCGGCAGGCTCGTCAGGAGACCTGAAAGAAGTGCAATACCAAGTATCAATGACATAGCCATTACTGCGGTGCGTCCCCTGCTTGGGCCGTGGGTGGCACGTTTGCGGTGCGTTGGCACTGAGCTCTCCCTCTCTCATCGAGTTGATTTTGCCGGCAACCTGGCGAAATGCGGATGACACTGGTTTGGTCAACGACCGTTTGCACGATTCTACATCCGGCCTATGACCCATGCAACTGTATGCCTCGAAATCAGCGCATGATGTGGCGCAAAAAGGCGACGACCGGGCAGGTGCCTCCTGCCCGGTCGTCGCCTTTTTGTTTAGAGAACTTGCCGTCTACCGGACGACTGCCGGCAGGAAGAGCGAGTTGTTCAAGCCGCCTATTGGCTCGTCAGTTGGATCATCCGGCGTGGGATCGCCCTGGATACCGGCGTCCCAGGTGGGATCGTACTGCCCCGGAGCAAGGGTGATTACGGTCGTGCGCCCATTGAGCGGATCGGCATCCGAGGAGATTGAGTAATCGTTTCCGACTTCCCAAAGTGTGAAGGCCCTGCCATCGGGTACCACGAACTCCACCACGTAGCTTGTGGGGATCAGGTCGCGGAAGGAATAGTTTCCTTGCACGTCCGTCACAGCGGTGCGAATGGGTGAAGTGAGGTCGCCGTTGACATAGAGATTGACGACCACGCCGGCCACACCTGGCTCGCCAACGTCCTGGATGCCGTTGCGGTTGTTGTCAAGCCAAACGCGATCGCCCAGTCCGGCCAGTTGGTCCGCCCCCACACAGACGATCGCGAAGTCGAGCGTCAAGTCGATGTGGTTGGGTTTGTCGGTCAGGTTAGTGGAAGCAGAGTTGGCCGTGGTTTCGCCACAGGCTGTTGGGCCCGGAATGGGTGCCACCGCGGCCTGACCGGCGCTCACGGTGGCGTCAGCCGCGCCGGCAGCGCCAACCACGATCTCCTTATTGCTGGCGTTTGCGATCGGCTGGCAGGCCCCGCGGCGAGCGTAGTCGCGGGCGCTTTCCAGTGTTTTCGCATCCTGCGGATTGCGCGTAACCGTGTAGCTGCCGGTTGCGCTGAGTGGATTGTCGAGGCCGTCGTAGGCGAAGCGGTAGTAGCCGGTGCTGCCCACTATCGACGTGCGATTTGTGGCCTCGGCACTAGTCACAAGGTTCACAACCGGCCCAACCGACTTTCCGGAGCCGTCGACACCGGTGGAGTTGATACCGCACTTGATGAGCTCACCTTCAAGATCGGCAAGCCCATTGCCGTTGAGGTCGACGAACTCCATGCTCCCCAGCGAGAACTGACCTGTGGATTCATCGATGCGTCCGTTGCCGTTCGCATCCTGCCACTCGTTTTGCTTGCCGTCACGGTTTACGTCGTACCAGTGGAAGTCGCCCACCATGCCAACGATGCCGCTATCGTAGCCCTTCTGGATGACTGTAGGTGCACACGAGTGTGTTTCTACACCGAAGGAAAGGCCCGAGGTGACCGGCAGGAAGCCCATTCCCTGGAGGGGCTCGTCTGCTACGCGGAAGGTATACGTAGCGCCAACGCGCAGCCCGGTCATGTTGAACTGTCCATTTTTCGTGACGACGACGGTTGTACGTTCGGCAACGGGACGCGTCGGGTCATTTTCCTCGACCATGATCGGCAACTCAATGCGCTGGTCGGCCGGGAGAGTCGGGTCGCTGATGAATGGAGACTCGCCCGGATCCACCATGTTGTTGCCGTTTGCGTCGTGCCAGACGAGACCCGAGATGGTGCCGCCGTTCTCGCACGGCACTGTGATGGAGATCTCACCGTCGCCGTCCACCGGCTCGCTCTGCACGCCATTGCCTCTTGCGGTGACGACATTGCGGTGGGTGAAGTTTCCATCGTTGTCTTCAGGAATCGTGACGATCTCGGCGAATTCGCAGGTATAGGCGGCGCCCAGTTGCAGCGTTTGCGGCATGGTGCACGTGCCCTTGCCCACCAGGTTCCCGTAGATGGAATCGGTGAGTTCAGTCAGCGTGACCACATCGTTGATGCTTGTGTTTGTTACAACCACGGTGAAGGTGACCATGCCGCCAGGCCATGGAAGTGCCGTTTGGCTTGCGCTCTTCTTGACGACAATTGTCGGATCCGGATCATAGCCAATGTAGTGGCTGGGGTCGGTGGCACCGATCGGCGTCTCGCTCAGCGGCGGATAGCCGGTGACGGTACCCAGGTTTGCGTACTGGCCTACCTGCGCATTGCCGACTGCCTGGCAGAGCATGCTTGCTCCAGCAGGCAGAACCGACTGCGGGCACTGAATCAGCCCGATCACGTCGTCAGACAAGCCTACGTTTGTGAGGCTAACAGAGCCGGTGTTGGTGATGTAATAGGTCCACGTAACCGGCGTGTTGACGAGAATGCTCGGACCTGTCACGGCGTCCGCATCCTCGCCGTTGGTGTATTTCTTGAGCGCGATCGATGGCGAATAGACGCCTGCGTCGATCGTCAGGTTATTCTCACCCTCCATCAGTTCGATGATCGGCGTACGGCCGGTCGTACGGTCGGGATTGGAATCGAGCGCCGGATCACCACCCTGGCCGGGCGCCGTGATAACCACACCTTGTGGTGGCAGGAACTCGACGAAGTAGTCGCCGGGCACAAGATTCGGGAAGAGATACTGGCCCCCTCCGGCAGTAGGCATGGTTGCGATTTGCGCCGGCGTCTGGTCGAGCACCTGGTACAGGTTGACAGTGACGCCATCAACACCGGGCTCGCCGGAATCCTGCACGCCATTGCCGTTGCTGTCATTCCAAACGAAGTCGCCCAGGCTGGAGCGGGGCGCAGCCGAGCAGGTCTGCGTTGACATGGGGTAGTTCAGAGTCTGGCTGTCAAGCGGGTTCACTGACGCAACGAGTAATAGTTGCGGGCGCAAACCGGTCGGCACCTCGAACCAGTTCCCATCGACATCGGTGTCCCAGCCCGGCCAGCCGATGACCGAACCAGGCGTCGGATTGCTGGGCAGCACTGGGCCGGCAAAGCCATTGATCACGGTGCCCGGCCAGATGACGTTGTTCACCGCCAGCGGCAGGTTGGGGATCTGATAGACAACGGTGCCCGTAACTGTCTGCCACGTGAGAGTGAGCGGTGTGCTGCTCGATGGGACGAAGTTAAGGTTGCTCACAGCCACGTCGACGAAGGCGCCGTCCGCGCGGCACTCGACGAGCGCATCCACCTGCATGACGCGCGACGTGCCGTTGTAGTGGCTCAGGTCTTCGGCACTCACTGGCGGCAAGCGAATTGGGCGGCGCCGCAGTAACCGTTCCCTTGTTCTCGTATTGTCCCAACTGTGCCGCGCCGTATGCCTTGCAGAGCATGGAGGTCCCGGCAGGCAGGGAGTCTGACGGACAGGTGATGGCGCCAATCTTGTCATCCACAAGAGCCAGATTCGTTAGGCTGACGCTGCCGGTGTTGGTAATGTAGTAGGTCCACGTCACCGGGCTGTTCTCGGAGATTGTCGGGCCGGGCTCCGAGTCTGCGTCCTCGTTGTTGGTGAACTTCTTGAGTGCGATCGATGGCCGATAGATTCCGGCGTCCTTCGTCAGATTGGTCTCGCCGCTTGTCAGCAGGAAGTTGGGCGTCGCCCCTGTGGCCGGGTCAACCTTGGAGTTGATGGTACTGTCGGCGCCTACATTCGGCTGGGTGAAGCGGAAGTCGACCGGCGGGATCACTTCGACCCGGTAATTCCCCGGCGCCAGTTCGGTGAAGTTGTAGATACCGTCGTCGCCGGTGGTCTGGGTCAGCACGGTGCTGGTGTCGAGATTGACAAGGCGCACTTTGACGCCCGGGACGCCCGGTTCGCCGCCGTCCTGGAGGCCATTGCCGTTCGTGTCATTCCAGACGCGATCGCCGACCGCCGCCGGGATGTAGATGCCTGCGTCCCAGGTCATGTCTCGCTCGCCGGAGATGAGGTTCGTCAAACCGGTGCGCCCGGTGGTGACGTTGGCGTCGCTGTCGGTTGCGTCGCCGCCCACGTTGGCGAGCGTGAACTTCTGGCTGCCCGAGAGGACGAATTCAAGCTCGTAGTCCCCTGGAAGCAGATTGTCGAAGAGGTATGAGCCGTCTGCAAGCGTTGGCATCGTACGGAATACAGAGGTCTCGCCCGCCTTGTAGAGGTTGACGGTCACGCCCTGGACGCCCGGCTCACCGCCGTCCTGGATGCCGTTGCCGTTTACGTCCGTCCAGACGAAGTCGCCAAGGGCGGCAGGGATGTAGATGCCCGCATCCCAGATGAGCTGATCCACGCCCGAGACGAGCGTGATCAGGCCCGTGCGACCAGTCGAGGTGTTGGCGTCGCTGTCCTTGGAGTCATCGCCTGCGTTTACCGTCGTGAACTTCTGCAAGCCGGTGGTGACGAATCGAACTTCGTAGTCGCCCGGAGGCAGCTTGTCGAAGAGGTAGCCGCCATCGACGCCGGTTGTTGTGGTGCTCATGGGCAGCGTGTCGCCGAACTTATAGAGTTCGACGGTCATGCCGCTGACGCCGGGTTCGCCGCTATCCTGGATGCCGTTGTGGTTGAGGTCATCCCACACGAAGTCGCCGAGCTTGACGGGGCGGTAGAAACCCGCATCCACAGTGAGGTCGGTCTGGTTGTTGGCCAGGGTGACAGTGCCGGTTCTGCCGGTTGTTGGGCTGGCGTCGCTGTCGCTGGCGTCACTGCCGCTGTTGGGCGTGGTGCCCTTGTAGCCCGCAGGCTGCACAAACTCGACGATATAGTCGTCGGGGATCAGGTTCGGGAAGAGGTACGCGCCGCCGCCTGCGGTTGTGGTGGTGCTGAGCACGACGCTGGGCGCACTTGCCTTGTAGAGGTTGACGGTGACGCCGTTGATGCCGGGTTCGCCGGAATCCTGCTGGCCGTTGTGGTTGAGGTCCTCCCAGACGAAGTCGCCGAGGGCGGCAGGCTGGAAGAGCCCTGCATCCCAGGTAAGGTCGGTTTCACCGGAGATGAGATTGATGTTGCCCGAGCGACCGGTGCCGGGTGCGACGTCGGAGTCGGTTGCGGGCGTGCCGGCGGCGGCGTTCTGGATGGGCGTGAAGCGGTAGCCTGCGGGCGGCGTCACTTCGATGAAGTAGTCGGCCGGGATGAGGTTGGTGAAGCTGTAGTAGCCGCTGGCGTTGGTGGTGGTTGTAGAGAGCGCCGTGGACGCACCGGCTTTGTAGAGCTTGACCGTGACGTTGGGCATGGCTGCTTCGCCGCCATCCTGAACGCCGTTGACGTTGGCATCAAGCCAGACGTAGTCGCCCAGCGCCGCGGGGATGAAGATACCCGCGTCCCACGTCAGTTGGTCGACACCGGAGACGAGCGTGATCTTGCCCGTGCCGCCGGTTGCGGGGTCGGCGTCGCTGTCAGCCGCGTCGTTGCCGACGTTTTGCAGCGTAAAGAGCTGTTTGCCGGAGGTCACGAACTTGACTTCGTAGTCAGCCGGGATGAGGTTGGTGAAACTGTAGTAGCCGCTGGCGTTCGTGGCGGTCGTGCTGATCGGTGACCCTTCGCCAAACTTGTAGAGTTCGACTGTCATGCCGCTGACGCCGGGTTCGCCGCTATCCTGGATGCCGTTGTGGTTGAGGTCATCCCAAACGAAGTCGCCGAGCTTGACGGGGCGGTAGAAACCCGCATCCACAGTGAGGTCGGTCTGGTTGTTTGCCAGGGTGACAGTGCCGGTTCTGCCGGTTGTTGGGCTGGCGTCGCTGTCGCTGGCGTCACTGCCGCTGTTGGGCGTGGTGCCCTTGTAGCCCGCAGGCTGCACAAACTCGACGATGTAGTCGTCGGGGATCAGGTTCGGGAAGAGGTACGCGCCGCCGCCTGCGGTTGTGGTGGTGCTGAGCACGACGCTGGGCGCACTTGCCTTGTAGAGGTTGACGGTGACGCCGTTGATGCCGGGTTCGCCGGAATCCTGCTGGCCGTTGTGGTTGAGGTCCTCCCAGACGAAGTCGCCGAGAGCGGCAGGCTGGAAGAGCCCTGCATCCCAGGTAAGGTCGGTTTCACCGGAGATGAGATTGATGTTGCCCGAGCGACCGGTGCCGGGTGCGACGTCGGAGTCGGTCGCAGGCGTGCCGGCGGCGGCGTTCTGGATGGGCGTGAAGCGGTAGCCTGCGGGCGGCGTCACTTCGATGAAGTAGTCGGCCGGGATGAGGTTGGTGAAGCTGTAGTAGCCGCTGGCGTTGGTGGTGGTTGTGGAGAGCACGACGCTGGGCGCGCTCGACTTGTACAGCTTGACCGTGACGTTGGGCATGGCTGCTTCGCCGCCATCCTGAATGCCGTTAACGTTGGCATCAAGCCAGACGTAATCGCCCAGTGCCGCCGGGATGTACAGGCCGGCGTCGATGGTCGGGTTGAAGGTGCGCGGCGGGCAGGGTGACAACCGGGCTTCGGCCAGTTACCCGGTTGGCGTCGCTGTCCGTTGTGTCGTCGCCGACATCAGGCAGCGTAATGCGCATGTTGCTGGGCGGCACGAACTCCACGATGTAACCTGCCGGGACGAGATTGGTGAAGCTGTAGTAGCCGGTGGCGCTCGTTGTCGTGCTTGTAATCAGCGTGCCGTTGCTCTGCAGCAGGCGCACGGTGACGCCCGCGACGGCCGGCTCACCTGCGTCCTGGGTACCGTTGCCATTCACATCCTGCCACACATAGTCGCCAAGGCCTGCGCTCACATGCGTGTCAGTGTCGGTGGAGCGGTTATTGGACGGTGTCGGATCCGGGCCGTGGCTGCCATCATCACGCACGCTGACGATGTTGTCGATCGTCTGCACGGAATACGGGATGTTGCTGTCGACGCGCACGGCGAACGTCTTGCTGGTAGATGCGCCTGCGGCAAGCGTGCCCAGGTCCAGGTGGCAGACGGTGCCGGCGGGGTCGCCCGTGGCGCACGCGCTGTTGTCCGCGCGCTTCCAGCCTGCCGATGAAGAGGCGGCGTTGAACGTTGTGTTGGCGGGCACAGTGTCGCTGATGACGACGCCATCTGCGGCGCGTGCGCCAATGTTGTCGATGGCAAGCGTGTAAACGAGTAGCTGGCCGCCCACAACCTGCGTAAGCCCGTCATCCTTCGTAATACGCAGGTCGGGTGCAATCACGGTGACCGAATCCGAGGACTGCACCTTGGGTTCGGTGCGCTCGCCGGGGTCAATGCCGGGCAAGGTGCTCGCCTTGTCGACGCTTGCCGTATTGACGATAACCTGGTTGAGGGTCACATTCGGCGCCAGTTTGGTGCGGAACACGATCGTCGCGATGGGGCCGACGGAGAATTGGTCCCACACCGCATTGATGACACCACCGCTTTCCGAGAGCGTGACCGGCGCCGGCCCGCTCTTGGAGACCAGGCCGCCATCGAAGATTAGGCCGGTGGGCACCGCGTCGGTCAACGTTGCCGAGAACGCGATGCTTGTGCCAATGTTGCTGATGACCAGTGTCACTGTGACCGTGTCATTGGCCGCGGCCAGTTTCGGCGCCAAAGCCTTGCGGATGGACATCTTTGGCTCGACGACCGTCACGTTCACGATGTTCGTGGTCTTGGGCGTGTCTGCACCCGCGCGCCAGGTAACGCTGTTGGGAAGCACCGTTTGCGGTGTGACGCCAACGTTGGCCGGAACATCCAGCACGCGCAGTTGGAGGTCCACTGTGAATGAGTTGTTGCTCAGGTTGTTGTCACCGGTGACGACGACTTGCCCGAACGTGACAACGACCTTCTGCCCGGACGTGCCGTTGCCCGCTGGGGTGATTGAGGGCGCCGGCAGAGAGCCGCCAAAACCCGTTGAGTCAATCACTGCAGTGCCGCCCACGTAGGCCATGCCCGTGGGCACGGTGTCCGTGAGAACCAGCGAGGGCAGCGTGCCTTCGCCCAGGGTTACCGCAACGCGATAGGTGACGATTTCGCCTATGGTGACATTCTGGCCGCTGGTGTGCGCCGCACTGCTCGCGAGGAACGCCTTGGTGACGGTGGCCTGGTTGGCGACTGTAAACGGTACGGTCGACTTCACTTCATAGTCATTGAGGCCGCCGCCATCCAGAAGACCATTCCCCGACTTGCGCTCTTCCGGCGGCGTGCCTGGCAGAGTGCTCCATGTGGCGTTCGTCGAGTTGTTAATCACCGTGCCGGGTTGAACACTGTCGAGAATCCTGGCAGTCATGACGACCGTCACGGTGCCGTTGTTCGGCAGGTCAAACGAGCCTGTGGCGGGCATGCGCAGCACGCCTGCCGTGATCGCTGCGCTCGGGGCAGTGACGTTGGCGCCCGTGACGCTCGAAATTGCGTAATTCGTCAGATTGGCAGGCAGGGTGTCGGTGAGGATCACCTCGTAAGCCATGCCGACGCTATTCGCAGCGTCATGCTTCAGGACGATGGTATAGGTCACAACGTCGCCTGCGTCGGCGTTCGGCGCAGTGACGACCGTCTTGGCCACTTGCAGGACGGGCTCAACGATCGTGATGCGGACGTAGGGGTCCGTAATCGTTGAGTCGCCGCTTATGCTCGGATTAAAGTACTTGAGTGAAGCGACGTTGTCGCGGTTGATGGTGCGCTGGTTGGAGAGAATGTTCTGCACCACGGCCGTCATGCGAATGACAAAGCTGCTGCTGCCGGGCGCCGGCGTGCCGGGAACCGTCGTGTCGCCAAAGGTCCAGGTGTTGACGCTCCCTGCCTGGCTGAAGCTCGGCGTTGCCAGTGTGCCGGCAAAGTTCGATGTCAGCAGCGGGCTGCCTGCTGTGGTGGTGATGACTTGCGAGGTCACGTAAGCGAGGCCGGTGGGCAGCGTGTCAATCACGCGCAGGCTCTTGGTCACGCCCTCTGGAAGGGTGACAAGTATGTCATAAACGATTTCTTCACCAATCGTATAGTTGGACTTGGCAGGAGCCTTCTTGTCCACCAGAGGCGCGCCGCTCAGTGTCGTGTTGACGTTGGAATTCGCGACATAGGTGTTGGGGCTGGTGCCGCTGCCTGTCCGCTCACCAGTGCTTGAACCTGGCGTTCCGGGTGTCGTCGAGCCTGTGGGATTCGGCGTGGTGCCGTTGTCACCGGGGAGGCTCGTCCACGTCACGCGCGCCAGGTTGGGGATCAAGGTTGAGGTGGCCGCATTGTCGAGCACCTTGGCTGTCACAACGAAGGTGAGCGACTGACCCGGATCGAGGCGCGGCACCGCAACGTTGAGCAAGTTGGAGCCGATCACTGAGTTGTCGGTATTGGCGAGGCCAATCGGGTTCGTGGTGATCACGATGGACTGCAGGGTGAGATTGCTGTTGATCGTGTCGCTGATGACCGAATCGAACGCTGTCTGGTTGTTGCCGCCGCTGGGGTTCGTGACGACGATGTTGTAAACCACGGTGTCGCCGGCATCGACCGGAGTCGTCGTGCGCGTCTTGGCAATCGTTAGCGCGGGCTGGACAACCGTGGCGCGCACGGTAGGCGTCGTGTTGTTGAAGCCCGTGTAGCTGAAGGTGAAACTGTTGTCCATGGTGCGGCCGGTGGTGTTGGTCCGCGATGTTCAGCACCAGGGCGTCGAAGCTGAGCGTGATGTACTCAAGTCCCTGGTCGGTGTCCTTGTTGACGACGTTGCCGAAGGTGAAAATCGGGTCTGTGCCGTCGCCGAATGGGCCACCCGTCAGAACGGAAGTCGGGTTTGCGATTGTCATCGCAACGTCGGACTCGACCGTCACGCTGATGTTGCCCAGGTATTGAAGGCCGACGGGCAGGTTGTCGCGGAAGACCACGTTGGCAACGTTGCCTTCGGGGATGGCGGCGCGCAGGCGGTACTTGATGATTTCGCCGGGCACCACATTCGTGCCGGTGGTATGCGTTTCAGAAGTGGCCGTGAGCGTCTTGGCCGGCTTCTCGATGACCTGCAGACGGTAGTCTTCCACTTCGCCATCGAGAACTGTGCCGGTGGGCAACACGCCCATTGTGGGGCTCAGGCGGAAGCGAGCGTAGGTGGTGCCAAGCGTTGCGCCGGCAGGCGGCGTCACACTGAGGTTGAATGTGCCTGAGCCTGTGCCGCCACGCGTTGCGTTGGTGGCCACCTGCTCGCCGGCATCAATCCCAGTCGCCGTCGGCATTCCAGTCAATCCACGCATTAATGTAGGCCGTGCCGGTGGTGGGCGCAGTGACGGCGATCGTCACGTTGCTCGCCACGCCGCGCATGAAGACACCATACTCTCCGGTGCCGGCCACGTCTGTCACAACACTTGGCAGGGTCACGCCATCTTCGTCGTCGCTGCCCACGGGGTTGATGTCGTCACCGTTTGCGGCAAGACTCTGCTGGCCGTCGACTTCGGCGTCGCGCAGGGCACCCAGGCGGAACGGATTGGTCTCGCTCACAATGATATGGCGAGCGGCATCCGCCGGATTGAGGCTTGCGGCTTGTAACAATGCGGCACTCGTCGGGTACTTGAAGGTTGTGCCATTCCATGGTGCGTCGGCATATTCGGTGATGCGCACCAGACCGAAGTCCCACTGCGTCTGCACGCGGTCCGGTCCGGTTCCGAGTGCAATCGTCGCCGTATCGTAATAGTTCGTGCCGGTAACGAGCACGCCGTCGCTGTCCTTCGTGTCATCAGCGCCCTGGTTGGCCGGTGATGCCGTGAACGCATCAGGCCTGTAGAAGCGCACGAAGTAATCGCCCGCCGGTTGGTTGTCAAAGAGGTAGTAGCCGGGCTTGCCATTCTGATCGTTGGCGGTCAGGGTGGTGGCGAGCGGCTCCGTCCCATTCTTGGCCCAAAGCTCGACGCGGATGCCGTTCAGGCCCTGTTCTTCCGGCTGCTGGACGCCGTCATTCTGCAGACCGGCCACGTCCAGCCAGACAAAGTCGCCAACGCCGAAGAGCCCCGAGTTGTATGCGCCGATGCCGACCTTGATCGGTTCCGTGGGAAGGAACGTCAGCCCGGCGCCCTCAGCCGTAACGCCGAATGAGTTCCAGGCAATCTGGCAGGCTGGGCCGGCCGGAGTGAGTTTGCACTCTTCGCTTACGGGCGCCTCAACCGGGGCGCGCATCGGCCACGTGACGCTCTGCGTTTCGTTGCGTTCGAGCTTGAGGCAGGCCGTCTTGACGGCGCCGGTGTAGGTGCAGAAATCGAGCTTGACAGCGCGCACCAGCGTCGGGTCGGGTTCGCCACTAATCGCATTGAGCGGCAGCGTCTTCGACCAGTCGTTGACGCAGCCGGAGGGGCCGCCTGCAACCAGCTCGGGGCGGCAGGGATTCGTCGACTGGCTGTAGAAGACCGTCAGCGGGACGCCTGAGGGTATGGCGACTTCGCCGACAAGGTTGGGCTGCCATTTGGAGAGGCGCGAGGATGGGTCGATGACACCCGTATCGCCAACCCACGGCAGGATGTCGACAACGACAAGGTTGGTGATGGAGACGTTGCTGGTGTTCGTAATCTCAAGGCGGTAGTCGGCGGTGTTGCCGGGCGCTGTGTGGCCGAAGTCGCTGAACTCGGTGTCGAACACGCCCTTGACCAACTTGCGCGACTCGAGCGCCAGCAGCACGCCAACCAGCGTGTTGCCGGAGCCGGGAGGATTCTGGCAGACAACCTCCGTGACATTGCCGTCACCGTCAAGATCGTTAACATCAACAACCTGCTCGTCGACCGGGCAATTGGGGGGCTGCGGTTCGCCCATGCTGAAGACGGCCGCTTTGTTGACGACTGTCTTCGGCGGTGTGCCGTCAGCAACCTTCACTGCGTACTTGAAGACCACTTCCTTGCCTGGAGGCAAATTGTAGGAAGTCGCGCCGGCAAAGGTGGCACGCAGGAGCGTGTTTGGGGTGCTCCCGTAGTTCGGCAGAACCTCCATCGTGGGATCCGGCGCGCCGGCAGGCTTGCTGACAACAACGAAGGTGCCAGGCACGTACTCATACTCGACCGGCAGCAAGTCCGCCATCGCCGGATTGACCATGTCAAGATGCGCGACGGCTTCGTTGAGAATGCGCACCGTAAAGGTGATCGTATCGCCGGGGCGCACCTTGCCCGTGGCGCTGCTCTCCTTGATGGCACGGGGAATGGTGCGCGTGGTGATCACCTTGACGGTGGCCGCTGCCGCGTCCTTGACGACGGCCGCGCTTACCGGCTCGAGTGCGCTGCCGTTTGCCGTGTTGTTGATGACCGTGCCGACAGCTGTTGCCGCCTTGACCGTGCCGTGAATCACGGACTGCCAGACGGGCCAGCCCGGATGATTCATGTGGCCGAGGTTCCACTTTAGAGCCGTAACCGTCGACGCCTCCGCTCAGGTTCAGGCTGGCCACGGTAACCGTCTTGGTGGTTGTGAAGGGGTTGCCCGGAAGCGGCACCCAAACGTCGGGTGCGGCGCTGGTGCGATAAAAGGCCGTAACCGAAATGCCGTTGTTGGGCGAAACAGTGAAGTCTTTCAGATCGTATTGCGCAGGAATCGTGTCGGTGACAACCACATTGGTGAGGTTGAGAAAGCCATTGTTCTGCGCGCCAATCGTGTATGTGACTGCCTCGCCCACAAGGGCCTCTGTGCCGTAAAAGGAAGAGGCGGCGGCAGAGGATTTGGTGACGTCAAGCGACGGGAAAGGAACGCCGACGCCAAAAGGCAGGGTCGTGTTGAGGGTGCGAGGTCCCACGCCACCGCAATACGCGGGCAGCGGCAAGCCGGTGCAACCTTCGGGAGTGCCTGTGATGTCGAGCGTGTTGATTTGACCGGTAATTGGTGAAGAGCCAATCGGGTACGAGAGCTTCATTGTGCGGGTGATGCAGCCGCCTACGGGCGCAGGATTGGGCAGCGTCAGGAAGGTCAGCTTGCGCGTGAGCGTGTCATATGTCCAGTCGACGCCCTGGGTGCCCTGGGCGCTGACAAAGGTGGCGCCGGCCGGGATTGTGTCGACCATCACGGGGTCGACGAAGCGCACCCCGCCGATTTCGTCCGGGCTGCAGAGTTCAAGCGCAAACTCAATCGGCTCACCCTGCACGGCCGGGCTCGAAAGCAGGCGCTTCTGCGCATACATCTCGAACACGCCGGTCGGATCAATGGGCGGCGCGCTGTCGGAGACAGTTGTCGCATTGGTGGCCGTAAAGACCACCGAATTGGTCACGGTGGATCCCGGTGTCGTGCCCGGTTCAAAGCGGACATTGAGGGTAATGAAACCCGAAGATCCCGCCTGCAAGGTGTTCCCGAAGTAAATTGTTACTTTGCGGGTCGCGGGGTCAAAGGACGCCGAGACGTTCGTGCCTGGCGGCAGATCGACGCCCAGCAGTTCGAGTCCTGGCGGCAGGGTGTCCACCAGCGTCGCGTCGTTGCAGTTCGTCGTAATGCTGGCGCACTTGTACGCAAAAACGTACTTGAATGGCGCGCCGGACTGGACGGTTGACAAGCCACCATAGATTGACTTGTCAATCTGAAGGGTGGGCGTGTCTTCTGCCAGTGCAACTTGTGCCGGCGCAACCGCGACCAGCAAAGCGGTAAGCAGCAGGGGAAGCAGGAGGGCCAGGACGAGGCTGCCACGAATGGAGACGCGCTGCGCAACTTCGCGCGCGAAACGAGCGAACGGATATGAGGTGGGGAAGTGGCTCATCATCTCTTCGATTCTGTTTGTTTTCGTGCAGCATCGGCAATTGCGCGCGGAGAATGTCCCGGAGCAATCGTTACGAGTCAGCACTACGGCGATTAAGGGGTCGTCAGGGAATGTGAATGGGGACCTGCACCAGTCAGGAAAGCGCCCAAGAAACGAAAGTAAGTATTCTTACCGACTGTTCAATTAGTCGGCCTTTGAGCAGGAATCCTTCGCGCCGACTTGTGCATTCGTGCACAACATGGCGAATTGTGTGCGCCGGTTCGGACGGAGGTGCGTAATTCACGTTCGGAGACACTCAGGAAGCGCGCGGCATCGAGCTTATTGAGGCGATTGCCAGCAGCTTCCATTTAAGGGCAGTGGGACGAGGCTAAGTGGCGATGCGCCGTTGGCGTCGAGGCTGACGCGATAGCGCTGCCAGGGAATGAAGAAATAGGTGTAGGCGCGCAGGCATACCTGATTGCCGGTGCTCAAATCTCCACCCTGCGTTGTGTTCTGCGCGCTGCCGGTGTCGCGACGCACATCCTCCAACGCGAGCCGCTGCACCCAGAAACCGGTGATGCCATAGGTAAACTCGGCGGCACGCAGCGCGTTGTTGGCGAGGCGCAAATCCTCGCCCGTCACTTGCGGCTGCGGTGGGTTGAGAATGCGGGGAAGCAAGGCCCACGGCAGGACGACGAAGAGAATGACGAAGATTGTTCGCCGACGACGACCGCGCAGCCCCAACTGCATCGTCTCTGCGAGGATGCGCCAGGCCACGCTTGCCGTCAGCCAAAGCAGCCACAGAATGAGCACTTCGAGCGCAAAGTCGAGCGCGGCGACTTCGCTACGGCCGTCTAGCCGAAAAAGCGCTGTGCGCAGTGGATAACCGCGCCAGCCGCTGCAGCCCGTGGGGCAGCCAGCAAAATGGGGTGGTACGACGAAAATGTAGAAGGACGCAATCGAAAGCAGCAGTGCGCCGAGAAGAGCGCCGACCACAACACTGAACCAGCGGTTCGACTGCTGCCGCCACCACAGGATCAGCAGGACGCACAGGATGAGCCCGACCAGTGCGAAGGGCACATCGCTCCACGTCGCGAAGATCGCCCACTGCCGGCTCCATACAGGAAGTTGCATTGCGCGCGCCTAAAGAGGAATCGCCCTGAAAGCAGCAGATTCAACGCAAGCGCGCAAAAGTCTCCAGGGCGCAAGGTTGGTCAAGGCAGGCAAACCGCCCGCAGCCTCATACATATCGTCCGCGTTGCGTCGAAGCATGTTTGAATGGTGTGCCGATTCAAGGCGCTGGATTGCGCCAGCAGACAAAGGAACGCGTCAGGTTATTGGGCACCGTGAAGGTGCGCGTTGGGGCTTCTGTAGACGACCAACGGCTGTATCCCAGTGAACCGTCATTGTCGAGCAAGACG
This sequence comes from uncultured Chloroflexia bacterium, assembly GCA_963735275.1. Classification (GTDB taxonomy): domain Bacteria; phylum Chloroflexota; class Anaerolineae; order Caldilineales; family Caldilineaceae; genus UBA5069. The sequence goes on along the minus strand of CAVTKJ010000004.1, from coordinate 2,278,654 downwards.
AGCAGCGCGCTTTGTTCATCGCGGCAGCCCGTCAGATCGAGCAGCTTCTGATTGGCAGGAACCTTGACGCTGATGGCTGACGGCGAAAACGCCGAATCCCCGCTGGGCAATTGAATCCACACGGCCCCAAAGAGGTCGAGGCCGATTGTTCCCGTTGACGCAAAGCGGCTCCGCGCTGTGAGGAGCGTCTCGTCATCCTGCCAGGTGAGGAGGGGCGCCAGGAACTCAAGGCGTGTCTCTGTCTGATAGACCGTGCGGATGGTGCTGCTGCCGCGGCCTTCGAGCGTGAGCAACTTGATGCGGTTGGGTGGCTGAATCTGGCCCGAGGTGAGGCTGGGCTGGTCGGCATCATAGACGCTGTAGGCAAGGCGGGTGTTGTCCGGGCTCACAGCAAGCGGGCTTTGGTATGCGCCGGGCGCAAGCACAAGGCGCGGCGCGCCTTCGAGCGTACTCGGCGAGTCGGCCGGCAAGTTCAAGGCAAGGCGAAACAAGCCGCCGTTGAGCCGCTGAGTCACCGTGTCGCTCGTATCCATGAAGAGCGACACCGCTGTGGAATCACCCGGTACAACCGGACGGACCGCGAGAAGAATCGGCGCGAGGGTATCGCTTGCAAGGGGCGAGGCGCTGCTGAAGAGGTCCGCATTGCCCGAGAAGACCCGTGCGATGATTTGGCGATTGGGGTTCCAGTTCCACAACTCCCATGCGCCGACGCCCACCTCCGGACGCTCGATCCACCAGAGTCCGGTGTAGGCGTCGCCGGCCACACCGCTAATTGTGCGATAGGGCTGCGCGGCAATCCGCAGACCCGAGCCATCGTCACGAATCCATATGAAGCCATCGGGTCCATACGGTTTGCGCCGCAGGGAGACGTCCCAGCCGGGAGCGGGTTCGCCATTGAGCCAGGCAGCGGTCGCGCCGTCAGGCCAGAGATTTGTGATGCTACCGTCGGTGCCGAGCAGATTGACGCCTGCGCCTGAATGGTCGCCGACGAGGGCCACTGCGTTTCCTGCGGCAACGGCTTCGGCAAGTGCGCCGCTCTCTTCCACCTGGACACGATTGACGGAAGGTGCGCCCGCAATGCGCACACTTTGTGCGCGCGCTAGGGGCGGCGCGTCGCCTTCGGCAGTTGTGCTCGCGCCCGGCGGTGTGGAGAGCTGCAGGTATACCGTGGTGCCGGGCCAAAGCAGTTCGCCGGGGGCAGAGAGCCAGCGACCTTGAACCTCACCGACAATGCCGCTCCATATTTCGACCGATGCACTCTGGGTTTCGAAAAGGAACTCCGTCCCATCGGCTGCGGTTGCGGCAATGGGAGCGAGGGGATCGGCAGGGGCCGGCCCGTCGCCTATAACGGCAACAATTTCATCTTCGCCAGGTTGCGGCGCGTCCGCCGCAGCGGGAGCGTCCACACTGGGCAAGACGACCACGGGCGTAACGAGCGGCGTGGGACTGGCAGGAACGGTTGGCTCCGGCGTCTGCGTCGGCTCGCCCGGGAGGGCCGTTGGCGTGAGCGGCATCGGCGTCAACGGCGTGCCGTCAATCTTGTAGATGGGAAGGGTGCTCAGGTCGTCACCAGTAGTCACGAGGTCGCTGAACATCCAGCCAAGTTGGCCGCGATTCGGGTGACCAGGTTCGTCAATGCGAATGAGATACCAATCCTGTGCTTCGGTGATGCCGAAGAGGCCCACTGCAAGCCCATTTCCAACTGGAATGATGACAGGGAAATCGCGGCCGGGACCCGCACGCAGGCGCGCAGGCTCGGTGACATACGTGGTGCCTGTTGCCAACGCTGCCTGCCCCTCTGGAATGTCAGGCATATAGTAGGGCGTGGGCGACGGAACCAGTGTCTCGGTCGGGGTGCTTGTCGCAGTAGGCTCGGTAGTGGCTGCAGGCTCAGGCGTGGACGTGGCCGTTCCGGTCGGTTGCGGGGCAGCCGTGCTGGTCGGCGTCGGGGTGGGCGTGGGAGCACCCGCGGGTAACGGTGTTGATGATGGAGTTGGGATCGCGATGCCGGCCGCAGCGGTGGAGGTAATCGCGACGGCGCTGGTGGCCGTAAGTGTGGGCAATGGCGCGGCCGGGGTGACGATGTCACCGTCGAATGGCCCGGTTTGCTGGATTGCGGAGAGGCGGTAGAAGCCGCTGTCGTCAAGGTCAAACGCAGCATCGTACGTGCGCGTGCGGTCGCCATTGTCAAAGAAGCGCAAACGCGACGTAACAGCTGCTGTGCCGGTAGGGCGGCCGGATTCGTCAAGATACTGGGCCATCCACCAGCCCGGCTGGGAGAGGCCAAGGTCAAACGCCTGCTGAATGATGTCAAGGCGCGTGGCATACGTGAGTGCGGTGTCCACGGAGCCGGCCTGCAGCAGTGCAATGATCTGCGCCATAGAGGTGAGCGGCGACGAGCGCAACCCTGCGCCTTGCAGCCGGTAGCCGGAAACGGAGCCGCCCGAACTCAAATCGCCGAAGGTGGCAGGCGTCCAGCGGCTATTTGCCCACTGGCGGGCGAAAGGGGCTTGCTCCACAAAGGTGCCCGGTGCGCGTGCGACGCCGCGCAGCCCTCCGCCGGCGGGCAAGGTGCCATCCACAACAATGTCGGGGAGAAAGGTGCTGTCGCTGTCCAGGAGTGACAGGCTGCTCTCGTTCGCATCGACCGACCACAGTGGCTCGGCGAGGCTGTTCCAGACAAGTGCAAAGTCCGCAGCGGGCGCCGGCTGCGCGAGGAGGTAGGCAGGCAGCGTGCCGGCTGAGTCAGGGCGTTCGACGAGAAGGGCGTGAAGGCGTCCCTGTGGATCTGTGCGCAGAATGCCCTGCTGGATGCCCGGTCGCAGCGACGCATACTCCTCACCTTCGACGCCGGCAAAGAGATCCAGCAACACCTGACCGCGCACTCGGTTCTGGTCGTTGACATCCTGCCAAAAGAGCATCGGGAGCGCCTTGCCGTCGGGCGTGCGCGGTATAACGAGAGCAGACCACGGGCTTTCGGAGAGCAGACTGAATGAGACCGGCGCGAAGATGAGGAACTGCTGTTGCGCGACGGCGCGCAGCAGCGCCGCCGCGCGGTCCGACGTGAACTCAAGGCCGGAAATGGCATTGAGCCCGTCCACAGCCTGGTCGCGGAAACGCTGCGCCCACTCTTCGGGTGAGGCAGGCGTGGGCGACGGTGTGGGCGACGCCGTGGGCGTTGGCGTTTCGCTCGGCGTGGGCGTGATTGTGGGCGTTTCGGTGTTTGTCGCTGTGGCGCTGGGCGTCTCGGTGGCGGCAAGCTGTGCAAGTTGAACCTGCGCCTGCGCCGTAGCGATCGCGATCTGCACGTCACCGCGGCCACGCGTCAAGCCGATCAAGTAGACAATTGTACTCAGAATTAGCAGGCCGAGAAGCGATGATACGAGTATGTACAGCCGGGATCGGTTCAGCATGGCAGGTGTTCCGGGACGATTGCGCGGGCGATGGAAGGAGCAGTGGGTTTCGCGACGGTCAACCGGCTATTGGTTTGTCTGGCACTGAAAAGAAACGTCCTGGGGCGGCATCAGCCTCCGACGCTAATCGTAACGGCGCACGGATCAGGAAAGTTGCCTGTCTGGTCTACAACCACAAGGCGAAGCGTCCATTGGCCCGGGCCCAATGCTGCGGTGTCGACATTTGCCAGCACGCCACCCTGCACCGGGCTGTTGCCACCACCCAGGTAGACGAAGCCGCCCGTGGCGTTGGCGCCGGGAGCAAACTCCACCTTGTAGTACTGGAAGGCCTCGTGCGAGGCCGTACCGATGACGCTGACAACACCACTGACGCTCTGCCCATTCGCAGGGCTGGAAATTGCCGCATTGCCGTTGCCGCACGTCGCCGCTGCCACCACGGGTGGTGGCGGCTCGGGAGTCGGCGTCTCGGGAGTCGGATTCGGTTCGGAGGTTAGTTCGACATTGACCTCGCTCGTTACGGTGCCCGTGGCGGGTGCGGTCGGCGTTGGCAGATTGACTACGGCATTTGAAACCGGTGTCAACGTTACGGGCAGGGGCGTGTTGGTTGGGGTCGGCATGAAGGGCAGACTCGGCTGCGGGCTGCGCGCTTCCGCCACAATCGGCTCGACAGCCTGGGCAAGCGTGGTACTCACAAAGTAGGTAACACCCATGAGTCCCACCAGCAGCATCGCGATGTAGAAGATGCCAAAAAGCTCACGCATGGCCTTCTCGCGTTCAAGCGAAAAGACCGCCTGCCGTCGCTCGGAGCGAACCAGCCACACCTTGTAGATGTGGTAGAGCGCGACCAGGCCACAGAGCGCGTAGATGTATGCTGAATAGGTTGCAACTGCCTCAATAATAAAGCCCATACAGCACGGTAGTCTACAGTATGGCGCGGGCGATGACAATTTGCCGGCCTGAGCTGGAACGCGTGGGAAGCCGAAAACACCTGACCTGGCCACTGTCGACGAGAGCGCTGTGGCCGCCCTGCGGACAGTGCGCCGGAGATGGGCGCATTGCCGAAGTCGTGCTGATTTGCGGCATGTTCGGTGCTGCTATAGGATCGAACAGACCAACGAGCCAGGCGACTGCGACCCCTCGCAATCCCCCAAAGAGAAGAAACAATGAATATAGAGGCCGCATACTCTTCGCGCCGCAGCAACGTGTTGGCGCGACACGGAATGGTTGCCACGAGCCAGCCACTGGCTGCGCAGGCTGGACTTGACATTCTCAAGGCGGGAGGCACGGCCGCCGACGCTGCCGTGGCCACCGCCGCTGCACTCAATGTTGTCGAACCAACCTCAACGGGGGTGGGCGGCGATTGCTTCGCCCTCTACTATGAGGCGGCCACGCAGCGCGTGACGGCCCTCAATGGGTCGGGGCGCGCGCCCGCCGCAGCATCGATCGAGAAAGTGCGCGAGCTGGGCTATTCGGCGATGCCGACCTTCACGGGACACGCAGTGAGTGTGCCGGGTACCGTGGCGGGATGGGCGGACATGGTTGCGCGCCATGGACGCATGGCGCTGGCCGACGTGCTCGCGCCCGCCATTCGCCTGGCCGACGAAGGTTATCCGGTGAGCGAGTTGATCGCGATGGGCTGGCGCACACAGGTCGGCAAGCTCCTGCGCAGCGCCACGTGGGCCACGCCGGACCTGGAACGTGGGCCGGAGCAGCCCAGCGGCGGCGAGCTTCTCATCGACGGGCGCGCCCCTTACCCCGGCGAAATCATGCGCATTCCCACGCTCGCAGAAACGTTGCGCGGGATTGCTGCCGAGGGTCCGCGCTACGTTTATGAAGGCGCATTTGCCGAGAAATTGAGCGCGCATGTCCAGCGCTATGGTGGCTGGATCACGCCTGCCGACATGGCAGCGCACCGCTCAACATGGGACGACACGATCTCGGCCGAATACCGTGGCCTGCGCCTCTACGAGTGCCCGCCCAACGGGCAGGGGCTTGCCGCCATCATTGCCCTCCAGATTGCCGCAGGTTACGACCTGGCCGCAATGTCGGAGGCGGACCGGCTGCACACGCTCATCGAGTGCATGCGGCTCGGTTTTGCCGACGCGCAACAGTGGGTGTGCGACCCGCAGTTCAGTCCTGTGCCCCTTGAGGAACTAACGAGCCGCGCCTATGCCGACGCGCGACGCACGCGCATTCATCCAGAGCGTGCGGCCCGCGCCGTCCCTTACGGCGACCCCATGGCGGGCTCCGACACCGTCTACTTGACGGTGGTGGATGGCGACGGCAACGCTTGCAGCTTCATCAACAGCCTCTACATGGGGACCGGTTCCGGGCTCGTCGTGCCGGGCACTGGGGTCAGCCTGCAAAATCGAGCTTCGCTCTTCGTGCTCGATCCTGAGCATCCCAATGCGCTGGCGGCCAACAAGCGGCCCTACCAGACGATTATTCCGGCGCTGACGGTGCACGCGGACGGCGAGTTCGCCGGCGCGCTCCATGCCAGCTTTGGCGTCATGGGCGGGTACATGCAGCCCCAGGGGCATCTGCAGATGATGGTGAATCTTGTGGACCTGGCCATGACGCCACAGCAGGCGCTCGACGTGCCGCGCTGGCAACTTGCCGGCCCACTTGATGGCCTGGGTGCAGCGCAGGAAGGCGGTCTCGTCCTTGTGGAGGAGGGTTGGAGTTTTGCCACCCTTGCGGAGCTCGCGCGGCGCGGCCATCGTCTCGTTCCGGTCGATGGATTCGCGCGCGGCAGTTTTGGCGGCGGCCAGATCATCGTGCGCGACCCCGTCACGGGGGTTCTATGCGGCGGCAGCGACCCGCGCAAGGACGGATGCGCGGTTGGCTGGTAGTTTCAGGTTGCAGGTCTCAGGTTTCAAGTTTCAGGTTCCAGGTTGCAGATTCCAGGTTTCAAGCGCCACGATCTGCATTGCGGGCTCGCAGATTTCGAGCCGCTGAATCATCAATCAGCCAGTTTTCAGTTATCGGGTCCTCAGTCAACCAGTCAACCAGTCAACCTATCAACCACGCCAGTCAACCAGTCACCGTATTTCCATGCCGCAACCAAAAGCGCCTGCCCTCAACACGCCCGAGCTTGATGCCGCCTTCGCGCCATTTGCGTTGAAGATGGCCGATGCCGGGCTTCCGCAACTTGTGATTGACAATTTCCGCCAGGCCTACGCACGCCTGCTTGTGGGCGACACGGGCTACATCTCCGGCAGCGAGGCGTTGCCCGTCTCAGGCCTCCACAACTATGGCGAACTCCCGCAAAGCAAAGGGGTGCCGGCGTTGCGGGCGCTGGCGAAGACGGTTGTCTGCAAGCTCAACGGTGGCCTCGGCACGAGCATGGGGCTCAATGGGCCAAAGTCCCTGCTGCCGGTCAAGGATGGGCTGAATTTCCTCGACATTGCGGCGAGCCAGGTGATGCAACTGCGCGCGATGAACGGCGTGCGCCTGCCGCTCCTGCTGATGAACAGCTTTGCAACGCACGAAGCGAGTATCAAAGCATTGGCTGAGTACAAGGACATTTCATCGGATCTGCCGCTCGATTTCGTACAAAACAAGATCCCCAAAGTGACGGTTGAGACGCTGGCGCCGGCTGTCTGGCCGGCCGACCCCGACAAGGAGTGGTGTCCTCCCGGCCATGGCGATCTTTATCCGTCGCTTGTGATCACCGGACTGCTTGAGCAGATGTTGCGCGCAGGTTATGAGTATCTCTTTGTGAGCAATGCAGACAATCTGGGTGCGGTGCTGGACCCGCGCATCCTCTGCTTTTTCGCGAACTCAGGGATTCCCTTTCTCATGGAGGTTGCAGAACGCACGCCGGCAGACAGCAAAGGCGGTCATCTCGCGCGCCGCAGAGACGGCCAACTGATCCTGCGCGAATCTGCGCAATGTCCGCCCGACGAAGCCGCGGCGTTCCAGGATATCTCCCGCTACGGCCACTTCAACACCAACAATCTCTGGATCCGCCTGAGCGCGCTTCAGGATGCGCTGCGCCACACGCATGGCGTACTTGACCTGCCGCTCATTCGCAATGAGAAGCCGGTTGACCCCACGCAGCCCGACTCGCCGCGCGTTTATCAGCTCGAGACGGCAATGGGTTCGGCCATCTCGGTCTTCGCCGGCGCGCAGGCGCTGGTGGTGCCGCGCAGCCGCTTTGCGCCGGTGAAGAAGAACAGTGATCTGCTGGTACTCTGGTCCGACGCATACACGCTGACCGACGAGTACCATCTTGTCCCTTCGGAGCAGATTGAGGGGCCAGTGCCCGTGGTGAAGCTTGACGAGCGCTACTACGGAATGATCGCAGATATGCGTGCGCGCTTTCCGCATGGTGCGCCCTCACTCATTCATTGCACCCGGCTTGAGGTGCAGGGCGACGTGCGTTTTGGGCGCGACGTGGTCGTGACGGGTGACGTCTTGGTCGAGGCGCCGGCCGGCGAAGTGCTTGAGATTCCGGACGGTACTCATCTGGAAGGCGGAAAATGATGCGCTATGCCCACACGAACCTGATCGCCCGCGACTGGCGCTCGCTGGCTGATTTCTACATTCGGTTGTTCGATTGCGTACCTGTACCGCCCGAGCGCGACCTGGGCGGTGAAGTGATGGAGCGAGGGACGGGGCTTCCCGGCGCGCACCTGCGCGGCATGCATTTGCGCCTGCCGGGCTATGGCGATAGCGGCCCCACGCTGGAAATCTACACATACACCGAATTGGCCTCCGGCGCGCCGCCTGCCGTCAACCGACCGGGCTATGGGCATCTGGCCTTTGGTGTGGATGACGTTGCGGCGATGCGTGCGCGAGTACTGGAAGCGGGTGGCCGCGCGGTGGGCGAGGTTGTCACCACACCCGTCGGGACGGACGCACACGTGACGTGGTGCTACGTGACGGACCCCGAGGGGAACATCCTCGAACTGCAGGCCTGGAGCTAGGCGGAACAACAGAACAGCGACGCAGAGTGCGCGGAGAACCGCGGAGAACAGCAGCATCGTGCTTTTCTCTGCGTCTCTGCGTCGCTGTTCTGCAACTGACTTGTCTATGGCTTGGGATCGATCAGCGCCTGGCGCTTGTGCCAATCCTGCTTGTAGAGATTGAAGTGGATGTGCTGCATTGGGTGCGCGGCGATGACCTCTTCATCGACCTCCACACCCAGCCCCGGTCCTGTGGGCAACGCAAAGTAGCCATCCTCCACGGCAGGGAGGCCGGGGGCGGAACCCAGCACCCACGGCTCGTCAAAATCGTTGAAGTGCTCCTGAATCTTGAAGTTGGGCGTACAGGCCGCGAGGTGAAGCGCCGCGGCGGTTGAGACTGGCCCGCCCACGTTGTGCGGCGCAATCAACATGTAGTAGGCGTCGGCCCAGGCGGCCAGTTTGCGCGTGTTCAGAATGCCGCCAAAGTGGCTGATATCGGCCTGGATGATGTCGCAGGCGTGCAATTCCATCACCGGGCGATACTCGTCAAGCGTGTGGATGCGCTCGCCGGTCGCCACGGGCACGCCCAGCGGCGCGACGGCATCTGCCACCTTCTTGAGCGCTGCAATGTTGCCCGGAGGCACAGGCTCTTCCACCCAGCCTGGCTCGTAGGGCGCGAGCAGGCGCGTCATCTCGACGGCCGTCACCGGGTTGAAGCGGCCATGCATCTCGATGAGAATCTCCACGTCCGGACCGACCGCGTCGCGCACCGCCTCGACGAGACCGACGCTCTTCAACTTCTCCGCTCGCTCCATCTCGTAGTAGCCCGCGCCGAAGGGATCAAACTTGAGCGCGCGGTAGCCTTTGGCGAGCGCACGTAGCGCGGCCGCATGAAACTCCTCAGGCGAGCGCTCAACCGTGTACCAGCCGTTGGCATACGCCTTGATGCTGTCACGCACTGCGCCGCCCAGCAGCCGATAGACCGGCTGGCCCAGCGCCTTGCCCATGATGTCCCAGCAGGCCATCTCGAGGACGGCAAGCCCCGTCATCGCGATTTCGCCAGGGCGTCCGTAGTCCTCGATCGTGAGTCTGCGCACCAAGCGCTCGATCTCGAAGGGGTCGCTGCCGATGACGAAGCGTTCGGCCACGTCACTGAGATAGCCGAGCAGCGACTCCACCTTGTTGATTGGGCGGCTTTCGCCCCAGCCGGTGACGCCTTCGTCGGTCTCGACCTTGACATAGACCAGATTGCGCCATTGGGTGCCAAGGACAAGCGGGGTGATCGCGGTGATTCGCATAGTGACTCCGTCCGGAAAAAGGTTCGAAGGATCAAGGGTTGAGCGGAGGAATGCGCGCGAGAATTGCAAAGGACTCGCTGCTGAATGTCGACTCAAGTGACGCGACGACTGGGCACTTCGCTGCGGAGGGTCTCCGCGCCTGCTGATGTGCCCGCCGCGACGCAAGAACAACGAGGGCACGGAGACCCTCCGCTACGCATCCGAACACCGGCTTTGCAATTCCTTGCGCCAAGCATGGTCGCGCAAGATATGTCACCGAATACGAAAAAGGGAGCGGGGAAGCGGGAATACCACCATCATCCCCGCTTCCCCGTTCCATTGAATTTTGCTGCGAATTGCGGACATCGGACACAAAAGTGAAAGCGGGATGAAATCCCCATTGACTACGAACATCTCAACGCAAAAGGCGCGGAGGACGCAAAGTGACGCAGAGGAAAAGCCACTGCCTGAACTAAGTCAATATCGTGCAGTCCTTTGCGTTCCTTTGTTCTCTTTGCGACTTTGCGTTGAGATGTTGTGTTCATTTCGGTATGACTTTAGCTGATCTTCTTGCTCACGACGGTCTGGATGACAACCGAGATGACGATGATCAGACCGTAGATTAATTGCGTCCAGAAGCCGGAGAGCCCCACGGCCACAATCCCGGCGTTGATTGCGCCAATGATGAATGAGGCCACAAACGTGCCGTAGACAGTACCGGCGCCACCGAAGACTGATGTCCCACCCAGGAAGACCGACGAAAGGGTGTTGAGCAGGTAACCCTCGCCCAGCGTCGGCCAGTAGTAGGAGAGTTCGAGGCTGACGATCATACCGGCGAACGCCGCGGCGAGGCCCGTAATGCCAAAGACAATCGTCTTGGTGCGGCCGACGTTGACGCCCATGAGGCGGGCGCTTTCCTTGTTGTCGCCAACGAGGTAGACATGTGCACCAAAGCGGTGGCGGTTAAGGAAGACCCACGTCATCAACGCCACGATGATCATCCAGATCATCTGCATGGGAAACCAGCCGTTGATGCGACCCACAAAGAGGTTGTAGAAGAATGTGCCGCGGGTGTCAACCAGCGACTTGCCCGTTCCATTCGTAAGGACTTGCACCACGCCGCGCCAGAAGAACTGCGTGCCGATTGTGATCACGAGTGAGGGAACAAGAAACTTGGTGATCAGCCAACCGTTGAGGAAGCCTGCGGCAAGGCCGGCTGCCAGACATGCCATCATCGCCAGCCAGGGATTGGCCGTGGCAAAGAAGACCGTCGTGAAGATGAGCATGCCGAAGGACATGATGGAGGGGAACGACAGGTCCATTTCGCCGGTGATGACCACCATCGTCAGCGGCAGCGCGATAATGCCGAAGAAGGGCGTCGTCGACATGAAGGACGCATAGATGTTCCGGCTGAGGAACGTCTGCGGCGACCCGATCACGAAGAAGATCCAGATGGCAATTGCAACGGCGGTGATGCCGATCTGCAGTGCATAGCGCCGCAGCCAGCGCGTGAAGGGCGACGCCTGTTTCTGACTGGGAGGGCCGAGGGTAGCGTCGACGGTCATGCCGGGACCTCCAGATTCTTCAGTGTGGCGTCGCTGCTCTTCGCGTAGGTGCCTGTTCGGGCGACTGTATAAAGGCGTTCAATCAACTCTTCCAGAGACACCTCGCTCTTCATGAATTCACCGGCAATCATGCCACGGTCCAGCACAACAATTCGATCCACCACAGGATAAACGTGGAAGATGTTGTGGTCGATGAAGATGGCGGACTTGCCGGCTTTGGCGATGCCGCCTATGAAATCGAGAACCTTTTTGGTTTCAGTCAGCGAAAGCGCCATGGTGGGCTCATCGAGAATGATGATGTTGGCCTTGAAGTGAAGCGCACGCGTGATGGCAATGCCTTGTCGCTCGCCACCCGACATGGTCTTGACGGGCGTCTCGGGGGAGACCGCCTTGGAAGTGAAGCCCATGTTCTCGGCCATGAGGCGCTGGGTTTCCGCCTGCATCCTTTTCACGTCCATGAAGCCCATACGGGTCGTCAACTCGCGCCCCATAAAAATGTTGCGCCACAGGCTCTGCAGATCCGCAAGCGCCTTCTCCTGGTAGACGCATTCAACGCCCAGGTCTCGCGCTTTCTGCACCGTTAGATGGTCGACCTTCTTGCCGCCGAAATAGACCTCGCCGCCTGGGTCCGGATCGTGGTAACCGGTGATTACCTTGACGAGGGTGGATTTGCCCGCACCGTTGTCGCCAAGCAGCCCGACGACTTCGCCTGGATAGACTTTGAGGTTGATGTTATGAAGTGATTTGACTTCGCCGAAACTCTTGGAGACGTTAACGAGCTCAAGCGCCGGTGTTGCCATGGGGAAACTCCTGGGTTCGAGCAAACTCAGGGGGCGGATGCAGCAGCCATCCGCCCCCGTGTCTGCGACCGGACGTGGGGGAAAGGCCCCCGAGGATACTAGCGGATTTCCTTCTCGGCAAGCGGCTTGATCATGCCAATGTTGTCGGCCGTGACGAAGCCTGCACCGGTGTCAATGTCGAGGCCGGAGAAGCCGTAGACCTTGCTGAGGCAGATCTGCAGGATGGGCAGGTAGCCCTGGAGCCACGGCTGCTGGTCGATCACGAGGTCGGTCCAGCCGCCCTCAATCGCCGCTGCGGTGGCTGGTGACAGGTCAAACCCTGCGCCATAGATATCTTCCGGGCCCTTGCCTGCAGCCTTGAAGTAGGTTTCCATCGTGGCAGTGAGGCCGCCGTGGTCGGTGACAACCAACTTGACATCGGGGTTGGCGGAGACGTAACCGGTGAAGGTCGGTGTACCCTGCTCAGGCGAGGCGTTGGTTGCAGGATCGATTTCCTGATAGTCAACAACCATACCCGCTTCTTCCAGAGCATCGATGACGCCCTTGGTGCGCTCGCCGCGGGTGGGCTGGGAGAGAAGACCCCAGACGAACGCGCGGTCGCCCGATGCGAGACCGAAGCGCTGCACTGCCTCAACGCCCAGGGCGTGGCCGGCAGAATAGTTCTTCGCACCGACGTAGCCGAAGCCGTTGCCGGAGTACTTGGTCTGGCTGGTGGCAAGCTCGGTGTTCTGGCTGGTGACGATGATTCCCTTGGCCTCGGCGTCATCAATCAGAGGAGCAAATGCCTCGTCGCCCGGGTGGCCCATGACGGCGATGCCGTCGGGGCTGGTGGCAACTGCTTCGTTGAACTGCTGAATCATCTTCTGCGGGTCCCAGTCAGAGAAGACATAGGTGACATTTGCACCCAGGTCCGCCTCAGCCTGCTTCGCGCCGTTGTATACATTGTTGGCGAAGACGCCGCCCGCCGGGCCGCCTGGGAAGAAGGTGATGTCGACGTCACCGCACCACGGTGCGGCGGCGTCAGCGGCCGCACCGGTTGTGGCGGGCGCCTGAATCGGAACGGTACACGCTGAGAGGATCATGCCGATCAGCGCCAGTGCAAACAGGACGCCGAACCGTGACCCGAACTTGCGATCCTTCATTGCTTCCTCCTCTTTGAAGAGTGTTGAAGATGGTGAAACTGCTGAGTGGAGCGACTGCGTTTTCTTTCGCGGCGGCAGACTAGCTGCACGCTGCTTGAACAAACCGGCGCCGACTGAGGGTCATTGCCGGATAGAACCGGAGTTATGCCGAATGTCCATCCGCCGCCTGCTGCAAATGGACATCGATCCACAAGAAGTGCACGCACAGCGAACTCGACGCCCGGCAGGCACGGGGCACAGGCGCAATGGACTAAAGGCCGCGAAATGGACTTGAAGACATGTGCATGCAGGACTTGCGATTTGAGTGCGACGCGTGGACTCCTCGGATGATAGTTGCGACTGGCTGCATTGTCAAGAGAATGGAATCCACATTACAGGGTGACATATGTCATACGGGAGAACGAGCGGAGCCCTGGACATGGCTCCGTGCTAGAATGGTGGAATCATTGTTTGAATTTGTGATCGTACAGATGGGTGGGCCTGCGCCGTTGATACTTGCGCGTCTGCGGCGGGTCTCGCATCCAGACAACTGTTGTAACCGGAACTGCTGCGTTTCTCGCAGCAACCATTGACAAGGAGGAGGCCGGCATGACAAGCAGAGTGTTTGGCGCCACGGCGGACGGGCGCGCCGTTGTAGAGTACATACTCATGAACGAGAACGGCACGGAGGTGAGGATTCTGAATTATGGCGGGATCATCACCTCGATCAAGACGCCCGATCGCGACGGCGCGCTGGAAAATGTGGTGCTGGGCTTTGACAATATTGCCGACTACGAGTCGAGCAGCCCCTACTTTGGCGCACTTATCGGGCGCTACGGTAACCGCATTGACGGGGGAAAGTTCACGCTTGACGGGAACAACTACGTTTTGGCGCTCAACGACGGCGCCAATTCGCTCCACGGCGGCAGCAGGGGCTTCGACAAGGTGATCTGGCAGGCGGAGGAACGCCTGGGCGACGAGGGCGAGTCACTTCTGCTCTCTTACACAAGCGCCGACATGGAAGAAGGCTATCCGGGTAAGCTTGACGTCGAAGTAATGTACACCCTGACAAATGATGATGACCTGCGCATCGATTACCAGGCGACGACCGACAAACCCACAGTGGTGAATCTCACCAATCACTCGTACTTCAACCTGGTGGGCGAAGGCTCCGGCACAATCTATGACCACGTGCTGCTGATCAACGCCGAAAGCTACACTCCCGTGAACGCGGGACTGATTCCTACGGGCGAGATTGCGGATGTTGAAGAGACCCCGTTCGATTTTCGTGATCCGACCGTCATCGGCGACAGGTTGCGCGATGATCACGAGCAGCTCCGCTATGCCAAGGGCTACGACCACAACTGGGTGCTGGCGCGCGAACCCGAAGATGAAGGCGAAATGATGCTCGCCGCCGGCCTCTATGAGGTGCTAACGGGGCGTATCCTTGAGGTCTGGACGACCGAACCGGGCATTCAGTTCTACGCGGGCAATTTCCTCGATGGTTCGCTTTATGGAATGAGCGGAAGTGCCTATCGCCAAAGCGACGGCCTGTGTCTGGAAACGCAGCATTTTCCGGATTCGCCGAACCATCCCAATTTCCCGTCGACCCGGCTCGAGCCCGGTGAGGTGTACGCCTCGTCGACCGTGTTTCGCTTCCTGACAGATGTCGAGCTGTTGGGCGAATCGCTTGAGGAGGGCGACGACGTGGATGACATTGAGGATGATCTTGAGGATGACGAGTAACACTTCTGCGCTGCCAGCCGCATAGAACATGGCTGCAAGCGCGCTTCGCATAAAGTGACTGCAACAGAGCGGGCCCCCGGCACAACGCCGGAGGCCCGCTCTGTTGCTCAAGTTCCAACCACACTGTCGTTAACCAGGCTTGTTCGCAAGCAGTTCTTCGATGCGGCCCAGGACGTCCTCATCCAGCTTGACTTCAGATGCCTTGACATTGTCCGCCACCTGCTCGGGCCGACTGGCCCCGGTGATTACGCTTGTGACCTCTGGGCGGCGCAGACACCAGGCGAGCGCGAGTTGGCTCATGCTCAGCCCGAGCTCCGTGGCGATTTCACCAATTGCACGCAGTTTGGGCAGATTCTCTTCCGTGAGTTCACCCTTCACCCACTCCTCCAGCTGGCCGCCGCTGGCGCCGCGCGAACCCTCGGGAAAACCGTTGTTGTACTTGCCTGTCAGCACGCCCTGGGCGAGCGGGCTCCAAACAACAATGCCCATGCCGTGCTTGGCGGCTACGGGAAGGATTTCCGGCTCGATGTGGCGGTCGAGCATATTGTAGCGAGGCTGTTCCACTTTGGGCAGGTAGGCATTGTAACGACGCGCGGTGCCGGCCGCATCTTCAAGGTGAGCGGCTCCCCACACGCTGGTTCCCCAATAGACCACTTTGCCCTGCTGCACCAGGTCGCTCATGGCGCGCACGGATTCCTCAACGGCCGTATCGGTGTCGTATCGGTGGCAAAAGTAGATGTCGAGATAGTCCGTTCCCAGTCGCTGAAGCGACTTCTCGACCGACTCCATAATGTGCTTGCGACTGAGTCCGCGGTCATTGATGTTGTCGCTCATCGGCCAGTAGACTTTGCTGCTGATGACGAGGTCACTGCGCTTAAAGGCCTTCATCCACTTGCCGACGACCTCCTCGGCCTTGCCCCCAGCGTAGATGTCGGCGACGTCGATGAAGTTGATGCCGCTCTCAACTGCTGCGGTCAGGCACTTCTCGGCGGTGTCGTCGCCCACGCTGCCGCCGTAGGTCGTCCATGCACCCAGGCTGACGCTGCTGATCTTGAGACCGGTATCGCCCATGCGTCGGTATTCCATGATGGGATTCTCCTAGTTTGTGGCGCGCCAAAGGCGCGGAATGGATTTGATTGCGCTGGAAATTCGAGTGATCCAGCTCCATTATACCCATTTTCGGGCAATTCCGTTCTTTAAAGCACTTCTTGGGAACCCATGTGAGGCCGTAACAGTGTGCCAATGTCTTTCGCACAGAGACTGCCGCGATGCGCCGAACCGCTCCGGCCGGGTCTATGCACAGAGCGGGGGCGAACCCCCGCTCTGTAGAATATTATGCAGTTCTTGCTTCCGGACCTAGCTACTTGCGGAGGAGCGGAAGGAGTACCTGGTTGTCAAGGCTGACAGCCTGAATACTTGTCGCCGTCGGCGTGCCGCCCGCGCCGAGGTAGCTGTTGACCACTGCTGTGCTGCCTATGGTCAACTGCGCATCCTCGCCAACAATCTGCGTTGCGGCACTCACAACATAGTTCACGCCGCCGATCCGCCAAATCTCGGGCGCAGTGTCCGAAGCGCCGGCGCTGTCGAACGTGCCCTTGTCCTCGATGGCGCCTACGCTGTCGGTGTCACCTGCGCCAGGAGGCACCTCAGACTCAAGCTTGAGCAGCAGACGCTGGTCGCCCGCGATGACATAGGTTGCTTCGACGTATGAGGTGTTTGTGAGGAGGCCGTTTGACTCATCAAAGCGCGTGAGAATCGTTGCGACGAAAGGTTCTTCGCCGATCACCCACGTGCCGATGAATCCGCTTGGTTTCTCGCTCACATAGCCGACGAACTTGAAGATATCGTGACCATTGACGCCGCCGTGGTTGCCCGTGCGCTTGATTTCTGTCGCAACACGCGTTCCAGCGGTGTCGGAGAAGTACTCGACCTTCACATTGGCGCCGACGGTGAAGGTGTCGGTGTTACGAAGCTCTGTGTCAGTCGTCACGGAATAGGGCAAGCCGGCAATCACCCATGTGCCGATCAGAGATTCCGGCAGGGAATCGATAGGGCCAAAGGCGCGGCCATCGTGTCCACGATGGTGGTGATGGTCATCATCGCCATGATCCATGGAAAACTTCGACTCGACGCTGTCGGCAGTCTTCTGTCCATCTACTTCGTCGAACTCGACCTTGACAATGACGCCAACGGCGAACGGCGTCTTTTCCTGATTGAGTTCAGTATCGGCCGTGACTGTGAAGGTCTCCGAGCCAACAACCCAGGCGCCAATGAACGTCGGGCCCTCAGGAAGAGAGACGATGGGGCCGTAGAGATGGCCTTCAAAGTCGTGGTCTCCGTCCCCAGGGTGTTTGTCTCCGCTGCACTTGTACTCTGACTCGCTTTCGATCTTCAGCGCAACCGTCGGCGCCTCTTTTGCAGTGACGACCTTGACGCAGACGCCTACCGCGAACCCGCCATGTTCGGGTTCGAACTCCGTGGTCTCAACAGCACTGTAGGTCACACCGCTGATTACCCACGTTCCCGTTAGACCGCTTTCCGGCATGATTTCGACCACGCCGTAGCTCGCGATGCGATCAGCGTGTTGATCGCCGCCATCGTGTGCAGGGACCGCGTCTTGTAGGGGGGCGGACTGCACCGGTTGCACTTGCACTCCCTGCGCCTGGACTGAAAGCGTACTCCAGCCGAGCGCAAGCAGCGCCGAGACCAACAGAACTACTCCGCCTAAGAGATGAGACTTTCGACTGTTCATCGCGTACCTCCTGGCACTCTTGTGGTTTCTTGACACGATAGAATTCGACGCGGCGCAGGCCGTGCGCACTCCAGACGCCCGAAGCCATGAGTAAATCGCCGCACCGGTTGCGACATCCGCGCCGCAACGACAAGTCACTTTGTACCAGAGCTACGTAAAGTGGAATGGGCGGGCACGGCACGATTACCCCCCGCACGATTTCCATTGGGCGCCCATTGCATGCGCGTAGGTCGATGGTGCAACTTCCAACGCAAATCGGATACTTATTGATGCTCCCTGTTCATATCAATTCCGGCGGGTAGACTAAACGTCCGGCTTGCAGTGTCGTCGTTCAGTGAGAACTACGTCTGCGCTTAGCAGAACTACTCACAGGGCAGGAATATGAAGCGACCGAGCGCCGCGCGCTCGATCGCTTGTCTTCGTCGTTTGGCGCCGCTGCGCCACTTGTTTTCTTCGAGTGCCGACTAAAAATCGATCGCTCGCCCTTCATACACGTAGTGGAAAAGCTTCTCCAACTCCTCGCGCTCCGGGATGCGCGGCGCAGTGAAGAACTGCGTGTCCTGTTCGGCGTGATCACAGAGGCGCTCCAGGGCCTCCTCGAAATCAGCCGGAGAAACGCCGAAGTCGGCCATGCGCTGCGGCTGTTCGACGGCTCTCTGGAGTGTGCGCATTTGCTCGACAAGCAACCGCCCACCGGTTTCCTCGTCGGGGCTGGTGGTCAGCCCTACAAAGCGAGCGATGTCGCCATAACGACCCGCGCCGGCATTGATGCTGAACTCGGAGATGTAGGGCAGGAACAGCGAGACGCAGCGGCCGTGGGGTTTCTTGAAGAGCGCTCCGAACGAGTGGCCCATGGCGTGTGCCAAACCGAGGTTCGAGTTGCCGAAGCCAAGCCCGGCAATGGTCGCCGCAGTGCCCATCTTGTCGCGCGCCTCCACGTCTGTGGCGCCGTCGCGGTAGGCGCGTTCCAGGTAGGCAAAGACCAGTTCGGCCGCCTTGAGGCAGAGCCCATCGCTGAAGTCATTGTGCCAAGTGCAGACGTAACCCTCGATGGCGTGCGTCAGCGCGTCAAGCCCAGTGTCAGCAGTGATGCGGGGAGGCAGCGTCAGTGTGAGCGAAGGATCGATAATCGCGATGGTGGGAACGATCTCGCGGCTGCCGGTGCTGAACTTGCGCTTCTCCTCAACGTCCGTGAGCACAACCGCCCAGGTGGCTTCGCTGCCGGTGCCGCTGGTTGTGGGAATGGCGATCATGCGCGCTTTGCTGAAGTTCAGGTTGATCATCGGGTTGACGTCGGTGGCGTCGAGATCAGGGCGTTCGTACATCGCCCAGATGGCTTTGGCGGCGTCCAGCGGGCTGCCGCCGCCGAGGCCGATGATCCAGTCCGGTGCGAACTCCAGGGCGCACTGCGCGCCGCGTCGGACAGTCTGCAGTGACGGCTCCGGCTCAACCTCGGCGAAGGTCTCCGTGGCAAAGCCCGCTTCCTGCAGCAGCGCCTCGATACGCCCCGCGACGCCCAATTGTGCGAGCGTCGCGTCGGTGATGATCAACGCACGGCTGCCTTCGATCTGCTGCAAGTGGCTGAGCGAATCTTCACCAAAAACCACTTCGGGAGCTTTGAAATACCACATGGGTTACGTCCTCTTGTGGGGCCGGCAAATCATGTTACGCAGCCATTCTTGACGCAAGGGCGCGAAGTCGCACAGAAACGCGATGAACTGCGAACCACGCGCCGTCGTTGCTCTTCAGCACCCCACCAGAGTCAATACTCGGTAGGCACCTTGGTCGCGCAGCGTACGAGTTCCTGCGATGCCTTGACGTTCTTCATAATCTTGACAAGGTTTCCCACAAGCTTGAGTTGCCGGGTCACCATTCCCTGTACGGGGTCAAGTTTGCCCGCGAGCACGCTTTGCCACTTGTCCATTGGGGCGATAATCTTGAACTCGGGGGTGACCGTCGTAACGTCAGCAACGAGGCACGCGCCGCGGCACTTCCCGTGCCACAGATCCAGGTAAATCCCCGGGCTCTCGTCAATTACGAGCAGGACGTCGCCTTCCCATTGTTTGGCGGCGTTCGCATAGGCATCGCTGCTGTTGATCTCGGCTTCGAAAGCGGCCGTCCACTCCGGGCTGGGAAACTTGAAAGCCATGACGTTGCTCCTGTGTGTGCGCAAGTCGCGCGTGAGGCGCGTTTTGCGCGCTGGATATGGACGAGCCGGAGATCCGGGCCGGCGAAACGTGAAAGTCGTTGAGATGGACACACGTGGACAATTGCGTGCTCGGGCAGTGCAAGTGTTGTCCGCGGGAGTGCTGACTGCGTTTCCATGCGATTGCGCGGCTCAGTATCAGTGCAGAAAGCCGCTCAAGTGGATCGCTTGAGCCGTATACGCTGCAAACGCCGTTCCAGGTTGACCATTTGCCCCGGTAAACGCTGCCAGTGCGGAGCCGTCTGAATGGTGTGAAGACCCCACGCAGCCCACATTTCGGCCTGTTCGAGGTCCGGTCGCCGCCACTCATAATACATCGCCAACTCGATATAGGGGGTAGCGTCTGTACCTGGAACTGTGGTGAGCCAGCGCTCCCAGAGCAATGCAGCATCGTCCCAGCGTTGCTGGCGCTTGAAAAGCGCCGCGAGTCGCTGTAGCGCCACACGCTGATCGTTGACCTGGTCGAGGCAATCCAGCGCTTTCAGGTAACAGCGTTCCGCCTCGTCCGCTTGACCGGCGTGCTCGCAGCTCTGCCCAAGCGAGACCCAATCAAGGCCTTGAAGCCCGCTCTCGGCGGCGTGTGGCGACTGCACGGCGCGACACATTTGCTGCGCCAACGCTGCCGTCGTCACGATGTCTTCCTGATTGTGATAGAAAACTCGCGCCATTTCGCCCGCCCGGCCACTGCGCACATAGTCAACGTACAACTGGGGAATCAGAAAACCGGGCACATCTGACTGGCTGCGCTCGAGGCCCAGAACTTCGGTTTCGAGGTTGATCAGACGACAGGATTGAAGTCGGCGTTTCCAGAGGCGGCGGGCGGGGAGAAGCAAATCCAGGTGCGGGCTTCCCTCGTTGATCAGCGGCACGCGGCGGAGTTCGGCGGGCAGCAGCGCACGGTTGAGCGCGTAGCGTGCACGCAAGAGAGGCAAGTCAAAGCTGCGCCCATTGAAGGTGACCATGACATTGCGCTGGTTGAGCAACGCAGCCAGTGCATGGAGTTGCGCCGGCTCCTCGGCGGGGCTGCGCATAAAGAACTGGCGCACGACAAAGTCCATCTCGCCGACGGTGGAAGTGGCGCACGGTTCAAAGACGCCGACACCCACCATGAACGCGTAGACGCCTGCGCCGCCCAGACCGGTTGTTTCGGTGTCTAGGAACGCGGCCGTGGAGAAATCTCCGCACTCTTCCAGGGCGCTGGGTGGGTGCATGGAGGCCAACTGGTTGGGGTGATACGCGAGCAAGTCGCCCAGCCGCGCCGCACCGTGGGCGTGGTCGACCGGATATGTGTGCTTGACGACATAGCAGACTCCGACGGGGGTTTCGACCACCTCACCGGGCGCCAATTCTTCGAGGCGCTGGCTGCCGCGTATCGTTCCTGCGCCGCCCGCTGCATACGCGGGGCGCTCCGGCATACGGTGCGGGCGCTGAAGCGACTGCTGCCACGCGGCGCCTGTTCGTTCGTCTTGTTCCATACGAGTTGGCGACCTTCACATCGGGCCGGCTGTTGCGCGCCGGCGCCGGCTCCTCTTCCTCCATAGCTTGCCAAGGCGAGTCTATCATATGGAACTATTGTTCGGAAAACCTCTCCACATCCATTCTTGCGGATGGCGTGCAGTGGGGCGACAATAGAAAGAATGGCGTATCCACTTCCAGCCGAACAACGAGCCGGCCCCAGCGAGCACATGCCTTCATCAAGCGATTTGTTGCCAACCAGACATTGGAACGTGATGGCCGCGGCCACGCCAGCGCGGCTCGCGGCGATGCCCGAGCACCCGCATCTTGTGCAGGTGCTGTTGAATCGCGGTCTAACGACCGAAGTCGAAATGCGCGCCTTTCTCACGCAGAACGATGCTGTCCGCGCGAGATCCCCACAGGCTGCGCGACGTCGATGTGGCGGTGGCGCGCATCGTACAGGCGATCGATCGCGGCGAACCGATCTGCGTGTATGGCGACTTTGACGCCGACGGTGTAACTTCCACTGCCCTCATGGTTACGGCGCTACAGGCAGCGGGTGGCAACGTGGGACCCTACATTCCCGATCGTGTGGATGAAGGATATGGGCTCAACGTTGATGCAATCGAGCGGATCGCCGGCAAGGCGACGCTGATTGTGACCGTGGACTGCGGCATGCGCAGCATCGTGGAAGTCGAACGCGCCAACGCTCTTGGCGTGGACGTCATAATCACCGACCACCACACCGTTGGTGGGGTGCTGCCGCCGGCGCTCGCCGTTGTCAACCCGCAGCGCAACGATTGCCCAAGCCGCTTCGCTGCCCTGGCGGGGGTGGGGGTTGCCTATCGACTGGCGCAGGCGGTGCTGCGCGCAGTAGCAGTACGACCCAACGCGGCGTTGAGCCGCACGCGCGCCGCCGAGATCGAAGAGGAACTTCTCGATCTCGTAGCTCTGGGCACTGTGGCCGATATGATGCCGCTGCTGGGCGAAAACCGCGAGCTTGTGCAGCGCGGGCTGGCGCGTCTTTCGACCGCGCCGCGCCCCGGCATCGCCGCGCTGATGACGCAGGCGGGCATGAGCAGAGGTGCGGTTGACGCGAACATAATCGGGTTTCGCCTCGCGCCGCGCCTCAATGCCGCGGGCCGGCTCTCCAACGCCATGATTGCGTACAAACTGTTGCGCACGAATGACGCGGTTGAAGCGCGGTCGCTGGCGGCGCAGTTGGAGGCGCTTAATCAGGAACGGCAGACTCTCGTGATCAAGGCGCAGATTGAGGCGGATGCACAGATTGCAGCGGATGGCAGCAGCGCGCCGCTGCTTCTCGTTTCCAGCCGCAATATCCGTTCAGGTATCGTGGGACTTGTTGCCGGAAAGTTGGCCGACCGCTACTATCGGCCGGCAGTGGTGATCGAAGAGGGCCCTGACGACAGCAGGGGCAGCGCCCGCAGCATCCGGGAATTTGACATTTCGAGCGCTCTTGATGAGGTGAGCGGTCTGCTTGTGCGCCATGGTGGACATAGCCGCGCAGCGGGCTTTACTGTGCGTACGAAAAACCTGGCTACCTTTGCCGACACGCTGCGCGCTGTCGCGCAACGCGAGCTTGCCCATCTGGTGGACCTTCGCCCTACGCTTGACGTGGACCTTGAACTTGGCGCGGGCGACGTCAACTGGGGGCTTTTTGAGCAGTTTGCCCGTCTCGAGCCGACCGGGCAGGACAATCCTCCACCCATGTTGCTGGCCCGCGCATTGCGGGTGCGCGAGGTGCGCACCGTTGGCGCCGGCAAGCATCTGAGGCTCATCCTGGACGGCGGTCCCCAGCAGCCTGTTTTTGATGGCGTCGCATTCCAGCAAGGTGAGCGCGCCGCCTTCCTGAGCGAGGGCAGCAGAATCGACGCCGTCTTCACACTCGAAGCGAACGACTTCAACGGCCGCCGCACGCTTCAGTGGAATATCAGGGACCTAGCCGCGAGCAGCCCAGGGTGATAGGCCGCGGCAAATGGTGCGGGCATGTTGGAGCACGACCGGATGATTTCAGCGCAGCGCCATGACCTTAGGCCACGCAGGCTGTATTGCGACTAATGAAACTTTGCAACCACGCCACGATGATGTGGCCTTTGAGACGAACATAATGAACTTCTTCAAACGACCTGCCGGCATTGGAGTCCTTTTCGGTGCAATCGGGCTTGTCCTCACACTTGTGGGCATCATGCGCGGAGAGGTGCCGCTGCAACCGGCAAACATTGCCGTCGCGCTGGCGCTGAGCGGCGGCGTGTGGTTCGTCATTGCCTGGGCCGTGGCGACGGCCGCGCGCGACGTCGAGGCGGACGTTGCGGCGGAAGCGGCGCAGGCAGGCGACGCTGCACCAGTGTCCGCCATGACGGAACGCTAGCCAAAGCAATCGAAAACAGGTTGCAATCGAATCAAAGCCCACGCGCCGAGCGGCGAGCCATTGGCTCGCCGCTCGGCGCGCCGGGTCGTTGTCACGACTCGCAGGGAAGTCCTGTAAAGCCGGCGATGCGTCGTAGCGGCTGCTTCAGCTGCCGTTGATCCGATCCAGATCTGGATTGGCGAGTTCGGCAGCTGAAGCAGCCGCTACGACGTATCGCTTGCCTCAGAGATGCACAACGTGGCCCGCTCTGCAGGTTTGCACAGCTTTGCACGAGTTTTCACAAAACCTATTGACAAAGACGGGATATGGGTATATGATCGTTGCATCATCCCATCATCATGGTATTACAACATAACAAGATTTTGTTCGACCAGTCCTGTCCCAACGACTTCGGCTCCGGCGTTGCACCCAAGGCGCGCTACCGAAAGATCAGGCGGTCATGAGCAGTCAAGCAGGCAATACGTCGGACGGCTCCCATTTCACGCTGTCGGCGGCTGTCAACCACAACAGCCCCATGCCCTATTACGCGCAGGTAAAGGAAGCGCTGCGCGATCGGATCGAGCGAGGTGAGTGGCATGCCGGCGAGCAGATCCCGGGCGAGCCTGAACTTTGCCAGATTTTCGGCGTGAGCCGGACAGTCATCCGCCAGGCGCTTACCGAACTGGTCTATGAGGCGCTGATTGTGCGCGAAAAGGGCAAAGGCACCTTTGTAGCCGAACCCAAGATCACGGAAAGCCTGGCGCAGCGCCTTACCGGCTTCTATGAAGACATGGCAAGCCGTGGTGAGCCGCCCATAAGCAGAGTTCTCAAACAGCAACTGACGCCCGCCACAGAGAAGGTGGCTGGCTACCTGAATGTCCCGGTGGGCGCGAGCCTTGTTGAAATTGAACGCCTGCGCTTCATTCACGAAGAGCCGCTCGTCCTGGTGACCACATATGTGCCCCTGGAGAAGTGCCCCGGCCTGCTCACTGCCGACCTCACCCGCCAGTCACTCTACGCCTTCATGGAGCAGAATTGCGGGCTTGTCATTGCACATGGCCGGCGCACACTTGAAGCCGTCGGCGCGGCGCCGCGCGAATCGGAGTTGCTGCAGGTGCCCGTGGGCGCGCCGCTCATGCTCCTGAACAGCGTCTGTGCGCTCGAGGACGGCACCCCCATCGAGTACTACCACGCCCTGCATCGGGGTGACCGCTCCCGTTTTGACGCTGAACTCTTGCGTGTAATCCAACCCCTCGCCGTCTGAAGCGGCGTCATCAATCCACGGCGCGACCAGCAGCGCCAGGAGGTCTGTTCCATGCCACGTGATTCATTTGCCGCCGGTCTGTGGGTCTTCGCGCAGTCCGAGGAGAAGTTCGGCGGCTACAACAGCGCCTGGACAGTGCGCGAGCAAATTGCTGCAGCGGCCTCAGTGCCCGGCCTCAAGGGGGTTGAACTGATTTCTCCATTGCACGTGAGCCTGGCGACCGTGCGCGAGGTCAAGACAATGCTCGAAGATGCAGGGCTGACAGCCGTCTCGGTCAACCCCTATGTGTGGACTGAGCCGCAATGGAAGCGCGGTGCGCTCACCTCGCCCGACCCGCAGGTGCGCCGCGCGGCCGTCGACCGTGCCAAGGAGGCGGTGGAGATCGGCCAGGTGCTGGGCTGCCGGCGCATGGACCTGTGGCCGGGAGAAGATGGCTTCGATTATCTCTTCCAGGCCAACTATGACGAATTGTGGCAGTGGACGAGCGACGGCGTGCGCGAGATTGCCGAATATGACCCCGAGACTCTAATTGGCATCGAGTACAAGGTGGAAGAGCCGCGCACCCACCAGTTGGTGAGCAATGCCGGCAAGGCCGCCCTGCTGGGCATGCTTCTCGGTCTGCCGAACGTGGGCGCATATCTGGACTTTGGCCACGCGCTCATGGCGCGCGAGGTGCCCGCCGAGACCGTTGTCATGCTCGCGCGCGCCAAGCGGCTCATGGGCGTGCACGTGAACGACAACTTTGGCGTGGCCGATGACGACTTGATGGTCGGCACCGTCAATTTCTGGGCGCTGCTCGAATTCCTCATGGCGATTGACGACGTGGGCTATGCCGGCTGGATTACGCTTGACATTGTGCCGCGCCGCGAACCGGCAACTGCCGGCTGCGCACGCAGCATCGAGATGCTCAAAACCTGCTATGCGCTGCTTGCACGCGTGGACCGCGCAGCATTGCGCGCGGCGCAGTCCGAACTTGATGCGGTTGAAACCCAGCGGATTGTGCAACGCATGTTGGTTGCAGGCTGAGCAGCATGGTACGGCTCTCACACCGATCTTATCCCCAATGTCTTTGCGGTGGTTAACGACACCGCTTTGAAGTGAGCGCTGGAATGGCGCTGAAAGGAGACTTGCCCATACAAAGTTGTTTGCGGTTCGTCCTCGCCCGAGTTATGTGACGCACATCTTTCGATTCACCGATTCTTCAAGCCAAACCGAAAGGCAGGAACACCAGGTGAAGCAAACCATCAATCGCCGTGATTTCCTCAAGTTCGTCGCCGGTGCCACAGGCGCAGTGGCCCTCGCCGGTTGTGTTGCCCCAGTGGCGCCGGGCGCCGCAGTCGCACCGGCTGGTGAAGCCGCCGCCGCTGCCACCAAGATCCTTATGGGCACCGTCATCCGCACGCTGAGCAATGAGTATCATGCTGCCTGGTTCAAGGGTGGCGGCATGTTCGCAGACTCCGTGGGACAGGGCGAAAACCATCGCGGCCTCCACTGCGAGGGCGAGAGCGAGAAGCAGTTGACGATGATGCAGGCGCTCATTCAGGAGGGTGGCCAGAACACCATCTTCAACATTGACCCCAATGAGTCGCCTGATGCGCGCGCCATTGCCGACCTCTGCATGGAGAACAAGGTCTACTTCCTCACGCAGTGGAACAAGCCGGATGACCTGCACCCGTGGGACTACGACCCATACTGGGTTGCGCACATGGGCGTCGACGGCGTGCCGTCGGGCTACTATGTCGCAAAGGAACTCTTCACCGCGATGGGCGGCAAGGGCAAGATCGTGGCGTTGCAGGGCCTCCTGGCCAATGTCCCCGCCATCCAGCGCTTTGAAGGTCTGCAGCAGGCGCTGGCCGAGTTCCCCGATATCGAACTGCTGGCCGACCAGACCGCAGAATGGGATCGCAACAAGGCCGTCGCCGTGACCGAGGCCTTCCTGGCCGCCTATCCGGACCTGAATGGCATCTGGGCAGCCAATGACAACATGGGTCTGGGCGCACTCGAAGCGCTGACGACCGCGGGCAAGAATGGCGAAATCCTCGTCGTGGGCATCGACGGCACGAGTGAGGCCATCGAGGCGTGCATCAACAAGGAATTCGCTGCAACGGTCAACAATGACCCGATGTGGCAGGGCGGCATGGGTCTTTCGCTGCCGTACCACGCGCTCATGGGGACATTCGACCCGTCCAAGGAAGACCATGCGCACCGCGAATTCTACTTCGAGCCCGTGTACGTGAACATGGCCAACGCCGCCGAGATCAAGGCGACCTACATCGAAGGCACGCCGGAGTACGACTGGAACGACCTCTGGGGCCGCGTTCAGGAGTAGTTGTTCATTCGCAGACCACATATCAGACGTAGTGAACAGTCACCCCTCCCCCGGGCCACCCCCGGCCGGGGGAGGGAATCTGTCACGTATCAGGAGGGCCCAATGACTGCGCAGGCGCCGAATCTGCCCGTTCTTCAACCCGTGATCAAGCGACGACGCTTGCCGTCCTTATTGGGGCCACTTGTCGTGCTGGCCGTGATTGTGGTCGGCATGACGCTCCTGAACCCGCTCTTCCTGAGCGTTGTCAATCTGCAAAACCTCGCGCGCCAGGCGTCGATTCTTGCGATTCTGGCCATGGGCGAGACCTTTATCATCCTGCTTGGCAGCATTGACCTGTCAATCGAAGGAAACATGGCAATCAGTTCGGTCATCATTGGCATGCTGGCCGCGAACTACTTCAATGCAAACAACTACGGATTGTTGGCAGTTGCCCTCGCCGTCGGTGCAAGTGTTTTGTTTGGCTTCACATGCGGCGTGTTGCACACAAAGCTGCGCATCCCGGCCTTCATGGCAACGCTGGGGATGCTCTATATCGGCCTGGGCATCGCCACATGGCTTTCGGGCGGCATGAATCTGCCGCTTGAGGACAAAATGATCCTCTCCTGGGCACGCGGAAATTTCGGCCCGATTCCTTATTTACTCTTCTTCGCCGTGGCGATGATTATCATTGGACTCCTGCTTGAGCGCCGCACGCGCTTTGGACGCTACGTCTTTGCAATTGGTGGCGCCGAAGACCGGGCCAAACTGGCTGGCGTGCCGATTACCCGCTACAAGATTATGGCCTTCACAGTCGCCGGCCTCTTTTATGGAGTTGCCGGTGTGCTCAATACGGCACGCAATGGGGCCGGTTCCGGTCTCAATGGTTCGCAGATGCTCTTTGCCGCAATTACGGCCGTGGCCGTCGGTGGTACGGCGCTTACGGGCGGGCGCGGCGGCGTGGTGCAGTCGCTCATCGGCGCGCTGATTGTCACCTGCATCAGCAACGGCATGATCCTGGCCGGCGTGCCGAGCATTGCGCTGGTTGCCGTGCAGGGCGTCATCATCACCGTGGCGGTCTATCTGACGCTCGACCGCAGCAAGCTTCCATACATCAAGTAGTCCCGCCGGGGTGCCAACATGAGTGAACCAGTCCTCGAAGTACGCCACGTCTCCAAGAGCTTTCCAGGCGTCAAGGCGCTCAAGGATGTCTCGATGGAAATTCGCCCGCACGAGATTGTGGGGCTAGTCGGCGAGAACGGTGCGGGCAAATCCACGCTTCTCAAGATTCTCATTGGCGCCTACCAACCCGATGAGGGCGAAATCCTTGTGCGCGGCCAGCCAGTTCAAATCGGGAGCATCAAGGATGCCGCCGAACAGGGTCTGGCCATGGTTTTCCAGGAGCAGTCAGTTCTTGCCAACATGACCGTGGGCGAAAACATCTACCTGGGCCACGAGAACGCGTTTGTCCGCTTCGGCTTGATCGATTGGAAGAAACTTGGCGAGGCCGCGACGCGACAGCTCGACAAAGTTGAGCTGAAACTTGACCCATCGACAGACGTGCAGGATCTGAACTTTGCTGCGCGGCAAATGGTGGAACTGGCGCGCGTGATGACGATTGAGGATCGCACGCAGCACGAGCCAATCATCATCCTTGACGAGCCGACCACCGTTCTCGACGGCAGCGAGGTGGAGATTCTCTTCTCCCGGCTGCGCAGTCTGCGCGAACGCGCCTCAATCATCTTCGTCACACACCATCTCGAAGAGATTCTGGAGCTTTCGGACCGCGTCTATGTCTTCAAGGATGGCGAGAATGTTGCGGAACTGGAGACGAAAGGTCTGACTGAAACCCAGCTCCATCACCTGATGGTCGGGCGCGAACTGCAAGGCGAATACTATCGCATGGCCAAACAGGCAACGCCGCGTGCCGAGGAGATCCTTAAAGTCGAGCATCTCTGCAAGGCGGGCGAGTACGAAGACGTGAATTTCACGCTTCACAAAGGCGAGATCATCGGCTTTGCCGGCGTGCTCGGCTCGGGACGCGAATCCGTTTGCCGCGCCGTGGCGGGTGTAGAGAAGCCGGACAAAGGGACGATCACGATTGACGGCGCGCCACTTTCACTTGGTTCAGCTGCGAACTCGATTGCCGCAGGTGTGGGCTACGTACCACAGGATCGGGGCGTTGAGGGGCTTGTGCTTTACCTTAATATTGGGCAGAACATCTCGCTGCCCAACATCAGCGGAGTGACGCGCGGTGGTCTCCTGAGCCGCAAGGCCGAAAAAGAGCAGGCGGTCAAGTGGATCAAACGCATGGCCATCAAGACGCCCGGTCCGCAACAACTTTGCCTCAATCTGAGCGGCGGCAACCAGCAAAAGGTGGTTCTGGCCAAGTGGCTGGCGGCCACCGTGAAGATTATGGTGCTCGACCACCCAACACGCGGCATCGATGTAGGCGCCAAGGAAGAGGTATACGAACTCATCCGTGAACTGGCGAATCAGGGCATCGCTTTCCTGCTCATCGCAGACACGCTCGAGGAGACAATCGGCCTCGCCAATGTGATCTACACGATGAAGGATGGCGTTGTGTCGGAGATTTTCCAGGCGCCCCCTGACAAGAAACCCATGCCGCTCGACCTGATCGAATTCATGATGTAGCAGAGTTGGCACTTCCAGCATTTCCCGCGGCTGAATCTTTAGCCCGCCGATGATTCCGAGGAAGCCATGTCCGCATCCCCATCAGCGCCACCCACCACACCAGCAAAGCCCGTATCGGTAGCCACGTCGTCACCGGAAAAGAGTCGCACAGGTGGCTCGCGTAACTGGGTGAGCGCAATGCCGATCATTACCCTGCTGGCCCTGATGGTCATCATGACCATCGGTAGCCCGCGTTTCATGCGTCCTCAAAACCTGATTGGCCTCGTGGACCAAAGCTCAACGCTCCTGATCATGGGCCTGGGCGAGACATTCGTCATCTTGCTTGGCTCCATCGACCTGACGCTGGCCTCAGTGGCGGCGATGACAACGGTCATCACAGCTATGCTGATTCCGACCATGGGCTATTGGGCATTCGTGGCCGGCATCGGCTTCGGCGTCTTTTCGGGATTGATGACGGGTTTGATCCACACCAAGGGACGCATCCCTTCGTTCATTGCCACGCTGGGCATTTCGGGGTTGTGGACGGGCATGGCATTCCTGCTCTCGAATGCGACGCCGATTTCGATTTCCAGCGCAAGTATTCCGTATCTCGAATGGGTGCGGGGAGACACATTCGGACTGCCTAACACAATCTACATCGCCGGTATCGTGCTCGCGATTACCTACGTGCTCGAGGCGTTCACGCCCTTTGGCCGCTTTGTCAAGGCGATCGGCGCAGGCGAACGCGCAACGTCGGTCTCCGGTGTCAACATCGACAAGTACAAAACGCTGGCATTCGTGCTCGCCGGGACACTGGCCGGCATCTCCGGTGTCATGCTCTCCTCGCGCATGGTGGGCGGCTCGGCGCGCATGGCCGACGGCATGCAAATGAAGGCAATTGCGATTGTCGTGCTGGGCGGCACAGCAATCAGCGGCGGCGTCGGCGGCGTCATGCGCACGGTTGTCGGTGCGCTGATCGTCATGGTGCTCGACGTAGGCATGAACATGATTGGCGTCAACCCCTGGTTCCAGCAGGCAATCTACGGCGCAATCATCATCGTAGCGGTCGCCCTCACCATCGACCGCAGCCGGATCACGATCATCAAATAGCCTTGTAGCCGAAATGGAGGCGCAGTGATGCGAGCAGTCGTCGTCAGCGAACCCGGCCGCGTAGAATTGGTTGACCTGCCTGCACCGACCCCAGGACCCTATGATGCGCTCGTACATACGGAGGTTGCGTGCCTCTGCAACGCAACCGACCGCAAACTGGTGGAAGGGCACTTCCCTGGCGTGGAACAGTATCCGCTGACACTGGGCCACGAGACCGCCGGCATTGTCGAGGCGGTAGGTGAAAAGGTGCGCTCCTTCAAGGTGGGAGACCGCGTGATCGGCGCACTGCTTCTGCAGCCGACCGATCCCGCTTATGCAAGTGGCTGGGGTGGCTTCTCCGATTACCTGATTGCCACGGACCACGCGGCGATGGTTGCGGATGGCGTGGCAGATGCGGCGCATGGCTGGCTTGAGGTCTTCGAGATCATGCGTGCCGTGCCCGCCGACATTCCAGTCGAGGCAGCAGTGCTGCTCTGCACGTGGCGCGAGGTCTACGCCGCCTTTGGCGACTTCGCACTCAAGGCAGGCGACAAGGTGCTGGTTGTCGGTGGCGGGCCCGTGGGCATGAGCTTCGCCAAGTTCGGCAAGCTGCTGGGGCTGGAATGGATCGGCCTTGTCGACATCCTTCCCGAAAAGCGCCAAACCGCGTTGGCGATGGGCGCCGACGCAACCTTCGCACCCGACGATCCCGCACTTGCAACGCTGACCGAGAACGTGGGACCGCTTGACGCGGTGGTGGACGCGGTGGGTCGCGAGAGCATCATCAACATGGCGCTGCCGCTCATCAAGATGGCCGGTTCGGTCTGCGTCTATGGCGTCATTGACAGGCCGACCGTCGTGCTTGAGAAGGCACGCGGGCCCTACAACTTCAACCTGCTCGTGCACCAGTGGCCCACACGTTTCCGCGAAGCGGCCGCGCAGGAGCCGCTGTGCGAGTGGATCCGCGCAGGCACGCTGCGCGCCGACGAGTTCCTCTCGGCCGAGTACCCAATTGAGGAAATCAACGCCGCGCTGGAAAACGCCGCGACTGGCAAGCCGCTCAAGACGCTGCTGCGGTTTTGAAAAACAATAATTGATAATTCGTAACTCATAATTGATAACTCGGACATCTGGCGCGCGAATCATCAGTTATCAGTTACGAATTATCAATTATCACTATTTACGTCGCACCACAACGGAGGCACCTCGTGTCTGAACGTCTCATCCTGGCGCATGATTTGGGCACGACCGGCAACAAGGCGTCGCTCTATGATCGTGACGGGAAAGTGCGCGCGAGCGCCTTTTTTGGCTACGGCGTCGAGTATGCGCGCACGACGTGGGCGGAGCAGAATCCCGAAGACTGGTGGCAGGCGGTCTGCGTTTCAACGCATGAGTTGCTGGCCACTGCGCACGTTGCGCCCGAGGAGATCGCGTGCATCACCTTCAGCGGGCAGATGATGGGCTGTGTTGCGGTCGATGCATCGGCGCGCCCGCTGCGCAATGCGATCATCTGGGCCGACCAGCGCGCGGTGCCCCAGGCGCAGGCGATTATCGACGGCGTGGGTTTTGAGGAGGCTTACAGAATTACGGGTCACCGCCCCAGTTCCTCGTACTCCGGCGCGAAGATCCTTTGGATACGCGACCACCAGCCCGAGATCTTCGCGCAGACGCACAAGTTCCTCCACGCCAAGGACTTTATTGTGGCGCGGCTCACGGGCAACTTCGTGACGGACTACTCCGACGCGTCAGGGATGAATCTCTACGATTTGCGGACCTATGATTGGTCCGCACCCATCCTTGATGCCATCAAGCTTGATGCCGCCTTGCTCCCCGAATTGCACGCTTCGACCGACGTGGTGGGCGAAGTGACTGCAGCGGCGGCAGCCGAGGTGGGGCTGCGCGCCGGAACGCCGGTGGTCATCGGCGGCGGCGACGGTTGCTGCGCGGCAACAGGGGCGGGCGTGGTGCGCGAGGGCAGCGCCTACAACTACGTGGGCTCTTCTTCGTGGATCGCCATCGCTTCACCCGAGCCGATCTACGACCCGACGATGCGCACCTTCACCTGGGCGCACCTGGTGCCGGGCATGTACAGCCCCTGCGGCACGATGCAGGCGGCGGGTGGCTCCTACCAGTGGGTGCGCGATCAATTGGGGCTGCCCGAGAAGACGGCAGCCGGGGCCGTCGGCTTGAGCGCGTACGAAATGCTCAATCTTCAGGTGCAGAAGAGCCCGCCGGGCTCCAAGGGGTTGATTTTTCTGCCCTACCTGCTTGGCGAGCGCAGCCCGCGCTGGAACCCTGAGGCGCGCGGCGGCTTCGTGGGGCTCACCATGCAGCACACGCGCGCCGACATGATCCGCGCCGCGCTCGAAGGCATCACCCTCAACTTGCGCGTGATCCTCGATGCCTTCCGCGAGCAGGGCGCACGCATCGACGCGATGCGTGTCATCGGCGGCGGCACGCGCGGCGCGGCATGGCGGCAGATCATGGCCGACATCTACGGCATGCCCGTCCTGCGGCCCGCGTTGCTTGAGGAGGCGACTTCGCTTGGGGCCGCGCTCGCGGGCGGCGTGGGTGTGGGCATCTTCCCCGATTTTGGCGTTGCCGAGAAGATGGTGCAAATTGTAGAGAGTACAGCGCCAATTCCTGCCAACCAGGCAGTCTATGCGCGCCTCTACCCACTCTTTAACCGGGCCTACGCAGCGCTGGAACCCCTCTTTGCAGAGTGGGCTGACCTCGAAGAGCGCTAACGCCCAACCAGCGGAGAACAGAAATGGATACGCAACTCAAAGGCAAGACCGCAGTGATTACAGGCGGCAGCGTGGGCATTGGCCTGGCCGTGGCGCAGGGGCTGGCCGCCGAAGGGGTGCATGTTGCACTGATAGCCCGCGACGGGGCACGCGCACATGAGCGCGCGGCGGAAATCAACGCCCAGTACGGCGTGCGCGCGTTGGGCGTTGCCGCCGATGTGAGCCGCGCCGAGGAGTGCGACCGCGCCGTTGCCGAAATCCTGTCGGCATTTGATGGGGTCGATATTCTCATCAACAACGCAGGCACGGGCAGCAACGAGACAGTGATGGACGCGCCGGACGACAAGTGGCAGTACTACTGGGACCTTCATGTGATGGCCGCAGTGCGCCTGTCGCGCGGTTTTGTGCCCTCCATGCGCGCCCGTGGCGGCGGCGTGATCCTCATGAACGCCTCCATCTGCGCCAAACAGCCGCTGGGCTACGAACCGATCTACAACACCAGCAAGGCCGCCTTGGTGATGTTTTCCAAGTGCCTTTCCAACGAACTGATTCCCGACAACATTCGCGTCAACGCTATCAATCCCGGCCTGGTGCTCACACCCGACTGGATGAAGACGGCCACGCAGTTGACCGACGGCACCGACCAGACTGCCGAGCAGTACCTCGACAAGATTGCCAAGGACAACGCCCCGATCGGTCGCTTTGGCACACCCGAGGAGATTGCCAACTTCTTTGTCTTTCTCTGTTCGCCGCTCGCAAGCTACTCGGTCGGCTCCACCTATTTTGTGGATGGCGGTTGGCTAAACGTCGTAGCTTAAATGCTAACTAAACCAAGAACCACATGAAACCGGAAGTTTTAACGCAAGGGCGCAAGGTGGGCAAGGACGCGAGGAAAGGCAAAGGCAGGAGAAGCAATTTGCCATGCTTCTTGGTGCTTTCGAACTGTCTTTTCGCACAGTTGTGTTGTCTGAGTTGTTTTTCCTTGCGCACCTCGCACCCTTGCGTTGAAACTGCCGATATCGACGCGCTTTCGGTTTAGGTAAGCGAAGAGCGGAATTTGCGGCAACTTCACGACGGTTAGGGTTTCCTGTTGTTTCCGTTGTTCCCGTCCTTTCTGCGTACCAGAATTTGTGAGGTATTTCCATGAAGCAGGCAGTGATGACGGCCCCCGGGGCCATTACGATTCAGGAGATTGACGCGCCGCTACCGGGTCCCGGCGAGGTGTTGCTGCGCATTCAGCGCATTGGCGTGTGCGGTTCGGACGTGCACGTCTACCACGGCAAGCACCCCTATACCGGCTACCCGGTTGTGCAGGGGCACGAGTTTTCGGCGTCGGTGGAGGCGGTGGGACCGGGGGTGGAAGGGCTGCGCCCCGGCATGAAGGTCACCTCCATGCCGCAAATTGTCTGTGGCGTCTGTGCACCCTGCCTGCGCGGTGACTACCACATCTGCGATAAACTCAAGGTGCAGGGCTTTCAGGCGCCCGGCTGCGCGCAGGAGCTGTGGGTGACGGACGCGGCCACGGTGCTGCCGCTGCCCGAAAGCTTCACCTACGAAGAGGGCGCGCTGGTGGAGCCGGTCTCAGTGGCTGTACACGCAGTGGGCCGCGCGGCCAACCCGAACGCGCCTGCGGGCCAGAAGATGTTGGGGCGGCGCGTGGTTGTCTTTGGGGCGGGGCCAATCGGCAACCTCGTCGCACAGGTCGCGCGCGCTGAACAGGCCAAGGTGCTTGTGGTGGATTTGAGTGCGCACCGCCTGGAGATTGCGCGCCGCTGCGGTCTTGAGCATACGAGCAACGCGCGCGAGGAGAGCATTCATGACGCTTCGCAGCGTGTCTTTGGCGCGGACGGCTTCGACGTCGCGCTTGAGTGCGTGGGCGTGGAGCCGACGATTACAGCGGCGATTGCCAACCTTGCCAAGGGCGGTACGCTGATCGTGGTGGGCGTCTTTGGTGAGCAGCCGCGAGTGGACCTGGGCCTGGTGCAGGACCGTGAACTCAATCTACGCGGCACGCTCATGTACAAGCGCGCGGACTACGGCGCGCGATTGAACTCATCGCCTCCGGCGAAGTGGTAACGGAGCCGCTCATGTCCACCCACTTCGCATTTGAGGACTATCTCGATGCCTATCATTACATCGAGGCCGAAGGCGAGCGCAGCATGAAGGTCTTTATTGATGTGGCATAGGCGCCGCTACGCCGTTGGGTGAAGATCGATTAGGCGATTTTGCGAGAGGCAACCCGCGTGGGTTGCCTCTTTTTCGTGTACAACATGCGCAATGAATCGGCCTGGTCTGTCTGGCGAGCGTCGGCCACAAGCCGGCGCCTAGGGTGCTCTACCGGTGACCCTGGCCGCGCGTGCGTAGCGGAGGACCTCCGTGCCCTCAGGTCTCACCGTTAGGGTAACGTTCTGTGCGGGCAAACAACGAGGGCGCGGAGGCCCTCCGCTACGTTTTCCATGATCTTTCGTGTGATTTGCGCACTTCTTTCCTCTTGACTAAAGAACATATGTGCTAATAGAATAGTGGAGGATGCAAAAATGTACTTGCATTCTTCACCGCACCCGCATCGCAGCCGGCAGCAGCGCCGATACCATCTGAACATTCAGCCGAAGCGGCTCAGCCTGGGCTTCTTCCACAGTGGCCCCCCACCGTGTGGTTGTCATGGCGCAGGACACAGAGAGAAGCACCCCCAAATCCAGCCGCCGCGCGGAGCAGCGCCGTCGCCTCGAGAGCACCGTGGCTGTCATCCAGCAGCGCCATGGGCCGCAGGCCATCCGCCGCGCTCGCGACATGGCAACGTTCATGCCGCCCCACGTCTCAACGAGTTTTCCCGCGCTGGATGCAATTACAGGCTGCGGGGGCATCCCCCTGGGCGATCTCACACTCTTTAGTGGTCCCAGCACCTCGGGCAAAGTGACGCTGGCCTACAAGACAATCGCCTGCGCTCAGGCCGCGCTGGACGCCAACGCCGTCCTGCTGGACCTGACGCACACCGCCGATCCCGACTATCTACGCCGCTGCGGCGTACAACTGGAGCGGCTGCTTTTGCGCGCCCCCAGCTCGATCAGGCGGTGGCGCTGCTGCTTGATCTGGTGCAGAGCCGCCAGACGCGCCTCGTGCTTGTCGATGGCCTTGCCGAGATTCTGGCGCAGCGAACGTTGGCGCGCACCTTCAACGGCGCAATCGGCCGGCTGCGTACGCTGGCGCGTACGACCGGCTGCGCCGTGCTCTTTGTGGATGAAGCGGGCTCTGCCTGGCAGCGCTGGCTCCAGGTGGATGGAGCGGCAACGCTGCGCCAGAACGTGGCGCTGCATGTGCTGCTGCAGCGCGAGCAGTGGCTCAAGACTGCGGGCACACTGGTGGGCTACCAGGCGCGCGCCCAGGTGCTGCGCAGCCGCTGGCGCAGCGACGCCCCCAGCGCCGCGCTCGACATCGTCTTCAACGGCACGGTTCACGCCCGCCCCACCTGGTGAGCCATGCGCAAAGAGCTCCGATTTTTTGACGCGAGGGCGCCAGGGCGCTATGAACCGCAAGGAAGTGCGCAAGGAACTGCAACGAAGACAAATGTCGCTTTTCAGCATTCCGTTTAGAACAATGCCTTTCATGGGCAGATAGCATCAGATGTCGTTTGCCGGTCCTTGCGCCCTTCCTTGCGTTCCCTGGCGTCCTGGCGACCTTGCGTCAAATCAGGGCGTATATCGAGTATTCCATGAGCGTTCTTTGCTGCCGGATTCCCGATTTTCTTGTGACTCTTGCCCTGCGCGATGAGCCGCGCCTGGCGGGTGCTCCCCTCGCGCTGCTGGGAGGGGATGCGCACGTTTGGGCTGCCTCGCCCGAGGCCGAACAGTGCGGCGTCTACGCGGGCATGCTGCCGCGTCAGGCGCGCGTTCGCTGCCCTGATCTGCTTCTGCGCCCCGTGGATGCCTCCCGCAGTCAGGCCGAGCAGGATGCCTTTCTCGGCGAGATGGCGCGTTGGGAACTTCCCGTGGAGGAGCATGGCTGGGGTGCTGCCTATCTCGACCTTCACACCGTGGCCGTAACGCCCACTGCCGTGCAGCCCCTTGCCGCCGAGTTGGGGCGCCGTGTGCGCCAATCGCTGGGTTCCACGCTGCAGCCGGCGCTGGGATGGGATTCGAGCAAGTTCACGGCGCGCGCCGCCTCCACTCGCGCCGCGCCGGGTGCCATGCGCATGGTGGGCAAAGCCGAGGAGGCGCACTTTCTTGGCCCCCTGCCCGTGAGCCTGCTCCCCCTGCCCGAGGCCGCGCTGCAGCAGCTTGGCTGGCTGGGGATTCGCACGCTGGCTCAATTTGCCGCGCTGCCCACCACGGCCGTCTGGCAGCGCTATGGACAGGCGGGCAAGGTGGCGCAGCGCTGGGCGCTGGGCAAGGACAACCGCCCCGTTTGCGGGAACCTGCGCACGCCCCCCGAGACGCTCCTTGTGGATTTCGATCCCCCCACCGACCAGGCAGGGCGCGTGCTGGCCGATGTGTTGCTCGCCCTGCACCCCCTGCTGCAGCGTCTTGCCGCCAACCTTGCAGGCTGCCGCCGCCTGCGCCTTGCGCTTCACTTTCTGGGGCGACAGACGCCGCACACGCTCGACATCACCTTTGTGGAGCCTGCCGCGCAGGAGGCGCGCATCCGCAACGCACTTGCGCAGGAGCTTCAGGCGCTTGTTTGGCCGGGTGAACTGGATTGGCTTGAGGTGACGCTGCAGGAGAGCAGCAATCTGGTGCCCGCCCAGCTCAGCCTCTTTGCCGGAGAGGGGGGTGCGGAGGCCGCGCCGGTGATGGAGCTTGCCCATCGCCTGGCCGGGCGCTATGGCCGCTGTTTCTTTCTGGGCCAGATCGTGGAAGCCACCCACCCCGTCGCCGAGCGGGTGTTTCGGATGCAGTATGCGTGAAGGGTACAAGTTTCAGGTTACAGGTTTCAGGTTACTGGCCTATGTTACGCAGCAGGTTGAGTGGGCGTAGCGGAGGGCTTCCAGCCCTCCGGCTGTAGGCTGGCCCACGCGCCGGGTTGCGTCGCCGCGGATGCTCGGTAGCGTAGCGGAGGCCCTCCGCTACGTTGGAAGCGGCCGCTTGCGTAACGTGAGTTACAGGTTATAGGTTTAGGCCCGCTGCCGACTGCTTGTCTGGTTGGACATGTTCCCTAAGTACGAACCTGAAACCTGAAACCTGAAACTTGAAACCTGAAACCTGAAACCTGAAACCTGTAACCTGTAACCCGTTCCTATGACTCGTATCTGGAGTGAAGGTGAAGTGATCGAGATGGAGAGCGACAGCGCCGGGAGGCCTGTACGCTTTGGCTGGCGTGGGCGCACCTATCGCCTGCAGCGGGTGCAGCAGCGGTGGCAGGTGGACAGCGACTGGTGGAGCGCCGAGGGGCGCGTCTGGCGCGACTACATGGCGGTGGTCACGCTCGAAGGGCTTTTCTGCGTGATCTACTACGACTATTTGGATGAATGCTGGCACATGAGCCGGGTGTATGACTGAAAGGCGGGAGTCGGGAGTCGGGAGTCGGCAGTCGGGAGTGGGCGACCGCGTAGGGTGGGAGCGCCGGCCACGGGCCGGCGCCTACGGTCCCCGCGACTGCCGACTCCCGACTCCCGACTGCCGACTCCCGACTCCCGGCCAGTTCCCATGTACGCAGAACTGCATTGCCACAGCGCCTTTTCATTGCTTGACGGCGCCTCGCTCCCCGAGGCGCTTGTGGCGCGCGCCCAGGTGCTGGGACTTCACGCACTGGCGCTCACCGACCACGATTCGCTCGCGGGGGTCGTGCGCTTCTGGAGCGCCGCCCGCAGCGCCGGCCTGCACGCCATCCTCGGGGCGGAGGTGACGCTGGCGCCTCACCCCGCGCTGGGCGCACCCAATGCACCCCCGCAGCACCTGACGCTCCTGGCCGAGACGCAGCAGGGCTACGCCAACCTCTGCCGGCTGCTCACCGCCGCGCGCCTCGATCGCATGCCCCCCAACGCCCAGGCTGCCGCCACGCTCGACGA
The DNA here is from genome assembly GCA_963735275.1 of uncultured Chloroflexia bacterium. Taxonomy (GTDB): domain Bacteria; phylum Chloroflexota; class Anaerolineae; order Caldilineales; family Caldilineaceae; genus UBA5069. The sequence goes on along the minus strand of CAVTKJ010000004.1, from coordinate 2,239,001 downwards.
CTTCGACCCCGCCGCGCCTGTCAGCGACTGGCCCGGCAAGGTGACGCCGCTTCTCACATGGGAGCGGCTGGCGCAGCACACGCAGGGCATCATCGCGCTTACAGGCTGCGCACGCGGGCCGCTTGCTGCGCCTTTGCCGCGCCGGACGCAGCGACCTGGCCGACACTGTGGCGCTGGCGCTGCTCGATTGTTTCGGGCGCGACAGTCTCTTCGTCGAACTCCAGCATCACGGCCGGCCCGGTGACGACCTGCTTGTGCGCCGCTTGCGCAGCCTGGCGCAGCGCGTGGGGCTGCCGCTGGTGGCCACCAACAACGTCCATTATGCCGAACGTGCGGGTGCGCGCTTGCGCGATGCGCTGCTGGCGATTGACGAAAATGTCACCCTCACCGAAGCGTGCGCGCCGGCCTGCTCCCCGCCACGAGCATGGCCTGGCTGGCCGGGGCCGAGGAGATGGCGCAACGCTTCCGCAGCGTTCCCGAGGCGATTGCCAACACGCTGCTGATTGCCGATCGCTGCCAGGCATCGCTCGACTTTTCGCACCACCGCCTGCCCGCGTTTCTCGATGCGTCAAGCCCCATAACTGAATTCGAGAAGCTCTACGAACTGTGCCACGGGGCGCTGGCGCATCGCTACCCCGAACTGCGCCCGGTCGTGCTCAAGCAGCTTGCGCACGAACTGGAGATCATCGAGCGCGCCGGGCTGGCGGGCTACTTCCTGATCGTGTGGGACATTGTGCGCTTTGCCCGCGAGCGGGGGGTGCGCTGCCAGGGGCGCGGCTCGGCGGCCAATTCCATCGTCGCCTACCTGCTGGGCATCACGAGCATCGACCCGCTCAAGCACAACCTGCTCTTCGAGCGCTTTCTCAGCGCCGACAAATTCACCACGCCCGACATCGACATCGACTTTGCCGCCGACCGGCGCGAGGAGGTGATCCGCTACGTCTACCAGCGCTATGGGCGAGCGCACGCCGCGATGGTCTGCAACGTGGTGACCTACCAGGCGCGCAGTGCGCTGCGCGATCTGGGCAAGGTGCTCGATTTTCCCGAGGCGGTGGTGGAGCGGCTCGCGGCGCAACTGGAGACCAATTCGCCCAGCGCCGCGGCCGCGCAGATTGAGGCGCAACTGGACGCACAGGTGGGCGAAGGGGATGCCGGCGCGGGCGATGCCCATCCCCTGCGCGTGCTGGCCGAACTGATCGCGCGGGCTGGAGGAGTGCCCGCGCCACCTCTCCATCCACAGCGGCGGCATGTTGATCACCGGGCCGCCGCTTGACGAGATCGTGCCGCTCGAACCTGCCACCATGGCCGGGCGCGTCATCTGCCAGTGGAACAAGGACAGCTGCGAGGATGCCGGGCTGATCAAGATCGACCTGCTGGCGCTGCGCACGCTGGGAGTGGTGAGCGAGGCCATCGAGACCATGGAGGCGATGGGCGAGTCGCTTCCCGCCGAGTTCCACGGCGAGCTCGACACGCTGCCACTTGACGACCCCGCCATCTACGCCATGCTCCAGCGGGGCGACACGATCGGCGCGTTCCAGGTGGAGAGCCGCGCCCAGCAGCAGATGCTGCCGCGCCTCAAGCCGCGCCGCTTTGAGGACATCATCATCGAGGTGGCAATCGTGCGGCCGGGGCCCATCCAGGGTGGGGCGGTGCACCCCTACCTGCGCCGCCGCTCGGGGCTGGAGCCGATCAGCTATCTCGACCCGAGCCTGGAGCCGGTGCTGGGCGAGACGCTGGGGGTGCTGCTCTTTCAGGAGCAGGCGATTCGCGTTTCGGTGGCGGCGGCGGGCTTTGCGCCGGGCGAGGCCGACATGCTGCGCCGGGCCATGTCGCGCGCCCGCAGTGTGGAGGCGATGGAGGCCATGCGCGGGCGCTTTGTGACGCGGGGCGCTGGCGCAGGGCATCGACAAGGCCACCGCCGAGGCGATCTTTGTGCAACTGGCGGGTTTTGCGGGCTTCGGCTTCTGCAAGAGCCACGCGGCCAGCTTTGCGCTGATTGCCTACCAAACGCTCTGGCTCAAGCGCTACCGCCCCGTGGCCTACTATGTGGCGCTCTTCAACCAGCAGCCCATGGGCTTCTACCCCATTGAGGTGCTGGCGGGCGATGCGCGCCGCCACGGCGTGGATCTGCTCCCGCCCGACGTGAACCGCAGCGCACGCCTCTACACGCCCGAGCGGCTGGAGGATGGCCGCTGGGCGTTGCGCACGGGGCTTGCGGCCGTCCACACGCTGGGCGATGGGGCATGCCTGCGCATCGAGGCCGCGCGCAATGGGGAGGCCGCGCGCGGCCGGCCCATTCGCGGACCTCGCCGATTTCTGCATCCGCACACGGCTGGACCACGAGCGGGTGGCCGCGCTCATCCGCGCCGGGGCGTGCGATGCGCTGGCGCTGCCCGCGGGCGATCGGCGCGGGCTGCTCTGGCGGCTGGGGGCTATCGACTACCGCCCCACGGAATTGCCGCTGCCGCAGGAGGCCGCCGACACGCCCCTGCCCGCTCTGCCCGATCTCTCGCCCCTCGAGGAGACGGCGTGGGAGTACGAGCTGCTCGGCCTCTCGCCCGATGGGCAGATTCTGCGCCACTACCGCGCGCCCTTGCGCGAGCGACGCATTGCCGCCGGCTGGGAGGTGAAGCAGATGGAGCCGGGGCGCACGGTGCGCACGGCGGGGATGATGGCCGTGCGCCAGCGCCCCTATACGGCCAAGGGCATCGTCTTCATTTCGCTGGAGGACGAGAGCGGGCTGCTTGATTTGGTCGTCAAGCCGGATATCTACCTGCGCTACCGCGAGGTGCTGCGCGGCTCCATGCTTCTCTACATCGAGGGCGTGGTGCAGCGCAGCGGCCTGGCCGTGAGTGTGCTTGTGCGCCATGCCGCGCCGCTGCTCGACGTGCTGGCCGCCCCCGACGAACCCGCCGCCCCCGCGCCGCCCGTGGAGAAGGCAAGCCGCAAAGCGCAGCGCGCGTTCTTCTAGGCCAAGCCTCGAATCGAAACTGCAAAGACTTGACGCAGAGTCGCCGAGGCGCAAAGAAACGCAGAGGAAAAACCCTGCACCTCAAGCAGCGCATCCGGGCGCACTCGCCACACGCTCTATGCGCAAGTCTGTGCCAATCAATGCAACAAAAATGACGATTTTCGCCAATTTGAACGAGTTTAATGAATTTCGCAGGAATTTTCGCGGGGGCGCGAAGGAAACGCCGCGGGGCTGCGATTCAAAGAATGCAAGGCGGGAGCGGAAGACAAACACACGACCTTGCAGCAACAAAAAGCGCACACATTCAGCTTAACAACCCTGCATATCCGGCTCGATTCGACCATCTGTCCACGACACTTTGTCCGTCGAGTTACCGTCTTGTCCCGAACTAACCGGGTGGCATGAGCCTCCAGCAATAAGGCCGGCGCCACCCATACTGGAACCGAACGACCAACTTCGCAGTCACCGTGTGAACCAAACCCCAGCGCTCGCCGACTAACCCCCCGACGGCGCCCCAACACAGCGCGAGATCCGGCACCTGCCGTTTCTTATAGATTGTCCGTCAAACCGCAGTTTACAACCTAAGGAGAGTACCCCCCATGTTGAACGCGCTTTCCGTGTATTACTTCTACCTGCAGTCCTACCTGGACCGGGACGATGGCCAGGACTTCATTGAGTACGCGCTCGATTGTTGGTTTGATCGTGATCGCGAGCATCGTTGCTATGACTGCCCTTGGCGGCAGCGTCAGCGCAATTTGGGAAAGCATCTGCTGGCTCATTGGACGATGCTCTCACAAGTTAATGACCAGAACAGCAGCAATCGTGCATCAGTCGTGAACGCACCAAGAATAAATGAGCGTGCGCGCTGAAAGGTGGAGATGAGGGCCATACATCGGGCTGAGAAAGGACAGGACATACTTGAGTATGCAATTGTCTTACCGCTCTTCATCCTGCTCATACTCAGCGTCATCGAGTTCGGCTACCTCTTCCTCCAGTACAACACCGTAACCAACGCAGCACGCGAAGGCGCACGCGTCGGGATCATCTCACCAACCACTGCGTGCAACCTTGCATGTGTCGATGCCAGGGCAAGGGCGGCGGCGAACTCCTTCGCCGCCGCCGCCGGCCTTGACCCGGCGCACCTCACAATCACCGCCACGCACCCCACCGCCGCAGCCATCCGCGTCGCTGTCAGCTATACCACCGGGTTCATGACAATTCCTCTGATGGCCATGATCGGCAGCGACGAGGACTTCGTCCTGGCCTCGACCGCAACGATGACCCGTGAGTAATCTCCGTGAATTGAGCAAATGATGGGCAGAACGCGCGGTCTCCTTTGGCTGGTGGCAGGGCTCTTTCTGGCTGGAATCGCCGGACTTCTGGCGTATCAGGCCATGAACCGGGTCACTGCAAACCCATCCAGCGAAGGTCAGTCTGCGGCGGCCAGCGGCCCCCAGGTCGCCGTAATCGTCGCAACGCACAACGTGCCCATCCGCACACAGCTCGTCGCCGCCGACCTGCGCGAAGCCCAGCTTCCCGCCGATGCGGTCCCCCCCGGCGCTGTGCTTGCGCTTGACGACGCTCTGGGCAAGCTCACCACGGCCGAACTCTTTGAAGGTGAAGTGCTTCAGACCAACCGCCTGCTCGACCCGACGGTCGTCTCCCCCGACGGCCGCCTGGCCCTGATGATGGTTGAAGACGAAGTGCTCATGGCAATCCCGGGCGACGACCTGCTGAGCCGCACACGTGTGCTCAAGCCCGGCGACCACGTCGACATCCTCACCACGATGGACTTCAAGGCATCACTTGCCGGCGCACAGCAGAATGAAGAAGTGAAGACGACCTTCGTCGTGCTGCAAAACGTTGTCATCGCCGGGCTGGTCGGCGCCGCAGTGGCGCCTCCCAGCGGTAACACGCTGGACAACATCGAGGCCAGCCCGACCGATGCTTCACTGCCCAACGCCATCCTCCTGACCGTCTCGCCGCAGGATGCACTGGCGCTCAAGTACACGCTTGATGCCGGCGGCATGATGGACCTGGTGCTGCGCGCACCTGGCGTCGACCGCCCCTTTGAGACTGACGCCGTTGACGCCGATTACATGGACAAACGATTTGAACTGCCTCTGGAACCGGGACGTTGATCCCGTGAAAGCTGCAAATGACCAACTCGATTGGGCCCGGCGACACCCTGCGTGTCCTGCTGGTGGCCGGGCAGGAGACCCTGCGCGACCAGTTTGCCGCGCTGCTCAGGAGTTATGCCGGCGACCACACGCTCTACTGGGTTGCCCAGCCTGACCTGGCATATCGAAGGGCGCTTGACGTCCTGCCGCACATCGTCCTGATTGACGATGGCTTTGGCGCGCCGGCGCTAACCCGCACCGTGCGGAGTATCCTCGACGGCTTCCCCAGTGCGGCCGTACTGGCCGTCGTTGCCGAAAGTGGCATGGGAACCGCCCGCCAGGCTGTGCTATCGGGCGCGCGCGGCTTCATCCCCAAGCCGCTCGTCGCCGATGATGCCTGGTCGACGATCCGCCAGATGATCAGCGCCCCGGCGCAGACCGTGCGCGATGCGCAGGGGTCCGGGAGCCGCGGGACAGTGCTCGTCTTCATCGGTCCCAAGGGCGGCACCGGTCGCACAATCGTTGCCACCAACACGGCGCTGGCGCTGCGCAAGGAGAGCGGCCGCAGCGTTGTCATGGTGGACGCCGACTTTGCCGCGCCGGCGCTGGATGTTGTCCTCAATGTCCACGACGATCGCGACATCAGCCACCTGCTGACGCGCGCAGCCGGCCTTGACGCTGACCTGATCAACGGCGTGCTTGCCGAGCACTCTTCCGGGCTGCGTGTGCTGCTTGCGCCGCCCGCCGGCCAGCCTGTCGACATGGGCCTGCCCCAGGTGCAGCAAATTGTGAGCAGCCTGCGCACCATGTTCGACTGGGTGGTGATTGACCTGGGGCTGCCCCTCAACGAGGTGGCCTATGCCTTCATCGACAGCGCCGACCGCATCATCATGACGGTGATTCCCGAGATGGTGGCGCTGCGCAACACACGCTTGATGATGGACCAACTGCAAATGCGCGGCCACGGCGAAGAAAAGCTCTGGCTTGTGCTCAACCGCGCAACCATCCCTTCGGGCATCAGCCGGGGCGAAATCGAGGGGCGGCTGCACGTGCGCGTCCACGCAACCGTGCCGGACGACCAGGCGCTTGTGAGCCAGAGCGTGAACCGCGGCGTGCCGCTCATGCTGGACCAGGAGCGCAGCGCCGTGTCGCGCGCCATCAAGAGCCATTGCCCACGAACTTGTGGTGGAACGTACAGGCGCGCACGTCGATGCGGGCGTCGAACCTGCCGCCCCGCGTGCCAATCCGCTGGGGCGCTGGCTGCGCCGCCCCGGCACTGTGGAGCCCCAACCATGACATCACTCACTGCCCCGCTTTGGATTGCCGCGCTGGTCGCGGCTGCGGTCTTCTTCGTCATCATCGCCATCTGGCGGTTGTCGTCCACGCGCCGATCCTGTTTCCGAACGCCTAAGTCTGTATGGCGCACGCGCCGACGTCGCGGCCTGCGCCGAAGGCCAAACAGGAGAAGCGGCTGGCGCTAGCGCCTGGGACGCACACGCCCTGCCGCGACGTGTGGGGGCTTTGCTCATCGAGGCGGATGTACCGGTCACCGCCGGCGAGTTCATCATGATCATCATCATGGCTGCCGCGGTGGGACTGGCACTCGGTGCGTGGCGCGTGAACATTCTGGTCGGAATCGGCGTGGCATTGGTCGCCGGCTACCTGCCAATCCTTTGGGCGCAACGCAAGAGTTCCAAGCGGCGCAGCGCGCTCGTCAATCAACTTCCCGAGGTGCTGACGCTGATCACCGGCGCCCTGCGCGCCGGCTTTGGCCTCTCGCAGGCGATCGGGGTTGTGGTTGAAGAGGGTCCCGAGCCTTCGGCAAAGGAGTATGCCCGCGTCATGCGCGCCACCTCGCTGGGCGCATCGCTTGCCCAAGGCGCTTGACCGATATGGCCAAACGCGCGCGCAGTGACGATATGGACCTGCTCGTCACGGCGATCAACGTGCAGTACGAGGTGGGCGGCAACCTGACGAATGTGCTCGAGAACATCGCGACACACGATTCGCGAGCGCATCCGCATCTTGCGTGAAGTGCGCACGCTGACGTCGCAGCAGCGAATGACTGGCTACATTCTTGCGGTGATGCCAATCGGCCTGGCGGTCATCGTCTCCTTCATGCAGCCCGGCTTCTTCCAGCCCTTCTTCGAGCCGGGGTGGGTGCGCATCATGCCCATTGCTGCACTTGGTCGATGATGGGAATGGCGTTCGGGCTGATTCAGTGGATTCTCGACATCAAGGTATAGCGCATGGACATTCTTGGGAGCCGGACTTCCCGCACTTGTAGGTACATTGGTTGCGCTGGCGGTCATTGTCATGTGGCTGGCGACCGCGCCCTCGCGCAAGCGCGACAAGGCGGTGGATTCGCGGCTGGGCCAATACATTGACCGCACCGATGTGGTGGGGGCCGAGGAGTTGGCGCGTCCCTTCAGGCAGCGAGCGCTCCTGCCGCTCTGCGCCGGGCCATGCGCTCGGCCGGTGGCTTGATGCCCACACGCAACCTCGCCAAGATCGAGCGCAAGCTGACCACGGCCGGCCATCCCGGTGGTCTTGGCGCAATCGACTTCATGGGACTGCAACTGCTGGCCACGCGTCGGTCTGGCCGCGCTCGGCTGGTGGCTCGCCGCACGCAGCGACCAATCGACCATGATCATGCTGCGCAATGCAGGGATTGGCGCGTTGGCCGGCTTCTTCCTGCCCAACATGTGGCTCAACAGCAAGGCAAAGAAACGGCAAACCGAGGTGGAACGTGCGCTGCCCGATGCGCTGGATATGCTCACGATCGGCGTGGAGGCGGGGCTTGCCTTCGAGTCGGCCATGCTGCGTGTGGGCGACCAGTGGGACAATGCGCTCAGCCGTGAGTTCACGCGCGTGGTGAGCGAGATGCGCCTGGGAATGCCCAGCAGCGAGGCGCTGCGGCGCATGGCGGACCGCTGCGACGTGGCCGATTTGACCACCTTCGTGGCCATCCTCATCCAGTCCGCCCAACTGGGCGTCAGCATCTCCAACGTGCTGCATGCCCAGGCGGATCAAATGCGCATCAAGCGCCGTCAAATGGCAGAAGAACGTTCGCGTCAGGCCAGCGTCAAAATTACGATTGTCGTCGCCCTCTTCATTTTGCCGTCCCTCTTCATCGTCATTCTCGGGCCAAGCGTCCCACGACATCATCGAGACACTCAGCGGCGTCGCAGGCGGATAAACCATGGACTCCCCCCCTCCCCCAACTTCAAGCACCTACGACACGCTGCGCACAACGCCCGAATGGAAGCAGGCGCAGCGCGCCATGCAGCAGGGCGACTGGCTGGGCGCGCTCGTCTTCATCGAGCAGTTGCTCAAGCGCTCGCCCGAATGACGACGTGCTGCTCGCCATGCGCGACGAGTGCCGCTTCAAGGCCGATTTCGACAAGTCCACACCCAACGTAAAACCGCGGCGGCTCTCCATCAACTGGCGGCGGCTGGGCACGCGCACCCTGATGATCGTTGCGGCGGTCCTGGTCGTGCTGCTGGGCGTCACGGTGACGCGCACGCGCCTGCTCCCGCTCATGGCCGAATCGCGCGACATCGAGTTTCGCAACTCGCTCCTCACCAACGCGCAGGCCGCGCTGGCCCGCCAGGATTGGACGGAGGCCGAGCAACTCTTCAACCAGTTGCTCGGGCTCGAGCCCACGTCAACCGAGGCAACCGAGGGGCTGGCGACTATCGCACGCGAGCGCGACCTGGCCGCCAAGTACGCGGCTGCGGCGCAGCTCCTGAAACAGGGGGACAGCGAAGGGGCGCTGCAGGCCTTCAGCGATCTGCAGCTCGAGGCGCCCAACTACCGCGACGTGAATTCGCGCATCCTTGAGGTGCGCGCGCTCAGGCAACTCGATCTTCTCTTCGATCAGGCGGGCGTGCAGGTGCAACTGGGCTTTGACGCCCTCGCCCTCGCCACCTACAAGCAGATTCAGAGCACAAGCACCGACTACAAGCGGGAGGCCGTGCAGGACGCGCTCTTCACGCTCAACGCCGGGCAGGGGCGGGAGGTGCTTGCGCAAACGCCTCCCGATGTCACCCTTGCCCTGGAGTACTTCGGCGCGGCGCTCAAACAGCGCCCCAGCGATGTGGCAATCATCACCGAGTACAGGCTGGCTTCCGGTTACATCGCCGGCCGCACGGCGTTCGGCAACAATGACTGGCCCCTTGCCGTTGCCCAACTGCAGAGCGTCTTCGTCGAGAGCCCGGGCTACCTGAACGGCGCCGTGCCGCCAATGCTCTATCAAGCCTACTTGAACAATGGCGACCAGCTGCGTGCCGGCGGCGACATGATCCAGGCCTACGATCAATACAGGCTGGCGGCCGAACTCCCCGTGAGTGACACCGTTGTGGCGCGCGCACGCATGGAAGAAATTGCCCTGCTGCTCACCCCAACCCCCACGCCGGCACCAACTGCCACAACCGGGCCCACCGCCGAGCCCGCCACGCCGACCCCAACGCCCACGCCCCGGCCGATCGAGTCGTTCCAGGGTCGCATCATCTTCAAGTCCGACAATCCCGACCAGCCGGGCTACTGGGTGATGGACGCCAACGGCGGCGGTCGCGAATACCTGGGCACCTTCGAGCAGTATGGTGAAGTGGTCGACGCCTATCGCGAAACCGAGCGCCTCTCGCCCGATGGCCAGTACCGTGTGCAGGTAGGCAAGGTGGACGGGCGCGCGACGATCCTGCTCGCCAAGACCTTTGACGCGACCTTTGCCCCCAAAACGCTGACCCATCTCGCCAATATCTCCTACGACCCGGTGTGGGCGCCCGACGGCAGCATGATCGCCTTTGTGACGCAGGAGCACGAGAGTGATGACATCTGGGTGATTTCGCCCGACGGCGCTCGCTCGGACTCGCTGGTGCGCAACGACTGGGAGTGGGAGAAGCATCCGTCGTGGTCGCGTGATTCGACGCGCATCGCGTTCATGTCGAACCGCGAGGGCACGCTGGCGATTTGGGTGATGGAGCGCAACGGCCGCAACCCGCGCAACATCAGCAATGTCGTCTGGCCGGAATACGAACCCGTCTGGATCAAGTAACTCTCGAGCGGTCAGCACACTTCAAACGCACTTTGTGGGCGGCAGGATACTCGCCACCGCCAACCAGGAAACAGGTTTCGCACATGCTCAATTTTCGCCGCAGCGCCCCACCGCCGCCGCCGCCACGCCCCAATGGTTCAAACGGCTCGAGCGGTTTCGCACCCATCGCGCCACCCATGCCGCCCATTCTGCCCCCGGCGGGGCGCGGGGCGCCGCAGAACACGTCGGGCAGGTATTCAAGCACCTATTCGGCGCTGCGCGAGCGTGTTCACATCCGCTTGCTCGCCGAGTCGAGCCCGGCCACGAACAGCGGTGATGGCGCCGAGCTGCGCCGCCTGCTCGAGCGCATCTTCAACGACCAGGTCGCGGAGATGGGGCTCGCGCTAAGTCGGGCCGAACGCACCGAGTATTACACGCAAATTGTCGCCGATGTCATGGGGCTGGGGCCGCTTGATGCCCTGCTGAATGACGATACGATCACGGAAATTCTCGTCAATGGCCCCAATCTCGTCTATGTCGAGCGCGCCGGCATGCTCGAGCATACGGATGTGCGCTTCCGCAACAACGACGACCTCATGCGCATCATCGAGCGCATCGTGACGCCGATTGGACGCCGCATTGACGAGAGCAGCCCCATGGTCGATGCCCGCCTGCCCGACGGCTCACGCGTCAACATCGTCATTCCGCCGCTCGCGCTGAACGGCCCCTGCCTGAGCATCCGCAAATTCGCCAAGGCGGTCCTCAACCCGAATGACCTGGTGAGCAAAGGCGCCTTCACGCCGGAGATTGTGGATTTTCTGCGGGCCTGCGTGCGCGCTCGCCTGAACGTCGTCGTCTCCGGCGGCACCTCCACCGGCAAGACGACTGTGCTCAATATCCTTTCGACCTTCATCCCGGAGAACGAGCGTATTCTGACTGTCGAGGACTCGGCGGAGCTCCAGTTGCAGCAGGAGCACGTTGTGCGGCTTGAGGCGCGCCCGGCCAACATTGAGGGGACAGGCGCAGTGCCCATCCGCCAGCTCGTGATTAACGCGCTGCGTATGCGCCCCGACCGCATCGTCGTCGGCGAGGTGCGCGGCGGCGAGACGCTCGACATGCTTCAGGCGATGAACACCGGCCACGATGGCTCGCTCACGACCGTCCACTCCAACAGCGCACGCGACACCTTGTCCCGCGTCGAGACGATGGTGTTGATGGCGTCGATGGACTTGCCGCTACGGGCAATTCGCGAGCAAATTGCTGCGGCATTTGATGTGATCGTCCACCTCGAGCGGCTGGCTGACGGCTCACGCCGTCTGGTGCAGGTTTCGGAAGTGCAGGGCATGGAAGGCGAAGTAGTCGTCATGCAGGACATCTTCCGCTACGTCCAGACCGGTGTCCTGGACGGGCGCGTACAGGGCTACTTCACCGCTACGGGTGTACGCCCCAAGTTCATGAGCAAGCTCGAGAGCGCAGGCTACACCGTTGCGCAGGAGACCTTCACGCCCGCGCCCGAGTACAATCGGCGGCCGCGCTTGTAAGTGTTCGCCGTTCAGAAGGGTGGGTGGTACGACGATGGACGCAACACGACTGCCGACGCGTAGACGCTTCGAAAATCCGGAGAGGTGAACGCGGGGCTAACCTGATCGAGTTTGCCTTGAGCGCAGTGGTCCTGCTCATGTTGATTGCCGGCGTTGTCGATTTTGGCGGCGCCTTCCAGAACTACATCATCATTACCAACGCTGCGCGTGAAGGGGCGCGCACTGCATCGAAGCTTCCCTGTTCGGCGGCAAATCGCACGCAGTATGTATCGGCAGTTGTGAGCGCTGCGACTTCGGAGGCGGCGTCAGGCAACGTCGGCGGTGGTGGTCGTCTGACGTCACCTACTACACCGAATTTGGCGACGACTTGTCCGACCGCAGGCAACCCAGTCATTGTATCAGTACGCCACACCTACAGCACCTTGTTTTCAGCGTTCGTCGGAGCGGCGAGTTTCGACCTGGTTGCGAAGGCGCAGATGATCTTCTTCGGCAACGACGTCAGTCATCTGCCCGAAGCCGAACCTGTAAGCAGTCTGCATCACTTGCCTGTATTGCGTGGAGGCGTACCATGCTGACAGATCCGGAGAATGAGAACGAACACGGGCAGACAATGATCCAGTTGGCGCTGGCGTTGATCGTACTGCTGGGCTTCGTCGCGCTGGCGATTGATCTGGGCTCGGGCTACCTGGAGAGGCGGCGCATGCAGAACGCGGCCGACGCCGGGGCGCTCGCCGGCGCCTATGCCATCTGTGACGGCCGCACGAATGAAGCCGCCATTACCATTGCCAAGCCTACATGAAGGCCAACGGTGTGAAAGAGGCAGACATCCGACCGGGTGACGTGGTGATAGGCTCTGCTGTTGCCGGCGGATCCTCGAATGAGGGATTCATGCTGGTCAAGCAAGAAGACGGATACGCCGACACCTACTCCGACATCGACGCCGACATCGACTCCAACATCGACGCCGACATTCACACCGACACTACCGCCAACGGCCTCGCTAACGCCCACGCCACCGCATACATTCACCGCCACGCCAATTGCAACACATACCCCTGTACCGACTGCCACGCAAGTCGGCAGCGCCGACAGCGACGAAGACTGCCCCACCAACTGCCGCACCGACCGCGTCGCCAACAACTGCACCGACTGCTGCGCCAACTGCCACGCGGACGTCCGCGCCCACATCCGTGCCAACGACGTTCCAACGACGGTGCCGACCGTGGTGCCGACAATTGCACCGACTCCGGCGCCGACATACGAGCCGCCACCTTCTGAAGGTGACGGTAGTGGTCCATGCGCGCACGGTTGCACCGTCAAGCTTTGCAAGTGCCTTGGGACTTGCGCCGTTGGAAGTGGTCGCATCGGCCAGCGCCATGTGCGGCGCGGCGAAGTCTGCCTGCGGCCTCTTCCCAATCGCATTTGAGCAAGCGATGTACGCCGGCGCGGCCTGCAACCAGCGCATGGTCATCTGGGATGCCGACAAGGACGACATCGACTCGGCCTGCCAGATTGGCGGCGTCACGCATCCTTTCTGCGACTGCTACGAATGCAGCGACAGCAACGGACCGCTCACCCTCTTCACAGACACGAGTCGCGGCTGGCTGGATTTCTCCGGCTCGATTGACCCGATGTATCCCGATACCTGTTCCAGCAATGGCTGCGGCGCCAGCGAGCTAAAATGCCGCATTGCAGAAGGGCGCTGCCGAGCAGGTCATTCTGCCCGCGTGTATTGCGGGGCTGCGTGGCGTCAAAGCGGGCGCCAAGAACGAGATCGACGCTCGCGCTGGTGATATCGTAAAAGTCCCTCTTTATGACACGACCTGCTCTCCCACGAACAATCATTGCTCCGGTACGGAGGCCGAGGGATACCACATCGTACAATTTGGCTGTGTCGTCGTGGAGGGCTGGGAGCAGCAGCTTCAACTGGACCCGAAGCCGGGAATGGACAAGAGCTACAAGAAGATCAAGAGCAAGGCCGTGATTGTGACGAAATACTGTGGCGGCGATTGTGCAACAGCGTGCGGCAGCACCGATGGCACGCTGCCCGAAGCGTGGGAAGTGCGTTCAGTGAGTCTCACCAGATGACCGGTCTCGCACCATTGATTGCGGCGCTTACTGCCGGATGGCTCCTCGGCGGGCTGGGCAACTGGCTTGCCGATGCCCTCCCGGCATGGAGCCCACCGCCGGATATGCCCGCATCTCCCTTGGCCCCGCCGCGCCTGTTGCACTGGACAGCGCTGGTTCGGCCCGCCCAATGGTCGGAGCGTCGCCGTTTGCCGCTCCTGATTGCTGCGACGATGGGTGTTGCCGGCTTCGCTGCGCTGCGCATGCCGGATCCCGTGGCGCTGGCGCTGGCGGTACTCTACTCGGCGCTCCTGCTCACCATCCTCGTAATCGACCTGGAGCAGCGTCGCGTTCTCAATGTGATGCTGGGACCCGCCGCGGTGGTTGTTCTTCTGTGCAGCCTGCTTGCACCCCCACCCACCTTCTGGATGGCGCTGGCGGGTGGCGCCGTCGGCTTCGTGGCGTTTCTTGCGATTGGGATCATCGGGCGCGGGGCCATGGGCGGCGGAGACGTCAAGCTGATGGGCCTGGTCGGCTTGATGGTGGGCTATCCTGCCATCTTTGCCGCAATGATCTACGGTGTTCTCCTTGGTGGCGCCGCCGCGCTCTTTCTGCTTGCGACGCGCCACGGCACGCGCAAGTCAACTTTTGCCTACGCGCCCTATCTGGCCGTTGGCGCACTCATCGCGATGTTTCTGATTCTGCATGGTTCAACTGTCTAGAGGACCTACTATGGCTCACCCCCCCCGCACCATCAGTGTTGACAACGTATCAAGTTCCGCAGTGATTGTTGAGAAGGGTCGCGTTGCCGACAACTTCTTCACACGCCTGCGCGGGCTGATTGGCGTGCGCGAACTTGCCCCGGGCGACGGTCTCTGGATCAAGCCCTGCAGCAGCATTCATTGCATGTTCATGTCCATTCCCATCGATGTGCTCTACCTCGACAAAGGGCAGCGCGTGGTCGGCATTGACCGCAACGTGCGCCCCTGGCGGATGGGTCACTTCTACCGCAAAGTACATTCGGTCGTTGAACTCCCCATCGGCGCACTCGATCGCTCCACCGTTGCGGTTGGCGACCAACTGCGCGTAACCCCGTGTTAATTTGAAGCGACCGCGCCTCGCTTGAAACAGGCTCCAGGAGCGACTGGGAGCCTGCTTTTGCCGCGCCCGGCGTTCGTGGTGGCTGCTTCAGCTGCCGTACTTGCCAAACGCACCCGACTCCAAACATGCTTCAGTTGATTTCTGCGCCTTACAAGTGCCCGGAAGAAGCTTCGCGGGAGGATTGGATAGCGCTTGCTGAATTGTTTCGGTATTGGCGGTGAGTCGCCACGCTTTGCCATGGACTGATGGTCATCGCTGAATTACTTCGAAAACTGCCGCGCAAAACTGCACCTCACCCCCGCCCCTCTCCATGCTCCTTGCCACGCCAGCGAGTGTGGCAAGGAGCATGGAGAGGGGCGGGGGTGAGGTGGCTGTAGCTTTGCTCAATTCGATACCGAAATAGTCGGGAACAGTTACATCTCCGCGGGCAACGCTGCAGGCACAAGCCTGCAACGTTGGCCGCGGCGCCGTCTATACCGAAACAGTTCGGCAACCTTCATGAATCCCTCCGGTCGTGCTGCCGGTTAGACGCAGTGCCGCAAGCCCCGTGCTGAATGCGCGCGCCTGTCGGCGAAGATGCGCCATTGCCGCTGCACCCTGGAGTCTCTGCCTATCGACCTTCGACGTCCATTGTGGCAGTCGTCAGGCACAGATGGGCGGTCACAATCGCCAGATCCGGAAATTGGATCTTGACGCAATCGAAAGATTTGCTACAATAAGTGAAAGGTCTACGAAAGATTCTCGCCAGGAGTGCAAGCAGAAGACAATGGCTGCCACTGCGTTTGACCGCCGCAGCAAGATTCTCGCTTATCTCAAGGATGTGCGCCGCGCGTCCACGCGCACGCTGAGCATGGAGTTTGGCGTATCGGAAGTCACCATCCGCAATGATCTAGCTCTGCTGGAACGAGATGGCGCACTCCAGCGCAGCCATGGGGGAGCCGAGATCCGCGCCGCGCTCCAGGACGAACTCTCCTTTGCCGACCGGCGCCATCTTCACATGCACGAGAAGCAGAAACTCGCCCGCGCGGCCGCTCGTCTTGTGCGCAAGGGCGAAACGATCCTTCTCGATAACAGCACAAGCGCATATCAACTCGCTCAACTCCTGGTTGACAAGACCGATTTGCGTGTAGTCACCAATGGCTTTCCTGTCGCCGCCTCATTGGCGCACTGTTCCGGTATTGAGGTTGTTCTGCTGGGCGGCATTCTGCGCCATGACACAGCGAGCCTCGTCGGTCCTTTTGCACCCCAAATGCTCGAATCACTTCACGCCGACTGTGCGTTCGTTGGCGCAGGGGGGCTGAGCATTGCGCGTGGCTTGACGGATGCCGACGTGCGCGAGGTCGAAGTCAAGCGTGCGATGGTGCACGCGGCCGACCGGCTTGTTGCACTTGTGGACGCGAGCAAGTTTGGACGCGAAGCGTTTCTCACCTTCGCAGCGCTTGACGATCTGGATACGCTCGTTACGGATGGCCCGATAGCCACGGAGATGACCGAGAAGCTTGCGGAGATGGAGGTCCATATAGTTGTTGCTTGAGCCGATCTTTTCGCTTGAAACAATTCATTCGCCTGGCGCTCAATACGGAGGATTTGATGACTGAGGAAGAGCAGGACCCACAACCACTTGACCGCGAAGAACTCAAGGATGAACTCTTCGGTGGTGTCATCGACGGCGAGGAGGCGCTCGTCTCGCGCCTCACCAACGAGGCGCTGGCCGACGGAATGGAAGCCGAAGACATTCTGTACGATGCGCTGATTCCTGCCCTTGAGGAAGTGGGCAGCCTCTTTGAAAAGGGCACCTACTTCGTGCCGGAGATGCTCCTGGGGGCCAAGGCCATGAAGTCGGGCCTCAATATTCTGCGCCCTGTCCTTGCCAAGAGCGGCATTAAGCCAGTCGGCAAATTCATGATCCTGACGGTCAAGGGGGATATTCACGACATCGGCAAGGATCTCGTGCGCACCATGCTTGAAGGTGCGAGTTTCCAGGTGATCGATCTGGGCGTGAATGTTTCGCCGGAGAAAATGATCGAGGAGGTGCGGGCGCAGAAGCCCGATATTCTGGGCTTTTCGGCCTTTCTCACAACCACCATGCCCATGTTCAAGACGAATATCGATGCGCTCAAGGAGGCCGGGCTGCGCGATTCCGTTAAGGTCATGGTGGGTGGCGCGCCAATCACGGCCGAGTATGCGCGCCTTGTCGGCGCCGATGGCTTTGCGGAAGAAGCCAGCACCGCGACACGGATTGCACTCGACTTCCTGAGCCAGCCGGAGACGTCACCGCACCTGCTGCAGAATCAGGCAACGGAGGCGACGCGAACCTACACCAAGGTGGATAGCAGCAGTTACGTGATGCCGCGGCCGGCGCGCCGCGTTCCCGCCTTGCCTGCGCAGTCTCCGCTTGAACGCGTGCTGACAACGCTCAAGCATCAGGAACCCGATCGCGTTCCCCATTTCGAATGGGTGCATGACCTTGACGTCATCAATGCCATGACCAATGGGGGTGATTACCATGATCTCATCGAGCAATATGACATTGACGGTGTGATGGTGGCACCGGCCTACCGCAAGCGCACGCTGGGAGAGCCGGACTTGCTGGTCGACGAATGGGGGGCGGTGCGCCGCATTGGCAAGGACAACTACGCCATGCCTGTGGATGATCAGGCGCCGATCAAGACCCTCAAGGACCTTGAAACCTGGAATCCGCCGGATCCGGATGATCCCTTCCGTTACGAGCCGATCAAGCGCGTGGTGGAGCGCTTTGGCGGAAAGCGCGCCGTCATCCTGCAGATGCGCGATGTTTGGAGCGGCCCGCGCGACTACATGGGGTACGCTCAGCTCTTTGTCAACCTGAAGACAGCACCTGAACTTGTGGAGGGCGTGGTGCAGCGCTGCGTGGATCACTACATTCGCGTGATTCAACGCGCCAGTGAAATGGGGGTCAACATCATCTTCACAGGCGACGACGTGGCCGACAACCGCGGCCCCATGTTCTCGCCGGCGCTGTGGGAGAGCATGTTTGTTCCCCACTTCACGCGCCTGGTTCACGCCATCCACGACTGCGGGCTCTACCACTGGAAGCACAGCGACGGCAACATGTACCCGTTTCTGGACAGCATCTGCGCGGCCGGATCGGACGGGATCGACCCCATCGATCCATCGGGGGGTATGGAGCTGAGCGTCGTCAAGCAGAAGTACGGCCACAAGATGGCCATCAAGGGCAATGTGGATCAGACCGAGCTTCTGATGTATGGCCCGGCCGAGGCGGTGGTGGAGTCGGTGAAGAAGTGCATTCGCGACGCCGGGCAGGGGGGTGGGTACGTTTGTTCGTCAAGCAACTCCATCCATTCAGGCGTCGCGCCGGACCTCTACAAGGTCATGATTGACGCCATCCACTATTACGGCCAATATCCGCTCGACGCAGATGTGCTCGCGCCTGCCTGAGCAGAGCGGCGGTCGAATTACGCGCAGCATGAAGTACAGGAGGAAGGTGGCCGGGGGCGAAAATGCCTCCGGCCACTCTTGTCTCTGCGCGACGTGCTGTTTCCGAGCGGCTGCCGCCCGCCCTGCCATATGCTGCACGAGCTGACCGGCGCGCGACCGCCGGCCGGAGACGCGTCGCCGCCTGAATCACCGCCCGGCCGGCACGTTCGGGAGCCATTCAGAATCCGCGCCCGGAGCAGTAGAGGGGAATCGCTGCACTTTTTTGGGGATTGACACTGGCGCGATGTTGCAGTATTGTATATTCACAATTTTCCACACAAAAACGCAATAATCTCCAAGCAGTGCGGAGCGCTTGGCCCTATGGTGAGCCATAAGCGGCAACAACTGATCCTCGCGCAATTGGCTGCTGCCGGCGAGGTGCGCATCGATGAACTCGCGGCGAATCTGCTTGCTTCGCCCAACACGATACGCAACGACCTTGACTTCCTCGAGGCGCAGGGGCTGCTCAAGCGTGTGCGGGGAGGCGCAGTCCCGCCTGCCGTTGACACGCCGCCCGCTCTCCCGGCCGATGAACACTATGCGGCCCGCCTTGCCTTTCACCAGGATGAAAAGTCGGCGATTGGGGAATGGGCTGCGCAGCTTGTCAAGGACGGTGACGCGCTCATTCTGGATGCAAGCAGCACAGTCTACAGTCTGGCAACCCACTTGCTTGAGCGCCAGAGGCTGACGGTCGTCACCAATGGCCTGAACGTCGCCTTGCTCCTTGCGCAGAACTCTTCCAACAAAGTAATCCTTGCCGCCAACGAAGTACGCCCCGGCGGCTTCTCAGTCGTGGGGCGGCTCAATCCGGACATTCTCAAGCATTTCTATGCCGCAACCTGTTTCGTCTCATGCACCGGCTTGTCTCTAGAACAGGGCTTGACGGAAGTCAGCGTGGACGAGGCGATCCCGAAGAGCCAGATGATGAAGCTGGCGCGCGAGGTCGTTGCGCTCGTGGACCACACGAAGTTTGGTGCTGTCAGAGCGTATCGTTTCGCCGAGCTTTCGCAACTTCACCACATTGTTGTAGACGATGGACTTGACGCAGGAACGTTGAACATGCTGCGCAGGGCCGGTGAGTTCAGTGTAACAGTCGTTGGGGCCGAGGGAGCGCGCACACTGCGCCTCACTTGTAGGTCCGAAGCGCAAGCAGCGTTTCCGGATCGGATTCGGCAACTTGACGGAAAAGATGCTCTTTGCGCAGCAGGTGCGTCGGAGCCTTGAGCGCGCTGCACGCCAGAACGATGCGGTTGAACTGCTCGTCCGCGACAACAACCTGGACCGCTCAACTTCGCTGGCGAACGCAGACTGGCTGATCGCGAAAGAAATTGACCTGATGATTGAGTATCAGGTTGACGCGCAGGCGGGCAACGTCATCATGGACAAGTTCAACCGCGCTGGTGTCCCCGTCATTGCGGTGGATATTCCTCTGCCCGGTGCAACCTTCTTTGGGGCCGACAATTACCGCGCGGGATCCATCGCCGGTGAGGCTCTGGGCAAATGGGTCAAATCGCACTGGGGTGGGAAGATCGACCTACTGCTCCGACTCGAAGCCCCCATGGTGGGACCCCCCGGTGCGCGTATACAAGGTCAACAGGATGGACTCGAATCCGTCATCGGGCCACTTCAGGATGACCAGGTCCGTGCCCTCGACTGCCCGGTTCTTGTGGACGAGGCGGAAACCCATGTTGACGCCGCGCTGGACTCTTTGCCGGGCGATGCCCGCATCGCAATTGTGGGCATCAACGATGAAGCCGTGCTTGGTGCGCTTGCCGCGTTTGAGAAAGCTGGACGCCTGCACCAGGTGGCTGCGGTCGGCCAGAACGCCGACCGGCTTGGGCGCGCGGCGATGCGCCGTTCGGACTTTCCTTTCATCGGCTCCACAAGCTATGCACCTGAGAGCTACGGTGAGCAACTGTTGGCGCTGGCCTTGCGCATTTTGCGTGGTGAGCCTACGCCGCCTGCGTTCTACTCCCGCCACACGTTCATTACCCCCGAGAACATCGATGAGCATTATCCGTCGGACGACGAGGAACGGGCAGCAATGCTCTCCGGCGTGAGCGCATTCATCGCTGGACGGTGACTGACGGCGCACTACGGACGGTCCCTACGCTCGTCCGCCCGCCTGTGCCGGATTATCGCACCCCTCCGCGGCCGGCCGAGAACCGATTGTCAGCACAGCAGATTCTCCTGGATTCATGCAAATGGCCGACGTACACAACGCTCCCAAACCACTTGTCTCTGCACGTGACGTCTTCATGTCCTTTGACGGCGTCAATGTCCTAAAGGGCGTGAGCCTCGACCTGTTTCCAGGCGAGGTGCATTCCTTGCTGGGCGAAAACGGCGCGGGAAAATCAACGCTCGTCAAAATCATGGCCGGTGTCTACCGCCCGCGCGGCGGTCACGTGCTGCTTGACGGCACTTCTGTCGACATCCCTTCGCCCCATGCTGCGACGCGCCTGGGCATTGCGCTGATTCACCAGGAGCCTCTCGCGTTTCCCGACCTGACAATCGCCGAGAACATCTTTGTCGGCAGCGAGCCGATGCGCGGCGCTTCGATTGACTGGCGCACGATGGAGCGCCGCGCGGCGGAACTGCTCGACTCGCTGGGGCTTGACATGAACCCCCTTCGCCCCATGCGCGGCCTGTCGGTTGCCGACCAGCAGTTGATCTCCATGGCTGCAGCGCTTGGACAAAACGCGCGCGTTCTGCTCATGGACGAACCTACTGCCGCGCTTACGCCGGCCGAAGTAGAACGCCTTTTCGAAATTGTGCGCAAAGTACGCGATCAGGGTGCGGCGATTGTCTTCATCAGCCACCGCCTTGAGGAAGTTTTTGCCATTAGTGACCGGATTACCGTGATGCGCGACGGCGAGATCGTGGGAGAACGCCTTCCGCTCGAAACCAACCACGCGGAGATTATCCGCATGATGGTTGGGCGAACGCTTGAGGTTCTCTTCGAGAAGCCCGCCGCGCAAGAGTTCGGGTCGGTGCTGCTTGAAGTGGAAGGACTTTCACGCGCCGGGCGCTTTGCGGACATTTCTTTCAGCGTTCGCGCGGGTGAAATTGTCGGGATGGCCGGACTGGTTGGCGCAGGGCGCAGCTATGTCGCCCAGGCACTCTTCGGCATTGTTGGTCTGGACGCCGGGCAGATTCGCGTCGACGGCGTCCCTGTGCGCCTGAAATCTCCACGCGACGCAATGCGTCACGGCATTGCCTATGTGCCTGAGGACCGCCAGCGCCAGGGGTTGCTCATGGCGACAAGCATTTCCCGCAACATGACCTTGCCGATCCTGTCGCAATTTGCCCGGTTGGGAATTCAGCGCGAGGCACAGGAGCGTCGCGCGGCACTGGACTACGTTGAGCGACTGCACATCATCCTGCGCCAGGTCAGCCAGCCGGCCTCGGAACTTTCGGGCGGCAACCAGCAGAAGGTTGTTCTTTCCAAGTGGCTGATGACGAAACCTCGCATCATCATCATGGACGAGCCAACACGCGGCATTGATGTTGGGGCCAAGGCCGAAGTCCACCGCCTCATGGGTGCGCTGGCGGTTGAAGGAATTGCCATCCTCATGATCTCTTCCGAGCTTCCCGAGGTTCTGGCCATGAGCGATCGCGTGCTGGTTATGCGCGAAGGCAGGCTGGTGGCGGAACTTGCCAAGAACGAGGCGACCGCGGAATCGGTCATGACGGCGGCGACAGGTCAGGCTGCCCATGTCGAAGACGATTTGGCGCTGATGACTGCCGCGCTGGCCTCCTCCTCCCCCACTTCGCCAAAGGAACTCTAGGCCATGGCAACTGCCGCACTTTCCGCATCGCCACGCCGCAACCGCGCGGGAGAAATCCTGCGCAGGCGCGAGGTGGGCACCCTCGTCCTGCTTGTGCTTGTTGTGCTCATCACGACGGCAATCCAGCCACGCTATCTGAACGCCAACAGCGTGCGCAGCATTCTGCTTTGGGTGCCACTCCTGGCGATCATCGCCATGGGCGAGATGATGGTCATCATCATTCGGGGGATCGACGTTTCAGTTGGTTCGATGGTGGGTTTGGCTGGGCTTGTGGTGGGGCTGATCTTTCGCGACATGCCAGGCGTGCCGCTCTGGGCGTGCGTCCTAATCAGCATTGGCCTGGGACTTGCCATGGGCGCGCTCAACGGTGTCCTCATTGCCTGGGTGCGTGTACCTGCAATCATCGTCACGCTGGGTGGATTGAGCTTCTATCGCGGACTGACATTCATCATCACCAGCGGCAGCCAAATAGACGGCAACTATATACCGAAGCAACTGGTGCGCTGGTCGCAGACCGGCCCCTTTGGCATCTATCTGGTGCCCTGGGTCGTGCTGATTGCCTGCGGTGTGGCGCTGCTCGCGTGGTACTTCCTCACCTACACACGTACGGGGCGCCACATCTATGCGCTGGGCAGCAACCCCGATGCAGCGCGATTGCGCGGCGTGCGCGTGGAGCGAATCACGTTTGTGGTGTATGCCATCACCGGGGCGCTGTGCGGATTCGCAGGGCTGCTTTATGCCTCACGCTTTGGATTCCTCAACCCGGGACAAACTGGGGTGGGACTGGAAATGACCGTGATTGCCGCCGTCGTCATCGGCGGCGTGAATGTATTCGGCGGGTCCGGCAGCGTGGTGGGTGTCTTGCTTGGATGCCTGCTGCTTGGAGCGATCAATGTTGCGCTGGCGGTGCTGGGGATCGCCGGTGCGTGGCAACTTGCGGTTTACGGTATCGTGATTCTGATCGCCGTGCTGGCGGATTCGCTGATGGCCAAACGCATGCAGAAGACCAGCCCCGATGAGTGGGCATAGTCGCACTTCTCGCCTCTCGGAGCAACGAAGCAGGCTGCGTTGGGCTTCAGGCAGTATGCAACTGATGGAAGGTTTCCGGTTATGGTAAGTGGACAATCCCCGGCCCAGCCGATAGCGCCGATCACCAGTAGCTCACCCACATGGGGGGCTCGGCTGCGGCCGTTGCTGCCCGAGATCGTGGTGACACTGCTCCTTGTGCTTGCCTTCATAGGCGGCAGCGTTGCCACACCCTACTTCCTTGACGCCGAGTTTCTCGTCAAGCAAGCAATGCTGTATGTCGAAATTGGCATGCTGGCTTTGGGGCTGACGCTGATCATTATCAGTGGCAACCTCGATCTTTCGGTGGCCTCCAATTTGGCAATGGTCTCCTGTGTCATGGCCTATTTGCACGCCAAAATGGGGATTCCATTTCCCATCGCGCTGGTACTGGGCGTTGGTCTGGGCGTGCTGGGGGGCCTCTTCAACGGGGTCATGATCACCCGCTTCCGATTGCCTTCGCTTGCCGTCACCTTGGCGACGCTTGCCATCTTCCGCGGTATCGCGCAGGTGCTCGTAGGCGATCACTCGATACAGGATTTCCCCGCCTACTTCCTGGGCATCGACCGCACAATGCTTCCGGGCACATCCATTCCGATTCCTTTTGTGATCTTCGCGATAACAGCGGTGATTCTGGCGGTGCTGTTGCACAGCACGGCTTTTGGGCGCTGGTTGTATGCAATGGGCACGAACGAACGCGCCGCTCACTTTGCCGGCGTGCCTACCACCCGCGTCAAGTTGATTATCTTCACGCTTTCGGGTTTTCTTGCCGGCTTGGGAGCGCTGATGCTCACCTCGCGCCTGCTTGTCTCCCGCTATGACCATGCGCGCGGCTGGGAGCTGGATGCGATCACTGCGGTGGTGCTGGGCGGCACGAGCATTGCCGGCGGTCGCGGCACCATCTACGGCACGGTTGTGGCATTGCTCTTGATCGCAGTTCTGCGCACATCGATGGGTGTTGCGAATGTCAAGGTTGAGTCGCAACTGGCCGTCGTTGGTGCGCTGCTTGTGATCGCCGTGATCGTTTCTAATCTGCTTTCTGGAAAGCGGCGATAGCCTGTCGGTTAAGGCGACCGCCGCGCTATTCACGGTTCTGAGACCGGCCCGCGTTTGGGCGAGCGAGGAGGTGTCTGAGGTACGCGCATTGGTTCTCCCACGATTGTACGCGTGCCGCCCACAATTGCATTGGGTTCTCTTTTGAACGGCACATTGCGGTATGCAGGCTCTGGATCGCAGGATCTTTGTCCTGATTGGCGCGTCTTTGAACGTGCTGAATCCGAACATTCACCTCAAGGAGGAAGTGTATGGCTCGCACCAGAATGACCACATTGTTCAGCCTGATTGTTGTCTTGTCGCTGCTCTTGGCGGCCTGTGCAGGACCGGTAACCGCCCCTGCGGCAGCGCCGGCCGCCGCTGATGCCGCCGCCCCGGCGGAGGCAGCTGCGAGTGCTGCAATGACCGACACGGCCGCCGCAGCCGAAGGCGGGTTGCAGATTGCCTATATTCCACAGAACACGGGCAACCCCTACTTCGAGCGCATCAACCTCGGCTTCCAGGAGACCTGCGAGGAGCTTGGCTGCACCGTAACCTTCAGCGCCCCGGCAACGGCCGAAGCAACCGCGCAAATCCCATTCATCCAGGAACAGGTTCAGCGCGGCATTGACGTTCTGGCAATCCAGCCGAACAGCGTCGATGCGCTTAACTCGATTCTCGACGACGTGCGCGCCAAGGGCATTCTCGTCATCACGACCAACAATGACATCACGGGCAACGAAAGCCACCGTGACGCAGCCGTAATCTCGGTTGACTTCGACAAGACCGGTATGCAGATGCTCGATCGCGTCTATGACTATCTGGGCGGCAAGGGCAAGTTCGCCATCCTGAGCGCCACAACTGACGCGCCTGCGCAGAACAAGTGGATTGAGGAGCCGGGTGGCATCAAGGATCTGCTCGCGACCGACCCGAAGTACAAGGATTTGGAGCTGCTCGAGACCGCCTATGGCGACGACGTGCCCCAAAAGAGCCTGACCGAGTGCGAAGCGCTCCTGACCAAGTACCCGGACATGCAGTTGATTTTGGCCCCAACGACGGTGGCTGTCGCCGCCGCAGCGCAATGTGTTGAGTCCACGGGTGTTTACCCCGAAGGCCCTAACGCAGTGGATGGTGGCGTCATTGTGTATGGACTTGGCACCCCCGATCAGATGCGTCCGTTCCTCAAGTCGGGCGTTATCAAGGACTTTGACCTGTGGGACCCGGCCAAGATGGGCATTGCTACGGTCTACCTGGCGCAGGGTCTGAAGGACGGTACGATCACCCTGGGCGAAGGCAACAGCTTTGAAGTGCCGGGCCTCGGCACGTTGACTTTCGGCAAAGACAACTTGATCATCACTGGCGAACTCGACACCTTCAACGCCGACAATATCGACGACTTCCAGTTCTAGAGAAAAGGTGTTGACAGGTTGATTGGTTGATTGGTTGATTGGTTGATTGGTAAACTGGTAAGCATGTTGTCGTGCCTACCAGTCAACCAGTCAACCAGTCAACCAGTCAACCAGTCAACCAGTCAACCAGTCAACCAGTCAACCAGTCAACCAGTCAACCAGTCAACCAGTCAACCAGTCAACCAGTCAACCAGTCAACCAGTCAACCAGTCAACCAGTCAACCAGTCAGCCAGTCAACCAGTCAACCAGTCAACTAATTCACCATGCCATTCATCCGTGTGAGCGACATCCAGCTTTATTACGAAGTCTCGGACTTCACGCAACCCTGGAAGGGTGGCGCCGAGACGATTGTCTTGCTCCATGGGCTGCATGGCCACTTGGGATGGTGGAACTGGTTCCAGGTGGCACCCCTTGCCCAACACCTGCCGCGTGATTACGGTAGACCAGCGCGGACATGGCAAGTCCTTCAAGCCGGCAGTGGGCTATACGATTGAGCAGATGTCCGATGACCTGGTAGAGCTGCTGGGCGCGCTTACCACCGGCCCGGTGCACCTGTGCGGGGCGTCAATGGGCGGAATGGTGTCGCTGCAGACTGCGCTCGTGCACCCAGAATTGGTGCGATCGCTGATCCTTGTGGACTCGTATCCCCACACGCCGAAGGTGATCCAGGAGGCCGTTCAGCACTGGATTGACGATACGGCACAACGGGGCTATCCGGCGGTGATGGCGACGTTCAACGATGACTACGCGGCTGCGCTCTTTTCGCCTGCATTCAGGCGTGCGCGCCCCGAGTTTCCTGCGTATGAGACGCAACTTGTGCTGAGCAACCTTATGCCCGATGTGGCATTTATCGGCTGCTGTCGGGCAATCCAGGATTTCAACATTGAAGCGCATCTGGGCGACATTGATCAGCCGGCACTCGTAATAACCTCCAACGAGGGCATGGCCTATGACGAGGGGCTCAAGATGAAGCAGGCGCTGCCCAATGCGCATTTGTGGGCCCCGCCCGACGTCGGTCACAGCCCGCATGTGGAAATACCCGACGAATTCAATCGGCGCGTGCTCGAGTTTCTGCGCGCGCTCGGTGCGCCACAGGTGGCATGAGTCTATTCCAGTTTTAGTTGAATCGTTCGCTTTCGGCCTCCAGAGTGAGGAGTTTCTATGCAAACATGGGAAAAGCAATACGCGGCGACGGCCGCAACGCTTGGCGAGAAGGGCATCAACGTACCGGGTGTTCTCGAGGCGCTCAAGCAGCAGGTCATCGAGTTGCCCTCATGGTCGGTGGCCGACTCGGGAACGCGTTACGGAGTATTTCGCCAGAAAGGCGCCGCGCGCACAATTTGGGAGAAAGTGGATGACTGCGTAGAGATTCAGCGCGTAGTGGGCATTTGTCCCGTCATGGCCAGCCATGTCAATTGGGATCGCACGGAAGATGGCAGCTATGAGCCTGTGCGCGACTATGCGGCTGAACGCGGTCTGCGCATTGGTACAGTCCATCCGAACACCTTTCTGGGGCAGCAGTTCCGGCTTGGCAGCATCTGCAGCCCGCTGCCATCGGTGCGCGACGCAACAATCGATCACTTTGTGGACTGTGTGCGCATAACGCGCGAAATGGGTTCCAAAGCAATTGGCATCTGGCTGGCCGACGGTACCAATTATCCGGGACAGGACCACCTGCGATCGCGCAAGCACCGCCTCTGGGATGGTTTGAAGGCGCTCTACGATGCCATGGACCCGGAGATGACACTCTACGTTGAGTACAAGTTCTTTGAGCCCGGTTTCTATACCACGGACCTTATGGACTGGGGGATGTCCCTTCTCGTGTGCTCGCGACTGGGCCCGCGAGCCAAGGTGCTTGTCGATCTTGGCCATCACGCGCAGGGAGTCAACATAGAGCACATCATCTCGATTCTGCTCGATGAGGGCAAGCTGGGCGGTTTCCACCTGAACGCCCGCAAATACGGTGATGACGATCTCATGGCGGGCTCGATCAACCCGCTGGAACTCTTCCTGATCTACGACCAGATTGTCGACGCGTCGCAGGACTCCGCCACGGCCGCATGCGCCAACTCAATCACCTATATGCTCGACCAGTCGCACAATATCGAAGGCAGCATGGAAGGCATCATCCAGTCGGTAATGAACGCACAGACCGCATATGCCAAGGCGCTGCTGGTGGACCGCACCGCTCTGCGTGTGGCCCAAGATGCTGGTGACGTCATTCTCGCCAACCGTATTGTCATGGATGCATACGAGACTGACGTGCAACCTTTGCTCAAGCAGCTCCGTGCCGAAATGGGTCGCGAGCCGGACCCAATCCTGGCATTTCGCGCCGGAGGCTATCTCAAACAAATGGGCGAAGAACGCATTGGTCAGGGAATTGGCGGGCTGGGCGGGTAGTCGACACGAAGCCCATCGCGCCCTTTGCACGTCGCGAATTTGAAAGGAGCAGCGCTTGAAACGCGTTGGCATGACCTGGCGGGTTGACCCCGCGCACTGGGAGGCGTACAAGGCAATCCACCTCAACCCGTGGCCTGCGCTGATCGAAGCTATTCAGGCCGAGGGCATCCACAACTACTCGATCTTCGCGTTCGGCACGCGAGTCTTCGCCTATATGGAAGTTGCCGACGACGATGTCAGCGCTGCGCTCGACCGGCTCTCTGCCACCGACATCAAGCGGCAGTGGGATGCAGAAGTGACGACGTTTGTCATGCCTTCAGCAGACGAGGGCAGCGACATTCAGTTTCTTGAGCTTGAACCTATCTTCTACTGTGCATAGCATTCGCGCGTGCGGGATTTGCGCAGTTGTCGCGCCTGTGAAGGGGGAGGAATGCGTGAACCGCTTCATTGCAATTGACCTGGGGGCGGAGAGCGGACGCGTGACTGTCGGATCGCTCGAAGGCGAAGAGCTCCAAATGGAGGAGGTGCATCGCTTTGCCAACGGCGCCGTTGAGGTGTGTGGCCACCTCTATCGGGATGTTCTGCACCTCTTCAAGGAGATCAAGATCGGACTTGCGCGCGCTGCCCAGCGCCATGGCAGCACATTCGCCGGAATCGGCGTCGACACTTGGGGTATTGACTATGCGCTTCTTGACGCGCAGGGCGACCTCGTCGGCAACCCGCATACATACCGCGATCGCCGAACGACAGGCGTGATGGAGCAAGTGCTGGCGCAGATTCCGGAGCAGGAGGTCTACGAAGCTTCCGGCGGAATCCAGTTCATGGGGCTTAACACGCTCTATCAGTTGCGCAGCATGGTGCTCTCCGGTTCGCCCCAGCTGGCAGCTGCCGCCCATTTTGTCATGATCGCCGACCTCTTCAACTACTGGCTTACGGGGCGCGTCAGCGTCGAGTATACAAACGCAACCGCAACGCAGTTCTACGATTCCCCTCGAGGCGGATGGTCCACCGGCTTGTTGGAGAAGCTGGAGATCCCGACGCGCCTCTTTGGCGAAGTTGTCGCGCCGGGTACGGTGCTAGCACCTTTGCTCGGCGATGTGGCGGCGGAGGTTGGTCTGGAGAGAGTGCCCGTAGTGGCGGTTGCCACGCACGACACGGCGTCGGCAGTGGTGGCCGTGCCCGCGGAAGAGGATTCCTTCCTCTGGCTGAGTTCGGGCACATGGTCGCTACTTGGCGGCGTGGCTGACGAGCCGCTGCTGCTTTCTGATGCGCTGGCCGCCAATCTGAGCAGCTATGGTGGGGCCGAAGGCAAGTTTCTGCCCTGGCGCAATATTGCCGGATTGTGGTTGGTACAGGAGTGTCGCCGAGTGTGGGAGCGCCAGGGAACTGTCTATACCTACGAGGAACTCACCCTGATGGCCGCCGGCGCTGCGCCGTTTGTCGCAATCATCAATCCGGACGACGGCGCATTCCTCGCGCCTTCCAATATGCCGGAAGCGCTGCGCGACTATTGCGTGCGAACGGGGCAGCGCGCACCAATCGACGACGCTTCGCTGATTCGTACGGCGTTCGAAGGGCTGGCGCTACGTTACCGCTGGGTGACTGAACGTTTGGAGTCGCTGCTCGGCCGCCGCTTTGCCGTGCTTCATGTTGTGGGCGGCGGTTCGCAAAATCCGCTGCTCTGCCAGTTTGCCGCCGATGCGCTGAACCGGCCCGTATTGGCGGGACCGGTGGAGGCGACGACGTTGGGCAACCTGGCACTTCAAGCCGTAGCCACGGGCGCTGTGAAGTCGCTGCAGGACGCGCGTCGGATTGTTCGCAAGGCCTCGGTCGTCACGACGTATTTGCCAAAGCAACCCGATGTTTGGGACGAACCCTACCGCCGCTTCTGCGCACTCCTTGATTAAGAGGCAGTGCATCATTGACGTATACGAAGGGCGGCTGCACAGGATGCAGCCGCCCTTTTGCTTTTTGGAGACCCAGCAGCGCGACAGATCGCTGTTGGAGAAGATCGTAATCCGGAATACGCAAGGCAGCTTCGCCAAGTCGTACTCTGATGCATTCTGAGGTCACCTCGGGCCGCAAATATCCAGATTGAGTGCGTGGAACCGGAAAGCGTCGCGCACATTCAGTGCTCGAAATCGCTGCCTTTGCGCTTCCTTCTTGTTTGTCTCCCAAGTCGTTACTTTCCCCCCGCTCGACAGTTGACTGCGCATGCTCATCCGCATTTTCTGGCACGTCAAAGAACTGCGCGTTCGCCGCTTTGCATTAATGCATGGGCCAGCCAAGGCGACATCGCAAGTGGCGAATCGGTTTGGCATGATGAATCCGACGTATTGGGCCGAGCCGACAATCATGGGCCGGACCAGGTCTTCCACAACGTGGCGTAAGTCACAGTTTCAGCGTTGTCCAGCGCGTAGTTGCAATTGTGGTGTCTACGCCATAGTGTGAATCACGAAGTGCGCCGTTGACCCCCTCGGCCCAAGGCGTCCGCATTGCGGACAATTGCAGGCTCAGGAGATCAATGCGATGTCAAGCAGCAAGAGAGAAATGCTGTTCGGAGCCACACAGAAGCGCGCGCGTCAACGAGTGGCATACTTCCTCGTTGTCCTTCTATTTCTCGGTTCAGTTATCCTGCCCGCCCACGCACTAGCGCAGTCTTCGCCACTCGCCGAGACGACTGCGAATGCGCCATGCAACACAATTGCGCAGACGGCCGTCGCGTCCAGCGATGTGCTCAGCGACGCGGACGTCGTGGCGCCCGCGTCGCCGGACGCACCCGTCGTGATTCCCAAGACCATCGTCGACCGCGCAGTCTTTGCATCATTTTGGCGCAGCCGCTACACAGACTCCGAAGCGGTGGAGTCGATCATTCTCAGCCTGTTTCTCATGGCGGGAGCGGGTAATCCGGGCGCCACTCTGCCCCCGTTGATTGACAAGTTCCACCAGGTCGTTCCGCTTGGCGAGCTGAATGATCGCATCAAGCACCCGTTGGACGAAGTCGTCTATGACTACGTCAATGCGGCGCTTTCGCTGCCTGGCCTCGTTCCCTTCGTACCGACTGTGTGGGATGCAATTCACGCCGACATCCCGCAGGACGACATACCGGTCGACACATCGTTGCTGGTCGCACAGAGCGCACAGCAGTTTGATCTGGGCGAGCGCATGTTGCAGAACGCGCAAGATACCATGGTGGCGGTACACGACTGTGCGCGCCAGGATGCCACGTTCGCTGCCCAGTTCGATGCCATTCATGCCCAGAAACTCAACGCAAGCGTGCACGACAGCGCGGCAGCAATCCTGCAGAAGAACGCGGACTTCGTGCTGCCCGCCCTGCTGGTGCAAAGCATCCAGCCCGACGGCACTGTGCAGCTTTCGCTCAACCAGGTCAACGGGTTGGGTACAGGCGGAATGAACGATTTGAGCGCAGCCATGGTTGACGTCGTTGCGACCGCCAAGGTGATTGACCAGAAACAGACGGACATCGTCGCGTACAACAACGATGCGCAGAAGAAGGAAGACGCGAAAAAGTTGGCAAAGGAGAAGGCCGACGAAACGGAAAAAAAGTTCAAGACGGCAGAGGCGACGATCAATGCCACCGCCATCATCCTCACACAGCTCGATCCTGCGCTTGCCAAGCAATTCAAGACCGTGACATCGTCTTACCTGGGCATCGTCAAGT
The DNA here is from genome assembly GCA_963735275.1 of uncultured Chloroflexia bacterium. GTDB lineage: Bacteria > Chloroflexota > Anaerolineae > Caldilineales > Caldilineaceae > UBA5069. Next base: position 2,207,311 of record CAVTKJ010000004.1, on the reverse strand, counting down.
CCGTGAACGAGTGGCTCGAAGCGACGGCAGGCGACAGCGCCTTCGACAAGATCTTTTCGTTCAGTTCAGTGATCATGACGGGCAATGTTCTGGATGGGGTGATGAAGATCGTCAGCATGTTTGGCGATGACAAGCCTACGCCGGAGCAGCAGATTCTTGAGCAGATCGGCAAGCTGCGTCAGGATGTCAAGCAGTTGCGCCAGGAGATGAATGCGCGCTTTGACCGCATTGACGCCCAACTCAACACCATCTTTACGACAATGCAGGCGCGGTTCGACCAGGTCGACATCCAGTTGGGCAAGATCAACGGCAACGTCCGCGATGTGCAGCGATCGCTCATCGAACTCGATCTGCGCCTCAGCCAGTTCGAGCGCAACAACTTCGAACTGCTCAACGTTCTCGGTCGCCGCCCGCTGCTCGACGCCATCAACAGCGGGCTGGACTACCAGCGAATCACCGGCACTCCGATGCCCTTCCAGCCCGAGTTTGTCGGTTACGAACGTACCTTCCACACATGGGGCACAGTGCATGCATTTGACCCGCTCAACACCGGGCCGAGCCAACGCGATTACAGCGACGGCGCTCTCTACCATGAGCTGACCACCTACCCGCTCGATACCAATCTCAACTATCTGAATGGCTGGCTGGCGGCGCACGGGATGCCGCCGATAGCTGCCGGTATCCTGCCCAGCCCGCGCGACTGGCTTCTTGCCAGCCGCGCCTATACGCAGCTCGGCGCCGAATGGCCGCAGCATATGGCAAGGATCGACCCCGGTGAACTCACCAAACTTCTCGCCGTTGGGCTGCAACTGGAGGAAGCGATCAGTAACATCACCTCGCCCACGGAGGTTACTTCATCGGGAGACTCAATCTACGATGTAGTGGCGGCGCTTTACACCAGCAAGCTTGTGCAGTTGAACACCGGTCTGCAGGCCATTGAGAACGCCTACCTTGATGAGCTGCGGGCAACCTTCGCCGATGCAACAGTGCCCTTCGACCTCTTCGGCGGCGCTGAACAGGTTCTGCACAAGGCAGCAAATTCGTCCGAACTCTGGTTTCCTGCAGGCTACACCAGGATAGAGCTCCAGGATCCCCTAACCTTCGTGCCGATCAACTTGTCGGTGCCGCTGAGTATCCAGAATCTCCTCTCGGTTGAGCAGCGTCAGATCCTGGCAGAATTCACCAAGCTTTCCGGATCGCAGACCCGAATCACAATGCAGGTTGCCGAAGACAACCGACAGAATTTCCCCTGCCAACCGCCGTTGAAGCCCAAGGACTGCGTCTCGAGCGCCCATTTGACGGTTACGGTCGAGCTCAGTTTCGGTTTGGTGGTCTGGAAGACGCTTTCCTGGGATATGGGGACTATTATCATGGGCCGTCTCGAGACTGACGTCGAGTACGTTGCCCGCACCTGGGAGAGCAAGAAGGTCGAATTCGACGCGAACGCGGTAGTCGTCCCGCCGTCGCCGGACCAGCAGAACTTGATCAATAGTCGCTTCGCCAACTTGAAGGGAGCCCTGGATGCGCGCCTGCAGGATTACCAGCAGGGCCTGTACGCCCGCATGGTCGACCAGATGGACTCGGGGAGCCTGCATTCACTTATGGTCGAGATTGCGGGGGTAAAGGCCCTGCTTGATGCCTTTACAAACCTGGGCCTGCCGCGCGTGGTCGCTAACGACGAGTTCCTGCATGCCATTCTTTTTGGCGAGCAGCGGATCTTCGATGACGCCCTGATTGTGAACACCTTTGCCCTCAGCGCCACGCAGCCGATTGCAGGGCCCTCGTTGTTGGTCAATCAGAGACTGCTTCTCGGTGAGAGGTCCGCCGCACGGGTGCAGCTCTATATGCAGCTGGTCGACGGCTATTTGGCTGCAATCGCGGCGGCCGCTAACGCAAATGCGGCAAACGTTGCCGCCACGACGGCAGATGGATACGTGGAAGGGGCCGACTATCTCGCGAGTGCGCGCCACGCGCTTGATCTCACGGTTCGCATTGCGCGCATCCCTCGGCCGTCATCGCCGGCGCCGCCCGGAGGTACATTCCGGGTTTACCTGCCCTTCGCAGACAGATAGCTCCAGGTGTCTCGCGGGCAAGTCGCCCGCAGGCTTGGAGCGGCCAGACGCTCGCACTTGGAAAAGACGAAGACCATGGGGGCTCGGCGCAGGCCGAGCCCCCATGGTGATCCGACGATTGCGTCTATGTGGAGGAAGGGCACAGAGAATGGGGAGTGGCATATCTGGCAAAAAACTGGATATACATCAAACAGAAACCTCCGCGAAGTTGTGATGAACCACAACCTGCAGAGGTCGCCGATGCGCTAAGCACCAGATACAGTAGTTAGGTGACCGACCAGGGACTTGAACCCCGAACCCAGTGATTAAGAGTCACTTGCTCTGCCAATTGAGCTAGTCGGCCAGACAGATCCTGCAAGAGCCGATTCTAGCATGAAGCAGGTGGTGCGTCAAAAAAAGGTCTCCCCGTCTCCGTTGTTTTGCTGGCCACTACCAGCGTGGGCACCGGCCGGAGCTGCCGGCGCGTAGAGTAGCACCCGCAACGCGAGCGCAACGGGCTGGATGGCGCGAACAGCAGTCGGCCACTCGTCTTGCCCATTTGTAAGCGCAAGGTTATGATCGACCTTTACAAGCGCGTACCTGTGCCGAATGGGAGGGAGCTATCGTGATCGATACGACAACGCAAAGTCTGGAAGCGCTGCAACTTCAATATGCCGAACTTATCATCAAGGCAGGCGTCAATTTGCAAGTTGGGCAAGGACTCTCCGTTCGCGCCGAATTGGAGCATGCTGCGTTTGTGCGCGTTCTTGTGGGCGCCGCCTATCGCGCAGGCGCGAAATTCGTCGCCGTGCAGTGGGACGATGATCCGACAGCACGCGAACGGCTGCTTCACAGCCAGCCAGAGTTCCTCGAGTATGTACCGCCCTTCGATGTCACCCGCCTTCATCAGTTTCTTGATGAAGGATGGGCGCGGCTTTCGCTCGTTGGGCCGGCTTACCCCACGATTCTTGACGACGTGGAACCTGGTATCATCCGCAAGATGACCTCCGCGCGCCGCACGGCGACTAAGTTCTATGGCGACGCCACGATGGTTCACCTTTTTCCGTGGTGTGTTGCGGCCGTACCTACGCGCGCGTGGGCGCAGCAGGTCTTCCCGGAGGCGCAGGATGAGGAGTCTGTGGAAAAGCTCTGGAGGACCATTCTCGCGACCGCGCGCGCCGACCAGCCGGACCCGCAGGCGGCCTGGCTCGCCCACGAACTGCGGCTGGAGGCAGTGGCCGCGGCGCTCATTCGGCTCAATGTGCGCTCCCTTCACTTTGTTGATTCGGCCAGGGATGCGAACGGCCAACCGTCGACGGACCTCGTTGTCGGTCTCAGTGAAGCGCCCGTGTGGATTGGCGGACCGGCCTTCACGCCCCAGGGAGTTCGCTTTCAGCCGAACATTCCGACCGAGGAGATCTTCACCACGCCTCACAGCCACCATGTCGAAGGTTGGGTTTCGACATCCAAGCCCACGTTTCCGTTTGGGCGGCGCGTTGAAGACGCATGGTTCCGCTTTGAAAAGGGCCTGGTGGTCGAGTATCGCGCTGCGGTTGGCCAAGAGGTGATCAGCGAATTCTTCCAGATTCCCGGGGCGCAGCGCCTGGGCGAGATTGCGCTTGTCGACGTTCGCTCGCCGGTCAATCAGGCCGGTCTGGTCTTCTACGAGATTCTCTTCGACGAGAACTGCGCCTGTCACATGGCCTTTGGTGACGCCTATCCGGGCGGCGTCAAGTCGATGGCGAGAGCATGACGGCTGACGAGCGTGAGGCCGTGGGCATCAACATCTCCCAGACCCACGTGGATTTCATGATCGGCACGCCAACGATGGACGTGACGGGGATCACCGTCGACGGTGGCCGCGTGGAAATCATGCACAATGGAATGTTCGTCGACGCGCTGCGGTTCTCTTGAGCTGGGACGGCGCGATTGCGGGGGCATGTGAATGGCAGAGAACGTAATCTACACCGAAGGGCTTGTGCGTCGCTTTGGCGAAAACACCGCGGTAAACAACTTGTCCATCAGTATTGAAGCCGGCGATGTATTCGGTTTTCTGGGCCACAATGGAGCAGGCAAGACGACGACCGTGCGGCTGCTCAACGGCATCCTCAGCGCCGACAGCGGAACGATTCGCGTGTTGGGGATGGACCCAATGACCAGTGGCCCCCAAGTGCGCGCCCGCACGGGCGTGCTCACGGAAACACCCGCGTTGGATGACCGCTTGAGCCTGCGCGTCACTTTGCGCCTCTTTGCCGACATCTACGGCGTCCCCAAGGAGAAGGTGAAGGCCCGCGTCGACGAGTTGCTTGATCTCTTTGACCTCAGCGATCGCGCCGACGAGAAGATCGGCGGCTTCAGCAAAGGCATGCGCCAGCGCGCGGCGCTCGCCCGCACGCTTATCCACAGCCCAGACATTATCTTCCTTGACGAGCCGACGGCAGCGCTCGACCCTGCAGCCACGCGCGATGTACACAAGCTGATTCGCGACGCAAGTGAACGCGAGGGGCGCACGGTCTTCCTGTGCACGCACAATCTCTATGAGGCCGAGCGCCTGTGCACGCGCGTGGCCGTGCTGGCACGCGGGCGCTTGCTGGCCATTGGCACGCCTGCGGAACTGGCGCAACGCTACGGTCGCCAGCAGCGCCTCTCGCTTGAGGTGGCGCCGGCACAGGTCCAGCTTGCACAGCATGTGATTGAGAATCTTCCCTGGGGAGCAACCGTGACAATTGAGAATGCAGGTACGGGGCTTGCGCACCTGCAGGGAATACCGCGTACCGACGTGCCGGACTTGATCAATGCCCTGGTCGCACGCAACATTGAGATCTTTGCGATTGCACCCGAAGAAGCCAAGCTCGAGGATGTCTACTTCGCCCTGCAGGAGCAAATGGAGGCCAGTGACATGGCGGCAACTGACGGCGCGCCGGAAGGGGACGGAATGTCGGACGGATATCCTCCGCCTGCAGAGTCGTATAATAATGCCTCTTTGGAAAGTGGCGTGCCGGAGGAGACAATCAAGGTGCGGGAACCCAACCCATGACAACCACTGACCAGACCCTGCCTGCGCGCGAGAAACCCGTTTGCCGGCGTCAACTGGCGCGCCGTCATGGGAATCATCCGCAAGGATTTGCTCGTGATCACGCGCAGCAAATCAGTCATGCTGCCCATGCTCATCATCCCGCTCATATTTGTCGTTCTGATTCCTGGGGCAATCCTGGTTGGCTTCAACTACTTCTCGGCGATGCTCATGCACAGCAAGGATTTTCAGGACATCATTTCCATGCTGCCTGACACCTTGCGCGCGCAGAATCCTGAAATGAACGTGATTCAGATTGTGGCCCTTTATGCGCTGCGTTACATGTTCGCCCCCATGCATCTGATACTACCGATCATGACAGCATCGGTGATTGCGGCAGACACCTTTGCGGGCGAGCGGGAGCGCAAGACCCTCGAGGCGCTGCTCTACACGCCCACGAGTGACTTTGAATTGCTGCTTGCAAAGATGCTTGGTGCGCTCGTACCGGCCGTTCTTGTGGCATGGATCAGCGCCGTGGTCTACTGGATCATCGTGGACATTGGCGCGTGGCCAATCTTTGGCCGGCTGATCCTTCCCGACCTGACCTGGCTCCTCCTCGCATTGTGGGTTGCGCCGGCGGCCGCGGCCATGGCGCTCGGCGCAACGGTGATCGTCTCGTCGCGTGCCAAGAGCGCCCAGGATGCGAACCAGATTAGCGGCCTCGTGATACTTCCGGTTGTCATCCTGATGGTCGCTCAGTCATCGGGCATCACCTTTCTCAGCATCTGGCTCACCCTGGCAGTTGGTCTTGTCTTCTGGATCCTCGCGGCGATCCTTTTTGCCATTGGCGCGCGCACGTTGCGACGGAGCGAACTGCTGGCGCGCCTCTAGCGCCGACGGCGCGTGCGCCATGAACGTGCCGCCAATCTGCCCATGCCTCGTTCCTCTGCCTACCAAGCGCTCATAATCGCACTGCTTGCCGCCATCGCGCTGCTCCTGGCGGCCCTGCTGTGGCGAAACCGCACGCCACCTCCACCGGATCCCCGCCTGATCGATGTCTCGGTTCGCTCCACACTCTTCGCACTCCCCACGCAGACCCCACGATTGGTTGAGGTGACTGTCGTTGTGGAAGTCACCGCCGCAGCAACACCCATGCCGGCCACTGCGACGCCAACCATGGCGCCCTCTGCGACACCTCTCCCATCCCCCGAGGCCGCCGCACCTGGTGCCGAATCGGTGCCGCTGGAGCGTCAATTCGCGGTAGCGGCGGCTAGCGAGCCCACCCAGTTCGTTGCGGACCCGGCGCCCGAGCAAGGACCCGCCGTCCCACCCGAAACCTGTCCCGCCAGTACAGGCCGCAGCTACGCCGCCGTCCCCGTGGATTCACCTCCAATTAACCACCCTGACTCGATCCACGGCGACCTCAACTTGTGGCAGCGTGGCTGGGCGCCAACCGACGCGCCGCTCGGCCTTGTCGACATCAACGGACCAGCGGACGGCGACCCGCCGCTGCTTGCGGGAATCTTTGCGGACGGACGATTGCCTGGATTCACGAGCGCCGCGCAGGTCTACGATTGGAACTGGAACTGTGCCGAGCATGGCTGTCGGGGCGAACTGTTGACCCAGCGCGCCGTGACGCTGCTGGGCCTGGCCACCAACCAGGGGGAGGATCTGGCGATTCCCAGGCGAGCGGCCGAAATCTACGGGGGCGGCTTCAAGGCCCTGGTACTCTACGCCGATGACCAGCGTATTACTCTGGGCTACACGCGCGAGGATTCCGTGGCCAACGGCTACGCAGTCCACCTTGAGGGGTTGTGCGTTGATCCGAATTTGCTCGGTCTCTATCGCGAGCGCAATGCGGCAGGGCGGGGCACTTTGCCGGCGCTGCGCGACGGCGAGGCGCTGGGGACGGCGATGAACAATGTGCTCGTGGCAGTGCGCGACCGCGGCGTCTTTCTTGACCCGCGCTCGCGCAAGGATTGGTGGCGCGGTTTCTGACGAGGCACTTCCTGCGCGAAGCGCTCCGGCTCACGACGATCTCGGCCTAGCCCCAGCGTTCCTTGGCCCGATCGATCAATGCGAAGAGCGCGCCATCGTCATCTGCGCCCAGTCGCCCAAGGAGGCCCGTGCGCCAGCGCTGCGGCAGGGCGTCTTTGCCATGCAGCGCGCCCACAGCAGCGCCAACGATTGCGGCCACGGTGTCGTTGTCCACGGTGTCGTTGACAGCACGCTCGATCGCCTGCTCAGGATCGTGTGCGTAGCGCTGGAGAATCAGGAGCGCCGAGGGCACGGTCTCCAGCAAGTATGCACCGGAGTACCAACGCTCGCACGCTTCCAAAGTCGACTGCGCCGGCAGTGCTGGATCGCCCAGCAGCGAATCAATCCACGCACTAAAGAGATGCTCCTCTTGTGGCAAATTGCCTGATCTGGGCGCATACAGCGTTGGCTGTTCGATCTGCTGCACCAACTCCACAAAGCGCTTGTGCCACCATGCGGACGCCGGTGGCGCTGTCATGCCAAGCAAATCCCAAAGCATGCCTCCCAGCGCCACACACGAGGAGATGGAGGCCGTATCGTTGTGGGTCACCATCGCGGCCAGCGCCAGATCACTCCAAAGCTCGGGGGTCGGGGCATTGACGTAGGGCACGACCACAGGCGCGATGCGCATCAGCGCGCCGTTGCCCGCCGACGGTTGGGCCGCAAGATACCAGGGCTGGCCTTGATTGACAAATGCATCAAGGAACTCCCTGACCGATTTGCCGATGCCGAAAATCTGATGGGTCGCAAAAGATTCGGCAAGCGCTTGCGGTATCAGCGTGTTGTCATTGAGAAGCTGCTGAAACGTCAAAAAAGCCATTTGGCTGTCGTCAGACGGCAAGCCGACGGCACGCCAGTCGGCGTAGCGATTGGGCAGGTAGTCGCGAATCTCGCCATGGCTTCGCCCACGGACAACGGGCCGCTGGGACTCAGTCGTGTTGCCCAGCGCGTCGCCAATCGCGAGTCCAAGCAACATGCCCTCGACACGGTCCCACGGTACGGTTTGCGCCGTGGGCGACTGGTGCAAGAACGGGGCGTCGCGAAGCCGTATGACATCCTTCGCAAAGAACCAGTTGAGAATGATGCGGTTGACAGACGGCGCTGCGTCTGCCGCAAGCTCAGCGCGCAGCGCGCCGAGCAAGGCGCCGAGTTGGTTACGTCCCGAGCCGTCACCCGCATCGGCCCAATATGCGTCGTGTTGCGAGTGTTCCACCAGCGGCGTCTGACCAGTTGCCAGCAGTGCGCCGCGCAGGCTCTCGTTCTGCGTGAATTTGGCATGCAGCGCTCGGCGCATCACTTCGTCGCGTACAGTGTCCCAGTCGGGCCGTAGCACGGGGCCGGCCCAGGCCATTCGTTTGGCTTCATCCGGGGTAGGCGCCAGACGTATCGTTTCGCATAGAACCGCGTCGCCAGAGTGTTTTTGCGCCTGAAAGTAATGTTCTACGCTGGGCCACTGCTTTCCATCGAGTTCGAATTGTACGGGCCAGTAGTTCGACAAGAATCCATAGGCGTCGGTCGTGTGGTAGAAACGAATCATGGCGTCCCCCGCAAAGGTGTGGCGGCTGATTGAACTGTGTGTGTTGACTGCACAATGATGCGCCGCCGACGACGCAGGGTGTTCCCAGTACCTGTCGGCGCCAGGATGGTCGCACGCTATCCTTGCGCGCGCTGGAATGAACAGAGTTCGAGGTCGAGTGTGCGTCAATTGTCGGTCGGGCGGCGGAATCTGAGAACGACGCTTGAGGAGCAGCGAGTGCGCATGAATTGTACAAACAACACGGTCCGACAGCAAGGCCGGAACGGACTCATGGTGGAATGCAAATGGCGCGCAACGAAGTTCTGATCCGGCCGAAAGGAGAGAAATGTCAAGCCAATTTGAGATTGTCACCGTTGACAAGTCCAATGTCGGCAAGCTAGGTTTCTTCTGCTGCAAAAGCAAGGCGAAGAGCGAGGGCTACAAGCGCAAGCAGCGCTGGCTGGACGAGCGTTTTGACGAAGGGATGCAGATGCGGCTGGCCATTGAGGATAGCAGGTCGGTTGGATTCATCGAGTACATCCCAGGTGTCTCAGCATGGCGTGCAGTCAATGCTGAAGAATGTATGGTGATTCACTGCATTTGGGTGGTCGGTCGAGCGAAGGAGAAGGGGTACGGCTCGCAATTGCTTGAACAGTGCATAGAAGATGCGCGCTCGCAAGGAATGGCGGGCGTTGCGATGGTGACAAGCCGCAGCGTGTGGCTTGCGGGGAGCGACCTGTTCTTGCGCCACGGGTTTCGTTTGGTCGAGTCGGCGCCTCCTTCGTTCGATCTTGTTGTGCGCTCTTTCGGTTCCGGTTGCGCCGCGACCTTTCCTGTCAATTGGGATGAGCGCGCCGCCGTTGCACCGGGCCTCACCGTTTTTCGCACGGATCAATGCCCCTATATCGATGACGCTGTGGTCGCGGTGGAACAAGCGGGTGCTGAGCTCGGTATCCCGGTCTCCATTGTTGCTCTTGAGAGCGCGCAGGCAGTACGCGAGCAGTCACCGACGCCCTACGGTACATTTTGTATTACCTACGAGCATTCGCTTTACAGCTACAGCTATCAATTGAAGAAGGATCTCGTGGCAGGGCTTGCGGAGCGCAGGGCATAGGCGCAATGCAGGCTGGGCTGCTGTCTATCTCCATAGCCGAACGAGGCTTGACAAGATGTAGCCTCGCGTTGATTTGAGCGCGGCTGCGACGCATGCTAGACTGACGGGCCTGCCCAAACGAGGCGGGCCATTTTCTTGCCCGGTGCACACCGGAGAACAGGATCCTCACATGGCTTCGACAACCGCTGCGCCGCGCGCCATGCGCGCGCCTTCGCTCGATGGCAGCGAACTCACCTTTGAACTGACGACTGACGGCACGAGCAATGCGGCGCGCAAGTACCACATCTGGACCATCGGCTGCCAGATGAATGTGGCCGACTCCAATCACGTGGCGGCCGAACTGGAGAAGATCGGCTACGGACCTACAGACGTGCTCGACGACGCAGACGTCGTGGTGATCAACACCTGCGTCGTGCGCCAGGCCGCAGAGGAGAAGGCGCAAGGCAAAGTTGGCAGCCTCAAGCCGTGGAAGCAGGCACGGCCCGAGCGCGCGATTGCGCTCATGGGCTGCATGGTGGGGGTCAAGCCGAGCCCGCAACTGCTTGCGAGTTATCCTCACGTCGACGTCTTCATGCCGCCCAGCGAAGCGTCGCCCCTTGTCAACTTCCTGCGCCAGGCCGAAATTGACGCCGAGATGGCGGAGATCGAGCGGCAACAGATGGAGCAGCGTTTTCGCCTGCAGGACGAAGCACAGCCGGTTGGTACAGCGCAATCCATCAAACATCTGGCATTGAGCGGCGATGCGCCTGTGGCCGCGCATGTGCCGATTGTCTACGGCTGCTCGCATGCCTGCACCTTCTGCATCATCCCCTTTCGGCGCGGCGTGGAGCGCAGCCGCCCCGTGGACGAGATTGTCAACGAGATTCGGGGCCTTGTGGCGCAAGGGGTGCGCGAAGTTACGTTGCTTGGGCAGATTGTCGACCGTTACGGCTATGACTGGCGCGCTGATGGCGCCGGTCGCGGCAACAGCGCCACGGTCACCGCGCACCAGGGCGCAGACGACGGCGGCTTCGATCTGGCCGATCTGCTGCGCGCAGTGCATGCCATCGATGGCCTATGGCGCATTCGTTTCCTCACCAGCCACCCCAACTACATGACACGCCGCATCCTCGAAACCGTGCGCGACTTGCCCAAGGTCATGGAGCAAATCGAGGTGCCCATTCAAGCTGGGGATGACGAGGTGCTCGAGCGTATGAAGCGGGGCTATACGACTGCCCAGTATCGCGAATTGATTGGCGAAATCCGAGACGTGCTGCCCGATGCCGCGATTCACACGGATATCATCGTCGGCTTTTGCGGCGAGACCGAAGCGCAATTTGAGGCCACTGCGAGCATACTGCGCGAGGTCGAGTTCGCCAAGGTGCATCTGGCGCGCTACAGCCCACGGCCGGGCACGGTAAGTGAGCGCCGCCTTGCCGACGATGTCTCTGAAGAGGAAAAGCTGCGCCGTCATAAGGCACTCGATGCCCTCCAGGAGGAGATCAGCACGGCCACCAATGCGCGCTACCTGGGCCAGATTGTAGAAGTGCTTGTGGAGGATAAGCACAAGGGCAAGTGGCGTGGCCGCGACCGGCGCAACAAGCTTGTCTTCATCGAGAGCGAAAAACCCTTGCGCGGTCGCCTCGTCGAGGCGCAAATAACGTGGACGGGGCCGTGGGCAATGCAGGCGCGGCTGGTGCGCGACGTGTCGCCAACGGGCGCTTGACAGGCGCGGACGACGGCACAATACTAACCAGGCCGAATTGCGTCAGCAATGGAGTAAACCATGGTCAGTGGAATTCGCACTTTTTCGCTTGGCCAATATGTCGAAGCTGCGCTCCAGCTTGTCGAGTATGAACGCGATGAAGATGACGTTATCAACGTCGCAGTGCCAGTGCTTCCAGGCAATTTTGCACAAGGCGTTAGCTTTGAGGACGCACGTGCGAACCTGCGAGACGCCATTGAGGGCAACGTTATGCTGGCGCTGCAACTTGGACTTCCCATCGCGCCGATCTCCGGTATTGCAATCGATAACGCTGCTCTGTGCGATAACCGCCAGCCGTCGTTCAATCATATTCCAAACCCGATTCGCTCCCCGATGGCTCACACTTTCTTTGACAAGAGGAGACCACCATGGCACGCATGATTTTTGTCAATTTGCCCGTTCGTGACGTTCAGCGCAGCCGCCGCTTCTTCACGGCGTTGGGCTTTGCCATAAACGAACAGTTCAGCAATGAGATCGCCGTCTCGATCATCATTGAAGAGAACATCTTTGCGATGCTGCTGAACCATGAGCATTTTCAGTCCTTCACACCCAGGCCAATTGCCGATGCCACTCAGTCCACCGAGGTGATCACCGCCATTTCCGCAGAAAGCCGCGAGGCCACCGATGCGATGATGGCTGCGGCGCTGGCTGCCGGCGGCGCCGAGCCTCGCCCTGCGCAGGATCACGGCTCGATGTACATCCGCGCTTTCACCGACCCCGACGGTCACATCTGGGAAGTTGCCTGGATGGGAGAGAGTCCCGCCGACATGGCAAGCGCCGCAGCAGCGTGACGACTCCAGCCCCAGAATGAGCGATCCGCCGGAATGCAAAACAGAAGGCGGCATCGCAACGCTGCCCTCTGTTTCCGGCACCTATATCCTTGTGCTGCATTTGGCCGAACCGCGCGTCGTCACGATCGGGCGGTTCGGCGTCTTCGAATTCGCAGCGGGCCGGCACCTCTACGTGGGAAGCGCGCACGGGCCGGGCGGCCTGCGCGGGCGGTTACGCCACCATCTTGCACCAGTCGCGCGCCTCCATTGGCACGTAGACTATCTGCGCGCCGTCGCACCCTTGGATGAGGTGTGGTACACGCTCTCGGCAGAGCGGCTTGAGTGCAAATGGGCTGCGGCGCTGGCATCGCTGCCCGGCGCGCGCTCTGGCCCGCCGCACTTTGGCGCGAGCGATTGTGGTTGCGCAGGGCACCTTGTGCAGTTTAGGCAGAAACCGTCAATGGATGAGTTGGTGGTGCGGCTGGACGGGGAACGCCACGTCTACTCCCTAAATGCATTGTCCCACCTGTGACGGCTTGCCTGGGAGACGCAGAGATATCGTTATTTTATGCCGCGCTGCAGCGCGGCCCATTAAGCGGGCCGCTTTCGCATATAGACAAACCAGTAGATACCACCAACCAGCAGCGCGCCGCCGATGATGTTGCCGATGGTGACGGGTAACAGGTTATTCAGGAGAAAGTCCTGCATGTTGATGTGCGGAAAGTCGGCAGGCGTCTTTTCGATGCTCACCCAGAAGGAGGCGGGCGCGCCGAACTTGATCATGATCCCCAGTGGAATGAAATACATGTTTGCTACACAGTGCTCGGTTCCCGTTGCCACAAATGCCGCTACGGGAAATATGATCGCGGCGATTTTGTCGGTGACAGTACGCGCCGAGTAGGTGAGCCAGACCGCGAGGCAGACCAGGCCATTGCATAGGATGCCCAGGGCGATGGCCTGCACAAACTCCAGGCTGCCCTTGCTATTTGCGACGGACAACGCCTGCAATCCAATTTCCCCATGGCTGAAGGTGTACTGGCGCCCAATGAAGACAAGCGCGGCGGTGCCCACGGCTCCGACGAAGTTTCCGGTATAGACGATTGCCCAGTTGCGCATGAGCTTGGCCGTTGATACCTTGCGCCCCGCCCACGCCATGACGATCAGATTGTTGCCCGTAAAGAGTTCAGCCCCGCCGACGACGACGAGAATCAGCCCGAGCGAAAAGACAAGGCCGGAGAGCAGCCGCTGCATGCCCGTGGGCCAGGCCGCCTGGGTGAAACCTGACGCAACGGTTGTGGCGAAGAGGCCGCCCAGAGCGACAAACGCACCCGCAAGCATCGCCAATACAAAAAGATCTGCCCATGGGGCAGTCGCTTTCTTGACGCCGATGTTTTCTGCCTTAGATGCCATTTCATTCGGCATCAGCGCATCCATATTCAGTTCGGTGGACATGTTGCCTCTCGGAAAGGTGGGGTGGACTTGGGGAGCGTGCGCGAGCGCGCCTATTGTCGCGCTATTTGGGTCGGAGCGAACCGGCCATTTAGCCAGTCATTCAATCAACTTGAGGCGGGAAGCGCGCTCGCCGGTGCCGACGCGACAGCGCGCGCCGGCAGAATGGTTTGAGTTAGTCGTGCCAGTGGCAAGCTCGATGACGCCGAAAGTGTTGAAAACGAAAGACCCGGTGGCACGTGGCCACCGGGTCTTGCTATTACAGCATGTCGCAAATCGTGCGCATGGCCGATGTGGCCGGTCGCAAGGCTTTGGTCGAGCAATGCTTTAGGCAGCCGGTGCTTCGGGTGCTGCATCTGCAGGGGCGTCAGCGGCCGGTGCTTCATCTGTCGCGGCTGCTGCAACTTCGGCGGTAGCGGCTTCAACCTGAGCATCGGCGTCGGCAGCCGGAGCGGCTGCAGTAGCCTTCTCGGCGGCAGCGTCAAGGGCCTTGTAAGCGTCCTCGGTTACGGCGAAGTCCTTCGTCTCGATGGCGCCAAGGGATGTGAGTTCCTCGGATGTCGCAGCCATTTCGGACTCTTCGCAGATCACGACGAGCAGGGCCTTGCCACCGTCAAGCCAGGATTGCATCTTCTTCAGTTCGTCGTCAGAAATCTTGAAACCCTTCTTGCGGAGGGAACCCAGCACCGTACCCAGGACTGCGCCGCCAATCGCGCCGCCTACGAGAGTCAAGCCGCCCGAGAGCACGCCGGCGACGACACCGACGATGGTGCCAACCTTGGCGCCGTGACCCGTGTTGCGCTTGCCGTGCTTCTCGTTCTTGACCTTGCCATCATCTGAGGAGATGATCTGAATCGCGCCGAGCTTGATCGAGTCATTTGCCTTGTCCCAGGACTTCAGGGAGTCCGCAGCTGCCTCTGCCTTGCTCTTGCTATCGAACTGTGCGACGACAATGCTCTTCATTTCGGTCTTTGCCATGGTATTGCCTCTCCTTAGTTATGATGCAGACACGAGCCACATTGGGCCGCGTACATGATACGACGACGCCACATTCGGCGGTTGACGCGGCATACTGATGAACTGAGAAGCCATTATAGCCGCATCACCGCAATTCAGTGCAATTGGCGAGCCTGTCCGTTTGCGCGCGGTCTTTCTTTCAGTTGCTGGCCCAGGTCGCTTTGCTCAGGTGCCTCATAGCCGAACGCTCTGACCGGCCCTTATCCATATGGGTTGGGGACTCCGACGCTGACATCCCTCTCTTGCAACGACCACCACAATGCGCTGCCGCCACGCCAAGCGCGTCGTCATCGCAGCAGTGGTGATTTGCGAAACCGAAACGAAGACCCGATGCCGTAAGGCACCGGGTCCCGGACGTGCATCTCTTGACTCGGACTACAGCCATTGCGGCTGGGATCGAGGCAGACTAGGCCGCGCCGGAGGCAGCTTTGGCAGCGCCTGCGGCGGCATCACCGGCGCTGGAAGCGGCATCTGCGACCGCATCACCGGCGCTGGAAGCGGCATCTGCGACTGCATCACCGGCGCTGGAAGCGGCATCTGCGACCGCATCACCGGCGCTGGAAGCGGCGTCTGCAGCGGCATTACCGGCGCTGGAAGCGGCGTCTGCAACAGAACTGCCGGCCGATTTGGCTGCGTCCGCAGCGGCATCACCGGCGCTGGAAGCGGCGTCCGCAGCGGCATCACCGGCGTCAGACATCTGCGCGGCGGCCTCGTCGAGCACGTTCATTGCATCAGCGGGCATGACAAACGACATTGCCTGGGAAGCGCCAATCGCCTTGAGCTGGGCCTCCGTCGGAGCCATTTCACCTTCGTCGCACATGACGACGAGAAGGGCGCTGCCCTGATCGAGCCACAGCTGCACTTTCTGAAGTTCGGCGTCGGAGACCTTAAGTCCAGCCTTCTTCAATGAACCGAGCAGACCACCGGCAATGGCGCCATAGGCCGCGCCGGCGAGAAGCGTGAGCCCACCCGAGAAGACGCCGGCGACGACGCCGACAATTGCGCCCCACTTGGCGCCGCTGCCTGTCTTGCGCGAGCCTGCAGCCTTGCTTTCGACCTTGCCGTCCTTCATGAACATGACCTGCATGGCCCCAAGCGATATCTCCTTGGAAGCCTTATCCCAGCTCTTCATCTGATCCGCAGCCGCATGGGCCTTCTCTTCGGATGCGAACTGTCCGACGACTACGCTCTTGTTTTCGTTTTCAGCCATTTGAGCTCTCCTGGTGTGTGTTGAAGCTTGATTGCACATACGAGTCCAGGACATCGGCTGGCGTCCTGGATCAGATCACTCCATCAAGTAGAGAGTATACTCGATAAGCTTATTCATGACATCCCTCAAATTGGCGGAAGATCGGTGTATTGCGGTTAAGGGCGGCAGGAACTCTACCTCGAGCGCCAGCGGATGTAGGCGAATTATGCGAACTGGGCGCCACACCAAGTCGAAGTGCTCGATGCGGGAGCCTATCTGTGCTGATTTGATTGGGGTACCGATTTGCACTGGCGACGCACGCTGGTTTCAGTGAATCGGGATGTGGCGCGCAACGCGTCTTTTCACTGTCGACATGCGGCCGGATCGACGGCCGCCAGCGAGGCGCAAATTGCCGCGATTTCCGCAGGGCCAGTGCGACAGCAGCCACCAATGAGTCGCGCGCCGGCGGCATACCAGAGCAGCGTTGCCGCGCCGAAGTCCGGGCCACCTTCACCCTCGCGCCAACACGCGGCGTGTGCATCCCACGCCTCTCCGCTGTTTGGATAGCAGAGCAGCGGTTTTGTGGTGGCGCGCGCCGCCTGGTGCAGAAGCGATTCGACAAAACGCGGCTGCGTGCAGTTGACGCCCACGGCGACCACCATTCGCGCTGCTTCGGCCAGCGCTGCGGCCGCGACCATTGGCTCGCCGTGGTTCAGCGAGACACCGTCCCGGCAGGAAAAACTGAGCCAACCCGCCACTGCATATTCGTCGAGAAGCAATGCCAGAGCCTCGGCTTCCTCGAGACAAGGAATCGTCTCGCACGCAAGCAAATCGGCCCCGGAAGCGGCGAGAAGCTCAAAGCGGGGCCGATGCCAGGCGACCAACTTGGCAACAGATAGGCCGTAGTCGCCCCGGTACTCCGCGCCATTATGCAGGTACGCGCCGTATGGTCCCACGGAGGCGGCAACCAGCGGCCGCCGTCTGCCCAGGGCAGCGGGCGAGGCGAGGAAGCGGGTGCGCGCAAGGTCTGCCAATTCTACGCTGAGGAACATGAGGCGGGCCGCCTGGTCGCGGCTCAATCCGCGCGCAGTGAAGCCCTCAAATGTTGCCTGGTAAGAGGCGGTAATCGCAACATCAGCGCCGGCGGCGAAATAGTCAAAGTGCACAGCCTCGATCAACTCCGGTTGCTCCAGCAGGACTCTAGCCGACCAGAGCGGATCGTTGATATCGGCGCCGCGCCGTTCAAGTTCGGTCGCCATCGCGCCGTCGAGGATCAAAAGGGGAGGGAGTTTTGGCATGGCCATAATGCGCCCTGGTGTAGGTGCCTGCTGATGTGAGAACCCAAAGGTTCAAATTGTGTCAGGGCGACATGGTCACGATGACGTGCCTTGCGAACGTGCCTGCAAACCGACCGGAACGAAGCAGGCAATTCGGTATTACTGGCCGCCGCTGGTCCGCTTGAGCACTCGCAGCGCGCGCAGCGTGACCCACTTGCTTGGATTGCCCACGCGCCCGAATTTGCCCCACGACTTGCTGCCATAGCTGTATTCGAGGAGCCATCTTCCTTGTGCGTTACGTTTGGCGCGAATCAAATCAAGCGTTGCGGCGAGGCGCCGGTCATCGCCATAGCCGAGCGCGACCAGGGTCTCGGCGGTCTGCAGCAGGTCGACCGTGTAGTAGACGGGAAATCCGAACTTCCACCAGCGACCATCGGGCACCGAGCCGTCACCGGTTGGCCATGCCGCGGTCACCGGCTCCACGCTGAGCAGGAACTCGACCCCCTGTTTGATAGCTGCCGCAACCTGGGGCGACCGCTGAGTGGGAAGCGTGGCGGCGAGTGCGAGCATCACCTTTGTTGCACCCCAGGCGCAAGGGGCGCCATAGTTTGCGCGGCAGGCGAAACCTGGCCCGCAGTTGTAGCCGTCATAGCGCATCGGATCACCGTGCGTCCCCGCCGGGGCGATACCGTCGCCTGTCACGGTGCGCGCCATCCAGTCAATGGCGCGGTCGAGGCGCGAGTCGACGACGCCCATTTCGACGAGCACGCGGCAAATGTTCCCCTGCAGACAATCAATAGTGCCCGACGGGGTGCCATTGTAGCTGACCTGGCCGTACGGCATGATTGTCGTATCGAGCAGGTGATTGCAGGCTGTCGCAATGCGCGGGTCATCGCTCGCACGCATTCCGAGCTGTGCCAGCAGAATCATCGCCCAGAAGGTGGACTTGTACTTGGGGGAATAGGGACGGTCAGGGCTGATCCAGAAACCAGCCGGGTCCATCGCCTCAAGAACTTCCGCGACGGGTCCCTGCGCCAAACGCTGCACGCACGCGGCCGCGTAGTCCGGATCATCGGGCGGTGCGTCGAGAAGGTCGCGCAAGGCAACGGCGCGCATTGCGGGGTCGTCTACTTCCAGAAGCCAGTCGAGTGTCGTTTCGGCTTCAGCGGCACGGTCGTTACTGGACATTTCGTGCTCCTTTTCAGAAGGCGAATCAGACCAATGTGCCCTGGAAAGTCTCTTCCAGGTCGCTCCACGGCGCCAGAATCGGCTCACCAGTGTCCAGCCAGGCGGGTGTGTGCGGTGTGCGCAGAATCATCAGTGGGCCATCGGTGGAGGGGACGAGCCCCGTTTCGCTGCGTACGAGAATGGGGCCGGGCCATGTCTCCCAGCCAAGGCGCGCGTGAAACTCTGGGGTCTCGGCCGAAAGTACGCCTAGCTCGCAATCCTGGATCTGACGCGCAACGATGTTCATGGCTGCGCTGCCGAAGCCCAGTCCCGTCAGGTGCGGCTGCGTTGCAAGGCTTTCGAGATAGGCGATGCGCAGGGGCAGGTGATCGCCGATGATCAGTGTGCGCTGCTCCCAGCCGACGTGCGCTGCCAGTGTCGCGCCGACAACCATGAGTACGTGCGTGTAATTGTCGTAGTACTCCTCAAACAGATCAAACTGCTGGGCATACGCGACTGTGAGGATGTCAAGAATCGCCCGCTCTTCGCCGGGTGACAGATGACGATGCGGAATCATGTGGTAGGTCGTTGCGTTGGGGAGGGTCATGATAAACGCGGCCTGGCTACTGCCCTGAGCAGCGAGAAAAACCCCTGATCAATCCGCCCGCGCCGTCTTGAAGCGCGCCGAGCAGGCGCTGCGGATCACCACTGTTCAGGGGCGTCGCGCCAGGGCGCCGTGAGCGACGCGCCAGGGTCGAGCCATGCAGGGGTGCGTCCCGTGCGGTAGATCATCACCGGCTCGTCGGGCGTGGCGTGGAGGCCTGCATCATCGCGCACGAAGGTTGAGCCCCGCCACGCCTCCCATCCGAGGCGTGCGTAAAAGTGAGATTTGGCTGCGCAAAGTGCGGCAAGCTCAAAGTCCCAGATTTGCTGGGTAACGACCCCCATGACAGCGCTGCCGAAGCCGTGATGCTGGAGATCCGGCTCGGTGGCAACACCCTCAACGTAGGCGGTGCGCAGCGGCGGCCTCTCGTCTTGCTGCAAGAGCCTTTCTTCCCAGCACGCATGCGCCGCGAGAATGCCACGCGAATACATGAGAACGTGCGTGCATTGCGTGTAGGAGGCCATAAAGTCCTCAAATGGCTCCTCAAAGGCGCGCGTGCAGAGATCGCCAATGGCGCGTCTCTCGCCGGGCGTGAGTCGATGATGCTCGATAAGGTGGAAGGTAATATAAACCGGCAGAGTCATGGCTGGCGCAAATGCTCCATGGCGTGCGGAGGATCGGAACCGTGCGGCCGTGTCGGCTGCACTCAAGCCGATTATAGCGCAAGCAGCGGCGCGCGCTCGAGCGCGGTGTATCGACGCGCGAGTAGTAGCCCGAACGATCAACGCCCGAATCACCCGGTCGTCGACCGAGAAACGGGAACGATGAGCCCATGGGATGCCGCTACGCCAAGTTCGGCATCAGCAGGTCTATTTGACGACACATGGCGAGTCAACTACCATGCCAGCGGTCTTGGCGCGCCGGTAACTCACCAGATGATCACCGGGAACTGTCGGAGAGAGCGATTGACGATGCTTGATGAAACAATGGCCGAACGAGCGGCACAGTGCCCGCTCCCGTTGCAGCAGATAGTACAGGAGTTTCAGGAAGTTGAGCCGCGCGAGCGGCTCGAGTATTTGCTCGAATACTCCCTTGAATTGCCGGAGCTGCCCGAGCGTTTGCACGCTATGCGTGATTCCATGGAACAGGTCCATGAGTGCCAGACGCCGGTCTTTCTGCAAACGGAGATGGGTGCTGACGGACTGCACATCTTTCTGGATATCCCGCGCGAGTCGCCCACCGTTCGGGGGTACGGCTCAATCCTCGTCACCGGGCTTGAGGGTGCATCGGTCGAAGAAGTCCTGGGCACGCCCGACGATGTCTACATGCTGCTTGGTCTTCATGAAGCGATCTCACCGCAGCGGCTGCGCGGCCTGCATGCGCTAATGATTCACATCAAGCGGCAAGTGGCAGGCGGTGCGGGCTAGGCGAGCGGTGCGCACGCGTTAGGTCGTGTAGAGCATTCGGGCCAGCCCAGGTTTGCCTTTGTCCAATAGAACCGCGTGTATTTCCGAGCCCCGCTTCACGTTCGAAGCGGGGCTTCTGCGCGCTTTGTAGCCATTGTGTAGCCAACTTGTAGCCATCTTGTTGCCACCATTCTGGTATTGATTAGCCACACGCCCAATCGTGGCGCAGGCGGCGCCTTCGGGCGCGCAACACCATCAAGGAGGTGAAACGATGCAACGGCGGATCTCTCGCATGGCAGTCATCGGTGTGGTGTTTGCAACAGCAATTGGACTGTGGGGAGGACAGGCATTTGCCATGCCGGTGGCGCAGGAGGGCGCGCCGGCTGTCACCATTCCCTTCAGCGGACAGTTGGCTGGCCCTGGCGGCGCACCTGTGGCCAACGGACGCTACGACCTGCGCCTTGCATTCTACATGGAGCCTGCAGAAGGGGAGCTGCTATGGTCAAAGGAGTTCGCCGGTGTTCTCGTGGAGAATGGCCGCTTCTCCGTGCCCATTGAAGCGAGCATCCCGCTCGACAAGAGCTGGCTGGCTTTGTCTGTGCGCGGCCCCGGGGAGGGCGAATTCACCGCGCTCGAGCCACGCGTTCCCTTTGACAGCGCGACAGCGCCGGTTTCGGCGGCGGCCGTGGACGCCCTCTCGTGTGACCACACGCACATTCTTGAGGCCTGGATCGGCACGAGCACGTCCTATGCCTTCTATCTGGCCAACACCGGACAGGGCGACGGTTTGCGCGTCTATTCTGCCGCCTCCATTCCGACGGATGCGGCAGTCTACGCCGCGGTCAGCGGTTTGGGGCCCGGCACCGGCGTCTACGCGTCGTCGACTGCCGGCAACGGTGTTTTCGCCAAATCAGCTACCGGCGTCGCGCTCGCGGCGGAAAGCTCGACCAATGACGGAATCGCCGGGAAAACAGGAGGGGCAGTCAAGAGTGGCGTATATGGCTACAATTCTTTGAATGGGTATGGTGTCTTCGGGCGCAGCGTCGGCGGCTTTGGACTCGGCGCAGTTGGAGCCGGCGACGCGTCCGGTAGCGACAACAAGGGAGACCTGGTGCTCGGAGGATCAAGGGGCGAAATCTTCGGCGCAGAGTACCTAAACCTCTACTCCAACGGCAATGCAAGCATCAACCTGGACCAGGACAACAACGTCGCCAACGCCTGCCTCTACCTGTTCGACAGCGCAGATGCCGTCAAGGCGTCATTCTGCGAAAACGGTACAAAGAGCGCTGTTCTGCAGACCGAGGATTACGGACAGCGCAAGGTCTATGCCATGGAAAGCCCGGAGGTGTGGCTTGAGGATTTTGGCACAGCAACGCTTGCCAATGGCGTTGCCATCGTTCCGCTCGACCCGGTTTTCGCCCAGACAATCAGTCAGAGCGAGCCATATCATCTCTTCGTGACGCCACTGGGCGAGAGCGGGGTTCTCTACGTGGCCGAGAAGACATCGGGCAGCTTTACAGTGCGTGAGGCGGGTGGCGGCACATCAAACGTCGCGTTCGACTGGCGACTTGCTGCCAAACGCGCCGGGCTTGAAGGGTTGCGCAGCGAGGTAGTGTCCACCAACGCCGGCGAGTTGAAGTAGAGGTGCACCATGAACACACGACGATGTTCAGCGAACGCACGATCCAGCATCAATGAGTTCCGCCTCGCGCTTCTGGTTTTCGTAGCGCTGTTCGCGCTACTTGGTGTGTCTGCGCTGCATGCGCAAGCAATTCCAACCTCGGTTCCAATCGCGGCTGGCGGTGGTTACACGCTTTTGCAGCTTCAAGCACCCGCTCACGCTGGTGCGCAGGTTGCCCCTGAACTGGGCGTAGCCGAAATCGCAAGCGCTACAGGAGGCGCCTACCAGTTGCTGGCGCCCGCGTCGATGGAGGGGACGGGGACGCCCTGTTGCTGCATGTACATGCCTTGCGTGAAGAAATAATGGTGAGGCTGTCACTGTTGCGTGGAAAGCAGAAAGCGCAAGGCATTGGGCAGCCGCCTCGCCCAGTCGGATTCGGTGTGGCGGCCGCCCTTGTCGCTGACATACATCAGATTCCGGTCATAGCCTTTGGCGCGCAGCAGATCGGCCATTGGCCGTGCGGATGGCTCCTGTGTGCCGTTGTCAAGGTAGATGCGTCCGGGCAGATAGGGCGCGCGGTGCACAACGTTCGCAATTGCCCCATGCGCGGGCCACAGCGCCGGCGAAAGTACGCCCGCGTTGGCGAAGCAATCGGGGCGATTGAAGAATGCGAAGAGGCTGATTAGCCCACCCATTGATGAGCCGATCATGGTGGTGTGGATCGCGTCGGGATATGTGCGAAACTCGGCGTCAATGCGCGGCTTGATCGTGTCGGCGATGCAGGCAAGGTATGCTTCGCCCAGATTGCCGGCGCCGAATGGCGTCATCTCGCGCACGCGTCGCGCGCCACCGTGGCTGATTCCCACGGCAATCGCCTCGATTCCTTCGCCGGCAAGGGTCGTCAGCGTCTCGTCGACGCGCCACTCCGAGCCACCGTAGGCAAGCGCTTCGTCGAAGAGATTCTGTCCATCCTGCATGTAAAGAACCGGATAGCGTCGCTCGCTCTCACTTGCATAGGTGGGCGGCAGCCACACGTAGAGCGGCCGGCGCGTGCGCAGTGGGGGATAGGCCGCTGTGGGATCGACGATCAGCGTTCCGACAACAGTGTGCGCTTCAGTTGCACGGTACGGACGCCAGGCTCCAGTGGGCAGAACTCGTATGAGATTAGGCATTGTGCTTGGATCGCTCCCGCAGGTCGGCGGAGTGGAAGGCCAAATGGTCATGTGCCAATTATGCTACACTGAGGGTCAGCAACAGCGGGAATTGCTCAATCGGCGCACAGTGCATGAGGAACAGCAATCATGAGCGAGAGGAACAGTGAGCAAGCGCGGTTTTCCGAGAATGTGATTGTGTCTGATGCCGGCCGGGTGCGGATGATTCGGATTCACCGTCCCGAGAAGAAGAACGCACTCACGCAGGCCATGTATGCTTCCCTGGCGGATGCGATTGCACAGGCCGAGTCTGACGCGCAGGTGCGCGTGCTTCTCCTGACCGGAACGGACGAGCTTTTCAGCGCCGGAAACGACATTGCCGACTTTGCCTCCAACTTCACGTTGGACGAGAGTAGCCCCGTTTCACGCTTCCTGCGCGGTCTTGCCACTGCGGCGAAACCCGTTGTGGCCGCCGTGAACGGCCCGGCTATCGGTATCGGCACCACTATGTTGCTGCACTGCGATTTGGTCTATTGCGGGCGAGACGCGCGCTTTCAACTGCCATTTGTTAACCTCGGCGTGGTTCCAGAGGGCGGTTCAAGCCTGATTCTGCCGGCGATCATGGGGCACCGCCAAGCCGCCGAATTACTTCTTTTGGGTGATCCGTTCGACGCCGAAACGGCGCGAGCAAGTGGCATTGTCAACGCAATTGTCGCCGATGGCGAGGTGCTGCCACACGCACTGGCAGTCGCGCAGGCACTTGCGGCAAAGCCCCCGGCGGCATTGCGCAGCTCCAAGCAACTAATGAAGCGGTGGAGCGCCGATGCCGTGAGGAGTGCCATGGACGAGGAGGCAACGCTCTTTGCCCAACTGCTCCACTCGCCGGAAGCCGCAGAAGCCATGCAGGCGTTCATGGAGCGGCGCAAACCTGACTTCTCCCGTTTTGATTAAATTGACCTCCACGAATCACAGGGTGCTTGTACGGGCAACCATTCGCATCGAGTATCGCTGCGGAGGCTCCTTTTTCAGACCCGGCTCCGCGCACGAGCCGGGTCTTGCTTTGGCGTTGCCGGCAGGTCGAGAGGCGAAGGGTGGGTCGCCTACCGTCGTTATCGAGCGAACGTGTAAAATGAAGTGCGTACTCAGCGGATTCAGGTAGAGACCGGCTGGAACCTTTCTGGCAACATGGAGATCAGCACGACCGTAGCG
Source organism: uncultured Chloroflexia bacterium (assembly GCA_963735275.1). GTDB lineage: Bacteria > Chloroflexota > Anaerolineae > Caldilineales > Caldilineaceae > UBA5069. The sequence goes on along the minus strand of CAVTKJ010000004.1, from coordinate 2,182,976 downwards.
TACATTCTTATTGCCCTGGTTGCCATTGGCTTGGTGATCTTTGGCCTCCTCTTCGGCTACCTCTACTGGTGGCGCATTGCGCGCGCCCAGCCGGTAGTGAACGGTGCGCTGGTGCTTGATTGTTTCGATGCTCAGGTGGAGATTCTGCGCGACAAGCATGGCGTGCCGCACATCTACTCTTCGTCGCGCGCCGACTTGTTCCGCGCCCAGGGCTTTGTCCATGCCCAGGATCGCATGTGGCAGATGGAGCAGAACCGGCGCATTGCGGCGGGCACGCTGGCTGAACTCCTTGGCGAGGCAGCGCTTGACGCGGACCGCTTCAGTCGCGTAATAGGCTTTCGTCGCGCTGCGCAACTTGAGCTTGCCGGTCTGGATGAAACGACCCGCGCAACGCTGGACTGGTACGCTGAAGGGGTCAACGCGTATCTGGCGAGCCGCCCCGGCCGCATTGCTCCCGAATTCAACCTCCTCGGCGCGACGCCGGCGCCATGGACACCGCTGGATACGCTCGCTTCTCTCAAACTGGTGGCGTGGGGACAAAGCGCAAACTGGGAGAGCGAATTGGTGCGTTTGCGCCTGCTACTGCAGAGCGACGCCTATCGCGCTTCCGAACTTGAACCGAACGCCCCACAGACGACACCCGCAATCCTCGAGGCCGACGGCGTCCCGAAGGAGCGGCTGCTGCAGGCTGCGGGGCTGCTTCTCAACTTCATGGAGCCGCTCAAGCAATGGATTGGAGGATTGCAGGGAGGTCAGGGCAGCAACGTCTGGGCCGTCGCGCCCAAGCGCAGCCTGACGCGCAAGCCCATTCTGGCGAACGATCTCCATCTGCCTGTGCAAATTCCGGTTGCATTGTATGAAGTGCATCTCGCCTGCGCCGACCTAGAGGTGGCGGGGGCGGGCTACGCCGGCGCGCCCGGCGTCGTGATCGGCCACAATGAGGATGTTGCGTGGGGAATCGCGAACGGGCAGGCGGATCAGCAGGACCTCTACCTCGAGCGCGATCAATCCGGTAACGCCGGTTCCTTCGCGTGGCTCAATGGCTGGGAGCCCGCGCAGGTGCTCGAAGAGCGCATCAATGTGAGGCGTCAGTCGAAGCCGGTAGTCCAGCAAGTTGTGATCACGCGCCACGGCCCGCTGCTGACGGGTCTCTTGGCGCAGAGTGGGGAGCTGCCGCCTCTTGCTGTGCGGTGGACGGGCCATGAGCCCGGCGGATTCCTGCGCAGCGTGCTGGACCTGAATCGCGCAACCACCATGGAGGAAGCGGTCGACGCGTTGGCGTGGTGGACGACGCCTTCGCAGAGCGTCGTGCTTGCCGACGTGCGCGGCACGATTCGCTACCAGTTTGCGGGCCTGGTCCCCGATCGCTCCCGGAACCCGGGCCTCGTTCCTGCCCCAGGTTGGACGGGTGAGCACGAGTGGGCTGGTTTTGTGGATTTCGCCGACCTGCCTCACCTTGTGGATCCCGAGTCCGGGCGCGTGGTTGCAGCCAATAATCGTCCGCTTGGTGACGACGCTCCTCACTTTATGGGGATTGAGTTTGATCCCGGCTATCGCGCCCAGCGCATCGACGAGATGCTTGCAGAGCGCGAGCGTTATAGCGTGCGCGACATGGAGGAGATCCAGCTCGATGTGACAAACAAGTTTGCCGGCGAGCTTGTGCGCTGGCTTGTCCTTCTCAACAGCGAAGACCCGTGGGAAAAAGTTGCCATCCAGTCGCTGCGCAAGTGGAACGCGCGTATGGAGCCCGACAGTCAGGCGGCGCTGGTCTTCCACTACACGTTGATTGACCTGCTGTGGATGGTTTTTGGCGACAAACTGGGCGCTGCGCGGCGACAGCTATTTTGGCACGAGCGCGGCCCCTATCTTTCCCTTCTCGTCGCATGTGGACAAGGCGCAGCAGCGGCTACTCGAGCTGCTCGAGAATGACGAGCAGTCCATCTGGTATACCGAGGCGGCAACAAAACGCCGGCGCACGCGTGACGAGCTTCTCCAGGAAGCGCTCACACATGCCGTTCACCAGATCCGTGAACTGCTGGGCGACAGTGCACTCAAGTGGCAGTGGGGCCGCACCCACCAGGTTCTCTACGCTCATCCGCTGGGAAGTGCGCGCCTGGTGGGTGGTCTTTTCACCAGGGGGCCGATCCCAATCGGGGGCGACAACAGTACGCCGCTGCAGACCCGCTACACACCGCAAATCCCCCTCGGCATGGTGCAGGTGATTCCCTCGTATCGTCAGATCATAGAGGTGGGGGCGTGGGATCGCATGGCAAGCGTTACGGCGACGGGTCAATCGGGTCATCCAATCAGCACCAACTATGATGATCAGATTCCAATGTGGCGCGAGGGTGTCTACCACACAATGCCCTGGCAGCGCGCGGCTGTGGAAAAGATCGTTGCAAATCGGCTCGTGATTGCACCAGCGTTGCCGCCGCGGGAGGCGAAATAACGTCAGCAGAGGGAAGCAGATCTTGGCACGCTGATGACGCGGATACGGCGAAGTCAATGGAGAAGCAAATGGAGAACTCACTCAAGCGCACGCCCTTCGCAGTTGTCGGCGGTCTTGCCGTCTACTCGTTTGGCAGTGGAGAACCAATTCTGCTGATGCCGGAGCCTCACCGTCTCGAATCTTCCGGCGATTTGATGGCTGACGCGCTGATTACCGGACTTGTGGCATTGCGCAGGCGGGTTATCACCTTTGACCCGCCGGCTTCGGGCCGCTCAACGCGCAAAGCCGGCCTGAGCATGCAGGAGATGCACACCTGTGCCACGCAGGCGCTGGAAGCGTGCGGCGAAAACGGCGCGGTCGACGCGCTAGGCCACAGCATGGGCGGTTTCGTCCTGCTTGCATATGCCATCGAACATCCCGTACGTGTGCGCAGCATGGTGTTGGTCGGTGCAGGTGCGGGGGGGCCGGCCTATATGGAATCCGAGGGTGCACTGTGGAACTCAAGCCACCCACAGTTCCGGAACATGGCCGGTCTCGGCACGCTCCATATTGTGATTCCCAATCGCGCCACGCAGATGATGATGATGAACTTGATCCGGCGCGAGTCGTATGCGAACAAGGAACTGGTGACTGGCGAGACCGTCACCTGGCGCGATTGGTTTCGCCGACGCGATGGACGCAGGGACTGGCATCGCGTTGCCACCGAACTCGACTATACGACGCGGCTTGGTGAGGTCACGGCGGCCACACTCATTCTTTGCGGACGCCACGACCCTCAGTTTCCACTTCCGGCATCGGAGCAACTGGAAGATGGCATTCGCGGCTCCCGGTTGGTCGTCTTCGAGCAGAGTGGCCACTACCCTTTTCTTGAGGAACCGGACCGATTCTGGGAGAGCGTTGGCGAGTTCCTTGGCGCAGGGCGCACGAAAGATTGGCGCTGATGGCTGCACATGAGTCGGGGGCGAACGGTGAAGGCGAACTTCTCATTGGCATCACGTCGCGGTCGCACGACCAGGCGTGGACGGCCCGCTGGACCGCCAACTATGAGATCAGGCTGCGTGAGCGCGGCGCGCTTCCCGTGATTCTTGCGCCGGATGGGCCGACAGTGTTGCCTTCCGGGATCAGGTACACGCCGGACACTGAAGGGCGACTCTCGCCCGAGATTCTTGATCACCTGAATGGAATCGTCTTTGCGGGCGGGGGCGACGTGCATCCTCGCTACTTTGGCCAGGAAGAGGCGGGCGTTGAGGTTGCCAGTATCGACACGCGGGCGCGACGAACTTGAGTTGGCGCTTGGGCGCGCTGCCCTGCTGGGCGATCTTCCGGTTTTCGGTGTTTGTCGCGGGGCGCAGGTGCTCAATGTCGCGGCGGGTGGCGGCATGATACAGCACATTGACGGTCACCGTTCTGAACCGAATTCGCCGCGCCTTCATGATGTAACAATCGTCAGTGGCAGCGGTCTTGGCGCGATAGTTGGCGACGAGTTGCTTGCCGTGAATACGTATCACCACCAGGCGCTGGACAGAAACACACTTGCCGCATGCTTTCGGCCCGCAGCGTTTGACGTTTCGCAGGGTTGGATTATCGAGGCCTACGTCTGCCCAGCGCGCAAGTGGTTTTGGGGTGTCCAGTGGCATCCCGAGCGCGCCCAGGACTTTGCAGGCGCCACCGCAGTTCGCCAGCAACAATTGTGGGACGGCTTTGTGGAAGCGTGCCGCATGCAACGCGCGCTGGCCGTGAGGCGCGCGTCACTGCAAGCGGCCCGCTGATGCGCAAGCGCCACTAAGTCCGAAACGTTCGCCGAACGGAGTCTCGTGGATACATCCCTTTTTGACTACAACCTGCCGCCGCACTTCATCGCCCAGCAGCCCGCCGAGCCGCGTGACAGCAGCCGGTTGATGGTGCTCGATCGTGCGACGGGTGCGCTTTGTCATCGCCACTTTCGCGACATCGGCGAGTTTCTCGGGCCGCGAGATTTACTGGTGGCAAACGACAGTCGCGTGCTTCCGGCCCGGCTGCACGGGCGCAAGCAAACGGGGGGCGCGGTCGAGGTTCTGCTGCTGCGTCAGGTGGACGAGGTGGGTTGTGAGTGGGTGGCGCTGACGCGCGGCAATGGATTGCGCGCGGGTGCGAAGTTGCATTTCGCAGAGTCGTCGTTTGCGGCGCTGGTTGTGTCGGTGGAAGAAAGTGGCGCGCGCCTGCTGCGCTTCACCGAACCTGTGAGGCCCTACCTCGACACGCTGGGCGAAGTCCCGCTGCCGCCGTACATCACCGACTATGCAGGTGACCCCGAGCGCTACCAAACCGTCTACAGCCGCCCCGAAGGGAGCGCTGCGGCGCCCACCGCCGGATTGCACTTCACGCCCGAGTTGTTGCTTGCCCTGCGCGACAGGGGCGTGGAGCTTGATACTGTGACGCTTCACATTGGCCTCGACACGTTCAGGCCGATCGAGACTCAGCACGTTGAGGATCACCAGATTCACACCGAGTGGGCGGGGCTAAACGCGGCTACGGCGCGACGCATCAACGACGCGGCCCTGCACGGCGGGCGCGTTGTCGCTGTGGGAACAACGGCGGTGCGTACGCTTGAGTGGGGCGCAACGGCCGCGCAAGGGATCGATCCCTACAACGCCTCGGAAGCGTGTGCATGGAAGCGGGTGGCTGCGTTTGAGGGTGACGTGAATCTCTTCATTCGCCCAGGCTATCGCTTTCGGGCGGTGGATGCGCTGCTTACCAATTTCCACTTGCCTCGCTCAAGCCTGCTGCTGCTGGTAAGCGCGTTCATCGCGCAGGCGCACGGCGCTGACGTGGACGCGGGCCGCCGCATCCTCCTTGAGAGCTATGCCGAGGCGCAGCGCGAGGGTTACCGCTTCTTTTCCTTTGGCGATGCGATGCTGATTGTGTGAGGGATGTCGGGGCACTAACTGCTGCATCCTGCAAGTGTGCCTATGAATCGTAGCGGCTGCTTTAGCTGCCATACTGAATCGCGCGGTGTGGGATTCGACTACGGCAGCTAAAGCAGCCGCTACGAAATGCGCGCCGACTTGCAGGATGCAGCAGTTAGATGTCGTAATCGTATGCGTTGTCGATGGGCTCGCAGATAGCTGCATCGCGGTTTCGCCCCAACTTGCGCAGCAGGCGTCCGAGCTCACGCAACTCATCGTCTGGAAGAACGCGCATTTCTGCGGTGATGGCTGCAACGTGAACCGGCAGAATGGCTTCAATCTTGGCGCGGCCTAGCGGCGTCAAATCAACCCACATGATTCGGCGGTCGTTCTCGCAGCGTCTGCGCTTGACATAGCCGTGCTTCTCCAGATTGTCGATGACTAGGGTGATGTTGCCGCCGCTTTTGAGAAGCTTTGCGCCTATCGCAGTCTGCGAGAGTGATCCCAGGTGGTATAGCACCTCCAGCACACCAAACTGGGTTAAGGTCAAGCCGTCGAGCGTGTGTTGACGCGACAAGCGCGCGTCAAGCGATTCCATTGCGCGCGAGAGCTTAATGTAGGTGTCGAGGGCGAGCACCTCATCCGGCGTGCCCTCATAGTGCGTAGGCATTGTTGCGAACAAATCTCCTTGGTGAACCGTCGCAATACCATATCTGAATCGCGTTCCTCTGTCAATGAACTTGCTTACAGTGTTGCGGGCCGTGCATTCCTCGGTTCTACATCCGATCAGCATGGCATACCCTGCCGTGGATTGCGATCCGTTCATGCCTCCGCTAGAATGGCCTCATGTCTCTGCTCCTCTTTTCTGACGTGAATGCGTGTATTGGGTCGCTCGCCGCGCTTGCCGATCCCGGGGTAGCGGCAACGGCGATTGTGCTTCACGGCGAGTCTCCGACCCTGGTTCCGTCGCTGCTGAAAGCGTTTCCGCAAATGACGGCCGTGGCAATCGATTCGCCTCGCTTTGTCCGGCTGAACTATGACGCAATCGGAATGCTTGTGCTGGACTTTACCCCAGCGTTCCTTGAAAGCTCACCGGGGCGACGGCTGCTCGATGCGTTGGGCAGGTTGGCGTCCGAAGGGCTCTCCCTGGTCTTTGTCGGCGAGGTTGTGAGCATGGTGGGCGGGGCGCTACTGGACGGTGTGCGCGCCGGGCTGAGCCTGGTGCCGGGGACTGCGGTCATCCCTGATCTACGCGAGGTCGAGGATGTGCGCGCCTTGCTCGGCGCGCTGCAGGCGCGCAGCACGCGCCTGCTGGCGATGGACGCACCGATTGGCGTGCGCTATGACTCGATCAAGGACAGCGTCACCGTCCACGGGAGCGGCAGCGTATTGCTGGCGGAATTTCGGCCCGGAATCGATGATGAGCCGCCTGCGGCAAGACTCCATGTGTTGACGGCGGGCATGGAGTCGGCATGGCCGACGTGATGCTGCGTTCCGCACACTTGCGCGAGTCAGAGCACGCAACCTCCGTTGCCGCCGGCCCGCTCAGGAGTAGAATTGGCGCATACCGCGATCACCGGCGACATTCCCCCGAAGGCGCTCATCGCAGCAGGACATCAGTTTCCAACATCGTCTCGTAACATCAGAATTGACCTTTAGGAGACCTTGTGGGCAAGAATCGGATGTTCCTTGTCAGTCTTCTGGGTGTCGTGCTGCTGATGGCGATGGTCGCCTGGATGTTCGCAGAGCGTCCACCTCAGAAGTTCACAATTCTTACGGGTCGTGAAGGCGGTGCGTACTATGACGCGGCACTCGCGTACAAGCAAGTCGCTGCCTCCAAAGGCTTCGACCTTGAATTGCTGCCGACGGCCGGTTCGCCCGAGGTTATTGCGCGCCTTGAGAATGGGGACGCGGGCATAGGTTTCGTGCAGGGGGGCGCCGGTGCGCTTGGCAGCCCGGATGATCTTAGCACGATGGCAAGCATCTTCTTCGAGCCGCTCTGGTTCTTCTATCGTTCCGATTCCTGGGACGGCCAACCTGTCACCGATTACTCGCAGCTTGCAGGAAAGCGCCTTTCAGTGGGTGAGCTGAACAGCGGGACTGCTTTGCTGGCCTCGATGGTTCTCAGTGAAACGGCAGTAACTTCAACCACTGCCCAATTCGCCAATCTCTCCACGAGTGACGCACTGGCAGCTCTCAAGGAGGATGAAATCGACGGAGCCTTTGTGGTTGTGTCGCCCTCATCGCCGCGCGTCGCCGAGTTCCTCTCACTCCCGGGCGTTGAAGTGATGAGTGTTGAAATGGCGGAGGGCTATGCCGCACGTCACGGTTATCTGAGGGCACTGACCCTGTACGCTGGAACGTTGGACCCGGCCCGAGAGATTCCCAGAGAAGACACGAAACTCATATCAACCGTGGCGAATCTCGTCGTGCGCAATGATTTTCACCCAGACTTGTTGCGCCTCATGACAATTGCGGCCGTGCGAACCCATGAACTGGGCGGAATACTCGAGGACCGATTCGAATTTCCGAATCTCCAATATGCAGAACTGCCGGTGCGCGAAGAGACGCTCGCCTACATCGCAGATGTTAAGGAAGGCTCCTCGTGGCTGGATAAATACTTGCCTTTCTGGTTGGCAGCGATTATTCGATCGATACTTCCTGCTGCTATTTCCAATCGCCCTGATTGTGGTTCCACTTGTCAGTCGGAGCCCGGCTCTTTACGACATGATGATCCGCAACCGCATCTACCGCTGGTACGACACCGTGCATGAAGTTGAAATTAAAGTGGATATGATGCAGGTTGGCGATATTGACCGCGAGCTGGCAAAGCTCGAAGAGATTGATGATCAGTTGGCAACTGAATTGCGTGTGCCGGTGAACTTCATGCCGAATGTCTATGATCTGCGGTTGCACATTGCACAAGTCGTAGGCAAGCTCGAACGACGCAAGGTGAAGTTGGATCCCGCGGCGCCCGTTGCTTCATCCGAAGATGAAGACGTCTAGCGGGGGAGGCGAGCACGTTGGGTGCACGGGAAACGCGCCGAGCATGTAGGGATATGCAGTTGGATCACGCGATTTTCCAGGTCTGTTGTGGGGTGAAGTTCAGGTTGGCTGTACAGGTATTGCAGATAAGCATTGAGAGGGAGGCACCATGCAAGTCATGGCAACCAAGTGGTGGATGGGCGTTGCCGGCGCGATTGCCGCAACGATTGTTGTTTTCTCGGCGGCGCCGGCACTTCTCGCAGCCCCGGCGCAGCAGGAAGCCGACGGCAGCGTCCTAACGGATGAGGCGCTCGCCAACGCGACTTACAGTGTGGAGATGAGCGAGAGTGGCGCCGCCACGCTCGTCGACGGTCAATATAGTGAGCCCGTTGCCGACACAGATACGCAGACGCTTGTGTGGCTGCTCGAACCGCGCGCTCGCGGCGATCTGGACGGCGACGGAGTCGAGGACGCAGTTGTTCTGCTTGCCGTCAACGGCGGCGGCAGCGGCAACTTCGTCTATTTGAGCGCAGTGCTCAACGATCAAGGCGCACCGGCCAACGTGTCCAATCTTCTGCTTGGCGACCGCGTCGACGTCCAGAGCGTGGAGATCACTGCCGACGGCGTGATTTTGGTGGACATGGTGCAGCAAGGGCCGGATGACCCCATGTGCTGCCCGACACAGCATGTACTCAAGACCTTTGAGCTTGTCGACAATGAACTCGTCCTGATCGCTGAGGAACAACTGGCGCCGCTCGAGAACGGCACGGCGTCGCAGATTGAGTCCACAGCAGAGCCACTGGTCACGGCTGAGGCGGAGGCCACAAGTGAGCCGGAGGCCACTTCGCAGCCAGAGACCACAACTGACCTGGCTACGACAGAGGACGCGACTGAGCCGGCTGTGACAGAGGCGCCGAACATCGACGCCGAGCCGACCTCCGGCAGCCTCAATATGGGCGGTCCAGGTTTCTGGCTTGACCCCGCGCTGATCAGCGTGATCAGCGGCGCCGAGCAAGGCGCGGGCGTTGCCGCAGAGTCACTTGGCGAGGGTTGTCTGGGCATGATCGCGACGGCCCCCGATGTTGTTGTGAACTGGAGGAGCGACCCGACGGTTGATGCGCTTCACTTCTTCCTTCTCAGCCGAAGTGATCCGACTCTAACCGTCGTCACTCCTGGGGGCGACGTCCTCTGCAATGACGATCTGAACGCGCTCTCGCTTGACCCATATGTTGTAGTCCAGAATCCGGTGCCAGGCCGCTACGCGTTGTTCGTGGGCCATTCAGACGAGGATGCGGCGGGCCCGGCTCTTCTGGTTGTCACGCAAAGCGCGCTCAACCCGTTGACGATGGACATGAGCAACTTCCTGCCACGGGCGGTTGACCCAATGGCGAAGGCGCCAATGCTGCCGGAAAGCGTCCTGCAGCGCACCCTGCGCAGCGCGCCGGATTCGGTCGCAGCGAGCGATCTGCCGATGACCATGACTGTCAACGCAGGTGGAGCGCTGGGTGCCTGGGGCATTGAACTGGGAAATCCCGAGTGTACAGGTTTCGTCGATCCAGCGGCGACCTATCGGTTCACCTGGGATGGCGATGGTGACTTGAGGCTCTTTGTCGAGGCCGCGCAGGACGCGACACTTGTTGTGCGTGGACCCGACGGCGCGTTTCAGTGCTCTGACGACGTGGCGGGCGCGGACAATCTCAACCCATTGCTTGACCTTGCCACAGGCGCGGGTGAGTACGCTGTCTGGGTCGGGAGCTTTGCGCCGGACGTAAAGATCGACGGAACCTTGACGCTTACGAACGATTCGGCCCAGGCGCCTGCTGTGTTGACGGCCGACATGCTTGCGCCCACGTTGGCGGAATAGGAGAGGCCAAAGATGACTTGGAAGCGCAGAACGATGACCTTCACGGTCTTGCTCGTTGTGGTGGTGGCATCGCTCATTTTCGGCGCCGCCCCCGCAATGGCACAGAGTTACACGACACATGTTGTGCAGCCGGGCGACACTCTTTCGAAAATCGCCCAAAAGTATTGCACAACCTGGCAGGAAGTCTATAGCATGAATCAGGCTGCGATTGGGCCTGATCCTTCCGTTATTGAGCCGGGAACGGTCCTAACGGTGGTAAATCGCTGCAGCAGCGGCGGTGGCTCTGCTGGCGGCGTGTACGATCGCGGTCCAAGCCAGCATGCAACGGGAACCTATAGCGCCCCCTATTACACCGTGGCATGGGGAGATACACTTACCTCCATCGCCGGACGCTTTGGTGTTTCTGTGGACGCGCTGAAAAGCGCCAATGGCATCAGCGGAAGCACGATTTCACCGGGCCAGGTGCTGATCATTCCGGGAGCATCCGGCGCAGTTGCTCCAACGCCGCCGCCGGCAGGTAGCAGCATGGAACGGGTCAACTTCGCGCCTGGGGCCATCTCGGCGGCGCGCAGCGGAGTCATTGTGAACGGCGTTCCGCAGCGCTACATCCTGACGATTATGGGCGGGCAGCGGATGCAGGTCTTAACGCAGTCATACGGCGAAGGGCTGCTGATTACCGTGAACAATGCGTCGGGCGGCAGCGTGCCTATCTACGGCACAAATGGTCAGTTGAGCAACTCCGTGGAGACCACGATTCCCTACACAGGCGACTATATCGTGACAGTTGCGCCAGTTGTGCAACCAGAGAGCCAAACACTCTACTTTGACATCACCTTCGTCATTCAGTGATCGGATTGGGCATGGGCGGTGGTCAATTGGAAGTCAGGAGCGCGGAGCCGCAGTAGCGGGCCAACAGCGCTTGAGTGGGCGTTCGCTACGGTGAATCTGCAGGTTGCCTGGGGCCGCGATGCGGGAAGTAGTTGGCGGGCAAGAAACCGTCAAACTGAAGATGTGGAGATGGGAATCGCCCCTCAAGGCTGGAGGCATTGGCGCGCACTCTGTCCGGCGGCTGCCTGCGTCAGGTCGGCCAGGGTGCCCGTAAACGGCTGCGCGACATTGACTCGGCGTTACCGGCCGTTGCCGCGCAAGGTCGCGTTCTGCCCGTCAATCATGGCGTTGAGAGCTACTCGCAACGCCATAACGGCATGAGAACAACATCTCGGACCGGAGCCGCAAAGAGGGAACTGGTACGCAAAGGCTTGAAGGAAATCGACTCGTTCCGGGCAAGTTGCATTCCACCGTGCCAAATCGCGTCCATCGCGTCCATCGCGTCATTGCGTTTTGCGTCATATCGTCCGCGGTTCGCACTCCGGCTTCGCTCGATTCTTTAAGACACTTGGGTAGGTGACACCTACGGCCCGGCGACGCTGGTGCATCGTTTGCAGGTTGATTTGAGAGGTGGCGCCCATGAATGTGCCAGAGCAAAGACGGAACGTCATCCTCAGTGCGCTGGACGAGCGAGGCTCAGTCGTAGTCAATGAACTGGCCGAGCAGCTCGACGTGTCCTTGATGACGATTCGACGCGATCTCAAGAATCTCGAGGAAGAAGGGGCGCTGCGGCGTGTCCACGGTGGGGCCGTGACCATGCGCGGCCGCAACCTCGAGATGATCTACCACGTGCGCGCGGATTTCATGCAGGCAGAAAAGGTGCGAATCGGCCGCATGGCTGCCGGTCTCGTATCCGCCGGTGACAGCATCGCGCTCGACAGTGGCACAACCACCTACGAAGTCGCACGTGCTTTGCTTGATGTTCCAAATCTGACCATCCTGACGCCCAGCCTGCATATCGCAATCCTCTTCCTCAATCAGCCGGAAACGCGTGTGGTTGTCTCGGGTGGCATTGCACGTCCTATCGAAGGGTCGCTTGCAGGCGAACTTGCGCGCCATGCCTTCAAGCATCTATTCGTCGATCGACTGTTCCTTGCCGTGGGCTGCATCGATGCCGAGTACGGCCTAACCGAGACCCATTGGGACGAAGCCCTTGTCAAGCAGGCAATGATCGCAAGCGCTCGCGAAGTGATTGTTGTCGCTGATTCCAGCAAGTTTGGCAGGGTTGGCTTTGCACAAGTGGCCGGATTCAACCATGTGCACAAGGTCATTACCGACAAGCAGCCGACTCCCCAATTTGTTGAACTGATGGAGATGGCAGGAGTCGCGATACTGGTTGCCAGTTAAGGCATTGTTCAGCGGCCAACTTTGGCGGCGACGTTGACGGAACCCGAAAGGTGACAATGCAGAGAAGCGTCGACATGCGGTCGGCCTGGAACACCATCAGCGCCTGGTACCAGGACTTTCATGCAATCCCTTGCGAAAGCGCGCACTATGGCCCATGGTCCCCGCCCGAGAATGAACTGCGCCTCCTGGGCGATGTGCGCGGCATGCGCATCCTCGAGGTGGGCTGCGGTGGCGGACAATGCAGCGTCGCATTCGCACGCCAGGGAGCAATATGCGCCGGCGTGGACCCCAGCGATGCGCAGCTTGATTTTGCGCGCGAGTTGGCCGCGGCCCACTCCGTCGATATTCCCTTCTCGTTGGGACGCGCCGACGATTTGGCCTCGTTCGCTACTGGCGCGTGGGACATTGTCTTCAGCGCCTATGCCTTTCAATATGTGGAGAAGCTTCGGCCGGCTCTGCGCGAGTGCGCGCGTGTGCTCAAGCCGGGAGGACGCATCGCCATCAGCGTTGACCACCCATTCCGTGACTGTTTCTTCGATGAAACCGACGACGACATGACGATCTACGCCAGCCGCAGCTACTTTGACCCAAGCGCCATGCACTGGACCTTTGGAAAGACCGGCGTGGCGATGGTGTCGTACCACCGCACTGTGGCTGAGTGGCTGGACGCCCTGAGCGAGGCTGGTTTCGTGCTGCGCCGCCTGCTCGAACCGGCGCCGCCTGAAGCAATGCTCGATGAGATTTGGCCCAGCGACGATGCTCTTTCAGCGCTGCGCCATATCCCGGTGACTATCATCTTCGTTGCAGAGAAAGTGGAGAGTTAGCCCTTTGCACCGGGATGCCCCACACGAACCGCAATTGGCAGCTTCATGCCTAAAGTGAAGGACCAAACGTGCACGCTCATTTGCTAATGCTTCCCACAGCGGTTCGCATTCTAGACGTCCGTCAGGACAACTACCGCACGCGCACTTTCACGTTGGACCTGGCGCTTGACGCCGTGCCCGGCCAGTTCGTCATGGTTTGGCTGCCGCGCTTTGACGAAAAGCCGTTTTCGCTGGTTGACGCGAATCCGGTGACACTCATGGTTTCGGCCGTCGGTCCGTTCAGTACGTTGCTTCAGACAAAGCGACCGGGCGATCGGTTGTGGCTGCGCGGCCCCTTTGGCCGGGGATTCAGGCCCGTTGCAGAAGGCGGCCACGCCGTGCTCATTGGTGGCGGATACGGCGTCGCGCCCCTCTACTGGCTCGCGCAGACCCTGGCCGGACGCACGCCACGCGTCAGCACGATAGTGGGCGCTCGCGCCGCTGCAGAATCTCCTGTACACGGGCAATTTCGAGGCGCTTCATGCTGCGGGGACCGACTTTCAATTGCACGTGACCACCGAGGATGGCTCCGCCGGACGGCCCGGGCGCGTGACGGATGCGCTGGCGCCACTTCTCGCAGAGGCCGAGGTGTCGTCAATCTACGCATGCGGTCCCCACGGCATGCTTTCCGTGATCGAGGCTGCGGCGCGTCAGGCGCAAGTGCCCTGCCAACTCAGCTGGGAGGCATACATGCGCTGCGCAATCGGCATTTGCGGCGCGTGTGAACACGACGGGCGCGTCCTGTGCATGGACGGACCGGTGCTTGACGGCGCCGGCCAGGAAGCCGTCGTGTGAGCGTGGCGCAGGTTGCGCGCTGTGCATTCAAGCGTCAAACGAATAGAACAGGCCGCCTGAAGCCAGGCGGCCTGTCTGATTGGTGGAGATGCGCGGCCGATGCCGCAATTGTGATTCACGGATTTGGCCGCGAGTTGCGCCCGTCAATCGGCGTCGAAAGGCACCGGCACGACAGATATCCCCGCGGGCGTGTTGAGGAAGCAAAGCTGCAACTGCGGACGCACTTGGAGAAACATCTCCACGGCGCGGCCGTAGCGACGCAAAGCAACGTCGTACCCGCGTGCGCGGATGAAATCGGGCACCGAACGGACGTGTTGCATATTGTTGCTCTTGAAGTCAACAATCGTCCAGCCGCCACCCTCTGCCTCGTAGAGGAGATCCATGCGCCCATACGGCGATGCGTCCGCGTCGACCAGGCAGTGAAAAGGCAGCTCCGTAAAGCGACGCGCTGCGTCGAGCTGCGCGAAAAACGGGCTTGCGTGCAACCGAGACAGGAGCCGCTTGCACTCTCCCAGGACCCACGCCCGGTCATTCGCCTGGTGTATGCCGCGCGCCTGCGCGGCGGCGATTGCCCACGCATCGAAAGCAGTCATGTTCGCCTCGATGGGAAAGCGCCAGGCCGCAATTGCCGCGTGAATGATTTCGCCGATCACCCATGCAAGCGAGCCATGTTCGTGTGCTGCTGACGCCACCCGCCACGAGCGCGAGGGCTGTTGCGCCTGCGCGGGTTTGGAGGCGAGCGGTTCCAGCAAAATCGGATTCCAGAGAAGGGGAGCGTGCGTTTCGGGCCCTGCAACGCCGGCCATCGGTGCCACCGCAGAAATGACCGCGCCCGGCGCGAAGGGATGAACCGTGCAGGCATAGCTCTCAGCCTTGTTTATCGTGCAAGTACCCTTGCCGGCAAACGCTTCGCCAACCAGATCGGTAAGACGACCAAGGCGCACCAGCCGAGCGAGCCAGTTTCCGGCGGTGCTACTCGTACTTGCCAGGGATTCGGTGCAATGGCCATTGATGATGAGCAAGTCGCGCGCACGTGTTGCCGCTACATACAGGAGTCGCTCCGATTCGGCCTCGCTCATCGCCGACCCAAGTGCCCTGGCTGTCGTGTACAGCAGCCCCTCGCCGCCCTCCTCAACTTTGGCAGAGAAGATGACCTCGTTGTTTTCATTCACGTAGAAGGCATCGGCCCTGTTTACGGCGGAGCTTGCAGCGTCGCCGATGACAACCACAGTGAACTCAAGCCCCTTTGCCGCGTGGATTGTCATGATCTGGACGGCGCCGCTCTCGTCGGCGCGTGCTTCACCTTCACGCGTGGTTGCGCTGCGCAGCGCCTTGATGCGCTCAAGGAACTCCGTCACGCTGGGCGAGGGCGCGGCCTGCGCTTCGTCAAGAAGCTTGGTTAGGTTGCGCGCGGCGCGCACCTGGCCAGCCTGGAGCAATGCGGCGACATAGTTGCTTTCGCCGAGCAACGTGCTGAGAAGTGCGGCCACCGTCACCCGGCCGACGAGCGCGTTCAATCGGTTGACAAGCGCCACGGCATTGGCGGCGACCGCGTGATCACTTCGCCGCAATTGCTTCCAGATTGCGCCGGCCGCGGGCGCTTCACGCTTGCCCTTGGGCGCAGCATCGCAGATTCGCAGAATCTCGCCATCATTCATGCCGACCGCCGGTGAGCGCAGCAGGCCAATCATGGCAAGATTGTCAAAAGGGTCGGCAATGGCGTGAAGGGCGTTGAGCACATCCCGCACCTCGGGCCGGTCGTAGAAGCCGCGGCCGGCCACTGTGACATTGGGGATTCCGGTGCGTTCCAGCGCGTCTTCGTAGTAGGCAAAGGCTTTTGAGCCGCGGCAGAGGATGGCGATTTCTCCCCATGGCACGCCGTTTGCGTGGAGCCGGTGCAGCCGATCTGCGAGCGCATTGGCTGCGCTGTTCAACCCGGCAGCTTTGTTGCCCTCGCCGAGGATCAGCTCGACATATGGTGTGTCGATTCCGCGTGCGGCTGCAGTTCTCTCAGGAATCAGCGGAACGAAGGGTGCGCGGAAGTCTGATGTTATCCCATCATCGAAGATGGGGCTGAGCAGCCGCTCCATCGCCTCAAGGAGTGCGGGATGCGTTCGATAGGAGCGAGCAAGGGTGAATCGTGCACCCTCCTCGGCCACAATACGGTCACCTTCTCGACGAAAGACGCGCAAGTCGGCCCCACGAAAGCCGTAGATGGATTGTTGGGCGTCACCCACGATGAAGAGGCATCCTGGGCCGCGGCTCAGCAGCTTCACCAAGGCTGCTTGCCGCAGGTTCGTGTCCTGAAACTCGTCGACAAGCAGCGCCGCAACTTGCTGCTGCCACTCTGTGCGCACACTCGGATTGTTTTGCAGGAGCGCAAGTGCGCCCGCCTCCAGATCATCAAAGTCGAGGGTGCGCAGATTCTGCTTTGCCGCCAGATAGCGCGAGTTGACGTCGGCGTTGAGGGCGCGAATGATCGGGCGCAGAGCGAGCATGCGCAGGTCGGCCTCAGGGTCCGGTGGCTTCTCGACATCGTCAGGATTGAGAAGTCGCTTAATCTGTTTGAAAAGCGCCTTGGGCTTAGCATCTCCCCAGTTGCCATCTTTGCCCACACTCTTGAGGCATGGCTGAATCTGCCAGAAAGCGTGGCCAGTCGCCGCCCACTCGAGATCTGAATGCTTTGGTAGCGTCGCGTCCCACAGGTCAAGAATTTCGCAGACCAGCGGGTAGGCCTTGTCGGCACGCGCTTCGTCATGGTCGACGGCGTAATCGCGGCAGACGCGCAGTACCTGAATGCTGTGGAGAAGTTCGGGATTGTTCGCAAGTGCACAGATTCCAGCTGCCCAGCGCTCGAGTATCTCATTCGCGCCTGCGTCCACCACATCACCGCTTGAATCACCGACTGAATCACCGCCCGTGCCTGCAAGCTCAAGGCGCCTGCCGAGCAGTTTTTCAAGCAGGGAGCGCACGGCCTCCACCTGCAGCAGCGCAAAGAGGGGTTCGCACGCTTCGTCGACCACTGCAGCCGCCATCGTTTCATCCAGCGCATTTGCGCGCAGAATGAGCGCCTGTCCTTCGTCAAGAACGGTGAAGCGTGGGTCAATCCGGGCCTCGGCAGGGTGGCGACGCAGGATTTCGCTGCACAGCGCATGGATTGTTCCGATGCGGGCGCTATCAAGATCGCGCTCGGTCTGTTGCCACTTGTCGCGCGTGGCCGGGTCGAGCGTTTCGTCCTGCAAGTAACTACCAATGGCGTCACGCAAGCGGCTGCGCATTTCGAGGGCGGCCTTCTCCGTGAAGGTAATCGCAACAATCGATCGCAACGCGTTTCCCTCGGCAACAAGTGAAAGGAAGCGAGCAATCAGGGTGCGTGTCTTGCCGGTGCCGGCGCCCGCGTGCACGAGCACATCCACGTCGCGGGCCGTCACGGCAGGGAGCTGCTCCGGGCTAGGGTCGAGTCGCTTGACGATCGGATCAGTACCTACGTAGCGCAGGGTTGTCATCGGCGTCACCATTCCTTGCGGACAACATGCCAGCAGAATGCGGCGGCGGCACAATAATCTGGACAGCCATTTTCGGGCGCATTGGGCACGAAGTTGCCGCTTCTGATTGCAGCGACGGCCTTGCCTATGTGCCCCTTCGCCTCAAGAACGGCGCTGTCCGGCGTTGAAGTTGTCCCCGTGAGAAACCACTTGGCGGCCTCTCCCTTGTGCACAAAGAAGTAGGTCGCTTTGATTTTGGTATTGTCGTCGACGACCGCTGCGGCCAGGGTGTAGATGGCAAGCTGCAACTTCTTGCCGTTTGTCAGGTTGGACTTGGATTCGAGGCCTGAGACGCCCGTTTTGTAGTCGATGATGAGCAGACTGCTGTCTTTCATGCGATCCATGCGATCGATTGCGCCGTGCATGTAGATAGGAAGCGGCGCATCTTGTTCCATAGGCCAAGGGAGACCGGGCGCATATGGCGGCTCGATTACGAAAGAGTGGTCACCGCCAAAGAAGTACTCGAGGGCGATCGGCGTTCCGCCGACTTCCGCCAGCGCGGTCACCGAGCGCCGCACATTCTCGATGATTTCCTCGCACGTGCGCGGCCAGGAAGTCGGCACGCGGAAGCCCTGGGCTGCGGGCGCCGCTGCAAGAATGGGGCCGGCGACTGCATTCACTTGCGCGAGTACCTTCTCAACAGGAGGTGCAGCGTCGGCATTGAGGTATTCGGCGTAGAGCCGCTGCATGATGTGGTGGTAGAGGCTGCCGATCTGCGCGCGGCTGGGGCCGTCCTCGGGCTCGGGGCGCGCTTCCACCTTGAGTCGTCTTTGGACAAAGAACTGGAAGGGACAGGCAATGTACGTCTCCAGCGCCGAGGCACTCCACGTGAAGTCCGCAGGATAGCGGAGGTCGGCGACATCCAGCGCAAGGTCCCCATCCCATGGGGTGGCGGCGTGGCGGGCGCGCTCGGCGAAGATCGCCGCGCTGTCAAGCAGGCGTGCGTGACGCTGGACGAGCGTCTCGGCAGGAGCGGGCTCGTCAGGCAACCGTCGCGCGACCGCAAGGGCCTCCAGCAGTTCGGCCTCTGACGCCGCCCGTTCCGGCGCGACGGGACGGCCAAGCGCAACTGGCTCCACCACTGCGTCGACGCGAGCCGCGCAGATCATGCCAGTATGCCGATGGCTCCCAGGTTGCGCCGGAGGCGGTCAGGCTTGGCCGCACAAGGAGAAGTGCGTCGCGCGGCCGCGTGATCGTGTCAAGGAAGAACTCGGCCTCTGTGCTTTCAGTCGAGGACTTGATGCCCGGATAGTCGTCGCGCAGTGCGTCCCGGTCATCATCACGAAGGAAAGGGTCTTCGCCAATGCGGGCAGGGAGTTCACCTTCGGCCATCCCCAGGACTGCAAGCAAGCGCAGGGGAACGCCGCGCGCCTGCACCGTCGCACCGACGAAGATTGCTTCGGAGTGCGGTCGCGTATCATAGCGCTGCGTCTGCACCGCGGCCGTAAGGTCCGTGACGAAGTCAGCGTAGAGTTGCGTTGTCGTGCCGACAATCTCCTGAGCCCAAATGAGACTGCGCAGGAGCTCCTTGAACTTGCGCATTGCAGCCTGATCACGTGCAGAGGTCGGAAGTGGCGCCGATTGAAGACCGATGATGCGCTTCATCACTCCGAGACTTGGCCTGCCTGCGCTCTCGATGGGCAGCTCTTCGTACTCATCGGTTTCTGTCGCGTCGCCGATAATCTCCTCGAGCCAATTGACGTGTGCTTCCACGGGGGCCGCGGCGAGCGGCAGCAGACGCCGGACGAAGGCTTCAAAGACCGCCCCAAGTCGGCGGGCCTCGTTTGGTGTAAGTCCAGTCACGACCGGGTCGTCGGCTTCATCATTGCCATCAATCGCGCTTGAAACCTCCTCGACATCAGCGGCGCCGGCAGAAAGATAGACGAACGCGGCGCGCCACTCATCAAGGCCGCCGCTCACCAGCGCCGTGCGAGCGGCGGCATCAAGCAGATCGGCATCTCCGGGCAATGCGTTGAAGGCGCTCAGGTCAAGATAGGGCGAACGCCACAGGTCAATCAGCGGCAGGCGGGGCAGCAGTGGAATGCCGCCTTCGCCCTGACGCAGCACGTGCATGAGGGTGAGTAGGGTTGCAATGGCAGGATTGAGCGCGAGCGGCAGTCCATCCTCAATTTGCACAGGCATGCCAAACTCTGCAGCCGTTTGGTCAACGAGCAGAAGGTATGGTTGCACATTGCGTGCCACAAGGCCGCATTCGTGGAGCGGCACGTTGTCACGCAGGATTCGCTCCTTGAGCCAGCGCATGGCAGCGCGCACTTCGAGTGCCCGGCTGGATGCCGCGACAAATGTCACGGTGTCGCCGCACGGCGCTTCGGTGATACGCGGCATGCGGAACTCGTCGCGCAGGTGAAGCAGTGCCGGCTGCCAGGCATCTGCGGGGCGCTCCTGCGGCAGCCGTATGGCATCGATTCCCAGCGATCGTTCGACCATGCGGCGCGTGGCATGGAAGCGGCCATGCACCGCTCGAGATGGCGCGTCACCGTGGTCATCCACGTCACCAGTGAGGGTCACGATCACCTTCACGTCAGGCAGGGCGGCAAGCGCCGCCACCAGGCTGAGTTGGACCTCGGTGAAGTTGTCAAAACCGTCGAACGCGATGAGCGACCACGATTGCGGCAGCACGGCGAGACCTTGTTCCACGCTTTCCACTGCAAGCCAGCGCAAGCCGGCGCGATCGGTCCAGTTGCCTGCACGCAAGCGCGCCTGCCACGCCGCATAGAGTGCAGCGAGATCAAGCAGGCGGGCCGGGGCGCTCCGAGAAAGCAATTGCTCCTCCAGGAGCAGCGGGTCCATGCGTGCGCCCTTCATCTCGGCAACGAGACGCAGCGCTTCTTCGATGAATCCGGGTTTGTCGGCAATTGGCGCGTAGTGCTTGAGCTGGCCCGCATCGCGCAACGCTTCAGTTTCGGCGCGCATCAGGCGATACTTCACCTCATCGGCAAGCTCGACATATGGCGTCGGCGCCAACGCAAGAATCGCATCGCACAAATGATCGAAGGTGGTGACACGAACGCCAAGAACGCCGCCATCCAGCGCCAGGCGGCGGCTTGCGCTGCGCACCTGGATCGCCGTCGGCACGCACACAATTGGGAGGGAGCGAAGGCCGCGCGCCTCATCGCGGACGCGATCGAGGATGTGCTGCGTCTTCCCGCATGCGGCGGGCCCAACGTACAAGGTGGCCGGCATAGGCGCCTCTGTCTCTGTGGGTTGGGCGTGGAAGAAGGGACTACTTGATTGGTTCCGATGATGAGGCTGAAAGCGCGACTTGCACGTCGGGGTGGCAGCGTTTGCATGAACGGAAGCCGGCGGCTCGCGCCTCTGCCGGCGTGACGAAGTAGCGCACGTTGACGCGCAACGGCGTGCGCGCCGGGCAGCCCGGGCGACAATAGATGCCTGTTGTGGAGACTGCATACACAAAGCTGCGCTCCGATTCGCGCCGCGCAACTGCAAGCCAGCGTTGCTCTTCAAGGGATTCGGCCATGGTCGCATCGGTGCCAATCCCCACTGTAGTCGACATTTTGACTCCTCCCTGATAACCCTCCGGCAATAGACGCCGGCGGACTTTTCCTGCGCATCAAACCCGCGCGATGTTTGGTTCGCTGCGGGCCACGTCACGGTGCATTGAGTATAGGCGAAGGTGGCACTGCGCTCCACCCGCTTCTTGCGCAACCTGGGCATCTCGTGAAGAAGCGAGGCTTCCAAATTCGGAAGCCTCGCTTCGATCGCTATGCCCTGCACTGTGAGCCAATTGGTTGTTGCCGGCGTTTACTCGGTGATTGTGAACAGTTCGCCGCTGCTGCGCCCCCACACCTCGGTGAAGTACATCATCTCGGCGTAGGCAGGAAGCACACGGTACTCGCCGGGGACGGTGGCGCGCACCTGGAACGTGTACTGATAGGTGCCGGCCGCTAGATAGCTTTCGAACAGCGAAACGCCGTCATCCCGGTAATCCTTGTAGGTGGGATTCCACGCGTCCCAGTTCCACGCCTGGATGAGGTTGCCGTACTCGTCGTACTGCGGCGAGTTGGCAAGATTCGGATCGATAACTTCTGCGCCGGCCGGGATCGGCGTATCGACGCGCATCTGGAAGAGGCTCGTCGGCGCCACCACCGTGACGGTAACGCTGATGATATCGCCAACCCTGGCCGTGTTGGCAGGCTCGCCATTGACGCTGAACTGGCGGTCCACCACGATTCCACGGCTTGCGGGAGGCACGGCAAGCGCATCGAGGAAGTATTGCAAGTGCTCAGTGTAGTACATTTGGCCGCTGTCGTTGTCGCGACTGAGATGAAGCGTGTTGGCCTCATCGCGCAGCATATCGGCGACGGCCGTACGCAGCATGATCGGTGCGCCAAGGTTCGTGGAATCCACAACGCCGGAGCCCATTGCTGCGTCGTTCAATGTGACGTCCCAGGCGTAGTTCGCTTCAAGTTCTCCCGTGGCCGCCATCCAGTCGGTGAGAGAAATGATGGACCAGGCATTCTCCTGCGTGCTGCTCCATGTGCCCGCGGCGCGTGCCTGCATGAGCCAGCGCACTACGTTGGGCAGAAGCGGGTTCTCCGGCTGAATGCGCGTGAAGGCCTCAAGAATGACGGCCGTACTGCGAATGTCGGTGTTCAAGGTCTGCCAGTCCGCGCTTGCCTCCTGCCACCACGCGCCCGTGGCGGAGGTCGACGCAGCGCCGGCCAGGTCATCCATGAGCGTCGCGATGCGTTGGTCTGCGGGATCTTCGTCGAAGAGAGCCATGGCGAGGTATGCCAGGCCGTAGTTGTCGAGGCGCTCGCGCACGTCGTAGAGCGTGCTCATACGGCCGGGGTCGGCGTCCCCCATCTCGGCAAGGACGAAGTGCATGAAGGCCATCTCGTTCAACCGCCAGTTGTCGGCCGTGGCGACGCTTCCGGGCGCCACGAACTGAAGGTTCAGGTAGTCGATAGCCCTGTCCATGACAGATTCGGGAACCGCAAAGTCCATTGTCGCGGCGTTGCCAAGTCCCCACAAGATGTAGGCGGTGACGAAAGGTGTACTCTCCTCGTTGGGCCAGTAGCCCCAGCCGCCGTCAGTATTCTGGGTGTTGACGAGGCGTTGTACGCCGACTCCCAACTGGTATGCAAGCCTGGTTTCGAGCGCCCTGTTGTCAACGCCGAGAGCGCGCAAGGCGCGGACGGTGAAGATGTTGGGCAGGAAACGGCTGGCGGTTTGCTCGTTGCACTCGTATGGATAGTGCTCAAGATAGGAGAGGCTATCCAGAAGTCCGGCGGCAAGGCTTGGCTCCACTTGAACGAGCAACTCGCCGTCGTTCGTGGCTTCACTGGGGACAAGAATCGACTCGAACGCGCTGGTGCCGTCCAGCTGGCCCGACGAGCCGACGACTTCCGGCGTTTGGTAGCGCTTGACGGGGACGACCAGACGCACAGCATCCGTGAGGGCGCCGCCGTCGGCCGTCATTGTGACGGTGACTGCATCGGTGTTGCTGCCCACGGCGATCGGGAAGTTGAAGGCTGTCGCCGCCCCTGCCGCAAGGTTGAGCGGCTGCGTGGCATTGCCATCGAAGGTCGCACCTTCGACGCGCAAGGTAAACGTGCCTGTCGCGTCCTGCTCGCTGGTATTGATGACCGCCGCCCCAATGCGCGAGCGGTCGCCCGCGGTGAAGAAGCGCGGCAGCAGCGGACGCACTTGAAGATCCTTCGTGGCGACGAGGTCGAAGGTCTTGTCGCCTACTAGCGTCTTATCGGTAACTGCGCGCGCCGTTAGCCGCCAGGTGGTCAGGTTGTCGGGAAGCTCGACGGCGAACTTGATCAGCCCGTCGGCGTCGCTCATCAAATCGGCGCGCCAGTACGCCGTATCGGGGAAGTCCTCACGCACATCGATTGCGCTTCCGTCGCCGCCACCGCCGCCCTTCGCACCATCGCTCAACTGCCGGCTAATGCGGTCGCGATTGATGATGAGCGTTGCACCCGTGGTTACGCCCAGAGGCCGTTGTCGCCAGAAAAACTCGAGAAGCGACTGGTCACCCATCGACACAAGGCTCAGAAGCGCCTTGTCGATGAGCGCCACGCTGACCTCGGCGTTGGGAACAGGCGCGCCTGTTTCGTCGCGCACGGTAAGAGTCCAAGTGACGACTTCGCCAGGCGCTGCGACGGGTTCTTCAGCGCCGGCGCTGGTGGTGACGTCGATCGCAAGCGCTTTGGCGGCCGTGTCGACATTCAGTTGCACAAGGCCCACGCGAATGGCCGGTGTAGGGTTCGTTACGTCGATCCCCTTGACGAGAACCACGCTCACGAAGAAGTTGGGGATCTCCGCGACGGTGATCGGCACTTCCAACGTGCGACTGCTGCCGCGCAGGGTCTCCACGCGCTGCTCTTCGACGCCCGCCCGCTCGTAGGTGATGAGCGCGGTGACGTCGCCCTCAAAGGGGTTGGGGACGAGAATGCGCGCAGTGTCGCCCGGCGCGTAGGTGCGCTTGTCGGCTATGAGCTCGATGCGGTCGTTGTTGTCACGCCGCCATGATGCCACCGCGCTGGGATCGGGGTCGCTCACCCAGGTGAAGACAGCGCTGCTCATGTCATTGCCGGCGCCGTCGACACCCTGTGCCACAATCTGATACTGGCCGGACTTGGTGGGAGTCCAGGTGAAGGTGGCTTGCCCTTGCTGATTCGTCCGGACCCGCTCCGTGGACGCCGGCACGCGCTCTACGCTCGTCGTCCAGGCGAAGCGTCCATCGGCGCCCTTCTCCTGCACGCTGTTCCAGCGATACTCATAGGCTGTCACGTCAAGGTCAACGCCGCCAACCGGTTTGCCGTCGGGGGCGATCGTCACGAGGTCGATAACACTTGGGCTGCCCACTTCGTTCACATAGGATTGCGGGCTGAGCCCGATGTAGAAATCGCCCCTGTGAACCGGAACTGCGGTGAAGCCGTTCACGAATTGGTTCGTGGGGCTCTGCACGGTCACGTCGATCGTCCATAGCTGGCTCTGGCGCGCGCCTGCCAGGTCGGCAGGCAGCGCGAGGGTGAACGAGCCATCGGCGTTGGTCTTGCCCTCGCCTTCCTTTACCAGCCCGCTGAAGAAGCTCCCGGCGTACGGGTCGAATTTCTCCTGCTCCGGGTCGAATGGCTCAAACGAGTACCAGCGCCCATCGGGGGCGTCATCCCAGTAGAAGTAGTAGGGCTGCGCGATCACCCGCCATGTGAGCGGTGCGTCTCCCAAGGGACCGCCGCTGAAGTAATCGGCTTGTACGGTGACGCTGATCGTCTCGCCCTGAACGTATTCGGCCTGCGAGGGCGTGACCGACAACTCAAACTCGGGCTTGCGGTACGATGCCACCTGGAAGCCGGTGCCGCCATTGATGATCTGCCGCTCGCTCAGATAGTAGGTGGCGAGGATGTAGTAGTAGCCGGAAGTCGCGTCGGGTGCGAGTTCAAACGCCCCGTTGACCGTTCCGTTCTCATTGAAGTTGACCAACTGCTGATGAACAATATCGCCGCGATCGTTGGTTACTGTGATCGTGATCGGTGCGCCTGCTTCGGGAAGGACGTAGGCGTTGTCGACGAGCTTGCGGACAATCCCTTTCCAATAGACGGTCTGGCCCGGCCGGTAGATGGGGCGTTCCGTGTAGAAGAGCGTGTTCCAGGGTTCAAGCGTGTAGCCGCCATCCACATTGAAGTCCCACGAGGCGATACCCTGGTTCCAGTCTGACGAAGCGATGGCGAAGTTGGCGTCCCCGGGCCGGCCCACTGTGGCGATCAATGGCAGCCACTGACCTTCGGGATTGGTGGGCAGGATGACCCGCGCCACTCCATCCGCGTCAGTTGTGGAGTCGGCCGACGGGCTGCCTGCGGTCAGGAAGTCCACGGACTCGTCACCAATCGGCGCGGCGCTCTGGATGTCGGTTATCCAGGCAAGGCTGTCGCCGCCGTAGCTCTTTTTGACCACGATGCCGTGATTGCTGATGACGATGATGTTGATCGCGTAGGCAAGCGGCTCCTGCCCGGAATAGGGATCAACAGGTTGGGGTGGCAGCGGTGTCTGCAGGATATAGATACCCGGCTCGAGCGGGCTGCCCTGCGTTTCGTCGGCGCTGTCGTTGAGCGTGATGATGCGCTGATAGGTCTCGTTGCGCTCGTCAGTCGTGGTGTACGTGCGCGTCCACACCAGTTCGTTGGCGGAGTTTGCCGGGTCGTAGTTCTGCCACGCATTCCATGAGTTCGGGCCGTTGAACTCATTCACAAACTCATTGACGGGCATGCGGTACAAGGATGTCTCAAGTCCATCCATGTTGCGGTAGTAGAGGCTGATGTAAGTTCTTGATATTGGCGTGAACTGGGTGATTCGCTCGAGATCGACGCGCACGAACGACGAGAAATCGCCCGTCTTAAACTTCAGTGCGTAGTCGTCACCAAGGGTGTTGCCGTATAGATCCTCTGCCTCGCCGCCGATGGTGACGGTATACTCGGTGTTGGCCTGCTTGTTCCACTCGAGCACCAACTGGCCGTCCCACTCGTTGTAGTAGGAGTAGACGGTGGTGGTCGTAAGCATTGGGCTGATGGTGATGGCATCAAGGAGCGTCGTTCGGCTCATTGTCGAGGCGAAGCTGATGTTCACCTGCTGCTCCGGCAGGACGTTGTCGGCGCCGTTTTCCGGGTTTGTCCGGACCACCGACGGAAGAGGCACGACACTAAAATAGCTGTCAAACGATTCGCGCAACGTTCCCAACTGGCTCGCGGGCATGGCGCTGGAATCGAGAAAAATCTCATAGCCTTCGCCGAACGCGAGGTTGGCAGTCGGCGTAAACGTCAGCATCGTTGCAAGCTCATTCCAGGCGAAGGTTCCGTCGACCGCACCGGCAACGTCACCAGTTAGCGAGAATGCCGCCTCGGTCGACGTGTGGTCCATCGGCTGGCTGAATCGCATTGAGACAACTGAATCCGGCGCGGCGCTTCTGCCTTCCGGCTGCACCGAGCTGACGATTGGTTCAGAGGTGGTGAAGCCGAAGCTGAACGGATCAATCATGAAATCGCCGGTGACCGCTTCGAGCGGGTCAACGGTCACGTCGTACTGTGTTGCCCCGGCAAAACCTGTGGCTGGGGTGAACTGGTAGATGGACGTCGTCAGCCATATTCCCGTGCCATCGAGGGCCGGAACAATTGTGAGCGGCTGAGGCAGATCGGCCTGCGCCGACGCACCCGTGAGCGGGACGACCGGGTGATTGAATGAGACGACAATCTGCCCCTCAACGCCAATGTCTGTCGCACCGTCACTCGGCTGCGTCGCTGTGACGGTTAGCGGCGTTGCGCCGATGAGCGCAAGGTCGACCTGGCGCACGGGTGCGTCGGCCGGGGGCGGATTCTCGGGTGTACCGCCGGGTGACAGATCATAACGAAAGTTGTAGCGGACGCCCGGTTCAGGCGTTGCGCCGGGAGCAAAGGTCACGACCGTGTCATTCACGGCCCATTCGCCGGCAATGTTTGGCGTCACAGTGTAGCCGGCTATCCCCGCAGGCCGATCGTATGTCCAGGTGACCGTCTCGCCGCGCCACGACTGGCCGCTTTGTGGCGCGACGCTGACAAGCGCCGGCGGAACGCTGAACGGATCTGCAGGCGCTGTTTGCGCAAAGGCGGGTGTGGGCATTGCCGAAAGCAACATGCTGAGGACGAGCGTCCAAACGAAAAGTCGGGATGTCAGGGTTGAATACGGCGTCGTTACGCGTGCGCTGCTGTGACGCATGAGATTCCCTCCAGGAACAATGTGAACTACGTACTGTTGCAATTCGCCTATGGATCGTAATGAAAATGCTGCGATTATTCTTGACTGCGCGGCGCCGGCATCGACCTGCTGTGCGACTTGCTCGGCAGTATGCGCGTACTCCTCGACAACCACGAGCGCAGGGCTGCTCAACTCCCACGGCGACGTTGACGTGCGCTGCCCTTCAAGCCGAAAATGCCAGGAGCCGGTATTGAGCGCCCACCAGCCCGAAATGTTTGCGCTCTCCGAACTCTCCGCAATGACGAGGCGGCCGGTCGGTCCCTCGGCCACAAGGCGCAGGGAGGCCCACGGATCGCCGTCTGCAACGTAACCGCCGACGGCAATGCGCTGGTGCGCGCGTGCCATCCCCGGATAGATACGATACGCCGTGTTGGATGTGGGGTCGCGCAAGACGAGCGGGCTGTCGACCGCAGTGGAGGGCGTTGCGCCCACGTCATGCGCACGCGCAGCGGTGGGCCGTGCATCTGCGGTTTGGGATGGCGGAATCAGCGCGATGCCTTGTCCCGTCATCCAGTCTCGGTACTGGGCGGGCAAGTCCCAGTAGACGCGCTCGGCCACGCGTTGCGGTGGCGTCTCCGCGGTTGCGCGCAGGCCGGTTGCTCGGTCGATCGCAATGCGTCTGAACTGGGTGTCGGCCTGAGTGGGTTGGCTGCCCGCACGGAAATGTTCGGTGCGCGTGCGTGGGCAATCGGGCGTGGCAAGCATCCCACTCGGCGCGCAAATGGTTTCATCGACGATGCCCGCCGGGCGGGTGAAGGGCGGTGGATCCGTGGCATGTGCGGCGCGCATGATGTCGCGCCAGATCGGTCCCGCGCCGTCAATTCCGCTCACGTCAAGCATGGGGGCGTTGTCGGCGTTGCCCACCCACACGCCAACCACCCGTGCGGTCGAGTAACCGAGCGTCCAGTTGTCGCGCCAATCGGTTGTAGTGCCCGTCTTGGCGGCTGCAGCAAAGGGAAGACTCAAGACCGAATTGCCGCCGAATGCAGGAATGCGTGCAATGTCGTCGTCGAGAATGTCGGTGAGCAGCCATGCGCTTTGCGGCTCGATGACCTGGGGGCCTGGTGAAGCCATCGGTGCAGCAAAGATCGTTTCGGGAGCATCTGACCCATGCAATTGCTCGATCGACAAAAGCGCGCGCGGGTCAAGGCGACGACCATCATCGAGCATACCGTAGGCTGCAGTCAGCTCAAGCAAGCGCACTTCGCCGCCGCCAAGCGTCAGTGCGAGGCCAAAATCGCCGGTGAAGGTTGTGATTCCGGCCTCACCGGCAATGCGCTTGAGCGTGCCGACTCCCAGACGGTCCATTACCTTGACGGCGGGCACGTTGAAGGAGTTGGCAAGCGCCTCGCGAACGCTCACCGGGCCATGGGCGCGCCTGTCATAGTTGACAGGCGTGTAGGGTACGCGACTTCCGTCCACATTTGTCACGTAGAAGGTTGTGGGCAGGTCGGCAATGATCGTGGCGGGCGTCAGTGCGTCGACGCCGGCGGTGGCGCTCCATGCGGGGTCGAGTGCGGCCGCATAGGTCAACGGTTTGATCGCGCTGCCGGGTTGGCGCAGGCTCAGGGCGGCGTTGACGTTTCCCTGGATTGATGCATCAAAGTAATCGGGGCTGCCGATCATGGACAGAATGTCGCCGGTGCGACTGTCAAGCACCACGGCGGCGGCGTTGTCAACGCGCCGGTTGGGGTCCGTTGTGGGAGTGCAGAGGCCGGGTCTGCGGCAATTCAGCAGGTCGAGGCGATAGTCCACCGCGTTTTCGGCGGTGTGTTGAAGGCCGAGGTCCAGGGTGGTTGTCACGCGCAGCCCGCCCTCGCGCAGCCTTTCGGCGCCCAACTTGCGGTAGAGCAGATCCTGCACGTACATGACGAAATGGGGCGCCTGAATGTCAAAGAGCCTGGAGCGATAGCGTAGCGGCTCGGCGCCAATCGCCGCCTGTTGCGTGGCATCAATGAAGCCGGCCTCGCGCATGAGGCGCAGCACGGTAAGCTGGCGCGCCTTGGCATAATCAGGCTCCACAAGGGGATTGTAGCCCGTTGGATACTGGACCAAACCTGCGAGCAGTGCACACTCCCCTTGCGACATCTGTGCCGCAGGCTTGCCGAAGAAGACTTGCGCGGCCGCCTCCATACCGAACGCGAAATTGCCGTAGTAGGTCTGGTTCAGGTACAGCGCAAGGATTTCGTCTTTTGTGTAGCGCGCTTCGAGCTTGAAGGCAAGCCAGGCCTCGCGCAACTTGCGGCGCAGGCTCTGCGTGTAGCGCTCGTCCGGACCCAGCAGCAGCGTGCGCGCCACCTGCTGGGTAATCGTGCTGCCGCCGGAAACGATGTCGCCATCGGCACGCAGGTTCTGATAGAGGGCGCGCACAACGGCAATCGGATCCACGCCAAAGTGGGAATAGAAGCGCCGATCTTCGGTCGCGAGGGTTGCATTGATACAGGCGGGCGGGATTGCGTCCAGCGAAAGATCGAATTGCTTGCCCGCGTTTGGGTCCATCACCTCGTAGAGAACGAGACCATTGCGATCGAGGATCTGCGTGGTGGCGCGCACGCTGCGCTCTTCGACGGCGCGCACTGGTGGCAGATCGGAGAAGAGCGCGAACCAGGCAATCGCCCATAGGAGAACGACGCCTGCTATGGCACGAAGGAATGGGCGGCGCGCGCGCCGGAGAATGGTTGTCATTGCGTTTTGGACGGTCTCTGGTGAGGAAAATGTTCCGTCTCAAGTCGTGTCTTGACCAAACCGGCCAGATACCAGCGACGCAGAGGCGCAAAAACGCAGAGAAACGCAGAGGAAAGCTTGGCCAGCAATGCAGTTCTCCGTGTTTGCTCTGTGCCTCCGCGCCTCCGTGTACCTGTTGTGTGGCTTGCGGTCGACTATGCTCCCAGGCTACTTCAGGGTGGCGTGCGCCGGACGAAGTTGACTCCCTCCATTGAAAGCAACGCCTCGCCTCGTTGATTGTATGCCGCGAGATGAAGTGTCAGCACGCCTCGATCCGGTTTCGATTCAGACGGGCGAACGGCGCTCACGGTGGCGTGCAGGTGAAGCGTGTCGCCGGGGCGCAGCGGACGCAACCAGCGCAACGTATCGACTCCAGGTGACCCGAGCGTTGCCGTTCGGTTGATCAGGCCGTCCACAAGCAGCCGCATACACAGTGCGGCGGTGTGCCAACCCGAGGCGACTACGCCGCCGAACGGCGTTTGCGCGGCGGCGGCAGCATCCAGATGGAATGGCTGAGGATCATACTGGCGCGCGAAGGCGACAATCTCGGCCTCACTCACGGTGACTGTGCCGAGGTCAAAGGTCCTGCCAGGCGTGAAGTCCTCAAGATAGAGTGTTTTCACAGGCGATCGTCCGCACTGTCAATAGCCGCGCGCACAGCCTTCACCTGGGTTGCGTCAAGGCGGCGGATTCGCTCGGGCCCTGCGCCAAAGTGATAACCGGAGTGGTCATGCAGCGCAGGATCGACATCAAGTCGCGAAAAGGAACCGTGGACTGCACGGCAGCCGGTGACTGCGAGCAGAGCCGCTGCGTTGGCGGCAGAAATGCCGCCCCCCGGAATGATGGTGATATCCTCGCCGGCTGCAGCCTGCAGCGCGGCGATCTGCGCCGCGCCTTCCATGGCGGTGGCGCTGCGCCCGGAGGTCAGCACGGCGTTGATGCCCTCGTTCCTGAGCAGTGAGAGCGCATCTTCCTGATCGAGCGCAAGATCAAATGCCCGATGAAACGTCAGGTGGCACTCTTCGAGTGCCTTGCGCATTTGCCGGCAGTGTTGCGCATCAATCGCGCCGTCCAGAATTGCACCAAAGACGAAACTATCACAGCCTGCATCGGCGAGCCTTTTTGCATCTTCCAGCATTACCTCGAATTCCGCATCGGCGTAGGTCGCGCCGCCGGGCCGTGGTCGCAACATCGCACGAATTTCGACGGCGCAGGAACGGATCGCCTGCAGCACGAGGCCGATGGACGGGGTAAGACCCCCCAGTTCAATGGCGGAGCAGAGCTCGATGCTGTCCGCGCCGCACTCTTCGGCAACGGTGCAGTCTTCAACGGAAGTGGCGACTATCTGAAGATGGCGCATTCTCACTCCTCTCTGCGGTTGGACTGCGCAGTGGCTTCGCGCAGGGAACGCCCATTGCCGTGGCGCAGCACGCTAATGAGTTCCGCGACGATCGCGACGGCAATCTCAGCGGGTGTGTGTGCGCCGATATCAAGCCCTATGGGCGCGTAGAGATTGCGAAAGCGCTCGGGAGGCAGCGCATATTCACTGCGCAGAAGTTCATGGACGGCGCGAATGCGGCGGCGGCTGCCGATCATGCCGATGTAAGGCAGGGGATCGTCGAGCAACTCGACGAGGCAGTCGACATCGTGCTGGTGGCCGCGCGTAACCAGCACCACGCACGCGCGTCTGTCGAAGTGGGGAAGGCCGCGGCGCAGCCGGTCAAGTTCGGTGCGGAAGTCCCCGGCAATGACGCGGTCGGCCCCTGGAAAGCGCTCACGGCTGGCATATTGGGCGCGATCGTCCAGAACACTCACTTCAAAATCGCACAGCTGCGCCATTGCCGCCAGAGGCACCGCGATATGTCCGGCGCCGCAGATGATCAGGTGCGCCGGGGGTCGCTGCACCTCGATGAAGCAGGAAAGCGCGCCGCCTGGCAATTGCAGTTCAACAGTCTCGTGCGCGCCGGCATCAAGCGCCTGCCTGGCTGCCGCAACGATCCGCGCGCGTAGTGCGGGCTCCACGGCGAGCGCACCTACGTGCACTCGCGCCGCATCCTGCCAAACGAGAAGCCGGTTACCCAGAGTGTGCGCCGCCGTACCGCTTGCGGAGGTGATCGTGACGAGCGCGACGGCCTCGCGCCTATCCATGGCCGCCACGAGGGCGTCGAGCAGTGAATCGCTCACTCCGAGACCGCGGCTTCGCTGGGGAGCCATCGTTCCACATAGACCAGCATCGTCCCTCCGCAAACGCCGATGCTTTCTCGGGCTATTGGCTCGGTGAGGTCGACGGTCACAGTGCGCGGGCGACCGTCCTGCAACACATCGAGCGCCGCGCGGATCACTTCCGCCTCTCCGCAACCGCCGCCAATTGTGCCGGCATGATGGCCGTAAGGGTGGATCATCATCTTCGCGCCGACTTCGCGCGGCACGGAACCGCGCAGGCCAATGATCGTCGCCAACGCGACAGCGTCTCCCTGAGCCAGTGAGCGCTGCATAGCACGATAAACCGTTACACTTGACATTGCGCAAGTCTCCTTGAAAAGGGCTTCAAGTCGAGTATAGCACAGTCTTTGACCCGCAATTTGTATGCCGGTCGAGCCTCCCGCATGATTGTGTGTCAGGTGACTGCGAACCTGGTCACATGCCGCTAGACTGGCCGAGCACAGAGCATCGTGGCAAATTCATGCGCATCAACACACGCAAATCGAACATTTGAAAGGGTGCAGGATTATGGTCGTTCTGGTCACAGGGGCAACAGGCAAAGTAGGATCCGCTCTCGTCGCGCAGTTGGCCGCGCAGGGAGTCGACGTGCGTGCGGCAACGCGTGATCCCGCTGCGTACGCCGGCGCCGGGAAGGCGGTGGCGTTTGACTATGCCGACGAGTCCACCTGGTCGGCGCTGAATGGCGTAGACGCGGTCTTCGTAAACATTGCCGGCGCGACGCCCGAGCAGGGCGCGACATTCATCGCAAAGGCAGCACAAGCCGGTGTGCGTCGGGGCGTGCTGATGACCGCGCGCGGCCTTGAGCACATGCCCATTGAGGCGCCTCCGCGCCGCATGGAAAAAGCACTGATGGATTCAGGGATGGAGTGGAGCATTGTGCGCCCAACCTGGTTCATGCAGAACTTTTCAACGGGCTGGGTAGGAGCAATGGTACATGCGGGACTTATGCAGTTGCCCGCCGGCAATGGTGCGACTTCGTTTATCGATGCGCGGGATATCGCCGCCGTGAGTGCCGTTGTGCTTACGCAGGACGGTCACGGTGGCAAGGAATACGGCCTGACGGGGGACGAAGCGCTGACCCACGATGAGGTCGCGGAACTTATTTCTGCGGCCACTGGAAAGCCATTGCGCTACGAATCCGTCGAACCGGAGAAGTTCCTGTCAATCATGCTGGCCAATGGGTGGGACGCGGCCAACGCTGGCTTCATGAACAGCATCTACGCAAGCGTACGAGCGGGCATGGCGGCGAGCACGACTCCCGACGTGGAAGCAGTCACAGGCAACCGCCCAATCCGCTTCGCCCAGTTTGTTCAGGATTCCCTGGGCCTCTGGTAGCAGCCGGCGATCAAGGCGGCTTGCGCGAGTTTTTGGAAAGCGCCCACAAACGATAGACTACACAAGAGACTGCCGCGGCGGAACATGGTCACGGCAGTCTCTTGTGTAGTCTATCGTTTGCGGGCGCAAGCGCGAGTTGTGCTGCGCGTCAACAAGCATTGCCCCTCGGGCGACGGCGCGCATTCGCCAATCATCCAAACGGACTTTCGTGGACGCGGTGAGCACAGAAAGACCGACGCAATCCCATGAACGCGCCGGTTGGGTGGTTGCGGCAAGTTTGCCACTGCTGCTCTTCCTGGCGCTGCCGATTGTCGCGCTCCTCTTGCGCACACCTCTGGGTGAACTCGCGCACACCTTGCGCGACCCTGTGGCGATACAGGCAATTCGCCTGAGCCTGACGACGAGCACTACGGCAACCTTTCTCGCAGTCGTGCTGGGGATGCCACTGGCGTGGCTGCTGGCGCGGCGTCGCTTTCGCGGGCATGCAATTGTCGAGACACTGATTGATTTGCCAATGGTCATGCCTCCGGCCGTGGCCGGTTTGGCGCTGCTGATGGCCTTTGGACGACGCGGGCTGATAGGCAGATCAATTGATGTGCTTGGGATTGACATCGTCTTTACGCCGCTGGCTGTGATCATGGCGCAGCTATTCATTGCCTCGCCATTCTTCGTCAAGGCTGCGATCTCCGGTTTCGGCGCGGTGGCCGGTGAGATGGAGGAAGCTGCACGCCTGGATGGTGCGAGTGCTCTCCAGGTCTTTCGCTATGTGACCATGCCGCTGGCGAGCAACATCCTCTTCAGCGGGGCCGCGATGACCTGGGCGCGTGCGCTCGGTGAATTCGGCGCAACGATCATCTTTGCAGGCAACTTTGCCGGACGCACCCAAACCATGCCGTTGGCGATTTATCTAGGCATCGAACTGGACCTTACGCTGGCCTTGACGCTTTCCGTCATGCTGCTTGGCGTGGCGTTCCTGGTGTTGCTGATTGTCAAACGAGTGCTTCACCGCCAGATTGCGAGCGTGCAGGCGTGATGTGTTGAGCAAGAAGATTTTCACATGTTGTCCATCATGAGCGTCCAGATGAGGTGTTATGAAAATCATCAACTACCTGCTTGTGTTTCTGCCAATTGCCCTCATTGCCGAGTGGATGGGCTGGGGTGACACGATTGTCTTCTTCACCGCGGCGCTGGCAATCGTCCCGCTCGCAGGCGTTATGGGCGAGGCCACTGAGTCCATTGCGGCAAAGATGGGGCCACAGATGGGCGGCCTGCTCAATGCCAGCCTCGGCAACGCCGCCGAATTGATCATTACGATCGTCGCCATTCGCTCGGGTGCGCTGGAACTTGTCAAGGCGTCAATCATCGGCTCAATCCTCGGCAATCTGCTCTTCGTGCTGGGCATGAGCCTGTTATTGGGAGGTCTGCGCCACGGGACACAGCGCTTCAACCGCGAGCGTGTGTCGCTCGATTCAACGCTTGTTGTACTGGCAGCAATTCTCATTTGTGTTCCGTCGGGCTTCAGCACGATGCTCGAGCCTGACAAGCAGCGCATCGAAATGCTGAGCCTGGCAACCGCGGCCGTGATTCTGCTGATGTATGTGCTCGTCATCGTCTACACTGTTTGGGGAAACAAGCCTAGCGGCGCTGTTTCGCAGGAGACAATTTTCGAGCGACCGCAAGGCGCAACGGAAGCTATTGTGGACGACGGACCCCACTGGTCGCAGCGGCGCGCGCTGGTGACGATGGTGCTTGCCGTGATCGGGCTGGCAGTGATGTCGGAGGCGCTGGTCGGCTCGCTGGAGGGAGTAACGGCAGCACTGGGCTTGACAGAGTTCTTCGTCGGCATCATTGTGGTGCCAATTATCGGCAATGTGGCCGAGCACCTGGTGGCCGTGCAAGTCGCAATGAAGAACCGAATGGATCTGAGCCTTTCTATTGCGCTGGGATCCAGTCTGCAAATTGCGCTCTTCGTGGCGCCTGTGCTCGTCTTTCTCTCGCTGTTTCTGGGCAATCCAATGGCGCTTGAGTTCAATTCGCCCGAGATGATTGCCATGATTGCTGCATCGCTGATTGCAGCTCTCGTCGCGGTCGATGGACGATCCAATTGGCTTGAAGGGTCCATGCTGCTGGCCGTTTATGGTA
Organism: uncultured Chloroflexia bacterium; assembly: GCA_963735275.1. Classification (GTDB taxonomy): domain Bacteria; phylum Chloroflexota; class Anaerolineae; order Caldilineales; family Caldilineaceae; genus UBA5069. The sequence goes on along the minus strand of CAVTKJ010000004.1, from coordinate 2,147,151 downwards.
TCCTTGCGTTGGCATTCTATTTCCTGCCTGTATCGGTCTAGACTGACGTCGTTGTGAGTCCCGCTGCGAGACGAAGGGGAAGTGGAATCGGGTAACAGAGAACGCACCTTGCAGCGAGGGCAGCGGTCTTTGTTCGCATTTGGTGCGTCTTGTTTTCAATGTGGCATCACCTTAGAAATAGTCTCGGGAATGCCTTCTTGCATTGTTTGCGGTCCATTAGGGCCACAGTGTCATCGCCTGGAGAAGTCCGGGTCAAATTCCAACGTGGAGATGAAGAATGAACGGGCTACTCTGGATACTTGCGGCGGTCTACATTATTTCAGTTGTGATATTTATCGTTCTTGACAACCGAAGTCCGCAGGCGACCATGGCATGGTTGCTCGCGTTTCTGCTCGTACCCGTTGTCGGCGTTCTAATCTATATCTTCCTGGGTCGTGGCTGGAACGCGTTCAGCCGCGAAAAGAAACTTGCCGCGAGCGCGTTCAGTGAGGATCTGAGGGCAGTCGCGCAACAGCGCGGCGCCACGCGCGACCAGATTGCTGATCGGATCGCTGCAGAGCGACCCGAATCCTACAATCCGAAGATCATGAACCTCGTTAAAAACAATTCGCTTTCGGGGATCACGGCTTATAACGAAGTGACAATTCTTCAGGACGCGAATAACTTCTATCCATCGCTGCTGGCGGACGTGAAGTTGGCGCAGCACCACATTCACATGTTCTACTATATTTGGAGTAACGATCCCTTTACCGTTGAACTCAAGGATGCTCTGCTTGAGCGGGCGAAGGCCGGCGTCGTTGTGCGTGCGATGTACGACGCAACCAGCTCAAGTACGATGGGCAAGGAGTATCTCGCGGAGCTTAAAGCCGGCGGCGTGCAGATGATTCCTTACATGGCCTACAACAGCCTTCGGACGCTCCATAATATCAACTATCGTGGCCACCGCAAGATTACGGTTATTGACGGCAAGATTGGCTATATGGGCGGCATGAATCTGGACAGCGAGCAGATGCCTGGCCGATTGTGGCCACGCTGGCGCGATACCCAGATTCGCATCCATGGACAGGCGGCGCAGGCGATTCAAGCGCTGTTCATGACCATGTGGCACTCCACCACCAACGAAGTGTTTGACGACATCGCTTACTTCCCCGAGATTCCGGAGGTTACACACTTCCTGCCCGTGCAGGTTGTGGCCAGCGGCCCTGACTCGCAGTGGAGCGGCCTGCGTCAGATGTACTTTCAGATGATTGCCTCCGCCACCAAGACCTGCTATATCCAGTCGCCATTCTTCATTCCCGATGAGTCGATCCTCGAGGCGATGAAATCGGCAGCCCTTGCCGGGGTCGACGTCCGCATGATCTGCACGCCTCGCGGCCACAAGTATCAGATGCCCTATCGCGCGGCCCTGACGTATTTCAAGGATGTGTCGGAAGCCGGCGTGAAGGTTTACACCTACAATGGCGGCTACTATCACGCCAAGACGATTTCCATTGATGGCGCGATTTGCACAATCGGCTCGTGCAACATGGATATCCGCTCCTACAATCTGGATTATGAAGTGAATTCGGTGATGTACGACGTCGAGACGACGAAGACGCTGGAGGCGCAGTTCATGGAGGACTTGCAGAACTCCACACTCTTCGTGCCCGAAGAGTATGCCAAGCTGCCTGTTTGGCGGCGCTTTGCGGATTCCGCATGGCGACTGGCATCGCCTGTTATGTAGGCGCGTGTGAGGGTGCGTGGCTGCACGTGAGCGACGCATCCTCGCACATTTGAGTCTCAGTTTGGAGTCCCTGTAACTGCTATGTCCGAACCCGAAACCATGAGCCCGCCTTCGCCCCGCCTTCCTGCAGGCGGGGCGGCGTTTGCCTACCAGGATTACAGCCGCAAATGGTACGTCATGGCTGCCGTGGCCATGGGCATCTTCCTCGCGACGATTGACGGCAGTATCGTCAATATCGCGCTCCCCTCACTCGTCACTGAACTGAATGCAAGCTTCTCGACCATCCAGTGGGTGGTTCTCGGCTACTTGCTCACGCTCGCGACGCTTCTGCCGAGTATCGGGCGTATTGCGGACATTCGTGGCAAGAAGACAATCTATCTGACGGGATTCGTGGTCTTCACGGTGGGTTCGGTGCTTTGCGGTCTGGCGCCGAATGTGGGCTGGTTGATTGCAATGCGCGTGATTCAGGCAACGGGAGCGGCAATGCTGCTTTCTCTCGGCCCGGCAATCCTTACCGAGTCGTTCCCGCCCAGCGAACGCGGTCGGGCGCTTGGCATTAGTGGCGCAATTGTCTCAGTCGGCATTATCGCAGGCCCGACGTTGGGCGGCATCATTCTTGGCACCCTCTCGTGGCACTGGATCTTCTTCGTTAATCTGCCGGTCGGAATCCTGGGTGTGTGGATGGCGTGGAAGTATATCCCTGTGTCCCATCCGCGCGGCGGCCAGAAGTTTGATCTTGCCGGGGCGGCGGCGCTCTTCGTCAGCCTGTTGGCATTGCTGCTTGGGCTGACTCTTGGCCAAGGCCTGGGCTATGGCAGCGTAACGAGCCTTTCACTGTTCGCACTCGCTTTCATCGCAATGGTGATTTTCATCATGATTGAGCGGCGTGTGGCACAGCCGGTGGTCGACCTACGCATGTTCCGAAGCACCGAGTTCAGCATTAACATGGCGACCGGGCTGATTGCGTTCATTGCACTGTCGGGAACCATACTGCTCCTGCCTTTCTACCTGGAAGGCATTCGCGGCCTCTCCGTATCTGAAGTTGGTTTAATGCTGGCTGCCACGCCGATCGCCCTTGGCATTGTCTCACCATTCTCCGGCGAACTCTCCGACCGCTTTGGAACGCGCCGTATTACGGTGATTGGGCTGGTGATTCTGCTAGGCGGCTTCTTCTGGCTGACCACCCTCGGGATGAATACGCCGATCTGGTCGTACCTGTTGCGCATGGCCGTCGTCGGTGTCGGAGTCGGGATGTTTCAATCTCCCAACAACAGTGGAATCATGGGGTCAGTCGCGCGCGAGCGGCTGGGCGTTGCCGCCGGGCTGCTCGCTCTAACGCGCACAATGGGGCAATCCATGGGGATCGCGATCTCGGGTGCATTGTGGTCGGCGGGCGTGGTTGCGCTCTACGGCGTGTTGCCGCCGGATGGTGCGCCGGGTGCGCCGGTTGACATTCAGATGGCTGCCATGTCGCGTACATTTCTTGTGCTGACCATGCTCGTCTCACTGGCGCTTGCACTGGGTTTGTGGGGATGGTGGCGCGAAGCAACCCAGATTCGGCGCGCCGGGGTCGTTGACGGCTCAATGCCTTCATCGAGGCTCTGAAAATACGTGCGGATGCTACCGGAAGCCTGACCGGCATGGGCTGCCCTAGTCTCCAGACGTCTGATTCCTTTGATCCATTCGTACGTCCTTTCCCCGGTCCTGGCCGCGTACTTGCGGTAGGACCTTGACAACGCGCGCCACACCCTGATCCAATATCCCATGCCATAGAGTGACTGGCTCCTGAGCCAGTGTTCATATGGCGCGTCCTCGTACCGAGCCAGAGGCAAACACCCACGTTAGGAGGTGCATCTGGCAAGTCACGACATCCTGCATCTCAATTGTAAGCGGCCTTCTATGCCCCGGCTCGACGTCGACATATAATCACTCAACATCAAACGATTTGATGTGAAACGATAATGACAAAGGAGACCTACAATGGCATGGCAGATCGACAACTCGCACAGTTCCATCGACTTCAGCGTCCGTCACATGATGATTTCCAAGGTGCGCGGTCGTTTCGGCTCCTTTGCCGGCGCCGTCGATTTGAACGTTGACAATCCGGAACTGACGACCGTCAACGTGCAGATTGACGCCGCAAGTATTGACACGAGTGACGAAAAGCGGGATGCGCACTTGCGTTCGCCCGATTTTCTGAATGCCCCTGCGTATCCGCAGCTTCTATTCAGCAGCACGCAGGTCGAGCGTACAGGCAAGAGCACGGCGAATTTGCATGGCGACCTGACCATACGTAACGTTACCAGGCCCGTCGTACTCGATGTAACGTATGTTGGAAATTCGCAGAGTCCCTGGGGCGCGCAGGTCTATGGGTTCGAGGCCGCCCTGAAGATCAATCGGAAGGAATGGGGCCTCGAGTGGAACGTGGCGCTGGAGACCGGCGGGGTTCTCGTTGGCGAGGACATTTCTATCACGATCCAGCTTGAGCTCGTGCGTATTGAAGAGGCGCAAGCCGTGGCTGTTGCCGGTTAGAGTCAGGCCGCCACACAGATTGTGATTCAGGGAGGTGTTCAGTGGATAACTCTCATACTTCGGTGCAAATTGCCGGGCTTCATCACATTACGGCAATCGCGGGCGATCCGCAGCGCAATCTGGATTTCTATGTGGGAGTACTCGGCCAACGTTTGATTAAGCAGACTGTCAACTTTGACGATCCCGGAACGTATCACTTCTACTTCGCCGACTTCAGCGGCACGCCAGGCACGGTGCTAACCTTCTTCCCGTGGAAAGGTGCGCGCAAGGGCACGCGCGGCAGTGGCGAAGCGACAGCCGTAGCCTACGCCGTCCCGGCGGACGCGCTTCCCGCTTGGCAAGCGCGACTTGGTGCTGCCGGTTTTGCGACTACGACAAGTGAGCGCTTTGGGGAGCGGTTGCTGTCGCTGGAAGACCCTGACGGGATGCAGATTGAGCTTGTGGCTTCGGCGTCGCCGGCCTCTGTCGCTCAGTGGGAAAACGGTCCCGTGCCGGCAGATCTACAATTGCGCGGCTTTCACAGCACAACGCTTCAGGTGCGCAACGCTGACGCTTCTGCCGAACTGCTGCGCGACCTGTTCGGTTGGATCGAGGTTGCGCGCGAAGGGAAGCGCAGCCGTTTCAGCGTGGACGGCGGCGTGGCCGGGCGCGTTGTGGACTTGGTTGAGACACCGGACTTGCCGCGTGGCCAGCAAGGCGCAGGTTCAATTCATCATGTTGCGTTTCGACTGCCCGACGATGCTGCGCAGGCCGCGTGGCGCAGCAAACTCATTACAGCGGGCTTCGGTGTGACGCCCGTGCGCGACCGCCAGTACTTCCATTCCTTGTACTTCCAGGAGCCGAACGGCGTGCTGTTCGAGCTGGCCACCGAGAACCCAGGCTTCCTGTGGGATGAGCCAGTTGATGCACTAGGGTCGGCCCTGCGCCTGCCACCGTGGCTTGAGGCCCACCGTGAGCGCATCGCCGCGGCGCTGCCCAAGATCGAGCTTACCTAGCGTCCAGGACTCGTGGACAACCGATGACACCGAAATGCGGGGAGATGCGCTGATGCGTGTCTTCCCGCTTTCAACAGTGGGGACTGCCGTCGCGTTTTGTGCAGGCTAGTCGGAACAATGAGTGGTCGCGCATGTACTCGCCCACTGTGATGCCCTGATCGCCTGCGTACGTTGCAGCAGCAGTCTACAAGCCGGTAATTGTGGCGGATTGCCGAAGGCCGGCAGGAACGTGACGGACAATTGCCCGCTGTTGTGCCCGGATCCGAGTGAATGGCGAGTGCAGAGACAGTGGGTTCCGTTAACCGGAGGCAGTGGGGATAGCGCTTCGTCGCAAAGATCCTGGAGGCGACTATGGAAGTGGAACTCTGGCAGGACGGTGCAGAGGCACTTTGGATCGGTAGCACCGAACTCGGCTATCGCCCCGTTACGCCTGATGATTCAGATTTTGCTTCGGACGCGATGGCGATTCTTGTGGGGACCGCTCTTGCCGACAACTTCCCGTTGCCAAGCGTTGAGGAGAGCAACGCATGTATCGTGGCGACCTGCTCGCTGGAAAATGGCGGCAATCTCATGTTCGACATCATGAGTGACGCGGCCGCACGTTACATAGATTTGCGCGCTGTTGCAGAATCTGTCATCAAGCAATCAGTCGAGTTGGCGCCATATGCTGACGACCTGTTGCGGATTTGGTTGAGCGACGACGAGGACGTCGAGTACTGGAAGTACGTTATTTCTCAGCCTCCCAGTGCTGTGATAGATCGCTTCAACCTGTAGCACTGTAGCGCCGCGGAACCTGGTTCGTTCAGGAAAAGAGTTGCCGCGCCCATTCCGGGCGCGGCAACTGGTTGAGTGTCGATGCCAGCTTGACGCCGTTACTCTTGCGGCACCACGATGTCGTAGTAGAACTTGGACTCGCGCGTGTTGTTCAGCGGTACGTGGATGTGCTTGACTTCCGTGTACTCCTTGAGACCATAGCTGCCCAGCTCACGCCCGATTCCGCTCTGCTTGTAGCCGCCAAAGGGCGCTTCGGCGCTGATGATGTGATAGTCATTGATCCAGATTGTTCCCGCCTGGATGCGCTCGGCGACACTGACTGCGCGCTCGACGTCTCGACTCCAAACGCCCGCTGCAAGCCCGTAGATTGTGTCGTTGGCCATGCGGATGGCATCTTCAAGACTCTCGTACTTGATCACCACCAGGACCGGCCCGAAGATCTCCTCCTGTGCAATGCGCATGTGATTGTCGACGTTGGTGAAAATCGTGGGCGAAATGTAGTGGCCATTGGCAAGCTCCGGATCGGACGGCCGCTTGCCGAGCAGCACAGGCGTCGCGCCCTCATCAATTCCCAACTGAATGTACGACTCGACGCTCTTCAACTGGCCGGCTGAAATCAGCGGTCCGAGATCGGTCGCGCCATCACTGGAAAGGCCGAGTTTGAGGCGGCTCGCGCGGTCGACAAGCCGTTCCACAAATTCATCATGCAGTGATGCGGGGACAAATAGCCGCGTCCCGCTCTCGCACGCCTGTCCATTGTGCATGAAGGTGGCCCAAAGGCTGCCGTCAATCGCAAGGTCAAGGTCTGCGTCATCGAGAATGATATTGGGCGACTTGCCCCCCAGTTCGAGCGTCACTTTCTTGATGGTGCTTGCCGCCTGGATCATGATCTCGCGGCCGACTTCGGTGCTCCCCGTGAAGGCGATTTTGTCGACTTGCGGGTTGGTGCAGAGTTCGGGACCGACGACCTGGCCGGGACCCGTCAGCAGGTTAAGTACACCAGGCGGCAGCAGCCCTGTTTCGTGGATGATCTCCACCATCCTGATGGCGCTGAAGGGCGTGAAGGTGGCCGGTTTGAGAATTACCGTGTTTCCCGTTGCCAGCGCCGGAGCGATTTTCCAGACTGCCATGAGGAAAGGAAAGTTCCACGGGATGATCTGACCGCAGACGCCGATCGGCTCGCGCCGTACGATGTTGTAGGTGAGCGCGGGGAAGGAAATCTGCGGAATCGGCTCAAGCGGCTCAAAGTCTGCCAGTTTGGCAAAGTGGCGGAAGTGAATCAATCCCACCGGCATGTCCATCAGGTTGGCCTTGCGCCAGGTGCAGCCGCTGTTGCGCATCTCGGCGTCGGCGATTTCATCCTGGCGCGCTTCGATGGCATCAACAAGCGCGTGGAGCAGTCTGGACCGCTCGCCCGGCCGCATGTTGGGCCAGTAGCCGTCGTCAAATGCCGCCCGCGCCGCGCCTATGGCGAGGCGCGTATCTTCAATGTCGGCCTGCGCCACGGTGCCGAGCGACTCGCCAGTGGAAGGGTCATACATGGCGCGATACTGCCCGGCAAATGGCGCGCGCCATGCACCGTTGATATAGAGTTCATACTGCGGCAGAGTGGACGCGGGACCGTGTCCATTGCCATTAGTCGATTCGGTCCGAACGGCGATTGCCATTGGTTTCTCCTTCAGGGCAGGGGCCGCGCGCGCTGACCGCGCACGCAAGCAGATAGCGTGCGCCAAGTTTCGCGCGCAGGGGTTCCGGCGCGATTGTGGTGGGGTTGGTGCCTGTTTGTTACACCTGCTTGGCCAGAAGTTGGCGTAGGAAAGCGACACCGGCAAAGGTGAGATTGCCCTCGAGGTTGTATTCAATTGAGCGGACGCGAATTCCGCAGCTCTCAAAGTCAATCGGGTTCGCGAGCTGGGCTGGATAGACGAGCACGGCTTCTGGCGCGCCAAGAACGTGGGCGTATGCTATCACCTGCGCAATGTCGTCGGTGCCTGGGCTATCGGGCGATTTGTACTTCGTATCAAGCACAATGCGGACCGGGCCATTTTCAGTGCTATTGCGAACGACACCGTCTATAAGGAACCGCACGCCTGCGATGGGATCGAGCGTAACCGGCTCCTGTGCTTTGAAGTGGAACGGAAGGTGCTGCATGCTTATCGAATTGCGTACATAGGCCGCCACGTATTCCTCGAATAGCGTATGCATATTCAGCAAAAACGGCGTTGTCTGTCTCCCTCCTGCATCGATGGTTGGACCCATGTGCGCGATAAAGAAGTGAGCCAGCGCATGCAAGAGTCGGTAGTCGTGATTCAATCTGTTGTAGTTGCGGCCCAAACATGCGCCGGCAGTGAAGGGCATTGGTCGTGCATGCATAGTGATGAGTTGATGTGCCATACGCACGGTTGGCAGTGAATGTGCTTCCGTACACAAGCCGCTTCGCCTGATGACTTCCAGCGCAAACGAGAGGATACGATTCTCGTCTACATCTGCAGTGAACTCCTCGAAACGGCAAGGGAGGCGAACGCGCGCAGGCCGAGCAATGGCTTCACTAACCTGTACGCGCCCGCGCACCGCAACCAGGTCAGCGTGTTCTTCAATGTAGGTCCGATAAATGCCTCGTGTGCAACGCAGTGCTACCCGTTTCGCAAAAATGATTGCTACTCGTTCGAAGAAGTCGGTAATCGAGTTAGCGGCGAACGTCCCTTCGGGAAAGCTAAGGCTCTTCAGATCCCATACAACTTCAAGCATGCGCAGTACGTTGGCGATGGGCACCTTGGGCGTTAAATGAACGCCTGCTCTATCGCCGAGCGGGATGGCGCCTACCCAACCTTCGTTGCTCAAGCGCAAGTCTGTTTCACCAAAACCAGGTGGAACGACTTTCAGCTGTTTTTGGTACAAGGTCGCCAGCCGGCTCACTTGTTCATTGGTGATAATGCCGGGCGGCAACGTCTGGCTCGTGTACTCTTGCAGGGTTATCCACATATCGGATGTGCCTACTCCGCTTCAAGGATTCGCGACTGGACATTGTCCCAGCGATAACCCGCAGTTTTGTCAGCCTGACCGAAGAAGTATTCCTCAAGGTAAGGCTCGATCTCAAGTCGCCAGATGTCTTCGACTGTCTCCTCCAGGTTGTCCACCATGAAGAACGACATGCCAAGTGCATAGTTGTCGTCATTGATAGCCGAGTTAACTTCTACCATCACCTTAATCAGACGCTCTACCAATGACTCTCCGTCGCGCCCCTTGTGAAAGTTGCGCAGAGCAGGAATTGATGGCGCAAGCGAGAGGAAAGCGAAGCGACGGCGCAGGGCAAAATCCACAAGGGCGATTGAACGATCCGCTGTGTTCATTGTGCCGATGATGTAGACATTGCCGGGAATGCGAAACTCTTCTCCACCGGCTGCAAGTGGAATGGGCTTGTCGCGATACTCGAGAAGGTACATCAGTTCGCCAAACACGCGCGCTAGGTTCGCGCGATTGATTTCGTCAATGATCAGGACACAAGGTGCGTTGGTCTCGGAAGCACGCTGGCAGAAGTCCAGGAATCGCCCGGCGACAAGTTCGTAACGCAACCCGCCGCCATCAACTGCTGTTGGGCGCAGGCCTTGCATAAAGTCCTCGTAGGCATATGCGGGGTGAAACTGCACCAAATCGGAGAGGCCGCCATTTTCGTGCGTTAGATAATTCGCAAGTTGCATCGCGACAAAGGTCTTGCCCGTGCCGGGAGGGCCATAGAAGATCGCCTGCTTCTTGCGCAACAGCGCGCGGTGCCAGCGCACGATTTCGTCAAGAGAAAAGCCCGTGACCTTTGCGATCTTCTCGAGACTTTGCCCACCATTGAGGGGCTGACCTGTCAACTTCTCAAACTTCGCTTTGTCAAGCTTCATCAGCGTTGAGAGCCATGAGGGTTGTTTCTCGATGTCGCGCGCATCCGTGCTGATCCAGTCGATACTGCGCCTGTGTGCGAGGTCTTCGCCCTCCGCATACCAGCATTCGTCGCGAACGACTCCGTAGCCAAGCACTTTGCTTTGGCCGTCGTTGGCAAGAACCAGATCGCCCGGCTGCACTTCGTTGTAGAACCTCCAAACCATTCCGCAGCCGGCGGCTTTGTAGCTGGAATCCAGTTTAGCGGCTTCAACCACCCGGGCGTTGAAACCTACTTTGTCCAGACCCTTCACGTCGCCCAGCAGATTCCAACCAATGCCGATAAAGTGTTCGTCGCGCCATCTATCCCACTGAAAGGCTTTTTCACCGGGTGCGAGCTTCCAGAAGCGGCGGGAGATTGTAGAATTGTCAATCGGGTCGGGATCGACAACATTGGGTAATTTCGGTTTTTCGCTGCCTTCGAGCCATGCAGCCAGGGATATTTCGGGGAATGGCCTGGAGTCACTGGTCGAGACTTTTCGCAGCACTTGCCCGTACTCTGAAAAGACGGGTGGGTCACTGAGATTTTTCAGACCCAAATAGGAGCGATTCTTCGAGTCCAGAGCGAGGAAGGTATTGGGCCGGATCCAGAAGAGTCCTATTGTTAGTTTGTTCTTCACAAGCTTGATCTTCGCTGCCTTGTCAAAAGCCAGCGCAAAGTCCGGATTCGCAATTGGGTCTGCGGCCAAGGCAAGGCGGAAGACGTTCCACAAGTCAGGGACTACCTCAGGTTGTCTAGAGCCGGAATATTGGTAGAACCAAGACTGCATGTTATGTACGAGTGGGACCCCATGGAAATCACTTGGGAGCTTCGTCTTCAGGCCAAACAGGCTTCGAATTGCGTCCAGAATCGCAATGCGATTTGAGTTCGTAATGCCTCTATTGAAGGTTGCAAAGAACGTAAACGGATCGATTTCGCTAAGTTTGATGTCCTTCCCCCTCGCGTCTTGATCAACGAAGGACGGAACCGCAATGCTACGCTCCTTCAACTCAGCAAGGAAGTCAATGAGCTCGCCCTGCCTATCTTCCCATTCCAGCAAGTTGTCGGCTATTTCCATGTACAGCGGAATCCAGGTGAATTCAGGCATTGGTATGCAGTCTCCGATTTGTGAGCCGCGGCAAAAGGAATGTCTCGTTGATTATCTCGCCCGGCACGCTGCGGCACGAGGTGTCCAGCTTCTATTCCACCGTTTCCAGTACCTTGTCCACCGGCCAGGCGTCGGGCGTGCGCAGGATTTCATCGGCGATGGGCGGTCCGAAGAGGGGTGTCACCGGGCGCAGCACGGAGGCCGGCAGGATAGAGGGTGGCCCGCCCGGCGGTGTCCAAATCAACTCGAGGGCGCCGTTTGCGCCCGAATCCGACTGGAGGGCGACCTCGATGCGGTGCTCGCCGGCGGAGATCGTCAGCGTGCCCTCTGCGGCGCCGCCTTGAGGGGAGTCGATATTGATAACCACTTCATCGCCAATCCGGAGAGTCCCCGGCCCGGGCGACGTCAACTTGAAGTGATATTCACCGGTGCTTTCGGCTGCGAGGGTTGCGCTCCAGGTAGCGCGCAGCCGGCGGTTGCGGCTGTCGAGCAGCCCGCCGAGACAGCAGGTGGCAAGTGAGTTGTCCTGGCGAATTTGCGGCGGCAGCCCTTCGATATCAACTTGACCGGAGAAGCCGTGGGGCGCACCGTCTGAGCGCGCAAGGTCTGGCAAGCCCATCTTCACGAATTCGGGATCAACGCCGGGCTCAACACGCGCCCAGGTGAGTTGCGCACCCTCAGCGGGGCCTTCGAGAACGAGCCCGTGGTCGCCGCGCGCGAGGTTGAGCACCGTGAATGTGCTCGATTCGTTCACCCCACGGGTGAGGATGGGCGCGCCATCGAGGCTGAGTACGGCCTGTGCGCCCTCAAGCCGAAACGCATAGTTCCACTGCTGGGGAACGCGGCAGCGTGGCGCTCCAGGTGGCCGCCGCGCCGGGTGGAGTGGCAAATGGCGGCGAGTCGCCCAACGTCGCAACACCGGCCGCATCACCATTGACGTTAATGGTCGCGCCCCGACCTGAAGCAATGTCGACGGGTGTCACGTACAGATAATCGAAGTAATGACCTTCACCAGCGCGACGGTAGTCAATTGGCGCGGCCGTGGGGTAAAGGTCGAGCAGCCACGGCAGGTAGGCGGCCTGATTTGGGTAGAGAAGCAATGCCAGGCCACGCGCCCCATCCACGGGAAGAGGCAGCATTGAGCCGGGCGAACGCACGCCGCCGCGCCGCGTATCGGGAGCGAGCAGCCGCACCCAGCCCGAATTGACCATGTGAAACGACTCGCCCAGCGAGACATGAAGCGTATCGGGCGGAAGGAGGGTCATGGCGTACCCCTCCTGATTCCAGCCCTCCCAGCGATTCATTTGCGCATAGTCAGTAAAGTAGGCGCGCGAGTCGAGTGCAAGCGCGCCGAGCAGTAGAAGCGCGGCTGCGGGGACGGCCACCCACTCGATCGAGTTGCGCCGTCCCGCTGAATGCGCCACGTTGACCAAACGCATTACGACATCATCGAGCAGAATGGCGGCGCCAAGCATCAGCGCGGGCAGAGCCGTGGCCATGCGCTGGAGGTTCGGCGTCTCCACAGTCAGCACCATGCCGGCCATTCCTGCCAGAGCCCACAGCGACACGGCCATTGCGCGCGGATCGCGCCAGCGCAGCAACCCGTAGCCGAGTCCCAAAAGCACGAGCAACGCAAGCACAGGCCCCACAAGGGGCTGGTCGGTGGGCCAGAAGCCGGCGGCGTCGCCATACCGACCGAAGATGCCGAGGGCGCGACCCACCTGTTCTGCAAGCAGGCGCAGCGTGTTCCATGACGGGTCAACATAGGCAAGGCGCTGCGCGTTTTCTGGCCGCAACACCGATGTCTCGGCGAAGCGCAGCGCAAACTCGTTGGGAAAGAGAGCCGCCTGTGCAAAGAAGGGTGCCGCCACGGCAATAGAGGCGATGGCCGCGAGAACGAGGCCGCGCAGAAGGCGTGAAAACTCCCGATCACGCGCGAACGCCCCATTGCACAAGCCATACCACTCCGATGACCGCCGCAAGCACGGGCCAGGTGCGTCCCGTGGGGTAGAAGTAGAGAGAGTAGCCGCCGGCAAGCCCGGCGCCGATCCAGGCAAGCGCACGTCCGCGCCGGGCCCCTTCCAGCATCAGCGCAACGCTGATCGCCCACAGGGTGGTGGTGGGCCCCGCCTCGCTGGTCTCGCGTGAGAACTGGAGCGCAACGCCGGCAAGTCCGAAAGCCGCCACGGCGTAGAGCCCCACGCGCCAGTTCCAGTTGCGCACGCCAATCCAGGCGACGGTGCAGAGTGTCACCACGCCCCACAGCGCGGTGAACGCGCGCGCCTGGATGTAGCCGATGCCCATCACCTTGAGCCACGCCGCAAGCAGGTAGAAGTACATCATCGAAATGCGGTACCAACCCGCCTCAAAGAGCTGCTGCGGTGTCGTGCCGCGTAGTACCTGCATGGCGGTGGCCGTCCGGTCGCCTTCGTCGGGGTTTATGCCGAGGGGGATGCGGTCAAGCCACAACACGCGTGAAGCGACGCCGAGCACAAGGAGCACAAGCAGCGCAATGACAAATGCGATTCGGCCCGTGCGGGCGACCGGCAAGGCTCCCCGCCAGCGGTTGGTAGGTGACTCAAAGCGCCAAGCCACCCCTCCCGTGGCCACAAGGATGGCGACTGTGGCAAGCCACAACCAGGGCCCCCAGGGTGAGCGCAAATTGTCGAACAGGGTTACGAAGGTGATTGCGGCTGAGGTGAGCGCCAGAATCGATCCGGCGGCCAGAATCCGCCAGAGCGCGGCCTCGTTCGCAGGGAGAGGCGTCTGCACCGGAGCCAGGACGAAGCGCGCAGCCGTCGCAGCGAGAAGCAAGGCAGCGACCAGGTAACAGAGAAGCGGCTGCCACATTGGCGCATCGCCGCGCAGCAGGTATTCACCTGCGGCGGCAATGCCCAATGCCACAACTGCCGCGCCGGCTGCCCATTTTGGCACATGGCCGCGCGGCGGATCTACAGAAGTCATTGCGGTTGTGGCGCGAGCCGTACAACCCGCCCCCCCTGGACATCCGTGACCCAGAACGAACCGTCCGCTGCAACCGCGATGCCCACTGGTTTTACCATATCGGGAAGCCGCGGCAACTGCCAGTACGCACCCTGCGCGCCGTCGGCAGCGTGGAGCACCACGCGACCTTCTTCGGGCTGCGTCACAAAGAGCGGGGCAGCTGCTCCGTCACCCGCAGCAAGGTGCGGCCCGTCGAGTGTGTTTGCCGGCGCAACATCCCACGCGCCAACGCGGTTGCCCAAGTCGTCATACTGAATCAACTTGTTGACTCCCATGGCCACTGCAAAGGGAGTTCCGTCGTCCATAACCGCCACATCGGTCACCTGTGCGTCAGTATCCGGCCAAACGGGATACTCGTGGAGCAGCGCGCCGTCGGTGGAGAGCACAACCAGTCTCTGGCCGGGCGTGTGCGCAATCCAGATGCGGCCCGTGGCGTCCACCGCCATGCCGCGAGATCGCTCAATTGACGCGTCGGCCGGCGTGATTGTGCGCATGTAGTCGCCATCCGGCGTGAACAGAATGATCGAGCCTCCTTCAGAATCGAGCACGTAGACCGTTCCCGCATCGTCGACCGCCACATCAAATGGTTCGCCAAACGGGGCGACGCCGCCTGTGATCGTGCGCGCGATCGCGCCCGTGGGCGAGAGGACGAGCAACTCGCGTGCCACGGAATCCACCACGTATCCCCGACCATCCGGGCCGATCGCGATGCCGGTAGGGATGCTGCAGACCGGTGAGAAGTGTCGTCACATCACCCTCCAGCGGAATCCCGCCGGCCACGTCGGGCGGATTGAGCGAAACGCCTCCTGGCGGCAAGGGAGAAAGTGAAGAGATGAGCGGCAGGTCCACACGATCGTACCGCGCCCATCGGCGGGAAGAGCACGGCGCTGGGCACGGGCACACGCGCACCGCCGGGAGGCGTCCACTGCAAGCTTACGCGACTGTGATTGTTGATAGCCTTGTAGCGCACACGGATGTCGTGAAAGCCTTCGCTCAGTCGCATGGCCGATTCGACCGTCATGTTGCCGGGGCGGGTCGCGACCAGGTCTTGCTCATCAATCCAAAGCTCGGCTTCGTCAATTGCACTAAGGGCAAAGAGGTAGTCGCCCGCCACGGGAATCGCGATTTTGCCCGTCCACTCAACGGTGAAGGGCTTTGGCACAGGCGGCCGGAAGTAGACGATCGCGATTTGCGGCGTGATCTCCGCGTAGGCAACGGGCGATTTCCATGCGTCATTTGCATAGTATTTGCCCAGCAGTCCATTAACCGAAATCGGCGCGGTGAAGAGCACACTCGTCGGGAGCGTAACCTCTTCACCATTGGGTGGCGTCCAGAGCAGCCGCAACGGTCCGGGCGCGCCCGTGGCCCGCAGGCGCAACGCATGATTTCCCAGCGCCGGGGTGACGGTCACGGTGAGCTCGCCGGTTCCCGAGATCACAATTTCTTCGTCAAGCAGAAGTTCGGCCCGTCCCGGCGCAAGCAGCCGCAGTTGGTGCGTGCCATATTCGGCGACGCGCAAGACACCTTCGAACTCGGCCGAAAACGGCTCCACAAGCGGTGATTGCGTGGCCCAGTCTGTGTCAATCTCCGCCACGCGTGTGCTGATTGCGGGTTCGCCCTCCCAATCTGCGTTGGGGTAGTAGCGCGCCTCGAGTCCCTGTGCGGAATCCAGCACCTCGCGCGAGAGGTGAACCGTACGGATCGAAACGCTATCGCCAAAGGGCGGCGTCAGTTCGGCGAAGTCGCCGCCAGGATACATGGTCTGCAATTGCTGATAAAGCGAACCGCTATCGGCATCGAGGAAGAACCACACATCCTTGTTGGCAGGCCAGATCAACGGCATTGGCTGATTGCCCTCAATCGCAACGTAACGGTCGCGCCATCGGGGGGCCAGAAAGGTCATCGGTGGGCGACCGTCAAAGTAGCTGACCACATAAGCCTCGGTCGTATCGGGATTGAGGTTAGCCAGGGCGCGCGCCGTGAGCGTCTCGGGCGTTGAGAACGCATTCCATACGGCGAAATCCTTTTGCTGGGCGACGAAGTATTGGTCGAGGTGCCAGACCGCAACGGGTAGAAAGAGCAGCGCCGCCGCGCCGGCAGCGGCGCGCGGGTAGTAGCGGCCGCCGCTGGAGGCGTCCCAGGCGCGCAGGAGTTCGGCAATGGGCACGAGCGCAATGAGATAGGCTGCGGGGATTGCGCCATTGGCGCGCAACGACTGAGGCGCCTCGAACGCCAACGTTAGTGTGCCGCCAAGCAGTGTGAAGCCGAGCCAGAGCAGAAGCAGGAGGTAGGGCGGACGGCGGAAGCGCCACAGGCAGACTGCCAGCCCAAGGACGAAAAGCCCTCCCAGCCACGGATCGAGCATGGGTCGACCGGGCAGGTTGTGGCGGCCGTTGCGGTCTCCCATGACATTGAACATCAGCGCATGCGTTTTGGCGTTGTCGAGGAGCACGCTCATCCTCAACTCAGGCGCCACCTTCGTGAGCAGGAATGTGTCTTGCGATCGCTTCAGAAAGAGCTCGCGATTCGTGGCCGCAAAGGTGATGAGCGGGGCGGCGACGATGAGCGCCGCAAATGCCCAGATCAGCAGCCCGCGCCACGATTTGGCCCAGAGGTCGCGCCGTACAATCAGCGCCGCGACCAGGAAGAGGGGAAGCACGGGCAGAAAGAGGCGAAATGAGGAGTAGAAGTTGAGCCCCATGCCCAGGGCGGCGCCACTCAGCAGCCAGGCGCTTGTGCGCTGGGTGCGCAGTGCGTGGAGCAGCAGCCCCACCGCAAGCAGAATGAAGAGCGGTGTGGCAATGTAATTGACTGCAATACGGCTGAAGTTGAGCGACCACGACGAAATGGCCAACAGTGCCGCGAAGAGCAAGCCCATGACCGCACCGACGGCGGAGCGCATGCGGTTGTGTGATGGTGTAGTGTAGAAGAGTTCGGCGGCCACCAGGTAGCCGGCAGGAACCATTGCGATGCCCATGAGGGCCGAGACAAGGCGCGCCGCGCTAATAGTTTCTCCCAACCAGGCAAAGGCAGCCGCGACGAGATAGTTGTGGTGGGCAGTATGTGACGTGGCGCCGAGAAAAAAGGGGCGGTAGAGGGCGTTGTGCAAAATGTCCTGTGCGGCAAGGGCGTTCTCGGCTTCATCATGCCAGACGCCAAAGGGCATTCCACCCAAATTGGGCAAGCGCAGCGCCGCCGCCAGCGCAATCAAAGCGAGCAGGCCGAAGGCGACGGGCCACCGCAGCGCGCGTTTGTCGGCAGCAGGACGCAGACCCACATCAAGCAAAACGCCGCCGAGTAACAGCGCCGCCAGGCTGCCCAGGTGCAGTGACCAGCCCCATGGCGTCGGTTTGTCGGTGACGAAATGCGGCGCGGCGCCCGCCGCCAGCGCAGCTGCCACCACAAAGGAGACGAGGCCGGCAATGACCAGCGCTCTACTGCGGAGAATTGGCGCTGTGCCGAGCGCAAGCTGCTCCGTGGCGCGCGGAAAGACCCACAGATACGCAACAATCGCGACCGCATAGAGGGCAATCGCATCGTTGGGACGACCGCTTTGGATGATGCGCTGTGCAGCGACCGCCACGACGATCGCAAACAACCCCACGCCAATCTGGCGCAGGGTCGCCGTGCTTGTTGCATGGGACTCGTTTCTCGTGGACGCGGAACTCGTGACTGCCATTGGCTGGGTGGCCCGGCGCTGGAGCGTTCAGTCGGTGGATCCCGCCGCGCCCAAGGTGGAAAAACGCGCAAGTACGAACAGGGAATGCGGTGGTGGGCTGATCAAGTTGGGACTAGATCTTTCGGAATTGGCCGAAGGTCGCCGGGGCCGCCATGGGCTAGAGCCCACGGCTGTCCAACCCAAGTCGGCTGAAGCAGACTGAAGTCGTGATTCTCGAGCGCAGACAGGTTTCAGCCTGCTTCAGCAGGCTTGGGTTGCCTAGCCGTAGGCTTCAGCCTATGGCGACGGCCGCCCGCTGCATCGCGCATGCGCCGACAAGGCACGCAGTCCCTCTACGGCGCCTGCGGGAAGAGCGCAGCGCGATTGTTGTCGGCGTCGGCCACAAGGACGGAACCGTTGGGAAGATCTGCAGCAAGGCCGTTGGGAAGTCCCAATCGATTTGCCTCTGCGCCAAAACGGCCAAACGACCCCTTGAGCGTGCCGTCCTTCGCGAAAACGAAGATGCGATAGTACTGCGGATCGCTGGCGTAGACGTCGCCATTTGCGGTGACCGCGAGCCCCGGCTTGTCGTAGATTTGCTTGCTTTCCCAGCCGGGCACAGCCCACTCGGCCAGAAAGCCCAAGTTGCTGTCGAACTTCTGAATGCGCCGGTTCCACGCATCGGCAACGAAGATGCTGCCGTCGGTCGGGTCGACCGCGACGGATGTAGGCTCGTCGAAACGCCCGGCAACGACGCCGCCCCCGCCGACCTGATCCACCAACTCGCCGTCAGGCGTGAAGCGAATGACTCGCTTGTTGCCCGTGTCGGCGACCACGAGATTGCCGTTGAGGTCAATTGCAATGCCGCGTGGACCAAAGAGCGCGTTGGCATCGCCCAGTTCACCATTGGTCGTGTTGAAATAGCCCCACTTGCGCAGGAACTTCCCGTTGGCATCGAAGACCTGGATGCGGCCGTTCCACGTGTCGGCGACATAGATATTGTTGTCAACGTCAACGGCAACGCCCCAGGGCTCATTGAACTGCCCATCGCCCAGAGCAAGCGGCCCGCTGTCGTCGGGATCGATACAGCCGCCATCGGCGCCGGAGGCGAGGTCGCAGCGCGAGCCGAAGACCGCCAGTTCGGCCCCGGTTGGGTCGACGACAACGATGCGTTGGTTGCCCGAGTCGGCGATGACGCGGTTGCCATTGGGCGCCACAGCGACGGCGCGTGGTTTGGCAAGCGGCAGTCCGCCAAAGGGCCCGCTGTAGAGGGCTGTTGCCGTCAGGTCGAACTCCGGCACGATGACAGTTTCTGCACCAGCCGCGCCGGCCGCGCCTGCCAGCGGGGTTACATTGAGATCCCAGATTTGGCTGGCAAGATCCTTGCGCACCCACATATCAAACTCGCCGCGCGCCGGCCACTGGGTCAAGTCGCGGAAGCGGGAGAAGTCACTCGTGTCGCGATGGCGGCGGAAGAGAGCGATTTGCCAGAGACGTTCGCGCTGCTGCGGGTCGGTCAGCGCGAAGCGGATGCGCTCACCGGTAAGGTTGAAGTAGTCCATGTCGGGCCACCAGATGCGCCGGTAGGTGCGCTTGACGTAGTCGCGATCGAGGTATGGAAGCACCTTCTCCCGATTGGGTGGACCCACGAGAACGATCGGCGCACTCATGCTGTTGCCGTCGGGGTTTGCCCCATAGAAACGCGCGTTGGGATAGTCGCGGAAGTACCACGAGAAGGGCCACGATGACTCATCATCATAGGCCACAACAATGTTGTGATCCCCCACTGTGCGCTGGCTGATGCTTTCAATTTCATTCATGGCGCGCTTCACGTCGGGGCTGGCGTGAGCATAGACCAGATACTCGGTCGCCATGTCGTAATTGACAAAGGTGAGCATCAGTGAAGCGCGCGTATTGAGGACGAACAGGATGGCAATGAAAGCGACACCGTAGAGCGGCGCGGCCTGGCGCCAGCCGGCATCCATGCTCCAGCGGATGGCGAAGTAGACGAGAGCGGCCAGCGCTACTCCTGCCAGCAGGAATGACATCCACGCGGCCACGGCATCAGTGCTGCGTCCCGCCTCAGGTACGCTGCGGATCAGGATGATGAGGAGTAGAAGCGCTGCCGGCACAAGGGCAATCAGCCACGCGGTGTGATTTGCCCACGCGGCGCGCCAGTCAATCCCATGGATGAGCCGCCCCAGCCACCAGCCGCCAAAGACGCACATAGGCAGCGCCATGTGTGTGAGAAGCCATGGCATCTTCTCGCCGGCAACAGTGTATGCGGACCACATCCCCACAACCCAGACCAGCGCAAAGACCACGAAGTAGTTGCGCGTGTGGACAGCGCTCTCCGGGGAGAACGCGTCGCCCTGCGGTGGCAGATCGTCTGCGGCGACGGGCGTCCAGTCGCGCTTGAAAACGAAGCCGCGAATCAAGGCGATTGCGCCGGCGAAGGTGAGAATGATTGGCAGGAACTCGTAGATCGAGCCGATGAATGGGTAGTAGTACCAGGGTTGGCTGCCTCGCTCAACGTTCTGCTGGGCAAGCCAGTATCCCAGGCTGCCCACGACTCCCGTGGCGAGGCCGTTGCGCGTGTTGGTGAAAAAGGTCGTATAGAAGAGCACCTGGACGACCCAGAAGCCGGCCATCAGTTGCGCCCACTGGCTCAGGCCGATTCGCCCTTCGTCATCTCCGCGCCGTACGAAGCGAAACCACAGCAAGGCCAGCGCGAAAGCAAGCAGTGACATCCCCAGTACAAGGAGCGCCATGCGCGAGATCAGCGCATCGTTCATGTATTCCGAACTCGAAAAGACCTTTGCCTCTCCGCCCAGCAGCAAGTGTGCAAACGGGGCCATAAAGGGAAGCACGAGCGTTACCATGAGCACGGCAAGGTCGGCCGGCAGGGCGCTGCGCAGGCGGCCCCAACTCTTGTCGCGCAGGAGGAAGACGAGCGCAAGCACCACAGTGACTGCCAGGGCAACCGCAACGAGGAGAATTGCTGTTGGGTCCTGTTCATTGTGGTGGAAGTAGTAGGCGGCGACGCCTATCGGTATTGCCACGCCGACCACGATCAGCGTGCGCCAATTGATTGCTTGCCAGAGCGCCAGCAGCACAAAGAAGGCGCCGAAGACCGCCCCCGTGATGAACGAGTTCTCCATCGTGACAAAGCTGAAGCCCATTGCGCCGACCATGAGCGCGAGCCACGCAAAGCGCCGTGTCTCAAGATACCGAAACGCACCGAGCGCCCAAACGGTCGTGAAGGTTGCGATGAAGATATCATCGCGAATGTAGCGGCTGTGAAAGAGCAGGCTTGGGCTTACGGTGATCAACACTGCGGCCACCAGCGCCCCTGAGCGGCCAATCCAGCGGCGGAAGGTGTACATCAGGGCGACGAGCGACGTGCCCAGCAGCGCCGGAACAAGACGTGAAGTGAAGTCGCTCGCCCCAAAAAGGAAATAGGTGAGAGCCGTCACGTGAAAACGGAAGGGGCCGTGCATCATCGGGTTGTGTTCGTAGCGCCCCTCGTTGAAGAGGTAGTAGCCATACATGGTGTGAAGGCTCTCGTCGTGGCTCATGCCGCGCGCGCCAAGTTGGTACAGGCGCAAAAAGGCGGCCAGCAATACGAGACCGACCCAAATGACGGTCTCCCAGCGCCATGCGGGGAAGGCGGCAAGAGGCTTGTCGAACCACGAAGCGCGCGGCGCGTCGCTATCCAAGGCGAGTGCTTCGGGGTTTGCCGCGTTGACGATTTCGGTACCGACTACAGATTGACTCATAAACTCTAGAAGCCTCCTGCGAGGGCGTAGCGCGTTCTCAAGCTGGTGCGGTACGCCTACTGGGGCGTCGCCCACAAGTTCACGGAATCCGGCACGGGCTGGACCGGTGCTGCGCGGTACATCATCCAGCGCAGGCGCGGCCTCCAGCCTGCGTTCCAGGTTTGCACGTTGCTTTCGTATCCCGTGAGGGGCGGCAACTCATCTGGCTGCCATGCGGAGCGCAGGTCGATGGTGCTGCCGATGTAGTTCTCGTTCCACGATGACGATTCGACGCCCGGCGCCATGACCACCAGCGGTGCGCGTACGGGATCGCCACCCGCTTCAATCAGCGGTGCGCTCACAATGCTTACATTTGCCATGTCGCGCAGCAACCAGCCAATGAGCGGGTCTACCTCGCGTGACGGTCCGGTGACGATCTGCACGGGAAGTTCCGTGGGATAGCCGGTGCGCCGATCGCTTAACGCACGCACGTCGGCGCGCAGATTTGTCGCGTCAGCCCATGTCGTCGTCGCGAAGAAACCGTTGGGGTGTGACGGGTCATTGTCGAAAGAAAGTTGGCGTGATGCCGAAAATGATGCTGCAAGCAGAAAGATCGCCAGAACCCCGGCAACCACAACCAATGCCTGCCGCCCACTGACAACTCGTGCAAAGACGGCCAGCAGCAGCGCAAGTATCAGGAGCATCATGGGAATTACAAGTGCTGTCGACCTGCTGGGCGCCGACTGCGCGAGCATCCGTGTCACCCAGAAGAACATCGACAACAGGCCAACGAACAGGACGACCGCCAGCAGAGCGCCTTCGCCCCAGTCGGTGGTAGAGCGGGCAAGCCGAAAAAGCCCCTGCACCGCCAGAGCCGCGCTGACCGCCAGTGGGATGCCGAATAGCGGCAACATGTCGGGCGACCGCCCGGGCAGGAGCAGGAGGAGCAGGGCGATTGCCAGCCAAAGTGTCAGGAAAAGTCGGCCGCTACGGTCGGAAGCGGGCCGAATCCACAGAAGGATCAGGCCGGCAACCCCAAACACGGCGACAAAGGGCTGATCAACGATGACGCGCAGCGCGGGCCAGAGGGCATCATAGGCGCCCGGCGCAAAGACGCGCAGCCATGTGGAAAGGCTCTCACTCACCATCGCGAGCTCTTTGGGCCAGGCGAACCAACCCGTCGCGCCCAGCAATGCAGCCGCCAGCCCGACGAGTCCGACGCGTACGTTTAGGAGCCTGCTGCGGTCGTCAGCCATCATGGCCACGAAGAGCGCAAGGATGGCCAGCCACGGCCATGCCTGCGGCCCACTCACCAGCAGCAGGCCAATTGACGCTGCCGCTACATAGGGCGAAAGGCCGCCACGTTCGCCGTGCTCCTCTTCCGGCTTGCGACGCGTAGCTACGTGGATCGCGGTCAGTGCGAGCAGAGCGAGCGCGGCGCTTAGCGCAGTCGCGTCTGCCATGCGCCCAAAGGCCAGCAACCAGGGATCAAGCGCCAGGAGCGCGGCCAGAACGAGCGCGGCCGGGCGTCCCAACCTGTCCCGCCAAAACCAGGGCAGGAGCGGAATCAAGCTTGAAAGCAATGCCACAGGCAAGCGCGCCAGGGTTTCGTTGCCGCCACCTGTGATCCAGAAAGCGAACGTCTGTAGGGCATGCAGCAGGGCGCTTCCCACAACCGGTGCGGCTGTCGGGTGCAGCGCTGTAGCGTCCATCCAGGCCGCCCAGGCGGCAGCGGCTTCGCTCGTAGTGAAGGGCGCTGCGCCAAGCAGGAGCAGCCGCGCGCCCAGCCCAACGAGAAAAACGAGCGCATAGAGAAGGTGCTCGACGGTGGCCACGGAAGGACGCGCACTTTCGCTCGCGTCGGCGGCCTGCGCGTATTCATGCGTGATCTGCGGATTGGCGTCGAGCGCGACTTCTTCGGTCATGATTGACGGGTATTGTACTCAGCGAACATGGGGCCACCAAGTAGAGCCATGCTTGCGGGATGGGTACGAGCGATGGCAATCATTCTGACGACACCTTGCGGCGCGTGGCGTAGAGTCGCACGCCGTCCTGGTCAAGCACCAGATCCGTAACTGCTGTCAAACGCGTTTCGTCGAGCGGAGTCAGTCCGTAAACGCTGCGCTCGGCAGGGCCGACGACGATGTAGTCGATGCCCCACTGGTTGATGAGTTCCGTGATTTCGGGCGGTGACGCAAATCGATAGATGCGCTCGGCCGCGTCCTTGCGCCCGGCCGCCATTGCGGGATAGGCGCTTCCGCGCCACTGGCGCTCGTGCCCTTCCCAGCCAAGCAGCGTCGCCCGCCCGCTCAGTGTGCTGATCCGGCTGCGGTCACTCTGATAGCTGTCGCCTGGGGCTTCAAGCACCACGGCATTGGCGGGTGCGAGGTCGCGCAGCCAGTGCGCGGCCGCCCATTCCCCGGGAGATGAATTGCGGATCCACGCCGATGCGTCAAACGTCGGCGTTCCTGCAAAGCCACTTGTTTTGCTGTAGGCCGCCGAAAATGGGAAAACGAGCCCGCCCAAAACGAGAAGCAGTGCGGGTGCAGCAAGAACTGCTGCGAACGTCGATCTCTGCGCCGAACGCAAGCGTGCGAACGCGAGCGTGATGGCGTAGGCGCCCGCCAGCCCGAGCAAAAGCCAGCCCTGATAGTAGAACTTGAACACCGTGTTCATGCGCGTGCCGAAATTGTCGCGCAGAAAGACAAACTCAGGCGCGAGGATGAGCATCAACCCGAGAGCGGCCAGCATGAGCGCGAATGTCGTCGGCGCAGAACCGTAAGTCGGCCCGTCAGGGTTCGCGTCTCCATCCGACTGGGCAAGTCGCCGCAGCCAAATTGCCAGCGCACAGGCAAGGAGGACGGCTACTATCAGGAATGCCCATGGCGACGCCGTCCAGCGTGAAATGAAGAAAGAGAACTGGTTGGCCGAGCCGGTTTCGGGAACCGGGTTCTCGCGCACGAATCGCTCAAGGGCACCGCTGTTCATCGTGACGGCCCACGAAGTCGCGAGGTAGAAGATGGGAAAAGCAACGACAGCGGCAAGGAGGATTGCCAGAACACCGCGACGAGGCGGGGTTTCCCGCCATGCAATCACCAGCAGCGCGCCAATTGCCAGGAGTGCAGGCAAGAACATCCACAGGAACTGCGGTAGTCGCGTTGGATTGAAGAAATTGGCCCCAATTCCGTTTGCCTGGCTTTGAGCCGTCAGGAAGTAGGGAAAGTAGAGAAGAATCGAACCGCCGGCAAGGATCGCGCCGACGGCGGCTGCGCGTAGCCAGCGGCGAGCCGGCGCTGCGACAAATGCGGCCGCCACAAGCAGCAGCCAATATGGCGGGTAATCCCACGTGTTGAGCCAGAGCAGGCTGCCGACGGTAAGCGTCGAAATGCCCAGCAGCACGCGGTCGGGCGGCAGCACGGGCGTGCGCGCGCCCTCGGCAGGGGCGGTTTCTCGGCCAAGATACCACGCAAGCGCCAGTGCGATTGTGAGGACCACAAAGGGCATCGCAAGCACGTGGGGATGGTTGTCGCCGAGCACGTAGGAAAAGGCAGGGAACTCGGCAATGACTTCGCGGTGTTCGCCGATGAGTGATTGATCGGCAAGGACGCGGCTGGTACGCCACCACCACCAGGCGCCGGGGTCAACGGCCCACGAGTGCGTCACACGGGCACTGTCCGGAAAACCGCGCACCTGCGCCCATGCGGCAAGCGGCGCAACGTTGACGCCTTGAGCATAGAGCCACTCGAGAATTGACTGGAAATTGCCCGTCAAGCCCACCATCACCGCAGCGAGCAATCCGCCGAGCGATGCAGCCGTTCGGCCCAATGTCCCCTCGCCGCGTCGGGCGAGGCGCAGCAGGGCGAAGGCCAGCCCAAAGCAGGTTGAGAGCAGGAGGCCAAACCACGCCGCCTGGCCAAGCGTGAACGCGATCTCCGGTGGCGAACCAATCAGGCGGCCCAGAGTCACAAGCATCCAGTAGCCGCCATAGTAGTACGCAATCGGGAAACCGCTCAGCCAGGAATCGTGCGGCGGAAAGGAAGGGCTGGCCCAGAGGCTGGACATGAACATGAGGTCCATGGGCTTTTCGGTATGGCTGGCCGCTGGGTCATAGGCGCGTACATACGCCCACGCGACAAATGCGACAAGAAAGACGATCTCGACGAGCAGAGCCGCCTTCCAGTCCACTTTGCGCAAGCGCGTGCGAACATCGCGTCCAAACCAGGCCGAGAGTGCCGCGGCGATTGCCAGCGCGAGCCACGCGCCCCCTGTCCCGTTGCGCATGAGCCCCAGCGCAATGCCGAGCCAGTAGATGTAGGCAACGAGGAGGATACCCAGAGGCCGCGCAAGGGCAGTGCTCCCGCCGGGAAACGCGCCGAAAAGGCGCAGCGTCAACGGCAGCGCAGCGAGGCCCACAAGAGCAATGATGAAGTACCACTCCAGGAACTGAAGGATCATAGGATCAAAGCAGTAGACAGGTGATAGCCAGTCCGGCGTCGAAAATGTTCACGCGCGTGCGTGACGGGTCGACTTGCTCGGTGATCATCCAATACAACGTTTCATTACGGCCTGCGGTTTTGCGGACCGGCCGGACTACGGCGCTTGCAGCGGTGAAACCGGAGCCACGTTGCGCGCCTGGGTGGCCGGAATGTAGTGCCCCTGTGCGTCGCGCCCCAGCCGATTCGCCACTGCATACACGGTTGTCCGCTCGTTCTGGTAGATCGGCGCGAGAAAACCGGTCGCCGCCATTTGTTCAAGGCGCGCCACGCCTTCCGGATGCAGATAGCGTTCCAACTGGCCAACGTAAATCAGGTCGACATCGAACTCGTCGAGGATTTGCTGCATGCGCGCAATATCGGATGTCGTCCAAAACTCGCGGTGGGCGCTGTCACGCGCCCCAACCTGTTCGCCAGGACGCTGTTCACCCGAATGAAAGCCGCGCAACCCGCTCAGCCCCGTGAGAGACGCCACGCGCGAACTACCGGCGCGATAATAGTCCGTCTCCGACGTCTCCATGACCGTGGCATTGCCGCGCATGTTCGCCAGCAGCCACT
This sequence comes from uncultured Chloroflexia bacterium, assembly GCA_963735275.1. Lineage (GTDB taxonomy): Bacteria > Chloroflexota > Anaerolineae > Caldilineales > Caldilineaceae > UBA5069. The sequence goes on along the minus strand of CAVTKJ010000004.1, from coordinate 2,120,645 downwards.
TGAGGGCCGAATAATCATAGCCTAGTTCGATCGTGTTCGAGCCATCAGGCCAGGTGTAACTTCCCTGGCGCATATAATCAAGCCCGTCGAGCGTCCCAACTTCGGGGCGCCACCCGTTCAGGCGCTGTTCAATCCGCGCGGGCGTGCCGATGAAGGTATAGGCGAGTGAGGCGAAGAGCAGTAGTACAAAAGCTCCAACCCATAGCCAACGCAACCACTTGGGCATGGTTCCGCGCCGCACCCAACCCTGCCAGATGCGTGGTAGCGCGACTGCCGCGGCGATGCCGAAAAGCACCCAAGTCTGGCTGAAGAACTTGAAAAGCGTATTCATGCGGTACCAGTCGCCGCCACTCAGAAAGTCCTTGAGGTAGACGATTTGCGTCCCGGCGAGGACGGCGAAGCCCGTGACGGCCAGCAGCACTGCAAACTGCGCGCCCGCGTCCGCCGCGCGACCGCGCCGCCAAAGAAGCAGGAACGCAAGAGTTAGCGGCAAGATGCAGAGTGCGAGAACGGCGCGATCCAGCCACAGCGCCAGCGCCACTCCGGCAAAGGCCGCGGGAATGAGAAGTTGCAGAAGCAGATAACCAAGTTGCGGGCGGGACTCCACCACACCCTGCAGATGCAAAAGGCGGGGAAGGTCGTCGAGGCGACCCATCGCAAAGCTGAAGAAGCGCTCGAAGCCCTCGGGGCGGACGACGGCAATGTCGTCGGCTTCTCCAAGCAGCAGCGGGCTTGCCGGTTGCGTTGACGTCCACAGCAACCAACTGACGACCACAAATCCCAGAAACCCCCAAATGAGCAGCCACAGGCCCACATCGTCACCGGCTCGAACGAGACCCACGCCGCTTGCACCGACATTATGGAAGTTGCCGAAGAAAGGCGCGTAGAGCAATCCCGCGCCGAGTGCATAGATTACGCTGAGACCAATGGTGATTCCCCAGCGTATTTGCCCCTTCCCCCAATATTGGCTGATAACCAACGTCAGCACGCCCAGGCCGAAGTAGGTCGGCAATTCCCACAGATTGATCGCGGCAAGTGTTCCGAGCAGGAGCGCAAAGAGGCCGAGCAGCGCGCCGGCCCACAGGCGCGCGTGCGCCCAGTCGGTGCGCGCGCTGCGGATGAGCGTGAAGACGGCCGCCAGAAAGAGCAGCGCCATGGGGATGCCGATGAGGTGCGGATGGAGGTCCGCAAAGAGAAAGGACCACCAGGGAAACTCATTGATCGTGGCGGGGATGACACGGCTTGGTCCCCAGAAATCATAGGGCGGCAGCGACGCGCTCCCGCCCAGCACCTGGCGCAGGCCATCGGCCGCGCGCGCGATTGGCTGGATACCCGGCAGCCCGCTCTGGAAGGAAGTCGCGCTCAGATTGCTGAGCGAGCGCACAATCTGCGCGAAGCCATCAAGATTGCCCATGATGGCCACGAAAAGGGGCGCCCAGAGCGCCGCCCCCAACCCGCGCCGGAGTCCTGATGCACGCTCGGGCCGTTCGGGGTCGTCCGGTGCGATGGCGTTGTAGGCAAGTCCGTAGGCGCCCGTCACCGTGAGCGCAAAGAGCATCGGAATCGCCAGGTTGAAGGCAACCTCGGCATAGATGCCGGTTAACTTAATCAAATAGCCGACAAGATAAAGCCCAAAGTAGTAGTAGTTGATGAAACCACCGGCAAAGTGAGGGTCTACCGGCGGGAAGTAGGGGCTGCGCAATATACCGGTGAGAAAGGCCATTTCCATGAACTTCTCGCCGCCAAACCAGGGCTGCCAGATGTCGGGATTGAGCATGCGGATGCCGACAAAGCCCAGGAAGGCCGCGCCGAAGACGAGCTCGCCGGCAAGCAGAAGCGGCCACTTTTTGCGCAGGAACTCGCCCATGCCGCGCGCGTGGCGAGTCAGCGCGATTGCCGAAAGCAGGGCAAGCAGTCCCACCGCCAGCCAGGCGTTGCGCACACTGAACTCCATCACCTTCATGCTGGAGAGCACCCAGAGCATCCACCCGGCAAGAAGCCAGCCAAGTGTGCGGCTGAAGAAGTAGCCGCGCTCGCGCAGCGGTTGGAAGAGCGCAAAGGCGATTGGCCATGCCAGTAATCCAAGCAGCAGTGTCACCGCCCACCAGACCAGGACAGCCAGCCAGGGGGATTCGCTCGCGGCGGTGTTCCAACGGTAGTCGTCAACGACCGGCAGGTCGCGCAGCGCTGTCTGAAGGAGTGCCGTTTCCGGGTCAAGCGGCTTGGGCGCCGCGGACGCGCTGCCGGAAAGCAACCCGCTGGTCAAGCGGTTGATGAGTCCGCGGTTGGCGCTTTCCGGGCTGGAGCCCAGGCCCACGAGCGAGAGGATGCCCTGCAACGGGGTGCCGGGACCACGATCGTACGGGACGGCGCGCGTCCAGGTGTCGGCAAAGAGCGCGTCAAACTCTGCATCGCTCAAATCGCGCACCTTGTGGAAGAGCGTCACCTGCGGATGGTCGTAAAGGCTCCACGACTCATCGGCGTGGCGGTCGTCAAAGCTGAAGCCGAAGAGGGTGGGGGGCGATGTGAACTCGGCGGCAAGTTCGAAGCCCAGGCTGCCATCCCACATCGAGTCGTAGTAGCGATTGGTCATGGGGTAGCGCAACGGCAGCTCGTCCACGCTGTCGTAAATGCGCTTGGAGGAGTACGCGACGTAGTCTGCTTCGCGCAATTTCGCCTTCATGATCGCGTACTTTTCGGCAGTGTCCTCTTCGTAGGGACCCCAGTCGATGTTGCGCAGTCCCTTGGAACCGGTATCCATGCCCGGCTCATTGGGGATGGCCTTGGGCAGCGGGTCGTCCCACTGCTCCCAAAGAATTGTCGAGCCGGCCGGGATGTTTGCGTACATCCAGCGACTTGCGGTGAACCACGTATGGTCGCGATTGTAAACGCCATTGACGTACGCGACCGACCAGAAGATCGCCCCGAGCAGTGCAATCGTCGCGAGTGCGCCGCCGAGCCGGCGCTGCCAGCGTATCGGCCGCTTCAGAAGCGCGATGAGCATCCCCGCCGTGAGAATCATCACGAAGGGAAGCACCGGGCTCATGTAGCGGTTGAACTTGGCGAGAAACGCGCCTGTGAGGCCGAAGTAGGGAATCAACCACGCCCAGACCAGCAATGCGGAGAGCGTTGCGCGGGAGATCAGGCGGCCGCGAATCATCTGCCAGAGCGTGGCAAAGAAGCTCCAGAGCCCCCAGCCCACCCCGCCCAGCGCCACAATTCCCAGCACCGGCCCCATGCCCCAGACAACCTGCTGCTGGATGAAGTAGAGATAGGGAATGGTGTTGCGGTATTGGCGCGTGAAGGGCATGTCCGCCACGCCACGCACCATCGCACCCTGTTCCACTAATGTGGCCTGCAGGAAGTTGCGCCAGTCGAGGATCGCGTAGGGGCTCGTCAGGAAGAAAGCCAGCCCGGCCAGCGCCAGCGCCACAGGGATGCCAAGCAGCGCGAAGAGCTGAACTCGGCCACTGGGGGCCAGTCCCGCGGCGCGACTCTCTTTGCGCTCGGCATAGAGGATGCAGAGTGAGGCCACGACCGGTGCGGCAAGAATCGGCAGGGCGCTAAACTTGGATGCAATCGCCAGCCCGGCGCCCACGCCCGCGATGATGACGCCGCGCCAGTAGCGTTCCTGCACCATGACGACCGCGCCCCAGATTGCCATCACCGTGAATGTTGTGCTGGCCGGGTCCATGGCGAAAAAATGGGAGAGCTGGACGGCCTGTGCGGTGAAGGTATAGAGCGCTGCGGCGAGCAGCCCTGCGTCGCGTCCAAAGAGTCGGCGGCCGAGCAGAAAGACGAAGATGATCGTCAGTGTGTCGAGAAGCGCCATAAGTAGGCGCCCGGCGATTGCAATGGCATCGCACGAGGCGTTGGCGCGGGCCATGACGCTGGTAATGTTCTCGCCAACGCCAAGGCGCTCGGCAAGCGGGGCAAGCGCGTGAAGTCCTTCTCCTGCGGCCGTCCCCAGGTAGAGCGGGAAATGGCCGTAGGTGAAGGAACGAGGGCGCTGCTCGCTGATGCTCCACAACGGATTCAGCGGGCTCTGGTGGGGCTCCCAGAACTGATCCCACGAATCGGGCATGCGCAGAGCCGCGGCGTAGAAACACGCAGTCGAGCGCTCGTCAGGGTGAGAACCGGCGCCGTAATCGAAGCCCACGCTCCAGGTGCGCAAGGCCAGCCCCGCTGCCAGAAGCGCAGCGAGAAGGAGATAGACAAGCCAGTTGGGAAGGCGCGAAGGGGTTGGCGCAGCGTTCAAGGGACTCGGGGTGGTGAGAGAAAAGGCGGCACCTAAAGGACTTCCATGATGAAGCTGACAGCCGAACAGCAACGCCGGGGCGCAGCGGCGCAGAGGAAACGCTGTGAACTGCAACCGCAGGTCAGGTTGTCCCCTTTCTTTCCTCTGTGCCTCGGTGCCTCTGTGTCGCTGTTCAGTTGTTGTTTCGTGGCCGATTTCATTCCGGTATCGCCTTAACTACCTGGCGGTTTGGGATAGTTGGGCACCACCCAGGTGATCTGGGAGGCGGCCGGCGGCGGCCAAAGCAGGTAGACGTCCACCCAGCGCAAGACTGACTTGAAACTGGCGTCGTCGTACGCAAGGTCGATGCGCCGTGAGCGAATGCCGCCACCCGTGTCAAGCGCATCGCCAACGCCATAACCAGGCACAAAGACCTGGCTGCGCAGGGGTATTAGGCTAGGGTCGACCGCGACGATTCCGGCGCGCAGTTGATCCCCCGTGCGCGTGCGGTTGCCCCCCGCCGAAGCCGCCGAGTAGCTTGTGGCAAGCATCTTGATTTTGCGCCAGTAGGTGATGCTCTGCCCGTCAACAACGGCCGTTTGCGGTGTTATCTGCTGGCCATAGGCAATGCGGCGAGTGGCCGGCGCCTGGGCAATCCAATCGTCCTCCATGACGCGTGAGACTTGCTGACCGTCCTCAAAACGCACACGGTAGCGCTGCCTTACGATGCCCTCAGCGCCCGGCTCGAGGACTTGCTGCGTGTCGATGGCGAAGTTTGAGTCGCCTACGAAGACAGTCTCAAAGGGCTCGATCTCTTCCGTGACTTCGATCTCTTCGGTTACGCGGGTCAGTTTGATGTCGATGTTCGGGTAGAGCGGAGTCTCGAGCGGCGGCTCAATGCGGTCAAGCCCGGCAGCGACTATCCCGAGGTCGCTGAGAGCGTCCCCTACAGTCCTTGCCTGGACGCGCGTCTTGCTGCGCACACCGTCCGCCTGCACGGAAATCGGCATACTGCGCTCAATCAGCACGCGCAGCCCTGCGGTGACGCTGCTGCCAAGGCTTGGGTCGACGCGATCGCCGAGAAAGATCGTCACTTGTGCCTGCCGCAGCGCCTCTCCCACTGTCGGAGCCGTCGTGCGCACTTCATAGGGTGCGCCTCCCTCTTCCACGCGAATCGGAATCGCGCGCCGCAGACGGATTTGCAGTGGCTCGCTGTGAACGCCGGCCCAGGCATAGCCGCGATCCCAGGTCGTTGCAGGTACGTCAAGACTCATATCGGGGAGAGGAGTGTCGAGTGGCGCCTCTATCCCGTTGACTTGGGCGCGGTCGTACAGGTCGACAGCAATTCCCGCATCGACGAACGCGTCCCGCAGCGTCGTGCCCCAGGTCGATGCGCCGACATCGCGCCCGTCGGCGAAGAGGCGCAGCGGTCGGGCGCGCTCAATGGTTATGCGCGTGGAGTGCGTGATCCGCGTCTCCTGGGGCGGGCTCACGCGGTCGAGCGGCGTCAGCGTCAGCCCAAGGTCCGCAACCAATTCGCCCACGGTTGCGCGGCGCGAGCGCACGAGATCGGTGTAGCCATCCACCGACACCGAAACCGGCCGCGCAGCCAACGCCCACAAAACGACGATGAGCGCTCCGGCGGACAAAATGACCAGGCTATCGAAAAGTGCCGGCGACAGGCGAGTGGCGAAACGAGTCGCGACTTGCGGTCCTCGGCGGCTGACCACATTTTCCACGCGATGGATTGTAGCCAAGGGCGGGTGGATTGCCAAGAAGGCGGAGTGTCGGGAGTCGGGAGTCGGGAGTCGGGAGTTGAGTTCCTACAGGAACGTGTGTCTTGCGCAAAGACGATTCCTGAATTTCACCGCTTGCGTCGGATCGAATGTTCGGAAGCGCAGTTCCCGACCCCTGACCCCCGACCCCCGAATATGCTATACTCACGCCGATGGACGCCTCCAGTGCTCCGCGCACGCTCCCCTCCACCCACCGCCCGCTGCTCCTGGCAATCCTGTTGGGAGGATTCGCACTCCGCCTCTTCCGCCTTGGGGCAGAGTCGCTCTGGTACGACGAGGCTGTCAGCGTATGGCTGGCGGAGAAGTCGACGCGTGCGATGATTGCACACACGGCGGGCGACATTCACCCTCCAGGCTACTACTTGCTTTTGCATTGGTGGCAGTTGGCCGCTCACCCAACACCGGCGCACGGTCTCGAGTTTCTCTTTGCATGGGTCAGCGTACTGGCTGGAATGCTGATTCTCGTGCTGCTTTGGGCCGTGGGCAAGCGGCTCGTGGGCGAAGCGGCTGCTCTGGCCGGTGTGGCGGTTGCGGCAATTCACCCCTTTCACATCTGGTACGCGCAGGAAGTGCGCATGTATACGGTGGGGGGCGCACTGGCAATGCTGGCGCTCTACCTCACGCTGCGCTGGATCGACGAAGGCCGCCTGCGCTGGCTCGCGCTCTACATTGTGGCAGCTGCGGCCGGGCTCTACACGCTCTACTACTTTGCTTTCGCGATTATCGGCATCGGCGTGGCAATCCTTTTTCTGCGCCCGACAATCAGGCGCTACGGCGGCTGGTTGGGCGCGCAGCTCGGCGTCGCGCTGCTCTTGGCGCCGTGGCTGCCTGTGCTCTGGCGGCAGGCAGTCGATCCGCCGGTGCCCGCCTGGCGCGCAGCATGGACATCGGCCGGGGAAGTGATGGCGGCGCTCAGCGAGGCGCTTGCCGGCCTGCTGATCGGACAGACACCCCTCGGGCCGCTCTGGATATGGGCCGCTCTCGCACTATTGACCGTGCTTGTCGTTGTCGCGTTGGCCAGGCCGCGGCGAGGCGTTCTGGCGCTTGTGGCGTTCATCTTCGTCCCAATTACGCTGCTCTTCGCCGTGAGCATCTGGTGGCAACCTCTCTACCACGTGCGCTACCTCTTTCCCATCGCTGCGCCCTTCGCGCTTGTGATTGGCGCTATGCTCGTGGCAATCGGCACGCGTTCACACGTTGCAGGCTGGGTGGCGGCCGGCGCTCTCGTGGCGCTCTATGCGCTAAGTCTGCGCGCCTTCTGGCAGGACCCGCACTATCGCAGCGATGACCACCGCAGCGCGGTGCGCGAACTGGCGGCAGCGTGGCGACCCGGCGACGCGATCCTGCTCAACGCGGGCTGGATCACTCCCTTGCTCGAGATCTATTGGCCACAGGCAGGCGATGGCGCTGCTGCTGTGCCGCCGCCGCTTGCCGAGCCACTGCGGCTTGTCGACGTGGCAAACGGCGCGTCCCTGCTTCAATCAGACGACCAGGTGCCCGTCGTGCGCGGAGGCAGCGTCGGCGGCGCACCCTCATTGGGATGGGGAGACCCTGCAAGTGACTTCTTCGCGCTGAGCCCGCAGGAGACCGCTGCGGGGCTGGAACGACTCAAGAGCGGCTTTACGCGCATCTGGCACTACCGGTTGTATGATACGGTCAGTGATCCCGAAGGCGTGACGCGGGCGTGGCTTGATGCAAACACGACGACTGTGCGCGAGGTCGCAATCCCGGGCCGTGACTACGGGCGGCTTGAGCTGCACGAATATGCCAGACCGGAGCTTGTCAGTTCCAGCGCTTTCGCTCCGGCGAGTTTCGGTGATAGCGTTGAATTGATCGACGCCGTCGTGCCCACACATGCCGCGGCGGGCCACGTACTCTACCCCCAGTTCAAGTGGGAAGGCGTGCAGGCCGATCTGCAAAGTGTGAGCACCAGCCTGCGCTTGTATGACGGCAACGGCAAGCTCGTTGCGCAAAGCGACGCAGCGCTGGAGAGAGTTGCTGCGGTCGGCGCTCCACCGTGGCTGCCCCCGGGCCCCTATTCACTTGAACTCGTTGTCTACAGGCAGGCCGATGGCGAGGCGCTTCCACTACAGGACGCGCGCTCGCCCGACGGACAGCGGCTGATGCTGGTCAGCGTGATTGTGGGCGAAGCAGGGGGAACGGTGATTCCCTGATCCCGGTACGACAGACCTGATTGGGAGACAGCAGGATGAGGCGGTCACTTAAGTGAACCTAGCGGGCAACATGACAATCCGGGCGATGTCCGCAGATGAGGGCGCAATGGTGCGCGCAATTCTGCGCCGAATCGGCTGGGAAGAGCAGTATGTGCATTCTGCCGCGGCAAACGTGCGCGTCTTCGCTGACTCGGGGCCTACGCGTGCGGCGTACGTTGCCGAAATCTCGGGCGATTGTGCGGGCTTCGTCTTTGTCGAGCTTCATCAATGGAACATGCTTGCGCAGATTCAAGGTTTGGCGGTGGAACCTAGCCGACAACGGCAAGGCGTCGCGCAGGCGCTTGTCCGGCGCGGTGAGCAATTCGCTCTGGCGGCGGGTGCGCGTGGCATGTTCGTGGATACGCCAACCGACAATCTGGGCGGCCGCGCGTTCTACATCGCGTGCGGGTACCAGGAGGCGTACACGATGCCGCGCTACTATGAGGATGCTCTGGATGGAGTGACCTATCAGAAGTTCTTTGCGCCCTGAGTGGCCCGTTGCGCCGATGCGTTCGAAACGCGCCGGGAGGTTGTACAGCATGATTCAAGTCTGCAATTGGGGAGGGCCGTTGTGGCTACACTCGAGACAAGCTTTCTAAACCTGGCACTCCCGTCGCCGCTGGTGCTTGCGAGCGGGATATGGGGCACGACGGTCAGCCTGATGGTGCGCGCCGGCGAATTGGGCTGCGGCGCGGTGACGGCCAAGAGCTGCGGGCCTGTGCCGCGCGCCGGTCACGTCAATCCTTCCTGCCTTGACTGGGGCCATGGCCTGATCAACGCCATAGGCCTCGCAAATCCCGGTGTTGACGCGGAGCTCGAATTGCTGGACCAGGCGCGCGGCCGCCTCGAGACAATCGGCGTGGCGCTTTTCGCAAGCATCTTCGCCGGGCCGCCGGAGGAGTTTGGCGCGGTTGCGGCAAAGGTTGCCACGGCCCGCCCGCACGCGATCGAGGTGAACATCTCGTGCCCGAACGTGAATAGTGACTTTGGCGACCCTTACGCGAGTGATGCGGCCGCGGCAGCCGATGTGACCGGGCACGTCGTGCGCGCAGTTGAGCGGTCGGGAATCCCCGTAATTGTCAAACTGGCGCCCAATGTGCCGAACATCGTGCGGATTGCCCGCGCTGTGGTTGACGCGGGTGCGTCGGCGCTGTGCGCAATCAACACCATGCCGGGCATGGTCATCGACGCCGAAAGCGGGCAGCCCATTCTTGCCAATCGCAGCGGCGGCATCAGTGGACCGGCGCTCAAGCCCGTGGCGCTTAAGGTGGTGTACGATCTTGCGCGCGCCTGCCCTGGCGTCCCGATCATCGGAACGGGCGGCGTGACAACCGGACTTGATGCCGTGGAGATGCTCATGGCCGGTGCGACAACCGTCGGCGTGGGCAGTGCGGTCTACTATGGCGGGGCGGACGCAATCGCGCGGATTCATCGCGAACTGGGCGATTGGCTCGCGGCGCATGGCACGACAGTTGACGAGATTCGCGGTCTGGCCCACCGCGAGCCGGTTTATGAGGTCACGCCAACCGGCGCACCCGTGCCGATTGCGCACTGAGGCGCTGCGACTCGCAATTAGTGTGCCGACAGGGCGAGCGAGTGCTGGGCGGGGTTATGCCGGGCCTGGGGTGGCTTCCTGGCCGGAAGCAGCGCGCAAACCTGCCGCGCGCACAGAGAAGTACATGAACTGGACAATCGGATGAAGCGCTGGTTTGCGGCAGGGCTGCTCATGTTTTTGTTGCTCACGGCGCTTGCCGCGTCGCCGCAACAGCGCGCGCGCGCCGAGGAGCCGTCCGCGACGCTTGTCATTACGCAGCCGACGGCAACGCCCACGCCGCGCCCTTCATACGCCGAAGTGGCGCTTGAGTCCGACACCGGTGCAACCTATGTGGTGAAATCCGAGGACACGCTGCTCAGAGTGGCGCTTGAAATGGGCGTCGATGTGGACGCCATGGGCTGCTTGCTGCAACCTGACTTCGACCCTACCAAGCCGCTGGTTATCGGCGACGCGCTCCATCCCCTTCCCGCGGGCGTCGCGTGCCACCGGACCGGCCCAGGCGAGACGCTTCACGGCGTGGCGGCGCAATTCGGTGTCGATCCGTCCGTCATCCTCGACGAAGGCTGGAACGCGCTTCCCGGCGTGGCGGCGGGAAGCGACCTGGGGCTGGCAACCGGTCGCTACGTGCGCATTCCGGTCGCGTCTGTCCCATCCTTTGACCCTGTCTCGGTGGTTGGGCAGGCCCGCGACGAATCTCCGTTTCTTTCCTGGATGCTCGCGCAGGCAGCAAACACCTCTCCCCAGAGTGCGCTAGGGCGCGGCGGCGAACGCAGCATTGCCGAAGCGGGTGGCCCCGTTCCGGCAAACTGGCCCTATGGCTCCGGCAGGTTCTTGTGGCCCGCCTACGGCCTGCTGACGCAAGGCTATCGCTTTGATCATCGTGCGCTCGATATTGCCGCACCAACCGGCGCGCCGGTCACTGCATCCGACAGGGGCGTTGTCATCCGCGCCGGCTGGAACAACCAGGGGTACGGGCGCTTCGTCATCATCGACCACAAGATCGACTACATGACTCTCTATGCGCACCTCGACACGATCTTTGTGCGCGAGGGCGACATTGTCGCGCCCGGTCAGGTCATTGGCACGGTGGGCGCGACGGGCAACGCCACGGGGCCTCACCTTCATTTCGAGATTCGCGATTTCGGTCGCCTGATTAGTCCGCTCGAACTGCTTGCGAATTGACCGCACGATTGCCTCCACGTACGAATTGTCGCTTGTTAGTGCAACAGTCAGCGTGAAACCTCGCTCGTCAGACCACGTATTGGTTATTTGCAGGGCAGGATAAAGTCTTCTCCGTGTCATGATCCTCGCCGCCAAGCGGCAGAAAGGTCAATCTCATGCCAAACGAAGCACAAACGAAGGTACTGGTGGTCTTCAGCACGTGGACTGGCGCGACACGCCAGGTAGCCGAAGCAGTCGCGCGCCGCTTGGAAGCGGACGGCGCGGCGGTCACGCTTGCCGAGTCGGCCAAAGTCGAGTCGGTGACGCAATTTGACGCGGTTGTGATTGGTTGCTCGGTTCATGCGGGCAAGACGACGCGCCACTCGCTCAAGTTTGCCAAACGTTTCGCAGCGGAACTCGCTCGCGTCCCCGTGGCGTGGTTCCAATTGTCGCTCACAATGTCCACCGACCAGGTCGACAAGCGCGAGCAGGCGATGGCCTATCTTGAGCCGCTGCAACAAGCCGCCCCGCAGGTGACACCTGTTGCCATCGGTCTATTTGCAGGCACGATTTTGCGGGACACGGAAGAATACAGAACGCTCTTCTTCCCATTGCGCAGCATTGCAAAGAGCGTTGCGTCCAAAGATCCTGTGGATCATCGGGACTGGGAGGCCATTGATGCCTGGGCGTCCGAACTTATGCCATTGTTCGCGCCTGACAGAGTGGCGGTTCCGGCCTGAAATGAAACCGGGATGAAATCCACATTGACTACGAACATCTCAGCGCAAAGCCGCAGAGGACGCAAAGTTGCGCAGAGGAATAGCAACTGCGTGGGGCCGAGCCACCATCTTGCACTCCTTTGCGTAGAGATTTTGGTTTCATTCCAGTATGACTTTAGGGCGCAATGCGCAGCAGGTCGACCACCGGTCCGTGTGCGCAGGATCGGGTGAAACCGCCGCCGGCGAGGGGCATGAGGCAGCCGAGGCATGCCCCGATACCGCACGGGAGGATTCCGGGCCAGAGCGCCTGGACAAAGCCCGCCGTGATTCGCGGCCGGTTTGCGCGTAGTGAGCGTGAAAGTTCGGCGTACGCGGCAGGATCGTTGTCTACCAGCGCAACACATACGGAGTCGGCCCACGTGGCCAGATCGGCCAGGGCGTTGCCAAACGTCGCGGCCGGTTCGGCGCGCGCCTCAACGGAGAGTGGAAGACCTTGCAGGAGATAGTCGAGGGAAAATGGGGCAGGCTGCGCATCAGGTGGGGTGCGCACCAGCAGGGTTACGCGGCCGCCACGATCAAGCATTTCGTGCATCAACGGAAAGAGCAGGGGGCGCGCTCCTGGTCGGCCACGAGGAGCAGGGAACGAAGGCGCGTTTCCAGTGAGAAACCGTTGCCGGCGGGGCCGAGTAGATCGATTGTATCCCCTTCGCGACGTGCAGCCAGAAAGCGATAACCGGGGTCGTCGGCGGCGGGGACGAGCAAAGTATAGACAGGCGCGCTATCCTGAAGGCCGTATGCGACGGGATGCAGCACGCGGCGCAGATATGGGTCCCAGGGTCGGTCGAGTGGATTGCCGTCCGTGCAGCGCGCCATGAGGAAACGGCCTGCGACACTGGGTGCTTCGTTGGCTTTGGTAAAGGAAACGGCGAGAAGCGTTGCGTGGCCAAGCTGGTTGCTGGAAACAACGCGGCAAATCATGGTGCGGCTGAAGGCTCTGGGGCAGGTTTGCCGGCATCCTCGGATCCGGCAAGCAGGTCGGGCCAGAGGAGGAAACAGACAACACCGATGCCGACGCCCATCCACAGCGTAATGAAGCGGGTGAGCAGCGCTGCCGCGGTGGCTGCTGCAGCGCTCAGGTCGAGCAAGCGGCGCGACTGAAAGATCAGGCTGCCTTCCACACCACCCAGCCCGCCGGGGAGCGCGAGCAACGCCCCAATGACGGTGCTGATGTTGAAGATGAAGACCGCCTTGAGCAGCGTGTCATACGTGGCGGGTGTGCCAAGTCCCACAAGAACGATGCCGTAGGCGAGGCCCACCATCGCCCATGAGAGCATTCCGATGAGAAGCGACGGCAGCAGGTGCTGCGGCTTGAAGATCGTGTAGGAACTTTCGTACATGAGGGTGATTTGGTGGGCAAATTTCTTGACGACGGGAATCCGCTCACCAAGCGCCAGCACCTTTAGTGCAAGTGGCCGGTAGTTAATCACGGCGACGCCGACGACAAAGACCATGGCAACCGCAGTCGCCACAATTTGTGCGCGCGGGTCGGGGAAAGCGAAGAGACCCAACCCTGCCAGCAGAATCATGGCGGCGCCGTCGATCAGGCGTTCGGCAACAATTGTGGGGGCGGTCGTACTCATTGGCGTACCCGTGACGTTGCGCACCATGTAGGATTTTAGCAGTTCCCCGGCTTTGCCTGGCGTCATGACCATCATCATGCCGATACCAAAAACGCGCGCAGTGTCATATAGGCGGATAGGTACATCAAGCAGATGCAGCCACCAGTGCCAGCGCAGGAGGCGCAGCGTGTAGTTTGCCAGCGTCAGCAGGACAACGGGGAAGAGCCAGACCCAAGGGAAGTCGACAAGCGCGGCTTGGAGCGCGGCGAAGTCGCTCCAAAGCACGAAAACTGCGTAAACGACGAGGGCAAAGCCGAGCGAGAGGAGTAGCTTTCGGCGCAGATCAGGGCTCATTGCGAAGAGTATACGTCTTGTGGGTGCGAACAACGCAACCGCGCTCGAGCGGTCGCGTGAACCACAATTGAGCGACGTACAGGAGCGCGGTCCGAGGATTACCACTGATGCTCAGGAAGGCCCTGATATGGCGCCGGACGACAACGGCAATCGTATCGGCCCGCAACATCACGTGGACATGGTGTGTTCGTTGTGAACCACAGCGAAATTGAACATTGGTGTACCAAGCGCGCCCATCAGTCGTAGCCAGATCGGCAGCAGCATCTCTTGGGCGCGTGCGCCGGTGAGATCACCCAGGTCGATAACGTTCTCCCACCCAAACTCGCTGCGCAGGAGCGCGTCAACTCGTCCGCGCGCTGCCACGTCGTTTCCGCTTACGTACATCACGTGATTGCCCGCGATCGCGCCTGGATTGACCATAATGGCCGCTGTGACGTTGTTGAGCGACTTGACCACGCGCAGCGTGGGGAACGATCGCTGAACTTGCTCTGCCAGTGAGTCGGTATTGCAGACGAATAGGCTCGGAGGAAAGCCTTGCGAGAAATCGAGAGGATTGGAGATGTCGACAAGAATCTTGTCAGACAAATTCGCAGCGCCGGCGGATGCGAGTGCCTCGAGCGTACCAGCACCATTCGTGCAGTTGAGAAGGATTTCGCCGAATGCCGCGCTTTCGGCGAGACTGCCGACGCGCACGCTGGGGTGTTTGGCAAGCCAGGGCGCAAAGGCGTCATCGCCTGTGCGCTGCAGAAGCGCCTGCACATCACGCGTGCCAATCATCACCGCAGCGCCATTGGCAGCAAGCTTTTCAGCAAGTGCCCGACCCACCGAACCGGTGCCGAGTATTCCGTAGTTCATCGTATGCAACTTTCCTTGAACGACCTGTGACCAGCAAGCTTCGGGACACCCATTTGGTGCGTACGGCACAAATCGCGTGGCCCTGTTCCGGCACCCGGGCGAATCCGCGCCGACGGTCAGGGGAGCCGCATTATGAATGCAGTGGGTTCAACCGTCAAGCAGGACGAATTGGGTTCAGACGGGGTGCGAGGAAGGACGGTACTCGTTGTCCACGTTCGTCACGTGCTCAAATCCAAGGTCCTTATAGACACTGTAGCCCATTTCCGAGGACTGGAGCACGGCCGCAACCACACCCCGCCCGCGTGCTTCATACAATGGATGCAGCGTCATCACGCCGCCGAGGCCGCGCCGCCGCGCGTGCGGCAGCGTTGCCACAAACTGAACACCGGCAACTCCGGCGCTGTAGAAGATGCTGGAAGTGGCAACCGGCTGGTTGTCAAGGTAGCCGAGAAAGTTGGACATCGGGTAGTCGAGCCCAAGTGAGAGTAGCAGGTCATAAAGTCCGGCGGTCCAATCCTCTGGAAGTTCGTAACCGCGGATGAAGGTCTCGGTCCACGTGCGCAGGCCCGCGTCGTCGACAATGTGGCGTATCTCGAAATTGGGGGGCTTGGCTAGGAGTCTGGGCAATTTGTCCAAGTCGTAGACCATTCCTGGCGCGCCGTTGTCATGGACGAATCCCAAAGCGCTGAGAGTGGGCTGCCAGGCCAGTCTGGGGACGTCCCACTCGATCCACAGCGTGAACGGCACATCCTGCGCCTGCGACAAGGGGGCGATCAGGTGCGCAAGCACTTGTTCATCACCCGGACGCGGTGGGCGACGCAGGAGCGCTCCATTGAACCACGGATGGCGCAGCGGTGTGCTCCAGCGCGCGAGGCCATCCTCCTCCCAATAGCGTGCGGCGGGTGAACGCTCCAGAAAGCGGAAGAAGTCCGTGAGATTCTGTTTTGTCGCTCGAGCAAGATTCATTGCGCGAAAGGGAGTTACAGGTTACAGGTTACAGGTTTCAGGTTTCAGGTCTCCGGTCTCAGTGCCGAGTCATTGATGAGCCTGCTCCTGCGATTCGCACCGTCATAGCGCTCAACTTGCGCTCGAACCTTGGCTCTGAAACCCGGAACCTGAAACCTGGGACCTGAAACCCGGACCCTGAAACCTGGGACCTGAAACCTGAATCCTGGGACCTGAAACCTTGTTATGGGTAGAGCCCGCGCAGTTCGGCCGCTTCGAGAATGCGCTGAATGGCGATGACGTAGGCGGCCGTACGCAGGTCGCAATCATGGCGCTGCTGATGCTGAATGACAACGTCCAGATTGTCAATCAGTGTCTTTTCCATGTTGCGTCGTACAGCCGATTCGTCCCAAAAGAAGGATTGCAGGCTCTGCACCCACTCAAAATAGGAGACGACCACGCCTCCGGCGTTGCAGAGAATGTCGGGAATAATGATGACTCCATTGTCGACGAGCATCTTCTCGGCTTCCGGCGTTGTGGGGCCGTTGGCGCCTTCGGCAATCACCTTGGCCCCAATGGTATGGGCATTGTCCGCCGTAATCTGCCCCTCCAGAGCGGCCGGGACGAGAACATCAACTTGAAGCGCGAGAAGTTCGGCATTGGTCATGGGCCGAGCATCGGGAAAGCCGAGCACACTTCCGGTCTCGCCGACATAGCGACGGAGCGCGCTCAAGTCGAGCCCGCGATCCGAGTAGACGGCGCCGTTCACATCGCCGATCGCGACAATGCGCGCGCCGCGTTCGTGCATCGTGCGCGCCGTCCAGGAGCCAACGTTGCCGAAGCCCTGGACAGCTACGGTGATATCCTCAAGTGATTGACCGGTGCGTTGCTTGAGAATGGCGCGTGTAATGTAGGTGACGCCCAGGCCCGTTGCGTACTCGCGCCCGGCGGTGCCGCCGATGGTCACCGGTTTGCCCGTGACAACGGCAGGCAGCGAATAGCCCCGGTGCATGGAATAAGTGTCCATGATCCACGCCATAACCTGCGCGTTCGTGCCCACGTCGGGGGCGGGGATGTCGCGTTCTGGGCCCATCATGATACTTACTTCGGTGGCGAAGCGGCGCGTCATCTTTTCAAGCTCGCGCTTGGAAAGCGTGGCCGGATCGACGATCACCCCACCCTTGGCGCCACCGTACGGAAGGTTCATCAGCGCGCACTTCCATGTCATCCACATGGCCAGGGCGCGACACTCGTCGAGAGTAACGCCGGGGTGATAGCGCAAGCCCCCCTTGGTGGGCCCCTTGGTCATATTGTGCTGAACACGGAAGCCTGTGAAGATGCGCTGGTGGCCGTCGTCCATTTGTACGGGGAAATGGACGATCAGTTCGCGCTGACAGGTGCGCAAGTAGAGACGTTCATCGTCGGAAAGACCCATGAATGCGGCGACCTGATCCAGTTGCGCCTGGGCGACACTGAACGCCGAGGCTTTCCGATTTGGAACGCCGGCTACGTCGGCATCGGGCGCCGACAGGCTATCTGCCTGGTCTGGTGAAAGGGGAAGGAGCGCCGGACTTGATGCGCCGTTCGGGGTGGTCAGAACTGGTGAATCCGACAGGCTGCTTGTTGAGGGGGAAGATTGAGCTTGCTTCGCCATTGAAGTATCTCCTGGAATCATGTTGCACAATCGGTCAAGTCCCGGCCTCATTGCCGGGTGCGGTCATTATAGCAGGTGCCATCGCGCAAGTGGGAAGAAGCAGTGACCCCATGCGCACGAGGAGTAAACTTGAGAAGGTTGCATACGGGAGGGTGACGCGCAACATGTTTACCCTGGGCGCACGTGCTTCGCGGGCGACTTGCGCCCAGTTTCCAGTTTCGCGCGGGTTTCGCGCCCAACCGCGCTGGGCAGTTGCTGCGCATGGCTCTCCAGGTATACGGCGACCGCTTCGCCATGGTGCTTAATCAGGCCACGGAGCAACCACGACTGGGCCTTGACAATCAATGGCTCACGCGCGGTTATCAGCGCATCAAGATTGGCGAAAGCGACGTTTGACAAGCGATCATCGGCACTTGCGCGCAACGGAGACAGCAGCAGGACGAGCGACGCACGGCGCAGGCTGATTGAAGGGCTCTCCGGCAGGGCGCGCAGGAAGGAGTGCCACTCGGGCCACCTTGCGAGTACCTCGGCCGCGGTCCACCCATTCTGACAGGTGGTATCAATTTCGCACCAGCCTGTGAGCCCACCTATCCACTTGCGCAACTGCTCCAGATTGAGTGACGCTCGAAACTTTGGCATTGCGTGAAGAAGGTGTCCAGCCAGCGCGCGATGCTCGAACGTCGGGCCGCTGTAGAGTTCGTCAAGCGCGGTCAGTCGCGATGCATCGGTGGCGAGCGTTCCGGCAAGCTCCTTGCTCAACTTGCGCAGCACATCGGTCTTCACGCCAAGAACGGGGCGCGGTGTACCCATGTAACGCTGCACAAAGGCGACGTCAGAGGGCACGGCGAGGGAAGCCAATCGTGCTGTGAATGCTTCAGACCCCAGAGAAAGCGTGGTCATGGCGTCACATTTCCAATTGCTTGAGTGGCTTATTCTGCGGCCAGGAACTGCTCGGCGAGTGAAGCAATCAGAACGGGAGCAGGCGGTGCGCCGACTGCGACGTGGACGCGATGTGCGAGGACTGCAGACGCAAGCCGGCGGACGTCCTCAATTGTTGCGCAAGCTCGACCGTTGATTGCGGCGCGCGCTTGCGTCGCACGGTA
Organism: uncultured Chloroflexia bacterium; assembly: GCA_963735275.1. Lineage (GTDB taxonomy): Bacteria > Chloroflexota > Anaerolineae > Caldilineales > Caldilineaceae > UBA5069. Next base: position 2,102,434 of record CAVTKJ010000004.1, on the reverse strand, counting down.
TAGTTCCATTGTGGCGCGAGGCGATGCACCGAGCGTGATCTCCGGATGCGTGCGCGTCGCGCGCACGAGATCGAGCAGTCGGCGGCGCACGGTGGAGGCAACTTCAATCTGGCGGACGACCTTTTGCGCGTCGGCAACGGCTTCGGCTGTCGCGACGGTCTCAAGCCCGTAGAGCGCATCATGCAACTGGTAGCGCCTGAGCAGCTCGTCTTCGTCCTCCACGCCGGGATAGCCCGGGCTGATGCACAAGAGGAATCGATCAAGCTGCGCCTCGGGCAGAGGAAAGGTGCCCTGGCGCTCGATCGGGTTCTGCGTCGCGCAGACCATAAAGGGTGAGGGCAGGAAGCGCGTTTCGCCGTCAACTGTATACTGCCGCTCCTGCATGGCCTCCAGCAGGGCGGACTGGGTGCGCGGTGCAGCACGGTTGATTTCGTCGGCAAGGAGAATGTTTGCGACCAGCGGCCCATTGCGGAATACAAAGGATTGGCTCTTCTGGCTGAAGTGATAGGCGCCGGTGATGTCTGCGGGTTCCAGGTCCGGGGTGAACTGGATGCGGCTGTACCAGCCGTCGAGCGAGCGGGCGACGGCCTTCACAAGCGTGGTCTTGCCGATGCCCGGCATGTCCTCGATGAGAACATGCCCATCGGCAAGCAGCGCGATGACGAGAAGTTCGACAGCATCTGGCTTGCCCACATAGGCAATGGCGATGTTGTCGACAAGCGACTGCGCCAAATTGGCGGTTTTGTCGATTTCGCTTGCGTCAAGGCGCGTACTTGCAGCATCCAGAATACCCATGGCATGAGTGTAACGCAGGGGCGGGGAGCGAGCAAGCATCCGCTCTATGTCAAGCAGGTCCAAAGAAGTGAGGCTTCCGCCTTTGGAAGCCTCACTTCGCGCCAATAAGCCGATCCTGGGCCCAGCACCGCACACCGTCTAGCCGGCACTCGAGGAACTCACTCAGGGACCATACTCGTATGGGCCGCGCAAAATGTCCGAGTTGCTGGTGTTCAGCATCGGTTCCGGCGTCAATCCGACGAAGATATCGCGCAAGTGGTCCGAGGCGGTGGTGATTTGACGTGATTGCGCCTCATCCGGATACTCGTAGGGCCCCGGGAGCAGGATTTCCGGAATGCGGGCTTCATGGTTTTGCGCGGGTCCCAAGGCGCGGAATGGAACGCATGCGGCGACCAACAGAAGGACGAACATCAGCAGCAAGAATCCCATCGTTCGTTTGTGCGACATGAGCTTTCCTCCTTTCACGTCGCCAATCAAAGGTGCTGCAGGAGCAGGTGCGGGCCGGCTCTATACGGGGAGTTGCAACTGCTCGATAAGAGGATATCAAATGAAGGGAAACAAAATGGCTACAGAATGGCAACAAGATGGCAGAACCAAAGGCAGCGTTGCTCCTGACGAACTCGAGCAAGGCGCTGCATCGACCGAGTCAGTGGGCAGCAGGGCGGGGTCGTTTTGACACGCCTCAAGTCCGCGACCTATAATGATCTGGTTGGGCAGATGCCGTCTTGCCTCTCCGACCAGGATACTGCCCAGGATTTCCACCGCTTGACCGAGGAACCTTCACTTCTATGAACAAGCAACGCAACACCATCACCCTGATCCTGATAGGGATCCTGGTGGCGCTGGCGCTCTATGTCGCGCTGCCGCTCAACCAGTCAAGCTCGATCGTGCGCTCGCGCACGAATGATCCAACTGCGGCAAGCACTCCGCTCGATCTGCGATTGGGTCTAGACCTGCGCGGAGGCACACAGGTCCTCCTCCAGGCGGATATCCCGGCAGACGAGGTTCTAGCTGATGGCGCGATGGACACTGCCAAGCAAATCATTGACAACCGTGTCAATGGCCTTGGTGTCGCCGAAGCCAATGTGCAGCGCCAGGGAACGGATCGCGTGATCGTCGAACTGCCGGGCATCAATAACCCGGACCAGGCGATTGACACCGTGCGTTCGACCGGTCAACTGGAGTTTGTTGACCCCGGCAGCGCACAATTGGGCCAGGGCATGATCATCAACACCACACACAAGCCGACTGCAGTGGCCGACGCGAGCGCTGCGGCTGATGGCAGTGTATTGCCTTCGCAGCAGACGCCATATCCCGACCAGGTCTTCGAGACTGCCATGACAGGCGACGTACTCAAGAGCGCAATTGCCTATCAAGACGAATTGGGCCAGTGGCAGATCAGCTTTGAGACGACATCCGACGGGGCGGACAAGTTCCTTGCGTACACGAGTGCCAACATCGGACGGCCCATGGCAATCGTACTTGATGGTCAGGTGCTCTCTGCCCCAACAATTCAGGGCCAGATCAGCAACCAGGGACAGATCACTGGTCAGTTCACCCAGGATGAGGCAGAGGGACTTGCTGTGCAGATGCGGTACGGTGCACTGCCGGTTACTCTCAAGGTCGTCGACGTGCGCACCATCGGCGCAAGTCTGGGAGCGGACTCCGTGGAGCGAAGCTTGCGTGCCGGATTGCTTGGCCTCTTCGCAGTCTTCCTGTTTGTACTCATCCTCTATCGTTCGGCTGGTGTGGTGGCAGCGATAGCGCTCTTTTGCTATATCATCCTCACGCTTGCCGTCTACAAGATCATTCCGGTCACACTGACGCTGGCAGGCACCGCCGCGTTCTTCCTGAGTGTTGGTATGGCAGTCGATGCCAATATTTTGATCTTTGAGCGCATGAAGGATGAGTTGCGCAATGGGCGCAACCCACGCATGGCAATCGAGTCAGGTTTCACGCGCGCATTCCCTGCCATTCTGGACAGCAACCTGTCGACACTGATTTCGAGTGCCGTGCTCTTCTGGTTTGGCAGTACTTTTGGCGCCAGTGCGGTGCGCGGTTTTGCAATCAACCTCGCGATCGGCGTTACGCTCTCTCTCTTCTCCTCGGTCTTCATCACACGCACAATCATGCGGGCGCTGCCGGCGGAGTTCGTTACTTCATCGTTTATGCGGCGGTTGGCGAAGCAGAATCAGCAGCCTGCCTGAGAGTGAGGATTAACCATGCGCATTATTGAACGACGCGGAATCTACTTCACGATTTCAATCATCCTGATGCTGCCCGGGATCATCTACATGATCTGGTCGCTCGCTGCGCGTGGCACGGTGTTGCCGCTGAGCATCGACTACAAGGGTGGTCTCAACTGGGAAATGGCCTTCGCCCAACCTGTACAGCCGGCGGACGTGCGTCAGGTCTTTATTGACAACGGTTTTGAAGATACCGCCGCGACCCTTGTGGGCGATGAATTCACCGTTCAGGTCAAGACCAGCGAAATCACGCCGGAACAAAAGACGATTCTCGCCAATTCGCTGAAGCAGCAGATCGGTGACTTTGAGGAGCGCAGCTATCGCAACATCGGTCCTGCAATCGGGGCGGAAGTGAGCCGCGCGGCCATCTTTGCGGTGGCACTGGCTTCAGTTCTCATTCTGCTCTATCTGGCGTACAGCTTCCGCACAGTGTCGCACCCATTCCGGTACGGCACCTGTGCCGTCATTGCGCTCATCCATGATGTGCTGGTGACGATCTCGTTTATCGCCATCATGAACTGGCTCTTTGGCTGGGAGGTTGACGCGCTCTTCCTAACGGCCATTCTCACGGTCATCGGCTATAGCGTCAGCGACACAATCGTGGTCTTTGATCGTATCCGTGAGAACCTCAAGCGTCACCGCGGCGAGTCCTTCACGACCATTACTGACCGGAGTATTGTGGAAACCGCTGCACGTTCACTGGGTACGCAGATTGCCACGCTGTTGACCCTCGTCAGCATTCTCGTGCTGGGCGGCCCAACCCTGCAGAAGTTTGTCGCCGTTATGGTTGTCGGCATCATCAGCGGCACCTTCTCTTCGGTTTTCAACGCTTCGGCGCTGCTTGTCGCGTGGGAAGAGAAGAGCTGGCTGCATCACGACGACACCAAGACGGCCGCCATCGGCAAGCCTGCAACGGCGTAGTTGCCTCGGGGCGACAAGGCGAGCTTGCTGCGCAACAGAATTCGGTCTAGATGCAGGGCGGCGGGCAATTTGCCCGCCGCCCTGTTTTGCGTCGTCCTTGCGAACACTCGAATTGGAGGATTGCGCTACTGCGCGTATACACCCGTGCTTACGCTCGCCGGGTCGGGCAAGGGGGAGGCCTCGGCGTAGGCAACAGCGTCGGCAACTTCCACCTCGCAGCGCACGCCGATTTCATCGAGTTCAATCTGATCGCAAACGCCTTCGGCAAGCAGGCGCTCTACGAACAAGGCAATGGGGTCGCGCTTTGCCCACTCGGCGAGAAGCTCCGGCGGCACGTACTCGGCGCCATCGTGGATTGCATGGCCGAGCATGCGCATCGTTTTCGCCTCAATCAGCGTCGGGCCGCCTCCGGAGCGTGCGCGTTCTACCGCTGCGGCCGTTACCCCATGGACAGCAACCACGTCGTTGCCATCCACAACAACACCGGGTATGCCATAGCCTGCGGCTCGCTCGGCGATGTTCGGATTGCGCATCTGCTGAACCAGTGGCGTCGAGTAGGCATACTGGTTGTTCTCGACAATGACGACGACGGGAGCGTTTTCCAGGGCGGCCAGGTTGAGCGCCTCATGGAACATGCCGCTGCTTGACGCACCATCCCCCGTGTAGGTCAATGCAACGTTTGGTTGCTTCAGGTAGGTGAAGGCCATGGCCGCGCCCACCGCAACCCCCAGCGACTGGGGCAGATGGCTGATGAAGCCGGCGATTCCGAGGTCAGGGTCACCCATGCCATGAAGGTTGGCGTCCCGTCCTCCGGATACCCCGGCGGCGCGCCCAAGCAGACTGGCAAAGACCCTACGGGGCGAGAGACCGCGCAAGAGGTATGCGCCCAGGTCGCGATGCATGGGTGCAATGAAATCTCCTTCACCCAGAGCAAAGGCGCTGCCCACGCTGATCGCTTCATGGCCACGTTGGCTGAAGGTGCCACCCATGCCGCGGCCCTGCTTCCAGGTGGCAAGCATGGCGTCGTCGAGGGTGCGCGTAAGCCGCATCCAGTAAAAGAGTTCCAGCAGTTGGGGTGATGTGAGGTTGATCATTCGAGAGTCGCGCTCCAGTCCCCAAAATGCGTGCTAAAGGGGGCCGTTCGAGATCTGCTGCAGGGCCTGCAAAAACGTCAAGTCGCTGTTATGCGTTTCATGATGCGGGCCACTACTTCGGCAGGTGAGAGGCCGGTTGTGTCAAAGTGCACGGCGTCGGCGGCAGGGCGCAGCGGTGCCACCGCACGGCCGGAATCCAGTGCGTCGCGCCGCTGAATGTCAGCGAGAATTGCATCGATCGAAGACGAACCTCCGCGTGCTGCGAGTTCCGCATGGCGGCGGCGGGCGCGTTCTGCGGGCGATGCGTCCAGGTAGATCTTGAGCGGCGCTTCGGGCAAGACAGCAGTACCGATGTCCCGGCCAACCATGACAATGCCCGGTCGGTCCGCATCTCCGCCGCGATAGCGGAGGCCGATCTGCCGTTGCTGCAGCGTGAGGGCCGCGCGCACTTGCGCATGGGCGCTTACTGCACTCACATTCCGCTCAACTTCCGGCGCGCGGATTTGCCACGTGACGTCGATCCCGTCGACAAGAACCGTCGCAGTGCGCCCATCGGTCGCATCACCAGGCGACTGCACATCAATCATGAGCGAATTCGCCAACGCCCCCGTCGCTGCCGCGTCAGTTGTCGGGATGCCGCGCGCGACCGTCGCCCAGGTGACGGCGCGGTACATGATTCCCGTATCGAAGAAGACATAGCCAAGTTGCTTCGCGAGTGCGAGGCCTATCGTGCTCTTGCCCGAAGCGGCGGGGCCGTCAATCGCAATGATTGTGGGCGTACCTGCGGCTGATAAGGGATTTCGACTCTCTGCTGACATGGTTGAGTCGGCGGTGCTCGCCATTGTCGTTTCGTATGCAAAGAATGAGGGACGGCGACCCATGTCACCGTCCCTCAATGATACTACGGATTCAGCATAAAGCGTCTTACGACCGCACTTTGCGGACGCACGGACTACTCGTCGCTCTCCTCGCGTTTGGGGGCACTGCTGCTGCCGCCACCGCTGCGCGGGGTATAGGGCCGATTACTGCCGGAGCGCTTGCTGCTGTCGCCACTGCTGCGCGGCGTGTAAGGCCGACTACTGCCTGAACGATTGCTGCTGCTGCCATCGCGCGGGGTGTAGGGACGGCCGCTGCCGGAGCGATTGCCGCCACTACTTCCGTCGCGTGGCGTGTAGGGCTTACCGCCTCCCGAACTGCCGCCTTCACGAGGTGCATAGGGCTTGCCACCGCCCGAACTGCCACCATCGCGCGGAGCATAGGGTCGGCTGCCACCTGAGCTTCCACCATCACGAGGTGCGTAAGGCCTGCCTCCGCCCGAACTGCCGCCATCGCGCGGAGCATAGGGACGGCTGCCACCCGAACTTCCACCATCACGAGGTGCGTAAGGCCTGCCTCCGCCCGAACTGCCGCCATCGCGGGAGCATAGGGACGGCTGCCACCCGAACTTCCACCATCACGAGGTGCGTAAGGCCTGCCTCCGCCCGAACTGCCGCCATCGCGCGGCGCATAGGGTCGGCTGCCACCTGAGCTTCCACCATCTCGTGGAGAGTAAGGCCTGCTGCCTCCGGAGCGTTGCCCACCACCGCTTCCACCGTCACGCGGCGTGTAAGGCCTGCCTCCGCCCGAACTACTGCCATCGCGCGGCGTATACGGCCTGCTGCCGCCCGAACTACTGCCATCACGCGGCGTATACGGCCTGCTGCCTGAACTGCTACCATCACGTGGTGTGTACGGCCTGCTGCCTGAACTGCTACCATCACGTGGTGTGTACGGCCTGCTGCTGCCTGAACTGCTACCGTCACGTGGTGTGTACGGCCTGCTGCTGCCTGAACTGCTACCATCACGTGGTGTGTACGGCCTGCTGCTGCCTGAACTGCTACCGTCACGTGGTGTGTACGGCCGGCTGCTGCCGGCACTGCTGCCATCACGTGGGGTGTACGGCCTGCTGCCTGAACTGCTGCCATCACGCGGTGTGTACGGCCGGTTGCCTGAACTGCTGCCGTCACGCGGAGTGTACGGCCGGCTTCCGCCGGACCGTTCACTACTGCCTCCCTCGCGCCGCGTATAGGGCCGGCTGTTTCCGGAGCGTTCACCCCTGCCGTCACTGCGCTGCGTGTACGGGCGTCCGCTGCGCGTCGCTGCGGCCCCGGCTGCGGCAACACGCGCCCCAGTGCGAGAGCTGCCGCGCCGATCGCGCTGCTCGTCAATTTCGGGTTCATCCTCAAGGTATTCGAGGGCGGCAAGACCCGCAAACGCGCGCAACTGTGCAGCCTCCCGGCCCCCAAGTCTGGTCCATTCGCCCGGCTTCACCCGGCCCATGGTGAGCGGGCCAATGCCGAAACGCGCAAGACGCAGTACCGGGTGGTTCACCGCGGCAAGCATATGGCGAATTTGGCGCTTCTTGCCTTCGCGCAAAGTGATCTCGAGCCATACGCCGGCGCTCGGACCCTTGCCGAGCGCGAACTCCGCCGGCAGGCCTTCAACAGTGCGAACTTTCGCCGGAGCGCTGCGTCCCTCGGGCAGCACTACGCCCGTACGTAACGCTTCAAGTTCCACGATGGAGGGCTGGCTATCAACGAGGACATAGTAAGTCTTCGGATGTTCGAACGAGGGGTGCGTGAGATGATGGGCCAGTTCCCCATCGTCCGTGAGCAGAATCAGCCCCTCACTGTTCAAATCCAGCCGGCCAACTGCAAAGACGCGACGCATTTCTTCGGGGAGTAGCGCTGACACCGACTTGTGTGTCCCAGTATCGCCGCCAATGTCGCTAATGTAGCCCGCGCGGCTTGTTCAGCTTGATATAGATGTGCCGCGACGGCAGTTCAAGCGCCTTGCCGTCCACAACAATGCTGACCTTTGCCGGATCTACTTTTACTCCGACTTCACTCACGGTGCGGCCGTCAACCTGCACGCGTCCCTGAACGATCATTTCCTCGCATCCACGGCGGCTGCCAAATCCAGCCGCGGCCATCACTTTGTGCAGGCGTTCTTCCGCCATGTCGGTCTCCTTCTGCGCGTCAATCACGACGGGCAATCTGCATGAAAAACAAAAGGCACGGGTGCATGCCGCAAAGCGTACACCGTGCAAACACTTATCTTACCACGAGTTGCTCGGTTGTCAGGAGTTGCGAACCCAATCGCCACTCAATTCGACCAATAACCGCACCGTGATCCCAAACTTCCGGGTTGGTCACGTCAATCAAGCGCACGGGATGAACAAGGGGAATCTGCCATGCGTCGAGCAAAATGGGCGGTGCTCCGTTTCCGGCCAAATAGATCATCTCGCCGTCGGGCCCAGGCAGACGGTTGAGCGCGGCAAAATCCGCTGCATTGGGGGCGAACCACGCAAAGCGCTCTGTGGCGGCGCGGTAGAGGATTTGGGCGTCGGCAAAACGGTCGGCGCTGCCCATGACGACGACGAAAGTCAGTTGTCCATTGTCGTCGAACGCGGCAACGAGGCACTGGCCGGCCAGATCGGTCGTGCCGGTCTTGACCCCAACAACCGTTGTATCGTCGGCGCCGGCAAGAGGGCCCAGCAGGTCATTTGTGTTCTTGAGGGGATGACCGGCGATGTTGGCGGACGCTGAGCCCACGATCTCGCGGAAGAGCGGGTGGTTCCAGTCGAGCAGGGCAATGCGCAGCAAGTCGCGAGCGCTGGACGTCTGACCGGATCGATCCAGGCCGTGCGGCGACTCGAAGTGTGTGGCCGACAGATTGAGTGCGTCGGCGCGTTCATTCATTTGGGCAACGAAGGTCTCCGGATCGCCGCCAATGGCGCGCGCAACGGTCATTGCGGCATCATTGCCGCTTGGGAGCAGCAGCCCCCAAAGCAACTGCTCAAGCGTGAGGACCTCACCGGCCTGCAAACCCATTGACGCATCGCCGATCAGGTCGATTCCCTGAACCGTAACCGATTGGTCAATCGATCCCGCATCAAGCGCAAGCAGGGCCGTCATTAGCTTGGTGAGGCTGGCGGGCGGGCGCGGTGTGTCTGCGTCGCGCGCATAGAGAATGCGCGCCGAATTCAGATCGTAGACGAGGGCGGTGGGTGCGCTGCTTGTATCGACCGCGGCGTTGAAGGCAGCGGGGTCGGCGACCGTCGGATGAATGCGCAGCGTGGGGCTATGATCGCTGTCGGTGAGGAGTGGTGGCCCAAAGCCGCAAAGCAGAGACGCGAGTGCAGCGATGGAAAGGAGGAGAAGCACGCGCAAGGCGACGAATCGAGTAGGCAGCATTGTGGGCGACGGATTCTTCGATGCGACGCGCAGGTGCGATGGATGTTCAAGGCAGTTGATAGCCGAATACCAAACAGGTTAACCGCATGTCGGCGGTCAGCGCAAATGCTCCTCGAGGTTGAGAGGACCAACGATGACGCCACGCAACGCAGCGTGCATGCCGGAATGAATACCCGACACACACGCTGCATCTTGAAGAGACCACCACCCATCGGCCCCCATCTCAGGGCAGTGGCCTCCTCTAGTATACGACAGTTCTCGCTACTTTCAAGTCGCGCGCAAATGGCGACTCGCCACCCCCCAGCGGGCAACACAAAGCGCAGGCCCGAAAACTTCTCCAGACCTGCGCAATGGTTCCTGCAGACGTGATCATCGGCCCCCATCTCAGAGCACGTCCATCGCTAGTGATGACGGCTGGCGAAGCCAGTCGGATACGCCGGTGATGGTGCGATTCACCTTAAAGTTTCGCGCCCGGCGCGCCCGGCGCGCGTCAAGGCACGGGACCGGTTGCAGCACGACGACACGTGCAGTATGCTCGTTTCGACAAGCCGTTTCAAGCAGAGGGCCAGGAACTCGCGATGGAACATCAGGATGCGCAGCAAAGAATGGCCGCTCGCTCGGCAACTGAAAGTGCGTTGACATTGACACAATTGATGTTGCCCGAACATGCCAACAGCCTCGGCAATGTTCACGGCGGGGTGATCCTGAAGCTGTGTGATGAATGCGGCGGGATCATCGCTGCGCGCCACGCGCGTCGGCCTGCTGTGACCGTGACCATCGACAGCGTCAACTTCATGCACCCTGTCATGCTTGGGCGGCTTGTGCTTGTCAATGGCCGGATCAGCTGGGTCGGACGCACCAGCATCGAGGTGACCCTCCACGTGGAGACCGAGAACCTGTTGACGGGGGAGCGACTTCATACCAACAGCGCATTGTTTGTCTATGTGGCGTTGGGCGATGACAGGCGGCCAACGGTCGTTCCGCCCCTGCTGCTTGATTCCGAGGCAGCGCGCGCTGCGTTTGCCGCAGGCGCGCTGCGGCGCAGCATGAGGTTGGCGCGCGCCGTGGACGCGGTGTAGGAACGACCGGCTGAGTTCCCGACCCAGTCGTGCGGCAATAGACTACCCGTGGTTCAGCATCTGCAGCTGTGCGAGCCTCAGGCATGAACGCCGACGGACGGCCGGTTTCACTCCAGAGAGTGAGCCGGGCTTGAATCATTCAACCTGTTTGCACTTGTGCGCTGGAACGTGTACCATCTCGGCGCGGGGAGTCATGCCCGCCCACGAACTTCCCCGGCCAAGCTGCACAATAGAGGAGGATGTGACCCATGAGGCAGTCCGGTTTGCCGCGTGTCCTGCGTACGCTGCCGTTTGTCCTGTTACTTTTCGCTGCATTGGTGGTATCAGCATGCGCTTCAGGTGCGCCTGCCCCCTCCGCAGAAGCACCCGCCGCGGCAGCGTCTGCGGGCGGTCCGGTCGTCAACAGTTTGGGCGTTGAACTTCCTGCAGATGCGGCACCGCTTGACCAGCAGGTTCTCGTCTATCCGTACAGTGGCTGGACCACGTTCGCGACTGTGGACATGCCCGTGTCGGTCTATCAACGTGCAGATGCCATTACGGATATCCTCTCCGAGTCACTTGTGCGCCTGGACAAGAACTTCCAGGTTCAGCCTGGTGCTGCCACCGAGTGGGCAGTCGACGACTCAGGTCTGGTCTGGACATTCAAGCTTGACCCGAACCTGATGTGGAACGATGGCACGCCGGTCACGGCCGCCGACTACGTCAAAACCTTCCAGTTCACTGCAGACCCTGAACACGCCTGGGATTTTACCTGGTATTGGGATGGTGTAATCAAGAACTATCATGCTGCATTCTCGGGCGAAGCACCGCTTGAGGATATCGGCGTCACCGCAATTGATGACCATACGCTTCAGTTCACTACCGAAGTGCCTGCCCCATACCTTCCCGCAATGCTCATCTTCTCGAATCCCTTGCAGAAGGCGGCACTCGAAGAAGTCGGTCCCTACTACAACAGTGACCCGGCAACTTCCGTCTCATCCGGCCCGTACAAATTGGTTGAATGGACCAAGGACCAACGTCTGGTTTACCAGATCAACGACGCCTACAAGGGCACCAACAAGCCATTGATTGAGAAATTGATCGTGGTTGGCTATGGACAAGGCACCCAGTTGCCCGCATACCAGAGCAACGAGCTCGACTTCGTGTGGGGCAACCAGGGTGTACTGTCGCCTGCCGACCTCGAGATCATCCAGGCGGACCCGGAGTTGTTCGCAGAATATCACCAGCACCAGGGTGACTTCCGTACGAACTACTTCTTCTTTGACGATTCAAAGGCGCCATTTGATGACCTCAAGGTGCGCGAGGCGTTTGCCCACATGATCGATCGTGACTCGATCATCAAGAATCTTGTCAAGATCAGTGGCGTTGCAGCCTATTCGTTCCTGATGCCCGGCTTCCCCGCCGCGGACTCGGAGGCGTTCAAGGATACCTATCCGTATGACCCTGAGAAGGCCAAGGCGTTGCTTGCCGAGGCGGGCTATCCCAATGGCGAAGGTTTCCCGAAGCTGATTCTCGCTCTGCGCGGTGAAGCAGCCCTGAACACGGCGATTGCCCAGGCATACGCTGCGGACATCACCAAGCAATTGGGCATTGAGGTCGAAGTGCAGAACATGGAGCGCAAGGACTTCACCGACGCGCTGGTAGCCAAGCCTACCGGCATCCAGTTCGGCCTGATCTCCTACGGCATGGACTACCTCGACCCCAGCAACATGCTCGGCGTCTTCAAGTCGGGCGGACGCCACACATGGTCCAACCCCGAGTTTGATGCTCTCTTCGCCAAGGCTGCTTCCTTCACCGGCGATCCGGCGGAACGCACAAAGATGTTCCAGGACGCCGAGAAGCTTCTCGTCGATGATGTAGGCGGCGTCTTCGTCTACCACAACACACCGGGCGACCTGATCAAGCCCTACCTCGTCGGTCCGGCGCTTGAACCCGACAATGCGGGCTTCGGCGCGTGGCACTGGCCCTATTTCTCCTCGTTCGGCGATCTTCTCTCCGGCGTCTACATCAAAGACAACGTCAGCGAATATCGACCTACGCCTCCTCAATAACCTGGTTGAATCCGCGTGTTGGCGGTTGCCCGAAAGGGTGACCGCCAACACGTCCTGCCACCAGTTATTCACCCAGAATCACTCCGGTTCACGAGCAACGGTATCCCCATGGCGCGTTACATCGCTGGTCGACTCGTCGGCGTTGTGCTGGTGCTCTTTGTCGTGAGCGTCATCATTTTCTTCCTGATGCACGCCATTCCCGGCGGGCCATTCGACGAGGACAAGATGCCGCTGCCGGCCGCCGCCAAAGCGAACTTCCTGCGCAAATACGGTCTCGACCAACCGATTTACGTACAGTATGTGAAGTACATGAGTAACGCCTTGCGGGGAGATTTCGGCACACCGTTCCAGAGCCCTTCGGAGACGGTTGGTCAGTTGATCGGCCGCACGTGGCCCGTGAGCATCCGCCTCGGGTTGGTCACTTTGGTGATTGCGATTCCACTGGGGATGTTCGTCGGCATTCTTGGCGCCTCTCGGCCTAACACGTGGGTGGATTATGTGGCGTCTTCGATTGCGGCAATTGGCTTGGCAGTCCCCAATTTCGTAATTGGCGTCTGGCTGGTGCTGCTCTTTGCCGTGCAATTGAACTGGCTGCCGACGGGGGGATGGGGTCACTGGTATGACTACATCCTGCCTGTGATTGCCCTGGGGCTTGCGCCGTTTGCCCTTTCCGCGCGCTACACGCGCACCTCAATTCTTGAGGTGCAGCGCTCGGACTATATTCGCACCGCCAGCGCCAAGGGACTGGCCCCGCGCACGATCCTCATCCGCCACACGCTGCGCAACTCGCTGATCACGCTGATCACGGTGTTGGGGCCACAGATTCCCAACCTCATCACGGGCACCATCTTCATCGAGAGCATCTTTCGCATACCCGGTCTGGGCAAGTTCTTTGTCACGAGCATATTTCGGCGGGATTACCCAATGATCATGGCAACGCTGTTGCTTGTGGCGCTGCTCTGGTCGATTGTCTACCTGCTCATCGACATCCTGTACACGATTGTGGATCCGCGCGTGCGGCTGGGCGAGAAGCAGGCATGAGCGAAGCGACCTTTGCCCAGACCCCGATCGATGCGGCGCGCATTCCCGAGGCGCGCTCGCAGGTCGGCGATGCCGCCCATCGCTTCACGCGTAACAAACTTGCGGTCGTGGGATTGTCTATTGTTGGCCTGATCGTCTTCATGGCGATCTTCGCGGATCTGCTCGCACCGTACAAGTACTACGATGCCGACATCTCGCAGGCGCTCGAGTTCCCCAGCCGCGAGCACTGGATGGGGACCGACGACGTGGGGCGCGACGTCTATTCGCGCATCATCTACGGATCGCGGGTGTCGCTCGGCGTGGGGTTCAGCGTCATGGCAATCGCGCTGCTGATTGGGGTGCCGTTGGGGCTGGCGGCCGGGCTGCTCGGTGGCCGCACCGACTGGGTAATCATGCGCACGGTGGAGGTGTTCACAGCGCTTCCCGCGCTCATGCTGGCGCTGCTGCTGATTTCGATCTTTGGCGGTGGCCTCTTCAACGTGATTCTGGCACTGGGGCTCGTGGCATGGCTCGACGCATGCCGGTTGCTGCGCGCGCAGTTGCTCTCATTGCGCGAACGCGATTTTGTGCTGGCGGCGCGCACGATTGGGGCCGACAACCGGCGCATTGCACTCCATCATATGCTCCCCAACGCCCTGTCGCCGCTGATCATCGCCGTGACAATCGGCATTCCGGTCGCCATTTTCGCAGAGGCGGGACTCTCGTTCCTGGGTCTGGGCGTCAATGATCCCATCCCCAGTTGGGGCAAAATGGTCGGCAATTCGCTGCCCTACATGCGTGTTTACTGGCACATGGGCGTCTTCCCCACGCTGGCTATCGCGCTCGCAATGCTCGGGTTCACCTTCCTGGGTGATGGCCTGCGCGATGCATTCGATACGACCATGAGCCGCTGATTTCATCCATTACAAAACTAACTTCGACGCACGGATGCTGAGGCGCAGAGAAACGCAGAGGTAAAGCGACTGCCCGAAGGCAATCACTTTGTTGCAGTTCTCTGCGTTTCTCTGCGCCTCAGCGTCTCTGCGTCGAGGTATTCGTTCTTGGCCGGAGCAACCCTAGCCGAGGTACTTCGCGAACCACTCCAGGGTGCGCTGCCAGCCATCGGCGGCTGCTTCAGGATTGAACGCGGCGGCGCGCGTGTCATTGAAGAACGCGTGCTGTGCGCCGGGATAGATCACCACCTCGACCGGCGTTCCCGCCGCTCTGAGGGCTTCCTCCATCGCGTGGACGTCCGCTGCCGCAATCCCGCCATCGTCGCCGCCATAGAGCCCCAGGATCGGCGTAGTGACCTGCGCGGCCTCGGCAGGCGTCAACGGCGCGCCGTAAAAGGGCACGGCCGCGGCAAGGTTGTCGAGGTCACGCGCTGCCATGAGTGCCAGGCGTCCTCCCATGCAAAAGCCGACAATGCCTACTCTGTCTCCGGCCACAAAATCCTGGGCAAGCAAGTAATCGGCCGCGACGTCAATTTCCTCAACCGCTGCCGCCATATCGAGTTCCATAACGAGCTTGCGCGCCTCATTCGGTTCGCTCGTCGAAACCCCATTGTACAAGTCCGGCGCCAGCGCAACGTACCCCTCGGCGGCAAAACGATCGGCAATGTCGCGAATATTGTCGTTGAGTCCCCACCACTCCTGCAGGACGATCACGGCGGGGCGCGCTGTGTTTCCCGTGGGCCGCGCCAGATAGCCGGAAAGGGGCTGGCCATCCGCATCGGGATAGGTGACGGCGCCGCTGCCGACCGGAACGGTTCCTGCCTCCGGGACGACCTCGGCACGATTCTGGACGACTGGCGATGGCGCAGGGGTTATGGGCGCACATGCGGCAATCAGTGCACTCGTCGCCGAGAGGCTGCCCACGGCAATGCCCACGCGGCGCGCAAATTCGCGACGGGTCATGCCTCCGGCCTGATAGGATTGCACGAGCTGCATCACATCAGACGCGATCCATGCGTGAACACCTTTCATGAAAGGAACGGGATAGGCAAGCGGTGGAGGACTGCGACCGATCCTGTCGAAAGGCGCGCAGAATAGCAGTAAGGGCGCTTCCAGCCCTCGCGACTATTCCTGGTGGGCTATGGTCAAAGAGGGAGGAGGGCAGCCGCGTCGGGCGATGCCGAAGGATCAGGCAGAGAAGCAGGGCCTGCGGTGGCAGCGAATAGGATGGAGGATCCCGCCAACATGAGCAGCCCAATCGGTGTGAGCCAAAAGCCCCAACCATATGTCAGACTCTGGTCGTAGAGGTCCTCAATTGCGGGGAGGACGCGATTGAACTGAATGGCACAGAGCGCGACGGATGCGAGTGCCAGGATGGGGATGAGGACACCGGCAACCCAGCGCGGAAGGAGGGCCAACAACGGGCTGATGAGCAGAGCCGCGAGGCAGACGACAATCGCTGCTGTCTGAAGCCGAAACTCGGGCGTGCGCAGGAGCCCGGGGGTCCACGCCGGAGGCAACATGTTGAGCGCGCTCACTGCGGCAAGCGCGAGCAGCATGGCACGCACGAGGACGACATAGGCAAGTTCAGCGCGAAACGCCAGGAGGCTCAGAGCGATGCTTACAGTGAAGAGCGGGAGGTAGAACGCCTCGCGCCAGATGCTGACTTGCCCGCTTACTACCGGCACGAGGAACTTGACATACTCGCCAAGATCCAGCCCAGTCACAACGAGGCCGGCGGCGCGGTGGGGAACCCACGGACCAAAGTAGCCCGCGAGCGTGACGAGCGCAGATATGGGAATCAGCCAGCGCGTCCAGCGCAACAGTTGAGGGGCAGCCATTGCGCGAGTATACCATAGGCGCAACGGTCATCCTTGCCGACTGGAAAGCGCAAAATTGCCTCCGCACCGGCTCTTCTGGCGCTTCCAGAGCGATCAGGGCCGTCCAGATCGAACAGGGATCGGGGAGTTCCACACTCTCCTCGACCCCTGTTTCCTTTTCGCACACAAAACCTTTGGACAGCAATCGCCTCAGTGCGTTTCGGCCGACTGTTGCATGGCGATGGATGTTGGCGCCTGCCGCGACGGTGAAGTAGCGACGCATATTCGGAAGGGACATGAGGAGGACAATCAACAGCCCCATCCCGAAGACCACAGGTTGAAGCCAGAAATAGAAGCGCAGGGCGATAAACTGAACGGTGATCCACACAACTGCGGCGAGGCCGATGCCCGCGGCAAGAGTCCATACCCAGTGTAGGTTTCTGAATGGATTGAGACGCTGCGGCCACTCCCAGCCGGGCCGCGCGAGTAGTCCATAAATGGCGCAAAGGCTGCCGAGCCCCAGCAGTCCAAACAGGAAGATTCCGGGAATCAGAAACGAACCGAAAACCGTCGCTTCAAGCCACACGACCGGAATCCCCACAACGTCGGCATGGGGTGTGCGGATCATCATCCACCCCACGGGGAGCGCCATCAATGCGAGGAAGGCGAGAATAGCAACAACAATCCACAGGGTCCACGGGCGAGCTTGTTTAGGCATTTTGTGATGTCCTTTTCCATACCTTGCGTTGCGAAGAGCACGTGACTGCGCTATGCCCCCATTGTCGTACGCAGCACGTGGCCGCACGACTAACTTTGGTTACGTGACGCGCCGAAAGTTTCGGAGTATGATCGGTTTGGCGCAACAAAATGGCATGGCGCGCCGTCACAGGCACAGGACGCACCAACGCAGCGCATCGGCCTCGCGCGGGTAGCCGCTTGCTTTCGTGCCCACACTGGTTGGCGATTGCCTTCAACAACGGACTGTACAGCGCGTTTTTCATCGTGCAAGATGGAGGAGGAACAATATGCGCAAGTGGATTCATGCGGTCATTCTGAGTGCATTGGTGCTTGGCGCGTTTGCAATGCCTGCGGCTGCCCAGGAAGGTGATGGCGGCTCGGACAAACCGGCCATTTACTTGCCGGTGATTGTCGGCACGGATCAACCTGACGCGATAGAGGTTATGCAGGAGGGCGTACTCTACGTGGATCAGGAGCCGGTATTCGATGCCCCCGAGAAGGACGAATCCAGCGGCCGACGGCCCTGTCCAGGGACCACCGCCGCCGCCCGATCCGGCGTTCAAGGAGGCCCAGGCAGAAGCAGCCGCGATTGATGGCTGGACGACACTGCTGAATGACGGCTTCGAGACCGTCCCGTGGCCCTTCGCAGGGTGGCAGGCGTACGACGCAAACGGCGCGGTCAACGGAACTTACTACTGGGATGACGATGACTTCAGGCCCTATCGCGGCAACTGGAGCGCATGGCCGGCAAACAACGTTTTGGATCCGGCCTTCAGCAACTATGCGCCCATGCAGCGCACCTGGATGATCTACGGCCCCTTTAGCCTTGCCGACGCAACCAAGGCGACGCTCACGTTCCAGTACTGGAGCCAGACAGAACTGAACTATGACTGGTTCGGCTGGTTCGCTTCGCCGGACGGCAACGCGTTCTATGGAAACTGGGTCAGCGGAGACAGTTCCGGCTGGCGACCGGGCGTGGTGGATTTCCAGAACGTGTCCGGCTATGGCTCCATGCTGGGCGACAGCAGTGTGTGGATTGGTTTCTATTTCTATAGCGATGGCAGTACCCAGCTCAAAGGCCCGTTTGTCGATGACGTCTTCGTGCAGCGCTTCTCATGCCCCGGACAAATGGCGGGCTACTGGTACAACTCGCTCTCCCGCAACAGCTTTACGCAGCGCGCAGTCACTTGCGAGAACTACCAGTTCTCACGCAACTGGAGTACAGGCTCCCAGCCGTGGACAGCGCCAGACAACTGGAGCCTGGAACTCACCGGGAAGCCCTACTTTGCAACAAGCAAGACCTACACCTTCCAGACGACAAATGATGACGGCGTCCGACTTTACGTTGACGGGGTGCTGATCATAGACGCATGGTACGACCAGGCCGCAACGATAACGCACACGGCAAACCGCTACCTCGCTGCGGGCTACCACACCGTGCGCGTGGAATACTACGATCACCTCGGCAATGCCCAGTTGACGGTGAAGTGGTTCTAGAGTCGGGAGTCGGGAGTCGGCGAGTCGGGAGTCGGGCAGTCGAGGTACGCCCTTGGCCCGGTGCCCTTGGCCGACTCCCGGCTGACGCCTCCCGACTGCCGCCTCCCGACTCCCGACTCCCGACTCCCGACTCCCGACTGCCGACTCCCGACTCCCGACTCCCGACTCCCGACTCCCGACTCCCGACTCCCGATTCCCGACTGCCCGTCGTCAGTTCCGCTTTGCGCCGCGCGCGGGCGTGCTACAATGGCGCGAAGCGTACTTTCTTGATCCATCCCCTTTGGAGCTGACTATGACAACGCCGCAACCCTTGGATCCTGTTGCCCAGTCAATGGCGCGCCTATGCAAGCGACCGGAGGACGCGCGCGCACTTGCCGCGGCCTCGGGCATCAACCTTGCGGATGTCGACCTTACGGGCGCGCCCCTTGCTGTCTGGAGTCGCATTCTGCAGCGCGCTGACAGTGACGGCAAAGTCATGGATCTGCTCTCAACCGCCCTCAACGGTCGCAACCCCGTCGCACAGATGAAGCAGGCGTCACCGGAGGACAGAGCGCGACTCAACCAGATCTATATCGAAATGGCGCAGCAAATGCTGCCCACGATAAGTACACCGCGCGAACAGGCCCAGTTGCTCGTACGGATTGGCGACGCGCAGACCGCATTGGGCGAGCCCGATCTCGGTCTTGAGGCATACCAGAAGGCGTTGGAAATCTACGTGAAGACCGGCAACCGCATGGGCGAGGCCGCCGTAACCGATGTCATCGGCCGAGCCTATGTTGCCAAGGGGGACGGCGCGCATGCGCTCGAGTCGTACTCCCAGGCGCTTGAATTGCGCCGCACCATGGGCGATCGCAAGGGGGAAGCAGCAATTCTCGCCGTGGTCGCCAGACTTTATCGTGCGCAGGGCCATCACCGCAGCGCGCTTGATGCCCATTTCAACGCACTTGAGCTGAGCAAAGCAGTTGGCGACAAGACAGCCGAGGCCAATACCCTGACCCAGATTGCCAATGAGTTCCTGGCCATTGGCGAAAAGCCGCGTGCGCTTGAGTCGCTCGCGCAGACACTTGACGTGCGCCGCGCCGTCGGTGATCGTTCGGGTGAGGCTGCCACGCTGGCAACAATGGGCAACATCCATCAAAGCATGGATGACAATACCGCGGCGCTCGATCAGTTCAACCAGTCACTTGAGATTCGCCGCAGCCTGGGCGACCGCACAGGGGAAATGTCGCTGCTGCAGAGGATCGCCTACATCACCCAGAAATCCGGTGATGCGGATCAGGCAATTGAGATTTACGGCCAGGTGGTCCAGTTGGCACGCGCATTGAATGACAAGGCGACCGAGTCAACCGCGCTTTCGGCCATCGGCGGCATCTACGGCGCGCGCGCCGAGCGACCGCAAGCCGTTGAGATATTCGCGCAAGTCCTTGAAGCACGCCGGGCAATGGGTGACAAGGCGGGTGAGGCAGTCACGCTCTACAATTTGGGCGTTCTGTACGTAGGCGCCGGCGAACGCCAGCATGCGGCCAACGCGTTTGAGGCCGCGCTGCCCCTATCACGCGAAGTGGATGACAAGACCACTGAGGCGACAATCCTTGGTTCGCTGGGCATGTTGGGCCTGCGCGCGGGCGAGAGCCGCAAGGCCCTTGAGTACTTCAGCCAGGCGCTGCCCCTCTTCAAGGAGCGCGGCGACCGCTCGGGCGAGGCGCTCACGCACAATCACCTGGCCGATGCGTATCGACAAATGGGCGACTACCGGCTGGCGATTGAGGAATGCAAACATGCCTTGCGCATGCGCAAGACCGATGGCAATGAAGCGGGCGAGGCGGCGACGCTGGTTACGCTTGGAAGCATCTACAAGGCCAAGGGCGAACTGAACCGCGCAATCCAGAGCCTTGAGGAGTCGTTGCCGCTGTTGCAGCAGGCCGAGAATGTGGCGATGGAAGCGACGGTCCGGGGCAACCTGGCGCAGATGTACCTGACAACTGCCGACCTGAACCTGGCGCGTGAGAACATCGCCGAAGCAGTGCGCCTGGCGCGCCGCGCCGAAAGCCCCAACCTTGCGCGTTATGAAGAATTCGAGAATGATCTGATTCGCCGCACTCCTGCCGTTGGGTAACAATCTCTAACGTAGGTTTTGACGCCCGGCCTTGCAATGGCTGGGCGTTTTGTTTGGCCCGAAACGCGCGCTGGAACACAAGCGCCATTCATACCGTCAGCAAAATGTACTTCCTGAGTGAGAGCTCGGGTGCAGGGGCGGTTGGCACGTAGATTGTGGTCGCAACTTCACTGAAAGTCGTCAAACGAAGTAACCATCAACATGGAGAATCAAGTATGCGCTTCAGTTTAAGGATGTATAGCGGGATATTTGTCGCAGCGATCGGTGTTCTGGCACTTGCAGGATGTGCGCCAATTCGGCCCGGCGCCGCGCCGGTTGAAACGCCGTCGGCAGAGGTCGGCGAAATCACCGGGACGATTACTTTGCCCGAAGGCGAGGCGATTCCTGCCGGCGCACGAGTTGAGGTTGACCTGCTGGATATGACCTTGTGGACCCCAGTGGTTTCCGCCACCTATACCCCGACAGCAGATGGGTTTCCAGTTTCGTTTGCTCTCTCCACCGAGGACATGGCGGCCGCCGGTCCCTACGGAGTCGCTGCGCGCGTGGTCATTGAGGGCAAGCCTCGCTTCATCACGCTTGAACCAGCCTCCGTTCAAATTGGCTCGACGCTAAACGTAAATCTCATGCTGGCTTCAAATGATGAGATGCTCGCGCCTGAAGCCGGTGTGATCAGCGGCACGCTCAACAAGATGGATCGCATGGCGCTTCCTTCCGGCACAGGCGTTATCGTCGATTTGCTTGACCTCACAGACTGGACACCTGTTGCGACCGATACGTACACAACAACCGGCGAACAGGTTCCCCTACCTTTTTCGATTGAGGTGACTCCAGACGAAGTGAGCGTAGATGGCGTCTATGGCCTCATGGCGCGGTTCATGATTGGCGGTCGCCCGATGTACGTGACGATGGAGCCGACGCCCGTGCACAGTGGCGAGCCAATGGACAATTTTGAGTTGATGCTCGTGTCGAACGCAGAGATGCTCGCACCGGAAGCGGCAGCCACCCAGAGCGCCGTCACCGGTGTCGTGACAAGCGCCGCTACGGTGGACCTGCCGGTTGGTGCAAAAGTCATCGTCCGCCTGCAGGATATCTCGCGCGCGGATGCCCCGGCCACGCTGATCTCGGAACAGGTGATCACGACGACAGGTGAGCAGTTGCCGATTCCGTTTATCCTGCCTTATGACGCCGCCCAGATCGACGACCGCTTCACCTATTCGGTTTCGGTGCGGATTGAAGTCGACGGCAAATTGTCATGGATCAGCGACACGATGACGCCGGTAATCACGCGCGGCGCACCAACGAGTGATGTTGAGGTAGCGGTAGTGAAGGTCTAAAGTTGCGTTGGAATCGAAGCTGAAATTCCGGACCGCTGCGCCTGCTTGAACTTCGAGAACGCCTGACAGACCGACTTCATCGTCTGGCGCACTGTTGATTGATCGACCTGGACACGCGCTGAGTTCTGAAGCTTGCCCGGGGCCGCTTGCTGAGGCGAATGGGCGGAGGGCCGTCAGGTCCTCCGCCCATTCCCGTTTGGCCGCAAACCTGGTGGTGCGCGGGCCGAGCGACCAGACTGGGGTCAGCCGAAGGCCCGCCCGGATGCGGCGCGTTGATGACGATCGGGCGCGTCGAAGCGTGCGTTTCGACGTCTTCATTCATAGAGTGGGACGCACTGCAGGGTGCATCCGCGCCATTGAGCCGATACCTGTCCCCGAGAAGTGGCTGAAAGGAACTGTCCCATGTTGGAATCACGCCCAGCCCGCGCGCTGTGGAGCATTGTCGTAGTACTGATTGCTCTGGCGCTAGCCGCCTGCGCACCCGTAGACCCGGCGCAGAGCTTTGCGGGCAGCCCGCAGTACGACGGCACGCTGGGCGGGATGGTGTCAATCCGCACGCGCGAGCCAATCGCATCCGGCGCACGCGTCGTGGTCAGCCTCGTGGACCGCAACCAGCCCGACAAGGCGCCTTTGGCTGAGCAGACGCTTGTCTCCCAGGGAGGTCAACCTCCGTTTCCCTATCTCCTTGCCTATGATGCGCAGGGTATCGATCCGACCGCACGGTATGGCGTTGAAGCAAGGATCGTCGTCGATGACGAAGTTGCCTACTCCACATTGCAGCCTGCCCCTGTAATAACGTTCGGTGCGCCAAAGGATCGCGTCGATCTCGTGTTGCAGCGCGGCGAAGCTCTGCTGACCCCAGCCGTTGCAGGTGTGATGACCGGTGGTATTGTCCAGGCGGACGGCGCGCAACTTCCCGTTGGCTCTGAAGTGATCGTTGAGTTGATCAACCGGTCGCGATCTCCACTTGAGATCGTTGCTTCCCAGCGGGTTAAGGCAGATGGCCTCACCCAGCCGATTCCATTCCGTCTTGAGTATGACCCTGCGGCCATCAACGAGGCGGATGTCTACGCGTTGGCTGCACGAGTCGCTGTAAACGGCTTGGTGCGCTATCTCATGGTGCAGCCCGTTGTGGTGCTCACTGGCGGCGCGCCGGCCGACAATCTCGAGCTTGCGCTCGGCGCGGCGACCGAGTCGAATGCCGCCGCCGCTGCCGCCGCACGTGGGGCCGTCGTCAGCGGGGTCGTCGACCTTGGCCTCACCGAGCCAGTCGCTGAAGGCACGATGATCTCGGTTGAAATTGTTGACACTGCAGAGCCCGACGTTCTCTTTGCACGCCAGGAGATCAACGCGGCGGGTCTCGAGAATCCGGTTCCATTCGCTGTCCCGCTGGTGAAAGAGATCAGCGAAGATGCAAAGTACACAATCCAGGCCAAAGTGCTTGTCAACGGCGAAATGCCTTACAAACTTCGCCCTCCTCAGGCGGTTCTGACCAACGGGACTGCGGAGAACAGCGTCTACCTCGACGCATCAAAACCGCCGCCGCCGCCGCTGACGGGTTCCATCACTGGCACTGTCACCTACGGTGAGGAGATTCCGCTGCCCATTGACGCGTACGGTGTCATTGAACTCTACTACATGGAAGACGATGTACCCGTCATGACGGCGCAGCAACTCTTCTTCCCCGAAAGTGGTGAACCGCCTTACGATGTGATTCTGTACTACCCGATCGACGTGATTGACCGCTCGGTGCCCTACACGATGACCGCGCGCATCCTGGTCGGCGCCATGAACTGGTTCACCGGCGTGGGCGTGCCAGTGCTGTACGGCGACGAACCGATTATGAGCGGCGCCAACATTGAGTTGACGGCGACCGATGAACTGAAGCAACAACTTGCCGACGAAGCGGCGGCCGCCACAGAAGTCGCAGTCACTGCCACGGCGGAGGCGCAGCCTACTCCCAGCCCAACCGACGAGTTTGCTACCGAGGAGCCGGAAAGTCAGCCCGAGGCGACTGCTGTGCCCGAAGGGGGCACGATAGAGACGCCTGCTGCATCGGGCGCAACGTCACAAGGCATGCCGGCAACGCCTCTTGAGGCGGGTGAATACCTGCTTGTTCTTGGC
This sequence comes from uncultured Chloroflexia bacterium, assembly GCA_963735275.1. Lineage (GTDB taxonomy): Bacteria > Chloroflexota > Anaerolineae > Caldilineales > Caldilineaceae > UBA5069. The sequence continues at coordinate 2,078,411 of CAVTKJ010000004.1, read as the reverse complement.
ACACTGGATTTGCCAGCCACTGAAGACTTGCCCGCCGGCGCAGTCGCGCGTGTACAGGTTCTGGATGTCTCGACAACGCCATTTGCGCTTGTAGCGGAACAATCGGTGGATGCAGGAGAAGGACCGCCGCCCATTCCGTTCGACCTCGCTGTGCCTGTTGATGAACAGACCGATCTGGGCTCTTACGCAATCGATGCAAGGATTCTTGTTGGCGACGAAGTTCTGTGGCAGGCGACTGGTCTGATGCCGCTGATGGGCGATGACGGTCCGCAAACCGATCTGGAGATCAATCTCGAGGCCGCGCCAAGCGGCGCCACGGAGCCGGTCTCGGCCACGCCCGCTCCTCGGCCCACAACACAGTTAACGGCGACACCCAATCCTCCGGCAACGGAAAGCGCTACGTCGGAGGCCGAGACGCCGGAGGCCGTGACGCCAGAATCCACGCCGACAGCGCAGGCCACTCCATCAAGAACTCCGACGGCCACGGTCACATCGACAGCCGAGGCGACGCCCGCTTCAGGGCAGGCAGGCGAAGTCACCGGGGTCGTAACCGCAGCGTCGACGAACCTCCTGCCAGCGGGAGCGACGGTTACCGCGCAATTGCGCAAGGGGGCCGGTGCGCTTGCCGAAATTGTTGCGGAAACCAGCCAGCAGGTCACTGCGGCGGGCGGGCCCGTAACCTTCGTGCTCCCCTACGCTGCCGGAACGATTGACGAAGAGGCCGCGTACAGCGTGGCGGTACGCGTGATGCTCGACGGCAGCCCGCTATGGCTTACTGGCCGTGGATTCCCGGTGATTACGCAGGGTGCGCCTGATACGGTGGCGGTGGAGATTCGTTGAGGCGATGGAGCCGCCACGGATACTGCAGCGGGAAGTGACCGGTGAACGGTGAAAGTTGCCACGCTTGTCTACGTGCGCAGCGGCGGTCGAACGCTCATGCTGCACCGCGTGAAGAAGCCAAACGATATGCACGCGGGCAAGTGGAATGGGCTGGGTGGCAAACTTGAGCCTGGCGAGTCCCCGGAAATGTGTGCTGCACGCGAGGTGCTCGAGGAATCCGGCCTCACGGTTGGCAACCTCGAGTGGCATGGGATACTCACCTTTCCGGCCTTCGCAAAGGATGAAGACTGGCTTGCCTTTGTCTATGTGGCGCGCGAACCCTCGGGGACGCTGATCGACTCGCCTGAAGGAGACCTTGCCTGGATACCCGACGACGACCTTGCGACGCTGACCCTATGGCAAGGGGACCGCATCTTTATCCCCTGGCTGCTGCGGGATGCATTCTTCTCGGGGCGCTTCAGCTATGTCGAAGGGGTGCTGCACGAATGGAGTGCTACCTTCTACAGTGCGAGTGGCCGGGTCGTAGGCTCGGAGTCAAGCGTGGTAGCGGCCCCGTTACTTAACTCTGAAGCGCACCGCTACGAACCCGCGGACGACAGCTATTGTTGGATTTGTGGCGGTGCGGTGGCCAAACGCCACTGCAAGATTACATGTGTTGAGTGCGGCTTCATGCGCGATTGTTCGGACCCGTAACGGGTTTCGGAATGACCGGTGAGGGGATGCAGTCGGGGGCTACTGTTACACCCCTTGATTCGCAGGCGTCGCTTCACAGGAACGGGCACAATTGACTACTAGACGGCGCGAAGCGAGGCCCCCAACTTTGGGGGCCTCGCTTGATCTGCCTGCTCTTCAGTTTGACTGCATCTGCTTCCTTCAGTTCCCTGACGCAGGCGACGCGACCGGCTTGCCGGTCACCGGGTCATACGGCTTGCCGGTGACTGCGTCAAGCGGGTAGCCGGTCGCGAGGTCAAACAACGCCCCTGTCACGGGATCAACGACGGGGCCAGTAAGCGGCAAAGCCAACGCGGACGAGTCGGCCGATGATGCCCCGGCGGTCGCCGCCGGCCCACCGCCTTGGGTCGCGCCAATCGAGTCGTCAGGTGGCAACGGCGTCGCCTCGGGCGAATCGTCAAGCACCGGAGTTGCGGCAGGTTCAGGGGTGGCAATTCCCCCAACGCACTTCGCACCGTCCTTGCGGTAGGCATCGGCCATGGCCGGCTGGTCCCATACATTGGCGACCAGGTCGCGTACCCGCGCAGGATCCGCAATGATCAGGACCTGGGCGCCGCCGGCCGTCGTGTAGTTCTGCAGGTCCTTCAACGTGAGCCCGCCGGCGCGCACATTTTCGGGCTTGAGGCTTACCGCGAATTGGGCCATGCTGATGATGTCAAAGAGGCTCAGGTCTGTCGAAATGGTGTCCCGATATGCAGCGTACAGTTGCGGAAGGCGCAGAATCGCATTCGTGCTAAGGATTTGCTCGCGCAACGCCCAAATGATGGCACGCTGGCGCGAAGATCGGCCAATGTCGGACTCGCGATAGCGCAGGCGCGCAAACCAGTAGGCATCCTGGCCATCAAGATGATTGAGTCCGGCCGGTAGATTGAAGTTCGTCCAGGCATTCGTGTTTAGATTGAGAATCGGCTCGGAAAACGGGCAGTCAAGGTAGACGTCGACGCCGCCCATTGCATCCACAAAGCTGACGAACCCGTCCATTTGAATGCGGACCCAGTGTTGGGTCGAAATGCCCAGATTCTCCTCCAGAATTGCGGAGACAAGAGCGGGTCCACCTCCGTCTGGCGTCCGGCGCTCGCCCATGTAGTCGGCCTGGTTGATCCGACCGAAACCATAGCCGGGAATCTGCACGTAGGTGTCGCGCGGCACGCTGAAGACGGCGGCGCGCTCTTTGGCGCGGTCAATGCCGATGACCATGATCGAGTCGGTACGCCACGATCCGCCCTCGGCGCGGCGGTCTGTGCCCATGACGAGGAAGTTCTCTGACGTGGACCAGTCGAAGGGGTCGCCGGACGACGTTTCCACCAGCGGGCGCGCTTCCTCGGCGTCAACGACAGGCGTAGGCAAAGTCGACGCTTCCTGTTCTGCAATCGCGGCGGATTGTTGTGCGAGGGCAGCGGCCTCCGCACGCGCAATCTCTTTCGCCATAACCAATTGCCCGGTGCTGGCGGCTGCAGTCGGCGGCAGCGGGGCATTGGTTGCGTCCAGGAGAGGGTAGCTCTCGCTTGCCGCATCGCTGCTTGCGGGGTATGCGACGGCCAGCGAATTGTCCCCTAATCCCGGAGTTGGATTGAGCGTTGCCTGCGCCGAAATGGTGGCTACCGGGTCGATGAGCGGCGTGTAGACGCGACCGGCTGCGTCATCGCTGACCGGAGGTGACGTACAGCCAAAGAGGAGCGATGCAAGCAGGGCCGGCGCAAATGCGCGCGCCGCCCGTCTGAAGGTGCGCTTGTATGTGGTGACCATGGGGTGGCGGCGGTGGTGGCGACTGTGTATGGTCTCGATGGTTTGCTTCATTATCACGACGACGTTGGCAGGAACAGCACAGGACATCACGGATGAAAGACATCTCTGAACACCGACTTGACTGCGTAGGCCGATGACTACGTGCTACGGGCACTTGACCAATGTGTTGGTGTCAATGAACGGCTCACGCTCGAAGACTTTCTGAACCTCGGCGCGAATTGCGTCCCAGTCGGCCTTGAAGATCCACATATTGCCGGCGTAGCCTTGCTGCACCAATGGGTAGCCAATCACTTCGCCAGTAATCAGCTCACGATCAAGCCCGATAGCAAAACGCACGACCTTGAGCGCGGAAACAACGCCCATGTCCGTCTGCACAGAGTCGCTGACGGCATTGTACAGCGCAGGGAGTTTGGTGAGAATATTCTCGTTCAACACCTGATTGCGGATTGCCCAGATGAAGCGCTGCTGCCTGCGTGCGCGGTCGAGGTCGCCGCCGATCTTGCGGCTGCGTACGTACACGAGCGCCTCGTCGCCGCTGAGCGTCTGGACGCCGGGCTTCACATTGAGAATCACATCCTCAATCTGGAAGTAGTCATAGTAGGCGCAGTCGATGTCAATCGTAACACCGCCCAGCGCGTCCACGAGCTTGACGAAGCCGGCGAAGTCGAAGCGCACCCAGTGATCGATATGGATGCCCATCTTCTCCTCAAGGATCGTGGCCATGAGCGCCGGGCCACCGCCGCCGGGCTCGTCTTTTTCGCCGAGGTAATCGACGACGTTGATCTTGTTGGGCTGGTGACCAGGAATCACATCGATGTAAATGTCGCGCGGGATTGAAATCACGCCCGCGCGGCCGGATGCTTCGTCGAGTGCGACGATCATCATGACGTCTGTGCGCCAGTTGGGCGTGTCGGGGCGGCGGTCACTGCCAAGCACGAGGATGTTTGTGGTGTGATCAAGCGGCCGGCCGTCGTCAGGAACGGCCGTGGCCTTGGCGGCAAGCTGCGCGAGCGGTGCGGCGGCCAATTTCTGCGGATCGACAGTCGTCTCTGCCACCTGCCTGGGCGCGGAAACCGACACTGCTTGCGAGCTCGCAGCCGGCGCAGCACTGACGTCCATGGCGTCCTCCGCGTCGTTACCGCAAGCGACGAGAAGCTGCGCGACGACTAGTATGAGGCCAACGATGGAGAGAAGTTTGCGCCGGCGACGACGTGGGCGCGCCGTGAGTGGGGAAGGAGTTGTGAGCGATGTGGACACGATGAACTACCTCCAATGGGTCCGAAGCGCTGAGGCGGCGATGGAACACTGCATGCGTCGGCTCCGATGCAGAAGTCAATATACTCGAACCGTACCGTCAAGACAACTGCTAATGTCCATGATGACAGGGCATCTCATAACCCAGCGACTCGCGGTTGCACGCGCGGACTGCCCCTCATCCCCGGCCATTCGCCGCTCGGAGAAGGGCCGTGTTGTTGCAGTGCGTCGACGTTTGAGGGGGCCTGGGTGTTGTCATTAGCGCTCACCCAATCGCGTGAACGCCTGGTTGATCTCGTAACCGAGCACTTCACTTTGCGGGTAATTGTACGTACGCGCCGTCAGGAACTCGTCAAGGTCGCGGCGGCCGCTTTGCGCGTAGCGCAGCGCCTGGTGCGCGAGCTCGAGTTTGTCGGCGTCGCGCACCAGGCGCGCTTCGGGGCTCGATCCCGCCGCATACGCTTGCCAATCGCTAACCCAGACGGAGCCGGCAGGCAGGTCACGCGTGATAGCGCTCATGGCGGCATGCTCTGCATCTCGCTTGACGGCAGGGCTGACCAGGTCGGTTGCACGGTGCGGCAGGTCGGTCAGCATGCTCTCGGCGAGGTCGTGGAGCAGCGCAATGCGCATCACCAGTGCGAGATTGAGGGGGACGTCAAGTTGGGCAGCGGGAAGATCGGCATTGATGGCCTCGGCGAGAATCAATGCCAGCAGCGCCGTGGCAAACGAATGATCGGCGACGCTTTCGGCGGGCGTGATTCCGGCCAGCAGCCACCCTGTGCGCGGCAACCGCTTAAGGTCGTTGATTCGATCGAGAAGGGTGAGCAGAGCCATAGTGTGCAGCAGGGCCTAAAGAGAATGACAGGGCGACGCAGTGGCCGCCCTGCCATTCAGCTAGTCAAACACGAGCGCCGGCGCAACCGAGATCAGCCGTATACCTGGTAGGTGGGCTTGGGCGCCGGCGCATAGTTGATACCGCCTGTGCTTGTGCCCATGTAGATTGTGCCTGCGGCCGGCGCGCCAGGCTTGGCCGGTGCGGATTGTGCTGCGTTAACGGGAGTCGCGGCTTCGGACTCCGGCTCGAGCGGCTGTAGCGCCGACTCGGGAAGAGGCTGGCCGGCCGAACGCGAGGGCCACGCAAGTTTCAGGTTGAAAAGCTTGCGCTTGGAGGCCTTGGTCACATCTTCGGCGGCCACCGGTGCGGGAGCGGCAGCTTGGGCCGTCAGCGGCACCGGCATGAACGCCTTCGAGGGCTTGGTGGTCTCTGTCAGCGTGTAGGGCGATGGCACAGGCTGAGGCGCCGGTGCAACAACCGCCGCAGCAACTGGAGCCGATACGGGTGCAGTTACTGCCGGTGCAGCAGCCACTGCCGCAATCGCCACTGGCGCAGCTGTCGGAACCGGGGTGCCAACCGTAACCTCAAGTGGCTGCAGTTGCGCATCGGGAATCGCTTCCGCATCGGCCGCCGTGGCCTTGCGGCGACGGCTGCTCTTCTTGGCGGCAGGCGCCGGGGCGGCCGCACGTGCCGGCTTGTCTTGCATCAGTTCGTGGCGCTGGTAGAAGATACCGGCAATCACGAGGAGGATGTACAGCCACGGCCCCGATGCTCTGGGTAGGCCATTGAGCTGCTCCATACCTGCGATTGTGATCAGGCCACCGGCGAGGGTCGTGAGCACAAGAAGCGCCCAATCCAGTGCGAAGTAGAGAAGCACGCCACCCATGAGTCCGCCCAGCGCGGCGGCGACCCACTGCGACCAGCCGATGAGGTCATAGGTGCCTGCAGCCCAGTAGGCGAGCAAGCCTGTGGCAATCGCCCCAATCACAATCGTGCCGGCGCGCTGTACGATAAGCGCCAAACCGGCAAAGGTGAGGGCGATCGCCAGCCGAATGAATTCAGCGTATGGCGCGATCGTCGAAGGAAGCATTGGCACAACGAGGTCACTAACGTAGAGGCCAAACAGAAAACCGACGGCCGCAACAAAGACCCAGAAAAACTTGCGGCCAAAGAAGAGGGAAATGATGCCGCTGACCAGAATGAAGACAGGCGTCAGCAGCGTGAGGAGGGAGGTGATGGTGCCGAAAATACCGGTGACAAGATCCCAGATGGCAGTCATGGTGGCGTTGTCCTTGCGATGTTGAGTGTGATGAAACCCGGGCGATGATGGGACAGCCAACGTGTTCAGTTGTGATCGCTATTGTAATGGAACTATTTGCCGGGCGCAAGTCTGCAAATGACCTCCAGGGCTACTCGGTGTCGAATGTGCGCGTGGTGTTGGAATCAGCCAAGGCGCAACGGCGCCGCCTGGTCCGGTTCACGCGAGACGCCGACTTCGTAGGCGCCCGTGCCGCGCGAACTGAAGTGGCGCACGCGCAGCGTGAAGCGTCCGGGCGCAAGTGTCGTGAGGATGCGCGAACTCAGGCCGCGGCCGCCATCATCGTCCTTGGCAACCATGCGCGTGTCGCTGTCTGGGCCGTACAGGCTGATCACAGTGTCAATGCGCCCGTAGGTTTCAATGCGGTACAAGCCTGGGGTCGGAACGTCGAAAACAAACGAATCGAGCGATCCCATTTCGCCGATGACGCCCGTCACGCGCTGCCCGTCGGTTGGCAACTCCTTGATCGGCTTGGTCTTGAACGGATAGAGCACGCCAGCGTACTTCTTGTCCGTCTCCGAAGGAACCTTGTTCCAGCCCACTTCAAACGATGGATCCGTGAGGAAACTGGCAGGAATGGGATAAAGCATGATCGATTGCGGATCATATTCGCTGAACTTCGTCAGGTCGGCGCTGTAGCGTGTGAAGACATTGATGTCGACTTGTTCCTGGGTCCAGTAGTTGGGCGGGCCCTGGTAGTAGTCGTAGACAGCCTTCTTGTTCCAGGGGATAATTGCGCTTGGATTCTGATGCTCGTGAATCATTGCCAGCACATGGCCAAACTCATGGACGACGACGCGTGCATACTCGTCCTGCGGGGTATCCTTGTCAAGCCAGCCGAAGTTGATTGTTGGCTCATCCGGCGGGACGGCCAGGCAATCAGTCCCGACGTAGGACCACGAGCCGCGATATTTGAAGGAGACGCGAATCTCCGCCTTGGGATCTTGGCCGAACTCAAACTTCAAGTTTGCGAACTTCTCCCATGTTTTGGCGAGCGGAACGCAGCGCTCGGCCACGCGCGGGTCGCCGTCGAGGAAGCGGACGCGCAGCACACGTCCCGGCTTCCAGAGTTTCCCTGTAAGCGCAGCAATCTGCAGTTCGCTGATGAGAACCCCTGGCATCAACTCGCGCGCGGAAAGTTCCACGGGGGCGTTGTTCGGGTTCTCGCGAATCGAAAGCTGTGCGGCAACCAGCGTGGCGTCGGGGGGTAGCTCGCGGTCAATGCATGCGCAAGGGGGCGTCATGTGGTGGGTCCTTGTCGGCGGCGATGGCATTCGGTATGCGCAGGTGGAGCGCAGCGGGGTTGCTGCGCCTATTCACAAGTATAGCGCGTGCACAAACATGCGCGCAAGACGGTGGCACTGGTCGAGCGGCAGATCGGATTAGGTCGCACCGCTGCCGCAACCGGGTCAGATTCCTGGGTGGGATAATTGATGGTTGCACCGCAACGCAGGTCGGCGTATTCTGTGGCGGCGGAGGCGCTATGCATCATTGGCACAAGGTACTCACTAATCGTAGAATCCAGCCCATTGTCGTTGCGGCGATTGTGGTTGCGACAACCCTGTCGGCACTCTATGCGGGACTGTGGGGCGTACACGCACAGTCAGCGCCCTTTCCGGCCTACTTCACTGCGAACATTACAGCGACCGTGGCGATGACCAACGTAACGCCGCTCGAGAGCGTGTTGTTGGCAAGAATCGCCGCCGCTACAACATCAATTGACCTCGCAATCTACGACTTTCAGCCGCGTCTCCGTGCGCGACGCGCTTCTGGCGGCACACGACCGCGGCGTGACGGTGCGCGTCGTGGGAGATAACGAAGCGCGCGCAGACGAAGACTCCAAGCCCAACTTCGATGCCCTTGAGGCGGCGGGCATTCCCATTGTGGTGGACGGCGTCGTGCCAACCTCGACAACCACGGTGGCTGATGGTGTCGCCGAGATGCGCAGCGCCGCACTCGACGGAAACCCCGGAGCGCTACCCGCTGAGGTGCTGCGCAGCGCCATCATGCATGACAAGTATTTCATCATCGACTAGCGCTGGGTCTGGACAGGCTCGATCAACATAAGCGACAGCGACATGACGCTGAACCACAACAATGCGCTCGACATTGAGAGTCCGGCCCTTGCCGCTCTCTACCAGATTGACTTCGATCAGATGTCTGGCGGCCTCTTTGGTACGCTGAAAACGCCATTGATCACGCATACCATTACCATTTCTGATACTCCGGTCAGCGTCTATTTCGGACCCCAGGACAACCCAATCACGCAAATTATCGCTGCGGTGAACCGAGCGCAACGCTCCGTGGACTTCGCCATTTTCACCTTCACGGATGATGCATTGGCAGATGCGTTGATTGCAGCGCGGGCGCGCGGCGTTAGCGTGCGCGGGCTCTGGGACAGCCTCGCCGCAGGCAATGCCGCCTCCGACGACGAGCGCATCTGCGCTGCAGGCGTCGCTGTCAAAATCGAAAACACGCGTGGGTTGATGCACAACAAGATGCTCATCATTGATGCCGAGGGAACTGCGCCAACCGTGGTGACGGGATCTCTCAACTGGACTGCGACCGGCAATCAGGCGAACAATGAGAACACACTCGTCATCGAGAATGGGCCGCTGACGCTGCAATATGCTGCCGAGTTCCAGAAGATGTGGGACGCAATCGACGTATTTCCATGCACTGCGGTGCGCCTCCCGATCATCCGCAACGGTGCGGAGCCGCCCACACCCACGCCATTGACTCCGGAACCGACTCAAGTTGTGACGCCCACTACAACGCCGACTGCAACGCCGACCGGCACAACGCCGAGCACTGTCCGCCTGAGCCGGATTGTCTATGACGTACCGGGGCCCGATCTGGCGGGCGAATTCGCCGAGGTAGTCAACGGGGGACCGGGTGCAACAACGCTCACGGGCTGGACCTTGCGTGACCTGGCCGCCAACGTCTTTACTTTTCCGCCCTTTGAACTTGCGCCGGGCGCTGCCGTCAAAGTCTGGGTGAAGACCGGCGTCGACAGCGCTGAGGACCTTTTCTGGAATCGGGGCACCGCTGTGTGGAACAACGATGGCGATACAGCGACCCTGAGCGACAGCACAGGCGTACTGATCTCCGAGTGTGCCTATGCGCAGGGTTCAGGCGAGGCAATTTGTCCGTAGTGTAATGTGCCCGTGCGACGAAGCGGCGGATTCATCAACCGAGTGAGGAGGGCGCAGTGAGCGAAGAGGGCAGGGTCCGAAATCCCGAGGCCTTTGGTTTCCAGGGTGCGCCTGTTGAGGATGCGGGCCGAGTGATCAGCTATCTGGCCGCAATCAGCGAGGCGTTGCGTGAGGAAATGGCGCGCGACGGTCGCGTGCTTATGATGGGCGAAGATATTGGAGGATCCTTCGGCGGCGCGTTCAAGGTCACAAAGGGGTTGGAGGAAGAGTTTGGCCGCGAACGAGTGAAGAATATGCCGCTTGCCGAACTGGGTTTCGTCTCCGCCGCAACGGGCATGGCTTTGCTTGGCCTGCGCCCGGTCATTGAGATGCAGTTTGCCGATTTCATCTCCACCGCCTTCGACAGCATCGTGCAGTTTGCTGCGACCACGCACTATCGCTGGGGCGGCGCCGTGCCCTGGGTGATTCGCGCCCCCTCCGACGGCGGCCTGCGCTCGGGTCCCTTCCACAGCCAGAATCCCGAGGCTTGGTTTGTTCACACGCCGGGGCTCAAGGTTGTCGCACCGGCAACCCCGGCAGATGCCAAGGGGCTTCTCTTGGCAGCAATCCGCGACAACAACCCGGTCATCTACTTCGAGAGCAAGCCCCTATACCGCACGCTCAAGGGATTTGTGCCACCGGGTGACGTGGTGACGCCAATCGGAGAGGCACGTATTGCACGCACAGGCGCTGATGTGAGCATCATCAGCTATGGCGCCATGGTGCATCAGGCGCTCGCTGCGGCAGATCTGCTGGCAGGTGAAGGAATCGACATCGAGGTTCTCGATTTGCGCACGCTCAAGCCATTGGACGTCGACGCCATCCTGGCCGCCGCACGCAAGACCGGCAAGGTGCTCGTTGTTCACGCCGCCAATCGACTGGCCGGTGTCGGCGCAGAAGTGGCGGCGCTGGTGGCGGAGGAAGCGTTCGAGTGGCTCGATGCGCCGGTGCGGCGGCTGGGCGGACTCGACACGCCTGTCCCGTTCAGTCCCCCACTGGAAGACGCATACCGGCCTAGCGCAGCCATGATCGCGGCTGCTCGCGGGACTTGCGCGCTTCTGAATCGCAGAGAGTGTGCTCGCTTTTGATGCCCCGCGTCGCTATGATAGCATCGACACTTCATTGTATCTGACCTGGCAATTCGGATTGCCGGGCATGTAAAAAGGATAGGGAGCATGGTGGAACCATTGGGCGCAGTGCAGGTAGAGGGAGATCAGGCGGCGATCGTGATTGGGCGCTATCTCCCGTTTTCCTCCGAAAGAGTCTGGGAAGCGCTGACGGAAGCAGACCAACTGTGTATCTGGTTTGGGAAGGCGGAAGTGACGCCCGGTTTGGGTGGGGTCTTTGTGCTGGAAGCGGGTCCTGAAAACGTGCCCTGCAGCGCCGCACCGAAGGCCAAATCCTCGTTTGGGGCCTCCCCACGTGCTGGAGTTTGAGTGGCGCCAGGCCATCGTTGAAGCATCGACGCTGCGCTACGAGTTGACGGCGGAAGGCGAAGGCACGCGACTGCGTTTGGTGCACCGCTGGCTGAGCCCACAGAATGCCTATGGGTTCATCCCCGGCCAACATGCATTCATGGACCGGTTGGCCGCGTTTCTGGCAGGAGAGCCCGTTCCCGATTGGGGAGAGCGCTATACGGCGGTCCAGGGTGCGTACTTCCTGGGCGGAGCGCCCGCAGCGTAGGTAGAGGTTCGCACAGGGATGCGTGCGGGTGGACTGCTCGACTGCGCACAGGTTTGGCGTGGATAGGCGCGTGTGCTAAAATCGTCGGCGGAGAGGTCGCATAGTCCGGCCGAGTGCGCTCGTCTCGAAAACGAGTAGGGCTTATCACCCTCGAGGGTTCAAATCCCTCCCTCTCCGCTGCAAGCAATACGAAGAGTTGGTACAAGGGGCGCATCCGTTTCGGGTGCGCCCCTTGCACGATGAGGCGATTGACACCTCCAGCGCCCGCGCAGGCGACTTGACGGTCCTCGGCTTTGTGAGTAGACTCACTTCAGCGCCTCAGTTACGACATCATGGGAGCCGGCACGCAAGCGCGCTCGCACTTCGCTCTCGGTTTCCAGTCGCACCTGTGGTCATCGACGCTATCATCGCAGCCGCCGCAGCCAGGTTACAGGCAGGCCCCAATCGGGCTTGTCTCGCTTTGCTGCAAGAAGGGAGTGTGGGACGTGAGCCCTCTCAAGTTCCTGTTTGCGGGAAGCGCAGTCGCGCGCACCGCAAACGGGACTGTCGCGCAGCCAGCCGTTCGGTCATCCACTTCATCCACCACCGCAAAATCCCAACCGGCGTCTCAGTGGCAGGCGCCACCAGTGCAAGGTCGCAAGTCGCCCCCTGCGTGTCCGTACTGTCGCGCCCCGGTTGCGAAGATTCCCAAGTACAAAGCCATTTGCGACCGCTGCGGCAAGACCTACTACGCGCGTGAGCGCCCTGGTGAGAGCGGCCCGGCGCTTGTCACTGCGCGCCAAGTGGCCGCGCTCGACGAGAACCGCGCGACCCAGCCGCGCTGGAAGCGGCTGCCCACGGGGACCGAAGCGCAGGAGGAAGGAAGCTACAACTGGTTCTGGGCGCACTCGAGCGCAGAGGGGCAGTGGCGCAAACTGAACCGCTCCGTTACGCAGAACGCACGCGAAGGCAATTGGCTCCTTTTCCGCAACGGGCGCTTCGAAATGGCCGAAATCCGGCGCAAGCAAGCGCGCCTGCGCGAGGCGCTCGATATCTACCTCGAGGTCTGGTTCTTTGATTTGAACGGCCCGCGCGACGCCTGGGGTGTGTCGGGCGCGCGGCGGATATACGAGAGCGCGCCATTCAATCCAGGGCAGGGTGTGATTACGCCGATCGTCGCGCGCTGGGTCAATCGTCTGGGCGTGCGCCTTGAACTTGACCGGCGGCAGCTTGAGCAGCGGTTTGCCGAGGTGGCAACGCGTTCCTACCGAGCGTTTGAAATGCCGCTACCTCCTGCCGAAGCGTGGCGCGCCGTTGCGGACGAAATCGTGATCTAGGCGGCGCGGTAACAGGAAGGACGCGAACTCTGCACCGGGGCAAAACCTGCGTGCAGAGACGAATCCGCGCGCCTCTGGTTGACCAGAGCGGAGAGCGTGCTACAATGGCATCATCTCCGTTGACGAGAGCGCGCGGGCTGGGTTGAGTTGAGCGCTGCTCTTGCTTCCAACTCCAAGGACAGCCCACCGAATGAGGCCGCAAATCCCCGACGACAAGGTGTGCGCGCGACAACGGCAATGTGGCGCGCTACACAGATGGCGTGGGCTGCGGCCGGCGTTGGCCTTCGCCTGCGCGTGCCTGGTGATCGGCGGCTGCAGCGGGGCCGCGACCGCGCCCACGGTAACGTCAACGCCCGTAGAACTCATGCAGATTACGGTTGCCTCGACTCCTACGCCAATCGTCAAGGCGGTGCCACCGACGCAACCGCCAACTCCCGCTCCTACCCAAACACCCACACCGGCGCCGGAAGAGGGAATCGTCGTCGGCGTGATTGACGGTGATACATTGACCGTTCTGGTGGATGGTGAAGAGAAGAGAGTTCGGCTCCTGGGAATCGATGCACCGCCGCTGAATGTTCCCCTCGGCCCGCTTGCGGCAGAAGCAGCAAAGGCGCTCGTCCAGGGAAGGCAGGTGCGCCTGGAGCGAGATGTGACGCCCTGGGACAGCGGGCGACGGCTCCTGCGCTATGTTTACCTGATTGACGATGATCTCTTCGTGAACGCGGAACTCGTCCGCGAAGGGTGGGCGGTGGCTGCAGTCGCCGAACCTGATACCGCACAGAAGAGTGTTCTGGAATCGACTCAAGATCAGGCTGCGGCGGCGTCGGTGGGAATCTGGGTGGGGAAGAGCGGTCCCGCGACCAACCAGCCGGCAACGCTCTATGCGGGACCCGGCCTTGAGTTCCCGGTTGTCTCGAATCTTCCGACAAATACGGCGCTGCAAATCGATGCGTCGAGCCCCGACGGCCAGTGGTTTCGCATCGGCGGTTCAGCCTGGATTCCTGACTTCTTCGTGACCAACGCTCCGCCCGTGCAAGGGCTGCAGTTGGCCTCGGTGCCAACGCCTACGCCCAACTATTCGCCAACGCCCGTGCCGCCCACGCGTGAGCCGACACTTACGCCGACGCCGCGCCCAACGTTTGCGATTGGCGCCATCAAGATCGTACAACTTGACAGGCTTAACGAGTTCTTCGTGCTGCGCAATGATACAACCGGGGCAATTGCCTTGACCGATTGGAAGATGAAGTCGGAAGATGGCGGCGAAATCTGCTTCCTCAGCGGCGTCATTGGCCCCGGTGGCGTTGTGCGTTTCTGGACGCAGGTCAACCCTCCTCCTCCCGATTACTCGTGCAATCTCGAGTGGGAAATGTGGGCCGATCTCGCAGATGACAATGCGCTGCTCTTTGATCCTTCCGGGCAGGTCGTAGACATAAAACTGAATCCCATCTACACTGCGCCCGTGGACACGCCGACCCCGGCTGGGTAAAGCGGCGACTGCAATGGCGTCAGGTGATCGTGTCAGGCGCGTCACTGCTGACGTAGCCGCAGGAGAAAGGAACGAGCCGAATGGCATTGAACTTGACAACAGGCGAACTGGTGGAAATTCCCACCATCGAACTTGCAGACCGCGTCGACCTCCCGGCGGCGCAGAGCGCCATAATCGTTGTCGACATGCAGAATGACTTTGTCATGCCCGAAGGACGGCTGGTCGTCCCCGATGCGCTGCCGACTGTGCCTGCAATCAGTGCGCTGCTTGCCCGGGCGCGGGAGGCAGGTGTGCGCGTGGCGTATACGCAGGACACGCATTTTGAGGGTGACCGCGAGTGGACTATCTGGCCGGAGCACTGTCGCCAAGGCACGTGGGGCTGGCAGATCGTGGATGCTCTGGCTCCGCAGCCCGACGATCTTGTGGTGCAGAAGTGCCGCTACGATGGCTTCTATGACACGCCGCTCGATCACTACCTGAGCCGCATTTGGGGTATCGAGCACCTGGTAATCGTGGGAACGATTGCCAGTATCTGCGTACTTCACACAGCGGCTTCCGCAGGGTTGCGTTGGTACCACGTGGTCACGCCCGCCGATGGTGTCTCGTCACTGAACGATTTCGACCAGGCGCTTGCGCTGCGGCAAATCTCGTGGCTCTATGCGGGAAAGGTGACGCGCAACGGAGAGAACGTCGTGTTCGTGTAGCGAGCACGCGCTGATTTGTTGGCGCCGGCGTCCGTCAAGTGAGGAATGAGAACTGGGCGACCCAATCGGGGTCGCCCAGTTTTGCGGTCACTACTGTTGAGTCATGGCGTGCTGGAGCGATGAAACGAACGCTTGCTATGCGATCTGCGGCTCGAGCAGGCCGTAATTGCCATCCTTGCGCCGATAGATAATGTTGGCGACACGGCTGTCGGGATTGAAGAACACGAAGAAGTCGTGGCCCAGAAGTTCCATTTGCTCCAGAGCCTCTGCCTCGTCCATGGGCAGGATGACAAACTGCTTGCGCCGGATAATCTGGCCAACCTGCTCCTCCGGCTCGGTGTCGGCGGCGGCTACGGCTGCAGCCACAAGCTCGCTTTGCGCGGCAACTGAGGCAGTCGTGCGCCTGCGTTCGTGTGTGACACGACCCTTGAAGCGCTCGATCTGGCGCGAGACCTTATCCACTGCTGCGTCGATTGAGGCGAAGATGTCGCCCGTGGTCTCTTCGGCACGGAGTATTTGCCCGCTCGACCACATAGTGATCTGCACCGTGTAGCGGTCAGCCGCCGATTTGGCGGCCATCTGGGTGATTTCTGTGCGCACCTCATTCAGATTGGGCAGGAGGCGCTCAAGTTTCTGCACCTTCTTGTCGACATATTCCTCAATCCAATCGGTGATTACAACATTGCGGCCATGAACTAGGACTTTCATGGTCAGGCTCCTTTCTGCATGTGACGGCAACGGGAGTAACTGCAACGGCTGCCGTCATCGGGGCGGCGGCAGCCCGGGACAACCGAGTGTGGGTACGCGCAGCGCCGGACGCGACTACACGGCGCGCTTGAGGGGACAAATGCGTATACGGAAAATGGGTTGGTCTCTGCGCAACGCGGGGCGCAGGGAGACTGAAAGGCCGGAGTTGGTGCGGGGCATTCGAGAGTGGCAACTGGGATAGCGCAAGGCATCCATGACCCAATTGTAGTCACCTCGCGTCGACCTGTCAATTGCCGTTTTCGCGCCGCTGGCAAGGCAAGAGCCCTGGTCGGGCGGGAATCTGGAGATACTCGTTGTAGACCACATTGCGCTATATGTGCAGAGGATCGCCAGGGTGGGATGGCAGGAGGGGACGAGCGAGAGTCAGCGCCAGAACGTCGGCGGCGCCTGCCGACCGAGCCGCCGCCGCGCATGCGCGCAGCGTTGCGCCCGTGGTGTAGACATCATCGATCAGCAACAGCCGCTTTCCCGCCACGTCGGCGACGGCAGTGAATGAGTCGTGGACATTTTGTTGCCGCTCCTGCATGTTGAGGCCAACCTGCGGGCGCGTTGCGCGGTGACGAGTGAGCCAATTCGCGCAGAGCGGCAGGCCGGTGGTGCGGCAGAAATGGTCTGCCAGAAGTTCGGACTGGTTGTAGCCACGCTCTGCCAGTCGCTCGGCGTGAAGTGGAACCGGCGCCACGGCGTCTATGCCTGCCTGAAGCCATTCAGGCTCAACGAAGGCCGCCACCAGGTAGCGAGCGAGAGAAGGCGCAAGCTGTGGCTGGTTGGCGTACTTAAGCGCGTGAATGGCAGGACGCAGGGGCGGCGCAAAGACCGCGGCCGCCCGTGCCATCGTCACGGGATCGTCAACACGATTGCTGCACGCTTGGCAAGCCGCAGGCGTCGACTGCGGCTGTCCGCAGCGGGGGCAATGAGGCCGCGGAAGAGGTGGCACAGCTTGGGCGCAGGCATCGCAGAAGAGCATCCCGGGGCGGTTGCAGCCCACGCAACTGGGCGGAAAGACGAGGTCAGCAATCGCGCCGAAAGCGAAGAGCGCCTTTTCGAGTCTCATGGAGAAGTGGGGCAGGCGGCTGTGGAACCTACCTGGACACTGGTCAGGGTATGACTGGCCCGGATGGGAACCAGGTCAGCAGCAGATCATTGATGAATGTGCGCAGATCGTCACCCATGATCAGCAGAATCGCAAGCAGTGCGATTGCCAGCAGGATAATGATCAGCGCGGTATTCGACAAACGATTGTCCACTGCGATTTGAAGGCAATCGGGACATCGCCCTACCCTTTCCTTGAGCGCGACCGAAGCCGGGCGCGATTTGGTGCAACGCACCGAGTATAGTCGCAATAGGTCGTCTCGCCCAACAGCGCGCCTGCGTCGCATGAGGCTATGCTATAATTCGGAAGCGCTCCGTTTGCGTTGCGAATCCAGGAAAAACTTCGATCGCTTCGCACCACGTGCGTCCACCCCGCCGCCGGCCGCCAAACGCGCCGCAAGGAAGGACTCTGTCTTGACCGATATGGCGCGCCTCCACGATTTGCAGAAAATCGACATTTTACAGGAAAAGCTGCGCAGACGACTCCTGCAGCTTCAGAAGCTGCTTGCTGAGCCTGCCGAACTTCTTGACGCGCGCACTGAAGGTTTGCGCCTCGAGGCGGCGCTTCACGAGTGGAATGGCAAGCAGAAGGATGCCGAACTGGCAGAGCAAAGCCTCTCGCAACGAATTGCGACTGCCGAAGCCAAAATGATGGGTGGCTCGATTCGCGATCCGAAGGAACTGCAAGCGCTGCAGTTGAGCGTCGAAGCGCTGCGTCGGCAACGATCCGGCGTTGAAGAACAAAACGTTGAAGCGCTTCTATTCAGCGAGGATCTTGCCGCCCAGCAAGCGCTGCAGTCGGACGTGATCCAGAAGCTGGAAGCTGCATGGGCCGCGCGTCACGCCGACTACATTGCCGAAGAGGCCAAACTGAAGCGGACCGCCGTCCAGCTCAGGGGGCAACGTTCACGAATTGTGGAGGCCGCGCCCGTGTCAGACATTGCTCTTTACGAGGATCTGCGCCGGCGCAAAGCAGGCGTTGCCGTTGCAACAATTGCAAACAATCTCTGTTCGGCGTGCAACATGAAGGTGCCCACCGGGGTTGTGAGCAGTGCGCGGAACCATTCGAGCGAGGTGTACTGCACGAGCTGTGGAAGGCTGCTATTTGCATCTTCCTGAGTACTGCGTCGCTCGCATGAGGCATTGCTGAAATGCGCGACCCGACCATTGACGTGTGTTTCATCGCCACAACCAACGGAACAATACGGGGAACCTCGCCGAGGTTCCCCGTATTCTGTTTCAAGTGGATCCTGTAGGTTCACCGCCCGCCAATTGGAAGAAAGAGTTGCGTCGGCCACTGAAAGATGACGTCAACGCTTTCGGCGCTGACTTCACCAGGATTGTGATGATGCAAGAGCAGAATCCCCTTGGCGCTCGATGTCCCGTACGCAACCATGTCAAAGCCTGCGCTAAGCTGTGTTGTCGGAGCGTCGGTGAAAATCGGCGAGCCGGCTTGCCCGCTTGTCAGGTTCAGGCCGGGCCGAGCCATGTTGTACTCCATCCAGTCGACAGAATCGCCCAGGGTGGGCGCATCGGCGAACACAGGAATCGTATCTACACGGAACGAGAAAGACGGCTTCTGGATGGTTAGCCCCAGAGCAGACGCCGGCACCGACAGAAGCATGACATCGCTGTTGAAGATCGATGTCTGGACAAGTTTCGGGTCCAGAATATCGAGTCTATCTCCCGAGACGCGTGTTCCACTGCTCAGCGACTCGACGACAGCAATGAAGTTGTCGGACCGCACTGGGAAGTCGCCAAGTGCACTTTGCGAAGAATTGAAGATGTTGTAGTCAGCGATTTGGTCTGCATCCGTGTCGACGGAAATGTTGAAACGAACCTCGTGCGGAGTTGACCACGGCGCATAGGTCGAAACTCCAAAGAAGACGCGCGCGTCGGCTTTGTCGACCACGGCAAGGTAGTCGCTGCCGACGCCCACGTACTTGACGTCGGCGTACCCTGGCGTGGGCGCAGATTGTGAAGATGATGCCCGGGGGCTGCGCGCTGGAGTTCAAGCACCGAAACGAGCGGTCTTGTGGTCGTCGGCGTCACGCTGAAGGCGAGCGTCGAACCTGCCAGTTCAAGCGGTTGCACTGCCGTCGAACTGTTTGCCAAAGTTGAGTGTGGGCGATGCAGCGTGCATGTGGGCGACCGGCCGCGGCGCACTGTAGACCGGAACCTTGAGCACTGGAACCTCGGCGACGACCGATGCATCGATGCCTGCCGCAAGCGCTCCGGCGCCCAGCGCACGCAGCGTGAGGGAACCTCCGGCAAGTAATGGCATGTCGCGCGCATCCAGCGTCACGCTGCCAACAAGCGGTGAAGTGGGCGCGACGTTGCCGATGTGCGCGTAGAGCGTATAGGCGGCCGTGGCTTCCACGGCGCCCGGAAGGCCGCGGTGCAGAGTGTATGAATCCAGCGTACCGGATGCAGCAGGCGGCACCGGAAGTGAGAAAGTGAGCTCTCGGCTGTCGACGTCGAAAGTGAATTGCCCAGCGCTGGAGGCTTCAGTCACGGTCGCTGCCTTGGCGCTGAAGCGGGCCGGGGAGGGCCACAACCAGAGCAGCCCGCTCTCTTCACTCTGCCAGGCGCGCGTGCTCTCATTTGAACCAGACGCCCGCGGCGGTACCACATTGCGCATTTGCGCGGCCGTAGCCGCAAAGCGCACGGGCAGAACCGTGAATCCATTCGCCGGAACGCTCAGTGAGGCGGGCGCGGAGATTGTTACGCCGGGCATATTGTTTGCAGACACGTAACGGACTGCGTATTGCTGAACTGACGCGCCATGATTGACCACACGCAGGTTTTTCAGCGCACTGAAGGAGCCCAGGACTTCCGGTGCGCCCCACGACAAACTGGTGACGCCATGCGCATCGGCATCGAATGCCACAAGTTTGCCTGCGACGGCCGAGGCCAGGTCAATTCTCCCGGCTCCTGTGTTTACAGGAGGTGCAAGCGTGCTTGTGATTGGTTCATCAAAACGCACAACCGGGGCCGCCGTGTTCATCAGCAGCGCTTTGAGTTCCTCAACACGCCAGTCGGGATGAAGCTGACGCAGGAGCGCCATCGCGCCTGAAACATGGGGCGCAGCCATGGAGGTGCCGCTGAGCGTTCCTGAGTAGTAGCCGCTTCCGGCTTGCGCCGAAGTGATACTGACGCCGGGCGCGGCCACATCGGGCTTCAGCGCGCTGTCGCCCCGGGGCCCGCGTGATGAAAACTCGGCAAGCACGTCACTTGTCGGAGTCGACCCGGTCCCGGGGATGGTTTCCGCCGTTGTGGCGGCCACGCTAATCGCATAGTCGGCGCTGCCGGGACTTCCGGCAGCAAAGTTGAGGTCGCCATTGTTGCCTGCGGATGCCACGACGATAACGCCCAGTTGCGCGGCGCGGTCGGCAGCGATACTCGTGCTGTCATCCTTGTTGCCAAAGGGAGCACCAAGCGACATGTTGATGACGTCAAGATGGTCTCCGAAGTCACCGTCGCCGTTGGGGTCGACGGCCCATTCAATCGCCGCATCAACGACGAGAGAACTTCCCGTGCAGCCGAAGACCTTGAGCGCGTAGAGCGAGGCGAGCGGTGCAACGCCTGGCCCGATGCGCAGCGATGCGAAGGGGATGCTGCTGTCGAATGGGCCGGGAAGCGTTGCCCCGGTGCTTAAAACGCCGTAACCCGCTGCCGTCCCTGCCACGTGCGTGCCGTGCCCGTAACAGTCCATGGGGTCTGGGTCCGGATTGGGCACGGAATCATACAGGCTCGAGCTTGAACTGGCATTGTAATCATCACCCACAAAGTCGTAACCGCCCACGACTTTGGCGCTTGGGAAGTAGCTGCTGTCGTCAATGCGCGTCACATCATTGAGCATGGTAGCCATCACCGGGGCCGCCGAAGTCGGTGTGGAGATAGTCAATGCCTGTGTCTATAATGCCGATGGTGACGCCCTCGCCGGTAAGCGAGAGGCCTGCGCTACCTTCCCAGAGTTGGGGCGCTCCCAGGAACGGCACGCTGATTGAGTTGTCAAGTTCCTTGGCCAACAATGGCGTCACGGCACGCACGCCCGGCAAAGTCGAGAGAAGGTGCACGTCGTTGGCCGGAATCAAGACAGCAATACCGTTGTACACGCGCTGGGCGCGATAGAGCGTCGTTACATTCAGACTGGCGAGCGCAACATCGAGCGCTGCCTGTTCGGCAGCGACGACCGCAAGCTGTGCCTGCGCCGCAGCACTCGCATCGACCTGCGCGGCCGCGACATCGCCGGTTTGGGCCGCACTCTGCGCGTACTGACTCACGTAGACTTCTCCCGTGGAAGGCGCGTTGAGCTCAACCAGGACGCTCACGTAGCCGGAAGGCGCGAGGTCTTGTGCGTAGATGGGGCTGGATGGGCCAAACGCGCCAAACAGCAATGCGAAAAGCAGTGAAAAATGCAGACAGATCCGACCGTTGAGCGTCATCAAGTTTCTCCTTGTGCGTACTTTGGCCGATTATAGCAGAGGAAACAAGAGTCTTGTGGAGTGCCGATCGCACCTGCTCGGCCCAAGTTCCACTGAAACCCGCCGGTGTGCACTAAATTGGTGTCTGTCAAGGCGTCCGCTTCAGTCTGGTGGGGACATGACGCCTGCACCGCGCGCGATCTCATCTGGCGTCGCCCTACCAGCATTGTCGAGGCGATCGAACGCGCCTGATGCCGCCGCGTCTTGACCTGCGTGCCGCTGCCGAGTAGAATCGCGTACAGACGTACTCGTGAAGCGGCTTCGGTTTGCACGCGCCGCTGAGTCGTTGGGCGTCGCGCAGCCATATCCTTGCTGAGACCAGCAGCTCCTTCAAGCAGATCCACTGAAGCATCCTTCCCAGGAAAGCTCCGGGAACCATGGCCCGACTCATGGAGACATCGATGAAGCACATTTACCTCAGTTGGTTCGACCTTGAGGAGCTCGTTACACAGCTCATCTTCAAACTCAACACACCGTATGACTCGCTCGTAGTGATTACTCGGGGCGGCATTATCCCAGGTGGCATGATTGCCGAGGCTCTGAAGATGAAGGATGTGCTGACTGCTGCCGTGCTCTTTCCCGACGACCCGAGTCAGCGCAACAAACTGAGCTGGCCGCGGTTTCAGCAGTTCCCGGCGGACTCCCTGGTCGACGGCAAGAAGATTCTCGTCGTCGATAACTTGTGGTTCCAGGGGCGCACGATCATGGCCGTTAAGGGGCGCATTGAGGCGGCCGGGGGCTACCCCGAACTGGCCGTCCTCCACTGGAAGAGAGACAGCAGTCTATTCCCCGACGCCGAGCCGGATTTCTTTGTAGAGACAACCGACGATTTCATTCATTATCCGTGGCAGCGCATTGACGACTCGGACTACCGTGTTCCCGCCCAACCCGTTGCGCCACTTTCATGATTCGACCAGTGTATTGCAGGGAGGATTCTGAGGATGGCCGCGAAAGCAAAGCCCACAAACAAGTCAGCGCCCTTGCCATCCGCAGCGAATGAAGGCGACTTTGCTCCTGCTGCGCAGAGAATCGGGGAAATCGTGCGGCTGCTGCGCGCCACGTATCCCGACGCCGCGTGCGAACTCGTACACGGAAACGCGTTCGAGTTGCTTGTCGCTACGATTCTCTCGGCCCAATGTACTGATGTACGCGTGAACATGGTGACCCCGGTCTTGTTTGCACGCTATGCAACGCCCGAGGCGCTGGCTGGGGCGGACCGCGCCGAGGTCGAAGAAATCATCAAGTCGACGGGCTTCTATCGCAACAAGGCGAAGAGCATTCAGGAATCCGCGCAGCGCATCGTCACGGTGTACGGTGGCGAAGTTCCGCGCACGCTGGATGAGTTGCTTACGCTTCCAGGCGTCGCACGCAAGACCGCCAATGTCGTGCTGGGTGTGGCCTACGGCATCGCTTCGGGCGTCGTGGTGGACACACACGTCAAGCGCCTTGCTGCTCGGCTTGGATTGACCACGCAAAGTGACCCCGAGAAGATCGAAAAGGAGCTCATGGCTCTCTTGCCGCGGGAGGAATGGGTCGAGTTCTCGCACTTGCTTATATTCCACGGGCGGCGCTGCTGCGATGCACGCAAGCCCAACTGCGCGGCATGCTCAGTGTACGCACTCTGTCCTTCGGCGCTGCCTCGCTAGACTTTTCACCCGGAACCACGCCATCCTGGATCATACTCCGCCTCTACAGGCGTGAGAGGAGCCATTCGTGCCGTCACCCGTACCGGCGGGATATACCCGCGGACCCATTCTATTCATTGGTGCGGCATCGAGTCGCGCTGCGGAGGAATCACTTCTCCAGCGCTTCTGGAATGAAGCCGGCGCCTATGGCTCGCGCATGGTTCTCCTTGGTGTAGGCGGCGAAGGGATTGACACGGCAACACGCGCCGCACGCATCTTCAATGGATGGGAAAGCGATTCGGTTGAAGTCATCCCACTGGAGACTCGTGGTCAGGCGCTGGCGCTCGATGCGTCCGGTCGCATGGAGCACGGCACCGCCGTGCTGCTGGCGGGAGACAATCCTCTGCAACTTGCCGCAATTCTTGGAGGCACTCCCGCAGCCCAAGTCATGCGCCGGATGAATGCCCGCAGCAAAGTCATTTGCACCCTGGGCGGAGGCGCCTCGTTCCTTTGTCAGCATATGCTTGCCGGGACGCAGGGCGCCGCAGGCAAGCCGCTGCTGCATCGAAACCTTGTGCACTTTGCGCCGGGCATGGGATTGCTTAACAGTATCGCAATCGACGTCTCCGGACCTGAGGCAATGGCCGCGGACATGCTTCCGCGCTTGTTGACGGCCGTCGCGCATAATCCCTATCTGGTTGGCGTCGGGCTGGTTCCCGATACAGGAATCGTCGTCTACCCCAACGCAGTCCTCGAGGTATTCGGTGCAGGCTCGGCGCCGATTGTGGACGGCGCACACGTGAGCGATGCAGACTTGTACAGTGGCGATGCAGACGCGGCAGCAAGTCTGATTGGCGCCACGGTCCACGTACTTACCGCCGGCTACACCTTCAATTTCGACACGCACCGGGCCAACGCACCACGCAACGCGGAAGCGGATATCTCGCTCGGTGAGGCTGTGCGCAAGTCCGCCTATTGACGGATGACTTGCGGGTTCCGTTGCCGCGTGCCGGAGCATTCCCAGGCAGATCCGGGTGTCGGGCTGGACACTATCAACAGTTCCATTGTGGAAACTGAAGCTCTGAGATGCAGCCGTGGGCTATTTCACTCCTGCAATTCGTTCAAGGAGACCTCGCCAGAAGCCACGCTCCGACAGGGGTGCTAGCGTGTAAAAGGGGTCGGCAGGCCACGGCGCACCGGACGCGGCGGTTGTGCGCGAGGTAATACTTGCCGCCGCTACCTCGGGCTGCGCAGGGCGCGACCACTGTGCCGGGTGCGCGGCATCGTTGAGCAACACGATTGCGTGCGCCAGATCCTTGGGGCCAATCCACGCAGCCTGAAAGCGCAGTGGCCCGCCCGCGTTCACCAGCAGGAAGTCTCCTTTTCCCTCCAGTTGCTCCGCGCCGCTGTCATTGATTGCTGTGGCATAGCGGGCCTCCTCGCGGCTTGCGACTGCGCCCACGAGCCTGATTGGAAAGCTTGCCTTGACGGCGCTCCCGATCAGTTCGGCAGTGGGCTTCTGTGCACAAGCTATCAGGTGAATGCCTGCGGCGTTTCCGCCTTCGCAAAGTCGAGTAAGCATCGCTTCGATCTTGCCACCGCCGGTCTGAACGAGGTCGGCGAGTTCGTCGATGGCAACGACGAGCGCGGGCGTGATGTCCCGCTGCGCCGTGCGCCGCTCCATCTCCCGAATCAGCCACTGCAGGCACTCGAGAGCATCTTCGACGGAGGAAACGAGCTCGCCGATGATGTGCGGCATCCCGCGCAAATGCGCGAAGCCGCGCGCTTTGGGGTCGACCAGGACGATCTGCAGTTGTTCGGGCCTGTTAAAGATTGCCAGCGAGGTGAGGATGGTGCGAGCAAGGGCGGTCTTTCCCGCACCGGTGATTCCCGCGATCAATACATTGCCGACTTCCGGGGCAGGAAGCCGTAACAGCAGCGGCGCACCTTCGCTGTCGAGTCCCAACGCCGCGGTGAGCGCGGGCGCACGCTGGAGGCGATCGCAAAGTTGAAGCAAACGCACCGTCTCCGGCGACCGCGGAACTTCGACGCAGACGGATTCATCCCTGCGCCACACGTGCGCATCACGCGCACCCAGGGCCACGGCGATTTCACCGGCAAGGTTCTCGACGCGCTGGACCTGGACTGCGCCGTCGGCCACAAGTTCAAAGCGGAGTGCGCGCGCCGTTGACCAGGTGCGGCTAACGTGGCTGGGGACGTGATTGCGTTTGAGTACGTGATCAACGGTTGCTGCCTGAGCCATCAATGTGCGGCGTTCTGTCATGGCTGGTTCCTCTGCACTACAGCGCGCGGCAAGCGCGGCGCAGCAATGGGCCAGTCGGGGGAGAGCGCAATACGAACAAATGTTCTGAAACAAGTATACTACTTGCGGATATCGCATGTCAATAGCGAGCGAGACCGTTCTTCAGGGCATCTCAAAAGTCAGAAACTCCCGATTGCACGCGTGAACGGCACCTCAATCCCCGGCCCTTCTCCATGCGGAGAAGGGAGCAAGACAAATGCGTCTACCCGAAGCATTGCCTGAGCGGCGGGATCGCTTTTCACCCTTCTCCGCATGGAAAAGGGTCGGGGATAAGATGTTGTTGTTGCAGAGAGTCGACTTTTGAGACGCCCTGAGACCGTCTTTTCCGGCATTTCGAGCCTCGAATCCTGAGATGACTCGTGACGTCCACGTTTGCCTTGACAAATGCGCGCCGATTGGCGAAACTGTAGATGGACAACTTATCGAGTGAAAACAACTCGTCACCAGTTCATCGTCGAGCCGGGTTTCCAGCAAGGAAGCCCGGACTCTGATCAAGGCGCCAATGTGATTGCGTACTGTCCTACCAGCCGTTTTCGTGTAGCAGCGCAGCTTAGTCCGTTGCGTTGCCCTGCCACCAACGAACCGCTTGAATACAGCGAGCTCCCCGCCTTTCATCCAGATCGTATTGAACCGCAGGAACAGGGTCTGTGGCGGTACAGCGCAATGCTGCCGGTCGTTGCCGTTGGTCGCACCCGCATCTCGCTAGGGGAAGGCTGGACACCGCTCGTTGCTGACAAATGGGAAGGCAGCGCGGTGCTGTGGAAGCTTGATGCGCTGATGCCGACCGGATCGTACAAAGACCGGGGAGTGAGTGTTATGGTGAACTGGCTCGCCGGCATGGGCGCTGAGGTCCTTGTTGACGACTCCAGTGGAAATGCGGGCGCAAGCCTCGCCTGCTACGCAGCGCGCGCTGGTTTGGAAGCCACAATCTACGTTCCGGAGACGGCGCCAGAGCCCAAGAAGGCACAGGTCTCGGTCTACGGCGCCGAGCTTGTAGAGGTGCCCGGGCCGCGCAGCCAGTGCGCGCTGGCCGCTGAGA
This sequence comes from uncultured Chloroflexia bacterium, assembly GCA_963735275.1. GTDB lineage: Bacteria > Chloroflexota > Anaerolineae > Caldilineales > Caldilineaceae > UBA5069. The sequence continues at coordinate 2,051,969 of CAVTKJ010000004.1, read as the reverse complement.
ACGCAACACGGGGCAGCCGCGAGTCTGCGTACGCGTCACACGCTTGGCACCCGGCCTTCCTGCTTGGAATGATGACCCTCGCCTGGGAGATTTGGGAGCAGATGGGGCGCAAGGTGCCCCAGTGGGTCGTTGCTCCCGTAGGCAATGGCGGGCTGATTATGGGTATCTGGCGCGGATTTCAACACTTGCAGAAGTCTGGGTTAACCGAGTCGCTGCCGCGCCTGGTGGCAGTTCAGGCTGAGCCATTTACACCCGTCGTCGACGCCTTTCGACTTCACAATGTGGACTATGAGGAGCCGCCTTCGCTGCTTGAAACGATCGCGGCGGACGGCATTGCAATCAGCAGGCCGGTACGCGGCCACGCCGTGGTCAAGGCCCTGGAGGAGTCTGCAGGAATTGCCGTCGCGGTCACCGCCGGAGAGGTCAACAGCGCACACTTGCAGCTCGCGAAGCGCGGATTGTTTGTCGAGCCGACCAGCGCAACGGTTGCGGCAGCACTTGCCAAGCTTGGTGAACAGATATTGCCTGGCGAAGTGGTCGTTGCAATTCTTACAGGTCATGGGCTCAAGCGCCCGCCGCACAGCGGGGACGCGTAGGATTACTGCACAATTGCTGCGCAGTGATTTTCTGTAGAGGCTGCGACCCGGGAAAGGGGAAGCGCCACGAAAGTCGATGGCTGTGCCCATCCTGGGTTCCTGCTGTTGTAGAGCCATTTGCGGGAGGGGATGATTAACTGGAATCGCGCTGGAGCACGGACGAAAGGGCGCAGCTGAGAATACCGGCTGCCTGGGGTTGAATGCGCCCCCTCCTCCGTGCTTGCACGCAGGTTGTCGCAACTGCGTCGGCGTATGGCAATCCTTGCGTTCAACTCCGGGCCAACTAGGCAATCATGGACTATTCGCAGCTAGATGCATTTGAGGCGCGGCACGGGCTTGCTTTTCGCAATCCGCGGCTGCTTCACCAGGCATTTGTTCACCGCTCGTACATGAACGAGCACAGTCCCGAAGACGTAACACTGGCTGATAACGAGCGCATGGAGTTTCTGGGTGATTCGGTGCTGGGCTTTGTCGTGAGTGACCTGCTGTACGCACGCTACCCGACTGCTCCTGAAGGCACGCTTACGCATTTGCGTACGTTGCTCGTCCGCCGTGAGACGCTTGCCCAGTTGGCAAATGAACTCGAACTGGGATCGTTTCTGCTGCTGGGTGTTGGTGAGGAACAGAGTGGCGGCCGCACCCGTTTGGCTACACTCTGCGCCTGCTACGAGGCGCTCATCGGTGCGATCTTTCTGGACAGCGGATTGGATAAAGTGCGCCAATTCGCACTGCCGCGCATGGCGGATATCCTTGACGGCATGGCAGTTGACGTGATGCCCAAGGATCCCAAGAGCCGCTTCCAGGAACACGCCCAGCGCACCATTGGCTACACGCCGCGCTACAGGGTTGTGGATTCGAAGGGTCCGGACCATGCCAAGATCTTTACCACGGTGGTTAGTGTCAAAGGTATAGCCAAGGGCGTGGGAACAGGTTTGAGCAAACAGGACGCCAGCCAGGCGGCGGCGGCCATGGCACTCGCGCGGCGGGCGAACCTGCGCCGGAATACATTCCGGATCCGGAACTCGAAGAACGGAACGGCTTTGGGCCTGTGGAGGAGTTGGGTGAAGTGGAATCAATCGTCGCGGATGCTGAACAGACTGCGTCGGTTGAGTCTCCATTTGAACTGCAGAACGCCAACTAAGCTCGTTATTTGGCGCAATCCATCGGGTTTGAGGCGAGGCCGCCAGAAGAGAATGCTCGTCGCGATACTCATGTGCGCCGGAGGTGACGCGAAACAGAACGCACGAAAATACGCTTGACGAAACACCTTTGCGTGCGCTATACTAGCAATTGTTGATGGCGAACCCCTCGCGCCATTAGCCTTGCGCACACGGTTTGAGCGCAAGATTGAGAATAGCCCGGAGTGTGTGATGCAACGGTTCCCCCCCGTTACGCGCCCTGGACGAGCGATCTGTTCCGAGGAACGGTCGCCGTTTACGCGTTTCGTGCTTCTCCTCCTCACCGTGTCGATCCTTGTGATCGCCATGCGCTCGTCGGCACATGCCGAAGAGCCCCCTCGCCCCACTGTCCCAAATGCACTGATCGTCCTTCAGCCAAATGTGCCCACCGCCGAAGCCGAGCGGATGGTTGACGCGTCCGGCGGTCATGTACTGCTGGTTGCAGAGCCATCGCTGCTTCTAGTCAGCCTGCCGGCAAACGCCGACGTGGCGCTACTTGGCGCGGTTGCGGCTGAGGTGGCGCGTATTCCAGTGGACGCTCCATCCCTGCAAGCCACCTATGGTTTGGCGGCTGGAGGCGCGGCAAGCTACTGGAACTCGCTCTTTTCGTTGAACAGCGCGCAGGCCGGCCCATTTGATCCAGCGGGCGATCCACTTGTCAACGATGCCCTGACCGGTCCTCCTCGACCCGACGCTGCAGCGGCCGGCCTTGATCCGGAGCATGCCGCACTGGCGTCGTCCCGACCTGGGAAGTATGACACCAGCGTAGTGATGCAGGGGCGCGTCGCCGTCTCGATCTTCCTGCCCGAGAGTGATGGCGACTCCGAGAACTGGTCGAATCCCGATGCTTCGCTGCCTGGTGAAGATCGTGTGACGCGCGTGATCGCCGAGGTGATGACGGGCGTGCAATCATGGATTGTACCGGGTGCGCCTGCCAACCTCAGTTTCTCATTCCTCGTTCATGCGCCCATTCCCGTACCCTTCGAACCTATCCTTGGCGAAGGCGTCGCCGACTCCGAGGAGCAGTGGATCGGGCCACTTCTTGATGCGGTGGGAGAACCCAATCCACAGCTTTCGACGCACGAGCGAATGTTCGCACTCAATGATGCCGTGCGCCAGGCGGAAAACAGCGACTGGGCGGTATCCGTCTTCGTTGTCGACAGCCTGATGGACACCGATGGCAAGTTCGCCGAGGGTGTGTTTGGTTTCGCCTACTACTTTGGCCCATACATGGTACTGACCTACGACAATGACGGGTGGGGCATCTCGCGCATGGACTTCGTGGCTTCCCACGAGTTTGGACACCTCTTCGGCGCGCTGGACGAATACTCCCTTGCGAGGCAGGCTTGCGACTTGCGCGGCGGCTATCTTGACGTTGAGAACCAGAACAGTCAATTTGCCGGCGCAGGTATCTGCACGGGAGATCTTCCCTGTATCATGCGTTCGGCGCAGGGCCAGTTGGATCGCTGTCCTACAACGCGGGCCCAGGTAGGCTGGCGCGACAGCGACGGTGACGGCGTCACCGACCCGTACGACACCCCCGCAACGATCGCTTACGCAAGCGGTTTGGCGACGATCACCAATGCGCAACCACACCTGCGTGGATCGGCCTGGGACCTACCGTACCCGGCGAAAATCTATCGACCGCTCTCGTTCAACTCAATTACCTCGATGCAGTACAAGATCGATGGTGGCGCATGGATGCCGCTGCCGCCGCTGGATGGCGCACTGGACGGAGAACGCGAAGAGTTCGACGTGGCGTTGGGGCCATTGCCCAACGGGGCGCATTGCGTTCAAGTGCGCGCCGAAAACAGCCAGGGCAACGGGTTGCAAGGTACACCGCCGCTGCTTGGCCTCACGGTGACCGACCAGCCGCTGAAGGCTGCTTTGGTTGTATGTGAACGATACCCGGGTTCAGGCTTCGCAAACGCCGAAGTCATGTGGAGTGGCGCCTCCGGGAGCAACATTTGCGCATACGAGATTGAACACGCGTCAACAATGAGCCCTTCCTGGACGACCTGGTATGGCGCCGTTGTTGCGGGAGCGCAGCAGTATGTTGCCGATACGCCGGGTGAACATCGTTTCCGTATGCGCACACGCGATTGCGGCGGGACGTGGAGCGACTACGGCCCGATCGCGACGTACACAGCAAGTGCTTGCAGTGCCGCCCCCGATGCCTTTGAGCCAGACGTCCCGTTCAGTCTGACAGCGGCCCGACTGCAGACTCAATTGACGCAGCGTACGTTCCACAGTGCCGGCGACGTGGACTTCAACCTGGTGAATCTTGTTGCAGGTCGAGATTACGTGTTCTGGACTGTCAATCAGGGCGGCAGCGCCGACACTATCCTTGAACTCATGGGAGGCCCCAATCAACTGTTGGCGACAAACGACGATGATGCGACCGCTCAGCCAGAATCACGTATCGTTTGGACGGCGCGGCAAACGGGACCGGTGTGGTTGCGGGTGCGCCATGCCGACCCTCTGGCATCCGGTTGCGGCGCAAACTATGCAATCGGATTCACGGAGGGTGATGTAACGGCGCCGACCGGCGTCTTGTCTCTGCAAGGCGGCAGCTCGTGGACAAATCTGCGCCAACTTGCTGTTCACATCGATGCGGATGATCCGGGTAATGGCCCCAGCCTGATGCGCTACGCAATCGACACACCGCCGAGCGCGGCGGGATGGGTCCCGTATGCCGCTGATTCGACGGTGATGCTTGCCGGCGCCGAGGGCCAACATGTGGTCTACGCCGAGTTGCAGGACGCCGCGGGAAACATCTCACCGCTCTTCAGCGCCAATGTCGGACTCGATGTCGGCCCCCCGACTGTTGCGCCACAGGCGGCGCCGCTCTGGAACCACCCTGCGATCAACGTTCAGCCGAACGCAGCCGACGCACTGAGCGGGGTAGCGGCAGTGCAGACGCGTGTTGATTCCGGTGCGTGGAGCAACTGGTATGCCTATTTGGCCAGCGTTTCAGTTTCACTTGCTGGAGACGACGGCAAGCACGAAATTCGCGTCCGCGTGCGCGACCGTGCGGGCAACGTTTCTGCCGAGGGCGTCCTGGAGGTGACACTTGATCGAGAACCGCCTGTCTCGCAACTCGAGTTGGTGTCGGCCGCAGGCGCGGGAACCACACTGATCCGGTGGGGAGCGTGGGACGCGATGAGCGGAGTCGCCGGAATCGATGTGGAGTACAGGCCCTCCGATACCCCGACATGGAGCCCGTGGTTGGGGAGCAACGACGCGTTGCAGGCACTCGTTCGTGACAACCCCAACACGATCTACTGGCTGCGTGTACGGGCTCGCGATCGCGCCGGCAACGTCGAGGCCTGGCCCACCCAGACCGGCGCACGCATGGCGCAGGTCGGGCTTTCGGCGGCGCCCATTCAAACACCGACCTTCACGCCGACGCCCGTGCCTGTTCCACCCGTAAGTGCAACGCCGCAGCCGACGGCCGCCGTGAAGTTGTTCCTGCCTTCAATCAACAAGCCCTGAAGTTCGTGGCCCGCGACCGCACAGCCCGAACCGAACGAACGACGGACCCATAGCGGGTCCGTCGTTCGTTGCATTGGTGATTGCTGGAGTGCCTAGCTGCGTGCGTCAGCGTGGAGTTTCCTCGTCGTGCGCGCGAAGCGGCCATGGAAGCGGCCCCGATTTTCTGGCAAGCCGAAATGGCCGCACCTACATCTGGACGGTCTCCTGCAACTGCTGCAAATCGTCCCTCAACAGTTGTTCCGACGAGCGGTCAGAAAGCTCGACATCCACGGCTGCAACTCCTTCGACGGCCGGAGTGGTGGCCTTGTTGTGGACCATCGAATCGCCCTCGAGGCGCAGACTGATCACCTTGCTCACGCCGTCATCGCCCATCGTGACGCCATAGATTGTATTAGCGCCCTCAAGCGTGCGCCGATTGTGCGTCACTATGATGAATTGGGTGCCGGCGCTCAGATCCTCGACGGCGAGTCGGAAACGATCCACATTCGCCTCGTCAAGCGCCGCATCAACTTCGTCGAGCACGCAGAACGGTGTGGGACTCACGCGCAGAATCGCAAAGATGAGCGCACATGCCGCCAGCGATCTCTCACCTCCGGAGAGCAGCGCCAGATTCTGCGGTCGCTTGCCAGGGGGGCGGGCGATGACCTCGATTCCTGAGGACGCAGCGTTATCTGGGTCGGTCAGCAGCAACTCAGCGGCGCCGCCGTTGAAGAGCTTGCGGAACTCCAACTGGAACTGCTCGGCCACAAGTTGAAAGGTGCGCGTGAATTCAGTCTGCATTCTGGCGTCGAGTTCGGCGATGATTCGGTGCAGATCCGCCGAGGCCGACTCCAAATCGTCGGCCTGCACGGTGAGGTGCTCAAAACGTTGGGCCGCTTCGTCATACTCGCGCGGCGCTTCCGGGTTGACGTTGACCAATCGCGCGAAGCCGGCCGCGCAACGCCAGCAACTCCTCCTCAACGCCCTCCGGCGCAGATTCGCGCACAGGGAGTTGCTCCACAAATGCCTCAAACGGCAGCGGCGGTTGATATGCAAGGTCGCTGCCCGCCTCCATTGCGGCAAGTCCCAGGTCCCGTTCAATTTCGCTGCGCAATTGATGAACAGCATCCTCGCTGCGCTGCAAAGTCAATTGTGCGTGGGCCGCGGCGCTTTCATCGATGCGCTGCGCGTGTTGAAGTTTGCGCTCCTGCGCACCAGCAGTGTTCTCGGCGGCCTCGAGTCGTGCGAGTTCAGCCGCCTGAGGAGCGATTTCGGCCTGGAGTGCGTCGAGGCGCCGGCGCAATGCCGCCGCCTGATCGGCCAGAATCGCTAGCTCTTCATCGAGGGACACTGATTCCTTCTCAAGTGACATTGCTTGCTGGTGCTTGGCATCGATTTGGCGAGTCAACCCTTCGATCGTGCGCTGCTGTTGCTCGGTGAGTGAACGGCGGCTCAGTACGAGGCCCTGCGCAGTGGCCTCTGTCGCGCGCTGATCGGCGAGTGCTTGGAGAAGCGAATCTGCTGCACTTCCCGCGGCTTCGGTTTCAGCTTTGGCCAAGGCAGTCTCGGCCACGGTCCGTTCTCGTTCGGCGGAATCCAGTTTGGATACTGCATCGGTTAGCCGCCCAGCGAGTGCCAACGACTCCGTTTCTCCTGTAACACGCTGCTCATTGAGATAGCGAAGTTGCTGTGTGGCACGATCGACGCTGCGGCGCGCTTCTTCGAGTGCGCCGCGTGTTGCGCGTTCACTGCGCACGGTCTCGGCAAGCAGCCGCTGCTCGGACTCAACCGCCCCAGAGGCTTCGGCCTGCTGCTCGGCGAGCGTTCGACAGCGCAGGGCAAGCGAATTTGCCACGCTGCGTGCGATTTCGATGGCCACAGGGAGTTCGCGCCGCTCACGTTCGCGCGCCAGCATCGAATCATCGCGTCGCTCGCCGTCGCTGCCGCCTGTAACTGCCCCGCCCGGACGCACGATTTCGGCGCCGAGCGTGACGACAGTGGGGCGGGGACCGCTGCGCACCGTATCGAGCGCGCGTCGCGCTGCGGGCAAGTCGTCCACAATCCAGACACGATTGAGCAGGTGGTCGCGCGCGCCGGCTGCGCGTGGATCGCACTCAACGAGTTCCGCCGCGTTACCCAGCACACCGGCCATCCGCGGTGCGATGATGGCAGGGAGGGTGCTGAGCCTGTCCAACGGCAGAAAGGTTGCGCGCCCGCGCTGGGTTTGCTTGAGATGTTCGATTGCCTGCTGGGCATCGGCCCACGTTGCAGTGACAACATTCTGCAGCGCACCGCCGAGGGCGACTTCGATAGCCTTCTCGTGGGCAGATTCAACGCGCAGAAGCGCAGCAACCGGTCCGAGCAGCCCCGGAAGCTTTGCCTGGAGCACTGCGCGCACGCCTGATGCGAATCCAGTACCCTCTTGCGAAAGGCGTGTCAATACATCAAGGCGCGTCTGAAGCTTGTCAACGTTTCGATCTGACTCGCGGCGTTCCGTCTCAGCCTTGTCGAGGTCGGCGCGCAATACCATACGATTTGCCTCGAGCGCAGCAATACGACCGGCGATCTCCGCAGCTTGAGTCTCCAGCGCCGCCTGTTCGGCCTCGGCGCGCGCTTGCGCCGCGCGCGCTGCGATTGATGCGTGCTCAGCCGCTTCAATAGTCGCCGAGAGGGTGCGCGCCTGCTGCTCCAGCAACTGATCGCGCTCGACGATTTGCGTGCGCCTTGCCTGTGCTTCTGCGGCTTGTTGCTGCGCGCGACCCAGAGAGCGGCGGGCAGCGTCAAGCGTGGCCTGCAGGGCTTCCTGCGCCCGTCGTCGCTCCTTCAGGGCACTCTCCGTGCCTCGCAGCGCCTGCGCCGCTCCGGCGTAGGCGCTTTCGGCATCAACAAGATCATGTTGTACCTGGGCGAGATGCGCGGCGAGGGCGTCGCGCTCAACCTCAAGCAGAGCGCTCTCACTCTGCGCATCATCGAGCCGCTCAAGCACCTGCCGGCGGCGCTCGCGCCGAACTGCGAGGTCGCGTCCAACTTCTTCGGCTTCATTGTGAAGTGAACTCGCACTGAGGTGACATTCGCCCAGCGAAGCGCGCAGAGCGGCTTCCTGCGTGCGCAACGCTTCGATCTCGGCGGCCACGCCGTCCAGGAGCACCTGGCGATCTTCGACCTGATTGCTCAGAATCCTGGCATCGGCGTGATGCTCTTCCACTTGCGTGATTGCGGCGTGCCAGCGGTAGCCGTACCACTCGCGCAGAAGTCCACGCAGATCGGCCGCCATTTGCTCGCGCTCTCGCGCCCGTTCGGCCTGCCGCTTGAGCGTGGCAAGGCGTGGGCCCAATTCGGCGGTGATATCGCGCACACGCGTCAAGTTCGTCTGCGTCGCATCAAGGCGACGGATTGAGGCCTCGCGTTTCGCCTGGTATCCGGTGATGCCCGCCGCCTCTTCAAAGAGCGAGCGACGCTCTTCCGGTGCAAGGCTAAGCACCTTGTCTATCAGACCCTGGCCGATTACAGCGTATGTACGCTTGCCGAGTCCGGTCTGCGCAAGTAGCTCGGAGACATCTTGCAGGCGCACGCGCTGGCCATTGACAATGTACTCGTTGTCTCCGTCGCGGTAGGCGCGCCGGGTGATTTCCACCTCGACAAAGTCGATTGGAATCTCGCCGCCGCTGTTGTCAAGCGTAAGGCTCACCTGCGCCATGCCCAGGCGTGCCTTCTTGTCGGAGCCGGAGAAGATGATATCGCTGGTCTTCTTCGAGCGCAGAAGCCCAAACGATTGCTCGCCCAGGCACCAGCGCACAGCGTCGACAATGTTTGATTTGCCCGAGCCATTGGGTCCGACGACGGCTGTGATCCCCGGGTCGAAGACAAACTCGGCCCGTTTGGCGAAGGTTTTGAAGCCTTGAATGACGACGCGCTTGATAAGCATAGAGGGTGATCATAGCACAGAATTGCGGCTGCCATGAGTCTCAAAGTGCCGCGGAATTGCCGAATAGTCGGACAGCGCACCGGAACTTGGAGTGGGTGCAGAGATAGCGCGGCCGTGTAAGAAGAATCTTAAAGTCTACTTACTGTAGTCTCACATTCAGATGCTAAAGTTTCTGCAGCGGTGATGGACAGTGGCCGCTACGCACACGAAAAGATGCGGTCACAAGCACCGCTCGCAAGGAGTGGCAATATGCCAAATGTAATCAAGAGTGGAAAACCGGTGAAGCTCAAAGCTCGGCTCTCAATGGCCGCCTTCGTTGTGGTTGCTGTGGCCAGTCTGACCCTGACTTCCGTCGGCCTGTTGCACGCTGCGACGCAGAGCGCCGCAACCGCGCAGGGGACAAATGCAAGCACAGTACTCGGGATTGAGGTGATTCGATGACGCAACAGCCGAAGGGCACACAGAAGCCGGTTGCCAAGAGCAGTGACGCCAAGATATTGCTCTCCACCTTGCGTATGACTACAGTTGTGGGAGCGGTCGGGTTAACGATCGCCGGCTGGGGGCTCCTGGCACGCGCCAATGCCCTTGCCGCCTCACCCGACGCACAAGTTGCGGCAGCAAGCTTCACCGGTTCGGCGGCGACTCTTGCAATCTCCGCGGCCACGCCTGCCGCCACAGCGACGGCCGGCGCGCTGCCAACGACGGCGACCTCCGCAACCGAAAGCGCGACGCCCGTGCAGACTTCCACAGGTAGCAAGTCGGCAACTGGTGTCTTTGGTTTGGGTACACGCGTCTCCTCCCAAGCAGCGGCGAGGAGAACAGCTACGGCCGTATTGCCGACGGCAACGCCGCAGGTCACTGCAACCGCCGTACCTGCGGCTGCCGCAGTCGTTGCACCGGCAGACCCGACTGCAACGCCGGCCACCAAGTTCAAGCTCAATGTGGTGCAGTGGGTGACGACACAGGCGGGCGACCCGGTGGCAGTCGTCCAGGACAATTCCGGGGTGCTTTGGTACGTCTGGGGACCCGACGTGACCCGCATCGAGCAGGGGCTCTCGCCGGAATATCAGCCTCAACCAGTGAATGCGACTGGCCGGTCGCGGGCCTCATGAAGAGCCACGAGACGATGCGGCGGCACGAGCATCACTTTCGGGCCATGGGCACGGATGTAGACGCGTGGCTCTGGCGAGACAACGAGCAGCAAGCGCATTCGGCGCTGCTGCAGGTTGAGAGCTACTTTGCCAAAGTCGAGGCACGTCTCAGCCGATTTCGACCGGCAAGCGAACTGAGCCAACTGAATCGGTCGGCGGGTGCGCCGTTTGTCGCCTCGCCAATGCTTTTCGATTTGGTGAAGAGCGCACTTGCATGGCGCGAGGCAACTGGAGGTATTTTCGACCCGACAATCCTCCGCACGCTGGAAGCGCAAGGGTACGACAGGGACTTTCGCGAGATTGCCCTCGCCGGGGGCGCAATTCCCAAGGCTTTCTTGGCCTCCCGAGAACACGCCGAAGTGCGGCTTGGGCCGGGCCTGATGATTACGCTGCCGGCGGCGTGCGGCATCGACCTTGGCGGTATTGCGAAGGGGTGGGCGGCCCGGTCTGCGGCTCAACGTCTGGCCATGTGGGGGCCCGCCCTGATTGATGCGGGCGGTGACATTGCCGCAGTGGGTGCGCCGCCCCAGGGGCCATGGGTTGTCACCGTGGCGCATCCACTGGAGGCGGACAAGGAGATCGCCGTGCTCAGTTTGCATGACGAGGCCATGGCGACATCCAGCCGGGTGGGCCGACGCTGGTCGAAGGCCGGCCGCGCCGCGCATCACCTGATTGACCCGCGCACGGGCGCACCTGCGGATACTGCAATCCTTAGCGTGACGGTGCTGGGCAAACGCCTGCCGGATGTCGAGATCCATGCCAAGGTCGCACTAATCCTTGGCGAAGACGCGGGAGTTGACTATCTGAACCGACAGCAAGGTCTGTCGGCCTTAATCACAACAGAAGACGGCGGTCAGATCATGACCGGAGATTTCGAAGAGCGAGCATATGTATCAACTTCAAGATTTGCAGACAGATTCAGCGCCGCCTAAACCCCGCGCTGTGCTTGTAGGCTTTGCAGCCATCATCGGATTGAGCCTTCTCGGCGTGGCGGGTGTACTCATCGTTGGTCTTTATTTGCCCGCGACGGCCACAAAGTCCTACTGGTTCATCTCGCGCAGCAGTGGCTTGGTCGCCTACTCGCTCGTCACCCTGGGCGTGCTCTGGGGCCTGATTCAGAGCGGTGGCTTGTTCCGCACGCGCTTCAGCCCGGTGCTGGCACTCGGCCTGCACAGCTTTCTGAACTGGATGGGGCTCGGGTTTGCGGCACTACATGGACTCATCTTGCTTGGTGATGGCTACATTCATATCGACTTGCCGCGCGTCTTTACGCCGTTCCTTTCCGAGTATCGTCCGGTGCCGGTCGGCCTGGGCATCATAAGCTTCTACCTGATGCTGCTGTTGAGCCTCAGTTTCTATGCGCGGAGCTTGCTGGGGCAGCGCGCCTTTCGGCTGCTCCATTACGTGAGTTTTGCTGTCTTTGTCATGGTCACGGCACACGGGATCTACGCCGGAAGTGACAGCGGCACATTGTGGTGGATGTATGCCGCCAGCATCGTTTTCGTTGCCGGACTCACCGTCGCACGCATTGTCTCCACACGCGCAGCGGGCGCGCGCGGGCAACCGCAGGTGCGGCATCCGCACTTCGCCAGCCTGCCCGCTAAGCGTATCGTCGCTGCGGCGCGATAATCATCGACAGGCACCGTAGCGCCGAAGTTCTGCCCGCCAAAACGGGTCTACCACGCACTGGAATCATCATGCGGATACTGGTTGTCGAAGACGAGCCGAACGTGGCAGCGTTCATTGTGCAGGGTCTGCGGGAAGAAGGCTATCTGGTCGATGCAGTGGTTGACGGGGAGCAGGCGCTGGACTTTGCACGCAGCGCCGACTATGACCTGATCCTGCTCGACGTCTTGCTGCCAAAAGTGAGTGGGTTGCAGGTTGCGCGCACGCTGCGTGAGGAGCACAACCCTGCGCCAATCCTTATGTTGACCGCGCTTGACTCGGTCGCAGCGCGCGTGGCAGGCCTGGACAGCGGGGCGGATGATTATCTCGTGAAACCCTTTGCGTACCAGGAACTCCTGGCACGCATTCGGGCGCGCACGCGCAATGGCGACCGAACCGGTGCAGGTTCCGAACTGCACGTGGCAAACCTTACGCTCAATCGCATGACGCGCACGGCACGGCGCGGTGACAGCCTGATCGACCTGACTGCCAAGGAGTACCTGCTGCTTGAATACTTGATGCTTCATTCGGATCAAGTACTCAGCCGCACGCAAATTGGCGAGCACGTGTGGGGCTATGACTTCTACAATCAATCCAAAATCGTCGATGTTTATATTGGTTATCTGCGCCGCAAGATCGACGTGGGCCATGCACCGCTGATTCGCACAGTGCGCGGCGTGGGCTACCGGCTCACGCCGGAGGGATAGGCCATGCTCACCCTCCGCGCCCGCCTGGTGCTTGTCAACATGCTTGTCTTTCTCGTGACTTTCGGCGTACTTGCCGTCGTCTTGACGACTGACTTGCTGCGTCACCTCAACGAACAGGTGGACACGGAACTGGCGCGTCTGAGTAACACAGCCCTCGAGCATTTGGATTATGTCAATGGCAAGCCGACGATCCGAGAGAAGGAGGAGCAGGGCGTCGGCGAACTGGGCACAGGCGGCTTCATCCGCCTGCTTGATGCACAAGGGGCAATCGTCGACGGGATTGGCAATTTCCGCACGCTCCCACCCGGCATAGGTGCGCTGCCCGATTCGCAGCAGAGCGGCGGTGCAACTGTACGCGGCGCGGATCGCGTGCCGCTGCGCATCTTTACTCGGCCTCTGGTGGCGAATGCAGGGGGCGGCGCGCTGCTCGGTTATGTCCAGGCAGCCATTGTGCCAGAGCAGGTGATTGAAATTGTTGCCGAACTTCGCCGCAGCATCCTGATTGCGTTGCCGATCGCGCTTATTGGCGCGGGGTTGGCGGCGTTCTGGGCAGCGCGCAAGGCGCTGCGCCCCCTCACCGAGATGACGCGCAGCGCTTCGGACATCAGCGCCGAGTCACTCAGCGAACGCAGGCTGCCGGTTCCGCAGGCGGACGATGAGGTGCGGGCGCTTGCCCTCGACTTCAACGCGATGCTCGATCGTCTGTCAGATGCCTTTGACCGGCAGCGGCGCTTTACGGCCGACGCATCCCACGAATTGCGCACGCCGGTCACCGCGGTTATGGGACAGGCGGAGTTGGCGCTCAGCCGCCCGCGATCTACAGAGAGCTACCAGGAATCACTTACGCGCATTCAGGCCGAAGCCGAGCGCATGCAGCGGCTGATTGAGCGGCTGCTATTGATGGCACACGCCGAAGGAGGCACGCAGCCAATAGCCCTTGCACCCGTCGACGTCGCCGCGCTGCTGCGTTCGCTCACCGAAGTGCTTGAGCCTGAGGCACAAGAAAAGGGGATTGCGCTGCGCATGGAAGGGCCATTAGCAGCGACCATCGAGACGGATGTGGACACACTTACGCAGATTGTTCTCAACTTGCTGGAGAATGCCCTTGCCTATACCGACAAGGGCGAAGTCGTCGTTGCGCTGGAGGAAAGTGAGGCTGGACTCACGATTGCCGTTCTGGATTCAGGGCCGGGAATCGCGCCTGACGACCTTGCCAAGATCTTCGAACCATTCTATCGCGCCGATCCTTCGCGCCAACGGCGCAGCGGTGGCATGGGTCTCGGCCTGGCGCTCGCGCAGGAACTTGCCGCGCTGTTGGGAGGCGAGATTCACGCCGCGAACCGACCGCAAGGCGGCGCGGCCTTTTCGGTGACGCTGCCCCGTTGAACAGATAGCGTCCAAGTTGCGGTTGAGGCAATCTGATTTCGCGGAAGATGGCGCATGCGTAGCGGCTGCTTCAGCTGCCGTATCCGCCAAAGTGGCGCGGCATCGATCAAAACCGCAGTTGAAGCAGCCGCTTCGGAAGTGGCGCCGTGCTGGGCGCCGCACCCAATCACAGTCCGGGAATCGTGCCGAACCAGCGTGCCCAAAGGCCCGGTAGAAACAATTCCAGCACAAGCCCGGCAAGCAGCAAGGCTCCGGCGATGAGTAGCAGTTTGCGGCGTCGGGGAGACCACTTAGCGGGGTTCCATTCGCCGTTGAAACCGGGCAGGGCGAGAAGTGGCAACAGGCCCACGTATCCGGCGATCTGGAGCAGCGCCCACGGCTGGAGCGCCGCAATCGCGCCGCCCGCCGAGTTGACCAGCACGGCCGCCGAGAACGCATAGACATTGACGGCGCGCATGAGAAACCAAACGCCCAGCAGCCCTCCGCTGACGAGCGCGCCCAGCGTTGCGCCCAGGATTGCGACCAGGTGCTGGAGCGGCTGGCTGAACCATGATAGTGGCAGGGGGGACCCAGTGTAGAGCCATGCCAGCAGCCCACTGGTCAATTGAAAGCCATTCCCAATTGCAACCTCGGCACGGTTGGGCGCGCCGAGACTGATCGCGAACATCGCCACAAACTGCACGGCAACCCAACATGCAACAACCACGAGCGCATAGCGCGCACTGTTGCGGCGCAGAGGCACGAGAAGCAGCAGCCACAGGGAAATGGTCTGCGCAAGCAGCAACAACCAGGAGGCGCGTAGAAGCGCAGGCAGCGCCGTCGCCAGGAACGCGAAGAGAATGACCACAGCGTAGTAGAGAGGGTCACGAAGCAGATTGTAGGGGTCGGCAGGGCGGTGGTTGTGATTCAAAGGGACCTATACACGTCCGATGGTCTGCCGGTAAATGAAAAGGAGCGCCCGCCGATGCGAGCGCTCCTTGCAAGGCAGATTGTCGCTAATTGGCGGCAGACTGGTCCAATAGCCACTGCGCCAGAGCCTGAATCTCTTCCAAAGACATCTTCTCACTGAAGTTCTGCGGCATGATCCCGGCCGCGTAGCCCTCCACAATGAACGCATTCGGTGTCAGGATGCTGTTCTCCGTGTAGGTCAGGGCGTCCTCGCCGGCAACCATCGTGGCAGCCTCTTCATGCAGGTTACCCAGGTTGGGCGCGACAGGACCCCGGTTGTTTGCCGTTTGGTCGGCCTCAAGGTTGTGGCAGCCTTGACATCCCATACTGATGAAGAGTTCTTCAGGTGCGCGTGGCTCACCGCCAACGGGTGCGACCGGGGCCGTCGTCACCGTGCCGGTGATCGTCGTCGTCTTGGCATCTTCGAATGGCTGCCAGGGATCTTCCTCCGGAGTCTGCTGCAGAGCATCCTCTTCCCAATTGAGCACGTATGATGTCACGGCCGCGACCTGATCGTCGCGCAATGGGCCGCCGTAGCGCGAGCCCCAAGTGGGCATAATCTGCGCCCACTGGCTGATGGACTTGCTTGGCCTACCCGCGGCGACAGTTCCGGCAACGTAATCATGAAGGGTGCCCGCATAGCCTATGTCGGCAAGGCGCTGCGTGAAGAAGTAATGGCTGTGGAGCGCCGGTGCAACGCCCGGCAATCCCTTGCCGTCCAGTCCATGGCATGAGGTGCAGTTGTTCGCGAAGATTTCTGCGCCTTTCTCGGTTGCGCGACCATCCCAGTTGCCGGTCTGCGCCTCCATGCGTGGCTCTTCCGTAAAGAACTGGAAGCCGAGGAGGGCCAACGTCAGGATGAGGAATACAGAGCCAAGCAAGATCTTGACGATCGGTGACTTGATATAAATAAAACTGTACCAGGGCTTGTGCATTCCTACTCGCCTTCCTGCGACTGGTTCAGGAACGAGAAATCCTTGCGGGCATACTGTTCCCAGTAGAGGGAATCCTCATGCAGAAAGAAGTGCCGCGCGAAACTCTCTTCAACACCCTGGCTGTCCTGCCACTGAATGTCCCAGAGGATGCGACGCAGCGACGGTTGCTCCTGGGTAACGGTAATTGTGCCGACCGCGTTGTTGAACTCGGCGTCCTCGGCGTCGAAAGCGGCAATCGAATTGCTGAACTCCTCGACGACCATGGCCCATTCGTGGTCAGCAGTCTGTTCCTCTGCGGGCGTCTGCGAGGTGTAGATACCAACGGGCAAGTGCGCGTAGCCATGCTCACGCACAATTCCCGCGCCCTCTTCCGGCATCAGCTCCTGGACGACTTCAACTGCGGGCGCCGCAGAGACTGCATACTGCGGGGTGCCCATCCAGCTCAGAATGAGGAAGACAATGCCTGCCACCACGCCGCTGATGATTGCAACACGGCGGTCGCTGGCCCGGCGGCTGGGGTTGTGATCAAGATAGGGAATCGCTATCAGGAGCACCAGCAGAATGCCCGGAAGGTAGACGCCGGCGATGCGCTTGTCGGCGATCTTGAGCAAGCCCTGCAGCCAGTAGAAGTACCAGGGCGCAACGGTGTGCAGCGGCGTACTCTGCGGATTGGCGATTGACTCCAGCGGCGCCTGGAAGAAGAAGATGACAAGCAAACGTCATCACTGCCGTGAAGACGATGATGAGCACCGTCTCGTCAATCAGCACGTCGGGCAGGAAGTAAACGCGGCGGTCGGCGGGAATCTTGTTGGCTGTGTCCTGGCCAACTTCCTCTTCGTTGGCAGGCAGACTGATGCCGAAGTGGACAACCTTGTAGTAGTGAACAAAGAAGAAGAGGAAGAGAATCAACGGCAGGAAGAGCACATGCAGCAGGTAGAAGCGCAGGAGGCCATTGGCGCTAATGTCGGGCGCGCCGCGGGCCAGCAGGTTGACGGTTTCGCCGACGATCTTGGGAGGCACGGCTTCGGCCATTGACGTGCCGATTGTAACAGCCCAGTATGCCAACTGGTCCCACGGCAGAAGATAGCCAGAGAAGCTGAGAGAAAAGCGTGACGACAAGCAGAATGACGCCGGTAAACCAGGTGAACTGGCGCGGCGCCTTGTAACTGCCTGTGAGATAGGTGCGCACCATGTGGAAGGTGACGATCAGCACCATCAATTCGGCGCCGAGGCGGTGCAGGTCGCGCATGAACTGGCCGAAGGGCACGTTGCTCAGCAGCCGGATCATGTCGACGTAGGCCTGGCTCGGGCGACGGCGTGTACCAGATCATCAGAATGAGACCGGTGATGGTCTCGAAGAAGAAAAGATAGGTGGAGAGCAACCCGAGCCGGAAGGTGTGGGTGAAGCGGGTGACGCTCTCGTGATAGTAGGTGGGCTTGATGTGCAGCAGGAACGACTCGGTATGCGGCTTCAGGCGCGGGTTCGGGCGGCCGGGTGGCTCGCCTCGCAACATGCGACGAACTTCGCCCGCGCTGACTCCGGCGGTGACGCGCGTAAACGTGTCATCCACCAGCCCCAGCACAGAGCTCACGAAGCCTTTCTTTTCGACTTCAGGCTGTGCTGCCATCGTTCTGCTCTCCTCAACGGTTCCGTTCAGCGGGGGCTAACTTTGCAGGGCAACGGGTTAATCTTGGCGCAAGACACGTGGCCTGCATGTTGCAAGGCCACCTTGCCAGAATCCGGATGCTAGACTGGTTCAGCACGATCCGGCGACAGTGCCGACGGTGCACCGGGTATCTTCGTGCCGGTGTCGACAACAAGTACACCGCCCTCTTCGGCAGTGGCGAAGCGATCCAGCGAGCGTGGGGCAGGACCCTCGATGTAGTAGCCCTCGCGCGAGAATTTTGAGCCATGACAGGGGCACTCGAAGCGCACCGTCGACGGCTCCCATTTGTAAAGGCAACCCAGATGCGTGCAAACCATGTAGAGCGCCTTCACGCCCTCATCGGTTGTGTTGACGAGCCAGAACTTGCCCGCTGTGAAGGGAAGGGGCGGTGCCTCGGTTGAAGGAACCTCTGCAGCAGGACCGATAAAGAACTTGCCGCCGAACTCGCCTGCCTTGAAGCGGGGATACGCAAACTGGAACATGCCGAAGCCTGAAGCACCCAACACCAGCAGGAGCGCGCCGCCCCACGCATAGGTGAGAAACTCGCGGCGGTTCATGTCGCGCTTGGCGAGTTCTTCCGGCGTCAGGACCTGTGGCGAGTAGATCGCACCTTCGAGTGCACCGGCGGAGGCTTCTCCGTTGCTCGCGGCATTCGCGCCATTCAGGGCCGGGTCGACAGCAACCGCAGGCGGCTGGGCGTCAGCAGGGGCAGTTGTCGTGGCAGGTGCATCTGCTTCGGGCTGGGCGATTGCGGTTGCAGCAGGGGTCGCCGCAGGTGCAGCCGCCACTGCGGGTTCAGATGCAGGCACTGAATCGGCTTTTGACTCTTCAGCGGGAGTGGCTTCAGCAATCGCCGCCTGTACGGGCGCTGGCGCTTCACTCTGTGTCTCAGTGGCGGCAGACAGAGCGTCCGCAGGCGCCTCATCAGGCACGACGGCAGATGGCTCAGGTGCACCTGACGCGGCTGCCTCTTTTGCCTCTGCCTCGGCCTTTGTGCGCTGGGCCGACTCCTGCATTTTGCGTTTCAGTTCCGCGATGCGGTCGCTATCAGCCATTGTCTGCCTCTCGATCTTGCCACGCACCCAGTGCGACTCGCCCAATAGTCCGGTGCTCGTACTGGGCGCGCACACGCGACGCCATCAGCGCCCACAGAGACCCTGTGAATTGTCTGCCGCTCTGGATTTCGAACGAACCATTGCGCCGACCTGCGCACTCCGGCCCAATTTGACTGCGGCGAGTGTAGCACACGCGTTTTGGCTTTGTCAAAATCTTCACGAATTACACGAGTTGGAACCGATTAATTCCTCGTCTTCGCGCTGATCCAGTTTCTGTCTCCCGCCACTTTACCACACGCGCGTCCGAGCGCTATGTAGGCGTTGTGCCGGGATTCACAATCGCGCGCACTGGATCGCGCCAATCAGGCGCTTTCGAGGGCGGCAAGCCGCTCGGAGAGTTGGCTGCGCCGTTCCGTCAAGTCCGCAAGCTTCGCCCGTTCGCGCTCAATCAAATCGGCAGGCGCTTTCGCCGTGAAGCCCGCGTTGCCGAGCAACCCATTGATGCGCTGCATCTGTTTGTCCACATTGTCGATTTCCTTGCCAAGGCGGGCGCGTTCGGCGCCGAAGTCGATCAGGCCGGCCAGAGGCAGGAACACGGTAACTCCTGCTACGGCAAGCGTCACGGCCTTGTCTGGAGCCGGCAGTTCGGTGGCAATCATCGTGTCGTCCGCACTCACGCGTGCCAAGGCCGCCAGCAGCGGTAATGATGCAGTGAGGAGCGCTGCATGCTCGCCCCCTGAAATGTGCGCAGGGATGCGCTTGCCAGGCTCCACATCGTATTCGCTGCGCGCATTGCGTATGGCGCGCACAACCTCCTGCAGGCGTCCAAACTCTTCGTCCGCCACTTCATCCCGGTTCCCGACCGGCGCGGGCCAGCGGGTGACGATGAGCGCGCGTCCTTGTGCGTCGGCTTGGGGAATGCCAGGCAGGCTCTGCCAAATCTCCTCGGTGACAAATGGCATGAATGGATGAAGAAGGCGCAGACTGCGCTCAAGCACATAGGCAAGCACCTGACGCGTCGCATGCGCTTCCGCGGGGGCTCCGTCGTAGATGCGCACCTTGGACGCTTCAATGTACCAGTCGCAATAGTCGCTCCAGAGAAACTCGTACAATTGGCGGCCAGCCTCGCCCAACTGCCAGTTCGTCGAATGAGCTTCGTGACATCTGCGGTCACTGCGTCCAGACGGCTGAGAATCCAGCGATCGGCAAGCACAAGTTGATTGGCCGAAGGCAGAGGATAGCCACGCGCATTCAACTCTCCATCGTCGAGGAGCATCTCCTGGCCTTCGAGATTCATGATCACGAAGCGGGCGGCGTTCCAGATCTTGTTGGCGAAGTTGCGGCTGCTTTCCACGCGCTGCAGCGCGAGCTTGGCATCGTTGCCAGGTGTTGACCGCCGGTGAGCAAAGTGAAGCGCAGCGCGTCGGCGCCGTATTCGCTGATCAGATCGAGCGGATCGAGGGCATTGCCCAGCGACTTGCTCATCTTGCGCCCTTTCTCGTCGCGAACGATGCCATGTAGATAGACGGTGCGGAAAGGGGGCCTGGCCGGTGAACTTGATGCCGAGCATGATCATGCGCGCCACCCAGAAGAAGAGGATGTCGTAGCCGGTCTCGAGCACAGCTGGTTGGGTAGTAGCGCGCCAGGTCTTCGCTCTGCTCCGGCCAGCCCAACGTGCTGAAGGGCCACAGGCCGCTGCTGAACCAGGTGTCGAGCACGTCGGGGTCTTGCTCAAGTGCCACGGGGCGGCCGATAGTTGGCCTCCGCCTGCGCGTGCGCGTCGGCCTCGCTGCGCGCGGCAAAGATGCTGCCCTCGGGGCCGTACCAGATCGGGATGCGATGGCCCCACCATAGCTGACGGCTGATGCACCAATCGCGGATGTTCTCCATCCAGTGGTAGTAGGTTTTTTCGAAGCGTTCCGGCACGATTTCGATTGCGCCTGTGCGCACCGCCTCAATCGCGGGTTCGGCAAGGGGCTGCATCTTCACCCACCACTGCTCGCTGAGCAGCGGCTCAACGATGGTGCCGCAGCGCTGGCAGTGGCCCACCTGATGCAAACGCACCTCGTCATTGACCACGAGCCCGGCTGAACGCATTTCCTCCCACAGCCGTGTACGGGCCTCGAAGCGGTCCAGCCCCGCAAAAGGACCGGCGGCGTCGTTGAGCGTTCCATCCGTATTCAGGATGTTGATCATCGTCAAGCCCATGGCGCAGGCCGATCTCGTAGTCGTTGGGATCGTGGCCCGGCGTGACTTTGAGCGCGCCCGTGCCGAACTCCATGTCGACATAGGCGTCGGCGATCACGGGGATGCGCCGGCCCAGGATCGGCACGAGTGGCCGTGCGTCCGACCAAGTGCGCATAACGCGGATCATCCGGGTGGACGGCGACCGCAGTATCGCCCAGAATTGTCTCCGGGCGCGTCGTGCTGACTTCGAGGAACTCTTCGCCGGACCCTCCTTCGAGCAGGTACGGAAGGTGTAAAAGCGGCCCTGCTCTTCCTCGTAGTCGACTTCCAGATCGCTGATGGCGCTCATGCAGCGCGGGCACCAGTTGACAAGCCGCTTGCCCCGGTAGATCAGCCCTTCATTGTAAAGGCGAATGAATGCCTCGAGCACGGCTTCGCTGAGGCCGGCATCGAGGGTGAAGCGCTCGCGTGTCCAGTCGCAGGAGATGCCCATGCGCTGCTGTTGCAGGGTGATGCGGCCGTGGTACTCTTCCTTCCAGCCCCACACTTCCTCAACAAAGCGTTCGCGGCCCAAATCATGGCGCGTCTTGCCCTGCTCGGCCAGCTTGCGCTCGACGACATTCTGCGTGGCAATGCCCGCGTGGTCGCTGCCCGGCACCCAGAGCGTAGGCACGCCCGCCATGCGGTGGTAGCGAATCAGCGCATCTTCGACGCCGTTGGTGATCGCATGACCCAGATGCAGGATTCCTGTGACGTTGGGGGGCGGCATGGCGATGACAAAGGGCGCGGCCGCCGGGTCGGCCAGGCCGGATGCGATTTGCTGTTCGGGATGAAAGTAGCCGCGTGCGTTCCACCAATTGTAGAGGCGCTCTTCGGTCTCGTGGTGGGAGTAGGCCTTGGGCATTTCGGACATGGTTCACCTCATATGCGTGCGTGCTGTTGCTTGGCGAGCAACCGTTATGATGCAACTCGGCCGCTACGGATCCGCGCCGGCTTTTCGCGCCGTTTCAATAGCGGGAACAAAAAAAGCTGCTTCGTCCTCAAGGACGGAGCAACTCCGCGGTGCCACCTTGCTTGCGCAGCGCAGGGGAACCCTGCGCACACGCCTCTCTGCGCGCTAACGGGCGGACCCGGACAGGGCTACTCAACTTCGCCCCGCCAACCTTCCCGGCTACGTTCCCCGCTGCCCGTGCGAATGCGGCTTGCAGCCGATGACCGCATCTCTCTGGCGCCGGCGTTGCGGGTACTCCTCCGGTGCATCGTTGTTTGGTATAGACACATTCTAGTCGTGGGCGCGGCCCGAGTCAAACCGCAGGGAGACAAGCGGAGGAGGGAAGGCTCTCCGCCACGAACAGTCGCGAGTCTGCGTTATGCACTACGCTCCGGCGGACAACCAGTCCTGCGCCGTCAATCGCCACAGCGACTACAGAGTAGCTGCAGATTTGGACTTACAATGATTTGACGTCAAAGGAAATTGCGCGCCAAAATGGGCGCGCAAAAGCGTATTCATGGATCAGGAGAAATTATGTCAAGTGAAGCCACATTCCATATTGTGGGGATATCAGGCAGTTTGCGGCGCGCTTCAATGAATAGTGGGTTGCTCCGGGCCGCACGCGGCCTGACTCCCAGCGGCGTGACCATGGAAATCGCCTCAATTGAGGAGATTCCCTTCTACAATGGCGATCATGATGGGCCAGTGCAGCCCGCTGCGGTGGCGGCGCTAAAGGCAGTCGTGGCGCGTGCCGACGGGCTTCTCATTGCCTCGCCCGAATACAACTTCTCCTTCACCGGCGTACTCAAGAACGCAATCGACTGGCTCAGCAGGCCGCGTGATGGTTCGCCGCTACACAACATGCCTGTCGCACTGATAGGCGCAGGCGGTCGCTTCGGCACGGTGCGCTCCCAACTGCAGTTGCGCCAGGTGCTCCAGGAGACGCAATCGCTGGCGATGCCCAAGCCTGAGTTCCTCTTGGCAATGCCACGGGGCAAATTCGATGGCGACGGCAACCTCATCGATGAGAGCGCCGAACGGGAACTCGAGGCATTCCTGGGGTCATTTGTTGGGTGGATTCCGCGTATCGCGCGCCGGCGAAAGGATCGTCGCCTAGCAATAGACCCTGGACAAGAGGCGCGCCCTCAGTCGGCAAGTGACGGTTCGTGCAACTTGCCATTCGGAGGTATGCCGGCCACCATCATTTGCCGATTGCCTCTTCCCAGGCTGAAGAAGGCCAGCGCGGCGCAAATGGCCAGTACGGCGCAGAAGGCGAAGAGCGTGGCGAAACCGAAACTTTGCGCAAGCGCACCCCCCAGCAGGAGACCCGCAAGCTGCCCGCTATTCTGCGTTAGGTTGAAGAGGCCGCTGTTGGCCGCGCGGTCGGCCTCGCCGGAAAGGTCCGCCGTGTAGGTCATTGCATTCGAGGTAAAGCTTGCGAAGCCAAATGCGCGCAGCATTTGCCCAAAGATGACTGCGATGCTTACGCGTGCCGCACCGATGTAGAAAAACTGGACGAGGGCCATTGCCACAGCGCCGGCAGCAAGCAAGGGCGCACGTCCTACGGAGTCGGAGAGTATGCCGGTGAAGTACATCGAGGGGAACTCGAGAACAGCCCCAAGCGACCAGATGCCGCCAATCTGGGCGCGCGACTTTCCCAACGCGTTGAGGTAGAGCGGCAACATGGAACTCGACGCGGCGATGGCTGCCATGATCAGCACCACACCTGCGAGGAACATCGGCGGGAGTGACGTGCGCTTGTCGGCAGTGCTTTGCGGTGAGGCGCTCTCGACGACGACTTCGAGAGGATTGGTGAAGCGGGGCCGCGGTCGGGCGCCAGGTTGCAGGCGCGATGCCAGGGCGGCTCCCACGGCGAGACTCGCACCGCCAATCATGAGCGATGCTGAAAGGCCGGCCCGATCGGCGACGAAGCCGCTCACAAGCGCGCCTGCCGCGTAAGCAATTGAACCAATGCCGCGGTAGACTCCCATGAGCCGCCCGCGACTTGACCCATCGCTCAGCAAGTCACCCACAATGGCAAGGCTGATCGTCGCGAAGATTGCAGCGCCGATGCCCTCAATGATCCGTGCGCCCGCAACCTGCCCCACGGTTGACGAACCTGCAATCAGGACGTACGCAACTGCCTGGAGACCGAGTCCGCCTGCCAGCCATGCGCGGCGCGCGCCAAGCCTGTCTGCAAACCGGCCATAAACAGCGCTTGCCACAATTGAAGTTACGATGAAGAGCGCAAGCACAAGCGAAATCTGAAAATAGGTCGCGCCAAGCCCCTCGAGATAGAGACCGATGAACGCCCCACCTGCGCCAAGCGCACAATAGAATGAGGCGGTTATCGCCGTCATTACTCGCAAGTTGTGTGTCAAGAGTCTCTACGTTTCAGGGAATGTGAAGAGTTTTGCCGGCGCGCCGCTCTACAGGGGAGCACCCGTTGCGCCGATGGGTGGCAGTGGCGTCTCAGCGTGGCGAATGCCCTGTGCCCGCAGCCATGCCATGACGATCATCAGGACCGCTTCACGCGACAGTTCCGTGGTGTTGAGCACGATGTCGGCGTTGTCACGTGCATCGCGCAGGCGACGCACCTCCTCCGCGCGTGCTTCCTCCGACCACGACACGTCTGTGCGCCGCGCTCGCTGCATTTCAAACGCGACGTCCAGGTAGACCAACATGCGCGGCACCTCAAATTGCCGCCAAAGCTCCTTGACGTTGGAGTGTTCCTGGCTCACCGGGCGCGCATCGTACCCCGCGAGGCGAAGACTTGCGACGAGTGTTGATTTGCCGGCAGCGCTGATGCCGACGACTTTCACAATGGGGAGTGGCAGCTTTGCGTCCGGCACAGTTGCGGCGTCAGCCTATAGGGAAGCGGAGGACGAGGCGGCGCACCTGGTTCAACTCAGGCTGGGCGCGCACGGCGATCACGGCAACGGTGGCATCATCGTGCGGCCGCGCCTGATCCAGTCGCAGCGCCTCAGCCAATACGTTGTCGGCAAGGCATTCGGCCGGTGCCCTTCCGTCTGGGTCAATCTGCTGCAGAAGCGTGGGCAAGTCAATACGCGCGCTGGAGCGTGCGCCGGCAGCCCAGATACCATCACTGAAGACAAGCAACGTCGTGTCGGGTTCCAGCGGATATTGCGTGATGGATGGCTTGGTGTTGAGGTGGACGCCAACGGCTTCTGTTGCGTCATCAAGCCAGGTGAGGGTCGAGCCCCTGCGCAGGATGCTGGGGCAGCGGCTGTTGCGACTTACGACGAGGGTGCGCGTCACCAGGTCGACGCTCACAATGACGAGTTCGGCGCTGACCTGACCGCCGCGCTGCGCGTGAAGTGCGTCATGCGCTGCTCGAGCAACCGCACCATCGCGCACACCCTCGGCGAGCAGTGCGATTGCCTTGTGAACGACCAGATTGCTGATTGCTTTTGCACTGCGCCCGCTGCGCTGACCGTCGGCCATGACGAGGCTCATGCCGCCACGCGGGCGTTCGATGATTTCGACGGTGTCGCCGCTTTCACTGGAGGCATACTTGCTCAGCTTGGCAACGGCCGCGTGGACCTCGAGGAAGGGGATCAAATTGCGCGTCTCAGTCAATGTCGATGCCAAGGATGTCGCCCACGGCCGTATTGTAGCAGTCGGCAAGGCAGCGCAGTTCCTCCAGGGAGAGGCGGTGCTCCTTGAACTCGACATCGAAAAGGAGTTGCTGCGACAAGCCCGTACGCTGCTGGATCTCCTCGTAGGAGAGCCCAAGTGCGGCGCGCAGTTGGCGCAGAACTGCACTGACGCGGCTGCGCGCAATTGTGCGCACGGCCTGGCGCGTCCGCTCAGGCGTATCGTCAACCGGCGGCGTCACTCGTTTCGGGCGCGAATCGCTGAGGTGCAGCACGCCCTCGCGCAGACTTTCGAGGAGCTGATCGTCAGTGGCCATGATTGAGGGGCGCCTCTTCTGGGAACGTTGGTCATGTCGCTTGGGCAAGACGCCCTCAATGCGGAATCGCTACGTTGGTATTCTGTCAGAATCGTCGCAAGCGTGCAAGGAACGGGCAGGGCCGCGGCACGCTCTCACAATCGTACGAAGCGATGCGTCACTCTGGGAAGCCTCGCTTCGGAGCGGGACCGCCGGTTTGGATTCAACGCAGCGCAGCCTCGAACACTTCGTCGCCCGTGGTGACGAAGATGCGTTCGCCCGGCCGCCGGGGGACGGTCTTGCTTCCGGTGAAGGTGCTGAATGCCGGAAGGATCGTCTGCTGCCGGCCCACGTGGAAGCAGGGAAGGCGCACGCCGCGCGCGCCATTTGGTTCGACAAGCAGCGCCGCGGGGTGAAGATGGCCGCACAGCGTGTAGGGTGCAGGGTTTGTCTGCGGTGCATGGACACAGTGAAATGGACCCAGCATCAGAGTCTCGCCGCAGGCGATGATCTCGAGTTCCTCAGGCGGCGGACCGGCATGGATGTCATGATTGCCGGAGACAAGCAGCACCTCGACGACGCGGTGGGTGGTGCGCCAGGAATGCAAGGCGTCGAATACTCCGGACGAGCGACTGCCTGCGGCGTGGAAGAAATCGCCCAGGATGACAAGGCGGCGCGGATGCGTCTGCTCGAGCAATGCCCCAAGGCGGCGCAAATCGTCAGTGGTCACGGTTGCCGGAATGGGAACACCGGAACGTTGAAAAACGTCAGCCTTGCCCAGATGAAGGTCCGCCGCGAAGAGCGTCGCCTCTTCGGCCCAGAAGAGAGCGCGCTGCGGCAGGAGCGTTACGTGCAAATTAGGGGCAAGACTGATCTCCAGCATGGACGCAGTATAGCACAAATGTTTTGCCTGGTGCGCTACAAAGGCGCGTCGGCTGCGGCCTCAAGCTGTACAACCATGCGCTTGATGCGATCCTCCCACTTCTCGGTCGTCACCTCCTGGGAGCGCAGCCTGTCGGCCCAAAGCGGGAAGGCGAGCGGCGTGAGACGGGGCGTATCCACGAACTGCAGCTCCTGCATGCGAATCTCCTCGAGTAGATTTCGCAGTCGCGCGACTTCAAGTTGGTCCTCAAGCACTTCACGGCGCGCCTGGTCAATGAGCAGGTTGTCAGGATCATACTGGGAGAAGACATCGAAAATGATGCTTGATGATGCCTGCAGTTGGCGTGTGCTTTTGCCGCTTCCGGGGTAGCCCGAAAAGACGAGTCCGGCGATGCGCGCAATGTCACGAAACTGCCGGCGCGCCAGCTCGGAAGAGTTCACACAGGTGAGGATATCCTCAAGCAGGAAATCCGTGGAAAGCAGGGTGCGCCACTCGCTCTCGTCCTGGTCAAAGGGTGTCGGCGAGAGCAACTCCACGCCATAGTCCGTGGCAAAGGCGTTGATCGTGCGCGGGGCAGATCTGGAGACGCGATAGGCAAGCAGCGCCGCCAGGCCTTCATGGACAAGGCGGCCGGCCAGCGGAAAGAGAAAGATGTGGTAGCCGTCGCTGCTTTTGTGGCGCTCGAACAGGAGCATCCCTTCCTCGGGCAGGCGCGACCAGCGCTGCTGAAGCTCCAGAAGTGGCCGCACGGCCCGCATTTCCGGTCCCGCATAGATGCCGCGACGGGCGGCGTCAAGCTCGGCGCGCACTGCCGCGGCAAGCTGCGTGGAGAGCGGCATACGCCCTCCGGCCCAGCGGGGGATAATGCCTCGCATGGTTGAGGCCTTGCGCACGTAGGCCGTCATGTCACGCACCATTGCCAGTTCAAGCACCCGCCCTGCAAAGACGAATCGATCGCCAGGGCGCAAGCGTGCGATGAAGGATTCCTCAATCGTTCCCAAACTGCTGCCCGAGAGGAACGCGACCTTCATGGCCGCGGCGCTGGTGATTGAGCCGATCGACATTCGATGCAGGCGCGCAACTTCGCGCGATTCCACGGTATGGAGTCCGTCCTTCTCGACAACTTTTGTGAATTGCTCATAGGCGGTCAGCGCGGCGCCGCCACGCGTGACAAAATCAAGCGCCCACTGCCATTCGCGATCCGTGAGAGACCGATAGGCCCAACTGGTGCGCACTTCAGCAAGCAGTTCGGCGCTGCGAAAGCCGCCGCCAAGCGCCACGGTCACGAGATGCTGGACGAGGACATCAAGCGGCTTGGCGATGGGCGTCCGTGCTTCCACGGCCGGGCCGCTGTCCGGCGCGCCGTGGAGCGCACGCTTGACGGCCGCAAACTCGACGAGTTCAAAGGCATGCGTTGGCACGCAACGAATGACGCTGGCGGCGCCGGGCCGGTGGCCGCTGCGCCCGGCGCGCTGCATGAGACGGGCAATCCCCTTCGGGCTTCCCACCTGAATCACTTGGTCCACAGGCGAGAAGTCGACGCCCAGATCGAGGCTCGAAGTGGAGACGACAACACGCAGGCGGCCATCGCGCAGCCGGTTTTCCACTTCATTGCGTAGTTCGCGTTCGAGCGAGCCGTGGTGGAGGGCAGTGGCCCCAATCAGATCGTGCGCATGGTCGATCAGCGCCTGGAACCAGATTTCCGTCTGGGCGCGCGTGTTTGTGAAGAGGATCGTCGACTCGGCGCTGCGCAGAAGGTTCAGGACCTCGGGTAGAAGATTCAGGCCAATGTGCCCGGCCCAGGGGAAGCGCGCCATCGTCTCGGGCAAGAGCGTCTCGACGACCGTCTCCTTGCGCACGTCGGAGGTGATGAGCAGCGCGTCTCGCTGCCCCGGGATGAGAACATCACGCGCCTGCTCGAGATTGCCGAGCGTTGCCGAGAGGCCCCACACGCGCAAATGCGGATTCCAGTGGCGGAGGCGCGCCAGCGCCAACTCAGTCTGGGTGCCGCGCTTTGTCCCCATCAACTCGTGCCATTCGTCCACAACCACGCAGCGCAGAGTCGACAGGAGACCACGCGTCTCGGGATAGGAGAGGAGCAGGCTGATGCTCTCGGGCGTTGTGACGAGAGCGGTGGGCATATTCTTGCGCTGGCGCTGCTTTGCGGAAGAGGGGGTGTCGCCCGTGCGCAGTTCAACGCTCCACGGGATGCCAAGCGCTTCGAGTGGTTCGCGTAGTGACGCCAAGGTGTCAGTCGCGAGGGCGCGCAGCGGTGTAATCCAGAGGACGCGCAGCGCGGGCGGCGCAATCCCCCCCTGGACAGCGCCGTCGGGCTGTTCGTCCATCCATTCGGCCAGCGGACCGCCCCAGACAGCCATTGTCTTGCCCATGCCCGTTGGCGCATGAATCAATCCACTCTGGCCGCGCAAGTATGCGTCCCACGTTGCCTCCTGAAAGGGAAACGGGGACCAGCCGCGCGCGCTGAAGTAGCCTGCCAGATGTGGGTTCACGTTGAGGCTAACTCATGCTCGTAGGAATCATGGCAGGTGTTCAAGTCAATTGGCTAACTCATGGTGCGCAGTGGAGTTGCAGCGCGAAATGATAACTGACAAATGATCACTGGCGTGCCGCTTCGGTTGGGCTTACGCAGCGGCGACCTTCCAGCCCTCCGGACGTGCCCGGGCTATTTCGCGTCAACGCGGGTGCATGCCTGCGTCGCGGAGGCCCTCCGCCACGTGGGTAGCGGACGCCTGGGCAATGTGGGCCTGCGATTCCCGCACACCTATGGATTGGGTGTAACGACCACCTTGATCACTTCTTCGCGGGCATCGCGCGCAACAAGCAGCGCACGTTCCATGTCGTCAAGTGAAAAGGTGTGGCTGACAAAGTCAGCGCCGGGTACGTGGTCGTCGCGCAGCAGATCGAGTGCAAGCGGGAAGAAGAGCGCCGGCGCTGCGTGTGAGGCGCGTAGCTGCAACTTGTTGAAGTGAAACTCGTTGGCATCGAAGCGCACCTCCGCTTCGGCTCCAAAGGTGATACCAATGAAGCTGAGAATGCCGCCATACCGAAGGAGACGCAGCGTACCGGCAATCGCTGCAGGGGACGCGCTGACAAGCGCGCGGTCAACGCCATCCTTGCGAAAACGGTCGCGCGCCAACGGCTCCGTGCGCGTGATGATGACTTCGTCGGCGCCGAGGGCCGTTGCCAGTTCGCTGCGCCTGCCGCCCGAACGGTTGGCGGCATAGATGCGTTGCGCACCCATGCGCCGCAACAACGGTATCGCCATCAAGCCAATCGGCCCCAGGCCCAGGACAAGCACTTCGTTGCCCAGGCGAATGTCGGCGGTGGTGACCATGTCGATTGCGACACCCAGCGGCTCGGCCAGGCAGGCAACGATTGGATCCAGCTCGCTATAGGGTACGCACGCCTGCGCCGGCGCCAGGATGTAGTCGGCGAAGCCCATGCTTTGGTTGGACCAGAAGTTCGGCCCCTTGTTGCATAGGTCGGCGCGGCCATTGCGACAGAGATCGCATAATCCGCAGTACGAGCCGCTCTCGAGCACGACCGTGTCGCCCTCCTTGACGTTTGCAACACCGGGACCAATCGCCGCGACGACGCCCGCTACCTCATGGCCGAACCCTTGCCACTTGGTGGCGCCGGACTGCGTGAGTTGGTGGTCGACGAGGCCGGCAATGTGAAGGTCGGTGCCGCAGAGCCCGCACGCTTCTACGCGCACGAGGACCCATCCCGGCACGAC
Source organism: uncultured Chloroflexia bacterium (assembly GCA_963735275.1). Taxonomy (GTDB): domain Bacteria; phylum Chloroflexota; class Anaerolineae; order Caldilineales; family Caldilineaceae; genus UBA5069. Next base: position 2,021,551 of record CAVTKJ010000004.1, on the reverse strand, counting down.
TTCGGGGACTGGAACTTCGCGAACCTCAACCTGCCAGGGGGCGCGCACGAACGCAGCGCGCATTGTCGGTGAAGCCATTAGTGAGTCCTTTGTGATGTGCTTGCGGTCCGCGAAAATGGTTCTTGGACCGCAATTCGGGTTTGTTGGTACGCAGCAACGCGTAGTGCAAGGCAATCAAGCGCACTGTGCGAAAGTGCAGCGTAATCGTGCGGACTTCTTCAGACGTACAATAGAAGCGAATCCCGTTATATCAGACGCTTCTTGAGAGGGCGAACGTGAATCAGGCGCAAAATGACGCGGCGGTCCAGCAATCGCTCGAAAGATTGGCAAAACTGTTGACGCCGGCGCGAGCACGGATTGCGCTGGTTTCAGGCCGGCCCATCCTCACGGCTGCCCAGGCGGGCGCTATGGCAGTTGTGGGATTGCGCACCAGAACGCCAAAGACGTGGGTGAGCGTCTTCATCTATGCAACGTGGAGCGAAGCAACAGTTGGTTTGCGGGCTGTCGAAGCGACGGTCGGTTCCACAACAGGCAAGCATGTCATCAGAGCGCTCAACGGGCGCATGGCCCTCTTTGGCTGGGGCGCAGTCGAAGGAGAAACCGCTCAAAACACGCGCTTTGTGCTGGAAAACATTCTGGCGGCATTTGAGGAAGATTAGGCTACGGCTAATGGCCGCCGTCGATCGACAGCACTTGTCCGGATATCCAGGCCGCGTGCTCCGAAGCGAAGAAGAGCACCCCTGCGGCAATGTCTTCGGGCGTGCCGAGGCGGCGCATGGCAATGCTTTCCACAAGTTCGCGCTGTTTCTCGGCGCCGTAGGCTTGCCACTGGCGCTCGGTGTTTGGATTCGAGCGCACAAAACCTGGAGCAATCGCATTGGCCGTGATGCCAAAGGGGCCCAGCTCATGGCAAAGCTGCCGCGTCAGGTTAATTTGCCCGGCTTTTGCCGCGGCATACGCCTGGATTCCCGTAAGGCTTGGTCCCAGCCCGGCGCCACTGGCGATGTTGATGATTCTGCCGCGCCCAGCGCGCTTCATTCCGGCAGCCACCGCCTGTGCGAAGGTAAAGACAGCCGTCAGATTCACGTCAAGGATCGCCTGCCAATCAGCGGCGTTCACCTCCTCCACGGGTGTGCCCACCTGGCCAAGCACGCCACCCGCATTGTTGACAAGCACATCGATCGCGCCCGAGTGCGACTCTTCCTCTGCTTCGCGCACAAAGGCCAGTACTTCGTTCCGCTTCGTCACGTCCACCGTGCGCACACTGCAAGTTCCTTCAAGCATTGCGCACAGTCGCTGCGTTTCAAGAAGCTCTGCCGCGACGAGGTCGCAGCCCCACACGCGGGCGCCCCCTGTGGCGAAGGCAAGTGAAATCGCGCGCCCGAACCCATGCGCGGCGCCGGTGACGATGACTGTCTGTCCTTCAAAAGATAGCTTCACGGTCATCACATTTCAAGAGTGGGCCGGCTAGCCGGATCTGGGCTGCGCGAAATTCTCAAGCAGTTTGTCAAGGCCTGCTGCATCGGTAATCCTGCGCACGGCCTGCAAGAATGCGTGGGGACTGCCGGTCTCGGTGCGCAGCTTAACGACGCGTGGGGCCAGCGCATCAGGGGTGCTCACGTCGGCGGCCGCGCCAGTACCATACGAGCCGTGGAAGGCAAACCACGCCTGGTTGAGCTTGCGCAGGAGATAGCCATTCTCGACGAAAAGCTGGCGGCGCAGTTCCATGTATTGTTCGGCATCCGCGACGCGGCCGAAGTGGAGCAATTTGTCGGTCACAGCGCGCGTTTCGGCCATCGCGGCACGGAAGTCGAAACTGCCACCATCGTCAATGGAAGGTGCGCCGGCCGGCACATCGTCGCGTCGCGATGGCGGAATCAGCTCCGGGTAGAAGCGGGCAAGCGCCAATTTGCCGATTTCGTTGCCCACGATATCAGCCGTAGTCTCATTGATGATTCTGTTTTCCGCGGTCACGCCGTAGTTGAAGCCAAGCGGAAAGAAGGCCAGATAGGTGTGAACCCATTCATGCGCGACTGTGCTCAACACCCACGGCACTTTCGCATCCGGCACGACCATTGTGGGAAAGGCGCCCATGCCGCCCGTCTCGGTGACATAGGCGCTGAAGACTCCGTCCTGCTCAACTTCCGACTCTACCTCAAGGCTGGCAGCGAGATTCATCGCCGGGTCAAGCGTGCGCGCGTAGCCGGAAAGGATGCGGGTACGCGGACTCACGACAAGCTGTTTGGGAGCTTCGGTGAAGGTAAACAGGACGGGAGGCCAGAGTCGACCGCCGACGCCGAAGCCTGCATCCTGAAGCACTTGCGTGATTTGCGCCTGGATAACGGCCTCAGCTGCCGGGCGGCGCACTTCTTGTTGCGTCCGGAGCGAGTCGGCCTTGCGGCTGATCGGCCCGATCTGCTCCTCGGCGGCGCGCGTACCGAGCGCCATCAGGGCCAGCATCTTGTCATCAAGCTGGACAAGCAGGCGCGCGTCCTGCAGATAGCTGCGCACAAGATCGCTGCCTTGCTGCGCGCTCAAGTCCGCTGCCGGGGTGCGCCAGAGAGCGGCCGCCTTCTCCGACAATGCGCCAACCTCCCAGTTGAGCAATTTGAAGCGATGACCGGCAATTGGTTGATTCAGGTGAATGTTGACGATCGCGTTCCATGAGTAGGCACTGGAACCGAGAATCCCAAATGCAATGATCAGTGCCGTGAACCGCAGAACCCACCTGCCCACGCGCCGGCCCACGGAAAGCCTGGCTCCAGGCTTCTCGACAGGCGCCGGTGCGGTGTTCGTGCTCTCATGCACGGCGGGTTGCGCGATCACTGCTTTGAAATCAGTTTCTGAAGGGATGGCGGACATGGGTTCGGTGAGTCACCGGCGAGATAGTGGTTCTAGGCGTTGTGAAGCCGATTTTCGGCTGTGTCAAGTATAGCATGCGCTGCCGGCGCACTTTGTAGTGGTGACTCTGCCGTTGTGATGAGCGCCGATTTCCTCGTGTATTGCACTTCGGTTTCGGGGGACTCGTGGCGTACAATGGGCAAAGATGTAATACGTGATGGCGTGTGTCCGACACCTCAGTCTTTGTTCCTCGAAATCATTGAGCTCGTAGCACTGTGAGGCCCATTCATGAACGGAATTCTCCTGGATACTGCGCCCCTCGCGATCGGGATCGCGCTGAGCCCTCTTGCCATAATCTCCATCATTGTGCTGCTCTCGTTAGGCAATCTTCGCGGGTCCGTCTGGTTCCTGGCGGGTTGGATCCTTGGGCTCTTGCTGCTGGCCGTGGTGGTGGCGTATTTTGGACAGCGGCTCGAAGCGCGTGATCGCGACGTCGTACGACCACTGGCCGGCCCAGTCAAAGTCATATTTGGAGTTTTGCTGATTGCGTGGTCGGCTCGATCAATTATCCGCAGCCGCAATACGCCGCCGCCAACCGAGCTTCCCAAAATGCTGCAGGCGGTGGACGGCATCGGTCCGAAGGGCGCATTCGGAATGGGAGCGTTCATGGCGAGCATCAACGCGAAGAATGTAGCAATCTTCATCGTCTTCTTTGTTGCGCTTGCGAGCAGACCGCCCTCGACTGTGTACACGATCGGCTCCGTGGCCCTGTTCGTCATTCTCGCGAGTCTGACAATTCTGCTGCCTGTTCTCTACGTCGAAAGCAAGGGCGACGGCGCAAACGATCAACTTCAGAAGTGGCGCGCCTGGATGATGGCGAATCAAGGCACGATCATGAGCGGTATGTTGGGCGTGATTGGCCTCGTCATGATTGTCCGCGGCTGGACGGAATGGATGGCGAGTTGACGGCACAGGGATTGCCCCTTGACCCGGAGGTGGCTGCCTTTATCGGGGCCATGCCGAAAGCCGAGATTCACGTACACCTGGAAGGATCCATCCGTCCGATCACGTTGCTGCAACTGGCGCAGCGGCACGATCGCATGGACTTGCTCCCAAGCGATGATCTCGATTCAATTCAGCGCTGGTTTACCTTCTCGGATTTCCCGCACTTCGTACGGATCTATCTCACGATCTCGCAGTTACTTTCCACTGCCGAGGATTTCGCCACCGCCGTCTATGCGCTTGGCGAGGAGATGGCTGCGGAGAATATCCGCTATCGCGAAGTGACTTTTACCCCGTTCACCCATACGCACCTGCAGGCCAAGGGGTTGACGATTGAGGCAATTCTTGAGGGCCTCGAAGCAGGGCGAAGGCAGGCGTTGCGCGACTTTGGCGTGGAGATGCGCTGGGTCTTTGATGTGCCGCGCAACGCGGCGTTTCGCACCGGCGATGGCGTCTTTGACCCGTTCCCCGGCACGGAAACTCTCAAACAAGCCATGCTCGGCATGGAAAGTGGGGTTGTCGGTTTTGGACTTGGTGGCTATGAGGTGGGCGCTCCGCCGGAACCCTTTGCGGCGGTCTTTGATGCGGCCAGAGCGGCGGGGATGCTGAGCGTTCCCCATGCCGGGGAGACGATGGGTGCGCCTTCAGTGTGGGGAGCCATCAACGAACTGGGGGCCAATCGCATTGGCCATGGCGTGCGGGCGGTTGAAGACCCTGCCTTGCTTCAGGTGCTCAAGGAACGGCAGATTCCCCTCGAGATCAACCCCACGTCAAATACCTGTCTTCACGTCTATCGCCGCACTGCGGAACACCCGTTTCCCCACCTTGACCGCATGGGGCTCCTCGTCACAGTCAACACCGATGACCCGCCTCTCTTCAATACGTCACTCACGCAGGAATACGAGCTCCTTGCGCGCGAGTTTGGCTACCGAAAGGTGGACCTCGCACGTATTGCACGCAACGCCTTCCAGGTGTGTGGCGCACCGGACACCTTGCGGTCCGCGCTGCTGGAAGAGTTTGACGGCTGGGTCGCGGCGAATCTCTGAGCCACTGGGATGTGAACGCGGCAAGAAGTGCTTGTACACGGAAACGACGGGAACTTCAAGGAATAGACAGGTTGCGCAATAAGTCGGCGGCTTCACCGCCGCGGGACTTGTTGCGCACCTTCTTCAACCATGAATCCAATACAAACCAGTAGAGCGCCGGCAAACCGCCGGCGCTCGTTCGTTTCGTGGTCAGGAGGCTTCGAACTTGTCGACAATTGCCTGGAGGTCGGCCGGAAGGGGCGAAATGAAGGTGCGCGATTCGCCCGTGGAGGGGAGGCGCAGCGTTAGTTTGTGCGCGTGAAGGAACTGGCGGTCAATGGGAATGCGCGGGATCTTGGGGCCGTAAAGCCTGTCGCCAATCACGGGATGCTGTCGCCACGCCAGATGGACGCGAATCTGGTGCGTGCGCCCCGTGTGAAGAATGACGCGCACTAGCGAGAAGGTCTGCAAACCCGTCGCCCCGCGCGCACGCGCGTGGTAGCGATTGATTGTGTGATACTCGGTCATTGCATCCCGGCCGGACGAGTGACCCTCGCTGTTGGCAAGCAAAACCGCTTGTCGCTTGCGGTCAACCGGATGGCGGCCGACAGGGGCGCTAATCATCCCGGAAAGTGGCTCGAGGCCCCCCTCGACCAACGCGATGTACTCCTTGTACACGGTACGGTCGGCGAACTGTGCCTGCAGGTTGCGATGGGCACGCTCATTGCGCGCGATCACGATTAGTCCCGATGTATCCTTGTCGAGGCGATGGACAATGCCCGGCCGCTGCGCCGCGCCAACACCCTCAATTTCGGGAACCTGATAGAGCACAGCATTGACCAGGGTGCCGCTGGCGTGGCCGGGGGCAGGGTGCACAACCAGGCCCGCCGGCTTGTCGACGACAATCATGTCCAAATCCTGATAGACAATCGTAACCGGAATGGCCTCTCCCTCGATCACATCGGACGACGGGAGCGCATCCGGCGGGTCGACCTCGATCGTCATCTCCTGTTCAACGCGCAGGCCGGTCTTGGATGGAGCGCCATTCACCTGAACGCGGCCATCCTTGATCCAGCGCTGCACGTCGGCGCGAGAGTGGTCCGGGAACTGCGCAGTCACGAACTGGTCAAGGCGCGCGCCAACCTGGTCCTGCGGAATCGTAAGTGTTTGCATGAGGAGAGTATAGCGCAGCAGTGCACATGCAGGTCACTGCGTGAAGTCGGAAATCGATGCGGATGGTGCGGCGTCTGTCGTCTCAGCCTGGAATCCAACCGATGAACTCGTTGCGCGTCGGCGGAGAAGACATCCATGAGGTGTCGGGGACGGGAATCTGCGCACATTCCCGCACTGTGGGAATCCTGGCCAACTTGACGGACATGGGATTGCCTCTGCCGGAGGTCCAGTTGATCGCCTTTGCGCGTTTAACGACTTCGCCCAGTTCAAGTAGCTGCGCAACATCCTGCTCGAGATAGGCGAGAACAGCATCAACTTCGCCGCGTGCCCAGAGTTCCGGCGCATGGGCGCCACTGTGGTCAACGACCCGCCCGTCCGCCAGTGTCACCTGCTTGACTTTGCCGGGTAGGCCCGCACCTTTGAGCGCAGCCTCAAGGCCGAGACGATAGCCCTTCGTGTAGGTAACAATCAGCATGAAGTCGACGTGGTTGAGGGCAAGTGTTCCGCACTCGGCCGGGAGGCCGGACTCCTGTGCGAGCACCTGAAAGTCGAATGCGCAACCATTCCAGCTAAGCAGCGTGTAGCCGTCGGCGACAAGTGCCTGAAGCGCCGCAACAAGTTCCCGCGCCTGTGTTCGGCTCAATTGCGGGACTCCCTGCCAGAAGCCCACGGTTGTGCCTGCCATTGCGACAGCGGCACAGGTGATACCCAACGGGGCATAGGCCATCAGGTCAAACGCACCGTCTGGCGTCTGCTTGGCGATTTCGAGGTCGAACGCGGCGAATTTCATGGTCTTGCCCTCCGGTGGATTGTGGCGCGCTGTGGGTTATCTGTAGATGGTTCCGACGCAATGCGCGGAAACGCGACGCTACGGTGCGCCCGTCCAGATGATGATCAGTAGTTCCCGCGTGAATGTGCGCCCGGCGAGGTGTCAGTCGTTGTTGGAGAGGTGGTCTTGCGATTTGGCAACGCGTGCAGCGTGGACGTCTTCCCAAATAATCGTGACAGCAAGGAGGATTGTGCCCGTCACAATTGCCATATCGGCAACATTGTAGTTGGGCCAACTATACACACCGGGTATGCGCATAACGATGAAATCGGTGACATAGCCGCGGGAGGCCCGGTCGATCAGATTGCCGACAGCGCCGCCCACCATGAGGCCGAGAAGAATCCGCATCCAGACGCGGTCCTGAGGGATGTAGTACACATAGACGAGGATAGCAATCGTTACTGCCACGGCCACCAGGGTCAGAACCATCGTCCCGTTCTGAAACAGGCCAAAGGACGCGCCGTAGTTGTCGACGTGCTGCCAGCCAAACCACTGGCCGAAGACCGGAACGAAATCGTACTTGGTGAGATTGGTGCGTACGAGTGACTTCGTGCTTTGGTCAAGCGCGATAACGATTCCTGCCACGAGCAATGTAATCCATGCGTGGCGAAACCACGACCCAATCAGTTTCATGGCAGATTCCTCGGCGGCTCGTACAGCCAAAATGAGATGCTGAATGCCGTCAGTCGCGGCGAACGAGAAGGCTTTCCGGGGTGCAGTCTACCGCACGCGCGGGCTGATGCGAAAGTGACGCCAGTGGCCAAGCGGGGAAATGGGGCTGGGTGGCCAAGCGATCTCATTGATGAGGTGCAGTTCGCGCGTGCAATCTGGAGTTGCTGAGATTTGAGTAGCCCGGCATCTCGTTCAAGGTGTATCCAATGTCGACTCGCGGCAACAACTGCATGTACTGCGGATGGAAAACTGGGGTTGCTGACTCACAAGGGGACTTGAATCTTGTTTGCCTTGCGTGGAGATATCGAAGCCCTATGCTATAATCGTCCGAGGCGTACAGATGTTCGAGAGTATGTGCGTCGCAGGTTTCACGCGCAGACGCGTCATCCTCGACAGCACATCATCTGAATCAAACACCAAGTTCCACTTGGGTGAGGTCCTTGAGTGACCTTTGCACCCACACCGCTTCCTCAGGAGCTGTTATGGCCCGTAATGTGACAGTTGCGCTTGTCCAGATGGATCCCCAACTGGCCGAGCCCGAAGAGAATCTTGCCAAGATGGGCGACTTCATTGAACGCATCTGTTCCGAGCAGGAGACACACCTAGTTGTTTTCCCGGAACTTAGCTATACGGGAGGCGAACTCGGCCTGCGTGCGACTGACCTCGCCGAACGTGTGCCGGGACATGCGGTCAATTTCATCGCCAAGCGTGCCAAGGACTTCAATTGCCACGTAGTGTTCGGCATGGTCGTCAAGGAAAAGGTCGAAAGCATCCTCTACAACAGCCTGATTTGCATTGCGCCTGAGGGCGATATCGCAGGAGCCTATCACAAGGTGCATCTTCTGGGTGAGGAACGACAGGTCTATCGCAATGGTTACCGCTTTGTTACGGTGGAAGCCGATTGGGGTCGCTTTGGCCTCTCCTCGGGTGACGACCTGGTCTTCCCCGAGACTGCGCGAGCACTGGCGCTTGACGGCGCCGAATTGGTGACGGTCAGCGCAAATTGGGAGAAGGCCTATCACGACTCATGGCGGGCGCACCTGATTAGCCGCGCCTGCGAGAACGCGATCTTTGTGGCCGCAGCCAATCGAGTGGGTAATGAGCCGACCCGGCGTTTCCTGGGTGACAGCCTCATTGTCGGTCCACGCGCCGAGGTCTATTCGGTGCTTGCCGATCCGGTCGAAGGATACGCAGTCGCGACGATCGACCTGGACGCAGTGCGTGAAGTGCGCGAGGAGCGCCAGTTGATCCAGTTCCGCATGCCCGAGGCCTACCGGGCTGTTGTGCGCAAGTACTAAGTGCTGCGTCTCGCAAGAGATTACTGGAGTCGTAGCGGGGGGCTTCCAACCCTCCGACCTTTCGGCACAACTGCCGGAGGGCTGGAAGCCCCCGGTACGCAATACGCGCCGACGTGCAAGGTGCAGCACTACGGCGTCGGTGGATGGAAACAATACAATCAGTACACGGATTACACGGATAAACGCTGCTTAGCGCTCGCTGTTGCGCAACGCTCCTGATGATACAGTCCCAATGCGCACCTCTCTCACGCACTGCAGGCCAAACCACCAAGTCATTGTCATCTGCAGACCAGGCCTTTCTACCGACAACTTCAATGCCGCGTCGGGGAAACGTGGCTGTGTGGTCGGACCAGGGTGACCGGACCACCTGCGCAAGACGTGTCCACAATAGAGCGACCACCGCATGACCTATACCTACAAAGACACACTCTACGCCTGTTACTTTGGCTACATAACGCAGGCGATTGTCAACAACCTTGCGCCGCTGCTCTTCATCATCTTTCAGGACCAGTTCGCAATCTCGTTTGAGGGCATTGGCCGCCTGATCCTGATCAACTTCGGCACCCAGATCGTGGCGGACATCCTCACCGTCCGTTATGCCGACAGAATCGGACATCGCAAAGTATTAGTGACTGCGCACGTGATGTGTGCGGCTGGTCTGATAGGCCTATCGGTCTTCCCGCTCGTCTTTGCAAACCCCTACATGGGCCTCGTCACCGCTGTTGTGATCTACGCAATCGGCGGCGGGATCATCGAGGTGATGGTCAGCCCCGTGGTCGAGTCGCTGCCTGGCGACGCAAAAGCGTCAGCCATGAGCCTGCTTCACTCCTTCTACTGCTGGGGACAGATGGGTGTTGTGCTGATCACGACGCTACTTGTTTGGGCGCTGGGCGGCGAGAACTGGTATCTGCTGCCGTTGCTCTGGTCGCTTGTTCCGATCTACAATCTCTATCGCTTCCTCAAGGTGCCGCTTATGCCGGTGCCGCCGCATGAAGAACTCATCTCGGCAACCAGCCTCTTCAATTCGCGCATTTTTGGCGTCGCACTTGTGCTTATGGTGTGCGGCGCTTCGTCCGAATTGACGATGTCGCAATGGTCGTCACTCTTTGCAGAAAAGGGCTTGCTCGTGCCGAAGCTGGCCGGCGATCTGCTGGGCCCGTTTCTCTTTGCAGCGCTTATGGGAACTGGGCGGCTTGTCTTCGGAATCTGGGGCCACCGCATCAACCTGCAGAACGCGTTGTTGGTGAGTGGAATCGTCTGCGTCGGCTGCTACCTGGTGACGGTCTTTGCCCGCAATCCTGTCGTCTCGCTTATGGGTTGCGCCGTGACTGGATTGGCCGTCGCGCTTATGTGGCCGGGCACCTTCAGCTTGAGTGCGGCCGTGTACCCAAGGGGCGGCACAGTCATGTTCGGCATCCTGGCAGTCTTCGGCGATGTCGGCGCGGCATTGGGGCCGTGGCTTGCCGGGCTGACTTCGGACATTGCGCAGGGCTCGCAAAGATTGGTGTTGTGGGGCGCGTCCAATGGCCTCAACCCCGAACAGATGGGCCTGAAGATGGGTCTGCTGGTTGCCGTGATCTTTCCAGTCACCTTTGTCCTCGGTATCCTGATCGTGCGCCAATTACGGGCTCAGGTGCACGGCGACGCGTTGCTTCAACCCGAAACGCTCTGATCATCATCCCTTCACCCTGCATGCACCGCACATGGCGCGCAAACTGACGTTTATCTCAAGTGGGGCGTGGCAGAACGTCCCGGATATGACGGACTACCGAACCGAGTGGCTCACCGGCATGCTGGTGGAGCGCGCCACGTGGCAGGCAGCGGCCCCCGAGCAGCGCATTGGCAACACAGTAGTTGGCGCACCGGGTTACGTCTGGTTCCGTTTCTGGCTGCAGGAATCGGAACAGATTGTGGAGAAGTACTTCGACCCGGCGAGGAAAGCGGTTGGCTATTATGCGCCGATTTGCGCCTCATGGCGGCGGCGCGACACGCGCCTGATTGCGCCGAGCCTGCTGCTCGGGCTGTGGCTCGACAACAAGGACCGCCTTACAGTCATGTTCGAGGATCTCTTTGACACGGCAGCGTTGAGCGGCGACCTGACGCCCGTCGAAGTCGAGCACGCCGAGCACCGCATCCGCGAGCTCAATTTTGCCATCAACCGCAAGAAGTGGCCGCCTGCGATGGTGAAGACGCTGCAATTGAATGATGCCGGCGCGGCGGTGGAGCCGAAGTAATGCCCATTTGGTCGGTTCAGGTTCGGCCATGTTGATCTCAGCCAGCGTGCGCACGGATATTCCGGCTTTCTATGGCGAGTGGTTTCTTAATCGCCTGCGCGCCGGATACTGTCGTTACGTGAATCCCTACAATACGGAACAGCAGCCGCGCGTCTCGCTGCTTCCCGAGGATGTGGACGGGTTCATCTTCTGGACGAAGAATCTCGCTCCCTTTCTGCCTGTATTGCAGGAAGTGAAGCAGCGCGAGATGCCCTTCATGATCCAGTACACGATCAACGGCTACCCACGCGAGTTGGAGAGCCGCGTCGTAGATCCCGACGCCTCGGTGCGCACATTGCGCACTGTGGCCGAACAGTACAACCGCCGTATCGCCGTCTGGCGCTATGACACGATCGTGCTTTCAACGCTGACGCCCTTCGCGTGGCACCTTGACAATTTTGGGCGGCTGGCGGAAAGCCTGCGCGGCGCGACGGACGAGGTGGTTGTCTCCTTTGTACAGATGTACAAGAAGACGCGCACCAACATTGCTGCGGCCGAAAAGGAGCACGATTTTCGGGTTCTCGATGTGGGCGAGGATCGCAAGAAGGATCTTCTCGCACAGCTTGCCCCGATCGCCGCAGCCAATGGCATGAGTATCGTTCTCTGCTCACAGCCGGAGCTTCAAGTTCCCGGTGTCGGGATTGCTCATTGCGTGGACAAGTCGCGCATGGAGGGGCTGGCCGGGCGAGACATTGACGCCAAAATCGACGGGACGCGCAAAGAGTGCGAATGCTTCAAATCGCGCGACATTGGCGACTACGACACCTGCCCCCACGGTTGCGTGTACTGCTACGCCGTTCAGAACCGGACCCTCGCGCTGAAGCGGTACAGGGAGCACAATCCCCAGAGCGCCTTTCTTTATGAACCGAAAGTGGTCACAGAGGTGCGCGAACCCAAGCCAAGGAAGAAGCGCGCACCCAATTCCAAAGCAGTGCAACCGGGACTCTTTTCCGACTCATGATCGCAATTGTTGATTACGGCGTAGGCAACCTGCGCAGCGTGTACAAGGCGTTTGTTGCGGTGGCAGGCCCGCTGGGAATCTCCGTGGATATCGTCGACCGCCCGGCCGATTTTTCCCGCTGGCGTGCGGTGGTGCTGCCCGGCCAGGGTGCGTTCGGCGATTCCGTTGACAATCTGCGGAAGCAGGGATTTGAGACGCCGCTGCTCGAGGCCGTCCAGAGTGGATTGCCGCTGCTGGGCATTTGCGTCGGAATGCAACTGCTGTTTGATGCGAGCGAGGAGATGGGTGAGCACGAGGGACTTCACATCATCCCTGGCAATGTGCGGCGCTTTCCTGAGGGGATGGCCGACCCGACATCGGCCCTAGGCCATCCGCTGCGTATCCCGCAGATTGGATGGAACGAATTGACAGTGCGGCGCGCAGACCCGCTGGTGGAAGGGCTGCCGGCGGGCTCATACGCGTACTTCGCACATTCCTTCTACTGCGACGTCGCCTCGCCCGAGGCCGTGCTTGCGACAACCGACTATGGCGTTGTTTACCCCAGCATCGTGCGTTATCGCAACGCCTGGGGAATCCAGCCCCATCCCGAAAAGAGCCACACGGTCGGACTTGCCATCCTGCGCAACTTCATGCGCATGGTGCAAGGCGCAACTTCGCAAATCCCGGCCTGATACCAGCTCGCCTGATCCACATCGCTACCATAGGTTTGAACGGGCGATGAGGTTTGTCGCGCCCGCTGTACAATAAAGCGGAGTGAAGTTACGTAAATCGCACAGCGGTTCGTGGTACATTGGAGATGCGCCCTTCACGTAATTGGGGGCGGCGAGCAGGCCGCCAGAAGTCTGGCAGCCGGCATGCGACGCACGTGTGTCAGGATCGCCTCGACAGCGCCAACCATTGCCAACCGGCTGGAAACCCCAAGCATGATCATCTACCCTGCCATAGATTTGCGTGGCGGCCGTTGCGTGCGCCTACGCCAGGGCGACCCGGACGCCGAGACCATTTTCGGCGATGATCCGGCCGAGATGGCTCGAAAATGGGCCGCGGCCGGGGCCGAGTGGCTGCATGTCGTCAATCTCGACGGCGCGCTCGGGGCAACGCAAACGCAGATTGACCTGTTGCACCAACGCGCCAATGTGCGCGTGCAGCTCCCCGGCGCCGATGCGCCCGTCGCGCCTGAGCAGATCCTGAGCGAAAGCCTGCCGGTGAATCTGCGACGTCTGCGCGAGATTCGCGCGGCCGTTGACATCAAGATCCAGTTTGGCGGCGGTTTGCGCAGCCCGGAAGACATTCGCCTGGCGCTTGAACTTGGCGCCGATCGTGTGGTGCTTGGGACAGTCGCAGTGAACGAGCCGCAGCTCGTGAGCGCGGCCATTTCGCGCTGGGGCGCCGACCGAATTGTCGTCAGCATCGATGCGCGCGATGGCAAGGTTGCCACGCACGGCTGGAAGAGCAGCAGCAATGTTGATGTGGTCGACCTTGGTCACAAAATGGCGGCGATTGGCGTCAAGCGGGTGCTCTACACCGACATCGGCCGCGACGGCATGTTGTCAGGCGTAGATATCGAGACGACTGCACGGCTTGGCGACCTCACCGACCTCAAAGTGATTGCATCAGGCGGCGTCGGCAGCATCGACGACATCGTGCTTCTCAAGGAGCATGAACACTTCAACATCGAGGGAGTCATCATTGGCCAGGCGCTCTATACGGGTCGCCTTGCGCTGGAGCGGGCACTCGCCGTCGGGCACGCGCCACTTGTGCGGCGCAGCGCCGGAATCATTCCTGTGCGCAAGAGTGAGCATGAACACGAGTTTCTGCTGATCTACAATTGCTTCTTTGATCAATGGCAGTTCCCCAGAGGGCGCGTCGCGAACGGCGACAGCGATGTTGAGACGGCCGCGCGCGAGTTCACGGAAGAGACCGGGCTATCGCTGGCACGACTTCATGAAGAGTGCCGAATGGCGTTGAATTACACCTGCTTCATTCGATCCTATGACATTGACCGCACGATTGTGTACTATTTGGGCGAGGCAGGAGCCGGGGAGATTACCCTGGGTCGCGCCAACCACTGTGAGGCGCGTTGGGCGCCTTATGCGGAGGCGTGGGAACTTCTCGTAAACACCGCGCCGGAGCAATTGCCTGCACTTGACGCTGCGCAACGCTGGTTGAGCAGCGGCGCCTCGGTTCAGTCCTTGCAGTAGAAGTCACCGGAGAATCTCGCCTATGTTGGCGCGCCGCATTATTCCGTGCCTCGACGTCAAGAATGGACGCGTCGTCAAGGGCGTCAACTTTGTCGAACTTGTGGATGCCGGCGATCCGGTCGAACAAGCGCGCATCTATGATCGTGAAGGCGCTGACGAGCTTGTGTTTCTCGACATCACGGCCACGCATGAGGCGCGCGCAATTGTGCGTGACATGGTGCGCCGTGTGGCCGATACAGTCTTTATTCCCTTCACGGTCGGCGGTGGCATTCGCACAGTGGACGACATGCGCGAGATACTTCTTGCCGGGGCCGACAAGGTAAGCGTCAACAGCGCAGCGGTCAGCCATCCGGAGGTAATCAGCGAGGCGGCCAAACGCTTCGGCAGCCAGTGCATTGTTGTTGCGATCGACGCGCGCCGGCGCACTGAGGCGGAGATTGCCGCGCGGGGCGTCGGTTGGGACGTTTTCGTCGCAGGCGGGCGCAAGAATACCGAAATCGATGCGATTGCCTGGGCGCGCGAGGCCGAGCAGCGTGGTGCGGGCGAAATCCTGCTGACGTCCATGGACTGTGACGGCACGAAGCGGGGCTATGACATTGCACTCACCCATGCCGTTGCGAGCGCCGTGAACATTCCCGTCATTGCTTCGGGTGGGGCGGGCACTGCCGCGCACTTCGCCGATGCGCTACTTGCGGGTGGAGCGGCCGCGGCCCTCGCCGCAAGTCTCTTTCACTTCAAGGAACTCAGCATTGCCGAAGTCAAGCGTGTTGTTGCGGCGGCCGGTGCGCCGGTGCGTACGGTTGCCAGTGGTGAAGCCGCTGCGATGGATCGGGAACAAGTTGCCGGCGCATTCCGTCAACACTGAGAATCCCGGCGTCATCGGCCGTGCGATTAATCAACAAATACCAGAACAGTGAGAGGAACGGAACTATGAAGGTTGGCAAGTTCGGTCTGATGGTCGGCGTACTGATGGTCATGTTGCTTGCGGCAGCTTGCGTACCGATTCAACCGCCCACCGCGGGCGGGAGCGACGGGGCCGCGTCACAGGCGAATCCCGTTCTCGAAGGAAGCTCCTGGATGCTCACCGACCTCGCTGATGAGAGCGGCGCACTGGTTGCCGTGCCCGAAGGGGTGGAAGTAACATTGGCCTTTGCAGAGGGAAGCGCGTCGGGTTCGGCTGGGTGCAACCGCTACGTGGCTTCCTACACGGTTGAAGGGCAAAGCGGACTCACCTTTGGCCCGGCCGCGACGACAATGATGGCCTGTATGGGACCGGGCGCCGACATCGAGCCCACTTACCTCGCCATGCTCGCCAACGTCACCGGCTTTGAGTCCGCCATGGGTGTGCTGACGTTATGGAATGCCGACCAGAATATCGTTGCCTCGTACACGGCGGTCGTTCCGGTTGAGCTGGTTGGCACGAATTGGAATGCCTTGAGTGTGAACAACGGTCGCCAGGGCGTCGAAACCGTTGCCGAGGGCACGAGCATTACCGCGGTCTTTGGCGAAGACGGTATTCTCTCGGGCAAGGCATGCAACAACTACAGCGCCGGCTACACCGTTGATGGCAACAACATCACCATCGAAATGGGCATTTCGACGATGATGGCATGCCCGAATGAGGCCGAAATGGCGCAGGAGCAGGCGTACCTCATGATGCTGCCGCAGGCCGCGACGTACGCGATCGACGGCGACATGATGGAACTGCGCACGGCTGACGGCGCACTGATCGCCTCGTACGTGGCAGAGTAGTCGTTTTCGTCCGGAAGATGATAGCGAGGGGGAGCCGCAGTCTGCGGCTCCCCCTTTTGCTTGCGTTGCGATCGCTTCGTGTCCTGCTTCTGCGCACTACCACAGCCATAGAGTCTATACGGGAACGGGCGTCAGCAGAATATCGGAAAAGGCGTCGTCCTGGTGCGCAGTCACTTCGCGTTGCTTGATCAGTTCCAGCACCGCAAGGAAGGTGACGATCACTTCGAGACGGCTTGTTTGTGCGGAGAGCAGGTCATAGAAACGCAATTGCTTGTCCGACGCAAGAAGTTGGGCACGCACGATCTCAATCTGTTCGGCCACCGTCACAGTATAGGTCCGGACTCGAGGAATCTGTGGTTGCGCGGCAACGCGCGTGAGAACGCGTTCGAGCACGGCCGTGAGATGCTCAAGTCGCAACTCACCCATTTCCAGGCGGCGCTCAAGCTCGGGCGGCGGTGCGGTGCGCACGTAGACGCGCAGCCGCTGCTCCTCGCGTGTGCGCAGTTCCGCGGCAACGTCCTTGAAGCGCCGGTACTCGATGAGTTGACGCACCAGCGCGTCAGCCGGCTCCTCTTCCTCCTCAGCCTCGTCGGCTGGGCGCGGCTGCGGCAGCAGGCTGCGCGATTTGATGTAGACGAGTCGCGACGCGACCACGAGAAAGTCCGCCAGGGCCGTTGAATCGACATCCCGGAATCCCTCGACGGTGCGCAAGTACTGGTCAGTCACCGCGACGAGGCTCATGGTGCTGATCTCGAGTTCCTGCGTTTCGATCAGGCGCAGCAGCAAATCCAGCGGCCCAGCAAACATGGGCAGGTTGACAGGATATGCAGAGCCGAGCGGGGAGGCTGTGAGCATGGGCGGATAGTTGACTCAATCGGCCGAGACGACAAAGAACTGGTGAATGAGCGTCTGCGCAAGCCACCGCTCGTAATCATCCGGCGACCAACTCGAGCGCTCCACAAGATCCCGGTAGACTTCGGGCAGCGTCAGGGCATCGAAAATCGCACATGCGCTTGCAAGGCCCAGGCCGGGCTTGAGCGTGCCCTCGAGAGAGAGCACAAAGGTGCGCATGGCCGCTGACTTTTCCGCCAGCCAATCGTTCAACATCTGCGCCACGTCGGCATCGGACTGGGCCGCCGCATGAAGCAGCGGCACAATTTCGCTGCCTTGCTCCCACTGCTGGCGCGTCCAGCGCGCCGCGGTGGCAACGCGCCGGCGTACATCAGCGTCATCCAGTGCACTTCCGAGCAATGGGCGAATCTCAGCAGCTTCCAGCCATGCTTCACAGATCGCGGCCAGAATCGAGCGCTTGTTGCGGAAGATAGCGTAAACGGTGCTGACGGCCACGCCCGCTGCATCTGCAATGGACTCAATCGACGTGGAGCCGTAGCCTTGCGCAACGAACAAACGCAGTGCGCTCTCGGCAATCCGCTTGCGCGTGGCCGCGGCTTGCAGTTGCCGGTATGGAATTCGCTCGACCCTATTGACATCGACCATGTTTTGCATTATACCATAGATGTAATAAATGTAGTGGAACTACAATCAGTGAAGTTGCGCTACGGCAACGTGTTTGCAGATGGGAGGCCTCAAGATGGCAGCAGAGACCGACAGCCGGACTGTCGTGAAGTCGCACGTATCGAATGGGGGGCGTGGCGCGCTTGGCTACGGTCTGCTCTACAGACTTGGCCTTACACCGTGGGACCAGAACATCGTCCCGCCTGAACTGAAGGAACTGGTGGAAGGCTCAAATGCGCTACGTCCAGGGAATGCGCTCGACCTCGGCTGCGGCGGTGGGCGGCTTTCAATCTACCTCGCCGAGCGAGGTTGGGATGTGACCGGTGTCGACTTCGCAATGCAGCCGCTCGAGATTGCAGGCGCTCGCGCCGCCATGGCAGGCGTCAATGTCAAGTGGGTGCAGGGAGACGTTGCGCGCTTGGAGGAGTTGAAACTGGGCAACCGCTTTGGCCTGATTCTTGATGCGGGCTGCTTGCACGGCCTTCGCGGCACTGAGCGTGCGGGCTTTGCCGACGGTGTCAATGCGGCAGCGGCAGCTCAGGCGCACATGTTGCTCCTCTGCTTCAAGCCGGCCTTTCGCGGTCCTGCCCCGCGTGGACTGAGCCGCGAAGAGATTTGTGTCACGTTCGAGCCTGAATGGGAGCTTTTGTGGGACAAGCCGGCTGCTGAAATGCACTTGCCCGGGCCCCTGCGCTCAGCGAGTCCGAGGTGGTACTGCCTGCGTCGGAGCTGAGTCTGGCGCGGCGTTCGGCGAGCACACGCAAGAATGAAACCTGGATGAAATCCACATTGACTACGAACAGCTCAACGCAAAGCCGCAGAGGACGCAAAGTGACGCAGAGGGAAAGCCACTGCCTGAACCAATTCAACGTCTTGCAGTCCTTTGCGTTCCTTTGTTCCCTTTGCGGGTTTGCGTTGAGATGTTCTTTTCATTCCGGTATGACTCTAGAAATCCACGTCGAACTTTGTGAAGCGGCGGCCCGACTGCGCCATTTCGTTGAGGAGATGCGCCGTCTCCTCTTCACTGCCGCCGGCAATTCGCTCGACTCGACAGCCATGCTCCTCCAGGCCGCGATCCATTTGCAGGCTCAGGCCCGCCTCACCCCCGACGATGGTGACAAACTCGGCGTTGCGCGCGTCCTCCACGCTGAAGCCTACCGTAGGGCGGAAGCGGGCGATGTAGGCCATTGCCCCCTGGAGGTCGTTGCGCGCCGCCGGGCCCGGATAGGGGCGCTGCCAAAAGAGCATATAGTGACGCACTGTCTTGACGCCCATGCCGCCCTGCACTTGCTCGATGCGCTCGAAGAGCAGATCGCGCCAGCGGTTTCCCTGGTTCCACTCGCTGCCGGGACAAACCGTGATGTTCTCCGGGAACTCGCGGTGCCCCCAAATGCGGGCGAGCGGCACCTTGAGGTCCTGCATGAGCCAGGCCATGAGATGCGCACCGGAGCGCAACTGCGCTGAAGTGGGGATCTTGCCATTCATGAACGACCCAGCGAAGACCACCCCCACCGAATAGTGATTGTGGCGGTAGACGTGGAAGCAAATTGCCTCAAGCGGCTGCGTCTGCTCAATCGAGCCATCTGCGTGGACAAAGTAATGGTAGCCAATGCCCGGCCACGACTCTTTGCCGCGTGCCGTGTCCGCCTGAATATGCAGCTCCGCAATGCGCAGCGGGCCAAGCGTCGGTGGCGCCGCAGTGTGGTGGACCGCGATGTGCGTGATCTGGCTCAGGCCGCGGCGTTCGTAGCGCAAGGTGGGGTGGCGGGGCAATTGGTCGATAATCACGTTGAGCGACGGCTTTGGAATGACGAAGCCGGTTGCCTGCTTGCTGGCACTGAGCTCCGACTGCAGCCGCTGGGTCTCGCTTTCGAGGCGGGCGCGCACGTCCTGGAGCACTGTGGTCGCTCGCGTCGCTTGCTCAAGCCTTTGTTCAAGTTCGGCTACGCGCTCTGTCCATTTTGTGTCGTCGCGGGCGATCGTCGCTGCACCGCCGGCGCGCCGCACTGCGGCAACAAGATCTTCGCGCCAGCGCTTGCCCTCATCCCATGTGCGCCCAGGCGAGTCGGAGCGCATTAGCTCGCGCAGCCCCTTGATTGATTCCAGTGTGAGCTGTGGAAAACGGTCGACAAGCCATGCGATCAGGGCTCCGGCAGCATTGATCTGTGCCCGACTCGGCGGAAGCTCGTCAAAGTTGCCTGCAAGGGCGACGTTGATCCCCTGGCTCAAATAGGCCTCATCCGTTGCAACTGCCTCATCGAGCGGCTGCGTTTGGGTAATATTGCCCAACGGGTCGATGACGAAGTCGAAAAGCAGCCCGGGCCAGTCGCGGCGATGTTCCTGTGCGAGGAGGGCCAGTGGGGTGTTTGCAGGCGCGCCTGTGTGGTTGATGACGACCATCTGAACCTGTTCGGGCTGGCGCTTGCGATAGCGGTGCGCCTCACGCGGCAGGTCGTTGATCGCATTGATCGTGCGCGGCTGGCGCACGCCACCTTCGCTCAGTACGTTGAGCTGCTGCTGAAGCTCCAGGAGGCGAGCGCGCAGGTCATAGTTTTCAACCTGTGTAGATTCCTGCGCGCGCAACGCATCCTCAAGTTGCAGCTTGAGCGTGCGCGTTTCGGTCTCAAGGCGCGTCGCGGTAGCAATCGCCTCGTGGGCCCTTTCTGCGTCTGCCGCACCCATGCCCAGGGCAGCCATGTGGAGCTGCACCTGACGCTGGATCATTTCTTTCCAGTTTACCCCGCGGTAGAAGGGCGCGCCCGGGTTATCACTCTTCGTGAGTTCGCCAAGACCCACGATGGAGTCCGGCGCGAGGCCGAGGTTCTGCGCCAACCAGGAGCAGAGGCGGCCGGTGGCATCAAGTTGCGGCAGCGCGGGAACGGCTGCCGTGAAATTGCCCGCCAGCGCGATATTGACGCCCTGTTCCGACCAGCGTTGGTCGGGTTGAGCGACGTTCTCGAGTTCGCTGGTGCGAAAGACCTGCCCCGATGCGTCCACAACAAAATCGTAGGCAATGCCCGGGTAGCCCGCGGCAATATGGGCGCGCGCGATTCGCTCTAGGCTGAGGCGGGGGTTTGCGCCTGTGCTGCTGATAACCAGGTGCTTGATTTGGCCGAGGCTGCGGCGCGCATAGGGCGAAGCGCTGTGCGGCAGGCGTGAAATCACGTCCGTGAAGAGGGGGACAGGCAGATTGAGCGCCGGCTCCTGTGTCTCGCGCAGCCGGATGCCATTGCCGGTCGCGGCGCTTGCCGGCCCGGGTTTGGCCGCCTCAATCGTCAGCCAGCGCGTGAGTACAGGTGAACTCTGCTCTTTGAACCAGGTAATGCCCTCGTGAATCAAGTCCATTTCGAGCGTGTAGTTGCCCGGCTCATCCGGCGTGGCAATGCGCGCCTCGAGCGTGATTGCCTGGCCAGGTGGCACGTCCTGCGAGATATCTGTGCGCAGGTCGCGATCTGCCGCAGTCTCGATCAACTTGCGGTTGCGGTAGTAGCGGTAGCCCATGCGAAACGGATTGCCGCCGCTCCACCGCCATGTGATGGCGCCCGCGTTGCGCAGCGTAATCGGCACCGAGATAACCTGGCCCACGGTCATCTTGGGCGGAAACGCGTCATCCACCCACTCGACCAGGTAGCGGGGCCTGACCGGCTCTTCCTTGCGCCTGCGCTGATTCTTGCGCTTCCCCTTGTTGGATGCGGTCGGCGTCGACACGTCTGTCGGCGCTGCGTCCGTGCTCGCTGCGTTCGCGGTCGCTGCTGTCGCGGTACGCGCTGTCGGCGCGGTGCGCGCTACCGGCGCTGCAACCTGCGAATCGACTGCTTCCTCGACGGGCTCATCGCGTCGCCAGCGGTAATCGGCTTGCAGGGCAGTAGCAAAGTCCCCGATGACGCCGAGTTTGCCTTCAATGAACCATTTGTCAATGCGCGGCCAGCGGTAGAGTGCAGCGCAGCGCATGCGCTGTGGGCTGCCGCCAATCTCCTGGGTGCGATTCCACGCGTCAATCTCGGCATAGGCGCGCTGAATCCATCCCTCGTCGCGGTCCGCCCACGGCTGCGTCTGGTCCATTTCGGTAATGAAGCCGGGCAGATGCTTCATGGAGGCAGGCACGGCGGCCATGAAGTCACTGAAGACGCGGAACTGCTCGTGATATCCCTGAAATGGGGGAGGCAACCGCTGGCTGCTGGAAATGAGCGCCGGGTCCGGTCCGTGCGTGCTGGCGTGAAGCGCAAAGCCATCGCAATTGTCCGGGCCGAGTTGTTCGAGGATGTGGCGAAAGTAGAGCACCCAGTCGCCATTTGGGTTGCCGGGATAGATCGTCTGCGTATTCCAGGGACAGACGGCGCAAACCAGGACGCGATCGTTCTGGTGACCAGGCAACCGGTGAATTGCTTCACGGCACAGGCGGTAACAGCGCGCGTACATCTCCGGCGTAATCACTTCGCCCGGGCTGACAATCGCGCCGCGCGTCGTGCGGATTTCAGTTGAGTGGTCGGGCAGCACGTTGAAGCGCACGGCTAGCCCACGGCGCATGGGGTCTGCGATTTCGGGCGGGCCAGTGCGGTTGCTCTGGTGGCGCGTCCAGTCGATGACGATTCCCGGGCGCTCTACGGCATAGTTCGGCTCGTTGCCGATGACCCAGACGTGACAACCCTGACTTGTGTCAACAAAGTTGGCAACGCGGCGCGCGAAAAGTTCGTACATGCTGCTGTGCGGCAGCGTGCCTTCAGGTTCGTAACCGTGATTGATGCGGCAGATTATGCCGAGGCCGTCGTTCGCAAAGGTGGTAAAGTCGAGCCCGGACGTATCTTCGACGTCATGGCCCACAGCTTCGGTGAAGACGATCCAGCCGGGCTTGCCGGCTGCGAGCATGAGTTCTTCACCGCCGGGTTCATGGACGCCGAAGAGGAAGTCCGATTCATACCGAATGTTGGGTTGCAGCTCGGGCATAGGGATTGGAAGCCGGAAGGCAGTGAGTAGCGGATCGTATCCAGGCGACGCCAAATGTCGGGTTGTGCCCCGCGCGAAACAAGCGCGGCAGGCCATGCGCCGCGGCCGCAGGATGTGCGCGATTATAGCATAGGCAACAGAGAAGCCTCGCTTCTGTTGGGGAAGCGAGGCTTCTGGTTGGCTTGTTCGGCAGATCCGCCCGCTTACTTCTTGACGAGGGGCAGGAAGAGTTTTCCACTATTCAGCGGAACCGCGGACACCGGCGTGTAGAGCTCCGAAATCGCTGTTGTTGTGCCAGCTCCGAAGCTGCCGATGACGCCCGCCGACTGCGTCGTACTGCTCAGGCGCAGGCCAGTGCCCGGCGGCAGCGGGCTGGCCAGCGTTACGACGAAATTGCCTTGTGCGTCGGCATTTGCCGAGCCGAGGTAATTTAGCGCCTCCTGAATGGCGTCTTCGTCGTCGGTGTAGAAGTCAATGATGCAGTTGGGGCACGGGCTGCCAACGCCCGCGCTGCCTGTGACTTTGAGATTCTCGATCTTGGTGATGCGCGCCGGTTTGAAGGCCTGCAACGCCTGCGGAATCAGCGGGCCAAAGGCATAGATCTTGCCTGGGCCGTCAGCTACAAGGTTGCCGCGTACGGTGATCTGCCCAAATGTAGGCGAGGAGTCGCTGGCAAGGATGGCCGTCATCGGGTCATCCTCAAATCCTTGCCGGCTGCCCACGATGACGTTCTCCACAATCTCGGTGTCACTGCCCGACACCTTGATTCCTTGGCCGCAAACGCCGGCGCGGAAGCCGGCACCATCCACCCCGATGATATTTCCCCGTACTTCGTGACCGGAGCCAAAGATCTCGATTGCCATCGGCGGCGTCGAGTTGGCCGTCTGGAGTATATGCAGGCCGGCGATGCGGTTATCGAGAATTCTGTTGCCGGTGCCCGAAAGGTCGATGCCCCAGCCGCCGTACCAATTCTGCGGGTCAAGGCTTAGCGAGCGCAGACAGCGCGCCGGTGCAGGTACGGAGGGCACCGTGCCGTCGGCCCTCAGGCCAATGAAGTTTGATTGCACGAGGTTGTTGTCGCCGCCGTCAATGCTAATGGCACGGGCAAACGCGCCGGCAATATGGTTGTTGGTGATCGTGTTGTTGTTGCTTGTGTTCAGGATGAAGATGCCGCCGCCGGCCATGCGTTTGGGGTCGCCCGGCGTTCGGAACGCAATCTGCTGGCCATTATCGGTCAACCCCATCCACACGTTATCGACAGTATTGCCGTTGCGCTTGAGAAAGATGACGCCGCCGCCCTTCAACGAGAGGTTGCGGATGACGTTGTTTTCGCTGTCCACTTCAAGGCTGACATCCTTGGTGTTGATGATGATCTTTGGGCCCGTGGTGCGTCCGCCGGGCTGAGTGGCGCCGTCGATGGTGACGCGGCCGTTTCTGTCGACAATCGAAGGTGTCTTGAGCAGGAGTGCTTTGTCAACCGCCAGCGTCCAGGTGCCGGAGACTTCGAGGTTGGCGCCCGGGTCGCCCGGGGCAAGGTTGAAGCGAATTGCAATGGGGCGGTCTGTGGAGGGACGCAGCGAGGCCTCGATAATGGCGCGGCGGAGGGTGCAGCCGTCAACCGCAGGGATTGCAATTGCGCCAGAGCTGAAGGTACAGGTCTTGTTGAGGCTGCCGCTGTCGAGGTCGGCAGAGGTGTCGACGGTAATTGTGGTGGCAAACGGGGCATCAGGTTCGGCCGGCGCCTGCGCGTACAGGCTGGGGAAACTCGTCATTGCGAGGGCTACTGCGAGAGCGAATGCAAGGATCAGCGTGAGGATGAGGCGAGCTGGGCGCTGGCTGGACTGAACGAGACTGGCGGGCGCGGCATTGGGTCGGGACGAGCATTCCATCGGGTATATCTCCTCGGTGGGTGGGTCGGCGGCTCAATTGTGCGCTGCGTGTGGGAGATGTCGCGCGACAAAAGTCGGAGGTGGGGGACTGCACTGTTCAGCCTGGCCAGGGTCATTTAGTCGGCGCAGCCTTCCGATCTTTTGGCAAGTGGACATACACAGCCGGGAGAGTATGCGCTATGCAAGGAGAATCTGCAAAGCAACAAAAAAGAGCCTCGCCGCCAGTCAAGGCGGCGAGGCTCCAGCATGTGCGGTTTGCGCACCGCCCTACGGCCGGCTGACCCCCGGCACTTCGGGGCCAATGCCCGCTGCAAAGTCCTGCGGGACGGGCTGTGGCGGTGTGTTCACAGCGTCCGCCGCGTCGGACTGGGCGCGCACGTATGAAGGCAGTTTCACATCTTCCGGTCGCATGTAGGGTAGCGGGTCAATGAAACCGCCCCATCCGTCGGTGCGGACGTAGGGCTTTGCGCGAATCGCAAAATGAAGATGCGGCCCGCCACTGAAGCCCGTATTTCCCGAGACGCCAATCGGCTGCCCCTTGGAAACCTGCTGACCCTTCGTCACGGAGATGTTGTCCATGTGGGCATAAAGCGACTCACCCCACGGGTGAACAATCTTCACGTAGTTGCCAAAGCCCCCTGGGTCTCCGAAGATGGCGTCGGCAATGACGCCGTCGTCTACGGCAGCGAGCGGCGTCCCCACCGGCGTCAGGAAATCGATCCCATTGTGCCCCTTGAGCGACACGCCGTCGTAAGTGAAGCGGTTGTAGATCTGCGGATTCTCGCCCCACAACTGCGAGATACCGAACTCGCCGATGAAGGGTGCGTGGAGATAGGACTTCTTTTCCGCGTTCGGTATGTCTGTGCCAGGGAGCGGGGCGGGCGGGCCGATCAGAACGGTGCCATCGAGGAGCTTCTCGCCCACCCAGCCAACGACTTCGCCGCGCGTCGGCGTGATCCCACCGACACGCCACCAGCGCGCGCCGTCGGCAACTTGAGGTCCCTCGATCAGGTTAAGCGTTGCACGGGTATCGTAGTAGCCCAACAAGTCATCGGCCGGCTTGCCCAACATTCCTGGTGACTTGCGCACATTGACTGCCGTTCGGGCCAGGACCAGATCGCCCACCTTGAAGTCAAACGTTGTGGCCGGCGGGGCAACGGTGGCAGGAGCCTTGTCAAGCAACTTGATTCCGCCGGGTGCCTGGTCAGCAGCCCAGCCGCTGCGTTGAACACCCGAAACGGGCATTTCGATTTGCCACCAGCGCATCCCATCCACCACATTTGGACCGCTGCGCACGATCCCCAACAAGTTGGGCGGCAATTCTGCAATCACGTCATCCGCGGGTTTGCCGCTTGTGCCCGGCGTCTTGCGGAAGCGTACGAAATTGACGGTCATGATGCGGTCGCCCACGGCGAAGGGCGGCGGCGAGGTGGGTGGTTGCGGATCAGGCACTTCGGGCTCACCCGGGTTCACAGGACCGCCCCCGACATCGGCCGGAACTGCCGCCAGCAAAGTGATGTTGGCAGGGGTCTTCTCGGCCATCCAGCCGGCGAGAGCCCCGCCGGCGCTGTCTTTGCCCTGCAGACTCCACCACGGAACGCCACTGGCAATTTCGGGCCCGCCAACCACGTCAAACTGCATATTGGGCGGAACCTCCGCGACGATGTCATCTTCAGGCTTGTTGGCAAGGCCGGGGCTCTTGCGCATGCGCACATAGTCAAGGGTTCGCACCTTGCCGCCCACCTTGATCGGACCACTGCCCGCCGGTGGCGTGACTGGTGGCGTCACAGGCGGGGTGACGGCGCTCGTGCCCACTCGCTCCAGCAACATCAGCCCTTGAGGGCTCTCCTGCGCCAGCCAGCCCTTCTTCATTGTGCCATCGAGCAAAGGCGCTTCCACTGTCCACCAGTAGACATCCTCCGCCAGCGTCGCGGCGCCGTTGATGATTTTGCAGAGTGCTTGCGCGGGCACCTGCCCAACGACCGTCCCTGCCGGCGTGGCGCGGATGTTCAGCCAGTCCTTCGTCCGCACCTGGTCGCCCACCTTCACGGCAAGTGGCGGCGCCGGGGTGCGCACCCACGTGTACGCCTGCTTCATCGCGTCGCGAAAGTCATCAATCACACCCTGTTTGCTCTCTATGTACCACTTGTCGATCTTGGGCCAGCGGTAGAGGATCAGACAGTGGATCTGCTGGTTTCCTGTCTGCCGATTCCACCAGTTGATTTCTCCATAGGCGCGCTGCACCCAGGTGATGTTGCGGTCAAGCCACTCGACATCTTCGTCAGTCTCTGTGACAAATACGGGAAGATGTCGCATTGAAGCAGGCACGGCGCGCATGAAGTCCTGGTAGGCCCGGAACTGATAGAACCGATTCTCGAATGGCGGCGCCATCTTGTCGTCACTGGTTACAAGATTGGGGTCCGCCCCGTGGGTGTACGTGTGAATCGCAATTCCATCGCAGCGGTCCGGGCCGACGGCCTTCAAGATGTCCTTGAAATACTTGACCCAATCTCCTTCTTCGTTGCCGGGATAGCGGGTCTGGTTGTTCCAGGGCGCCACGGCTCCGACGACGACTTGATCCGTGCCATGTCCGCGGACCAACTGAATGCGCTCGCGGCAGAGGCGGTAGCACTTGGCATACATTTCCGGTGTGATCACTT
The DNA here is from genome assembly GCA_963735275.1 of uncultured Chloroflexia bacterium. Lineage (GTDB taxonomy): Bacteria > Chloroflexota > Anaerolineae > Caldilineales > Caldilineaceae > UBA5069. Next base: position 1,994,516 of record CAVTKJ010000004.1, on the reverse strand, counting down.
GGCCGCCGCCGACCGAAAGCATCGCCGCGTCTGCGCTTACGCCTTCCACATCGGAGGGAATCGGCTTCGGCTCGGCGCTTTCCGGCTCATTGATGACGTTGAAGCGCTGCGGCGAACCGTGGCTGAGTGGGTCAGTCGGGTCGATGGGTGTATCGGCGGAAGTCGGCTTGACGACGCGCCGGAGCCAGTCGAGCCAACCACTTCCACCATTTGCGGGTGGTGTGGGCGTTGGCGGGCTCCCTGGTGGCAGTGGACTTACAGGTGGTGAGGGGGAAGGGGCAGGCTTCTCGAAGCCGGGCGCAGCGGCGGGAGGGCGCTCCACGGCGAAATTCATCTCATTGCCGATTACCCAGATTTTGCAGCCGGGGCTATTGGAGACGAAGTTGGCACATCGTGCAGCAAAGTCGGCGTATTTTGCTTCTTCCGGAATGGTGCCCGCGGGGCTGTAGCCGTTGTTCAGGCGAACGATTACGCCCAGGCCCTTGTCACTCCAGGGACGATAATCGCGTCCGCCCATGTCATTGGGATTCGCGCCAATGCCTTCGGTGAAGACAATCCAGCCGGGGCGGCCCATCTCGAGCATTTGCGCCTCGCCACCCGGTTCATGGATGCCGAAAATATACTCGCTGTCCAGAAGTTGGCGCGCCATGACATTCTCCTCGTGGACCTGTTCGATGTTTGCTGCGATGATAGGCGACCGCACGATAAAGGGGGAAATATCTACTCAATTGCAGCAAAATGCGCTGGTCAGGAATGGAAACTTGCCGCCGGCTATGCGCTTGTGGGAGTGGGCCGACGTTCAATCACGGCGCGGTTCAATAGAAAGCGCCGCCGCCATTGTAACATGGCGGCGGCGGACTGTCTATCCTGAGTGAAATCGCAAAATGGGTTCCCAAACGGTCGCGAATGACGCGGTCGCACACGCGCTACCCCATCGAATGGCTACGACCTGGCTTGCGGCGCGGATCGCCGCGCAACCGTCTAGCAAAGAAGTAGCGAACGGCAACGATGCACGCTGTGCCTTACGCCGTTTTGCTTTGCGCAAGTGCGCCTACGCTTGAGAAACTTGCGCCCCGCAAAGTGCGAGCGTGACGTCCACAGCGTGACGTGAGTCCACTACTGACAAATCGCGGCCCTGGGACGAACCTTGCTGCCGCAACATGTCACTGGCATGCAGTCCCACGCCAAAAAGCAGGACGGGCGGTCGAGAGACCGCCCGTCCTGTCCTTGATTCTGCTGAATCTCCCATCCCGCCTCTACCAAAAGCCGTCGTCCTCGTTGAAGCCGAACTCTTCGCAAACGCGCGCAACGTGGGCCACAATTTCGTCGTGGCAAACGCCATTGCTGGCAACCAGGCCATTGTGACCGCGCACGTCGCGCTTATTGTAACGCAGCGGATTGCCCCAGCAGTCAGTCATGCGACCGCCCGCCGCCTCGATGATCGCGTGTGGCGCACAGAGGTCCCACTCCTTGCAGCCGGGGCTTGGATGAACGTAGAGATCTGCCAGACGGCGCACCACGATTCCTACCTTGAGGCCAACGCTTCCCGATGTGCGCTCGGTGTTGATGCGCATAGCCTTGCGCATTCGGTCAACTATCTGCTGGCGATGGCTGCGGCTGCTGACAAGCACCATGCGACTGACTTGATCAACCGAAGAAACACTGAGCGGCACGCGCTCGCCATCCTCGAGCAAGTAGGCGCCGAGCCCCTCAGCGCCGGCGTAAAGGAGGCCAGTGGCAGGCTGCATGACAACGCCAAGCACCGGCTTTCCGCCAATTGCCAAACCCACCATGATCGAGAACTCACCGTTGCGTGCAATGAATTCCTTGGTGCCGTCCAACGGATCGATGATCCAGACGCGCTCCTGCTTCAGGCGGTCGAGGTCGTCCTTCGATTCTTCGGAAAGCACGCCGTCTTCGGGGTAGCGAGACTGCAGTCGTGCCAGAATGTGCAGATTCGCCGAACGGTCTGCCTCGGTAACGGGCTCGTCGTCGGTCTTGTAGCGCACTTCGGAGGAGCCGATATAGAAGGTATTGACAATCGTTGCGGCCTCCCGTGCAATGCGTTCGGCGAAGGCCAGCTCCTCGAGAAGGACGAGCGAGGCAGGTTCGACACCGTGTTCGCCGTGCACGGGCGCCAGTCCAGCTGGGTCAAATGTGTCAATCGGTTCATCTACAGAGAGAGACATCGGGCAATTCCTTGAATTCGGGGCAGAATGACTGCCATTCTGCAGCAATCTGTAACAGACCTGCTCAAAAGTCGCCCGATTGTAGCACACTTGGCGGGCAGCGGGAAACGGCCTGCGCGCAGCGTTGCCACGCTCGCAGTGGCAGGCGCCAAGTTTGCGCGTAGTCAGTCCACTTCCCGGCGAATGATTGCGTAGCGGTTGGCCTCTGCGGCGCACGGTCATCTTCAAGTGCCGCGCCCTACGTGTTCAAAGTGTTGCGTGGCGCTTGAATCCTCTTGGAGCCGTGGCGGTCCTCATTGAGTGACTGACGAAGGGTCTGGAGTTGTCGCCGCACAGCGGAAGCCGACCCATTGCGCAGCCGTCGATTTTTGGAGCACGCTCGCGGCTGACACCTCGAATGCGCCTGACGAGTCGCGGTATGACCCTCCCTTGACGAATGCCTGATCCGTGGCGCCGGCAGGGGATGTCGCGGTCCACTCAGCGACGTTTCCCGCCATGTCGGCAGCGCCCAGGGGGCTATCGCCGCCGGGCGATCTGCTGCCCACAGGGAAAGTGGCTGAGTACCCATTCTCGGCGCCGCCGACTACGAGGGCGGATTGCCACGTCTCTCCCCACGGGAAGCGCCATGCTCGGTTCGTGGCCGGCGCAAAGCCTGCTGCAACCTCCCATTCGGCCGCGCTGGGCAGGCGCATCGCGGCGTCCAGCGCAATAGCTCTGCGCCTCGTCCCAAGTGATTCCGGCTACTGGATGATTGGAAAGGGCAGAGTCGTCGAGTGACGCGTTTGCCTCTGCAAGCGGTGGCGCACAGAGGCCGGCCGCGACGCATTTGGCGAAGGCTTCCAACGTGACTTCGGTCCTGTCGATGACGAATGGATCAAGCGGCGTACGGACCAGCGCTCCCAGCTCATTGCTGACAAGGTATGATCCCGCCGGCACTTCAATCACATCGCCGTAGGTCGCGGCGCTGCTTCGCCAATACCACAGGAGCGAGAGCGCGAGCAGGAGTATCGCGGCAACCGCGATTCGCACCCATATTCGACTGCGATGGGTTTCGTCAAGCGTCGATTCCGCGGGGGCAACTGCGGGTGCGCCCGCCCAAAAAGCACTTGAAATCAAATTAAGCGCCATCTGTGCGCGGCAGGGCAGTGATTGGCGAAGCGAGGTCGGCCTGAAGCGCGACCTGCAGGGCCGGGATCCATTGCGGATTGAGGGTATCATCGACCAGCAGCGCACGCAGACCGTTCGGCGTCAGCGTGCCATCCATGATTGCGTCATGGACCAGAGTCGCGACGCGCTCGGGGTCGGTTTGGTGGCGCAGCGCTGTGCTGACGCCGTGGCCGCGTGCAAGCGCTGTTCGTGCAAGCAAGGTGCGCTGAGATTCCTCGAGAGGATATCCCGCTTCGAGGACGTAAAGGGCGTCGCGCAGCAGCGAGTCCGGGGGTAACGTGTCGGTGCGCCACCATTCGTCGACCGCTGCAGCCAATGCGCGCCGGACGTGCGCAACCTGCGGGCGCGTCTCCGCCCCGCGGAGAATGTCGGCAAATGGGGGCGGGAACTCGGCGGTTGGGACGTGGTCGGCCGCAACGAAGGGGCCGGCATAGCGCGCGAGCGCTGCGTCGTCGACTGTCTGTAGCGTGAGATAGGAGGCCACGCCATCCTGCGCATCCCCTTCGATGCCGTATTCCGGCTGGTCATCGTCGCTCGCGTACAGGTCAAAGACCGAGGTGGGCATGGTATGTCCTGCGAGGAACTTCATTTCGCTGCGAAAGGCGGAAATCTGCGGCTAACTGGACGCGAACCAGGTAAAGTGTGCGCGCATAACGCAAGGCGGCTCGCAACTGCACCAACGGCATTTTGCCTTATTCCCAGGGCGCCAGCAAAAGCAGCTCTGTGTAACCGAAACCCGTTGGAGTGCGAACGCCGACCGCGCAACCTGCGCCGGCCGGCGCGGTGGGACATCGAGCGACTGAAATGCGTCTACAGTCGCGGTCGTCTTGACAGCGGTTGCGGCCAAACGTACACTGGAATGACCCGCCGGCAGCGCGAATTCGCGGCGCTTGCCGCGCGAACGAGCGCATCAAAATGGCCAAGCCAAAACAAGTCGGATATGTTGAACTGGAGTGGACCTGTCCAACCTGCGGAACCCGCAGTGCCGGCCACATTATGGTCTGCCCCACTTGTGGCGCGCCGCAACCGGCGAACGCGCAGTTTTCCGTTCCCGAGCAGGGGAGCATTGTCAACGAGTCTGACCCCAATGTGGCGCACGTTGCGGAGGCAGTTGCCGCCGGTCCCGATGTACAGTGCCCATTTTGCGGTGCGCGCAATAGCGCGAGGGCGAGCGAATGCGCACAGTGTCATGCTCCACTCGCAGGGGCATCGGCACGTGCCAGCGGCGCCAAGCTTGAAGGGTTGCCCTCAAGCAGAAGCTGTAACTATCAAGTGCCACGTGTGCGGCGCGGCGAATGCGGGCACGGCGCAACAGTGCGCCAAGTGTGGCGCGCCATTGAAGCGCCGTTCTGACGCCACAAGGGCGGGCGCGCCTTCACCTTTGCCTGCGCCCCACCATGGAGGCGTGGCACTTTGGTGGCTGTGGGCGTTGGGTGCGGTCATCCTCATTGCAATCGGTGTGTTCGCATGGATGGCATTTCGCTCCGAAAGCTATACAGCCGTTGTCGAGGCTGCGCGCTGGGAGCGCACAGTCGAAGTGCTTGCCTTTCAGCCCGTGGAAGAGCGTGCCTGGAAGGACGAGCTGCCTGCCGAGGCGGAAGTGTTGGAGTGCCGCGATGAACTAGTGCGCACAAGTGATGAACCAGTTGACGGCGCACGCGAAGTGTGCGGCACGCCGTACGCGGTCGACACAGGCACGGGCTACGCCAACGTTATGCAGGATTGCGAATACCAGGTGTTCGCACCAAAGTGCTCCTACCAGACAATGCAGTGGGTTCTGTTTGACACGGCTGTGACATCGGGCGAAGGATTCTCCCCGATATGGCCGCAACCGGCGCCGGAACCTGACCGCAAGCTCGGCGAACGCAGCGAGCGCTATATGTGCGACATTCTGGTCGACAACAAGCAATACTCATTCGCGTTGGAGCCGGAGAATTACGCACTTTGCCTGCCGCAAAGCCGCTGGAGAGTACAGGTGAACGGCCTCGGGTCGGTCGTTGAAGCGACGCCCGAGGCAGGAGAGTAGTATCATTCCTGCGCCGCAGGTAACACCCCGAAAAGTGGTGAGACCCTCCAGGCGCGTATTCAAGCGAAGTCGCAACCAATCTTCAAGTCGAGGTTTCCAGCGCATGGCATTCCCGCCCGTTGATCAGCAAATGCGCATTTTGATGCGCGGAATTGATTTTGGCGATCCTCTCACTCTCGCTAACATGGAAAAGGAACTGCGCGCGCGGCTCCAGGAGAGCTTCGACGCGGACCGGCCCTTGCGTATCTATTGTGGCTATGATCCTTCGTCGCCCGATCTGCATTTGGGCCACACGCTCACAATGCGCAAACTGCGCCAGTTCCAGGATTTGGGCCATGATGTGACCTTTCTCATCGGCACCTTTACCGGTATGGTGGGTGATGCCAGCGACAAGGACTCGGCGCGCAAGCAGCAATCTCTCGACGAATCCGTTGCGAAGGCCGCAACGTATGCCGAGCAGGTATTTCGCCTCCTCGACCGTGCACGAACGACCGTCAAGTACAACCACGAGTGGCTTAGCAAACTGGACTTCGCCGACGTGGTGCAGCTTGCCAGCAACTTCACCGTTCAGCAGTTTCTAGCACGCGACAACTTTTCCAAACGCTTTGGCAGGGGAGACGCAATTGGTTTGCAGGAGTTCTTCTATGCGCTGATGCAAGGGTATGACGCTGTGGCGCTGCAGACGGATGTCCAGGTTGGCGGCACAGAACAGCTCTTCAATCTCATGGCTGGGCGCAAACTCATGGAAGCGCACGGCATGCGCCCGCAGATTGTGCTCACAGTGCCGATTCTCGTGGGCACAGACGGCGCCCTGCGCATGAGCAAGTCGACGGGGAACTACATCGGCATCAACGAGCCGCCAGGCGTGATCTTCACCAAAGTGCTCAATCTTCCGGATAGTGCAGTGCGCAGTTACGCCGAACTGGCGACGCGCTGGGACCAGGCGGAAATCGACGCCCTCCTCGGCGATGTTGCGTCGGGTGTGCTCGAGATGCGCGAGTTCAAGCACGGAATGGCGCGCGAGATTGTGAGCATTTTCTATGACGATGAGGTGGCCGGTCGCGCTGCCGAGGATGCGCGCAAGATGCACGAGGGCGCCGCGCCGAGCGATGCTGCGGTGGCGCGGCTGGAAGCGCCGACGCCACTCGTCGATCTGTTGCTCGAAATGAAGCTCGTCAAGAGCAAGGGCGAGGCGCGCCGCCTGATTGAGCAGGGAGGCGTGCGGTTGGATGGCGAGACCGTGGTTGCGGCGGAAACGATTATCGCCCCGAGCGACCGGGAACAAGTTGTACAGATTGGGAAGAGGAAGTTCCTGCGGGTTCCGGCTGCGTGAGGGTCATTCGGGCTTGGAATGCCGGCTGTAAGGTCACTGAAATTGGACAAATAGAAACTGCTCGATTTCGCACTTCCCCCGAAGCGGCAAGCCGCAGTGCGATACCGAGCAGTTCTGACGTCACTATAGCACACGTTCGCGCGCTTGTAAAGAGTGTAATTCTTGAGAAATTGCGGTTTCCTGAATTAGTTTGGTTTACGTCGGCTGATCGCACGCTGCGCGGCAGGGTAGTCGTTCAAGCTATACTACTGCTGTACGAAGTTGATTTTGCCTGTTTTATTGCGATTTGCGTCCCCTTGAAGGGGTGACTTATATATGTATTTACCCCTGTCGTAAGGAGAAAAGCAGTTCGCAAATCTGCCAAAATAGTTGCAGACCAGGCGGCTCGAACCGCATGGCGTTAAAGAAATTGGTCTGCGCAGCGCGTTGCAACGCGCGAATTGCGGCAATCGAAAAACCGGCCGATGGACCCGAGTTGGTGCCGGAAATTGCGTACCAATCCTTTACCCGGTGGTGTTTTGTGAAATTGAGGAGACCAGCATGGGATTGTTTGCAGGCAAGAAGGGCATGATCTTTGGGCTGGCCAACAAGGATAGTATCGCCTGGGGCATCAGCCAGGCGCTGCATGAGGAAGGCGCCGAATTGGGATTCAGCTATGCGGGCGAGATTCTCAAGAAGCGCGTCGAGCCGCTGGCCGACGGGATCGGGAGTACGTTTGTACGTGAGTGCGACGTCACCAACGAAGCCGCAGTGGACAACCTCTTTGCGGAGATCGGGCAGCACTTCGGTTCGATAGACTTCCTGGTGCATGCGATTGCCTTTGCGCCGCGCGAGGAGTTGGGCGGACGTTTTAGCGAAACCAGCCGCGAAGGTTTTCGCATCGCCCTCGATGTTTCGTGCTACAGCCTCGTCGCACTGGCGCGCCGCGCCCGCCCCCTTATGCCGAACGGCGGCTCAATTCTGACGCTTACCTACTATGGGGCCGAGAAGGTGACGCCCAACTACAACGTCATGGGGGTGGCGAAGGCTGCGCTCGAGGCAAGCGTGCGTTACCTGGCATGGGATCTTGGCAAAGAGCGCATTCGCGTGCAACGCGATCAGTGCCGGGCCAATCAAGACGTTGGCCGCATCGGGCGTGAGCGGCTTCCGCAGCAGCCTCAAACTTGTCGGTCAGGTCGCGCCGCTTGGCAACGTGACGCAGGAAAACGTTGGTGATGCGGCGCGATTCCTGCTTAGTGACTGGGCGCAGAGCATTACAGGCGAAGTGCTCTACGTGGACGGCGGCTACAACATAATGGGGGCAATTGATCCGGCTCTGCTCGAGGAACCGTGGCCTGCCTGAGAAGCGCCTGCGGCATGATTGCCGCAGCCAATCTGTATGCAGTCGCTTGTCACAAAGTGTGCGGCCTTGTCCTGAATCTTCCGCAAAGCGCGCAGATTGCGCTTCGCTCCCAGACAAATCGAAAGAGGAAAGACAATGCTCAAGCGCATTGGTGGCTGGGTAGTTGTGGTGATTGCGACACTGATCTTTGTTCTCTTGCTGGGCAGCATTCTGGGCGTGTGGGTTGGCCAGCGGGCATTCGCTCGGGGCGCCGATTCTCTTCTGGCATCAGTTGAGGATTACCTGGGCCTTGCCATTAGTGGCCTGAATGATGTTGGTGTTTCGCTGGATACGGCGAAGACCAGGGTCGACGAGATTACTACGCGTGCAAGCGAAATATCAGCCGAAGGCGGCAGCCCGGTGGGGCTTGCACTAAAGAAGACGGTGGCCGATGACGTTGTTCCCGTCATCACACGCGTACGGTCGCTCGTTGCGAACATCTTCAAGGCAATGACGGGTTTCAATGCAACGCTGGTGGCCGTCAATCGGATGCCGGGAGTCGAGGTGCCGACCTTTACCTCCGAGCTAGATACGGTTGGGACGAAGCTGCAGAATATCGGCGCAGAGGTCGATGGGCTGGAGCAGAGCATCGCCGAGGCCGACGGCACGCGCGTGATCAGCGCCACCACGCGCATCTCCACCGACATTGGGGAAGTGCAGACCAAGCTGGAGGAGTCCACGCAAATGGTCGTGAATGTGCAGGTGGGCATGGGCACGTTGCGCCTGCGCCTGCCGTGGTATCTGCGGCTGGGCGCGCTTGCCACGACATTCCTGCTGGCCTTTTTGACCTGGGGCCAGTGGCTTCTAATTGGAAAGTCCTGGCAATGGGCAAGGGGCCGCTAAAGTGAAACCGGAGCGAAATCCACATTGACTACGAACATCTCAACGCAAAGACGCGGAGGACTCGAAGTGACGCAAAGGAAAAGCGACTGACTGAACCAAGTCAACATCTTGTAGTCCTTTGCGTTCCTTTGTCCTCTTTGCGACTTTGCGTTGAGATGTTGTTTTCATTTCGGTACGACTTTAGTGCTGCATCTCGCAAAAAACTCGCATTACGTAGCGGAGGGCTTCCAGCCTTCCGACCTTTCGGCACAACTGCCGGAGGGCTGGAAGCCCCCCGCTACGATTCATAGGCACACTTGCAAGACGTAGCATTTAGAACCAGTACACGTCCCTGCTTGGGTGGTAGTGTCACCCAACAAGTCAAGATGTGGTGCGTGAGTCTGCACAAAAAAAGGGGACCCGCCGACAACGGCGGGTCCTTTGTATTGGGTGGTGCACGGCCACTTGCCGTCAAGCTTGCGGCGGTGCAGCCACGAAAAGCGTCACAAGACGCTTCACTTACGATGTGAGGTTAGTAGGCGAGGACTTCGTGCTCGGCAACCGGCGTACGAACCGGCATTGCGCTTTCATACCATGCCACGACAGCGCGCAGTACTTCGGCGTATTCATACAGATCGTTGCCGCCGTGTACAGGGATCAGTTCAGCGCCATCGCTGCTGTAGAGCACGACGCTCTTTTCTGGCTGGTGGAAGTTGAACTTGCAGATTGGGCGGTAAATGTCTCCATCAAGCAGGACCTTGCACTCACGAATGCAATCGCGCATGGCAACGCGGCGGCAGTCCACCACCGGGCGCAAAATGGCGCGTACGGTGTAAAACGCTTCGAGCTCTTCGGTCGTCGTCTCGACTGTGTCTTCGTCGGCGCATTCGCACGGGTCCAGGTGCGAGGCAACTTGGTACGGGGTGTCAACACGGTGAATGCGAATATCCATGGTAATGCTTTGTCCTCAATTCATTTCAACCGGCGCGCAACGTTGCTGTGCCGAAACGGTGCTTTCACCTTACGCCACGATGCGTGATGATTCAAGGGACATTTGACCGCCAGAATTGGGACAGGTGTCCCAACCGAACTGCGGTCGCGTTGAAAAATGAGCGAGATGAAGCTCCGCGCCCGGAACTCAACCCTCCACATCTTTTAGCCCGACGCCGGCGGCCACCAGAATCGGGTCATAGACAGGCGAATAGGGTGGTGCGTAGGAGAGGTCGAGCATCGTCACGTCATGTAGCGTCATCTTGGCCGTTAAGGCCGTGGCAACAATGTCGATGCGCTTGTTGACGCCCGCCGTACCGACGATCTGCCCGCCGAGCAGCCGCCCGTCACGCTTGTCAAAGACGAGTTTGGTGCGGATTTCCGCCGCGCCCGGGAAGTAGCCCGCGCGGTCGGTTGCCGTGATTGTGGCGCTACCCACGTGCTTGCCCTTTGGCCCGAAGGCTTCATGGGTGCGCGCAGCCTGTTCGGTGAGCCCTGTCGTGGCCACGGTGTAGGCGAACACCTTGACGACGGCCGTTCCTGCAATTCCAGGGAACTCGGCGCTTCCGCCAAGGGCGTTTTCGCCCATGATGCGCCCGCCCTTGTTGGCTGACGGGGCCAGCGGAATCCACGCCGCATCGCCGGTGACAATATGGCGGTACTCAACACAGTCACCGGCAGCGTAGATGTCCGGGTCGCTTGTGCGGAGTTGGCTGTCCACGGCAATTGCACCAGTGACGCCGATCGTAAGGCCCGCGTCCTTGGCCAGGGCGATGTTTGGGCGCACGCCCGTCGCGACGAGGACCATGTCGACGGTGAGATCGAAGTCGTTGCCCTCACTCGGATGGATTGTTGCGGTCAGAGAGTCACCTGACTGCGCGATCGATTGCACGCCTGCACCCAGGTGCAGATGGACCCCTTGCTCGCGCATGTGGCCCACAAGCGGCTCCACCATGTCGGCATCCATGTTGGGCATGATCTGCGGCACGAGTTCAACCAGGTCCACCGACAGTCCTCTTTCGCGTAGCGACTCAACCATCTCGAGGCCTATGTAGCCCGCGCCGACGACAACCGCGCGCTTTGGACGGGTTTGATCAACAAACGACTTGATGGCCTCTGCGTCCGTCATTGTGCGCAGCGAGAAGACGCCGGGCAGGTCGAGGCCGGGAATCGGTGGCCGTGCCGCCGATGCGCCCGTCGCGTAAAGAAGCTTGGCGTAAGGCTGAGTGAACTCGTCGCCCGTGTCCAGTCGCTTGACAGTGACCGTGTGCGCCTCTCGGTTGATGGCCGTGACCTCGTGAAGCGTGCGCACGTCGATACCGCGTTCTTGACGGGCGCGTTCAAGCGTTAGCGCCATCAGGCTATCCTGCGATGCGATCTCACCGGCAATCCAGTACGGCATGCCGCACATGGAATACGAGATGTGGGGTGATTTCTCGAAGACGATCACTTCGGCATCACGTGCGTCGCGTCTGATCTTGCTTGCAGCGCTCATCCCCGCGGCGTCGCCGCCGATCACCACGAATGGACCCTTGCTCAGCGCTGCGCTGCTCTTGCTTGTTTCCTGCCTGGAACGTGCCATGATTCTCCCCATTGAACGAGTGGTGCAAAGACTGGTGCCAATGTTTGACGTATGCCGCGCCCGCCTGATTCATGTCGCTTGGTCGAACCAACAAATGCCCTGCGCTATGCCTCCCACACAATTTTGCCGTCGAAGACTGTCATCCGCACGTGCGTCTGCGCGAGCGCGCCTGCGGCGATTGCCTGGGAATCGAGCGCCAGGAGGTCGCGATCGAGAAGCACCAGGTCCGCGCGTCGGCCGAGCGCAATCGTGCCGATGGCATCCTGCCATCCGCCTGCATCGGCCGGTCCAACTGTGTAGGCGCGCGAGCGCATCCATGAGCGGGATGCGCTGTGTCGCCAAACCAGGCAGGCGCTTCGAGACGGTCGGTGCGCGTACGCACGACGGCGGCGTGAAGGCCAAGCCATGGGCTGGGGTCGGCCACGGGCGCATCGCTGCCGAAGGCGAGGCGGGTGCCGCTTCGCAGCAGATCGGCAAAGACGTACGCGCGCGCAGCATGTTCACCCAGAAGCAAGTCGGCAGTGTCCATATCGTCAAGCGCATGCACGGGCTGCACGCTGGCAGTGATGCCGAGTTGCGCAAGCCGGCCCGCATCAGCGGGGTGAAGAAGCTGCGCGTGCTCAATGCGGTGCGGGACAGTTGGCGCGGGCCCTGCGGCGATGACCTCTTCGAAGACATCGAGTACTTCGCGGTTGGCCCGATCACCGATCGCGTGGATGCTGATCGGAAAGCCGGCCGCCACTGCACGCCGGAAGATATCGGCCATTGCTTCAGGCTGGGTGACCACTACGCCAGTGTTGGGTGGCCCGGAAGGGTCATCCTCTGGAAGGCGGCGAAATGGATCGAGCATCCACGCGGTGCGGCTGCCAAGCGAGCCGTCGGCGAAGAGCTTCACATGGCCGAGCCGCAGCCGGTCGTCACCGAACCCGGTTTCAACGCCGATCCCGCGCACGTGCTCCAGGTCGGTCGCCGCAACATTGCAGTTGACGCGCAGGAGTAGCTCTCCGGCGCGGTTTAGTGCCTGGAATGCCCGAAGCGCTGCGGGGCCTTCGCTGCCGCCACCATAGCGCTGGTCGTGAATGGCGGTGACTCCCAAGCTGTGGAGCGTGCGAATGCCCGCGCGCATGGCTTCAAGGCGCTCGTCAAACGAGGCTCCCGGCACGTGGCGGGCGACGAGGAAGGTCGCCATCTCGCGCAGCACGCCAGTCGGCGTACCTGATGCATCCCGATCGATGGAACCGTTCTCAGGGTTTGCCGTGACGGAGGTGATGCCCCCGATGCGCAAGGCGGCGCTATTGGCAACAGCGCTGTGCATGTCGCTGCGGTAAAGGAGCGTGGGATGATCCGCTCCGGTAGCGGTATCGAGTTCGGCAGCGGTAGGAAAGGCCGATTCGCCCCAGCGCGATTCATTCCAGCCGCGACTTACGATCCACCCGCCGGAGGGTGTTTTTTCTGCATGGGCCGCAAGCCTGTCTAGCATGGCCGCTTTGGAGTGCGTGTCGGCAACCTGAAGTGCGCCGAGCTGCAGGCTCCAGTCGCCGAAATGAATGTGTGCGTCGGTGAGGCCGGGAAGCAGCGTCACACCCTGCGCGTCAACCAGGCGCGTTTGCGCGCCCGCAAGCGCCAGCACTTCCTCATCCTCTCCAATGGCAAGAATGCGATGTTGGCGTACGGCTACGGCCTGCGCACTGGGGAGCGCGGGAAGCATGGTGATGACTCTTGCGTTGTAGATGATTAGGTCAGGAGCGGCGTTGAGGGTGGGCATGGGCAGGAGCTCCTTGGCAGATTTGCACAGAGTTTGCCCAAATATTGCGGAATGGAAGCGGCGATACGGCAGGCGGGCGGCGCTCTGTTACTCTTGAACGAAGATAATAGCTGGTGCAATTGTACATTGAGCAACGATTGAAGTGCGATTCCTGGAAGGACGTGGCGTTTTGGATAAGATTCCCGCAGAAGTGATGGCTCTGCCTGCTGATGGTTACAACACCGGCGGCATGACAGTGGGCGAATTGCTAGGGTCCGGCCCCACGCTCCTCGTATTTTTGCGCCACTTTGGTTGACAATTCTGTCGCGAGACCGTAACGGACTTGCGCGCAGCGGTCGCTGCGAATCCGGATTATCCCCGAGTGGTCTTTGTCTTCATGGGCAATCCCAGTGATGGCGATTCCTTTTTTGCCGAGCGCTGGCCCGAGGCGCAAGGGCTTGCCGACGGCCCCGGACTACCCCTCTACAGGGCATTTGGGCTTCAGCAGGGAACTGCTTCGCAGATGATGAGTTTCGGCGTGATCTCCTGTTCAGTCCGAGCGATTGCCAAAGGCAACATTCCGGGCAAGCCGGTGGGTGATCCGCGTCAGATGCCCGGTCTGTTCCTTGTGCAGGGCGACAGAGTGCTCTGGCAGCGCGACTATGCGCACGCGGGCGACAGCCCCGATTGGGCCGCGTTGCCGGCGCAGCTTCCGGCACTCACGGCATGAGGCGCGATCGCGAATTTCACTACGGATCAACGTCATTCAGTGGCGATCAGTTTTGACATCCGCAGGCGAGAATGATACCCTTTGCTTTACCGCTCGCGACCAGTGTGGAGACGTGGTGTAGCGGTTAGCACAACGGCCTGTCAAGCCGTAGGTCGCGGGTTCAAATCCCGTCGTCTCCGCCAGCAAAGCGGCCCACCGATTTCGGTGGGCCGTTCTGTTTGTATTCCGGTTGCACTCAGTGTCCAGCGAGAAGAAGTGAAACAACCTGGACGCGGATTGCACAGATAGACGCTGATTTCAACCGGTCAATGAGCCACGCCTTTGGGGATACATTCCATTGCATACTACCTCACGCGGGAGTGTTCAATCCGCGCGATCCGCGTCATTCGCGTTCCAGGACTCTCTGGCGATTACATCTTAACCGGTGCAATCCGGCGCGACTTGAGGTTCGGCAAACCGCAAAGTCGACTACTCAAGCGGCGACAGATACTCTCCGCCAATCACGGTGCGCTCGCTCTTGGGCGGCTGCCATGCGACTGAAAGGTTGCCGGCCAGCGTACCCTGCTTGTGGAGCACCTCGATATAGTAGCGCTTGCCGGCGAGGAGCAGGATTGCCGCCGATTTCTGCTCCGGGTACTTGTCCCACACCTGGTCCGGCGTCCACTCGGGCACGGACGCGATCAGTTTTGCATTGGCTGCCGTCGCATCGCGGCTGAGGAGCAGTTGCCCTTCATCGTCGGAGGCGATCCAGAAGCGATAGACTCCCGTGGTTGGCGGATAGAGATAGCCGCGGATGCGCTGGCCAATATTTTCCTCGTCAAGTATGACCTCAAGCTCGGTGAGGGTGTCTGCGAATGCCGGCGTATCAGGGTAGTTCGGACTGCCGGTCAGGTCGGCGATGGACGCACCCGCGACATCTGACCACATTTCGCGAGAAATCTCTCCCTTGCCGTCCGTGGTTGCATCTTTCAGGGGCGTCGCCGTAGCGGAAGGGATCACTGTTATGGCGGCGGTCGAAGTCACGGCCGCGGTTTCGGTGGAAGGATTCGACTCGGTGATTCCGTGAGTCGCTGTGGCGGTCAGAGTTGCCGAGAGAGTGGTCGTCTCGCTGACAGCCTCTGTTGCTGAGGCCCCAGGCGGGGAAGTTGCCGTTGCGGACGCGGTCGCGCCTGCCTTTGCGTCATCGGCCCCGTAGCGCAGGCGCACAAGCTCGCCTGTGGCGATGTAGAGCATCCACAGGTTGCCGTCCGGCCCCATGCTGATCTGGATGGGGCCAGGGGCGGACGTTGCGAACTCCTCGAGCGTGTAGGCGCCCGCCTTGTCGAATAGCATCGTCGTGATGACGCCGCCGTTGAAATCCGTGAAGAAGTACGCTCCGCGATACGTAGCGGGATAACGCGTTCCCGTATAGAAATCACCGCCAATTGCCGCGCCGCGCTGCGGCACTGTCGAGTGAGGGTAGCCGTAGAGGCCTTGGGTCACTTCGGCGGCGCCTGAAAAGAGCGGGTCGCAAATGGCCCAGTCGGAGACCCGCTCTTCGCCCTCGAAGCAGGGCCAGCCGAAGTTTGCGCCCGGCCCGCTGCGATTGATCTCCTCCCACGTACTGTTGCCGACCTCGCCAAGGACGATACGCCCCGCGCCATCAAAGGTGAAGCGAAACGGGTTGCGCAGCCCCAGAGCATAGACTTTGGCTCGATTTGCGTTCACGTCACCATCAAAGTAGGGATTGTTCGCATAGCCGGCGCCGCTCATTGGGTCAATCCGCAGGACCTTGCCTGCCAGGCTGTTGAGGTCCTGCGCACGCCAATTGCCCTTGCTGTTGACGATGCCATCTCCCAGGCTTACAAAGAGTGATCCGTCGGCGGCGAACTTGAGGAAGTCCACAACGTGTGCGGTGCCTTCGGCGGGGATACAGTCCACGACAAACTGGCCATTTTCGTCAAGGCAGGAGAAGGGAAGCTCATCACCCACTTCCGGGTTGCCGATGTTGGCAAATGTGCTGTTCCTGCCCAGAATCACCTCGCCTGAGTCTGGCTCGTACGCATTGAGATTGTCGGCGGATGCGCGCAGGCGCAGAACGCGCGAGACGCGCGCCAGTTGGCGGGTAGTCACCGGCTTCAGGCGGGTCATACGTGTAGGCGAGGTAGATGTAGGGCTGCGCCGGCCAGCGGGGATGGACGGCAACGCTCATCAGGCCCCGGTCGGCTGCGTCATTGACTTCTGTGCGCAGATCAATGAATGGGTCGGTCTGTAGAACACCGTCGTCCACAACCCGCACGATTCCGCTCTTCTCGGTGATGAAGATGCGGCCATCAGGCGCAACGGCGAACGAGGTCGGCAACTTGAGCCCGCCGACGATCTGCTCCTCATAGAAACCCGCGGGCAGGGCGGTAGCAGGTGCTAATGCCCTGGCGTCGCCGGACGGCAGGACGACTCCCGCCAGAAGAGCGACAATGAGCGCAACTCTCCCGGCGCTCCGGAAAATGCGTGCGTGCATGGGGTCACCATTCTTTCCGTTTTGGGGTCAGCGGGCAGTGAATTGAGCCAGAAGCAGGCAGCCAATGCGCCAGGCCGGGCCTGACGGCTCCGAGATGTACACAGGTTGCTGAATTGCGGGGGCGGGCATTTCAAGAGAGTGAGTGCAGGCGCAGGATGGCCAAGCGCCGGCGTCAGCCGATGGGCCAGAGACGCGTGAGCGCGTCACCCCACACGGACACTGCAAGCAGGATCGCACCAAGGGCGATCAAGAGGGTCTGGTAGAGCCGGTCGTTGCGCAGCGGACTCCGCCAGGTGCTCTGTGCCGCAACGACGTCGGCGCCGGTAAGGAATACGGCACCGATCAGGGCCAGAACGCTCCACAGGGCCGGGCGGACGACAAGCAGCGCGGCTGCGCCGCCGACGACCATCGCTGCATTGAGCGCGTAGAGCAATACTGTCAGGGCCAGCCATTTGAGTCGCTTGCGGACAATGAGGAAGAGCGCACCATAAGCCACGAGGCCGATGGCAAAAGCAAGAAGGGCCGGCAGCGTCCAGAATGCCCGCCCCGCCGTGACAAGAAAGCCCAGCCAGAGGATGAAATAGACGATTGTGTTTGCGCCGGAGCGCACAATGAGCGGCGTGCCCTCGATGACCATAAACACCGTGGCGATGGCAGCGATGAGCAGCGCGAGGGTCACGCTCCCCTTGTAGTAGAACGACGGAGGCGTCCGCGCCATGACTGACAGAATCACCGCAAGAAACATGACGCCCGCGAGGATGGGCGTGGTGGACGCGGGCTTGCGCAACTGGTCACGAGCCGCCACAAAGGTGGCAACCAGTGCGACCAGGAGTCCGATCGTCGCGGTAGTCAAATGAAACATGAGGCTTCACAATGTGTGGCCGAAACACGCTGCCGCACGGCGCACGGCAGATCGGCGGTTGTTCAGTACGTGGTTTTCCAGCGAATCTCGACGCCGTCTTCGGCGCCGATGCCCTTGCGCAGGAGGGCGATCAGTGCTGGATCGCCGCCGACGGACTCCATCAAGTCGACGGTAGGTGACATGATGTAGTAGTCGTGGTCTTCCTCCGACTCTTCTTCAAGGTGCGCGGCAAGAAATGCGAGTTGCTCTTCCGTCATCAAGCCGAGTTCGGCGCCGGTGTCATTGTTGTAAACGGTGTACATGGAATCTCCGA
This sequence comes from uncultured Chloroflexia bacterium, assembly GCA_963735275.1. Taxonomy (GTDB): domain Bacteria; phylum Chloroflexota; class Anaerolineae; order Caldilineales; family Caldilineaceae; genus UBA5069. The sequence continues at coordinate 1,976,880 of CAVTKJ010000004.1, read as the reverse complement.
GCGTTTGGACGACCGTCAAAGTTGGCGCTGTCTGAAATACCGTCAAACAACTTTGCGCTTACTGGGTGAGATACTCACCCAGGACGAACGTACACTGATCATAACGGTTGAAGCCACGAGGTGCAAAAGGGGCGGCAACTGTGCGCGCAGAGATGCGGCAGACGTGTGCGTTCGACCGCAGGAGGACTATGTGGGATGGCTGGGAGTGCAGGTCTCAGGGGCGTCGGAGGCTGCCCAGAGCGGTGATGATGGCGCATCAAGGGACATGCGCCATCGACACCCGCTGCATTATTGCGCGTGAGATAAACGCTGCGCCGCATCATAGCGCGAAGCACTTACATTTTGCTTATACGGATAGGGCCGAGCCATGCCGCTTTGAGGCCATCTCTGGAACGAAAACGAGGCTCCCAACCGCGGAAGCCTCGCTGTGACGCCATGTTTCGCCAGAGTCGGAGAATGAACAAAGTCGCTTTATTTCGCTTGGCGTCGCCGGTGCGTTTCGGATCGCTGCATGTGGCGGGCGTAGTCCCGTTCCCGATCACGTCCCTCAATTGTGGACGAAGTGTCGTCTCCGACTTCCTCCTCGCGCAGCGCAAGCACGATTGATCTGGTATAGCGCTGCGGTTTCGGGCGTGGGCGAGACACCGAATTCCTCTTCGAGCACTTCGCTCAAGTGGCGATAGACTTGCATGACCTGCACCAAATCACGGCGCAGCAAGTGCGCGCGCATGAGAGTGCAATAGGTCTCTTCGGAATAGGGCTCTGAACGCATCGCTAGGCTCAGCGTGTAAACCGCATTCTGCGCGAGCCGGCAGTCGATCTGCAGGTTCGCCAGCATGAGCAGTGATTCATGCACATCCTGATGAATCGCGCGACGCAACGGATCATGCCACTCACCGTCAATGACATCCTCCAGGAACTCGCCGCGTGCAAGTGCAATTGCGTGCTCCAGGCTTTCGATTGCCTGCGCAGGTTGCGAGGGAGCAATTCGCGCAGCCAGAGCTGTGGATGCATAGAAATCATCAAGATCGCATGAGTAAGGGCCAATTGGGTCAAAGCGATAACGATTGTTCTCAAAGACAATCCACTGTCGGGTGCCAAGTGCGCGCCGCAGAAAATGGACCGTGACGTTAAGTCGGTTGCGGGCGCGGGCAGCGCTTACGTCGGGCCAGAAATCGAGGACTATTTGTTCGCGCGTGCGCTCGCCAACGGTGATCAGATAGAAGAGAAGGTCGCGGGCGAGGGCGTATTTCCAATCGGCCATTTCAAGCCGGCGGCCATTGAGAAGTACCTGCCCGGCGCCCAGGAGCCGAATCTGCAGTTCCGGGCTCGTGATTCTGCTGACCGTCACTGAGGCTTGCGTGGAGTCTGGCCAGTCCCTGCTCCAGTGCATTTTCAAGCGACCAGTAGGCGCCTTCGCGCGCCGCGCGCTGAAATTCGGCCTCACCCAGAAATGTGTGAGAACGTGTGAATTGCTGTCTGTAGGGAACCTCGACGATTGATGAAAGCGCTTCCCCAATGGGCCAGCGAATCGAGGCCGCCGAGTAGAGACTTACTGAAAGAGCGTGAAGTCCTGCACCGCCTGCGACGTAAGCAAGCCCCAGCACAGATGCCACGTCAACCCGCTTGCCCAGACCTTTCAGATGTTCGATGCCTGCCTCGAACCAATCCAGTGCCTCGCGCAGGTTTCCCGCCAACTGGCATACTTCGGCAATGCCAAAGAACGTGGATGTCAGGAGAGGCGAATTCTGGGTGCGCAGCGCCAACTCGTGGCACTCGCGATACAATCTTTCGGCGCTATGAATATCGCCGTTGAGATGATGAGTGCGGGCCGCTTCGTTCAGGCAGGCGCACAAAATGAACAGTTCGCCGAATGCACGCAGCTGGCGTTGGGCGCTATCAATGAGAATCAGCGAGCCGCTGAGGTTACCCGAAGCGCGGGCAATCAGGCCGGCAAGGAAGTCATGCATTGCGGCGAAGAGCGGCAGACCTTCCGGCACGCCCTGCGCCTCGATCTCTTCCAAAAGCTCCCTGGCCCGCTCTGAATCTCCTCCGTAGACCGCCACGATGGTGTAGAGTTCGGACACAAGCAAGGTGAGTTCTTCATCGTTCTCAGCAAGAGCAATCCGTTGTGCTTCATCGAGTTCCATCATCGCACCGCCAAAGTCGGCGGTCCACGCACGCGTCAGCGCATCTGCGTAAAGTACGCGGGCGCGCGTCTGTAGTGAGATTGAGTCCTGTTGTTTCGCAAGGATGGCGTGCGTCCAGCCCCGTGCATCACCCAGACGGTCACGCCACAGGCAGAACCAGGCGAGATCGGCGACAATCACTGCAGCCATCTCCAGGTCGTGTTCGAGGCCAAACGTTATCGCCGCGCTCAGGTTCTCATACTCAACCGCGAGCCGCTGGACCCATGCGATCGAGTCGCGCGTTAGCACGCCTGCGCCCGCCTCCAGGGCGAGTTGCTGGGCCCATCGCGCATGGCGCAGTTCCATTTCGGCGCGTCCGCCGCTGAGCTCCAGGCCTGAGAACGCAACGCGCTTGATCGTCCCCAGCATGCCAAAGCGCATGTGTTCACCAGACGGGACGGTGAAAACCAGCGACTTGTCAACGAGCCGCGTCAAGGCGGGAAGAATGAAGGAAGCAGGAAGCTCCTCGTCTGCGCAAACGGTCTGGATTGCGGAGAAACGAGCGGAACTGGCGAAGATCGACATGCGGTGCAGGAGTAACAAGTCAATCGGCTGAAGCAGGTGTTCGCTCCATGCTATCGCAGCTTCCAGGGTAATGTGCCGTTCGACGTTTGCGCGTCCATTGTTGAGAAAGGTCAGATCGGCCTTCAGGCGCTGAGCGATTTCTGAAGGAGTGAAGACGCGGCATTTGCGCCGCCGCCAACTCGATCGCCAAGGGTATCCCGTCAAGCGTGCTGCAGATTTCGGCAACGGATGCAACGTTTTCGTCACCCACGACGAACCCGGGAGATACAGCGGCGGCGCGCTCCTGGAACAGGCGAATCGCGCTCGAAGTTGCGAACGCTTGCTAAGGCGCCCTTTGCCGACGGTTTGGGAGTCTCCATTGGCTGCAGTGTCATCCGCGTTTCCCCGGGTAGGTGAAGTGCCTCGCGACTTGTACAAAGAACCTTCAGCTTCTCCGTTTGCAGAAGAAGTGTATTGACGACGATGGCCAAGTCATCTGTGAGGTGCTCACCATTGTCCAGGACAATGAGCATTTCGCGTGAAGCGATGAATTTAACAAGAGTGTCGAGGGCCGACTCCTCGAATTCGACCCCAAGTCCAAGTTCCGCGGCGATCCGCTGCGAGATATCGCTGCCTGTGTCTAAAGTCGCCAGTTCGACTATCCAAATCCCATCTGCGAATCGATCGGCCAGGGTTCGCAACGCCTCCATGGCAAGTCGCGTCTTGCCCACGCCGCCGGCTCCGGTCACAGTGACGAGGCGCGTTCGGTTTTCCTGCGCGAGTAGTTGGTGCAGCGCGGACTTCTCGTCATCACGGCCAATGAAACTGGTAACACTCGACGGGATCTGCCTGCGGATGACTGGCACGGGAAGCGACTCCAGCGAACGGAGATGGGCGAGTCGGTCACGTTCGACCCAGGTTTGATTGTGAGGCGCGGGACGCCTTAACGAGCGACCTGGCTCACGTCAAGCATTATAGCAGATAATGCGCGATTATGCGCTTATAATTTGCTTTCTGATTCCAAACCGGTACGCAGGCCGATTCGCGCCCAGTCCAGCTTTCCTTTACAATACACGCATGAATACTCTGGCAGAAGTGATCCACTGGGAGCCACAGCGCGCGCCGTTTGCTGCGCTCGTCGCTGCTATTGCGAGCCAGGTACAGCCGGTTTACGTTGTGGGCGGCGTCGTACGTGATGCGCTGATCGGTCGTACTGCCGTAAACCTCGATCTTGACCTTGTAGTGGGGAACTCGGCGATTGCTGTCGCTCGACAGGTGGCAGACAGGCTCGGCTGGGCCTTTTATGCGCTCGATGAAGGGCGCGACGTAGCACGTGTGATCTTCAGCGCCGGGGCCGCACCACTTGTGTGTGACATTGCCTCGCTGCGAGGCGGATCGATCAAAGCAGACTTGTTGAGCCGGGATTTCACCATCAATGCGATGGCATTCGCATTGGGTCCCATGAGCGGTAGCGCGTTTCCAGTGCAGCTTATCGATCTCTGCGATGGCATCAACGACCTGGCGGCCGGTCGTTTGCGGCGAGTGAACGCATCGAGTCTCGCCGACGATCCGGCTCGCCTGCTGCGCGCGGTTCGGTTCAGCGTCGATCTCGGCTTCCCGATTGAAGATGCCACATTTGACCAGATGCTACGTATGGGACGGGCTGTGCAATTGGTGAGCCCGGAGCGTGTACGCGACGAACTCTGGAAGATGTGTGCGGGGTCAAATCCTGCTGGGGCCGTCGAACTGCTGCGAACGACCGGCCTGCTGCCAATGGTGTTGCCGGAAGTTGCAGCAACGGAGTTTGTCGAACAGACGAAACCGCACGACAAGGACGTCTATCATCACACCCTTGCCGCAGTGCAAAACGCCGCTGTTCTGCGCGATTGGCTGCTTGGGCGCAGGACGCGCACCCTGCTTGATGGCGCGACGGCCGCCAGAGTCAATGTTCTGACGCAAGCGCTTGATACATGGGCGTTCTATCTGCGCCGCCACTTCTCCAGCGCCGAGGCGGGCGGAAGGTTGCGCGCCGAGTGGCTCGTCTGGCATGCACTCTTCCATGATGTGGGCAAACCGGCAACACGCTCGACTGAAGTGAGCGCCGAGGGCAATGTCCGGGCGCGGTTCTTTGGCCACGAGGTTGTTGGTGCGCGGCTTGCAAGACGGCGCATCGAGGATCTGCGCTTCAGTCGCGGCGAAGCCGATCTTGTTGACGCGGTAATCAAGGCGCACATGCGTCCTCACCTACTTCACGCCAGCTTTTCGGATGCCGAAATCAGCCGCCGCGCGCGCTACCGTTTCTTCCAGGATGTCGGGCCAAGGATGAGTGACCGCCCCGCCGGTGTTGATGTTCTCATGCTGGCTCTCGCTGATTTTCTGGCGACCAACGCACTGGTTGAAGATGGCGAATGGCGCGCGTACCTCGTGCACGTTGCGCAGATGTTCACGTTTCTCTACAGCGAACAAGGGATCGAGCGGCCAACCCAGCACCCCCTTGTTGATGGCAGAACCCTTATGCAGGCCCTCGATCTGCCCGCCGGCCCGGCCCTTGGCCGGCTCATGGAGCAGATTGCCGAAGCACAGGCTGCAGGCGAAATCAGCAGCCGCGAAGAGGCGCTCACATTTGCGCGCACGATTGTTTGAGACGCAATTCTGTAGTACACTGCAAGTGCCCAACACCCCATCCGGCTCTCACCGCGGCCGACTGCAGATACTGCCTGCACCACGAAACTCTGACCAACTTTCTCGGTCCGTACGGCGAACTTCGATTGCCACCTGCGTAGCGCCAAGAGCCAATGGCCCACCCACCCTGCCCGCTGTTGGGAACGCTCGACGACAACAATAATCCGGGCCCTCCCGTTGGATATCCATCCTTCGAGAATAAGTGCATGGCCGCGGACGACCGCGACATGCTCCTTCTGGCAGATCAGGCGACCTACTGTCTGGCGGGTGGCTGCCGCCTCTGTCCGCGCTATCGCGCCGCCCAGGCAATGGCGACGCACGGTCGCGTCGATTCCAGTACGGCTGCGGAAGTGGCGGGTGGGGTCCTTGCGTCGGACCAGTTGCGTCCCGAATTGATGGCAATTGCGGGTGATGACGAGGCTATCCAGACTCGCCGCCGCTGGGCGTGGATGAGCACGGCCGTCGTCTTCATCGCGATGATGCTATGTGGTGCAAGCTTGGCCACCTATTCGGGTTGGCAGCAGGTGCAGAGTTTCCTTGATGAGAGACAAGCGGGCTCGGTTCAATCGGTCGCGAGCGGTGATGTGGCGCTTGCACCGCAGTTTTTGGTTCTCACGGCAATTGCGCCACAAATTGCCAGCGCTGCGCCAGTGGTCGAGGCGCAATCAGACACCCGATTAGACCAGCAGTCGGAAAGTGCAATTGCGCCGCTTCAGTCTCCAGAAAACAATCAGGCGCAGGTCTATCCGCCGGCGGTCACCCCCACGCCGCAAAGCGGACCAGTGAATGTGCCGTTGATTGTCGTCGAGCCTCAGCCGACGAAAACGCCGCCCAAATATCCTTCTCGAGGTGCCGACACGTCGCGCAACGCCCGTCTTCGATATTCCAACAAGCACGGCGGCCGCCGAGACCGCGACCAACATGCCCACGCAAACGCCTTCGGCGACGCCGATGGGCACGCCCGTGATTGTGTTTGCACCGGCGCAGCAGCTTGTGCCCAATGGGGGCTGCACCATCCTGAGTTGGGATGTTAGAAACGTGCGTGAAGTCTATTACGAGAATCTTGGCGTTGACGGCCGCGGCCAGAAGGAAGAATGTGTCGATGACCTGGTGGAGACGTACCACCTGGTGGTCGTTCTGGAGGATGGCTCGGCGCGCACCTACACGACGACGGTGACGATGCTGATGCCAACAGACACCCCACGCCCCACGGCCACCTTCACCGAGATTCCGGTGTTCACGCCAACCTGGACGCCGCTCCCGCCGACGGAAACGCCGACGCCCGACATCAACTGGGGCGTAGCTGTGAGCGTGCAGGGCGGTACCGATCAGGCATGTGCGCGGGGTACAACATGCAAGATCGAGTTGGTTGTTACAAACACCGGTGAGGTGATTGACAACATGCTTGTGGGCATCGTTGACCTGGGGCCCTGGCCGGCGGAGCTTTGCCGAGGTGACGGCGTGTGCGCCAACAACAACCTTGCGATCCCCTCGATGGGCCCCGGCAACGAAGCGCGCATCACACTCGGCGTTTCAGTTCCAGGCGACGCGCCGACCGAACCGGTCAACTACGGAATTCAGGCGGTGAGTTCAGGTTCGGGCGGTTCGGTCAGTTCTGGCACAACGGCCATAACGATCGCGCTGCAGTGAAGTTCGGCGCCACGGGCCGAAGAAGCCGGGCAGCGCGTTCCGCCCTGCGCGTGACTTCGCGTCAATTGCGCCTGCTGCAGCGAAGAAATGAATATGACGCAAAAAGAGAGGGGGGTGGGCATGCGCCCACCCCCCTCTCCATGCCAAGGCGACTCTAGTACTTGAGTGCAGCAGGCAGTTGCTTGGCCTGATTCACCCAGCCCTCCACCTCGTCCGGGCGGGGAACGCGCTGGGTGTGGTGGGTTGCTGATGCTTCAACGAGTTTGGCGTGGAGGTTCGCAGGGACGCGGCGTGAAAGCTCAAGGACCGTGTCGACGCCACCATGCTCCAGCAAATCGGAGTAGACAGGGCCGATCCCCTTGATACGTGCGAGGTCGGCGCGATTGGCCATCGCGAGCACCTTGGCTTCGTCAATTCCTGCTTTCTCTGCAAGCGCCTTGCGCTCATCCGGCGTTTTTGCAGAGGCAAGCAGTTTGTCCGTCGTCGCGACACCTACGCCACCGAGAGCTTCGAGCACCTTGGGATCTGCGGTTGTGAGTTCGTTCAGCCTGAAATTCATGTTTTCTTCTCCGACTCCTTGAATGATGAATTGAACCTTCTAATGAGGATGGGGATTGCAGGGAGGAGGATTTGAGCGCGGAACAAGCCCTGGCAGCCTCGGCTGAATCGAGATAGGCCGAGTTGCTGACAAGGCACTGGCAAAAATGAGGAGCGATTAGTGCGACTTCCGGTAACTTCGACGCCGACAGACTATCACCTTCAGGTAATCAACGCAAGCGTGACTTGCGTAAATGCTATAAGCGCGGCCGGGCCAAGCGCGCGGAAGTCCAAGAGATGCTCTCGCAGCGCGGCGGCGTCCCACGCAGTGGGTGGTAGCCCGTGCAGTGCACCTGACGAGGGCGCGCATTAGAGGCGAGTGCGCTGCACGCGAGTTGCGCTGCTCTTTCGCTCAATGGCACAATAGCCGGACGCAAAGCGCACCAACCAGCCGCCCGTAGCAGTGGCGCCGACGCGATTCAGGAGACACTCGCATGATTGAAAGCCAGAAGCCACCGCAGCGGTTGTTCATACCCGGTCCAACCGACGTATTGCCTCATGTTCTGGCAGCACAGACCGAGCCGATGATTGGCCACCGCAGTGATGAGTTTGAAGCGCTCTTTCTCAAGTGCGAGGAGATGCTTCAGTGCCTCTTTGGGGCGCGCGGTCGTGTCTTCATCGTTGCGGCGTCAGGCAGCGGCATGCAGGAGGCCGCCATACGTAACAGCGTGGCGCGGCGCGTGCTCTGTTTCGTAAATGGCGCGTTCAGCGAGCGCTGGTGCAATGTGGCCGCCGGCTGTGACAAGGAGGCGATCCGCGTCGACATCCCCTGGAACAGCGCAGTGAAGCCGGAGCAAGTCAGCGGCGCGCTGCGTGAGGCACTGCGTGACGGCCCGATCGAGGCCGTGACGGTTGTGCATAATGAGACGAGCACGGGCGTCATCAGCCCGATTGACGGGATTGTCGCGGCAGTGCGTGAGCTTAGCCCTGAAACCCTCGTCCTTGTTGACGCCGTATCGTCGTTCGGCGGATTCCTGATTCCCTTCGACGCCTGGGGGCTGGACTTTCTTGCCACAGCATCACAGAAGGCGCTGGCTCTGCCGCCCGGCCTTGCGTTTGCGGCGGTGAGCGAGCGATTGATGGAACACGCTGCAGGAGTCAAGGGGCGGGGCTGGTACTTCGACTTTCTCAACCTTGACAAGTCCCTCAAGAAGAGCACCACACCGTCTACGCCGGCGATCTCTCTCATGCGTGCGCTCAGCGCACAACTCGAACACATTTTTGCCGAAGGGGTCTACGAACGCTTTGACCGCCACGCCCGCCTCGCCCAGTGTACGCAGGAGTGGGCGCTTGCTAACGGGTTTGAGTTGATGGCGGAGGCGGGCTATCGGTCGCCCACCGTGACGACCATCACCAACACGCGCGCAATCAATGTCGAGTTGCTAAACGAGTTCCTTGGGGCCAGGGGAATGGAAATCAGCAACGGCTACGGGATCTACAAAAACAAAGCCTTTCGCATTGCGCACATGGGCGAGACAACGGACGACGACCTGGATCGCCTGCTCTCTACGATCGAGGAGTTCCTGGATCTTGCCGGGTAACAGGGTGCGCCGCTTGCGCGCCCTTGTGCCTGGAATGGAATGCTGGAACGAGTAACGAAAGCGCGCAAAGAGCAATCCACCGTACTGGCTCGCGGCATCGTCACCCACGCAAACGCTTGATCAGTTTCCACGGCCTACCGAGGAACTAACCATGAATCTGAGATCCTTTGAAGTGCCAACGATTGTCAAGCATGCCTTGGGTGGGCTTGAGGCGTTGCCTGACGAAGTACGCGCACTGGGAATGACGCGACCTCTGCTGGTGACCGACAACGGGCTTGTGCGCATTGGACTTGCAGGCGTGGTGGGCGACCTATTGCGCCGTTCCTGCATAGACTTCTGCCAGTTTGACGCGGTGATTCCCAACCCGCCGATTGCACTGGTCGACGAGGGGGCCGAGGTTTACGCGCGCGAAGGCTGTGACGGACTGATTGGGCTAGGCGGCGGCAGTTCAATCGATACGGCGAAAGCCATTGGCGTTGTTGTTGCGAACGGCGGTTCCATCGGCCAGTACGAATGGGCGTCACCCAATCCCATCGTCAAGCGCATACCGCCGCTAATTGCGATACCGACCACCGCGGGCACCGGCAGCGAAGTGACACTTTGGGCTGTCATCACGGACCCTGTGCGCAAGATCAAGTACAACGTCGGTGGCACGCCGCTGATCGGTCCCCACGTGGCGCTGCTCGATCCCGAACTCACCGTGAATTTGCCGGCACACGTGACGGCTGGAACGGGCATGGACGCTCTAGCGCACGCCGTCGAGTGCTACACCTGTGCATATGCGCAGCCGTGGCCCGACGCCGTGGCGTTGATGGCGATGGAGTATGTAGGTGACTGGCTGCGGATCGCCTATGCCCAGGGGCAGAACCGTGAGGCGCGCTACAAAATGGCCATGGCGGCAATGCTCGGTGGCATGGCCTATGGCACAGAGAGTGCCGGCGCGGCGCACGCGATGAGTCAGACTGCGGGCGGCGTACACCCCACGGCCCCGCACGGACCGTTGACGGCATTCCTGCTCGGTCCGGTCATGGAGTACAACTACATAGGCGAACCACAGAAGTTTGCGCGGATTGCGCAGGCGCTTGGCGAAGACACTCGGGGGCTGTCCGTGTGGCAGGCTGCCGAGAAGGCCGTCGAGGCCGTCTACCGGCTGACCCACGATTTGCGCATTCCGTCTCTGCAGCAGCTTGGTTTCAGCGAGGAGGAGACTCCCCTGCTTGCCGAATTGGCCTTCAACGACCCGCAAACCATCGGCAACCCGCGCGATATCGATCTCGATGGCTACACACTGCTCTATCGACGAGCGTTCGCGTTGGGCAAGTAGGGGGAGTCGCGCTCGGACTCACCTCTATTGAGAAGGGCAATGCCCTGTCCTGAAAGTGCGGCGGGAATTCGGAGCGGCGCTTTCGCTACCGATGGGATAAATCGCGACGCGATTGGCAAGTTCGGCAGCTGAAGCAGCCGCTACGACGGTGCGTTTCATTTGCAGGACGTGGCGGTCCACCGCAGCAGTCAACCATTCAACCAGTCAACCAGTCAACCACATCACCCCCAACAACAAATGATGAACCAAACAATTGACCTGCGCAGCGACACCGTCACCAAACCCACCGACGCCATGCGGCGCGCGATGGCCTCAGCCGAAGTCGGTGATGACGTTTATGGAGAAGATCCGACAGTCAACCGGCTTGAGGGGCTGGTCGCCGAACTGCTTGGCAAAGAAGCCGCCGTCTTTGTGCCGAGTGGCACGATGGGCAATCTGATCTGTCTGCTTAGCCATGGTGAGCGCGGCAGCGAAGTGATCCTGGGTGACAACGCCCATATCTTCTACTACGAGCAGGGGGGCATGTCGGGTGTGGGTGGCCTCCACCCGCATACGGTTCCAAATCTGCCGGATGGAACAATGGCGCTCGAGGCAATCGAGCACGCGATTCGTGCCGACGACGAACACTTCCCGCGTACAAGCGTGATCGCCCTGGAGAACACGCACAACCGCTGTGGCGGCCGCGTGTTGCGTGCTGAGTACATGGATGCGGTCGGCGCGCTGGCGCATGCGCGCGGCCTGGCTCTTCACGTTGACGGCGCGCGCCTGTGGAATGCGGCTGTTGCACAGGACGTAACGCCGGCGCGCCTTGTTGCCGCAGCCGACAGCGTGACCTGTTGCCTGAGCAAGGGACTGGCGGCGCCCGTCGGTTCTATCATTGCCGGCAGTGCGGTCTTCATCAAGCGCGCCCGCCGCAACCGCAAGTTGTTGGGGGGCGGCATGCGTCAGGCGGGCGTGATTGCGGCGGCCGGCATCGTTGCCGTTGAAGAAATGTATGCGCGTCTCGCCGACGACCACGCCAATGCGCGTGCGCTGGCGCACGGCTTGGCACGTATTGACGGACTCAAGGTAGACCCCGCAAGCGTGGAAACGAACATGGTTGTTGTGACTGTCACACGCGCTGACGTTGACGCGGTGCTGGTTGCCGACGCACTGGCGGGACGGGGTGTGCTGCTCAATCCGCTGGATAGAGTGCGCATGCGTATTGTCACCAATTACCAGGTGACCGCCGCAGACGTCGAACAAGTTCTCGATGTCTTCGAGCAACTCATGCGCGGCGAGGTTGCGACTGGGGAAGGCGGGGCCTACATTTACGGGTGAAGCGCAGAGAGTTGATGAACATGAAGCGAGGCTCCCACCTATGGAAGCCTCGCTTTGTTGTTCCTGGAGTGCCCGCAGCTTGCATAGCCTCGTCCTCAGTACCAGGTGAGGATTGGCCAGCCATTGCGGCCTGCCATGGCGCGCAGCCGCTTCGAAGGATTGACTGCGTATGGGTGTCCCACGCACTGCAGCAACGGCATGTCCGACACATCGTCGGTGTAGAAGTACGCATCATTCAGGCGAAAGCCGTGTTCGGCTGCCATTCGGCGCAGCCAGAAAACCTTGCCCGTACCATACGCAATCGGCAGCCGCACGGTGCCCGTCATCTCCGTGCCATCATCTTCCCATTCGGAGTAGATCGCGTGTGCTATGCCCAGGTGACGCGCAACAGGCAGCGCGCTGAACTGGCTGCTTGCCGTACAGATTATGGGGAGGTGGCCCTCTTCAACGTGCCATGCAAGGCGTTCCAGGGCGCCTGGTGCAAGCATATGTCGAAGCTGTTCGTCAAACCATCGTTCGACCATGTGCCACATAACCGGCAGTGGAATGCCGCGTGCGATGCGCGCAGTCGTCTGCATAATGCGCGTCGCATCCCACGCGCCGACCTTGTAGAGAAGTGTGCCGGCAACGATGCTGGCGACGGCGCGGCGCTCGAGGTACTCGTTGAAAATGCCGGTTTCGCGCACGTAGCGCAAAACCAGGGTTCCCGTGCTTGCTGCGACGAGGGTGTGGTCCAGGTCAAAAATGGCAGCAATGGGACTTGCGGCGGACTGAGTGGTCATTTTTTCAGAAGTTTGGGCGAGACCAGCATGCGCAACTGTCCACAGCCCCAGCGCAGCTGATCCCAACGGGAAAGCTCGAGCTCGATGTGCGCCAATGCTGCAGTGGGCAGGCGGAAGTTGAGGTTCAATGCGCCCCCTGCGCAAAGGCCCGCAATGAGTTCTTCAAGGCCAGGGTTGTGACCGATGAGCGCGACGTGTTCGGACGTGAGCGGGGTACGCGCAAGTATGGTCAGCAGACGTTCCGGAGGCGCCAGGTAGACATCCTCGTCATAATGAATTTCGTCCTCAAGATCGAGCGTGGTGAGCAGAATGTCACAAGATTCCCGCGAGCGGAGCGCAGGCGACGCGATCCACCAGTCGACGCGCGGTTGCAGATTGCCTACCACACGCGCCGTTGCGCGTGCGTCCTTGCGCCCCTTTTCCGTCAATGGGCGGAGCGCGTCTTCGGCGAAACTGGCCGGGTCCTCGGCCTTGGCGTGGCGAATGATAGTGAGGTACTTCATTCTGGGCTCCTGGGTGGAAATTGATTGTCCACATCATACCCGCAATGCGCGTATCCTGTGAAGTCCAGTGTGAGCGCTCCCTATGAATGGACAAGTTGGCATTGGCGACGACGCTGGGTGGCTGATATACTGCCGGCACATGCACAGTAACCGGCATGCTGTGCGCTTGTTTGTCGAAGCAGAAAGGTGGAGCGATGGATTCAAGGTAGCAGTTTGGGAGAAAAGCGCATGGCCCGTCGTACCAGTCGCCGCGAGGCGCCTGTCGGCGGGTGACGAGGATGAGGTTCCCGGCCGCGAGGTCGGGCTAACGGCGGAGCGTGATTGCCGCCGGAAAATCGAACGATCAGCGGAAGCCTCACGGGTCGCGTCCACGGCCCGCACCAATTCTCCCCTCACGCAAGACAAGTGTGTCGCGTAAAACCGGCAGGCAACTGCCGCGACAATGTGCACGCAGTGGACATCCAAACGCATTGACAAAACGAGCGGCAGCAGGACTGCCGTATCGGCCGGCGAAGCGTCATGTATGGCGCAGCGCCGGCAAGACCTGCTGCCACTTCATCTCCAGAGGGGAGAATTCAAATGTGCGGAATTGTTGGCTACGTGGGCCCGCAAGAGGCGGCGCCTATTATCCTGAATGGCCTGCGCCAACTCGAGTACCGGGGATACGATTCGGCTGGGTTGGCGGTGATGGACGAAAGCGGCTGCATCCATGTACGTCGCGAACCCGGCAAACTGGGCAACCTCCTGGCAACAGTTGAGACGGACCCTGTGTCCGGGCAAGTGGGCGCGGGCCACACGCGCTGGGCCACACATGGTCCGCCCGTTCAGCGCAACGCGCATCCACACGCCAGCCCTGATGGCGACATTGTCGTAGTGCAAAACGGAATCGTCGAAAACTTCCTCGACTTACGCGAGTCGCTTCAGCGCAGTGGCTACCTGTTTCGCAGCGACACCGACACCGAAGTGATTGTCCACCTGATCCACCGCCATCTCCACAATGGCAGCGGCGGCGAGCTCGTTTCCGCGGTGCGTGCCGCGCTGGCGGAGCTGCGTGGCCCCAGCGCAATCGTGGTCCTGAGCAGGCTTCATCCTGGGGTGTTGGTCGCCGCACGGTTGGGCAACGCGGGCGGCGTTGTGATCGGCGAGGGCGAGGGGGAGATGTTCGTCGCCAGTGACATCCCCGCGATTGTGCCGCACACACGTCGCCTCGTCTTTCTCGAATCGCAGCAGTTGGCAGTCATCCGGGCGAATGGTGCGATCTACATAGACCTTGCGGGCTCGCCCATCGAAAAGGTGACTGTAACCATCGATTGGAATCCTACGGCGGCCGAGAAGGGCGAGTATCGGCATTTCATGCAGAAGGAGATTTTTGAGCAAGGGCGCAGTCTGACGGATACGCTACGGAGCCGGCTTGACTTTGAGAACGCGCGTGTGGAACTGCCTTCGCTCAATATGATGTCGTCCCAAATAAAGCGGCTGCGGCGCATCACGATCGTGGCGTGCGGCACGAGCTACTACGCTGCGCTGGCAGGAAAACACTTCATTGAACGGATTGCCCATGTTCCCGTGGAAGTGGACTACGCGAGCGAGTTCCGCTATCGCAGCCCGCTTATCGAGAACGATCACATGGTGCTTGCCATCACGCAGAGCGGCGAGACCGTGGATACGCTCGCGGCACTTGAAGAGGCGCGCAACGGAGGGGCGTTCACTGCGGCGATTGTCAACGCAATCGGCAGCCAGGCGCAGCGCGTGTCGGATGGCCACATCCTGATGCAGGCCGGTCCCGAAATTGGGGTTGCAAGCACGAAGGCGTTCACGGCGTCACTGACGGACCAGCTACTGCTTGCGATCTATCTGGGCCAGGCGCGCGGTGTGCTTGATTCTGGTGCGAGCCGATCGCTGATCCGCATGATTGCCTCGCTGCCAGGTCTTGCCGGCGAGATTCTTGATGAGGCGTGGCGCGGGACGCACTACAAGGCGCTGGCCGAGCGCTTCTACACCTTCAACAATTTCATGTATCTGGGCAGAGGGCTCGGCTATCCGATTGCCCGCGAGGGCGCGCTCAAGCTCAAGGAAATCAGCTACATCCACGCCGAGGGCTATCCTGCCGGGGAGATGAAACACGGTCCGATCGCGCTAATCGATGCGCAGATGCCCACCATGGTCATCGCCCCTCGCGACAGCGTTTATGACAAGATGCTGAGTCAGGTGGAGCAAGTCAAGGCGCGCGGCGGCCTTGTGCTTGCGGTTGCGCACGCGGACGACGAGGTCATGCGCGCCAAGGCCGACGCCATTCTTCCCGTTGTCCATGGCCCCGAATGGTTGATGCCCATGCTCTGCGTTCTTCCCCTGCAGATCTTCGCGTACGAGATGGCCCTGCGGCGGGGCTGCGACGTGGACCAGCCGCGCAATCTGGCCAAGAGCGTGACGGTGGAATAGGCGCGTCCACTGGCCAAAGCACGAAGCCTGTACACGGAAACGACGGTAACTGCGGAAAGGACAGGAAACACGAGAAACCTTCCTGTTCTTTCCGCAGTTACCGTCGTTTCCGCGTACAAGCGTTCTGTGGATTGTAGCGGGCGATGTTGCAGCCGACGCGCAGTTGGGATACCATGTGCGGCAGTCGAGTGAACACGCCGATGAAGAGATCGACAGCCCACATGGTCATATCCAGATCGACCAGCGCAAACGCCTTGATCGCCCTGGCACTTGGTCTGCTAATGCTTGCAGCGTGCGGCGGCGGCAATGCGCAGCGCGACGCGCACGCCCGTTCCTACGTGGACCGCAACGGTTGGCGCTCCGCAGGCTGCGTCGCAGGCGCAGAGCGCTGCTCAGCCGGCTGTCGAGCCGCCGGCGACCCCGTTACCGGAGACTGCGGCCGCTGCCCAGCCGATTGCGACCGATTCACCCGTTCCCCCCACACCAGTCCCGCCAACGCCCATTCCACCGACGCCATTGCCTCCAACCGAAATTCCCACGGATACGCCGACGCCACTGCCGACAGCGGTCCCGACAGAGACGCCGACGCCCGTGCCGACTGCAACGCCTGCCTATGCTTTTGCGCTTGAAGCGGCCGACAAGTTCCCTACGCAAGCGCTTGCTCCGAATGTTGTGCGCATCTGGATGTATGTCCATTCACCGGCGGAACTCGGCCTTGGCGGATACTCGGTACAGGTGAGGCACAATGGCGCTCCGCTGCAAGTTGACGAGATTTCCACCGAAGGGGTGCCGGGGGCCACATTCGACACGCCCGGTCCCTACACTCGATTCACAAACTTCAATGTGCTCTTTGTCGAGGCGCAGGCCGGCACTTGGGACGTGCAATTGCTCGACGCCGGCGGTGTGCCGGCAGGCCCGCCTGCCCAGTTCACACTCGATGCTGCAGAGGAGACGCGCGAGTTGTATGTGCGCTACAAGCAGGTGGGAGCGCTGCCATAATGGCGAACGCGGTTGACGGTGCGAATCCGCATTACGATCGGCGTGCGGATGTTGGCGAGTCACTCGTGCGCACCAGTGCGATCGTTGCCATGAAGGCGCTTCACACGCTCGTCTATCTCATCGAGTCGCTTTGCGTCTTCTACGTCCTCTACAGCGCCGCGATAAATCGGGTCAATCGCTGGACGTCAGCCGCGATCGGCGTGATTACGTTGGAGGGTATGGTTCTCCTATTCAACAACATGCAGTGTCCGCTGCGGCAGGCTACCGAGCGTCTTGGCGCTGCACGCGGCTCCGTCACGGACCTCTTTCTGCCGCGCTGGCTAGCGGATCGCATTTTCCAGATATACACGCCTCTCTTCATTCTGGGCTGCGTCGGCGTTTTCGGGCGTCTGCTGCAGAAGCGATAGTCTTTCGCCATTTTACGTAGAGCCGATGTCTGATGAATCAAGCGACGGGTGGGTCCCATTAGGACCCACCCGTCGCTTTGACTTATAGACTTCAGCGCGACGCAAATCCCGACCATCCGGTTGCTGCGCTAATGACCGAGTCCAGACTTGAGCCAGTCTAGACCGGCGCAAGGAACCACTTCTCGTCCACTTCATCCCAGAAGAAGACGATGTAGACCGAGCGGGCCTCACCTTCTGCAAGCTCGATCGACGTGTTGCCGGAGAGACCTTGCCAGGGGCTGCTGGCCGTAAAGGGTATCTGGCCTGCATAGACAATCACACTTGTCGACTCACCGGGTTCCAAATCAACTTCACTCGGGCCCTGTTCAAGGCGGTAGCGCTGGTCGAGCGTGAATCGCACCTGGCGGTCGAATGCATTGTGCACAGTCAGTAACGCTGTGCCCTCGGGCAACGCAAGGGCAGGAGTATCGGTCGTTGTCGCGGTCACAGTGACACCTGCGGTGGATGCCGCGTCGACCGCTGTGGTGACTTCGGCAGGCACAGCTTCCTGCGACTGCCCGATTTCGGAAGTTGCGCCGTTGTCGACCGGAACAATCTCGGCCGGAAGCGGCGTCGGCGTCGCGGGAAGTTCACTTTCTGCGACGGCGGGCAGGGCGTTTACCTCGCCATCGCACGTGAGGTATTCGCTTCCGGCAATCACCCAGCCACCGGGTGCAATCGTCTCATCGACGCGCAGCCAGTCTCCAGCCGAAGTGCGACCTGTCACAATAATCGTGGCTACCTCGACCTCGGTGCTGCGCACCTTTTTCACAATGTCAAAGCCGAGTCCGGGCCCCGAGCGAACATTGAGGGCAGGGACAGCCAACTTGCAAACCGTCTGCGGCGCATCGGTGGGGAGTGCACTAGCAGTCGCGCCTGCAACCGCGGTCGGCGCTCCGCCAAGCACTGGCTGAAGTTCGAGCCGGCTTATGGTGGTGCCGGTTGTGCCGCCCGGGCGCGATTCCTCGACAAGTGCGTAGTAGGCGCCCTGTTCAGCGCCGTGCGACGCCCACTCGCAAACCGACGCGCCGTCCGCAGTGGAAACGCACGTGCGCAGATAGAAGACTGCCGCGCCCGCCGAATCGACGCTGAAGAGTTCAACGCTGCCTTCGGGCAATGTGCGCATTTGCGTGCCAAAGTAGACTTCCTCTTCCCGACCGGCGCGATTCTGGATCCAGACCTGACCTTCGGGCGGCGTTCCTGCCTCGCGCAGGATCAGACTCTTGAGCGCTCCCGAATCCTTGCCGGTGACAATCTCGTAGAAGCCGTCACGTTCAAGCAGATACGGGTCCCAGTAACAACCTGTCTGGTTGACGCCAAGCGCCGCATCGCAATTGTAGACGTTGACCACATTGGAGGGACGGTTAAGCGCCAGCCCCGCGGAACGAAGGGGAGCAATGTCGTAGGTGCTGCCTTCGGCAAAGAAGCGCACAAGTGCATTGGTGCGGTTGGCAATCACCGTGCCTGCAACAACACCTTCAGGCGCGGGCGCGAGATTTGACGGCGCGGAAGTCGTCTCGGTTGCCGGGACCGTGCTGGAAAGCGCCTCCGCAACCGTGAGCGGTAGCGTTAGTGTGAGCGAGACCATTTCAGCAACGCTGGTTGGGGTCGCGCTCGAGACTGCGGTGGATGTGCCTGGTGTACGCGTCGGCAGAGCCGTGGGCGTACCGCCATTGAGTGTGTCGGTCAGTCCCCCGGACTGCGCAACAGGATTTGCAGCGCCGTCATCGGCGTATGCCACCGTTCCAGTCAACGCGACCATCAAGGTGATCACGCTGGAGGTCAGCAGCAGGTACATTTGACGCATCACAACTCTCTTCTCTCTAGGGGTCGGTGCAGGCGGCGATGTACCCTAACATTGTACACCCTGTTTTGCAACGGCTATCGGCGTGACGCCAACGGCTTGTGTACGATGCAGCACCGTGAGCCCGCATCCGGCATGTTCACAAAACTTTACATGCCGCCGACCTATGCCATTTCTGTGCCGTTTGGCGCACAGAAGAGTACACGAAAAACGGCGCAAGGCAACATGACCCTTGCGCCAGATTTCAGTTCCTTCAAAGCAAAAGCGCATGCCCCATGGAGGCCGGCTTCAAATCATCGCCCGAACTTGAGCACAAGCGCAGGCAGCATTCAGCAACTACTTGGATTCGCGATAGATCACGTGACGGCGCAGAGTCGGGTCGTACTTCTTCAACTCCAGCCGGTTCGGATCGTTGCGTCGGTTCTTGGCCGAAATGTACATATGCGAGCTTTCGGTGCTGCGCATCTTGATCAACTGCCGTGGTCCCTTTTTCGCCATGATTCACTCCATTCGATTGCTGCGTTCAACCAATTGCTACCTTCAAACGTGGCGCAACAGTCCAGCAGTTTAGCGCATCTGTTCGCAGCAGGCAAATTCTGAAGGATGACGCCGTCATTGGATCAGGCGCCGACCGAATCGATGGGCATGAGACCGAGTGAAGCGCTCGGGGCGCACCTCGCCGCCTCTGTGCGCCTCCCATCGTGGACTCATACCACGCGGAACTATGCAGTCGTGCCGGTGAAGTATTTGCCGAGTAGAGTGTCAAGGCGGTGCACCACATCAACGGGAACAGAATCCCTGCTGGTGATAATGGCATCGCGCAGAGCATTTGCGTGCGGGCTCGGGCCGGCGTTGGCGAGCAAGGCGATGGCGTTGGCGACGGCCTGCTTGGCAACGGCCGTATTGTGGAGCAGGGTCTGCACCACCATGTCGACTGTAACTGCCTCTTCGGATTCGTGCCAGCAATCATAGTCGGTGACGTGCGCCATGACGGCGTAACTCATTTCCGCTTCACGGGCCAACTGTGCTTCGGGGGTCGTCGTCATCCCAATGATGTCCATTCCCCACGACCGGAAGACATTGCTTTCGGCCTTTGTGCTGAAACGCGGCCCCTCCACGGTAATGAAGCTGCCGCCGTTGTGAACGGGATGGCCTACCTGGCGCACAGCTTCCAGGCAGATCTCGCTCAAGTAGGCGCAGAAGGGTTCGGCAAAGCTGACATGGACGACGAGCCCGCCTGTACCCGCAGCAGGGTCATCAAAGAACGAAAGAACGCGATTCGTTGTCCGGTCATAGAGCTGGTCGGGAATCACAATGTGGCCCGGGGCATAAGCTTCCTGCAGGCTGCCACATGCGCTGACGCTAATCAGATACTCGACTCCCAGCATCTTGAAGCCGTAGATGTTGGCGCGCTGGTTAAGCCGCCCCGGGCTGATGACGTGGCCGCGGCCGTGGCGCGGCAGAAAGGCCACTCGCCGGCCGTTGAGCGTTCCAACAATGTACGCGTCCGAAGGCGCGCCAAACGGCGTCTCCAGGCGGATTTCTTCGATGTCGGTGAGCGCTTCCATGCCATAGAGGCCGCTGCCTCCGATAACGCCAAAACGGATCGCTTCATTCATGACGGCTTCCTTTGTTGATCGGGCGGCATTATTGCTTGCACAGCCAGGCGTTGCGCGGGCTACTCCGGATGCCAGATGGGCAACTGGGCGCGTGGTATGTCACGCAGGCGCGGATTTGCCATGTCGCGGCCCGACAGAGTGTACGCTTCACCCGTCGCGCTCGAAGGCCACCCGAGCGCCAGGTCGGGATCATTCCACGCCACACCGAGTTCGTCGCCCCCATCATAGTAGTTGTCGACGAGATAGGTGAGCGTGACGTCCGTCAACGCCAGGAAGCCATGTGCGACACCCGCGGGAATGAAGACGCCAGTCTGGTGGTCGTCGCCGATTTCGATGGTCTGGCTCTTGCCGAAACCGGGCGAGCCGACGCGCAGGTCGGCCAGGCCCACGCAAATGCGCCCGGACGGAACGTACCAGTAGTCCACCTGACGGAAGTGGTAGTGAAGGCCGCGCAACACGCCTGCCCGGCTGTCGCTGCGGTTGGTCTGAACGATCTCCCAGGAGCGTTCGGGAAACCACTGTGTGCGAAAAGTCTCAAGAAAGCGCCCGCGTGCGTCGGCGAATGCGCGCAGGTGGGCGAACTTGATTCCGGGGATAACGGTCGATTCGACGATTTCGGTCATGTTTTGGGAGTGGATTGTGGGGCTTCTGCGCGCAGCGCATCACCGAGGCGAGTGAGCAATTGCTGAATTGGTGCTGATTTCAGACGATAGGCGGCGCGATTGGCGATCAACACGGCCTGGCTGTGCATAATCACGCGCAGCTCGGTGAGCCCATTCGCGCGCAGTGTCACGCCCGACTCCACGAGGTCGACAATCAGGTCGGCAAGGCCAACGAGAGGCCCAAGTTCAACGGAGCCACCCAATTCGATGATTTCGGCATTGACGCCCCGCTCGCGAAAGAAAGCGGCAGCAAGGCGCGGGAACTTGGAGACCACGCGCGGGCTGGCTTTCGTAGCGGAGCGGAGTGTCGGAACGGTTGGCGGGACCGGCCAGCGAGAGGCGACAGTGGCCAAACGGGAGGAGCAGCGGTTCGTAGACATTGCGCTGGCTTTCGCGCAGCACGTCAAGCCCACAGATGCCGAGGTCGGCCGCACCGTACTCCACGTAGGTGGGAACGTCGATTGGCTTGGCAAGGAGATAGCGCAGCGCGCCGTCCTCGCTGTCAACAATCAGGCGGCGACCAAAGTCGGCGGGCACGGGCACGCCGGCACGCGCCAGCAGCGCCAATGATTCATCCGTAAGGCGCCCCTTGGGCAGGGCGATGACGATTTGCTCGTTGGACTGCGGAGTATTCACGGCCGCACCTCGCGCAAGAGGAGCGACGCCAATTCGCTTCCAGAGGGCAGCGCCGCACTGAGAACCTCGCCTTGCACTCGCTGGAAGGATCCATTCCCCCAGCGGAGCGCAACCGGTGCGCCAAGTGATTGCGCGTAGTCATAAAGAGGCCTTGCATCACGGTCGGCAAGATCGACGGCGACGACAAAGCCGGCGCTGCGTAACTCCTGTACGACGGCGTACGCGCGAGCATCGCCATGCGTCGAGACAACAAGGTGCGGCGCCTGCGGGTGGGGCGTTGAGTCAGTGGGGCGCAGGGCAAGGAGCAGCCGGTCGAGAATGAGGGCCGCGCCAACCGCAGGTTGCGGCGCGCCAAAGGTGCCCACAAGGTGGTCGTAGCGGCCGCCGCTCGCAATGGCGAATCCCATGCGTGGGCTCAGCGCCTCGAAGGTCATCCCTGTGTAGTAGCCAAGATTGTGAATCTCCGTCAGGTCGATGATGACGCGCTGATCGAGCCCGTGTCCGCGCAGCGCACACAGGATTTCCCGCAGGTTTTCGAGTGAAGCGCGCATCGCTTCGTTCAAACAGAGGCTGGAGGCGCGCTCCATGAGTTGATCGGGGTTGTCACCGCTCAAGTGAGGCAGCCCAACGACGGCCGTGCGCGCGTTCTCCGGCAGCGACGTGTCCCGCAGGAAGTCGGCGAGCGCGCCCTCGGAGTTCCGGTCTACCGCTTCCACAAATGCTGCATGCGCCCGTTCCGGCAACGCGAGCGCAGCGATCAATCCGTGGAAGTAGCCAAGATGGCCAAGCGCGAGACGCACGTCAGGGAGTCCTGCAACTTCGAGGGCGCGTACGGTCGCGGCAAGCACCTCGGCGTCGGCAGCCGCCTCGGCCGCACCGATTAGTTCGACCCCGGCCTGCCAGAATTCGCGCTGCATACCCGCTTGCGTGTCAGCGTAGCGGAAGACGCTCCCCGCATAGCAAAAGCGCTGCGGCATGGGCAAATCATGTAGACGCGTGGCGACAAGACGGGCGACGGGAATTGTCATGTCGGCGCGCAGCGCAAGCGCGTCTGCCGTCGCGATCGACAAAACGGTAGAGTTCGGCGCGCAACTCCGGGTTGGCGCGCTGGTCAAGCGTTTCCACATACTCGAAGGCAGGCGGCAGAACGTCCCCGTAGCCCCAACTGCGGAAGAGTGCGAGGAGGGTCGCTTCGAGTTCGCGCCTTCGTGTCGCTTCACCCCAGAAGTAGTCTGCAACCCCGCGCGGGATCGGCGCAGGTGCGTGCAGGGCAGACTGTTTCAATTGGGTTTCCGGAGGTACTTGCATGCTCGAAGACAAGGTGGGCTACTCTTGTGTGGAATATGGCAATTGCTGATCGGGCGCACCGAGAAATGAGTATAGCACAGCCGCAACGTGACAGTTGCCCTGCAGACTCGTGACGATTGACTGTTGTTCGTTGTGACGAAGAGTGTCAGACTTGAGACATTCGCCAGGAAGGCCGCCAAAACCCTCACCCCTCATATTGAATGGGAGCGGGTGCGCAGCACACGACGGGTACCAAGCCGCGCAAGTCCGTTGAGCACGCCACGAATTCTCCGAAGTAACCACGCAAGGGGAGCCAGCAATGTCCGAAACCCTTCGAGTCATGGTCGAAATCGGCTTCAACGTTGCCTATCTGATCGCGATTTGGACGATTGTCGTGCTCATGTGGGTTCATCGCGATCGTGTGCCCGTGGCAGAATGGCCGGTGGCCAGGCTCTTCATCGTTGCGTTCGCGCTGCTTGGGATCGGCGATACGGGTCACGTCGGCTTCCGCGTGCTGGCGCTGGGCGGCGGCGACATCGAACGCAGCGTGGTTATCGGTGGCCGTACCATCGGCATCGTCGGATCGGGCGTGCTGGCAACGGCAGTCACGGTCACTCTCTTTTATGTGGTGATGCTTTTCGCCTGGAAGCGACGCTTCGGCAAACCGTGGGGCTGGTTCGGCATTCTCCTGCTTGGCGCGGCTGCCCTGCGGCTTGTCATCATGCTCTTTCCCCAGAATCAGTGGAGCATGTCCGTACCGCCTCAGCCCTGGTCACTCTACCGCAACGCACCGCTCATGGTCACGGGTCTGGGATGCGCATGGCTCATGCTGCGCGATGCGGGGCGCACGCATGACAGGCCGTTCCGCACGATTGGCTGGCTGATTGTCCTCTCCTACGCGTTCTACTTGCCTGTGATTCTCTTCGTGCAACGCGTGCCTGCAGTGGGAATGTTGATGATTCCCAAAACGCTCTGCTACGTTGGTATCGCCCTGGTTGCCTACCGAACGTGGTTTAGCCGTGCCACGCGCGATGAAACCGACAAACGCAGGGCAACGTCAGCCGGTGGAAGCGCTGCATCGTCGGCCGCTTGATAATCCGAACGCTGCTTGATATACTCGTCGCATGTGTGGAAGATTTGTCCTGCGCGCCTCACCTGAACAGCTTAAGCAACTTTTTGACCTTGAGGACGAGCCCTATGTTGAGGCGCGCTACAACATCGCGCCCACGCAGCCGGTTGCCATCGTGCGCATTGCGCCCGAGGCCAGGACGCGTGAGTGGGCTCACGTTCTTTGGGGACTGATTCCTTCGTGGTCCAAGGATCCTACGATTGGCCAAAGACTCATCAATGCGCGCTCTGAGACGGTGGCCGAGAAACCCTCGTTTCGGAGCGCATTCAAACGCAGACGCTGTCTTGTACCGGCCTCAGGTTTCTATGAGTGGAAGAAGGGCGCGACCGGAAAGACGCCCCATTTCATCACGACGGCGGATGAAGGACCCTTCGCGATTGCCGGTCTGTGGGAAACGTGGCATGGTCCTGACGGCGGCGAGGTCGCCACATGCACGTTGTTGACGACCGAGGCAAACGAGTTGATGCGCGACTTGCACGACCGCATGCCCGTCATCATTGCTCCTGACGAGTACGACATGTGGCTTGGAACTGGCCACGATGATCCGCCGGAGGTGCTGGCAAATCTGCGCCATTTGCTGCGCCCGTACCCTTCTGAAGCGATGCAGATGTGGCCTGTAAGCACGAGAGTGAACAACGTCCGCAACGAGAGCGAAGCGTGCATTGAGCCATTGAACGCCGCGTGATGCAGCCAGGTTCCGCCATGTGCTGCATAGAAGCCAGGGCTTCTGTGTGTTAATCGTTGAACTTGATATGCGTAAGCGAGAGCGGCCCTGCTGGGGGCCGCTCTTTTTGTTTGGGGATCTGCTAGCCGGCGGGGAGAGTGCGCCCTTTCCAAACGGGCCCGCCTTTGCGCAGGCGCCACCAGATTGACTGGAAAGCAATGCGCGTCATGAGCAGAACCGAAATGGGCATGAGCAAGGCGTCGCCCAGCGGCTGACGGGCAGTGGCGGCTGTCATGGCGCGCACGGCAACGCCTAGCGCGGCGGCCGCCAAGGGAAGCAACAGGCCCACGTCGAACTGTCTGCTCAGGAGTGCGGCCCAAAGCCAGAGCCAGGGAAGGAGAAAGACCGTAAGGTGAAAAACCGTTGACAGAAGCAGCAGGGGAATCGAATCGAGGTGTCCCGCAAGAATGTTCTTGGCAAAGCCGTCACGGGCGCTGGGCCAGTCCGCATACATGCGCGCAGTCACGAGGCCCGCCCCATCGACGAGACGCAGTGGCTTGCCTGCTTGCTTGACTCGCTGCGCAAGCAGCACGTCTTCAAGAACGCGGTCGCGTACTGCTGTGTGGCCGCCGGACGCGTCGTAGGCACCCCTTGTGAAGAGCAGACACTGGCCGTTTGCGGCCGCGGCCTGTTTCTGTGGCAAGTCACGCACCCATTGCACCGGCAAGTAGGCGAGCAGAGCGAAGCTCATCAATGGCACCACGAGTCGCTCTGCCCAGGTCTCCATGTGCTGGGTGGGCCAGGCGGAAAGCAACCCGGCTCCCTGCATCTGCCCGCTTGCTACGACGGCCGCAAGGCTTGCCGGCAACCACGCGACATCGGCATCGGTGAAGAGAAGTAACTCGCCCTGTGCGGCCTGCGCCAACTGCCGGCACGCCCAGGGCTTGCCCACCCATCCACATGGAAGTGGCGCGCCGCAAAGTACGCGCAAGCGTGGGTCTCCGTTGCCGGCCGCAAGGGCAACCGTGCTGGTGCCATCCTCCGACTGATCGTCGAGGACGAGGAGTTCCATGCGACCGGGATACTGCTGCTCGAGCAACAGGCGAACCGTGCGCCCAATCTGTCCGGCTTCATTGCGTGCCGGGATGAGAACCGAGACAAACGGGGCAGGAGCCGGCAGGATTGCCGAAGCAGAGAGGCGGGGAAAGACGCGATAGTTGTCAAGCGCGACAATGAACATGCAAACGAGCGCGAAAAGTGCAAAGACCATCGCGGCGACCAGGAGATTCACGGGCGGCTGCCCTCGGAGTGTTGGTTGCGATTGCGCAGAATGGGCGGGTGGTGCAGGTCGGCGCGATGCTTGTAGACGAGAATGACCATCTGCAATAGCCAGGTGAGGAAAATTACGCCGTCGGCAGGTGGCTCGACAACTCTGTTCCAGGTCCCGGGCGCAAGGAGCAGGCCGGCGAGCATGAAGAGCATGGCGCCGATAACGGCCCAGCCATCGGCGCGCACGATTCGTGTAGTCATCAACAGGCCAATACCCAGAAGTGTTGGGCCCTCCCAAATCGTCAATCCGGCCCATGCGCCGAAAGTGGCGGCCACGGCTTTGCCGCCATGCCACCCAAGAAACGGCGAAAATGCGTGGCCCGCAAGCGGCGCAGCGCCGACGAAGGCAAGCGGCCAGCCATCAACGCCCACCCAGAAGTAGGCGAGGCCAACGGGTATCGCTGCCTTCAGCGCATCGAGCAGGGCGGCGATGACGAAGGCAGTGCGACCGCCGGCGCGCAGGACGTTCGTGGCGCCGGGGTTCGCGTCGCCCAACAGCGCGAATATCGGTGCGCAGCACCCATTTACCGATCCAGACGGAAAAAGGCAGCGAACCGGAGACAAATGCGATGATGACCCAGAGCAGACTTGTCGTTGAGGCAACGGTCGGTGTCATGGCTTTCCACCTGACAGAATTGCGGAGAGTTGGGTCTGCTACACCGAGTCCACCGCATTGCGGACACTCACGCTAAGCGGTGAAATGCGCCGTTCTGGTCGTGCTACGCCGAAGGCTCCATAATCGCATCCACGCGGCGACAACAAAGCCACCCATCACCACGAACCCGGCAGCGGCAGGGCCGGGCATTCCCCAGAAGAGCGCGAGGCCCACCGATTGCAACGCCCAGGTAATTGTGTAGATGAGGAGCAACGGTTCGATGGGAGCGGCAGGGGGACGCGCAATGGCAAGCGCCGTCCATGAAATGAGAAATGCGCTGACAATCCAGCCGGCGAAGTTGAGCCAGGGGATGCCGAAATAGCCGCCGGGAAAGGTCCAGCGCCAATAGTCCCACGCGACCATCTGAGGATCAAGGAAGAGGTCCCATGCAGTGAATGCGAACGCTGCCACGATGGCTACGGCAAGGTAGGACCAGCGCCGCACGAGCGCATAAGCCACGGCCCAGGCAGGCGGCAGCATCATCAACCAGGCAAGGGGAATCAGCAGCGGAACGCCGCCAATCTGCGGCTGAAGGAGATTCGTGTAGTGATACTCCCCGAAGGGCAGGCCGGTTGTGCTGCCAATGAACTCCACGGCCCAGGCGAGGGGCAGGACGACCGCGATCACACGCAGCGTGATACCTGAACCCCACGCAACCCAGAGAACGGACAAGGACGCTGCTGCTTGCAGACACACGCTCACGCTCGTGGCCCAGGGCATGACCAAGTCGCCCGATGTCCAGCGCAATATGGGAATGCTGACCATCACAAGCACCCATGCGCCAATCAGGATGTAGGGAACTCGGTAGATGGACGATGCACGCATGGCAACTCGGTCGTTGGGTTGACTACGAGGAAGATTGTCTGTCGCGAATCTGGCTCGGAACGGATGGGCCGTTGCCGGCGCCCGTGTGCGGCAACTCGGCAATCATGGTGGCAAAGTGAGCGATCAAGGGCTGGAGGTCTCGTGAACGTGCGTCGTCCATGTGCGCCATTTCGTGGTCGGCGTCGGCCGTTGCGAGGCCGACAAGGTTGGGAAATCGACGCGCCAGTTCTGCCGTGATGGACGGATGGACAAGGATGTCACGCGTTCCCTGGATCACGAGCGTGGGAGCCGCGACGGCCCCGGCAGCCTCGCCGCCAAGCCGGCCGACCCGCCGCACTTCGGCAATGACCGAGGTGCGAATCTCAAGCGCACGGATTGTCTGCTGCACCTCGGGGTCATCAAGATTGGCATCGGGAAGAAATCGCAGAAGGGCTGTGCGAAAGCGCTCATCGCTGAAGTTTGCCCTGCGAAACGGGTGAATCGTCGGCAAAAGGGGTTGCACCATTGAAAATAGCCTGTCAAACCATTGTTGCCGAACACGCCACCACGGTGCAAAAAGCAGGAGTCCATCGACGTGGCACTCTGTCGCGGCCTGGATAGCAAGTGACGCGCCCATTGAGTTGCCGACGAGAAGTACATGCGCAAAACGGTTCCTGAGTGCATCAACTGCTTGGAGCACAGCGGCAAGCCAGTCTTCATTGTGGTAGTCGGCGACATTGAGAAACTCTGTCCCGAAGCCAGGCAGCAGCATCCCTTCGACGCTGAGTCCTGCCCCATGAATCATGTCGCCAACGTGACGCAGTTCAGCCGGAGTTCCCGGGAAACCATGCACGAGCAAGGCAGCCGCGTCGGCGCGCCCTTGCAGAAAGTAAGGTTTGTGCTCCGTACCAGTGAATGCGCGTAGTTCGGCGCTCATTACAGCACGTCCATGTTGCTGTTGGCCGGAGTCTCCGCATTCGGCACAAGTCGATGCATAAAGTTGATGAGGCCTTTTGGAGCACGCGCCTGGCTCTCTTCGGCCAGAACCAGAATGGTGCCGAAGACGACAAGCATGTTGGTTACAAGGAAGAAGATGATCTCCTCTATTGGCAAGTGGCCGACATTAATGCCTACGGACTGATCCGGGGCAATGATCCAGGTGCCCAGGCCGATTGCCAGGTGATCCGCAATGGAAAGGTAGAGCCACGCGGGAACGAGCGCCGCGAGCGCGAGATAGCGGTAGCGCCAGAGTATGTCACCGCCAAAAGCCATCTGCAACACAATTGGAAGCAGAGCCCAGGTCAACTCAAGCGCAAGATAGGTGCCGGGGCGCCAGCCTGCGACGAGCATAATCAGCGCGGCCAGCCAAATCACGCTGAAGAACGCCGTGAGGCCCCAACGGGCGCGTCGCGAGGATGGCGCGTCTGGATCAAAGGGCGCGGCCGGCATGCGCATGCGCTTGGCAAGCCACACAAGCCAGAGGCTTGTCATCAAGCGTTTGCAGAATGAAGAAGAGGTATTCCTCAAGAGGCACCCAGCCGAGGATGATGCCCGACACCAGCTCCGGCGTGTACCACCAGACCCGCGTGGCGACAAGGTAGTTGTCCCACGGGGTCGTGTAGATGACGGCGACGACAATATGGCCCGCAATCACCAGCCACACGGGCCATGAGTTGAGCGCTGCGGGCATCTTCCGGCCACGGCGCGCGTCGAGCCAGGTGAGTATGCCGAGGATGACAAGAGGCGGGCCGAGAAACCTGAAAAGGAAAGTGAAGTAGGTCATCAGATGCGTCGCTTCTCGAGGTCCTTGATGAGGACCATCGCTGTGTTGCGCCCGGCTGCCCCCATGATGCCGCCACCAGGATGGGTGCTTGCCCCGGTGAGATAGAGCCCCTTGAGCGGTCCGGAATAGTTGCCCAGCGTAACTGCGGGGCGCAGCATAAACATTTGATCGATGGACATTTCGAGATGCATCACGTTGCCGCGCAAGAGGCCCAGTTCGCGCTCCAGGTACAAGGGGTGCTCGACGAGCCGTCCCAGCACCGCTCCCTTGACATTCGGCGCGTAGCTGCTCAACTTGTCGAGAATGCGATCGGCCACCTCGTCGCCGATATCGTCCCACGACTGGCCATTTGCAAGCTCGAATGGCGCGTACTGCATCCACACGAAGAGCGTATGCTTGCCTGCGGGTGCGAGCGATGGATCGACCGCAGAGAAGGTCATGGCGATGAGGGCGGGGTCGCGCGACGGTTCGCCGCCCAGGTAGTCCCCGTATGCGCGCTCGAGATAGCGCATGTCGGGGCAGATGAACTGCATGGCGCGATGGTTGTCGCCCGGAGAACCATCGGCGGGCGATGGCAGCGCGGTGTAGTTGGGCAACGCGTCCATGGCACAGCGCAGGATCATGCCGAAACCGTTGCCGACGCGCGTGTTCGCCATAAGTCGCTGGGCGGAAGGTTCAAGCGGCGCATCTTCGAGCATGGCAAGAGTACTTTGAATGTGCGCCCCGGAGACGACTGCACGCGAGGCAAACACACGGATTCCACCTTCGGTCTCGGCGCCGATTGCGCGACCGTTGCGGGTCAAAATGCGCTTGACGGGCGCGCCGGCGATAATCTGGCCGCCATGCGCCTGGATCATGCGCGCAAGCGCCTGTGTAAGCATGCCAGAGCCGCCGCGCGGCCGGCGCATGCCGCTTTGGTGGTACATGGGCTGCCACAGCGCAAACGGGGCCGAGAGCGGCTCTGAGGGAGGCGGTCCCGACTGTGCAGCCATCCACGCGATCGCTGCCTGCACACGAGGGTCGACAAAACTCTGTTTGAGCACCTGGCCGTAGCCGCGCAGAATGTCGCTCAACCGCTCCCAGCGCTCGTCGCCGCCGCCTGTGTTGCGCACAAGGTTGCGGTAGAGGTTGCCGGCGGTCGGCGGCTCCTGGAAGGAGTTAACCATTCCGCGCGCAAGTGGCTCCCAGCGCTTGATGAACGTTCGATAGCTGTCGGCGTCCTGTGGCGATATCTGCGCGATACTCTCGCAGGTGCGGTCGAGGTCTTTCCAGATTGTGAAGTGGCTGCCGTCGGGGAACGGGCAGAAGAAGAGCGGGTCAATGTCAATGTAGTCGAGCCCATAGGCCGCCAGGTTAAGGTCCTTCACGACGGGCGTTTGGTTGATCAGGATATGTGCCGAACCACCCAGATCGAACTTGTAGCCGGGGATTATCTCCTCGGTCACCACGGCGCCGCCTACCTTGTGACGCCGCTCAAGGACGATCACCTTGTAGCCTGCCTGCGCGAGATACCCGGCGCAAACAAGGGCGTTGTGCCCTGCGCCAACAATCAGAACGTCACAGTCCGACATGTAAGGCTTCTTTCCAGTGATGGCAACCGCAGAGTGATGGCCAACGATGCTCGATCCGCGGGTAGGCGTCGTGCCCGGGCGGGCGCATGAGTTCACTTTACGCCGTACCGCGCACCGCAGCAAAAGCGGCCAGGGCGCGTGTACGGGCAAATGCATGGTCGACGATAGGCGCAGGGTAATCCACGCCAGTCCGTACCCGCGCGGCGAGCCGGCCGGCGGAGCCCATGGTCCAGGGTTGATGAATCGAAGATGCAGGTACTTGGGCAAGCTCCGGCAGCCGGCGGCGTACGTATGTGCCTTCGGGATCGAACTTGATACCCTGCAACACGGGGTTGAAGATGCGGAAGTAGGGTGCCGCATCGGCGCCAACGCCTGCCACCCACTGCCAACCGCCGTTGTTGGCGGCAACATCGCCGTCGATCAGATGTTGCATGAACCATTGCTCGCCGAGACGCCGATCGATGAGCAAATCCTTGACAAGGAAGGATGCGACGATCA
The DNA here is from genome assembly GCA_963735275.1 of uncultured Chloroflexia bacterium. Classification (GTDB taxonomy): domain Bacteria; phylum Chloroflexota; class Anaerolineae; order Caldilineales; family Caldilineaceae; genus UBA5069. The sequence goes on along the minus strand of CAVTKJ010000004.1, from coordinate 1,945,463 downwards.
TGCGCAGGCGGTTATGAATCCAACCCTCGGCCTTGAGTTGGCGCATGGCCGCGTCGACAATCGGATAGCCGGTGCGCCCATCACACCACGCGGCAAAGCCTTCCGCATCCTCAAGCCAGCCAACGTTGGCATAGGCCGGGCGCATGGGGCTGTTGCGCACGTAGGGAAACTCGTGAAGCACATTGAAGTAGAATTCGCGCCAGACAAGCTCATTTAGCCAGGCTTCGGCGCTGCGGGCGGCTTCGCGGTTAGGCGCATGCTCGATTGCCGACATTGCAGCGAGGACGGCGACGCGGGGCGACAACATGCCAAAGCGCAGATAGGGGGACAATTGAGATGTGCCATCCAGATCCGGGCGGTTGCGTGTATTCGCGTAGTCATAAATAGACCCTGATTCAACATCAACAAACTGGGCCAACCGGCGCTTCGCCTCGACTTCGCCCGGCATGAAAGTTGCCCCGTTCGGGTGCTCTGGCGTCGCGGGAAGCTCTTCGCTCGCAATATTGTCCGGGCCGCGCAAGTGCATCGGCGCGGGCAGCACTTGACCCTCATGCAGCGCGCCGGCCGCCTTCCAGGCCTTGCTGAAAGGGGTGAAGACTGTGTAGGGCGTGCCGTTGGACTTGTGGACTTCTCCGGGCGGGCGGACAGTGAGACCGTCGACAAGCGTTAGCGACAGCTCGGCCACCACAGCTGCATCCCGCGCCTTGGCATAGGCAGAATAGTCGCGTTCTGCGAAGATCGAGAGCGCTCCAGTTTCGTGGCAAAGCCGGGAAAGCGCATCGACCGGCTTGCCGCTGCGGAGAATGAGCCGGCTGCCGCGCAGGCGCAGCGCAGCGTCGAGCGCGCGCAGGCCAGCAAAGAGAAACGCGATTCGTTTCGCTCCTGCCCGGCCGGAGTTGAGCAACGTTGGGTCGAGAACGAATACCGGCAGGACATTTCCGTTTGCTCCGCGTGCCTGCGCGGCGGCAAGAGCCGCCTCGAGCGCCGGATTGTCCTCCAGGCGCAAATCGCGCCGAATCCACCAGATGCTGGGTGGCGCAGGTTGTCCAGCAGTTTTCGGCATCAGAGGTTAAGGCCATCAATTGCGGCGCGCACGATACCCGCGCTTCGGCGCAACTGCGCGTTTTCGTCATCGCTCAGCGGCAATGGAAACGTATCGAGAACGCCCTTCCCGCCGACGAGACGAGGTAGCGCCACGGTGACATCCGCCACGCCGGCAACATCTGCAGTGGGTGTACACACGGTGAGGATCGCGCGTTGATCGCTGAGAATCACATCGACAATGCGCGCCAGTGCGGCGCCGATGCCGTAGAACGTGGCGCCTTTACCCTCAATAATGCTGTATGCGGCGCGCCGCACGGCCGTATCGATTTCAGCGCGTTCGGCCTCACCCAACGTCACATTGCGCCTCTGGGCAAAGTCATTGAGGGCCATGCCGCCGATTGTGACAAGCGACCAGGTGAGCACTTCGGAGTCGCCATGCTCCCCGACAACATAGGCGTGAATGTGACGCGCATCAACGCCCACCCGCTGGCCCAGCAGTGTACGGAAGCGTGCCGTGTCGAGGGTGGTGCCCGAGCCAACGATGCGCCCGCTGGGAAGACCGAACTCGCGGGCGAAGTGGGCGGTCATGTGCGTTGTAACATCGACGGGATTCGTCGCTACGACAAGGACGGCATCTGGCGCGTTGCGCAGGATGTTGGGAACAACCTGGCGAAAGACCGCAGCGTTGCGTTCGAGCAGTTGCAGGCGCGTCTCACCCGGTTTCTGGTTGACGCCTGCCGTGATGACGACGACGCGGCAGCCCGCCAGGTCAGCATAGTCGCCCGAGTGCACGTCTACGGGATGGGCAAACGGGACAGCGTGGCGGATGTCGTTGGCTTCGGCTGCGGCGCGATTTGCGTTCATGTCGACGAGGACGATTTCGCGGCCTACATCGCTCATCACCATGGCATAGGCAGCGGCCGAACCCACGTTGCCTGCGCCAACAACACCGATCTTGCCGCGGGCGTGCATGGTCAAGGTGTCACTCATGGCTGATCTCCTCATACTGCTGCGTAAGCGTGTCTTGCCCGAGAAGTGCGCCCGAGCGCTGGGGCCCGGCCGCTGCAAGCTGCTCCATGCCGGCCGCATTGATTACGGCGCCGGCGACGCGCAACCCGCCCAGAGCGACCGCGGCGGTTGACTGCCCGGGAAAGATGCTGTCTCCAGTCATCCACAGGTCCCGGGAGATTCGTGGGCCCCACCCACGCAGCAAGTTTGTCTGCGGGAAGCCGCCCACCCAGCCGCCGGTGCGGCGCGCGAAGCGCTGGAAGGTGACAGGTGTGCCGGGAAGCAGAAGATCGGACGCTTCACGCAGGCCCGGGAGCGCGCGCTCCGCTGCGGCAATCAGCCTGTCGGCATAAAGCTGCCTGCGCTTGTTATACATGTCAATGTCATATGCGCGCAATCGAAACCACTGGTGTGGATGTGTGTGGGTGCTGATCGTCAAGGCGCGTCGGCCGGGAGGGGCGCGGCCTGTATCCCACTCCGGACTCACTGAAACGAAGACGGAGTTGCCTTCTCCCATCGGCTCACGCACGATGACTTGATGGTGCAGCGGCGCGTTGGCAGGAAGGATTGAGGAGTCGACACCCGCATAGAGCATGAACGCTCCCCAGCCGTCGGCCGGCTCTGCCGGTAGGCGAGCAAGGTGGGAGGGCGCATCCCTGCCAAGAAGGCGCTTGATGTTCCAGGGCGGCAGGTTGGCAATGATGACGTCGGCAGGAATCGATTCTCCGCGTTTCGTGACGACCGCAACCGGACGTCCCTGTTCAAAGCAGATGTGCGCGACTTCGTGGCGGTAGCATACGGCGCCGCCGTTGGCGATAACGGCCTCAGCCAGGATGCGCGCGATTGTCCCCATGCCACCCCGCAGGTGCACGACGCCGCGGCGTGGCAGGTCGAGCGCCGACGCTCCATAGAGCGCGTTGGCGTGGCGGCTGTCAGTCTGCGCCGCAATGAGCAACTGGCCGTCAACGAACTGGCGCAATTCGATGGGCGCCCGCTTGAGGTGTGAGGCGACGGTGCGGAGGCCGTCTGCGGCAAGGCGCGGATTGAGGCGGCGCAGGTCCTGTGCAAGCCAGGAGAGCCCCGTACTTGCGACGTCAAGCAGCTCGCCAGGGCGCTGCGGCGGCCAGGGCGGCAGGCGCAGCGCAAGGTCCCACAGGGCATCGGCCGTCTCCTCCTGCCAGGCAAAGAAGTCCGCGCCCACAGCGCCGAAATTGCGGCGGTGCTCTTCATGGCGGCGTCCATCGCAGTAGCGGGAGACAATCGCTCCCTGCGGTAAATGAACATCCATCGCAGTGTCTGCGCGTTGAATCGGCCACTCCTTGCTATTCGCCGCCGCACGCACGATGTCCATTGGCCCGCCCGGATAGAATCCACCGGCCAGCGTGGCGCCTGCGTCAAAGCGGTAGCCCTTGTGGTAGAAGGTGCCAGCGCACCCACCGGGATAGACGTGCGCCTCCAGGACGGTTACTTTGAGACCCGCCCGTGCCAGTACTGCTGCTGCTGTTAGCCCGCCGACTCCTGCGCCAATAACGACGACGCGCGGTGCTGCGCGTAGGGGTGACATGTTACGTCCCGCCCGCATGTGCGCCGTCGGGCTGTGCGTAACCTGTTGATGGTTTTGATTCGAGGATGCGGCGTGTGCGCCACTGGCGAAATGCGAAGAGAGCCGGCAGTCCGAGAATCATGCTTTGCCCAAGTAACCACCAGAACCAATTGGCACTCGGCTCAATGTGAAGGCTGTCAAAGACTTCCGTTCGCTGGGCATCCACTTCGACAAAGCTGTGTTCGTGGCGCCAGACTCTGAATGGGCCACTTTCCATTGTGTCCACGAATCCGCCAGGCCCTACCTTGGTCATGCGCGCGCTCCAGCGGACGGGAAGCGGTCCCATCCATAGGGTGAACTTCATCCCGCTGCCTTCAGAAAGCTCTGCGGGCGCCTCATGGATTTGGACAATGATGGGCGGGGGCGTAATCGCCCCCATGCTTGCCGACTGGCTGTGAAACGCCCGCACCTTTGCGAGGGGCGCTTGGACCACAAAGCGGTGGTAATAGTTCATGTTACGCGGCCTTGGCCTCTACTTGCTCCTTGTTGAGAAGGCTGCGCAGCGCGGCCTCAAGTTCACTAAAGCGAAAGGTGAAACCCTGCTCAACGAGGCGCGCAGGGATTTGGCGCTGCCCGGTCAGGAGAATTGACGACATGTCGCCCAGCACCGCCTTGAGCGCAAAGCCCGGGGCGGGCATGAAAGAAGTACGTCCCATAACCTCACCCATGACTCGGGCGAACTCCTTGTAGGTGACGGGGTTTGGCGCTGATAAATTGTACGCCCCTTCCGCTGCCGGATTCTCGATCAGAAAGCGCAGCGCGCGCACTTCATCCTCAATGTGAATCCAGGGCAGATACTGATCACCGCTTCCCACTTTACCTCCTGCCAGGACGAGGTCGAAAGGAAGCTTCATTTTGGGGAACGCGCCCCCTGCCAGGCTGAAGACCAGCCCCGTGCGCGCAACGGTTCGGCGCACTCCCATACGGGCGGCGGCGGCGCTGCTGTTCTCCCATTCCCATACGACGTGCGAGAGCCAATCCACACCGGGGGACGTGGACTCGGTGACAGGCTCGCTACCGCGCGGCCCGTAGTAGCCGACGGCAGAGGCCTGTACGAGCGCCTTGGGCTTGCGCACGGCAGTGCTGATGGCATCGAGAATGGCTGTCGCCGCATCCAGGCGGCTTTGCAGGATGCGCTTTCGCCGCTCTTTGCTCCAGCGACCGTCGGCGATGCCTTCTCCGGCAAGGTTGACAATCGCATCTGCGTCCTCGGCGAGCGCGCCCCAGCCCTGCGCTGTTCTTGCGTCCCACTCGACGAACTGCACGCCCTCGAGCGCCTGTTTGGCGCGTGCCGGGCTGCGCGTGAGTATCTGCACTTCATGTTGGTCGGCCGCCAAGGAGCGAGCCAACGCCGAGCCGATCAATCCCGTCCCGCCTGCAATGATTATTCGCATCGTCCTGATTCCTCCGTTGAGGTCTTCCTTGTTCTAGGCGCCGAATTGCAGCATGCGCAAGGGCAACTGCTACGCATTTTCTGGTTGGTCGCCCACAAATCGCGAATGCGCGAGATGCTGTGGGCCACGATGTGCAAATTGCCTGGGACGCGGCTCGCCTATCGCACCGTCTGCAAGGGCGGCCAGCCACAGGACCAGCGGGTTTGCTTGCCCGCCAAGCACCTTGACCGTTGCCTGCTGGTAGATTTCGAGGTATTCCTGCAAATACTCGGGCGTCATGCCCACATGATTCACAAGCAATCCTTCAATCCATGCCAGATCGATGGTAAGATACTCCATGCTGCCGAGTCCGAGCGCGGCCTCTATGTTCCGGCCGAAGTGAAGGTTCGCCGCGGCAAGCATGCGCGTGGGAACGGCAATGGTGCGCAGATGCTGCCACACAACCCCTTCAATCTCGGCCCTCCGCGCTGTGAAATGGGCCAGCGTGTCACGATGCAGACTGTCCGGTGCGATCGCCGCAGCGCGTATGCGCGGTGCAAGCATGATCTCTTCGACTTCAGCAATTGCAGAATCGATCCTGCCTCCCAGAAAGTACCCTGGTATCACCCGCTGCAGCGCAGGAACCCGGTTGAAGATCAGGCCGCCAAATGCAAGGGGAACCTGCGCGCGCAAGAGCATGTTTCCCACGTCGAGAAGCGCCGCGGCAGTGAACAATTGCTGCGCGGTGAGCAGAACGAGTTGAGGATGCGTCGCCGCTACCGTGATCTCCAGATCCGTGAGCGGTACGTTGGCGCCGAGGTACACCGTGTCCCATCCACGCCGCCGGAGGAGCAGAGAGAGCAGCAGGGGTACGAACGAATGCTCTTCATCAGCGGGGCAGCAGATCAGAATGCGCCCGGCGCGGGTGGGCGGCGGCATTGCGGCGAGCATTGACCCAAGCCTGCGCATGGCAAGCGATGAAGCAAAGTGCTCCTGCTGGATGCTGACGCGGCCTCGGTACCACCCATCGCCGATGGCTGCGATACCCTGTTGAATGACCTCCAGGTACACTTGCTCGGGTGTGAATAGCGCAAATGCCTGAGCCAGCGCTTGTTCGGCAGAGTGCTCATCGAAATGCAAACATGCTTCAACCCACGCGCTCCGTATGTTGCGAACCGACTCGTCATGCTGGTTGGAGATATCTTCGACCGCTACTGCCCGTACGGGATCAACCTGCGCGGGGGACGCTGCGCTGTTCTCGATTCTCCCACATTTCGACAGCCCTGCTTATGCTCATTCCCTCGGCCTGGCGGGCAAGCAGCCAGTGGAGCAAATCGACGTCGCGCTGCGAATAGAGGCGGTGGCCTCCTGTTGTGCGCTGCGGTGCAGGCATGCCATAGCGGCGCTCCCAGGCGCGCAAGGTGTCCGGCTTGATGCCGGTCTCTTTGACTACGGCTTTGAGGTTGAATATCGGCAAAGTTGAATTGTCTCTCAACAGATTCTCCGGGCTAGAGGCCTGCGGGCGGCACACCATGCATTTTGAGTGAGCGAGCGCCTAACAATGGTGCGCCGCATTACAGAATTGAAAGGAGTTTAGCACATAATCGGCCAAACGCAAAGTGTTTGTCCATACTTTTTGGAAATACTCTGTTCAGTAGTTGGACAAAAGTATGGTTCATTCCTTGACAAGTGACTGGGTCTGTGTTATCTTTGTACCATGATTGAATAGTACAACGTCTTTGCAACGTGCGCCACGACACGCACTGTAACGCGACACGCACTGTGAATAGCCAACGGGGTCAGCGGAGGTTTAGTCATGCACGCAGAAGTCCATCCCTGGGAATCAGCCCTGCTATCGCTGGCCCATGAGGCCCCACGTTGCGACGTATCGCATGCCGACAGCGGCTATGATGACGCTTTCCTCGCTGAGGCGAATGCGTATTGCGCTGGATTGACCGCAGCCAACAGCCGTTCATTTCACATGGCTTCGAGAATGCTGCCTCCATCAAAACGCGAAGCCGTGCGGGCTCTTTATGCGTTCTGCCGGGTCACCGACGATATCGTTGACAACACCAAGAGCGAAGATGGGGGAATTGCGGAGCTTGCAACCTGGAGGCAACGTATTTCCCTCGATCGCCCGCCGACCGACGATCTTGTTGCGGTGGCGTGGGCGGACGCACGCAGGCGTTTTCAGGTGCCATGGCGCTATGTTGAACAGCTCATTGACGGAGTCGCACGCGACACTGTGCAGACGCGCTATCAGACCTTTGACGACCTTGCTGAATACAGTTACGGCGTGGCGTCGACGGTGGGACTGATGAGTATGCACATCATCGGCTACAAGGGAGCGGAAGCGATCCCGTACGCGATCAAGTTGGGGGTCGCACTACAGGTGACGAACATCCTGCGCGATGTTGCCGAAGACCTGCGACGCGGTCGCGTCTATCTTCCTCAGGAGGAACTGGCAGCATTTGGGGTCAGCGAAGAGGAGATTGGGGCCGGCGCGGTGACGCCACGCTGGCGTGAACTGATGCGCTTTCAGATTGATCGCAACCGTCGCCTATACGACGAAGCGCAACCGGGAATCGCCCTGCTGGACAAGGACGGGCGATTTGCGATTGCGGCGGCCGCGGCACTGTATCGTGGCATTATTGACGACATTGAGCGGAACGACTATGACAACCTCTCGCGTCGCTCCTATGTGACGACCTCACGCAAGCTTGGCATGTTGCCTGGAGTTTGGTTGGGCAGTCGACTCGTGCGTCGCAATGAGATGCAGCACGCGACCCACTAATCCGGTGCATTGGGGCTAGATATAGCATGGAAGTGAAGTGACTCGGCTAATTCCTTGGGCCGATATTTTCCTTGGGCCGATATTGAGGTTTTCCAGGTTAGCACCGGTCAGTGTACCAGGCGCAATGACAAGAGCCGCACCGCAGACCAGTCTGCGGTGCGGTTTTTCGTTCTTGCGCATGCCGGAGGCGCATCGCGCCCTACTCAAATGCCTGGATGCCGGTCAGGTCGCGCCCGATGATGAGCTTCTGAATTTGGCTGGTGCCTTCGTACAGGCTTGCCACGCGCGTGTCGTGCCAGAGGCGTTCCGGAACATATTCGTCGGAGAAACCGTAGCCGCCGTGAATCTGGATTGCGGCATCGGCAGCGCGCTTGCCTGCCTCTGCAGCAAAGTACTTGGCAATCGAGACGGGGATGGTGCTAACCTGTCCCTGATTCTTTGTCCAGCCGGCGTGGTACACGAGGAGCCGGGCCGCCTCCACGTCAACCTTCATCTGCGCAAGCATGTCCTGAATCAACTGGAAACCAGCAATCGGCTTGCCAAAGGCGATGCGCTCCTGAGCATACTTGACGCTTGCATCGAGTGCATGCTGGGTCGCGCCCACGCACCCGCTGGCCACGCCATAACGGCCGTTGTCGAGTGCGCTCATTGCGATCTTGAATCCCTCACCCACCTTGCCTAGACGGGCGCTGTCCGGAACGCGGACATTCTCGAGGAAGATTTCGCCTGTGTCGCTCGCGCGCAAACCCAATTTGCCCGTCATCTTGCGCGTTGTGTAGCCGGCTGTGTCGGTTTCAAGCAGGAAAGCAACCATGCCTTTGCTCTTGGAACCGGGCTGTGACTGTGCAAAGATGATCGCCATGTCGGCAATTGTGCCATTGCTGATCCAGACTTTTTGGCCATTGAGCAGCCAGTCATCACCATCGCGCCTTGCAGTCGTCTGCACATTGCCTGCATCGGAACCGGCGTTTGGCTCGGTAAGGCCAAAGCTGCCGATCCATTCGCCGCTGCAAAGTCGGGGCAGGTAGTGCTTCTTTTGTTCCTCGGTGCCCCACTTGAGAATCGTCAGTTCAACCAGCGACATCTGTACGGACAGAGTTGTGCGCACGCTCGAATCTGCGTAGCCAATCTCCTCAAAGACGATGGCCTCGGCGATGTAGTCGAGGCCTGCGCCACCGTACTCCTCAGGAATCGGCACGCCCAGGTAGCCCAGGCGGCCCATTTCGGTGAGCAATTCGCGGGAACTTCTGCGCGAGGTCCCAGTCGCGGGCAAAGGGAAGAATGCGTTCGCGCGCGAACTTGCGCACGGAGTCCTGAATCATTCGCTGTTCGGCAGAGAGGCTGAAATCCACGGCAGAACTCCTTTGTTCCCAGTGAGGTAGAGTGGATACGTATGGGCGCATGATCCCTTTGGGGGAACACAGTCGCCGCCGACTGCGTCCCAGGTACAGCATGACCGCACGAAAAATGATACCACAGGCGAGCCATGAGTTCGGTGCCGAAAGCCGCGCTGTACGGGATAGAGCGTCTGTTGCGCCGCGCAGGAAAGGAAACCCAATGCCCGGTTCATGTACAAAGCTGATCTCATTGAGCGCACTGCTCGTGGCAGCGCTCCTGCTGCTCGCCTGCACGCCCAGCGAGCGCGAACTCCAGTTGCAGGCAACCGTGGAAGCGCTTGCCGCCACGAACGCGACGCTGGAAGCCGTGAATACGCCAATGCCACTTGCGTCCGTTGCGCCTGCGGTCGAGCCGTCAGCCGCGGAGACGGCTGCGCCGGCGCACAAGGAAATCGCAGGGTCGGCAGACGCAGCTACAGGCGGTCCAATACCGCGTGAAATTGGGCGCGTCTCGCTGGTTGGAGCGGAATCACCGCTTGCAGACTTCCGCCTCGATGCAGCGGAGAACGTCGCCTACCTGACGGATGCCGGCTACGCGCTGCATGTCGTCGACCTGACGACAATGGAGGAGGTCGCTTCCTTTGCGACAAGTGGTGACCGCTTGCTGCTTGACGCACCAAACAGCCGCCTCTACATCATGCCCGATGCGCCCTATGCGCGCACCGGCATTTCGCCTACTGTAACGGTGTTTGACACGGCCACCCGGCAAATTGTCGCGGAGCTTCCTGGGGAGCCGCGCCAGCGTCGACGGCGCCGGCGGTCGGCTCTACATCGGCGATGATGTGGCAATCTACGGCCGCAGCGAGGTCGGCGTGCGTCTCTACGATGCCGAGACTCTGCAACTACTGCGCACAGGGCCAATGGCCGGCAATCCCGTCTACAATGGCGCTGCCGATGAGTTGCTAGTCCAGGCGAACAGTGTGTGGACCGTTGACCCCGACCACACTCGAGGCGCGCAATGACCTTTATCCGCAGATTACGGGACTTGAACTGCCGGGCTGCAACGGCTGTCCGACAGTCGTTGACGCTTTCGTCTTCCCTGACGAGCAGCTCGTGGCAATTCAGACGGCAATCCTCTCGCCGCAGGGCGCCGGCCGGATTGCGCCCGCCGATCTGTACGATGCGCAGACCATGCAAAGGCAACCCGATAGCAACCGGATAGGCGCAACGTGCAGCAGTCTGCCGCAGGTGCTCTCGCCGATCAATGGGCACATTCTGGCCGCAGAGCGCTATTCACGCTACGTGAGCTACAACAATCTCGAACTACGGATATGCGCGAGACGCCGCTTGTGTGGCGCGACGGGCTGTGGGTCGGCTTCACCAACCCGGCGACGAATGCCGGCTACCTGCAAACGAGCTCGCAGACCGGGTACGTGTTGGACCTGGCAACGCTTGCGCCGGTCGGCATGACGGACTCGCTCTGCTACTTTGCGCGTGACGCCGAGTCGGGCCTTCTTTACGCCACAGATGCGCATCGCCACGACCTCGTGGTGCTGGAACCCACGGGCGGCGCCTCCAGCCCGCCGGCTGCCAGGGCCGATACGGTCGACGGCAAGCAGGTGACAAGCATTCTGCTTTCGCCGGACTACGCAAGGGATGCCACCATGTACCTTGTGGCGTGGACCCTGGACAGTGATGGCGGGCAGGCAGTTCTGCGCTCAACCGATGGCGGCCAAACCTTTACGCGCCTGGGTGGTCTGCCCGCAGGTGAGGAGCTGGCGCTTACCCTGGCAATCTCCCCCAACTTTGCCGATGACAGAACCCTTTTTGCAGGTGGGGCGCGGCGCGAGTCCATGGGTGAAGGTGTGTGGAAGTCGGTTGACGGCGGAGACACGTGGACGCCCGTCTGGAACGGGCTCGGCGACTTGCGCGTTTACGGAATCGAACTTTCGTCCCGCTATGCCGAGGACCAGACGGTGTTGGCATGGGCACGTTATGCGCGCATTAGGCCATTCGAGTCGGGTGACTCCATCCAGAAGTCGACGGACGGCGGCGCAACGTGGACGCGCGTGATTACGGCCACGACGCGGGAGATGCTTCCTGGCGTAGCAGTCTACCTGCCCGTAGCAGACGGTGAAGAGATGCCAGTGCGCAAATCAGGCTGGGCGGACCCGATTCAATTTCGTGTAGTCAACAATAGCTGGCTAACGGCAACAAACAACCTGGGCTCAGACGAACTCCTGCGCGCGATCCTGACTTCGCCAAGCGGGGGCGCAGTAACCGACATCTTTGTTGTAACCGAGGCAGCGGTGTACAGAACGCAGGATGCCGGAGTCACCTGGGCGCTCCTTGCGCCAGAGACAGCGGGTGACGACGCCCTTATGCAGGCAGCGGTGACGCCGCGCATGAGCGACGGCGCCTATCGTCTGATTCTCGCCACGGCGAAGGGCACGCTACTTCAGATCGACCCCAACACGGTTTCGTGGCTTCCAGTCGATGCAGCAGCGACTCCGACGAACGCTCTTGATCCTGCGCCTGAAGCGTCGTCCCGGGAAGAGGCGCCGGCTGCAGCGACTGCCGGCGCAGCGCCGGACGAAGATCCACCGGCGGACCTGTTTCGGCCGGGCGGCATCTTCGGCCCCAGGTGGGAGGGCGACAGCGCGCTCCGCAGCGCAATGGGCTTCGCCCGCAGCGAACAGCCGGCTTCGGTCTCCGCCGCCTATCAGTACTTTCAAAATGGAATCATGATCTGGCGTGGCGACACACAGACTGTCTACAGCATTTACGATGACGGCACGTGGCAGTCCTGGCCGGACACCTTCACCGAAGGAGAGGCCGAAAGCGACTCTGCCATCGTGGCGCCGAGTGGCTATTTCCAGCCTGAGCGCGGTTTCGGCAAAGTCTGGAGAAGCCAGCCCACTGTGCGCGAGCGGCTTGGCTGGGCAAACGGCAAAGAGGCAGGTGCGAGCGCACTTGTGCAGGAGTTCGAGCGGGGAACATTTGTCCATATCGAAGGCATCGAGGCGGCACTTTACGACACGCCGGAAGGCAAGGCCTGGACCCGCTGACGCAACTTTAACCATGAATAACAAAGCCCCGCGCTCGTTTCGTGAAGCGCGGGGCCTTGTTATTGTGCAGCAGGCCTTGGCTACTTTGCGGTGGCCCAGGTGCAGAGGCCCGTCTCGAAGGGGTGCAGCATCACTTCGTGGTGCGGCCTCACGCGCACGCCCAGTTCGAAGCGGCCGGAGTCCGCCGCCTCGATCTTCCCGGCGTAGATGCGCTCGGCGCCGGCGCCTTTCTCAATCTGAAGCGACTGGACGTGAAGCACTTCATCTGCTCCCTCGCCGCCCGTCCCACTCTCTCCCGCGCCATCGTAGACGGCCTCCACCACCACGTGCTCGGGAGGAATGCCGTTCAGGTTCACGCCGCGCACCAAGCGTAAGGGGCTCGCCTACCGAAACCGTTGCCGAACCTTCTGTCCAGGCTTCGATTGTGACACCGGACCAGAGGACCGCGACTTCTTGCTTCCAGGCTGCCAGGTCACGCGCCGTGGCAAAGCTGTCGCTGCGCGCACGCTCCCCGTTGATCGCGGCCTGTACGTAGTAGCGATTCACGTAGTCCTTAACCTGGCGATCCATGCTGAAGCGCGGCCCAACACTGGCGATTGACTTGCGCATCTTGTCCACCCAGCCCTGGGGAATGCCGTCGGCATCGCGGGTGAAGTAGAGAGGAATGATTTCGTCTTCGAGTGTGGCGTAAAGACTCAGCGCGTCGGCCTCGTCTTGTGTGGCTTCGTCCTTGTAGGCGCGTGCCTCGCCAATCGCCCAGCCGTTTTCGCCGTCAAAGCCTTCCTCCCACCAGCCGTCGAGTGCGCTGAAGTTGGGGGCGCCATTGACGCCGGCCTTCTGGCCGCTTGTGCCGCTTGCCTCCAGGGGGCGACGCGGGTTGTTCAGCCAAACGTCTACACCTGAAACGAGATGGCGGGCCACGTTCATGTCATAGTCTTCGACAAAGAGGATCTTGCCGAAGAACGCCGGATCGTTGCTCATCTCGTAGATCTTCTGGATGAAAGACTTGCCCGGTTCATCTGCCGGGTGAGCCTTGCCCGAGAAGACCAACTGCACCGGCCGGTCGCTATCGCCGAGGATGCGCTTGATGCGTTCCAGATCACTGAAGATCAGTGTGGCGCGCTTGTAAGTGGCAAAGCGCCGCGCAAAGCCCAAGGTGAGCGCATCAGGATTGAGTGCGGCAGCGACCGCAGCCACGTACTGCGGTCCCTCACCGTGGCGAATTGCTTGTGTACGCGCCCGTGTGCGTACCTGTTGAACCATCTTGAACTTGCGCGCACGATGGGCTTCCCAGAGTTCACCGGCAGGCAGCTTCTCGACGGTCCAGCGCGGCTGCTGGTCAAAACCCAGCGCGCCCCACTCGGGATCGAACCAGCGCGCGTACAGCGTGCGCAGTTCAGGCTGCAGCCAGGTCTTGGTATGGACTCCATTTGTAATGTGGCCAATGGGTACTTCAGCAAGCGGAGTTCCGGGCCACAGGAATGCCCACATGGACCGGCTGACTGCGCCGTGGAGCTTGCTCACGCCGTTTGCATAGCCGCTCAAGCGCAGTGCAAGCACTGTCATGCTATATTGGGGGCCCCATGGCAGTTGCTGCTGGGCAAACGCGATGAACTGGTCACGGGTAACCCCAAGTTGCGTCCAGAACTGCCAGAAGAACTTCTCGACAAGCGCAAAGTCAAAGGCGTCATTGCCGGCAGGCACAGGCGTATGTGTTGTGAATAACGTGTTGGATCGAACGACTTCCATGGCCTCAAACAGGCTCAGACCCTCATCCTGCATGAACTCGCGCATACGTTCGAGCCCGAGGAATGCGCTGTGCCCTTCATTCATGTGCCAGACCGACGGCTTGAAACCGAGTGCGCGCACGGCGCGTACGCCGCCGATGCCGAGCACGAATTCCTGACTGATGCGCATTTCGCGGTCACCGCCGTAGAGGCGTGCACTGAGTTCGCGATCGGGCGCGGCATTTCGATCGACATCCGTGTCCATGAGAAAGATGGGAATGCGGCCGACCTGAATGCGCCACACTTTCGCATAGACCGTTCGCCCCGGCAGGTCCACATTGATGAGGACTGCGTTGCCCTGAGGGTCAACGGCGGGGGTGGCAGGCACCTCCGAGAAGTCGATCTTTTCGTACTCGGCCTGCTGCACGCCGTTGTCATCAATGCGCTGCGTAAAATAGCCCTGCGGATAGAGGAAACCTACGCCAATGAAGGGTAGTCCCAGATCGCTTGCCGATTTGCAGTGGTCGCCGCTCAAAATGCCGAGACCTCCGCTGTAAATGGGAAGTGCTTCATGCAGGCCGAATTCGGCGCTGAAATAGGCAATCGTGCTACCTGCGGCCTTGGGATGCGCCTCCTTGAACCATGTGGGCGTCTTTGGATCCATGTACGCGTCAAAGGCTGCGAAGACCGCTGCGTAGCGCTGCAAGTAACCCGCGTCGGCGGCAGCGGCGTCCAGCCCGGCTTGCCGTGCACGATGTAGAAACTTCACTGGATTGTGATTGACGGCGTCCCACAGAACGGGGTCGATTGATGCAAACAGCTCCTGCGCTTGCGGCTCCCAGCTCCACCACAGGTTATAGGCCAGTTCACTCAGGCGGCCGATCGCTTCGGGAATGCGTGGAAGGACTGTGACTTTGCGAATAATATTCATTTCTGCAGAATGCTCCTGAACCAAGGCTTCGGGTCGGATTTGACCCGAAGCCGACTTGTGACCGGCACATCATGCCGGGTTGTGTGACGAAGCGCCAAATGTGTACACTCGACGCGAAATCCGGCAAAAGTCAGATCACGCGTACCGGGAGTCTACCTCGTAAGCGACTCGGCAGCTGCGTCGTCAAGCAGCCAGGTGACCGTGCCTTGCGTCGGGCTCACGCCCTGGCTCGGCAGGGTAGCGACATCGCGTGGCCCTTCCAGGACCTTTCGCAAAGTGGCCGCCTTGTCGTGACCGCGAACAAGAAAAAGAACGCGTCGTGCCGCGTTCAGCGTCAAGTACGTGAAAGTTAGGCGCTCAGTGTGCAACTGTGGCACCTCATTTGCCACGACGCAGCGCGTGCCTTCGGCGAGCGCTGCGGTATGCGGAAAGAGACTCGCTGTGTGGCCATCCGCGCCCATGCCGAGGAGAATCAGGTCGAAACGGGGAACCGTGCTGTTCCCCAGCGTCCGCAGCATTTCGTCATAGGCGCGCGCAGCTTCGTGCGGATCGCCTTCGCCCCGCATTCGCTCCACGCGTCCGGGTTGGACACCTTTTCCGGCCAGCGGGTCGAGCAGGGCTTCCGCAACCATTCCGAAATTGCTTTCGGGGCTGTCGGGAGGAACAGTGCGCTCGTCACTCCAGAAGAGCTCCCAGCGGGACCAGTCGATCACAGGCGAAAGCGCCAGGGCTGCGTAGATGGGTTTGGGCGTCGAGCCGCCGGCGAGTGCAATCCTGAACGTCCCGCGATTGCCTATGGCCTCGGCGGCAGCGTCAATGATCCGGGCGCAGGCCCGCTCTGTGAAGGACCGCTCATCGCTGCAGACAATAATTTCGGGGCCCATCAAGCTGCGCTCCCGCTCACGTTGTTGCGCCAGTAGCGACCGTCCCGTTTGAGCAGTGCGTCTGCAGCATCCGGACCCCAACTGCCGGGTTCATACTGCGGCAGTTGCAGTGGCTTGCCACTCTGGAGCGCTTTCTCATCCTGGAGTTTCCAGCCCTCGAGGACTGCTGTTACCCGGTCCCAGGCTACTTCTACTTCATCGTGGCGGATAAAGAGCGTGCTGTCCCCGAGCAGAGCATCAAGCAGAAGCCTCTCGTAGGCTTCGCCGCTCTGTGCCCCAAATGCCTTGAGGTAAGAGAAGTCCATCTGCACACGTTCGGCCTCAACTACGCCGCCCGGCTTCTTGGCGTCAAAGCTGAGCGTTATGCCCTCATCCGGCTGGATACGCAACGACAATACGTTGCTGGGCGTTTGCAGGGAGGGCTTGTCGTCATCGACGAGCATGAGCGGCGGCTTGCGGAAGACGATGTTCACCTCGGTGAGTTTGGCGGCCAGCGCCTTGCCCGTGCGCAAGTAGAAAGGCACGCCCTGCCAGCGCCAGTTGTCAATGCCCACCCGCCAGGCAACATACGTTTCCGTGGTTGACTGCGGGTCAACTTCGGCAGTCTCGAGGTAGCCCTTCATCTCGCTGCCGTTCTGCCGTCCACTGGAATACTGGCCGCGCACGGCAAAGCGCGCGACGTCCGACGGGGCGATTCTCTGCACTGAGCGCAGCAAATTCACCTTCTGGTCGCGAATCGACTTTGCGTCCATGCCGACCGGCGGCTCCATGGCGGTCAGGGCCATGACCTGCAGCATGTGATTTTGCACCATGTCGCGCAGCGCACCCGACTTGTCGTAGTAGCCGCCGCGCTCGCCGATGCCCAGTGTTTCGGCAACGGTGATTTGCACATGGTCGACGTAGTTGCGGTTCCAGATCGGCTCGAAGATCGCATTGCCGAAGCGCAGTACGAAGATGTTTTGAACGGTCTCCTTGCCCAGATAGTGATCAATGCGGAAGACCTGCTCCTCGGTGAAGTATTTGTGTACATGAATGTTCAGCGCATGCGCGCTCTCGAGATCATGGCCGAATGGCTTCTCGATGATTATGCGCGTCCAGCCGCCGGCGACCGGTTCTGCCAAACCAGCCGCGGCCAGATTGTCGGTGATGGGCATGTAAACATTCGGCGGTGTCGACAGATAGAAGAGGCGATTGCCACCGGAATTGTGGCGGCTGTCGAGCGTGGCGATGCGCTCGGCAAGCGCATTGAACGAGGCGGAATCGTCGTAGGCACCAGTCTGATAGTGGATTTGTTTGACGAACCGCCGGCAAGCCTCCTCGTCGAAGTTGCCGTCAGCGATTTCGCGCCCATGTTCCATCAGACTATCAAGCGCTTTCTGGCGGTACTCTTCATCACTGAACTTGGTGCGGGCGTAGCCAAGGATACAAAGGCTGCGCGGGAGGGACTCCTTGCGCCAAAGCTCGAAAAGGGCAGGAAGCAACTTGCGTTTGGCGAGATCGCCGGATGCGCCAAAGATGACAATCAAGACGGAGGGCGTGGTTCTTCTTGGCATGGACACCTCTAAATCGAAGATGAATCGGCCGCACTGCTCACGCTGCGTTCATGCCGCGCTCAAGACGCTCGATCTTGCCAACGCGACGCAGAAAGCGGTCCTCCTGCTGAAACGCTGCCCCGACGAAGGATGCTACGAGTTCGCGCACGAGTGCCTCGCCGACAATGCGCCCTCCGAGGCACAAGACGTTCATACCGTCGTGCTCGACCCCCTGGTGAGCGCTATAGGTGTCGTGGCAAACGCTGGCGCGCACGCCAGTCATCTTGTTGGCGGCAATGCACACACCAACGCCGCTCCCGCAAATCAGTATGCCGCGTTCGGCCTCGCCTGACTGCAAGGAGCGCCCCACAAGTGCAGCGATATCGGGGAAATCGACCGAGCTTGTGTCGAAGACGCCCTGGTCGATAACTTCGTGGCCCAATGCAATCAACTCCTCCACAACCGCGCTCTTGGCTACAAAGCCCGCATGATCTGTTCCTACGGCAATACGCATCGATTCGCTCCTTTGGAATTGTGCGGATACTGATTACCTCGCGCCACCCCATGCCTCTGTCGGCGATGGTTGAAGCCCGCTACGGCACGCCCTATCCCTCGGTTGTGAAGTGACGCAAGAGCGCTATCAGGCCGTCGGAACAGCCGCCGCTGAATCTGATCCGAAGCCGTAGATGGCACGCGTTGCCGGCCAAAGCAGCCACACGAGGCCGAGTATCGGCTGGACAAGTGGAAAGAAACCGTAGTCCTGCCCGAAGTTCCGCCACACGGTGCTGCCGATGAACACCGGGTCGAGCAGGCTCCACGTGCCGACAATGATTGTGAGAGCCAGTTCGGTGCCAAGTGCAATGAGAGAGAGCCACCACGTCCATCGACGCCGGTAGGCAAATCCGATCGTCGCAATCAGGTAAAGTGTGGCAGCCACGAGGCTCAATTGGGCAGGCAGGCGGTAGGTTACGCCCTCCTTGAAGAAGAGCTGATAGAGTGCCCGTGTTCCGGTCGAGAGCGCAAGTACAGGATATGAGACCGCGAGCACATAGCCGAGTGTGCTGATCAGGCTGCTGCCGGCACTTGTCCGTGCGCTGTCTGAAGCGCCTTCGGTGGATTCATCAGTCATGTTCATTTGCCCCATTCGTGCCGCAGTTGTGCAAGCCACAAGCGCAGTCGCACGTCGGTCTTCTGCGGTTGATTCAGTTCGTCGAGGACTAGCCCGGCGAAACAGCCATCCTCACCCAATGCCCAGGACTGTGAAAACGAATAGCCGACTGCCGGCCATCGCCCCGAGAGGTGACCACCGCGCTCGGTGACCTTGTCTGCGAAGAACGCGAGCGCATCGACGAAGGTGTCGGGATAGCCCACCTGATCGCCGAGCCCGAAGAGCGCGATCTGCTTTCCGGAGAGGTCAAGCGTGTCGAACTCCTCGAAGACGAGCTCCCGATCGCGCTGCATCTGCCCAACATTCCAGGTTGGCGCGCCGATCAGGATGTACTCATAGCCAAGCATCGCGCCGAGAGGTGCTGCTGCCACATCGTGCAGCTCGACCACTGCCCACGGCTTCTCATATCCTGCGCATAGTGATTGAAGACGTGTAGCCACTGTCGCGCGTGTTCCCGTCGGTCGATCCATAGAAAAGACCGATCGTTAGCGGGGAAGGTGGTGCAGTTTCGGTCATCACTTCATCATGTGCGACAGGATTGCGTTTCGCAGTGAGCGCGCTCCAGAGGCATTAGCCGCTGCGCTTCCCCAGGAAGTCGGCTGCCATGTGGCGCAGTGACTCGTAGTCAGAGGCAGCAGCAAACTGCGGAAAGTCGGCGCGCACGTTATCCGGCGGGTTGAAGAATACACCGAGATCCGCCGCGCCCAGCATGTTGGTGTCATTGTAGGAGTCGCCAAAGGCCATGATGCGGAAGCCGACGTGGCGCAACCCCTCGATGGCGCGTTCCTTGCTGTTGGGCATGCGCAGCCGGTAGCCGACAATTGTGCCGGCATCGTCGACTTCCAGGGCGTGGGCAAAGACCATGGGAAAGCCCAGTTTGGGCATGATCGGCTCGAGAAACTCGTAGAACGAGTCGGTGATGATCACGAAGCGCGAATGTTCACGTGCCCATTGTACAAATGCTGCGGCGCCTGGAAGCGGGTCGATCGTGGCGATGACTTCATGGACGTCATGGATTGTCAGGCCATTCTCGCGCATGGTGCGCAGGCGCAACTGCATGAGCTCATCGTAGTTGGCAATCTCTCGCGTCGTCAACTTGAGCGTCTCAATCCCTGTCTTCTCGGCAACACACACCCAGATTTCGGGAATCAGCACTCCCTCAAGGTCGGATGCCAACAGGCTTGGCAGATTTGCAGTCATGAGAAAATGAATCCGTGGGCTGGGGCGACGGTTCAGGTCGCCGACAAAACGCTCTTCTGGTTATAAACGACAACTGCGACAAGGCCAAACACGCGCAGAGATTTTAGCAGTGACTCGTCTATTGAGCGAGTGCGCGCGGAGTTCTGCGCGATCTCCACATTGCCACGAGCGCCGGACATGTGCCGGCGCAATAGGAGGCCTTTGCACCATTGCGACGAGATGCTTGCGTACCATGCAATTGAAGCTGGTCCTGTACTTCGACCCAAGCCCTTCAGAGGGCTTATTATAGCTTAACTAAATGACTCTTACATCTAGTTATATATAGAGGTGCGATCCATATTCGTGTAGTGATTACTTCACCCTGGCGGACACTTCTGACTCCAGTACCGAAGCCATCACTTTGGATTGTTTCACCAACCGAGCCACGGTGGCTATACGTCTAGATTCGCGTCCCAGCCGCCTCAGCGCTGCGGTGAACTATACATGCTGCTGGTCTGTCCACGCCGTCCCCCTCCCTGCCGCACACCACGTGGCTATGCGCAATTGTGTTGCGATTGCGCGTGGAGCGGAAACACTTCAGTTCCGCACCAGTTACCCAAACTCGCTATTGACAACCGCACCTTGAGGTTCTATACTCACAATAGCTTTACTAAATATCATGAAGAGGACGCTCGTGGACTCAATCGCAATCACCCATGCTGCCCCCCCTGCCCTGCCCTTCCGGGTCGATATGCTTGCAGGTCAACTCGCTCCGTCGAGCATACGTATGTACGAGCGCGATATGCGCGCCTACATGGAGTTTGCCGGCACCGTCGAGGCCGCGCTCAAGCCCGAGACCCTCGCACGCTTCCGCACGCATTGCGCCCAGGCCACCGAACTCAGTCCCAATACCATCAACCGCATGCTCAGCGCGGTAAAGCGTGTCATGATCGAGGCCGCCGCCCAGGGCTATCTGAGCACGGAGGTCGCCGCCTCGTTCCGCCTCGTCGCCGGCGTCAAGGCCGCAGCCCTCAAGAATCGCATCAAGGCCAATGCCCGTGTGCGCATCGAACCTGGTGAAATGCGCACAATGTGCGAGCTTCCCAATGGCGAACACGTGATTGGTGTGCGCGACGCCGCACTGCTCGCCGCCCTTGCAAGCGGCGCACTGCGCGTGAGCGAGCTCGTCGGCATGAAGACGCGTGACATCCGCCACAAAGGCAATAGCTACGTTGTGATGGTCTTGGGCAAAAATGACGTCGAGGAGCGCGAAGCGCCGCTCAGCCGCGAAGCAGCGGGCAAGATACGCGACTGGCTTGCTGTGCGTACTGAAGAAGGCGTCACCTGTGACCATGTCTTCACTGCGTTTGACGGGCGCGGCGGCCGCTTAACCAGCCGACCCCTCTCCACGACGGCAATCTGGCAGATTGTGCGTAAATATGCGGGCGCCGCCGGTCTTGACCACGTGAAGCCTCACGACTTTCGCCGCTTCGTTGGCACGCAGTTGGCGCGGACGGACATTCGCCAGGCGCAGAAGGCGCTCGGCCACAAGCGCCTCGAGACCACCGCCCGCCACTATGTGCTTGACGAGCTGGAAGCCGGTCTGACCGACAACCTCTACTGAGTCCCGTGAGCCGGGCCACGCAGCACGCGCACCGGCTTACGCGCCGTTGCCGTGCCAAACCGGGCCAGACCCTCTCCGCAACCAACTTGCCGAAGGCCCATTCGGAGTGCATAATCACAAGGTATCCGCGGCGCCAATCGTTGACCCAGTTCTCGCCGTTACGCCCCTTTCAGAGAAGCACTATGCAGATGGATCAAGCGCCCGCAGCGGCGCACACACCCCTGCCGATCATCCAGAGCATTCCCCATGCGGGCTTTGGCGTGCCGTACGAAGTCGTCGACAGGCTGCAGTTGAGTGCCCGGGACATCTACAATGATTGTGATCTCTGGGCCGACCAACTCTACGACTTTGCACACCCTGATCTTGCGGCCGGCAAGGGTGAAAGCAACGCGGGGCGCGGGACACTGGCGGTCGTTACAATGGACATCGCACGCGTGCTCATTGATGTCAATCGCAAACCTGATGACCTGCAGGACGAAGATGGGATGGTCAAGACCCAGTCCAGCTACGGCGTATCCAACTACAGCCGAGCGCCGGCCAAGGACGAAGTGGTTGCCTTGCGCCAGCGCTACTACGCCCCCTACCACAGGCGCCTCGAGGCGGCGTTGACCGCGCACCAGGATCGCACCCTGTTGCTGCTCGATTGCCACAACATGGCGCAGATTGGCCCGGACGCCTATGCAAAGGCAGGCAAACCCCGCCCGCTCATCTGCCTGGCGAACCTTGGTGATGTGCGTGGCGAGCAGAAGTCTGGTGGAGTGGCCGTCACCTGTGCCCCGTCCATTCTGCGCGCCGCAGGCGAGATAGCCGAAGAGCTCTTCAAAGAGATGCCGCTACTGGAGCCCGACGCTCCCGTTTCTACAGTAGGGCTCAACCGCCCCTTTGCGGGTGGATACATCATTCGGCGCTACACGCAGGGTCAACGGCAGGCAAGCCCGGTTGCCACCGCACCGGCCTCGATCATGATTGAGGTCAATCGCGGTCTCTTTGTGGGAAGGCAGTCAGCGAGCACGCCGGTTGCGCCGCCGAATCTTGAGCGCATTGCCGCTGTACGCTCACGCCTCTACCGCTGGGCCGAGCAAGTCACCCGTCTCCTCGCACAGGATGTTGCTGTGCGTGCCTGAATGCGCCATTTCTGGCGGACAACCGATTCGGAACCCTGACAATGATACAGGACGCTGGACTCTTGGATGCAACCGCAAAAGAAACTGGGCGCGAACGGTTTGCCGAATACATGGCGTTTGCCGTCGCGCTGGCCACCGAAGCTGCGGGAATTGCCGTCTCTCAGTACGGGGCCGGCATCGCTCGCCGCAAGGCCGATGGGTCACTCGTAACGCAGACCGACGAGCAGATTGACCGTCTCATTTCGCAACGTATCGCCGAGGCCTACCCGCAAGATGCTGTTCTTAGTGAAGAACAGTCGACGCTTTTCGACCCCGCCATACAACGAACCTGGATTGTTGACCCGATCGACGGCACCACCAATTTTGCACGGGGCATACCCACCTGGGGCATTAGTATCGCCGTCGTCGAAGGGTTGCGCCCAGTCGCCGGCGTGCTCTCCTTTCCCATGCTTGATGAATTGTACACAGCGACAGCGGACGGCGGCGCGTTCCGCAATGGCGTCGCCATCACCTCGGCCTCGGGCGAGCCACTTGACGACGAACATGTCTTTATGGAATGCACGCGGACGCGGCGCATCTACACCTTCGCACTCGCGGTGAAGAGCCGCATGCTCGGCAGCGCCGCATATCACATTTGCAAGGTGGCGGATGGGAGCGCCCTTGCCGGCTCCGAAGCGACGCCCAAAGTGTGGGACCTTGCGGCGGCCGCCCTTGTGCTTGCCGAGTCGGGGGGCGTCCTCAAGACTGTCTCCGGCGATTCAGTCTTCCCACTGGCGCCCCATGCTGCAGACTACAAGTTGCAGCCCTATGCTGTTCTCTATGCCGCCGATGAAGTTGCGCTGGCAAGCGTGCGCGCAGCCATGCGGCCGGCTTTGAGTTCGGTTTGACAGGGGCACGATGACCGTCAAGACATTGATTTACCGCCGGCGCAGCGTGGATTCGGGGCCCACGACTGACGAGAACATTGGCTACATCGATGATGACGGATTCATTTATCGAACAGGCTGGACCGCGGCTGCACCAGTCGGGCGCGTTGACTCCGACCTTCACGTCTTCCGCACAACGCTGCATGGCGAGCGTGAACTTGGTCAGGCGCTGCCCACCGGTGCTATCCGCAGCGCCGGCCTGCTTGAGGGGGGCGATGTGGGTTGGATGGACCCGGACGGCGTCGTCATTCAGGGCGGGATGATTTTGGGAGAGGAAGAAGTCGGGCGTGTGGAAGGGCCCATGGCGCTTGCGGGCGCGGCGGCCTTGTTGCTGCTGCTGCTTCCCGACGAAGCAGAGTCTGATCGAAAAGCGGCGCGCTGATGGCAGGTGCGGTTCGTCAAATCAGTTCGGACTATGTGGACACGGCGCGCCTGCGCACCCACTTTCGGTCGCATGGCGAGCGTGATGGAATGCCGATTCTCTTCCTCCACGGCAGCTTTGCCTCGAGTCGCTGGTGGCAGCCTCTTTTTGAACTGCTACCCGACGAGTTCTACGCCGTGGCGCCCGATCTGCGCGGCTGCGGGCAAGGCGGCAAACCTGATGAGGGATACGACATTCCGTCGCAGGCAGAGGACATTGCGGCATTCGTCGATGCTCTAGGGCTGCGCGACTTCGACCTTGTCGGCCATGCGGCCGGCGGAGCGGTGGCAGTCGAGTATGTGCTGGGGCACCCCGAAGCAGCGCGTTCCCTCATCCTCATTGATTCGGTTCCCATTGAGGGCATATTCACGCCGATCGAGACGCTGACCCTGCTTGATCAGATGCGCACCGACCGGGGGCTGCTTGCACAGGCCATGCGGCTGCTTGCGCCTGGAACTGCCGCCGCAGATGGCAGCTATTTCCAGCAGCTCGTGGATGACGCAGCGGCCATGGCGCCGAGAGCCTTCACCGAAGTTGCGGTTGCGCTGGGACAGTGGAATCGATTCGCCGACGCAAGGGCCCTTACGTTGCCAACCCTGCTGATCTGGGGGGAGGAGGACCCAATCGTGCCGCGTGATTCAATGACGCGCAGCCTGATCGCCATCCCGGGCGCCAACAATCTCGATGTCCTCAAGGGCGTCGGCCACAGTCCGATGCTCGATGCCCCTCTGACCCTCGCCGAGCATATCGTCAGATTTGTCACCGACGACTTTGAAGGCTTTGCGGCCATTCGCGACGGCAGCGATTGAACATCGCTGCGTCCGGCACGCATAAGTTTCCGGCGCCGGCCGTCAGGAGCGTACATGAACAAGAACTCAAGGTGGTGGATTGGTGTTGCCGCAGCACTGCTTGTCTGCCTGGGAATCGGCCTGCTACTCGCCGCTACGATCGCGCCGACACCGATTGTCGGCGTCATCCGCTTTGATCAGGTGATTGACAGCGACAGCGCGGCAGCTCTCACCAGCATACTTGACCAGGCACGCGATGATCCGAGCATTGCGGCCGTTGTGCTCGAGATCGCCAGCCCGGGCGGCTCCGCGACGAGCAGCGAAAGCCTTTATTTCAGCTTGCTCGATCTGCGCCGCGCAAAGCCACTTGTTGCCCTCGTGGATGGCGTAGCGGCCAGTGGCGGCTACTACATGGCCATTGCCGCCAACCGCATCTATGCCACGGCAAGCAGCTATGTGGGCAACGTCGGCACACGCGGTGGGCGCCCTATCGACCCCACAATCTATCCCGATGAACTCAGCAGCGGCCCCTACAAACTGACCGGGGGCAGCCGCTTCGACCAGATTCGCCAGCTCGATTTGGTGGCGCAATCGTTCATCAGCAACGTGGTCACCCTGCGCTCCAACGCAACGCTCAATCCGCTGCAGATCGATGCCGAAACAGTGGCCGAGGCGCGCATTTATCTGGGCAGTGAGGCCTTGGCGATTGGCATGATTGACGCGCAAGGCGGCCCGGCAGATGCCGTGAGCGGAGCGGCAGAGTTGGCAGGGATCAGCGACTATCGCACAGTGAATCTCACCGACTACTACAATCTCGGTGCTGATGCTGCGCCAAGTCCCGAGCCGCTCCTGTTGCAGGTGCAACGGCTCGTGCGCAACGCCGGGCCCGACACAATCTACATGATGGATGACCGCGTTCCGCTGCCTGAACTTGCTACGAACAATCGCGTGCTGGAGCACCTGCGCCGACTGCGTGCCGCGGCTGCCGGCCCACTTCACATTCAGCCCACGGCCTCATTCGATGGCGCGTGGCCCGAACGCGCCCAGCCCTCTCAGGAAGCAACACCATGAGTGAAGACGCGCAGAGCCGGACATGGCTCATTTGGGTCGCGTTGGCGGGCGTTGTCCTGTTGCTGGGTCCGACCGCGCATCGTGTCTGGGTACTTGGCGTCAACGAGCGCACGTACGCGGACACAACGACGGCGCCGCTACACGCAGCGACGCCCGAGTCGACCGCGACCGCAGTCGCCATTCAGCGGCAGGTAACCCTTGCCGAACCGGAACTGCGCAGCGGCCCTGTTGTCGTTGACTTTGCGCACTTCAACCAGTTGAATGCCGAAGGTCTCCAGCCACTGGCTTCCGCTTTGGCCAAACGCGGCCTTGCCACGCGCATCTGGTTGAGTGACCTCGACCCACTGGCATTACAAAGCATTGCCGAGATTCCGGATCAATCGGCAGACCTGCGCACGCACCTTCAAGACGCAAGTGCGATGGTTGTCGTTAGCCCCTACATTTGGTGGCAGCAGGCCGAAGTCGATGTCCTGGAAGAATTTGTTGCCGATGGCGGCCGGCTTCTGCTGATTAGCGACCCCGATATCGCCGGCGACACGGCAGTTTACATGAACCTCCTTTCGGAGCGTTTTGGCGTGGTCTTCAATGACGATTACCTGTATGACTCCACGCGCAACGATGCAAATTATACGCACTTCTTCCTTGACAACTTTGCCGACGAGGCGGCGTCGCTGCAAGGCAGCACCATCGCAATGTACGGTGGTCGCAGCATCAGCGGTGACGTCTCCGCCGAGGCAAGCAGCGCGCACACAACGCTAAGCAGCCGACGCACAGGTGAAAGCGGCTTCACGACGGTTGCCATCGGCGGAGATTCCGGGCGAGGGACGAACGGGCGCGTGCTGGCCCTCGCCGACTTTGATGTGCTCGCCGAGCCGCAGGTGGCGCGCTTTGACAACCAGCGGCTTGTCGACTTCACGGCAGATTTCCTCGCTGCCGGTGAGCGAACACAGAGCGTCGCCGACTTCCCCAACTCGCTGGGTAAGCAGGTCACGTTGTTGATTGGCACCGAAGGCGCGCTCAACGCAGATACCCTCCTGCTGGGCGCACGGTTGCAGCGCCGGCTTGAGGAAACGGGCCGCACGCTTACCCTGGCGGGAGACCCTAACACGAGCGTGGTCAACGATGAAACGGCCACGAGCGCAGCTGCCACGCCGAACCCCGGCGTAACCTTAACGACCACCGCGGTTGCGTCAAGTGCGACGACCCCTGCTCCGCACGGTGCTTCCGGGTTGGTTTTGGGTGAGGATGTTTTTGATCGGCTTGTATTGTCTGATTATGACTACGCGAACACTAATGGTTCATTGCTTAGCGCGGCGGGCATTACCATTGTGACCGAATTGATCACGCCCACTCTGGCAGCTACACCCATGCCCCTTGCCAGGCCGCCACTGTTTGCCGCGCAGAGTCCGACTGCAACTGCCACGCAAACTGCTACGAACACACCACAGCCTGACGCCTCGCCAGCGCCACAAGACGAAGGCGCCACTGAGCGACCCATCGAGGCGGTAGCGACCGCTAGGCCTTCGCCCATTGCGACCGCGACCGCAACGCCGACAGCAACGCCAACCACACCCCCGACACCGGTGGAAGTCAGATATCTCGTCGCCGACGATGGCCTCAAGCTTCTTGCCGCCGAAACGGTCATCGTGATTCAGAGTCAAGGCACTAACGATGTGCAGAGCGTTTCAGTCATTGGCGCCGACGTTCCCGGAATCGGCGCGGGAGTCGATCGGCTCCTTCTGAACGATTTCTCCGATTGCATCATCGGCGATGAAGTCACCTACTGCCCCGTCGCGAATTCCGACGGCTCGAGTCAGTCTGCCGGTACATCGGCCACCACCACTCCTGCGCCCGCGTCAACGCCGGTTGCGGGTTCGACTGCCACACCACTGGGGCCCCAGCATGTGCTGCTCATCGACGACGACGCCAAGGCCCAGGCAGGTGAACGCAGCGAGGCCGATACCTACCTCAAGACTCTCACCGCTGCCGGCTACAGCCCTGACCTGTGGAGCACGGCCGAAAAAGGGGCTCCAGACGCCGAGAAGATGAAGGCGTACGCCTGGGTTATCTGGAGCAATGCCGGCTATGTCGAAGGCAAGATTGACGTCGACCTGCTCGATCCGCTCTTTGCCTATCTTGGGGGAGGCGGCAGGCTCACGATCAGCAGCCGCAGGCCATTCTTCAACATGAGCGCAAGCCCGGCATCGGCTATTCGCGACGTTCTCGTGCGCAACAACGTACCCGAGCTTGTGGCCGGCCTGCCAACCGAGCCCATCGTTCTCGAGGGGGAGTTTGGTAACGTGATCCCGTTGCAGGAAGCGGAATCCGGTGCGGGCTTCGCGACGATCCTCGTGCGCGGCCCGGCCAGCGCCGATGCCGGCAACCCTGCGGCCTCGGCCGGCAGCGACGCCAACGAGCCGGATGCAGTGGGTGCACGCCTTGTCATCATCGGCTTCTCGAACACGTGGCTGCCTGCCACCGTTGCGGATCGCTTCATTCGCAACATGGCCGACTGGATTCTCAGCAACCCATAGGAGGACTTCAAATGCGCTACACGACCGACAACCTGCTCATGCGCCCCAGCGTGGACGAGTCCGACCCGGACCTCATTCTGAGTGTGACGCCCGCGAGCGCTGGCTGGGACTACATCTCGTTTCAGGCGCGCAAGCTGGCGGAAGGGGCGCGATGGTCCTTCGATACGGGCGAAAACGAACTTGCGCTGGTGAACTTGACCGGCCGCTACACCGTGCAGTCGAATCGCGGCGAGTGGCAAGGAATTGGCGGGCGCGCCACAGTCTTCGCGGGCGCAGCGCACGCACTCTACCTGCCACGTCGCACGCAATTCACCGTCACCGCAGAAGTCGCCGGCGAATTTGCAGTGGCCTGGACGCCGACCGACGAAGAGCACGATCCCTGGCTGATCCGCCCCGAGGATGTTGCGGTTTCCGTTCGCGGCGGCGACAACGTCTCTCGCCAGATCAACGATTTGCTGCCTCCCGGCTCACCTGTGCATCGGATCGTGCTGGTGGAGGTGTATACGCCGAGCGGCAACTGGAGTTCGTACCCGCCGCACAAGCATGATGTGCACGTCGTGGGCCCCGACGGCGCGCTGGTTGAGGCGGATCTCGAGGAGGTCTACTTCTACAAGTTTGACAAACCTGAGGGCTATGCATACCAGCGCGTCTATACGGGCGCTGCATCGCCCCTGCAGATCGCCGGCACACCGATTGATGCGCTTGTACGCCCCACGGAGAACTGCGCGGTGCTGGTGCCCGAAGGCTACCATCCGGTGACCAGCGCGCCCGGCTACACTACTTATTACCTCAATGTGCTCGCAGGCAGCGCCCAGGTTTTGACGGCGCAGGATGACCCACTCTATACGTGGGTCAAGGGCAGCTACACGGGTCGCGACAGCCGGCTGCCGCTCTATTGATTTTGAACTGCGGAGTTGTGCGCAATCTTCACACAGGCTCGCCGTGTTGGTAGGCAATCAAAGGAGCAAGGTGACGAACGGCAGGTTCTTCCAACGCCTGATGATGATCGCCGCCCTTGTGGTCGGGTTGTACCTGTTATGGCTGCTGCCGCGCGACCTTCATCAATGTCTTCTTCGCCGTGGTAATCGGTGTTGCGCTGACGATTCCCAAACAGGCGCTGGAAAGGTGGGGGGTTTGGCGCGCCGCAGCCTTGGGGCTTTCCACCCTGCTGATGCTTACTCTGCTTGTGATGCTGATCGTCTTGATAGCGCCGGCATTGCTCCAGCAGAGCACTGAACTCGTCATATCGCTCGGCCCCTCGCTCTCAGCGCTGAGCGGCAACTACGCGGAGTTGTCTGCCTCGAACTCCATCCTCGGCGCAATTCTGCCGCCTCTGCCTTCACAGGTCAGCCAAGCGCTAGACCCGGCAGCTGCGCGAGCGGACCTTGCGAATCTGATAAGCTCCCTGCTCACGGGGGCCGTGCCACCCATACTTCAGGGGATCGGGCTCGTGGCGGGGCTCATCCTCCAGTTCGCGTTCCTGGCCTTGCTGGGTCTCTGGTTTGCTGGGGACCCGGGTTCGATTCTCAACGGCTTGCTGTATCTGTACCCGCGCAACGTTCAGCCCCGGGTTGTGGAGGTGTGGAACACGCTTTACCATGAGCTGGCCGCCTGGCTCAAAGCGCAGACGATTTCGATTCTGATTACGATGGTGCTGGTTTACGTCATATTGGGGCTTCTCCTGGGGCTCCCCTACGCTTTGCGGTTGCGGTCTTCGCCGGGATCGCCACTTTGATTCCCAACATCGGCGCGTTCCTGGCCATTATCCCCATCCTGATTTTTGGCCTCGCGTCGACCACGCCTGAGCGCATTCTGATCTGGCTCATCGTCTATCTGCTCATCCAACTGGCCGAAAGCAACGTCATTACGCCGTCCGTAGTCAAGAACCAGTTGCATATTCCAGCCGGCGCAATGATGGTCTTCCAGCTTATTGCGACCGTCATCTTCGGCGCGTTGGGCCTGCTGCTGGCAGTACCCTTGTTTGCGGTGATTATCGTGCTTGTGCGTGAGCTATACTCGTACGACATACTCGGCCTCCGCCCGGAGCCCGCGGCAACTGCAACTCTTGAAGCGGCGCCGGCGGACTCGTCGCAGACGCAGACCGTGCCCAGTGTCGCCGTCAAGCTGCCGACGCCGAAGGAAGGCGGCCTGACTTGACCGTTGAATTTTGAATACTCGGAGTAAGGAGTAGAAAATGAACAATCTCATGACCCGCAGTCCACTCGCCGAAACCACAGCGACGACTCCTACGGACTTTTGGAATGACTCGTGTTCGATCGAGGAATTGACGTATGCGATTGAGAACGGGGCCGTCGGCGCGACGAGCAACCCGACGATCGTCCACAATGTACTCAAGCAGGAGATGCATCTCTGGCGCGACCGCATCAACGCCATCATCGCCGAGAATCCGACGGCCTCCGAGGATGAGATCACGTGGCAGGTGATCGAGGAAGTGGCGGTCAAGGGCGCCGAACTGCTCCTACCTGTTTTCGAGCGCGAACACGGCCGCAAGGGGCGGCTCTCCATCCAGACCAACCCGACCTACTACCGTGATGCGGGCCGCATCTTGGCGCAGGCCGTGCGCTTTGCCGACCTCGCACCAAACATGCAGGTCAAGATTCCGGCCACGCAGGCGGGTGTTATAGCGATTGAGGAAGCCACATTCGCCGGCGTTAACATCAACGCCACGGTGAGCTTCTGCGTGCCGCAGGCGATGGCGGTGGGCGCTGCGGTTGAGCGCGGTCTCGAACGGCGCGGCAGCGGCTGGGCTGCCGGTGGCAGACATGTCGCCCGTCTGCACGATCATGGTCGGGCGCATGGATGACTGGATCCACGTGCTAGAGAAGCGTGACGGCATCCTGATCCCGCCCGGCTATGGCGACTGGGCCGGGATTGCCTGCGTCAAGCGCGCCTACGACCTCTATCAGGAAGCGGGTTACCGCACACGGCTGCTCGCCGCCGCCTACCGACATCAGTTGCACTGGACAGAACTGATCGGCGGCGATGTCGTCCTCACAATTCCCTCCGAGTGGCAGCGTCTCTTCAATGCATCGTCCATACCCGTCGTGCCGCGCTTTGACGAACCGGTGCCGCCGGATGTCCTGCGCTCACTCCTTGAGGCCTTTCCGGATTTCCGGCGCGCCTATGCGGTGGACGGTTTGTCGCCGGCCGAGTTCGATGCATTTGGTCCCACCGTGCGCACGCTGCGCAGTTTCATCGCTTCGTATCATGACCTGCAGGCGCTGATCCGCGACTTCATGCTGCCCAACCCGGATGCCAGGCGCTGAACACAACCGTACACTGGAGCTCTATATGTCCGCACCCGACACGCAGACGGTCCGCCTTACCACCGCCCAGGCAATTGTGCGCTTTCTGGCCGTGCAACACGTAGAGCGCGACGGCCTTTCTCACCGCTTCTTTGATGGCTGCTTTGGCATCTTTGGCCACGGCAACGTCGCGGGCATGGGGCAGGCGCTGCAGCAGTACAGTCACTTGCTGCGCTACTACCAGACACGCAACGAGCAGGCCATGGTGCATACTGCGGTTGCCTATGCGAAGCATACCAACCGCATGCGCACGCTCGTTTGCACAACCTCCATCGGTCCCGGCGCGACCAACATGATTACAGGCGCTGCGGCCGCCACAGTGAATCGCCTTCCCGTGCTGCTCCTGCCCGGCGACATCTTCGCGCGCCGCAACGTCGCGCCGGTGCTGCAGCAGGTTGAATCCTCCGGCTCGCAGGACTTCTCGGCGAACGACTGCTTCCGGCCGGTCTCGCGCTATTGGGATCGCATCAACCGCCCCGAGCAAATCATTACCTCGCTGCCCGAGGCGATGCGCATCCTCACCAGCCCTGCCGACACGGGCGCTGTCACGCTCGCCCTTCCCGAGGACGTGCAGACCGAAGCCTTCAACTTTCCCGCCGATCTCTTTCTCGAACGCACCTGGCGCATTCCGCGCGCGCGTCCCGACGCAATCGCATTGGCCCGCGCCGCCGAGTGGATTCGCTCTGCGGAGCGCCCCCTCATCATTGCGGGCGGCGGCGTCCACTACAGCGATGCCACGGCGGCGCTGGCCGCCTTCGTGGACTTGACCGGGATCCCCGTCGCCGAGACCATGGCCGGCAAGGGCGCGTTGCGCTTCGACAACCCTCTCTGTCTCGGTTCGGTGGGTGCAACGGGCACCTCTGCTTCCGTGGAGATGGCGCGCGATGCCGACCTCGTCATCGGCATCGGCACCCGCTATAGCGACTTCACCACCGCCAGCAAGACGCTCTTTGCCAACCCCAATGTACGCTTCATCAACATCAACGTCGCCGAGTTTGACGCCCACAAGCACGCCGCCCTGCCGCTTGTGGGCGACGCCCGCGCCGTGCTTGAGGAGCTGGCAATGGCGCTTTCCGGTCACCGCGCTCAGCATGACTACACGCAACGCGCCGCCTCACTCCACGACGCCTGGGAGGCAGAGGTCGACCGCATTTACGCTGTGCGCGCCACGCCGCTCCCCAGCCAGGGCGAGGTCATCGGCGCCGTCAATGAAGCGGGCGACCCCAACGCAGTCATGGTCTGCGCCGCGGGCAGCCTGCCGGGTGACCTGCACAAGCTCTGGCGCACGCGCCACCCGCGCCAGTACCATCTTGAGTACGGCTACTCGACAATGGGCTACGAGATTGCCGGTGCGCTGGGTGTGAAGATGGCCGAACCGCAGCGCGAGGTCTATGTCATGGTGGGCGACGGCTCCTATCTCATGCTCTCCAACGAGGTGATCACCTCCATTCAGGAGGGCTACAAACTGACGATTGTGCTGCTCGACAACGCCGGCTACAAGAGCATCGGCGCGCTCAGTCGCTCGCTGGGCCAGGAGGGCTTTGGTACGCGTTACGCCTTCCGCACCGAGAACCAGCATGTGACCGACGCCAACAAGACGCAGTTCCCCAACGCCCTGCCCGTTGACCTGGCGATGAATGCACGCAGTTTAGGCGCGCACGTTATCGACTGCTCGTCTTACGCGGACCTCGTCAATGCCCTCGATGAGGCGCGCAGCGTGGACCACACCGTGGTCATCTATGTGCCCGTGGACCGCTACATCGGCGTGCCGGGCTACGCCTGGTGGGATGTGCCGGTGGCCGAAGTCAGCGAAATGGACAGCGTCAACGCCGCCCGCGAGGAGTGGGCAGAGCAAAGGGCGCGCGAAAGGTACTTCCTGCGCGGCGAATAAGCGCAAAAAAGAAGCGAGGCTTCCACAATCGGAAGCCTCGCTTCTTTTTTGCGCTCCGCTGCGTGTGGCACAAATGCGGACTTGCCAAAGCCCGCAAGGTGGGGCATACTGCACCTTCGCTACCGACTGCGAGTCGGTAAGGAGGAAAACATGCCACGAGTCCGAAAAGATGCCGTCGTCCGCTACAACGAAATCCTTGATGCGACCCAACGCCTGCTCTATAGCAAGGGGTATGAACGACTCACCATTCAGGATGTAATGGACGAAGCGGGCATTTCGCGAGGAGGTTTCTTCCATCACTTTGCCTCCAAGCAATCCCTGATTGATGCCCTCGTCGCACGAATGGCTGGAGAATTTAAGGTGACCTTCGAGGCAATCGTTGCAGACCCGCATTTGTCGGCCACGCAAAAGTTCCGCACCTTCTTCACATCCGGGGCGAGCTGGAAGGCAGAGCGCATTGCCGACATTCTGCCGATGGTGCAAATGTGGTTCAACGACGAGAATCTCGCCATCCGCCGCCGGCGTCTGGTTGCAGAGTCCCAGCTGATGATCCCCATGTTTGCGGCGATCATCCGCCAGGGCATTGAGGAAGGGATGTTTCACACTCCCTATCCCGACGAGGCAGCGGGTGTCATTGCCACGCTGCTGATGGATCAGAGCGAAAAGGCGGGTGCGCTCTTGCTCCAGCCCGCGCCGGAAGATGTGCAACTGGCACGCTTCAGCGCACTTTTCACTTTCTACGTTGACACCTTTGAACGAATTCTGGGCGCGCCGCACGGCTCGCTGCGGCTGGAAGGCTCAGGGCTTTTCGATGCATGGGCCACTCCTTCAGTCGTCGTCCTTGCTGACACCGATGCCGCTGCCGCCAGGGAGCTCGTGCAAATTACTGAATCAGCCTAATCACTCCGTCTCCCCTTGGGGGCGACGCAACAGAAACAATGAGGAGAAGAATCCATGACGTACGTCATTCCGTTTTCCAAATTAAACAAGCGCAGTATCGGCGTCGCCGGCGGCAAGGGAGCCAACCTCGG
This sequence comes from uncultured Chloroflexia bacterium, assembly GCA_963735275.1. Classification (GTDB taxonomy): domain Bacteria; phylum Chloroflexota; class Anaerolineae; order Caldilineales; family Caldilineaceae; genus UBA5069. The sequence goes on along the minus strand of CAVTKJ010000004.1, from coordinate 1,911,079 downwards.
CGAGATGACGACGGCGGGCTTTCCCGTGCCGGTCGGCTTTGTGGTGAGCACCGACGCCTACACGACCTTTGTGGAGGCGAACAATCTTCAGGAGAAAATCCTCCAGGCCGCAGCAAACCTGCGCGCGAACGAGGCCGAGGCGGCCGAAGCGGCGTCGGAGACTATCCGGCAACTGTTCCTGGCTGCGGAGATGCCGGCCGAGATTGCCGCGGCGGTCGTGGCGGCGCATGCTGAATTGGGGCAGGATTCCGTCGCCGTGCGCTCCTCCGCCACAGCCGAAGACCTGACGGACGCCAGTTTCGCCGGCCAGCAGGATACCTATCTGAACGTGCAAGGGCGCGACGCGCTGCTTGATGCCGTCAAACGCTGCTGGGCCAGCCTCTGGACGGCACGCGCCATCACCTATCGCATCCGGCAAGGCATTGCACCAGATGATGTCAGCCTGGCTGTCGTTATCCAGCGCCAAATCGAATCGGACGTCAGCGGTGTTGCCTTTTCGCTCAATCCCAACAACAACGACTATGACGAAGCCGCCATCAACAGCAGCTTCGGCCTGGGCGAGTCGATTGTCTCCGGCATGGTGACGCCCGACAATTTCGTCGTGAACAAGGTCACCCACGCAATTGTAGCGAAGCAGGTGGCGGCCAAGGAGTATGCCATCGTCGGCACTGCGGGCGGCGGCACGAAAGAGACAAAGCCGGCTGACCCCAGGGCCGCTTCGCTCACCGATGCGCAGGTGCTCGAGGTAACCGAGCTTGTCACCAGAGTTGAATCGCACTACAAGCTGCCCATGGACATCGAGTGGGCCTATACGGACGGCATGCTCTACCTGCTGCAAGCGCGCCCCATCACCACCTATGTACCTCTGCCCGAGATGATGATCACAAAACCGGGTGCAGAAAAGTACCTGTACCTGGACATGATCGTCACGACGCAGGGTTTCCAGGAATCTCTTTCCGTCATGGGAAACGAAATCTGGGGACAAATGCTGGAAAGAATCAAGGGAGATATGGGCATGTTTGATCGGGGCATGGGCGGCGGGGTGTTGAATACTGAAGGCCGCCAATATCTGCACCTTTCCAACCTGATCAAAGGGCTGGGCGAGAGAATGGCCAGCAGCGTTTGGACGAAAAATGACAAGCCGACGCGCTTGATGATTGAATCACTGGACTTGAACTCCTACATACCTGCCGAGACACCGGCGCCCATGCGTGGCCAGACGCTACGCATGCTGAGTTATGTCAGCGCCATGGTGGTTCCCATGCTGCGCGGCATGCGCAACACAGACAAGACCGCGAAGGAATACGACGCGTCGTTTGCCAAAGACCTGGTCACCACCCAGCGCCTGGCGCAGGAGGAGATGCCCTTCCGAAATCTGGTTGACCAGGGTCTCGACCTCTTCAACAAGCAGGTTGCTTCTTCGGCCGGGATGATTGGCGTCGCAGGCATTGCGCGGCAGCGGCTGAACAGCCTCTTCAAGGATGACAATGTGAGCGATCTCCTGGTCTCCTTGCATATCGACCTCATCGGCAATCCCACCGCGGAGATGGGAAAGTTGATGTTTGCGCTGGCCAAGTTCCCTGAGGTGCAGGAGACTGCCACAGGGGAGGAGTTTGCGCAGAAGCTGGCGAATCGAGAGTTTTCAGCCGAGTTCCTGGCTGCGTACGACGAGTACACGGAACGGTTTGGCTGCCGCTGCATTCGCGAAATCGACATTGCGACGGAACGCCCCTACGAGAACGTACCTGCATTCTTCAAACAACTGAAAGCACTGGACATCCACAACGACGTGCTGGGGAAGGGCACAAAACGCCGTCAGGATGCCTACGACAGACTGCTTGCACTCGCCACTGAAAAGGGCAAAGCCGACTTCTTCAAGAAACAGGTCCACATGCAGGACTTCTTTGGCTACCGCGAAATGCCCAAGTACTACTTCATCTTCATGCTCGACCTCTTGCGCCGACGCGCCCTGCAACTGGGTGAGCAAATGGTGGCGCAGGGACGGCTGGACAAGGCGACACAGGTCTTTGACATCCGCGTGGCGCAATTGACGGAGGCGCAGACCAATGGCGCGCTGGATTTGCGAGCGCTTGCGGCCGCCAACCTTGCGCCGCGTGCCAAGCAGGCAATGGTGCACAACTGGCCGCGCCTGATTGATTCACGCGGCCGGATTCCGCGCCCTGTGCCCATGCCGGTGAAGGAAGGCGAGCTGGTCGGTGAACCAATTGCGCCGGGCGTTGTGCGCGGCATTGCCAATGTCCTGCATGCGCCGTATGAAAAGCCGCTCCGCCAGGGTGAAATCCTTGTCACCCGTGCCTCGGATCCAGGTTGGACGCCCATCTTCATGAACGCCGCCGGCGTCGTTCTGGAGGTCGGCGGCGCCATGCAGCACGGCGCCATTATCGCCCGCGAGTATGGCTTGCCCTGCGTCACCGGCGTGGAAAATATCTTCACGCGCATCGTCGACGGCTCCATGATCGAAGTCGATGGCACGAACGGCATTGTGCGCATGGTGGAAGCGCTCGAAGCGGCCGAAGTGGCTGAAGCGGCCGAAGCCGTACCAGCGCTCTAATGCAAACCAGGAGACACGCCGTGCGCGTGTCTCTTGGTGGGTGGAAAGCTCGAAAGGAGATAATGTGGTGAAGACTGATTTGCACATCCATTCCAACTATTCAACGGGAACGCAATCACCGGCGGAAGCGATCGAGGAAGCACTGGCCAAAGGCATCACCTTCATCTCGTTCACCGATGACGACACAATGGCCGCTTATGCAGTGGTGGATGATCTTGCACGCCATTACGGAGTTGCCTACGTCAAGGGCGTGCAGATCAGCGCCAGCCAAAATGGCGGCATGTTGCGCTTGCTCGCGTATGATTGCGACCCGCAGAACGCAAGGCTGCAGTCACTCCTCAGCGCAAACACCGCCAATTGGGACGAGATTGGGCTGCGAATCCTCAGGGTAATGGCCGAAGAGCAGCCCGCCATTTCGCTGGATGAATACGTTGCCCACAAGCGGATTCCAGCAAACGGTGGCTTCAAGTTCCAGAACTACCTCAGCGCCAAGGGGCTTGACGGCGGTGATGAGGCAACCATGAAGTGGTTTTCGGAGCACCGCGAAGAGATTCTCATCATCATGAATGGCTTGCCCTTTCGACCGGTGGAAGAGGTCATCGACACGATCCACGCTGCCGGAGGCTATGCAATTGCCGCGGGCGGTTATCTGCGCAGCCCCGAGACCCTTGTCGCCGACGTCGATCAACTTGTGGCGTGGGGGTTGGACGGTCTGGAGATCTTTAGTGCCAGCCACAGCCCGGAAATTGCCACCATGCTGCAGGATTACGCCAAAGCGCATCAACTGTTGATGACCGGCGGCGGCGATGGGCATGGAACCTTCGCCAATCAGGACAAGTTTGCAATTGGCATTATTGACGTTGATGATACGGCACTGAATCTAGGGGAAATTCGGATCTATCAGCAGACCGGTGGCACCCGGTAAGCGGGCCATGACTACTCGGTAACCACACGTCTGGCGTGTGCGTCGTCATCCCCGAAGCGAGGCTTCCATGAGCGGAAGCCTCGCTTCAGTTTTGGGCGGCTGCGCGGCCGTTGACACCCCGGTGCGCCTGTGCTACCCTCAACGCAATCAGCACTGAACAATTGCATGAAATCTGCTCATCCCAGAGGCACAATGCTGGCCGGAACTGCAACGCTCTCACGCGGCGCTCGGCTGCGCGCCACAACCAGCCGCTTCGCGCCCAGCATTGCCTTCCTCAGCCTGCTGGGCCTTCTGATCTTCTTTGCGGTCGCCGCCGACAACTTCGTCACCCCCCTTGCACTGACGAACATTGCCTCATTTGCCGGCGTTTTCGGCATCATCGTCGTCGGCGTCTCGATGCTCATGATTGGGGGCGAATTCGACCTCTCGGTCGGCGCAGTGCTGGCGGTCGCGGGCTTTCTCTTTGCCAACATGCTCAACGCCGGCCTGTCCCCATGGCTGGCCGCCCTCGGTGCAATGGCGGCCGGCGCGCTGCTGGGACTCGTCAACGGCCTGATCGTGGTCTATACGGGCATTCCGTCGTTCATTGCCACGCTCGGCACAATGCTTGCGTATCGCGGCATCGCCCGTGCCCTGGGAGGCGGCGACTTCGCGAAGTACACCGGCGATAGCCCATGGCTCTTTGCGGTGCTCAATGGACCGGTGACGGCTGTAAACCAAGCCTTCACCCCCGCCGGCAACCTGCGTGTCTCTGTCTTCTGGTTCCTGGGCATTGGTCTTGTCGCAAGCATCATCATGGGCCGCATGCGCTTCGGCAACTGGGTTTACGCGGTCGGGGGAAATCGCGAGTCGGCGCTTGCCCAGGGTGTGCCGGTGCGGCGCGTCAAGCTTACCCTCTTTCTGGTTTCGGGACTTCTGGCAGCGTTCGCCGGCGTCGTCCAGTTTGGCGAGCGCGGGAGCATCGATCCGCTGCGTGGCCAGGGGTGGGAACTGATGGCCGTGGTCGCCTGCGTGATCGGCGGCATCCCCCTGACGGGCGGTGCGGGCGCTGTTGTTGGCGCAATGATCGGCGTCTTCATGCTCCAGGTGCTGGAGCAGGGACTCGTCCTCATGGGCGCATCGGTACAGGTCTTCCGCGCGATTGTCGGCTTTATCCTGATTCTTTCCGTGATGTTCACATCCTGGCTCAGCCGCACTGAATAGGCGGCCGGCACCTTCTCGAATTCGCACACAAATCGCGTCGCTTCAAGCGCATTGCCTCATCAACCTGGACATCGCCTTTGCAGCATCGACTTCCACCGAAAGGGAGAACATATGTCAGGCAAGATACTGGTTCGAGTGACTACGCTCTTGTTGATTGTGTCCATGCTGCTCGTTGCCTGTACGCCAGGCGCAACGGCCCCTGCCCCAAGCGCAGCCGCGCCGGCGGCGCCCGCCGGCGAATCAGCGCCTGCAGCCGCGCCGGCAGCAGGCGAAGCGCCCCTGAACATCTACGTTGTTCAACATGCACTCTGCGCCTGGGATTCGTGGTGGTGCACCCTCCAGGACGCCGTCACGCAGGCCGAGAAGGATTTCAACGTCAAAGTCACAGTCCTCGGCCCGGACAAGTTCGATCTCGAGAAGGTCGCCCAGTTGATCGACCAGGCGGTGGCCGCCAAGCCTGACGGCCTTGCCGTCACGGTGACCGACCCGGACCTTTTCCGTGACCCAATCAACCGGGCGATTGCCGCCGGTATTCCGGTTGTCGCGTTCAATGCCGGCGCGGGCCCGGATGAAGACAACATTCCCTATCTGACTTACATTGGCCAGGACGAGTTCCAGGGTGGTTATCTCGGCGGCAAGCGGCTGGCTGCGGACGGCGGCTCGGGCGCAGTCTGCATAAACCACCAGGTTGGCGGCACCAACCAGGACAAGCGCTGCGCAGGCTTCCTGCAGGCGATGGACGAAGCAGGCATCCCCGCCGAAGTCCTCGGCATCAGCGACGACCCAGCCTCCTCGCAGACGACCATCAGCGACTACTTCGCCGCCAATCCCGACACCGACGTTGTGATGACGCTCGGGCCCAACGGTGCGAACCCCTTCTACGCGTTCCTTGAAGAGTCGGGCTTGTCCAACGTCAAGCATGGCACCTTCGACACCAGCCCCGAAATCAACGCCGCAATCGAAGACGGCCGCACAATGTTTGGCATTGACCAACAGCCCTATTTGCAGGGCTATGGTGCGGTCGGTTCGCTGGCTCTGGCCGTGCGCTATGGCATTCTACCGGCCATGCCCGTCAGCGCCACCGGCCCCGGCTTCGTAACCAAGGAGAATCTCGGCTTCACCCCGGACCCGGCTCGCCCCGTCAAGATCGTCGCAGTCCAGCACGCCCTCTGCGCATGGGATGCCTTCTGGTGCGTCGTGGAGAAGGGGCTTACCGACGCTGCGGCAGCACGTGGCGCCGAAATCCAGATTCTTGGACCGGACAAGTTTGACCTCGAGAAGGTCGCCCAGTTGATTGACCAGGCGGTCGCGGGCAAACCCGACGCACTGGCGGTCACCGTTACCGACGCCGACCTCTTCCGCGACCCCATTCAGCGGGCGATCGACGCAGGCATTCCGGTCGTGGCCTACAACGCCGGCTCCGGCCCCGATGTCGACAAGATCGGCTACATGACCTACCTGGGGCAGGATGAGTACCAGGGTGGCTACCAGGGCGGCAAGCGGCTGGCTGCCGACGGCGGCACCGGTGCGGTTTGCATCAACCACCAGGTGGGCGGCACCAACCAGGACAAGCGCTGCGCAGGCTTCCTCGACGCCATGGCAGAAGCGGGCATCCCTGCCGAAGTCCTCGGCATCAGCGACGATCCCGCCTCTTCGCAGACGACCATCAGCGACTACTTTGCCGCCAACCCCGGCACAAACATTGCGATGACCCTCGGGCCGAATGGCGCAATTCCCTTCTACGGTTTCCTTGCCGAATCCGGCCTGGCGGCTGGGGCCGTCAAGCACGGAACGTTTGACCTGGGCGCCGAGATTGTCGCCGCCATCAAGGATGGCCGCACAATGTTCGCAATCGACCAGCAGCCGTATCTGCAGGGATACGGCGCTGTCCAGGCACTCGTGCTCAATCTGCGCCAGGGGATTACGCCGGCCCTGCCCGTCACGGCCACCGGCCCCGGCTTTGTCGACGCCAAAACCGTTGACCTTGTCTCGTCGCTCTCCGGCACCTACCGCTAACTCCTTCCCAGGGCAGCGCCGCCCTGGAATCCGCCTCGTCCGGTGTGCGCAGTGGCGCGCATGCCGGGCGGGGCCCAATGCGAAATTCCTTCATTGACAGCCGCAACGCAGTCCCCACCAATTCCGGCCCGCAATCGCCCGCGTGCGGGCGTTTGGCGTTCTCCGGCATTCGGACCGGGCGTCACACTGCTGGCCCTGTTCATCCTCTTCTCGCTCTTCGTCCCGAACTTCTTTACCCTGCGTTCGATTGCAGGAATCGTCAACGCCGCGACGCTGACGGGAATTATCGCCATCGGCGTCACGCAGCTCATGATCGCGGGCGAGTTCGATCTCTCTGTCGGCCCCGTGATGGCGATGGGCGGTTTTGTCTTCGGCTTCTACATGATCAACGGTGGCGGCCCGTGGATTGCCATTCCTGCGGCGCTGGCTGTCTGCGCAGTCATGGGACTGGTCAACGGCTTCATCGTCGAGCGTGCGCAGATGCCTTCGTTCATCGTCACTCTGGGCACAGCGTTTATCTACACTGGGTTCGTCTGGGCCTACTCGGGTGGGCAGGTGCTGCAGATCACCGAAAGCCCTGCGGCGTTTCTTTGGTTGAACGGCCGCCTCGCCCTGCTCGCCGATGCTTTTCCCGGCGCCAATTTCCGTTCCTCGATTATTCTTTGGCTTGCGCTCGTGGCGATCTTTCAGTTCGTCCTGGTGCGCACGCGCTTTGGCAATCACATTTTTGCCGTGGGCGGCAACCGCGCCGGCGGCCGCAGCACAAGGCGTGGCTGTTACCCGCACCAAACTCGCGGCATTTGTCTGCTCATCGGTGTTGGCGGGCGTGGCCGGCATCCTGCTCTTTGCACAGTTCAAGACGGTGCGCATTGCCACGGGCACAGGTGAAGAACTGAAGGCAATTGCCGCTGCGGTTGTCGGTGGCACACTGCTCACTGGCGGGTATGGCAGCATCGTGGGCGCGCTCTTCGGGGTGCTGCTGATCAGCATGTTGCGCACCGGCGTTGTGTTGCTTGACATTATCTCGGCAGACAATTTCGATGCAATCGTGGGAGTCACCATTGTTGCTGCCGCAATTCTCAACAATGCGATCCGCAATCGCGCATGAGCGGTTTGCAGCAGCTTTGTGGTGCGTCTCAGAAGCCCACGCACCCTTCGTAGCGGCTGCTTCAGCCGCTGTTGGTCAGCGCCCCTGCGAGAGATTGGCCAGTTCGCCAGCGTAAGCAGCCGCTACGAAGCGTGGTCCCACTTGAGTGATGCAGTCCTAGGTGTTTGAAGGTCCAGGCGGGCCAATCGACAAATGGCGGAAAAGCAGATATTGCAAAACAGGATGCGCCGGTTGTCGAAATGCGCGCGATCAGCAAGCGCTTTGGCACTGTCAGCGCACTGGAAGGCGTTGACTTCGAGGTGCGGCGCGGCGAAGTTTGCGCCTTGCTTGGCGACAACGGCGCAGGCAAGTCCACGCTCATCAAAATTCTGACCGGAATCTATCCGGCAACGAGCGGCGAAATCCGTATGAACGGCGCGCCGGTCACGATTCGCACGCCCGCCGATGCGCGTTCCTTGGGAATTGAGACCGTCTACCAGGATCTGGCGCTTGTCAACCTGATGAGCGTCACGCGCAACTTCTTCCTCGGGCGCGAAGTCACAGGCGGAATTGGCCCACTGCGCTTCATGCGCTTGACGGAAATGAATCAACGCACCGAAAAGGCACTTCTCGATATCGGCATCGAGAAGTTCTCGCAAGGGCGGTCGGTGACGGAACCGGTCGCGAAACTTTCGGGCGGCGAACGGCAATCCATAGCCATCGGCCGCGCCGTCCATTTCGGCGCATCGCTGCTCATTCTCGACGAACCGACCTCGGCGCTCTCCGTGGGCGAAACCGAAAAGGTGCTACACTACACGTTGCGCGCCAAAGAACGGGGCATGGCGGTCATCTTCATCAGCCACAACCTCCATCACGTGTCGAAGGTGGCTGACCGTTACACAATCATCCGCCACGGCCGCAAGGTGGGTGATTACACTGCGGGCGCTCTGACTGAACGTGATCTTGCGTCGATTATCACAGGGGAACGCGAGCAATGAGCGACCTTGCCCAGTTCGAGGGATATCCAGTCCGCACCGTGGCGGACGATCCGTCTCTCGTCAACGAGATTCAGGCGCTGATTGATGCGGTGTGGCCGGCATTCATCATTGACGGCCATGTTGTCTGCGATGAGGGCCCGCCTTCTGACTGGATGGGCATCTACGAACGATGGCCGCACTTGCAGTTCGTGCTCTATGACCCGGAATCCAGTGAGCCGCTGGCCGCCGGCAACGCCTGTGCGCTCGCCTGGAATGATGATCCGGCAACGTTGCCCGACACAGGCTGGCACTGGGAAATGGTGCGTGCCGCAGAGGATTTTGATGAGGGCCGCAAAGCGCAGACGCTGGGTGCGCTCAGCGTGACCGTTGCACCCGCTGCGCGCAGCCGCGGCCTCAGCGCCGTCATGTTGCGCGCCTTGAAGGAACTGGGCCGTCGCGCCGGGCTCAAGCGCATGATCGCCCCCGTGCGCCCCACAAGCAAGGCAGAATACCCTTTGCAATCGATTGAGGAGTACTTGGCGCGCGTAACTGCACAAGGGCTTGCCTTTGATCCCTGGTTACGCACCCATCAGCGAGTGGGCGCGCGCATTGTCGGCCCGTGCCGTCGCAGCATGCAGATCGTGGGCACTGTAGTCGAATGGGAGCGCTGGACAGCGATGGCCTTTCGCCAATCGGGAGAATACGCGATCCCCGGCGGGCTGGCCCCTGTTGCAATTGACCGCGCCGCTGACCGCGGACACTATGTTGAGCCCAACGTGTGGATGGTTCATGAGATTGCGTGAGAAGCCGAGTGTCTATGAAACGTGATTGTTGCCGACTTTGACCCCACCAATCGCTTTACATCGCGAGTCAGCGACTACGTCCGCTACCGCCCACGCTACCCGCAGGCGATCATGGAGACCCTACGCGCCGAAACGGGTCTGCGACCCGAGCACGTCATTGCCGACATTGGTTCGGGCACCGGCTTCTCCGCCGAAATGTTTCTGCAGAATGGCAACACAGTGAATGGCATTGAGCCAAACGCGGCCATGCGCGCCGCGGGCGAGCTGGTGCTTGCCGGCTATCCCCGGTTTTCCAGCGTTGCCGGTGCTGCCGAAGCCACCACCCTGGCTGATGCCTCAGTGGACTACGTGACGGCGGGCCAGGCGCTGCACTGGTTCGATCTACCGCGTGCTCGCGCCGAGTTCGCCCGCATCCTGCGGCGCCCCGGCTGGGTAGCTCTCTTCTGGAATACCCATCAGGCTGACCTCTCGCCATTCCTGCAGGAGTACGAGGCATTGTTCCATCACACTGGTCATGACTACACGAATATCGCCCACGGTGGGTTGAGAAACTACGAGTTGGCAACGCTCTTCGACAAGCAGCGTTTCATCTATTGCACCTTCCCGTTCGTCCAGCGCCTGACACTCGAGGGGCTCATTGGCCGGGCGTTCTCGGCCTCATATGCCCCTCCTGCCGACTCACCTGAGGCGACACCGTTCCGGAGCGCGCTCGAATCCCTCTTCGCCCGCTTTGGGGAGAATGGCACAATCCAGTACGATTACGTGACGGAACTTTACTTCGGCCCCGTTGCCGCCGCTCCTCCGGCGCACGCGCCGGCCGAGCACCCACTCCCGGAGACCAGCTTGTGATGACTCAACGCAGCGCCACGCTTCTGAATTTCATCGATGGCCAGTGGCGCCGCTCAGCGGCCACGGCAGTTCTCGATGTGACAAACCCCGCTACCGCACAGTTGATCGCACAGGTTCCGCTCTCGCCAGGCGCCGAAGTTGACGAAGCCGTTGAAGCAGCGCAGCGCGCGTTTGCGTCGTGGCGGCGTGTGCCGGTCACAGAGCGCATCCAGTATCTCTTCAGGCTCAAGGTGCTTCTCGAAGCGAATCTGGACGACATTGCGCGCGCGATCACAGATGAGTGCGGCAAGACCTACGCCGAGTCGGCCGCTGAGTTGCGCCGCGGAATCGAGAATGTCGAAGTTGCGTGCGGCGCGCCAATTCTGCTCCAGGGCATCAACAACGAAGAGATTGCCCCGGGGATTGACGAGCACATGTTCCGCCAGCCGCTGGGCGTCGTCGCGTGCATCACCCCCTTCAACTTCCCCGGCATGATCCCACTCTGGTTCATGCCCTATGCGCTCGCCGCGGGCAACTGCTTCATCCTCAAGCCAAGCGAAAAGGTACCGGTGTCCTGTCAGAAGCTTTTCGCGCTGCTGGAAGAGGCCGGTTTTCCGGCGGGCGTCGTACAACTGGTTAATGGTGGCAAGGAAACGGTGGATGCCCTGCTTGACCACCCGCTGGTCAAAGCAGTTTCCTTTGTCGGTTCAACGCCCGTTGCGCGCTACATCTACAGCCGCGCCACAGCGAACGGCAAGCGCGCCCAATGCCAGGGGGGCGCCAAGAATCCCGTCGTGATCCTCCCTGACGCCGACATGGAGATGACTACGCGCATCATGGCGGATTCGGCCTTTGGCTGCGCGGGGCAGCGCTGCCTGGCGGCATCGGTCGCGATTACCGTGGGCGAGGCGCGCGAGACCTTTTCCGAGCGCATCGCCGATGCTGCGGCCTCACGCGTGGTTGGCTACGGACTCGACAGCGGCGTGCAGATGGGGCCAGTCATTACGCCCGAGAGCAGACAGCGCATCGAATCCATCATCGACGCCAGCGCCAGGGATGGCGCCACGCTTATGGTCGACGGCCGCGGACGCACAGTTCCGGGATACGAAGAAGGCGCATTTGTCTTCCCCACCGTTCTTGCGGACGTCGCCCCGGCCAGCGTTGCCGCGCGTACGGAAATCTTCGGCCCCGTACTAAGCCTGATGTACGCCGGGACAATTGAGGAAGCAATCGCGCTCGTCAACGATCGAGCCTACGGCAACATGGCCTGCATCTTCACAAGCAGCGGCGCGGCAGCGCGTATGTTTCGTCATGAGGCAATCGCGGGGAACATCGGCATCAACATTGGCGTCGCGGCGCCAATGGCCTTCTTCCCCTTTTCCGGCTGGAACGAGAGCTTCTTCGGCGACCTGCACGCGCAGGCCCAGCATGGCATTGAGTTCTACACCCAAACGAAAGTCGTCGTCGAACGCTGGCCACAGGAGTGGAGCCGTCAGTTCTAGGGCAGGCAATCCGCCGGCGAACATCAGAACTACAACACGGAGGCATGGAGGCCACTGAGAAACACTGAGAACCGCCTGGCCTGTGGATGTTTGTCTCCGTAGTCCTCTGTGGACTCCGTGCCTCCGTGTTGCTGTTCAAATGCTAACGCCATCTGCTAGCCATGCAAGGATGCACAATGACAATTCTCGTCGGCAATGCCCCCTGTTCCTGGGGATCGCTGGAATTTGAGGGTCTCAACGCGGAGCCGATCGGCTACGCGCAAATGCTTGACGAGTTGGCCGCAACCGGCTACACCGGCACGGAACTGGGCGATTGGGGGTACATGCCCACCGACCCTGACCTGCTCGCTGTCCAGCTCGTCGGCCGCGGGCTGATGCTTACGGGTGCCTTCGTCCCGATTGCCCTGGCCGACCCCGCAGCACATGATACGGGCATCGAGGTGGCGGTACGCACCGCAACGCTTCTCGAAGCAGCGGCAACGCGTCTGGAGCAGCCAATCGCGCCGTTCCTCGTTCTTGCCGACAACAATGGCACGGATCCGGTGCGCACCCGCAACGCGGGGCGCGTCACTGCTGCCATGGGCCTCACGTCCGATGGGTGGCGGACGTTCGCTGAAGGCGCCGGCCACGTGGCTGAGGCAGTCTACGGCGAAACAGGACTACGCACAGTCTTTCATCACCATTGCGCAGGCAATGTGGAGACTGAGGTCGAGATTAACGAACTGATGCAGCGCACGGATCCGGCGCTTCTAGGTCTAGTCTTTGATACAGGACATTACGCCTTTGGTGCGGGAAGTTGCCAGGGAGTCATCGCCGCGCTCACGCGCTTTGCCGATCGCGTTTGGTTTATGCACTTCAAGGATTGCGATCCCCAGATCATCGCCAAGGCCAGGACGATGGAGTGGGACTATTTCGAGTCTGTCCGGAACGGCATCTTTTGCGAACTGGGCCGCGGCTGCGTCGATTTCGCGGCAGTCTACGGCTGGATGCAGAAGCAGGGCTACAGCGGCTTTGTCACGGTCGAGCAGGATGTGCTGCCGGGTATGGGCAGCCCACGCGCCAGCGCCGAGCGCAACCGCGAGTACCTGCGCACGATTGGTCTCTAAATTCATCCCGGAGTGAAATCCACCTTTACTGCGAACATCTTAACGCAAAGCATCGCATTTCGGCGTGAACTTGCTGCAACATCAACATACAAGGCGCGGAGGACGCGAAGGAGCGCAGAGAAAAAGCAACTGCCGGAACCGAGTCTCCATCTTGCAGTCCTTTGCGTCCTTTGCGTCCTCTGCGCCTTTGCGTTGAGATGTTCGCAGTAGATGTGGTTTTCATCCTGGTTTCACTATAGACTCCGAAGTCATTCAAGTTACCCACCTCACACAGTTGCAGAAAGCTCCTCCCATGTCTAAAATCCTCAAACTAGGCCTGATTGGCGCCGGGCGCATTGGTCGCGTCCACGCCGAGACAGTGCAGACGCGCCTTCCCGGCGCGCAGATTGTCGTCGTCGCCGATGTCGACGCAGAGGCCGCCCAGCGGTGCGCCAAAGACTTTGCCATTCCACGCGCCGTTGCCGACTACCATGCCGTCCTCTCCGACGCCGACGTGCAGGCTGTGCTCATTTGCTCGGCGACCCACACCCACGCGCGCATCATTGGCGAAGCAGCGCGGGCGGGAAAGCAGATCTTCTGCGAGAAGCCGATCGACCACAATCTGGCGGCCATTGACGCTGCGCTGGCCGAAGTAGAGCGGGCCGGGGTTATCCTGCAGGTGGGCTTCAACCGGCGCTTTGATTCAAACTTTGCACGTGTGCGCGCGCTTGTCGAGTCGGGCGCCGTAGGAGCACCGGAGCTGCTTCACATCATCAGCCGGGACCCTGAGCCACCGTCGCCCGAATATGCCGCTGTCTCCGGAGGCATCTTCCTTGACATGACGATCCATGACTTCGACATGGCGCGCTTCCTCATGGGCGCAGATGTGGAAGAAGTCTACGCCGCGGGCAGTGTGCTTGTGGACCCGCGCATTGGCGAAGCGGGCGACCTTGATACTGTCATGGTCACACTCAAGTTCGCCGGCGGCGCCATTGGCGTCATCGACAACAGCCGCCGCGCCGCCTACGGCTATGACCAGCGTGTTGAGGTCTTCGGCAGTGCGGGCGTTGCGCGCGCGGAGAACAACTATCCCAACAATGTCACCTTTGCCGGTGCACAGGGTGTGCGACACGACCTGCCCTTTCACTTCTTCATGGATCGCTACACGGACGCCTATGTGAACGAACTCCAGGCGTTCATCGGCTGCCTGAAGGAGGGTGGGCAGCCACCCGTCTCCGGCGCAGATGGTCGCCAGGCCATCCTGATTGGGCTGGCCGCACGCAAGTCGTTTGACGAGAATCGCCCGGTGCGCCTCGCCGAAGTCGCCGCTGTGTGACGGCCACCGCGACGACAAGCATTCGCTACAGCGCGTCCCGCCTTATAGTGGTGCGACTCCGATGATCACGTACCCAGGTCATCATCCCGATCCGCATAACGCCGACCGCGGCAGCGCGGCGCGCGAGAAGCGCGCGCCGTAGGCAACTTCCGCGCGCGCAGCGGCCACAGCGATTCTCAACGCGTACGATCACTATTTCGCCGAGTTTCAACGCATTTCCGGACGCGCGCGCGATCATTACGAAAGTCGCCATTGGGGACAATGGCAGCAGGACGCCACGGCACGCCTCAACGTGCGCGAAATCGTCATTCACAGCGTAGTGGCAGGCACCCGCGCAATGCTGGGCGATGCGGTCGACGACGTTGAATTGTGGCTTGCCATCAAGCACAACTACGCGACCCTCATTGCGCGCAGTTTGAATCTCGAACTGGCTGAAACCTTCTTCAACTCGGTTACGCGCCGCATTCTGGGAACGGTGGGCGTCGATCAAAGCATCGAGTTTGTCTGGTTCGGCGCGACCATGCTCCCCGGCCGCGACCAATCCGATCTGCTTCGGCGCTACGTACGCACCTCGTCAACGCAAGAGCTGTTCCGCATCATATTGGCGGATTATGCTCTGCACGCGCCCTACGCCGACGCAGAGTCCGACGCACGGTTACTGGCAGCCGCGCTCGAGCGCGAGCTTACGGGTGTCTGGGAGTCCCCTGACTTCGAGTCGATGGAAATCCTGCGGCCCCTCTTCTTCCGCAACAAGGGCGCGTACATCATCGGCCGCATTCGCAAGCGAAATCGCGTCCTGCCCCTGATCCTGCCTCTGCTCAACGCCGAGAGTGGAATCCATGTAGACGCCGCGCTCTTCACTGAAGAAGAGGCAAGCAAGGTGTTTTCATTCACCCGCGCCTACTTCCATGTGGACACCGACAGCCCGGTTGAGGTTGTCGGCTTCCTGAAGTCGATCATGCCCCTCAAGCCCATTGCCGAGCTCTACACCGCACTGGGCTGGAACAAGCATGGCAAGACAATGCTCTACCGCTCGCTCTACCGCCATCTGGGAAACTCGTCCGATCGTTTCGAGATTGCGCGCGGGGCCAAGGGCATGGTGATGACAGTCTTCACGCTGCCTTCCTTCGATATTGTCTTCAAGGTCATCAAGGATCGCTTTGCGGAAGCGAAGACGATTACGCGGCGCGACGTGCTCGACAGCTACCAGTTCGTCTTCAAGCACGATCGTGTGGGCCGCATGGTTGACGCGCAGGAGTTTGAAAACCTGACTTTTGCGCGCGAACGTTTCACTGACGAACTCATCGATGAGCTTCTTGACCAGGCGCCGGGAACCGTCTCCATACAAGACAACCAGGTGATCGTGCGCCATGTGTATACCGAGCGCCGCCTCTACCCGCTCGACCTGTACATCAAGGAGATGAGCGCAGAGCACGCGCTGGCGGCAATCAGCGATTATGGCCGCGCGATTGCCGACCTTGCCGCAGCAAATATCTTTCCGGGGGACCTTTTCATCAAAAATTTCGGCGTCACACGCCACGATCGCGTCGTTTTCTATGACTACGATGAAGTCATGCTGCTGACCGATGTCAGCTTTCGCCACCTCCCCGCAAGCCGTGATTATGAGGACGAGGTCGCCGCGCAACCCTGGTTCTCGGTAAACCCTGCCGACGTATTTCCCGAAGAGTTTCGCACCTTCCTGTGGCTGCCAAAGCCGCTGCGCGCGGCGTTTGAGGCCGAACACGGTTATCTCTTCACCGTGGCTTGGTGGCAGTCCGTCCAGACCCGCATACGGGCCGGCGAAATCATGGACATCTTCCCGTACGCGCAGTCGAAACGCTTGCGGCCGTCTACTTAGCATTGGGTATGGCTTTGGCGCTTCACTACAGGCCACGCGAACTATCCAGACTGACCGAATCCTTACATCCCGGAGCTGGGAACATGACTGATAATGGCGAAGTAACCGAGAAAATAATGCCGGCAGATGGAGTGACGACACTTGGCGAACTGCGGGAACTCGTAGCCCGATTTGTTGGAACGCGAGAGTGGCAGGAGTTCCACTCGCCCAAGAATCTGGCCATGTCGATTGCGATTGAAGCCGCCGAAATTATGGAGCATTTCCAGTGGTACACTGCCGAAGAGAGCACAGCGCGCATGGAGGACCACGAACTGCGCGCTGAAATGGCCGACGAGGTTGCCGACGTGCTCATCTACTGCCTGAGCCTGGCCAACAGCACCGGAATCGACATCAGCCAGGCAATCCGAATCAAGATGGCGCGCAACGAAGTTCGTTTCCCCGTCGATCGCGTCCGCGGCAAATTGGGCTAGGTCAAATACGAAGTTAACCACCACTGACGACAGAAGGCACTCGCGATGGCCGCCAAGGCGCCCGCACCGATCCAGACCCTCCATGTTGTGCGCACTGTCTGTGCGCGAATCCCCACAGTTGAAGGCGAGTTCCAGCTTTGTCATTACGACAATGATCGAGACAATAAGGAACACCTTGCACTTGTTTATGGAGATGTGGCCGGTCAGGACGCGGTCCCCGTGCGCGTCCATTCCGAATGCTTCACCGGCGACGTGCTGGGATCGCGCCGTTGCGACTGCGGCGACCAGCTCCACTATGCAATGGAGTATATCGCGGCTGCCGGGCGCGGCGTGGTGATCTACCTGCGGCAAGAGGGACGTGGCATTGGGCTGGAGCACAAGCTGCAAGCCTACAACCTGCAGGACGAAGGCTACGACACCGTTGAGGCAAATCTGCTTCTCGGCCATCAGGCGGACGAGCGCGAGTATTGGGCCGCCGCTGCCATACTTGAAGATCTGCAGATTCGTTCGGTGCAATTGCTCACAAACAACCCGGCCAAAATCGAGCACTTACGCGAACTGGGCGTCAACGTTGCCGCGCGCCTGCCGGTCATCGTTGAAGTCAACGCCGACAATCGGACCTACCTTGAAACCAAAGCGCAGCGCATGCGCCACATGCTGAATCTGCCTGGACCTTTAGAGCAACCATTCGGCCCTGGTCAGCGTGCTGTTCGCGCATCGCTTCCGCAAGAATCCATCGACCCGATCGAACTCAGAATGACGGCGCTGCAGCAACGCATTGCGGTTCATCCTGCAGGACGGCCTTTCGTCACCCTCACCTATGCGCAAACCCTTAACGGGGCCATCGGCGGACCGGGCCGTGTGACGGCGCGGATTAGCGGGCCAGAGTCCATGCGCCTGACGCATCGCTTGCGCGCCGCGCATGACGCAATTCTTGTCGGCGTGGGCACCGTCCTTGCCGACAATCCGCGCCTCACAGTTCGCCTTGTCGACGGCAGGCAGCCGCAACCGGTGGTTGTTGACAGCGCTCTGCGCACCCCCACCAGCGCGCGTCTTGTATCCAGCAATTCGGGTCTGCTCATCGCCACAAATGCTGCGAACCGTGGCTCGGCGCGCGCCAATGCGCTTGAGGCGGCAGGTGCGACCCTGCTGTATCTTCCTGCCAGTGCGTCGGAAAAGGTGAGCCTTCCGCACCTGCTGGATGCGCTGGAGGCGCGCCGGATACACAGCGTGCTGGTCGAAGGGGGTGCGCAGATCATCATGTCTTTCCTGACGGAGCGGCTCGTTGATGCGCTGGTTGTGACGGTTGCGCCGCGCCTGCTTGCGGGCACAAACGCCGTCGATCAAGGCAAGAGAACGGCGCCATTACTCCCTGAACTGGTCGATACGGCGTGGACGCCGGTTGGCGACGACCTTGTCCTGTGGGGCAACCTGGACCGGGGGGCGTGATGCTCCCCATGCCGGAGCAGCGGACAGTCGCCGAGCGCCTCTATTTCGATTCCCCGCGCTCGGTTTCTATCCATCGCGAATTGCTGCCGCCCCCTGGCCTTCACCAGGTTGTGGTTCGCACAGTGGTCTCCGCGGTAAGCGCCGGCACTGAAATGCTCTTCTTTCGGGGGCAGGCGCCCGCCGACATGTCGCTCGACTCAACGCTGGCTTCCCTCTCAGGCGCATGCGAGTATCCGCTCCGCTACGGCTATGCCTGCGTTGGGCGCGTTGAACGGCTCGGCGCAGGCGTTGGCACAGAGTGGCTTGGCAAGCGCGTCTTCGCGTTTGAACCGCACGCTTCGGCATTTGTCGCACCCGTTGCCAGTCTCATCCCTCTGCCAGAGACAATTTCCGACGAGGATGCGTCGCTCCTTCCAAACGCTGAAACGGCAGCCAACCTTGTGCTCGACGGCGCACCACTATTAGGCGAGCGCGTCGCGGTCTTTGGCGCGGGAATTGTCGGCCTGCTGACGACAATGCTGCTTGCTCGATTTCCCCTCGAGCGCCTCGTTGTCATCGAACCCCACGCTGAGCGGCGCGCGCACGCTCTGCGCATGGGCGCTCACGAAGTTTTCGCGTCGGCCGGCGCCCCACATTCCCTTCGCGACTTTGATCTTCTCTTTGAGGTGAGTGGTAATCCTGCCGCGCTGAACGAGGCAATCGGCGCGGCCGGTTTTGGCGCGCGTGTCATTGTTGGTTCGTGGTACGGAAACAAAGCGGCCGCTTTGGAGCTGGGCGGCGCTTATCATCGCAACCGCGTCAATCTGATCGGCAGCCAGGTGAGCACGATTGCACCCGGTCTCACTGGCCGTTGGGACAAAGCCCGCCGTATCGAACTCGCACTCCACCTCCTCGCAACCACCGACCTCACCCCACTCATCACACACCGGTTGCCCTTTACCAGCGCAGCCAACGCCTACCATCTGATCGACCAACATCCACATGACGTATTGCAACTGTTATTTACCTTCGCAGATTCTCCTCGAGAGAGCGTAGTGTAGGGCGCATTCTCCGGTTCGCGCTTTCATCGTAGGCTGCGAGAGAATGGAGAGGATCCATTTTGGGATCCTTGAACAATCTAGTCCGGAGCGAGCCATGCGAACCCCCCCAGCGCTTGCGACGCTCATGCTCTGTGCCACGCTTCTGCTTGGCACTGCGCATCAGGCATCTGCAGCGTTGCCCCCCCCGACTCGTCAGACCAGTGATCCGTCACCCGTTCAGCCCGCTAACGGGGCCGCCCTTTCCAAACGCATCTTTCTTCCTGCAGTCACACGTGGACCCGTTGCCCACGTAAGCGCGATCGAGTTGACGCAAGCCACCCAGAATGCCGCCAACACGGTGCCAATGGTGGCAAACCGCCCGACTGTAGCGCGCGTATACCTCAAGTCCGCCGTCCCGCTGTCAGGCCAGACGATTACCCTCTCCGCCACGCGCAATGGTGTCGCCCTCGCCGGATCGCCACTTTCACGCACCGGCGCTCGCTCCTGGGTTGCACCGGATCGGTTGAATCCCGCCAACAGCGTGAACTTCCTTCTGCCCACAACGTGGCTCTCCGGCAATGTGGTGTTGACGGCGCGTGTCATGGACGGCGGAGAAGCGCTTGCACGGTCAGTGGCCTTCCAGCCCATGGCCCCGCTCAGGGTCACCATCGTCCCCATTCGCTACATCCACGCGCCCAACGGCAAGGTCTATGCCCCGCCGACGGCCGTGACATTTCCCGCATCCGTGCAACGCATGTTTCCTGTACCCAATGTTGAGGTCAAGTTTCATGCGCCGTTCACCTACAGGGGAAACGTAACCGCCGGTGCATCTGACCGGATTGCCTCCTGGAATGAGCTTCTCAACCTGCTGCTGGCGCTCAAGCAGAGTGACGGCGCAGCGGCCGACGTCATCTATGCAGGGATTCTTCCCCAGTCAGTCGCCAATGAGTATCAGCTCTATTTCGTCGGCGTGGGCACGTCAATGCGCGCAACGCTCAGCTTCGATATGATGCTTGTGACGCCCCATGAGCTTGGCCATGCGCTGGCACGTTCACATGCTCCATGCGGAGACGTCATCGGCACCGACCCGGCCTATCCCTATGCAAGCGGTTTGATCGGGGAGCCCGGATTCGACACCTCAACTTCGAGAGTCTGGGACCCGGCCTCGACCACCGATTTGATGTCCTACTGCGCTGAATGGGTCTCCGACTACACCTACGTAGGGATGTACCAGAACCAGCGTTCGGCCGTATCAGCGTTGGCCGAAGCGGTTGATGCTGAAGGCGCATCGACCTTTACGGTGATGCCGCAGCAGGCCCCCGTACACGATGCAGTTCTCGTGCGGGCACTGCTCGGCCCTGGGCAGGATGCCGAGTTGTTGCCGGTCTACGCGTTGCGCGCACCCATCGAGAACTCTCCGCCCCAGATAGGCGCCTCCTTTCTGACAGTTGCGTTTGTTGACGGCTCGGGCGCCACGCTCGCCGCGCACCCCGTCGCAGTGATAGACGCAGAAGAAGATGGGACCCACATGCGCTCGTTGAGCAGTCTATTGCCCGCGCCGCCGGGCCCGGTTGCCGCCATCGAACTGCGCGATGGCGGCACCGTGCTGGCGCGGCGCAGCCTGCGTTCAGCTTTACTTGAAGAGAGTGCTCCGGTTATCGCAGCGGACGCCGATGCGATCCACGTTTCCAGCGCTGCCGGCCTACCCTATCTCGTGCGGCTTTCCCAGGCAGGGAGAGAGACCACGCTCGCTCTCGACGTTGCAGACGGTGAGTTCAGTGTGCCTCTGACCGACCTGCCGGGTGGGCCCGCACAAATTGAGGTTATCGCCGCCGACACCCTGGATTCCGCAAACGTCGAGTCCGCATCGCGCACCTTGCCCCTGTCCCTCGCCGACACGCCGCCGGTGGTTTGGATCGCGTCGCCAGAAGCGCCTGCCGGCGGCGATGGCCTGGTCGTTGCCGGTTATGCCACCGACGCCGAAGATGATATCCTGCAAGCGCGGTGGTTCGTTAACGGCGGCGAGGCGGGTCACGGGCCTTTCCTGCAAATTGCGGCAGCCGAACAGGTGCTCGTCCCTCTCAATATCGAGCTGCGCGCCATCGACAGCGCAGGCCAGGAGGCAGTTGCGCGCATCACGGTGCAGCCTGTTCAGTAGCACATACCGGGCGAGAGCGCGAGGCGCTGCACGGTCAATGCCCGCAACCCTCACCCGTGAAGTCCAACCGTAACCCTGACGGAGCCACGCGGAGGCACCTTGTATACGCTTGCGGTTCAGCGCGATTTCGTCGCGCAACACTATCTCATCGGCGGCGATTGGGGCAGCGAAAACCGGCCACATTCGCATCATTACCGACTTGAACTGGAGATTGAGGCCGATTCGCTCGATCAGCACGGCTATTGCGTCGATATCGTCGCGGTGGAGAAAGCGCTGACCGGACTTGTGGACCACTTCCGCGATGCGATGCTTAACGATCTGCCCGAGTTTGCCGGACTGAACCCCAGCATTGAGCACTTCGCCCGCATCTCATGCACCTCGCTCGCTGAGCAAATCGCGGCGCCGAACCTGACAGCACTCAAAGTCCGGATTTGGGAAAACGAGATTGCCTGGGCGGCATATCGCCTGGCGCTACCAACCAAGCCCAAGACCCTGTGAATCCGGCAGTTCTGACGCAAGGGCGCACTTTGCGCCCTTGCGTCGAAACCGCTGATCTCAATGCAGTTTCGGTTTAGCTAAGCGAAGGTTCCCCGTGTTTGTCGTATTGTCCTTCCACACACGGAAGTGCAATGCAGTGGCGGCGGCGCAGCTGCTCGCGGCCCTGGTGCTTGCCGCCCTCATGGGGCTCGTGTACTCCTCGACCAACGCCCACGCCGCCCCGGCCGACCCTCTGCCATGTGACCCCACGAACAGCAACACAAATCGCTGCCTCACCGTTGAACCCTTCATCACCGAGCACCTCAACTTGCGCGCCGCCGGCGACGGCCTGATCTTTGCCATGGCCTCATCTCCCGGCGAGCCGCAACTGCGCGTGCTCGACGCTGCAACGCTTGCCACACGCGGCGTCTTGCCGTTTGCCGATGCGCCTCTGCTTTATGAAGCAGGCTTCGTCTACACAGCATCGACGCTGCCGGTGACGGACACCGGGCAAGTTGGCCTCGTCGTCGGAGTTGGCGCGGTCGACCGTCCCACGCTACTTGGAAGTTTCGCGCTGTCAGCGACGAGAGCGGTCGACTGGGCGTCCTCTTCCGGGGCCATCTACATGCTCGCCGCATCTTCGGCCGGCGACGCAAACGAGCTGCGTACGTACAGCCTGGCACAACCGGCGCATCCCAGCGTGTCCACAATCCTGCCGGATCTTCATCGATCGCGTCTGCTGGTCCAGGGCAATCGGCTCTACGCCGCGGGCGCAACGGGGCTGAGTGTCTTTGACATTTTGGACCCGGAGGCGCCCCAGTTCGTCTCCAGTCAAGAGTGGTTCACCAATGCCCCGCTTACCGACGTCGACATTGCCGGCGCCGGCGGCTTTGTCTATGTCATGGGGAGCTCTGCATTGAGCGGTTTGCCCGTCTGCCGCATTGTCGATGCACGATCGGATTCCGGTCAGGTCGACGCCGGAAGTTGCCCGTTCGTGGCCAACAAGACAGCCTTCGCAAACGGTTTTGCCTACGTCAACCCGAACCTGTCTCCGGCGGAGTACCTTGACTACGCAGTATATTCACTCGCCAATCCGGTCGCGCCCGCACTCGTAGGCAAAACGGAGCAGCGCTGGCGTGCTGCCATTGCGCTACCGGGCGCGTTGATCGTCGAGACCTTTGACGGACGCATCGCGCGTCTGGGTCAGGCAGCCGACGGCGCGCTGGCGATCGTCAAGACAACGTGGAGTCCCGACGCGCTCAATCTGTACGGACCGGTGCGCGCCACGGTCAATAATCTGGCAATCGTGGATCTCGGCGTGGTGGGCGACGGCGGCGAACGGGTGTTGCCGCTTGTGGATGTGTCTGGACCGAAGCGCCCCTCTTCAGCGTGGCGCGCTGGTTAGTTCGTGGATTGGCGCCCGGAACCTTGTGACCGCTGGGTCGCAGGTCTTTTCGCTTCACCGCAACCGCCTCACGATCTTCGATGTCCGCAACCCTGCGGCGCCCGCACAGGTGGGCCAGTATGTGTCCCAACTTGGCGACCCGCTAGACCACCTCATCCTCGGCGCGAGCAATTTTGTCTACCTTCTGAGCGACCACAACACGCTCCTCACGATCGACATCTCGACACCCACCACCCCTACGCTCACTGGACTCATGGATTTCCCCGACAGCACGGTAGTCGGCGTGCGCGCCAACGACGCGCTCTACCTCTTCGGCGCGAGGTCATTGATCATTGTCGACGTGGCAAAACCCGCCCTGCCGGCACTGGTGCGCAGTTTGCCCGTCACCGCACCGACAGCCGCAGCCGCGTGGGCAAACGCCCTCTATCTAGTGGAAAGCGATGGAATGCAGGTGCTGGACATTGCGGATGCGGCGAACCCAATCCCTGGTGTGCGCGTGGCGCCGCCGCAGGGAATGCACTTCGCGTCGCTGGGACCGGCGCAAGGTGGGCGCATTGCCCTTCATGTTCTCCCTGCGCCCGGGGGCGGAGTGGATGCGTCGCAGAGACATGTCGCAGTCTACGACCTGAGTAATCCACTTGCGCCGCGGCTCGCGGCGGTCGCGCCGGGCAACTTCGAGGACGCCTGGTTCGACGGCGCGCGTATGCTTCTGCCCGGTGCTGAAGTTGTTGCCATTGGTCCGGGCACGCGCTTCACAGCGCCCCTCGCCACCGGTTCGTTCGATCAAACTGTCATACTTCCGGGCGGGAATCTGCCGCCCGGCCTCACATTCACCTACAGCACTCAGGCGAAGCCAGCATCCGCCACCGTCGCGTCGTCGACGAGCGAATCCCGCGCCTGCTTGCAGCATGACCAGGACCCGGCGCGCCTGTCACTTCCGCTTCTGGGTCAGGCCGCCTACGCTGGACCTTTCATGCTTCAGATCGTCGACTGCCAAACTGGCCTGACTTATGCCACCGCGATCCCGGTGACTGTCACACTCAATCTCCCGGCGGCGCTGTCTGCGCCCTACAACTGGTCGCTAGCCGAACCGTTTCTCGATGAGAGCAGCCGGTGGACATTCATTCCAGGCGCGCAGCAGCAAGACACTGTATGGTCTGCGACCCTCACGCCACCAGTGACGTGGGGCGTGCGCGGCCCCGTACCGAACCCGATCCTGCTCCCATGGGTCGTTCGCTAAAATCATTCCGCAATAAAAAGAACATCTCAACGCAATGCCGCACGGAGAGCCAAGGTACGCGAAAGACTGCAAGATGTTGACTCCGTTCATGCGGTGGCTATTCCATTGCGCCACTTTGCGTCCACCGCGCCTTTGCGTTGAGACGTTCGTAGTAAATGTGGACTTCATCCCGGTTTCGCTTCAGGATGGCGCCAAGCCGAACAAATTACCTGTCTCCTACTCGCACTTCTCACCCCGCACTCTCAGTCCCGCCGCAAGATAGATCGCGTCAATTACGCGCATGTTGCGCACCGCGTCCGGCGCATCGGTTGGGAAGGGCGCGCCGTGCTGAATGGCGCCAACGAACGCGGCAAGTTGATAGCGATAGGATGCAGTGCGCGGAAAGCTTTCATCCCGCGCGCCGCGTCCTGTGCGCACGCGCATGCGCTGGAAGAGTTGCGGCAGGATCGGATTGACCACGTGCAGCGAACCGCGATCGCCCGAAACAATCAGCCTCACATCCGGCAGGCGGCGCGCTTGCATCTCCACATCCATGTGGCCGGTTGCCCCCGCAGCGAACTGCAGCGTTGCCTGCATGCGCCGGTCCACCTCCGGCGCCATGAGGCGCGCCCGCGCTTCGGCCACGACAGGTTCATCGCCTGCGACATAGCGCATAAGGTTCACCATGTAGCAA
Source organism: uncultured Chloroflexia bacterium (assembly GCA_963735275.1). Taxonomy (GTDB): domain Bacteria; phylum Chloroflexota; class Anaerolineae; order Caldilineales; family Caldilineaceae; genus UBA5069. The sequence goes on along the minus strand of CAVTKJ010000004.1, from coordinate 1,885,996 downwards.
CCCATATCCATCGTTGCGCCGCCGCCGAGCGCATACTCGAATCGGATGTCGGCGCGCCGCAACGTTGGCGTGCGGAAGATCGCTTGAATGTTCTGGATCGCCCCCAGTTCCCCGCTGCGAACAATCTGGCCAATTCGCAGCACCTGGGGATGGTAGCGATTGTGAAAGCCTTCCATGAGGATGCGGCCTGCGCGCGCCGCAGCATCCGCCAATTGCTGTGACTCTGCGGCGTTGGAGGCAAGCGGCTTCTCGCACAAAACGTGCTTGCCGGCCGCCAAAGCGCGCAGCGCCCAACCGAAATGAAGCGCGTTGGGCAGCGGGATATAGAGCGCGTCAAGGTTTGGGTCGTCCACAAGTGCAGCATACTCAGTGTGCCAGCGTGGAATGGCCCAGCGAATCGCAAACTCGCGCGCCCGTCTCTCATTGCGCGCCGCCACGCATTCTATGCACACGCCTGGCAGGCTGTGTGCAGGGCCAATCACCGCGTGGGGCGCAATGCGCGCCGCCCCCAAGACTCCGATCCGGATCTGTCCACCTGCCGGATGCTGTGCGTCAACTTTCATAGCCCTGGACCTTTCAACAGTGAACGCGCACCGTCCCGGTTTCGCGTTACCTCTCCTGTGTGGCAGCATTGGGGAATGCGCGTTGCACTTGTGATCTACGGATCGATTGATTCAGTATCGGGCGGCTACCTCTACGACCGCAAGTTGGTCGACCAATTGCGCGCGCGCGGGCACGAGGTGGCGATCATTTCGAGGCCCTGGCGAACCTATCTACGCCACCTGACCGACAATTTCTCGCGGGAGTGGCGGCAGAAAATCCAACAGATTGATGCGGATCTACTTCTCGAGGATGAACTCAACCATCCCTCACTTGTGCTTGCGCCCCGCCCCGTGCGCGCTGACGGTGCGCCGATCCCAATCGTGACGATCGTCCACCATCTGCGATCCAGCGAGCAACATCCGGCCCTGCGGCAACCGTTTTACCGTGCTGTGGAGCGGCATTATCTGCGCCGCGCCAACGCGTTCATCTTCAATAGCCAAACCACGCGCGCTGCGGTCGAGGCATTGCGCCCAACACTGCCTCGGCATATTGTGGCCTATCCGGCCGGAGACCATGTGCCGGCGATAGGCTCTTCATCACTACACGAAGTTTCTCCACTTGGCGAGGCGCCGCCTCCCGACGCTCCTCTCAACGTTCTCTTCGTCGGCAACGTCATTCCCCGCAAGGAACTTCACACGGTGATCGCAGCGATCGCGCTTGCGGACGCGCCGGTCCACCTTGCCGTTGTGGGCAATCTGGCCGCCGACCCGCAGTATGTTGAGCGGCTGTACGCACAGGTGGCTGAGGCCAACCTAAGCGACCGTGTTCACTTTCTTGGCACGCTTGCCGACGACCAGCTTGCTGTGCACTATGCGAACTGCGATCTCCTCGCGGTGCCTTCGTATGAGGGGTTCGGTATCGTCTACCTCGAAGCAATGGCCTTTGGCCATCCGGTGATCGCGTCAACCGCAGGGGCTGCCCACGAAATCGTCAATGCCGGGGAGAATGGCTTCCTTGTCGCACCCGGCGACGCGTCGGCGCTGGCCCGTTATCTGACCGCACTGGCGCGCGATCCATCGTTGCGCGAGGAAATGAGCGCAGCGGCGCGTGCGCGCTTTGCCGAGTTCCCCACATGGGAGCAGAGCACGACTGCGGCCGCCGAATTCCTGGAAAGCATTGCTGAATGAGCGAATCTGCGGACGTGAGTGATTTTGCGCGCTATCTGCTGGCCAAGCGTACGGTGGACGACCGCGCGCTCAACCGGCACGTCTACGAAACGCTTGTGTCCAGCCTCCCTGCGGTGGACGCACCCCTGCGCGTGCTCGATATCGGGTGCGGCGTCGGCACTATGGCGGGCCGCATGCAGCGCTGGGGCCTCTTTGCGGACCGACGCATTGAATACCTGGGAATCGACAGCGAGCCGTCCACGATTGCGTCAGCCGCCGCGCCTGAACATGCAGACTGGACTGGGCGCTTTGAAGCCGCCGACCTGTACGAGTTCGCCCGGCGCGCACCCGACCAGAGTGCTTTCGATCTCATTATCGCCCATGCGGTCCTCGATCTGCTCGATCTTTCCCGTGCACTGCCCCTGCTGCACGGACTGATGCGCCCGGGCGGTCTTGGCTGGTTCACAATCAACTTTGATGGCATGTCCCTCTTTGAGCCTCCGCTGGACGCGGCGCTTGACGCTGCAATTGAGAGTGCCTATCACGCCACGATGGATGCGCGCCTGATTGACGGCGCACCGGCGGGTGAAAGCCGCACCGGCCGGCGGCTCTTTGCGGCGCTACCGCGTGCGGGACTTCCGATCCTTGCCGCAGGCGCATCGGACTGGGTTGTCCATCCGGTTTCGGGCGTCTATCCCGGTGACGAAGGCTACTTCCTTGAAGCCATCCTGGGCTTCGTGGAGAGTTCGCTCAATGCCCATCCGGCGCTGGCGCCAGATGCTCTCTCTTCCTGGCTCGTCCAGCGGCGCGCGCAAATCGCCAACGGTGAATTGGTCTATGTTGCCCACCAGCTCGATTTCCTGGTGGGACGTCCACTACAATAATTTCATGATGAAACCAACGACGGGACTGCGATACGGAGGCACAGAGACACGGAGGAAACACGGAGAACTGCAATGCCGGCGGATGCTGTTCTCTGTGTCTCTTTGCCTGCGTATCGATGGTGGTTCGTTGGTTTGCGCCAGAACTCATTACCGTACAACTCTAGAGGAGTCGTCGTGACGCCATCTGCTCCAGTTGCAGTCGCCGAGAATACCCGCGACAACAAGCGGCTCGTCGTGATTATCGTCTCATACTTGATTTTTGTCGCGCTTGGCATGGCGGACGGCATGGTTGGCGTCGCATTCCCGGCAATGCGCACAGAGTTCGATTTGCCAATTGACGCGTTCGGCCTAATCTTCATCGCATCGACGATTGGGTTCCTGGCATCAAGTTTCCTTGTCGGCCGGCTGCTCAATCGTTACCGGACGGCATATTTCATTATTGCGGCTGGGTTGCTGCGCACGCTGGGAATGCTTGGTTTCGCCCTGCTGCCCAACTGGCCGAGCATTATTGCCGCAACCCTGGTGATCGGGTTTGCCAGCGGAATGCTCGATGCGGGCATGAACACATGGTTTGCCATGCGCTTCAGCCCGCGCCTCATGAGCTGGCTGCACGCATCGTTTGGCCTGGGCGCCACGGTTGGGCCGATTATCCTTGCCGGACTACTCGTGGGCGGATTCACGTGGCGCTGGGGCTATGCGATGATGGCCGGTGTGCAGCTACTCGTGGTTGTTGCCGTGTTCTTCACTCGCGGCCTATGGCAGATTCCTCCTGCCATCGTTGAGCACGATCTTGATGCGAACAATCCACGCACCCGAATTACAGCCTGGCAAACCCTTCTCCTGCCCGCTGTGTGGCTAGGAATCGCTGTTTTCTTCTTTTACACGGGCGTCGAGTTGACAGCGAGCAACTGGGCGTTTTCGATCTTCACCGAATCGCGCGGTGTCTCGCTCGCCGCAGCGGGCTTCTGGACGAGTGCTTTCTGGGCGACATTCACCGCTGGGCGCATCTTCTTCGGCTTCATCACTGTGAAGTCTCTCGCCAACCTGTTGCGCGGCTGTATGCTCGGGGCGCTCGGTGGCGCAGTTCTCTTCGCCTGGGCTCCGGTTCCGCTTGTGGGATTTCTGGGACTTACAATCATGGGCTTCTGCCTTGCGCCTGTCTTCCCGTTGCTTGTCTCCGAAACGCCGTTGCGGCTGGGCGCCGACGTTGCCCAGCATGCAATTGGCTTTGAGGTAGGTGCAGCAAGCCTTGGGATTGCCGTTCTGCCCAGCCTGGCGGGCGTCATCGCGGCGCGCACATCGCTCGAGTCAATTCCACTCTTCGTCATCTTCGTGGCCATCTTCCTGATCATTCTCCACGAATGGATGGTGCGGACGACGAAACACGCTGACGCAGTGCCAGTCGAGCAGGATTTGCAGACACAGTAACCCGCGATGCGCTGCGCGGCTTCTCGGAGCGTTTGGCTGATGCGATAGGCCTCCCGCTCCAGGAAGCTGCTCCTTTCACTTGACGATATGATGGCAACCTAATGATGGCAACCTATTCAACAGCTGTGCGAATGCGCACGGCACTGCCATCTTCAAGCACGAGAATCAGCTCGGGCGAAACCGAGAGCCACTGCGCAACGGTGTCGTCGGCGGCCAGATTGAAGTAATCCTCCGATCCGAATGCCACGATTTCCGGCTCGGAATCGGCCTCGTATGCAGTGTCAACCCAGAGTTCAATCGCCGCGCCATCGGCGCCCTCAACCCAGCCGCGCTGCACGAAGGTCTTTCCTCCCACAAAACGCACCTGGTTCTGTTCTGTAACGGTCTTTGCCGTCTCGAGACTGGCCCTCGCCTCTGAGTCCGCGACAGCGTTTTCGCCGGAGGCTGGCGCGGCCGCGACATTGGACATGCTTGCGCCGCCTGCAAGCGCCGCAGCTTCGCGCGGTGCGGCCATCTGCATCGAGTCGGCTTGCGAGATAGGCATCTCGGGGCCGGCCCCCGGCTCAAGCACGAGATAGGACGTGTACGGCGATATCACCCCGTACTCGAGACTGAGGTCAATCACGGCGTCGATCAACTCCTGCTGCGGACCCTCGCGGCGGATTTGCCCAAGCAAGGCGCCGATCTTGCCGCGTGGCCCAAAGCCGCGCGACGAAGGGCTCGCCGCCTGCATTCACGAGCGACTGGTCAGGGTAGACGAAGGTCGTCTCCGCGCCGTTGATATCGCCGGCAATTCTTACATCTGTCGCGCCACCGTTGCGGTAGCGGCCGACAACCACCATCTGTTCGCCTGCGAAGAGATCAGGCAGCGGGAAGGGAAACACGTCATCAATCTGGGCCTTGCCGGTCAGCGCAAGTTCGACGTTGGCGAGCACGGGCCTGCCGATCTGGTTGTACAAATTGCCCACAACCTCATCAATTGCCTGGTCGGGCTTGACATAGGTGCTGCGACCGCCCATTTCGCCGCTGAGCGTGTCAAGCAAGTCTGTGTTGACGTCGTAGCCCACGCCGAAGGTAAAGAGGCGTACGCTGCGTTCATCCGGCAGATTGTCGGCGGCATTTTCCACGATGCTCGAGGCGTCAATCTCACCCTGCGTGGGTAGGCCGTCCGTGAGGAACAGAACATAAGCCGGGCGGCTTGCCTCACCGTCTTCCAACTGACCCAGTGCCTCGAGTAGCGCACGATTGATATCGGTTGCGCCCGTGGCCACGATGCGGTCGATCCACGCTTCGGCGTCAGCAAGCGATGCGTCCGACACCACCTGCGGCGTCTGCTCCCACAGGCGCACGCCGGTGCTGAAGGTGATCAAATTGAGCCGGTCGCCGGGGTTGAGTAGTTTGACGATTTCATGTGCTGCGGCGCGCGCCTGCTGGATCTTTTCGCCTTTCATCGACCCCGACACATCCAGCACAAGAATGATGTCGCGAGCCACCACTTCGTCAGCGGCGCTGTCGATGCTCGGCGCGACGAGGAGCATGAAATAGCCATCTTCCCCTTGTGTCTTGTAGCTGAGCAGGTTGGCCCCAATCGCGCTCTTGTCACTGCCGAAGTAGAGCACGAAGTCGCCTTGGCTATCTGCGCCGCTCCCTTCAAAGCTGACCAACGCGCCATCGTCCTGTGAGCGCTCAATGGATACATCCTGGTTCGGGCTGTAGATCGCCCGCAGCCCCGGTTGATTCTCGAGTTCGACACTCACCACCACCGCTTCGGCCGGCGACGCGCCGGGCAGGCCCGCCTTGAGCGGCACCGCGAACTTGTTGAGACCGTTTTCGAGGGCCAGTGGATACTCGTAGGTCAGCTCCACAGTACGCGTAGCGCCGGCCGGAATCGGAAAGACGCTGACCTGGAAGAGGCCGCGGCCTAGCCACTCGAGCAGCGCCGGGTCGCGGCGGCTGCGCACGATTTCCTCGTAGATTGCACGGGCTTCGTCCTTGTCGTAGAGTTTCCCCTCAACCGTCTTGCCGTCGATCGTCATCTCCAGGCTTCCCGGCGCGGCATCCGGCGGCAGAGGAAAGACGTAGACTCCCTCGCTTTCGCGTCCGGAGTCATTGCGGAAGACCTGCTTCACCGTAACGGAAGCGACTGCGCCGTCCACCTCGGCGTTGATCTGATTCAGCTCCACGGTCACGGGGAACTGCGCAGGTGGTACGGGAGCAGGCGGCCACGGCGGCGGCGGGTCGATTGGGAACGTGGGGTCGCCAGGTAGTGGGGGAACGACTGGGACCTGCGCCTCGGCCGGGGCCGCGAATCCGAGCAGCGCTGCAAGCAGAAGCGCCAGTACGATATATCGGCCAATCACCATTTGCTTCACGATATGCCCCCCTCTGAAATATCCGCCGCCGTTGCGCTGTCCGGAAGGATTCCGGCTTGGCTGTTCAGCACTTGGACGAGCGGCCGCGGGCGATTGTTCCGGGCGTCGTTTTGCTATCGGCTGCAATCCGGGTAAAATCAACGTACATGCGGGCGTAGTTCAGTGGTAGAACGTCAGCTTCCCAAGCTGAATGTCGAGAGTTCGAATCTCTTCGCCCGCTCCATTCCGATTGTTGATGCGACAAACAAATGCCTCCACCCATGCTTATGGGTGGAGGCATTTGTTTGTCGACGGCCCTCCGCACTCAGCGCGCCGGTCGAATGTTCTGGTTCACATGGAAGAAGTTTCCGGGATCGTACCGCTCCTTGACGCGTGCAAGGCGTACGTGGTTCTCGCTATAAGCCGCCTTGACCCGCTCCTCGCCTTCATCCATCATCATGTTCACGTACGCACCCCCCGCTGAAAAAGGATGCAGCGCGGTCCAGTAATCCTTCGACCAGGCAATTGTGCGCGCATTGTTGGCGGCGTCCGGGTCCACGCCCACAACTACCTGAGCAAAATTCGCATCGCGGTAGGCCCAGGCGGTCGCGTCCTTGCTTACACGCCCAGCGGCGCCATTGATGGGATAGATGTGCGTCGTGGAGTGCATTGTGGGAAGCTGCGCCCCATACTTGGTGATCAGAGCCTGCGCCGTCGCATCATAACCCTTGAAGAAATCCGAACGCCAGTACCATTGCAAGCCCGGCGGGTACAGGCCATCAAACAGACTGTTCAGGACTGGAAACGGGATGGGACCGGCAAAGTCCACAGTGGGTGGAAGCGCCTCACGAAGCGGCTGCAGATAGGCTTCCGCCTGCGCGGGCGGCGCCGTGCAACACCAGACAACAACGGCCATCTTCTGCATATGCACTGCGTCGGGAAAGGGTGGTGCAGGTGGAATCGTATGCAAACCAAACCAGCCGTTGACGTCTTCAGGACCATCAAGAATCATCTTCTGCCAATGGGCGAGCACCGCGCCCGCCTGCTCCAGGGGCCAAAGCATTGGCCCGCCGTAAACCGTGTGGACCGGTTGCCCCTGAAAGAGGAATGAAGTGACGACACCGAAGTTGCCGCCGCCGCCGCGAACTGCCCAGAAGAGATCCGCGTTTTCGGTGGCGTTGGCGCTGACAAGACTGCCGTCAGCAAGCACCATGTCCACGCCCAGAAGATTGTCAATCGTCAGTCCATACTTGCGCGTTAGATATCCCACACCCCCGCCCAACGTAAGCCCACCAACGCCGGTGGACGAAATGAAGCCACATGGCACAGCCAGACCATAGGCGTGTGTTGCATGGTCCACGTCACCCCAAAGTGCGCCACCTTCAACGCGTACCCTGCCTGAGGGTCGGTCGACGTAAACAGACTTCATACGCGACAAGTCAATCACAAGGCCATCATTCACAGATGCGAAGCCCGGTCCATTGTGGCCACCGCCGCGAATTGCGACTTCCATCTCGTGGTCAGCAGCAAAACGTACCGCGGCCATCACATCTGCCACGTCCTGACACTGCACAATGATCCGCGGCCGCTTGTCGATCATCGCGTTGTAGAGGGCGCGCGCGCTGTCATAGTCTGCGTCACCCGGTTGAACCACTTGCCCGCGTACCGTGGTGCGCAGGGCGTTCACGGCGTCGGCCACAACTGTATCTATCGGTGCAACACCATTGCTTGACATCCTGGTCTCCTCTCGCGTTCATCAAGAAAACGAACCTGCGAGGAGAGTCTACGCCCCATGGTGTTAGCGCGGCGTTAGGTGCGGCGTTATGGACAGTTCTTGCTTGGGTAGGTGTCAAGCCTGCGTTAGCTCGCAAATCACGCGTTGCGCCGCCTTCAGGTCGGGCGTGATCAGCTGTTCTGAAAACGACTGACTCAGGGGGATCAGAAGGGACTTGGCTTCGGCATGGCGCCCTTGCTTGAGCCAGAGCCGCGCCAGCGACGTTGCGGCGCGCAGGGTAAGCGACTTCGCTGCAAGCGTACTTGCGCTCTGCAAAGCGCCACGATAGGCATCTTCAATAGCGTCCTCAGGCATGCCCTGTGCCTGCAACATATCGCCGCGCAAACGCTGAAGCTCAGGGGTCCACCAGCGCTCATTTCTTTGCAGCGAGACCATCTAGCGCCTCATCGATCATGTGCAAGCCTTCCTCCGGCCTTCCACCTCGAGCGTACACGCGTGCAAGCAGAGACTGAAAATAGGGAAGACGCAGGCGCGCGCCGGTTGATACAAATACTTCAATGGAGTCGCGCAGTTGGCCAATCGTTGTTTCCGCCGGTTCGCGCCAGGCGTGGGCGAAGTTAACGAGGATCGATGCCCAGTTGCGATAGTAGGGAACGCGGTATTCGACCGCAAGCTTCATCGCTTCTTCAGCCTGAGTTGCGAAGTGATCAATGTCCGACTGGAGTTCAAGCAATGTAGAAAGGTAGGTAACGGCAAGCACCAGGCTAAACGGCTGCGCGTAATTCTTTGCAATATTCACGGCGCGCGTGGCATGCTCGAGTGCGGAGGCAGGTTTGCCCAAATACCAGAGCGCGTGGGCATTCCAGGCGTGGCCAAGTACAAGGTAGTTCAGCCCTTGTGACTCTTGCAGGTCAATCACCTCGCGATTGTCTCGCTGGGCAAGGATTTGATTAAACAGTGCGTGTGCTTCGATGGCGTAACCCATGTGTAGCCGCGCCCCGGCATGCATCAATCCACCAAAAGCCGGAATACTCCCTTCCGTTTCCACAAAGAGCCGGCTCATTTCGGCGTAGTTGCTTTCCACCTGCTCAAATTGCGCAGCCACGACGTAGACACTCTGCGCCCCGTAGAGCGCTTGCGCGCGCTGACGCGCATCGCCTACGGCCTGGCTGAGCGCAATTGCGCGTTCGACGGACTGCATAACTTCCGGGGAGGTCCAGCCCATGGCAGAACGGTAGACTGCCGCCAAAGCTGATTGCAGGGCAAGCTCTTGCGCATCCCGCGTGGCGCCCGAAGGCAGCAGATGAAGTTGCGCCAAGCTGCGATTCAGCAGTGCAATTGCATCATCGTTTGCATAGACCGCCGCAGCAACGTTACCGGCGCGGGCAAAGTAGGGGGCGGCCTGGGCTGGGGAGCCTGCCTCCTCAAAGTGAATCGCGATCTCGCGCGCAAACGGGTTCGATTTGGTCTGCAAACAAGCGTTCAAGCGCTCCAGCTACGCGCCGGTGCAGGAGATGGCGCTGCGGAGCACTCACCAGTGCATAGGTGACCTCACGCAGGTTGTCATGTGTGAAGTCGTAAACGTTCGGACTCTGCTCGCGCACAATCCGTCGCCGCCACAGTTCGTCGAGGGCGTCAGCCAACGCAAGCTCGTTGTCATCGCCATAGGGTATTGCTGCTGCCGTCAGCATTTCCCACGTGAATGCGCGACCGAAGACTGCGCCCACCTCAGCCACCCTGCGAGCCGCAGGAGAAAGTTGCGCAATCCGACGCTCAATCACCGCAAAGACCCGCGGAGCAAGCAACTGCGCGCGGTTCGCACCAATCAATGCGCCGCTGCCCATTTCCTCGAGGGCGCCGTTGAACCCGGCTCGCAAGGTCTCAACGACAAAGAGTGGATTGCCCCCCGTCTGTCGGTAAAGGTGCATGACCATCTCGGACTCCGGTTCTGAACCTTGAACCTGCATTACGAGCCGCGCGGTCTCGGCCGCGTCAAGGGGCGCAAGTTCCACATTCAATAGCTTGCCCTCGCTGCGCAGTTGGCGCGCGAGAACAGCCAGCGGGTGATCCGGTGGAAACTCCTCGCTGCGTGCCGTCCCGATGATCAATAACGGTTGGGCAGGGTTGAAGCGCAGCAGGAAATGCAACCACTCGAGTGTCTCGGCGTCGCACCACTGCAGGTCGTCAACCCACAGCAGCAATGGTTGAGGAACCGCGCACACAGCGCGCGCCAAGGCTTCGAAGAAGCGCCGGCGCTGGCCATATTCAACGATCGGCGCAGGGCGCGGCAAATTCGGCGAAGCCGCCAGCAGCTCAGGCAAGAGACGTGCGACTTCGCTCCGCCAGATCGGCTCAAGAGTCTCAAGCGCTGAACGCAATGCAGGCGCGCGCAGCCACTCGGCCACTGGCGCCAACGAGAGCGTGCCTTCAGCGGCGAAGGATCGTGTACGGGCTCTGGCCGCCCCCTCTTGCGCAACCCACGCGTGAAGTTCCTCGGCAAGGCGTGATTTCCCAATCCCCGCCTCGCCGCTCACCAGCAACATCAATGGTTGGCCACCGGCGGCGCGCGCCCATGTTGACCGCAGCAGGTGCCATTCACTGGTGCGGCCAACCATTGGTGCGAGAGCCTCTGTCTGCATTGCGCTACCAGGGTCAGCGCGGGTTTCCCGCGCAACACGTTGGGAGAGCGCATACGCGCGTTCAATCTCATCGCCCGGCGGCTCATCCAGTTCGCGCGCAAATACGTCCACCGCTAGCTGATAGACGCGGCGCGCTCCTGCGACATCCTGGCGTAACGCATGCAGACGAATATCCTGTGCATAGGCTTGCTCATCCAACGGATCAAGCCGCCGCAGGAGTGCCATTGTGGTTGACGCGGCATCGTAATCGCGTGCGGTTTCCTGAAGCTCGGTCAACCGATGCAGCGCAGCGTATGCCTTCTGCTGCAGGTGCGCACGCTCGGGCCGTATCCACTCGTCGTAGCAGCTTGGCAGCAAGTCGCCACGGTAATGCGTCAATGCCTTTTCGAGCCACTCACGTTCGAACTGCCCATTCGCTTGCTTTTTCGCAGCGGCGGCCGCAACAATTTCCTTGCGGAAAAGTGTGACATCGACTGATTGATCGCTGTCACTTCGCCAGGAGATCGTTATGGCGTCTATGGCGAGAAAGCGCTCAGGCTCCGGCAGGACGGCACGCAATTGATAGACAAGCTGGCGCAGGTTGTTGCGCGCATTGGACTCCGACGTATCCGGCCAAAGCTGGAACGCAAGATTCTGGCGCGGCGACGGGCTTTCGTCGGCCAGTAGCAGATAGGCGAGCAGAGACTGCATGCGTCCACCGTGAAGTTCCTCCAGCGGTGCACCATCATAGCGAATCTCAAATCGACCAAGTATGCGTATTTCAAGTGGAATCTGAGACATGGGCCGTTTCGGCGTCCGGGTGCCGGCGGCATTAGCCAGTCACCACACTATGCACGAAAGCCGGGAGCGAGCCAAGTATATCCCGATTTGCAGTGAAGACGAAGCTTCGCGCTCACACCCACGGTAGATGACCCCGATTGCTCGCAGTTGGTACTTCATGCGCTTCGCCGACCGCGTATGTGCGGCGTGTTCGCCTCATGAGAATGTCGCCAGGGCTTCTCATGAGTTAGCTCGCCATAAACAGCACCTCATCCCCGCCCTTCTCCATGCGGAGAAAGGGCGGGGATGAGGTGCTGTTGGACGCTGCCTGCGCGAGTTCCAGACTTTTGAGAAGACCTGGAATATCGCGCCAGGACTTGACTAGAACATTCGTTCGGTGGTATACTGCGCACATTCAGGGGAGTTTGCAGAACCTGAGGAATTGCCCAGTCACTGGTATTGGGAGAGAGGACGCCACCATGAAAGATCTACTTGGAGCGCTGCTTAAGTCTCAGCAGGAGTTCCCTGCGCTGGTCACCGATGCCACGAACCCCGCCTACCGCTCGCGCTACGCGACGCTAAGTGCCGTACAAGAGGTCGCATTCCCCGTGCTCTTCAAGCATGGCCTTGTCGTTCTCCAGTCGGTGCGCACCGAACTGACGGACAAGGGACTTATCGTCTATGTGGGAGCGACACTCCACCATGTGGAGAGCGGAGAGGAGACCTTTCAGGAACTCGGCATGTTGCCGGCGCGCCAGGACCCGCAAGGAATTGGCAGTGCCATCACCTATGGCCGCCGTTACTTGCTTATGACCATGCTGGGGCTCGTTGCCGATGACGACGACGGTAATGCCGCCAGCCGCGCGCCGTTCCCCGCTCAGCAAACGCAGCCTGCGCCAAAGGTTGCTGCCAATGGCGCCGGCAGGCCGGTGCGAGCACTCCGTGAGAGCGCGCCGGCGGCGACAATTGCAAGTCGATCCCCGGCCGTTGAGCGCCCAGACTGGAAGAGCAAGGATGACGCCATCGCCTGGAGTGTCGAAGTGGGTGCATTTGACGATCAGGAAGCGGCGCGCACTGACATGCGCCGCATCATGCAGACCCTCTTCCCAGGCCGCGACAGCGTCAAGAAGGACGATTTGCCGGATGTACTTGATGCGTGGTTCGTGGAGGTGGACCGCCGCCTCTCCGCCACGCCACCAGCGTAGTTGACGAGGCGCAAAAATCTCACAAATCAGCCGGCAGCGCATGCTGCCGGCTTCGTATTTTTGGATTCCAGCCATCCGGGTCTCCCGGCGCCTGCGAATCACGACAGACCCGCATGGAACCGGGGCTGCACGGGTGTTGCCTCGGGGAGTCTAACCCACGCGCCTGCGACTCTGTCCGTGGCTTCGTCACTGCCGTTTGCACTCTGGCTCGCCCTTCTCTATTATTCGGTGGAATGCAGCAACCCTGCTGATTCCTGTTGCCCGCCACTCACCAGCTGAATGCTAAGCCCCATGGCTTCATCCCCACATCGCAACGCGCATGATTCAGCTCCGATTGTCGTCGTTGGCGGAGGCATTGGCGGACTCAGCGCCGCGATCCACCTCGCCGCGGCCGGCCGCAAAGTCATCATCTTTGAGAAGAACGCAGCCGTCGGCGGCAAGATGAGCCAGTTTGAGGATCAAGGATTTCGCTGGGACGCCGGCCCCAGTGTCATCACCATGCGCCCGGTATTTGAGAATCTCTGGCGTACCGCCGGCCGCCGCCTTGAAGATGACCTCACTCTGCTGCCGGTGGCACCCCTTACACGCTACTTCTATCGAGACGGCGTCGTACTTGACATGCAACGCGACGCAGCCGAAATGGATTCCGCGATTCATGCCATTGAACCGGCCGACGTCGCGGGCTACCGAGAGTTCCTCGCCTACGCAGCAGAAATCCACCGTATCACGGCGCCGATATTCATTGAGAGCGGGCCGCCGTCACTCGCCTCATTTCGCCGCGCAAGCCCACTTGATTTCCTGCGGATTGATCCGTGGCTGACACTCGATCAGGCGATCGGGCGGCGCGTGCGTTCGCCGCACATGCGCAAGCTGCTTGGGCGCTTCGCCACCTATGTGGGTGCAAGCCCCTACAAGGCACCCGCTGCACTCGCTGTCGTAGCACACGTGGAACTGGCGGGCGGTGTCTGGTATCCGCAGGGGGGCGTCTACCGCATCGCCGAGGCAATGCGTGCGCTGGCACTGGCCTGCGGCGTCACAATCTGCACGCACAGTCCGGTCGCGCGCATTCTAGTCAAGGAGAATCGCGCTGCGGGCGTACTCCTGGCCGACGGCAGTGTGGTTGAAGCAGCCGCAGTCTTATCGAATGTGGACGTTGCGACCACTTATCACCGGCTCCTGCCACCGACTGCCGCAGTCAATCGCACAGCCGGCAGGCTGGCTCGAACCGACACCTCCTGCTCGGGTTTCGTGCTCATGTTAGGGGTCGAAGGCAGGCACCCTGAACTCGCACACCACAATATCTTCTTCAGCGAGGATTATCGACGCGAGTTTGATGACATCTTCAGCCGGTCGATACCGCCCGGTGATCCAACACTGTACGTTGCCATCACCTCCAAGACGGACAAGGAGCACGCCCCGGCCAACTGCGAGAACTGGTTCGTCCTCGTAAACGCGCCTGCCAGTGGGCCAGAGTACGACTGGGAAGCGCATGCCGGCGCGTACAGGGCCCGAGTTCTCGCAACATTGGCGCGTGCAGGCTATCCGCTCGAGGAGCGAATCCGCACCGAACGCATCTTGACGCCAATTGACCTGCAGCAGATGAGTGGCGCCTGGCGCGGTGCACTCTACGGGATCTCGTCCAACGGGGCGCTCAATGCCTTTCGCCGCCCCAACAATCGCTGTTCAGACATCGACGGACTATACTTCGCGGGCGGTACAACGCATCCTGGTGGCGGCGTTCCAATGGTCACGCTTTCGGGTCGCGTTGCCGCCTCGATGATACTCTCGGATTACTCTTGATTCCTGACACCCAACATCCAGCATGGAATAGCTATGACAACAAGCTCCGAAGCCTCCCCGTCCGAAGCCGCCCCCAGGTCTCGCTCGTGGGTAACGATACTTCTCTATATCCTTGCAATTTTGGGAGTGCTGCTCCTCTCGGCCCTTATCGCCTTCGTGATTTGGGCGCTTTGGACGCCGACCCCCATGCCGGAGGCAATGGTCGCGCTCCAGAGTGATGCGGCGGTCACAGTTGAGCTAGGCGACCCAATAACCTTCACTCCTGCCGCTGCCGCACCCACCTGCGGATTCATCTTCTACCCTGGAGGTCGCGTCGATTATCGGTCGTATGCGCCGGCAATGCGAGCAATTGCCGAAGCGGGCTACTTCGGCGCAATTCCGCACATGCCGCTCAACCTCGCTGTCTTCTCGCCAAACAAGGCGGCGCAGGTGATTGCCGCGCATCCCGAAATTGACCGGTGGGTCGTGGGCGGTCATTCATTGGGTGGCGCCATGGCCGCTTCCTATCTGTACAACAATCCAGAGGGCGCACAAGGGCTTGCTCTCTGGGCCTCTTTCCCGGCTGGGTCGTCGCCACTTGCAGACCGGAACGAACTTGCAGCAAGTTCAATTTCCGGTTCGCTCGACGGCCTTGCGACGCCAGACGAGATCCAGGCTTCGGTGCCGCTGCTGCCGCCGCAGACCGAGTTCGTTGAGATACAGGGCGGAAATCACGCCCAGTTCGGCTGGTACGGTTCGCAAAATGGGGACAACCCTGCGACGATCACGCGAGAGGAACAGCAGGCGCAGGCCATCGCCGCAACTCTCCGCACCCTGGAAGCTGCCTGCGCGCAATAGGCACTCGACCGATCGCCGGTCTTTACTCGTTTGGGCGCACGGTGGCACAACCTTCTTGCGCGAAATAGGCATTAACGGAGGGGCACGGTTCGCACATGCGCAGTCGCACGCAGGTCCTGATGTGGTCACTTCTCACCGGCGCCGCAGTCGCTGCAGTAGCTCCGCTTTTGGTGCCTGTTCCACCGTTGGAAGGCGTAGTCCCACCCGCAGAGCTTGGCTACCCTGACAGCCGCTTCATCGACGTGCCTGTCGGCGGCGGCGCGATCAACGTGCATGTGCGCGAGTTGGGTGTCGGCGCACCGCTGGTACTATTACATGGCTTTGCAGCCAGCAGCTTTTCGTGGCGATATGCGCTTCCGGCTCTGGCGCAAGATTATCGCGTGATTGCGTATGACCGACCGGCGCAAGGGCTGACGCAGCGACCCCTGCGAGGAGGCTGGGCAACTCCGGAAGAGTGGCGCGCTCTGAATCCCTATTCCGCTGCCGGACAAGTGGAGATGCTCACCAATCTGCTGAACAAACTGAACATCGAGCGCGCCGTGCTTGTTGGCAACTCGGCAGGCGGCAGTACTGCAATGCTTACTGCACTCACGCACCCGGAGCGCGTTAAGGCGCTGGTTCTTGTCGATCCGGCCGTCTACAATGGCGGTGGCGCGCCTGGATGGATTCGCCCGTTCTTTGGCCTGCCGCAAGTGGATCACCTTGCGCCGCTGCTCATGCGACAATTCAAGAAATGGGGAATGACCTTAGCAAACGCTTCGTGGAACGATCCGTCTCGGATGACGGACGCCGATCGCGAGGGCTACCTGCTTCCGCTCCGGGCGCAGGACTGGGATCGTGGCCTGTGGGAACTTGTCCGCGCGAGCCAGTCGCATGGCCTGCCGGCGCGGCTCAAGGAACTGGCCTTGCCAATCCTCGTGATTACTGGTGATGACGACCGTATTGTACCGACCGCCGAGAGTATCCGGCTGGCGGGGGAACTGCCCAATGCCGAACTTGTGGTCATTCCCAACTGCGGCCACGTGCCTCACGAGGAGAGCCCCGCACCCACTCTTGCCGCCATTCGGTCGTTCCTGGCGTTGCACGGTCTTTGAGAACGGGACTGGCGCCCCGCACCGCACGAAGTCCGTCAAAGGCGCCAGGTGCGGTCGCCCGATTTGGTCGAAGGCAAGGCTCGGCTTCGCCAGTTCCCCTAATCCTTACAAAACACAACACTGTTTTCGTGTCACATGCAGGAGGTAGGCAAGCAGCTTATGGCAAACGCACTGGTGTGGGGTGGCGAGGGTGGAATTGGTTCAGCACTGATACGGGTTCTTGCGGCGGACGAGTGGCTGGTGGCTTCAATAGCCCGCAAGACCGGTTCGAGTGAGGCGACCATCGCGCTCGAGGCCGACGTGACAAGTACGCTGCAAATTAGCCAGGCTCTCGAGGAAGTTTCGCAAACACTCGGCGAGATCGATTTGTGGGTCTACGCGATTGGCGATATTGCCGTCGCACACGTTGGCGATCAGTCGCCCGAAGACTGGTGGCGCATCCTCGACGCGAACCTCACCGGCGCATTCCTGGCAACTCGTGCAAGTCTGCCGCTACTCACCGCCGGCGCACACCTGATCTTCCTGGGAGCGCAACCCGTCCACGCGCAGCGTCCTGGACTGGCAGCCTATGCCGCCGCCAAGTCGGGGCTCGAAGCGTTTGCGGCCGTTCTCGCCAAAGAGGAACCGGGGCGGCGCGTGTCACTCGTGCGCCCGGGACCGGTCGCAACTCCGCTATGGGACAAGGTCGGTGCGAAAGCGCCCCGAGGCGCCGCGCAGCCCGATGCCCTTGCCGCGCAAATCCTTAACGCATACCGCAGTGGCCATCAAGGACTGCTTGACCTTTAGGCTTCCCATACCGACTTTTGTGCGTGCGCCGCCAATGCTCCCCGGAACGTAACCGGTCGCACGGTTTACAGTCTCTCGTTCTCTCCAACAAGGGCTGTTGAACGCGCAGCTTGACGTCCTCGATACGTGTTTAGGGCCCCAAAGGGCAGAAATGGATTGACCACGGCAATGCTGCGCAACGTCATGCGGCCAGGCGCCTACCACGGACGGACAAGTGGCCGTGGTCCGTACTTCGAGGGGTGGTACTTCAAACTTGTCTCGCCGGGCGGTGCACACCGCATGGCGATTATTCCCGGCGTCTTTCTCGGGGCCTCGCCTGGCGATTCGCATGCGTTCGTCCAGACGCTTGACGGCATTTCCGGCTCTACAACGTACCACCGCTATCCTATCGAAAGCTTCTGCCGCGGACCCAAAGGCGTTCGCCTTGCGCATTGGGCCGAACTACTTCAGTCACTCGGAACTTGCGCTCAATCTGGATGGACCACGCCGCATTGCGGGTGTTGTACGTTTCAGTGGCGTGACCCAGTGGCCTGTCTCGTTGGCTTCGCCGGGGATCATGGGCTGGTACAGCTACGTACCCTTCATGGAGTGCCTGCATGGGGTTCTCGGCTTCGATGTCGCAATCGACGGCATGCTTCTCGCCGACGATTCACCGGTTGATTTTCAGGGTGGGCGGGGCTACATTGAGAAGGATTGGGGTCAAGCTTTTCCGCGAGCCTGGATTTGGATGCAGAGCAACCATTTCGGCCGGCCGCACGTATGCCTTACCGCCTCCGTCGCCCGCATCCCCTGGCTCAAGTCAGCATTTCGTGGTTTCATTGCAGGATTATGGATTGACGGCGCGCTCTATCGCTTCGCCACCCACACGGGTGCGACCATCGAGCGGCTTGAAGTGAACACGCACCAGGTGCTGTGGACGGTGTGTGGACCGCAAGCGCGAGGTGTTTCACGCGGGCCACTCCGCCTCGAGATAGTTGCCGGCCGCGGCAATGAGGAAGGGGAACTGCTTCACGCGCCCGATCGTTCAGCAATGCTCCAGCGTGTGCTCGAGAGCCTGACGGCCACAGTTGCGGTCCGCCTGACAGACGTCACAGGTCGCACGATCTTCGAGGGCGAGGGGAAGTACGCCGGACTTGAACTTGGTGGCAATCTTGGAGAGATACTCTAGACAGCTGTACTGGCGCACAAGGGAACTGCGAGAGGGACAATTGGCACAACAGATTCGTGAATCCACCACCGCGATTTGGTCCTTCAATCGTCGGGTTTCAAATCGACTGATGGTCTGGTCCGTGGCGAGCATTTTGACCGGGATCGCGGTTCGGCGAGGCAATGAATTCAGGCGTGCGCTTGGCACGCAGTTCATCGCGTGGGGCGTGATCGACGCAGCAATCGCGGCCGGTGGCCAATTCGCTGCAGAAAGAAAGCAGGCCAACGCGACACCTCAAGTAGAGGTTGCGCAGGCGCAACAACTGCGCCGGCTGCTCTGGTTCAACGCTGCGCTGGACATTCTGTATGTGGCGGGCGGCGTATTCCTTTTTAGGAGCAACCCAAGGAATCCCACCCGCAAGGGGCATGGTGCAGGGATTGTTGTCCAAGGGGCATTTCTCCTCCTGTTTGATTTTGTCCATGCATTGCGCACGCCGCGGTTCACCCACGAGCAGGCAGAGCAACCGCCCAATCGCACCGGCTGAAAGGGGTCAAATCTTGCCCTCCATCCTCAAAGTTCGCACAATTGATCCGGGTGTACTCATCGTGGGGGCGGGCATTACCGGCCTGATGACGGCCCTTGCGCTTCCCGAGCGTGCCTTTCGCCTCTCAATTGTCGACAAGGGGCGCAGCGTCGGCGGGCGCTTGGCCACACGCCGGGTTGGCGGGGGGCGCGCCGACCATGGTGCGCAGTTTTTCACGGCACGCACTGAGGCGTTCGGCAAGTGGGTCAATCAATGGGAGCGCGAAGGTCTCGTTTTCACCTGGGCACGAGGCTGGAGCGACGGCATCTCCGGCTCTGCTTCAGAGGATGGCCATCCACGCTTCGCCGCCACTGGCGGCATGAACAATCTCGCCAAGGCGTTGGCAGATTCGGCGACTAGCAGTGGCACGGTCGTGCACACTGGCGTCCACCTACAAGCCATCTCGTGCGCCGCCGAGGGGTGGTGGGCATGCAGCGAAGATGGCCGCGTCTACACTGCACAGGCGCTGGTCCTGACGGCGCCGGTGCCGCAGTCTCTCGCATTGTTGCAGGAAGGGGATGTCGACCTGAGCCACGAAGACCACGCGGCGTTGACGCGAGTGCATTATGCCCCATGCCTGTGTATTCTTCTTCACTTCGAAAATGAAGTCATGCTTCCCGAGCCGGGCGCACTCCATCGTCCGGATGCCGCGGTGCCATGGATTGCCGACAATCGACGAAAAGGGATTTCGGACGGTGCCACCGTGATTACGGCCCACGCGTCGCCGGAGTTCTCCACCCTGCACTTCGAGGAGGACGACGAACGCGTCATCGACGCGTTTTTTGAGGTGCTCGCTCCGCTGCTTTCCGGTGCAGGGGCCCCGATCGAAGTACAGGTAAAGCGCTGGCGCTATGCGCGACCGACGTCACTTCACGGTGATCGCTTTCTGCGCGCCGGTGGCTTGCCGCCATTGTTCTTTGGTGGCGACGCCTTTGGCGAGCCGCGCATTGAGGGCGCAGCGCTTTCGGGGCTGGCCATTGCAGAGGCGATTCGTGGCTTGGCGATGAGCGAGCATACCAACTCGGAAGCAGGCTCGCTCCCTTCCCAGACTGCGCACAACGGCGGTGGCAGCTACGAGTTCAGCAATCGCGCGACGGCCACAGGGCCTCAGGTGGCTGCTACAGGACAAGATTGATGCTGGTGCGCGTCGATTCACCCAGGGAGCGCTCAAGGTCGAAGAAATTCTGCAGATCGGGCAGACGCCGAAACACCGGCTTCACGTCATAGCGAATGGTGGACTCACCGCCCATCCCCATCGTTTGCGAGAGCGTCTTCGCTTCTAACCGCTCCACGCCGTATTTCTGAACATAGCGCGGAAGCAACGCGTCCAGGCGCATTTGAAGGCCCGCGAGATCTCCCGCGACTTGCACGCTCGGAACTGAGTGCGCGCGCGTGTAGACGGTGCTCCTACCCTGTCCACTTTTGAAGAGCAAGCCGGTCTCGACCATTCGTGTCAGTTTGCGCGTTGCAGTGGCTTTGCTTACGTGACCAATCTCCATAAGCATCGCGGCGTTTACGCGACCCGATTTGCGCGCTGCCTCGAGCGCCAAAGCCTCCACTTCATCGACCTGTGTCACCGGCGCCGCCATATCGAGGGGGCTCCAGTTACCCGATACAAGCGCGTTGCCCCCCTCCCAGACTGTGCCGCCCGCCACGGCGGAAGGCATTGAAGCAAGCTCATTTTGCAGGCTTGGGTAGCGCAAGCAGAGCTCGTTCAGATAAGCGATTTCGTCGTCGAAGCCGGACTCCATGCTGAGCGCATATCCTGATCTCCAATGGCGGCGCGCCTCGGCCTCACGCCCCTGGTCCATGAGCGCCTCACACAAATTGGATCGCGCGCGCACTTCCGTCAGTGGGAGTCCGACTTCATCCGCCAGCGCCAGGCACTGACGATAGTAGCTGATAGCTTCGTCAAGATCATTCGCGAAGTGGTGCGCTGTACCGATATTGAGTAATGCCGTTGCAACAAGTCCCTGATTGTCAAGCCTCTCCGAGATTGTTCGGGCTTCTCGATACGCGTTGATTGCGTTGGGGTAGTCCCCCATTACACGATAGAGAATGCCGAGGCTATTGAGTGACTTTCCCACGCGCATCAGGTCGCCTGTCTGCTCGCGCAGCGCCAGTCCGGCTCTGGCATGTTCAAGTGCGGCCGCATAGTCTTCCTGGCCACGACGTAGACTCGAAAATGCATCAAGGACATCGGCGCGGGTGCTGCGCTCGTCCGCAGGAAGCACTTCGAGCGCAAGCTGCAGATCCGCCTCCCCCTCGTCCCATTCGCGCCGCAGGATGCGCAGCCATCCCCGCTCCTTAAGGACGGAGGCCATCTCGGGGTCGGCAGCGGTGAGCCGATCGAGCGCCATCTGGTAATATGTAAATGCCTGCTGCTGGTTGTGCTCTTCATAGAGCTTGCCAAGTCGACGATAAATGTTTGCCTGTTCGCTCAACGCTCTGGCGCCTTTGAGCGCCTCACGCAGCGATGTTAGCGCTTCCTCACCTTGGCCAACGCGTTGATGCAGCTCCGAGAGCATCACATTGAGTTCACGCCATTGCCTGGATGAAAGATCACTTTGCTGAATTGCCCGCGCAAGCAGAATTACATCCGTGCCATTTTCGGCTCGCTCGTCGTCATCAAGATTAAGTAGGACAGTTGCCGCTTGTTGAGGAGCGCCGGCTCCCAACAGGAACTGGGCCGAGTCAAGGGGCTTGGCATCCTCTAACGCCAGACGCGCAAGATACTGGTTGCGCCGTTGTTGCACCTCCACCAATTGTCGCTTCTGAACGTACTGGCGGAGTTCGAAGGACATCCACGCACTCATCGCACCATCCCCCAAGTGCAGGCAACGACGGGCAACAAGCGTATCCAGGGCCTCTGCCGGACGAGTAATCCCCTCATCATTTGCTAAAGCCATGAGCCAGTGCGTTGGAAATACGTTGTTGAAGATCGTCGCCATGCCGAGAAGCGTTTCGGCGGAACGGTGCTCGCGCAGGGGCGTGTAGACAGCGTCCAAGGCCAATCCCCGAATTCGCTCGCTTCCACTGCCGTCATGAATGTGACGCTGCAAGCGCTGCGCTGCCTCGCGCATTGCTCGGGCACGTTCGTCATAGTAGACATCCACAGATGGCATTCCTGTGAGCGACAATAGAGTCTCGGTGAACCTTCCGCCCTCCACAAACTGGTCGGGGGTCAGCGGCTCAAAATAGCGATGACGCAGCACGTTGTACCGCCACCAGCGCGGATCGCGCCATGTTGGATCGTCAAATGCGCGTTCTGTGCCAATTGGATAGGTCGCCGGCTCAGGCGCCAATTGCTCGACAGCCCATTGCAGCGCCTGTCTCAACCCCTTGCCCCGCTCATCAAGTGTGGGCGACAGGTCATCCAGCACCAGTGCGGCCGCAACAAGCGGGCCGTGGGCGAGCGTTGAACGAGAGAGCGCAAGAATACTCCCGCAATTCTTGAACGCATCACCTACTTGTTGAACAAATGCGCCATCAACTTGGATCACGGTCGCTTCCTTGTGTCGAAAAACGTTACTGGCGAGCAGATTGAGCCGGAATGAGCCGATTATATCAGGTTGCGCCTACAAAGTACATGTGGTCATCAGGTAAAGTGTCACTGCGGCCACACATCACCCCCCCCTACTGATGTGAAAGGACAGCTTAAAATGAAGAACTCTTTCGCTGCCGTTTGTCTCCTGTTGGCAGTACTGGTGGTGGTGTTCGCAGCCGCAACGTTGTCAACGACTTCACCTGACCTCAACAAAGTTCGCACTTATTCGGCAAGTGACTTTTCCGCCTCCACGACCACACCTGCGATGGTGCGTGTACTCCAAACCAACCCGCGTGAGAAGGACATGACCGCCCGCCCGACCAATCTGGCCCGCGTCATCTCCACCAACCCACGTGAGAAGGACATGACCGCCCGCCCGACCAATCTGGCCCGTGTCATCTCCACCAACCCGCGTGAGAAGGACATGACCGCCCGCCCGACCAATCTGGCCCGTGTCATCTCCACCAACCCACGTGAGAAGGACATGACCGCCCGCCCGACCAATCTGGCCCGTGTCATCTCCACCAACCCACGTGAGAAGGACATGACCGCCCGCCCGACCAACCTGGCCCGCGTCATCTCCACCAACCCGCGTGAGAAGGACATGACCGCCCGCCCGACCAATCTGGCCCGTGTCATCTCCACCAACCCACGTGAGAAGGACATGACCGCCCGCCCGACCAATCTGGCCCGCGTCATCTCCACCAACCCCGCGCGAGAAGGACATGACCGCCCGCCCGACCAACCTGGCCCGCGTCATCTCCACCAACCCGCGTGAGAAGGACATGACCGCTCTTTCCTTAGGCTTGGCATAGGTTTTAGAAGTCGGTTTCGCAGCTTCTGACGGCTAACCCCCCAGCCACTCGGAAGCCGACTGAGCAGGCGTACAGAGTTCCCGCTGCGGCTTACCACCCCCCCAGCCGCTTGGGAACAGATGGTTGAAGAGGTTTACAGAGTTCCCGCTGCGGCTTACCACCCCCCCAGCCGCTTGGGAACAGATGGTTGAAGAGGTTTACAGAGTTCCCGCTGCGGCTTACCACCCCCCCAGCCGCTTGGGAACAGATGGTTGAAGAGGTTTACAGAGTTCCCGCTGCGGCTTACCACCCCCCCAGCCGCTTGGGAACAGATGGTTGAAGAGGTTTACAGAGTTCCCGCTGCGGCTTACCACCCCCCCAGCCGCTTGGGAACAGATGGTTGAAGAGGTTTACAGAGTTCCCGCTGCGGCTTACCACCCCCCCAGCCGCTTGGGAACAGATGGTTGAAGAGGTTTACAGAGTTCCCGCTGCGGCTTACCACCCCCCCAGCCGCTTGGGAACAGACAGTATGCTGTATCGAGACTGCAAAGGGTTCGGCCTTCCCCCCCCGGCCTAACAGTGCAGTCGGTGCAATTGCAGTCAGTGCTTTCTCCTGGACCGTTACATTCAGGTCCGCCTGGTGGTCGAGAAGGCTTTCTCAAGTACCCGCAAACGGCATCTGGGCAACATGCCCAAGTGCCGTTTGCGTTTTGTTGGGTTTGACACAGACTCAGCGGAGTATCTCGAACGCGCAGATGAAAGCACGCTCGCTTGACGCTCGACATTGCGTGCGGAATCTGTGGCACTTGTGAAATTAGCTACGAAATGGACGAAAGGCCACCGCGCGTGTGGCCTCATTCGTGTACAATGGTCGCAGTGAGTTCCGCAAGGCCTCTCAACGGCCCCTGGAGAGTGACAAACGTGACATCGTCTCGACGAACAGGCCAAATGCAGCAAGTGGAGCGCTTCTACGCGGCTGCCTTGGCGCGGGGATATGCGATTGCGCTGTGGCGGCAGCCAGGTGTACTGGAGCCTTTGGGCGTAGCCTCTAGTGTGGCTCAGGAGATAGACCAGGTCGACTTCAGCGATGACCGAGGTGGGTTCGTACTCGCTCCTTTTTCGGAACAGCGACCGGGACTTTTCATTCCAGCCCAGTACCTGTGTGACTCGACTGCCGTTTACACGGAGGCGGGCTTGCCGCCGCTTGATCTGCAGGAAGGCGCTGATGACGCGAATGGTTGGCACAGTGCGCCGGACTCGCCGGAAACGGCACTGGATGCAGCAGCGTATGAGGCGCTTGTCACGGACGCAGTGAGTTTCATACGAAGTACGCAAATCGCCAAAGTCGTCGTTTCCCGAACGGCTCCGGTTTCGTTACCTACTGGATTCGCCCCGATCCGCTTCTTCGCGACTCTCTGCGATCGCTACCGGGACGCATTCGTTTCGCTTGTGACCGTGCCGGGAGTTGGCGCGTGGCTCGGTGCCAGCCCGGAACTATTGTTGAGCGAAGATGACTCAGGAATCTCCACCGTCGCGCTGGCCGGGACGCAACCACTTCCCGCGCACGGCTCGCTGCAGGAGGTGAGATGGGGCGCCAAAGAGCGGGCCGAGCAGGAAATGGTAAGCACCTACATCCGCAGCGTTTTTGTTGAATCTGGGGCCATCCACGTGGACGAGCGGGGCCCTACAACGGTGGCTGCGGGTTCGGTCGTACATCTGCAAACTCGGTTTTCATTTGCCACGGGAGAGGATGCCGTCGCGGGACTCGCAAATCGTGTGCTCGCAAAGCTTCACCCAACTTCTGCTGTCTGCGGCATGCCGCGCAATAAGGCCCTCCAGTTCATTCAAGCACGCGAAGGTTACGATCGCGGCTTCTACAGCGGCTATCTTGGACCACTCAACATTGAGGGACGATCTACGCTCTTCGTCAATCTGCGCTGTATGCAGGTGCGGACGGAGACCGCCGCCCTGTACGTCGGCGCAGGGATTACCGGCGATTCGGATCCCATTGCAGAGTGGGACGAAACGGAGCTTAAGGCACGCACGATCCTTGACGCGTTGCACGATACCGGCGACTCCGTGCCGCAAACTGGGATTACCGCTGCTCCCACCGCCCAACTGGCCGCCGTTCACGCCTAGCCCTCCGGCGGTCACGTTGAAATGGCGCTCTCTCCGGATTCCCCACAAAGTCTTCCATCAAACCCATTAGGCGTCTCTTCAAACCCGGTGACGACGGCTGCAACCTTGCCATCGCTCGCCGCCCTCGTGATTGACTCCGCAGTCCGTCTGGGCATGACACACTGGGTCATCTCTCCCGGTTCGCGCTCGGCACCGCTCACGGTGGCGCTTGCGCAGCGTGACGACATCATCACCTATGTTATCTATGACGAACGCAGCGCCGGCCATGTGGCACTTGGCCTTGCGCAGCAATTTCGCACTCCCGTCGGGCTAGTCTGCACCTCGGGAACGGCAGCTCTCAATTTGGCGCCGGCGCTCGCTGAAGCTTACTACCAAGGCGTGTCGCTCATCGCCATCACAGCCGATCGACCCCCGGAATGGATTGACCAACAAGACAACCAGGCATTGCGGCAGGACCGAGTATTCGGACAGCACGTGCGCGCCGCCTATACCCTGCCTGTGGATGACGCTCATGCGGACACTCGCTGGCACGCCGTCCGCATGGTCAGCGATGCCTGGCAGATTGCTGCTGGGCCAACTCCCGGACCGGTTCACATCAACATTGCGCTGCGCGAGCCGCTATATGCCCGCTCACTAGCGCCGGTTCCACGGCCTGCGCAAGTGGCGCGTGCGTTGGCGACTACACCGATTCTCGCAGCCGACGCATGGGAAAGATTGCTCGCGACGTTTGGCGGTTCGGAGCGGGTCCTCGTCATTGGCGGACCCAATGCGCCTGATCCCGCATTGAATTCAGCGCTGCAAACGCTCGGCGACCGCAATGGCGTGGCCGTGATTGGTGACATAACGGCAAACCTGCAGACGAATTCTGCGCGTTGCCGGCGCTGGGAAGCAGCAATTGCGGCAAGCGATGACGCGACGCTGGCCGCGCTGCGCCCCGACCTCGTGATCAGTTTCGGTGGCGCAGTGACCGCCCGCAACCTTAAGGCGCTGCTGCGTGGTCGGCCGCCCCGGCACTTCTGGCGCATTGGCACGAGCCGCCCTGCACCCGATACCTACCAGGCGCTGACGGATGTCATTCCGCTGCGTCCGGTCGACTTCTTTCGGGAACTGGTTGCGCGCAGCGCCGACCTCGCTGTGACTTCGCGTGACTACGCGCAAACGTGGCGGGAAGCTGAAGCGCAGGCCTCTGCCGCGCTTGACGGACTGCTTGACAGTTCGCCCTTTGGCGAGTTTGCCGCGGTACGCTCCCTGATGGCCGCAATTCCGCCCGGGGCGAACGTGCAGGTGGGCAACAGCATGCCCATTCGGTATGCAAACATTCTTGGCCTTGAGCCGGGCCACTTGCCTGCAGGCGTTTATGCCAATCGAGGGGTCAGCGGAATCGACGGTTGTGTGAGCACTGCCGTCGGTGCGGCCCTGGCGCGACCAGACGCGCTAACCTTGTTGGTCGTTGGTGATCTTGCCTTCTTCTATGACCGTAACGGTCTGTGGCATCGCCACCTACCTCCGAATCTGCGCATCGCCCTGCTGAACAACCACGGGGGCGGCATATTCGACATCATTGATGGTCCCGACTCGCTCCCGGAGCCGATCCGGCGCGAGTTCTTCCTCACGCCCCAACCTCTCACGGCAGAGCGCACGGCCGCAGATCTTGGACTGGAGTACGCGCGCGCCGCAAGTGCTGCCACGCTCGCCGCCGCACTGCCGGAGTTCATGGCGCCATCAATTCGCCCGCGCATTCTGGAAATCGAAACCGACATGGCCACAAATTCGGCGATCTTTCGCAGGTATCGTGACTGCATGTCCGCCCTGGCGCTTGCCCGCAGGAGCCGGACATCCATTGACGGAGACATCTCATGAGAGAAGAAACAGAGTCAGCAAAGACGCTCAAGTCTTCAAGCGTCAAGGCAGCAAAAGCCGTCAAGCCTGCAAAGACCAAGAAGTCTACGAAAGCCGCCAAAATCTCGAAGAAGGGTGCGGGCAAGTCCGGCAAGGCCGCAGCGTCTGGCGCAACCAGGACATCCGCGATTCCAGCCGCTGCCCCTGAACCCGTGAATTGGCAAACCCTCAAGCAATATGAGGAAATCAAGTACGAGTTCATCGAGGGGATTGCCAAAATCACGATCAATCGCCCACACAAGCACAACGCTTTTACACCGCTCACGGTCCAGGAAATGATCGAGGCGATGGAACTTGCGCGCCAGAATCCGAATGTTCGTGTTGTCGTCCTCACCGGCGCAGGTGACCGAGCGTTTTGCAGCGGCGGCGACCAAAGTGTGCGCGGCGTGGGTGGCTATGTGGGGACGGACCAGGTGCCCAGGCTCAACGTACTCGATCTGCAACGCCAGATTCGCTCGATCCCAAAGCCAGTCATTGCGATGGTGGCCGGATGGGCGATTGGGGGCGGTCATGTGCTCCATGTCGTATGCGACCTCACGATCGCGGCCGACAACGCCCGCTTTGGACAAACCGGCCCCAAGGTCGGTAGCTTTGACGGCGGCTTTGGCGCCTCCTATCTCGCGCGCATTGTTGGGCAGAAGAAGGCTCGCGAAATCTGGTATCTGTGCGAACAGTACGACGCGGCAGCAGGCACTGGAAATGGGCCTCGTCAACACAGTGGTCCCCCTTGGCGAACTTGAATCAACGACAATTTCCTGGTGCCGCAAGATTATGGGCCATAGCCCGCTTGCCCTGCGCATGCTCAAATCCTCGTTCAATGCCGAACTTGACGGCCAGGCAGGCATTCAGGAGCTGGCAGGAAACGCGACTTTGCTCTATTACTTGACCGAGGAGGCCACAGAGGGCAAGAACGCGTGGCTGGAGAAACGCGCGCCCGAGTGGGATCGCTTCCCGAAGTTTCCTTGATTTATACGTCGCGCCGTCCCGTACAATTGCTATGCTTCGCTTAACCCTTACGCCACACATTCTTCACTTCAAGCGGCCTGCGCCAACCTCGCGTGGGCCGCTTGTTCTGCGCAATCTCTGGATCGTTCAAGCGTTGGACTCGCGGCAACCTGCAATCGTGGGCATGGGAGAATGCGGCCCGATTCCCGGCCTCTCATGCGACGCCACCTCGACTTTTCCGGAAGAGGCCGCAGCGCTTGTTGAATCGATCAACCGGCAGGAGTTGTCGTTGCCGGTCGATGGCCCGTGGCAAACCGCGCTGGACTGCCTTCTAGCGCCCTTTGACCCGCAACTCGTGCAGTGGCCGTCGCTGGCTTTCGGAGTTGAAAGTGCGTTGATCGATCTGCATCATGGTGGTGGCGGAGCCTTTTTCGACTCTCCTTTCGCCGAAGGCGTCGCGCCACTGCCCACACACGGCCTCATCTGGATGGACACGCCCAAGGGACAACTTGCGCAGGTCGACGCCAAGGTCGCTGCGGGCTTCAGCACAATCAAAATGAAGATCGGCGCGCTGCCGATTGCGGATGAGTTGGCCATGCTTGATGTCCTGCGTTCCCGCCATCCATCCATAGACCTGCGCCTCGACGCCAACGGCGCGTTCACGCCTGAAGAAGCTTTGCGGCGAATCGAGGCCCTTGCCCCCATTGGCGTCGAGTTTCTTGAGCAGCCCGTTCGCGCAGGGCAACTGGATGACCTGCGCCGAATCTGCGCCGAGTCGCCGATGCCCATTGCGCTCGACGAGGAACTCATCGGCATCACCACCTTGCGCGAAATTCAGGCATTGCTCGAATTGGTTCGTCCGCAAGCAATCATCATCAAGCCGTCGCTGATTGGCGGCTGGCGCATGGCAGGGCAAGTGGCCGCCCTGTGTGAGCACCTGGGCATTACATGGTGGGCGAACTCCTTGTTGGAGTCAAGCATCGGACACGATGCAATTTGCCAGTGGACCGCGGCGTCCGGCGGTGTGCGGGTGCATGGGCTGGGGACGGGAGGCCTCTTTCGAAACAATTTCCGTTCGCCCATCCGGTTGGCTGGAAGCGTGCTGCAGCGCGATCCCTTTGAGATTTCATCAGCGCTTCGCGCTTCGCCGGAGGCTTCGCTATGAGCGGGACTTCGCTCTCCATCGGGAGCCAGGTTTTCGACCTCGATGCTCTGGCAGATTCAACGCCGCGCCAGGCCGCAACAGAGAATGAACGTGACGCGCTGGCCTTTTGCCGCGACTGGCTCTCGGGTGTGGCCACATTCACGGTGAACACCTCGGGATCGACCGGCGCACCCAAGGCAATCGAGCTCAGCCGTGCGCAGATGGAGGCGAGTGCAAGGGCAACAGCTGCTGCGCTTGACCTGCGCGCCGGCATGACCGCGCTCGTCTGCCTGCCTACCCGTTATATCGCCGGGCAAATGATGCTCGTGCGCGGCCTCGTTCTCGGGCTCAAGATGTTCCTCGTCGAGCCTGCCGCCAACCCGCTGGTCGCACTCGCCGGCAACGTGCCAATCGATTTTGCCGCCTTCGTCCCTCTGCAAATGGAGACACTCCTCACCTCGCCCGAGCGGGCGCGGGTCGATTCGATGCACGCCGTGCTCGTAGGCGGTGGCCCTGTGAGCGGTTCGCTGGCGGCGGCCGTCGCGCCCCTCCGTGCTCCCGTTTATCACACCTATGGCATGACCGAAACAGCCACCCATGTGGCGCTGCGCCCATTAAGCGGCGCACGGCGCAGCAGCGCCTTCCGCCCCTTGCCAGGCGTAGAGTTGCAGCTTGATGCGCGCGGTTGCCTCGCTGTGCGTGGCCCCATGACGTCCGGCGATTGGGTGCAGACCAACGACCTGGTGGCTCTGAACCCGGATGGCACGTTTCTGTGGCTCGGTCGTGCGGACAATGTGATCAACAGCGGCGGTGTCAAGGTGCAAGTCGAGCCGCTCGAGGCCGTGCTCGAGTATCTTCTCCCCGAGATCCTCGGCACTGCCTGGAATGGTCAGCGCTTTGCCGTAGCAGGAAGCACGGATGATCGCCTCGGTTCGCAAGTCACACTGATTCTCGAGGGACGGCCCTTGCCTCCAGAAGCGCAGGCAATGCTTCTTGCACAACTGCGCGAACGCCTGGGCCCATTTGAGACGCCGCGCGCCTGCCTCTATGCGGACAAGTTCGTGTTGACTTCCACGGGAAAAATCGACCGCACTGCGACGCTGGCGCTGGCGCAATAAGAGGCCAAGCACTTGGTCTGGACAAACAAGACCCGCAGCCCTGTCGCGGCTGCGGGTCTCACTTTGTCACTATGCAAAAAGATACGGCGATCGGGTTTACTCCGACTCCAGAAGCCACGTCGGAAACTCCGGGCGGAGCGCGGCCCGCTCAGCGCTGCTCAGGTCGCGATATTCGGTCGGAGAGTCCGGGTCGTCCTGGCTCTCAACAATCAACCACTGTACATCGCGCGTGCCAATTACATTGTGCCACGTCCCCTGCGTCACGTTGTAGACCACACCCGGAATCATGTCAATGCATTCCAGACCCTCATCAGTGTCGACGAAGAGGATGGAACGCCCCTTCTGCAGCACGAATACCTCGTCAGTCGCATTGTGGCGCTCGAGGACACCCCAGCCCATCAAATCGAACCGAGGGGACCAATTCATCAGCGCGACGAGCCAGCCGCCCGATTCGACGACGGGCTGGAAGTCGGGCGCATCGTAGGTGAATTGCTCGACTCGTTGATCGCCCATGGCTAAAGCACAATCACTTGCGTCAGGTTCGTGGGGTTGTCCGGGTCGAGTCCCTTTGCTAGGGAGCGGTAGAAGGCCAGCCACTGGATGAAGGGCAGATAGAGCACCGGCCGCTGCCACTCGTCGAGGCCGCTCACCGACTCAACAACCATGTCGACGCCGGTAAAGTCAAGCCCATCTTTCTTTTCGCACAATGCCAAGGTACGTGCACCCAGCGCCTTCATCTGGCGCAGGACAGCGAGTTCCGCCTCAGGTGCTGAGTCCGAGATAAGGCCGACCACGAGAGCGCTGGGCGCGACAACCGACATCGGCCCGTGGCGAAACTCGAGAACGTGGTACGCCTCCGACCATGAGGTCGTCATCTCTTTTGTCTTGAGCATAGCCTCGCAGGCGAGCCCGTAGAATGCGCCGCTGCCAAGATAGAAGAACCTGTCAAGCATCAGGTCGCTGCCCAACTCCTCGGGAAGGGTTCCTGCATTTGCCAGGAACTCCTGCAGCAGGCCGGGAAGTCGCTCGAGCGAGCTCATGCGTGCACGATCGCCCACAAGGAGAGCGGCGAGCGCCTGACACATCAACACCATGCTGCTGAAGGAGCGCGTCTGGGCAACGGAAACCTCCTGCGCAAACTCGGCGAGAAGGACGATGTCAGCCGCCTCGATCATCGGTGTATCAGGAACGCAGGTGACGGTGATAATCACGCCGCTTTCCGGGAAGCGCTTGCGATAGGCTTCCATCGCCCACAGCGTCTCGGTGGTGGTTCCCGAGCGCGAAATTGTCAAGAGAACAGAATCTTCACGCAAATGCTCCAGCGGAAAGAGAGCCAGCTCGGAGGAAGGGTAGGCGTTCGCCTGAATTCCGGCACGGCGCAGGACTGTCGCGGCGTGATTCGCAAGGTAGTACGTGGACCCGCAGCCGATTACAACAAACGGGCGTGACTCGAGCCCTTTCAGTTCACCTGACAGCGTCTGCCACTGTCCGGAGATCTTGTCCAATGTCTGCTTCCAGACGACCGGCTGGCTTTCGATTTCACTGCGAGTGAAGGCTCCTGCGCCCATAGGTGTGTTCCTGGTTCTGTGCAAAATTGATTCTATTTGACGGCGCCCATGGTGATTCCCGAGATCATCTTCTCTGACAAGATGATGAAGAGAATGATTGTGGGCACCATGACGATGCAAACGCCTGCAAACAGTCCGGCCCAGTCACCCGTATATTGCATTGCGTTTTGGAGCGAATAGAGGCCCAAAGACAACGTGCGTTTGTCACCTTCGGACACAAAGACCAGCACCAGCATGTACTCGTTCCAGATTGCAATGCCGTTGAAAATGGCGGCCGTAATCAGACCGGGCGACGCCAGCGGCAACATGATCAGACGAAACACGTTGAAGTCGCTGGCGCCGTCGATGACCCCTGCCTCCTCCAACTCTCTGGGAAGCGAGGCGAAGAAGCCCGTCAAGATGTAGACCGTAAACGGTATCGCCACAGTGGAATAGACGAGGATCAGTCCCGGCAAGGTGTTGACCATCTTCAGACCCGCCATGATTACGAAGAGCGGGATCAAAAGCAACATGACGGGGATACCCATCCCTGCGATGAAGACGTTAGTCAGCGTACCGCGTCCCCGAAAATCCATTCGACTCAAAACGTAGGCCGCAGGCGCAGAGACCGCCAGGATGAGAACGACGGCGCTGAAAGTGACCACAACGCTGTTGCGAAAGTAAACGCTGAAGTTGGCGGCGTTCCAGGCCTTCTGGTAATTGGTCCACTGCAGCTTGTCCGGAAAGCCAAATACATCCTTGAAGATCTCGGCGTTCGTCTTCAGCGACGCCATCACAACCCAGGCGATCACAAACACCGTGAAAAGTGACCATGCTCCAAGGACGAGATAGGAGGGCGCCATGCTAAGGTACTTCTTGCGGCGCGCCTTGCGCTGGAAGGCGTTGATTTCAGCGGCACTGGAAGTGGCTGCGGTCATGCGGAGCTCCTGCGAGTCTCGATATGCGTTGTTCCGTGCTCGGCTGCTGGTGCGTCTGAACCACCAGTTGCCGTAACTTCATGAACCTTGCTTCCAAACGCAATACAATACATGCGCTTCGTTGTGACCTGCCGGTAACCCGGTCCATCCTCAATACTGCACGACGTCTCGCCTCATCACGCGGCGAATCAATGTGCTCACGACGACGACCAAAAAGAGCATAATCACGCCAATTGCAGTCGCATAGCCCAATTGGTAAATGGGATCGCGCTTGCCGAAGCCCATCACGTAGAGGTAAACGCCCACCGTGTAAACATGCGAATTGGTCGTCGGGCCCATAAAGGCGTAAGGGAACTCAAAGACCTTGATTGCGCTGATACTCCACAAGACTACGGCAATCGTCACCACGTCCCACATCAACGGCAGCGTAATGGACCAGAACTGTTTCCACTGGTTGGCGCCCTCAAGGCGTGCGGCCTCGTAGTACTCCACCGGAATCTTGTCCATTCCGGCCAACAAAAGCACGACATAAAAGCCGACTTCAATCCAGATAATTGCAATAAGCATCGACCAGAAGATGTGATCCGCGCTCATCCACAAGAAGCTCGCGGCACGCTCCATGCCAAGCGCCTTGAAAATGTTGGGCAGCATTCCCGTTATCGGGCTGTAGACCGCAAATGCCCACAAAGTCGTAAGGGCGATAACGGCAATCACGTTGGGCATGAAGATCATCGCGCGGAAGAACTTCTTGCCCCTGGGGATTGAATTGAGCATTGACGCCAGCAGAAAGGCGAGTGTAAAGACCGCCGCACCTCCCACGAAGAGTATCTTCAGGGTATTGCCCATGCTCTGCCAGAAAATAGGGTCGTTCGTAAGCAATTTGACGTAGTTCTGAAGGCCGACGAAATCCATCTCCTCGCCAAAGCCCGACCAATCGAACGCGCTATAGTAGAACGCCCGCGCTGCAGGCAGGAGGAAGAAGAACGCATAGAGCAGCGTTGCCGGCAACAGGAACAAAATGATCATGCGTCTGCTAGGTTTCATAGCGCCGACATCCCTGAGGCCCGACCACGAAAGGGGTTGATTGCCGAACTTGGTGGACCGGCGAATCGAGACCAGTCGCTCGATTCGCCGGTCCACCTGCTATTGCGTTCAAGAAACTGGATCCGGTTGCCAGTGGTCAACCTGCAGCCGAATCCTGCATTTTCTTGAGGACGGGCCGCAATAGCCCGCCCCGACCGACCTCAACCTGCTACTGACCTGCCCAGAAAGCAGCAGAGTCCTTGACAAGTTGTTCCACGAACTGTTCGGGCGTCGTCTGTCCAACGAACATGTCGTTAAACGGATCGCGCAACACCTTCGTCCAGTACTCGGCATTGGATCCCTGGAGGCCGTCCGCTTCGCCGAAGACCGCAGTGGCGTTCTCGGCAGATGCCTGCGCGCCGGCGATGTTTGCAGGCCACTCGACACCCTTGCGCGTGACACCCACTGCGCCGGTTTCCACCATCGCCTGCTGGTTTTCCTTGGTCATGATGAACTTGAGCAACTCAGCCGCTTCCATGGGATGGGGCGCATCCTTCAGGATCATGAAGGAAAGAAGGAGGGCATTGAGATCGGTGCTCTTGCCCACGCCGCCCGACACTTCGGGGAAGTCCAGCGCGCCCCATTTGAAGTCCGGTCCAGTTGCGGAAAGCAACTCTGTGGGCAACCAGGAGCCGACCAGTTCAGCCGCTGTCTCACCAGATGCGATCATTTGCTGAGCCTGCGGCCAGTGGTAGCCCTGGGAGACTTCGGGAATGCAGCCCTTGTCCCAAAGTTCGCGTGACATCTGCGCCGCCTGCAGCACGGCAGGGTCGTTCCACATCTCGCCGGTCTTGTCATTGGCGGCCTGCGTCATCCAGCCAACACCCTTCAGGCGAGCGATCAGATAGGTGAAGTAGAAGGAGTTGTATCCAGGCTCAGAGCCCTCGATCGCCAGCGGTGTGAAGCCGGCGTCCTGCAGTTTTCCACAGGCGGCAATCAGGTCGTCCCACGTCTTGACGTCGGAGACACCGGCCTTCTCAAAGGCGTCCTGGCTGTAGAAGAACTGCGTCGTGTTGTAGATGTACGGAATCAGATAGGTCTTGCCGTCAACGTCGAACATGTTGAGCACGCCGGGAACGAATACGTCCTTGAAGGGAACGTCCTCATCCAGCGCTTGCGAGTTGATCAGCTCGCTCAAGTCATAGCCCAAGCCCGCCGCGACCATGCCACCGGCAACCTGGTCGGCGTCCTGGTCCATCAAATCGACCTGCGTGCCGCCGGCCAGAGCCGTGCGCAGCGTTGTCTGGTTCTGTCGACCGTTCCACGTCGGCTTGACAGTGATGTTTGGATTGGCAGCTTCGAACTTGTCGAAGATCGCCTGGAGGGCCAGCGCCTGGTTTTCACCTTCATTCCACATGGACCAGAACGCGAGCTCAACGGGCTCGCCACTTGCCGCGGCCTCGGCCGGGGCAGCCGCAGCATCGGCCGGCGCTGCGGCAGCATCGGCAGGAGCGGCCGCCGGTTCGGCGGGGGCGCTTGAGCCGCCGCATGCACCGAGTGCAAGCACCGCAATCAGCGCGACAAGCATGATCAATGGTACGTGTCTTTTACTCATTGCCTTTTCTCCTTGATGGGGTCTGGGTAAAGTGAGTCACGAGTACGGCGGTATTGCGACGTGCTTTGGCTCTCTCCACTCCTCCACGATTCGCGCATGGAGATTGCTTCGGCAGAACGTGCGTTGGCTTGACTGGCGAAACGGGAAGCCATCCCGGGCGGAGGCATGACGGCGGCAAGCTGACTTGCTCTCTGGAAGTCACTACCGTCTCAAGAAATCGAACATTCGAACCGTGCGCTTGCTTCGGCGCTAGACCGCTTCGTGCAGAATCAGGCGGCGCGCATTAAGGTTGTACACCTTCTCAAGCACGTCGTCTGGAAGGTACAGACCGTAGATGCGCCAGCGCCCCTGGCGCGGCATCGCTTCCGGGCCGTACGCAAAGTACTCGTCGTCGGTCTCGAGGAAACGGTAATAGATCTGGTAATCTGCGACTTTGGCAGGCCGGTCGAGGCCGAACATGATGCGGTCGGCGTACTTGATAAAGAAGCGCCGCGCCGAGTAGGGTTGGCGACCGAGTTCGGCAATACGCTCGGAAATATCCACGTTGAAGTTCGGGCAGCGGTCCATGGTTTCGGCCATCCAGATGAGATTCTCTGCATAGCAACCGAAGTGCGCCCCGATGAACGTAGTGTTGGGGTTGCGCGCAACGACATCAACCATATCATTGACAATCGAAAGGAAGGGTGGAAAGGGCGGTGAGGGGAATTGCCAGTCCGGGTTAGCGCCCAGCTCGTCCCACCGCTCATTGGTGTTGTCAAGAGGCGAGAAGAACGCTACAGGATCGGCAATATGGAAGGTGACTGGGACATTCAGCTCGGCGGCCGTCTGCCAAATGGGCTCGAGGCGAGGATCATTGACACGAACCAGCTCGCCGCGCTGGTCCTTCACGCTTAATCCCAACACCTTCCACAGCTTGATTCCCTGTGCACCGCGTGCAACCTGGGAGCGCAACCGACCGGCCGCCCACTCGCCAAAGCGGTCGCCATGCGTATCCCACTGGCTCCAGTCGGCGCCTCCAAAAATCACAAAGCGTTCGGGATATGGTTCCTTGAAGTGCTTCAGGTGTGCGTCGAGAACTTCCTCAGACCACATGCCGTCGAGATCAAGCAGGTGGGTGACGCCCGCTTCATCAAGCACAGCGAGAAGTTCTTCGACCGGGCGCTGGTCCCAGCCGCCGCCGAAACCGGGCATCAGGTGGTTATGGGCATCAAACACAGGGAAGCGCGGCTTGGTGACGACAGTCTCTTTGACCACAAGCGCGGGCGTTGGATTGAATTCGCTTAGCTCCACTGGTGCTTCCCCCTCACTTCATTTTGAATTGAGATTGTGACGCATCTGCACATCTGGATTGTTCGCAACTCCCGAACACTCAGGAAACAGAACCGAGATCCTTGTTGAACATGAGGAAGTCGATGTTGGAAGGCAACGGATGGGCAACACTCACTTCCCTAAGCAGTTGATCGTCCATCGGTCGTCCTGTGCCGGCCGCTTCACGACGCATCCACATCCCGATCCAGAGGTCGCTCAACTCCGTCTCGCCCTCGCGGATGACCGCGTAGTCACGCTTGAGCACCTCTTCAACGGTGTCCAGGTGGCCGAGTTCCAGAGCGATCCTGCCGCGTAGTATCTGGATCCGGTCGAAGTCGCGAATGCCGGCCGGCAGCACATCATAGAGCGCCATACCTTCATCGAACTTGCCCTGCGCGACCAGCGACTGCAGACACTCGACTGCCAGCGCCGGAACCATGACGCCAAGCGAGACTGAAAGATCCCACGCGCGCTGGTAGTACGCTTGCGCAGTCGCAGCCTCGCCCGCTCGGTTCGCCGCGACCGCCAGATTGCGGTACGCCCACGGGGACGGCTCAAGCGCAATTGACGCTTGCCAGGCCGCAACGGCCCCCTGTGAGTCGCCGTTCTCCATACGCATGACGCCTTCATGGAGCAGCGCATACCAGTTCCTGGTTCCAAGCGAGGCCAGTCGCGGCAGCCATTCAGGCTCCACAAGCCATTCGCCCGGAACTTCGGCCGGATCGTTGTCCGGGAACTGACCACTGTTGAGGAGCGTCAACCACTTCTCCTGCTCGGCTGTAAGCGAATCCTCCGGGAAGGCGAAGGTTTGCGGCACGGCCGGCAGTTCCGGTTCCAACGAGCGGCGCGCCATCTCCAGTGCACCCCAGCCGGAGGCCATAGCCAGAAGCGCACTGGGGGCGCGCTCAGCCAGCACCCGCGCTTCTGCGAGCAATTCGTCAAGCTGCGCGGCGGGCATGATCTCCTTCAGCGCGGCATCTACATATGCGCAGGCCCGGGGATAGTCCCGGTCATGCACGCGCGCCGGGTCGCCGGCAAAATAGCCATAGACCTGCATCCAGTCCTTCTGGGATTGCGCAGGCATCGGCACAGCATTGGTCTGAGACGGCGTCATTCCCGACTGAATCTCGATGTAGGGGTTGTCGGGGAGCGAGAGGAAATCCTGCCAGTGGCGGCCGCCCGCGTGCATGCCCCAGCAGAACATCTTGCGATAGCTCACGGGCTGCGTAGACGCGTCAATGAGGCCCTTGCCCTCGCCATCGAGCGCCGCTTCCCACGCCAGATCGGCATCCTCGCACTGGTAGAAGTACTCACTGGCGAAGTTGAAATTGGTGGGGTAACTCGCATCGAGGCCACCCGTGGTGGGCAGGTACGGCATCGTTCCGTAGCCGTAGGACTGATCCTCCGTCGAGAAATCCACGTAGATCACCTGCATGGACGGCGCGAGGACGCGCACATCAGGTTTTTCTGGAACGGCCGTATTGTTCCACCAGTAAATTGATGAATCGGTCAGGTTGGGGTTGATGACACGACAGTAGACCCGCAGGAAGGGCGAACCTTCGGGCAGGCAGAAATCAATATGCCAGAAGAGGCGTTTGCAGCGCTCGTAGTCATAGATGCGCAGGCCCGGCTCACCATCAGCGCATTCTATCTGGGCGGCGAAGACGGGTGATATCGTGTTCAATGCGTGCCCATACTGCCCAAGATTCCATTCGATTCCCCCTGAGACCCAGGCGTTGCGAATGGCCAGGTTTGCGGGCTGGAAGATGGGGTTGCGTGCCAGCAACTCGCGCGCTTCGGGCTTGTAGAAGAGTGAAATCAGGCGTCCGCCGAGTTCCGGCATGAAGGTCGCCTTGAGCAGGTCATTCTCAAGCACAGCTGCCTGGAAAGTCAGTGGCTGCAGAGCGCGCGTGTAATTGTCCTGCATGCGGTACGGCAGAACACGGTATCCGGTATCGACACCGGCAAGCAGGCGTTTGTGCGCCGGCACGGAATCCTGGAAATTGACCTGCTTGTTTGGGTCCGGATTGCGGAAAATGGGTAGAGGGTTCTCGTCGCCCAAGTGCGCGCCGGGAATCGTCAATTCGTGGCTGTAAAGCTGGGTCATGCGCAATGCCCCATATTGAAGCTCCGCCGCAAGGCAGAACAGATGCAGGCGTATTGAATCGGGTTCGTCTGTCGTGCGGGGAAAACCAGTGAATTGGTCATGACTGTTGTAAACATCAATCACAATCAATCACATTCTATCAGGATAAATCGCGGCTGTCAATAGATGAAATTTGGCCCGGATTCTCGATCAAAGCGAGGCTTCCAGAGTCGGAAGCCTCGCTTCTCTATCGCTCAATGACCGGACAAGGGCGGCTTCGCCCCCAAGCGGCGACCTTCAGTGAATGCTATTCCGGGACAGTGGGCATGTCATTGTCAAGCTCGGGGGCACCGGCGACCGGCTCCGTCCACAGCTTGCCGTCAAGGTAGTCCTGCAGGTTGGCAGGGGTTACGACGACCGACGGGGTGAGCAGGATCTGCGGGACGTCCTCACCAGCGAGAACGCGCTGCATCTGGTCAACCACGGTTACACCCATGCGATAGGGGTCGACACCCAGCGTTGCGCTGAACTTGCCTTCCTTGAGCAGGTCAAGCGTCGGCACATTACCGTCGATGCCTACCGCAAAGAAGTCCTTGTTGATTTCGAGGCCAAGCTGCTCGCCGGCCAGTGCTGCGCCGATGGCCATTTCGTCGCTGTTGCCATAGAAGACGTCAATGTCCGGGTTCTGTTGGAGTGCGATCGCTGCCACTTCCTGCCCCTTGGTGCGGAGCCAGTCAGCAGTCTGCTCGCCAACAACTTCGACGTTCGGGCAGTTCTTGGCCAGGCCGGCCTTGAAGCCTCCTGTGCGGCGGTGGGAGAAGATGCTGTCGATGCCGGCCAGGATGTAGACCTTGCCCTTGGTTTCGGCCGCGGTGGTCGCATACTTCCCGGCAATCAGGTCGCATGTCACAGCAGCCAGTTTCTCGGCGCCGCCCCACTGGTCATAGGAGACGTAGCTTGCTACGTCGCCCTCGGAGAATGGGGTGATGAAGTTGTGGGCAAGAATCGGCACACCCTTCTCGTTGGCGGACTTGACGGCGGTGATTGCCGAGTCGGTGCCAATCGGGTTGATGCTCAGAGCGTCAACGCCCTTCTCGAGCAATTGCTGGACTGTCGTCACAAACGCCTGGAAGTCGCCTTCACTCGCGGGCGCCTGAACGTCAATTGTCCAGCCCAGTTCATTGGCGCGGGCTGTGGCGCCATCCACCATTGCCACGTGGAACGGGCTTGTCAGCGCCGGAGGCACGAAACCGACGTTGTAGGCCATACCCTCGGCAGGCGCCGCTTCGACAGGCGCCGCTTCAGGTGCTGCCTCGGCCGGAGCCGCGGCCGGCGCTGCGGCCGGTACTGCACAGGCTGTCAAGACCAGAACCATGGCCATGACGGCAAACATGCTGAACCACTTCGTTCTCTGCTTCATGTGATTGTGTTCCTTTCGACTATCGTAGGCCAAGGGAACTGCATCAGTTGGACGACCAAGCGGAACTACGACTATTGCACTTCTGTACTGCGAACTCAAACCGGTCCGACAAAATGCGCAAGGTGCGCATCACTACCGTTGGGACAGACAGGGCTTTCTAGCCGCTGCGGCTGCTGCCAAAGCGCAGCCACTTCACTTCGCCGCGCCGGATGACGTCAAGCGCTACGGCCAACACGATGATCGCGCCAATGACGATCTCCTTGGCGTTGCTCGGGACATTCATGTACACCAAGCCCTGCTCTACGATACGCAGGATGAAGACGCCGACGAGCGTTCCCCAGATGCCGCCTACGCCGCCCGAAAGCGCCGTGCCGCCGATAACCACAGCCGCAACCGAGATCAGCGTCATGTTTGTGCCATTTTGATAGGCGCCGGATTGCAGCCGCGACATCACGATGACGCCTGCGATCGCCGAGAATAGGCCACTAATCCCATAGATCAGCATCTTGTACCAATCGACGTTGATGCCTGAGAGCCTCGTTGCCGTTTCATTGCCGCCAATGGCGTACGTGTAACGTCCAAGCTTCGTCTGTCGCAAGACAATCCACGAAATAAGGTAAACAATCAACATGATGACAAGCGGCATGGGCAGGCGGAACGCTCCAATACTGACGTTCATTGTCACAAACTCGACAAAGGGGCCACGCCCAATATTGATGCCCGCGCCGCGCGTGATCACGAGCGCCACGCCCATCAAGATCGATCGGAAGCCGAGGGTGACAATGAATGGATTGATGTTCAGCCCAGTAATAAAGAGCCCCTGGATCAGCCCAATCAGCCCTCCTGCGATGACAGCAGTCAGCATCCCCGCCCAGGCAGGCATGCCGTTGGCAAGCTGACCGCCCGCAACATTCGTGCCCGCGATCAGGATCGCGGCAAGTACGCCTGCGAACGAGACCATCGCCTCGACAGAGAGATCGATGCCGCCGGTTAGAATGACAAAGGTCTGCCCGGCCGCGACAAGACCGATCGCCGAGGCCTCAAGCATGAGCAGCGCCCAACTCGTTGGCTTGCGGAACGCCGGCGCCATGGCAAAGAGCAGCGCGAAGAGCGCGAGAAACACGAGAAGTGGCCCCAATGCCGAGATGATACGCCCCACAACACTGCCGCTGTATTGGGTCGGCGGGGCACTCGCGCTTTCTGTCATCAGGATTCGTCCTGCACTTTTGTGGACTTTGCGGCGGATTCGTTGCGTCCAGCGACTTGCGAAGAGGACATAACCGCCGCAAGCGCTGAGTCGGCCAGGCTCGTGCCCGTGGCAAGCTCCATGATCTTCTCTTCGGTCGCCTCGTCGTGCGCGAAAATGCCCGCAACCGTCCCCTGGTGTATGACCAGGATGCGGTCAGACATGCCAAGCACTTCCGGGAGTTCCGACGAAATCATGAGAATGGCAACACCATCTTTTGCCAGTTCATTGATCAACTTGTAGATTTCAACCTTTGCGCCAACGTCTATCCCGCGTGTCGGCTCATCGAAGATGAGGATGCGTGGATGAGTCGCCATCCACTTGCTCAGCACGACCTTCTGCTGTGTGCCGCCCGAGAGGTTGATGGCAAGCTGGTTCTGGCTTGAGGCGCGAATCGCCATGCTGTCGATGAAGCCCTGGGCAAGGTCGTACTCTTTGCGATTGCTCGTAAACTGCCCACGCGTGAGCCGCCCCAGAATCGCCAGAGTAATGTTCTGCCCGGTTGACATTGAGAGGACGAGCCCCTGCTGCTTGCGGTCCTCGGTAAGCAGTGCGATGCCGTGCTTGATTGCATCGCGTGGGCTCTTGATCGACACCGGTTCTCCATCGACGTAGATCTGGCCCGAATCGATGCGGTCAGCGCCGAAGAGTGCGCGGGCAAGTTCGGTTCGTCCAGCCCCGACCAGACCGGCAATCCCAAGCACTTCGCCGCCCCAGGCGCTGAAACTCATGTTGCGCAGTTTGTTCCCGCGCGTCAGCCCCTCGACATGCAGCAGTTCGGTTGTCCGCGGCGCGATTTCCTTGGGAAATTGCTCGGAGAGATCGCGCCCAACCATGTGGCGGATTAGCTGGTCAACGTCGAGTTCCGAGCTCTGCCACGTTCCCACATAGGTGCCGTCGCGCAGCACTGTCGTCCGATCAGCGACGGCAAAGGTCTCCTCCAGGTGGTGACTGATGTAGACGGTCGACACGCCTGCCTGCTTCAACTCGCTGATGATTGCAAAGAGATAGTCGATTTCACGGATGCTCAGCGAAGATGTCGGCTCATCCATTATGATGAGATCGGCCTTGTGGTGGAGCGCCTTGGCAACTTCCACCATCTGCTGCTGTCCCACGCCAAGTTGATTGAGGGTGATGCGAGGATCGATCTCCATGTGAAGCTTGCCGAGAAGCGCACGCGCGCGCTCGTGCATCTGCTTCCAGTCGATCATTCCACCGCGGACAATCTCGGAACCCAGGAAGATGTTTTCGGTCACAGAGAGCTGCGTAACCTGATTCAGTTCCTGGTAGATGGTCGTAATGCCCGCAAGCTGCGCCTGGCGCGTGTTCTTGAAGACAACGGGGCTTCCCCTGAAGAGCACTTCGCCGCTATCCGCCTGATAGACGCCGGAGAGAATCTTCATAAGGGTGGACTTGCCTGCGCCGTTTTCGCCCAC
This sequence comes from uncultured Chloroflexia bacterium, assembly GCA_963735275.1. GTDB lineage: Bacteria > Chloroflexota > Anaerolineae > Caldilineales > Caldilineaceae > UBA5069. The sequence goes on along the minus strand of CAVTKJ010000004.1, from coordinate 1,842,834 downwards.
AAGCGCGTGAACTTCCCCCCGGTTGATGGAGAAGCGGACGTTGTTGAGTGCAAGTACACCAGGGAACGTCTTGGTAATCGAACGCATTTCCAGCAACGGAGAAACCACCTCACCTTGCGGCGGGGTGCTGCTGGTCGTCGCGGTCAGCGAATCTTGTGCAGCCATTCGGTCGCGCCCTGTGGAAGGTTCGCTTCGGTGAGCCGGCACACGCACAGGTAGTCGCGCGAAACAGACGCATGATGCAATTGGGATTGACTTGAGTGAACCAGGCAACTCCGCTAAAATCGACTGGGGTACAGTTGATTTGGTGGGAGCACCAATGTTTGCCGTTGGGAGACCAGCGCCGTCAAGACTCAAACTCAAGAAACGGCGCAAGACGTTCGGCTAAAGCACAACATGAAGTATATACGACACGCGCCGTCAAGACAACAACGGGTGAATTACTTCACAAGAAGCGACGGACTTGCGGTCGAAAGCGCCTGCCGCGCTAGGAAGCCTCAGGATCTATGAGTGTCAATAAAGGCCCATCCGCGTACCTTCAACCGGTTCCGTTGAATCCACTTGCCGATGCCCTGCGCACCGGAGACCTGGAACTTCACGCCGTTGTGGACGCTGCGTGTGACCGCGTCGAACGCGTTGACGGCATCATCGAGAGTCTCATTCCGGAGCAGGGCAGACGCGCACGGCTTCATGCGCAGGCCGATTCCCTGCTTGCGCGATATCCCGATCCAGCAGCGCGCCCGCCCCTCTTCGGCGTGCTGACGGGTATCAAGGATATCTTTCATGTGCAGGGCTTTGTCACCCACGCGGGAACAACCGTGCCGCCCGAGAGCTTTGCCGGTGCGCAGGCGCGCGTGGTCGACGAGCTTTTCGACGCCGGTGCGCTCCTGCTTGGCAAGACCGTAACGACAGAGTTCGCCTACTTCGAGCCGGGACCCACGCGCAATCCCCACAATCCGGCGCACACGCCTGGGGGCTCTTCAAGCGGGTCGGCGGCGGCTGTTGCGGCCGGGCTTTGCCCGCTTGCCGTGGGAACGCAAACCATCGGTTCCGTGATCCGGCCCGCAGCGTTCTGCGGCATTGTTGGCTTCAAACCAACGCTTGACCGCATCCCAACACAGGGCGTCGTCTACTTCTCGCCCACAGTCGATCACGTTGGCCTCTTCACGCAGGATGTGCAAGGAATGGCCCTCGCTGCGTCGGTGCTTCTCGCCGATTGGCGAACTCTGGAGGAACCAGTTCACGCGCCAGGCTTTGCCGTCCCCGACGGATCGTTCCTGACACAGGCGGAGCCCGAGGCAATTGCCGCGTTTGAGGCGCAGATCTCGGCGCTCGCTTCAGCAGGCTGGAGCATCCGTCGAGTTCCCATGTTCGCCGACATTGCCGAACTCAACGCGCTGCACAGGAGATCGGCCTTTGCCGAGTTCGCGCGCGGCCACGCCGCGCGCTTTGCGCAATACGGCGCTTGCTACCGGCCGCGCACTGCCGAGATTATTGCATTAGGCGCCGCCGTGCCCGACGATGAACTTGAGCCGTTGCGCGAGCATTGCCTTCAACTGCGCGAATCGCTTGAGGCGCTGATGGAAGCCGAAGGCATTGACGCGTGGCTTTCGCCCGCGGCAACTGGGCCGGCGCCCGCCGGCATCGCAGCCACCGGAGACCCGAACATGAATCTCCCGTGGACGCACGCGGGAATGCCTGTGGTCACGGTTCCTGCCGGCGCAGCCGCAAACGGCCTGCCCCTCGGCCTCCAGATTGCCGCGCGCTTCAACTGTGATGAAGAACTGCTTGGTTGGGCAGCGCTTGCCGAACCGTGCTGGCGTCGGCGGACCTACGTCTGTAAGCCTGCGCAGCCCTCATTCCTGGCACAAGCGTGGCGGATGCGATTAGGACAAACGGGGCGCGAAAAGCGGTCAACTGTCACTAGCGTGAATCGCGCGTTGGGCTTATGCTTTGGCGGTGAACTGGCGCGTCGATCCACGTTTGGCGAGCCAACGCATGGCTTTGCCGCGGGCTTCGCTCGGCCACCACTTTGGAAAGCGCAGTGTCCATGAAGAAGGTGCTTGTCGTTCATCTGGATGATACAAACTCCGAGGAAAAAGTTGAGTTCCTTGGGCAAACGATTGAACTGATTCTGCGCGGCAGCCACGGTGACGGTACGCGCGCCGCAGCGCTGATCGCAGAACATGATGGCAAAGTGGATGCGATTGCGTTGGACGGTCTGCCCTTCGAGCTGCAGTTGGGCGCCGCCCATCGTCCCCACCAGATTGGCGCTGGACTACGCACCATTGCCAAGGAAACGCCGGTCGTTGACGGCTCGGGAATCCGGGCGGGCCTCGAACGCTGGGCGGTCATCCTTGCGGATCGAGCCGAACCCGGCATCTTTGAAGAGAAGCGCATCCTCATGACGCCCGGCCTCAATCACAATGGGCTGGCGCAATCCCTGGAGCGACGTGGCTCGACCATTCGCTACGCCGACCCATTCGTCTATTTCGACCTTCCCGACACGCTTGGCGTGGGCAGGCGCAACACGCTCGAGCGATTTGCCGCGCCCACACTGGCGCGACTCGAGAACTCTCCCTTTCGCCGCTTAAGGCCGCAAGCGGGCGACCCCCATCACAACCGCTCCACCCATCCTTTCAAATGGGCTGATGTGATTGCAGGCGACATCGGCGCGATTCGGCGCTATGCCCCCGCAACGTTGAAGCACAAGACGATCGTCGTCGAATGCGCCTCGCGCGCCGACCTGGACGATCTGCGCTCCCGCGGTGTCAGCATTGTCGCGACCCTTATGCCCTCGCTCGACCCCGCCGATAATCTCGGTCGCTGGTCGGCTGCGGTGATTGAGGCGGTGCTCGTGTCGTTGCGCACAAATGCTGACGCCCCACTCACCGAGGACACCTACCTCGACCTTATGGCCGACATCCAGTGGACGCCTGCGGTGCGTTACCTGCAAGCAAATGAGTCGGGCATCAACCGCTTCGCATTCGTCATTCATCCGCTCAACATCGGCTTTGTGCGCAGTGATCCATCGATGCGCTGGACTCGTTTCGTGCCGGTCAGCATTCTCGAGCCAATCGCCGCCTATACGCCGCCCTTCATGGTCAGCACGATCACCGGCGCCGTCTCCGAAAGCACCGGCCAGCGCGTTGAGGGCTATCTCTACACGCTGGGCGCAACGCCAAAACAGATGATGAAGCGGGATGCGAACTTCACCTACCAGCGCATCAACAAGGCGGCGCGCATGGCCGAGCGCCGCGGTGCACGCATCCTCGGGCTGGGGGCCTTTACCTCGGTGGTGGGTGACGCAGGCATTAGCGTTGCCCATGAGTCGGACATTGCTGTAACCAGCGGCAACAGCCTCACCGTTTCAATGACCCTGGAGGCTGCCAAGGAAGCCGTCAAAATGATGGGGGCGACGGACCTCACACAAGGGAAGGCGATGATTGTCGGCGCGACCGGCTCGATCGCTTCGGTCTGTTCGAGGCTGCTTGCACAGGCAATCCACAACGTGGTGCTTGTGTCGATTGAGCCGGAAAAACTTCTGGAACTCAAGCGCACCATTCAGCGCGAGACTCCTGACGCCAACGTGACGATTGCCACGCGTACCGGCGATCTTGTGGCCGATTGCGACCTGATCGTCACCGCGACTTCGGCCTTTGGCATGCGCGTGATCGATCTCACCAAGTGCAAACCGGGCGCCGTGATTTGCGATGTGGCGCGTCCGCCCGACATCAACCCGGCCGAAGCCGCATTGCGCCCGGACATCCTCGCGATTGAGAGTGGTGAGGTCATCATTCCCGGCGATGTGGATTTCGGCTACAACATTGGCCTGCCACCAAAGACCTCCTACGCTTGCCTGGCCGAAACATGCCTGCTCGCGATGGAAGGGCGCTTTGAGGACTACACGCTCGGCCGCAATATCGAGATGGAGCGGGTGAAGGAGATCTATCGTCTCTCCAAGAAGCATGGCTTCAAGCTTGCCGGGTTACGCTCATTTGGCGAGTATGTGACGCCCGAAATTGTAGCCGCCAAGCGCAAACTTGCAGATGAACTGCGCGCCGACCCGGAACGCTTCGCCAGATTGCAGCGCGATGCAGCCATCAAACTTGCCGATATTCCCATGATGTCGAAGGGAGTTTCGCAGAACAAGGGGATTTCGCCGGTGTGGATGCTTGGCGCAGCCGCGCTTGCCACAGTGGGCGCCTTCTGGCTCGCTCGCAAGGCGCGCCGCACAAGCTGACTTTGTATGCAAGCAGCAGGAATTCACCGGTGCACATCCGGCCTGCTGTGACCCGACTGTGCACGGTTGCCTCCTTCAACCTCCGGTGCGCCACGACGCCGGCTCCTTGCGGAGCCGGCGTCGTGGTTGCCTGCGGTCGAACAGTTGGGCCTGTCCCAATCAATCTCACTCTATTGCAGCGCCCAAATCCCGCTTCCTTTGTTGCGTGCGGCCTGCTCAGCCGCGTACAGCACAGAGGCCTGCGCCACGTCAGGTTCAACAGTCGTCGCTGCTGCCCAGCCGTCACGCACGAGCGCTTCGTTGACAAAGGCGCCATCCGGCAAATAGACGTAGCGCAAGAGACGTCCAAGTGAGTCCGTGTCGCTCACATCCTTCGCAAGCAGGACGGTTTTTCCGGCAACAAGCGCACCGTTGGCATCGGTCGCCGCCTGGTAGTGCGCGTCGCCTCGATCCGGAGCGTCGATCCCGATGTAGCGCACGCGATACTCCCGCCCGGCGATCTGCACGTGAATGGTTTCCCCATCCGACACCCAGGTGACCGTGGCCGCAATTCGCTCATCAGCGGTCATCGCCGGCGCGGCGGTCTGCGCATCAGCGGCGGTCGCGATCGCGGCATCCGGCAGAAGCCGCAAATCAAGTGGCAGTTCACCGGCCGCAGTGCTCACCACCAGGTCGGAACGCACCCACGATCCCCCCTCAACCTGAAGCCACCAGTAGCCATCTTCCCCCATGGCACGGGCAACAATCGTCACTGGTGCGCCGGCGTTCAATTTGGACTGGACGTCAAACGAAGTGCCCGGTCCGCCGCGCAGGTTAACCACGGAGGTCACCCGGCCCGACTGCGGTGCGAACGCCGCTTCCGCCGGCTGTGCTGCCACTGCCGCCGACTCAGCCGCAGGCGCGGCGGTTTCTTCCGACACGTTGCCTCGTTGCGCCCAAAGCAGCGCGCCAACTGTCACAACAATGACGCCGATGAGCGCAACCCAGAGCCATTCGCTGCGCGGCCCCTCTTCTTCGAAGCCACCCTTGCCCGTGGAGGAGCCGTAAAGCGACGGCACGTTGAGGAAGAGTTCCTCGAGCACATCGCGAAACTCCGACTTGACGCGCCACTCACTAGTGCGCGCGTTGTACTGGCGCGCCCATCCCGGCACACGCCGCTTCAGTTCTGCGATCGTCGCGCTGAATTCAGGGGAGCTGGTAATCCTGAAACTGATGGCGCCCGATTGCTCGCGATACTCGCCGAGCCGGGCACGCGGTACGTTGGCCATGAGACTTGTGCCGGCTTGCACCACAATTGGTGGCAATCACGCTGCGTCGAAGGGAGAGGGCTGCGCGCAGTATACCGTATGCTGCGGCAGCGTTGTACGCACGCAACCGCGTTTTCGCCCACCGTTCGGCCTACGCTCTGCGGTCGTAAGCGCACAAATTAAGCAACCAGCGCGCGCAGTTCTTCTTCCGATATTGTCGGGATACCCAGTTCGCGTGCTTTGTCGAGCTTGCTTCCTGCATTCTCCCCGAGCACCAGGTAGCTCGTTGATTTGCTCACGCTGCCCGCCACCTTGCCACCGTGCGCCTTGATCAATGCCTGCGCCTCGTCGCGACTGAGCGAGGGCAGCGTGCCGGTAACGACGAAGGTCTTCCCATCCAGCGGCCTCGGACCGGCCACGACTTTGGGTGCTTCGGCGGTGCGCACACCTGTTTCGGCCAGACGCTTGACAAGTGCCCGGTTTGGCTCCAACGCGAAGAACTCATGAACACTCTCGGCGATGCGCGGCCCAATGCCGTGGATCGCGTTCAATTCTTCCTGTGGCGCGTCCATCAGCGCCTGCAGACTCGCGTAGTGCTGCATGAGCAGCTCCGCCACTACCTCACCCGTGTAGCGAATGCCAAGGGCGGTCAGGAGGCGCGCAACCGGCCGCTGCTTGCTGGCTTCAATTCCGGCGCGCAGATTGTCCACGCGTCTCTCCTTGTAGCCATCAAGACGTGATATCTCGTCCCACGGTAGATTGTAGATATCTGCGAGCGACTTGATGTACCCCTGTTCGACAAAAGCTTCCGCCTGCTTGATGCCAAATCCTTCAATGTCCATAGCGCCGCGCGAGACGAAGTACTCGACCTTGCGCACGAGCTGTTCGGGACAGGCATTGTTCACGCAATAGGTTGCTGCCTCATCCGGTGGGCGCACGAGCGGCTGTCCGCAAACAGGACATACGGCGGGCATCTGCCAGACAATTTCAGTGCCGTCACGCAGTTCGGGAAGTGCGCGCAGCACCTTGGGAATGACCTCGCCGGCGCGCTTGACGATTACCTGATCGCCGATGCGAATGTCCAGGTCGCGCACATAGTCCTCGTTGTGGAGCGTGGCGGCCTTGACGCTGACGCCACCGATCGCCACCGGTTCAAGCACGGCATTTGGCGTCGCGACGCCCGTGCGCCCAATGTTGATCACAATGTCCGTCAGACGGGTCACCGCCTCTTCGCCCGCATATTTGTACGCAAGCGCCCACCGGGGGTCCTTGCCGGTGAATCCAAGCAACTCCTGCAACTCGAGTGAATCGACCTTGATGACTGCGCCGTCCACCTCATAGGGCAGTGAGCCGCGTTGTGCGCCGAACTCGGCAAGAAAGGTCGTCAAGTCCCCAAACTCGCTGTCGACAAAGCGGCGACGGGTTGGGCAGACGGGCAGTCCTAGCGCATTGAGGTAGTCGAGCATGGCCGAATGGCTCTCGGGGGCGTTGTCCTCTGTCTCGAGCAATAACGCTTGATAGACCCACAGTTTGATCGGTCGCTGCGCTGATGTGGCGCTGTCGAGTTGGCGCAGGCTGCCGGCAGCGAAGTTGCGCGGGTTGGCATACTGGCGCCCTCCTGCTTCGGCCTGGCGCCGGTTGAAGGCTTCGAACTCGGCCTTCTCCACATACGCTTCACCGCGCACGACCAGGCGCAGCGGCGCGTGCGTCGTGCCTTTCGCTCCTCCAGCGGGGATCACAAGCGGCAACCGGCGCACGGTGCGCAAATTGTCCGTAATCGTCTCGCCATATTGGCCGTCGCCGCGCGTAGCCCCGAGCACAAACCGGCCCTGCTCATAGTGGAGCACAACAGTCAGGCCGTCGAATTTCGGTTCGACAACGTAGGCAAGTTCCGCGTGGCGCTCCGCGGGAAGGAAACGTTTGAGCCGCTCGCGCCACGTGCCAAGTTCAGCTTCGTCGAATGCATTGGCGAGGCTGAGCATCGGCGTGGGATGCATCACCTTATCAAACTTGTCGGCAACCACGCCACCGACGCGCGCCGTTGGGCTGTCGGCTGTACGCAGCGCCGGGTGCTCGGCTTCCAGCCCCTGCAACTCGCGAAAGAGCGCGTCAAACGCGGCGTCGCTGATTTCGGGCTCGTCGAGCACATAGTATGCGTACTGGTGATGGCGCAGTGCTGCGCGCAGTTGCTCTGCGCGCGTCGCGGCGCGCGCTTCGGCGTCAGCATTGCTCCTGTTTTCCGGCCTTGTCTCAATCTCAGATTCTGACATAAATGGCTCGCTCCCGCGCTGCGCCAACTCGACGCGACGATTGATGGAGCTCTATTTTACCCCAACGGGAGGTCCCCCTAAGCGGAAAGGGAGACCTAGTCTAGCGAACGTAACGTCTGCTCAGTTCGACAATGATTCCGCCTTGGCCCAGCCCGCAAGGCCGTCACCGGCGCGCACGCGCACCCATGACGCGCCACCGTTCGTCACAGGGTAGGTGGTGTAGGACTCATTTGGTTCGAGGACGGTGAAGGGCGTGCCGCCACTGTACACTTCGAGGACGCTCGAGGATGAAGCGGCCGTGGCGAAAATGGCTATCTGCGTGCCGGCTGTGATTACGCTGCCAATGGTGTAGATGACCGGCGTAGGAGCCGCGGTCGGCTGCTCTGCCGGCGCTGCGACTGTTCCGCTCTCCGGAGAAGGTTCCCCGGCAGCCTCTTCGTCAACAACGACGCCTCCGGCACGGGGCGTTTCAGTGGCCGGCGCATCGTTGCGACCGCAAGCCTGCAAAGCGAGCAAGGCCCCAATTAAGAGTAGGGTGACAAACAACAAATACCTGTAGCGTGGCTGGGTTCCCATGAGTGTCTCCTGCGGCGATGAATGGGTGCGATGATGGATGGTCTTCGGGTGGGAGCCCGATTCCGGTTTGGCAAGCTCTTGTCTCTCGTGTCGTTCCACCTCCCTTGATGAATTCTCTGATTGGGTAAGCTACTGGGCGCGTGATCGATCCTTGAAAAGCGCCAGCGCTTCGTCAAGCGGTCGTGTGTTCACGACATCTGTGGCAGTAATTCCGCCGCGCCGCGGCCGTGTGAATCCCATACTCGAGAAGGTCCAGGTCGCTCAGACTGTGCGCATCACAGTTGATTACCAGTTTGCAGCCAAGTTCCACGGCCCGGCGCGAGTAGACATCATTGAGGTCCAGCCGGGCCGGATTTGCATTGATTTCGACGACCGTGCCGCTCTCCTTGCAGGCCTGAAGGACACGCTCGACGTCTAGCTCGGTGGGCGGACGCGAGCCAATCAGCCGGCTGGTGGGATGGCCCAGGATGTCGACATGGGGATTGTAGACCGCCTTGAGGCAGCGCGCCGTAATCGTCTCACGATCCTGACGCTGCGCGCTGTGGATCGATGCGACAGCTACGTCGAGCGTTGCCAGCACGTCGTCGGGCAAGCCAAGCTCGCCGTCGGCCAGGATTTCCACTTCGGAGCCTTGCAGCACCTTGAAGGGGATTCCCTGCGCAGCGAACCACTCGTTGGCGGCCACAATCTCACGTGCCTGCGCCAGCAGGCGTTCTCCGTCAACCCCCTGCACAATGCCCAAGCCAACGCTGTGGTCGCTCACGCACCAATATTCGTAGCCATGCGCATGGGCCGCCTGCGCCATTTCCAGCACGGAACGTGTGCCGTCCGACCAGGTTGTATGGCTGTGAAACTCACCCTTGATGTCGCTTGCTTGAACCAGGCGCGGCAATTTCCCCGCCCGCGCCAGTGCGATTTCGCCCCGATTCTCGCGGAGTTCCGGTGGAATCAGTTCCAGGCCCAGAAACGCATACAGCTCCTCTTCAGTAGCAAAGAAGCGCTCATCCCCAGCAGCGGCTGCGCCGGTGCCGGTTGCGGTGGCACCATACTCGTTGAGGCTCCAGCCCTGCTTCAGAGCAATCTCGCGCAATTGAATCTGATGCTCTTTGCTGCCGGTGAAATAGACGACCGTCGCTCCCCAATGCTTCGCCTCAACCACGCGGCAGGTCTACATCAAGGCCGTTGTGAAGCGTAACCATCGTCTTCGTGTCGCCGCTGCCGATGACATTTGCCACGTCCGGCAGGCCGCGAAACGCCGCCATGACGGAGGATGGGTCACGACTCACGCACACCATGTCCACATCGCCGATCGTCTCTTTCCAGCGACGCAGGCTTCCCGTAATCTCGATCTTCTCGATCGTTCCATCCGCTAGCGCAGCTTTCAACGCGGCAACGAGCCCAAGCGCCAGAGGGCGGGCCTTCCCGAGAGGAATCCGCCCATCGTCGACGCGCTTCTTTGCCAACTGGATGTTTTGAAGAATGCGTTCTTCGGTCTTTGCGCCAAAGCCCTTGACGTCGCGCAGTTCGCCTGCCTCCGCGGCGGCTTGCAAGGCGTCTACCGAGGCGATGCCAAGCTCCTGCCAAAGACGTTTCACCTTCTTGGGGCCAAGTTCGGGAATCGCCATCATATCGACGACGCCCTGCGGCACGCGCTCGTAGAGCGCGTCAAACTCCGCTACGTGCCCGCTGGAAATGAGTTCGCGCAGCGCGCCCGCAATTCCCTGGCCAACGCTCGGAATCTCGACGAGTTTGTCTTCGGCGTAGTAGGAGTTGATATCGCGACCGAGATTGCGCAAGCTCTCGGCTGCGTTCTCGAAGGCAGCGACGCGAAAGCGATTCTCTTCGAGAACTTGCATGCGCGCGGCAACACCGGCCAACAGGTCGGCGGCCTGCAAATTGGAGATGCGTGGCTGAGGAGTATCGGGCATTGGTCTTTGCGATGAAAGCGTTGGCGAAAGGGCGACCTGCCTGTGCGTTCCATTATAGCAGGCAGTGCAGCGCCAAACAAGTCAATTGCGCCGTGCCGCGGATCGTCTCAATCGTCGATTCGCTTTAACAACAGCGCCTCATTCCCTGCCCTTCTCGAGGCGGTGAAGGGTGAAAAACGATCCCACTTCACGAGTCACGCCTCGGGTCGACGCACCGGCTTTACTCCCTTCTCCGCATGGAGACGTGTTGGGGATGAGGTGCCGTTAGTGCTTGCAATCGGGAGACGCTGACTCTTGAGATGCCCTGGCCGTGCCGCGGCTGTCTTCTTCACGTAAGCGGCTCGATGAACACCTCGATATTGCCGCCACACGCGAGGCCGATGCCGCGCGCCGCGTCCTCGCCAATGCCAAAGATCAAGAGGCGGGGCGCATCGAGGCGAATGACCTCCATTGCGGCTTGCGCTACGGCGCCTTCAACGCAGCCACCGCTCACTGAACCCGCCATTTCGCCCTGGGCTGTAATCGCCATCTTGGCGCCAAGCGGGCGCGGCGCCGATCCGTAGACCTTGACAACGGTCGCGAGCGCAACCGCTTTGCCAAGCGTATGCCACCGCTCTACTTGTTCCAGAACTTCGTTCAAGCAACCCCCGCGACGGCAACCTGCATGCCAATGAATCAAGCTACTCGTTCGCAGTCAACGCGTCGAGAAGCAATTGCGCGATGACTTCGTCTTCGTCCATCTCGCCTGTGTCCTCGAATCCGATCTTCTTGTAGAACGTATCGGGGCTGCCCGGGCCGGGCACGTAGCTTACGCCCAGAACCATCGCGTCAGGCCGTCCCTTGACGTGCTCGATCAGCGCGCGGAAGGCACGCGTTCCATAGCCACGCCCCTGATAACGCCTGTCTATCATGAAGCGCCAGAGAAAGTAGGTGGGCGCATCGGGGTCGTCGTAAAGCATGAGGAAGCCGACCGGTGTCTCGTCGGCATAGATGGCTCGAAACCAGGCATGCTCGGGGTTGAAATGCGCCTCCGCAATCGAATTGGCATTGGGCGCAACAAAGCGCTCCTGGTCAGGTGCAACCTTGAGGCGCAGCACATCGCGCACAGTCTCTGCTGTCACTTCACGCAGCGTTACTTCGGCATCCATCGAGGGCTCGCTTGACTCTTCGACTTCAACAACAGATCGGTCGTCACCCATCAATCAATCTCCATCCAGGGGCCAGAAGTGACCGAGGTAAGTAAATTGCCACAACATCAGGGTCTGCGCAGCAGCCGCACGACGCCAATCAAAACGAGCATGCCCAAAGCACCGGCTGCAGCCCAGACAAGCCGATCCGCCGTCGACGGTGCGTATTTCTGCTTGATGTCGTGCGCAAGGTCGCGCATGGCGACGGCCGCTACAACGGCGGGAGGCGGCGTCTCGACAGGCACCACACTACGCCGCGTCGACACAGGCTGCCACGAAGGCGTGGGCGCGCTCACGGCGTCCTCCATTGGATGCGATTGCCAATCCATAGATCGCTTTGGCTCGTCGGGCGCGTCGAACGCCTCATCATCGGTGCGTTGCATGTACATCCTTCCCCGTATTCCAGTGGCAACTGCTGGTCATTCTATGTGTGGCACACAGGACTGTCAACTGACGGCTGCACGTTCCGGGCTACTGCCGGCACAGCCGTATGCGACAAGGCACACTTGTCGTTGACCAGTTGCGTGGCAGGCAAATTGTGGGCTATTCTCAACCAAGTGAGCAAATCGACGCCGAAGATCCGGAGACCTGACTCGTGAATACTGACCCCGCCTGGCTCCGCTGGGCAAAGGAACTTAACGGCATTGCGCAGTCAGGCCTTACCTACTCACAGAACGAATACGACATCGAACGCTACCACCACCTTATGCGTGTGGCCGCCGAAATCATGGCCGCCGGTGGCGCCATCGACGCCGACGCCATGCTCGCCAACTGGCAACTGCAGGATGGCTACGCTACCCCAAAGGTCGACGTGCGCGCAATCGTCTTCGATCCGCAGTGGCGCATTCTGCTGATTCAGGAAAAGGCCGACAGCAAATGGGCTCCTCCTGGGGGCTGGGCCGATCCAAATGATTCTCCCAGCCAGGTGGCCGTGCGCGAGGTGCAGGAGGAGTGCCGCGTCGCCGTGCGCGCCGTGCGCCTGCTCGCCATGCTCGACCGCACAGTGCAGGGGCACCAACCACCCTTTCCCTATCACGTCTACAAAACGTTTATCCAGTGCGAATACTTGTCGGGCACGCCCATGGGCAGCGAGGAGACGCTTGATGCCGGTTGGTTCGCCCTCGAAGCCCTGCCGCCGCTAAGCGAAGGGCGCATTCTCGCCCACCAGATTGCGCGGACTGGCCGAATTGGCGTGCAACCCGCAGCTTCCGGCCGACCTGGACTAACGCAAGCCCGTCGCCTGACCCCTGCAGGGAACTCATCCCGCAAGTGGGCCGCACCCGTGATTTGACATGCTTGGGCGCGCAGCGGTACTTTATGCGCGGAATTGCCAAAGATCGGATTCGGTGACCCCACAGTAATGCAGCTACCGTCCTTCTTCCGCAAGCCCAAACCGAGGTGACTCTCACAGGAGCATGATCGCTATGAAACGATATTCGCTGCCTCTCTTCTTTGGGCTGGCATTTCTCTTTTCATGGACAGTCTGGTTTTCTGTCATTGCAAATGGCCGTGGACTGATCAGCTTTCACATTCCCGGCGCTTTCGCGTTTATCGGTCTGAGTGTCGCAGCGATCGTTGCGGCGTACGTCGATGATGGCTGGTCGGCCATCCGGGACCTCATCGTGCGCTGGGTGCGGTGGCGGGTCAAGCCTATTTGGTACGTGGTCGCCTTGCTCCTTACGGGTGCACTCGCAGTCGCCACAATTCTGCTTGGGGTCCCCTTTGGGCTTTCAAGTCCGATCGGCAAGGATGCGACAATCAGTGCCGCGTTCAGTTACTTCCTCTTTCAGTTCCCATTATTCCTCGTTACAGAAGAGACCGCGTGGCGTGGATTTGCGTTGCCACGGCTTCAATTGCGCTACAGCGCACTGGTCGCCAGCCTTGTACTGGGGATTATTTGGGGAATCTGGCACGCGCCGCTCTTCCTGACTCCAGGAACATTTCAGTCCTCTCTTCCGTTTGTTGGATTCGTCATTTCGGCCATGGCAACGTCAGTCATGGCAACGTGGATATTCAACCATGCGCGGTGGAGTGTCTTGCTGGCTGCACTCTTCCACGCGTCGACTGATGCGTCAATTCTGTATTCAGGCGTGATGGCAGGTGGACGCCGGCTTTTCTGGTTGTTCATCGCAGTTCAGGTGGGAGCAGCCGCTTTGATCGCCTGGAGGAGTGGGCCGCTGCACCTTGCGCGCAATGCTGATTTGCGTGAGACAACCTATCCGAATTCGGGCCAATGAACGATCGAGCAGCGGACGGCCAGCAGCAGGAGCCGGCAACCGCTGAGGAAGCAGTAGGCCTTGAGCGCCTTGTCTTCTTTAGCGACGCCGTGTTTGCGATTGCCATCACTCTCCTGGCACTCGATATTCGACTTCCTGCCGGACTGGATGCGGCGTCAGACCAATCCCTGCTTCGTGAGCTTTTGGGCCTTTATAGCGAGTATCTGGCATTTGCGGTCAGTTTTCTTGCCATTGGCCTCTACTGGCAGGGGCATCATCGGCGCTATACGATGTTGCGCCGCTATGACTCACGTTTGATATGGCTCAACCTGCTCCTGCTCATGGGCATTGCGTTCACGCCCTTTCCGAGTTCTGTACTCGCCGAATACGGAAACCGAACCGCGACGATCTTCTACGCGCTTACCATGGTCGTCATTGGCCTGCTGCAGCTAGCGATGTGGCGGTACGCCTCAGCCGGTCACCGCATGCTGGACGCAACCATCACAAACGCTCGCATACGGCACGAGAACCGGATTCTTCTCGCAGCTCCGGCGGTCTTCATGCTTTCGATCGCGATTGCGTTCCTTAACGCAGACGCTGCCAAGTTCTCCTGGCTGCTCCTGGTGCCAGTCACTTTTGTTCTGCGCAGAGCACAGGACGCAGAATGAATACAGCATTCGCACTTTTCGCCCAATCCGCAGCCGGCGGCCGGCTTGCCGTGCGTGCCGTCGTGTTGACCGGCCCATTCAGTGGTGGTTCGCTCTGCCTGACACGCGCCGGTGAAACGGCCGGCACTTTGGGCGCAGCGTACCTTGATGCCGTGGCGACCCCTTGCCTGCGCCATGCGCTTGACACCCAACAAAGCGTGCGTTTGACTCTGCCTCTCGAAACCGGCCCCGTCGACCTCTTCCTTGATGTCACATCCCCGCCTCCGCGCCTGATTGCAGTCGGCGCTGTTCACACGAGCATCGCGCTTGTCGACTTCGCCAATGCGCTGGGCTTCCACACAATTGTGCTTGATGCGCGCTCGGCCTTTGCCACACCCGAACGCTTCGCCCACGCCGCCGAACTTGCGCGTCGGCTGGCCCGCCGACATCCTCCAGACGCTGAATCTCGACGAAAGCAGCTACCTCGTCGTCCTGACCCATGACGCCAAGATCGATGACCCGGTGCTTGCCTTCGCGCTTTCTACACCCGTCCGCTATATCGGCGCGCTCGGTTCGCGACGCACGCACGAGAAACGTCTTGCGTCGCTACGCGAAATCGGCGTGTAGACGAACGAGCGCTGGCTCGCATTCATGCACCGATAGGTCTCGATTTGGGAGGACGTACCCCCGAAGAAGTCGCACTAGCAATTATGGCGGAAATCGTGAAGGTCAAGAACGGGATGCTGGTTCTGGAGCCGTAAGCGCGCCGGCTTTCTCTTCCGGAGCGGGGAGCGTATTGAACCGCTTTCAGAGCAGTACGTCTTCCACTCCGCCGTTTCAATTTGACTATGCGCTCGGTTGCACCCGACTGCAAAAACGCGCAGCCCCTGGGCTGCGCGTATCGCGGCAATTCGATTCGGCGGCATCGCTACCGTTGGCGCTTGGTTGTTGCCGCTACGGCCATCACAGCAAGCCCTGTTCCGAACAGGATTATCGTCACCGGTTCCGGAACTTCGACGGGCGCTTCATTCGCTGCTGCCGCGGGTGCAGCATAGACGCGGGATTCTACCGCGGCCTGCGCAGGTTGGGCCATGAAGGAGGTTGCAAGCCAAATCATTGCGGCAACTGCGGTTACTCTTGACCATCGCAACACACGGCCCCCTTTCGCGTGGAAGATACACCCATGATGACATCGGCCTGAGGGCGGGAGATACGGGTGATCCGCAAGCGCTAGAGGTTCGTAGGTGAATCGTCAGTCGCGGAAGAGTGGGTCGCTTCGATAAGCGCGTGCTTTAGCAGCTTGCCCATGGCATTACGCGGCAGTTCGCTGACACGATGGAACGCTTTCGGGCATTTGAAGGCTGCCAACTGCGCACGGCACCATGCTGCAAGCGCACCCTCATCAAGCCCAGCCTCGCACACAATCCAGGCTTCGAGCCGTTCTCCCCAATCATCATCCGGGATGCCGACAACCGCGGCATCACGCACGCCGGGAAAGCGCTCGAGCGCCTCCTCCACTTCGCGCGGGTAGATATTGAAGCCGCCGCTGATGATCAAATCGTGGATGCGGCCAAGAAGGGTAATGTGGCCCGTGGAAAAATCCTTCCGGGCAAGATCGCCCGTATGGAACCAACGGCGACCGGATGCGTCGAAGCTGAAGGCTTTGGAGCTCTTTTCCGGCGCATTCCAGTAACCCGAGAAGACGTTGGCGCCATGAATCAGCAGTTCGCCTTCCTCGCCAGGCGGCACATCGAGCCGCTCGCCGGCGCCAACGTTCACGCGCACAATGCGCGCCGATACGCCGGGAAGCGGAATCCCCACGCTGCCCGGGATCCGGGGGCCGGCGTAGGGATTGCTGAGATTCATGCCGGTTTCAGTCATGCCATAGCGTTCAAGGATCGCGTGACCTGTCAGTTTGCGGAACGCGTCGAACGTTTCGGGCGCGAGCGGTCCGCTGCCGGAGCAGTAAAGCCGGACTTTGTGAAGTGCGGCCCGGTCAAACCACCTGCGCGATCGCAGCGCGCGTATCATCCGCACATACATCGTGGGCACCCCGAAGAAACAGGTTACGTCACCATCGGCCAGTCTCTCGACCACAAGCCCATCGTCAAAGCCAACCTGGAGCAGAGTTGTTGCGCCTGCCGCAAGGGCGCAGTTGAGCCCCACTATTAGCCCGTGCGTATGAAAGAGCGGCAATGTGAGCAGAAGCCTATCCGATGCATCCCATGACCACGCCGCCAGAAGCCCGGTCACCGTTGCCAGAATGGCATTGTGGCTGAGCATCGCGCCTTTGCTCCGCCCCGTAGTGCCCGACGTGTACATGATGAGCGCCAGATCGTCGCCATCTATGTGGATGGGACGCAGCGCAGGTGTGTCAATTGTCAACGAATCAAGCTCCTCCGCCAGGAGCATCGTCTCAACGGAGGAGTTCTCTGCAAGTGACGCCCGCACGAGCGGCACTCTTGCTCGCTCGGTGAAAACCAGGCGCGGCGTGCAATCGCCAAGGATGTGGGTAAGCTCCCCGCTTTGATACTGCGCATTGATAGGAACAACCACCCCACCAAGCCGGATTGTGGCGAGGTAGGCGATGACGAATCGCGGTGAGTTGCCTGCGAAGAACGCGACGCGGTCGCCCTTGCGCAGGCCCCAGCCACGCAGTGCCGAAGCCAGTTGCTCCACGCGGGCGTAGAGTTCGGCGTAGCTCAGACACTCCGTCGGATGGTCCGGGCCCGCGCGAAATTCAAGCGCAATGCTCTCGGGGCTGCGCAGGTGCGGGATGGCAAAGAGATCCGAGAGATTCATGGGCGCAGGGATCAGCCCTTCTGCAGCCGCTCGCGCCACTGTTTGCGAAACTTGGAGACCTTGGGTGCGATCACCGCCTGGCAGTAGGGCTGGCCACCGTTGCGCGCAAAGTACTCCTGGTGATAGTCCTCAGCCACATAGAACGGCGCTTCCGGCGCAATTTCCGTAACGATCGGATTCGACCAAATCGCCGCGTCGGAAATCTCCTTGACCACTTCGTGGGCCACCTGGTCCTGTTCAGGCGTATGGGTGAATATCACCGAGCGGTACTGTGTACCCACATCCGCTCCCTGACGATTGAGCGTCGTCGGATCGTGAATGCTGAAGAAGACACGCAGAATATCGGCGTAGGAGATGATGGCAGGGTCAAAGGTGACTTGCACGACCTCGGCGTGGCCGGTCTTTCCCGTGCAGACTGCATTGTAGCTGGGATTCGCGACCTGACCGCCCATGTAGCCGGACTCAACGCTCTTCACGCCCGCCAGTTCGTCATAGACAGCTTCCAGGCACCAGAAGCATCCGCCTCCCAGTGTGGCAATTTCACTTGACATTTGGTTTCCTCCTGGAAAAAAGACACGGTCTGCAAGCGCCCGATGCAAATGCGCCAGGTACATGCGGACCGTGCGCTCAGTTTAACTGATGCCGGCGTGACCATACGGTCTCAAGGCTGGGGCGCAATGTCCAGCAGGGAAACGTATAGGAAAGCCAACATCAATGTCGTGCTGGTCTGCCTTCGCTTTTCCATTGCGCCTCTTCGCATTCTTACCATTGAGCGGTTTCAACTCTTATGCCGCAACTACTTCAGAAGCGGAGGATGGCTGCCGCTTCTGCGTTCTCCGGCATTCGCTCGCGTTCCACACCGTAGACCTCGCCGCCGTTGAGCAACGTCTGTGCGGCCACGAAGCCCTCGAGCTCAAGCGCACCGGGCGCATCTTCATCGGTGCGGGTGACTTCACCACTATCCGCTGCGACCGTACCCCACACCTCGAGGCCCGGCGGCAACAAAGCGACGCTTACGCGGCCCTGCATGGCAGCCGGCACAACCGCCTCGAGGGCAGCAACGGCGCGTCCGTTTGCAGCCACAGTGCCATATTGGGAAAGCACTGCATCCAGGTCGGCGCGGAACTTTTCCTTCACAAATGGCCAGGCCTGCTCGTGGAGTTCCTTGGCGCTGAGCAGCTCCGGGTTGCCGCGCGGGTCCTTCCTCAACCACATGCCTGTAGTTGGTCTGTTCGAGATAAATGGGAAGCAGTGAAACGTCCCCAGCAATGACAAGCGGCGCATTGCTCTCGGACAAAATGGGCATGAGCGCCTTGTCCAGGATATTAAGGTACTCTGCAATTCGCTTCCGCTCATCGCCGGCCGCGCCACCATGGCCGTGGAAGAGACTACCTGAACTAGGCGAACTGCCTGCGGACCGCGCCTGCAGATTGGCCTCGGCCTCGTATCGTTGCAGTATCTCGGCAATGGAGTCGGGCGCATCAGCCGGCTTGTCAATCTCCCCCACACTGAAGCGCGTTCCTTCGAAAAGCCGCCATGCGTTCTGGCTAAGCGCTAGAATGTAGAAGTGGCCATTGTTCGTGAAGAGCGGCAACAAAGGGTTGAGGAAGAAGCGATCGGCAACAATGGTGCGCGTTGATACGTCAAAGGGAAGACGATAGGCGTGGAACTGCTCAGTGTCCATGAATACTGCGAGGCCATCCTGCGAGTGCTGCCAGACAGTCGCGTCGTCGAGCAAAGCACGCGCAGGCGCAAGGAATGCGCCGATATCGGGCGTGCGCAGCCCTAGCGCGGTGAGTTGACTCTCCACCGCACGCAGCTGATTGCCGAAGCGGATTGGGTCCTGCTCGACCTCGCGCCCGCGCCTGTGCGTGGGGATGTAAATGGTGACCGCGGGGCTGCTGTGATGTGCGGCAAGGCGCTTCATTTCATCGAGAGTTAGGTTTTCCATTGCAGCTCTGTGCCTCCTGGTGCCCGTAGTGATCGATACGACGGGGCGCCGTTGCGCCCTCTCACGCCGGCGCGAGTATAGCACCGACTCGCAGGCAACTCAGTATCTTTGACCCATTCTGCCCAAGAGATCATGCCCTGCGACCATACTGCCGGTCGATAAAGCTATATGGCGCGTGATTTAGACGCTCGCCCTCCGCCCGGTTAGCACATGCTCAAGCACGTCCATGCCGCGATGGACGAGTTCGTGGTTGGCTTGAGAACCCATGTGCCCGATGCGGAAGACTTGTCCTGCCAGCGCTCCGTAGCTGCCGCCGACGGCCATCCCCTCGGCACGCAGCGCTTGATTCAGCACGGGCCAGGGCCAGTTGTCGGGCATATAGGCAGCGGTCACGGTGGGCGATGCTGTGGAACGCACTTCGGGATAGAGCCGAATACCCATGCCCTCCAGCCGTCTGTGGCAGACAAGTTTGGCGTCTTCATGACGGCGAAACACATCGTCAAGCCCCTCGGCAAAGAGCGCGTCGAGCGACACCTTGAGGCCGGCGAATGCGTGCCAGTTCTGCGTGTAGGGCATGTAGCGGTCGCGCCAGGCGCTGCGGAAGGGCAGCAGCGCGTCGTAGCCGGCATAGTCCACGCGGGCCATTCGTTCCCATGCAAGCCGGCTAATCGTCACCATGGCAAGGTCCGGCATCAGGCTCAGCGCCTTCTGGCTGCCCATGAGACCCAGGTCCACATTCCACGCGTCAACCTCAACGGGCACGCCGCCGCCACTGGCCACCATGTCCACGTAGAAAAGCGCATCCACGTCTCGGGCGATTTCACCCAGTTCGTCCAGCGGGTTGAGGATTCCCGAGGGCGTTTCGCAGTGCACCGCAGTGATCATGTTCGGTGAGAACTCCTCTGCAATTGCGCGCACGGCATCAGGGTCAAGCGCCTGATTGGTCTCGAAGCCGACAACCTCGACTTCGGCGCCAATCTGCCGCGCCATTTCGGCAATGCCATAGCCAAAGAAACCTGTGGCCACAGCCAGCACCTTGTCGCCCGGAAGAAGCGCGCTCTTGAGCGCACCCCACAGCGCCACCATGCCCTCGCCCGCCATCAAGGCAACATCATTGCGTGTGCCGAGCAACTTCTGCATGCCAAATTCACATGCGGAGTACAAGTTGAAGAATTCGTCTTCGAGGTCAGCGCTTGCGTAGTCGCGGTTGTATTCCTCGAGAATCTCCGGCGGGATCGAGACTGGACCGGGGACAAGCGGGATTCGATATTGGTGCATATTGGCCTCCACAATTTATCCACTCCGAGCAGCGAAGGCCGTGCAATGCACGGCCTTCGCATGGAACTCTCGTACTCACGAACTCGCACTGCATCTCGGGCTGTGACGCGCCGCCAGTCTCGCGACTAACGCCGCCTGACCCAGAAGAGCGATCCACCGAATACCATCACGCCTGCAAGCGCAAAACTTCCCAGGAGAGCCAGGCTCCAGCGTGAAGAGGGCACAGAGCGGAGGCTGTTGACGTTGCCCGACTGAATTGCTGTCCCTGCCGCCGAGATAAAGCGCGGTGGCGGCAAAGTTGGCCACGGTGTCCATGTGGGCGTGACGGTCGGAGTGGCAGATGGCACGGTCGTGGGCGTCGCGGTTGCCGTCGGCAGCGGCGTCGCTGACGGCAGCGCTGTAGCCGTCGCGGGCGCGATTGGCGCGTCGGTTGGGAAAGGCGATGGCGGATCAAGCACCTGGACGGGCACTGCCTCCGCGGCAACAATTGATTGCGAAGCGGTGATCGGAAGGAACTCCTGGGACATTCCCTCAGGACCCAACGTCTCCGTCATGACCGTCCCCGGCTCAATCACCACCGCAACCGTGGGTGCCGCAGTTGGTATCTCAGTCGGCACTTCGGTGGGCGACACTTCAGTGGGCGGCACTGTCGGGACCTCGGTTGGCGCTTCAACCGGTGTAGCGGTCGGAGCGTCGATTGGCGGGGGCGCGCTATCATCAGGATACAGTGCGATCGCATCAATGAAGATCAGCCCATCACCCGAACTCGTGGGGCGGTCGACCGAGAAGAACAATGTCATGCGATTGCCAACCGCACTGGCGCGCAGATCGATATTCGGTCCATCGGTGATGTAGTTGAGCATGCGCCCGTCACCGAAGTGCTGCGGCCCCCAAATCACCGTGGGGCGCGTGGATCCGTCCCACCAGTTGGATCAAGGCCCAACTGCCTGCCAAACTCGGCGGGTAAATTGGGGGCGCCCCAGGCGATGCTGGCACGATACCCGGCGCCTGGCGTGACATCCGCCTGCGTCCAGATTCCGGCAAGGAAAGGCTCGCCGGAGCGAAGTGTCTGCGTGCCGCCACCAAAGAACGAATGCTCGTCGCGGTAGTAGTCCGGGTTGCCCGAAAGGATGTACTCCGTCCAACCGTTGGCCACCTGGCGCGGCGAATCACCGTGCCAATCATCGAAATCGCAGACGGCAGCGGGCAAAACATTGGGCGGCTTGCAGGGGTCTGAGGCAGCAAAGAGCGTCTGCTGCGCCACGGGGATGGTGGTAAGCAGAATCAGCAGGGCAAGTCGCGCAGCAATGCGGGGAATGCAGGGTCTTGCGGACATACTGGATAGTATACGTCTGTATTTGCAGCCAACACAAAACAGCCGTTGCGTCCATACCTTGAGCGTTTGATAGGGGGCGGAAAGGTTGAGAGCCTCGCTCCAGGAGGGCTGGCAGCGAGGCTCTCAATGACGCCCGGCGTGGAAGGTCACGCTCGAACGCCATCACAACAGCGCACCCACAGTATGGCTGCCTCAACTTAATGAAGTATTAATTGTGTCTGTTGCTTTGGTGAGAGTCGTTACAGGTGATTGTCGCGTCTTGCTGAACGCGCTCATTGAGTGAGGCGTACAGGAGCAACGCGCTTGCGCAGCTTGGCGTATGTGCTCGCAAAGTGGGGCCAGAAGGCGCTCTCGCGGCCATCGGGAACGGCGGTGCGCAGCGCCGCGAGAAACGAGCGTGCGTTGTCCTCGAAGGGCGATATCAGCAAAGCGCAACGTCCCACCTCATGGAGGGTGTGCGCGTCGCTGCCGGCAGTCATCAACTTGCCGTGAAGGCGCGCCAGATCGTAGGCCGCACTGTTATCGCCTGCGCGCACACAGCGTGCGTTAAGCACCTCAAGTGCGTCGACAGCGTCGATGATCTCCATCACGTTATCTCGCCCCATCGCCGAGCTGCGCAATGAATCAAGCGGGTGGGGAATACTGATGACTGCACCTTGATCGCGCAGTCGCCGAATCGACTCCTGGGGTGAAAGGCCGCGCGGCACTTCTTCCTGCACGTAGTAGGCAATAATCTCGCCGCGTGTCGTCTTGATCTCCTCGCCAACGATGACCAGGTCCGGCGCCATGCGTTTGGCAATGAGCGCGCCATCCAACCGGTTGTGCTCGGTGACGGCAATTTTGCGCAGACCATTGGCGTGCGCGCGCGAGAGCAACGCTTCGGTGCGCGTGAGGCAGTCCTTGCTGTAAATTGTGTGCGAATGAAGGTCAACGCGCCATAGTCCGGCGGCCTCGGCCGTATCAATGGCGGAAGCGACTCCTGATTCCGGCGCAGGGAATGTCACGGGTGTAGATGTCACTGGTCGAAACTGCTCCTCTGTGGTCTAATTGGTTAGCACAGACATTCTGGCATAGGTGCCGCCATGAAACAAATCCCCTCTCGAGCCTCAACCATCCTCAACCGAGGACTGCCCGTCAATGCCACCGTAACGATGCGGGTGCGCTGGCCACTCTTTGTCCTGCCCGTAATCGTTATCGCACATATTGCCATGCCCGACCCTGTCTGGACCACCCTGGCGGCCGTTCTCATCGTCTGCTATTTGGGGGCCTGGTTGTGGGTGCGCGAACTTGCCCGCGGGCTCAGCGTCGAGCGTCGCCGCCATGGCACGATTCTCGTGGTGGGTGACACACTCGAGGAGGAGTTTCGCGTCGACAATACAAGTAGCGCGCCCGCGGTTTGGGCCGAACTGATTGATGACTCAACGCTGCCGGGTTACAATCCGGGCCGCGTGATCTCACTCGGCGCGAACAACTATGACAAATGGCGCACGACGGCGATATGTCCACGGCGTGGGCTCTTTCAGCTTGGTCCCCACAGGCTCCTTACCAGTGATCCCTTGCGGCTCTTTGAACTTGATGTGCGCGACGCACGTAACGAGGCGCTCCTGATTCACCCGCGCGTCGTCAATTTGCCCACCTTCCCCCTGCCGCGCGGCTATGCAAGCGGCGACGTGCGCACCCGCCGCCCTCTCGGCGGTTCGCTGCCCGCGGCAAGCGTGCGCCCCCATCAGCCGAACGATGGGCTGCGCTTCGTTCACTGGCCAAGCAGCGCGCGGCAAGGGCACCTGATGGTGCGCGAAATGGAGCTCGAGCCGAGCGGAGACATCTGGCTGCTCTTTGACGCGGATCGCGCGGCAGTCGCAACCCAGGACGAAAAGTCAACCCTTGAAATCGGTCTGACTGCGACAGTGAGCCTCGCCGCGCAGTTCCTCGAAGGGAGTAGCAGGCGGGCCGTCGGCCTCCTCACCGCATCGGGCGAGGATCAGCGCGCAATCACGGTGCGCCCCGCCGCAGGCCGCGGTCACTTGTGGCAAATACTCGCCGCACTTGCACCGCTTGATCCGAGCCCTATGCCCCTTGCCGATTTGCTCACTGCCAGCCGGCTGATGGTAGGCAACCGAGCGAGCCTGATTGTCGTAACCTCGCAACTGCTCGACCCTGAGGCGGTTGACCGCTGGTGCGCCGAACTGCTTCGCATCTCCGAATCGGGCGCTGCAGCCGGCCTCATGCTCATCACCACAGAGGCAACCGCCGCCGCCGCCGCAAATGTACAGGTGCTTCTCGCCCGTTACAACATTCCCGTGCAGATTTTGCCCGTTGACGCACGGCTGACCGCACTGATCACCCACCGCCGCCGCCGGATTGAGCTGCGTTCTACGCCGAGCGGTGGCGTCGTGCGTGTTGAGATCGAGGAAGAGGTCGCCTGATGGGCTTCGAGGACCGCCCAGTTGTCGACTTGCGCGAGATGACCGATTCGCTTCCGGCGCGTGCATTTCGCCTTGTTGCCACAGGGTTACGGCCGTGGCAGGGCTGGATCGCGTTCTGCGCATGTGTGGCGCTTGCCGCCCTGCCTGCGTTTGCGTTGCGCGCCAACAACTGGGTGCGGCTTCCCGAGACTGTCAACTTGCTGGCGTGGACCGGAGCACTCGCCGTGGTGTGCGTTTGGTGGGCAGCGGGTTGGCATCGTCCCGTGCGTGTTGCACAGGCGCGCACATATTCCACCCTCTACGCGGCGATCGTTGTACTGCTGCTTGGCGCATTCGTGGTCAGCGTCCTCCTGATCAACTGGCTGCCGGACGCGAGGTCGGTCGTTGCTCTGCTCCGTTCCGGCAATATATCTCCAGTTGAGGCCGGCATGAATGAGGCCGTGATTCGCTTCGGTGCGCGTTTCTCCGTTTGGTGGTCGGGCGCGCAGGCCGGCAGCGTGATTCCCGACGAACGGGTTTTTGCGCTCTTCGCGACGGCGATAATCTGGGTGATCGCGGCGCTCTCTGCCGCCTTGACCCGCGCAACACTGCGGGCGCTGCCGGCGATGGCCCCACTGCTGGTGCTCGTCGCTGCCATAGCCTTCTTTGGCGGAAGCGGGCGTCTCTACTTTCTTTCGGCGTTGGCCCTTGTCCTTCTGCTGCACGTTGCGCTCGACAACAATCGGCTTGCCGACCGGTGGCAGGAGGCGCACACCGACTACAATCCCGACGTGCTGAACGAGCGCTGGCTCAATGCCGCGGCGCTCGCCTCGGTGGCGCTACTGCTCGCCGCTGTAGCTCCAGTCTTTTCCGTACGTGCAATTTCCGACTTCTACGCGCGCCTCGTCGCGCCGATTGACGCACGCATCGAAACGGTGCGCCAGCAGGCATTCCCCAATATTGAAACGGCGCCACGCTACAGCATTTCCGGCACCACGACGGGACTTCCCAATAGCTTCCTGCTGGGCAGTGGTCCGGAGCTCAACAATGCGCGAATTCTCGAACTGCGCACCGGCGACAGCCCCGCAAGCTACGATGCACCCCCATTTGCGCCCTATCTCAACGCAACGGCATTCAACGTCTATACTGGGCTTGGTTGGGAGCCTGACGCCGAGCGCACCGTGGAGGAGTTGCCTGCCGACACGCGCAGGACCGGCGTAAATGAAAGCGGTCGCCGCTTGCTCGCACAGACAGTGCGCACCTTCCTGCCTGCACGCACGCTCTTCAGCGCAGGCGAGTTTGCCGAGTCAGGCACGAGCGTCTGGCTCCAGTATGACGCTCAGGGTCAGCTTGCAACGGCCACCACGGGGGCCGGCAGCTATACGCTGATTTCCTACACCCCAGCTCTGGATGAAGAGATGCTGCGCGCGCTTCCGCCGTGGGGAGCGTCCAATCCATTGCCGCCCGGCTTTGATGCCTTTCTCGAGCTGCCGCCGACGGTGACGGAGCGAACACGCGCACTCTCCGCCTCCCTCACGGCGGGCATCGCGTCACCCTATGCCAAGGCGCTGGCAATCCAGGACTACTTGCGCACCTTTCCATACAATCTTGACATTCCCGCACCGCCGCCAGAAGTGACGGATGTTGCCGACTTCTTCCTTTTCGACCTCAAGACCGGCTACTGTGACTACTACACGACAGCGTTTGTCGTCCTGGCGCGCGCCGCCGGATTGCCCACTCGCTTCATGACGGGCTACGCACCCGGCGACTGGCTGCACGATGCCCGTTCGTGGCTGGTCAGCGCCGCCGACTCCCACGCGTGGCCTGAAGTGTACCTGGACGGTGTAGGGTGGATTCCGTTTGAGCCGACAGCATCGCGCACCCCAATCGAGCGCGTTGGTAGCGGTGCAACCCTTGCGTTTGATCGTGACGACGCGCTCAAACCGCCCCAACCAACTCCGCCGGGCATCGAATGGAATCCGCAGATGTTGTTCTGGCTGTTGCCTATCCTCGGCCTCGTCTGGCTTGCCGCAAGCGTTGTGCGTCGGATTCGCATGATGCGCGAAGACCCGTGGCTCTCGCTGCTGGCGTGGGGTGCACGCGCCGGCGCACCTTCCCAACCCGGCGACACGCCGCTTGAGTACGGCGCAACCCTCGCCGCGCTGACAGAGGATCTCAGCATGAAAACGAATGTAGACGGCCGGCGCGCTGCAGCGACCGTGCGTGCAATGGGCGCTGCGGTCGGTGCTTCCCGTTATGCGCCCGCAGCGGAGCGATCCGCAGCGGTGGACGAGGTTCGCGCGTTGTGGCAGGCGCTTAGGCCGCTCCTTGCAGAACTGCCTCTCCGCAAGGCTCGACGCTAGCTCGTGCGGGTCGACCGCATAAGGCCGCAATGCCGGAACTCTGCCCGTGGGCCATGCAGCGATCTTTCAAGCGCTGTGTCAAGCAGGAGCGTTGCGGATATGTAGCGGCTGCATATGAAGATTGGCGAAATCGTCGGGAACAGTTACATCTCCGCGGCCACCGCTGCAGGCTCAAGCCTGCAGCTATCCGATCCAAGTCAGCTGAAGCCGACTGACACTGTCGCCCTCGAGTGCAGAAGGGTTTCAGCCTGTTCGGCAGGCTTGGGTTGGATAGCCATAGGCCTATGGAGATTGCCGCAACACGTTGGCAAAATCACTTCGCCGGGCCACCGCTGCAGGCTCAAGCCTGCAGCTATCCAATCCAAGTCGGCTAAAGCCGACTGACACCGTCGCCCTCGAGTGCAAAGGGTTTCAGCCTGCTTCAGCAGGCTTGGGTTGGATAGCCATAGGCCTATGGAGATTGCCACAACACGTTGGCAAAATCACTTCGCCGCGGCCACCGCTGCAGGCTCAAGCCTGCAGCTATCCAATCCAAGTCGGCTAAAGCCGACTGACACCGTCGCCCTCGAGTGCAAAGGGTTTCAGCCTGCTTCAGCAGGCTTGGGTTGGATAGCCGTAGGCTTCAGCCTATGGCGGTGGCAGCGGCACGCATTGTTCCGGAACAGTTCGGAAACGTCCATCAGCTGCCGTTGAGCCGAAATGCGGCGTCTTGGTGGGTACGGCAGCTGAAGCAGCCGCTACGAAAAACCGTCGCACTTGCGAGACGCAGCACCAAAGGCCTCAACATGCACTTCTCGTTTGAAGTTCTGCCGGCAACCTTCTTGTTGCGCCCTAATCGCTATGTCGTCCACGCACGCCTGGCGACCGGCGCAGTTGTAGTTGCCCACTGCGCCGACCCCGGCCGACTCACCGAGTTGCTTGTTCCCGGCGCCCGCATTTTCGTGAGCGAGGCTGCTCCGGCGCGGGCCGGAATGGTGGCGCGGTCCACACAGTGGGACATGCGCTTCGTTGAACACCCCGAGAACGGACGCTTGATCAGCCTTGACACGCGCGTTCCCAACGCCCTCTTTGCCGAGGGGCTGGAACAGGGCTTATTTCCGGACATTGTGGACTATTCATCGCTATGCGAAGTGCGACGCGAAGTACCCTTGCCGGAGAGTGCGCGCTCCGGTGGCACAGCGAAGACACCGCACTCGCGCGCCGATTTCCGCCTCACCTTTGCAGATGGGCGCTTCATGTGGATTGAGGTCAAATCAGCATCTCTCGTTGTGGACGGAGTCGCACGCTTCCCCGATGCTGTGACGTCACGTGGGCGCAGGCATTTGCTTGAACTGGCAGCGCTCGCTCGCACCGGAGTCCAGTGTGCCGTCGTCTTCATCGTGCAGCGCCCCGACGCTGACGCACTCGAAGCGCATCGTGCGACCGATCCGGACTTTGCCGATGCGCTCGATTGGGCAAACGCCGCCGGTGTGCGCATCGTCGCATCGACTTGCTTCGTCAACACCCACGAAATCCGCCTTGAGCGGCGCATACCCGTGCGCTTTGGCAATGCAGCGCGCACCAACCCGATTGCCTGATCAACACACCGTGTCGGCAGCCCAAAACACAATAACCCGTCAGGATCGGCGCTGGTTTTGTTGTCGAGGGCGACTTCAATTAACCACGGTTTTGGCAGCGAGTCCGGGTTCTCCGCCGGCGACGTCTGGGTCGATGAATTCCTCACTCCGATTCCTTCGATTATGGTCACCTTTCGCCCGCCCTCAAACTAGACACAATCGCCCTGCGACATGAACCAGGGCGTCTCAAAAGTCGACATGTTGCAACGACGGCACCTCATCCCAGCCCTTCTCCATGCGGAAACGGCTGAAAAACGATCCCGCCGCAAGAGTCATTCCTCGGGTAGACGCGCCGGCTTTGCTCCCTTCTCCGCATGGAGAAGGGTTGGGAATGAGGTGCCGTTCGCCGGTGCAACCGAGAATTGCTGACTTTTGAGAAGCCCTGCGACCATGAACGCACGTTCGTTGACACCTCCAAACTCGGGTGCTATACTCGCCCAATCCTCGCCGGATGAAGGTCGGCAGGAATTCAGAACCACAAGGAGAAACCATGAATCGACTTACCGCTTTCGCCATGGCGCTTGCCGTCATGCTCGTGGCAGCATGTGCTGCTCCGGCCGCTGCGCCGTCGAGTGGCGAATCACCTAACGCTTCGGCCGCAACGGCAGCCGAAAAGCCCACGATCAAATTAGCGGAGAGCCCATGGTCCGCATCGGAACTTAACGTCGAAGTTGCCCGGATTCTGCTTGAGGAGCAACTCGGCTTCCCGGTGGAAGTGACGAGCATCGACGAAAACGCGCAATGGCCTGCGCTCGCGAAAGGCGAACTTGACGCCAGCCTGGAAGTCTGGCCGTCGGGCCATGCCGACAACGTCGCCGAGTACATTGACAAGCAAGCGCTCGTGGAAGACGGTGGGCCGCTCGGCGTCGTGGGCAAGATTGGCTGGTACATTCCCAGCTACATGCTCGAGAAGGATCCTTCGCTGGCAACCTGGGAGGGCTTTCAGAAACCCGAAACTGCTATACTCTTTGCCACCGCCGAGACCGGCGACAAGGGGCAGTTCCTGGCCGGTGACCCTTCCTGGGTGACCTACGATGATCAGATCATGAAGAACCTGGGTATCGACTTTCAGATCGTGAACGCCGGTTCCGAAGACGCTGTGCTGGCAGCGCTCAATGCCGCCGAGAGCCGCCAGACGCCACTTCTCTTCTACTTCTGGACGCCCCATTCGATCCACGCCAAGTATGACCTGACCGCTGTCCAGCTACCCGAATACAGCGCCGAATGCTACGCCAAGGCGCCCGAAGGCGGTGTGGATTGCGACTATCCTTCCGATCAGCTTTTCAAAATTTTCTGGGCCGGGCTGAAGGACGCTGCGCCCGATGCCTACACACTTCTCAAGAACATGAACTACTCAACGGAAGACCAGATTTCAATGATTGCCGCAGTAGAACTTGACGGCAAGACGCCCGAAGAGGCGGCACGAGCTTGGCTCGATGCCAACGAGGCGACCTGGAAGGCCTGGCTGCCGTAGGTTCCATTGAGCACTCGCTGGAGCCTCGAGGAGCGAGAATGAGTGGATCGAATGGAGGCAGCCGCTCGGTTGCCTTCCTTCTTTGTTGCGCCCAGGAACCGGACTGGGCGAAGAAGCGAGGCTTTCGCCTTTGGAAGCCTATCTTCGGTGGACTGATTCTTCCTTCCGACAGTGGACAGCGCCGCAAAATGGCGGCATACTCCTTGGCAGGTTCCCGGGAACCGCGTCTGGCTCAATTCATGGCGACAGTTGCAACCCCAGACAAGAATTTGCGTAATGTTCACGTGAGACCAGCGAAAGTTGACGCAATCCATCGAGTCGCAGCGGTCAGCTGACTCATAACGAATCCAAGTATGCATACGAAAGGGATGTTTGTATGTCCGATCAAGTGACGCCCGAGGCGAAAGCCCAGTTGACGCCCGAAACTCTTGAGCCGCCGGCGACCTTGACGCCGCCGCAGCCGGTCAAGCCAATCGCGCCGGACCATGCAGACAACATGATCAAGATGGATCCCGGCACGGCGACGTCGCTGGATGCGAAGGTGAATGAATTCGTGAACCAGGTGCTTAACGCGCCCTCCAACAGCGAGCCGTTCGCGAGCAAGTTGAACGCGATCCATAACCTGGGAAACGACGAGATTCGCAAAGCGGCAAACGTCTCCAATCGCCTGCTTGAGCGGCCAATTCAGTCCGTTTCGTCCGGCTTCTTCGATGACAAGTCGCCGGTGAGCAAGGCGATGCTCGACCTGCGCAAGACAGTCGAGGAGCTCGACCCCTCGCGACAGAACAACACGAGCGGATTGCGCAAATGGGTGGGCATGGTTCCCGCCGGCGACCGGGTGCGCGATTACTTCCTCAAGTACCAGTCGGCGCAGTCGCACATCAACGCGATTCTGACGTCGCTCTATCACAGCCAGGATGAGTTGCTCAAGGACAACGCGTCGATTGAAGAGGAGAAGATCAATCTCTGGGGCATCATGGGGCGGCTGCAGCAGTATGTGTACATTGGCCGCAAGATCGACTCGTCGCTCGTTCTGCGCATCGCCGAAATCGAGGCCGAGGACCCCGACAAGGCGCGCGTGGTCAAGGAGGAGATGCTCTTCTATGTGCGGCAGAAGGTGCAGGATCTGTTGACGCAGCTTGCAGTGACGATTCAGGGCTATCTGGCGCTTGACATCATCCGCAAGAATAATCTGGAACTCATCAAAGGCGTGGATCGCGCCTCAACGACCACGGTCTCGGCGCTGCGCACGGCGGTCATCGTTGCACAGGCGCTGGCAAACCAGAAGCTTGTTCTGGACCAGATCAACGCGTTGAATGCGACGACAGGCAGCGTGATCGAATCGACATCCGTCATGTTGCGTGAGCAGTCGACGGCGGTCCATCAGCAAGCGGCGGGTGCAACGATTGGCATGGAGCGCCTCCAGGCCGCGTTCACGAATATCTATGAGACCATGGACATGATTTCGACGTACAAGTTGCAGGCGCTTGATTCCATGCAGCAGACAGTCGAGATGCTCTCCACTGAGGTCAAGAAGTCGCAAACATACCTCGACCGTGTCCGCAATGCCGAGGTGGTCGAGGTTACGGGTGGCATGCGCATTGTCGAGTCCGAGACAGTCGACAAGAGCGCCCCTCCGGTCAAAGAAGAAGACCCACTTAAGCTTTAGGGGGCAGAGGTCCAGGCAATTTGCAGGCAGGTGGAAACGTGGGTATGGTACAATTTGGGTTGTCAGCGGGCGCTTCGACCCGTTCGGGAAAGCTTAATCGGCGTGGTTTCGCCGCAGGTGGTGGAATTGTGGAAATGACGGCAGCCCAGCGCTTCTGGGCATACTTCTACAGCCGACCCAATCTCGTGGGAATGGCACTGGCGGTCTTCGGCGGCGTGCTGATGTACTATGGTCTGCTGCCCCGTTTCGGCTTGCTGATCGTGCTGGCGCTCTATCTGATCGGCGTGCTACTGACGCCGCGGAACAAACAGATGGAGCTTGACTGGCAGCGCAAGGTGAGTGAAGCGGAGATTCGCGAGGAACTTGAGAAGGTTGCGCGCACAACGCGCCGACGTGCGCCGCGTGAAATCTATCTTAAGGTGGAGAGCATCAAGGATTCGATACTGTCGATCCTGCCGCAGTTGATGCTGCTTGGTGAGGGTGACCGCAGCCTCTACACAATTCGGCAGACGGCGTTTGAGTATTTGCCCACGGCGCTGCAGAACTACTTCAATCTGCCGCCCCAGTTCGCCAACTTCTATCCGCTGCGCAACGGCAAGACGGCGCGACAACTGCTGGGCGACCAACTGGATATTCTTGACCGCGAAATGAAGGCCATCGTCGCTGACTACGCCGTGAATGACATGCAGAAGTTGCTTGCTCATGGCCGCTTCCTCGAGCAAAAGTTCCAGCAAGACGAAATCTTTACGCGCACAACGGCGAAGGAGAAGGAGCCGGTACAGGTGCGCCGGTAGCCCCTCGCTGGCGCGAAGGCGCTATTGTGACGGATATAGGACTACCTTACGGGGCAGAGGAGTTATCCTCTGCCCCGCTTCTGATCGTCCGTTGTTCGAGCCATATGGCCGGGCGTGATACCATATAGACACCCCAATCACCCAGCGCCCCGTGCGGGTGCGCTACCATCCAGCACCCCAACCCGGCGCGGGTGCACAATCAGCCAGGAGCCAGCGCATGGATCGCCCGCTGCGGATTCTCTTCATTGCGTCGGAAGTTGCACCTTTTGCCAAGACTGGCGGCCTTGCCGACGTGGCCGGCGCACTGCCAGTGGCGCTTCACGAACGCGGCCACGAGTTGATGGTCGTCATGCCGCGCTACGGCAGCGTCAATTATCGCAAGTTCGGCCTGCGCCGCCACTGGGATTCAATGGGCGTATGGATGGGCACAGGCCAGATCTGGTGCGCTGTCGACGCGGCCGATCATCAAGGGGTGCCTGTCTATTTTCTGGATCACCAGCAGTACTTTGGGCGCAGCGGTCTTTACCACGACGCAACCTACAACGACTATCAGGACAACCCCTATCGGTTCGGTTTTCTGAGCCGCGGCGGACTGCAGTTGGCGCGCGACATGGGCTTTGCGCCCGACATCGTTCACGTGCACGACTGGCAGACGGCGCTCGCGGCAGCATACCTGAAGGTCTGGCACTGGGAGGACCCCGTTCTTGGGGGCGCTGCGAGTGTGTTGACAATTCACAATATTGCCTATCAGGGCGTTTACGACGCATCGTGTTTCCCGTATCTGGGGCTGGGCTGGAACAACTTCCACGCAGGTGCATTGGAAGATCACGGTGCGGTTAATTTTCTCAAGGGCGGCATCTCCTTTGCCGATGTGGTGAACACCGTGAGCCCAACCTATGCACGTGAAACACGCACGCCCGAACTCGGCTATGGCATGGCGCCTATGCTCAACAACAAGGGCGATGACTATATGGGCATCGTCAACGGCGTCGACTACGGCGAGTGGAGTTCCGATGCAGACAGGCTGATTCCCGCGCAGTATGGAATTACCGATATGGCCGGCAAGGAGGCCGACAAGCGCGCGCTGCAAAGTCGCTTCATGCTCGAGATAAGCGCCGATACACCGGTCATTGGCGTTGTCAGCCGCTTCGCCGATCAAAAGGGGCTGGCGCTGTTGGCGCAGGCGATCGAAGGAATTGTCAATGCAATGCGCGTCCAGTTCGTCATTCTGGGGTCGGGTGATCCTGAACTGGAGAGCTACTTCGGGGGCCTTCCGGCGCGCTTCCCCGGGCGGATCGGCAGCTACATCGGCTACAACAACGAGATTGCGCACTGGATTGAAGCCGGCAGCGACTTCTTCATCATGCCGTCCATTTACGAGCCGTGCGGTCTGAACCAAATCTACTCGCTGCGCTACGGCACCCTGCCGATAGTTCGTGCGACCGGCGGGCTTGACGACACCGTCGAGCAGTATGACGAGGCAACGGGCGGCGGCACAGGGTTCAAGTTTTGGGAAGCATCACCGGGCGCTGTTTACTACGCCGTTGGCTGGGCCGTCAGCACCTATTATGACCGGCCGCAGCACATCGCCCAGATGATCCAGCGGGCGATGACCCAGGATTTCTCGTGGGAGCGCAGCGCTGCGGCCTATGAACGCCTCTATGCGCGGGCAATGGAGAACAAAGCGCGCCTCTGAAGTTAGCACATGAGCAGAACAGCAACACGGAGGCGCGGAGCGAACACGGAGAACGGCAAACGCCAGTGTCGCATGCTCCGTGCTCCTCTGTGTATCTCCGTGCCTCCGTGTTGCTGTTCTGCTGTTCTCCGCTTGGTGGACATTCGGGGCGGGCTAACCTCGATCGTCGGGCGGTCGCTTGGGCGGGACAATCGCAGTGCATACCACGGCGAACGCGAAAATACCCACGCCAGTTGTGGCGCCAATCGCCGCGAGCATCAGGAAGATGCGCCATAGGCCGGGGTCGGCGCCGGCGCTGCGACTTGGCGCTGGTGGCGCGATGGCCGAAGCGACGACTCTGGGTGCAGCAGGCGGCGCCAAGGAGGCGGGCGCGCCGGCCACGGTGGGTAGCGAGGCGGCAATGGTTGTGCGGCGCGCAAGTTCGGCGGCAATCTCTTGCGGGAGCTCGGGCTCGCGCCCGAAGTCTTCCCAGGCACGCATATAGGCGATAATCGAGTCAATTTGAGCCCGTCGCAACTGTCCACCTACGAGCATACCGAAGGCGGGCATCGACGTGGCCGGCTTGCCATGAGTGACCAAGTCGAGGATTGTCGCGTCGTCATTCAGGGCGGCCTGTCGCGCCGAACTGTAGCCGAGATGGCAAATCACGCAGTTCTCCGCGTAAAGCCACGCACCCTCGTACACGGGACTCTCCTGCAGCGCGGCGACGAGTCCGGGGTCGTGAGAGGGAATCGGCGTCACCACCGTGGCTTGGCGAGTCGTTACGGGCGTCGGCGTGGGGCGGCTGGTAGGGGCGGGAATCGGTAACAGGGGTGCGAGATCCGGTGGTGCGCCTGCTTCTTCCCAGGCGCCGATGTAAGCCACGAGATCCTTGATCTCTGCCAGCGAAAGCGGTCCGCCCTTGGTGAGTGCCCAGGCGGTAGCGCAACCTTGCTTGTCGGCGCCGGTGATCTTGTCCCGCAGTGCCTTGGGCTTCAGCACCTCGCCAACGCGGTCAGCACCGTACTCGCCGTGGCAGCGGACGCAGTTCGCCTGCCATAGCCACGCGCCATGAAGCAGCGGATCGGCAAGGAATGTAGCAACATCAAGCGACAATGCGCCATCGGGTGACGCAATGTCTGCAGGTATCAGTGCAACCGGAGTTGGCGTAGCGTCCGTGACCACGACTTGCGCTCGAGCACAACTTGGCGTGCATAGTATCATTGCCAAAACGGCGAATAGGAGGCAGACGGGCAAAATGCATCGCCGGCATATTCTGAGCATTCTGCCTACGATATCCACGGTGCAGTGGTTCCATATGAAAGGTGATGCGCATACGTATGTTGCTGGCACGATTGTGGTCCCAACGCGTTAACGCGTCATCGCGCGAAGGTTAACGATCCTGATCCCCTTTGTTTACACACAGTTGACGTCGATCCCGCTTAATGATGGAGCGGCCAGGTGGTCGCGTAGTAAATGAAAGGTCGGAATCCCAAAGGAGAGTTCCAAATGCACAAATGGTCCGGAATGGCCGCACGCATTTTCGGCGTGACTGCGGTTGCCGCGCTGGCGCTCATGGCGCTGCCCGTGCGCGCCCAGGTGAATGAAGATCCCATCATCCCCCTGACCGATCCGATGGCGCCGTTCCTTGAGAGCCGCGCCTTTGCGCGTTCCGTTGGCGCTACGGCAGAGTTCAACAAAATGGAATGGGTGGCCGTGGACCCCGTCAATCAGCGGGTCGATCGGGCGATGAGCACGGTTGGCAAAAGCATGTCGGACGGCGAAGGTGACGTTCAGGTTGAAGAGAACAAGTGCGGCATTGTCTATTCGGGCGATTTTGACGCCGACAACAACATCGTGAATATTGCTCCGCTGATTGTCGGCGGCCCGTACGACGACGCCGCGTCGCCAAACAAGTGCGACGTGAACAACATTGCCAATCCCGACAATCTGGCGGTGGACAGCCTCGGCCGACTTTGGATCGGCGAGGACACCTCCAATCACGCCAACAACGTGCTGTGGATGTTTGACGGCGCCCTCCACCGCTTTGCGACGGTTCCCACTGGCGCGGAGACAACCGGTTTGGCGATCGCCAAGGACGGTACGCTCTTCTTAATGCCCAGCACCCCAGCGGCAGCAACCCGCATCCCTATAACCGCGGCCTTGTCGGCGTCGTCAATGGCTATAATGCCTCCGACGAATTTGCCGAGATTTCCGTGCCCGAAGGCGGCGACCAACTGCGCATCGTGGTTGCGGCGGGCGAATATCAGATTCTCTCCCGAGTGGGCGAGGCGATTGTCAATGATTACCAGAACTCCCGCATCGGGGAAGTCGTGCGCCCGGATGGCAGTCGTGACAGCATCTGCAATCAACCCGACGCCAACATGTACGTGCCGACGGTGGATGACAGCAGCGAGGGCTATCTGTACACGAACTACGAGTGTGACCCGGCCGCAGTGACCAATCTCTACATCCGCAACAACGGGACGACATGGGAAGTGGTCGAAGGCGTCAACGTGGACACGACCGCTGTCAACGGTCTATGGACACTTTGCGGCGGCAATGTGAGCCCGTGGAATACGGCGTTGACTGCAGAGGAGTACGAGCCGATGGCCAGCAACATTGGTTGGCAGGAACCTGTGGCAAACATGACCGCATTTCTCGGCGAACAGGCCAACCCCTATGACTACGGTTTCATCGTAGAAATCCAGCCTGACGGCGATGGCGATACGATCAACTCGCTGGTGACCAAACAGTTCGCAATGGGTCGTTTCAGCCACGAGAATGCAATCGTCATGCCAGATGACAAGACCGTCTACTTCGGCGACGACGGCGCTGACGTGGTCTTCTTCAAGTTCATTGCCACCGAGCCGGGCGACCTGAGCGCCGGTACGCTCTACGCCGCCAAGGTGGCGCAGGATGGCGAGGCCTTCAATTTCGAGTGGATTGAGCTGGGCACGAGCGACAACGACACGATCGGCGAGTATATTGCCACGATGGAGCTGCCGCAGTAACAGGCAGTATTCAACAACTGAAGAATCGCAACGCCGACGGAGGGGAGATGGTCCAGCTGGACCATCTCCCCTCCGGTATTTGTCACTCATGGAGCGAAGTGGTCAACGTGTGCCCCACAGAGTGCAGCGCGTTCCTTTCCTACGCAGGCGCCGGCTACGGGCCGGCGCCTACCCAAACTCATAACCACATGAAACCGGAAGTTTTAACGGAAGGGCGCAAGGTGGGCAAGGGCGCAAGGAAAAGCAAAGGCAGGAAAAGCGATCATGCCATGCTGCTCGGTGCTTTTGAACTGGTTTCTCGCGGCAATCGCGTTGTTTGGGTTGTTTTTCCTTGCGTCCTTGCGCACGTCGCGCCCATGCGTTGAAACTGCTGATTTCGACACGATTTCAGTTCAGTGCATTTTTTCATTGGGATCGGCGAGCGTTCTGCCTTGTCGGAGCGCGCTACTCGGCAAGTCACCCAGTCAACCAATCAACCCATCAACCAGTCAACCAAACTCGCCTACCTCTCCTCCGGCGGTCCTGCGAGACGGCTGTTGCGCGCCCAGGCCTGCGTGATTCGGTCGAGAATGATGGCGAGTGCGACAATCGCCAGCCCTGCTTCAAGGCCGCGGCCGAGGTCGCTGCGGGCGAGTCCCTTGACCGCCTCGAAGCCCAGCGCGCCACCGCCCACAAGCCCGGCGATGATAACCATTGAGAGCACCAGCATAACCGTTTGGTTGAGGCCCATCATGATGGAGGGCATGGCAATCGGCAACTCAACCTTGCGCAGAACCTGCCCGTCGGTCGAGCCGAAGGCGCGTGCAGCCTCGAGCGTGTTTGGGGAGACCTGGCGAATGCCAAGATCGGTGAGGCGTGTAATCGGCGCCATCGCATAGATGACCGCGGCGATGACCCCCGGCACGCGTCCGGCGTTGAAGAGGATGATCACTGGCACCAGGTAGACGAAGGGCGGAATCGTCTGCATGAAGTCAAGTGCAGGGCGCAGGACGCGTTCGAAGGACTTTGAGCGGGCCGCCATGATCCCAAGTGGCACGCCGATCATCACCGTGATGAGCACCGCAACCAGAACCTGGCTCAAGGTGTCCATCGCTTCGTCCCATGTGTTGAGCCCGCCCAGCGCATAGATACAGAAGGCGACGAGCAATCCCATCTTCCAGCCGCCTGCCTGCGCGCCGAGAATCAGGCCGGCGAAAATAACGACGATCCACGGCAGACCTTGCAGGTAGCCGCGCACAGGATTGAGCACCCAGATGATGACGAAATCGCTGAAGCGGCCCGTGCCGAAGGGTGAGTTGCCAATCTGGTAGAGATTGTCGCGCATCCAATCGACCGCTGTATTGACCGGCGCGGCGAACGAAACGTGCAGCGCCGCGGGAAAATCGTTGAGCGCCGGCACGGAGAAGCTGATGAAAGCGCCTATTAGCAATACGAGAATGACCGTCGCCCAAAAAATGTAGAGCGAGAGCCAGCGCGGCACGGCGCCCTGTTTGCGCGGCGCAGAAAGCAGAACTGCGCGGCGGCTTTCGCGCGCGATCCCGGCGCTAATGCGGTCGAAGAGCATTGCCAGCAGAACAATTGCCAGCCCGGCCTCCAGCGCACGGCCGACATCCTGGCGCTGCAGCCCTTTGAGCACATTCTCGCCAAGCCCGCCCGCGCCAATCATCGCAGCGATCACCACGATTCCCAGCGCCATCATCATTGTCTGATTGACGCCGAGCAGGATTGTGGGCATGGCAATCGGGAGCTGCACCTTGCGCAGTTTCTGCCACGAGGTGGAGCCAAAGGAGTCGGCGGCCTCGGTCGCAGCACCCGAGACCTGGCGGATGCCCATCGAAGTCATCCGAATGGCTGGCGGGAGTGCGTAGATTACAGTCGCCACAACGCTCGGGACACGGGCGATGCCAAAGAAGAGCAGCACCGGAATGAGGTAAACGAAGGCGGGCATGACCTGCATTGCGTCGAGAAAGGGGCGCAGGAAGCGCTCGACGCGTGGCGAGCGGGCCGCAAGGATTCCCAGCGGAATGCCGATAAGCAGCGCAATGAAGACGGAGACGCCCATGAGCGCGAGGGTCTTCATAGTGGCGTCCCAGAGGCCAAGCATACCGATCAGCAGGAGCGCCACCGCAGTGAAGACCGCCACTGCGCGCCCAACGCTCTTGTAGGCAATGGCGCACAGCGCCGCAATCACCACGGGCCAAGGCAGTGCGAGCAGGAAGGATTCAAATCCGCGCAAAAGCCGATCGAGGAAATGGCTCACGGGGTCGAAGCCGTAGACAAAGAGCCAATGGGTGCCGCGGTTGCCGATTACCCACGATCTGGAAGTTATCGAGGGGGGTGTTGATTCCCCAAACCAGGCCTTCGGGAAAACCGCCCCCATTTGGATTGATCGTCCGCAGGGCAATTGTCATTCCCAGGAGAAGCGCCCACGCAAGCACAAATGAGAGCGTGCGTCGCTCGCGCACGGTCATCCCGGCTTGCCGTTCAACATTGGGGCCGTTGCCGGCCATCGGTTTGGAATTCATGGCGTATCGACGGAGCTATTGCGCAATTCGAAGCACGTCCAGCATCGCCTGGCGGGAGATTGCGCCGACGATCATGCCCTCGGAATCTACTACCGGCACGGGATGTTCGGCATGGAGTACGAGCGGAAGGCACGATTCGAGCTTCTGCGTCGCGGTGAATCGGTGGCCCTGCAGGCGGTGGTTCGGTGCACGGCTGCATGATGTGGCGCGCACAAAGGACGCGCAAGTTTTGGCACGTCGCGGGTAAACTCCTCAACATAGCGGCTGGCTGGGCGCAGAACGAGATCTTCGGCCGCGCCGACCTGGACAAACTCGCCATCCTTCATGATCGCAATGTGCGTGCCAAGCTTGACCGCCTCGGAGAAGTCGTGGGTGATGAAGATAATCGTCTTGTTGAGGCGGGCTTGGATGGAGACGAGTTCGTCCTGCATCTCGCGGCGAATGAGCGGGTCGAGCGCGCTGAATGGTTCGTCAAAGAGGAGGATTTCCGGGTCGACTGCCAGCGCGCGCTGCCAGGCCCACGTGCTGCTGCATGCCACCACTCAATTGGCTGGGATAGTACTCTTCCCACCCCTTGAGATTGACAAGTTCAATCATCGAGCGCGCCTGTTCGAGGCGCGCGGCGCGCTTGACGCCTTGTATTTCCAGACCGTATGCGACGTTGTCAATCACGCGCCGATGGGGCAGCAGGCCGAAATGCTGGAAGACCATACTTACGCGGTGGCGGCGCAGGTCGCGCAGCGTGTGCTTGTCCATCTGTGCCACATCCTGGCCGTCGATGAAGATTTGGCCCTGGGTCGGCTCTATGAGGCGCGGCAGACAGCGCAGGAGCGTCGATTTGCCGCTTCCCGAGAGACCCATGACGACGAAGGTTTCGCCCGCACACACCTCAAAGGAGACGCCGCGCACGGCCATTACGTGGCCTGTCGCGCCGAGAATGTCGATCTTTGAAGCATCGTCCTTGAGCGACGCGATCAGCTTATCGGGGTTGGGGCCAAAGATCTTCCACACATCCCGCACCTCGACCACAGGCGTCTGCGGTGTATCCGGCTGTGGCTCGGAGGCGTCATTTGCGGAGCGATTGAGCGGTGCCGGAGGTTCGATGGGCAGAGCCTGGGTGTGTGGTTTCAGCGGGGTCGCGGACATGTCGCAACTCTAGCGCACGACCGTATGAAAAGCAAACGAGGATGGAATCTTCGCCAGTGGAATCAAGCGCGTTTGCGCCTCGCTGCAATGCGCATTGGCTGGGAGAGTCGGAGGAGGGATGCCGGACTTCGTGTCAATAGATCAGTTCCACGAAGTCCTGGCGCTGAGTGCGGCCTTGAGGCGCATGACACGCTGATATGATTGCGCGATACGGTCAGCGGAGATCTGCCCGTTGTCCACCAGCCCGCGGATGATGCTGAAGGCGGTGTCGGGCGAGAGGGCTTCCTTGCCAGGAATGTTGTTGCTGATCGCGATCAAATCCACACCAGCGTTGATCACCTTGAGAATCGCATCCTCGGGTGTATAGATGTCCGAAATTGCGCGGATACGCATGTCGTCACTCACAACCACGCCATCGTAGCCAAGCTTCTCGCGCAGCAACCCAGTGATCACCCGCTTGGACAGTGTTGCAGGAAGGTCGGGATCGAGCGTCGAATTGAAGATATGCGCGGTCATGATGGCATCGACCTTGCCCTGCGCAATGAGCTTGATGTAGGGGGCGAGTTCTGTGGTTTGCCACGTATCGGTGACATCCACGAAGCCAAGGTGCGTGTCTGCGCGCGAAGAGCCGTGACCGGGAAAATGCTTCAGCGTGCAGCCCACACCCAGCGCGTGATGCGCGTCAATAGCAGCCAGCGCTTGCGCACTGACAATCTCCGGGTCGTTGGAGTAGCTGCGTTGCACGCCGCCGATCACGGGATTGGACCGATTCAGATTCAGGTCGACCACAGGTGCAAGATTGAGGTTGATGCCCAGAGCGCGCAGCGCCGTTGCCGTGCTTGTCGCCTGCGCCGTGGACACGGCCAGGTCATCTAGTTCACCAAGGTATTGCGCGGAGTAGTTGGGTTCAATCCCCGCCCAGGGACCAAGGCGACTCACGTAGCCACCTTCCTGGTCCAACGTGATGAGCGGTGGGACCAAGGCGGCGGCGCGGAAAGACGCGGTAAGGGATTGCAGTTGCTCCCTGTCAACAATATTGTGCCCAAATAGAACCACACTGCCCAGTTTGCCCGAGCGCAAGGCGTTGAGAACCGGCGCCTCATCACCCAGATACGCGCCAGCGAAGCCCACGAGAAGCATCTGACCAATCTGCGCATCAAGAGTGGCGTCAGGCCTAGGGTAGGGTTGCTCGCTCGGCAGAGCAACCGGTGGCTTGTCGGTCGCGCCGGTGAAGTCCTGAAACGCGTGGCGCAACACATGGTCATTTGCGCTCGCCGGGCGGACGCAACCAGTGAGCAAAGCGGCGCCGCTCAACTGGGCTGCCGTGCGCAGAAATGCACGTCGAGAGATGGCACTCATAGACAGGATTTGGTGGAGAGAATGGCGCCGGTGTTGGCGTCGGTGAATGTGAGGCACAGGGGCACTCCCCAAAACGGCCCGGACAATGTCCGGGCCGCCTTGTGGGGACCTTTTGTGGAGATGGCGGGAGTCGAACCCGCGTCCGAAACACTCATCCAAGGACTTCTACAGGCTTAGTCGCGCAATTGATTTTGCCGGAGCGGATCTGTGCGACCGAATCCAGTCTCTGGCGAGCCGATTGTCTTAGGCGGCCTTATCGGCGTTCAGCCACCGCAACTCCGCAGATTATTACAGCCGTCACGTGACCTGCGAGCACCATCGCCGTGAGACCGTGACCCCTCGAGGGGGTCAGCTCAACTTAGGCGGCGAGGGCCGCAGGGGCCTGTGCGAAGCCGAAGTTGAAGGTTTTGCCTGTGTTGGCATTTATAGTGGTGCGCCTGTTTTAACGTAGTCGACGCTCTACGACCTGCCGTCCAGAGATATCCTGCCCCGTCGAAACCGGTACATCCCCAGATAACGTCGTGATTATAACACGAAGTTGCCGGTGAGCGCAAGCAAGACGCGATATTTTCAGGTCATGCGGACCTCGCTGCACTTGCCCGGCCCGGCTTTCGCCTGCGGGCGCAGCGTGGTACGATCAACGTTCGTCATCGTATCCGAGTCGTAATCATATCCGAGTCGTAATCATATCTGAGTCGTAGCCGCCAAAGTGACAACGCCATGAGTATGCATTCCACCGGGCCGACCTTCGGTCATGAGACCTATCTCTCGCCCCTCACCTGGCGTTATGGCAGTGTGGTTATGCGCGGTGTTTGGAGCGAGTTTCACAAGCGGTCGCTCCTGCGCCGCTTTTGGGTGGCGCTCGCCCAGGCGCAATGTGAGGCGGGCCTCGTGGCGGCAGCGCAAGTTGCCGAGTTGCGCGCCAACGAGGCGAACGTGGATATTGCCCGCGCCGCAGAGATCGAGATTGAGACTCGCCACGACCTGATGGCTGAAATCCGCGCCTTCAGCGAACAGTGCCCCATTGGCGGACCGATCATTCATCTGGGCGCGACGTCGATGGATGCGCTCGATAACGTGGATGCACTGCGCATGGGCGAAGCTCTCGACCTGATCCTTGAGAAGCTTTCCTCTTTGCTCGTGATTCTTGCCGCGCGCATCGAGGCCGAAGCCGACACGGCGGCAATCGCCTTCACCCACATTCAGCCTGCCGAGCCAACGACCATCGGTTACAGGCTCGCCCAGTACGGGCAGGATCTCCTGGGCGATTGGGACGAACTCATACGCGTGCGCGCCAACCTGCGCGGCAAGGGACTCAAGGGGGCGGTCGGGACAAGTGCGAGCTACACCGACCTTATGCACGGAACCGACTGGTCGGCGCAGCGACTGGAAGCACGGGTGATGGAGTTGCTCGGTCTCCGGGCATTCCCAGTGGCCACGCAAACTTATCCACGCAAACAGGATTGGCTTGTGGTCAATGCACTTGCCGGCCTCGGTGCGAGCCTCCACAAATTTGCGCTTGACCTGCGCATTCTGCAAAGTCCCCCGTTTGGTGAATGGAGTGAGCCGTTCGGCGCAAAGCAGGTCGGTTCCAGCGCCATGCCTTTCAAGCGCAACCCAATTGCTGCGGAGAACATCGACAGTCTCACGCGCTTGCTCGCCGCGCTA
The DNA here is from genome assembly GCA_963735275.1 of uncultured Chloroflexia bacterium. GTDB lineage: Bacteria > Chloroflexota > Anaerolineae > Caldilineales > Caldilineaceae > UBA5069. Next base: position 1,799,445 of record CAVTKJ010000004.1, on the reverse strand, counting down.
CCGCGCACGACCTGGGATAACGCCGCAATGAGCATTCTCGAGCGCACGCTTGACGACTCGGCGAACCGGCGCCTCCTGCTGCCCGAAGCTTTCCTGCTCGCAGATGAAGCCCTCCAGCGTGCAGAGGCGCTTCTCAGGGGGATGCGGATCTGGTCCGGCCCGATTGCGCGCAATCTTCACGACTACGGCGTCTTCGCCGCCACCGAGCGCGTGCTCATGGCCGCGGTCAAGGCTGGGGCCGACCGTCAACATCTACACGAAGTGATCCGTGAGCAGAGTCTCGTCGCCTGGGCGGCGCTGCAGGCCGGGCTGAGCAATCCCCTTGCCGGCCTGCTTGCTGCAGACGCGCGCATCACCGCGTACATTCCAGCGAATGATTTGGCCGCACTACTCGACGCTTCGAGTTACGTCGGCGATGCGCCCGCGCGCGCCGCGCCATGGCCGCCATGATTGTGAGTGCCGTATCAGCCGCCACTCGAACCGCCAACAGCCAGGAGCCTCGAAATGGTGGGTGAACAAGCGTCCCACAAGCAGGATGGCCGCAGCCAGAGATACGCCTTGATCTGGACAAGTGACGCCGATTCCACCGAATTGGCCCGTCTCGAAGTGAACGCCCAGGCGGCGCCGATTGCCGAATATGAACTTGCGCCCGGTGTCTGGCTGATCGTCACCGCCCAAACATATGACGCACTCGCGGCCGCATGGTCTGCCTCGCCGCCAATCTTCGTGCGCCATACCGTGCCCGTGCAAGCTGCGTTGCCGTTGGCAGGCTTTGCTGAGGAACCGGCGTGGATTGCAGAAATCCTGCAGGCGCAGCCACAATTCCTGCTCGAGCGGGTGGACCCTGCGCTCACCTTCTCGGTGCAGACGCGTATTCTCAACGAGGTTCCCTTCAAGCCATTTGACGTGAATCAGGCGCTGGCGGAACTCGTCACTGCCTCCACCGAGGCAACTCTCGACGTGCGCGCGCCTGCACAGATTGTCTCGGTGGCCTGCGCACAGGTTCCCGACGGCTGGATTGCCGACGCGCGCCGCATGGGCATCGTGCCGCGCAGCGACCACGACGCGCGCAGCAGCAGCTATGCGCTGATTGGCCTCTCCCATGCGACGCAGAACCTTTCCGACTGGGCGGGCGGCATGCGTCGCTTCAGTCGGGAGGAAGGCCGTATCAGCCGCTCCGAATTCAAGTTGCTTGAAGCAATTGAACTCTTCGGCATCGTCCTGCCCGAGCGGGGTACAGCGCTTGACCTCGGCGCGGCCCCCGGCGGCTGGACCCGCGTCCTGCGCCAACTGGGGCAGTATGTGACTGCGGTGGACCCTGGCTCGCTCGACCCGCGTCTCGATAGTGAAAAAGCCGTGCGCCACCGCCGCATGACTGCACAAGAGTTCCTGCGCGAAGAACCGGACCGCTTCGATATCATTGTCAATGACATGCGCATGGACGCCGCCGACAGTGCGCGGCTCATGGTGAACTTCGCCTCGCGCCTCTATCGGCACGGCGTAGCGGTCATGACCGTTAAACTTCCTGAAGGCGAGGATGCTCAATCAACGCGCGCGCGCGTAGATGCCACGCTCGACACTCTGCGTTCCGCATATACCGTGATCGGCGCGCGCCAACTCTTCCACAACCGCAGCGAGATTACCGTTGCCTTGCGGCCCCGAAACAAATAGGCAGGTCCGCCGCGCCACTCCATAATGTGACAATGCCCGCGCCCGCACTCCGAATCGCAATTCTCGCCGATATCCATGGCAATTTGCCCGCGCTCGAGGCGGTCGCTGTCGATCTGCCGCGCCCAGGGCGTTGAGGAGGTGTTTCTCGCCGGCGATCAGATCAACCGCGTTCCCTGGCACAATGAGGTGATGGACTTCATCGTCGACGCAGGATGGCCGGCGATCTACGGCAACCACGATTTGATCATCGGTCAGTTGTACACCGAAGCGTTGCCGCTGCCCTTCCGGGACCGCCAGCGCTTCGTATCGCTCTACTGGACGCGCGATACGCTGCGACCCGCACACCTTGCGAGGGTACGCGCCCTGCCGCCAACGCTGCGCCTGGAGTGGCCCTCGCTGCCGCCAATTCGCATCTGGCACGGCACGCCGGGGGATCCCTATGCGGGCATCTACCCATTCACGACGACCGAGGCAGCTTCAAATTTGCTTCATCTCGTCGAAGAGCCTTTTGTGGTGCTTGCCCACACCCACCGGCCGATCGAGCGTCGCTTCCGGCGCTGGATGGTGCTGAATGGCGGCAGCGTTGGCTTGCCCTTCAACAGCGACCCTCGCGCGCAGTACCTCCTGCTTGATGGCTTTGCAAAGGGCTGGCAGGCAACCTTCCGCGCAGTCGAATATGACCACGAACCACTCGTCGCGCGCTTTCAGGAATCGGGAATGCTCGAAGCCGTGGGCGCAACCGGCGAACTCCATCGCCGGACTGCGCTGTCGGGCGAACCCTGGAGCAGTGACTTTGCCTACTGGCTGCACCACAACCCCAACTGGCAAAAGGTGGATGCGGCTGACGCGGTAACCGCCTACACAATGGAGCACGGCCCCGGCCGCTGGGCATTCTCGGGGGATGGAACATGACCGTGCGCGTTCTTGTCGAGCGGGACCGCGAGGCGCTCCGCGCACTTGCGCTGCAGCAACCCGCAACCGATCTCTACCTGCTAGGCAATCTGGAGAAGTTGGGCTTTGCCCATCCCTTCTGCACCTTCTGGGGTGACTTCGGCGACGACGGAGCGTTCCGCGGAGTTGCGAATCGCTACTTCACAGGGTGGAGCGTCTTTGGTGATGCGGACGCAGACTGGCCGGCGCTTGGCGCGTTGATTGATGACGATCCGAGCGCCGAAAGGCTGCAGGACAATCCCGGCGGCGTAACGACAATGCTGCCCTTCCTGCCGCGTATACAGTGCCGCGGAACTCCACGTGGAGGAACTGATGCGCCTCGATGGCGCTTACTTCGCACCCCATCCTGCGCCTGCCACGTGGCAGATACGGCCTGCCGCCGCGGCCGACCTGGACGCGCTGGCCGGCTTCTATGCCGATGCCGGGGACATGTCACGCAGCCGCGCCGGGATTGAACGTCCACTCCGCGACGGCCGCATCTACGTCGCGGTCGGCTCAACCGGCGAAATTGGCGCTGCGGCCCTCACGAACGCCGAGACCACCGACCCGGCCCTCGCCATGATCGGCGGCGTCTACACGGCGCCTGCTTACCGGGGGTTAGGGTTGAGCAAGGCGGTCTGCAGCGCGTTGTGCGCCGAACTGCTTACTGAACGTAAAGCGCCGATCCTCTATTGGAAAGAGCCTGCTGCAGGGCACGTCTATCGTGCGCTGGGATTTCGGCCGATAGGAAGCTGGCGGGCCGTGCGGCTACAGCACAAGTAGGGCATTGAAGCTCACGGTCTACCGGACCAGCAATTGGTAGCCATAGCCGCGCACCGTGCTAATGAAACGCGGCTCCTCACTCTCGTCAGGCTCGATACGGCTGCGCACGCGACTCACCATGCGGTCGATGTTCGCATCGTAGATGTCCCCTTGCGCCTCGGGCCAGACCGCCTGTGCAATCTCGTCCTTGCTCACTACCCGGCCCCGATTCTGAAAAAGGAACCAGAGCAAGTCAAACTGCTTCACGCTCAGAGGCGGGTCCAGCAGCGTGCCGTCCACATAGGTCTGCCGGGTGGAGGCGTCGATGCGCAGCCCCGGCTCGCGCACGGCCATGAGCGACGGCGCGGTCACCGTAGCCGACGGGTCATAGAAGCGAAACTTCGTCGAGGCGAACTGAACTTCGCAGCCATCGCTCAGCCAGGCGCTTTCGGCCAGGTCGAGACGCCGTCCGTCCACAAACACGCCGTTTTTGCTTTGCAGGTCGCGGACTTGATAGGCACTGTCGATTCGCTCAATTTCGGCGTGGTGGCGCGATGCGAATTGATCCTCAAGCAGAAGCTGAACATCATTGGCGCGGCCAACAATCGTAAGGTTCTGCACCAGGTCGAACTCAGCGCCGGATTTGGGCCCGTTCAGGCAGACAAGTCGTCCGAATCGGCTCACAAAGGCTCCTTCAATCGGTTGCGGGCGCTGCGTTCACGCTCTCCGCATGCCGCACGCAGGGCAATGGAGAGGCTTGGCAAGCCATATCTATCATTTCGTATGCTAAAATGGTAGCCCTGAACCAGATAGTCCGCAAATCGCGGGGTAGACTCCTGAGGGTGTTCGCAGGCATTATGGAGGCAGACCCGGCGTGCCTGAGGCTGCCCGCAACCTAGCCTGGAGAAGCGGTCGTTTTGCGAGGTAACCGCCACTTGGAGAGTCCTAAGCTGTGACCAGGTTGCCATGAACAACGTTGAGGACGAATACGGGCAGGGTCCCGAAATAGGACCTGACTCGAACTTCGCGCGCAATTCCGGCAGGGCGCCCTGGACTTCGGGATTCGGCAGCGCCGGAATTTCGCTCATCGGGCGCACAATTGACGTCTACCGCATCGAGGCGCGCATTGGCGGCGGCGCCATGGCCGCTGTCTACCGCGGCGTCAATGTCATTACCGAACACCGAGTCGCGCTCAAGGTGCTCCTTGCAGACGCAGACGAAACCGTGCGTGAGCGCTTCCGTCTCGAAGCGCAAATGGTCAGTGCACTCAGCCACCCGAACATCGTGCAAACGCTCGCGGTGAGCTCGAACACGTTAGCCGACGGCCCCACCTACATTGCAATGGAGCTGGTGGAGGGGCGCAGTCTGGCGGACTTGCTTGAGAGTGTCAGTACACTCAATGTTGCCGACAGTTGTGCACTGCTGGCGCCGGTTGCTCGCGCGCTGGCCTACGCCCATAGCCGGAATGTGGTGCATCGCGACGTCAAACCCAGCAACATTCTCCTCCGGCGCGTAGCTCCAGGCGCCGCACACGCTGTGCGCCTTACAATCCTTGACGATCCGGTCGTGCCCCTGCTCTCCGATTTTGGCATTGCCCGCGCCCTCGACACACCGGACCTTACGTCCGCCGGACGCACCATTGGCACGCCTGCCTACATGTCACCGGAGCAATGTTCCGGCACGCGCGAGATCGATGGACGCGCCGATATCTACTCGCTTGGCGCAGTTCTCTATCGCTGTCTGGTCGGGCGGTCGCCATTTGCCGGAACCACAACGCAGATACTCTATGCCCACGTTTACGACCCGCTGACAATACCCGAGGACGCGCTGCGCCACTTGTCACCGCTCATCGTCGAGATTTTGCGCCGTTCCATGGCAAAGAACCCGGATGACCGCTATGCGAGCGCAGAACATATGGCGGCAGACCTCAGCGCCGGCGCAGGCGGAACAGTTCGACCAGCAGCGGACCTCCGATCGTCCAGCGCAACAGGCACGTTTCCCGATTCGAGAGATTCCACTTCTGCATCCGCAATTGACGCACAGCAGACAATTACGCTGGCAGAGCTGGCAGCAGCGCAGCCGATTGTCGGCGTGCGCGTTGTCGTGCCTGCACCTGCCTTAACGCCGCCGCCAACTACCGCACCCAGCGTGCCTGTTCCATTGCTGGCACCGCCAGCGGACGCGCCGTCGGCTTCCCGTGCGCCAGGCGCCCATGCGGACATCGCTGTGGGACCGAGACGACCTATTGCGCCAACCCACGCGCGACCGACGCCTTCTGCGCAGCGCGCCTCACCCATGCGCGGCGTGACGATCGGTTTGCTGTTGGCAATCCCTATTTTTCTGCTGCTATCGGCGGGCGTCGGCGCTCTGTTGCGCATCGGGCCTTTCCGCACAGACAACATTCCTGCCGGCGCCGCAGAGGCGCTTGCTGCAACGGCCATGCCCACAGCGCAGCCTGCAGTGGCGGTCGCTGCGCCCGGCAGCACGAACAGCGACGCTGCATTGGTAGCCGCACCGACCGACGACGCTATGCCACTTCAGCCGGCCACTGAGCTGGCTGTCGCCGGATCAACATCCACCCTCGCAGCAACTTCTGCGACGGATTCTGCTCCTGTCGAAACCGCAACCCCGCCGGAAGTCAGCACCCCTGCACCTACTCCATCGGGCGACATCAACGCTTACTGGCAAGATGCGCAGGAGCTCTATGCCCAGGGTGAATGGCGACAGGCTGCCGACTTTCTGACACTGGTGCAACGGATTCGCGCCGACTTCGAATCAGTGCGCGTAAGCTCGATGCTCGGCGAAAGCAATCTGCGCAGCGCACTGCAGTCACTGCCGCGCGAGCGATCTTGCGGGCGCCGCCTCTGCGTTAAGCAAGGCCGCCGCCGCCCAACCCGACAACAGCGCAATGACAGCGTTTGCCGCCGCAGTTGCTGCAGCCGCTGCACAGCCAAACGACGCAGCAGCAATTGACTCTCTTCGCCCGCTCCTCGCGGGCCAGAGCGCGGCCCTCCTTGCCAACAATGACCCGTGCGCGGCAGCAGATGCCCTTGACGCGGCGCTTGCTCTGGACGCTCGTAGCGACGCTCAGCGTGATACACGCGCCGACGTTGACAAAGCGACTGCTGTGCGCAGCCAATGCACTGTCCTGCGTCAGGCATTGGCGGATCAAGCGATACTTGCGGGCCTCCCAGGAAGCCTTCTCTATTCCACCCAGGTCGATTCGGGGAGCTATCGGGTCTACAGCGTGGCAGCGGCGGCCGGCTCAATCGCCGCGGCTGTCATCGACGATGGACGGCAGCCAGCGCGTTCACCCAGCAGTACATTTGTCGCGTTCCGAAGCACACGCCCAGACGTTTTGGGAATTGCGGGCTATGACCTCGCGTCGGGAAGTGACCCCTCGTCTCGCTCAATTCTCTACACGCGCGGCGTAGGCGACGCCGTCGACAGTCCACCGTCATGGAACGGTTCAGGGGATCAACTCGTTTTCGCTTCAGTTGATCCGGCGGATCAACGCTCCCGCGTCTACACTGTTGCGGCGGATGGACGGGACACGCCCAGGTTGCTGGGCCCAGGTCTATCGCCTGCGTGGAATCCGACCACCGGCTCAATCGTCTACAATGGGGTCGGCCCGGACGGGCAGCAGCCGGGACTCTGGCTTATGGCGGCGGACGGTTCGGGCCCGCTGCGCCTGACAGACAATGGCGCGGACATTCGGCCTGCGTGGTCGCCCGACGGGAGAACAATTGTCTTTATGTCGAGTGGGCGAAGTGATGATTGGGACGTCTTTCAGGTTGATGCGGCTGACGGAACCGTGATGCAACTGACCACCGATTCATCGCAAGATGGGATTCCGACAATCAGTCCCGACGGGCAATATGTTGCCTTCGTCAGCGACCGGGGCGGCAACTGGAACATCTGGCTGAAGCCTGTTGCCGGTGGACACACCCAATTGTTGGCGCCGATTGAAGGTAGCCTGACAAACTGGCTGGAGCACGCTCTACAGTGGATTCCTTGAACTCGACCCCACCCGACAACCCGGGCAGCGGTCGATCGGACAATGCATACGGCGGAGGTCCAGCAATCGATGGCCCGCCAGGAGTCGGCCTTCTCGACCTGACCGGCCGGCAGATTGGGCGCTATCTCATCGGCCAGCGGCTCGGGAGTGGTGGAGTCGCAACGGTTTATCGCGCCTTCGACCAGGTGCAAGGCCAAACCGTCGCGCTCAAAGTGCTCTTGCCCTCCGCCGACGAGAAGAGTTACACGCGCTTTCGCCGCGAGGCGCTTACGGCCGGTGCGCTGCGTCACCCGAACATCGTCCGCATTCTGCAAGTGGGCACCGCACCGCACGGCGAAGTTGCCTACATTGCCATGGAGCTGGTAGAGGGCGAAAGCCTTGCGGATCTGCTCTCCCAGCGCCGATCGCTTACGGCTGCCGAAGCATGCGCCTTGCTCGCGCCCATTGCAGACGCTCTCAATTTTGCGCATGAGGCAGGCATCATCCACCGCGATGTCAAGCCCAGCAATATTCTTCTGCGGCCGGCGAGCAGGGGAGCTCCGGGCGCTGTTGTCATCGAATCCCTCGAATATCCTGTCATACCGCTGCTCTCGGATTTTGGCATTGCCCGCGCACTCGATGCGCCGGAACTGACGAGCGCCGGACGCACCGTAGGCACGCCCGCGTACATGGCCCCGGAACAGGCCGCCGGCAGCCGCGATGTTGACGGGCGCGCCGACATCTACGCGTTGGGCACGGTTCTCTATCGCTGCGTCACGGGGCGGCTGCCCTTCGTCGGGACGGCGACGCAGATTCTCCATGCCCATGTCTACGATCCGTTGCTGATTGAAAGCGCCCAACTGGCCGAGCTGCCTCCCGATCTCGTCGCCGTGCTGCGGCGCAGCCTCGCCAAGCGCCCCGAAGAGCGCTATGCGACTCCCGCGCAGATGGCAGGCGCGCTGCAACTCATTGCGCAGCGCGAAGCGATTGCCCCCCGGACAGACGTGACGACGACGCTGGCAAATATCACGCCCGTCCCATTTGGCCGGCCAGGCGAGCCATCGGAGACGACGATTCTGGTCCCTGGACATTTCCCTGCCGGCGCGACCGGCGAGCCATTCGCTACATCTGCCGGTGCATCCACCGGGGCTGCCGGCGGACGCGTCGTCGGGGACGCGGCTGCCGCGCCGCCGAATCGGCCGCCAACAGCGCCAAAACTGACGGCCGTCTCGGAACCGCCTCCGCCGCGATTTCGCTGGGGGCTATGGGCGGCTGCAATTGCCATGCTCATCCTCGCGGCCGGAACACTGGGTAGTGTAATTACCTTATCGCGCCGAAACCAGGCACTGCCCGCCACGCCAACCGTCGCCGCAGTCATCGAACTCACGCGTGTGCGCACACCAACACCCCTTCCAACATCCACCCCAACGCGCCGCGCCACCGCAACTCCGGCTCCGACCTTCGCCGAGAACAACCCAAGCGAAGGCACGCCCACTCTGGACGCGCCGGTGTTTGTCTTGCCTACAGACACACCGCAGCCGGAGCAAGCGACAGAGACTCCAGAGCCGACCGAGACTGCGACACCTACCGAGACGGAAACGCCGACACCAACCGAAACATCGCCACCAACGCTTTCACCTACGCCGTCGCCAACACTGACGCTTATCCCGTCACCCACGCCGACACCTACTGCGACTGCCGAGCCAACGCTGGAGCCGACGCCCACCAATCTGCCACCTACTGCGGTCCCACCCACAGCCACCGCGATTGCTTGCATTGCGCCAACCGACCCGGCCTTTGCCGCATTTGTCGGCCAGCTTTCGGACGAAGCAAAGGCGGCATTCACATGCCCAAATGCGGCCGCCGAGAACTCGCAATCCAGGCTTCTCTCCTTCCAAAATGGGTACATGCTGCAGATTGGCGATGGCTCGACGCTCCTTGTCGACATGCTGGGGGCAGGATGGAAGCGAGTTGATGCCAACTGGCAGCCGGAGGACCCCGATCCCTTGCCTCCCGACGGGCCGCCGGACGGGCTTTATCTCCCGACCGGCATCTTCGGGGCCGCATGGCAGGAAGGGGATTTACAGGATGTACTGGGCTTTGCACTCTCGTCCGAGGCCACGTCCTTTGCGGCGGTCGCTCAAGCATTTCCCGGCGGAATGCTCGTTGGCGACCTCGACTCGGGCACGCTTTATACATTCCTGGCCGAAGGAGAACGCTAGCACCGGGCGGAGGCGTGCTTTGCGTTTGTCAATCGATACAGACTGAGGCATACTTCACTGGTGCACCGAGTTGCTCCTTGCTCATCTCCCATTCACGTCTGTGCATTGCAATTCGTAACAGTTTTCATCAATTTGCCGTCGCCGGCCTTTTCGGTATGAACTGCACGCATGGTAGGTCAGTCTCTGCCGCCAGCCTGCAGTTAGCCCTGTCATACGCATTGCAGTCGATTTGTTGAATCACAGCACCTTTCCAGCACTGGCACCCAACGTCGTTAGCAAACTCTCATAACCCACCTGCGAAAGTCACCAAGGAGGATAGGCACATGGCTTTGCGTTCTCGTCATTCGCGCTCCCGCTTGCTGCTCGGCGTGAGCATGATGGTAGTAGTTGTCCTTATGCTTGGCGGCTGTGCGGGCATGCCCGACATGTCAGGCTTGCCAGTCATTGGCACGATGTTTGGCCCCGCCGAACCGCCCACAGCCACACCGGCTCCTACGCCCACCAATACTCCCGAGCCGACGGCAACGCCCAAACCAGGTGAGACGCCAATTCCGGCCACGGCCACGCCAATCCCCACGCCCCAGGTGACAGTTCCCACAGGTTTCAGCCCGGTCGCCGATGAAGCGCTGGCGTACTCGCTGGCCGTACCCGCGCGGCTGGACGGCCCTGGACCTGCGCGGCGCCCAGTTCCAGAACATGGCCAACACCATGGGCATGGGTGGCCAACTCGGGCCGCTCAACGATTTCCTCGCCAGTCCTGCGGGCGATGCACTGGGCGTTGTCTACATCACCGACCTTACCGCTGCCCTTTTCGGCGGTCTGCCCACCCTGCTGAACGTTTCGGTCGTTGACGCTCCTGGCGTTACCCCGGCCTCGGCAGTCGGCATGATTGAGGGCGTGATTGATGCCAACGCGGCAATGCTCGGCGATGCCAACATCGAGAGCCTGACCGAATGCACCGTCAACAACATGCCTGCTGTCTGCGCAACGGCCACCGCCAATCTGGCGCAGTTCGGAATTGCCAACGAACTCTTCGCCAAGGTCACCGGCATCGTCGCACATGACAAGATCTTCGTCCTCACCATGGCCACCACGGCCGACAAGCGTGGTGAAAAGGAACCGGTCTTCGACCAGATCATCGGCACCTTCCGCCCTGAGTAGGCGGCGACAAGAGCCTTTATCACGATACGCAGACGAACGGGCGCACCTGGCTGCGCCCGTTCGTCTATTCACCGCTCCCAGTGCGCAACGCATCTGTCGGCACGATCCGATTCAAGAAGCGCTGATTGCCACCCTGCGCAAGACCTCGCGCAAATCCCTCCAGAGATGAGCTAGACCATGATCTATTTTGGCTGTGACTACTACCCCGAACAGTGGGCCCAGTGGTTGCCCGAGGGTGAGGCGCGCTGGGAGACGGATGCCTCCCTGATGGCCGAGGCCGGATTCAATGTTGTCCGTCTGGCCGAGTTCGCATGGGGATTGCTCGAACCTGCGCAGGATCACTTTGACTTCTCGTGGCTCGATCGGGCCGTGGAGACTCTCGGTCGCCATGGCCTCAAGGTTGTTCTCTGTACGCCGACTCCAACCCCGCCGCCCTGGCTTGTCTACCAGTCGCCCGAAATCATGCAGGTCACCGCCGACGGACGGCGCAAAGGGCCCGGCACGCGGCGCGAGGCGTGCGCCAACCAGCCCGTCTACGTCGAGCGCAGCCGAATCATCAGCCAGGCAATCGCGACGCACTATGCGCAAAACCCACATGTAGTCGGTTGGCAGACGGACAACGAGTTTGGCTGTCATGATTCGGCCATGTGCTACTGCGGCGAGTGCGCAACCGCCTTTCAGCACTGGCTGCAGGCCAAGTACCTCGACCTCGAATTGCTCAACGAAGCATGGGGCGGCGCATTTTGGGGCGAAGTCTATACCGACTGGCGGCACATCCCCACGCCGTCGAAATCGGCGGCCGAACGCAGCCCAAGCCACCTCCTCGATTTCCAGCGCTTCAGCAGCGACACGTGGCGCGACTATCACAACATGGAAATCGACATTCTGCGCACAACCTGCCCAAGCCACTTTGTGACGCACAATTTGATGGGTTTCGCCCCGCTCCTCAACTACTACGACCTGAGTGCAAACCTGGATTTTGTTTCGTGGGACAATTACCACTTTCACGGTGCGACGCCCGGCACGGTTGCGGCTGCGCATGACCACATGTGGGGCATCCTCAAACGCAACTTCTGGGTGATGGAACAGCAGGTGGGCAAGATCAACTGGAGCGTGTACAACCCGGAGCCAGGCCCGGACTTTGTGCGCCTGAAGAGCTATCAGGGAATCGGCCATGGAGCCGACGGTATTGTCTACTTCCGCTGGCGACAGGCGCTTGCCGGCAGTGAACAGTACCACGCAGGCTTGCTTGACAACGCAGGGCGGAAGACAATGGGCTATGCCGAAGCGAAGGGGATTGGCCGGGAACTTAAGGTTCTCGCGCCTCTCCTCGAGGGTACCGAGCCCGTAGCAAAGGTTGCCATTCTTCTGGACTATGACAGCCGGTGGGCACTCTCAATGCAGCCGCACAACGCACTCCTGCGCGATGGCGTGTCTGAGGCCGCGATCAGCGAATCGCCGATCCTGCGTGTTGACAGCGACGATCGCCGTGAAAGCCAGGAGATGACGGGTCGAGCTAGTGCCATGTGGCCGTATGCCGCTCCCTACATTTCGCTTTGGGAACGCAATGTGACGGCAGCCATCGTCTCGCCTGACAGCGACTTGAGCGGCTACAAGGTGGTTTGCGCACCATTCCTTAACGTTGTGCGGCCAGAAGTCGCCGACCGGCTCACCGCATATGTGAGGCACGGTGGAACGCTCATCATTGGGCCTCGCTCGGGCTTCAAGGACGAGCACAACCGCCTTTTTGCACAGCCACAACCGGGCCCACTTGCAGCGCTCACCGGCGCGACGGTCAAATTCTTCGACTCGCTCGAACCGGAACAGCTTAACGTGCTGCGTTGGGACAACGTCCCGCACATGCATCGCAACGAAGTTGGCATTTGGGCCGAGGTGCTTGAACCTGAGGTGGGTACAGAAACGATCGCGTACTACAGCACCGGCTGGTATGCGAACGAGCCGGCGATCACGCACAAACGCCATGCCGAAGGTGGACAGGTTGTCTATGTCGGCTGCATGGGTGGTCCCGACTTGTACGCCGATCTCTGGGATTGGCTGCTTCCCACGCTTGATGTGCAGTCGCTCCTGTCACCCGTTGCCGGTGTTGAGGCATGTGCGCGCACGGCACCGAATGGTCGTACTGTAGTTTTCGTGCTCAATCACTCGGCGCAAGCACGATCGATCACGCTCGCCCATCCGATCCGCGACCTTCTCACAGGTGAGAGCCACGAACGCAGCCTGCACCTCAAGCCGCACCAGGTCCTTATCTACGAAACGCCGGCGGTGGCGCACGGATAGTCGGCGCAATTCAGTACGCCAATGCCAGCCTTCGCGAAGCTGCTCTGAGAGTGACACATATCGTGCCTGCTTGACCCTGACCAAATGAACTCACAGCGAGCTTTGGAAGCCGTAGTCGATGCTTGACCTTGCACCCGGCCACAAACAGGGTTTTGTGGTTGACAATCCCGTGCTGCTCGCCGCCGGCGCTGCCGGCTGTGGCGAAGCCCACTGGGCCGAACTCGATCTTCACTCACTCGGTGCATTGGTCGTCGGACCGGTGACTCTGCAGAGCCGCGCCGGCGCACCCATGCCGCGTGTGGCCGAACTCCCCGGCGGATTTCTGCTTGAGGCGGGCAGCCAGAACCGGGGGCTTCACGCCACCTTGCGCACTTTCGCGCCACTCTGGGCACGCCTTGAAATACCGGTTGTCGTGCAGTTGGCCGATTCGCGGCCCGAGGCGCTGGCGCGCTGCGCTGAACGGCTCTCAGCCGTAACGGGTGTCGGCGCGCTTGAGTGGCGCGCACCCCGTAATACTGATGCAAACGCAGCAGGCCGAGCGGTCGAGGCGATCGTACGCCGCGGGCGACTTGCCACTGTGGGTCAAGTTTCCACTTGAGGTGGCGACCGAACTCGCCACTCCTGTCATCGATTCCGGCGCAAGCGGTCTTGTGATTGGCAGCCTCCCTGTCGGCGCAGCGCTTGTGGGCGATGACCCGTCGTGGCTTCTCCAGGGCGCACTGCACAGCCCGTCTCATTTTGCAGTGATGCTTCACACCTTGGCACGCGTCGCTGCGCTAAACCTTCCCTGCGCGCTGATTGCCGCGGGCGGGATCCACACCCTTGCTCAGGCGCAAGCAGCGCTTGCGGCCGGCGCCATCGCGCTGCAGCTTGACACCGTTGCCTGGGTCGAACCCACGTTCCCTGGTCTGCTCGCCGCTGCGTTGAAGCCGCAAATGTGAGAACGCTGCGCCGCGCCGGTTGCCATTAATCAAGTGAACAACTGAAGTTGCCGCGCAGGTGCACGACCATTGAGAAGCAGGAAGCGACCTGCCTTCTCTGAATCCCGCACACCCGCATACCGTAAATGCGCCAATTCGCTGATGGTGCGCCGCGTGGCGAACTCGCACGAGCGAATCCGCCGTCCTGGGACCAATCCCCGGCACGCGCAGAAGTTCGTCACGACTGGCGCGATTCACTTCAAGCGGCGTTGTCAGGTTTGCGTTGGCCCAGGCGAGCTTCGGGTCAATCTCCAGGGGAAGGTTGCCCACGCCGGCAAAGGGCAGCTCCTCTACATTCCAGCCATAGTCGCGCAGCAGAAAACTCGCCTGATAAAGGCGTAACTGCCGCTGCGCAGGGGTGGCGGCAAGGTCTTCAAAGGGTGTTTGGTCCACAGGATGGAAGGCGGAGTAGTATGCCCGCCGCAGCCCCATCTGCCTGTAGAGTGTCTCGCTCACCTGCAGCAGTTCGAGGTCCGTGTCGCCAACTGCACCGACGACGAATTGGGTCACCACCGAAGCCCGCAGCCCTTCTTCCGCCCGCAAACGGCCAATCCACTGCAGGCGTTGAATCAGCTCTTCCCAATAGTCTTTCTTTGGTGCAAGGGCCTGCAGCCGCTGTGGCGTCGCCCCTTCAAGGTTGACCGAGACCCGATCCGCAAGCTGCATGGAGCGCCGTATTTGGTCATACTCTGCCCCTGGCATAATCTTGAGGTGAACATAGCCGGTGTAGTTGTAGCGTTTGCGCACGATTTCGACTGTGTCAATCAGCTTGTCCTGGGTCGTGACTCCGCCTTTGATGATGCCGGAGGAAAGGAACATTCCGTCCACCAGCCCGGCGCGGTGCACAAGGTCAAACGCTTTGGCCATTTCGTCGGGTGTAAAAGTAATTCGCTGCGTTTTTGTGCGCCCTGCCCGAAAGGGGCAGTAGAAGCAGTTGCGCTCACAGGCAGTGGTCATCATTGCCTTCATGATCGGCTTCTTGCCCTGCGGCGTGGAGACCTCGGTGATGCACGGCAGCGTCTTGGGTATTCGCTGCGGAAGGTTTGAACTCGACACCGCGACAGGCGAAGTCGAAGCAGCGCTTTCGCCCAGGGGATCGCCGCCTGCCGGCTCGAAGCGCGTCGAGTCGTCGAGCAACGAGAGCTTGTCAAAGAGATCGGGCACTCTGCGAAGATTCATGGCTCCTCCGGAACGGCGCTGCAAGTCAGTGCGGGCACGAGGCTTCATGCGTTCACGGTAATGTTCCGCGGGACAACCGCATCATATCGCACATTTGTTCTATTTGCAACCACTTCCGGACTTCAATGCAGAGGTCTGCAAAGCACAGAGGAGCGCAAAGAGGGAGCAGATTCACTGAGTGAATCGATTTTTTGCCGTACGCTCTATTCGATGGCTGTCGTTTCGTCGCTACGTTGCGACTCAACTCTTTGCAACAGCATCACCACATAACTGGAGAACTCGACAATGCGCGCCGTCGTACAACGTGTCCGCCGCGCCCGGGTGAACGTCTCAAACGAATGTGTCGGGGAAATCGACGCCGGGCTGCTCGTCTTCCTGGGGATTACGCATGCTGACGGAGAACGCGAAACCACTCTACTCGCCCGCAAACTCCTGGGGCTGCGCATCTTCGAAGACGAGAATGGTAAAATGAATCTGAGCGTGCAGGATAGCGGCGGTCAGGTGTTGGTCGTGAGCCAGTTCACGCTTTACGGCGATGTGCGCAACGGGCGGCGTCCTTCGTTCATCAATGCCGCCCGTCCCGAGCAAGCCGAACCGCTCTACCAACACTTCTGTGCGCTCCTCGACGAAGCCGGGCTCGTTGTTGCCTGCGGGCGTTTTGGCGCACACATGGAGGTGGAGCTCGTCAACGATGGCCCGGTCACGCTCTTCATTGATACAAATGATCTCTCCGGTCCTGTCTGAGCTCCCATCACCGGCGCGCACGCGCACCGCAGCAGTACGTTTATTCTCCCCAACCGTCCCGGGCAGTGTGCGCTCGCGCACTTCCCGACAAGAAGACAGGAGACACAGTGAACTACCGCAAGTTGGGACGCACAGGGTTCGACGTATCGGAAATTTCCTTCGGGGCCTGGGCAATCGGCGGTTCGTGGGGCGAGACCGATGACGACGAGTCACTTGCCGCGCTCAATCGATCGCTCGACCTGGGGGTCAATTTCATTGACACGGCCGATGTCTACGGCGACGGGCGCAGCGAGAGGCTCATTGCCCGGCTGCGCAAGCGAGCGCCCTGACGTCACCTTCCACGTCGCCACAAAAGCCGGTCGCCGGCTTTCGCCGCACAACGCCGACGGCTACAATGCCACCAACCTCACCGCATTTGTCGAACGCAGCCTCAGGAATCTTGAAGTCGAGGCGCTCGATGTTGTCCAGTTGCACTGCCCGCCCACCGAGGTGTACTACCGCCCCGAGGTGTTCCAGGCGCTGGATGATCTGGTGCAGGCCGGCAAGATTCAACACTACGGCGTCAGCGTGGAGAAGGTCGAAGAGGCGCTCAAGGCGATTGAGTATCCCAATGTCGAGACCGTGCAGATCATCTTCAACATGTTGCGCCTGCGCCCTGCCGGACTCTTCTTTCAGGAGGCCAAGCGGCGCGACGTAGGCATTCTGGCGCGAGTGCCGCTGGCGAGCGGTCTGCTCACGGGCAAGTTGCGTAGTGATACGCAGTTCGCCGGCGACGATCACCGCCTCTTCAACCGCCAGGGCGAGGCGTTTGACCGCGGCGAGACCTTTTCGGGTGTGGATTATCGAGCGCGGGCTTGCAGGCCGTTGAGGAACTGCGCGCGCTTGTGCCCGAGGGCGCGACAATGGCGCAATTTGCACTGCGCTGGATTCTCATGTTCGATGCCGTCACGTGTGCAATCCCTGGCGCCAAGCGGCCCGATCAGGCCGAGCAGAACGCTGCCGCCGCCGAACTGCCCGCCCTTACCGACGCGCAAATGCAGGCCATTGAGCAGATCTACTTCACCTACGCGTACGACGAGGTGCACCACCGCTGGTAGGCGCCTCTCCCGAGAAAGGAACAAGAACGATGGAAGATGTCCATGTCGTGCCGGAGATGCCGGAGACTGACCTGGCCGTCGCCGCCGTAATGGTTGCGGAACTCGAGGATTACATCGTCGAGGATGAACTCTATCGCACAATCCAGGTCCGCCTGCCCGGTCGCGGTGATGTTCTGATCAAGATGACGGGAGGCGATCTGCTCACCCGTCTCTATCGCCTGAGCGCAGAGCACGCGCGGCTATCGTCGCAGCAGCAGGAACAACTGCAGGCGCTTGATGGTGAGGCGCGACGTATCATTAACAGCCTCAAGACGCGCTTCCACCAGAGGTTGCAGAGGGAGGTCAAATCGCGGCTCGACAGCCTTCGCTGGTACATTGACGAAGCGTATGATGACGCCGCTCGCGCCCGCGGCAACTATCCCTTTGAAATGCGCAATCGCCAGCGCATCGAGGAGATCCTCAAGGAGCTGGGCAGCGACATTCCGCAGTCGCTCTCGACAGAACTGGCCGCGGTCGACAGTCGTCTGCGTGCGCTGCGCATGGGTCCGAACTTTGTGTGGGACCCGTCGCTGGAGAGCATTTTCCCGAGGAAGCCCTACTGGTATTTGTACGCCGGCGCGTAGCTCGAATTCGGCGCCGGACATGCGAGCGTAGGTGACAGACGCCGCTGACACGCAGCCGGCAAACAAGCCAAGTCCGCAGCAAGAAGAAGCGAGACGGGCGCAAGCAGAAGTTCGCTTGCACCCGTCTTTGTTTGCAATGCCCTCGCGCCGCTCCCGGCCACGACCGATCAAAGTGGCTACGGCGCCGGTGGCCGCACCACGGGGCCCGGAGAGGTCGCCTCCTGGGTGGCCAAATCACCGCCATGTCCGCTGAAAGCTGATTCGGTTCGGTATACTCAAGGAAGAGAAGTGGAGCATCCAGCCACTGGTGCCACGTCCAGGCCGGTTTGCCTTGTCCTCCCGGCAACACCTGACCCGCAAATGGAAAGCGCACCCGCCCGGAAGAAAGCTCCATGTCACTGGCTTCAATGGCCGGGATCAAATCACTTCCGGCAAGGCTCGGGCTGCGTTCCATTGCCCCGGCCAGCAGGTGAAGGGCGTCGAAGGCTGCAAAACTCGGCGCCTCCGGCCAGCGATCCGTATAACGTGCAAAAACGTCGGCCAGGCGTTGACCCGTGTCGCTCACGGTTGATTTCCACGGGACCGACGCGCCCAACGATTGTGTTCACACCATCAGGGCCGACGATCGACCAGAAGTGCTCGTCCAGCAAGGCGCTCCGTGAGGCGACGATCAGACTCTGCTTCTGTGGCCCAATGCCGTTGTCGAGCAACTGTCGCTCCAGCATCAGGCCAGGATCGCCGCCAATGCGATTGAAGATGACATCCGGCATCACCGGCCGCGTGACAATTCGTGCAACAAGCGACGAGAAATCCTGGCTGGGAAGCATGACCGAATAGGTGTCAGTCGTGAATCCGCGCCGTTGCAGTTCGTTCTCCATCCACTCGCCATGCGTCGCGGCCGTATTGCCTTCTTCGACGATTACCAGCGCACTCAGTTGCCCGTCATTGTTGAAATCGCCGACGGCGGTGAGCCAGTCGCCCGGCGACGCGACAAGCATGCTGTTGGTCGGTGCGAGACGGAATATCTCCGGGTAACCGGTGGCCGTAAGCGCGTCATCGGCCGCGTCCACAACAAAAAAGGGCAACCCATAGCGGTGGGCAACTTCAAGCACGGCATGGGCAACAGCGCTGGACCCTGATCCGATGATGGCCGACACACACTGCTCGGTGATGCTTTCTTCGGCCCGCTGCGCAACCTCCTCGGGGCTGCCCGAGGCATCGGCGATATGCAGGCGCAGCGGAACACCCTCCACGCCGCCACCAGAATTGATTTCGCTCACGGCTGCTGCGAGCGCGGCTTGAACGCCGAGGGATGTTGGCAGTGATGCCGCGTCGGATATCGGCGCGATCAGGGCGACGACAATCTCCTCTGCCTCGGAAAGGGTTTGCGGGGCGCACGCGTGCGGGGGCGTCGGCGTCGCTACGACAATTTGCTCGGAATAGACGACGCGCGTCACTTCCATGGGAGGCGCCACGACGATAATCGGAGTCGGCGGCTGTGACACCTGCGCGACCGTCGCTTCAGGTTGCGAGCAAGCCGCAAGCGCCAGCGCCCCAACCACGAAGAGCACGCATGAATACAAGACGCGATTGGGGCGCAATGATCGCTCGCATGCGCCAGCGCTGCGCGCCTTCTCACTTGATTTGTGCGGCAAGACGGGGAGTATGTGTGGCATGTACGGGACTCTGGCCGCACCTGCTAATCCGGCAGGCTGCGGGCGATTTGCGACGATGTTGGCTGCAAAGTTGGCGCATGGAAGACTTTTTGCGCCGCAGGAGGTGAAGTTTCCGGGGCAAAGTTCGCCGGTCGGCTGCTGGTCGGCGATAAGGCGTACGGCGACCACATGAGCAAACGGGACGGGCCAACAGACCGACGGCGTGAGTATAACATCGCGCCGATCACGCGTCAAACAGGATCGCATGGGGAACGTTGCGCGGTCGTATGGCGCGCATCAGCCTCGATACGCTTCTGGATCGGTTGACAGGGCGCGTGGCGGCAGCAACGAGGGAGGGAGGCACCGCCAGGTTGTTTGCGCGTACAATCCGAGTTCCATTACAATCGCATGCCTATGTTTGGCCGCCCCATTCTAATTTAAGGAGGCAACGAAAATGCTCGTAGTTCGAGACGTCTTCCAGGCGAACTTTGGCAAGGGCGACGCACTTGTCGCGCTCTTTCGTGAGTTGGAAAGCTTTGCGCCGCCACCCAGCCCCTTCCGCATTCTCGTCGATGCGTCAGGTCCCTTCTTCACGGTGGTCACGGAGATTGTCGTGAAGGACTTTGCCGAATGGCAACGCGCCAGTGAGGCCGAAATGTCCAAACCCGAGTTTGCCGAATGGTTTGAGCGAATGTCGGAAGTTGTTGCTTCGGGGCGACGGGAGTTCTACACTCTCGTGGACAAGACCTAGACAGCCGCGCTACTCCCACCGATAAGATTGACTCGCGTCGCGGCTTTGGCATTTGGCATGGATGCATCAAAATAGGTGCTGATGAAGGTTTCCCGTTTGATTCAGCAGAGAGTGGCCGCGGCCGCTGCCATAGGCTGATGGTCGTTGCGTAATTGCTTCGGTATTTGGCGCGCAAAACTGCACCTCAACCCAATCACCGGTCTATTTCAGCAATCTTCATTGGCCGACTTGGGTTGGACAGCCGTGGGCTTTAACCTTGGGCTGTCCCGGCACCAAGTAAGGATCACCAAGACAAATCTGAAATCCCCATCAGCAACGCAACAGGCAAACCACCCGGCCACACCAGCACCTCCGCGCCAATGTCCCTTTACCGCATACCAACTCACGCCCACGGCCTACGCAGCGATCTGCCAATCGTGATCTGCGGCGCAGGCATCGCAGGGATCGCCGCCGGCTATTTCCTGACTGTGCGCTGCGGCTTCTCCAACGTCACGATTGTGGATGAACGGCAGCCCCTCTCGCTCACCAGCGACAAGTCGACCGAGGCATATCGCAACTGGTGGCCCGGCCCGGACGACGCGATGCTGCGCTTGATGAATCGCAGCATTGACCTGCTGGAAGAGTTGGCGGACTCGCATGACAACGCAATCATGCTCAATCGGCGCGGCTACTACTATGCCACGGCGCGCGCGCAGCGCGCGGAATCCCTCGAGGCGGAGGCTCTGGTCGCAGCAGAATTGGGCGCCGGCCCACTTCGTCTCCACACCCGCGACGCGCCGGACTACAGACCAGCGGCCGTCAACGGCTTCGCCGACAGTGCCGCCGGCAGTGATTTGCTCCTGGGACGCGCGCGAGATCGAGCGCCACTTTCCGTGGCTCGCACCGGAGACCATGGCGGTCCTTCATGCGCGGCGCTGTGGATGGTTCAGCGGCCAGCAACTAGGAATGCTCATGCTTGGCGAGGCGCGAGCGACCGGGCTGCGCCTTGTCAGCGGCTGTGTAACCGCTGTTGACCTGGCAGCCGGCTGCGTGGATTCCGTGTGCGTTGTGCAGGATGACGTCGAACGCCATCTGCCCGCGCAGATTTTCGTCAACTGCGCGGGACCCTTTGCGCGCACGGTTGGCGGACTGCTCGGGGTGGAATTGCCCCTCTTCTCGGAGCGCCATCTGAAAATCGCGTTTGACGACCGACTGCGCGCGGTGCCGCGCACCACGGGGCTTGTAATCTGCGAGGATCCAATTGACCTTGACTGGCTTCCTGACGAACGCGCCGAACTCGCTGCCTCCACGGAAACGAAGTGGCTGACCGAGACATTCCCGGCTGGCGTGCATTTGCGCCCAGAGGGCCACAGCCCGGAGAGCCAAACGGTTTTGCTGCTTTGGGCATATCACGCCAAGCCGCACGAAGAAATCGTACCGGTCCCGCTTGATAACGACTTCGCCGAAGTGGCGTTGCGCGGCATGGGTCGTTTGGTGCCCGGCCTGCGTCCCTATGTCAGCAAGCTCCCCAGGTTCTATATGGACGGTGGTTACTATACGAAAACTGAGGAAAACCGACCTTTGATCGGCCCGTTGCCAGTCTCCGGCGCATACGTACTTGCCGGGCTATCGGGTTTTGGGCTCATGGCGGCGTGCGCCGCCGCAGAACTTCTCGCTGCGCACATCAGCGGCGCAACCCTTCCCTCGTACGCGCCGGCGTTCCAGCTCGACCGCTACGCGAATCCGGACTACGCCGCCAAACTCGCTGCATGGGGCTCCACCGGGCAACTATAGCGGAACACTTCCGAAGACAGTGGCGCCCCATTTCGCGCAACGAAGCGAGGCTTCCGGAAAAGGAAGCCTCGCTTCATGCCAATCAACCAGTCAACCAATGAACCAATCAACCAATCAACCACCTCAAACCGCAAACATCTGCTCCCGCTCTGCCCCCACGGAAACGTAATCCACTTTCACCCCCGCAAGCTCGGCAAGGCGATGGATGTAGGCACGCGCCGGCTTGGGCAAGTCGTCCCACGAGCGGCATTCGGCCGTTGAGACGCCCCAGCCGGGCCATTCCTCAAGCACGGGGGTCGCATTCACCAGCAGCGATGTGTCGGGCATCGAATCGCTGACCACTGTGCCGGACTCAAGCCGGTAGCCGACGCAAATCTTGAGATACTCGAAGTCGTCAAGCACGTCCAGCTTGGTAATGGCCAGCCCGGTCATCCCGTTGAGCCACGCCGCGTAGTTGATTGCCACGCCATCGAACCAGCCGCAGCGGCGCGGCCGCCCCGTGGTCGCGCCAAATTCGCTTCCCACCTCGCGCAACTTCTCGCCATCTTCGTCAAAGAGTTCAACCGGGAAGGGGCCATCACCGACAGCCGTGCTGTAGGCCTTGACGACCCCTATCACACGGTCAATCGCCCGCGCCGGCAATCCTGCGCCGGAAGCGGCATAGGCAGCCGTGGGATTGCTGCTCGTCACGTACGGGTAGATTCCCCAGTCGAGGTCACGCATCACGCCCAGTTGCCCCTCAAGCAGAATTGCCTTGTCTTGCTCGAGTGCGACACGCGTCAACGGCACCGTATCGATGATGCGCGAACCCAGTTGCAGCGCATAGTCTCGGCAGAGCGCCGCCAGCGCATCGGCATCCACCGGTTCGCCGCCAAGTACTTCAATTTTGCGATTCACGGAGCGCAGGGCGTTGTCGAGGCGCGACTTTAGCCATGCAGGCTGGAGCAAGTCGCCCATACGCAGCCCCGAGCGTGCCGCCTTGTCAGCGTAGGCCGGGCCGATGCCCCGCTTTGTGGTGCCGATTGTGTCAATGCCGCGCGCCACTTCCTCAAGTTCGTCAAGCGTGCGGTGGTAGGGCATAAGCATTTGCGCGCGTGTGCTGATCCACAGGTTGTCGAGCGAGACGTTGCTCGCCCCGAGGCTCTCCATCTCGTTGAGCAGCGCCTGCGGATTGACCACGCACCCCGATCCGATGATGTTTTCCGTTGCCGGGTTGAAGATACCGCTCGGGATCAGGTGGAGCGCATGCTTGCCAAATTCGTTGATGACCGTGTGCCCGGCGTTGTCTCCCCCCTGGAAACGGATCACAACATCCGCCTCCTGTGCCAGGAAGTCGATGATGCGTCCCTTGCCTTCGTCGCCCCACTGTGCGCCCACCACCGCGGTAACGCTCATGTTCTGCCTTCCTGTTGGAAAACCGTCGAGTGATGAAAAGACCGACCTGCGCAACAGCCCTGGCGCCATCATCTGTCCTGCAGCGAACTCCTTGCTATCGCCCGGGTCGCAACTGGTAATTGGGCGCTTCTTTTGTAATCGTAATGCTGTGGGGGTGGCTCTCGAGGACGCCGGCATTGCTGATGCGCACGAAGCGTGCCTTCGCCCACAAATCATCAATGCTCTCGGCCCCAACATAGCCCATGCCCGAACGCAGCCCGCCCATCAACTGAAAAACGAAGTCGCGCAGCGTTCCCTTGTAGGGCACCTGCCCCTCAATGCCTTCGGGAACGGCTCTTGCCGCTGATGTCCGGGGTTGCACCCAGTTCGCGCGCTCTGGTAGCGATCGCCGGCGCGACCCTTCATTGCGCCCAGGCTGCCCATGCCGCGATATTCCTTGAAAGAGCGCCCTTCGCGAATCACCACTTCGCCCGGCGATTCATGCATGCCCGCCAGCAAGCTTCCCAACATGACGGCCGAGGCGCCCGCAGCAATCGCCTTGGTAATGTCGCCGCTGAAGCGAATGCCGCCGTCGGCGATGACTGGCACACCGATTGCTCGCCCTGCCGCGGCACAGTCGGCAATGGCTGTGAGCTGCGGCATTCCCGCTCCGCTCACGATGCGCGTGGTGCAAATCGACCCGGCGCCCACGCCCACCTTGACCACGCTTGCGCCTGCCTCGGCAAGTGCGCGCACGCCTTCCGGCGTGACAACGTTGCCCGCCAAAATGGGGATTGTCAGATGGCGCTTGCGCAATGCGCGCAATGTCTCGACCACGTTCTTGCTGTGTCCGTGCGCCGTATCAATCGCAATTGCGTCGGCGCCCGCGGCAATCACGGCGTCGGCGCGTGCAACGCCTTGCTCGCCCACTCCAACCGCTGCCGCAACAAGCAGACCGCCCGCGGTCATCCTTGGCCGAGTTCGGGAAGTCCTGCTTCTTGAGAATGTCCTTGTAGGTGATCAAGCCCTTGAGGTGGAAGGTGTCATCGACAAGTGGCAGCTTCTCGATACGGTGCTTGTGGAGAATCTCCTGCGCCTGCGCCAGGGTCGTTCCGATTTTCGCCGTCACGAGCCCTTCGGTCGTCATGTAGTCGCGCACCGGGCGGCGGTCGTCTGTGGCAAAGCGCACATCGCGATTGGTGAGGATCCCGACAAGCCTTCCCGAGTCATCCGTGATCGGCACGCCGCTAATCTTGTAGCGCGCCATCAACGCTTCCGCGTCGGCCAGTGTCGCGTCGGGGCGGAGCGTGATTGGGTCCACGATCATGCCGCTTTCGCTGCGCTTGACCTTGTTCACTTCCTCGGCCTGCGCGACAACATCAAGGTTGCGGTGAATTACGCCCAGGCCTCCCTGGCGCGCCAGTGCGATCGCTAGTTCGCTCTCCGTGACGGTGTCCATCGCGGCGCTGAGCACAGGAATGTAGAGTTGAAGCCGCTCGTGAAGGCGAATGCTCACGTCCACATCGGCCGGCAACATTTCGGTGTACCCCGGAACGAGCAGCACATCGTCAAATGTCAACGCCTCGCGGTCAAAGCGCACTGCTGGAGATTCCGAGTTGCCGTTCGAAGAATGCTTCCTGTCGGGGGCCATATCCTGCGCCAAAATGCTGGTCATTGCGTATTTCCTTTCCCGCCGGCTCGAACATCGGCCCGGCAGCCCCTATTGATCGTGGCAGCGCACCCGACAAGTCCGTCAACTAGACGTAACGACGGCTCGCCCTACTTGAATCGTCGCGCAAGTTCCGCCTCAACGTCCTCCCAGCGCAGACCGCGCATCGCCAGAAGCACCATCGCGTGATACACCCAGTCGGCCATTTCGTAGACGATGCGATCCTCGGTTTCGCCCTTGGCGGCAACAATCACCTCAATCGCCTCCTCGCCGATCTTCTTGCAGATCTCGTTCTCGCCCATGGCAAAGAGCCGCGCCGTGTAGGAGTTCTCCGGCGCCGCAGCCTTTCGCGCCTCAATCGTGGCAAAGAGTTCGTCCAGTGTAGAAGGCATGACTCACCTATTCGTGTCGCTTGTCTGTGGCGTATTGACGATAGAAACAGGAGGTGGCCCCGGTATGACACGCGGGGCCGGCGGCATCCACCAGCAGCAGGAGCGTATCGCCGTCGCAATCCAACTGCACCGAACGCACCCGCTGCACATTGCCGCTGGTTTCGCCTTTGTGCCAGTATTCGCCTCGGCTGCGACTCCAGAAGACGGTTTCTCCGCTCTCAAGGGTGCGCTGCAAGCTTTGCGCATTCATCCAGGCCATCATGAGCACACGTCCGGAAGATGCGTCCTGAACGATCGCAGGCACGAGTCCATGCTCATTGTAGGTCACGCCCGCCAGCAGTGTGGCTGCGTCAATGCACTCGTCATTCATCGGATGCCGCGATCATATAAACTTGCGTCTGACGATCCTGCCGCTCGATTTTACACTGAAGTGCGCTTTGCGCTTGCATCGTGGTTTTGCCGCGCACCATCCCGAGGGAATGGCGTCAGCGATCTGTAGCGGTCGCTTCCGTTGCAGTAACGCCCGATCACATCGCAGCCCGCACCTACGGCAGCAAGAACAAGCCGCTGCAAATTCGCAACGCAGACGCGCGAGTTAGCGCCAAAACAGCGCCGGGAGCGACTGCCCGTTTCCGGACAGCGCCCCCGGCGCAAGTGCGACGTCTAGCCTAACGGACAAGCGAACTCACTTTGTTGCTGTGAGATTCGCCGCTTGCTGCAGAATCTTGTCCTCGATCACTTCTTCCGGTGTAGCGCCCACAATGGCGGCAAGGAACTCGACGGGCAGCGCAGCAAGCTGGCCGTAGGTCAACACGCCGGCGGCCTTGAGTTTGCGCTCCCACGAGAGGCCGATTCCCGAAATCTGCGTCAGGTCATCACCGCCATACACCTGTGAGGCAGCCTGGGCCTCCTTTTCGGCAGCGGCCTGCGCAGCGGCATCAGCGGCACGCGCCGCCTCGTCGTCTGCCGCAGCAACAAGATCGCTGATCTGCAGCCCGCTGTCTGGCCTGGGCCGGAGCTGTCTGCGACTCGGGCAGCGCAAATTGCAGTGGCGACTCCGCACTTGGCGTGACGGGGACGTCGATGGCCATGAGATCGACATCTGCTGCCGGCGCTGAAGGTTCTTGCTGCATCAGCGGTGCAGTCGATGTGGCTACGGGCGCAGCCGGGGCAACAGCCCGAGCAGCCGGCGGCACTGGTGGAACGGGCGGCGCCGGTGGCTGCGGTGGAGCTGGCGGCGCAGGGGGAACCTGCTTGGTGGAAGTTCCTCCCGGACTGCTGAGGTCTCGCACACCGCGGTTGCGGTACTGGTCGAGCCAGGGATTCAGAAACGCGCCCACGCCTGGTGCTGCGGGTATGAGCAGCATGAGGCCCCACTTGCCACCAAGGAGCGCGGCGAGAACCAGAAAGACAGCGCCAACCAGCAATCCGCCCATCGCGACTTCAACGGCAGGGCGACCGTCGCTGCTGACACTTCCCGCAATCCGTTGACCAACCACCTTAGCCACGACGGTCAGGCCGATTGCACCCAGCACCGAGCGCGACAGCGCCCGGAACGATCGACAGGATTGCGAGGCAAAACGCATTCCCAAGCAGATAGGAGAGAAGCCATAGCCCCACCATCACGGTGAAACCGACCACCGCACTGCGCGTGCGATTGGCACGCAATTGAAGCACTGCCTCATCCACAGTCTGCGGGCGCACCGAGTAGACAAGCATCGTTCCCAGGGCTACAACCACCGCAATGAACCCTGCCAACAAGAGGCGCAGGAATGTATAGAGAAACCATGACCATGTACCGCCGCTGTTCCCCGCATCTCGACTCGGCGCGGGTGGTGCTGATGGTGCACTTGGTGCGGATGGCGCCGCAGGCAGCGCTGAACTGTGACTTGTCAAGCCCCTGTAACAGGCCGCCCGGACCGACAACCTTGGGGCCGCGGACAACATCGCCCTGCACGTTGGCGCCGTCACTGCGCGAAATATCGCCTGCCAGCGCGCTGACATCGCCGCCAATCCAGGCGGCGCTTCCCAGACGTACATCTCCGCTCAGCGCAGAAACGCTACCCTCAACCCGCCCATCGACGGCAACGTCGCCGGCCCACGCCGTGATGTCGCCCGTGACAACCGCGCCGTCGTCGACCTTCACGTCCCCTGCATAGGCAACAATGCCACCGTTGACGCGGCCGCCGGAACGCACGCGCACATCGCCCTTGTAGACGACTGCGTCACCATCGATCGACTCACCGGACTTGACTTCGAGGCCATCAAAATAGGAGCGGCCGCCGATCTCGAACGGGCCCGGCTCCGCCATGACGTTGGAAACCAGCCGACCCTGCTGCGCATTCGCGCCAATGGGAGCGATTGGTGCAATGGGCGCAATTGGCGCAATTGGCGCAATCGGCGCAACCCCAAACGCCGAACCGCGACCAACACCTGTCACGACCGTTAGTGCGAGAAACGCGCCGAAAATGACAAGGATCAAACCGCGCCTTGAAATCCTGGCACGATGATTCCTTCTTGCGGCCCCACTGCCATGTTTGCGCGGATTCACACCCGTCACCCCTTCCTGCAATCCCCTTCTGTGCGGTTGCTGCTTCATGAGACAATCTCCTCACGCGTTGTCCGGCGAAGGAACCACATCCATGTGCTCAACATGACGGCCGCGCCCGTCAAGTAGCTGAGCGTCATCACGATCGACTGTGGCTCGCTAACAGTCGCGCTCAGCGTTGCCTGCAGAGCGCGCACCCAAATCACTGCAGCCGAGGGATAGAAAACGAGTTCCCGCACGAACCCGCTCATCCACTGCGACTGGTTCGACAGCAACAGAAACGCAACAGAAGCCAACGCGACAATCGCGATCAGCCAGGCGACAGCCGCCACCGCGCCGAACGCGAAACGACGGCGCGCTTGCTCGCGCTGCTCTTTCACCGCAAGCCGCGCTTCAAACCGCGTCACGAACCCGGCCTCCGGCTCGGCACGCGGCACCGCTGTCAGCAGGCTATCCATCTTCTGCCAGTGCTGCCACGTAATGCGCAGTCCGTTGTCCTCTTTCATCAAAACCTCCAGGCGCTCAGTCTCCCGGGCGTCCAACAGCCCATCCAGCGCCATCGACATCAACGCGAATGCTTCGTCGCCGGTATCCGCAGCGGCAAATGCGTCACTCTCCACTTCTGGTTCAATCGTTTGCTGTGGCGCTCGCATTTCGCTCATCATTCACCTCACACACTGCCAGGGGACATTTGCTCCGACTTCAAGTCCTTACAGCTGGTCAACAACTGGGTAGCGACGCATGCACAAAACGGGGCGACTCCATGGGCTGCGAACCGCGCTTGCTTCCGGACGGAACAGTGCGCGCTCCGCCGGATGGCGGAATTGTGGCCGCTTCTCGCTGCGTCGCGATAAGCTCCGCCATGCGCTGGCGTGCCCGAAACAGGCGGCTCTTGACGGCGGGTACGGAGATTTCAAGCGAAGCCGCGATTTCCTCGTAGCTCAGATCCTCCCAGTAGCGCAGCACGAGCGCCGTGCGATACTCTGGATCCAGCAACGCCATGAGTTCCTGGACTTCGCCCTGATTCTCGCCGCGCAGTGCGCTCGCCTCGGGCGCCGGCTCGTCCCCTTCAAGATTCTGCAGCACGGGGTTGTCATCGATCGAGATCTGCACGGTGCGCCGCTTGCGAAGCTTGTCGATGCAGTAGTGGTTCGCAATCGAGAAGACCCATGTGCTGAACTTGTGTGCGGCATCGTACTGCTCCAGACGACTGTACGCGCGCAGGAACGTCTCCTGCGCCGCGTCCTCCGCCTCCTGGGGATTGCCGAGCATGCGATAAGTCAGGTTGTACACAGGTCGGGAATAGGCCTCCACGAGGAGGCTGAACGCTTGGCGATCACCCTGTCTGGCCGCCGACAACCAGGCGGACTCCTGCGCAATAGTTTCAGCGAGTGCCACTTGTCTGATCCTTCCCGTCCGGGCGAACGACGCTGTAAAACGGATCCGCTCGGCGCCTTCCATGAACAGTACGCAAGACGATGCCAATAGTTTCGCGCCATGCTCTTCTGCCGACACCTATACTTCGATATATTTGGTTGCGATGGACGCTCGTTGCCCGGTTGACTTCGACCATCATGGGCGCAATCGGCTATAATGGGCCGACAAATTGCGCAGGACATGTCGGCGGTGCGCGCTGTGCGCAGCCCCTGACCTCATGGAAAGAAGAAACGGATGCGACAGATTTACCCATTCTCCGCGATTGTGGGCCAGGAACGCATGAAGAGGGCCCTCATCCTCAACGCTATCAACCCGCAAATTGGTGGGGTACTCATTCGCGGTGAGCGCGGCACGGCGAAGTCCACCGCGGCGCGCGCCCTTGCTGCACTGCTTCCGCCCCTCGATGTTGTGGCGCACTGCCGCTTCAACTGCGACCCGACGCGGCCCGACCTCTACTGCGACGAATGTCGCGACCGTCTTCAGACATTCGGCGCCCTGCCCACGGACGAGATCAGCACTCCTTTTGTGGATCTGCCCGTTAGCGCCACCGAAGACCGTGTGGTGGGCACGCTCGACATCGAGAAGGCAATCCAGAAGGGCGAACGTCATTTCGAACCGGGAGTATTGGCAGCAGCAAACCGCGGCGTTCTGTATGTTGACGAGGTCAATCTCCTCGACGATCACGTCGTCGATCTCCTCCTCGATAGCGCGGCAATGGGCGTAAACGTCGTCGAGCGTGAGGGCATCTCCTTCCAGCATCCGGCGCGTTTCGTCCTGGTCGGCTCAATGAATCCCGAAGAGGGCGACTTGCGCCCGCAACTGCTCGACCGCTTTGCGCACGCAGTCGACGTCATCGGCCTGACAAATCCGGCCGATCGCGTGGAAATTCTGCGCCGCCGCATCAACTTCGAGCAGAGCCCCGAGCTTTTCGCAGACGCATACGAGCCGGCCGAATTTGATGAATGTGCGCGCATCATCATGGCGCGTCAACTCTACCCCCTCGTCAAGTATACCGACAAAGACCTTTACACGATTGCAACGCTCACGGCCTCGTTCAAAGTGGACGGCCATCGCGCCGACATTGTCATTCTGCGCACGGCGCGCGCACAGGCCGCGTATGACGGCCGCGCCGAGATCACCGACCGCGATATTTTGCTCGCCGCCGAGCTTGCGCTTCCCCACCGCATGAAGAAGCAGCCTTTCCAGGAGTCGGCGCTCAACCCGGAGCAATTGCAGGCGAACATGCGTCAGGCGCGCGCCGAAGCCGAGCGCAGCGCACCTGATGAGTCCGAGCAAGAGGCGAGCGAAGGGGCTGGGAGTTCCGACGAAAAAAAAGCAGCGAGGGCGATGAGCAAGAACTGAGCGACTCGCCGGAGGGAGGCGAGGGTGGCGTGGCCGAACCCGACGCCTCTCCCCAGCAGAGCTCATCGCCCGCAGACGACAAAGGTGCACGCAAGCCTGTGAAGGTTGGCGATACGTTCGAGGCCAAGCGCTTCGACACGCCGCTTGACAAGATGACCCGCGAGCGCGCCGGCAAACGCTCGTATACGCGCACTGACCGCAAACGCGGCCGCTACATCAAGGCGCGCCCGGCCGGAAGCAATCCGCAGGACATTGCCTTTGATGCCACCCTGCCGCGCCGCAGCGCCCTACCAGGCTCAGCGCCTCGCCGACGCGACCAATGATCTTGCGCTGCAGCTACGTCACAACGACCTGCAGCGCAAGGTGCGCGTGCGCCGCACGGGCAACCTCATCCTTTTCGTTGTCGATGCATCGTGGTCCATGGCCGCAAGCGAGCGCATGGAAGCGACCAAAGGCGCCATCTTCAGCCTGCTGCTCGACGCGTACCAGCGGCGCGACCAGGTTGGCCTGATCGTCTTCCAGCGTGACAAGGCGCGCCTCGTTCTCCCTCCCACCTCAAGTGTTGAACTTGCTGAAAAGGCGTTCCGCGACCTGCCAGTGGGGGGCAAGACGCCCCTTAGCAGCGGCCTCTTCCTTGCCTGGCAGGTGCTTGAGGCGGCAAAACGGCGCGACGGTGAAATCCGCCCGCTCATGATCGTGCTAACCGATGGCGCCGGCAATGTCAGCATGACGGGCATGCCCGCGCAGGAGGAAGCCAACCGCATCGCCGAACTCTTTGAGCAGCACGCCATGCGCTCCATTGTCATCAACATGGAGCACGCCGCCTTCGACCGCGGTCTGGCGCAGAAGCTGGCACTGGCACTCGGCGGCGCATGCTACAATCTGCCCGAGCTGCGCGCCGACACCCTGCTTCACACGGTGAAGCGCGAGATTGATGCATAGCCGGAGGGCGAGAAGCATGGGTACAGATGCGGCATATGACGACCTGCAAGCAGTGTTGGACGACGCCGTAGAACTTGGCTATGAGGACGCACAGTCCGGGCTGAAAGTCCTGGTTGAGATCTACGCCGGAATGAGCCGACTCAGCCACCGAGAATTGGTGGCCAATGACGGACGATTGCGGAAGTTGCGTGAGAATACTTCGCGCCACATCGTTACTCTTTACTCAATCCTAGGTGACTACGAGAACGCCCTTGCACAACTCGACGCGGCAGAGTGGATGGTCGATGGCGAACCGTCACAGTTTGAAAACACCTTGCGGGCATATTTGCTATACAACCTCGGTCAGCCGCGTGCCGCTGCCACTCTGATTTACGATGTCATTCGCGAAGAGACGGAACCGAGTTTTCTTGTCTTGCCTACCCGGTTCTGCGAGGTACTGCGCTATCGCCAGTATGATCTGGCGCACACCTGGCTTGAAGAGAAGCGGAATCCACAAAGCGCTACGGCGGAATGGCTCGCACCGGATGGCCGATCTCTGCTCTACCGACTCGAAGCGCAACTCCTTGTTGAGGAAGGTCAGGGCGAACGCGCCATCGTTGCCTATGACAAAGCTGTCCGAGCCGGCGAACGGGATATGGTTTTCCCCAATGGAATCTCCGAAGATCTGATCATGGCGGGCCGCCCCAACCTGGGTTTGCGCCTGCTACATGCGAAAAATGAAGACAGCGCGGAGAGAGTGTGGCGGGGAATTGGGCTGCGCATGCTTGGGAAGAATGAAGAGGCGGACCCAGTCTTTCTCTCAATGATAGAGACCGAGATGCCCAAGGATGAGTTCCTGATCCAGAAAAGGGCACTTGCTGCCTGCTATTTGGGCGAGAGGGTTGCAGAAATGGCCGCAGAACTCGACACGTACATGGAAGAAGGCGCCGAATTTGAGGCGGTTCTTCAATACGCAATCGGCGTTGTCAACGGCGTGTTGGGAAACTCGGAACGAGCGAACAGTGCATTCGCGGAGGCGGTCCTTGACACACGCCGACATTTCAACGGTCACCTGCTGAATCGTGAGCACTGGTTCCACGTGAAGGAACTCTTCACGCCCGCGCTGCTCGAAGAAGTGCGTGGGAACTTTGACCCTACGCTAATGCCCGACCGCTATCTCTAGACCGATGCAGAAATGACCGCCGACTTCGGTGGCACGGCATTCTGCTTCGGTTAAGCCTATGAGTACAACCCACTTGAGAGTCGGCTTCAATGTTATCTGACGATCTCCTTGCAACGGACCTGCTCCCTTTCTGCAAAGAACTCGCTGCGACTAGCGCTGCGATCATCCGCCGCCACTACCGAACGCCCTACGCGGTTGACACGAAGTCCGACGAGTCACCCGTGACGATTGCCGACCGCGAGGCCGAGCTTGCGATGCGCGCCCTCATCGAGGCGCGCTTCCCGGAGCATGGCATCCTGGGCGAAGAGTTCGGCGTCACGAATCCCGAGGCACCCTACCGCTGGGTACTGGATCCCATCGATGGCACAAAGAACTTCATTGCCAACTCCTACTTGTTCGGCACCTTGATTTCATTGCTATACGAAGACAATCCCATCCTCGGCGTGATCCATCACCCAATCACAAACGATTTCCTCTTCGGTGATGGCAGACACGCTTGGCTCAATGATGAACTCGTCACAGTGCGCCCTTGCGTCTGCATCGAGAACGCCGTCCTTCTCTCCTCCAGCCACATGACGGTCAATGGCCACCAGAATGCCGAAGCCTATGACGCATTGACCAAACGCGCGCTGCGTTACCGCACCTGGGGCGACTGCCACGGTTACTTTCTCGTTGCCACGGGCGGGGCGGACATCATGCTCGACCCGGCAATGGCCCCATGGGACCTCATGGCGCTCATCCCGATTATCGAAGGAGCGGGTGGGCGCATTACGGACTGGCAGGGCAATCCTGCCGTCACCGGCAAGAGCGCCGTGGCGACCGCCGGCCCCATCCACGATGAGGTCATCCGCGCCCTGAACCCCTAACAACAACACCTGTACGCGGAAACGACGGAAACAGCGGAAACAGCAGGGTCGTTCATGCTGTTTCCGCTGTTTCCGTCGTTTCCGCGTACAGGTGTTGCAGTTACGTCTACAAGTTTGCGGCAAAGAAGTCGGCGATGCGCGTGTAGCAGTCCACCTTGTTGGCATACGTAATGACGTCATGCCCTTCGTCGGGATAGACCACGTACTCGACGTTCTTGCCCTGTGCGCGCAGTTGCTCCACCACATCGCGCGACTCCCGCTCGGTGACGCGGGGGTCGTGCGCCCCCTGAATTACGAGCATTGGACACGCCAGATTGTGCATATACGTGCTTGGCGAACGTTCGCGCAGCAGTTCGGCCTCCTTGTCGGGATGACCAACCGCCAAATAGAAATAGGTCTTCCAGGTTTCCGGCAGCCGCTCCATGAATGTGAAGAGATTGTACGGGCCGAACATGTCGACCGCGGCTTTCCAGCGATCCGGGTGGCGGCCCGCAAGCGTCAATGTCATATAGCCACCGTACGAGCGGCCCATGACACCCACTCGCTCCATGTCGAGCCGCTCATCTCCGCGCAGGAAATCGAACGCGGCAATGTGGTCCAGCCGATCCTGGCCACCCCAGTCATGGTCAACCATCTTGGTCATCGACAGCCCGTAACCCTCGCTGCCCCGCACATTGGGCACCCAGACGGCGAAGCCTTTGAGTGTGAGGTACTGGATCATGGGCATGGAGAACCAGGTAAAGTCCGGCCGTTCCTGGCTCTGCGGGCCGCCATGAATGTAGAAGACGACAGGCCGCCGCCCGCTGTAGCCCAGCGCCGGTGCGGGCATGTAGAGGCGCGCCGAGATACGCAGACCATCATGGCTTACGTAGGGAAGTGACTCGCCTGCAGAAAGCAGTTCCGTCGCAATGCCGACAGGGCGCTCATTTGTGAGTTTGCGCGTCTCACCGTTCGGCTCGATGATATAGAGTTGCGACGGGTCCGTTGCTGATGAGAACGAGAGGGCATAGCGGCCCGTATCGGTTTCGTAACTCATCGCCTCGCAGACACCTTCGGCCAATGCGCCTTGCCCAACCAGGGTCTGCGTCACCAACCAGGTGCACGAAGCCGCGTCAAACGTCCCCGCGTAGATCCATGAGGCGCCGTCGATGTTGTAGATGAGGCGCATGGGCTCGCCCGGCGCCGCATCCAGGGCACTCAGTTCGCCCTTGCCTGTATGCCGCAGACCCATGACCTCTACGGGCCGCGGCCTTTCCGGCGCATCCAGCGTGAACCAGGTCAACCCGTAGTTGTCATCGAACAGCGTCGAGATCATCAAGACGCCATCATCCACGAGGCGTGGCGTGCGGATGCCGTTGAGCATCTCGGCCCCGTCGGCGCGTTCTTCCAGTGGCGTGCCAAAGAGCGTCCGCTTTTCACCGTCACGCCAGAGAGACAACACCTCGTCACCCACGGTGTTGGAATCAAGCAGTAGAATCGTCTCGAAAGAACCGTCGTGAGATTCGGGAGCGCCATGGTGAGTGCTCTCGCCAAGCAGCGTGAGTTCACGCGTCGCGAGATTGGCCAGATAGCTGCGATAAACGGGGCTCGTACGCGGGTCGACAAGGAAGAGCGCAATGCCAGCGTGGTCATCACAGGCGGTGCAAACCACCTGCATGCCTTCGAAGGTGTCCCCAAAGACCGGTTCGGGCATGCCGCCGTCAAGCGGCACAAAGACCGGCTGGTAGTTCTCGTCGCCATTCTGATCAAGCATGAGCAGAACTACGCCCTGCTCGGGAAGCACCTGAAATACGACACTTCCCTCAAGGTGGTGCGGGTTGGGAAGCGCGATATCGGCGGGCAGCAGCGGCTCGGGAATGCCACCGGCAAGCGGCATCCTGTAGAGGCTCAATCGCCCCGACATGTTGCTGACAAAGTAGATTTGATCCGCCACCGTCTGCGGCGCGAGGAACTGTCGCGCCGATAACAGGGATTCAACTCGTGGACTTTGCATGATCGTCGTTTCCAGAAAAGCCGCCGCATCGTCAGGACGAAGCGGCGGCTGCGAGAATACAGGCTGCGCCGCAAGGAAAACAGTCGCAGTCTACGTGTGGGCTAGGCCGCTTCGTCGCTGCCGAGGACGCGCTGCTTGACGCTGGTCGCCGTGCTCTGCACAACGGCGCTCAGAATCACGGCGGCTCCCTTCCAGGTGTCCAGGCTGAGCAAATCGCGCGGCGATTCGATGACGGACTCGGCGAACTGCACCATCATGTCCGCGCCGGGAATCATCGACAGGCGCTTGGCGGTTTCATCGAGCACATCCTTGGCGCCGGTCGCGGCGCTGTAGTTCAACAGATACCATAGCCCCTTCCACGTTTCCGGGTCGAGAAGGTCTTCCATCTTCGTGCCTTCGAGACCCTGGGCGATATCTCGAATCAACTCCGTAGGCAGCCACGCGGCCAGCTTGTCGGCTGTCCCTTTGAGCAGGTCAGCGAGCATTTGCGGGCAGAAGGGCGGCGCCTGGTATCCCGACTCTTCCCTGATTTCCTGGGCGTATTCACCGATTTGGCTATGTGCGCCTCCACTCGTTACGGTGTCGGCGGGCGCGCTTGCCGCCGCGTCTGCTGCCACGGCCATTTGACCGTGAATTCGACAATAGGACGAGCCTTCCATCACCCGATTGCGGCAGCGATCACCGCTTTTCGTCAGCGCTGCGCACTGCCCAGGATCCACTTCATTGATGTCCGGCATTTCACTCATTCGTTCTCCTGGGCGGTCTGTGAACCGTCGCGATTCTCACGGAATTCAGCGTTCATGGCATGGCTTACGTGTTTCTGGCGCGCCGCTTTGTCTTCATCCTTGCGCGCTTTCTTCGCAACTTTTTCCGCTTTGCGCACTTGTTGTGCCGCGCGCTCTTCCTCTTTGCGCTGTGCCTTCAGCTCCTTGCGCTTCACTTTGGCCAAACGCGATTCCAGCCGTTCCTGCGCTTTGGCCGCAGCGCGTTCGGCCTTCTTCAGGCGGTCGGCCAGCGCGCGGCCCGGCCCGTCGACAATTCGCCCCGGCTTCGCGCCCGTATGCGCGCCATCCCGCAAGACGCGCACGCCGTTGACCCAAACCTCCTGTACACCCGTCGAGAGCACGTGCGGCCGCTCATAGGTTGCCAGATCACGAATCGATTTGAGATCGAGGACGACCACATCAGCCATGCAACCCTTGCGCAGAATACCACGATCCTGCAGGCCGAGGCGCGCGGCAACGGCCCCGCTCATCTTCCGCACTGCATCTTCCAGCCCCAGCACCTGCTCGTCGAGAACGTACTTGCCCAGGACTCGCGGGTAGGTGCCATAGGCGCGCGGATGGTACAGTCCCTCGCCTTCTGCCCAGGAGGGATCAAGTCCCCCGGCATCTGTGGCTATCTTCATCCACGGTTGCTGCAACTGCAGGCGCAGATTCTCCTCGTCCATCATGAAGTAGATCGTGCTAATCCATTCCTCTTCCGACAGACAGAGATCAATTGCTGCATCAGCCCGATCCTGACCGCGCATTGCGGCGATTTCATCGAGGCGTTTGCCGACATACACCTGGTTTTCCGGTTTGCGCAATCCGACCGGCATGACGCCATGAGGCCCGCACAAGCTCGCCATCGCTTCCCAGCTGCCCGAAGGATGCAACGCCTCCTCTTTGATGCGGGCACGCACTTCCGTGTCGCGCAGATTGGCGAAGAAGTTGCCGTCGGCCTGGGCCCATGGCGGCAGCACAGAGGCCAGCCCCGTACTCGAAGCCGCGTAGGGATACATGCTTGCCGTGACGTCGATGCCTGCGTCACGCACATCTTGAATCGACTCGATGACCGTCAACATCTTGTGGTGATTGCGCTCGCCGGCTGCCTTGAGGTGATAGATTTCGACCGGTACGTTGGCGCGCTGCGCAATCTCTATCGCTTCGGCAACGCCCTCGTACAAATGGTCCCCCTCCGACCGCATGTGGGTGATATAGATGCCACGGTGCGCCGCGACCACCTTGCAAACCTCGACGATTTCGTCGGTTGCAGCAAAGGTGTCTGGCGCGTAAATCAGGGCATAGGCCACGCCGAATGCGCCATCCTCCATCGCCTCCGCCATGACGCGCCGCATTGTCTCAAGTTGTGCATCGTCGGGTTCCCCCTCGGCCATGCCCATCGCAAAGGCGCGCAATGTGCCGCCGCCAAGGAACGAGCCGATATTTGGCGACGTGCCGGCTGCCTCCATCGCGTCCAGCCAATCGCGCAAGCGGCTCCAGCCCAACATGCGGTCGCGCCAATCCGGCACGTCCAGCGAAAAGTAACTGCCTGCCAGCGGATCGGCAATCAGGCCGCCGAATGGCGCGGGCGTCCACCCTTCACCCATGATCTCCGTGGTTACACCCTGGGTAATCTTGGAGACGCTGCGACCATCCACCATAAGTGACAGGATTGAATGGCTTTGGATGTCGATGAAGCCCGGGCAAACTACCCTGCCTTCGGCGTCAAAGATCTCAGTCTTTTCACCCGGGGAGAACCAACCGCGTGGACCGATTCCGGCAATTCGATCGCCTGCAAGCGCAACATCACCGTAAAACCAGGGATTGCCGGTTCCATCGACCACGCGGGCGTTCTGAATGATGACTGTCAGTTCGGTCATAGGTTGAGCCTGTTGCTGGCTTGTTTGGCGGTGGAAGTCTTTTCACTCGACGGGTCGGGAGATTGACAGGCAAATTCACATGCGTTGCATTGCCTATGTCAATTGTACCCTATCTGGACCCGCACAGGAGGAGAGATCCGCAGAGGATGTTGGGTGCTTCGAGTGTAACAAAGCCGAATCGCGCTGTCAAAAACAGCGCCTCGGCTCCCCACAGGGAACGCCCTTAAACCTTGCGCATACCAATCGTAGGATGAAAGTCTGCAAAGAGCGAGTACTCAGCCGGGCAATCAAGCGACAAAAGTTGCCTTCCGGCCTTGTAAACTCGCGCATTGTTTGATAGCATGGCGTCACGTATGCAAATCGATCTCCCGTCAGACACCGAGTTACATCCTCACCGAACCCAGCACCGCGCACTTTTCGCCATCTGCATCGCTCTCGCCGCCGCGCTGTTGCTCGCGCCGGCGCGTGGGCGCGCACAAGATTCGAGTGCCGGCGGGCTTGGCCCCCAGGCGCAGGCGATTGCCCAGTCAGTCAACCTCATTCGTTCACAGAATGGTCTTGCACCTCTGCGCGTCAACGGACTGCTCAACCAGGCCGCGCAGAACCATGTGGACGACCTCATCGCCAACGGCATGTATGGCCATTACGGTAGCGACGGCAGCTCCGTGCGCACACGTGTCCGCCGCACTGGCTACGCCAGCGGTTTGGTTAGCGAGAACTGGGTGACATCAGGCAGCGCGCAGGGCGCAATGGATTGGTGGATGAATGACTGGATCCACAAGGTCAACATTCTCGATTCAAGTTGGGACGAAGTGGGCGTAGGCGTTGGGCAGGTGGGAAACGGCTACTTCATCTATGTGACGGACTTTGCCAATTCCGACGGGCTTGACACTTCAGTGGCGATTGCGCCACCGAGCGACATGCAGGCAGTCTCGTACAACGGGGCCTCGTCGGCGGAACTTCCCGCGGATGGTCTGGACTACACGATTCAGGGCGGCGACACCCTCCTCGCGATTGGCCTGCGCTACGGGATCGAGTGGCAGGATATCGCCCAGGCAAACAGCATGGGCGAGCGTGACATTCTCAGCATTGGGCGCAAACTTCACATTCCCGGTCGGGGTGCGGCCGCAGGCGAGAGTACAAATACTCCTGCAGCGGGCGGGCTGCTCTATACCGTCATCTCGGGTGACACGTTGATCACCATTGCACGCCGGTATGCGATCGACTGGAACGATATCGCCGCTGCCAATCGCCTGAGCGACTTCTCTGTGCTGCAGATTGGTATGCAACTGAGATTGCCCGGTGTGCCTGAAGAAGGCGCCGCCGCGACTGCAAACGGAAGTGCAGAGCCCAAGGCTGAGCCGGCGACTTTCGTTCAGAAACGTGGCGCGGTCTACGTCGTAAAGGCTGGCGATACGCTCGTCACAATCGCCGCCCGCAGCAAGATCACCTGGCAGGCACTGGCGGACCTAAACGGCCTCGACGACGACGCTCTACTTCAAATTGGTCAGGAACTCGAACTCCCGGCAGAGGAAGTCGCCGTGAGCGAATCCAATCGTGTAGCGGCCTCGGAATTGCCGACTCCCACGCCCATCGCTGCGTCTACATCGTCTGTTGCCTTGCCCACAGCCACGCCAGTTGCGACACCCATCAAGTTCACAACTGAGCTTCTGCCGGCCGCACCCGAAGCCTCGACTGCCGCCGCTTCGGCGGGCAGAAGCTACACAGTCAAGCCGGGCGATACGATTATCAGCATTGCCGTGCGCAACAATGTCGGCTGGAAGGAACTCCTGCGCATCAACGGTCTTGCTGATGACACCTTGCTACAGCCCGGTCAGGTGCTGGCTCTCGGAAATTAGGGCGGCTCTGACTAGAAACCAGGCAGACCTGGCAGCCGACAATTGTCGGCTGCTTTTTGATTGGTGCGGGCATTGTTACGCAGCCCTGTACTCACCTACGGCAGCTAAAGCAGCCGCTACGACAATCACGCCTTCTTGCAACATACGGCACGAAAATCATGTCCGAATGAAAACAACACCTCAACACAAAGCTGCAAAGCGCACAGATGTATGCAAAGCGCTGCAAGACATTGACTCAGGTCAGTCAGTGTTTTTTCTCTGCGCCACTTTGCGCGCGCCGCGCCTTTGCGTTGAGATTTTCGTAGTGAATGTGGAGTTCATCGCGGTATCACGTTTGGATGTGGATGTACGGGCAGCGGGCAAGGCCCACCTCGTTGCACTTTCCTCCATTCAGTGCGCGTCACCGCTGAGTCAGTCGCGGTTTTTGCGGATTTGCTTCAGTTCCACGCCATGTCGGCGCGGCTCTCCCAATACGCATCAGGTTGCATGGCCAGAGGCGCAAGTGCGATGGCAACTTCCTCGTCCCACGGCACAGCAAGCGCCTGGACATTGGACCCAACCTGTTCTGCAGTCGCTGCGCCGCTGAGAACCACGTCGGCCCAGGGCTGCGCAAGTACGGCGGCAAGCGCCAGCGCGTCAATTGTGCATTCCAGGCGCGCCGCCTCGCGCTTGAGCAATTCCATTGCGTCGGCAAAGCCGGGCGCCTGATTGCGCGCCGTCAATCGCCCGTTGGCGACCGCCTCCTTGACGATAACGCCCATCCCGTGCGCGTGCGCCTCGCTCAAAGCCTCGCCCGCCGAGCGCTCAAGCAAGTTCCATGTCGCCTGGACGGCATCGAACATGGCCACACCGTCGACCCTGACCATGCGTGCCGCGTCCAGCGTCGCGGCCTGCTGCGCGCCACTGAGTGTGAGGCCGATCCGCACCCCCGATTCCTTGAGTCGTGCAAGTTCGCCCAGCACGGCAGTATTGCTGAGTACGCCGCTCTCCAGCGTGGCCGAGTGTACCTGGTAGAGGTTCACATAACCGGCAAGCTCGGCTTGCGTTTCACCCCACTGGCGGCGCAACACGTCGACAGACAACTCCTTGACCTCGTGCTTGTCGGCCTGCACCTGCCATTCCGCAGTGTAGGTATATCCCCATTTTGACCCAACCGTTATCGATTCCGGGCCGTGGCCGCGCGTGGCAAGCCAACTGCTCAGAAATGCTTCGGCGCGCCCATAGGAGCGGGCTGCGTCAAAATAGCGAATGCCGAGCGCCCATGCGGCGTCAAGGACATTATGCGCATGGGCCTCCATGGCGGTCACGTCGTAGTCAAACTGCAGGTCGCTGCCGTGGCCCAGAGTCATGTAGCCGGGTCTTCCCAGCGCCGCCATACCCAGACCCAGACGAGAGACCGGCAGCCCGCTCATTCCGAGCAGGCGCAGCGCAGGGTTATTCATCGTTGCCATCTCGTATCTCCTTTTTGACGACAGAGTACCACGCGCTGCCCGAGGTCAAGAAGCGGGCGACCGCATTGCACAATGGTAGGCAGAGTGGGGGCTTCGGGACACCCACCCCCGGATTGCACCCATAGCCCTCGCGGCCAGATATGAGCGGAATCCTGTGATCGCGCGGGATGTGCCGCATGGTTCCACGCAACTGCACAACCTTTGATAGGTGCGCCATCGGCCACCAAGTGCCATAATCGGCGATAGAGGCGACAACAGCATTCGGCAACCGTCGCCCGCAAGAGGTCAAGGATATGCGCATCGTGCTCTGGATA
Source organism: uncultured Chloroflexia bacterium (assembly GCA_963735275.1). GTDB lineage: Bacteria > Chloroflexota > Anaerolineae > Caldilineales > Caldilineaceae > UBA5069. The sequence goes on along the minus strand of CAVTKJ010000004.1, from coordinate 1,757,589 downwards.
GTCGTCGTTCTGTTTGCCCTGTTCTTTATCGCTTGGCTCGGCTTTCAGGTGCCCCCAGGTCTGTTCACCGCGCCTCCGGTATCAGCAGGGACGGTAAACTATGTTCCGCTGCCCGCCGGGCTGCCCGCGCCCGTCGAGCGCTTCTACCGCACCGTCTATGGCAACACAGTTCCGGTCTACGACTCGATCGTGATGACTGGACATGCCCGCATTCGGCCCGCCGGCCCCTGGCATCTGCCTGCACGCACCCGCTTCATTCACGAGACGGGCACAAACTATCGCCATTATATCGAGGTGAGTTGGTTTGGTCTGCCGCTGCTCAAAGTGCAGGAGGGCTATATCGACGGCGCAAGCTTTTTCGAGAACGCCTTGCTTGGCAATGAGTATGACAAGCCCAAGTCAAATCAGGGTGCCAACCTTGCGCTCTGGGCGGAAGCCATCAGTTTCCCCTCCCTTTTCGTGACCGACCCACGCGCCGATTGGGATGCCCATTGACGACGACTCTGCTCTGCTGCGCGTTCCCTTCGATGGGCACTCCGAGACTTTCGTCGTGCGCTTTGACCCGGACACCCACCTCATGACCAGCATGGAAGTGATGCGTTTCCAGGGTAGCGACGGAGACAAGGTCCTGTGGATTCCAATTGCAGTCGGGTGGGGCGAAGGCGAGGACATGTTTGTGGGGAGTGAAGGCGCTGCACTGTGGGCCAATCAGCCGGGACCGTGGGCGTATTTCACCCAGGACGAAATCGTCTACAACGCCGACGTCCACAAGTACATCCGCGCACGTGGACAATAGGCACTGCTCGATGGCGCCGACCTGCCCGGACATGATCCCCGCCAGACGACCAGCGCCAAAACTGAAGCGAGGTCTCCGCAAGCGGAGACCTCGCAATTCTTCAACTCCACAGGCCAGAAGCTATTCGGTGGCGACCGCCACAACGTCCCCGCCGTGCTTGAGAAGCACCTCCTGCGCCTTCAACTGCGCCTGGCGCGCCAGGTCGAGCGAATCGGCAAGGACGCGCGCTGACTCCTGCGGTGCGTGGAAGCCTGTGCTGTTCTCCGAAGAGACAAAGTCCCAACGCATTTGCGCCGAACGGTGCAGTTGCAGCGCCTCGGCAAGTTCGGCCTCGGTGCCGCCCGCGGCCTGCGCGGCCACGATCGTGTCAATTGCGTCAAGCAACGCAGTCTCGCTCTGGCGCAGCAGTTCGGCGGTGCGTGCCTGGATGACCGTAACGCGCTGCGTCAGTTCTTCTTCGGTGAAGCGGTGGCAAGTCTGGCAGGCGGCCGCCACGTTGGTAAGCGGGCTGCGCAGCCAGTGGTCCGACACCTTGACGCCCCCCTCACGGACATAGGGCATATGGCAGTCGGCACAGGCGACGCCTGACTGGGCGTGGAGACCCTGGCTATAGGTCTCAAACTCGGGATGCTGCATCTTGAGCATCGGTCCGCCCGTCTCGGCATGCGCCCAATCCTTGAAGCCGATCTCGTTGTAGTAGGCCTCGATGTCGTCAATCTTGAGGCCCTTCTCCCACGGGAAGGTGAGCACCTTGTTGTCGCCGGCAAAGTAGTATTCAACATGGCACTGTGCACAAACGTACGTGCGCATTTCCTGGCGCGAGGCCTGCGACACATCGATCCCGCGCTTCTCCATTGCGTTGACAAAGGCCGGGCGCGTGACGCGCAGCGCCATCGTGTCGGGGTCGTGGCAGTCGGCGCACGACGACGCAGTATGGAGCGAACTCTGCAGCTCCTTGTACGGCGTGTGATTGAATTCCTCCCAACCCATGCTCTCAATCAGGCCCGGCGCCTCCGCCGAATGGCAGTTGGCGCAGGCTCCCGGTTGGTCCTTCTCCGTAACGCGCTTCGAGTTCTTTTGGTCATCGAGCATGTAGAAGTGCCCGCGTTCTTCGTCGTGTTGAATACTGAACGCGTATCCAGCCCACAAACGCTTCATTGCAGGATAGCGCTCGAGTTTGTCATACGGATCCGACCCACCATAGGGCGTTTGGCCCGCGTTAATCTCCGTCTTCATAAACGATTCATATTCGAGAGGAAAGTTTTGTCCCCAAACTGCTGGATCGAGCTCATCGTCGGCGATTTCGACGATGCGCAGTGGGTAGACAGCCGCCTCTTCCTTCTTGCTGTCAATATTCATGAGAAGCGCTGCGACCACGACCACGCCAATCGTGACCACAACGAAAACGGCAGCATAAATCCAGCCCCAGCGTCTTCCGCTCTTTTCTGTCGGCACTTCTTCAGTACTCATTCAATGCTCCTCCATTTGCGCAGGATGACCGCCATATCGGCGAGCCGGCGCGTGGCAAATTATGGGTTGGTCGTGCTAATCGTCAGTCGTGCTAATCGTCACTCGTGCTAATCGTCAGTCGTGCTAGACAATTGCGCTACTCAATTGTGCGGTGCCCTTCATTGCCGTGACACGCGACACAATCCGCCTCCTGCCCGCCGGGCGATGCATGCATCTGACTCACAGTCTCGGCATGGCAGGTGCGACAATTTTCCAGTGCAACGCGCTGGTTCATCGATTTTATGCGAATCGGATCCGGAAAAGTGCCCAGGGTAAAGTGAAGGCTGTGGTTAAAGCCATTGATGGCTTTCACTGTGTACTTTGCAACTTCATTGTGATGCGGCGTGTGGCAATCATTGCAGGTTGCGACCGCTTTGTGGCTTGAGTGATTCCATGACTCGAACTGGTCGCGCATGACATGACAATTCATGCACGAGTTGGGATCGTCCGAGAAGTAGGAGAGTCCTTCGGCGTAGGAAAACGTATAGACGCCCAACCCCACGAAGAGACCAAGCATGACTGCGATCGCAAGGCTCCACATATGGCGCGCCCGTGGTCGTACACTGCGCACTGCAGTCTCCTGCGGATGCGGCTCCTCCGGTGGGCTAGGCGGCATGACGTCATCTTGCGCGTCATTTGGCCCTTCCGGGTCGGTCATGTCTGGTTTCCCTTCATATGTGGCTCACTGATGACGGATTGCGGCCGACAAGCGCATACTCTGCGCTTTCATTCGTCGACGCGCGCAGGTTTTCAGGCGATGCTGACAGATCGCTTGATGATTCGCAAGGACTTTTGTCACATTGGCGACTTCCTCCTTCGCCAGTGGGGATTTGCATCACCGGCAAGAAGGCCTACAATTTGGAGGACAAAGCCTTCGTACACCCCAAGGAAGACAAGCCGTGCTAACTCCACATTCAGCCCACTGGTGGCAACTGGCCACTATCTATCAGGTCTACCCGCGCTCATTCCAGGATAGCGACGGCGACGGCATTGGCGATCTTTCCGGCATACTCCAGCGCCTCGATTATCTTAAGGGAATCCACGTCGACGCACTCTGGCTTTCGCCGATTTACCCGTCGCCGATGCACGATTTCGGCTACGACGTTGCCGACTACACTGGGATAGATCCCCTATTCGGCACGCTTGAAGACTTCCAGCGGCTGCTTGAAGCGATTCACGAACGGGGCATGAAGCTGATCCTTGACCTCGTGCCCAACCATACGTCCGACGAGCACCCCTGGTTTGTTGACAGTCGCGCCGACCAAACGAACCCCAAGCGCAACTGGTACATTTGGCGCGACCCTGCCGAGGATGGCGGCCCGCCCAACAACTGGCTCTCGTTCTTCGGCGGGCAAGCATGGACCCTGGACGCGGTCACCGGTCAGTACTACCTCCACCAGTTTGACACGCACCAGCCCGAGCTCAACTACCGCAACCCTGAGGTCCTTGAAGCAATGCTTGGCGAGATGCGCGTCTGGCTTGATCGCGGCATTGACGGTTTTCGCGTTGATGTGATTTGGCTCATGATCAAGGATGCTGCAATGCGCGACGAGCCGCCCAACCCATCATGGCGGGGAGGCGTACCGCACGGTAGCCTTAGCCACATCTATACTGCAGACCAGTTTGAAGTCCATTCCCTCATTCGCACGATGCGAGCACTTCTTGACGAATTCAGCGCAGAGGGGCGCGAGCGGGTGCTGATTGGCGAAATCTACCTACCCAATGACTCGCTCATGCATTATTATGGTGATGATCCCACTGCCTCGGGACTCGGTGATGAGTGCCACCTGCCCTTCAACTTCCAGTTGCTCGAGTCGGCCTGGGACGCGCAGGGCGTTCGCAAGATGGTTGATGAGTACGAGGCCGCGCTCCCTGCCTGGGGCTGGCCCAACTGGGTGCTTGGCAACCACGACAGACCGCGCATTGCTTCACGCGTAGGCGCCGCTCAGGCCCGAGTTGCAACGATGCTACTTCTTACCTTGCGCGGCACGCCCACCTGGTACTACGGCGATGAAATCGGCATGGCAGATGTGCCGATTCCCCCGGAACTGGTGCGCGATCCGCAGGCCGTCAATCAGCCCGAACTGGGCCCGGAGGTGAGCCGCGACCGCGTGCGCACGCCCATGCAGTGGAACGCAACCGCCAATGCGGGATTCAGCGCACCCGGCGTGAAGCCCTGGCTACCAGTGGCGGATGACTATGCGCAGGTCAACGTGAAGGCGCAGGAGGCCGATCCCCGCTCATCTCTCTGGTTCTTCCGCCTACTCACGGATACCCGTCAAAAGTCCGACGCTCTGCGCGTGGGTACCTATCGTTCGGTCACGGGGACCGGTGACGGTGTCTATCGCATACCAGCGTGAAAGTCCAAGCGAGCGGCTGCTGGTTGTGCTAAACTTCACCGCCGACGCGCAGCGTGTTGACCTGAGCGCCCTTGCGACGGTCGGCAGCGTTCTGCTTGATACCGGAGTCAATCGCCAGGGTGATATTCTCTTGCTGAATGACCTTGCGCTCGCGCCCAATGAGGGGCTGCTTATCTCGCTTCCCGTCGCACCCGCACCCTGAACCGCCGGTTTCTCGAGAATGTGGCGTCACCGTCGGGCGCGTTCTGCGTCTAGCTCGTTGATGGATGCGCCGCATTCTGACCTGGTGCGGAACAACTTTCTCTCAATCGCAAAGGTTGTCGAATTGATTCCAATCTCCCCTCACAAGCCTTCTGTGCGCCGCGCACTTCTTGCCCTGGCAATCCTGGTTCCTTTCCTGATGCTTGTCCGGACGGCGTATGCCGTCGACAGCGACAGTGTTCCCGGTGGAACAGATCCGATTGCGGCCCCCGAAGTGGGCGCACCCACCATCTTCCTGACCTTCGATGATGGACCGTTTCAACCCTGGACCCAACAAATCATCGACGTCCTCGCCGAATACGACGCCCACGCCACTTTTTTTATGGTAGGTCGTCAGGCAATCCTCGAGCCGGAGACCCTGAAGAAGATCTATGATGGCGGCAATGGGCTGGGCAACCATGGCTACAATCATGCAAATCTGACAGGCGTTTCGCAGCAGTTCTTCGATGCGGAGGTGGGCGACACCGGCGCGCTCTTCGGCGACATGAACTCGATGTGCTTGCGCCCCCCCTATGGGGCGATTGACTACAACGTTGTTGATTTTGCCGAGAAACTGGGTTACAGCGTTGTCAAGTGGAACATGGATCCTGAGGACTGGGGATCACCAGGCGCAAGCGTTATTGCGCGCCATGTAATTGACAACGCCCGAGATGGCTCAATTGTCGTGATGCACGACGGCGGCGGTGACCGGTCCCAGACCGTTGCCGCCTTGAGAGTCATCCTCAAGACGCTCACTGCCAGGGGGTTCAATTTCAAGGCGCTCTGCCGCGATTACCCCATGGAGTCCCTGACGGAGCCACTGCTGGCCACCCCTACACCTGATCCGTCTGCAACGCTTGTGCCGCAACCGACCGTAACGCCGACGCCAACTGAAACACCGACTCTCGCGCCGACCGCGACGGAAACGCCGACTGTAACGCCGACTGTGCCGCCTACTGCTACACCTGCACTCGCCGATGACAACGCCGCAAAGCCGGCGGAGAGCAGCTTGTCTGCGCAAATCGGTCCCGCTCAATCCGCAGCTGGATCAACGCGGCCAACTCTCCTGTCAGACAGCGCCACTGTAAGTCCATCATTGACGACTGCACCGCCCGCGGTTGACGCAACAAGCGGACCAACGCAGACGCCACAACTTGCGCAGTCGACTACTGCTGAAGTCAAACCGGGCAATCCCGCTGCCACTCCAGGCCCCGCTGCCACTCCCAGCCCCGCCCTGATGCGATATTCGGACAAATCACCTTTCCCAATCCCGGCTCGACCGTTTCCGGCGCCGTGCTTGTACAGGGTTACGCAGACCACCCGGCGTTTGCAAAGTGGCAACTTGATCTGATGGTGGAAGGTGACGAACCGATTCTGCTTGGAACGGGCGACACACCGCTGCCAACCATTCGTCGGCTTGCCATCTTGAACACGAAGAAGTTTGCCAACGGGCCACATATGTTGCGGTTACGTGTGGTCTTCGTCGACGGCAATTACGCCGAGTATTTTGCCCACGTGAACTTCAGCAACAAGTGACGCGTGCGAGCCGGCGACCTCTGGCGCAGAGTCGCCGGTTCGCCTGCAAACGCACGGATCCGCAACAAGGCGCGGAACGGCCATGCGTAGAGAATGCTCATTTCGCGGAAACACAGATCCCCGAATCAACGAATGAAGGAGTCGTTCATGAACGGATTGCAGTCGACCCAGGAGGTGCTCTTTTCCTCGATGAAGTTCCGCTGTATTGGTCCGCCGCGCGGCGGCCGTGTGGTTGCCGTCGCGGGTGACCCCAGCGACATTGCCACCTTCTACTTTGGCGCGGTCGCCGGAGGCATCTGGAAGACCACGGATGCCGGCACCACATGGCAGTGCGTCTCCGACGGCTTTCTCAAGACTTCGTCAGTGGGTGCGCTGGAGGTTGCTGTCGCGGATCCAAGCGTGATCTACGCGGGAATGGGCGAGACCGCCATTCGCACGGACGTCTCTCATGGTGACGGCGTCTACAAGTCCACCGATGCAGGGCGCACCTGGAGCCACATGGGCCTCTCCAACACGCGTCACATCGGCGCCATCCGCATCCATCCCCGCAACGCCGACATTGTCTACGTTGCCGCGTTGGGGCACGCATTTGGCACAAACGAGGAGCGCGGAGTCTTTCGTTCGCGCGATGGCGGCGTCACCTGGCAGAAGGTGCTCTTTGTGAGTGACCGCGCCGGGGCAGTGGATATCACTTTGGATGTGCGCAATCCGGGGATTCTTTACGCCTCAATTTGGCAGGCACGGCGCGGCCCATGGTACATGAGCAGCGGTGGTGAAGACAGCGGCATCTGGCGCTCGACAAACGGCGGCGACACGTGGACTGAATTGACCAGAAACACCGGCCTCCCCGCCGAAGGGCTTATTGGCAAGGTCGGGGTGGCGGCCTCACCTGTACAGGCAGGGCGCGTCTGGGCCATGGTGGAAAGCCAGAATGACCCCGGCCTCTACCGCTCCGACGATTTCGGCGACAGCTGGAAGCTTCTCTGCGATCAGCACGAATTGCGCCGCCGGCCCTGGTACTACATGCACGTCCATGCCGACACGTTGGACGCCGACACGGTCTACGTTTCAAACCTGGGCCTGCACCGCTCAATCGACGGTGGGCGCACCTTCGCCGAGATTCCCACACCCCACGGCGACAACCACGGCCTTTGGATTGACCCGCGCAATAACCGTCGCATGATCCAGGGCAACGACGGCGGCGCGAATGTCTCGTTTGACGCAGGCGACTCCTTCAGCACCATCTACAACCAGTTGACGGCCCAGTTCTACCACCTGGACACCGACAACCGCTTTCCCTACCGCGTCTATGCCACGCAGCAGGACAATTCGAGCATCAGCGTGCCGAGCGACACGATCTCGGGTCCGATTGCCATGGGCGATTGCTACGTTGCAGGCACCGGCGAGAGCGGCTACATCGCAGTCGACCCCAAGGATGACAACGTGACGATCGTTGGCGCCGTGGGTAGTTCGCCCGGTGGTCTGGGTTCAATTCAGCGCTATGACCATGCAACGGGGCAAATCCAGCTGATCAATGTTTGGCCCGAGAACACGGGTGGTGACATACCCTTGAGTTCGCTCAAGTACCGTTTCCCGTGGACCTTTCCCATTCTCTTCTCGCCGCACGACGCCGACGTCCTCTACGCCTGTGGCAACCGGGCCTTCCGCACCACGAATAACGGCCACTCGTGGGAAGCCATCAGCCCCGATTTGACGCGTGACGACAAGTCCAAACAAGTACCTTCAGGTGGGCCGATTACGCTTGACAGCAGCGCCGCCGAGCACTACTGCACAATCTCCACCTTCCGCGAATCCGCGCATGAAAAGGGCGTCTTCTGGGCCGGGAGCGACGATGGCCTCGTCCACGTCTCGCGCGACGGCGGCGCTTCGTGGCAAAACGTCACCCCGCTCGATCTGCCTGAGTGGGCGTGGATTCGCACCGTAGAGCCATCGCCTCACGACGCCGCCACCTGTTACATGGCGGCCACCCGCTACAAACTCGACGATACAGCACCTTATCTCTACAAAACGACAGACTATGGCGCAACCTGGGCGCGGCATTACTGACGGCATCCCCGCCAACGACTTCGCGCGCGTCATTCGCGCCGATCCCAACCAACGCGGCCTGCTCTATGCAGGCACGGAAACGGGTTTGTACGTATCCCTTGACGATGGCGCAACCTGGGAGCGGTGGAGCAGCAATTTCCCCGTCTGCCCGGTCTTTGATTTGAAGATCAAGGGGACGGACCTTGTCGTCGCCACCCACGGCCGCTCGGCCTGGATCATGGACGATCTGACGCCCCTCTATCAATACGCGCGCGGCGAAGTGGCAAGCGATGCGCCCCACCTCTTTGCACCGCGCACCACTTACCGCATTCTGCCCGATCTTTTCGCCGACTGGATGGCGCCCGAAGGCCGCCTCTACAGCATCGGCATGGGCAACTGGGCGACGGCCGTGGCCAAACGCAATGAACTTGGGCACATCGAGCGCAAGTACCTCGACGCAGGCACTGGCGCGCCCCGCAGTGCGATCGTCTACTATCGGCTCCCGGAGAGTTCTCCCGGCGAGTCGGATTTGGAACTCGCCTTCGTAGACAGCAGCGGCAAGGTTGTGCGCTCCTTCAAGCGCAAGCCCGCCGGCTATGACAAGCTTGATGACAAGGCCAAGAGCGTCGATCCCGGGCCGTGGATTGCGTCCAATGCCGGCCTCCACCGCTTCATCTGGAACCTGCGCGAAGAGGGTGCGACGCGTCTTGCCGGCAACAAAACAGGCGGCGATCTCAACGAAGGGCCATGGGCGCTTCCGGGGATGTATACCGTGCGCCTGACAGTGGGTGACATGGTGCAGACGCAATCCTTCGAAATCGTCAACGACCTGCGCGTCAAGACCTCTCTCGAGGACCTCACCGAGCAGCATGATCTCTTGCTGCGCATTCGTGACGCTGTATCCGATGGCTATCGCGCCGTGAACACCCTGCGCAGCGTGCGCGAACAGGTGCAGAGTTGGCAAAAGCTCTTGCCAGAGCGCGCCGACGTGGGCAATGCCGCCGCAGCGATCCTCAAGAAGCTCGCGACAGTCGAGGATGTTCTGATTCTACCCGGCGACCAGAAGGACAACTATCACCTTGTCCAGCGGCCACGCCTCAACGACGCAATCGGTGCGCTTGTGCCAACGATCGGTACTGCTGACGCCCGCCCTACAGAACAGGCGACGGCGCTGGTTGACGAATACAGCGCCGCAATTCAGGCCCAGATCGAACAATTGGACGAGGTGCTGCAAACCGATGTCCAGGCGCTCAACGCCTTGATTGCGCAAGCCGGCGTTCCCGCAATTGTGGTGTAGCAGGCACGTTACAGTGCGAAGCGAGGCTTCCGATTCTGGAAGCCTCGCTTCATGACGCTCAGCGCCACAATCCAGCGATCGTAGCCTAGCCGAAGTCAGTACCTGTCGGTGAACAAGGAGAGGCCCGGACGGTATGCCGTCCGGGCCTCCTGTTGCTCATGACTCTGGCCATGCGCACCTCTTCAAGGCCCGCCCTACGGCGTCGGCGGCGGTTCCTTACCCACGACGGGTACAAAACTGCGCTCGGTCATTCCCTGCAGCACGAGTACCTCAATCGTTTGCGTGGACTGCAGTTCGCTCGTGAGCGAAACCGTCCCCGTAAGCGTCGTCGCGGGGCCGGAACCTGCGCCGGGCTGAGGCAGCACCGTCAGAGTCAAGGTGCTCGGCGTCGTCCCCGTAATTGGGCTGACCGCAAGCCATGCGTCGCTGCCCTGCGCCGACCACAACAACGGCGCTCCTGCAACAGTCGATGAGATGCTCACCGTCACTGTAGCAGGAAGCATCTCGGCCATCATTACCACCTGCTGCGGCGCTGCCGAGAGAACCGGTGTGACCACTACTGTGGGCGTCACGGTGGCCGTAGGCTCCGACGTGGGAGTCGGGGTAAACGTGGACGATCCATTATTTACGGTGTCCAACGGGTTGTGGGACGTCCAGTCGCGCGGGATGATCGTGAACCCGTCCCAGTGGACGTCCATATAGGTTTCATCCTCTTCGCGTGGCAGATGATGAAAGGTGATCCCGTACCACACGACGAGGTCTGCGCCGTTGACGCTTTCGCCATTCACGAACTGCGAAACGTCCGAAGCACAGCCGTTGAGGGCCGGATTGTGGGACGGGTACTTCTCGCACGCCTTGAAGGTGGTCACATACAGGTCGCTTTGCGAGAACGGTTCGAAGTCCGGTCCCGTGAAATCGTGGCCGGCATTCAGCGCCTCAATCTGGTAGGAAATGAGGTTGCCATCGTCGTTGCGCGTCACTGTGTCCATGATCCGCCAACTGCGCTGCACGTTGGGATCATGCTGGCGCGCGGCTTCGATCGTGATGTCTGTCAACTGCTTGACGCGCTTTCGGTTCAGATCCGCAGGATTGAACTGAATCTCCTGAACCAGATCGTTGTCGCGCCCGTTGATGTCAAAATCGAGGCGGAACCAGTAGTTGTGGTAGTGCGAAATAGGGATGCGGTTTGTTGCAGTCACCCACCCGTAGGATGCATCGGTGCCGTAGCGCTGCAGTTTGCCCGATGCGCCGACGCTGGGATTGATTGTGCCGTCGTCGAGGAACTCCCACTGCACGATGTAGTTGTAGTCGCCGCTTGTCGATACGCTGAAAAGCGAAAGCTCGTAGCCTTGAAGCTGACGCGTATAGTATTTCTGCGCGTATCCGCGCGGCTGCACCTGCATGCAGATCACATTCTTTCCGGCATAGGGAATGAGCACGCCGTCGGGACATTCTGCCGCTTTGAGGTTTTCCAGAAAGCGCCCGCCAAAGCCAAAGTCCGTCACATCGTGAAAACGCGCGCCGTTGTCGTCATAGGGGACATGCACCTGCGCCAGACCGGCCTGCGCCAGAATCAACCGCCGTGGGCCGCCGGGCGGAGTCAGCGTAATGTCGTAGAGCACGATGCCGTCGAGCGCGCGCTGCTCCCAGCACATCTCCCAGCGGGTGCCGGTCGGCAGGGTCTTGTCGATTTTGTAGGCAGGGGAGCAGGCGTGCTCACTCTGTGCCATGACGCGCGGCGTCGTCCACCAAAGCGTGCCTGCAAACAAGACAACACCTGCCAATACCACCAGCACCCCTACGCTCGCCCGAATTACGCGTGTTCGCTTCGTGCTTGTGGTGAACTCCTCGGGTTGGCTCGTCATGGCGCTGTCTCCTCGTGCGTGTGATCCGATGATCCGCATGATCGTCACCTGCGTCACTTGAAGCGAGCGCAGCGGCGGTTGCGCTCGCCTGGCCGTTGCTCACGACGCGCATTGTTGACAAATTGACGATCGGCAGGGCATAGAGCGTTACGTTGTCGTCGGTGAGAATCAGCAGTTGGGCACAGCGGTTGATGTCACAGGCGGCGGCTTCCTCTGTTTCCATATCGGGGTTGGCACCGGCGTGATAGTTGAAGACGCGGATGTCAAGTTGCGCTGCGCTCGTCAACTCGCGGCCCGTCACAAGGCGATACTCGTCGGCCATCTGCGCGCGCATCGCCGGATCAGCGTACGCAAGCGCTATCGCAGTGTCGCGCTCGTTATCCGAGAGGGGCAGTTGCACCCCTCGCACCTCCTCGACGATGCTCGTTAGCCCCGAGGCGTAATCATAAAGGCCATGCACGAGCGTATCATCGGCGTAACGATAGAGGAAGAGATCGGCGCGGCGCGGCCATACTCCAGCAGCCATCGCCTCCTTGCTCTCCGCATGGCGCTCGACGAGCACCATTTCCTCTGCGGGGGCAGTGACTGCCACCTGCCCGGGCCCGGCCGCAGAGGTGCGCACCGCCGAAGCACTGGCGCTGCGCAATGCATCTGACGCGCTCGAGTGCACGCGCAGTCTCGGCAGGCGAAAGCGGATCGTAGCCCACTCCCTCGCCAACGCCGCCCGTCTGTCCCGGCGGTGCTGCCGCTGGAGCCGCCAGCGCAACGCCGGCGCTCGCCAACGCCAGGACGAGCAGAGCCAGAATTGACCACCTCGGTACGTACCGCAGAATCATGCGCATAGGAGTAACTCCTTTGAGCCAGGGGACCGTCCGCGCCGCCAGGGTGCGGTCGCTCATTCCGAATTGAGAGCGCGCCTATTGTAACGGATCATGGCACGGTATGCGCGAAAGTGTCGAACCGTGCGATCGCATCCCGAGGCTGCGCCAGGAAATCGGCAAGAAGTGCTGGTACACGGAAACAACGGGAACTACAAGGAAAAGACAGGAATGGCGGCGCAAGGCGTGACTCCACCTGTGCAATGCTTTCCGGGCCGATTCTTGCGGGGATCGAACACATTGAACAATTTGGACGCGAATTACGCGGATTCACGCTGATTTGTACCTGAGGCTTCGAAACGCGTCAGAATCCGCGCTATCCGAGTCATCCTCGTGCCAGAACGCGCGACCGACTGCCGGCTCAGCGTCGTCGTGCGCCACGCACTCTCTGGCTTGCGTTTGCGCCCTACTCTGGCTATACTGCGGTCAACAAGCAAGGGTTAGATGTTGCTCGGCTCCCCACGCAGCCGGGCTTTTTGGTGTGTAATAGAGGGTGCGGATGATAGCGCTGGAGCGAATTGCCACTATGCCATACGAAAATGAAGATACACTCGATGCGCAAGCCGCAAACGAGAAGCCCAACATCCGCAATATTGCCATCATTGCGCACGTTGACCACGGCAAGACAACCCTTGTCGACGGAATGCTGAAGCAGACAAACGTCTTCCGCACCAACCAACAGGTGCAAGAGCGTGTCCTCGACTCAAACGACCTCGAGCGCGAACGCGGCATTACGATTCTCGCCAAGAACACGGGCATCGTCTATGAGGGCACGACAATCAACATCGTCGACACCCCCGGCCACGCCGACTTCGGCGGTGAAGTCGAGCGTGTGATGAATATGGTTGACGGGGTGCTTCTGCTGATCGATGCCGTCGAGGGCCCAATGCCGCAGACGCGCTTCGTATTGCGCCAGGCGCTCATGAAGGGGCTCAAGGCGATCGTGGTCGTCAACAAGATTGACCGCCCGGCCTCGCGCCCGGCATACGCCGTCAACGCCACGTTTGACCTCTTCATTGACCTCGGCGCGACCGATGAGCAAGCGGACTTTCCCGTTGTCTACACACGCGCCCTCGATGGACGCTGCCGGTTTGGACCCCGAAATTCTGGCTGAGGACCTCAAGCCCCTTTTCGACATGATCCTCACCCATATCCCGCCGCCGGACGTGGACCTCAAGGCCCCGACGCAAATGCTCGTGAGTACACTCGAGTACAGCCCTTACGTGGGCAAAATCGCGATCGGCCGCCTGCAAAAAGGGACAATCCGCAGCGGCCAGCAGATCATGCACATCAATGCCGAAGGCAAGATGAAGCAGGGCAAGATTAGCCAGGCATACATCTTCCGCGACCTGCAGCGTAACGAGGTGGATGTCGTCGAGGCGGGCAGCATTGTCGCCGTCGCAGGCATTGAAGACGTGGGCATCGGTGACACGCTTGCCGACCTGCTGAACCCGGTTGCTCTGCCCCCAATTGCCGTTGAAGAGCCCACCGTTCGCATGACCTTCGGCGTCAACAACAGCCCCTTTGCCGGGCGCGATGGAAACTACCTGACGAGCCGCCAGTTGCGTGCCCGTCTCATGACTGAACTTGAGCGCAACGTTTCACTGCGCGTCCAGGAGACCGAGGTCGCCAGCGAATTTCTTGTGTCCGGGCGCGGCGAGCTCCACCTGGCAATTCTGATTGAGACAATCCGGCGCGAAGGCTTCGAGTTCTTCGTGAGTTCGCCCGAAGTCATCTACAAGCGTGAAGAGGACGACTCGCTGCTCGAGCCGATGGAACACGTTTATCTCGAGGTTCACAGCGACTACCTGGGCGCGGTCTCCGAGATGCTGGGTCGCCGTCGCGCCAACATGCTCAGCATTCGCTATGGAGACGACGGCACGGTCTACAGCGAGTATATCGCGCCGACGTGTGGATTGCTTGGATTCCGCCAGCCCTTCCTTACCGCCACGCGCTGGCACAGGCATCTTTCACACGCTCTTCCATGGTTATGAACCCTTCTCCGGCGACATCGAATCGCAGCAACTCGGCAAGATCGTTGCGCTGGAGGCGGGTTCGGTGACGGCCTATGCGCTCGTGAAGCTGCAGCAGCGCGGCGAGTACGTCGTCTCCCCTGGCGACGAGGTCTACGGGGGCAAGTTGTGGGCCGCCACATTCGGCCCGAGGAACTTGTGGTCAACATCACCCAAGCCAAACAGTTGACAAACTTCCGCGAAAAGCCGACCAACGTCTCCGACATGCTCGCCCCGCCACGCGTGCTTTCGCTTGATGACGCGATCCAGTTCCTGGACAAGGGCGATCTGCTCGAAGTCACGCCGACCTCGCTGCGTGTGCGCAAACGCGAGCTAAACCACGATATCCGTATCCGCGCCGCCAAGAAGGCGCGCATCGACGAATAGCGCCAAACATCTGCCTAAACGAAGCGAGGCCTCCCTATGCGGAAGCCTCGCTTCTTTGTTTTATCATTTGCCAGACGTCGCACTAAACCTCCGACGAGAAGATCTGGCTCGCCATGGCCTTCAGGCGTGCACCGCCATTGCTCAGGATGGGTGGGCCGTGGCCGAAGACGATCACATCGATTTCGTCGCCGTACTTCTTGGCGAGCTTCCAGATGCTGCGCTGCGCGTTCTTCATGTCGGGCGTGAACATTGCCGGCGGCGGCGCAAGTTTGCCTTTGCGGTTGCTTAACGCATCACCTGCAATCAGAATGCGGCGCTTGCGATCCAGCAGCGAAATGTGGCCGGCAGTGTGGCCGGGCGTCGTGATCACCGTGAAACCCTCGGGTGTTTCCTGGCCATCCACAACCAACTCATCGGGCGTTACCGGCTCGGAGCGCATGAAGGGCGCCAGTTGAACGAGGCCGAAAACTGGCCGCAACAGGAGTGAGTTCGGCTTGCGCTGCGAAGGGCGCTCCACAAGGTCCTTCTCCACCGTGTGGCACATTACGCTCGCGCCGTTGCGCGCTGAGCCTGGCGGCCGACCCCATGTGGTCGACATCGCCATGCGTCAGGATGATGCGTCGCACGCGATGAAGAGGGTAACCGTTCGCGATCAGCGCCGTCGTAATCTTGTCGGCCGAGGACGGGACGCCCGTATCAATCAATGTGGCGCCCCCCTCCCATTCCCACAAGTAGGCATGGACCATCTCGCCAATCTCGTCGAACACGTAGAGGTTCGGAACAATCTGCTGCATAAGGGAAACTCCCTGAGTAATTCAGCGTGGAATCAGCAGGCGCCGCGTCCGGTCATTCCGGTCGAAGCGCCTGTAGTGACTGCCATGGCACGCGGCTAATTGTCGCGCGATTCGATAGTCATACTTGATTACGCCCAAATGACGAAGGCGCGCACGTGGATGGTCGACAGCCTCTTCGAGTTCGCGCGTGCTCAATCCCGTCTCCTCTGAAAGCCGCATGAGAGTCTGAAAGGACTCATCGGTCAGATGACGGATGGCCCCTTTTTGCTCCTCGTTCAACTTGAAACCAATCCAGTAGATATCAGGATCGGACATGAGCAGCTCGCGGCAGTCAAGACAGCGCCAAATGTGGCCCATGAGAAGTGCATAGTCGGTGATTCGAGTGCTCATCAATCAGAACGTTCCAGGCTAAAGCAAAACCAGGATTAAACTCACATTTACTACGAACATCTCAACGCAAAGTCGCAGAGGACGCAAAGCAACGCAGAGGAAAAGCACCTGCCAGGAATGAGTCGATTCGTTGCACTCCTTTGCGTTTCTTTGCTCTCTTTGCCACTTTGCGTTGAGGCCTTACTCTCGTGCCAGTATGGCTTCAGTAGCCATCAGACGAGCGCACGGCTGGGGCGCTCTCTCCCAGCAGTTCGGCCATAATGCGCGCGCCGCCGCTGGTGCCAATGCGCGTGGCGCCGGCCGCAATCATCGCCAGCGCATCCGCGCCGGAGCGCACGCCTCCGGCCGCCTTGACGCCCATCTCGGGCCCCACCACAAAGCGCATGAGCGCGATGTCCTCAACCGTCGCTCCGCCCCCGTTGAATCCCGTGGCGGTCTTGACGAAATCTGCGCCGGCATCCTTGCAGATCACACATGCAGCGATCTTCTCCTCCCGGGTCAACAAGCCGGTTTCGATGATCACCTTGAGGATTGCACCGGCGTCGTGGCATTCGTCGGCGACGCCTGCCACATCCTCCCAGACAAGGCGCACATCGCCGCTCTTGAGCGCACCGACATTTAGAACCATGTCGACTTCGACCGCTCCCAACGCTGCGGCTTGTTGCGCCTCAAATGCCTTGACGGACGGCAACGTCGCGCCCAGTGGAAATCCGGCCACGGTGCAAACTCTCACGTCACTGCCGGCAAGTTGCTCTGCGCAGAGGGGCACCCACGTCGCGTTGACGCAGACACTTGCAAAGCCATGGGTGCGGGCTTCGCTGCAAAGCGCCACAACGGCCTCAGCGACCGATTCCGGTTTGAGAAGGGTGTGATCAATCATGCGCGCAACCGCCGACGCATCCATTGGCTGCGCGGGAGCCGGCGCCAAGTCGGCCGCGTCCGCCTCATCAACGCGGACAATCGCGTCAGCAATTTTCGATTCCAGGTCAGTTGCCATGCTTCCTCCATCAGAGTTTCAGGTAATTGCGGCGCGGCAGCAGAATCATCTGGCGCGGATGCACCGTGGCGGTCAGGGCTGAGCCGCAGCGGGCGCTGGTGTTGCGCCCGGTTCAAGTTCATAGTGATTCACGAAACCAAACAGGTTGAGCGGCCAGATCCGCAGCCACGCCCGCCCCACCACGAGCTTCTCGTCAATTGGGCCGATCGCGCGGCTGTCGCTCGAGCGCGGACGGTTGTCGCCCATGACAAAGAGCGAATTGTCGGGCACGACAACCGGCCCATAGTTGCTTCCCTCGGGATTGAGGTTGTGCTCAAAGGGCTGCGGCAGCTCTTCGCCATTGATCAGGATTTTGTCGCCGATGACCTCCACCTGGTCACCCGGCAGGCCGATGATTCGCTTGATGTAGTCTTCCTTGGTGTTATTTGGGTTGTGGAAGACGAGCACTTCACCCCTGTGCGGCGTGCCCAGTTTGTATGCAAGCTTGTTCACCAGCACGAACTGCCCCTCGTAGAAGTTCGGCTCCATCGAGTGGCTCTCAATGCGGTAGTTCTGCACAACCTGCCGGATAACCAGAAACAGGATCAGCGCCAGAACGACTGTTTCGATCAGTTCACGCAGCAGCGAACCTGCTGTCATGGCATTGTCTTCGCCCGCACCCCCGACCTTTGGGCCGGCAGTCACCATACTCTCGGGCTGCAGCTGATACTGGTCACCTGCCTTGTCGCGCACTTCTGTCATGTCTTCTCCAAGCGGGGTTCATTCGACGCAGATCGCGCGGATGAAGCGCCCCACAGCAACGCATAACCATTCGCCTAACGAAGATACTCGACGCCGTCGACTTAACCCAAATAACCCAATTGGGATAACTAAACGCATAATTGATGATTGGGTGATTTGTTGCTTGGTTTATTGGTTTGCTTGCTTATAGGTTGAGTGGAAGGCTCTTGTGGATGGTGCTTGTTGAACTCGGGACGCTTATGCAAACACGCCTTGCTGCGGAAGGCCGTCACTAGCGCATGCGCGTTCCGCAGTTAGTACAATCCGTGTGCCAGGTGCGAATGGACCTTGTCCCAATGAGAGCACCGGCCGCCGAGCACAGTCACCCAGCGAACCAATCAACCAATCAACCAATCAACCAATCAACCAATCAACCAACTCAAGTTGCCACCTTGAGATATTTCGTAATAGCAGCGTTTCAATGCAGTAGTGGATAAATCAAGGCATGGGATCGGGAAGTGTAGTTTGCGGGATTGGAAAATCCATAAGGGTCCGGTATAAGGTTGGCAGTTTCGACAACCAATCCCAGTTCCGGAGACCCTTATGGACACCACAATTATACTCGTATACTGTCTGTGTGACGACCTGCTCAAGGCGCAGAACCATCGTGACGATGTGCAGTGCCGGCTCAGTGATGCCGAAATCATGACCAGCGCCTTGGTGGCGGCTTTGTACTTTGGCGGCAATCAAGCCAAGGCAAATTGCTTTCTGAGTGAACAGCACTACATCCGTTGTCGACTCAGCAACAGTCGCTTCTGTCGCCGTCTGCAACGTGTGAGCCAGTATTATGAACTGCTTTTTGGCGTGCTGGGTAATGCCTTCAAATTGCACAACGCCGAGCAAATCTACGTTGTGGACAGCATGCCGGTGAGCGTTTGTGATGAGCGGCGCACCAATTGGTGTCGCATCTACAAAGACAATGTGTATCGGGGGTATATCCCGAGCAAAAGGAAGTATCACTATGGCCTGAAGGTGCATCTGCTGGTCACGTGTGATGGCGAACCGGTCGAGTTCATCCTCACACCCGCCTCCTATCACGATGCCACCTGCCTGTCTTGGTTCTCCTTTGATTCTCGAACCCGGTGCGACCATTTATGCGGACAAAGCCTATAACTTCAAACTCGTGGAAGAGCAATTCGCCGAGGTAGGGAGTGACTTCTCGCCGATTCGCAAATCCAATTCCAAACGTCCTGATCCACCTTGGAAATGCTATTTGCAGTCCAAGCACCGCAAACGCATTGAGACCAGCTTTAGTCTCTTTGAACGCATACTGCCCAAGCACATCCATGCCGTGACGGCCGCAGGCTTTGAAACCAAAGTCCTTCTATTTCTTCTCGCCGTGAGCATCAACTGCCTTGCAATCTAGACTGGCAGATGAACGCACGCCATCTCTTTCGCTGCTATCACGAAATATCTCAAGGTGGCAACTTGGGTCAACAAATCAACCAATAAACCTGTTATCAATCGTCAATTATCACCCTACACCCGCGCACTACTCACTTGAGAATATAGCGCGTCCCTCGTTTGTCACCAATCTTCAACAGGATGCCGCGGGTCACGAGATCGGCAAGATCGAGACGTAGGGTCTCGGCGCCGACCTGCGGACACAATTCACGGTACTCGCTGTTGGTAATGCTTCCCTTTTCCTCGAGGTACTCGATGGCCTTCATCTGCCTCTCGCTCATCGTTCCTTCCCATGCCTGCGCGGCACGCGTGGCGTCGCGCGCGTTCGACAGGATCACCGAGAAGCGATGCGGCTTTGCCTCAAATCTGGGCGGCTGATGGCCATCGCGCAACATGTCCTCGAAAATGCGGTCTATGCCGAGGCCCAGTTCTTCAATGTATCCCCATTGGAAGAGGCCATTGACAATGCGCGGATTGCGGCTGTAATGCTCCTCAACGAAATTATCAAGCGTAATGTGGGCAGGAAGGCCACCGGGACTGGTAATCTCCAAGCGATCTGTGTACATGCGAATTTCAATGCTGCGTCCGCTTAGCCGATAGTCACGATGTGCGACGGCGTTGACGAGCGCTTCACGCACCGCGGATTCCGGATACTCGGTTTGCTCCACCCGTTTGAGCCCCTGCACGACCGAGCGCTTGTCCATCTCTTCCCAGATCACGCGCCAGGCCCGATCAATGATTTGCGGAAGCGGGCCGATGAACTCTTCACGCCGCCCATAGCCAAACTCACCGCCGGCGCCGCGCGGGGTGACATCGGCAAACTTCACGAAGATCGCGCGGCTGTGGGGCAGGAAGAGCTGCGGCTCCCTGCCAAAGAGCAGAATGCCGCTGATCGTGGGCAGAAGATCGTCGCCCAGCGCGCCTATCTGCTGCAGCAACTTGTCTTTGGGGAGCACGGTATGGCGGGGATTGCGCTTCTGGCGGCGCTCGATGTAGTCGTCGATCACGTCCTCGTCAAAATCACTGCGTTGCGCACCGGGCACCCCCTGCAGCTCGAATTCGCCGCCGGGGCGAGCTGCCACCAACTGCTCGATTTCCTCACCTTCCACCAAGTGGTTCTCGCTGCCGCGCCGCACCAGCACGCGCCCGTCGGCCAGGCTGTGCAATTGCGGGCTGCGTTCGAGTCGCAACATCACCACAACGCCACCCGCGACAGTCTCGCTCGACCACTCGGTGCGCATGGGAGGCCGGCAGAGGCGCAGAGCCGCCTGCAGCGCGTCGGCGGCGTCTTCCTCCCCATAGAAGCCCCCAAGCGTGCCGTCGGCGAGCATGCCGAGGACGACAGTGCCACCTTCCGCATTGGCAAGTGCCACAAGCGTCTCAGCGATCGGCTCGGGTTCCGGCTGCGCCTGGAAGGCAAGCTGCTGCCCTGGCGCCTGCTTGAGAAGTGATTGTACGGTTGTCATCGAGACCTCTGGCACCGTGCAATGATACAGGCACGAACGACCGGCGGGCATCGGCCCGCCGGCTTGATCATGCAACAGGATTGGCGCGAAGTGCAATTAGTCGCTACGTTCCGCGCCCTCGGTATCGTCGGAGATGTCGGCAGCGCCTGACACTTCGTCATCGGCTGCCATTTCCATCGCGGGCGCTCGTCGATACTCCTCTTCTTCGAGTCCCATCGCATCGGCAGCGCCCGTATCATCGACGCCGCGTGCCAGGTCCTCATGGTAGAGAATGGCAAGCGCCGCGACGGAGTCACCTTCATCAAGGTTGATAATGCGCACGCCGCGCGTGGCGCGCCCCATCTGGCTGATGTTGCTCACGGTTGTGCGCAGAACAATGCCGTTCGCCGTCATCACGGTGATCTGGTCGTCGGGATGGGCCACACGCGCTGCAACAATCCACCCTGTTTCGTCGAGGCGGGTGTGATCGGTCGTCCAGTTTCCTTGGGTGTGGCGACCCTTGGCGTTGTATTCGTCGAGTGATACCCGCTTGCCGTAGCCACGTTCGAGAATCACCAACAGATCGCAATCCGGGCGCACGACGTCAAGGCTCACGATTGCGTCATCGCCAAGTAGGCGCATGGCGCGTACACCCATCGCACCGCGCCCCATGGGGCGTACATTGTTCTCGTCAAAGCGTAGTGCCTTGCCGCCACGCGTGACCACCATGAACTCCTGATCGCCCTGCGTGAGACGCGCCCAATCGAGTGAATCGCCATTTTCAAGGGTCATTGCGATCAGGCCGGTGGAGCGCACGTTGGCAAAGGCCGACAGCTCCATGCGCTTGATCTTCGCTTGGCGCGTGATGAGCGTGATGTATTGCGCCGCGTCAAAGTCGGGCACAACCACCATCGCCGTCACCGTTTCCTTGTCCGGCAGGCTCAGCACATTGGCGATGTGCGCGCCGCGTGCCGTGCGGCTGCCTTCGGGAAGTTCGTAGACGCGTGCTGCTGAAGACGCGCCCCCGGTTGGTGAAGAAGAGCATCGTGTCCAGCGTGCGCGCGAAGATCAGGTCTGTCACCTCATCCTCATTCTTCGTCGCCATACCCTTGACGCCGCGACCGCCACGCTTCTGGCTGTTGAAGACGTCGGTCGCCATGCGCTTGATGTACGCGCCTGCGCTGTACGAGACAAGCACGTTGGATCTGGCCGATCAGGTCTTCATCCGTGAAGTCGCCACTCTGGTCATGTGCAATTGAAGTGCGTCGCTCATCACCAAATTTGTCGCGCAACATCTGCATGTCATCGCGAATCAAACCGCGAATCAGGGCCGGATTCTCAAGCAACGACAGATAGTAGTTGATGCGAAGCTGAAGCTCCTGGTACTCATCCTCAATCTTCTGCCGCTCAAGCGAGGCAAGCCGCCGCAACTGCATGTCGAGAATCGCCTGCGCCTGCACCTGGCTGAGGCTGAAACGCTCCATCAGCGCTGTGCGGGCGGCGTCGGCGCTCTCGCTCTCGCGAATGGTGCGAATGACCTCATCGAGGAACTCGAGCGCGATGCGCAGCCCTTCGAGGACATGCGAACGCTCGCGCGCCTTTGCAAGCTGGAAGCGCGTTCTGTTCGTAATCACCTCGACGCGATGCTCGATGAAGACGAGCAGCGCGCGCTTGAGGCCCAGCGTTATCGGCTGGCCATCCACCAGCGCCAGCATGTTGACGCCAAACGAGGACTGCAGCGCCGTATGCTTGAAGAGGCGATTGCGCACCTTTTTCGGCGCGGCGGAGCTCTTCAGCTCAATCACGATGCGCATGCCGGTGCGGTCGCTCTCGTCGCGCAAATCGCTGATCTGGTCCAGCTTGCCTTCGCGCACCAGTTCGGCGATGCGCGCAATCAACGTGGATTTGTTGACCTGGTAGGGAATCTCGGAAACCAGGATACGGAAGCGTCCGTTGCGGGTTTCCTCAATCGTCGTACGGGCGCGCACCATGATCTTGCCGCGGCCGGTGGCAAATGCCTGCTTGATGCCCTCGTTGCCCAGAATCACGCCACCCGTCGGGAAGTCCGGCCCCTTGACAAACTGCATTAGCTCGTCAAGGCCGATCTCGTCGCGCGTATCCCACTTTTCAATGATGAAGTTGATTGCGTCGGCGATTTCGCGCAGATTGTGTGGGGGAACGTTGGTCGCCATGCCCACGGCAATGCCGCTTGTGCCGTTGAGAAGGAAATTCGGCACCATGGAGGGCAACACCAGCGGCTCTTCAAGGCTGTCGTCGAAATTCGGCCCCCAGGGCACCGTCTCCATGTCGATGTCCTGCAACATGGCGTCGGCAATGCGGTGAAGGCGCGCTTCGGTATAGCGCATGGCTGCGGGGCTATCGCCGTCAATCGAGCCGAAGTTGCCCTGGCCATCGACAAGGCAGTAGCGCAGGCTGAAATCCTGCGCCATGCGCGCCATTGCATCATAAACCGATGAGTCACCGTGGGGGTGGTACTTGCCCAGCACTTCACCAACCACGCGTGCACTCTTCTTGTACCCGGAGGAAGCCGTCAGCCCCATGTCGTGCATAGCGTAGAGAATGCGCCGGTGCACTGGCTTCAGGCCGTCACGCGGCATCGGGCAGGGCGCGCGCGACGATGACGCTCATCGCGTAGTCGAGATACGCCGTGCGCATCTCAGTATCAATCGAGACGGCGCGCACGGAGCCTACGTCGAAACCGTTGCCGTTCAGAGCCGCGCCGTTGACCCCGACGTCCGCAATCACGCCATCGCCGTCTGCATATGCGTCGGAACCGGATGGATTGGCGGGCTCTATGCTGCCACCTTCGTCATCGATTCCTTCGTCCCGAGGATCATCTTCGTTGCTCGCTGCCATAGTCCGCCGATGCTAGTTTCTATCCTGTAACAACCCAAGTTTAACAGTAGAATTATACCCCGAAACGGGCAATTCTCCTAACCTGACGCGCGTGGGGACGGAACAAATGGTCGACTGTCGGCGTTCGGAGTGCAGTCGATCCGGTCTGCCCGTGCAAGCCGCTGCGAAGCATGGAGCGGCCGACCCGACTCACCGGGACGGCCGCTCCGCATTTGTGTTCTTTGTTTGCGCCGATCGTAGCACCGCGCGCGGATCGACACACCGGTGTTACTACGCGCAGTTGCCGCGCAGCGCGCCTACTTCGATCGCAGCGGCCGAGAGCGTGCCAACGGCGTCGGGCTCGGATTCATTGCGGTTGCCGCTTGCCTGCGTTGCGCCCGTCCGTGCACGGAAGATTGCCGGCCAATCTGCCGCGACAGCACTACGCCACCCATCTGCGGCCGCGCGCAGGAAGTCATAGAAGAGCCCCGCGCTGTGCTGGTCGGTCTTCGCCAGTTCTTCGGGATGCCACTGCACGCCCACCGCGAAGGGCACCTCCGGCATTTCCAGTGCTTCAGCCAATCCATCCTCGGCGATGCCCACCACGCGCAGCCCAACGCCCAACCTGCGAATTCCCTGATGGTGCATCGAGTTTACCTCGTGCACCTGCCCGAGCGATCGTGCCAACCGGCTATCCGCCTCAATCGCTACCTGATGTGTGATGCGGAAGCGCTCAAATGTGGGCGGAAAATAGTCGTGCTTGTGCAGCGCCGGCATTTGGCTTGTCAGGTCCTGAAAGAGCGAGCCGCCGCAGGCGACGTTCAACACTTGCACGCCACGACAGACCCCCAGGATGGGCATGCCGGCCTCGAGCGCCCACCGTGTCAGCAACAATTCGGTGCGGTCACGCTCCTTGTCTGTCGAACCGAGTTGTGGGTGCCGTTCCTCGCCATAGTGGCTGGGGTCAATGTCTTCGCCCCCGGGCAGCAGGATGCCGTCCAGCCGCTCGAACGTGCCGCGCAGCGTCGCCTCGCTCATCTGCAGAGGGATCAGTACCGGAAGCGCGCCCAGATTCTCGAGGGTGCGGACATAGGTCTGGTTCATGATATAGAGCGGCAAGCCGAAGAAGCGCTGCGATTTTTCACGCCCGGTGGGAACGCCAATCAGCGGCCGCTTCACACCAGGCGCGCCAACTGGTTGCTCGAGAAAAGGCAAATTGCGCAAATCACGGTTCAAGGCCAACACCTCGCAGACTCCAAAATGGCCGGCTCGCTCGGCTCGCAAGCCAAATGTGAACCACTCAACGTAGCGGCCTGGTACTATCCCGCAGCCGCTTATTGTAAACCGCAGCATTATAGCGCCGGGCGCACATGAAAACCAATCTGTGGTCACATCTTCGATCTTTGCCGCTATGAAGCGCCGCCGCTTCCGCTCCGTCGCTGCGTCACCAATGCGGCGGGAGGGCGCCCGCTTTGACACGCCGCAGCGCGCGTGTCATGATCCACCTGTGACCACAGACGCCCCTGCACCCGAGCGCGGATCGAACCGCATCTACTCGTCCTCAACCGCCACGTGGGCGGGCATCCTGCTTGTTGTGTGCGCCGCCATACTGTATGCAAGTACGCTCGACCGATGGCTCACATGGGGCGACCTCGCCGGAGGCGACTTGATCACGCACCAGTACGCCCAGGTGCAGGCGCGACCCAGCAATGCGCCCGGCTATCCCCTCTACACCATGGGCGGTTGGCTCTGGTTTCATGGTCTGCGTGGCGCAATCGCCGGCCTGGGCTCAGCGCATCCTAACCCGATACCGATTCTATCGGCGTACAGCACACTCTGGGCGCTAGTCGCGCTCTGGCTTCTCTATCGGACAGTCTGCCTAGTGACCAGCAGCCGCTATTGGCCACAAAGCCCGTGGCTGCGCACAGGCAACTGGCCACTTGCATGGCTCCTGAGCGCTTTCCTTGGCGTTACCTACTTTTTCTGGTTCTACGCCACAACCACCGAACAGTACTCAAGTGCAGTGGCGCAGACGGTCGCGATCGTCTATGTCTACCTGCTCTGGGCCGAGGCTGATGCTGAAGCGCACGCAGACTATGGCCCGCGCTCCAGCCCCGGCCGGCTGCTCATTCTGCTTGCCCTACTCTGCGGGATCTCACTTGCGCACATGTTGACGGTAGCCTTCATCGTGCCGCCGCTCATCGCAGTCGTGCTCTGGCAGCGCCCGAACCTTCTGCGCAATGGCCGCATGGTCGCCGCCGTCGTGTTCGCGGCCGTGTTGCCGTTGAGCGCTTATCTCTACGTGTTCGTGCGCGGCGCGCAGCACCCTGAATGGTGGGGCGGCGAATGGAAAACGGCCGCTGCGTGGTTCTGGGCCTTCGTCTCCACAGCCCAGGGTCGAGAGGAGTTGGGATGGGGCCTGGAGTCTGGGCGTGCGTTCTTCGGCAACGGCTTCCCTGCTCTCACATGGCAGGAACTCAGCGTGCCAATTCTGCTGGCCGGCCTGGTGGGGATCGCGTTCCTCCAGCGCAAGACGGCTGCTATGCTCTACGGCACACTGGCGATTTACGCACTCTTTGCGTGGGCCTACAGGTACGGGAACTGGTTTCAGGTCGTTTTGCCCGCCTATCCGCTGATTCTTCTCGGTGTAGCTGGGTTGTCGCTCCGCCTCGCATCCTGGTCGCGGACTGCGCACAGTAGGTGGGCGCAGCCCGCGCTCCTGCTTCTTCTGACCGCAGCGGTTGGCTGGCGCTTTGCCGCTTCGGTGCCGCAAACGAACAGTCGTCGCTATCCGCCAGACGAGGCACTTGGCCACGCGGCAGTGCTTCTGGCCGATGAGCCACCCGAGAATGCCGCGCTCTTTGCTGAACAGGGCGATTCGGCTGCGCTCGACTATTTGGCGCACATCTGGGGACTGCGTCCGGACGTCATGATTATCGGGAGCGACCAGGCGCAGCGTGCCCTGGATGGGGGACGCCCCTTGCTTGCCACCTGGGGCAGTGCGTCCACTTTGATCGGCGAAATGGGTGGTCCACTGGGTGTCTCGGCGGAGAATGCCGATTGGGCGCGCATTGGCGCCGACAACGGGCCAAGAGACGTCGCAGGAGATACGATGTCAAGGCTGCGACCGGTTGGTGTCCCTGAGTTGGAACGGTACACGACCGCGCCAGGCCCGGCGAGCGCGCCGATTACCGAAACAGTCCCAGCTATGGATGTACAGTTGTTGTGGCGGCTGCCCGAAGGGGGTTGGCCGGTGGGCCTGTCGCTGAGTCTGCGACCGACGCTCAACGGTGCGTTCGTTGCCGGTTCGGATGGGGCCGTCGGTGAGATCGTGCAGATCGATGCCGCGGCGCCGCTTCACGGCCTAACACCATTTGCGCCCAATGGGCCTCTGCTTGCTGATGCATATCGCCTCCCATTACCTGCCCCTTTGCCCGCCGGTGCAGATGGCATTGCTATCGTTCTTTACCGCGCCGTGGATGGTGGTTTCGAAACAGTTGCGGACTTGCGCCTGCCGCTCAACCCACCCGGCAACCCCTAGCACGGCACGAGAGTTGCGTGAGAATCACGCGACGCGACAAACAAGAACGGACTTCCGGATGCTATCCGGAAGTCCGTCGACAGGTCACTGTGCATCAACTCCACGTGCCGTGAATGCCTCAGGCAGCGTCTGTCGCGCTCTCCTGAGATCCCGATTCCTGCGCCATTCTCTGCGCCGCCTTCTTGGCCTGGCGTTCCTCGGCGTTGCGCCAGGTCTCGCCTTCGCGCACCACGGCGACCTCGAACTGGGCCGTGACATCCTGCATTAGCCGCATCTCAACCGTATAGAGCCCCAGGTCGCGAATGGGCGATTCAAGCTGGATGCGCCGGCGGTCGACTTCGAACTCAACTTCGGTCGCAAGCTTGCTCGCAATGTCGGCTGTTGTGATCGAACCATAGAGGCGATCGTTTTCGCCTGCGTTGGCGGAGAAGAGCAGTTTCTTGCCCTTAATCATCACGGCCTGCGCCTCTGCGTTGGCCTTCTCCTGCGCGCGGCGGCGAATGCCGACGGCTTTGACGACCTCGGCCTGCTTCATCGCACCTGGCGTGGCGAGGGTAGCCAGCCCACGCGGCATGAGATAGTTGCGCCCATAGCCGCCGGCCACGCGATAGACTTCACCGGCCTCGCCAAGTTCGGCAACGTCCTGCAGCAAGAGAACCTTCATACGTGCCATGACAAAGTCCTTTCGACTCAAGCATGCCGATTGGCATGTGGTTCAAGCGCACCGGAGGGTGCGTGTTGGTGCGGCGTAGGTTTGCCGCCTGTAGAATTGCCGTGTCCCGGCCATCAGAGCTGCGTCATCATCTATAGCACGGCGCAACACCGACAGTGCATGATAGCGCGCGTGCGAAGCGTTACCAAATTGGTGCGCCTCCCGAGTCAATCGATTGCCCATTCTTTCCGATTGAACGCCGATCTCCCTTGCAAGCGGTTTCGCCGTTTGTCTACCGGAGTGCCCGCGCACATAATGCCAAAGTGAAGCGACGCGCCGACATGATTTCCACCGGTTGAGCGTAGCGCAAATGCACCGCGCAGGCACAATGCTCTGTGCTATACTCCCAGCACGTGGCGGCGCTCTGTCATCGCACTCTCGCCGTAGCCGGAGGGGAATCCCTCCCGCAGTCCCGTCGTCACCCAGCACAAGGTGGGCCGCTTGAACCCTCCCGCTCCCCAATTGGGGCAACGGGCCGCTCGGCCAGCCGGGCGACCACCGCTTGAATCGAATACGGCGCCCCCTATAGGTTGCTGCGACCGGATATCTCCCATGCAGCAACAGTCCATGCGCCCGCATTCGAAAACAAGGCGACTTCTGATTCCGTTGGCTGCGTTCCTTTTGGTCACGCTTGGCTGCTCAGCGGCCGATCTGGCGCAGCGTGCCGCCATAACACCCGAGCCGACGCGTACGCTGGCTCCAACCTTTACCCCGACCGCGGATTCGGTGCAGGCGGTGATTATTGTGACACCGCCTAGTGGTTCGACACCCGGCGTCATTACCATACCGCCCGGCGTGGACCCATCCGCATTTGTGGTGCCGGTGCCAACGTCAACGCCCACGCCCAGCGAGACGCCGATACCGGATCCCAATGTGACGCCGATTGACACACCAGTCGCGCTATTTACACCTGCAGCGCCGGGTGAGACAGTGACAGCCGCGCCCACCTTAGCGCCACCCACGCCAACGCAGTCGGCAACCCCGACCGAGACACCCAGCCCAACCGCGACGCTCACACCGACGCCGTTCATCGTTCTGGACAGTGGATTCACCGCGTTGCGCGAAGGTCCGGGTGTCGAATATCCGCTGGTAGCGCAATTGGGCCCGGAAATCCCAATCACAGTGGTAGGTCGGAATACCGAAGGGACGTGGCTCCAGCTATGCTGCGTCAACGGCAATGCAGTATGGGTGTCAACCGATTCGGTGCGCGTTGTGAACGACGTGTCGGCAATTGCCCTTGTGCAGGGTGGCGAGCCGCCGACACCAACGTGGACGCCCACTGCTACGGAGACACCGACCGTCACACCGACGCCGACGTCAACGCCTTACCCGTTTGAACAGGCGATCGGGCCGCAGTTCTTTCCGACGAACAACGAGTTCCTCACTGTTTGGAGTAAGCTGTTCATCGGTACGCCACCGCTCGAAGTGCCTGCGGAAGGATACTACGTCAAGGTTCTGTTTGAGGGATTTGAACGGCCTTCGACCAATGATGCCATGCCCAGCGAGAACACCTTCGAGTACAGCGCACCGCCCGGAGCGGGCAACCGGGTGCAGTACAACACAAAATATGAGTATCGACCACCGGATCCAAAATCGCTGGATCCCAACAGTACGCTCACACGCGCCGACCTGATAGGCAGCGGCACGTGGACGCTTTACGTCACAGATGGCACAGGCAAGCAACTCTCCAATGCCATCACATTTACGACTTCGCCCAGCAATCCCAACCGAGAAGTCTACGTTGGGTGGGTGAGGACGCGCTAAGGCTCATGCAAACACCATTGAATAACCGCACAGGAAATCGCCCGCTCAATTCGCACTCTGTCGACGCATGTGCGTCGCATCACTGCAGCATGATCGGCGCTGTCGCCGCCCGACTCCACATAACGTCCAAGCCAACGCAGAAGTATCCATCGCAGCCGCCATCGCCCTACATGACGTTGGGAGACCGGAAAATGAACCGCCACCGCTTCGTCGCAGCCTCGCTTGTTCTTGTGGCCGCGTTGATCACGCTCGGAGGTTGTGGGCGCAACAGCAGCGCCGACAGCGCCGCCGAACCCGTACAGATTCGCACGCCTGTACCCACTTTCACGCCCACAGCGCCGGCAGATTTGCCGCCGGATACCTCGATCGCGCCTGTTGCTCCAATTGTGGCTGCTGCCCCTGCCGCAGCGGAACAACCAGTATTGGCGGCACCGGCGGCCGCATCAACCGCCGCCGAAAAGTCGGAAGTCACGCCGCAGGGAATTGGCGGCCCGGTTGTTGAAGCGCCCGCCGGCGGCATTCCGCCCGTTGCGGTAATCAACACGGAGCTCGTTAACTCGCGTACCGGTCCCGACACAAGTTTCCCGATTGCCACCGTCCTCGGGCGAGGCGAGGATTTCGACATTACAGGCAGGAGCGACGACGGCGCCTGGTGGCGAATATGCTGCCTCGTTGACTTGCGCGAAGTGTGGGTGAATGCCGAGTTCGCCGACAGTGATGGCCCAACAGACCGGGTTCCCGTTGCGCAGGCAGGTGAAACCTCGGCGCTGGCGCTGGCACGCCAAGGTGGCGCCGAGCGAGTCGTCGCGGCTCCGGCGCCGGAGCAAGCCGCCGCAGCGCCCGCGGCCGAGGTCGCTTCGGCAGCGCCCGTTGCCGAGCTCGCTCCGACTGCTGAGCCGCAGCAATCCGCCGCGTCGCCTGTTGCCGAGGACAGCGCAACGCAACCCGAAGCGGCGGTCGCCGCTGCCGCTGCAGAAGACCCTGCTAAAACAGGCGCCTTTGAACTCGGCGGCCAGGAGCGCTTCGCCGAGTCAAGCGTCGTTCGCGTCTTTGCCTACATCTTCGCCGAAAACCAGGGAATCGAAGGCTATTCGCTGCGAGTGACCAAAGATGGCGCCGAGCAGACCGTCTCCGGTTCGTCGTTTGGGGGACAGCCGGGCATGACCTGGCCAATTGCTGACGACCGCCAGCGTTTCCAGAATTTCAAAGTCGAGTTTCCCAGCGTTCCGCCTGCAGGCGTATGGACGGTGGAGCTGACGCGTGATGGTGCGGTGGTGGGTCCGGCTGCAAGTTTCACGCTAACGGAAAATGATGCAGCGAGTGAACTCTACGTTCGCTACAAGCGGAACTAGCCCCGCTCGCTCACGCCCGTTCAGGCACTCGCGCTAGCCATGGCAGGCCGTGGAGCCGCGACGAAGCGGACATCAGGCGCAGGCTGGCTCATTGCGGCAGTCCTCCTTGCGGCACTGGCTCTGCGCCTCGGTCGCCTCACTTGGCAGCCCCTGTGGTGGGACGAGGGGTACAGCGTCTACTTTGCCACTGAGCCACTGGGGCGCATGCTCTGGCTCACGGGCCACGACATCCATCCGCCACTCTACTATGGCCTTCTGCACTTCTGGACGCTCCTGTTCGGAAGTGGTTCGCTTGCGCTACGGCTGCTGAGCGTCGCCATCGGCATACTTGCCGTCGGCGCGCTTGCATGGCTTGCCCGCGTCATTTATCCGGCGCGCTACCGCGTTGCCTGGATCGCGGCCCTGCTCCTTGCGGTCAGCCCTCTTCACCTTTACTACTCGCAGGAAGTACGCATGTACGGGCTGGCGATGCTGCTCTGCATCGTTGCCACTGGTTGGTTGTGGCGCGCCGTGGTGCGGTTGCGTGCCGCCGAAGCAACGCTTGGTCCGCTTGCCCTCTACGCCCTGTTCGCAGTTCTGGCGCTCTACACGCTTTACTACTCCGCCCTCCTCCTCGTTGCACAGGCGCTCTGGGCGCTGTGGGTTGTCCGGAGCATCCGTCGCGCATGGACCACGCTGGTCCTGACGTGGATAGCCATTTTCGTCGCATACTTGCCCTGGCTGCTCTACGCTCTTCCCAAACTTGTTGCCTATGTTGGGCAGAAGGTGACCGCCGACAGTGATCGGCCGCTCCAGGTGCTCGAGTATTTCGCGCGCCATATACGCGCCGCGCTCGTTGGCCACGTGGCCCCGGAGTCGGCGGTTAACCAGGCCGCCCTTGTCTTGTCGCTCGCTGCGCTTGCTCTCTTGCTCGCCCTGGCCTGGCGCGGCCGCGCAGCCGACACTTTGGGCGCGCAACCCAACCCGACACACGCGCTGGCGCTCTTCGTAGCAATCCCGGCAACGAGCGCGTTCGTTCTCAATCTGCGCCTACCCTTCTTCCCCACCGGAGGCGAGCGGCTGCTGCTTTTCGTCCTCCCATTCGTCCTCCTCCTGATCGCGCGCGCTGCCGACGTGGCAATGCTGGCGCGTCCCAGGATGGGCGGCGTGGGCCTGGCACTGCTTCTTCTCGCCGGGCTGCTGGGCGACGCGCTCTTCTACACAACCCCTCGCTATACGCAAGATGACTTCCGGCCCATCATTCGTCAGGCCGTGCAGCAGGGCGCGACGGGTGACTCTTTTCTCGCGACGTTTCCGTGGATGATCGGCTACTGGCGTGCCTATGCACCATTGTCGAGCGGCGGCCCAACGCCGCTGCTCTTGGGCGACGCGGCAGTGGAGTATGACCCGGCAATGGAAGGGCAGATTGATGAGGCCGTGGCGCGTGGGACACTCTGGTTTCCCGAACCTCTTGGCTTTGGCAGCACCTTGCCCGCTCAGATAGAGTCACACCTGCGCAAGACGGCGTCGAACGTAGAGAATCGCTGGTTCAGTGAGACGACGCGCCTGACTGCCTGGTCGAAGATGCAGCAAATCGCGACGCAGCCCCTTGATGCTGCCTTTGGCGGCGGTCCCATTCTCGCGGCTGCAGGCGTCCAGCCGCAGCCGGTAGCCGGAGCCAACCAGCCGCTTGCTGTCCATCTGGTGTGGAAAGAACTCCGACCTGAGGCAGATTCGGTCCTGCGCGTCGACTTGCGCCTTTCCGATGCTGCCGACCGCACCTGGGCTTCGCGCTCCTGGAGCCCGCCGGGTAGCCTGACCGCGGCAGAACAGTGCGGCGCCCGCGATTGATGAGTCGATCGGACTTCTCGCTCCGGCAGGAATGCCGCCGGGAGTGTACACCGTGACTGTTGCGCTGAGTGATGACGGCGGCGTGCGCAGCGCACTTGTTGCCGGCGAATTACGCCCCGAAATAACAGTCGGCGTCATCACGGCGACGCTGCCTGTCACACCCCCGGCACTCGAGCAATTGCCCATTAACGAAACCGTGGAGCGCCCGCGCATTGAGGAAGGGCTGGCGCTCTTTGGCGCTTCACTGCCCAGGACGCCTCTGCTCGCTGGGACAACCGCCGCAATCCGCATTGCGGCAGAAAACATCGTGCCGACTCCACCCCAGCGCGAGCTGTACATCACGCTTATGGATGCGCAAGGCGGAACCGCAGTCGAGTGGCAAGGTTGGACTCTACCCGACTTGCCCACTGCGCTTTGGCCCCAGGACGCGCGCGTGCTTGTTCCCGTGGAAATCGACTTGCCGCCGTCGCTCGCGAATGGCACATATACTGTGCGCGCCGGGTGGGCCGACCTTGAGTCGGGCGAGCGAACGCCTCCAGTGGAAATGGGCAAAGTTGAGGTAGAGCGCAGAGCCGCCAGTTATGTCCCGCTGGAATCGGAACAGACATTGACGCCTGTCCCACTCTTTGGCACCCATGTGCTGCTTGAGGGTTACACAATCACTCAAACCGGCACCCTGTTGACTGTCGCACTCGACTGGCATGTCGAGCAGCCGCTGCTGCCGCCCCATCACATCTTTGTTCACGCCGACAGCGCCGAAGGGGTTACCCGCGCACAGAGCGATGGACCACCTGTGACCAGCGCCGGCGTCGCACCCACGGGCACATGGCAGCCGGGTGAGTACTTGCGCACGTTGCACACGCTCGAAATCCCTCCAGGCGAGTCGACTCTTGTGCTCTCTGCAGGTCTGTACAACCCTGATACGCAGGTCCGCCTGCCTATTTCTCTCGACGGGGCGCCGGCAGGCGATGCGGTACCGCTCACCTCGCTGCCTCTCCAGCAATCCGATCAACCCTAATCGGTCGGCGCAACTTTTTCGGCGCGCATACGTAGAGAATGATCAAGTACTGCTTTACACACTGACGCGCGGGCAGATCCAACATTGAACCGCGTGTTGATTCGAACAAAGGAGAGATGAACATGTCCGATCTCAACAGCGACGACACGAATAGCACAGTCGATACCGGCGCAGAAGCCGGCGACACCAAGGCTGACGCCAATGACAGTTCCACGACGTCGACGAAGGCGGCACTCGATGAGTTGACGGAGACAATCGAGCGCGTAAGCGGCCAGTTGGCTGACAGCGCCCGCACTGCATGGGACAGCGAGCAGCGCAGGGAGGTTCAGGATTCAGTCCTGCGTGGGCTCACAGGCATTGCCGCAGCCATCGAGGAACAGGTGAAGAAGTTCTCCGAGACGGAGGACGCCAAGCGTTTCACCGCCAGAATGGAAGAGACCACCGACAAGATTGCCGACCAGGTGCGCAGCAGCAAGTCCTTTCAGGATGTAGCCGATGGCTTGGCAAAGGGTTTCTCTGCCGCGGCAATTTCGATTGAGAAGTGGCTCCGTCAACAGGAGGCCGCAGCCGGCAGCAAAGCTGCCGCGTCTGCCCAGGCCGACGAAGGCACCCAGGAAATTGCGATCGTGACTCACACCGCAACGACGGCGTCCGTCGCCACACCAACTGAACCTGCCTTAAGCGGCGCGACTGAGGATGACGAGCAGCTGAGCGCTCCGGACAACATCGTCCACTTCTAGAGTCAAACCGAAATGAAAACATCTCAATGCAAAGTCGCAAAGAGAACAAAGAAACGCAAAGCCCTGCAAGATGTTGACTTAGTTCAGGCAGTGGTTTTTCCTCTGCGTCACTTTGCGTCCTCCGCGCCTTTGCGTTGAGATGCCTTTGCGTTGAGACGTTCGTAGTACATGTGGATTTCGTCCCGGTTTCGCTTTGGCATGCATTTTTGGGATCAATGAAGCGAGGCTTCCGAAATGGGAAGCCTCGCTTTGCATTATCGTGTACTGTAGCCTGTGTGCGGATCAGGGTCCCGCCGGCGCACCTCCAAAGTCATACCGAAATGAAAACAACATCGCAACGCAAAGTCACAAAGAGAACAAAGGAACGCAAAGGACTGCAGGATGTTGACTTAGTTCAGGCAGTGGCTTTTCCTCTGCGTCCCTTTGCGTCCTCCGCGCCTTTGCGTTAAGACGTTCGTAGTCAATGTGGATTTCATCCCGGTTTCGCTTTAGAAGAGCTGTTTTGCCACGGCCAGCGCGCCTTGTTTCCACGGCACACGGTGCGAAACACCTGACTGCCCTTCAAACTCGTTCATGTGTTCAAGATACCACTGGTAATTGCGGATCAGCGCCTGCTTGTTCGAGTACTTCGGCGCATAGCCAAGCACGCGCTCGGCCTTCTCAATCGACACGAACGAGTCTTCCGTAACCGTCTCGTACACCCACCTGTAGAGCGGCGAAAGCTTAACCTTCTCCAGCGCACGCAGCGTCAAAATGGCAGGTTGGGCTGGGATGGAGACAATACGCCCGCCAAAGCCGGCATAGTCGAGCACTGCCTGGTAGTCTTCACGCAGCGTCGTAAACACCTTCGCACCAATGTTGTAGACATCATTCACCTTCTCGCAAGGAAGCGTGCACGAGAGGTAGATCGCGTCGCACAGGTCTTCCACATCGAGAAGTTGGTACCGGTTGTCGCCACTTCCCAGCACGGGGAAGTTCTTCCCATCCTTGGCCCAGTCATAAAAGAGGGCAAAGACCCCCAACCGTTCCGGCCCCACGAAGGACTTGGGGCGGATAATTGGAATGCACATCCCCTGCGCGCGGAAGTCGGCGCAGATGCTCTCCACCAGCACCTTGGACTCACCATAGGGGCCCACCCCGTCGAGCTTGTCGGTCTCGTAGAGCGGGTGATGGTCGGGAATGCCGTAGACTGCCGTCGAGGAGATGTGGACAAAGCGTTCCACATTGTATACCTGGGCAACGGTAAGCATCATGCGCACGCCATCAATATCGGTGCTGTAAATGTCCTCCGGGCTGTACAGAGGAAGCGCGGCGGCGGTGTGTATGACAATGTCAACGCCTTCCATTGCGCGAATGACATCCACCGCCCGGCGAATATCGCCACGCACCTCGGTGATCTGGCTACGCTCGGGGTAGGAGAAATCCGCAATGTCCAGCGAGACGACCTTTTGGCCGCGTGCGAGCAAATAGCGAATGATGTTGATTCCCAGGAATCCGGCGCCACCTGTCACAAGATAGGTCTTGGTCGCCGCGTCTCCTTCAGGTGAAGCCGCTTCTGCCGGTTCGATTCCATCCGAAGTCTCCGCAACCGGCACTTCTTCCGTGTCTTCTGTGAATTCGGTGAGTTCTGGGACTTCAGCAAGCGCAACAATCTCGGTGTCATCCGCAGCGCCGATATCACCAGCACTTTCGGTAGCTTCCACAATCACCGCAATATCGGCGGAATCAGCGGTTTCTGCTGCAGCTTCCACTACTTCGGCAGCTTCCACTACTTCGGCAGCTTCCGCTACTTCGACAGCTTCCGCTACTTCGGCAGCTTCCACTACTTCGGCAGCTTCCGCTACTTCGGCGGTTTCGGCAGCTTCGGCGGTTTCGGCAGCTTCTTCGGATTCCGTAGGGTCAGTCGACTCAGTTTGACTCATTGATCACTCCTTCGCTTTGATTTGGAACTCGTTCTCAATCAAGGTGTTCCGGCTCACATCTGCGGCAGGCCCTTCCCGCAAACCGCCGGCAGTGAAAAACTGGAGCGCACTCGTTCCCGGCACGGCTCCAGAAACTGTTCCCGTCAATCGCGCAAATGAACACTTCTTGCCCACGCCGAAACGAGCGCAAGAGTTGAGTCGAAGGCGATGTCGATGGGCAGGGTGTTGGCATCAAACCACTGCGCATCGGCGATTTCGTCCCCGGCTATCGTGCCGGCGGGCACCGGTCCATCAACCGTGGCTGCATAGGCAAGCACGATCCCCTGCGCCCCTTTCGCCGAAGTGAGCGGGTAAATGCCCAGCAGCACGCCAACTTGCACATCAAGCCCAACTTCTTCCAGCAGTTCGCGCTTCAAAGCGATTTCGGGCATCTCGCCCTCATCGACATAACCGCCGGGAAGCGCCCACATCCCTTTGCCGGGCTCGACTGTTCTGCGGACGAGTAGCACGTATACGTCGCTTGTAACCAACGCAACGACGGCCACCTTGGGATCGTGAAATTGCACGAATCCACACGCGGCGCACCACGGTCGCATCGCTCCGTGCCGCCATGTATGAGCCAAAACCGTCCCGCATACGGGGCAATAGCGAAAGTCACGTGGAGTCAAAACGGTCCCTCGTGGGCATGTTTCGGTTTGTTCGCCCATTTTACCCCATCTGTGCCGCGATGGATGATCTCCACTCCTTCACGGCAGCGGTTACGCAGTAGTGTGCTCCAGTCGCCAAATTGAAATCACTTTAGGGGCCAAACTATTTGCACCTGCACGCGCGCTTGCCTAGAATGGAACTGCAATCTGCACAGACCAAATCATCCATGAGCCGCGCACACCATTTCCATTTTTCATCCACCGGCCCATCCAGAGCACCCGGCGGACCTACCAGCGCCTCTGCTCCATCGATTAGGGAGGTAGACGTTTGAACCTGCACGAGTACCAGTCAAAACGGATATTTGCCAACCACGGCATTCCGATTCCCAATGGCGAAGTCGCTACCACACCAACGATGGTGCGCGATATCGCTGTCCGCCTGGGAAAGAGCGTCGTCGTCAAATCACAGGTGCTTGTGGGAGGCCGCGGCAAGGCGGGCGGCATCAAGGTGGCGCACACTCCTGCCGAGGCTGAAGAGGTTGCCGAAACCATTCTCGGCATGAGCATCAAGGGGCTCGTCGTAAAGAAGGTGCTTGTTGACGAAGCCGCCGACATTGCCAGCGAGATCTATCTGGGCGCGGTGCTGGACCGCGGCCGACGGCGCGTGGTGCTTATGGCGTCGAGCGAGGGTGGCGTTGAAATTGAGCAAGTCGCCCGTGATACGCCCGACAAGATCGTCACGGTTGCTGTCCACCCCTTCCTGGGCCTGCGCGACCACCAGGCACGCATCCTTGCCGATGGCATCGGCCTGCCGCGCGCCCACACCGCGGAGTTCATGCGCATTGCCAAGGCGCTCTATGCCACCTATATGGCAACCGATGCATCTTTGGCCGAAATCAATCCGCTCGTCGTCACAGGTGATAACCGGCTGCTGGCCGTGGATGGCAAGATTTCCGTCGACGACAGCGCGCTCTTTCGCCATCCCGACATTGCCGAGATGCGCGACCCTGATGAAGAGAACAGCGCGGAGAAAGAAGCGCATCGCTTCGGCCTCTCGTACATCAACCTTGATGGTGAAATCGGCTGCATGGTCAATGGAGCCGGGTTGGCCATGGCAACCATGGACATCATCAAGTTCTACGGTGGCGATCCAGCCAACTTTCTTGACATCGGCGGCGGCGCGCAGGCCGACAAAGTCGCAGCCGCCCTGCGCATCATCCTCGCCGAGAGTCGCGTCAAGGCTGTCCTGATCAACATCTTTGGCGGCATCACACGCTGTGACGAGGTCGCCCGAGGCATTCTTCAGGCAATTGAAACACTTCCTGTGCGCGTTCCTTTTGTGGTGCGCCTCGTCGGGACAAATGAAGAGGAAGGTCGGCGCATTCTGGCCGAAGCCAACTTGATCACTGCAACGAGCCTCGCCGACGCTGCCCAGAAGGCAGTCGCCGCGTCACGCTCCGGCGCGCAATCGGACGACCATTCGAAGGAGCAGCCCGCATGAGCATTCTCGTCGGCAAGGAGACCCGCCTGGTGGTCCAGGGCATCACGGGACGCGAGGGGCTGTTTCACACCCAGCAGATGGTTGAATACGGCACGAATGTCGTCGCGGGCGTCACGCCGGGCAAGGGTGGAGAATGGGCGCTCGACACGATCCCCGTTTTTGACACGGTCAAGGAAGCAACGGATGCGCTCGGAGCAAATACCAGCATCATCTACGTTCCCGCGCGTGGCGCGGCCGATGCGATTATCGAGGCCGCCGATGCCGGCATAGAGCTCGTCATCTGCATCACCGAGGGGGTGCCGGCGCTCGACATGGTGCAGGTGCGCGCCTATCTCGACACCACAGGCGCCCGCCTGATCGGTCCCAATTGCCCTGGATTGATCACGCCGGGCCAGGCCAAAGTCGGCATTATGCCGGGGCACATTCATATTCCCGGCAACGTGGGCCTTGTGAGCCGCTCGGGAACGCTAACGTACGAAGTCGTCTACGCGTTGACTGCGCGCGGAATTGGCCAAAGCACAGCCATCGGCATTGGTGGCGACCCCATTATCGGCACGACATTCCTCGACGTCCTCAAGCTATTCGAGGCCGACGAGGAGACGGAGCATGTCGTCTTCATCGGCGAAATTGGTGGCACCGACGAACAGCAGGCCGCCGAGTTTATTGCTACCGAGATGAAGAAGCCGGTCACCGCGTTTATTGCCGGGCAAACCGCCCCGCCCGGGCGCCGCATGGGACACGCCGGGGCCATCATTTCCGGAGGCGAAGGCACCGCAGCGGAGAAGATGGCGGCGCTCGCGGCTGCAGGTGCGAACGTTGCCCGTCACCCCGACGAAATCGCCCAGCTTGTGGCCCAGTCATTTGGGCGCGGCTGATCCGCAAGGCAGTGAGCAATTCATCAACCGAAAAGGGGGGGCGCACCGCGCCGGCGTGTCTTGTCGTTGTCGCCACTAACGCACCCCGCAACTGAAGGAACTGCATGGAAAGGGCGCCGACCGGCTCTTGTCATGCAGTTCCTCTTTTGTCGCGCCGGGTCCACGCGAGCATCCGGAGGCCTGAGGCGCCGCATTCCGTGAGTCGGTTGACGCGAAACGATTCTCAGAAGGGAGATACGTTACAAGAATCGCGCTGAGAGTCATTCACACTGCGGGTACACCCTCTGCATTCGCGCCGGAGGCACATAATTGCCCGAGACTACAGGAGTGAACCATTCCATGAATCGATTGACAACTCGCTTTGCCGCATTGCTGCTGCTCATGTCGGTTGGAATTGGCGCCTGCTCTGCACCCCCAGCGCCCGCGCCGTCTGCAGCGAGTGCACCTGTAGCCCTCGAAACGGTTGCACCTGTTGTTGAACCTGCACCGGTGACCCCCGAAGATGCGGCCAGTACACCTGAAGTCTCGGCGCCTTCTCCTGTGACTTCATCATCGACGAACCGCGTCTTCGCCATCGACCCCAGCCGCAGCGATGCCTCCTACATGGTTGACGAGGAATTTCTGGGTCGAGCCGTCTCGTTTGTCCAGGCCGTTGGCACGACGCAATCAATTCAGGGGCAAATTGGCTTGCAAATCGACGGCGCATCACTGGCGATTGGCGAGAACGAGTTCACCGTTGATCTGACTACGCTCACAAGCGACCAGCCACGTAGGGACAACGCCATCCGTCGCGACTGGCTTCAATCCAGCACCTACCCGCTGGCCACCTTCAAGGCAACAGGTGTGACCAACCTGCCGGCTGATGCCGCCCTTGGCAAGGAAGTCGCCTTCCTGCTGGAAGGCGAAATGACCATACGCGAGATTACCAAGCCGCTTGCATGGAACGTCACAGCCACACTGGAGGACGCTACGCTCACGGGCGTTGCGCAGACGAACTTGCTCATGCGTGACTTCGGTTTCGAACCGCCCGATATCGCCGGCATGCTCAAAGTTACGGACGGTGTGACAGTCACGGTCAATTTCACCGCCGAAGAAGTCAATTAACTCCAAGGCAGCAGTCACTGGATCGCGCAACTATCTACACCTGAGCGAGGTATCCGCACACGGATGCCTCGCTCTTGCGTTTGCTCGGCGACAGTCGATTTGCTAAAGTGTCAGCTCTCGAAGCAGCGCGCCTCTCCCGCCCAGCGCCACACCCGGAAAGGATTCAGCACCGTGCCCCACCCGGTTCTGAGCGAGGTTCGTGTTTCCATGCTCCAGGGATGGCCATTGCGCTCTGGGCACGCAACAAGCACGTCCAAGAGTAGCCCACGATGAGCACCATGTCACCGGCCGCATACATTGCGCAGGATCGGCGGCGCGCAGTCGCAGTTGGAATGGATCTTCCGGCAACAGATCAGGGCAGTGCCCTCTTTGCCGACATTTCCGGCTTCACGCCACTCTCTGAGGAACTTGCGCGCAGTCTTGGGCGCCGCCGCGGCGCCGAGGCCCTCACAAATCTCCTGAATCTGATCTACGAACAGCTCATTGCCCAGATTGAACGCTTCGGAGGGTCCGTCGTCGGCTTCAGTGGCGACGCCATTACCTGCTGGTTCTCGGCGCGCGACCTTGTGGACTCACCTTGCGATGCCCCGCAGCGTGCGGTCGCGGCCGCTGCGGCGATGCACGAAACAATGGGCGTCCATGCTGGAGACTACCCCCTTGCGATCAAGGTCGCGATTGCGTCGGGGCAAGCCTGTCGCTGCGTTGTGGGAAACCCGTCGATCCAGTTCATTGACGTCCTGGGTGGTGCACTCGTGGACCGCGTGGCAGCAGGCGAGCAAGCAGCCCAAAGCGGCGAAACTCTCGCTGACGAAACGACCCTCCACTGCTTGAACTTGCCGATTGCGCTGGCCGCGTCACTTGAGTGGCGAGAACACGCGGGCTTTCGCTTCGCACCGCCTCCACGCAATCCGTCACTTCCGGCCCTGCAAACCCTCCCACCTCTTCCCGAAGTTGACAGCTTTGGCTGGATTCATCCTCACGTCGCGCCGCAGCTGCGCGCCGAACACGCACGCTTCCTCGCCGAATTGCGCCCGGCGACCGCGCTCTTTGTCCGCTTTGCGGGCATCAATTTCGACGCTGACGAGGGCGCATCGACGCGGCTTGATGCGTACATCCGCTGGGTGCAGCAGGTCATTCAACGCTATGAGGGGCTGTTAGTCCAGCTAACCACAGGCGACAAGGGGAGCTACTACTATGCAGCGTTCGGTGCACCACGTGCGCACGATGATGATGCGGTGCGCGCCGCCGCCGCCGCGCTCGACCTACTCCACCCGCCGCCTGAGTTGGCGAATTTCGGTCCAGTGCAGATAGGCATCAGCAGCGGTGCGATGCGAGTTGGCGCATATGGCGGACCCACGCGCTGCACATATGGCGTCCTCGGCGATGAGGTCAACGTTGCTGCACGCCTCATGAGCGTTGCCGCGCCCGGACAGATTCTGACTACGGCGGCTGCGGCGGAAGCGCTGCGTCACTCGATGGCGCTAGAGCCGTTAGGTGAACGCGCCATCAAAGGCAAGTCCGCGGCCGTAGCGCTCTATGCCATCCATGGGCGCAGCGACCAGCGCGCCGCACGAATGATGAATCTCTACGCAGAGCCGCTAATTGGGCGTTCGGATGAATTCGACGCCCTTGTCGCGGCGCTATCGGAACTCGCAATGGGTGCTGCGCCTCGGCCCGGTCGTGTGCTGGTCATAGAAGGGCCGGCAGGCATTGGCAAGAGTCATCTAGCGGCGGCTGTGGTCGCGCAGGCAGCGTCAATTGGCATGCGCGCAATCCACGTTGCCTGCCAGAGTACGACACAGGCGATTCCCTTTTTCGCGGCGCGCCAGGCGCTCAGTTCTCTTCTGGGTGTGCAAGGGGCGACCGACGCCGCGTCCGTTTCAAGCGCGGTTGCTCGGCTTGCTCCTGAGGCGGTTGACCGCGCGCCGCTGCTTGCTGATCTGCTCGGCATCTCCATGGCCGATTCACAACTGACGGCGGGACTCGATGCGCGCGTACGTCAGGGCGCGCGCACCGCGTT
Organism: uncultured Chloroflexia bacterium; assembly: GCA_963735275.1. Taxonomy (GTDB): domain Bacteria; phylum Chloroflexota; class Anaerolineae; order Caldilineales; family Caldilineaceae; genus UBA5069. The sequence continues at coordinate 1,714,971 of CAVTKJ010000004.1, read as the reverse complement.
GGTCCTCGAGTTGATTGAGGCCGCCGCACAGCGGCAGACCTTGCTCCTGACGATTGAGGATGCCCACTGGATTGACGAGGCTTCGCGTGACCTCTTCGGGATGCTGGCCACTGCAATCAAGGAGTTCCCGGCCGCGCTGCTGCTCGTGCAGAGGCCAACAGAACCTGTGGATACACCGTTGCTGCCCGATGATCATGCGCTTGAGGTGGTACGCGTAAGCCTGGCCGAATTGACGTCTTCTGCCACGGCCGGTCTCGTTGCCCAATGCGTTGGCGCGCCCGCCGATGCGCTTGCATGCGCATTCATCCACGCGCAGTCCCATGGTAATCCATTCTTTGTGGAGGAACTCGTCGCCGCCTTGCGCGATACTGGCCATCTCGTGGCAACCGCGGATGGTTGGCGACTCTCGCCTCAAGCGATTGACAAACTGCGCGCCGCGTGCTGCCTCACAGGGGATTATGACGCGCCCCACCTCGCGGACGACGCCACGTTTGAGACAGTCGACCTGGGAGTGCCTACCTCCATACAGGGTATCGTTCTCTCGCGCCTCGATCGCTTGCCCGACGCCGCACGCCTCACCCTGAAAATCGCCAGCGTGATTGGCCGCACCTTCGCGCTCGATGTACTTCAGTCGGTCCGTCCCTTGCAAGGCCGCGCAAAAGATGTCAAGCGCGCCGTTGATGACGCCCTCGCGCGCGATTTCGTGCGCGCCGACGCTGCCACCCCTGCAGGCTCCAGTGATGAGGCCGCGGTCTATCTCTTCAGACACAATATCATCCGCGATGTGGCCTACAACACATTGCTTGAGAGCCAGCAACGCGAGCTTCACCTAAGCGTCGCCGAAGCGATTGAAGCGCGTCAGCCTGATGACGTCGAAGGTCTCGCGCACCACTATGACAGCAGTGACACCGCGCAGCCACAAGTGCGCGAGCAGGCACTCTACTATCTCGAGCGCGCGGCCGCACGCGCCCAACGCGACTACGCCAACGATACCGCATTGCACTACCATGCGCGCGCTGCGACGCTTTCCCCGCGCGCGCTTTTCCTCAGCGGACAGGTGCAGGCTCTGCACATTCTCGGGCGGCGCGACGAAGAAGAGGCGTTGCTCGAGCGGCTCGACGCAGCGCCTGACGCTGCGCCCGCCGAACGCGCCCGTCTCTGGGGTGAGTACTTCGAATCGATTGCCGACTACGCGCAAGCGGAGAGTGCACTGCGCGCCGGCTTGGGCGCTTGCGCCGGCGACACTCTCGCACTTGCCCAGTGCCGCAATCGCTTGGGAATGGTCGCCTGGCGACAGGGAGAGTATGTTGAGGCCGAGTCCCACTTCGAGGCGGCGCGCGCCCTGTGCGGCGGCGCCTCAGGCGAATCTCCCGAGGCCTCTGAATCCGCTGCTGCCGGCTATGGCTTGGGGCTCGTTTACCGCCAGCAAGGGCGACTCGATGACGCACGCGCAGCCTTCGAGGCCGATTTGGCCTGGCAGCGAAGCCACGGCAGCCGGGAGCGCGAGGCGCGCGCCCGCACCGCGCTCGGACATGTTGAGAGCATTGCCGGCCGCCATGAAATCGCCCTCGGCGCATACAGCGAAGCGCTCGCCATCCGCAAGGCAATTGGGGACAAGGCGGGCATTGGTGCAAGCCTTCTCGCCGTTGCCCAGGCTTATGGTTCACTTGGCGACCACGCGCAAGCGCTCCCTCGTCTCGAGGAAGCCCTGCGTACACAGCAATCCATTCGCAACCGCTTCGAGGAGTGGCTGGTTTGGAACGAACTGGGGATTCTGCACTGGCTGGTCGGCCACAACGGCGAATCCGAGCGTTGTTTCATGGCGGGACTGGCGGTCAGCCGCGCGATTGGAAGCGACTTCGGAGAGGGCTACCTCCTGTGCAATCTGGGACAGTTGCAGCGTGATGATGGTCGCCCCGCCGAGGCGGTTGACTCATTGCGTGCGGCGCTTGGACTCGCGCTGGCGCAGGGCGACAGCGGTCTTGAGGCTACATGCCGTGGAGATCTGGCGCTCGCGTTGCTCAATCTGGGTGATGCGCCTGCGGCCCTTGGAGAGGCAGCGCAGGCGGAAGTTCTGCTGACCGGATTGGGGCAGGATTCCTCGCTGACCGCTGTCTTTGCAGCGCAGGCCATGGCGCACCTCGCGGCTGCTGATGACGCTGCCGCTGTCCTCACTGCCCGGCGGGGCCTGGACAACCTTGCGGCGCACGGCGGCGACTATTTCCCCCACAGGGATGGCTACTGGTGCGCGTGCGTTCTCAAGACATGTGGTGTGCAAGCCGAGGCCAATGAGGGACTGCGCGCCGCGTATTTCGCCCTTGTAGAACGCGCCGAGCGCATCTCTGATCCTGAGATGCGCTCGAGTTTCCTCTATCAAATTCCTGTCAACCGGGCGATTCTGGACGCGTTTGCGAGCCTGCCTGCGTAATGTCGGCCGCCCGCGCCAAGAAATGTAACAACCTGTACGCGGATTTTACGGACAACCGCGGATTCTCGCCCGCAAACGGGCTACGAGACATGAGCGTCACTCGCACCGCACAGACGCATTCTGGTGCTGTGTAATCCGCCAAATCACCGTCATCCGGGTTCCAGGACTTCTTGCAGTTTGCTTAAGTCCCCTAACGAACGTTGGTGCGCACGGCAGGCAGGAATGTGGCACTTCCGGCCGCCGCATCGCGTAGCACGGCATAGACCCCATTCCCCTGACTTGGCGCACTGGCAACACGCGTGCCGTCTGCGGCGCCCGCAGGCGTCGCCAGCGTGGAACTGAGCGGCGTCCACACCGCGCCGTTCCAGAAGTGAATCACCGCCGGCGCAGCCGAGCCATTCGCGGTCAATGCGCCAAACTGATCCTCGTACTTGATGTGAATCGTGCCATTTTCCACCAGCGATGGCGGGAATGCGTCAAGTCGATATGCCTGTCCCGAGATCAATTTGAAGAATGGCAGCGGCGGCGTGCCGGGCATGCTCTGCCACGCGATCGACTGGCCGGGCAGCAACTCCAGGTCCCCGTCTCCCTCAAAGGAGGCGTTTCCGTCTGACGACACGACCAACACGCCGCCATAGGCCTTGGCCGGCCCAAAAGCGCCACCACCTCCCGTGCCGCGGTCGGCGACGATTTCGCGGCGCGTAAGCGGCAGAGCAGGCGCCTCTTCAACGAATACCTGGACGTATAGCGCCGACACTGGCTGTGCAAGACTCACCGTTGTCGAGAACACATTGCCGGTGCGCGGCAGCACAACCGGCGCCAGCGCCGTCTGATGCTCGGGATACAGGCGCGCCTTCAACTGCGTGCCGGCGGGCCCAGGCAGCGTGCTTGTGACAACAATCTGCACTTGCTGCGGCCCCACCTGGCGCAAACTCACTTCAGGGCGCCACGTCGGCTGCTTCGTCATGTACAGGCTATCATCGCCGGCGGCAAGCACTTCGCACGAGAACTGATTGCGTGGGCTCTCTCCAGTCTCAGCGTGATCATTCACATCGTAGACACAGAGCCGGTCGCCAATCTCGGCGCCAGTCACCCGCACGATGGTGCTGTTCCTGGGCGGCTTGCCCTGTTCCACGATACGGTCATGCTGATAGAGAAAGGCGCGCGCCTCACCCGAACTCAGTTCGTTGTCACGGTAGTCCAGATTGTAAAGTTGCGCTGCCGCATTCCCAGGCGCCGAGCGCGGGGCCAGAAAAAGCACATTCGTCAGTGGTGTTGGCGGCGCCGCTGGACCGGCCACCGCACTTGCGGGCGCAATCACCCACGGATACCAGCCGGCGATCGTCTGCCACTCCGTGCGCCCCTTCAGCCGCGCGTATGCTTCTGTGCCCGCGCAGCCGGTATTCCAGTGCGCAGGGTCAAAGATGAAGTTCTGGTTGCTCGGCAGATAGACATCGCCCATGGCAGTGCCGGTGCAGACCTTCGTGAGCGCGATGTCGGCAACCCCGTCAACGCCGGTGTATGTGTCATAGAGATAGAGAAGGAAGTGGCCAAATTCGTGCGCCAGCGCGAGCGACCAATCGTCCGCTACGGCTGCTTCGGGGTATGCGATCCCCTCAAAGACATTGACGGAGTCGGGCGGAGAGCCAAAGCGATTCCAGTACGAACCGATCGACACACTTCCCGGCGTGTAGGTGACAGGCACGGTTGGCGCAAAGTCGGCAGTATCGGTCGGTACAATCCCGCCGATGATCGCCTTGGGCTGGAGCGTATTGTTTGCGAAGAGCTGGATATCCGCCGTGGACCAGCCATCATACACCTGTTGGACAACCACATCACCCAGCGCGAACTGACCGTCGGTGAACGAGTAGAGGTAGTTCGATGCGCTGATGATTCGGCTACGCAAACGTGCAGCCTGCGCCGGGTCGGCCTGGACGAACCACTGTGCGCTGACTGCGAGATTCTGCACCCAGAGAGGATACTGGCTCATGACGGCCAGCCGCATCTCGGTTCCCTGGTCCACGAAGACAAACTGAGACCGGTCAATCGTCACCGGACCGGGCAATGTATAGAACAGCGCGCCACCATTGGTGCTGCTGACCTCATAGCGCGCCCACACCTGTTGGCCAAGCGCAAGACCGACTGTGTCCGTAATCAACCCCTGATCGTTCGCCACCAGCACGTTCGGCCTGCCCACTACCGAAAGTACTGCATTCGCCGCCGGTGGGCAAGTGTCCGTTTGTTCAAGGCAAATACGCAACGGAGGCAGCGTGTAGTCGATAATCAACTGCGGTGCACGCACACCTTCCTTGCTGGAAAATACACGTGACGCGGCTGCATTGCCCACCGGACCGCCGATTGCGATGCCGTAGTTTGGGTTGTTTACGGGCGCATTCACCCAGGCGTCGACTAGCGTTGTCAGGTCGGTGTCAACCGCGATGCTGGCGGCTGCAGGCGACACCACGACGATGTTGCTTGTCGTCGCGCGCGGTTGCGTCGCATACGTAACGCTCGTCTCATCCCAATCAGTGAGGATTACGCGCAGCGGCAGCCGCCACTCAGGCTTACCATCTGTGGACGTCGGTCTGGAAGAGCCTGAGTGTCGCTTTGTTGATTGTCGTGCCTTCGGGGAAAGCGCCAAGTTCAAAGTGCAGCAGCGCTGCCTCATCATCCGGCGTCAGCGCCTGCACGGAGACGCGCAACTCCGCTCGCATCACCAAGACCAGGATGTCGGATTTTGCTGAATCGACGTGGCATCGTCGACTGGCAGCAGCGTGATTACTGATTGCGTTTCGTCGGCGACGGCGGGTATGACGTCCTGTGCCGCCGCTTGGCCGACCCACGCGAAGAGAACAACCGCCGCCGCGCTCAACGCAAACGCGAAACGCGTTCCAACCTGTGTGAGGGACATAAGCATTCATACTCCTTTACGCCGAAGCCAACACCCAGGCAGACTCACTGCGGGCGTCTACCATTCATCCGACATCTGATTAGACTCAAGACGACTGTCGCGCTCGGCGATCACCCGTGGCAAGTCAAGGATCGTGATCACGCCATTTTCGAATTCTAGCAGGCCGCGCTTGCGCCAATCGCTCAATATGCGGTTAACCCACTCGCGGCGCGCCCCAATCATCGATGCGAGGTCGGACTGATTGAGCCCTATGTTTACCACGGAACGGAGCTTGTCAGCGCTCGCCACGCCATAGCGTTCGTTATTGAGCAGGATGATGTGAAGCAGTCGACCCGCCGCATCAAACTGCGCGATAGACTCGGCGTAGGCCGATGTCCAGCGCAATTTCTGCGCAAGTACGCGAGCCAAACCCAGGGCCAGACCCGGCATCGTCTCCAGGTGCTGCACAAAATGCTCCTGCGCCATACTTAGCAGTGACACTGTTGTGACGGCCTTGGCTGTTGCAGACCGCGGCCGGTTGTCGAGAGCGGCCAATTCACCAAGTACATCATTGGACGAGAAGATATCGATCGAGGTCTCTCCACCGGAGGGGCTGATTTTGAAGACCCGCACCTTGCCCTTAAGGATGAAGTAGACCTGCCGTGACTCGTCACCCTGGCGAAAGATCGTGTCATCGCGCGCGTACTCGCGCAGGTGAAGATTGGAGTGCAGGGCGATCAAGTCGGATTCACGCATCCCCCGAAACACTTCCATCTCGCGCAATGTTGCCAGCCGCTTCTCGAGCTTCGCATCGACTCCGGATCGACCGTCCGGCAAGGCCGAACCGCCGCCACTTGATTCCGCCATTGGACACCTTCGGGTTCTGGTTTGATTGTATCGGGGGAGGGACGCACACACTGCTGCCCATGCCACCGGCGCATTGTGACTGGGAACACAGCAGATCACAACGCAATCGAACATATTGCTCATGCGTTGCAGGCGCCTATCGGATTCTGACCATTCGAAATGAGCGCCAGCCAGTTTGGACCGGCTGCATTATCCATCACGTGGGCGGCAGGTGCAACTGCAGAGACTGGACCGTTCTTGCACCAGAAACATGTCCTGCGAGCAGATCGCGTGCTGATTGCCCGTAGACTTGCGTCGAAACGCGTCGACGGTTGGCGCACCGCAAGTCCTACACTGATCGATGGAAGCGCATCTCGGCTGCAGCTTTTGTTGCGATTATTGCAACATCGAACGATTTGCGCCTGTTTTCGCTAATTCTTTCTTGACGGCACGCACGCTTTCGCTTACAGTCTCATGAATGCATTCAGTCTCATGAATGCATGCAGTCTCATGAATAGCGAAACTCGTCTCCAATCTCGATGGTGATCCTCAGCACCCTGGAGAATTGTCTGTGCGAAGCGTGCGAGCGTCCATACTGTTGTTGGTAATGTTCGCAGGGCGACAACTTCCGGGCGCGCTGCTCATTCTTGTCCTGATCGTTCTTGCGCGCACGCCAGTCTTCGCAGTGGAGGTTGTCAGCCCAGCTGGTTCTTCGTGCGAGCCCCCGGTTGGGCTTGTTTGGCGTGAGGAGGTTATTCGCAGCGTGGTGACACCTGCGCTTGGCGGACTACTGCAAAATCCGACGCGGCTGGTTTCGCTGAGCGTTCCGCCCCTCGCATCGTTCGTTCCCCTCACGATTACGTTTTCAAGCACCCTCACGTCAACCGTGCCCTCCTCCATTACAACGCGCGGTCTTGGATTCTTCACATTCAAGGCCACTGATGGCACTGGCGACGAGCATGCCCGCTTACTCAGTCCGTGGACTTTCTCGCTTGACTATGGCGAGTGCCCCCTGAATGAACCCTGCAATATGGACATGATCGACGAGGCTAGCTTGCGCTGCATGCGCCTGAATGATGAGGACGCTGCGTGGCAGCCGGTTCGCTCCTGGACCAATGTGTTCGCCAATCGAGTCACCTGCCAATCGTCCGAATTTGGCCATTTCGCGGTCGTCGCGGACCTACTCGAAACATCGGGTGAGTTGGGTCAGTCCACCATCTACTTGCCTGTGCTGCATCGATAAGCGGCCACTGGCTGGAACTTGGCGCTATGGAGCAAAAGGGGTCGCGGCACAATTTGCGTGTGCGGCGACCCCTTTGATTGGATCTGATTCAGCGCGACCGGCTACTTGCGGCCAATCACCAGCGCTGCCTGCTGAACGCTGCCTGCGCGCACGAAGCGTACGGTAACGCTCTTGCCCGCGCGATCTCCTTGCAGAAGCACCTGCAAATCATCAAGTTGGCGCGTGGCCACGCCGTCCAGCGCGAGTATCACGTCGCCTTGCACCATCCCGGCCTGCGCCGCCGGTCCGCCGGTTTCGATTGACATGACCATGAGCCCCGTTTCCTGGCCCGCGCTTTGCGCCAGCGCGTCCGACAAGCGCACGGCCTGCACGCCCAGGCCGACGTAGCCACGAGGCATATTGCCATGCGCCAGCAATGAATCGACAACACGCTTGATCGTTCCCGCAGGAACAGCGAGGCTTACCCCGCGCATGAGGCCCGAACTGTTGATTCCGGCAACGCCTCCGCCGGCCACGGCAAGCGCACCACCCGAGAATCCGGGATACATCACAACATCTGTTTGCACATAGCGGTCCACTTCACCGCCGCCACTCGTGCGCCAGGCGCCACCCAGTGCGCTGACGACGCCGAGGGTTGCCTGCACACTCTTGCCCGGGCGTCCCAGCGCCAGGACCAGATTGCCGACGCTCAATTCGGAGGTGTCCACCCAATTGGCGGCCATCAGACCTTCGGCGGCTACGCGCAGGAGCGCAACATCGGTCGATGGATCACGACCGACAAGCACCGCCGAGACTGTGTTTCCATCGGGCAGTCCCACTTCCAATTGATCGTCCCGCTCAAGTACATGGTGCGACGTGACGATCAGGCCATCGGTCGACCAGACCACGCCGCTCGCTGACATGCGCCTGCGACCGTCCACGCGCACCACGCTGCGGCCAACATTCTCCGCCAGAGCTGCAGTTGCTCCAGATAGTTCCTCAAGTACAGTGCTCATCGAATAGCTCCTCGGGCTCTCGCCACTCATTCTGATTTCCTGCTTGTGATTGCGCTGCCGCCGTTCTGTGCTTGCCGGGACGCCTGACTCACGCGTCCCGGTTGCCTCACGGATATGGCGGCAGGACTCAACTATGGCACAATCCAGGGATTCAGCGCATCCCCCGTAATGGGGGGTGCGGCCCCTCAATGGAGGGAGTCACTATGAACGGATGGAGAACTTGATGGCGTGTCGCCGTGGAATGATCGTGGTTCTTGCCCTGCTCGTCGTCCAGGCCACTTCTACAGGCGGCTGCTCAGCGCTGCCGCTTGACCTCAGCGCCATCAAGGCGCCAATCCCGGCCGATGGCCTTGTTGCCCTGCTGCCTACGCTGACACCGGAACCAGGCGCGACGCCCCCTTCCCTCGACACGGGTGCGCCGCGCGAAACGAGTGTGCGTCCGATCCCTCTCGCCGGACCGGCTGCACAACGCAACGCTGAGTTCTCGGCGATGGCCTGGTATGGCGACACACTGGTGCTGCTTCCGCAGTATCCCAACTTTACAAATGACGGCCAAAGCGCCGCCTACGCCCTGCCCAAGTCGCAGATTCTTGCGTTTCTTGACGGCTCTCTGGACGGACCGTTAACGCCTGCGCCGATTGCATTCGACTACGGCGGCGTCGCCGAGTCACTACCCGGCTTCGAAGGCTTTGAGTCGCTGGCGTTCAACGGCGACAACGTCTATGCCACAACCGAAGTCACCGCGGGCGGACAGACAGCGGCATGGCTGCTGCGCGGCACGGTGGATGCGGACAACGCCACGATTCGCCTCGATCCCGCCTCACTCACCTATATCACACCCCAGACCGGCCTTGGTAACTTTTCAGATGAGGCAATTGTCGTCGTTCCGGATGGCGGAGTGCTAACGCTCTACGAAATCAACGGTGTGGGCTGGAATCCCTATCCGCTCGCGCACCGCTTTGCCGCGGACCTTGCCGAGTTGGCTCCCGTTTCAGCGCCCTCCATTGAGTACCGCATTACCGACGCAACGACACTCGACGCAAATGGGCGCTTCTGGGTCATGAACATGTACTTTCCGGGTGAGAGCTTCCTTGCCACGGAGAGCGATCCGCTTGTTGTTGAGTACGGCGAAGGCCCAACCCACAGCACACAGGAGCAGGTGGAGCGCCTGGTCGAATTCCAGTATGACGGCAGCCAGGTACTCCGTACGGAAACCCCTCCGCTGCAACTGGCGCTTACCTTGCTCGCACGCAACTGGGAAGGCATTGCCCGACTTGACGATCGAGGTTTCCTCGTGATCACGGACCAGTTTCCAGAGACGATCCTGGGGTTCGTGCCACGGTGACGCGAGAAGCGCCGGACTTCCACCGACGCGAACCCCATGAACCCAGCCTTGGCGAAGCGATTGTCTCCAAGGGTGTCGCGTAACTCACCGCGCCAGGACTTCAAGACCAGCAGCATTCACATTTTCCAGCACTTCCTGAGTCGATAGGTTGCCCGCAAAGGCTTCGTCAAGTGCGCGATTGAACGCATCGACGACGACGCTGAAGCCTGGCGCGAACTGCCAGGGAACCGCATACTCGGCGCCCGCAAGCAGTGGCGCCCGTTCCGGAAACCTGGCAACCCACTCCGCAGCAACGCTGCGGCGCGTCGGCATGGCCATGCCGGCGTCCGTCAGTACGTTCATGCTCTCCGCACCGGCAAGAAAATCAACAAGGCGCGCGGCGACTTCCTGATTCCTGCCGGCTGCTGCGATCGCATAGCAGACGGCGAACGCCGGCGTCCCCTTGCCGGCGGGACCAGTGGGTAACTCCACAATTCCGTAGTCCACGTCTGGGAACTGCTCGGCTAGGTAGGGCGCAAGCCAATTCCCCTCGATTACCATCGCTGAACGCCCGCCGCGAAGGCCTCGCCCGGCCAGCGTGAATCAAGATAGGATGCCGAGGCAGCCATGCCGTTGTCTACCAGGCCGGCGTAGAAATCGAGCGCTTCGCGTGCTGGCGGTGCGTCAAGCGCCATCCTTGATCCGCTCGAATCGATGACCGCACCTCCAGCCTGGTAGAGAAGTGCCGCCCAGCGCGCCATATCAGGGTCGATCACAATCCCGTAGATGCCTTTCTCGGGAAACGAAAGAGCCTCGGCGGCGACCCGCAGATTTTCCCATGTCCAGGTATCGGTGGGCTCGGCAACTTCCGCAGCGGCGAACATCTTCCGGTTGTAGAAGAGTGCAAGGGTGCTGAAATCCTTTGGCGCGCAATAGAGCCGGCCATCGGCCGTAAACGCCTGCACAAGTTTGGGATAGAAGTCGGCAGTATTCGTAATCCGGTCTCCCACTGCAGCCAGCGCCCCTTCAGCCTGAAGGTCAACGAACGTGAACGAGTCCAGATAGAAGGCGTCGGGTGGGTTTCCGGCCGCGATTCTCTCGGCAAGGACGGTGTCAAATTGAGGCTGCAAGGTTAGGGTTACGCTGACGGCGGGATTGGCCGCAACGAATCGGTCGATCAATGACTGCATCTTGGCGTCTTCGGTTTCCGTCGTCGACCAGCCCATCAGTTCCACATGTGTCGCGCCGGCGGCTGGAGCGCCGGGTGCGCCGGCGGCGCCGTTCTGCGCCGCGCTCGCCGGAGGGGCTGACTTGCCGCTGCCGCACGCGCCTGCAACCAGCATCATTATCAGCAGCGCGCCAGCAATGCCTGCTTGCAGACGTTTCATCCAACTCTCCTTGCCCGACGTGCGCGATGGGCGCATCCTTGAATGTGCGCCGTCACTTTGCATGCTATTTCAGTTCAGCCCCTTGTAGGCTGTACACTATCAGGCGCAACCGGACTCGTACTCGCTCAAAGATTTGCTGCGGGCGAAATCCGCCGGACGCACCGTGTGGCGAGTGGGTCATTACGTCCCGGTTGTTTTCTGCAGATGCGACTCAGGCGGCATGTGAGGTGTCTGCCCGGCCCTCCCATTCTACCTTGTGCGGAAATGGTGCAAAAGCTGCTCGCTCTCAACTCAATTCGAAACAAGCACCGAAAGGATTGCTCGCATGAAGTTTCCGCCACCCTTCTATCGCTGGAGACCTCACCCGTGGCATGGCCTCGACGCAGGCAAGGATCCGCCCCGAGTAGTCCACGCATACATCGAGATTACACCGTTTGACGTCATCAAATACGAGGTCGACAAGACTACAGGGTACATGCGCGTCGATCGGCCGCAGCGCAGCTCGTCGCAGCCGCCAGCGCTCTACGGTTTCATTCCGCGCACCTACTGCGACAGTCGTGTGGCCGCTCTCTCGACGAAATCAGCCAAGGGCGACGGTGACCCGCTTGATATCTGCGTAATCAGCGAACGTCCCATCAACCGCGCCGAAATCATTCTCAACGCGCGCGTTCTGGGGGGATTCGATGTGGACGACCACGGCGAGGCCGACGACAAGATCATTGCCGTTCTCGAGAATGACATGGTCTACGGCTCCGCACAGAATATTACGGATCTGCCGCCCGTGTTGATTGAGCGGCTGAGCCACTACTTCTCCACCTACAAGCTCATCCCGGGAGAAGAAGCCAAGCTGACGATCCAGCGTACCTACGACGCACAGCATGCGATGCAAGTGGTTGAGGCTGCGCTCAAGGACTACTACGAAGAGTATGGCCAGTAGGGCCACTTGTTGCTGCCACCGGCGCCCACATGCGCCGGCGGCCTGGAAAGCCTGCCAATGACTGGGATTTCGCCCGTGCTTTATCGTGCTGCCCCCGCACAGGCGGCGCGCCTTTCGCAAATTGCGATTGCAGCCAAGAGCTACTGGGGCTATCCCGCCCAGTGGATTGAACTTTGGCACGACCAATTGACGATATCACCGACCTATGTCGCACACAACGAAGTCTGGGCGGCCGAGTTTGAATCCGCCATCCTCGGCTTCTATGCGCTGCGTGGCCAACCGCCGCAGCTGACGCTCGACCACATGTGGGTGATGCCGGTTGCGATCAAGCAAGGGATTGGCACGGCGCTGATCCTTCATGCGATGACCCGCGCGGCTGCGATTGGGGCGACGATGATTCAGATCGAGTCCGATCCCCACGCCGAGGCCTTCTACACGAAGATGGGCGCCGAGTGCGTGGGCGAAGTGGGCTACGTGCTCGAAGGGCAGCGCCGCGCGCTGCCTCTGCTGGAACTGCATCTTCAGCCAAAGAATTCGGGCGAGTCCGCCGAGTAGACCGCACAACGCGTGCCGTCGCACTCAATCTCCGCGGGGAACACTGATGTCTCTTTCGCAACGCAGCCGCTTTGAGGAACACTACACCACGGGCCAAACTCCATGGGACACCCGCCATACGCCGCCCGAGGTTCAACGCTTCTGGATGTCGCACAGGCTGCCTCGGCGCGGACGCGCGCTTGACCTTGGCTGCGGCCCGGGGACAAACGTCGTCTATCTGGCCCGCATGGGATTGGATGCCATTGGCGTCGACTATGTGATTCAGCCGCTGATCACCGCCAGTGAACGCGTCAAGGAGATTGAGCGTTCGGGAGAAGCCGGCCTTGCTGCACGTTGCCGCTTCCTGCTTGGCGACGTGACGTCTCTCCCATTCCGTGATCTGCAGGCGAACTATATCCTCGATGTCGGCTGCCTTCACGGCCTGCCGCCGGAAGCGCGATCCGGCTACGTGCAGGGCGTGGTGGCCAACCTCGCGCCAGGCGGGTACTTCCACCTATACGCCTTCGACCGCATTCCCCCGCCCGCTGATGACCTGGACCGCATTCGCGGCATGGAAGAAGACGAGGTCACCAACTCCTTCGCCCCGCACTTGCAGGTCGTTGATATCGAGCGCGCCCGCCCAGACCGTCACCCCTGCCGCTGGTACCTCCTGCGCAAGGCGCCCGGCTAGGATAGGAAAACGACTTCGTGCAACCTGCCACACTTCAGGAAGTTTGTCGAAGCACATGCGAGCTCAAACGCCGTTGGCCGACTCAACGTATCCGCGAGTCTCTGAGTCCGGAACCCGATTGAGTGGAAGTTCGGGACTTTTAGAGAGTTATGGCCTCGTACTCCCGTGACTACGCGCAAACTCGGCATTGCGCTGGGCGGTGGTGGCCTGCGTGGCTTGGCCCACATCGGCGTCATCAAGGCACTGCGTAACGCCGATCTACCCATCGACGTCGTTGCCGGCACGAGTATGGGCGGTCTCGTCGGCGCCGCGTTCGCTGCGGGCATTTCTCCCGAAGAACTTGAGCAGAAACTTGGCGTGATGGGCACCCTCAGCGGCGTGCTGCGCCTGCTCGATTGGTGGCCGGGCAAGCGAGCGCTCATCTCCGGCCACAGCATCATGAACTACTTTGGTCAGCTCATTGGGGATCTGCGCACATTCGAGAATTTGAAGGTTCCTTTTGCCGTTTCTACCTGCAACATCGAAACGGGCCAGGAAATTGTGTTGAAAAGTGGACCTCTCATAAAAGCCCTGAATGCGACGATGGCGATTCCCGGTGTCTTTGATCCCGTGCGCTACGAGGGCATGCTTCTGGTTGACGGCGGACTTGTTAACAATGTCCCGGCGGACGTTGTTAGGGCCATGGGCGCCGATGTCGTACTCGCCGTTGATGTTTCCATTGCAGGCCTTGTGGGACGCGAAGACGACCCCGCGATTGCCGAAAGTTGGACCATGTTCAACGATGTATGGCGCTCACAAACCATCCTCATGCGCGCAGTCACAAACTACCGCCTGCGCGATGCAGCGCCCAACGTGATCATTCGCCCCTCGCTGCCCGAGGGCGTATCCACCTTGCTCGGCATGCAGCGCCTCACCGAGATTGTGGAAAGCGGCGAGAGGGCAGGCGCCGCCGCAGTTCCCAGCTTGCGCGCCGCACTGGCAGGATTGCCCGACTCTGAAGCCGGCAACGCCTGAATTAGGTGCTTCCGTGTGCGCTTCGACGTGAGCGCCAGCTTGCCCTGAGGCATGCTCAGCCGCCGCACAACTTGCCCGCACCAGTCTCAGACGCGCCATTGCCTGCCGGCTTGTGCGCACATACTACGGGCACAGCCAGGTCGCGAGCACACCGGGCGCGGATAGCACCTTCACCGCATTCCTCCCGGCCGCCGCACCTTCTTTATGACATTCCCCACCGCAATAGGGGACATTCGCACCTTGACCAACATCCTTTCCTCGCGCACAATGGGGGAAGGTTCGCGCATGCTGTGCGCACCGCACCGAATTGCCATGCGCCGTGCGATGACTTCACGCCGGCTCGGGCAGCCTTGCATGACTCTATGCACACACGGATGGAAGCCATGATGAATCTCTCAGCGACATCAGCGTCACCAACCGGGGCGTCCCACCCTCTCCAAGGCGTTCGTATCGTCATCACCCACAGTTCCGAGCAGGCCGAAGAACAGACGCGCCGCTTTACCGCATTGGGTGCGCAGACGCTTCTCTACCCAACAGTGGATCTTGCCCCCTACGAAAACACTGCGGAACTTGACGAGGCACTGCGCAAGGCCGCCGACGGCGTGTTCGACTGGCTCGTGCTCAACGACGCCGACACAATTCTTGTCGTCTCGGAACGCATCAAGGCGCTGGGGCTCGACCCCTCGCGCTTTCCACGCCGCCTCAAGGTCGCTACCATCGGCTGCATGACTGAGTTGTGGACCAACGACCTGCTGGGCATCCGCAGCGACTTTGCGCCCGAAATCTACACGCCCGAACTTGTGGCCGAGCAACTCAAGTTGGGGCCAGGCATTCGCGTCCTGCTGCCGCAGTCGTCGACAACCAGGGCTTCGCTGGCAAAATGCTTGAAGGGTACGGGCGCTGATGTCGACGCCATCAACGCCTATCGAACCCTCATTGGTAAGGGAGGCGATGCGGTGCCACCGATGCTGTGGGAAGGCACGATTGACGCAATCACCTTCACCTTTCCCACGGCCGTGCGCTACTTCAACAAACGCATCAAGGCCGAAGGCGGATCACTTTCGATGCTCGACAACGTTACGGTCGCCTGCATCGGCCCGCTCACGCAGGAAGCGGCGCAAGATTACGGCCTTCACGTGGACATCGTCCCGCAGAAGCACACAATAGAGGGTTTGGTCGACGCGATCGCGGCGCACTTCGCCAACGCACAAGACTGAACCGCGCGCATCGGCCGCACTTCCTGGGTGGGATTTCGGCGCGCCTGCTTTGCCAGGAACGCACGGCTCGGCTATACTTGTTCTGCTTGTGGAGAGGTCGCCTAGTCCGGTTTATGGCGCGGGCCTGGAAAGCTCGTAACCCCATAAAGGTTCGAGGGTTCAAATCCCTCCCTCTCCGCCACAGCCAATACGTTCGTGCGTTGTCTTCGCTCCGTCAGCCGCTGGGTCCCGTGCGGCAGGGCACTGGGAACCCCGCCAGGACCGGAAGGTAGCAACGGTAACCAGCCCGCCTTGGGTGACATGGGGGTGCCTGGTGGACTGGCGGAGCGAATACAACGCACGAACGTTTTGCGCCCGGCGGCGGCCGAATCTTTGACGTCCGCCTTTGTTTCTGGAGTCACTTGATGAGTACTGGTGCATCTATTCCTTTTCGGCCGCAACACGGTGGGCAACAGGTGATTCTGGCACGCCATGCCACGCCCGACTGGAGCCGTCGCGACATCCCATACGATATACCGCCCGGCCCTGAACTGACGGCGGTCGGAGAACGCGAGGCGCTGGCGCTAGGCGAATACTTGCGCGCGCAAGGCGCAGTGCGCGTCTACTACAGTCCCCTCGAACGCACCAAACGCACCGCCGCGCTTGCTGCATCGATTTGTGGAGCCGAGCTGGTCGAATCGTATGCCATTGCCGAGTGGCGGCGCAACGAAGACGAACCCACCGTGCTGGCTCGCATGCTGACGATGTATGAACGCGCATCACGAGAAAGCGCGCAGATTGGGCCTGTGGTGCTTGTGACGCACGGCGGCTGCGTTCTATCGCTGCTTGCGCACCTGGGCGTTACCGATGTCGAAATCAGCCACTACCGTGGTCAGTTTGACCATCGCAACCCGCTGCCACCCGCCGGGGCGTGGATGGCCACCCGGCACAGCCAGAGTCAGCCATGGGATTTGCGGCTGGCATTTGCGCCGAACGCTATCCAGCCGTTCCAGCCGGAAATGGCATTTGTGTAATCAGCCGGGCGAGGGAGTCTCCTTCGCCCGGTTTTCAATTCCTGATGCTTCCCACCCACCACACAACCCGGAGGCCCCTGCATGTCAACCGGCTTCTTCGCAAAACTCGCTGCGGCAAGTGAACAGAATGACTCGCTGCTTTGCGTAGGCCTGGACCCTGCGCCTGACCAGATTCCGGCGCGCTTCCGCAACGCGGGAGCCGGCGATTCGCCCGCCGCCGACGCCGCCGCGCTGCTGGCCTGGAATCGTGCGGTTATTGAAGCAACCGCCGATCTGGTTTGCGCCTATAAGCCAAACATCGCCTTCTATGAGGCCCTTGGCGCACCCGGCTTGCAAGCGCTGGCGGAGACGCTTGCATTCATCCCGCCCAACATTCCCGTAATCCTCGACGTCAAGCGCGGCGATATCGGCAGCACGGCGTCCGCGTATGCAAAGGCGTGCTTCGTAGAGTGGGGTGTGGACGCCGTCACCCTCAGTCCCTACCTGGGACGTGACAGCATCGAACCGTTTGCCAAGTACGCTGACAAAGGGCTCTTTGTTCTCTGCCACACGAGCAACCCGAGTGCGGGTGAGTTTCAGCATCTTGAGGTGGCCGATTGGCAGCAGCTTGATCGCGAAAGCAACCAGCCGCTGTATGTCCACGTTGCTCGAGCCGCATCATCCTGGTCACCCAATGTGGGTCTGGTTGTGGGTGCGACCTATCCGGAAGCAGTGGCAGCCGTGCGCGCCGCAGCGCCCGACGCCTGGTTCCTTGTGCCGGGAATTGGTGCGCAAGGAGGCGACCTCGATGCGACGCTGGCCGCCGGTTTGCGCGCCGATGGCAGCGGCCTGATCATCAACGCCAGCCGCGGCGTTTGTGCGGCCGCAGACATACGCGTGGCAGCCCTGGAGTTGCGGACAGCGATCAATCACGCGCGCAGTGCAGCCCGCAGCGCTCCTTCCCCGGAGAAGTCCGCGGCCGCTGCGCTCCCGACATTGAGCGTTGCACTCCACGAACTGGGCGCTGTCAAGTTTGGCAACTTCAAGCTCGCCAGCGGCATCGAATCGCCCATTTACGTGGACTTGCGCCTGCTGGTCAGTCGACCACGTCTGCTGGCGCAGGCTGCGGTACAGTATGCCAAACTCCTAGGAAATCTCCCGTGCGAGCGCATTTGCGGGGTGCCCTACGCGGCCCTTCCCATCGCCACCGCGGTCGCCCTCGAGAGTGATGTGCCGCTCATCTACCCGCGCAAGGAAGTCAAGGAACATGGCCTCGGCAAGGAAATCGAGGGCGCATGGAATCCGGGCGAGCGCGTCGTCATTATCGAAGACTTGATCACGAGCGGTGGAAGCACCATTTCCACTGCCGAGCGGCTGCGCGCCGCAGGCCTCATTGTGGAACATGCGATTGTTCTGATTGACAGAGAACAAGGTGGTGTCGCCAACCTCGCAGCAGCCGGCATCAGTGCGCACTCCGTCTTCACGCTCACCAACATGCTTGACGACCTCGTGGCGCGAGGCAGCATTCGTGCTGAACAGCGTGACGCCGTCCGCGCCTTTATGCGCGGTGGAGCCTGACAAGATCGCCTTGCCGGATTGCCGGATTGCCCTGGGGACCCGGCGGGGCAGCGCGAATGAAGAGGGGTCGGCGCAATCGCACCGACCCCTCTTCATTCCACACGAACCCAGGAGGAGAGGCCCGGATCCAGGTACAATATCTCGCTCACTTGCCTTGGAAACGGCTTCCGGCTACTTCTCCGCCTCGTCCATCGCTTCCAATTGCTGATCGATCCGCGTGCTCAAGTACTCGATTTCCTGCATGAGGCGCTCAAGTCGTTCGCGGCTGGGGATGCCCATTCGCTCGAGCACCCGCTCTACCTGCCGTTCCAGCTCGTCGGCCGACAATACGCCTGTCGCCACGACCTCACGCTGCACCCAACGCACCGGCGCAGTCGCCGTGTCGGAGAGGCGCAGCAATTCAGCGCCGCTGTCGCGCTCGATGGCACGCATCCCGCTGCGCACGTTCCTTTTCACGCGTACACCGCGCAGTTCCACAAACTCGATTGCCGCACTTGGGTTACGCCAGGTCTCCGCCGCGACATCAAAGACCAGTGCCCATGCACCGCCAAGAATGCGCAAGGAGCGCATGGGTGCACCGCGAAGCCATTCAATGTTACGTTGAAAGAGCGCCATGTTTGGGGACCTTTAACTGCGTTTACGCTTCATCCGTCGATCCGGGGCGCTGCTCCCGGCAACCGAAGCAACAAGGATTTTGATGACGCGTTGCGTTATACTCGTCAGTATAGCACTCGCCCACGCCACGGTCAAGGCTCCGATCGTCAATTAGCGGGGTATCGCAAGTGTCGACTTACTGCAACAATTGCGCTTCATCTCAGGCTTTCGCCGTGCGGACAAGAGTGAAAGACGATCCCGCCGCGTGGGTCACGCCATGTCTAGGCGCCCATGCGGGAGACTACTCCCCTGTGGCATGCGCCTCAGTCGGTACAATCGCACTTCGCAAGCGTTTGTGCTACGCTTTGCCAAAGACCGCGGTGCATTTCCACCCATCCAGCATGCGCGACCGCGTACTGTGCAAGGGGTTGATCCCCTCGTGAACAACTTGCAGACAACACGTCTGGCGATCATCATCGTCAATTACAATACCGTGGAGCAGCTTCACGGCTGCTTGAGCAGTCTGCGCAGCTCGCTTGCGCGCGCTCTGCCCTGGCCGGCGACCGACATTGTTGTGGTGGACAATGCGAGCAGCGACGGCAGCGCAGCCATGGTGGCGCGTGACTTTCCCGAAGTTCACCTGGTGGCGCTCACGGATAACCTGGGCTTCACCGGCGGTAACAATCGTGCACTCGAGATGCTGGGATTGCTCGGAACTCAGCCCATCTTGCCCAGACCTGACTTCGTCTCTCCTGCTTAACCCCGACACGCTGATTGTCGACGATGCGCCGGCACAGATGGTGCGCTTTCTGCAAGGCGCGCCGCGCGCCGGTATCTGCGGCGCCGGATTGACTTACGGGGACGGTCGCTTTCAGCACGGAGCGTTCGGCTTCCCCGGTGCGGCACAAGTCGCGCTCGATCTGCTGCCGCTGCAAGGAGCGCCACTTGCGTCACGTTTGTACGAGAGCCGCTTTAACGGGCGCTATTCCGCGCAATTGTGGGAGAGTGGACAGCCATTTCCAGTGGATTTTGTCCTGGGGGCCGCCATGATGGTGCGCAGCGAGGTCATCAGCCAAATGGGTGGTCTGGACGACGCGTACTTCATGTACTGCGAAGAGATGGATTTCTGCGTGCGCGCCGCCGACGCGGGATGGGGAGTCTACGCAGTGCCGGCTGCCCGCATCGTCCACCTGGAAGGACAAAGCAGCCGTCAGATGCGTTGGCCCACATTTGAACGCCTGTGGTCGAGTCGCCTTCGTTTCTACACGCGCCATCGCGCGCGCTTTGCGCCGTGCACATTGCCCATGGTTCGGCTAATGGTGCAGACTGCCATGCGTATTTCAGCATGGCGGGCATTTGCCGGCTTTGCCCGTGGCCGCAGCACGGGCGTTGCCGCGGGCGCCGAGATTGTCGCGCGGCACGCGGTCGTGAGCAAGTGGAGCCACCGCCCATGAATGATGCAGTCCAATTGGGACAATCCACGTCAGGCGCCCCGAATGAAGGGGTCTCGCGCCTCGTAGCCGTCATTCTGACAAAGAACGAAGCCGAACACATTTCAGCCTGCATTGCGGCTTTGGTTGAATGGACCGACGCTGTTGTTGTGTGGGACTCATGCAGCAGCGACGCGACGCCGCAGCTTGCCTATCTCGCCGGTGCACGCGTGATTGAGCGGCCCTTCGATACCTACGCGAGCCAAAGGCAGGCTGCGCTGGATACACTCAATGCCGAATGGGTTCTCTTTGTGGATGCAGACGAACGAGTGACTCCGGCCTTGCGCGACGAAATCCTGGGCGTACTCGTGGCGCCGGACGCCTGCGGTTACTGGATTCCACGCCGCAACTTCATCGTCGGCAAGGAAATGCGCGGCGGCGGCTTCTACCCCGACTATCAGTTGCGCCTGATACGTCGTCGCGGTGCACAGTACGTGAGCGAACGCGCAGTTCACGAAATCGTCAAGGTTGAAGGTCCCGAAGCTCGATTGACAGAACCACTGCTCCACTACAACTATGTGTCTTGGCAACAGTTCCACACGAAACAGAAACAGTATTCCCGAAGTGAGGCCGAAATTCTGCGGGCGCGCGGCATCCGGCCGCGTCCGCACAATTTCGTACTGCAGCCGATGCGCGAGTTTCGCCGCCGCTTCCTCCAGCTAAAGGGACACCGCGATGGCACGCGCGGCCTCAGGCTGGCGCTGCTGCTCGCGTGGTACTACGGCTTCATGCCCTATTGGGATCTGGCGCGCGGTAAGGTTGACCGCTGATTGCCGCAACTCCGAGCCAGGATGCGCGCGACGTCGTGTGGTTGCGCGCAGGTCCGCCCGCAGCGGTCGCACCGCACCCTCATGCCATCTCCCCTTCGACCACGCGGCTCGCCCCATGAATGCGCTCGATCCGCACTGTATTCTCCATTGCGTGCTCAAATGTCCCGTCATGACTGATGACAAAGAGCTGGCGAAGACCGCGGTAGGAGAGAATCTGGGTGGCTAGCGCCTCGCGGTGCGGGCCGTCAAGATGGGCTGTCGGCTCATCGAAGAAGGCAAAGCTGATGCCGGTGATGGTGCGCAGGAGCGCCAGCCGCACGGACAGCGCTGCCATCATTTGCTCGCCACCGGAAAGCGAATGGAAATTGCGCGTGCGGCCGTTTATCGACAGCGCAATCGAATAGTCCTCACCCCATGACAACACCTGCGCGAAGTCGTTTGTGAGTTCACCGTAGATCTGCGCCGCAGTCACGCTGACTTTCCGGATCAAGTGCGCCGTCACATATGGGCCCGCCTGGTTGATGACGGTGCGCAGTTTGTCCAGCACGGTCGACTGTTGCTCAACACGCGCGAGTTTTTTCTGCGCCTCAGCGAGTCTCTTTTGGTCGTCCCTCAGGGCCGCGATCTGCCGTTCCAGCTCTTCGCAGGTTTGGGTCAGCATCTTCTCGGAACTTGAGAGGCTGCCCACTTCGCCGTGAAGTCTCGCGCTTTCGGCTTGCGCTTGCGACCATGCCGCCGCGTCAAACTGGGTAGTCGCCTCGGAAGCCAATAGCTCCACGCGCATGAGCGCACTGCGCAGATCTTCACTGGCAATTGTTGCGGCGTCGACAGCCTGCTGCCGAACAGATACCGTTTCGGCTGCCATCCGATTGGCGAGCACAGCCTGGTAGGCGGGGAAGTGCTCCTGCTCATCCCTCTGCACAGACTCGATCAGTTCATCAAGGTCGACATATTCGGAGATGCTGGCGCCAAGCGCTTCCAGCCGGGCCGATGCCGCAGCGGCGGCGACAACCGCACGCTGATACGCCGCATCGGTTGCGGCGCGCTTGTCTGCCGTAGCACGCGCGACGGCAATCTGCTGCGCCGGGTTGCCCAAGCGCTGCAGCTCTTCCTCGATCTCCCGTAGTTGCGCCGGCGCCGTGGCGAGCTCGGTGCGGCGTTGTTCGCCCGCGTCGCGCTGCGCCTGAAGGTGCGCCACGCGCGCGACCTGCTCGGCCACGGCCTCGGCACTGGGCAATTTGTGAAGCGCCCCTTCCTGCGCGCTGCGCGTGCGTTCGCCATCCTCGATCTGTACTTGCAGCGCCGCCAGCGCATCATTCACTTTCTTCAGCTGCGTGCGCAGCGCCTCTTTCCGCTCCTCGTTGCGCTCCATCAGATGCCGGCGATGTTCGGGCGTGAGGGGCGCTTCGCAGACTGGACATGTCGAGCCGTCCACTTTGGCGAGTTCCTCATCCTGGGCCTTGTACGCAAGACCTTCGGCTCTCTTTTCGCTCTTCTGGCCTTCGAGCCCTTCCTTCTTCTCAAGTAGAGAGCGCAACGAAGCAATCGTTGCGCCAAGAGATGCCTCCGCATCAGCAAGGCCGGCCCTGGCAGCACGCAGGGATTCAAGGCTTGCCTGCTCACGCGCGAAGGCTCTGTACGGTTTGTGCAAACACGGACTCTGCACCGCGCAACTCACCCTGCTGCGTCTGGGCAAGCGCACGCCGCTTCTCCAGGCGAGCTTGTTCGGCGGCGGCGACGGCCAAATCGGCGATTGCCGTCTCCGCTTCGGCGATGTGGTCGAGTTCTTTGTTTGACTGTTCGGCTTGATGATTCGCCATTGCCAGCGATGCTTCGACGTTGCTCCGTTCGAGCAGTATTTGCTGGCGTTCGGCGGCGCGCCCGGCAAGCTGCTTCTGCCTGGCCATGGCCTCCACGTACGCATCATGGCCGGCCTGACTTGCCACCACGATGGCGCGTGCGTCGAGCGCTTCCTGCAGGTGGACCTGGCCCACCTGCAAGGCAGTCTGCCCGGCCACAAAGGCCGCTTGCGCGCGGGCTCGCTCCTGTTCTGCGGCAACCACCGTGGCGCGCTTCGTCTCCATCACTTGCAGCGCACCCTGGAGTTGCTCCAGTTGCGCCCGAGCCGCTGCCAGCGACTGTACCGTGGAACGCAATTGACTTGAGACCTTCTGCGCCTCGGCCTCCACTTCGGGCAACGCGACAAGTATTCCCTCGAGCCATGCTACCGTCTGCTTGACTTCGTTTGCCCGATCGTGAAGGAGGTTCTTGCTATCAAGCAGGCGGGTGAACGCCTGCTTGAAGTCCTCCACATGCAGCAGTGCGTCGAAGACGGCTTTGCGCGCCGCAGGGGTTAGGAGGAATGCTGCGGTCAGCGTGCCCTGCGGAACGCCCACCGCATCCTTGAAAACGCGCGCCATATCCGTGTTGGGCAACATGCCCAGGTGAATGCGCAAGAAGCGCTCAACGTCAGCAACGCCTTCGGCAAGGTTTGCGTCGACATCGGGGTCGTAGATCACCTGCTTCGCGCCGGCGCCGCCAATCCTGCGCACAGAGTGGTAGATGCGCCCATCGAGCGTGCTTTCAAACGCAACGTTGACGACACCCTGTTTTGCGCCTTCGCGCAGAAACGCAGACGTGGCATAGTCAAGGCTCGAAAAGAGGGCAAACCCCACTGCCTCGAGCAGCGTGCTCTTGCCTGCACCATTGCGACCCACAATGGCATTGACGCCATCACTAAAGTCCACGTGCGCCCGTTCATAGGATTTGATGTTTTCGAGTTCCACGCTGACGATGCGCATCTGTCAGTTGGCCTCAGTTTGTGCGATGGCAGTCATGAGAGCGTCCAGTTCGTCGATAATGCGCTCTGGTGATTCGGGAACGAGCGCCATGTTCTTGAGCGTCACCGCAGCGTCGGCCCAGCCATCGCACGCGTCGGCAAAGCGACTGTCAGCGCTCAGAAGTTGCTTGAGCACACTCTTTTCGAGTTCCTCGCGCGGCGCCTCTGGCGCATCGACATCCGCTTCTGCGCCGTCGATTGTCAGCGCACGCTGTATGGTGAAGTTCTTCACCTGGACATAGACAGCGTCAAGAATCTCGCGTGCCTCTTCTTCAATTGCATGAAGATTGAGAAGAGACGGGTCGAAGTTGAGCACGCCGTCAATGATGATATCGACAACGGGTCGCGTCGTGCCAGTCAGGACGCCCAGATCGTTGCGGCGCTTGGCAAATTCAGCGCTGCAGGAGGCGAGCAAGGTCTCCGGTTCCTTGTGAAGGTCAACCTTGAAACTGAAGCGGGCAAAGGGCCGGCGTTTTGGCGTGATACGCGTAACACGCGTTCGCTGCGCGCCGGGCGGGAGCGCCGTATCGACATCCACCAGCAATGCGGCGCGATCAGGCCAGGCCCATTCGTTGGTGGCGCAGGTTTCCAGGCTGCCGGGATTGAAGATCCAGTCGTCCTTCTCGAAAGGCTTGTGGATGTGCCCCAGCGCAACGTAGTCGGTGTGGGGACGCATGGCCAGCCACTGGTGCATCGTGGGGCTAATGGCGTCGCCCGCAAGTTCCCCCAGCACACCGGTATGGGCCGCAAAGAGAGAGTATTCAACTCCTGCGCGGTGTTCGGGTGGCAGCACCTCCAGTGCCATCGCACACCGCTCCAGCGCCGCAGGCGTGCCTGCACCTTTGTAACCGAGTCCGTAGACGCGAACGCCGGGAATCGGATCCACCCAGCCACCCTGCCCGCGTGTAGGCGGTGCGAAGGTCGCTAGCCCTTCGTCAAAGTCCGTCTGAAGCAGGGTAAGCAGCCCGCGCGTGCGCAGAAAAGCGAGCCAACTGCCTTCGTCGCCATAGTAGGCCATTTCATGGTTGCCCTCGATGGCAATGCAGGGAATATTGCTCTGCTTCAGGCGATCCAGCCAGCGATAGGCCTCATCCAACGTAATCGCGTCGATCGATCGCTTGTGAAAGAGGTCACCGGCGATCAAGACGAAATCAACCTTTGCCTCGACTGCGGCGAGGATGACCTCCTTGAAGGCACGCGCAAAATCGTCGGCGCGGAAACTCTCATTGTATTGCTTGTTGCCGAGGTGAATGTCGGCAACGTGAAGGAAGCGAAAACGCATGCGGAATAGAGTCTCCTGCAATCAGTCCCTCGTGCCCAGCACGAGATTCAGGATGAAACTGACAATTGTGACGATGATGCCGGCAAGGAACATGTTTTGCCAGCCACCCCAGATCGATCACCCCGTCGCCCAGCAACAGAGTGCCGGCGCCCTGGAGAATCCAGAGAATCACCATGTTCATAACGAACGTGAAGAGCCCCAGTGTGAGCAAATAGGCCGGGCAAGTCAGAATATTCAGGATTGGGCGAACGAGCGCGTTGAGGAAACCAAAGATGATCGCGATGGCAATCAGGTTAAAGTACTCGACTGCACCCGCATTCAGTGAGTCAACAGGAATTGTCGCACCGACGAAGGACGCGGCAATCCAGAGGGCCGCAGCATTAATCAGAACTTTGAGTATCAGGCGGAGCATGGGAACCTCGGGGCGCATGGCGGACCGCGGGAGGTGCGATCCTCGATGATGATGTTCTCCACAGGAAAGACGACAGGCTGCGCGACCTGG
The DNA here is from genome assembly GCA_963735275.1 of uncultured Chloroflexia bacterium. GTDB lineage: Bacteria > Chloroflexota > Anaerolineae > Caldilineales > Caldilineaceae > UBA5069. Next base: position 1,689,417 of record CAVTKJ010000004.1, on the reverse strand, counting down.
CTCTATGCGAAATCGACCGTCGACGCAGCGGCCTCAAGAGGAAACGGCAAGGCGCATCGTCAGCAAGGTTCGACGCACCGCAAAACCAGCTTCTGCCAGCGCTTCCTGGGCAGCGACATGCTCCGTGCTGATGGAGACGTTGATCGGCCAGACCGGATAGTCGCCAATGATATTCAGCGCCCATTGAACCAGCGGTTGCTCCATCTGGCCGTAGGATTCGGGGCGCACCCACAACTGAAGCTGATGGGGACCCTTCCAGCGCTGCGCCGTTAGGATCGCGGCCGCATCAAAGCGCGAGCCGGACCGAAAACAACTGCGGTAAATCCGACGCCGTCCTAACCAGTCCCACGCCCAATCGCCAACCTGCTGTTCAAAAGTCCGCTCAAAGTCGACACTGCGCAGAGCCCGCCACCACTGCGCACCGGCGCCCAGCTGGCTGTTTGCCAATGAGTAGAGGGGTTGCCACTGGCCCGCGCCGAATGGCTCCATGCCGATATCAGCAGGCACCGGACCAACACGCGGTGCGCGCGGGGCCGACATTTCGATTATGCCGCCAAGCGGCTCAAAGCCCATGTGATCGTAGAGATTGCGCGCAATCAAGTTTTCGGCGTAGACCTGCAGCACAGCCCATTTGCCGCCTTGCTCGCGAATGTGGCGAATTGCCTTTTCCATGAGATGCCGTGCAATCCCACGTCCGCGCCACCGCTCGGCCACGGCCACATTGGCAATTTGCCAGCGCGCGCCATGCTTGTCGGCGCGCTGCACAGTGATGTTGCCGACGACTACGCCATTCTCGATCCAGACATAGCCGCCAAAGTAGTCCTGAAACTCGCCCCCTGCGATGTTGAAGACGCCCAGCAGTCCGCTCATGCGGCTCATCATGCGCATTTCGCGCAGTGCGGCTGCGCCTCGCTCATCAAGTTCAAGCGCAAAGGCGTCGGCAATCAATTCAGCGACCGGTCGCAGGTCGCGCCCAATCTCAAAGGGGCGGATTCCCCTCTGAGTGACTTGCGCGTTGGAGATCTCGCTACTCTGAACGACTGCCATGCTGTGGCCACACTCCATGGCGCTGACTCGCCAGTCCATGCGGGCGCCGGGACTTCACGAGGCCAGGTCAGGCAGCGACGCGCACCAGCGCCGGGCGAAGCACATGGCCCTGCTGCTCGTAGCCAGTCCGCAACGTAGAGATGATGTGGCCACTTGGCACGTCTGCGTTCACTTCGCTGCTTACTGCCTCATGCCGCGTCGGGTCGAACTCGCCATCGCTCGCGATCTGGTTGACTCCCTCATCCGCGAGCAGCCCCTGCAACTTGCGCTGGATCTGGCGGAATCCTTCAACCCATCCGACCTGATCCTCACCGAGTGAGGTGGGCACGCTCTCAAAAGCAAGTTCCAGATCATCAAGCATTGGCAAAAGGCGGCGGATCATCTGTGTGCTCGCGCGTTCGATGGCGTTGGCAGTCTGCATTTCCTGACGACGGCGGCTGTTCTGAAACTCGGCGGCTGCGCGCTGGAACTTGTCGAAGAGTTCCTCATAACGCGCACGTTCGGCCGCCAATTCAAGTTGCAACTGTTCAATCACCTGTTCCGCCGTGGGCTCCGCCGGCAAGGCTCCGGACTGGTCATCAAACGCGGCACTTGCTGCGTCGGACTGAGTGACACCCCCCTCCGCTGCCGCTGCCTCGGTGCCGATCGGTTCTTCCGCCCGCGCCTCTTCGTGGAACTCGCCTGCGCCATTCTCATGGTGCGGTTGCTTATCAGTCATCTAGTTGGACTCACTTCCAGTAGTCAAATGGTGGCCCGGCCCAAGTGGGGACGGTCCATAGGTTTCCTCAACAATTTCGCTCATTAGCCCAGCCACAAAGCGGACGGCGCCGACGCTTCGGTCATAAGCCATGCGCATGGGGCCGACAACGCCCAGCACCCCGGTTGCCCGATCGCCCACACCATAGCGGCTGAGCACCAGGCTGATTTGACGCAACTCGGGCACACGCCCATCGCCCGCGATCACAATGCGAATGGCGTCATCTCTTGTTCCGAGCGGACTGCCCATTTCGCGAACAATTTGCTCAAGAAGTGAGCGGCGCTCGAGCACCTGAACAATGCGGCGCACATCATCGCCTTCGGCAAACTCGGGCGCCGCCATCACCTCCGCAAGTCCATCGCGGTAGATCTGTCCGCTTGTCTCGCTCTCAAGACGCTGCATGATGTCGACAACCAGCATTGCTACCTGACGCGAGAACGGCTCAAGCGAATCAAGCAGGCCGCGCACACCCATTGTGTCAAGCGACGCGAACCGGTCGTTGAGTTCGTTGCTCGTCATGCTCAACTCGCGCTGCTCGGCTGCCTTGTCGAGGTCGAGCAGTTGCTGGTGAACGGCGCCGTCCTGCAAAACCAGTACAAGCAGGACCTTGACGCCGTGAATTGCAACAAGTTCCATGTGCTTGTAGCGGCTGCTTGCCGACCGTGGCGCCGTTGCAACTGCCGCACTTTGCGAAGTGCGCACAAGCGCGGCGGTTCCCACGTGAAGCATCTGTTCCATATCGCGCCTGGCCCCGTTGAATTCGCCTCGAATACGCGATCGTTCAGCAAGGGTGAGTTCTGCTTCCAACATCAGATGATGCACAAAAAACCGATACCCAACCTCGGTCGGGACGCGCCCGGCGCTCGTGTGGGGATGGCTTAGCAACCCATCGTCCTCAAGCACCGCCAGGTCATTGCGGATGGTCGCGGCAGACACACCCAGTTGCGCCAAATTGGCGATTGACTGGCTGCCAACCGGCTGGGCGGTGCGCACGTATTCTTCTATGACAAGGCGCAACAAACGGCGACGCCTGTCGCTAATGGCCGACAATTCAACCTGTTTCTTCAAGTCCACCCTCGCTGCGGGCCGACAAGCGCACCGCAATGCAAAATTGGGCCGCGCATGGCCCGTTGCCATTATAGGGAAATCGAACAGGTGTGTCAATCATGACCGGAGCGGGCGCAGGGCATCTCAAGAGTCGATTCGCTGCAACAACAACGGCTCATGCCGGGTGCGTCTCCATGCGGAGAAGGGAGCAAGGCCGGTACGTTTACACGAGGCGCTGCAAATGCGGCGGGATCGTTTTTCGCCTTTCTCCGCATGGAGACGCACCGGGGATGAGGTGCCGTTCGCGTGCAACCTGTAAATGCTGACCTTTGGCATGCCCCGAGGAGTTCGAAAGCCGGTTCACAAGCTTGCGCCCCTCGGTGGGTTTATATCGCTAGCAAAAGTCAGAGGCCGCGTGCTACCATACGAATGATCAAGATGTGCATCCTGCGTCACGGAATAGAGGCTGACGAGTCATGACGACCCCCACGCATTCTTCCATCTCTACTGAAGCACGTTTCCGTGGCTGCCTTCTCGGCCTTGCCTGTGGGGACGCCGTCGGGGCATCCGTTGAATTCATGCCGCGTGGCAGCTTTCCGCCAGTAACAAACATGACCGGCGGTGGCCCGTGGGCGCTGGCTCCTGGTCAGTGGACGGACGACACATCAATGGCGCTCTGTCTCGCCGAAAGCCTCATTACCTGCGGTGCATTCGAGGCGAATGACCAGATGCAGCGCTACCTGCGCTGGTATCGTCATGGCCACTGGAGCAGCAAGGGCTACTGCTTTGACATAGGCACGACAACGCGTGCCGCGCTCGCACGCTTCGAAGTGGATGGCGATCCCTACGCCGGCAGCACCGATTCATACACGGCGGGCAATGGTTCGCTGATGCGCCTGGCGCCGGCGCCTATGGCTGCTTGGCCCAATGCGCTCTTGGCTGACGAGTGGTCGGCGCTCAGTTCGCGCACGACCCATGCAGCGCCGGCCGCAATTGAGAGTTGCCGCGTCTTTGCGGCATTTCTCGTCGCGGCCTTCAACGGCTGCGCCGCGAAGAGATATACTCCGCCGCTGCGAACATGGCTCTTGAGCACGAGGGCGTGCGCGCAGTTGCCCAAGGCGGATGGCGCAACAAGACCGCCGGACAGATTCGCGGCTCCGGCTATGTGGTTGAATCGCTCGAGGCGTCAATCTGGTGCTTTGCAAACACCGAGGATTACGCCGCGGCCGTGCTTGCCGCTGCCAACCTGGGTGAAGACGCTGACACAACTGCCGCGATTGTCGGGCAACTGGCGGGCGCATTTTACGGCGTGGACGCGATTCCCGCATCGTGGCTTGAGAAAGTCGCATTCCGCGGGGAGATAGAGGAGATGGCGATCCGGCTCCATGCAATTTCCGATCCTCGTGCCCCATAGAGAATCTCAGGCAGACGCTGTTGATCGGTTGCACCAGCGGGCGTTCTAGGCGTCTGGATGCCATTCGGCACGGGTATGCAGCAAAACGCAAAACTGCCGGCACACAGAAAGTCGGGAAGAAGGAGTTAGTGGCAGGATATTGTGCGCGAGTTGTTGCTCCACAATTTCAGCACTGCTCTCTAAAGTCATACCGGTACGAGAGTAACATCTCAACGCAAAGTCGCAGAGAGAGCCAAGAAACGCAAAGGACGGCAACGAATCGACTCATTCCTGGCAGGTGCTTTTCCTCTGCGTTTCTTTGCGCCCTCTGCGACTTTGCGTTGAGATGTTCGTAGTAAATGTGGATTTCATCCCGGCCTCACTATAGTTGAGGCGCTCGGCCCGAAATGAAAAGAGACCGTCCGCACCGTGCAATGCGCGATGCGGACGGTTTTGGTTTGGCCAAATGGCAATTCTCGGAAAAGCACATCGGAAGGGGGCGGAATCCTGCTTCCTGATGCAGCCGGGGCTTCTAGCCCATAATCAGCGACACGACATCACGCGCCCAGAAGTGCGATTGCCCCATGCGCGAAAGCTGCTTGATGCCATCAAGATGGTTGCCAAGGGTGACGATCGCCGGTTCTTCCTGCCATTCGCCACTGACGCGCCGCACCTGGCCAAGTCCCACGCAGGCGAGGAGGCCATTGCAGAGGCAGCGTCGCTCCTCCGTGTTGCGCTCAAGCCCGCGACGCTTCACGTAGGTGTCAACTGGCCCGGCGGGGCAGCGCTGGAAGAGGGTGCGGAAGCCATCCTCATCCGGCTTGCTCATTCCTCGCTGCTGGAGCATGCCGAGGTCGCAGGTTCTGTCACGCTCCTCATAGACTTCCACTTCCGAGAGCGTTCCCTCCAACTGCACGACTTTGAAAGCAAAACCGGTGGGCGAGAAGATCGTCGTGCGCACCAGATCTTCTTCATCTGTGCCATTACGCAGTTTCTGAAGGATTGCCGCACGGTACTCAGCCTTCATTCCCGACTCTTCGCACAGGGCGAAGTCGGAGCCCACTTGCACACCTGTGGCACCTAACGCCAGCGCGCGCTGCAAGCCCTCCTTCGTGCCATAGCCTCCGGCCATCCAGAAAGGCAATCCTACTGAACGAATCTCTTCGAGATTGGGTTCGTCGCTTGGGCCGTAGATCGGCTGCCCGCTCTCATCACGCAACAGCGGGCCTACCGGATTGGCATTGTGCCCACCTGCGGAGTGGTGTTCGATGACGAAACCGTCGGGCGGTTCGCTGGGGCTTTGCGCAAGCGCCTTCACCAGTTCGTCGAGTGACGCAATTGCAATGAAGGCCGGGCGCTTCAACGGCTCCTTCGCAAGCGCCCCGTCACCCACCTCTCTGGGATCGAAACCAATCGTGAATTCCTCGCCAGGTGCCGAATAGAGCACCGGCAAGTTGCGAATTACCGGGTCGTGCGTGCAAAGGCTTGTGCAAGCGGCCGCCAGCCCATCGGGGTTGCCGGCGCCGACGATAATGCCGTCTACACCGGCCAGCATTGCGCCATAGATTGCGTAGACTATCGGCAGTTCGATCTTGTGGAGGAAGTTGATGAAGATGTTGCCGTTATGCCCCTGCTTCGCAAGCCACACTTCAGCGAAGCCCGTTACAATCAGTAGCTCAATTACGTTGGCATCGAGCGTGAGAGGAATCGTCGGCACGTTGCCGTTGGGCATCTTGAAGGTGCTCTCGCCTAATTGCCCGCGGACAATGTGCATCGGCGAAACCTTGAAATGCGCGTCGGGCGCTTTGCCGCCTTCAATGAAGAACCGATTCAGGATCTTGTGGCCAATTTCCGTACCAAACTTCGCATCAAATGCCTCGAGCGCCTGGCGCACGTGGCCACCCGGGTCTCCTAACTGCAACAGGCGCGTATAAACAACGTCAAGCGCCGTACCGGATACGGTGCCGGCAGTCTCGCCGGGCCTCTCCATGGCGACTGAACGAGCCAGTCGCCAGTTAGAAACGTAGGCTCCCATGCCGCCCTGGATAAGTCTTATGTTTTGCAGGAATTGCATCTTCGATTCACTTCTCCCTTGCGCAAATTGAGTATTCCGACGCGACGCGGCAGCTACGTGTAGTCGTGACGTGCGGGCCGAAGTTGGCCGTCATCGCGCATCTGGCTGCCCCGAATTGCCGGGGCCGTCGAGTTCGGCGACAGGCACAGGAAATCCAGCGCTAACTATAACCGCTTACCCGCAATCATTCAACAACGCTGCAAGCCCATTTCAGGCGGCCTCTCAGTCAATGCTGCCGTACAGAAGCATCCGGCTGTTAGAAACAATACGAGGCCTACAGGCAAGTAGACCTCGTGTCGTCCTATTTCTTGCGGCGCTTGCTCCCTGGTGAGGCACAGAGAAGCAAATGACCGATTCGGCATGGCACTATTTGAATCATAACTGGAAACTGGGCCGGCACGACGCATAGTGACAGACTGTGCTTGATGCCGGCAGACTGGCCACACGTAGAGTCGTTTGGCAGCTGAAAAGGTCTAGGCCACAGGTGCGAGTTCGTCCATTCCGCGCAGAATGATCTCGAGCCCTTCCATTGTCGTGATCGTCTCGTGAACTGGACAATGCTCAGCCACGCGCAGAATCGCGTCCTTGCGCGCACCATAGTCACCGTGGGGGAGATTGACAATCGCCTTGATATTGCGCAAACGCGTAGGGTCCTCGGCCTTGTCGAACGTAACGTCTACGGTCATGCCCTCGGCATTGATTCCTGTGCGATTGCAGTACTGCGCAACGAAGGCGCCAACGCATGAGCCAAGCGAGGCGACGAAGATCTCGGGCGGTGTAGGCGCGCGGTCGCTTCCGCCCATGCTGGCCGGAACGTCCACCACGACAGTGTGATTGCCCATCTGACACTCAAAGAGCATTTCACCTTTGTAAGTTGTTGTGATCTTTCCCATGCTATCCTCCGGAAAGCGATCTGTAGTCCGAATTGAAGCGGTCGGACCGAGCCGCGCGTAGCCACTCTCGAATCATGATAGCTCAAGTCGGCTCACATGCGGCATTTTCTGGCACGTCCGACGCGGCGCGTCACGCGTTCTTCCGTTCGCCGGGCTTTGCCACGCAAGCCTCAGGTCACACGCTATGGAACGGGAATTCTCGAAGCCGTTACCTCGGAAGGAATGAAGCGAACGCTGACGATGATTGGTCGCCTGAGGGCAACCGCCAGGGCGTCTGCAAGCGACGGCACCTTCGGCGGGGTACCACTGCCAACAATTGAGGTTGTCACACGATCCCCTTCGACCTCCACCAGCAGCGGCTCAAATGATGTACCCTCAAGCCACGTATTGATCACCTCCGCCGAAGCACGGGTCTCCAAAGAATCCCGCACTGCCTGATAACTCGTCAAGCTCAGTGGCACGGTGACCAGGAGCGTTGCGACGATGATCAGTGCAAAGGCGCGTGTGCGCATCCGCAGATTGCTTTCTCCGCGCGCCAGACCGCCCAATCCTCCAATCATGAAGGTGACGCCACCTGCGAGCAAGATGGCAAGAAAATTGGTCAAGAACAGCGTTAGAGAGCCGAGCGCATACTGGAACTCGCGCTCTTCCAGTGCAATGCCTACTACGCAGAGCGGCGGTACGAGTGAAATGGCAATGGCAACGCCACCCATTGAGTCGGCAAGCTCTTCGCGCGAGGTGATGTAGGCGCCTGCCGCACCTGATGCGAGCGCCGTAAGCAGTGCGAACAGGCCGGGTGAGACGCGCGACGCAAGCTCAGCATTCTCTGTAAACGAAATCGTGATGCCGGGCGTGATGGCCGTGAGGATAAATGACAGCGCAATGACGGAGAAGACCCCAAGCGCAACCAGGAGCAGTGCCCGTCCGGCGCGTTCCGCTGAGCCCATGACAACGGCGGCGGCGGATGCCATGATGGGGCCCATGAGCGGGGCGACGATCATTGCACCGATCACCGTCGCTGTGGATCCGGTAATTACGCCAAAAGTCGCGATAACCGTAGCCAGCAAGATAAGGACGAAAAAGTTCGTCAGGCGACGAAACGCAAGTGGCCCTTCGATAAACAGCTTTCTTTGAAACCCCGCCAGATAGTCCGGGTCGAAACGTACTCTTCGACCGATAGCTCTCTCATCCGTAACGATTTCCATTGACTTCACCCTTTGTGTCTAAATGAATAGACGGCATGCTGGACTGGTGTTGACGGGCAGGTACTTTGCACGTGGCGACACAAGCGGTTGGCAACTCCCGGGTTTTCATATGGCGCCCGGAACTACCGAGAAACCATCGGCCGGGCGCCACGAAATGCACGCAGAACGTTACGCGCTTTGGTCTAAGGAACAATTCAGCGATGAACAGGACGAACAATCGTATTGTATCAGTCGCGACGGTTTTGAGTTCTGATTCTGGCGCAGCAATGCACAATAGGTTGGGCAACGCCATGAACCACGACATGGCGGCGCGCGCCGCCCTGAACGAGGCTTTCCCGGATGATTCGCAGATGCGTATAATGGGGTTGTTCTCACGGCCAACTCCATCGTTCATGTGACGGCAAGAAAGGGCTGCCGCGGCGTGAACCGACACTCTGTTGCGACTGACGGGTGGAAGAGGTCTTGCGGCCCGGGCAACAGTGCTCGAGCCACCGACCGGGCATTCATCGGTAGACCGGCATTGCAACAATTCAAACGATCGGCTTCACTCCGTCAGCAACTTTATTCCAGCAAAAAGAAACGCGAGGCACACCCATGATTTTCCGTGGATTCCGCTCAATCGGTCCCATTTTGGCATCGACCGTTGTCGTAAGTCTGATTCTTCCTCTCTCGGCACAGGCTGCCCCAAAGCAGCAGGATTCAACGCCGCCCATTGTCGTCACAAGTGCGCGTGCGCTGACCGAAGTCGTAGGCGACCGCGATGTCTGGATGCCGTCACTCTCATCTGAAGGCGAGTTTCTGGCCTATACCAATCAGAACGGCGGCGACCGTAGTAGAGATCCGCAGATCTGTGTCTACACTTTTGCCAACGCTGCCAGAGAATGCAGCGTGCTTCCCGAGGAGTTCTTTGGAATGCCCTATCAGTTGCAGTGGTCGCCTGACTCGGCAACCATTGCATTCAGCGAGAATCCGATCGAAACGAGCAACGAGAGTGATATCTGGGTGCTTGACGTCGAGTCAATGGAGTACACCAATCTGACGGACGATGGATTCACGGGGATGTGGCGATACGTCGAGACTGACAGCGACATCAACATCGACTACCTGCCGATGTGGGACAAGACCGATGGCTCAATAGTTTTCTGGCGCGCGGTTCCGGCAGGCAACATGGACTTCAGTTTGGCACTCTATCGTCTTGACTCCGCTGGAGGCGATCCCGTGGAACTGCGTGCAGTTGATGAGGCCATTCCGTACTCGCTGCCGACATTTGCGGCGGAAGGCCTGTCGCTCGATGGCCCTTCAGCGCTTGCACCTGACGGCAGTGCCGTCGCGGCAATCATGACAACGCCGCAATCGGTCGGCCCGCTGCTCACCAGCCTGTGGTTAATTCCGCTCAGTGATGTAAGCGCCAACCCAGTGGAACTGATCCCCGCAGATGTCGTAGCCGCAGCACTTCCAGAGTGGCAGACCTATCCGGCAACAACGACCGGCGTCTCCTGGACGGGTGACGGCGAAGGTGCGGTCGTTTTCAGCACGTCACCTGACGTACACACACCATTCATGCTTCTCCACTATGTTGACGTAGCCACGGGCGATGTAACGCCCATTGTCGACTTCAGCGGGATTGAATCGCCGGAAGCATACTACGACCTGGCCGACGGCAGCGAGTTGCCATGGCGAGTCTACTCACCCTGGGCCGCAGGCTTGAGCGCGACCGAGGACAGCGTGCTGATGGTGAATCAACTTGGCGGATCGACGGCAATCTTCAACGCCCCATTGCCGGCAGACGGCGCCTTGCCGGAAGTCATCGCGTCGCGCCCAACCGCAACAACCATGACCACTGCGGTGCGCTCGAGCCGTTCAAGCGATGGCAAGATCGTGATGTACGGCACGCTACTTCAGACCGAAACCCCCTGAGCGCGAGACGACCGACTGACGAGATGCGTTGCGGAGTTCGAGAAGACGGCAGGCTTTCGCCTGCCGTCTTCTCGTTTTCACCATGCGTGCGGGGTCGATTGACGTAGTCGTAAGGCAGGGCAGCGCGGCATGCGCTAGGCTGTTTCTCCTCTGCATAAGCCAAACGTCCAGAAGATGGCGCCCCCGCAGCGAAGTATGCTTCCAGGAAAAAGAGCATTTGACACCATGTAAAAACGCGGCTAGAGTTATCGTATCGATTATCGATAATCGAGAACCACTCTTGATTCCCTACTGCCGCAACTGTCAATCCTATTGCCGCACTGCACGTTTCCCAAGCAGGGCTGCCGCACCACTGGAGCATCGACGCTCAAGGATGCCATGCCGCGAGAATACGCCAGGCTGATAGACGAAGTAACTCGAACCTTGGAAGAGGAGATTCTTTCCGGTGAATTGCGACCGGGCGACCACTTGACGGTCCTCCCGCTGGCGCAACGTTTTGGCATGAGCCAGTCCACGATTCGCGAGGCATTACTCATGCTCGAACGACGGGGACTTGTGAAGACGATTCCGCGGCGCGGGGCCTACATCACCCGTCTGGCCGAAGAAGAAGCAGCCGAGCTTTCCAGAATGCGGGCGCTTGTTGAAGGTTATGCCGTTACGGTTGGGATTGGCGAGGTCGATGATGCCTTTGTCGCCGAATTGGAGCAGCATGTGCGCGAGATGGCGCTTTGCGAGCTGCCCAAGTGCCTGCCACGCCTGATCCAGTTGGACCTTGAGTTCCACCGCCGCATCGCAGAACTGGCCCATTCAGACACGCTGCTTGAGGTCTGGGCGAGTCTCAACGGACGCATTGGAGCGCTCATGATCCGCAGCGTCGAGTCCAACCGCCTCGACGCCGTTGAAGCGACACGGTACCACGCCGAAGTCATCGACGCATTGGCAACCCGCAATCCCCACGCCTGTTGCACGGCCGTAATCAATCACTATCTACCGGAGTCTGAAAGCAAGACGTTTCACATGGAGTCCATTGAACAAGCGGTGCAAACCCTTGTGATACTCGAGCGGCGGTAGACTCACCATCCGGCGCCGCGCAACGGCATTCAGCCACAAGAACATCTTTTGACAGCACCAACTTCTCAAATCGGGGGAACTTCCATGCAGGAGAGCAAGCTGCGTATTGGTGTACTCGGAGCAGGAGCATGGGCGCAACACGCGCACGTGCCCGGCTGGAAGCGCGACCCGCGCTGCGAAGTCGTGGCCATTTGTGACCCGATCCTCGAGCGGGCGCAGGCATTCGCGCAGGAGTTCAACATTCCGCTGGCAACCAACGACTGGCAGGCAGTCATCGGTGACTCCTCCATCGACGTCGTGGATGTCTGTACGCCTTCGGCGACGCATTTCGAACTTTCGTGGGCGGCGCTCGAGTCCGGCAAGCATGTGCTGTGCGAGAAGCCGGTGGCGTATGACTTTCGCGGCACACTGCGCGCCGCCGAGCTGGCTCGCAGCAAGGGGCTCAAGACGAAGCTGGGCTTCACCTTCCGCTACAGTCCCGGCGTCCAGTACGCGAAGTCGCTGATCGACGAAGGCTTTGTCGGTCGGCCGTTCATCTTCAACGGCTACGAGCAGAATTCGCAGTGGCTCGATCCGCAGTCACCCGCTGCGCCAGGTGGACATTCACGCCGACCAGTCCGTACTCCAGACGTCGTCGCTCGAAGGCTACGGCGCGCCGATCATCGACATCAGCCACTGGTGGGTGGGCGCTGATCTCAAGCGCGTCGTCGGCGCGATGCGCAACTTCATCCCGGAGCGCATGGTGCGCGAGACGGGCACCATGATGCGCATGAACATCGACGACGGCGACATCTACCTGGGCGAGTTCGCCAACGGCGCGCTCGACCTCGATCCAGACCAGCTTCGTCACCATCGGCAACTACCCCGGCATCGAGGCGCGCATCTACGGCGAAAAGGGCGCGATCATCTGCCGGCTGGTCGAAGAGTTCGGCGTCGCCGAAACGATCAAGATCGCCACGCCGGACGCGGTGGAATTCAAGCAGATGGAGATTCCACAGCGTTTCTACCCGGCAGGCGGCCATGCCGCGTGAATCGTGGCGCTCGCTCTTCTACGCCAACCTGATTCGCGATTTCATCGACGAAATGCTCGACGGCGGCGATCGAACCAGGGCAACTTCGACGACGGCGCGTGGGTGCAGGAAGTCATCAACGCTGTCGAGCGTTCGCATCACGAAGAGCGCTGGGTTCACCTTCCCCTGGAGCGAGAGTAACAATGGCAGAGACCACTGCGAGCCTGCGCCTGCAAGCATGGCTCGACCGCTTCTTTGCGTCGTACTATCGACATCGTCCCGTCAATGCGACCTTCATCGGCGAGCATGCCTATGACCACGCCCTGCCCGATTATTCGGCGGCGGGCGTGGAAGCGGCGCTGGCAGACGCAGAAGCCTCCTGCGCGACAGCCTGCAACTTGACGTTACCGGGCTCACGCCAGTCGAACGCGTCGACAAGCGCCTTGCCGAAGGCTTCCTGCGCATTCAGCAGTGGGAACTGGGGTCGGCGCACTTCCAGCGCGGCAATCCCAGCCACTACACGGGCGAGGCGATCTTCAGCGTCATCAGCCTCTTTCTGACGGATTTTGCGCCGGAGCAGGAGCGCGTGGCAGCGGCAGTCGAACGCATGCGGCTGATCCCGCGACTTCTGGAGCAGGGCGAAGCAAATGTACGCTCCGCGCCGCTGCCCTGGACAGAGCGGGCGCTGCGCGAGTGCACCGGGGCCCGCAACTTTCTTTCCCGTGGCATCGATCTCCTGGCGGCGTCGCACGGCGACAAGCAGCAGGCGCTGCGACGAGCTGCCGACGTCGCAATGCTGGCATTTACACGTTATGAAACATATTTGCGCGAAACCTTGCGCTTTGCCGAATCGGATCGCGTCGCGAGCGGTGGCGAGCCGTTTGACATGCTCATGCGCGAAGGCCATCAGCTGGAGATGGACGGCGACGCAATCGCCGCCTATGCAAGCGAGCAACTGGCTGAGACGAAGCAGAAGCTCGCGCAACAGGCGGAGGAGTTTGGCGTCAAGGAGTGGCAGGATGCGCTGGGCAAGTTGAGCGCCATCCACCCGACGCTCTCAAAGTACGCGGGCGCTATCAGGAGATGTGGGACGAGAGTCGAGAGCTTTCCAACGCGAAGCAACTTCTAACCTGGCCCGACTTCCCCATCGAATACGTTCCCCAGCCACTCTGGGCGCGCGAGGCGGCGCCGTACCTCTATTTCCTCTTCTACCGTGCGCCGGCCGCGTACAATCGGCCACCTGTGCACCGCTACTTGATCACGCCAATCGAGAAGACGATGCCGAAAGCGCAGCAGCAGAAGCTCTTGCGCGCCAACAATGACAGTGTGATTAAGCTCAACCATGTGGTTCACCACGGCGGCATCGGCCACCATGTGCAGAACTGGAATGCGTACCGTAGCCCTTCCCGGATTGGGCGCGTGGCAGCAGTGGATACGGCTTCACGCATTGCCATGTTCTGCGGCGGCACCATGGCTGAAGGCTGGGCCTGCTATGCCACAGGGCTTATGGGTGAGGCAGGGTTCTTGACGCCGCTCGAGAGTTTCTCGGAGTTGCAGACCGACCTGCGCATGGCCGCACGCGCGCTTGTTGACGTCAGTCTCCACCAGGGGCGGATGAACCTCGACGAAGCTGCCGATTTCTACGTCAAGAATACGGGCATGAGTCGCGACGCCTCATTTGGAGAGGCTGTCAAGAACAGCATGTTCCCTGGGGCGGCGGTGATCTACCTGATGGGGCGCGACCGAATTGTGCAATTGCGTGCCGACATGCAGAAGGAACTTGGCGCCCGTTTCGACCTGCGGCGCTTTCACGATCGCTTCCTCTCGTTTGGTTCCGTGCCCGTGAGCAGTGTCGCCGGGCTCATGCGGGAAGAAGCGCAGCAGCAGGAGGTTGACAATGCTCAGTAATGCAACGCTCGCATATGGTGAACGCGCCGCATCTGCCCTCTTGGGCGTGGACGCGCTCTATCGCAAGGAAAGCGGCGACGAAGACGGCCTCGTGGTGCTCGATATGTCGCGCGGTGCCCTGCAGGCGGCCCCTTACGTGGACTATGCCGCGGCGGAGTCTGCCTGGCAGGCCCTTGACGGTGACGCCGAGAATCTTCCCGAAGCGGACCGGCGCATGTACTACCACCAACTTGCCGGGTCCACGCTCGCCTTCATTCGCTGGCGTACATCTGGCCTCTCGCTGGCCGATCAGTTGAGTGGCTTTCTGCACGTGCCCTCCGCGCCTGTGAGCGATGCCGAATTGGAGACGCTGCGCGCGGAACTGGGCGAGTTGCTCACCGCGATGGGTTTCGCGGGTGATCTCGCCGCGCAGTGCGCAGCATGGCAGGAGACAGTGCTCGTGCCCCCCGACGAGGTGACTGCGGTGCTGCAGGGACTCTTCGACGAAGCCTGGGATCGGACGAATCGCGTGCTGTCGATTCCGGCCGACAAGTCTGACGGGATGCAGGTTGAGGCGGTGCGCGGCGTTGCCTTCAACGCTCGCTGCAATTACCTCGAGCGCAAGGTGGAGCTAAACGTCGACCCCGTCCTAACTCGCCCGGCCCTGAAGCATCTCGCGCTTCACGAGTGCTACCCGGGCCATTACGTGCAATTCAAGTTGCGCGAAGTTTGGTACGCCGAAGGGCGCGCCCCGGCGGACGGGCTGCTTTCGGTGGTGAATACGGCGAGTTCAAGCCCCTTCGAGGGGATTGCCGACAACGGCATTTTTCTGCTCGACTGGTTCGACAGCGACGACGACCGCGTGCAACACGTGCTCTCGCGCTATCGCTCGGCGATTGGAACGGTGGCGGCTTGGAAGCTTCACGCACTTGGCGAGAGTGAGGCCGACGTGCGGTCCTGGCTCGCAAGTGCAAGCCTCGGCGGCGGTGCGGGCTGGGTGGACAACCGCATGCGTTTCATCGCCGCACCGGCGCGCGCCGTGCTGATCTGGTCGTACTGGTGGGGCCAGTCTGTGGTGACAAGCGCATTTCAGGCCATTCCGGCTGAACGCCGCAGCGAGTATCTCGAGTTTCTGTATGGCCGCATGCATTCTCCCCAAACCGTGGCCATGTTTGCCTGAAACAATTCAGTCTCGGGGAATCATTCCGCATCTTCCACAAAGGAGGCGCCTGGAACAACAAACCCTGATCGACGACGTCAAGTAGCCATTTGCGCCCATGTCTCGCCCCTGGATTAGCGCACCAATCCCTGTGCAAATCCTCGCACTTCAAGGAGAAGAACATGACTCGTTTGACCTTGTACAAGACATTAACCCTCGCAGTGCTGTTCGCCATGGTGGTCGGTGCATGTGCTGCGCCCGCCGCTCCGGCCGCAGCGCCTGCAGGCGAAGCCGCAGCCCCTGCTGCGGGCGACGCGGCCAAGCAGGTATTGCGCGTGGCGTACGACGCCGAGATTGATACGCTCAATGCACTGACGAGCCAGAACGCTCACAGACATCGAAATCACCATGGTCGAAGGCCTGATCATGAGCAATGACCAGAACACCTACGTTCCGGTCCTTGCCAAGGAGATTCCGACTCTTGAAAATGGCGGTATCGTCGAGAATGCCGACGGCACCGTGACAATGACCTGGAACTTGCAGGAGGGCGTAAAGTGGCATGACGGCGAACCCTTCACCAGCGCCGATGTCTGCTTCACGCTTGACTTCATCCAGAGCGACCCGGGCAAGGAAGTCTACAATCAGACAGACTACATGGGCATCACCGACTGCCAGATGCCCGACGACAACACAGTCGTCTTCGTCTGGGAGAAGCCTGCTGCCAACTATGTGACGCTCTTCGACACGATTCTGCCCATGCACGTGCTCGAGGGCCAGGATGTGTTGACCTATGACGCCTACAACCGCAGCCCGCTGGGCACCGGCCCCTTCAAGTTCGCCGAGTGGAAGCCGGGCGAGTATGTTCGTGTTGTGCGCAACGAAGACTACTGGCGCGGCGCGGATCTGCCGAAGCTTGACGAGATCATCTTCAGCTTCATCCCCGATCCCAACACGCGCCTGAACGGCCTCAAGGCCGGCGAGTATGATCTGGGCCAGATTCTGCCCGACCCAGATCAAGGAAGTTCAGGATCTGGCAGGTTACCGCGTTGAAAACGTTCCCTCGAATCGCTGGCTGATCTTCGAGACCAGCGTCTTCACCGATCGCGGCAAGGTCCTGTTCAGCGACCCGAACGTGCGCAAGGCGCTCTATCATGCGATTGATCGCGGAGCCATCGTGGACGGCTTGATGGAAGGCACAGTACAGCTTGCCAACTCGCCCATTAGCCCCACCAGCCCCTACCACAATCCCGACGTGACGGCGTACGACTATGACCCGGAACTTGCGAAGCAGATGCTTGACGACGCAGGCTGGGTAGTTGGCGATGACGGTGTGCGCGTGAAGGATGGCGAGCGCTTCACCTTCACGATCATGAACCGCAACAGCCGCCCGGAGCGGACGGCGATTGCCCAGGCGATTCAGGCCTATCTGAAGGAAGTTGGCGTAGAGGTTACCTTCGAGGACCTCGAGAGCGCAGCATGGCTCCAGAAGTGGCTCTCCAAGGACTGGGAGTCGGTCATCGGCGGCTGGATCATTCCGGCCGACCCGAGCCTGACCGGCTTGTACGCGTGTGAAGGCTCCAACAACTTCACCGGCTTCTGCAATCCGGAGCTTGACGCGGTGATGGAAGCGTCCGATGAGGCGCTTGGACTTTGCCGACCGCAAGCCGCTTATGGACCAGGTGCAGATGATGATGGCCGAAGAGGGCCGTGAACTGCCTCTGTACTACAGTGGTCTGCCCTATGTGATGCGTGAGAACTTCGAGGGCTTCAAGGGAAGCGGCACGAACCTGGGCAGCTTCTGGAATTCGTACGAGTGGTCGTTGGGCCAGTAATGTCCTGAAAGTGCGCGGCGTGGGCGCCAGATTGCCCACGCCGCACTACCGGCAGGTGTCGCGGGCTGCCTATCAATTCCGGTTAGCCCGCGACCCCTGTTCTGCAGAGGAGACCCGACTGCATGGGGCGCTACATCATTCGCCGAGTGCTACAGATGATCCCGCTCTTCATCGGCATCTCGATTGTCATCTTCCTCGTCATTCAGGCAGCGCCTGGCGGCCCGGAAACGATGCTGCTGGCAAGCGGCCGCTTTGTTAACCCCGAAATGCTCGCTGCATACCGGGCCCGCCTGGGACTGGACCAGCCCCTGGTCATCCAGTACTTCCGCTGGTTGGGCGCCGCATTGGTGGGCGACCTGGGCTACAGCTTCAAGACGGCCCAACCGGTGATGACAACCATCATGGAACGACTACCGGCAACTGTTGAGCTGATGGGCGCGGCCTACCTCTTTGCCATGCTGGTGGCCTTGCCGCTGGGTGTCTACAGTGCAATTCACAAGTACAGCTTGACGGACTATTTTGGCACCGGTTTGTCTTTCATGGGCATTGCGATGCCGGTCTTCTGGTTTGGACTCATGCTGCAGTTGATCTTTTCGGTCAATCTTGGTTGGCTGCCTTCTTCGGGCCGCGGGACGGTCGGCGACACGAGTTTCGTCGACCAGTTCAAGCACATCATCATGCCGGCCGTCGTGCTCTCGCTGCTCTACATTGCCGGCTGGTCGCGCTACATGCGCACCAGTTTCATGGGCGTGCTCAATGCGGACTATGTGCGTACGGCGCGCGCCAAAGGTCTCAAGCAGCGCAGCGTCATGCTTGTGCATGCACTCAAGAATGCGGCGATTCCGGTTGTCACGATCATGGCGCTTGACATTGCCGGACTCTTTTCCGGGGCCGTGATCACCGAGACGATCTTTGCCTGGCCGGGGATTGGGCGGCTCTTTATCCAGAGCATGTACGACCGCGATTATCCAATGCTCATGGGGATTATCATGATGGGGTCGATCATGGTCGTGGTCTTCAATCTCTTTGCCGACATTGCCAATGCATGGCTGGATCCGCGTGTGAGCTATGACTGAGGCGATGAGCGAAGTGACAACATCAGTGGCGCCGATGTCGATCCCCCAGGGTGCGATTGCTGGCACGTCCGCGCCGCGCACGCAGGGACAGATCATCTGGGGCAAGTTCGTGCGCCACAAGGCGGCCGTGATTTCGGCAATCGTTCTGCTGATACTTGCCGTCCTCTGTTTCGGCGCCCCCTTCTTCGCACCGTATCCCTTTGACGCGATTGACCTGCGCAATGCCCGCCAGCCGCCGTCGCTGGAACATATCATGGGCACAGACGATCTGGGCCGCGACGTCTTCACGCGCATCCTCTATGGTGGGCGCATCTCGCTCATGGTGGGCATCTTTGCCGCGGCCTTTGCCACGATCATTGGTTCGCTGCTGGGTGCGGTCTCCGGCTACTACGGTGGCATGGTTGACAACGCGTCAATGCGTTTCACCGAGGTCATGATTGCCATCCCCACGCTGCCGCTGCTGATCATCATCAGTTCCTATGCCGCGCGCCTCGGTGCCGGTCATCGTGATTGTGATCGGCGTGCTGAGCTGGATGGCCACGGCGCGCATTGTCCGTGCGCAGGTTCACTCGACCAAGCGGCAGGACTTCGTGCTCGGTGCGCGCAGCATTGGTTGCCGCAGGCCAACGATCATCGGCCGGCACATCATTCCCGAACGTCATGGGGCCGATCATTGTCGGCGCAACGCTGGGCGTGGGCGCAGCGATCATCGTTGAGTCGTCGCTGAGTTTCCTGGGGCTGGGCATCTCCCCGCCCACGCCGACCTGGGGCAACATGTTGCAGGATTCGCAGGCGACGATGGCCTCGAAACCATGGCTGACGCTCTTTCCGGGGCTTGCCATCCTGATCACCGTGCTGTGCATCAACTTCCTCGGTGAAGGCTTGCACGATGCGCTGGACCCGACGGTACGAAACTGAAGTCAAGCCGGCTGACGAGACCATCTCGACCCGCAGCTATCACAGTCATAGGGCGTGGCGGCGTCCGGGTAATCCGCAACCCGTGCTTGCATTGTTTGCTGCCGATCACCGCAAGCTCACCTGAAACGATTGGGACATGGAATCGCTACGAGTCGTCTATGCAAGCTACATGGAGCCCGAGTATGTCGCGCAGCGTCCGCGCAGTGGACCAGCAACTCGAGGTAATCTCCAGACCGGACCTTCTGCCAGTTCCGCGCTATGCATGTGACCACGTCGGGACGCCCACGTGCGCTGACGGCAGTGCAGGAGGCCGAGTGGCGAACTCTGCTTGGTTCTGCAGATATTCTCTTTGATTTCGACTTTGAACGGCGTGCCGAATTGCCCGCACTGGCGCCGCGCCTGCGTTGGCTGCAGGCCA
This sequence comes from uncultured Chloroflexia bacterium, assembly GCA_963735275.1. Lineage (GTDB taxonomy): Bacteria > Chloroflexota > Anaerolineae > Caldilineales > Caldilineaceae > UBA5069. The sequence continues at coordinate 1,669,713 of CAVTKJ010000004.1, read as the reverse complement.
CGAGCGCCGGAATAGGCCAGTTTGTCAAGCGCATGGGCTACGATACCGCCATGCCTCGAACCGTCTTTACGACGGCCAGTGGCGTTCACGCAGTCCCGCTTGCCGAGTTCTGCATCATGAGTATGCTCAACCACTATCGCGGGCTCGCGCAGATGCAGGCGGACCAACGCGCCCATCGCTGGGAGCGCTTCGCCACCACCGACCTGCCCGGCAAGACCGTCGCAGTGATCGGCATGGGCAACATCGGCAACGAAATCGCGCGCCTCAGCAGCGCCCACGGCATGCGCGTGATCGGCTCCAAGATGACGCCAAAGCCCATTGCGCATGTGGACCACGTTTTTGGCCATGACGAGTTGTACACGATGCTTGGCGAGGCCGATGTGGTGGTTATGACCGCCCCGCACACGCCCCACACAGACAAGTTGCTTGGCGCGGAGGCATTTGGCGCGATGCGTGACGGCGCCTATTTCATCAACATCGGACGCGGCGCTACGGTGGATGAACCGGCGCTCATCGAGGCACTGCAGCGCGGAAAGCTCTCCGGCGCGGCGCTGGATGTCTTCGCTGAAGAGCCATTGCCTGCCGACAGCCCCTTGTGGGACCTGCCCAACGTTGTGGTAAGCCCGCACTCTGCCAGCACGAGCGACAAGGAAAACGAGCGACTCACTGACCTCTTCTGCGACAACCTGCGGCGCTTTCTGGAAGGCAACCCGCTGCGCAACGTTCTCGACACAGAGCGGCTGTACTGATACTGCGCGTACAAACCGAAGAGTTTGACTGGAACTGCCTGCGGGAGAGAACTCCGCAGGCAGTCTCTTTTTGTCAGTTTTCGGTTCGCCTGCTCGAGGTGGAGAGCGGTTTTCGGCCGCCAGTATCGTGTTTGTAGCCACCATGTAGCCAATATGTGGACCTTCTGTATTCGACGCCATTGTAATATGAGGTGCGGTCCGTAAAGGGCCGTGACGCACCGTCACAACTCCAAGGGGGGTGTCGTGCACATGGTGCGTGGGAAGAGCCATCTTGGGTGGCAAGGGAGAAGAGTCACATGAAGCTTTACGAGCGTGTGTGGAGGCTGGCAGCATTGATCGCGCTGGTTCTTGCGCTCATGCCAGCTCTTGTTTTCGCCCAGGAGCCCGCGGGTTGGGGCCCCAATTCAGCGATGCATCCAGTGGTAGGTTCGGTCGAAATCCAGCCGGGCGAATGGCAGTGGTACCTGGTGAAGTACAACGCAGTGAAGAGTAGTGAAATCGATCGCATTTCACCCATGACACTTCGAATCTACAGTGACCCAGTTGGGAGTGTCGAGGTCACCCTGCGCACTGTCGAGCAGGTCCACAAATGGCAGAAGACCGGTGTGAACGAGTACTTTGGCATGTGTACATGCGTACGTATTCAGGATTGCGGTTCCGGCAAGGTGGTCGACGGCAACAAGCACAACGCTTGTACGGACAAGTTCAAGGACGCCAACTATGGTGAGTGGTCGTCGAAGATGCCGGCAACTACAGATATTTACCTGGTTGTGAAGTCGAAGAGTGCGACGCCGGCAACCTACCGCCTTGAGTTCAGTGGCGATGGTTACTCCTACAACGAGGGCCTGCCCGCGCCGGAGGTTGTTGGCAGCTAGTTGTGAGCAGCGGTTTTTGTGTAGCTGAATAGCGCATGAACGGCCCGGCCGGCGAGGAGCTTCGCTGACCGGGCCTCTTTGTGCGTTCTTTTGTTGATATCGCTGGACCCGGGCCCGCAACGCAACCCACCAGTGGATATATGTACCCAAGTGACGCATCCGCTGCGGCGGGCCCTCCAGTGAAAAGCCCTTTGCGTCGTTTTGGGGCATACGTCTGTCATGGCGCCGGCGCTCTGCAGACTGGCTGGGCCCCAAAACGACTTGAGACCATCCGGCTAGTGCATTTGCACTGACCGGACGGTCTCAAGTTGGTGTCCCACAACAATCTGGCTCCTCGGGGAAGACTCGAACTTCCAACATTTCGGTTAACAGCCGAATGCTCTGCCGATTGAGCTACCGAGGAATATTCACTTGTTGGGCGCCGGCGATAGTCGCCCGGCACAAGAGACAAGTCTACCAGCAGGGGCGCGCCTTGTCAAAAATGCGCGCCCGCAAACCGCAATGACTCGAGTGTCGCGACTACGCGAGAAAGTCGCGCAGTTTGCGGCTGCGCAGAGGATGGCGCAGCTTGCGCAGCGCTTTTGCCTCAATCTGCCGCACTCGCTCACGCGTGACATTGAACTCCTTGCCCACATCCTCCAGCGTGCGAGGAATGTCGTCCTGCAGGCCAAAGCGCATCTCCAGGACCTTGCGTTCGCGCTCGTTCAATTGGTCAAGTATCTCTGCCATTTGCTCGCGCAACATGCGTCTGCTCGCAGCGTCAACCGGCCCTGGCAGGCTGTCGTCCTCGATGAAATCCCCCAAGCTACTGGTTTCTTCACTGCCAACTGGCGTCTCCAGACTTAGTGGCTCCTGGCTCAAGCGCTGGATGCGGCGCACCTTGGCGGCGGCCCGTTCAAGTCTGCGCTCAAGTTCAAGTTCGAGTTGAGCATCCGCCTTCGTCGCAACCTCCCACAGTTCCACGTCGGCGGGCTCGAGGAAATCCATCTTGATTGCAAGCTCTGCATGGGTCGGATCTCGCCCAAGTTCCTGTTGAAGGGTGCGCTGGAGGCGCGCCTGCCGGTTTATGGTCTCCACCATATGGACAGGTATGCGAATCGTGCGCGCCTGATCGGCAATCGCGCGACTGATCGCCTGGCGGATCCACCATGTTGCATATGTGCTGAACTTGAAGCCGAGTTTGTGGTCGAACTTGTCAACTGCCCGCAGAAGCCCGAGGTTTCCCTCCTGAATCAAATCCAGGAGACTGAGGCCACGCCCGATATACCGTTTTGCCACGCTGACAACGAGACGCAAATTGCTCTGGGCAAGACGACGATGAGCCGCCTCCCCACTGCGCATCAAGAGCAATCCCTTCGTGCGCTGCGGGCCCGTAATACCGCCCTTGTGAAGCTCCGCCGCAATCTGGCGCAATGATTGAAGCGCTCCGGCCAGCGCGCGCGACTGCGCCTCTGCGCCTGCTTCCACAAGCGCAAACGCATTGCTTACCTGTTCCCAGTCGGTTGGTCGCGAACGCCCCTTCTTGGCATCATATTCGTCCATGCTGACCAAGATGGTGGCAACCGCCGCGCGGATCTCGGCATCATTGTCGGCCAGCTGCGGCTCCTGCAGCGCCTGGTCGCCATCGGTCGCAAACTCGTCAAGCAGCCCAAGCAGGGTGCGCACGTCCGTTACATCAGCTTCCCTGAGAAGAGCCTGCGCCTCCACGCCTTCATGGATGCGACGTGCGAGTTCGAGTTCTTCTTCGCCCGTCAACAAAGGATGGCGCCCAATATCGGTCAAATACATGCGCACGGGATCAAGGCTCTGCCCCAACTCCGGCACGTCCTCAATCAGTTTTTCAATCGGAAGATTCTTCTCTCGCTCGATTTCCTCTTCCAACTTCGTATCGCACGCGATCTTGGGAATCGGCACCGACTCATCCTCAGTCGCCTCTACATCGTCTGTAAAGAGATCATCCTCCTCCACTTCCTTTGGCTCGCCAAGGTGGATGTACTCATCAAGTTCGCTTTCTGCACCGGGGCGCGGGGCGCGTGCAATGCGCGCGTCGACTACACCGTCATCGTCCTCGCGATCAACGTTTGCGGTAGGCAGCCGCGGGAAGCGCAGTTCCGGCGCTTCTTCGCTGCCATTTGCCGATTTCGCCGGCGATGCAATCGCCTTTGATGACCGGCTCGACACCTTGCGGGTTGGATTTGCCATCTATCTCCTTCACAACCCACGATTCACGCCGAATAGCCCGCGCTCGCCATGGGTGACCTTCTCACTGCATCATCGCCAACTCGGGAGATGTTGCACTAATCCGTTGCAGCTGGATTTGAATTTGGACCATGGAGTGGAGAAGCATTGCCGTCAACCAATCCGCGCGCTGGCTGCATTGCGCTTCCTCTCTCCCTCGCGGTGGTTCTCACGGAGTTTGAGTGGCTGCAGATGATCCAGTTCACGTTGTATGCGACCGTACACACTCCCAAGCGAGCGCGCAGTATTCATCTCGCCGCTGCGCTGTGCCTCGTCCACGAGGTACTTCACAGCGATGCTCTCCGTTTTGAGTCTTTGCAGGCGCAGTTGGACTATATCCTTTATCATGCCCTCACGCAACTCCGGATCAGTTCGCGGCGGCAGGCGGGTGACATAGTCCATCAATCTGCCCAATTTCGCGTGAAGTGGATGATCAAGACGTTCCTGAAAGAGTTCCCAGTCCCACACTTCGTCGCTCGTAATATACATCTTCAAGGCGCCGAATATCTCCTGGTTCTCGGCGTGCTGTAGATCCACGGCCGACGGCGGATCGATTCTCAGTTCCACGGCGCGCTGCACCAGCCAGACCAGCGATTCCGGTTCACGAAGCAGCATCGCGAGGAGATGGTCTTCGGCATCAATTGCATTGCGCTCCTGTGCGCGTGCTTTCCCGGGAGCGCCGTCTGCCTGTGCGTCGCCTGCACCGGCGCCAGAATCAACCTCTGCGCGCGAGCTTCCCTGGCGGCGATCCACCGGTGGTTCGCTCTGCGAAGCGCGGCCCGCAGCGCGCACCCGCGATTCGACGATGTACTCTTCCACCTGTACAAGCCGCGCAAGCTGATGCACATAGTGCTGCCGCTCAACTTCGTTGTCCAGTTCGGCGATAAGCGGCGCAAGTTCGGCCACTGCTTCGGCCTTGCCGTGCGCACTGCCCAGGTCCACGCGACGACTGGTCACCGCAAAATAGAAATCCACCAGAGGAAGCGCGTTTGCTATAAGCCCCTGCCACATGGTGGGGTCGCGCCGCACAACATCGTCCGGATCCATGCCATCGGGCATCGTAATGATGTGTAGCGACGCATCGAGCCGGTCGGTCATCTGCAGGCGACCGGTCGGCAGGACTGTTGGCCGACTCACGCGTGAGCGCCTGGCGGGCCTGGCTCAATGCGCGAATTGTCGCGGCCTGCCCGGCAGCGTCGGCATCAAGCGCCAACACAAAATTGTTCGTGTACCGCTGCAACTGCCGCAACTGCTCCGCTGTCAGCGCAGTGCCCATGCACGCGACAACATTCTCAAAGCCGTGCTGGTGCGCGGCAATCACATCCATGTAGCCTTCGACGATCACGACCTGGTCGGCCGCACGAATTGCGCTTTGTGCGCGGTCAATGCCGAAGACGACATGTGACTTGTGAAACAACGCCGTTTCCGCAGTATTCAGGTACTTTGGCTGGCTGTCGTCTAGAACGCGGCCGCCGAAGCCGATCACGCGCCCTTGCCGGTCGCGAATCGGGATCATGACTCGATTACGAAACGCATCGTAAACCGATTCGCGCTGTTCATTGCGCTTGAGCAGCCCGGCAGCAAGCTGCGTCTCAATCGAGAAGCCGCGGCTGCTGAGGTAGTCTCGCAAGGCGCTCCACTGATCGAGCGCGAAGCCAATCCCAAAGGAGTCGGCGGTCTCCGCGTCGAGTTTGCGTCGCTCCAGATAGGCGCGTGCCGGTGCGGCTTGGGCGTGATGAAGCAGCACATCGTGAAAGTACTTGGCTGCCGCCTCATTCACATCCTGAAGGATCGCCTTCTGCGCACGATCCTGGTCCTGTTCTTCGTCTTCCAGCGAAACGCCGGCTTCCTGTGCGAGACGCTCAAGCGCCTCCCGAAAATCGAGATTCTCCTTGCGCATGAGGAACGAGAAGATGTCGCCGCCCGTGCCACAAGCGCCGAAACAATGCCATGTACCTGAATCTGCGTAGACGACGAAAGACGGGGTGCGCTCGTTGTGGAATGGGCACAGGCCCTTGTAGATCGTGCCGGCGCGCTTGAGTGGCGTGTACCGCTCGACGAGGTCCACAATATTGATTCGTGATTTGACTTCGTCGATCGCGCTCATGCTGACCTCATCCCGTCCACGGCCGGCGGATTACGCGTACGCTAGCGGGCGGCAGGATTCTAGTGGATGCGCCGAGCCATTGTCAAGGCGCGCAAGCGACTTTCGCGCCCGGCACGATTCCGACCATACAGTGCGCCCGTTCAAGCCAGCCCATGCAACCGCGCCACCTCGGGATAGACCTTCTCGCACTCGTAGAAGAGCTCGGTGAGTTTCATCATCTTGAGCATGCTGCCGCGCGTCTTGATCTTGCCACCAAAAAACGCCTGGCGCGTGCTCTCTGTGCCCAGCCAGATCGCATGAAGCAAGTCTGCCTCGAGTGTAATCTCAATGTTGGCATCCCCCGGCCTGCTGCCAAAGAAGACCTCAAGGGGCGGTTGGCGGCCATCGATGAGAATCTCGGCCACCGGCCCACTGGTGCGAATGCGGATCACCAGGTTACTATGCGCAATGCTGTGAACGTTGTCCGGTTCGGCTGCCACACGATCGAAGACCTCGCGCATGACTGTATAGAATTGCGATTCCGAAGCGAATACCTGCCGGTTCGATGTCACGTGCGTCCCTAAGGTCTTTCTTTGTTGCCGCGCCGTGCGGCGTCTGTAACGGGGCCGCAACCTTGTGCAGCGAACCACGTATTGCTAGTATTGCAGTCGACAGGCGCACACTCAAGACGACCAGAGCGAGCATTGTACCACCGGAGCCATCATGCGCACAGAGCGCGCGCAATCCGGCGCGGGCGCTTGTGCGGTAACCAAATCATTGTGCGGGAACGGTCCACGCAGCCTGTGACTTGTGACCATCCCGTACTTGCGCGCAAGGAGCCACAATCATGGCAGACAAAGACAAGACTAAAGAGCCGGAACTGCCTTTTCGTTGGCAGCAGGTGCAGAGCGCAATCTGGCTTCTTGGCATTGCAATTCTTGCCATTCGCGGCTGGTGGTGGCCAGGTATCCTGGTGCTGGTCGCAATCAGCGGCTTGACGCAAGCGGCAATCAGCCTCTACCTGGACAACAACGAGGCCCGCACCGAGGCTGAAGTCAAGCAGAAGGAGATGGAAGAGAGCCGCGCGACGGCGCTCCCTGCCCACTGCCCCGCTTGCGGCGCTCCAATTGACACGAAGAGCGTCATGTGGCGCAGCAACACAACGGCGTCATGCCCCTACTGCAACAGCTCGATCAAGGCAACGCGGCCACAGCCCAGCATCGCACAAGGCAACAAGGAGATGTCACATTGATATCCGCGCCGACGGTATGAGAACCGAGGAAACCGGCTATCTGTTTACGCGCGTCACGGTCAAGACAGCATCGATCTGGACTGTCGATCGCGCGCTGTAAAGGCGGTGCGGCGACTGCCGCGCCAGCACAAGAGTATTGCTCTCAAGCCACCCCTTTGGCCCGGCGCAACAAAGCCAGCGCCTGGGGCAGCGCGCGGCTGTAGACAGCGTAAAGCGGCTCGGAGAGGGGATAATCCCATGCCCCTACAGACTCCTGAAAGACCGCGCCCATCCCCTGCTTGAACCCCCAGACGCCCTGCATTGCGTCGGTCTCATCGTCTGGATTTGTGGGCGCACCCCACCAGTCATAGGTGGTGCAGCCCTGGGCTTGCGCCCACCGCAGCGCCTCCCACTGCAACAGGTAATTGGGCATGTCGCGCCGCCTGCGCTCACTGCTTGCCCCGTAGAAGTACCACGTCGTCGTCCCGTACTTGAGAAGGAAAACCCCGGCAATGGGTGTTGATTCTTCAGGGTGTTCGGCGAGCAGAAGTGCGCCGCCTGCCGGATTCGACGTATCCGCCTGAGCAGTGAGAAATGTCTGCCAAGTTGCCAGATAATACGCGGCCGGACGAATAAGAAAGCCATCGCGCGCCCGGTTTCGGCGTAGAGCGCATAGAATGCGGCGAGATCGGCTGCTGTCCCCTGGCGGACCGAAATGCCCCGCTTCTCCGCAAGTCGCACGTTGTAGCGCGCCTTGCTCTTCATGCTTTCGAGCAGGGACTCCTCGGCAACAACCAAATCCGTAGTTGCCGTATTCTTGAACTGAATCTGTTCGTTACTGTAGACCCACCGCCGCTGCTTCAACTTGCGCAACAACGATTGACCCTCGAGCGACGACACAAGCACATTCGGGTCGATTTTGACGAGAATGCAATTGCGTGCGCACGCGTGTGCCTGAATCGCGTCGAGGACTCTATCGACTGCCCGCCCATCGCTCCAGTCAACGACCGGCCCCTTGGGGACATATCCAATGCGCAGGGGAATGCCCGGGAGTGGTTGGCGCGTAAGGAACTGCACAGCAACCTGTGCGTCGGCTAACAGAAGTCGCTCAGCCTGCCAGCCCGTTTGCGCCTTCACGTCTCCCCACTCCCAGCTTTGCAGCAGATGGGGATTGGGTAGCGCCGCGAGGGTGCTCCTCCATTGCGTAGCATCGGCAACCGGGGTGAAAGGAGTTCGCCGTGATTCGACAATATGCTTGAGCGCACGCCCGGTTGACTGCGCCTTGAGGCCGGTCTGATAAACCGAGTAACCAAGGCTGTTCACGGGAATGTCCCACGCGCCAATCATGCGCACGACGTTGCCGCCGAATCCTTGCTTGAAGCGATAGACACCCCACAGTCCATCACCCGGCAGCGCTTCTACATCAAGAGGCATCTCGTCCACTGGAGTGCCGCTGCCGTCACCGTCGCGCAGTCCCTGCGCAATCTGCCCCAACGCGTCAGGAATGCCCCAAAGGTCGTAGATTGTCGCGCCTCGGCTGCGCGCCCAGCGCATGCCCGCCCATTGCAGCGCGTGGTTGGGCATGCGGTTGCGTTCTCGGTCGCTGGACGCGCCCCACAGGTACCAGGCCATGTGTCCGACTACACAAACGACGATTGCCGCCACCGGTTGCTCGTTGTACTCCGCAAGGAGAAAGACGGCATTGTGTGGTGCGAGCAGCGCAAACGCAGCGTTGTAGTAGGCAGCCGTATGAACATCGAAGTTGTCGCGCCGCGCCGTCTCTGCCATCAGCGCGTTGAAGGTGGGCAAGTCCGCGTCTGTACACGCCCGCACCGTGATTCCCTTGCGCTCGGCAAGACGCACGTTGTAGCGCCACTTGCTCTTCATGCGCAGGAGGATATCCTCTTCGCTGCCACTGATATCAACCTGAATCGTGCTGCGCGGCTGCACAGTCAGCGGGCTGGGACGGAGTCCGAGTCGGGCGAGCAGCGCGCGATTGGCGTACGTGTCAGCCAGTTCCGGCTCGAGCTTGAGGACAGACGCGCCGTGGCGGCGGCAGCATTCAGCCAGCGCATCGAGCAGCGCACTCGCTTCCCGTTCATCGCGCCAATCCACCAGCGGGCCACGCGGTGCGTAGCCAAGCGTCAGCCCCAGTTTGCGCTGAAAGAGAAGTTGCGCGCCTGAGTGAATCGCCGGACTGATGCCACCTCCAGGGAGCGCGACCTGCTCAGCCTCCCAACCTGACGCGACTTTGAGCGCGCCCCACCCGCTCAGTTGCAGCACATGCGCCGACTGGTGGCCGGAGACAAACGCGTCCCACTCGTTCATGGCCGGCGGCATTTCAACATGCCGAAGTTCTGATGTGTCCGATTCAAGGCTTGGTGTGCGCATGTCCTCCATGATACCATCGCGCTTGGCCCGTGCGCGAGTGCGCACGCTGGAATGATTCACTGTGCAAGCATCGCTGAGCGACTCTCAAGCCGCCCCATCTTTGATGTCTCGCGGAAGACTGCCCACCGTCAGCACGTGGGCAAATGCATGTCCACAGAGGATACCCCCTTGACCGCAACAGGACCATCCGCTTCCCCGCAAGATGTAATCATAGAAGCCGTGCCCAACTTTTCCGAAGGCCGTCGCCCTGAAGTGGTCGAAGCCATCATTGCTGCAATCCAGACGCCGGGGGTGCTGTTGCTGGACCACAGCAGCGACTGGGACCACAATCGCAGCGTCATCACGGTGGCCGGAGCACCGCGGCGGTTGTCGAGGGGCTCTTTCAGGCCGTTGCGGTTGCTTCACGCCTGATCAACCTCTTTGAGCATCAAGGGGAGCACCCGCGCATTGGGGCGACCGATGTAGTTCCCCTCGTCCCCATCCAGAATATCTCGCTCGAGGAGTGCGCTGCGCTGGCCACTACGCTGGGCGAACGCATTGCCGGCGAACTCAATATCCCTGTCTATCTCTACGAGGCGGCGGCCACGCGACCCGAGCGCCGCAATCTTGCCACCTTGCGCAAGGGACAATTTGAAGCGCTCGTCACTGAAATCGCCACATCCGAGCGCCTCCCCGACTTCGGCCCGGCGCGCATCGGTCCCGCCGGCGCAACGGTTGTCGGTGCGCGGCCCTTCCTCATTGCCTACAACTTCTACCTGACCTCCAGCGACGTCGCAATCGCGCGCACCATTGCCAAAGCCATTCGCGAGAGCAGTGGCGGATACCCTGCGGTCAAGTCGATGGGCCTGCTGGTTGAAGGGCAGGCGCAAGTCAGCATGAATCTAGTTGACTACACGCAAACACCCTTGCATGTCGTCTTCGAGGCGGTGCGCATGCACGCTCAAGCACATGGTGTCGACGTCGACCGCAGCGAACTGATCGGCCTCATTCCCCAGGAGGCAATGCTTCAAGCCGCCGCACATTACCTGCGGCTGCCGGACTTTACGTCGGGCCGAGTCGTCGAGAACGCGATCCAAAGTGCACGCGCGACAACAGCACGCGGAGTGACGCCAGTCGGTGTACTGGCCTTTACGAAGTTGGATGAATCGAACCATCATTCAGCCTGTCGGCGCGAGCCGCCGTTTACGTGCGCCTGATCTTTCATTCTTGTGCTAGCATGTGCGGATAATGGACAATTTCCACTACACCCTTCACGCCACCGAGGGGGCTGCCCGCCTGGCCACCTTCGACACCCCGCACGGCCCGATCGAGATGCCGGCCTTTGCGCCGGTGGGCACACAGGCCGTTGTCAAAACCCTCGAACCGCGCGACCTCGACGAGGCGGGCTGCCGGCTTATACTCGCCAACACCTATCACCTCTATCTGCGCCCAGGACATGAACTTGTCGCGCGCGCATGGGCGGGCTGCACGACTTCATGCGCTGGAATGGTCCAGATCCTCACCGATTCGGGTGGCTATCAGGTATTCAGCCTTGCCCACAAACGCAATCTGGCCGATCAGGGGGTAACCTTCCGCAGCCACCTTGACGGCAGCGTTCACCTCTTCACCCCCGAGAAGGTAATGGAGGTGGAGATGGCGTTGGGTGCGGACATTGCGATGGTGCTCGACGTCTGTCCGACACCGACCGATCGCACCGCCGTTGAAGTCGCCGTTGAGCGCACACACCAGTGGGCCGAGCGTTGCCGCGCAGCGCACAATCGACCGGACCAGGCGCTCTTCGGCATCGTGCAAGGTGGCGTCTTCCCGGACTTGCGGGCGCTAAGCGCCGAGTTTCTGACTACACTCGACTTTCCAGGCTACGCCGTTGGTGGGCTGGCTGTGGGCGAGACAAAGCAGGAGATGTACGACACGCTCGCCGCGACCATGCCTCTGCTGCCGGCAGACAAACCCCGCTATCTCATGGGCGTGGGCGCTCCGGAGGATATCCTTGCGGGCGTGTCACATGGCATCGATATGTTCGATTGCGTGCTGCCCACGCGCGTGGCGCGCAACGGCGCGCTCTTCACCCCATTTGGACGCATCAATTTGCGCAACGCACGCTTTGCAGAGGACCCCGAACCCGTCCAGCAAGGGTGCACCTGCTACACCTGCCGCACCTTCAGCCGCGCCTACCTGCGCCATCTCTACAAGGCGGGAGAGATCAGTGCGCTGCGCCTGGGCACAATCCACAACATTCATTTCATGATGGAACTGATGCGCGACATTCGCGCCGCCCTCGCCGCAGGCGCATTCGAAGAGTTCCGCCTCTCGTTCCTGGAAGCGTTCCAGATATCGGACCAGGTGGTGCGCCACGAGCAACACGCGCGCAGGCTTGCCGCGCGCACACTTGCAAGACCCCAGGCCGACACGTCACGCGCCACTCTGACATCGGCGAATCCATCCGCCAAATCATCTGACCGTCACACGTAAGGATTCTGCATGCTGCAAACGATCCTGCAAGCGATTATTCTGGGCATTGTCCAGGGTATCGCCGAATTTGCACCGATATCTTCCTCGGCTCACCTGATTATTGTGCCGTGGCTCTTTGGCTGGACCGACTCGCTGCTCAGCGGCCTCGCGTTTGACGTTGCCCTTCATTTGGGCACGCTCGCGGCCGTCGTCATCTACTTCCGCCAGGACCTGTGGAATCTGATCAAGGCCGGCCTGACGAGCGTCGTGCAGTTCAAGATCGGTGACGACCCAGAACGCAAGTTGGCGTGGTTTCTTGTCATCGCCACAATTCCTGCGGTGATCGCCGGCTTCTTTTTGGAAGACATTATCAGCGCCATGTTTCACCCCGAGGGAACCAACGTCGCCGGCCGGACGATGCTGGCGATTGCCCTTATGCTGGCAGCGTTCGGCGTCATCATGTACCTTGCCGACAGGCTGGCGCGCCATGAGCGTCCGCTGACCGGCATTCGCCTTGTCGACGCCATCCTGATTGGCCTTGCGCAGACACTGGCTCTCTTTCCTGGCGTCTCCAGATCGGGTTCAACGATCACCGCCGGTCTCGCCCTTGGCTTCAAGCGCGACGTTGCCGCTCGCTTCTCCTTTCTCTTGTCTGTGCCCGTCACCCTGGGCGCGGGCCTCAAAGGGCTCGTCGAGCTTCTGGGCAGTTGGCAAACCGGTGCGCTTGGATCGACTGACCTGTTGATTGTCGCGGTCGGCGTGCTTTCGGCGGGAATCAGCGGCTACCTGTGCATCAAGTTCCTGCTCTCCTATCTGCGCACGCGTTCCATTACAATCTTTGTCATCTATCGTTTCGCCATGGCCTCGCTAATCGTCATTGTCGTACTGATGCGCAGGTGATCAACTTGCACTTGCCAGGACGCTACCGCGTACGCGCGTTCGCTCGCCTCATCGCCGTTGCGGCGTTGTGTGGCACGGTTGCTGCGTGCGAGGGTATCTCCGTCAATACGCCAGCGCCGACGACCATCGTGATCGCCGGATCGACTGCGATGCGGCCCGTACTGAGCGCATTGACGGAGGCATTTTCACGCCAGCATCCAGATGTCTTGTTTGACTTGCGTGGCGGAGGCAGTAGGCTGGGCGAGGAGCAAGTTCGTGCGCAACAGGTGACATTGGCAGCCAGCACGCTGTTACCGCCGCGCACCGGCGCCGGGGAAGTCGCCAACGATGGGCTCCAACGCATCCCGATTGGGCTTGGTGGCCTTGCAGTCATCGTGAACGCCACAAACGACGTCGACGGACTTTCGCTCGTCCAATTGAGCGACCTCTATGCAGGAAAAGTGCTCGATTGGGTGCAACTGGGTGGTGATGAAGGCGAGGTCCTGCTGGTAAGCCGTGAGGAAGGTTCGGGCTCGCGCTCGACCTTTGAATCGCGCGTAATGGGGGAAACCGGCGTTTCGCTGACAGCCGTGGTCATGCCGACGAGCGCGGATGTCGTGGCGTACGTTGCCGCCACGCCTCAGGCAATCGGCTACATTTCGCGCGAATATGTCGCCCAGCTTCTTGATGACGACCTCTCCAATGACGGCAACCTTGGCGTGCGCGTTCTCGAAATCGAAGGCGCCCTGCCAACCATGGAAGCGGTCCAGGCGCAAACGTATGCGCTGATCCAGCCCCTCTATTTGATCTCGGCGGGAGACGCAACGGGACGTGTGCGGCAGTTCCTCGACTTTGCCGTGAGTCCGGCGGGACAGGACCTCGTGAGGCGCTTTGACGCACCGATTCGGCCCTGAGCGAGGCAGCGCTACTCGAGGTCCCACATGAAGTTTAGGGCGCGCCGACGTTAACTGTGATACGGTCGACATTGTTGTTCGCGACCGCCACATTCTGGTGGATCAAGCCTCCCCACCACACAGTCGTCCCAACCGGCGGCTTCTCGTCGATAACGATGCAGCCGCTCACCTCGCCCCGCTTGCCGGGCATGAGGTAGTACTGGTCCACCCCGTCAATCACACGCTTCTCAAGATCCTCCTTGCGCCCAACTGCCCAGCGATAGGGGAAATCGATTCCTGTGGTGTCGAAGTTGATGCCAAAGCGCCAGACGCCCGCCTGCTGAAACCACGAATCATCCTCGCGCGCAGCAAGCGTGTTGGAGTTTTCGGCGAACTTGTATTCCGCGCCCGGCCACGGCCCGCTCGTGCGGATAGGCACCGTGCCTTCGTTCACCACAATCGCCGTGAAACACAACTTGCCGTCAAGTGGCACGGCAACCACACGATTGACCTCACCCTCCCAGTTGATTTCGCCCCCGGCCACGTCGGCACGTGGTTTTCCGCCCTCTTCGATGACGAGCGGGCGGCTGACGCGCACGGAATTTCCTGCTGCATCGCGTGCCTCGGCAACGATCTCGTAATTGCCATCAGGCGGGGGCTCGGCGTTCAAATCTACGCCCCCTTCATAACGATAGTCGTGGTAGCCCCGTTCGGTAGGTTTGGCAACCCCTGGCTCCTCAGCGATGAAGAAGCGCAAGTCCGGCTGGTTGGGATCCACTACGTAGACAAGCAAGGAGTCGACGTCCTTGGTCAGATAGAATGAGGCGCTTACCCAGTCATCGCGCAGCCCATCCTGATTTGGCTTGAATACCTCGGGAACCACGGCGAAGTTATCGAGTGTGGGCAGATCTGTTGCGCCGTCTTCAAGCGTAATCGTTCCAGTCACGACTGCCGCAGGCGCGCCGGACTCCTCGGCCGCAATCGTCCAGGTATAGATGCCGTCGGGCAGTACATGGCTTTCCACCTCCTGCGCACCGGCGCTGCTCTCAAGCGTGTACGGCTGATCAATGACGCCTCCCCAGAGAACGCTGTAGTCACCGGGGGCACGCCGCCGCTCGTCGCGCAGCGTGTCAGCGCGTTCCCTCTGCATCCTCGAAGTAGATGCTCACGTTGGCCGCGCGCCGCAGCGAATAGTTGATTTCCGTCGCGTCGGCAGAACCATCGGCGTTGGGCGAAATCACCTCAGGCGCGAAAGTGACTTCGTGAATCACGGGCCCCGGCGCGATGTCGAGATTGCCGCAGCCGCCCACTACGAATGCCGCAATGGCCGGCAATCCAAACGACGCCAGATCGTAGCCACCCTGTCCGTTTCACTGCCAACTTCTCCCTCGATTCGTCATCGATCAGTTCTGAGCAACGCCGTCTTCATGTCCATCGCGTATCAAAGGCGAGCTACAAAACTCGCTTCGGTATAGTTTGCAATCCAGTTGCGCGCCTACTCGAGCACCGGCGTCACGTCCGGCAGTTCGAGCGTATCTCTCCCATCGACTTCTTGGCGCGCCAGCGCGGGGTCGTTTGCATCATAGACGCCCACTTTCAAAGTGTAGCTGCCATCCTGCGGCGATGCACCGAGCCACTCCGTCGCCGGGATGCGTCCCATTACAACTGAACCGGGCGGCCACCTGAAGGTTGGATCATTGTACCCCGCCAGCCGCCGGTCGGGCAGTTTCGTGGGTTCGTTCCCGGACGCGTCAAGCACCTCAAGTGCGACGCGGTAGTCGGCCCCTGGCGCTGCGCCCGGCAGCAGGGACCAAAACAACAGGAGGTCGCCGTTGTCAAGCGGATGGTACCCTTCAAGCCGCACCGCGTTACCAAAATCTGCGCCAACTGGGACAGTGATCGGCGGCTCGCTTGTCACCATCTCCGGCTGCAGGCGCGAGAAGCGGCGCAACGTCAGTTGGTGGAAGCGTGCGCTGGAACCCTTTTCCCGCCCCGCCAACTCCAACTGCGTGGCGACAACCTCATTTGGGTCAACGACGTCATTCTGCCAGCCAATCAACCATGCGCCGGGCTTCTGGGCAAACTGCGCGCGCAACGGCGCGGCGGTTGTAGCGAAGTCAAGCACCTGATTCACATCAAGCACATCGATATCCGGCAGGCGCAGCGGTGGCATGTCAGGCGCGTAGTAATCCCACACGGGCCAGGCATGACCTGATACAAGAATGACACCCTCGGATGGATCAATCCGCGGCCGCAGAAACTCGGCAACCTCCCGCCACTGCGCCTTGGCAAAATTGGGGTTGAAGTACCAGTTGCCCGTTGCCCACGCAAATGGCATGAAGAGCAGGCCCGCCACAACCAGCGTGAAAATTCGCCAGCCAAGACCGGGGCGCGCCGAGAGCCCGTCAAGCAGAAAAGCCCAAATCAGCAGCAGGCCCGGCAGCGCGAGCAGCACGTAGCGCGGGTTGAACTTTGGCGCGGTGGATGCCAGCACAAGCGCTGCGGCCACGGGAATCACCAGCCAGATTAGCGCGTAGCGCAACGCCGGACGTCGCCCAGCCTGCGATCGCGCCAGCCAGATGGCTCCCGCCACTGTAAGCAGCAGGATGACAACGGCCCATTGCGCAGCTTGCCCTTCGCCAAGAGTCTCACCGGCAATGAAACGCGCCGCCACGCTGCGCAGCGCCTCCTGCAGCTTGAATGCACCCTGCCAGTAGGACGCATCGGCGGAAAACCGGCGCAACACCACAATTGCCCACGGCGCATAGAGGAGCGCAATGAGAACCTGTGCAGTCACAAAGCGACCAAGCCCCCGCCGGCGGCCGGCATACTGCCAGAGCCAGGCTAGGGCAATCGCCGCGAGCAGGAAGAGCGCAAAGTAGTGCGTGTACAGCGCCAGTGCGCCCACGATAGCAGAAGCCAATCCATCGTCCCCATCCCATCACCCCAAAGAATGATGGCATGAGTAGAATTGCCGCCGCCAACCCCAGCGCCATGAGCAGGGCATACATGCGCGCTTCCTGGGAGTAATAGAGGAGCAGTGGATGCACTGCCGTCAGCGCCGCGGCCAGTAACGGAACGCGCCTGCCCGTGGGCGACCACCAGCGTGCCAGTACGAACATCAGCGGCACGCACAGAACGCCGAAGAAGAGAGAAGGAAAGCGCAGGCTTGTTTCGCTCCAGCCGGCCACGCGCCCCAGAAGGTAACCACCGCATAGTAGAGCGGTGGCTGGATATCATTGGCTGTCCACGCGGCCTGCTGTGCCAGCGGCAAGCGTGCCAGCCATGCGGTGACCCCCTCGTCATACCACAGGCTCTGCGCGCCAAGCCGAAAGATTCGCAGCGCGAATGCAACGAGAATGATGACCGCAAGTGCAAACCGAACGCGCCCGGTCTCCCTGCCTGAACCAGACGATTGCTGCAATTCGGCGCTCAAAGGCTCGCCTCGTTCGGCATGTCAGCCACCGTGGCTCCGGCCTGTCCTTCGGTTTGTGAAACTGGAACGTGCGGTTCGGTAACCGTCGCAAGAATCGCCATGACAACCTCGCCGATCATGGTCCAGAAACGCATGGCGAGGGCTGCAACGGTCACCACGGCAGGGTCCATGACCGTCACGAGAAGCAGATAGAGCGCGCCTTCGCGCACCCCAAAGCCGCTTGGCGTGATCAGGCTCAGGAAACCGACGCAGTATGCAATGGCGTAGGCAGCAATCAGATGCGGCGCGAGCCCAGCCATCTCCGCGCTCGAGAACGCCGAAACCCCAAACGTAAGCGCCGCAAAGGTTGCACCCCAGAGCAGCCAATCGAACAGCGCCACTGCCAGAAGCAGCGCAAGGCGGCCCCGGCTGAGCCCGGCTTCAACCAGAGGCCGTCCCACCTTTGCCAGGAGCCAGTTCAGCAGGACCACCAGCAGGTTCGGAGATGCGATGAACAGAATCGCCGGGGCGAGAAGAAGTGAGGTCAGCAGCCAGCCATTGCCGCCGACAACTCCCGTCAGGAGTCCCCAATTGCCCGTTGCCTGGAAATAGACGGCTGCAATGAGCCCCGCAGCCATCAGACTGAAGATCTGGTAGAGTGCAACGCTCGTCACGGTGATTTCCGGGCGCACGCCTCGCTTCTGCGCATAGAGCGTCATGCTCAGCGGCTGCCAGATGTTCCCCGGAACGTAGCGCACGATTGCACTCTTGAACCAGATGCGAGCCGACGGCACATACGCCATCCGCCCACCCAGTGTCGCCATGAGCCCGCGCCACAATGCGATTTCAACGCCCCAACTTGCAAGCATGAGGAGGACGGATGCGGCGAGCCAGAAGGGGTTGAGCTGCCACGAATGGGCGCGCAAGCTCGGCCAGACTCTGGCAAGCCACACGGCTATGAAGACGGCTGCAGCTCCCATCATAACTGGCTGCAACCAGCGCAAGACTCGTCGCACGCAGATCTCCCGCAGCATCCTCCACTTTTGATGTCTGCGGCATTACGCTACCATGCCCACAGTGCTTTGGCGAAAACCATGTAGTAGCCCGTGGCGCTTCGACGCAGAGTTCCAATTGGGCGGGAACTGTCTTGTAGTCGACTGATAGTAGAATGGCATTGACAAGTCGTTCCGCGCATCGTCGCGGTAGCTCAACTGAGTGGAGAATCACTTGCATCCGCACGAATCAACCCAACAGGACTCTTCCAGCGGTGACCCCGTGCGCGGCCGCTATTGCTATGAGTACCCACGGCCGGCCGTCACCGTCGACGTTGTTCTGTTTGCATTCGCCGATGACGATCTGAAAGTTCTGCTCATCGAGCGCGGCGCGCCGCCCTTTGAGGGACAGTGGGCGCTTCCGGGCGGTTTTGTGCGCATGGATGAGGATGTCGACGCGGCCGCCCTGCGCGAGTTGCGAGAGGAGACCGGTATTGCCGGTCTCTATCTTGAACAGTTGTACACCTTCGGCGCGCCGGAGCGCGACCCTCGCGCGCGGGTGATCAGCGTTGCGCACTTTGCACTCGCCAGTGGCGCCGAACTGGCCGCGAACACTGTTCAGGCTGCAACAGACGCTGCCGACGCCAGTTGGTGGAGCATCTACAGTCTACCGCCCCTCGCCTTTGACCATGAACGTATTCTCGCATACGCGCTGCAGCGGTTGCGCTGGAAGCTTGAATGGACGGCCCTCGGCTTCCTTCTCTTGCCTGAGGAATTCACGCTTTCGGCGCTTCAACGCGTCTACGAGCGGGTGCTCGACGAGAAACTCGACAAACGCAACTTCCGCCGCAAGTTCCTTGATCTGGGAATCCTTGAAGAAAGCGGCAATCTCTCCACAGGCGAACACCGCCCGGCCCGCCTGTATCGATTCACAGCAAGCGCCAAGGAACTTGAACTAGCGCAGCGCCGCTTTCCGTAGTGCACCCGGCTGTTCGAGTCCAGCGCAGCTTGCCTGAAGTTGCGTACACCTGTGAGCATGGATTGTGGAGGACAAACGTCCTTTGCATTTTGTGCAACAAGCCCTATACTTGTCTATTGAACGCGCCAGATGCGCGCGGCTCTATCATCGCCGGACTTGCCTACAATTCGCACTCGCTCGAGGCGGCAGCGTCGCAAATCATCCTTCGCCCCTTCATCGCAGCCATCACTGACTCTCCAGGCTGTCTCATTGCGCAGAGTTGAACCAGGCGGGCCGAGAAATATCTAAATGGCAAGGCACTACTACAGCCGGCGCACCAGGCGCCGCCTTACACCGGCATTGCTGATAGTCGGCGCGATCGTCGCCACTGCACTTCTCGCAAACATTGTCCCGCGCGTCGTATCGCTCTTTGGCATCAGCACTGCATCCGCAGATGAATTCGATCCACCTGTCCGCACAGAACTTGTCCGGACTGTCGGTGCGCGCGCCACTGCCGAGCGCGACGGCTCCTGCACGGCGCACTCGGCGTTTGTACCGCGCGCCGACGCCTGGGCATGCACCGTTGCTGATCAGGTGTATGACCCCTGTTTCGAGGTGCATGATCCAGACAAACCGACCGCCATAGTCTGTGGCGCCGATTCCGCATCAGGGGCCACCGGCTTCGCCATCAGGAATGTCGTACCAATTGGTCTGCGCAGCGACGCACTCCCGCTCGACCCCGCGGCGCTTGCCACCCTCCCTGTAACCATTGACCTCATCGGTGCGCCGGTTACCCTCGTGAACGGCCAGTTCTACGCGCCAAACGTGGAGAAGACCGGAGGCAGCGTGCTTGTAGCGCAGAGTGGTTTGCGCGCCGATGGCGATCTCGACGAAGACGGTGATCTGGACAGCGCCGGCCTGCTCGTCGCTGATGCAGGGGACGGACGCATGTTCATCTATCTCTATGCCGTGCGCAATGACAACGGCGCGTCAACCTTTGCCGGATCAATCGAACTTGGCGACCGCGTCAAGGTCGATGCGCTCGAAATAAGCAACGGTCAGATCGTCGTCGCAATGACGACCCACTCGGACGAGGACCCCGCTTGTTGCCCGACGCTCGGCGTCAATTATGCTTTCAATCTAGTCAACGGCTCACAGATCGTCCAGGATACCGATGGCTGGCGGCTAGAACTTCAAGGCGGCGTACAATGTCGGCCTGTGACGGCGCAGGCGGCGGAAGGTGCGGGCCCCTACGCATATCAATGCAGCAATGGGGTATGGCTGCAGAATGGCCTCATCCCCGGGCGTGTGTGGTATGGACGCACCCTCTCCGCTGCCGATGCAAGTGAGACCCCACGCACCTTGTTTGAACCGATTGTACGCTTGTGGCAGTAGTACACGCCACCACCCTCGCCGCCCAACCGCGCAAGCGCTGACAACAAGCATCGCCCGCCATCACCGTCAGAAGTTGCCCATCATCCTCCAAGCGCATACAATCGGTAAGGCTTTGCGCCCGCGTTCAAACGCGCATGCGCAGCACGCGCTTGTGCCGGATCGCGTGTGGATACTACGCCACCTATCTGAACGACTCTCGTTGCGAGAGCTTCGTTCCGGCCCGAAAGGAACGTTCAATAATGGCAACAACCTCCGACCTGCGGCGCGGGCAGCTGATCCGCTACAATGGCACACTCTATCGCGTGGTCGAGTACGAGCACATCAGCCCAGGCAACTGGCGCGCATTCGTGCGCCTTCGGCTGAAGAACTTTGAAAACGGCAAGATCACTGAAGACCGCGTGCGCGCAGGATCCGAAATTGATGTAATTGTCACAGAAACGCGCCCGGCGCAATTCCTGTACAGTGACGGCATTCACTACCACTTCATGGACAACGAGAACTTCGATCAGGTGGAGCTTCCGGTAGACGGCATCAAGGAGACGATGCAGTTTGTCAAGGAAAACGAAACCGTGACGCTTCTCAAGAGTGAGACGGGTCAGGTGCTTGACGTCGAGCTGCCAACCTTCGTGGTTCTACGTGTCACGCAGTCCGATGCGTCCGTGCGTGGGGACACAGCCGGCAACGTTCTCAAGAAGGTTGAGCTTGAAACCGGCGCGACCGTGGACGTCCCCGCATTCG
The DNA here is from genome assembly GCA_963735275.1 of uncultured Chloroflexia bacterium. Lineage (GTDB taxonomy): Bacteria > Chloroflexota > Anaerolineae > Caldilineales > Caldilineaceae > UBA5069. Next base: position 1,648,425 of record CAVTKJ010000004.1, on the reverse strand, counting down.
TCAAGGAAGGCGACCTGTTGCGAATTGACACACGGACGGGCGCCTATGTCGAGCGCGCCAAGGAAGAGTAGCACTGCACAGTCGATCAGAAGCCAACACCGACATTCAATCACCCCGCCCTGCCGTCAGGGTGGGGTTTTCCTCAAAGAAAGGCCGGCCCAATGAAGAGCCTGCTCGCGAAACTTAACATCACGGAACTGAATGCCGGTGCTTGCACGGGCGCCGATGGTTGGGTCACCGACCCCAACGGTGAACCCCTCGTATCGCTGAATCCCGCGACCGGCGCGCCGATTGCCACAGTTGCACAGGCAACGCCGGCGACCTACGATCGCGTGGTTGAAAAGGCCCAGGCGGCCTTTTCTTCGTGGCGCATGGCGCCCGCGCCGCGCCGGGGCCTCGTCGTCCGGGATCTTGGCAACGCGCTGCGCGACTACGTTGAGCCGCTCGGCGAACTGGTTTCCCTCGAAATGGGCAAAATTCGCGCCGAGGGCATTGGCGAAGTGCAGGAAATGATCGACATCTGCGACTTCGCCGTTGGGCTTTCGCGCCAGCTCTACGGGCTCACCATGCACTCGGAGCGCCCAGCGCACCGCATGTACGAGCAGTGGCACCCGCTGGGCCCCATTGGCATCATCAGCGCCTTCAACTTCCCTGTGGCCGTCTGGGCGTGGAACGCAGCGCTCGCGGCCGTCTGCGGGGACACGATGATCTGGAAGCCGTCGCCAAGCGTCCCGCTGACGGCCATTGCCGTCCAGCACATTGCCAATCGCGTCGCGGCCGACCACGGCCTGGATGGCCTCTTCAACCTTGTCGTGGGCCCCAACGAGAGTGTTGGCGAGGCGATGGTCAACGACACGCGCTTGCCGCTGATCTCCTTCACCGGCTCTGTGCGCGTCGGGCGCAGCGTTGCGCAGAAGGTGGCGGGACGCCTTGGGCGCGCCATCCTTGAGCTTGGCGGCAACAACGCGATCGTCGTCGCCGCCGACGCGGACCTCGACATGGCCGCGCGTGCGATCCTCTTTGGCGCCGTGGGGACTGCCGGACAGCGCTGCACCTCAACGCGGCGCATCATCGCACATGCGTCGATCGTGGACGCACTCTGCGAGCGGCTCGTACGTGCCTATGCCACTGTGCCGATCGGCGATCCGCTCGATCCGGCCACCTTGATGGGGCCGCTGGCCTCCGCCCGCGCCGTGGAAGCCTACAACGCCGCAGTAGCCCGCGCCAGGAGCGAGGGAGGCACGCTGCTCTGCGGCGGGCGTACGCGCGCAGATATCGGCGCGTACTTCGTTGAGCCAACGATCATCCGCATGCCGCAGCAGTCGCCGCTCGTTTGCGACGAGACATTCGCACCAATTCTGTATGTACTCAGCTACTCCAGCTTTGAGGAGGCGATGGCTTTGCACAACGGCGTGCCGCAGGGGCTCTCGAGCGCGATCTTCACCGACAGTATGCGCACGGCCGAGCAGTTCCTCAGCCACGCCGGCTCGGATTGCGGCATTGCCAACGTGAACATCGGCACATCCGGGGCTGAAATCGGCGGGGCATTTGGCGGCGAGAAGGAGACCGGCGGTGGCCGCGAGTCGGGCTCAGACGCGTGGAAGGGCTATATGCGCCGCCAAACGAACACAATTAACTGGGGCACGGACCTGCCGCTCGCGCAGGGGATTCACTTCGGCTAACGGCAGAACTGCAACACGGAGGCACAGAGAACACAGAGAACAGCAACACCTGTACGCAGAAACTACGGTAACAACGGAAAAGGCATGAACAGCCCTGCTGTTTCCGTTGTTACCGTAGTTTCTGCGTACAGGTGTTTTTGTTCTCTGTGCTCTCTGTGCCTCTGTGTTGCAGTTCTGCAGTTAGGCAGTCGCGGTCGCCGCTGAGAGCTGTGCGCCGGCGGTGCCTGCGCTGCGCTCCTGAACTTCCTCCTGGCGGCGGAACTGGCTCATGTAGAGGTCGTAGTAGACTCCCTGCGCGGCAAGCAGTTCCTCATGGCGCCCCTTCTCAACAATCTCGCCCTTGACGAGCACCAGCACGACATCGGCGTTGCGAATTGTGCTCAGGCGATGCGCAATGACGAAGGAGGTGCGCCCCTTGAGTAGAAGCTCCAGTGCGGTCTGAATCTGCCGCTCCGTGCGCGTATCGACGCTGCTTGTCGCTTCGTCGAGAATCAGCAAGCGCGGGTTGGCCAGTGCGGCGCGCGCAATCGAGATCAGCTGGCGCTGGCCCTGGCTCAGGCCGCCGCCGCGCTCGCCCAGAATTGAGTTGTAGCCGTCATTCAAGCGAACAATAAACTCGTCGGCGCGAGCAAGCTTGGCCGCCTCGATCACCTCTTCGTCGGTCGCCTCCGGCCGCCCATAGCGAATGTTGTTCATCACCGTGTCACTGAAGAGGAACGTATCCTGCAGCACGACGCCAATCTGGCGGCGCAGGGAGGGGAGCGTGACGTCGCGCACGTCCACGCCGTCGATCGACACCTTCCCAGCCGTTACGTCATAGAAGCGTGGCAGCAGGTTGACAAGCGTCGTCTTGCCCGCACCGGTCGGCCCGACAATCGCGATGGATTGTCCCGGCTCGGCCACGAGGTCGATGCTTTTGAGAACCGGCTCACCGGGCACATATTCGGCTGAGACATTCTCGAAAACGACTCGTCCCGCTATCTGCGGCATCGCCACAGCGCCACGCTTCTCAACGATCTCAGCGTTTAGGTCAAGCAACTCGAAGATTCGCTCGGCGCCTGCCACGGCGCTCTGAATGTTGGTCCACATAATGCTGATCTGCGCGATTGGCTGATTGAAGCGCTGAACATAGCCGATAAAGGTGACGATCAGGCCGATTGAGACAACCGCACCGCCGATCGGCACATTGCGCAATACGGCAAGTCCGCCCACGCCTGCAACAACTGCCAGCGCTGCATAACCCAAAGCCTCTAGCGCGGGAGCAAGCGCAGAGGTAAATGCAACGGCGCGCACGTTGGCGTCGCGATTGGCTGCATTTGCCGTCTGGAAGGAGTCGATGTTGGCGTTTTCGCGGCTGAACGCCTGTACTTCGCGGACGCCGGAGATGCCCTCTTCAAGCTCTGCATTGACGTTGCCGATCTCGAGGCGGGTTTTGCGAAACGCCTTGCGTGCCTGCGAGCTAAACCAGAGAGTCGCCACAATCATGATCGGCACGACTGCCAGGCTGATCAGCGCATAGACCGCATTCTCTCGCAACATACTCCAGCCAATCCAAACCAGCAACAGCACTCCGCCAAGGACCTGAACGAGCGCGAAGGACATTGCCTGCTGGATCGTGCTGATGTCGTTGGTGATGCGGCTCATCAAGTCGCCGCTCTCCACCTTGCTGTAGTAGCCCAGTGACATCCGCGTGAGGTGACGAAAGACCTGCGTCTGCAGAGTGCGCAGGACGTGCTGTCCCGTCCAACCCATTGCGTAGAAGGTCAGGCCCGAGGCCGCAGCCCCGAGGATTCCTAGCCCTACCAGCAAGAGCACCAGACGCCCCAGGCCGGCGAGATAGTCACTTTGCGGCGAATTGGGCGGAATATCGGCGAAGGTGCAATTGGTTTGGGCTGCCGATTCCGGCATCGACGCGACTGCCGCCTCCTCCGCAACAGGCGGAGCGCCTACCGTTGCAGCCGTCTCATCAACGAAATTGCTGGCGATCGCAGGCGTCACGAAGCAGTCGATCGCCTGGCCAGTCAAACGCGGCGTGATTACCTGCACCCATGTGTTGAGAACCAGGAGCACCAGGACGCCAATCAAAACGAGCACATAGGGCTTGAAGTATCGGGCAAGCCTGCCCAGTGTCGAACTGACATTCTTGGGCTTGGCAACCTCTTGATCCAGCATTCTGCCGGGACCCATCATAGTGCACCTCCATCAATCCCGGCGCTGAAGTCTGCCGCTTCCTCTGCCGCCGCACCCTCGGCTGCTGTGGCTTCTGCCGCAGCCTTTGCGATAGCTGCCTCTACATTCGGCCCCTCGTCTTCATGTGGAGTCTGCCGCTTTGCACCGGCGATTGTCGCACCGCCATTGCCCTTGCCGTTGGCCGCCAACGTAACTTCCGGCAGGAACTGAAGCTCCGGATCATCATCCTGCGGTGTGGCGTCTTCGAGCAGTTGGCTGCGATAGATTTCGGCGTAGATTGCGCTGGTTTCCATCAGTTCATGATGGGTCCCCACTGCAGCAACCCGACCCTTATCCAACACCACGATACGGTCGGCATTGAGGACCGTGCTGATACGCTGAGCAATCACGAAGCTCGTACGCCCTTCCATCAGTTTGTCAAGCGCTTGTTGGATGAGCACTTCTGTTGCCACGTCTACGGCGCTTGTGGAGTCATCCAGAATCAGAATGCGGGGATTGAGCAGCAAAGCGCGGGCGATGGCAATACGCTGCTTCTGCCCGCCGCTGAGCGTCGAACCACGCTCGCCAACCGCCGTGTCGTATCCGTCGGGGAAGGACATAATGAAGTCGTGAGCGGCCGCAGCTTTTGCCGCCGCAATGATTTCCTCGTCGGTAGCTTCGGGCTTGCCAAAGGCGACATTGTCGCGCAACGTCCCGGTGAAGAGATTGGTTTCCTGGAGGACGATACCGATCTGTTTGCGCAAGGATTCGATTGTGACATCGCGCACGTCGTAGTTGTCAACGAGCAGTTTGCCCATGCTCACATCATAGAAGCGGGGAATAAGATTGATGAAGCTGCTCTTGCCGCTCCCGGTTGCGCCCAGGACGGCAATCGTCTGCCCCGGTTCGGCAGTAAAGCCGATGTCCGTGAGAACAGGCTCGCTGCTGCCAAAGTAGCTGAAGCCTACATTGTAGAACTGCACACGTCCTTGCACGGGGGGCAGAATCACGGCGTCCGGCTTGTCGGTAACCTCATTGGGTGCGTCCACAATCTCGAAGATGCGGTGCGCACTCGCCTGCGCCTGGCTCATCTGCGATATGATGAAGCCGAGCTGGCCGATAGGGAAGAAGACATAGACCAGGTAGAGGCTGAACTTCTGCCATTCGCCAATCGTCAAAGTTCCCGCAATCATCTGCCGGCCACCGAAGTAGAGAACGGCGTCCTGCCCCAGGGAGGCAACCAGGAAGATAACGGGAAAAAGAAAACTGAAGATGCGCGCCACGCGGATCTGCTGATCCATGAGGTCACTGGCGCTACGATCAAAGCGCGCCACCGCGCTCGGCTCGCGCGCAAACGCCTGCACAACCTTGATACCCTGCAGCGTTTCCTGGAGGACCGTATTCAGCGCAGAGAGGCGCGTCTGCACCTTGGCGAAGAGCGGCTGCGTCATGCTGCCGAAGACCATGAACATAGCGAATGCAATGGGCAGAATTGGCAGGATGATCAACGTCAACTGCAAGTTCGTCATCGCCAGCAGGATCAAGGCGCTCACCAGCAGCAGCACGGCTTGCACGGCAAGCAGTAGACCCTGGCCGATGAAGGTGCGCACCTTCTCCACGTCGTCGGTCGCGCGAATCATCAGCTGGCCGGTGCGATTGCGATCATGATAGCTGAACGAAAGCCGCTGGATTTTGGCAAAGAGCTCGTTGCGGAAGTCGAAGGCGACGCCCTGGCTTGCGGACTCGGACATGTAGGTCTGGGCAAAGGAGAAAAGGCCACGCGCAACGGCAAACGCGAGAATCAGGGCGATTGCCCAAATGAGCGCCGTTTGTGCACCGGTCGCGCCCGCCTCGAGCTGGGCAGTCGTCATGCCGCTTTGCTCAAGCATTGCTGCCTGCGCCGCCGGCCCAGCCTCGTTGTATCGATTCACAACCGCGCCAATTGACACAGCATCCAGGATGTTCTGGATCATCTGCGGAACCATGAGTTGCGCAATCAGGCTGATGACCATTGCCGCATAGGCAAAGATCGTCAGCTTGCTGTAATGCCCCAGGTACCGCACTGCCCGACCAAGTTCCCTCATGCTGCCCCGCTTGCCGCGCGGTGGACCACCTGGGGCGCCACGCACGCCTTGCGACGCACTTTGAACAGCCATTGGCTTCACTCCTTTTGTCCTGCAATCGCTTCTTTTGTGCCGCGCTATTGAACTGCGGTAAAGAGCTACGCATCTGAACAACTGCGGCAAGTCCACAAATCCGCGCCCGTTAGAGCGCGGAAGATATCCTCCCAGACGGAACGGCCTTTGTCAAGTAAGCCAGTGCATAAAGTTTGTTCTTCAAAGCATTTTGAGCCAAAATGAGAGGGATTGCTGTGCAGGCTTCAAGCGTCCCCACGAACGCGACAGCGCAACCGGATAACGCAATGCCATGATCGCCGAGTACCGCACAGCCCTTCACTCATACAGCCGCGACATCCGCCTGATCCTGATCGTTTCGGCAATCGTGAGTTTCACGGTTGATGGCGTCTTCCCCGTAATCTTCAACCTCTATATCCTGCGCATGGGCTACGGGCCGGAGTTCGTGGGCCAGGTCAATTCTGTCGCGCTTGTCGTCTTTGCCGTGGCCTCCTTGCCTGCCGGCACCTTGGGTACGCGCTTTGGCGCGCGCCCGCTCATGATCTGGGGCGTGGTGATTTCGTTCTTCTCCACGTTCGCGCTCGCAGCGACCGACTTGGTGCCGCCTGCGGCGCAGCCGCTCTGGCTAATCGGAATGTTCTCGCTGCTCTACCTGGGTGTCGCGCTTTACTTCGTTAACGCCTCACCTGCGCTGGTCAATTCGACGCGCGGCGTTGAACGTTCTCGGGTTATCTCCATTCAGAGCGCCGCAAGCAACCTATTTGCCTTTGTAGGTGGTCCGGTTGCCGGATTTGTGCCGGTGCTCCTGGCCGCGGCGCTCGGCTGGTCCATCCTTGAACCTGCTGCCTACAGCGCGCCGCTCTACATATCGGCGTTCCTGTTTCTCGTTGCCATCGTATTGATCGTGCGCGTCCACGTGCACCCAGCCGAAACAGAGGAGACGGTCTCCGGGTCGCCCGGCGCGCCAAGTGCGGCCGTCGGCTTCATCGGCGTTCTCATGGTACTCTCGCTTGTTCGCCTGCTGACTGCCACCGGTTTGGGCGCAGGGCTCACCTTCTTCAATGTCTACATGGACGATGCCCTTGGCGTGTCCACAGCCACCATCGGCATGATCGTCGCAGCGTCCCATCTGGTGTCTGTGTTCACCGTACTGACTGTGCCGATGTTTGTTCGGCGCTGGGGCTCTGCCAACTCATCAATCGGCGCGACAATCGGCTCCGGGCTCAGCTTGCTTCCTCTGGCGATGATTCCACTCTGGCCCGTCGCCGGGGCTTCCTTCATCACCATGGGTGCGTTTGGAGCGGTGCGCTACTCAAGCTTTTTCGTCTACATGATGGAGGTGACGCCGCCGCGTTTCCGCACAACGATGGCGGGCGCAGGCGAATTTGCCGGCGGCATGGGCTTCGCGTTGGCATCCCTGGTTGGCGGCTACATGATTGTCACAATCGGCTACACCGCACTTTTCGTTGTCGCCGGCCTGGTTACCATTAGCGGTGCAATTGTCCTCTGGGTCTACGTCGCGTGGCGCGGTGCTCGCCACCAGCGGCCGATTCCTCTTCAACCCAGCCTCGCTCTCAGTCCATCCCGGTCGCATGACGGCCAGTCCGTGATCAATCCGCAGGATGCCGCCGAATAGTTGCGATTGCCGGGGCGCATTCGCCGAGGTCGGCCCTGCAAGCTGCCGACATACACGCAAAGTGCGTTTTCGGCAACCCGCGATTTTGGAATGTGCCGTGCGATGGCGATAATCTTCCCAGGTCAGAGTCGGCGTGCGCATTCTCTGCATCTTCACGAAGCCAGTCCGTTAGCGAACTATAGCCACCTGGATACCTGCCAGTGTACCGACGCAAACTGAACCGTGCTTGGGAAACTCTTCGGGCAATGCCCGTACCCGCCATCGCAACGGACCGTCTCGTCGATCTCCACAACGATCTCACGTACTACGACACGGCTGTTGCTACGCAGATGCGCGAGTTCCTGCGCGGGAACACCATCAATCTGTACAAAGTGCGCATCGACAATGAGCTCGATGAGGGTTTGCGCACCTTCAAGGCGGAGACGCCGGCAGAGATTGAGTGCCGGCGCGACATGCTGCGCTACAAAAGGCGCATCGATGACGTGGTGCGCGAGTTGATCCGGCTCAGCGAGGCACGCCCGGTCGTCAAGCAGGCATCTCTCTAGAATACGGCTGGCCGGTGCATGGTGCACCGGCCAGCTTCTTTCTTGAGGTTTCCCAGTCGATGCCGGGATGACCGCAGGTGTAGCCTACCGGACGCGAACCTTGAAGCAGCCCGCCATGTGGTCATCCACCATGCCCACACTCTCCATGTAGGCATAGATGATGGTTGGCCCGACGAAGGTGAAACCGGCCTTGCGCAGCGCCTTCGACATTGCTTCCGCCTCCGGGCAGGTAGTGCGCAGGGTCTCGCGCGTTGGAGGCTCGGCGGGCAGCAGCGCCGCGCCGCCAACAAAGCTCCACAACCATTTCACCACCGAACCCTTTTCTTCACGCAGGCGCAGCCAGGCCTGCGCGTTTTTGCACCGCGCCGCGCACCTTGAGCCGGTTGCGCACGATGCCCGGATCGTTCAGCAATGCGTCAATTTTGGCCTCGTCATAGCCGGCGACAAGTACCGGATCGAAGCCATCAAACGCGCGACGGAAGTTTTCGCGTTTGTGGAGAATGGTGCGCCATGAAAGCCCAGCCTGGAAGCCCTCGAGGATCAGCATTTCGAAAAGGCGGCGTTCATCATGAACCGGCACGCCCCATTCTTCATCGTGGTAGGCGATATAAACTGGATCATCGCCCGCCCAGAAACAGCGCACCTTTTCCGCCATTGTTTACTCCGACTGAATCAGGATTGCTCCGCCGCAATGTCTTCTCGAATTGAAGCAGCCCACTCATTGACGCGTACCGCCGCACCCTGTACGCTGCCCGCAGCGTAAACATCGGCAACCGTAAGCTTCCAGCGGCGCGCCACTGCGTTGTGTGCGCTTGCGGGCTTGAGCACCCGACGCGCGCCTGCGAAGCGCACACCCATGCGCCTGCGGATATCTGCGGGCGTTGCGCGGTTCTCCACGACATCAATGAAGGCCGTACGCAGAATGGCATTGGCTTCATCTGTATACTGGGCCGGGTGCTGCAGATTGAAGGCCGCAACGGTGAGAAAATGCCTGGATGCGAGTTCGGCATCCTGCGCCTCCCATCCAAGCACGCATTCCAGCAACTGCCTGCAGCCCATTCCACTCACTGCTGGCGCACCGCACTCCGGACATGCAGCAGGAAGCGCAGTGGGTGCGGCATTGCTCATCCCTCAAGCGCCACGTCGCGCCGCAAGAGATCATCGACCGTCTCGCGCCGCTGCACAAGCTGGGCGCGGCCGGCACGCAGCCAGAGGACGGCCGGTCTGCCGCGCGCCGTTATAATTGCTTCCCATGTTGAGGTGGTAGGCGCCGCTCACTGGAACGGCGAGCAGTTCGCCTTCGACCAGATCGGGGAGCGGCAGATCGGCAATCATGACGTCACCGCTCTCGCAATAAGGTCCGGCGATCGAAGCTGGGCCGGTGGCGGGGCGCTCCGGGTCAATAACCGGCAGCGCGGTGTAGCGTGCGCCGTAGAGCGCCGGGCGCGGATTGTCGGCGAGTCCGCCGTCAACAAGTAGCCATCGCCTTGATGCACTCTGCTTCACCGCACCAACGCGGTAGATGGCAACACCCGCTTGTGCAACGATGCTGCGTCCGGGCTCCAACTGCAGCCGCGGCAAGGGCAGCCCGCGCGATGCGCATCCTGCCGTCAATTCATCGGCCACAAACTTCACGTACTCTTCGATAGCGGGGTGGGGCAGGTCGTCTTCGTGGTAAGGCACTCCCCATCCGCCCCCTGGCGAAAGCGCCGCCGGCAGCCAGCCGGTTTCTTGCCGGAGCGCGGCGATCAGGTCAAGCACCGCCTCAAGGCCTGGCCCAACTGGCGCCACGTCGTGAAAGTGGGACCCCTGGTGGAAGTGAATGCCTTCCACCGGCTGCCCCGCTTCGATACACAATCCAAGCGCCGCCGAAACCTCGCGGGCATCCATGCCGAACTTGCTGTCGGATTGACCGGTCTGCCGATATGCGTGCGTCTCGACGGCCACTCCCGGCCGCACGCGCAGCCATAGCGCCGGCGTCGGCGCGCGGCCGCCACGGGTCAGCGCCAGCAGCCGCCGCAATTCGCTCAGATTGTCCACAACGATCACTGCAGCGCTTTCGAGCGCCGCGCGCAGGTCTTCGTCACTCTTGTTCACGCCATGAACGAGCAACCGCTCGGAGGGGAATCCGGCTGCGGCCGCAATAGCCAGTTCGCCGGCCCCCGTGCAATCGAGCCAGAGGCCGCGCCCCGCCGCCCACTGCGCGCTGGCGCGCAGGAGCAGCGCCTTGCCCGCTAGCGTGATTGCCGACTCGCCAGCGTAATGCGAGCGCAAGGCGTCGCGATATTCCTGAACGCGTCCGTCGAGTGTCGCTTCGTCAAACAGATAGAGGGGCGTGCCGCAAGTGGCCGCCAGTTCGGCCACGTCGCACCCAGCAATCGACAACGCGTCAATCCCGCGAGCGTTTCGCACCACCTGCGTCGTATCCGGAAAGAGCTGCCAATCGTTCGTTCATCGCCATCCGCCCCACCAAGGATCAAGCTCAATCATCCACTCAACCAATAAACTCATCACCCAGTCCAACCGTCACAAAACCACCAACACCACGCCAATCAACGTCAGCACCGCGCCGGCGAGCGTCTCCGCAGATGGGACCTCCCCAAGGAGCAATGCACCCCACAAAACGCCGAGGGTAAGTTCCTGCGTTGCCACGACGTTGACCTTTGTCGCGCTCGTGAGGCGCAGAGCCGCGTTGTAGAGCGTGTGCCCGAACGCCAGGGGTAGGAGCGCCAGGCCAAGCAGACTGGCGACCACTGCGCCGCGTGTAGCCCTCCGCCGTCCAGGTGAGCACCGCGGCCGGCAGCGTCCACAACGCGGCCGCCAGGTAGACTGACCCCGAATAGGCAAGGAGTCCATAGTGGTTGCGCTGGCTCCTGCCTACAACGCTGTACACGGCAAAGGCCACCGCACTGCCCAGCGCAAGCATGTCGCCGAAGAGCGCCGGCCGGCCCGTTACCGCCGTCCCTCGCGCTGAGGTGAAGCCTGTGAGTACGGCGACGCCGGCGACAACAACTGCGATTCCCGCCCATCGGCGCCGCGTGATGCGCTCGGAACCCGTTGTCCACCCAATCAGCGCCACAAAGACCGGCGCAGTGTAGACCAGAGCCAAACTATGCGCGATGGATGTGTATTGCAGCGAGCCAATGTACAGTACGAAATGGAGCGCTGCAACCAGACCAAACAGGGCAAATCGAGGAAAGTCCGCGCTTCCCGGCAATTTCTGGCGGCCAACGCGCGCCGCTCCAAGTACCACGAGACCTGCAATCAGCAGCCGCCAAAAGGTGGCTTCATAGGCGCCAACGCCAACCAGCGCCCAGCGCGACAAGACCGGACTGAGGCTGAAAAGAAGGACTGCCGCACATGCAAAGATCAGCCCCTGTCGATCTTCGACAGCGGCTGAGTGCCCTTCAACGCTCTCCTTCATTCCAGACGTGTCTGCTGGGTCGGACCCTTGCCGACGTCCACCGGTCACCTAGAAAAGGTACGATGCCGCGACTGCAACTGAACCGACTACGAGGCTGACTATCACGAGTATGCTGATCCAGTAGAAGATCTTTTCATTTCGTGTCTTCTTGCGCTTTGTTTCTGCCATGATGAACTGCCTTTCAGGTGCGACGTCCAGTGAAAAGGATAAGTGCCGGTGCGTCGCCGACGGCCGACGCGTCCGGCTCATTATACAAAGCTGCGGTGTGCGGGACAAACGCAGCGGGTTCGCACGGCATGTAGAAGCCCGGGCACACGCTCAGTGCCGGCAGCAGGCCGTTGAACGCGGAAGAGAGGTATTCACCGGATTGAACAGGAGGGTACATGAGGGGTTCGTGTTGGAAGGGGCTCCCCGAGAGCCTGGATCGTCTCTTGCCACAAATCAGTTCCAGCTCATGTTACACAGACAGCTTTGCCGCGAGGGCGCATGAATCTGCGTAGGCGCCGGCCCGTGGTCGGCGCTCTCCTCCTGAGCATCGTTGCCGCACTTCCATGAGCATCGGCCACGGGCCGGCGCCTGTACTTGTTGAGTTCGCGCCGCACACTGTGCGCCACGCAATGACCACCACGCACCTTGAATTGCCAATTCGCCCTGGTGGTCGCCGGATCACATTTTGCCAGACGTGTCCCTGGTGATACACTCCGCGTATGACGCGCACACAAGCGGCCGCGTGGGCTTCCATTGCTGCGATCACCGGAGCGGCCGCACTCTACTATGTACTTTCCACCGTCTCCCCCTATGGCGTTGACGGTTCTCTCAATCTGCCCGCAGTTGTCGGCCTCTTCGGAGCGCTCTTCCTCTTTGCCACGGGGCTCTTCACCGTTGCTGCGTTGGCACTGCATGAGCGCTGGCCCGCACTTGCCGGAGTGAACAGCCGGCACCCTGGCGCGTTACCCGCCCCTGAAGCTGCATTGCGGCAGGGGGTACTCATGGCGTTTGCGGCCACGACTCTCCTCGCGCTCAGTGCGCTTAGTCTGCTTGACCCGGCATTTGTACTTGTGGCGCTGCTGCTCACGGTCCTCGTGGAAGGGCTCTGGCAAGTGCGCCCCTTTGGTCGAGGCTAGGGTCCTGGAAGCGCCGCCCCGTTTGATACACTGCCGGCGAAGCCACATTGACATTTCGCTTGAGATGACAGGAGTCGATTCGTGAACGAGTCCACAGCGGCCCCGTTGTGGCCGCAGATCGCGCCCCCGCGCCGGCGCAGTTGACTATCCTGGGGCTGGGACCGGGTCCAATCGGGGACTTGACACTTGAGGCGTGGCAGATCCTGGCGCGCGCGCAGCGCATTGTGCTGCGCACGGTCCGCCACCCCTGCGTTGCCGAGCTCCCCAACACGCACCTCACGACCGCCTGCGATGATCTCTACGAACGAGACACCGACTTCGCTGCGGTCTACGCTGCCATCGTCGAGCGCGTGCTGGAGATGGCTGCAGCTGCCCGGTGGCGTCGTGTTCGCCGTTCCCGGCCACCCGTGGGTAGGTGAAGCCACGACGCCGCGCCTGTTGCAGAGTGCCCGACTACTCGGAATCACTACGCGCATCGTCGGCGGGCTGAGTTTTGTGGCCCCCTCCTTTGCGGCCGTCGGTGTCGATCTGATGGATGGCGCGCAGGTCGTGGACGCGATGCTCCTCGCCGCCGATCATCATCCACGCGTCGAGGTGCACCTGCCGCTTCTGGTCGCGCAGGTTTATGCTCCCTGGCTTGCCTCCGATCTCAAGCTCACGCTGCTCAATGCCTATCCGGCAGAACATCCGGCGCACATCATCCATGCGGCCGGCTCAGAAATCGAGAGCGTCGTCACGCTCCCACTCCATGCACTGGACGGCCACGCCAATTTCGACCATCTGACCAGCGTCTACCTGCCGCCGCAGGTCGGCTGGGCGCTCCTTCAGCGATCTCCAGGAAATCGTCGCGCATCTCCGCGCACCGGAAGGTTGCCCGTGGGATCGAGAGCAGACGCTCACCACGCTGCGCCAGGAGCTTTTGGGCGAGTGCGCCGAGGTAATTGAGGCGATTGACGCCGAACAAACTGGTGCCGACAACACCGCGAACATCGTCGAGGAACTGGGCGACCTCTATCTGACCGCAACGATGATGGTGCAGATTGCCACGGAGGAGGGGCGCTTCCTACTCGGTGACGCAATGGAGCAGGTAGTCGCCAAGCTCATTCGCCGCCACCCGCACGTATTCGGCGCAACTGAGGTCGGCGGTGTGGATGATGTTCTGGCAAACTGGGACGCCATCAAGGCGCAGGAGAAGGCCACGCGGGGCGTCACGCCCCATCTGCTTGATGGCGTGCCTGCGGCGTTGCCGGCCCTGGCCAAGGCGCGCGCACTCCAGTCCAAAGCGCACAAGGCGGGTCTCGTTGACAGAACGGCGCTTGCGCAAGAGAACCAGGCGCTGGCGGACGCGCTGGGCTCAGCCCCTGACGAAGCGTCAATCGGACGCGCTTTGTGGCAAATCGTCGCCTTGGCGCGCACGCACGACGTTGATGCCGAAGACGCGCTGCGGAGCTTTGCGGTCGCGTTTCGCGAGCAGCACCGCGACTGACGCGTTCGCCGCCGAACCTCGCCTGTGCTAAACTACATCCCGTGTGCGCCCTTAGCTCAGCGGATAGAGCACCAGTCTTCGGAACTGGGTGTCGTGGGTTCGAATCCCTCAGGGCGTACCTTTTGCGCCGCTCGCTCACATTCCCAACAGGTGATCACGATGCCCTGGATTCGCCAGGTAGCCGACGATGAAGCCACCGGCCTGCTCAAATTGGAGTTCGACAAGGCGATCAAGCGCGCCGGGCGCATATGGAACATCGTGCGTATCATGAGCCTCAATCCGCGCGCCCTCAAAGCCAGCATGGAGCAATATGGCGCGCTGATGGCAGGCGAATCACCCCTCAGCCGCGGCCGGCGTGAAATGCTTGCGACGGTCGTCGCAGCAACGGTCGGCTGCGTCTACTGAACACAGTCGCACGCCCACGATCTCCGTGCCGAGATCGCCAAAGACCCCACAAACTATCCCTTGTCTCCGGCAGAAGCCGACGGCCTCGTCCATGCAATCGTGGCCGATTGGCGCAGTGCTTCGCTCAGCCCCGCAGATGCCGCCCTCTGCGCTTACGCAGTCAAACTAACCCTGCACCAGCACGAAATGTCGCCGGGCGATCTCGACGCGTTGCGTGCCCACGGCTTTGACGACCGCGCCATTCACGATGCGACGCAGGTGATTGCCTACTTCAATTACATCACCCGCGTTGCGGAAGCGCTCGGCGTCGAACCCGAAACCTTCATCGCGCCCTGGGGCAGAGCGCCGGAATAGGTTTCGCTCCGAACCCAATGGAGTGGAATTGACTCGACGCTACCGCATCCCGGCCGGCAGCTTTTGATTTGCCAACCACGCCGATTCGCCGGTACTTGCGAATATTCTATTTTGCCTCGTATATTCCTTGACAGTTATATAACTTTGTAGTAATATACTGATGTGAGCAACGTTTTTGAAGTCCTCGCTGAACCGAGTCGACGGCGCATTGTTGAGTTGCTGCGCGAACGCGAGCTTGCTGTCAACGAGCTTGTCGAAGCGCTGGGAATGAGCCAGCCCGCTGTCTCCAAGCACCTGCGTGTGCTCAAGGAGGCGGGCGTGGTCGGTGTACATCCCGACGCTCAGCGCAGACTCTACTACCTGCGCCCCGAGCCGATGATGGAGCTTGACGCGTGGCTCGCACCGTATCGTCTCCTCTGGGCGGATCGGTTCGACCGCCTGGAGGAATTGCTCAAGGAGATGCAGTCAAGCAATATCCCGGACCAACCACCACAGCCCGGAGTGAAGCCGCATCCGCATGTCGACAATCTTGATACTGAGTAGAACCAAGGAGTCAGAATCATGGAACAGAGCCAGGTAGCCAAGCAAACAATGACCCTGCCCTCGGAGCGGGAGATACAGATTGTCCGCTGGTTTGATGCCCCGCGCGCGCTTCTTTGGCGGGCGCAGACCGATCCGGCCTTGATAGCAGAGTGGTGGGGGCCCCGCTATCTAAGGACGAGCGTCGACAAGCACGACCTGCGCGTGGGCGGACAGTGGCGCTATGTGCAGGTTGCGCCTGATGGCAGCACGCACGCCTTCCGCGGGGAGTTCAAAGAAGTCAACCCGGTCGAGAAGCTCGTCTACACCTTTGAGTATGAGGCGATGGCCGGGCATGTCATTCTCGAAACTGCGACCCTTGTTGAACAGGATGGAGGCACACTGCTCACAATGCACCAACTCTTCGCAAGCAGCGAAGACCGTGACGGAATGATTGCCTCGGGCATGGAAGAGGGGCAGATCGAAAGCTGGGATAGACTGGCCGAACTGCTTTCCGCGCAAGCGGCCGAAATCGTGATCGTGCGCGATGTCGCCGCCCCGCGCGCAAGGGTTTGGCAGGCGTTTGCGCATGCCGACCAATTGGCCAAGTGGTGGGGACCGAAAGGCCTCGCCATGGAGCACGTGGCGTTGGACTTCCGGCCGCAAGGAATGTTCCTGTATGGCATGGCTGCAGCGAATGGCGCCCCGATGTGGGGACGATTCATCTACCTTGAGATCAAGCCGGAAGATCTCATCGTCTGGGTCAATTCCTTTTCGGATCCGAACGGAGGTATTACGCGCCATCCCAGCGCACAGGATTGGCCCCTCGAGATGCTGGTCAAGCTTGAACTTGTCGAGATGGGCGAGACGACGCGGCTTACCTTGCGGAGTCGGCCGTTCAACGCCTCTCCCGCCGAAATCGCGGTATTCGCAGCGAATCACGAGTCAATGAACCAAGGCTTTGGCGGCACGTTCGCCCAACTCGACGAGTTTCTTGCACTGGGCTGAGCCGGCAGTGGATGATTTGCCTAACGAAGCGGCCCCTTTCGTTGAAAGGGGCCGTTCTTCTTTGTATCAAGGCGCAATGCCGCAGCGCGC
The DNA here is from genome assembly GCA_963735275.1 of uncultured Chloroflexia bacterium. Taxonomy (GTDB): domain Bacteria; phylum Chloroflexota; class Anaerolineae; order Caldilineales; family Caldilineaceae; genus UBA5069. The sequence goes on along the minus strand of CAVTKJ010000004.1, from coordinate 1,631,848 downwards.
CTGCCAACGGCGACGATCAATACGCGTTCTGATTCGTTCCCACAAGCGTCTGCACAATCGTGCGCAGGATAATTTTGATATCGAGCCAGAGCGACCAGTTCTCGATATACCAGAGGTCGTATTTGGTGCGCTCCACGATCGACGTATCCCCGCGCAAGCCATTCACCTGCGCCCAACCCGTAAGGCCCGCCTTTTCGCGATGCCTGTCCATATAGCGCGGGATACTCTGGCGGAACTGCTCCACATAGACAGGGCGCTCCGGGCGTGGCCCGACGAGGCTCATGTCCCCCAACAACACGTTAATGAGCTGCGGAAGTTCATCAATGTTGAAACGGCGCAAGAACTTGCCCAGGCGTGTCTTGCGTTCGTCATCGGGCGTTGTCCAGCCTGGGCCGGCAGTTTCCGCGTCCGCACGCATCGTTCGGAACTTGATAATCTTGAAGGGCCGCGCATCGAGTCCCATTCGCTCCTGTGCGTAGAAGACCGGGCCAGGGCTGTCAAGCTTGACAAACACCGCAGCGAGAAGCATGAACGGGCTAAGGAAAACGAGCCCGGCGGCGCTCCCCACGAGATCAAGCCCGCGCTTGAGCGAGACTTTCCAACCCTGAAGCGCGACGTCACGAACGGTCAGCAATGGCAGGCCGCCCAAGTCGGCAATTGTCACTTCGCTTGCCATGATCTGGAACACGTCCGGGAAGACACGGATGCCGACCTTCTCGCGCTCACACAGGCTGATGATATTCACGAGGTCCTGATGACTACTCTCCGGCAGGCCGATGAAAACCTCGTCAATCGCATATTTGTCGATGATACGCGTGATGTCTGCCAGCGTCCCCAGCAGGGGCGCGTCCATGGCTGCCTGCCGCCGGTCGACGCGCGCGTTGTCAACCACGCCTACAATCTGAAAACCAAGCCGCGGATTCTGCTGAATGCGGTTGAAGAGCAACTGACCGATGTCGCCCGTTCCGACGATCAGCACGCGGTCGTCGCCGATTCCGCGCGCCTGCACCTGCCACTGAATTTGCGCGTGGATTGTGCGCACGAATGTCAGCAGCACGAAGATCATCGCCCACGCGATGATGACAATCTGACGGTGGTAGCGCAAGTCCGGTGCAAAAAGGGTGAGAAGCGCGACGGTAATCAACGCCGCAAAGGTGTCGTACAGGGCAATCTTGAGTGATTCGTCGAGGTGACTGATCGGGCGGCGCCGCAGATACATGCGCCGCGAAACGAAGGTTGCCAACAGAACGACTATATTGAGGACCGGCAATGGCCAAAACTCGACAAACGGACCAATTACGTTCTGCGGGTTTGAAGAGGCCGTCAGCCAGCCAATATAGTAAGCCAAAGCGACGGTGCTAACGTCGGCGAAGAGCAGCACCGCCATAAAAATCGCCTGCGGCCGCTTGAGGCGACCCGGCTGGTGCCCACTGCGCAGAAGGTAGTCGTCAATCGTTTCGATGGCGCCTGGCGGCGCCGCGGACGACGCAGGGGCAATCGCCGGCGCGCCCGGTGCATTGCCCAGGCGAGATGTCGGTTTGCGTTTCGTACTGGAGCGGGCTTCGCTTGCGTTCAAATTGTCCAGCCTGCACTGCAATCCATTCGCTGCGCACTTCTGTGATTAGCCCGGAAGAGACTGAGCTTGCCAAGTGCAACCGAGACGCGTGGACTGCGACCCACTTAGCGGCGGCCAAAGCGCCACAGGTGCCTTCCAACGTCAATGCTGCCCTTGAAAACAATCCCGAGCAGAATCATCCAATCGAGAAGAAACAGGGTATGCGCCCGGTAATGCTTGGCATAGAAGAGCCACATCGCCTCGTAGAAGTCGATCCTTGACTTCGCGCTGAGGCTGCTGGCAGCTTCCTTGACGTGCATAACCTGTACGCGCCCATTGTACCAGACCTCCCAGCCATCATCCTTGATCCGTTTGGCCCAGTCGAGGTCTTCGCCGTACATGAAGAAGCGCTCGTCCAGCAGTCCAATCCGCAGAATCGTCTCGCGCCGCACCTGCATGTAGGCGCCAACGACCGAATCCACCTCGCATACGGCATCTTCAGGAATGAACTCGAGATTGTACGCATTCAAGCGCCGGCTGCGTGGAAACAGGCGGCTCAGCCCAACCATGCGGTAGAAGCTCACCGCCGGCGTGGGAAAGCTGCGACGGCACGCCTTGTCAAGCGATCCGTCGGGGCGTCTCAAGCGAGGACCGGCGACGCCTGCGCGTGGGTTGGAATCAAGGAAGCGTACCATTTCGGCGAAAGCCGTAGGCGGCACAATCGTATCAGGGTTGAGAAGTAGTACGTAGCGGGGCAACGAAGACGGCTCTCGCGACGAACCGTCAAAACCAAACCAACGCATCCCGAGATTGTTTCCGGCGCTGTAGCCGACATTGGCGGGCGCGACGATCAGTTGCGCCTGTGGAAACGCGCTGCGCACCATTTCGGCGCTGCCATCGCTGCTTGCGTTGTCCACTACGCAAACGCGCAGCCGCACTCCCTGGGCCTCAAACACCGACTGGAGACAGGCCGCAAGAAGCTGCGATGTGTTGTAGTTGAGGATGACGACGGCGAGGTCCACGCACGATGCATCGTCTTGTGCGGAGTCGCCTGGCGTGACCGTTGGATTGGACAATGAGAAACCCGCAGGTGAAAGTGCGAACGCACCCCAGTGAAGTTGCAAATTCAATCCCGCACGCACACTTCCAGGTACAGGCGATGGGAAAAACGCCCTTTTCACGCTTTCCCATGCGATTCCCCATCCGGTTGGAGACATGCCGCGGGCAAGCCATTCGAGCGGTGCATCCCCGCGCAATTCTAGCACGGGCGCCATCGACGGGCAAAGGTGCACCGGAAAGTGCAGCCGGACTTCCAGCCGCGCCAAAAAGGAACGAGGAACCGGCCACGCTGCCGGTTCCTCGTTCCTTTTTGCCTCACCAATCCTGCCTGGCTACTTTGCAACAGCTGCAACAACCATGGGCGCACGGCCCGGCCCCCGTCAGGCGGCGCGCTCCATCGGATCTGCACTCTCAAATAAGCCGATGCCTACTTCCTGTCCGGCGGCAAGCGCAACGTCGGAGGTATCATCGGCAAGATCCGCAGCATCATCCACCCCTTCGACTGCCAGATTCGACACGAAACCCACTGCCGCGCGAATCACGCCGTCAATCTCGGCAGCAAGCTCCGGATTCTGGTCAAGGTACGACTTGGCGGCTTCACGCCCCTGACCAAGACGCAGGTCACCGTAGGAGTAGAACGCACCACGCTTCGTCAGGATTTCGCGGTCAACGCCGAGGTCAATCAAATCCCCGGCCGTAGAGATGCCTTCGTTGTACATGATGTCGAACTCAGCGACTTTGAAGGGGGGCGCCACCTTGTTCTTCTTGACGGAGACGCGTGTGCGGTTCCCCACGACGTCCGTGCCCTGCTTGATCGCCTCAATCCGCCGGATGTCAAGCCGCACCGACGCATAGAACTTGAGCGCCATGCCACCAGAAGTCGTCTCGGGATTGCCAAACATCACGCCGATCTTCTGGCGCAACTGGTTGGTGAAGATCATGCAGGTTCCCGAGGATTTGATGACGCCTGTAAGCTTGCGCAGCGCCTGGCTCATGAGCCGCGCCTGCAACCCCACGTGGCTGTCACCCATTTCGCCTTCGATCTCGGCGCGCGGCACAAGCGCCGCCACAGAGTCGAGCACGACAACATCCATCGCACCCGAACGCACCAGTGCTTCGGCAATTTCAAGCGCCTGTTCACCAGTATCCGGTTGGGAGATGTAGAGATTGTTGACGTCCACGCCAATGCGTGCGGCGTACGCCGGGTCCAGCGCATGCTCGACATCGACAAAGCCGCAAATGCCGCCGCGTCGCTGCGCCTCGGCAATTATGTGCAGACTGAGAGTCGTCTTGCCCGACGATTCGGGGCCATAGATTTCGATCACGCGCCCCTTGGGCACGCCACCGACACCCAGGGCAATGTCAAGGCTCAGGCTGCCCGTGGGGATCGACTCGACGTTGAGCGCCTTGGCATCACCCAGGCGCATGACGATGCCATCGCCAAAGCGCTTGTTGAGACCTGCCAGCGTTGTTTCAAGTGCCCGTGCCTTGCCCGTCAGGGTCGACGCAGTTGCGCCGCTGCCGCTCTCGGCATCTGAAGCGGAATCGGGCTGTTTGTCATTGCGCCTGGATTTTGGAAGTGCCATGAGTATCGGTTCCTTTGCTCCTGCGGGTCCAACCGCTTCGTCCGTAGGAACAGATTATAGCACGCCCGTTCTATTTTGTCAAGACATTTGTTCTACGAATTTTCAGGAACTCTCGAGCGTCATGGAACAGTGAAGGTGGACCGTAGTAGAGGGCCTGCGCTACATTATCACGTTCCCAATGCGTAGCGTGACCCTGGTATTTCTCAGTGCGAAGTGGATCGACGGGGAAGGCGATGCCGTGTTGTAGGATGGGAACTGCTGAGAAGCTACGGGCAAGCGAACGTGTACAGGTGGTAGGCGGAACAACGGAGAGCCAGCTTGCTCGTCATCTGATTCCAACCTATGCGCCACAGCCAAAACCGTTACTGCAACAGTTCCGGCGCATATTCCTTCACAACCTCGGGCGCAATCCCATTAGCGCGCGCGATACTCTCGAAGAGAGCAGCGCTCGCGCGCGGCGTCCGCTCCTGCGTCTTCTGGTCCAGCGCGATGAGGCCGAAGCGCAGGCCCCAGCCTTCGGCCCACTCAAAATTGTCAACAAAGGTCCAGTGATAGTAGCCGCGCACATCCGCGCCGTCGCCGATGGCACGCTGCACGGCCGCAAGGTGAGCCAGCAACCAGCGCGGCCGCTGGTCGTCATCGGAATCGGGCAGACCGTTCTCAGTGATGTAGATTGGTTTGCCGAGCGCACTTTGCTCCATGCAAAGGTCATATAGACCCTCAGGCGCATACCAACTGTAGGGGCCGTCGCGTCCGGAGTCGGACAATTCTGCGCCGGCTTTGTGCTTCCTCTCGCCGAAGAGCTTGAGTGGATTTGGTACGAACCGGACCAGCGAGCGGGTGTAATAGTTGATGCCGATGAAATCAAATGAATGGCGCAGCGCCGGGTGCCAGTCGCCGTGGCCCATTGGCGGCAGAACGAAGCCACTCTGGATCGCTTTCAGCCAGATATCCTCGCCCAGGTAGCGGTGAACCGCCGCCGCGAATGCATCTGCGCGGGAATTTGATCGTTCGCCCCGGTAGGCGCGCAACGCCGATGCATTCCCCACCTGCGCTTCAGGCTGGAGCGCATGGATTGTCTGATACGCGACACCGTGCGCAAGCAACATGTGCCGGTAGACGCGCAGCCCCGCCCACGTGCTCTTTGCGTGCGGCGGGAAGATTCCCTCGAGGAAGGCGTGATTGACATAGACCTGCGGCTCATTGATGGTGAGCCACATTGTGCACAAATCGCGCAGCGCTTTCACCGTATAACGCACAAAGCTCTGAAATCGCTCGATCACATCGACATTCTGCCAGCCGCCGCGCGCTTCCAGCCAGAGCGGATTGCTGAAGTGATGAAGGCAAACCATCGGGCGAATGCCGCGTTGGTTGAGGGCGCTCAAAATCGCGCGATAGCGCTCTATGGCACGGCCGTCGAAGCAACCTGGCTCGGGCTCAATGCGGCTCCACTCAACGCTCAAACGATGGGCATTAAGTCCCATCGCCTGCATGCGGTCGAAATCGGCCTCGGCATCCGCCCACCAGTTGCAGGCGGCGCCCGATTTGTCATCATGCCAAATTGCGCCCGGCCGGTCCTCATCGGCCCACCACTGGTTGTTGCGATTCCACCCTTCAACCTGGTGCGCTGAAGTCGCCGTGCCCCACAAAAATCCAGCCGGAAACGCGAGCGGGACTTTGCCAAGCACCGGTTTCTTAAGTTGGATGTCAGGTCTTCCGTCCATGATTATTGTGCCTCCAGCCGGAGCTGAGGAGGAATCGAACTATCCGGATGATGTGACACGTGTCGAATTTGTGCGCTGATTGTCTGGAGTCCCTGCCCAAGCTCCATCCACGGCCAGGTCCGCAAGAATCCGATCTCTGGTCGAAGAATCACTCGTCGCAAGGTAGAGAGTTTCAATGCGCTTCTTGATCCGCCCATTCGCGTTCGTGCGCGCGGTGCACCTCTGCAGCGCGAGCGCTGAGTACCGAACACCCCCCCAGCGAATCGACCCAGTGCAAACCTCCTGCAGATCCTCGGGAGCGCAAAACGCATACCAGAGCCCTTCCTCGAGGTCAATCAGCGTAGAGATCCCCAACCATGAACGTGACGCAGCCAAACCAATAATCGCGTGTTCGCGGCTTGCAAACGTCCGATAGAAGCCTGGCAAGGCGGCGAAGCGGCCAACTTTGCCCTCAACCTCAAGCCGTCCCCAAATGTAGACAGGCAGTTTCTCGCGCGTGGGCAAAGGCGCAGCTTCGACGAACGGCGCGCGAGCGACGTCAGCAACGAAATGCACATAATTGCTTCGCGCTGCGAATGAGCGGGCAATCAGGACGATTCCCAACGCTCCAAGCAGAAAGAGCGCCGGCCAGCCACCACCTGGAACGCGCAGCAGCACCAAACCAATCGCAAGAATACCAACGATGAAGATGACCACGCGCTGTAGAGCGATGCCCAGGAACGCGCCACGTCCCAGAAGGAAGAGCCAAGCGTTGGGGCCGCCTGCAGGCAGCGCCTCAGGGAAGACCGTCACAGCCCGTGCCGCAGGTCGCACGGGTAGAACAACGGCCCCGTGCATGTTGCCCGGGGCCGTCTGGCTGCCATTCGTGGAAGGCGGCTCGATCTTCATTCGCGGCGCCGGAACCTTGCATGTGGCGGCAGATAACTGTGCAAGACTCGTAACACCGCCACTATGCGGGCGCAGGAAGACTGCCGCCAAGGTCGATTCCGCCGTCGGAACGCTTGTCGCGCAAGTTCTCTTCGCGCTTCACTTCAGGCGGCGTCTGGCGTGCCGGTCGCCGGTCCGATGGCGGGAAGGGGCTTTCGCCGCGCATGAGCGCCTCGAACTCGGGGCGGTTCACAGTCTCCACGTCCAGAAGCACGTTGGCGAGAATCGTCATCTTTTCCCAGTGTGTTGAGAGAAGCTGGTTACAGCGCTGGTGCGCTTCGTCCACCAGGCGGCGCACTTCCTCATCGATCTGTTGCGCCACCTTGTCGCTGTAGTTGCGGTGCTCGCTCACGGAACGGTTTAGGAATGTCATCTCGCCGTGTTCCCCATAGCGGATTGGACCGAGCTTCTCGCTCATCCCCCACTGGGTCACCATGGCCCTGGCAAGCGCAGTCACGCGCTCAAGGTCATTGCTTGCGCCGGTCGTTATGTCATCGAACTGGATTTCCTCGGCCACGCGCCCGCCCAGGAGTGCCACAAGTTGGTCCCGGAAACGCTCACGGGTCTCCAGATTCGTCTCCTCGTCGGGCAATGGCATGGTGTAGCCGCCCGCCATGCCGCGTGGCACAATTGTCAATTTGTGCACCGGATCATGATTCGGCAAAAAGTGCATTGCCACGGCATGACCGGCCTCGTGATAGGCAATTACTTCTTTTTCATGCGGCGAAATCAAGCGGCTGCGTCGCTCTGGACCGGCGATGACGCGCTCGATTGCCTCCTGCATCTCCTCCTGGCCCACAGAGCGGCGATTGCGCCGCGCGGCCAGAATCGCTGCCTCATTGACGAGGTTTTCAATGTCCGCCCCAGCAAAGCCGGGCGTTTGCTTGGCAATCACGTCAAGGTCGACATCCGCCGCAAGGGGCTTGCCGCGTACGTGGACATCAAGAATCGCGCGCCGGCCCTTGACGTCGGGAGAGTCCATCGTCACACGCCGGTCGAAGCGACCTGGGCGCAGAAGCGCCGGGTCAAGAATATCGGGCCGATTTGTCGCAGCAATAAGGATGACGTTGGTGTCCGTGTCGAAGCCATCCATTTCGACGAGGATCTGGTTGAGGGTCTGCTCGCGCTCATCGTGCGCGCCCCCCAGCCCTGCGCCGCGATGGCGGCCAACAGCGTCGATTTCGTCAACGAAGATGATGCATGGCGAATTCTTCTTGGCTTGTTCAAAGAGATCGCGCACGCGACTGGCACCGACGCCCACAAACATCTCCACAAACTCCGAACCCGAAATGCTGAAGAAAGGAACGCCTGCCTCGCCGGAGACGGCCTTGGCCATGAGCGTTTTGCCTGTGCCCGGAGGGCCGACAAGCAGCACACCCTTGGGAATGCGCGCCCCAAGCGCAGCGAACTTCTGCGGCTCTTTGAGGAACTCCACAACTTCTTCAAGTTCCTGCTTGGCTTCTTCGCTGCCCGCTACATCCTGGAAGGTGATCGTCGGCCGATCGCCAGTGAACATGCGCGCCTTGCTCTTGCCGAACGAGAAGGCCTGGTTACCGGCTCCCTGCGCCTGGCGCAAAATGAAGAAGAAGAAGAGGCCGAGAAGCAAAATCGGCAGCAGTGCAAAGAGCACGCCACCCCAATTTGCCCAGAAGTCAGGTTCGTTAACCTTCACATCCACCCGCTGCAACAGTTCCTTGGTTGCACCCAGGTTAATGAGTTGTTCAGTCAGACCGCTGTCGGCTTCCTTGCGCGATTCAACCTGTTGGCCATTACGTCGCGTCACCAGCAGCTCATCGCCGTTGATGCTAATCGACGCCGCATCGGCGTTGCGCACGAGCGTGGCAACCTCTGCGAGCGGAACAATCGACAACTGATTCGCGTTACGGCGGCCGAGCATGGCGTACAAGAAGCTCGCCAGCGCGATGACCAGCAGCAGGTAAATCACACCGCTGCGCAGTCGCTTTGAGTTCATCATTCCTACCCTTCACACTCGACGTACATCGGTCGGCCCTGTTATCCAGTGTAGCATAGCGACATGGCCGCGTCAAAGGTCTATGCGATGGCGGCTGCCCTGCGAATTGCCGCTGTACTCCCGCCATTCTGCCACCAATCGAACAGGTGTGCAGTAGGTTATCCCGCAATCCGGACACGGCGCTCGCCACCGATCAGGAGTGCGCCACGAATCGCCGGCGCGGCGCCTACTGATCAGGCGCCGCGCTGGCGAACAACCTCGTACAGGAGCAGCGCCGTTGCCGTTGCGAGATTCAGGCTGTCAGCAATACCGTGCATGGGAATTGCCACCAGCGCATCGGCGGCCTTACGCCACTCGGGCGAGAGTCCGAACGCTTCGGAGCCCATGACTACTGCAGTCGGAACTCTCAGATCGACGCTCGTGTAGACCACGCTTGCATCGGGAACGGCCGCAATTGTCGCGTACACCGTTTGTCCGCAGCAATGCAATCGTCTCATCGGGCGCGGCCTCGCAAATGGGCACGCTGAAAAGCGTGCCGAGGCTGGCCCGCACCACATTCGGGTTATGGATGTCGGTGGCGCCGGCGTTGACGATGACGCCATCCACGCCGGCTGCGTCGGCCGTCCGCAAAATGGCGCCCAGATTGCCCGGCTTCTCGACGCCTTCAATGACCACAAGAAACGCCGGTTCGCCAAGCGGCATTTCCTCCAGCCGGCGCGTCACATAGGGAATAACGAGGAGCAAACCACCGCTTCCCTCGCGCACGGCAAGCCGCGCAAAGACCTCGGGAGTCACGCGAAAGAGATGGGTGCGCCGCTCGGCGTCCAGAAGCGAAAGTCGCTCGAGCGCGGCGGTAGTCTCATCCGCACCCTCCGCAAGCTGCGGGCACACATAGGCTTCAACAGGAATCACGCCGGCCGCAAGCGCGCGCGTCACCTCGCGCACGCCCTCGACGACGGTCACGCACCGCGCATCGCGCGTGCGGCGCTTTTCAAGCAGCGCAACACTGCGGACCCGCTCGTTCTGAAGGCTCGTGATATCCGTCGCCATGGCCTACCGTCCGGCAGACCACCTGGCATAGGAGCCACTCGGCAAGCTGCGACCGGAACGATCGCGCACGGTCATTTCGCCGGATTCGACCACGCCGTTCGTCCCCATCATTTCCCCAAGCTGATTGGCGAGCGTTAGCGGGGTGAAGCCGGGCGTATGGCAACTGTAGAGGATGAAAAGTGAATCGTGGGCCAACAACTCGTGGCATGCCTCGAGCAGTGGCATGATGTCCCGTTCGATCTTGAAGACTTCGCCCTGGGGTCCCCGCCCAAAGCTCGGCGGATCCAGGATGATAGCCTGGTAGCGCTGGCTGCGTTTCTGCTCGCGCTTGACGAACTTGAGCGCGTCGTCAACGATCCAGCGGATGGGGCGCTCCTGCATCGCGCAGAGCCGCGCGTTCTTGCGCGCCCATTCCACGACGTTCTTCGCTGCGTCGAGATGCACGACGTGCGCCCCTGCCTGGCTCGCCGCAAGGGTGCTGCCGCCCGTATATGCAAAAAGATTGAGTACGTGCAAATTGCGGTCATTGGTCTTCGCCATGCGCTGCCGAATCAGATCGCGCAGCCAATCCCAATTGTCCGCCTGCTCTGGAAAGAGGCCCATGTGGCCAAAGTCCGTCAGGTGAATCTCCCAGGCAAGCGTGTTGAAGAGCATCTCAAACTCGCGCTTGACCTTGACGCGCCATGCCCATTTGCCGCCCCCTTCGCTCGTGCGGACATACGTTCCGTCAGCTTTCGCCCACTCAAGTTCGTGAAGCCGGGGCGACCACATGGCCTGCGCCGACGGACGTACCAGAAGATAGGGACCAATGCGCTCAAGCTTCTGCATGTTGCCGCTGTCGAGCAATTCATAGTCGGTCGCGATCGTGTTGACGGGCATCTTCTCTCCTCATCGTGTACGGCTTGGCCTCGAGTGTAGCACAGCCGACAATGCCATCCAACCCGAGCGTTGCAGCGGGCGGCCTACTTCGTCGCGGAGCCGTATGGCGCGTGTTATACTCAGCCTCATGGAGACGGAACTTCAACTCTGGCAGGCCCAGTTCACAAGTCTGCCTATCGAAACGATGCGCACGATCGAGAGGGCCGCGTTCGCAGCGTGGCCGGCCCCCAATCGCCTTGACGTGGATGGCTGGCGCGCACGCGGCGCGCAGGGCGTCACCGGCCGCGCCAATTCGGTGTGGTCGCTGGAGCATTGTGGGACGCTTGGCCTTGACGAGAAGCTTGCCGCAGTTGAGGACTTCTACGCTGCCCAATCGCTACCGCCGCGCTTCCAGATTCACGCCGCAGTCCAGCCGGAGAGCCTTGACGATCTGTTGACGGAACGCGGCTATATGCTCGACTCGCCCACGCACGTTCAAACCGCGCCGCTTGCAGCGATTCTCGAGCGAACGCCACCATTGCGCGCCACACCCCACCTTGAAATCGTAGTAGCTGAAGAGTTCGATGACGAGTGGTTTGCCCTCTACGCCGCCAACGAGGCCATGGATGCGCGCACCACAGCGGTGCGTGAGCAGATTCTGCGTGCCATCAAGGGGCCCGTCGCCTTTACGCAGTTGGGAATTGACGGTGCACCCGCCACCGCCGGGCTTGGCGTGATTGACGGTCCCTGGCTCGGAATCTTCTGCATGACAACGCACCCGACTCAGCGAAGGCGCGGCGCGGCGCTCGGGCTGCTGCGCGCAATGGCAATTTGGGGGGCGCTCTACGAGGCTACCGATGCCTATTTACAGGTCTCCCACGGGAATGACGCTGCGCTTGCCACCTATGCGCGGGCAGGTTTCAGCACCGCTTACACCTATCATTACCGCGTGAAGAAGTAGACAGCTTGAGCACGTCGCCAACTCCACCGGCACCACGGAGACATGCGCGCGGCCTGCGTCAAGGATAACTCCGCAATGGGAGTTATCAGTCACCAATTACCAAGTGATCACTCACCCCGTGCAATCCACAACCGGCGCGCCGTCAATCCAAATGCGCACATTGTCGAAATAGACATTTGAGTTGATCGCACCCGGCGACTCTCCCTGCAGCAGCACCATGATGCGTCCGCTCGGCCCGGCCACAATACTGTTTGTCAAGGTGGACCACTGCCCACGCGCATAGCCGTTGACGTAACGCACGCCCTCTTCATAGGCATCGGGTTTGACGCCCAAAGAAACCCAGTCATAGTCATAACCGTGGTCGTCATGATCGTAGATCAGGTAGTTGACGCTCACTGTGATCAACGCGCCGGGCGGCACTCCAAACAACGGGCTCCCGAACCCAGCCGCGTAGGGTTGGTTGCTCGCAATCTTGGCTGAGTGCTCGTTGGGACCGGCGTTCGACCCGGGACCGACCGCGCTCTCCAGGGAGAAGATCACATTACGCGCCTGATAAAGCCCATTGTTCACTGCGAATGGCCCCCAGCCGGCGTACCAATCGCTCCACATGTCAGTCGGCGAGCCCGGGCGCCGACTTGCCCAACGTGATGCCTGGTTGAAGTCGTCACACACGATGGCCGGATTCGCGACCTGGGCCACAGCCTGCGGAATGGCCGGCGCAATCGGCGACGCATCAGGCTGGGTGGTCGATTCCGTCGCTACCGAAACCGCCCCCGGCTCGACGACGATGACCGGTGGCGTGTGGGCGCTGGGAATGCCGGGCGCCGCCTCGAGAGCTGTCGATCGCCTGCGGGGGCGCGGCTTCGGCAACGGGGGTCTCATAGCCTGCCTGCAGTTCCACTGTATTCATTGAGGCCGTGGCAACCTGGCCCGGCACCCGCACTTCAAGTGGTTGGCCAGGATCTGGAATGCCCGGAGCGGGCGTCGCAATGGCGGCAGATGGCGTCGAAGGCAGACCGAGTCGAGCCGGCGAAAGGATTGTGCGTGGGCCTTCGCTGGTTTGCGGCGCTGCCGGCGCCGGGACGGTCGCCGTCGCAATCGGCCCCAGGGGAAGTGCAGCGCCGGAACCGGCTGCGGATGTCGCCGGCGGCGCGGCAACACCTGGCATGGCGACAGGCGCACCTGGAACGACCGGAGCAGCATTTGCCCGCGCAACCGCCGGCGCAGATGGCGCTGCCGGCGCCGCAAGGTAAGTCACCAGGAGCGTTGTCCGCGGTGCGAAGAGCGTGATGCCCGATGCGATGGGGGAAGTTGCGGTGGTTATCCCGCGCCCCTCTGCTTCCTGTGGCTCCCTGATGGCATCCGCCGCGGCATTCGCCTCCTGCGAGGAGAGAGACGGCGGCGACAGAAGTTGGTCATAAATGACCACGGGAAGCAGAACCTGCGTGTTGGGGATGGCAGGGGGATCGACGCGTGGGCCAACTACCGGAGCGGGCGTCGGCGCGCCCTGGACAACGATCAGGGGTAGCGGGGTCGGCGCGTCGGTGGGCGCGGTCGCTTCAGCCGCTCGCTCCGTCCCTGGCAGCATAGCGAACGCTCCCACAGCGATGATGGCCACCGCTGCCAGAACGATGCCTCTGGCAGTGAACCATCGGTGCTCTTGAACATTCCTGCGTTTGTCCATGTCGATTGCTCCATGGTAGGGGCAAATTGCGGCACACTGTCGTGAACTGGCCGTGCGTGGCCCAACTGCTCCAGACCTGCACAGGTGCACGCCTACAGTATAGCGCGCTTTGTGCAGTTTGGCCGCGCGCAATCTGCGGGCGCGGCCTCAAGGCAATCTGACCGCGCTGGTCCCACCTGATAAGAGCGCGCAGCACGCCGCGTTCGCCTGTCCATTTGCGCGCAATCTTGCGGAAGCCGGCCGCATTTGGTGTTACCCTTTGGCGTAGCTGCAATTCTGTACTCCCTGGAGGCCAACACTTCATGTTTACGCCAACCCGCGTTGTCATTGTCGCAGCCGATTCACTGGCCCGCAGCGCACTCGCTGCGCTTCTGCAACCGCACGAAACCCTCACCGTCGTGGGGCTGGCTGCGGATAGTGATGACATGGGCCAGACATGCTCTGTCTATCTTCCCGATGTTCTCCTGTGGGATTTTGGCTGGGATGGCGCTGAACGTCTTGAGGCGCTCAGCGCTTTGACTGAGGATTTGCCCCCCATTCTCGCGATTGCAGCCGGCGACTCGGACGGGGCGCTCTGGGCGGCGGGCGTGCGCGGTGTCGTCGGCCGCGACATTTCCGCTGAGGTGCTCGCCGCCGGGCTGCGCGCGGTGGCAATGGGGCTGGCAGTCTTCGATCCGGCGAGCATTGAGCCGCGTCTGAATCCACCTACCGTGCAAGATGCTGGGCAAGTCGGCGCTGTGGATCACCTAACGCCGCGCGAACTTGATGTCCTGCGCGCCATCGCCGAAGGCCTCCCCAACAAACTCATTGCACGCGAGCTGGAAATCAGTGAACACACGGTCAAGTATCATGTGAATTCGATTCTGGCCAAGCTGGGCGCGCAGAGCCGCACCGACGCCGTGGTGCGAGCCACGCGCAGTGGGATACTGCTGCTTTAGCGTGGCGCTTCTGGCTCCCACGTTTCCGATCGCGCTGCGACCGCTACTCCGCTGTCACTCCGCTAGCATGGCGGCAAGCCAATAATCCCGCGCGCCCGCGAATACTTGCAGCCCCTGAATGCTTGGGATATTGTATCGGGAGATGATTCAAGGTCGGATTTGGCGCACCCAAGCTGCAGGATAGTCATGGCCATCGCAACACAAACGTATGCACCGGATCCGCCGATTGCCCCGGCTCAACTGAAGCGCGCCCTATGGATCGCGCGCCTCTACTATTTCGCATTCTTCGCCGCTCTCGGGGCGATCATCCCCTACTTCAACGTCTACCTTCAGCAAAGAGGACTCACCGGAACGGAGATCGGCCTCATTTCGGCGCTGCCCCCAATGATTGCCCTGGCATCCAACCCCTTCTGGAGTGCGCTTGCCGATCGTTGGCAGGCGCATCAACGCGTTCTCGCCTCGCTTGCCGTGGTCGCCGGCTTCTCCTCGCTTGCCTTCATTTGGGTCTCCGGTTTCTGGAGCATTCTTGCGGTTCTATGCGTCGTAAGCTTCTTTCGTGCGCCGATTTCCGCCATCCTTGATGCAACGGTCATGGGCATTGTCTCCCGCAATCCCGAGGTAAGCTATGGGCGGCAGCGCGTCTTTGGCAGTTTCGGCTGGATCTTCTTCAGCTATGGCGTTGGTGTGCTGGTCACCACCTACAACACCAATGCAATCTTCATCTTTCACGCCGGCCTGCTCGCAGGAGCCTGCGGACTGCTGAGTCTGCGCCTCCCGGTGGAGCGACGCCCAGGGGTGACCGTCCATTATGTGGATGGTCTCCGCTCCATGGTGCGACTCCCTTCCTACCGGGCCATGCTGGTCTTCATGGCCTGCTTCGGGGCAGCATCGGCCTGCCAATCCAACTTCGTGGGACTCAACATCCTGCGCCTGGGGGGTGCTGCGACGCTGATTGGCGTGACCAATGCTGTGGCGGCCTTTCTCGAAGTGCCGGTCATGTTCATGGCGCACGTCTGGTTTCGGCGTGTCTCCTACCGCACGACAATCATGCTGTGCGGCGTCGCCTTCACCATTATCTGGGCGTTGACCGCTTTCGCAACCGAGGCGTGGCAGATTACGCTTTCGGTGGTGATCCTTGGCCTCTTCTTTGGACTCATCTGGACGGCAATTGTGAGCTTTGCCAACGATCGCGCGCCAGATGGCCTGCGTGCAAGCGCGCAGGCCGTGGCCCAGGCCGCGCACGGCGGTCTTGGCTGGGCAATCGGTTCGGCGCTTTCAGGCGTGTTGTGGGACTGGGGAAGTGGTTATGCGGTCTATCTCTTCGCTGCAATCGTGGTTGCGGCGGGCACGCTCATTTTCACGCTTGGCACCAGAACGCGCGCCGACTACTTTGAGCAGGAAATGATCCGTACTCCACACTGACAATCGCAACTCCAAACCCCCGACTCCAAACCCACGAACCCCCTGCTCCGGCAGCAGAGCCTATGAGCAGCAGATCCAATGAGTGGACAGCCATTTCGCCAGGCGACGCAGGCAGGCCAACCTTGCCCTGGGAAGCCTTCCTCCGTAGAAATTGTCATAACTTAGGATCGCAACTCGGGCGGCAGGGGCGTGCAACGCTCCCTGCAAAGCGAAAATGTTGGGGTTACTCGCTGGAGGCCGACGGCTCCGACAAAATGTCGCCGCGGGCGACGGCCTCATCAAGCAGCGGCCGGAACCACTGCCAGATTTCCGTGGATCCATCACCAATGGGAGACAAGCGGCGATCCACCTGTTGCAGCGAAACGCCATGTTCGCGCCACGTGCCGCCATTTCCAAAGTAGTTGTGAAGCGCGGGCATCAGCCTGTCCATTGCGTTGGCGAAGCGGGCTTCGGGCGTTTGGCGCGCATCGAACTCCTCCCACAGGGCGGCGAGTTCGGCCTGGTCCGCAGCAGGCAGTAACCCAAAGATGCGCGCCGCGGCCATAGCCTCGTCATTTGCCTTGTGGCTCTGGTCCGCAAACGCGAATGTGTCGCCCGCATCAATTTCGACGATGTCGTGGACCAGCAGCATCTTGATCGTGTGAAGCAGATCCACCGGCTCGTTGGCGTAGGGGTGCAGCACCGTGGCCATGAGCGCCACATGCCACGAGTGCTCGGCGGTGTTTTCGCGCCGCCCGCTCCCCAGCAGATGCGTGCGCCGTTCAATCTCCTTGAGTTTGTCAACCTCGAGGATAAAGGTGATGCGGCGCGCAAGATCGTCGCCTGCGGTCTCATTCATGATTCAGCCCCGATTGTGCGTTCGAATGTGGCCGCCGCGTCCAGCCAACCGTTGCGGTCAGCCGGCGCGTCCGTGAATTGACGGGAACTATTCCGTTTGAATCTCCGCGCCGTCGGGCCGCCGCTTCCGCACCATGAGCGGGCTTGAGCCAAGCTGGATGCCATCCACGGCCACTTCGATTGCGTACTCTCCCTCGCGCTTGAACTCGAGGTTCTGTGCATTGACAATCAGGTGCATCGAACTTCCAATCGTGGAAGAGACGTTGACATCCATGCCGCCGTCGATATTGAGAATCGGCTCGCCGTCGGCATCGATGACCATGAGGCGCACGTTGTGGTGCCCCTGCTCCACCCGTGCCGCACGCAGGCGCACCGCCAGCGCGCAGTGGGGGTAGCGAAATGGAATCTCGTCCGACGTGAGATTGTCCGTTGCGCCCAGAATACTGAGGCGACCGCCGTATTCGGCTGCGGCATCGCAAAAGGTCAGGATTTCGAGTTGCATGATTGATCTCCTGCTGGGGGTGAAGCGCGGGGTTTTGCCGCGCCGTGAAGGGTCTGGCACACCGATGGAATCCCGCTGCGCCAGGTGAATCACACACTTTAGGCAAGCGGCCGCTATCCCGGTAGCGGAGGGCCTCCGCGCTCTCGGTTGTGGCTGCTGCTCACAGAATCTATTCACTGCACCCTGTGGCCCTATTGGCGCAAGCGAACGGAGGGCACGGAGGCCCTCCGTTACGCTTACTCCGGCGACGATTCGATTTCGACAAACGTAGACGCAGGCACTCTGCCGGCGCTCTCGGCATGCGGGACGTTCGTATCATTGTCCGTAGGCGCCGGCCATGGGCCGGCGCCTACGGGGACCTAAGTGCCCTTACATCAAATCTGACTGCGCAATGCGTACTTCAATTCGACACACCAGAAGGCTGCACTTCAGTAGCCGAAGAGGCGGGCGCTGTCGCCGCGCTGGCCGATGTATCAACCGTGGGCATGATGCCTGGACCCGGCACCACGATCGTCGGCGTCGTACCTTCGACGGTGAAGATCACCTTGTCGGTCGGTTTGAGCGCACTGGCGTTCGTCTGCGCCATGACCAGGCTCACGAATGCAGGATACTTGGCATAAAGATCTGCCAGCGCCATTTGCTGCGAGACGTCGGCCTTGGCCTGTTCGATCGCGGCAAGGGCGCGTGCCGTCTGCACCTCAAGGTCAAGCTGCGCATCAAGAAGCTCGTTGTCCTTCTCCGCCTGGATGATCGCCTTGTCTGCCTCGACGCGCGCCAGTTCGTTGGCGCGCTCCGCCTCGATCACCGCGCGCTGTGCCTGGATCTTCGCCTGGTTCAGTTCGGCCAATGTCGCCTGCTGGCGGGCCTCTTCCTGCAGGCGGCTCTGTGCGACGCGCACCTCACCCTGCTGCTCCGCTTGCTGCGCCTGCGCTTGTGCATTCGCCTTGAGCTCGTCCTGGCGCGCCTTTTCGGTCTGCAAGCGACTTTGGACGATCTCGTCAAGACGCGCCTGCGCATCAGGCAGCAGAATCACATCCGGCACCGCAACATTGGCCACGTTGACTCCGTAGTTCGATGCCATCTCGTCGATTTCATTCGTGATGCACTGGCGCAACTCGTCGCGCGCCGTCCCAATCACCGCGTCGTCAAAGGTGCGGTCGCCCACGCAGACCTTCATGGCCTGACGCGCGCGCTCTTCCATGCGCAAGCGCAGTAGATCATCGTTCTGATACAGAGCGCTGTATTGCGCCCAATTGCTGCGCAGCAGATCCTTTTCCGCCACGCCCGGCCTGAACGCATCACCGGCTACCGTCAAGCCGATCCGTTGCTTGTCCTTGGTAATCAACTCAGGGTCCGTAACGACGAACGGCACGGATTGACTCGAGACGCGCAGGATGTCCACGAAAAGGCCAACGTCCGAATAGACGCCGGGTCCGACCACATCCGTAATCTGGCCACCCTGCACCTGGACGCCGACTTCCTCCGGCGCGACCTGTTCGAAGAAATAGTAAAACTGTCCGGTGAAGCGCAGCAGAATGAAAATGAGCACGATCAGCAGAATCGCAATGACGATTCCACCCGCTGAGCGAAACAGATTGCGAAACGAACGAGTTCCGGCTGACATGGATGGATTTGCTCCTTGAACAGTGTGGCGGATACAGGTGAACCCACGGCCTCGGCATATGTTGAAGCGGGGTGGAGTGCACGCATTCGCACGGCCATTCTATCATTAAAGCAGGCCATGGACGCGGCGTATTGGGAGCTCTCCCCTTGCATACACTACGCAGGTTCCCCAAAGCGGTTGCAACCCGACGATTTTTGCATCAGTCGAGCCGGTGCGATAATGACCCAATGGCGACAATACAACTCCCTGGACTGATTGACGCGCACGTACACTTGCGCCAGCCTGGCTTCCCCCACAAGGAAGATTTTTCCAGTGGGACCGCAGCCGCGCTGGCAGGCGGCGTGACGATGGTGTTGGACATGCCCAACACGATACCACCGACATCCACACCCGCGCTGCTGGCCGAGAAGGTTGCCCTCGCCGCCGCTGGGGCGCGTTGCGACGTGGGCCTTTTTGTTGGCGCGACAAGCAGCGATGTAGACGCCTACCTGCCTGCCGGGCAGCACGCATGCGCACTCAAAATCTACGTGAGCGACACATTTGGCAGCCTGCGCATTGAAACGCTCGACCTCATGCACCGTTTCTTCCGCACCTGGGCGGAGCGGGCCGATTCAATTGGTTACCGCATGCAAGGGGCTGCGGGCGGAATCGGACCGATTGCGGTCCACGCCGAGGAGCTAATGCTGCCGGTCTGCCTTGCCTTGAGCCGCATCTACGCAGTGCCGCTTCACATCGTCCATGTCAGCCGCCGCAGCGAGATTGAACTGATTCGCGCAGCCAAGGACGCGAGTTTCCCGGTCACATGCGAAGCAACGCCCCACCACCTCTTTCTGTCGACCGACGACCTGCCTCGCCTGGGTACGCGCGGCGACATGCGCCCGCGCCTCGCCATGCCCGACGACGTCGCGGCATTATGGGAGAATCTCGAAGTCATTGATATCTTTGCCACGGACCATGCGCCCCACACACTTGCCGAGAAGGCGGGTGACGCGCCGCCACCGGGCGTTCCCGGCGTCGAAACGATGCTGCCTCTTCTGCTCACAGCGGTGCATGAAGGGCGTCTCACCCTCGACGACGTCGTCTCCCGGCTTACGACGCATCCGCGCCGCATTTACGGCTTGCCGGCGCAGACCGACACCTTTGTCGAAGTGGATGTTGACGCCCGCTACACGCTGCGTGACGAAGAGCAGCATACTCGCGTCGGCTGGACTCCCTTCGCCGGACGTGAGGTCTTTGGCCGCGTCGAGCGCGTTAGGTTGCGCGGTGAAATCGTGTTTGAAGCAGGTGAGGTGCTGGCAGTTCCCGGCAGCGGTCAGGTGCTTTTCAGTTGAAACAAGACGAGGTTTCCGAATCTGGGAGCCTCGTTTCATTGTTGGCGTCCATTCAACGATGGCAGTGCTATAATGAGCGCGGCATCGCTCCGCCTCACACATCGCAAGAAAGCGCTCCTCCTCACTCATGTGTTGAGGCAAAACCCACCCCAAACCGCAGGGAGAAACACTCAAAATGCCAACTTCTCTCAAAGATGTCCGCTCAATCCCCAGCGACCACTTCAACAATGGTTTCTACGCACAGGATATTCTTTCCGTCAGCCAGTTTGATCGCTCCAAGCTCGAGTACATTTTCAACGTGGCGCACGAAATGCGCGTCATGGTCGAGCGCTTCGGCAGTGCCGACCTGCTTCAGGGCAAGATTCTTTCCAACCTCTTCTATGAGCCGAGCACGCGCACAAGTTCCTCCTTCATGGCGGCGATGTTGCGCCTGGGCGGGCAGGTCATTCCTATCAACAACGTGCAGTACTCGTCGGTCACCAAGGGTGAAAGCCTGCCCGACACAATCCGCACGCTGGAAAGCTATTCCGATGTCATCGTCATTCGTCACCCCGAGATAGGCTCCGCCGAAATTGCTGCTCGCTATGCGCAAAAACCGATCATCAACGCAGGCGACGGCGTCGGCGAACACCCCACCCAGGCGCTGCTCGATCTTTTCACAATCGTTGAGGATTTGGACAACGTCAACGGCCTGAAGATTGCCATGGTTGGCGACCTCAAGTATGGCCGCACGGTGCACAGCCTGACCAAGCTTCTCGTCAACTATGACGTGGAGTTCTCCTTTGTCAGCCCCGACATTCTGCGCATGCCGCAGGACGTGCTCGACGTGGTGCAGAAGTCCGGCCACAAATACAACGTCACCGAGAATGTGCAGGATGTGATCGCCGACGCCGATGTGCTCTACATTACGCGTGTCCAGAAGGAGCGCTTCGCCGACCTCACGGAATACGAGCGCATGAAGGATTTCTACGTGGTGGATGAAAACTTGATGGCGCAGGCCAAGCAACGCATGATCGTCATGCACCCGCTGCCGCGCATCAACGAGATTTCCTACACGGTGGACAGCGACCCGCGTGCCGCCTACTTCCGCCAGATGCGCAACGGCATGTACATCCGCATGGCGCTGCTGGCGGCCGTGCTGGGCAAGGCGTAGGTTGGGCCGCAAGGCCGAATGGGGCGGCGGGCTCGCAAGTGCCCGCCGTTTGCATCGCATGAGACGCTGGCCGAATCACCGAGCGAAATCGAACCATGGTTGCGCAGGCAAGTTGCTTGCGGCGCTATTGCTCGCTAGCCTCTTCTTCATTGCCGCCCCCCAGCCCGCCCGCGCCCAAACCCCGGGTGACGCGGCTGCCGAAATCGTCTTCATCGATCCGGCAGGCGTGGTGCGCGTGCGCGACCCGTTTCCCGCGTCGGACTGCCGGCATTGGCTGGTACAGCCCGGCTGGCGGCTACACGACCGCCGTGCTGCTCGACGTCAACGGCGACGGCGACATGGAGATTGCTGCGGTGCGCGATGTGAGCGGCGCCTCCAGCCTCGACATCTACGACCCGGTGATTACCACTGGTCCAACTGCGCCCGGCCAGAGCATTGGCGGCGTGCCGTGGGCGTTGCTCACCTCAATACCCCTGGAAAATCCAGTCGGCGTGATTGGCGCCGGCAATCTCGACGGGGCGGTCCCGGGTGACGAAATCTTGCTCTCTGCGCGCGTGCCGGCTTCGGGAACGGGGAGTTCAACTGTCTACAAGCAATCGTTTTACTACCTGCGCAATGTTGGCGCCCAGAATGGCACAGAGTTGGGAGGCCGTCGGCTTGCCAATCAGCAGCGAGGACTGGACTTCGGTGGCGCTGGGCGACATGACGGGCGACGGCATTGATGAAATCGGCCTCGTCGCAAGCCAGTCCGGCACGCTCACCGTCTGGCAGATGCGCGGCCCATCCGACGCTGCGCGCGTTTATAAGAACGAAACGGACAATCGTCCCTGGCTCAACCTCGCCATGGGCCCATTTCGCGGCGGTAACGACATGCTTGGCGGCGTGCGCGATGCACCAATCGCGCTCCCAAGCCTTCTCATTTTCCGTTGGCAGGATGGCACCCTGGCTGACGAATACGGTCGCGCCTTTGACCCAAGCCCTAACTTCATCTTCTTTGCCGACATCAACGGCAGCGGTGATGCGGAAGCGTACATGATTCGTTTCGTCGATCCAGCCGATCCAAGCAACCCGCCCAAGCCTCGGCTGATCATGCGGCAACGAGGCACGGACCCCGCGGCGCTAACCGAAGCCGTCCTTGACCCCGACAACGGCTTCAAGGTAGGTGCTTCAGGAGACATCGACGGCGACGGCAAGGATGAGGTTGTGCTGATTCGCAAGGAGCGCATTCGCGAGTACCTGGCTCCGGACGTGAATCACCACGTTCGTGGATTCGCAAGTCCAGTCAAACGGCACAACCTTGGTAATTGGCGACCTGGATAGCGCAGGCTACCTTCCGGAAGTGAATTTGCAGGCCCAACCCGCGCTCCTCGTGACGAGCGCTCCATCCGGCACCCCTTCGAAGATTGAGGTAATCGAGGTCAAGGGCTTGCCCGCCAGCCCCGCAGTGCCGATTGGCGTGAGCATCGCAAACCGGCCATCCTGGCTGTCGGTCACTTCAGACAGCGCCACGACGCCCGTGCAACTGACTCTGACATTCGACGCTGCGACGCTGCCTCCCGGAACCTACAGCACCTCTCTTCTCGTCTCGAGTTCCAGCCCGCTTGTCCTTGTGCAGCCGCTCGTCATTCCTATCAGCTTCGTCGTAACCGCCGGGCTCATTGTGCTGCCGACGGCCATGGCCTTCATCTTTGACGGCTGTCCGGCGTCGGGCACGCAGACACAGTCGCTGCTTGTGCAAGCGCCGAGCGGCACGCCGTTCAGTGTTTCGCTTCTCAGCGTGAGCGCCGACGCTGCTGAAGCGGTTTCGCCGGATGTCCAGTGGCCTTCGAGTGTGCCGTGGTTGTCGGCAACCTCAGCTTCGGCAAACGCGCCGAATTCGGTTCAACTGACTGCCGATGCCGCCAAGGTGCCCGGCGGTGCAACTTCGGCCGCTGCGCGCGCGATCGTCATGGCCAGCGGCGGCAGCAACTCCCTCGCCCGAACGATACCGGTCACCTATCTCTGTGCCACAAGCAAATCCTGGCTACCCTTTGTCGCGCGCTGACGGGGCACCTGCGCTTCACCTTTCGATGAGATCTGCCAGTTCAGGTGGCGTATCGTGTGAATCCGCCGCGATGCGCGCCAATGGTCTGGCAAACATTTGCGTGGTCACCACCAACATATCAAGCGTGGCCTGAAAGGTTGCGTAGTTCAGTTCGAGGGCGGGCAAGTCCGCCAGGAGGCAGACGTCCCCTTCGTCATCCATTGCAAAACGCACGAGATGGACACGCTGATTCAGGCGCAAGAGCGTTGCCGCCAGTCGCGCCGCCGCCTCCTTCGATGGGCGTGGAAGCAGCGGCACAATTGCCAAATGCAGCCATTCCGCAGAAAGCATTGCGTACAGGTCAAAATCCTCTTCCCATTCGGTGGCGAAGCGCCCGGTCCAGAGGCCGGGCTCCACTTCATCCATGCTCCACTCGTATCGCTCAAAATAGTCGTCAAGATTCCACACCATGGCGTTCCTCCCCCGCGGTCCGTTGCGATCCTGGTCAGGACGAATCTCTCGTTGTGGCAACGTCGTCCAAAGCTCATTGCAAAACACGGTTGACTGAAGTGCCAACTTCTGGCATGATAGCACGCATACCTTCTGCCCCAATTCACCACGAACCATCATCCCATGCCAGTCACTCTTGCCGACATTTCCGCACGCGCAGATGTATCACTTTCCACAGTCTCACGCGTCCTGAACAACAAGGCGCATGTCAGCGCCTCCACGCGCGCGGCTGTGCTCGAGGCCATCGCCACGCTCGGCTATACGCGGCAGGACTCCCGCCGTGAGGAGAACGTCGACACGGTGCTTCTTTTGATTCACGAGAGCATCCTCGAGCGAATCAACGATAGCGCGATGGCGCAGGATATGGAGCGGGTAATTGTTGCCGGTGCGCAGGAAATGCTGCAATCGGTAGGCATTCACACACAGGTCGCGCATCAGCAGCTCGGGCGCACCAAGTCGTTTGATTTGCCGCACATCTCGAACTTGACAGGCGCCATCAACATTGGCACCATCTGCAATCCGCTCTTCCTGCGCAAGTTGTTGAGCGACGGCGTGAAGGTTGTCCGCACCGGCACGCAGGACCCGAACCTTCTTCTCGATAGCGTAAGCCTTGATTTCCAGAGTGCGTACCTGCAAATCGTAGGCCATCTTGTTGAACGCGGCCATCGAACCATCGGCATGATGCGCGGCGACGCAAGTTGGGCGTCAAGTGCAATGCGCTACGCGTCGTTCCGCCTTGCGCTTGCACTCCATGATTTGCCTTTTTCGCCGGAACAGGTGGTTTCTGCCCACTATAACTTCTTCTCCGGTGAAGAAATGACGCACGCAATGCTTGCAGCGTGCCCTTCAGTCGATGCGATCATCTACGGTGACGACAACATGGCCGTGGGCGGAATGCGCGCACTGCGCAGCGTTGGTCGTAATGTGCCTGATGACATCGCCGTTGTAGGCATGTGCAACTACGAGATTGGCACCTTCACGGAACCGCAGTTAACGACTATCGATTTCGACAAATACGAGAACGGTCGAGCGGCAGCGCAGCGTTTGATCATGCGCCTTGAAGGGATTGAAGGGCCTCCGTGGACGCTCACGCTGCCCACGCAGTTGATCGTGCGCGATTCGGCTTGAGCCACGCGTAACGGCCGCTGAGAAGTCAGCATCTCCCTCTTGGGCTCGCAAGCGGCATGCAGTGAGTCGATGTTTGAGACGCCCAAATTTCGCGCACGCTTCGCAACCTGCTTGACATCGCAGAGCATACCCCATACAATGCAGCACACAACTGAAAAGCAATAACGTTGAACCAGAAGAGTAGCCTTCAAGGCGCGCTTCAGAGAGTCCCCGGTGGCTGTGAAGGGGATAGCGGCGCAGACGGTGAATGGGCTGGGGAGTTGGGTGGCGAAGCGCAAGATAGACTGCGTGCGTAGTCGGCCCCGGGCAGGCCCCCGTTATCCGGCAGCAGGAATCGGCCATTTCGCCCGTTCCTGGCAAAGTGAGACTGGCGCACCCTCTGAGCTTTCACGCAGAGGTTTTTTGTTGCCTTCTCGAAGCGGGTGGCACCGCGGGGGACCGACCCTCGCCCCGATCGTCCATGTGGCGTTTTCCACATTGGCCGGTTCGGGGCGTTTTTGTTGTTTAGAAAACGGGACTCAGTCGTTCGCAGAAGGAAATGCAACGGCCTGTACGCGGAAAGAACGGCTTGCGTGTCTTTTCCGCTTGTTCCGTGTACGAGCCGTTGCACGAATTCGCCGACTAGTTGTCAAGCAAGCGAGGAATCATGAGCTACAAACCAACGGTCGAAGAAGTGCGCGCACTTGCCGCCGACGGCAACCTCATTCCCGTCTATCGCGAACTGCCCGCCGACCTGGAGACGCCCGTCTCGGTCTATCTCAAGCTGCGCACAACACCGCGAGGGCCCAGGCTTCTTGCTCGAATCGGTGGAGAAAGGTGAGCAACTGGGCCGCTACAGCTTCATTGGCGTCCACCCGCCCATGACGGTAACCGCCTATGGCGACCAGGTCACCATCGGCGGCGCCGGCGGCGCGGTGCTGAGCCAGACCGACGGGCGACCCCCTGGCAGTCGTCCAGGAGATGATGGCGGCGCGCACGCCGTCGCACTTCCCGGCCTGCCCCGCTTTTCCGGCGGTGTCTGTGGCTACTTTGGCTACGACCTGGTGCGCTTTATGGAGAAGCTGCCCGCCACCGCCGAGCGCTGTGCTCGATGTGCCCGACATGGTGCATGCTCTTCAGCGACAACCTGATCGTCTTCGACCACGTGCGCCACAAGCTTGATCGTGATTGCCAACATGCGCGTCGCCGAGGCCGACCCGATCTGCTCGCAGCCTACGCCGACGCCGTGGCGCGCATCGACGCGATCATCGCCGACCTGCGCAGCCCGCTTGCGCCGCCCGCGCCGGTTGACTGCTACCAGCGGTGCGCCGTGGGAGAGCAACTTCACGCAGGCCGAGTTCGAAGCAGATGGTGCTGCCGGCCAAGGAGTACATCGCCGCCGGCGACATCTTCCAGGTCGTGCTCAGCCAGCGCCTCATGCCGCACCACCGACGCCGACCCGTTCACGATCTACCGGGCGCTGCGCATGCTCAACCCGTCGCCCTACATGTTCTTCCTGGACTTTCAGGGCGTTGCCGGCATGCGCGGCGAGCCGCTGCGCATCATCGGCTCCAGCCCGGAGATGCATGTGCGGCTCGAGGACGGCATCGCCTCGCTGCACCCGATCGCCGGCACACGCTGGCGCGGCAAGCAGCCCGAGGAGGATCGCCACCTCGCCGACGAACTGCTGGCCGATCCCAAGG
The DNA here is from genome assembly GCA_963735275.1 of uncultured Chloroflexia bacterium. GTDB lineage: Bacteria > Chloroflexota > Anaerolineae > Caldilineales > Caldilineaceae > UBA5069. The sequence goes on along the minus strand of CAVTKJ010000004.1, from coordinate 1,605,322 downwards.
AGCGCGCCGAGCACGTCATGCTGGTGGACCTGGGCCGCAACGACCTGGGCCGCGTCTGCGAGTACGGCACCGTGACCGTGCCGACGCATGATGGTGGTCGAGCGCTACAGCCACGTCATGCACATCGTCAGCGATGTGCGCGGCAAGGTGCGCGCCCGAGCAGGACGCCTTCAGCCTGCTGCGCGCCACCTTCCCGGCCGGCACGCTCAGCGGCGCGCCCAAGGTGCGCGCGATGGAGATCATCGAGGAACTGGAGGGCATGCGCCGCGGCCTCTACGGCGGCGCGGTCGGCTACATCGGCTACGACGGCCAGATGGATACCTGCATCACCATCCGCACGATCGTCATGCAGGGCAAGACGCTGCCACCTGCAGGCAGGCGGCGGCATCGTCGCCGACAGCGACCCGACCTACGAGTTCAACGAGTCGATGAACAAGGCTCAAGGCGCTGGCCGTGGCGGTCGAACAGGCGGAGCGAGGGCTGTAGACAGGCATAAGTCGCAATTGATAATGATTGCCGACCTGGCAATGACATTACCTGACAATCCTAACAATGAACCAATGTCTGAGGAACTCACATGCCCGACAAAAACGCATCCTCACCGGCGACCGGCCCACCGGCAAGCTGCACCTGGGCCACTATCGTCGGCAGCCACCGCCACCGCCTGGCGTTGCAGGACGAGTACGAGTGCTTCTTCCTGATCGCCGACCTGCACATGCTCACCACCAAGCCGGACAAGGAGAGCATCCTGGCGATCGCCGACAACGCGCGTGCGATCGTCATGGACCATCTGGCGATCGGCATCGACCCGGACAAGGTCACCTTCTACCTGCAGTCGGCCGTGCACGAAGTCTACGAACTGCAACTGCTGATCAGCAGCCTGGTCACCGTGGAGCGGCTGCAGCAGTTGCCCACGATCAAGGACATGGCCACTGCCGCCGGCATGGAGCAGATTCCCTACAACCTGCTCGGCTACCCGGTGCTGCAGGCCGCCGACATCCTCATGCCACGCGCCAACCTGGTGCCGGTGGGCAAGGACAACGAGAGCCATGTCGAACTCACGCGCCAGATTGCGCGCCGCTTCAACAACGCCTATGGCGAGGTCTTCCCGCTGCCCGATCGCCTATGTCGTCGGCGGCACGCTGGTGGGCACCGACGGCCAGGCCAAGATGAGCAAGAGCCTCAACAACGCCATCTTCCTCAGCGACGACGCCAAGCACCGTGACGCAGGCGGGTCATGAGCATGTACACCGACCCCAACCGCATCTCGCGCCGACGTTCCCGGCACGGTGGAGGGCAACCCGGTCTTCGTCTACCACGACGTCTTCAACCCCAATATGGCCGAAGTGGAAGACCTCAAGGAGCGCTACCGCGCGGGCAACGTGGGCGACGTCGAGGTCAAGGAGAAGCTGGCGATGGCGCTCAACGACTTCCTCGACCCGATGCGCGAGCGGCGCGCCTACTACGAGGCGCAGACCGGCTTTGTCGACGAGCTGCTCTTCGACGGCACGCTGCGGGCGCGCGAGGAGGCGCAAGCAGACGCTGATCGAGGTCAAGAAGGCGATGGGGCTGACCGGCGTCTGGAACAGCATCAGCCGCGGGCCGAAAGCGGCGCAAGAAGACGAGCGCCCAACGACAGCCGAACGGTAGCGGGAGTGAGAAGCCGCATGATTGCCGTGATCGACAACTACGACAGTTTCACCTACAATCTGGTGCAGTTTCTGGGCGAGCTGGTCGACAACATCGGGCATCACGGCAAGCCGGTCGAGGAGATCCGGGTCTGGCGCAACGATGAAATCGACGTCGAGGAGCTGGCCGAACTGCAGCCGACGCACATCGTCATCAGCCCCGGCCCCGGCACGCCGGAGACGGACAGCGGCATCAGCAACGACGTGATTCGCATCCTGGGCGAAACCACGCCGATCCTGGGCGTCTGCCTGGGCCAGCAGTGCATGGGTTACGTCTTCGGCGGCCAGGTGGTGCGTGCGCCACGCCTGATGCACGGCAAGGTCAGCCCGGTGCACCACACGGGCATGGGCGTCTTCAAGGGGCTGCCCAGCCCCTTCATCGCCACCCGCTACCACAGCCTGATCGTGGCGGAGCCGCTGCCCGACGTGCTCGAAGTCACGGCCTTCACGACCGAGGGCGAGCTGATGGGGCTGCGCCACCGCACGCTGCCGATCCACGGCGTGCAGTTCCACCCCGAGAGCATTCTCACCGAGTATCGGGCGCGAGTTGCTCAACAACTTCCTGCGCATGGAGCCGGTGCGCGTTGCAGCCTGAACGAGCGCCGGCCCGCATGCCTGAAGTGAATCCGGGATGGAATCCACTTTAACTGCGAACATCTCAACGCAAAGGCACCGAGGACGCAAAGTGGCGCAAAGGAAAAACGGCGATCTGTACTGAGTCAACATCTTGCAGTCCTTTGCGATCCTTTGCGATCTTTCCGGCTTTGCGTTGAGAGGTTGTTTTCATCGAGGAATGACTTTGGTGCTGGGTCTTGCAAGTCTGCAACTGAATCGTAACGGCAGCTAAAGCTGCCGTACTCGAGTGCGCAGCGCAGGATTCACCTACGGCAGCTAAAGCAGCCGCTACAATTCACAAGTACACTTGCAAGATGCTGCCTTCAGTCAGGCAGAGAACCCTTGAACAAGCGAACCCTTGAACCCTGTGTGAGTCGATGAACGCTGAAGAGGTCGCAGACGAAATCCGCATGTACGCGCAGACGTCGCCCGTGAGCACCCTTGCCGGCCGCGATGTAGTCGTGCGCGGTGAGTTGCAGGGCAGCGACAACCTGCTGTGGCGACTCAGCGCATCCGGCGGCAATGATGCACCGGATGAGGTTGTGCTCAAGATGTACATGGACGCCGGCTGGGTGCGCGGCAAGCGTGAGCATGAGGCGCAGCAACTCTTTGCTCCACTCGGCCTTGCGCCCCAGCCCCTCTGGTTTGACCGAGACCCGGAGTTGCTTCCGCGGCAGGCGGTGGGATACACGTGGGTCGAAGGGGCCCCCGTCGATATGGCCGACCGCACCATTCGCCGCGCCATGGCGGAGGCAATCGCACGCGTTCATGCAACCGACCCGGCCGCAATGCCTCGTTTCTCGCCCAATCCCATGGGCATCGAAACCTTCTGGACGCTGCTGCGCGACAACGCCGGCACTGTTCGCTCCCATCTCGATGACGAGCCTGAACTGGCGTGGCCGTTAAATGAATTGTTGCAGGCGGCAACGGCCTTCGTGGAACAGTCGCTGCCGCTCTGGCATGGGGCCGCGCCCACGCCTGTCCATGGAGAGCTCAGCCCCGAAAACACACTGGTTGTCCCAGGCGGTATTTGCTTCGTTGACTGGGAGCTTGCTGGGTTGGGCGATCCCGCGCTTGAAATCGCGCGCTTCATCCAGGGGCACCTCGCCGGTGAAGAGGTGCAGCGCGAGTGGCTGGCCGACTACCTGAGCTATTTTGACACCCCGGGGATGGCGGAGCGCATTGCCGTTTATCGTCGCCTGCTGCCGATTGAGTGGCTATGCCTGCTGCTCGACGGGCTTGAAGAGGCGCTACGCACCTACGGCACCGAAATTGGCGATGACATGGTGCGGCTTGTGGATGCCGTCTTTGGGACTGCAACAGATGCGTTCCCGGGCACGACCAGGCCCGGCCGCTATGCAATACAGCGGCGTCTCAGAAACATCATGGCAGGAGGCATGTTTTGAGCTCAGACATCATGACGCAAGTTCCCGCCTCGTCCGTCTCGGCGCAACCTGCCGTGCAAGTTGCCCTCCACCGCCTCTTTGCGCACAATGATTTATCGGTGGATGAAGCCGACGCCGCAATGACGGAGATCATGCTCGGCGAGGCCTCACCCGCACAGATTGGCGCGTTTCTAGCTGCGCTGCGCATGAAGGGCGAAAGCGTTGACGAGATTACCGGTTGTGCGCGCGCAATGAAACGCAGCGCTATCCAGGTAACGCCCGCCATTGGCGACGCAATGCTCGTTGATGTTGTTGGGACAGGCGGAGACAGCAGTGGCACCTTCAACATCAGCACCACTGCGGCCTTCGTAGTGGCCGGCCACGGCGTCAAAGTTGCCAAACATGGCAACCGTTCGGTGTCGAGCAAGTGCGGCAGCGCCGATGTCCTTGCTGCGCTGGGCGTCCATTTGGCCCTCACCGCCGAGCAGGCAGCGCAGTGCATCGAGGAAGTGGGCATCGCATTTCTCTTTGCGCCGCAGTACCACCCGGCCATGAAGAACGCAATCGGCCCACGGCGTGAACTGGCAGCGCGTACGGTCTTCAACATTCTCGGGCCGCTCACGAACCCTGCCTCGGCAACCAATCTGCTTGTGGGAGTCTATGATCCGGCCCTGACCGAGCCCCTTGCCAACGTTCTTGGCCAAATGGGGGCACGTGCGGCGTTTGTTGTCCACGGTGCAGGCGGTCTTGACGAGCTAAGCCTCGCCGGCCCCAATCGCATTAGTCACCTGCATGAAGGCTCTGTGCGAACCTATGTATTGGACGCAGCGGAGTTGGGCATTGCCAACGCTCCCCTCGCCGAGCTGCTTGGCGGCAGCGCCGAGGAGAACGCCGCCATCACTCGTTCAATTCTGCGGGGTGAAACGCAAGGGGCCAAGCGCGACGCCGTCCTTCTCAACGCGGCCTTCGCCCTCTCCACCGAATGTGGGGACTTGCCCGCCGGTCTCGAGGAAGCGCGTGACAGTATCGACAGCGGCAAGGCGTTTGCGGTGTTGGAGCGGTTTATTGAGATGTCAAACTCGTTCACTTCCTAAGGATAATTGATCATTCGTAAAGGATAATTGAGTTGGAGCACCGAACGCATACCAATGATCAATTACCATTTTTGAGTGATTAGTTGCCGTCTTTCAGCCACCGGCCCGTCCCGATACCCATGCCCCCAAAACCTTCCAAGCTCGACATTGCAAAATACAAAGGCCACGTACTCGATCAGATTATGGCCACCAAGCGCGAGGAAGTCCCGCGCCAGATGGCAATCGCGCCTCTCAGCCAGGTCAAGGCCTTTGCGGCGATGGCCCCGCCGCCGCTTGATTTCGCCGCCGCACTCGTCGCCCAGCCCGGCGTGGCGCTCATCGCCGAGGTCAAGCGTGCAAGTCCTTCGCGCGGGTTGATCGCCAATGATTGGGATCCCGAGCCGATTGGCGAAACCTATGCGCGCAACGGCGCCGCCGCGATTTCTTGCCTGACGGACAAGACCTACTTCCAGGGCGATCTGGCACACCTGACATCCGTCAAGGAACGGCTGCGCGAAATCGGCAAGAATATCCCCGTGCTGCGCAAGGACTTCATCTACCACGAGTACCAGGTGCATGAGGCGCGCATGGCCGGCGCCGATGCCATTCTGCTGATTGTGGCAGTGCTGGGCGACAGTGACCTGCGTCGCCTGCACGCCCTCGCTGCCGATCTGGGTATGGCCGTCCTCGTAGAGGTCCACAGTGAGGATGAAGTGAAGCGCGCTTTGGCGCTGCAGCCGCGCATTATCGGCGTCAACAACCGCGACCTCAAGACATTCGAGGTGGACATTGAAACCACGGGCCGCCTGCGTATGCTGATCCCGCCGGAGATAGTGCTCGTTGCCGAAAGTGGCATCCGCAGTGAAGACGAGATTGCGCGGCTGGGCGCAATGGGCTGCAACGCGATGCTGGTTGGGGAGACCTTTTGCAAGCTCAAGCAGCCGCAGCGCGCAGGCAAGGTACAGCAGTTTGTGCAGGCGGGCCGACGAGCAACAGCAACTACTTGACGCAAATCAACTTCTTGACGCAAAGTCGCAGAGGCGCAGAGGAAACGCAAGGCCAAACAGCAAGGTTGATCTCTGCGTTCGCACCCGCAGTTCTCTGCGCCTTCGCGCCTCTGCGTCGAGGTTCCTCTGCGTCGCAGTCTCTTCTCATGACCGGAAAGCAGGCATGCAGTGACCGAGTCCGTGTCGTATCACATGACGCCCGATGAGTTCCGCAAGCGCGGCCACGAAATGGTCGAGTGGCTTGCCGCGTACCAGGAAAACGTCGAGCAGTACCCCGTCCGCAGCCAAGTGCAGCCGGGCGACATCCGCGCCGCGTTGCCCCCGGCCGCGCCGGCGCAGGGCGAGTCCTTTGCCGCAATGATGGCTGATTTCGACGACATCATCATGCCGGGGATCACCCACTGGCAGTCCCCCAACTTCTATGCGTATTTCCCGGCCAACGTCTCCGGCCCGGCCATCCTAGGTGAAATGCTTGCCGCGGGGCTGGGTGTCAACGGCATGCTTTGGATTACCAGCCCCGCTGCCACAGAACTCGAGAGCCACGTGCTCGACTGGCTTGTGCCAATGCTGGGACTGCCCGATCGTTTCCTCTCGACAGGCCAAGGTGGCGGTGTGATTCAGGACTCGGCCTCGAGCGCCACACTCTGCGCACTGATCGCCGCACGTGAACGCGCCACGGCCTTTGCGGCACGCGCGGCAGGCACCCCCGGTGGCCTGGTCGCGTATGCCTCCACCCAGGCGCATTCGTCCGCCGAAAAGGCCATGATGATTGCCGGGCTGGGCAGCGACAATCTGCGTCTCATCGACGTCGATGTCAACTTTGCCATGCGCCCCGATTCCCTGGCGGCGCAAATCGCCCAGGATCGCGCGGCGGGGCTTACCCCCTTCTTCGTCATGGCCACAGTGGGCACTACCTCGTCCGAAGCAATGGACCCGCTTCTCGCTATCGGCGAAATCGCGCAGGGCGAGCGCATGTGGTTCCACGTGGATGGCGCGATGGCGGGCACGGCGGCGCTCTGCCCGGAGTTTCGCGTGCATCAGACGGGCATCGAGCTCGCCGACTCCTACTGTTTCAACCCGCACAAGTGGATGTTCACCAATTTCGACTGCGACTGCTTCTTCGTCGCCGACCGCAGCGCGCTCATTGGCGCGCTGAGCGTGCTGCCGGAATACCTGCGCAATCAGGCTTCGGGCGCCGGCCAGGTGATTGACTATCGCGACTGGCAAGTGCCGCTGGGTCGCCGCTTCCGGGCACTCAAACTCTGGTTTGTCATTCGCCATTACGGGGTGGAGGGATTGCGCCACCACGTCGCGCGCACACGTGGCCATGGCGCAGGAGTTCGCCGCCTGGGTCGCAGCGGATGCCGATTTCGAGTTGGCAGCGCCGGCGCCGCTCAATCTCGTTTGCTTTCGCCACCGCCGCGGCGACGCTTTCAACGAGCGCTTGCTCGCCGCGCTCAACAATTCGGGCGAGGCTTACCTGACGCACACGAAGCTCGACGGCAAGTACACGTTGCGACTATGCATCGGCCAGACGCACACCGAACGTCGCCACGTTGAGGCCGCATGGTCAAAAATACGCAAACTGGCCGTTGCCCTCGACGGCCGAAAGCACCGTTAGCGCGTAGCCGCCGGCCCAATGCCCGCGCTCGTCGCATGACGACCGAACCGACTCGGGCGACTGCCGGCGAAAGCGCGGTACAAACGTAATTCATCCGACAACCCATGACCATCGTCAAAATCTGCGGGATCACCACGCTTGAAGATGCTCGCGCTGCGATAGAGGCTGGAGCGGACTTTCTCGGTTTCATCCTCTATGCCAAATCACCCCGCTATGTCGCGCCGGAGACCGTGCGCGCCATCGTACGCACACTGCGCGCCGACGCAGAGGTCGCCAATTCACGAATTTCGCATAACAATATGATGTCCAAAGGAGCTCATCTGCCCGGCATGGTGGGCGTTTTCGTCAATATGCCGGTCGGCGACGTAGGTGACGTTCTCGAGAATTCCGGTCTTGACTATGCGCAACTGCACGGCGACGAACCGGCAGCGGCGCTCGCGGCGCTGTGCGGCCGCGCCTACAAGGCAATCCGCCCCGCAAACGTTGATCAGGCGCTGGCGGAGGCCGCACTGTACATCTCTGCTACCGGCCGGCAAGGCCCCCATTTGCTTGTCGATGCCTACGATCCCGCAGCCTATGGCGGCACAGGACAGCGCGGCGACTGGCAGCTAGCAGCGCGCGTGGCCGCGGCAACGCACCACCTGCTGCTTGCCGGCGGACTCAGCGCCGAAAATGTTGCCGACGCGATTCGCACCGTGCGCCCCTGGGGCGTTGACGTCAGCAGCGGGGTTGAGGCGAGCCCCGGGCGCAAGGACCACGCAGCCATTCGCCGCTTTATCGCCAATGCCAAGGCGGCGTAAGCGCTTTGAACCCGAATCTACACGGACAAACAGCCATAATCCGCGCAAATCCGCGTTCATCCGCGTCCAAGTCAGCCTATTCCGCAATTGCAGCGCGCAACTGCATCACCCATGCCGAATCCAGCCGTGCGAGGCGCGCCTTTTTCAGGTTCTCGCGCACAATCCAGCGGATGTTGGGGATCGGTTGACCCAGCCCATGAGGTAAAGCGCGGCTTGCCTGCCGCCGGCGCGCCGACAATCACCACACTCCACGCATAACCCAGCGCCTGGCGCAGCACGTGAAACGGCTCGCTGCGCGCATCGGTGGCCGCCACGAGCGAGGTTGTAACGCCGTCCACGAGCGCCACGGCCGCCTCGCCTGCAGTTCGCTCTTTCAGCAAGCGCGGCTCGGCCACCGCGGCTACGGCGGCGCGCTGCTCAAACCGATTGCCGCTTGCCCAGTCCCTGGCGGTCGCTAACATCCTCGCGAGGTCCTCATCGCCCCAGAGTTGCAGCGCGGTTGCTGCTGCCTCGCGGACGCGCCAGCGCACATCGCTTGCGTGGGTGCGCAATGCGACGATCGCGTCCGTGTCGCCGCGGGCCGCCAAGCGGTCCCAGCCCCAGCACACCGCAGAATGCGACAAACTCGCCCGGCGTGTTGGTCGGAGCCGACGCTGCATCGACTGCCGCAAAGCGCCAGCGCAGGTCATCCGGTGCAACTCGGGCAAACGCATGCGCCAACTCGAGATTGCCACGCGGCCCAGGCAGCCCGGAGTGCTCGCACAGATATGCCAGCCATGCCGCTTCACCCTGAAGCGCAGCCAGTTCGGTTGAATACTCTGCGGACTTTGCCATAACGACCGACCTTGTCAATGGAGGAGCCGGCGCGCCCCGGATCGGAAATGGATTTCCTGCCATGATACACTGCTCCTGCCGCGCCGCAGCAAGGGGCGTGGGCGCGCGCCCGGCGGTCGCCAAGTGCTGCATCTTGCACGGTGGCGCGGAATTCGTAGCGGCTGCTTCAGCTGCCGCAGATGAATAGCGCGCCGCTTACCCGAGTACGGCGGCTGAAGCCGCCGCTACGCGATCCTCAACGCAACTGACTGATGCCGCACCAAGTGCTTTACACGTTGTTCCTTTGCGTTTCCTTTGCGCCTCAGCGCCTTTGCGTCAAGCTGTTCGTTCGCAGGTGACATGGAAATTCTCGGCGGACCCCTCTTTGCCGTTGCCGGTGCGGGTGAATCGCACGGCCCCGGCGTCAGCACGATTGTTTTCGGCTGCCCGCCCGGGCTGCTGATTGAACGCGCCCGCATCCAGGCCTGGCTGGACCGGCGACGGCCCGGCAGCAACAAACATGGCACGCCACGGCGCGAGGCCGACACGGTCACGCTTCTTTCCGGAATCTACGCCGAGGATCACGACGACCTGCTCTCTGGGCCGGAGATTGCCGTGGCAGACGGCGAATCCAGCGCGCGGTGCCGCAGCTACGCGCGCGGCTACTCCACGGGCGAACCGATTGGCGCACTCGTGCTCTCGACGTCGCAGAAGTCCGCCGACTATACGCAATTCGCAGGGCCGGCAGGCGCTGTTCGTCCTGGGCACACCGATCTGGTCAAGCACTACAAGTCGCAGGGCTACGTGGATGTACGCGGCGGCGGTCGATCCTCATACCGCTCCACCATCTCAGACGTCATCGGCGGCTCAATCGCCCGGCTCTACCTTGCGGAGCACTTTGGCACGGCCATTTTCACGTCGATTGCCCAGGTTGGACCCTTGAAGGCCGCACAGACCCTCTCGCAGGAAGCGGAACGATTTGGCGGCGGACACGTTGATGCGACAGAAATCGCAGCCATTGAAGAAGCGCTTGTCGGTGCCGAAATCCCTTCCTGGGACGCGCCCTTCGCCGCTGCCGCGGGCGATCTCATCAAGCGGACGCGCATCGCCGGTGATTCGCTCGGGGCCGTCGTCGAACTCGTGGCGCTCAACGTGCCGCCTTTGCTGGGCGATCCCCTCTACCAGAGCCTCAAGCTTCGTCTTATGGGGTCGCTGGGGGGCCTCAACGCCGTGCAAGGCGTGGAAATCGGCGCGGGCTTCGAAGCGGCGACGCGCACCGGCAGCGCCAACAACGACCCCATCCGTAGCGACGGTTACCAGCGCAACAGCCATGGCGGCCTGCTTGGCGGCATCACGACGGGCATGCCTCTCGTGCTGCGCGTAGCATTCAAGCCCACTTCGACGATTACTTTGCCGCAACAATCGGTGCGCAAGAATCTTGAGGAAATCGACTTTGCACTCGACAAGGGACGGCATGATCCCTGTGTTGGCGTGCGCGCCGGGGTAACGCTTGAATCGCGCGTGGCAATCGAATTGATGAATGCACTGCTTATGCAGCAGGCATCGCACCTCAATCCCGCCGCGTTCCAGCTCTTCCCGGGGGCGGTATGAACACGATTGACCAGCGCAACATCGTACTAACGGGCTTCATGGGCACCGGCAAGAGCAGTGTCGGCAAGTTGCTCGCCGAGAGGCTCAGCCGCCGCTTCGTCGACATGGACGCGGTGCTGGCCGAGCAATTTGGCATGCCAATCCCTAGCATCTTCGCCGAGGCGGGCGAGGCGACGTTCCGAGCAGCCGAGGCGCATCTTTGTGCGCGCCTCGCCGAAGAAGAGGGACTTGTTATCAGTACGGGAGGCGGTGCGCTCGTCAATCCGCAGAACCGCGCCGCACTTGCCGCGACGGGCATTCTGCTCTGTCTCACGGCCAGCGTCGACGAAATCCTGCGTCGTCTCGACGGCCTGCAGGACCGCCCGCTGCTCAACGGCGCGCTTGGCGAGAGCAATGGCGCGCGCAGCAAGCGAATCCGCAACCTGCTCAACGAGCGCCGCCACGCCTACGCTGCGATTCCCTTGCAGATTGAGACAACGGGCCGTGCGCTCGAGGCGATCGTTGAGGCAATCTTGTCGGCCATTGCGGCCGATGGCGAAGCGCCAGGCATGATGTGCATAGGCGTGACGCACCCGCAGGGCGCATATGACCTCTGCATTGGCGAAGGCATTCTGGATCACGCCGGTCAATTGCTCGTCGCGCGCGGGCTCAAACCCGGCCCTGTGGCGCTTGTCTCCAACGCAACGATTGCGGCCGCGCACGCACCGCGCCTCGAAGCCGCACTGTGCAAGGCAGGTTTCACGCCCCACCGCTGCCTCGTGCCCGACGGCGAGCAGTACAAGACGCTCGCCTCAGTGGCCGCGCTCTATGACCAGTTTCTGGACACCCATCTCGACAGACGCGCCGCAGTGCTCGCGCTGGGCGGCGGCGTTGTGGGCGACATGGCGGGCTTTGCGGCCGCCTCCTATCTGCGCGGCGTCCCCTTTGTGCAGATTCCGACGTCACTTCTCGCCATGGTGGATGCCTCAGTCGGCGGCAAAACGGGCGTTGACCTGCCTCAGGGCAAGAACCTTGTCGGCGCGTTCAAGCAACCCGAAGCCGTCCTGATCGACACCAGTGTTCTCGAGACGCTCCCGGCCGCCGAGTTCCGCTCGGGCATGGCGGAAGTGGTGAAACATGGCATCATTGATGCGCCGGATCTCTTTGCACAGCTCGAGGAGAGCGGCCCCACCTCCATGACCCACATGGTGGCCGATGCGGTGCGCGTCAAGGTGCGCGTGGTGGAGGAAGACCCCTTTGAGCAAGGGCGGCGCGCACACCTCAACCTGGGGCACACTTTTGGCCATGCACTTGAGCAAGTGAGCCACTACGCCATCCGCCACGGCGAAGCGGTGGCGATCGGCATGGTTGCAGCGGCGCAATTGTCTGCCGCGCTGGAGCTCAGCACGCCCGACCTTCTGCCGCGTATCGAGCGACTTCTCGACCGGTTGGGACTTCCCACCCGCGCCCCCGGCTATGCGGTAGATGACGTGCTCGCCGCTATGGGCCACGACAAGAAGCGCGCGGGTAAGACTCTGCGCTTTGTCCTGCCGCGAGGCGTGGGCGACGTCTGCGTGGTCGACAGCCCCGGCGACGATCTCGTGCGCGCCGCCGTCGCCTACATTCTGGGCTCCCAGTCTGATAAGGATTCCCCCGACCATGCGTGAAATTGCCCTTCTGCACGGCCCCAATCTCAATCTGCTGGGAACGCGCGAAGTCACAATTTACGGCAGTGACACCGTGGCCGCCATCGAAGAACGGCTGCGCGCAGCCGCACCGGAAATCACAATTCGCTCGCTGCAGAGCAACCATGAGGGCGTTCTCATCGACTTCATTCACGAGGCGCGCGGCTGGGCGCAAGGGATTTTGATCAACCCGGGCGCGTTCACCCATTACTCGTATGCGCTGCGCGACGCGATTGCCGGCGTGCGCCTGCCCACGGTCGAGGTGCACCTGAGCAACATCCACGCGCGCGAGCCGTTCCGCCACACGTCGGTCATCGCGCCGGTTTGTGTCGGGCAGATTTGCGGTTTCGGCTGGCGCAGCTACCTGCTCGGCCTCGAGGCGCTTCTGGCCCACCTCGACGACCTTTCCCGCGCGTTACCGCCCAAGGAGAACCCTGCGTGATGCCCATTGCCGCCCACCTTCGCCCCGCCGCCCGCAGATTGCCGCCAGGTCGCAAAGTAGCCGCGCTGCTTGTCCTGGCATTGTTGACCCTGTTCCTTGCCGGGTGTGACCAGGACCGCCCCACGCCCACTCCGGTGCCCGTGGCGCAACCGGGCGGGGCGGCAAGCGCATCCACAGCCCCAGCCGGTGACGCACAGGCGGCGTCTCCCCAGATAGCTGCCGCGACGCCCACACCTGTGGCCACCCCCTTCGCACCCCAGGGCGATTTGGTGCTGTGGCACAGTTGGGCCGGCCCCGACGCCGACGCACTAACGCAGATCCTCACAAGCCTCAAGGCAGAGTCCCCGCTGCTCAATGTGGAGACGCTGTACATTGCTCCCAATGATTTACCGCAGGCCTACGCCGACGCGGTCGCAGCCGGAGGCGGCCCAGACGTTGCCGTCACAGCCAACTGGTGGATCAGCAACATGGCGGGAGCCAATGTTCTCCGCCCGCTTGATGATTTGCTGAAGCCGGGCCAGGCCGACGAGTTCTACATTGCCAGCCTCGCCAACTTCCGCCGCGACGGTGCGCTCTACGCCCTGCCGGCAACCTACGAACTCGTGAGCCTCTTCCAGAACACCGCCGTCGTTACGAGCACGGCGCCCGCGACCATGGACGACATGCTGGCGCAGGCGCAAGCCTCGCCCGCCAACGGCATTGGGCTGTTCGCCAACCTATTCCATGTCTGGTGGGGTTTCCCGGCTAACGGTGCACAACTCTTTGACGACAATGGGCGCGTTGTCGTTGACCAGGGGGGCGGCGGCGCAAACTTCCTCCAGTGGATGAAGTCGATGGACGAATCGCCCGGTTCGTTTGTGGACACGGACTACGGCATGCTGCTGGATCGCTTCAAGAAGGGCGAATTCGGCTACTTTGTGGATGGACCTTGGGCCACGGCCGAATTGCGCGCCGCGCTTGGCGATGCGCTGACAGTTGTGCCGCTGCCCGCCGGCCCGTCCGGCCCAGCACAGCCCTGGCTTCAGGGAGAAGGGGTGATCCTGAACCCGACACTTGACGCCACGCGTGCCCCGCTCGCCTTCTACCTTGCCTCTGTCCTCACAAATCCTGAAAGTGGGGTAGCGTTTGCGACGGCCGGCCGTTTGCCCGCCAACCAGCGCGCGCAGTTGCCCACCGATTCCATCCTGCGCGGCTTTCAGGCGCAGGCGGCAACCGCACAACCTGCCCCTGCGCTGCCCGAAATGGAGCAGGTGTGGGGCTACGGCGGTGATATGCTCGTCAAGGTGCTGGGCGGCGCCGTCGAACCAGCCGACGCCGCGCGCGAAACCGCGGCGCTAATCAACGATGTGACGGGCAAGTGACCGACCATAGCACACCCGGCGCCGAGGCACGTTGCCCATGAGCGAATTGCCGGACGGCGCGCCGCTGCGGTCATTCAACTTTGAGACAATGTCGGGCGTCTTTCCCGGCACGCGCACGCAGATTTACCAGCGGCTGCGCCTCGTGCCCATTGATCCGGCAACATCGGAATCTTGCTGGGCTTTGCTGTATTGGTACGCAGAGCCGCCGGCGTGCGTCCTGGTCCGCCAGGATCCGGCTATGGCCCGCCTTGAACAAGAGCCCTTGTTGCTCCTCGACCGACCGGCCGAGGGGGATTTGAACAAGCGCTTAAGGCATGGCCTGCGGGAGATCGGCTGGCGGCTGCATGCGTGCGGATCGTGCGTCCACTGGAGGCGTGGCGCCGGCGTTGACGATACGTCCGGTGCGCCGGCAACAGCCGACGGTCTGACGTTGGGCGCCTGTGCGCTGCGGCGTATTGAGGGCCCATTTCAGGCCGCAGACGCGGTCCCACCTGCACTGCAGGCGCAATCGCATCTGGCCCTCGGCTGCACTCATTGGCTCGAGTCCGGCGCACCAGCGGACGCAGAAGCCATGCTCCCGGTACAGCGCCTGCCCATGATTGCCGAGACCACCGAGAGCAAGCTCAAGCCGCTGGCCAGGCTGCGCCTTCGTATATCGCGCATCGTGAGTCCGCCCCCGGCTTCCCGTTCACTGGCCGATCTGCTTGCGGAGCGCAGCGGTGTCGGCGCCGGCACAGAGCCATGCGCAGCGTGCCAGGGCCGCATTGCCAATCTCGGTGCGCTCACGGTCTCTTCACCGGAAGGCGACAAGGAGACCTTTAGTGTCTGGCGCTGCCGCGTCTGTCACGGCCTTTACCTCAGCGATTGGGTGGACCGTTGGGAGCGCGTCGAAAGTCTGGAGACCGATGAACGCATCTTTCGCCTCGCGCCCGTCGAGGCCGCAGAACTTCTCACCCTTTTCGGCACCATCCGCGCAGGCGATCACCCCGAGGGCCGTCATGAGCGCAACGCCGAGCGCGACTGGATCCACGCACAATTGCGCGATCGCACGCCGCTTACCCATATCATCAAGCAGGGACGCTAACCGTGGGTGACACTCAAGAATTCTCCGCTGCGCCCCTCGAGACGGGAGGCGTGAGTTTGCGCCTTGAGTGCCGCCCGCCCCAACTGTACGCGGCAACCTATGATCCGCTGCCCTTTCCCCACGTCGGCACCCAGCAGGAAGTTGTCTTCGATCTGGGCATTACCGCCCTGGGGGGTGATCTCGAACTGACTGGGCTGGTCTTCCGCGGGTACCGGGAGCACCAGTTGCTCTTTGAGCAGCGCTGGCCCCACCCGGTGGTCCTGCGCCACAGCGGCGAGGCGGATCTGGCCATCGCGCGCGACACGGGATTGGCGCTGCGCGCGCTTCACTTCACGCTCCACACGCATGATCTGCTCGGTTTTGTGGAAGTTCTGGCGATTGCCCGCACACCCACGGGTGAGACCATTCAGTCGCGCATGCAGGTTCCAGTCATTCACCATGTGCAACAGACCGATGTGCACTTCCCGCTCCGGGGCGCATGGTGGGCGGTGCAGGCGGGCGATTGGAGCGACCTCCACAAACAGGAGGTCATGAGCCAGCCCTTCGCGCTTGATTTCGTGAAACTCAACAGTGACAACCGCTTCTTCAAGAGCGATGGGCGCGCGCTTGAGGATCACGCCAGTTGGGATCAGCCCGTCGTTGCAGCGGCCGGGGGCAAGATCGCCTTCGTCCAATTTGATATGCCCGATTTGCCTCCCGGCTTGGCGCCCGACCCCCACATATTTCGTGGAGACCCGCGGCGGCTCCTGGGCAATGCTGTGGCCATCAGCCATGCGAATGGCGAGTTCACATATTATGCGCACCTGCAGCAGGCAAGCATTGCCGTCAACGCGGGCGAGATGGTGCGCCGCGGTGCGCCGATCGGGCGTGTGGGCAACAGCGGGCAGTCGCCCGGGCCGCACCTGCACCTCCATCTGATGGATGGCCCCAATCTCTTTATCGACCAGGGGCTGCCCATGCGCTTGAGCCACTTCCGGGCAGGCGGTCAGTCATACACGGAACCCACTTACATCCCCGTGCGCATGATTGTTCACGGGCCGGATGATCACGCAGGCTGAAACAGGGGGCGCCATGGCAAACGAAGCCGAGTTCATGTTCAACGCGACAGTAGATGACGAACTCTACGAAGAGCTCTCCGAGCTGGTAGGCCAGCAGGCGGTTCACATTGCCGTCTGGGAAGATTCCATGGTGGACGCCCTCGCGCCTGATGCCCATGGTTCCCCGCAGATTGCCAGTTTCGATATGGACATGTATCTCGAAGGCGGCGTCTATTTTGAGTTGTACGGCGTCAGCGTCTACCCGGACCCCGCGGCCGACGCCTGGGCCGACCGCGAGGAGGTTGAGCGCCGCTTGACGAGCCTGGTGCGGAACGGCGCAACTCTCGGCGAAGTTGCCGTGGATGAAGCGGACGCGCTCGTGCTTGTGCTCTTTGAGGCCGACAAACCCGCGGCCTATCTTGCCATAGGCGGCTGGTTGCTCGAATCATGGGACGAGCTGCCGGTCTAGCGCAGCCACTCTTGAGACGCAAGGATGCCTGACCGCCGGCAAACACAAGGAAGGGCGCAAGGAACTGCACACAGCGCGTTCGTGCGTAGCAGAGGGCCTCCGTGCCCTCATAGTGCTTGCGCCAGAGCGGCCACAAAAGTGGGCGCGGAGGCCCTCCGCTTCGTCCGTTCAACGACCAAGTTGAATTAGCGCGCCACACGATCAATCAATCAACGCATCAACGTATCAACCAATCACCCAATCAACTCCTCCACCTTGCACAATTCGGCGCAATTTTCGGCTATTGCAGTCGCGCTGGTTGGTGTATACTGTCAGTATTCTGCGTGTCCTCGCGCACAATACACTTCACGGCGGGTTCATTGCCCGCTACCCACCAGGAGTAATCCCTATGGTTTCTACGTCAACTGCCACAGAGGCGCGCCCAGCCACTAATCCCTGGATGGCCTCATTGTATGCTGGTCTCTTTACCGCGGTTGCCGCGATTATCCTTTCGTTTCTTTTTCAGGCAAACACAGGCTGGCTTTGGGTGCTTTCCATGTTGCTGGCGGGCGCTGCCCCTGTACTTGGTTACCAACTGGCAACCGGCCGCTTCGGGAGTGACTGGAAGTCCATTCTGGGCGGCCTGATTGGCGGCATTCCGGCCCTGAGCATCATCCTGTGGCCGGTCTTCGTGGGTCTTCTTACACGCGGGCAGTCGGTACTCTGGCTTTTCCTGTGGAGTATCTGCGGTATCGTCCTTGGCATTGTTGTTTTCCTGCTCCTGGGCGGCATCATGGGGCAAGATCCCTCGTGGGTCGGCTTTGGTACGGTGATGGCCTTGTCCGTATGGGGCGGCACAGTGGGCGCCGGTATGGCGTACTCCGGCAAAGACGTAGCCTGATCCACTCCACACTCCAGATTTCTACTGCAGGCGCTGCGGCGCCTGCAGTTGCGCGCCCGCCGTCAATTGCCCGTGAGGAGTCCGGTCGGCCGCTTTCGTGCAACTTGCCCAATTGGGCCGCTCCCTCGCTAGGCAACGTGGACAAGCACACGTATAATGTTGTGCGATCATGTACAAGAGCACGACGACGATTGACGACATCTACCGCCTTGCGCTGCCCCCCGACACCCGCCTGCTGACGGGTGAAGAACTGTTGACGCGCAATGTGACCTGGGCCTGCAGTCTGCGCCCCAGTCCCCCGGCCTTCCCAAAACTTGACGGCAACGAGCTCGCACTTGTTGACATGGAGGATCTACGTCGGCTGGATCCCCAGATGCGCCTCGACCGCGTGGTTCTCAGCCTGCAAAGCGCGCGTGTGGCAGCGATTGCCGTTCTCGGTCTTGCAGACCGCACCGCTGTCGCCGCGGCCGAATCGGCGCGCCTTCCCCTCTTTCAACTCACCAACTCCGTCTCTCTCGTCCATGTCGAGCGCGCAGTCATTCGATTGATCGTCGACCGCGCCGGCTATGTGTCACAGCGCTCCGCCGAGCTGCAGCGCGAGCTGAACCAGGTTACGCTTGCAGGTGGCGGCTTGGCGCAGATCGCGCAACACGTACAGCAATTTGCACAACAGCCGGTCATTCTTTTGCGCGACGGTGGTCAGGTTTCTACAGTGGCGGGTCTGGACACTCTCAGCGAGGCGCGCCGGCAGCGGCTGCTCGCCACTCTTCCCAGTGTACGCGTGCTCAGGGCAGCGGCGGCGCAGCATTCGATGAACTACGACGAGCCGCCTGACCCGGTCGCTGTCGAAGTGAACCTGGACCAGGTCTACACACACGCCATTGTCACGCCGATCGTTATCAAGGATACACTTCACGGCTACTGCCTGCTGCTGCGCGCCGGGGGTGGCTCGCCCGAGCCGAGCGCTGTCGAAGAGATCGCCGGCAGCCAATGCGCCGCCGCTGTCGCTCTCGAATGGGCCAAAGAGTACGCTGTCGAAGTTGCCTCCGACCGTATGCGCTCGGCATTTGTTGATGACTTGCTTGCCGCCGAAGTGGCGGACGAGCAGGCGTGGATCCAGCGCGGCGCCTCGCTCGGCTTCGACCTGACGCATCCCCATGTCGCTTGGATGGTTGAGGCGCGGGGCATTCCCGATTGGCCGGCGCCGCTGCTGCGCGCGATTTCCGATCGCAAGTTGCACATTCCACTGAGCCGGCGCGAAGAGGGGATTCTGCTCTTTTGGCCCACGGATAACTTCAAGAGCGCACGCGATCATAAGTCGATCGCCGCTGAGCTTGTTGGCCGCTTCCAGGGAAATCATGCTCGCAGCCGCGTCCTCATCGGCATAGGCCGCCCCGCTGCCGGCCCCGCAGGGTGGCTCGCCAGCCAGCAGCAGGCGCGTGAAAGCTGGCGACTCGGCAAGGAGTGGAAGGGCGCACCGGTCACCTACTTTGGTGATTTGGGGCTCTATCAATTGCTCACGGCGCTCGGGTCCAACCCGGAAGCGGCCCGTTTCTATCGCAAGACGCTCGGCAAACTCGTCGCATACGACAAGGAGAGGAATGCCGAGCTTGTGGATACGTTGGCGGCTTTTTTCGCCTGCCATGGCAATCTCAGCCAGACTGCCGCCAGCCTGCACATCCACCGCAACACGCTCGCCTACCGCCTCGAGCAGATCGCCAATATCGCCCAACTTGACCTGGACGACCCCGACGCGCGCTTCTCGCTCCAGCTCGCCCTCAAGCTGCGGCCCGTGCTGCGCAATCCCTGAAGTAGTTCTGTAGCAAAGCCAACTGCTGCATCTCGCAAAAAACTCGCATTACGTAGCGGGGGGCTTCCAGCCCTCCGACCTTTGGCCGAACTGCCGGAGGGCTGGAAGCCCCCCGCTACGATTCATAGGCACACTTGCAAGACGCAGCACTAACTTGAACATGCGATCAAACAGGGATCGGTGGCCTCCGCCCCGATCCCTGTTCTCTTTACCCAGTTTGCTATTCTCGAAATGGACTATCTGCCCGTTGGACTTCAGTGCGAAAGCACAGGCAGCGTGCCGATCGGCTCAATCGCGTACGGCTCGGGTTTCACTTCATCCTCTCCGTAGGCAGGCTCGTCGCTCAACGCCGGTTCCGTACTCGGTTCACCGCTGCCAGACGGCGGGCATGGAGTGACTTCGAGCAGGAGCGTGTACTGGGCAATAACCTTGGCGCGGTTGTACTCGTCCACCTTGACTTTGTACACACCTGCGGGCAATGCATTTGCGCCACAGGTGCGACTGATTGCGGCGAACCGGGCATCAGGGCCGAGATCGTCGTTGAAACTCAACTCGCGCATCTGCTGGTCAAAAAGCCACATGCGCGTGTCGCCAAAGTCGCCTTTGGTGCTGAGAAGCACACCGCTCTGCTGACCTAGGGTGAATGTCAGCCAGTCCACGTCACCTGCAGGCGAAATGCTGTGGCTCTGTGCTGTGTTCGCTGTCAGTGCGCGCGCCGCTGCCGCCGTGTTGTCCGGCTCCAGGCTGTCGGCCGGAGGCGCTTGCCAGGTGAACTCGCGCTCCCAGCTGTTGTTGCCTTCATTCGATTCAGCAATCAGATTTCCGGGGTCCGCCTCCATGCGCAACATATGCGCTCCCGGAACTCTGTTCATGATCGCAAAGTCAAAGAACGCGAACTGCTCCCCGCTCCCAACATTGCCATAGTTGTACTCGTGCACGGGCTGCCCATCGATCAGCAGCCGCCCGATGCTCGCTCCGCTTGTAGGCGCATTGCCCAGGTTGGTGAGTCCCCAATCCACATAGGTTGCTTGTCCGGCGGTCAAGTTTCCGGTGCGCGTCGTCTCCTTGACGGGCGCCGGCACAATCGGAAACTCCCACATGGGTAGGTGCGTCGGCGCCAGATCAGCAAGTTTGCACGCCGCCAGGGGCACGTTTGCACTGGCGGCATCGGATTCAACGGATCCACGGTAGGCCCTTACTTGATAGGCATAGGTTTGGCCGCCTGCAAGTCCCGAATCCTGATAGGTTGCGCCATTCATTCCAACCTGGCCGATCAATGCGCCGCTGCGATAGACTCGATAGCCTTCCTCATTCGCGGAGCGGTCCACCCACGCCAAATTGATCTGGCCGCACCCACCGTTGACAGCGGTGAGCCGATCAGGAGCGAGTGGTTTAACAGTGAAACTCCGCGTCGCGCTGAAGCTGCTCTCGCCTACACTGTTGCGCCCTTTGACGCGCCACGAATAAACATAACCCGCCGGGACCGCTCCAAGATCGACAGAGGTAGCGCCTTGCCATCCAAATGTGCTCGTACCGGCCCAGCCGTTCCAGAGTTCCGCAAGCGAGTCCACGGCAGTCGTGTTCCAGTTGAGAACGACGCGCTCGCCTTCGTTGAAGACTGCCCCATTCGCGGGAGCGCCGGCGATGGGAACAGTTGGCGCGGCGCTACATTGCGGTGTTTTGACCATGATGCGGGCTTCTTCGGAGTAGACTTCGCCCCTGAAGGCCTGAACACCGTATGAGAGCATCTCGCCATCGAGGGCCGACATGTCCTGATAGCCTGCGCCATTTGCCCCAACAGCACCCACTGCAAAGCCGTTACGCGAGATTCGATAGCCGCCCTCGCCGCCTGAGTTGTCGGTCCACGTGAGGGAGACTTGAGAGCAGGAAGCAATCGCAGCGGCCAGATTTGTTGGGGCGCGTGGCTTGACAACATACGTGCGCGTGTCGCTCCAGGCACTCGATCCACCGGGCTTGCGCGCTTTGACATGCCACGAGTAGACATAGCCTGGCGGCTGTGCGCCCAAATCCTTGCTTGCGCCGGTTTGCCAGCCAAAGGTTTGCGTGCCCCCGGGTCCACCCCAAACTTCGCCAAAGTAGTCACTTCCAGTCGCCGCCCATGCGAGAATGCTGCTCTCACCTTCGGTCAAAGTCGCGCCGTTTCCCGGGTTCTGTAGTGTGGGCACTGCGGGGAGCTGGTTGCAGTCGTAGTTCTTGATGACGTGGCGAACGCCACTAGGTGAGCTGGCGCCATTGCCCGCCTTGTCCCAGATATCGAAACCGATCTCCACCTGACCGTCGGGAACGCCCGCAGCGCACATGTCCCAGTCGTAGGCAAACGCAGGCGCCGGCATGTCGGTGCCGAGGTCATGCCAGCTCCCCGACCATTTTGCGGTGAAGCGCGCATGGTCCACGCCACTGCCACTGTCCGCCGCTGTACCCTCAAGGCGAACGGCCCGACCGGTTATCGTCGCCCCTTCACTTGGGGTGGAGATCGCGCCACTCGGGGGTGTCGTGTCGACGCCGCCGTTGCCGTTGTTGCTGGTGATGGCAAGATTGTCGCGCAATGCCACCAAACCGGTTGCGGATTGCATTGGGCTGGGCTTTGGTGACTGCGGCGACCGCGGCGCATCACCATTCGCGCAGGTGGCGCCGCCATTCCAGCAATTCGACTGATAGTACGTTCCATCCTTTTTTTGGAAGGTCAGGTGGAGGTGGGGCGCAGTCGAAAAGCCCGTCGTGCCAACCGTGCCGATTTGCTCCGTGTGAAGGATGGGCCCCGCTGTGCGCATGACCGTTGTCAGGTGCGCATAGAGCGTTCGGATTCCCGAACCGTGGTCGACCTGCACATAGCAGCCGTAGCCCGTCTCCGGGCAAGTGGGTGGGACGGAACCGGATATCGTGCCGTCGGCAACGGGCAAGACAGCGGCTCCTGCATCGTTGTACTTGTTCCAGTCCGTCGAATAGTAGATGGAGTTCCCGTTGCAGTGCGCGCCATTTCCATAGAAGGAGCCGGGGCCGCCAACCGTCCACGTTTCGCCCATCAGGAAGGGCATGAAGAGCGGGATCGGCGAATTGGGCGCCTCATCTCCCGTAAATGCACCGACTGGACAAGATGCCAGTGCGGCCGACATGGGGTCGCCACGGGTCGGGGCATCCGCTTTGCGGAACGACTCCGCGAGCGCCAGGACCTCAGGCGCAAAGGTAAGCATTGGGTCGAACTCAAGATTCGAAAGAATCTGCAATGCAAGTGACGCAAGCGTCGAGTCAGCCGGGCTGATGCCCACGACCATGACTTGACGATCATCCAACTGGATATTGAGTTCATACACATCATTCGGGCTGGCGTTGCTGCCTTCAATCGTGTAGGACATCGCCGTATAGGGTCCCACTTGACTGGACTCAACGGCAGAGGCTGACAATACGGCCCCGCCGTTGTGGTCGCCAAGCGTCTCAAATGTGCGCCAGCGCGCGACCCACTCGTCAAGGCTTTCGTCGGGAGCGAGGGGAGCGACGCCGATCTGGATCTTGATTCTTTCAGGCGACAGAGCCTCATCCGAAAGGGGTTCGTTGAGCGAATAGTTCGTGATCACAGCCGCGCCTAAAACGCCACCAGGATCGGTGGGCGCGACAAACCAGCCACTGGGTATGGCAATCCTGAAGCCATAAAGAGGGTCAACGTACGTCTGCCAGGCAACTGGTTCCTGGACGACGCGGCTGGCCTGCGTGACGATTGGAAGGAAGAGTTGTGCGTTGGTCGCCGCCGGCGCAACGGGCGACGGTGGGATATCCTGCTGGGCAAGCAACTGACGCGGACTTGCGAGGGCAAGACAGAGATAGAGCACCAGAAATGGTGCTACGGTCGAAGGACAACGTACCTTGGACATGAGGGGGGATTCTCCACAAGGTGAGTCGTCAAGCTTTGGATATGATGACAGTCCCCATTCTGGGGATGCCTTTCAGACACCTACATCACCGCTTCGCTACGTCGCCTCTTCTCTTTCGTTCTCCGTAATCCAGAATGCTCCGTTTACGCCACTTCAACATGGGGCTGCGTACATGACCAAACAAGGTTCGCCGGGGAGCCCCAAAGGACGGGCTGGAAAACACGAACACTGTTCATAATACTTAGCACAATCGCCGGCGGGCGCTGAGGGACATATGTCCTGAAAATCACGGGACATTTGTCACCAATGCAATGTATGGTGTTCGGGCGCGGCGTATTCTGCGAGGTAGGGTAGCGTCGGTACGGCCGGTCAGTCCGATACCATTTCGGCGCCTACCGCCCGGCAGCCCGCAGCCAGTTCGCTCCCCAGCGCACGCACGGCCCCGATGCCTTCGCCGCCGGCCGCCTTGACCAGCGCCGAGCCCACAATCACCCCATCGGCGATCTTGGCCAC
Source organism: uncultured Chloroflexia bacterium (assembly GCA_963735275.1). Classification (GTDB taxonomy): domain Bacteria; phylum Chloroflexota; class Anaerolineae; order Caldilineales; family Caldilineaceae; genus UBA5069. The sequence goes on along the minus strand of CAVTKJ010000004.1, from coordinate 1,581,562 downwards.
GGCGGCGGCTTGCGCGCCCGTGGCAATGCCAAATCCCACCGCCAGCGGCAGGTCGCGTCTGCGCGGCGCACGCGTGCGACGAAGGCGGCAAGGTCCGGCGGCAGTTCTGTGCGCGCACCCGTAATACCCGTAACGCTCACCAGATAGATGAAGCCCGTGGCATGCTGCGCCACGAGGCGAATGCGCTCCTCGGTGCTCGTGGGCGCAAGCAGGTAGATTGTGGCCAGCCCGGCGGCGCGACAGGCTGCCTCGAGTTCGTGCGCCTCCTCCGGCGGCAGGTCGGGCACAATCAGCCCGTCAATCCCCGATGCGCACTGCGTCTTCCACAAAGCGCTGCACGCCATAGGCCATGAGCGGGTTGAAGTAGGTCATGGCGCAGAAGGGCTGCGTCATGCCGGCCGCGCGCAGTTCCGCGGTCATCGCCAGACAGTCCTTCACTGTCGTCCCGCCCATCAGCGCTGCGTAGGTTGCCGTCTGGATTGTAGGGCCGTCGGCCAGTGGGTCACTGTGGGGGATGCCGATCTCGAAGAGGTCGGCCCCACATGCACCGAGCGCCTGCATGACGGCCAATGTCACTTCCCGGCTGGGATAGCCCATTGCGTGATAGGGCATGAAGGCCGCCCGACGCTCGACATGCGCCCGCGCAAACACCGTCTCAATTCGCTCAACGCCTGTCATTCTCTCTGCGCCCATCATCAACCGTCCCGTCTATAGGCAGTCAAGATGCCATCAATCCTGCCCTAAATCTTGCCGATGCTCTTCTCTGCGTTCCTCTGCGCCTCCGCGACTGCTGCGTCGCAGTTCACTCCCCCAGCGCCGTAAGCACCGTGTTGAGGTCCTTGTCGCCGCGGCCACTCAGGTTTACCAGGATGATTTGGTCCTTCGCCATCGTGGGGGCCAACTCCAGCACGTGGCCGATTGCGTGTGCGCTCTCCAATGCGGGGATGATGCCTTCCATCTGGCAGAGCATCTGAAAGCCCTTCATCGCCTGATCGTCGGTGCAGTAGGTGTACTCGGTGCGGCCGAGTTCGCGCAGCCAGGCATGCTCCGGCCCCACGCTCGCGTAGTCCAACCCGGCGCTGATGCTGTGCGTGAGCGCGATTTGCCCGTCGTCATCTTGCAGCACGAAGCTCTTCGTCCCTTGCAGCACGCCGAGACGCCCCATTTTCGGATCGGCAAAACGGGCGGCGTGCGCGCCGCTGTCAATGCCGTGACCGCCCGCCTCGACGCCGATCAGGCGCACTTGTTCGTGTTCAAGAAAGGGGTAAAAGATGCCCATGGCGTTGCTGCCGCCGCCCACGCAGGCCACAATCGCGTCGGGCAACCGCCCCGGCCCCTGCGCGCCATCCTGAATCTGGCCGATTGCCTCGCGCCCGATGACGCTTTGGAAGTCGCGCACCATTGCCGGATAGGGATGCGGCCCCAACACGCTGCCGAGCAGATAGTGCGTGTCGCGCACATTCGTCACCCAGTCGCGAATCGCCTCGTTGATCGCATCCTTGAGCGTCTGGCTGCCGCTCGTGACGCCGCGCACGTCTGTACCCAGCAGGCGCATGCGGAAGACGTTGGGCTGCTGGCGCGCCATGTCCACCACGCCCATGTAGACTACGCACTCGATGCCGAGCTTGGCGGCAACGGTCGCAGTCGCCACGCCGTGCTGGCCCGCACCCGTTTCGGCCACAATGCGCGTCTTCTTCATCTTGCGCGCCATGAGCAGCGCCTGGCCGAGCGCGTTGTTGATCTTGTGCGCGCCCGTATGCGCCAGGTCTTCGCGCTTGAGGTAGATTTGCGCGCCGCCCAGGTGCTTGCTCAGGCGCCCCGCATAGGTGATCGGCGTGGGACGCCCGACGAAGGTGCGCTGCAGATACTCCAGTTCGGCGCGAAAGTCGGCGTCGCCGCGTGCGCGCAGATAGGCGTCCTCGAGTTCATCCAGCGCGGGCATAAGCGTTTCGGGGACGAACTTGCCGCCGAAGGGGCCAAAGTGACCGCTTTCGTCGGGATATGCGCCGTAGTCATATTTGATGTGGGCCGCGCTTTGCGCCATGTGGAGCCTTTCATTTGATGCAGCGTGAGCCGCATTGTCCTCGTCGTGCGTGCAGGCCAACTTTCTCTGCCGTCGCCACTTCGTGCACAATAGGATCGGCGCTGGTGAGGCTTGCGCCGCACTCCGGCCCGTCGTTTCCCGATTCCCCCATATGGATCACTCTCGGCAAGAGCCGCACGAGCAGTTTTGGACATTGCCGCTGCTCATGGCGTGCCTTGCCGTGGCAATCAGGCTGGCGGTGATCGTGGCCTTTCCTGCAAGCCGCGACGACCTGCGCATCTACACCTACTTCGGCCGCATGATGGCCGAGGGGCTCAACCCCTACTTGCCGCCCCTCGATGGGCCGATTGCGCCGAGTTATGCCAACATCGCCCCATTCAATCTGGGGGTATTCGCCACAATTCTCTCTTTGTGGAATTCACCAACCGCCTTGCGTATCGCGTTTGCACTCGTCGACGGGCTGATCGTTCTCACGGTTGGCTACGGCGTACGTCGCTCGCGCGCATGGCGCACAAGCGTGATGGACTTCTACACCTTCAATCCACTTGTGATCATGGCGCTTGTGGTGGACGCGCAGGACAAGGTCGTGGTGCTCTGGATGACCATCATGGTACTTGTCAGTATCGAAGCGAGCAAGGGTCCCTCATCGCTCGTGTGGACAACGCTTCTAGCACTCTATCGCTGGCTTGGCGTCTTCTTTGTGCTGCCGGTCGCTCTCTACTTCGCGCGGTCGTGGCGCTCGCTTGTGCTTTCACTCGCGCTCTTCGGATGTGCCATCGCTTTGTCCCACGTAGCCTACTGGCCCGAAAATCTCTTCATCTACGAGAGCCGCGCAGCGCGTACCCTGATCAACCCGCCAATCCATGACAGCCCAACGATGCTCCTTGCCGATCTGGGCATCTACGGGCCGCGTTTCGTTCCGAGCTTCATCCTGGCAGCGCTAACGCTTCTCTATGCGCTCTTTGCAATGCGTAAGGTGAGTCTCGTCGAAGTCGTGGTGCTGAGTACGTTCTTCACGACAATGGCATCGCCCGAACTGCCGATGAGCCGCATTGTCATGGTCTCCATTCCGATATTCTGGCTCATCCGCCTGACCCGCCGCCGCGTACTTTGGTTGTGGGCGGTCACAATCGTCGCAGCGCCCTTCGTCCATCCCGACATTGCGACAAACATGCTCAACACCTTGGGCCTGCAGGCCGAAATCGCGTTCCCATCCACGGGCCACATGTTGTTGATGAACCTGTTCGCCGCCATACTGCTCGGCTTCTACGCGCTGGACAAGCTTCACGGCCGCGTGCCGCGCACAACCATGCTGCCAGAAAGTCGGTGGCTTGTCCGCAGCACTCCCCGCGAGGACCATCAGGAACAGCCGCTTGAAGTGCCGCAGCGGCCGTAGCAAACCATCCACACTGACGACCTGCCGCCCTCGATAACTTCAGCGCTCCGAGGTCAAAACTTCCTCCGCAGCGGCGCGCATGACATCCACCGGCGGCATTACGCCCGTCCACAGTTGAAACGCCAGCGCTCCCTGCCAGACCAGCATGCCGAGCCCGCCGATTGCCTTCGCGCCATCCTCAGCGGCCATGCGCAGCAGCCGCGTCGTGGCGGGATTGTAGACGAGGTCGTAGACTACCCGGCCCGGGCCAAAATGCACGTCCTCTACCCACGGCAGCCCTTCAGTTCTTGGCGACATGCCCAGCGTCGTGCAGTTGACCACCAGATCTGCCCATCCGCAAGCTTCCACATCGTCCGGAAATTGCAGCGCCACAAGTTCACAGTCGTCAGCACAGTGCGCCAATGCGTCCACAAGCGCCTGCGCCCGATCGAGACTGCGATTCAGGACGAAGACACGGCGCGCCCGTGCCTCCAGCAGCGCGTACAACACGGCCCGTGCCGATCCTCCAGCGCCAATCAGTGTCACGGTGCTTCCTGCCACCGTGACACGATGCGCTGCCAGATCGGCGGCAAAGCCGGCCGCATCCGTGTTGTCGCCAAGCAGCCGCCCACCCTCCTCGACAAAAATCGTGTTCACTGCCCCAATCGTCTGCGCGGCGGGCGTCAACTCATCGAGGAAGGACATCACCGCCTGCTTGTGCGGCACAGTGACGTTCGCGCCGCGCAGCCCCAGTCCCCGCAGCCCGGACACGGCCTCGTCCACTCGTTCAGGCGCAACCGGCAGCGGCACATAGGCCCAGTTCAGACCCAGCGCGGCAAACGCTGCGTTGTGCATCGCCGGGCTGGCACTGTGGCGTACCGGCCACCCAAGCAACCCAACCAATTGCGTCGCGCCGTCCACGGGGCTAATCCTCCTGGCGCAACCGCGCGCCAAGCGCCTGCAACGTAAACTCAAAGCCGGGGAAGCTGTCGCCCGTCACTTCGGCGCCAAAGACCGTCGCGCCGCCTTGCGCAATCAGCCCGGCCACGGCCAGCGCCATGGCAAGGCGGTGGTCACCGTGCGCTTCGGTGGGCGCTGTGCGCAAGGGCGTTGGGCCGTCAATGATGAAACCGTCGTGGGTCGGCTCAATGCGCGCCCCCATCTTGCGCAGTTCGCTGACGGTGGTGGCAATGCGGTCGGTCTCCTTGACGCGCAATTCCTCGGCGTTGCGCACGATTGTGCGTCCTTGCGCCTGGGTAGCCGCCACGGCCAGCACGGGCAGTTCATCGATCATGGTGACAATCTGCCGGCCGCCGAACTCAGCGCCGCGCAATGCACGCTGGCTCACTTCGACATCAGCCACTGGCTCGCCCGCCTGCACGCGCTCGTTGCGATACTCGATCTGCGCTCCCATTTCGCGCAACGCATCCACGATGCCCGTGCGCGTCGGGTTCACGCCCACGCCCGTTATGGTAATGCGGCTGTCAGGCACAATACAGGCCGCCACGAGCAGAAAAGCCGCCGACGACATGTCACCTGGCACCGTGATGTCCAGTGGCTTGAGCGGTTCAGTGGGCGATTCGCTCGTCACGGAACTTCCCACCACGGTCACTGGCGCGCCCATTGCCGCAAGCATGCGTTCGGTGTGATCGCGCGCCGGGCCGGGCTCGCGCACGATTGTGAGGCCATTCGCGTAGAGTCCCGCCAGCAGCACGCACGATTTCACCTGTGCGCTTGCCACGGGCAGCTCGTACTCCACGCCTCGCAAGCGCGCCGGGCGGATGCCGAGCGGCGCATAATTGCCATCCTGCCGCCCGAGAATGTCGGCACCCATGCCCCGCAGCGGCTTTACAACGCGCCCCATGGGCCGCCGTCGCACTTGCTCGGTGCCCGAGAGAAACGACGTGAAGCTCTGCCCTGCGAGCAGCCCCACAAGCAGGCGAATGGTCGTTCCCGAGTTTCCGCAATCGAGCACGCCGGAAGGCTCCTGCAGACCACTCAAACCCCGCCCGTGAATCTGCATTTCCGTACGTGAACGCTCATCAATCTGCACGCCCAGCGCGCGCATGACGGCCACCGTGGAGCGGCAATCGCCGCCGTCGAGAAAGCCGCGGATCGTGCTCACGCCCTCTGCCAATCCGCCAAACATGACGGCACGATGGCTAATCGACTTGTCGCCCGGCACCGAACAGTGACCCTGCAGCGCACCGCTCGCCTGTACAACCAGCTTCGTCATGATCTCCAACTGTCCATTGATGGCGATTACGCCATATCATTGCGTAGAAATGTGGCGCAGGCTGCCACCGCCGTTGCGGAGGGCCTCCGCGCCCTCTGTACTGGCTGCGGCGTGAGGATTGCTCCTAGTGCCGCCTGCGACAGCTGTTCCGCAACAACAATGAGGGCACGGAGGCCCTCCGCTACGAAGCCGCCGCACCGCTTTGCTCAACACTCTGCTGTGTTTTCCACGCTGCGCGCAATTGCTGCGCCTGTCCGAGCAGCGCGGCAGAGGCGTGCCTCGTCGCCGGCATCAAGTAACTCGCGGACTATCTGTAGCTGCGCACCCAGGCTGTCAATTTGCGCAAGGACCGCCTCGCGGTTGGTCATGAGGATGTCGAGGAACATGCGCGTGTCGCTTGCGGCAACCCGCGTGGTGTCGCGGAAGCCACCCGCCGCGATCTCCCAGACGAGTGGGTCGCTTTCGCCGACTGCAGCCACCGCGTGGACAAGTGCGCTCGCTGCCACAAAGGGAAGGTGGCTGATTGTCGCCACAAGCGTGTCATGCCGATGCGCCTCAATGACGAGAGGGCGTGCACCCACGGCAAGTGCGAGTTCTCGTGCCAGCGCCAATGCGGCCGCGGCTCGTACGCTCGAGTGGCGCAAGCACCCATGGGGCATCGTGGTAAAGCCCCGTCTCGGCAGCCTCGAAACCCGCTGTCTCCTTGCCGCACATGGGGTGGCCGCCCACGGGCTGCATGCCCTCAGGCAGGAGCTCCATAGCTGCCATGATCTCGGCCTTGGTGCTGCCCATGTCCATCACCACTGTGCCCGGCCAAAGCACCGGGCCGATCTCTTCAAGTGTACGCACAATGGTGCGCACGGGCGTGGCAAGGATGACCAGATCGGCCCCCAGCACACCCGTTTGCACGTCGTTCGTCGCCAAGTCAACCGCCCCGCCGAAGAATGCCTGAAGCACGGTGTCGGTGCGGCGCGCGACACCTCGCACCTCGCGGCACAGGCCGCCACGCGTCAAATCCATGCAGAGGCTGGCCCCCATCAGGCCCAACCCCACCACCGTCACGCGGCACTCAGCCAGCGGCTTCATCCAACCCGTCGCTTCCCATTGTGAGTCTCAAGCATCAGGGAACAGCGACGCAGAGGCGCGGAGACGCAAAGAAACGCAGAGAACTGCACAACTTGCATGGGCATTTACTCATTCTCGTCCGTCTCTGCTTTCCGTCACGATCTTCCTCTGCGCCACTCTGCGTCTTCGCGTCTTCGCGTCTCGGCGTCGCAGTCATAGTTCGCGCCCAACCGCTGGCGCGAGCATGCGCAGTTCGTCCATCAGCGCGCCGAAGCGCTCAAAGGTAAGGCTCTGCGGGCCGTCACTCCAGGCACGCGCCGGGTCGGGATGCACCTCGAGCATGAGCCCATCGGCCCCGGCAGCGATTGCGGCCTTGGCAATCGGGCCTACGAGGCTCCACGCCCCCGTGCCGTGCGCCGGATCGGCAATCACTGGAAGGTGTGTCAGCTCCTTGAGGACGGGTATCGCGTTGATGTCAAAGGTGTTGCGCGTGGCCGTCTCATACGTGCGAATGCCGCGCTCGCAGACCATCACCTGCATGTTCCCGCCACTCAACACATACTCGGCGCTCATGAGCAATTCGTTGATCGTGCCGCTGATGCCGCGCTTGAGGAAGACGGGTTTGTTCTGCTTTCCCAGCGCCTTGAGCAGCGTATAGTTCTGTGCGTTGCGCGCGCCCACCTGGAAAATGTCCGTATATTCGGCCACTAGTTCAAGGTCGTCGGTGCCCATCACCTCGGTGATGACCGGCATCCCGGTCTGCTCGCGCGCCTCGGCAAGGAACTTGAGACCGTCCTCGCCAAGTCCCTGGAAGGCGTAGGGGCTGCTGCGCGGTTTGTAGGCGCCACCGCGCAGGATGGTGGCGCCGGCCTCCTTGACGGCATGTGCGGTCTCAAGGATCATCGTGCGCCCCTCGACGCTGCACGGCCCTGCCATGACGACCACCTTGCGCCCGCCGATGTGCACACCAGCAACGTCGAGCACGCTGTCCATCTGCGTGAAATCGCGTGACGCCATGCGATAGGGCTGCATGACGCGGCATGGTCTTCTCGACCCCCTCCATGACCATGAAGGTGTCTTCGTGCAGTTCGTGCTCGTTTGCGCCCACAACGCCAATGATGGTGCGCGCCTCGCCTCGGCTGAGGTGCACCTTGTAACCAAGCTCCTCCACCCGCCGCACGACGACTTCCACGTTGTTTTGCGGTGTGCCCTGCTTCATGACGATTATCATTACGGTCCCTCGTCCTGATTCTTGTCGGGGAAATCCTACAAATTCTTGTACACGCAAACGGCGGTAAAGGCGGAAGAAGCAGGAAAGGGCGATCGGCGCACTTGTTTCACCGCCGCGCCACTCTGCTCTCTTCTCAGCGACGCTTGCTTCCGGTTAGTGTACGGCCACGGCGTTCTCTTCGAGCACCGCCATACTGCGGTCCACGGCGGCAGCGATACGCGCCACGTCGATCATCAACTTCTGGAACTCGGGATAGGAAAGACTTTGGCGACCGTCGCTGACCGCCTGGTCGGGGTCAGGATGCACCTCGAGGATGAGCGCGTCGGCCCCGGCGGCAACCGAGGCGCGGCTCATGGCCGGCACCAGTTCGCGCAGCCCGGTACCGTGCGACGGGTCCGCCACAACGGGCAGATGGCTCGTCTGCTTGAGGACGGGGATGGCGTTAAGGTCAAGCGTGTTGCGCGTGGCCGTTTCGTAGGTGCGAATGCCCCGCTCGCAAAGCATCACGTTGTAGTTGCCGTTGCTCACAATGTACTCGGCGCACATGAGCAGTTCCTTGATCATGCCGCTGATGCCCCGCTTGAGCAAAACAGGTTTCTTGACCTTGCCCACGGCCTGCAGCAAGCCATAGTTCTGCATGTTGCGCGCACCAATTTGGAGGATGTCGGCATACTCTGCAACCATCGCGACTTGCTCTTCGCGCATCACCTCAGTGATGATGGGCAATCCCGTCGCCTCCCGGGCGTCGGCCAGGTACTCAAGCCCCTTGAGTCCCATTCCCTGAAAATCATAGGGGCTTGTGCGCGGTTTGAAAGCGCCCCCACGCAGCACCGTTGCCCCCGCTTCCTTGACCGCATGCGCAATTTCGATGATCTGCGAACGGCTCTCCACGCTGCAGGGGCCCGCCATGACCACAATGTCCGAGCCGCCCACTTTGACAACGCCCGCAACGTCGATCACGGTATTGTCAGGTCTCGTGGTGCGGCTTGCCAACTTGTACGGCTCCTGGATGCGCATCGTCTGCAGCACACCGGCCAGGACATCAAACGTTTCACGCGTGATTCCGGTGAGGTCGCCCACGAGCGCCACCACCGTGCGGCTGTCGCCATAGATGGGGTGAGTCTTCAGGCCAAGTGATTCGGCTTTGCGGATGACGGCGCCAATCTCCGCTGCTGTCGCGCCCGGTTTCATAATGACGATCATTGCAGGACTCCCATTGGTAGGCCAATCTGCGATTGCATTTCAAGAATGGTCAGTAATTGATAAATGGTAATTGATAATATTGATGTCAAGCGGCCGGTATTTACCAATTATCAATGATCATTTATCATCTATGTCCTAAATCTGTAGCGACGCAACCTGCGCCGTTTCATCTTCGAACACCTCGATTGCTGCGGGATAGCTTCCCAGCAACTTGACGAAGGCCGCCTGGCTGAGGAGGCGAATGAGCGCCTCACCCGCTTTGGGATCCTGCCAGTGGCCGTCAAAGTCGAGGTAGAAGACATACTGCCAGGTGCGACCCCGACGTGGGCGGCTCTCCAACTTGCTTAGGTTGATTCCCCGCTCGGCGAATTCGCGCAGCGCCGCCAGCAGCGAACCCGGTGTGTTGGGCACGGCGAAGACAAGGCTCGTCTTGGATCGCTCGCCCTTGGACGCGTCGCCCTTGGCCACAACAAAGAAGCGCGTAAAGTTGTTGTGAAGGTCTTCGATCCCCGCCTCAACCGTCTCCAGCCCATAGGTAACAGCCGCGAGCGGCGCTGGCAATCACCGCCACGCCCGGCGCGGGATTCGCCGCGAGGTCCTTTGCGCTGCCTGCCGTGTCATACCAGGGGACCGCCTTGTAGCCGTGGCGATTCAGGTAGCGCTCGCACTGGGCCAGCGCCTGCGGGTGGCTGCGCACTTCCGTGATCTCGCCGCTGGAGCCCGGTGTGCGCAGCAGGCAGTGGCGAACACGCAATAGAATCTCGCCGTTCACCTTGAGATCGTGATCAAGGAGGAGGTCAAATGATTTATTGATGGAGCCCGCCGTGGAGTTTTCCACGGGCAGCACGCCCAGCTCCGCGCGCCCCTGCTCCACCGCCGCAAAGATGTGCTCGAAGGCCTCGCACGGCAGGGTCTCCACGCCATCGCCAAAGTGGCTGCGCACAGCTTCTTCGGAATATGCGCCATGCTCGCCTTGAAATGCCACTGTGGTCATGCGATCAATCCTTCGCTAATAAGCCATTTGGCACGGACAATTGGGTGCTGGTATTCAGAAGTCCCGGACACCAATTCTCAATTGTCAGTTATCAGTCAGCGGCGACAAGACCCAAACTACAGGCTCACCAGATGCTCGTCAATCCACCGGTTAAGTTCGGCGAGGTCCGCCTCGCTCAGCACAATGCTCTTGTCCGGCCGCAGGACGCGTGCTTCGTGAAGGTAGATATGGCGGATGTCTGCCTGGGCAATTTCCGTGTTCCAGTGAATCATCACCCGAATACAGAGGGGCAAGGCGCCCGCAACGTCCATCTCGTGGCCGCACATGAGCGGTACGTCAAGCCAGCCAAGCTGCCGCGCCGCCGTTGCCGGGAAGACCGAGGTGATATCCGGCGTCGTCGTGAAGATTGCGCTGGCCACATCCTCCGGCTCAATGCGGTTCGCCCGCACCATGGCCGCCAGGAGTTCGCGGGTGGCCGCCAGAACCGTTTCTCTATCACCATGTGCAACCGTCGTCGCACCCCGCACGCCTCGACAGACCAACATTTCATCGCTCCCATCGTGGTGCGCAAACGCTATCGCACCGGTGGATTCGCAAGTTGTGCTCAGTATCCTGACTCTTCCCTGCTGTTCTCGCAGTTTCCGTGTACCAGCACTTCTTGCCGTTTACTGTGCATGTGCTTCGCGGCTGCCGCACATGAATTCAAGGAATAAAAAAGAGGGCGGGGTTTGTCGCCATCCCCTCGCCCTCGTGGAGTCCCATTTGCGGTCTCATTGACCGGTCGGCACTTACCCCGCTGCGCTGGATGGCGACAAAGTGGTAAAATAGCTGTGGTACCAATAGCCGCCAAACGCAAAAGAAAACCCGCGCCCAAATGTGCGCAGGTCGTTGGTAAACAGAAATGCAACAGCCCGGATACGGCTGCCCATTGCTTGCGTCTGGTTGTGTGTCAGAGCGTGCAGCGCTCCGGCCAGGCTGCTCATCAAGTCGCTTCCAATTGCTATGGGCGAACAATTTACGTGGCTGCAAGCGCACATTATCACGCCGGTCGCAGCGTGTCAAACAGCGCTCCGGCTTTTTGCTTTGTTTTGGCTCAGCATCGCGTACGACTGCCTGCAGCCTGACCGCCCACGTCTGGGTGACCCACCCAGGCAATCGCCTCCCCACTGATTCCTAGCCACCAAATCATTCCTCACCATACATAAGGAGCACCAAGTGATTAAGCAACATGAAGCGTATGCCCTCCTCGCTGAACAACTGGCGGCCGATGGGCTCGACGTAGAGATGATCAAGCAGCGGCTGCGCAACCAGAAGATCGAAACCGCAAGCTGGGCCTATGCCAATTCGGGCACGCGCTTCAAGGCTTTTGCCTGGCCGGGGGCTGCGGTTACGACCGCGCAGAAAATCGACGATGCTGCCCTCGTGAACAACCTCACGGGCGTTTGCCCCACCGTCGCAATCCACATTCCCTGGGACCGGCCCGCCGACAATGACTTCGTCGCAGTGCGCCAGTACGCCGAGGCGCGGGGTGTCAGGATCGGCGCTGTCAACCCCAACGTCTTTCAGGATGACGAGTATAAGCTTGGTTCCATTGACAACCCCGATGCGGCCATCCAGGAGCAGGCGCTCGACCATTGCATCGAGTGCTGCGAGATCATGGCCAAGACCGGGAGCACCGGCCTCAGCGTCTGGCTGGCCGACGGCACCAACTACGCCGGGCAGGATTCGCTCCGCGGCCGCAAGCACCGCCTGCAGCGCAGCCTCGAGGCGCTCTACCCGCACCTGCCCGAAGGCGGCCGCATGCTGCTCGAATACAAGTTCTTTGAACCCGCCTTCTACAGCACAGACATCCCCGACTGGGGAACGGCCTACGCCATGTGCATGAAGCTCGGCGACAAAGCGCAGGTGCTCGTCGACCTGGGCCACCACGCGCAAGGCGTGAACATTGAGCAGATTGTCGCCTTCCTGGTGGATGAAGGGCGACTGGGCGGCTTCCATTTCAACAACCGCAAATACGCCGATGACGACCTGATCGTCGGCGCCGTCAACCCCTACGAACTCTTCCTCATCTACAACGAACTTGCCGAGGCAGAGGAGAGCGACGACGAGACCGTGCGCGCCTGCGCCGAAAATGTGGCGTATGGGCTCGATCAGTGTCACAACATTGAGGGCAAGATTGCCGCGATTCTCTACTCTGTTGCCAACTGCCAGGAGGCGTATGCCAAGGCGCTCTGCCTGCCGCGCGCCAAGCTTGCCGGTCTGCAGCAGGATGGCAACGTGCTTGCGGCGCACGCCCTGCTTACGGATGCGTTCCGCGTTGATGTCCGCCCGCTGCTTGCGCAGGTGCGCGAGGAGATGGGAATCGCGCCGGATCCAATCGCCGCCTACTGGGCCAGTGGTTACGAAGAGAAGATTCGCACTGAGCGCGGCGTTGCCGACGCCAGTGGGGGCTTTCAGTAGTCCAGGCTGAAACCGCCCTCCGCTGCGCATTCTTCAACGCAAGGGCGCGAGGCGCGCAAGGACACAAGGAAAAGCAAGGCAAACAAGACAACTGCAGGCGCATTCGTCTTTTTGCGTTGAAGAGCGCGGGGCGCCGGCTTTTCGTGCCTTAATTGTTCCTTGCGTCCCGGCGCACCTTGCGTTGAGGCTTTGTCGCTACGTGCCGTCTTGAGGTTCATTACGAAGAAGGACCGATATGGCCATCTCAACCGTCATTCACACCAATCGCCACAGCATCGATCGCGTGCTCAATGCCGGGCTGCCCGTGCTGCTGGTCTTCTGGAACGGGGACAACCTCGTGACCATGGATGCGGATTCCGTTCTCGAGGCTGCCGCGGCGCGCAACGCCGGGAAATTGCTGATCGCACGCGTGGACGCGCGCGAAGAGGCCGACTTGGCGCGCCGCTTCAACGTGAGTCTTCTGCCTGCAATTGTTCCCGTGCAAAAGGGTTCGGCGCTTGAGGTGGTAGCGCCGATCACGGCCGATGTGGCGCGCGCCTGGGTCGCTTTTCTTGCCGAAGGCGGCGCACGCCCTGCGGCCGCGAAACGCGCGTCACCAGAGAGTGCACCGGCAGATGCGCCGGTGGTGCTTACCGACGCGACCTTCGACAGGACGATCAGCGGGCCCGGACCGGTTCTGGTGGACTTTTGGGCCCCCTGGTGCGGCCCATGCCGCATGGTGGCCCCGTCAGTCGAGCGGCTGGCGCGGGAGTATGCCGGCCGCGCGGTCGTCGCCAAGCTCAATGTCGACGAGAATCAGGCCACGTCGCAGCGCTTCCGCGTCCAGGGGATTCCAACGCTGCTCATCTTCAAGTCCGGCAAAGTCGTCGATGAAATCGTGGGGGCGCTGCCATACGACGCGCTCAACCAGCGCTTGGCGCGGCAGGTCGTGTAGGCCCGTACTCGCTGTACGCGCGCGACAGTCGCCCACCCTTTGCGGCTTCAAGGCGCGACGATCTCCAGGTCGGCAAGCTTGAGTTTGTCATCGACGGGCTGTCCGGTAGCGTCAAGCACCTGCAAACGTTCGCCAGTCGCATCCGAATAGAGAACGGTATACAGCGGATAGCTGCCGGGCGGCGCGTCTGCGTTGATGACAAACGAATGGCGGTCGACAACCGTCTCGCCGGCAAGCCACAAGTTGGTGGCGCGTCGGTCACAGAGCGGCGCTGCGTCATTCTGCGCAGCAAAGTGCGAGGCATCGTCATATGATCTGGATGGAGACCTTGTAGGACTCTTCCATTCGAGTATTGGCCAGCCAGTGAAGCGTTAGCACGACAGTATCGCCGGGGTGCAGCGACGCAGTCGCGTCCAGGTCAAAGCCCTCGAGGGAAATCTGGTCATCGTAATTGCCATAAATAGAAACGCTTGGCGATGGTTCCACCACCGGATATGCGAGCGGCAGGTAGGGATCGGCCGCCCTGTCAAAGGCATCTTCGTACTGCGCCAGGTCAAGTCCAGATAGGTATTCGGGCTTGATTTTGAGGCGGGTGTAGAGACTCATCTGATCTTCACCCAGCACCTTGACGTTGCCCAATTGATTGAAACCGTAGGACTCAATCAAATCATGTGCTACTTCCGGTGTCCCAACCCACGGTTCGAGACCTGACACGGCGAAGTAGGAGTCTGCGGTTGACAGGCAGCGCACCTGTCCCCGCAAGTACCACGCGGAAATCCAGTCAGAACCGAGCAGCGTGTCATAGTCGCCGCGCAGGATACCTTCCTCATAGAGGCGACCCACTGCCTTCCAGCCGTTGTTGAGCGGAAAGCCATAGCGCCGATCGATCGTTGCCGTCGAAATCGGCGTCCAGTAGATGGCCGGCCTGCTTGTCTCCCAGTTGAGGACCATTTCGCGCTTGGCATCGATGAAGGCCAGATAGACGTATCCAGCGGCGAGCACAAGCAACACCGACGCAACGACCGCGGCCGGCGCCAGGATACCCACCGGGTGCTTCTGACGGCGCGCCCAGTCCACGAGCCGCGCCACCGTGAGCCCCGCCAACAAGGTGGCCGGCACCAGGAAGATATGCACATGGGTGCGCGGGGTCGCGATCAGGAAGAGGCTGGCGATGAGCGGCACGCCAAACCAAAGCCAAAGCGCGCGCTTTGTGCCCAGCCAGGGCGCCACCCAGATGCCGCCGATCACAAGCAGTGTCGGCACGATCGCGAGGTCAACACCGCCCACCACCAGCGCATGAGGCCACCAGAAGGAAGCCGCCATGGCGAGCGTCATCACGATCGCGACACCCACGGGGGCTTTGCGCCGCCAACCGTTGCGCCAGGCAAATACGACACTAACCATGACAAGAATTGTCAGCGTCCCCAGGTAATAGCTTGAGTTGTAGAGGAGCGTGCGCGCAACAACATCAAGGATGTTGTTGCGCAGAACGGCGTCGTCGCCAATCAGGCGCGACTTCAGCACGTAATCCTGTGTCACTTCGGCCGACGGTTGCAGCATCAGCGGAAGGAAGAAGAGCGCCAAGATTACACCCGCAAGGAGTGCGGCCGGGAGCGCTGCTCGCCAGAAACGTCCCCAGGCCACCCGGCGCTCGATCAGCATTGCGCCCGCAAAGATGGCAGCCGGGACAAACGCCAGCAATCCGTCCCAGTGGTAGAGCACCGCAGTTGCGAGGAAGAGCGCGCCTGCCAGTGCATAGCGGCGCAACGCGACGGGATTGCGATAAGCGCGATGGAAGACCAGAACCACCGCGACGGTGAGCAACAGAACGACGCTCTGATACTGGAGAAACCGCGAAAAGGCGACAAGGTACCCATCAAGCGCGGAGAAGACCACGGCGGTCCAGCCCATGACTTGGCTACGCATGCGCCAGCCGAGCAACAGGATGCCGAGCAGTGCGACCATGTTGGCCATCGCGAGAGGGATGCGGGCCGCGGCCTCGTTGATGTGCCCGGCATAGGCAAAGACGACGGCCGGCAGCAGAATCTCACCCGGCGGCTTGCGGTGCACGAACAACACCTGATCGTCGCCCTGGATCACGGCAGCCGCGGCAGCACGGCGCGTGCCTCATCGCCGTGAAACTCGGCAAAGCCAATATTGGCAAAACGCAAATAGCCGCAGCCATGCCGACAACAAGTATGGCCGCGCCTACGGTCAACCACTGTCGCCGCGTCAACTTGCCATCTTCGAAGAACGCCGGGGCGGCGTTCGCCGGCGACTGGCGATGTAGCAAGACGAGCAGCGCCAGAAAGAGCGAGAGGAGTCCTACTCCCGTCTGTACCTGCCACGGCGCAAGCGCGCCGGGCATAACCCAGTACAAGTACGACTACTGGGAGAATGCCGAAGCCGCAGGCCGCGGCGTAGACAATCCACTCCAGTGGCGTGGGGGGCGATTCGCTATGCTCAAGCAAGAGCCAAGCAATTAGGGCTCCCGGCACAGCGACAGTCAAAATCACAGTCGCAAACGAAGCAAGCCAAAGTGGTGGCTGGTTCAACAGCACCGCATAGCTCAGGACAACCGACACCGCGCAAACCACGACCAGGCGAAGGCCTGGGGTCTTGATGCCCATATGGACACCTCGAGTTCCGGTGACGTACAACCCTACACGCGGAGGCGCAAGAGTGCTGCGCTCGCGACTGCCAGGCTGATTTACACTCAGCCTATTTCAGTGAAATCATAGCACAAACGCGGTCACGCAACACAAAATGGCGTGCCTTCACCATTTTGCGTTGCGTGGAGTGTTCCGAATCGTCAGGCTTGGAAGGTGCGATCAAGGCACGTGGCCTGCAATTGTGCAACGTGTGAACACGCTCCGCCGCCTCATCCCGCAGCGCTCAGATTACTTGCCGCGCCGGATCAAGCCGTCAAGGCGTGTGCTCGTCCCGCACCCAAGGCGACGCGTCCGTAAGGCGTGCCACTTGCTCGCTCGAGAGAACCAGGTCCGAGGCGGCGAGGCTCGGCATAAGTTGCTCAACCGAGTTCGCGCCAACGATTGGCGCCGTCATCCCCGGCTGCGCAAGCAACCATGCAAGAGAGACTTCCGTCGGCGTTGCATTGTGTTCGGCGGCCACGGCCCGCACAGCATCAAGCGCGTTCCAGCCAAAATCGTTGAAGTAGCGCTCGCGGGTTTCCCGAGCGCGTTCGCTCTGCGGCGCGTTCTCACGCGTGTACTTGCCCGTGAGAAAGCCGCCTGCCAGCGGGCTCCATGGAATCACGCCAATCCCGTATTCCACGCACACAGCCTGTGATTCGCGCTCAAACTCGTGGCGATGGACGAGGTTGTAGTGCGGCTGCACGCTGTCGTAGCGAACCAGATTGCGCTTGTCGCTCACCCAGAGCGACTCCATCAACCACGCCGCGGGAAGGTTGCTGCAGCCGATATAGCGCACCTTGCCCTGCTTCACAAGCGTATCCAGCGTGTCCAGCGTCTCCTCGATGGGAGTCTCCTTGTCGCGCCAGTGGGTCTGGTACAGGTCAATCGTCTCGACCTGCAGGCGGCGCAGCGAATCCTCGCAGGCACGGATGATGTGCGCGCGGCTCAGTCCTTCTCCGTTGGGGCCCTTCCACATCGGCCCTCGGACTTTCGTGGCAAGAACGACATCGTCGCGATTGCCGCGCGCCTTCATCCAGCGGCCGATAACTTCCTCGGAGACGCCGCCCGGATTGTCCTTGGCCCAGATAGTATAGATGTCGGCCGTGTCGATGAAGTTGCCACCCGCCTCCATGAATGCGTCCATCACGGCGAAACCGGCCGCCTCGTCCGTGGTCCACCCCCACTGCATTGTGCCCAGGCAGATTTCGGAAACCTTGAGCCCGGTCCTCCCCAAATGGCGGTATTTCATTTGTTGACTCTCCATAATTGTGAGCACCGGCGCAACAACGGCCGGTGCGCGGAAACAACAAACTAAGGGAAACTGCGAGGAAACACTTTGACTCTGATGCTGCTGGGCTTGCCTAGAATCATACCAAAATGGGAACAACTGCTTGATGCAGAGGCGCGGAGGCGCAAAGAAACGCAGAGCACTGCAAGATGTTGACTTAGTACAGATGGTTGCTTTTCCTTTGCGCCACTTTGCGTCCTATACGCCTTTGCGTTGAGACGTTCGCAGCAAGTGTGGATTTCATCCCGGTTTCACTTTTGCGTCTGCGGCCGCAATCGTGTGGTTGCTACTTGACCGTGATGTCGCCCAGGTCGACGAAATCGCCAAGCGGAACAGCGCCTGCATCGAGCACAGAGAGCCGCTCTCCCGTCTCCACACGATAGAGTCCGGCATAGAGATGATAGGTCCCGGGTGGCGCATCGGGAGCGATCTCGATGCGCTGCGGGTCGATGATCTTGTCGCCCGGATTCCACTGGTTGGTCAGCGCCTGCCCGCAAACCGGCAGCGCGTCGCTCTGCCCGACTTTGGCATTCGTCGCCGGGTCCACGAGATGCAGAAACACCGTATACGAGTAGATTGTAGGTCTGAGCGACTCCCAGGCCAATTCCACGTTGATTGTGTCGCCGGGCGCGGCGTTGCCGGGTGCGATCGCGGCGCTGCGCAGAACGATTGCATCGCCAAAATGCGCGTCCACCGCAGGCGCCTCCGGAAAGGCCAGTACGCGCCCGCGGCGCGACGGCATCGGCTCCCCCGTGAGGTTGTCGAACGCAGCCTCGTACGCCTCCAGCGGGATCGTCCGCGGTGCGCCGCTCGCACCTTCGGAGTAGATGCGCAGCCGCTCTTCTCCGGCGACGGTCACAGTCCCTGCGAGCTGCTTCTCCTGCTCCACCTGCGCACGCACCTGCTCAAGGCGCGCATCGTCAGTCGGCTCCACGGTGTTGGTCAGAAAGAAGTGCTGCGCATCGGCTGGACAGACCGCCGCAGCGCGCGTGATACCAGTCGGCCACCTCCGGGCGGGCGTTGCTCTCGAAGCCGCCAGCAAGTTCACCATTCGCGAAGAGCGCGCCCACCGCTTTCCAGCCATTGCGCAGCGGAAAGCCCATGATTGCGCGTTCGGGCGGCGTGGCAAAGGGATACCAGTAGGCGCGCGGCTGGTTCTGCTCCCAGGTGCGCAGCCGCTCGGCCGGCGCGTCGGCAAACATGAGCCAGGGATAGCCGGCAAGAAAGAAGCAGCAGCGCCACAGAAGCTACACCTGCGCCCCAGGCCACCGCCGGGCGCGGCTGCCATGCGTTCACGGCACCCTGCACGCCCAGTCCCACCAGCAGCGCCCAGGGAACAAAGAAGACGTACACATGCGAGTCGGGCTTGCCAACCAGAAAGATGGCCCCGAGGAAAAGCACCGCAAACCAGAGCCACGCTGCCCGCTCGCCCACACGCAGAGTGCGCAGGAACGGAACCGCCAGCAGCGGCAATGTGAAGAGCAACGTCAAGTCGCGCCCGCCAACCGTCAGCCAGCCGGACTGTGACGCGCCGATGGCGAGGCCGCCCACCACGACAGCAACACTTGCAAGCGCAACCCAACTGCCAAAGCGGCGGCGGTACAGCGCAGCCATGTACGCC
This sequence comes from uncultured Chloroflexia bacterium, assembly GCA_963735275.1. Taxonomy (GTDB): domain Bacteria; phylum Chloroflexota; class Anaerolineae; order Caldilineales; family Caldilineaceae; genus UBA5069. The sequence continues at coordinate 1,562,457 of CAVTKJ010000004.1, read as the reverse complement.
AGCACTACAACTGCCATCAGCAGAATTGCATAGCTGCTCGAATAGAGCAGTGTGCGCTGCAAGAAGTCCGCCACATTGTCGTAGGGGAAGCGCAATCCCAGCCGCTCGTCCACCACATAGCGGTATGCTTCGCCAAAGCCCGGATAGCGCAACCAGGGCACAAAGAAGAGCGCCGGCAGCCCCACTGCGAGCAGCGCGCCCGGTGCGAGCGCAGGCAGAAGCCGCCGCAAACCGCCGCGCAGCCTGCGCGCCAGTTCCACCAGCAGATAGAACGCCGGCAGCGCGATTGCCAGCAAGTCATAGTGGGCGAGAAGCCCGGTTGCGGCAAGGAAGCCCGCCAGGGTCAGCCTGCCTGTAAGCCTGCGCTGGTCGCTGCGCGCGCCATCCAGCAGCAGAAGCACGAGCAGGCTCACGAGGATGACAATGCTCTGGTACTGAACAATGCGCGCAAAGGCAATCAGATAGCCGTCAATTGCGAGCAGCGCCGCGCGACCGCGCCCCCTACCAGCCCTCCCCAGCGCTTGCCCAGCAGCAGTGCGGCGACGAGCGCGGCCATGCCGGCGAGCGCAAAAGGAAGCCGCGCCCAAAACTCGTTGATGCCCAGCGCCTGCCCGTGAAGCGCGGCCATCATCAGGATTTCGCCGGGCGGTTTCTGATGCACATACAGTGCATTGGAGTAGCCCTGCAGCACCTCTCCCGCGCGCAGCAGGACGCGCGCCTCGTCGCCCTGAAACTCGCTGTAGCCCAAATTAGCGAGCCGTAGCACGCCGCCCAGAGTCAGAATCGCCGCCAGGGCAATCCAGAATGCGCGCCCTGGTGCGCGCTCAGGGGATGCGGTCGGGACGGGAAGCCTCCCCACCCACAGCGCGAGCAGCAAGCTCGCAGCGGCCAACGTCCCCGCAATGGCCCACTGTGTCACGCCGCCCGGCAGCGCGGCCAGCCCGAGCAGCGCAAGAAAGGTCACTCCATAGCCCGCGCCAATGCCGTAGAGGACGCGCTCCAGCCGCTCGAAGGCCGACGCCGGCGCGGCCAAGCAGCGCGACGGCAAGCAACCATCCCGGCAGCAGGCAGAGCGCCAACGCGGCCGGCGCGCGCAGCCACAGCGGCGTCTCGGTAAAGAGCAGCAGGGTCGCGATGGCAACAATCAAGGCGACGCCAAAGAACGTGCGCAGCCTCCCTTTCATCGCTTCACCCCGTTCAGCTTCGCCGCGGGCGGATATACTGTGCGCCCAAGGGGTTTCATGGCCCCACCTCTACATCGCCCAGGGGAATCGCATCCAACGGACCCAACGGAATCTCGCGCGTCGAGCGAGAATTGCAGCCGCTGCCCGTCCTGTGGCGAATAGAGGCCCGCAAAGAGCGAATACATGCCCAGCGGCAACTCCTGGGGCAGGTCAATCTCCACATGCTGAATGAGCACATCGCCCGGCAGCAGCCCGCGCAACGCCACTTCCCAGCCGTCATAGCCGGCCTTTATATCCCCCGTGGTGCGGTCGGCAAGCTGCACGAAGGCCGAAATTGCCTCGCCGCGAATGGGCGAAGGCATTGGCATTGGCGCGTCGCCTCGCTGCCAAACAAGCTGGAGGTGCAGCGTGTCACCCGGTTTGGGCTGAGCGGGTTCGAGCGTGAGGCCGAGCAACTTGAAGACGCCGCTGTCGAAGCCGCTGCCCGCGTAATGCGGGTCGGCCTGCAGCGTCAGCCCATTGCCGCCAGGGAGAATCTCGACGGCGTCGCCCTGTCGCCAGCGCGCCTGTGTACGCAGGTCCGCGCCGCCGAGTGCAGCCGATTCGACGCTGTAGAGCGGCGCGCCTGTGAAGACCGCGTCCTGAACGGCAGTCTGCGGCGCATCGGTCACGTCATACAGGTAAATCGAATAGCCGGCACGCGCGTCGGGCGTGCGGTTGCGAAACCAGGCGTAAAGCTCCGTTGTTGCCGGGTCGAGCGTCCCCAGCCGCAGGCTCGTGGCGCTGATCGCGTACCAGCCCGGCTCCGGCGCAACGGGGTTGTAGGCCGCCGGCTCGCGCCCATTCATGAAGCGCAGGTAGCCGGGCAGGGGGCTGTAGTCCACCCCATACGCCTCGGGCGCGGCCTTGCCGAAGTAGGCAAGATTCACGCGCTCGATGCCGCGCGCCGCCATTTCGTCGCGCAGCGCCGGCAGATCCTGCCCCCAGTCCAGGTTCGAGTCGACAAGCAGGTTGCTCCAGCCCTGCCATGGCCCTGCGAGTTCGTTGAAATAGCTGTCATGATTGGGGAAGAACCAGAGTGTGGAAACCAGCAGCCAGAGCGCCAAACCCGCTACGGCATAGCGGGCGACCCGCCCATTCCTTGCTGCAAACCATGCCTCATTGTTGCCCGCCAGCAGGCAAAGGAACGGAAGCGCGGGTAGCAGGTGGCGGTAGCCGATCGTGAGCACGCCGGAGAGCGCAATCGCAAGGAATGCGAGCGGCGGCGACCCAGAGCGCCACCTGCCGCCGCGACTGACGACTGCGCACCATTGCCACAATCCCACCTGCGGCGAGCAGCAGCAGCGGCAGCGGCGTCTTGAAGGCGATCGCCACAGGGAAGTAGTACCACCAGCCCGTGCCTACCTGCCCGAGCAGGAAGTTCGGCTTGGTAGCGCTTTGCTCGAGCAAACCGGAAAGTGTGCCCCAGAGGTTGCTCCAGTAGAAGGGTGCGGGCAGCGGAATGCTGAGCGTACCGAACTGTGCGGGGCCGAAGTCGAAGCGGTAGAGCGCCCACAAGAAGGCCAGTGCGGCAACACCCATGGCCGCCAGGGCGCCGACACGTGCCCAGCCGCTGCGGTGCGCATCCGCCGAACGCGGAGCATGCAACAGATCAACACAACGGCCACAATCGGCCACAGCAGCAGCCCGTTGTACTTGCTCCCCATGGCCGCGCCCGCCGCAAGCCCGGCCCACAGCACGTTCACGTGCCCGCCACCCTCGAGCCAGGCCCACAGCCGCCAGAGGACAATGAGCGTGAAGAGGGTTACGCCCATGTCGGTGGTGATCAGGCGCGCATTGGCAATCAGATTGGGGTCAAGCGCCGCCAGCCAGAGTGCGAGTAGCGCCCCCCACACGCCAAAAAGGCGCCGCCCCCAGAGGTAAACCACGGCCACGGTGCAAAGGCCGAGTACAACCACCGCCCAGCGGCCGCGCACCAGTAGGCTCGGCGCATCGTTGCCCGCGTACCAGAGGAAGATGTCGGAAAAGGCGAAGCGATCCCCCGCCTGCCAGTTCGGATCGTCAAGGGGCAAATTGATGGCCGCATCGCGCAGGAGCGGCAGCGCAGCGAGCAGGCCAACCAGCGGCGGGTGCGTGGTGGCCAGGCGAGAATCGCCCGTCTTGGCGTAGGCGTAGCCGGAGGTGAGGTGATACTGCTCGTCAAACGAAGCCGACTTGCGGGGCGATGCGGCCAGTGCCAGGATTGCAAATGTAGCCAGCAGAAGCACGAAGGTCAGCCATGCCCACCAGGGAGTCGTGCGCGCCGGATTCACCGCAGCACCCGCACGTCGCCGTCGCGGCGGGTGATACGCCGGGCGTCCATCTCCTCAAGCAGCACTTGAACGTACTTGCGCGTTGTTCCCAGCAGGTCGCGCGCCTTGGGCCATGGTGATGCCGGCATTGGCTGCAAGATAGTCGCACACCTGCGCCATCATGGCGTCGACGTCCTGTGGGCGAAAGAGGACTTCGCCGCCCAGCCGCACGAGCTGTCCCTGTTCAAGCAGCATTTCGAGAAGCGCTGCGTCGCCGTCGAGGGAGACCAAAGCCTCGCCCGTATTCGGGGGCGTTGCCGGCGCGGCGGCAAAGGCCGCCAGCGTGCGCTCGACGGCCACTTGCTGCGTCCGGTGAAAGGGTTGGTGCGAATCCCGTGCGCCAAACCTGCGCGTCACTGAGTTCGACCAAACCGGTATCGGCCGCGTGCGCCAGCAATGCGTTCAGCAACCGGGGAGTCAGCGTCTCGGGGCCCGCGGCAGCCTGCAAGCGACCGCGCACTTCGCTGCGCACCATGCCGGCGCGCAGCGGATTCTGCGCGTGAAAGGTCTCGAGCATCTGCATCAGCGCCGCGGCAATCCGGTTCCAGCGGTCAAGCGTGAGAAGAACCTGCTCACCGCCGGCGTGCAGGCGCAGCACCGCACCGGCGGCCTCGAGTTGTGTCAGCGCTGTCGGCGGCAACTGCGCCATCCAGGCCGCTTCGCTCGAGCAACAGTCGCTCGACTGTAATGGGGCTGCGGTTCAGGGCATCGAGCAGCAGATCATCAGGCGCGCCTCTTGCCAGCGCCTCAAGTCGCTTCAGCACGCCGGCGTCATAACGACGCCATCGGCGACCCGGCTGCGCATTGAGCACAACCCCGCCGCCCACCGTCGCGCTCGGTGATGGCGTGCGCAGGATGAAGCGGTCGCCCGCGACCACGACCACGGGCCGCGCCATGCGCAACTGCACCCAGCCAGTACCGCCAGGTTCGATCGTCTCGGAACCAAGTACGCGCACGCGTGCTGGAATCTCGCTCGCGCCGGTGAAGAAATCGACCGGCGCATTGTGCTTGAGCGGCGCGTGGGCATCGTCAAGCAGCCGCACTTGCGCATCCACCAACAAGGTGGGCTGCAGCGTTCCCGGGCGCACCACGACGTCGCCACGACGTACATCGCTCGCGTCAACCCCGCCAAGATTGACCGCAAGGCGGCTGCCTGGCGAACCGGCGGCGACGGGCTGCTTGTGCGTCTGCAGACCGCGCACGCGCGCCGTGCTGCCCGACGGCAGCAAGACCACGTTGTCGCCAACAGCCAGCGCCCCGTCGAGCAGTGTCCCCGTGACAATTGTACCAAAGCCGCTGAGGCTGAACACGCGATCCACAGGCAAGCGCGGGCGCGCACGGTCGCGTCGCGCCGGCATGTGTGCCAACTGATTCGCCAGCGCCACGCGCAGTTCCTCCAGCCCTTCACCCGTGGCCGCGCTGACCCGCACCACCGGCGCGCCCGCCAGCCGCGTGCCTTCAAGCAGTTCGGCAACATCAAGTTCGACCAGGTCGAGCCACGCAGGATCGTCGACGAGATCGATTTTCGGTGAGGACAACCATCCCGGCGGGCACGGCCAGCAAGTCGACGATCGCGAGGTGCTCGCGCGTCTGCGGCATCACGCCCTCGTCGGCGGCGATCACGAGCAGCACCAGGTCGATGCCGCCAACGCCCGCCAGCATGTTCTTGATGAAGTCAAGGTGGCCGGGCACGTCGACGATGCCGACGCTTTCGGCGGGCGACGAGCTCGCCGGCGCGGCGGCGTTGCCGGGCGCGCCAGATGCACGGCAGGCAGTTCCATCCAGGCAAAGCCCAGATCGATCGTCATGCCGCGCTGCTTTTCTTCCTTGAGCCGGTCGGGGTCGATTCCGCTCAGCGCACGCACCAGGGTGGACTTGCCGTGGTCGACGTGGCCTGCCGTGCCGATGACGCGCATTGCTTACTGCCTCGACGCAGAGGCGCAAAGGCGCAGAGGAACGCAAAGAATGGCAACATCAAGAACTGGCACTCCTGGCTTGCCGTTCTCCGCGCTCTTGCGCCTTTGCGTTGAGAAGTTGTCCTGGTTATGACTTGCCGTTGGGAGCAGGCGGTTCGCCCGTCACGATGCCGGGCGTGCGCCGCTGCTGCCGTTTGGCGTCGCAAAGAGCTCGGCGTTGCGCCGCTGCCGCTGCCACGCTTCTTCCATCGTGCTTGCAGCTTGTCGTCCCGCTCGCGCACCGATTTCTGCATGCCCTCAAGCCAGGCGCTGCGCCATTGGTCAGGAAGTAGCTGCCGTAGCTCTCCTGCAGCTTCCAGATCTGCTGCAGCATCGCCTCGTGCACCTTGATGTCGTGGCTGCATCGTCGGGAAGCGCTCGACCACCTCGCGGTTCGCACTTGTCCTGCTCCGACCAGAGATGTTCCTGGCGCAGCTCGCCCTTGCGCCGTTTCTTCTCGTAATCCTCGCGGAACTCGTCCATCTCACGGCGGATGCGCTCCTCGGCCAGACGCTGCAGCTCCTGCACCTGGCTCTGCTCGCGCAGGATCATGTCCTTGAAGTCCTGCATCTCGTTGACCGCGCGCCGGCTTACCTCGATCTGCTGCGCGTAGGTCTGCACACGCTCATTGCCCTGCGTGACGAGCGTCTTCTGCTCGTTCGATCTGCTCCTGCCAGCGCGAAATGACCTGTTCGCGGTCGACAAGCGTCACACGCACCTTTTCCATGAAGGCGGTCATCTGCTCGCGCTGCTGCTCGATCAGCGGCGGCCACTTCTCCACATCGCCCAGCCCCTTGCGCAATGTCTCTTCAAGCACGGGGAGCCGGCCACCCAGCGCCTCGGTGCGCTTGAAGAGTTCCACCGTCTCCTGCTGCAACTGCGCAATGCGCTTGGTGTCGCTCGTCCGCTGCTCCGAGAGGAAGGGAATCTGTCGCGTGCGCTCTTCAATCTCCTTGGCAAGTCCGCCCACCTGGTTGCGCACGCCCATGATCAGCTCGCGAGAGCCGCACATCCTCGACTGCGCGTACCTCGATTGACTCTTCGAGGCGGGCAATGCGTGGCAGTTCGCGGCGTACTTCGCTCACTTCACGGCTCACCATCTCGCGGTCCGACATACGGGAGCGCTCAAGCTCGCGCTGCAGTGTTGTGCGCGCTTCGGCGTCACGCTCCACAAGCGCCGTCAACTCCACCTTGGTATTGTTGATAGCGGTCTCGACCTGTGCGAAGCGCGAGAGCCCGGCCTGCGTTTGTGCGAGCCGGCCCTCAAGGTCCTGAACGCGGCGCGCCAGTTCAATATTGTCGGCGGACTGACTCTCGATGCGCTGCTGCAAGCGCGCGATCTCGGCGCGGTCGCGACGATGCTCCTCATCAAGCCAGTTAACCATCTGCGCGAGTTGTGCAATGTCCATGCCTGCTCACCTTTGCCACGCGTGCTACCCGTGTGCGTATGCGCCGAATCCGAATATCCAGGGAAAGAACCGGCCCGGCACCTCAGCCGCCGTAACCGCTCACAACGCAGCCAAGTATACCATTTCGCAGTTGCATTGGGCGAAGCGCCCCCCTCCGCGTCACTGGAAAGCAGGTTTCCGCCATCGTTGCGCCTCTCTCCGGTTTGACCGACATCGCCGCCATCGCTACAATGGCCGCACCGTAACGCACTCTGTGACGCACCGATCAAGGCGTTACCTGCTACCCCGAATTCGAGACAGCGAATGCGCATTGGCGTCGACGCCCGCCTGATGTTTCATCAGAAGGCGGGCATCAGCAAGTACACCTGGCATCTGCTCCAGGCCTTCGCAAATCAAGACCTCGACGACGAGTTCATTGTCTTTCAGCACCGAGCGCAGCGCGAGCCAATCATGGTTCGCAACAACTTTCGGCGCGCAACGATTTACGCCCCGGTGCATTCGCGCCTGGAGCAGTACATGTTGCCCTTCGAACTGCTTCAATTGCGCCTGGACCTCGTGCACAGCACCGATTTCATCCAGCCACTCTACGCGCGCGTGCCCACAGTCATCACGGTGCATGATCTGGCCTTCCTCCATTACCCTCATTTCTTGACGTCCAAGAGCGCTGCATTCTACGGGCAGATTGACCGAGCGGTGCGCGCCGCCGACGCCATCATCGTCCCAAGCGAAAGCACGCAGCAGGATGTTGTGGCGATGCTGGGCGTGTTGAAGAGCAAGATCAACGTAATTTACGAAGCAGCCGCCGAGACGTTTGTGCCCTTGCCTGTTGAACCAACGCGAGCATCAGTGCGTCGCGAATATGGCCTTCCGGAAAGCTACATCCTGTGCGTGGGCACAATCGAGCCCCGCAAGAACATTTCGGGACTCCTCAAGGCATTCCACATCCTGCGTTCGCGTTACGGTAACAACCACACCGTGCTCGCACTGGCAGGCGGGACGGGTTGGCTGTATGACGAGGTAACCCAGACCGTTGACGATCTTGGACTCAAAGACTCTGTACGCTTCCTGGGCCGCGTGGACGACGAATGGCTCCACAAGCTCTACGTCGGCGCACGCTGCCACGTGCACCCTGCCTACTATGAGGGCTTCGGACTGCCTCCGCTCGAGGCCATGGCATGTGGGACGCCCACGATCGTGAGCAACGTCAGCAGCCTCCCCGAGGTTGTCCAGGACGCTGCCCTTCTGATTGACCCCAATAACCACGAGGAGATCGCGGTCGCCATGAACCGCCTTCTCAGCGACGACGCACTGCATGAAGAACTGCGCGGCAAGGGCTTGCAGCGCGCCCACTGCTTCAGTTGGCAGCGCGCCGCTGCAGAGACGCTGAATGTCTATCACAAGGTGCTCGAACATCGTACGGCGCCCGCAACCAAACTCATCTCGACGCCGGAAGAACCATGAAGCTGCTCCTGCTGACGCCGCAACTGCCCTATCCTCCCCGCCAGGGGACGGCGATCCGCAACTTCAATTTGATCGATCAACTTGCCCGCCGCCACACCGTTGACCTCCTGACTTTCCTCGCTCCAGACGAGCGCCTGCTCCCCGACAATCCCCTTCACGAGATCTGCCGACGCGTTGAGGCACTGCCGCAGCCGCAGCGCAGCACGATGGCCCGCTTCCGCGGATGGTGGGCTCCCTACAACCGGACATGGCACTGCGTCTGGCCGATACCACAATGGCCAAACGCGTACGCGCATTTGCCGCTTCAGACCAATACGATGTTGTGCAGGCAGAGGGTATTGAGATGGCGCGTTTTGGGCTGATTGCGACCGCGGACGGCAGCGCCGCCTTCGTCTTCGACGATCACAATTGCGAATACGTCATGCAGCGCCGCAACGCCTTCACAGACCTGCGCAGCCCGCGCCGTTGGCCCGCTGCGGCATACAGCCTAGTGCAGTGGCAAAAGCTGCGGCGATACGAGGCGTGGCTATGCAACCGCGCCGCGGGCGTCGCAGCCGTCAGCCAGGCCGACGCCGACGCCCTGCACAGCATTGCACCTGAGGCGACAATTCGTGTTGTTTCCAACGGGATCGATCTTGACCTTTACACCCCCTCGCCGGCCCAACCGACACCGCGACCCACGCTGGTCTTCACCGGCAAGATGGACTACCGCCCCAATATTGACGCCGTGCTCTGGTTTGCGCAGCAGGTGCTGCCCATCATTCACGCACGCAGACCGGATGCGCGCTTTCTTGTGGTTGGCCGCAACCCACATCCACGCCTGGAGCCACTGCTCGACATGCGCGGCGTCGAACTAACCGGCGCCGTGGAAGACGTTCGGCCCTACATTCGCGACGCCGCAGTCTATGTGATCCCGCTGCGCGTTGGTGGCGGCACACGCTTCAAGGCGCTTGAAGCCATGGCGGCTGCCCGTCCAATTGTCAGCACCAGCCTCGGCGTCGAGGGCCTTGGCGTTGGACATGGTCGCGAATTGCTCCTTGCCGATACGCCTGCAGCCTTCGCCGAAGCAGTGCTGATGCTGCTTGCGCCGGAAAGCTCCGGCTTGCGCGAGAAGCTTGCGCACAATGCCCGCCGCTTTGTCGAGCGCAACAGCGGCTGGGAGCCGATTGCCCACGGCTTTGACTCCCTGTATGAGGAGTTGCGCGCGCGACGCCTCGAATAGGCGCTTCACCCGGCAGCCGTTGTACACTTGGCTTGACGAACCACAGCGCGATTGAATCCGCACAGTACCCGCAGATCGTGTCCCTGAATCGGCGCCAGCATTTCCATAGTGGGAATGCCGACGCGGCGCAGTCACGCAATCAACAGGACAGGAGGTCCTCCATGGTCGAAGAACATGCTCCCCGCGTCGGATACATTGGTGCGGGCTGGACTGACCGCGTTCAAATACCTGCATTCACGCTAGGCGGATTGCAGCCCCAGGCGATTGCGTCGGGACGAATCGAAAACGCACAGCGCGTCGCTGAGGCGCACAATATCCCTGAAGTCTTCGCAACATGGCAGGAGCTCGTCGCCTCGCCCAATGTGGACATTGTAAGCATTGTCACGCCTCCGGACACCCACAAGGAGATGGCAGTCGCTGCGCTTCAGGCGGGCAAGCACGTTATCTGCGAAAAGCCTATGGCGATGAACGTCGGCGAAGCAGAGGAGATGTTCGCTGCAGCGCAGGCGGCCCCGAGCCAGCTTGCCATCATTGACCATGAACTACGCTTCCACCCCCTGCGCATGCAGATGCGGCAGATGATCAAGGAAGGGCTCATCGGCAGTGTCATGCGGATTGAGATTCAACGGCTGGGGCCCGACCGCCTTGCTGACGACCGTCCCTTTACCTGGTGGGCCGATGCGGCACGCGGCGGCGGCATGCTCAATGCAGTCGGCAGTCACTTGCTCGACCAGGCACGCTGGTGCGTCGGCCGGATTGACGCCGTGACCGGTCAGCTGCAAATCGGCCACTACACGCGTCAGGACTCTGAGGGCCTCACCCACCAGGTAACGGCGGATGACCACGCAGATATTCTTGTGCGCTTCGCCAATGGGATTCAAGGAATGATTGTGGCAAGCGGCATCACGCCGGGCGGATTCGGTATCAGCACGCTTGTCGTCGGCTCGGAGGGCGCGCTCAAACTTGATAACCAGGAGCAGTTGTGGCTCCAGAAGGGGTTGCAGGGGGCCGGGGCGAACTGGGAACCCGTGCGCAGCAAGTACCCTCTGGCAGACGTGAGCGCCCTTCCGCCCAACAATCCGTTTGCGCTCGGCAGTTTCTACCTTGCGCAGACCCTTGCCGCGACCTTGCCAATGGGTGAGACTGCGCTGCCGGAGGCCGCCAGTTTCTACGATGGACTCGTCGTGCAGCGGACACTTGATGCCGTCCGGCGCAGCCACGTAGAGCGCGCTTGGGTCAACCTGTAAGCAGCTTTCGCTCACCCTCCAATCATTGCCCCGCATCGCTTGCGGCCCTCTGCAGCCACTGGCCGGCTTCGGCATCGCTTGCGGCCCTCCGCAGTGAAGATTGCATCGAGGAGTGGCGCCAATTGCACTGCAGCCTGACGTGACTACGCGCAAGCGTAGGGTAATCACAAGGCAATCATGGCGCACGAAGCTGTCGTACTCGAGAACTACCTGTTGACACTCGAGTAGGATCGTGCTATATCTAACGGCAGAGTTCTCGAGTAATTGGCAATTTCGCCCAAGCGGGCGTTTTGCAGGCTCGGGCAGCCATCGCGGCGGGCTCCCTGCTTTTTTACGTCGCGCAGTCCAGTCAATGATCGACAGGGCAACCTCTACAAGCGAAGTCACCGAGACGGATTTACAAACAAGGAGCGATCGAAATGGCATTTAGCTACACGAATCAGAAAAAGGCAACCTACTTCCTGCATGGCCGCCAGACGACTCTGAAGAATGGCACCAAGCAGACCATCTACTTCTTCGCCAAAGAAGTCAAGGACGGCGCCCTTGACGAAGTCCCGGCCGGCTATGTTGTCTCGGAAAGCAAGAACGGCCTTCCCGTCCTCAAGAAGGCGGATTCTGCGGCAAAGCCGGCGGCGGCCGCCAAGCCCGAAAAGGCTGCAAAGTCAAGCACGAGCAAAAGCGCAGCCAAGCCCAAGAAGTAAACCAGGACCTGGTCCAACGTCCGACCGCCGGATGCCGGCTTGCCAAAGGGGTGCAACTCCGCTGCGGAGGAGGCTTCTACAACGGCTCAGGTGTGCTTCGCTCGTTGTTGACAGCGCAGCAACGTCAATACTATGCGGAACCCAAGGTGACGGCAGTGCCGATTTCCAGGCGCTGCCGTCACCTTGCGTACCAACATCCCAACGGCCTTGGCCATCGCGGCTGTATAGCACAAACGAGGGGCAGTACGGTTCTCCCGTGCTGCCCCTCTTCAATACACTATCACGTTGGCGCTGTGTTTCAGTCCAGCATCGCGTCAGTGCTCGTGATGGTCTCCGTGCACATGGCCGTGTTCAAGCTCTTCGGAAGTCGCATCGCGCAAACCAACCACCTTGACGTGGAAATGAAGCGTCTCACCCGCGAGAGGATGGTTGAAGTCCAGAAGCACGCTGTCGTCGTAGATGTCGGCAATGAAGCCCTCCATGGGATCCTCGGAATCCTCGTCGAAGACCTCCACAGGCAAGCCGATCTCGAGCAACATCTCCTGCGGAAATGCGTCTAGCGGCGCAAGCCGGTTCGCATCCGGATCGTACTCACCGTACGCATTCTCAGGGGCAATTATCATGTCCTTTTCGTCGCCGAGGGACATGCCATAGATCTCATCTTCGAGCCCGCCAATGATCAGTCCGTGCCCCTGAATGTACTCGAGGGGCGACTCATCATCTGCACGGTCGATCAGTTCACCTTCGTCATCGTGAAGTGAATAGGAAAGGCTCACGACCATATCATCCGCAACCACACGCTCACTCATGAATCCTCTCAATCACTCGATCTTCTTGACGTCGGTTGCAGCCAGCCCCTTGGGGCCCTGCTCAACCGAGAACTCGACGCGTTGGCCTTCGGCCAGGCTCTTGAAGCCCTCACCTGTGACTGCCGAATAGTGAACGAACACGTCATCACCGCCGCTGTCACGCGCGATGAAGCCGAAGCCTTTGGCATCGTTGAACCACTTGACGATGCCGGTTTCGCGGTTACTCATGCTTCCCGTTCTCCTTGGCCTTCTGGTACGAATTGACCTGCTTGCAGGACCGACACATTGCGACGCGGCCTGTGGGCTGAACGCACAACGAAAAACCGCCCGAACAAATAAGTCTGGGCGGTCCTTGCTTCCCACCATCACAGAACTTACTTCCTGTCGCACCTACAATATACACGGGCGGAGATGTGCTGTCAAGAGTTTCTCGAGTAACGAAACCTGCCCAAGCGACGGCACGCAGCCTCAATCCGCACTTCTGCATGCATCATCTGCCTGCTCACGAAACGAAGCGAAACTCTTCCGCATCATCACGGGACATCGTGAGGTCGCAGATCAGCACTCGATCACGTTCACCGCAAGCCCGCCACGCGCCGTCTCCTTGTACTTGCTCTTCATGTCGGCGCCCGTCTCGCGCATAGTCTTGATCACCTTGTCGAGCGAAACGTGATGACGGCCATCGCCGCGCAAAGAAAGGCGCGATGCGTTGATCGCCTTGACTGCACCCATTGCATTTCGTTCAATACAGGGAATCTGCACAAGTCCGCCAACGGGGTCGCACGTGAGGCCCAGATTGTGCTCCATGCCCACCTCGGCGGCGTTTTCCACCTGCTCGGGGGTGCCGCCGCGCACTTCCGCCAGCCCTGCCGCAGCCATGGAGCAGGCCACGCCGACTTCACCCTGGCAGCCCACGTCGGCGCCGGAAATCGACGCATTTCGCTTGTAGAGTGTGCCGATCGCACCTGCCGTGAGAAGGAATCGCACCACGCCATCCTCGGTTGCGCCGGGCACGAACCGGGTGTAGTAGTGAAGCACCGCCGGAATGATGCCCGCCGCGCCGTTCGTCGGTGCGGTGACCACCCGTCCTCCCGCCGCGTTTTCCTCGTTGACGGCAATCGCGTAGACATTGACCCAGTCCATGACGCTGAGCGGGTCCTGCAGAGTGGCCTCAGGGCGACTTGTGAGTTTCTGATAGAGCTCTGCGGCGCGGCGGCGCACCTTCATGCCGCCAGGTAGGATGCCGTCACTCGTCATGCCACGCTGCACACAATCCTGCATGACGTCCCAAATGGCGAGCAAGCCTGCGCGGATCTCGGCCTCGCTGCGCCATGCTTGCTCGTTGGCAAGCATGATTTCGCTGATTGACATTTTGTTCGCCACACAGAGTGCGAGCAACTCATCGGCGGTGTCAAAGGGATAACGCAGTCGCGTGCCGTCTTCAACAAGACGTTCCTCGCCTGCGGCATTCTCCTCCACAACAAAGCCGCCTCCCACAGAATAGGAATCGGCGCGCATAAGAATCTCACCCTGAATGCCGATCGCAGTGAAGCGCATGCCATTGGGGTGAAAGGGCAGGAATGTTCTGCGAAACAGCAAGTGCTGCTTTTCGACAAACGGAATCTCGTCGATACCCAGCAACCGGATCGCGCCTCTGCGGCGGACCTCGGCAAGGTGCGGTTCAATTGTGGCGATTGGAATCGTTTCGGGTTCATAGCCTTCAAGGCCGAGCATGATCGCCTTGTCGCTGCCATGTCCCTTACCCGTCAGCCCAAGTGAACCAAATAGTTCGACCTGCACGGTGGCCACCCGCGTGAGCAAGTCATTGGCAGCGAGACGCAGCGCAAAGAGGCGCGCGGCCCGCATCGGCCCCACGGTGTGCGAGCTTGAGGGGCCGATGCCAATCTTGAAGAGTTCAAAAACGCTTGTTGCCAAAGTATATTTCCTAGCTGAATTAGCAGCGCGGGCCGGCTGCCGCACGCACCACCTGCAGGCCAGCAGCGGATATCGCGGTTGAACCTCAGCGCGCCCAGAGCTGCGCCAATTGCACACAGACTTCAACGGCCTTGCCCATGTCCTGCACGCTGACATACTCAAAGGGGCCGTGCACATTCATCGAGCCGCAGAAGATATTCGGCGTTGGCAGCCCGCGCTCGGTGAGTTGCGAACCGTCGGTGCCTCCCCGAATCGGATTGCGTTTCGGTGTCACGCCCACGCTTTCCATGGCCTCGATGATCATGTCGACCGGGCGCATGTCGCTCTCCAGCCAGTAGTGCATGTTGCGGTATTGCTTGGAGATTGTACAGGTGATCTTGGCGCGTGGTTCGGTTGCCTGGACTGCGGCACACGCCGTTTGCACAAGATCGCCATGGCTCTGCAGCCCTTCGCGGCTGAAGTCGCGCAGGATAAAGGAGAGCGTCGCTTCGGACTCGCGCCCGTTCAGCGCGTACGCATGGATGAAGCCTTCGTGGCCCGAAGTTGTATCAGGCGTGCGCCCGGCGGAGGGCAGCAGGAGCAGAATCTTGGCAGCAAGCGTCAGCGCGTTGACCATGATGCCCTTGGCCGATCCCGGGTGAATCGAGACACCCTCAATGCGCACCACAGCCTTGTCGGCAGAGAAGGTTTCGTAGGTCACTTCACCCAGTTCCGAGCCGTCAAGTGTGTATCCAACGGCGGCGCCCAGTTCCGCCAAATCAAGATGATGCACCCCGGTACCGATTTCCTCATCGGGCGTGAAGCAGAGGCGAATCTTGCCATGGGGAATCTCGGGATGGGCGAGCAAATGCTCGGCCAGGGTCACGACAATTGCGCAGCCGGATTTGTCGTCCGCTCCCAATAGCGTCAACCCGCTTGCCGTGATGATGTCATCGCCCACTTTGCCTGCGAGGTATGGACTGGTGCTGCGGGAAATCACCTTGCTGGGATCGTCGGGCAGCACGATGTCGGCGCCATCCCACGCGCGGTGCACAATCGGCTTGACGCCTGCAGCGTTGTACTGTGGCGCCGTGTCCACATGGGCAAGGAAGGCGACAACTGGCTTGTTCGTCCAGTCCGGCCGTGGCGGGAACGGTAGCGAAGACAAAGCCGGTATCGGTCAGTAGCACATCACTTGCACCCATTGCAGTCAGTTCGCGCTCGAGATCACGCAGTACGTCAAACTGGATTGCGGTGCTCGGAACCGTATCGCTGCTTTCGTCGCTTTGCGAGTCAATGCCGGCGTAGCGAACGAGGCGTTCTTCGACCTGCGCGTCAAATGGGGTTGTCATAACGAGTTCTCCGCTTCTAGAAATGGTTTCAGGTTTCAGGCTACGAACACAATGGCTTATGACCGCAGGCACCCCTGCGCCAATGATCGCTACCTTGTGAGAGTGACATCCTTCGCACAGTTGCTTTTCCTCTGCGTCACTTTGCGTCCTCCGCGCCCTTGCGTTGCGATGTTCGTAGTAGATTTGGATCCAATCCCGATTTCACCCTAGAAGAGATGCTGCTCCGACAGGCTGGGGGCCGGGCCCGGAGCGCTTGCTAGAATGCGCATCACCCCCGGCAAGGCAAGCGCACGCGCTGCCACTTCCGAGGCATGTTCAGCTTCGCAGATCAGATGTACATTTGGCCCGGCGTCAATCGTGAAGTAGACGGGCAGACCCTGCGCGCGCCAATGGCGCACGGCGTGAATCAGCTCGAGCGTTTCAGGTTGCCAGTAGATCAGGCTTGGCGTGCCCGTCATCATGACGCCGTGCATTGCCAGCGCGTCGCGCTCGATGATAGGACCTAACAGGCGAATGTCACGCGCTGCAATCGCATCACGGACTTCGCTCAGCGCGCACGAAAGGGACGCTATTCGGCCGTCATTCAGCGGGCTGGTGATGGCAAAACTGTGGCCGCGCTCACTGCTCACTGCCTTGGCACGCGCGCTGACGATTGCGACGACGTCGTGAAGCGCCCAATGGTCTGCGGGAGCAAGCTGATGTGCGCAGCTCGTGGCGTCATCGCTGCCGCGCTCCCACTCCACAAAGCCGCCGAAGAGGCTGCGACTCGCCGACCCACTGCCGCGGCGCGCAATCGCGGAAAGGCGCGTGGCGTCCAGTTCCAGACCCAGCGCGGCGCATCCCGCCACGGTAAGGGCGGCGAATCCCGATGCCGAACTTGCAATGCCCGATGCCATGGGAAAGTTGTTGACAGTGACCACTTTGGCGCGCAGCGGAAGTCCAGCAAGCGCCCGCAGGCGGTCAAGGTGACGCACGAGTCGCTCCGCCGCTGCTTCGCCAAGAAGCAGGCCATCAAGCGTGATGGAGTCATCGGCGGCTGATGGGTCGGGCAGCCATTCCACCGTCGTGGTTGTGCTGGCGTCGGCGAGCGTCATGCTGATGGAGTTGCTGAGCGGAAGATTGATCGCTTCGTCAGCCACGCCCCAATACTTGATGAACGCTATGTTGCTTCCTGCCGTGGCCGTCGCTTTGAGTGGACTCATGTTCCGTTGCGTTTCTTGGCGCCACTGCGCCCTTGCGTCAAGATGTAGTTAGTGCTGTGGCATACAAACCGCCGTGAGCTTAGGCGCCGCGTTCCACCCACTCGTCAAAGCGGCGCACGAGATCGTCGAGGAGCTCGTCATGCGCGTGGAAAGTCACTTGTACGCCTGCTACGGATGCGGCGAAATCGGCGCTCCAGCCAATCCCTTCGACGCGGTGCATTTTCTCTTCAACGCCGCCACCCAGCCGCTTGAGATAGGTCTCGGCCTGGGTCAGCGTTAACTCCGCATAGTCGATCGTTTCCGTCTCGTATTGCTCCGCCGCTTCATACTCGCCATACTTCTGGTCGCGCTCGTCACCGAACGATGAGGTGCTGATGGGCATTGGTCGACCCTCCTTTGCAAGTTGGCAGAGTAACGCGTTGACAGCCTGTCCAGTATACCCCATCCCCACGTGCGACCGGTGGGGTTGGGGAGTGAACGCGTTTGAGGCGCACCTAATCGGGATCTACTCACCGGAAAGGATGTGCATCATTGTCGGCCCATCCACGTTCCCGCCGCTCAGAATGACGCCGACGCGGCTGCCCGGCGCCGGCAGCCATGCGCCACTGCGCAGAGCCGCAAGCCCCAGCGCGCCGGATGGCTCGACGACGAGTTTCAGCCGATAAAAGGCAAAACGTACAGCGTCCATGATCGCCGCTTCGCTGACTTCGGCGAAAGCATCAACATGTTGCAGGACGAGTGGAAAAGTGAGCGTGCCGAGCGATGGCGTTCGGGTGCCGTCTGCAATGGTGGGCGGGTTCGGATTCGTGTGAAGCAGCCCCGTCCGGAAGGAGAGCGCGGCATCGTTGGCAACTTCCGGTTCCACGCCCACGACAAGGCATTCAGGAGCAGCGCCGTGCGCCGCGATCGCGCTTCCGGACAAGAGCCCACCGCCGCCACAGGGTACAAGCAACGCGTCCAGGTTACCCACCTCCTGAATCAGTTCGAGAGCCGCGGTTCCGGCGCCGGCAATCACATGCGGGTGATCGTAGGGGGGAATCAAGGTATAGCCATGCCTTTGCGCGAGGTCACGGGCAATCTGCTCACGCTTGCCACTCACAGGGTCATATTCAACGACGGCAGCGCCATATGCGAGCGTCGCCGCCTTCTTGGTTGCGGGCGCGTCGGAGGGCATGACAATCGTCGCCTGAATGCCCAGGATCTGCGCGGCGAGTGCGACTGCCTGTGCATGGTTTCCCGAGGAAAACGCGATGATCCCGGCCCTCCGTTCTGCGGGCGCGAGACGTGAAATCGCATTCCAGGCGCCGCGGAACTTGAATGCGCCGATGCGTTGCAAGTTCTCACACTTGAGGAAGACTTGGGCGCCCACTTCGGCATTAAGGGTCGTAGATGTTTGTACAGGAGTATGGCGGGCTGAATCGCGCAATTGGCGCTGCGCATCAAGTACGTTGCCGAATGTGATCACTGGTTCTTCGTTGAGAGGTGCTGCGGCTGAAGTGAAATCCGGTTCGTTCATCGCTTGTTTGGAAGGCTCCTCGTGGCATTGTTGGCAAGGTACAACGGAACCGCGAACTCAGTCCGCTAATCCCGCGCCCCCTCGGGAGATTGTGGCAGTACGCTTTGCGGCTGTCAAGATTCCGGTTGCGATGTCGAAGCGCGACTTCAAGAGTCGGAAACCTCGCTTCGATCGACGGTTGAACTCTGGTGCACCGTTTTGCACAGATTGGACGGATTCCCATTCCGTGGTACACTCATCATATTCCAGCACGCGCCCGATCTGGCCTATTGCCAAGAAGCCCATCGCACTTTGCAGTCCTGAATTGGGCTAACATGCAATGTCATGAATCTGCCTGGTTATTCGCCTCCAGATTCGATAGTGTCTGACCCTGCAGGCTTGTGCGCTGGAAAACAATCGCCAGACTCCGGCCGCTCTTCTCAATCCAACCAATACAACGTCTAGCGAGGCTCCAATGAAGAAGATCCTCAATCAGGTCGCAGATTTCGTACCCGAAATGCTGGAAGGCCTGCTGCTCGCGCATCCAACCATGATCGGCTACGCCGGCGACGATCTTCACTGCATCGTGCGCGCCGACGCGCCCATAGCCGGCAAAGTTGCCCTGGCGACCGGTGGCGGCTCGGGCCATTTGCCCGTCTTCCTGGGCTATGTGGGCAAAGGCATGCTCGACGGTTGCGCCGTGGGCGACGTGTTCGCCTCGCCCAGCGCCGATCAGATGTACGAAGTGACCAAGCGCATCTCCGGGGGCGCAGGCGTTGTCTATATCTACGGCAACTACGGCGGCGACGTGATGAACTTCGACATGGCCGCCGAGATGGCTGCAATGGATGATATTGAAGTGCGCACCGTTCTCGTCAAAGACGACGTTGCATCAGCGCCCAAGGACGAAGCCAGCGCGCCGCCGTGGAGTGGCAGGGATGGTCTTCGCCTTCAAGGCGGCAGGCGCCAAGGCCGATCAGGGCGGCTCGCTTGACGATGTGGTGCGCGTAACGGAGAAGATGCTCGCCGCAACCGGCACGATGGGCGTTGCGCTCAGCCCGGTGACGGTGCCCCGCGCCGGCAAGCCCACCTTCACAATTGGTGATGGCGAGATGGAAATCGGCATGGGCATCCACGGCGAGCCGGGGATGAAGCGCGAAAGCCTGCAATCCGCCGACGAGATCACCGAGCGCATGGTTACTGCGATTCTTGCGGACCTGCAGCCGGCACAGGGCGCACGCGTCGCCGTCATGGTCAATGGACTTGGCGCGACCCCGCCCGAGGAACTCTATATCGTCTATCGCAAGGTTCACGCTGTGTTGAGCGAGCGCGGTATCACCGTTCATCGCCCGTATGTGGGCGAGTACGCCACCTCCATGGAGATGGCCGGCGCGTCGATTACCATCGCCGTCCTTGATGACGAGCTTGCCGGCTTGCTCGACCATCCCGCGCACACCCCCTTCTTCGTACAGGTGAAGGAATGAGCTACAGCAGCGAGCAGGTTGCACAGGCGCTGAAACGCGCCGCCGATCAACTGGCCGCTGAGTCGGGCCGCCTCAATGACCTCGATCAGGCAATGGGCGACGGCGACATCGGCATTACGCTCGAGAAGATCGGCATTGCACTGTCGGAATATGCGCAGACGCAGCCGGTGGATGACATTGGCAAGTGGCTGGGCAAGGCAGGGATGGCGGCAAACAAGGCCGGCTCGTCATCTTTCGGCACCTTACTCGCGACGGCCCTCATGCGCGCGGGCAAGCCTGTGACAGGCAAGATGGACCTTACCGACGCCGACCTGGCCGCGATGTTCACCGCGGCAGCGCAGGGTATGCAAGAACGGGGCAAGGCCAATCTGGGCGACAAGACGGTGCTGGATTCGATCTTTCCGGCGGCTGATGCCTTTGCCGCCGCGATTGCCGAAGGACAGAATGCCGCGGCAGCGGGCGCGTCAGCACTCTCGGCCGCCGAGGCCGGGCGCGATGCCGTAACGCCACTGCGCAGCCGGATCGGCCGGGCAAGCTGGGTGGGCGAGCGCACCGAGGGACTTGTGGATCCGGGCTGCGAGGCCTTTGTCGTCATCCTGCACGCTCTGGTTAAGCCTGCTTAGGGCCTCCCGCCCATTTACTTTGTTTGCACGTTGAAGGTGTCCGTTCCCTGCGCGATTGTGAAGCGTGGGAGTCCGGCAAAGTTCTGCGTCCCACCGTATGCGGTCACTCAAGCACCGTAGCGGTTTCCAATACATGATTGCTCAAAGGAGAGAAGAATGCGCAAGTTAGTTTCCATCCTCGCCGTTCTGGCAGTACTCGGTATGGTGCTCGCGGGCTGCGTAGCACCTGCCGCCCCTGCCGCCCCTGCTGCATCCGCCGACGCGGCCCCGGCCGCAGATGCCATGCAGCCTTCCGACATGACCTTCACCACCGTCGTCAAGATTGCGGGCATCGACTGGTTCAACCGTATGGAAGTTGGCGTCAAGGAGTTTGGTGAGGAGACCGGGATCAGTTCCTCGCTCGTCGGACCCGCACAGGCTGATGCAGCGCAGCAGATTCCGATCATCGAAGACTTGATCGCGCAGGGCGTCGACGCACTCTGTGTCGTCCCAATGGACCCGGCGCAGCTCGACCCGGTGCTGCTCAAGGCAATGGATGCCGGCATCAAGGTCGTCACCCACGAGGCCTCCAACCAGGTCAACATGGACTACGACATTGAGGCCTTTGACAACACTGCCTATGGCGCAGGCCTTATGGACAGCCTGGCCGCGCTCATGGGCGAAGAGGGCGAATATGCCGTCTTCGTTGGCAGCCTCGGCAGCAAGACGCACATGGAATGGGCCAATGGCGGTATCGAGCGCCAGAAGGAAGCCTATCCCAACATGAAGCAGTATGGCGACATCAACGAAGCGTTTGACGATTCCAGCAAGGCCTACGAGAAGGCCAAGGAAATCCTCAAGGCCAACCCCAACATCAAGGGCTTCCAGGGCAGCGCTTCGACTGACGCCCCCGGCATCGGCCAGGCAATTGAAGAGGCCGGTCTGCAGGATGTCGTCTCCGTCGTCGGCACAAGCCTTCCGTCCCTTGCAGGCGAGCTCATGAAGACCGGCGCAGTTGACGTCATCGGCTTCTGGGATCCCGCGCAGGCAGGCAAGGCGTGCAACACAATCGCCCTGATGATGGAAAAGGGCGAGACGATTGGCGAAGGCACCGACCTGGGCATCGAGGGCTATCACAACCTGATTGCCCCGCTCGACAACAAGAACGTGCTCTTCGGCGACGCGGCCGTCTACATGACGGTTGACCAACTGGATCAGTACAACTTCTAGTATTGCCATGACGGGAGGGGGTTCGCCCCCTCCCGTCTGCTCACTCCCATACCCGCAGACGCAAGACTTTTCGCCACGCAGGATGCCTCAAATCCATGTCCCCAGAACTTGCATCGCCTGTCTCACTTGAGCCGGCTCGCGTATCAGATGCGCCGCTCGTGCAGCTCACCCAAATCAACAAGTCCTTCGCGGGCGTACGCGCGCTTGAAGATGTTGACCTGATTATTGAGCGCGGCCGCATCCACTGCCTTGTGGGCGAGAATGGCTGCGGAAAGTCGACGCTCATCAAGGTGCTGGCGGGAGTCTATCCGCGTGATTCAGGCCGGGTGCGCATCAACGGCCGCGAGTACGAGCGGCTTACGCCCATAGACTCGATCCGCGAAGGCATTCAGGTCATTTACCAGGACTTCTCGCTCTTTCCCAATCTCACTGTTGCAGAGAATATCGCGCTCAACGAGGAGTTGGCCGACAACAAGCGCATTGTCAACTGGCGGCAGGTACGCCAGGTCGCCGACGAAGCGCTGAAGCAAATCGACGTGCGGCTGCCGCTCGATGCGCGCGTCGAAGAGATGTCTGTGGCCAACAAGCAGCTGATCGCCATCTCCAAGGCGCTGCGGCAGAATGCGCAACTCATCGTCATGGACGAGCCCACGAGTGCCTTGACGGAACGCGAGGTGCGCAACCTCTTTGAGGTGATTCACCTTCTGCAGGCAAAAGGCATCGCGTTCCTCTTCGTCAGCCACAAGCTGAACGAGGTGCTCGCAATTTCCGAATCGATCATGGTCATGCGCAATGGGCGCAACGTCAGCGTGGGCGAGCGCGACGAATATGACCACACCCGCCTCGTTTTCGAGATGACGGGCCAAAGCATTCGTGAAAAGAGCTATGAGTACACGCCTGTGCCGGGAGCACAGCCGCGCTTGCGCGTCGACAAGCTCACCGCAAAGGGCATATTGAAGGACATCTCGTTCACGCTCTACCCTGGCGAGATTGTTGGCATCACCGGGCTACTCGGCTCGGGCCGCACCGAACTGGCGCTGGCGCTCTTCGGCATGTTGCCAATCGACAGTGGCAGCGTGGAAGTAGACGGAAAGCGCGTGCGCATCCGCACCATTCATGATGCCATTTCCAACGGCATCGGTTATGTCCCCGAAGACCGCCTGAGCGAGGGGCTTTTCCTTGAGCAGAGCATTGGCAACAACGTGGTCGTGCGCACAATCGACAAACTGCGCGGCGCATTCGGCTTAACCGATCAGCGCCAGGTTGCGGATCAGGTCGATCACTGGGTGGATGCGCTCAGAATCAAGACCGGCTCGCCGGCGCTCCCCGCCAAGACCCTCTCCGGCGGCAACCAGCAACGCGTGGTGCTTGCCAAGTGGCTTGCCAGCAACCCGCGCGTCCTCATTCTCAATGGCCCGACTGTGGGCGTTGATATTGGCTCAAAGAACGAATTGCACGAACTGATCAAGGGGCTGGCGCAGGAAGGCATGGGGCTGCTTGTGATTTCCGACGATATCCCCGAGCTCCTGCAGGTGTGCAACCGCATTTTGCTCATGCGGCGCGGGCGCGTCGAAGAGGAGATACTCCCCGGCGCCACAAACGAAAACGAGCTTGCAGCCAAGCTCATCGAGGACTAGCGTTATGCAGTAATTGTTGCTGCGCGAGCAAGCGGAACTCGGGGTACAACCAACCCGTCGCCGATCGCTGTCCATCAATTCATGTCTCTCGCACCCCCGCCGCCGATTTCAAGCCACTCTCAATGCGGCGCCGGCAGCCCCTTTCAAGAATTCGCGTTCGAGGAAGTCGCCTGTGAATCTCTCTTTCCTCCGCAAGACCGAATCGATTGTTGCAATCACAATCATCGTGCTCTGCATCATCGTCGGCATGATCAACCCGGTATTTTTCACAATCGCCAACGCGTTTGATCTGCTGCGCAGCTCGATTGTCATGGGCATCTTTGCCATGGGCGTGCTGCTTGTCATCATTTCCGGCGGCATTGATGTTTCCTTCACGGCCGTCGCGGTCTTCGCGATGTACTCGACCGTCAAGCTGCTCAACGCCTACTGGCCGGAAGCGCCCATTTGGGTTGGCTACGTGATTGCCGCAATTATCGGGCTGGGACTTGGTTTCATCAATGCCTTCTTCATCTCGCGCTTCAAGCTGCCCACGCTGATCGTCACCCTGGGCACGTTGAGCATGTACCACGGATTCGTGCTCTTTGCGATTGGCAACGGCATCATCCGCAACATGCCGGCGAGCTTCACCACCTTTGCGCGCAGCACGCTGATTGAAGTCCCGCTCTCGAACGGCGGCGTCTCCCGCTTGCATCCGGGTATCTTCCTCACGGTTGTCGCAGTATTGCTCACGTGGCTTCTTCTCGACTACACGATGCTCGGACGCGGCGTCTACGCGCTCGGTGGGGCGCGCGAGGCCGCAGAGCGCGCAGGCTTCAACATCCCGCGCATCCAGTACTTCATCTATGGCACGGTTGGGCTCCTCTCGGGGATTGCTGGCGTGACCTATGCGGCGCTCGGCCGGCAGGCCAATCCCCAGGACATTGTCGGCTCCGAACTCAACGTGATCGCCGCCGTGGTGCTTGGCGGCGCTTCGCTGACGGGCGGGCGCGGCACTGTCCTGGGTACAGTTCTCGGTGTTGCGCTCGTGGTCATCATGAACAACAGCCTTATCCTGTTGGGGATTCCGTCCACCTGGCAGCGGGTTGTTCTGGGCATCATCATCATTGTTGGGACCGGTGTGCCCGCACTGCAGGCACAGCGCGACCAGCGGCGCATGCATACATCCGAAGCATCAGCATGACCGCTTGCCCGCGCACCGGCGCGAATCAATCAATCGGCCGCATTGCGGCACGGAAAGTCCCATGACCGAATCCACCGCCCCTACTCCATCCAAACTGCGCGTGCGCCGCAACAACCCGGTTCTACGCCTCTTTGTCATTTCCGCGCTGATCTTCGTTGCCTTCAGCCTCGTACTGGGCGATCAGTTCTTCAGCGTCCGCAACATGCAGTCGATGGCCGTGCAGTTCCCCGAGTTCGGCATCCTCGCGATTGCCATTGCGGTCACAATGATCAGCGGCGGAATTGACCTCAGCGTTGTGGGCATTGCCAACCTCTCGGGAATCCTGGCTGCGCTCACGATGCAGCGCTTCGCACCTGATGGCTCATCGCCAATTTTGTTGATGTTGGCTGCGATTGGCGTTGCGCTTGTCGTGGGCAGCATGTGCGGCCTCTTCAACGGCTTCCTCGTCGCCCGCATCGGCATTCCGCCGATTCTGGCCACGCTTGGAACGGGATCGCTGTACACGGGCTTTGGCTATGTCATCACAGGGGGCTATGCCGTGCGCACGGCGCAATTGGCTGTCGTCGGCAGCGGCTCGGTGCTGGGCATCCCCTATCCGGTGATCATTTTTGGTCTTGCCGCAGCACTGATGGCGCTGGTCCTCAATCGAACAACCTACGGTTTCAACGTCTACATGCTGGGAACGAACACCACGGCGGCGCGTTTCTCCGGCATCCGCAACATGGTCGTGCTGATTCGCACCTACTGGCTTGCGGGGCTGCTGGGGGCCGTGGCCGGGATTGTGTTTGTGGCACGCGCCAACTCGGCCAAGCCCGACTATGGCGAGTCCTTCGTGCTCCTCTCCGTACTCATCTCGATTCTGGGCGGTGTGAGCTACACGGGAGGATTCGGAACGATCGGCGGATTGGTGCTTGCGGTGCTGAGTCTGCAGTTCCTTTCGACGGGCTTGAACATGCTCATGCTCCAGCTTTCCGGTTCGAGCGCCGCCATCTTCTTCCGCCAGTTCGCCTGGGGCGCTCTGCTGCTGGGCGTTATGGTGCTCAACTACTACAGCCAGCAGCGGCAGAACCGCAGTCCAGGTTAGTCCTCAATCGTTCGCGTCGACTTTTGAAACAAGCGCGCGTGCGCATAGTACTTCGTAGGCGCCGGCCCGTGGCCGGCGCTCTCGGCAAACGAAACGCTCGTGCGATAGCGTATACCACGGGCAACGCGCCGGCGCCCACGCCAACCGGGACCGCGCGCAACCGCTGCGCCGGTCCGTCGAGACTGATTGATTCGAGCCAATACGCGTCGCACTTGGTGCGCGCCAAGACTGTAGAAGGAGACCCGTATGGAGAAAATCGCATACATCGGCATGGGGATCATGGGGCGCGGCATGGCGGCCAACCTGCTCAAGGCCGGCTATCCCGTAACCGTCTGGAATCGCACGCTCGAACGCACTCAGCCCCTGGTAGCAAAGGGAGCGGTCGCCGCATCCACCCCTGCCGAGGCCGTGCGCGACGCCGATGTGGTCATGTATTGCCTGAGTGACGATGCGGCCGTGGCTGACCTGGTGTGGGGCGCAGGTGCGCTGCTTGATGCCCTCCACGCCGGGCAAGTGGTCATCGACATGACGACCCTTCACCCCGACACAAGCCGCAAGGAAGCGGCGGCATTTGCTGCGAAGGGTGTCGAGTTCCTTGATGCGCCGGTCTTCGGCAGCAAGAACGAGGCGGCCAACGGTGGCCTCTGGATCGTTGTCGGCGGCGAGCGCGCGCTCTATGACCGCATGCAGCCCATTCTCTCCGTCGTCAGCGAAACGACCCACTACATGGGTGTCACCGGCCAGGGCGCCTCAATGAAGCTCGTGGGCAATCTTCTCGTCGCCTTCCAGTTAGAGGCGATTGGCGAAGCGATGATCCTCGCCACCAAAGCGGGCCTCAACCCGCGTGACGTTCTCGATGTCGTTCACGTCACGGATTTCAAGTCGCCCATCTTCGATGGCGTCGGCGGCGGCCTCATTGCCCGCGATTTCGAGGTGAATTTCGCCCTCAAACTGATGTACAAGGACGCCAACCTGATCAGCCGCTTTGCACAGGACTTGCAGGCGCCAACGCCTGCGTTAGCCGTGATTCGCGAAGTAATCAAGGGCGGCTTGAACCGCGGCTGGGGAGAAGAGAATGCCTCGGCATTCATCAAGAACCTCGAGGAGCAGGCAGGGGTGCAGGTGGGGTGAGGTGTTGACAGGTTGATAAGTTGATAGGTTGATGCGTTGATTTGTTGCGTTTTGGAACCGAGCTCCGCGCCGCGATGTTTTGCGGCGCGGAGCTTCGTTGTCTGTTCAATGCACTTGGTCAGCCGGACGGCTCAGTTATGCCCGACTCGCACTCCCAATGCCCTCGACCTCCCCAACCCTTGAACTCTTGAACCCCCGAACCGCTGTTACAACCCACGCCGGTCGTCGGGAACCGGCAGCGCGACGTAGCGCGTCCACAATCTGCGGCAGATGGTCGGCGCATCGGCCGCAACGCCGTAGGGCGCAAAGTAGTCGCAAACACGCTGCACGTCGCGCTGCAGGATTCTGTAGGCGCTGCCGTTGCCTTCCGCCATGGTCACCTGCGGAAAGTCGATCAACGTGACCTTGCCCTCCCAGTAGAGAATGTTGTAGGGCGACAGGTCGCCGTGAATCATCCCCATGCGCAGCATCAAATCGATATTGCGCAGCACTTCCTGGAAGAGGTACTCGGCCTCGCTTTTTGACTCCAGCGTCACACTGTGCAGCAGCGGCGCGGCCTGGTAGCGATCGCCCACGTAGGTCATGAGGAGCGCGTTATCGGCCGCGCCCAGGGGCCGTGGCACGGAAGCGCCCGCATCCCACAGCCGCTGCAGCGTCAGATGTTCGTACATCAGCCAGGAGACGTGTGTAAGCGTCTCGCCGAAGCTCGTCTTGTTGCGAATGGCGCGCATTTCGCGATTGTCTTGCGCCTTGATCGCCATTCCCTTCGTGTCCACAAGTTCGCGTCCCTCGCGATACATCTTGTCGTTGCGCAAGTTGCGAAATGCGCGCGGGCGGTAGACTTTGGCCGCGATCAAGCCATAACCGGTCGCCGGGACTGCCTCGCACAAGTAGACATTTGCCTCCTTGCCCCCCTTGACAATTGCCAGCACGTCCTGGATGAGCGCGCGCTCGGCGAAGGGTCGCAGCGAATCAAGCAGCCAGATCGCCTCGTAGCGGGCCGGCACGTAAGTCGTGGCGAACTTTTCGTCAAGGCTTTCGCCCCCGTCTGTTAACTGGGCGGTGACGGCGTCGCGCTTCGCACTCGCGCCTTTCTTGCCTTTGCGCGATGCCGGTCGTTCGCGAACGACGCCGTCATCATCGTATTCATAGCCGAACCTTGCCGCGTCGGCGTAGTAGGCGGCGTCACTATCCTTCATTTCCTGCTTGTCATTGCGAAACGTCACTGTTGATAATCCTTCCCGCGTCGCGGGCGTCTGGTAGACGGCTGTTGGTCATTGAGGAGGGCAGCGCGGCGCGGGCGCAGGACGCGCCGAATCGACCGCGTGGCCACCGGTCATCGCAGGGGATCAACCGTGCACCGCCCATCTGGAAGCGCGCACGATCAAATCAGCCGCTGCGTCATTGCGCTGCGGCCGAGAGTGCTATCAATGGATTTCTGGAGACGCGGAAGGTCTCAGCAGAATCGAGGTGATAACCAGGTCTCGGGCAGGCGCATGCCGGTCCACATTCCCTGCTTGAGCACAATCGCTTGGTCTGCCATGCGTCCTCCCTTCTGGAAAATTCTGCTGACTGAAAGCCGTAACTTGCCGAATTGCGGGTCAAGGCGAAACTTCACTTGTTATGGTAGCATGTCGGTTCGACAACGTCAAGAGTATTGCGCGCGAAAACTCGCGCCACGCCCACAGCGCCGCGACGCGCGGCCCATCCGCAGGAACCGCAAACTCCGCATGAGTGACCTCCTCATTGATTATCCTGTCCGAATCGAGATTCCCGTGGCCTGGGGCGAAATGGACGCATTTGGCCATGTGAACAACGTTGTCTACTTTCGCTACCTCGAGACCGCACGTGTCGCGTACCTTGCGGCGCTCGGCGATGCCGAGTTCATGGGCGGCAAAGGCATCGGCCCCATCCTCGCGTCGGTGCAGTGCCGTTTCATGAGCCCGGTTACCTTTCCCGATACGCTGATTGTGGGCACGCGCATGCGCGACATGGACGTTGATCGCTTCACCATGCAGCACCGCATCGTCAGCAAGGTGCAAGGGCGCGTAGTGGCGCAAGGCGAGGGGCTCGTCGTCGCCTACGACTACGTCAGCGGCGGCAAGACTTCCATACCCGGCGATGTGCGCGAACGTATGTTGTCCCTCGAAAGGCAGACCCAATGATCACCGACGAGCAACGCAACGTACTGCCCGCTGGACGCTACCGGCACTTCAAGGGCATGGAATACGAGGTTCTCGGCACTGCCGTCCAATCCGAGACTCGTGAAGAGATGGTGGTCTACCGGGCGCTCTATGGCGGCTACGGCCTCTTTGTGCGGCCCGCGGGGATGTTTGCCGAGGAGGTCACCCGCGACGGCCTAACGCAGCCCCGTTTCAGCTATCTCGGACCGAGCGCAGTGCGCAAACTTTCGCTTGAAGCCCAGTCCCTTGCGAGGTCGTTCATGCTTGAGGTGGCGCGCCCCCTCGAGGGCGCGTGGTATCTCCGGGAGTTTGAGGGGGGAAGTGCGGATGCTGTCTACGCCGCACTTGCCATCTACCAGAATCCAGACGGCGGCTTTGGCCACGGCCTTGAACCTGACCTCAACACGCCGGCATCTTCGGCGCTGGCCACGACGTCGGCGCTGCAGAGTTTGCGCCTCTTGCGCGCTTCCGCCGACAATCCGCTCGTAGTCGGCGCGATCGGCTGGCTCAATCGCGCCTTTGACGCCGACAATACGCGCTGGCCGCTGATTCCCTCGGGGGCCAACGACGCGCCCCACGCGCCATGGTGGACCGAGGGACCCGATCACCCGTCCTGGTTTCGCCAGTATGCCGTGAACCCGCGCGCCGAAATTCTGGGGCATCTCTACAGCTACCCCACTCTGGCGGATGCGCAGATCGTCAATACCGTCGAGACTGCGTTGATTGCGCACTACAGGCAGAATACGCAACCCCTTGACATGCACGAAGTGCTCTGCACGTTGCGCCTGCTGGAGTCACCTGACGTGCCTGAGACGTTGCGCATACCGGCCCTTGCTGCGGTCGTCAGCACGCTCGACGCGACGCTGGCGCGCGACGCCGCAGCATGGGAAAGTTACTCGCTGCATCCCCTCCAAGTGGCGCCTGCGCCGGACTCGCCCTTCGCACCACTGGTGGCAGATGTTGTTGCCGCCGACCTGGACTTTCGCATTTCCGGCATGCAAAGATAGCGGATTCTGCGCTCCGGCGTGGGACTGGGCGCCTCTTTTTGCAGACGAGTGGCCCGCGGCAGAACGTGCCTGGCAAGGCATACTCACCCTGAATACGCTGCGCAGCCTGCGCGCCTATGGCCGGCTCGCGCTGTAGACTACTTCCGCAACCTTCACAATGTACGTCGACGAAATCGCCCAATGAATGCGAATACCCTTCCCGGAAAAAGCTACCCACTCGGCGCCACAATGACGCGGCTGGGCGTCAACTTCTGCGTCTTCTCCCAACACGCAACCGGCATCGAACTGTTGCTCTTCGACGGCCCCGAAGATCCTGCACCTGCGCGCACAATCAAGCTTGACCCTGCGACCAACCGCACCTTCTATTACTGGCATGTCGAGGTTCCTGGGCTGCGAGCGGGACAACTATACGGTTTCCGCGTCTACGGACCGTTTGATCCGGCGCAGGGTCATCGTTTCGACGGCGAAAAGATCCTGATTGACCCCTATGCGCGTGCGATTTCAACGCGCCTCTATGACCGCGCGTCGGCCTGCAAGCGTGGAGACAACGTGGCACGCGCTCTGCGCGCCATCGTCGTGGATCCATCGACGTATAACTGGGAGGATGACGCACCGCCGGTACGACACCACGAGCGGGCCGTCATCTACGAAATGCACGTTGGCGCATTCACAAAGAATCGCAATTCGGGCGTGCGCGACGATTTGCGCGGCACCTTCCGCGGCCTGATTGAACGAATTCCCTACCTTGTTGAACTCGGCATCAACACCGTTGAACTGCTTCCTGTCGCCCAGTTTGACCCGCAGGACGCACCCGCCGGACTCACGAATGTCTGGGGTTACAATCCCATCGCCTTCATGGCTCCACATAGCCAATACGCGGTCCACGGCGACCCGTTGGCCGCTGTGGATGAATTCCGCGACATGGTCAAGGCGCTTCACCGCGCGGGGATTTCCGTCTTTCTCGATGTCGTCTTCAATCATTCCACCGAGAACGGCAGCGATGGCCCCACGCTCAGTTTCCGCGGCTTCGAGAATGTGGCCTACTACATTCCCGGCGGCACACCGGCCTCGTACGCGAACTACAGCGGCTGCGGCAACACGTTGAATGCCAACCACTCCATCGTGCGTCGCCTGGTGCTCGACAGCCTGAGCTATTGGGTCACCGAAATGCATGTAGACGGCTTTCGCTTTGACCTCGCCTCGGCGCTTTCACGCGGCGAATTTGGCGAGCCGCTTGCCAGTCCGCCACTCCTCTGGTCGATTGAGTCCGACCCTGTGCTCGCCGGGACCGCCGTGGTCGCTGAAGCGTGGGATGCCGGCGGGCTCTACCAAGTGGGGACCTTTATCGGCGACCGCTTCGCCGAGTGGAACGGCCACTTCCGCGACGATATTCGCAGCTTCGTCAAGGGTGATCCCGGGATGGCGCTGAAGACAAGCCTGCGCATTGCGGGCAGCCCGGACCTTTTCCCCCGCACCGATCGCAACGTTCGCCGTACCGTCAACTTCGTCACATCTCACGATGGCTTCACCCTCAATGATCTGGTTTCCTACAACCAGAAGCACAACCGCGCCAACGGCGAACAGAATCGTGACGGCGCCAACGACAATCAAAGCTGGAACTGCGGCGCCGAGGGACCGTCGACCGACCCCGAAATCAATGCACTGCGCACAAGACAAATCAAGAACTTTCTGACGATTCTCTTCCTTTCGCAGGGCACGCCCATGCTGCTGATGGGCGACGAAGTGCGCCGCACGCAGAACGGAAACAACAACGTCTACGGACAGGACAATGCGCTTTCATGGTTTGACTGGGACGATCTTGAGGAGTCCGCCGAGATTCTCCGGTTCAGCCGCAAACTCTTGCATTTTCACAGAAGCGTGCAAATCCTTCACGCCTCCGCCTATTTGCCGCAGAAGGCGATGCGCAATGAACCATCGCTTACATTCCATGGGCGAAAACTGGGTCACCCCGAATGGAATGCAGAAGCACGCTGGTTGGGCTTCTGCCTCAACTACCCGGCCGGCGGTGAACAGTTGCACGTCATTCTTAATGCATTCTGGGAACCCGTGGAGTTCGAGGTGCCCCGCCTGAAACCGCCCGTATTCTGGCGGCGCGTCATCTGCACGGCAGCGGAGTCTCCTCAAGACATTCAGAAGGCGGAATCGGCGCCTATCCATAGCGACGCGACATATCTCGCGCCACCTCGCTCGGCAACGGTTTTTCAGGCGTGGCCCTTGCGCCCGCGCAGGCGGACGCATGCCCCGCCACCACATGCCCAAGTGACCCTATGCCACGTGAGGTACTCTTGCACGGTAGCGCCCCACACCGCCATGCATCGCCGACTGGAGCCGGCGGCGCAGCAAGCACCGAATTTTCCCCAGTGGGAAGTTGCCTTTTGAAGTAATTCTCTTTGCGCCTGCGTCCCCTCGGTGGTATAGTGTTGGCGTTTCCATTCTGTTGGTCTCACCCGGCTACAGTTTAGTTGTTCGGGGAATTGGCTTGAGTATATTGCGGCTAAAGTTCGGCACATTATGCGATTTCTCCTGTCCCCGTCCACGGTTGAGAAGTAAACACGTCGCATCACCCAATTTTCATTCCACTTTGCAAGTTCCATCCACCCAAGTTGATTGGAGGCTCTATGTCATTCCATTCCAACAGGCTGCTGCGCGTGCTTGCGCTCGTAACAGTCTTCGCAATGCTGCTTTCGGCATGCGGCGCACCTGCCGCAGCACCGGCCGCAGCGCCTGCAGCAACCGAAGCGCCGGCAGCAGAAGCCGCTGCTCCTGTTGAAGCGGGTCCCTTTGTGCCGATTAGCCTTGCCGCTCCTGATTGCGAATATGGCGGCGAATTCAAGTCGATTGAGGCGGTCGACGCCATGACCGTCAAGTTCACGCTGTGCGATCCTGACGTGGCCTTCCCTGCCAAGGTTGGCTTCTCGGCGTTCGGCATCAATGACACCGACTACCTCGAGTCCACCGGCGGCACCGGCGAGCTCCTCGAGAAGCCGAATGGCACGGGACCCTACCAGTTCGTCGAGTGGCGTCGTGGCGATCAAATCATCTTCGAAGCCAACCCGAACTACTGGGGCGACAAGGCCATTGCCCAGAACGCGATCCTGCGCTGGAGCGCCGAAAGCGCGCAGCGTCTGGTCGAGCTTCAGGCGGGCACAGTCGACGGCATCGACAATCCGGGTCCCGATGACTTCGATGTCATCTCCAACGATCCGGAAATGCAACTGGCGCTGCGCAGCGGCACCAACATCATGTACATTGGCATGAACAACAACTTCGCTCCCTTCGATAACGAATCGGTGCGCCAGGCGATTGCCATGGGCATTGACCGCCAGCGCCTGGTTGACAACTTCTACCCGCCGGGATCGAGCGTTGCCACTCAGTTCATGCCCTCCTCCATCCCCGGCTACTCCGAGGGACAGGACTGGTACAAATACGATCCGGTAGAGGCCAAGAGACTTCTCGAAGAAGCGGGCGTCCTCCCTCTTGAGACAACGATCACCTATCGTGACGTCGTCCGCACCTACTTGCCGAATCCCGGCACAGTCGCCACAGACCTGCAGGCGCAACTCAAGGACCTGGGCATTGATGCCAAGATCGTCGTCATGGAATCCGGCGCGTATCTTGACTCGACCACTGCCGGCACGATGGAAGGTCTCTTCATGCTGGGTTGGGGCGCCGACTATCCCGATGCCACCAACTTCCTTGACTACCACTTCGGCCCGAACTCCAAGACCTTCGGCGCCGGCTTCCCCGACGTTTGGGACGCATTGAAGAGCGGTGGCGGACAGCCGACGCTTGAAGAGCGCCAGCCCTACTATGACACTGCCAACGAGGCGATCAAGCTGCATGTGCCCATGGTGCCGGTTGCCCATGGCGGCAGCGGCGTAGGCTACAAGGCTGATGTGGCCGGCGCATATGCCTCCGACTTCGGCGCCGAGCAGTTTGCCAAGCTCGACCCGGCCGGCCGTGACACCTTCGTCTTCCTGCAGAATGGCGAGCCGTCGGGCCTCTATGGCGCTGACGAGACGGACGGCGAAAGCCTGCGCGCCATTGAGCAGGTCATGGAATCGCTCCTGGCCTACGAACCCGGCACCGGCAAGGTCATCCCTTCGCTGGCCACCTCCTGGACCGCCAGCGATGACCTCACCGAGTGGACCTTCACCCTGCGCGATGGGGTAACCTTCCACAACGGTGCGACGCTTGATGCGAACGACGTTGCCCAGTCCTACATTGTTCAGTGGGATGCGTCGAACCCGCTCCATGTCGGCCGCACCGCCGCCTTCTCGTACTTCAACAACCTCTTTGGGTCATTCCTCAATGCACCCGAATAGGCGCTTGACGTAGTTCGACTAACGGCGCAAGCCGGCTGCGATTCTGACCGCGGCCGGCTTGCGCCGTATCTTGCCTGCGAGTGAAACATTGGCCGGTCTCCTCAAACGGCCGCTTTTCCACTCTCGATTGTGACTCTCCGCTTCAATTGGACAACGACACATGGGTCAATACATTCTGCGCCGCCTGCTGCTGGCCATTCCAGTGGTCATCGGCATTATCTTCGCCACCTTTGCGCTCGCACGCATGATTCCTGGTGACCCCTGCAGTGCGGCCCTCGGCGAGAAGGCCACGGCCGAGGTCTGTGAAGCCTTCATCAAACGCTACGGGCTTGATAAATCGATCCTCACCCAGTTCGGCATTTACATGAAAGAAGTGGCGCAGGGCAACCTGGGCGACTCAATTCGCTTTAGCCGTCCGGCCACTGCAATCGTTGCAGAGCGCCTTCCCGTTACCATTGAACTCGCGATCATGGCGCTACTCTTCGCCACCATTTTTGGTGTTACGTTAGGGATTATTTCCGCCTATTGGCGGAACTCGCCGATTGACCTTATGACGATGGTTGGGGCCAACATCGGGGTTTCAATCCCCGTTTTCGTGTTGGGTCTCCTTCTTGCTTATACCTTTGCCGTGTTGCTTAAAGGCACGCCGTTCGCATTGCCTCCATCGGGCCGGTTGAGTTCGGGCATGGCCATACCCACTATGGCCGAAGTCTGGGGGCTAGAAAACCTTACGGGACCCCTGCGCGGAATCCTCGACTTCTTCTCGCGCATGTACATTCTCAACGGCATCCTGACCCTCAACTTCAATTTGGCATGGGACGCATTCAAGCACTTGATTCTGCCGATGATCGCCCTCGGCACGATTGCTCTGGCAATCATCGCGCGCATGACCCGTTCGGCAATGCTCGAAGTGATGAGCCTCGATTACATGCGCACGGCGCGTGCGAAGGGGCTGGGTGAACAACGTGTGGTTTTCCGCCACGCGATGCGCAATGCACTCCTCCCCATTGTCACGATCATTGGCCTGCAAATGGGCGCGCTGCTCAGCGGCGCCATTCTCACCGAGACGATTTTCGGCATTACCGGCGTTGGCAAGACACTCTATGATGCGATCAATTCGCGCGACTACGTCCTCGTCCAGGCATTTACCCTTGTGATTGCGGTCGTCTTCGTTGTCGCGAATCTTGTGGTGGATGTCTCCTACGCCGTGCTCGACCCCCGCATCCGTCTTGGCTGAGCCCGCCCAACGACGCTGAACAGCCCTATCGAGAAATCGTCTATGCAAGCCGCTGCCACACCGACAACCGAAGTTTCGGCCAACACCCAGTTGACGTTGCGTACGCCCAAGCCGCGCAGCCTGTGGCAGAACGCCTTCCAGTATCTCTTTCATCAGCGCCTGGCAGTCGTCGGAATGTTTATCCTTGCCGGCCTCATCCTCGTCGCCGCATTTGCACCGGTGATTGCCCCGTATGACCCAACGGAGACGCTCATCGGCAAAGAGGATGTCAAGAAGCGTGACCCGCCATGCATTCACATTCTCGGTTGCCCCGCAGATCAGCCGCAGCACATCATGGGGATTGACGGCAATGTGCGCGACCTGTTTAGCCGTGTGCTGTATGGCGCGCGCTTGTCGCTGCTGGTGGGCGTTGTCTCCGTCTCGTTTGCGATTCTGGTCGGCGCCAGCGTTGGCGCGGTAGCAGGCTTTACCGGTGGCGCCTCCGACAATGTTCTCATGCGGCTCATGGATGTTCTGCTGGCCTTTCCCAGCCTCATTCTCGCGATTGCCATTGTCACGGTGCTGGGTCCGGGTCTCATCAACACGCTGATCGCCATTGCCATTGTCAGCATTCCCGTCTATGCGCGTATCATGCGCGCGAGTGTGCTCTCCATCCGTGAGCAGGACTATATTCTCGCCGACCGCGCCGCAGGGGTGCCCTCGCACCGTATCCTTGTCGGCCATATTCTGCCCAATTCGCTCACGCCGCTCGTCGTTGCAGGCACGCTGGGCATTGCCGCGGCGATTCTTGATGCCGCTGCGCTCTCCTTCCTGGGCTTGGGCGCGCAGCCCCCGACACCGGAGTGGGGATCAATGATTGGCCAGGAGCGCAATCAGGTCTTCACAGCGCCCCATCTCATTCTCTTCCCGGGGCTTGCACTCATGCTCACCGTCCTCGCCTTCAACCTCCTGGGCGACGGCCTGCGCGACGCCCTGGACCCGCGGCTGAATCGGTAGGATTCAGCGGTTTGTGCAATTGAAATAGGCAACAAACGAAAGACCGCGGAGGGCGAATTGCCCGCCGCGGTCTTCTTTTCTGATGGCATATCCAGCCCGGATCAGCGTCACGCGAGTGCAGACTCGTCCCCCAACACGGTATCATTGCTCAGCCCGTCAATGCTGCGCGCGTTGTTGCGCCGTCGATAGACGGCCAGCGCCTCCTCGCCTTTGCCTTCGGCCCATTCAACCATACGTGGACGCGGTTGCATCGCCGAGGCTTCGGGTACGCCAAAGCCGCACGATGTCTGAACGCTCTCCACGTCAAGCACAACGAATTGGCGCATTCCCACGAAGTGTGGAAAGCGCGCGGCAAGTGCATCCCATTCACTGTTCTCTGGAAGCACAATGCGCCCGCGCCCATACATGCGCAGGATGAGCGGCTTCTCGCCGAAGCTGCACAGCATGAGCGTGAGGCGGCCGTCATGCTTCATGTGCGCTGCGGTCTCGTTGCCCGAACCCGTCAGGTCCAGATAGGCAACCCGGTGCGCGTCCAGCACGCGCAGCGTGTCCGCGCCTTTAGGGGATAGGTTGATGCGGCTCTCCGCAGTGCCCGAGGCAACAAAGAAGACCTGTTGCGCTGCAATGAACGACTGTTGGTCATCGGTGATTTCGTTGAAGAATTTGGCCATGGGTGGAAGGGTTGACTGGTTGATTGGGTGACTGGGTGACTGGGTGATTGGGTGACTGGGTGATTGGGTGATTGGGTGACTGGGTGATTGGTTGAATTGATGCTTGGCCGGCGGTTGGCTGCTGCCTCCCGAACTTTTGCGGATGCATCGTAGCGGGGGGCTTCCAGCCCTCCGGCTTTGGCAATAAGAACTCAGTGCCGGATCAGGGTCTCTCAAAATTGGCCGAATTTAGATTACAGAGCGTAGCGGAGGGCCTCCGTGTCCTCAGTTTACAGCACAAGCTCCCGTCCGATTAGGGGCGAACAACGAGGACACGGAGGCCCTCCGCTACGCTCCCGCGCCATTTTTGGCTACGATTGAGACACCTTGAGGGCTGGCTGGTCCCCGCTATGCAGAAGGTATCCCCAGCAAATTCGTGAACGTCGTGCTTTGCGCCCTTCATTGCGTTCCCTTGCGGCCTGGCGTCCCTGCGTCAAGAATGTGCGCGCACTACTGGCGCATGCGTTCACTGCGCGGATCAAAGAGCGGCTCTGCGCGCACGGTGGCCGGTTGGCGCACGCCGAAATACTCCACCTCCACCGGTGTTCCCGGCGCCGCATATTCCACAGGAAGGTAGCCGAAGACAATGAACTGGCCGACCGAATACCCATAATTGGCGCTTGTGACATAGCCGATTCCGTGGCCATTGGCGAAGATCGGCTCCTTGCCCAGGGCGACCGCGCCCGGCTCGTCGAGCGTCATGCAGCAGAGTTTCTGCGACACGCCGCTTGATTTTGCAGCAAGCAGCGCCTCACGGCCAATGAACTCTCCCTTATCCAGCC
This sequence comes from uncultured Chloroflexia bacterium, assembly GCA_963735275.1. Lineage (GTDB taxonomy): Bacteria > Chloroflexota > Anaerolineae > Caldilineales > Caldilineaceae > UBA5069. The sequence continues at coordinate 1,524,546 of CAVTKJ010000004.1, read as the reverse complement.
GGACTGCCCAGCCGAGACCCGCTTCGAATGGGTTGTAGTCCGAGTGGATGTCGCTTCCCCACAGGCGATAGCCCTTCTCCAGGCGCAGCGAGTCGAACGCACCTGCGCCGGCCGCGACCATGTCGTGCGCGCGACCCGCTTCCCATAGCGCGTCCCACAAACGCAAACCGCTTTCAGCGGGCGCATAGAGTTCCCACCCAAGTTCGCCGGCGTAGGAGATGCGCAGCGCCTGGACTTGAACCGGGCCGACTTCGATTTGCTGTGCGGTGTAGAAAGGAAACGCCTCGTTCGTCACCGGATTCTCCGTGACGGCCTCAAGCACGGCGCGCGCTCGCGGCCCCCACAAGCCAATGCCCGCATAGCGCCCGGTCAAGTCGGTGATGTCGACTGAACCGTCGCTCGGCAGATGGCTGCGCATCCAGGCAATATCGCGCGGCAGTAGCCCGCCTCCGGTGAAGACCCAGAATGTGGATTCGCTGCGGCGCGCAATCGTTACGTCGCACTTGATGCCGCCCTTCTCCGTCAACAGGGCCGTGTAGATCACCGCACCCACACGCCTGTCCACCTGATTGGCGGCAAGGCGGTTTAACCAGGCGAGCGCACCCGGCCCGCTGACTTCGATAATCGCCAGCGACGCAATGCTGAATAACCCCACACGTTCACGCACAGCCAGGTGCTCGGCCCCCTGAATGGGAGACCAGAAGCGGCTCGCCCAGCCCGTGCGCGGCGGAATGCGATCGCCGTATTCGTCGAGCAGCCGCGCGTTGGCCGCGTACCACTGGGGCATCTCCCATCCGGCGGAGACAAAGAACTCGGCTTGCAGGGCCTCGAGGCGCTGATGCCACGGCGCAACGCGCACATTGCGCGGCGCATCCATTTGCTGCTGTGGATGGAGGATGTCATAGACCTCGCGGTAGTTCTGCGCACAGCGGGTCCAGACGTAGTCCCGCGTCGTCTGATGCGGCAGGAAGCGGTTGACGTCGGCTTCGCGTATATCGGAGCCTGGGTCATCGTAGGTCATCAAATTGGCGCAGGCGCGGCCCACCCCGCCCGAGTGGGTGATCCAACTGGCAGTAGCCACCCAGAAACCGCGCGCTGTCTCCAATTCGCCGATAATGGGGAATCCATCCACCGAGAAGGCAAACATGCCATTGAATGCCCGCGTCATACCGGCGTTGCGCAGCGAGGGAATCAGCTCGCCCGCCGCGGCCATGGCCACGTCGTAGTGCTCGGGCGTGAAGGGCAGCATGGCCGTCTTTCCAAGCCGATACGGATCCACCATGAGCGGCGTGTGGCGGTAGTTGCCGATGCCATAGCGGTCGCCATGCTGGCGAAAGTAGAGCGAGAAATCCTGATGGCGCAAGATCGGGTGGCTGACTTCAGCCGTTTCGTTTGCGAGCTCCGGAAGCGGCGACGAAATTGTGTACTGGTGCTGTGCTGCGAGCAGCGGTATGCGCAGCCCCACTTTGTCACCCAGGACGGGCGACCAGATATTGGTGCAGAGCACTGCCGCCTCGCAGCCGATTCGCCCCTGCTCTGTCAGGATGGCGCGCACGCGCCCGGCATCGACTTCCACATCGGTTACGGCGACGTTTGGCCAGAAGGTGACCCGCCCGCCGGCCATTGCGGCCTGGCCGATTGCTCGCGCGGTCTGCCAGCCGTTGATGTTTGTGTCGTAGGGCACCCAATAGCCGCCGAGGATGACGTGCTCGTCCACCACGGGGATGCGCTCCTTCACTTCGGCCGGTGAAATCAGCTGAGCTTCAAGACCGAAGGATGTTGCCCACCCCTGCCGTCGCTTGAGATCCTCAAGGCGCTCGGGCGTCGTGGCAACTTCGATGCCTCCAACCGGACGGTAGAAGTGGTTCTCGGGATCCTTCTGCTGCAGCCCGCCAATGAGCTTGCGCGTGTAGGCGGCAAAGTCGACCATCATCTTTGAGGAATTGGTGAGATGCATGTTGCCCGGCGCGTGCGACGTGGAGCCATCATTCTCGAAGACTGGCCCCTTGTCGAGCACGACGATATCGCTCCAGCCGAGCTCCGCCAGGTGATAGGCGACGCTGCACCCGACGATTCCCGCGCCGATGATGACCACGCGTGCGTGGGTCGGAATCATGCCTGCCCCTCCACTATCCTAATAACTGGAGCCGTCATGTGCTTTGCTGAAGCCAATAAATTACGACAATTAGTCCCATGAAGGCCGTGACCTGGAGCGCGCTGAGGACTCGGCGAAGGCCCGGGGCGCACTACGCACCCACAATGGCTATGCGGGAGGTGCAAGGGTAGGCGCGCCGGCCCAACCACCATTGCGCAGACGCAGCCAGTTGCCCGAGGGGTCCGGCAGCATGGCCAAACCGGCTTCTTCGACAAAATGGCATTGTGCGCTGCGCAGGCGCTCAAGCACGGCTTTATACGCGGTGGCATTGGGCAGGCAAATGTCATACCAATCGAGGCGCGCCGCATCGTCTGCAGGGGGTGGCGCGCCGACTCCCGCCCAGACGTTGAGGCCGATATGGTGATGGTAGCCACCTGCCGACACAAAGAGCGCCTGGCCCGCAAACGCCTGCGTCAACTCGAAGCCAAGAACGTCGCAGTAGAACGTCTGGGATTCGAGCAAGTTGCGCACATGCAAGTGGATGTGTCCCATGCGCGTTCCGGCGGCCATGCCGTGCCAGGTGATCCGTCCGCTCGTCACCTCATGCAGAACCGAGGCCACGTCGAGCGGGTCAACGGTCATTGCAACCTCGCCCCCCAGCATCGGCCACTCAGCGCGTGGGCGGTCACAGTAGATTTCGATCCCGTGACCATCCGGGTCGCTCAGGTAAAGCGCCTCGCTCACACCATGATCGGCCATGCCGGTGAGCGGTGCATGTGCGTCGACAAGATGTCGAATCATGCGCGCCAGGTCGGCGCGTGTGGGCAGCAGCAAGGCAAAATGGTAGAGACCCGTTCGACCGCGCTGCACAGGGTGCGCGCCGGTCTGTTCCGACAATACCAGCAGTGGCGCGCTGTCCGCGCCGAGCACGGCCTGCAACTCTGTGCGGCTTTGCACGTGCAGACCCAGCGTTCCAGTGTAGTAGGCCAGCGAACGATTCAGGTCGCTCACAATCAGGCCCACTGCGCCGATGGTCGTCTCGGGTGCAATCCGGTTGGAAGGTTCGTTCTCCATTTGCGGACCTTGTCACGAGAAGGCAATCAAGTGCTGGTACACAGAAGGGGCGGGAAAAGCAGGGAAAAAGCACGATAGTGCGCACAATCTGCCACGTTGCCGCGATAGCGCTCCTGGCGCACTACATCTATGCGCCAGGAGCAAAATAGGCGAGCAATTCGCTCGTCGACCCGCGTGTGGCGGCGTCACGGCTGATTGTTCGCCGCACGTCGAAATACTCAATCTGCGCCGCGAACATAGAGACGGCGTGTGGCCGCTGTATTGTGGTTGGAGATCAAGACCGGCACGCCTCTCGCGGCGAGGGCCAGCGCCTCGGCCGCGAGAGTCTCCTGTGAGTCCATACCGAATGGCTTGGCACTATACGAAGTGAACTGCGCCGTCGCCGAGAGGGGTACATAGGGCGGGTCACAGTAGACGACATCGCCGCGCCGCGCCTGGCGCATAACGTGAACGAAGTCGGCGCACAGGAACTCGGCGTCCTGCGCCTTGCGCTGAAAAGCACGCATCTCGAGAGCGGGAAAGCCAACCTTCACATAGCGACCAAAAGGAACATTGAATCCGCCATGGCTGTTGTAGCGGCAGAGGCCATTGTAGCAGTGTTTGTTGAGATAAACGAACAACTTTGCGCGCACCTCCCCGTCGCCGGTGGCATTGAACAATGCACGCCGCTCCAAATAGATGCGGCGGTCATTGGCCTCGGGGGTAAAGAGCGCCCCACACGCTGCAATGAATGCCTCGCCGCCATCGCGCAGCCGCTGGTGGAGATTGACCAGGTCCGGGTTGGCGTCTGCAAGCAAGTAGCTGGCGTAGTCTGTGTTGAGGAAGAGCGCACCCGACCCGACAAATGGCTCTATCAGCCGATCTCCGGCCGGTAGCAGGACGCGGATCCGCTCTACCAGGCGGTACTTGCCGCCCGCCCACTTGAGGAAGGGTTTCACGTGGCGGCCACGCGCTGCTGCGCCAGCAAATAGAGGACGAGACCAACCATCGTCAGCGCCACGCCGATCCAACCGACGAGGCCAGGCAGCGCACCGCCCAGCAGCAGGACCTCGCCAAGCAGCGAGAAGATCACTTCGCCCGCCTGCGTGCTGTCCACCGCTGCCAGTTGGTAGGGCGATCGCGCAAGGTGACGGGCATGCATGAAGAGCACCGTGGCGATAATTCCAGAGGAGAGCGCAACGATGAAGGTGCTTGCCCACTGTTCCTGCGTAGGCGGCGGAGGCTGGACGACAAGCACGAGGCCAATCCACCAGGGAATCGATCCCAGGATCAGCAGCAGAACACGCGCAAAGGGCTGGTCCACTACGCTCGAATCAATCTGCGGAACGCGACCGCCGGCGTTCTTGTCACCGTGGCGCGCTTCCCAGACCATTTGCAGTCCCAGTGGATAGGCGACTGCGGCGATCAACACCGGCACGGCGCCGAGCAGGACTTGCTGCAATGAGGATTGCGCCGCATGTTCGAGGTTGACGAGCAGCACTCCGGCAAAGATCAGAAGTGTGAAAAGCAGGCCTCGCCACGGCACCCGCCGCCCGAATGCGGCGAGCACCAGCGGCGTGGCGAGAATTGTCGTCTGCCACGTTGTGGCGACCACCCAGCCCGGTGCAAACGAGGCAGCGAAAGTAATGCCCGAGTAGAAGATGCCGAAACCGATACAGCCTGCCAGCGTCCAGAAGAGCCAATGGCGCACGTAAACGCGCAAGACCTCGCGCAGCACCCGCGCTCGGCCGCTCACCAGGAAGCCGAGGCTGATGAGCAGCAGTGCATACGCATAGCGCAGCACGGCCGACCAAACCCAGTTGCCGCCCCCCAGACTCATTGCCCGATTCAGTACGAAGGTGCTGCTAAAAAAGAGGGCGGCCAGCAGGCCGAATGCCAGAAGACGGAACATGCCAGTTCCCATCAGTTGAGACGAACACCGGCTCGTACGAATCGGACCGGTGCGACTGTCGGACGCTTCGGTCAGTCGGCAGCGCGAATCGATTTGACCAGGTGATATCGCTCCACGCCGTCCGCAAAGCCGGTCAATGTTCCATAGACGACGAAGCCCAGCTTCTCGTAGAAGCCGCGCGCTTGAAAGTTGAAGGTGTCCAGGTGAACAAACTCACAGCCGCGCGGCACGCGCCTCGTGCTCGGCGAGCAACATCAGTCTCGTGCCCATACCCTGGCGGCGCAGCGCAAAGTCGAGCCAGAAGAGGTCGACAAAGCACGCGTTCCAGTAGGTTGAGGCGGAAAGTCCGCCAAAGACCTGCCCACCAGGTCCGCGCACAAAGACGCTCAGCGGGCGCGGCGCGCCGGGTTGATAGGCTTGTGCGGTGAAGGACACGACATCATCCTGCACTGTGCGCAAATCCGCCTCGGCCGGTTCTGTGGTCGGCTCGATGCGCAAACCCAGGCGCACAAGTGACTCATCCTTCAAAGGCGCCGCACGCACCTCCTCAGCCAGATTGCGGCAGAAGTGAACACGCTCGGCGCCCTGCGGATACCCGGAGAGCCGCGCATACTCGCGATAGCCACATGCAGCAAAGAAGCCCGGCGCCTGAAAGCTCATCGTCTCGAGATGGACGATATTCCGACCCAGTGCAAGCGCCTCGCGTTCGGCGCAGGCGACCAGCGCCCGACCAATCCCTTTGCCGCGAACATCTTCGGCCACGTGAATGTGCTCAATAAAGAGTGCATTGAAGTAGAACGCGCCGGAGAGCCCGCCACACAAGTGATCCTTGGCATCGCGCACAAAGACTGCGAACTTGGTGTAGCGCCCTTCAGGCTCCAGGGGGCGATTGAAGGAAAGCAGGCCATTGAGCAGGCTCAGAAGGTCCTGATCGGGCGGCTGCGCGTGTAGCGTAATCTCAAGTGGTGGCAATGCATGAGACATGTGGAATCCGGCTTGAGGTGGGCGACCTATGCCTGCGCATCGTCGCGGTGGTAGTGGCGGCGAATGGCGGGCACCAGATACTCGTCGAAGGCGCGATCGACCCCATATTCAGGCGACCAGCCCCAATCCAGTCGTGCAGCGCTGTCGTCGATGTCGGCGGGCCAGGAGTCCACAATGGCTTCGCGCTTTAGGTCCGGCTCGAAGGTAATCTCTGCGCCAGGAAAGGCCTGCACGACGCGATCGCGGATTTGTCTTGCAGACAGGCTGAAACTCGTCACGTTGTAGATGGTGCGCGTCAGCGCCTCGCGCGGCGCCTGGCTGAGTGCAAGCAGCGCATTTACGGCATCAGGCATGGCAAGGAAAGGGATGCGAACTTCCTCGCGGACAAAGCACGCATAAGGCTCCCCGCTCGCGGCGGCGTGGATCATCTCGGGCGCGTAGTCGCTCGTCCCGCCCGAAGGCAGCGTGTCGGCGCTGATCAGCCCTGGAAAGCGCACGCAGCGAAAGTCGATTGTGGGCACCGTGGCCGCAGCCAGTTGACGGTAGTTGCGCGAAAAGTAGCCGCCGAGCATTTCGCAATAGAGCTTGTTGCAGCCATACATCGTGCGCGGTTGATTCCATTCGAACTCGCGCACGCGCTGAAAATGTAGTTTCGTCTCCCGATCCGGCATGCCGTAGACCGCAATCGAACTGGGAAAAATGAACTGGACCGGGCGATTGCTCCACTGGGTCTGGTCGGCGGCGAGCATCAACAGCCCCAACGTGCCTTCCACATTCACCTGATGTGCGGCCTCGGGCGCAATTTCGGCGCGGGTAGAAAGCAGCGCGGCGAGATGAAAAATCGCCTCTATCTCGTACTCGGTGACGAGGCGCGCGAGCAAGCGCGTGTTGAGAAGGTCCCCCTCGAAGTGGGTCACAAAGGGGCGAATTTCCTCAGGCATCGGGCGGATGTCCACCGTCACGATACGCGCGCTGCCGTCGGCGGCCAGCCGCTTGATGAGCGCGTGGCCAACCTCACCCGAAGCCCCGGTGATGAGAACTGCTCGTTTGCGCATCGTAGTGCTCGTGGGCATGGAAGGCTCGAAGTATGGGTGAAGGGGTTATTGGTTGATTGGGTGATCGGGTGAGACGAAGTGGCAGCTTTTTCGGCCGCCTCGTGGCCGCGCCGGGCAATTGCCGTCAACCGCGATCGGCAACAGGCGGTACGCAAGCGGCTGCGACCTGCGTAGCGGTAGCGATGGAGCCCCGCGCGTGGGCCGGGCTACTGCCGGAGGGCTGGAAGCCCCCCGCTACGTCCACTCGACCTCGCGGCAACGCCAGAGCTCATTTGTATGTTATCAGTTCCTGTCGCGCATTCTCAACCCAGCGAGAGTTACCAATCTTCAGTTGTCAATTATCGCTCTCCAATCCCCGGCCTATCGCGTCACGCCATACTCCGCGCCAACGCGCGCAAAGACGTCGAGGGCGCGTTCGAGGTCCTCGCCGCTGTGCGCTGCCGTGTTCATCACGCGCACACGCGCCTTACCCATGGGCACGGTGGGATACCCAATCGCCATGGCGAAGACGCCCTCGTCAAAGAGGCGGCGGCTGAACTGTTGCGCAAGGCTCGCTTCGCCCAGCATGACGGGCACAATCGGCGTCGCGGAGTGGCCCGTATCGAAGCCCAGCGCGCGCAGCGCCTCACGCAGGGTGCCGGCATTCGCCCACAAACGGTCGACGAGTTCCGTGTTCTCCTCAAGCATGGTCACCGCCTCGAGGCAGGCCGCGGCGTCCGGCGCCGTCATCGCGCTGGAAAAGAGGAAGGGGCGGCCGCGCTGGCGCAGCCACTCGACAATCACGCTGCTTCCGGCCACAAGCCCGCCCACCACGCCAAACGCCTTGCTGAGGGTACCCACCTCCACATGGACGCGTCCGTGAAGTCCGAAGTGGTCCACAATGCCGCGCCCGCCCCGCCCCAGCACGCCCTCGCCGTGGGCGTCGTCCACCATGAGCAGGATGCCATGCTCCTCGGCCACGTCGGCAATGCGGTCGAGCGGTGCGATGTCGCCATCCATGCTGAAGACGCCGTCGGTGATGATCAGCCGCCGGCCGTACTCGGTCGTTTCCGCAATCGCACGCCGCAGGTCATCGACATCGTTATGCCTATAGCGCACCACACGCGCCCGGCTGAGGCGGCAGCCATCAATAATGGACGCATGGTTTAGTTCGTCGGAGAAGATCACATCACCCGGCCCCACAAGTGCGGGGATTGTTGCGAGGTTTGCCGCGAAGCCACTCTGAAAAGTCACGCATGCCTCAGCGCTCTTGAAGGCGGCAAGCCTCTGCTCAAGTTCCACATGCAGTGACGTTGTGCCGGCGATCGACCGCACCGCGCCCGGGCCAACCCCAAACGCGTCGATGCCCCGTTGCGCTGCGGCGCGAATGCGCGGGTGGCTCGCCAAACCCAGATAGTTGTTGGCGCAGAAATTAATCAGGTCGCGCCCATCGATCTGCACATGGCCATCCATGGGCGATTCAATGACGCGAATGTTGTTGTAGAGTCCTTCGGCGCGCAGGCGCTCCAGTTCCTGGCCAATCTCCACCAACGCGCGATTCTTCATGCCATTCTCCTTGCTGCGACTGCGGCCGCCGAGCGGTCATTATACATGCGTCACATCGCTTCACAATGCAAAGCCTCGCTTCCACAAGTGAAAGCGAGGCTCTGGAGTGCCTTATGCGCTGTGGCCATGTCTCAGGCTGCGGCGGCGCTGCGCTCGATTTCCAATACGTTTCCGGTCCGATCCTGCCACCACGTTGATGTCGTGGCAGGGTCGCCGGCCTGCAGCGCGCCATCGCGCAGCGCGCCCAGCCAGCGCGCGGCCAGCGGCATGAACTCGCCCACTGGCATGAGCACCTCATTATCGCTGCCATCTTCAATCCGCACCCCAACATCGAGCGCAGAATCGTCCTCAGATGGCTCGGAAGCATAAAATGCGACAACGCGCATGTCGGTGCCGTACGTCTTACGCTTGCGGATACCCTGAGTCAACTCGGCAACTTCATCCCAATAGCCCGACTGCGAAGAAGCTTGGCAACACACGCTGCACAATCGGATCGGTCAGGTCGAAGCCAACCGGGCGCACCATTTCGACCAGACGGCGGCGCTCACCTCCCAGCCAGTGAAAACCGATTTCCTTTGCCATGCCCGCGGGCAAATAGACGGCGCTCATGCACATCCCTCGCAACAACGTTCAGGTAATGAAACCAGCAGAAGGAACTGACCGCTAGACAGGATAGAAGGTCGCGACCGACTTTGCATCTGGTGAGAGGAAACCCCTAAAGGCGAAGCCGTCATCCGAATTGCCATTCCAGCCGGCATCACCCGCGGCGCACTGGAGCGCTCGGACTGAGGCCCAGACCGCCTCATTGCCACGCCGCTGCCACGTCGCCGGCTGCGTGGGCAGTGTCAGGATCAGCGTCTTTGAACCTGCACCCCGGTCGGCCCCGTTCTGGTAGAAGGTGCGGTAGCTCACCTTGCGATAGTCCGTGGTTAACCCCAACTCCGCCGTAATCTCGCCGTTTTTCTGTGCCGGGCGCGCCTGGTCGGGCGGCGCCAGCACCGCCGGGCGAATAATGCGGTTGAGCTCGCCCGTGAAGACTGCCACAGTGTGCCCACCGGAAATGGTGCCGTCGGCCTTCGTATGTGCGCTGGTCAGATGATTCATTGACCCGGCGTTGACACCCACGAAGTCCTTGAGGAACGGCGCGCCGTAGTGGGACAGCGCGTCGGCCTTGAGCTTCTTGTCGCGCACAAGCACTTCAAAGCGCGGCTCACCAACGTCGGTGATGAATGTATTGAGCGTGTCTGCCGTGAACTTCGTCAGGAAGTCCAGAATCGACTCCTGGCCAAAAGTCGTGAACCAGTGCTTGAGCTTGATTGCCGTGAATTTGGTGTGAAGGTCTATCAAGGCGTCGACATTCAGCTTCGACTTTCCCAACTCAGCAGCCGTAAATGAGTCCGTCAGCAGCTTGACTTTGGCAAGGGTAATACCGGTGATCAGTTTCACAAGCTCCGGTACGCCAAAACGGGGCACGAGTTCGCCCAGCGTCTTCGTGCCAAGCTTGCTGTCGTCGGCGAGATCGAGCATGTCGGAAACGCTCAATGTGCTTACAAGCGTGTCAATCCAGCCGTTGCCGACAGCCGAGACGAATGCCTTCAGCGGGTCCATGCCCAGGGCGTCATAGAGCGCGACTGCCTTAACCGGGCCAATGCCGACGTCCTTGATCCATCGGTTCAACAGATTTGGACCCAGCGCTTTGAGCAATCCTTTGAGCTTGGTCGCGTCGGTAATCGATATTTCCAATTGCGCGAGTTCGCGCTCACCCCCGGCGAGTTCGCGCAATTCCTGGCGGCCGGTAATGCGCGTCGTCTCGGCGTCCTGCACACCGGCTACGCCAAGGTTCGCGAGCGCCGCCTGGTTCTCGGCATCGCCAATCAGAACGTCCTGCTCGCCAGGCACGCGCGCGAGTGCGTCCTGCGCATCGCGCAGCTCGGCCTCGGCCTCGGGAATGGAATTGCGGACCTCTTGCAGGTGTTGCAGGTGGGCAAGGCGCATCGTCGCCACAGAAGACGGTGTCGACGACCCTGAGGTGACGACACCACCCAGATCGGCGAGAAACTCCGCGCTCGAAGGCCTCTTCTTCACGCAGGTATTCGCGCAGATTGTCCAGATCTTCCTGCGCCCGGCGAACTTCTTCCTGCGCTTTGGCAATCGCATCAGCCTTGGCAGCGCGCGCCGCGTCAACACTGCGGCGCGTGTCGACCATTCGTTTGACGGCAACCAGAGCCGCCCGCAAACCCTGCAGCGCAACGTTGGCGGTCGCCTTGTAGATGGCGGCCGACTCGGCCAGGTCAGCGTGGGCGACGACCCGCGCCTCCACGTCAAGCAGAATCTTCCATTGTTCCTCTGCCACGTCAAGGTCGCGTTGTGCGACGCTCAGCATCTTTTCGGCGGCAATCGTCGAGGGCGCAGTGACGACTTGCTTGGCCAGTTGCGCCCCCGTCAATGCGTTGGCTTCAATGCGAGCAAGCAGGTTGGGCAGGCGGCCGGCCGCGAGACTCGCAGCACTGTACTCCTCACTCTTTGCCTGGCTCCCCGAAAGCGTGGCAATCTTGCCGACGCGGCCCTGAATCTTCTGCAGATAGGTGCGTATCTGGGGAAGGCGCTTTTTATTCTGCGACGCGCTTGAGATGTCAAACTGAAGTTGAATGATCTTCTGCGCGGACTCCGCTCCAGGCGCGAGTGCCGCCGTTTCGGTTGACTTCTTGGGAAGCTGGTCGTCCTGCAGGCGCGCCTCAATCCCCTCCCAGGTTTCCTTTGCCTTGGTGAAGGCCGCCTCCTCTTCACCGTCCGTGTGGGCCTTGTCCTTGCCCTTGTGGGCCGTGTGAACGCCATCCTTGATGGGGTGGCGCTGGACGATCGCCTGGATTGCGGCGCGGCCGTCTGTAGGCGGCGGCGCGCGTTAGTCCCCAGCATCACGCCAGTGGCAAAGTTGCCGTATTTACGCTGCAGGAGTTCTGCAGTCGCTCCGTCGCCAATCACGTCCTGCGCCTCCGTAGGGGCGCTACCACGTGCCGCCGGTGTTTTCGCTGCTTTGGGCTGAAGGTCCGGACGCTGGGTCATTTCGCCTCTGCCGCAAATGTGCTTCTGATTGAACGAGAAGTCCACGATAATGATGCAGTACAGTAGCGCCCGCGGGCGTTCGTGTCAAGCAAGCGCGAATGGTGGTATGATGGGTGCATGGCGTCCCTCCTGGCCGTAGATGTCGGACTGCATACAGGTCTTGCCCACTATGGTGACAATGGCAGATTGAATTGGTCGCGATCCAACCATGTAGCCTCTGCCACACGATTGCGCGAGGCGGCGCCCGCCCTCCTGAGGCTTGCGCCCGACCTCACGCATCTCGTCTTTGAAGGAGGCGGCGAACTTGCCGATATCTGGCGGCGCGCCGGCGCAAAACGGGGGCTTGACGTCGTTCAAGTGAGCGCCGAAATCTGGCGTCCCACCGTACTGTTCGATCGAGAGCGGCGCACGGGCGCTGCAGCCAAACAGCACGCCGACCGGCTGGCGCGCAGCGTCATCACTTGGTCGGGATTGACGCCGCCCAAATCCCTGCGCGATGACACGGCCGAGGCAATTCTCGTCGGGCTGTGGGGCGTCCTGCAGCTAGGCTGGCTTGATGGACTCCCCGAACCGCTGCGCCGCACCTAGTACGCGTTCCTGCTTTCTCCCTTGTACATTTGAAGGAGGTCCATGACCAATCCCGAATCCTTTCGTTCTTACTCGCAAGCCCCGCGCGAAAGCAGCGAACCTGCAGACCGACAGCCTGCCCTGCCACGCGATGAGCAGGGACTCTTCAACACCGAGCAGCGTGCCGAGACTGCCGTCCTTGTAGGCGTGGAGATCCGCGACCGGCCTGGACTGCTTCCCCTTGCCGACTCTCTTGCAGAACTCGAACTCCTTGCGGATACGGCAGGCATGGAGGTCGTGGGCACGCTCACCCAGAAGCTTGACTCGCCGCACCCTTCCACGCTGCTCGGCTCGGGCAAGGTCGAGGAACTCAAGACGCTTGTGCTTGAACTGGGTGCAAGTGCAGTCATCCTTGACGATGAGCTGTCGCCCCGCCAGCAGCGCGAACTCGAAGAGGCTATGGGCATCGACATCAAGGTCATTGACCGCACGGCGCTCATTCTCGACATCTTTGCCAGCCATGCACGCACGCGCGAGGGCGCTGTGCAGGTGGAGCTTGCGCAGTACGAGTATCGCCTGCCGCGGTTGACCAACGCCTGGACCCACCTTGCGCGCCAAGCCGGCGGTCGGGCGGGCGGCGCAAGTGGCGGTGTCGGCGTGCGCGGACCCGGCGAAACCCAGCTCGAGGTGGACCGGCGTGAGATTGACCGGCGCATTTCTTTCCTCAAGCGCGAGCTGGGCGAGATTCAGAAGCAGCGGCGGCAGCATCGCGAACAGCGGCGCAAATCCGAGACTCCTGTTGTGGCGCTCGTTGGCTATACGAATGCCGGCAAGTCGACACTTCTCAATGCCCTGACCGGCGCTGAAGTTCTTGCCGAAGACCGACTCTTTGCCACGCTTGACCCCACAACCCGGCGCATGTTGCTGCCGAGCGGGCAGCCGGCTCTCTTCACCGATACGGTCGGCTTCATTCAGAAACTGCCGACGATGCTCGTGGCCGCATTTCGCGCCACGCTTGAAGAGGTGACCGAGGCCGACATCCTTGTGCATGTGGTCGATGCTTCGCACGCCAACATGGAAGAGCAGATTGCCGCTGTCGAAGAGGTTCTCGAGCAGATTGGCGCTGGAGATAGACCGATCATCACGGCGCTCAACAAGATTGACGCCCTGGATCGGGACGACGCTGCCGTCGAGCAGAGCCTGGCGGATGCCGAAGCGGACTATCCCAACGCCGTCCTCATTAGCGCACAAACCGGCGAGGGGCTGGACGTGCTTGCCTCCCGGCTTGACGAGGCGCTGCGCAGGCGCATGTTGCGCATCGACATTCTCGTTCCCTACGCCAAAAGCGAATTAGTGGCGCTCGTCCACGAGAACGGCTTCCTTGAACTTGAGGAACATACGAACGAAGGCACGCACATCGTCGGCTGGGTGCCGCTCAAGCTCGCGGGACGCATGGCTTCATTCCAGAGCGATGAGGACATGGAGGCCGGCGCGACAGGCAAGCGCGAGCGCGATCTCCGCAAGCGAGCGCCCGCCAATCCCGAGACTGATGAACACGAGACTGACGAACACGAGACTGACGAACACGAGACTGAAGAGGAGTGAACTAGTGAGGCCGTCGGTCCTGATTACCGCACCCATTCCCGAGGCGGCACGCGCCGAGCTGGCCGCAGCTGACCTAGACCTGCTCCAATGGGATGAAAGCCCTGTGATGCCGCGCAGCGAATTGCTTGCGCAGGTCCGCGGCGTCACCGGCATCTACTGCCTGATCAATGACCGCATCGACAGCGACGTGCTTGACGCGGCGGGGGAGTCATTGCACGTGGTCAGCACTATGTCGGTTGGCTACGATCACGTCGACGTCGCAGCATGCGCGGCGCGCGGGGTTCACGTGGGCAACACCCCTGGCGTCCTCACCGAAACCACGGCGGACCTGGCATTGGCGCTCATGCTTGCCACGGCACGGCGCCTCCCCGAGGCGGTCGCGGCCGTTCGCAGCGGCGCCTGGGGCGCCTGGCAGCCGCAGTGGATGACCGGGCGAGATCTCTTTGGCAGCACTGTGGGTATTGTCGGCATGGGACGCATCGGCCAGGCTGTTGCGCGTCGCCTCGCGGGTTTCGGCTGCACGGTTTTCTACACAGGCCCCGCGCCGAAGGCCGACGTAGTGGGCGCCCGGTTCATGCCTCTCGACGCGCTTCTCAACGAAAGCGACTTCGTGACGCTTCACTGCCCGCTCAACGCACAGACAAGGCATCTCATCAATGAGGCCACGCTGGCGCAGATGAAGCCAAACGCCATCCTTATCAACACCACGCGCGGCGGAGTCGTCGATCAGGATGCGCTCTTTGCGGCGCTGCAGAGCGGCACGATCGCTGCGGCAGGCCTCGATGTGACGACGCCCGAGCCAATCCCGACGGACCATCCGCTTCTCACCTTGCCAAACTGTGTAGTCCTGCCCCACATTGGCAGCGCTACAATTGCCACGCGCACACGCATGGCGCTGATGGCCGCGGAGAATCTGATCGCAGGCGTGTGTGGCGAACCGCTTCCCTTCCCCGTAACTCCGTCTGCTTGAAACAGCACCATATGATCGAACAAAGGAGACCATCATGGCTAAGAAACGTTCCTGGAATGACCTAACCAGCCAACAGAAAATTGGCGCCGTCTTCATGGCGATCATTCAGCTTGCACTGGCAGCGATTGCCTTTCGCGACCTGCGCAAACGCCCCAACTCGCTTGTGCGTGGCCCAAAGGCAATCTGGTATGCGGTCAACACCATCAATTTCATCGGCCCAATTACCTATCTTGTCTACGGTCGCCTGCGCAGACCGGCGGCCTAGCGCAGTCACTGCAATCGCGGCGAGCGCACTGAGGGCACGAACGCATATTTGGCACTCGAGCGCGACCCCTGTATTATCATTTCACCACATTTTGCCTTGTACGTAACGCTCAGGCGTGTTCGGGACGTGTTACATTCGCCGCGCCCCTTGCCACGCATCACGCTGACATTGTTCACCTTACCGCGGACCTATCCACACCGGGCCGCGCCAGAGATTAATCTACGCAAGGAGCGTCCCGCGATGAGCAGCACCCCAGCCACCACAGGCACGTCGGACTCAAATGGCAGCACCGCGGCCCGGCAGAGCCTCAGTATTACAGACAATCGGACCGGCAAGGGCTATGAGGTGCCGATCGAGCACGACACGATCCGGGCGATCGATCTGCGCAAGATCAAGGTCAAGTCCGAAGAGTTCGGCATGATGACCTATGACCCGGGCTACGACAACACGGCGTCGTGCAAGAGCAAAATCACCTACATTGACGGCGACGCGGGGATTCTGCGCTATCGTGGCTATCCGATCGAGCAACTGGCCGAAAAGAGCACCTTTCTCGAAGTGGCCTACCTGCTCATCTTTGGCGACCTGCCGACGAAGCAGCAGTACGAGACGTGGGTGCACGATGTGCTTCATCACACCTTCGTGCATGAGAATCTCGTCCACCTCATGCAGGCGTTTCGTTATGACGCCCACCCGATGGGCATGATGATCAGTTCGCTCGCCTTCATGTCAACGCTGCACCAGGAAGCGCGTGAGATCGAAGATGCCAAGCTGCGGCGCAAGCAAATACTGCGCATGCTCGGCAAGCTGCCCACAGTGGCCGCCTTCGCTATCGCCATCGCATTGGACGCCCATTCAACTATCCCAACAGCGACCTGGACTACACGAGCAACTTCCTCTACATGCTCGACTACATGAACCAGAGCCGCTATGAGGTGCATCCCACCCTCTCCACGGCGCTCGACGTACTCTTCATCCTCCACGCCGACCACGAACAGAACGCATCGACGTCGGTCATGCGCTCAATCGGTTCGGCACACGCCGACCCGTACAGTGCGATGGCCGGTGCGGCGGCGGCGCTCTTTGGCCCTCGGCACGGTGGTGCGAATGAGGCCGTCATCAAGATGCTGCAGGAGATTGGCCGCCCCGAAAACGTGCCTGCCTATGTAGAGCGCGTCAAGAAGGGCGAGTTCCGTCTCATGGGCTTTGGCCACCGGGTCTACAAGAACTACGATCCGCGCGCCCGCATCATCAAGCAGGTCGCCTATGATGTCTTCAACGTCACTGGCCTCAACCCGCTGATCGAAGTTGCCACCAAGCTCGAAGAGATCGCGCTGCGCGACGATTACTTCGTCTCGCGCAAGCTCTACCCGAACGTGGACTTCTACAGCGGCATCATCTATCAGGCCATGCGCTTCCCGCCCGACATGTTCACGGTGCTCTTCACGCTGGGCCGCGCACCCGGCTGGCTGGCACAGTGGAACGAGATGGTGCAGGATACCGAGCAGAAGATCGCTCGCCCGCGCCAGATCTATCTCGGCGCACCCGCCCGCGACTACGTGCCGCTCGTTTCGCGCATCTAGGGAATCAAACGGCCCAACAGCGACGCAGAGGCGCTGAGGCGCAGAGGAACGCAGAGTACAGCAAGAGAGGCGGTGAGCGAAATGCTCACCGCCTCTCCTCTTGCATGTGGTTTTCTCTGCGTTCCTCTGCGCCTTCGCGCCTCTGCGTCGCTGTTACGCTGTTCTGAAGTCCGGCTAGTTGATGTCCCCTTCGCCGCGCCAGAAGCGCTGCACCTGCTGCTTGAGAGCGGGTGCAGCGGCCAAAGTGGGGTCATCTGCGAAGACTTGCAGTGCAGCGGTGCGCGCGAGCGTGAGCGTTTCGAGATCTGTGAACTGGGCGATGCGCAACTCGGGCAGGCCGCTTTGGCGCGTTCCCAGGAAATCGCCAGGGCCGCGCAGTTGCAGGTCCTTCTCGGCGAGTGCAAAACCGTCATTGGTGTTTTCAAGCACATGCAGTCGTTCCAACGCAGCTTCTGTTTCGGCGCTGCTTACGAGTACACAGTAGCTCTTTTGCAGGCCGCGCCCCACGCGCCCGCGGAACTGGTGAAGCTGGGCAAGCCCGAAGCGCTCGGCATCCTCCACGATGATGACTGATGCGTTGGGCACGTCGATGCCTACCTCGATGACGCTGGTGCTCACCAGCACATCACTCTCGCCCGCGGCGAAGGCGCTCATGACGGCGTCTTTCTCACTCCCCTTCATCTGACCATGAAGCAGGGCGAGGCGCAGATCAGGAAAGACCTGCTTGCCCAGTGATTCGTATTCCGTGGTCGCTGCACCGGCATCAAGCACTTCACTTGCGTCAACGAGTGGGTAGACAATGAACGCCTGTCTGCCCGCGGCCGCCTCGCTGCGTACGAATCCATAAACGCGCTCGCGCTCGCTGCGGCGGAAGAAGACGGTCTTGACGGGCAAGCGGCCCGGCGGCATCTCGTCAAGTTGGCTCACGTCTAGGTCGCCAAAGACCGTGAGCGCCAGGCTGCGCGGGATTGGCGTAGCGCTCATTACGAGCAAGTGCGGCTGCGTTTCGCCCTGGCTGCGCAGTGCCCCGCGCTGTTCCACGCCAAAGCGGTGTTGCTCGTCAACCACCACAAGCCCGAGCGAGGCAAACTCGACACCCTCCTGAAGCAGTGCCGTGGTGCCGATCACCACGTCAATTGTCCCGTCACGCAAACCCGCCAGAATCCGCTCGCGCTCACCACCGGTAACGCGCCCTGTGAGCAGCGCCACTTCGATTGGTGCGCCGTCGGGGCGCATGAGGGGGGCCAACAGCTTGCTGATACCTCGGAAATGCTGCTCGGCAAGAATCTGGGTCGGTGCGAGCAGCGCCGACTGCGCGCCACTGTTCAATGTCAGCCACATGGCGCCGGCAGCTACGGCCGTCTTGCCGCTGCCTACATCACCCTGTACGAGGCGCGTCATGGGGACAGGCCGCGCCAGGTCCATGGCGACTTCGTCGAGGACGCGGAGCTGCGCGCCGGTGAGCGCAAAGGGCATTGCCGCCACAAACGTCGCAAGCCGCGCCGGCTCTGCATCCATCGGCATCGCAGCAACCGACTTGAGTTCCTGCCGCCGCTGCAACACGCCCAATTGCACGTAGAGTAACTCCTCGAAACCAAGACGCCGCTTTGCGGCCTCGAGCTGTTCGTGGTCGTCCGGATAGTGGATGCCCCAGAGTGCATTCGTGAGATCCGGCAGATCGTACGCGCTGCGCAGCCCTTCGGGCAGCGGGTCAGTCACCAGGTGCGCGAAATCTTCGAGGGCCTGACGCATCAATTGACGCAGCTTGTTGAGGCTCAGCCCTTCTGTGAGCCTGTAGACGGGCGCCAGCCGACCCGCAGCAAGCGATTCGGTATCCTCGGCGTCCTCAAAGATCGGGCTGTCAATCGTCTTGTTGCCCATGAAGAGGGTGATCTTGCCGCTGAGCCGATAAGTGGCGCCGACGCTTAGCTGGCGCACGATGAACTTGTTCCACCAACTCGCGCGCAGAGTGCCTGTGGCATCGTTGAAGGTGCCCTCAACCACCTTGCGGTTGATGCCGACGCTCCGTTCCTTCACCTGCCAAAGGTTGGCAATAACCGTTGCGGTTTCGCCTGGCTGCAATTGCGCAATCGTCTTGAGCCGGCTGTAGTCGTCATGGCGCGTGGGCAGATGCCAGAGCAGATCCTGTACGGTGTGGATTTCCAGCTTGGCAAGCAGCTGTGCAACGGCCGGGCCCACGCCCTGCAGCGTCGTGGTCGATTTATGCAGCTCGTCGGCGGTGCGAGGCGTGCGCGTGGATGTGCGCGACTGCGTCTTTGACTTTGGAGCCGCTTCAGCCTGCTTCCCCTCGTACTCATAGACAAAGGTCGCGCCCATCGACATCTCCGGCGCGCCGCTGTCGACTCCCATCTGGCTATCGCGCCGCTGCAACTGCGCCTTTCCCTGTGACGCACCTTGCTTGCCGCGCTGACTCTGCGGCTCATTGTTCTGGGCACCGGATTGCGCCTTGGGCGGATTTTGTGGCGGCTTTGGCGCACGCGGCGCCGGCGCAACGTTCATTAACTCCTGAGCATCGGGAACCTGCGGCAAAGGCGGCGTCACCTGCGGATTCTCTGCAGAATCCGCAGGAAAGTCGCCCGAGAGCACACGCCGAAGCTCAGCGACAGTTGCGCCTCTTTCATCTGGTTGATTCTGACCGTACTGAACCATGAGGTGCGTGGCACGCTTCACGAGCGCCGGATCGACCGCTTCGGCGCGCGCGTCATCGGCCCAGCGCGGGGCCATCGCCTGCAATCCGCCAATCACGGCGCGATTGCGCCATTGCTGCCGTTCCTCAAGATCCAATACCCGCTGCAAGCGGGCTACCGCCGATGTTGCCACAGATGAGTTCCTTGTTGTTCGCACAGTTCAGGATGCGCCACTAAAGTGAAACCGGGATTAAGTCCACACTTACTGCAAACATCTCAACGCAAAGGCGCAGAGAACGCAAAGGAGCGCAGAGGAAAACCAACTGCCTGAACTGAGTCACTCTCTTGCAGTCAGTTGCGTGCCTATGTTCCCTTTGCGGCTTTGCGTTGAGATGTTGGTTTCACTTCGGCATCAATTTGGGCGCGTCCTCGCTCCCGTCGGCGCTCCTGGAGTCATCCGATGGACATTGCCGCTCAGAAGGTACCTTCGTGCACCACGACACCGAGCACGTTGGGGCCCAGATATGCGGCCAGGCTGGGCGGATAGTTGACTTCCTGGATGGGCGTTCCAGGCAGATGCTCTCCCAGGCGCTCGATCAGCTTTACTTGCGGCTTCTCATAGTTGTGCTGCAAAACGCCCACGTGGTTAACACGCGCGAATTCGGCGACGAACTCAAATAGTTTCTCAACAACCTCGTCGCGAGTTTGAACCTTTTCAAGCGTCGCCAGGACGCCGTCTTCCATCATCAGCATGGCCTTGATGCCGAGCATGGTGCCCAGGACACTCTGCGACGCACCCAACTGGGCGCTGCGCTCAAGGTAATTGAGGCTTTCGGAGAAAAGCGCCACGTACAGGTGGGGTACGGAACCGTTGACAATCCGTGCAATCTCATGGAGCGAGTCGCCCCTGGCTGAAGCCTGCGCCGCCATTGCCACCAACTGTCCCAGCCCGTAGGATGTACTCTGGCTATCGATCACGCGGATACTGTAGCGACCACGCAGCATGTCGGCCGCCCGGCGCGCCGTTTCGTACATGGGGCTCAAGCGGCTGCTCATATGGATTGAGACGATGTGTTCCGCCTCGTAACCCGGCGTCTGATAGGCATCGAGGATGGTGTTGATGTCGGCCGATAGAACTTCCGGAATTGGATTGCTCCCGCTCGCCTGGGCCGCGCTCAGTCTCTGGAACATCATTTCCGCCGTGAAGTCACTCCCCTCCTCATAGACCGAGTTACCGATCCGAATACGGTGGGGAATCACCTCGATGGGGACCTGGTCCGCAATTTCGGCGGGGATGAAGGCGTTGGAATCTGTTACTATGCGAACTTTGCCCATAATCTTGCTGCTTTTCCCGATTGGCGGCGGCACTCGTGGCCTGTTGGTGCGTTTGAAGTAGTTTTCCACGCAGGAGCACTCGACAGCGCCCGCGCATGCGGCCTGCAACTTGTTCAGGATACCCGCTTAGCCCCTGTGACTCAAATTTTCGTCGCAGCGGCGCGCCCTGCAGCATGCCTTGATGACGGCGCGAGCCTCACGACAACATGTAACTCGCGTTACGCAGGGAGGGTGCGGTGTGAACTGATAACTGACAAATGATCATTGGCGTCACGCTTCGATTGCGAGAACGTAGAGATGGGCTTCCAGCTCTCCACTACTTCGGTAGCGGCCGCTTGCGGAACACAAGTGATGTCGCTTGAGTTGTCTTGACGCCAGGTCGCCAGGAAACGCGAAAACCAACGAGGCCTTCTCATGAACGATTCAGATTGCGCAACGGTCTCAGGTGGAGAGCGAGATGTGTACGACAATGCGGTTCATTCCGCCCTTCCTTGCGTTTCATTGCGACCAGGCGACCTTGCGTCGAAGCCTGTTGCACAACGCGAGTTATCTATTCCGCTACGCGCAAGGCGCCGGGAGTGAACATCACACCAGTTGCACTCCTCTCCGGTTTGACATGATCACCCACCTCATGTACGATGCTCTAGTTGACAACCAACCGGAATTCCGCTGTATTGCAGTGTGCAACATGCGGATTCTTTACGCATTGCTTTACAGGAGGATGCCATCATGGCAAAGTGCGATAATTGCAGCCGCGGCCCGCAGTACGGCAACAACCGTCCCTGGTCCAAAAAGGCCACGCGCCGCCGCTGGAGCGTCAATGTTCAGAAGGTTAAGGTCATGGAGAATGGTCGCGTCATCTCCAGGACTCTGTGCACCTCCTGCCTGCGCACCACGACCAAGAGCGCGTAGCCCCCGGCGCATCAGCGCCAATTGCGTGCGGCCGTTAAACAAATGCATGTTGTGAGCGCGGCGCCGGCCTGAATTACAGGCAGGCGCTGCGCTTTGCTGTCCTAGAGCGGCCCCTCCGGCGCTTGGGCATCGTCGCAATCCCTTCACGGCCCACCAAAACCTCCGCGGCGCCACTCGCTACTGTGGCTGCTGATTGCGCTGGGCAGTGCGCAATTGCCCGCAACCGGCATTGATCTCGATCCCCCTGCGCAGCCGAATCGTCGTCGAAATGCCGGCCGCGCGCAGAATCTCGGCAAATTGCTCGGCATCGTAGCTGGTTGACGGCTGGTACGGGCTGTCCGGAATCGGATTGAGCGGAATCAGGTTCACGTGGCAAATCATGCCGCGCAACTTGCCTGCGAGCTGCTGCGCCAGCTCCGGCGTATCGTTAATGCCGCGCATGAGTGCATACTCAAATGTCACACGACGGTGCGTCTTGTCAATGTAGCGGCGCACCGCATCAAACAGTTCGTTGACTGTGTAGCCGCGATTGATTGGCACCAGGGATGTGCGCAGCGTATCATTCGGCGCATGCAGACTCACTGCCAGACCGATCTGCAGCTCTTCGGTAGCCATCCTGTCGATGCCGGGAACGAGGCCGACCGTGCTCAAGGTGATGTGGCGGGCGCCCAAACCAAAGGCATCGCCATCTGTGAGGCGGCGCAATGCCGTCCATACGTTTGCATAGTTGTGAAGCGGCTCCCCCATTCCCATCAACACGATATTTGTTACGGTAGATGGCCGCTCCACATCAGTGGACGGTTCGGCATCGGGCGTAGCAAGGTAGTGGGCGAAGTACAGAACTTGTGCGACGATTTCGCCGGAGGTGAGGTTGCGCGCAAGCCCGCCCTGAGCCGTTGCGCAGAATGTGCAGCCCATTGCACAGCCCGCCTGGCTGCTGATGCAGAGAGTGCGGCGGTCGTCGTACAGCATGAGCACCGCCTCGATCATCTGCCCATCGGCCAGACGAAAGAGCACCTTGAGCGTATCACGCGCCTGCGAGACCACCTGCGTGGCTACGGTGAGCGGCAGATATTGCGGCCACTTCCGCCAACTGCGTGCGCAAGGCGGCAGGCAGATTGCGCATGACCGCAAAGTCGATAACGTGGCTCTTGTAGATCCACTCCCAAACCTGGCGCGCGCGGTAGGCGGGCTGGCCCATGCCGCGCAGCCAATTCTCGAGTTCGGGCAGAGTCATCTCAAGCAGAGAAATTGCGCGAATTCTTGTCCGGGCACGGCATACAGCGGGATTTCGCTCATCGTCCTATTGTAAAGGGAAGCAGCGCCGTGCGAAAGAATGCACGTTCGCGGGTGCGCTGCGCGAATCTCCTGCGGGGAGCGGACGACTGCGGTCCGGGAGGCCTCGATCCATTGTCAAATCTTCTGGAGCACCCCGCATGACAACGAATGCACCGCCGTTCTCGGGGATAACGACCGGACGCCTGCGCTTGCGCCACTTCAGCCAGGATGATCTTACCAGCCTGCTCGCCTATCGCAACGACCCGGACGTTGCCCGTTACCAATCCTGGAATGCGATGACCGAGGAATCGGGCCGCGGATTTATTACCGAGATGCATGCAAGCCGGCCCGGTATCCCCGGCCGCTGGTTTCAGTTTGCCATTGAGCGCGCAGAATCGGGCGAGCACATTGGCGACTGCGCCCTGCATACGCTTGGCGCCGACGCGCGCCTTGGAGAAATCGGCTACACGCTTGCCGGCCCCTGGCAGGGGCATGGCTATGCGCAGGAAGCTGTCGGCGCGATGATTGGCTACGCATTCGGTGTGCTAAATATGCACCGTATTATGGCATCCGTGGACACAGAAAATACGCGCTCAATTGTACTGCTCGAGCGACTGCATTTCCGCCGTGAAGGTCACTTTCAGCAATGCGCCTGGTTCAACGAACACTGGTGCGACGAATACCTCTACGCCATGCTGCGCGACGAATGGCAGGCGCGAGGCAAGTGAAACGGGGAACACAGGGAACAGGGAACACAGGGAACGGGAATCCCCTCCGATCCCTGTTCCCCGATCCCTGTGCCCCTTTCTTCGAGCAACACACGCTCATGGAAGGAGTGAATCATGTCAAGTTTGCAGCGCGCGATTGAGATTGCCGTCGAGGCCCACGCCGGGCAGACCGACCGTGCAGGACAGCCCTACATCCTGCATCCCATGCGCGTCATGTTCCATGTGTGCAGCGAGGCGGAACAGACTGTCGCCATACTTCACGACGTCGTGGAAGACAACCCTGCCTGGCCGCTTGCGCGCCTGGCCGAAGAAGGCTTCGCCGACGACATTCTGCAGGCCGTGGATGACATCTCACGGCGCGAAGGAGAGTCCTACGAGGACTTTGTCCGGCGCGCGGCGCAGCGACCGCTGGCCCGCGCCGTCAAGTTGGCGGATTTGCGCGACAACATGAACATCGAGCGGCTGCCATCGTTTGGTGAGGAAGATGCCGAGCGCCTCGCTCGCTATCACAAGGCACTGGTCTACGTACGGCAGATTGAGGCTCAATTCGGCTGCGAGTCCGCGGACTGAAAGAGTGTGAGCAATTCGGGAAGTCCGGGCAGGACAAGCCTCGGTGGCACAGCCTGGGCCAGAAACTCGGCTTCGCTGCTGATTCCCGTTAGCACGCCAACCGTGGTCATACCCAGTGCGGCGGCGCCGGCAATGTCCGTGTCGTAGCGATCGCCGACCATCATCGTCGTTGCGGGCGTCGCGCGCAGTCTGCGCATGGCAAGTTCAAACATCGGCGCGTTGGGCTTGCCGATGACCACCGGCGCAACACCCGTGGCGGCTTGAAGCAGCGCCAACACTGCGCCGGTGCCAGGGATCTGGCCTCGCTCGGAGGGGAAGGTCAGATCGGGGTTGGTGCCGACAAAGCGAGCGCCGTTGCGCACCGCAAGGGAGGCGTCGGCAAGATCATTGTATGTGAGGTTGAAGTTGGCGCCCGAGACCATCCAGGTGGCATCAAAGGGATCCGTGGTAAGTTCCAGGCCTTGCGCGGCAAGCGCGCTGCGCAGTGAGTCCATCCCCATCACAAAGACGCGACCATTCGGCGCTCCTTGATTCTGCACCTGATCGGCCAGCCAGGCAGCTGTCGCGTCCGCGCTGCCGAGGATCTGGCTGGGCGGTACTCGCACACCCATGCGTGCTAGCTTGTCGGAGAAGAGCTCGGGCGTAAGTGACGCGTTGTTGGTTACACACAGACAGCGGCGGCCACTTGCGGCAAGCGCATCGAAGAGTTCCTGCACGCCAGGAAGCGGGCGGTTGCCCACATAAAGCACACCGTCCATGTCAAACAGAACTGCCTCGATGCGCGCAAGATCGACATCACCAAACGCCATAGCGCTTTCCGCTTTCAGCTGCTGACTCATTGCTCGTTTCCTGTCACGATCTGGGAGGAGGCGCCTCGGGCGCCCGCCCGCTCAGATTTGGGTCTCTTTCCAGCATATCATTTCCGCCGCCAATGCAGGCAAGCGCGACCTCGGAAATTGCGCGCGCAGGCGCGCCCTTCGTGACAGACGTCACATGAAACGGCAACTCGCTGCGCATGCGATATACTCAAGGCATCTGCACTTGAAAAGCGCGTCCCAGTCCCATCCGGCACCCGCGGGGCGCATCAAACCAAGCATCCAAGGAGCCTCACCCATGGCTGTTGCCGCAAAACCCAAGATGAAGATTACCTATTCCACCATGTCCGCCGACAACGAGGAGCTGATGTCGGCATTCGACGCCGCGCTTGAACACGTCCAGGCGCATATGCTGGGGGTCGAAGTCCCCATGTACATCAACGGCGCCGAAGTGCTGTCAGACGCCAAGACGCGCTGTGTCAGCCCGATCGACACGTCGATCCATCTCTGCACGGCGCAGCAAGGAGGCGCGGAGCATGCGCGCGCGGCCGTTGCCGCGGCGCGCGCTGCGGCCCCCGGTTGGGCCGCCACACCCTGGCAGGAGCGCGTCGCTGCCGTGCGCCGCGCCGCCGATTTGATGAGCGAGCACAATTTCGAACTTGCCGCGATAATGGTGCTTGAGGTTGGCAAGAGCCGCCTTGAAGCGTTGGGCGAGGTTGAAGAGACTGTCGACCTGCTGCGCTACTACGCCGACGCGATGGAGAAGAATGGCGGCTATGTGCGCGAAATGGGCAAGCTCTCGGAAAACGAGCGCAATCTGAGTGTCCTCAAACCCTATGGCGTCTGGGTTGTCATTTCGCCCTTCAACTTCCCCATGGCGCTTTCGGGCGCGCCCATTGCAGCGGCACTCGTCAGCGGGAACACGGTGGTCTTCAAAGGCGCCTCCACGACGCTGTACACGGGCTGGAAGACCGCCGAACTCTTTGCACGGGCTGGAATGCCCAATGGCGTCTTCAACTACGTCAGCGGCCCAGGACGCAGCGTGGGTCAGGAGTTGCAGGACAACCCGGAAATTGACGGGTGGACCTTCACTGGGTCCTACGATGTCGGGATGCAGGTCGCGCGCAACGCCGCATCGGGTAGATACCCGCGGCCTGCGATCATCGAAATGGGCGGCAAGAACCCGACAATCGTAACGGACAAGGCCGACCTCGAGAAGGCCGCAACGGGAATTGTGCGCTCCGCCTTCGGGTTGAGTGGGCAGAAGTGTTCAGCCTGTTCGCGCCTGTACGTGGCGGAAAGTGTGTATGACGCGCTCGTCGAAAAGGTTGTCGCCAAGACCGCTGCACTGCGCGTGGGCGACCCGCGCGCCCGCGATGTCTTCATGGGAACCGTCATCGACAAGAACGCATACGCTGACTACCAGGCCTTTGTTGCCCAGGCGCGGGCGGACGGCACGATCCTTTACGGTGGCAACACTCTGACCGAAGGCGCCGCGGCCGACGGCTACTTCGTGCAGCCCACAATCTTCACCGGAGTTGGCGAGGATCATCCGCTCGTCAAGTCCGAACTCTTCCTGCCCATCCTCTTCGTGACCAGGATTCGCGACCTTGCCCAGGGGCTTGCGTATGCAAATGCCACCGAATATGGGCTGACGGCGGGCATCTTCACGGAGGACGCCGCCGAGCAGAAGCAATTCTTTGAAGGCATCCAGGCAGGCACCACCTATGCGAACCGTTCGGCGGGCGCCACAACCGGTGCATGGCCGGGCATCCAGGCTTTTGGCGGCTGGAAGGGCAGCGGCTCAAGCGGCAAGGGCGCGGGCAGTTTCTACACGGTGCCGTTGTACATGCATGAGCAGAGCCAGACTGTTATTGGGTGATAGGTTGATGGGCTAATTGCGCGACGGAGCCTCGCTTCCATGGGTGGAAGCGAGGCTCCGTTTGCGTGCATCGTATTGGGGGAAGGCACGCGTCGAGATCGCCCTCGGGGGAGGGGTCGCAGTTTCTGCAAAACGCTTTGCGTTCACCTTTGCAGAACTGCCGCGCTCGACGCGTGCCCGCTAATTGAATCGCATGTGAGCCGCATTTCCTTCGCGGAATGTGAAGGAATTATTGGAATTGGCATTACATACCGATTTGTGTTGGGTGCGGCTGAGCCGGCACACTGTCGTGAGGACTAGCATCGTCCGCAGGTGTGCCGTTTCGAAGGGCGCGTGGACCCTGTGTGACCGTGCGGGCGACCGTGGACGGTCTCCGGAACGTCGGATCAGCCCTTGACAGCGCCCGCAGTGAGGCCCTTGATGAACTGTTTGGCGAAGATCAGGTACAGAACCATGAGAGGCAGCGCAGAGAGGGTAAGGACGGCGAGGATGTTGGTCCAATTCGTCTGATACTGGCCGAAGAGCAGGGTGACGCCCAGCATGACCGTGCGCTGGCTCTCGGCGCGGATGAAAATCAGGGGAAACCAGAGGTCATTCCAGATCGGGATCAGGTTGAAGATGGCAACCGTGGCCAGCGCCGGGCGCACGAGCGGCAGAATGATCGACGTAGTAAATGCGCCACTCGGACGCGCCATCGACATACGCCGCGTCGCGCAATTCGCCCGGCACGCCGCGGATGAACTCGGTGAGCACGAATGTCGCAATCGGCAGGCTCATGGCCACGTAGACCGGAAGCAGACTTGTCACGTTGTCCGTCAACCCCAGGCGCTGGATGATCATGAAGAGGTTGATCGTGCCAAGGCGGATCGGAATCATCAGGCCGGCGATGAAGAAGATATAGATCAGGCGCGACCAGCGCGAGTTCCACGAGGCCAGCGCATACGCCGCCAGTGACCCGAGGAAGAGCACCAGTGTCAGCGAGACAAGCGTTATGAAGAGCGAGTTGCGAAAGTAGATATCGAAGCGTCCGGCGCTCCACGCGTTTGTGTAGCCCTCAAAAGTGATGGTTTTTGGCAAGCCAAAAGGGCTTTTGAAGATTTCCAGCCGCGGCTTGACGGAGTTGATAACCATTGTCCAGATCGGAAAGAGGACAACGAGGCACCAGGCGATCAAGACGGCATGTTTTGCGAATGAGGCGGCGCTGAATTTGCGCATGAGAATCCAACCCAACTGCGGGACGGGCTATGTGTTTTCGGAATTGCGCCGGTTGAAGATGAGCCAGAGCGAGACGCCACCGAGCAGAATCACGAAGGTGCATGTTGCCACCGCCGCGCCGATGCCCATGTCGGGCCGTGCAACGGGGTGCTCACCGGCAATTGCTGTGCGATAGAAGAAACTGGCGATGAGATCGGCTGAGTAAAGCGGGTCTCCACGCGGGCCGGTCATGGCAAAAACGACGTCAAAGGCGTTAAAGTTGCCCACAAAGGTGAGAATGCTGACGATGCCGATCACCGGCGCGAGCAGAGGGATCTTGATGCGCCAGAAGACATTCCACGCCGAAGCGCCATCAATGCGCGCGGCCTCAAGCAGTTCCTCGGAGATGGAGAGAAGCCCGGCGAGAAACATCATCGTCGGCAACCCCACCCACTGCCAGGAGGATACCAGCGAAATCACAATCAGGACGACCTCCGGGTCGCCCAGCCAGGGCCGCGCCCAGGCGCCCAAACCGGCCCCTTTGAGAATGTGATTGACCGCGCCCCACTGGGGGTTCAGTATCAGCCGCCACAGAAAGCCGGTCACAAGCACGGCAAGCGTAGCGGGAATGAATATGATTGTACGGTAGGTGTTGTGACCGCGCACGCCGGAGGCCAGCAACGTGGCGAAGAGCAAGCCTAGCGTGTTCTGCACCAGCATGTGGATAAAGAAGAAGACGAAGGTGTTGCGCAACGCATTGAGGAAACGGTCGCGGTAGTAGGGATCCGTGAAGAGCGTCCTGTAGTTGTCCAGGCCTACGAAATGATCGGGCGTATAGCCGCTGCCGGTGAAAAGACTTAGCCGGAGCGAGTTGAGCAGCGGCCACGCCATGAAGACGACGTAGATAATGAGGGCGGGCAACAGGAAGAGGATCCACGCGCGGACGCGACCCGCCATGAATTTGGACTTTGTTGCAGCACTGGATTCGGCCTGGCGACGGGGCCGTCTGCTGCATTGAGGAACTCCGCACTGTGAGGAACTGCGATACGAAGGCTTGCGCAACGGGCCGGTCGTGTGGCTGCACCACTTGGCGGGTGCAGCCACACGACACGAACCCCTAATCCCTAATCCATCACACTTCTGAACATTACTTGGCGCAGTTCTGCGCACCGGGCAGCCACTCGGCCAACCCGTTCTGGAGCGCGTCTGCGGCTTCCTGCGGCGTCATTGTGCCGTTGATTACGGCGATTGCGCCATCCTGCATCAGGGTGTAGCCGTCCGGCGTGCCGTCAAGCAGGCCATCCCACGCCCAGCGCACGTCGGTGCCTGCTGCGCCCTGGTTGAGCGCGAGGAACTCGGCTGCAATGGGATCGGAGACTTCAGGCGCTTGCAGGTGAATCGGGAAGAAGCCGGGCAGTTCGTCGGCAAGCATCTTGGGGAAGGTCGCGCCGTTCAGCCACTCGAGGAAGGTCTTGGCGGCTTCCTTGTCCGGCGAGGCAGCGTTGATGCCCATGCCCGCGTCAAGGTGGAATGTGACGTAGCGGTCCTGCGCCTTCAAGCGGCGGAGTCGCAAAGACGCCCCACTCGAAGTCCGCAATGTCCTTCTCGAAGGTCGGAATGTCCCACGAGCCGCCAAAGAACATCGCGGCCTGGCCGGTTTCGAAGAGCGCCTGGCTGTCATAGTACACAAGCGCTTCCTGACCATCAGGGAGGAAGGGCGCCATGTCGGCAACGGCCTGGAATGCGGCGACGGCGTTGGCATCGTTGAAGCAGCGTTCGCCGTTGAGATAGGCCATACGTCCGTCAACGCCGCCAATGAAGTTGGGGGCAAGGTTCATGAAGACGATTTCAGCAATCGTCCATGGATCACCCGAGGCGTTGGCAAACGGGATGAAGCCCGCATCCTTGATCGTTTGCGCGGCGGCGATTAGTTCCTGCCAGGTGGTGGGAACCTCAAGGCCGAGATCGCTGAAGATCTGCTTGTTGTAGTAAACGCCATGCGACACGGCAATAATCGGCACACCGTAGGGCTGTCCTTCCGTCGTGGACCAGGGAACGAGGTTCGCCTCGCCATAGGCGGCGACGAGATCATCCTTCATGCTGTCAAGAGGCTCAACAAACCCTTCGGCAAACAGGATGCGCGAGTTGTTGTACGAGCGCAAGTACATGAGGTCCGGGCCGGTGCCGCCTTCAAGCTGGGCCCGCAAGGTTGCGTTGTAGTCCGGCGGATTTGTCGGATCGAACTTGACGGTGATGTCGGGATGTTCTGCCGTGAAGGCGGCAAGAATCTTTTCCATCGGCGCAACGTCGTCAACGCGCCAGGAACCAAGCACCAGTTCCGTTGCTCCCGCGGCAGGAGCAGCGGCTTCGGCGGCAGGGGCGGCATCGACGGCAGCCGGCGCCGCGGGAGCCGCGACCGGTGCTGCGCAGCCGGCCAACAGCGCCAGCAGCAATGTCAAAGCAATGACTTTCTTCAACATAGAATGTTCTCCTTGGTTGGGTGGTTGTACGGAAGAGAAATCAGTTTCAGGTCTCAATTTGCAAGTTTCAGGTTTCAGGTAGCAAGGGAATCCTTATGCATGTACGAGCCTGTTTCACGGAACTTGAAACTTGAAACCTGTAACTTGAAACCTGTAACTCGCAACCATTTACTGTGCCTCGTACGTCCCTATCTCCTCGGCCAGCGGTGTGAGCAATTCCAGTTTCCACGGCTCCACCCTGGGTGCAACCGAGCACGCCGTACTCAGGATGTAGCCGCCCCCGGGTTTGCCCAGCCGTACACGGTTGCCGGCGTGGTCTATCACCTGCTGTGCATCGGTTGCCAACAGGATTTCGACCGAATTCATGTTGCCCTTGATGAAGACTTTGTCGCCAATCTGCTCTTTGGCTGTCGCCAGGTCGGCGTTGCCCAGCGGCGGCGGGTCCAGGGTGTCAATGCCTTCGGTGCCGGTTTCGAGCATCAGCTCCAGCCGGTCGCCTATGCGCCCGCACGTGTGCGTGTACACGGGAACGCCCTCGGCCTTGACGGCGTCCGTCACACGGCGCTCATAGGGAACCACAAACTCCTTGTACATGCGCGGCGAAAGGAACGGGCCGCCGACAAATGCCGAGGAGATCAGCACGGCATCCACGCCATGACGCGCCTGGGCCACGGCCCACGTCACCGACGCAACGCGAGAGCCTGTCCAGAATCGCATGCACCTTGCCTGGGTCCTGAATGAAGGTCATCAACGCCTGCTCGTAGCCGAAGAGCTCCATGTAGTGTGTGAGTGGCGAGAAGACTTCCCCATGCACTGAAACTTCGTTGCCCACGCGCCGGCGCACAGCATCGATGGTATCGAAGAAATAGGGCGGTATTTCGCTAAGTGGGCCGGGAACCTGCTTGCCCTCAATCCACGGAATGTGCTCGGTGCCCCAAACGTACCCCTTCAGGCCGTCGATGACACCAAGGTCATCCGGGTCGATCGACTCGAAGTCGGCGCGATAAGCCTCGGTTTCCGACGCTGGGTAGAACTGGGCATTGTCGTCATTGGGGATGAAAACGCGGTCCTCGGACTTGAGCGTCAGCCACTGACCGTCATCGTCGCGCCGCACCTTGCTGACATTTCGTTCGAGCCAGCCTGCAGGCCTGCCTGGGATGTTGATGAGGATGCCGTCAAAACGGTAGCGGCGCTGCATGCGCACGAGCGCTTCAGCAAAGCCCTCGCTGGTGAACCAGATTTCCTCCGGCTGGATACCGCTGTAGAGAAAGTAGTGGCCGCATGCCAACTGGCACATCACCGGCACCCGATCAGGCTGCTGGTGATGCATGGCAAGGTCCATCCGCTCGCGGCTGTTCATGGCATGCCTTTTGGGGATGTTTGACTGGCGGCGCCCTATGGACGACTTCGGGGCATAGTATGCCGCGCGCCGGCTGCGAATGCAAACGCTCTGCGGCGACTCCACCCACGCGGCTGGAGTTGCCGAATGTGATGGAGGCTGATGGATTCATTGTCGGGTTGGCCCCAGTATACCACAGCCTGGCGCACCATAATCAAGGCAGGTGCGACTAGGTGTTCCGTCTCGCACTGACGACGCGCTTTCGCCACATCCCCAAACTGTGAGAAAATGAGCTTCGCTTGTCATGCCGCCCACCAGGAGATCGTGTTCCGTGCCCAGCAGCGCAACACAGCCACAGGTAGCCAGCGACGCCGCAGAATTGCGACGTCTTTTCACGCTTAGCCCTGACGTCCACTTCCTCAACCACGGTTCATTTGGGGCGACGCCGCGCGCCGTACAGCGCGCCGCCACGAAGTTCCGCGCGCAAATGGAGCGACAGCCAGTCCACTTCCTCCAGATCGAATTGCCGCCGTTGCGGGCGCAGGCCCTCGGCGTCTTGGCCGCCTACATCAACGCCCCGGCCGACAATGTGGCATTTGTAACGAATGCAACAATGGGCGTCAACATCGCTGCGCGCGCGCTGGAATCTCACTTGCGCGCCGGTGATGAAGTGTTGACCACCAATCACGAATATGGCGCCTGCAGCAACGCGTGGGAGGCGGTTTGTGCACGCACGGGCGCGCAATACGTGCGCCACGCGCTGCCCATGCCCGACGAGCCGGGCGGCGACGCGGCAGCCCTCGTGGAATCACTCTGGGGCCGTGTCACTGACAAGACGCGCGTGCTCTACTTGAGTCACATCACCTCACCCACCGCGCTGCGCCTGCCGATTGAGCCGCTTGTTGCGCGGGCGCGAGCAGCGGGCATTTACACGGTCATTGACGGGGCGCATGCACCCGGCCAAATCGCCCTTGATATGCGCGCCCTGGATGCCGATTTCTACACGGGAAACTGCCACAAGTGGCTCTGCGCACCCAAGGGCGCGGGCTTTCTTTACGTCCGCGCCGACATGCAGTCCCTCGTGCAACCGCTGGTCGTCTCCTGGGGCACTGGCCCCGAAAGGCAGTACTTCTCCGGCAACGACATGCAGGATGCGCTGGGATGGAGCGGCACGGGTGACTTTTCGGCGTGGCTCGCCGTGCCCGCAGCCATTCGCTTTGAGGAGAAATGGCAGTGGGACGCAGTACGCGCACGTGCCGCAGCGACACTGGATGCGTGGCTGCCGCGCTTCGCCGCGTGTGCCGGAATGCCGCCTATTTACGCTGCGGGTGACTCGCTCCGCCCGCCCCAAATGGCCGTCTCACCGCTCCCTGCGCACGTTGACGCGGCTTTGCTCAAGTCTCGCCTGCTCGACGAGTTTGCCGTCGAGGTTCCAATTGTCACGTGGCGCGACCGCAAGTTCGTCCGCGTCTCAGTGCAGGGTTATACCACCGAGGCCGATCTCGCTGCGCTTGAGCGCGCCTTGCGTGCGCTGCTGTAGAAGTCCGCGCTGCTGGTCTCTCGGGGCACTCCCTTCCCCACCGTACGACGTAACGCACCGCGGGTTTGTGGAACGGCTGAACTCCACTGCAGTCCATGTTGCCCTGCCACCAGAGGAACACCGACGATGATCCCCCAAGTCGCGACATCCGCAACGCAGAAACTGCTTGACAGCTACGACGCGGTTCCCTATCCCAACATGACCCACCATGCGACCAATCCGCTGCGCACGGCGGCTCTGGCGCAGATGATGGGAATGGAACCAGCGCCACCCGACAGATGCCGGGTGCTCGATATTGGCTGCGCCACCGGCGCGAACATTCTGGCGATGGCAGCGCTTAATCCGCAGAGCAGCTACGTAGGCGTTGATCTGTCGCAATTGCAAATAGGCCAGGGCAAGGCGATTGCGGCCGAACTGGGCATCACGAACACTTCCCTTCACGCCATCGACCTGACACAGATTGATGAATCCCTGGGCAGCTTCGACTACATCATCGCGCATGGCCTCTACTCCTGGGTGCCCGTACCAGTGCGCGACGCACTGATGCGCGTCTGCCGCGAACGGCTCGCACCGAATGGCGTTGCCTACATCAGCTACAACTGTTTTCCGGGCTGGCACACATTTCAGGCCTACCGCGAGATGTTTCTCTACCGCACGGCCCATTTGACCGATCCGTGGGCGCGCATCGAGGCCGTCAAGCAGTTTCTCAGCTTCCTGCAAGCAGCCTGGCCCGTCGACAAGAACTACCATGGCACGTTCCTGCACGGCATCGTTGCGCAACTCGAACGCGATGCGGACCTGCTGGGCGACCAGCGCGACTCCTACATTTTCCACGAGTATCTCGAGGAAGTGAACGATCCGCTCTACGTTCACGAGTTTCTGGCCCACGCCGACGCGCACGGACTTCAATACCTGTGCGATGCCGACATTCATCTTGATTTCCCCAACGGCTTTGAACCCGGGGTTGCCGACACAATTGGCAACATGTCGAGCAATCTCGAGGACTATCAGCAGTACATGGACGTTGTTCGCATGCGCGCCTTTCGCCGCACGCTTCTCTGCCACAAGGAGCAGACAATCAATCGTGCGCTGCGCGTGGAGAGGTTGCGTGGCATCTACATGGGCACCGGACTGCGCGCACCGTCCGACGCACCACCGAGCTACAGTGAGGATCGGGTGACCTTCGACGCGGGCGATGGCATCACCTTCACGACGAACCACCCACTTACCAAGGCGGCATTATCAATCAGCCGCGCACGTTATCCGCAGACATTTACGGTCGAGGAATTCGTGCGCGAAGCAGCGTCGCTGCTCAAGGAGTCGAATCCGCAGCAGTCACCTGTGACCGCGCAGGACGCGGCCGAATTGGGTGCAAACCTGCTGCGCATGGTCACCTCCTACTCGGCAATGCTCGAAATATGGGCGTTACCGGCGCCATGGGCGATTGAACCAGGTGAAAGACCACGGCTCAGCACCTGGGCGCAATATGAGCTGCGTTCATCACCCTTCGTTACGAATCTGCGCCACGAACGGCTGCGGCTTGACCCGATGGAAGTTGCCATCGCGCGCCTGCTTGATGGCACGCGTACGGCGTCGGACATCAGCCTCGCGCTCGAACCTGCGCTGCGCGATGGCAGAATCCTCTTGCATGGCGAGACCGCAAACAGCGGCGACGCGCAGGCTCCGCCTGCGCCATTTGATGAGGCGCTCGCGCTCCTGCCCGCGGCGGTCGCGGAGCGGCTGCGTCTGCTCACTGTCTACGGACTGGTCGAGCGCGACAAACTCTTGTAATCTTCCTGAACGCAGGGCTTCTCAAAAGTCAGCAATTCTCGGTTGCACCGGCGAACGGCACCTCATCCCCAACCCTTTTCCGTGCGGAGAAGGGAGCAAAGCCGGTGCGTCTACCCGAGGAATGACTCTTGCGGCGGGATCGTTTTTTACCTTTCTCCGCATGGAGTAGGGCCGGGGATGAGGTGCTGTCGTTGCAACGTGTCGACTTTTGAGACGCCCTGTCCCGAACGGGGTTTAGCGTGGGCTCTCTCCGGCCGCATGCTATAATGGGCAGGTTATCCATTTGCCCAAGGAGCTACGCTTGTTTCGCAAACTATTCGGCAAGCCTGAAGAGAAGTCGCAGGACGAAATCCGTCTCGAAGAGAGCCTCCAGAAGACGCGCAATACTTTCTTTGGGCGCGTCTCCTCCATCTTTCAGGCCAACGAGATTACAGAGGAACTGTGGGACGAGCTTGAAGAGGCGCTCGTCATGGCCGACGTGGGTCTGATCACAAGCGAGGAGCTTGTCGGCGCCACACGTGAACGTGTGCGCATTGATGGCGTCAAGTCTACGCGCGACGCATACGCCGTCCTCAAGCAGGAGATGGTGCGCCTGCTGCGCTCCGATGAACCCCTTCACATCGACGAGCCGCGCATCCTGACGGTCGTGCTGTTGGTGGGCGTCAACGGGTCGGGCAAGACAACCAGTTGCGGCAAGATGGCATACTGGTACAAACAGCGCGGCCGCAAAGTTGTGCTTGGCGCTGCCGATACCTTTCGCGCGGCGGCAATTGACCAGCTGAAGGTTTGGGGCGACCGTGCCGGGGTGGAAGTCATCGCCCACGAGCCGGGCGCCGACCCTGGCGCCGTCATCTTCGACGCCATTCGCGCCAGCCAGGAGAGCCGCAAGGCTGACCTGCTGCTTGTCGACACCGCAGGGCGGCTTCAAACCAAATTCAACCTGATGAAGGAACTCGAAAAGGTCAAGCGCGTTGCGGGCAAGCAGGTGCATCGTGCGCCACACGAGGTGCTCCTTGTCCTGGATGCCTCCACGGGCCAGAACGCCATTGCCCAGGCGAAGGCGTTTCAGGAGAGCGCCGGCGTAACCGGCATTGTGCTCACCAAGCTCGACGGCACAAGCAAGGGTGGTGCGGTGCTCAATATCAGGAAAGAACTTGGCGTCCCCGTGCGCTTTGTTGCCACCGGCGAGAAGATCGGCGACTTTGCGCTCTTTGATGCTGTCGCTTTCGTTGAGGGCATCCTGGGCGACGGCCAGTAGGCGCCGCCGCATGCGTTGAGAAAGTGAGTCTTCTGCTATGGATCAAATACAGCCTACTGACGGCGAAGTGCAGGACGACTTTCCCGCCAAGATCGGTGCACCCGCGCGGCGCGCCCTCGCAAACGCCGGCTATACGCATCTCGATCAACTCGCGGCGGTCTCTGAAACCGACCTCCTGAAGCTTCACGGCATGGGCCCCAAAGCGCTCGGAATCCTGCGTGATGCCCTTGCGGCAAAGGGAATGCACTTCAAATCCTGAGAGCCGCAACCATTTAGCGCGTCAACGACACAACATGGACGGGAACACATGAACGAATTGCAGAATCGCCTCAACAGCCTGATCAATCGCGTTGACTCGATACGGGGGCGGCTTTGACATTGCAGCGAAGGCAGAACGCGTCGCGCAACTGGACGCCGACTCGTCAAGCCCTGACTTCTGGAGCGACCAGCAGGGCGCCCAGAAGATCATGCAGGAACTCAGCCTTTTGCGCGCGCAGGTGGACGAATGGGATATCCTGCGCCAGCGCGTGACTGATGCGCTGGACCTCCTCGAGATGGCTGATGACGATCCGGCGCTGCTTGCCGAACTGGAGAATGAGGCCACATCCCTTGAAGAGGGTATTGAGGAGCGGGAGTTCGCGCTCGCGCTCAGCGGGCGTTACGATGCCGGCTCGGCCATCTTCTCCATCCACGCCGGCGCGGGCGGCACCGAAGCGCAGGATTGGGCGTCAATGCTGCTGCGCATGTACCTGCGCTGGGCCGAACGGCGCGGCTTCAAGACCCACATTTCCGACATGACAGAAGGCGAAGAGGCAGGCATCAAGAGCGTCACCGTACAGGTCGACGGCGCCTATGTCTACGGCTATCTGCGCTCCGAGCGGGGCACGCACCGCCTCGTGCGCTTGAGTCCATTTGACTCGGCAAACCGTCGCCACACCTCCTTCGCCAAGGTGGAAGTCCTGCCCGTGCTTGACGAGGACATCGATATTCAGATCGACCCCAAGGAGATCGAAATTGAGGTCTACCTGAGCAGCGGGGCGGGCGGCCAGAACGTTCAGAAGAACATGACGGCCGTGCGCATCCGGCACCTGCCCACCGGGCTGATCGTGACCTCGCAGAATGAGCGCAGCCAGACACAGAACCGCGAAATGGCCCTCAAAGTGCTGCGCGGCCGCCTCTACGACATCGAGCAAAGCCGGCTCGATGCGGAGAAAGCCGCCATCAAGGGCCAGGTTGTCGACGCCAATTTCGGCAGCCAGATTCGTTCCTATGTCCTGCATCCCTACCAGATGGTCAAGGACTTGCGCACCGACGTCGAGACGGGAAATACACAGGCCGTGCTTGACGGCGACCTCGATGCCTTCATGCAGGCCTGGCTCAAGGCGAACCTGGTGGACGATTGATGGCCGCGGCGCGCAAATGAACAGGCCTTCCGTAGCGGCTGCTTCAGCTGCCGTTCTGGCCAGTCGCGCATCGGGCCCGGTCCGATGGCAGCTGATGGAGGTTGCGGAAAAAGCCCGATACAATCACGTCGACGCGTCCACCGCTGCAGGCTGAAGCCTGCAACTAACCAACCCAAGTCGGCTGAAGCCGACTGACACCAGCACCCTCGAGTGGAGATAGGTTTCAGCCTGGTTCAGCGGGCTTGAGTTTGATAGCCGTAGCCTTCAGCCTACGGCGGTGGATGCGGCGCGCTAGTTACCGGACTATTCCGGAACCTTCAATAAGCAGCCGCTACGATTTACCGCGGAACCCGAATGATTCTCAGACGCGAGGTTCGGCGGATTCGCGCAATCCACTTCCCAAGAGGAGAGTGTCTGACATGAGTGGTCCTGCCCGATCGGCGACGCTTTGGCAAGCCTGTTCACCAGGGTCGACCATCGCGCGCCGCTTCAATGTGCCGAACTACGACGGATACCGGCCCTTCTTCCTGCAAGGAGAGGCCGCGAGCGCGATCGCACAGAAGCAATCCGTGGAGCTCAACGAAATGCAGATCCTAAAAGGGATACTCATAACCCTGGCAGAGCCGGAAGCAGGGCGGGGATTTGGCGTCACGGTAAACCGTGAGGTTCTCGTCGGTCTGCTGGATTACCTTGCCAAGGGTTTCCCCTTCAAGAATGGCGAGGGGGCTATCCTGAACATCGCCGCAAATGTGCGCGAGAGCGACGGCAGCCAGATGAGCAGCCGGATTCTGCGCAGTGGTGTGCAATTGCTGCCGCGCTCATCGATGATTCGGAGTGATTTGACGACCGATTTGTGGACCGTCGCCGCTGAGGCTCAGGATGCGAACGAGAGACAGAGCACCCTGCTCGAGATCGTGGAGACATGTGCACACATCGACCTCGAGGCGGTGCATCCGCAGGCGGCGCAAGCGGTCGCCTACATGGCCTATTGTGCGGCGCGGCTCGTACGCAAGGAACGTGAAGCCGAGCGCTTCCTTGAGGAGTATGTCTACCCGTTCGTCTCCAATCGCAGGCTCAAGCAGAGCATCCTCAAGGTCGTCGAGTCCAACGGGGATGTACCGATGGAGGAGCTTGAGTTCCTGGATTGAACCAATTCGGCAGACTGATGGCTCGCCATCGCGCTGAGCTTTAGCAGTAGTTGTGCGCCGACGTGCCAGAGTGCGTCGGCGTCCTTGTGGCATAAGTTCTGACTTATGCGAAGTTTCAACTCGGCCTGCGGGCCGCTCCAGAGGCAACACAAAGCAGCGGTGCGCAAGCAATGACTTGCGCACCGCTGCTTTGTGTTGCCTCTAGGCATTCCTCTCGCCCAATCGCCGTAGCAATCCTGTGCGCCTACGCACACAAGCGAACAATTGCTGATTGTTCGCTTCTTGCGCGAACGCGCAAGACTGCCGCCGACTTTTCCCGGCCCATCGGGAGTTATCCCCATGCGCAGTAGCTGGGGATAAGTGACGAGCCTGTGCACGACGTTTGTCGATGTTTGTTCTGATTGAGCGCCAGGCGCCCAACAAACTGCAACGAAAGTTGCGGCGCGGGCGAGGGTGTTCGGCGCTTCGGCAATTTCATTTGACCTTTTTCGTTGTCAATCTTCCACGAATATCCAAATTCGTCGAAATTGGGTATTGCGTTTTGCGAGAGGCCGTGGTATAGTTCGAATTGTAAGGTGGAGCCGCAAGCCGTTCCTCATCGCACTCACACATCGCTGCCCCCCGGCTAGCGTTTCCACCTTACAAATCGTGACCTGAACTCCGACGCTTGGCGTCGGAGTTTTGTTTTGTCACCGGGTTCGGCTTTGGCACTCAGTGCGGCCAACCGCGGCCCTCCTCACGTCCGGAGAACCTGTCGGCCGCCATAGCGCGGCCTCCACAACCATAGGCACCGGCTCCTTGCCGGCGCTCTCCCCCTACGAACCCATTCCTTGCCACGAGCGCCGGCCACGGGCCGGCGCCTACGGAGACCGTTGCGCGCATGCGGCAAGGCCGTCTGCCCAACATGGGTGGCATAAATTGTTCTGCATGAGGCGCGCTGCGCCCGCCGCCATAGGCTGACGAAGTTTGCCGAATCGATTCGCGTGGCGATGCTGTAGTGATTGCGCCACGCCTATGCGTCAATCAGCGTCCTGCGCAGCGCGCCGCGCGAGCCTGTGCTCACAGCCCGCCACGGCGGCACGAAACGAGCGCATTGGATCCACTGGGTCGCAGCCGCGCAGCTGCCGATATTGCGTCAGCCACTGGCTGAAAAGCCGCCGCCGCCCTGGTCGGTCCTTGCCCACCTCAGCAAGCTGCTCTTCAAGCCACACATTGCACGCCAGCACCGGAGCCCCCGTGCGCCCTTTTTGCTCTGCCTGTGGCCCGTTGATCGCTAGCAGGAGGCCCGTGCGCCGCCCGCCCGCACCGCGCACCGCATGCGCAAAGTGCGTGCGCAAATGCCAGCGAATCTCATCCGCTCGCAGCGCAAATGATGGCTCGGTGGCGATTTCCACGCGCAGCGTGCGCCCGGCGACCTCCTCAACCAGCAGCAGGGCCAGCAACCTACCAAAGGGCTCGGTTGCATTTGGCAGGCGCGCATAAATCGCCGCTGCGTGATGCGCACGCGAGCGTACCGGCAGCGGCAGCCGAATTGGGTCGAGTGAACCAACGTGACAAATTGTCTCCTGGCTGCGCAGCGGGTTCGCCTGCTGTTCACTTTGCGCCAAGGCTGCGAGGGTGCAGAGCCACTCGGTCGCGTCTTGCGCGTTCACATCGTGCAGAATCCAAGTTTCGTCCATACAAGGATGCCGTGCTTTCCGCCCGTCTCGGGAGGCCTGGCGTGCGAACTAGAACATATGTTCCACTCAGAGTGTACAGGTACGCTTGCCTTTTGCCAAGCGGAAATAAACGGTTGCATCGAAGACTCAACCTTTTTGGAGTGTCCGGGTGGGTTGTGGCAATTTCGAGGAGACAAATCGCGCGTGAATCTGCGTCAAGCGACGAGCGGGCGCCCGATCGACGCCCGCCCATTTCCACACCAGTGTTCGTTTATTGCAGTCTATGTGCCGCCCGGTCTAGCTGTCACTGACAAGCAGCGCCCGCCGCGGACAGCGCACGACGCGGCTCATATCGATGCCTTCGAGCAGGCGCCGATGGTGATCAGTCGAAGGCTCGCCAATTGGTATGTGCACAGTGAGTTCGAGGGGCAGTGGCGCGTTCACCATCGTTTGCAGCGAAAGATACTCGACGACACCTACCTGTGTTTGCAGCCTCAACACGGTGCCTTGTGATGACACCGTCGAATCACGCCCTGCATAGCCGTTCGTCAGCGCTTCATTCCAGACTGATTCAAAGTCATTGCCATACAGTTCGGCCAGGTTCTGCATGATCTTCTGAAAACGCGTGCCACCCGATACGCGCAGCGTCTTCACGTAGAAGCGCCAGCACGTTGCCACCGCAGCGTCATGCCAACTGTCCCCAAGTTCTCGGCGGCCGAGCGCCGAAAATAGACTGTCAAGTATGTGAATCGGGCCGGCAGGCCGAGCGGGCATACGCCAAAGCGCATGAATCACGCCGTTCCACGCGATGAGATAACCGTAGTCGTCAGTAAGGATGGCGGGGAAGTGAATGGAGCGTAGAAGATCGCTGATGAACCCCCAGTCAGCCTGCCCCTCTGTAGCGCCGGGAAGTCTAGCGGTGAAGCCCGCACACTGCAGCAACTGGCTTGCCTCCCAATGCGTAAGCTGGTAGCTACGCACGAAAGCCTCAATATCATGGCGGTTCACCGCCCGCACGTCGCGTTCGAGGCGCGATAGCGCCGAGGCGGATACATCCAGCCGGTCTGCTGCGCTACGCAGCGTAAGGTTGCGCTGCACGCGCAGCCGCCGCAACATCACGCCTGGAGTCTCGGTTGTAGTCATTGTGCGCTTTCCGGGGATTAAGGAGCAGTCGCGCCGTTGCGATCTCCCATTTACACTATAGCATGCCACAAATATCCGGGCAATTGAGACAAACTCTGCATGTTTCCTGAAATCGTCTCCGATTTGGCGACGTTGGAGCCCAACCGGCACGGACTACTGTCTCTTCCGGAGTTGCGCAGGATGCCGCACACCGAGTCACCTCATGCTTAAAATCAAAGCGGCATGAAATCGAATATTGAAGTGCAGCGGCGCAATTGCACAATTGCGTCGAGACCTTTGCCACCACGGCAACTGCGATCAAGGTCGCCCAATTTGGGAGTATTGCGCGACAATTCGTGTGCTTGCTCCTTGCCTCAGTGTTGCCAACCTTCACCAAATGCGCTACTGGCTCGCGTACTATACCGACAAGCGTGCCAACTTCGCGACACGCCGCCCAAATTGCGAAAGTTTCGTAAACCGTTCGCGCCGGCAGAGCGTCTGCGCCTGCCTTGTCGGAGATCGCACCGCACTCGGTTCAACAGGCGATAACCGCTGCATAACATGCGTTGCAAAATTGCGCGCTGGAAGTCATTCAGGTGGCTTCGAGCGTCAATCGGGCGCTCATGGCGCTCCCGCGTGCAGAACGCGAAGCGACCGAGCAATCTATTTCACCCCCCCACGAAGTGAAATAGTTCCTCGGTCGTTCGGCCTTCAGTATAGACATGCTGCGGCTGGCCTGCTGTGTTCCAGCGCACAGCCGGAAAGTGGCTCAGAATGCGGCCGCGGGCTTATACGTTCGTTGTCTGGGTGATTGAACCTATTTGCACCGACTGCACCGCTGCGTCTGCGGCAAGTCGCAACTTGATACCTGCAATCAGCTCGTCAAGATCGGCAAATCCGTTCATTTCACGGGCGAGCATCCAGACTTCGAGCGTGCCGTCGTTCGTTGCGAAGATCGCCGGGAGTTGCTCCGTCGATGATCCAAACTCGTGTGTCAGTTCGTCACGATGAAGGAAACGCACGGGGCGCCCAAGCGATAGCACGAACTCCCGCCACTTGCGTTTCATGCCCAGTGGACCATAGGTTACGGCACAGAGGTTGCAGGTGTACGTTGCCGGCGAGACCGTCTTGTGTGCCAGGTCCAGCAGACCATTCATAATGCCGCTATCCGCGTTATAGACAAAGATCAGGGTTGCGCTCATCGCCTACTCGTTTCCTGCCGCGATGCGGAGTTTTTCGATCTCGAGAAGCCGCACCCGCCCACGCCCCAGTTCAACCCAGCCATCGAGCGCCCATTCGTTGAGAATCTTGGTAACCGTCTCGCGCCCACCGCCGAGCATCTCCGCCAGTTCTTCGTGGGTGTGACGCACTTCAAGCGGGCGCGACGTGCCCGGAAGTCCGCGTGCGGGGCGTGCGCGCCGCAGCAGCAAACCGGCA
This sequence comes from uncultured Chloroflexia bacterium, assembly GCA_963735275.1. GTDB lineage: Bacteria > Chloroflexota > Anaerolineae > Caldilineales > Caldilineaceae > UBA5069. Next base: position 1,481,314 of record CAVTKJ010000004.1, on the reverse strand, counting down.
AGGCGCTCAGGGGTATGCTTAAAGGCCATGGCAGAGAGCGCTTCCTGCGCCTCGGCCAGCCGCTCGCCCAGAATCTCAACCAGTCGCTTCGCAACGCGCGCGTCACCGAGAATCATCGTATTCACATCCTCCCGGCTCATCAGACAGAGAAGGCAGGGGTCCATTGCTTCGGCATAGGAATCATGCAGCCGCTGACCGACAAGCGCCATTTCACCAAAGATTGAGCCGGCCTCGAGGATGCCGGTTGTGAGCGCGCGCCCTTCGACACTCAACTGGTAGATGCGCACACGCCCTTGCTTGAGGATGAAGAGCACTTCGGCGGGCTGCTCGGCCGAATAGAAGACAGTGCCGGCGGAGACCCGTTTCATGGGCGCCTGCTCGGCCATTGCCTGCAGTTGCTCCTTACTCATGTCGCGGAAGAGGTCGTTTTCCTGCAGGTATCCAATCTTGGCGCTGGAACGTGCGGATTCGTCGTGAGCGATGCTTTTCACGCGCGCTGCTCCAGTTTTTCCAGTTTTGCCAGCAGGCTGTCGAGAGAAGGGTTACCCCAGAAAATCGGGCGATCGTCCGCCACGTACACTGGCGTAGCTACAACAAAATCGGGTATCTGCTCGGTCGCGTCGTCCAGGTCCACCACACGAACCTCCCACTCCGGCCGGAGCGTGCGCACGGCCAGAACCATTTCCAGCGCACGCTCCAGCCCAATGCAGTGCGCGGCTACGTAGATCTGCAGCCGACCCTGTCCAGACACTAGCGCTTCACCCACCAAACGGCGACAACGCCCAGCACAACGCCATAGATTGCGTGGCCCATCAAACTCGTCAGCATGGGGCCTGTGAAGGCGGCATGTACTTGCGGCCCCATGCCCATCATTACGGGCATGATCAGCAACGGTCCAAGCACCCACCAGATTGCCCCATAGATTACACCCCAAAGTAGGCCGGAACCAATCGTTGGACGCGCCATGGCCGGCATAAAGGCGAATCCAGCGCCAATCACCGCGCTGATGCCCATATGCACGAGGAATCCTACCCCGGCGCTGCTGCTCCCGACAAGGCCGGCAATCATCGGCAGCATGCCCATCATTGCCATGAGCATCCCAAAGACGACACCTCCGGCCAACCCGCCGATCACCCCTGCAACAACCCTTGCGCCAAGCGGTCGATCAATCGGTTCATTCTGATTCTGTGTCTGCGATACTGTTGTCATGGTCAATTCTCCCCTGCTGAGACGTAAAGTTCGGCCGCACAAAACGTGCGCTCTGTGCCCTCAGCATAGCCATCATGGCATGGCCCTACCGTATCGCGCGCCACACAAGCCGGATTTGCCCAATGGCAGGGGCTCGGCCGCAGTGCGTCTGAGCCTTCACTCCGTCAGCACCACATGGCGCGCACGACCGCCTTGCCCGCATTGCTCCCCGCCGTACGCCGCACATCAAGGCTGCCGTCGCCATTGAGCCTGAACTGGTAGGTATCGGAGCCCACAGTCACGTTCTGAGTCACCACGCCACCGATCGTCAGGCCAAAGGTGCTGTAGGCAACCGCCGCACCATTGCTGACAATGGCCTCCACGCGCACCATCTGCGTAACGTCGCCCGTGCCATTGGCGATGATCACGGAAGCCGTGGTCCCAACTCCCGACCTGCTGGTAAAGAGAAAGCCGCCGGCGCCATCCCAAACATGCAGTCGGCCCTGCGGTGCGTTGGTGCCTGCGCCAACGTTGCCGCCATTCGCAACAAAGAGCCCCAGGACGCCGCTCGCATCTGCCAGCGTCAGCCCGCCGCTCGTGCGCGCCTGTAGCGTCGCGCCTTTGAGGGCGCGCCCCGCGCCGATGTCCCAGTCTGCGCTCAGCGCGCGTGAGCCGTCAGTTCGCACGAACGCAGCCTCCTGCTGCCCATCCAGCATATCGGCGTCGAGACCGCTGCCGCTGCCGTCGACGCCAAGAAGTTGCGCGAGCAAGGAGCTCCCTGCCGGCGCGTCGGCCGTGTTGCCGACGCGCCCGACAACCACCGCCGAATCCACATCGGCAGACTGGAAGAGGATGAGCACGCGATCGCCCGGTGTGTAGACCACCGTGTGCAAGGCTTGCGCATCCACCGTCACACTGCCTCCCTGTCCGGTGAGGATTTCGACGGTGACGAGGGCGCCGGCCGCGCCGCGCACAATTCCCAGCGCAGCGCCAAGAGACACCGCGCCACGCGCCTCAGCGACCATAGGCCACCTTCTGGATGAGCCGGCGTCGCTCCCACTCTTCCACAATGCGCTCGACATGGACAGTCTCTCCTTCCACAGCAATGCAATCCTCCGGCTCAATCGCCAGATGCGCCTGTATCTCGATCCAGCCGGCCGGCTGCGCGTGCGCTAGTTCTGCCAGCAGCGCCGCCGCCTCTCGCTCCTGCGCGTCGCTGTCCAGGTTGCGATTGAGGACATAGGCCGGCAGAGCACGCTCCATGGGGTCGGCGTTCGAAGTGGCAGCCAGCGCCCACTCCTCGCCCTCCTCCGGCGCGCCGCGCACCTGCAGACCGTGCACCACGACGAGCCCTGGTGATCGTCCATCGGCGACACGCACATGAGCAATCAGCGGATGCGCACCTGGTCCAAAGTTCGCCAGTGCGGTTGTGCCGCGTACCGCGATTTCAACCTGCGGGCGCTCCCCGGTGGACGCCCTGCTGCGAATGCCTACGGGCTGGGCGCGCAGCAACTCGCGCAATGCGTGCAGCCCCTCGTCGCCGCCGCTCCACTGCATGAGCGGCGCATCGCCCGTGACATCGCTACACGCAACGCCGAGGCCCGCCCACGCCGTGAGCCGCTCGACCGCACCGGCCGCCGTCATCGCGTAGGGCGTGAACTGCAGCGGCCGCCGTGCGCGCATCGAAGCCAGCAGCCCCAATGCGTCGGCGGCGACCAGTCGCACGAAACCAGGATGGCGTTCGACGCGCTGCACTCTGAAACCAAGCGTCGCCGCGCCCGTATCGCTGCCCTTGGTGCAGCGGCGCGTGAGCCATAAACCCCACCCCGGCCGCACCGTCGGCCAGCGGCGAATCGACCGGCGTCGTCAGTTCCAGCGTGCCGCCCTGCCCGGCGCGCGTATCGTAGCGATAGGCAATCACGCCATCGCCGTCGACCTGCACGTCGCCCTCAATGTGTTCGCTGGAATGGACCGCCGCAAGCCCAACCAGCAGCGTCTGCGTCGCCAGTTCCAGTGGCACGACGTGGCGCTCGAGCAGCGTTGTCGACAACTCCTGCGCGGTCACCGGCGCCGGCTCCTCTACCCGGCATGGCAGTGGTTCGATTCCGCCCACGCACAGATAGGCGCGCCCCGCAGACTGCTCCTGACAGGTGTGCAGCCATCCCCCCAGCCCCTTGCCCACGCAGTGGCGCGCCGGGCGAATCGACGTGTCGCCGCTCACCAGCCAGACCACCTCCACGCTGCTGTCACGCGCCGCGAGCGCCCCGGCGGCAGTCACGCTGCACGTGAGCGAGCCGAGATAGTGCTCGTAGGGATTCGACGTGCGCGCCCACGCGAGCAGCGTGGCCGTGCGCGCGCCCGTTGCCATAATGCCCGCGGCAACCCAGCCGGTGGCGGCTCCGTGCACTGGCCAGGCGTTCCACCCTCCGCTCCCCATGCGCGACGCGCCCCGAAGCCGCAGCACGTCCGTGCGCGTCGAGAAGTGCACAAGGTGGACATCATCGTCGGCAAAGTGGCACGCGCTGATGTCCCCCTCGACATCGCCGCCGCCGTACACGCTGCTCGCGCTTCCCCACGTCGCGCCCCCGTCGGTGCTTTGCCGATGGTAGATGTTGCCGTCGGGAAGCGCATAGTAGAGATGGACGCGCCCCCCTTCGCACACAAGCGCAGGGCGCGGCGCGGTCAGGCCCGCCGTCGCCGTGAAACTCGCGACCGTCGTGATGCCGCTCCCGCTCCATGCCGCCGCGCTTGCCAGGTTGGCCCCCGCAACAAACTGGCATGCCAGCGAGCCCTCGTGCCACGAGAGAAATGCACGCAGCACGCCGCCGTTGACCACAACTGCATCCGTGGCGATGCTCTGTCCATGCCAGCCTGCAAGCGCGCTGGGGAAGGCCGTCAGCGTCTGCCACTCCGCGCCTCCCGTCTTCCACGCCGTAGATCGCGGCCCCGCCAGCACCTCGAGTTCGTAGCGGGGCGACACGCTTTCCTGCGCCGCGACAAGTCCAGCCGTCAGCCCATTCATAGCCCCACCGCATCCCACACAGGGCTGGATTCGCTGCGCGCCCGGCCCACGAGATCCACGAAGAACGCCCGCTCGATGTCGGCGGCCCATGTGCTCAGTTGCTCCACCGTTGCTACAGGCAGGGCGGGATTCTCGATCGCCTGCCGTCCGCGCAGTTGCGCGGCATAGCACGCGCCGCCCAGCGCCAGCGTCGCCCGCAGCGAATCCGGCAACGTCGTCGCCGCCGCGCCATCCAGCCCCTGCAGCGCATGCGCCTTGCGGTAGCGCACCCGCAGTGCATCGCCCGGCGCGGGAATGGCGCTGCGCAGCCGGATTCGGCCCGCCTCGCCGATGGACCGCCAGCGCACCGCCAACTCCTCAAAGCAACCTCCCTCCTGCCAGGGCCAGGCGATGGCTGTCAATTCGGCAAGCCCGGGCAGGCTGCGCAAGTCCTGCTCGGCGCCTGCCGTCACCACAACAAATGTCGCCTCATAGACAGGACCAAACTCGTCAATCGCGCGCAGCGCTCGACGCAGCGCGCCGTCCACCAGCGCATCGTCCCAGGTGGTCGCATCATCTGCCGCCGCCAGTGCCGACCGCACTTCGCCCCGCACTTCAGTCACCGTAAATGCCATCGCTCCCTCCGCTCTACCTTTTCCGAGAAATGCACGTGCGCGGATGACACGGAATCGACGGATTGCAATCATCCACCGGAATCCACATCATCCGCGCACAAGGCCCGTCCGCTAGTCCGCCGAGGGCAGGTAGTAGATGATCAGCGTGTACTCGGCCGTGGGCGACGTGCCGCCGGCAAAGTTGATGTCCACCGTTACCACGCTGCCCCGGGCAATCGTCACCGGGTCGGCGCTGCCGCCCACCGCCGTCGACTTCCATTCGCCCACCGTGCCTGCCGCGTTGGCGGCCAGCGCCGTAATCACACCAGTCCCGTCATCGTTGAGGTCCACATTGAAGCCCGCCGGCGTCCCCGTGAGCGCCGCAGGGCAGAGGCTCATCCCCACCACGGTAAGGCCCTGCAGCGCACTGAACTTGTGGTAGTTGTTCGTCGCCGCGACACCCTTCGCCGTCAATGCCAGCATGTTTGGAAGCATGTCAGTCCCCTGTCAAGTGAGAAGTGATCAATTATCAGTTGCCAATTATTAATATCTATTGATAATTGGTAACTGATAATACTGTCCTCGTCGTTACCCCGCCACCACATTGCGCCCAACGCCGACATGCGTCGTCACGCCGTAGGCCCACCAGTCGCGTACCTTCACCGGCAACGTGTCGTTGCTGAAGAGCAGCCCCGACGTCTCCGAGCGCACCTCGAAGATCTCCGGCAGCGCATGCACACCCCCGGCCGGTGCGTTGGCATATGCCATTGCGATCACGGGGTGGAGCCGCGGGTCGACGATGTACGCCCAGTCAGTGGCGTCGGTCCACTCGGGCACCACCAGGGGCACGGGGCGTGGGTCGCCCGGCCGCGTGAGGCCGTAGATGTTCGCCTCCTGCGCCGTGCCGCCTGCATTGGGCTTGCCCACATCGCCGCTGCCGTAGCCAAATGCCGTGAGCGCGTCGTCATACAGCTCAATCGGCACGAGGCAGTAAGTGGGCCAGAGCGCCAGCGGCTTGCCCGAACCCGGCAGCGCCTGCTCGAAGATGCGCGTGCGCGCCGCCTCCCAACTTGCCGAGCCAAAGGCCGTCGTGTCGCTGTTGCCATGGTTCGCATGGAAGAGCGCCGTGCTGTCATCGGCCAGGGTGGGATTGCTTGTGAAGATTCCGGCAATCGCCGCCGAGCGCCGGCGGATTGCCGCCTGCACCAGCAGCCGCGGAATCGCCTGGATGCGCGCCAGTTCGCTGCGCCGGATCATCTCCAGGGTGATGCCCACGTAGGAGCCATACTTGGTGAACGTGGCCGTCTCCTTGCTGTCGCCGGTGGTCGCCTCGGTGTAGGCCGCGCCCTCGGCAACCGTGGGCAGCGTCGCCACGCTGTCCATGTGGATGAGCTGCAACTGCTGCGTGCTGCCATCGTGGGGCAGCACATGCACAATCTGCTCGTACCAGCGGTAGGTGATCAGGTTGTCGTAATGGAGCATCACCGCCTTGTTGAGCGCGTTGACCGCCATCCCCGTCAGCGTGCCCGAGTTGGCCGACTGCAGCCTGGCATAGTCGGGGTTGAAGACGCCCCAAAAGTTCACGTCGCCCGTAATCGCCAGGTAGAGGTCGCGCAGGCTGCGCAGATGCGGCGCCGGTAGTGGCGTGCTCACGTCGCCCACCAGCCAGTTGAGCGCGCCCTGCACCTCATCCTCGGCCGTGCGCATGCCCGTGATCGTCGGGAAGGTGTCGCGCACGATGGCGCCTTGCCCGCCGCGCACCGCGGCCCGTGGCCCGCCCAGCGCGGCCTCCGCCTGCTGCTGCGCGGCAATCAGCTCCCGCACCTGCGCGGGCGACTCCACCCCCGCCCCCACCGCCGATCGAATCACCGCTCGTCCCCCCTGGCTCAGCCCCGCACGCGCCAGCATCGCTTCCACCGCCTCACCACGCAGCGCTGCCGACCACTCGCTGCCCTCCTCTGCCACGCCAACTTCTTCTTCCGCGGCCATTTCCATCGCTCCTCTCTGAAAACTCCCCATATTGCCACCTTCCATTACCCAACTGCCCAGCACCGGCACCCGATTCCCGACCTCCCCATTCCCGACTTCCCGACTCCCGACCTCCCCGATCTTCACCACCTCCGTTCCATCCACCGCCGGCGCGTTGACCGCCGACACCTCCTTTCCCACCACTCCCGTGAAGAACAACTCGCAGCGCCTGCGTCGTGCGCCGTGACTCCCATCCCCGTAGCGACGTCCCGGCCGGTGGCTGCACGTCCCCCACTCCTTGCCGCAGACCGAGCAGTTCACCTCGTCGTAGTACCAGGAGACGGAGAAGCGATCCATTTGCCCCTCCAGAAAGGCCCGAATGTCGCGCTGCGTCGTCAGCCGGATGGTCTGGCGAATGGCCCGCCCATCCAGCACGCTGCTGACGACTATGCCCGCACGAGCGTCGACGCTCTCCACGGCGTGGTCGCGCAGGAAGGGAACCCCCACAAACGACGCCGCAAAGCCGGCCATCTCGCCATCTGCGATGCGCAGGTGGTTGCGATTGGGCCCCGCCCGGAAGACAATCGCCTCAAACTCAAGCTCCGGCAAAGCCCCTTCGGCCGCCTGCCGCAGCAACTCCTCCCGTCGCGTGCGGCCCAAAACGCCCAGCGCCGCGCCCGCAACACCTTCACTCCAGATGTCCATGGCTTCTCCGTTTCTTGATAACATAATTGATGATTGGTAATTGGTAACTGGGGGACTGGTTTATTGGTTTATTGGTTTATTGGTTGATTTGTTGACTGGGTGACTGGGGGATTGGCTGATTGGTTTGCCGTTCGATCGCATTTGCGCCTCGCAATGCCCCCGCAGGAGCCTCTTTAGCCGGCCAAGCCAATCAGTCAATCCCCCAATCACCCAGTCAGCCAGTCAACCAATCAACCAATAAACCGATCAACCAGTTTCTCCTCCGAAGCGAGGCTTCCAAGGGCGAAGCCTCGCTTCAATCGCCCCGACTCCCGGTACTGATAATCCTCTCAAACTCCTCCGCCCCCACGGTCTCTCCCGCAAAACGGGTGAAGAGGCGCAGCGCCATGCGCTTGAAGGCCTCCCCCTCCCCGGTGATGCCCTGGAGCCGCTCCAGCGCATCCACAATCTGCGCGGCGGCCTGTGCCAGCTCGGCGTTGTCTTCCGGGCTGATGTCCGGCACGAGCGCCGTCACGTCCTCCACCGAAACGCCGCGCACCGGTGCATCCGTCGCCTCAACCCAGCGCGCAAAGGCTTGCAGCGACAAGTCGATCAACACATGCACGAGAAAGCGCTGTCGCCTGCGCAGGAAGCGCCGCTTCTGCTCCTGCATCACCTGCCCGGTGGCCAGGTTCGAGTCCTCCCCTTCCCCCAGGTCAAGCAGCGCCGTGCCGGGGCCGCTCGCGGCAATCATCCAGCGGATCGCGCGGCCATCCTTTTCGGCGTCGGCGGCGTGCAGGTTGGGGGTCACCGCCGACCAGTGCTCGTTCTCGTCGGCAATAATCACCGTGCCCGGCTCGGGGGGTGTGCGGTACTGTTCGGCAAGCTGCGTGCGAATGCGCCCGGGCGCATTGACCACCCACACGAAGGCCCGCACCGACGCATTCAGCCGCACCCGGTCCTCCAGCCAGCGGGCGTAGCGGCGCAGCCAGGGCAGAATCGGCGCCAGGTCGCTCTCGCCGCGCAGCGCGCCCACCGGCCGGTTGACGGCGTAGTGGAGCATCACCGCCTCGCTCACGCCGGCTTCGGGATGGCGGGGCGATTTCCACCACCGCTCCGCCCCCATGCCGCCGCTCAGGTCGTGATACGCAAGCTCCGTGCGGTAGTCTCCCTCGAGCCACTCGATGCGGTCGATGGCCGTCGCCGGCACCGCGCGCACGCTTGATCGCCCGTTCACAGGATCGGTGAAGAGCGCCAGAAAGAGCTCGCCGCTGCGGCTCAATTCGTCGCTCCACTCGGGAAGCTCAAGGTCAAGCCGGTTTTCGGGGTCCGCCCAGAAGCTGCGCAGGAAGTCGTCGAGCGGCGCATAGCTGCTGCTCAGGCGGATGCCGTCGCCCACGGTGTACGAAGTGACGAGCGACACAAGCCGCCGCGCCAGTGGATTCACCCGCCACGCCTCAAGCGCCTCACGCTGGATGCGCGCCGTGTCGGGAGCGCCCGCCGCGTAAGGGTCACCCCCCATGCGCACAAGGTCGTCGCCCGGCAGTCCGGGCCGCACGGGAGTCACCGCGCCCGCCTGCGCCCCGGCGCGCCGCCCAGCCAACCGTTCCAGCCACCCCAACCCGCCTTCAGCCGCCATCAGACCCTCCCCTCTGCGTTCCTCGCAGTTGCTCTTCTCTGCGTTTCTCTGCGCCTCAGCGCCCCTGCGTCGAAGTCTCTCTCTTTAGAACATGCGTTCCATGTGCACAGAATAGCAGCATTCGCCCGCCCTGTGCAGAGTGAACAAAGAGGAAACAAGGAAAGAAGTCAGAACATTTGTTCCGGATTGCGCGCAAAAAAAGAGAGCCCCGCAGCCATGCAGAGCTCCAGACAAACTGCACCTCACCCCTGCCCCTCTCCATTCTCCATGCCACGCCAGCGGGCGTGGCATGGGGGCGGAGAGGGAACTGCGCACAGCGGGTATGGCATTGGTTTGGCGCGCCCGGGCCGCCATAGGCTGAAGCCTACGGCTATCCAACCCAAGTCGGCTGAAGCCGACTGACGCCAACACGAAAGGCACGTACTCGAGACCAGAATGGTTTCAGCGGTGCATTTTCTCGATGCGCGTTCAAGGTTCGTAGCGGCTGCTTCAGCTGCCGTACTGGCCAATCTCGCCGCGCCCCAGACCAACGGCAGCTGAAGCAGCCGCTACGAATGCGCAACGCACGGACTCGAGAAAAATGGGTTTCAGCCGGCTTCAGCCGGCTTGGGTTGGATAGCTGCAGGCTTGAGCCTGCAGCGCTCCCGGCGCAGCCACTCACCCGAAACGCGATGCGGCTTGTGCCTTGCCATGCGCAGAGAGAACCGCGCACACCGCAGGCGCCGGCCCGTGGCCGGCGCTCGTCGTACCACCCAATCTGCCGATCCACGCCGATCGCGCCTTTTTCCCTCTCCGCATGGAGAGGGGCAGGGGTGAGGTGCTGTTCGTGCCGCCCTACTCACCCTATCCCCCGCCCGGCCCGCGCCAAATTGAGCGCCAGCAGCCGCTCGAGAATCGCCTCGTCGCCCAGGTCGTGCGGCCAGCCGTAGGCGTCGAGCACGGCGGCATCCAGGCGCGCGTGCGCAGCGGCCAGCCAGGCGGGGCGCTCGTTGTAGAGGTTCGTCAGCGTGCGTTTTTTCAGTTGCGCCTCGGCCAGCCCGGGCGGGTTGAGCCACGCATCGCGCTGCGCCACCAGATCGGCGGCGGCTGCGCCAATCGCCACCACGCGCGCATCCTCCACAGGCTCCTTCCCCGGCGGCCACGGGAAGGGGAAGGTTTCGAAACAGGTTGGCTGGTGGGGGTGTAGCGTTGGATCGTTGCCCACGCCGGCCGAGATACACATGCGCAGCGACCACAGCTCGTGCTGACGCGAGTGGAGCACGCCGAAGAAGTAGTCGTCGTCGCGAGCAAAGGCGTAGAGTCTTGCATCAGGGACTAATTCATTCACTGCCCAGATGAAGGTTCGATGTTTGGAGACTTCGAAGTCACGATGATCCGTGCCCGTCCAGATTATTGCACTCTTGAGGTCGCGCGCCTGCATCTGCCAATCTCCATCTGTACATACGACGTTGGCGCATTATTCTCCTCGCGTTCCGGCCGACATGTACCGACACATGCTCAAAGGGCCTGACATATCGAGCCGCTTCTGCCTCGCTTCGCTCGCCGAAGTCGACAATCCACATGTGCTCGGACGTCCGGTTACGTCATTGCCCATTCATCCATGGCTTAATAACGTCGCTATTCGACGCAGCCATCCGGATTGCATGAGGAAGCATCTTGCCACCTACATCGCTCGGCAACTCGAACAGTCCCACCTTCATCGTTCCCTGAAATACAGATGTCACTTGTTTTCTCCTAGCGGCCGCAGAGAACACATCAGCTTCCTGTTAGGCTAGAGTCGATAACCGTGACCCTCGAGCGAGATCTACCTCTCGAAGTCCCGAAGGTGTTCCATTTAGGTGCTTAGCACTCTCGGTGCCATTATCGAACCCGATCATTGATACGCGAACAGCCGCACCATCTGCATCCATGGACGATCGGCCCGTGCCATAGAATATGTCGCCTGTCTCCTTGATACGCTCAAGTACGCAGCGGTTCGCACCAAACCGAATCGACTTGTGTCGCAAGAAGTCCCACTCGCTTGGCACGCGGTTCCGTCTATTGCCGTGCGGGCGCGCTCGAACCAGTACACGACAAGATCGACTGATCGCTGGAAGCAGCCTTCATATAGCTGCCGAGGTCATCGACGTAGGTGTCGCCCGAGTTCTGCCCGCATCGACTTATTCCCCAAAAACGGCGGGTTCCCCACAATCACATCCGCGGTCGGGCCACTCCGGCTCAACCGGCTTGCCCTCGGCGTCATAGGCCAGAATCGCATCCATCTCCTTGATGTTGTCCATCGCCTCAAGCACCGGCTCGCGCGGCGACCCGCCCGCGTGGTCGTGGTGCCACTGCAAGTAGCCAATCCACACCGTCGCCTGCGCAAGCTCGTGGGCGTAGGGGTCCTTCTCGATGCCAAAGAGCTGGCGCGGGTCAATCTGCGGGAAGAAGGGCTGCAGGCCCAGTTCGCCCGTGAAGAAACTCACGGCCTGCTCAAGGTCCATCAGCAATCGCAGGCTCACGTACAGAAAATTGCCGCTGCCGCAGGCGGGGTCCAGCACACGCAGCGTGCGCAGCCGGTAGACGAACTCCATGACGAGCGTCGTCGCCTCCTTGTCGAGGCGCGCCCGCGCCGCAGTCGTGGGGGCCTTGTCGCGCTGCGCCACCAGCGCCCGCGCCTTCTGCTGAATCTCGCCCCACTCGCGCCGCAGCGGCGCCATCAGCACAGGCTCCACAATCAGCAGAATGTCTTCCTTGCTCGTGTAGTGCGCGCCCAACTGCGCCCGCTTGGAGGGGTCAAGGCTGCGCGTAAAGAGCGTGCCCAGGATCGAAGGTTCAATCCCCGCCCAGTCAAGCGCAGTCACGTGCTGAAGGATGCGCAGCCCGTCGCCGTCAAGGTCAAGCACGCTATCGCTATCAAAGAGCCCGCCGTTGAACCAGCGGATGTTGCTCTCGCCGAAGACGTCTCCCTCCTGCATTGCGTGGAAGAGCTGGCGCATCTGCTTGTTGAAGGTCGCGGCGTCGCGCTGCCCCTTCTCCACAAGCCGCGTGAAGAGGTCGCGCGGCAGCAGGTCGATGTCCTCGGCAAAGAGGATGAAGAGCAGGCGGATCAGATAATGCGCCGTCTCCTGCGCGCCGTAGCCCCAGCGGTGCAGATGCTCGGCCAGTTTGGCAAATTCGGCCGCAGCCTCCTCGGTGACCTGCGCGGCCGTCTTCTCCGGGCGAAAGGCCTCCGGGTTGCGGAAGATGTCGCGCACCATCTGCAAGCCCGCCGGCGTCTCGATCTCCTCCAGCCGCAGGACGCGCTCGCTGCGCGGCATGTTGGTGAAGTTGGCGTGGATGCGCAGCAGCTGCGTATCGCTTACAATCAGCAGGGGCGGATTCTCGAGCGCCTCGCGGTACTCGAGCAACTGGCGGTACGCCTTGTCGAGGTTGCCGTCGGGTCCCTTGAACTCGATGGCAAAGTGACCCTTGAACCAGACATCGGCAAAACCATGGCCGCCCGTGTTCTTGATCACGCCGGCCTCGAAGCAGAAGGTCGTGCCCGAGGGATCGTACTCGGCGGGCGTCTGGTGATCGACAAGGTGGCAGAGGTCAAGGAAAAATTGCTGATACGACTGGCGCTCGGTTTGCGTGTGTCCGAGCCAGCGCTGGACGAATTCGTGTGGGGTCAAGAGGGCATCTCCGGGCAATGCTGCGGATGGTTTCACGCAAGTATAGCACCGCCGCCGGGCTGGGCATCGTGATGAAGCGAGGCTTCCGACGTTGAAAGCCTCGCTTCGATCGAGGCGAGGCGCCGCCGTAGCGCTTCGGCGCAGGGCCGATGCCTGTCGGTGCGCCCCTCGACTGTTGCGAAATTTGGCACAAGCTGGTCATCGACCCGGCGCCGCCACGATCCTCTCGTGTACGCGGCTCTAGTCCAAAATGCTTACAATGCGCGTAAGTCAGAATTAAACGCTGTCGAGGGCTTGTATATTCAGTTTTCCTGTGCTATAATCGCCTCAAGTAACGCGCACCATGTTGTTGGTTGTCAATCCCCTGCGTGCGGTCCGTTACCACTTACTGCGACACAGTGGGCGCAGTCTTGTTCTGGGGGGGGCGAGACTGTGGCCGCGGCCGGGGGTGCGATTTTTATCGTACCCCCGGTGCTATTTCCCCGACCGACGCGATAAGCCCTTCCCCATGCCAACCGCAGGGCGAACTCCGCTCCTGATCCCCCACGCCAACCGAGACAATTCACCTCCGTTCACTTGTTGTGTGCGCCACCTCCTGGCTGTGCGCCGCGCTACAGCACGCTCTCCCGCTTTCCCGCAGACTAACCGCACCTGTCTTCGACACCCCCGTCCTTGTCGCCAGTTGGCGACGAAAGGAGTGCCTGATGCCGTACGCAAGGTCGCTGGACCGATTGTGGAGAGGCGCAACGATTGCCGTCTGCGCTTCGTTGATTCTCACGTTGCCGGCCGCCGCCGCTACCGAACCCGTGCGCCCGCAGCAGGAACCGGTCTTCCTGCCGCTCGTCAATGCCCCCGGCGGCGCGTCCGCCGCCCAGGATGTGACGCGTGAACTCGACACCTTCGAGACGTCGCCCCCCAGCCCCGAGCTCGCCGCAGCGATTGAGGCTTTCAAGCTCGAAGACCCAGACGCCTCGTTCAGCTTCTTCAACGGCCACGTGGACAGCTTCGCCACCCGCCCCAAACCCACCATTCCCGACTACGCACAATCCGTTCTTGCCGGCATGGGAATCAGCCTCACCGCCGTGATTCCCGACCTCTTCCCCGACCCGGCTGAATCGCCCAAGTTGGCGCAGAATCTCGACAGCAACCCCAACCTGCGCTTCCCCTGGAGCGTCGAGGCCTTCACCACCACGCCCGTCACGCCCGACCCCGAAGATGGCGACACCAATCAGGGCGACCCGACGCCATCGACGCCGCCCCTGGAACTGCGCGAAATTACGGCGTCGCCCCTTGAGCCGCGCGACGACTCATGGACGCAGCCCAGCGACCGCGTACGCGACCGGCTGGCGCCCGCCGCCGAGCCGATCCTGGCCGCATTTCTCGCCAAGCACCCCAATATCTTCGAGCTGCTGCCCGCCAGCGTCGGCCCAGACATGCCCAGCCTGAACCTTCAGTTCTTCCACATGGGCCGCTTCTACCAGATGGCCCGCTTCGGCCAGACGTACAAGGGATACCCAGTGCTGGCCGCCGATCTCTCGCTCCTCTTCGACGCAAACTGGAATGTCATCGGCCTCTCACGCATGATCGTTGACCCGCCCAAGCTGCCCATTGACGAAACCATCCTCGTCGCACGCGACCAGGCGCTGGAGACGGCGCGCGCGGCAGCGGCAGCCTTCAGCGGGAAACCCGCAGGCGAGTGGTCGGTTGTGGAGTTCGTGCTCGGCGTGGACCCGCTCCGCCGCCAGTTTGTCTACAGCGTGAATCTCGTCATCCCCGCCGCGCCGGAAAATGATGTGACCGTGACAATTGATGCCCGCTCGGGCCTCGTGCTCAACATCGCCAGCAATGTTGAGGCCTTCTACGGCGAAGATGCCAATGGCGATCCCGAACTACTGGCCTACACCGTTGCCCAGGCGGACGACGGCGCGCCGGTCGCACCCGACCTGCCGGTCTACGGCCCGCAGCCGGACAACAGCGACCAGGTCGACGCAGTTGCCTACACGGACGCCAAGGTGCGCCGCTGGGCCTACACCAATGGCGACGTGCGCCAGCCCTTCCAGGTAACAACCTCCAACGTCTACGTGCGCGACGACAACACGTTGACGCATGACTTCTTCTACTCGGCCAACGACCAGCGCACCAACGGCACGCTCTCCGCCTGCGCCGATCAGGGCAACAAAACCACGTGGCCGACGGCAGCATGGGGCGCCTTCAACAGCAGTACCTACATTCGCCACACGCACCGCAGCGATCGCAACTTCAGCCTGTGGAGTCCGGGCGACGCCAGCGGCACCTTTGCCGAGTCGGACAACTACTTCTGGTCGCGGGCCTTCTTCCAGTGGCTCAAGCCCGCCCTCAAGGAATTGGGCGTGCTTCCTTCCAGCGCCGCCAACTATCCCAAACTGCTAATGGTCACCAACGCCTGTATTGACGACATTGGCTATGCCAGCGGCAGCGGTCTGGCCGTCACCGTGCAGCACAATGAAGGTGAAGGCTCGCGCAAGGTGCGCATCGCCGACGCCTGCCGTGCGGGCAATGCGGGCTGTGCGGCCTCCGACTACAGCGCAGGCAAGGGCGGCCACTACGCCTCGTGCGATGGCACCGGCTGCATGGCCACGCCGAGCATCATCCACCACGAGATCAACCACTACATCCTGGCGCAGTTCTTTGGCGTGGGCTCAAGCATCGACTGCAGCACGGGAAATCAGCTGGGTTTTCTCCATGAGGGCACAATGGGCTCGGTGATCCCGTCGGCGTTCTGGCACCACTACTACGGCGTGGGCTACGCGCCCGCCGACACCGACCGGCTCTTCACCAGCGACGAAGTGCGCGGCCGCGTGCATGTGAGCAACGCGACCTTGCTCACTGTGGGCGGTTGGAAGTGCTCCGAACACACCTCGGTGACCGCGACGGACAAGGGTCCCTACAACGCGGGCCGCGTCAGCGGGCAGATGCTGTGGAAGATCTACCACGGCATCAAGGTGAGCGGCAGCACACAGAGCAACATGTGGCGCACGTCCACCGACACCGATTTCCTGATCCTTACCTACTGGGCCTCCGACCTCGTGGCAAGCTCCACCTACAAGGATCGCTACGAGATGGCCAACCGGGTGATGGAAATTCTCGACAAGTACAGCAACTGGAGCAGCAGCGCCAAGGCCACCTACTGCACCGAGTGGGACAAGCACGGCCTTCGCACCTACATCAACAACGACTACTGCAGTTAGTTAGCAAGCCCGAGGCAACAAAAAAGCGAGGCTTCCGCATCTGGAAGCCTCGCTTTGAATTTCGAACTCATGATACGCAGCGGAGGCGCGGATTGAACTGATAACAGACAAATGAGTTCTGGCGTTGCGCCGAAGTTGGGTGGGCGTAGCGGGGGGCTTCCAGCCCTCCGTAGCAGGATCGGGTCAAGCAAGTGGCCGGAGGGCTGGAAGCCCCCCGCTACGTCCACCGACATGCTGCGCAACTTGAGTGAGTAACCTGCGCCACGTTCACTGGCCCTCCCGCAGAAAGGCGGTATAGCGAATGCTCTCAGACGCGAAGGTGTCGGCGAGCGTCGGGTCCATCGTGTCGAACGCGTCAAGTTCGACTCGCACTCCGTTGGCCTTTAACGTGCGCTTCCACATTGCCACCACATGGCCGTCGGCGATGACCGCCGGCTTGAAAACACCATTTGCGCCGGGGTGAAGCAGTTGCGCATGCGCTGGGTCAAGCACCGCGCTGCGGTCTGTGTAGCCCAGCAAATACTCGTCAAAGCCCGGGAGCAGCAAAAGGCGAGGCGCCTTGCGGTCGGCGGGCGGCGGCGCGTCGGCGCCCATCCAGTACTCGGTCTTGTTCATGTTGACAGACGCGAGCACATCACCCGCCTCCGCCACGCCAATGCGCGCATCCCCGGCCGTCATGCCTGCCCACCACACGAAGTCCTTGATTGTGGCCGGACCATGTCCCGTGAAATAGCGCGCCGCCAGTTTCCCCAGCGCTTCGGTTCGCTCGATAGAGGGTGCGGGCGATACCCACTCATCCAGCAGCAACCACGTCTGCTGCTTGCCCGCGCGCGGGCCCAGACAAAGCAGCCCTGCCATCGCCAGGTTCACAAGAATGTGGTAGCCACGTTGCCCCGCCGTGGTCACCCCGCCGGCATCGAGTGTATCCAGCATTTCAGCGCGCGTCAGACAGCGCCCCCCCTCCAACGCGCGCGTGAAGAGGTCGCGGCTGCGCGCCAGATCCACATCAGTGACACCCAGGAGTGCGCGATTGCGCGCGGCCGCGGCCAACGCACGCGGTGCGAGCAGCGCCAGCATCCAGCGCACGTCCGCCGCCGCGACAAGATGGAGCGTGCGGCGCATGGGCCACGTGCGTACGATGCTGCCGTCCGCCAATGCGCGCTCGACGCCCGCCTCCGTGGCATCGGCGCTGCGCTCGGCCATGCGCATCCCTACCGACCAGAGCACGCCAGTGTAGTCCTGCGCCTGCATAGCGCCCAGCCGCGCAACGACTGCGGCCGCCGACTTTTCCTTGCGGGCGATCAACTGCTGGTTGCGCAGCCGCAGTGAGGCAATCTCGTGCTCGTCCATCATTCCTCGCTTTCGCTCATAGCCGCCAGCGCCTCAGGAACCAGAAGCACCTTCAGAACGCCGCGCTCACCTGCCCGGGCCAATGCCTCCACCCCTTGCGCCAGCGGATAGGTCGCCGAAATAAGCGGCCGTGGCTCAACAGCTTGCTGCCGAAGCAGCTCCAGCGCGGGCGCAAATGGACCGCATCGGCTCCCAACAACAGTGATTTCGTCCACCACAAGCGAACTTGCGTCGAACTCGGCGAGCGTGCCCGCGAAAGTGCTTTTCAGCGCCAGTGTGCCTCCCGGGCGCACCAGCCGCCGAGCCAGCGCAAAGCCTGCGGGCGAGCCCGTCACCTCCACCACCACGTCGGCCGGATCCGCAGCCAATGCTTCGACCCCGTCAAGCGTCGCGGTTGGAATCCCGCGCAGCGCAGCAAGGGAAAGCTTGGCGCGCGTGCGGCCAATCAGCGTCAAGCGGCAGGCCGTCGTCTGCATCACCTGCGCCACAAGTTGCCCCAGCCGCCCGTCACCCAGCACATAGACGCGCATGGAGGGCGTAATGTGAATCTGCTCAAGCAACTGCAGCGCGGCCGCGAGCGGCTCTGCAAAGACCGCTGCCCCGTCCATCACCCCGGCCGGCACCACATGCAGGTTCGCCGCAGGCAGCGCCACGTATTCGGCAAACGCGCCGTCGCGCCCAAAGATGCCCAGTGCGCTGCGCAGCGCACAGTGCTTCTGCTCGCCACGCAGGCAGCGCGCACACGACCCGCAGCCGATGTTGATTTCGCCGACAACGCGCCGGCCAATCAAGCGCTCGCCCACCGGCCCGCCGGCAGCCACCACTTCGCCGACGAACTCGTGCCCCAGAACGCCGCGAAAGCCCCCCTTGTAGCCGCGCACAAGTTCAAGGTCAGTCGAACAGATGCCCGCCATGCGCACGCGCACAAGCGCTTCGTGGGATTCCACGTGCGGGAGCGGGTGCGCCGCCTCAAGGCGCGGCCCACTGTCGGTCAGAACCAACGCCATCATTGTGGCGGGCACAGGAGTTGCCCGCGTCAATATCTGCTCTGTTGGCTGCGATCCGGGCGCATCCCGCGTGATCTCTGTCATACCCCAGCGTCTCCATGTTGCCGTGTCGCACTTGAAGGCAAGCGCGTCCACCTGTGCCTTGCTCGTGCCATTCTACCCGCCGCCGCACGGATGGCGTATAATCGGAGATCGTGCTTTACTGGCGCCCATCGTGCCTGGGCTACGCTTCGGGCCAATGCGAAGAGCCCGCAGCCGTTCGATTCCACCAAGAAACCCCGGACTCGCCCATGATCCGCATATTCGACAGCCAAACTGCGCAGGAGTCGATTCTTCGTCGCCCGGCGTGGGATGAAATTCCGGTGCCCGAAAGCCTTCTTGCCGCGCTTGCTGCGCAGTTCGGCGAGCCCGTTTCGCCCGACGAAGCCGTGCGCCGCATCCTTCACGATGTGCGCACACGCGGCGATGATGCCCTGCGCGACTGGACACTGCGCCTCGATGGCGTGCAGCCGCCGGCGCTGCAGGTCACGCAGGCAGCGATTGAAGCCGCATACACGCAACTTGAGGCCCCTGTCATCGACGCGCTGCGCCTTGCCGCGTCGCGTATCGATGCTTTTCACCGCCGTCAACCAACCCATTCGTGGATGCACAATGACGCCGAAGGTACCCTCGGCCAGATGATCCGCCCTATCGCCGCGCGTCGGTGTCTATGCGCCGGGGGGCAGCGCGCCGCTCCCCAGCAGCGTCCTCATGACGGCAATTCCAGCGCGCGTCGCCGGCGTTGAACATCTCGTACTCATCACCCCGCCGCAACGCGCCACCGGACTTCCCCATCCCGCCATCCTCGTCGCAGCCGACATTGCCGGCGTCGATGCCATCTTCGTCGCGGGCGGTGCGCAGGCGATCGGCGCACTTGCCTTTGGCACGCAGACCGTGCCCCGTGTCGACAAGATTTGCGGGCCCGGCAACCTCTTCACAACGCTGGCAAAGCGCCAGGTCTACGGCATCGTCGGCATTGATGGACTGCCTGGCCCTACCGAAACCGTCGTCATCGCCGATGCAGACGCCAACCCGCAGTGGGCCGCCGCCGACCTCCTTGCCCAGGCCGAACACGACGTGCTCGCCTCGGCCATTCTGCTGACACCCAGCCGCGCGCTTGCCGAGCAAGTGCAGGCAGCGGTTGGCGCACAAATGGAAGAGTTGGGCCGCTCGGAGACCATTGCGGGTTCGCTTGCCCGCGGCAGCGGCATCGTCGTCACCGCCGATTTGGCCGAAGCGTTCGCGCTTGCCAACGCCTACGCACCCGAGCATCTCTGCCTGCTTGTGCAAGACCCGTGGCATTGGCTCGGCCAGGTGCGCCACGCAGGTGGTGTCTTTCTCGGCGAGCGCTCGTTCGAAGTGCTGGGAGATTACGTCGCCGGCCCGAGCCATGTCATGCCAACGGGCGGCACGGCCCGCTTTGCCTCACCCGTCAACGTCGGCGACTTCCTCAAGATCATCAGCGTCTTCGGCCTCAACGAGACGGCGCTTGCCGCCATCGGCCCCGCCGCCCAAACGCTCGCCGCAACCGAGGGTCTCACCGCCCACGCCGCGGCCGTCGCGCTGAGGTTGGAGTAGGATCAACTTTCTAGTCGCCCCCCACCTCCTCCACCGCCTTAACGATGCGGCGCGCGCGCGTCTCGGGCGTCTTCGCATCCTCGATCGAAAGAACGTGCCGCCTCTGATTGCTGTAGGAGAGCGCGTCAAATGCCGGACGCACGTCAGCGGCAGCGAGCGCCTTGGCCAGGTCGGGCGGGACCTCGACGACCCGCTCTCCCTTGTCAAGTTCGAGTGTCACCTCCACCGTGTCGCCTGCGGCCACGCCTGCGGCCGTCCGGTTTTCGGCGCTGAGCGGCAGCATGTAGACGCCGTTGTAGGGCGCCACGCTGCTGCGGTAGGTGTAACCGTTCAATGTGACCAGCACCTTGGCCCGTTTGCCGGCGCCCAGCCCCTCAACCACTTCCGGCGGCACCTGAATACCCGTAGCGGTCTTGCCTTCCAGCCTGATCTCCGCAGTAAAATGCATTGTTCTCTCCTTGAGCAGCCTGTGCGAAGCGCCGCGATCTGCGACAGGTGTGTCCAATCAGCGCATAGGTCTGGTGTGTCCATGCTACAATACCATGCGCCGCCTGCAAACCAGTGCAAACTGCGGCGCCGCGGTCAGACCAGCCCAAAGTCCTGGCAGCTGACCCGAGCCATGCCCTTTCCAGCAGCGACGCAAAGTGGTGACCACGTCCCATGCATCCCGAATCGCTCCTCCAGCCTCATATTCGCGGCCTCGCATCCTACGTGCCAATCGTCCCCTTCGAGGTGCTTTCACGTCGGCTGGGCCGCGCGCCGGAGGCGCTTCTTAAGCTCGATGCCAACGAGAACCCTTATGGTCCGCTGCCCGCGGTCCTCGAGGCGTTGCGCAGCTATCCTTATTACCACATTTACCCCGACCCCACGCAGAGCGACCTGCGCGAGGCCCTCGGCCGCGACCTTGGTCTGCCCGCTGATTGCATCCTCCCCACCCATGGCGCCGACGAAATGATCGACCTTCTCTGCCGCCTCTTTGTCGGAACGGATGACACCATTCTCAACTGCCCTCCCACCTTTGGCATGTACGAGTTTGATGCATCGCTCCAGGGCGCACGGGTGATCGCAGTTCCGCGTCTTCCCGGCTTCGCAGTTGACGTTGAGGCCATCGAGCGCCATGTGCTGCAGGGCGACGATCCAGGCAGACCGGCGCCAAAGCTCCTCTTTCTCACTTCGCCCAACAACCCATCGGGAAACCTTCTCGCCGATGAAGACCTGCAGCGGCTTCTTGCGCTCCCAATCCTTGTCGTCCTCGACGAGGCCTATATCGAGTTTGCCGACGTCCCCAGCCGTGCGCCATGGGTGCTCGAACACGACAATCTGGTCGTCCTGCGCACCTTTAGCAAAGCGGCCGGGATTGCCGGGCTGCGCCTCGGTTACGGCATATGTCCCGCCTGGCTCATGCCGCACCTGATGACCTTCAAGCAGCCGTACAACGTCAACGTTGCAGCGACTGTTGCCGGTCTGGCCACATTGCGCCACAAGGTCGAAGTGGACAGGGTCGTTGAACGCCTCAAGCAGACACGCTCGTGCCTCTACGAAATGCTCGAAGCAGTTCCCTGGCTCCATCCTCATCCATCGTACGCAAATTTCATTCTGTGCGACGTCACCGGCCGGGATGCGTACGCCGTCAAGTTGGCTCTTGAGGAGCGCGGCATTCTCGTGCGCCACTATAACAAGCCTGGCTTGCACAACTGCATTCGCATAAGCGTTGGCACCGAAGAGTCGATCAGTCGACTTGCGACCGAATTCGCGGCACTCGCGTAGTACCCATTTTCTTGCAACTTGGAATCCAAACCATGTTCACAGTCCGGCGCACGCTACCACTCCGCCCACTAATCTGCGTCATCTGTTTGCTCGCAATTCTCGTGCTTTCGGCCTGCGCCGCGACACCCGCCACGCCGGCGGTGAATCCGCAGGCGGCCGAGCATCTCGCGCTCGCCCAGCAGCAAGGCGCGGCGGGCAACTCGGCCGCCGCCATCGAACAATATGGGCTCGCGATCGACGCCGATCCCGCTCTTGCGGACGCGTGGCTTGGTCGCGCGACCGCCTATCTTGCCACCGGCAGCGTCGCCGAAGCCCGCAGCGACCTCGACCATCTGCTCACTCTGGACCCGGCGAATCGCGAGGCCCTAATGACGCGTGCCGGACTGCTCGAATCCGTCAGTGCAAACGAAGCCGCCCTCGCTGACCTTGACGCGCTGCTCACACTCGATCCCAACAACCCGGACGCCCACATTCTGCGCGGGTCGATTCTCACCGCGCTGGCACGGCCCGAAGCGGCCGCCGATTTCCAGGCAGCGCTGCGCCTTCGCCCGAATGCGGCAACCGTCCTTGCCATGCAGGCAATCGCCTATGCGCAATCGGGCAAATACGCCGCTGCACAGAGCGATCTCAACCGCGCCCTCCAGCTCGGCCTCTCCGACGACCAGGCGAATCAAGTGCGCAAGGTGATTGAGGATGCGGCGCCGAGGCCCGAGAAGTAATGGGGTGATTGGGGGATGGGGTAACTGGATGACTAGTTGAGTAGGTAAAAGATTGGTTGAGTCGGTTACGTGAATGCATTCGTCAACCGCGCAGGTCGCTTTGTGCTAGAATGTCTCGCATCGCAACTCGGGAGAATCGACGTGAACGAACTCCGCCCCAAACGCCAAGCCCACATTGAACGGCACACCGCCGAGACAAACGTTGAGGTCACGCTGACCATCGAAGGCTCCGGCCGCGCCCAGATTGATACGGGCATTGGCTTCCTTGACCACATGCTCACTCTCTTTGCAGGACATGGCCTCTTCGACCTGGCCGTCAAAGCCTCGGGCGATCTGCACATCGACGAGCACCACACCGCCGAGGATGTCTGCATCTGCCTCGGCAAGGCATTCGACCAGGCGCTGGGCGACCGGCGCGGCATTACCCGCACCGCGCACAGTTTCGTCCCCATGGATGAGGCGCTGGCGCATGTCGTCGTCGATCTGAGCGGCCGCCCTTACTGTATCTTTGACGCTGCGTTCAGCACGAATCGCCTCGGCCAGCTTGGAACGGACCTTGTTGCCCATCTCTTCGAGAGCATCGCGTTTCATGCACGTGCGAACATTCATGCGCGCGTACTCTATGGCAGCAACGATCACCACAAAGTGGAAGCGCTCTTCAAGGCGCTTGCCCGCGCGCTTGACGCAGCTTGCCGTGAGGATCCGCGCCGCCAAAACGCCGTCCCCAGCACCAAGGGCACGGTAACCGCCTGATTTCCCCTTCGTTGCACGCGCAAGCTGCCTATTCCCTAACCGGAGATTCCAATGCCCTACGGCTACCACGGCAAAATCCTGCATGTCGACCTCACCACGGGTACGCTGTCGGTTGAGCAGCCCGATGCGGACTGGTACCGCCTCTACATGGGTGGCTCCAACTTCGGCCTCTACTACATTCTTAAGCAGATGTCCCCCGGCGCAGACGCTCTGGGGCCCGACAATGTGCTTACCTTCATGCTCTCTGTCGTCACGGGCGTCGCGTTCTCGGGCCAAAGCCGAATGACGCTCAACGCCAAGTCTCCGCTCTCCGGCGGCATTGGCGACTCGCAGGCAGGCGGCTTCTTCCCCGCCGAGCTTAAGTTCGCCGGTTTCGACGGCATCGTTCTGCGCGGCCAGTCTGCAACGCCTGTCTATCTCTGGGTTCACGATGGCGAGGCCGAATTGCGTCCCGCCGACCACCTCTGGGGGCTGGGCGCATGGGACACGGAAACACGGCTGCGCGAAGAGTTGGGCGATGACAAGGTCGAGGTCGCGTGTTGCGGGCAAGCAGGCGAAAACCTCGTCAAGTTTGCAGCCGTGATGAATATGCGCAACCGCGCGGCCGGACGCACGGGCATGGGCGCAGTCATGGGATCGAAAAAGCTCAAGGCAATTGCCGTTCGCGGCAAGGCGCGCCCGGAAATGGCCGACACGGCCGCCGTGCGCCAGATTGCGCAAATTGGCGGCAAAGAGATCAAGAGCAACCGCAGCATGGCCGAGTTTGGCGAGCTGGGCACGCCAAGCGTCGTGCGCAGCAACAACGACGTCGGCGGTCTTCCTACCTTCAACTACAAGTCCGGCGAGTTCGATCTTGCCGATGATCTCTCGGCCGAGAAGCTGGGTGAGACGCTCCTCGTCGGCCGCGACACTTGTTACGCCTGTGTCGTGCGCTGCAAGCGTGAGGTTTCCAGCGACGGCAAGTACAAGATTCCCAAGCAGCTTGGCGGCCCCGAGTACGAGTCGATCGCCACCCTCGGCTCGTACTGCGGCATCTCCGACCTTGAAGCCGTTGCCTATGCCAACGCGCTCTGCAACGACTATGGTATCGACACGATTGCTGCCGGCGCCACCATCGCCTGGGCAATGGAGTGCTTCGAGGACGGCATTCTCACCCTGGCCGACACCGACGGCCTCGAACTGCGCATGGGCGACGCCGACGCGATGATTGCCGCGCTCAAGGCGCTTGCCTTCCGTGAGGGCAAGCTCGGCGACCTCCTTGCCGAGGGCTCCGCCGCCGCGGCCAAACGCTTGGGTCAAGCCGCCCAGGACCGGACTATCACTGTCAAGGGCAGCGAGCTCCCGGCACACATGCCCCAGGTCAAGGCAAGCATGGGGCTCATTTACGCCGTCAACCCCTTTGGCGCAGACCACCAGTCCTCCGAGCATGACCCGTCATACGAGGAGAGCAGCGGCCCCGTCAACCTCGGTCGCCTCGCCTATTTAGGGCTCACCACACCGGTGCCCGCTACGGACCTCGGCCCCGAAAAAGTCGAGTTCACGCTGAAGACACAATACTGGACCTCCGCCACCGATGTTCTCAACCTCTGCCAGTTCGACTGGGGCGCAACCTGGCAGCTCTACGGGCCCGAAGTGATGGCCGATGTCGTCAGCGCCGTCACGGGATGGGACGTGACGGGCGACGAACTTATGACGCTGGGCGCACGGCGCGTCAACATGCAGCGGGTCTTCAACGCACGGGAAGGACTCTCGCGCGAAGATGACGTTCTGCCCAAGCGGGTCTTCGAGCCTCTCGTGGGCGGCAGCAGCGCCGGCATGGTCGTCTCCGAAGAAGCAGTCGAATACGCCAAAGACCTCTACTACCGCATGGCCGGCTGGGACGTGGAGACGGGCAACCCGGACCCGGAGCGTCTCGCCGAACTGGGCATTGGCTGGGCCGCAGAGTAGTGCCGTCGCATTGCCACGTCATGACCGCGTGGCAAGCTGAAGTATTGCCATCATGAATCAGACCCCGGTGGTCACCTCCAGTGCCCACAAACGCTGGGCGCCCTCTCCGCATGTAGTCGCCATTGCCGCGCTCGTTCTCCTCTTCCTCTGGGTCTACGGTCGCTTCGCGTTCAGCCTGTACTTCGCGATGGACGACTTCATCAATAGCACACTCGAAATGCGCGGCCCGCTCGGTGCAAGTCTTGTAAGCGCATTGCGGGGCACCATCTCGTGGTCCGGCTATCGCCCGCTCACCATTGCCATGCGCGTGCTCATGACACATGCCTTTGGCCTGGAGCACATGTGGGGCTACTACGTCATTTATCTTGGCATGCACCTTGCCAACACGCTGCTGACGTATCGCATTGTGGGACGCGTCAGTCGGAATAGCGCATGGGCATTTCTTGCCGCGGCCATCGTCCTCCTGCTCCCTGCACACAACGAAGCCGTCCTTTGGTTTGCCGCCAATTCAAACGTACTCGCTCTTTTCTTCAGCCTCATCACGCTTGATCTCGCGCTAACCAGCCACGACAGGAGCGCATGGGGTTGGCAATTGGCAACCGCACTCTTCTACGCCTTCGCTGTCTTGAGCTACGAAGTAACAATCGTTCTCCCGCTGCTTATTCTGATTGCCGAGTGGAAGTTTACGGGTCGGCCACGTGGCCGGCGCATAGGATTTTATGCACTGCTTGCCATTACGGCCGTCGCGCTCCTCTTCGAGCGCTCTTTTGTGCAGGGCAGCACACTTTCACCGGCGACCGCCTCGTACGCATTGAATCTGTTCCCGCTTCACCTCCTGCGGGGCTACATTCTCATAGCAAGTCAAATGCTCTTCCTCTTCACCTCGCCTTTTGTCGACGAACCGCTCTTTCAATACCGGCGCAATCTTCTCGATCCTTTGGGTGGCTCGGCCCTCATCACAATAGCGTCAACGCTCCTGCTATCCATCACAGTCTTTCTGCTCGCGCTGCGATCACCCGTCACACCAATCCATGAACCGGGAGCACCTGAACCTGCAACGTCGGTCGCTTCGGGCCGGCAGCAGCGATCAATATTTCTCTTCTGGTTCGCCTGGGGAATCCTGTGGATCTCGTTGTTGGGCGTTGCTTTCGCCGGACTCGCCAACCGCAACCCGGAAAACCGCTACACGTATATTCTCTCGTTCGGAATGGCAGTGTCTGTAACGGCGCTCGTTGCCTGGCTCTACCAGGCATTGGCGACCGTGCGCGCAGCGCAAATTGCGCTGCTTGGCCTTGCCTCAGCGCTCCTGGCGTTCTACGCTTACACTAGCGTCAGCGATGCCACCGACTGGGCTGCCGCCGGCAAAGTTACTCGCTCGGTGCAGACGGCGATTGCCGATGCCATACCCTCTGTGGACAGCGACGAGTACATTGCGCTGATCGGAGTGCCGAGCCAAATCGGCTCGGCTTATCTATATGCATTGCCCAACGCCTTCTCTTCCGCGATGAAACTCCAGTTGGGCAGTGTTCACGAGTCGTTCTCCGGCAACCGCGCCCTGCGTGAATGGCTGCGAAGCTCGCCAGATGCGGCCTCCGACACGTACCTGTTCAATTATGATGGCGAAAGTGGCGTGCTGGAGCCCGTGGTCGTTGCCATACTCTGTAACACGCCTCAAGACTGCGTTGCGTACCAAATGGCGAGACCTGGCGGCACAAGCCTCAACCATGGCTTGCGCTACCTTGAACTCTATGACACGGCCAACCCGCAGCTTGGCGCGATTCAGTATTTGGCGACCTTCAAACCGTTGAATGGCATCTACTGTACCCTCTACCAGGATTACGGCGTGCCTCTCGATGCGAACGCCCTCGTACAGTATCCTTACCTGCAGCGCTGCCGCGATGCCTTCAGCGTCCTCGAGAAGGTTCAGCAATAGGTTACAATCAACTATGGCCGGGCACCACGCGTGCCATTGTTGCTGCTCCCAGGTGTAACTGCGCCATCGCGAACGGGTTGCACCCTCAACAGAAAATCGAGTGGATTTCAATGCGCTTCGTCGTCATCACAGGCAGCACCCGCGGCCTCGGCTTTGCCCTTGCCGAGGCTTTTCTCGCGCGTGATTGCGCCGTCTCCATCTGTGGGCGCACGCAAAGCGCCGTCGATCAAGCCGAAAGCGCCCTCAGCGCTCGCTACAATGCCGAGCGCATTCTCGCCCAGCCATGCGACGTAGGCGACTTCGCACAGGTGCAAGCCTTGTGGGATGCCTCCGCCGCCCGCTTCGGCCACGTAGACATCTGGATCAACAACGCGGGACTCGGCGGCATGATGAAACCGTTCTGGGAAACCGACCCGGACGTGATCGACACGATCCTCAGCACCAACATTCTCGGCTCCATGTACGGCAGCCGGGTGGCGCTCGCCGGGATGCTGGCGCAGGGCGGCGGCACGCTCTTCAACATGGAAGGCTTTGGCAGCAAAGGCGAGACCCGGCCGGGACTCCTACCGTACGCGGTGACAAAATCGGCCATTCACTACCTGACCGATGGCTTGCTTGCCGAGACAAAGGGCCGGCCGGTGCTCGTTGGCGCGATCAGCCCAGGCATGATGGCCACCGACCTGCTCCTAAAGAATGTCGCGCCCGAACAGCAGCAGAGCGCGCGGCGTGTCTTCAACATCCTTGCCGACAAGGTTGAGACCGTCGCTCCCTGGATCGCCGATCGTGTCCTCGCCACCACGAAGACAGGCGAGCGCATCGTCTGGCTAACCAAAGGCAAAATCTACCGCCGCTTCGCCGCCGCTCCCTTCCACCGGCGGAATGTGGTATAGTGGAGTAGAGCATACCGCAAATACGCGGTCATTGTGTGTAGCGGCTGCTTGAGCAGCGGCGTTGCCAACTGTACCGCGCTCCATATCAAAAGCATCGAAATGGTGCGTCCCGCAAATGAATCGCGCATTTGCGGGACGCACCTTTTCAATCACAGCTTGCGGGATGCATGCTTGGGTCCGCAGCAGGAGTCAAGATCGATACATGTAGGAAATCTGCAGTTCACCTATCCAGGAGCGAAAGCGCCGGCCATTCGGAGCGTCAACTTCGATATTCAGCCAGGCGAAATCTTTGGCTTTCTGGGGCCAAGTGGCGCAGGCAAGAGCACCACGCAAAAGGTGCTCATCAGACTGCTCAAGGGCTACACCGGGGACGTGCGCGTTTTTGACAAGCCGCTGGATACGTGGGGCAGCGAATACTTCGAACGTATCGGCGTCTCGTTCGAACTGCCAAATCACTATCAGAAACTCAGCGTGCTCGAGAATCTGCGCTTGTTTGCCTCGCTCTATACGCGTGAGACGCGTGACCCGCTCGAGTTGCTGACGCTCGTCAATCTCGAAGGAGACGCCAACACGCGCGTCTCGGCCTTCTCCAAAGGCATGCAGATGCGCCTCAATGTCGTGCGTGCCCTCCTCCACAATCCGGATCTGCTCTTTCTCGATGAGCCTACGACGGGGCTGGACCCGGTCAACGCGCGGCGCGTCAAGGAACTTGTACTCGATCAGAAACGGAGTGGGCGCACAGTCTTCCTGACCACCCATGACATGAATGTGGCGGACGAACTCTGCGACCGTGTCGCCTTTATGGTGGATGGCGAAATTACGCGCATTGAATCGCCGCGCGCGCTCAAGATCGCCGAGGGCATACGCAGTGTACGCGTCGAATACCGGGAAAACGGCGGCACGGCCCAGCGCGACTTCCCGCTCGATACGCTAGGCAGCGATGCCGAATTCTCCGCACTTCTGCGTGCCCACCCCATCGAAACCATCCATACGCGCGAGGCCAGCCTTGAAGATATCTTCATCAAGGTTACGGGGAGGAGTCTGACATGAGCCGCTTCGCCACGACCTTCGGCTGGGAACTGCGTCTTCAGTGGCGACAGGGCATTTATTATGCTGCAGCTGTCGTCCTGCTGATGTGGCTTGTAGTCATGTTTGCACTGCCGTTGGCAACGTGTGAACTGCTGCTGCCCGCTCTGCTCTTTTTGGATGTCTCCATCTTTGGCATCTACCTCATGGCCGGCATGCTCTTTCTCGAAAAGGGCGACCGCGTATTGCAGGCGCTGGTGGTAACACCCATGTCGCGCGCAGTCTACCTGCTTTCCAAACTGGCATCGCTAACGCTGGTCGCAGTGGTCACTTCGTTGCTGCTGACGCTGATCGCATACGGTGCGTCCGGCGTAAACTGGCCCATGCTCATTCTCGGCACGGCGCTCAATTCATGGTTGATGACGCTCCTCGGTTTCATTCTAGCGGCGCGCTACAATGCGATCAGCGAGTTTCTGGTCCCCTCAATATTCCTCCTGGTTCCAAGTCAACTGCCGTTGCTCGACTATTTTGGAATCTGGAGTGGCTGGCTGATTTACCTGCTGCCCACCCAACCCGCAATGCTGCTGATTGGAGGCGCTTTCACCGGGCTGGCCAACTGGCAGCTCGCTTACGCGGTCGTCTATCTTGTTGCATCATGCATCCTGGTCTCCTGGTGGGCGCTGCGCGTCTTTGAACGCTTCGTGGTGGCAACACCAGGAGGGACAGACTAATGGCGAATTCTTCATCGGCGGTTGGCGCGCTTCTCACTGCTGACCTGCGCAACATTCGGCGCGATACGCTGCTGCGCTTCATGCTTGTCTACCCTTTTATCATCGGAATTGTCCTGCGCTATCTGATTCCTTTTGCCGAAGAAGGGCTGCGCAGCACCTACGAGATTGTCCCGCTATACCCGCTGTTGATCCCTTTCTTCGGCGTTGTCATCATGCCGGCTATGGCCGGCTTGGTGATTGGACTCCTGCTGCTGGATGAGCGCGACGAGGGCACGATGACGGCGCTGCAGGTAACGCCGTTGCCTATGCGCACCTATCTGGGATACCGCATGCTTCTGCCCACTCTCTGGAGCATCGTCTCGGTCTTCATCATTGTTCCGCTCATGGGCATTGGTTCCCCGGATCCGCTCTCGTTGCTTGCGATCGGCGCCGTTGGTTCCCTGCTGGCGCCAATCTGTGCGCTGATCTTCATCACGTTTGCGGCCAACAAAGTACAGGGCCTGGCGCTTTCCAAGGCAATCAGCATCCTGATGATCGGGCCATTCATCGGATGGTTCGTGCCCGAACCCTGGCAATACCTCTTTGGCGTCTTCCCCTCCGATCGGCCGATGAAAGCCTCCTGGGTGCTGGGCGCGGGCGGCAATATGTGGCCGTGGCTGGCCGGCGGTGTGGTTGTGGCCGCGCTCTACATCATTCCGTTGCTCAGGCGCTTTGGCCGCACACAATACAGGACCGGCTGACAGTCCCGCCCCGCACAGGCGCGGGCATATCGCCGCGAAGTCGTGCGCAAGAAGCACTGCAACGGTAATGCAGGAATATGTATGCCGGCCCCTGCTCGTTCCTGGCTGTCCCGTCCGTTCCGGGTTCCCGCGCCATTTGCCGGTCACAGCGTTCCAAATCGCAGGCGTTTCAATTCGGAGCGCCTGCGGTTTGATACCGCCGGCAGGAATGCGCTGCGCTCGTTGGCGCGGCGCAACGCCAGGCAAACCAGCGAGAAGTCGACAACTTGTTGT
Source organism: uncultured Chloroflexia bacterium (assembly GCA_963735275.1). GTDB lineage: Bacteria > Chloroflexota > Anaerolineae > Caldilineales > Caldilineaceae > UBA5069. The sequence goes on along the minus strand of CAVTKJ010000004.1, from coordinate 1,450,587 downwards.
ACAATCGCAGAGCACGCAATAAACAGCGTGCAGTGCATTGTTGCTGCTCTGCATGTACTTCCCCTTTGCTCCAGCACAGGTCATTTGGCCGTCACCGCCCCGCCACGCATCCCCATGCAGACCTCTCCACCGCGCGACCGGAACCAAAACACCTCCGCAGCTCTGGCCGTTACCTCGCTGACAATCCTCTTCTTGTGGGTCTACGGCCGTTTCGCGTTTGACCTTTACTTTGTCATGGATGACTACATCCACGCCGCGGGCGAGATGACTGGCCCGCTGTGGGCTACGCTGCGCGACACGTTTACGGGCGCGATTTCCTGGTCCGGCTATCGTCCGCTCACGACGGCCATGCGCGTGCTGCTCTTCCACGCCTTCGGCATGGAACAGATGGGCGCATACTACATGCTCTACCTCGCGCTCCACCTGGTGAATACGCTGCTTGCCTTCCGCATCGTCCGCCGCGCCGGTGCAGGAGTGCCCTGGGCCTTCTTTGCCGCGGCAGTTGTATTGCTCCTGCCCTCGCACAATGAAGCAGTCTTCTGGTTTGCCGCCAATTCCAACCCACTGGCCCTCTTCTTCTGCCTGCTCGCGCTCGATTTCGCGCTCACGTCATTCGGCGCAGGCGCACTGCCCGCACAACTGGCGGCTGCAGCCGCGTACATCTGCGCCGTCCTCGCCTACGAAGTAACTTTCGCGCTGCCCCTGCTAATCCTCCTCGCCGACTGGATCCGCAGCGGGCGCGACCTGCGCAAGCATCTGCGCCTCTATTGGCTGCTGGCGGGCGCCGCCGTCGCATTGTTGACCCTGCGCCTGTTGGTGCAGAATGGCTCCCTCGTCCCTTCCCGCACCGACTACGCCGCGAGCCTCGATCCCGGACACATTGTGCGGGGCTTCGAACTTCTGCTCAGCCAGATGGTCCTGCTCTACAATTCGCCCTTTCCCGGTGCGCCTACCTTTGCCTGGTCGCGCAACTGGCTGGAACCTACCGGGCCGCTTGCCCTCGCCACAATCGCACTCACGCTGCTTCTGGTCATCACCACCTTTGCCTATGGTGCGCGCAATCGTGACAGCAGCGGCACGGCCGACTCCGGCGCAACCAAATCCGCGCTCCTCTGGGTTGGCTGGGGCCTCATCTGGATCGTGGTAATGGGTTTTGCCTTCGCCAGCCTCACAGGCCGCAATCCCGAGAACCGCTATACGTATCTGCTCTCCTTTGGTTTTTCCGTCGCGCTGACGGCGTTCTTCTTTGCGCTCTACCAGTCGCTGCGCAAAGTGCGCGCGCTTCAATTCGCGCTTGTCGGCCTGATGTCCGGACTTCTCGCCTTCTATGCCTATACAAGCGTCAGTGACGCTACAGATCGGGCGGCAGCAGGCGCACTCGTTCGCTCTGTACAGGAGACAATCGGCAGTTCAATTCCCGCTCTGGAACCCAACCAATCGATCGGGCAAATCGGCATTCCCGCGCAGGTAGGCAGCGCTTACACATACTCAATCGAGCGCGCTTTCCAGGATGCCATGTCGCTCCACTATGGCCAGGGCAGGCCGGGCTTCGCCGACAACGCGAGCCTGCGCACCTGGTTCACCGCGAACCCCGCTGCAGGCGAAGACACCTATGCCTTCGCCTGGAACTCGGCTACGCAAGGCGTTACACCGCTCGTCGCCGTCATTCTCTGCAAGACATTTGACGACTGCCAGTACCACGAGCTTCGTCGCCCTGACGGCTCAAGCAAGAATCGCGGCCTGCGCTACGTCCAAATCTACGACACCGACAACCCCCAACTTGGCGGCGTTGCGCTCCTGGCCACGCTACAACCTTATGCGGTGCAGGCCTGCTACATCTTCCAGGACTACAATGTGCCGACCGACACATATGCCTTTTCCGACTATCCGCAGGACCAGCGCTGTGACGACGCGGTGAGCGCATTCTGGGATTACAGCGAGTAGCCATTGCGCCATCGCCCGCATTCTGATGCATCATGAGGGACGCGCCTGTGCTGCGCGCTTCTGACTCATGGCGTCACGCGTCTGCGTCCGACGTCCCACCTGTGCGCGAGAGTTTGTCACATGGACTCTGCCGTACCGACCCTTTATCTCGTCGCCACGCCCATCGGCAACCTTGGCGACATCACCCTACGCGCACTGGAAACGCTGCGTCTCGTCGACGTCATCGCCGCCGAGGACACGCGCACCACGGGCCGGCTACTTCAACACTTTGACATTCACAAGCCGCAAATTGCTTTCCACGAGCACAACGAAGCGCAGGCCGCCAGCCGCATCTTTGGCTTTCTCGCCTCAGGACAATCAGTTGCCGTGGTCAGTGATGCGGGTACGCCGGGCATCAGCGACCCAGGCTTCACGCTCGTACGCCGCGCGATTGCTGACGGCTATGCAGTGACCATGATTCCGGGGCCATCGGCGCTGCTCATGGCGCTTGTGCTGTCGGGACTGCCGAGCCACTCGTTCACATTTCGCGGCTTTCCGCCGCGCAAGTCCGGCGGCCGGCGTCGCTTCCTCGAAGTGGATGCAGCCTCTCCGCATACGCTGATCTTCTACGAGAGCCCCTATCGACTCGCCGCTTTCCTCGAGGATTGCCTGGCAGTCCTGGGTGACCGCCGCGCCGCGCTCTGCAACGACCTCACCAAACTCTACGAGGACGTCCAGCGCGGACAGTTGAGCGAACTCCACGGCACGATTGCCGGCAAGACGCTCAAGGGCGAGTACGTGGTCGTCATCGAGGGTCTTCCGGCAGAATAGCAAAGAGGGGCGAACCGCCTGGCTCGCCCCTCATCAGACTTCCTTCTGATTGTCAGTCCGCCGCGACGGCTTCTGCCTTGGGAGACGCCAATCTGCGCCTTCGTTTCTGGACCACGGGCGCACTCGCTTCCGCATCTTTCCGCTCAACACGCTGCGGCACACCAACGGCACGCGCCAGCACAACGTTCACCCACGCATTCAGACTTACCCCATCACGTTCTGCAGCTTCACCCACCTGTCGATGCAGCGACCTGGGCATCCGTACAAGGAATTTGCCGCTTGCATCGGGCGTCTGACGTGGCGGCGGGACTGGAATCCCTTCCTCCAGCGCTGCCTCGATCCATGCCCTCTTCGCATCTTCAATCATCCACTCGAGCTCGGCAAGGGTGTCAGCCTACGTCATGCACCCCGGCTGATCCTTTCTTGCGCAAACCAGCCATCATAGCCGTCACCCTTCTCATGCAGGATTTCCACAGGATAGGGTCTGCGCGCATACTCTTCCGTGATAGCTCGATATTCTAACTGGACAGTTTTGCTCATGAATCGCCACTCTGCTGGTCGATCACCCTCACCACCTGCTTAACCAGGCAGGCAAGACATGGGGAAGTCGGAACGGCACCGTAACACGCGCCGTTCCTCTCGTGTAGGTCACGTGGCTGCCGACTTGTCTTGCCATGAAGCCGCAGCGACGCAGGATTATGTCAAGCTCTTCAAAGCGCACGCCATTTGGATTGGCTCGAATCCGCGCAAGCAGCTTCTCATGCTTTACCACGATGCAATCTCCAGTCACTCCTGGTGCAAGGCACTGATATCACATATGGTATCACTTCTCAACCGACAGCAACTCGCCGATCCCCCGCACCACAAGGTCGTTCTGCGCGGGCGTGCCCACCGAAATACGCAGCATTCGCGCCAATTGCGGATAGCCACCATTGTCGGAAACCAGCACCCGGTGCGCATCCAGCAGGTGGCGGAAGATCGCCTCTGCGCCGTGCTCCGGCTCGATTAACAGGAAGTTTGTCCCGCTGCTGAATACGCGAACTCCTGCAATTCTGCGCAGCGCCGCGGCCATCCGCTCCCGCTCTGCAATGACCTCGGCCACGCCGTCGCGGAAGCGTTCAACATGATCAAGCGCAACCTCGGTCACAACCTCCTGAAAGACGCTCAGCGCAAAGCTGTTGACGCCCTTCTGTAGCTGCGCAGCCACTTCAGCCGATGCCACGGCGAAGCCGACGCGCACACCGGCCATGCGAAAGGCCTTGCTGAACGTGCGGATTAGAATCACATTTGGGTGCGCTCGCGCCACCTCCAGCAAGTCCTGACCGCTGAACTCGAGATACGCCTCGTCAATCACCAGCGCGCAGCCACATTGCGCGGCAAGCTGCGCGACAGTCTCTGCACTGTAGACCGTACCGGTCGGATTGTTCGGCGCGCAAAGCACAACGAGCCGGGCGTTCGTCTCGCGCTGCGCATTCACCATCGCCGCGACAGGAAGCGCGAAGTCATCCTCTGCGCTGAGCATGACCTCATGTGCACGCGCACCGCAACAAACGCGCATAGCGGCGGTAAAGCAGAAAGGTTGGCGCCGGCATGACCACGGTGTCGCCCGGCGCTAGAAAAGCGCTCATCACTACGCGAATCATCTCGGAGGAACCGCTTCCCATTGCCACCTGGCCCGAGGCAATGCCCAGCGATCGCGCCACGGAATCGGCCAACCGAAACGGGCGCAATCCGAGCGGATAGCGCGACCACTCGCGCGTGGCCAGCCGCTGCAACACCTCCTCCTTCAAATCCGCCGGAAAGTCGTAGGCACTCTCGTTCCACTGCATGCGATGCAGCGATTCGTCGATCTCCGCCCGCTCCACGTCAGGCAACCCGCGCAATTCGTCGCGCATCAAATCTGCCACCGACGGACCTGCGACCTGCAACGTATCGCTTCCCATATGCAACCCCAGAACCCTTCTATTTGACTAACTCATATAACGCAGTGGTCATCGCGTGTCGCACAGAGTGCGGCGCGTTCTCTACAAGCGTAGATGCCGGCACCCAGCCGGCGCTCTCTCCCCACGAAGCGCTGTCGCATTGCCTCGAGCGCCGGCCCGCGTCCGGCACCTACGGTGACTCTGGCGCGTTTGCATCAATGATAACTACGTCACACGAGGTGGTAGCGTGGACATATACAAATGCCGGAGGTTGGCGGCCTCCGGCAAATCGACATCCCTCAAGGTCTGATCGCGCCGCTGCGCCCAAAGTCCTTCGGCTAGGCCCTCGCGCCGCCGATCTCCTCCGTCAACGCCGTAATCGCATCGTCAATCATGCGCAGCGCATAGTTACCGATGCGCACGACCGTGAACTCCTCCATGCCGCCATACGGCAAGCGCGCCGCGTTCGTCGATTCCTTGTCGGCTGCCGCCAACCACGTCTCGCCTGATGTGGCGCCGTAAATGCCCTCATCAGCACCCGAACTTCCGAGAATGGCAACGTCGATATCGGCTCCGCTCAGCCGCAGCAAGACATTGGCCGCTTCACGTACGATTTCATCCGCCGGCCGCGCCGACTTGCTCAAAAGCGCGCGCAGTTCTTCCGGGAGATCGGGTGATTGCGCTACCAAAGGTTTGCAGACAGGATCATAATTCGGCACGGCTTGCGACAGCCGCCGCGCAATCTGGCCGGCACTGTTCGTTTCAAGCAGCGCAACGGTGTAGCCGTTTTCCTGCAGACGCCGCGCCACGACAGTCTCGTAGCTTTCGTCCGGCGTCGTCGAATAAATGTAGCGCCCAAGCCGTGAACGAACCTCGGCCTCAAGTTTGTCCAGCATCTGCTCGGCATTCTGCGCATTTTCGGCCCGCGCGGCAATGCGAATGTCGGCTTGCCCGGTATGCGCTGCGAGCCCCATCGTGGGGTTGCTCTGCCGCATCAGATCCTCGACAAGGCTGTCAATTGTGCTCTCACCGATTCCCATCGTGCGCAAGACACGGCGGCGGATGATTGCGCTTCCTGCCCGGTCGCGCAGCCACGGCAGCACCGTCTTCGTCATCATTTCCTTCATCTCGCGTGGGACGCCCGGCAGAGAGACGACCGAGCAGCGCCTGGTTTCAACAATGAAACCAGGCGCCGTCCCAACGGGATTCTCGATGATTCTGGCGCCTGCGGGAATCAGCGCCTGCTGCTTGTTGTTTTCGGTCATTTTCGAGCCGAAGCGCTGAAAACGCGCTTCAAGTTGCTCGAGCGCCGCGGGATTCAGTTGCAGCGGCGCATGCGTCGCCTCAGCGATGGCATGCCGCGTGACATCATCCACGGTGGGACCGAGGCCTCCCGTCACGATGATGACGTCGCTACGCCGACTGCCCGCATCGATGACGCCCTTGATTCGTTCAAGATTGTCGCCGACGGTGGTCTTGTAATAGAGGTTGACTCCGGCCTCGCGCAGTTGCTGCGCAATCCACGCTGCGTTCGTGTCGACAATCTCGCCGAGAAGGATTTCCGTGCCGGTCGTCACAATCTCTGCGATGATGCCGACCTGTGGCATCGCCCCGTCCGCCATACTTCGCTCCTGCCATTTGCCGGCTGATTGCGCCGTTGTCGTCACCCACCTACACATGCATGCAGCCGTCGCTGGGCGATATTCCCGGAGGATGCCCAGCACCATTCCTCCAGCTACATCTTCAACGCTACCTGGCCACGCAGAGACTTCACGCGATCCGCCAGTTCCGGGCGGCCTGTCTGGCGCATTTCGGTTTCCATGCTGCGCATCGCCTCGACAAACGCCGGCGTCAGCGCATCACGGTTCTCCTCAAGCATTGCGCTCAAAGCAGCCTTGTCATCGCTTACGCCGAGCATACGGTTGATCAGTTGCAACTCAGGCGGCAACCCCTCCTGCAGCATCTCCATGGTCGCATCATAAACGGCCTGCAGCCGGCGCACTGCACCCATACTCTTGTTCTTCTGCGCCTGCTGGATATTGGCCACGAGCAGTGAAAGGAACAGCTCGTCTATGAATTCGGCGTGGCTGCGCAGAGCTTCCTCAAGATTCGGCGCCTGCAGAATTTCACCCAAGAGCTCCTGGGCCTGCTGCATCCCCTGCTGGCGGCTTTCCTGAATCTGCTGTTGAACGGAGATCACCAGTTCACGTATTTCTTCCAGCGCATGCTTTTCAGCCTCGTCCGACGACTGTTCCAGCCGCGTCGTCACTTCGAGCAGGAAAGCATAGTCAAATAGCGTCGGCACGCCCATGATGACGGCCGCACCCACATCGCGCCCGCCGGGAGTTGCCCACAGTTCGACAAACATCGTAACCAGTTCGACGGTAGTTGTGTCTGGTTTGATCTGCTTGAGGAACTCGCCGATCCGTTCCTGCTGCGCAGCCACTTCCTGGCCCGCCGGCGTGATCTCGAGCAGCGCCTCGCGCAGTTGCATGAAGCGCGCGCCCTCTTGTTCCTGGCCCTGTGCGTTGAGCATCATCATCAGGCGATCAAAGAGGGCAAAGAACTGACGATCGATCAAGTCGCCGCTGCGGCCGACCGCGATCTCCAGCGCTTTGCGGTCATCGGCAAGTCCCAGCAACGATTGCATCAGGTCCGTTTGCGCGCGCTGGCGACGCAGCATTTCTGCGGTCACTCCCTCGAACTCCCACAACTGCTCAGTGAAGCGCGTCCAGTCCGAGTACTGCTTCGGCTGAAGCATATACCCCTTGCGCTCTTCCTGCGGCAGTTTGCGCATAAGCGACTGCGTCATCTCGCCGATCATCTTCTGGCGCTGCACTTCGTTCATCCGCGCCTCGGCAGGAATGAAGACGCCGAGCCACTGCTTTTCGGGAATATGCACCATGAGGGGTGCACTAAGCGCCCCGCCCGTTCCGCATGCCGTACAGACGGCCGCGTTAATCTGCCCGCTAAGCAAAGGCTGCTTGAGCTCGGGATTCGCTCCCAGGTCGATAATCGAAAAGACCGGAACCATAAATGGCGTACCGCAGTTCGGACACTTCACCTGCGCGCCCTGCGGCGGAAAAAGAAAGTCCTCAGCACTCAGCCGACGTCCAGCGCGCGGCTGCTCCGGGGATGACGTGTCGGCCACCGCTGCAGCATTCTCGACCTGCGGGCTCGCTTCGACGGGCGCCGTCTCTTTCTTGCGCCCTGCGCTCGCCGGCAGAACCAACCCCGACCCGCCCTGTTGTCCCTTGCTCGCATCGTCGGGTGGGGGAGCGCCTGCACTCTTGCCGCCCGGAAGTATCAATCCGCTCATGCGTAACCCTTGCCCTTCGCTAGTCTTTCACTTGATATTCTTGATTCTCGTGCGAGAAATCAATGGCGAGCGCAGCCTCCCTGTGCTCGCCGACATGCAATTATAGCCCAAGCGCCCCCTACGAGAGAATAAACACGGTTTCGTCGCGCCGCAGCGTTCTCCTGTCAACCGGCCAGCCACCCGCTCTCAACCATTTCCCGCGAACCTGCCAACCACCGGCGGTCGCCCGCAATTGCCAGACCGATGTCGCCTGCGTAGCCAAATGAGCGCAACTCGCGCAGCACCTGCTCCAGGTCAATCCCCCCGGCAGCAGGCGCGCCAAAGGGAAGCTGTTGATCCGCAGTCCCATCATTGTCACCGATACGAACGTGACGCAATCGCTCGCCAAAGGCAAACAGGTAGTCGCGCGTTAAACCCCGCGCCGTGTTGATGTTGAGCTTGCCCACATCGAGCGCCAGGCCAACATCGGGCACACGCCTGAAAATCTCGCGCAAATGCTTAAGCTGGTGGGTGTTGTTGCTGCCGTTTGCCAGCGCGATGGTCACGCCACGTTCCGCGCCGTGGCGCGCCAAAATGGTCAGAAGTTGCCTCCAGGCTTCGTAGCCGGTCGCTTCAGGCCATGCTGCAGGCCATCCCTTGAAGCAAACTGTACACAGCGACGCACCGAGCACCTGCGCAACGTCGATCGTGCGACGAAACTCGTCGAGCGCCGCCATGCGCACGATGGGCGAAGCGCTTTCTACAGGCAGACTGGCGTCAGCACGGCACATTGCGTCAATCCCTAACTCGCGCAGCAATGCAGCGGTTGCAACCCAATCGCCGCGCTCGGTAGCTGCGCCGGGCGCGGCCACATGCACCTCAAACAGCGAATACCCATTCGTCGCTGCCCACTGGATTTCCTGATGCAGGTCCCGATTGACCCGGTTACCGATTCCAACGCGCATCTGCGTCCCCCCGCACCTGGTGACCTCAGCCGTCAAACCGTGCCACGAGCACCCCATCGCGCACCGGCACGATGATTTGCGTCCAAACGTCGCCGCTGGTCATCTCGTTAAGCTGCCGAATTGCGACGGTCTCCGGCTGGTTGTTGCCCGGGTCACAGACAAGGCCGCGCCACAACACATTGTCGACAATCAGCACGCCCCCCGGCCGCAGTTTGCGCTGGATTTCGCCCACTGCGCCGGGATAGCCCTCCTTGTCAATATCCATGAAGATGATGTCGAACAGACCATCCGTCCGCGTAAGCGCCTCCACGGCCTCGCCATTGTGGAAGCGCACAAGCTTGTCAAAGCCCATCGCCGTCATGTGCGCCTGCGCCTGCGACGAAAGCGCGTCGTCCCACACGGTGTGATGTACGACAGCGTCCGCGGCCCCGGCGTTTGCGCGGCCCGCCAGATTGTCCGTCACGGCCTGCGCGAACCAGGCCGTCGAATATCCGTAGCCCGATCCCAACTCAAAAATCCTCGTCGCGCCAATAAGCCGTGCGACCAGATAGCAAAGCTGACCCGAAACCGGCCCGATAATCGGAAAATCGTGCTCCCTGCCATAGGCTTCCATCGCCGCCAGTTCCGGCGGGCGCGCCGGCAACAGCCCTTCCAGATACTCCTGAATCTTGTCGTAATCCATGTTCAATCCCCTCATCGTGCGCGCGAAAGTAACTTGATTGGCCGACAGATTGCCCTGTGCCGGCAAGCCATTCTATCACGCGCACCGGCGCGGCCGCCTGCAAGCAGCCTATTTCGGGGCCGCTCATAGGTTAGCAACTCCTGATTGCACGCGCGAACAGCCGACTAAAAAGCCCTGAGCGGTGACCTGCACCCTCGAACCCCCAAACCCTTGAACCTTCATCTTGCAGTCCGCGCCATTTCTGCTACCATGCAGTCATGATCTCCGCCGCGCCTGCGCCCGGGCGCACCCTTCGCCAGACAGGCGCGCTGATTTTGCTTGCCTGCATAGCCGCTGCGCTGGCGTTGCTGCCGCTGCGCGTGGCCGTTGCGGGCTCTGCGCTGGTCGCGGCTGCCCTGCTTCTCTTGTGGAGACCCTGGCTGATTTGGGTCGGCATCGGCGTGGCGCTTCCCTTCGCTGCGGGCGTCAAACTCGCCGGCCCCCTGAGCCTTCTCGATCTCGCACTTGCCGCCGCACTCGGCCTCTGGTTCGTTGACGGTGCGCGCCGCCACCAATTGCGGCTTCAATTCGCCGGCCCGGCCATCGCCGCGCTCGTCTACGCCGCGCTTCTATTCGTTTCCGCATTGGGCGCGGCAGACTTGCCCCAGGCCGCATCCGAGGTGGTCAAATGGCTTGAGTTTGCCGCTGTGCTGCTGCTCGTACCGCAAATGGCGCATGGGCCGCAGCAGGCCCGCTGGGTGGCTGCGGCACTAATCGCCGGCGCGTCGGCCCAGGCACTGCTTGGTATCTACCAGTTTGTGTTCCGCATTGGGCCTGAATGGTTCGTGGTTTTGGGTCGCTTCATGCGCGCCAGCGGAACCTTCAGCCAGCCCAATCCCTATGCGGGCTTTCTCGGCCTCGTGCTTCCCGTGGCATTGAGTCTTGCAATTCAGGCCTGCGGCGAAGTCCTGCGCATGCCCGCTCGCTGGCGACAATGGCTTTGGGCTGCCTTCTTTGCGGGGGCGACAGCGTTGATCGCTGCCGCCCTGCTTGCCAGTTGGAGCCGCGGCGGCTGGTTGGGTGCTGTCGCAGGGGTGGGCGTCGTGATCGTGGCGCGCAGCCGGCGCGCAGCGATCCTGGCAGGGGTTGCGGTTCTGCTTTTGCTGCTCGCTGTGCTGCTGGGGAGTGTTTCCGCCGCCCAGTTGCCCCAGCCGATCACCGCCCGGCTGCAGGAGATTCCCGCCTTTTTCGGCGCGGGCAACCCGTTGGGCCAGGAAGTCAATGATGACAACTTTGCCGTTATTGAACGCCTCGCCCACTGGAAAGCAGCCGAACGCATGTTTACGGCGGCCCCGCTCCTGGGTGTTGGTCCGGGAAATTACGCAGCCGCTTACGACATCTACCGCCTGCCTGCCTGGACGGAGCCGCTTGGCCACGCCCACAACATCTATTTGAACGTATTGGCCGAGAGCGGCATCATCGGCTTTGCAGGTTTTGTGGTACTCTGGAGCGTGAGCGTCGCGTTCGTCCTGCGCCGCCGTTCGGCCAGATATGGGCAATGGACAGCCGCGTTTGCTATCGGCGTGCTGGGCGTGCTTGCGCACCTGGCCGTTCACAGCGTGGTGGACAACTTGTTTGTTCAGGGAATGTACGGGGTCGTCGCGCTCTGGCTCGCGCTTGTCGACGTTGCGGCCCAGGGTGACGAAGACAAGGCGGCTCGAGTGGTTGCCGCCTAAACCAAAGTCGTCTTGAAATCAAGTGATTCAACGCAGGGGCGCGAGGCGCGCAAGGAACAACAAGTCAAGCAAGGTGCCTGCGTGCACATTCGATTCATTCGCGTCGAAGAGTACATACCGATCGCTTTTCATGCTCGTGCTTTTCGCATGCGCACCTCGTGCCCTTGCGTAGAATCGACCGGTTTGACACCGTATTGAGTTAAGTTGCTGTAGCAAGCAAAGGGAACACCAGCTTCAATGTCCAACCCAACGCTGCAATTGATTCAGTCGAAGGTCGGCAATGCCGCAGTTCGCCGCGCCGAAATTCAGCGCTTCGGCAAGTTCGCCACCGTCGGCCTGCTTGGCTCAATCACCCACTTCACGATCCTCAACGTCCTCGTGCAATTCGCGGGCACGCCGGAGTTGCTCGCCAATGCCGTCGGCTTCATCACGGCCGTCGTGCAGAACTTCTTCTTCAACCGCCGCTGGACCTATCCCGAGAGCCAAAGCCGCGACGCCCGCCGCCAGCTGGCGCAGTTCTTCCTCGTGAGCACCATCGGCTTCTTCATCAACATGATCGTCTTCTACACGGCCCTCTCCTTCCTCGAGCCTTTCGCTTACACCGTGGTGCCAAACCAGCACACCGCCCATTTCATCGCGTACAACAGTGCATACGTAATCGCCGTGGGAGTCACCCTCTTTTGGAACTTCCTTGCCAACCGCTTGTGGACCTACCGCGGCCTTACCCCCAAGTCCCTGGCGGTTGATACGACACAGAACCGTGTCGCCGACGCGAGCCCGGACGGGCTCCTCTAAACTGACACCAGCATGAACGCTGCCGTTACCCAACGATCCAACAGCGACGTAGAGGCGCAGAGGCGCGGAGCGAAAACCAGGGAACCACGGAGTGCGGCCTGGCTCGCCGGTGAACTGCTTCGTTTTTCCTCAGCGCCTCAGCGCCTCTGCGTCGCCGTTCTGCCGTTGCTTTCGGCATGGAACCATTTTGGGGTTCCAGTCTAGACACCTCCGTGCGCAACCGCCCGTCGCTCCCTCTTGTCGCAATTGACTATACGCCCGCTGTCCGTCAGACCGCCGGCATCGGGCGGATCATACGCGGGCAGGTGGATGCGCTCCTGGCGCTCGATCCCCCATTCGATATTCGCCTCTTCGTCGTCGGCCGCCTCACCGCCGCAGAACGGGCCACGGCGCCCAGGCCTCTCGTCACGACTCCCTTCTCCGAGCGCACGATGGTGCGTCTCTGGCACCGCGTCGGCGCGCCAGTTCCTACCATTGACGCCTGTATTGGTCGCCGTCCCAGCCTGCTTCACGCCACCGATTTCGTTTTGCCGCCCACGCGCGCACGCCGCACGCTGCTCACGGTTCATGACCTGGCGTTTCTCTTCCACCCGGAGGCGGCGATGCCCGGCCTGCAGCGCTATCTGACTGTTGTCGTCCCGCGCAGCGTCGCCCGCGCGGATTTCCTCATCGCCGACAGCGCCAATACCGCCGCCGACCTAACCGCACAGTGGTCGGTCCCGGCCGATCGCATCTCCGTCGTCTATGGCGCCCTCGACCCTTCCCGCTTCCACGTAGTGACTGACGCAAGCGCCCTGAATGCAGTCCGCGACCACTATGCGCTTGGCGATGCACCCTACATTCTTACGCTTAGCCGCCTCGAACCGCGCAAGAATCACGTCCGCTTGATTGAGGCATTCGCACGCGCACGTGCGGCGGGTCTCCCCCACACGCTCGTAATCGGTGGTGGCAAGGGCTGGCTCTACGATGAAATCTACGGTCGCGTCAAAGCGCTTGATCTCGAGAATGCGGTGCGTTTCACGGGCTTTGTGCCCGACGCCGAATTGCCCGCGCTCTACAGCGGCGCGGACTTCTTCGCATATCCCTCGCTCTACGAAGGCTTCGGCCTGCCGGTGGTCGAGGCGCTTGCGTGTGGACTCCCGGTGCTTGCGGGCAACAATTCGTGCCTGGCCGAGGCAGGCGGAGCCGGGGCCCTCTATGTCGATGCGCTCGATGTCGACGCCATCGCCGCAGGATTGCTTCGCCTCGCCGCAAGCCCCCCGTTACGCGCCGCACTGCGCAATGCCGGACTTGCCCATGCCGCCCACTTCACGTGGGAACGAAGCGCCCGGGCCCTTCTTGATGTCTACAGGAATGCGCTCGCCGCGTGAAGAGCAAACTCCCCCTGTACCAGTCGATGTAGCAATCGCCACATCCGGCGCGTGCGCTCGCGCACAGTGCGCAGTTGCCCAGCATGCCATACTCCTTGCAGCAAAGAGATTCTGCATTCCGCTGCCCGCAAGGAGCACTCCAATGGCCGACCTTACGCTTGCACTTGTTGCCATCGCCTGGCTGCTGGTCACTGTAGCCGAGCGTTCAATCCGTCAATGATTGGATTACCTACCGGTGCGCGACTCCGGTGCGCACGCGGCGCAATGGCGATCATGCCGCCCACCTTGCAGCAACCACTTGCTTCCGCTTGATGGCCGGCTCCCAAGTGGCTATCTTCTCAAGGTATGCCCACGGAATCACGCGACCTGGAGCGCGCGCTCTGCCGCGTCTCGCCCACCTACTTCATCGAGCACTACGTCCTCATCGAAAGCCCCGAGCGCGGTGGCTGGCTGCCCTTCCATCTCTGGCCCGGTCAGATCCAGGCGCTTGATACGCTGCACCGCAACCACAAGGTCGTCGTCCTCAAAGCGCGTCAGTTGGGGCTTACCTGGCTCACGCTGGCGTTTGCGCTCTGGCTCATGGTCACCCAGCCTCCCGCCGTCATTCTGCTCTTCTCGCTGCGAGAAGCAGAAGCGGTGGAACTGCTGCGCCGCCTGCGCGCTATGCACCTGCGCCTTCCACCCTGGCTGCAGGATGGCCCCGGAAGCACAGCGACGGCGACGCGCTGGGAACTTGCGACCGGATCGCGCGCACACGCCTTTTCCACGCAGAGCGGGCGCTCATACACCGGCACGCTTGCTTTGGTGGACGAAGCCGATTTCGTTCCCAACCTTGCCACATTCCTCAACGCCGTCAAGCCCACCGTCGACGCCGGCGGTCGCCTCTTCCTCGTCTCCACTTCGGATAAGGCGCAGCCCCTCAGCCCATTCAAGCGCATCTTTCGCACCGCATCTGCCGCAGCACCTGACCGGCGTGCAGATGCAGGCTATACCCCTCTCTTTCTACCCTGGTACGCACATCCCGAGCGCACACCGAGCTGGCGGGCGCGTGTTGCTGCAGAGATGTTCGCACAGCGCGGCAGCCACGACGACTTCTTTCAGGAGTACCCCGCAAGCGCCGAAGAGGCCCTGCGCGTCCGCTCAATGGCGGCCCGCCTGCCCGTTGCCTGGCTCGAGCGCATTGCGCTTCCGGGCGATGCGCTTACCCGCGAACAGATGCCGGCTGCGCTGGCTGCACTTGACCACCTTCAAGTCTTTGCCGCGCCCGTATCGGACCGTCGCTACGTGGCCGCGGCCGACCCGGCCGAGGGCAATCCACGCAGCGATGAAAGCGCGCTGACGATCCTCGACGCACTCACCGGTGCACAGGTCGCGATTCTCGCCGGACCGATTGCGCCCGATCTCTTTGCCCTCTACGGCGCTGCGCTTTGCCGCTGGTATGCCGACGCACCAATTTTGGTGGAGCGCAACAACCACGGTCACGCTGTGATTGGCTGGCTGGCAGAGCAAGGCGTCGAACTCCTGCCTGGCCCGGACGGCCGCCCCGGTTGGCTGACTACGGCAGCAAGCAAGACGCGCGCCTGGGACGAGGCCGCACGCCGCATCTCTGCGGCCGCGTGTTCAATTGCCGACGTCGAGACGGCTGCACAACTTGCTCTCGTTGAAGCCTCAACCTTGCGTGCGCCGACGGGGCACCACGACGACCGCGCGATGGCTTACGTTCTCGCACTGCTCGCCCTCGGCAGTGCGGCGCCTACACCCACCCCGCCCGTTTCACCCGCCGATCCCCTCATCGCCTACGACCGTCACGCCTTCGACTAGCCGCTGCACTACAGCGACGCAGAGGCGCGGAGGCGCAGAGAAACGCAGAGAACTGCAACAACTGTCCACGGTGTTCTCTGCGTCTCTCTGCGCCTCCGCGCCTCTGCGCCTTTGCGTCGCCGTTACGCAGTTCTGCTTGCCCCACCCGATGCTGCGCGATTCGCGCAAGGGCTGATACAATGGCCTTGCAGCCTTGGATCGGTGGGCTGCGCCTCTTTCGCCGCCAGACAGGATACGTGCTTTGCAGCAGTTGCTTTCCACCGAACACTTGCAGGTTCTCCGCAGCGAGCGCTCCGTGATCGAGGAGATCCGCGTGGATCTGGCGCGCCTCAATGCCGACGCGGAGGACCTCGCGCTCCTCAAACGCGGCCTCGAGCAGTTGGATGAACTCTTCCTTCTCGTCGTTGTGGGCGAATTCAACGCCGGCAAGACCGCATTCCTCAACGCCATGCTCGGCAGCAAACTCCTGCCCGAGGGCGTAACGCCGACCACCGCGCGCATCCACGTGCTGCGCCACGGCAGCGTGGAACGCCACGAGCGCGTGGGTGAGGAATACGACATCGTCTACCTTCCCGTCGAGTGGCTGCGCGAGATCAACCTTGTTGACACACCCGGCACCAACGCCGTTGTCCAACGCCATCAGCAGATCACTGAACGCTTTGTCCCGCAGAGCGACCTTGTTCTCTTCGTCACAAGCGCCGATCGGCCCTTCAGCGAAAGCGAACGGCTCTTTCTGACGCGCATTCGCGAGTGGGGCAAGAAGGTCGTGATTGTCGTCAACAAGATTGATCTCATCGAATCAGCCGTGGACCGGCAGACGATTCTCGACTTCGTGCGCGAAAATGCGCGCACATTGCTCGGCATTGAGCCGCAGATCTTTGCAGTCAGCGCCCGCCTTGCACAAGCGGCGCGTTTCGGCGCACAGAATGGCTCGACGCCATCGGGGCCCGAATGGGAGTCAAGCCAGTTCGCGCCGCTCGAAGAATACCTCCTCAAAACGCTGGATACGGGCGAACGCTGGCGGCTCAAGCTCGAGAATCCGCTTGGTGTGGCATCTCGCCTGCTCGACAAATACATTGCGGTTGTCAGTGACCGGCAGGCCGTGCTCAAGAACGACTTCGAGACGCTTGACACAATCGATGCGCAACTTGCCGCCTACGAGCAGGATATGCGGCGCGACTTCCAGTACCAGTTTGCGCGCGTTGACAACGTTCTCTACGCCATGGCAGAGCGCGGCGACAAGTTCTTCGATGAGACCATGCGCCTCACCCGCATCATTGACCTGATGAATGGCGACAAGATCAGCGCCGCATTCGAGCGCGAGGTAATCGCCGACACGGCACGCGACCTGGAGCGCCACGTCAACAGTCTAATCGACTGGATGGTGGACAAGGATTACCGCCAGTGGCGCGCAATCACCGAATACTTGGGCCGCCGTTGGTCGCAGCACGAAGACCACATTGTCGGCAGCCTGGGCGCCGACTTCGAATTGAACCGTGACCAGTTGCTCTCAAGCGTCGGCAAGGAAGCACAGCGCCTAATCGACGGCTACGACCGCAGTTCCGAGGCCGACAAACTGGCGCAGGATGTGCAGAGCGCGATCGTTAACACTGCAGCCATCGAAGTGGGCGCACTTGGCCTTGGTGCAGTCCTGGTCGCCGTACTCCATACGACGCTTCTCGATGTGACGGGCATCCTCGGAGCGGGGATGCTGGCCGCGTTTGGTCTGTACTTGCTGCCGCGCCGCCGCGCCACACTCAAGGCAGACCTGCGCGCACGCATCGCCACCCTGCGTGGCTCTCTTGAGGGAAATCTGCGTACACAGTTCGAGACCGAGCTCGCTGCCGGCGTCGCGCGCATTCGCGAAGCCGTTTCCCCCTACACGCGCTTCGTGCGCGTGGAGCGCGAGAAACTCGACCGCTTCCAGGTTGACCTCGCCCAAGCGCGCACCGAAATCGACGCGCTGCGCGGCTCGATCCAGCAGCTTGAATAATGCCCGTACGCGGGAACAACGGAAAGAGCAGGGAACGGCGTTTGTTCGCGGATTTCACGGATGAACGCTGATTGAACTGCATGACGCGGTATCAGCGTTTATCCGCGAAATCCGCGTACGAAAGTTGCTTCCTACTGTTTCCTGCTGTTTCCGTTGTTCCCGCGTACAGTTGTGCCCCTAATGCCGCAAATCACGCTCATTCCTCTATCCACCGAACACGCCGCGCCGCTACAGGCCGTCTACAACGCCGCGCCCGCCTACTGGCGGCTCTTCGGCCTCGACGGTCTTCCGCCCGGCCAGGCCGCCGCCGACCTCGACGCGGCGTCCGTCAACCCCGCCCGCTCCCTTCTCGGTATTCTGCAACGCGCCGAAGTCGCGAACCCCGCCGCAGGGCAAATCATGGTGGGAGCGATCGATTTGCGCCGCCACTATCCCGACGAAAGCGACGTCACGCTCGGCCTGGTCATCGTCGGCGAGCCCTACCAGCGTCAGGGGGTCGGTCGCGCGGCATGGACGCTGCTCGAGTCATGGCTCGCCCAACAGCCCGGCCTCACCACTGCACGCCTGAGCGTTGAGCAGTTCAACATCCCCGCGCTCCACTTCTTCACCGCCCTCGGTTTCGCACTGACGGGCGGAGCCACCCGCCAGAAGGTGGGCGACCACCTCGTGCGCTACATGGCCATGGAGAAGGCGCTGACAGAGTAAGTGCTGTCGCGCCAATTGTGGGCGGCCAGATGTAGCGGCTGCTTTAGCTGCCGTACTTGCCAATTGCCGGTTGCTCCTAACCAACGCTAGCTGATGGAAGTGTCCGAAACAGTCCGGCACAATCTGTCCGCCGCGACCGCCGCCATAGGCTATGGAAGTTTCCGAATAGACCGGTACTATGCGCCGCGGCCACCGCCATAGGCTGATGGAAGTTTCCGAATTAGACCGGTACTATCGCGCCGCGGCCACCGCCATAGGCTGAAGCCTACGGCTATCCAACCCAAGCCTGCTGAAGCAGGCTGAAACCCTTCTGCACTCGAGGGCGACGGTGTCAGCCGGCTTTAGCCGACTTGGGTTGGATAGCTGCAGGCTTGAGCCTGCAGCTATGGCCGCGGAGATGTAACTGTTCCCGACTATTTCGGCAATCTTCATAAGCCTATGGCGGCGGTCGCGGCGAGATTCATATCGAACTATTTCAGCAATGACTATCGAGCTGGCCAAAGGTGCGCCGAACAAACGAGCGCGGCAAGGGCGATTCCCCTTGCCGCGCTCTCTGCCCTGCGTAACAATCACGCCTGCAGCCGTAACCTACTCCACAACCAACTGCCCCTGCATCGACGGATAGTGCCCAGCCACGGTGCAGATGATCTTGTAGACGCCCGGATCCGTCACGGTGAACGACGCCTTCTCGGATTGGCCCGGATCGACGACGCCTGCATCCCACAGCAGCAGATCGCTATCCTTATCAGCATTGAAGGGCACGGGAACTTCCGCCCCCTGCTTCACTATTGCCCAGTTGTGCTGCAAGCCACCCTGGTTGTCAAGGTCAATTTCAAACGCCTGCCCCGCCTTCACCGTCCACGCTGGCGGATTCGATATATTGTCAGGTTCATCGTAGTAGAGATCGTGCGCCGTAACGGCCAGAACCTGGGCTATGGCCTCCTGGGCACTCGGCTCGCTTGCAGCCGGGGTTGCCTCCTCCTTGCTGCCGCCTCCGCATGCCGCGAGAACCAGCAGCGCACCAACGATCATCCCGTACATCCACTTCCGCGTCATCCCGCATGCCTTTCAATTTATACGTTCAGTTTGTGGCGATTTGTGCGATTCGCCAGCTCTGCGCTGGGAAGTCCAGGACAGAGTACGGTGCACTGTACCACCGTGCACAGGCCAAACGAAGTACATTTCTTCCAAAGTTCCATCCTGCTTGTGACGCGAGGTTGACGACGAAACTACAGTGCGGGAAGGCAGTTTAGCTCACATGGGCTTGTCCCGGTCGCTGGTATAATGATTTTTTGCGACTGCCGCGATTCACCCTTGCACCCTGGGTGCTCTCGCGGTATACTGGCCTCAAACCGAACAGTTGTTCGGTTTGCGCCGCGTTGCAGCGCAAGCACTTATCGGACCATAGTCGGCCAGGGGGCAACCATGGCGCTGGACAAATTGATCGTGCGCGGGCGCGCGAGCATAACCTTAAGAACGTTGATATCGAGATTCCGCGTGACAAGCTCACTGTCATCACTGGCCTGAGCGGAAGCGGCAAGAGCAGCCTCGCCTTCGACACAATCTACGCTGAAGGACAGCGTCGCTATGTTGAATCGCTCTCGGCGTATGCGCGCCAGTTTCTCGGCCTCATGGAGAAACCCGACGTCGACCAGATCGAGGGGCTGAGCCCTGCGATCTCAATCGACCAAAAGGGCGCGGGGCGCAATCCGCGGTCCACGGTTGGCACGGTCACCGAGGTCTACGACTATCTGCGCCTGCTCTACGCACGCATCGGCCTGCCCCATTGCCCAAATTGCGGCGCGCCAATCTCGCAACAAACGCCGCAACAGATCGTCGACATCATTGCCGAGATGCCGGAAGGAAAGCGCATCTTGATCATGGCCCCCATCATCAAGGACCGCAAGGGGCATCACAAAACAACGCTCGAGGACCTGCAGAAGCAGGGCTATGTGCGCGTGCGCGTCAACGGCGAACTCTATGAGGTTAACGAGGTTCCCGACCTTGACCGCTACAAGATGCACACCATCGAGGCCGTTGTCGATCGCATCGTGGTCCGCCCTGTTGCCGAAGAGGGCAGCGACGAAGCCGGCCTCGATATGCAACGCCTTACCGATTCCGTGGAAACTGCGTTGCGCCTCGGCAACGGCGTCCTCTACGTCTCCGACGTATCGGATCCCGACAATCCGGTCGACCGCACCTTCAGCGAGCAATTCGCCTGCGCCAACTGCGGCACAAGCGTCCCCGAAATCGAGCCGCGCACATTCTCCTTCAACAGCCCGCATGGGGCGTGTCCTGCTTGCACGGGCCTGGGCAACCTGCAGGAGTTTGACCCGGAACTCATCTTCGATCTCGAGAAGTCACTCGATGAAGGTGGTGTTGTCCCCTGGCAGCGCGCCAGCGAGTATGACGACGGTGGCTACTACAAAGGAGTGCTTCAGGCAGTGGCACGCCAATTTGCCATTCCCAACCGCGTTCCAATGGGCGAGTTGAGCCACAAACAGCGGGATATCCTTCTCTACGGCCCACCCGGCAAAGACAAGAAGGTGCAGCTCGAATACAAGAACTCTTCGGGCGACCTGCGCACCTATCAGACAGCCTTCAGCGGCATTCTGCCCAACCTGCAGAAGCGCTACGCCGAGACAAGCAGCGAATACGTGCGCGGCAAGCTCGAGGAGTTCATGAGCGTGCGCCCCTGTCCCACCTGCGGCGGTAAGCGCCTCAAACCCGAGGCGCTTGCGGTCACAATTGCAGGCGCCAACATCAATGATGTGACAATCATGGCTGTCCATGAGTCGCTTGATTGGGTCCATACGCTGCAGGGCGGCGCAAGCGGCTCAAACGGCAGTGGTCCGGCGAAACCTCTGCTCAGCCCGCGCGAACAAACGATCGCCGTTCAGGTCCTCAAGGAGATCGCGGCGCGGCTCGAGTTTATGGTCAACGTGGGCCTCGACTACCTGACCCTCAATCGGACCGCCGTGACGCTCTCCGGCGGCGAAGCGCAGCGCATTCGTCTTGCCACGCAGATCGGCAGCCAGTTGATGGGCGTGCTCTACATTCTTGACGAACCGAGCATTGGCCTGCATCAACGTGACAACGCCCGCCTTATCGAAACGCTGAAGGGAATGCGCGACCTGGGCAACACTGTCCTGGTGGTGGAACACGATGAGGACACAATCCGCGCGGCCGACTATGTGGTCGATATGGGGCCCGGCGCGGGCGAACACGGCGGCTACGTTGTCTGCGCCGACTGGCAGGACGAGTTCATGCAGTGCCCGGATAGCCTCACTGCGCAATACATGCGCAACGAGAAACGGATCGAGATCCCAGGCGAGCGCCGCCTGGGTAACGGCAAGGAAATCGTGATTTCGGGTGCTTCCGAGAACAATCTCAAGGATGTTAGCGCAAGGATTCCACTGGGCAAGTTCGTCGCCATCACGGGTGTCAGCGGCAGCGGCAAGTCCACGCTTGTGGTTGAAGTCCTGTACAAGCGGCTGGCGCAACTGATGTACAACGCCAAGGATCGCCCGGGCAAGTTCCAGTCGATCACGGGCATCGAACACATCGACAAGGTGATCGACATCGATCAGAGCCCAATCGGGCGCACGCCGCGCAGCAACCCCGCATCATACGTGGGCCTCTTCACCGATCTGCGCGATCTCTTCACGACAATCCCCGAGGCCAAGGCGCGTGGCTACAAGCCGGGACGCTTCTCCTTCAATGTCAAGGGCGGCCGCTGCGAGGCCTGCCAGGGTGACGGCATCATCCGCATCGAAATGCAGTTCCTGCCGGACGTTTATGTGCCGTGCGACGAGTGCAAGGGGCACCGCTACAACCGCGAAACGCTTGAGATTCGCTTCCGCGGCAAGTCCATCGCCGATGTCCTTGACATGACCGTGGAGGAAGCGCTCGAGTTCTTCCAGAACATTCCCAAACTGCGCACAAAGCTGGAAACGCTCAACGCCGTGGGCCTCGGCTACATTCGGCTCGGCCAGGCCGCCACCACACTCTCAGGCGGCGAAGCGCAGCGCATCAAGCTCAGCAAGGAGTTGAGCCGCCGCGCCACAGGCAACACCTTCTACATTCTTGACGAGCCCACCACCGGCCTTCACTTCGAGGATGTAAACCACTTGCTGAAAGTACTTCATGAGCTCGTTGACATGGGCAACACCGTTCTTGTCATCGAGCACAACCTTGACGTCATCAAGAGTTGTGACTGGGTCATCGATATGGGCCCGGAGGGCGGCCACAAGGGCGGATATGTTCTGGCGGAAGGAACGCCCGAGCAGATCGCGGCCGTGCGCGATTCCTACACCGGCCAATATCTCAAGCCGCTGCTGGAAAACGGCGTGCGTACGCGAGCGCCTGCCCTGCGCAAGCGCAGTCGCAAGCACAAGGTGCAGAATAAGGATCTCGTCAGCCAATCCTGAGAACAGAAGCGCCGGCCCTCAGGCCGGCGCCTTTCATTTCGCGCGATTCGTGCTGCCTTCAAAGGTGCCGGCCCGTGGCCGGCGCCTACGCTGATCACTCTGCATCGCGGTGCTGTTGCTAATCTTTGCGTATCTCTGCGCCTCGGCGACTTTGCATCAAGTAGTTGCTTTCATTCCGGCGTGGGACTTTAGCAGCCGCTTGTCATGCGGAAGAGGCTGCCGTCTCCCAGGCCCACCCAGAGCGCACCGTCAGGCGCGGTTGCCAGCGACAGAATCGGCCACCCCAGCATGACGCGCTCACTAACGAGCATTCCATCCGCGCCAACACCCAGACGGTAGAGGCCCGGGTCCTTGCCATACTGTGCGTAGTAGATCGTGCCGAGCGCCCACGTAATCCCCGTGGGCGCGGAGGTGTTGGGCAGGATGACCGCCGGTGCGTTGTACCAATCCTGCGGCTGCAAGATCGCCAGAGGGAACCCATAATAGGGACTGCTCGCCTCGTCGGCGCCAATTGTCCCTGGGTTCAGAATGTCCACTTCGTCGCCTGCACTCACGCCATCGGGCACATTCGTCGCGCCATTATCCGTAAACCAAAGACGGCCCGTGGCATCTGCGGTGATGCCGTAGGGGTTGCGCGTTCCCCGTCCCGCCGTGCTGAAGGCGTTGATGGAGCGCTGGCTCAACAGGACATCAAGCGGTGCGCGGACAATGCGCGCAGCATACGGATTGCCACCGGATACAATTTCCTGCGCCGCGGCTTCGCTGATATCAACGAGCGGTCCATCCGAATAACCGTCGCGCACGCCCCCTGCCGAAACATAGAGCCAGCCGTTCGCAATAACGAGTCCGTTGTTGGCGTGAAACAGCCTGCCATTGACCGCAAAGCCCGAGGCCAGCGTCTCATACGCGTCGCCATCCACGATGCGCCCAACTTCGCCTGCACGGCTGATGTACAGGGCGCCATCCTGCCAGTCCATCCCCGTGATACGAGGTGACTCCTGAAGGATTTCGGTAAGTCCCTGCATCGAATTCGAGTCGATCACCCCGATTGATCGGCTGGGGTGGAAGGCGTCGTAGAGCATGATCTGGTCCACATCCTCGCCGGTGAGCTTGGCGTCAAAGGCAAGGAAGAGACGACCGTCGGGGGCGAAGGTGAGGGCCGTGATGCCGCGATCGTTGTCAGGCAGCTTGCGCTCGACGCACAATCCGCCGCGCGGGATCAGCCACGGGTCCTCGTCCGTGGGCGGAGCCAGTCCAAACGACGACGCCACGATGCCGGTTCCAGCTGCCGCCGCAGAGCCAATTGCCGCCTGTACGGGCGAAACGGGTGCAGCCGACTGTGTCGCCGTCGATGGAGCAATGGCCGTTGTGGAGATGGTCGACGCGGCGCCCGTCGTTACGCTCGCTGCTTCCGTCGCCGTCACCCCTGTGCTGGACGCTACCGCATTCGCCGCGCCCGGTGAATCCGCCTTTGAGACGGCGGGCCTGACCACAAGACCGTTCGGGTTGCCCACCGTAGGAAGCCCCAACTGTGCCCGCAGCTGATCGACCGCAAGAGCTTCCGGCGCGGCGCCGCAAACAACCGGAAGCACAAGTTGGCTGCTCACCGCGTACTCCGGTTTGGCATTCGGTGCAGCGCAAGGATCCGTGACGGGGTTCACATCGGCTGGTTCCACGCCAAGCCAAAGCGGATTCTCCGCCGACGAAGCGCCCGCGGCAGCCGCTGCCGGTGATGCTTCCTCCGCCACCGGCGCACCCGCAACAATTGGGCGACTCTCGAGAGCACCATCGTCAATCCATTGCTTGATCGTGCTCTTCTCGTCGGCAGTCAGGGCGCCGGTTACGGGCATTTTGCCCGTGTTAATCATTTGCCACAGCAACGAGCCAGTCGAGTCTCCCGGTATAACAACTGGCCCACCTGCGCTGCCCTTCATGATTCCTGCGTACGAGGTAACCTGGAGCTCCTTGATCTTGGCGACACCACTGTGACATGTGCTGCAGTTGCGCTGCACAATCGGCTGCACATCCTCCGTGTAGCCGAGGCCGGGCGCCTCAGATGCAGTTGCGGGTGCCGCAGCGGCCGTCGTCACTGCCGTGGCAGCTCCCACTTCCGCGCCCGGGGCCGGTAGCGCAGCAGTGATTCTCACAAGTGTGCCCCGTGGAATCCGCCCAATGCGGCAAGAATTCGCACTTGCATTCTCGCGGACGTTTGTATTCTGCAAGGCCAGCCCATACACCACCTGGCCATTATTGAGACAATCTACCGCGGCTACCAGGGTGATGGGTTGGAGCGGAGGTATGGGCTTCGGCACCACTCCACTGCCGGGAGGTGTTGTCTGCGCTGGCATCTCAACCTGGGCCGGAGCAACTCCGGCGCTTGTAGCGGCTGCCATACCGCCGAGTCCTGCGACCTGGAGGGCCGGGACTTCCGCAGTAATGGCTACCTCGCCTGTCACCGGAGACGCCGCTGCCACTTCAACCGTTTTGGTGACAACCGCGCTGCTCTCAACAGCCACTGGGCCCGATTGGGCATCGCCCACCTGGACCGCGTCTGCACTCTGTGCGACAACGGCCGACGAGAGCCTGGAAGCAGGAGAAACCCCATACGGTGGAGTCGGACCTCCCGACAATGGAAAACTGAGTGGCGAAATCGGCATGCAGGATGCGACGATCATTGCCGACGCGAGCAGGGGCAGTAACGCGACCACATGGGAGCGATTTCGTACGAAGGGCGATTTCATGGTGTTTTTCGGTTCTGAGTTTGAGTGGATTCGGACGGCCGCCTTATGCACCGGAGCCAAGGATCCGGCGCGCCTGCGCAATATCTTGATGAATCTGGTCGATGAGCGCGTCGAGACCGTCGAAGCGCTTCTCGCCGCGCAGACGGGCGACAAATTCGACGTTAAGGGTTTGGCCATAGAGGTTGTCGAGCAACTCGGGTGGCGGGAAATCGAGCAAGTGGGCTTCAACGCGGCAGATTCTGGCCGTCCACCGTGGGGCGAACACCGACATTCGTTACACTGGCAAATGAATAGGCTTGCTCCGGCGTACACAAGCGGGCAGTCGTCGCATAGACACCAAATGCAGGCAGGAGCTTTGCCGACGGAACGACAATATTCGCCGTTGGGCTTCCCAGGAGTCGCCCACGTTGGTCACCACGCACGACATCGCCCGTGATGCTGTAGGGGCGGCCAAGCAATGCTGCGGCGCCTTCAACGTTGCCTTCGATGAGAAGGTCACGGATAGTGCTGCTGCGCGCGGGCACACCCTCTCTCTCGACCGGCTCCACGACCTCCACGACGTAGCCAAGTTCCTCGCCTAGTGCGGTTAGAGCTGCAATGTCACCGCTGCGGTTGCGCCCCAGCGCAAAGTCCGGCCCGACGACAAGCCCCGCCATGCCCAGGTGGGCTTGCAGAATGCCGACGAATTCGCGCGCGGTGAGTTGCATCGTCTCGTGCGTAAAGGGGTGTATCACGCCGATTTCCACACCGAGTGCAGCGGCGAGCATGAGCCGCTCGCTGGGCGAAGTGAGCGAGAGTACGGGCTGTTCGGGCCGCAGAACCGCAAAAGGGTGCGGGCTGAAGGTCACAAGCGCCGTTTGCGCATTGCTGCGTGGATCGGCGGCGGCAAGTTCGCGCGCCGAATCAGCAGAGCCTGGTGGCCAAGATGAAGGCCGTCAAAGTTGCCCAAAGCCACATAGGTTGGCCCAGCGATCTCTGCCTGGCGCAGGTCGGAATAGGTATACATAGTTCAGGAAAACCACTTGTCTGCGCGCCAGCCGGTCGAACCGGAGGCATTGGAGGCAATTGTCACGCTGCGCAAGATGCCGAGAAGTTCGTTTGCGGCGCCACGAATCTGCGCCGTGTGGCCGGACACGTCGCCGGCTTGTGCGGCACGCGACGGAGCCACGCCTTCCACGGCCGCAGCAGGAACGGTGAGCGCAACCTCGCGCAGTTCGGCAGCGCGCACGGCCTGTCCATGACCGAGGCGTGCCAGAACATCCTCGTCGGCGGTGAATGCAGGCAGATCAAGCCGTGCGCCGGGCGGAAGGAGCAAGTGCGCCAGGCCTCCATCATTCCCAGCCGCGACAACCTGGTCAAGCGTAATGGCCTCGGCGATGCCAAATGGGCCCGCAGCGGTGCGGCGCAGCGCCGTAAGCGTTGCGGCAGTGCCCAGCAGCCGCCCAAGGTCCACGGCAAGGCTGCGAATGTATGCGCCCGCAGAGCAACGAATGTCGATTACAATCCGGTCGGGGCGTGCGAATTCGATCAGGCTGATTTCGTGAAACTCAACGGCGCGTGGCGCGACTGTTACATCCTCGCCGCGTCGGGCCTTGTAGTGAATGCTTTCGCCCCCTTGCTTCAGCGCCGAGTAGACCGGCGGCGTTTGCATAACAGACCCGCGCAGCCCTGCCAGAGCCTCTTCAATTTCGTTTTCCGCGAGCCTGGGAACAGGCAGACGCTCCGTCACTTCCCCAAGTACATCATACGTGTCGGTGGCGAAGCCCAGGGTGATTTCGGCGCGGTACCCCTTTGCGTGCCCCTGGTAGTACTCAACAAGGCGCGTCGCCCAACCCAGGCAGAGCACAAGCAGCCCGCTCGCCATGGGATCAAGCGTGCCGGTATGGCCAATGCGCCGCTGCCTGCCGGCGCGCCGCACCTGCTGAACAACATCATGGCTTGTAAGAAGTGAACGTGCGTCGGCTTGCGTGGAGGCTGCGGGCGGCGCTGCGGTCGGGCCATGCGTAACGAGGCCCGGTTTGTCGATCAACAGGATCCCGTTCAAACCTGTATCATCACCTGTCACGAGGCGAGCCTGCTCCCTGCTGAAGCGTGCGATCAGCGCAGATTGCCGCGTGCTGCCTGACCAACTCGGCGATCATGAGTGCGGTTCTGCGCTCGGCGCGGCCGAAACAGATTCTTGGGCCATCTGCGCCTGCTTCAAAAGTGGCACGACGCGCGCAACGGCCTCGTCAAGCGTGCCGAGGACAGTACAACCACCAGCCGCCGGGTGGCCGCCGCCGCCGAGCGCTCCGGCGATTGCGCTGATGTCGAAGCCCCGGCGCGCCCTGAAGCTGCATTCTACTGCCCGGGCGCCCGATTCACCCAACTTCTCGGCAAAGGTCGCGCTGATGTCGGCGCCCTCGGTGCGTATGAGAAGGCTGCTCAGGCTGCCGTCATCGCCCTTCGCACCACAGGCTGCAAATTGCGCTTCGCTGATCGTCACCCAGATCACGCCACCTTCAAGCTGCGCTGCGTCGAGCACTTCTCCCCAAAGACGGACGACCCCGAAACTGCGCTGGTCAAGGATATTCTCGGTGATATCGGTGAGGTTCGCGCCCGCCTGCAGCAGGCGCATTCCCGCAGCCAGCACATCAGCCGTGGTATTGTTGGTGCGGAAACAGAGGGTATCAGTGACGACTCCGGTGAGCAGGCACTGTGCAGTCGCCCGGTCGATCTCAGCGCCAAGTGCATCGGCCAGCAGCAGGAGCATTTGGCTCGTGGCCGCGCATTCAGGTGCAACCCAGTTCACGCTGCCAAAAAGATCATTGGTCACGTGGTGATCAATGACAAGCAGTGGCAGATCGGCCAATGCGGGCCCGTACGCGCCGCCCAGGCGATCAAGGGAAGAACAGTCGAGCGCAATTACGGTGTCTATCCCCGTCGCACTCGACTGCGGTCCAACAATCGAATAGGCGCCTGGCAGTGAGCGATAGATTGAAGGTACGTAGTCCGCCAGACTCAACACGGACTCCTTGCCAAGTGCCTTAAGGAGGAATCCCATCGCGAGCAGGCTGCCGATGGCATCACCATCAGGCTTGACGTGGCTGACCACCAGGCAACGCTGCGAAGCCTGCAACGCCGTCGATCAACGCGGCTGGAATCATGCGTTTTCACTGCCTGCATCTGCAGAAGCTTCCGCGGGGGCGGCCGCAGTCTGATGCCGCGTCGTCCGCGGCCCGTTCGGCAGCAATCTGGCCAAGCAGTTCGGTCAGGCGCGCCGCGCGGCAGCGCCGACTCGTCGTACTCGAAGGTAATTTCCGGCACGGAACGCATTGTCAGCCGCTCGGAAATCTTGCCGCGCACGAAGGGCGCTGCCTTCTCAAGGCGGCTCAACACCTCACGCTTTGATACGTTCTCGTCCTGGTGATTGACATAGACGCGCACGTTGTGAAGGTCTTTGCTGACCACAACATCGGTGACCGTCACAAAACTCAACTTCGGATCCTCAAGTTCGCTGCCAATCAGAATTGCGAGCTCTTCAACAAGCAGCCCGCGCACGCGCTGCTGCCGCTTTTCACTTGTCACGGAAGTCACTCCTTCAACCGGCGACCGGCGTGCGCCTGGCGGTTGCATTTCAGCGGCCCCAGGCGCACACCGGTCTCTTCGGTGCTCACGGAATCCTAGCGGACCCGGACATTTTCAAACGTTTCGATCACGTCACCAATCAGTACATCATCGCTGCGATCCTGCAGCTTGATGCCGCATTCGAAGCCCGTGCGCACTTCGTTCACGTCTTCGGTGAAGCGGCGCAGCGTTTCGACGCGGTTTGCCAGAATGACCGGCGTGCCGTTGCGCAGCACACGTGCCTTGGCGTTACGCTTGATTACACCATCAATCACGTTGCAGCCCGCAATTGAACCGCGTCGCAGCTTGAATAGCTGCAGCACAGTAGCGTGACCAACGTTGCGCTCCTCATAGACGGGATCGAGCATTCCCTTGACGGCATCCTCGATGTCCTCAATCATCTTGTAGATGATCGTGTAATTGCGGATTTCAACGCCCGATAGCTCGGCGCGTCCCGCCGCGGCCTTGTCCGTTCCCACCGAGAAACCAATGATGATCGCGTCGCTGGCCTCAGCGAGCATCACATCGCTCTCACTGATATTGCCCACCGCCGAATGAAGAATCTTGATGTCGATTTCGTCATTGGCGATGTCGTTGAGCGAGTTGATAACGGGCTCAAGCGTACCCTGCAAGTCTGCGCGCACAATCAAGTTGAGCACCTTGTTGCCGCCGCCCTGCACGCGGTCAAAGAGTTCCTCGAGCGACATGCGTGGCAGAGCTGCCGCGGCAGCACCGGCGCGTGCATTGTCGGCAACGTGACGCTCCTCGGCAATCGCTCTGGCGTCCTTGTCGCTGCGTGCGCCCTCGAGCACATCACCGGCCGCCGGGCTTTCATGAAGGCCAAGCACGATGACGGGCGTGCTCGGGGTAGCCACCTTGATCGGCTTGCCTTCGTGGTCGAACATTGCCTTGATCTTGCCCCATGTGGAGCCGACAACAATGCTGTCGCCCTGATGAAGCGTGCCATTCTGAATGAGAAGCGTGGCCGTAACGCCGCGGTTCTTGTCCAGCGAGGACTCGATCACCGTTCCCACAAGGCGGCCGTCGGGGTTGGCCCGGTAATTCTCAAGCTCCGACACCACAAGAATATTTTCGAGGAGCGTTTCCACTCCTTCGTTGCGCAGCGTGCTGAGCGGCACGACGATCGTCTCGCCACCCCACTGCTCGGCCTGCAACCCCTCCTTGGCAAGCTCCTCGAGGACGCGATCCGGATTGGCGTTTGGCTTGTCAATCTTGTTGACGGCAACAATGATCTGCACGCCGGCGGCGCGCGTGTGGCTGATCGCCTCGCGCGTCTGGGGCATCACGCCGTCATCAGCCGCGACAACCAACACTACGATGTCGGTCAACGCGCGCACGCGCGCACGCATGGCTGTAAAGGCTTCATGGCCGGGCGTGTCGAGGAACGTAATCGGCTTGCCCTCCAGGGTTACCTGGTAGGCGCCCGTGCGCTGTGTAATCCCACCTGCCTCACCGCTGGCAACATCCGTGTGACGGATTCGGTCCAGGAGGGTCGTCTTGCCATGGTCGACATGGCCGAGAACAGCGACGACCGGCGGTCGCGGCTCGAGGTTCTCCTCAATTTCCGAACCGAGCACCTGCTTGACAAGTGTCTGCGCCTGTTCGGCC
Organism: uncultured Chloroflexia bacterium; assembly: GCA_963735275.1. GTDB lineage: Bacteria > Chloroflexota > Anaerolineae > Caldilineales > Caldilineaceae > UBA5069. The sequence continues at coordinate 1,420,161 of CAVTKJ010000004.1, read as the reverse complement.
ACCGCAACGCCGTCTTCGACTTCGTCCTCGGCTTCAACATCGTCGGCGTCGATGGGAAGCACTTTGACGCCGAGCTCCTCGCCAAGAATCACCGCGGTGTCATGGTCGATGTTATGGGTGATCGGCGCCATGATGCCGTACTGCATCAGCACCTTGATAAGATCAATCGGGCTGCGCTCCATTAGCCCTGCAAGATCGCGCACAGTGATGAAGTCACCAACTTTTACATCGGTGATGACGCGCTTGGCTTCCTTGGGCGGCTTCGGGGCAAGCGCCGCAATCACCGCCAGTGGCGGTTCCTGCTCGCGCGTCGGTCGCCCGCGGCCGGCACCCCCACTCGGTCCCTTGGCTTTGCCGCGGCTGTTCGGTCCGCGCGTGGGCGCACGCGGCGCGCTGAAATCGGGTGCGCGACCCCCACCGCTGCTTCCGCCACGGCTGGGTCCGCCACCACTGCTTCCGCCACGACTCGGTCCGCCGCTGCGACTTGGGCCACCGCCCGCACCGCCTGGACGCCCGCCGCCACCGCCTGAACCACTGCTCGACCCGCCGCCGCTGCGACCCGCTCCGCCACCACCGCCACTCGTCTGTCCTGCCATGTGTGTTACCCCCTCGGCTTACTAATTCACTTGTTCATTTCGCTTTTGTCACGGACGCTGCGCGCACAAACAGGTTCCATGTCCGTACTACCTGCGCGCAGCGCGCGTTGTGATGAGTCGCGCATCCGCCAGTGACTGACGGCGCGCGCACCCAGGATTGCAGCAAAAGCGTCTGTTCGTGCGTGATAATGTCGCAACTGCCGGTGCAGGAGAGACCGGTGCGAGAGGTGTGAGGCGGTGGGAAGGGGCAAACAGTGAGCGTGGGGTGCAGCATCTCGGGCAAACCGAGTCTTGCCATACTCAGAACATGCTCATCGTCTTGCTCCCATCACAACCGCAACAACCGTCCCGCTCCTTCGCCCCCGCATGTCAACGACGTGCCGCGGCATGATACGAAGCACTGGACGCGTACTGCGCCTGGATCGACTGTTTCATGATGTCCCTGTAAATCCTTTACTTGGCACGACGCCCGCATCCTTTGCAAACCGAGCACCGTGCTGCGAAACCCGCAACCCTATTCGTTCTGCGACGGCAGCGCTTTCAGGCTTCGTCGCGTACATCCATGCTTGTCGCGTCCGAACCTTCGGCCGCCTCTGCGCGCAATGGCAGCGTGGCTGCGTAGGCCAGCAAGACCTGGCGATTGGCTGCGCTCAGTTTGACCCGCAGCGCCTGCTCAATGCGCCCGCCCTTGAGCGCCGCCTGCCAACATTGCTGGTTCGGATGCAGGTACATCCCTCGTCCCGGGCGCTTGCCCTTCTCGTCAATCTCAACGCCTTCGTCAGTGCGGACAAGGCGAATCAACGCTCGCTTGCCTTGCACCTGCCGGCAAGCGACGCAGGTGCGCTGCGGCACGTGCCGCAGATGGGGCTGCTTCGATTCCGCCATGTGCTTCGACTTCCGCCCCCTGTTTGCCGCAAACGGCACCGCAGCGCAACTACTCGACGGCCTCTTCTTCTTCGCCATCGGCCGCGTAGTACTTCTTCTTCTTGGGCTTGGCGGGAACTACCGGGACCGGCACGCCCTTCTTGCCCTTGGCCTTCGGCTTGACGCCAGGTACGACATAGTCATCAACATCGTCGACCTTGTTGTAGCCTGCAAGCAGTTCCGCGGGCACCTCAATATCGGCGAAGTTCGTGGCTTCAGCCTGCTTGCGCTGCGCCATTCGCGCGCGCAGCATGTCGGCGGTAATGACCTGCGGCAGGACGTCCCCTTCAGGGGCGGCCTTCTCGACGGCAGCTGGCGCCTCATCTTCCGAGAAAGGCGACTCACTCGGCAGAATGGTTTCCGGCGTGCTGTCGACTGCGGCCAGACTGCGCTGGAACGCGTCGTCAAGATCACCGGCTGCAGGAGCGTTGACGGGACCCAAGGTGGGGAACTCAGCGGCGTCGGGAAGATCCGCGGGCAATCCCTCGGGCAACTCGAAGTCGGCAGCGTCAATGGACTCAGCCTCCTTGGCCTTGCGCGCCTTCTTTCCGGCCGCCACATCTGCGGCCTCGCCGGCAAGATTCTGCTCGGCAATGTCCAGCCCTGCGCCTGCATCCTGCACGGCCTGTGCTGCCTGCCAAAGCTTGTCCTCGGTCGGAGCCTCCTGCCCTTGCAGAAAGCGTTCGGCGACGGCAAGCAAATCTCCCTGTTTGGACAGTCTGAGCGAAGCACGCTCGGCCACAAGTGTGTCAAGCCCTTCTGAGGCAGCTTCGGTCTCGCTCTTGATGTCAATCCGCCAGCCGGTGAGTTTGGCAGCAAGGCGCGCGTTCTGCCCCTCCTTGCCAATTGCCAGGCTGAGCTGCTTGTCCGGCACAATCACCACGGCCGTCTTGATCTGGCTCTTTTCGTCAAGCAGTACGCTCGTCACCCGCGCAGGACTCAGTGCATTGGCGATGTACTGGGCAAGGTCCGCGTGCCATTCAATTACGTCAATCTTCTCGCCTGCAAGCTCGTTGACGATATTCTGAATGCGCAGACCACGTTGACCCACACAGCTTCCCACGGGATCCACATTCGGCACCGTCGCAATCACTGCTGCCTTGCTGCGCGCACCAGGCTCGCGGGCAATGGCCTTGATTTCGACCATGCCGTCGCGCACTTCGGGAATTTCCTGCTCCATCAGGCGGCGCAGGAGATTGCGGTGCGTGCGGCTCAGTTTGATAACTGGGCCACGCGTGCTCTTGTGAACATCCACAACGAAGACTTTGAGATAGTCTCCACGGCGCAGCTTCTCGCTGCCGATCTGATCCTCTTTCATCATGAGGATCTCGTGCTTGTTGTCGAGGAGGAGCGTCACGGCGCCGGATGCGACATCGACGCTGCGCACCTGCGAGGTAAGGATCTCGCCAACCTTGTGGGCGAAGTTCTCGTAGACCGTGTCGCGCTCGGCTTCACGAATGCGCTGCAAAATGACCTGCTTCGCCGTCTGCGCGGCAATGCGCCCAAAGTCGTCAGGCTTGGAGTCAACCTTGACGACATCGCCCAGTTCAATGCCCGGGACGAGCAGCTGCGCGTCTTCCTGAGAGATTTCGGTGCGCGGGTTCTCAACATCATCCACGACTTCGCGCTCGGCAAAGACGCGCATCTCCCCAGACTCGCGGTCAACTGCGGCGCTTACATTGGCAACCGATCCGTAGTTGCGCTTGTATGCTGATACGAGCGCTGCTTCGATAGCCTCGAAGATGATCTCACGGTCAAGACCCTTATCTGAGGCAACCTGATTGATTCCTGCAATCAAGGCTTTGGACATACCTGCGTTCTTCCTCCACTGGTTCGCACACGACTGGCCCTTTGGAATAGCCGGAGGGTCCACCGGCGGATAACTTCTCGCGAAAGCGTGCCAGCCTCTGACAACAAGAAAAGTGGGGTTTTCCCCACTTCCCGGAAAAGACATGGACTGGCCGCAACGAATACAACAGCACTATATCACCTGGACTTGACGAATGCAAGTTCTGCGCACAATGAAAAACCAGGAATCTTGTTCGGCGTTGTTGCATCCATCGGAAGTGGTATATTACACAAATACGCATTTCTGCCTTGCTGATCCGGGCCTTTTTCCGTAGCACAATAGCCCTCACCATGCGCTTGCTCTTCACTTCAGCCCAGCTCACCGGCCACCTGGATTGGGGCGGGTACCTGCCCACTGCCGCGGCGCTCGCCAGGCGCGGCCATCAAACGCTGTGGGCAAGCGGCGCGGCTGTTGCGGAGCACGTGACAAACGCAGGCGTCTCCTTTGTAGAGCTTGGCGAGACAGGCTGGCGCTGGCCACCCCCACCTCCACTTCCGCGCGGCGTCATGTCCGACGATGCCTGGACGAGCGCACGCCGAAATGCGCGCGCTGGACCAGTGGCTCGAAGTCGAACGCGTTTCCGCCGCTGCAGCCGAGCTTCAAACCATCGCTGCCGCCTTCAGGCCCGATTTCATTGTGACTGAACCTTTTGTGGCAGCCGCGGCGATCGTCGCCGAGCGCCTCGAGCTGCCGCTCGTCGTGGCAGGGTGGCCCGCGCATGTGCAGACCGCAGCACCAGACCCTGCCCTTTCCGGCGCGCTCGAACGGGACTTTGCCGACCGCCTTGCACAGTGGGGCATCGTAGGCCAATTCTTCACCCAGAGCGGCCCTCCGGGAATCGTGTCGCCGGTGCTCCATATCACATACTGGAGCCCCACCTGGTACGCTGCGGCCGACGCAATTACCATTGGCGCGCAAACGCACCATACCGGCGGCAAGGCCCCCAACCCCAAGCCGCCCCCTGCCGAATTTCCCGATCCCGCCATGCGGCCGTGGATTCTCATTACGCTTGGCACATCATTCAACCGTGACCCGGCTTTCTTCACCGCCGCGGCGCATGCGGCAGTACTCGTCGGTGCGCAACCGATTGTCGCGACGGGGCCCGTATCGAGTGACGAGCTTGCCGACCTGAAGCGCCGCCTTCCGGCCGCCTCGCTTCTTCTGCCCATGATCGACTTCGCAGCGGTGCTTCCCTACGTCTCCGCAGCCATCCAGCACGGTGGCGCTGGCACCACCCACGCGCTTGTGACGCACGCCGTCCCGCAAATCATCGTCCCCCACGCCGGTGACCAGATACAGCAGGCCCTGGGCGTCGCGGCACAGGGTGCGGGCAGTACGTTCGTCCCGCCGAAGTCACCCCGCAACGACTGGCCAAGGCGCTTGACGAAATCGCGCCTGTGGACTCTCCCGCGCGTAATGCTGCGCGTCGTTTGCGTGACGAGTTTGCCGATCTTGGTGGCCCAGAGACGGCCGCCAATTTGCTCGAACGGCTCCATGCACAAATCTCGCAGCCGGCCAGCCGCTAGAAGCCGCACACGCCACGAAGGTTCAATTCAACCAGTCCAGGAGTCGATTATGCAGCAGTTGGTGGATCGAATTCGCAGCGAAGGGCGTAACCTGGGTCGAGGAATCCTCAAGGTTGACGGATTTGTCAATCATCAGCTCGACCCGGAGTTGACGTTTGAGATGGGTCGCGCCTTTGCGCGGCGCTTCGAGGCGGCCGGCGTCACGGGCGTCACCAAAATCATTACCGCCGAAGTAAGCGGAATCGCACCGGCGCTCACCTGTGGCATGGTGCTCAACGTCCCGGTGGTCTACGCACGCAAGACTCGCCCCATTACAATGGCGGAAGGCGTCTACAGCGCACAGGCGCCCAGCCACACAAAGGGCGGAATCGTCGAACTGATCGTCTCACCCGAGTACTTGCGCCCGTCCGACCGCGTCCTGCTCATCGACGATTTCCTCGCCACCGGCAAAACGATCGCCGCCCTGGCCCATTTGGTGGACCAATGTCAGGCGACGCTGTGCGGTATCGGTTGCATCATTGAGAAGAGCTTTGAGAGCGGCCGCTCCCTGCTCACTCATCTCGGTGTGCCCATTATTGCGCTTGCTGTCATTGACGCAATGGACGGCGACTCGATCACGGTCCGCAATCCGGAGACGGACCCTGCGCCGCACGAAAGCGGCGCGCTGTAGAACGAAGTCCTGACTCGGCGCCCATTCGCCCGGAAAGGTCCTCGCTGCTAGCGGCGCGCCCACGTTTCAGTAAAGATCGGCGCGCCTGTCTTCAAAGACCGGGATGCGCTTGCGCACGGCCTCCACCTTGTTGAGGTCAATGCGCATCGTTAGCAGCGCTTCCGCCTCGCCCGCCTCGATCAGTGTTTCGCCCCACGGATCGATGACCGCCGACGCTCCGAAGAATGTGCTGCCGTTGGTCTCGCCCACGCGGTTGCAGGCCGCCACAAAGCACTGGTTCTCGATGGCCCGTGCGCGCAGAAGCGTGCGCCAGTGCATTTTGCGCGGGTGTGGCCACTCTGACGGAATGAGCATCAACTTTGCGCCGGAGAGCGCATACTTGCGGAATAGCTCGGGAAAACGCAAGTCGTAGCAGATCGCCATGCCGGTTTTGCCCCACGGCAGCGAGGCGCAAACAGCTTCCGGGCCCGGCGCGAGGTACCTTTCCTCCTGCATCAGCCGGAACAAGTGAATCTTGCGGTAGACCGCGGCAAGCTGCCCATCCGGCCCATAGACCGTCATGCAGTTGTAGAAGCGTCCATCCAGCGCCTCAAGCGTGGAGCCGGCAATCCACACCTTGTGCTCCTGCGCCATTGTCGCCAGCCTCCCAAACCAGTTTCCCTCCCCACCCTCGCCCGCGCCGTTGACGTGCGGCGAAGCAAGCTCCGCGGCCCGTTCGAGATCATAGGCGGTGCTCCACAACTCAGGCAGCAGAACCAGGTCGCTGCCCCGGCGGGCGGCCTCTGCCACAAACCCTTCAGCGTGCGCAAAGTTGTGCGCCGGATCACCAAACTTGCAGTCCATTTGCACGAGAGTCAACGTCAACAGGCCAGTCACTTGATCCACGGCTGCCTCCTGTTACTGTGCGCAACGCCTTCCGCCGGCGCCGTTTCAACACACAATCTATACATCATCGATATCGTCAAGCATCTGGATCGACGTGCTCGCCGCGGCGGGCGTTGCTTTGGTCACAGGGCCCGCCTCGAGGTTGCGCGCAGCCGGAGCGCGATTGATTTCCATCATCTGCGCGGGAGCGGGCCGCAGCGCGCGCCAGGCGATCAGCACCCCTGCGCTGATCGCAAGGAGTGGCCACCACCGCCAACTGCCGCCCGCGTGCCCACCGCCCAGCACAAAGAGCCCGAACAGGAGCAGGATGCTTCCGGGCACAAGCGCCCACCAGTGACGCAACGCACCGCCCACTAAGGAAAGCAGCAAGAAGACAAGCCCAAGTCCCCCGAAAAGAACCGCGCCCAACACCTCAAGCGACTGCACCCACTGGCTGAGGCCAATCACGACGCCGAGTACAATCATGAAACCGCCGGGCATGATCGCCCACCAGTTCTCGCTGCGCGCACGCAAGTAGATGTGCCCAAATGCAAGCCCCAGCCCCCAGAAGAGCACGGCCGCTACCAAGCGTCCGCCCACGCTCTCCTGCGTGCTGAGCATGACCATCGCCGCAAGCGCGAGCAGCGTCCACGCCGGAATCAGCCTCCACCACGCCGCGGGCGTGCGCGCGACCGAGAGGAAAAAGGCTACGCTGCCGAGAGTCAGTGCGCCCGCCGCGATCCACTGCGCCAGGGGCTCATACGCCTCGAGAAGCCCATAATTAAAGATTCAGCAGCAGCGCGCCGCCAATAATCAACACGGCAGCCCAGACGAACTGGCTGCCGCGCCTGTCGCTCACATGTGCATCCGGTTGCATGGTTGCCTCCAAGGGAGGGGATGGCCACTCGGCCACAAAGAAGTGCGGAGCGCGCGCACTGCCCACGCCCCGCACTGAGTTTGCCGGATACACAGTCTCAAGCTGAGTCCGTCAACTCAGCGAACGCTACTCCACAACTGCCAAAGCCGCGATGCCGTCAGAGAGGCTGACGGCCTTGGCCGCCACCCAGCCGCTTTGGCCGCTGGGAATCGTCACGCGTACCCACTCGTTGTCAGCCGTTCGACCGACTGCGTCACCGCTTGTACTCCAGGAAAGTGTCAGGATTCCCGGAGAATCGTTAGACGGCTCTGCGCGCACATTGACGCCCATAATACTCGTCACGGTGAAGGCGGTTCCCGCCCCAATGTCTCCGGCCGGCGCAGCGAGAGGTGCCGCTGCCGTCGTCTCGCTCGTGGCAAGCGTTGCGGTGACAGTCGGCGCGATCGAAGCAGCCGGTTCAATTGCGGCGGCGCCAAGCCCAGAAGTCACGGTTGGCGTGAGCGGCAACGACGTACCCAACGGAATTGTGTTGATGTCACCCGTGATTGAAAGATACTCGGTCGCCAGCCAGCCCCGCTGATTGTCAGCAAGTTCAACCTGCGCCCAATACCCGTCGGCGGAGCGCCCGATTACCGAAAGTGCCGTCGCACCTTCAAGCAGCTTGATGACATTGTCCCCGGACTCCGCACTGCGCCGCAGATTCAGGCCCGCAGGTGCGCTGATGACCGCCGAAAGGCGCACAGTTGGCTCGTCTGCAGCCCCCGGCGCTGGGCTGGTGGTAACGGGAGTCGACGCAGTGACGGTTGACACCACTGATTCGGCGACCGGCAGCGCCGCTGCGACGGTCGGGGTTATGCCAACTGCAACCAGCAGCTGCTCGGCATCGGCAAAAGGAAGTGTTTGCAGCGTCACAGTGATGAACTCGCCGCTCACCCAACCACGCGACTTGTCGGGAAGCGCCAACTCATACCAGGTAGCGCCTGTCGCGTCGGCTGTCGGTCCACTTGCGACAACGTGTTGCGTCTTGTCATCAAGCGTGGCGATCAACGCACCTGTGGCCGCCGCCGAGGCGCGCATGTTGACTCCAAGTGGTGAGTTGACGACCGCCTGACGTACTTCGAGCGTGGTGGGCTGCGCCGGAATCAGGGGTTCGACCACAGGCGCGACCGGATCAACCGCTTCCGCGGCCTGCGCGGGCGGTGCAGCTTCCGGCGCCGGGTCGGCTTGGGCCGCCGTCGTATCCGTCATGGCGGCCGCGTTGTTGAGATTCGACATATCCACTGGGGCAGCCGCCTTGACGCCGGGATCTGTTGCTTCGGCGGTTGTTTGACTCGGCACTGCGGCAGCGATTGGGTCAGTTCCACCTTGCCCATTGATGTAGAACCACGCAAGGTAGGCGCCGACGCCGACTAGCGCGACAACCAGCAAGGCGCCAAGCGCAGCCCCACCCCGCCGCGACTTGCCGGAGGCCGCAGCCTGCATCGCGCGGTAGTCAATTGGCTGCCAGGCCGCGTCAATCAGTTCCGGACTATCGTAGTCGTCTTGCAACTCCATATGCGCAGGCAGGCGCTGTTCGTTATCTTGCAGCTTCCACTGCTCCAACGATTCGCCGGTGTCCTGCAACTGCCATTGATTGGAAACACTCTGCTCTGCCATGGATCCAGTCTCCTTCAGGTGGCGCGTCCTATTCAAGTGCGTCGTTGCGTCTGCACGAAGCTGTCAAGGATTCCGTGCGGACTGGGCGGTACGTATCAATGTAGAACAGGAAAGTACAACCATCGCCCCCAAAACCACCAGCATCCACGCGGGGAACGCGGGTCTGCAGCAAGCCCATTCAGAAACAAGCCAACCGTTACCAAAGTGACACTCGCCGACAACCACACGGCGGAACCATCTTTGGTTGGCATTGGCTCACCAGAATCGTGCGGAGTCGCTTGGCGCGCAATACTACGCCGCCATCCATCATGACTCAGCGCAGTAACCACTCCTGCCAATCCTGCGATCCACAGGCTGGATATCCAAATGTTCGTCCAGGTGTCCACCCTAAATCAACTCGCGGCAATGATGGCTCGGCGTAATGGACTCGTCAATCGCGTAGTGGTTGCTGCGTGCCAACTCCGTCCTGTCACGCATTTGGCCGATCGTCCTTCCGGTACTCCGAGCAGGCCTCTTGCGTCCACAACGGAACTTTCCGGATTGACTCCGCGACTCCTGACTGTTAGTATACACGTACTTGGCAATCCGGAAAACCACCACTTCGCGCTTTCATCGCTGCGACAACCCTCCATTTCGCAGCCGGGCGTTTCACGGAGTCCTGTTCACGCGCAAGAGTCATCTGCCCTCAATGTCATCTATCCCCCAAATCACGAAGCCGGCCAAACAGGATACCTACGACGTCGCTGTCATCGGCGCGGGCGCCATTGGCTCCGCGGCCGCCTATGCGCTTGCCCGCCGCGGTGAACGCGTTCTTCTCATTGAGCAGGAGCAGATTGGGCATACACGCGGCAGTAGTCACGGCGGTTCGCGCATCTTCCGCTACACGCACCCCACCGAGTATGAGACCGCAATGATGCCGGCAATGGCTGCTCTCTGGCGCGGACTCGAGGCGGAAAGCAGCGAATCCCTCCTAGAAATGTGCGGCGGCCTCTTTTTTGGGCGCACCGGTGATCCATTTCTCGTCGGGGCACAGTCTTCACTCGCTGCCTTCGACATACCCTTCGAAATCCTCGATAACGCTGAGTTGGCAGTTCGCTATCCGCAATTCCGCATTGGCGACGATGAATACGCCATTTTCCAGCCTCGTTCGGGCATCCTTGCGGCGTCGCGATGTGTGGCCGCGCTGGTGCGCTGCGCCCAGCGCAATGGCGCCGTCGTCCGCACAGAGTGCCGCGTCGAGGCAATCACACCGCATGCCGCGGGCGTAACGATCACGGTGCTCGAGAAGGGACGCAGCGCCTCAATCAGCGTCGGGCAAGTGGTAATCGCCGCCGGGCCGTGGGCGCAGCGGCTGCTGGAACCCCTGCTCACTACACGTTTGCCGCTCACCGTAACCCACCAGCAGGTTGCCTATTTCCGCGCCACTGTTCCCGAGCAGTGGTCGACGCAGCGCGCCCCGATCTACATCTTCAGTACAGAGCCGCACGTCTATGGTTTTCCGATCTATGAGCGCCCAGGCATTGTCAAGGTGGCGCTTGAACTGGAAGGCACGATCGTCGATCCCGACGCCGAACGCTCTGTCCTACGCGCAGAAGTGGATGCCCTCTCGGCTACCGTCGCCACGCGCCTTGTCGGAATCGACCCGGAGCCCGTGGGCGTCGACATGTGCCTTTACACGGAAACGCCCGGTCGCGCATTCATCATCGATCGCCATCCCGAATGGCCCCAGGTGGTCTTCGCCGCGGGTATGAGTGGTCGTGGATTCAAGTTCGCCATCGGCCTCGGCGACTTGCTCGCCGAACTACTTGCCACTCCTGCCGGCTGTTACGACCACCCATTCTGGCTTCCCCAGTTTGCGCTGGCCGCGCACGCCGCCGATGACGGCCCGACAGGTCCGACGATTCCGTCAGCCAGCGATAACTAAAATGCTCGACGCCAGTTCAAAGCCCCCCGGCGCCGGCCCATTGCCCAGGACCTGACTCGCACCCGACTGTTCGCCCGCCGCATACTCCATGAGGAAGCAGACGTTATTTTCCGCCAATGCGCATTGCCATTGATGCCTCCCGTTCCCTCAAACCAAATCCTACCGGCACTGAACGGTATTCTTTCGAGATCATCCGCCACCTAGTTGCACTGCCCAATGCCGATGCGTATCACTGGCTGCTTTACCTGACCGAGCCGCTTGCCACAAATCACCCCCTGCTTGCAGGAAACGCCAAAGTCTTCCAGCACGTTCTGCCGCCAGCGCGCGCATGGACCCATCGCCGCCTTGCCGAAGCGATCCAGCGCGACCGACCCGACGTCCTGTTCATTCCTGCGCACGTTCTGCCAATTGCAGCGCCGGGTGCTTTGCCACCGAGCGTTGTGACGATTCACGACCTCGGCTATCTGCACCTGCCCGACAGCCACACCCGCAGCCAGCGCCTCTACCTCGACGCAAGCACGCGCTATGCCGCAATGCGCGCAACCCGCCTCATCGCCGTAAGCAATGCCACGGCAGCGGACCTGCACTCGGCATACCATGTAGACCACAGTCGAGTCCACGTTGTCCACGAAGCCGCGGTATTGCAGGCAAAAGCACCGACTCCCGGCCAGATTGCCGCCGTGCGCGCCCGTCTTGGTCTGGAACGACCCTACGCACTGTTCATCGGGACGATTCAGCCGCGCAAGAACCTTGTGCGGATCGCCCAGGCATATGCCCGCTTGCGCGCTGCGGGGCACAGAGGCTTTGACATCGTGCTCGCAGGCGCCCCCGGCTGGAAGAGCGAGCCGCTGCTTGCCCAAATTGCGGCCCTCGGCCTGGGTGATACAATCCATCTGCCGGGGTATCTCGCGCCTGCCGATGCAGTCGCCCTCTTGCATGGCGCGCGCTTCTTTTGCTATCCTTCACTATTCGAAGGCTTCGGGCTTCCCGTGCTCGAGGCGCAACAGGCCGGAGTTGCCGTCTTGACAGCCACCAACTCATCCCTTCCCGAAGTTGCCGGAGATGCAGCCCTCTTCGTTGATCCCAATGACGTGGATGCGATCGCCGTAGCCATGCTACGCCTCAGCAGCGACGAAGCGTTGCGCGCTCGGCTGATTGAGGCCGGCCACGAGAATGTCAAGCGCTTTTCGTGGGAGAAGGCAGCCGCCGAGACGCTCGCCGTGCTTGAAGAAGCTGCCCGCGCGCCTCGCAAGTAGGCGACGCAAACACTCGCTCCTACACAATTGTTCCTAGCGTGTCTCTCCGCACTTTTGCGCTGAGAAGGCGCTGAGTCTGCTTCACCAGGACATTCAACCATGCCACCATTTGATGCCTCCACCGAACGACCCGACTTTGCTCGCTATCTCAACATTCGCAGCGCGGTGTCGCCCGTCCTCGCGCCCGACGGTAGCCGCGTTGCCTACCTGACCGACGTCACCGGCACCTTTCAGGCGTGGAGCGTGGGCACACGCGGTGAGGGCAAGGCCACATGGCCGCGACAGCTCACCTTCATGAACGAAAAGGTCTGGGAACTCCACGGCACAAGCGCCGATCCCCACCTGATTGCGGTCAGTGACGTGGGCGGCAACGAACGCTATCAGTTCCATCTCGTCACGAATTTCGGCGTGGATGCCGATGGCCACGAGACGCACACGGTTCGTCAACTCACCAGCAACGCGGACGCAATCCATTCATTCGGCGCATGGAGCGACGACGGTCAGGAAATTGTCTACACCTCAAATGCGCGCAACGGGATTGACTTCGATATCTACCGCATGGACCTGCGCACCGCTGCGGCGTCCCTTGTCCACGAGGCGAAAGGCCTGCGCGCGGCCGTTGCCTGGTCACCCAATGGCCGAACCGTGCTTTCGACCGAAGAAGTTGCCACACTTGAGGTTGATCTCTTCGCGCTGGACATGGAAACGGGCAACGAAATCCGCCTCACAGCCAACCGCGCGCCGGCACGCTATTGGGCTATTCAATGGGCTGCACGTGGCGTCTACCTTATCACCGACTCTCTCCACGACCGCGGCGCGCTCTGCCGCATGGATCCCGCAGACGGATCGCTGACGCCTATCCTCAACGCCGATGACGAACCAGGCGAAGGCGAACTTGAGCTCTTCACCGTGGCGCACGACGGCCGCACAGCGGCGTTTACACTCAACATACAGGGATACAGTCGTCTCTTCCTTCTTGACTTGCACAGCGGGCGCCGTCAACAGGTTGACGACTTTCCGGAAGGCGTCATCTCATCAATCCGCTTCAACGCGCGCGGCACCTTTCTCGTCTTCGCACTCCAAACGCCCGTCGCACCCGCTGACGTCTGGACGGTGCGCATCCTTGACGCCACCACGCGCCAACTGACCTTCAGCAACCGTGCAGGCCTCGACGCGACGACCTTCAGCCATCCGCAACTCGTCAGCTACCCAGCCCACGATGGTCGTTCAATCCCCGCATTTCTCTATACACCTCTCGCAGAGTTGCCCGCAGGTGGCTTTCCATGCGTTCTTTACGTCCACGGTGGGCCTGCCAGCCAACTGCGCCCTGAACTCTTTGTCACATTCCAGTATTTCCTGAGCCAGGGTTTTGCCATACTCGCTCCCAATGTGCGCGGCAGCACAGGCTATGGACGTGCCTATGTCGCGCTTGATGATATTGAGAAGCGCATGGACAGCGTAGCCGATCTCAAGGCAGCTGTCGATTGGTTAAACGATCATTCCACCATTGACAGTGCGCGTATCGCAGTCTATGGGCGATCGTACGGCGGATTCATGACCCTTGCTGCACTCACCGAGTATCCCGAGGCCTTCGCGGCCGGAATCGACGTGGTCGGCATCTCCAACTGGGTCACCTTCCTCGAGCGCACCGGACCCTGGAGGCGGGCGCACCGCGAGCGCGAGTATGGCAGCCTGACAGCCAATCGGGACTTTCTCGAGACCATCTCCCCCATCCACAAGGTCAGCTCGATTCGTGCACCTTTGCTTGTGCTGGCCGGCGACAACGATCCACGCGTGCCCATTTCCGAGTCGGAGCAGATTGTCGAACGCGTCCGCGCTGCCGGCGGAACCGTCGAATTCGTTCACTATGCCGACGAGGGCCACATCTTCAGCCGGCTTGCCAACCGCATCGACTCGTTCACCCAGATGGCGAACTTTCTCAATCGCCACCTCGGTGGCAAGGAGTAGTTGGCGCCTGGTACCCACGCCTATCTCTGGCTCATGAGAAGCCCTGGGTAAGTGGTCCGGTCGGCTTTTGGCCCGTCAATGATCAATGGTAGAATGCTTACACGAAACGTTCCGGCGTTGCGCATCCATTGCTTACCTACACCGTGCCAACTTTGATTAGGATGCCATGCACCAGGTAACCTGCACCCACTGTGGACGAGTCGTTCTGATCTCCCCTGATTCACCCCGCTGTTCAATCTGCGGTCAGGACTTGCACACGCACATTCCCGAGGGCTACTCTGCCCCCTACTTCTATCGGCGGGCGGCCGATCTTGCAGCGCGCGGTGATTTACCCAGCTCCCTGGCCGAAGTCGAGCGTGGACTCGACCACATCGAGTCATCCGAATTGCGCCTGCTTGCTGCCATCGTCGCCAAGCGTCTCGGCGACATGGATACCGTGCGCACCCATGTCGCCGCGATTCCAGTGGATGACCGCCTCCGCCAGGAGGCCGAATGGCTGCTCCGCTCGCAACTAGCCAGCCGCGCACTCGACGGCGACCCAGGTGGCGCACTCGATCCCAAACCTGGCACATCTCTCAACCCGTACGACGCACCACCCCGCGACGCGCCTCCGCGTCCCGGCCAGCCAAACAGTGCAGCGCCCTCTCCCCTTGAAGGCACGACACATGCAGATTTGGCCAACCCGACGCCCGCCCCACCCGCAGCGGGCGCACAGCCGGCAACGAACCCTGCCAAACCGGGCGCGGGCCGCGATGCCACACAATGGGCGCAGCGCTTCTGGGGTGTTGTTGCCCTGGCGCTTGTTCTCATTGCAGGGGCTATGGGATGGATCCTCCTCAGTCGCGGCCCTGACGCGCTGATTGCACTCCTTCCCGGGCTTGATGAGGCGGGCTCCAATGCGATCGTCAGCCAGCCGGTGCAGTTGCAGGCGGTGACGCCGATGCCCCTCGTTTTGCCCACACCGACGCCGCAAGGTGCAGCCGCGGCCCAGCCTGTGCCGCCCACGATTCCCGCCGATTTCGTATATGCTGCGACGCCCCAACCCGTTGCCGGAAGTGGCCTCGCTGCCGCCGCAGGGCTTGAGGCGCAAACCATCGACCTGCCCGCTCTGCTCGTCAACCGCGGACGCACCGATCTCGCGGCGCTCGGCCTGCGTGCCGAGATCAACGGTAGCAGCGCGCGCGTCTCCGGCATCGTCAGCGGCATTGGCGACAGGCAGGAGGTCCTCGACCTGCTAGCGAGCGTCCCTGCCGTCCAGGAGGTCAATTCGGTGGACCTCCTTGTGCGCATCCCAGCCACCTACACGGTGGCTGCGGGCGATTCGCTGTGGGGAATTGTCAGCAAGTTTTATGGGGCAGACACAACGCGACTCACGCAGTTGGTCGAGCTCAACAGCGATGCCTTGGCGGGCGGTCAAACGCTTCAACTCGGCGAAGTGCTCGAGTTGCCGCCGCTTGACTAATTCTTGCGCCCACCGCTCGACCGATCGGGATCAATCGAGATCAATAGAAGTGGCCGGAGGGGAATCCCCTCCGGCCACTCGCTTCGGCCTGTACACTGCCGATGCTTTGCCTCTGCGCGCCATGCGTCTCTCCGCGCCTACGCGTTAACAGTCTGCCGCTCATGTTACGCATGCGGCCGCTACCGCCATAGCGGAGGGCCTCCACGCCCTCGGAAGTGGCAGCGCGCGGGTCCCTCGTCCCTCACCCGGTCCCCATCATGGCAGAAGCAAAATGAGGGCACGCGGCCCTCCGCCACGCAGTCGCGTTTTTGCAACACACCTCGTGTGCCAGGTCACGTCCGGAGGGAAAGAAGCCCGCTAAACGTCCGCTCGACCTCAGCGCAACGCCAATTATCAGTTGTCTGTTATCGGCACCTGCCGCTTACCGCGGCGAATGCATGGGCATTACCACATGCAGAAACTCGTCCTCGCCCATCCCCACAGGATAGATCTTGCCCGGACGCGTCGGCTGAGTGGTCTCAAGCAGAACCTGGCTCAATTCGATTTGGCTGAGGACATCAATCAGGTACTTGGCGTTGAACGAAATCTCCAGGTCGGGACCTTCGACCATCGCGTCGATCACCGTGGCGTTGTCGCCCATTTCAGCGCTTGCCGCCATCAACTGCATCTGGCCGTTGCCCGCGCCATTTGCCTCTCCGGCTCCGCCTGAGATCTTCACGCGCACGATGTTTGCGTTGTCCCGTGCGAAGAGCGACGCTACGCGCACGGCCTTCAGGAATGCCGCCGTATCGACCACGGTGCGCGTCTCGTGCTTCTTGGGGATGATCGCCCGGTAATCCGGGAAACGTGCGTCAATCAGTTGGCTGACAAGTTCAACGCGATGGAAGCCGCCGCGCGTGTCCGGTTTGCCCCAAACCTGAAACAAGATCTGGTTGCGATTCTCTTCGGGGATCAAGGCGATAATCTTGTGCGCTTCGTCGCCGTCCGCGCTTATTCGGCCAAGTTCGCCCAGGCTCCTCGATGGCACAATCACAGTGCCGTCGCTGGGCGCCGTTCCCTCAATGCGCGCGCTGCGCACACTCAGGCGATAGCCATCGGTCGCGGCCATGCGGATCAGGCCATCCTTGAAGGTGACCTCTACACCGGCAAGCGTAGGCCGGCTTTCATCCGACGCCGCAGCAAAGATTACCTGGTCAATCATCTTGCGCAGCCCCGTCGGCTCAAGCTCAATCGCCATGCCGGCCACTTGCGTTGCTGCGTCGTCTGCATCATTGTCGCCGCTAATTGTCGGCATGATTGGGAAGTCGGTCGAGTCGATTCCCTTGAGATTGGCGTCAATGCGCGCACAGCGCAGGTGAAGCGTCTGTGTGCGCGTCGAAAGCTCCATCTCTACGCGCTCAGGTGGCAGACTGTTGACGAAGTCGCTGAGCAAACGCGCGGGAACGGTGATTGCCCCCTCATCATCGACTTTGGCGCCGATCCAGCAATTGATGCCGATCTCAAGATTTGTCGCCGCCAGGCGCAACTGATTGCCGCGCGCTTCGATCAGGATGTTGCCCAGCACCGGCAGCGTGCTGCGGGTGGAGACAGCCCGACTCACGATCGAGAGTCCCTTGGCCAGATTTTCCTGGAGACAGCTTACGCGCACGAGGGCCTCCTCATGGTGGAAGAACCGCCGGTGACAGGCAAGCCGGCGTAATTCGTGAAGTTTGAAATTGCACACGATTCGTGGAAAGACTATCCGACAATTCTAGCACAGCCATCTTCATTCAGCCGAACCCCAAATATCCAAAGATGCGCGTCACGAACGCGCCCCCACCATGACCGCACGCATTGCTGGGGGCAAGCATTCAATCGCCGCATGTTCGATCCTGGCAGTTGTGGCATAACCCAACCTGCGCTATCATCCCGGCCAATGAATACACGCAACGGGGGAACCTCCGGTCAAGTGCCGCTCGGCACTCCGTCTCAATCAAGCGAGATTGCGGGACTCGACCTTTCGCTCTCACTCGAGCTTGCAGAATACCTCGACGCGGCCGACCGAACGGCCATGGGGCAGGCGCACGCTGCGCCGCCGACCTCCGTTCCCGGCGAGGAGAGCGAGCTCGTTCTGCGCGCCCGCACGGATCCCGAAGCGTTTGGCCTCCTCTACGAGCGCCATGTCGACCGCATCTACGCCTACGTATACCATCGCGTCGGCAACGCCCAGGACGCAGAGGACCTGACGGCGCGCACATTTCACCGGGCGCTGGACAAACTTGACCACTACGAGGATCGCGGTCTCCCCTTCGCCGCCTGGCTCTTCCGCATTGCCCACAACCTCGTCGCCAATTGGCACCGTGACCGCAGCCGTCGCCGCTTCCTTTCTCTCGACCGCATCTGGTCTCACCGCAACGACACGGACAATCCCGCCGGGGCGCTGGCCGTCAAGGAGACTCATGATGCGCTCTGGGAAGCCATCGACAGCCTGCCCAGCGACCGCCGCGACCTGCTCATCTACAAGTTTTCGCTGCGCCTCTCGAATGTCGAAATCGGTGACTTGATGAACAAGAGCGAGAGCGCCATCAAGTCGCTTTACTTCCGCACGCTGGCAACCTTGCGCACTGAGCTTGAGGCGCGTGGCTGGAGTGCGGGTGAGATCCTCGGCTCCGATGTGCTGCCTGGCTATGCCGATGCGGGCAGCGGCGACAACTCGGGCGAGTACAATCAGGATTAGGGGGAACATCATGGTCGAACGGCGTGCCATCATGTGGCCCTGGCGACGCACCAGCGCAAACAAAGGAATTGACCTGGGCGGAGGCCGGCTCGTACCTGCCGAAGACCTGCTCGAAGGACACTACCGGCGTATTGCCTATCCACTTCCCATACCCGCGCAGCCTGCCGCTGTCCAGGACGTGCACGTGCAGGTTGATCCGGCTATGAGCACGGCCATTCGCGTGGTTGCACCGACGCTTGCGCCCCTGGCGCAGGTTGCCGAGGAAGTGGCAGCCAAACTCACCTCAGTCAAGCCCACAGCGCAATTCCGCGCCGACCTGCACCGCGCACTCGAGGCCGAACTGCAGCGCCGGCTGGCGGATGAGGAGACTCCCCGCGCAGCCGTTCCCGTTTGGGTCTGGGCTATCGCCGGGGTGATCAGCGCGATTGGGCTTGCGGGCGCGAGCCTGTGGTTCCTCCAGCGCAGGGATTGAGCACAGGACTTCCAACTACCGGTACACGGAAAAGACGGAAACAACGGAAAAGGCAGGAAACAGCACGAGAACCACGCTGTTTCCTGCCTTTTCCGTTGTTCCCGCGTACCGGTTCTTCTACATCATCGTGCGATTGTGCAGGAGGTCGACATAGCGCTCGGTGGGTGAGCCATCGGCAGCGGCCGCGTCGCCATCGCTGCCGTCGCCTGGCACGGATAGGCGCGCCGGGCCAATTCCGGGGACATCGACGAGCGCCTGCGCCTCACTCTGCGCCAGCTTCAGCACGCCGCTTGCCAGCGCATCGCCCGCCAGTTCGCGCTTGCGGATGGCGCTGTTGCCCATGAAGTCCTTCGTCTTGCCAATCAGATTGAATATGTCATGGACGGGCTTCGTCAGCGCACCGATGAGCAAACCGGTGAGCAGCACGTCAATCCCGGCCGGAACGCCCGAGACAAACGAGGGCAGAAGCGGCGCGTAGTACTCGAAGAGGCGCATCCCCGACGTACTCACAATCAACATGCCGACGACGGCGCCAATCAGCAAGCTCGTGCCGCTCTTGAACTGCTGGTACTGCGGCGCCTTGATGTCGGAGGCCTTCCAGTCGCGCACATTCATGAGGAACCACTCGGTGTAGTTCCAGACAACTTCGATGATCAACTGCACGGCGGTCGCGACCATGAAGACAGCGAGGATCACGAGGGCCGCGCGCGACGGCGCGTTGGTCACGGTGATGTCGGCCTGCGCCAGCGTGGGCGTGACGGCAAGCAGCGTCAGCAGCGTCGCGCCACCCAGCGCACGGCCCCACCGGGCATTAAATACTCTCTTCATCAGGCGTCTTCTCCCTCGTCCGTCAGTGCAGGAATCGTCGCGGCGTCAAACGCGCGCGCCAGTTCAACCAGCAGGCGCACGCCGTAGCCCGTCGCGCCCTTGGGGTTAACTGCGTCCTTGTCAGCCGTCGTCCATGCGGTTGAGGCAATGTCGAGGTGCGCCCATGGGTAGCCCTCGATGAAATGCTCGATGAACTTGGCGCTCGTTGCCACACCGCCACCGCGACCGCCGCTGTTCTTGACCTCAGCCATGTCGCCCTTGATGAAGTCGGCGTACTCATCATACATCGGCATGGGCCAGAGCCGCTCACCCGAGCGGTCCGAGGCGTGAAGCAGCGCATCCTTGAGCGCTTCGCTGTTATAGAAGAGGCCCGCCGCGAGCGACCCCAGAGCAATCCCGATCGCGCCGGTGAGGGTTGCCAGATCGACGACTGCCGCAGGGTCAAAGCGCTTGACGTAGGCGAGCGCGTCGGCCAGGATCAGCCGCCCCTCGGCGTCGGTGCTGAGGATTTCTGCCGTCTTCCCTGTCATCCCCGTGAGAATGTCGCCGGGGCGGAAGGCGTTGCCGTCGGGCATGTTCTCCACGCACGCGGCCACGCCGATCACGCGCTGCGGCAGGTCGAGCCGCGCAATCGCTTCCATCGCACCGATGACCGCCGCGGCGCCGCTCATGTCGTGCTTCATCTCCTCCATGCGCTCGGAGGGCTTGATGCTGATGCCGCCGGTGTCAAAGGTGATGCCCTTGCCCACAAGCACCAGCGGCGGCGTATTCTTCGCCTTGGCCGGGCGATGCTCAAGAATGACCAACTGCGCCTCGTTGATGCTCCCCCGGCTCACGGCGAGGAGGATGTTCATCTTCTCGGAAGCCATCTCCTTCTCGCCCAATATTGTGCAGCGCAGCCCGGTCTCTTTGGCCATGGCCTTGGCGCGGGCCGCCATCTCCACAGGATTCAGCACATTGGGGGGCTCGTTGCTCAAGTTGCGCGCGGTGATGACGCCTGCGGCAATCATCTGCCCGTCGGCGATGCCGAGTTGGAACTCCTGCACGCGCTCGCCGTGGAAGTCCATGACGACGCAGGTTTCCGGGCGCGCAGAGAGCGCCTCGCGCTTGTAATTCGGCGGCTGGTAGAAGGAGAGCAGCAGCCCTTCGGCAAAAGCCTGCGCCGCCTGCCACGGGCTCAGCGGCCCCTCCCCGGCGCCGAGCACCACCGCGCCGATACTCTTGATGCCCTTGAGCTTCGTGAGCGCGCGCCCGGCCGCGGCAGCCGCGCTGCGGGCGGCGCGGTTGTCGAACTTCGCCGGCTTGCCCAGGCCGACGACGAGGACGCGCGGCGCCGCTATCGCGCCGTTGGTGTAGAGAAGCGCCGTGCTTCCGGCCTTGCCCGTGAAGTCGCCCCCGTCCAGCAGCGCCTTGATTGCGCCGTTGAGCGCCTTGTCCACCCACTGCGTCGCGCGCCGGGCTCGGACTCACCCTCAAAGAGATCGACGACCAGGCAGTCCACCGCCTGGGCCACAAGATCACCCTGTACAACACTGAATTTCATCATTTCTCCTCAAGTCATTTGGCCGCAGAACTGATACCGTCTGCGTGACCTCTCGATTCGCCTGCTCTAATCTGAAACCGGGATGAAAGCCACATTTACTGCGAACATCGCAACGCAAAGGCGCGGTGGACGCAAAGGGGCGCAGAGTAAAAGCAACTGCCTTGACTGCGTCGACCTCTTGCGGTCGTTCGCGAATCTTTGCTCACGGTGCGGCATTGCGTTGATTCAATCTTTTCATTCCGGAATGGCTCCAGCAGGTTTCTGCGTTCCACTTGCGCCTTTGCGCCAGCGCGTGGCTGTTACGCAATCTGCGAGAGCCGAGCGGCCGCCTCGTCAAGCATCTCGTCAGTCTTGCAGAAGCAGAAGCGGGCGAGGTTTGCCACGAGCGGCTGGTGCGCCGGGCTGTAGAAGGCGCTGGGCGGGATTGCGGCGACGCCCACCGTGGTGGTCAGCCAGCGGCAGACGGCGACGTCGCGCAGCGCGTTCCCCTCGGTGCGGACGGGTAGCGTGCTGGTGTCGGCCAGGACAAAGTACGCGCCGTCGGGCACGGTGGGGGACATCCCCGCGCTGCGCAGGGCCGCGAGCAGCTTGTCACGCTTGGCTTCGTACATGGCGGGAAGCCAGGCGAAGTAGCCGTTTGCCTGCGCCTCGCCGAGGGCTATGGCGACGGCCTCCTGCAGGGGCGTTGCCACGGCGTAGGGAATCCACTGGTGCGCCATGAGCAGCGCGTGGGCGAGGTGAGGTGGCGCAATCGCCCAGCCAATCTTCCAGCCGGTGACCGAGAAGGTCTTGCCGGCGCTACCGAGGGTGATGGTGCGCGGCGCCATCCCCGGCAGCGTGGCGATGCGCACGTGGGTTGCGCCGCCATAGACCATCCACTCGTAGACTTCGTCGCTGAGCACGAGCAGGTCGTGGCGCTCGACAAACGCGGCGATGGCGGCAAGCTCCTCGTGCGCAAAGACCTTGCCCACGGGGTTCATTGGTGTGTTGATGACCAGCAGCCGGGTGCGTGGCGAGATGGCGGCTTCCAGTTCGTCGATGTCGAGCCGCCAATGGCTCGCGTCCTCAGAATCGGGCTGGGGGCGCAGGGCGACATAGACGGGCACGCCGCCCGCCATCGTTACGGCCGCAGGATAGGAATCGTAGAAGGGCTCAATCAGGATGACTTCGTCGCCCGGGTTTACGAGCGCCTGCATGGTGGCGAAGATTGCTTCGGTGGCCCCTGTGGTGACGACGATTTCGCGCTGTGCGTCAATTTCGCGCCCGAAGA
The DNA here is from genome assembly GCA_963735275.1 of uncultured Chloroflexia bacterium. Taxonomy (GTDB): domain Bacteria; phylum Chloroflexota; class Anaerolineae; order Caldilineales; family Caldilineaceae; genus UBA5069. The sequence goes on along the minus strand of CAVTKJ010000004.1, from coordinate 1,397,760 downwards.
GCGGCCCATAGATTCCGGCCAGCCTCTCGACCAGGGGGAGATGGCCGGCGCTGCGGGCGTACTGGTTGAGGTCCGCCGCAATCGCGGTTTGCGCCGCCTGCTTGATGAAATCGGGCGCGGGGAAGTTGGGGAAGCCCTGACCCAGATTGACCGCGCCATGCTTGAGCGCGAGTGCCGAGAACTCGGCAAAGACCGTCGCCCCGAAGCCCTCGATGCGGGTTGCGGGGTGGAAGGTGGCGGCGGGCGAAGGGCTGGGTGCGGTGCGCATGGTGCCCGCAATTATAACCGCGTGGCGTCGGGAGTGGGAACTGCGGGGAGTCGGGAGTCGGTGGTCGGGAGTCGGGAGTCGGGGGGTCGGGGGTCGGGGGTCGGGGGCGGGGGGTCGGGGGGTCGGGGGGCGGGGTCGAGGGGCGGGGGCACGGGGCGCGCCCCCTTTTCTCCTCGCCCGCCACCATGCCGTATACTAGGGGGCGGCGCGCAGTGGCCTCGCCGTTCTGGTTTTCTCTGCGTTCCTCTGCGCCTTTGCGACTTTGCGTCGCAGTTACACTTTTCCCCTCAGCAGCGCCGCTGACCTTAACCTACGCCCGCCGGCTCGCCCGGCCCACGTCCCGCAAGGAGACTCTCTATGCGACGCGTTCCTCTGCTTTTCTCGATTGTAGCCATTTTTGCGCTGCTGGTCGTCGGCTGCGTTGCGCCGCCGCCCGAGCCGGGCACCGATCTTGCGGTGGCGCCCACGGCCCCGGCGCCCGCAATCAATACGCCCGACGCGGCCGAGGCAGCCGCGCTCACACCCGTGCGCATGGGCATTCAGCCATGGATTGGCTATGGACCGTGGTGGATTGCCGCCGACCGGGGCTTCTTCACTGCGGCCGGGCTTGATGTCACCTTGATCGACTTTGTGACGGATAGTGAGGTCAACGCGGCCTTTGCCGCCGGGCAGATGGATGTTGCCAACCTCGGCACGCAGACGGCCATCAAGCTCTTTGACAACGGCGTGGACCTGCAGGTTGTGCTCATGGAGGACACCTCCTACGCCGCCGATGCCATGCTGGCGGGCGCGGACATTGCCGATGTCGCCGCGCTCAAGGGCAAGAGCGTTGCCTACGAAGAGGGTGCAACAAGCGAACTCCTGCTTGACGCCGCACTCAAGGCCAACGGCATGACCATTGCCGACATCACCCCGGTGCCGATGCCGGCGTCTGATGCAGGCGCGGCGTTGATTGCCGGGCAGGTGGATGCGGCCGTCACCTACGAGCCGTACATCTCGGAGTCGATGGGGAATGACCCGGCGCTTCACGTCATCTATTCGGGCGCCGACAACCCAGGGCTGATTTCGGACATGTTGGCCGTTAACGCACCCTACGCGAACGCGAATGAAGAGACGATGCGCAAGCTCCTGCAGACATGGAGCGCCGCCGTTGACTTTCTGCGTGTCTACCCTGACGACGGCCGAGCAATCATCGCCGAAGCCGTTGGCAGTACGCCGGAAGAGCTTGCGTCGGCCTTCGAAGGGATCGAGTTCTACAACCTCGACGAGAACCTCGACATCATGACAGGTGACGCTGTCGAGAATCTGAACATTGTCGCACAGTCTGCGATTTCGATTGGGCTGATTGATCAGGCGCCGGACTTCCAGCGCATGGTGAATCCCAACTTCCTGCAGTAGACCCGGGGCGCCCCCCACGCGATGGCGCAGCAGCCAGATTCTTTCAACCAGTTGGAAACGGAGCAGCCGGACGCGCAACCACGCGTCCGGCTGCTTGAGTTGCGGACGGAGATTCCCCGCCGGTGGTATGTGGGCGCGGGAATCGGCTTCATTGCGCTGATCTTTGTGGCGTGGTGGCTTGCTACGGCGGCGCAACTGGTTTCGCCGCTCTTTCTGCCGTCGCCCGGGGCGGTGGTCGAGGAGTTGCTGCGCCAGGCGCGTGAGGGCATCCTCTGGAACGACATGCGCACGAGCGTCTACCGCATTACCGTGGGCTGGCTGATTTCCACAGCGCTGGCGGTGCCGATCGGCATCCTCATGGGCAACTTCCGGCTGATTGAGGGGTTGCTTGAGCCCCTTGTCGATCTCGTGCGCTACATGCCGGCGGTTGCGTTCGTGCCGCTGACGATTCTCTGGCTTGGTGTGGGCGACACGCAGAAGTTCGCGATTCTTTTCATCGGCGTCTTCTTTCAGCAAGTGCTGCTGATCATGGACAACGTCAAGAATGTGCCGCGCGACCTGATTCAAGTGAGTTCCACCTTTGGCCTCAGCAAGTGGGAGATCCTGCGCGCCGTGATTCTGCCGGCGGCCATGCCCGGCATCTGGGACACGCTGCGCATTACGCTGGGCTGGGCGTGGACCTACCTTGTGGTTGCCGAACTTGTGGCGGCGAGCGGTGGCCTCGGCTACCGCATCATGCGCGCCCAGCGCTTTCTGGATACCGATACGATTATTGCAGGCATTCTGGTGATCGGCGTATTGGGGATTATTACGGATTACGCGTTCAAGTGGAGCTACAAGCGCCTCTTCCCGTGGATGAGCGAGGTGCACTGATGGCAGCGAACGATGCCGGCGCCGGGGAGCGCAAACTCGAGGCAACGCACGTCTGGAAAACGTTTACTACGCGCAAAGGCGACACGGTCACAGCGGTGCAAGACCTGTCGCTTCACGTTGCGCACAACGAGTTCGTCTCGCTCGTGGGGCCATCGGGCTGCGGCAAGTCCACCTTCCTGATGATGGCCGCGGGACTTGAAAGCTACAACCGCGGCGCAATTCGGATGGATGGCCGCCTCGTCACCGGGCCGGGGCCGGACCGCGGGATGGTCTTCCAGAGCTACACGCTCTTCCCGTGGCTGAGTGTGGCGGAGAATGTGCGCTTTGCCTTACGCAAGCGCGGCCTTTCACGCGCCGAAGAAGATGCGCGCGTGCGCGACCAAATCCACCGCGTCGGTCTCGAGGGCTTTGAGCGCGCGTACCCGAACCAGCTCTCCGGCGGAATGCGCCAGCGTGCGGCCATTGCACGTGCGCTTGTCTACCGCCCCGAAATGCTGCTCATGGACGAACCTTTCGGCGCGCTCGATGCACAGACGCGCCTGCTCATGCAGGAACTTCTGCTCGGCGTCTGGCAGGCCGAGCGCACGACGGTGCTCTTTGTGACGCACGATGTGGAGGAGGCGATTCTGCTTTCCGACCGCATTTATGTGATGACGGCGCGGCCGGGTCGCATCAAGGCGGAGGTGGCCGTGGATCTCGCGCGGCCGCGCACGCTGCTTGAGACCGAAAGCGACGCCACCTTCCTGAAGTTGCGGCGCGAGGTGCTGGGGTTCATCCGGGACTCGGCCGGTGCCGCGACAACTGCGTAGGCGGACAAGGGCGGGTACGCAGAAAAGACGGAAACAACGGGAACTGCATGAACTGATTCTGGACGCGGACGATGAACACGGATTTGATCCGTGTTCATCCGCGTTCTATAGGGCTGTGAAGTGCTTAGCGGTTGATGCGGGCCAATTGCTGGGCGGGACGGGCCTCCTGCGTTGTGGCCTTGCGCATTTCGACGGTGAGAAGCGCGGCCAGCCACAGCGCCGATAGAATGGCCGTCAGCCACGCCGCAGCCGCGCCGGCCCAATCAAATGGTCCCGCAGCCGGGGCGCTTGCCGTGATGCGCGAAGCGACTGGCGCTATACCCAGCGCGAGTGGCGTGCGGCTAGCATTCGAGAGAGAGTAGACTGCGCCGGTGCTTCCTGCAACAGGCAGGAGCTCCGCGACAGGCACTTCGCTGCTGCGCACGATTGGCGCCCACTCATCTGCCGCCGACGTCGTCATATGCACGCCGGTGGGCGTCTGGTGAACTTCAGTGCTGCCAAAGAGGACGCTTGTCGCGGCGTAAAGCACCGTGGGCTGCTGCGGATCACCGGCCAGCGCATCCACACGGAGGCGCGTGCCCGGGGCCATGCCCAACCCGTCGTTGGCGCTCATCCACGCCACACCGGTGTCACTGCGCTGAATGCCGCGGTCCACCGTGCCCACGTAGACGACCGGGGGCTTGCTGTTGGCGACAAGCAGCGCAGTCGGCGCACTACTCAGCGTGTCAACAGCGGCCCACACCAAGCCGCCGTTTTCCGAGCGGAAGAGCTTGTTCTGCGTGCGGAAGAAGGCCATGCCGGCGCCGGTGCTGTCTGCTGCCACTTCGAGAATGGGCGCGTCCACGGCGTAGTGGCCGCCGCTGGTGATGCTTGAGCCCACGTCACGCAGGCGGAAGAGGCCGGCGGTGTCGGTGCCGACGTAGATGAGGCGAGTGTCGGCGTCGAGCACAAGGTCGGTTACGCCGCCGACGTAGTCGGTGCTCAGGACGACGCGCAGCCAATTCTGGCCGCCATCGAGCGAGCGGTAGATGGCCAGTTCATTGGCCGCGCCGATGTAAACGGCCTGCGGGTTGGCTGCATCAAGCGCCACCGCGCTCACGATCACGCTTTCGGGTGTCAGGATACGGTTCCAGTCAAGTGGTCGTCCGGCGTAGAGCGAACCCCCATCCACCGCCCAGGCCGTGCCGTTGACGGGCGCTGCGGCGTAGTCGCGTACATTTTCGAGTGTCACCTTGTTTGCTGCAGCAATGCCCGAGTTCGAGGCATCGACGCGGCTCTGCGCACCGACAGCAACAATGGTCGCTGCAATTAGTACGATGGCTGTGAGTACGATCATCATGCGTCGCATGTTCATGGTTACCTGTTCCTTCCCTGTGGGTTGACTGCCATTCGGGAAACCTGGTTGCCTTGCGCAAGAGTACCAAGAGCGGGTTCGGCCCGTTTGACGGCTTCAACCTCGCAACCGGACCGTTTTCCCACGATTATTGTCAATTCGGCGATCCGGCACCCTGCCGGCGAGCGGGCCGTCCATACCCCGATCTTACGGTAAGCGCTGCTGGAACAAGAGGGTCTGGTCTACAGGGAAGGCGTGTCGCCAATCACACGTTTTGCCTACGCCGGCAGTCGCGCTGCAGATGGAGAACGGCGCTATGGAAGTTTCCTAAAGAGCCTGGCACAATCAATTAGCCAGCCACCGCTGCAGCCACCGCTGCAGGCTTGAGCCTGCAGGCACCGCTGCAGGCACCGCTGCAGGCTCAAGCCTGCAGCTACCCAAACCAAGTCGGCTAAAGCCGACTGACACCGTCGCCCTCGAGTGCAGAAGGGTTTCCGACTGCTTACGGTCGTTGCTTTATTGGTGCGGTAATTGCCGCGCAACGCGATACCGATCTATTTCGGAAACTTCCATCAGCAGGCTTGGATTGCCTAGCCGTGGGCTTCAACCTATGGAGGTGGCCGCGGCGTGTCTTATTCCGAAAGATGCACGACAAGCTTCATCACACCTGACAGACTCGGCGCGGCGGGCAGGAGTCAACGGTACGCATGGAGCCCGGTGCAGGCTGTGTGTATGCGCAGAAGTTCATTCGCACCGAACGGGCTGGATTTGACGCGCGCGGCGCTCGACGGTATACTCATCTCTCGTGCGCGGGCCTGTAGCTCAGTTGGGAGAGCGCTACAATCGCACTGTAGAGGTCTGGGGTTCAAGTCCCCACTGGTCCACTGGATTTCATGTGTGCCGTGCGGCGGTCAGGTTGCGCAAACAGGTGAATCCGAGTAGTATTTGCGGGACAGCATATGGTGAAACGCTTCCCCAAAGCGCTTACCATTGAAAGTTTAGGGCCTTTAGCTCAGTTGGGAGAGCGCTACAATGGCATTGTAGAGGTCAAGGGTTCAAGTCCCTTAAGGTCCACCTCAACCCTTCCGCTGGAAGGGTTTTTTGTTTGGCACTGACAGCCCGGAACGATTTGGCTTCGCCATGCACCGCATCCACATGGCAACGCAGGATTGACTCGGCCCGATGATAGCTTCGCGATCACGTTCGAGCTTGACTTCGTGATGTACCCGGAAGGGTCCGTCCTCATCAGCATGGGCAACACGCGGGTGCTCTGCAACGCCACCGTCGACGAGACGCTGCCGCGCTGGCTCACAACAGCAAGCAGAAGCAGGGCTGGGTGACGGCCGAATATGCCATGCTGCCGCGCGCACCGAGACAGCGCAACCAGCGCGAGACGCATGCAGCCCAAGGGGCGCACCCAGGAAATTCAGCGGCTGATCGCCCGCAGCCTGCGCAGCGCGGTCGATCTGGACAAGCTCGGCGACGCCAGATTATGGTCGACTGCGACGTCCTGCAGGCGGACGGCGGCACGCGCTGCGCGTCAATCACCGGCGGTTACGTGGCGCTGGCGGTCGCGCTCAGGCGGCTGGAAAAGAAGGGGATCGTCAAGCCGGGGGTCCTCAGGCAGCCGATTGCCGCAGTGAGTGTGGGCATCATCGGCGGCAAGGCCATGCTTGACCTGGACTACCAGTTAGACATCAACGCCGAAGTGGACATGAATGTCGTGATGACAGGCGACGGCCGTTTTGTAGAGATTCAGGGGACCGCGGAGAAGGAGCCGTTTCCGCGCGCTGCGCTAAACGCGCTGCTCTTCCTGGCCGAAGGGGGCATCAAGGAGATCCTCAAGGCGCAGGCCGAGGCGCTTGCAGGGGCTGTCATTTAGGGCCTGCACTAGACGCAAGGGCGCGCATTTGACGCAAGGGCGCGAAAAAAGCGCAAGGGAACGCAAGGAACGACAACGGCATCGGGAATGAGTGAGGGGCGTGGCGGGCTTGATCCCGGTGCGCCCCTCTTTGTTCCACCTGATAAGGTTTGCCGAAATAGTTCGGCATAAAGCGCGCCGCCACTGCTGCCATAGGCTGAAGCCAACGGCTGGCCAACCCAAGCCTGCTGAAGCAGGCTCAAACCCTTCTGCACTCGAGGGCGACGGTGTCAGTCGGCTTTAGCCGACTTGGTTTGGGTAGCTGCAGGCTTATGAAGATTGCCGAAATAGTTCGGTATATAGCGCGCCGCTGCCGCCGCCTTAGGCTGAAGCCTACGGCTTGCCAACCCAAGCCTGCTGAAGCAGGCTCAAACCCTTCTGCACTCGAGGGCGACGGTGTCAGTCGGCTAAAGCCGACTTGGTTTGGGCAGCTGCAGGCTTGAGCCTGCAGCGGTGGCGACTGAGACCTACGCCTTAAACCGAAACAATTCGGCAATCACCATGCCGTGTAGTTCCTAGCGCCCTTCCTTGCGTTCCCTGGCGGCCTCGCGTCCTTGCGTCGATCCTCCTCCCACGCGGTAAGGCGTGCTGAGTGCTGCATCGAGCGCATCGCCGTGGCGGAGCATGTAGGTGGAGACCGCCGTCTTTTCCAGTTCCGCCAGCAGATCGTCATAGACGACCGCGCGGCCGAAGGAGTGGCCGCCCACCACGAGCGCAATGCTGTTGACGCCGCGCCGCTGCAAGTGCTGTAGCGCCGCGGCCCATTCGGGGCTGGGGTCCGCACTAATTGCCACAACCGTGTCGTTGCGGTTAAGGCGAACGCCGTCGGTGGCGATCAATTGGGCGAAGGGCAGCGCGCCGGTGGCTTCGACCACCGCGAGCAGCTCGAGGACCTTGTTCAGCTGCCGCTCGCCGCGATCCGCCTGAAGGAATTCGCGCCTGCTTGCCTGTGCGCTAAAGCCCACCGCGCGGTTGCGCAGAACGAAGTAGCGGGCAAGGCTGGCGGTGGCGGTAATCGCGTATTCAGTCGTGCTTGGGGGGAGTTCAAACTGGCTGCGCTGGCGCTTCACGCTGTGCAGGGCGAACATTCCCGGCTCGGGCGGGACGGGATTCCACGGCAGTGCGCCTTCGACGTCGCGGTTCAGGTCAAGGTAAATCCACACATCGGCCGTGGGATCGATCTCGAATTCCTTGGCCATAAGACGGTTAAGGCGCGCCGTCGTTGGCCAGTGAATGCGGTTGAGGCTGTCGCCCGGCACATATTCGCGCACACCGGCGGCATTCGTCGTCACCTGGTAGGTGCGGCGATGACGCGCTTCGCCCCCCGCAAGCTCGGAGATCGACGGTTGAAACGAGGGAAGGTCGATGGTCAGGGGATAGACAACCATGTAGCCCGACCCGGCAATTGGCTTCTCCATGCGGAAGATGCCCAGCGGGTCGCTGCTGCGCAGCATCATTGGCCCAAGCCGAAAGCGCCCGCGCTGTGTGCAAAGTGTGCGCACCTGCCAGCGGTCCGTCTCCTTGCGACCCAGGCTGATCACTCTGCTAATACTGTGCCAGGGGAGAGTCGATGCGTCATCCAACTCAAGCCAGAGCTTGGGCAGCTTGGCAAGGTTGGCGATTTCGATCTGCTCCTCGGCAAACTGGCCCACCTGGCTGCGGCGCGTCCTTGTGAAGCGCTGGACGCCAATGCGGCGCACACCGTTGATGGCCCACAGGTAGCTGAAGAGCAGGATGCCCGAGGTGAGGTAGGCCATGCCATAGGCAAGTATGTGGCCCGTGTTTAGTGCCAACAGCCAGGCAACAACTACACCGAGAGTAAGGGCAATCAGGCGGGAGTTCATGGCGTCGCGCCGGCTAAAGTGAAACCGGCACGAGAACAACATCTTGACGCAGTGGCGCGGAGGCGCAAAGAAACGCAGAGAAAAGCAAGATGTTGACCCAGTTCAGGGCGTTGCTTTTCCTCTGCGCCCCTTTGCGTCCTCGGCGCCTTTGCGTTGAGATGTGCGTAGTACATGTGGATTTAGTTCCGGTTTCACTCTGGCTCACGCATCGGGCGGCTCACGCCGGTCATCGCACCCGCGCTCACGCGCCGGGCACGGGCGTGTGGCGCAGCGCATCCTCCACGATCTGCTCGGCGCCGACGTTCTTGATGCGCGCCGACGGGCTGACGATCAGGCGATGCGCCAACACGATTGAGGCAAGCGCCTTCACATCATCGGGAAGAACAAAATCGCGGCCCTCCATTGCTGCCCAGGCGCGCGTGGCAAGGAAGAGAGAGGCTGCCGCGCGGGCTTGCACCCAGGTAGACATCGGGGTGATCGCGCGTGGTCGTGACAAGGTCCACAATATAGCCCTTGACCAGATCGTCAACATAGACTTCACGCGACGGCCTTCTGCGCGGCCATCAGTTCCTCGGCGGCGACAACTTGCTGGATGCTTTCAACCGGGTGGCGCGTCGCCTGGCGCGTCATCAGGTCAATCTCGCTGGCGCGTGAGGGATAGCCGAGGTGAATGCGCATCATAAAGCGGTCAACCTGCGCTTCGGGCAGGGGGAAGGTGCCTTCGTACTCGATGGGATTTTGCGTGGCAAGCACCATGAAGGGGCGTGCGAGCGGGTGGGTGATGCCATCGACGGTGACCTGCCGCTCTTCCATCGCCTCGAGAAGCGCCGATTGGGTCTTTGGTGTGGCGCGGTTGATCTCGTCGGTGAGGACAATTTGCGCCATCACGGGACCCGGGCGGAACTCGAACTCCATGCTCTTCTGGTTGAAAACGCTCACACCCGTTACGTCGCTCGGGAGCATGTCGGGCGTGAACTGAATGCGGCGGAAGACACAGCCGACGCTCTTGGCAAGGGCGCGGGCCAGCATCGTCTTGCCGACGCCGGGTACGTCCTCGATGAGAACGTGTCCCTCGCAGAGCAGTGCCACGAGCGTCTGCCGGACCTCCACGTCCTTGCCCACGATCACAGTGCGCACGTTGTTAAGGATGCGTTCCGCAACTGCTTGCACCGCTTGCATCTGGTCTCCCTCGTCAAAATGGCCGGCACTCAAACGCCGCCCAGGCAGCGCTGTTGCATACGATAGCGTAAGTGCCCCTTCGCGGCAAGCCGGAAACCCATTTCCGCAGGGCCTCTCATAAGCAGGCAACACCTGATTGCGCTCGCGAACAGCATCTCATTCCCGGTCTCTACAGCGGAGAAGTGTGACAGACAATCCAGCCGCGCAAACCACAGCCCGGGCAAGCGCATTTGCCTTGCTCCCTTCACCGCATGGAGAAGGGCCGGGAATGAGGTGCTGTCGTTGCAACGTGTCGCCTTTTGAGACGCCCTGCGCGCAGGGCCCGAAACTCTTGCAGCGCATTGGGTGACATGCTAACCTGCAGATGCGTGTGTTCGGAAGCGCAAATTTGTGGAACCAAAACATGAAGCCAAACAATGTCTTGCTTTTGCTTCTCGTCCTCTTCTTCCCGTGCCTCTTCACTGCATCCATGCTTCTCTCCCCGCCCCCGCCCACCGCTGCATGGCCGCAGGATGCCGGCAACGCGCAGCGCACAGGCTACACCCCGGAGGAACCCTTCAGCCCGTGGACCTATCTCTGGTCCTGGAATGGAACTGACGCGAGCGGCGGCATCGGCAATCACTTCTACGACGCACCGAGAGAAGCCAGGACCATTGCCGCCGACAACAAGGTCTTCGTGCCTGCCGGCGCCCACGGCCTATATGCTCTCGACTTGAATACCGGCGATCAGCTTTGGCATGTAGACTCGGCTACCTTCACTGCTACCCCTGCCTATGATCGCGGTTACGTCTATGCGGGCGGGATTGATGGCACACTCTACAAGATCAATGCCAACGACGGCCAGGTCGTCCATAGTTACAGCGCCGGAAGCCCAATCAACAAAGCCATCCTGGTTGTCGGCGCCTTTGTGTACGCTGTCTCTGATGATGGGCGACTGCACAAAGTGGCTAGCACTGACATCCGCGCCGACTGGGTCTATGTCCCCGGCTCAACCATCGCCACGCCGCCCTCCTATTCAGCCACCCGCGATACGATCCTATTCGCCACTGACGACCTGTATGTCCACGCCGTGAAAAACATGGACGGAACCCGTCTGTGGCGGGTCAAGCCCACGCCCAATGCGCCTGGCGGCGCTTCGCAAGTTACCGTTGCCGGCACCTTCCTCGGCAGCCAATTCGATCTCGCGTGGCCGGTTGTTGCCGATGCAGCCGGAATCGTGCTGCTGCGCATGCAGCTTCCCCACCAGGCGCACTTTGAAGGGCCGAATGAAGGTAGGTGGAGCGCGTCGAATGAAGAGAATCGAGTCTGGCTGCAGCAGAACCCGCAATGGCAGAACCTCTTCGCCCTGGACCTCGATAACGGCGAAAAGGCATTCATTCCAATCGTAGGCTATGGATCCACTGAGGACTACGCCAATGGCGCGGCCCAAGGCGTGATGGGGACTCAACCCGTTGTCAAGGCACTTGCAGACGGCAGCGAAGTCGCCTATATCCCTTTCCGCAACGGGCAGCATGACAGTGACTTTCGCTGGTCTGGGCACATGGGCGAAATGGTTCTTGATGACGCGACGGTGGTCGGGTTGCGGGCAGGTGACCTCCGGTTTGTCAATACGTACGGGCCGGAGGAGATTATCGATGAACAGAATCCGCTCTCTGTCGCCGGAAACACGCTCTTTCATTCGCACTGGGCGGCAGTTATCGGGCAGGTCATCACGAATCGAACGGCTGGGCTCGGCCTGACGAAGGAGTATCCGATTGCCACAACCAGACTGCCCCCCATTGTCCGCGCCATGAAAGCGTGCGGCACCATGGATTTGGCCACACACTGGACGACAAGCGACTGCGGCGGACTCAACTACGTCACCGATGGTGGACGCTACTTCCAGGGTCCCGGCTGGTGGGGCTACGGGGACGTTGCCGATCCACCAGGATGGCGCGTCGGCAGCGGCAATACTGCGGGAAGTGCGTATAGCGCCGGATTCCTCCCTCGTTACACCTATGTGGCCGAAGGAAAGATCGTGGTTGAAGGGAACGGCGGAGAGTTGCTGGTCTTCAGCCACAGCAGTTCGGCCCCCGCTGCAAGCCCAACCCCAGGCGGCTCTGCCACGTCGACGCCGGGTGCGTCCCCTACGCCCACACCCACTCGGGCCCCGCTCCCCCTGCCCTGCGCATCGGAGGCACAGAGCCCAGCGACGGAACCGGAATGCTACCGGTGCTACCTGCCTTACCAAGAGACTCGACCGTGCGGAAGCCAGGAACCGTGTTGACTCACTGAGGGTGTAGAGGGGCGCAAAGGAAGCGCAACTTCTCACACGACGTTGACGTCCAGCAGAGCCTTGCGTTTCGCTGCGTCCCGGCGCCTTTGCGTCAAGCGGTTGTCTTCATGCCGGCCGGACTTTGGGCGCCACGGCGCCGCTCCAACAGTCGCTCGAGCGCTTTCGAGTGAGGCCGATTTCCTGCTATACTGGACCTCGTCAGTCGTGCAAGCGCAGCGGTTCTCCGACCGCACCAATACCCACAAATCCGAGAGCGTCCCATGGAACTACACGAATACCCGCGCCCAGCAAATGACACCGGCATTGGCATTCACTGGGCGCCAGGCTATGCCGCGGCGGCGGGCATGGCCAAAATCCGCGAAGTCTGGCTCCCCGAACTGCGTGCGCTGGGTGTCAAATGGGTCAAGATCTACAACCATGACGGCGCCCTGGACTTTGCCGAGCTACTCCTCGCGGAGGGGCTGATGCCCATCGTCCGCCTCAACCGGGCGACGCCGAATCCCGGTCGCCTGAGCCTGCGCGAAATTGTCTTCGTCGATTCGTTTGTGCGTGTGGGCGTACGCTACTTTGAGTTTAACAGCGAGCCCGACCGTGACTCCGAGTGGAAGGGCGGCCGCGTCCCCTCAAATGGGCTTGAACTGGTTGCTGAGGATTCCATCATCAACATGGAGGCAATCCTCGAGCGGGGCGGAATGCCGGCGCTGCCGGCCCTTTCTGTCGGCAGCACGTGGGACCTGGTGGGCAAGATCGTCGACCTGGGGCGCAAGGACTTGTTTGACGGGCCCGTGTGGCAGGCAATTCACAACTACGCCCGCAACCGCCCAATTGATTACCCCTTTGACATCGGCAACCAGGAAGGCGCCGCGTTCACCGAACGCTTCTACCGCGCTGTGGCAGACGAGCAGTGGGAAGAATCGGCGTGGCGCGGCCGCAGCCTTGCCGAAGTCAACCGGCTGCGCATGGACCGCTGCGCGCCCGGCGCCACGTTGCGCGATGACCATGCCGGTTGGCTGTCGTACCAGCACTTTGATGCGCTGAACCGCCGCCACCTTGGGCGCAGCATCCCCATTATTGCAACAGAGAGCGGCTATGTCGTTGGCGACGACAGCGACGCGCGCTATCCTGCGGCGACGCCTAACCTGCACATGGCGCAAACGCTGGAACTCTGCCGCTTGCTCATGGGCACGAGCACGCGGTTTCCCGCGGCGCCGGACTACTTCTTCTGCGCCGCATTCTCTGTTCTTGCCAACCAGCAATTGGGCGGCAACAGTTCGTGGTGGGAGAAATTCGCCTGGTACAGCAATCGCTGGCCGGGCGGCGCTCTGCCGATTGTGCGCGCCCTGCGTGCTGAGCCAAAATCCGTGCGCAAATGGCTTGGCGCAACCGGCGCCGGGCCGCTCCTCACCCTGCGTGGCGCCGTGCTAAATCTGCGCAATGGCGCTGCCGAGCGTCCGGCGCTGATTCTTGAACACGACGGCATTCAGGTGGCAAGCACCTTGCTCGACCCAAACAATCGCTACCTGCTCAACGAACTGAGCGCCGGCGATTATGCGCTGCGCGTCGAGGGCTATGACCTGCGCCAACCCGTCAACTTGAGCGGTGACCAACCGGAGATGGTTGTCAACCTTGACGTGGGCATTCCGGCCGAGGTGGCGAGCCGGAGCATCGTCGAAGGACACGTGCGCGGCGGCGCAGGTGCGTCCTTGCGCCTCCTCCGCGCAGGTGACGGCGAGGAGTATGTGGCGACCGCCCACGAGGATGGCTTCTTCCGCTTTGTCGATTTGCCGCCCGGCGCATATTCGCTCCACGTCGCGCCCACCGGCAGCCGCGTGGATTCGCTCATCCTTGATGGTCGCAATCAGGTGGAACTCGAGATGTCCGTCGCGGGCTGGGGACACTCTATTGCCACTGCCGATCCGACACCGGGCGTTGGCTCTATCCGTGTGCAGGTGCGCGACTATCCGGGCGCCACCGTCCAGCTCCACGGTGTCGGCGGCAGTACACGCCCGCTTGCCACCGGTGCGACGCCCGGTCTTCCCGCAGATAGCTGCCAGTTTGATGGGCTGGAGACCGGCCTTTACATCGTCAGGGTGACTGATGTTGTGGACAACGCGGGCCGCGCTGTTGAGCTCGAGGCGCGGGTGACGGTGGACAAGCGCCGGGTGCCGTTCGTCGAGTTCAGCTTCAATGACGCGACGCAGCCCCCCGCTCCCCAACAGTCTTCGGTCACCGGCCGGGTGATTGGCCCGATCGACCGCATGAACTCGCCTCTAGTTAGGTTGACCGACGCCAATGCGCGGGTCTCCGAGAAGGCAATTCAACCTGACGGAGCCTTCAAGTTCGAGCGTCTGGCCGCCGGCACCTATGCAATCGAGGTGGTGGGCCACGAGGCTGCGGGCCAGCGCCAGGACATCGCGCTGGATGGCGTCAATCAAGTTTCGGTCGATCTGTTGCTCTCCCAGCAATTGCGCGGGAGCGTTGCGTCATCCCAGCAGGGCGGCGCGCGGCTCCTTGGCCACGTACCGGGTGCTGCCGGACGCCTTGCGCGCCTTGTGGATGCGGTGGGCAACGAGCAGCGCGCAAATGTCGGCCTGGATGACACGGTCCAATTTGAAAACCTTGCCCCGGGTGAATACTCGCTCACTGTCGAAGGAGGCTACGAGCAAGGTGGGCTCGTCGTCAATGGCGCAGGCGGCCACGAAGTGCTCTTCGCGCCGCTGGCCTCGTCGTGGGAGGCGCAGGTGACGCGTGGCGAATCAATGCCCGGCTACAGTGCTGTGCGCGTGGAAGTTGAGGGGCTTAGGGATGTTCCAGTCTACATCTGGAAAGAAAACTGGGAAGGAATGATGAAGCGCACGGGCAGCAGCCCCGAACAAGGTCCATGCGCACTTGAGTTTGCACCACTTGGCCCGGGCACCTACATGATCGAACCCGAAGGGCTCGGCATATGGACCGATGTGGAGCTAACCGGACTCGAGGCGATGGCGATCACCTTCCGCCCGCGCAGCGCACCGGTTCAACCCAATATGGTTACGCCCCTGCGCCCAGCCTATGCGCCTCCGTCACAACAGTCGGCGGAGATCGTCAAACGCCACTATGTTTACATAGGCGACGCACAGCTGGACGGAACGGAGCTTTCGGCCGTTCTCTCCTACGCCGCCGCCGAGCGCGCAATCGCCGGCACGGACTTTTCCGAAGCGTTGGCATGCGAAGTTGTGACACTTGTCGGCAACTCGCAAGACACGGAGCGACGTCGCGTCGAACTTGGCGAGTGCGGCATCGAAGTACGGAGCTACGGACCACCCGAAGCCGAAATTTGAGGCCGTGCCAAGCGCACACACATTGCAGGTTTTGTTGCGACGAAAGCGGCTTTTTGACCTGCCGGGGCGCGTCGGCTATCGGATGTGGTTGACAAAATCTGCATTCAGACGGTATGCTAAGGGCGCTTTCAGAGTATTTCCATAGGCCGTAAGGTCTGCCGGCAGCACCGGAAGAAGTCGCGCGCGTCGGCCGCATTGGCCCACATTTCACGTCGCACGGCCCAAATCCGTTGATCAATTTGTTTTGCCCGATGGTTTGACGCACGACACAGGTCAATTCATCTCCACGAACGCAAGAGAGAGAAAGGGAGAAGGTATGACACGCAAGATGATGACGTTGTTGAGCCTGCTCGTTGTGGTTGCCCTGGTATTGGGCGCCTGCGGACGAGGTGGGAATGATACACCGACCGAAGTTCCGGCAGCCCCTGCCGCCGAAGCGGTCGAGCCGACGGTAGCACCTGAGCCCACCGAAGCGCCGGCAGCGACGGAAGTCCCCGCCGCCTCCGAAGCCATGACCGACACCGAGGTCATGACCGACACCGCGGCCATGTCCGACACCGCGGCCATGACCGACACTGAGGCCATGACCGCGACCGAAGCCATGACAGAGTCCGCGCCAATGACCGAAACCGAATCCATGACGGCCACAGGCGCGAGCCCAATGGTCGCAGGCGGTGCACTTGAAGCGGCAATGGCCGGCGATTTCAAGGGCAAGGTCGTCATTATGGACGGGCCCTTTGCTGACGCCGACGCGCGCAAGTTCGAGGATTCGGTGAAGGCCTTTGAAGAAGCCACCGGAATCGACATTCAGTACATCGGCGGCAAGGGCTTTGAGGCCAGCATCAACACCCGTGTTGACGCAGGTGACGCACCGGACATTGCGGACTTCCCGCAGCCCGGCCTGCTGGCAAACCTCGTCAAGGCCGGCAAGGTTGTTGACGTAAGCACATTCCTGCCTGAGGAGTACCTGCAGCAGCAGTACCTGCAGAGCTGGATTGACATGGCCCAGATGGAAGGTCCTGACGGCGATATCACTGCCGGCGTGTGGACCCGCTTCAACGGCAAGAGCCTTGTCTGGTATCCCAAGGTGGCGTGGGAAGAAGCCGGCTACGAAATCCCCACGACCTGGGAAGAGATGCAGACCCTCATGGATACCATCGTCTCCGACGGTGACACTCCGTGGTGCGTAGGCATCGAATCGGGTGCAGCCACTGGTTGGCCCGCGACCGACTGGATGGAAGAGTTCATGCTGCGCACGACCTCGCTTGAGAACTACGACAAGTGGGTCACTGGTGAACTCAAGTTCAGCTCGCCTGAAGTGACGAAGGCTGCTGAAATGCTGGCAAGCGTGTGGCTGAACCCGGATTATGTCTATGGCGGCAAGGACGGGATCGTCTCCACGAGCTTTGGCGACGCACCGGCGCCCATGTTCCAGGATCCGCCCAAGTGCTGGATGCACAAGCAGGGCAACTTCATCACCTCCTTCTTCCCGGCAGGTTTGGAGCCCAACGTCGACTACGGCGTCTTCTACTTCCCGGGTGTTGATGAGCAGTATGGCAAGCCCTTCCTCGTGGCCGGTGACATCTATGCCATGTTCAACGACCGCCCAGAAGTGCGCGCCGTGATGGAATTCTTCACCCGCGGCGAGTCGCTCAAGTCGTGGCTCGAACAGGGCGGCACCCTTGCCACCCAGAAGGACGTTCAGCTCGACTGGTATGGTGACGAACTCGAGCGCAACATCGCCGAGCTTGCCTCCAGCGCGACATCCGTGCGCTTTGACGGCTCCGACCTCATGCCCGGCGAAGTGGGTGCAGGCACCTTCTGGACCGGCATGACAAGCTGGATTGCCGGAACAGTGGACCTGGAGACGGCTCTCAAGGAAATTGACGACTCCTGGCCCAAATAGTGTGACCAAAGGCCATGGCCTTGTTGAACACTCCACGTGTTCGGCTGGACATGGTTGAGATTGTGCGGAAGGGGCAGGGCGGCAGTTGCGCTGTCCTGCCCCTTCCGCAATTCGTGAACCTGCAGCTTCCCGCAGTCCCCGCAGTCGATTCGATTTTAGCCCCGCAGCGCAACAGTTCCGCCAAGAGGAGACCTTGCATGAGCGTCTTGCCTCAACCGGCGCCGCCCAAACCGAGCTTTCTGGAGTCACTCACCACCGGCGTCGGCCGCGTCCTGATTTCCATCGCAATTCCAGTTGTCACATTTATCGGCCTCTACCTGGGCTTCATCTTTCTGCGTGACAGCGACGCTCCCAAATGGCTCATCGCGGGCGTTGCCATCGTCTGGGGCGTAGGCGGTGTGGCTATGCTCTACCTGATCGCGAACTGGGCGGTCGAGAGTCTTCCTCAGCGCTATTCACTGGGAATTATGCCCTTTGTCTTCGTTGGGCCGGCAGTTGCCATTCTCATCTGGTATCTCGCGCTGCCCACAGTGCGGACCTTCTGGATGAGCCTTCACGATCGCAATGGCGAGGCGTTTGTGGGGCTGCAGAACTATGCGGCCGTCTTCACCGAGCGCAGCATGCCGCGTTGCGTTTCTCAACAACCTGCAATGGATGATCGTCGGCGCGTCAATGACGATCCTCCTCGGCCTCCTCGTTGCCGTGCTGGCGGACCGCAGCAGTTACGACCGCCTCGCCAAGACGGCGATCTTTCTGCCCATGGCAATTTCCATGGTAAGCGCCGCCATTATCTGGAACTTCATGTACGCGGTGAAGGAGGCGAACGACCCCCAGATTGGGCTTCTCAACGCGATTGTCGTGGGATTCGGCGGCGCGCCCAGGGCGTGGACAGCCGTTCCCTGGCCATGGAACAACTTCTTCCTGATCATCATCGTGGTCTGGCTGCAGGCCGGCTACGCGATGACGCTCTTCTCGGCGGCCATCAAGGGAATCCCGGGCGAGCAGATTGAAGCGTCGCGCGTTGACGGCGCGAACGAATGGCAGGTCTTCTCGCGCATCATGCTGCCGTCGATACAGGGAACGATTATTACCGTGACCACGACGGTGATCATCTTCACGCTCAAGATTTTTGATGTTGTGTGGGTGATGACGGGCGGTCAGTACGGTTCACAGGTGATTGCCACGGAGTTCTACCGGCAGTACTCAACCTATCGCAACTTTGGATACGGTTCGGCCATTGCGATTGTGCTGCTTCTGTGCGTTTTGCCGGTCATGATTTACAACTTGCGTGGGTTCAGTGACAGGGAGGCGTTCTAATGGCCGCAGCCACGACAGCAACAGCACCCCCACCCGCGCCACGCCGTCGGCGGAAACGCAATTGGGGCCAGTTCTTTGTCAACCTGGTGCTGGCGATCATCGTCATACTCTGGACGATTCCCACGATTGGCCTGTTTGTATCGTCATTTCGCCACCGTGAAGAGATTCAGACAACAGGGTGGTGGACGATCTTCCCGCACCGCACATGGGAGCAGACGGCAACCTTCCAAATTCCGCGCGATTTGAATACAGAGGACCCGATTGACCTGAGTCCAATTGATCCTGTTCTCGAGGGAATTGCCGCCCCCTTCACTGAACTGCGTGCGGGCTACGAATCTCCCGACGGCACGCGCGTCCGCTGGTCCGGCAACAAGCGCCGCGGCACGATCGAAGTGGAGCAACGCGTGTGGGCCATGAACACGGATTTCACACTTGACAATTACACGCAGGTGCTTTCGGGCAAGCGTTACGTGGTCACGAACGCCGACGGAAGCAAGAGTGTGGAACTGGGCGACAATCTGTGGGGGGCCTTCCTCAATACCCTTGCCGTAACGATTCCCGCGACGGTAATTCCAATCCTGATCGCCGCGTTCGCCGCGTACGGCTTTGCATGGATGCGATTCCCGGGCAGGCGCATTCTCTTCATGATGGTCGTTGCACTGCTCGTGGTGCCGCTCCAGATTGCTCTGGTGCCCATTCTGAAGGACTATGTGGCGCTGGGGCTCAACGGCACCTTCCTCGGCATCTGGCTGGCGCATACGGGTTTCGGGCTGCCGCTGGCAACCTATCTGCTCTTCAATTACATCTCGCAGTTGCCACGCGACATCTTTGAATCGGCGTTTCTTGATGGTGCGTCGCACTTCACGATCTTCACGCGATTGGTGCTGCCTCTCTCGATGCCCGCTCTGGCCTCGTTCGCCATCTTCCAGTTCCTGTGGGTATGGAATGACTACCTGGTGGCGCTGATCTTCCTGGGCAGTTCAAAGGTGAATCAGGTCCTCACGATGCAGTTGGTGGAAATCACCGGATCGCGCGGCAATGACTGGCACTTGCTGGCTTCGGGTGCGTTTATTTCCATGATTCTGCCGCTGATTGTCTTCATCTCCTTGCAGCGCTACTTCGTGCGTGGCCTGCTGGCCGGCTCGGTCAAGGGATAGGCGCATCGACTGGCGATATCTTGACGCAAGGGCGCAAGGAAGGGCAAAGGAGGGGCGCTACGGGTTGACTCCCGTGGCGCCCCTCCTTTGCCCTTCCTTGCGTTCCCCGGCGTTCCGGCGCCGCTCGCGTCAAGACTGGTGCGCCACGAAGTCTCTGGCGCAGAACGAGGATGACGAACAGGGGCAGCTTGGCCATGCGCCGCCAGCGCCAGGGCTGGGCCGCTAGGCGGTAGAGCCACTCGAGGCCGATCCGGCACATCCAGCGAGGGGCGCGGGGCGCTATCCCGGTGGTGTAGTCGAAAGCACCCCCCACACCGAGCGCGACCGCGCAGGGAAGGTCGGCGCGATGGACGCCGATCCAGAAGTCCTGGCGGGGATGGCCGTAGGCGACGAAGAGCACATCGGGCGCGGCGGCGCGCAGCAGTTCCTCGATCGCGGGCCAGTCGGCTGCAGCGGGGCTTCCGGCATGGCAGCCCGCAACGATCAGACCGGGGTGCCGCGCTGAAAGAATGGCTGCGGTCGCCTCTGCGACGCCTGGGGCTGCACCGAGGAAGAAGATCCGCCAGCCCTTGACTGCTGCTTCTTCGGCGATGCGGCCAATGCCATCAGAGCCGGTTACGCGTTCCGGTACGGGAAGGCCGAGGAGGCGAGCCGCCCATGCGACGCCCACGCCGTCGGCAACGCGCAGATCGGCTTTGATCAACGTGCTGTGAAACGCCGCATCGCGGCTGGCGTCCACAACGAATTCGGGGTTGACCGTACAGATTTGCCGTGCCGGCGCACCTGTCGCGCGCCGCTCAGCAATCCAGGCAGCCATCAGCGCCAGCGTTTGGGAATAGCCGACGCGGTCGATCGGGACACCAAGCACGTCAACCTGGCGAGGAAATGAAGTTTCAGTCATTACGCCCGTCGCGTCGAGGCCACGACACTTGCCTCCGTGCTGGTCTGCAAAGCGACTGCCTTGCCAGATTGGACTCGCGCGGGTCGCTCCGTCATGGCGGCCTCCAGGTTCAGGCCGGAGCCAGTGATCCTACCGCATCCAGGAAGGAGAGTTGGGCGCGCAGCTGGTACGTGCCGCCGCCTTCGTGGTTGTTGTAGGGCCAGACCTCAATCTGCTTGGGCCCGGCGTAGTGGTTGTAGGCGGCGTAGACGGTGGAGGGCGGGCAGATGTCGTCCATGAGGCCCACGGAGAAGAGGCCGGGCGCGGTGGCGCGAGCGGCGAAGTTGAGGCCGTCAAAGTAGCTTAGCGTGGCGAAGACACGCTCCACCTGATCGCGGTGAATCTTGCAGTAGTGGACGATCTCCTGGTAGGGGTGCGTGTCGACGATCTCGGTGGCGCGGCGTATGTGGCTGAGAAAGGGGACATCGGGCAGGCAGGCGCGCAAACCGTCGAGATGGGCCGCGGCGAGGCCTGCGACGGCAAGCGAAATGCCGCCGCCCTGGCTGCCGCCGGCGACGATCATCCGCCGGCGTCAACGGCTGGATGGCTCTGTGCGGCCTCGACGGCGCGCACGGCATCGGTGAAGACGCGACGGTAGTAGTAGGTCGCGGGGTCGAGCACGCCACGCGTCATGAAGCCGGGAAACTGGGGATTGCCGCCATCAGGTTCGCTGTCGGGCGTGTCGCCGCTGAGCCAGGCGCTCCCCTGGCCGCGCGTATCCATGACGAAGTTTGCATAGCCGGCACTTGCCCAGGTGAGCCAGTCGAGCGGCGTGCCGCGCCCGCCGCCATAGCCGAGGTAGGAGACGACGCAAGGCAGCGGTGCGGTGTGGCCGCGCGGCAGGTTGAGCCAGCCCTTGATACGCTGGCCGGCGTAGCCGCTGAAGGTGACGTCGAAGCTGTCGATTGTGCGCAGGCCGAAATCGACCGGGGCGAAGGTCGCATCGAGGGGGCTGCGGCGGGCGGCGGCGATGGTCTCGGCCCAAAACGCGTCAAAATCGGCCGGCTCTGGGCGTTCCGGCAGGTAACGCTGCAGTTCATCGAGGGGGTAGTCGAAACGGGCCATGGGGACCTCGGGGAGTGGTTGAGTGGTTGAGTGGTTGAGTGGTTGAGTGGTTGAGTGGTTGGAGTGGTTGAGTGGTTGAGTGGTTGAGTGGTTGAGTGGTTGAGTGGTTGAGTGGTTGAGTGATAACTGACAATTGATAACAGATAATTGCCATGGATCATGGCGGCGATTGCTTCAAGCGTAGGCGCCGGCACCCTGCGGGCGCTCTCCCACTACGCGGCCCTGCCGCTGTGCCGCGAGCGTCGGCGACGGGCCGGCACCTACGGAAACTCTTCCGGCCTTGCGGCAACGGTGGCTGCGTGGCATGAGTCAGTCATCAGTTGCCAGTTATCAGTCACCCAATCAACCAGTCAACCAGTCAACCAGTCAACCAATCAAGCAATCAAGCAATCACCCTCACGGCTTGGCGCCAAAGCCCAGCAGTTGCGGTTCACCCCAGACTGCCCAGTTCCAGCGGTTGTCGCCCAGTCCATCGGTGCCAAATTGGAGGATGATCTCGCTGCCCGACAGGCTCGGCAAGTCAACCGTGAAGCGCTCCCAGGTGGTGGACTGTTTGATTGTGTGCCAGAGGCGCGCGCCATTCACCATAATGCGAAACGCACACTGGTTGTCGCCTTCCATGATCGCACCGTCGCGAATGCCAACGGCAAAGCGCAGGCGCAGGCTGTCCACCGCGGCGGGGACGGAGAGCGTGTATTCCACAATTGCCGTTCCAAGCACGGGCGGGTGCTGCCAGAGCGCCGCCTGCTGCACCATGCCGCACGCCGCCGGGGCCACCTTGACCTCCATCGACTCGTTCGCGCGGGTTGAGGCAATGCGTGCGCCGGGAAACGCTTCGAGAAAATCGAACTGCCAAATCAGGGCGCGATCAGAGGGCGCTGCTGTCTCGTCGTCGAGCAGACTGTTCCACAATTCTTCCTGCCACTTGAGAAAGCTGATGTACTGGGAGAGTTGGGTCAGCGACTGGTCATTGAGATCGGAAATGCGGCGGACGAGTCCGTCAACAGTCTCCGTGCGTGTATCGTATTTGCGAGGCGCAGTTTTCGGCATGGCTTGTTTGGGTAAGGGCCCGGGCATTCAGGCTATCTGTGACTCAAGGGATTCAAGGAATCAAGTGGAGATGCGGGCTTCATTCATCCCGCCCATTGAGCCGCCGATCAGGTGCTCCCAGCGCTCGGCGGCGACTGGATTGCTCAACAATACAAGGGCCACGTACGTTGGCTCAAATGGGCGGCGGATGAGGCGCATTTGGACTTCGTCCGGCAGGCATGAACCTTTGATCTGATTGCAGCGCTTGCATGCGGTGGTCAGGTTGGTCCAGCTGTGGCTTCCCCCGCGGCTGCGGGGGATGACGTGGTCGACGGTCAGATCATCGCGACCGGGCGTGGCGCCACAATATTGGCATGTATATGCATCGCGCAGCATAATGGCTGCGCGCGTCGGCGGCACGCGGCGGTGCGGCAGCCGTACATAGTGCACCAGGCGAATGACCAGCGGTACCGGCATTGAGCAGCTTGCGCCGACGAGCATTTGCTGCGTGGCCTCGAGCAGCTCGGCTTTTTCGCGCAGCAGAAGCACAACCGCCCGGCGCACGGAGACGAGGCTCAAAGGTTCATAACCCGCATTGAGTACCAGCACTTGCTTGGCCATGGAGCGTTCTGGTCCGAACACTTCACACAGGGGCAATCAGCGGCGAATCTCAATCAGCAACAAATACGGGTACACAGAAAAAGCGGGAAAAGCAAGGAAAAGACAGGATACTTCACGCTTCTCGGCAAGCGGCGGCGCACTGATGGCGCATTTGATCAACATTGTAGCCGCGCGCGCATGTGCGCGACAAGTGCCGGTGACGGCCATCATGCTCAGAGACCAGGCGGCAAATAGACCGCGGTCGTCGCTGCGCGCTGCAAAATGCCCCAGAGGAAAAGGCAGGTTGCCGCCATGGCAATCGAGCGCACTCTCTCGTCCGACGTGTTGCCAAAGTAGCCCCACGCCGCAGGCAGCGTGATGACAGCAACGATACCATAAAGGATGTGGATAAAGGGACGCGGCAGTGCAGCACCAAGGCCCGCGCCCAAATAGAGCCATGCCCCGATCAGTCCCTGCATGATAATCGTCAGTTCGGCGACGACGGCGGCACCGTACCAACTTCCGTCAAGCGGACGATTGCGCAGCCACTGGATAAACGCCCAGATGGAAATGACCAACGTGAACCATGTTGCAGTGAGGGCAAGGCGGTCATGTACGAGCAGCAGCATAGAAATGACTCTCGGGGCTTTCCAGCATGCGTTGCGGTGCAGGGGCGAAGCTGCAAATAGCGTGACAAGGTAACCGGCCTGTGCCGCCTCAGGCAGGCGCGTGGACGCTCATGTACTGCTCGAGCACCGCGGCGGCAGGCCCGGCAATGTCGTAGCTTTGCCAGCCGTCGCTCGATGCCAGCACAAAGATGGCGCCGCCGACTACGTAGTCGTCCTGACGCATTGCGGCATCATACCACACCAGTTGCTCGACATACGCGCCCGGCCCCCAGAGACCGTAGCCGTTTTCTGCCCAGTAGCTCTGGAAATCCTGCCATCCCATCGCATTTGGCGGTCCGGGACGGTTCTCAACAAGGCCGTCAACGCCCAGCTCCGTCATGGCCAGCGGGATGGCCAGGCCAGCGCGGTTTGAGGATGTCGTTGTAGACTTTGCGATAGCGCAGCGTGAGCCAACCGCTGTCCTGCGGTGTGACGCCCGGATAGCGCCCTTGATTCTCGACGGTTGTGCCATAGTACATTGTTGGCGCCGAATACTCATGCAGGCCGAGCCACCCGTTGTGATCCTTGGCCGACTGCACCGCAGGGAGGAAGTACTCCCACCACTCAAGCGGCGGTTGTCCGGTGCCAAAGTTGCCGATCACGCTGCGCAGGCCGCGCTCGGCAAGCATGCGCGTGCGCTCGGCTTCAAACTCGGAATAGCGCTTCATGTCGTCAATCGTGCCCGGCACCGGCTCATTGTAGGATTCCCAGCCGTCGACAAACTGGCGACGTTTGGGCTCATCGGCAATGAGCATGAGGGCGTCCACAAAGCGCTGCGCTTCTGCGAGAGGCTCGAGGGAGCCCAGGTCCAGTTGTGGCAGCGAGATGCGCCCGAAGATGAGCGTATTGGGCGACGTGCGCTTGATTTGACCGAGGAAATTGCCGTCAAGCTCGAGTGTCTTGACGACCGTTACTGCGCCGGTTGACAGCAAGCTGAAGACCTGCGGAATGTTGCGCGCGACAAAGAGCCCCAGTTTGGTGGGCGGGCCGGGCGGAAAGGGCGTCGCCTGCGGCGTAGGCGTCGCCGTCGGAGGCATCGGCGTGGAGGTCTCGGTGGGAATGGGCGTATTTGTGGGGAGTTCGAGCGGTGACTCGACAGGGGCTGCAAGTGGCGCCCCGTTGTTCCCAACAATTGGCAGATACGACTTGCTTCCCGGTGGAAACGGCGTAGGCGTTGCTGTCGCGCTCTCGGGTGTGGCGAGGACCGAGGTGGCGCGCTCCTTGCCGCAAGCCGCCACGACGAGCGCCGCGGCGGTTCCTGCTGCGCCAGTGAGAAAGCGCCGCCGGCTCAGGGGCTGCCCACCTTCGTTCACGCCGGCATTGCGCTCGGCGTCTGTTTCGACTGTTCCCTCTGCCTCGGCGGGTAGGCTGCCCGCCTCTGCACCTGTTTGGCTTTCGCGTGAATCCGTCATATCCTTGAAGTATAGCCCAGTAAGGCAGCGATGCAGTCGCCCACTTTCCAATTGATGGCACGGAAGCCGGACTGCACGCGGTCGGCTAGACTGTTACGAGCACGTGGCTTCCCTACAACAATCCCGTGCAGGGAAATCGTCCGCTACGTTGCCAAACCCGCTGAGGTGGAAACGACCCACGAAGTTTCGGAAGGAGGCCCCATGAACAAGTTCGCACTGAGCATCGAATACTGCGTGATGTGAAACTACACACCACGAGCCGTCAGTTTGACGCAATCACTTCTTTCTCAGTACACGCCCAGCATTGAATCAATTACGTTAATCCCTTCGAGCGGCGGACGCTTCGAGGTTCGCGTCGGCGAAGATCTCATTTACAGCAAGAAGACGTTGGGTCGGCATGCGGAACCGGGCGAGATCGCGCGCCTGCTTGAGGAGGGGTTTGGCTTTGTCGCGACGCCGGTGGATTGAGGGGGAGACGGTTGACTGGTTGATTGGTTGACTGGTTGATTGGTTGATTGGTTGATTGATAATTGACAAATGATAACAGGCGTCGCGCAGAGGTCAGGTGGACGTAGCGGAGGGCTTCCAGCCCTCCGTTGCAGGATCGGGTTGCGCGAGTGGCCGGGGGGCTTCCAGCCCTCCGTTGCAGGATCGGGTTGCGCGAGTGGCCGGAGGGCTGGAAGCCCCCCGCTACGTCTACCTGACCTCTGCGCGAGACCTGTTATCATTTGTCAATTATCAGACCATACCGCGCCTGTACTGCGTAACATGCGCTGATAACTGATGTTATGCACACCGCCTGTGTAGCGGAGGCCCTCCGCTACACAGGCGTTCACCTTTCGTTCTCAAATGCCCGTGGGCAAATCAATGAATTTGAACTCGAGCCCGAAGCGATCGGCCAGGTGCGCACCGAGCGCCTGCACCCCTACCGTCTCCGTCCCATAGTGACCGCCGTAGAGCACGTTGACGCCCAACTCCTGTGCGGCGTAGTAGTGAACGTGACTCGTCTCCCCCGTCACAATCGTATCGCACCCCAACGCGACGGCAGCCTCGATTTCGCCCGCGCCGCCCCCACTGAGGATGGCGACTTTGCGGCTGATTGACGAACCGTATGGCTGCACAAGCGCCGGCGACGCCACGCGCGCGCCAAAGCGATCCACAAGGTTCTCAAAGCTCACGCCGTCGGCGACAACGGCAATGACGCCAATCTTGTTCCCGTTGAAAGGCGCCCACCAGTCGATGACTTCGAGCCCAAGGCGGCGGGCCAATTCGACGTTGTTGCCAACTTCGGGATGGCCGTCAAGCGCCAGATGCGCGGCATACAGATTGAGATTGGCCTCCATGTAGGTGCGCACGAGAAGTCCATAGTGGCCGCTCAGCAGCCGCGCGGGTCCCCACAGAATGCCATGGTGAACGAGCAGCAGGTCGGCTCCTGCCGCGCAGTGCAGCCTCAACCGATGGCAAGTGCGCGTCCACCATCCCCACGATAACCTTGACCGAGTCGCGCCCCTCCACTTGCAGCCCTTGCGGGCCGTAATCCTTGAATTCGCCAATGCGCAGGTATTCGTCAAGATAGCGGACAAGTTCGTCGCGTTGCATGGGTCACCTCAGAAGGGTTTCAGGTTTCAGGTTTGAGAGGTTCGGGGGTTCGGGGGTTCGGGGATATTGGGTTTGACCGGGAGTCCACACGAAGTGCTGCGAGGGCAGAGAAGCAAATTGTTGGCGTTATCCTGCCTTTGCCTCTGCGTTCCCGCATTTTCTGCGTTCCCGCACCTGTTGCCGTTGGTTGGACACTTATGTCGCCTTCGTGGGCGATTCGAGAGCGTGACCGCGGCCAGGGATGCAGGACTGCAGTTCGGCGTGGCCAGTGGCCCCTTGCTACGGCGTGGGCGCGGTGGCTTCGGGTGGGCGCTCGATAAACTTCTTGACCTGGCGCGCAAATTGGCGGCGCGGCAGCATCACGCGACGCTTGCAGGTAAGGCACTCAATGCCAACGTCGGCGCCGACAGCGCGTGATGCGCCAGTTGAAGCCGCCACAAGGATGGGGCTTGCGCATAAGCACGACGTCACCCACATAGAGCTTTTCGCTGATTTCGAGCATTGTACGCGGCCCCGCAGGTTGAGAGAGACAACGTTGCATTGATGCCGGCTGGTCACGGTCGCTGGCACATCCCAGCGCAATGGCGCCGTTGACGCAAAGCAGCGCAAAGGGCAAGCTACCGCAAGAAATGAGTCGGTTTGTTGCTGTTCTCTGCGTTTCACCGTGCCTCTGCGACTCTGCGTCGAAATGTAGTTATCATGCAAAGACAAATTCAAGTTCCCGCAACACCCGCAAAGAGATCGCTTTCAAGGACGCCGTTGGGGGCGGGATAGGCACGTGTGAAGCTGTCTTTGCCGAGGACCCGGCGCTTGATGAACTCCGGGAACATTTGCGCCCACGATGGCCCGCCACCGTACTGGCTTGCGTGCGCCATGCTCGCTGCATCCTTGACGCCCATGTAATCGGCGACGTCGATGCTGGCATTGATCGGCGTATCCCACTGGCTGATTTCGACAAGGTTGATGTCCTTGTTGCGCCCGATTGCGGCCGGATCAACGCCCCAGAGCGGGAGCAACCGCACCATCACCTTGAGAAAGCGTTTGGGCATGGCTGTGTAGTAGAGCTTTTGCGGTGCTTGCGCCAAGTAGAACGCTGCCGTTACGGCTTCGCACACGCGAATGTGGTCAGGATGGCCGTAACCGCCAAAGGGATCGTGGGTGACCACAACCTGAGGCTGCATCCGCTGCAGGTAGCCGAGCACTTCGGCAATCAGCGCGTCGACGGGTTGGCGAATCAGCGCGTCGGGATGGTCGTTTTCGGGCGCGCCGCGCATGCCGCTGTCTCGATACGGAAGCGACCAGACCGAAGCAACACCCAAGGCAAGCGCGGCATTGGCAAGTTCGCGCGATCGCACCTGGGCAAGTGAATCATGCCCTTTGGGGTGCATCCCCTCTTCGACGGAGCCGGCGTTGCCGTCGGTCGCAATAATCACGTGAACAGCAACCCCTTCTGCCGCATAGCGGGCCAATGTGCCGCCCGGTCCAAAACTCTCATCGTCCGGGTGGGCAAAGACGCCCACCATCACACGCCGGTTTCCCAAGTTGGTGTTCCTCTCTCAAAGCCGGAGATTGTTCGTCCGGCAGATCTTTGCAATCAAACGCAACGGTTATCTCCACGGCATTGCTGCATTGCGTCATGAACGCAAGTACGGGTACTGAGCCGCAACGATGTATCATTGTTGCACGCACGCTCCGAAATCCCCAAAGCCCCGACCGCAGGCCCCTGCTTTGGACACGGCGTTGCGGGATGACAGCGATCGTGAACATGTCTACAGACTATGGGTCGCGCCCGCGCTAGGATGACGGATCAATCTGCCCACGTCAAGCTGCCCACTGTCAAGCTGCCCACTAAACGGGTCAACCGGGCAATCTGCTGAATTGATGGCATCAATTCCCATGCGCAATACGTCTTGAAGGTAGAACTCAACCATTTGGCCTGTCGTTCGACATCTTTGCCTGTTTGCACTTATTCCATTCTTGTCGCCGGTCAAGTCCGCTCCTTCGCCTTCAGGTTCGATTTGTTTGATTGGGCCACTGCACTTATGCACAACGTTATTTTCATCTATTTGCTTGCATTTATCCGCCATTTCGGCACTCATAGGAGAATGGCTCCATGCGCCTCAACACGCTCCTGCGTGTCTTCGGCACGCTCCTGTACGGTTTCGTGGGCTACGAACTGGGCATTGTTATTGCCGGGACGACAAACCTTAATACGAACACGGCGCCCATCATTTGGGGCGCCACTGCAGTTGGGGCACTCCTTGGCTACTTCCTTGCCCCCTGGCTCGTTATTGCGCCGGCACGAAGTGCGCGCAATGCAATGCGCCAGGTTGAAGTTGGCGACCTGATTGCAGGCACGATTGGTCTTGCGATTGGGCTGATCCTGGCGGCCCTGCTTACCTACCCACTGTCGAGGTTGCCGCAACCATTCGGCCCGGTGCTTCCGTTTGCCGCCGTATTGATCTTCGGCTATCTGGGTGCGACCGTCTTTCTCATGCGGCGCGATGATTTCTTCAGCGTTTTCGGCATTGGGAAGCGTCTGCCGAAGGCGAGCTCAGCTGCGTCGGCCAAGCGGCTGCTGCTCGATACCAGCGTTATCATCGACGGCCGCGTCGCCGACATCGCCAAGACCGGCTTCCTCTTGGGGACGCTTTCGGTGCCGCGCTTCGTGCTGAATGAGCTTCAGTACATTGCAGATTCAGCTGATTCGCTGCGCCGCAACCGGGGTCGGCGCGGCCTTGAGGTGTTGGACAAGCTCCAGAATTCGCCCGAGGTGCATATCGAGTTTGTTGACGACGACCCGACCGATGCGACACAGGTTGACGACAAACTGGTTTCGCTGGCGCTGCTGCAGGGCGCTGCGATCATCACGAACGACTTCAACCTCAATCGCGTGGCACGGCTTCAGGGAATCACGATTCTCAACATCAACGAGTTGGCGAATGCCGTCAAGTCGGTGCTGCTTCCTGGCGAGGAGATGCCCATCAAGATCATTCAGGAGGGCAAGGAAGCAGGCCAGGGCGTTGGCTATCTTGAGGATGGCACGATGGTGGTTGTGGAAAACGGCCGTCGCTACCTGAATCAGGAGATTCTTGTCCAGGTGACAAAGGTGCTGCAGACGAACGCCGGTCGTCTCATCTTTGCCGTGCCCAACTACGGATCCTAGGCTGCTTCGGGTAGACTCGTGGGTGGACCAGGTGGACCGGGTGGACCGGGTGGACCAGGTGGACTCCGCTGCTGACGCCTAATCGAACCAATCGACCAATCAACAAATTATCAGTCGCCAATTATCTCTCATCACCTTCCCACCTTAACCAGATCCCCTATCCGGACACTGCCCATGCCGATTCGCCTTTACAACACGCTTTCACGCCAGGTTGAAGAGTTTGTGCCCCTTGTGCCGGGAGAGGTCAAGATGTACGTCTGCGGGCCTACGGTCTACGCGGACGCGCACGTTGGCCATGCCATGGCCGCGCTGGTCTTTGACATGGTGCGCCGCTACCTTACCTACCGCGGCTACAAAGTCACCTATGTCACCAACTTCACGGACGTCGACGACAAGATTATTCGCCGCGCCAACGAGACAGGGCAAGACCCGATCGCGATGGCGAACGCATTTGCCGAAAAGTACCTGACGCATCTGCAAGACCTCAACATCCAACCCGCCGACATCTACCCCAAAGTCAGCGAGACGATGGACGAAATCCGGCGCGTGATCGAAGGGTTACGCGCCCAGGAGTACGCGTATACGCTTGACGGCGACGTCTACTTCCGTGTGAGCAAGGATGCGGATTACGGCAAGCTTTCGCGCCGTACGCTTGACGAGGCACTCTCGGGCACGCGCGTCGACGAGGACATGCGCAAGGAGAGCCCCGCCGATTTTGCCCTGTGGAAATCGGCCAAGCCGGGTGAACCGGCGTGGGAAAGCCCGTGGGGCGCGGGCCGGCCGGGCTGGCACATCGAGTGCTCCGCAATGTGCCTCTATCATTTGGGCGAAACGATCGACATTCATGGCGGTGGCAACGACCTGATCTTTCCCCATCATGAAAACGAGATTGCGCAAAGCGAGTCGCTCACGGGCAAGCCCTTCAGCCGCTACTGGATGCACAACGGCATGCTCCAGCTTTCGGGCGAGAAGATGAGCAAGTCGCTGGGCAATCTGATCACCATCGATGAGTTTCTTGCCAACCACTCACCCGATGCGCTGCGCATGCTCATCTTCACGGGGCACTACCGCAAACCGGTTGCATTCAACAAGGATTCGCTGGAATCTGCCGAACGCGCGCTGGAGCGGCTGCAAAGCGGCTTGCGCCCAGCCAAGGGAAGCAAGACCACCGGCAGCGATGTCGACACCCTCCGGCTGGCGACCGAAAATGCGCGTGCCGTGTTTATTGCCTCGATGGATGATGACTTCAACACTTCGGGCGGCATGGCGGCGATGTTCGACCTGGTGCGTGCAATCAATACGGCGCGTGACCGCGGCGTCGCGGGGCCCTTCTTCGAGGCGGCCCAGCGCACCCTGCGTGAGCTCGGCGGCATTCTGGGAATGAAATTTGAAGGATCGCGCGCTGTCGAGGCTGGGGTCGACATGGCGGCAGCGCCATTCATTGATCTGCTGATCGACGTGCGCGGCGATATGCGCGCTGCCAAACAGTGGGCGGCCGCCGACAAGATTCGCAACCAGCTCAAGGAACTGGGCATCGTCATTGACGATACGCCTACGGGCGCCGAATGGCATTACGAGGAGCCCGCATGATGTCGATGAGCACGTTGGACGGGACCGTAGAATGAGTGATCTGATTGTTGGCCGCCACGCTGTCCTTGAGGCGCTGCGCGCCAACCGCCGTCGCGTCTTGCGCCTGTGGATCGAAGGGCGTGAGGGTGACCGCGCCGGCGCCGGCGGCATCGTTGGCGATATCCTCACGCTTGCGCAGGAGCGCAGCATTCCCCTGCGCTACATTCAAGGCGGGCTCTTTGACAAGCTCGCGCACGAGCAGGCCAGTGCGCAGGGCGTTGCGCTTGAGACCGGCGACTATCCCTATGTGACTGTGGCCGAATGTCTTGCCGCGGCCAAAACGCAGAAGGAAGCCGCCGCTGCTTCTCGTCCTCGACCATCTCCAGGACCCGCAGAACCTGGGCACGCTCATCCGCACGGCGGATGCAATGGGCGTGCACGGCGTCATCATTCCCGACCGGCGCGCGGCGGGCGTGACTGCGGCCGTGAGCAACGCAAGCGCCGGGTCGGTGGAACATTTGCGCGTGGCGCAGGTCACAAACATCAGCCGCACGCTTGAGGAACTCAAAGCGAAGAACATTTGGGTGGCAGGGCTGGATGAAGCGGAGGAAGCGCAACCGATTGCGGCCGCCAACCTGGATGGCGCGCTGGCGCTCGTTGTCGGCGCCGAAGGGGATGGCATGAGCCGCCTCGTGCGTGAGACATGCGACTTTCTCGTGCGCGTTCCCATGCACGGCCAGGTGGCAAGCCTCAATGCGGCAGTGGCCGGAAGCATCGCGCTCTACGCTGCACGGCAGGCGCGGACAGGTTGACGCGAGCGTTAGCGCAGCTTCCAGGCGCCGAGACTCACATGTGAGCGGGGCTCGTGTAGCGGCTTCTGAGGCGAGTTTCCGAGGTAGTCCGGTACAACCACTTTGTCGCGTCCACCGCTGCAGGCTTGAGCCTGCAGCTATGCAACCCAAGTCGGCCAGTGAAGATTGCCGAAATAGTCCGGTACAATCACTTCGCCGCGGCCTCCACTGCAGGCTTGAGCCTGCAGCTACCCAACCCAAGTCGGCCAATGAAGATTGCCGAAATAGTCCGGTACAATCACTTCGCCGCGGCCTCCACTGCAGGCTTGAGCCTGCAGCTATGCAACCCAAGTCGGCCAATGAAGATTGCCGAAATAGTCCGGTACAATCACTTCGCCGCGGCCTCCACTGCAGGCTCAAGCCTGCAGCTATCCAACCCAAGTCGGCTGAAGCCGACTGACGCCGTCGCTCTCGCGTACAGAAGGGTTTCAGCCTGCTTCAGCAGGCGTGGTTTGCACAGCCGTAGGCTTCAGCCTATGGCAGCGGCCGCGGCGCGACGTATACCGAACTATTTCGGCAATGCTCATCAGCCTATGGCGGCCAGGTGACCGACGGCCAATGCCCTGAGAATTCGGCATTGATCATCAGCTGCCGTTGGGCTGGGTCGCGGCGCAATTGGCCAGTTCGGCCGCTTTAGCAACCGCTACGAATTCGCGCAGCACTTGTACGGTGCACCACGAACGCAACTTCATTTCCCCGCCACTTCCCCACCCAACCACGTTATCCGCGTTCGGCACATCAACCCACATGCACCCAACTGGAGCGCAGAACTCGACCGCATCGGCATGCGCTTGCGCAGCCAGGAATCAATCGCGCTCTTTCCCTATCACTTTCTCCAGGTCACTCTGCCACGGATTGGCGGCAGCGCCGGCTGGCTCGAAGAAGACGGGACGATCATCGGTGCGGGCTTCTTCTTCCCACGCCAGCGGGAACGGGGTGGGGCTCACGTCTACACATTGCGCTACCACATGCTGCCGGGCATTCCCGATCCCGACCGCGACCTGCTTGTCAATGCCGCTCGCGACGCACTGGGCGGCCATGAGGTCTTTGTCTACAACCCCGCCGCGCCGCAGGCCTATTCCTCGTCACACAAGGCCTATGGTCCGGTGGAAATCGGCAGACCGCATGAAGACGAAGCGGCGGCGATTCCGGCGCTGCACACGGAAATCTGGGGCAGCCCGCCCGAGTTCATCTATCCGGCCGACATGCACAGCATCAACTTTGCCGCGGCCACATCACTCGTTGCGCGCGTGGAGAACCGCTGCGTCGGATTTCTGGCGGGCTTCGCCAAGTTCGAGGGGTCACCACTGCCAGCAGATTGGCATGCGCGCTTTGGCGGTGACAATCGCATCGAATCTCAGATCATGGGGGTGCTTCCCACCTATCGCGGGCTGCGCATTGCCAACCTTCTCAAGCGTGCGCAGGCCGAACAAGCATGGCGTGAAGGCGTCGGCATCGTCAACTGGACAGCGGACCCGCTGCAATACCCCAATGCAGCGTTGAACTTTGCGCTACTGCGCGCCGTGGCGTTCAATTTCGTTGCCGACCTTTACCCCTTTCGCAACAACCTCAACCGCGTGGCGGCATCGCGCTTTGGCGTCACATGGCTTGTTGGCTCCGACCGCGTACGCTCGGTCCCTGTTGTCGGGGCGCAAGCAAATGTACTGGACCTGGCCCACCGCCCCGAGATCATGCGAGTCAATGAAGGGTGGTCGGTGCGCATCGCAGCGCCGACGGCCGAGATGATCGCGATTGAAGTGCCGGCCAACTGGACGGCGCTCCAGCTTGAGGACATTCCATCCGCGATACGCTGGCGCGAAGCGACCGACGCGCTCTTCGCGCAACTGATTGGGACAGACGAAGGGCGCTACGTGGTGACAAATGTTGGTGTAGACGGTGAGCGCCGCTTTCTTGTTGCCGAGCGCGCGAGCGCAAGCCTCTGGGAACAACTGGGGCGCGAATAGAGGCTGACCTCAACAGCTTTGACGCAGAGGCGCATAGAGTTTGCGCGACAGGAAGTCCTGGCTATATTGCGGCGATTGCTCGGCGCTCGTGGGCAAAGGCGCCCCGCGCCCCAAATACGGCAAAGATCGTCATCGCAAGGAGGCGGCCGATTCCGCTCACCAGGAAGATCAGGGGGAAGCTCACATTGTCGGCAAGGTAGCCGCCGATCAATGGGCCAAAGATGGCGCTCGTGAAGACCGCCGTCATGTAGAGCGCCGAGGCGCGTGCGCGTTGCTCATCGGGCGTGAGCAGCAGCAGGAGATTGAAGTTTGCCAACGAGAAGCCCGCCCAGAGGAATCCGCCGAAGAGGTTGTTGATGCCCACCTGCCAGGGCGCCGAGTAGAAGGTCCATGCCATGGGCAGGAAGACGATTGAAAAGCCCGTCGCCAAGAACACCCAGACCGAACCCCGGCGCTCCGTAAGTCTGCCGAAGAAGATTTGCCCAAAGAGCCCCGCAAGTGCCGAAAGTGCCGTTACGACGCCCACGCTTGCCGTCGTGCCCCCCAAGTACGTGACCATGTACACATTGAAGTAGGGTGCCGCAATTTGAACCGACATGTTCCAGAAAAATGCGCCGGCAACAAACGCCGAAAGTGCGCGACTGCTCCGCAGAATCTGGCCAACGGACTGGGGCTTGATGCCGCTAGTTCGCGCCGGCCAGGCGCAGCGGAGGCTCCACAATTCTGCTGTAGGCCAATGTCGCCATCATCCCCGCGGCAAAGGCAACCAGAAAAGCGATCTGGAAACCACCCAGGGGCTGCGCTGCGGCGGCATTGACCCGGTTGATCATGACGCCGGCGAGTGGCGCGAAGACGAGTGTCGCGGTCCCCATGATGAAGTTGCGCAAGCTGAAGTAGCGCCCCCGCATGAAGGGCGGCACAAGGTCCGCCGCCATGGAGGTCATCGACGAATCGGCGAAACTTACACCAAATGCGCGCACCGCGCCCAGCGCGATAATGATCGGAATTGCCTGCGCGCCGTCCTGAACAAAGAAGGGTAGCAGCGCAAGTGGAATCAACATCCCCCGAAAGAGAACACCCGTGCTCCACAAGACAATCGGCATGCGGCGACCGACGCGCTCAAGCATGCGCGCACCGGGGAAGAGTGCGATTGCCCCGAAGAGACTTGCCACAGCAGCCATCAGCCCGATCTGGCTGGCGGTTGCGCCATAGGCCAGCGCAAACAGGGGAATATAGGAGAGCGTGAACGCCTCACTCATCGATGCCCAGGCGCCATCCTGCCAGAATGTGCGCAAGTTGTTGCGCTGCACCAGCGTCATCGGCCGCGTAATCTGGCGCGTAAGGAGGCTGTCCAGCGGGCGGCGCACGATGCGTCGCCACGGCGCTTCAAATGCAACGGGTTCTGCGGGCGGCTCGGCGTGGTGCGCTTCGAGATTGAGCGCCGGTTGCTGCTCGGCAAGAGCGTCCATTCCGGCGTCGGGTGGTGGTGAACTCATGGGGTTCATTATACGCCGACCGGCGCGGAATGTTGGGTGCGCGGGAGAAGAAGTCGGGCGTCTCAAGAGTCGACACAGGTGCACGGCAGGGCTCTTTGCCCTCGATCGAAGCGAGGCTTCCGAAGATGGAAGCCTCGTTCTTTCACCGTCGCCCTTCTCCACAAGAAAGGCCGGGCGCTTACTTGCGCCCGGCCTTCAAATCCAGATTGGTGCCCTCAGGGCCCGACTATGTTCCTGCTTTACTTGATGGCCATCTCGAGGACTTCACCAGATGCCTGATCAATCACAACCGTGGCAGTCTTGGTGTCGCCGGCAATCTCGACAACCCACACCGGCTTGCCATTGCGGTCTTCAGGGGTCACCATTTTGGAAACCGTCGCCTCGTCCAACTGCCCCTCAACCTGCTTCTCGGCAATCTGCATTGCCTCTCGTGCATTCACAGCGCCCTGGCTCTCGCTGCCTTGCTCTGCAGGCTGGCTCTGCGCTACGGCGGCGCCGGGACGCTCGCCAACGGTGATGTCGACGCTCAGTTCCTTACCGTCGCGCACGACACCCAGGGTCGCGGTATCACCAGGGCTGGTCGTGGTGACAAGCTGTGCAACCAGATCATCAAAGGATCGAACCTGGACGTCATTGAAGGAGACAATCAGGTCGCCACCTTGATTCGTTTCCGGGTCAGCGCCAACGAGACCAGCTTCAGCGGCAGGACCGCCAGGAAGGACGCTTGCTACGTAGGCGCCAAGCTGGGAGTTCGTCAACTCAAGTTGGCGGGCAAGAGTCGGCGTTACCGATGTTCCGCTCAGTCCAAGATAAGGGTAGGAATACTTGCCGCCATCGAGCATGGCCGGGATCACGCGTTCGACAATGGCAACCGGAATTGCGAAGCCAACGCCGGAGTTGCTGCCGCTGCCGGATTCGATGGCGAAGTTGACGCCGACGACTTCACCGTCCATGTTGACGAGCGGGCCGCCCGAGTTGCCGGGGTTGATCGCTGCATCCGTCTGGATAACGTCCGGCAATGTGTAGCGGTTGTCGCCGAGGCCACCTACGGGGAAGCTGCGGCCCAGGGCGCTGATGATGCCCGTGGTAATGGTGCTCTGCAGGCCAAAGGGATTGCCGATTGCCGCCACGGAGTAGCCAACCTTTGTGCTGTCGGCGGCTGCCAGTTGCAGCGGGCGCCAGGGGAAACCCTCCGGCGGCGTTACTTTGAGTACGGCAAGGTCAGCCTGCGGGTCGGCGGAGACAACTTCTGCTTCCGCCCAGGTGCCGTCGTAGAAGATCACCGTCACCTGCTGTGCGCCATCGACTACATGATTATTGGTGACGATATGGCCCTGATCATCGTAGATCCAGCCGGAGCCCTGTCCCTGGGGAAGAAGCTGATCGCCATTGCCGCCAGGAAGCTGTGGAAGTTGATCCTGCGGGATGCCCGGGATCTGGAAACCCTGTGCCGATGGAAGCCCGGCAACCTCAATGCTCACAACGGAGGGCGCAATCGCATCGTAAAGCTGGGCAAGCGTCTCCTGCGTCTGCTGAACATTGCCGGTGGCTGCGGGAACATCAGGCAGCGTCACGGCCTGCTGCAATGAGGGTGCGGCCGCCACGCTCGAAGACGAGATGAGCAGAGGTGCATAGAAAGCGCCAAGAACGAGTGTCAATGTGAGCACTGCAATAAGCGCGACATTTCGGCCTGTGTGTTTGCGCGGCGCAACTGTCTGCGTTTCCGGCTCCAGCTGGTATTCTTTATTTTCCATGATGTTGCACATTCCTCTAGACGTCGGGAGTAATCCTTTGCGAACCATTCGGCGGCGGTTCCCAACCGGACTATGCTGGCGGAATGCCCCCATTCCACGCCGGCACGGTCGCCCCCAGCATAGTTACGACGGCTTAGTGCAGCATGAAAAACGACTAAGAATGCGGTTAGGGGGTCGCTGTCGCCTCCGGATCAGCCAAAGAAGGAACAGATTCGGCAGGAGTCGTGTCCGTCGGCACTGCTGCGCCGTCCACAGCGGCTGGAGCGGGCGTGGGCTGCGGCAGGACGATGCCGCCGGCGCGCGCCAGATCGCCGAGGGTTTGCTGGAGCTGGTCGATTGCCTCGCCGTAACCGGCAAAATCCCCTTCCTTCAGGCGATCCTGCGCCAGAATGAACTGCTCATTCGCCTTGATAATCAATTCGTCTACTGTCTCCGGAGCGCGCGCAGCGTCGACCTCCGTCTGACCAGTGTCACGGCTGCTAACTGCAGATGCGCCCAACTCGACAATCACCGGAATGCGCGAAATCTGGCTGCCAAAGAGTTTGACAAGCGCCGCACCCAGGTTCTCGGCCATTGCCACATTGTCGGCCGTTGCCACAATCACACGCTGAAGCTCGGGAATCCGGCCACTGGCGGCCTGCAGATAGAGGGGCTCCACGTAGAGCAGGCTGTCGGCGATCGGGATGACAAGCAGATTGCCGCGAATCACACCGCTGCCTTGCTGGTTCCAGAGCGACAATTGCGCGCTGATCTCGGGGTCCTGGTCGATGCGCGCCTCGATCTGCTTGGGACCAAAGAGGAGCGAATCCTTGCCGAAGTTGTAGAGCACCTTGTCGCCGTAACGCTCGGGGTCGCTCTGCACGGCCAGCCAGGCCACCATGTTCTCACGGCTTGAGGGCGTGAAGGGCAGGATCAGCACATACTCGAGCTCGCTGCTGCCGGGCAACTGCATGAGGACGTAGTAGGGGTCCATGCGCTGCGTCTGGTCGTTGGTTATCTCTTCAGGCCAGGCCCACAAGTCCTCGCGATTGTAGAACTCGTTGGCGTCCGTCATGTGATAGGTGCGATAGATCTCCGCCTGGGCGGTAAACATGTCTTCGGGATAGCGGATGTTGTCCAGCAAGTCGGCCGGCATGGAAGAGAGTGGCTGGAAGAGCGCCGGAAAGATCGTCGCGTAGGTTTCGATAATCGGGTCGGTTTGGTCGGCAATGTAGAAGGTCATTGAACCGTCATAGGCATTTGTGACGACCTTGACGGCGTTGCGAATGTAATTGATTTGCCCGTTCAGCGGCTCGCTGTAGGGGTAGAGACTGCTCGTGGTATACGCATCCTGCATCCAGTAGAGCTCGCCTGCGGAGTTGACGACAATATAGGGATCCTGGTCAAAAGTGAGAAACGGCGCTATGCGGTTCACGCGCTCAACAATGTTGCGCTGCCAAAGCAGCCGGCTCGTGGGCGAGATGTCGCCATTGAGGATGATGTTGATATCGCGGAAGTGGAGTGCGAAGAGCAGGCGATTCCACCAGGTCATCGGAATGCCTGTATCCCCGGAGAAGCTCGTTGTTACGTTGCCCTGTTCGCGCGGGTAATCGAATTCGGGCGATGCAGTTGCGCCGATCACGTAGTTGTTCGTGCGCTCGCCGAAGTAGACTTGCGGTTTGGTGACGTCAATCAGGCCACGTGGCGGCAAGTCCTTCAGCAGAAACGTGGGCAGACCGTCGCGCGTTACCTGCGACACCGGCGAGGCTGCCACGCCAAAGCCATGGGTGTAGACAAGCCGCTGGTTGACCCAGGTTTGCGCGTCTGAGCTCAGCCGTTCCTGAATCAGTTCGCGCGCAGCAATCATCACTTGACGAGCATTGCCGTCGATCGTGTAACGATCAATATCGACGTCGTTGAACTCGTAGTATTGGCGCAGTGCCTGCACCTGGTTATAGGTCTGGAGCATCGGCTCGTAGTCCCACAGGCGAATATTGCGCAGGGTATCAGGCTCCTGAATCAGCCCGTCGGGCGTCAGGCGCGTGCTTGCATCGTAGGATTCGACGCGTATCTCGTCGAGCAAGTATGCCTGCCGCGTGAAGGCGATGTTGTCGGCAATGTAGGGGAGCTCGAGGCTCAGCTCGTTCGGTCCGACGCGGAAACGCTGAATCAGGCCGGGATAGACACTTGTCGAAACAATTCCGACGAGCACCCAGATCACCAGCAGACCACCGATCCAGGCCAGACTGCGGCGCAAAACGATCAGTAGCGGAATTGCGATCGCGATACCCACTGTGAAGACAAGCATGAAACGGTTTGCAGGCAACGTCGCATGGACGTCCGTGAAACCTGCGCCGAAGACAGCGCCGCGATTGCTGTAGACAAGATTGAGCCCAGCCAATTGGTACTGCCAGGCAAGCAGCAGCATGATGACGCCGCCGAGGATGCCAAGGTGAATCAAGCCGTTCCGGCTTTCGCTGCGGCTGCGCCAGAGCACCCCTGAGATGACAAGCACTGCGGCGAAGGTTGCGCCCACCGCCACAAGCAGCCAACTGCGCAGCGCCTCCCAGATCGGCAGCGTGAATATGAAGTAGCCGATCTCGCGGTTAAAAATCGGATCGCTTGCGTCAAATGGTTTCTGGTTGAGGAAGAGGAGCACGCGCTCCCACTGGCTCATGGCGGCCGCACCAAGAATGATTGACACGACGATTCCAGCGAGCAATACCACCGGCATGACGCGCAAACCGAAGGCCGCAAGGATTTCCTGAACCGGCGAGTCCTTCAAGCCATTGGGCGAAACGTAGCGCGTGATGACAATATTTGCCATGTAGAAGGCAAGAAACAGGAACGCGCCGCCAAGAAACATCACCGCCATGGCACCAAACCGCGTCCAGGCAACGGAGACATAGCCGACGCTGTCCATCCAGGTGAAGTCAGTCAGAACGCCGATAATGCGCGTCGCGACAAACATGACGAAGAGAACCAGCCCAATCCAAAGCCAGCGTCGGTAATTGGGTGGTGGAACAGGCGAATCCGCGCGGCGTGCTTGTGGAGGCGTTTCTTCACCGCCACTACCGCCGGCGCCACCGCGCAAACTTCCGCGCGATAGGTTCTCTTCAAGCGACCGCAGTAGCTCGTCAAACGGGTCATTATTACGCATTGGGGAAACCGTCCCTTTGTGATGCGCCTTGCGTGGCAGCATGCCTGACGCGGCAGCTTAAGAGTGCCACGGAGAAGACAGGATTCCATGAAGGAAGCCCGTGGTCAAATGGCGCATGTGCATCCATTCTAGCAGAGTGTGGGCATCTACGCTGTACGGAGGCTCTCACAAGAGGGATCGTACTCGATGGAAGTGGCGCGGCGGACGACGGGATGCGCGTTTCGCTGTGCTATACTCGCTCAATGAGCATCCCGCCCGTGTGGCCCGATATTCTGAGCGCACCCGATCCTCGGCGCATTGCGCTGCAGCTTGAGGCGTTCTGGCTCGAGCTTGAGGCTCTCCCTTCACTTCTCGCGTGTGACGAGATGATCCTTGCCGAGGCGTTGACAGCGCGCCTGCGTGAGGTGGTCATCGAGCTGATGCTGGCGATGAATGGCATTTCCCGGCCAGCGGGGACGCAACATCTTAACGGGTACCTGGGCGAATCGCAGCGCGTCGCTCTCGAACGCACCCTGGTTGCTCCAGAAGCGCATGGCGGGGCCTGGCTGGCGCGTGCCGTCGCACTTGCAGTCATCTATCGCTGGTACGCGCCGCAGTGTGTCGAGCGTTTTGAGCTTGCCTATCCGCAGGCGACGGAAGAACGCGTTTGGGCCCTGCTTTGCGCAGGGATCGATGACTGGCCCATCAGCCTCACAACGGAGTAATCGACCTTGCGCCTTGTCTATGTTGCACCCTTTGGCCTGCGCAAGAAGACGACCGTCTGGGCGCGTACACTCCCCCTTGCGCGCCGCATGGCAGCGCGTGGGGCGCACGTGACAATTTTGATTCCCCCGTGGGATTCCCCCGAAGACGCCAATTTGCGCTGGATGGATGAAGGCGTCGAAGTGGTCAACGTCGCGGTGAGCGGCGGACTGCCCTCCATTCTGTCCCGTCTGCTACACGAAATCGCAGTGCGGCGGCCGTCAATTGTCCATATTGTCAAGCCGCGCGCCCATGCAGGGTTGATCCAGTACCTGCTGTGGCAGCGGCGCAATGGCGGACTTGAGAACACGCCTGTTCTGCTTGACATTGACGACTGGGAACAGGCATGGGCAAAGGTCAACCACTACCGAAAGCCTCTTGCCCGCGCGCTTGCCTGGCAGGAAGAGTGGGGCATTCGCCATGCCGACGGCATTACCGCGGCTAGTCACTGGCTTGCTACGCGAGCCGCTGACTATACGCACTCCTGCCCAATTCTGTACTTGCCCAACGGTGTAGAGATTCCTTCTGCCCTGCCCGGCGCACGGGCCGTTGCGGCCATCGCGGCATCAAACGACCGTGCTCTATTTCAGTCGCTACGTCGAGACGACGCCGAACTGGCTCGCCGATTTCGCCGTTGCGCTACACGAAATTGAGCCCTCGGCGCGCCTGATTGTCGCCGGTCAACCCCTACAGCCCGATGCCGATCTCCCCTTCAGGCAGGCAATGGCGATGCGATTGCCGGCGGCGCGATCGATGGTTCACTGGTTGGGTGGAATTAACCAGGCGTCGCTTCCTGGAATCATTGCTGCCAGCGATGTCGCGATCTTCCCGGCGCAGGAAACGCAGCTTCAAATTGCCAAGTGCAGCGTTCGCCTCGCCACCACACTTCTGAGTGGCCTCCCCGTCGTAGCGTCCGCCGTCGGTGAGCAGGTCCATTATGGGGCCGAGGGGGCCGCCCGCCTCCTCTCGCCACAGGCAATGCCGGGCGCGTTCGCACGTGCTGCGGTTGATCTCGCGCACGATCCGGTCGCGGGTGAAGCGATGACCAGAGCCGCGCGGGCGCACCTTGCACGCCACTATCAATGGGACGACCTGGCCTCGCAATTGGCGGAGTTCTACCGGCAATTCATTTAGCGCACTGCCGCGCCGGTATGTCCCGATGTGCGCGACGTCCTGCCGCGACCAGGGCAGAGGTTTTGTCGAACCGGCTACCTCTGGTATGATCCACCTCATGCCTGCTCTGGACAAGCACGTATTCGTTTGTACAAATGGACCGTTTTGCTGGCACGACGGCGATTGTGATGGCCTCTTCAACGCCTTGAAGAAGCGCGTAGCCGCCGCCGGCCTCAAGGACAGCGTCCGCATCAATCGCGCCGGTTGTCTGAATGCCTGCGGCCTGGGACCGGCCGTGGTCGTCTATCCTGACGGCATCTGGTATGGCAACGTGCAGGTCGATGATGCCGACGAGTTGTTTGCGTCCCTGTGTGATGGCGCACCTGTTGAGCGGTTGCGGCTTCCTGCTGATTTTGTCAAGCAGACCGATCAGTATCCCGAACCAGTGCAGAACTTCAAGCGCGTCGAGCGTTCTCTCGATGATCAGCGACGCGCAGCGCGGGACGCGATCTTCGCCGCCGAATCCCAGGCAAGCGACTAGAGTCCCCTGTTCGTCTCCCCAAGGCTCCCTGTGCCCAAGGCAAACCCCAGCATACCGCGATTGAATATGCAGTCGACAGCCGACGCGCCTGAAAGCGCTGAAGCGACCGGGACGCGCCTCTTGCTCATTTGCCAGTCCGAGGGATTGCGCAATCGCTACTCGGGCCTGGCCGGCTTCGAGCAGAGTGACGACAACTCGGGCCTAACCGCCGTCGGCTGGGAGCAGACGAACCTCCTTGCAACCTGGCTGAAATCGCACGAAAAGATCGACATCCTCATCGCTGGTCCTCAATTGCGCAGCCGCCTCACGGCGCAGCGGATTGGGCAAATGCTCGGCATGTCTGTCAAGGTGCGCGCCGACATGCCCAAGAACCCGATTGAGAAAAGTCGCAACCTAGCGACCTCGGTTGAGATGGCCCGTTCACTCGCCGAGCTGAGCGCCGCCGAAACCATGTATGCTTCCGATGAGGGGGGCGAGTATCGCCAGTTCGTCGACGCCATTGTCGCTGTGGTGGACCAAGTGCTTGCGGAGAACTGGGGCAAGACGGTTGCGTTTGTTGTCAACGGCGCTGCAGTGGCGGCAGTCGTGCGCGAGTTTTTTGGCGCACAGCGGCTGCCCGTCGCAGTTAGCCACTCGGGGCTCACCGAGTTCGGCTGGCGCGGCGGTCAATGGCGGCTGGCCTACGTGAATCGACGCGAGCACCTTCCCGTGCCGCTGCTTCCTGCGGCGAGCGTGCAGGGGACGGCACTTCCGGGGTCCGTCGCGTTCGATGCGGGCGAACTTGCGGGAATTGTGGAGCTTTACAATCGCACCGCTTCTCATCCACCGGCGGAGCAAGTAAACATCGACCGCGGGCAGCGGATGCGCGATTTGCTGCGCTTCGGTCGTCTTCCCCCTGATTCGCGCATTCTCGAATTGGGATCGGGCGGCGGCATGTTGGCGCTTCTCCTGGCGGAAGATGGCGCGCGCGAAGTGGTCGGTGTAGACATTAGTCCGGCGATGCTTGAGGCAGCGGAGTATTTGCGCCTTAGCAAAGCGACGCCGTCGGTTGCTCGCGTCAGCTTCCGCTTGGCGCCGGCGCAGGCGCTGC
Organism: uncultured Chloroflexia bacterium; assembly: GCA_963735275.1. Taxonomy (GTDB): domain Bacteria; phylum Chloroflexota; class Anaerolineae; order Caldilineales; family Caldilineaceae; genus UBA5069. The sequence continues at coordinate 1,353,423 of CAVTKJ010000004.1, read as the reverse complement.
CCTTCAGCGACGAATGGTTCGATGTGGTGGTGTGCCGCATGGTGATTCATCACACGAGCAAGCCCGAGCGCATTATGCAGGAACTGGTGCGCGTTCTGAAGCCGGGAGGAATCCTGCTTCTGGCCGACGTCCTCGGTCCTGATGACGCGGTCAAGCGTGCCACGCAAAACGCAATCGAAGAACGGCGCAATCCTGCATTTGTTGCGGCGCGCACCGCGGAGCAGTATCGCAAACTCCTAACAGGTGCAGGGCTTGAAATCGACAACGAGAAGGTGGCCGTTTTCGAGCGCGAACTTGAGGAATGGCTTGCGGACATGGACACTGAACCGGCAAGTCGCATTGTGGTTGGCGAGATGATGGAGGCCGGCATTGAGACTGATGCTTCAGGACAGCATGTCCGTCGTCAGGGCGTGAAGCTGCTTTTTGAACAGCGCTTGTACTATCCGCGTGCCGTCAAGCCAGGTTCTTGAACAGGCGAAAGCTCGCTGACACAAGGGAGCGACGCAGCTAAACGTTGCTTTGCTGCGGGAGTGGATCAGGCAAAAACAAGCGCCGCGGAGAGACTCTCCGCGGCGCTTGCATTGACCTGGGGCCGTGCGAGTTTACTTCTTGTGGTAAAGCTCGCGCAGGATGATGTTCTTCTGAATCTGCGTAGTGCCTTCGTAGATCTGGTAGATCTTGGCGTCGCGCATCAGCTTTTCCACCGGGTACTCGCGGCTGTAGCCGTTGCCGCCAAAGACCTGCACGGCATCCGTGGCATTCTGCATCGCGGCGTCGGCGCAGAATGATTTGGCGATTGCCGCCTCCATTGTGTTGCGCTTGTCGCGGTCAACCAGCCACGCCGACTTCCAGGCCAGGCAGCGCGACGCCTCGGCGCGGATCTTCATATCCGACAGGATGAAGCCCAGGCCCTGATGCTGCCACAGAAAGCGGCCGAATGCCTGGCGCTGGCCGGCGTACTTGACGGCCTCATCAAGCGCCCGGCGCGCCACACCCGTGGCCGCAGCCGCGACAGGCGGGCGGCTCTTGTCGAAGACCTTCATTCCGATCATGAAGCCGTCGCCCTCTTGCGCAAGGCGATTCTCGACAGGGACCTCGACGTTCTCAAAGAAGACCTGGCATGCCTGAGCAGCGTGCTGGCCCAACTTGTCGAGCGGTTTGCCCGTGCTGACGCCGAGCCATTCGCGCTCAACAATGAAGCAGGACATACCCTTGTGGCCATCGCCTGGGCTTGTCTTGGCAAAGACCGTGAAGTACGAGGCCACAGGCCCGTCGGTAATCCAGGTCTTCGTGCCGTTAAGCACGTAGTGGTCGCCTTTGCGCAGCGCCGTTGTCTTGATTCCTGCCACGTCGGAGCCGGCGTCAGGTTCGGTCATGCAGTAGGAGATGATCTTGCCGTCCCGTGTCAGCTTCGGGAAGTAGCGCTGCTTCTGTTCATCGCTGGCGGCAATCAGGATTGGAAGGACGGCCAACTGGTTGAGCATGAGAGCAGTCTGAATGCCCGAACAGCCATATGCGAGTTCTTCGGCGACAATGCACTCCTCAAGCACGCTCGCGCCGCCACCGCCATATTCCTCCGGAATGTTGAGATTGACCAGTCCTGCCTTGCGCGCCTTGTGCCAGATCTCCCACGGCCACTCACCGGTTTCATCGTGATGTGCGGCGCGTGGGATGATTTCCTTTTTGCAAAATCGTGCGCCATGTCCTGCAGCATCTTTTGGTCGCCAGTCAGATCAAGCTGCAATCCCGAGGTCGCCTCTTCCATCACGCTTAACATGGGCATCATCCTTTGCTGAACGCACTGCAACGCGAATATCTGTGCCCAAATCTAATCAGCGCGCGATTCTGGGAGAGTTGCGGGTCTGTTACACTTGAGAAAGCGAATTCGTGGGCAAACCATGGTTCGGGCGGAAAGTGCCTGTGCTTGTCGCAAGGGTGGCTTCGTGGCCGGATTGTGCTAGCCGACTAGCGTGCGTGGGTTTGTGATCCGGTCAGCTCTACCCAGCGGGCGCGCGTCAGCGCGACCAGATCGGTCACCGGCAGCTCGACATTTGCGCCTCGTTCGCCGGCACTGACGGCGATGGTCACAAGCGCCCGTGCCTGCGCATCGAGGTACGCTTCAAAGCCTTTGTTGATGAGAGCGAGCGCACTGATCCCGCCGGTCTGGAGGCCAGTAAGCGTCTCGGCTTCCTCATGGGAGGCCATGCGTGCCTTCTTCACGCCGGCCGCTCGCGCGAATCCGCGCAGGTCGAGCGACTCCGGTCCGGGGACAATGACCAGCATGGGCTTGTGTCGCGGATCGTCGGCCAGCACGACAAGCGTCTTGAAGACCTGCTCTGGCGGCAAGCCGACCGCCTGCGCAACTTCAACGGCCGACTGTACGCCGGCAGCGTAGTCGTAGGTGAGAAGCCTGTACTTAACCTTGCGGCTGTCCAGCAGGCGCGTGACGTTGTTCTTGAAAGAGGGTTTCTCCACGAGGCTCTCCAGATGTGGCCAGTTGGGTTAGTCGGAGCGTGATTTCCTGGAACTACGTGAGGCATTGACCGGATTCGACATTCCGCCCTGGTTCGCGCTTGCGGCAGCGATCGCGCTTGTGGTCGGCGCAATCGGCCTGGGGGCGAACCTCCGGGCGCGTCGCCGCATGCGTCAACTGACTGCGGCGCTCGCAACGGCCGCGCGCGGCCGCCTTGCACCCATTTCTCCACCGCTCGGAACGCGCGGGCGACTTCAGTATGTCCCTGCGCCCGAGCCATTCGCAGCGCTCACCGTCGAGCTTGCGACCGGGTCGGGACTCTGGATGGGCCTGCGGTCGGCTCGAAAGCAGTCCATTACCTTCCGCGGCCTCCTTCCTTCCAAACCGCGCGCCGAGCTTGTTTGGCATACCAGGCAGCCGCCGGATCGCGCGTTGGGCAGCGCCGCCGAGCCGCAACTGTGGGGTTCGCGACTCCTAATCGACGGCCGCAGCGAGTTTGCAGTGCGCGGCGAAAACCCGGCGGCACTCGAGCATGCCTTTCTGGAACTGCAGCGACGCTTCAATCCACGAATGCGCCATGTCACCGTGTTGGCAGACGCGCAACCGCAGGTGGTTGTGGAACTTGCGGCAGACGGGCTCAACAGCGAGGACATCCCCACGCTCGTCGCAGCGGTGCGCGCGCTGGGCCGGACGGCGCAGGTGGGCTGAAGCAGGTCTCGCGCATGCGTCGATAGTACGTAGCGGCTGCTTCAGCTGCCGAAATTGCCAATCGCGCGACCTATCGATCTAACGACTGTCGATGCGCATTGATGAATCGCTTCGGCAGAAGCCGCAATCGTCGCGGTCACCGCCGCAGGCTCAAGCCTGCAGCTATCCAACCCAAGTCGGCTGATGGAAGTGTCCGAAATAATCCGGCACAATCACTTCGCCGCGGCCTCCACTGCAGGCTCAAGCCTGCAGCTATCCAACCCAAGTCGGCTGATGGAAGTGTCCGAAATAATCCGGCACAATCACTTCGCCGCGGCCTCCACTGCAGGCTCAAGCCTGCAGCTATCCAACCCAAGTCGGCTGAAGCCGACTGACACCGTCGTACTCGAGGGCAGAATGGTTTCAACCTGCTTCAGCAGGCTTGGGTTGGACAGCCGCAGGATTCAGCCTATGGCGGTGGCCGCGGCGAAGTGATTGTACCGAACTATTTCGGCAATGTTCATAAGCCGACTGAAACCCAATTGCTCTCGAGTACGGCGGTCGTAGCGGAGGGCCTCCGTGCCCTCATGTTGTTGCCACGCAAGCCACGGCCCGTCGTAGCCAGGATGAGGGCACGGAGACCCTCCGCTACGACTGCTCAGTTTGCTACATCGCATGAGGTGCAGATCTTTCCCCCACAACGGACCAACGGCAGCTGAAGCAGCCGCTACGAAGGGCCTTTCCGCTTGCGGGGCGCGTCACTCTGCGCCTACAAGTCGGGCAAACGAGCGGAGCGGCTCAGACGATTTGAGCCGCTCCGCAGTTTCAACTTGAGATTACACCTCGCTACGCACCTACTGCCCAAGGTCTATTCAGTGGGGAAGATCATTTCCACGCTGACGTCGCTCGCTGTCAGGATTGGCAGTACGTTGTCCAGGACCGTTTGAAGCATCGCGGGGTCAAGTCCAGGTACGCTCTCGAGGAGACCGGTGTCTTCAAGGACACTTACAACCGAAGCCAGTTTGCCGCCGGACCAGTCGAGGGAGGGCAATTGCGTGCCGTTCCAGACGACCGCCAGGCCGTTTTCGTTGAGCTTGAGCTGGATGTTCTCGATGCCGGCCTTCATGTCCTTCTGGATCTGGCTTGGCGTCAAGTCAAGCGCGGCAAGGAATGGGCCCAACGGGGTGGCGGCAAACGTCTCGCTGGGGAAGCCCCCTGCCGTCCACGAACCATCGAGATTGTACTTGATCGGAATCGCGATGACCGGCTTTGATCCTACACCTTCGACAAATGTTTTCTGGGACGCTTCCAACTGGGCCGCTCCGGTCTCGCCGGCCGGAACCATCAGCGGCGCAACCTCTGCACCCGCGGCGACCGGGAAGCGCAATGTGACGCCGACGCCCAATTGTGTAACGATGGGCAGCAGTTGGCCCAGGGACGACTGTCCAGCCAGCGTGTCGGCAGCCTGCTGCAGGGATTCACTCGTCCATCCTATCGACGGAATCTGCTTGCCATTTACATAGATACCCAAACCGCTTGGCTGGTTGACAAGCTGGATATGCTGAATGCCCAGGCCGGTGAGCATGGCGATGTTTTCAGCCGTGATCGGAAGCTCGGCGGGAACGCCAAAGGAACCGGCCACATCGGCAATTGGGATTCCACCAACCGAGGCGGCGCCATCGGCGTCGAAATCAATAGCAATGGCCGGCAAGTCCACAACCAGTGCGTCCGCAGGCGCCTTCGTTGCAGCTTCACCCGCGCCAGGGCGCGGCGCACAACCTGCCAGAGCGAGCACAACGAGGAGCAAAAGGGCTGCAATTTTGAACGAACGATTGACCTGCATAGACGCATCCTCCTAACCGATGATCGAAGGGATTTGAGGGAATTCGATTGGTACGAATTGTCGCGGTCTGCACCGAAACAAGGCGAGCATGTGGTGGGTGGTTGAGGGAGAAAGGCGCTAGAGTGCGCCCGTATTCATTCTACACAGTGGCATGGGGGCTGTCAACCTCTTTGCAAAGCGCGAATTGACTTGCGCAGTGGCGGCAAGTGTCTGCCGGCCGGCACGCAACCTGTGAAATGCCTGCGCGCTGAAATTCCCTTGGGTGCGTCCGGTTTCCTCCCGGGGCCGCTTTCACACTATACTGGCTTCACGGTTACGCCAGGATGTAGCGCGATCTTTCGTAGCGGCTGCTTAGTGCTGCGTCTTGCAAGTATGCCTATGAATCGTAGCGGGGGGCTTCCAGCCCTCCGGCAGTTGTGCCGAAAGGTCGGAGGGCTGGAAGCCCCCCGCTACGTAATGCGAGTCTTTTGCGAGATGCAGCACTTGGTGCTACGCCTTGCAAGTATGCCTATGAATCGTAGCGGGGGGCTTCCAGCCCTCCGGCAGTTGTGCCGAAAGGTCGGAGGGCTGGAAGCCCTCCGCTACGTAATGCGAGTCTTTTGCGAGATGCAGCACTTGGTGCTACGCCTTGCAAGTATGCCTATGAATCGTAGCGGGGGGCTTCCAGCCCTCCGGCAGTTGTGCCGAAAGGTCGGAGGGCTGGAAGCCCTCCGCTACGTAATGCGAGTCTTTTGCGAGATGCAGCACTTGGTGCTACGCCTTGCAAGTATGCCTATGAATCGTAGCGGGGGGCTTCCAGCCCTCCGGCAGTTGTGCCGAAAGGTCGGAGGGCTGGAAGCCCTCCGCTACGTAATGCGAGTCTTTTGCGAGATGCAGCACTAAGCAACCGCTACGACACGCGGCGCGGGAGTCCTTTGAGGCACATTGTGGCCACCGACAATTCTCTTTCCGAATGCCCAACGCCAGGCTTAACGATGACAAGTGACGTAGTGGAGTCAAAATCAACCCAACTCGACCAGACCAATCGCGACATAGGCAATCCTGATGCTTCGCTCTGGTTTCCGCCCAGACGCGGAACCTTTGCTTTCGGTGACCTCGTGCTTCTCGTCGCGGGCGATCAGAGCCGCTACCTTGTGCGCTTGCGCCCAGGGCAGGAGTTGCACACACACATGGGCATCTTCGCGCATGGTGATGTGGTCGGGCACCATTCGGGGGAAGCAGTGACGAGCGCGACCGGCCACTTTGCGCTCGCGCTCGAGCCGGCGCTGGAGGACCTGATGCGCCACCTCAAGCGCGGCTCCCAGGTGATTTACCCCAAGGATGCGGCCTGGCTCGTTTACCGTATGAACTTGCGCGCAGGCAGCCGCGTCATCGAGGCTGGAACGGGCAGCGCCGGCCTCACAATGGCGCTGGCGTGGTCGGTTGCGCCGACGGGCGCGGTCTACACCTACGAGGTGCGCGAAGAGGCCTATCGCGTGGCACACGCCGATCTGGAGCGCGCAGGGCTGCTTGACGGCGTTACGATGCGGCTCGCGTCGATTGATGATGGATTCATCGAGCGCGATGTGGACGCGCTCTTCCTTGATGTCCGCGAACCGTGGGAGTACCTGGCACAGGTGCGGGCTGCGTTGCGGCCGGGTGGGGTCTTTGCTGCGCTCCTGCCCACCACGAACCAGGTGAGCAATCTGCTCGAGGGGATGGAGGCGCAGGGCTTCGCCGACATAGCCGTTGAAGAATTGCTGTTGCGTCCCTACAAGCCGGTTCCTGATCGGCTGCGGCCTATGGACACCATGGCTGCGCACACGGGTTACCTGCTTTTCGGGCGAATGCTTGCCGACGCCGGCGAGGCTGGGCGCTGGCTTTCCAAGTCGCGCCAGCGCTTTCTGGCCCGCCGCGAAATGGAGGCCGAGTACGCCGCGACTGCCGAGGCGCGTGAACTGGCCCGTAATCCCGAGGGCAAAAAGTACCCGCCCATGCCGCTCCCACGCTGGACGAAGCCCGACGAAACCGCGGACTGACCCACGCGAATGGACTGTCCTGACCTTTGAACTGCGGCAATCGACACAGACGCCGCAAAGCCCTGCGCAGCCTACGCTTTGCAAGTTTCTTGCGAGATGCGAATTCAGGATTGGTTCCACGACGCCTCAAGCACTGCTGTGCAGGCAAAGAGAAAGGCCGCGTCTGACGACACGACCCGATCAATCAACCCTTCACCCAATCAACCCAGTCTCCCCTACTCCATCGGGCTAACCCAGCGCGTCTCGCCGTCTCCCTCGGCCACCCAACCCTCGATCGTGCCGTCGTCCGAGCGCACCTGAAACCAGTTGAGGCCGCTTGCGCTCTGCGGGCCGGCCAGCACGGTCATCTGCGTGTTGGGGCCAATGCGCGTGAGCAGCGTGGCATCGGAGCCAGGCGTGGCACGAACGCTCAGGTCGGCGGAGATTGTGACGCGTTCGCCCACCCGCGGCGAGCGGTTGACAGCTTGTGGCGCACCCACCTGCGCGCTCAGCCACTCGGTCTCCTGATCCCCCTGCGCCACCCAGCCCGTTTGCCCATCGCCGCCATCCACCTTCCACCAGGTGAAGCCTTCGGCCTGCGTGGGGCCTTCAAGCAGCATCACCTTCTGCCCGGTTGCCAACTGCAGGAGCAGCGTGCCGGCGGCAGTCGGTCCACTGCGCATGTTGAGGCCGTTGGGTGCGGTGACCCGCGCAGGCTGGCCCGCCGCCAGAACGCCTGTGGACGGAACAGGTGTCGGCGGGGTTGCGGCTACCGGTGCGGTATCCGTTATGACGCCAGCCGCTGTGGGCGTCGCAGGATCCTGAATGACAATCAGGGTGGGAACCACCGGCGCCTCTGCCGTCGCCGCGTCGGCGGAGGGCGGCAGAAAGGGGGTCGCAGGCGGCGAGGGCGTCGGCGTCGGCCGCGGCGCAAAGCTGCCGCAGGCGACAGTGGGCGCCAACCAGATGACAGCCAAGGCCAGCAGGACGCGTCCCTTCCAGCCAAGCGGCTGCCTGGACCGGGCGGGCGGTGCTTCGCCGGGGCCAGGATTCGTCTTCTTTGGTTCGAGGGCTTCTGGTTGCATTGTGCGGAGTGTTTGTGCTACAGCGCGATCGCGCGCAGCCAGTTGATGTCATCCCACGCTTCAATCCGAGCGAGAATCTCGGCACTAACCAGTTCGTCAGTTCCCAGGGCCATGATGGCCTCGGTGCGCGGTCCCCGACGCCCTACGTGCATGAAGCTTATGTTTACGTCATTCTCGCCGAGCAGGGTGCCCACCCGACCAACAATGCCGGGCCTGTCCTGATGCGAAGTCAGCAGAATGTTTCCATCGGCCGGGAAGTCCACCCAGAGATCATTGATGGCGACAATCCAGGGCTGCCCTTGCACCACGGCGCCGCAAACGCTCCAGCGACGTTCTCCCAGTGTACCACCAAGACGCAGCATGTTCTCGTATGGCGCGTCGTGTTCGTGCGTTTTGCGTTCGACGAGCTTCATTCCGCGCCGTTCGGCCATCACCGTGGCGTTGACGAGATTGACGCGCTCGTCGGTGATCCCGGCGAGGAGGCCCTTGATAAATGACGCACGGATGTATGAAAGGTCAAAGTCGGCCAGTGTACCGTGCGCCGCAATCTCCACATCGCGCACACCTGCGGCGTCCATCTGCCGGATGAAGCGGCCCATGCGTTCGGCCAGTTCGATGTAAGGGATGAGAAGTTCCAGGTCTTTGGGCGGGATGATGGGTGCGTTGACGGCGTAGCGCGCCGGCCTGTCATTCAGCACATCCACCACCTGGATGGCGACGTCCTCGGCTACCTGCTCCTGCGCCTCGATGGTGCTTCCACCCAGGTGGGGCGTGAGGATGATCCGGTTCGAGCGGCGCAACGGGCTGTCCGCAGCGAGTGGCTCCGTCTCGAAAACATCAAGCGCTGCACCGGCGACTTTGCCGGACTCGATCGCTTCGACGAGTTCGCGCTCATTGACAATGCCGCCGCGCGCAACGTTGAGGATGCGCACACCCGGCTTCATTTTCGCAAACGCCTCGGCGCCGATCAGGTTACGCGTTGTCTCCGTCATGGGGACATGGACGGTAATGAAATCGGCCGCGGCGTAAAGTTCGTCAAGGCTCGCCAACTGCACGTCGCGTTGGGCCGCGTACTCCGGCGTCACGTACGGGTCATACGCGATCACGCGCATGCCCATCGCCTGCGCCCGGCGCACAACCTCCTGCGCAACCTTGCCGAGCCCGACTGTGCCCAACACCTTGTTGCGCACTTCAACGCCCATGAACTGGCCGCGCTTCCAGAGTCCGGCGCGCACGTGGGCATCTGCCTGGGCCACCTGGCGTGCGAGGGCCATGAGAAGCGCGAGCGTGTGCTCGGCGGCGGCGACCACATTGCCCGTCGGTGCGTTGACCACTATGATTCCGAGCGCCGTGGCCGCGGGCATGTCGATATTGTCAACGCCCACGCCGGCGCGTGCGACCACGCGCAGCGACGTTCCGGCGCGCAGCAGTTCGGCGGTCACCTGCGTACCGCTGCGCACAAGTCAGCGCGTCATAGTTGCCGATCACCTCCTGCAGCGCGGCGGGTGAAAGGTCGGTGCGCAGGTCTACCTCGATATTTGGATCGGCGGTCAGCGGCGCCAGCCCTTGCGCCGAGATTGGATCACTGACAAGAACGCGGTAGCGGGTGGAAGAGGGCCTCGTTGCCCCATTGCTCTCAGTTTTGGTTGTTTGCACTGGAAGTAGCATAACGAGTGCCTGCGCTGAAACAAGAAGGGCGGCTGGGCGAAGTCCAGCCGCACTACGACACATGCCGATAGAAAACTACATCGTCGTCGGTGTACTCACACCAAGCAACTTGAGTACCCGCACAATTCCCGTTTGCGCTGCTCGGCAAAGTACGAGGCGCGCGGCGCTGAGCGGCACGTTCTCCGCATCAAGCACGTGGCAATCGCGATAGAAGGCGTTGAAACTGCGCGCGAGTTCAATCGCATAGTGCGTCAGATTGTGGGGGGATAGGCGATCGACGGCAAAGTCGATCTGCTCTTCCAACTCCAGGAGTTTGCGCACGAGCGCCAACTCGGACGGATTGTTGAGAAGTGCGAGATCCACCGGGCCATCAACAGGAAAGCCCTCGGCCGCCGCCTTTTCGAAGATCGAACATATGCGGGCGTGGCTGTATTGCACGTAGAAGACCGGATTTTCGTTGTTCTGCGCCACCGCCAGGTCGAGATCAAACTCGATGACGCTCTCCGGCCCGCGCGAGAGCAGATTGAAGTGCATCGCGTCCGAGCCAACCTCCTCGACCACGTCGCTAATCGTGACGAGGTTGCCCTTGCGCTTGCTGAGCTTGACCTCCTGCCCATCGCGCACGAGTTTCACCAGATCGTAAAGCAGAATGATCAGCCGGGCCGGATCCATGCCCAACGCGCGCATGACAGCGGCCATGCGTGCGACGTGCCCCTGATGGTCCACCGCCCATACGTTGACTACCTTGTCGAAGCCGCGCCGCACGAACTTGTCGTAGTGGTAGGCAATATCGCCGGCGAGATAGGTTGGGCTGCCGGTGGAGCGCACAACCACTTCATCCTTGTCGCAGCCGGGATAGTTGCTCGCCTTGAACCAGATTGCACCATCACGCCGCTCAAGTTCGCCGCGCGCGTCAAGGTAATCGAGCGATTGCTGCACGAGCCCCTCGTCGTAGAGGCTTTGCTCGCTGAACCAGTTGTCAAAGTGCACGCCCATGCGGCCGAGCTCACGTTCAAGGTCGGCAAGCACGATTGCGCGACCATACGGTCGCAGGGCAGCAATCGCTTCAGCGCGATCCAGAGCCACCAGCCGATCACCCAGTTGATCGCGCACGAGTTTCCGCGTAGCCGATCACATATTCGCCTACGTAGCCTTGCTCGGGAAGGGGCATATCGTGGCCAAAGAGCTGCATGTAGCGTGCGTAGAGCGTTTCGATGAAGTGCATGAACTGGCTGCCGCCATCGTTCACGTAGTACTCGCGCTCAACCGTCGCGCCCGCGGCCTGGAGGACGCCTGCGAGGACATCACCCAGAACGGCGTTCCGCGCCCCGCCATAGTGGATTGGCCCTGTGGGGTTGGCGCTGACGAACTCGACCTGCCAACGCTGCCCGGCAAGACGTTCGCTGTTGCCAAACTGCGCACCTGCGGCGGCGATGGCCGCGACCTGCTGCTGCAGCCAACTGTCGGCAAGGCGAATGTTGAGAAAACCAGGCCCGGCGATTTCTACAGCGCCGATGAGCGAAGCTTCCCTGTCCGCCGCGCCATCGCGGCCGATCCGGTCGGCGATTGCCTGAGCAATTGTGCGCGGGTTGGTCTGGCCGGCGCCGGCCTTGCGCGCTGCGGCCGCCACCACCATGGCGACATTGCTGCCGTAGTCGCCATGCTCGGCCTGCTTGGGGCGGAGTACATCAAAAGCAGGCACATCAAATGCCGGCAGCGCACCGTCGCGCTGCGCCGCTGCGATGGCGTTTTCAATCTGAAGCTTGAGTCGATCGCGAACCATCATCAAGTGGCGAATCCTGTTGTGACACTGCGTTTAAGAGCGATGCAGAGCCGCTACGCTGCTGTGCCGCGCTTGATCTCGGCCGGCTGCATATCATACCAATTGGGGCCTACTTCCACGTCAACGCGCAACGGCACGTCGAGCGGCCAGGCGTTTTCCATCACGTCGGTCACCAAGGCAACGAGCCGTTCCTGCTCTTCCGGCGGGAACTCGAGCACGAGTTCGTCATGCACCTGGAGCAACATGCGCGCCTCAAACCCTTGCGCCACGAGCGCATCGTGCAGCTTGACCATGGCAATCTTCATAATGTCTGCCGCAGCGCCCTGGATCGGGGCGTTGATCGCCTGGCGCTCAAGCGACTGGCGCTGCATGTAGGGCACCTTGTCGGTGAGCAACTCGGGAAAGAAGCGTTTGCGGCCGAGCAGGGTTTGCACAAAACCCTCGTTGTTTGCCTGCGCCTGCGTTGCCTCGATGTAGGCGCGCACACGCGGGTAGGTTACGAAGTACTGGTTGAGAAACTCCTGCGCCTGTTTCGGGTCAAAGTCCGTGCGGTTGCTGATTCCAAACGCGCTGGAACCGTAGACGGTGGCGAAGTTGATCGTCTTGCCAAGGCCACGCTGGTCTTTGGTGACTTCGGCAAGCGGCACGCCAAAAAGGCGCGCGGCCGTGGCGGCATGAATGTCCGCATCGGCGCGGAAGGCCTCGATGAATGATTCCTCGTGCGCCACATGCGCGAGCACGCGCAACTCGATCTGGCTGTAGTCGGCCGACATGAGCAGCCAGCCGGGGGGCGCGACAAACGCACGCCGGATTTCGCGCCCAATCTCAGTGCGGATCGGAATGTTTTGCAGATTGGGGTCGCTCGAACTCATGCGCCCGGTCACTGCACCCGCCTGATTGAACGAGGTGTGCAAGCGGCCCGTTTTGGGGTTGACGAGCAGAGGCAAGTTGTCGACGTACGTCCCGCGCAGCTTTTCCAATTGGCGTTGCTCAAGGATCAGTTCAAGCACGCGCAACTGCTTTTCCGAGAGCTCGGCCGATCGCGCCTTGAGCTTCTCGATTTCGCCTACGGCCGTGCTGTACTGTCCCGACGCCGTCTTGCCGATGCCCTTTGTGGGGAAGCCCAGTTCGCTAAAGAGCACGTTGCTCATTTGCTGCGTGCTGCGCAGGTTGAAATCGTGGCCTACGAGCGCGTAGAGTTCGGTCGCCAGGTCAGCCAGTTGAGCGGCCAATCGCTCCGACATCTCGGCAAGGAAGGGTACGTCGAGCAGAATGCCCGCACGTTCCATCGCCGTAATCACGGGCAGCAGCGGCAACTCAATCTGCTCGTAGACCGACCAGACGCCCTCTGTCTGTACGCGCGCTGCGAGAATGGGGTAGAGCTGAATTGTCGCGTCAACATCGGCCCCACAGTAGGCCGCAACAGTATCGATCGCCACTTCATCGATGGTGATCTGCTTCTTGCCGGAACCGATCAGCGCGCTGATTTCCGTCATGCGCCAGCCAAGTTCCTTGCCGGTCTGCGCCTTGAGCCCCAGCATTCGGCTTGATGGGTCAAGCACCCAGGCAAGAATCATGGTGTCGTGGATTGGCCCGCGCACGGTCATGCCGTTCTCAAGCAGAACGGTCAGGTCGTAAGAGCCATTGTGGGCGAGTTTGGGCAAATCGGCATTGGCAAAGAAGGGTTCGAGCGCGTCTCGCACCACATCCCAGGCAAGCTGTTCGCCCACTTTGTGTGCAACGGGGATGTAGGCCGCCTCCCCGGGCGCCCACGCGATTCCCAGCCCCACGAGCTGCGCCAGCATGACGTACTGGCTCGTGGTCTCAACATCAAAGCTCAAGATGGTTGCGCTGCGCAGTTCTTCCACAAGCGCGTCGAGCCCTGCGCGGTCCGTCACAATCCTGTAGGTGGACGTCCCCGTGGGCGACAGAGGCACGAGCGGCGCGATGCCGGATTGGGCTTCACCCGGACCGCCCGTCGCCTCATCGTTGTCAAAGGCGAAGAGGGTCATTTGACCGCCATCGGCCGCGTCGCCCGCAGAGCGCGAGGCGACCTCGGTCAGCTTTCCGGCGCGGGGCTGTTTGTCCGGATCCGCTAGCGGCCAATCGCGCACAAGCGAGCTGAACTCGAGATCGTTGAAGAAGGTCAATATGTCGTCCAACCGATAGTTGTGACGGTCGCTCGCGGCCGGATTCCAATGCAAATCGTCAAGATCGCACGTGATGGCGCAGAGACGGCGGTTGCGGTAGACCTGCTCTTTGGCGTTCCCCAACGCTTCGCGGATGCGGGGTGGCGTTACCTCGTCAATCCGCGCATAAAGTTCATCGACGGAGCCGTATGTGTTGAGCAGCTTGGCGGCGGTCTTCTCGCCCACACCGGCCACGCCGGGGATGTTGTCCGAGTTGTCACCCAGCAGCGCCTTGTAATCTACAAACTGGCCGGGGTCAACGTCGTGGCGCGCGCGCACCTCATCCGGGCCAATCACGCTGGTCACTGGCTTGGGGCCGCCGGAGGTGTACAGAATGCGGATGTGGTCGTCGTCGACGAGCTGGAACATGTCGCGGTCGCCGGTCATCACGAGTACGTTGTCTCCGGCTGCGGCCGCCTGGCAGGCCAGGGTGCCGAGAACGTCATCCGCTTCGTAATTGGGGTAGGTGACGATGGGAATGTCCAGGGCGCGCAGGAGTTCGGCAATGCGCTCCATCTGGGAGGACATGTCGTCGGGCATGCTGTCGCGCGTTGCCTTGTATTCGGGGAACTCGGCATGGCGCCAGGTGTCACCCAGGTCAAACGCAACGGTATAGTAATCGGGCTTCTGTTCCTTGATCGTTGCGAGCAGCTTGCGTGCAAAACCATAGACGGCGCCAATCGGCTCGCCGGTGTGCGTGGTAAGGGGAGTTCGCAGCCCAAAGTAGGCGCGATAGGCCTGGGAGTGGCCGTCGATCAGCAGTAGCTTCGCCATTGGCGCGTCAGGACTTCTCGACAGATAGCTTGCCGCTGTCGACAAGCGCCTTCACCTGTTCGAACTTGAGGATCGAATTCAGGGTGCGCATGCGCCGGCCGGAGTCGAGCCGATAACGCCCAGTGGGAAGATCCAGGATGAAGTTCTCGCCCGAGGTATTGGCGAGCACGATGACGTCGCCCTTGGGGTAGATCCAGGTAACGCTTTCACTCACGTTGCTGGGCATGGTAGCGCCTCACTGATGGTAATGATGGACTGGGCTGCACACGATTTGAGGCAGGAGCACCCCAGGCGCGCGCGAGGTTCGGCACGGGCTATTGTAGCGGCGCGCTTCTCGATTGACAACTTCTCCGAGCGAAGCGAGGTTTACACCTTGTCGCGTCCGCAGTTCAGTCGCCGGTCTCGACCTGCGATGGAACGGCCGCCCCAACGGATTGGCTCCCGTGGCCTGATACGGAGCACAGATCCGCGGGCCGCTCAGTGGATGGAGCGTCCAAATGGGTGCCGCGTGCGTGGCGCGGTGCGCGGTTCTGCCACAATCCAAGGCCGAACATGAGGCCAAAGCCCAGCGCAAAGAGCGACAGAAACGCCGCACCCCACAGGTCGCCCCGGCTTGCTGCAGCCCACACGCCAATCCAGGCATACAGGGAGAGAAGTCCCTCGCCAATTGCCTCACTCGAGATGGGAAGGCGGTAGTTGCTCTTCCGCCATTCGTCATCCCTGCGCTGCACGTGGAACTTGGGCGTGCGCGCGAAAACGCCGCCGCGGGTGCGCAATCCCTTCCAAACTGCCTTCGAGTTACCGAGACTCAGCCCCATGCCGAAGAGCATGAGCAGGGGCAGCGCAGCAAAGTTGGCAAGCCAGACTGCGGGATGCAGCCGCCGTTGTGAGACCGCATAGAGGAGCGGCGGTCCCAGAGAGACGATGCTCAGGAACGCGATCGGCGCCGGCACGTGAATCCCCAGAATCACGATCGGGACGGTGACGAGCACCATCATCAGCAAGAGCGGGTGTATGAGATAGTTGCCGAGATGAAAGATCGCCGCGATGCGTTTGGCGAGCGGCCAGTCCGAACGCCAGACGCGCCCGCCAAGCTTGCGCAGGGTCTGCACCGAACCTTGGGCCCAGCGCGCTTGCTGACGCTTGAACGCGATCAATTGGGGCGGCACCTCGGCGGGGGCGGCCACCTGATCGACGAAGTCACCCCGCCATCCCGCCAACTGCGCCCGGTAGGCAAGGTCCAGGTCTTCGCACAGGGTGTCGGCGCTCCACCCACCCACGCGCGTCTCCTCGATCGCGTTGCGCCGCCACACACCCGCCGAGCCGTTGAAGCCGAACGCGTAGCCGGCCGCACAGCGTGCGGGTTGCTCCACGCCAAAGTGGCCGTCAAGCGCCAGCGCCTGGCAACGGGTCAGCCATGAGTAGTTGCGATTGACATGCTCCCAGCGCGCCTGGACGAACGCGAGGTTCTCCTTTCCTGGCGCAAGCAATGAGGGAATGACGCGGCGCAGAAAATCCGGCGCAGGAATGAAATCGGCGTCGAAGATTGCGATGAATTCACCCTGTGCAAATGGCAAGGCATAGGCAAGCGCCCCTGCCTTGTAGCCCTCACGAAGGGTGCGTCGCACCACCGTGACGTCGACGCCCCTCAATTGCCACTTTGCGGCTGCCGCATCGGCAAGCGCCGCGGTCTCGTCGTCCGAGTCATCAAGCACTTGAATCTGCAATTTGTCGTTGGGATAGTCAAGTGAAGCGACCGCGTCGACCAGGCGCGTGACCACGTGGCGCTCGTTGTAGATTGGCAGTTGCACGGTCACGAATGGCCAGTCGGCCGGCTGCTCCTGCAGGTCCGGCCGTCGCGGCCGCATGAGCAATTCGAACGTGAGCCACAACGCGTTGATGCCATACAAGGCAATGGCAACCGCAGCCACGGAATATGCGAACTTTAGCACGATCGTGACTAGCGACGCGGCCACGGGCCACGTCGACTGGAACGTCTCCACACTCGCCTCCTCTCGACATGCAGCGAGCCGCGTGGTTTCGGCTCGATGCGCCTATTCTACATTGTCGGGCGGAGGCATGATAAAGAAAGCGCCCACCATGCACTCTGTGCAGAGTGCATGGTGAGCGCCGGAAGAGTCGGCGGAGTTGGCAGAGTTGGACTTACTCGCTCTGCTCCTCTTCCTTGTGCTGTGTCACAATGCCGGCGGCCAGGTGCGATGGCACCGGATCGTAGTGGTCGAACTCAATCGCGTAGACGCCGCGCCCTTGCGTCATTGCGCGCAGGTCAGTCCCATAGCGCAGGATCTCCGACAGGGGAACGAGCGCATGCACGATGGTGCGGTTGTTCTTCTGTTCCATTCCCTGCACGCGCCCGCGGCGGGTTGTGAAGTCACTCATCACATCGCCCATGTATTCATCAGGAACCGTCACATCTACGGTGTAAATCGGTTCGAGAAGCACGGGCCCGGCGTCGGCCATGGCAAGCTTGAAGCCTTCGCGGCCGGCCGTCTGGAAGGCGATGTCCTTTGAGTCGACAGGGTGCTCCTTGCCGTCGAAGACGATTGCCTTGACGTCGACAACGGGATAGCCTGCAATCACGCCGGAGTCCAGGACCGAGCGCACGCCCTTTTCGGTGGACTGCACGAAGACGCCGCTGATTACGCCGCCGAAGACCTCGCTGGCAAACTGGAAGCCGCTGCCTGTGGGCAGTGGCTCCACGCGCAGGTGAATTTCGGCAAATTGGCCGGCGCCACCCGACTGCTTCTTGTGGCGGTACATGGCCGAGGCCTTGCGGGTAATGGTTTCGTTATAGGGGACCTTGGGGATGGTCGTACTGACATGCACACCGAACTTGTTTTCGAGCCGGCGTACGGCGACATCCACATGTGCTTCGCCCATGCCCTGGAGCACAGTCTGGTGCGTCGTCGAGATCGTCTGGAAGCGCAACGTCGGGTCTTCCTCAACCAGCGACGAGACTGAGGAACCCAATTTGGCGCTGTCGGCCTGGCTAACAGGCGTGATCGCGACCGAGTAGAGCGGGCGCGGGTATTCGGGGGCGGGCACGCGCATTAGCTTCTCAGGGGAGGCGAGGGTATCGCCAGTCTGCAGATCGTCGATCTTGGTAATGACGCCAATGTCACCCGCAACGAGAGTATCCACGGGCTTCAAATCCTTGCCTTGCACATGGAAGAGATTGGCAATGCGGCTGGCTTTGCCTGTGCGCGCAATGGCCAACTGGCTATCCTTGGCGATTGTTCCCGAAAAGACGCGCACGTAGTTCATGCGGCCCACATAGCGATCCACAATGGTCTTGAAGACTGCGGCGACAACGGCACTGGCCGGATCGGCCGCAAGCACCTCTTCGCTGCCGTCATCCGCGACTGCATCAACAGTGCGCTCATCGGGCGCAGGAACGTAGCGCGGGATCATCTGCAGCACGCGGTCCAGGCCAATATCGTTGATGGTCGAGCCAACGTAGACGGGCGTGATGGCGCCGGACTTGACCCCCATGTGAAGCCCATGACGCACTTCCTCGGGCGTCAACTGCTCGCCGTCCAGGTATTTGAGGATCAACTCGTCGTCGGCTTCGGCTGCGGCCTCAATGAGCTCAAGTTGCGCGGCTTCGGCATCTGCAAGGTATTCCGCCGGTATCGCGGACTCCTTCCCCTCTTTGCCGCTGTAGAGCATCATGTCAACAAGGCCGATAATCCCGGTAAAGGATTCGGCGGCCCCAACCGGTATCTGAAATGGGACGATTTTGGATCCTGAAAGAGACGAGCGCAGGCTTTCAACGGCCTCGCCGAAGTTGGCGTTTTCGCGGTCCATTTTGTTGATGAAAATGATGCGCGGCTTGCCCAATTCGTTGAGCCTGTCCCACACCAGTTCGGCGCCGACTTCGCAGCCGGCGACCGCATCAACCACAATCAGGCCGGCTTCGGCGGCATGCAGCGCAGAAATGACCTCGCCCACGAAGTCCTGATAGCCCGGCGTATCAAGCAGATTGATGTGATGTCCCTTGTATTCAAGCGGAATCACACTCAAATTGATCGAAATTTGGCGGCGCTGCTCCTCACTGTCCCAGTCTGCCACGGTCGTGCCGTCTTCCACTCGACCAACGCGCGAGGTTGCGCCCGTCTTGTAGAGCAGCGCCTCGGACAGCGTGGTCTTTCCGGCGCCGCCGTGGCCAAGCACAGCGACGTTGCGTATCTTGCCTGGCTGTAAGTTCGCCATATTCTCTCCTTCAATCTCCTTGAGTCGGACAGGAATCTGTCCCTAGAACGACTTGAATGGATGGATGGACCTGCTGGCTGAAACGTGAAAAGAATCACCGCGCACAAGTGCGTGGAATGCGCCTGCGCGTGAGTGTTGCCTGGGACGGGCGCTGCGTTTGTGGAGAAAAGAGACGGCCATACCGCAGGGAATATCGCCCGGGTGGTGGCCGTTGCTTCCGCTCAATTGTCTGCCTGCATGGATGGCTCGGTTGGGGTGGACCTTTGGCACACGCGCCACATGACCACGCCCGCCCGAGCACGGTTCTACGCCGGTTTGTGGTTCCGGCGCATGCACGGGGGCGGAGGGTTGCCTTCGGAGTTCAGTCGTGCCAAAAAGACGGGCTGCTCGGCGAAGGACTGGAGAGCAATTGGGAGCGAGAAGAGTATCCAATGTAGCCACGGTTATCGGATGGTCATTATATGTGAGGCGATGCCGCCTGTCAACGCGCCGCGCAGATGGGTTTTGGGGGAGGGCCAAGTCATCGGCGCACAACTTCACCTCACCCTCAATCCTTCTCCATGCGGAGAGGGAAGAGCAGCGCGTGCATCCCTTCATGAGTTGCCGGCGCCTACGGTGGCGGCAAAGATGAGAGCGTGCTCCCTCCCCACCCCGAACCGCCCTGCTGCCCACTGCCCATTGCCCGACAAACGCGAAAGGCCGGGAGCAAGCTGCCCCCGGCCCTCCTCAATGCAACTGCTGCCGAATTCCAGATACAGTGAGGCGCAAGAGCAGGCAACCAACCGCTCTTGCACCTCATGTCCAGAAGTTACCTTGACCGGACGGAGCCGATTAATCCGGTCATGGAATCTTCAATATCTGGCCGACATAGATGAGGTTCGGATTCGTAATTCCGTTGCAGTAAGCAAGCGCAGCGGTCGTGACACCGAAACTCTTTGCGATTCCGCTCAGCGTGTCGCCAGGCTGAACGGTATAGAACTGCGGCTGCCCAGGTGGCGGCGGCGGGTTCGGCGGGTAAACTACGGGCCCACCGCAGTTCGGCACCACGATTAACGTCTGCCCAACGTAGATGATGTTCGGGTTTGTGATTCCGTTCATCACGGTAAGTTGCGCGACGGTGGTGTTAAACATTGCTGCAATCTTTGCAAGCGTGTCGCCCGGGCGCACAACATAGGTGCACGCTTGCCCTGGAGGCGGTGGTGGTGGCGTTGTGCCGCCGCAGCCCCTGAGGCTGATTGCATCGAGATTGAAGTTGAATTCCTGGTTGCTGATGGGCCACTTCATCCAGCCTCGCATGAAGAGCACGATGCTCGAGGAAGGCGCCACAAAGCGGATGGTGTAGGTGCCGATGTCGCCTGGATCATCCTTGGGTGCAATCGACCCGAGGTCCATCCCCGTCCAGTTGCCGACCTTCGTCCAGTCCGTATCACCGTTGGCGTTGTAACCCCACTGGCCTTCAAAGCGATAGGGGTCGGAGCCGTCACCGGTGCCGCGCAGCAAGCCGCGGACGGTCAGTTCATAGGTTGCGCCTGGAATCAGCCGACCGACATGCTGGTAGATTCCTGCGAAACGGTCTGCGTCGGCAGGCGACACGTTGACCGTGCTGATGGAAATCAACTGAGCATGAGAGCCTTCGGCCACGACGGGAGCCCACTGGTCATCGAAGAAGCCGTAGTTGGCAGCCCCACCATTGGTGAAGTATCCCCAGCCCTTGCCCACACTGCCCACGCTGACGGGATTGAAACCCAGTTCGAAACCACCGTTGTAGACGAACTCGCTGTTGTAGCAGGTCGATGATGCGGGTGGAATCGGGGCCGGCAAAGTGACGGCGCCACTTTCGCCGATGACACCGCCACCGATCGGCGTGGTCGGCGTGCTGCCGCTGGGCGGCGGTGCGCTGGTTGTGCCCGGCGCCAGACCCGTGAGTGTAATGGTATCCAGGTTGACGTTAAGCTCCTGGTCGGGAATGCCCCACTTCTGCCACACACGCACATACAACGTTATGTAATCGTAGTCGGCGCGAATATTGGTCGTGAAGGAACTCAATGCGCCGGGCGACTCACGCTCAAAATAGTCGTACCAACCGGTATCCTGCCAGTTGGTGACGGCCGCCCAGTTGGGCTGTGGGCCGAGGGTCCAGCCTACCTGCACGACATAGCGATAAGGATCGCCTTCGATCATCGTGCTGCGGATCAGGCCCTGCATGTTGAGTGTGTAGTCCGCCCCATACACTGCCTTGACCGTCTGATAGATACCGGCGTAGCGGTCATTGGGGGGATTGCTGATGCCCTTGCTATCCATGGCGATCAACTGTGCGTGGCCGCCGTCCGCCAGAACGGGAGCCCATTGGTCGTCAAAGAAGCCGTAATTCATGTCCCCGCCGTTGGTGAAGCAGTTCCACGAGTTGCCGACCATGCCGCAGCCAGGAACACTGCTGAAGCCACTTTCAAAGTTCCCATTGGCAATGATGTTTGTATTGGCAGCCTGAGTTGCCTGCGGAATTGCGCTGACTGCGATGGCGGCCACCACCACCACGATGATCATGATTGCACTGACAAGATTGCGGGCGCTCGGCCGGAAACGCTGCGCCTGTGATAGCCACAGGTCGGCTCGCAGTATCTCCCGCACAGTGCGTTTTACTGGTTGCATGAGTTCCTCCGATCGGCGATGAATGTCTTCTGCGGGAGCTGCTCGTGGCGGCTGGCGGTTGCTTGAATCCAGCGAGTAGACTCCGGGTCGCCCTGAGGATAGCACAGCATATTTCCGTGCGCAAGGGGTATTTTCCTGCATGCTACATTGCAGAACGATGACTATGCGACGGAGAATGCGTTGTTTCAGTCGAGAGAATCCAGTACGCAATTTGATTATGCGAAATTGCGCAATTTGCGAGGGTGCGGTTGGTGGGGCCTACAGGAGTAATCGGGCGCAGTGCGTGGCGATACAGCGGATTGTTATGCGAAGAATACCGTGTGGAGAGAGTGGATCAGCAACTATTTGTGCCGCTCAAGCTCAAGAAAACTCGTAAAATCTCGTACTGTATTGGCAACGATTTGGGCGCTTGCCAGGTACTCATTGAGCGCCAAATGCTCGTGCGGCGTGTGGTCGAGCGCACTGTCGCCCGGCCCATACGCCACAATGGGGCAATTCCAGTGCGGCGCGACCACATTCATGTCGCTGGTGCCCGTTTTGAGGACGAACGCTGGTTTCGCGAAGGGGTCGAAATTTCGGATAGACGTGAGGAAACTGCGTGCAATGGGGGTCGTGCGCTCGCTGCGCCAGGCGCTTTCATGGGCGTGAAAGCGCAATGAACCGTGTTTTGCGTCACCTTCAAGAGTTAACGTCGAAGATCGTTCGGTATCAAACGCAAGCGCGGGCACTGTTGCCTGGTCGACTCCGGTCCACGCTGCCACCCGGGCCACCACCTGCTGCGCAAAGGCCGTAGCGTCAAACTCGGTGGGCAGGCGGATGCCCACGTGCACCTCGGCGTGGTCCCACATTGCGCTGTCGGTCCAGGTGTTGAGACGGCGCACGCTGGGCTGGAGTTGGTCGAAGGCTTTGGGCCGCGCGGCGTTGAAGGTGGCAGCCTCCGCCTCCATCCAGTTCCAGAAAGCGATCGCGGCCGTGCCGATGCCCGCATCGGGGCCGGCCGTGTGCGCCATGGGCTGCGACGCGTCAAACTCGACAAGCAACCGCCCCTTGTAGCCCAGCGTCACACGTGACCAGCCGCTCGGCTCGCCGATGATGCAGGCGGCTGGTACGGGCTCGCGGACGCCATCAAAGCGGTCGCGGATGAAGCGCGCGCCTTTGCTGGTTGCTGCCTCTTCCTCCACAGCGCCAACCACGACGATCCGCACGTTCTGCGCCATTGCCCAGCCGTGGCCCAGGCGCGCGCCGGCGGCGGCAAATGCGGCAAGCGGCCCTTTGGCATCCACGCTGCCGCGCCCAAAGAGCACCGGTCCGGCTTCGGATGCTTCGATGCGCACGGGGATGTTCCCCGGCACCGTGTCGATATGGCCGAGAAGCACGATGACATTCTGCGCATCCTCGGGGCCGATTTCGCCCACGGCGTTGCCTGCACTATCCACATACGCGCGTGCGTAGCCGTGCGCCTGCATTTGCGCGACAAGCCACGCTGTCGCCGCGTCTTCGCTGTGCGAAAGTGATTCAGTTGCCACAAGGCCGTGAACGAGTTCGATCGCCTGACTGTCGTCCATGCTTCTCCTCTCAATTGAAACCGGGATGAAGTCCGCATTTACTACGAACGGCTCAACGCAAAGGCGCGGAGGGCGCAAAGTGACGCAGAGAAAAAGCAAGCAGGGTGCAAGGAAGTGCACACCGTACGTTCTGGGTCCATCCGAGACTCCGCACTTCGTAGCGGGGGGCTTCCAGCCCTCCGGCCGTTCGCTTCACGCGATCCTGAAACGGAGGGCTGGAAGCCCCCCGCTACGCCTATCGTGCTTGCACCGACCTATTCCGGCAGCACGCGTGCGATGGCGTCGAGTGCGATGTGCGCTTCGTCCTCGCTGAAGATCAAGCGGCGGCAGCAAGCGCAGCACGTTTGGCCCGCCCGGCAGCGCGATGACGCCGTGATCCATCATCAACGCCTTGAGGTAGGGGGCCACTTTTTCGCGCAGTTCCACGGCAAGCATCATGCCCAGACCACGCACTTCACGCACAACGGCGCGCCCATCAAGGCGCTCACGGAGTTCGCCCAGAATGTAGTCGCCCATGGCCGCGCCCTGTGCGATAACATCACTGTCACGATAGACGCCGAGCGCAGCCAGCCCCGCCGCACAAGCCAGCGGATTGCCGCCAAAGGTGCTGCCATGCGCCCCGGCGTAGAATGCGCTGCGCACGCGCTCGCCATAGGCCACCGCGCCCATGGGAAAGCCCGCGCCGATCCCCTTGGCAAGGGTGAGCAGGTCGGGCTCGAGCCCCACATGCTCAAGCGCAAAGAGGCGGCCCGTGCGCCCAAAGCCGGTCTGGATTTCATCGACAAGCAGCAGCGCGCCCCGCTCGCGGCAGATGCGCTGCGCGGCGTGAAGGAAATCGGCATCGCCCAGGTTGACGCCCCCCTCCCCTTGCACGACCTCCACGACAACCGCCGCGGTCTGCTCGTCGACTGCGGCATCGAGCCGGGGGATGTTGTTGTAAGGGGGTGTGCGTGGTCTCAAGCAGGGGCAGGAACGGCTTGCGGTAGTTCGGCTCCCATGTAACCGAGAGTGCGCCAACCGTGCGCCCATGGAATCCCTTGTTGAAGGCGACAAAGTTGCTGCGCCCGGTCGCCAGGCGCGCAAACTTGAGTGCGGCGTCCATGGCCTCGGCGCCGCTGTTGGCGAGGAAAGCATGTGGCAGCGACGACGGCAGCATCGCGCGCAGCGCTTCGGCAAAGCGGGCGCGCGTCTCGTTGTAGAGGAAGCCCGGGCAGGAGATGAGCGTGTGGGCCTGGCGCGCGACGGCGTCGGCGATCACGGGGTGGGCATGGCCGAGCATCGCAACCCCCTGCGCCGAGGTCATGTCGAGATAGCGCTTGCCCTCGGTGTCGACGAGCCAGCAGCCTTCGCCGCGGGCAATCACACCATCGCCCCGCCGCGCCACCAACCCGCCCAGCACCTGCTCTTCAATCTCAAAAAGAGAATCCACTCGCAAACCTCCAGTACAAACACCTTGACGCAAAGGCGCAGAGGCGCAAAGAAACGCAGAGGAAAAGCGAGAGAACGGCACGACGCCAACAGTCGTTGCCTTTCTCTGCGCTTCTCTGCGCCTCCGCGCCTCCGCGTCGTAGTTATTGCATTGCGTTGTCTATGCGATGTGCGTGCCGCTGCCGTTGAGAGCCGCGGTGATTGGCTGCGCGACGCGCCCGTCGGCGAAGATTACCTTCTGGACGCCCTCGCTGATTGCCTCCACCGCGCCCATGACCTTCTTCTTCATGCGCCCCTCGGCAAACTGCATGTAGTCATCGGCCTTGGCGCGTGGTAT
This sequence comes from uncultured Chloroflexia bacterium, assembly GCA_963735275.1. GTDB lineage: Bacteria > Chloroflexota > Anaerolineae > Caldilineales > Caldilineaceae > UBA5069. Next base: position 1,328,712 of record CAVTKJ010000004.1, on the reverse strand, counting down.
TTCACGAATGAGCGAGCTTTCGTCGGGGTAGGCGCGCAGCAGACCCGGCACGTTGGAGAGGATGACAAGCGCGTCGGCGTTGAATGCGGCGGCGACCATCGCCGCTGCGCGATCGCCGTCCACGTTGATCGCCTCGCCGGCGTCCGACGCACCCGGCGGCGTGAGCACGGGAAGGTAGCCGGCGTCGAGCAGCAGGCGCAGCAGTTGGGTGTTTACGCGCTCAACCGTGCCGGTCCAATCGTCGCGCAGCACCATGCGCTTGCCGTCAATGCGCACGCGCAACGTGTCCTTGCGCTTGCCCTCGAAGATGCGCCCATCGAGGCCGCTCAGTCCCACGGCGTTGACGCCCGCGCGCTGCAGCTTCTCCACCCACATCTTGTTGAGTTGGCCGCAGTAGACCATCTCGAAAATCTCGAGGGTGCGGCGATCCGTGCGGCGGCTGACATAGCCGCTTTCGCTCGTCACGAATTCGGGCGGGTGGCCCAGCGCCGCGGCCACATCGTTGGTGGTCTCCGCACCGCCGTGGACAAGGAGCAGTGGCTGCCCGGCGGCGCGCAGCGCTGTGATGTCGGCCACCACGGCGTCGACGTTCAAGTCCTTGCCACCGCCTACTTTGACGACGATCATGTTCGCATCTTTCTTAACAACGTCTGTGTCCAAATCTGTTGAACTGAGTCCTAGATCGGGTGCAGGCCTGGGAAGCCCAGCCCGCTCGTCTCGTCCCAGCCCAGCATGAGGTTCATGCACTGGACGGCCGTGCCCGCCGCGCCCTTCATGAGGTTGTCGATTGCGGCGATTGCCACAATGCGGCCGCTGCGCTCGTCAAACTCGAAGCCCACGTCGGCGTAGTTGCTGCCGCTGAGGATTTTGGGCTCGGGGTAGCGGTAGATGCCCGTCTTCTCCTTGACGAGGCGGACAAAGGGTTCGTCGCGGTACGCCTGGCGATAGGCCTTCCAGATGTCCTTCTCGCCCACACCCGGATTGGCGAAGAGGTGTGCCGTGGCCAGGACGCCGCGCACATTGTCCACGGCGGTCGCGCTCAAATGCACTTCGGTCTCTGCCTCGGCAAGCGTCAGGTTCTGGAGAATCTCGGCGGTGTGGCGGTGCCCCGTGGGCGCAAACGAGCGCATGACGCCTGCGCGCTCGGGGTGGTGGGTCGCGTCGCTCGACTTGTTCCCCCCCTCACTGCTCCCCACTTTCACCTCGCAGACCACGCCGCGCGCCGCATCAACAATCCCCGCCTTGAAGAGCGGCCAGATGGCGAAGGTGGTCGCCGTGGCGTTGCAGCCCACGCCGCTTACGTAGTGTGCCCCTTGAATCTGGCTTCGATATAACTCGGGCAGACCGTAAACGAACTTGTCGAGCCAGGCCGGGTTGGCGTGCGGCTTGCCGTACCAGCGCACATAGGCGGCAGGGTCGCGCAGACGGAAGTCGGCGCTCAGATCGACAAGGCGCGGCGCGAGTGCGGCAAAGCGTTCGATGCGCTCCATGGCCCCGCCGTGGGGCAGGCCGAGGAAGAGCAGGTCACATTCCTCAAGGTCGGCCGCGCTCACGAACTGCAGTTTGGTGCGCCCGCGCAAGTTGGGGTGGGTGAAGTGAACATACTCACCCGCGCTGCGCTCGGAGGTGACCTGCTGGACGGCTACCTGCGGGTGATCAAGCAAGAGTCGCAGAAGTTCGCCGCCGGTATAGCCGGATGCACCGACGATGGATACGTTTAGTGGGGGCATTGGGATGGGTGGATTCGTTGATTTGTTTATTGGTTGAATTGTTGATTGGCGCGTATCGATAATTGAAAACTGATCATTGCGATGGTGCGAAGTTAAGGTATCGTCGCGCCTCCGCTACAGGCGAACCTTGAACCCTAAAGTGAAACCGGGTTGAAATCCACACTTACTACGAACATCTCAACGCAAAGTCGCAGAGGACGCAAAGGAACGCAGAGGAAAAGCACCTGCCAGGAATGAGTCGTGTCGTTGCGATCCATTGCGTTTCTTTGCTCTCTTTGCGACTTTGCGTTGAGATGTTACTCTCGTGCCAGTATGACTTTAGAATCCTTGAACCTGTCGTTACGCCGTGAGTGACACCGGCGCGATGGCCGGGCCGCCGTTCGTCCAGCCATTGGCCGCTGACCAGCCCTCTTCGGCAACGCGCCGGCAGAAATCCACCATGCGGGCGGGAATGTTGACACCCGTGGGAGCGATGCTATTGCGGAACTCCATCGTATAGTTGACTTCGTTGATCGTGAAGCCGCGCTCAGGGTCTTCGAAGACGTCGATCGCCACAACGCCGCCCCCCACCGCTCGTGCCGCTGCGGCGCAAATGGCGTCAAGTTCGGGGGTCACCGGGCAATTGCTCGATTTGCCGCCGCGCGCCGTGTTCGTGATCCAGTGCTCCGCGTCGCGATAGATTGCGCAAATCGTTTCGCCCCCGACCACAAAGGCGCGGATGTCACGTCCCGGCTTGCGCACATACTCCTGGATGTAGAAGATGCTGTGATGGTACGAGCCAAGCGTTTCCTTGTGCTCGAGGATCGCCTCGGCGGCGTCGCGGTCGTTGACCTTGCTCAACAAGCGCCCCCATGAACCGACGGCGGGCTTGAGGACCACCGGATAGCCCATCTCTTCAATGGCCTCAAGAGCACTCTCGGGGGTGAAGGCTACGAGTGCGCGCGGCTGCGGCACGCCCGCCGCGGTGAGCGCGCTGGTCGTTTGCAACTTGTTGCCGCAGGTATCGGCCACCTGCGCCGTGTTGACGGTGCGCACGCCGCGGTCGTTGAGCATGCGCAGCGCGTAGAGCGCGCGGCTGTGGTTGATGCAGCGCTCGACCACGCAATCGTAGCCGTCGTACTGGGCCGCGCGCGCCCCGCCCGAGATGTCGAAGATCATCTTCTGATCGTCAAGCAGATCGAAGTCAATCCCCTGCCGCTGGAACTCCTCGAAGAGCAGCTTTTCCTCAACGCGCACGCGGCTATAGAGCAACGCGAACTTCTTCGCTTGAGCCATCCTATTCGCCCCAATCCTCTTCTTCTTCGGGGGCGAGGGCCAGTTCGATCGGCTCCAGGCTCACCACCTCAAGGTCCGCCCCACATTCGGGGCACTGTGTAATCTCGTTCTGCATGACATTCTTCAGTTCAATTTCGGCAAAGCACTCGGGGCACTCGGCGGCGCCACTGGCGGTCTGCAGGGCCATGGGTTGGGTCTCCTTCATCAAGTGTGTGTCTGGTCAAGATGACCAGATTAGTCGTGTTGCGCATTAGGTTGCATAGACGTAGCGGTGGGCTTCCAACCCTCCGGCCGCTCGCGGAACCCGATTCTGAAACGGAGGGCTGGAAGCCCCCCGCTACGAAGGCCCAGTTCTCAGCGTAACACGGGTGCAGTTCCCTGCGCTATGTCGAGCCGGTCGATCACCGCATTTGTGAACGTATCGGTCGTGGCGCTGCCGCCCAGGTCCCGGGTAAGGGGCCCGTCGCGCAGGGCACTATCCACGGCCTGGCGGATTTGCGCGGCTTGCTCGCCCATCGCCAGTGCATCGAGCAGAAGCGCCGCCGCAAGGATGGTGGCGGTTGGGTTGGCGAGGCCCTTGCCGGCAATGTCGGGCGCGCTGCCGTGCACAGGCTCGGCGAGAACGAAGGCGTCGCTCATGTTGGCCGATGGCGCAAGCCCCAGCCCGCCCACGAGTGCGGCCGCGGCATCGCTCAATATGTCGCCATAGAGATTGGGCGCAACGACCACATCATAGCGCTCGGGCTCGAGAATCATCCGGTAGACCATCGAGTCCACCAACTGCTCCTCCACCTCGACATCCGGAAAACCCTGAGCCACTTCCAGCGCAACGCTGCGAAAGAGGCCGTCGGTCACGCTGAGCACGTTGGCCTTGTGGACAATCGTCACCCGCGGCGGCGTGCGTGCGGCGCGGCTGCGCGCCGCTTCGAAGGCCCTGCGTGCAATACGCTCGGTGGCCCTGCGCGTGATCACTCGCTGCGCCACGGCAGTATTGCCGTCATCTTCCAGCCGCTCCTGCTTGACGTAGAGGCACTCGGTGTTTTCGCGCACAATCAGCATGTTGATTCCCGGCCGGCTCGATGGCACCGGTGCGGAGACGATTGGCCGCACGTTGGCGTAGAGATCGAGGTGCTTGCGCAGGGCGACGATCGGGCTGCTGTAGCCCTCCACCTTGTGGGAGGGAGAACTGACTGCGCCGAAGAGCGCACCATCACAGCCGCGCAGCATGCTCAACGTGGCCTGGGGCAACGCCGTTCCCGTGCGCTCGAAACACGCCCAGCCTGCCTCGAGGGGCACGTAGGTGAAAGGCGCGCCTACCGCCTCCAGCACACGGCGCGCCGCGGGCACCACTTCCTTGCCAACCCCGTCGCCGACGATCATGCCAATGCGCTTCACTAGGTCACTCCAGGAAAAGCCGGTACGCAGAAACTACGGAAAAAGCGGAAAGGACAGGAAGGTCCCAAGCATGGCAAAGACGATTGTGTGATGCCAGTAAAGGTGGCGAAACCGTAGCGGCTGCTTTAGCTGCCGTACCCACCGATTGCGGCGTATTCCTAATCCAACGGCAGCTGAAGCAGCCGCTACGAAAAGCCGGTACGCAGAAACTACGGAAAAAGCGGAAAGGACAGGAAGGTCCCAAGCATGGCAAAGACGATTGTGTGATGCCAGTAAAGGTGGCGAAACCGTAGCGGCTGCTTTAGCTGCCGTACCCACCGATTGCGGCGTTTTCCTTATCTAACGGCAGCTGAAGCAGCCGCTACGAAAAGCCGGTACGCAGAAACTACGGAAAAAGCGGAAAGAACAGGAAAAGCCAAATCGCATCTACCACACCTTGTTGAGGCCGCGCAATCCGGCCTGGTACTCCCACGCGCGCACCTGGAGCGTGCCGTTTTCGACCGGCGGCAGCGCATCGAGTGCGAACAACGCGCGCCCTTCAATCTCCCAGCGGTCGCTTGGCTCTTCAAGCCGCCACGATTCGCTTACAAAGAGCGCAACGTGGTCGCTCTTGCCGCCCTGGAAATTCGTGTAGACGCCCTGCAGCCAGGGTTCATCGAGCACTACAGCCCCTACCTCTTCGCGTGCTTCACGCAGGGCGGCCTCAAGCAGCGTTTCGCCGCGTTTGACGCCGCCGCCGGGAAATGTCCAGAGGCTCTGGTAGCTGTGACAAATCAGCAGCACTGTCCCATCGCGAACGAGCATCAGGCGCACGCCCAGCGTAATTGGCCGCAGCAGCCGCCACTTGAGCCCGTAGAGCGCATATGCGCCTTTGAGCAGTGGCCGCCTCACGCGCTCTCCGCGAGCTTGTGCTTGACGTATTCCACGAGCCCGCCGGCGGCAACAATGCCGCGCACGCCGGCGCTCAGGGGAGGAAAGGTGAAGACGCCCGCGGCGCAGGTGATTTCATTGCGTTCGAGGTCGACCGTCACCCGCTCTCCTGCGACAATTGCCTCCGCCGCTTGCGGGCAGACAATGGCGGGCAGCCCATTGTTGAGCGCGTTGCGGTAGAAGATGCGACTGAACGAGGCAGCCACCACGGCGCCGAGGCCATTGTACACGAGACAGGTGGCCGCTTGTTCGTGGCTCGAGCCGCAGCCCCAGTTGCGCCCGCCCACGATGACATCGCCCGGCTGAACGCTGGGCGCGAAGGTGGGGTCGAGGTCCTCCAGGGCGCGCCGCGCAATGTCGGCGCGCTCGGTGAGCGTGTACGTATACTTCCCCGGGAAGATGACATCCGTATTTACGTTGTCGCCGTACTTCCAGGCGCGGCCGGTTATCGACATAGTTCAAGTTTCGAGTTTCAAGTTTCAAGTTTCAAGGGAAGCGCCGCCGGGTGCGGACATTCGTCTTGCTTTGCGTTTCTCTGCGTTTCTCTGCGACTCCGCGCCTTTGCGTCGAAGTTCTTACTCGAGTGTGCGCGGGTCGATGATCATCCCGGCGATGGCCGAGGCGGCGACGACTGCCGGGTTGGCCAGGTAGATGTCGGCGTCGCGCGTGCCGATGCGCCCGCGGAAGTTGCGGTTGGCGCTGGAAATCGTCACCTCATTGGGGGCGGGAATGCCCATGTGGTTGCCCATGCAGGGGCCGCAGCCGGGTACGCCGATGACCGCGCCGGCCTCGACAAAGTCAGTGATGTAGCCCAGACGCAGCGCGTCGGCGAGCACTTCGCTGGAAGCGGGGATGACAAGCATGCGCGTCCCGGGCGCCACCTTGCGCCCGCGCACGATGGCCGCAGCCTCGGCCAGGTCTTCCAACCGCCCATTGGTGCAGGTGCCGAGAAACGCCTGCTGGACGCGCGTTCCGGCGATCGCCGAGACGGGCACGACGGCATCCACAGAGTGGGGACAGGCGATTGATGGCTCGAGTTGCGCCGCGTCGTAGCGATGCGTGGCGGTGTAGGTTGCGGCGGCATCGGGAAATAGCGCACCTGCCGCAATCATAGCGCGCGTTTCGGCCACATCGAGCGTTACGCCCTGGCGACGCTTGCGGCGCACGAGGCGCTCTGCGAGGAAGTCGAAGACCGGAGCGTCAGGGGCGATATACGCGTTCTTGACGCCGAACTCGGCCATCATGTTGGGAAGAACCATGCGCGACGCCAGACTCATTGCCTCAATGCCACTGCCGCTGAACTCGACGGATGCGTAGAGGCCGCCGTCGGCCCCCAAGTCGCCGATCACGCGCAACGCGAAATCCTTGGCGCTGACGCCGGGCGGCAGGGACCCCTCCAATACAACCTGCATCGATTCGGGTACGCGCAGCCACAACTCGCCCGTCGCCCACAGCACCGCAACTTCACTGCGGCCGATGCCGGCGCCAAACGCGCCCATCCAGCCAAAGTGCGAAGTGTGCGAATCGGCCCCCAGAATCAGTTGGCCGGGGAGAACGACCGCCTCCTCGCTCAGCACCTGGTGGCAAATGCCACGTCCCACCTCAAAGAAGTTGTCGATGCCCTGCTCGGCCACAAACGCGCGAATTTCGGCGTGGTTCTGCGCATGCTTCGTGGTGGGCGCGGGCACGGCGTGGTCAAGCGTGATTGCCAGCCTTTCGGGGATGACGACACGCTCCTGCCCGAACTCCTGCCAGATGCGACGGATGGCGGCGCTGTTGTCGTGGCTGAGCACGACATCGGGGCGCGCATCGACAACCTGGCCGATATCGACGCGTGACAATGCCGCGCTGCGCGCAAGTGCTTTCTGCGCAAAAGTCTGTCCCGACGGGGAGTGATTCATGTCAGATGCTTCTCGTAACAGACGCTTACGCCATTTTCCGTGTACTCGCCAAACGCGGGAATGCGCACGTAGCCCGCGCCCTCATAAAGCCGAATGGCAGCGTGACTTTGCTCACCGGTTTCCAGCCGCAGTATCCCAACCGACTGGCGCGCGCCTTCATCCTCGAGGTATAGCAGAATGACGCGCGCAATCCCCTGCCCGCGAAACGAGGGGCGCACGTACATCCGCTTGACTTCTGCATAGCCATCCATGCGGCGCAGCGCCCCGCACCCTACAGCGACGCCGGCGTCCCGCGCCACACAGAAGAATGTGTTCGGTTGCGCAAGTTGCGCGACAGTCAGGTGGTGGCATTCATCAGGATGATAGAGCGCCAGCAACTCGGCGTTCAGTTCGCCAATGAGTGCGGCGGCCTCTGCGCTCTCGGGGGATTCGGTGGCGATCGATGGAGTCATGTCAGCCATCCATTCAGCAGCAGGAACGCGACCGCGGAAACGACAACCCGGTCCTTGATTTCCCCGCTCTGCACGGCAGCGCGCAGCCAGGCGGGCTCAACCCAATGGAGGGTGACAAACTCGGCAGGGTCGCGGCGTGTATCGCTTACCGCTTCAAGTCCCCAGGCCGCATAGATGTGGCTTGCGGCGACGCCAAACGCGGGGTTGTCCCAAACCACGCCCAAATAGCGCACCGTCGCATCGGTGATCGTTGCAGGCTGAAAGCCGGTTTCCTCGCGCAGTTCGCGCAGGCCGGCGGCGCGCAAGTCCTCGTTGGCATCGGCCAGCCCGCCGGGAACCTGCCAGACCACCTCGCCCACACCATGGCGGTATTCGCGCTCGAGCAGGATGCGCCCCTGCGCGTCAAAGCCGATCACGCCCACGCCGATCCCGGCCGGCTCAAGCCGCGTGTATTTGTAGGGCTTGCCGGAGGGAAGCACGACGTCGTCCACCACCACCGTCAACCAGTGATTGGCGTAGTGGATGCGGCTGTCGAGCGTCTTCCAGGGCTGCGGGTCGGAAAGCATGACGGTTGATTGGTGATCGGTTGATTGGTGATTGGTGATTGGTTGACTGGTTGATTGGTTGATTGGTTGATTGGTTGACTGGTTGATCGGGTGATTGGTAACTGGTGACTTATGCCTGGTAACTGAGAATTCCTGGTGCGTTGCAACCTGGCGGACGTAGCGGGGGGCTTCCAGCCCTCCGTGCAGGATCACGTAACGCGATCCTGCCGGAGGGCTGGAAGCCCCCCGCTACGAAGAGTCGCGTCTTTGCGTTCTTGTGCGCCTTTGGGTCGCTGTTCTGCTGTTCCCGGCTAGGCCGCTGCCTCGATTGCGTCGATGGCGTCGCCGTCCACGACGGTGCTGTGATAATTGCGCAAGAGGTAGTCCACGTCATCGAGCGTGAGCCGCTTCTGGTCCGCCATGGCCTTGATCTGCGCCGTCACCTTCTTGACCGCGTCGTCGCTCATCTCAAGCTGCAACTGCTCGGCGCGCTCCTTGATTGCGTTCCAGCCCGTCAGCCTGTGCGCCACGTGGATGTAGCGTGTGAGTCCAAAGTCCGCAGGGTCGAGAATCTCATAGGTGCTGGGATTGTTGAGAATCGCCTTGGCGTGGATGCCCGCCTTGTGCGTGAAGGCCGTGTAGCCGGTGATGTAGTTGTTGAAGGGCACGTCCACCTCAACCAGTCCGGCCACGAAGTTCTCCACCTCGCGCAGCATGGGCAGATTGTACTTGGTGCGCACGACTTCCTTGTCAAAGACATACATGCGCGCGACAAGGCCACCCAGCGAGGTGATGCCGTTGCGTTCACCGATCCCCAGCACGGAGGTGTCGACGTGCGTTGCGCCCGCCTCGAGCGCGCAGTAGGCGTTTGCCACCGCGCAGCCCGTGTCGTTGTGGCCGTGGAACTCGATGTCACAATTCACAATGCCGCGCAGCGTCTTGATCAGATCGTAGACCTGGCGCGGGTTGGCGACGCCCACCGTGTCGGCAATTCCGACGCGATTGACGCCGATCTTGTCCACGCCACGGTAGATCGTCAACAGGTCGACAAGGTCGCTGCGGAACGAGTCTTCACTGCTGAAACGCACTTCGAGACCCTGGCTCTTGACGAACTCGATGACCTCGATCGCGCTCTCTATAATATAGGGAATGTCCTTGCCGTGCGAAAACTGGCGCAGGAAGGAGGATGTGCCGAAGACCACGTCGATGCCGTCCACGCCTGTGTCAATGGCGATTTTGGCGTCGTCCATGTGACAGCGCACATGGGTCAGGATCTTCGCGTTGAGGCCGAGCGACGCGATTCGTTTGCAGTCGTCATGTGATTGGGGGCTGGCTGCGGGCGACGTAAGTTCGAGGTATTCGACACCGAATGCGTCGAGCAGGCGAGCGATCTCGACCTTCTGATCGCTCGTGAAGAAGGCGTTGGCGAACTGTTCGCCCTCGCGCAGGGTCGATTCAATAATGGAGAAATTCTCGAGGCTCATGGCACGGCTCCTGGACGCCAAAGGGAAGGACGGGAACGATTGTTGTGAAGCCGGAGCGCGCACAATGTCACGTCCCGGCGCTGTTGCTACCCGATGCTGCGTCGCTGCAGGAGCCGCCTTTGGCCGGCATCAAGGTATCTTGCCAAATCAGTGAAAAGTCAGGAAAATCGGGCAAATAAAAACCGGCCCATCCGTCTGGATGGCCGGTGGCTTTGACTCAGCAGTGAGCAAGCGCCGTCTACCAGACAGTTGGTCCGGGTGTCTGCTTATTGCTCTTCTTGTTTGCGCCGCTGAGCGGAGACGACATGGTGGTTGACTCTGTTGGGTAGGCGCACAAGAAACGACAGGACCTTCAGTTGGTGTGGGGCATGATAGCAAGGCAGATTGCACATGTCAAATCGGCTTTGGGGCTGCTCGCGTTTGGCGATGCCTGGCCGGTGGAGTTGGCGTGGGCGGCTGAATTGCGTATGTTCTACACGTGGCCACTGCCGACGTAGCGGTGGTCCTCCGCTACGCAGGCAAACGCTCGGTGCACCGCAACCCGGTGCGTGGGCCAGCTATGGCCGGAGGGCTGGAAGCCCCCCGCTACGTTCACTTAACCGGCGCGTGGGCCGGCTATGGCCGGAGGGCTGGAAGCCCCCCGCTACGTTCACTCAACCTCTGCGTGGGCCAGGCCGCGGCCGGAGGGCTGGAAGCCCCCCGCTACGTTCACTCAACCTCTGCGTGGGCCAGCTATGGCCGGAGGGCTGGAAGCCCCCCGCTACGTTCACTTAACCGGTGCGTGGGCCGGCCATGGCCGGAGGGCTGGAAGCCCCCGCTACGTTCACGTAACCGGTGCGTGAGCCATCTATGGCCGGAGGGCTGGAAGCCCCCGCTACGTTCAACCTCTGCGTGGGCCAGGCCATGGCCGGAGGGCTGGAAGCCCCCCGCTACGTTCACTCAACCTCTGCGCAACGCCAATGATCATTTGTCAGTTATCGGTTCGTTACGGAGCCTCCCCACCCAGGGAATCTTCGTCACCGGCAGGTAGCAGCTCTTCATCTGCGGACTCGCCGTCCGAGCTTTTGGCCGGGGCGTCGTCACCAACGGGTGGCGCGGTGCTCTCTGCCGTCACCTCGGGAGGACGATCGAATTGGGTTTCAGCATTGACCGCGCCAGGCTCAATCTCTTCTGGCTGCGCGGGCGCAAGCTGGTTTTCGACGGCGTCCATTTCGTCCGTTTCATCGTCGCGGCGGATTGCCGAGGTCGATTCGGCCGCAGCGTAGCTGCGCGGCGACGTCCACTCGACGTCAGTTGGTGCATCCGTGGCGATCGCTTCCACCATAACCTCTTCGGCCACGGCGCCCTCGACCTCAGGCGGCTGCAGCGGCCAGTGGCTGCGCACTGAACCGAGCTGCGGGAGGTCATCCAGTTCGAGAAGCGCTTCGCTCTCGGCGTTCTCTACTTCTGCGCCGACCACGCCGCCGCTTGCCGGACCAAGCATCTCGGAGGCGTCATCAAGATCGATTTCTGCGGTCACCTGAGCCAGCGGTTCAGGGAGAAGCTGAACGGGTGGCGCCTGCGGTAGCGCCTGGAGCTGGGTGTAGAGCGCAGCGAGCAGCGGTGCGGCGTCTGCGGGCTCAAGCGCGCGCCGCAGCGGCGTGTCACTCGTCTCCCACAATTGCTTGAGAAGAACGTAATCCCATTCTGCGGTAATGACGCCCTCACTCTGCGCGCTGCCCATTTCCACGAGCACGCCGTTGTACTTTGGCGTGAGCTCCTGCGGCGCCAGGACTGCCGAGCGCCCAAGGTAGGGGTCGGCTTGTTTGCGATAGGGACTCGAACCGACGAGAAAGCTCGCCGCGGCATAAAGCTGATTGTCCTGCATGCGTGCAAGAATGCCGGCGCGCAATTTGTGATAGCCCGCGGTGGTGGGGCTCGCCGCCTGCAGCAGGAGCACTTCGGCATTCTGGTAAGCCAGCACGCGCCCCACTTCAGGGTAGAGAACGTCACTGCCCAAAATCAGGCCAACCCGCCCCACTTCTGTAGGAATAACCCGCCAGCCACTTCCGCGCCCGACGCGCCCACCATCGTCGCTGTCGCTGAGCACGCGCGCCTGGGTGCCCAGCAGATCGCCCGCGGGACCAAAGACCCCACTCAGGTTGCGCAGCGCAGGACCGCCGTCCGCGGCCCCGGCCGGGTCCGGCAGCCAGGCGCTGGGCGCGACGATCGTCGTGCCCTGCGCGCGTGCCAAACCGCCAAAGAGGTCGGCATAGACTTCCCACAAACGCGCCGGCTCCACGTCTAGAAGGCCGGCAGTCGCCGCGCCGAGATCGGCCTTGAGCGCGTTGGCGAGCCAGCCCGCCGCCTTGCCGCTCACCTTGTCCCATGCGCCCGCATTGCGCCGCCGGCCAACTTCGGCGCGCCGCAGCAGGTTGCTGCGCGTATCGCCCAGCAGCAACGGGGCAAGCATCTGCCCCGCGAGTTCGGGGAAGAGGACAAGGCGCGCCTGCTTGGCGGCCGCTGCGCGCAGGAAGCGGCGCAGGTCATCACGATAATCATCCAACGACGCATGCAGACGCATTTGCATCTGCACACACGCAACGGTGAACTTGTCCATAGTCGCCTAACATGAATTGACAAGACGCGACCACTCTGCGCACCTGTAAAGGCAGTTTAGCATATTGGCGCGGTGCGCGGCCAACCAACGGCCCGCGCCTCGAGCGAAGCCAGGCTTCCAAAATCGGAAGCCTCGCTTCTCAACGAGAAGCCCTGCCGCGCCGGTTCGGCGCGCGCTGCCGTTCCCCTCAACCCAGATAAACGCGCAAATTGCGCAGTGAATAGATGGGGACGAACGGAATGAGCACAGGCGTTTCGCGCGCGTAGCGCCGATAGTCCGCCTGTGTGGCGTAGCGCGCATCCTGCGCCAGTTCAAGCCGCCGGGTTGAACCGAGCATGATCAGCACAAGGCAGACGAGACCGGTGATACTGATGAGCCACGGTCCAATCGCCACGTAGAAGCCCATTCCTGCCACGAAGTTTCCTACCCAGAAGAGGATTTCACCAAGATAGTTGGGGCAGCGCACCCGGCTGTACAGGCCGGTGCGGCAGAATGCTTCGGGGGCGATCGACTTGGCTGCGGATTTCTGCGCGTCGGCCATGGCCTCGAGCAACAGGCCCCCTGCCATGATCACAACGCCGGCAATTTGCAGGGCAAGCGCCCAGGTGGGAAGCGGCTGCCGCCCCAGCGCGGCAAAGAGGCTCGGTGCGAAAAGTGCCACATACAGCGCAGAGACAGTGATCCAGATCAGGAAGCGGATGCCAAGGCTCAATCCTTGCGAAGCGCCGTGCATCGCCTCGGCCTGTTTGCGGTAGCTAATCTGCCGCCACTCGCGGCGCACAAGGAATAGCCCGAGGCGCAATCCCCAGATCAGGAGAAGCGCATTCTGCAGCAGCGAGAGCCAGGTCAGGCTGCCCATACCCAGAACGACCAGGGTGCAGGCCATCGCCGCGATGGAGAACGCATAGCCGACGCTGATGAAGTAGACCATGCGGTAGAAGCCAATTGACGAGACCACCAGGGCGATGCCGAAAAGCACGCCCATCGTCTGCCATGGGATCGCACCCCAGCCTGCTGAATTCAACAAGTGACACCTCTGCGCGTCATTTGAGCCTTTGTGCAGATCCGACGCGAACCTGCCCGGACCGTATCAGGAACGCATTCGCACTGATTGCCGGGCCCTAACGGATGACAACGTGAGGAATGGGCCGCCGCCGTCATTCGGCGGGCGCGGCCACTGAGTCCTCGCCGCGCTGCCTTACGTGTTCCATCTGCTCGATCAGAATTGCAAGCGCCCGGCTCACAATACTGCGACTTGACGCGGGCAAGTCCTCCACCAACTCTTCGAGCAGCTTGCGGCGCTCGGCAATACTCGCTTCCACGCGAGCGCGACCCAGATCCGTCAGGTGAACTTCGCGCACGCGCCGATCCCCCTCAGCGGGTTGGCGTTCGACCATACCTTCCTGCACCAGCCGCTCAACCATCTGGCTCGCGCCGGCAGGAGAAATCTGCATGATGTCGGCGAAAGCAGTCACTTCATGCGGGCCGCCGTGGTAGATGCCCAAAAGGACCGTCAATTGGAGCATTGAGAGCCCGCCGGCACGCGCAAGCCGGTTGAAGTCCTGCATGGAGGTCTGCAGAAATGCTTCGGACCACGCAAACATCAAACTGGACAGTTCTTCATCCTTCAAAACGGGCCATCCTTCCTGTGCGGCCTCTACCCAAGTTGCAGCGGGCATGGCACCCCATTATACTTCATAGGCCTTAATTATCGACCGTTTCGGGAGCGCCGTCGTGCCCACAGCCAACAACGTGACAGCGAATCAACCGAGCGAGGGCCGCAACCTGGCAATCCTCTCTGCCACGCTCGTGATCGTGATGCTGGGTTTCGGCATCGCAATCCCGCTGACCCCCTTCTACGTAACGCACTTCAACGCCTCGGGTACGGCTCTGGGGCTGATGATGGCGCTCTATTCGCTGATGCAGTTCGTGTTTGCGCCCATGTGGGGCCGCCTCTCGGACCGCAAAGGGCGCAAGCCGGTGCTACTCATCGGCATCATCGGCTTTGCACTCGCCTTCTTTCTGCAGGGCCTCGCGCAGACACTCGTTCAATTCATCCTTGTGCGCACGCTCGCCGGCATTGTCTCTTCGGCGACGCTTCCCACCGCGATGGCCTACGTTGCAGATACAACGACTGTCGAGCGTAGATCCCGGGGAGTCGGCATGCTCGGCGCGGCAATGGGTGTCGGGATGATCATTGGTCCCATGCTGGGCGGCTTCCTGACGCACATCAACCCGGCAGTGCCTCCGGGCATCGACAGCCTGTTGCAGGTGACCACAGACCCGTCCACGGGCGACCTGATCAACCTCTCGATTCCATTCTTCGGCAGCGCGCTGCTTGCGCTCATGGCGGTTCCTTTCGTCGTATTTCTGCTTCCAGAGTCACTTCCTGCACAGAATCGCGTCGCCCAGATCGCCACGAACGAGTCGCGCATGGGTGCGCTGGCCGGTGCGCTGCGTGGCCCGTCGGGCTTCCTGTTTGTGCTCGCATTCCTGCTTGCGTTTGCGCTGGCAATGATGGAGGCGGTCCTCGCCCTTTATGGCCGACAGCGCTTTACCATGGGCCCAACCCAGATTGGGATGCTCATGGGCGCGATTGGCATTGTCTCGGTCATCCAGCAGGGCGTCGTGCTGGGGCCGCTTACGAAGCGTATCGGCGAAGTACGAGTGATTGAGAGCGGGCTTGCGATCAGCATTGTGGGCTTCTCGGGTATGGCGCTTGCTTCCGGGCGTTGGCTCTTCATTGCCACAACAATTCTCTTTAGCGCCGGCAACATGCTGCTGCAGCCGAGTGTCACATCGCTGATTTCGCGCCGGGGCAGCCAGGGACAGGGCGTTGTCATGGGATACAACCAATCCTACCAGTCGCTTGGGCGGGCGGTTGGGCCTCTCTGGGCCGGCTTTGCGTTTGATCTTCATGCCACGCTCGCGTTCTGGACGGGAGCGATTGTGCAAATGGTGGCGCTCTACTTCACGCTGCGCAAGCTCTCACCCGAGGCAGAGACGGCTGCAATCGCTGAGACACCGGTAGAGACGGCGGCTAACGCCACGCCGGCAACCAGCCAACGCTAGTTTCAGGTTTCGGGTTTCAGCGACTGCTACCAGCTCAAATTACGCACGTGGCCGCTTTCTGCGTAGCGGAGGGTCTCCGCGCCCTCGATTGCGGCTCATGCGAAATCCGCCCGTGGACTCCTGTGCCCGCTTTGGCGCAAGTAAAGTGAGGGCACGGAGGCCCTCCGCTACGTGGCCACGACAGCGCAACGCCAGAACTCACTTGTCTTTTATCAGTTACCAGTCACGCATCACCTCCCGCGCCACGCGTAGCAAATTGAGCGTTGGCTCCCGGACAAACTTGACGCTCCCTCTCGCCTCTGGTAGACTGCCGGACGCGGCGGAGAGCAGCACAGGTCGCCCATCTCTGCGCCCCCATCGTCTAGAGGACCAGGACACGGCCCTTTCAAGGCCGCGACAGGAGTTCGAATCTCCTTGGGGGTACCATGGTCCACCTGGAAGCCTTCATCGGCATGATGGAGGCTTCTTTGTTCGTTATGCCGGGCGCACGCCGCATGCGGGAGCGGCGCCGTGGCAGAATGGAAGTCCAATGCGGGAATCGCAGTCGCACCCTTCCCACAACCTGCAATGGCACGCTTTTCTGCGCTGGCTTATCGCGCTGGGCGTCGTTGTTGCGCTTGCGGCGCTCTTCAGTGCACTGGCCGAAGACGTGTGGTTCCAGGAAGGGTTTGCCTGGGATGCGCCAATCATCCTGGCGATTCACGGTCTGAGCAGCCCGTGGCTCGATTCGCTCATGCTCGTGCTCACCCACCTTGGGGCGGACGGTGCGATACTCGTTGCCGCGCTGATGTTCGCCTGGTTCATTTGGAAACGTCGTCCTCTCGATGCGGCCACGGTTGTCGTGAGCCTCGCCGGGGGCATGCTCCTCAACGTAGCACTCAAACTGGTCTTTGCGCGCCCACGCCCGGCTCTCTTTACGCCGCTGGTCATTCAGGGGGGATTCAGCTTCCCCAGCGGCCACGTGGCCGTTTCAGTCTCGGTCTATGGACTGCTCGCCATCTACCTGTGGCGCAGCGGACACCGCGCTTGGGCGGTCGTTGCCGGGAGCATTGTGCCGGTGGTGGCGTTCAGCCGCGTCTATCTTGGCGTGCATTACCCGAGTGACACATTGGCATCGCTTGCCTATGCAACGCTGTGGCTGTGGGCGGTGGTTGCGATCCGCGACCGGCAGGCGAAACGCCTGTATGGCGACCCCCTTGGCTGACAGCCGAGTCGGCTCGCGGCGCATGGTATAATCTTGCTCTCGCACGCGGCCTGCCAAGTGCGCGAATTGCGGAATGCAAGTGCCCAATGGCTGAACGATCACGCGTCTATCGCACCCACGCACTGGTTCTGCGCCGCCGCGATTACAGCGACGCGGACCGCGTACTCACGCTCTTCACCCCGGACAAGGGGCGTATCGAAGTCATTGCGAAGGGAGTGCGCAAAACGAGCAGCCGCAAGTCCGGCCACCTCGAGCCCTTCACGCACGTTAACCTTCTGCTCGCACAGGCGCGTACTTGGGACATTGTCACAGAGGCCGTCGCAGTCGAATCCTATCGATACCTACGCGAAAACCTCGATACGATTAGCCGCGCAGGCTACGTGGCCGAACTTGTAGACGCCTTCGCCGAGAGCGATGACGAGCATCGTCCCGTTTGGGAGTTGACAACCTTCACGCTGCGCGAACTTGACGCCTCGGCCGCGCGCGAGGCGGCGGCAGGCAGGTTGCCCACGGTTGAAGGCGAAAGCGAGGATGCACCCGCCAGCGGATTCGGCGGATTCGATCGACCGCAACGTGCTCCTCGTCTGGTTCATGCTGCAGATGCTCAACCTCAGCGGCTTCCAGCCCAACTTCTTCACTTGCCTCCAGTGTGATGACGAATTGCTGCCTCAGGTGAACTACTTCAGCGCCAGTGAGGGCGGCGTCTTCTGCCCGCGCTGCGGCGAGGGCCAGACTGGCAGCCGCAGCAAGGAGCTCGAGCCGCTGGACGCCGACGTGCTCAAGATTCTTCGTTTCGCACAGTCAAGGCCCTGGGGCGAGGTGCGCAAGTTCACAATCCGCCCGCACCTCGTGCGCAAAGCCGAAAGCCTCATGCAGCGCTACCTGATGACCGTACTGGAGCACCAACTGCGCTCGGTGGACTTCCTGCGCCGCCTGCAGAACGATCCACGCTTCGCCGACTCGAATGGCTGACGCTCGAATCTTCTCGTGCCGCGCATTGACTATACGCACTTCAACCCATTGAAGGTGGAAACCCCATGCAAATACGCGAATATCAGGAGTGGCTTGAAGGGTGGGATAAGGCACGCGGGTGGGATAAAGTGCTGCTCAGCCATACACTTCTCCACGCGCTTGAGGAGCTGGGCGAAGTAAGCAGACTGGCGCAAATGGTCGAGGGATACCGCACGCCTGCACCCGCCGATTTGGCTGAGGTTCGCGATTTGCTGGCTCTCGAACTGAGCGATTTGCAGGTCATGCTCTTCAAGGTGGCGTATCTCTGCGGTATTGACATGGAGGATGCCATGCGCCGAGGGATGGCAAAGGCCGATGCGCGCTTCCCCGACGCAACCGCGGGCCCAGCCGAAAGCGCGGCCGCGTGGTCCCGCTTTGGCGACTACCTTGAAAGCAATGGCCTGCGTGAACGAATTACTGCAAGCAGTGAGGTAAATTGACGCGCGGCCGGCCGGAATGCTCGCTCTTGCCCCTATGACTATACGCACTCCCCGCATGACTATGCGACCTATGTCCACGAATTCCCTTTTCGCCTGCCAATTTGCCAGAACAAACGTGCGTTTTCCCTATTGACATCGCACATTTGTTCCGCTATACTTGGGAAACATTGGGAAACATCCGTTCTGGGTTGGGAAATCCAGGGATACTTGGGTATTCAAGCCATTTGCCGGAACGATTCCCATGCTCAAGTTGGCTCACAGCCTGATGGGCCTCCGCGTCCGTATCTGGAAAGGCAACAAAGGTTTGCGCATGGCTAACACGCTCTCAAGTCGCCAGCAGAATATCCTCAAGTTCATCATCGCATTTTCGGAGCGCAACAAGTTTCCGCCCTCCATCCGCGAGATTGGTGAGCAAGTGGGGATATCGTCCACATCGGTCGTCAATTACAACCTCACCAAGCTCGAAGAGATGGACCTGGTGACGCGCCACCGCGAGGTAAGCCGCGGCCTGAGCCTGAACTGGCCCAAGCTGGCCGAGGTGGGGCTGGGAGGTGAGACCGGTCTGGAACCGGTGCAGCGCAACGCCGTCTTTGGCGGGAACAGAGTGCGCGTCCCCGTTCTGGGCATGATCGCCGCAGGCCAGCCAATTATGGTCGAGCCCCGCAGCCAGGTTGATCCTGAGGGTTGGGTTGATCTTGCCGAAGGCATTGCGGGCAGCACCGATGACCTGTTTGCGTTGCGCGTCAAGGGTAACTCGATGATCGACGCAAGCGTGCTTGATGGCGACATTGTCATCCTGCGCCATCAGGAGACCGCCGACGACGGCGATATGGTGGCCGCGTGGATTGAGGGTGATGAGGAGACGACGCTCAAGTACTTCTTCCGCCAGGGGAAGAACATCCGCCTACAGCCTGCCAACCCGAATCCCGAGTACGAACCGATCATTAAGCCTGCCGACAAAGTGCGTATTAACGGCAAGGTGGTTTCGGTGCTGCGGATTTACCATTGAGTGCTGCGTCGTGTAACCGTGCAAATAAATCGTAGCGGCTGCTTTAGCTGCCGTACTCGGGTACGCGGCGCGATTTTACCTACGGCGGATGATAGAGATTACCTAGTTGTTTCGGTTCGGGATGCGCCTCTGCCACCGCCGTAGGCTGAAGCCTACGGCTAGCCAACCCAAGCCTGCTGAAGCAGGCTGAAACCCCATTGCACTCGAGTGCCACGGTGTCAGTCGGCTTTAGCCGACTTGGGTTGGCTAACCGTAGGCTTATTGTCATTGTTAATTGCTTCCTTATTTTCCGCGCAACCCGATACCGCTCTATTTCGGCAGCATTCATGAGCCTGCAGCGGTGGCCGCGGGTGTGCGATTGGCCGGTGCGGCAGGTAAAGCAGCCCCTTCCGGGTGGTGATGCGCTTGCGAGACAAGACACCTGGTTGATACAACGACGAGCGAGCCTCCCAAGGGGAGGCTCGCTCTCATCATTCGTCTTCACTTGTGCAGATGATCATCAACCGCGGTTTTGGGCTCTGCCTACTTCTCGCCTTCAAGGAAGGTGACCGCATCACCAACTGTCACAATCTTCTGCGCCTGTGCGTCGCTGATTTCGCCCCCGAACTCCTCTTCAAAGGCCATGATCAGTTCCACCAGGTCAAGGCTGTCCGCCTCGAGGTCATCGCGGAAGTTCGCGTCCATCGTGACGTCGGCCGGGTCAACGCCAAGTTGATCTACAATAATGTCACGCACGCGTTCAAATGTCGTCGCCATGGGTTCTCCTCTGCACTCAGTGGACAAGCACCTTGTACATAATGACCCGGCCATGAGGCCGGCAGTTGATGGCCCCGAAAGGCCGAGTTGATGATCCAGTGCCGTTTACGCTGCCGAGTTGTCTGGCAGAGAGTGCTCCCGATTGTTGCCCTGCCGGGACATCCATCACGCGCACTGCGGAACAGTCGAGCATTGTAGACGTCGCATGTCGCGTCTGTCAAGCACCGCCCGGCCATTTTCCGATTCCGCTCGCCGTGGACGTCGCAGTGGGCTGGTGGCGTGATTTGCCGGGAGCGAAATTGGGGTGTTTCATGTCCGCCTCAAAGCTCAGGCGCTTGGCAAAGAGGGCCGCGTCCGCCTGCGAGAACGTTGCCGAAACGTTGTCGTGCGATACTGGCTGCAAGCGCAGGCCCGCCGCTGACATGAGTAACACGCATTCGCGGCACAAGTTGCGCGTTCCGCTTCATTACTCAATCACGTGACATGTTCGCCAGGATTTCGGTCAGCCATTCGATGCGCGTCGGGTGGAGGGAGCGTCGCCCAAGGCATTCATGCAGGTGGTGATAGGGCCGAGGGAATCGACACAAATCTGCACGGTCGATTGTTCACAAGCTATCGGCGCAAGTGGGGAGCTTGCGCTCTGCCCTCGAGACCGTCGCTTCCCGTATCACTTTGCGCGAGCCCGCCGTCGTTCATGCGTCGGCGGGCTCATTCTGTCGACTGCCAAACCGGCTAGCCGGGCATCGTGTCGGGCGTGGACTGGTATATCTCCCGATTCGTTTCATAGACCCCTCGATCCCTTGCGCTATCGAGCAAAACGGCGGCAGCTGCGGCAAAGAGCAACGCGGGCAGCGAGCGCACGCCACGGCGCTTGTGCGCTTCCGCGCCCTTGCCGAAGCGGCCGGCCACCATTGCCAGCACGATGAGCATCACGCCTGCGGGCAACTTCCAGAACCAGCGCGCATAGGCAGAGCGCATGGCGTAATAGGCTGGGGGTGGGGTGCGCATTGAATGTCTCCTTTGAATGTGCTGCGTAGAAGCTGCTAAACGAATCGCCTGGGACTATAACGCTGCGGGATCCGATTGACCATCAACCGTCTTGCGCGGGGTGTGATAGCGGAAGTCACAATGTGAAGCACCTTGCATAATCGTCTGGTCACGTGTTAGCGTGACCTCCGGATTGAACCCTTCGATGAACGCCCCATCTCGGTTGCAGGAGAGAACCGCCCCAAGATCGGCAATGCCGAGTGCTTTGTACATTTCGGCATAGCGACAGCGCGTCACATTGAAGTTGTAGCGGTCAGCATCGAGATCCAAGACCTCCATCTGCAGCGCGTCGTCCTGTGTCCATGCGCCCATTGCAGCGTCGAGATGCTCCATTGTCGCGCCGCCCGCCTGCGCGGCGGTGTGTGCGCCCTGTGAACGTGCAATGGCCACAATCGTGTCGCGCACGGTCTCAATCACAGCGTCACGACCGAAACGCTCGCCCAGCGCGTCGATGATCGGCGCAAGAATCCGCGCCTCAACCTCGCGGCGCGTGAGTACGCCAATGCGCGCGTTGAGGGTGTCCGGAACCTCTGCTGATATCATTCGCGTTCTCCTGAAGCCGTGGCGGGCGGCGTGCTCGCATGCAGTTCCAAAGTGCGGGTCATTTGCGCACGATGAGCGCCCTGCCTGTAGTATACTCACACTTGGCACGCAGGCAATCCCTGCGCACGAGGTGCGTAGCTTGCGCCTCTCTGCGCGCGATTTATCAAGGCCGGCGGCGGCCAAAGTCAGGAAGAGACCAGCCGATGAGCAGTGACTCCACGACCAAAACAACCGACGCTGCTCCGAAGGTAAGGCAGTTTCGCCTCGGTTCCGGCATTGTCCACCGTTCGTCGCCGCTCGTGCGTCGCGCGATTCTGGCGTTCGGGCGCTCGCTGGGCTGGATATTCTTTAGCCTGCGCGTTGAGGGCGAGAACAACCTGCCGGGTCGGCGCGAACCGCTGATCATCATCGCCAATCATTTTGGCTGGTTTGACGCCTTCATCCTCACACTATACCTGCCGTTTCAGCCTGTCTTCCTTGTGGCCACCGAGTCGCAGCGCAAGTGGTACGTCCGCTTCTTCATGGATCTCTTCGACGGAATCCCGATTTGGCGAGGGCAGGTTGACCGCGAAGCGTTTCGCAGTGCGATCAAGGTGCTGGATGAAGGTCGCCCGCTGGGAGTCTTCCCTGAAGGGGGCATCAACCCCGAAATGGCGGAACGCGCCTCACGGGGCGAACAGATTGTGACGCGGACCGGACCGGCTGCCCGCGTGGGCGGTGCGCTGGAACGTGCGAAGCCCGGGACAGCGCTGCTCGCAACCATGAGCCACAGGCGCATCATGCCAATCGCGCTGCTTGGTTCGGACCGCATCGGCACCAACTTGCGCCACCTGCGGCGCACGGTTGTCACCATGCGCATCGGTCCGATTTTTGGCCCCCTTGTACTGGAGGCGGGACTGAGCGGCGTCGAGCGACGGGCGCGCATTGACGAGATGTCCGACGACATGATGCGCCAGATTGCACGGCTGTTCCCGCCCGAACGGCGCGGGCCGTATGCCGGGCAGGTTTAGGGGGACGCCGGCAGAAGAACTGCAGCTTCTCAACGCAAAGCCGCAAAGTGGCGCAAAGATCGCAAAGAAGGGCAACGGGCAAGGTCCAGCCCTGCGAAGAGTGGCTCGCTCATATCCACAACACGGGGGCGGGGGGCATCCGCCCTATTAGCGGCGCGGCGTAGTCGGCGAAGGCGGGGGTGACATCCAGCCCGTCGGCAGCGATCATCGCAGGCGGCACCGTGACGGTGCGGCCGATCACGCTGGAGAGCGGCATAAGCTGCGTGCCCCAATCGGCGCCTGCATGGACGATTCCAGCCATCACGTCAGTATCTCCTTCCAGGGAAGCCAATGCGGCAGCCGCACCGGCCATCCGCGCGATTGTGCGGTCCACTTCAGCGACGGCTTGCGCCGACGTCGCGCGCTGCAGTGTGTTGGGGCGCACCTGCCGGCAGCGCAGGCCCAATTGCTGCTGAATCAGTTGCGCGAGCCAGGCGGCAACACCCGCGCCCATGCTGAAGACGCGCTGGCCCCGGTCATCCTGCCCGCCACTGCCCATCTTCTCGGCGAAAAAGGTCCCGTTGAGGTCACACGCGCCTTCAGCGGTTGCCACGAGGCAGATTCGCTTCTCGGCATGGATGGCGCGCACCCGTTCGATGAGAAGCGCCTCATCAACGGGCGCCTCGGGCAGCAGAATGATGTGGGGCGGGTCCTCCGGCGCAACACGTGCAAGCGCGGAAGCGGCGGCCAGCCAGCCGGCGTGGCGGCCCATGAGCTCGAAGATCACTACATCCTCAAAGGTTGCCATGGCGCGCAAATCAAGCCCTACATCGCGCACGCTTTCGGCCACGTAACGTGCCGCACTGGGGTAGCCGGGCGCCACGTATGTGCCCGCGAGGTCGTTGTCAACCGTCTTGGGAACGCCCACCACCCGAATGTCCGGCGCAGCCAGGGCAATGCGGTGGGCGGCTGCCATCGTGCCGTTGCCGCCGATCAGCAACACGTTTTCTATTTTGCGCGCGCGCAGCACAGTCCACGGTGGCGTCGAGATCGCCGTCGCGCAAGGCGTAGCGCCCGCCGCCGAGCGCCGCGCCAGGCTGGCGCACAAGGCGCGCCAGTTGAGCGCGGTTCGTGCCGCCTAGATCGGCCCAATCACCGCGCACGAGTCCTTGCAGTCCGAAGCGCGCGCCAAAGCAGGCTACGTGGCGGTCAAGAAAATACGCAAGCGCCCCCGCAAGCGAGGCATTCATGACGGGCGTCGGGCCGCCGCACTGGACGATGAGGGCCGTCACGGAGCAGGCTTTCTCATTGCGATCGCCTTTTGTGCGCGGATGACGCGAACTTGCGCGGATTCTCGATCCCTCTTGGACGCCGCAGCATTACGCCCATAGATGCGCGTACTTGAGGCCGGTGCCGGTGTTGAAGAGCACGACGCGCTCGTCGGGGCGAATCCAGCCCTGGTCGAGCAGAATGCGCTGGGCGGCGAGGCAGGCTGCGCCTTCGGGAGCGGGGAAGATACCCGTCTGCCGGCCGATCTCGCGTGCGTCGGCGAGCATGGCGGCGTCGCTCACCGCCACCGCCGTGCCGCCACTTTCGCGGATGGCACGCAGCACAAGAAAATCGCCCACAGCGATCGGCACACGCAGCCCATCGGCGACCGTGCGCGCACCCTCCCACAGCGGTGCATGTTCAGCGCCCTCATCGAAGGCGCGCACAATCGGCGCGCAGTGTTCGGCCTGCACGGTCACCATGCGCGGCCGTTTGGTGCCGATCAGCCCCATCTCCTCCATTTCCGCAAACGCCTTCCACATCCCCACCATCCCCGTGCCGCCGCCCGTGGGGTAGATGATGACGTCAGGCAACTGCCAATCGAACTGCTCGGCAACCTCGTAGCCCATCGTCTTCTTGCCCTCGACGCGGTAGGGCTCTTTGAGGGTGCTCAAGTCAAACCAGCCATGTTCAAGTACGCCTTCGCGCACGCGTGCGCCGCAGTCATTGATGAGGCCGTCGACAAGCGTTACCTGCGCGCCGAGTTCGCGGCACTCCACCTGAAAGAGCGACGGTACGTCCTTCGGCATGAAGACGTACGCAGGGAGACCAACCGCGGCGGCGTACGCACTCATCGCCCCTGCGGCGTTGCCGGCGCTGGGAATCGCCAGCTCCTTCGCACCCAGCTCCCAGGCGCGGCTGACGCCCAGGCAGAGGCCGCGCGCCTTGAAACTTCCCGTAGGATTGAGAGACTCGTCCTTGATCCACGTGTCTGGGCAGCCGATCGCTTCGCCCAGGCGGTGGGCGTGGAGAAGCGGTGTCCAGCCCTCGCCGAGCTGAATCATGGCTTCGCTGCGCATGACGGGAAGGACCTCCTCGTAGCGCCACAGATTTGCAGGGCGACCCTGTAGGGCCGCGGGCGTAAGCGTCTGCGCCGCGCGGGCCAGGTCATAGCGCGCCAACAGCGGCCGCTGGCATGCTGGGCAGAGGTTCATCAGCCGGTCGGCGGGATAGGTTGCACCGCATTTGCCACATTCGAGGTGCGTAAGCGTTGAACGCGTTTGCATGATTCAGCTTTCTCCTTGATGAAACTGGAGATGAGTGGCCGCTATTCTTCGAGCGCTTTGTAGTCGGCTTCGATTGTCGTGATCTCAATGAGGTTGCCAAATGGGTCGCGCACGAAATAGCGCGGGCGCCCTGGAATGGGAATTGTGCCCACCACGGACAGGCCTTCGCCTTCGAGGCGCGTGCGCAGGGCTTCGACGTCGTCTACGGCAAGGCACAGATGCCGCCCCGAGTGATCCTGGCCGGTTGGCGGCTCGGCAAACATGTGAAGTTCCGTGTCGCCCAACTTGTACCAGATTAGGTCGAGCGCTTCAAGGGAGCGGGGCGGGTCAATCTCGTGGAGGCCAAGAAGCCCGCCATAAAAGGCCCGCGTCTCCGCATCCGACCCGGGCGGACGGGGCAGGCTCACATGCTGAATGCGTGCGTTCACAGCGTCTCCATTTCTAACGTGAAACCGGGAAGACATCCACATTGACTACGAACGTCTCAGCGCAACGGCGCGGAGGACGCAAAGTGACGCACAGGAAAAGCAACTGCCTGAACTGAGTCAACATGCTTGTCGTCCTTTGCGATCCTTGGCTGTCTTTGCGGCTTTGCGTTGAGATCTTGTTTTCATTCCGGCATTACTTTAGCTTGGCGGTGTACACCTCTGGATTGACGACGTCCTGTGGGCGCTCACCGGCGAAGAATGCGAGCAGCCGCTCCACGGCCATGCGCTCCATGCGCGCGCGCCCTTCGGCGGTGAGTGATGCGACGTGGGGGGTGACGATGACGGCAGGGTGGTCGCGCAGTGCCGAAGAACCTGCGGGCGGCTCCGGGTCAAAAACATCAAGGGCGGCGCCCGCGAGCCGGCCCATCTCGAGCGCCTGGAGAAGCGCGTCCTCATCGACAAGCGATCCCCGCGCCAGGTTGAGAAGGAATGCGCTCGGCCTCATGGTTGCCAGGCTTGCCTGGTTGATCAGCTTGTGGGTCTCGGGCGTGGCCGGAACGTGGAGGCTCAGGAAGTCGGCCTCGGCGATGACTGTGGCCATGTCGGCGAGTTCGATGCCCAGCACTGCGGCCTGTTCGGGCGTCACAAAAGGGTCGCAACCGATCACGCGCATGGAGAAGGCCAGGCGACAAATCTCGGCCACGCGCCGCCCAATGCGCCCCAGGCCAACCAGCCCCAGCGTCTTGCCGCGCACTTCCACGCCCACAAGCGTGCCGCTACGCGGTCCCCACTGACCGGTCGCCAGATTTGCGTCCCCCTGCTTGAGACGCTTGGCGAGGGCCAGCAGCATCGCCACGGTGTGCTCGGCTGTGCTTTCGGTCGGTCCATCGGGGGTGTTGGTGACCACGATGCCGCGCACTGTTGCGGAGACACAGTCCACGTTGTCCACGCCAATGCCCGTGCGCGCGATCAGGCGGAGGTTGGGACAGGCGTCCATGAGTTCGCCCGTGTAGCGGAGGAGCGACGACGCGACGATTGCCTGGGCCAAAGTGGCGTTGGCCCAGGACAGCGCGGGTGGAAGAGCCGCGGCTATCAGCGCCACGCCCGCCGGCAGGATCTCGAGCGTCTGCGGCAGCAGGGGCGCCTCCAGCCAAATATGCGTCAAATCCGCTGGACTCTTCAAAGCCATGTGCAACCTTCCCTCAAGCTACAACTACAGAACTGCGACGCGGAGGCGCAGAGGCGCGGAGAACTGCAACTACGAGAAAAGCCTGTTTGCTGTTGCCGTTCTCTGCGTTTCTCTGCGCCTCCGCGCCTTTGCGTCGAAGTTGCGCCTTTCTGCTACATCGGCGGCGCGGCGGTTTCCAGATCGGCCACGAGCGCGAAGTCGGGATGGCCGCGCAGGAGCGTCACCGGCCACGCCACGTCTTCGCCCGCTGCACCATGCGCCGCCGCGGGGCTGCCGAAAAGCGCGATCCGCAGCACTGCACGCTGCCAGAAGCCGCCATTGCAGTAGAGGCGGATGCGCCGCGCGGCGAGAATGTCGGCCATGCCTACTGTC
The DNA here is from genome assembly GCA_963735275.1 of uncultured Chloroflexia bacterium. Taxonomy (GTDB): domain Bacteria; phylum Chloroflexota; class Anaerolineae; order Caldilineales; family Caldilineaceae; genus UBA5069. Next base: position 1,301,786 of record CAVTKJ010000004.1, on the reverse strand, counting down.
ACAGCCATGGGCGGCAACGCCGGGAAGAAGCCGCCCGCTGCGCGCGCGGCATTCAACACCATGGTCTCCTCGGCGAGCGGCAGCAGGCGCGTGCGGCTTGCCTTGAACTCCTGGGGAGACAGCGCATACCAGCGCGAAATCGGGGCCTCGTTGAAGGCTACGTGGCCGTGGACGCCAATGCCGCCGTAGCAGGTATCCACGCCGCCCGCGGCAGCGATGGCGTCGCTGATGGCATCAATCGCAAGTGGGTTGGGAAAGTGAAGCTGAGTGGGCGGGATTGCAAGGTCTTCAGCAAGTTCAGCGAAGAGCATGCGGCGGGCTATGCCGCGAAAGCTGAGGGGGTGCGCCTCGTCCACCCAGCGCCCCTGCCAGTCACAGTATTCATCCATGAAAAAGATGTGGCAATCGCGCCAGGAGATGCGCTCACGGTTGCAGATTTCGGCCAGCAATGGATACTGCCCGGTTGGCCCCACAGGAAGGATGAGACGCGTGGGGCGCCCGGCGAGGTTGTTCTCGTTGATTTCTCCGGCGATGGCGCGAGCAAAATGGCCATGCAGCGCGTCAACCGTCGGCAGCACGGTCAGCGGGACGGGGCTGCGCGCGGCGAGTTCGTTGGAGGGAATGGCGAAGTAATCTGGCAGGTCAGGGGGCATAGGATGTGGGCAATGGGCAATGGGCCGGGGTCAAGGAGGGACGATGATGGGCGGTTAGCGCCCTCCAAAACCGCTGAGCGCGACACCTTCAACAAAGTAGCGCTGCGCAGCGAAGAAGAGAATGACAAGCGGTGCGAGCATGAATGTGCCGGTGGCGAAGACGGTCTCCCAACTTGTCGCGTAGAACTGATCATTCATGGCGCGAATGCCCACGGCAAGCGTCCATGTGGCGGGCTTGAGGTAGATCAACGCCTCGAGGAACTCGTTGTAGTACTGGATGAAGGTAAGGATGACGACGGTGATTACCACGGGCTGGCTGAGCGGGATGAAGATCTGCCACAGAATGCGCAGCGTGCTCGCGCCGTCAATGCGCGCCGCGTCCTCAAGCTCCTTGGGAACGCCCATGAAGAACTGGCGCATGAGGAACACATAGAGGCCGTTGATGGCAAAAAACGCGGGCACAACCAGCGGCAGGAAGGTGCCAATCCAGCGGACGGGCCAGCGGTACCAGTAACTGAACATGAGGAAGCGCGGCACAATCAATACGACCGCGGGCAGCATCATGGTAATCAGCAAGAGCGCGAAGAAGAAGTTGCGGCCAGGCCAGCGCAAGCGAGCAAAGCTGAATGCCACAAGCGAAGACGAGACCACCGTGCCGATGACTGCCAGAACGCAGACAATCATCGTGTTCCAAAAGTAGAGCCAAAGGGGGGCCTTGGCAAACGCGTCGGGATAGTTGCTCCAGCGCGGCGTTTCCGGAATCCACTTGATTGGCGTAACGAAAATCTCGGTCGGCGACTTGAGCGACGAAGAGATCATCCACAACACGGGAACAAGCGCCATGACTACGAGCAGGAGCAAGACCGCATGCGCGCTCATACGCGTGAATAGGCCGCGCTGCTCGCGCTGCCTGCGAGACGCCGCTGCGTTAGCCTCAACTTCGTCACTTGTCAACGTCCGGACGGAGCTTTGCATGCCTGGGGCTCCTCGCCCTTGTCGTACCCACAATCCCGCGTCCGGCTAATCGTTCTCGTAGTACACCCACCGCCCCGACACCCGGAACTGGACAAAGGTGAAGGCGATGATGATGAGGAAGAATAGCCATGAGAGCGCTGCCGCGTACCCGAGTTTGCTGTACTCAAAACCCTGGCGATAGATATAGAGAACCATAAACAGGGTCGCGTCGGCGGGACCGCCCTTGGTCATCACAAGCGCGGGCGCGAAGACCTGGAAGTTGCCGATGAGACCAATGACGAGATTGAAGAAGATCACCGGCGTCATCAGCGGGAAGGTCACGGCCCAGAAACGTCGCCACGAATTGGCGCCATCGAGTTCGGCGGCCTCAAGCAGCGACATGGGGACATTCTGCAAACCCGCGAGGAAGATGACCATCTGCGTGCCCATCACCCAGATGCGCATGAAGATGAAGGCCGGTTTTGCCAGCGCCGGCTCAAAGAGCCACGCCCGCGGCGCAATCCCGAACCAGCCGAGTGCGGCATTGATGATGCCGAAATCGGGGTGATAGGCGCGCTGCCAGATAAAGGCGCTAACCACCACCGGCACGACCACAGGCAGGTACAGCGCTGTGCGGTAGAAACTGCGCCCGCGAATGTTCTGGTTGAGGAGCACGGCGCAGAAGAACGCGAGGGCCAACTGCAGCGGCACGCTGATAAAGGCAAAATAGGCCGTGTTCCAGAGTGACTGCGCCACCTTGGGGTCGCTAACAAGCTTCTCGAGATTCGCCATCCCTACCCAGCGCGCCTTGCCCAGCAGGTTCCATTCCTGGAATACGAGGACAAGTGACCAGACCATGGGGATCAGGATGAATGCAACAAAGCCGATCAAGAACGGGGACGCAAAGAGGTATCCCTCAATTGCCTCGCGGCGGCTGAAGGACATACGACGTCTTTGCACGGCGCCGCTGGTTGTCGTCGCAGACATGGGAGCACCCTGAGGAAACAGACCAAGCGCGCGGGAATGCTCCCATTGCGCCGGCCAAAGACAGACTGGACCTCACCCCTGGCAATGCAAGGTGCACTGCCAGGGGTAAGCTACGCAATAAATCAACCAGCCAACGTGTCAACCAATTGCCCTAACTGACCGACGCCCAGTAGTCATCAAACATCTGCTGAACACCGGCATCAACCTGCGGCAGCACTTCGGCGGCGGTGGACGATCCGGCAATGACCAGGTCCCAGCCCATGGGCTTGACCACTTCGTTCCAGTACTGGGCGCGGGGCAGGCCGCTGACGATGTCGATCTCGCCCTTTTCGAAGGCCTTGAGGAAGGCACTGGTGTTTGTCAGGCCGAACTGCTCCTTCACCATCGGCTCCCAGAAGCTGGCGATCAGGTCCACGTTGTTGGGAATACGCCCTGTGATCGTGGAGAAGATCTTCTGTCCTTCTTCGCCCGACATGAACTTGACAGAATCCCAGGCGGCATCCTCGGGTGCTGTGTTGAAGATGACGAGTCCCTCGGCCCAGCCGCGGTGCGGGCGATTCTCATCCTGCTGTTTGGGCATGAGCACCACGTCAAAGTCAATCGCAGTACCCTCGTCGCGCATCTTCTGCGTCACCATCTGCGGGAACCACCATGGGCCTTCGTACTTCATGGCCGACTGGCCGGCGTTGATGCCGCCAGCGCCCGAATCGAGGTCTGCGGGCTTCGGGCTGATGCCAATCGTGTTGTAGAAGTCCCCGGCGATCTGCTGCACGATGTCCACAATTTCCGGCTGGTTGAAGGTGGAGGTCTTCGGGTCAATCAGGGTATCAAACTCCTGCTTGCCCGTGCCGCGAATCCAGTGAATATCCCGGAACCAGTTGCCGTTGGCCTGATAGCCCCACTGCTTGGTGCTGCCGTCAGTCTTCGTCAGTTTCTTGGCAATCTCCACAAACTCGTCGTAGGTCCAGTCGTCCGTGGGATAGGCCACGCCCGCATCGTCGAAGAGCTTCTTGGCATAGAACATGACCATCGTGGCGACCTGCATCGGAACGAGGTAGGTGTCACCGTTGCGTATGGTGTAGTCCTTGATTGCCTGATTGTCGGCCCATGCATAGTTGAAGTCATCACGTGCGCGCAGCTTGTCAAGCCCGTAGATTGCACCATTGTCGGCGAAGAGCTGGAAGCCCCACCCCTGCATGGACGCCATGTCCGGGTTGCTGCCGCCGGCATACTGCGCCTGCAGCGCCGCGTAGTAGTTCTCGTCATTGGGGAGGAAGGTCGCCTCCATGGTGACGTTTGGGTTCTGCTTCATGTAGGCATCTGCCAGCGCTTGATACGCAGGCTGATCGATTTGGCCGAAGGCCATGACGGAAAGCTTGACGGCTTCCCCGGCGGGCGCAGCGCTACCGGCTTCGCCTGCGGCGCCAGTGGTCGCGGGCGCTGAAGCGCTTGGGGCACAGGCGGCCAGGGCCAGAACCGCGGCCCCGCCGCCGGCGAACTTAAGGAAGGTGCGACGCGAATAGAGTGACTTACCAGGGTTGCTGATTTCGTTCATATTCTCCTCCTGCTGAAAAGGTGCATGCGATGAGACTCTCGTTCATTGTCCCGCATTACGCAGCTCGCGCCATTGCGAGCCGGACGAGTGACTTCGATACTATCGCATGAGCGCGCGAATCTCCCGATAGCCTATGGGAATAATCCCTTCGGCGTCGAGAAAGTCGCGCAGCCGCTGCGACTGGAAGTATTCATATTCAAAGGTGCGCAGACTGAAACGATCCGGTGCGATGGCCTCGATGTCCCCCGGCGCGTTGGGGTGAAGGCTGAAGTAGGTGACGCCGCTGGGAAGTTCGCGCAGGATTCTCTCGTACTCGTCGGCCCGCCCGCCCTGTGCGCCAAATGGATCGTAGCCGGGCGTGATGCGAAATGTGTCGACCAAGGGCATGCCGCGTGCTTCAAGCGCCAGCGCCTGGGCGCGCCATTCGGCGTCGCTCACAGTGGCCATGAGCAGATTGCGCACGTATTCGTCGGGCGCACGCGGGAAGAGAATGGGAACGCACGCAGCGAATGCCAACTGAATGCTGGGCTGGAGAAGGGCTCCGCTGAGGGCAGCGCCCATGTGCGCGTCAAGATGCGTGAAGTCAAGCCCGGCACGCTCTGCAAAGGCAATCTGTGCGCGCAGTTCGGCCACGGCGGCCTCAACATTCAAGTGCTCGAGCGTGGCAGGAGGCCGCGGCCAGAACCAACCGTCGCCATCGACCAGGCCGCTGGCAGGGTCGCGCGTGCTGAGCGGTCCCCAGCGGTAGCCGCGCCACTCGCTATTGAGCGTGAAATGAACGCCCAGGTCAAGTTCCGGTCTTGACGCTGCTGTGTGCAGAATCTCCTCGGACCACGGGCAAGGCATCATCACCGAGCCTGTCTTGACGATGCCCGCCGGCTGCAAATCCAGGAAAGCCTGGTTTGCGCCATGGCACATGCCCACGTCATCGGCGTGAAAAATGACGAGCCGCGCGTCAGCAGTATGGCCAAGTTGTTGAAGGAGTGGATTGTCGCTCAAAGTGCTGGTTTCCATGCCGGACTGCGTACCTGGATTAGGTGAGTTCGAGGATTGGAAGTCCGACGAGCGCCGCAAACGCGCGTAATTCAGTTCGCCAGTCGCCGTAGGTCAAACAGAGATGATGCTCCATACCGTTGCGCATCATGCGGTCAAAGACCACTCGTGCCGGGCTGTCGAAGTGGACCACACCGCTTGTCCCGCCAAACGCGCGCGGCGCCTGGACCATATTGCCGCCCCCAATTGCCAGGCTGTAGCCCAGAACGCCTCCATCAAGCGAAGTCCGGTGCAAACGCGCCAAGGTGACGCGACCCGGCTTGAGCGCAAACTCGAAGAGTAACGGCAGCTTGCGGTTGCTGTGAACAGTGGCGCGAATTGGCCCCTGTGTCGTATCGGCCATACTTGCTGGTGCAAGACCGCAATGCCAGAGCACTCCTGTGTCACTCGCGTCGTCAATCGAAACGAGATCGGCAATGAACGGCGGCTGGTCTGTCAACGCCTTGAGCAAAGCAAGGGTCAAAGTGCCGTTGACATCGGCCTCGCAACTGGTGGGAATTCCTTCTTCGCACAGGATTGACATCGCACCGCAAGCCGCACAGCCGAGCTCGGTGAAGAACTCGGGCCAGCAGCGCACCGCAATGCCTTGCAACGAATGGCATTCTGCGGCGGCATGGAGCGCCGCGTGCACGCCGGCAGTGCCGCGCACCGCAGCAACGTCCATTTCAGCAAGGTTGGGCGCGAGCTGCGCGGCCCTCTCAAGGAATGGCCTGCGGGCTTCATCGTCGCTGGAGGCAGCAGCCTCCAGAAGATCGGGAAGAGGGAGCGAAATCACACTAACGCCAAAGAGGCGTTGAAGGTCAGGCTCGGAAAAGGCGCATGTCTCGAAACCGTCGGGATGACGTCCCACCAGTCCAACGGCTGCACCATCGAGCCGCCGGCGTGCCCGTCCGACTCGCGCCCACGCGAGCAATGCGTTAAGGGCGGCAGGGCTTTCGGGTTCTTCAAGCAGATAGTCGTATTGCAGGCCCGACAACGTGAATGCGTGGCCCGCCAGATTGATACCACACAAACTATTCAGGCGCAAACGTCCACCGTCGCGTGCCTCGGGTACGGCCCAGAGAAGGGTGGGTGTGCGACGGTCATGCGCCACGTGCGCCAACTGCACCGCCATGGTGCTGTCGGCAAAACTTGCCTGGAGAATCAGCAGCAGATCAAAGGGTTCGGCCGCGAGCACCGTGGCCGCCTCCGATGCGCCGGCCGCGTCCATTATCAGGCGCGCGCCCGTGCCGCAGACGATCGCACCCGCGCCCTCAAGACGCGCGACGACAGTCTGCGCAACCGTCTGCGCGAACGGGACGTCAAAGGTTGGTCGGGCAATTGAAACGAGTGCGACACGCAAAGAGTCGGTCATCTGGTTCATTCGTATACCTCAACAAGAAGTTCCTCGACACCGCGCAGCGCAACGTCCTGCCGCCAGCGCAGAGGCGGCACTGCAACAAGTTGCAACGAACGCGTGCGCGCCAGCAAGGCGCGCAAAGCTTCGGTTGCCTCAATCCGCGCCAGCGGTGCGCCGAGGCAAAAGTGGATTCCCAACCCGAAGCCCATGTGCTTGTTCTCACTTCGGGTGATATCGAAGCGATCCGGCTCGACAAATGCCGCGGCGTCGCGATGCGCCGCGCCAATCATCAACAGCACCATTTCGCCCGACTGGATGACTTTTCCGTGGAGCGCGATTTCCTCGGTGGCAATACGCCAGGAGCGATGCACGGGTGGGTCATAGCGCAACATCTCCTCGACCGCCGGCTCCATCAGCTCTGGGGCAGCGCGCAGGCGCGTCATCGTCGCCGGGATGGCGCAAGAGTCCGACCAACCCGTTGCCGACCAGATTGGTTGTCGTCTCGTGGCCGGCAACAAAGAGGGTGACGCACGTCGAAATTAGTTCATCGTCGTCAAGGCGATCACCCTCTGCGGCAACAAGCCGGCCGATCAAATCGTCGCTTGGCCGGCAGCGGCGTTCCGCAACAAGCGCACCAATATACGCGCGGATTGCGGCGAGCCCTGCCTGCGCCTGCTCCACCCGCTCCACGGGCGCGCGCCCACCGCCGCTGAAGAGTCCATTGATGTCGAGCGCCCATGCGCGCAAGCGGTCTGCGTCGGCAGGTGGAGCGCCAAGCATCTCCAGAACAACGATTGCGGGCAGTGGATACGCGAGCGCGTGCATGAGGTCAACACGTCCGTTGCCTTCACGCGCAGATGCCAGCGCGTCCTCCACCAAGCTCTCGGCCAGCGCGCGGATGCGTGGGCGCATCTCTTCCACGTGGCGGGGCGTAAACCACGGTGCAAGCAGCGACCGCAGGCGTGTGTGTGCGGGCGGATCCATGTGCGCAATCCCGACGCGATAGTGCGCCTCCAGCAACCCTGCACGAGCGCGCGCAGCGGCGGGCAGCTTGTCCAGAATGTACTTGACGCGCCCTGCGCTGGAAAAACGCGTTGCATCGCGCAGCATCATCGCCACGTCGACATAGCGCGTGATCACCCAACCACCCCAGCGGTCGCTCCATACGACGGGCGCCTGGTCGCGCAGCAGTGCATACGCCGGCCAGGGATCATCAAAGAAGTGCGGCTCGGCAATCAAGTCGTCAACCAGAATCATGGCCCGGTCTCTTCCTCACCCGTGAACTCGCTCAGGAACTGCGCCATATCCACGGCACGCCCGGTTTCGACCGACCGTGTCGCGGCCAGGGTGACAGCGGTGGTGCGCAACCCCTCGGCGAGCGGCGTGACGAGCGCTGACGCGTCGCCCGACCGCAGCGCAGCCATGAAGGCGCGGCTAATGGCACGATGCAGCGGCTCCTCATTCGGCCATGACTGAACGCCCCCGGGTGTGAAGTGAATGACTTCGCGGTCGGTGAAGCGCACCATCCGATCGCGCAGGCAGAAGTCGGCGGTCGGTCGTTCCTGCATTTCGGGAAAGGTTGCGTAGGTGCCGGCGCACGCGCCGACAGCACCCGATGCGTAACGGAGCGTCAGCGCGTAGCCGTCCCAGTTCACAAACTCGGGCTCGAAGTTGGCCTGCCGCTCGTTGTAGGCGGCATAGACCGAAGACACTTCGCCGGCAATTGCGCGGCTCAGGTCGATCAAGTGAATATTCTGGTCAACAATCTGGCCGCCGGCAAGGGCGCGGTCCCACATCCAGCGGATCGGCGGGCGCGTCCAGTACCAGCGAAGGTTGACAAGTGCGATGGGATCATCGCCGATCAGTTCCTGCACGCGCTTGAAGAGCGCGCTGTAGCGCCATTGAAAGGCCGTCACGGCCGTCAACTTGCGCGCTTCTGCAGCTCGCACAAGATGGACGGCGGCATTGAGGTCAAGGTCAAGCGGCTTTTCCATAAACATGGGCAGATTGCGTTCGACACACGCAAGCCCAATGGCCGAATGGGTGCCGGTGGGCGTACAGATGTAGACGGCATCAAGTGCGTGTTCGTCGAGCATCTTGCGGTAGTCGGAGTAGGCAGCAGCGCCATAATTGCTGGTGAAATCGCGCACGCGCCCGCTGCCTCTGTCGCTCGCGGCGACGATGTCGACATCCGTCTCTTCAACCAGAAGGGCCGCATGGAGGTGCGCCATGCGCCCTGCTCCGATAAAACCAATGCGCAGTTTCATGGGTTGCTCCCTTGAGGACGGGTGATTGGTTTGTTGGGTGATTGGGTGATTGGGTGATTGGTGATTGTTATTGGGTGATTGGTGAACTGGGCGTTGGCGATGACGAATTGTCTCGACAAGAGGGGCACAAGACACACCCACCAATCAACAATTCACCAGATCGCCCAATAAACCAATCAACAAATCAACAAATCAACTATTCAACAAATCAACAAATCAACAATTCAACTATTCAACAAATCAACCTTCGTTTCACATCGCCACAACGCCCGCCGTCCGCTCGGGCGCACTTTCTTCGCGGGCAGGCACTTCGATCGTTTGGCCGAGGAACTGCTCAAGGTAGCGGCGGCACCAGATGAGCGACTGAAGCACTTCGCCCTCGCTGCGATTCCATATATCGTCTTCGTGCTCGATGCTCAAGCAGCCGCGGTAGCGGGCGCGCTGGAGTTCGGCCAGCAGCAGCGCCCAATTCAACTCGCCCCACCCCGGCAACACATAGCGCCACCAGCCCTCGCCGTCAGTTCCCTCGCGCGCAAGCCGCGCCCTGTCGATGGCGGCATCCTTGACATGCACATGAACGACTTTGGACGCGTACTCGCGCAGGGCGGCGTAGGCGTCGACAAATTGCCAGACGAGGTGGCTGGGGTCAAATCCAAGCTTCAAGTCTGGCAATGCGAGGTCGAGGAGTTCATGCCAGAGTGCGGGCGCAGTCGCGATGTTTCCTACGCCAGGGCAGTTCTCGATTGCAATGGTGATACCACCGGCCTGCGCCAGCGGCAACACCGTGCCGCCCAGCCACTCGATCACTTCCGGCAGATTGGCACGCAGGCCTCGCGTCGGCAACCGACCCGTAGCGAGCACAACCAACGGGATCTCCAGTTCAGTTGCAAAGCGCAGCCTGTCGAGAACGTTGCGCCGGTGCATTGCGCGTTCGGACGCATCTGCGGCAAGAACATTGCGGCCATAGGTGAGCGAGACAATCTGCGCGCCCACGGCGCGCGCAGCGGTGAAGTCTGCGCGCACGAGGGGAACCGCCGGCCCGACTTCCAATCCGGCAAAACCGTTTTCCACTGCCCAGCCTGCCATCTTGCGCAGGCTCCAGGGTTGAAAGCCGCCAAAGAGTGTGAGGGCGTTCGTGTGGAAGACAATCGGCGGGCGAAAGCCGACGAATGGCGACGCTGCGGATCCGCCGCTGCGCACCGCCGGATTGCCGGGCGTTTCGGGCACATCGTCTGGCAACTGCGCAGAACTGGGCATCGACATAGGGAACTCCTTTGCACTGCAATGCACGGGTCCAGGGGTGGTGAATTCGAAGTTCAGGCTGCCCCCACGGCACGCGCCGCCGCGTGGGCCGGCTGGCGCGCAAAGAAGAAAGAGTCAAACGCAAGCACGCCCGCCCCAATCACGCCGCTGTACAGGCCAAAGGTCATGGGGAAAACGTCAACACCGTCGCCGATTCCGGCAAAGGCGTGGCGGCGCATCGTCGATTCGGCTACCGGCGCAATCAAGTCAAATGCCTCGGAGAGCCAGCCGCCCAACACAACAACTTCGGGGTTCAAGACATTGACAAGATTTGCGAGTGCATAGCCAAGAATCTGCGCCCGCTCTTCGAGCATCTCTACAAGCGCCAGGTGGCCGTCGCGCGCCGCGTCGAATATCACGTTGAGTTGGTCGCTGCGGCCTACCGTCAAGTTGGGCTGGATTTCCTCAGCCTTGTCGAGCAAGGCCTTTTCGGAGATGTAGGTCTCAAGACAGCCCCGATTGCCGCAGCGGCAGAGTTCGCCGCTTCCGGGCGTCATCACCCAGTGGCCAATCTCGCCTGCGCCATAGTCGGCCCCGTGATAGAGTTCACCTTCGACCACAAGACCCGCGCCGACGCCAATCCGCGCATAGACGCAGGCAAGGGCGCGCACGTTGCGGCCCACACCATAGAGGCTCTCGGCAAGCGTCATGCAGCGAACGTTGTTGTCAACGGCCACAGGCAGCCCCACGCGCTTGTGTAGGAGCGGCAGCACGGGCATATCGTGCCAATCCAGATTCGGCGAGAAGACGTTGACGCCGGTTCTGCTCTGCACCAACCCGGATGCGCCCACGCCCAAACCGACGATTAACCCTTCGCGTCCGGCAGCCGCGTGGCGCTCGATCAGCGTGAGACATGCGTCACCCGCGCGCTCAAGCGTTTGCTCGCCCGCTTCACCGGGCTCAATCGAAATCAGGCAGTGGTCGATCACGTTCGCCTGCAAGTCGATCAGCGCGACGCGGATGTTGCTTACACCGATGTCGATCCCCAAAGCATAGCGACCGTTGGCGCACAAGCGGAGTGCGCGCGGCGGCCGGCCCGCGCCAGGGCGCAGCGCTGCATGGTCAATCCCTTCTTCGACGACGACCCCTGCGTTAATTAGCTCGATAACCAGGTTGGTCACGGTGGTTGTCGAGAGCCGGGTTTCACGCGCCAGGCGCACGCGCGAAATTGGCTGCTGCCTGAGAAGCGCAAGCAGGAGCGTGTGAACATTGTGGGCTTTGACGCTCACCGCGTTGTGTGCGGTGCGAACGGAATGTGGCATCCGCTAGAAGTGGTCGCCGGGTGATCCAGGGGATTTGTTCGATGCAAGGATTTATTCCTTCCATCGAGTATACCACCGCAGCGCGCCCTGTCAATCAGTACGCGCGGCGCGGGGCGTCTCAGAAATTGACCCGCGACAAGAACTGCACCTCATCTCCGGCCCGTCTCCATGCGGAGAAGGGAGCAAGGCAAATGCATCGACCCGAGGCGTGACCAATGCGATGGATTGGCTTTTCACCCTTTTCCGCATGGAGAAGGGCGGGGTTGAGGTGCTGTTCGCCCGACCGAATCTTCTGGAGACCGGAGTGTGCGCAGCGCGCTTTCTCTCCTGGCGCACCTACTGCCATGTGAAGCGGCGCAGTTCGCTGCTTGGGCTTGCCGGCTCCAGCGAGTAGTTGCCGCCTTCGCCCGTCAGTACACGCACAACGGAAACCTGCCAGGCGTACTCGGCTGACTCGCCCACGGCGGGCGCATATTCAAGCTCGATGCGATGGCTGGTGCCCTTGGTCCACACACTGGGGAACTGGCGCGCCGACGGCGTTTGCGGATAGAGCAAGACCACATACCACTCATTGGGAGCGAGCAAGTCCACGCTTACCCAGCGCAACAGCACAGGATCGCTGGCCGGCAGCGCCGCGCCATTCGCTGGGGCAATGATTTGCGGTGCGCCGAAGGTGATCTTGCCGTCGCCGCCCTCGCCGCTGCTATCAATCACTTCGGAAGGCACCTGGCGCATGGGAATCTTGAGCGTCTGGTCCGGCCGGATCAGTTGCGGGTCACTGATGCTGTTTGCGCGCAGAATGTCGTCGACGCTGCTGCCCAAGCGGGCAGCAATTGTGGCGATCGTGTCGCCCTGGCGGACGGTGTAATCGAAGGTGGAGACTTGTCCGCGCGGCGATTGTGGCGCAGAGGCTGGAGGCGCGACCACGGCTTGCTGGTTGGGAATGACCAGTGCCTGCCCAATCTGGAGCAGGTCCCCCGAAATGCCGTTGGCCGTGCGGATATCGTCAACCGTGGTGTTGAAGTCGATGGCAATGGAGAGGAGTGTTTCGTTGGCCTCGACGATGTGCTCGACGGTGCCCGAGGGACCTTGGGTGACCACCGGCGCGGGTGTGACGTCTGGGGGAAGCGGGGTTGGTGTTGGCGTCGACGGAACAAACGGAATCATCTCGTTCGGGATTCCGGCGACGACTGTTGGAGTAACTTCCACCTCATTGGCCTGGCGGCTGCCGGCTTGCCACCAGAAGACAAGCACCGTCAGCACGGCAAGCACGAGAAGTGCGTCGAGCCACGAGATTTGCCTGCGGCGTCGGGTCTCTCTGCGCAAGTCGGAGCCGCACATGAAGCAGCTTTCCGCATCACGTGCTACGCGAGTGCCACAGTTGGGGCAGCGTCGTTCGGCTGCAGTCGTACTCGTTCGTTCCTGCGCCATGACGCGATTATAGCATCTTTCCTGAAGGAGTGCGTATGTGCGCGCTGGAAATTGCCTGCGGCGCGACCAAACCGATGGAACCACTGGAAGAGAGCGGGCGCACTTAGATAAGTGCGCCCGCCGTTCGCGGATTTCTGTTCGCTAATGACTTACGGACCGATTGCAACACACCAACCATCTGCGCGGATCTGCCTGGCTTACGGCTGGCCGCTTTGCTCAAGCAGGTAGGCGATCAAGTCGGCAAGCTCCTGCGTGGATAGTTGGTCCCCGTATGTCGCAGGCATGATGCCGGCCGGATAGTCCGGAACCACAAACGCGGCTGGATTGACGATCGACTGATGGATGTACTCGGCTGGGCTTTCGCCGGCAACGCGGATGATGGCGTGATCACCCACATTGTGCCACGTTGGGCCGGTCATCGTTGCGGCTGGGTCAAGGCTGTGGCAGCCGATACAACCATTGGCGGTCGCAATATTCGTGCCTTGCGTCGGGTCGGCGGATGCAAGCGCCGCGGCAAGGTCATCGGGCAGGCCGGCCGTAATCTGATCGGGCGTCAGGTCAGCGAGCACCGGTGGAAGCGGCGTCGGCTCAACAACGATGACCAGACCGGCTTCCTGGGCGGCAAGCTGCGCGCCGAGTTGCGGCGAAATGATATAACCGTCAGCATTAGGCGCGCATCCGCTCAGCCCCACTGCCGCAAGAGCAGCCACGACCACAATTGATGTGACAATCCACTGCCGAGTGTGGCCGATACGCATCTGTCAATCCTCCCCGAGAGAATGCCCTCAACTGCATTGCGAACAGCCGACATTTGCGCGGTTCGTTCGCAGTAGGTGCCTGGCTGGAATCTCTCGAGCAGTCTACCATAGCAAAAACGAATGCAACAATTCTCTGCCGATCTGTGCCCCAATTCACAAGGAGCGGGGAAGCGCAGCGAATTGCCGCGCGACCGGTGCGGCAAGGGGCCACAGGATAGAGATCCGCGCCAAAAGTGCAGGTACACAGAAAGGGCGGGAACAGCGGGCAAAAGGCAGGATGCTCCCCACAATCAGCTGCCCCGCCGCTAAAGTACATCTTGCGCGCTGCTGAGCGCCGGACGAAAATGTGTCAGGTCAAGAAGCGAGGCTTCCAAAGTCGAAAGCCTCGCTTCGATCGAGTTCGCCGGACGAAAAACCGTGCGGGCGGTTTGACACTGGTCGGCCTCCGTACTATAATGCCCTTCCTGAAGCAGACAGTCTGTCAGTCTGTCCGTTCCTGGGTGAGCCATTCCGGTTCGATTGCCAGGAGTGGAGGGATGGCCGAGCGGACGATGGCGGTTGTCTTGAAAACAACTGTGGCAGTGATGTCACCGGGGGTTCGAATCCCTCTCCCTCCGCCTTTGTTTTGCAGGGTGAAGCGCCCATTGCACGGCGCAGGAATACCTTGGGGAGGTCGCATAGCCCGGTCGAGTGCGCCCGCCTGCTAAGTGGGTAGGGGTGTTTTCATCCCTCGAGGGTTCAAATCCCTCCCTCCCCGCCAGTTTGACTGCCGGCTCACGCCGAGCAGAGTGATAAGCGAGTCCCCGTAGCTCAGTGGATAGAGCGTTTGGTTGCGGACCAAAAGGCCAGAGGTTCAAGTCCTCTCGGGGATACACGACAAGCAGGCTCCGGATTGATCCGGGGCCTGCTTCGTTATTGGGGTAGAGAACAGCGACGCCGTTACGCTGAGACGCTGAGAAACGCAAAGAAGGACAAGAGACAATGGGTGTTGGTGCGCGCCCCAATGCCTTTCTCTGCGTTTCTCTGCTTCTCCGCGTCGCTCGCTGTTCTGTTGTCCAGTGCCTGAGCGCCGCTGTTCTGCTCTCTCAAGCGGTGACGGGCGGCGCGATGGCCTCCATACCTCCCATGTACGGGCGCAGCACTTCGGGAATGACGACGCTGCCGTCCGCCTGCTGGTAGTTCTCCAGGATGGCGATGATGACGCGCGGCAGCGCCAGCCCGGAGCCGTTGAGCGTGTGAACATACTCCGGACGTGCGCCCTCACTGGGCCGATAGCGAATGTTCGCGCGGCGCGCCTGAAAGTCGCGGAAATAGGAGCAGGACGAGACCTCGAGCCACTCTTCGCAGCCGGCCGCCCAGACCTCCAGATCGTACTTGATTGCGGCCACAAACGAGAGATCGCCCGTCGCAATCATCAGCCTGCGGTAGGGAATCCCCAAGCGCTGCAGCAGCACTTCGGCGTCATTCGTCAGAATCTCCAGTTCGTCGCGCCCTTGCGCCGGCTCAACGAATTTCACCATTTCCACCTTCTGGAACTGGTGCACGCGCTTGATGCCGCGCACGTCTTTTCCCGCCGAGACGCGCTCGCGCCGGAAACAGGGTGTCTGGCCCACCAAATTGATGGGCAGCCTGCCCGGTTCGATGATCTCGTCACGGTACAGGTTCGTCAGAGGCACCTCGGCCGTGGGGATGAGCCAGTAGTCTTCTTCGGCGTCGCGGTACAGATTCTCACCAAACTTGGGAAGGTTGCCCGTACCCACCATGCATGCCTCGCGCACCATAAAGGGCGGGTAGATTTCCTCATAGCCATGCTCCGCCACGTGGACATCGACAAACCAGTCGGTGAGCGCACGCTGCAGGCGCGCGCCTGCGCCGCGCAGCACATAGAAGCGGCTACCGGCAACTTTTGTGCCCCGCTCCATGTCAAGAATGCCCAGGCGCTCGCCGATCTCCCAGTGGGGCAGCGGCGTGAAGTCAGGCGTGGACCTTACCCCCCACTCCTTGACCGCCACGTTGCCCGATTCATCAGCTGCCTCGGGCACATCGGGCTCGGGCGTATTGGGGATGCGCAACATGGCATCCTCGAAGTCCGCCTCCACAACGCGCAATGTTTCGTCAAGTGTGGCGATCTCCTCGCCCACGGCACTCATGCGCTGCTTGAGCGCGTTCGCTTCGTCAATCTTCTTCTCCCGATAGAGTTCGCCCATGCGCTTGGAGCCCGTGTTGCGCTCGGCACGGAGGGCCTCCACCTGCGTGAGGATTTCGCGCCGCTGCTCATCAAGTTCAAGGGCGCGTTCCCACGGTGCGTCGTCTGCATGCAGCTTGCGCATTGCTTCAGCCAGCGCTGCGCGGTTATCGCGCATCCATCGAATATCGAGCATTGTCTCCCCCCTTTTTTTTGGGTTACAGGTTTCAGGTTTCAGGTTTCAGGTTATCTGGTTGCAGGTTTCTGGTTGCAAGTCTCAGGTTTCAGGTTTCAGGTTGCTGCGACGATGGAAACTTTGAGTATTTGCGACCTGAAAATTGCGATTCGCGCAAGTAGTCCATCAGTTGCTGTAGCTTGCGACTGATTAGCGTGCACTGCGCGAATCGTTCGTCAAACTCATTCGGCGTTATGTATTGCTGGTCAAGGGCACCGTAAAGGAACGACCTGACTTCGCCTACCGAACCCTTTGCTATGGAAAGAAACTGGACGAACTCCTTTGTGCCGTCGCGTTCATACCCTTCGGCGATGTTGGCCATGATTGAAGCTGCTGCCCGGCGCATTTGGTCTCGCAACGCACGATCGGTCGCGAACGGACCACGGTTGGAAAGCGCATAGATACGTCCCGTCAAGCTGCGCCCAAGCTGCCAGGCTTCAATCTCCTCAAAGCGATGAAATGTCGCCACACCCACCTCAAAGTCCGTAATCTTCCTGGATTTTTCGCTCAAGTGCCAACGATCTGAATTACAGCCACAAACCCACCAATTGCAACCTGGGGCCTTGACCCTGAAACCTGAAACCTGTAACCTGAAACCTGCAACCTGCAACTTGAAACAAAGAAAAGCCCCTCCGCCATAACAGGACGAAGGGACTCGTGGTGCCACCTGAGTTTGCGGGCAGGGCCCGCCTCATTGCGCCGTAACGGGGCGTTCCGCCCGGCCATTGCCTGCCGGGTGCTCGAGCGGTGCTGGCAAGGTGGTCTCCGGCTGCCTTGCACCCCACCGGCAGCTCTCTGAACGGCGCAACCACCCTGCATGGCCGCTGTCTGCGCATCAAGTATTCTGCGCTTCTTCAGCAAGGCTGATTATAGCCGCGGCCGCGTTTGCGCGTCAAACCGCCTATCCTGCCCGTACGCCCCTTGTTTCGCGAGCCGGCCAGACGCATGAGCCGGCGATCATGAAAGACCTGCTCTCAGGGGAGAACAACCCTGTCGGCCCAATCCGATGCGAGGCTGCCGATGCCGAGCGGCGATTCGCGACGGAGGACGATGGCCTCTGTAGCAGCCATGTTCTCAAGCAGCCATCTCAGCACGAAGGCGGGCATGTCCGGCTCCACATCAAGCCGCACGACGGGCCAGGCCTTCTGGCGCGCCAGAGCAGAGTGACGGCTCATGATATCCGAGCCATTCGGCAAGATTCCGCGCAGAATGCGGAACTGGTAGACTCCCTCCACTTCGACGCCGGGAAAGAGTTCCTCAACATGCGCGCGCACGATCTCTTCCGATAGAACGAACGTACGCGCACCATGTGGACGAGGGTGCGCACCAGTGCCGTTCGTCGTGCCGCGTGGTGCCCAATGGGGCGACGCCCAGGCGCCAATTTCAAGCAGCCGCGGCACCCTGCGCGGCACCTTGAGGCGCGCAAAGCTGGGCATGTCCACATCGAAGTTGCTTTGCTTCCTCACGACGGCAAGCAAATTGAGGCTGTGTGCACTGATCTGCGGGAAGGGGCGGCCGGCGTCCACCGCCAGGGGTGTGAGAAGCGGACGGACACGTTCTGCAAAGACCTTGTGCAACCAGGCGCGGTCTTCAGGCAGGCACTCGCCTACGCTCCGCAACAGCAAGCCGCGCTGCTCGAGCGCCGGCAGGATGTCACTGCGCAGCGTGCCGACAGCATCGTTGAGCATTTGAATGGAGACGGCCGTGACTGTGCGTATGCGCGTGGCAGCGGTGGCATCGAAGCGTGCTTCTTCAATCAAGCCGGGGAGGTCGTGCATGTAGACCATATCCAGCTCATAGGTCAGCATGTTGAGGATGCGCAAACGTACGGGAAGCGCGTGGGTTTGCCGCTGGACTTCGGTGAGCAAATAGGCCGGCTTGGCAAGAACATCTCGCGAGGTCATGTCAGGTCTTGACTGTTGCAGCACATTCCCGTGCAAAGGGTAAGGCATTGCGGGTCGCTGCAGATAGAGCGACAGGGGGGCCATTGTACCCAAAGCGGAGGGGCATGCCAAGTGGCGTAATTGAGGCTACGGCGAGTCTCAAAAGTCAGCAACGCCCGATTGCACGCGCGCACGGCACCTCATCCCCGCCCTTCTCCGCTTGGAGAAGGGCGGGGATGAGGTGCTGTTGTTGCGGCTACGAGCGCCGCCGTGTCAACTCGCACCGTTGAGTGGCTTGTTCTGGCCGGAAGAGTGACCATTCGCGCCGTTGCCGGGCTGCGTCTCAACGCTTTCACCATCTGTCGCGTAGGCCAACGCAAGCGCCTGCTCGGTGATTCGACGATAGAGGCTCACCATTTGCTCGTAGAGCGCCATTGCGTCCTCGGACGTGTTGATCGGCCCAAGGCGGCGCAGCAGCGATAGTTCAACCGCCGGCGGCGCAATGTGGTGGTGGAACTGCTTCATGAGCTTGCGGTTGCCCCAGTACTGATCAATGTCGGCGGCCAACCCCTGCTCCGGATCCGAGACCGCAGGCTGGACATCACCCGGAATTGTGGGCGGCGCTTCGACTGACGCCGACGCTGTGGCGGCACCCGTGCGCGCGCCGCTGGTGGCGCGCAGCAATTGTTGGCGATCGCGCCCGCGCAGTAGCAGGAGCAGCGTGGGATCATCCGCCAGCATTTCCGCAAACAAAGTGAAGATGAGCGGCAGGTGGCGGCAGGCCGCGGGCGAGCAACAACTGCATTGGCAGGCAAGCTCCGCCGGGGAAGAAGGCAGCAAACGCACTCCGACATCGCTGAAGAGCTGCTCCATTTCCGGTGGGACAGAACCGGAGACGAGCTGTGTCGCGATGATCTGCTGGGTGCCAAGCGCTTCGGCAACGCGCTCCCATTGTTCGGAAGTGAACGTTGCGAGGCGCACTTCGATTGCGCACGAACCCATCTGTTTGTCCTGCACAGCCGCGCTGATACCGCCGGGCACGACTTCCAGCCGTTTGACGCGGTACGCGCTGCGTGCCGCGCTTGATGTCTCAATGCCGATTTCCATTTCGTGCATCGCGGCTTCCCAGCGCCGCGCCCACCAGTTGCCTGTTGACATGAAGCGACTATTGACTCCCCACCTACGACTCGTCAAGCATTTCGCGACGCAGCGTCAGCATTTCGCGCAGCTGCTCCGTGCTCAGTTCGGTCAGCCATTGCTCACCGCTGCCCACGATCGTGTCGGCCAGATTCTGCTTGCTCTCTACAATTGCGTTGATTCGTTCCTCGATCGTCCCGGCCACAACGAATTTGTGAACCTGCACGTTGCGCAATTGCCCAATCCGAAAGGCTCTGTCCGTCGCCTGGTTTTCCACGGCTGGATTCCACCAGCGATCATAGTGGAAGACGTGGCTGGCGCGGGTAAGGTTGAGACCGGCGCCACCTGCGCGCAGGCTCAGGATGAAGATGGGCGGCCCCGCTTCCGACTGGAACGCCTGCACCATTTCATCACGCTGCGGGGCGGGTGTGCCACCATGAAGGAAGAGCACCTCGACGCCGAAGACCTCACGCAGATGGTTGCGGAGCAGGGTTCCCATCTCCACAAACTGGGTAAAGACAAGCGCGTGGTCGCCAACCGCCAATGCCTCGTCAAGCATTTCCGTAAGACGTTCAAGCTTGCCGCTCCGGTTGGGCAGCGGACCCGGCTGCTTAAGGTAGTGCGACGGGTGATTGGTGATCTGCTTGAGGCGCGTGAGAAGCCCCAGCACCAGGCCGCGCCGCTGGATGCCTTCGCTCCGATCCAGCTCGGCAAGCGTGTCCTGGACGACCTTCTCGTAGAGGGTCGCCTGCTCTTCGGTGAGTGAGCAGTAGACGATCATCTCGTTCTTCTCGGGCAAATCCGAGATGATCGTGGGATCGGATTTGACTCGCCGCAACAGGAAGGGCTGAACCAGTCGGCGCAGCTCGGCTGCGCGGCTGTCGTCATTGTAGCGCTCGATCGGGACAATGAAGCGCTGGCGAAAACGCTCGTGGGTGTCAAGATAGCCCGGGTTGAGGAACTCGACGATGCTCCACAGTTCCGAAAGACGGTTCTCCACGGGTGTGCCGGTCAGCGCGATGCGGTTGCGTGCCGAAATGCTGCGCACCGCCTGCGTCTGCTTCGCAGTGGGGTTCTTGATGTTCTGCGCCTCGTCAAGAATCATGTCGCTCCAGCGCCATTGTTTGAGCGCTTCGACGTCGCGCCGCGCAGTGCCGTAGGAGGTGATGATGATGTCGTGCGCTTCAACTGCGCGCGCAAATGCGTCGTCTGTCAGCCGATTGCCGCCGTGGTGGACCAGCACGCGAAGCGATGGGGCGAAGCGCTCGACCTCGCGACGCCAGTTGGCCACGACGCTCGTCGGGCAGATCAGCAAGACCGGCGTAAAGCCACCCTGGCCTTGTTCGACGCCATTGTTTGCCGCAGACTCTCGATTCTTGCGCTCGTGGAGCAACAGCGCGATTGCCTGCACAGTCTTGCCCAGACCCATGTCATCGGCAAGACAAGCGCCCAAACCGAGGTGGCGCAAGTAGGCCAGCCAACCCACGCCGCGCCGCTGATAGGGGCGCAACGTGCCGATGAAGCCGTCAGGTTCCATCACGACTTCGTCGGGCCGCTGCTCCTGCAGCTGTGCAATCACATCGCCAAGCCAGCCCTCGACGTCAACGGCGTCGACGGGAAGCACCGAAGGCACGGAGGGTGGCAATCCCAGAAGCGCGGGCGAGGTCGGCGGAGGTGGCGCTTCGCCATCATGTTGCAGACTCTGAACGACGCGCACTGCCTGCAGGAGTGACATGATTCCCGTGGGCTGGCGGTCGACGATGTAACGCTGGGCCATTTCGACCTGTTCGGGGTCAAGTTCAATCCAGCGGTTGCCCATGTTGAGCAGTGGCGTGCGCATGGCGGCCATCTGCTCGAACTCCTTGCGCCCTAGCGTCTTGCCGCCGAGCGTAAGTTCCCATTGAAATTGAACTTCGCCCAGGAGTCCGGCCCGACTGCGTGGGCCGTCGCCGGAGTCGCGTGCGGACCTGTCGTCATCGCCGGGCGAAAGGCGCAGCCGCAACCCAAGCCCGCTACGCCGATCCGCATTCCACCACGTGGGGAGAAGGACGCCAAAGCCGCTGCTTTCCAGAACCGGGCCGGCCTCGCGCAGAAACTCATAGGCCTCGCTCGTGCTCAATTGAACGCCTTCAGGCGAGCGCTGGCGCAGGCTGCGCATGATTGGGGCAAAGATACGCCCGGCCGCGTTGAGACCGGCGCGCAGCCGTTCCTGGGGCTGGTCGACGCGCCGGTTGCCAATGCGCAGCGTCGCCGTCTGCGTTTGCCAGACGTCGTGTGCGGAGATTTGCCACTCGGTATTGTCGCGCGCCTGCAACAAGTAATGCAGCGTCCACTGGGGCGAACCCAGCCGTCGCGCCTCAGCATCAGGCTCCTCAAGCCGGAACGCGACACGAAATGAGGTTTCGCTCGTATACTGGAGTTGCTCAGTCCATCCCTGCCATTGCTGATAAAACTGGTATGCCTCCTGCGGCGGCAGGTTGAGGCGGCGCTTGCCGTTGAGAAGTTGGGCAAGCCAACGTTGGGCAGGCGCATTGCCGGCCACAGTAATGCCCTGGGACCCCCAGGAGCGGATCGAAGCATCCATTGTTGCAGCAACAAAGTGCTCGACCAGTTGCCCGGCGGAGGGTGCATCGGCGAGGGTGGCCAGATTGTAGGAGCGGCAGACCGGGGGCATCATCCGCACAAGGTGATCGAAGCGTGACTGCAGGTGCTCGTCACCCACATACGGCTGCCAGGCAGCAACCAGAGAGCCGTCTGCGTGCGAGTGAAGCGAAGGCAGGTAGTCCTGATTGATCAGCAATTCGAGCGCGAACTTCGCGACGTGGCTCCAGAAGAGCAGGTCCTTGCCCATGCGCAGCCGGTGATAGATGGTCGCGGTGGCAGAACTCTTTTCGCCGCTGCCGTTGTTGAGTTGAGAGAGACAGCGCAGCGCGTCGAGCGGGGTAAGGGCAAAGCCGGTTACTTGCCAGGGCGCGAGTGCACTCGCGCGCTCCGGCGTCGTCGTGCGCCCGGCCGCCGCAGACAGCAGCGTGCGCTGGAGAAGCGGCAGGCCGTCAATCGACGGCGTCCACACAGAGGCGCTGACCGGCATCAACTCGACTGCCGCGAGGCCGGGCATCTGCTCCACGAGAAGCATGCGCAACTGCGACGCCGGTGCTTGCAGTGGATGTGAGGGCACTTTGGCCGAGCGCGCACGCACTGCACTGCGACTACCGTTCTCGCCGGACTGACCGCCCCGCGCAGTCCGCGACGGTGCAACAGGACGTGCCGTTGGCACGTTCTCTTCCTGATTCTCGGCCCAAAAAAAGAGTGATCCGTCGGGAACCTGGGGGTCAATGCGCAGCCAGGCTGCGTGGAGGATTAAAGGCATAAAGAGTATTGTATGCAAGACCGGCGCGCAGTTCAAATTGCGGAGGCCGTTGGGCAGTGCAAGTTCAGGGAACGTGGGGGACGGAGGGATCGTTAGGGAACGGGGGGAACGGGACAGGGATCGTTAGGGAACGTAGGGAGCGCTAGCGAACACGGGCTTGCACCACGTCACTTTAGCGGTGCATCTTTCGATTGAGGCGATTCTTCGTAGCGGCTGCTTCAGCTGCCGTTGGTATGGGCCGCGGCGCGATCGGCCAGTTCGGCAGCTGAAGCAGCCGCTACGAATCCGCGCCGGACTTCCGAGACGCACCATTTTGGTTGACCCTTTGATCCCTAATGTTCCCTAACGTTCCCTCCGTCGCTCCATCCCTTCAGTCGGCCGCAGGCAGCGAGACGAAGAAGGTCGTTCCTTTGCCCAGTTTGCTCTCGAACCAGAGTTTGCCGCCATGCAGCCGTACGATCGACTGTGCAATTGCAAGACCGAGGCCCGCGCCGCTGCCATCGGCGGCACCGGCGTTGGCAGCGCGGTGGAAGCGGGTGAAGATGCGGTGCTGGTCCTCCGGCGGAATACCGATCCCGGTATCCTTGACGCGAATGCAAACCATCGGCTGCTTCTTCATGCGCTTCACTTGAACGGTAATCGCACCGCCCTGCGGCGTGTATTTATGGGCATTGGAGAGGAGATTCGTCAGCACTTGCAGGCAGCGCTGGCGATCGCACCAAATCAACGGCAGCGCCGGTTCGGCCTTGAGAATGACGCGCTGCTTCTTGGCGTCGAAGAGCGATTGCATTTCGCCCACCGCCTGTTCGACAAGTTCAATGGAGCCATTGACGGACATCAGAAGCTCCAGTCGGTTGGAGTCAATACGGGTAATATCGAGCAAGTTGCTCGTCAGCATGCGTAGACGGAGCGCGCTGCGGTGGATGCCGTCCAGATAGGCGCGCTGGGGTCCAGCAAGCGCCAGCGTCTCCTCCATCTCCAGCAATTCGAGGTATCCGATTAGCGAGGCGAGCGGCGTGCGCAGTTCGTGAGCGGCCACCGACACAAACTGGGTTTTTGCGTCATCAAGACCTTTGAGTTCTGTCTGCGCAAGTACCGCTTGCATGGAAATCTGCGCAAGACGATGACGCAGTTCGGCGAGTTCGCGCGCCTGCCGTTCGCTTCGCTCCCAGCGCACTCCAAGTGTTGACGCCTCCGCGACCATGTGGTTGACGCCCAGCACGTTGCCCTCAGGGTCGCGCACTGCCGTCGTCTGAGCCCAGACCACGCGCCAGCTCGTGCCCTTCAGGACGGCGCACAAGCCCGATGTCCAAGCGTTCCAGGCCACCGTTCAGCAGGGCAGCAAGGTCCGTCTCGCGGCCGCGCAGTTCGGGCGCCACGTCGAGCAACCGCTCGCCAATCCATGGGCCCTTGTCGTGAATCAACTGCGTATTGCCGAAAATCTCCCGAATGGTCAATGTGCGATCTGCCAGCAGCCATGCCACAT
Source organism: uncultured Chloroflexia bacterium (assembly GCA_963735275.1). GTDB lineage: Bacteria > Chloroflexota > Anaerolineae > Caldilineales > Caldilineaceae > UBA5069. Next base: position 1,277,929 of record CAVTKJ010000004.1, on the reverse strand, counting down.
GCGGTGCGCGCAGAATGGACTCCTCCGCCGCATCGAGCAACGAGCTGCGATTGGCGTGAATTGACAGACTCTGTTGTGGTGATTCTGTCGCGCTGCGGTCGATCGATTGAATGGTCTTGCCGCCCATGTGCGTTCGTGCCTGACTGCTGGGTGCCTCATGTGTGTTCGATACGCGGCATCGATTCGGCTGAGTGCGGTTGCACTTCAGCCTGCAAGTGTCGTAGGGTCACCCAATTTGGAAAGTGACACGCTGATGGCCTGGATCCGCATCCCGGCTTATTGCGCCGGTGGGACTGGGGGACTATCGCAAGGTCGCGGCGGCGGGCCAACTTCTTAGCAAACCGGTGCGCCCGCCCTGCGGCGCCGTTCAGGTTGGCAGCACACCGCTATCAAAACGCGCCTGGGCGGGTGCGCGTGCGACGTCCGCAGAGGGAAGTTCACCAACGTGCGTGGCATTGACCGTCTCCTCCAGGTCTCCGGCCGGCGAGAGTGGCTGGGCTTCGGCGGCATAGTCGACTGACGGGCCGGTGTCTACGCGGGCAAGTGCGTTAAGTTCTTCAACAAAATGGGCCAGAATGTCCGCTGGTTCCGCAATCAGCCCATCATCCACCATCACGCCCAGCGAGACCTCGCCACAGTAGGAAATTATGCTGATTCCCAGGCCAATGCGCCCGGATTGCGGCACCCAAAACAAAATCTTGCGCACGGGCTGCCCACAGAAGTAGAGCTGGTTGCGAGGACCGGGCACATTCGTCAGCACTGCAGACGCCTTGGTGCTGAACCAGGTGGTGGCCCACTCGGCCAGTTCGCCGGGGAACAGTCCTATCACGTTGAGAATCTCGTAGATGAGCAGCGGCTCAGGAGACTGCTTGAGCATGTCCATCTGTCGCTTGACTACACGCAGTCGCGCCTCGGCATTTGGCTCCACCAGCGGCAGATTGAGATAGACCAGGGCAAACTCATTACCGAGTTGGTTGAGCTGTTTGCGCGGGTCGCGCAAGTTGACGGGCACCATCGCGCGGATATCCACCGCACCGCCATGCTCGAGCATGTACCGGCGCAGCGCGCCTGCGACGGCCGCCACCAGAATGTCGTTGATTGTCGCGCCGTTTGATTTGCTTATCGCCTTGACGCGCTCCAGGCTGATCGGCTCGGACCAGACAACGCGCTTCTGCGCGCCCAGTTCGCCCTTGAAGACTGAATCATTGTCGGGGGAAAGGACGAGCAGCTTGCCCAGAATTGCCGCGGTTGTCACGGAGATCAGCCCGGCCGTGTAAGCCGCCTCGACGACATGATGCGGATTGGTCGCCGTTTGCGCGCCCTCATGCAGCGCCAGCAAGGCCGCCGACTTGAGGAGTCGTCCCGCACCCGCCGCAGCGCTGCGCAGGGCCCATAGTGAACTCTCGAGCGAATGCCGGGGACGGCGTGCGCGACCGGCCCGCTCCGAGGTTGCGCCGTCGTCTGCACCGGCGCTCTCCGGCGAGGGCGCAGCCTCTATCCTGGGTTCCAGAGCAGGAGCCGCGTCGCTTCTCGATTCAGCCGATTGTCCATCGGGCTGGTCATCCGTGAGGGAGAGAAGCACCTGGACCAGGGCGATGCCATCGGCGATACAGTGATGCAAGCGCACAAAGACCGCGCTGCCGCCTTCGAAGTTGTCCACAAGGTGGAAACGCCAGAGGGGTCGATGTGGATCCAGCGACTCGCTCATGAGATTGCTGACGAGCGACTGCAGCGTGCGCGTATCGCCCGGCTCGGGTAGGGCGAGATGACGGACATGAAGTCGCAGGTCGAAGTGGGGGTCCAGCTCCCAGGACACTCCGCCGGGACCGGGCCGGTCCACGATACGCTGGCGAAAGCGCCGAAAGGGACGCACAAAACGCTTCTCAACCACATCCATAAAACGCCCGTACTCAATTGGCGCGTCAAAAAGCATCACCCCGTTGATGATCATGAGGTTGGTGGGGCTGTCCATGTCAAGCCAGGCCTTGTCAACGTTGCGCATTGGCTCGCGTGGGTGTGTCGGCGCCATGAGAACTCCTTCAACTCGGACTAGTTTCCAGCGGGAATAAGGATCGGCGCGCTCAGGTGCCGAGTGGCAGCAGTCAATTCGGGCAAGTGAAGCTCGCAAAGATGCTTGTGCGAACTCCGGCACTCTCGAGTTGCGTCCCAGTCGCGTCTCTCCGTATAATGTCCTGACAATCGTCGCGCGGGAAGCGCGGCGCAGGGGAGCCAAACCATTTGGCAATGCAACGCTGGGCGCGATGCATTGCGGGCAACCTCTGCGTTGCCACGGGCCCATTCCGCTGTATCGTCACTTCGTTGACAATAGCGTGGACAGTGGAAGGCAGCGTGGACAACAGTGTCGTTGCGGCGAAGTTGGAGCTTTGCAGGTGGAGCACATGGATTGCTTCTCCGGCAATGCAGCGTTCATTTCTCGCTTCGTTTATTCTAGGGCATTCATACGTTACGTCAAATGACGGCGAACCAAATGGAATGTGACGCGTGCGGCGTGTACGCGCAACGCTTCCTCACCGAAGGAACCAGGACATGTTGAAATCTCACACCTGTGGCGAACTGAATCTCTCCCATGTCGGCCAACGCGTCACACTCGCCGGGTGGGTGAATCGCCGCCGCGACCACGGGGGGCTGATTTTCATAGACGTGCGCGACCGTTTTGGGATGACGCAGGTGACGGTTGACGCGGAAGGCAAGGCGCATGATGGCGCGGCCCAGGTGCGCAATGAATATGTCATCCAGGTGATCGGCACCGTGCAGCCGCGCCCGGAAGGTGGCGCCAATCTCAACCTGCCGACGGGCGAAATCGAAGTGCTGGCCGACGAAGTCGTCGTCTTGAATCCCTCAAAGAACCCGCCTTTCGCCATCGGCGGCAACTCCGAAGAAGTGGATGAGGCGATTCGTCTCAAGTATCGCTATCTGGACCTGCGCCGCCCGCGCATGGCGCAGAATCTGGCGCTGCGCCATCAGGTTGTGCGCTTCATCCGCGAGTATCTTTCGGAGCGCGATTTCCTCGAGGTGGAGACGCCCATCCTGCTCAAAACAACGCCCGAAGGTGCGCGCGACTTTGTGGTGCCGAGCCGCCTTCACCCCGGCGAGTTCTATGCGTTGCCGCAGAGCCCGCAACAGCTCAAGCAATTGCTCATGGTGGCGGGCGTCGAGCGCTACTTTCAGATTGCGCGCTGCTTCCGTGACGAAGACCTGCGCGCCGACCGCCAGCTCGAGTTCACCCAGTTGGACCTGGAGATGAGTTTTGTTGAAAGCGCTGACATCCGCGCCCTCATCGAAGAGATGATGATTGCCCTCCACCAGCGTGTGAGCGGCAAGCAGATTCAGCAGACGCCATTCCCTGTCATTACGTATGCCGATGCCATGGAGAATTACGGCATCGACAGGCCGGACTTGCGTTTTGGACAGACGCTCTTTACGCTCAACGAAATTGCCGCGCAGTGCAACTTCGCGGTCTTCAACAACGCCGTTGCACAGGGCGGCGAGGTGAAGGGCGTGGTTTGGCCAGGGGGCGCGCAACTTACGCGTCCGCGAGCTTGACGAGACGACTGAGTCCGTCAAGCGTTTTGGGGCCAAGGGACTTGTCTGGATTGGGGTGACAGGCGCGGCCGATGCGCAGGGCCAATATGCCGCAGAGGCGCTGCGCAGCCAGGTTGCCAAATTCCTGACGCCCGAAGAAATGTCGGCAATTGTGCGCACGAGTGGCGCAAGCCAGGGCGACCTGATCCTGATTGTCGCCGACAAGGCCGCTATCGTCGCACAAGCGCTCCACAATCTGCGCATGGAAATCGGCAAGCGCGCCAATTTGATCGACCCCAACGTTGACGCCTTCTGTTGGGTGGTTGATTTCCCGCTCGTCGAGTTCAACGAGGACGAGAAACGTTGGCAGGCCGTGCACCACCCCTTCACAAGCGCCCGCGACGAAGACTGGGCGCGGCTCGAAAGTGACCCCGGCAGCGTGCTTGCCAAGGCATATGACGTGATCATGAACGGCTGGGAGATTGGCGGCGGCAGCATCCGCATCCATCGCGCCGAACTGCAGGACCGGCTCTTCAAGGCGATCGGTATGCCTGCCGAAGAAATTGCGCTCAAGTTCGGCCATCTGATCGAGGCGTTCCAGTTTGGCGCGCCACCGCATGGCGGAATCGCGCTGGGGATTGACCGGCTGGTGGCGCTCTACGCCGAGAGCAGCAGCATCCGCGAAGTGATCGCCTTCCCCAAGACCGCGGCCGGCACGGACTTGATGATGGACACGCCCAGCGGCGTCACACCGGCGCAGCTTGACGAGCTGCATATCGCCGTTAAGCCCGCCAAAGCTGCCAAGCCGATTGAGGCGAGCGACGCGTAACGGAGTTCCCTCGTCTTGTTGCGGTATGATGACGGTGGGGATGGCAATTTGGCGGATTCGCACGTTATTGCAATGGCGAAATCCGAGTGGTATAATGGAGGTGACTCTGCGGACTCGGTGATTGCGTCAGAACACGGGGCGAGCCAACACCTTCCTTACGGGAGTCCTGCAACGTGGCGTGGATGTGTTAGCCTCCGGCCTTGCGCCGATTGGCAAGACTGAAGCGTTCAGCCGGCTCCCTCCTGCTTACGCAGGTTCGTACCCACTGGCCACACCATTCTCGCGGAGTCAGAGAAGAAATAGCCGCCCGCTTATCGGGCGGCTTTCTTTATGGCGCGCCAAGGGATTTATGTCAACTCCTTTGACGCGCGACCTCGGCTGTGGTATCCTCACTGGCGCCGTTTGACACATCGACAGATAGGGCGCAGCCGCGCGCTTCTATCTCCGCCGCCCCGTATTGAGGTCCCCATGGCAATAATCCGCACCCGTGTCGCCGACGACACATGGGTTTTCACAAGCAGCCAGTATGTCGAAGTGACCGCCGGGTTGGTTGTTACGCCTGAAGGCGGCGTCTTGATCGACACTCTCCCCTTTCCTTCCGAAACGCGCCAGATGGCCGAGTTTGCCGAGCGCATCTGTCCGCAGGGCGTCCGCTATGTCATCAACACGCTCAGCCACGCCGACCATGTATACGGATCGTATCTCTTTCCCAAGGCCGAGCTCATTGCGCATGACCTCTGTCGCCAGATGCTTGAGCAATATGGCTATCGAGGCCTGGAGGAAGGCAAGGAAAACACACCCGAGCTGCGGCAAGTGCAGATCCGGCTGCCCAAGATCGTTTTCAACGAGGGCCTTGTGATCCGGCTGGGCGGCAAGACGATTCATCTGATTCACTCGCCCGGCCCCAGCCCCGAATGCTGCGTGGTGCATGTGCGCGAGGACAAGGTGCTTTTCGCCAGCGATTTGATGATGCCCGTACCGCTGATTGCGACGCCCTTGAGTGACATTGAAGCGTACAAGCGGTCGCTTTCCAACCTGCACGATTACAATCTGGAATGCATCGTACAGGGGCACGGCGACATTCTGCTGCGCGGTGAAGTCAGCAGCAGCATCGATTCGTCGATCGAGTATCTCTTCGACATCCAGAAGCTTGTGGACACGCTGATTGCCGACGGGGCGACGAAGCACGATCTTCTCGAGCACGATATCGAGCAGTTTGGCCGCAGCCGCATCCCGCTCGGCGGGCTCGTGCAGCAGTTCCACTCGAACAATCTGCTGCACTTGTGGGAGAAGGCGCGTGCCGAGCAACGCCGCCAGCGGCAGGTTGCACGCGAACTGGCAGCCGCATTCAATGAGCAGGCCCTCGCCGATTCAACCCCATGAGCAACAAGTCGGACAAGACCCACTTGATGCAGGACCTCGAGGAAATGGTGGCCGCAATCGGTCGGCTTCCCCCGGCGCAGCGGCGCGCGCTGCAGTTGCGCCTGCACACATCCGGACTTTTCGTTGTCGAAGATCTCTTGACGGACAAGCACAAGCTCTCACGCGCTACTGCCGCACCGAACGCCACGCGTGCGGCTTCACAGCCTGCACAGCAAGCCCAAATGGCCTTTGATGCGCGGAGTGCGGACCCTCTCCAAACCGATCAGCCGCCCACAGCCGCCGCAAAGGCACAACCGCGAAGCCTTTCGATTCCACTGCCTCCGGCTAGCCCCACAGCGGGCGGCAAGGCGGTCATGGGCGCGCCGCAGCACAGCGAAGCCGACATTGACCCGCAAGCGATGCCCCCTTTGCCGGGACAAGCGCCAAGCCAACCGATTGCCATCATCTTTGATGGCGGCAGCCGGGGCAATCCCGGTGAGGGCTACGGCAGCTATCAACTGCGCTGGCCAGGCGCGCCGCCGCAGGTGGTGCGCCTGCGTTTCGGCAACAACATCACCAACAACGAAGCCGAGTATGACACGCTCATCGGGGCGCTCGAGTCGGTGCTCAAACGGCTTGTCGATAGCGGCGCCGCCCCCAAGACCGCGCAACTCGATATCCACGGGGACTCGCTGCTTGTCATCAACCAGGTGATGGGCGAGTGGAAGTGCAAGGATGCGCGCATGGAGAAGCGGCGCGATCGTGTGCGCGCGCTGCTCAAGCAGTTCGGCGCGTGGAGCCTGGCCCATCACGACCGCGAGAACAGCGTGCGTGCACTAGGGCACTAAGCAAAGAAACTACGACGCAAAGGCGCAGAGACGCAAAGAAACGCAGAGAAGAGCAGAGGCAAGTTGAGCCAGGCGCCGAACCGGCGGAAGTTCTTGCCTTTGTTTTTCTCTGCGATTCTTTGCGTCTCTGCGCCTTTGCGTCGTAGGTATTAAGCTAAATGCCGTAGGTTTCCGTCGCGGCAATGCGGGCCGCTTGCAGCACATTGGCCATGAGCACTGCGTTTGTCATCGGGCCAATGCCGCCGGGGACGGGTGTCAACATACCTGCCACTTCGGCCACCGCCGCCTGGTCGCAATCGCCCTTGAGGCCCTCATCGGTGTAAGTCGTGCCGAAATCGACGACAATTGCGCCTGGCTTGACCCAGATCGCCCTTGACCATTTCGGCGCGGCCAATGCCGACACAAAGCAGGTCGGCGCTGCGGCAAACGCCCGGCAGATCCACCGTACGGCTGTGCGCGATCGTCACGGTGCAGTGGCGGTGCAGCAGAAGCAGCGCCATGGGTTTGCCGACAATGTCGCTGCGGCCCACCATGACGGCGTTGAGCCCCTTGAAGTTGACCCCTGCGTTTTCCAGCAGTCGGATTGCCCCTGCAGGCGTGGCGGGTACAAAGCAGGGTGTCTTCTGCTGGGAGAGGCGGCCGGCATTGAGCGGATGGACGCCGTCGACATCCTTGTCGGGGTTGATCAGGTCCACGAGCGCGGGGTGGTTGATCTGTGCGGGCAGCGGTTCGAGGATCATGATGCCGTGGATCGCGCTGCTTTCGTTGAGATCCTCCAGTGCCGCAACCACCGTCGACTGATCGGCGTCGTCGCCAAGCTCCACGGCCTGGAATGCCACACCCACGCTCTTGCAGTTCTTCTCGATGGCACGCGCATAGCCCGCCGCCGATTCATCGCTGCCGACGCGCAGCACCGCAAGCGTTGGCGAAGTGAGAAACTCGGCCGTGTAGGCGGCGATTTCTTCCTTGAGTTGCGCCTTGACTTCTTTGGCGAGGGCGCTGCCGTCGAGAAGTTGTGCGGTCACAGAGCCACCCCAATCGTTGCGGCGCACGCTGCCTGCGCGCTTGCGACGGAACTGCGCATGTCGGCCAGCAACGCGTCGCGCCGGGCCTCCCACTCGGCCACAAAGGCTTCATCCTTGATGAGCTTGAGGTTGACGTTGACATTGGCGACACCCGCCAGCAGCGCCGCCTGCGCCAGATAAATCGCGGTGGCGGCGTCGCTTACCACATTCGGGTTGCCCTTTGCACCCACGGGTTCGGCCAGTTTGATGACTTCCAGGCACTTTTCGGCCGTAACGAAGGGGATGTGCGCGGCATGTTTGAGCGCATCCTGGAGGGCGGCGGTGCGGGCAGCCTTCTCCGCATCGGTCTCCTTGGGCATGCCATAGGTGGCGCTGACGGCCGTGAAGGCATCGGCATCGGCGTCGGCCAGGGCGAGCAGCTCGGCGCGCAGTCGCTCGCTCTCCGCCAGATAGCCTTGCAGCTCGGCCTCTACCTCGGCATACTTCTTCCGGCCCACGGTAAAGTTGATGACCATGCTGACCAGCGCGGAGGCCATGCTGCCGGTGACCGCGGCCGCGCCGCCGCCGCCGGGCGTGGAGGTTTGCGCGGCCAGCGCGTCGATGAAGTCACCGGTGGTCATTTCGGGAATCGTGCTCATGTGGAGAGGTCCTTTGTGTGCACGCGCTGCGGTGCGCGTGGGTTGCTCGTTGCAGCGCACCAAGGGATTGTCTAAATGCGCGCCACGTTTCTGCAGTATAGCATATTGCTTTGAAGCTCAGGCAGTCGACGCGCCACGGAGACGCAGGGTCATTCGCTGCATCTCCGTGGCGCAACTTCCGTCCTGGCAAGCAGCCGAGACGGCAACGCAACTCGACCGGCACTGGCTCATCATGGCGTTAGTGCTGATGGTAGAGTTCGCAGATATGGTTACCCATGCACTGGAAGACCACGTGCTCGCTTCGATTCTTTTCCCAGAAATAGCCGAAAGGCGCCGATTGACTGTTTGCCGCACCTGTGCGTTGCGTGATGTCGGAAACCCGCCACGGCGCGTTGGTGGTGTGGCTGAATTGATAGACGTGGTCATTGGCGCCACGGAACATCACATAGTTCCATGGGAGTGCCTCGGCAACATAACCTGCGGGGTCTGCGACCGCCGCGGGCGCCCCTGTAAGGGCAGTGAGATCATAGGCAGCCCATGCGCGCGGCGTCAGGTTGAGCTCATAGCGAAGCTCGATAATATGCCCGTTCTGCGCTCGATAGACCACGTGCTCCGACGAGGCGCCGCTCCAATCCCACCCGGATGGATCGCCCGCCGCCATTGGCGCACCTGCGAGTTGCGTCAAGTCCCGCAGGAACCAGCTTTCGGTCGATACGCCGTTGCGAAGTATCTCGATAACTCGTCCGTCTGCGCTGCGATAGTTGATGTGGATCGTATCCAGCTTCTCAAAGGCGAAGCCCGATGGATCGCCGGTTGCAGCGGGTGCCCCGACCGCGCTGGTGAGGTCAATGTGCGTCCATGCTGAACCTGCGACTCCTGAGAGCGAGAAGAGATGGATGTGATTGTCTACGCTGCGGTAGACAATGTGATCCGAGTTGCGTGCGGCAAACGCGAAACCCATCGGGTCGCTGGCTGCGGCGGGGACGTTGAGTTGGGCCGTCAGGTCGGAATGCACCCAATGCGCCGACGGCTGGTTGGCATCGTAGCGCAGCAGATGGACGTGGCCGTCGCCCGTACGGTAGACGACATGCATGGCGTTGCCACTCTCAAAGGCGTGGCCCTGTGGGTCGCCCGCAGTCAGCGGAGCATTGGCGTACGCCGTCAGGTCCTCATCCTTCCAGGCGGCGTTTGCGCCGGCGGCATACCAGAGTTCGTGGATACGGCCGTCGCCGCTGCGGTAGATCACATGCTGCGAGTTGGTGTGTTCCCAGGGAAACCCGGAAGGTGCACCTACGGCCGCTGCGCCGCCGGCAAGCTGGGTGAGGTCAAAGGGCTTCCAGGCTTCGTTGGGATCGAGGGGTGAAGATCTCTGCACAGAAGGCAGGAATACGTTGCTTTCGTTCGTCACTATCTCGAACTGCACCGGTACTTGCGCAGACGCAGAGCCTACCGAGGCGGAAACAGATGCTACGCCCGACTGTCGCGAACAAGGTTACGTATCGCCCGCACTGAGCCATTCGCATCTGTATTTGCTTGCCCAGTAATTGTTCCAAGTGTCGTCTGAAAACTAACGACTTGGTAAGGCGCTGGGTGTCCGAATCTGTCGCTGACGATTGCTGTAACGCTAGTCGAACTCATACCATCGGCCGGGATAGAGGATGACCCAAGATGGAGCGAAACGTTGGCAGCTTGGCCAGGAGCAAAGAGCACGGTTATCGAGTTTTCAACTGTACCTAAGCTGCCCCGTACACTGACTGGCCCCACAGTTGTGTTTGCTCGCAATACAGTCCGTGCAATCCCTTGTGCATCTGTGGTTGCCTGGGAGACGATGCTCCCGCCACTTGCACTAAACGCTACAACTTGATTGGCTGTAGGTACCCCTTGTGCGTCGGCAACGCGTGCAATGAGATTTGCCGTGCTGGTCCCATCTGCTGTCAAGACCAAGGCCGAAGAAGTCAACTCCAACGAAGCAGGTGAGCGATCGAGAACTTCCAGTCGAACAGTAGTCTGTACTGAAGATCCGAGATCGGGCGACGAGAGCGTGACTGTTCCAGTGTAAATGCCCTTGGCAAGACCTGCAGCGTTGATTCCTACTAGTATGTCAGAAGGCGATCCACCCGAGAGAGAACTGAGTAGAATCCACGGCTGAACGGCACTTGCAGTCCAAGAGAACGTGCCGTCACCCTGATTGCGGATTGATATCAGTTGAGACTCAGGTGCTTCCTCGCCAACGATAGCCCTATATTGAAGCTCATCGGGACTCACGGCCCAACCAGCTGGCAATGACGCCGCCGACAGGTAGACGGAAATGTGCGTCGTTACAGATGTAGCCATGCCATCGCTATCTTTGAGAGTCAGCGTGATGAGATGCTCCCCTTGGTCTAGAGCGCCCGCATTCAACTCCAGCGAGCGGCCAGCTCCCAAGTTGCCGTTGCGGTCAGACGACCACAGGAAGTTTGCATCGGTTAGAATTGCGCCATCTTCCAAATCGTATCCACTGGCGTTCAGTAAGACACTCTGTTCCCCCACAAACGATGTAGTTGCTTGCGGCGAGTCTATGTAGGCGACAGGTGCGTGCTTGGCCACACCAAATACAGAGTTCGATGCGTCTGCCCCCGTGTTGAATCCATCAGACACGATGACGCGTATGAGGCTTTGACTACCTCCTGCCAACGCCGCCACTGGCAAGGAAAATGACGTGCCAGCAAAATCCATCACGAGAGTCTGCCAAGTGGTACCCGCATCGGCGCTGTATTGGACGACGTAATTCAGCAAGTCGCCATCCGCGTCTGTTCCTTGCCAAGTCGCAGCATATGATGCTCCGCTCAGGCTCTCACCGCCGTTCGGTGATAGCAAAGTGACTGTCGGAGCAGAAGGACTTGCCGAACGCGTGTCGAGCACCTGTCCCTGGCGCATGAGCCAGACCTGTGCAGTGCCGGCTGGCCGAGGAAGCAGTAATGTGAATGTCCCTACTGTTCCCTCCGATGGGATACCGGGGTCAAAGCTGTGGGCTGCCAGCTCAACACCTCGGGCTGTGCGCAGGCTCAAAACATATTCGCCAGCAGGGGGAAGGGAACTGGCAGCGGGTGATGGCAGCAGATATACTGAGCTAATCTCGCCGCCCCACTGATTCAGTGGGATTTGACCTGATACTATTACAGATGGCTGATTGACAAGTACTCCGTCGGCCTGAGCTGTCAGCGTCGTGTCAAAGCGGGACTGCAAGTTTTCCCTTATTTTCTCATACGTGTAGCTTGATGGCCATGTGGTGCGGCAATAGCTCATCAGGTCGCCAGTTGCACTGCCAAAGGCTTCTGCTGAGCCTATGGTTGAGAATCCGTAGAAGATCTCGTTCTCGTCGCCGGGACCCCCAATGTAACCGTTTGCGAACGGGTAGTCCTCATCTGCACCCGCCTCAGCGCCAGTGCAATTCACGTGACTCCGACCGGCGAGGTGCCCTAGCTCGTGCGCCACGGTAAGATCTTCACCATGGACGTAGGCGACGGCTGTATTGCCCCCGGTGGCGAAAATGACATCAGCTAGAGCAAGGCCGGAAACGTACGTTCGTTGCGGCGGATCTACGAGCACCCCCATATATACAGTTTTGCAACCCCAGTGGCATCCATCCAAAATCCGCTTTTCCGCCACCATGGTTGCGACTCTGACGAGCTGCACTCCATCTTCAATGATGTCGTCCGGTTGTCCTGACCAGAGCAGTGGTTGGATCGAGTCATTCCACGTAGCGCTAACGCTGGGAACCGGAAACGTTGCTAGGATGAGATCGCGTGCTTTGCGATAATCGCTGTCGACTGGGCGGTGGTCAACTCCCTCTTCGGCCCAAACCACTCCTACGAATGCGATGTCAATGGCAGGCGCGCGCGCGAAACTGACGGTCGCTCTGCAATCGCTAGGTGAGCTCGCAGAGTCGAAACACTTAAATGTGCGCCCACTTCCTTTTACCTCCAGCTCAACTTTGCCGCTTAGCCAACTCTGCGGCAACTGGAAATAGAACCCATCGTCTATCTGCTCTCGAACGGGCCCCGCTTTAACCGAAATTCTGCCTCGCGCATTCGACGGTGCAAGCGGCGAACCGGGCAGGGCAGACCCATCGCGCGTTCCGAATAGCTGCGCTGCGACATTCTCGATCACACCGCCCAGGGTCTTCACGTGAACACGAACGACTGTGGGGCGGTCCTGGATGAGCCCCACGGCATTGCGCAAATTCTGAATTCCCTGGGTCACCTCGATACCTGTAACGTCAATCACCTGGTCATCATCCGAGCGACCGATACCGTATTGGGTGCGAACAATCCGAGTCTGACCAGATGCTACAGCCATCGGTGCGTAGTAGAGAACGATCGCGCTGTCGTTGGTAACCTGGTCCGCAGAATTGACGACATAGTCCCAGGTTGTATCCGTCGCTTGGGGCCAGTCGGCAACCACAAAGCGGTCAGGCCGTGTCAAATTGCCGCCCGATAGCACACCGCGACCCTTCAAGCTATCGGCCTCGAAAGTCGGTGATTCGTAGGCAAGCCAATACTGCGGCACGCTGCCACCAGACCACTCAAACTGCTGTGTGGTGCGGCCCTTTCCCTGAATGAAGAATGGCGCGCCGTCATTGCCGCCAATCATGGTGTCAAGCATCATCCGCAGACCGATGCTTCGCGCAGAGTCATTCAGATTGGTCAAGGCATATTCGATAGTTGCTGTGTCTTCACGACTTGTATCAGCGTTTGCGCTGAAGTAGAGTCGCTCAGTGATCCGGACGCCATCTTGTTGCCAAATCGTTGAGAGGGCAGAACCGTCAACAGCAGGAGGCGTCGTCGGTGCAATCCGATTTCCCTGCGAACTGTCCGCCCCAAGGATGTAGTCTGATGTAATCCCGTTGCCGACGATTCGCACAGTAGAGAATGAGGTACCTGGCGACGACGGATATCCATAGAGCAACCTACGATTGTCATCATTATTAGTGCCTGGATCACCGCCAGTTGTCCCGACCACAAATCGTCCTGCTTCTGAAGCATTAACCGCAATGAACGCGTTTGAAATCCCGACAGTGGTGATACTCGCTGTCTGAATACTTACATTGTCTTTTGTTTCGCCAGGAACCGGTGCCTGGCGCGGCGGGCGAGCAGAAACACTTGCCGGTGTCAGTAGAACGCAGAGAGAGACTAGGGATACTAGTGTGCGGACGCATAAGGTGCGCTGGTGTGCCATGGGGATCCCTCCTTAGGTTGTGGAAGTGGAACTTCCTTGCGCTTTGGAGGGGGCACACGAACACCGTACACCCGTCCCGCGACCTTGTCACTAGCCACTAGAACAGGTTTTTGTTGCAACTTCTGCAACAAGACCCTACACGCCTCTCATAGTGCGCACGCTGGCCATCAAATTGTCACCCACGCAACATCGCCGGCCCCACCCCTGTGGTATAATCGTTTGATCGCAGCCCTTGCAGGCTGTGGCCGCGCGCGCCGGCTTCCTCCGTCCTTTTGTTTTTGTTTGCGCGCACATTTTGGAGCATTGTGATTGAGGTTCATGAAAGACTTTTACGTGAATACCGGCGACGACGATCTGGGACGAGCCGGACGAGGACGAAGTTATTTTCGAGTCGGAAGAGTTTAGCGCCGCGCGCGATCAACCGGCCGCAGAGTCCATCATTTCGGACAATTTACCCGTCCTGCCGCTGCGCGGGGTCGTGGTCTACCCCATGATGTGGCTGCCCCTGCCCATTGGCCAGGAGCGCAGCATCCGTCTTGTGGAAGGCACGCTGCCCAACAACCGCATCATTGCCCTCGTCACAAGCAGGGACGAGAGCATCGAGGAGCCGAACCCCGACCAGATTCACACGGTCGGTACGGCGGCGCAGGTGCATCGCGTCCTCAAGACGCCCGACGGCACCATGCGGCTGCTCGTGCAGGGGCAGGAGCGCATCCGCATCGGCGAGTATGTGCAGGAGGAGCCCTTCCTGCGTGCGCGCATCGAAATCATCCCCGAGGTGCTGGAAGAGGGCCTCGAGATGGAAGCGGTCATGCGCGCCGTCCAGCAGCTCTTCCGCAGACTGGTGGAGCTCGAGCCGCAGATGCCCGACGAACTCGCCGTGATGGCGATCAACGTCGACGACGGCAGGCAGCTTGCCTACCTCGTTTGCAGCTCCATGCGCCTCAAAACCGAGCAGGCGCAGACCATCCTCGAGATGGATTCGGTGCGCGACAAGCTCTTCCACATCACCGAACTGCTCAAAAAAGAGGTCGAAGTCCTGGAGATGAGTCGCAAGATTCAGAGCGAAGCCCAGGGCGAGATGGAAAAGATGCAGCGCGACTACTTCCTGCGCGAGCAGATGCGCGCCATCCAGAAGGAATTGGGCGAGGAAGACGAGCAGAGCGCCGACCTGCGCGAACTCGAAGAGCGCATCACCGCCGCCGGGCTCTCCCCCGAAGCCGAAAAGGAGGCGCGCCGCGAGCTCGGGCGCATGCGTCGCATGCCCATCCAGGCCGCCGAGTACAGCGTCATCAAGACCTATCTCGATTTGATGGTCAGCCTGCCCTGGCAGGTGAAGTCCGAGGACAATCTCGACATCAGCCATGCGCGGCATTGTGCTTGACGAAGATCATTATGGGCTGACCGAAATCAAGGAGCGCATTCTCGAGTTCCTCGCCGTGCGCAAATTGCGCGCCGAGCGCCATGTCGAGGGCGAAAGCGAGGATCTGCAGGACAAGATCCGGCGCGAGCGCGAGGGCGTCGTGCTTTGTTTTGTCGGCCCGCCCGGGGTGGGCAAGACAAGCCTTGGCGTCAGCATTGCGCGCGCCATGGACCGCAAGTTCGTGCGCCTGGCGCTGGGCGGCATTCGCGACGAGGCGGATATCCGTGGCTTTCGCCGCACCTATATCGGCTCAATGCCCGGCCGCATCATCCAGAGCCTGCATCGCGTCGAGAGCAAGAATCCCGTCTTCATGCTCGACGAAGTGGACAAACTCGGGCGCGATTTCCGGGGCGATCCGAGCAGCGCGCTGCTTGAAGTGCTCGACCCCGAACAGAATCGCGAATTCCGCGATCACTACCTGGATGTGCCGTTTGACCTGAGCCAGGTCTTCTTCATCACGACGGCCAACATGCTTGATACGGTTCCGCCCGCGCTGCGCGACCGTATGGAGATCATCGAACTCAGTTCGTACACCGAAGACGAGAAAGTGCGGATTGCGCAGGGCTACCTGATTCCGCGCCAGATCAAGGAAAACGGGCTGCGCGCCGAGGAAGTGCGCTTCACCGACGAAGCGCTCCACGAGATCATCCAGGGCTACACGCGTGAAGCCGGTGTGCGCAGCATGGAGCGGAACATTGGCAAGATCTGCCGCAAGCTTGCGGCGCGCGTCGCCGCGGGCGAAGAGAGCAGCGTGGTCATCGACGCGACAAACGTGGCCACCTATCTCGGCAGGCGCGAGATTCACGAAGAGGAGGTGGCGGAGCGAACCGAGATTCCGGGCGTCGCGATTGGGCTGGCGTGGACGGCAACCGGCGGTGACATCATGTTCTTTGAGGCCACGCGCATGCCGGGTGAGAAGGGCTTCACCCTCACCGGGCAACTGGGTGACGTCATGAAGGAGAGCGCGCAGGCGGCCCTCAGTTATGTGCGCGGGCGCGCGACGCAGCTTGGCTTTGAGCCGAACTTCTTCCGCACGGCCGACATCCACCTGCACATTCCCGCGGGCGCAATTCCCAAGGACGGACCGAGTGCGGGCATCACGATGGCGACTGCTCTGGCAAGCCTTCTTACGGGGCGCCCTGTCAAGCCGAATCTGGGGATGACCGGCGAAATCACGCTGCGCGGCAAGGTCCTGCCCATCGGCGGGCTCAAGGAGAAGGTGCTTGCAGCCGCCCGCTTTGGGCTCACAACCGTGATCATTCCCAAGCGCAACGAAGCGGACCTCGAAGATGTACCGCCCGAAATCCGCGCCGGCATGACCTTCATTGCGGTGGACACCATGGATGAGGTGCTGGCACACGCGCTCTGCACGCCGGTCGGGGAAGAGGCCGATAGGGACCAATCGCCGGTTGAGCACGTTGCTGAGAATGCGCGGGCAGGAGACGGCCCGGTGCAGAGTGCTGCCAACGGCGGCAAACCGGCACGCAAGAGACGGAGCACGCGTACACCCGAAGGTGCGCGCCCGGAAGAGGGCTAACTACCTCGTCTCGCAAGTGATTGGGACTGGCGTAGCGGCTGCTTCAGCTGCCGGTTGTTCATTTCGCGCAGCGATTGGCTGATACGGCAGCCGCGGCAGCCGCTACGAACGATGTTCGGACACCGGCGTCGCGAAGTGCACTTTGCAGGCAGGCTACTCTTCGCGGCCGGCGCCACTTTGCCATGGCGCTGCCAAAGACGCCTATTTGCTCGATTGTTTTGCACCGACAAGGTGCACCATTTGGTTTTTCATATTTCCGGCGGTCATCGAACCCAGCCGGGCCAAGTTCAAGGACAGACTACGTGACAAGAAGACGAAGACCGCGCAGCGGTGGCTACTCCGGTAGCAACGGCTCCAGCGGCATCGCGGGGGACAAGCCAATGCTTTGGCTGCGTCCACCCCACCTGCGCAATATGGCGCAGACCAGCAGCCGACCCCACAGGGGTCGCAGCGCTGGTACAAGATGGACCTCCATACACATACACCAGCAAGTGGAGACTACGAAGAACCGCAGATTTCCTACCTCGATTGGCTGCGTGTTGCCGCCGACCGAGGCCTCGATATTGTGGCAATCACCGACCACAACACGGTGGCCGGCGTTGCCGCGATTCGACGCGAAATCGAATGGCTTACACGCCTCGAACAGCAGAACCGGCTCAACGACGAAGAGCGGGCTTCGCTCGCGGCGTGGCGAGAGCTTTCCAACAAGGTGCTCGTCCTTCCGGGCTTCGAGTTTACGGCCACCTTTGGCTTTCACATTCTGGGAATCTTCCCACCCGAGACCTCCGTGCGCACGCTTGAGCACATTCTGCTTTCGCTGCGGGTGCCGCCGGAGAAGATCGACATCGGCAGCACGGAAACCGGCTCATCAACCGATGTGCTCAATGCCTATCGGGTGATTCGCGAGGCAGGTGGCCTGGCAATTGCCGCGCATGCCAACAGCACCCACGGCGTCGCCATGCGCTCATTCCCCTTTGGCGGGCAAACCAAGATTGCCTACACGCAGGACGTCAACCTCGATGCGCTGGAGGTGACCGACCTCGAGCACCGGGGCTATTCGACTGCACGCTTCTTTGACGGCAGCAAGACCGAATACTCGCGGCGCATGCACAGCATTCAGGGAAGTGATGCCCACCGGCTGACCATGGACCCGCGCAATCCCAAGCGGCTGGGAATCGGCGAGCGCGCGACCGAGGTATTCCTCGAGGACTCCACCTTTGAAGCGCTCGCGAGACTCTTGCGCAGTACGGCGTGGGGGCACACCCGCCCTGCCCGCCCCAAGGAGAGGCCCTTCGATGAACTGGCCGTGGCGCGCGCAGCGGGTCCCAGCGCCGTCCAGTCATTTCACGAGTCCGCCACCAAGGCCAATGGCAGACTCGACGCAATCCTTGCGGACATCTGCGCCTTTGCCAACACAGCGGGCGGTGCGGTCTATGTGGGAGTCAGCCTGAAGCGTGACGGCCCTATCGGCCTCACGAGGCCCAATCAAGTTGAGCAACAGGTTATCGACGCGGTGAGTGAGCGCATTGCTCCCTCACTTGTCGTGCGCCCTGAAATCGTCAAGTCGGACAATGCGAACGTGCTGCGCCTACACGTTCCCAAGGGGGATGACCGCCCGCATGCGCTGGATGGCGTGCAGATTTGGGTGCGCGAAGAGTCGCGCACGCGTGCGGCGCTGCGCGATGAGATCGTCGCGATGGTGCTCGATTTGATGGAGCAGCAAGGCGTGGAAGACGACGCGGCGCTCGACGCAGCGCTCGACGAGGGGCAGATTGTGGCCGACGTGGAGGCTTTGCCCGCGGCCACAACAGTTGTCCAGAGCACTGTTCTCGCAGAGAGCACCACCAAGCCAAAAGCGCGACGCACGCGTCGCGGCGGAAAGTCGGCGGCTGCGCGCAAGCTTGCGGCGGCCAATGCCGCGGCGGCGCCGGAAGAGGTGCGTTTGGACGGCTCCGCTGAAGTCTCGGCGCCGGCACTCGCATCGCAAAGCGAAGAGCAGGTCGACGAGCGTCAACCGGGCAGCGGATTGAATGGCATCGCAGCCGAGAGCAAGGCAATTGAAGTTGCGAGCGCCGCTTCTGATCAATCCGAACTTGCCCATGCCGATGGCGACGGCGCGCTCGTCCAGTCACTGGCTGAGGAAGCAGCTGCGCCGCCGCCCAAGCCAAAGCGCACGCGCAAGAAGAAGGCCGACCCTGCCGACGCGAATGCTGCAGTCTCTCCCGAGACAAGCGTCGCTTCGCCTGGAGAAGAGCCGGACGAGCCACTTGCTGCAGTTGCCAAGCCGCGTGCGACGCGCGCAAAGGCGGCTGGAACCGCCAAGTCTCCCACGAAGAAGGCGGACGCGAAAGCGACAACCAAGAAAGCCGCGTCATCAAAGCCAACAGCCAAGTCCACGGCCGCAACAGCGCAAGCGGTTGCAGTGGCAGACGCCACTGCTGCGTCCGATGCAATGGCAGAAGCACCCGCGGCAAAACCCGCGCCGCGCAAACGGGTCACCAAGGCAAAGGCGACGGCTGCAACGCCCGCGCCGGCCGTACTCGTGCTACCCAAGATCGGCGTCGAGATCGTCGAGAGTGAATTGAAGGGTGCTGTCTGGCATCACACAATCCGCGATTTGCGCAATGACTCCCTGGTCAAGGGCGTCACGCGGCGTGGGGCGCGCGACCTGTGGAATTACGCAATCCGCGCGCACGAAGAGAAACGGTTCAACGTCGCCAATGCCGAATGGCGCGGCAACGCGGGGCTGTTACACGTTGAGAAGCGCGCCGGCAAGATGCGCTACGACCTCGTCCTGCGTGATCCTGAAGGCGCCCGCATCTTCTACGGTGCAACCGAAGAGGCGATGCCGGGGCCGTGGGCGGTGTTCGTTGTGGATGGGATTGAGGAAGAGTAGGGGTTGATTGGGTGATTGGGTGATTGGGTGATTGGTTGAGTAGTTGATTGGGTGATTGGTTGATCGGTCGATCGGTTGAGTGGTTGAGTGGTTGAGTGGTTGAGTGGTTGAGTGGTTGATTGGTTGAGTCGGTTGATTGGTTGATTGGTTGAGTTGGAAAATGGTTGGGCCGCGCCTTTGGGCGCGGCCCTTTCCTTTGAGCCCGATCACGATTGCTGCTTTAGCGAGTCTGTGCGGCCCGAAGCATGGACCGCCGGGATCACAAGTGAACAAATCAACCAATCACCGAATCAACAATTCACCCAATCACCCAGTCAACCAATCACCCAATCACCCAGTCAACCAATCACCCAGTCAACCAGATCACCCAGTCAACCAATCAGCCCAGTCAACCAATCACCCAATCACCCAATCACCCAATCAACCAATCACACCAATCACCCAATCACCCAATCAACTAGCCTCCCTACCAGAAGTAGATCAGCGCGACCACCGACATCGCCCATAACACGGTGTTGATCAGCAGCGCGCGGTCCTGAAACAGGAGTTCATCCGGTGCGCCGCCCAACTTCTTGACGTGTATCAGGTAGAGGTAGCGCGCGATGAAGTAGAAGACAAAGGGTGTCGTCAGGAGCATTCGTCCATCTTTGGCGAGCGCTGTTTGCGCTTCGATGCCGTACAGTGTGTAGGCAATAAAGGTGCTCGTGGTCACGATGCCGATGATCTGGTCGAGCAGAGGCAGGTTATACTCTTCAAGTGAGGCGCGGTGTCCCGCCGCTCCGTCGGCCAGCAACGTGATTTCGTGGCGGCGCTTGCCAAAGCCCAGGAAGAGCGCCAGCAGCGTGACGCAGACGTAGAGCCACGGGCTGAAGTTCGTCACGTTGGTAACGAGAGCGCCCGCCACAACGCGCAGCAGGAAACCAAGAGCAAGCACCATCACGTCGATGATTACCACGTTCTTGAGCCAGAACGAATAGAGAATATTCTGCACGAGATAGACGACCGTCACGAGACCCACCCAGGGATTGACAACAAACGCCAGCGCCAAACTCGCAAGGGCGAGCAGGATGGATGCGATCAGGGCGAAGGTGGGGTTGAGGGTGCCCGAAGCCAGAGGACGGAGGCGTTTGCGCGGGTGCAGCCGATCCTTTTCGATATCGGCCAAATCGTTCATGATATAGACGCTGCTGGAAGCCAGGCAGAAGCCTATCGCCACCAGCGTCGTCTGCCAGAAGACCGTTGCGTTAAAGAGCTTGCCGTCAAACACCAATGCCGCGTAGACAATAATGTTCTTCGACCACTGCGATGGGCGCATGCTCTTGAGCAGCCCTCGCACATTTTGCATGATCATGCGCCCAGCAATTGACTCGCGGCGCGGCCGGATTGCCGCTCGAACCCACACCCTGCGCGCTTGCGCCTGGACAGTTGCCGGGTTCCTTTCTCCAAGTGTAACGTAATTGAGTGATGGACGAAAAGAGCGGAGCGTCGGCCGGCGCCGAAAACGATTATTCTGAGTCCTTGGGGGCAAGCACAGGCAATCCCAGGAAGGCGCGCGTCGCACGGCAGCGACTCGACCTCCTCCTCGTGGAGAAGGGGCTGGCTGAAAGCCGTGAGCGCGCGCGCCGGTTAATCATGGCAGGCGAAGTGACGCTTGCCGGCGAGCCCGTCGACAAGCCCGGCCGCCTTGTGGCTGCCGATGCCGATCTAGCTGTGCGTGCGCACATGCCTTATGTGAGTCGCGGCGGTCTCAAGCTTGCCGCAGCGTTGGATGCATTCGGGCTTGACGTGACGGGCGTCACAGCGCTCGACGTTGGCGCGAGCACTGGGGGCTTCACCGATTGCCTTCTGCAGCGCGGCGCAGCGCGTGTCTTCGCCGTTGATGTTGGCTACGGACAACTTGCCTGGACGCTGCGCAACGATCCGCGGGTTGTGCCCATCGAACGCACGAATATCCGCTATCTCGCGGAGCTTCCCGGCGCGGTGCTCGCCGAACTGGCGGTCATCGACGCAAGCTTCATTGGGCTGGCCCTCGTGCTTCCTGCAACAGTGCGATTGCTGGTACCCGAGGGTGCAATCGTGGCGCTAGTCAAGCCGCAATTTGAGGCGGGCCGCGGCAATGTGGGCGCGGGTGGTGTGGTGCGCGATCCGGCGGTTCACAAACGCGTTTTGGAGGAAGTGAGTGCGATGGCCGGCCAGAATGGTCTCGTGGTAGGCGGACTTTCCGTTTCGCCTGCGCCCGGGCCGGCAGGCAACATCGAGTTCCTTCTGCTTCTGCGGCGCAGCGGCGCAAACATTGACATTGAAGCCGCTATCGAAGCGACGCTGGGAGAGGCGGAGCAACTGCGCAAACGCATGTTGAGAGGCAAAAGCGGTTAGCGTTTGGGTAGACCGTATGCTATTCTTTACGTAGAGCGTGCGCGGTGCGCAAATTGCTGGATTGCAACTGCACCGTACCGCGATCTTTATTCCCTGCACTCGACTTCATCCACGGGTTCAGACAACCACGACAACGCAAACAGCACCAACGAAATACAATTGCATAGCCTGCGAGGGCAACCAAAGGCAACTTCCTTGCAGGTGAACGTCACATCAGTATGTTCGCAATCAGTACTGCTGTATTGTTCGATGCACCAAGTCAAGGAGCCAAACCATGCCCAGAAGTTCGAAGGTCATTAGCCTAATAGTGCTGTGCGCGCTGCTCGTCTTATCTGCCGCAGCAGTCGTCACCGCACAGAGCTTCAAACCCCTCATCTTTGCAATTGATCAGGACGTAGTTGACGGCATTATCAACGTGACACGCGTTTCGAGCGACGGGCCGGGTTGGGTTGTCGTCAAGTCCGATGAAGACGGCACGCCGACAGATGTGCTGGGCCAGGTGGCAGTTCCGGATGGCATTAGCGCCAACATTTCCGTGCCGGTAGATGTTCCTGAAGGCACGACGACGGTATGGGTGACGCTTCACCAGGATCTGGGCGTTGAAGGCCAATTCGAGTATCCCGGAGCCGACATCCCCGCCGAAGTCAATGGCGCCGAGGTCATGAAGTCAATCAACATCGGCGAAGTGGGCACATCGCTTGCCGGGCTGGCAGAAGAAAATGGCTTCACAACGCTTGTCAAGGCCGCAGAAGCAGCCGGTGTAAGCGCTGATCTGGCCGGCGGTGGTCCCTATACGGTGTTTGCCCCCACCGACGATGCTTTTGCCAAATTGCCCGAAGGCACGCTTGATTCTCTGCTTGAGAATCCCGAGACACTCTCCGAAATCCTGCTCTATCATGTCGTTCCTGGAGTCATCGAGTCAAGCGCGATCACCGAGAGCCTGAGTGTGCCGAGCGTTCAGGGTGAGGACCTCGAGATCGTAGTCGGAGCGAATGGCATTACGGTGAATGGCGCCGCAGTCACCCAGGCTGATCTCAAGGCCTACAACGGCATTATCCACGCGATTGACAGCGTGTTGCTGCCGCCTTCGATTGTAGAGGCACAGGCAGCCGCAGCGGCGGAGGCCAAGGCGGCCGAAGAAACAGCTGCCAAAGCTGCAGCCATCGCAACGAGTGAAGCGATGACGGCGACTGCGGAAATGACCGGCACCGAGGCAATGACAAGTGGCGTGGTGGCAGGCGCTGCTGCCGCAGCGATTGCGCCAACCAAGGCGCCTGCGGCCACCGCGGTCCCGACTAGAGTCCCGACGAAGGCGCCCACTTCCACGCCAACTGCTGCGCCGACCGAACCGCCGACCGCAACTGCGGTCCCGACCAAGGTCCCGACTAAGGTCCCGACCAAGGCGCCCACTTCCACGCCAACTGCTGCGCCGACCGAACCGCCGACAGCAACTGCGACGGCTGTGCCGCCCACAGCAACCGCAACAGCCGTTCCGCCGACTGCGACGCCAGTTCCGCCGACAGCAACTGCGACTGCCGTTCCGCCCACGGCAACTGCGACTGCAGTGCCGCCGACTGCGACGCCGGTTCCGCCCACGGCAACTGCGACTGCTGTGCCGCCGACTGCGACGCCAGTTCCGCCGACAGCAACTGCGACTGCAGTGCCGCCAACTGCGACGCAGTGCCGACCGACAGCAGTGCCACCAACTGCGACAGCAGTGCCACCAACAGCAACTGCAACCGCAGTACCTCCGACGGCGACAGCAGTACCGCCCACAGCGACTGCAACAGCAGTGCCACCAACAGCGACAGCCGTACCGCCCACCGCCACTGCGACTGCCGGAGTCGTCCTGCCCACGACAACCGCCGTTCCCACTATGGCGGCTGACGTTACAGACGCCATGGTTGTCACTGACACAGCAGTCCTGACCGATTCGACTGAAATCACTGGTGTCGTCGCAACCTCGGAGACTCCCGGCGGCGGTGACTCGACCCCGGCCGAAGGTGCTCCGGGAACCCTTCCTTCAACCGGCGAGGCTGATCAGCCGGCCCTGGGCCTGATTGCGGCATCTGTCGTTCTGATTGCCCTGGCGGCACTGGCGTTTGTCACCCGACGCCGCACCGCCTGAGTTCGTCTTCGTGGTCCACCGGGGGAGGGCCTTCCGCCCTCCCCCTTATGTCTTTCCCCGTTTGATCCTTGCACAACAAAACCAAATCGAGAGGGAGTTGCCCAGTGAACAAGAAGACTCTTTGGACCGCTTTGAGCATGCTGGTTCTGTTTGGCATGTTGCTGGCCGGTTGCGCCGTCCCCGCCGGAACGCCGGCCACGACAGCACCCGCAGATGCCGCGACCGCTGCGGAAGCACCTGCGGCAGAAGCGCCTGCCGCCGGAGCAATCCAGATTCCCGCCATCGAGGATGGCAAGTTCAATGTCGCATTCGTCTATGTTGGACCGGTTGGCGACGGCGGCTGGACCTACGCGCACGACGAGGGTCGCCAGTTTCTTGAAGCGAACCTCGACGGTGTGCACACCGCCTATCTGGAGAGCGTGCCCGAAGGCGCCGACGCCGAACGCGTGATCCGCAACCTGGCCCGCAACGGCTTCGATGCCATCTTCACAACATCATTCGGCTACATGGACCCGACAGCCACCGTCGCGGCCGAGTTCCCGGATGTCGACTTCGTGCATGTCTCCGGCTTCAAGAATGCGCCGAATTTCTCCAACCTCTTCGGTGGTATGGAGAGCATGAAGTATCTCGTCGGCATGATCGCGGGCGCCAAGGCAGCCGAGACCGGCTCCAACAAGGTTGGCTACATTGCGCCGTTCCCCATTCCCGAAGTGATCCGCCACATCAACGCGGCAGCCTTGGGCATGCGCAAGACCTGCCCCGAGTGCGAACTTGACATCCGCTGGACCTTCTCCTGGTTTGACCCGAACCTCGAGCGCGAGTCGGCTGCTTCGCTGATTGACGCCGGTGCGACCGTCGTCATCACCGGCGCCGATACGCCCGGCCCCGTCCAGGTTGCCGGCGAAAAGAATGTCTTCGGCGTGGGCTATGACAGCCGCAACGCCTGCACCTTCGCACCTGATGCATGTCTCACCGTCCCCTACTGGAACTGGGGCCCCGAGTATGTGCGCATTGTCAGTTCGATGATGGACGGCTCGTTCGTGGGCAGCGACATTTACTTCGATGTCGACAGCGGCAGTCTGGGTCTGCTTGGATTCGTGGAAGACCAGACACCGCAGCCCGGCGTGCCTGAGTCCGTCATTCCGCAGGTGAAGGAACTGCTTGCCAAGATGGAGAGCGGCGAGTTCACCCGGTTCGATGTCTTCACCGGCCCGATCATGGACAACAAGGGCAACATCTTCGTCCCCGAAGGCGAGCAATTGACGCAGTCGGACCTTGAAGGGCTGCAGGGTGTTGAAGGCCGCCCGGACTGCACCTTCTGCATGAACTGGCTGGCCGAGGGCGTCTCACCCGACGCCGAACTGCCCCAGTAAGAAAAGGGCGCCGGCAGACTGCAAGGAAACGGCACTTGGTTGTTTCCTTGCAGTCTGTGTTTCTCTGTGACAGCATCTTCTCCGCACTGTTCTGCATGAGAATGGCGCGCAGTGTGCAGCTCTTCCTTCCCACGGCCAATTCGCCACAACACCCGCGCGATGACCTCAAAAGCTTCCACGCCGCAAGGCACAACCACTGCAATTGATGGGCAATGGGTTGCGTCGGATGACGCCCCCCTTGCAGTAGAGATGCGCGCCATCACCAAGCGCTTTCCCGGCGTCATTGCAAACGATCATGTGAACTTCACCGTCAAGCGGGGTGAGATTCATGCGCTGCTGGGTGAGAACGGCGCGGGCAAGTCCACTCTCATGAACATTCTTGCCGGCCTCTACAAACCCACTGAAGGGTCAATCTGGCTGAACGGCAAACATGTCGAGTTCAATTCGCCGCGCGATGCCATCGCCGCGGGCGTGGGCATGGTTCATCAGCACTTCATGCTCGTCCCTGTTCAAACCGTCGCCGAAAACATCTTTCTCGGCGTTCGTGACATGCCATTTGTGCTCAACGTCAAGCAGATGGCCGCCGAGGTGGTGCGAATCGGCTCGCAATACGGCATGCCCGTCGATCCGAATGCGAAAATCTGGCAGCTTTCGGTGGGCGAACAACAACGCGTCGAGATCATCAAGATTCTGTTTCATGGCGCCCAGGTGCTGGTGCTTGACGAGCCAACCGCCGTGCTTACGCCGCAGGAGACGCTCGGCCTCTTTGCCACGCTGCGCAGCATGGTTGCGCAGGGCAAGACGGTGATATTCATCAGCCACAAGCTTGATGAAGTGCTCTCGATCGCCGATCGAATTACAGTGTTGCGCACCGGCGGCGTGGCGGAAACGGTCTTTGCGCGCGACGTCAACAAATCGCAGCTTGCCAGCCTCATGGTGGGGCGCGAAGTGCTGTTCCGTCTCGAGAAGCCCGAGCGTGCGCCAGCAGATCTGCGCCTGGCGCTTGAAGGCGTGGATGCGCTTGACAACAAATACCTGCCTGCGCTCCGTCAACTCTCGCTCAAAGTGCACTCCTGCGAAATTGTGGGAATTGCGGGCGTTGCCGGAAACGGACAGCGTGAACTTGCTGAGGTTGTTTGCGGGCTGCGTCCAACCTCGGCCGGGTCAATCGAGGTGTGCGGCAAGAGGGTGACCAACAGCCCTCCGATCGTCATGATCCACGCAGGTGTCGGCTATGTACCGGAGGATCGCAGCGTCACAGGCTCGGCGCCCAACCTTTCGCTTGCCGAGAACACAGCCCTCAAGTCCTTCCGCGAAGAGCCTGTGGGCCACGGCATGTTTGTGCGCCAGGAC
This sequence comes from uncultured Chloroflexia bacterium, assembly GCA_963735275.1. Taxonomy (GTDB): domain Bacteria; phylum Chloroflexota; class Anaerolineae; order Caldilineales; family Caldilineaceae; genus UBA5069. The sequence goes on along the minus strand of CAVTKJ010000004.1, from coordinate 1,251,381 downwards.
ACCATGCGCACCATTGCCAACGGGTTAATCGAGCGCTTCAACATTTCGGCCCCGTCGGCGAAGGTTCCCGTACGCAAGCTCAGCGGGGGCAATCTCCAGAAGGTCATTCTGGCGCGCGAGATATCACGGCGGCCGCGCGTACTTGTTGCGGCCTATCCCACGCGCGGCCTCGACATTGGCGCAACGGAGGCCGTGCGCAAGATCCTCCTCGATGAGCGCAACGACGGCGCGGCCATCCTGCTCATTTCCGAAGACCTTGATGAGATCTTCGCCATCTCCGACCGCATTGCAGTTATCTACGAGGGGCGTATCATGGGCGAGTTTGCTGCCGCCGGCGCCGACCGCGAGACGATTGGCCTGATGATGGCCGGACACGCCGGCGACGGCGACCCCGCGGCACCTTCCTTGACTGAAGCGCCGGAAGCGCCCGCGCCGACCGACACGGCAGACAACGACGTCGCAGTCGAGGGTGGCGGACAGGAGGCGCTGCAATGACGACACAGAGCCCGCCGGCACCCACTCCTGGCCCAACACCCGAAGCATCTGCCGCGCGCACGCGCCTTGTCGTCGAGAAGCGGCTCGAGCAGCCTACCTGGCTCAAGTACGCCTCGCCCTTCATCCTGGTGGGAACTGCGCTTCTCGTCGGTGCGGTGCTCCTGCGCCTTATCGGGGCAAATCCCTGGTATGTCTACCGCGAGATGTTTTCGATTGCCTTCGGCAGCGCATACGGCTGGTCCGACACGACCATCAAGGCGGTGCCGCTGATTCTGATCGGGCTCGGCGTCGCGATTGCATTGCGGATGCGCCTCTTTAACGTTGGCGCAGAAGGGCAGCTCTTCATTGGCGCGTTTGCAGCAACGGGCGTAGCGCTCTTCCTGCTTCCCGCCAATACGCCCAGTTGGTTCATGCTGCTCGCAATGGCAATTGCCGGATTTCTCGGCGGCGCGTTCTGGGGCTTCATCCCCGGCATACTCAAAGCGAAGCTCAATGTCAACGAGATCATCACGACTTTGATGCTCACCTACGTCGCGATTCTGTGGAACAACTACTGGATCTACGGCCCCTGGAGTGAGCGGGGCTTTGGCATGACCACCCAGTTTCCCAAACCGGCGTGGATGCCTCGCTTCACCGACTTTGCGGAGCAGGTGCCGGCCATGCGCGGGCTCACGGCGCACTTTGGCATCTTCATTGCGATTGGGTTGGCGGTCATCGTCTGGATTGTTTTGCGCAGCAGCAAGTGGGGTTTTGAAATCGCCGTAATTGGCGACAACAACCGGGCCGCACGTTACGCGGGAATCAATCTCAGTCGCAACATTGTCGTGGTCATGATGATCAGCGGCGGGTTCGCCGGGCTTGCGGGCATGGTCGAAGTTGCAGGCGTGGTCCATCGCTTGCAGGAGCGTTTCTCGCCTGGGTACGGTTTCACGGCGATCATCATCGCCTGGTTGGCCAAGCTCAACCCGCTGGCGATCATCCCGGTTGCCTACTTATTTGGCGGATTGCTCGTCGGCGGGGATGCGATTCAACCTGCCGGGGTGGCCAACATGCTGCAAGGCGTCATTCTTTTTGTGGTGGTGGCGGGCGAGATGGTGCTCACCTACCACGTGCGCCTGGAGCGCGTCGCGGTGGTGAGTTGAACTGAAATCGTCGTGGTGCCGGCAGTTCCAAGGCACGGGCGCCAGGTGCGCAAGGACGCAAGGAAGAAGAAGGCAGGCAACGCAACTGCACGGGCAGTCAATTCATTCGCGTCGAGAATCATCTCATGCCGGCTGTTCGTGCCTGTCCTTTCCCTGCGCCTATGCGCACCTGGCGCCCTTGCGTTCCAGATCCCTGCCGCTGTTTTGTCCACTGTCAACTCCGTTAGGCGCAGTGCCTGCACGGCCACGCTTTTCGCCGCACCTGGGACACCGAATGGACATTGCGTTTGTCGTCACATTGCTGGCTGCCGGCGTTCGGACAGGAACAGTGCTCCTGTTTGCAACAGTCGGCGAAATCTTTGCCGAGCGCTCGGGCGTGCTCAATCTTGGCGTCGAGGGCATGATGCTCATGGGCGCCATGACTGGCTATGCCGTGACTTACGGCACGGGCAATCCCTGGCTGGGACTGCTTGCCGCGCTGCTTGTTGGCGGGCTGATGGCGCTGCTTCATGCGATCGTTACAGTGTCGCTGCGCGCCGACCAGGTGGTCAGCGGACTTGCGCTGACCTTTCTCGGCATGGGGCTGAGTTCTGTCATCGGTGCGCCTTATGTGCAGGCGCGCGACGTCGCCCGCCTGCCCAACTTCGACATTCCCATCCTGGCCGATCTTCCTGTTGTCGGCCCTGTCTTCTTTCAGCACAACGTAATTGTGTATCTCGGCTTCATCATTGCGCCCCTGGCCTGGTTCTATATTTATCGGACGCGCCCCGGCATGGAGTTGCGCGCCATCGGCGAGTACCCCGCGGCGGCGGACGTTCAGGGAATCAACATCGTCCGACAACGCTACTTCTACGTGATACTGGGCGGCATGTTTGCGGGGGTCGCCGGCGCCTCGCTCAGCCTCGCAGTAACCCCATTGTGGCTCGACGGCATGACCGGCGGCATCGGCTGGATTGCCGTGGGTATGGTGATCTTCGCCCAATGGAACCCCTTGACGGCAATGGTGGGTGCGTATCTCTTTGGCGCCATCAGCCGCCTGCCGCTTGACATTCAGACATTCTCGTACTTCCAGGCGAATCCTGCGCTGGGCTACTTTCTCAAGATGCTGCCCTACCTCTTTACGATCCTCGTGCTCGTTTTGACGGCGACTCGCTCGATGCGCAGGCGCATCGGCGCGCCGGCCGCGCTTGGCGTTCCGTATCAGCGCGAGGAGCGCGGCGCGTAGCGTTCACCCTGCGCGCAATCCAAGTCCATGCTGCCACCGTCACACGTTGCCTACACCTGGCTTGCCCTCAGCCTTGCCCAAGAGCGGCTTGAAGTTGCTCCCGACATCGACTATCGGCTCGTGGCGCTTGCCGCGATTGCGCCGGATCTCGTCGACAAACCTCTGGCGGCGGTCTACTTCTATCCTCGCTTCAAATCTGCGGTGCTCTTCGCACATACGTTGCTGGCGTTTGCAGGGGTGACGCTTTATACGTTGTTGCGTGCGCCGCAGCACGGCGTTTATGCGGCGGCCTTTGTGGGCCATGCCCTGCTTGACCGTATCTGGCACTACCCAGACACGTTCTACTGGCCCCTGCGTGGCCGGCGCTTCCACGTTTGGGGCAAGCGCGGCTCCGAGCAGGAGCAGATGGGGCTCGCGTACTGGTACGCGTTCACTCGTCGACCCGAATTGTGGAGTTGGGAGGCGGGCGGCGTGGTTGCGCTGACGCTCTTTGCGCTGCGCCATCGACTCTTTCGCTGGCACAATCTCCGCCGCTTCCTGCTTACCGGTCGCGTGGCTGCTGCGTCATGAGCAGTTCTGGTCCCCCCAATGCACGCGCCGGCTCGACTGGGCGCCGGGTCATCGTAAATACGAGTGCATTGGCGGCCGGCAACTTCTGGCGCATTGGCGCTGCCTTCCTCGTCCAGGTGCTGATTGCGCGCCAACTGGGCGCAGCGGCGCTGGGCGCGTACGCCGTAGCGCTTGCCTACCTCAATGTTGCACAAATCATCACCGAAGCCGGACTACCCGGGCTGCTGGTGCGCCAGATCAGTGGGCGGCCCGCGCTGCGCAAAGCCTGGTTTCTGCGCGTGCTCTCCATTCAGTTCGTGCTTTCGCTGCTGGTTTGGGCCGGACTGGCACTGATTGGCATGGTCGCCGCGCCTGACAACAGCGGCTCGCTCCTGCTGGTCGCGGGCGCGTCACTCCCACTCTATGCGCTGTTCGTGGCCGCTGCGTCAATCTTTGAAGCCGGCGAACGCATGGAGCGAATACTCGCGGCAGAGACAGTCTCCAACGGCGTACTGGTTGCCGGCGCGCTGGTTGTGCTGGCACTGGACGGGGGGGTTGCGGCCATCCTCTGGGTTACCGTTCTGGCGCAGGGTTCGGCTGCACTGGTCGCGCTGCTGCTCCTGCAGCGCGGCCGCTTCCTTGCTGAACCGCAAGAGACGGTGTCGCTGCCGTGGCGCGCCACGCTACGGCGCGCCGGCCCGTTTTTCGGGCTTGCCTTCACCGACGTGCTGCAGCAACGCAGCGACCTGCTTCTGCTCAGTCTCTTTGCGTCGCCAATTGTGATTGGCGCCTACTCGGCAGCCAACAGCATTGTGCGTGTGCTGATCAAGTTGGTGAACGCGTTTTGGCGGGCTCTGTTTCCCACACTGGTGCGGCTGGATGACACGTCGCCCACTGCCTTTGCGCGGCTCGACGGGCTCGCACTCCGCTTCGGCGCCTCGCTGCTGCTGCCCGCTGCCACTATCGGCATGGTCATCAGCGCGGGTGTGATGGGGCTGATTTTCGGTCCGGGATACACCGCGGCTGCCGCACCCCTTGCATTGCTCCTGTGGACAGCGCCGCTCTACTTGTGGGAGCAGCGCGCGGTCCTGCTGCTGGTGGTCGCGCGTCGGCCCAAAGGTGGGCTCGCAGTGGCGGTCAGCCAACTTGTGGCGCTGCTCCTTTTTCTGCCTCCACTGACCCTGGTTTATGGCGCGGCCGGCGCTGCTTTGGCGGGGGTCGTTTCCGGACTGGTGGGCGCGGTGTGCGGCGGTTGGATGCTGGCGCGCGTCAGGCTGCCGCTCAGAATGGCGTCGATTTGGCGACCAGCCGGCGCGGCGGCCGTGGCGGGCTTCCTCGCGGCCGTGCTGCCGCTACCGTGGCCTTGGCAAGCCCTCGTCGGAGGCGCGGCGTACCTTCTTGTCGGATGGCTGCTGCGCGCCTTCACTGCAGGAGACTACACACTATTGCGCGACTCCATGCGCGGCCTTGAGCCTCCACCGTTGCACTCGCCAGATGCGACGGGCGGAAGCCCGCCATAGAGCGTCAGACCGACGGCCCACGCTTCGACTACGAAAGTTGCGAAGGCGTGCATGATTGGCGCGCCATTTGCGATTAAGCATTCAGAATTTGTAGTGCAAACACACTCGCCAACGCACGCAACAGGAGGGTATCCGACCGAGTCGATAGCGAGCGCCGTGCTAGAATTGGTCGAAATCAGCCAATTAGGGTAGATTCGGTTTCGTCTGCGCGACCGATTGCTGCAGTTCAGGCGCCTCGGAACGGTTTCTGCACCACCTGCCAACGCATGGATCGAATGTACCGGGTGATGATGATCGCCCCAACCAGCTTCTTTGCCGACTACGGGTGCCACGTGCGCATTCTGGAAGAGGCGAGAACGCTCGAAAAGATGGGCCACTCAGTCACTGTGGTTACCTATGCGAACGGTGGAGGCGTTGCCGATCTGCACATCGAGCGCACATTGGCGATCCCCTGGCGACAGGATTACGAAGTCGGCTCCAGCCGCCACAAGATACTCTTTGACGCGCTGCTTGCGGCCAAAATTGCGCAGTTGCTCGTTACCGGCAAGTTCGATGTAATCCATGCGCACTTGCACGAGGGCGCGCTGCTGGGAATGGGGCTGGGCTGGCTGCGCGGGCTGCCGACTGTATTCGACTTCCAGGGCAGCATGACCGAGGAGATGATTGACCACCACTTTGTGGAGCGTGATGCGGGCATTTACAAGCCGCTGCGCTGGATCGAGAAGCGGGTCGACCGCAACGCGTCGGCGATTTTCACAAACTCGAGCAATGCGCGCAGGCTCCTTATCGACCAGTTTGGCTGCAACCCGCGCCGTCTGCTTGCGCTGCCCGACTGCGTAAATGGCGATGTTTTCCGCCCCGCATCCACCTATGCCCCGGAAGACTTGCTCGGCTTGCGCCGCTCGCTGGGCGTGCCGGACGACCATCGCCTGATCGTCTATCTGGGTTTGCTGGCCGAATACCAGGGAACCAGCCACTTGCTTGAGGCTATGCGTTTGCTGGCTGCCGGCCATCCTGACGTAACACTTCTGCTGATGGGCTTCCCGGGGGTTGATATCTATCAAGGCAAGGCGCGCGAACTTGGCATTGGCGACAGGGTCATCTTCACCGGGCGCATTGCCTACAGCGATGCGCCGCACTTTCTGGCGCTGGGTGATGTGGCTGTCGCGCCCAAGCTGAGCCTTACGGAAGGAGCGGGCAAACTGCTCAACTACATGGCGGTCGGACTGCCGACCGTTGTCTACAATACGCCCGTTGCGCACGAGTATCTTGGCGAGAATGGCTATTACGCAGTGCGGGGCGATCCAGCGTCACTGGCTGAACAAATCGCCTGTGCGCTGGAGAAGACTGGCGAACCCGCTCGGCGCGCGGCTGCATTGCGCAAGCGAGCGATTGAAAGGTATGACTGGCGCACCGCCGCCACGCAGATTGTGGAAACCTATGCCGCGGTTTGCGGCGATCTGCAGCCTGCACGTTAGCCCCCCTGCGGGGAACGACGCACGCCTCGAGGCGTGCCCTATTCACCACCAATGGAGTAGAGATGAAACAAAACAATCCACTTTACAACCGCAAGACCTCAGCTCGGCTGACAACCCTTGCCGCGCTGCTGGTCATTTTGGCCAGTGCGCTGTTGTTGCCGGCGCAGGCATTTGCGCAGGAACCCGGCACCACCGTGCCGCAGCCCATTAGCGAGCCACCCCCCGGTGCAGTGCGTGCTTCCGACCTGCCCCTGCCCATGATGGGGCCAGTTGACACTGAGGCCGACATTTTGCCGCTGGTTGGGCCCGAATCGTTTGTTGCCTCGCCTGAGACACTGGCAGCGGTCGCTCCGGCGGCCTACCTCCCGGTCATCCCGAAGGATCATGCGCTGATCCAGGCAGACCGCATGGGCTTCGGCACGGCCGCCAAGCTCAGCAATTACCCCGATATCCGCTCGCTGTATGCGGGCTGGTATGTTAACTGGGGCGTAAAGATCAATCCCGAACGGCCTGCCAACATCGATTACATGCAGATGATACGCCTGCACCAGGATTTGGTGGATGGCTGCAAGAACTACACCACCGCTGACCGCAATATCTGTCCCTACAAGACGCCGGCGTCCTACACCTATAATCCGTCGGCTGCGGTGATCACCGCGGCGGCGAAGGCCAACCCCGGAATGGTCTGGCTGATCGGCAACGAAATTGACCGCGTCGACGGCTTTGGCGTTGGCCAGGACGAGATCAAGCCCGAGCTGTATGCGTACGCCTATCACGAACTCTACACGCTTGTGAAGGCGGCCGACCCCACGGCACGCGTCGCGATTGCCGGCATGGTGCAGTTCACTCCATCGCGCCTCGAATACCTTAACAAGATCTGGAACGGCTACAAGGCGATCTACGGCGTCAATATGCCTGTCGACGTCTGGAACGTGCACAACTTCGTTGGGTCCGAGTACTGCCAGAAAGAGAAGATCAACGGTGTTCTGCAGCGCGTATGCTACGGCATGGGCATCCCGCCGGGCTCGAGCATTACACCCAACAGCAAGGGCGAAGAGCGGGGTGCGTACGTGGGCGAGGACTGGCGCCATGTCTACATGCCCACCTTCGAGAAACAGATCCGCGACTTCCGTGGCTGGATGCGCGACCACGGGCAAATCAACAAGCCGCTGGTCGTCACGGAGTACGGCGTTCTGTACAACGCACTTTGCCCGGTGGACAACCCCGCGACAAACGTCAACGAGCGACAGCAGTGCGTCAACGCCTATGGCGCCAACTATGTGGATCTGGAAAATCCAGATATTGTGCATGAGTTCATGCTTGATACGTTCGAGTACTTCATGAACGCCAAGGACTGCAATCTGAGTACCGTGGATGACTGCCGGCTTGTCCAGCGCTGGGCATGGTATAGCCTTGAAGATGCGGGTTGGGCCTTCAACCCCTACACAATGCTCTATACGTCAGGAACCACGCAGCGGTCGATAGCAGGCGACAAGTACAGCAAGTTTGCCGCTGACAATGTCGAAGAGCTGCAATACCCGTAGTTCAGGTTGATCAGCATTTCCGGCCTGTGGTGCAACCCCTGCACCACAGGCCGCTTCTTTGTTCCTCCATCCACGCCCCGCCCGGAATCTGCGCCATGAAACGCTCTCTGCTCAATACGCTCTTCTGCCCGGTCTGCCACGGTGATCTTGCGCTCGTGACGGCGCGCGAAAGCGACGATGTTATCGAGGAGGGGTTGCTCGTCTGCACGGGCTGCGGCCACCCCTATGCCATCAGCGACCGCATCCCAGTGATGCTCTCGCCGCGCCTGCCCGGTTACGCGAAAAAGATGGGCGAGGCACGCGGCTGGGTGGCGATATCCCAGGCCGAAGGCTGGTATGAGCCGACCGACGCGCTCGACCTCTCGCTGCCCAATCCTGTTGAGACCTTCGGCTGGGACCCGGTGGAAGGCTCCACCTGGCTGGCGACCAAGTACTCTTTTGCCCATTTACTGGAATGGTACGTGCGGCCGGGGATGCGTGTACTCGAGGTCGGTGCGGCGCGTACCTGGGCGGGCCGCTACTTTGTGGAGAAAGGCTGTGAATACACCGCCTGCGACATCGTCACCGATCCCAAGATCGGACTGGGGCGATCGCGTTTCTTCATTGAGAATTCGGGGCACTATGAAGCGGTGGCCGCCGATTTCGAGTATTTACCCTTCCGCTCCAATTCCTACGATCTGGTCTTTGCCATCGCCGCGCTGCACCACGCACTCGACTTGCCGCGCATGCTTGCCGAAATGAGCCGCGTTTGTCGTACAGGGGGCGTTGTGGCGGGGCTCAATGAAGGCGTGCGCGCCTTTGGCGCGAGCCCCGACACCGAAGTCCAGGCAGCCGAGAAGACCTATGGCATCAATGAGCATGTCTACACACTTGCCGACTACTTTGGCGCCTTCTGGCGCAATGGACTATGGGTGAACCGTTTTGAGCGCGGCATTGGCTACGAGTGGTTCATGTCGGAAGAGAACAAGCAGCGCGTAGCGTTGCTGCAGCAGGTGCCGCTGGCCGGCGAGTGGTTGGCGCCGCTGATGGTGCTTGGTTTTGCGCACCCGAATGATGGTGTGTCACTGTACGCGACCAAGCGCGCATAAGACAGAACGGCAGAACGGCAGAACTACAACACGGAGGCAGAGCGACCGCCCTCAGGCCCGATCTTTTGGCGATTCATCGCTGCGCCGTTATCATGCTCTGTCTGGAGAGCAAGATAATGTCGGTCACGCAGTCGACTCCCAAGCAAGCACCCCAGCCGTCCCCGGCCGCTTCCATCGAGCCATTGAATCCTTCGTCCGCGCCTGTAATTCTGCAATCCAGCACGGCCATGGCGTTCGCGCCGCCGCGCAAGAGCATGTGGCGCGAACTGGCTGATTTGTGGGAATACCGCTACGCCATTGTGCAGTTGACGATTCGGGAACTGAAGGCGCGCTACAAGAACACCGCGCTTGGGTTCTTCTGGAGCCTGCTCAATCCGATCGCGATGATGTTGGTCTTCACGGCGGTCTTTACGGTCTTTCTGCCCAACAACGGCATCAAGAACTATCCGCTCTTCGTCCTCTGCGGGCTGATTCCGTGGAATTTCCTCTCGGCGGGAGTCATGACGGGCACGAGCTCGATCACCTCCAACGCCAATCTTGTCACAAAAATCTATTTCCCGCGCGCGGTCATCCCCATCTCATCGGTGCTGGCGAATCTCGTCAATTTCCTGCTGTCGATGCTGGTGTTGATTGTGCTGCTGTTGATCTTCCGCACGCACATCAGCCCGTGGTTCGCGATGCTGCCCTTTGTGATCCTGCTGCACACCGCGTTCATTCTGGGCCTTGCGCTCATCCTGAGCACGCTCAATGTTTTCTACCGTGACACGCTCATGGTGATGGATGTCGTCATGCTGGCGTGGTTCTTCCTGACGCCGGTGGTCTACTCGCTGGAGATTCTTCCCAACAGCTATACCGTCATGGGTGTCACCGTCAACGTGCAGCGCATGATGTATATTCTCAATCCGATGGCGTCGATTATCGGCACCTATCGCGACCTGCTCTATTGGGGCTATCGCACCGACTTCGATTTCTTTGTGCGCACTGCAATCACGTCGTTTGCAGTGCTCGGCTTCGGATTCTGGCTGCTGCTGCGCTACAGCGCCCGCTTTGGCGAAGAGGTCTAGATGAGCGTTGCAGCGGCGACCGCCGACGGTTCTGCCCAGACGCCGGTTGGCCCGGCGATTCAGTTCCACGGAGTTTCGAAGCGCTTCCAGCTTGACCAGCAAACTGAGCGCTCGCTAATTGAGTTGGCGACGCGCCTTGTGGGCCGGCGCACAGCGCGCGAGTACTTCTGGCCGCTCAAGGAAGTCAGCTTCAGCATTCCCCATGGCGTGACTGTGGGCCTGATCGGCGAAAACGGCGCCGGCAAGAGCACCCTGCTCAAACTGGTGACGCGCATCCTGCAGCCCACGGGTGGTGCGCTGGAAATCAACGGGCGCGTCTCGGCGCTGCTTGAACTGGGCGCGGGATTTCACGGCGAACTGACGGGGCGCGACAACATCTACCTGCACTGCGCCCTGCTGGGGCTGCGACCCGAGGAAATCGCGCCGATCGTTGAGCCAATTGTGCGCTTCGCAGACCTCGGCGCGTTTATCGATACGCCCGTCAAGCACTACTCGTCAGGCATGTATGCGCGGCTGGGCTTTGCCATTGCCGTTCACGTGCGCCCGGAAATCCTGCTTGTGGACGAAGTGCTCGCTGTTGGTGATGAAGCGTTTCAGCGCCGCTGCCTTGACACGATTGACCAGATGCGGGCGCGCGGTGTCACCATTCTGATTGTCTCGCACAGCTTGAGCCACGTACTGACGCTCTGCGACCAGTGCATCTGGCTTGAGGATGGCCGCCTGCGCGCCTATGGCCCTTCGGCCGACGTGGTGCGGAGTTACCTTTCCGCCGTGGATGCGGCAACGGCGCAGCGACTGATCAGCGAGAATGCGCTGCAGGACTGGATGGACGCCGACGGCGGGGACGTGGCTTCGCTGCGTCCTCCGCGTCGGATTGGCAGAGGGCCGCTGCGCATCACGCGTGTGGAGATGCTGGCGGCGGACGGCGTCGCGGGCTGGTCGTTCCCGCCCCTCACACCGGTGACGATTCGCATTTCCTACACCGCAGCGGAGCCCATTGCCGAACCCGTGTTCAGCGTGCTGATTCACAAGCAGGATGGCCACTACCTCTGGGCCAGCAACACAGAGGATCACCCGGTGCCGCCGATCCTGGCCGCGGGGAAGGGCGTCCTTGAGGTGCAGATCAGTGGCGTCGCGCTGACGGCCGGGCGATATCGCCTCTCTGCGGCCGCCTATCCCGAGCCAGACGGCCCGCACTGGAGCCATCCGAGCGACTATCACGAGCAACTGTACGAGTTTCAGATCAGTTCGGAACGCGAGATTCACGGCGACGTCGTCATGCCGAGCCAGTGGCATCACCAGCCGCCGCAAGCAGTGCTTGATCCACAGGCCGAACCATGAGCATCCAGCCGCACACCAATGCAATGCCTAGCCGGCGCGACGGACGGCTCCGCCGGTGCGCTCGAAAATCGCTACTACGCCTATTTGCGCGGCCACGGCTACAGCACGAGCGACGCGCTGCTCGATGTCCTGCGCCACTACCTTCCGTGGTTCGATGGGCTTGACGACGTAGCCGATCTTGGCTGCGGCCACGGCGAGTTCATGGCAATGCTGCAGTCCGAAGGGCACACAGTCTACGGCGTGGATGTAGACCCGGGCATGGTGGACGCGTGCCGCGCGCAGGGCTTTGACGTAACGCTGGGCGACGCCGCAACGTGGCTTAATGCGCAGCCGGGGCGTTTTGACGCGGTCTTCTCATCCAACGTGATCGAGCATCTGCCGGCCGAGACTGTGCGCGAATGGGTTGCGGCCGCTTTTGTTGCGCTGCGCCCGGGCGGCATGCTGCTGCTGGCGACACCAAATCCTGCCTCGGCAATCGTTCAGTTCCACGAGTTCTGGCGCGACCCTACGCACGTGCGCATGTATGGCGCGCAGCTTGTCGAGTTTCTGCTTGCGGATGCCGGTTTCGCCGGGGTGCAAAGCTTTGCCAACCCGGCGGCGGCGTGGGAGGGCATCGACGCGCTGCTCAAAGGCGTGGAGTTGCCCCTGGACGACGTCACGCTGCCACCCGCCGTGGGTCTGGTGCCGCCGCTGCCCGCGCCCCTCGCCGAGGGCGGTCTGCGCGCGCGCTGGGCATGGCGCGTCTCACGCTGGATTTACACGAAGTTCACCGAGCCCTATGTTCTGCCGCTGCGCCAGGATCTGGAGCACTTGCACTCGGTTCTCGAAGCGCAGGCACTGGCCTTGGATGCGATGCGCACCCAGCAAGCCGAGATTGCAGTCCGCCTACGCGCGCTCGCACAGACCGACCGTTTCCTGCATCCGGCGCGCGAAATCGCAGTACTCGGCTACAAGGCCGCCAACCACCCGACCGCATCTGCACGACCCGAACAGGCTGTAAACGTGCAGTCGTCCGGCCTCACCCCCTGAAAACTGGGAGAATCCCGTGCAGGTTGCCTTCGTTACTCCTTTTTTGCCCTGGCCGGCCGACACCGGCGGCAAGCTGCGCTCCTTTTACCTTGCGGCTGGGCTGGCCGAATCTGCCACGGTGGATCTCTTCACCTTCAGCCACTCTGCCGGCGAATCCGCCGACGCCGGCCCGCTGGCGTCGCTGTGCCGCACCGTTGACGTGACCAGGCTGCAACTGCAGCCGCGCGCGATGGGCGGCGTCGCCGCGCTGACCAATGACCAGCCTCGCTCTGTACGCTACTTTCAGGACGGCCAGAGCATGCGCGAAATGCGCCGCAAACTCACGCGCGGGTATGACTTGCTCGTGTGCGACGAGATCGTCGTGTCGCCCTACATGTGGCAGATTGCCGGGCTGGAGGAGACGCCGCGCCTCATCAACCGGCAGAAGATCGACCACCTGCATTATGCGGAGATGGCGGCGAGCCGCTCGCTGGGGCGCGACAAGGGGCTCGACTGGCTGGAAGCGCGCCGTTTGCACCGCTTTGAGGAAGCCGAAATGCCGCGCTACCAGGCGGCGGTCGTTTGCTCGCAGGAGGACCGCCAGTCGGCAATCCTGCAGCTTGCGGGCAATGGCGCGCCGATTGAGGTAATCGTCAACGGCGCCGACACCAGCTTCTACAAACCCATACGTGAGCCGGATGTGCAGCCCACGGTGCTGATCCTGGGTACCATGCACTACTACCCAAACATCGACGCCGTGCTCCACTATGTGCAGACCATGCACGATGCACTGCGCGCGGCCATCCCCAATCTGCAGGTGCTAATCGTCGGCCACCGCCCGCCACCGGAGATCGAAGCGCTGGGCAACCTGCCGGGTATCACCGTCACCGGCAGCGTGCCCGACATTCGCCCCTACATGGCGCGCTCCTGGATCCAGCTTGTGCCATTGCGTTTGGGTGGCGGCACGCGGCTCAAGATCGTCGAATCGATGGCTGCCGGGCTACCGGTGCTCTCCACAAGTGTGGGGGCGCAGGGCTTGGGCGCAACGGATGGCCGTGAGTTGATGCTGGCCGACGACCCTGCAGACTTTGTGCGCAAGGCAGTAACGCTGCTCGACAATCGCGACCTGCGCGCCGAAATGGCCGTGACGGCGCGCGCATTCGTCGAAGCGAACTATAGTTGGCAGAGTCTGGGCCGACGTTTCGCCGAGTTCTGCCGCACCGTCTCAGCGCGCGGCCGCGTGCGCATTCCACACTCCACGCCCCGATGAGCATGCCGTGGCCGGAGGCGCGCCCCAGGCTCACGATCGCGCTCATCAACAATCTCTATCCGCCCTACATCGTCGGCGGCAACGAGATCCTCGCGCGTGATGTTGTAGAGGGGCTGCGTGCGCGCGGTCATACCGTCCACGTCATCACCGGGTGCGGGCGCGATTTGCCGGAGGATGGCTTCACCCACCCCGGCCTTGACATCAACCTCGACCGCAAGGCGGATTACTTTCTGGGTGGACTGCCACTCACAGCCCGGCGCGTAATCCAGTGGCACCTCTACAACCCAAGGACGCGCAGCGGCGTCAAGGCGACGCTCGATACAATTCAGCCGGATCTCATCATCGCGTGGAACCTCTACATGGCATCTGCAGCGCCACTGCTGGCAGCGCGCGAATACGGCAAAGCGCCCGTCATCGCGCACCCTGCCGATAAGTGGCTGCTCTACAGCCTCAACGACATTGGCGCGCTTGTGCCTGCAACGACATGGCTGCAGAGGAGCTTCATTGGCACGCTGCGCGGGGTTGTGCAGCCCGCACTGCGGCGCCGCGCACGGCCCGACTATATCCTTGCCGTCTCCGAGTTCATCCGTACGCTGCATACGCGGGCAGGCTACGCACCGGCGCAAAGCCTGGCCACGTGGCTTGGCATCCACAGCGAGCGCTTTGCCTTCACGCCCCATGCGTTTCCCCTGGATCGACCGTGGCGGCTGCTCTTTGCCGGGCAATTGTGGGAAGGCAAAGGGCCGCAAGTGGCAGTTGACGCTGTGGCGATCCTGAAGGAGCGCACGGACATCCCGCCCGTCGAACTGGATATCTTCGGCGGCGGCGCAGAGGGCTTTGTGGCGCACTTGCGTACGTTGATTGAAACACGCGAACTCGCGGATTGCGTAAAGGTCCACGGTTTCGCGCCGCAACCCGAATTGGCCGCGGCCTTTGCCGACCACGACCTCTACCTCTTTTGCTCCACCTGGGACGAGCCATTCTCGGGCGGGCTGCTTGAAGCCATGGGCAGCGGGCTGCCCACGATTGCCACAACGGCCGGCGGCACGCCCGAGGGCGTTCGCCATGAGGAAAACGGCCTGCTCGTTCCGCCCGGCAATGCACAGGCGCTGGCAGATGCCATTGTCCGCCTCATGCGGGACCCAGCGCTCTACGCGCACATAGGCGCTGAAGCGGGCATAGAAGTCGCGGCACGCTGGTCCTTTGATGCCTATCTCGACAGGCTGGAAGCCGCGTACGCAGCGATCTCGGCCGGCCACCACCCGGCGCGCCTGTAGACATCTCGGCGCTTGCACAATCGACGCGAAACAGCCCCACATGAACATGGCGCGCCGCGTCTACAATCGGGAGCCGGGGTTGCTGGCGCTGGCAGCGCTGGCGGCCGCAGCATGGCTGCTGATCGTCCTGGCGCGCAGCGGCGCATTTGCGTATTGGGCTTTCGCACTGCCCCTGATCGCGGTGGCGATTTGGATGGGCATTGTGGCCTGGTCGCGCAGCGCGCGCTTCGACAAGTGGGCGACGCTGGGGCTGTTTGCGCTTGCGGCCCTACTCTATCTGCCGCCGGCAGAAACGCTGGCGCTCACAGGAGACGCCGCGATTTATGCCGGTGACGGCGCCTATATCGCCCGCACGGGTGGTATGAGTGGCCCATTCGAGCCGCTTGGCCCGCTCTCGGCGGCGGCACGTGACCTCTTCTACATCTCCAGCGCCGAGCAATTTGGTGGAGTGGTCGCGGCTACTGCGTACGATGGCATTGTTTACGGCAGCGCGTACGTTGTAGACGAGGGACCGCCGACAATCCGCACCGCGCGCATGCCGCAAGTGGAAAGTTGGCTGGCGCTCCTGTACAAGAGCGGCTCACTGCGCGCGCCTTTCTTCCTGAGTCCGCTTTTCGGTGCGTTGGCGCTCTGTCTCCTGTTTGCGGTGGCCCGCCGCCTTCACGGCTCCTGGATTGCGCTTTGGGTGGCGGTGCTGCTAGGGGTGAGCTATGCGCAAATCTATCTGGCGCGCGCGCCGCTGGCGGAGATCGTCGGCCAGTTCTGGACGTTGGCTGCGCTGCTGCCGGCGCTGCGCTGGCTCGACGAGAAGCGTCCGTGGCAACTTGCCGCGGCGTTATTGCTCTGGATCACCGCCTGGTCGGCGCGCATCGACTCGATCCTTCTCATCGGCCCCCTGGCGCTGCTGCTCATGTGGGCGGGCGTGCAGCGCGACCGGCGCAGCCTGCGCGCGGCCCTCATCTGCGCGCCAATCATCGTCTTACTTGGCATTCTGGGGAGCAATCCGGTCTATGTGGGGGCGACGGCGGAGTTATCAGTGCGCATGATCGGTATGTTGGGACCGGCGGCCGTCGCCGTCTGCGTAGGGCTTCCGCTGCTGGTGGGCGGTGCGTGGCAGTGGGGGCCGCGCCTTCACGAAAGCGTGTGGCCGCGCGTGCGCCGACCTGTGGGCGTGCTGGTTCTGGTTGTCGTGGCATTCGTCGTGCTCTGGTCAACCATTCCGAACCCGTTGCGCGATCCGGCCGTCACGCGCCACTATCAGGAAATCCTCTGGTTCTCCAGCGCCTATGTCACGCCGCTGCTCTACTGGCTGGCGCTAGCGGGCATTGGCGTTCTGCTGCTGCGCGGCTTCGATGCGCCGCAGGGCTTTATCCTTCTCACGACGCTCGGGCTCGGCGCGGCCTACTTCTATACCTATACAACCTCACCGGTCTACCCCATTTCGCTGCGCCGGCTGATTGGCGATGTGCTGCCGCTGCTGGCGTTGCTTGCCGGCTTCGCAGTCGAGCGCGCTGGGCACGCTTCCTGGGAGCGCCGGAGCCCGCCGCGGGCTCCAGATTGGTGTTGCCGCGGGGGCGCTGCTGTGGATGGTACTGCTTGCGCGGCCTCTTTTCAACCAGCACGAGGCACGCGGCGAGTTGGCTGATGTCGCGGCGCTGCACGCACAACTACCCGCCGGCGGCGTCTTTCTCTTTGAGCCACAAGATGGCGATTCGTGGATTGGCTGGTTGGCAGCGCCCCTCTACTCGCTCTACGGCGATTGGGCGCTGCTGCTTGAGAGCGACACGCCCGACCCGGCCACGCTTGCCCTGGCGATAGATGAGTTTGAAACCGCCGGACGCACCGTCTACGTCGTTTCGCAGAGCGACCCGGCCCCCGCCGCGCTCACCCCGCAGGGCTACAGCGCAACGCCCGTGTTATCAACTGGCTGGCAGTCGTCGCTCATCGGCCAGACGCGCGCGCCCTACCCACCGCCCTGGTGGGAGTTCGACATGCCGCTACATGTCTATCGGATGGAGGCGGAGCGCAGTGAATGAGACCGACAAGAGTTTAACCGCGATTCTGCGCGCCTTCTGAACTAGAGTATACTATGCCCGCGATTGAGCCTTCGGGAGAATCGCACCATTTACGGGCGGCCGCGGTAGTCGTTCGCGGTCCATTTTCGGAGGCCATGAATACATGAATCTGCACTTGCCCGGCGCCGCGATACAAGCGGTCGTTGCGCACCTGCGACGACTTTGCGCGACGCCCACTCTTGGCGCACTGCTTGCGATCGTGGCGATTGCTGCGGCCCTGCTCCCCGCACATCAGGCGTCGGCGCAGGGAACCATCCCTTCGTTGCCCACTGCTCCTGATTGGCTCGAGCCGCGCGGCCTGAATATCGTCGACATGGTGGGCCTTGTGCCTGACGACCAACTGCGCGACGCGATCCTCGTTTACGAAACCGGTACCGGACTCGTCCAGTATCAGTCCGGTAGCCGTACGGGCAACACGGTCATCATCAATGCAAATCTGACGCCTCGCTATGGGCCGGGATTCACTGTGGTCGGCTGCCTGGGGCAACCGGCGGCCTACGATCAGTGGCCGACCTATGCGCCGGCAAGCACGATGCAGATTTTCAGCAATGGCCGAGATGTCACGTCGAGCATCATCCTTTTCAAATATACGCCCTCTGGGCTTGTGCTACCGGGCGCGGACGCCAGCGGTTATCTGCGCTATGAACGAACTGCGACGCTTCCGCTTACTAGCGCCAGCCCGGTCAGCGTACCCGCCAATGGGGGCTGTCAAATCCTGATCTCGGGCCAAAACCTTGTGAATTTGACGGCTCGCTTTACGCTGTCGGTTCGCAAGGAGGCCTCTGTCACGTACCTGGGCGGGCAGCGCTTCGACGCTCACAGCTACATCGGCGAGGGAGGAACAGGCAAGCTCGGTCCTCTCGTGGATCAAATGACCCGCGCCTACGGCACACGTCACGACAGTTTTCTTCTCGAGCCACCTGCCGGCGCCGACTACATGTTCGTCAAATACGGCCCCACTTCGTTTGACCCCTACGCTGCCGAGAGTTCCTACAATTACGGACTTGCCGGCTCCGGCACCTATCGCTCTGAACTCACGAACGGCGGCCTTGCGGTGGATATGGTTAGCAGCATGGGCATCCCCATAGCGGGCAATTGGCGCGACGCTGACCAAATGGGGAGTTCCGCCTACCTCTCCTATAGTCCGCTCAAGGGTCGCATGAAGACACCAGAGTATTTCCTGCCGCCGGGAGTACCCTTCAACGAGTGCATGACGAAGGGCGGCTGTCCCAGCGATGTGCTGAAGGAGGTATACGAAGCAACCTTCCCCGTGCAGGTATACTTCTACAAGGTGGAGCGTGCGCCTGAGGCGCAGCTTATTCGCGTGCCGCTCAAGATGGTGGGCAGGGGCTGGGCGGCAGCATCGGTATCGGCTGCCGAGTTGGCGCAAGCGCCCTTCGCCTATGGTGCGCCGGCCAGCACAAGCGGTGTGCCACAGCCGGAAGGAGCACAGCAATTACCCGGTACAACATTTTTGCCACTTGTCAGCAAGAGCAATCCGCCGTCGCCGCCCCTGCCGCCGCTGCCACCCGATGATCCAACCGGCTGCCCGTGCGGGTGGTTTGATGCACAGGGGCGCATGTTCGACTTCATTCCACCCCAGTAAACCCGATGCTTGATGCGTGATCGCGCGGTCCCTCGGCTTGCTCCGCTCCTTGCTCTTGGGACGCTGCTTCTCCTCTTCGTATGGATCTATGGGCGTTTTGCGCCGGCGCTCCACTTCGTTCTCGATGACCCGATCGAGACCGAGGTGGCGCTGGCGCGTCCCTGGCTTGCCGCGGTGTCTGGCAGTTTCACCGGCGCGATCAACTGGTCGGGCTATCGACCGCTCACCTATGCGATGCGGGCCACGCTGGCGCATCTCTTCGGCACGCAGCAAATGGTGGGCTACTATGTCGTCTCGCTTGGGCTGCACCTGCTGAATACGCTGCTCACCTGGCACATTGTGCGGCGCGTGGCGCGCAATGACGCGTGGGCATTTCTTGCCGGAGCAATCGTGCTATTGCTGCCTTCGCACAACGAAGCGGTTCTGTATATGAGCGCGAGCGCGAATCTGCTTGCGCTCTTTTTCTGTCTGTTGACCATTGAGTTTGCGTTGACGGCGCGTGCGAAGTCCACACTTTGGCCGCAGATCGCCGCCGCGTTCACGCTTGGCCTGGCCGCCCTCGCCTATGAGGTGACCCTTCCACTCATCCTGCTGGTGGCTGCCGCCGATTGGGGCATGGATCGCGCCGCCGCCGGACATACGCTGCGCCGCCGCCTTCCCATGTACAGCGCAATGGCCGTCGCGGTGGTGCTTGTGCTGGCAATGCGCTTGCTGGCGGGCAACGGCCAGGTTACGCCCGATCGCGCCGACTACGCTCTCACGCTGGATCCCGTGCGCATTGCACAGGGTTACGTTATTCTGCTTGGGCAAATGGCGCTGCTCCACACCAGCCCGTGGCCGCATGTGCCGCTCTACGCCAATGTGCGCGACTGGATGGCCGCGAGCAACCCGCGCGCCCTGGCATCGATCATCCTGGCGCTCTGCCTGAGCGCAGCCACGCTGATCGTAGGCTTGCGCGCCGCGCGAACATCCACTTCACCCAGCGATCGAACGCCACGCCCAACCTTCTGGATGGCATGGGGACTGCTCTGGATCGTGCTGATGTCCCTCCCCTTTGCTGCGCTGGCCGGCCGCCATCCCGAAAACCGCTACACCTACATTCCCTCGTTTGGGATGGCCGTTGCGCTCAGTGCGCTGGCCGCGTGGCTGCAGGCGCGCGGCCGCGCGCGTCCCATTGTCCAAGGATTGGTGGTAGCGGCGGCTGTGACGCTGCTCACCTTCTACGCCTATGTGGACACGAGCGACGTCTCCGAGTGGGAGCGCGCCTCAGCGCATGCGCGCAGCTTTCTGAGCGGCGCGTCCACAGTGCTACCGGAGCCACCCGCAGGGATGACCGTCGCACAGGTTGGCGTGCCGGGTTTCGTCGGCAGCGCCTATGTGTTCGGTACGCCTGAAGGCTTCGGCGCCGCCATGCGTCTCAACTATGCGGCACCCATACACGGAACAGTCCTGGGCGATATGGCGCTACGCACATACCTCGAGGCGGACCCGGCGGTCGCGGATAAGACAGTTCTGCTCGGCTATTCCGCCCAGAGCCATACCGTGCACCCAGTTAACCACGCGCTGATCTGCGCAACCCCGAACTCCTGCACCGAATTCCGCTTCAGCCAGGCAAGCGTAGCGGCGCCCGCTTGGACGTACGTTAGCGTGGGCGATCCCGGCGTGCCGCTCGTGGGCGCTGTCTCATTCCTGATCGAGCCAGGCGCAGCGGAACCTGCTGCGTGCGGGCAGGTTTTTGACTTGACGACCGTTCCGGCGGAGCTCCGCAATTCCAGTGGCGCGGGCGTGGCCGAGCGCTGTGCGACAACCGTCGCGGCACTGCGCGCGTCGGGCGCGCTGGAGCCCGTCCAATGAGTGCTCCTCTGCGCATTTCATTCGTCGTCCACAAACTGCCGCCCGAGAGCCTGGGTGGCACCGAAATCTACACGCGCAGCCTGGCGCGTGCGCTCGCGGCGCAGGGACACGCAATCACGATCTTCGCACCGTCCACTACCGTGCAGCAGACGCAAACGGTTAGCGAAGCCGACGGCGTGGAGATCACGCGCGTGCCGCTGCCGGGAGATCGTGCGACAGAGAACGCAGCGGCGCAGTTCTGGCACACCTTTCGCGATCGCACGCTTGAATCGCGCTTTGCCTACTTTGTGCAGCACGCGCGCCCCGATGTGGTCCATTTTCAGCATGTGCAAGGCGTTTCCGCCCGTCTGATTGAGTTGGCCGGCGCACGACCCCGCTTTGCCACCCTCCACGACTATTGGTATTTCTGCGCGAACAGCCAGCTTGTGCGCCCCGACAGGACGCCGTGCGACGGGCCCTCGGCGGGCTGCCGCAATTGCGTGGATTGCGCCACGGCCCGGGCCGACCTTGCGCCGCTGCGTGTGCTACGCCCGGCTGTGGCGCTGCCTCTTGCCTACCGCAACCAGACACTGCGCTCGGCGACTGACCGGATCGACCACTTCTTTGCGCCCAGCGCGTTCCTGCGCAGCCGCTATGTGGAGCAAGGCTTCGACGGCGCGCGCATCCAGGTGCTTGAAAACGGCATGGACCTCGAGCGCTTGCGCGCGGGAGGCGAAATCGCACGTCCGGACGGGGAAGGCCTGCGCGTCGGCTTCCTGGGCACGCTAGCGTGGCAAAAGGGGCCGCATGTACTTGTCGAGGCTTTCAACCGCCTGCCTACTGATACGACCGCAAGCCTTACCTTGCACGGCAGCGCGAGCGCATTTCCCGACTACGCCGCCGGCGTGCGCGCGGCCATACGCCACCCCGCCATCACCCTGGCCGGCCCCGTTCCCTATGAAGATGTGGGGCGCGTGCTGCGCACCTTCGACCTGCTGGTCGTCCCCTCGCTCTGGTACGAGAACTCGCCGCTCGTCATCCAGGAGGCGTACGCCTTGGGGATTCCAGTAATCGCCAGCAATCTCGGTGCGCTTGCCGAAAAGGTCGAGGATGGCCGCACCGGCCGCCTCTTTGCGCCGGGCGACGCGGCGGCGCTTGCGGCACTGCTCATGGAGCTGAACGCCAATCCCGGGGTGCTCGCTGGGTGGCGCAGGCAAATTCGACCGCCGCCGGCAATGCCCGACCACGCCGCTGAACTGGCTGATATCTACACGCAATTCATTGAGATCCACGGGCACAAGGCCCACAACTGATCGCATCGAAATGAACCCCTCCCTCGCAGCATTAACCGCAGGCATTGCGCTCGGCTTCGCGGCAGGCGTTGTGCCGGGACCGCTCACATCGCTGGTGCTCACAACGACTCTTGCGCGTGGCTTCTGGGCCGGACTGCGCGTGGCAATTGCGCCTCTGCTTACGGACGCGCTGGTTATTGCACTCAGCGTGCTCTTTCTCAGTGCAGTTCCCGAATGGACGCTCCAGTTGATTGCCGGCGTGGGCGGACTCTACGTGATCTATCTGGGATATGAGGCGCTGCGTGCAGCCCGCCACGCCTCGCTCGTCGTGGTGGCCTCCACCCCCGCCAGCGCCGACTTGAGTCGCGGCGTTGCCGTCAACCTGCTCAGCCCGCACCCGTGGGTCTTCTGGATCGGCGTGGGCGGGCCGCTGCTGATTGGCTATGCCACGACAAGTTGGGGCCTTGCACTTCTTTTTCTGCTCGGTTTCTATCTGCTTCTGGTGGGCATCAAGGTTGCCATTGCCGCGGCAGCGGCAGGCGGACGACGGCTGCTGAATGACGCCTGGTATCGTCGCCTGCTGACAGGAAGCGGCGTGCTGCTGATAATCATGGGGTTGCTGCTGTTTCGCGAAGCGCTTCCCTTCGGGCGATAATGACCGCATGAGCAACGAGGCGATGGACGAAAACAATCCCGCGAGTACACCGGCGCCTGTGGCCGACGCGCCAGGCCTGTCCGAAGAGCTGGCTCTGACGCCTGACCTCGAGGTCAGCGACGAGTATCGCGCGTCAATGCGCTACTGGATACTGGCGATTGGCGGTCTTGGGGCCACGGTACTGCTGATATACGACATGTTCAATGGTGTCAGTTGGGACGAGGTCTTCTTCGCCCTGATCGGCGGCGTGGGCGGGTTGTGGGCGCTGTGGATGGCGACGACGCGCGTGTACATCTCCGACCAGGGGCTGATTGTACGCCGCTTCACGGCCGTCTATCGCGTTGACTATCGGCAGATCGTCAGCGCGTCCATCGAAGGTCGCTTCCTGAGCGTCGTCTCGGTGATCTTTCATCCACGGCTTGAAAATGGTCTGATCGACACCGAGCAGGTTGGATCACTGCTTATTCCTTCACTTGCAGACCAGGAGCTGTTCATCGAGCAACTCGAATCAAGGATTCGGGCATGACGGTCATGGCCCCCGCGCTGGCGGTGCGCCCTCTCGGCAGCGATGACATTGAAGCAGCCCGAGCGTTTGTCAACGGCACGCTCAGCAGCGCCCCCTTCACGGTGCCGCTTGATGCGGCCGACGCCCGTGCGCAATGGGTTCAGGAGCCTCCACCAACCCATTATGAGATGCGCTGGCAGCACCACGACCGGCTTTGTGCCTGGCGCGCCGGCGAAGTCGTCGGCTTTCTCGACGTTGCCACCGGCCACGACAGCGACCACTTCGACGCTCCGGAACACCCGCCGCATGGCTTGCTGCGGCTTCTTGCCCTGACCTCACGCGCCCAGTTGGCAGAAGAAGCGTTCTCCCGCCTCATGGAAGCGGCCGACGATTTCTGGCGGTTGCGCGGTGCGAGCGAGCTGCACGCCTATCCCATCGGCGGTGGGTATCCCAACATCCAGGCCGGCGCAGGGATTCTCTCGGGTGACCGGGACGCAATTGTGCGCCAACTCACGGCCCATGACTGGAGGCTGAGCCGTCGCTACTACGCGCTCCTGCGTCCCAGCGGTGCGCCGATTGAGGAAGAGATTCCCGCAGCCGATTTGAGCCTCGTACAACAGAGGTTGTCTGAAGGACGCAACTACCTCGTCTACCACCGGCGCGTGGAACTTGTGGCCTCGGCCAAGGTGGTGGGCATGAATCTCGACATGGCGGGCACCGCCGCGCGCGTTGCGCACATCATCAACATCCACGTGGACGAAGACTGGCGCAACCGCAACCTGGGCAAGTGGCTGTTGCGCAGGTTGCTCAACGACGCCGCATTGCAGGGATTCCAGGAAGTGATTGCGTTTCTGCCCAACACACTTCCTAACGCAGTGGCCCTCTTTGTGCAGCAGGGCTTCAACGAGATCAACTACCGCGGCTACTCGCTCGAGCGCACGCTCGCGCCATTATGATGCCGCGCCGCATCTCTCGCCGACCATGCAGGACAAGTGGCACTGTCGTCACCACCGAGACTCTCTCTACGCGTTGCCTATGCGCATACTTTTTGTGACCGGCGAGTACCCTCCCATGATCGGCGGTGTGGGCGCCTATACGGCCGCGTTGGCAGATGCCCTTGTGGACGCCGGGGCTGAGGCCGAGGTTGTGACCTCGATCAACGCACAGCCTGTGGCCAGTGGACGCGTCCGCGTCCACGCGACCGTTGGCCGCTGGGATCGCCGCGCCTGGCAGCAGGTGACGCGCACCGCACAGGAGATCGGCGCGGAGTGGGTCCACGTACAGTACCAAACCGCTGCCTTCGCGATGAATCCAACGCTCAATCTCGTCGCGCGCGGGAATCGTGGCTTCAGACTGGCGTGGACCTACCACGATCTGCTAGACCCGTATCTCTTCCCCAAGGCGGGTGCGCGACTGCGGCGCTGGACCACCGAACGGCCTGCTTCCCGCGCCGACCTTGTGATTGTGACAAATGAAGTGGACCGGCTGCGGCTTGCTCGCGGCGTCAGCAATCTGCACGCGATTCCGATTGGAAGCAACATCGCCGGCGTGCAGCTGTCGGCGCAGGAGCGGAGTGAACTGCGGAGCCACTACGGTTTCGGCGGCAACGAGCTTCTGCTCGGATACTTCGGCTTTCTCAACCGCAGCAAGGGCGCCGACGTGCTGGTCGCGGCGCTTGACCTGCTTGTGACGTCCGGGATCAATGCACATCTGCTCATGATCGGGGAGCGCCTGGGTGCGAGCGACGCGACGAATGCCTCCACCCTGGCCGAATTTGAGGCGGCAATTGACAATGCGGGCCTGACTGAGCGTGTGAAGTGGACAGGGCGACTCGACGATTCCTCGGCCGGCGCTGCGCTCAACGCCGTTGATCTGCTCCTGCTGCCGTTTCGCGACGGGGCAAGCCTGCGCCGGGGAACGCTCATGGCCGGGCTGGCAAATGGCTGCGCAATTGTCACCACGCTGCCGCAGCACCCTCTGCCCGAGTTGGTGGACGGAAGGGATTTATGCTACACGCCGCCCTCGGATCCGGCAGCGATCGCCGCGGCAGTCATCGGCCTTGCCGCCGATACGGAGCGGCTGGAGGGGCTGCGCACCAATGCGCGCAGACGCAGCGAGCAGTTCTCCTGGGCAGCCATTGCACAAGCGCATCTGGCCCTCTATGCCGCGCCGCAGGCTGCGCGGGGGCCCTCCGCCTAACCGCCAACCGGCGCAACGATGATAGAATGGTTTGCGCGGCAGGCCCGGCGACGACCGGCCGCAAGCGAAGAGCTAACCGAGAGACCGCGTTCTGCGCCGACTACAACCGGCGAATCGCGTTTACACCTGACTGTCAATCCGAAGCAATGAGAGCCGAAGCAGTGAATATTGGCTAAGAAATCGCAGTCAGCGCCGCGCGGGGCCGCACCGATGCCGCTCGCGCCACGCATCATGTTGATCATCATCATGCTGGTGGCCTTTGCTGTGCGTGCGCACCACCTTGCATTCGACAGCCTGTGGAGCGACGAGGGCATCAGCCTGCTGCGCGCCGCAGAACCGCTGCGAACAATGCTGGCGGCAATGCCCGTGGAGCACACGCCCGGCTATTTTGTCGCGCTGCAAGCGTGGATTGCGCTGGTCGGAGCATCCGACTACGCAGTGCGCTTCTTGTCGCTGATTGGCAGCGTTCTCGCCGTTGCGCTGTTGCAGCGCCTTGGCAGCGATCTGGCGCGCCCCTCCGCCGTGCGTCGCTGGATCGGGATGATGGGCGCTGCGCTGCTGGCAACGAACGCCACGCAAGTTGCCTATGCACAGGAAGCGCGCATGTACGCGTGGCTTGTGGCAATGAGCCTGCTTGCTACGGTGGCCCTGTGGAATTTGCTCAACCCCCCGCGCGTCTCCTGGCGTTATGGCTCAATTGCGTGGGGCGCCATCTATGCCTTCGCCGTTGCCGCATGCGTCTATCTTCACTACTTCGGCGCGCTCGTGCCCATTACGCAGGCGCTCTACGTGCTTGGATGGGTGCTTGTGACACGCCGCTGGAGGCTTGCTTTGCGCTGGGTGGGCTGGTCGGCGGTCGCGCTGCTGCTCTTTGCGCCATGGCTGCCGCGGACATTGGGCATCTTTGGCTTTGACGGCTGGCGTACGGGCGGGAGTGTTGCCGAGATCCCCATGCGCTATCTCGTCGCCTACACCGGCGCCACTTCCATGCCTTCGCCATGGTCGAACATCATTCCGTGGATGATGCTGGCACTTGCGCTGACTGGCTTGATCTGGTGGACGCGCTTTCGCCCGGCAGGCGGCTTGCTCGTGGGTGCAATGACCATTGCGCCCTTTGTCGCCGTGCTGCTCCTTGCCGCACGCAACCCTGACTACCACGAGCGCTACACGCTTTTTCTCGCTGCCCCACTCATGGCGCTGGCGGCTGCTGGAACCATTGCTCTCGAGCCGCGCCTTTGGTCGCGCGATCCTGCGCGCCGCCGCCTCAACGGTCTGCCCGTGGCAACCGCAACCGTCGCGGCGATTCTTGTCGGCGCCAACTTCGCTGCACTTGCCGGATACTATGGTGATTACGAGTTCCGCAAGCCCGACTACCGCGCTGCCGCGATGCGTATTCAATCCGAGCAGCACCCTGGCGACGTGATTTTGGTCGACGGGCCCAACCCGGACATTGTCTTCAACCATTACTACAGCGGCGGTCTTCCGGTGATCGACCTGCGCGACCTCGAAGGCGCGTCCGCCGATGAGGTGGACGCCCGCCTGCGCGCCGCCACGGCAGGGGCCGGGCGCGTGTGGGAGCTTCTTTACTTCCACGAACCTGGCGGCGTCCAGGAGTGGCTGGCGACGCACGCGTGGGCCACGGAACCCACGTTGCACAATGATATTCGCGTCACGCTTTATGGGGTGGATGACGAGGCCCAGCCGGAGGCATCCACTGCACCCAATCTCGACTTTGGCGACGCGCTGACTCTCGAGAAGGTCATCGTGGCTCCCACGCCCGTGAATCGCGGAGATGTGCTGCGCGTCACCACGGATTGGCAGACGCACGCTGCGCCGGCAGACTTGAAGTTCAGCCTGCGCCTCACGGATCAGTACGGTGCGCTGGCGCAAGCTTCCGATTACAGGCCGCAAAACTGGTTCGCCCCGACGTCGGCCTGGGCGGTGAATCAGGCAGCGCGCGACCAGCACGGCTTGCTTACGGAGCCTTTGGGCACAGGCATCTACACCGTCACCCTTCGCCTCTACGATGAGGCCACCGGCGCGGCCATCGCGACAAGCGACGGAGAGGATATCCCCCTGGGCGTGGTGGAGTTGCTTCCATGAGTGCGAGCCCGGCCGCATCGAGCAGAGGCAATGCCTCGCGTTGGCTGCTGCTCGTGATCATCATCGGCGCGTTCGCACATGTGGTTATCGCGCTTGGTCTCAAGGATCTCTGGTGGGACGAAAGCCTTAGTCTGCAGAGGGCCGAATCGGAGCTTTGGCCGT
The DNA here is from genome assembly GCA_963735275.1 of uncultured Chloroflexia bacterium. Taxonomy (GTDB): domain Bacteria; phylum Chloroflexota; class Anaerolineae; order Caldilineales; family Caldilineaceae; genus UBA5069. Next base: position 1,223,950 of record CAVTKJ010000004.1, on the reverse strand, counting down.
TGCTGCGCGGCCTCCTGCTGCTCAAGGACGGCATGACGCAGGTCCCCACAATTGACCAGCACCCCTTCTTCTACTTCCTGCTGCAAGGTATCTTCGTGCGTACAGCGGGGAACAGCGAGTTTGCGCTGCGCTTTGTCTCGGCAATGGCTGCGACGCTCCTCGTGCCAACTGTTTATGTCACAGCGCGCTTCTACACACGGCGCGATGGCCTGGCATCGTCCGCACCGCTCTGGAGTGCGCTGCTTGCTGCGGTGAGCCCCTTCTTCCTCTGGTACGGACAAGAGGCGCGACCCTACGCGTTGTGGGCCATGCTGGCGGTGCTTTGCACCTATCTCCTGCTGCGCAGCATTGCGGCTGAAGAAGCGGGCGCTTCCTTGCGCAAGTGGCGCATCGGCTACGTGGTCACCCTGGTATTCTTTCTCAGCACCCACTACTACGCCGTGTTTCTGCTTCCGGTGCAAGCACTGGTTGTCTATGTGGGGCTGCGCAACAGCAGCCGCCGGCGCGCACTGGGGCTGGCGCTCACTTTGCTGCTTGTCGGCGCGATTGTGGGGCTGGCGGCGCTTTGGGCTGTCCTGCGCCAGGGTGGCGGTGGCAACTTTGCGTCAATCCAGTTAGGCGTCCTGCTTCCCGACCTGCTCAACGCATTCAGCCTGGGCCTGAGTGTGAACATCGATCAGGTGCGCTGGCTCGACTTCATCTTCGGCGCAGTCGCGGTCCTTGGCGGCGTGTGGATGCTTCGTGCGCGTACCGTCAAGCCGGACCTGCGCTGGGTCATCGTCGCCTCGCTGCTTGCACCGATTGTCATCATCTACCTGGTCAATCTGGTGCGCCCAGTCTATATGAACGCCCGCCATTTGAGCCTGATCGCAGGCTTCTTCATTCTGCTGGTTGGGGCGGGGCTTGGCGCAATCCAGGCGCGCGCGCGTGGCGGAGCGATCGCCGCCGGATTGCTGGCGCTGCTCTTTGTAGGCGGCTCGGCGTTCAGCACCTATAACTATTACGCCGACGAGAAGTTCGCCAAGGATGACTTCTCCGCCCTGGGCGCCTATATGGACGGACGCATGATGGCCGGCGATGCCGTCGTCTACATGACGCCGGCATCGTGGCGCATTTTCGACTACTACGCGCCGCTTGACGACGTGCGCAGTGCGATTGCCGCAGGCGCACCCATGGCGCTCTATGGTGCGCCGCTGCTTGATCCAAACGCCGCCCAGACGATTCCTCTGCTGGAAGAACTGGGCAAGCGCTACCAGCGCATGTGGCTCATCAAATCCGGAACGTTTCCCTTCATGGATCCAAACGGCGATGTGGAAGCATGGCTGCGCGACAATTTCCTGTTGGTACGTGACGCGGAATTCTTCAGCGGCTCCAGCCTCCATGCACAACTCTATCTTCCCCAGGTGCCGGTCTACGAAGAAAAGCCGTCGAACCTTGCCAATCCCACCGAAATCACCTTCGGCGATGTGGTGCAGCTTGAGGGCTTCGCGATTGACGAGGCTGCCTGGGCCGCGGGTGGCTACGGTCTGCCGCTGCCGGTGACGCTCTACTGGCAGGCTTTGGGCGGCAAACCTGACAAGCGCTACAAATATGTCCTGAGCCTTGTGGCGCCGGGCGAAGGCGCGCCGCAGGTGTTGGGCGCAACCGAGCGTGAGCCCTACGAAGGCGATATTCCGACAACCTTCTGGGACCCCGGCAAGATCATTGCCGAATATGTCGAATTGAAGGCCACGCCACCTTCACCTGGCGCAGAACCGCCGGTGCTCACCCTGCGCATGTACGACGCGGCGACGCTGGAGCTGCTACCTGTCACATCAAGCGGCAACTTCCAGGTGCTGGAAGACGAAGCAACGGTCGTGCTGCCCCTCGCGCTCACGCCGAGGGAGCCGGCGCCGTGAGTCCCCGCCTCACCCGGTCGATACCCTTTCTGATCCTGCTCGGTTTCATTGCGCTTGCCTTCGCGTTCAGCCTGCGCGTGCCCCCCTTCGAGACTCCCGACGAGGTGAATCACTACGCCTTTGCGCGCAACATCGCGCAGGGCAAGTGGCTACCGGTGCAGGCTGCCACCCCCACAGGGCCATGGGAGCACGAAGGCAGCCAGCCGCCCCTCTACTACATGGTGACGGGCGCCCTCACGAGCGTCATCGACCAATCCGACTTCCCCGGGCTTTCGGTGCGCAACCAGCGCGCCAATATCGGCAACCCGCTCTATGCGGGAAACAAGAACTTCATGCTCTACAGCTCGGCCGATCGACCGCTGCGCGGCGCCAATCTGGCGCTCCATGTGGGGCGCTGGCTATCGATTGCTCTCGGCGCCATCACGATTTGGCTGACCCTGCTAACGGCGCGCCTGGCCTTTGGCCCTGATGATCCGCGCGCGCTGCTCGCGATGGGGCTCGTCGCCGCAATACCCCAGTTCGCCTTCATTCATGCGTCGTTTAGCAACGACTCCCTGATCACGGTTCTCTGCGTCGCCACCGTCTACTGGCTGGCACGGCTTACAGTGTTGGCGGAAGATGCGCCGCTTGGCCGGCGGCAGTGGCTTACGCTGGGGATATTGCTGGGCCTTGCCACGCTGAGCAAGCTTCAGGGGCTAGGTCTCGTGCTGCTGGCAGGCATGGTGATCCTCTCAATGGCGTGGAGGCGGCGCGATTTGGGGATTATCTGGAGGGCGCTGCCCTGGGTTGCACTGCCGCCCCTGCTGATTGCCGGGTGGTGGTTTGCGCGCAACACACTTCTTTACGGGGATGTTACCGGCACGACATTGCTGCTTACTGTGAACGGCATGCGCACGGTTCAGATGGATCTGGCCGACTGGTGGCTTGAGTTTCGCGGCCTGCGTTATTCATTCTGGGGGCTATTCGGCTGGTTCAACATCCTCCTGCCGCAGTGGTACTACACGCTCATGGACTCGCTCACGATCATCGCCATGGCCAGCGCTGTGTTTGCGCTGGTGCGGCGGCGGCAGAGCGGGCAGATCGCGGCGCGCGATGCAGGCACGCGCGTGCTTCTGGTCCTGCTGGTTTGGGCGTTGCTCGTTGCCGGCCTGCTGCTCTCCTTCACGTCGCAAGCCACCGCCAGCCAGGGAAGGCTGCTTTTCCCTGCCATCAGCGCCATTGCCATTCTCGGCGTGCTGGGGATGGAGTTCTGGTTGCGCATGATCCCTCGCCCTGCACGCACAGTTTTCTGGAGCCTTCTTTTCACGCTTCTCGTCGGCGCATCGCTCTATACGTTGGCGGTTTTGATTCCGCATGCGTATCGCGCCGTCGCAGCCGTCGATTCAACGCCGGCGAGCGCGCAGCCGGTCGCCGTGCGCTATGCCACCTCAGAGCCGATTGATTTGCTTGCGGTCGAATTGCCCGAAGGGCGCGTGCATGCTGGGGAAGCTGTGCCGATTACACTGTACCTGACTGCGCCTGTGACGCCGACCCGCGACGATGAGTTGTTCGTGCAGTTGCTCGATGAAAAGGGCGGCGAGATTGCGAACGTCACAACGCACCCAGGCTGGGGGCGCAACCCCACAAGCCTGTGGCGCGCCGGCGCCCTCTATCCGGACGCATACTCGCTACCGCTCACGGCGGCAATCGACAACCGCTCGCCGCTCGCTGCGCGCCTCTATGTGGGCTTCGTGGATCCAGCCACGGCCGCGGAGGGTAATCAGCCGCTACCCGCCACGGACCGGAGCGGTGCGCGCATCACGCCCTTTGTGGCCACGGTGGTCATCGAGCCGGCAGCGCCGCCGACGGTCGCATCGCTCGGGCTTCGGCCGCACGGGGCCGAGTTTGGCGACGTGATAAGCGTGGCCGGGGCCTCAGTGCGCGACGAGGCGATGCGTGCTGGGGAAACGATTACCACGACGCTTCTTTATGAGGTGCTGGGGCAACCCGCCACCGACTATACGGCCTTCGTCCACCTGCTCGATGTAAACGGCAAGCAGGTTGCGGGTTTTGACCAGCCGCCTGCCGCGGGCCGGTTGCCCACCAGCCTGTGGCGCGCGGGCGATATGATTGCCACCGACTTCCCGATTGCGCTGCCCGACGACCTGCCGCCTGCAACCTATACCCTGGTGACGGGCCTCTACGAAAGCAGCAGCGACGGCGCGCTGCGTTTGCCGGTGACGGCGAATGCCGGACGCGGTTCAGGCGACGGCTGGGTGGAACTGGAGACCGTCACCGTAGAGTAACAACGACGCGGAGGCGCAGAGACGCGGAGAACTGCAACGGCGAGAAGCGCAAATGCCCTTCCTTGTCGTTGCATTTCTCTGCGTCTCTGCGCCTTTGCGTCAGGTTGTTATTCCTCGCCCTCCACGGGAGACGGCTCGATGACGGGCTCCGGTTCGGGCTCTACAGGCTTGCGACTCTTGCGTGGTTTGCGCGCAGGTTGCGGCTCGGGCTTGGGTTCGTCCTCTTCTGCCGGATCGTCCGCCTTCTTGCGCACATCGGCAAACTCCTTGAGGCGATCGGTCACCTTGCGGTTGAAGGTTCCTTCCGGATAGATTCCTTCTGCATTCTGCTCGCCGGCGGGCATGTCCGCGAGGAGTTCCAGTCCTTCGTTTACGGTCGACACGGCGTAGATGGCAAATTGTCCGGCGCGCACGGCCTCGACGACGTCGCGCCGCAACATCAAGTGCTGCACGTTCGACTTGGGGATGAGCACGCCCTGGCTGCCGCTTAGCCCGGTCGCAACGCAGAGATCGTAGAAACCCTCGATCTTTTCGTTCACACCGCCAATCGCCTGAATCTCGCCCAGTTGATTGACCGAGCCGGTCACAGCAATATCCTGGCGCAGCGGCGCTTGCGCGATGGCTGATAGCAGCACGTAAAGCTCGGTGGAGGACGCGCTGTCCCCGTCTATGCCGCCGTAACTCTGCTCGAAGACCAGGCTCGCGGCGAGCGAAAAAGGATCCTCGCTGGCATAGCGGGCGCGGCAGAAAGCTCGTCAGAATCATGACACCTTTGCTGTGGATCGGCCCACCCATTTCCACTTCGCGTTCGATGTCGATGATTTCACCCGAGCCGAGGCGCACCGTCGCCGTAATGCGCGACGGGTGACCGAACTCCACCTTGCCCATTTGCACGACCGAGAGCGCATTTGCCTGACCCACACACCTGCCCGTGGTGTTCAGGAGCGTTGCCCCACGCAGCACATCCTCGCGCAACCGCTCCTCAGTGCGACTCAGGCGGAAGTGGCGCGAATCGAGGGTGTGCTGCACATGCGTTGCGTCAACCAGAGCGCTGCCCGCATCGGCCGCCCAGTAGTCTGCCTCCTGCATGAGCCCTTTCAACTCGCTGATGTGCGCTGAAAGCCGCTGCGCATCCTCGGCACGGCGCGAACTTTCCTCGACTAAGTAGCCTACGGCGTCGCGGCCAAAGGGACGCAGGCCATCCCCGCGCGCGATTGTCGCCACAAGGCGCGCAAAGAGCAGTTCGGCCTCGGGCGTCCGGTCAACCTCATCATCAAAATCCGCAGAGACCTTGAAGAGTTCGTTGAAATCGGGATCATGCTCGGCGAAAAGATAGTAGAGCGTTGCGTCACCCAGCAAGATGACCTTCACGTTGAGGGGCACAGGCTCCGGCTCAAGCGATACCGTGGTCGTCAAACTCAGCATTTCAAGTGGCGACTCGATGCGTACTTCGCCGAAGCGCAGTGCACGTTTGATTCCTTCCCAACTGTGGGGCGAAGAGAGCACCTTTTGCGCGTCGAGGATTAGGTAGCCGCCATTCGCCTTGTGAAGGCAGCCCGGCTTGATGAGCATGAAGTCAGTGGTGAGCGTCCCCATTTGCGCAATGTTCTCGACCCGTCCCATGAGGTTGAGGAAGGTCGGGTTGCTCTCGTAGACGACGGGTGCGCCGGTTGCCTCGGACGCATCAACGAGCACGTTCACTTGATAGCGTCGTGGCAGAATGCGGCCGGAAAGGAAACTCTGCATGGGAGATTGACCCTGATCGTCGCCATTAACGGGCTGCTGGCTGACTGCAAGCAGGTCGAGAACATGCTCGATGACGTCGGCCTGAACGGTTTCGAGCCAGGCGAGGACAACGGGGAGTTCGCGGTAGCGTTCGAGCAGGTCATCAATCGCGGCGTTGAGCACGTTGACGGTGATTTCCTGGTGGAGTTCGCGCACGTGCTTGCGCAGTTCGCGCTCCCAGCCGGGCACCTTGAACATGACCTTCTGGAGTTCCTCCTGCAGCGCTGCAACCTTTGTGGCGAACTGCTCCTTCTCCTCTTTGGGAAGCTTTTCGAACTCCTCCGCCGGGAGCATGTCGTCGCCGTTCAGCGGGGCGAATCCCAGGCCGTTTTCGGAGCGAAGCAGCGCCACGCCCTGCGCGCGCGCTTGCTCCTGAAGTTCGTTGAGTGTGGCTTCCTGGCGCGCTTGATACTCGGCGGTTATGCGCTGACGGCGGGCCTGCACATCTTCGCCCTCGAATGCGGACGCCAGCCCGTTGCGCAATTCTTCTGTGAAGTGCTGCATGTCGGTGCGCAGCTGCTTGCCTTGTCCGGGGGGCAGTTTGAGCACACGTGGTTTCGACGGCTCGTCGAAGTTATTGACGTAGCACCAATCGTGGGAGCCCGGCTCGCGTGCCGCCTGCTGCTCGACGTGGCGACGTACAAGCGTCAGCTTGCCCGTGCCGGCAGGGCCAAACGCGAAGATGTTGTAGCCTGGGTGACGCATGCGCACACCGAGGTCGACTGCCTGGCGCGCACGCTCCTGGCCGATAAACTCGTTCAAGTCCTGGAGGTCGGTAGTGGTTGCGAAGGCAAGGCTCTCGGCGCGGCAGGGTGTGCGCAGCGCATCGGCCGGCAAGGCGGAAATGGGGGACACAAAGGGTCCTTTCCGGGTGATGTACGCGGACAAAAGAGGCGAGTACACAGAAACTGCGGGAACAGCTGGGAAAAGGCAGGGTGCTGCGCTCAATTTGCTTGTTCACCGTTGCAGCACTCTTTGCGCACGCCTCATTCGGTCGTGCGGAACGGGAGAACGGTGCGACGATTGTACCGCGAATGTTGCTGCAAAGCGGAACGGCGATGCGCCTCCTTTTGAGGGCGCGGAGACCCTCCGCTACGCCTCTCGCACTCAGGTGCGCAGCGTGGGCCCTGCAGTTTACCAGGTTGCGGTCCAGTGGGTCAGTGAGGCCGGGGCGCGCCAGGCCTGCGCCCCATTGCTGAGGCTGCGCGCCGTAAGTTCAGCGCAGGGGAGTTGGCGCAGGGTGACCGTAATGCAGTCGACGCACACGTCAAGTTGCAGCCAGCCGACGGGATATTCGATCACCGAAGGCGCGAGCACCGAGAGTGCATCAAAGCCGTTGAGCTGCAGCCGCCCCAGTTCGTAGCGGTGTGCGTGGCCCTGAAATAGCGCACGGACGGACGAATGGCGCGCCAGAGTTTCAAGCACCGCGGCCGCGTTCTGCACGCCGTAATAGGGTTTCCAGGCGCGTCCCTGTGTGCGCCACGGATGCAGCAATTGATGGACAAAAGCAAGCACAGGTCGGCCGGCCGCCGCGGCGAGCGAAGCCTCAACTCTTGCGATCTCGGCACCGGAGACCCATCCGTAAACGGGATCGCATGGCAGGGCGTCGCGAATCTGCGCGGCGTCGTGCCCCTGCGCGTTGATGAGAAGAAGCGTTATGCCGTCGAGGTCAATCGTCGACCCAAGCCCGGGATCCAGTCCCCAAAGGGTCTCAAACAGCGTCCAGCCACCAAGCTGCGGCGGCGCGTCATGGTTGCCTGGAAGCGCATGCACCGGCATCTTCAGCGCCGCAAAATCGCTGCGCAAGCGCAACATCAGCGGAGAAAAGGCAGCGGGCGGCATGCCAAAGAACCCACCACCGCAGGTCAAATCGCCCAGATGGATCACCAGTTGCGCCCCTGATTTATCCAGTTCCTCGAGCAGCAGCGTGTGGAGCACGTCCGTCTGGTCGAGCAGCATCGCCGCATAGTCGTCCCCCGCGGGAGGGAGCGTGGTGGGCCAGATGTGGGTGTCTGCGACGACAGCGATGCGCGTAGCGCTTTTCATGGGGCACTCTCGTCAAGTTGACCAGAGGCGGCGCCGAACCAGCGATCGGCGAGCGCTTCGAGTGTGCCATCTGCGGCATATTCAGCCAACGCGGTGTCGATTGCTGCTGATAGCTGCGGGGCGCGCCGTGGCGCAAGGATGACGTAAGGGTTGCTTTCAAGCACCGGCCCCACGGCGTGAAGCGGCGCGCCCGCTCCCTGGGCAAGGCGCAGGCTCACCTGGTCGGTGATAACAGCATCAACTGCGCCTGAGGCAGCGGCGGCGAGCGCCGCTTCGGGCGTGTCGAAGAGGACTGATTCGAGCGCGATGCTCTCCTCGCGCTGCAGGCGGCGGGCAATCATGTCGCCGGCGCTTCCCCATTCCACTGCCACGCGTCTGCCGCTCAACCCGGTCGTATCGGTTATGAGAGAGCCTGCGGCCACTGCCAGCCGATTCCCGGCCTCAAAGTAGGGTTGCGAGTAGGCAACGTCGCGCGTCTGCCGCTCATCAAAAGGCATCGCGCTGATCACGGCATCGACGCGTGTTGCCTTGACCGCATCGAGTAGGCTGTCGAAGCCGATCGGGATGATTTCGGCCTTCATGCCCCAGCGTGCTGGCAAGCGCATTCGCCAGGTCAACATCAAACCCTTCGGGTACGCCGTCGGCGCTTAACGTTTCAAAGGGCGGGAAACTGGGGTCGATGCCCACGCGGAACTTGGCGTCGTCGACCATGCGCGCCCAGACGCCATCACGCCGCGCAAGCCAGATGGGTGCTTCGCCGCCCGCGAACAACCAGCCTGCGCTCGCCAGCCCGGCAAGCAGAAGTGCCGCAAGTCCGACCCACACCCATCTGCGCCGGTTCACGGCTGCCCGCTTTCGGCGGCTTGCGGCGTCGGCTCGGCCGTGAGCGTCGGGTTCGGGGATTCACCCGCCATTGCGGACTGGACCTCGAGATAGATGGGCTTCGGCTCGAAATCGGTGCGGACAAAGGTGTAGTAATCCTGGTAAGACTTTGCGTCCCACGGAAAACGGAAGACCCACAGCGCGAGCGCATCGAGCCAGGGCCACTCTTCGTTGGCGATAGCATAGGCACGCAAGGAGTAGTCGATGCGCTGGGCGGGCTTGACGGCGCGCGTCCAGCGTGGTGATCGTTCCAACCCCCCTCCGTGATCATCGCCTGCTTGGCGGCGTCGCCATTCTCAACCATGATGGTGCGCATCAGTTCGGCCCTGCGAAAGTTGATTGCCGCCGGATCGGCCGGGTCGTCGGGGTCGCTGTGCCAGCCGTAGGCGTGGATGGCCAGCATGTCAAAATAGGGCGCGGCGCCCGCGGCGTACATGGCGCGCAGGAAGTCCAGGTCGTTGACGGCATCGGTGCTTCCCGCGGGTGCATTGGTCGGAGCCAGCGCGCCCGCCAGCACTTGTACATTGGGATTGGCGGCCTTGATCATTGGATAGACGACTCGCAGCATTTCCGTGTACTTGACGGGATCGGGCGGCTGAAAGCCCCATTCAAGCGCCAGATTCGGCTCATTCCAGATGACCACATGGTCGATTGTGTCGGCGTAGCGGGCGACAAACGCTGCGGCATAGCGGCCAAAATCGGCGAAGTGTTCTTCGTCGAGGTACAGCGGTGTCGTCTCTTTGGGCCGCGCCCACTCGGGGACGAAGCCGAGCCGGGCGATCACCTTGACACCCTGGCGCGCAGCGTGATCCATGACCAGATCGCTGTGCGCCCAATCCTGCCGGCCGGGCCGCTCCTCGACGTAGGCCCAGGGAAAGTATTCAACGGCCCAGGGTGCACCCATCTCCCGCACCATCTCCCAGGTGCGCTTGATCTTCCATGGCTCCACTTCGTCGGTCAGGCGCGTATGAATGCCCACTTTGGGGTTCAACGTCTGCACTGTGCGCTGCGGGCCGAGCGCCACAGCGTTCCAGTCTCGCCACCACCACGAGGCAAGCACGAGCAAACCAAGCAACGCAAGGAGTCCTGCGACAAGCAGGAACATGCGTCTGCGGGGATGGGTGGCTTCTTTGAACATCGTATGGGGAGACGGCTCGGTGAACGGGACCCGGCATAGCGCGCCGCGATGCGCTTGGCGCCATGCAGCAGGCAGCGTCGACCGGAATCACCAGACGTTTGCCTGCGCCCATTCTACCAGCCATCCAGATGTTCGAGAAGGCGGGCGGCAATGGTATAATTCTCCCCCTTGTGCACGCTGTGCACTGTGATCTGGACGATAGGTAGCGTGTTGCATGATGGATACCATGATGGCCCGCTGGCGGACACTGACAACCGTTCAGCAGGTAATGATCGGCGCAATTGGGCTGTTGCTTGTCTACGCGTTGCTCTCGGCGACAGCGTCGATCAGACCCAGCGATTTGCTTGCCAAAGGCGCGATCTTGTTGCTTGCCTTGCCTTTGCACGAACTTGCGCACGCGGCTTCGGCGGTTGCGTTGGGTGACGACACGCCGCGCCGCCAGGGTCGCCTGACACTGAATCCGCTGCGCCACCTGGACCTGGTGGGTTCAATCCTGATTCTGGTTTCGGGTTTCGGATGGGCCAAGCCTGTACAGTGGAATCCCCGGAATGTTCACGTCGACGTGCGCCTTGCCTCGGTGCTGATTGCCGTTGCGGGACCCATGACGAACCTGCTGCTTGCGGTCATTTCATTCTTCCTGCTCGGTCAATACGGTACATCCATGGGCCCGCTGTTCACGGGCTTTCTGGGATTCTTTGCGTATATCAACGTGCTGCTGGCGGTCTTCAATCTGATTCCGATCCCGCCGCTGGATGGCTCGCACGTGCTCTTTGCGCTCATTCCAGGCGACACCTGGCTGCTGCGCTCGCAGATGAGCACCTACGGGATGATGGTTGTCTTCGCCATCGCGTTCATCTTTCCGCAGGTGATCCAGGTGCCGACGGCGGCGGTCATGTCCGCCCTTGCCGGAATCTTCATGTAAAGCGGCTGGACACGCCAGGGCGCGGCCAAATCGCCTGGAAACCGTTGCAATGAACGCGCTTTCAGCCACCTGCCGCAGAAGTGGCAGGCGGATACGCTACCGGGTTGGGCAGTTTTCGCGCGGTTTTGTGGCGCATGTGGGCGAGACTGAACTCGCTGAAGCACGTCGCCTGCTGCCCCCCGCAGCGTATAACCTGTTCGCGGCGATGCCTGCCGACGCACAACGCCACAGCCTCAACGTACTCTACTCGCTGGCGGGCAACGGGCCGATCCACGCCGACCTTGCAGTTGCGGCGCTGCTTCACGATGTGGGCAAACTTGCCGCAACCGCGGTGGGCACGCCTATTCGCCTCTGGCTGCGTGGCCTTTTTGTCATGGCCGGTGCGCTTGCGCCGGAGTTCCTTAGCAGATATGCCCGGCGCGCGCCGCCGAGGGGCCACCGCTTTGCGGCGTGGGTCTATCGTGAGCATCCGACCATCGGCGCATTTTGGGCTTGTGACGCGGGATGCACGCAGGGCGCATGTCTTCTTGTTGCGCTTCACCAAACACATGTGCCAGAGGACGCCGGCAGCGGCGAAATGATCACGCTGTTGCGTGCGCTTCAGCAGGCAGACAACGAGAATTGACGTAATTGTGGCGCCGGCTTGACGCTGCGGCGCGAAGCCGCCAGAAAACGCAGGAGTGAGCCATGGCAAAACCATTTATCACAATCATCGGGCTGGGTGCAACCGGCGCCGCCGTGGGACTTGCGCTGCGCAAGGACCCCGGCGAGTTTGACGTGGTGGGCCACGACAAGAGCCAGGCCGCCGAAACTGACGCGCGCAAGCTCGGCGCCGTACAGCGCTCGGAATGGAATCTTCACCGGGCCGTTGAGGGTTGCAGCATGGTGATTCTCGCGCTGCCGCTTCCCGAAGTCGAAGAGACGCTGAACCATATCGCCGAGGATCTTGCGCCTCAGGCGCTGGTGCTGATTCTGAACAGTCTGCTGCAGCCAGTTGTGGAGAGCGCGGCGCGCGCACTGCCAAATCATGGGCGTGTGGTCGCCGCCCATCTCGTTGCAGGCGTGCGCGCGCCGGAATCCCCTTCGGCGGATTCGTTTGTCAAAGCGGCCTGCTGCATTGCCGCCGCGCCCCACACTGACCCCACAGCGCTTGAGCTGGCCGGTGATTTTGCCGACCGCATTGGCGCGACGGCACACTTCATGGACCCAATTGAACATGACGGCGTCATTGCAGTCGTGGAGCAGATTCCCCAGGTTGCAGGCGCTGCGCTTCTGGCAGTCAGCACGGGGGCGGCCGGATGGCGTGAAGCGCGCCAGGTCGCGGGGACGCGCTTTGCGGCAGCGACAGCAATCGGCGGCAGCGCAGCGCAAATTGGGCGCGGCCTGTTGGCGAATCGCGAAAATGTCGGACGCCAGATCGCGCTGATGCAGGCCGAGTTCGAGCGCTGGCAGGAGCTGCTAACGGTCGATGATCCTGCGGACGGAAGTGCGCACCCAATCGTGGCTGCCATCCAGGAGCTACTCGAAGCGCGCAACGTGTGGGAACACCAGTCGCAAACCGGTGATTGGGACAGCACGCCGCTGCCCCTGAGCAAGAACGAGTCCAACGGTCTGCTCCGTCAGATGTTGCTGGGAAATCTGGGCAAGCGCAAACCTCCGGCCGGGAGCTGATGGTGCGCACCATCTGGACGAAAGAGGCAAAATTGAACCTGCCGCCATCCGCTCCCCGACGCAGACAAGCCAGGCCAAGTTTGGACGCGCCGGCAGGTACGCCATTTTGTCAGTTACGCAAGGGATGGGTACTCTGTAGCCGCACTCTTCGCTGAAACTCGAGTCCGATGCAGACCGCCATGCGGTCCATGAAGCAACTTGAGTCAATTACGATGACGACGAGCGGTAGTACACTGAGCGAACGAGCTTATCAGCAAATACCGTATGACGCCATCGTGGATGTCGCGCCTGTTGGCGCGATCATCTTCCTGATCACCGATACAGGACGGTTAGCGACTGACAATCCACTGGCGCGCATATTTCGTAAGTGGCAGGGCTTCGCTCCGGTGGACACGACCAATTGGCACACGACAATTTACGACGGCCCACGCAAAGAATCAAATGGCGGACGCTTTCGCCCATACGTGATCCATTCCAGCACCAAGGGTACGACGCGGGACGTTCTTCCCCGCGAGTACTTCAAGAACACAGTGGATGACGGACGCATCAAGCACAATCGCGTTGAAGTCCTTGTGAATCCCGACTTGTCGAAGGCCGACTATCAGAAAGTCATTGAGGTTTGTCGGTCTCAATTGGGAAAACCATTCGATGGGGATCCGGGGTGGAGGCGCGAGTGGCCAACCTACTTGTTGGGGATACGGTCGAGGCGAAAGAAACCTGAAGAAATTTCGTGTCACGGTCTGGCGTATAATGCCTATCACGCCGCCGGCATGAAGTTTCCACACCAGCTTGAGGCGGCGCCCAATCTGTTGGGCCGCGTTTTGGGAAAACTGCCCGGCCATCCCCCGGATCATGTGGACCTGGATTACCTCTACTTGCGTGACCATCATTTGTATCGGGACACACGCTTTCAGGACCTTCTCGCCGTCGCCGGCGGTGGCACTGAGATAAAGAATGTACAAATCAAGCATTTGCCGGGCAAGTATTCATGGAGCAAGACTCTCCGACAGGCATACGGTTTTCTCGCTCTGCTGGCTCTGATTCCCCTGGAAATGATGATCATTTAGGCAGGGAATCGGCAACGCAAGCAACACCACGACCGGTGCACGTGTCTTGTGCCGCAACGTGCCAAAGGGAAGCCCTGTCTGTCGGTGATCTGTCCGCCTCCCGCCCGACCACGTCTCAGCCCACAGTCCAAAATACCGATGCCGTGAAAGTGATCATTCAGATACCCTGCTTCAACGAAGCGTTGACGCTGCCGCAGACTGTGGCGGCCTTGCCGCGTACACTTGCCGGCGTGGATTCGCTCGAGTATCTGGTGATTGACGACGGCAGCAGCGACGCCACGGCCGAGGTTGCGCTTGAGCTGGGTGTCGAGCATGTTGTGCGCCTCCCGGCCAACGGTGGGCTGGCGCGGGCATTTGTGGCCGGGCTTGACGCATGCATCCAGCGCGGAGCGGACGTTATCGTCAACACCGATGCCGACAACCAGTATTGCGCAGATGACATTGCGCTCCTGGTCGCCCCAATTCTTGCCGGGCGCGCCGAGGTTGTGGTGGGAGATCGCGGCGTAGCCAACCACCGCGACTTCAGCGCCACCAAGCGCACGCTGCAGCGCTTTGGCAGTTGGGTCGTCTCGCAGGCGGCCAACGCGCCGATACCCGACGCCACCAGCGGCTTCCGCGCATTGACGCGCGACGCGGCATTGCGTACAGTTGTCCTGTCGGAGTATTCGTACACGCTCGAGACCCTCATCCAGGCGGGAGCGCGCCATGCGGCCGTGGAGTACGTTGTTGTGCGCACCAACCCGCCGACGCGCCCCTCGCGCCTGATGAGCAGCATGCCCCATTACCTGGGCAATTCGGGAGCAACCATTGTGCGCGCCTACACGCTCTACCGGCCGCTGCGGGTCTTTCTCACGGTCGGCATCCTCTTTATCGGCTTCGGTCTGGCGATCGGGGCGCGCTTCCTTGTCTACTACTTTGGCGGCACGGGCGGCGGACACATTCAGTCGCTGATTCTTGCCGCAGTGCTGCTGATTGTCGGCTTTCAGGTGCTTCTCATCGGCCTCGTCGCCGATCTGATTGGAGCGAACCGGAAGATGATTGAGGAGATCCTCTACCGGCAGCGGCGCGAGGATGCGGGGGCGGAGCGCAACGCAGATGCCGAGCGGACTTCCGGGTAGCCTTGCGGGCAGAAGGGGCAAGCACACCAATGAAAGATGGTATCAAGATTCGTGCCTATAACCTGGCCACACGCTTCTTTGGCAACCCAATGGTCGTCAACGAGCATTTTGTTCCCGCGCGGGGGCTGGAGATTGCGCCGTACCTCGAGCGTGGCGACGCGACTGCGGTTCATCATCTGCTGCGCTACCAATGGGCAGTGGCCACCCTGGCAGACCACCCTGCGCCGACCAATATTCTCGACATGGCGTGCGGATCGGGCTACGGGTCGGCCGTCATAGCCGCCCGTTTTCCGTTGAGCAGCGTCGTAGGCGCGGATTACGATACGACAGCGATACGCTATGCGAAGGAACACTACCGCCTCCTGAATCTCAACTATGTTCAGGCCGACGCACACCGCTGGGACGAGACACTGGGCGACGTACGCTTCGATTGTGTGGTTAGCTTTGATACGCTGGAGCACAGCGCCCACCGTGAGATATTCATGGAGAATCTGGTGCGCCATTTGAATCCGGGCGGCTGGCTGCTCTTGTCCACCCCGTGCGGCAGCGACACGAACAATTTGCGCCCGCGCTGGCTGCATCATGCCATCGAGTATTCGACCGCAAGCCTCTATGACTTCCTGCGCCGCTACTTCGCCGTCGTCCAGCGGCCGGAGGAGGCCGATTTTCCGCACAAGCGCGAGGTGTTTGATCAACTGCAGGGAAGCAAAGTGGATTATCACATGCGCCTCAACCCCGTTCTCTGCCGCGAACCCATTCACATCGACAACCCGTACCGGCCGCGGGTCTAGATCGCGCGCATGAGCAAGCCGTCGCTTCGCCTTACATTTATTCTCTCGTCGCTCTGGCTTTCCGGTGGCATGCGTGACGTCGTCGAGTACGCCAACCGGCTTGCTGTGCGCGGCCATCAACTGTCGCTCGTCTACCCTGGCGGAACGTTCGATGCCGCAATGGCTGAGGAGATCGCGCCGGAGGTGGCGCTCATCAGCAGCAAAGCCGCGCGCACCTCCGACATGGGGAGCGCCGCCCAGCTTAACCTGAGCAGGTCGCTTGCCAACGCAGCGCCACCCTCGGACTTCATCATCGCCACGCACACGCCCACGACCGTCGCAGGGTGGATAGCCTCTGCCGTCCAGCGCAAGGGACGGCCGATCTGGTTTTTTCAGGATTACCTTTCCATGTTCGATGGCCGCCGCGCCGAGCAGTGGCTATTGCGGAACGCGCTGCGCTGGAATGAAGTGGTCTACACGATTTCGGCCTGGGCGGGGGAGGAGCTGCCGCAGGATCATCCCGAGAAGATTGTCGTCGCGGGCATTGGCTTAAGCCATGCAGAGGTCTTCACGCCGCGCTACGCCGAGGAGCGCGCCCGCGCATCGGCGCGCACCTTGCTCTATCTGGGCGACAATCGTCCGCGCAAGGGGTTGCGCGAGTTTCTGGATGCCGCCGCCCTCGTCCACGCGCAATTGCCGAATATTCAGCTGCAAATCGTCTCGAAGGAAGAGTGTTTCGTCGAAACGCCGCTGCCGTTTGAGTACATCCATCGCCCCAGCCCCCAGGCGCTTGCCGAACTCTACCGTTCCTGCGACGTGTACGTGGCATCCTCCTGGTCGGAGTCGCTGGGCATTCCGCCGCTCGAGGCAATGTCCTGCGCGACGCCCGTCGCGCTGGCAGATGCCGGCGGCACGCGTGACTATGCCGAACCGGGGATCAACTGCCTGCAGGTTGCGCCGCGTGACGCGCCTGCGCTGGCCGAGGCGATTCTCACGCTGCTGCGCGATGATGCGTTGGCGGCGCACCTCTCGCACGCCGGGCCGGCCACTGCCGCCCGCTATGACTGGGAGTCACTGACTGACCGCTGGGAGGAGCGCCTCCTGCGCTTGCATCGCGAACGCGCCGCGCCCGTGGGCAAGGAAGTGGGCAATTGAAGAGCCATCCCGAAACATTCATGACGCTGGACGTTCTGGGCAATTCCTATCCTCCCTACCAACCGACATGGGACGAGACGCCGCAGGGGGGATACCTCTCCCCGTATCAGCGGCGAATCGCCGAGGCCGAAACGCAGCATGGCCTGCTCATGCGGCTGCGCGACCCGCGCGTGGGCCGCCGGGCCGCATGGCTGGCAATGCGCGATTTGCTGGTTGACGCACGCAACGCCCTGCGCTTTCATGGCGCTGTGCCCGGCTGGCTCATGCACGCCGATGCACTCAAGCTCTACGAAATGGCGTATCATGCCACCGGCCCGATTCTTGAGCTTGGCTGCTACCACGGCCTCAGCACGTCGATCATGGCGCGTGCTGTGCGTGACGCAGGCAGCAATACGCGCATTTACAGCGTCGACCTGGACCCGGCGTGTCTCGCCGCAACGCTGCGCACCTTGCGGAGGCGGAATCTTGCGGCAGGCTGCGCGCTCATCTGCGCCGAAGCCGCCAACGCCACACACCAGTTTGCGGGCGACGGGTTGCGCTTTGCCTTCGCGTTTGTCGACCATGCGCATACCTATGCACCCGTGCGTGCTGCATGCGAAGCACTGCCCGAGGCGCTGGCCCCCGGCGCCTTCTGCCTGTTCCACGACTTCAACAGCCCCTACAACCGCGACCCCGAGAACCGCCACTATCAGGTCTACCAGGCCGTCACGGAGGGGCTCGACCCGGCTAGGTTTGCCTTCTGCGGCATCTACGGCTGTACGGGTCTCTATCAATTCACTGGCTGACCGAACGATTTTCCCACTCGTTTGGTAAAAGCGTGTATGAAGGAGTCCTCCTGTCCTTCAGGAACGACGTCGTTCACACTGGTTTCCGCCATCACGCAATCACGCGCCGAGCCGCCGGAGGGCGCGGCGACTGATGTCGCGCGCTCCCGGCACCGCGCCCGTATGGCGGCCCTTGCGCATCTCGTTCATCCTCTCGTCGCTCTGGCTTTCCGGCGGCGTCATGGCGGTTGTGGAGTATGCCAATCGCCTGGCGGCACGCGGCCATGCCGTGTCACTTGTGCTTCCCAAAGGCACCGTCGATCCGCTTATGTCTTCGATGATCGCGGCCGCAGTGTCACTTGTGGAGAGCAAGACCGGGCGCGCGCCAACGGGCAATGTGGCGCGCAACCTGCGGCTCGCCTGGTCGCTCGCTGACGCTGTGCCGCAATCCGACGTTGTGGTCGCAACGCACACGCCAACGACCGCGGCCAATTTGCTTGCCTGTGGATTGCTGCGGCGGGGTGCGCCTGTCTGGCTCTTTATGGACTACGCGGAAATGTTCGCGCAGCGCCCTGCCGAGGCGTGGCTGCTGCGCCATGCACTGCGTTGGCAGCGTATGGCGCTGACGATTTCGCGCGCCACCGCGGCCGAACTTGCGCGTTATGCGCCTGGGCGTATCGAAGTGGTCGGTGTAGGCATCAGCCACCTTGATGCGCTCACGCCTCGTTTCGTCGAGGACCGTCTCACCGAACCGCCAATCCTCTTCTATCTGGGTGATATGCGCCCGCGCAAAGGGCTTGCCGATTTCGTGTGCGCGGCCGAAAAGGTCTGCGCGTCCCGCCCCTCCACCCGCGTCGTCATTGCCTCGAAGGATCACTGCGCCATCGAGACCAGCGCGCATTTCACCTTCATCTACAAGCCGTCCACCGAGGAGTTGGCGGAACTCTACAAGACATGCGCGGTCTTTGTCTGCGCATCCTGGGCGGAGGGGTTGGGCAACAATCCGCTCGAAGCGATGGCCTGCGCAACGCCCGTCGTCATGACCGAGACGGGGGGTTCGAGTGACTACGCCGAGGACGGAGTCAACTGCCTGCTGGTCCCGCCGCGCAACCCCGCCACGCTGGAAGCGGCCATTTTGCGCCTGCTTGATGACCCGTGCCTCGCCGCACGGCTTTCCCACGCAGGGCCGGGGACGGCCGCCCGCTTTGATTGGGAGGTGATTATGGATTGCATGGAGGTCTGTTTGCTGGAGGCGGCGGGCTGAAACTGATCGCGGGGAGGACTGAACAAAAGTACAGCTGCCAACAATGGACTCGGGAAGTCAGTTTTGGGTCACATGCTCTGCGCACGCGTGAGGCGCATGACGATGGTGCGAATGTGCTCGGCGATCACTGCTTCACTTGCGGTGCCCAGGTATGCACTGCGACCGCCCGCGGCGATCCTGGCGCGCAGGGCCGGTTCCCTGTGCAACTTGAGAATCGCCAGGGCCAACGCCGGCGGATCTTGTGGCGGGATTAGCCACGCCGACACGTCGTGCGTCAGGAGTTCGCGGTTGGCGGGGCTGTCCGCCGCGATGACCGGCCGCTGGGCAGCAAGCATTTGGTAGACCTTGCCAGGAATCGTCCGCTGCGCTTTTGCGCTGGGCCCGAAGTGGCCGCCCAGACAGATGTGCGCCCTGCGCAATTCCTCGGCAATCTCAACCGCAGGCAGCGGGGGCAGAAAGTGCGTGTGGCGCAGGCGCAGCCGCCCGGCCAGCGCTTCCATCGCGGGGCGCAGCGGGCCGTCGCCCACGATGCGGAAGCGGATCTTCTCTCCGTCCAGGTAGGCGGCTGCGTGAAGGATCGTCTCGACACCGTGGAGCGGCAGGTAGGTGCAGTAGCAGAGCACGATCGTGGGTTCACCGATCGGTTGCGGCGTTGGGCGGAAGATCTCTTCGTTGCAGCCGACCGGGAGCGCCTGGACCTTGGCCGCGTCGACGCCCAGTTGTGCGACGAAATAGTCGGCGTGGGCCTGCGTGTCGAGCAGCACGCCGTTGGCCAGCGCGCAGGGGATGCGATCGAGCGCCAGGGCGAGCCTGCCGCGCAGTGAATCGGCAGCAAATGCGCCTCGGTCAAAGGCGAGCGTGTCGTAGTTGGAGACAAACGCATCGAAGAGCATCGGTCGCGCGCGTGAGCGGCCGCAGCGCAGGAAGAATCAGGGAGCCGTAGAAGCCGACGAAGACCAGGTCGTAGCGCCTGCGCGCCAAATGCGCTGCCGCCTGCGCAATCATGGCGCCGCTGCAGCCGGCGAGCGAAGCGGGCTGCGAGGCGGGCGCGACGACATCAACTTCTGCAAAGCGGCGCAAGGCACGCACGATCACATCGTTGCGCGCATAGCTGATTTCGCGGGCCGAAACAAAGAGAATACGCATACGCGGTGAAGGGTCCGAACAATCACCCAAAGGGGGCGCTTTCCGCCATTATAGGGCCGCTACGCTATACTTGCAGATTATGCAGACAGGGTGGAATGGGTTGCCGGCTCAGCCCGCGCGCATTGAAATTCCAGACGATGACACACCGCCCGGTCAGTCGTCGGTCGCAGCCGGCGCTATGCAGGTGATTGTGCTGAACTGGAACCTCGCCGCCGATACGCTGGCCTGCGTCGAGTCCCTGCTTGCCGATGGTTTTCGGCCCGCCGAAATCGTGGTTGTCGACAACGGTTCAACCGAGGGCATTGCTGCGCTTGCGCTGGGGCTTCCGCCTGGCGTTGGACAGTTGTATTTGCCCACGAATCGTGGTTTTGCAGGTGGCAACAACGTGGGCATTGCGGCAGTTCTCGATCAGGGTGCGTCATGGGTGCTGCTGCTGAATAACGACACAATTGTGCTGCCGGGGATGCGCGACGCGCTGCTCGCAGCCGCGCGGCCCGGAGATTTTGCCCTGCTGAGCCCGCTGATTCTCTATGCCGAACCACCGCAGCGTATTTGGGCGCTGGGCGACAGGCGCATAGGGGGTACGTTGCTCACGCGCAGCCTGCAGCGCAACACCTCACCGCCGGCGCGGCTTCCGCAACTTGTGCCAGTGGATTTCCTGACCGCGTGCGCGCTCCTGGTACGCGCCGACGTGTTCCGCAGCTGTGGGCGTGCTCGACGAAGGCTACTTTATGTACGCTGAGGACGCCGACTTCTGCCTGCGCGCCGCAAGTGCCGGGTTTCGGCTCGCATGCGTCACCGACGCCCGCATACTCCACAAGGTATCGCGCAGCACCGGCGCGGCGCACCCCGCCTCACGCCGCTGGCGGCTCCAGTATCAGGCGCGCTTCTACCGGCTGCATGCCGGACCGGTCGAGAGGCTCCTGCTGCTGATGCCGTTTACACTGGGGCGGGCGTTGCTCCTGGCGGGGCGCGATCTGCTGGACGGCCGACCACGCACCGCCGCTGCAACACTTGAAGGATGGCTGCGCGGATGGTTGGGAACTCGCGGTCGTGTGACTTATAGAGGACACAGATTAAGTTCGCACATTTCAAGCGGTCCGCCCGCTGGGGCGATTGTACAGACTTATCCTGAGTTGCCTATTAGGTAGCAATGGATCAACTATCACAGGTGCAACACCGATGGAAAACGTAGCCTGCAACCTATGCGGCGCTGATGACGCGACCGAATTCGCTGTTGTACCTGACCTGTTGCTCGACCGGCAGGATGTTCGCGCTCGTCTCGTGCGCTGCAACGCGTGTGGTCTGGTTTATCAAAACCCGCGCCCCTCGCCGGATGAAATGGGCGCTCACTACCCTCCCTCATATGAACTTTACGCCGACCATCGCAGGAATGCTCCGCGTGGGATGCTGCGTGCGGCCTATGATTACGGAATGCGCAAACGGTGTCGCCTGGTGACGGGCCAGGTCAAAGCTGGCCGACTGCTTGACGTTGGCTGTGCCATCGGCACCTTTCTTGTGGCCATGCGGAACTGTCCTGGGTGGGAAGTCGCGGGAGTTGAAGTCGATGGTGACACCGTCGTTGCGGCGCGCAGTCAGTACAACCTTGATGTCTTTCATGGCACTTTGGAGGAGGCGCAATTCCCGACCGCTGCTTTTGATGCCGTTACCCTGTGGGATGTCCTCGAACACGTACATGATCCCAATTCAACGCTTAGCGAAGTGCGACGCGTCTTGCGGCCGGGAGGAGTACTAGCCTTGCGAGTGCCCAACATGCAGAGTTGGGACGCAAGGGTGTTTGGAAAATGGTGGTCTGGAATTGAGTCGCCGCGTCATCTATTCCTTTACACTCCTGAAACACTTACCAATACTCTCATCTCAAATGGGTTCGACCTGCCAAGTCTCACCACCTCAATTGGAGCCTACATGATTTTCGTCCAGAATGTGCGCTACTGGATGACCGGTCGTCGCATCGCACCGAAACACCAGAAAACCATCGCGCGATTCCTATATAATCCGGTCACGCGTTTGTTGACCGCACCTCTCTTCTTTGTGCCTGCGCGCGTCGGCGCGGGGCCGCTACTGGTCGCGGTTACGCGTCGGCCTGAAAATGGCTAGTTAAGCGGGGCCGAGCGACACCTAACGAAAGATTTCCATTTATGATTGACATTCACCACCAAGGGTTTGGCGAGGGAGATTCAATTCGCGAAGCATACGATGAACTCTACCAAGAGCGGTCGCTGCTCATGCGCGATTCGTCCTATCTGTGGTTACTCGAGCTGATCGACGCCAAAGCCGGCGCAACCCTTGTGGATGTTGCCTGTGGCAATGGCCGCCTAGTGCTGTTGGCGGCCGCGCAGGGAATTCACGCTATTGGAGTGGACCTCTCGTTTCAGGCGCTGTCGCGTGTGGCGTTCCGCTCACCTGCGCGGGCGACGTGGGTGGTCGCCGATGGGGAAACGATTGCCCTCCCCGACACTTGCGCCGACGCTGTGGTCAGCATTGGCAGCCTTGAGCACTACGATGACCCGCAGCAGGGCGCAGCCGAACTGGCCCGTATCCTCAAGCCCGGTGGCCGCGCCTGCATTCTGCTGCCCAATGCCTTTGGGCTCTTTGGCAACTTCCAAAGCGTGTGGCGTAGCGGCGAAGTGTGGGATGACGGCCAGCCGCACCAGCGCTACGCCACGCGGCGCACTTGGCAGGCTATGCTGCTGCGCGGCGGCCTGGTTGCCGAGAGCGTTGTGGGCTGGGGCGAAATCAGCCGCCCGCGTACGACCTTGGATTTTGACTGGCTTGCAGTGCAACCGCAGAAGTGGGTGCGTGCTGCGCTGGCGGCCATGCTACCGGCCAACGTCGCCAACCAGCTCATCTACATCTGCCGGCGCGCAACGGCAGAGGAAAGCCGGAGTGTGCGTTCACACTATCTGACGTTGCCCCATGTCGAGCCCCGGCGCCGTTGAGTAGCCCGCCCGCCATGCCGTCGCTGCCGCCTAAACCGCTACCGATTGAACTACAGCCTGACGCAGAAGAGCAGCCGCTGGTTGACGCGCCCGATGCATCGGGCGCTTTGGGTGCGGCGCAACGGCAGCGCCCGCTCTCGCACTATGTGGCCGCCGGGCTGACGGCGCTGCTAATGCTGGGCGTGCTGGGCTGGTTGATCTTTCGTGAGCGAGCGGCGCTGCTCTCGATTGATGTTGCGCAGGCGTGGCCGGCACTTCTCGTTGGCCAGCTGCTAATGATTGGCGGTTTGTTGGCGGCGGCATGGGTGTGGGCCCACATTATGCGCACCATGGGAAGTGCCCTTAGTAAGGTGGACCATCTTCACATCTACGCCAGCACGCACCTTGCGCGCCACTTGCCGGGCACTGTATGGTATGTGGTGGGGCGATCGTACTTCTATGGCGCGACGGGCGAGCCGGCGCGCGTGGTTGCCATGGGTAGCGCCATCGAACTGCTGGTGACCACAATTGCTGGCGCGATTGTGGCTTTGAGCTTCATGTTTCTCTCAGCTGCGCAAACGCAGGCCGCGAGCATTGTGGCGATGGCGCTGGTGGTGGTATCGGGCGCGCTGGTGGTGCAGCCCGCGCGCTCAACTGGATTGCAAGGCGACTGCGCGTGCAGCAAACGATCAGCCTGCCAACGCGCTCTGTTGCCGTCTGGGTGACGGTTGAGGGGATGGCCGCATCTCTCGGTGGCGTGGTGCTGTTTGGAATTGCTGCGCAGCTTGCAGGCGTTGGTGTGGACTTTCTTCCCTTTGCGATCTTCGCGTATACGGCAGTCGGCACGCTATCACTGCTCGTATTCTTTCTCCCCAGCAACTTTGGCATCACCGAAGTGGGCTTAAGTCTTCTGCTGACGCCATTCATGCCTTCCTCAGTTGCCGTATTGGTTGCAGTTCTGACGCGGGTGCTACTGATCACATATACTGCCATTGGCTGCGGCGCGATTGTTGCCGCAACAACGATGATCCGCCATACGCGCACGGTACGCACTGAGGTCTAGCACAAACAGACTTCAAAGCGAGCGAGCAGTGGCCCTCCTGCCCGACCCTGATACCCCAAAAGAAGTATCCTCTGGAGCGAGCATGGCAGCACAGCAGCCGGTATGTGCCAAAAATGGGCCTCATCGCAGAATACCCCTTTTGGCCTATTGGAATCGCCTTCGTTTTGGCGCAAAATGGGACGAGGTATTGACAACTTGTCGTACAGCGCACTTCGAATCGCGAATTGTTCTGCAAAAGGGAGACTTGAACTATGTCCAAAGTAATTAGGCTGTTGTTGGTGCTCGCGCTCGCAGCCGGCGTCGCAGTTGTTGGTGGGGCTCAGGTTGCCCTTGCACAAAACACACAGTTCCCAGCCTATACGTCCGGTATCCAGGTCGCGAATCTGGATACAGCCACAGCCACAGTCGTCCTCGTCGGCTACAATCCCGACGGCTCGCAGAGTGGTTCGCCACTGAATGACACAATTCCCGTAAACAGCTCCAAAACGTACTTTCCCATCAGCAACGTTGCCAACGGCTTTAGCGGCTCGTTCGTCATTTCGTCGGACAAGAAGGTCGCTGCCATATCCAACCTTGTAACGCCTAACTTCAGCGCAGGCGCGTCGTATGTCGGTCGCTCGGGTGGCTCCACCACGGTCCTGCTGCCCTTGTTGCAGAAGAACAATAATGGCTTCACCTCCTGGTACAGCGTGCAGAATGCCGGCACGGGTGATGCCAACGTCACCGTTTCCTACAGTGACGGCAAGACGGCCTCCGGCACCATCAAAGCAGGCGCCGCCAAGGTATTCTATCAGGCTGCTGAGGATCATGGTTCAGCAAAGGTTTTCGCGGCGACAGTGACTGGCAATCAGCCGCTTGTGGCCGTTGTGATTCAGGAGACCAGCCGCGCGATACTGGCCTACACCGGCTTCACGGGCGGCTCAACGAATCCGGTCTTCCCGCTGATCAACTCCAACAACCGCGGCACCGTCACTGGTCTGCAGATTCAGAACGGCGGCAACCAGCCGACGACCGTCACCGTCAGCTACACGCCGGGTGAAGAGGGCACGGCATGCCAAGAGACGCAGACGATTCAGCCGGGCGCTTCCAACACCTACGCCCTACGCGCCTTTGCTCCGATTCCGGCCGACGACCCCGGCGAGAATTGCAAGAACGGCGCCCGCTTTGTGGGTGCCGCGCAGGTAACGGCAAACAGCGCCAACCAGCCGCTGGTGGCCGTAGCCAACCAAGCTGAAGGCTCTGCCTTTGCATACGGCGAGACCTACGCTGCGTTTGACCCTGCCGAGGCCGGCCCGGTCAGCGTTATGCCGCTGATCATGGACAAGAACAGTATCTTCTACACAGGATTTAGCGTGCAGAACGTTGGTGGCGCTGCTACTGCGGTTAAGTGCACCTTCAGTAATCCACAGGGCACGCCGCCTTACCAGGTCAACGCCACTCTTGCTCCTGGCCAGGCCATTTCGGACATTCAATTTGGCAAGCTGCCGGCCGGCTTCGTGGGCGCAGGCACCTGCACCGCCGCCGACCCGGCGGGCAAGCTTGTGACTGTCGTCAACGAGACGACGACGGCGACCGGCGTGGACAACCTGTACGTCTACGAAGGCGTCAAGAAGTAGGACAGCAGCAGCCGTCCATTTGCTGTTGTCGGTGCTGACATCGACATTGGGGGCGGGCGAGGGCAACCTCGCCCGCTTCCATTCGACTTTGACCCGCAGGTTTCGCGCAGCCACTGGTTTTTCCAGATCGAAACAGCTTGAGTGAGGTCCCAAATGTTCAACCAACGAATCCCTCGAATTGCACTTGCTATTACTGTGGCGCTGACGCTAGGAGCGTGTGGGCGCGACAAGGCGCCGGAAACGCCGTCGGCGTCGCCGAGGCCCATTGCTGCGGCTGCGAGCGCTGCCACAGAGGCGCCTGCTACAGAGGAACCCGACCTAAGCGTGGCCGCGCCGAGCGCACCGGCGGCACAATCCGACAGCGCTTCGCCGCTGGCAACGCCGGTCGCCGGCTCGCCACTGTCCACGCCCTCTGCTGACTCACCCATGCCCACGCCAAAGCCCAATGTCTCCGGTTTGAAGGGCGCACCAACGTCCGAAACCGGCTCGGTAACGGGGCGCGTGATCATACGTCGCGATGGCGTGGATACGCCTGTCGCCGGCGTCATTGTCGGCTTGGCAGAGTTGATTCGAGATGAAAGTGGCGTACCGCGCGCTTCCGGTTATTCGGCGGATTCGGCCAAGAAGGGTGTCACAGACACAGACGGCGGTTTTGTCGTCAACAATGTTGTTCCCGGCGTCTACTCGATCATACTCGACGCGGTTGTGACTTCCTACCAGTTAATTGACGAAACCACCGACGAGACAATTCTCGTAGACGTAAAGGCAGGTGAAACCAATGACATTGGCGTACACTACTACTCCTCGTTGCCTCTACCGGGGTATCTTTCACAATAGCCACCATTTAGGCAGTGTGAAGCGCCGACTCGCGCCACAACTGTGACCACCCAGGCGCGCATCACCATCCTCGTCGTCGATGACGAGCCGCGCATGGTGCGCTTTGTCAAGATGAATCTGGACCTCGAGGGTTACATCACCCTCGAGGCCAACACCGGCATTCAGGCGCTGGAGAAGGTGCGCGACCACAATCCGGACCTGGTTCTGCTTGACGTGGAAATGCCGGGGATGGATGGCTTCGAAACGCTCAAGCGGCTGCGCCAGATCAGCGATTCCTCGGTCATCATGCTCACCGTGCGCTCCGACGAGGACGACAAGATCAAGGGGCTGGACCTGGGCGCTGACGACTACATGACCAAGCCTTTCAGCCCGCGCGAGCTTTCAAGCCGCGTACGTGCTGTACTGCGCCGGTCGGAGAACAGCGGCCGCCTTGAGAAGCAGACGGTGCAGATTGACGAGCGCCTGCAGGTCGATCTGCAGCGACGCGACGTCATCGTCGATGGCGAGCGCATCAACCTGCGCCCCACCGAATACCGGCTGCTCTACCAACTCATCCAGAATGCGGGCTGGGTCATCCCCCACGAAACTTTGCTCACAAAGGTTTGGGGGCCTGAGTACATCAACGACAACCACCTCTTGCGCCTCTACATTACGTATTTGCGCAAAAAGATCGAGCCGGACCTCGAAAACCCCCGCTACATCTTCACCGAACGGGGTTTGGGCTACCGCTTTGTCGATTACAAGCGCACCGATTAGCGCGTGCGCGACTTTCCCCGATTTGCTCTGGATTTCTGCCATTTCCCATCCCCGCGCGTTTGATCTCCACTTGCTCCTGATGTACAATTCTCCTTCGGTGTCTGCGCGCAGTGAATGTCCGCGCCAGGCGCCTCGTAACAATCCTGCACGCACCCTGACCGTCGAACCGGGTGCCACACGCGCACGTGCCTGTGGTCAGTTCGCGGAATGAAGGGTGCGGAAGAACAACCCAAAGGGAGATTCACCAATGGCAGTCACCATGAAGGAGTTGTTGGAGGCGGGCGTCCATTTTGGGCACCGCACCCAGCGCTGGAACCCGCGCATGCGCCCGTACATTTTCACCGAGCGCAGCGGCATTCACATTATTGACCTGCAGCAGACCCTTGCCGAGTTGAACGCCGCCTCCAAGCGCATCAGCGAAGTTGTGGCCAAGGGTGGCACGGTCCTTTTTGTGGGCACCAAGCGCCAGGCGCAGGCCACAATCAAGGCCGAGGCCGAGCGTTGCCAAATGCCTTACGTTAACGAGCGGTGGCTGGGTGGCACGCTCACCAACTGGGCCACGATTCGCCAGCGCCTTGAATACCTGCTGACCACCGAACGCAAGATGGACAGCGGTGAATTCAAGAACTACACCAAGAAAGAGCGCCTGAGCATTCAGCGCGACGTGGACAAGCTCAACCGGCGCATCGGCGGCCTCAAGGTCATGCGCAAGCTGCCTGACATCGTGTTCGTCGTGGACACGAGCCTTGAGGACCTGGCAGTTGTTGAATCCAACCGCCTCCACATTCCCATCGTCGGCATGGTGGATACGAACGCGGATCCTTCGCCCATCGATTACGTCGTGCCCAGCAATGACGACGCCATCCGCTCCGTCAAACTGATTGTCTCGGTGATTGCCGACGCCGTCATGGAAGGCATCCACGTGCGCGACCAGGTCGCCGTGGACACCGGCGTCAGCAAGGGCGAAATTGCGGACATGGAGCAGTACCTTGGACCGAGCACGCTGGCCAAACTGCGCGGGATTGACGATGAAGAGATGATCGACGAAGAGCTGATTGACGAAGCGATCGTCGACGAACTGGAAGCTGAAATCGACGAGGAAGTTTCAGAACTCGAAGTTGATCTTCTGGATGTTCCTGACGCCGAAGATGTGGCCTAAGCAGAATCGCTGCTACTACACGAATAAATGACCGCCCTATTGGCGGCCGAGAGATCAAGAGCCTTGCATGCTGGATAGCGGGGCGACATATGGAGAATGACCAATGGCCGAAATTACTGCCGAGATGGTGAAACTGCTGCGCGAAGCCACCGACGCCGGTTTTCTTGACTGCAAGAAGGCGTTGACCGAGAACGATGGCGACTTTGAGAAGGCCGCCGATTACCTGCGCAAGAAGGGCCTTTCCAAGGCCGCCAGCAAGGCCAGCCGCGCTGCCAATGAAGGCGTGATTGGCATGTACATGCACAGCAACAGCAAGATGGCCGCGATGGTTCGCCTCAATTGCGAAACTGATTTCGTCGCACGCAATGAGACCTTCCAGGCGCTCGCACGCGAGATTGCCATGCAGGTGGCTGCAAGTCGCCCCGAGTACGTCGGCCGCGAAGACGTTCCCGCCGATGCAGTTGCCAAGGAGATGGAAATCTACAGCGCGCAGATGGTTGACAGCGGCAAGCCGGCCGCCGTCATCGAGAAGATTGTCGCCGGCAAGCTTGACAAGTGGTACAGCGAAATCTGCCTGCTCGAACAGGCGAACATTCGCAACCCTGACGTAACGATTCAGCAGATGCTCACCGAGGCGATCGCCAAGCTGGGCGAGAACATCAAGGTCGGCGGTTTCAGCCGCCTGGCCATCGGAGAGTAACAAATCCGAAGAAAACGAATGCCCAGCCTCACCGGCTGGGCATTCGTTTAGGTGGAGTGCGTGTGCGCAGTGGCGGGTGCACGGCGCGGCAATGCAGGAATCAGAACGTGACCATGGAAGGAGACCGGCGATGGCGGACATCAAGTATCGGCGTATTCTGCTCAAACTCGGCGGCGAGGCGTTGGCGGGCGAAGGCGGCTTCGGCATCAACCCCAGCCAGGCCGAGTTTGTCGCACAGAAAGTGGCGCAGATCGTTAACATGGGCGTACAGGTTGCGCTTGTGATCGGCGGCGGCAACCTCTGGCGCGGCAAGCAGGACGGGCTGGACCATGGCATGGAGCGGGTGACTGCCGACCACATGGGCATGCTGGCAACCGTGATGAATTCCCTGGCCCTGCAGGACGCACTGGAACGCGAAGGATTGCCGACGCGCGTGATGACGGGCATTGAAGTGCGCGCGGTGGCCGAGCCCTACATCCAGCGTCGGGCGATTCGCCATCTGGAGAAGGGGCGTGTGATCATCTTTGGCGCAGGCACGGGCAATCCGTACTTCACCACAGACACGGCCGCAAGCCTGCGCGCGATGGAAATTGATGCCGAGCTGCTCGTCAAGGCGACGAAGGTTGATGCAGTCTACGACAGCGACCCCAAGAAGAACGCCAACGCCATACCCTACGAGAAACTAACCTACATTGAGGCTCTAAACCGGCGGCTGGGGGTCATGGACAGCACGGCCATGGCCATGTGCATGGACAATGACCTGCCGATCCAGGTGGTGAATCTCTGGGCGGAGGATACGCTCGTGAAGGTTGTCACGGGGCAGCCGGTGGGCACCGTGATTACTGCCTGAGGTGCCATGCGCGAGTAGTGACATTCTAGCGTGTGGAGAAGCGAGGCTTCCAAAGTCGGAAGGCTCGCTTCTTTACAAATCCTTGAGGGTGGCGCGGCGCTGTTTCCGGCGCGGCGCGCTTTTCTGCTACAATCCATTTGATCACCCGCGCCATTCGATGGACAACTGTTGCACCTGGACCGGATCGGCGCGTGCGATTCCATTCTCGAAGTCCCCAAAAACACCAAGCAAATCACCGCTCTCCCCAGCCAAGGAGTTTCCGTCATGATTGAAGACGTCCTGCATGACGCCACGGAGCGCATGAACAAGGCAATTGAGTCGCTCCGCCACGACTTCCTGACGATTCGAACAGGCCGCGCCACGCCCGCCCTTGTGGACGGCATCAAGGTTGACTATTATGGGGTGCCCACGCCGATTGCCCAGTTGGCAACCATTTCGATTCCGGAAGCGCAGCAGATTCAGATCAAGCCTTATTCCAAGACCGACATGCACATGATCGAGAAGGCAATCGCCATCTCCGATCTGGGTCTGTCGCCCAACAATGACGGAATCTCGATCCGCCTCAACATTCCGCCGCTCAACGAGGAGCGACGGCGCGACTTGACCAAGCAAGTGAACAAGCGCACCGAAGAGGCGCGTGTCGCCGTTCGCAACATTCGCCGCGACGCGATTCACGAGTTAAAAGAGTACGAGAAGGAACACCTGATCTCCGAGGACGACCTCAAGGATGGCGAGAAGCGCGTCCAGGAGAAGACGGATGCCACGATCAAGCGCGTGGACGAATTGGCGCGCGACAAGGACACCGAGATCATGACCGTGTAGCGTGATGCCGAGATGATGACAACATCTCGATGCAGAGGCACTGAAGCGCAGAGGACGGCGATGGCTCCACTGTCTCTTTGAAGTTGTGTGGTACTTGCCTGCGTTTGCGCCCGCGGCGGAATTGCGGAACGGTGTAGGAGTGGCTGGAGTGCGACCGGATTGGCGTCCTCCGACGCGACACCATCGATCGAATCGTTTCTCAGGAGTCGTTCATTGAGCAGTCAATCCGCCGACCAGAGCACCGTTCCCGGCCCAGTTCCTCGCCATGTCGGCATCATCATGGATGGCAACGGCCGTTGGGCGCAGAACCGCGGCCTGCCACGGCTTGCCGGCCACCGCGCCGGCGTAGACAACATCAAGCGTATCCTCGAGAGCTGTGTCGAGTTCGGCATCGAGGTGCTTTCGATTTATGCCTTTTCCACCGAGAACTGGCGCCGTCCACCCGACGAGGTGACGGGGTTGATGCGCCTACTCGGGCTGACCATCCAGCGCCAGTTGGCCGAGTTGAATCGCAATGGTGTGAAGATTGTGCACAGCGGCCGACTGGAGGGGATTGACCCACATCTCCAGCAGCAGGTGCGCAAGGCACTTGAGGTGACAAAGAACAATAGCCGCATCGTGCTGAATGTGGCCTTCAATTACGGCGGGCGGGCGGAAATCCTCGACGCAATGCGGCGTATCATGCAGGAAGGAATTGCACCCGAGGACATTACCGAGGAGTTGCTCAACCACTACCTGTATGTTGCGGATCTGCCGGACCCCGACCTGATCATCCGCACCGGCGGGGAGTGGCGTCTCAGCAATTTCCTGCTGTGGCAGGCCGCCTACGCCGAGTATTACCAGACGCCAACCTACTGGCCGGATTTCAACACCGACGAGCTTAGGCGCGCCCTGGAGGCATATGCAGGACGGCAGCGGCGCTTCGGCGGGGTCGTAGCACAAAGTTCCGCGTTCTGCGGCCGATGCACCACCCGCAGCAACTCCTTCATCGCCCGCGACGCCCATCGCGCGCGCCTGAATTCGATATCCCCCATGCTCCTGCGCACCGTCGTCGGCGTCTCCGCATTTCTGGTCGTTGTCGTTGTCACCTGGTATGGCGGGTGGCCGTTTGCGCTGATGGCGCTTGTCGCAATCCTCATGGGCGGGTCCGAGTTCTTCAGCATGTTGAAGACCGGCGGCTTTCATCCCCAGCCGATCATTGGCCTCGTCTGGCTGGCGGCCCTCTCGCTCTACGGCTGGCAACCCACCTGGTTCCCGCTTTCGCTTATCGCCACTGTCGGCTTCATGGCTGTCTTCATTTGGGCGCTCACGGTTCACGAGTTTCCTGTGACGGCCGCCATGGCGACCGTGATGCCGGCGCTCTATATGGGCGTTATGGGCGCGCAAGCAATCGCGCTGCGCGGCCTGGACAATGGCTTCTGGTGGCTGCTGCTCGGCTTCCTGATTGCCTGGGGCAATGACACCTTCGCCTACTTCGTGGGCACCACAATGGGCCGCCACAAGATTTGGCCGCGCGTAAGCCCAAAAAAGACCTGGGAAGGAACAATTACCGGGTGGGTGGGTGCCGCAATTGTCAGCATGCTACTGGTTGCGCTGACGCCAATCGACATCAATCTTGGCCTCGCCGCGCTGCTTGGTTTTGTGGGCGGCATTCTCGGCTTCTTCGGCGACGTGACCATCAGCATGGTCAAACGCCAGGTGGGCGTCAAGGATAGCGGCCACTTCTTTCCCGGTCACGGCGGCATGCTGGACCGGCTGGACAGCATGCTCTTTGTCCTTCCATTTGTCTACCAGGCAGCCTTGCTGCTCAGATAGAGGCGGCGCACTTCCCCTGAAGGACAGCGGCGCCAGGCCACGTCGTAGGGGCTGCCTGTTTGCGTAGCGGAAGCCTCCGCTACGAAGACTCAAATTCTCGCGCTGGATGATTCCGAAGAACAAAAGGGCCTCGGTCGAGTGACTGAGGCCCTTGATCTGTGCGTTTGGGAACTGCTTGCCACGCAATTCCTGGCCACAATTGTGCTATGCGAAAGCCTCGGTATTCTCCGAGATCGCGGCGCGCAGTGCGTTGATGTTTTCAAGCGGCGTGCCGGAGGTATTGAAGACCGCACTGCCCACGACGATGTTGTTGGCGCCCGCACGGACAACATCGTCGACGTTGAAAGCATAGACGCCACCGTCAACCTGAAGCTCGCAAGTTGGATTCAGTTCCTCCTGCAATTTGCGCATACGTCGCAGCTTGCTCGTGGTTGTCTCGATGAACTGCTGACCGCCAAAGCCGGGGTTCACACTCATCACGAGGATCAGATCGACGAAGGGAATGACCTCGCGCACGAGTTCGATGCTCGTCCCCGGGTTGATAGCCACACCCGCGTGAACGCCGAGCGCCGCAATTTCCTGCACCGTACGGTGCAAATGGCGACACGCTTCGGCATGCACCGTGATGTTGGTTGCCCCGGCCGCGGCAAAATCGCGGAGAAACGAATCAGGATTCTGGAGCATTAGGTGCACGTCGAGCGGCAGCGAAGTCGCCGCACGCACGGCGCGGACGATTGGCACGCCAAAGGTAATGTTCGGTGCGAAAACGCCATCCATCACGTCGAGGTGAATCGCGTCGGTGCCTCCGGCTTCGGCGCTGCGAACCGCTTCGGCCAGGTTGCCAAAGTCGGCGGTTAGAATTGACGGGCTAATCTTTACAACTGGCATGATCGTGACTCCATGTTGGGTCGGTGCGCGCAGGACGCGGAATCAATTCTAGTCGATTTCGCGCCGCGATCCGAATCGCACAAATTGATGCGCCAGACACTTCAACGGCAAGCGAAATCGCTTCTGCGCCGATAACCCACGCGGACGGATTGCTTTGTCGCGGAAGGACCCAGGCGATTCGCAGCGATTGCTTCAATTGCCGTACTTGCCTAGCGCACGCCTACGCAGACCAGTGGCAGCTCCCTTCTCAATCCGAAATTGCTCGGTGGCGGCGACGTGTCATGGGGGGCCGCCGCCCCGCTGCAGGCTCAAGCCTGCAGCTATCCAACCCAAGTCGGCTGAAGCCGACTGCCACCGTCTCCCTCGAGTACAGAAGGGTTTCAGCCTGCTGAAGCAGGCTTGGGTTGACTCGCCGTAGGCTTATGGAGATTGCCACAATACTTTGGCAAAATCACTTCGCCGCGGCCACCGCTGCAGGCTCAAGCCTGCAGCTATCCAACCCAAGTCGGCTGAAGCCGACTGCCACCGTCTCCCTCGAGTACAGAAGGGTTTCAGCCTGCTGAAGCAGGCTTGGGTTGACTCGCCGTAGGCTTCAGCCTATGGCGCAGATGGCGGCGCCCTTCATACCGAACTATTTCCGCAATGTTCATCAGCCTATGGCGGAGTCGGCGACGAGAGCCGCTCTATCCCAAGCAATAGAGCAAAACTTTGGAGCCGCCCTTGGGCCGGGAGGGAGCGCGATTGGCGAGCTCGGCAGCTGAAGCAGCCGCTACGCCCCATAGAACCACCTGTGCGGCGTGGAACGAAGCCTCACGCCTATTCAGCACGTTCCGGCGCGGGGTGACGATCGAGGAAGTCCACCATGATTGCGCCTACCTTCGAAGGCTGGCGGAAGATCAGCGCATGGGTTTGCCTGGGGATGACATGCAGCTCGGCGTCCGGGATGGAGTTTGCCATGCGCTCCGCAAGCCTGCAGCGGGAAGAACTCGTCGCGCTCCCCATGAATGAGGCAAACCGGCACTGTGAACGCTTGAAGCGCGGTCAGTGGCAGGTCAATCGCTGAATCAGGGCGCAGGGCTTTGAACCCTGGCAGCAGCTTCTCTTCGTAATACCCTTTACCATGGTGTGGGTCATGCAAACGCGGCTGTGGCTTCCATCCACGCGCGACCGGCCTGGAAGTTCTCGGGGATCAACGTGTTGATTGCGCCTGTCGTTGCGGGGTTGGTGCTGTGCGTGGTGCTCACGAGGGTCAGCGACGTGGGACGAACCAGCCGGTGATGGACAAGCAACTGCGCAATCATCCCGCCACTGCTGACGCCCGCCAGGTGCCCTCGATCCGTTCCCTCTGCGTTCATCAGTGCCGCAAGTTGGCGCGCAATCGCCCAGTGATGGTAACCGGGTGGATGGCCGACCGAAGCGCCGTGACCGGGTAGGTCGGGAAGCAGCACTCGACGCGTGCGATTGAGTTGCGGCAGAAGCGCACCCCACGCCGCACGCCCGCTGCTCAAAAAGTTGTGAAGTAGTGTTAGGGGAGCCTCTGTCGGCCGCCTCTCCGGGAGGCTCAAGTGCTTCGAGCATTTCATAGGAGATGACTCCCGTATTCGTGACGAACGTTCGCTTCATGTCTGACTCGCTCTGCCGGCAACAATCACCGCAATGGGCCTCGTGCTGAAAGGCTCCAGCCGCAACGGTGCGTTCGATGGATTCTATCGCGCCCACTGCTGCACGCTAGATTGCACATGATTTACAGCACAACCAAACGAAAATCTCAACGCAAAGTCGCAGAGGACGCAAAGAAACGCAAAGAATTACAACGCCTGGGACTGACGTCCCGGAGTTGTATTTCCTTTGCGTTTCTTTGCGTCCTCTGCGCCTTTGCGTTGAGATGTTCGTTTTGTTGTGATACGACTTCGTTCGTCAATCCGGTACAAGTGGCGGCGCGCCGCCGGGATTGCACTCTGCGCATGGGCAACTTCGGCGCAGTGAAGAGAATGGATAGATGCCCGTGTTGTGACCATCACCCCATTCGGGGCGTAGCGCATAGGCGCCGACCAATTCGGCTGCCACCACCTCGGCACTTGGTTGTGGGCCGGAATTGAGGCGAAAGGAGCCGCTTGCCTCCTCCATCAGCCGCTCGCGCCGCTCCTCGCGGCAGGTTGCGCAGGGGCACTGGCTGCGCAGCCACAAGAGCGAGTAGGCGCTGGCGTGGCCGTCCGCCCACTTGATGCGCAGGAGGCCTCTTTCGCGCTGTACGACAAGATCCAGGGGTTGATTCTCCGGGTTGGTCATGCGCAATGTTTCCGTTCCGTCGTGAATGGGGCAATCTGCATCCTGGCGCCGGCGTGCCGTCACGGGACGGCAAGGAATCAGGATACCATGCACCTACCCCTCTTGCGCGAAGAGACAGTAGCGCTGCAGCGGAACAGCCCCAATCCTGGCCAGGAAGCGCGCCGCGGCGCTTCCCTCCGCAACAGGCCCGATGGCGAGCGTGCGCCACCCAAAGCTGCGCGCCTGGGCGGCCGCGTGCTCGAAGAGATTATCCGCAAAGCCGCGTCCGCGGTGTTCCGGCAGGAGCGCACCAAGCAGCAAGCGCCCATTTGTCGCCCGCACAGGCGGCCTTAAGGCCAGTGCGGCGCGGCCCCATAAAGGCAGACCGCCGCGTACTCTGCGCAGCGCTTCACCTACGTCGGCCTGCATCAACACGAAACCAACGGGGGCGCCGTCCAATAGGGCCACGGAGCCTATCAAGGGAGAGACCGACCACATGCGCAGCGCAAACTCCACCTCGTCTGCGCCGGGAAGGGATTCTCCGTCATCGTCCTGGCGAAGGGCCGCATGAACGAGCGGAAGCAGATCGTCGGCCAGGCGCATGACATCCAATGCAACAATCTCGAATCCTGCGGGCCAGGCAGACTGCTGCGTTTCCGCTGTCGTCTCGAAATGCCATAGTCTGCTGAAGCGCAAGGGGTCCATCACACTCTCAAGCAATTCGGGCATATAGGGCGAATTGTATGGCGTATGCAGCGGCGGCGGGCGATGGAAGTGGTCCATCAGCAGCCCGGCGCTGATGGAAGGCGCAAGTTCGGACGGCCCCACCAGGCGCTGCGCACCGGCGCTGGTCTCCTGCTGCCACGAGGCCGTCAGGAGTTGGTCTAGCGTTTCCTCATCATTGGCGACGCTGAGCATGGCAAGGTATGAGATTGGCGATTGCCGCCCAGCGAGCGTGAGAATCAGCGCTTGTGCGACGACCGTGTCGCCGATTGCCGCGGGCCACGTTGGGGCGAAGAGGCTGCCGCCCGGCTCGCGCTGAGGGACTGCCTCCACGGTTAGCATCTTTGGATGCATGGAGTTGAAGAAGGATTCGGCCCGCCCTGCCACGGTGCGCAAGTAGAATGGGTAATTGGGCGGAACCCAGCGTCGATCGCGCGCGTTTGCGCGCCACCACGTGCGTACAAAGGCCCGGCGGCTCCACCAGTCATCGGCGCTGCGGTTCGTGAAGTTGAAATACACTGTACGTGATCCTTTAGGGGCGGCGGACGTTGTGGTGTGAACATTTTGGCGCATGGGTTGAATCAGAGCAAGGTACGGGTTGGGGCCAACTTCCGAACCTTGACGCAGAGTCGCCGAGGCGCAGTGAGCAGTACCAACAGGACGTGCGCGAGCGTCTAGCTTTGAAGTTCTCTGCGTCTCGGCGACTCTGCGTCAGGTTGTTCCCGTCAATGCACGATGGCGTTGGTCGCGTGACGCCCCCAAATCCCCAGTTCTTCGCCAACTGTGGAAAAGTGCGGGGAGAACTCAAGCGTGGGGTGGAGAAGTCCAAAACCGCCTGGGGACAAGTTTAACGGAATGTTAGCCGGAACGATGCAACAGAAACCTCAACCTTAACAGTTGCTGTATTTGCTATGCGAATTCTGTGCCGAATTAGTGGATTAAGGCGCTGAAAGGGCCCATATCTTGCGTAGAACGAAAGTTCCGTGCCTCTAATTGACGATAATCAATGCGATCGTAGAGCGCCCGCCAACCCCCCGGCTATTGCCTTCAGTCATCCCTTCTGCTAGAATCTTGCGTAGTCGTGCAAGCAACATCGTAGCCGTCACAATCGCCTCTCATCGGATGCGGCCCCTCAGCAGCGACAACGCCAGGTCGCAGTCCGGTGTACGACTCCTCCCAGCAATGTGGTCCGACGCAGTGCACGGACCAAACAACGATGTCGTGTCATAGCGAATCATGAACGTGGGCGCCTCGCCGAATGGCAACATGCGCTTGTGCCAGTTAGGCGTGTGCCCATTCACAGTGACTTCTCAGCCTTCGGCTTCGGCCGGAGGTGTACCTGGTCGCTTGTACAGTGCAAACGGAGAACGCAGGATGAGCCGCAAGACATTTTCCGCCCGGAGCGTGTATGGAAGCGCCCGGGCTTCTGCTTCGCGAGATCACCACCGACAAGGGTGGCCCATGGGCAATCAAGAGATCCAGTCAGGCCGGGGCATTGAAGTATCGACCAGACATGAAGCAGCTGCAGAAGTGACCGGTGCGTCCGCAGGTAGCGAAGTGCACAATGGCGTCGTGGAAGACCAGATCGATGCGACAACCTTCACTGCGGATTCCCGGATTTCCGCGCACCAGCCCGGGCTTTTTGGGGACGACGCACGGGTCTATACGCAACCAGCGATTGCGCCACGCGCCGCGCAGCCATTTGATGCACGCGCGGCATGGCAAAAGCTCCTGGGCGAGCTTCAGCTTCAGCTCGAGCAGAACGCCTATCACACCTGGCTGCATGACACGTGGGTCGAGGGCTACGAGGATGGCGAGTTCTTCATTGGCACGCCCAACACCTATGCCCGCGATTGGCTTGAAAATCGGCTGCGCCCACTCGTAAACAAGACCCTCAAAGGCATCGTCGGACGCACGGTGGATGTCAAGTTCCTCGTGCGGCCGCGCCGTGTGACCGATGCGGCAGGCGCATTGCCGCCGCTCTACGCCGGTGAGGTCGTTGCGGATTCGGGAGACATGAACGATCGAGCGGCGCCTGCGCTGGCGACCGACGACGCACCGGCGCCGCCTGAATCACCTGCCACGCGCACGGTCCAGAGTACCGCCAAGCGCTTTGCCGGCGTTCAAACGCAACTGAATCCCGCGCACAACTTTGACGCCTATGTGGTTGGCAACAGCAACCGCTTTGCCTACGCCGCGGCGCAGGCCGTTGCAGAGAAACCCGGCTTCAAGTTCAACCCGCTCTTTGTCTATGGCGGCGTGGGGCTGGGCAAAACGCATCTGCTTCATGCAATCGGCAATGACCTCGTGCGCAGCGGCCACAGCGTGCTCTACTGCACCTCCGAGCAGTTCACAAATGACCTCATCAGCGCGATTCGCAGCCAGACGACCGAGCAGTTCCGCAACAAGTACCGCGAGCTTGACGTGCTGCTGATTGATGACATTCAGTTCATCGCCGGCAAGGAGAGCACGCAGGAGGAGATCTTTCACACCTTCAACCACCTTCAGGCATCAGGCCGGCAAGTCGTGATGAGCAGCGACCGCCCACCCAAGGCGCTGCAACTGCTTGAGGAGAGGCTTCGCAGCCGCTTCGAGGGTGGGATTCAGGTTGATGTTTCGGCGCCCGATTTCGAGACGCGCGTGGCCATTCTGCAGACCAAGGCGGCGCGCATGGGCATCCAGGTGAGCATCGAAGTGCTCAAACTGATTGCCGAACGTGTGGACAGCAACATTCGCGAGCTTGAAGGGGCGCTCAATCACCTATTTCTGCAGGCGCAGCTCTCGCGCAGCGTGCTCGACATCGCCCTCGCCACCGATTCGCTGAACAATGTGGCGCCGCAGCGCAAGCCTTGTTCAGCGCCGAAGCTTGTAGCGCTCGTCGCGCAGCACTACTCGCTTGCGTATGAGGATCTGGCAGGCGCGCGCCGCACCAAGCCGATTGCCGACGCGCGCCACGTGGCCACGTATCTGCTGCGCGAAGACCTGGGCATGTCTCTGCCGCAAATCGGCCTGCTGATGGGCGGCCGTGATCACACGACGATTGCCCACGGCATTGACAAGATCGCTGCAGAATTGCGCCAGAACGACAACCTGCGCCATGACGTTGCGGTCCTGCGCGAAAAGATCTACACGCCGTTTATCGGCTAATCAAGCGAGTCTCTGAATCATCCAGGCGGGTGGCGTTGATAACAGCGCCGCCCGCTTTCTCGTTGCAGCTGAATGGCGGCCTCATCCTTATCCAGACCTTTTGCATGAATGGCGCAAATACAGTAAGATTCAGATTGAACGTAGTCTGCAAATCGAACAAATTGTGAAGAAGCAAGGCATAATGGCGACTTCGTCGGCAGGTAACGGCAATCGTGAATCGGGTCTCGAAGGGCGCCAGAAGGCGTTGGAGACAACGCTGGTGGGCCTCAACAAGCGCTTTGGCGATGGCATCGTCATGCGCCTGGGCGACGCCAAGGCGCTCAACGTCGAGTCGATCCCCACGGGCAGCCTGAGCCTTGACATTGCCCTGGGTGTCGGTGGCGTGCCCAAGGGGCGCGTGATCGAAATCTATGGCCCCGAATCGTCGGGCAAGACAACTCTCAGTCTGCACGTGATTGCCGAGGCGCAGCGACGCGGCGGTATTTGCGGCTTTGTCGATGTCGAGCATGCGCTGGACCCGGCGTACGCCGCACGCATTGGCGTGGACGTCAACAATCTCTACATCTCCCAACCGGATACTGGTGAACAGGCGCTTGAAATTGCCGAAGCACTGGTGCGTTCGGGTGCGATGGATGTTGTCGTGCTCGACTCTGTGGCGGCGCTTGTGCCGCGCGCCGAGATCGAAGGCGAAATGGGTGACAGTCACGTGGGGTTGCAGGCGCGGCTCATGAGCCAGGCGCTGCGCAAGCTTACAGGCGTCATCAAGTCCTCGGGAACCTGCATGATCTTCACCAACCAGTTGCGCCAGAAGATCGGCGTGATGTGGGGAAGTCCCGAGACGACGTCAGGCGGCATGGCGCTCAAGTTCTATGCGTCGGTGCGGCTGGACATCCGGCGGATTGAGGCGATCAAGCAGGGCACGGACGTCGTGGGGAACCGCACACGCGTCACCGTCAAGAAGAACAAGGTGGCGCCCCCTTTCAAAACTGCCGAGTTTGACATCATGTACAACGAAGGCATCTCCACGGCCGGGGATTTGATTGACCTCGGCGTTGAGAACGACATTGTCACCAAGCGTGGCGCCTTCTACAGTCTCGGCGACGTTCGATTGGGCCAGGGTCGCGAAGCGGCCAAGGAATTCCTGCGGCAGAATCCCGAGGTGGCAGCGCAAATCGACCAGCTCGTGCGCGTGCGTGCGGGCCTGACCGAGAAGCCTGCCGGAGCAGATGATGCGGTCGACGACGCATCCGCTGCAGTTGAAGTCAACGGCGAGTAAGCGCGCAGCAATTTGCACGCGAACGCCGGCAACAGCCTGCGCAACTTCTTCATTGTGTTCCATTTTGGCAGAGGTGTGACCCATCCCGGCGCGGCATGCGCAGGAAGTGGCGCGCAGCATTGGGCGCGCGGCTCTCCCAACTGCCGCTTCGCTCGGCGATGCTGTCCGTGCTGCGGTCGTCGGCACGAAAGCAGCGACACTAGGCGATTTGATGGGCGCCGTGGCGTTCGCCATGGCGCCTTTTTTGCAGCCCCAACGCGCATGGCTGGTGGCTCACCAGAAACCTGCCCGGGGGCAAGCGCTTGACTCATTCTGACTCATCTACGCATGTGACAAACAGGAACTTAACATGGACATCTGGCTCGTCATCCTGCTTGTGGTTGTGTTTTGCCGCAATCGCAGGCGCCGCTGGCTGGTACATCGCCCGCCCACGCGGCTACAACGCAGGCATTCAGGCGGAACGCACCCGCCAGCAAGGCATTCTCTCTTCAGCCGAGGAGCAGGCAGCGCGTATTGTCAGCGATGCCGAAACCAAGGCAAAGGCACAGCAGCTAACACTACGCGAAGAGGAGGTTCGTCAGCGCACCGAGATTGACACTGAAATGGTGCGCAGGCGCAAGGAACTCGAGAAGATCGAAGAGCGGTTGCAGAATCGACTCGACAGCGCGGAAAAGAAGCTCGAGCAGTTGGAGCAGCGCGACAAGCGCCTGGGGCAGCTTCAGGCCAAGCTCGACCAGCGGACCGCAACTCTTGAGACCATGGAACAGGAATGGTCAGACGAGTTGCAGCGCGTGGCCTCCATGAGCCAGGAAGAAGCGCGGCAAGTTCTGCTGGCCGAAGTTGAGAAGAAGACACGCAACGAATTGGCCCGCACAATTCGTGAGGTTGAAGCCGAAGTGCAGGAGGACGCCGACCGCCGCGGTCGCGAAATCGTCACGCTGGCGATTGAGCGCGTGGCGAGCGAGCATGTCTCCGAATATGCGGTGAGCAGCGTGGACCTTCCCTCGGACGAAATGAAGGGACGCATCATCGGCCGCCAGGGACGCAATATTCGGGCGATTGAACAGGCGCTGGGCGTTGACTTGATCGTTGATGACACGCCGGAAGCGCTCACCATCAGCAGCTTTGACCCTGTGCGCCGCGAAGTCGCGCGCATGGCGCTCAGCAAACTCGTCGCCGACGGCCGCATTCACCCGGCGCGCATCGAGAAGGAAGTGGAAAAGGCGCAGCAGGAAGTCGAGCGCATCATGATGGAGGCCGGAGAACAGGCAATCATCGAGACCGGCGCGCAAGGGTTGCACCGCGAAATCCAGCGGCTGCTGGGGCGGCTCAAGTTCCGTACCTCATTCGGTCAGAACCAGCTCAACCACGCCATCGAGACGGCGCACCTGGCCGCTACGATGGCCTCTGAGCTTCACGCGAATGTGCGCATTGCACGCATGGGCGGATTGCTGCATGATCTGGGCAAGGCGGTCTCGCACGAGATGGAAGGGCCGCACGCAATTGTTGGCGCGGAGATTGCGCGCCGCTACGG
The DNA here is from genome assembly GCA_963735275.1 of uncultured Chloroflexia bacterium. Lineage (GTDB taxonomy): Bacteria > Chloroflexota > Anaerolineae > Caldilineales > Caldilineaceae > UBA5069. The sequence continues at coordinate 1,181,646 of CAVTKJ010000004.1, read as the reverse complement.
CGTCAATGAGGCGGTGGTCAACTGCATTGCCAGCCATCATGGCGAAGTGGAGCCGCAGTCGGTGGAAGCAGTGATTGTGGCCGCCGCCGACGCAATCAGCGGTGCACGGCCCGGCGCGCGGCGCGAGAGCTTTGACACCTACATCAAGCGCGTGACTGAGCTCGAGAGCATCGGCAATTCGTTCAACGGCGTCAGCCAGACCTTTGCGATTCAGGCCGGCCGCGAAATCCGCGTGCTCGTGCGGCCCGAAGCGATTGATGACCTCGCGGCCATTCAACTTAGCCGTGACATTGCCAAGAAGATCGAAGACAACATGCAGTATCCGGGCCAGATCCGTGTGACGGTTGTGCGCGAATCGCGTGCCGTTGATTATGCGAAATAGGCTTGGATCGAGCCTGCGAGCACGGTGAATTGGAGGAGAGTGACTCTCTGAATGGGAAGTGCGCAACGAGTTGGTACGCGGGGAAACGTGACCGTAACCTTTCCTGTGTCCCACACGTCCTGAATGATTGTGAAGGTAGTTTGTCTACCCGAAACTCAGGGCATTGTTCATTGCGCTTCGCAGCATTCAAGGAGACACTCTCATGGCCGAACTCATCAAGGTATCCGCCCAGTCTCGGTCGACAGCAGTCGCCGGCGCAATTGCAGGCGTCATGCGCGACTCAGGCTACGCCGAAATGCAGGCTATCGGCGCAAGTGCCGTCAACCAGGCAATCAAGGCGATTACGATTGCGCGCGGCTACTTGGTTCAGGATGGCTTTGACCTCGCAGTGGTACCCAGCTTCACCGAGGTTGACATCGAAGGCAACGAGCGCACGGCTGTGCGTTTCGCCATCTTCAAGCGTCCAGTTGACCTTACGCATGCACCCTTGCAGTCCAACGGCAACAGCTAGGCCGGCGCAACGTTCGAATCGCACAAAATGAAAAGATTGAGCGGAGCCAACTGGCTCCGCTCCTTTTCGTTCGCTCAGGAAAACTGACCCACTGCTACTCCCACTGCGTGAAGCAGTAGTGCAGAGAACAGCGGAGAACGTCGACTGGGGTCTCGGTCTTCCGCCACTACCGGGAGTCCTTCCCCATCGGTTCGGTTTAGCGACGCCGACGGCGACGACGCTTGCCGCCGCTCGGCTGGACGCTCCCATCCACTTCGGCGCTTTCGCCTGCATCAGCCGCCTTGCCCTGGGGCGCAGGCGGCTCCTGTGGGGCTGCGGCAGCGGCCTGTGGGGCCGCACTCTGCTCGCTCTGGGCCTTCTGCTCCTTGTAGCGCTTGTTGTCCTCTTCAGCGCCTGCACGCCGCTTGGTGGTGCAACCGCCGCAGGTTGAACAACTGCCGCCCGCAGCCGTTTTGCTTGAAATGAGGTCCGCAATACCGAACTCGGCAAAGACCTGCCCTTCCAGCAAGACCGTAACCGTCTCCTTGAGCGGGTGAACGTGGCGCACACGGCCGGCCCCCTGCGGCGTGATGACTTCAGCCCCCAGCTTGGGCATTTTCTTGTTCTGCTCCTTGTAGTGCGCATCTTCATACGAGAGGCAGCAGAGCAGGCGGCCGCAAACGCCGCTGATTTCATCGGGATTGAGCGGCAGTCCCTGATTCTTGGCCATGCGGATGCTGACGGGGGTAAACTCGCGCAGCCAGCTTGTGCAGCAGAGCTGCCGACCACACTTGCCCACGCCATCGAGCAGTTTGGCCTCGTCGCGCACGCCGATCTGGCGCATTTCAATGCGCGTGCGGAAGATGCGCGCCAATTCGCGCACAAGCGTACGGAAGTCGATGCGCGCCTCTGACGAGAAGAAGATCAGCAGACGACCACCGTCGAAATTGTAGTCGCAGCGGACGACCTTCATGTCGAGCCTGCTCTCGCGCACCTTGCTGCGGCAAATCGCAAGTGCCTCGGCCTCCTTGCGCTGCCAGAGGTCGCGCTGCACCATATCCCAGGCGCCCGCGCGGCGAACAACGGTCTTCATGTCGCCCACAACGTCATCGTCGGCGATGGTGTGAGGCGGTTGCACCACCCGGGCGACCTCAACGCCGCCTGCCGTGTCGACGAGCACCCAGTCGTGCGCGCCCAAATCAAGCAGGTTCTGCGGGTCAAAATGATAGACCTTGCCAACATCTTCGAACTCAACGCCAACCACTACAGGCATAAGGGTGTCCCCCGAAAGTCGTATCGAAATGCTTCAGGCCAGATGTGGCAACCGAAGCAGCATGACGTCAAGAGCAAGGCGCGCATTGACGTTGGTGCGCAGGCTTTGCTCCACACGGCGCATTGTGCGAATGTAGTGCTGCACCTGCTCGGGGGCAAACGCCGCTGCCTGCTGATCCAGAATTAGGCGAAAATCAGTATTGCAGCAGGCGTCGCCGCCGCCCGCCTGGACGAGCATGATGTCTCGCCACCAGGAGGACCAGAGTTCGAGCATCGCGTACAATTGTGCGTTGCGGCCGGCCAACTGCTCGGAGAGGGCGAGACGTGCGTTGCGATCGGCGCGCATGAGCGCCCAGAGTTGTTCGAGTCGCGTCTCGCGTTCCTGCCACATGCCCGGCCGCTGCGCCTGGTCCACCGCCCACCCCAACCTGCCCGCAGATAGGCGCGCCAGCAGCGCTGCCTGTTCACTCGGCACCTGCCAGCCCTCGACAAGCGCACCGGTCATTGCTGCATGGTCGAGCGGGCGCAGTTCAAGCACCTGGCAGCGGCTCACGATTGTGGGCAGAACGCTCGCGCGATCGATTGCCGAAATGCAGATGATTGTGCTGTCGGGCGGCTCTTCAACGGTCTTGAGAAGCAGGTTGAGGAACCGATCGGAGGTCGCCTTCTGGGCATCCTGAATGTGGAAGAGCTTCCAGGAGCCTTCGAACGGACGGAGCCACGCGGCCTTCGCCAGTTCCTCGGCCTGTTCCTGGTAGAGCTTGCCCGTGGTGCGGTCAATCTTGGGAGGTTCACCTGCATCAAGCGGTGCAATCAAGTGGAAATCTGGATGGCTGTGGTGCGCCATTCGTTCGCAACTGCGGCAAGATCCACAGGGCTTTGTCGCGCCGGTGCAGAAGAGCGCCGTGGCAAATGCACGCACAAGCGTACTCTTGCCCACCTGGCGCGGGCCGAGGAAGAGGTACGCCTGACGAAGTCCGCCCGCCGCGCCCAACCCACGCGCCAAACTGGCCACGGCCCACTTGTGCCCGTAGATCGGCCATGTGTGCTGCGTTGTGAGGGCGCTTGCAGGTGGAGATGAAGGTCTTTCAGTCATCACCGGACTATTCTAACACAGCCGGGCGCGGCGATGAAAGTGTGTTAACAATAATGTTGCGGCGGCAGGTATGCCTACCGCCGCAACTTCCAGGACGCAGGTCAGGAGCCGGCGCCCAGCGTGAGGGCGTGATCGTCCTCACGCGCGACTCAGTTCATAATCATGGAACTGGATTGGTTAGCCAACGGCCTGGGCCTCCGACGCCGGAGGCGGCCGAACGGGCGTCGACAACCTCGTTTGTGTATGAATCGCACTACATAGCCCGCGGGGTGCCACGCCTAGAGCAAAGACGTCTAGGCGACAACAAATCCGTTGGGAAAGTTGGCGCCAATCTGGTACTCCGCGATCCGCTCCATCATCTTCAAGTAGGTAATGCCGTCGCGAGCGGCGGTATCGGAGTCGGGGATCATCGGAGCACTCTCGATCGTGCAATAGCCGGCGTAGTTGATCTTCTTGAGGGCTCGCATGACTGCCTTGAAATCGACCGTTCCATAGCCTGGGGTCAGGGAGTTTGAGTCACGAAAGTGCTGATGCCACAGGAGATCGCCGGAATCCATCACGGCCTCGTACGGATTCAGTTCTTCGAAGTTGGCATGGAACCAGTCAATCTGGATGCCGATGTTCTCGCGGCCGGTGGCCTCAATCATCCGCCGGTGGTTCATGACCGTATTGACATACTTGCCCATTTCAAGGTGATTTGTCGCTTCAAATACCAGGCGCACCCCTTTCTGTGCCGCGTAGTCGCACATCTGCCGCAGCGCGTCCAGAGCCACGAGCGTGCACTCTTGCACATTAGCGGCATTGATCTCCTGATGAATTGCGGTGGCTACCGTTACGAAGGGTGCGGAGAGCTCTGCGGCAAAGTCAATCGAGCTTTTCGTTTCCGAAATGGCCAGTTCTGCAGTTCCAGGTTCAGTGAGGGTCTTGTACGTGGGCGAATACGGGTCCCACATGGCGCCCCAGCACTCATTGATGCAGGAGACCTTCAAATCAAAATCCAGCATGAGTTGCTGGTGGGTTCGCAAGTAGTCGTCGAGCTTCACACCCAACCCGTAGCGGCCTTTGGGTGGCGTTAGTTCAATGGCGTCGTAGCCGAACTCCTTCAGTCGCCGGTACGTAATCTCGGGGTGCAGGAAAGCTTCTTCCTGGCCGAAGGTCAGTTGAAAGTAGGAATATTTGAATGGTGGCATATGGAGATTCCCCTGCGAGTGATTTGGGCGCACAGCGCGTGCCCATTTGGGGTCAACGGTCGCTTGCTTCCGGCAATCTGAAGGGTTACGCCCGGGCTTTGAAACGCGCGATGAGGACGACGTCGCATCGGGTTTCAACACGGGTCGATAGCGGATTTTGACCGCATTCGAGTGCCGCGAGGAAGATTGCGAATGGACCAGGGGCGCAAACAAGAAACAAGGGCGAAGCCGCGTACGCGACTTCGCCCCCGTCTCTCGTAGCTTCACCGATGGATGCAGCCTAAGCTGCACGTAATCTACTTGACGGTGACGACTGCGCCTTCGGCCTCGAGCTGCGCCTTGGCGTCTGCCGCGGCTTCCTTTGCAACACCCTGCAGGATTGGGGCCGGAGCGCTCTCGACGAGGTCCTTGGCCTCCTTGAGGCCGAGGTTGGTGAGGGCGCGCACAACCTTGATCACGTTGATCTTCTTGGCGCCGATGTCGGTGAGCACGACGTCGAACTCGGTCTGCTCTTCAACCACAGCCGCTTCGGCGGCGGGGCCGGCGGCGGCAAAGCCACCCATGGCTACGGGTGCGGCGGCGCTCACGCCCCAGCGGGATTCGAGCGACTTCACCAATTCCGACGCCTCAAGCAGCGTCAGCTTGTCGAGTTCTTCCATCAAAGCATTCAGGTCAGCCATTGTGTCGATCCTCCAGATCGTTCAGACAAGTATTCCGAGTATTCTCATTTTCCGGCAAGCGCCGGGCACACTGCACTGCCCGTCGGGGCTACGCAGCGGCTTCCTGTTCCTTCTCGACGTGCGCGTTGATGACCCGCACCAGGCTGGACAGCGGCGCGTTAAGCACGCGCACCAGGCTGCCGGCCGGGGCATTCAACGTACCCAGGATCGACGACAAGACCTGCTCCTTGGTGGGCAGATCGGAAAGCGATTCGGCTGCTTCTGCATCAAGCGCGGAGTTCTCCAGCACAGCACCGGTGATCACAACAACTTTGGCTGTCTTGATCCAGTCCTTGAGTGCCGTAACCGACTTGGCTACGTCCTCGCTGGTAAACACAACGCCATTCGGGCCGCTGAGCAGCTCCTTGGGTGCAACTCGACCTTCCTGCTCCAACGCAATGCGCAGCAGCGTGTTCTTGGTGACGACGTAGTCTCCACCAGATTCCTTCATCTTGCCGCGCAGTGAATTGATCTGCTTGACACTTGTTCCGCGGTAGTTGGTGAATACCAACGCGCCCGAGTTCCGCACAAGTTCGCGGTACTCTTCAATCAATGTGCCTTTCTTCTCTCGTGTAACTGGCAAGCGACATTCCTCCTTTCGCAAAGATTTGCTGTGTGCCCCAATCTCGGGGCGACCGCCGTGCGCCTGCAACTGACAACAAAAACCGCCTCGAATTGGCATCGAGACGGTGTACAAGTCGCGGAATGTGGGAGCAGATTCGAGTCGCGCGCAAGGGCGCAATGGTCGCATCGGCGCTCACGTCCTCGCCTCGGCAGGGGGTGGATTTCCACCATTATGCAGGATTTTCAGCCCGCACCTGCTGTCTCCAGCATGGGTCGCAAACGATCTATTCAATTGAACAGACTCAGTGTATCACGGGCTCGGCTCTGTGGCCAAACTGTCCCGACTCGAGCGACTACAGAAAGACAAAACGGCTGACCAGCAACACGGAGGCACAAAGGACACAGAGAAACACGGAGAACTGCCTTGTCCGCGCTTATTGTTCTCTGTGTTTACTCTGTGGCTCCGTGCCTCTGTGTCGCTGTCCTGAGTTTTCGTTCTGACAATATGCTAGATGTTGTCGGGATGAAGGGCTGAGGCGGCCGCCACGTCAAGCTTGACGCCGGGCCCCATGGTGCTGCTCAGCGTTGCGCGCAGGATGTAGATGCCCTTGAGCGTGGCGGGCCGCGCGGCAACAATCGCTTCCATCAACGCTGCCAGGTTCTTGAGAAGCTTCTGGTCGTCAAACGAAGCCTTGCCAATCGGCACATGGATGTTCGACGTCTTGTCGACGCGGAACTCAACACGGCCCAGGCGAGCTTCGGCGATGACGCGCGGCAGGTCTTCGGCGGGCAGAATCGTGCCTGTCTTGGGGCTTGGCATGAGGCCGCGGGGGCCGAGGACGCGGCCCAGCTTGCCGACGATGCGCATCATGTCCGGTGTGGCCAGGACAATGTCGAAGTCGGTCCAGCCTTTTTCAACGCGTGCGCCCAGATCTTCGGCGCCCACATAGTCGGCGCCCGCCGCTGTTGCCAACGCCTGGCCTTCAGGGCTTGCGAACACGAGGATGCGCACTTCGCGTCCGGTGCCGCCGGGCAGGGTCACTACGCCGCGCACCTGCTGGTCGGCGTAGCGCGGGTCGACACCCATGCGCAGATGAAGCTCAACCGTCTCGTCGAACTTGGCGGTCGCGGTCTCCTTGACGAGTGTCAGCCCTTCGCTCGGGCTATATGTCTGGGTGCGTACTACTTTGTCCTGCAGCGCCACATAGCGCTTGCTGTGCTTGGCCATTTCTGATCTCCTTGTGGTCGTCGCGGGGGTCACCCCCCTCCCACGGGATATGTCGTTTGGTGCGAACTGCGAACTCCGGCGCTGCGCTTAGTCGATGACCGTGACGCCCATGCTGCGCGCCGTGCCCTCAACCATAAGCATTGCGCTCTCAAGGCTGACAGCATCCAGGTCCTTGAGCTTGATTTCAGCGATTTCCTCAACCTGCGAGCGCGTAATCTTGCCGACCTTGACCTTGTTGGGGGTGGCGCTGCCAGACTGAATGTTGACCGCTTTCTTGATCAAGTCCACCACCGGTGAGGTCTTGGTGATGAAATTGAACGAGCCATCTGTATAGATTGTGATCTCGACGGGAATGACCGCGCCGATTTGCCCCTGCGTGCGGGCGTTGTACTCCTTGCAGAAGCCCATGATGTTGACACCGTGCGGTCCGAGCGCAGTGCCTACGGGAGGCGCCGGATTTGCCTTGCCGGCGTTCAACTGCAAGCGAACTATTGCCTTGAGTTTCTTTGCCATTTTGTTCTCCTTCTGGGCGTGGTGAGCGCCTCGCCGCAACTGGCAATTGCGGGTCAGCTCCCACGCAACCAGTGTGTGAAGTCAGCACCGGACGCTTGATCACCAGGTGGGCGTCCGTCAACGCAGAGATTCCGTGCGGTTTGCGCCGTCAGGAATCCTTGATCAACTGCAAAAAGTCCACCTCAACCGGGGTTTCGCGGTTGAAGAAGCTCACGAGCACCTTGGCCTTGCCCTTGTCGGCGTAGATTTCATCCACGACGCCGCTGAACTCGGCAAACGGGCCACTCATGATGCGCACCTGCTCGCCCAGCGCAAAGGAAATCTTGAGGCGCGGCGCGTCCGATTCAATGCGCTTCATGATCTTTTCGACTTCTTCGGCGCTGAGCGGTGTGGGCTTGTTGCCCATTCCCACGAAGCCGGTAACGCCGGGGCTGTTGCGCACCACGTACCAGGAATCTTCATCCATGATCATGCGCACGAGAATGTAGCCGGGAAAGACCCTTCGCTCTACTTCGCGGCGCACGCCATTGCGCATTTCGATCTCGGTCTCGGTGGGAACGACGACTTCCACAATCCGGTCCGACATGTCCATGCTTTCGGCGCGGTGCTCGATATTCTTCTTGACCTTGTTTTCCATGCCCGAGTAGCTGTGTACGACAAACCACTCGAAAATCGGCCCGCTCTCAACAACGTCGTCGTCGTAGCGCGCCTCGTCAAGGTCGGCAGCCGCCGGTGCAACGACCGCCGGCGCTTCCTTCACGGCATGTTCCTTGGTATGTTTCTTCTTTGGACTGGACTCCGAAGTTGCGTCCATTACGAATACCTCCCTAGAACGCGCAAGCGGCATCCCGTGCGGCAAATCAAGAAACTAACTAAGAATGGCGCCCACAATCGTCGAGAAGAGTGAGTCAATGCCAAAAATGACAATCGCCGAGACAACGGTTACGAGAATGACAATACCGGTCAGCCGCAACCCTTGCTGGCGCGTTGGCCACGACACTTTGGAGAGTTCGGCCGATGTCTCGCGCCACCAGCGCTGATAACCTCTCTCTACGCGAACCTCGGTATCTCGGGACATGGTTCACCGCTTCCTCTATTTGATCAATCGCTCCGGCGCGCGTTGCGGGTTACGCCACCCACTCCTTGCCGCAAGCCGCAATTTCAAACTGCATCAGGTCCTTCTCGGAAAACGACCACCGGTCAATTGACCGGTGGTCATCCTGGCAGGCGAGGCAGGACTTGAACCCGCAACCTGTGGTTTTGGAGACCACCGCTCTGCCAGTTGAGCTACTCGCCTATGGCACCGGGGACAGCTGGCCGAGTCCACCGGCTCTCAATTATATCACACTGCGCGCCCGGCGTAGGAACCGGGCGCGCAGTGCAAATAATCTACTTGAGAATCTTGGTGATAACGCCTGCGCCAACCGTGCGGCCACCTTCGCGAATCGCAAAGCGGCTTCCTGCCTCCAACGCCACCGGCGAAATCAACTCGACTTCCATGTTCACGTTGTCGCCCGGCATCACCATCTCCACACCCGCCGGCATCTGAATGTTGCCCGTGATGTCCATTGTGCGGATGTAGAACTGCGGCCGGTAACCGTTGAAGAACGGGGTGTGGCGTCCGCCCTCTTCCTTCTTCAACACGTACACTTCCGCCAGAAACTGCGTGTGCGGTGTGATGCTGCCAGGCTTGGCCAACACCTGTCCGCGCTCCACTTCCTCGCGCTGGATCGAGCGCAGCAGACAGCCGACGTTGTCGCCCGCCATCCCCTGGTCCAGCAGCTTGCGGAACATCTCAACGCCCGTGCATACCGTCTTGCGCGTCGGCGCCAGCCCCACAATCTCCACTTCTTCCATCGGCTTGATGATGCCGCGCTCGATGCGCCCTGTCACCACCGTGCCGCGCCCCTTGATCGAGAAGACGTCTTCGATCGGCAGCAGGAAGGGCTTGTCCGTCTCGCGCACCGGCGTCGGGATGTACTCGTCCACCACGCGCATCAACTCCCAAATGCACGCATACTCCGGCGCATCCGGATCCGTCGACGTGCTCTCAAGCACATTCAGCGCACTGCCGCGCACAAACGGAATGTCGTCGCCGGGGAACTTGTACTGCGTCAGCAACTCGCGCAGCTCCATCTCCACCAGCTCCAGCAATTCCTCGTCTTCCATCATGTCGACCTTGTTCAGGAAGACAACCATCGCCGGCACTTCCACCTGCCCTGCCAGCAAGATGTGCTCGCGCGTCTGCGGCATCGGCCCATCCGGCGCCGCTACCACGAGGATCGCACCGTCCATCTGTGCGGCGCCTGTAATCATGTTCTTGATGTAGTCCGCATGCCCCGGGCAGTCAACGTGCGCATAGTGACGCGACGCCGTCTGATACTCGACGTGCGCAATCGCAATTGTGATGCCGCGCGCCTTCTCTTCGGGTGCATTGTCGATCGAGTCGAACTTGCGGAAATCCGCCCAGCCCTTCATCGCCAGCACCTTGGTGATCGCCGCCGTAAGCGACGTCTTGCCATGGTCAATATGCCCAATCGTGCCCACGTTGACGTGTGGCTTTGTCCGCTCAAATACTGCCTTGCCCATGAGCCGTCTACTCCTTCTTGATGACTTTCGGAACCCATGTCCAACAGTGGACAAGGTTTTTCACGTGCGCACGTGGCGCGGTCAATGTCCTACGGGCGCCGCATGCGCCGCAACGTCAGCGCCTTGGCGTGCAACCCTTTTCAGCGCAGGTTGCTTGTGAGAGCCCACGATCGGATTTGAACCGATGACCTCATTCTTACCAAGAATGTGCTCTGCCGACTGAGCTACGTGGGCACTGCAACTCACCCAACCTGCAGCAGCGGCGCGGCTGGAGGCTTGACTGAGCAATCGATGAATGAGCCGGCGAACCGGCTTCATTCCAGTGGGCGGGGGCGGATTCGAACCACCGTAGGCGTCGCCGGCTGATTTACAGTCAGCTCCCTTTGTCCACTCGGGCACCCGCCCAAACTACCTGGTTTCCTTCAGCCGTTTGGCTAGAGCCGACGAACGGACTTGAACCGTTAACCTGCTGTTTACAAAACAGCTGCTCTGCCGATTGAGCTACGTCGGCGTAGGGCTCGCGCCTCAGGACGTTCGAGGGCCTCTGCGCTTCCCACGGCTGGGGCCAACACAGTAACTCGGACAGTATAGCATAACGGTTTGATCGGTCAAATTGCCGGCTCCATTTTTCCCACAATGTTGATTGGCCCAGCCTGGAGGTGCGCCGGCGCCTGCTCTGGTAGGCGTGGGCTTCTGAGCGAAGCGAGGCTTCCGACGTCGGACGCTTTGCAGCAACTGCCCTGTTATGCGCGCGCTGCCTTGACGCACCTAGTCCCCTGTGCTAGAGTTTGCGCCATCCGGACTCCAACTTTATGCTGCGCGTCCGGCAGATTCCTCGGCAGATACGATCCACCAAAACACCATTTGAAAGGCTGATTCATGCGCCCCAACGCGCTCAAGGCTCTTTGGCAGCAGGGCGGCGCGGCCCTCAACGGCTGGCTGCAAATCCCCTCCGCCTTTACTGCGGAAATCATGGCGCACCAGGGTTTCGACAGCATCACCATCGACATGCAACACGGCCTGATGGGCTACGAAACCGCAGTGTCCATGCTCCAGGCGATTTCGACCACAGACGTCACCCCGGTGGTGCGCGTGCCCTGGAATGAACCGGGCGCAATCATGCGCATGTGTGACGCCGGCGCTTACGCGATCATCTGCCCAATGGTCAATAGCCGTGCCGAGGCCGAGTCCTTTGTGGCGGCGTGCCGTTTCCCGCCTAAAGGGATTCGCTCCTACGGCCCCGTGCGGGCGCGCCTCTATGGCGGCAACGATTACGTCGAGAATGCAGACGACCTGGTTGCCACGATCGCCATGATCGAAACCGCCGAGGCGCTGGCTGCAGTTGAGGAAATTGCCGCAACGCCCGGGCTCGATGCTCTCTACATTGGCCCGGCGGATCTGAGCATCTCCATGGGCGGCGAAGACCGCGCCGACTACACGGAGCCTCGACTCATCGAGGCGCTTAACACGGTGCTTGCGAGCGCCCAGCGCCACGGCGTGGCCGTGGGCCTGCACTGCGCGACGCCGGAGTACGCGCGCAAGGCCGTGGGTATGGGTTTTCAGTTTGTTACGCCCAATGCGGACGCAACGTATCTTGAAAACGCCGCCCGTGCCACGGTTGCGCGCTTCTACGACGCCGGCTAGCCACTATCCAGTGCCCCTCTCGGCATCATGACTACGTTACCTGGGATGTTAACGTTGGAAGAACTGGATGCACAGGTGCGCGCCGGCGTCATCGACACGGTGCTCGTTCAGTTCACCGATCCCTACGGGCGCTTCATGGGCAAGCGTTTTGACGCCGAGTTCTTCGTCGCGGACGTTGGGCGCCACGGCACGCACGCCTGCGACTACTTGCTCACGGCCGACATGGAAATGGAGCCAGTGCCCGGTTACGCCTTTGCCAACTGGGAGCGGGGCTATGGCGACGTCCATCTCATTCCTGACTTGACAACCTTGCGCGTGGCGGCCTGGCTTGACCGTACGGCGCTTGTGCTGTGCGATGTGGAGAACGAGAAGAGCCATGCGCCTGTGGCCGTTGCCCCGCGCGCGCTGCTGCGCAAGCAGATCGAGGCCGCTGCCACCATGGGCTACTGCGCCAAAGCCGCATCGGAACTCGAATACTTCCTCTTCAACCAATCCTACAAGGCGGCGGCTGCGCAGAACTTCACCGGGCTGGAGCCGGCCGGCTGGTATGTCGAGGATTACCACATGCTGCAGGGCGCGCGCGAAGAGGCATTCAATGGTGCGGTGCGCCGCCACCTCAAGGCTTCCGGCATCCCGGTGGAAAACTCGAAGGGCGAGTGGGGGCGTGGCCAGCACGAACTCAATGTGCGCTATGCCGATGTGCTGGACATGGCCGACCGCCACGCCATTTACAAGCAGTGTCTCAAGGAAGTGGCCGACCAGCAGGGAATCAGCGTGACCTTCATGGCCAAGTTTGCAGCCGACGCGGCAGGTTCAAGCAGCCACATTCACCTGAGCCTGTGGACGAATGAGGGCGGTCACGAGAAGAATGCCTTTGACGGTGACGAAACCGTCGGCCCCATCACCTGCTCGCCCATTTTCCGCTGGTTCCTTGGCGGCTGGCTTGCCCACGTGCCCGAACTGATGGTCTTCTACGCACCGACGATCAACTCATACAAGCGCTACCAGGCCGGATCATGGGCCCCTACACGCATCGCGTGGAGCGCAGACAATCGCACCGCGGGTTTCCGGGTCGTTGGTCACGGGCCCAGCCTGCGCATCGAGTCGCGCATCCCCGGTGCGGACTGCAACCCCTACCTCGCCTATGCGGCCGCACTGGCAGCAGGGCTCGACGGCATTCGCAACCAGATTGAGCCGCCCGCTGTTTTCGAAGGGGATGTCTACCAGGCGCAGATGCTGCCGCGCGTGCCGCGCTCGCTGCGCGATGCGGTCGATCTCTTCGCCGAAAGCGCGTTCGTGCGCGCGACCTTTGGTGATGCCGTGGTCGATCACTACGCACATTTCTATCGCACCGAGCAGGCCGCTTTTGATGCGGCCGTAACCGATTGGGAGCGCAGGCGCTACTTTGAGCGAATCTAGGCTGTGGAACTGCGACGCAGAGGCGCGGAGGCGCAGAGACACGCAGAGAACTGCAACGGCAGGCAGAGCTCTTCTCTGCGTCTTTGCGCCTCCGCGTCGTCGTTTCGCTGTTCCGCTCTTCTGCTACTCGATTGCACCTGGGGCAATGCCGGAATGACGCGGCTCCCAGTCATCGGCATCACGCCTGAGGAGATGGACGAACGGGGCAACATGATTCTGCCTCGCCAATACGCAGACGCCGTTGCCGCCGCGGGCGGTGTACCCGTGATCCTGCCGATCTGGCAGGCGCCGGCGCAAGCGCTGCTGGCGTTCTGCGACGGATTGATTCTTTCGGGAGGCAGTGATGTTGATCCGGCGCTTTACGCCGGCGATGGGCATCCGGCAATCTACGGGGTCGATCGCGTGCGTGACGATGCCGAAATCGCGCTGTTGCGGTTGGCGTTGCTGCGCCACATGCCCGTACTGGCGATTTGCCGAGGGATGCAGCTGGTGAATGTAGCCCTGGGCGGGACACTGCATGCGCACCTGCCTGATCTGGCCGACGCCACGGTCGCGCACCGTGCCGAGCCTTATGGCGGCGTTCAGCACCCGATTCACGTGGAACCGGGATCGCGGCTCGTGTCAATCACCGGCGAATGCTTCGAACCAACTATTTCATGGCATCATCAGGCCATTGACCGGCCTGCACTCGGGCTGCACGTCACAGCGCGCGCTGCGGATGGTTGCATCGAAGCAGTGGAGATGACCGATGCGCCATTGTGCCTGGGCGTTCAATGGCACCCCGAACTGACAGCTGCAAGCGACGCAAGCCAGCAGTGCCTGTTTGATGCGCTCGTCGCCGCGTGCGACCAGCGGCTGCAGACGCCTAGACGACGATAAATTGACCATTCATTGACAGAAAGAAGGAGTGACCGATGCGACTAGCCAACAAGGTGGCGCTGATCACAGGGGGTGGAAGCGGCATTGGGCGCGAGACGGCGCTGCTTTTTGCGGCGCAAGGTGCAGCGGTGCTGGTTGTCGACATTAACGATGGCGCCGGCGCTGACGTTGTGGCTGAGATTGCGGCCGCCGGCGGGCAGGCAGCGTATGCCCACGCCGACGTTTCCAGGGCCGCCGACTGCGCCGCCATGGTGCGGGCGGCCGAAGAGAACTTTGGCAAGCTCAATGTGCTCTTCAACAACGCTGGAATCATGCACAGCCGCGATGATGATGCCGTCAATACGGAAGAAGATGTGTGGGATCTGACGATGGCGATCAATCTCAAGGGGGTCTATCTGGGGTGCAAGTTCGGCATCCCTGCCCTGCGGCGCGCCGGGGGCGGCTCAATCATCAACACCGCCTCATTCGTGGCGCTCCTCGGTGCGGCAACGCCCCAGTTGGCCTATACGGCAAGCAAGGGGGGTGTCCTTGCGATGACGCGTGAACTGGCCGTGATCCATGCGCGCGAGGGGATTCGCGTCAACGCACTCTGCCCCGGCCCGCTGCGTACGGAGCTGTTGATGAGCTTTCTTGACACCGAGGCCAAGAAGCAGCGACGGCTCGTGCATGTTCCCATGGGGCGCTTTGGCGAAGCGAAGGAAATTGCCCAGGCGGCGCTCTACCTGGCAAGCGACGAATCATCGTTCGTTACCGGCACAGAGTTCGTGGTGGATGGCGGCATCACCGCGGCGTACGTAACGCCCGAATAGGCGCACGCATTAGGGCCGAGAACAGCGACGCAGAGACGCTGAGGCGCAAAGAAACGCAGAGAACTGCCCTGTCGGCGGGTGCGGTTCTCTGCGTTTCTCTGCGGCTTTGCGCCTCTGCGTCGCTGTTTCGATGCTACGTCAGTTGCTCGGTGGTGGGATGATCAGTTCCTGACCCGGCTTAATCAGGTTGGCGTTTGACATGTTGTTGGCGCGCATGATTTCGCTCATCGGAACACCGTACTCCTTTGCGATGCCGGAAAGCGATTCGCCCGCCTCAACCGTGTGCGTCGTGGATAGCGCGGTTTGCGCCTGCTGCACGGTCATGCCCGGCAATGTCAGCACCTGGCCGGTCTTGACAAGACTGCTGTTGGAAATGTTGTTCGCAGTCTGCAATTCGCGCAGCGGGATGTCATACATCTGTGCGATCTGGGTAAGGGTTTGCCCAGCTTTGACGGTGTGCGTGGCCTGGTCGGCGCCATTAACGACCGTCGCACCGGAAGTCGTGCCATCGGTGCCGTCGTCTGCGGCGCTTGCCGCGGGGCTGTACCCCGGGATGAGCAGCTTCATGCCCGCCCGCAATGCATTGCCGTCGGCCATTTTGTTTTCGGTTGCAATGTCCGACCACGAGACGCCAAAGCGTGCGGCAATTCCAGTCAGGCTGTCACCGGAAACGACTTCGTACATGAATGGTTCAGGTGTGGGCGTCGGTTCGGCAGGCTTGACCGGAATCGTGAGAATCTGCCCGATTTGAATCAGGTCAGTTGCCAGATTGTTACGGCCGCGCAGCACATCCACTGCGACATCAAATTCCGCTGCGAGTGACGCGAGCGTATCGCCCGACTTCACCTCATACTCCATGTCCGTCGTCTCGCCCGGTGCCGGCGTGCCATCACCTGCGGAGGTGGTGGCGGTGATGTTCACCTGAACCTCAGGTTCGCCTCCTCCCGTCGAGTCTGCAGGTGCGAGCGTCGGGGTCGCGTCGGTCACATCGCCCATGGGAACCGGGTTTGAGGCTTCCGCAACGGCGGCATCTTCAACGATGGGCCTGTCGCGCGTGCAACCTGCGAGCGCGGTGGCCAGCAGCAGGAGTACAAAGAGAACCGAAATGAAGGCAGAACGCGAAGAAACGGGAGTGCGATCTGGTGCAAGGGATGCGCAACCGGCGGAATGCGCCCGGAGCGGCTGGGTTGGTCTCTTCGTCATAGGACAGCGTCTTTCGTTGAAGTGGGGTGGCTGCTGCGCCGGCGGCAATGCGCGTTGTTGACGTTCCTGCTCGAAGTCCGGATGGAAGAAGGTGTCGAAGTTGTCGAATCTCTCGCCAGGTGCAAAGACCGGCGAATGCGCTGTGGTGCGCCCGATCATTGAGCAGCGCGCCTACCGCGAGCATCATATCACGGAGCAAATACTGGCGCAAATGAAAACACGAAATCGGCTCGGCCCGCCGGCGTCCCTGTTTGCTGCTTAACAGCAACACGGAGACGCGGAGGGCACGGAGAAGCACAGAGAACGACAACTTCACTGCGGTTGCAGTTCTCGGTGTTTCTCTGTGCGCTCCGTGCCTCCGTGTTGCAGCTGCGCGGTTGCTTTCGTTCCGGTATCGGCCTAACGCAGGAAGGGCAGCGCACTCGCGATGGCAAGCGCCACAAATATCCAGACGGAAATGATCGTTAACGGGTTGAAGCCGAAGAAGGCCATTGCGACACCGCTGCCCACGAGCAAGCCGAGCGCGATGCCCGCAAGTGCAAACCAGCGCATGTTGCGGCTGCGCCGTCGATGTACGGCCTGGCGGATAATCTGCGCCAGTATCGAACCGGCTGCGCCACCGGCCAGGAAGGCGATAATCCAACTGAAGAAGCCTGTCACCGCGAGGAAGAAACCAACGACAGGCGTGGCAATTGCGACGACGCCAAACGAGACCCCGAGGGCAATGAAGTTATCGCCCGAGGTGCCATTGTAGTAGACATCCTGCTGGGCGCGCACGCATTCCTTGCAGCGGTAACCCACTGGCGTCTGCACGGCGCAATTCAGGCAAATTGGCTTGTCGCACTTGTTGCAGCGCAAGTACGTCTCAACGTCGGGGTGATTGGCACAGTACATGACCGGTGGTTGCGTCTGTGGGCTGCTGTTTTGCGGCACTGCCGTTACTTCGGTTCCCATAAGTTCCTTATTCCGTCGCTCCGTGGTGCGCCGCCACGCAATGGCCGGTCGCAAAGTCGAAATCCTGCCACGCTGTGCAGGTGTACTAAACCGTCCATTGCAACTTTTCCATCAGTGACCTGTAGAAATAGCTGCGCTCGCGCATGCGCACGAAGCGCGCCACGTGCGGGCTTGTAACGACAATCACCTCGTCGCCATCTTCAATTTCCACCACGACCTGCCCATCGACCGTGATCATGGGTCGGTGATCAGTATACGCGCGCAGACGCACTTCAGCCCCTTCGGAGAGGACAACTGCGCGATCCATGCTCAAGTGCGGCGCAATGGGAAGCACGAGGATGTTGCGAAGTTCAGGCGGAAGAATTGGGCCACCCACCGCGAGACCGTAACCGGTACTGCCTGTGGCCGTAGCCACAATCAAACCGTCACAGGTGTACTGAGTCAGGTAGCTGCCATCCAATTGCGCCGATATCCGCACAACACGGGCGAGGTCGCCGCGGCTAAGGACCACGTCATTGAGCGCCTCGTGCTCGCAAAGAACACGCGCCGGGCCGTCGCCGCTTGTGCGCTCGACACGCATGTGGAGCATGAGGCGTTCTTCCAGCCAGTATTCGCCCGCCAGCATAAGCTCGAGCGGTTCGACCCAGGCCTCCGGTGGCACCTCGGCAAGGAAGCCCAACCGCCCCATCTTGACGCCGAGCATCGGCACGTCAAAGGGCGCGCCCATGCGCGCGGCGCGCAGCAATGTGCCATCTCCGCCCAGTGTCACCACAAGATCGGCGTGGGGAATGCGCTCAAGTACGGCATACGCGTCCCATGCGGACTCATGCCAGATTTCGGTTACGCCACGGTTGCCCAGGAGCTCGCCAATCTCGCGCGCCAGTGTCAGGGATTCAGGCTTCTTGGGGTGATGAAGGATGCCGATGCGCGAGAATCCTGCCGAGGAACGCCGGATACTTGCGTCTGCGTGCGCGTTGTTCGCGGTGGTCCCAACAGAGGCTGGTGGCTGACCAGTCATAATGCCTTCAATTCAGAGGCCTGGACATTGCGGCGAATCCTGCAACCCAGGTGCAATTGGTCGAGGTGTGTGCCGGGATGCGATCATAGGCGATGGCCGCGCGTGCGTCAACTTGGCGAGAACGCAGGGATACATTTCGGCCGGGAGGCGGCGCCGCTGCCATATGCCATGTAATGCGAACTTCGCTGATTAGGCGGGGCATCTCGGAGCTTCATGAATGCGGTGCAACTGCGTGCGTACGCGCTTGTTTTCGCGACTCTTGAAAAGCCTGCCGAGTACACGGAGCAAGTCGCCGGCGTGGTCGGCCTGTGCTAAGATAGTGCACATGCGCGTACTCGTCATTTCCGACATCCATGCCAACCTTGTGGCGCTCGAATCGGTCCTTGCCGATGCCGAAGGCCGCTATGACGTCATCTGGTGCCTCGGAGATCTGGTCGGCTATGGACCGCGCCCCAACGAGTGCATTCAGCTTGTGCGCGATCGTGCCGCTGTCTGCGTGATCGGAAATCACGATTGGGCTGCGCTCGGCAGAGCGGGTGTGAATGTCGACGACTTCAACCCGCACGCTCGGCAGGCCGTGCTCTGGACGCAAAGCGAACTGACGCAGGAGAGCCGGGATTTCCTCGAGGCACTGCCAGAAGTTCCATTGCGACCCATTGCCGGAGAGCCGTTGCTGCTGACGCACGCCAGCCCGCGCGAGCCCGTATGGGAATACATCCTTACACCGACCATTGCGCTGCAAAACTTTGGCGCGTTTGACGAACAGCTCTGCCTGGTTGGCCACACGCACAAGCCGGCCATTTTCCAGTGGCGCCTGCAACCGCAAACGGAAGCCGAGGTCCTCGAGCAGGAGAGCGTGGCGGAAGCTGAACCGGCCGTCACCGCGCCGCCCGCGGTTGTGGACGTTGTGGACGCAGACGTTGTGGACGCAGCAGCCGCAATCGCAGCACCCACGGACGACGAAGGGACGTTGCATCCATCCAACGGGGCGGACGCGCCGCCGAAGATCGTGACCGTTTGGCACCTGCAACCGCAAGCCGGGTCAACCGTACGCCTTCGTCCGTCTGCCATGCAGCGGCTGATCATCAATCCCGGCAGCGTGGGACAGCCGCGGGACAACGATGCACGTGCAGCCTATGCGCTCCTCGATCTCGAGAACAGAACCTGGCGCGCCGAACGCGTCGCTTACCCGGTGGAACTAACGCAGAGCCAAATGCGCGCGGCCAATCTGCCGCGCCGCCTGATCGACCGCCTCTCGTTCGGCTGGTAGGTCAGCGCCCCTCTTCGTCACCTGAGTTGTCTTCCCCAATCGTACGTCTGCGATCCAATCGACTGTAGACCTCAAGCCAATCAGGGAACTCCTGCGCCCGCTGCTGTGCAGCCTGCTGTTCCTCGGCAACACGCGATTCGTCCAGGCGCGTGCGGATTGTTTCCATGACGCCGGTCGGATTCCCCACATTCAGGAATGTGAATTCACCGTCGGTCGCTGCCGTCTGCACAAAGACATTGCCGTAATTGAGCAGATAGTGGAGAGGACCCGGCACATCCAGCCGCAAATCCACGATCTGGCGCAGGCCGGCGCTGCGTTGCGTCTTTGCCAGGCCAAGGGGCCGTCGCTCGATGTCGATGAGCTGGTCATTGTCGAGCACATAAATGTCGTTGTACCAGTCGGCGCCGCGCCACATCAGCCAGCCGAAAGCGATGAGTGCAAAGAACATGGCAACGCCAATCAGCGCCCCACCCATGCTATTTCGATAGAAAAGGACGGCGGCCACGGTGGCGGCTGCAAGCATGAGCAGCGGCAATATGCTGACGCGCAGCAACACAATCCAGTGCTTGTGCCAGATATACAGAGCGTTGGGTTGCGGAGTTCCGCCGGCAACGGTGCCTGACGCAGCTGATTTGGGTGGCGCCGCAGCGCTTTTGCCGGTGAGCGCATTGCGGCGGCCGTTTGAACCCGTCAACCTGGCAAGCCAGACGTTGCCTGCGGGCGGCCTGGACGGCGTTGGAACCTCCGGTGCTACGAGCGCCAACACGCGACTGGGGAGGACCAGCACGCCACCAAAGCGATTCTCCAGCACCTGATAAATGAGCTTCTTGCCCGCTGCCTGGTAATGACGGCGGCGCACCTCGCGCTCCCGCTTGATTGTCTCCACCACCCGCTCAAATTGCGCGGCGCGCTGGAAGCGAATATTGCCGCTTGGCCCGGGCGTTTGGACTTCGATGTCGGCAAAGTGGAGGTAGACACCCAGCGCGTCCTGGCGCAGATTAACGTCCTGGATTTTCTCGAGCGGCGCAAATTGCAGTCGCTGGCGCAGCATCACCACTTTTTCCTGCCGGACAACGCGCAGATTCGTGATCAACAGATAGTCGTTAAGATAATCGCCAATCACCCACGCCCACGTTGCAAGCGTCAAGAGGCCCAACACGCCGGCCCCGATCAACACTGTGAGCCCGTAACTTGCATACTGGACGATCAAGACGAGCAACCAGCCAAAGAGCATAGTGAGTAATGTGGCAGGGGCCAGCCGGAACGCCGCGACAATCCAGTGTCGGCGCGCCTCCAGCATCACTCGTTCATTGGGCGCAAGGTAGTCGTAGTGCTTCTGATAGTCCGCGGCCGCCGGGGGCTTGACATCGCGGCTCAGATGAAGCGCTGCTGCCGGCTCGCTACGACCATTCTGCTCCAGAAACACGGAGAAGTCCTGCCAGTGGATGCGCAGCCAACTGCTTCCCGGATTGGCCTCAAGCGTACTCGCGGAAGGCGCCCGCGTCCGCAGCGCATCTTCATTGAAGAAACCGATTCCCTCCAGCTGAATGTCCGGGAGTGCAGTGCCCGACGGGCCGATGGTGTGAACGACGGCCTTGCCGCCGGCAAGCAGCACCCAGAGGCTGTCTGCCACGTCTCCCTGCTGAGTCAGGAGGTGCGCCGTGGGGAGATAGTAGTGGCTTGCGAAGCCGAGAAGGTGCGCGTGTTGAGCAGATGTGTAAGCGCGAAAGACGCCTGTCTTGTCAAGCGCTTCCGCACGAAGTCGACGGAGGCGCGCTCCTTCGACCTCCGGAATGATCCCGGTTGCGGCCACGAAGACCTGGCGTGGAATGATCAAGAGCCGTGCCGCGCTCAGGGCAACGGCGTTGTGGTTCACTTCAATGTCGGGGTTTGCAGCGTCTTGAGGCCGGCTGCCGTACCCGAAATCGCCTCCGTTGCCCATCCACAGGGAATAGGGTCCCGTCGCGTCGCCATAGTCCAGACGCACCTGCCCTTGATCGACAAGATAGATGCGATCAGCCTTGTCACCGGCCTGGTAGATTGTCTCGCCCGGCTTGAAGTCACGTGACTGTGCGGCATCGGCCACGTAGGAGATGGCAACATTGTCTGCACCCGCCAACAACGGCATCGTGCGCAGCCGATCAATGCGCGCGGCGGGCAACATGCCGGCGCGCAACTCGGGATACCGATAGAGCAGGCGATTGACCTGCACGGCCTCCAGCACGATGAGGTCGCAGTCGGCTGCGGTTCGGGCTGAACTGCTGTGCGTTTTGCCATTGACAAGGTCGAAGAGACCGAGCAACGTTCCTGAGCTTGCCCGGCGCAGCAACGTCTCCTCGCGTGGCGACGCCGCGCGCACGTTTGCCGCGCCTTTCCGTCGCGCGGAAAGGCGCACGCTTACCTCATCGACAGTGCCACTGACGATAAGAAAGATGCGGTCAACCTGTGCGCCCTGCGCGTAAAGGCGCTCCCCCTTTGCTGCGCTGCGTCGTTCGATGCCCGACAGGTAGTAGCCGAGCTCGTCGGCGCTGGTATATTGCTGGAGAAAGGTGAGGTGACTGACAAGTTCGCGCAGAAGCGCCTGATTGGGATCAGGGTTCGCCTCCGGGGATGGGGTGGGACGCCCATTGTCTGGTGATTCGGCCTGCGAAGTTGCGCTTGACGGGTCAGGCATATGGGCTTCCGTGGCTCAATGCCGGCAGCGAAGATGGGCTGTGTTTGTGCACGCGGTGGCGCTTGTGCGCGCTGGAGTGCGGTCGCGGAGCGTCTGCACAGTGCACATTACCACGTTCGTGCAATTCAGGGAAGGAACGCCTTGATTGACTCGGCGGCGCGCCGGTTGACGCCAGGCACAGCCAGCAGATCGTCGATCGTTGCGCGCCGGATGGCTTCAATATCGCCGCCGAATGCGGTCAACAAGGGCTTTGCGGCGCGTTGGCCCAATGCCGGGTACATCATCGAGCTTGGAGCGCACCTGCTCCTTGCTGCGCAGATTGCGGTGATATGTGACGCCGAAGCGGTGCGCTTCATCACGCACACGCTGCACAAGGTGAAGCGACTGGCTGCCGCGCTTGAGCCAGATCGACGCCGACTCGCCGGGGCGAAAGATCTCTTCCTCGCGCTTGGCGAGCCCCACTACTGGGATGCGATCGGTGAGGCCGAACTCTGCAAGCACCTCGACCGCAACACCCAACTGCCCCTTGCCGCCATCAATAATCACGAGATCGGGAATCACCTTCCAGCTTTCATCCTGCGTGCGCGCCTTGTCGCCCGGGTCCTTGGCGCTGCTGCCGGCCGGCTCGTCCTCGTCACCATCGCCGTCGCCCGTCTCAATGATGCGACGGAAGCGACGCCGCAGCATCTCGCGCATGCTGGCGAAGTCGTCCGGAAGCCCATCGCTTCCCTTGCCGCGGATCTTGAAGCGCTTGTAGGCGGACTTGAGCGGCGCGCCCTTGGCGAAGACAACCATCGAACCAACTGTGTTCGTGCCCTGCAGCGTGCTGATGTCATAGCATTCGATGCGGGCAGGCGGCTTGTCCATCCGCAACACTTCCTGCAGTTCGGAGACGGCAGCCGTCTGCCGGTTCGTGTCGGCGGCCCACTCTGCCTGCTGCAAGCGCAGGTGCTCGGCAGCGTTGGCCTGCGCCATCTCAAGCACTTTGCGCTTGTTGCCCCGTTGCGGCACGCGCAATTCGACCTTGCCCGCCGCACCGCCCAGCGCCACACGCCGCGCCGAGAGCCATTCTCCCAACACGGCGCCATCGTGAGGCAGCGCGCCGACGAGTACCAGGCCAGGAATGAATGTGGCGGTGTCATAGAATTGCTGGACAAACGCGCCGACAAGCGCGCCTTCGCTGTTCTCGCCTTCGTCCGAGACTTCAATGCCTTCCATCATGAAGGTCTCGCGCCCGGTGAGGCGGCCAAAGCGCACGTAGAAGACCTGCACCGCGGTGTCACCGGTGCGCTCGTCGCGCGCAACTGCTACATAGTCAAGGTCTTCCTGTTGGGTGCTGACGATCTTCTGCTGCTCGGCAATCTGGTTGGCGGCGCGCAGCCGGTCGCGATAGAGCGCCGCGAGTTCAAACTGCATGTTTTCGGCGGCCTGCTCCATGTTGGCCGTCATTTGCGCCAGGACGCGATCGGTGTCGCCGCTGAGAAAGCGCATAAGCTGATCGAGCGTGGCGCGATAGTCGGCGCGATTCTGCGCCCCGATGCAGGGCCCGCCGCACATCTTGATGTGATAGTAGAGACAGGGGCGGGCGTCGAGGCCGGTAATCTCGCGGTCGCAATCGAGGTAGGGAAAGATGCGCCGCAGCGCATCAAGTGTGTCGTAGCAGACACGGCCCGAAGAGTAGGGCCCAAAGTAGCGCGCACCGTCTCGCTGGATGCGCCGCACCACCTGGATTTTGGGGAAGTCGTTCTGAACGTTGACCTTGATGTAGGGGTAGGATTTGTCGTCCTTGAGGCGCACATTGTAGTGCGGCCGGTAGCGCTTGATGAGCTCGTTCTCGAGTACCAGCGCCTCAAGTTCGGTGTTGGTGACCCACCACTCGATGTCCACGATCTCGTTGACAAGCGCAAGCGTGCGCGGCGGATGCTGGGCCGAGTTGTGGAAGTAGCTGCGCACGCGATTGCGCAGGACAAGCGCCTTGCCCACATAAATCACCTTGCCCTCGGCGTTGAGCATCTGGTAGCAGCCGGGGCCGTCGGGTAGGTTGGCAAGTTTCTGGGCTACCCGTTCGGGCAGCGGGTTTCGCATGCTCATAGCACAGACATTCTAGCACGAAGCACGCTACGGTCAACCCTGTACGCGCGCGGAACTCGATAGAAGCGAGGCTTCCACAGTCGGAAGCCTCGCTTCTATCCGACGTGGTCCACAATCTCAACATGGCCGCTGCGCGCGCTCGTTAGCATTGCCTCGATGACTGCGAGGTCACGCAGCGCCTCAAGCGGGCCGTTTACATGCGGCTTTCCGTTAACGACCGCATCGACAAAGGCCGCAAGTTCGGCCTCAACTCCATCAAAGGAGTTGACCGCGCGCCGCACGGTCGTCTCACCCTGCCTGGCTGTCTCGATCCAGCCGCGATCCACGCGCATGCTGCCTTCCGTGCCGACGATTTGCAGCGGCGCATCCCAAAACGCGCCGACGGCGTAGGTTGCCAGATAGCAACCAATTGCGCCTCCGGAAAAATGAAGCGTGGCGCTGAGGGTGTCGGCAGGCGGCAGATCCGGGCTGACCTGGCGGACTTCGGCGCGCACCGCCGCGATTTCGCCCAGGATGGCGCGCAGTGCAGCCATGTGGTGAACGCCACCATCAAGGAGGAAACCACCTGCAATTTGGCCGGTGCGCCGCCACGGCGTGTGAAAATACTTGTTGTCCGGCCCAACCGGCGTGTGTAGCACCCAGGAGACTGTCACAGGTGCACCAATCGCGCCATCCTGAATGAGCGCTGCGGCCTCGCGGAAAGCGCTCTCGTAGCGCCAGTTTTCGGCAACCATCCACACGCGGTCAGAGCGCTGCCAGGCGCCGATGAGATCGTGCGCTTGCGCCACATTCTCTGCAATGGGCTTCTCGCTGACAACGTGCTTGCCGGCACCCAGCGCCTGCTTGACAAGGGCCGGCTGCGCGTCAATCGGCAACACAATGTCAACCGCATCGATGGTCGGATCGTTGAGGAGTGAGGAGAAGTCATCGGCAACTCGCACTGTGCCGGGAAGCGACGCGGCCAGCGCCTCGGCATTGGCGCGCGAACGGCTCCAAATTGCGGCGATCTGCACCTTGTCGCCGAGTTTCAACCATGCCGGCACGTGCGCCTCGCGGGCAAAGATGCCTGTTCCGGCAAGCGCCACCCTGAGTTGTTTTGCCTTTCCGGCCATGTGTTACACTCCGATATTGCATTGACCGGCAAATCGCCGATTGATGAGAGACTCGAGCGCATGATGCCGCCCGGGCACCTGCGAGGCACTCCCTTGAGCAACCAGCAAAGCAGTCAACCAGGCAGTAGTCAACAGGCGCAGCGGCCACTGCCGGTTCCCTCCGAACAACGGCGCGTCTTTTGGCACCTGTATGCAGATGTATGCTGGTACGGGTTGCTGGCCGGAAGTACGCTCGCTTTCGTCACAGTGTACATTACGCGCCTCGGGGCTGCGTCCTGGCAGATTGGCCTCATCAACGCAGGGCCGGCATTTGTCGGGCTGCTCTTTGCCATGCCCGCCGGGCGGCTGCTTCACGGTCGCCTGATCGGGCGCTCGGTTCTGATGAGCGCAATTGTCTCGCGCATGTTCTTTCTGCCGATGGCGCTCGTGCCGCTCTTCGTTCCCGCCTCTGCGCAGATATGGACCTTCATCATTCTGACGCTGGTCATGGCGGTGCCGGGCACAATGCTGGCTGTCGGCTTCAACGCACTCTATGCGGCCGCGGTGCCTCCCGAGAACCGGGGGGAAGTGGCGGGCATCCGCAACGCACTGCTGGCCGTAACCACGATTGTCACGTCGCTATCCTGTGGCTTCATCCTCACGAATACAACGCTTGAGGTGGGCTATACGATTGTCTTCGGCATGGGCTTCGTTGGCGCGGCAATGAGCACGCTTCACGTATGGTTTCTTCGTCACTTCCGCGGCGATGAGGGGATTGACCCAAACAACGTGCGTACGTCGCTAGGCGACCATGCGAATCCCGGCAGTATGCGTTTCATGGGGGCGGGCGTGCGCTCGAGCGTGGCGCTGCGCATCTTTTCGCGCACGCGCCTTGTGCTGCGCCCCGAGATTTTGCGCACACCCTTTGGCTGGGTGGTAGGGTCGCTGCTCCTTTTCCACTTCGCGCAATACATCCCGATTGCGCTCTTCCCGATCATGCTTGTCAATGTCCTGGAGTTGAGCGACCAGCAGATCAGCATCGGCTCCGCCACCTTTCAGGCGATGGTGCTGATTGGTTCGCTGCAACTGGGCTGGATTACGCGCCGCAAGGGCAACCACTGGATCATGTACACGGGCGTCATCGGGCTCAGCCTTTATCCACTGGTGATGGCCGGCGCGATGGGAATGAGCGCCTACCTTGTGGCCTCGGTCGTCGGCGGGACCGCCTGGTCGATGGTGGGCGGCGCGCTCTCCAATTATCTTCTGGAACTGGCCCCGGCGCATGACCGCCCGGCGCATCTTGCCTGGTACAATCTTGCCCTCAATGCGGGCATTCTTGCCGGTTCGCTGGCCGGGCCGGTGCTCATGTATCTTGTAGGGATTCGCGTCGCGCTTCTGATTGGTTTTGGGCTGCGCCTGACCGCCGCCGGCGCAATCTGGCTCGCCGGTCGGCATGCCATGCCCACCGCGCAGGCCGCGGCGCTGCCTTCGACCACGCCCACCGCGCTGGAGTAGTGGCGCGGGTAGGATTGTGGAAGCGAGGCTTCCGACTTTGGAAGCCTCGCTTCGCTCGAAAATCTGCTTGCCTTCGCGCACAACCAATGTTACCTTTGCCGAGGCTGACGAAGGGCGACAACGCCCCTTTCACTGAAACCTGCTACCAATCTTCTGGCCTGCGGCTGGAACCAATCACTCATTCTCGAATCCCATGGCTGAAGTCGCTCCGGTCTTGCTGCTGATTGCAGTACTCTTGCCGCCTCGCTCGCTTGATGGGCTGGGCATGCTTGTCGAGGAACGCGTTGTACGCACCCCCTTTGGCGATGTGGGTCCCTTGGCGCTACGCCGAACCGGCAGCGGCCAGGCGCTCTGGGTGCAGCCTTACAGTGGGCTGCCCACACGCACCGACCCGCGCGCCACTGTCTATGCAGCGCGTGCGCTGGGCATCCAGCGGCTGCTCACCTGGGACACAGGCGTGGCGCTCAACCACGTCTTGCAGCGCGGACAAACCGTTGTTGCCGTGGATTGCATTGATGCGACGCGCCACCAGCCCGGCACCTTCTTCACGGCGCCCGGATTTGAAGCGCTGGTTGGGCTGGGTGCGAGCGCCGAAAGCGCCACCTTCTGCCCTGATGCAACGGGCGCCCTGCATGGTGTTTTTCCGGCAGCGCCGCCTGCGGTCATTGTGGGCGTTGACGGCCCTCGCCGCGAAAGTGCGGCCGAGGCGCGTGCCTTCCGCGCTGCCGGGGCGGATGTCATCTGTCAGAACATGGCCCCTGAGGCGTTTCTTGCACGCGAACTGGGCCTCTGCTTCGCGGGATTGGTGACGCTTGATGCATACAGCCGCGACCAGGTGCGGGGCGAACTCGAAGGTGAAGTCCGCGCGGGCCTCGAGCACGCCATGGAGCGCCTGCCTGAAGTGCTGACGCGGCTGCGCGACGTGCGCACCTGCCACTGTGCGACGTGATGGTCGTCGACCGGTGCGCCGCCCGGCCAGGCTCGTTTTGGGCAGGCGCACCACAGCGATCTCTCCCACTGACAATCAGTCCCAAACGTGCAAGACTACTCCCCTCAATGTGAATCTCGCCTGTATGTCCAGCGCGCCCACCGGCCGCGGAGGTGCATGCATATTCAGACGGAACCGCTATCCAATGAGCAACCTATTCGGCTTTGTGCTTGAACGCGACGAGCAGATACTCGAGCTAAATGCGCAGGCGCGGATCTACCGCCACGCGCGTACGGGCGCGCAGCTCCTTTCCGTTACGAATGATGACGAAAACAAGGTCTTCGGCATCACATTCCGCACGCCGCCGGCGGACTCGACGGGCCTTCCCCACATCCTTGAGCACAGCGTGCTGGGTGGCTCGCAGAAGTACCCGTTGAAGGAGCCGTTTCTCGAACTGGTCAAGGGATCGCTCAAGACTTTCCTCAACGCAATGACGTACCCGGACAAGACGGTCTATCCGGTTGCCAGCACAAACCTCAAGGATTTCTACAATCTGGTTGATGTCTACCTCGACGCGGTCTTCTTCCCGCTGCTCACGCCCGAACACCTGGCGCAGGAAGGTTGGCACTACGAGGTGGAGGATCCCGACGCGGGATGGAGATGAGACTGATGCAACGCCCCGCCTCTTCTACAAGGGCGTTGTCTTTAACGAAATGAAGGGCGCTTACTCCTCCCCGGACGGCCTGCTTGGGCGCTACAGCCAGCAGACGCTGCTCCCCGACACGCCCTACCGACATGATTCGGGCGGCGATCCCGCCGAGATCACGAAGCTCGACTATGCCGAGTTCAAGCGCTTCCACGAGACGTACTACCACCCCTCCAACTCGCTGATCTTCTTCTACGGAGACGACGAGCCGAGCGAGCGACTGCGTTTGCTCGCCGAGTATCTTGACCGCTTCGACGCTTGCCCCGTTGAAAGCGCCATCGCCTTGCAGCCGCCCATTGCAGCGCCGCGCCGCTTCGAGTACACCTATGGCGTGGATGACGCGGCCGACAGCAGCCGCAAGAGCATGGTCAACATCAGTTGGTTGCTTCCCGAGAAGAAGGACCCGAATCTCTCGATGGCTCTCAGCGTGCTCTCCTATGCGACGATCGGTTCGCAGGGCGCCCCCCTGCGCAAAGCGCTTGTCGATTCTGGCCTGGGCGAGGATGTCTATGGCGGGCTGGGCGGCAGCTATCGCCAGATGAGCTTTTCGGTCGGCATGAAGAACCTCGCGGCGGCCGACGAAGAGGCTATGGCGGCGCTCGTCATGGCGACGCTTGAAAAGATCGCCTGCGAGGGGTTTGACCCTGAACTCATCGAGGCAGCGCTCAACTCAATCGAGTTCAGCCTGCGCGAAAACAACACAGGCGGCGCGCCGCGTGGCCTCAGCCTGTACCTGCGCGCGCTGGGCACGTGGCTCCACGACGGCGACCCCTTTGCGCCCTTGCGCTTCGAAGGGCCCCTTGCCTATGTGAAGAAGCAAATTGGCGAAGAACCCGCGTTTCTGCAAGGGCTGCTGCGCAAACACGTGCTTGAGAACAATCACCGCGTGACCGTTGCGCTGCAGCCGGATGCGTCCTACAACGAGCGTCTTGAGAGCGACGAACGCGAACGGCTGGCTGTTGCCCAGGCTGCCATGGACGAGACCTCGCTTGACGTCGTGCGCGCCGAGGCCGCAGCGCTGCATCTCCTGCAGAACCGCACCGACCCGGTCGAACTCATCGAAGCACTGCCTTCGCTTGCCCTGGGCGATCTGGAGCCTTCGAACCGCGCCATCCCCACGCAGATCGAGCCGTTGCATGAGGGTACGGCTTATACGCACGACCTCTTCACAAATGGCATTCTCTACCTATCCTGCTACTGGGACATGAAGCGGCTGCCACAGGAACTGCTCCCCTACGTGGACTTGTTCGGCCAATCCTTGACGCAAATGGGAACGGCGCGCGAGGACTACGTCAAGGTGAGCCAGCGCATTGGGCGCAAGACGGGCGGCATCGGCGCTTCATCGTTTGTTTCGGCCTGCCCAGGGCCAGATGCGCACATGGGTTGGTTCTCGCTGGGAGGCAAGTCCACGCTGGCGCAAGCGCCCGACATGCTCGAGATCATGCAGGAACTGCTTGCGACTGTGCGGCTTGACAACCGCGAACGCATGCACCAGATTGTGCTGCGCAACAAAGCGCGGCATGGAGTCAAGCCTCATTCCCAGCGGCCACGGCTACGTGGATGGGCGGCTGCGCGCGGGCTTCACGACGGCCGATCTGGGCGAACGAGCAAATGGATGGGTTTGATAATCTCTACTTTCATCGTGCACTCGCCGATCTCGTCGAGAATGACTATCCTGCGGTGCAGGCCAAGCTCGAGGCGGTGCGCGATGCACTGATTGCCGCGCCGGGAATGCTCGTCAACGCCACAGTCGACCGCGCCGGTTGGGAGCAAGTGCGCCCTGCCGTTGAACGATTTGCGCAATCATTGCCGGCGTCAGCAGGCGTCGCGCAAACGTGGCAGCCAACGACCTACCCCACGAACGAGGGGCTCACGCTGCCGGCGCAGGTGAACTATGTGGGCAAAGGCGCCAATCTCTATGAGGTGGGCTACCGCTACCACGGATCGCTCAAAGTGATCAACAACCTCATTCGCACAGGCTGGTTGTGGGACAAGGTGCGCGTGCAGGGGGGTGCGTACGGTGCGTTCGTTGGCTTCAACCGCTACACGGGAGTCTTTACATTCACCTCCTACCGAGACCCCAACTTGCTCGAGACCCTCGACATCTATGACCAAACGGCGGCCTGGCTGCGCACGATTGAAATCTCACCCAGGGAGTTGACCCGAACGATCATCGGCGCCATCTCATCCTATGATCCCTACATGCTTCCCGACGCCAAGGGCGGAATGGCCTTCCACCGCCACCTTGTCGGCGAAACCGAAGAAGACGTCCAGCGCATTCGGGACGAAATCCTGGGCACAACCGTTGCCGACATCCGCGCCTTTGGCGACGTGCTGGCTGCCGCCGCAGAAAGCGGGCGCAGCCGCGTGGTCGTGCTTGGCTCGGCCGAGGCGATTGACGAGGCAAACCGATCGCCCGACGCACCGGCGAATGGCTGGCTAACGGTGCAGCGCGTGATGTAGTTCTGCGCGCCGGAGGCTTGCAATGGCGTGGACATGAATCTGCTTACTACAGCTGCCATCAGCAAGGTTTATGGCGACACTGTGGTCCTTGACGCCATCTCGCTGCTTGTCGATTCCGGCGACGCGGTCGGACTCGTCGGCCCAAATGGAGTCGGCAAGAGCACGCTGCTTGGGATTGTGGCAGGCGTGATTGCGGCTGACGCCGGAAGCGTCGTCATCGCCCCCGGCTGCACGGTCGGCTATCTCGCGCAGTCGCTGCAATTTGACGATTCGCGAGAGCATCGCGCACTACATCAATGCGGCGCGCGGCGATTTGGATGCGCTTGCAGAGCGTCTGCGCACGCTTGAAGCGGCGATGGCCCACGCCGACACCGGCGCGCTCGATGCACTGCTGACCGAGTATGCGGCAACCAGTGAGACATTCGAGGCGCGCGGCGGCTATCAACCCCACTCCAGCGCCGAGGTTCTGACCGGTTTGGGGCTGGGTCACGTCGATCCGGCGCGCGATTTGGCATCCCTCTCCGGCGGCGAGAAGGCGCGCGGTGGGCCTGGCCGCGCTGCTCTTGCGCCACCCCGACTTGCTGCTTCTCGATGAACCCACAAATCATCTCGACTTCGCCGCTCTGGAGTGGCTTGAGGAGTTCTTGTCCAAATGGCGGGGCGGTATGCTCGTCGTCTCACATGACCGACGCTTTCTCGACAAATGCGTACGCACCATTGTGGAGATTGACGCCCACACGCACACGGCTACAACCTTTTCCGGCAACTATTCGGCCTATGCCATGGCGAAGGAGGCCCAACAGGCGCGGCTTGCAGACGCATGGGAGGCACAACAGCAGGAAGTCCGAGAGTTGCGCCGCGTGGTCCGCAGCAAGGGGCGGCAGGTGGCGCACAACCGCCCACCCACGGACAGTGACGGCTTCGCCTATGCGTTCAAGGGCGGACGCGTCGATGCGACGGTGGCGCGCAACGTGCATGCCGCGGAGGAGAAGTTGCGGCGCATCGAGGCGGATCCAGTCCCCAGGCCAGCGCGCCACCTTGTCGTCAACACCGATTTTGACCCGTCGCAGTTCGGCAGCAAGTTGCCGCTCACCGCACAGGATTTGACGGTCAGTTTCGGGTCGTGTGTCATCCTTGAGAGCGTCTCCTGCCAGGTGGAGCCGCGCACGCGTGCGGTGATCGTCGGCCCCAACGGTGCAGGCAAGAGCACCCTGCTCAAGGTTCTCGCCGGCGCTCTCGTGCCGGACGCAGGCCACGTCTATCGGGCGCCCGGCGTGGTTGTGGGCTACCTCGAACAGGAACAAGAGCAGCTCGACGCCGGCGCAACGGTCTACGAGCACTATGCGAAAGGTTTGATTGGTGACTGGGAAACGCTGAAAACCGAGCTGCTCACAACCAATCTCTTCACCTGGCCCGAACTGGCGCGGCCCGTGGAAGCGCTAAGCGTGGGGCAGAAGCGCAAGGTGCAGATTGCGCGCCTGCTTGCGCTGCGCGCCAATCTGCTTCTGCTTGACGAGCCGACAAATCACGTCAGCCTCGATGTTCTCGAGCAATTCGAGCATGCGCTCGAGGATTTCCCCGGGCCGATCGTTGCCGTCTCACACGACAGGCGCTTCATCGAGCGCTTCGGCAACGAAATCTGGGTGATTGGCGATGGAGACCTTCACCGTTACCTGGGGTGGGACGCGTATCGCGCTGGCGCAGACTCCCGTGCAATTCACCGATCGGGTACAATAGCGCACACTGTCCCGCCGGTGCCGCCTGAACACACTCGCCCCCTTTGCATGAGGAGTTTCGGAATGCCGCCACTGCGCGTGCTTACACTTGCAGGTTCACCCTACCAGATGGGCTATACGCATGGCGCGGCCTTTGCCGCCGACATTGCCACGCTCACCGAAGAGCGCCTGCGCCTTTGCACCGACCCTTTCTGGACCGGTGGGCGCGCTGCTTCGCTGACCGAAGTGCTGGCGCGTGGAGATGAATGTCTGCGCGTCCACGCTGCCTACGCCCCCGAACTCATGGAGGAGATGCACGGCATGGCCGAGGCCACGGGCATTGGCCTCAACGAGTTGGTGATCATGAACGGCTTCACCGACTTTGTTGATGTTGTGGCCAACGACCGCGCCGCTGCGCATACCCATTCGGGCGTGGATCGGCTGGTCGACGACGAGGGGGGCTGCACGGCCTTCGCCGTCGATCACGCAATGACCCGCGACGGGCGCGCCCTGATTGGCCAAACGTGGGACATGCATAGCAGCGCCACGCCCTATGTCATTCTTCTCGAGATGCGACCGGATACTGGCCCCGCACTCCTCACTTTCACAATCACCGGATGCGTGGGAATGATCGGCATGAATGAGGCCGGCATCGCGGTGTGCATCAACAACTTGCTGGGGGCGGACGGCCGGCCAGGCGTGCATTGGCCATACGTTGTGCGCCACATGCTGGCCCAAACGGATCTCGACGCCGCGCTGGCCGCGCTGCTGCAGGCTCCCCTCTCCGGTGCGCACAACTACTTGCTCATGGGCCCCGATGGCACAGGCAATCAGCGCAGCTACAACGTCGAGGCAACGGCAACCAGGCAAGTGGTTACGGAGACGCGCGATTACTTCGCCCACACCAACCACTGCCTTGCACCCGACCTCCAGGCCGTCGAGCGGCCGCGCAAGGCGCTTTCGTTGGAGAGCACCACCACGCGGCTTGACCAGGCAAGCGCTTTGCTCCAGGCGCAGCGCGGCGCTGTGACTGTGGAGACGCTCATGGCACTCACGCGCACGCATGAGGCAGGCGCGATGTCAATCTGCGCGCATGCGCAGCCCACCTACGACGTGGAAAGCTCGGGCGCGTGCATCATGTCTCCTGCGACGCGTGAGCTTTGGGCGCTGTGGGGTCCGCCCTGCCAGAACGAGTATGAGCGTTTCGTGGTGCGGGCCGGCCACGAGGCGCAGTCCAGTCAAGGGGTGCAGGTGGCATGACGACGAACATACGCATTCACTCGGCGCGCGAGGCTTATGTCCCTCCAGGTGGCCCGCCGCGCGTCGAGCGGCCGAGCCAGGACATCTATGCGATCATGGGGCCAGACGCGATCGTGGCGATGATGGAGGCGTTCTACGCCGAGCTCGCCGCATCGCCCACGCTGCGCACCATGTTCCCGCAGACGCCCGAGGCGCTGATTGCCGCGGCGCACAGGTCGGCCGCCTTTTTTATCGGGCTTGTAGGCGGACCGCCGCTCTATCAGCAGCTCTATGGCAACCCGGCGATGCGCGCCCGCCACATGCCTTTCCCGATTGACGAGGCGGCGCGACTGGAGTGGCTGCGCTGTTTCCACGGCGTGCTGGACGAAGCGCCCGCCCGCTTTGGCTTTCCTGCAGAGCACCTGCCGGGCTTCCGCGCCTTCCTCGACGGCTTCTCGGGGTGGATGGTCAACACGGCGCCGGAGGATAGGGAAGATTCGCCATGAGCGCATCACGCTATGTCAGGCGGTCCTGGGAGGGTGCGGAAGACGGCGCCGCAATTCGCGCAATGCTGCGCGATCGCTACCGCGTTCTCGGGCCGCCTGCCTATCCGACGGCAAGCGACTTCGACTTCTGGCTTTCCACCTCCACAAACCAAGCCGTTCCCGAGGAGATCAGCCTTTGGTTCGACGGAGACAGGGTTGTTGGCTTTGTCTGGCCGGCGGCAAACCAGGTGGATTTCTTTGTCCACCCCGAAGCGGCCGACGTCGAGGCCGAACTGTTCGCGTGGGCCGAGGCGCGGTTGATGGCCGCTCCACCTGAAGATGGCGTCCTCAGCGCCGCCTGCATTGGCGGCAATGTGCAGAGGGAGGCACTACTGGCGGCGACAGGCTATGCGCGCACAGAGGATTTCGTTGCCTGCCATGTGCGAGCCGTTGGCGAGCCGCTTCCCACCGTCCCGCCCCTACCCGAAGGCTACACGGTACGAGCGCTGCGTGGTCCCCACGAGGTGGCAGAACGGGTCGCCGCGCATCGCGCCGCATTCCCCGACTGGAAGATCACCCCGGAAGGCTATCTGCGCGCGATGCAAACAGCAACCTACCGCCTTGACCTGGACATTGTTGCCACAACCCCTGCCGACGAAATCGTCGCTTCTGCTCTTGTCTGGTATGACGGTTCCTTGCGCATGGGGCTTTTTGAGCCAATCGGCTGCCACCCCGACTATCAGAAGCGCGGTTTGGCAAGCGGTTGCATTCGGGAAGGGTTGCGCAGGCTTGCGGCGATCGGCGCCGAAACGGCAATCGTTTGTGGCTGGCGAGATGACTCGGACGGAAGCCGCCTCTATCGCAAACTGGGCTTTCACGAGGCCGAGCGGCTCTATACCTGGAAGCGCACGCTTGCATCCCCGCATGAGGGTTCGGAAGATTCGGCAAACGCACAATCACCAAGGAGCGAATGATGGCTGCAATCTGGCAGGATGCCAACAACAAGCTTGAGTTGCTGGCGCAAATTGAAGCGGAACATGCGCGCTTCGTGGCGCTCATCGAAGATTTCCCTGCCGAGGAGCGGCTGCTGCCCCTCTTCGGCAAAATGACGCTGAAGGACATTGTTGCCCATGTGACCGACTGGGAAACCTACATGCTGCACCGCATCCGCTCGGCGGAGATGGGTGAAGTTCTGCCGCTGCGCGTTC
Source organism: uncultured Chloroflexia bacterium (assembly GCA_963735275.1). Lineage (GTDB taxonomy): Bacteria > Chloroflexota > Anaerolineae > Caldilineales > Caldilineaceae > UBA5069. The sequence goes on along the minus strand of CAVTKJ010000004.1, from coordinate 1,146,292 downwards.
CCGACGGCGACTACGACCGCGCCAACGCCGAAATCTACGAGCTTCACAAAGATCGCGCCTGGCAGGATGTGTGGCTTGACTTCACCCGCACCTACGAAGAAGTCGTCGCCGAGGTGCGCACGCTGAGCGAAAGCGATCTTTTCGACGCCGCGCGCGCCGACGCAGTCATCGGCATTCCTGCAAGCGGGCCCAATGACACGGCAGCGGGTTTCATTGTGGGCAACAGCTCGAACCACTACTGGGAACACGCGAATGAGATTGAGGGCATTCGGGCGGGGTGAGGGGTGGATTGGTTGAGTGGTTGATTGGTTTCAGTGGTTGATTGGTTTAGTGGTTGATTGGTTTAGTGGTTGATTGGTTTAGTGGTTGATTGGTTGAGTGGTTGATTGATTTAGTGGTTGACTGGTTTGGTGGTTGATTGGTTTAGTGGTTGACTGGTTTGGTGGTCTGGTTAGTGTTTGGGGTCGCGCCACTTGGCGCGACCTTCTGTTTGCGGCATCTGTAGATTGGCGCGAGTCTGGGCGGGTCGCGCCCGCGCGTGGATCGTACTGCACCTGCCTGTTTCGTTGGGGTGAACGAACGGCAGGGCGTAGCTGCAGTCGATGCGCGACAACAACTGCATGTAGTGCGATCGAGAGTTGCCGACTTCTGAGAAGCCCTGAATGACGTCGTTGCGTACTTGACGATGCTTTGCTGCACCGCTACAATTACTTTGACAATCAAATTGTTTTTGTGGAGAGTGCCATGGCTTCCAGCCCGCAACAGTGCGCCCAGACGATTCTCGAAGTGACGCCTATCCTGCTTCAGGCGATCCGTGGTGAGATGCGCAGAATCAGCACGGCGGATATGACCGTCCCCCAGTTCCGCACGTTGAGTTTCCTTGATCACAACCCAGGCGCTTCGCTCTCGGCAGTTGCCGAGTTTATTGGGCTGACCTTGTCCTCAATGTCGATTCTGGTCAATGCGCTGGTCGAGCGTGATCTGGTCGAACGGCGCACTGACAGCGATGACCGCCGACGCGTTTGCCTGACCGTAACGCAGACGGGCCATGAGATCTTGCAGTCGACGCTGCAGGCTACCGAGGAGCGGTTGGCCGAAATCGTATCCAGCCTGAGGAGCGACGAGCGCGAGACCGTTGTCCGTGGCATGCAGCTTCTCCGCCCGCTCTTCGCCCCGGGCGCGGCCACCGTTCACAATGAACCTGACCACCCGGGCCGATCAGGAGCCCAATAACGATGAAGGAGTATTCCTCGACTGCGCTTGAGGTTGAAAGCGACGGCGAGAATGCACGGCCGGTTCGCACAGGAGCGCAGAGTCTGTCGCAGCCACAGGCACAATCAGGGCGGTCGGCGACGTTCGCGGCGTTTCGGCATCGCAACTTCCGCCTCTACGCCATTGGCATGCTCATCTCAAGCGCCGGGTCGTGGATGCAGATCATCGCCCAGGGGTGGCTTGTCTACCAACTGAGTGACTCGGAATGGGCGCTGGGCGTCGTAGGCTTTGCCGCGGCGATTCCGGCGCTGATCATTTCGCCGTGGGCCGGCGTGATCATCGATCGCACATCGCGCCGCACCATCCTCTACATGACGCAAACCGCAGCAATGATCTTTGCGTTCATTCTCGCGTATCTCACTTTCATGGAACTCGTGCAAGTATGGCAAATCATCGTGCTTGCCATTGGAATTGGTGTGGTCAACGCGTTTGATGGCCCCACGCGCCAAGCATTTGTTGTGGAAATGGTCGGGCGCGAGGATCTCCCCAACGCCATTGCCATTAACTCAATGATTTTCAACGGCGCACGCATTGTGGGCCCGGCCTTTGGCGGATTGCTGCTGGCGTGGCTGGGTGCGGCCTGGTGCTTCCTGATCAACGGCATTAGTTTCATGGGGGTGCTGGTCGCGCTCTTTCTCATGGTCCTGCCGCCGTTCATGCGGCGCGTGCGCCTCGAATCGCCGTGGGTTCAGCTCAAGGATGGTGTGACCTATGTGCAGCGGCGTGCGGATCTGCGCGGAATCCTGACACAGGCGGCAATTTTTGGCGTCTTCGGCATCTCCTACAGCGCAGTACTGCCGGCCTATGTGGACCGCGTGCTTCATGTGGGGCCGGCCGCATACGGTTTGATTAACGCTGTGTCTGGCGTCGGCGCTGTCTCTGCAGCGCTGCTGCTGGCGCGCTTTGGCAGCCAGATTCAACGCGGGTGGTGGCTTACGATAAGCGCAATGTCGTTTCCCTTTGTGCTGCTCGCATTTGCCTGGGCGCCCGGGCTGCCCTTCGCGCTGTTTTTCGCCTACTTCCTCGGTGTCTGTTTCCTGAGCCAGTTTACGCTCCTGAACACCTTGCTCCAGACACGGGTGGATGACACAATGCGTGGCCGCGTGATGAGCCTCTACACCTTGATCTTCTTCGGTATTGCACCTTTCGGCACTCTTCTTGTCGGCGGCGTCTCGGAGACTTTGGGTTTAAGCATTACACTTACCCTTACGGCTTCGATCACACTTGTGCTGACTGCAACCAATCTCGTGCGCAAGGACACTGTTCGCACCTTGCGCTGAGCGCCCCCGCTTTGGATGCCCCATGAATTCTGCAATCGAAGCCGTCAATCCGATTACCGAGTATCTCGTCGCCCACATCGTCGGCGTCTACTTTGTCTACGGGCTCGCGTTCTTCACGCTGGGCGTTGTGATGGCGCTCGCAAGTCGCCAGCACTCAACGCTGCCGCTGGTGCGGGCGCTGCCGCTGCTCGCCTGGTTTGGGCTGCTCCATGGCCTTAACGAGTGGGTTGTCATGTTCGACCGCATCGCGGTCCAGAACGGCAGCAGTGCGCCCAGCGTTGTCGGCGAGGTGCTGCGCGTCGCCCTGCTCGTCGTATCGTTCCTCTGCCTGCTCGGTTTCGGGGTCGAGGCGCTGCGTCCAGGCTCACTCTCTCCCACACGGCGGCGTTTGCTCTTCTTTCTCCCTTTCGCCATCTGGGCCGTGGCGCTGGCCGCAGCGCTGCTCTTCTGGCGACCTTCACCGCGCGAAGGCATCGCATTTGCCGATGTTTTGTCGCGCTATTTTATCGCCATACCCGGGGCGTTGCTGGTGGCGTTTGCCCTGATGGCGCAGCAGCGAATGCTGCGCGAGCGCGATATGCCGGCTTTCGGGCGCGATTTGGTGAGCGCCGCAGCAGTGCTCATTCTCTATGGTGCGGTGGGCCAGGTCTTCGTCCCTCCCACCGAGATTCCCCCATCCAACATTGTCAACGGCCCGCTCTTTCTCGAGTGGTTCGGCATTCCCGTTCAACTCTTCCGCGCCGTGACGGCTGCGCTGATTCTCTTTTTCATGGTGCGCGCGCTGCGGGTGCTTGAAGAAGAAACCCGTCGCCGCGTCGAGAGTTCTGCGCGTGCCGAAGTTGAAGTCCAGCAACAGGCGCTCGCCGCCGAACAGCGCGCCGGACGCGAGCGCGAAGCCCTCAACCAGGAACTTGCAGCGCGTGCGCAGGGACCTGGCGCTTCTGCTCGAGCTTTCCAACTTGCTGGGGGTTGCCGTGGAGATGCCGCGCAGGCTTGCCCTGGTGTTGCCGCGTGTCGTCCAAAGCCTGGTATTTACCAATGCCGGGCTCATCCTCTGCATTGACAGCCACAGTGATGTTGTGGATGTCGAGGCGCAGACGGGTTTTGTCGACTCGTCAGCCGCGGCGCCTCCGACCAAGCTGGAACATGACGAACGCGCCCCCGTTGCCACGTTTTCCAACTGCCTAAGCCTCGGCAAGCGCAGCATTGCTTCACGTCGGGCCGCTTGTCGCCATGTTGATGGCGCCGTTATCGACTTCAACATTGGCGCCGTGCTGCTGGGCGAGGAGTGCTGGATGTACGCGAGCCCGACGGTGGCGCTGGCATTGCCCCTTATGGCGAATCACACACCGATAGGCTCTGTCGTTTTTGCACAGACCGAGACCGTAGAGCGCACCCTCGAACTTGATGAGCTTCATCTGATGGTTGGGATTGCACGCCAACTGGAACTCTCGATGGAAAACGCGCGCCTCTATCGCCAGGCGCAGGAACGTGAAGAGACTCTGGGGCATTTGCTCACGCAGGTTGTCGCGGCGCAGGAGACGGAACGGCAACGGATCGCGCGCGAATTGCACGATGCCACCGGCCAGTCGCTCACGGCGATTGCCATGGGGCTGCGCGGCCTCGCCAACAGCATTAGCAGCGACGCGGACGTCAATCCGCCGTCGGGCCTGCAGCGTCAGGCCGAGTCCATCCAGCACTTCGCAACGGACGCGTTGGGCGAACTGCGGCGGATTATCGCCGACCTTCGTCCCCCACAGCTTGACGAACTGGGCCTTGTCCCGGCGCTGCGCTGGTATGTGCAGAGTTTTCGCAAGCGCCACCCTGAAATCGACCTGACCTTGATGGTCGCCGGTGACCACACGCGCCTGCCCCCGCACTACGACACCGTGGTTTTCCGCGTTGTGCAGGAGGCGCTCACCAACATCGCCAAGCACTCGGGCGCAAGCCGCGCAGGGGTTGTGCTCGAGATGAAGCCGGGCGAGGTGGTGGTGACCGTACAGGACAACGGCAAGGGATTTGATCCTACCGCCGCGCTGAACCGGCGCGGTCAGTCTTCCGCATGGGGCCTGTTGGGTATCCGTGAACGCACCGTTCTGCTCAACGGTCGCTATGAGATCAAGTCGGCCCCCGACCAGGGCACGCTCATCCGCATCTCAGTGCCGACTGCAAGCTTCGCCATGCCGGCGCAAGAGTTGGCCGTGCCCTTCGACGATGGCGCCTGATCGACGCAAACGCAAGGAGTTCGCCCCATGACCATTGACGCTGCGCCACCGCCCGGCCCGTCAGCGAGCCGGACGACGCCAATCCGTCTGCTGCTCGTGGATGACCACTCGATTCTGCGCGCGGGTCTGCGCATGCTCTTTGCCGCCGAGCCGGATCTGCAGATTGTGGGCGAAGCAGGTAGCGGCGCCGAGGCGATTGACGCGGTGCGCACTCTCCGCCCAGACGTCGTGATTATGGATGTTGCCATGCCCGGCATGAATGGCATCGAGGCGACGCGCCAGATCAAGGAGTTGCATCCCGAGATTGCTGTCCTTGCCCTTACGATGCACGAAGATGAGCAGTACTTCTTTGAGATGCTCAATGCGGGCGCCTCGGGCTACATCCCCAAACGCGCGGCGCCGGACGACCTGATCGCCGCCATCCGCGTGGTGCAGCAAGGCAATGTGTTCCTGCATGCATCACTCGCCCGCTTTCTGATTCACGAGGTGATGCTGAGCGGGGCGCAGCCTGCCGCCGAGGTGGAGCCGCTGACCGAACGCGGAACGCGAGGTGCTGGCGCTAATCGCTGAAGGGCTGACGAGTCGCGAGATCGGCGAGCGGCTGGTCGTGAGCCCCAAGACCGTTGACCGCCATCGCGAGAACATCATGTCCAAATTGAATCTTCACAACCGGGTGGAGCTCGTGCGCTATGCGATTGATCGGGGGATGATTGAGTCGCGGCGGGGAGAAGGGCATGACTGAGGATTGATAAAGGATAATTGGGGGATCTGGGTGATTGGTTTATTGGGTTATTGGTTTATTGGGTCGATTGGGTGATTGGCAAGCGATAACCGATAACTTCTGATTTGTGGGGCGCGGGGGCTTCGTAGCGGAGGGCCTCCGTGCCCTCATTTTGTTTGCGCCATCGCCGGCACAGGGTCCAGAAGAACAGTGCATGGCGCAGCGGCCACAAGAGAGGGCACGGAGGCTCTCCGCTACGAAGCCCCCGCGCCCTGCACCACACAAGTGATCAGTTATCGCTTATCATTCACCCAATCAACCAATAAACCAATCAGCCAATCACCCTGTCATCTAATCATCACCCACCGCCGCAACGGGACTTGCCGGCTTGGTCCGGTTGAAGAGGGCGCAGGCAAAGCACTGTTCGGGCAGACATCCTTCGGCGTCGCGCCGGACGAGCCAGCAGGGCAGCGCGATATTGCGAGGGGCCGGGCAGCGCTCGCGCTTTTCCGCCGGGCAGTTCTTCTCCTCCCAGCAGGGCGCTTCGGCCATTGCCGGGGAGGCGATCGGCGCCGAGACGTCCAGCGCTGCCAGCGCTTCACTTGCGGCTTGGCGCTGCCACCGGCGATCCAGACGGTGCAACACGAGCACCAGGCCAATCATGAGTGCGACGGGAACGCCAATCCGCACAAGCAAGAGTGCGACCAGCGCAATACCGGCAATCCACGCGTCCATGGCAACCTCGACCTAGTGGGCCTGCTGATGATCATCGAAGCGTACAAGCCAGCGCACACAGACATACCACGCCAGTGCGGCCGCCGAGAGGATGCCGATCGTCGACATCCACTCCATCGCGCTGGGGATGTACGCCCCACGGTTGATCGGTGCGGTCTGCGAAAAGAGCGTCGCGTTGAAGCGGTTCATCAGCACGCCGGCCAGAACCAGCAGCGGTGCAACCCACTGCAACGCCGAGCGACGTCGCAACGCCGGCACGAGACAGATAATCGCTGGAACGACTGCACCGAGGATGATCTCGATTGCGACCAGCCATGTGCGCGTGGACGACCAGTCGAGGCGCATGAGTTCGCCGTTGTAGATCAGGGCGCCCAGGCGCACTGCCAGGTACACCAGCGTAACGCCGCCGATCCCGACCATCAAGCCTTGAATCACCTTGGGTTCTTCAGGCGCATCGTGGATGCGGACGGCCGTGCGGTAGGCGATGATCCCCATGCTCAATCCAGCCATCACCGCCGAGGTGAAGAAGAGAATCGGCAGCACGGGCGTCCACCACAAGGGTGAGATGCGATGCGGCATGTTGAGATAGAGCGTGCCGAGCGTGGACTGGTGAAGCGTTGAGAGGGTGACGCCAAGCACTGTGATCGGCGCCATCAGCCAGAGCACGAAACGTCGCGTTTTCATCCAGCCGAACTTGTTGAGGAAGTCGGGTGCGACCTCAAGCACGAGCACGGTCGTATAGAGCAGCACACACAGCGAGATTTCGAAGAGTGGCGAGTGAACGTTCCAGTAAAGAATGAAGTTGTAGAAGCGATCAGGGCGGCCCAGGTCGAGCACGAGCAGAAGCAGAACGGCGGTGTACCCCAGGAATCCTGCCAGAAGCGCGGGGCGCAGCACGGGCTGAAACTGGTGAAGGTGGAAGATATGCACCACCGCCGCCATCGTGAAGGCCGCACCGGAGAAGGCAATCATTGCGAAGTCGAAGCCTATCCAGATTCCCCATGAGGTGCTGTCATTGAGGGCGGTTGTGCCGCCAAGCCCGATGAAGAGGCGTGCGAAGCCTGCCGCCACACCCATGATTGTGAGGAATCCCAGGATGCCGACGAAGATCATGCCCGGCTCAATGCGGAAGGGCTCTGCTTCAGGCGCGCTCGGGCGGGGAGCGTCGCTTGACTGCGGCTGGTATCCGGGTCGACTGATTCCCTGGGCTGTCATGACTGCTCTCCAGTTCCGGTGGGGTCATGCGGGTCGGCGGCCGAGAAGTCGGCGTGGGCAGTGCGGGCACGGCGGCCCGTCATGAACTGCACAGCCGCTGCCATCGACGCCATCGCAAGGGCGATTACGGGCGTTTTGCGCATTACGCTCTCCCCGTGGCTGGTGATCGATTCATCACCGAGAACGGGGAAACCAAGCGCCGAGAAGGGGACCGGAGCGAGGTAGAGAACCGACGTGCCGCCCGCCTCATGTTCACCGTAGATATGGTCTACATAACGGCCGGGATTCGAGCGCAGCTGGGCCTTGGCCTCGGCAAGCAGCATGCTGCGCTTGCCAAAGCGGATTGCGCCGTTCGGGCAGGCATCGGCGCATGCCGGCTTGTCGCCTGCGTCCAAACGGTCGGAGCACATTTCGCATTTGCCGATCAAGCCCAGGGGATTGTCCCAGTCATAGGCAGGCACGCCGTACGGGCACGCATACTGGCAATAGCGGCAGCCGATGCACTTGGCCGAGTCGTACACGACGGGGCCTTCAGGCGTCTTGCGCAGCGCGCCAACCGTGCAGGCCGAGACGCACGCGGGCTCCACGCAGTGCATGCACTGGCGTTTGACGAAGACCTTGAGCGGTGCGCCATGCTGGTCGGTCACCTGGCGCTCGTCCACAAAACTGAATGAGTCGGTGCTGATCTCCGAAGGGACGGCCAAAGGTTCGCTGCGTGCGTTGCTCTCCTTGCAAGCCAACGCACAGGAATTGCAGCCGGTGCAGCGCGTGAGGTCGACGAGCATACCAACAGCGTCGGGGTCTGCGGGGCCACTCGAGGCCACTGCTACGCCACCGGCAGCGGCCGTTGAAGCCAGAACTGCGGCTCCTGCGGCCATTCCCTTGAGGAAACTGCGGCGCGAAATGAGCGGGCAGGTTGCTGGAATGCTTTCCGGCAGCGCTTCGAAGTGAATTGAGTCACTCATGATGACCTCCGGCTGCCGAAGCGAGCATATGCAATCATGAAAATGATGCCGAGAATTCCGCCGATGCCGATCCCGAATCCCAGGTTGGCAACAGACATGAATGCGAGCGAACGGTTGGTTGCCTGCGCTTGCGCCAGTTGCGGTGCGGCGGCGTCGGCGGTTGAAATATTGCGAGTTGTCGATTCGCCGGCAGCGTCATTCCTGACATCGTCACGGTGGCAATCCAGGCACTTTGCGGCAGAGACAGAGACGAAGTCATGGGAAGGCGTGTGCATCGCGAACAACTCGTTCCCGACGCTTGCGACGGCTGCGTTCTCGCTTGCAGTCGACGCCATATGGCAGTCGGTGCAGGTCGCGCTGCCCTCCCAGTGCGCCTGGTGCATCGGGTCATCGAGTGATTCACGATGGCACGACGTGCACAGGCGCTCGTCAGTCAGGCGCATTTCCTGAGAATGAACGAGGTGGCAACTAATGCACTGGACTCCCTCCGCGCCATGGGTGCTGTTTTCCCACTGCGCCCAGGTATCCGAGTGGCAATCCTTGCAGGATGACGAATCGACGATGAGAGGAACGCTGTCCTCGTCGGGATGGCCGCGCACGTATTCACCGTGGCAGGTTGTGCAGGTGGCAAGCGCATGGCCCGTGGCCGGATCAACGAGACCGGCATGAGGTGAGCCATTCCACGCATCGGCCTCGTCACTATGGCACGAAGTACACGGCTTGGTATCAGGCGAGTCCGTAATCGAATCCTGGGCGCGCGCAATTGCGGGCAAAGCGAGCCAGATTGCGCCGGCCATGAGCGCCAGGCAGACGGACAGGAAAAGGCGCGAGCGCCTTCCCTGCAGCCGTCGTCCAGGAATAATGTAGGCAAAGTCCAAAAGGGCGTTCATCAATACCTCCGGAGTGCGGTGACGGTGGCCGCGACCTACAGGTCGGTGTGAAGGAAACGGCGATCGGCGCACCCGATCAGCCAGCAGATTGCCATTGGCACGCCAAAGCGCACGCTTGCAAAGGCAATGAAGAAGCCAGCAATTAACAGGATGTCTGAGGTGCTCACTTGGTTCCTCCTTGAAGTGATGTGGAACACGCTACTCATGAAGGGCTTGGTGCTCGTCTGGATTTGATGATAGAGGAAAGCCGGCGCGCGCACATCGGCGCTCCCACCCATTCCCATCCCCATCATTGGGCGGTTTTCCCATTTAGGCGTGGGGTCTGCGGCCCACGCTCCCTACTGTGATTTCCCGGGCTGCATAGGGCAGTCAGCCCATTACGGATGGGGTGAACGACCTGGCCATCCGCCCAGGTAGCCACGGCCGGGACGCAGCCGCAAGCGCCTATCAACACTTGCACAGGCACGAGGCGCAATAAGAGGGACCGGACCTTCGCAAATGCCGATTCGCAACGACAACTGCACCTCATCTCCGGCCCTTCTCCGCATGGAGTAGGATTGGGAATGAGGTGCAGTTTGCGCGTGCAACCGCAAACTACTGCCTTTTAGGACGCCCTGCGAAAGAGTCTTCCGTAGCTTGACGCAGTTCAGCGGCTGTGTATATAATGCGCATGCAGAACGTATAGAGAGTTCCTCACAAATCTCGCACCAATCAGAAGCGTACACACTGTGTGATCGGCTTTGCGGTTCGCCTTTGGGCGACCAGCGAGACACACAGCCCCCCTGTTGCACGCACTGCGCAAGCGCTTTCATCTTGAGTGCACGGGCTAGTTCCGCCACTTTTTCGCGGCGAGCCCCAACCGAGATGCGAGTCCCTAACCGGTCGGGAATGTGAGTCATTGTTTCAGGTTACGCTGCCGTCCTCAACCGCAATGCGCGTTTGTCTCACGGTTAAGGCGGTTTGAATCGGCGTACAAATCCAACGGCTGAGACCTTCAGCCTCTCACCAACCACTATGACGTGGAGGAGCTTATGTCCAAATCGAAGAACGTATTGATGCTCGTCGCTGTATTCATGGTGCTGGCCAGCTTGCTGACCGCCTGCGCCGTGCCCGCAGCAGCCCCGGCCGCTGCACCGGCTGCTGATGCCGCCGCTGCGCCCGCCGCCGGCGAAAAGATCAAGGTCGGCCTTTCCTTCTCTGACTTCGCCACCGAGCGCTGGAAGAATGAGGAAGTGCTGATGCGTGGTCTGCTCGAAGACGCAGGCTATGAAGTCATGAGCCAGGAAGCCAACCAGGACGTCAAGCTGCAGAATGACCAGATTGACAACATGGTTAGCGAAGGCGCGAAGGCGCTGATCGTCATCGCCCAGGATGGCGACGCAGTCGTCACCTCCGTTGACAAGGCAGCCGACGCCGGCGTGGCAGTCATTGCCTACGACCGTCTGATCAAGTCCCCGAAGATCGCCGCCTACATCTCCTTCAACAACGTCGAAGTTGGCCGCCAGCAGGCTGACGGCGTCATGAAGGCGCTCGATATCGAGAACTGGGACGTCGCCGGCAAGGGTCCTGCACGCGTTGTCAAGCTGGGCGGCAGCCCGACCGACAACAATGCCATCCTCTTCCGCCAGGGCCAGGATGAAATCCTTGACCCGTTGGTAGAGGCCGGCAAGATCGAAATCGTCGCTGACCAGTGGGTGGAAAACTGGGACCCGGCGAACGCCCTCAAGTTGATGGAAAACATCCTGACCGGCGCCGACAACAAGGTCGACGCAGTGGTGGCCTCGAATGACGGCACGGCGCTGGGCGCCCTGCAGGCATTGAAGGCACAGGGTCTGGCAGGCATCGTGCCGATTTCTGGCCAGGACGCCACCGCTGACGGCTGCAACAGCATCGTCAAGGGCGAACTGACCGTCTCGATCCTCAAGGACATCCGCAACCTGGGCCCGTTGGCCATCAAGTTGACGGACGAACTGCTGAGCGGCATGGAAGTCAGTGGCCTGGAGACCTCCACACTGGCCGCCCTGACTCTTGACGACACGAAGACGGGCGACATCAAGTCCCTCTTCCTGCCGGTTGAGCAGGTCAACAAGGACAATGCGTTTGACCTGTGCGTCGCGAATGGCTTCCAGAGCTTTGACGACGTCTTCCGCGATATCCCCGAGGCTGACCGCCCCGCCCGCCCGTAAGCGCTTCGGAATGCATCCAACCACTGCGTAGTTTGACGCAGCGCAGTACAGGCACAGAGAGGGCAACACCGCCCTCTCTGTGCCTTATGCAGGAGCCCCAATTATGAGCGACGAGAATATTCTGGAGTTCCGTAACGTTACGAAACGATTCGGCGGCATTACCGCGCTCGACGATGTGACTTTTTCAGTCAAACGCGGCGAGATTCACGGCCTGTGCGGCGAGAATGGCGCGGGCAAGTCTACATTGATGAAGATATTGTCCGGTGTGTATCCGCATGGAACCTACGAGGGCTCCGTGCAGTTTGACGGCCACGAGCTTCACCTGGGCGACAGCGCAATCAGCCAGGCGCGCAAGGAAGGCATCGCAATTGTCTACCAGGAGTTGACCCTGGTTCCTCACATGACCGTGGGCGAGAATGTCTTCCTGGGAAAAGAGCCGACAAGCCGCGGCTCCATCTCGTGGAACGTCATGTATGCCGACACGCGCGATATCCTGCAGCGCTATCAGCTTGACGTATCGCCCATGGACACGGTTCGCTCGCTGGGCGTGGGCAAAATGCAGATGGTGGAGATTGCCAAGGCGCTCTCCGAAGAAGCGAAGGTTCTGATCCTTGACGAACCGACCAGCGCCCTGACCGAGGCCGAGATCGACAAGTTGATGGTGATTCTCGACAATCTTCGCAAGCTTGATGTCACCTGCATCTACATTACCCACAAGCTCGAGGAGTTCTTCCGCATTACCGATTCGATAACCATTTTGCGCGACGGCAAGACGGTCATCACAAAGCCAACCGCCGAATTCACACGCGCGAAACACTTGTGCAATACATGGTTGGGCGCGAAATGAAGGAGCGCTTTCCCAAGGCGCATCGCACCCCTGGCGAAGTCATCTTCGAAGTGGACAACCTTAGCGCGACAGATCCCTATGGCAGCCGCACGGTACTCGATGGCGTTTCGTTCAACGTGCGGCGTGGCGAGATTCTGGGCATTGCCGGGCTTATGGGATCCGGTCGCACGGAGCTTGTCACCACGATCTTTGGCGAGTACGGCAAGATCACGACCGGCACGATCAAGCTGGAAGGGCGCGAGCTTCACATCAACAGCGCCAAAGACGCGATGCGCGATGGCATTAGCCTTGTTCCCGAGGATCGCAAAGGGCAGGGCCTTGTGCTCATGCAGACGATTCTCAAGAACATTTCGTTGGCAAACCTGAATGCGTACGCAAGTTTCATGCGCATTGACGCCGACGCAGAAATGAAGGCAGCTCTCGGACAGGCCCAGTCCATGTCGATCAAGGCGCCCAACCTCAATCCGCGAGTCGACTCGCTCTCGGGCGGGAATCAACAAAAGGTCGTCATTGCCAAATGGCTACTTACCACGCCGAAATTGCTGATTATGGACGACCCGACGCGTGGCATCGATGTGGGCGCAAAGTACGAAATCTACAAGCTCATGAACGAGCTTGCAGCCAATGGCGTCGCCATCATTATGATCTCGAGCGAACTTGAGGAAGTCCTCGGTGTGAGTGACCGTGTCATGGTCATGCACCACGGACACTCGACACAGACGCTCAGCATCGGTGATGCCACCCAGGAACGCATCATGCAGTTGGCAACCGGAATCGCCGAAGCGTAACCAGGCAAGTCGGACTCATACCACGTTCATGACACTCAGGAGCTACTGCAATGTCTGCTTCCACTGACACCGGCGACTCGCGACAAGCGGGCGGCACTGGCGCCGAAGTCTCACGCCAGTTCCGGGATAATATCCAGACCTATACCATTATTCTCGCGTTGATCGCGATCTGGGTTCTCTTTGCCGTGCTAACCAACGGTTCGTTTCTCAGCCCGCAGAATGTTTCCAACCTCCTGCGCCAGATGACGGTGACAGCATTGCTTGCTGTCGGCATGGTTTTCGTCATCGTAACGGGAAACATTGACTTGTCGGTGGGAAAGCTGGCCGGCTTTGTGTCGGTCGTGGTTGCCTACCTGCAAGCCAATGTCTGGTTTTCAGCCTTCCCGGACCAGCCGCTGCTGGCCGCCGCGCTCTCGGTCATCATTGGCGTGGGGGTCGGTGCGCTCGTCGGCAGCATATCAGGCTACATCATCGCCTACCTGAATGTTCCCGCCTTCATCGTCACACTGGGCGGCATGTTTATTTTGAACGGGGCAATTCTGCTTGTTACGCAGGGGAAGACGATTCCCGCCAATCAGCCCTACTTTTCGGGCATTGCGCAGAGTTATCTCTCGCCCCTGAATGGCTGGTTGATTGCGGGCGCAGTCGTGATCTTTCTCTACTGGAACATGTACCGCAGCCGCGCCAGCAAGGTCCGCCATGGATTCAAGTTGCCCGGCATCGCGATGGACCTGTTTGTCACCACGTTTTATGCACTCCTCGTCCTCGGCTACGTCTATTGGGTGAACCAGTACAAGGGCGTGCAGGCGCCGGTTCTGCTTCTGGCGGTAGTTGCCGCGGTCATGGCCTACATTTCCAACAATACGCGCTTTGGCCGCTATGCCTACGCGATTGGCGGCAACAAGGAAGCCGCGCGGCTTTCCGGCATTGACATCCGCCGCACGATCTTCCTTGTGTTTGTGCTCATGGGACTGCTCTCGGGCATTGCGGGCGTTGTGCTGGCCTCCTACGTTGGTTACGGTACGACCGCCGCCGGCCAGGGCTACGAGCTTGACGCAATCGCCAGCGCCATCCTCGGCGGCACTTCGACGATGGGCGGCGTGGGCACGATCTCTGGCGCGCTCATCGGTTCGCTGATCATGGCAAGCCTCTCCACCGGTCTGCAGATTCTCAATGTGGCGCCTGCCTGGCAGTACCTCGTCAAGGGCGCGGTGCTGGTGCTCGCAGTTCTGGCCGACGTCTACTTCAAGCGCAGCCGGTAGCAGCACACGAAACCACACGTATATGAAAGGGCGCCCGGGTTGGCTCGGGCGCCCGTTTCATTGCGGTCGATATCCACCCCGTCATCGGCCGGCGTCCGTGGTATTATGTTGCCAACTTCGTACATCGACAGCTTTGGCGAAACATGGGATTGGCCCAAAGCGTGGCGGCGCGGTCGAATATTCGACTTGCGCTGCGAAGGAATACGGCCCTGCATCCATCGACCTTGAGCTAGGTGCGCACCATTGCTCGCGCCCGGCTGCCAAGGGCTGTGGGCCGCCGCCAGCATACGCACGGGCGTGAACGAATCAGTGGACCAACTGCGACCGGCCGACAACAGCATTACCGCCGCCCCACTGATGGTGCGCTCGCTGCGCATTGCCTTTTTCATTGAGGGTATGAGCGCCAGCGGTGTCGACACCAGCACGCAGTTGCTGGCAGCGGCTTTGCGCGCACGGGGCCATCATGTAGTCCTCTTTGTTCCGTGGAAAGAACGAGCAACAGCTCTCAACTACGACACAGTCGTCCAGTTGCCTGCATTTCGCATCTCCACACAACAGCCGGTCTATTGGAGTGTGCCCGTTTCGCCCTCAACGTTCGACCGTTTTCGGCGTGATGTGTTCGATCTCATCCATGTTCACACGTCGACAACCATTAATTTGCTGGCATGGCAGGTCAGCAACGTCCTGCGTCTGCCCATCGTTTATACCTACCACACGATGTCGGTCGAGTACATTCACTATCTCGGCCGGCTCGCCGAGGCGCTTGAGGGGATCGTCAACCCGGCAATCGAGCGGTTTGACCGCCTTGTCTGCAATCAGGCAAGTGCGATTGTCGCCCCGTCGCGCAAGGCCGAACGCTACCTTGCGCAGATCGGCGTCAAACCGCCGGTAACCGTGGTTCCCAACGGGGTGGACCTTGGCGCATTCCGACCGGCGCCGAGCAACTACCTGCAGGAACGGCTCGCGATTGGTCAGGAACGCAAGATCCTGCTTTTCGTAGGGCGGCTTAATCACGAGAAGCGACCGCTTCTCGCCTATGCCTGCTTCCAGAGGATTCACGCCGAAGACCCCAGCGCACTGTTGGTTATGGCCGGCACGGGCGCACTTCGTGATGAACTTGTGGCCCGTATTGAGGCGGACGGCATGGGCGATAGCGTGCGACTGCTTGGCGCCGCGACGTATGCAGAGATGCCGCTGGTCTACAACAGCGCGCACATTTGGATCAGCACGTCGGTGAGTGAGGTTCACCCAATGGTTGCCATCGAGTCGGCCGCGTGCGGACTTCCCGCCGTCGCGTGGAGTGACACGGCGCTGGAAGATGTCGTCCAACCGGAAGTGACTGGTTTGTTGGCGCAAACAGAGGATGCGTTTGTCGCCGCTGCCCTCACTCTCCTGCGCGATGAACCCCTGCGCGCACGCATGGGCTTGGCGGCGGCAGAGCGCGCGCCCTCGTTCAGCGTAGCAACCACGGCGCAGCGGATGACTTCCGTCTACCATACGGTCCTGGCCGATTCAATGCGTGTGGCGCCGGTGGATTCAGCAACGCATGGATCGCCGGATCGATAAGGCGTAGCGACAGCGCGATGCGCCGCATTGGCAGGCAAAACGATGGTTTGGACGCAGAGCCTTCCTGCCGGAAATGGGCTGGAGGCCGCACGCCCCACATGCGTTCCCACTCTCGAAGTGATCTCAGTGGCGTAAGGGCGTCTCAGGAGTGGAATCGCTGCAACAACAGCACTGCCGTTCGCGCGTGCACTCGGGAATTGCGGACTTCTGAGAGGCCATGGAGGGCGGATTCCCGCCCCTTCCCCGATTTTCGAGAATGAGATAGACTATGCGGGAAGCCGAGTCAGCGAACCATCCTCTGCTAATATGGCAAGAGGTTCTCTGGCTGCTGGTGGCACTGCTGACTCCCCTATTTGTGAATTTTTGGGTTGAACAGCAATTCGAAGCGTCGAAGATTTGGCTGCTGCGAACGTTGGTCTGGGCACTGTTTCTCCTGTGGATGTATGGTTGGATCGTCGGTATACGGCCAAGAGCGCTGCCTTCCCCCATCCGTAACCTTGGCATACTCCTTCCCCTCGTCATTGCCCTCGCGACGTTGCTTAGCGGCTATCCCACAATTGCCTCTGTTGGTTCGCTTGACCGTGCAAACGGCGCATTGACGCAGATCAGCTACATCCTGCTCTTTTGGTGTGTCGCTACCCTCATCGATGCCAAACGCAGCGAGCAACTGCTCTCCATTGTCGTCCTAACGGCCCTCCCCATTTGCCTGCTTGGCCTGGCGCAGGCCGCAGGTTGGCAACCCGTCCCGCTGCATACCGACGCTCGCAGCCCCATCATCACCACGCTTGGCCGCGCCAACTTTACGGGCGCTTATCTTGCGCTGCTGGCGCCGCTGACGCTATCCGCGGCGCAACTGTCAATCGACCGGTGGCGGCGCATTGGCTTTGGGGCATTGCTTGGGCTCGAAGTCATTGTCATTGCGTTGACCCAGGCACGCGCCGCGTGGCTCGCCTTATTGGTTGGTATCGGTGCGCTTTTGTGGCTGCAACATGCACCCAAATGGTCAAGAAGGACTCGATGGAGCAGCGTATTGGGAGCGGTTGCGGCCCTGGCCGGCGGATTGCTTCTGCTTGTGGAGCGCGGCCTTGCCGGCGAGTGGGCCAATGGGGGTTCAATTGCCGCCCGCTTGACGATTTGGCAAGCATCGCTCCGGTTACTCTGGCCGCGCGTATGGCTTGGCTATGGTGCGGATACGCTGGACCTCTATTTTCCTTCCGTCTATCCGCCGCAGCTCGTCTACTACCAAGGGCGCGGGGTCATTGTGGATCGCGCACACAACTGGCTGCTCGATTGGTCGCTTAGCTATGGCGTTGTGGCGACGATCATCTTCTGCGCACTTGTCGCGTTTGTCCTGTGGGCGGGGTGGCAGCGACTCGCAGCTTCCCCCACCGAGATCGTTGCACAGACAGGTGAGAAACGCCTCGCGAATGGTTGGCTGGCGGCCTGCATGGCGGCAATCGTTGCACAACTTGTCGGCAACCTCTTCCTGTTTGAGGTGGCGTCAACAGCCGTGCTCTTCTGGCTGCTTCTGGCAATTGTCACTGCGGCAACGACAGAGGCGACGAGCGCGCGGCGACCCCTTAGCCTGCCGCTGTGGATGCAGCGCACTGTGCTTGGGATCGGTGCCTTGATTGCAGGCTGGGCAATCTGGCAGTTCAACGTGACCCCCTTTATTGCCGACATACACAGTCTGCGGGGAACACAGGCGTGGAGTCGGGGAGACGCTTCGACTGCGCAGGCAGAGTATGCGCTGGCGGCAACTTACCAACCGCGGCGCGCCGAATATCACACCGCGGTGGCACTTTCGGCCGCGCAGGCGAACAACTTTGTGCTGGCCGAGCAATCAATGCGTGAGGCAATTGGTTTACGCCCGATTGACCCCACGCTGTATACCCAGCTTGCGAGGATCTATGCGCGTGAGGGGGTTGATGCACCGGCAACAATTGGCCTGGCCTATGACGCATTTGGGCAGGCCATTGCCCTGGCTCCGACAGTCGCCCTCACACACCAGCAGTTTGCCGACCTGGCAGTGCGGGTTGGAGATCGGGACGTTGCACGTACCCAGGCGCAGCAAGCGGTTGACCTGGACGCCACCGATGGACTTTCGTTTGGCATTCTGGGATGGTCACAATTGCAGGCCGGCAATCATGCGGCGGCGCAGAGCGCATTTGAAGAGGCAGTCAGGTGGCAGCCTTCTTCCGCCGACTTCCATCTTGGCCTTGCCACGGCCCACTACCGGCAAGGCGACGCAGTTGAAGCGCGTCTGGCCCTGGAGAGCAGCTTGTTGCTCGCTCCCGACAACCCGAACGCATTGACACTGCAGAATCTGCTGCACGAACAATAACCGCCCGCTTGACGGAACTTTTCGATAGTGAAGGGAGAAGCCATGAGATCTGTTAACCTGCGCCTTCAAGTTGCACTTGTGGCTGCCGGGCTGTTGCTGCTTGGCGGATTGGGCGCTTACTGGCCGGCCGTGGTAGGTGCCACTGCGCCTTCAGCCCCCCTGGCCCCAAGCGCGACGATTGGGGATGGCATCACCTATCAAGGGTACCTGACGGACAACAGCGGCAAGCCGCTCAACGGCACGTTTGCGATGCGCTTCCAAATCTACAATGCCGCGGCGGCCGGTGCGCTGCTGTGGGATAGTGGCCCCATCAACGTTGTCGTCAATGATGGCCTCTTTGAAGCACGTCTGGGCATTGCCGAGGACATCTTCAACGGCGAGGAACTGTGGATTGCACAAACCGTCAACGGCGAATTGCTCACACCGCGTCAGGAAATACTGCCTGCGCCCATGGCGCACACCTTGCGCCCAGGAGCCATCGTCAAGGGCACGGCCAACGCGCTTCCCAACAACTATTTGCTCGATGTGCAAATGAATAACGATGTGTTTGCGTTTAACCGCGGGGCCATCTTTGGGCAAACGACAACTGGCAATGCCATCGCCGGCCTTGCAGTCAATGGCCGCGCAGTCTATGGGCAAACAGAAGATGGCTACGCCCTTTATGGCTTTGATGGCGGTAGCAATGCCAATCGCGGCTATGCCGGCTACTTCTACAGCACGAACGGCATTGGCGTCTATGGTTACAGCGGTGCGGATCGCTCGCACCCCAATATCCTGGCCCCCGGTGTGTATGGACAAAGCAACCAGGGTGTGGGGGTCTATGGCCGGGGGGATACTTCCAACAGCTACAGTTTTTACAACGAGGGCGGCTTCTTTGAGGGTGGCAAGGGACTCTATGCACGCGGCACCGACCCGGCGGGTGAGCAAGGCTATGGCGCACGCATCTTCAGCAACAACTATCGGGGCATGTATGTGAGCGGCGCGAGCGGGTACTTCGACGCCTACTTCGGCGGCAATTCCGGAATCAGCACGGCGAGTATCACAGACCGTGCGGCGAGCAGCCAGTCGCTTGTCGTCAACCAGGGTATGACGGCGATTGAGCCTGGAGATTTGGTCGCGATGGTTGGCGTCGGCACAGCACCCGATAGTGGCGCGATGATGCTGGCCGTTGCCAAGGTCGATCCCACGAACCGAGACGCTGTCATCGGTGTCGCCAAGGAGGCGTTTGCCGCTCAAACCATACTCCTCGAGGACGAGAGCCAAATCGTCGACTTTGTGCCGATTCCGGGTGCGAGCGCCCCCGCAGGCTATCTAGTGATCGTCACTGACGGGCTTGCCCCTGCCGTCAATCTCTCCAGCCTGGAGATTGTTGCAAACATGGGAATTGGCAGCAAGATTGCGCTGGGAACGAATGGTGAAATTGGTGCGGCAAGCAGCGCTGCCGATGAAATCGTCTTGGGCAAGGTGGCGGGCCCGGTTGACGGCGAAAATCGCACCATGCCTGTGTTCATCAACATTGATTAGGGAGGGAGTGACGATGAAGCCGCGCAATTTCATGCTCGTGATTCTCGCCCTGCTGGTGGTAGCGCTACTGGGCTCGTCCGGGACGGCGGAAGCGCAGTCGTCAAGCAGCTTTGTTTTGCAACGATTCGTGACAGTAGCTGGAGGATCGGCCACGTCTGCAAGTTTCGCTGTCACCTCTGTTGTTGGGCAACCATCCGCCGACATTGTTGCCGGCCCAAGCTTCAGAGTTTCGGGGGGCTTCCTGTTTCCGCGTGAGCAAGCAACGTTCAGCATTGGGGGCACCGTAAGTGGACTGGCCGGAATCGGTCTCGTGCTGCAAAACAACGGTGCAGGGGATCTCCCTGTCGCTGCCAACGGCCCCTTCACCTTTGCCACGATGCTGGTCAGCGGCACGACCTATGCCGTGACGGTGCGTACGCAGCCGGCCAATCCGGCGCAAGTCTGCACAGTAACCAATGGCGCAGGCACGTTGGCCGGCTCGAATATCACAAACATTTCGGTCGTCTGCACAACGGTTGCACCGCCCAGTGTCTTCCTGCCTTTTGTGGACAAATAGTTGCTCCTTGGATGTCTGCAACTCTCAGGCACTTCGCAGCGTAACGACGGCAAGGGCATCTCACGCATCGGCGCCTTGTCGTGCAGACTGGAAACGGGTAACGAGGCAAGATCGTGGACGCGAGGCGACCAACAGTTGGCCGCTCTGTCAATCTCTCTCTGGAAATTGACGCCCCACTGTCTATCGAATAGAATGGTAAGGACGCGCACCTTGACCAGATGCGCGCAAGCTCGGCAGTGGGCGTATAAGTTTTGCACATGGCTTGTAGTATGCTCGATCACATACAAACGCA
The DNA here is from genome assembly GCA_963735275.1 of uncultured Chloroflexia bacterium. Classification (GTDB taxonomy): domain Bacteria; phylum Chloroflexota; class Anaerolineae; order Caldilineales; family Caldilineaceae; genus UBA5069. The sequence goes on along the minus strand of CAVTKJ010000004.1, from coordinate 1,125,624 downwards.
AATCTCTTGCCTACAGTACACAACAGCCATTTTTCACCAAAAGCAACACGCAATTTCATATGTCACCCTCAGGAGGGGAGTTCTGATGACAGTCAAGCATTCCGGCAGAGTTCTCGTTGTCGTGGCGCTCATGCTAACGGCCGTTTTTGCGTTGGCGCTCGGCGGCACAGCCATGGCTGCACCTGGCGCGTCGGCGGTTGCGCCGGCAGCGTTTGAGATTGCCGTGTCACAAGAGGTGACCGACACCGCGGCAATGACCGAAGAAGTTGCGTCAGGCCCGATGGATATCATCGACACGGCTGTACAGGCAGGCAGTTTCACGACCCTCGCAAGCGCACTCGGCGAAAAGGGTCTGGTTGAGGCACTTAAGGGAGTCGGCCCGTACACCGTTTTCGCCCCGACTGACGCTGCGTTCCAGGCGATGACGTTGAAGGATCGCATCACCCTCTACAAAGGCGCAACAACTCTCAAGGATACGCTTCTCTACCATGTGGTGGCGGGCAAGATCATGTCCTCGGACATCGTCGATGGCATGACTGCCGAAACCCTGCAGGGTGGTGAACTGACCTTCGCAGTGAAGGACGGCGCAGTCTCAGTCAATGGAATTCCGATTAGCAAGGCCGACATCGAGGCCGTCAATGGTGTCATCCACGTAATCGATGGTGTGCTCAGACCTGAGAGCAGTGAAGATGCCTCCATGACTGACACCGCTGCAATGGCCGACACAGAGGCCATGACTGACACAGCTGCAATGGCCGACACAGAGGCCATGACTGACACCGCTGCAATGGCCGACACAGAGGCCATGACTGACACCGCTGCAATGGCCGACACAGAGGCCATGACTGACACCGCCGCAATGGCCGACACAGAGGCCATGACTGACACCGCCGCGATGGCCGACACCGAGGCCATGACTGACACAGCCGCGATGGCCGACACCGAGGCCATGACTGACACAGAGGCCATGGCTGACACAGAGGCCATGACTGACACCGCGGCCATGGCCGACACAGAGGCCATGACTGACAGCTCGGCCCCGGCCACGCTGCCCACCACTGGCGCAGCCCGCCAGGACGCAGGCAGCATCGTTGACATTGCCCTCTCTGACCCGAACTTCAGCACGCTCGTCGCTGCGGTCACTGCCGCCGACCTCGGCACCGCTCTGAGCGGTGAAGGCCCCTTCACGGTCTTCGCACCCACCAACGAGGCGTTTGCCAAAATCCCGGCCGAAACGTTCAACGCGCTTCTGGCTGACCCGTCCGGTGACCTGACCCAGATCCTCCTCTACCATGTCGTTCCCGGCACGGTTATGGCGGCAGACATCACTGATGGTATGGAAGCCACCACGCTGCAGGGCGGCAATGTGAAGTTCAGCATCGTCGACGGCGTTGTGATGGTCAACGATGCAATCGTGACAACCGCCGACATCGTGGCAAGCAATGGCGTCATTCACGTCATTGACACCGTTCTCATGCCGCAGGCCCCTGAGGCTGCTGCTGAACCGGTTGTCGAGGCCGCTCCCATGGCCGAGACTGCTCCGATGACGGAGACGACCGAGATGACCGAAGCCGCTGCCATGACAGAGACGGCAGAAATGACCGAAGCCGCTCCGATGGCCGAAGCCGCCGTGATGACAGAGACGGCCGAAATGACCGAAGCCGCTCCGATGGTCGAAGCCGCCGTGATGACAGAGACGGCTGAAATGACCGAAGCCGCTCCGATGGCCGAAGCCGCCGTGATGACAGAGACGGCAGAGATGACCGAAGCCCCTGCCGCCGAAGTTATGGCCGAGCCGGTTGCTGACGCCGCTCCCGAAACCCTTCCCGTTACCGGCGGCTCGACAATGCCGAATCTGAGCATTGTGGTTGCCGGCCTTGCGCTGATTGCGCTTGCCGCCGCGGCCTTCTTCACCCGCCGCACCGCCTAATTCGGCCTGTCGGCGAGGCAGCCGCCTCGCCGACAACTTGATGGACCTACATGAAAACGGGGGGCCTCCGCATGGAGGCCCCCCGTTGTTGTTCTGTTCGCTTACGCCGGTCAGTTGATGCCGGCTCGTGCCTATTTGTAGGCGGCAACTGTTCGTGAGCGAATGATGCCGCCATCGTCGTACTCCACGACCCAGAATGGCGCCCACGCGAGCGCTATCAGGTCTACCTTGACATCCGTCCGCCGAGGCGCCACGGTCTCCACTGCAATGTTGCCGATTGCCGCGTCCCACTGCTGCGTGATTGCGTCGACCTCGCTAGCCAGTTCTGCCTCAAGCTCCGCTTTGTCGGCAGCAAGTTGCTGGATGCCGGCCTCGGTTGCAGCGGCACGCGCTTCGGCGTCGCCCGCACGGCGCTGTTTGGAGAACTGGCTGGTGACTGCCGTGCTCGACCGCCGCCCCCCAACGAAGAAATTGAGCATTGCCTCGCCGATACTCATGTACGATTCGGCGCGGATGGACTTGGCATCCGATTTCTCCCGTACCAGGTCGGAATTCTCCTTGTCAAGCTTTCGATCGAGCGCATCGATCTTCTTGCCATAGGCGTCGCGCAGCTTGTCCACCTGCGCATCGCGCTGCTCGCGCGCGGCGTGCTGCACACGTGCAACGTAGGCGCCCTCGCTCTCGCCGCTCTTCTGCGCAACCCCGAGCTCGGACTGCACGCGCACATCAAAGCGCTCATTGCGGTAAAGCCAATCAGTCAGGCCGCTCTGCAGCTTCTTGAGGTCGGTGGCGGTGCGCGCCGCGTCGGGAATCGGTGCGAAGAACACCCCGGAAGCACCCGAGGCCGCCTCGGGTTCCTTGCGCAGGCTGCGCAGGTCCAAAGGCAGAGACTCACCATCATCCCATAACGAGCTGCTCATGCCATCCGGCACAAAGGCCAGGCGCGTGAACTTCTGTACTTCGTCGATGCCCAACTTGGCAGAGACAAAGGAGACCACGCCCGCTGCCAAAGCCGCCGGCGTGTAGGTTAGCATGGTGGTCGAGGGCGCGATAGGAGTTCCCGCCTCCTGCCCAAGCGTTTGCAGGGCGGCGGAGGGGCCCTTCTCAATGGGGAGGAAGAGCTGCTGCACATTCTCGCTCAGGCGCGGCGCCGATGCGCTGTATCCGGCCGGCCCGGCGGCAACTGGCGCGGGTGCGGCGGTGATTGTCTGTTCAGCCGCGACAGTGCTCGGGGGTGTGGTTGCAGACGCCGCGGGCTGGAAGACCGGCCCAGTTACAGGGTCCGGCGTTACTGCAAGCTTTGCGCGCTGCGGGTCCATCAACACTTTGACTTGCGGCTTGGTAAGTGGCCCGCGCAGGTAGCTCTGCGCCCAGCGCGTTGTCATGATCACGGGGCCATCCGCATGGACGTTGTGAAGCAGGAAGACGCGGTCGCCCAGTTGCGGAATCAATTTGTCATAGTCCATGGGCTTGGTCGGCCCGCCATCGCTCAGCCCCTGCAGCCCCTCGAGCAAGCGCGCTTTGTCCCGCTCGGCCTGCAACTTGCCGATGATCCACGTTCCGGTGTTGGTGAGCGCCTTGTAGTCAAGATCAGCGGGATTCTGTGTGGCGAGCAGAACGCCGAGTCCGAAGGCGCGCGCCTGCTTGAGAAGCGTCATGAGTGGGCGCTTGGAAGCGGGCTCGGCGACGGGTGGCAAATAGCCAAAGACTTCATCAAAGTAGAGAATTGCACGCAAGCTTGTCGTACCTGACTGCGAGCGCACCCAGGTAAGGATATTCTCGAGCAGAAGCGTCACAAAGAACATGCGCTCGCTGTCGCTCAGGTGCGCAATGTAGAAGATGCTGTGGCGCGGCTTGCCTTCGGGCGTGTAGAGGAAGCTCTGGACGTCCATGGGCATTCCCACGAGCCAGCTCTTGAACGAGGGTGAAGCGATGAGCGTGTTCAATGCCAGCGCCATGACAAAGCGCTCTTTGGGAGGGAAGAAGGTATCCACCTCGAAGACCCCGATCTGGGCCATCGGCGGCGTCTGGATCGCCTTGATCAGCGTTTCCAGGTTAATGTCCTGCTTCTGCTGCCAGTAGTACTCGATAATGCTTGCCAGCAACACGGCTTCGCGGCTGCGCACGGGGTCCACGCCCAGGTCCATCATTGAAAAGAGCGCGCCGACCGTGCCGGTGATTCGCTCGCGGATGGCCTCGGCTTCCGTAGCCCAGTCAAGTTGCGGCGCCTTGAAGCTGCCCACGATGCTGACTGGAATCCCGGCGTCGGAGCCCGGCGTGAAGATTGTATAGTCCACCGACTCCTGCAATGCACGAATGCGGTCGCCGGTGATGCCCGAGTCGGCCAACCCTGCGGACCATTTCTCAGCCGTCGCAGATGCCATTTCTTCGACCGACATCCCTTTGCGCGCGGCCTCGCCGTCGTCAATCCAGGGGGCAAAGTCCTCGGGGCGCTGCTGGGGAAACTGAAGCAGCAGATTCGCCATGTCGCCCTTGGGGTCGATCATGATGGCCGGAATCCTGTCGAGGGCCGCTTCTTCGAGCAAATCGATGCACAGGCCGGTTTTGCCGCTGCCTGTCATGCCGACCACCACGCCGTGGGTCAGCAGGTCGCGCGCATCGTAGTTGATTGCGCGTTCAAGACCGCGCACTCTGCACGAGATCAAACTCGGCGCCCAAATAGAATGTGCCCAGCTTTTCGGGTGGCGCTTGCATGGGAATCTCCTCCACATCCTTCGCGGGCATGGATTGAACGGCTGGTTGATTGGCTCAGGAACGTGGCGACTTGTCAGTTGCCGCGTGCGATTTACTCGAGGAGTCGCGCCAGGTCTGCTTCCTCGACCCGGCGCGCCATCTGCGTGTATTTGCGCTGGAGCAGGACCGCACGGATGCCTAGCAATCCGGCGAGCTGTCCGCGCAAACGCGCGCGCGCCGCCTCTCCCTGGAAGGCGCGCAGCGCGTCGCCGGCTATGCGCAACTGTCCGCAGACAATTGCCGGCAGATTTGCGCGCAGCAGGCCGTCAGGCATGTTCTTGGCGATGACCCAAAGCGCGTTACGGCCCACGTAGTAGCTCGCCATCACATCGCCGCTGGTGGCCGAGAGGTGGTGGTAGACACGCGCGTCGGGCGCAAACACGCTGCCATAGCCGGCCAACTGCGCCCGAAAGCCGTAGTCCACATCCTCCAGATACATCCAAAAATGCTCATCAAAGCCGCCGAGCGCCTGCCAGATGTCGCGCCGATATGCGGCTGCTCCGCCACATGCGCTGAAGATCGTGCGCTGCGCGTCGAATTGTCCGTTGTCGGGCTGCCACGCGCCGCGATTGCGCGCGAGGCCATCGCGCCCCATGAGATCGCCCGAGGTATGGATGACTGTGCGCCGGTCAAAGAGGAGCATCTTGCTCGCGATGGCGGCGGCTCCGGGGTTGGCCACGCAGGCAAGCGCCAGCGCCTCGAGCCAGTGCGGGTCGGGCTCCGTGTCGCTGTTGAGCATGACCACATAATGGCCAGTGGCGGCCGCGGCGCCGGTGTTGCAGGTGACGGCGAAACCGGCGTTGGCGCGATTGACAATGAGGCGCACTTCGGGATAGTCGCGCTCCACAATCAAGGTCGAGTCATCGTCGCTGGCATCATCGACAACGATTGTCTCAAAATCGCTGAATGTCTGGGCGCGCAGCGCGTCCAGGACCACAGGCAGATGGCGCTGCCCGTTGTGGTTGGCAATGACCACGGAGAAGAACGAGGGAGCGCTCTCCACAAGTGCGGGATAGGCGCGCGCCTGCCGCGGCTCGACGAAATCCTCGCTTGAGGCGCGGAAGCTATCGAGGTTCAGTGCGATGGCGTGGCGCATCACAACGCGATCGTCATCGCGCAATGTGCCATAGGTGCCATCATCCACAAGGCGATTGGCTCGCTGCACGCCATCCGGGGCCGGAGCCGCCAGGCCGGCCGGATCACCGGGATCGTCAGCGGGCGGCGGATTCTCAGGGGGCGCTGCGGCCTCGGCCCTTGCCTCCGCGGAAGCCGAGATCTCGGCGGAGGGGGGCAGAGCGTCAGGCGTCGACGGCACGGGATCGAATGCGACGGTCTCTGGTTCGTCGCTGCTTATCGGATTGTCACTCATGAAACCTCATTTGCGTGTACTCCTGGCTGCGCGACGGCCAGCGTCGCGGCATATTCGCGCAGCGCATCGGGCCAGGGGCGCAGTGTAACACCCAATGCTGCGGCCGCCTGATTCACGAGAACCGCATGCAGCGGCGGCGGCGCGGCGCGCTGCCACTCGCCTGCCGACACCGGCGTAATCGGAATATGGCTACGCCCACTGCCGGCAAGGACTGCCTGAGCAAGCTCCAGCCGGCTCGCCATCCCTTCGTTGACGGGATGATAGATTCCTGCGCGCCCGATCTCGACGAGGCGCACCATGGCGGCTGCGGCGTCCGGCGCATAAGTTGGGTTGCCATATTCATCGTGAATGACACGCAGCGCGCCTTGCTTGTCGGCGGCATCGGCAATCTTGGTCGGGAAGTTGACGCCGCCGAGGCCAAAGAGCCATGCGATGCGGGCAATGATCAGTCGCCGACAGGCATAGGCGGCAGCGGCCTCGCCCGCAGCCTTGCTGCGCGCATAGAGGCCGCCGGGCTGCGGTTGATCATTTTCGTAATAGAAGCGTCCCGGCACGCCCGCGAATACTTCGTTCGTGCTCACATGCAACATGATTGCATTTGCCGCGCTCGCAGCCCTCGGCCAACCAGCGCGGTCCCAGCGCATTGACGGCATACGTGGCCTGAGGATTCGACTCGGCAGCGTCGACGTTCGTCCACGCCGCGGCGTTGATGAGCGCATCGGGGCGCGCGTCGACCACAGCATCGGCCACCGCGGGCAGGGTGATGTTGACTTCGGGCATGTCCCAAACGGTGGCGCGATGGCCGCGCGCGGCCAGCGCATGGGTAAGTGCGCGGCCCAGTTGGCCCAAACCACCCACAACGATCACATTCATTGGCGCATTATCTCTTCCGGCACACCGGCACTTCCGGGATGATGGCGTAGGCGTCACAACAGGGTCATGCGGTTGTCCGGATCATCCAGCAAGGGCGAGTGAAGGGGCACAAAGCGCACCGCACCCAAATAGGTTGTTTCCACCTGAGGCCCATGTCGCTGCAAAAGCCAGAGTTCCTGTCTGTCGGGGTCAACGCCCACAGGAATCACGAGACGCCCTGCGTCGGCCAGTTGGTCCACTAGGGTGCGCGGCGCCCATGCAGCGGCGGCCGAGACGACGATCGCGTCAAACGGGGCGGCGTCGGGCCAGCCCGCCACGCCATCGCCCACGGCAAGGTTGGGCGCATACCCGGCGGCATTCAGGTCTGCTGCGGCCTGCCCGGCAAGTGTAGCCGACCGTTCGATTGAGTATACGCTCTCCTCGGGCACACCGCCGAGCCGCCGGATGAGCGCGCAGATGATTGCTGTCTGGTAGCCCGACCCGGTTCCAATTTCGAGGACGCGGTCGCCGGGCTGGATTCCCAGCGCCTGCAGCATGACGGCAATAATGAAGGGCTGAGAGACCGTTTGCCCCTCGCCAATGGGAAGAGGCACATCCTCGTTTGCCTGTGCGCGCACTGCCGCGGGAACGAAACGCGCCCGTTCGACATCTGCAAACGCGGCTCGCACCTGCCGATCCCCAATCTCGGGCCAACCGCGCTCCCACGGCAAGTCAGGCCGGCCTGCCTGCGTGTTGTGCGCTGGATTGGGCAAATCTCCGCTCATTGTCACTATTGCGCCTGTCGCGCTACCACGTGGTCGCGTGACCGGCCAAATTGTAGCATAGCGCGGGGTGATCGGGCGACAGTGGGGAGTCGGGAGTTGGGTCGGGGGTCGGGAATCGGGAGTCGGGAGAACGGCTACGCGCTGCCGCGGAATTGGGCGGAGTGATTTCGGTCGAAGCGAGGCTTCCAAAAGCGGAAGCCTCGCTTCTTCACGCGGCCCGGCGCCGGTCTGGCAGGCTGCTGGAGCAGCCTATTGGTCGAGGAATCGCTCGAGCTCACGGAGAATTGTGCCCGGCAGCCAGCGACGGTAGGGAAAGACGTCAACAAAGCCCATGTGGCCGCCCATTTCGGTAATCTGAATATCTACCGACTCGGTGGGAGAGAACGTTTTGAAGTCTTCGATTGGGATCACGGCATCATCGCGCGCCGCGATGATTGTCGTTGGAACGCGCAATGACGCGATCGTCTCAGGCGTCACGCTGTAGTGATTGAAGTAGTCATGGGCGTCGGTCCACGGGCTGTACCTGCGCACAAGTTCATCGGTAATCCCCGAGATGGTGCGAATTCGCTCGGCCGCGGCAAAATCGTAGATTTCGGGAAAGAGGCGCTGCTTGGCGCGCAGTTCCTGCATTGTGCGCGCGACGAAAGAAGTATCGGTAGCCCGTATTGCGGTCGATGGCTGCAGCCGCCGATTCAGGGCGCACCGCCGGGCAAATGGCAATCACACGCGTGAGATTCGGAATCTCCTGCCGGTTGTGCTCCGCCGCAAGCCGCAGGACAAAGTTCCCCCCCAACGAGCCGCCAACGATGGCAAAGGGGCCGTTACCCGCCATTTGCGCGATGGTGCGCGTTGCCACGGCAACTTCGTTCAGAAGTGTGCCCAGGAAGAGCCCGCGATTGAGCGCCAGTCTGTCATGGTGGAGGCCGGGACCGTGGTCGCGCATGTTGAGCCGGAAGACGCCATAGCCGGCATGGAGCAGTGTATCGGCAATGTAGAGCACATCGGCAGAGTGGCTCGAACCGTGCCAGCCGTGAAGGACCTGCACAAAACCCTTTCGACCCGTGGCCTTGAGCGGCGGGTTGTAGTAGCCCAGCAGTCGAACCGGGCGATCCGTGTCGTAGCCCGTCTCGTCCGGACCGGCGTCCAGGATCATGGGTTGTTCGGTGCGCACGGTGATGCTGTCGGGCGGACGCCGCCGGGCAAGCAGCGTTTGCACATGGCTGTGCCGCACGAAGCGGCGCGGGTCGAAGCTGCTGTCGCCCGCGGCGCGCCCCGAAGCCGGGATGCCGGTTCCCCCGTCACTAGACGGCAAGCTTTGCATATGTTCCGATTCTTCGTGTGTCACGAAATCGTCGTCCTTCCACCCGGCGCCGGGACCAGGCGCACGACGCCACTACATGGTTACTTCGAGTTGGGAAGTGCCACTCCTGAAGGTGGATTCCCGGTGCGCCATTCATTCTACTCCGTGAACGGGCCGAATGCACACCTTACCCATGCGTGACAGCGCAGGCACGCACGGGCCAGGGCATTTCAATAGGCAGCAGCTCTCGATTGCACGCGCGAACAGCACCGCATCCCCGGCCCTTCTCCGCATGGAGAAGGGCCGGGGATGCGGTGCTTTTGTTGCAGCGAGTCGACTCTTGAGACGCCCTGCCCACGAGCTTGGCGGGTTGCGCGCCGTACGCGCAGGGCGGCGGTCGCGCGGCAGAGAGTGATCGTCTCCGTCCACGCGCCGGCTCTGGTACAATAGAGCCATCAGCGCTCCAGCGCTTGCCCATGAAGCAGCGACTCAAAGGTACACCAACATGACCGAAAACGAGATCCTCCTGATTCGCGACGCCGACATGCTTGTGACGATGGACGCGCAACGGCGCGAAATTCGCAACGGCGCGCTTGTTGCGCGCGGCAGCGCAATCATTTGGGTTGGCGCCGCTGCGGAGTTGCCGACCGAGCTGGCCGAGAGCGCCACGCGCACGATTAGCGCACGCGGCCGCCTCGTGATGCCCGGCATGGTCAACACCCACCACCATTTCTACCAGACACTGACCCGCGCCGTGGGCGCGGCGCAGGACGCCGTGCTCTTCGATTGGCTCAAGACGCTCTACCCCATCTGGGCCGAGCTTCGCCCCGAGGATGTGCGCGTGAGCACGCAACTGGCACTCACCGAGCTGCTGCTCAGCGGCTGCACGACCTCGAGTGACCACCACTACCTGTGGCCCAATGGCTCGCGCCTTGATGACCAGTTCGAGGCCGCCGAGGCTGTGGGCGTGCGCTTCCACGGCGCACGCGGCAGCATGAGCCTGGGCGAGAGCCAGGGTGGTCTGCCGCCCGACCGGGTGACGGAAGACGAAGCAAGCATCCTGCGCGACTGCCGACGCGTGGTCGAGACATTCCACGACGCCGGACGCTTTGCCATGCGGCGCGTCGTTATCGCCCCGTGCAGCCCCTTCAGCGTGACGCCCGATCTCATGCGCGCCAGCGCCGAGCTGGCGCGCAGCTTTGGCGCAGAGGCGAATGTCCACCTGCACACGCATCTCGCCGAAACACCCGACGAGGATGCTTTCTGCCTCGAACGCTTTGGCTATCGCCCGGGCGAGTATGCCGAGCGGCTGGGCTGGCTGGGTGAGGATGTTTGGCATGCCCACTGCGTCCATCTGAACGGGCACGAGATTGCGCGCTTTGGGGCGACATCAACTGGCGTTGCGCACTGCCCCAGCAGCAACATGCGTCTTGCCAGCGGCATTGCGCCGGTGCGCGCCATGCGGGATGCGGGCGTCCCCGTTGGAATGGGCGTAGACGGCAGCGCCAGCAACGACAGCAGCCACATGCTGGCCGAGGTGCGCCAGGCGATGCTCCTGCAGCGCGTGATGGGCAACCCCAAAGCCATGGGCGCACGCGAGGCGCTCGAGATTGCCACGCTGGGCGGAGCGGCGGTGCTGGGGCGCGATGACATTGGCGCGCTGGCTCCCGGCATGGCTGCCGACTTGATCGCGTTCGACTTGAACGCGCTCGGCTATGCCGGCGGCGCTGTGCATGACCCGGTGGCGGCGCTCGTCTTTTGCCACCCGCAGCCGGTTGACTTCGCCGTCGTCAACGGGAAAGTTCTCGTGGAAGATGGCCGTCCGCTGCACATCGACATTCCGCACCTTGTGGCCAATCACAATGCCGCAGCGCGCAGGCTGCTCCAGCGTGCCGGGCTGCATGGCTAAGACCCAACGCAAGGCCCAACGAAGAGCTCAACGCAAAGGCGCGGAGGAGCGCAAAGTAACGCAAAGGAACAGCAAGTGCTGGGGGTGAATCAGTTGGACGCGGGCGCACCTGTCTTCCGTCCCAGCCGACGAACGATTGACAGTCTGACAGCCTATCTTCCGGCGCCGTTCGCGCCCGACAGTGAGCACCGCTCTTGTGACTACGCAGGAAATCGAGGTTATCCTCACCCACGAACACGCCGATATGGACGCGCTGGCTTCACTGCTGGGCGCAGCGTTGCTCTACCCTGCGGCCATCGCCGTGCTTCCGCGCCAAATGAACCGCAACGTTAAGGAGTTTGCCTCGCTTCACCGCAACCATCTGCCCTTTGTGAGTGCGGACGATCTGCCTCGGGGCGTGCGGCTTGCACAAGGTTGTGCTTGTTGACACACGGTCGCTCAACGCGCCGCGTTCCCTCGCCGCCGACTGTGAAGTCATCGTGATTGATCATCACACAGTGGCCGCGGGAGAGCCGGTTGCGGCGAATTGGCATATCACCAGCGAGCCGGTCGGCGCAAATGCAACACTTCTGGTGGAGCGCATTGCCGCGACGCACCTGGAAGTCACACCCGTTCATGCAACGCTGCTTGCGCTTGGAATCCACGAGGATACGGGGAGCCTCACCTACGGGGGGGCAACGCACCGCGACGCGGCGGCGCTTGCCTGGCTGCTGGCGCCCGCAGCGCGGCGTCAACATGGATGTGCTCAACCAGTTTCTTCACCACCCGCTGGGGCCGGGCCAGCGCAAACTCCTTGAACAGCTCATCGAGCAGAGCGAGATTCTCTCAATTCAGGGACACAATGTCGTCATTGCACAGGCGGAGGCGGGGAACCTGGGCGAGGAGATCAGCGCCGTGGCCGCGCGCCTGCCGCGATTACCACGAGCCCGATGCTGCGTTTCTGATTGTTGACATGCACGAGATTGTGCAGGTTGTGGCGCGCAGCACCACCGACGAAGTGGATGTGGGCGCTGTGGCGCGTGCGCTGGGAGGCGGCGGCCATCCGCGCGCCGCTGCGGCGCCGGTGCGTGGGCAGACGGCCACAGAGATTCGCGACGAGATTGTGCGCCTGCTCAACGAACAGGCGCGGGCAGCCGTCACCGTACGTGACATCATGAGCGTGGGTCGCCCACAGACGCTGCTTCCCTCCATGACAATCAACGATGCAGCACTCCTCATGCGCCGCTACGGCCATGAGGGCTTTCCGGTCGTGGCTGACGCACCATCGCCCACCGGGGGCGACACCCTGCTGGGCGTTCTCACACGCCGCGAGGCCGACCGTGCGCTCACCCATGGGCTTGGGGGCGCGGCTGTGCGCCGCTTCATGCGCGCCGGCCCCATATGCGTGCGGCCGGACGACAGCATCCCTCTGCTGCGCCGCACAATGATCGACAGCGGCTGGGGGCAAATCCCCGTGGTCGATGGCGACGGGCGCATTATCGGCATCGTCACGCGCACGGACCTGATTAAACTCTGGGATGATACCGTGCCGCCCGATCACCGCTCGCGCGAGATGGAGCGGCGGTTGAGCAAGATGTTGAGCCCCTTGCAGCACAGCCTTCTGCGCCTTGTGGGCACGGAAGTCAACGCCATGCAGTATACGGTGTACGTTGTGGGTGGCTTTGTGCGCGACTTGCTCCTTGGCACCGAACACGCGCAATTCGAGAGTTTTGACCTCGACATTGTCATTGAGGGTGACGGGATCGCATTTGCGCGCCACATGGCGGGCACGTATGGGGGGCGCATTGTGCAGCACAAGCAGTTTGGCACAGCCAAATGGCTGCTTAATGACCCTGAGGCCCCCCCGCAACTCGATGGGCTTTCGGCCGTCCTCGGTGTGCGCGTTGCACAGAATGATCTGCCTTCCCACCTGGATTTCGTCTCGGCGCGCACAGAGTTCTACACGGCCCCCACCGTTCTGCCGACGATCGAGAGCGGCAGCATCAAGCTCGACCTTCACCGCCGCGACTTCAGCATCAACACGCTCGCGCTCTGCCTCAACCCCGACCGTTGGGGGCAATTGCTTGACTTCTACGGCGGCCTGGCGGACCTGCGCGCCGGGTTGGTGCGCGTTCTTCACAGCCTGAGCTTCGTCGATGATCCCACGCGGATTTTCCGCGCTGTGCGTTACGAACAGCGCTTCGGCTTTCAGATTGAAGCGCGGTCGCTCGAGCTGCTTGCCGACGCGCTGGATCTGCTTGACCGCGTGACGCCCGCGCGGATTCGCCATGAACTTGAGCGCATTCTGCAGGAGGCGGATCCGGAGCGCTACCTGCGGCGTCTTGACGAACTTGGCGTGCTCGAGCAGATACATCCTGCGCTTCACATGAGCGAGTGGAGCGTAACGGCAATGCAACGTGTGCGTGCCGCGTATCGCAGCCCCGCCCATGCACCGCTGCGCACGGAGCCACTCGAGCGTCTCTACTGGGCAGTCATCGCCTATTCACTGGATGGGCCGCAGAATGCAGCCCTTGCCGAACGCCTGGGGCTGCGCCATGCTACGCAGCGGCTTGTCAATTCAATCAGCACATTGCGCAGCGCCGAGCCGCAACTTGCCGATCCTGCGATCCACCCAGGCGACGCTGTCACGCTTCTCGAAGATGCCGAGCCGGCCGACATTGACCTCTTTGGCTTGCTGTGCGAGGATAGACAAGTGCAGAACGTTCTTGTCGCCTACGTGGACCGATGGCGCGAGATTCGACCCGAACTTGATGGAAACGATCTCAAGGCGCTGGGCATCCCCCGTGGCCCGATTTACCGGGGCTTGCTCAAGGCATTGCGGGCCGGACGGCTTGACGGCAGTGTCGGCAGCCGCGCTGACGAAGAAGCCCTCGTGCGTCTGCATGTGGCCCAGGCGGCGGCGGAACAGGACGCAGAATCGAATGCGGCCCCACACTGAAAGTTACTTGAACCCATCACAGGTTCGGGTTGCAGCGGCTCCCTTTGCTACAATGGTTGAAGTGGCTGCGCGCACACGCATGTGGAGCGCCCACAATCGCTCTGGAGATTAGTCTTCATGCAGGAACTCACCTTTTGGACAAATGTTGCCGTGGTGGTTCTGGGCATCCAGTGCTTTGTCGTCCTGATCGTGTTCGTGGTGCTCAATTATGTCCTCGTGCGGCTCATGAATGGTCTTCACGGGATGGCCGAGACCTATTCCCACAAATTGCAGAAGGTTACGCACACAGTCAACGAACGCACCCAGCAGTACAGCGAGAAGACAATTCAGCCCATTGTCGTCGCGCAGAAACAGACGGCGCGCGCCGAGCGAACCGTGCGCACGTTTTTTGGCGGTGGCCGCACGCGCAAGCCATCCGGGTAGGCCCAGAGGGCATGTCGCACGTTCGTGACGTCGTGCGGTTGGGTGCAACAGTGCTCAATGGCAATTCGTCGAGTTCTCGGCGGCGCCGTGGGTAAAACGACAGCGAATGGCGCATGTTCGATCACACCGTCATGGTGACTGGTGAGCGACGCCGGCCACTCTTCATTGTGCATGAAATTTCAGTGATTCATTGAGTAGAGGACAGAAGGTATGAGCGAGCGTACGAAGTCGGTGGTGATTGGCGCGGTGCTTGGTGCAGCGATCGGTGCGGTCTTCGGCATCATCATTGGCGAAGCCAACGACGGGCAGGTTGCCGTCAAGCGCAGCAGCCTGGCTGCAGTCTCTCCAACCGACTACATGAAGATTGGCATTTCAATTCTCACGTTGGCGCGTGAATTCGGCCAGATCCTCAGGAAGGGCTAGAGTCCGATTCGCCCCTTCAGGGTCTTTCGATCCCTGGCCCTCTAACGCACCGTACAAAGGAGTACGCCGTGTCTCAACCTGGTAGCGCTGAACGCCCCCTGCGCGTGGCAATCGTCGGTGCGGGCCCTTCCGCTTTCTACGCGGCCGGCTCCTTGCTCAAGGAGCCGGAACTCCACGTCTCCATTGACATCTTCGAGCGACTCATCGCGCCCCATGGGCTGGTGCGCAACGGTGTCGCGCCCGATCACCAGAACATCAAGGCTGTCTCGAAAATCTACGATCGCACCCTTGCCGAACCAAACGTGCGCTACTATGGCAACGTCGAGTTCGGACGGGATATCACACTCGCCGACTTGCACCACTATTATGACCAAATCATCTTTGCCGTAGGCGCCCAGTCGGACAGGCGCCTGGGTATACCCGGCGAAGATCTTCCCAATTCCGATTCGGCCACCGAATTCGTTGCGTGGTACAACGGCCATCCGGACTATGCGGACTTCAAGCCCGATCTCGACGTGGAGAGCGTGGTTGTTGTGGGCGTGGGCAACGTTGCCATGGACGTTGCGCGCATCCTTGCCAAGTCGGTGGACGAATTGCGCGAGACCGATATTGCGGATCGGGCGCTGGATGCCCTGGCGGGGAGCAAAGTCAAGGACATCTGGGTGCTATCGCGCCGTGGACCGGCTCAGGTCAAGTTTACCAGCGCCGAAATTCGGGAGTTTGGCCACCTGGAAATTGCCGACCCTGTCGTGCTAGAAGACGACATGAACATCGACAAGACCAGCCTCAAATCCATTGAGGGTGACACGGCGGCAATGAAGAACGTTGACTACCTGCGGGCGTATGCCGAGATCGATCCGGCCGGCAAGAAACCGCGCCGCGTGCACTTTCGCTTCCTGATTTCGCCCGTCGAGATTCTGGCCGGGGCGGACGGGCGCATTGCCGGCGTGCGCTGCGAACGCAACAAGCTGGTTCCGACCGAAGATGGCGACATGAAAGCGGTGGGAACGGGCGTCCTTGAGACCATCCCCGCAGGCATGGTGTTGCGCTCGGTTGGATATCGGGGCGTACCGCTGCCCGGCATCCCGTTTGCCGACCGCAGCGGGACCATCCCCAACCGCGAAGGCCGCATTACGAGCGAAGACGGCGCGGTGCTCCCCGGCCTCTATGTGGTTGGCTGGGCCAAGCGCGGTCCCACCGGTGTGATCGGCACCAACAAGCCGGACTCGCAAGCGACGGTCGCCATGATGATAGAGGACCTTCCGCATCTTGCTCAGGCCGCCGACCCGGACCCCAATGCCGTACAGTCGCTTCTGGAAGAGCGCAACGTACGCTTCGTCACCAGTGATGAGTGGCATAGGATTGACGAGGTTGAACTGAACAAAGGCAAAGCGCAGGGAAGACCACGCGTCAAGCTTGCTTCAAGGGACGAAATGCTGCGCGTTCTGGCCCCGGTTGTTCCGGCCGCCCCCAAACTCGATCTCGCCCGACGCACACCGGATGCCAGCCAACATGGAGACATGGAGAGCCAGGAATAGACGATGCCGCAGTCGCGCTGAAGCAAAAGCAGCGGGGTGGGCATTGCTGCCCACCCCGCTGCTTTTGCATGTATCGATGACCAACCCATGTTGGGGAGTGGTTGTCGCGTGCCGAGTGCCGCACGGGCCTGCGCCAACGAAGAGCCTTGCGACATGACGTCACGCCAGAGACGTGAGCGACGACCAGTCAACTTGGTGCTTGACAAGAGTGACTAACTGCTGCCGCGTTCGATAAGAATTTGGTCGATGACGCGCCGCAACGCATCAACCGGTTGTGCGCCGGAAATCAGGTACTTGTTGTCGAATATCAGGGCCGGAACGCCGCTGAGGCCGTATCGGGCCGCCAGCGCACTGTCTGCATCGACCTGGAGGCTGTATGCCGGGTCGTCGAGTGCTGCCGTGAACTCGGCTGCATCAAGACCAATCCCCTGGGCCAGAGCAGCGAGCACCGCGAGATCCTGAATGTCTTGCGCCTCGTCCCAGTACGCGCGCAAAATGCGTGCGTGATAGTCGTCCCCAAGGCCCCGCGCCTCCGCATACCTGCCACCGACATGTGCCGGACGGCTGTCTGTATCAAAGGGACCCGGGTTCATTTCAACGCCATACGTCGCGCGGGCCATCTGTTCCATGCGTGGCCGGCCCTGTTCAATGCGCGCGCGATACTCGGGCGGGATTGGCGGGCTTCCCTGCGGGCGCAGTTCAAACGAATGCCAGTGGACATCAACTGCGTGCGTCTGTGCGAGCGCCTCCAAACTGGAAGCAGCGAGTCGGCACCACGGTCAGACGAAATCGGACCAAACGTCAATTCGAACAGGTTCAACGGCAAGGCTCATCGTTTCAGGTTTCCTTCTCGCGTGTTCGCAGCGAACGGCAACGAAGACAAAAGGTTGATGGGACGATTGTAGAGTCTCCGGCTCGTCCAGTCTGTAATGCACCCTCATGGATCGAGGCAAAGTCCCACGTCGAAGTGGAGCCGGGCACGCTGTTTGCTTTGACAACGCGCCATGCGGCGCGTAAACTGGCGAGAAGCGTCTATTGACGCATCGCACACAATGCCCCCTTAGCTCAGTGGATAGAGCAACTGCCTTCTAAGCAGTTGGCCGCAGGTTCGAATCCTGCAGGGGGTACTTCTCGCCGACTTTCGTCGCGCTGCATTCGCGCGACCCACTGGCCGAATCTCAGCCACAAACGATGCCACCTTTGCGAAGCCGCCTCACAATCAAGCCTTTCATTGCGCTCCATGGAGTCATCCTGGGGTTTGTGGTGGTGGGGTGCCTTCTCATGGTTGCGGTTGGCAGCAGGCGGGTGCGCGCGCAGGAACCTCCAGACACTCTGCAACCGATCAGCTCTCCCGGCGCCGTCGCACCGGCGGCGGTTGAGGCCGCGCGATCCGCCGTTGTGCGCGTTGAAGTTGCCGGAGCATATCGACTACCCTACACGACGTCAAACCGCGTGCAGGCGGCCACTGGCAGCGGCTTTCTCATCCAGGGCACGGACGCCGCCGGCGATACAATCGTTACGAACGCGCATGTGGCCATTCGCGGCGCAGAACTCAATATTTACCGTGACGGCAGCGTGGAGCCTCTCTCCGCACGCGTACTTGGCATCTCCGAATGCGCCGACATTGCCGTCCTGCAACTGACAGATGCAAGCTTCCCCGGCCTCGACTGGCGACGCGCCGAGATTGCGCCCAGCGACCCCGTCTTTGCTGCAGGGTACCCCGGCGGCGCGTTTGACCTTGTGATTACCGCTGGAACCGTGAAAGCGGTCGAAGCAGATGACGAGACGGAATGGGCCTCGGTCGAGACGGTCCTCAACCACACCGCAGCGACGGACCCGGGCAGTTCGGGCGGCCCGTTGCTTGATGCTGCGGGCGATGTCGCCGGGATTGTCTTCGCCGAAAGCGGCAACTATGCAGACCGCAACTACGCGATCGCTGCAGATATCAGTACGGCGCTTGTGGAATCACTGCGTTCCGGGGACTCGGCCGAGAGCATCGGCGTCACCGCAGAGGCGCTGCCACGGGACGCAGCATTGCCCGGGGTGTGGGTTATCGCCGTGGAGGCGGACAGCCCGGCCGCATTGGCCGGGTTACTGCCGGGCGACATCATTCGCACGTTGAATCGCAAAGGCGTAGGACGCGACGGTACGCTCTCCAGCTATTGCCGGATTCTGCGCGAACAAGGTGGAAGTCGATTCGCCATCGAGGTCTATCGGCCGGATACGGGTCAGGTGCTTTCCGGCGAGCTAAACGGCGCGCGCCTTGTTGCGAGCCGCCGCTTCGACATTGCGCTTGTTCCCACGGCCACGCCACCGCCCCTGCCTACGCCGCTGCCAACGCCCGTCCCCGGCGACCTTCACGATGTCAGCGACGAAACGGGCCTTCTGACTCTGCAAGTACCGACAGGGTGGACGTACAGTGCGAGCAGCCCACAACGTGTCGGCACGGTTGTCTTCTCTCCATCCATGGTCGTCGCCGCCGACGAGCGTTCATTCCTTGCCGGTCGAGCCGCCTTTGTGCGCGCCTGGGCGCTGCAGAAGGGGGCTTCTGCAGCAAAGTTCTCGGCCGATTTCTTCAGCGAGGCGTCGAACATCGCCAATTGTACGCCAATTGTCACCACGCTTGAAGACGGCGTCTGGAGCGGCAAGATCCACAGTTTTGGCCACTGCCCCGGTTTCGAGGGCGCACAATTCCTGGCCGCGATCCTCACCCCTGCAGATGACGACTCGGTGACCGTCTACATTGACCAACTGCTGCCTGCCGACACATCGCACTTCTCTCTGGAGACATTGCTTGCGCCGCTGGCAGGCTCATTGCTGCCGCGCATCCCGTTTTGGGAGCCGCCACGCGCCAAAGTGCTGGTCGAAGGACTCAACGTGCGCTCGGGGCCCGGACTGGACAGCGCGATTGTGACCACACTTCACAATGGCGAGAGTCTTCCCGTGCTCGGCAAGGACGGTCCAGCCTGTGAATGGATCTACTTTTACTACACGAATCTGGATGGGTGGTCGAGCGCTGCGACACAGTATATGCAACTCGACCGCCCGTGCAGCAGCATCGCCGTGATCACGCCGGAAGAGATCGTGGCATTCAAAAGCGAGCAATAAGCCGGCCTGCCGCGTATCGCCCCCAAAATGTTGGCGGCGCGCGCTCCTCTGCGCTACAATCGCGACATGTTGCACTCACGCAGGGCGGGGCGGCTGTCTCGCCCTTTCGTTTGCCCGACTCCCAGGTTATGAGCGTTTCGCATTCGCGAGAGTCGCGGCCCGCGTGGCTGCGTCCTGCGCTGATTGCTCTGCTGCTGGCGGCATTCGCGCTGCGCTTGACCGCGCTTGCGCAGCAGAACATTTGGTGGGACGAGGCGCGCAACCTTGCCGTCGGATTGCGCCGCCTGGGCGACATTGCCAACGCTCCCGAACTCGACATCCAGCCGCCCCTCTACTATTACCTCCTCAATCTGTGGCTGCGGATTACCGGCATCACCATGCAGGACGCTCCGGCCACCATGGCCTGGCTGGCGCGCTGGGTGAGTGTCTGGTGCGGCGTCGCGGGCGTCGCCCTGGTAGCCGCGCTGGCACGTCGTTTCGCCGGTGCGCGTGCGGCGCTTTTTGCTGCCCTGGCGACTGCGTTTGCACCCTTCTGGCTGGCCGAAAGCCAGGAGACGCGCATGTATACCGTGACGATCGCCATCCTGTGCGCCGCGGCCTATACATTGCTCGTTGGGCAGGATGAAGATCGACCGGTACGTCGCGGCCTGCTTCTCGCTCTTTTTGCCGCGCTTTCGGCTGCGGCGCTGCTCACCCACTACAACGTCGTCTTCATCCTCGTGGCGTGGTATAGCTGGTGGGGTGTTGTGAGCCTTACCCGACGCCCGCGCGTACGTCGGCTAATCGAATTGGCGCTGACAGGGCTGCTGACGGCGTTGTTCTTTGCGCCGATTCTGCCCGTGGCGCTGCGACAAATACCCACCTACGCCAACCCCGATCTCACCGTACCGGGAGTCGGCGATTACATCACACAGAATGTGCGCGGTCACCTCGCCGGCTACGCCTACGACCCGACGTCCTGGAACGGCCTGGCGACATGGTGGCCGTGGGCCGTGCTCGCCCTCGTTGCCGCCGGTCTGGTCATGCTTGCGGCAAAGCGGCTGCGCGATACTGAGCCATTCCGCGGGCGGTTTGGCCTCGAGTTGGCATTCCTTCTCGTTTGGTTGGTGGGTGGGCTCAGCCTATACTATATCGCCGTACTTGACCGAGGCGCATTCAACGTGCGCTACAGCGCGTTCGTCACCCCGGCCTTGTTTGTGCTGATTGGTGCGGGAATCAGCGGCTGGGGACGCTGGGCCGGCCTGCCCGTTGCGGCGCTCCTGCTTGCCGGAATGGCGCCGCTCGACAGGGCTGATCTCTACGACCCGCGCTTTGCGCGCGAGGACATCGCCGGTGCGACGGACTGGTTGCGCGCCAACGCCCAGCCGGGCGACTTGATCCTTGTCGACCAGAAGTACCCGTTCGGCTTCTACTACAAGCGCTACGCCGCCGAGCCGGGCGACACCCCAAGCGGGCCGGAGGTCGCGCCCGCCCGCTATCTCTTCGTCGACATCAACCATGTTGACGAACGCTTGCGCGCCTGGGCGGGTGACGCACAGCGCGTCTTCTGGGTGCAATGGTTTGAGAGCGACACGGATCCGCGCCACGCGGTGCCTTACCTGCTGGGACAGAGCGGCAATGAAGCCGGCGAAGAGCTCTTTCAGGGCTGGCGCATTAACATGTGGGAGATGTCGCCCCCGAACAACTTTGCGCTTGCGCCCGATCCCCAGCCGCTGCGTGTGCAATTCGCTTCCGCAGTCGAGACTGTGGATGTGAGTATGCCTGCGCAGGCGGTTGTGGGGCGACCCGTGGATGTTGCGCTGCGGTGGGCGCGCGTGGTCGGCGGGGCTAGTGAGAGGCCCCTCAAGGCGCGCGTGGCGCTCTATGACAGCGACAACAATCGCGTTGCCCAGGCGGACGAGCGTCTCCTCAACGATCGGCATGTTGCACCTTCACAGTGGAGCGAAGATGACCGTCCGCTGAATGTCTATCAACTCGTGGCGGATGCGCCGCCGGCCCCGGGCGTGTACGAACTGCGCTTGCTCGTCTACGATGCGGAGTCCACTGAGCCTCTTGAAATCGTTGACGAGGCGGGCAACCCGGCAGGCATCGAAGCGTCGCTGGGGAAGGTGACAATCACGCCCGACCCCTGATTTTCGCTGCAGTCGACAAATCACTCTGGACATTCGGCACACATTGCACAGCATGGACAAAGCACGATTTTACGGTCTCCTGATTCTCGCAGCGCTGCTCTTCTGCGTATATACATTCACAAACGCCGGCCGCCTTCACATTGTGGACGAGGCGAGCCTTTTTGCAGTGACGGAATCGATCGGTCAACGCGCCCAGGTCGATACGAACGCAATCGCGTGGACGCAGTGGGTCAACAGCCCGGGCGAGGTTCTGGGTGCGTTTGGCCCCGATGGTGAGGTCTACAGCAAGAAGGGCCCGGCGCCTGCGTTCTTCGCGGTGCCCTGGTACCTCTTCCTGCGGCTGTTGACCTTGCTCAACATCGGCGTGGGCCTTTTGCAGGGCGCGCTGCTCTGGAACGGCGTGGTGACGGCGTTCACGGCAGCGCTGCTTTGGTTGACCGCCGTTCGGCTCAAGTACAGTGACCGCACGGGGTTGCGGCTGGGGCTGCTCTTTGGGCTGGCGACGATTGCCTGGCCCTATGCTACGCAGTATTTTGGCGAGCCGCTGAGCGCTTTCGCCCTGCTGCTGGGCTTCTACGGCACGTTGAGTTGGAAAGAGAGTGGACGCGCACGCTGGATGCTTGCAGCGGGCATCGGCGCGGGCATTGCCGTCGCCACGGTCACCGCACATGCGCTCCTGATTGCGATACTGGGGGCATACTTTGTCGGCGCGTGGTGGGTGCGCAGACGCAGTGCTTCTGACTCCCTGCCGCGCTACGCTTGTTGCTCTGGCCGCATTCATCCTGCCCATTCTGGCAGCGGGCGGGCTGCTGCTCCTCTACAACTGGACTCGCTTCGGCAACCCGCTTGACACCGGCTATCACTTCAGCACAGGCGAAGGCTTCACCACACCCATTTGGCAGGGACTGTGGGGCCTTCTCTTCAGCCCATACCGCAGCGTCTTCCTGCATACGCCCCTCCTTATTGCTTCAGTCGTCGCGTTCCTTCCATTCGCCCGCCGCCACAGGCTCGAGGCGGTGGTCATCGCGCTGCTGAGCCTGGTCTTGATCGGCATGTATTCGATGTGGTGGATGTGGTGGGGCGGCTATGCCTGGGGACCCCGCTTTCTTGTCCCGCTGACGCCGCTGTGGGTGTTGCTCCTCGCACCACCCGTGGAGGCTTTCACCCTTGCGCGACGAGCAGATGAAGCGCGCACAAAGCGCTTTCTTGATTATGGACTTTTGACATTGATCGTGCTCTCATTTGTGGTGCAGTTGGCGGCCGTGAGCATCAATTTCGTCAACTACGAAACGCTCCTGCGCAGCGAGTACTTCCCGACCAATTGGGAAGATCCGCTTGCCTTTGGCCCACCGGCGCAAAGCCTTGGCGCCTTCTTCTTCAGCCCTGTATTTGGCCAGTTCCGGCTTCTGGCACGCGGCGGGTTGGCCACAAACGTTGATCTGGCGTGGATATGGCCCGGCGGCAAGGTCGCGTGGAATGTCTTCATCGTGGGACTTGCGGCTATCTCCACATTGAGTTGGCTCCTCCTGCGCTGGAGCCGCGCCGTGCGCAGCGCGCGCCCGCAGGAAGCCGCGCCGAGCCCGCCAATGGCAGCCCTTGTGCTGCTGATTCCGCTGGTCTTCGTGGGAACATGGCTTGGCACGCTTGCGCGCGACCCCATTTACGGCACCGCAGGTGAAGGTTACCGCGCTGCCATCAGCGACATATGCCAGGGGGATCGCAGCGACGATGCCGTGCTAACAATTGCTCCCTACAGCTATCACTTGCCAATGAACTGGTTGGGAAGCGAATGCCGGCGCGGGCTCCCGGTTTACGGCTATGCGCTCAACAGCATGGAGCATCCCGAGACGGAGCAGGTGCTCAATCAAGTGGTAGAGAGTGCCGGGCGAATTCTGGTGGTCACTGAAGGCGTCGCACCCGGCAATCCCGAGAATGGCATTGAGCGCTGGCTTGCCGACAATGCATACAAGGCGGATGATCGCTGGTTTGGTGACGATCGAGTACTGCGCTATGCCACAGGCGAATCGATTCGCCAAGTCCAGTACACGCCGCACAACCTCTTTGTGAGCGACGCGGCCGGGAACCGCGTTACAATCGTTTCGTCGCGCGTACCGCCAACTGCGCAGGCGGGCGCAGCCATCCCGGTTGACCTGCAGTATCTGCTTCACGGTCCCGCTGTGGACGATCTGCGCTGGTTTGTCCAGTTGCTTGCACCTTCAGGCGCTGCGGTCGCACAACTTGATACAGGCGTAGTGGACAACTTCGCGGCCTTCACGAGCCTTGTTCCCAACGAACTGTACGGCGAGAAGGCAGGGCTGCAGCTTCCCGCCGATCTGCCGCCGGGCGCATATCAGGCGATTGCCGGCCTTTACAATCCGAATGCACCGGGTGGCGCCCGCCTGCGCGCGGCCGACGGCCGCGAGTATCTCGTGCTTGGAACAATTGATGTGACGGAGTAAGTGCCTCGTGAACCGAAGCGGGGCTCGTGGGACGTATTGATAGCGGATGACTGATGACTATCGGTGCGCAACAACGAAGTGGTCGCAGCGGGGGCTTCCGGTCATCCGGTCCTTGGTGGCCGGCTGCGTAGGCTTCGATCTGAAAACGGAGGGCTGGAAGCCCTCCGCTACGTTAATCCCACGGTCTACCCTGAAAGTTCCGCGGCCGCCGGGCACGCGGGTTGCGCTGAAGTGCATTTTCATCCTGCACTGTGCCATCAACGCAGGACCGTCCGTGTTCAAGCACATCTTGCCATTCTCACTCTTTGGATCGTAGCAATAACACGAAGGTCTTACCCGGCTATGCTACGACGCTTTGCCCGCTGGATGTTGGCGAAAGTAGACGCGTTGCTTGCCTGGGCGCACAGGCGGCCGCGACTTGCCGTCGCGCTTGGGCTTACCGTGCCCGTTGTTCTCTTCCATGCGCCGCTGCTTTCGGGCCTGCGCACCTTCCCCGACGGCGATTTTACCCACCATTTCCTTGATTTCAGCCTCTTTCAGGCGGCGGCGCTGCGCGCATTCAACCTGCCGCTGTGGAACCCGCTCACCTTCGGCGGCCACCCCTTCCTTGCCGATACGCAGGCGGCCGTTTTCTACCCGATAAGCAATCTGGTTCTCGCGGCCACGCTGCCGCTGCGCGATCCTGCCGCGCGCCTCTACCTGCTCCAGGTTGAGGCCATTCTGGAGACAGCGCTGGCGGGTTGGTTTGTCTACTTGCTTGTTGCCGAAATCGTTCATTTGCGATGGGCCGCCCTCCTAGCGGGTGTGACCTTTGCGCTGTCCGGCTACTTGACCGCCTACCCTCCGCTGCAACTTGCGATTTTGCGCACAGCCATCTGGCTGCCGCTAATTCTGTGGCTGGTTCTCAAATCCGCGCGCGCACCAACAGCGTGGCGCTGGCCCTTGTGGACAGCGGCGGCTGTTGCCTGCGCGTTTACTGCGGGCCACCCACAGACATTCCTTTACATCGTCTACGTTACCGTCGCATGGTCTTTTCTGCTGCTCTCACTCGTGGCGCGGGATTGCGGACGCGCGGGCGCCCTTCACTTTGCCCTACGCCTGGTAGCTGCGGCGGCACTCGCGCTTGGCCTTTCCGCCGCGCAGTTGCTGCCGAGCCTCGAGCTCACCCGCTTGAGTGTGCGCGCAGACGTCTCCTATGCCTATGTCAGTGGAGGCTTTCCGCTCCGCGATGCGTGGCAGATGCTTCTGCCACGCATCTTCACCTGGTACAGCCCGCTCTACGTAGGCGTCCCGGCGCTGGCGCTGGCCTGCGCAGCGCTGCTCGACCTGCGCAACGTGCGCACCACGCGCAACTGGAAGGGTGCGGCGACCGTATTCTTTGCGGCATTGGCGCTGATTGCGCTACTGCTCGCGTTCGGAGGCAACGGTTTCCTCTACCCTCTTTTCTACCGTGTCGCGCCGGGTTGGAACTGGTTCCGCGGACAGGAACGCGCTGCCTATCTCGTTGCGCTGGCACTGAGCGTTCTGGCGGGGATTGGCGGCGCAACGCTGCCCACACTGCAACTGACTGTGCGGCGCAGACTGGGGGCGGTTTTCGCTGCGTTCATGATCGCTGCCGCGTACGCATTTGGGCTCCTCTGGCAACTTCAGGGTGATACGGCGCTGAGCCACGCGGGGTATCTGGGCGTGGCATTGGTCACGATGCTGGCGGCGGTCACTGTGGCGCTGCTGCTTTGGCTGCCGGGATGGAGCGACCGCCGGGCGTTGATCCTGTACGCGTTGACGATCATCACCTTGTTCGTAGCCAGTTTCGGCCGCAATGTCGACTCCGGAACGCCGGCCCAGAAGGTGCTTCTCGCGCCGGAGGTGCTTGCTGTGCAGGAAGCGGTCACCGCCGCGCCAACCGCAAACCTCGGGCTGCCGGGCCGGGTCTACAATGAGTTCCGTGTCGATGAAGACTATGCGATGCGCCTCTCCCCGGAGGCCGCGACGCAGACTCCGTGGGTTGAGGACCTGTGGGGCAGCAGCCCCCTGCGCCTTGCGCGCTACGCGGCGTTGGCCGACAATTTTCCGCTTGATCGATGGTGGCGGCTCTTCGGCGTCGAGACCGTACTCACATGGCGGCGCGAGCTCTTCGAGCCCAGCACGTTGCTCGCCGAGTATCCGCAGACGAGCGACACAACTTACCTGCACCGGTTGCTCGAAGCTAATCCGCGTGCGTGGTTTGTCACACGGGCACAACCCGCTGATGACGACGCGGCTCTGAAGCTTCTGGCCGACCATGCGTTTGACCTTGAAAGCGTCGCGCTGCTTCCCACCGAATTCGGTCCCGAGACCTCGCTGCCGGCAGCCACTGCGACAATCTCCCTCACACAGCCGGCGCCCGGAGAGCTTGGCGTCAATGTCGCGGCGACTGGGGCGGGGCTGCTGCTACTTGCCGAAAACTGGATGCCGGGGTGGCGCATCGAGAATCTCGATGGTGCTGCCGGTGGCGAACCGATCCTGGGCATGGCTCCATTCAGTGTGCAACGGGCCGACCTCACGCTGCTCGCTGTGCCGGTCCCAGCGGGCACAAGCAGCTTCACCCTTCGTTATTCACCGGATAGTGTACGCTTCGGCATGTGGATCAGCGGTGGCGCGCTGCTGCTCCTTCTACTTGGGCTGCTTCTGCTGCGCGAACGGCGCACTTTGTGATGAAAACACGCACCCGGACGCGCCTTCTCTTCATCGCGATTTTGCTGCTTGCCTTTGCGTTACGGCTCACGCGCTTCAGGCGCGCAGGAGCTGCGCGGCGATGAGGCATTCGGCTACTTCTTCACGCAGCAGAGTTACCGCGCAATTGTCGACCAGACTCTCGCCCTTGACGAGCCGCATCCGGTTGCCAGCTACTTTGTGCTGAAGGCCTGGCAGAAGCTCGCCGGAAGCAGCGAATTTGCACTGCGCTTTGCCGGCGCGTGGTTTAGTGTATTGGCGGTTGCGCTGGTTGTGCGCCTCTCGCGGCGGCTCGGGCTTGCGCAGCGCACGGCAATCGTCGCCACTTTTCTGCTGGCGCTCAGTCCCTACGCCATTTGGCACGCGCAAGACGCGCGCATGTACTCGATGAGTCTCGCGTTGAGCGTTGCCGTCGTTTGGCTGGCGATTGAGGCGCTCGCGCGCCGGCGTTGGCAGTGGGTTGCCGCTTACATCGCAGTCGCATGGCTGGCGCTGCACACGCACTACTTTGCCGGATTCGTGCTTGTCGCGCTCACGCTCTTTGTGCTGGGGCGCGCACTTGTCGTCCCGAGTGCGCGGCGCGGTGTCGCAGACTGGTTCTTCTGGAACGTCATCCTGCTCTTTGCCTACATCCCGTGGCTCACCTCGGCCGAGTCGATCCTGGCAGGCTACGGCGGCAACGGCGACTCGCCATCCTTTGCGGCGATGACAGCGCGCGCGCTCGCCGTCTTTGCCGTGGGTGAGTCGATTCCAGCGGAACAGCGCGTGCTCTGGGCCGGTGCGCTGGCGATCGCTTGTGCGCTGGGGGCGTTGCGCTTGTGGATGGGCGGATCCGGCACACGGCGTGCGCTGTGGCTGCTGGCGTGCTGGGGCATCATCCCCGTCGTGCTCACCTGGTATGGTGCAATCGATCGCCCGATCTTCAACGAACGCTATCTGGTTGCCGCCGCCCCGGCCTGGCTGCTGCTTGCGGCGGCGACGGTCCAGCCGCTCCCTCGGCCGCGCAGATGGCTCAACATTGCCGCCGCGCTCGTGCTAAGCGTTCTTGTGGCTGGAATGGCAATGAGCCTTGCGCGCCACTATAGCGACCCAGCATATTCTCGCACCCGCGGCTGGCGCGAGTTGTCCAAGCAGATGCTGGCGCTGGGTGCTGGCGTCCCTCCCCAAGCTGTTCGCTATGCGCAAAACTACCCTGACCCCACACTC
The DNA here is from genome assembly GCA_963735275.1 of uncultured Chloroflexia bacterium. Lineage (GTDB taxonomy): Bacteria > Chloroflexota > Anaerolineae > Caldilineales > Caldilineaceae > UBA5069. Next base: position 1,097,786 of record CAVTKJ010000004.1, on the reverse strand, counting down.
TGGTACTACACCGGCGACGTTGCCCATCTTGTGTTGCCTCCCGCCGCGCTGGACGCAGCGGCAGCGGCACGTGAAGTGCGCGCGCTTCAAGCAAGCAATGTCGAGCGCGTTGTCCTCGCCGTTCAGGATGCGCCCACGTGGGATGCAGGCCAGATTGCCCAGCGTGCGCTGGATGCCGACCATGATCGCGTCGCCGCAGCGCCGCTCCCGCCGTGGACTGTGGAAGTTTGGGCGCAAACAGCCCAGACTCTGCCGCCGGCAAGCGAGATTTTCGGCGATGCGATGCACCTGACAGGCGCGCTGGTCGACCCGGGCGCGCTGACTGCGGGCGGCGTGCTTTCGGCGCAACTGGAGTGGCAGGCCATCCCTCGGCCGGACCATGGCGCTCTAGCGGAGCTGGCGGCGACGCTGCAACTGCTCGGGCCCGACGGTGCGCTCGTGGCGCAGAGTGATCATCCACTCGAGGTCGGGCCGGAACCAGTCCGTGCGCACTATGGTATACTCCTCCCGGATGCGCTGAGCGAAGGGACGTACCGCCTCATTCTCGCCGTCTACGCGCCGGGCGAAGCGGGCGCTCCCCGGCTGCTTACGGCTGCAGGCGACGACATCGTCGAGCTGGCCCGCCTCGATGCAACCGCGCCCGTCGCCCCTTAGCGCGACAGTGAGACCGACACTCGTGCTGCAACGCTCGTATTCGACCCTTCAGGAACTCGTCTTTTCGCCTAACCACATGCTGCGGCGCGTCACCGTGGCCATGCTGCTGGTGGTTGGCGCACTCGCGATTGCGCTGATGATCGGCATTGTCGGTCCCACGCTTGCGCTCGCGGCGGCTGTGGCGCTTGTGGGCGGTGCGCTCATCCTGGCCGACACGCACTGGGGTTATGTCGCGCTGGCCGGGATTGCGTTTGTGCTTCCCTTTGCCAGCCTGCCCTTCAGCATTGGCTTCAAGCCCACGTTCCTCGATATTGCGCTGGCAGCGCTGGTCTTCGTCTGGGTTTTCAAACTGGTGATCGGCCAGGAACGACAGCTGATCGCCTCGCCGATTGGGCTGCTTGTGGCCCTCTTTATGCTCATGGCGATCTTCTCGTTCGCCAACGGGCTGAGCCACAGCGCAGCCAACTCGTTTCTCCTGCGCCACTTCGCCGAAATCCTCCTCGGCATTGGTCTCTTCTTCGTCACAATCAATACGGTGCGCACCGTGGGCGAGCTGCAATGGGTGGTGCGCTGGCTGCTGATCGGCGGCTTCGCCTGCGCGGCAATCGCAGTCATCTTCTACGTCATCCCCGAGAATGCCACGGTTTTCGTGCTGGACCGGCTGGCGCGCTTTGACTATCCCGGCGGCGTCGGCGCGCTGCGCTGGATCGAGGATGACCCAACCGGCACGATGCGCGCCATTGGCACGGCAATCGACCCGAACGTGCTCGGCGGTATGCTGATTCTTGTGGGCGGGGTGCTGACACCGCAACTCTTTGCGCGCGAACGGCTCTTTCCGCGCTGGCTCATCGCTGTCATGTTCGCCACGACGGTGATCGCACTCTACTGGACCTACAGCCGCTCGGCGCTGCTTGGGCTCGCCACGGCCATGGGCCTGATTGCCATTGTCAAGTATCGGCGGCTCATTCCGCTGGCAATCGTCGCGTTCCTTTTGCTTCTGCTGCTGCCGCAGACGCAGGAGTATGTGGCGCGCCTGGTGGCCGGTCTGCGCGGCGAGGACCTTGCCACGCAAATGCGTTTCGGCGAATACAAGGATGCGCTGACGCTCATCGGCCGCTACCCGCTCTTTGGCGCGGGCTTTACGGGCGTGCCGGACATCGACCTCTACCTGGGCGTCAGCATGCTCTATCTGATTATCGCCTCCAACATGGGGATCATCGGGCTGCTGCTCTTTGTTGCGGTGATTGTCGGCTACTTTGTCCTCGTTCGCCAGGCGTGGCATGCGGGCGTCGAACCGCGCATTGAACCAATTTTGCTGGGGATTACGGCAGCGCTCGCAGGCGTCCTCGTGAGCGGCATTTTTGACCACTACTGGTTCAACATGAACTACCCGCATATGACCGTGCTGCTCTGGCTGCACCTCGGGCTGGGGACGGCGTGCGTGTTGATTGGCAAGGATGAGGCAGTGGGTGCCGTATGACTTCAATGCAGCTTGCTTCCCGTCGTTGACCGGCAGCCTTGTCACTTCACCAGTTGTTCTTTACCCCTAACCGAAAGCGCCTTGCGCCATGACTGGCCCGATTTCGACCGCCCCTACTCCACTTGCCCAACCTGCCGCGCGCCTTGGCTTCTGGGCAGCCATTGCCACCGCCGCGCTCGCAGCAATTTCGTTCGGCTTTGCGGTGACCACGCTGCCGATTTCCGGCCCCAATTGTCTGGCCGATTGCGTGAGCTACCCGTACGCCGATGTGCGCGCATACGTTCCGCACGATTATGTGTGGATGGTTCCTGCCATGCTCATGGTCATGGCATTTGTCGTCCTCATGGTATCGCTGCAGGCCGCGGCGACACGGGAAAGGCGGGTGCACGCACAGGTTGCGCTTGCTTTCGCGACCATTTCCGCTGCCTTGCTGCTGGCCGACTACTACATCCAGTTCGCCGTCATGCAGCCGAGCATTCTGCAGGGCGAGAGCGAGGGGTTTGCGCTGTTCACCCAATACAATCCTCACGGCGTCTTTATCGCTTTGGAAGATCTTGGCTACTTCCTGATGGCGCTCAGTTTCGTCTTCAGCGCGGCCGGCTTTGCGCGCGGTCGGGGACTGGAGCGGGCTATTCGCTGGCTTCTGCTCGTCGCCGGAGTGGCGGTGATTGCCGCCTGGTTTGCGTTGTATGCCATCTATGGAACGCAACTGGAGTATCGATTTGAAGTCGCCTCCATCACAATTGACTGGCTGGCGCTCTTTGTGGGAGGTATCCTGATCGCGTTATGGTTCAGGCGCTCTCTGCGTGCGCCAAACCCGCTTTCCCAATAACCAAGCGGCGCGACCGGTTGTGTATAATGAAGGCATGAACAACCCGGAAATGATGCAATCCACCCCCTACGGCACAATCACCCTGGAGCCCACGCCGCCCGCCGATGGCGCGGGCGCGGCCGGCCTGACCCGCGGCCGCCGCCCCGAGTGGCTGCGCGTGCGCCCTGTGGACAGCCCCAGGTACCGCGAACTGAAAGATCTCTTCCGTGGGCAGCGGCTGCACACGGTTTGTGAAGAGGCCATGTGCCCCAACCTGGGCGAGTGCTGGGGGCGCGGCACGGCGACCTTCCTGCTCATGGGCGACACCTGCACCCGCTCCTGCGGCTTCTGCAAGATCAACACGGGCCGCGGCGCGCCGCTGGACCCCGACGAGCCCCGTCGGATTGGCGAGAGCGTGCGCATGATGAACCTGAGCCACGCCGTGCTGACGAGCGTCAACCGCGACGAGCAGCCCGATGGCGGCGCATGGGTCTTTGCCGAAAGCCTTCACTGGATTCACAAGCTGCAGCCCGGCTGCACGGTGGAAGTGCTCATCCCTGACTTCCGCGGCGATGAGGCGGCGCTGCGCACAGTCATGGACGCGCGCCCCGAGATTCTCAACCACAACACCGAAACCGCCCCGCGCCTCTATCGCACGGTGCGCCCACAGGCCAGGTACCCGCGCACACTCGAACTGCTCAAGCGCGCCAAACGAATGGACAGCGAAGCGCTGACCAAGTCGGGCATCATGCTCGGCCTGGGGGAGACGTGGGACGAAATCCTTCAGGTGATGGACGACCTGCGCGCGCAGGATGTGGACATCATGACGCTGGGCCAATATCTGCAGCCGAGTCGCTTCCACCTGCCCATCCAGCGCTACTACACGCCGGATGAGTTTGCACAACTCAAGGTCGAGGGCGAGACGCGGGGTTTCAAGTGGATGGAGAGCGGGCCGCTGGTGCGAAGTTCCTACCACGCCGACGGCCAGGCGCACCTCAGCAAACGCACCGCCTAACAGCGAATTTCGACGCAAAGGCGCGGAGGCGCAGAGAACAGCAAAGGGTGGTAAGGGGTTCGCCCCTTACCACCCTTCCTATTTCTCGCTTGAGCTTTTCTCTGCGTTTCTCTGCGCCTCCGCGCCTTTGCGTCGAAGTTCGCAGTTCGCTGTCAGGCAGTGCCGAATTGGCGGTCGCCCGCGTCGCCCAGGCCGGGCCAGATGAAGCCCGGCGGGACGCCGTCTGCGCTCGTCGTGAGCCGCTCGTCAATTGCGGCCACGTGAATCGCGACGTCAGGGTGATGTTCGTGGAGCGCATTGATGCCTTCGGGCGCAGCCAGGACGCCCACGAACTTGATGCGCCCGACACCCCAACGCTTGAGAACATCCACCGCCGCAATCGCCGATCCACCGGTTGCAAGCATCGGATCGAGGATCAGACAGAGATCAACTGTGGGCGCAATCGGCAACTTGTTGTAATACTCAACGGGGCGCAACGTCTTCTCGTCGCGATAGAGGCCCAGGTGCCAGACCTCGGCATGAGGAATCAACTCCCACGCACCTTCCACCATGCCCAGTCCGGCGCGCAGGATTGGCACCAAGCCCACCTTTTCAGCCACTGCAGCCCCACGCGCCTCTGTGAGCGGCGTTTCCACGACGATTGGTTCAATCCGGATATCCTGCATCGCCTCGTACACGAGCATAGCAGCAAGCTCGCGCACGACTTCACGGAACTTCTTCGGCTCCGTCGAGCGTTTGCGCAACAGCGTCAGCTTGTGCAGGGCAAGTGGGTGAGCGGACGGGTAGGTATTCGGGAAACCGGCAGCGGGGATGGGGGCCAAAGTGCCAACCTTTGCGATGATGGTCGTCCGCGAGCAGCGGCATGCGGCGACAGACGGAGGACCGCGTCAACCACGGATCAGAACGCAAACACTACCACTCTATCGGACGGGCGGCCGGTCGGTTGCGGCGCGCGAGGCGCTCCATTTCCGTCTGACAAGTTACGCACATTGTCGCATCCGGCTTGATCTCGAGGCGCTCAACTTCAATCGGCTTGTTGCAGCGCGAGCAGGTGCCGTATTTTCCCTTTTCAATCGAGCGAATTGCCGCTTCAATATCCACGAGCCGCCGGTCCAGTACGGAGATCAAGGCAGCATTCTTCTCGCGCTCAAAGATCTCGGCATCCCCCTCATCAGGTTCAACGTCAACTTCAGCCTGCATCATCTCGCGCAGGTGGCGCAGTTCCTCCTGCACCTGACCCTGTTCTTCCTTGAGGCGCTTTCCCTCTTTGACGACAAACTGGTCACGATTTGACTGTGCCACACGATCCTCCTTGACGACTGTTGCCGGACTGTTGCTTCGCAGGAGCCAGGACGTATCAACGCCTGTCTGCGCAGCGAATGCATAGTTTACCCTGAATTGGGCAAGTTGTGCCAAACGCACAGCCGAATAATGCAACTGCTTTGGGCGACGATTGTGGTGGTTCCGGCTCGACTCTCATCCGCACAGATGCCGCGTTTATAGCAGCAATCGCGCCGCAGCGCAAGTGTTGATCCCTTACCGCCCACTCTGGTATAATGGCGCGGCTAGAACAAACGTACCATCGCACCCAATTCGCAGCATGGACTATTTCAAATGGCCGATGAACGCTCTGCAAATCGCCCCGCGCCCTCCAGGAAGGAACCAGGCGCGCCCGACGAGCAGGAGAGCGACCGGATCGTCTCGCCGGCGGACCAGGGCGGCGAGAAGAGCGTCGATTACGCCCTGCGCCCTCGCTCGCTGGCCGAAATGCTGGGCCAGGAGCGCTTGCCGCGACAAGATGCAGATTCTCGTGGATGCAGCACGCCACCGCGGTGACACGTTGGACCACGTCCTCCTGTATGGGCCGCCTGGGCTGGGGAAGACAACGCTCAGCCACATTCTTGCCCATGAAATGAACGCCAACCTCAAGGTCACCGCCGGGCCGGCCATCGAGAAGGCGGGCGATCTCGCGGCGATTCTGACCAATCTGCGGCGCGGCGACATCCTTTTCATCGACGAAATCCATCGTCTCGGCCGAGCCGTCGAAGAAATTCTCTACCCCGCGCTGGAAGACTTCGCGCTCGACCTTGTGGTGGGTAGCGGACCGGGCGCGCGGAATATTCGCCTCAGCCTTCCCAAGTTCACCGTGGTGGGCGCGACCACCCGCCTGGCGCTGCTGACTTCACCCTGCGCGCGCGCTTTGGCGTGGTGGAACGGTTTGATTTCTACGAAGTGGCAGCCCTGCAGGAGATTGTGCTTCGCGCGGCAAGAATGCTCGAGCTTGAAGTCTCTGACGAAGGCGCGCAGGAGATTGCCCGCCGCTCGCGCGGAACGCCGCGCATCGCGCTGCGGCTGCTCCGCCGCGTGCGTGACTATGCGCAGGTGCGCGCCGCGGGCCATGTTGACCTGACCGTGGCGCGCGAGGCGTTGGCGCTTCTCGACATTGACTGGCTTGGGCTTGATGACCTTGACAGGCGTGTGCTCGACGCCATCATTAGCAAGTTCAACGGTGGACCCGTTGGGCTGGACACGCTGGCCGCAAGCATCAGCGAAGAGTCCGACACAATCATGGATGTTGTGGAACCCTACCTGCTGCAGATGGGCTTCCTGGACCGCACGCCGCGCGGTCGCGTTGCGACGCGCACAGCCTACGCGCACCTCGGCGCACCCTACCCCGAACGTCCCGACCAGCCGGGGCTCTTTGCATAGCCAGCCATAGAAAGGCCTGACGCAAAGGCGCGGAGAACCGCTAAAGTGAAACCGGGGTGCAGTCCAGCTTTACGACGAACATCTCAACGCTAAGACGCGGAGGACGCAAAGGGGCGCAGAGGGAAAGCCACTGCCTACACTGAGTCAACATGTTGCAGTCCCTTGCGTACCTATGTTCCCTAAGCTGCTTTGCGTTGAGATGTTCTTCTCATTTCCGATTGACTTTAGACTGGCCGAATGCTCAATTCTGCAGGTTTTCTGTTGCCATGAAGAGCTCGTTGACGTTGGCCGCATGGCGCGCTTGATTGGCGGCTCCATCGCGCGCCTTGGGAAGCAGCGACTCCGCCAGTGCGAGCGCGCTGCTTAGGCCGCCCCCACTTTGCGCAACGGCAGGCACTACCCTGCGCAGTCCATGCAAATAGCCCACATCGTCTGCCAACCGCTCCATGATTGCCGTGCGCTCCGTCACGGGAATTCCCTCATGGGGCAGAAAGAACTGAATCTTCCTCTCGCGCACAAGCATTGCAAGCAGGCGCAGCGCGTCTAGCTCAGCGTGGCCGTCACTTCCTGCAGCCAGGCGCGGCAGAGTCGTGTCGCTGCCAAAGGGACCGCCGCAGACGAGGCCGACCAAGGGCAACAGCACGATATTTCCCTGCGGCCGGCTGTACACATCGACTAGATGCTCACCAATGCGCAGGTGTGCGAGACCGCCTGGCTCGGTCTGCACGAGGGCAGCGCCCTCGATTGGGATCGCATCGCCGGTGAAGATGGCGGCGGTGCGCTGTGGGAGCACGAAAAGCTCGGCGGCATTCAACGGTGGGTCAATCAGAAGCAATTCGTCCTCGCCGGCCGGACCGATGGCGCGCGCAAAGATGAACAAGGTGTTGTGCTGGGGTTCACCGTCGCTGAAGAGTTCGAGCGAAGGATAGAGTTGAGCTATTGTGGACAGGCTGGGCTCCTCAGGATTGCGCCGGTGGCGCATCACCTGCGGCGATCACGTCGCAGGGTTCCACCGTCCCCAGGCTGGCGATGGCGTCCGCCAGTTCTGCGGGCAAGTCGGCAACGACGATGCGGCCATCGGGCAGAAGGTAGATTTCTGTTTCGGTTGGAAAGAGCATGTCATCACCGGCGGGCGCGGGCTTGGCGTCACTGGCCGTCGGCAATCTGGATGTGCTCATCGGGTTCCTTCTCGGTGTACTCGGCCGTGTGCTCGCTTTCAATCACGCGCCCCAGTTGCTCCAGCAGTGCGCTGATGCTCTCGCAGCCGCTGCCGAGCACCCCCTTGATGCGGTACTCGACCCGGCCATCGGGGAAGATTTCGACTTCGATCTCCTGGCGTTCCATAAAGCTACCTCCTGGTCTGGCAGATTAACGGTCGCGCGCAGCAGCGAGCGCTTACGCGCCCTTTCCTGCAAACCGCCAACGCAGCCTCGCGTTCCGCTATCCACCACGGTAATGCGTCAATTCCAGCGGCGCACCGTCATGCGGATGACCTGGTCGCGGCCCGTCTGCTCCTCGACGACGGCAAAGCCCGCCTTGGCGGTCTCATGAACCACCATGTGATAGGCGTAGCGCTGCTGAATGCGCTGCAGCGCCTGCTTAACACCGGCTAGTTGCATGCTGTCACCCATGATCTCAAGCGCGCCATCTTCATTTGGCTTGAGTCCGAAGGCGCCTTCGGGGGCGCGCACAAGCAGTGCTGCCACTTCGTTTGCGCCACTGTAGAGATGGTGATAGCGCACATTTTCCTCGTAGACAATCCGCAGGTCGTGCAGCGCTTGTTTGACGAGTTCGACGCTGCGCAGTTCCGTCCGCACCTTCACGAATTTGGACATTGACACCTCCTCGGTGATAGACACCACGTCAACACAAGGACTGGCGCCGGCGACCGGCGCATTATGCACGCTCCTATTGCTCTTCGTCAGGTTGCTCATTCTGATAGGCCATGTCCAGCACTTCCATCGTGTGCCAGACGGGTATGGGCCGGCGCAAATTACCCAGATGGGTGCGAATCTGCGTGAGACAACCGATATTGCCCGTGACTACCGCTTGCGCTCCAACGGCGACAATGTTCCCAGCCTTGCGCGCACCAAGCGCGCCGGCAATCTCGGGCTGCTCCATGTTGTAAGTTCCCGCCGAACCGCAGCAAATGTCAGCCTCGCCAATCTCAAGCAGCGTGAGATTGGGAATCTGCCGCAGCAGCGCGCGTGGTTCCAGCGTTACGCTCTGGGCATGGGCGAGGTGACAGGCGTCGTGGTAGGCGGCGCGCAGCGAAACCGGCAGCGGTGGCGGCGGCAGGATGCCCAGGTCAGCAAGGAAAACGCTCACATCGCGCACCTTGTCGGTGAACGCCTGCGCCATTTCGGCATCGCGCTCTCCCATAAAGAGCAGCGGGTACTCTTTCATGCCGGAGCCGCAGCCGGCCACGTTGGTGATGATCGCATCCACGTCGTGGGGAAAGACGCGCAGGTTTGTGCGCACGAGCGTGCGCGCCTGCCCCTGTTCGCCGGTATGCATGGAGAGCGCGCCGCAACACCCCTGCCCTTGCGGGATAATCACCTCGACGCCATTGCGCGCCAGCACGCGCACTGTGGCCGCGTTGATTTGCGGCGCGAGCACCGGCTGCACGCAACCCAGCAGGAGCGCCACCCGCGCGCGACGCGGCCCGATCGCGGGGGTCAGTGCAGGAAGCGGCTCGGCCGGCCGCAGCCTGGCAGGGAGCAACCCGAGCATGGCGCCAAATTGCGCGGGCAGTACGCTGCGCACCGGCCGGGCCAAGCGCCCCGCCTGCGCCGCCAAATTGAAGCGCTCGCGATAGGGCAGCGTGGCGTGAACAACATTGTGTGCAGCCTGGTCGAGCGGCGGCCGGCGCCGTACTCGATTTGCGCGCGCGCGAAAGGGCGCAAGCAAGTGACCATACTCCACGCCCGAAGGGCATGCGGTCACGCAGGCGAGGCAGCCCAGGCAGCGGTCGACGTGCTCAATCATCTCCTCGAGTTCGATGCGCCCCTCGAGCTGCTCTTTCATGAGGATGATGCGGCCGCGCGGCGATTCGTTTTCATCGCCCATCACGCGATAGGTTGGGCAGGCGGCAAGGCAGAAGCCGCAGTGAACGCAAGCTTCCACGGCGTGGGCCATTGCCTCGCCCTGCGGGCCCAGCGTGGAAACGGGGATTTCATGCTGCATGAGAGATTTCCCCTCGGAATGGTTAGGTCGCAGTCGCTGCTAACTCAGCAGTTTCAGCGCAAGGGCGCAAGGTGCGCAAAGACGCAAGGAGAAACAAATCAGGCAAAGCACCTGCAGCAGCATTCAATTGCGTCGAGAAGCATACATGGCCGGCTTTTCCTGCCTTTGTTTTTTCTTGCGTCCTTGCGCACCACGCGCCCTTGCGTTGAGATTGCTTAGCCAATGACGATTCAGGTTCAGAACTCAAGAAAGCGACGGTCGGGATCAAGGACTCCCTTGACGCGCTCGAGGGTCGTTGCGCCGACGCGCACGCCCAGCAAGGGCGACGCATACGCGCCGCGCAGCAGCAAGGCGCTCAACTTGAGCGATCGCAGGAGCGCATCGAGTTCTGCGACATCGCCGGGCCACGCAACCCAGGCGACATGACCGCCAACGCTGTATACGCGCGCGGCGCCTGCCTGCGCGAGTGCTGCATCAACCTCAAGCAGAGCGTGCGGCGAAATGGGGACTTTTGCCAGCGCCCACCCAGCAGGCGCCCAGGCAAATGCAGTCTGCCCGGCCCAAAAATCTGCTTCGTCTGCGGCTTCGGCTCCATCGCCCACGAAAGATTGCAGGCGCGCCAAGCGGTCGGGAAGGGCCGTTGCCAGCCCGCCAATGCGCAGATAGGCGACCGGCGACTCCTCCTCGAAGAGCAGATCGGCGGCCTCCAGCTCAAGTGGCGTCGTCGCGATTCGGGCAAGCAGGCCACGCGCGGCGGTCAACGAGGCAATTGGCACGCGCAGCGTTGCGAATGCCGGCGGTTCGGGAAAGACCTTGAAGGTAACCTCGGTCAGGATGCCCAGCCGGCCGAGACTGCCGACGAAGAGCTTGGGCATGTCAAAGCCGGCCGCATTCTTCACCACCTTGCCGCCACCGCGCACGAGCCTGCCACGGCCGTCGACGAAGCGGATGCCCAGGATGAAATCGCGCAGCCCGCCAAAGCGCCAGCGACGCGGCCCGCTCAGCCCGGCGGCCACTGTTCCGCCAATGGTTGCGCCCTCTGCGGCGAGGGGTGGGTCGAAGGGGAGCCCCTGGCCATGCTTGGCAAGCGCGGCATTGATTTCAGCCAACGTTGTCCCGGCCAGCGCAGTAAAGGTGAACTCGCTGGGGTCATACTCGGTAATGCCGCTCATGCAGCGCATAGCCACGCGCACGGTGCCCTCCGGCGCAGAGACAAGGGCCGGCTTGCTGCCGCCGCCCACGGGCAACAAGATTCCGTCCGCCGCATGCACCAGCGCCTGCACATCTCCGGTACTCAATGCCTCTTCGGCAATTGCCTGCATAGGGCTGCCTCGGTTCAAGCCACTGCTGCTGATCCGCTACATGCGTGAAATGACGCCGGCCACTTCCAGGGGATGCGGCGCGTGCGCAGTGAGCGACTGCGCGCCGACAGCCAGCTTCTTGCCGCGATTGGCAATTTCCTGCGGGTCAAACGCGCGGCGGACTTCTTCCATGACATCGATATCGACGGGTGAAAACAGTTCGCGCATGAACGCCAGTTTCTCGAGCCCAACACCGTGCTCGCCGGTGATGGTGCCACCCATGCCGATGCACATGCGCAGGATGTCCGCTGCAAGCGCTTCGGCGCGTTCATGCGCGCCCGGCTCGCGGCCGTCGTAGAGGATGAGCGGGTGAAGATTGCCGTCGCCCGCATGGAACACATTGGCGACGCGCGTTTCGTGTTTCCGGCCAAGCTCAAGGATGCGCGCCAACGCTTCTCCCAGGCGACCGCGCGGCACGACGCCATCCTGCACGATGTAATCCGGGCTTAGCCGGCCGACCGCCGAAAACGCGCCCTTGCGCCCCTTCCAGATGCGCGCGCGGTCGACATCGTTCTTCGCGACTGTCAACTGGTAGGGGCCCGACTTCTCGATCACCTGCAGAAGGTGAAGGAATTCCGCCTCAACCTGGAGAGGCTCGCCTTCAAGCTCGACAATCAGCAACCCCTCGGCATCAAGCGGATAGCCCGCATGGACGGCGGCCTCAGCGGCCTGAATGGAGAGGTTGTCCATGATCTCAAGCGCACCGGGGAGCAACCCCGACGCCACGACCGCCGAAACGGCGTCGCCTGCGCCGGCCAGGCTGTCATAGGCGGCGAGCAGTGTCTTGTAGACGGCGGGGCGGGGCACGAGGCGCAGGGTGATCTCCAGCGCAATGCCGAAGAGCCCTTCGCTCCCCACAAAGAGGCCCACCAGGTCCGGTCCTACCTGTTCGAGGCCGCCGCTGCCCATTTGCACCACCTCGCCGTCGGGCAAAACGGCCTTGATGCCGAGCACGTGGTTGCTCGTCATGCCATATTTCAGGCAGTGCGCGCCGCCGGAGTTGAACGCGACGTTGCCGCCGATTGTGCAGATGAGTTGGCTTGAGGGGTCGGGCGCGTAGTAGAGCCCGTGGGGTGCTGCGGCCTTGGAGACGTCAAGGTTGACGACCCCGGGCTCGACCACTGCGGTGCGCTCCACCGGGTCCACCGCGAGGATGCGGTTGAGCCGGTTGAGCGCGATGACCAGGCCGCCGGCCACAGGCGTGGAGCCGCCGGAGAGGCTCGTGCCGCTTCCGCGCGCCACAAACGGGACGCCGTGAAGCGCGCAGACGCGCACGGCGTTGATGACTTCTTCCTGATCCTCTGCAATCAGCACCGCCGCCGGGCGCACCTGCATTGCCGTGATTCCATCGGACGCGTAAGGCCCCAATTGGGCGTCCTGCGTCAACAGCCGGTCCGGCGGGACCACGAGAGCAATGTCGGAAATAAACGACTCGTGACTCATGCGGCCACCTCAAAGCACATTACAGGAAAGATCATCAACGTCAGGCGTTGGCAATGCCGCTTGCGCATCAAATTGAAACCGTGATGAAATCGCCATTGACTACGAACATCTCAACGCAAAGGCGCGAAGGACGCAAAGGGGCGCAAAGGAAAAGCAACTGCCTGGAGCGTGGCCTGGTTGCAGCCCTTTGCGTACCGTTGCTTTCTTTGCGGCTTTGCGTTGAGATGTTGTCTCATGCCGGTATGTGTCTAGTCAAGTGTGCGCAAAATAGCGCGCACTGGGCTGCCGTCGACCTGAATCTTGAGCGGGAGGGCAATCAGTTCGTAGTCGCCGGGCGGCACGTCGGACAGGGCGAGCGATTCGAGAATCTGGACATTGTGGCGGCCCAGGGTGTGGTGCGCCTCGAGCGTTTTGCTGTGCATTGGGTCGACCGACGGGGCATCTGTGCCGAAGAGACGCACGCCCTTTGCGCCAAGCAGCGCTGCCGTCTCCGGTGCGAGATAGGCGAACTCCTCGTCCCAGCGTTCCGTGGGGCGACTCGAGGCGGGCGTCTTCACGAGGAGCCGCTCGACCGCCGCCAAATCCACCCCTGCCAGATGTGCAGGTGTGATGGCTGTCGCGCGTGTCAATCTCCACGACCGTGGCGCGCCCAATGTAGACATCGACAGGGACGTCGGCCATGGGCAAGCCGGCGCTGTCATAGTGCAGCGGCGCGTCGGCATGCGTGCCCGTGTGCGGGCTTAGTGTCAGCGCCGAGACGTTGACCGAGTCGCCTCGCTCCCTCCGCCAAACCCAAGTCTGCGCAAACGGTGTGTCACCCGGCCAGACGGCAAGTTCAGGCGTTACAGTGCGGGTGATGTCATAGATTCGGGCCATAGCCATTCCTGACCGGGATGGAATCCAGCATTACTGCGAACATCTCAACGCAAAGGCGCAGAGGGCGCAAAGAAACGCAAAGGAAAAGCAACTACACAGTGTGAATTGACTCATAGTCGTTCTCTGCGCTTCTTTGCGCCTCCGCGCCTTTGCGTCAAGATGTTGTTTTCATTCCGGTATGACTCTGAAGTGAAACCGGGATGGAATCCAGCGTTACTGCGAACATCTCAACGCAAAGGCGCGGAGGTCGCAAGGGGCGCAAAGGAAAAGCAACTACACAGTGTGAATTGACTCATAGTCGTTCTCTGCGTTCTTTGCGCTCCGCCTTTGCGTCAAGATGTTGTTTTCATTCCCGAATGACTCTAGTGTGCGCTCTCTGCCACGAAGGCAGCGTAGGCGTCGGCGTCCATCAGTGCGTCGAGTTCGGCTGTGACATTCGCGCCCGGCTCCACCTTGTAGAACCATGCGCCGTACGGGTCGCCGTTGACGATCTCGGGCGAGTCGGACAACTGGCTGTTGATTTCAACCACTTTGCCGCTTACGGGCGACATGACATCCTCGGCCGCCTTGACCGATTCCACGACGGCTGCCTGCTTGCCGGCGACCACGTCACTGCCCACAGCCGGCAACTCGACGTAGACAACGTCGCTCAGCGTATCCTGCGCGTAATCCGAAATGCCAACCACCACCACGCCTGCTTCGCTGCGCGCCCACTCGTGCGATTTTGCGTAGCGTGCCTGAGAATCAACCTTGAACTGCGACATGCGAACAACTCCTTGTGCGATGATGAGAGACGCGCTCTCATTGATGGGTTGACCAGCCGGGCATTTGCAGGTCCTCTGATTGCCGGTAACGCAATCCGCTGGACTGAAATGCGATGGCGTTAACGGAACTATTTGTAGCGCGGCTTGTAGAAGGGGCGCTTGACAATCACTGCCTTTTTGGGCTGGCCGCGAATGACAATGTCGATCTCGGCGCCATTTCGTGCCAGCGCGGCGGGTATGTAAGCCATACCCAGGAACTTGTCGAGCGTGGGGCTCTTCATGCCCGAAGTGACGTACCCGACATCGTTGCCATCCAGCGCAACATGGTAGTGCTCGCGTGCGACCGCCTTCTCCATCATCTCGAAGCCGACAAGCAGGCGCGGCGGCCCTTCCATCTTGTGTTTGAGAAGCGCCTCGCGCCCCACAAACTCCTTGTTCCACGCAATTGTCCAGTTCATGCGCGCTTCGAGTGCGAGCGTCGTGGCATCAAGCTCATGGCCGTAGAGGGGAAGGCAGGCCTCGAAACGCAGGCTGTCACGTGCGGCAAGCCCGCAGGCAAGCAATCCATCGCCCGTACCTGCTTCAAGGATGGCCCGCCAGATCGCCACTGCATCCTGTGCCGGAAAGTAAAGCTCAAAACCATCCTCGCCCGTGTAGCCCGTACGCCCCAGCAGCGCGGGGACGCCATTGAGGGTCGTCTCTACGGCGGTGCGCGTGGCAACGGCGCTGAGGTCCGCAGCAGCCAGCCGCTGCAGGATCGTCTCGGCGGAAGGACCCTGGAGGGCCAACATGCACGTCTCATCGGAGATGTCGCGCAGCGTGATGTCAAAGCCAATGCGCGTTCGCTTCGAGCCACGCAAAGTCCTTGGCGCGGTTGGAGGCATTCACGGCAATGAACCACCGCTGCGGCAGCCGATAGATGAAGATGTCGTCCACCACGGTGCCGTCACCGTAGAGCAGCAGGCTGTAGTGGGCGTCATAGTCCGCCATCGAGTCAATGTCCCACACCTGAATGTACTGCAGGAAGAGCCCGGCGTCGGGACCCGTCAGCTCAAACTGCCCCATGTGGTCAATATCGAAAAGGCCCGCGGCAGTGCGCACCGCGAAATGTTCGGCGGTGGGACCGGTTGGATACTGGACAGGTAGCATATAGCCGGCGAACTCGACCATGCGTCCGCCCATTTCCACATGGGTGTCGTAAAGGGGTGTCTTGAAGGGTTCCTGCACGGGCTTGGTCATAGTGCGCCTGACAGTCGATTGCGGGTTGAAGAGAGAAGGATGATGTTGAGGCGAAGGTTACGCCTCGGGCAGGTAGTCCGGATTGGGCCAGAGAATCAGCGGCACTGTTCCATTTGAGACGGCGTCATCGAGATACCCCTCGATGATTCCCTTAACTCCGAAGCCTTGCGCGATCTGGAAGGTGAGGGTCGGGTCGCGCAGGTCACCCTGGACGACTCTGGCCACATATTCGCGAACGGACATCTGGTCGCGATAGCGGGCGTAACCAGGAATCATGCCGCCGGCAACAATGCCGCGCCGATTGTCCGCCTGTACGAGTTGCTTGCGTGCTGCGTAGAGAAGTTTGCCAACACCATGGCCACGATAGTCCGGATGAACGCTGATGTCGGCCCCGTAATAGTACGCTCCGTGCGGATTGTGGTTCGAGAAGTAGAAACCACCACAGATGTCGCGAAACGAATGATTGGGGTGCGCAAGGTCGAAGTCCACATAGAAGCCGGAGCCCTGTCCTACGACGCGGTCGCCGGCTTCTACGTCCAGCGCCACAAACTGTCCCTGTGGAAAGAGAGCGAACTGGGCCGCGAAGTGAGGCTGTTTCATCAGCTCACCATCGGCCAGGGTCGGGAAGCAATCCTTCTGCAACTGCTCCAGCGCAGCAAAGTAGCCGGGAGCAAGGTTGACGATGCGAATTGCAGACTCCAGGCTCATGGCCTATATCTCGTCGAGGAGCGATGACTGCGTCGCGGCTGGAGCGTGTGGTTCCTCGGTATAGGAGGGGCCCGGAGCGAAACCGTTTGCCAGCAGCCACTCCACGTAGGGCCCGGACCAGCGTACGGCCTTCCAATCCACCTTGCCGTCGCGGTCGAAGCGGACGCCCTCATCCTCGAGCAGCGCGCGCTGGTGGTCGCTGCCGCCGCCATCGCCACGTGGGCTGATTTTGCCCTGTGCGTTGATGACCCGCTGCCAGGGCACCCCACTTCCCTGCGGCACTGCGGCCATGGCATAGCCCACCATGCGCGCCGTGCAATTGCCGACAATCGAGGCAATTTGGCCATAGGCAGCCACACGCCCCGGCGGGATTTGCCTCACGACCAGATAGATGCGCGTATAGATCGGATCGGTCATGGCATCGACGATAAAATCTCGGTTGTCACGACACCTGCGCATTACCGCTGCAGGCACCGCGACAACCGAGTATGTGCTACTATTCGGCTGCGCTTGGCACCACAGTCACCTTGCGAATGTGGTCGCCCTGCTTGATCGAATTGACCACGTCCATGCCGTCAACGACCTTGCCGAAGACGGTGTGCTTGCCGTCAAGGTGGCCCTGCGGGTCGTGCGTGATGAAGAACTGGCTGCCGTTTGTGTTTGGCCCCGCATTGGCCATGGAAATGACGCCCGTTTCGTGGACCAGCGGGTTGCCGCGCGTTTCGTCCTCAAAGGTATAGCCGGGACCGCCGCGGCCGGAGCCAGTTGGGTCGCCACCCTGAATCATGAAGTGGCTGATGACGCGGTGAAAGGTGACGCCGTCGTAGAAGCCTTCGTTTGCCAGGAAGACGAAGTTGTTGACGGTCTTGGGCGCATAGGCCGGGTAAAGTTCGAGCACGATATCGCCTTTGTCCGTGTCGAGCGTGACTCGATAAACCTTGGTCGCGTCGATCGTCATTGCGGGCGGAGTGCTGTATTGCTTGGATGCTGCCATGAATCCTCGTAATCTAGTTGGCCGCCGCAGAGGGCAGGCTGTCAAGGCGCTTCGGGAGTTATGCGCCCATTGTACCACCACGCGGAAGTGCGTGGCGCATGCGCGGGTGCGCCCACTCGCGCAAAGCGCGGCGCGCACCCGCCTTCACCCATTGTAGCACACGTGAATGAGCGCTTGATGGCAGCGTGTACCGCTTCGATCTGAGAGGCCGTCCGGATTACATGACAGGGCGGCTCGGGTCCGGACAGGACTTGCCGGGTCGATGCGCCATTGTATGTTCGGAGATTGCAATGACAGTTAGCGCAGCCGAGGTCAATTCAATCCTGGCATACTTTGATTTGCCCCCATGCGTCTCATTTGAGCGCATGGGCGGATGGGCGAACCAGAACCTGCTGGCTCTGTTGCCCGGTGCGGATGCATGGGTGATCAAGATACTTGAGTCGCAGCGCGTGGAGATGCTTGTGAATGACCTAGCGATTCAGGCTCAACTTCAGGCCGTGGGGATGGGAACGCCCCGCTACATCGCCAATCACCAGGGTTCAATCCTGTATTCTGCCGGCGGACTCAAAGCAGTCGTGTCGCGTCGGTTGGCAGGGATCCATTGTGAGACACTGGATGCGCCGTTTTGCGGCGCGACAGGCGCTGCGCTCGCGCGCTTTCACGCGGCTGTCCAGCATCTGCCCATCAAGCACAAGGGCTGGCTCAACGCCGAGACTGCGCAGGCTGCGCTGCGGTTGCGCAGCGACGCACCCTGGGTGGCGGCAGCGCAGCGGCTGATTGCCGCGAATTTGGCATTGTTCACGCATGGGCTGCCCGCCGGCATCATCCACGGCGACTTTCACGAAAACAACGTGCTTGTCGAATCAGAAACTGCGCCCCGCATAATCGCGGTGATGGATTTTGAGGAAGCAGAAGAAAACCTGCTGCTCGTGGACATCGCGTGCACGCTGCTGAGTCTTTGCCGTGATTCGACTGGGACGCGCCTTGAACCCGGCAAGTTGCACAGTGTCCTGAGCGGCTACCTATCCGTTCGGAGTCTCACGGCCGGTGAGCGACGGTGGCTGCCCGATGCGATCAGGTACGTGATTCGGCGCAGAAGTCATCTGGCTGCACCAGCACGGCATGTTCGATGAAGCGGCCGAGCACCTGCAGCGTGCGCAACTGCCGAACTTCGAAATCACTTGACACACATGACGCACATGGCCGCTACCGCCGTAGCAGAGGGCTCCGCGCCCTCGATTGTGGTGGGTGCGCATGGACCGCTCGATCTTCCACTGCTCCCCATTTTGGCACAATCAAAATGAGGGCACGGAGGCCCTCCGCTAAGCACGCAGCCGCGGCTGTGCTCGGGAGCAATCGATCTTGCGAGCGCCGGTGTAGAATGAGTTTACGCGCCGCCCGTTGCGCGCTTTTGCGGGAGAATGGTACCGGATGACGAGCTCAATGCTGCCGCGGCTCACGGCGACACGCTATGTTACGCCTCTGCGCGAGGGAGGCTCGCTGCCTGCGGTTGTCGAAGCCGACGACGGCAATCTCTACGTGATGAAATTCGTTGGGGCGGGGCAAGGGGCCAAGGCGCTGATCGCCGAGGTGCTGGCCGGCGAAATCGCGTCTTCAACTTGGGCTCGCCATGCCCGAGATGGTTTTGCTCGACCTTGAACCGGAGATCGGGCGCACGGAAGCCAACGAAGAAATCAGCGATTTGCTGCGCCGAAGCGTCGGCGTCAACCTGGGATTCCGCTTTCTTGAGGGTGCGTTCGCCTACAACGTACTCCAGAAGCCACCGCCTGCGCCGCACCTGGCGTCGGATATCGTTTGGTTTGACGCGTACGTCACGAATGTGGACCGAACGGCCCGCAACGTGAACCTGTTGCTTGCCGAGGAGCGCCTCTGGCTCATCGACCACGGCGCAGCGCTCTACTTTCATCACACATGGGACGACGCGCCAACGTGCAGCCGCAGCCCCTTCCCACTCATCAAAGACCACACGCTTCTGGCCTATGCCAGCGAGTTGCGCGCGTCGGACGCACGCATGCGCCCGCTGCTGACAGATGACCTTTTGCAAGCGGTCGCCGCGCTGCCACCCGATGAGTGGCTCCGTTTCGAGACCCGTTTCGAGTCGCCCGCGGCGCAGCGCGCGGCCTATTTTGAGTTTCTGCGTCTCAGGCGCGATGCCGCCGACATCTTCCTCGAGGAGGCGCTCAGTGCGCATGCGCGTCGCGTATGACTACGCGTACCTGCGCGTCTGTCCCCCGTGTGCAGATGGGCGAATTCCTCAACGTAGGGGTGATCCTTTTTTGCCGCACAAAGCGCTTCCTGGGGCTGCGTCTCGTGTACGACCCAGTGCGTCTTGCCGAGTTCGTCAAGCCACTTTCCGTCGCCGCGGTGGAAGAACAACTCAGCATCATGGATGCAATTGGTAGGGGCGCCGGCCCTGTCGGTGCGCTCGGGCAGGCGGAGATCTTCCGCTGGCTGACGGCGCCGCACAGCACGGTGATCCAGGCGTCCGACACTCATGCGGGGTTGTGCGACGACCCTGAGGCGGCGCTCGAGGCGCTTGCTGCACAACTACGCTGATGGCACTGTTTCAGGGGAATGGGCGCACAAACGAGCGGTTCGTGCAGACAACGGCTCTTGCGCAGAATGATGGATCGTTTCAACCAGCCGGTGAAAGCGAGGACAAAAATGGCCAAGCAGAAGATGAGCAGCGAAGATGCCCAGAGCCTGGGGGACAAACTGGGCGTGAACTGGAACCAGATACCGCTTGAAGAGTTTCGCCGTGGCCTCGAAGTTGAATTGGAGCACGGTGCGCACGATCCCGAGACTGACGTCACCCATGATGATTTGACCTTAACAGGGCAAGATCGCGTGGGCGCACCTCAAGGAGTTCCCCGACTACTACACGCGCCTTGACGCTCTCGAGGTCGAAGCCGACGCATATTGGGAAGGGCGCGACCGCAACATCTCCTGAAGAGTGCCCACTACAGCACCTCACCCTCGGACCCTCTCCATGCGGAGAGGGAAGCAGAATCGGGGCTGCCATTCCAGGATTCACGGTTGCATCGAGCGCCGGCCGCGGGCCGACGTTTATGGGGTGCTGTTTGCGGCGCCGGTGCCTTTCCTTTTCGACGTCGAGCGGACTTGGAAGGATTTCCAGCGCTCCCTACATCTTGTCCCAATCGTGCGGCTGGTATTCGAGATCGCTGAGCCGTCCTTCGAGGCCAGGTGCAATGAAGCGCTCTTCACTATCCCAGAAGGCGGGCGGGTCGCGGCGGAACCCTTCGCGCGCAAATGCTTCATTGACCACCAGCACAATACTCGTGATGTAGACGAGGCTGCCAAATACCCACGTCAGCGCGCCGGCGAGCCCCTGTTGTGTGAGCGCGCGCTGCAGGGCGAGCGAGTCGTTGCCGGACTGTAGCGCATACCATCCATAGAGTGGCGCTGTACGAAACGCAATTGACATCCCGGCAATGACATTGGCAACTTCAATACCGAGCAGCATGAGAACGCGTGCCACATAGGTGGCGCGTGTGTAGCGGCGCGGCCCACCGTGCGAGATCTGCTGCCAGAAGAGCAGTGCGGCTGTAGTCAGCACCAGGAGCGCGCCGTGCTGCCGCCAGGTTGCGGCCATTTCCCACTCGACAAAGCCGGGGTCGTGCCAGATGAGGATTGCGCTGAGGTAGAAGAACCAGACAAAGATGGGGCTTGTCACTGCGTTCAGGACAGGGGAGATGCGCGATGGGCGCACAAAATAGCGCGTGCGCCAACCGCGCACTGGCTGAGGCAGCGCTGCCGTCACCAAATGCCATGGGTACGCCTGCCAGAAGAGCGGCCCCGCCACAAGGCAGATGAGCACGGTTTGCCCCATACGTGCAAAGACGCTGCTTCGGCTGAGCAGATCAAGCGGCCATGCCAGTGCGACGGCCCACGCTGCCAATGCGACAACGATGCACGCCAAACGCACGCGCCCTGCGAGGGCCGGCGCAACGCCGGAGAGTCGCAGCCTGCCGCGCAGGGCAAGAGCAATTACAAGCGCCGCGGTTCCCCAAACAAACACAGTCCAAACCACGATGCACCGCCCTACCGGGTGCCATGCACAGAGGTCGCTTCAAACGCGGCGAAGGGAAGGAAGACCCGGCCCCCATCCACGCGCGGTTCGGGCGACTCGGGGTCGGCGGTCGGCACCTCCACGACGTCGATAAAGAGCGCACCCGGCACACCGTCCAGCCCGGCCCCACTTTGGGCGCTCCAGAAGAGTGTGTGGCGACCCAGCGTCCACCCGGTTGTGTCGAGCGTGACAACTGCCAATGCGCCACTTCCGAGTGGATCGGCGGAGAGCGTCATTGGGCTTCCCGCGGCATTGCTCCAGGGTGGCGCATCAAGCCAGACGTTTGCGGCAGCTATTCCAGCGCCCCGACCGAAGTTTGCCGATGCGCCGACCGGCGGTGCGGAAGGTGCGAATGTCACCTGAAGTGTCAAGGGCTGGCCTTCCACAACCCGCGTCGGCGTCAATGTGGCGCTGATTGTCGCGGGACCTTGCGGCCACTGGTAGGGGCGGCGCGCCGCGGTTGCACCGTAAATGAGCGCCTCAGTCACATCCGGCCTGATGGTGGACTCGAAAGTGCCGCAACCCTCGAAGAATTGTGTGCCCATCTCAAAGGTGTAGGAGGCCACGCCCAGCGTACCGTAGCTCCAGTCATCGGTGGTCCCGTCTGTGGCGTAGAGGCAGCCCGGTGCGCCGGCCTGGCAGACTCTGTAGCCCGTGACCGCGCTGAAACGGTCTCCCAATGCCTGCAACTCCGGGCCGTTGGGTGTCGCATCGCCCGTGTGGCCCCAGGGATAGAGCACCAGCTCGCCATAGCTGTGAAGCGAAATGAAGAGACCTTCAGTGTCCGCAGGCGCGGCATCACCCATGCCTGGGCCGCGCTGGTCGGCGAAGAGGGTTGACAAGTAGCTTTGCAGCGCCTCAGTTTCGGGTTCTGAGGCGGGACCTTCGCCGCGGTAGGTCAAGCTGCACAAATCGGTGCTGGAGCAGCCGGCTGCCGTACACGCACCCCAACCAAAGCTGCTGTTGCGATTAAGGTCAACTCCATAGGTGGAGTAGAGGTTGGGTTGAGCGGAGCAAGCGCCCTCGTTATGGGTATTCTTGCGCCAGTAGACAAGTTGCTCGGCAATCTTGCGCCCGTCGGGGTTGGCCATGGGGACGATGGTCACTTCACCGTAGTCGAGCAACCAGGTGACCGTAGGGTCAATTCCGTAACCGCCAACAAGTTGCTCGGCGAAACGCACCGCGACTTCAGCCGTGGCAAGTTCGCGGGCATGGATGGACGCGATCACAACGAATGGAAACTTGGGGCCGGAGCGGTCGCGATTCGTGATGACAAGCGCGCGCAAGTCAAGGCCGGGGGCTCCGCCAGGCTGCAACTTGTCCCAGGTGTCGCCATAATCAATCCATTGCGCAAGTCTTGGGTGTGCCGTCGCGAGCGCCTGCATGTCGGCGTACGTCTGATCGACGGTGCGGTAGCAGGCGTAACCGGGAATTGTGCCGGGTGGGGCAGCACCCGCTGCCACTGGAGGAGCGGCCGCCGAGCGTGCGTTGGCGGTGCGGGCAGCGTCAACGGTCACCGTGTAGCCAAGTGCGCGCAGCCGCGCGATGGCCGCCTCATCGACACGTGCGGTCACGATTCCCTGCGCGTGGTCGACCTCCCACACGTCCACCATACCGGCCAGCGTGTTCACCTGGGTTTGGGTAGGTGCGCCAATTCTGACGATGATGGGTGCGTCGCTGACCGACTGCGCGTGCGCTGTCTGCGTGCCGCCGGCGAAGAAGCAGATGGTTAGTGCGCCAATCAGGCCGAGCAGGAGGCGCCGATAATCAGCGATGTTCATGGGTCAACTCCCGAAGCCAAATCGCGTCGCACTCAGGAACAATGGAATCAGCAGCACCCCGCCAACCAGGATCACGATGACTTCAACGTAGACCCAGCCCTGTGCGGCGCGCTGCCAGATGCGCGTTTGGGAAGTGGGCGCATAGGTCCTTCGCTGGGCGACGTACTTGACGGCATACTTCTCGCTGTCGCGCACGGGCTCGAGCGGCACAACGTCCCACCCTGTATTCTGGAAGAGGCGCGGGAATGACGTGACAAGGCGGTGCGCCAGCAGCCCCACGGGCAGTACAACAAAGAGAATGAAGATTGCCAGCCCCAATGCTGCGTCGAGCAGTGTCCATGCAATCGGGCTGTAGTGGACGAAGAGATCGAGCCAAAGCCACGCCAAGTAGACGATGAGCGGTGCGGCCAGTGCCCATTGCCCCGCCTGCCCCGGTGAACCTTCCACGAGGTCGGCCGCCACGCTCCGTCTCTGCAATTTGTCCGGCTTAACGTTGCTTTCGTTCATGCTGACCCACCAGACTTGCGCCCGATTCTCTCGATTTCGCCCCGCCAATCGAGTTCGGGGCGGTGACTGTTGCGCCGCCGCCAGAGGAGGCCGACAGGATAGCCGCACATCTTGGCAACATCACCTACGACCCGGATGACGGGTATCATTGCAGCAGCCTGGATTGTTTGCGCATTGTTCAACTCTCGCGCGCAGGTTCAGCAGGCGCACAAGAGGTCTGCGGCAGTAAGTAAACAACCCGACAATCAGCGCCAGCCATCCCAACCAGCGCGCAAACATCCCCCAGAGCGCGTGGCCCAGCAGCAGCGGCAGCAACAATCCATACGTGACATAGCGCACAGCGTGGCGCTTGCGCCAGAGGTCCGCCTTGCCATCGCCGCGTGCGTAGCGATAGTACTGCTTCCAGAAGCCGCCAAGGCTCGTGCGCGGCTTGAAGGAGACAAGCGCATGCGGCGCCCATGCAAACGCCGAGGCGCGCCCGTGGGCGCAGCGCATTCAGTTTAAGGTCGAAAACGAGATCCTCGCTGTAGTCCAGCCACTCGGGATAGCCGCCTGTTGCCTGCCAAGCCGCTTTGGTGAAGGCCACGCTGCGGCTCGACGGAAGAAATGAGGCCGGGTCGATGTCATCCTGCAACGGCAGCACGGTTGCCGCCATTGCGGTCTCGAATACCCCTTGCACATCGGGCGTGAAGAAGCCTGCAACGCCGACCGGCGGGTCACCCGGCTGCTCCCAGGGCAGCATGAGTTGCTCGAGCCATTCGGCTGAGAGGCGCACCCCCGCGTCGGTGACGGCGATGATGGGCCCGGCAGCCGCCTCGATGGCGCAGTTGCGGCCGCGGCTGATGTTCGCACCTGGGACCTCAAGGACGCGCAGGTTGGGAAGTCGGCCGGGGTGGCGCTCGGCATAGGCGCGAATCCACTCCGCCGTGCCGTCGCGGCTGCCCCCGTCGCAAATCACCACCTCGTCCGGCAGGCGCGTCTGCGCGGCCAGCGAATCGAGCAAGCGATCGATGTGGGCGCGTTCGTTAAATACGGTTGCGATCACCGAGACATTCACGCTGGGCATTATGGTGCATTTTTGCGGTTGGGCCAACTAGAGGGTAAACACAGTCAATGTTACTCACTCACGTTACGCGGTGGAAGTTGCAACGCCTAGGCGCCGCGTAACCTCGTTGTTCTAAAGTGCAAGCGTGAGTTGTCAGAGAGATTTTGCAGACGGTTCGTCCGGAGGTAAACGGTAGGTGCATGCCAGGCCCAATCAACCATTTGAGAACCTGAGACAATTGTGGACTTGCATCGGACCAGGTGGAAACCATTGGCGACTTGAACGTGGCAGGTGCCGAAGTGATGGCGCAGAATCTGGTGGTGCAGTTGCACGAGACCGAGCAAACCTTGGAATGGTTGGAAAAGGCATTACTGGACGGGTTGCACTCGGTGGTTAACGTATCGTCGGGTGCGATCGCTGAGGCAGAGGAGTCCACTTACGCTTGCAACCAACACCCGTGCGTGTGGAAGCGAGGTAGTCTGCCAGAGGCGGCGCGACGGACAATACATGACGCTCCCAAGGTGACGCCGCAATGCGAACAGGATGCGTTGCCTGTTCGACCGCAGCGACCCATGTCACTTCTGCATTGGTTTGGAGCGACAGGTGCGCAAACGCATCGCAACATTGGCATCGCAAATCGTGCGCACAATCATGTCTATTCCCTGTTGTTCCCGTATTCTCCGTGTTCCAGCACTTCTCGCCCTCTACTTCTCTTTCTCACGGTAATCGGAGCCGGTACGCAGATTCGGGCCGAAGTCGATTACACGGGTCATTGGCCGGCTGGCGGCTGCCAAAGCTCCGTCTTGTTTCCTTCTGGATCGATGACCCAGGCAAACTTCCCGTACTCGGACTCGTTAATCTTGTCGAGAACAGTACAGCCTTCTTCGCGCAGGACTTTTACCAAGGCGTGTAGATCGTCCACCCGGTAATTGACCATGAAAGTTGCAGTGCTGGGCGCAAATTGGTCAGCTTGCTCCGAAACAATGGACCAGACAGTTGTGCCGGCAACAGGCCTATCATCACCGTCAACCCAGTTGAAAACCGTGCCACCCCATTCCTGGACATCAATTCCAAGGTGTCGCTTGTACCAAGCCTGCAGTGCAGGAGCGTCTTTGGCTTTGAAGAAGATGCCGCCAATGCCAGTAACTCGTTTCATAGAACCTCCGCGTATGGGTGGTAGTGAGGAAGAGTGTTCTCTGCGGCACAGCACGCCTCTAGCGCAAGTGCGGGACAATCCGCCTCGAAACGCATGAGGATGCAAAGGCGCGACGGTTGTTTCCTGGGGTCGCAGCGTTCTGTAGACAGCTCCCATTGCCTCCAATCGCGCACAATTGCGCGTTAGCGGAGGTGCTGGAAAGGGTCACTACCTGACGGACTATCTTGCAGAGGCGTGTCTATCCCCGAACTCTAGATGATTATACAGCTTCCTGCTATTGTGCAATTTGAAGTAAGAGTCAACAGGATAGCAAAGGAAGGGTGATTGCACACGTTGTCAGAAGTATTGTCACAATGCGGAGTACCATCTCCTCCTGGTCAATCCACCCAGGTAAATGGCATGGCATGGTTGGCAAGCGCCGCAATTCACTGACAAATCGTACATGCACCCGTCGTGCGATTGTTCCATTCTGCATTCCTGCCATTGCTGCTATAATGGCGCACGCAACCGCATGTTCTTCCCCTAGAAGGGACGCCCCACCCCATGGCCCAGCGCATCTATGTTGCGCTTGACCTGGAGACAACCGGCCTGGACCCCAAGCGCGACGCCATCATGGAGATTGGCGCCGTGCGCTTCGTTGATGGCGTCGTCCTCGATCGCTTTCAGACGTTGGTCAATCCGCAACGGCCGATTCCTCTGCGCATCCAGCAGCTCACTGGCATCCACGATGTGGACGTTGCGCACGCGCCCCGTCTCGAAGAGGTGATTCCCGAGCTGCGTGCGTTTGTCACCCCGGAAGTCAGCGCCGTCATCGCACACAACGCAGCCTTCGACATGGGATTCCTTCATGCGCGCGGCGTTGCCTTTCAGCGACCGGCGCTCGACACGCTGGACCTTGCGACGATTCTGCTTCCCGGTCAGCCGAGCTACAGCCTTGGTGAACTTTGCCACAGCCTCGCAATTCCCCTTGTGGACGCCCACCGTGCGCTCGACGACGCGGCGGCCGCGGGCGCGCTCTTCAGCCATCTGGTCTCATGCATTGAGGACTTGCCCGACGAGATTCTGTACGCCATCGCCGACTACGCCGAAGAGTGCGACTGGCCGCCACGCATGCTCTTCATTGATGCTGCGACGCGGCGCGGGCGGCGCACTTCGTCGCAGTGGCGACCGCACGTTGCACTAGACAATGAACGCGCGCCCGAGAGCCTTGTCACCGACGTAGGGGGGACGCCCAAAGCCGTCGACGTCGAGCTGGTTGCGCACTGCTTTTCGCTTGACGGTCCCCTCGCTGCATCCTTCGGTCTCGGCTACGAACCACGCGCCGGGCAACTTGACATGGCGCGGCGGGTCGCACGTGCGCTCAACCAGGGCGAGCCGCTCATGGTCGAGGCGGGAACAGGTACCGGGAAGACCCTGGCGTACCTCATTCCAGCGGCGGCATGGGCGGTTGCGAACGAGCGGCGCGTGGTGATTGCCACCAACACAATCACCCTGCAGGACCAGCTCATCGAAAAGGATATTCCCCAGGCACAGGCAGCTCTCGAGGCGCTGGGGCTGGCGCGGCCGCGCGCTGCCATCCTCAAGGGACGGAGCAACTATATCTGCCTGCGGCGTCTGCACCAATGGCGGACAGGGCGACGACTCAACGCCCCTGAGCTAAGTACACTGGCGCGCATTCTCATCTGGCTGCCCACAACGCAGACGGGCGATATCAATGAGATTGCCATGAACACGCAGACCGACCGCGAGGTCTGGCAGCAGATTTGCGCCGATTCCGCAACATGCGCCGATGGGCGCTGTGGGGTGCATACCGATGCGCGGCGCCTCTGTTATTTCGCGTTGGCCAAGCGCCAGGCCGAACTGGCGCATGTGCTTGTCGTCAACCACGCGCTGCTGCTGGCCGATATTGCGGCCGGAGGGCGCGTGCTTCCGCCCTACAGCCACCTTGTGGTGGACGAGGCGCACCACCTTGAAGATGCAGCAACGGATCAACTGACCTATCGCATGGAATGGCCGTGGCTGCATGCGCTGCTGCGCCCGCTACGCGAAGACGGCAGCCTGACTGTGGACATCACCCGCCATGCCGGCATCAACGGCCTTCCCGGCGCGCAGCGACAGGCGCTTGCGGTCGGCGTGCTTGCCGGGCGCGCGCACAGTGCGCTTCACCGCTTCCATGATCAGCTGCTGGCATTCGCACTTCAGCACGAGGAGGCGCGCGATGCCAATTATGTGCAGCGATTGCCGCTTGACGGGCGCATGCGCAGCCAGCCGATGTGGAGCGAAGTCGAAATCGAGTGGGAACAGGCTGCCGAGGATGTGCGCGAACTGGTGGGCGCACTTGACGATCTGGCGCGCCAGTTGGGCGCGGCGCAGTGGGATCGTCAGGAGCCGGAGGCCGAGCAGCTTGCCGCGTTGATGCGAACCGGCAGCCTTCTCGCCGAACTGCTGCGCGAAATGGAGCAGATGATCTACGCGCCGGAGGGCATCAGCCAGAGCGGGCGCGTCTGCTGGATGGAAGTCAATGAGAATCGCACGCTTGCCGCTGTGGATGCCGCGCCGCTTAATGTAGGCGAGACGATCCAGCGCGAATTGGTGCATGGTCGCCGCAGCACGATCTTCACGGGCGCGACATTGCGATCAGGCGCAAACTTCCGCTACATCCGCGAACGTCTCGGGCTTTGGGATGTGGCGACGGTAATCGTGGAGAGCCCCTTCGACTACAAGTCGAGCACGCTTCTCTACATGCCGAGCGACATGAATCAGCCTGATCATCCCACCTACCAGTCGGGCGTTGAGCGTGCAATTCTCGATGCGGCGGAAGCGTGCAATGGGCGCACGCTTGTCCTCTTCACAAGCAACGCACATTTGCGGGCCACTGGTGATGCGCTGCGCGCTTCATTCGAGCGCCTCGGCATTACGCTGCTGCAGCAGGGCTCGATCAGCCGCCACAGGCTGCTGCGCGAGTATCGCCGCGCCGATCGCGCCGTGCTTCTGGGCACCCGCTCCTTCTGGGAAGGAATTGACCTACCGGGCGACGAACTGCGATGCCTTCTCATTGTGAAGCTGCCCTTTGCAGTGCCGAACGATCCCATCGTCGCCGCGCGCAGCCGTGAATGCGAGAACTCCTTCAGCGACTTCATGTTGCCCGATGCCGTTTTGCGCTTTCGTCAGGGCTTTGGTCGCCTGATCCGCCGCTCGACTGACCGCGGCGTGGTCGTGATTCTTGACAGCCGCGTCTGGCGGCGGGAGTATGGGCAGGTCTTCCTCGATGCACTTCCCGCATGCACGACCCGTCATGCCCCCCTCTCGATTCTGGGAGACGAGGTGCGCAAGTGGCTGGCGCATTGACGAGCCGATCGCCGGCGCAGCGCGCACAACGATCGGTTGATGCCTTGTGGCGTTTCCTGCGCCGCCCGTCCCTCGCAATCACCCTGACCTTGCTGCTGCTCGGGCTGCTGCTGCTCGCCCGCTTCATTCCACAAATTCCGGGCCAGGCGGCGGAAGACCCTGCCTCGGCCATGCGCTGGCTCAACGCCGAACGCGATGGCTGGGGCGCGTGGGGCGGCGTATTGCGCACATTGGGACTCTTCAACGTTACCGGGAGTCCGCTCTTCTTCGCGCTTTTGGCATTGCTAACGCTTGTGGGCAGTGTCCACCTGGCGGCGCAAATCGCCGCGATGCGGCTTCCCCGGCTGTTGGAGGACGCGTTGCATGCTCCGGCAGGAGTCAGCCCGCTGCCGCTCGAGGGGATGGACGGCGTCCATCGCCTGCGCGTGGCGCTTGACGAGTCGCCGCAAACCGCGATCGATGAGATCCATCAGAAGCTCGAGGCGCGCTTTGGCCCCAGCCCCCTGCCCGAGGCGATTCCCGCGGCAGACGGCGGCCCAGGTGAAGAAGTGCGCATGCTCGCAACATCAGGGATGCGACGGCTGTGGCTGCGGCCGCTGCTGCCTGCAGGCGCCCTGGTCGCAGTGGCGGTCCTCTGGGTCGGCGCGGTCTTTGGCTGGAATGTGCGGCCCCCCACCCTTGCACCGGGAGAAACTTTCATTTCGCAACCGCACAACGTAACGCTTAGCTACACAGTGCCCGCCAACGCGGGCGCGCAGATTGACGTGGCGATCGCCGGCCTCGCCGCGCGGCTCGAAGGCAGCGCCGCCGCGCGACTGGGAAACGGCGCGTCCGTCCGTGCGCAGCCAGGTGCGCCGGCGCTGCTCTTGCGCAGCGATGGGCCGCTGCTCGCGCTTCCGGGTGAATCCGAAAGCCGTGCCGAGATTGGGCTGGTCTTTCCGCAGCCCGGCAGCGAACAGATTGTGTTGCTGCCCGAGTCTGGCGCGGGGGTACGCATTGTGCGCCTGCCGGCCGGCGCAGAGAACGCCTTTCTTGTGGAACTCTATGCGCGTGACGGCGTGCAGCCGCTGCAACGGGTGGAAATCAGCGAAGCCCAGACGGTCAATTTGCCGCTGGAGATGGGTGATGTGCCGCTTCACTTGGAGCCGACGAGCGGAATGAATGTGACCGTGCGCAGCGCGCCGGGGTGGTGGCTCTTCTGGCCCGCGCTGGTGCTGATGATCGCAGGCGCCGTGGGTCTCCTCAGCCGGCCGCGCTTCGTTCTTGCCCAGTTGCAGCCCTGGCCGGTGGGGCGCTCAGTGCTCACGCTCCAGAGCAGCGACGAAGCGAGCATTGCGGCCGTTGTCGCGCCGGTGGGTAACGAGAATTGATGATTGACAATTGACAATGCGCGATGCGGAGAGGTCTCCGAGGGCGCCGGACCGTGGCCTGCACTCGTGGCAATGCGGCAACACTTCGTAGGTGGAAAGCGCCGGTAGAGCGCCGGCGCCTACGAATCGCACGGCGTTGTGATGCAGGCAAACAGGTTCCACGTCCAACGATCAATCATCATTTATCATTTATCGTTCTACCCTGGAAACTCAATCGACAACTGCATATCGCTGATGCGCAGGGGCTTGCCCGGCACTTCGTGGCAGGCGCGGCAGACGCGCCTCGTAGCTTTCGCTGCCACCGACGAGGATCACTGGATCGTCATAGCGCGCGGGGCGGCCGTCGATCAGCCGCTGCGTGCGCGAAGCAGGCGCGCCACACTTGACGCAGATGGCCGAGAGCTTGTCCACGCTTTCAGCCAGCGCCATGAGCATGGGGATAGGGCCAAAGGGTTCACCGCGGAAGTCCTGGTCGAGCCCGGCAACGATGACGCGTTTGCCGCCATCGGCCAGGGCGTCGCAAACGTTGACGATGTTCTCGTCAAAGAACTGCACTTCGTCAATGGCCACAACTTCAGTCTCGGGCAACACCGCCCCAAGCAGCGAAGTTGAATCGGTCACAGCATAGACGTGCTCCCAGGCGATGCCGGTATGCGAGGCAACGCGGCGAATGCCGTAGCGGTGATCGATCACGGGCTTGAAGACCTGGAGCCGCTTGCGCGCAATTTCGGCGCGGCGGATACGGCGCAGCAACTCTTCTGTCTTGCCGCTGAACATGGAGCCACAGATGAGTTCAAGCGTGCCGTCCGGGACAATGTGAGGCATGGTGCCCTCCGCACGAGATGGAGAATTGTCAGTAGCGCTGGAAACAAGCAGGGCAGAGACGCGAAGTCTCTGCCCTGGAGTTCGTCACTATCAACCGCGCAGCCGCCTAATGGCGCTGCCGTGGCTTATGCAGGCTGCTCGAGTTCGTACTTGGCGTAGACTTCGGCGGCCGCAGCGTCGGCGTTGCCGCCGCGGGCGCGCGCCTTGCGGGCGGCCTCGTCGGCTTCCTGCCGCACACGCAATTCAAGCTCGCGCCGGGCGGACTCGCTCTGACGGCGCTCAAGGCGCTTCATGAAGCGCTCGACCTGGCCGGCTGTGTCCACAATGCGCTGCTCACCGGTGTAGAAAGGATGGCATGCGCTGCAAACGTCGGTGCGGATTTCGGGCTTGGTGCTGCCGGTAATCCACGAGTTCCCGCACGAGCAAGTGACCCGTGCTGTGGAATAGTACCTTGGGTGAATTTCTGCCTTCATGTTCGCTCTGCCCTTTGGTCCGGTAAAGCCGGGCCTACTGTTGCACCGGCGCTTCGGCAATCGTTTCGACGCGCGGGTAGACGCTGATCTGCTTCCGGTTCTTCTTGCCCCATTCGAAGGTAACCAACCCATCGATCTTGGCAAAGATCGTGTCATCCCGACCCAGGCCAACATTCTGGCCGGGAAGGAACCTTGTGCCATGCTGGCGCACAATGATGCTGCCGGCAGGCACAAACTCGCCGCCAAACTTCTTCACGCCCAAACGCTGCGAGTTCGAGTCACGTCCATTGCGGCTTGAACCGCCACCTTTTTTGTGAGCCATTGTGTTGCCTCCTTCACGCATCAGCCTGCTATCTGCAGGCCCGGTTCGTCAGTATGCATGCCACTGCGGTGCACATCAAGCACGCCGCGGCTGCCACGCAGCTCACTCTCAACCCTGGATAGAGACAATTTCCAAACGGCTGATATGCTGCCGATGACCCTTGCGCACACGAATGCGCTTTTTGGGGCGATACTTGAAGACCATGATCTTCGTGCCCTTGTACTGGCCGGTGAGCTTGGCCGTAACCGTTGCTCCCTCGACCACCGGCTGACCGACGCGCACCGTGTCGCCGTCTGCAACAAGCAGAACGTCGCTCAAGGTTAACGTGTCGCCCACATTGGCGAGAATCTTCTCGACCTCCACCGTGTCGCCGGGGGCGACGCGGTACTGCTTTCCACCTGTGCGTATGACTGCGTACATATCCTTGTCCTTATGGACCGCGCCCGGCATAGCCGGGACTTCGGGAGCGGCTCTGCGCCCCAAGACACGGGGCTGCAGACTCAAATCGCTTGCGTTGTTAGACGCCAAAGCGCCGAGGCAAGCGATCACTGTCCCTTTCGGGCAGCAGCACAGCAGTATACCGTGCACCGGCCGCAAAGTCAAACAACACTGGCTTCACATTGCTACTCAGTCACGGGCGCTGATTCTGCAGCGCAACGGCACTGTACAATCTTTGCAAAACTGTTTGACTGTTTTTGTCAAAGAAAGTGAGAATGCCTACCGAATAGTAGGTAGCCTGTGGTACACTTTCAATTGCTGCCGTGACACTTGGTATCTATTGATACGGCACGCTGGTTTGCGAGACTGTTTGCGAGGCAAGAAATGGTCACTGACCCGCTTCTCGATATCCAAAACACACGGGAGGTTCACCTTGATGGGGTGACCGACCCGCGCCAGCGAGTGCTGGATGTGGCCGAGCTGCTCTTCATGGAGCGGGGCTACACAGCGATTGCGCTGCGCGACATTGCCGATGCGCTGGGCATGAAGCAGGCTTCACTCTACTACCACTTTCCCCAGGGCAAAGAAGAACTGTACGTTGCGGTTGCCGAGCGCGCCTTTGCGCGCCATTATGCGGGCATGGCAGCCGCGCTGGCAGACCACAGTTCGATCGACGCAAAGCTCATCGCCGTCGCCTCATGGTTTGGCAGCCAGCCACGCATGTGCCTGATGGGCATGGTGCACGCCGACCTTCCCGCGCTTCATCCGGAGCACACACAGTCGGTCACACAGGCCGCTTATCTGGGCCTCTTCCAGCCTCTGGTTGAGGCTTTTTCCCGGGCGCAGGCGAACCATGAAATTGGGCCGATTAATCCAAACCTGCTCGCGGGCTCCTTCCTCGCTTTGCTCGACGGTTTGAGCATTGGCGCGGCAATGCGCAATGCGCAGCCGCGCGAGCAAATTGCCGCCGACTTGATCGACTTGTTTCTCAACGGTGCGCGGCATGCGGACTCCCGGAGCGCACATCTACATGATTCATCAGGCCTCTCACGCGATGACGCGAAGGCGTCTGATTGAACTGCAATTGCGATTTGCCCTGTACCAACAATCACCGGCTCGCCGGATTTAGCTTCTGAACTTGCTCGAACCGAGGTAACGCCCATGGGCAAATCCCGTCTTGCCACCATTTTTCTCGTTGTCTTCGTCGATGTTCTCGGCTTCGGACTCATTCTGCCGCTGTTACCCTACTATGCGGAGACGTATGGAGCGAGTGTGTGGGTCACCGGCCTGCTCGTCGCTTCCTACGCCGCCGCACAAATGATCGGCGCACCCCTGCTGGGCCGAGCGTCGGACCGGTACGGTCGCCGCCCTGTGCTGCTTCTCAGTATTGCGGGAACTGCATTTGGTTTTCTGCTTCTGGCGCTTGCGGAGCCATTGGGGACGGCACTGGGCGCAATGGTCGGTACAGCCGCCGCTGTCAATGGTTTCATTATTGCCATCATGTTTGCCAGCCGCATTATTGACGGCCTCACTGGCGGTAATATCAGTGTTGCACAGGCCTACATTACCGACGTTACGGACAAGGAAAGCCGCGCCAAGGGGCTTGGACTGCTGGGCGCTGCGTTCGGCTTCGGCTTCATTATTGGCCCGGCGGCCGGCGGCTTGCTGAGCACCTTTGGCTACGCCGTTCCGGCATTTGTGGCCACTGGAATTGCCACGCTCAACCTGATTGGCGTCTACTTCTTCCTGCCTGAGTCGCTAACGGACGAACGCCACGCGGAGATTGCCCAACAGCCACGCGCGCCCATCAGCTTTGATGCACTGGTAGCAGCGTTCCGCCGGCCGCGTGTGGGTCCGATTCTTCACACACGCTTCTTCTACGGCTTGGCTTTCGCCATGTTCACCTCGATCTTCAGCCTTTACGCCGCGGGTGGCCCGCTCAACCTTTCGGCAGCCGCGACGGGCTTCGTACTTGCCTATGTTGGGGTGCTGGCGGCGGTTGTGCAGGGCTTTGCAATCGGCAGACTGGCCAAGCGATACCCCGAAGCGACGTTGATGTTTGCTTCAGCGCTGGCGATGGTTGTGGGCTTCCTCCTGTGGGGCATGGTGCCAAACGTGATTCTGCTCCTGATTGTGCTGCTTCCGCTCGCGATTGGCGGCGGCGTTCTCAACACCATTCTGAGCACAGTCCTGACGAAAGCCGTTCCTGGCGAAGAAGTCGGCGGAACGCTCGGCCTGGCCAGTGCTGTTGAGAGTTCGACAGCGCGTGATTGCGCCCGCTTTGGGCGGCATCCTCCTTGCACGCTTCGGCATTTGGGGGCCTGCACTCTTCAGTGCGTTCATGATGATTTGGGTAAGCACCTTCATTTGGCGGCGCTTCCTCGTGAATCCAGACCCGCCGCTCGCAAGCGACGAACTTGTCGCGACGGCGGCGGCGCCCAGTCACTAACGTATTCATTTCACCCCGTGCTGCGTAATTTTGCACGAGCAAGCGCGCCGCCGTCGGTGTTACAGACCAGCGTAACCAGAAGAGCAGAGGTTTCCGCATGAAACGGTTTTTCACGATCTTTGGCATTGTGCTTGTGGTGTTGCTTGCAATAGGCGGCGGCTTCTACCTCTTTGGCGGTGGCGCCGATCGCGACGCCGCAGCAGCGCAGGGAACAACCACCGAATCTTCGGCGGACAACAGTCAGTCCGCTGCCGAGTCGGCGGCGAGCGTGGCCCCACAGAACCTCGACGCGATTGTTGCAGACGCCAAAGTGGCCCCTGTAGAACATGCCTCGCTGAGCCTACCCGCGGGCGGGCTTGTGAAAGAGTTGCTCGTCGCCGAGGGAGCGCAGATCCAGCAAGGCGATCTCATCCTCAAACTGGATTCGGCGCAGCAGCAAGTCGGTGTAGCGCAGGCCCAGGCGCAGTTGCAGCGCGCCCAGGCTTCGCTTGCGCAGTTGACCGCCGGCGCACGCACGCAGGAGATCGCCTCGGCGCAGGCTGCGGTCGATGCCGCCACTGCAAGGCTGACCCGCTTGTCCAGCGGAGCGGTCCCGGGCCAACTGGCGCAGGCCGAGGCGGCACTCTCCTCGTCAAGCGCTTCGCTCGCCAAACTCTACGAGGGGGCCGACGAAGGCGCCGTCATTGCAGCACGCGCCGACTTGGCCAACGCCGAAGCCACACTTACCCAGGCGCAGCGGGCATACGACCAGGTAAGCTCGCGCAGCGATATCGGCGCGCTGCCGCAATCAGCCCAACTGCAGACGGCAAGCAACAACTTCGAAGCTGCCAGGGCGCGCCTGGAGCTTCTCAGCGCCGCGCCCAGCGCGGCGGACGTCGCCCGCGCCGGCGCAGAAGTCCAGCGCCAAAGCGCCAGCCTCGACACGTTGCGCAACACGCTGCCGTCGGACATCGTTCAAGCGCAGGCCGACCTTGCCGCCAGCCAGGCGCAGCTTGACCTGCTGATGGCCGGCGCGCGGCCCGAACAAATCGCGATTGCCGAAGCCGATGTGGCGGCAGCGATCGCCCAGGTGCAGCAGGCTCTTGTGGCGCTCTCGAATACCGAACTACGTGCGCCGTTTGGCGGCACAATAGCCGAACTCGACATCAGCGTTGGCGAGCAGGCGGGCGCCGGTGCGCCCCTTGCTACACTCGCCGATCTGACCCGGTGGCAGGTTGAAACGTCCGATCTGACGGAGCTTGACGTGGTGCGCGTGCAACCTGGCACCCAGGTGAAGCTGACCTTTGACGCGCTGCCCGATCTCGCGCTTGATGGCATTGTGCGCCTTGTCCGGCCGCGGGGCGGTGACAACCGCGGCGATGTTGTCTACACAGCGGTGATCGAACCACAGGAAACCGATCCGCGCCTGCTTTGGAACATGACGGCCGTCGTGACTGTGGAATAGCTTCCTGCCTGGATTCTTGAAAATACCTGCCAACCGAAGTGACGAGCAAGCCTCTTGTGGGAAAGAAACGGGACTGAAGATACATGTCGTTCTATCTGGCCATCAAGGAAGTCCTTCACAACAAGGGGCGGTTTCTGCTCATCGCGATGATTGTCGCGTTGATTACGACACTTGTGCTCTTTATCGCAGCTCTTGCCGAAGGGCTGGGAAGCGGCAACCGCGAGTATATCGAAAAGCTTGACGGCGAGTTGATCGCCTTTCAGGAGAACTCGAACCTGAGCATCGCATCAAGCCGCATCGCCCGTCCGACGGTGGCGGCCATTCGCCGTGTGGAGGGTGTGCAGGACGTGGGCCAGGTGGCTACCTCTTCCAGCAAACTGATTCTCGCGGACGATCCTGAAGGGTTGGATGTTGCGATTATCGGCGTTGAGGCGGGGCGCCCTGGTGAGCCGCAGGTGCTCGAGGGCGTGCAGTTGGCGCGTGACCGTGGCGACGAGGTCCTGATAGATGCGAATGTTGCCGAACGCACGGGCATCAAGGTGGGCGACGAAGTCGTCATCAGGTCGACTCTGGGCACAAAGGAGGAATCGTTCAAGCTGCGGGTGGTGGGACGCACCGATGCCCAGGGTTATTCGCTGCAGCCAACGCTGATACTGCCTATCCTCACCTGGGAGAAGGTGCGCCCGCAGGGGGCGGATGCGGTCAACGAAGGCGACCTGATCTCGAATGTGGCGGTCATCAAGCTTGTGAATCCCGACGACAAGGAGACCGTGGCCAGGCGCGTTGAGTCGGAGGTGGGCAAGCTCGAAGTAGCGGACCGCAAGACAACGTACGAGAGTACGCCCGGCTATTCAGCGCAGCAAAGCACGCTGAACACCCAGCAGTACTTTACGCTCTTTATCGGTATCCTGGTGATTGGCGGCTTCTTCCAGATTCAGACGCTGCAGAAGGTCGCGCAAATCGGCATGCTCAAGGCGATTGGGGCGTCAAACCGAACGGTGGGCTGGGCCGCCGCTCTGCAGATCATTACGATCAACACCTTCGGCGTGCTGCTTGGTGCACTGGGCACGCTGGCGCTCATTGCCTCGTTTCCTGCAGGGATTCCGATCGTTCTCACCGGGCAGGCTGTCTTCACGGCAGTTACTTTGCTGCTGCTAATCGGGCCGCTGGGTGGGCTTGTTTCGGTATTTGCGCTGCTGCGGATTGAACCGCTGCGCGCGCTTGGTCTGGCGCAGTAAGCGGCAATCTCGAGCCGCGAGTCGCGGCTTCAACAGGCAACTCTCATGAGCGAAGCACTTCAGGCAATTGATGTTCTGAAAACTTACGAACTCGATAACGTGACCATCAAGGCGGTGGATCACGTGTCGCTATCCGTCAACGATGGTGAGTTTGTGGCGCTTGTCGGCCCGAGCGGCTCGGGCAAGACGACCATGCTGGCAATGCTGGCGGGGCTGCTGCGCCCAACCGACGGGCGGATCCGCATTGCCGGACAGGAGTTGAGCACGATGAGCGAGCGCCGTCGCACAGCATTCCGCGGCAGCAACATCGGCTTCTCGTTTCAGTCCAACAACCTTGTACCGTTCCTCAATGCCCAGGAGAATGTGGAGCTGATGCTGCGCCTCAACGGGAGGCTTGACCGCAAGGGAAAACAGCGGGCGACCGATCTTCTTGCTCGCCTGGGGCTGGGCGAGCGGTTGAAGAACTATCCTGGCCAGCTATCGGGTGGGCAGCAGCAGCGCGTGGCAATTGCGCGTGCGCTGATTCACGAACCGAGTGTGGTGCTTGCAGACGAGCCCACGGCCAGCCTCGACACCGAGCGCGCCAACCAGGTGGTTTCCACGTTTGCCGAACTCATCCACGAACAGAACCGCGCCGGGATCATGGTGACGCACGACCTGCGCATGTGTCGCTACGTCGACCGCGTGGTGCGCATGCAGGATGGCCACATTGCCGAGGTGATCACTGACCACGATGCAATTCTGGCGCTGGCGGCGCTTGAACATTGAGGGAGCATGAATGCGCAGTGCAACCGTGAAGCCGGCGATCTTGGGAGCGTTGGTGCTTTGCACCGTGCTGATGAGCGCGTGCACGGGGCTTGTGCCGATCAAAGCCGTCGAGGAAAAGGGGTTGGGTATGCGATTTCCGAATGTGAGTGGCTCCAATCTGGAGGGGCGCGAGTTCAATCTGCCTGACGACTTTGAGGGCGACCTGACGCTTGTCATCGTGCCCTTTCAGCGCCGGCATCAGGATGTCATCGATGTATGGGCGCCGCACGTGAAGGAACTGGCCGCGGCCATGCCGGGCTTCCGCTTCTACGAGACGCCCACGCTTGCCAGGATGAACCGGCTTTACCGCTGGGGAATCGACTCGGGCATGCGCGGCGGCATTCCCGACCCGGCGACGCGTGCCATTACGATTACGCTCTATATCGACAAGGAGCCTTTTCGCGCCGCGCTTGAGATTCCCGACGAGGAGACGGTCCACTTCCTGCTGCTCGACGGCAAGCGGGAGGTCATCTGGCGCGGCACGGGCGACTACACGCCGGAGAAGTATCGCCGCGCTGCAGGCGGCTGTGAACGCGAACTTGCCCGTACACAACTAACAACAAGCCTGTACACGGAAAAAGCGGGAACAACGGAAACAACATGAAGAGCGCATTTCATGTTGTTTCCGTAGTTCCCGCTTTTTCCGTGTACAGGCTGTTGTTGTTAGTCGAACTCGTCGGCGGCGCGTTCGCCAATGGTGCGGCCGTCTGTGCGCTGCAGCGCCGGCTGGGGCGTGTGCTGGGGTCGGACATCCACGGCTGGGCGCAGCGGTCGCGCAATGTCCGCCTGCTCGATAACGGGGTAGGCAGCAAAGAGCGCGGCATCCTCGGCAATGTGCTCGAAGTAGAGGCGATCGCGCCGCAACGTGCGCGGCAGGTTATCGAGACCGAGCGCCTTGAGCACCTCGTCTGGCCGCCCCGTGGCCCCCTTGCGCTGCTGCACACGCACAAAGATCGCGTGCTCCTCGGCAACAGCGTCATAGCCTGCGGCCCGCACCTCGAACGCGAGCGGGCGCAGGTTGTAGCCGTAACGCTCCTTCTTGCGCTGCCGTTCCATGTGGACTTCGTCCCGCGCCAGAAAATCAGCAATGTGCGCGGCGAGCACCTCCTGGCTCAACTCATCTTCGGTTGCGTAGAGAATGATGGTGTAGTCCGCCCCGATGAGCGTGGAGGCAAGCGAAGGCGCGTGCAACGGCAGCAGCTTGGCGCCATGCAGAGCTACGGCCGGAGGCAACGTTGCACGCAGGCGCGCAACCACTTCGGCAGGGGGTACAGGCGGTGCAAGCACAACGTCAAGGTACTCGCGCTCGCCCGTGAAGCCAACGCCCAGCGGCGCGGCAAACTGCATGTGCGGTTGCGGGTTGAAGCCCCGTTTGTAGAGCAGCGGCAAGCGCGCTCGGCGCAGCGCGCGCTCCCAGAGACGAAACTCGTCCTGGTGTGAAATGAACTTGACACCCTCGCCTTTGGCGTAGGTAAGGCGCAATCGCAGGCGCACATCCTCTGCCTGAGCCGCCTCATCTTCGTTTGTCAATTCTTCCAATTCAAGCATTGCCCCGCAGCCTCTCGTGCCTTCCGCTCTCTGCGTTTCTCTGCGCCTCAGCGACTCTGCGTCGTAGTTCCCTTGCTAATTACCATAGCTACTCCACATGCTTGGCCACTGTGCCTTCGCGCCGCTGAGGCACCCGTTCGGCAAACTGGCCCACGAGGTCGGGCGACATTTCATCGTTGAAATAGAGCGGAATCGAATGGACGGAGACAGGTTGGCGCACGTCGGCCTTCTCCTTGCCCAGAGGCGGGCAACGCCACGCAGCATCCTCTGTGCCCCGTCGCTGCTCCTTGAAGGCACCCAGAATGCCGCAACTGAAGCAGTGCTCGCGGCAGTCGTCGACCACGCCGCCCTGGTAGGTGTGCACATATTCCTCATAGAGGAACTGCTTCTTCACGCCGGCCGAAATGTGCTCCCAGGGCAGCACCTCGTCTTCGCGCCGTGGGCGGCGCGCATACCAGTCCATGTCGAGGCCAAGTTCGGCAAACGCGGCCTGCCAAGCCGCAAAGTTGAAGTACTCGCCCCAGCCCTCCATCTTTGCGCCACGGCGCCAAGCGGTCTCGATGACGTCCCCCATGCGGCGGTCGCCGCGGGTCAGGAACGCTTCGACAAGGGTCTCTGTAGGACTGTTCCACGAGAAGTAGATGCCCGGCCCGCGCAGCTCCTTCTGAAGCAGGCTGATTTGCGCGCGGATAACTGTTTCGCTCTCCATGGGCACCCACTGGAAGGGCGTATGCGGCTTGGGCACGAGCGTGCTGACGCCGATGCGCACGGTAGCTTTCTTGCCCAGCACACGCCGCCCGACGGCAAGCACCTCCTTGGAGAGGTCGGCAATGGCCTGCACGTCCTCAAGCGTTTGCGTGGGATGGCCGATCATGAAGTACATCTTGATGGTTGTCCAGCCCCGCTTGTAGACTTCCTCGGCGGTGCGCAGCAGGTCGGCTGAGGCAATTGGCTTGTTGATGACGTCGCGCAGCCGATCGGTGGCTGCCTCAGGCGCAAAGGTGAAGCCCGAGCGCCGTCGCCCCTTCTCCAGAAGTTCCATCAACTCCACACTGAAGGATTCGATGCGCAGGCTGGGCAGGCCAATGCTGAGGCGCTGGTCGCCGTGGCGCTCCATGGTGCGGCGTACCAGTTCCTCGACATAGGTGTAGTCGCTGCTGCTAAGGCTGAGGAAGCTGACTTCCTCGAAGCCGCACTGTTCGATCATGGCCTCCACGGCCGCGAGAACCTCCTCGGGTGGGCGTTCGCGCACAGGGCGAAAGATCATCCCCGCCTGGCAGAAGCGGCAGCCGCGGGTGCAGCCACGCATGATCTCGATGGCGGCGCGATTGTGTACCACGTCGATATAGGGAACGATAAAGCGGGTGACGGGCGGCGGCAGCACGGTGACGACGCGCTTCAAGCACTTCGGCCGGCGCTGCAGGGTGGTTCGGCCGCACCGTCGCCACCGTGCCGTCGGCGGCATAGGCAACATCGTAAAGAGCGGGCACGTAGACGCCGCGCACCTGTGCAAGGCGCACCCAAAGGTCATAGCGTGCGGCATCAATACCTGAGGGTGCATCGCCTTCTACAGCCGAGCCGTTTGCCCACGCGGCGCGCCAGGCTTCATGCGCTGCGATGACGTTGAAAATGACCTCCTCACCTTCACCGATCACCATCGCATCGAAAAAGGCGCTCATGGGCTCGGGGTTGTAGCAGCCGGAGCCACCCGCAATCACGAGCGGGTGCGCGGCGTTTCGATCGGCCGCACGCAAGGGCAGCCCCGCTACATCAAGCATGGTGAGCACATTGGTGTAGAGCTGCTCGTAGGGCAGGCTGAAGCCGACAATGTCGAACTGGTTTACTGGATGGCGCGTCTCGAGGCCATAAAGCGGGATGCCGTCGCGCCGCATTGCTGCCTCAAAGTCCGGCCACGGGCAGTAGGCGCGCTCAGCGAGCATCTCCGGGCGCTGGTTGATCAAATCGTACAAAATGGCGAGGCCGAGGTTACTGCCTCCCAGTTCGTAGATGTCGGGAAAGCAGAGTGCGACCCTGGTGCGCAGGGCCGGGTCGTCCCACGCCTTGACAATGCTGTTGAGCTCGCCGCCGGTGTAGCGGGCGGGCTGCTCGACTTGATGGAGCACCCGGTTGAGGGCGCGCGTGATTTCTTTGGGCGTTTGCAGGTCCATGGCAATTCCTTCGTGTGTGCCGGCAGGGTCCGCCGGGTGGGATTTGAACCCACGTGCAGGGTTGAGAGTATAGCATACTCGGTGGTCGGGAGTCGGGAGTTGGGAGTCGGGGAACTGCGAACTGCGACGCGAAGGCGCAGAGAGGAGCGGAGAAACGCAGAGAAACGCAAGGCGACATTGCTCTATCTCGCTGTGGCTGTTCTCCGCGTTTCTCTGCGCCTTCGCGCCTTCGCGTCGTGGGAAGGGCTGAGTTGACGTCCGCTTGACCCTGCGCAATTTGCCCAAAACGCTGGATACACGTAAAATCACGCCTACTTCCAGGCTCGGAAGTGGCCGGATTCGTCCGGCGGAGTGCATGTGGCGCATTCGTCTAGTGGCCTAGGATATGGCCCTCTCAAGGCTAAGACACGGGTTCGAGTCCCGTATGCGCTACCATATTAAGACAAAACACCC
Source organism: uncultured Chloroflexia bacterium (assembly GCA_963735275.1). Lineage (GTDB taxonomy): Bacteria > Chloroflexota > Anaerolineae > Caldilineales > Caldilineaceae > UBA5069. Next base: position 1,055,063 of record CAVTKJ010000004.1, on the reverse strand, counting down.
GCTTCGCACGAGGCGGGTGTTTTGTCTTAATGTGTGGCGCGCTCGTGTACAGAGCCGGCATTGGTGTCTGCATCACTTCGCACAACAGCGGGCAACGATACAATGACACAGATTAGCATCGAATGCGATCAAGACCGACAATTCACACCCAAGATTCAAGGAGCGACTCCATGGCAGTTCGCGGCGCAGAAGCAGTCTGGACAGGGACACTCAAAGAGGGCAACGGAACGATGAAGTTGGGCAGCGGCATGTTTGAAGGCCCATTCACCTTCGCATCCCGCTTTGAAGAGGGCAAGGGATCGAATCCCGAGGAACTGATTGGCGCCGCCCAGGCGGGCTGCTTCTCGATGTTCCTGGCATCACTACTCACCAACGCCGGCTTCCCACCGGAGCGCGTCCACACGACGGCGGCGGTGCATCTGGGCGCCGGGCCGACAATCACCAAAATTGAACTGGTCACACGGGCCACAGTGGCCGGGATTGGCGCTGACGAGTTCGCCAAACTCGCCACAGAGGCAAAGGAAAAGTGCCCGGTTTCCAAGGCGCTGGCCGCAGTCGACGAAATCTCGCTTGACGCGCAACTGGTCTAGCGTGAACGCGGCGTAACACCCGAAGTAAGGGCAAAGTACGTGGAACGGGTGATGTCAACCCATTCGACGTTCCCGGTCGCCGCGTCTCAAGAATGGTTTGTCGGGTAAGTGCACGGCCGCCTGGCTGGTGCGGAGAACTCGATCGAAGCGAGGCTTCCAAAGTCGGAAGCTTCGCTTCTTCGCGATTAATCTTGGCGATTGACTGCTTGATCTGTTACCATCGCTCCACTTCAACCCCACATGCACATGCACACGCCTTCGCGGTTAATCCGCGCGCAATTCGGAACGAGACCCATGTGATCGCCGACGCACTCGCCGCATCGCCCAGCGTGCCGCCACCGGGCGTTCAGCGCCGGTTGATGGCCACCCTCTTCTCCGCCCAGAGCGTTTACAACGCGGCCCAAATCATTGCGTTTACGCCAATGCCGCTGGCTGCCGTCTTCCTTACGGGAAGTGAGGTGTACGCCGGCCTTCCATCGACGATCACACTCGTCGGTCGGGCCATGGTCGCATACCCTATCGGCTGGTTCATGGGCAAGGTTGGCCGCCGGCTGGGAATTTCGTTTGGTTTCTCACTCTCCGTTGCGGGCACCCTGCTTTGCGCCTATGCGCTCCTGATAGGGTCGTTTCCCCTCTTCTGCGTCGGTGCGCTGACAAACGGCTTTGGCCGCGGTGCAGGTGAGCAGGCGCGCTACGCTGCCGCTGACATTGTTCCGCCGGACCGCGGTGCGCGCGCGATTGGCACAATTGTCTTTGCAGCGACGATTGGCGCGATTCTGGGGCCTCTCATGCTGGCGCCGTCGATCAATGCAGCCGAAACGCGCGGGATTGTGCCTCTCTCCGGGCCCTACTTCATTACTGCCGCACTCTGCTTTGTTGCCTTCGCGATCATCTTTGTCTTCCTGCGGCCCGAACCCATGCGCTACGTGGTTCTCGAGCACGAAGGCATTGCGGTTGCACCGGGCCGCCCGATGCGCACGGTCTTCGCCGATTCGACGGTCAGGTTGGCTGTCTTCGCGCTTGGTGTCAGCCAGTTGGTGATGACGATGATTATGGTGATTACGCCGCTGCATATGGCGCACCAAAGCTATTCCGCACAATCGGTTTCTTGGGTGATCATGGCGCATACGCTGGGGATGTTCGGTCTTTCGGGCGTGACGGGAAGGCTGACCGAGCGCTATGGTGCGCGCCCCGTGATCACCGCAGGGGGGATCGTACTTTCCATATCAGCCATCCTGGCGCCGTTTGCGCATTCGGTGCCGATGCTGATGCTCGCGCTCTTCCTGCTGGGCCTTGGGTGGAATCTTGGTTATGTTGCAGGCTCGGCGCTCCTCTCCGGCGCCGTTGCACCCAGCGAACGTGGGCAAACGCAGGGCATTAGCGAGACAATTGTGGCAGTGGCCGCGGCGGTGGGAAGCTTCAGCATTGGGCCTGCGTTTCAGCGGGGCGGCTTCATCGCCGTCACAATGATCGGGCTGGCGCTGGCTATGGCTTTGCTTGCCGCACAGGGCGCAGCGGCCTTGCGAAGGAACACCCCCCTTTCCTCCGATTAGTACATTAGGGAATCGTGATTGTTTGCTGAGTAGATTTCTTCTGGACCTCCCCTACCCCCTCAAGGTACAGCCTGGCACCCCCCTACATTTGAGTCGTCGTATCATAACAAGCACGCGTTCCTACGCGCTTGCGCTGCTCCGGTCGAAAGCGAGTCATTCCTTGACACAATATCAAACCCTGGCGAAGGGTCTTCCCGCCGGGTACAGCATGCGCCCCATTATGTTGCAGGACGCACCAGCAATTGTTGCAATGCTCAACGCCGACGCGATTGAACATGCGGCCGAACCGCTATTCTCTGTGAGCGAATACGAGGTTGACCTGCAAAGCCCATTGCTCGATCTGGAACGGCAGACGCGCATCATTACCGGGCCCGATGGAATTGTCGCGGCAGTCGGAGAGTTCCATACTCGCTCACCGCATGTCAGGCCACACTTGTGGGTGCGAACGGCTCTGCAAGCGCGCGGTAGGGGCTTTGGAAGTCGCTTGCTCGAGTGGGGACTCGACATGGCGCAGGCCGGTTTGGTAGATGCACCCGACCAAGCGCGGGTTACGCTCAGTGCGAACACATTGTCCACCAATACCGAAGCGGCACTCCTTTTGGAAGCGCATGGCTTCAATCACGTGCGCGACTTCCTTCAAATGGGTATTTTTCTGCAGGGACCGCCACCTTCACCACGTTGGCCGGAGGGCATCAGCGTTCGCACCTTCCGCCTCCATGAAGATGATGCCGCGCTCTTTCTCGCCCAGGACGACGCCTTTGCTGACCACTGGGGCCACCTCAAACGAGCGTCGAAGGAGTACTTTCACGCTTGGCAGGAACGCCTGCACAACAACCCTCTTTTTGACCCGACGCTCTACTTTCTGGCGCTTGACGGCGAAGAGATTGCCGGATTCTCTCTCTGCCTGGCCCCGGTGCCAGGTGAGTTGCAGTCGGGCTGGGTGAATTTGCTCGGCGTGCGCCGTCCCTGGCGCAAGCACGGCCTTGGGCATGCGCTTCTGCTCCATAGTTTCGGGGAGTTTTATCGGCGTGGTGTGAATACGGTTGGTCTGGGCGTCGATGCCGAGAGCCCAACGGGGGCCACGCGCCTCTACGAGCGGGCAGGAATGTCCATCCAGCATGTCACTGCGGTCTATGAATTGGAACTGAGACCGGGAACCGATCTGACAACTGCGTGAGAGCGAAACACGCGTTTGGAGCGAAGCAGCGAAGTCATTCCTCTACGCGGCTTCGCGTCTTCGCGTTGGCAGCAAGCCTGCCACTTCCCAGTGGTGGAGCGGAAAAACCTTAACATTGGTAGTATTGCATTATAAGAACATGTGTGCTACACTGTCTTCCCCGGTGCTGGTTGAATTGCATAGCGGAAATCTCTATGTTCTTGCGCACAAAGGAGTATGCAATTGACGCATCCTATCGTCCACATTGAGTTGTCGGCCACCGATCCCGCCGCAGCGGCGCAATGGTACGCAGACCAGTTTGGCTGGATACCCGGAGAGATGCCCGGCCAGAATTATGCGACCGCCGCGTTTTCCAGCTTGCCGGGTATGGGCGTCGGTTTCTACCCAATCTCCGCGCAATCCCCGGCCGGCCGGATCATTCCCCACATCATGATCGAAGATGTCGCTGCGCAGGCCGAGAGCATTCGCTTCGCGGGCGGCGAAATCATTGGCGAACCGGTGCACACGCCAACGGTCGGTACATGGTGTCTCTTCAAAGACCCTTCAGGTAACATCGTGGGCATCCTCCAGCCCGAGAAGTGGCCCGAATAATATGCGGTTCTGCTGTTTCCAACCCGGTAGTCCAGCAACAATGGAGGAATGACATGGGATATTCAGTAATCCACACCGAGATTTACGCGAAGGATCACGAGAAGTTGGGGGCATGGTACGGCAAGGTCTTTGGCTGGCAAGTACAGTCATTCCCTGATATGAATTACTCAACCGGAAGTACGAGCGACGTCCCGGGAAGTGGTGTGGGGTTCAATGACGCAAAGAACGGCGTGCCGCCGGGACTGATTGTCCCATATCTCTATAGCGCCGACATTGAGGCCGATGTACGCATGCTGGCCGAGAACGGGGCGGAGATCAACGAGACCATCTCCATCCCCGGCGTGGGCAAGATGTGCCACTTTAAAGACCCTGACGGCAACCTGCTGGCCCTGATGCAGCCCGAAATGGCCGAATAGCCGTTCCTCCACGCAGCCCGACCGAGCAGTTCGTGAACACACAAGGAGATTTGGCGAGATGCAACCGATTATTCACACCGAGTTGTACGCGCAAGACCATGAAAAACTCGCTGCCTGGTACGCCGCAATGTTTGGATGGGATTCCTCGGCAATGCCCGGAATGGACTATTCCTCGGGCTGGTGGAACGACACCAACGGCAGTGGTTGGGGCTTCGGAGGTGCAAGGTATGGCCTGAAGCCAGGTGACATTGTTCCCTACATCGCCAGTTCAGACGTTGATGCGGATGCGCGGCGTATCGGTGCCAACGGGGCCACCGTCGACGAGATAGTCGACTTGCCCGGAGTGGGCAGAATTGCCCACTTCAGGGATCCGGAAGGCAATCACCTTGCGCTGATCCAGCCGGAGATGCCTGACGCGCCTTCAGCGGCGGGGTAGTATGCCGAAACAAAAACGGGGCAGCACCGGAATGGTGCTGCCCCGTTTTTGTTTCGCAAAGCGTGTAGTCTGGATGCTCCGTGCCTATGCTCAGGTATGACGTGCCTTAGTCGGCAAGACCCAGGTCGTCGCCGACGCCACGTGCACTCTTCGGCGCGGGCTGATGGTACTCGACAACCGTTACCAACTCGTCAATCAGGCGCTTGGTGTCAACGATATTAAGCATCTTGTAGAAGAACTCGAATTGGTTTTCGAGTGCGCTGTAAAGAGCATCATATGCCTCGGGCGGCAGCGACCACATTTCCGGCTTGTAGGCGCCCAGCGCCTTCTTGCGCGTTTTGTAGTAGAACTGCGCGTCGGAGTCGGTCGATTTGCGCTCGCCTGTCGCCGTCTTGTCAAGATACTTGTAGATGGCGCTCTTCAACTCTGCCGGGAAGGCCGGATGGTCCATGACAAGGTTCATGAAACCTGTGGCGAGGTGAATTTCAAGCGTCTCCACTTCGGGGAACTTGTCAAACATCTCTTCGGGGAGGGTGCTGGCGCCGTGCTGCACTGCGCCGCCGGAACCATGCTGCCGGCCGCGCTCGCCCAATACCTTGAGGGTGTCGAAGTCTACAGCCACCTTTGCCATCGTGCCGTCGGGCAACACAACGCCACCGTGGCTCGTACCGGTCTGCACGCTGATCTTGCTCAGGCCGGCCAGGTTCTCACCGTACCCCGCAAGCGCCTTCTTGTAACCTTCGATGTAGGCGTCAAGCTCTTCCGGCGTCGAGTTCTTCTCGCCCACTTCGCCGATCTCGCCACCGAGGCTGATTGTGACGCCGTCGGGCTCGAGTTCGCGCACGAGCGCGGTAAGCTCGGCAGAGCGGGTGAAGTTGTGGTACTGCTGCTCTTCAAGCGTCGGCGGGTCGAGTGTAACGAGCGTGCTCGTGTCAATGTCGATGTTCCAGAAGCCGGCCGGAATTGCCTGGCGGATCAGATCCTTGACTTCATTGATCGCGCCTTCGGGATCCGTCTTGTACTTGGAACCCTTCACCTGGAAGTGATCGCCCTGGATGAAGAGGGGCGACGTGTAGCCCTCCTTGATTGCCGCGGCGATGATACAGGTGGTGAACTCCATGGGGCTCTGCTCGGTGTAGGACATTTCACTGCGCGCAATCTCGAAGATCAGTGCGGCGGCATTTGTCTTCAACGCGGCACGCAGAGCGGCGCGCGTTGTGTCGTAATTGGTGAAGCGGATGTTCATTGCCGGAACGGTGCGGTGTTCCCACTTGTCGGTCGCCCGCGCAATGTAGAACTCGTGGATGCTGGCCGGGCGCGCGCCCACTGCCTGCCCCGCCTCCCAAATCAGCCACGCCGCATAATTGCGCACATGCTCTGCGCCAAAGACCACGTCGTGCACGAGCACGTCGATCAAGCGACCGCGCAGCGCGGCTACGTCCACTACTTCAACTTTTCCCTGGCTAACGCGCAACACATCCTGCATGTCGCGCCGTACTTCAAGAATTGATTCGTGAATCACGTTACGTTCCTCTTTCTCACCTTCAATTTGAGGAAATCAGGCCAAACTGCGCCATTGCGCAGTCCGGCCCGTTTCCGATTGTCTCTAGTACAGGAACATCGGTTTGCCCATTACGTGGCGGACCTTGGGCTTGTACTCGTTGGAGTCGTAAAGTTCCTCGACATCCACGCGCTTGAGGCCCGTCGAAATCATGCTCATGGGAACGTGGGTGTATGTGCCGTCGCGCAGCGCGACCATGCGGCCGCGTGTGCCGCTGAGGATCAGCTGCACCGCCATATTGGCGTAGTTGACGCCGACCATGAGGTCCAACGCATCGGGCGCGCCCGACCGCATGAGGTAGGAAACCTGCTGGTAGATGATTCCCTCGCCCGTCAACTTCTTGATCGCCTCACCCATAATCTGGCCAATGCCGCCAAGTTTGCGGTGGCCGTATGCGTCGGCCTCGCCAAACTCGACGACCTTGCCGCCGACCATGTGCGCGCCTTCGCTCACCGTTACCATTGCATAGTTGCTGGGGTTGGCTCGCTTGTCTTTCATGACAAGTGCGGCAAGCTTCTCCGGATCAAAGGGAACTTCGGAGATGAGCGCCCGATCCACGCCCGCCAGATAGGAGGCGATGAGGCTCGTCTCGCCGCTATTGCGACCAAAGAGCTCAACCACGGCAATGCGCTCGTGCGAGCCTGTGCTCGTGCGCAACTGGTGGATAAACTGGACGCTGCGGGTCACGGCGGTGCTGAAGCCGATGCAATAGTCAGTCCCATAGACGTCATTGTCCATCGTCTTGGGGATTGCCACCACCGGGAAGCCTTCCATGTGGAGGCGCTGCCCATAAGAGAGGGTGTCATCGCCGCCAATGGGAATCAACACGTCGATGCCCAGGAACTCAAGGTTCTTGAGCACATGTGGAGTGAAGTCGCGCACGGACGCGTCCTTCTGCTCCGCCTCGAGGTGCTCGGGATCCTTGAGAAAATCGGGTACATCCGACGGTTTGACTTTGCTGGGATTGGTGCGGCTTGTGTGGAGGAAGGTGCCGCCGGTGCGGTCAATCGTGCGGGTGTTCTGCACGTCGAGGGGCATCACATTTTCGGCAACTGTCTCGGCATTGTCGCGGTCAAGGTTGAGCAATCCGCCCCACCCGCGCCGAATGCCGACCATCTCATGTCCTTCTTCGGCTGCACGCTGGACGGCGGCCTTGATGCAGGGGTTGAGTCCGGGGACGTCACCACCGCCGGTCAAAATACCGATTCTCATGGAAACTCCTTTTGATTTGTTTGTTGTCCAGTCTGGGCTTCAAATTGATAGCAAACGAATGGAAAGGTCTGGTTGAACATGGGCGCCCGTATGGCTGACGCAATCATCCTCATCGCCGAGCCGCCTTGAGGCTGCCGCGCAGGTCTGTGCGTGGAGAGCACTTGCCCACAGTGCGCCGATCAGATTCATTTTAGCATATTGACGCATTGCTGACCATTGACGAATGACAGGGTTGATTGTCATGTTTTGCGGGCAGTGGGGCAGTCGCGCGGCAGTCGGCAGTCGGGCAGGCATGTGCCGCCGCGTAGGGTGCGAGCAACGGTCACGGGCCGGCGCTTATGGCATGTTCTCCCAATACCCCATTTCCCAAATGCCCGGCCCAGCCTCACTGCCTACTGCCCACTGCCCGCCCTTTACAGTTGATTCCTGTGGAAGCCCGCCTCGGGCTGGGCGAGGAGCGCGCCGAGGGGACGCAGGTCCATCCACCATTGCTTCCGGGGCCGCTGCAGTTTGAAGTCATAGGTGCGGCCTATGTCGTCGAAGGGCGTGAAGGTGAACGCGCCTTGCTGCAGACCGATGCAGGCACAACCTTCGCTCCCTTCGTTTGACTCCGACTCGAGGTACTCGATGCATTTGACCGCATAGCGTGTGGCAAGCACGCGGTCAAAAGGCGTGGGGTCGCCGCCTTGCTGCATGTGCCCCAACACCGACCAGCGCACCTCGAAGAGATCCTTGCCTTCCTCTTCGAAGAGATCGCTGATGAAGGTTGTGGTGTAGGTGGGATTCGCGAACTCGTTGCGAATCATGACGCCGAGGCGCTTTCCCGATGAAAAGCCCTGGATGAGCATATCGAGGTCACGCGTCAGGTCTTGCAGGGTGACGCCTTCCTCGTGAAGGTAGACACGCTCTGCGCCCGTGGCGAGCATGCCCATGAAGGCAAGGTAGCCGCAGTAGCGCCCCATGACTTCGACAACAAAACAGCGCTTGGATGCAACGGCCGACTGCTTGATGTTTCCCACCGCGTCGACGATGATGTTGAGTCCGGTGTCGGCGCCCACGCTGTGGTCGGCCGCGGGCAAATTGTTGTTGATTGTTGCCGGCAGGCAGACGATGGGCAGGTTGAAGGCTGGATAGTTGGGGCGCTCGCGATAGAGCGTGAGTGCAGCTTCGTAGCCGGACCAGCCGCCGATGACCATCAGCCCGTCAATTTCGAGTTCTTCAATGCGCCTCGCAATGGCATAGAGGTCTTTGCCGGTAGGCGCTTTGCGGTTGGTTCCCAGCTCGGAGCCGCCCATGGACGCGAATCCATTGACGCTCATCCAGTCCATCTCCTCGATCTCGCCGTCGATGAAGCCCTGGAAGCCATTGCGGATTGCCAGCATGTGATGGCCACGGTCGATGCCAATGCGCACGGCCGCGCGCACCGCCGTATTCATGCCGGGGGCGGGCGCGCTCGCGGTAAGCACCGCAATGCGCAGCCGCTTGCGCCCAGGGACGGGAGAATGGGGCAAAGCGCGCACCAACGTGCGCAGAATGCGGAAGGATTCCTGATAGCTGCGCCCGCGCAACTCCATGGCGCGCTTCCAGTCATGCGCGTTCAAGGCGTCGTTGACGGCATGTGTCCTGTCCACCGCTTCCATGAGTGGCACGCGAACGATGCGGTTCTCCTTGAGCCCCATCATGTAGGAAGGCGAATCCGGTGCCGCATCGAGAAGTTCGGTCACAGCAGCTGCGCCCAGCTCGGTGCTGAGGTTGCGGTCGAACGCGCTGGGTGATCCACCGCGCTGCAAGTGGCCCAATACAGTAATGCGCACATCCTCGTGAAGGCGCTCTTCAATCGCCCGCTTGACGTCTTCCGCCGTAATCGGGTTGCCGTCGCGGTCCGTTGCGCCTTCGGCCAAAATCACTGTGCTCTGGCGTCGACCGGCGGCCCGTCCCGAAGCGAGCACTTCGCACATTTTGTCGCGCCAGTCGGCCACGTCGGGCGGGCTTTCGGGAATCAGACACCAACTGGCTCCGCTTCCCAAGGCGGACATCATCGCCAGATAGCCCGAACGCCGACCCATCACTTCAATCACAAACGAGCGCTGGTGGCTGGCAGCCGTTGAGCTAATTGCGTCCACCGCAGCGACAATGCGGTGAAGCGCTGTGTCGGCGCCAATCGTCATGTCGGTGCCCACCATGTCGTTGTCAATCGAGCCGACAAGCCCGGCAATCATCAAGTGCGGATGGGCATCGGCAATTGCACGTGCGACTTCGCCGGAATCGGCCAACTCGCGCACAAGTTCACTCCACTCCTCGCGCAGCAAGTTGGCGCCCGTTAGGCTGCCGTCGCCGCCGATCACACAGAGGCGGTCGATGCCATTGAACAAAAGGTTCTTGACAGCCTTCTTGCGTCCTTCACGCGACAGAAACTCCTTGCAGCGCGCCGTGCCGATGATCGTACCGCCCTTGTGCAATATCCCGCCGACGGAGTTCCAGTCAAGAGGGTGAATCCCGTCGCCCCCTTCAATCATGCCCGTGTATCCTTCACTGATCGCGAAGACTTCGGCTCCGGCTTCAATGCCGGCGCGAACGACGGCGCGCACCGCGGCATTCATGCCCGGTGCGTCGCCGCCGCTCGTCAATACGCCTATTCGTTTCATGGGGGTGCTGCCTTTCTGCAACCAAATAACGGAACCGTTTGAATTAGCTTGAATGCGCTTGGGGTCTGAATAATCAGCTCCTGCCAAGCGGATTTGCAATCTGCAATTCCCTCCATTGTAGCACATGCATTGTGGCGCTGAAGAGGCAAAGGGGTGAGCCTTTACGAAGGTTTGCAGGCAGTTGACATGCGCAAAACACGGTGCTATATTCTCGCGCATTCCCCGCCGGAGCGATTTGGCACCAGGCCAAAACGCGCGTGTTTCGACGTTCACCGGAGGCCGGCGACATGCAGAAACTACCGCATTCTGCACGCGAGGATGTCCCCCATCGACAGCATATCACCCCGTCAAACGACGACCTTGCTTCTCTGGAGAGTCCAGTCACAGACCTGCAGCGAACTGCCGGCAACAACCCACAAGCGCACCTCCACGCCCAGACCGGCGTGCAGACCGCAGCAATTGCCGGGATTGTGCAGCGGGCGCGCATGCCGCGTATCGCTGGGGCCCCGGCGCCGACGGGCGACCCCTTCTTTCGCGATCGTTCGCAGGCGCCTGAACCGACGCATGCAGACGATCGACCGATAGCTTCGGTGCAGGCTCGCGCCGGAATTGCGGGCATCATTCAGCGTCTCGCCTATAACGATCTTCCTTACCCCGATGTGTCGCCAACGCCCAATCGCACGATGAGCAAGTCGGGCACGGGCGCTGACGGTGTCTACTTTGCCAGCGACCCAACCGGACGCGTGGTGCTCAAGTTTCTTGACGCCGAAGGCGCGTTCCGCACGCAGGTGGCGAACAAGTTCATGGAAATCGGCACCGGACTTGTTGCGCCCAATTCGCGCGTTATCGCATCGGGCCAGCCCGGCAACGCCCAGATCAAGGCCGCCGTGTTCCAGCATTCGCAGCTTGATCTGCCGGTTACGGCGCCGGCCCTGATGCGCAATGTCAATCCGCGCCTGAAAACCGACGCCCTCGCCGACACAAGCGACCCTGCGACAGCGGTTGTGGTCATGGACAACATTCAGCAGATGAGCCTGCGCGAAATGGCGAGGACTCCCGGCGAGCACAACCATCTGGTGACACTGCTGCTTACGCCCAACGTCGTGGAAGGCTTTGCCAAAATCATTGTCGCCGATGCGATTCTCGGCAACTCTGATCGCTTCATGAAAGACATGATGCCGGCAAACCCGGTTGTGGATGTACCGGCCAACATCTCGAACATTTTCGTTTCGCCCGATTTCCAGAACGCAATTGCGCTTGACAACGACACCGACAGAGCCCAAACCTTTACCGACGCGCAGAAGGGCAACCTCGACCAATCTTTGCGCAATCGCACCTATTTGAGCCGCGCCATGGACAACCCATTGATAGCCACCCAACTTGCGGAGGCTGTCGTCTGCGCGTGCATGATGGACGCTGGCGAACTCGCCGTCGGGCAGGTTACGCCGAACCTCTCGGCCACGGGCATGGGCCCGCTCTCCAACTTGATGCACAACTACAATGTGCGCAACGGCTTTGCCGCTCTACTTGGCCCGGCCATCAGGCGGCAAATGAAGGTTGTCACCGATCAGATGCAGGAGAATCGGGAACAGTTGCGTGCGGCGCACGCCGAAGCCGGGGCAGCCGCCGGTTTCAACAATCCCAACGAAAGGATTGACTACAACCAGTTGCGCGCCCGCGCCAAGTATGTCGAGATGCTGGGCGACGGCAAGAATGACATCCAGGCCGTTGAGAAGGCGCGCAAGCAGTTGCTTCACAAGGAGAAGAAGGACAATCGCCAACTGGGCTACCAGAAAGCCCAGGACACAGCAAGCGCTGCCAAGGACAAGGTGGCAGGCTTTTTCAGGAAATAGAGCACCTTGATCGTCAGGGCTGCGCCCAAGTGAATGATCTGCGCACGCGAACGCCAAAAGCGCCTCATTCCCGCCCTTCTGCGCACGGAGAAGGGCGGGAATGAAGCGCTGCAGTGCATGCACGTCGACTCTGGTTAAGCTCTGCCCCTTCCCAACCCTCTATTGACATAATCGCGCCGCGCTTGACGCGCAGGTTGCGCGCCGCTAGACTGCTTTCTGTCCGGCCACAAGTCTGCCGGAGAGCGAGGAGCGAAGCATGGCGCGACGACGTAGCTCGGTGCGTATCGGCGTCACAGGTCTGGGCGAACGCGAAGAGCTTGCACAGGGCGTATTCATCAACACCAATTATCGGGGGTGCACGCCCGGTTTTGTTAACACGGACGAAGGGATCATTCTGATTGATGGCCCGCTGATTCCCGAAGCAGGCCATGGATTGGCGCGCCCAAATTGAGGCGCAGTATCCTGACAGTGAGTTCCTGTTCATGGTCAATACGGACCATCACCGGGGCCACGCGCTGGGCAACCAGTACTTCATGCCTGTCAAGGTCATTGCCCACGAACGCGCCTTCAAGGAGATGTCGGGCTACACCGAGAACTTCAAGGAGCGCGTGCGCAACTCCTTCAAGCGTGAACCCGAGATTCAGGCGCAGTTGAACAACATCGTGATCGTGCCACCGCATGTCACCTTCACCAACCGCGTAACGTTGCTCTATGGTGAGCGGCGCGTCGAGTTGATCTACGTGGGTGGCCACACGCCCGCGACAAGCATCGTCTGGCTGCCAGAAGAGAGTGTCTGCTTCGTTGGCGATATCCTCTGGGTGGATCAGCATCCTTACATGGCGCAGGGCAACACGCTTGAGTGGATCAGGGCGCTGGAGTTGGTGCGCGAGCTTGGCGCAGAGGTGCTGGTGCCGGGCCACGGGCCAATTGTCGGACCGGAAGCCACATTCCGTGTTGGAGAGTACATTGAGTTCATGCGCGTCCGTGTGCGCGACTTCTACCTCGAAGGCAAGAACAAGAACGAGACGAAGAGCGGTCTCGTGGGCGAAATGCTCGAATGGTTCCCCGTGCCCCCTGAACGCAAGGCCAAGATCGAAAGCCAAATCAAGTCGGGCATCAATCGCGTCTTCCGCGAGATTCAGCGCGAGGAAGAAGAGGCGGCGGGAATCACCTCTGTCGACGCGGGCGATGAAGAAGAGTATGACGACTAGTCAGCGATAATGCGGTAGTGGTGGACGCGCGACCCTGCCTCTGGTGAAGCAGTGCACGCCGACGCCGGTTCCCGGCCGTGGCTGCATGCCATTGTCTGCACCGCGTGTCGGATTTCCCCCAAAGTGATGTCAGGCTCCGTGGAAGTGGTGAACAAGAATGGCGCAGTCGGTTGAAAGCAATGTGACCAATCCCGCTGTGGCGGTTCGCGATCGCCTCGGCAAGCTGGAAAGAGCGGCCGTCAAGCCCACGCCGGAGAATGTTGAGTCACTCCTTGCGGGCATGGACCAGGTGGCGGCTGAACTTGAGCAGCTCCAGGCCGAGGGGATGGATGTACGGTCGGAGACCGTTCGCTTTGACAATCTCCAGCGGCGGCTTGCCTCGCAGCCGCGCAATACGGCCCGCGCCACGGCGCGCCTGCCGGGAGGAATGGAGGCGCTACGCGCCGCCCATCCCCCTGCAACCGCAGACTGGTGGCAGGCGGACCACGCGCAGGCTGCCCATGTGCGCAGCACGATCTACACCATTGCCGGAACGCTGGCCGCAATCGCCGTTGTGCTCGGGGTCGTCTACTGGCTTTTCACGTATGCCTTTCCTCCCGACCCGCGCGCCGTTGCGATTATCAATGCATCCAACGGGATCGACCAGCGTATCGCCGAAAGCGACTGGGCGGGTGGTCTGCAAATCGCCGAAACCGCGTACGCCCAATTGCCGGATGAGCCGGAACTCGCGGCGTGGGTTGGAGTTCTTGCCGAGAAGACAGGCGACCTTCCCCGTTCAGCGCAGGCATTCGTGGATGTGAAGCGATTGACCGCGGCGGAACCTGCGCGTTACTGGCTTCTGCGCAGCGAGCTTTTCGCGCGTGCAGGCGATAGCGAACAGGCGCTCGAGTCGGCCCAAGCGGCGTTGCGGCTCGGTCCCGACAACCCCGAGGCCACATTTGCCGTGGGCCGAACAGCTGCCGGTACAGGTGACAGGGCGATGGCGCTCGAGTATCTTGACAAGACCTATCAACTCGCCCAGGAGAGCAATCCCCAGCTTGCACTGAACGCACGTGTGCTCTGGGGCACGCTGATTCAGCAGATCGAATTTCCCACGCCGGATATGACTTTAACGCCCTAAGCAAGCATCGGCCGGTTTCGTTCACGTGCTGCCGCCCATGAGCCTCGCTGCCCGCACTACAAGGCCACGCACATGGCGCATCCACGTCGCCGTGCTGCTCGCCTATACGGTTGCTGCCTTGCTGCTCACATGGCCGCTCGTGCGTCATTTCGGCACGCATGTCCCGGGTGATGGCATTGACGACCCCGCGCTCGCCTGGAACCTGTGGTGGATCAAGGCGCGCCTGGTCGACCAGCTCCAGCCCGCCATCTTCAACATGGGCTGGATGTTTCACCCCATTCAGATCAATCTTGCCTTCTACACGCTGACACCGCTCAACGGGCTCATCAGCATCCCGCTGCAAGTGGCCTTTGGGCTTGTGCCTGCGGTCAATCTGCTGGCAATCCTCAGCTTTGTGCTGAGCGGCTATGGCGTCTACCTCCTGGTGCGGTTCACGTTGGGACCCCATGTCGACGGCGGCCGCGGTTGGCCCCTCCACCTCGCGGGCTTTGCGGCGGGTTTTCTTTACGCATTTGCCGCGCCCAAGCTCTTCTATGCGGCGCTGGGGCAATACAACATCATGTCCAGCCAGTGGATGCCCTTCTGCGCGCTCTATCTGGTGGCGCTGCTGCGCGCCCGCAGCATGTCGCAGGCGCTGCGCGCGGGCGCCATGGCAGCCCTCTTCCTCGTGCTGCAGGCTTGGGCCGAGCTGACCTTCGCCTCGTTCATGCTGCTCTTCATCGGGCTTGGAGCGGCCGCCGCGTTTGTGATCAGTCTCCGCGACCGCCGCAGATTTGGCCCGCTTGTTGGCGGCTTCGCGGCCATGGGCGCCCTGTTCGTCGTGGGAATGCTCCCCTACCTCGCAGCGATGATTCCCGACCTGCTGCGCGAAGGCGACTTCTTCGCGAGCGGCGGAGGATTCACCGATCTCTACAGCGCCGACCTTGCGGGCTTTCTGCTGCCCACGCGGCTGCACCCCTGGGTGGGCGACTGGGTTGCCACCCTCCCTTTCCCCAATGACAAGGGTCAGCAGGCCTTTGTGGGGTACGTGGCGCTGATTCTGGCTGTTGTTGGGATCATCTGGATGTGGCGGCGGGCGCGTGCGCAGGCGCTCTTCTGGGGAGCGGCCACGCTTTGCTTCTGGTTGCTGAGCCTGGGGCCTTCGTTGCGCTGGATGGGGCGGGACCTCGGAGTTCCCGGGCCTTTTGCGCTCGTCAGCTTGCTGCCCTTCTTCAACGGCAACCGCTATCCCAGCCGGTATGTCGTTCCGCTGCTTCTCTGCCTCAGCATGCTCTTGGCAGCCGGGCTGATTGCGCTCATGCAGCGGCCACGTCTGCGCAGCACGCGCGCCGGGGCGCTGCTTACCGCGGGCGTAGTCGGCGTGATCGCGCTCGAGTCACTCTCCATTCCGCTCCCGTTGAGCAACTTCCACATCCCCGCTATCTATGCGAAGTTGGCGCAGGAACCCGGCAACCAGGCCGTGCTCGAGCTTCCCACGGGCTGGCGCAATGGTGCGCGCGTCCTCGGCCGGTCCGACATCCTGATCATGATGCAGCAGTGGCGGCAAACTGCGCACGCCAAGCCGCGCCTGGGAGGCAACACCTCGCGCAATCCGCCGCAGAAGTTCCAGTACTTCACCGAGCATCCCCTCGTTGGAGACTTGATTGCGCTCATGAACAGCGACCAGCCGGGTCTCGAGGAAATGAATGACAGAGTGGCCGACATGATTGACCGCCACGCGCCGATTGCAGCCCAGGAACTCGCCGATCTGGGCGTTGGCTGGGTCACCCTCCACGAGGAAAAGGCAACGGACCCGCTCATCCGCTTCGTGGAAGAGGCGCTGCCGCTCGATCTGGTCGACGTGCAGCAGGAGCCTGACTGGAGCGGCGCACCCGAAACCATTCGCCTCTATCGGGTGAAACCCGCCGAGCCGACTCTCCCCCGCACATTCACGCTCGCAGACGCAGACGCTGCTTCCAGCGCGTTCGCCTGGCTCGGCGAGGGATGGTCGCCTGTGCGTGGCGCGGACGATCGCTATGCGAATCGAGATCGCGCGTCGCTGCTTATGCCCCTGCCCGCCGATGGTGCCATCCTCACGCTCACCCCCGCGGCTCGCCAAACACCGCCCGAAGTTCGTGTGAACGGAGAGGCGCTGCCGCTGCTGCCCAGCGCCGGGGACTTCGACGCATACGCCCTTGCGCGCGGGCAAGCGTCTGAATCGGTTTCAACAGTGGAAATCGTCTTTGCCGATGAGGGTCAAACCGTGCAGAAGCTTGCTGACGTGCCCTCTGCAATCGGGACCACGGGGTCAACGCTTCCCGCAGGCGTGGCGCTGCTTGCCCGCGGCGCCGGCGAACCGACAGGCGACTTCGCGCAGCTCTGGGTGAATGGCATGGATGTGGCGCCCGGCGGCCGTGGCTTCAACCTGGCTGCACTCGACGCTCAGGGTGCACTCATCGAGGCTTCCAGATTTGACACCTTTGCCGGCGAAGATGAATCTGCGCGCATGGCCGCCTGGCTGCGCGCATGGCCGCCAGGCACGATCGTCATGGGCGCCGTGGCTGACGAGGCGTCGTATCAGCTGACGGACGACGCAATTGCCGCGCTGGCAACGATAGGCGTTGCATCCGATGGACTTGACCATTTCCGCCGCAGCCATGCCTTCATCGGCGTGGCGGGCGCCGGTCCCGGCAGCGCCCTTGCCGACCAGTCCGACGTACATTCGGCATCCGTGTGGCTCGGCGCGCCGGTTGATGGCGAGCGGGGATATGGCCCCATTAACGAAGTGACACTCCTGCCGGCCACAGAGTGAACTATGACGCGGAGGCGCAGAGAACAGCCACAACGAGGCGTACGCTCTTATCCTCTTGCTTGTCTCCGCTTTTCTTTGCGTTCCTCTGCGCCTCAGCGCCTCTGCGTCGTAGTTATCTGGTTTGCCCAGCGCGGCGCGGAATGCTAGAATCTTCACGAGTTGGCCGGATGGCCCGGCACAAAAGAGCAGTGGGGGATCATGGCTGAAAAGATCGGCATCTACTTCGGCAGCAGCACGGGCGCCACCGAACGCGTGGCCCTGATGATCAAGAGCGAGATCGACTCGTACGGCATCGCTGATGTCGACGTGCAGGTTGTTTCCATGAACAACCTCAGCACCATGAGCAATTTCAAGCATCTGATCTTCGGTTGCCCAACGTGGAATATTGGCGAACTTCAGGATGACTGGGCCATCGTCTTTCCGTCACTCAACAATGTCAACTTCCAGGGCCGCAAGGTCGCTGTCTTTGGCTGTGGTGACCAGTTTGGCTACTCCAACAGCTTCAATGATTCAATCGGTATTCTGAGTCAGAAGATCATCGACCTTGGCGGTGAACCCTGCGGCTGGATGCCGATGGACGACAGCTACCAGTTTGAGTTCTCGCGTGGCGTGGTCGACAACAACGTCCTCATGGGCCTCTTCCTTGACGAGGACAATCAGTCGGCGCAGACGCCCCAGCGCGTGGCCAACTGGGTGCTTTGGCTGCTCGAGGACTTCGGCCTGCGGCAACCCGCAACGGCGTAACTTCGACGCAAAGGCGCAGAGAGAAACGCAGAGAACAGCACGAACGTTGTGTTGTTCTCTGCGTTTCTCTGCGTCTTTGCGCCTTTGCGTCAATGTTTTATGTTATGGCGTCAACAGGCGTTTGGCGAGGCGGTTGGCGTACTGTTGCGCATTGACAGCTGCGGGCGCAACTCCGGGCCGCACATCGGCTGGGCGCGGGCGGTCCAGCCAGTTGCGCATTGCGCTGCGACCGCCTTCGATGAGCGCGTCGCGACGCTTGTCGCTCATGTCAAACTCAAGCGTGCCGTAGCCCATGCCAGGGAGGCGTGCGACCAACTCCTCAAACGCCTCGATGACCATCTTGTCCCTTGAACTTGTCATGGTATCCACCATGCGCGTCAAACGTTCGACCACACGGAGGTGGGCCAGGTTCAACGTGCCTGGCGGAGGCTGCGCCTTGCCCGGGTCTCCCGGCACAGGAAGGCTCTCGTCGATCAGCAGACCCAGCACCGCATCGCCTGCCTGCGGGCCGATGAGCGAACGCACATAGGGCTCGTTCGAGACAAGCAATTCGATGGGAAAGCTCGAGAGCAGGCCGCCATCCACCATGACGTGGCCTTCCAGAGAAGCGCCCAGGTAGGTGCCCCACTTGGTATCCCACACCACATCATCCCACAGAAAAGGAAGGTTCATCGACATCCGCACGGCCCACACGAGCGGGCAATGGGGCGCGGTGCGATGGTTGAGGACGCGCAGGCGAGAGGCGGTCGTGTCGGCGACGACGACCGAAAGATCGGCGCCCGTTGCGACGTGGAACTGCTCCAGACTCAGCGCGCCAAAGCGGCGGGGCTGCCGGTTGTAGTAGCCGGTGTCCAGCCGCTCATACATCCACGCCATGAAGCCATCGGCGGAGTACCAGCCGCCGCGCTCGAGAAAGGCGACGAGGTTGCGATGAATGGGAAAGCGCAGCAACGCCGTGGAGATGGCGTCATCGAGGCGATTCTCGACGAAGCCTGGCACCATGGGGAGATCGATGTCGCGGAAGAAGGCACGCGTGGCACTTTGCTGGATTTCGTCGCGGGTGAAAGGGGGCGGCGTGCCAAGAAAGCTGCGCAACTCCAACGCGCTGCCGCGTCTGCGACCCACGACCTCGTCCATTTCGCCTGGGCTATAGCCGGCCGCGAGGAGTGCTGCGCTGATGGCTCCGGCCGAGGTTCCCACCAACCGGCCGATCTGGTGGTTGCGCGCTATCAATTCGTAGAGCGCGCCAATAAAGACGATGCCGCGCGCACCGCCCCCCTCAAATACCAGATCGTAGCGCATTGTCGTCGTCCTTGAGATCTGTGATGTCTGGCTCGGTTACTGCGCACTGCAGGCGGGGCGGGCGGCCTAGCGGCCGCACCGTTCCCGCTACGGCGTAATTGCGATTGTAAAGGGTGTTCCCGGCCCTGCACAAGTCGGCGCGTTGCCCACGTTGAAGGGGAACGGCGCGCTGATGGGCACATTTGCCGACGAGTAGGTGTATTTCACCCGGCCATTGACAATGTCATCCTGGGTGAACGTGCCGCAAGCGGCCAGTGCCGCACTATTGAGCTTGAGGATTCCGGTACCAGGCGGAAGCGTTATCACCGTGAAGACAATCCCCGTCGCTGGGCTGTCAACATCGGTTGCCGTCAGGATCGCGGCGGTGATGGTGTCGGTGAAGGCCGTCGTCGGGCTTACTGGATGGCTCGCACTCAGCCCGGTATTGACCGTGAGGACGGGCGGATCATCCACCGCGACCACGGTGAAGTTGCGGTTCTGCTGCGTCGCGGCAAGATTCGCAGTGGCTACGGCCGACCCGTCGCGATAGTTGATCGTCAGCGTCTCGCTGCCCGCATAATTGGGCTTGCCCTGGTAGACAAGTGCGTTCGGCAGCGCCTTCCACGCGTTGATGCTGGCGAGACTTCCCGTCACCACCACCTGGCTGCCGCCGCTGCCCGCCACCGTCACCGTAGGCGGTACAGAGCCGGCGACGAGCGTGCCATTAGCTGTGACTGTGGCGGTGAAGCGCGCCGTTTCACTCGGAGCCGCATCCACATCGGTGATTGTAATCAGTGCACCAACCGAAAGCGGCGTGTCTTCATTGACACTCGGCACGACGGCCAGCACGAGCGCCGGCGCATCGTTGGTCGCCACGACCGTGACCGTGGCCGCCGCCAGCGCGCTGCCAAGCGGCGCGGTGTCGAAGACCTGGAAGTTGATTGTGCGCGCGGCCGAGGTATTGGGATTCTCGCTCGTATTGCGATACGTGACGGTCCGCAACACTGTCTGGTAATTGGCGCGCGATCTATTGCCCGTGAGGGTAAGGCGGGCTGTCCCTGAATCGTAGTTGACCGCAATGCCCGTGGCGCTTGGATTGGCCGCAAGCACTTCAGCCGCGCCGTCGAGCGGATTGGCAATCTGCACCGTTGCCGAAAGCATGTTGGCGCTGTCGACATCGTTCACAGTCAGACCGGTGCCTCCGCTCGTTCCGACGATTGCCAGCGCCGCGCCGTTCTCGGTGAAGGTGGCCGTGAAGCCGGTGCCACCCGTGCTGCCGTTCAAGTCAAGCACGGGAGCGTCATTGACCGGAATGATGGTGATGCTGCCGCTTGCTGTGCCTGTCTGCGGGCCTGGTGGCGACGGGTCGCGGTCGTTGACGGAGACCGTCAGCGGGTCAGCCCCGGAGGCGTTGAGGAAACTCAGATAATTGATCGTGACGTTGCTCAAGTCGTTGAGTTGCGCCAGAGTCGCCGTAATGACCAGCGTGTTCGTGCCGCCGCCGCTGTTGGCAAAGGGGCCGACGTAGCTCAAGGAGCCGTTCTGCACCGCGACGGTCATGCGCATGAGTGATGACGGCGAGTCAATATCGGTAATTGTCATCGACGGCCGGATGTTGGTCGGCACATCCTCGGGCACGCTGATGGCGCCGATTATGATCTCCGGCGGGTCGTTGACAGCAGTCAGCACGATTGGCCGGGTTGCCACATTGCTGAGGGGCAGTGCGGCCGTGGGCTTGGCGGCAATGGCGATGATGCGCGAACTGACGACTGGCCCTGTGGTAAGGCGTGTATAGGTGATTTGGCGCGCAATGGCCTGTGCGCTGGTCAGAGTTGCCGCGCCGTTGAAATTGACGCGCAGTGCGTCCGTGCCGCCGCCCGTGATCGTGCCGACCTGGGTGCCGTTGTAACTGACGTTCGCCCCGCTCACCGTCACAAGGCCGCCGTTGACGACCGCAAGCTGGTCCTTGACCCCGCCGCTCTGCACCGTGGCGGTGAGATAGCCGCCTGACCAGGCGGATGTGTCCGGGTCGGTGATGACAATGCCGGCGTCGACCTGGACCGCAACGCCCTCCTGCGCGGTGGTGGACAACGGCACCGTCGACGTGATGATGCGCGTTGGGTCGTCGATTGCGGTGATGTTCACCGTGGCGCGGGCGCTGTTGCTGGCGTTGTTGGGCGGCGTCGGGCCGTCAAATACCTGGAAGTCGATAAGGCGCGCCGTGGTATTGGGCGCAAAGCTGCTGTTGGCGTAGGTGACGGATTGCAGAATCGCCTGGTAGACAGCAAGCGAGGCACTGTTTGCCAGCGTAAGGCGGCCCGTCGCGGCGTTGTACGCAACGACCACACCGCCCAAAGGTGTCGCGCTCAGCGTCTCCTGCCCGGCGTTCTGCAGATTCGTGATGCGCACGGTGGCGGAGACGAGGTCCGCGCTGTCGATATCGGCCACCACTGCGGCGGGTGCAAGCAGCACCGGCCCCGTGCGTTCCGTGTACGAAGCGGTTGTGTTGGTGAGCACTGCGGTCAACTTAAGCGTCGGCGCGTCGTTGATATTTGCCACGGTGAATACTGTGCTTGTAATCGTCGTCTGCGGACCGGGCGGCGTTGAATCCTGGTCATTCACAGAGACCGTGAGCGTGTCACTGCCGTAGTAATTGGCATTGCCCGTGTAGATGAGCGTAGCCGCCTGGTTGAGCTGGACAGCAGTTGCGTTCACCGTCACCGCGGCGGAATTGTTGTTCGCAATCGTGCCCGCACCGGCGTAGGTCAATTTCCCGTTCGCAACCGAAACGATCATCTGCATGACGCCTGTTGTGTCCACGTCCGTCACCGTAAAGGTGCCGCGGATGGGGGTTGCCGTATCCTCCGACACGTTTACGAAGGGCAGAACGAAGCTGATTGCGGGCGCGTCGTTCACAAGCGTCAATGAAAGA
Source organism: uncultured Chloroflexia bacterium (assembly GCA_963735275.1). Taxonomy (GTDB): domain Bacteria; phylum Chloroflexota; class Anaerolineae; order Caldilineales; family Caldilineaceae; genus UBA5069. Next base: position 1,032,950 of record CAVTKJ010000004.1, on the reverse strand, counting down.
TTCTTGGTCGCCGTGTTGCTTGGCGCGCCGCCTGCACTGCTGCTCACGGTGTAGGCAACCACCTTGCTCGTGCTTGCGGGTGGCTTGCCCTTTTGACGGGCGTATGCAACCTGCTGGGCGACCGCCTGTGTGGCGGCTGCACTTGCGTTGCCATTGAGCGTTACCACGAGGCGGTTCGTGTTCAGACCCGCCACCGCACCTACGGAGACACCGTTGACAAGAACATCCGTGCCATTCACCGTGACGATCGCATTGCCGAGAATCGAGAGCAGGTCGCGGCTTTCACCGGACTGCACGGTCACCGTCAGTGTGCCGCCTGTGAAGAAGGGGCTGTCCACATCGGTAATCGTCACGCCTGCATCAATGATCGTCGGCGTGGCGCCTTCTGTGGCCGACGTTGTGCCGCCGCTCGTGGCAATAACCGGGGGATCGTCAGTCTGCTCCACCGTGACGGTTGCCGCGACAGGCAGGGAGAGGCCACCCTGGGCATCCTGCACCTGGAAGAGTAGAGTGCGAGGGGTTGGATCCGGGTTCTGACTCGTGTTGTTGTAGGCCACAGCCTTCAGAACATTGACATAGACCGCCTTGGTCGCGGTTCCCGTCAAGGTGAGAATGCCGGTTGCGCTGTTGTAGTTGCCGCTGATTGCGCCCGCTGGTGTGAATTGCAGCGAGTCCAGCAGGTCAGCCGACTGGTTCTGAATCTGGACGGTGGCGCCAGTCAAGTTCGCATCGTCCGGGTCTGTGATCGTGATTGCCGGCGCGATGACCTTGCTGCCGTTGTCTTCCGTGAAAGCAACGGTCGTCGTCACACCGGGGCCCGCGCCGTTGAGGTCCACCAGCGGCAAGTCATTGACACCCGTGACGGTGACCGTGACGCGGCCCGTGTCGGTGAAGTTGAAGGCGTCGCGTATACGGTAGTCGAAGAAGTCCTTGCGCTGCTCCCCCGCCTTGAGGGCGTCGAAGCGCCCCGCGGCGGTGTAGGTAATCACGCCGGTTGCCGTGTTGAGCGCAACTGTTCCTGTGATGGGTGGCGTCGTCACACTGACCAACTGAACGGACGCACCCGTGTCATTCGCCATCACGTTGACAGGCGCGATCTGGTCTTCGGTAATGGTCGCGAGGTCATCCACCGCGACGGGCTTGACGGTGACGATGACGGTGAAGGCGCCGATTGGCCCGGTCGCCGGCAGGTCGTCATCGCGCACAGTGTTGCGCACGGTGTACGTGCCGGGCGTCGAGTAGATGTGCGCCGCATTGATCGTGCCGCGCGTGAAGACGCCCGGGCTGCCCTGGGTGACGATTGTGACGGGCTTGGATACGTCGGTCACGTCACCCCATGCGACGGTGTAACTGAAGGTCTCGGCAAGGGGTGGCCGTGTGAAGCCCGGGTCCCTGAAAGTCTGCTGGAATGCCAGCGTCTCGCCCACGCGCACGATATAGGTCGTTCCGGATACGGCAGATCGCTGCGTAACGGTTAGCCCTGTGCTCACCGGCAGCACGTTGTTGACAGTCACATTGGCGCTTGACTGCGCCGCAGAGCCGTTGTTGTCGGTGACCGTCGCCGAAATGCTGTATGTATCGGTGGCGTTGTCGTCAGCATATTTGTGCAGGAAGTTGACCTGCTGCGTCGTGACAGCACTCGTCAACTGCGTGACGGAAGTGATTGGCGTACTATCGCCCCAATTCACGGCGATCACGTGCGAGTCGAGCGCGTCGGGGTCGCTGTAGCGGACGGTCAACGTGACCTGCTGCCCTTCGTCAATGCGACCGGGCTGCGGCTTGATCTGCAGGTTGACGGCCGCCGGTTGGTTCGTCGTGAAACTTGCCGAACTGCTCGCCGGTGCGTTGTTGGCGGGCGCCGGGTCCGGCATAAGCGGGCCGAACTCCGAGTCGAACCGCCCCAGTACGGAGCTAACAGTATTCTTGATAGAAGTGCCGGGCGCAGCAAGAACCTTGGCGGTGAAGGTCACCGTGCGCTGGTCGGCAGGGGCGCCGATCGGCCAGCCCGGCAATTGCCATACAACTTGTCCATTCTGCAGGCTGCCACCATTTGAAGCCGAAACATACTCCAAGCCTGCGGGCAAAGGATCGATGATTGTCACCTTGTTGGGAACAAAGCCGGTCGGATTGCTCAAATAGGCAGAGTCCGTCAGCGGGCCAAGCGGGCCACTGTTTGTCATGACAATCGTGTAGGTAACGTCGCTGAATTGCGACGGCCCTTGCTTGTCGACCGTCTTGCTGATCAGCGCCAAGTCGGTTCCCAGAACGCGCAGCGTTCGTGACGTGGGCGCAATAAGGTTATTGACGGCATTGTTATCCTGCTGATCCGAGGAGATGCCCGTAAGCGCGAAGGACCTTGCGGCCTTGCCGCCCGAGCCGGCATTGGCTGTGACGGAAAAGCGAAGTTGTGCGCTCTTGCCGGCCTCCAATTGTGGGATTGACCAAACGCCGGTCGCACTGCTGTACGTTCCACTGATAACAGGCGGAGCAACAATCGCGTAGTCCGCCAACAACGCAGGCAGGGTAGTTGTCAGTCGCACTGAGGTGGCCGGGTCGAGCGCGCCATTTGGCCCAGCCACAGTGTTCGTAACGAACAATGTAATGAAGAAGGTCTCCTGCTCCCGCGGCGTCACGTTTGAGACTGCTACGGCTGCGCTCAGGTCCACGCGCGTCACGTTGAGGTCTGCAGTGGCCTCGGTCGCGATCTTGACAAGGCCCGACTGAATCTCGTCGACAGGCGCGGTCGTGGTCATGTTGACGCGATTTGTGACGGTTTGGCCGCCCGTCGGCACATTCTGGAAAGTGGGCAGGATCTTCACGCGCAGACGCACAGTGGCCTTCTGGCCGCGTGGCAGCTTGTCAACCGTCCACGTTGCAAGGCGCGTGGCCGGATTCCACGAGACCGCGCTGATTGTGGTGCCCACCGGCGCAACATCAGTCGCCGCGGATATGTACTGCACTTGACCCGGCAGCGTGTCGGTCAGCACCATTGTACCGTCGAAGCTCGTCAGGCTGCCGTTGTTCAGCGAGACCACGTAGTCAACAATGTCGCCGACATCGGGGCGGTCTTCGGCAAGCGATGGGCTGATCGTATCGACGGTTTTGATCGGCTCGAGGCGCGCGACGGGGCAATAGAGAATCGCGACTTCGGAGCCGGAGAGGTCAGGATTGGACGCAGCGTTGCCTTCACTCGTCACGAGCGCAATGAAGCGGCCATCGCCGCTGATCGCGGGAGCCTCATGCGTCGTAGTGACCTGGCTTGTAACTTGTGCGACTACGAACTTCTTGGACTGAATGTCCTGGTCTGCGGCAAAAACCTGGTACTGGCCCACTGGCTGAGCGCAGGTGGACGCCGAAGGGTCGCAGGCATCGGCGGCAAAGACGATGCGGTCACCGCGCCCATTGATTGCCGGCTCCTTGGCAATCGTGGGATGCGCTGGGTTGGCCTTGAGCGACGACGAGAGCGGCGTATAGGTTACGGGTCCCGTGCCCACCGTGCTCACGTAGACGGTCGGGCTGCCGGGATTGGCCGCGGGCGTGGCGAAGTTCGTTTCGGTGGACGAATAGACGACCTGGCTGCCGTCGGCGTTCGTGTCGGGGAAGTCATTCTCGATTGATGCGGCGGTCGTCGTCACCTGGTCGAAAGTGACCGTGCCCGCTGCGTCCGGCCTGGTGAAGAGGGCGCGGAAGACTTCGCTGTTGCGATCGGCGTTGTTGGCCGTGGAAGTCGCGCCTGGACGCAGCGCGCCGTTTCCATCCGAGAGAAAGACCACGGCATTGCCGAGAAGCGAAATGGCCGGCTTGTCATTGTTGACGTTGTTGGGCGTTTGCGTAACCTGCAGCAGCGGGTCGGGGCGGGCCGGTGGCCAGACCGATAGGTCCAGCTTCATCACGTAGACTTCGTAGTTCGAGTTGTCTGCCTGGCCCTTGGGGACAATGCCCTTGTCGTCGGCGTCGGAAACAAACGCGATGTTGGCATAGCGCGGGCTGGCTTCAGGGTAGAGGTTGCTGATGCTGGGCAGGATGCTTGCGCTGCGCCGCGTGTTGGTGAGCTGCGTAATGAGCGTGGAGCCGCCAACGCGGCGGGCAAGGAAGATCTCGAAGCCGCCGTCGCTGTTGTTGGTGGTGCCTGTGGGCGCCAGGTCGCGGTCCGATGCGAAGACCGTGAAGGCGTTGTTGCTGCCGTTCAACACCGCCGACGCCACATCCGGCATGATGTTGAAGCCACCCAAAATGTTGCCGCGGCTCTCGGTGAGTTGGGCGACCGTCGAATTGACCACGGCGGTCGATTCGTTGAGCGACATGTCGGCGGAGAACATCTCGATGCTGCCGTCGGTATTGATGTTCTGCGGATTCGCCGTCGACCAGAAGGACGCGCGCGAGCCTGAGTTATCAAGCGCCGGTTCGCTGTTCACGGCACGCGCTTGCTGTCCGGAGAGGGGCAGCAGCGTGGGCGCGCAGATGCCGCCATCAGCCGCAGGAGGCGTCTGCGCGTGCAGCGAGCCGGTTGAGAATGCCGCAAACACGAACGCCAGTAGCAGCGCGAGGCCAACACGGCGCAGCGCTGGCTGCCGCAATTCAACTGTTATACTTGCGCGTTGGAAGGTGTTCATTACTTCACCTCCTGGCCGCAAGGCTGCAACATGTAGACGTTGCCAATTTCAGCTTCGCCTGCGTCGTTTGCAGGTGCGATCCCATAGGCCACTCCGCAACCCACAGCCGCGGTATAGCTGCCGACCATGGGCGGCAGTGTCGACTCGACGGTGCGCGCCTCCGGGTCATCCAGCGGCCAGCGCAGAATGCGCACTTCGTAGGCGCCTCCCGGTGGTGGACGCTGCCACGTCAGCGTGACACGCCCGTCAACCTCCTCGCCGTTCAAGCCCATCACTGCAGGCGGCGGCACGCCAATTGCCGGGGCTTCGGCAGCGACAACAATCGCCGGCTCATCTGTCGCAGCAAGTTCCGGCGCAGCAACCACTGTGGGCAAATACACGCGCTCGTTGCCGGCCGCAACGCTTTCCGCGACAAGCGCCGCGGCCGCCGCAGGCGCCTTGTTCACAAGGGGCAGGAAGTAGTCCGGACGACCCGTACCAACGATGACGGTCGCGTTTGTGATCACAGGGCGCGTTTCAGGGCAGGGCTTGCCGATTGCGCGCAGCCCGACATCATAAGTGCCATTGCCGAGCCTCTGGATGATGCGCTGACCGTTGCGCCCCGATGCATTGTCATCAATGGTCCAGGTGAAGGTCATAATGCCGCTACCCTGTGCAAGGGTACCGTCGAAAGTGAGTTCGGCAAAGCGCGAGCCCGCACCCAGCGGGTAGGAGCCAGTGGTCAAGGCGGGTTGCCGATTGACAAAGACCCTCGGATCCTTGGGCCATATGCAGGTTGTCGCGCGCACCTGGAAAGGCGGACTCGTGGCCGCACCGACTGCCTGCTGCACTGACGGGCCACCGTTGGGGGTGACCATCTCCACTCGGAACGCCGCATTCTCGCCAATTGCCTTGTCGGCAACGGCGTTCCAGGCGTAGGTAAAGTCCTTGCCCGTGCGAGTCAACGTGGCCGTAATTGCATCGCTCTGGCCCGCCATCGGCGTTGCAGGGAGCCAGTTGTCGCCACCGTCAAGCGAGTAGGAAAAGAGCAGGTGGATGTGTTTGGGCGGGTCACCGTCCTTGCCCTCAGGATCGAAGAGACGGTAGGAGACGGTGACGCCGGGTTTCGACGGCCCCGAGAGCAGTTCGGAACTGCTGTAAAGATAGGCCGAGCGTGACGTGCCCGGGCGTTGGACACTCACGTATGTGCTGCTTGAGGGAAGCAATGCGGCCTGGGCGCTGCTAAGCAAATGAACCGGCGTAACGCTGCGGTTCTCGTAGTATCCGCTGTCGCCCGATCCGGCGCGCGCAATGGCCAGATCAAGGTCGCCGTCGCCATCCTTGTCTCCCCAACGCACAGCCGAAGCGCGTACGGTGGCCGCTCCTTCCCAAATGGGGAAGAACGCGCCGCCGATGTTGGAATAGACGCGTGCCCGGCGTTGGAGCGCGCCATTGCCAGGTCGAGGTCCTTGTCACCGTCCCAATCACCCCAATCCAGGCCGACCGCATCTTCGTTGAGGCGCAACATGCGCGTGAAGCCGCTGCCGGTGTTGCGCAGGATGCAAACCTCGCCGGAGTTGGTGGAGAGGTTGAAGGCCATTGTGAGGTCGAGGCGTCCGTCGCCGTCGACGTCGGCCCACGCGGCAGCGCGCCCACTGCCCGATGTGCATCCTGCCACGCGATCCACGTAGAGACCGGCAAGCGTGCGCCGCATGAAGGTCAGGTCACTGTTGTTTATCAGCAGCGACGATGTCCCGGCCGCCGAACCAACCGCGAGGTCCAGATAGTGGTCGCCGTTGAAATCGCCCCAGGCAAGACTGGTGATATTGGCGGGGGCAGTGGGCACAGCGATTTTGGGGCTCGCCGCTGTGATGCCGCTGCCATTGTTGAGCAAGATGACCAGTGATCCCCCCGATGAAGCCAGCGCCAGGTCAAGATCGCCGTCACCGTCGGCGTCTCCAAGTGCAGCGGATTGCACGCCGGTTGTCAGCGACGCCGGCAGCGCGAGGGTCGTTGCCGATGCGCGGTCCAGCGAAACGCTCAAACCGGTGAGCGTATCGAGCAGCACGTCCATCTGGCCGCCTCCCGGGCTTCCCAGCGTGGCGCCCCCCACATCCCCGATCAGCGCCACCTGCGAACCCAGACCGCTTGACGTGAAGTCAGTCACGCTGCCGAGTCCAAAAGTTCCAGCGCTGCTGTAGAAGAGGCGGCTAGAATTGCGGTTGGGCGGCGAGCCGATCAACAAATCGTTCAGACCGTCATTGTTCACGTCACCCCACGCGACGGTGGACGCCGCGCCTGCGCCAGCAATCGGCGTGAACTTGTTGGTCAGGGCCGGCGCGGTAATTGGCAAGCAGAAGGCTTGGCCCATTGCGATTGGCAATCGAAATCTCGAGCGCGCCATCGCCGTCCTGGTCCACGGCACGAATGCTCCAGACTTCAGCGTTGTCATCCTGCAGGTCAAGGCTTGTCAGATTGTCCACTGCGAAGGGCTGGGCAAACTGGGTCGTGTTCCAGTAAATTGTCGGTTTCTGGTCGGCCACAATCAGGTCAAGGTAGCCGTCGCGATCCATGTCAGCCAGGTCGACTGCGTAGGGGGTCAGGAAGACTCCAGTGCTGAGCGGCGGTTGAATCATCTGGAAGGTGGCGATGCCGGTGTCGGCGCCACCACGCGCCGGAATACGCATGTTGCGGTAGATTCGCACCTCGCGCTGCAGCGGGAAGGCCGCAACAAGGTCCATATCGCCATCGCGATCGACGTCGCCCCAGGCGAAGTCATAGGCAAGGAAGTAGTTGGGGGAATCGACAAAGACAGTGTTGACGGCCGGATTCGTGATCGTCAGAAGACCGGACGCCTTGACGCCGTCGGGCTGATTGAAGAAGACGCGCACCTGGTTGGGAAAGAGGCCAAGCGCGACATCGGGATCTCCATCTCCGTCAACGTCCGCGGCGGACATTGCGGCAGAGCCTGCGGTGCTCACGCAGCGCGGTGCGCCACGGAAGAGATTGGCGCCTTCATTGCGAAGAATGAAGACCGGACATGCCGCACTGATCGCGTTGACACTTACGAGAAGATCAGGCAGACCATCGGCATCAAAGTCGGCGGTTTCCAGACGCGTCAACTGGGAAACGGTGTCGAATTCGCCATTGGTCACAACAGTGAAGCGATCGGGCGATGCCGTCGCGCCCGGGTTATAGCCGAACACGAAATTCTTGCCTGCCGTGTCACCATTCGGTGCGCCAATTGAAACAAGTTCCGGCGGGCCGTCAGCGTCGACGTCAAGCCAGCGAACGCTGTAGGACGCACGCGCCTGGGGGTCCGTCCAGAGCAAGGTCATCTGACCGGCATCATTGCGGTAGATGCTGACACCAGCGGTGGAAGCCATCGCCAGGTCAAGGTCACCGTCGAGGTCGAAGTCGCCCCAGTCGAGATCGAGGGTGCCGCCGAGGTCCGACGAGAACCATGTGGGAGTGGTTGAGACAGCAGTGGCGGTAATGACGGCGCTCGTCGGAACATCAGCCACGACGCTCAGTTTGACGCCATTGCTCACTGCGCTGCGGGCGGCGCCGCCCTCCTTGAAGAAGGCGAGCGCTGAGTTCTCGATTGCAGGGCCGCCCACCTGCGCCACGACGCGCGCCGAAAAGGTCACGTCCTTGACGCCATTCACAGGCACAGAGAGCGCACCTAGTTCCCAAATCAACTCACGCGTCACGGTCACGACCTCGCTGTCGCCCAACTCGTTGACAATTGTCGACGTGGTGACGCGCGTTTCAGTGCAAAGCGTGCAGACGATTGAATCGAGACCTTGCGAGGGCATTACGGACTCAAGGCGAATTGACGTGAGCGGGGCTGCGCCCTTGTTCTCGATGCGAATGCGATAAAGCAACGAAGCGTTGTTGTTGACATTCACCTGCGAGGCAAACGAGCCGACGCCATTGCTCTGCACTGCCATTGAGAACGTCACCGCATCGGCGGCGGCGGCCACAGAGTCGCCATCCTGCGCCATTGCAGCTTCGGGTGCACGCGCCAGCAGGACCGCCATAGCCACAACGGCAGCTATTGCCCAGAGCGCCGCAGCGCCTGCCTTCCGGTAGATGCCGCGGCGTTTTGCTGCTTGCGAGGTTTGCGCCGATATCTTCAATTGGTACGTTCCTAACGTGCCGGCGTGATGCGCCAATGGCACTCTGCGCTTGCGGTCGCCGTCGATGCGCCCATCACACTTTAGCGAGCCAAGCTTAAACTCAGCGTGAATTCTGCTAAAAAGCAGGTGAGCAAGTCCTTCGGTGTTGAATGCTGTGTCAATTCGCAGCCGAAAACCGCTCCTTGGGCCGTGTTGTCAAGTGGTCGAATTGTTCCTTTCGGTTTCGCCTCAGGGACAAGGCTGCGTCAGGAAGCTTGTTGTACCCGCGTCGGTCTCGGCGGTCTTGTCGGCGCCGGGGCGCGTAAGGTCCTGGAAGACCGCGACAACGAAATAGGTGCGGCTGCAGAAAGGGCCTTCGCTGTCCGTGTACTGGCGGGCGAGATTGTTAAGCTCCGTCTCGTTGGCAATCCGCACGAAGTCGTTGCTGTTGACCGGTGCTCGATAGACGCGGAAACCCAGAATGCCGTCAGTTTGATCAGGATTGTACGACCAGTTGATGATCAGAGGGTCATCGTCCGTAAGGCCGCCGCTGAAGTTGACGTTCGTTGGCGGATCGAACTCCCTGGCTGCGTTGAGTACGACGCGAATGCTGCGCGAGGTCCGCCCCACGCTGTTGGGCGGTTCAGGATTCGCAAGGTCAGCGCCCGTTGGATTGTTGTAGGCCATAAGTTCAAACGACGAGTCGCTTGTCGCAAGCATTGTCACCTGGTCAACGGGCAGGCGATTTGTGATAGGGGGCACATTGCCGGCGGTGGAACGCTCGATCAAGTCGGCGCCCGTCGCGTCTGCAACGTCCCACTTGATTGTCATTTCGGCGCCGCCGTCAACGTTGTACACGTCAATACCGTTGCTGTCAATGCTCTTGGTTGCCGGAGGTACGGCCTCAATGCCGAACGCGACGACGTGGGGATTCGGCACACCGGTTGGCGTCGGCGTCGGCGTTTCCGTCGGAGGCGGCGGCGGTTCGGTCGGCGGCGGCGGCTCGGTGGGCGTGGGGATGAGAACCTTTAGTTCGGCGGACTTGCTTGCTTTGGCCTCACCTTTGTAGAGAACCGTCATCACGAAGACGCGCGTCTTGTCGCGCGGTACGGAAATTGAACCATTCTTGTCGGCGGTGGTCACCGAGAAATCGGGCGCTGAAATCTGAATCTGGTCGGCATCTCCGATCACCTGCCATGTCAGGAGTACATCACCGGGTGCGCCAAGTACGATCTCATTGGGGGTCAGTGCGAGCACTTCAATCATGGGCACGATCGGCGTTGGCGTTGGCGACAACGTAGAGGTGGGCGTTGGTGGCAAGGTCGGCGACGGGGTGAAGGTTGGCGTTGCCGCAGTGCCTGGCACGTCACGCTTGTTCGTGCCGGTCGACCGGTCGGTCCGCGAAGTGGAACCCGGCGGGAACCGGAATGCCCGCAGCAAAACGGTGAAAGGGCCGGGCGTCTGCACGGGAATTGCGATCGAAGCCGTTGCGTCGTTGAGAACCAACTCCTCGGTGGATATGCCGCGATCGATGACGAGTATTCGCTCGTCCGAATCCTGCACCTCGTAACTGACTGTCATCGATTGCCCAGCCACAATTTGCGCAGGCGACACACTGAGCCGCCGGATGTCCGGCGTCGGCATACGAACGCCAACCGCCACACTTGTGGGCACCGGGGTGCTTGTGATCCAGACCCGACTGCTTACCACAAGTTCATAGCGGGTATCAGCCTGAGGCGTGATCACCAACGTCCCTGAGGCAGGGAAAGGCGGGAGCAGGTTGTCAGAGTCGCCGGTTCGCTCGCGTATGAGAACTTCATCGCCCTGATTGGGAAGCTCGGCCATCCACGAAAGCGCCTCAGGCGTGCCGAAGATCACCTGGTCGGAAGAGGCTGTAAATGAGGTGATTGACGGCGGACGCGCCGGGATAACGTCGATGACGAACTGCTGCTGCGCCGTGCCCAGCCGCCCGATCAGTGGAATCGCCGTGATCCAGTTGCTTACTGCAAGAGTGAAGCGCTTGGGCAGGACTGTCGTATTGGTTGCCCGCGCCTGCGTGCTTGCTTCCGGTGAGACCGTCAACTGGGTGTCAAGGATGACGCTGCCGTTGCGCACGACAGCGCGCTCCGTGTCGTCAGTCACCAGCGCACCTGAATCGTCACCGGAGAAGATGATCAGTTCAGAGCCGTTACGCGTAGACCAGGAGACAGAGACAGGCTCACCAGCCCGGACGGTCACATCAGGCTGAACCGCAGCGACCAGCTCCTCGCTGCTTCCTCCCGGAAGGCGATTACGCACCTGCGCAAAGAAGCTCGCCGCTTGCGCAGTGGTGGCCACATCCGATGCCTGGCTCGTGACGGCCACCCCATTGACGTCAACATAGCGAAAGGAGACATCGCGCACATTTGGCCGGAAAATCAGGATGGCGATGACGGCCAGCATGAGCACAAGCAGCGCGTACACCCATCGTCCAACGAAGGTTTCGTGGAGCACACGCGGCTGAGAGACAACGGGCTGCACACCAATCGCCTGCAGGCTTTGCGGCGGCGTGGTAGCGATGCTGATTCGATAAATACTCGCCTTGCCGCCGATGAAACGGCGCTGACGCGGCGTTACCAGAATGGGCAGCTCGATGCGCTTGCCGGGCTCAAGCAAGACCGGCTGCGTATCGGGAAATGTCGGTGCGTTGCGCTTGCCGCGGTCCCTACCCGCATCGCCATCGATGACGGTATGCGAGTTTGCGCCATTGGCGGCGCTGTTATTCCCGGCGCCATTTTGCCCAGCGCCGTTCTGCCCGCGCCGTTCTGCCCGGCGCCATTCTGCCCGGCGCCTGCGACTGGCGCTGTGACGACGGCCCCAGCGGAAAGATAGGTCGGCGGCGCTTCGGGGAACTCGACCCGGCAATCATCTGCATCGTCGCGGCCCGAAACTGTTGCCTGGATCACGCTGTTGCCGCCGTTGTAGATCGGCAGCGTAAGCGCAGCGGTGCGCTGCCGGTACTTCAACACCGTCTCGGGGGGATAGACCGGGCTCGGGACAAGATCGTAGAACGGGTTGATGATAATCTGCGCGGCGATGCTTGCCCGCTCAATAATGTGCCCCTGCTGCGCGCCATGCAAAGAGCGCGACAGCACCTCGATCACGAAGTGGTGGACGCCCGCCAGGCTCGCCGGCTCGCGATCAGGGTGAAGGGTGACCACGACCGTGCGCGCTTCACGAACCGTCATTGTGAAGTTTTCCGGCACGATGGAGATCCACTTGTCAAGGACGTAGCCGGCGATGCGCACCTCAAAATCGCCAACGAAGGTGCTGGCGTTGGTTACGGTGACTTCCCACGTGGCCGGCACGCCGGCATCCACGGTGTGCACCGCCTCATTGATGCGCAAGTCGATCAACTCACTGCGTATGGCAGGAATCGGCGGGCCAAGCACTGCAACGGCAACTGCCGCATTGTCGATCGGTGCAGGCGCAATGACAGGTGCTGCAACAGCCGGTGTAGCCACTGCTGCGGAAGATGCCGCGTAGGGTGAATACTCTGTGCCGGAAGGGGGCGCTGTCTGTGCCGGCAAAGGCGCTGCGGCAACCGCGGCGGCCGTTGCCAAAGGCTCCGCCTCATGCGCGCCATCTGCGCTCTCGTCGGCAACGATGAGAACGTAATCGCCGATTTCGATGCTGTCCCATGTCTGCAGCGTCTGCGACGCCTGTTCGGCCATAGGCTGGCCGTTCACGCGGACGCTTGCGGCGCCACCCAGCGCCATGATCGAATAAGGCTTCGAGCGGTGATCGATGACTGCCGCATAGTCCGGCGACGCGGGGTCTGCAAGGCGCAGATCATTCGACTGCGCGCGGCCAATCGACGTGATGCCACGGGCGGCATCCAGCGGGAAGAAGTCGATTGCGCCGGTTGGCGCGATAATTTCCAGTTGATCAGTCACCGGCAATCGCCACCATATCGCTGCAAGTCATGAATGCATGTCATCGCTGAAATTCGTTTACTCTCTTCGGGACCGCATGCGCCTGATGGCTTGACTGCCGAAACTGCACGCTTGACCTTCAACGTCCGTTGTTGAGGCGCACGCTCACCGCATCCGTCAACGTGTCGGCGCCGCCGCCATCAGAGGGGGCGGAAATCACGTTGAATGTGACAAGGTCATTGCGTCGAGAACGCTCGCGCCGCGCAACATGAATGTCGATTCCCACTGTCTCGCCTGGTGCAATCGGAGCCGTTTCAACCCACCCCGAAGAGACCGCGCGCCCGGTCCCGGCCGGTGCATCCTGCAGTTCAAATGCCGGGTTGACCGGCGCGGGCGCCTTTGGTTGCGGCGCGGGGACCGGTGCAGGTGCAGGTGCGCTGGAATATGCAGGCTGTCCGCTTGCGCCGGCGCTTGCCGTAGTGGCGTAGGCCGGCGCGACGCTTCCCGCCGCAGCACCGGCCGGCGCCATTTGCTTGCCATAGTAGCCGACATCCTGCGTTGCGGCCACTGTCTTGTTGACCTGACCCTGCGCCCGCACCACGGCTGTTTGCTGTGCAACCAACGCATTGCCCGCACTGCGGAATGGTGCACCTGCCGGTCCCGGCAGGAGCTTGCCGATAGAATTCAACAAGCGACTGCCCACGTCGGAGGCCTGTTTCGCGCCCTCATACGCAGCGGCAGCGCTCCGCGTGGTGGGCTGGGTTGCAGGCTGCGGCGCGGCCGTCACCCCGGCAGGAGCGGCAGTCGAAGGTGGAGGTGCGATCGGGACTGGAATCGGTGAAGGTGCGGAACGCCCGTTTGTAACGGGTGCCGGACTCGACACACGCGTCGCCAGCGGCGGCAACAGCGCCAATCCACCCTGCATGAATGTGAAGACAAGATCACCGCTCGGCGCCTCGGCGCGCAGCCTGAAGGGCGTGCGTGTGTTTCCCGCGTTAGTGACCAGCATGCGCACTTGCGGAACGACTCGGTTTCGTGCCGCCAGGCGCGTTTGACGACCCCGGCGCAGCGACCTGACGATCGAGCGCACAATTAGCCAAATGAGCCAGAGAAGAAGAAGCCCAAGCAGAACACCGGCAATCCAAAGCCAATTGCTGCCAAGCCAGGCAGTGAAGTCTGCCCATAGACCAGCGGGCGTCGGGTTGTTGTTGGCGGCCGCAGCAATCGCCAGCACCTGGGTGTCATCGGTGACAACATTGCCCTGCGCGTCGGTGGCGCGTACCAGGATGCCGTAGCGCCCCGGCGGGAAAGGCGTCGTGTCGACAACAAAGGGCACGGCGCCCTGCTGGTTGGCTTGCACGCCCACCTGTGTGCGCCCCACGAACGCTTCAACGGTTGCGCCTCCTAGCTCCGATGCGACGAGTGCCGTCAGGACGACACTTCCCCCCACGGTAGCTTCGGGTGCTTCCAGTTCCACGTCAAGCGCAATCGGCGGCACCACCACGATGGCGATCTCGTTCTCGCCCACGTTGCCGGCGCTGTCTTCGACGCTCACCTTGAGGCGATGGTCCCCAACGGCGCCGGTGGTGTTCCAGATGATTCCTCCAAGCGCCGTCTCGGTCGATGTAATGATCTCGCCTGTGTCCAACGAGAACGTTACGCGCTTGACCGGTCCGGGCGTTGCGGCATCGAATGCAACAACGACGCTGCCACTCACTTGTTCGCCATCCGCCGGTTGCGTAATCTGCACATCGACCGGCCGCGGACGCGCCAGGAAGCCGCGTACGAGCAGATTCGCGTCATCCTCCTGCGCCGCGCAATGCCAGGCTCAGCAGATGACCGTCGTTGGTAGCAGGTATCGCGGAATCATAGGAGATGCGAAAACCCGGGCGCAAGAGCGCGGGCATCGCCTGCATGTGGGGAGCAACATCGCCCGCGCTCGAAACCGCAATGGCGCGCCCTCCCGTGCCGGTGGCAAGGGTCAGGAAGTCCGGGTTTGCTCCGGCGGGACCAAAACCAATTGCGTTGCCGCTGACGCCTTCCTTGCGAGCGACCTCCACAAGTGCCGGGAGAACCGTTTCGTCGCCGCCGGCGGCCGCGGTGTTGCCACGATCGCTGACGACCACAAGCGCACGTCGACCGCTGACATCTTCGTAGAGACCCAGCGACTGGTTGATGGCTGCATACAGCGCACTCTGCACACCACCCGGTTGGGCGCTTGCCAAAGCAGCCCGCACAGCGTCAATGTCCTGTGTCGGCGCGATCAGCGTCTCGGCCTCTTCGTTGTAGGCGACCAACCCGACGCGATCCTCGGGGCCGAGCTGATCCAGAAGACCGGTTGTCGCTTCGACGACTGTCGCCCAATCGACAGCGGGCGTGGCACGATTCAAAGCGATGACGAGATTGAGTGGCTCCTCCGTATCCGGCGTAACGGTCACAGTGTCGACAGCCAACTCGTTGCCGTCTTCCGTGATCAGCAGATCAGAAGAGCCTAGTTCATTGAGGGGCAGTCCGTCACCGTCGACGGCATAGACGACAACTTCTACAGTCGGGAAGGCCTCGTTCTCAACGCTGCCGGCAAAGAGCGTCGTTGCCGCGTTTGGGCCAGTTTCCTGCGCCCAGGCCCTCTGTGGGCGCGCCTGGAGGGCAAAGAGAGATGCTGCCAATGCGACAAGCCCAAGCAAGGCGAGCATGCGGCCGCGCACCGCGCCGTGGGCGTGCGCCCGCGCTCGGTGATGGCCGTCCCAGCGCCTATCGTTCCGTGGTGCCTTCACATGCATACTCCGGCTGTTTGGTAAAGATTTCTTGACTTGCCTGGTCACCACCACAGTGGCTCAGGGTCAGATACAGCAGCTTTGCTTGTCCTGCGATTCCTTGCCACACTTGTCACCCTTGCGCTGAGACTGCTGTTATCGCGCCGGGTTCTTTGCGTATCGTTCACCCCAGTGTGTAACCCGACATTTCGGGAAGCACCGAAATGAAGCGGACGGTGTGTGCATAGTACGGTGCAATGCGAATCATCGCACTGACAATCGCACTTTCACCGGGATAGACATCCGGCGCAGTAACCACGAATTTGACCGTATGGTCGCCGGCGGCCGGCGTCGCGCGGCGCGGGTGGGCCAGTCGAAAATCGACGCGCTTTTCTACGCCTGGGAAGAGAACAGGGCCCGGCTCGATCTGCAGGAAGTGCTCGTCAAAGCCCTGTGGGCTTACCTCGAACTGCACGCCGGCCTTGTCTCCGGAATTGCGGATATAGAGCGCCCCCTCGAGAGGCTTGGCCACTTCGAGCCGCGTGCCGGCCAGGTCAATGCGCGCCTGGATGGCCGCCGACTGCACCTCACCGCTGTGGAAGACGAGCGAGTAGCCTGCCAACTCCACGGCATCGCCATCCGCAATTTCTGCAGCGCCGCGAGGCGGCACCGTACGCAATTCGCCGGTGGCCAAACGCAGCGCGAGCGGCGTGCTGCTGAAATTGATGGCCCGGTAACCGCCACGATTGATGGGCGATGGCACAAATTGCACGTGACGCGGGGCCACATCGGGCTGTGGCAGACAAATATCGGAGCCGGGCTGGCTTCCCACGTACGCCAACGTTCGGCGCAGGGGGAACTCCTTGCGCCAACCGTCGCGGTTGATCACGTCCAGCCTGCTCGCTCCCGCTGCAACGGCTGCGGTCGCCGCAACGAGTGGCGGCGCGATGGGCGGTGGCGGCAACGACTGCGCTGCAGCGTACGCCCGTTCCGGAAGTGGCCCCGCCGCGGGCGGGGGTGGCGGGCGCAACGGCGGCGGCAGTGGCTGCGGCGCGGAGACGTACGCTCGTTCCGGCAGCGGACCTGCTGCGGGCGGCGGTGGCGGACGCAGCGGTGGCGGCAACTGCTGCGGTGCGGGCTTGGCCTCCACGGGCAATGGTTGTTGCGGTGGGGGCGGCGGAGGCGGGCGCAACGGTGGCGGCAGCGGCGCAGGCTCGGGTGGCGGCGCAGGCTTGACCTCGATGGCTGGAGGTGTCTGCTTGACCTCAACGGGCAGCGGTGCAGGTGGCGGCGCAGGCTCCGGTACAGGCTTCACCTCGACGGGTGGCGGTGCAGGTGGCAGCGCGGGTGGCGGCGCGGGCTCGGGTTCGGGCGCAGGCTTGGCCTCGACGGGCGGCGGTGCAGGCGGTGGCTCGGGCTCCGGCGCAGGCGGCAGTTCAGGCTCGGGCTCGGGCGCAACGATGGGTTGATGCGCCACCGTCGGTTCCTGTACCACCGTCGGTCCCTGTGCCACCGTCGGTTCCTGTACCACCGTGGGTTCATGCGCCATCGTCGATTCATGCGTCACGGGAACGTCGGGCACTCCGTTGACCGCTTCAGGCTCCTGCGCCGGCTCCGGGATGCTTTCCACAGCAGCCGCAGCTTCCTCTACAGGCGCGGTGCTTTCGTCGGGAGTTGGCTCGTCCGGCTCCCACGTATAACTGCCGGGCGTCCAGGGAATACCGCCAATCGGATCGCTCACTGTGCAGCCCTTCCGGCGCGTGCCAACTGCGTCTGCCCTGCTGCAAATGAAACAATATTCTGTCCAAACTCAAGGGCGCTACGGATCTCATTGCGCCCTGCCAAGCGGCCGCGCCGGCGCCCCTGCCAAATGCAGCCGTAGTCGTACGAGCTGAAGAGGACGCGATCGCCCAGCAGCAAACGGGCGCTGCCTTGCGTCTCAAAGCCCTCAGGCGGTGCGGCAAAGAAGTATGGATCACTCAGCAACATGTGATCATCGCCAACCGGACGAAGCTCGATACCCATTACACCCATGAGTTCCATAAACGCTGCGTCGGCGATTGGCTCGCCCGTGCCACCGCTCCGGCACGATTCGTAGAAGATAAATCCACCGCCCTGGCGGAACTCGTTGAGTGCGCCGATCTGCTCCCTCGAAAGGCGCACGGCCTCGATGCCGACGAGAAAGAGAAGATCATAGCCGAGAAGCGAGCGGTCAAGACCCGTCACCGCATCGACCATCATGCGCAGGTCGGCCGATTCCGTGCGCAGAGAGCGCGCCAGGTTCACCGCTCCCGTGCCATGGCCCTGGTCAGCCCGACCACCAAGCGTGACGACGGCCGCACGCACCTGCTGCGGCGGCCGCGCGCCAATTTCTCTGCGCCAGCGCAAGTCAATTTCGTTGAGTGCGGGGTGGTCAAGGTCGCGAGCATTCTGTATGGCCGCGCCGGCCTGGCGCCTGAAGCGCGCGATCTCAATGTGCGGCGTCGGCGGCAACGCGAGCATGGCCTGGAGCGCATACTCGCTGTAGACGTAGCGCGGGGCATCCTCGCCCTGGATACCGTCGGTGCGGGGCTGGCTCTCTTCGTATGTGAGAACGATGTAGATGAGTCCCTCGATCGTGCGCAAGTCATAGCCGCGCTGCTCGGGAAGAACGATCGTGCGACCCAGTTCATCCACCGCGAAGCCCGGCTGGACGAACACCTGGCTGCTGGGTGGGTCTTCGGCGAAGACCTCAAGCCCATATACAATCCCGGGACCGTGAGCAAAGCGATTATGCACTTCGAGCAGCCGCCGGTGGGAGTCATGTGCAAAATCCCAGGTGTCTGCGGTTACGGCCATCCCATCGTAGGCCTTGACTCGTCGTTGTGGATAGAGTCGCAGGACTTCATTTGCGAACACAGGCATGGGTCCTTCCACTTATGGTTGCATTCGTGCGCGCAGAGAGATTAGTACGCTCAATTGCCGCGCGCGGCCTCACGGATGATGCGAATGACTGTCCCTTCAATTGCGGCAATGTCGAGGGCGGTGTGAGGGAGATAAGCGAGGTGCGGAAGTTGGGCCCGACGCTTGAGCACGGGTCGTAGCGCAGAAACAAGTGCAGAGTCAAAGCGAACTCCGGCGGAGTGCCTTTGTGCTGCCTGGGATTGCGAACAGCCAACCAGCCACTGCGTCAATCCTCTTCGACGTCCAGAGTATACGTCACATGCGCCGGTTTTTCGAGTTCGATTAACGCGCGAATCCGCTCGCGCCGTCGATTGCGCTGTCGCTCGGCAAGCTGTGGCGCAGCGGGGTCCTCGGGAATCGGTGGCAACTTGATGTAGAGCGTAAATGTGTGCGGCTGGTTGCGCACGCCCAGGGCAACACCATGCCCCAATCGTGCACTCTTGCCGAGGCGCAGGTTGTTGGCACGACGCTCGACAATTTGAACCTGGCCGCCGCTGTATATCTCCAGGAGTTCCTGCAGGCCCGAGCGCGTGCCACGCCGCCGATAGAGTGGCACGGCCTTTGCGACCAGGCGACGCACGACGGCAACGGGCAATTCGTCATCCACCTTCAAGTCAAGTCGATCGGCCAGCCATTTGAGCATGGGCAACGTCGTCAGCATGGGATCGAAGTAGTCGGCGAGGTTGTCAATTTGCGCGTCAATCGGAGCCCAGAGGCTCTCGAAAAGCATGACGAAGCGTCCCATGAAGGGATCGCGTTCATAGACGGCCGGCAAGTATTTGAGATAGCTTCCCTTGCGCCGCAATGCAACCACGGCTGTCTCCGTTGAGGACACCGGCTGATCGTCGTCTGCGCTCGGCAAGGGAACTGCCTTCGCCCGGCTCAAGATATCGCGCTCGGCCCCCTCATCACCCTGCAAGGTATGCACGAGCAGGTCGAGCGGGGGAACAGTGACCGTTGCCTCGAACTCGAAGGTCGTTCCGGCAGCAACGGGAGCGAGGAGTTCCCAGCGCAATTCGTCACGCGCTTCCCCACCTGCAACGCGTAAACTCCCGCTTCGGGCGGCCCCTTCGTTTCGGAAACGCGCAGCCCGCGGGGAATCTCGACCAGCAGCACCAGCCCTGGAGAATCCTGCAGGGCGCGCACGCGTGTGTAAAGTACAACCGGCTCGCCCGGGTAGCAGTGTCCAACGCTCGGCACGTGGTCAACCCGAAAACGGGGCATGGGGGCCGGCTTGACATCCGCTTCGTCCCCACTCGATGAGGTGGCAACGCCGCCGGACTCTGCGGGCGCCTGATCGTAGAGCAAATACGGCGGCTCTTCATCAATATCGCTGCGCGCAGGGTCGAAGCCCACATGCGGATTCGCCGCATCCTGCGCCGCGGCCTGGGCGTCATTTGGGCCGGCGTCGTCGGGCACGATGGCTTCCGGCTGCGTCTCTGGCTGATTTGGTTCGAGCGACGGTGTTTCGCTCACGCGTGATCCGTTTCCTGGTGGTTTGACGGCGCCGGACGCAAATTGGCGTCCATCCGCGCAATCGGCGTATTTAAGTCATACCGAAATGAAAACTACATCTCAACGCAAAGTCGCAAAGAGAACAAAGAAACGCAGAGAAAAGCAAGATGGAGACTCAGTTCAGGCAGTTGCTTTTCCTCTGCGCCCCTTTGCGTCCTCCGCGTCTTTGCGTCGAGATGTTCGTAGTCGATGTGGATTTCATCCCGGTTTCACTTTGGTGACTTCAAGGCTTTCGGGCACTGCGCGCAAACATCCTGTGCGGGAAAGCGGGCCATTGCCCAGCGCCGCGTGCCTGCCCTATATATGCTCGACGGTGATGATGTGGTCCAGCGAACAGAGCAGCGCGTCGGGCGATATCAGCAGTCGATTGCCTTCAACGAGCGAAGGCGCGACGCCAACGACACCCCCGGCAGCGCCGCCCTGTTCATCGGCGTACGCGGGATCGGCCTCCTGCAACGGGTCGATCGTGCGCGTGCTGAGCTTGACTTCGAGCACATGCTTGACGCCCTTGACGCGCTGGATCAGCGCGTAGATCTCGGCCACATAGAGCGGCTTGCCAAATGGCCAGCCTAGCCACGGCTCTTCCGTGTCCGGGTCGGGCAGCAGGACAGCGCCGCCGGTTGGCGGGAGAGGCGCGATGTAGCAACGAAGCGCTTCCACCACGCGGCCCACGACGACCTCGTCTGCGACGTGAATTGTTGGAACAATGCGCGCTTCCACGCGCACGCCCACGTAGTTCGCCGACCGCAGGGTGAGCGTCGTCGTCAGCAGCCGATAGTGCTCAAGGTATGCCTGGATGGCGCGCATGAGGTCCGCACCGGGCGCGAGCCCTGAATAGTCACCACCGTGCACCTGATCGGCAACGTCTGGAACAATGGCGAGTTCGAGCATTCCCGGTGGCAGCCAGCCTGCCGCGGCCGATGGGGTAATGCACTTGACGCGCGCCAGCTTCTGTTCAGGATCGAGCGCCTCGTTCACTTGCAAGGCGAGGCTCTCATAGTCCTCGGCCGTCACGGCGCGATTCTGGGCGCGCAGTTCGCGACGGGCGCGCAACTTGGCTTCCTCGAGCGTCTCCGGGTCACGCCCGCCAACCGCCGGCCCCATGTTCAACACTCTGTCAATAAACGGGACCGCCGAGCGCATGATTGTCAGGCGATTCGGGGGCACATTTCCGACGGCGCCGCCGCCGAAGCGGTAGCGTGTCATGCGGATGCGCCGCCCCACTTGTGGAACGCGCCCATACTGGTGCGGCTTGCCGTTGGGCTGACGTATTGACGGTCCGAAGCGCAGTTCGCCCGTCGAAGTATCCAACGTATAGTGCGGGTCATACATGGATGAATCAGCAAAATCGTCAACCCGTTCCCACGCCACGAAGTGGGGTTCACCGTCCCGCATCTCCTCGACTTCGATCGTTTCGCCCTCACGCAGCGGCAACACGGGTGCATTGCGCAGACGATAGGTCTGATTGGGATCCCCGTTGCTAATGCCCAACTGCTCTCGTTCAGCATAAACTGCGTGGGACGCCATGACCGATGCGCCGAGCGTCTCGGCGCGTACACTGCGTATGCGCGGCGATTGCGAGTAGGTGCCCTGGGAATCCTTGCGCGTTTCGTAGCGACAGCGAATCCAGGTTCTCTCCAGTCCCATAAAGAAATCGACACTCGCCTCATCGGGCAAGTAGAAGGTGATAGAGCCCTCCTCGAAGTTGAAGCCGCCGGTGGTATCGCGTTCGCCTTCGGCGCGACTGGGGCGAATTTCGCGCCATCCGCCGCCGCCGATTGAGACTTCCCACACAAGCGGCGGGTCGTTCGGGTTTGCGCCGGTGCCCTGTGTGCGCTCGCTCGAGAAGCGCAGCCGAATGATGTGATTGCGCAGGCTCTCGGCAGGGTCGAAGCCGATATAGAAGGAAGAACGCTGAACGGGCGGGTCCGTGCGGAAGGCGGCAAACGTCTGGACGCGATTGATCCAGTTCACGCTGAATTCCTCGGCCGTGCGCAGGTCCGTGAGCTTTGGCGGCACGATGTAGAGCGGTTCATCGACCGTGAAGATCACCTGCGGCGTCGTTGGTGTTTCGAGTGTTGCCACCTCGAGACCTTGACCGACGAGAGCGCGCGTGTCGTCCTCAGGCCCAAGGGGAAAGGGCGCTGAGAGTCGGAATGTGAGCCCGGTGCGTGCGCTGCGCGCGGGCAGGAGCGAGATGCCCAAAAGCTCGAGGAAGCGCACATAGTTCTTCTCGGGCACGCGATTCAAGCGATAGACCATCATCTCGGTCATCCACGCAAATAGTTCGATCAGCGTGATGCCCGGATCACTCAGGTTATAGTCGGTCCACTCAGGGCAGTAGCGGGCAATGCGTTTGCGCGCCTCGTCCACAATGGCCGATTGAAAGCGAAGATCATCAAGTGAAACATCCTGCAAGGGCATAAATGGCTCCTCTGCCGCACGTGCCGCGGGTATTGTGACGGCGGTATTGGTTGCGCCTACTCTTCGCCCATGAGGAAGAAGGGGTAGATGATGCTGCGCGGGTCGTGCGTGTTCTTGATCGTGTAGTGAATATGCATTTCCAGAGCGCCCGCATCGTTGTTGCTGATTGCTTCAATCTTCGAGACCTCGATGCGTGGCTCCCAGAAGGCGAGCGCCTGGCGCACGTAGTAGGCAGCCATGGCGCGCGTCTCGGCGCTGTTTGGCGCAAAGACGAGCTCCCAGATGCGGCAGCCGAAATTGGGACGCATGACCCGTTCTCCCGGCATTGTCTCCAGGATGATAAGGATGGCCTGCTCGATGTCCTCGACGCCGGTCACCAACGCCAGGCCGCCGCGCGGGGTAATGCTCAGAGGGAAGGAGAGTCCCTGTCCTACGTAGTCCTTGCGCGGATCGCCGCGTGGGTCAGCACTCATGTGCGTTGCTCCCGACCTGTTTTGACAACAAGACTGCTGGGTACGTCATCGCCTGAGCCGCGCTTAGCCAATTATCACGGTAGGGCAGCCCACGACAATACTGTCGGGCGGGCCGACACACACACATGAATCGCCCAACACGGCGGCAGGCAGCCCGCCGATGAGCACCGTGGGCATTCCCGGCCCGACGATGGGCCCGCCCACGTGCGGAATCGGCGGAACTCCCGGCGTTTGCATGGGGCAGACGTGCATGTCGGTGAGGCGCGCGGCGGGCATTCCGCCAATCAGTACAGTGGGTGCACCGGCCACAATTGAGCCGCCGTGTGCTGTGGTATCCCCGATACGTGCCGCTGGTGGCATGTCAACTCTCCTGATCATGTGCTGCCGCGTCTCGCAGGTACGTTGAATTATCGAAGCGGCTGCTTCAACTGCTGGACTAACCAATCGCGCCGCAAACCGCTCCAACGGCAGCAAATGAATATTGCCGAAATAGTTCGGCATCGGGTTGCGCAAATACCGAAACAATTCAGCAATGGCCATAAGCAGCCGCTACACAGGCGAGACGCAGCACCAAAATGATTCCGTGTTCAATCCCGTATTCATGACCAGGACTTGATGCTTAAGGTCGCAATGGAAACACAACTGAAAAGATCGAATCGACTAATTGCGTTAATGTGCTTTTCTCTGCGTCTCTGCGTCGAGACGTTGTGTTCGTATCGGCTTCACACTAATTGATCTTGACGAGTGAACCCTGAATTGTCAGGATTGCGCTGGTCTTCACGGTCATCATCGCGTTGGCCTTGATTTCGGCGCTGGCCGTGGCGCTGATTGCCAGCGTGGTCGCGGAGTTGACCTCAAGGGCGCCGCCGGTTGACTTGATCGAGACCGACATCCCCTTGATGTTGAGCGCCTGCGTTGCTTCGAGCGTCATCTCGCCGGCGGACTTGACCAGGACGCTGCGGCCCTGGCCGTCAAGTTTCACTTCATTGCCGGCTGTATCCTTCATGTGCATCAGCTTGTTGGCCGAGTCCATGAGAAAGAAGGCGCCGCTCTTGTCGGTGATCTTGATCTTTTCACTGCCCGAGGTGTCATCAATCAGGATGATGTGGCCGACTTTTGTCTTGATGATGCGCTGATTGATTTTTCCGCTTGCCTGCAATTCCGAGGCGGACAGCGGCGGCTTGTCGGTGCCATTCCATAGGGATCCGACGACCACGGGATGGGCAGGGTCGCCATCCTCGAAGCCGACCAGCACTTCCTCGTTGATTTCGGGAAAGAACATCATACCGAGTTGGGCGCCGGCAAAAGGCGCGGCCACGCGTGCCCAGGCGCTTTCGATCTCGGCCCCGCTCGCAACACCCAGGGTCGGGAACTTGACCTTAACGCGGCCCGGCCCATCCGCGTCGTTCACGTTGGTCACCACGCCAATCATCAGGCCGTCGATGCGGCGGCGGGACACAGGCGGCAACATGGCGGCAGCAAGAGTAGCCCCATTGCGGCCCAGGACCGTGAACTGGGTTGACATTCCCGACGAACTCCAAGAATGATGGACGCCGGTTACGCGGTAATTGCCGGAGAAGCGCGTTCCCACATTCGCGATCTTGATCCACATGCCCGGTCGCAACCCTGGCGCTCCCTCGCATTCACCATCAGCTTCAAAGAATTCGCCGTTCACTCTCGAGACGATGGCTTTGGCTACGCTCTGGGCATCGGCTGCGCTGGTCACTGAGCCATCCGTCACGTGCTCTGTCACCTCGCCAACCACTTCGGTCGCGGCGGCTCCGCCTGTCCTACCCATGCCTCCCTGCGTTCCGGCGGGCGACGCCTCTCCCGAAATTGCTCTCTTGGCGCTCCGGTCCCATCCATGGACAGTTGCTTTGCTCAACTGGCCGGCAATCGAAAACCGAGGCTGAAAACGTGCCAGGTTCACTCCATATTTGAACTCAAATGACGTTGAGGTCGAAGAGGGTTGCGGCTTGAAAACCAGATTGGCGCCGTCCTGATAGACTTCGTAGCCAATCCGCTCGGCCCTTTCCAGCAGAAACTCCATGTCCGTCTGCTGCCACTGCACCAAGTACTCATACGTTTCGGAGGTTGCGGTAACCTGGGCGCTGAGTCCCGCCGCACCGGCAATGCTTGATGCAATGTCGGAATCCTTCATCGCCAAATAGGTCTTCGACTTGCGCCCGTTCTGCAACCGATTCCACTTGTCGTATCCCCGCACCACGTAGCGGTCGGAGCCATCGCCGCGGAAATCGGGCTCCAGGGACGCGACCTCAACCTTGGCGACAGAGACCGGCGGGCCAATAACCGGCGCGCTCACTTCGAGTTCACTGCCATGTTGGAACGTGGCGTCATCAACAAGCGAGAGTTCCGGATCGCTGAAATGAAGCGCGACCATATTGGGGGCGCCCAGCGTCATGTCCACTTCAACAAGCTCGAGGCGCTGGTACCATTTGGAATCAAGGTCCTGACCACCAACCTTGACCAGCACAGGATTCAATTGGACGAGTTGCGAACCAGGCACAGATGCGGCTCCTGAAAAGTGCGCGGCGTGGCGGCTTTACCCTAAAGCACCGGGAGGACGAGAACCTGCCCTGCGCGCAAGTCCATCGGGT
Source organism: uncultured Chloroflexia bacterium (assembly GCA_963735275.1). Lineage (GTDB taxonomy): Bacteria > Chloroflexota > Anaerolineae > Caldilineales > Caldilineaceae > UBA5069. The sequence continues at coordinate 1,007,597 of CAVTKJ010000004.1, read as the reverse complement.
TGTCGATACCGTTGATTTCGGCAATATCGCGCCATGCGGCCGAGTTGCCATACTCCTGGTGCGCAATCCAGTCGAGGCGCTGCCCTTGCTCGACCACCCAGGTGCGACGAGGCGCCGTGCGCGTGGTTGGATTCTGACCGCCCATCTGTTGCGGGTCCGTCACCTGCTGCAGGTGGATCGTCACCTTGGCGCGGATGGGCGTGCCATCGGGCGTGAAGAGCACATACTCCTCATCCAGCCCGGTGATGACAGCAATGAAGCCAATGTAGGTTCCCCACTGCACCATTACCCACGGCGGCTCGCCCTGCTGGGTTGTCGTATTCAGCGCGGAGCGATCGACAAGCGAAAGCGTGCGCAGGACTTCATACTTCTCAAAGACCGGATCGCCCGTGCTGGTCGTATCAAATGTGAGAGCGATGTCCATATTCTGCGGCTCGCCGCCTGAGAACGTGGTTTTGGCGACATCCGTGCCGGTTGTCTGCGACGACTTGAAACTGTTCTTCTTGAAAAGGCTGAACGTTTCCGGGTTGAACTGGCACGTAAAGATGTCGGCGCTGGAGGTGCTGGCGTGGCTCGCGCCCTCCGTGTCATCCTTGATCATTTTCGTGAACTTCAACTTGGCAAGCGGCATGTTTCACCTGGTCTATATCTGACAACAATGCGGGCGCTAAAGTCATTCCGGAGTGAAGACCACACTTACTGCGAACATTTCAACGCAAAGACGCAGAGGGCGCAAAGGAACGCAATGGACTGCAAGATGGAGACTCAGTTCAGGCAGTCACTTTTCCTCTGCGCCGCTTTGCGTCCTCCGCGTCTTTGCGTTGAGATGTTCGTAGTGAATGTGGATTTCATCCTGGTTTCACTTTAGAAGCGTGTTCGGCGCTCCCGGTCCACTTCCAACATGCGGCGCAAGATTGGATAGACTTCACGCGCAATCGCATTCAGATCCACTTGCGACGGCGCATCCGTAGAGGAGGCAAAGTCGTCGGGCGCGCGCTGAACCACAGAAACGTCCGACGCATGCACGGGCGTGATGGCAGGCGGCGGGCTGAAGGCGGCCATGGCACGCTGCAATGTCGCATCGGACACACGATGCGTCTGCATTGCCGGCGCCGGGCTTGGCTGTGGCCTGGCCGCAGCCGGTTCATTCGCCGCCGACGGCTCCTCTGCAGCGGATGCGTGCTGTGACGTGCGCGCAGACGCGGCGCGAGAACCGGCAGACGCGTCGGGGGCAGGCTGCTCGTGGGGGCCGGCGGTGCGCGGCGCTGCGTGACTAGCTGCTGCCGCGTCCTGGGCGGGTGGAGGGCCCACAATTTCGTCGAATTCGGCAGCGGTTTCCGTACTCGGCGTGCGTTGGACAACACCAGCCGGCGCGGCCATCACGCGTGCGTGGGATGCACCCATCGCGACAGCAGGGGCAGGCGAATGTGGGGCCCCCGCAGGTGCAGCCACAAGACCTGGCGAAGAAGCAGCGGGCGCGCCGCCTGGGGTGGGCACACCACTCCCTGCCACAGCACGGGGCAATGTCGCTCCGGCAACACCCCGCCCCCGGCGTGCAAGCGGCATGTCAATTGCCGGCCGACCTCCTCTGAGTGAGGTAGGTGGATGGGCGGACGTTGGTGCGGATCGCGGCGTGGATGCTCCAGGCTGCGTCTCGGCAAGGCGTCAGCACATCCGGCGCCGGCGCTGCGGACCCTGGCGCTTCTGAGCCTGGCGTTGCTGGAAAGTCCGAACCGGGCGGCACCGGCGGCAGGTGGCGGAGCGTCTGGCGGCTGCGACGGACTCGGAGGCTGCAAATGGCTCGACGGCTCCGGCGCTGACTCAGTGGCGGCCGGCGGCGCAGCGGCAAGTTCCGGCCGGGGCGGCGCCGATTCTGCAGGCGGCGCCGGCACGGGGATCGCAGAAGCCGGCGTCAAGTGCGGCGCAGACGCGGGGGCCTCCCGCACCGCGTCGGAAGCGAGCGTGATCGGCTCAGGCACGACTCGCCCATCCGTGGTCAACTCCGGCTGAGACGAACCGCTCGCTGCCCTCGGCTCGACGACTGCTGCCGACTCGTCGGCCGGAACAGACGGGACGGTTTCTGCGCGCTGTGGCGCTTCACTGGAGCCCGGATCGCGCGGGACGGAACATCCTCGGCAGGAACGGCTGCAGTCGTGGGCGCCGACCCACGATCTGCCTCGGCTATATTCTGCGTGGCGGGCGCGTCCCCTTGCGGGAGCGCACGACTCTCGGCGTCAGTTTCGACCGAGGCACGCGTTGCTACATGAGGAGTGGCGACCTCGCCGCTCGCTGCCGAAGCTGACTCCTCGGCCGGCAACGAATGGGCAGTGGCCACGAATGCTTCTTCGGCTGCGGCGGCGGTGGACGGCTTGACGTCCCGAGGTTCTTCTGCCGGTTTGGCAGGGCTAGGCACAGTCGGTCCCACCTGGTGCGCGCCTGTGCGCGCACGCTCTGCACTTGCCGTTGGGGTGACCGGCGCAGCCACGGCTGCTGCCGGCTCGCCGCCGCCTTCAGTCCGAGTAGGCATAGCTCGGGGCTGGCCATCCGGCGACGTCACGCCGGGATCGCTCGTTTCGGTGGGCGCGACCTCATGCGACGGGCGCACTGCGGGTGCGACGTCGGGGTCGACCATTGCTCCTGCAGCGGCGGCAGAGGGGGCGCGACCTCTCGAACCGCGCTTTCCTCCGGCGCGGCAACGGCAGATCTCTCGGTGTCAATGGCATCAGCTTGGGGTAACACCCCAGAGGATTGCTCAGTCTGCACCGACTCTGCCCCAGGCACCGCCGTCTCTGCCTGGGGCGAAGGAGTAACCTGAGGAGTAGACGGACGCACAGTGATTGGTTGCCGGGACGAACTTGATGGATCTTCAGCACTTTCTGCAGCACGAGGCAGCGGCTGTACTGGTCCATCGCCCAGGCCTGCCGGCGGCGCGGCTTGCCCGCCTTGCGCTTCCGCTCCCTCGGCGGCCGCCAGTTTGGCCTCGCTATCTGCGGTTTCGCCTCCGACCAATGATGGCGCGGCCTCAGGATTCTCGAAAGCCCCCGTCTCCGCTGCAAAAGCCGTTGACTGGGGCACAGGGAGAACTGCCGGATGCGGCGCACTCGGCACGTCAGCGTCGCGCTGCGCCACTGTTGGTGAGGGTGCGGGGCTCGGCGGCCGGACAGGATTGGCAGGCTGCAGCGCAGCATCAGTTGAGGCTGACCCGGCCGGCGGCGTGATGTTCGGAGAGACGGCGGTCGGCGACTCCGTGGTTGGCGGCGCGGCTGCTGACGTCGCGGCTGCTGACGGCGTGGGGCCTGGAGGCGTCGCGGACGGAACGGCCGGCGGTGGCGAAACGGGAGGCGGCGCAGCGGGAGGCGGCGCGGCCGTTGGCGGCACAGCAGGCGGAACAGCAGGTGGCAGAGTGGGCGGCGGTCCGTCTTGTGGCGGGGCCGCTGGCGCATGCGTTGTCTCGACTTCGGCAAAAGAAGCGTCTTGACCTGACGGCTCGCCCGCGGCGTCGACCACCAGGCCTTCACCGACGGCAGGGCCGTCAACTACGATTCCCGGCTGCAGCGGTATGCGTTCCTTCGCCTGTGGGAACAGGTGAAGTGGGGGTCGGAGTGCTCGGAGTTGACGCACGTGGCTCCGCACCAGGAGTCGGCTGAGCGACGGGTCGGGCCGTATCTCCCGGAACTACAGCGTCCTCGGTGCTTGCCGGAAGTTCGTCGGCGGCGGCATGGGATTCCGCTTGCGCGACCGCTGCTGCAGATGCGGCGATGCGGCCCGTGCGCGGGCCTTCTCGATCGCCTGGTGCTGCGGGTTCCAACGGTAACGCGCTTGCGCCGCGAGCGACGGTCTCGGCCGCTTGCACCTGCTGGACCGGTGCGGCGGGAACCATGGAATCGGCTGAGACCGCGGCCTGACCAGTTGCGACCGTACCAGTTGCGGCCGCCTGGCTTGCGTCCGGGGTTGCTGCAATCCTGTGGTCTTCCGGTGCAGAACTATCAGCAACCGCAGTCGGGCCAATTTCCTCAATGGCAGCGGCAGGCCGCTGAAGATCAACGACCGAGTCCGTCGTGGCCTCGGCCTGCTCCGACGCCACATCCGCGACAGCTGACGGAGCACCGGGCGCGATTTCCACCGGCGCCTGCCGGCTCGCGGCAGGACCGTCAGGTAGCTCCGTGGTGGTTTCTGCTTGCGTTTCTACGGGCGCATCCACCCAGCGTGCATCGGCTTCGATGACGACAGGTGCAGCAGTCTCTTCAACGTCAGCGTCGGCAGCGACAGTGATCGCCGGCGGCGGAGGTGGTGCGGCAGAGACAGGCATGCGCGGCGTGGGGCGAACAGGTTCGCCCTCAGGGCCGGGCGTGCTGATAACCTCGACGCGAGAGAATGAACGCCAGCGCTGCATCTGGTTCTGCATGATGCGCGCTTTCTCGGCCTCGTCAAGCCCCTTGAGCCGTTGCGCAGCAGCAGGTGGCTCTGCCAGCGGCGGGCCGTTTGCCTCGGCAACCATGCGCGAGAGGCGCGCTGCCAGGCTTTCGCGCTGCACGCCCACACCGGGAATATCGGGCTTCTGACCGCTCGCGTAGGCGGCCTCAGCGCGCGCGACAAGTTCGTTTAGCTGATCAGCCCGGCTGAGCGCAGGCTTTCCCGGCGCAGCCGCAGGAGACGGCGCAGGCGACTGGTCCGCAGGCGTTACGGCGCCTTGCGCAGCCGTGGCGCCCGGCGCGGCAGCCGCAAGAGCCGATGGCGGGGAGGGCTGCGATTCCTGGTCTGACGCACCCAATTGTGCATCTTCGCGAGGCGCTTGCGCCTCAGCGACTGGAGGAGCCGCCGGCAGGCTGCCTGGCTGCGCGGCAGCCGGCGGAAGGGAAGCAGGCGCGGCGCGGGTCGGCCCGGCGGCGGCTGCGGGTGTCTGCGCGCTCTGCGGTGTCTGCGCGCTCTGCGGTGTCTGCGCGGTGCGGCGTCGCGAGAGACGCGGCAGGCGCGGTTGGCGATGGTGAACGTTGTGATATTGGGTTTGCCTCACCCGCGAGCGGCAAGGGAGCGGTGCGCCCGACGAGCGCACGTCGCAGGGTGGGAGAGGGCGCAGCACGCGATGGCGACGGCGCTGTTTGTCCAGACTGAGGCACTTGCCCTGCGCGCTGCACAGGCGACTGAGCCGCCGAAGACTGGGGCGCCGGAGACTGGGGCGCCGGAGACTGGAGCGCCGGAGACTGGGGCGCCGGACTTTTCACAGGGGCGGCGGCATCGCCAAACAACGCTCTGTCGGCCGGTGTCTCCGGCGCAAAGTTGGGCGGGGGCGCGGTCATCCAGTCCAGCGCAGCGGGCTCTACGTCGAACGAGTCGGTCTCAGAGAACGCAGCTTCCACTTCGTCTTGCTGGAGAGGGACGGCGAATGGCGTTTCGTCAACAACCTGCTCGTACTCTGCAGCTTCCTCCACCGGCAGGGAGAGGTCTTCGTCAACCTGGACAAAGCGCGCGTTCAGCGCCAAGGGCTGTCCGGCGCCACGTCCAAACCGCGCACGCGAGGCGTCCGTCTCCGCATCACCCGGGAAGGGCAGCGGTGGCCGTGACGCGAGCGCGGGCGACTGATAGGTGCGGCGCAGGCGCGCCATCAAACTATGCGTGGCGCCTTCGCGCCCGCTGTTCAAGAGCTGCGCCCATGGAGAAGTGGCCGGCGAATGGCGACGCAGCACCGCCGCGCTCAGCGGGTACTGAACCTGCGCATCCGCATCGATTGCAGGTGCCTGTCGCGTCGGTTGTCTCCGATTTGGACCTTGGGCCATGTGTGTTTTGAGTTGCGCAGAATTGTCTGGTGGGAGTCGCCGCCTACGGCGCAGTGCCCGGCGTTACGGTGAAGCGCCGGAATGCAATTTCCAACGTCTCCACTGCCACTTCGTTGCTGCCCGTGTCCAGGCTCGGGCCGGTCCATACCGTCGCAATCGCGTTCTCGAGATCGTAGCGTCGGGCCACGGTTTGCGTGTAGGGCACAATCTGCTCAATGGAAATCTGGCGGAAGCGCACTTTGCCGTCGAGCGCGCCGGTGTAGAACCACTCCCACAACGCCGCCGAATGGGTGATTCCGCTCTTGAGGGTGATTTTGCCGTAGGAGAGACCCGTATGCAGCCACGTGGCGCCGTCGTTGACACCCCCCTCGCGCAGTTCGGTGACAGAGCGCGTGACGGAGAGACCGGAACAGGAGGTGAATGTCGCCTCGGTAATTCCGTCAATCACAACGCTGAACGCAAACGAGGGTACGGGGTCCGTCTTGCCATCACCGCGGGCAACCGTACGCGCTTGTTCTGCAACATTGTTCGCAAGAGTTGAAACCGACATCCTGGCACCCTATCCTCAATCACACATCGCTGCGGTGGCGTCGCATTTCACTTGCCTTGCGGAAGTGCGCTCGGCACGCGCCATAATTCGTGCAGCCATGAGAACTACTTCTCAATGCAAAGCGCAGAGGATTCGAATCGACCAACCGCAGGTCAGCTCACTCGAGCGGCCACTTCTCCCCTACGCCCTCCGCACCTCTGCGTTACGGTGTATTGGCGCCTGCGGGTTTGATTCCTGGTTCACATCAGCGCCGCAGCAATCCGTCCTGATTGCGTGCCCGCGCCGTGCGAAGATCATCGCGCAACATGGCATACAGGAGCGCGGCAAGCTGTCGCATTTGTTCAGGCGTCAGCTTCGCAATGCTCTGCGCAATGTTGTTGCTTTGCGAGGCCGAAACCGACCCACCTTCATCGATGTTGCTTGCCGGCACAATACGGCTCCCCAAATCGAGACTTGCAATCGCACCCAACAACCGCCCGCATTACTCACTCGTGTTACGCAGCAGAGGTGCGGTACGAACTGACAACTGACAAATGAAAATTCGGGTTACGCAGAGGCTCGGGGCTTCGTAGCGGGGGGCTTCCAGCCCTCCGACCGCGCGTGGTTCCCGATCCTGCATCGGAGGGCTGGAAGCCCCCCGCTACGTCCACCAAACGTGCTGCGCTACATGTGTTACTCACTCAACCGACGGTTCCTGCATTACTCACTCAACCTGCGGTTGAGTTGAGCGATCTCTTCCACCCAGCGTTCACGATCGCTGTGCTCCAGCGTCAGGATCGAATCGAGCGGCCAGTGGAAGTGATACGCAATGTAGGCTACCTCCTCATGCAGGCGATCTAGGGGGTAGCCGACAACCCCCCCAGGTCAGTCAGGTCCATTTCAAAGACATGCCGGCATTCCGGACAGGTGACCTGGAACAGCGAGACGCCCTCTTCGTTGATCTTGCGGTAGAAGGCCTGCAAATACGCGAGGTCCGCCGCAAACAAGTTCTCCACCACACTCGTCGTGATGTTTGTCTCGTCACCAATACGGGTAATCACCCGGGCGAGGAGGATGATCGTCAAATATGCCTGGTTGGCGCGCACGCGCGGGTCGCGCAGCGGTACAATTTCGTCCATGGCCGTTGCCAGCCGCATGACGCCTTGATTGTGCACCTTGCCTGCGCCGTCAAGATAACCGCGCGGCAGGGTAAATGGGAACTCGGTTTGCAGTTTCACGGCGCTGAAACCACCGACAATTCGACGCGTTCGTAAACCACTGTCATCTCCTCTATGAGGAACTCGCTCTGTGTGGCATCCAGCGTGCCCAAAGAGAACTTTGTGGGCCATACATTAAAGAAGTTCCAGCCGAGCACCGGCCAATACATGCGGTTGTGGACATAAATACTCATGGAAGCGCGCGCCGGGTTGATTGCTCCCGTCACAACCTGCTGCGGCCAGAGCCAGAAGCTCACCGCCCCCGTGATGCCTCGCTTCAGTGTCACTGTACCGGGCTCGGTGCGCCCCGGCATATACTGCACCTCGGGCTGACCGCTCGATGAGTTGAAGGTTTTGTACTCAACCTTCGCGATGTCATACGTGAGCGCGCTAATATCCTGGAACGAGCCGCTAAAGAGCGTTCCCGCGCCCCCGGCAATCCAAACCGTAAAGCTGTGTTTCAGCAGCGGATCCCGAAAAATAGGTATGCCCATGCGAATGGTTGGACCTCCGGGCCCGTCAGCCAATCCCGGACAAGCGGGACGCTGCGTCCTAGAATAACGGTTTGCGCAGCCCAGCGCGGTTCATCGCCGGGCTGCGCAAACGGATTACGTCCTGACTCACTCTGCTGCAGCGCTTGTGCGCGGCGCAAAGTGTGCAAACAAACCAGCAAGCAGTCGCGCGTATTGACCTGAGCGCGTTGCTGCAACCTGACCCGAAACGCCTTCACGCGTCAGGCCTTCGTGCGCCAGTGTCATCTCCTCGATGACAAAGTCGTTGCTGTCCGAAGCAAGCGATGTTGCGCTCACCTTGGCCGGCCACGCCTTCTGCAGCATCCAGCGCACGATCGGCTTGAGATCCGACGAGTAGAGCGTGATGGTGCAATCCTTGCGGGCATCGCTCATCTTGCCGTCAATCACTTGCTGGCGCCACTTCCATATCGCCAAATCGGAGGTCAAGCCGCGCTTCAAGGTCACATCGCCCCACGTAAGGCGGCCGGCGCTCTTGATCACGACTTCCTTGCCGTCTTTGGTCAACGTCTTGGACTGGACGATTTCGTTCTCGGAACCCAGGCCATCAATTCCAGTGAACCAGCCCGACAGGTCACCAACTTCCAGGGAAAAGCGATATCCCTGTAGGGGATCTTCTACCGCCATTTCATGCCTCCTGAACTGCGTGTGATGCGCATGTGCGCGCAAGATTGAGAAGCGGGCGTTGCGGCGGCATTATGCGGGGCAGCCGCCGCAACGGTATGTTCTTGCTGGACACCCTATTCGGCATCACCCGACCACTGGCCGATGCGGAAGATGATGAACTCGGCGGGCTTCACCGGCGAGATGCCGATCTCGATGAACAGCTGGCCAAGATCGCGCACGTAGGCCGGATTCAGTTCCTCGTCGCATTTGACGTAGTAGGCTTGCGCCGGCGCAGCGCCGAAGAGCATTCCCTGGGAGTAAAGGCCCATGAGGAAGTTGCCCACGTCGCGCCGCAACCGCGCCCACAAGCGCTGGTCGTTCGGCTCGAAGACCGCCCACATTGTGCTTGTGCGCAGGGTCTGCTCGACCATGTTGAAGAGGCGACGCACGTTGATGTAGCGCCATGAGGCGTCACTGGCAAGGGTGCGGGCGCCCCAGACACGGTAACCCATGCCGGGGAAGAAGCGGATGCAGTTGACGCCGACCGGGTTGAGGGTGTCCTGCTCGCCCTTCGTGACATTGTAGGCAAGGCGGGTGCAGCCGCGCACAACTTCGTTGGCCGGTGCCTTGTGTACGCCGCGCTCGCTGTCGCTGCGCGCCCAGATGCCGGCGATGTGGCCCGATGGCGGCATGAAGACCGGCTGATTCGTGGCAGCGTCCATGACTTCGATCCATGGGTAGTACATGGCCGCGTAGCTTGAATCGAAGCCCGTGACATTCATGCGCCAGTCCTTCACCTCCGATGCGTTCATGTCCGGCGGGGTGTCGAGAATCGCCACACGGTCGCCCAGCCCTTCGCAATGGGCAATCAGCGCCGTCTGGACAGCCTTGACCATGACGCGGTCGACGCTCTTCTGGCCGGGCATCTTGGTCATCAAGTCGGGGATGCAGACGATGCTGATATCATCGTGCTGCGCAAGCCCTTCAATGCCGGTCTTCTTGAGTGCGTCACCCTGATATTCCGAGTAGTTCGCCGGTTCCATCAGCGCCGACTGGATCACCAGCGACTGCTCCTGCGAACGGGGTGCAATCTTGGAAAGGGGTGCGCCGGGATCGGTAATCGTCAGGTCGATGAAGTTCGGTCCCTTGTTGTTGGGATACGCAAAGTTGACGGTTGACTTGCCGTCTTCCGACTGTGTCTCGGTCAGGCGAACATCCTTGCGCGACTCGAGAGTCTTCCATTCGCCCGATTTTGTCTGGCGGTCCACAAACAACGTGAAGATGCCCTGGCCATCACCGTCTGCCGCTGCCGCCGGCGGAGGAGCGGCATTGGCCGCGGCGCCCTTGTCGGCATCACCCGCTGCGGCGTCGTCGCCTTCCTTGCCCTTCTTGGCCGCCGCCGGCGCTGCGCTCGCCGCGCTGCCCTTGGCCGGTTCAGGGGCCTCAATGCGCACGCGCAGCGTGGCGCCGTCAAAGCCCGCCTGCCTGGCGCGCACCATCAGGCGCGGTTTGCCGTCTGCACTGAGAAGCGTGTTCTGGGCACGAGGAATCGTCTTGACGCTCAGCACATAGCAGCGCTGCCCGCCGTTAAGAAAGAATCCGTAGATCGCCTGCGGCAGGTAGGCGCCCGGCACCAAATCGCCAAAGCGCTCGCGATACTGCGTCCAGTTGGTGACAAATACGGGACTCCCGAGAAGGTTTTCGGTGACTTGCTCACCGTCGATCTCACGAGTGTACTCGGCCTTCTCGGTGAAACCGATGAAGCAAGCCGTTGAGGTGCTCACTGCCTCAATTGGCTTTGGTCCTCGATTCACCTCTTCAACATAGACGCCTGGGGACAGATACTCTGGCATTGGGTGATTCCTCCCTCACAGTGTGCGTACGATAATGACGCATGGTTCGGACAACGAGTAGGACCAGGGACGTCCATCACGGTGAGTCATCGCATGATAGTTCCGCGACGGACAGGCAGCTGACAATTCACAGGCATAATGAGCAGCACCAGGCTCAGGCGGAAACGTTGCGGACTTCCGGATGGTGCATGAGACACCGGATTGTGCAAGAGAAGCAGACAGGGTCTGCGCGGACACAGAACATAGATTAGCCAACGACGACAGTCAAGCCGGCAAAAAGAAGTTACGGCTTGGCCGGCTTGGATTTCCCCTTGCCGGCGGGCTTGGCCGGCGCTTCCTGCTCACCGTTTTCTCGTTCGGCGGATTCGGTTTCGGCGTCCCCACCTTCGGGCGAGGCCTGCGCTTTAGCTCGTCCTATAGAGAGAATTGTGCGCGTTTGCGTGGAAAGAGTCGTAATCTGCCGATAGCGGATATCCAGCGATCGTACGATCGGCACCGTTGTATCAACATACGGCTGAATGGTTGCTGTGGCAACCATGTCAATAGCCGGGCGAAGTTCGTTGTCGAGCACGGACCAAAGGTCGCTCACACCGCCTTGCGTGTCGTACTGCGCAAGTTTGAGGGCCACGCCATTTTCCTGGCCTGGCACATGTTCGGCAAGGATATCTTCAGGCACGGCGCGCAAGCGAAAGAGCGCTGAAAGCATTCTTGACAGAATCCGGTGCTCGTCAAGAGGGTCTTTGGCCCAGGCCGTGACGAGGTAGAAGAGGTCAAACCGCAGTCCGTGATGGAGTACGCTCACCATATCACCGGTGCGCCGATCCTGGAAGGCAGGTCCCGGCGTGCGCAACTTCGTGTTTTCGCGAATATCACGCAGAAAGAGGTTGATGGTTGGGCGGCTCAGGCGAGCCGACCACTCGCGCTTTGGCTGGTCGAAAGCGATGTCGACTTCGTTTTCGCGCACGGGAAGTTCGCGAATCAGAAAGTCGCGCAGCGCATCGTCCAGCTGATCAATCACAGGTGCCTACCTCGTCGAAAAGGATTTCTTACTTGTCAATCACGTTGTGCGGGCGGGCGCCAACTGCACCGGGACCATTTGGAAGCAATGGCTCCCTAATGGTCAGCATTGCCGTTATCCTGCGACGCGTCGGCGCAGCGTGCAGCCTGTGCGCCGGAAAGACCAGAAAGCAAATCGCGCTGCGCCTTGCTTGGCGGGCATAGAAGTTCGTGTTGACTGACAAAAAAAAGCGCGACCTCGAACAGCCAATTGACCGTCCTCAGTGCGGCTCTCGACTTCCATCGATGAACGTTAGTTGCGATGTAGAGAGACTGCAGTTCCTGTCCACGCCACGAGGGGGATGGCCGATTTTCGGGACAGGGATCAACCGCAAGACTATGTACTAACCAAAGAAGAGTTCACTTTGCGCACGTTTGCGCTGGAGGTCGCTTTGCATACGCTTCGTCCGCAGACCAGCGCCACCTTGCTGGACAACATGCGTCAGCTCGTGTGCCAGAAGCCGCTGCCCCTGCGACGTAGCGGGGCTGTACTCACCGGAACGAAAGAAGATGTCATTGCCGGTCGTGAATGCACGTGCGCTCAGACTGCGATTGAGCGAATCCGATTCTGCGCCGGTATGCACGCGCACACCGCTGAAATCCGAGCCAATCGCGCCCTCCATCGACGTGCGTGCGCCAGGTTCGAGCGCGCTGCCACCTGTGCGGGCGCGCTGAATTTGTGACTCGAGTCCCGGGTCAAGTTCGGTGGGGCCGGGTCCCTCCAACGACTTCATCTGGAGCTCCTCTTCCTCCTCCTGCCGCTGCACGGTGTCACCCGTGCGCTTCATCTGGAGTTCCTCTTCGTCCTCCTGCCGCTGCACGGTGTCACCCGTGCGCTTCATCTGGAGTTCCTCTTCGTCCTCCTGCCGCTGCACTGGAGGTGCGGAGAGTCGCTGCACAACACTTTCGGCGACGCTGTCCGCCTCTTGCTCATATGCGTCGTCAACCGGGCCGACGGTGAGTTTGGCCTGGACAACGATGCGCGCGCGCTGGACGATGGCGCCCGGGTCCCCGGCGGCAGCAACTGTGCCGCCGACGCCGAGCGCGGCGTTGCCGTAGAGTCGCTGCGCATCAAAGGCTGACGATTCGTCGCTCTCCTGATTATGGCGCAATAGCTGACGTGAGTCGTCGCGCGCTTTTTTGGACTCGTGGTTAGGTGCCTGAACAGTCGTCATGCAATCACTTCCTTCAGTACAGCGCGTCCTGAAGACCGGATTTGCTTTCCACTTCAACTGCCGGCGGCATGGGCTTGCTTATATCGCAATTATATCTACCGCGCAGTCAGTTGTCAACCCAGTTTCAGAGACTGGTTTCCAGGTCAATTTGGAGCGGTTTGGCGTATGCGCGGTGGGCGCGGCGAATTAGCTCACGAAATCGCGTTCATCTGTAAGCCGGCCAAGTTTCTGCAGCTCCCGACGGGTTGCGTGAAGCAAATGCGCCATGGTCATTTCGTTGCCGTCCGCAACGGCAAAGTACGCGGCCGCCACAATGATGTTGCGGATACTGCCGCCGGCGAGCTTGTAGCGCCGCGCAAGCGCCGCCAGGTCCACGTCGGCGGACCGTGGCGTGTCGGCGGGAAAGAGCGCCTCCCAGATGCGCAGACGCTGTGCGGCGTCCGGGAAGGGGAAATCGATCACGCCGTGCAGGCGGCGGGTGAAGGCTTCATCTAGATTTGCACGCAAGTTGGTGGCGAGAATGGTTACACCATCATACGCCTCCATGCGCTGAAGGAGGTAACTTGTCTCAATATTGGCGTAGCGATCGTGGGCATCCTTGACTTCCGAGCGCTTGCCAAAGACTGCATCCGCCTCGTCAAAGAAGAGAATCGCGTTGCTGTTTTCCGCTTCGGTGAAGATTCGCTCGAGGTTCTTTTCAGTTTCACCAATGTACTTGCTGATAAGCCCCGAAAGGTCGATCTTGTAGACGTCAAGCTCAAGCGCGCGTGCGAGGACCTCGGCGGCCATGGTTTTGCCGGTTCCCGGTGGACCGGCAAAGAGCGCCGAGACGCCATAGCTTGGCGCAAGTTTGCGGGCATAGCCCCATTCATCAAGCACCTGGGGGCGCCCCCGCACCATGAGCAGCAACTCGCGCAAACGCTCGATCTGGTCGGCAGGCAGGACGAGGTCGTCCCAGTCAAAACGCGCTGTGAGTTTGCGCGCAAAGGTGCTCAGGCGTGGGCTCGAGTGCTCACGTGCGGCAATAAACAAGTCGTCATTGCGCAGTGGTCGGCCCATTTGTGCGGCATGGTCAAGCGCCGAGGCAATCATGTCGCTCATCTGGCGTGTGGTGAGGACAAAGCGACCCGAGAGCGCCACCGCATCGAGCGGCTCCTCGCTGGGCAGCTCGCTAAGGGCCGTCGCAAGAAAGCCGCGCCGCTGCGTAAAAGTGGGCGGAGGGCAATTGACCCACGTGAGCCTGCGCGCCCGGTCCACATCGCGTGGGCGCCAATTGGCCTCCGCCGAGACCACAACGGGACCCGAATGCTCACACAGCTTCTCGAAGAGGCGCGACGGTGGTGCGCCCTCTTCAAACAGAGCGTCCCAACCGTTGATGGCCGCGATCGTGCCAGTCAGGCGCGCGTCGCGCAGGAAGATCCCGAGTGTCTCCTCGACGTCAACACCGGCGCCGGCGACACTTTGCAGGTCGAGAAGCAGCAGGGGGGCGTCGAGGGCGTTGGCAAACCACTCCATTGCGCTGCGCCTGGCCGCGCCGTCCTTTCCCGTCAACACCAGAAAGCCATCAGTCGCGGCGGCCTGTTGCATGGCCAGTATTTGCTCGTCCGAGAAGTGCGCAAAGTGCGGCGGCGCCTGCGCAACCCATTCGACATGAGCCTTGAGCGCGGGACCCGGGCTGTATTTTCCGAGCAGCCAGAGGACGATTGATGGTTCGGGCGCAAGTGCCTGGTTGAGTAGCACGGGCTGCAGGATGCCTGGATCCGGCACGCGTGCGACGAGGTGGTTGCGAATCAGCGCACCGTCCTCGGCCAGATGCACCAGATCGCTCAATCGCTCTGGGCCAGACGGGCTGAGCAGGTCGAGAATCAAATTGGAGGTCGCGCGCCGGCGTGTCAAATCATCGTGAAGGAAGCCGTAGATGCGCTCGTACCGAAGATCAAGCGCCGGTGCAAGGCAAACGAGAAATGAATCAAGTTCGTACCGGGAGAGATCGCAGGCTAGGGCCAACCGGACAAGGCGCGAACCTTCGCCGTCTTCCGACTCTGCAACGACCTCGGCGATCTGCCTCTCAATCTGCGTGAGTGCCTCGGCGTAGACTTCACCGTCACCGGAAGAACGCGACGCTTCCGCCGCTTCGTGGACTGCGAACGTTTCGCCAAAGGGCTGCTGAAGCAATTGCTGCACGGCGCCGAGGGAGAAATATGGGGTTTGCGATTGGCGCGACGCGGCGGCGGGATCCTCAGCGCGTGTGGCCTGCGCATCGGCCATGCGCGCGAGACGCCGGTAGATCAGCAGATCAAGCCGAGAGAGCTCGACATACAGGTGGCGCAGCGTTGGGTCAGTCAGGCTCATGAGCGGAGTGATTCGGATGGGCTTGACGAGACGCCAAGGATTGAGTGGGGTGACGTGTCATTTATTCTAGCGACTGCCGCCGCGACGGTCAATCGCGGGTGCAAGCTGGAACATGGTACAATGGCAGTTCAACCAGTGAGGCGCCGGCGCGGGCCGACGAACGCAATTCTCCCATGCACGAACTTGCCGTCACCCAGAACATTGTCGACATTGCGCTTGACGCTGCGCGTGATGCCGGAGCCCCCCACATACGGTTGATTCGCGTCTCGGTCGGAGCGCTCACGGGCATTGCGCCCGATTCCGTCAACTTCTACTTCGAGTTCCTGAGCCGCGACACGCCCGCAGCGGGCGCCAACCTTGAGCTAATTGTGATTCCTGCACGTGCCACCTGCGGCGCGTGCGGCGTTGCCTTTGACATAACGCCGCCCCTTGACGGCTGTTGCCCGCTCTGCGGCGGCGCGCCCGCGCAGGTGGTCGGCGGGAACGAACTGCTTGTGATGAGTATCGAGGTTGATTGATGCTGCCGTCTTGCGGCAGCCTTGCGGAAGGTATTCCTGTGACCGAGATTCCCGTGGTTCGTCATGTGCTTGATGTGAACGATCAGGCCGCGGCAATCAACCTGGCCCGACTCGAAGCCGCCGGCGTGACAGCTATCAACGTCATGGCTTCGCCCGGCGCCGGCAAGACAACGCTCATTCTGGCAACTGCGGCAGCATTGCGAGGACGTCTGCGCGTGGGGGTGATCGAGGGCGACCTTGCCACACGCATCGATGCCGATCGTGTGGCTGCGGCCGGGCTGCCCGTCGTGCAAATCAACACCGACGGCGGCTGCCACCTCGACGCCGCCATGGTGCGCGGTGCGCTGGACCAACTGCCGCTGGCGGAGATTGATTTGTTGCTCATCGAGAACGTGGGCAATCTCGTCTGCCCGGCCAACTTTGCGCTTGGCGTCCGCGCCAACGTGGTGGTTGCCAGCGTTCCCGAAGGCGACGATAAACCTTTCAAATACCCCGGCATCTACGCCAGGGCCGACGTCGTGATCCTGAACAAAGCCGACTTGATCGAGATGCTCGAGTTTGACCTGGACAATTTCATGCGTGGCGTGGCGCTTGTCAATTCAACAGCAACAATCTGGCCCGTTTCGGCGCGCACTGGTGCGGGAATCGCACCGTGGAGCGAATGGCTGGAGGCGCTTGCATCGGTGGGTGGCCACGAACATGTTGCAGCAGGCGGATAGGTTGGCAGCGCCGTCAGACGCCGAAGAGGGCGTTCGGCTCAGGCTTCTCATAGAGGGAGCAGTGCAAGGCGTCGGCTTTCGTCCCACCGTCTACAGATCGGCAACGGAACTGGGTCTGACGGGCTGGGTAAGCAACGGTCGCGCCGGGGTGCAGATTGAGGTGGAAGGCCAGCGAGCGGCCGTTGAGACATTTGCCGCCCGCATTGCCGATGAACCGCCGCCACTGGCGATGATTCAATCAATTGCGCGCACCTGGATTGAACCGCTGAGGGCGCACAATTTCCTGATTCGCGCCAGCGATGAGGCAGGCCCCACACGCGCCCTGCTTCTGCCCGATGTGGCAATTTGCCCGGACTGCCTTGCGGACATACAGCAGGCGAGCGACCGGCGTTACGGCTATCCCTTCACCAACTGCACGAACTGCGGGCCTCGCTTCAGCATCATCGAGGCGCTGCCTTACGATCGGCCGCGCACGACAATGCGCACGTTCGAGCTTTGCCCCGCCTGTCGCGCCGAGTACGAGAATCCCGCGGACCGCCGCTTTCACGCGCAGCCCACGGCATGCCCGACCTGCGGCCCGGAGTTGGAGCTTGCCAGGCGCTCCGGAGGTATCGCCGAGCGAGAATTGTTGCACGGAAGCGCGGCACTCGCTGCCGCAACCAAAGCACTTTGCAACGGCGAGATTGTTGCCGTCAAGGGACTGGGCGGTTTCCACCTGATGGTTGACGCAGCCAATGACGAGGCGGTCGCAAGGCTGCGCCAGCACAAGGCACGTGAGGAAAAGCCGTTCGCACTCATGGTGCGCACGCTCGACGAGGCGCACGCGCTGATTGACATTGACGAGACATGCGCGGCGCTGCTCTCTTCGGCGGCTGCGCCGATTGTGCTTGCCCCACGCAAGGCCGACGCCCCCGTTGCGCCGAGCGTCGCGCCCGGCAACAACACGCTGGGCGTCATGCTCGCCTCCACGCCGCTTCATCATCTGCTGCTCGAACAAACGGGACGCGCGCTTGTCGCCACAAGCGGCAACCGCGGCGACGAGCCGATCTGCACCGACAACGAAGAGGCGCTCGATCGCCTGGGCGACATGGCGGACCTCTTTCTGCTCAACAACCGGCCGATTGCACGCCACGTTGATGACAGTGTTGCGGCCGTACTGGACGGTGCGCCGCGCATCCTGCGGCGTGCGCGCGGCTATGCACCGCTGCCCGTACGCCTGGGCGACGAGTGCCCGCCTTTGCTTGCGGTAGGAGGCCATCTCAAGAACGCCCTGGCTCTGGCGCTGGGCCGAGACGTCTTCATTAGCCAGCACATTGGCGATCTTGAATCGCCGGAAGCAATGAGGGCCTTCGAGCGCGTCATCGCCGATTTCGTGCGGATGTACGCGGCGCAGCCTGTGGCGATTGCCCACGACATGCACCCTGACTACGCCTCGACCCAGTGGGCGCGCCGCACATCCGCCGAAGGCGCAAGCATGCTGCCGGTAGGTCTGCCTCTCGTTGCCGTGCAGCACCACCACGCGCACCTTGCGGCCTGCCTGGCCGAAAACCATGTCGACGGCCCGGCGCTGGGTGTGACGTGGGACGGCTCGGGCTTCGGAACGGACGGCACGGTTTGGGGCGGCGAGTTTCTTCTGGGTGACACACATTCCTGCGTGCGCGTGGCGCATCTGCGCCAATTTCGTCTGCCGGGAGGCGAGGCCGCCGTGCGCGAACCGCGCCGCAGTGCGCTGGCGCTCCTGTGGGAACTTGATCCCAACCTGGCGGACGCAGCGCTGCCGGATGCTGCCTTTGCGCCGCAGGAACGCGCGCTCCTCGGCCGAATGCTGGCGAAAGGCATCAACTCGCCGATCACAAGCAGCGCCGGACGCCTCTTTGATGGCATCGCCGCGCTGCTCGGGCTGCGGTTGCGCAGCAGTTTTGAGGGGCAGGCAGCACTCGCGCTCGAGCACGTCGCCGATCCGCACGCTAAAGGCGCATATCCGCTCCTGCTTCGCGCTTCGGCCAATGTGCCACTCGTGCTAGACTGGGAACCCCTTGTGCGCGCGCTGCTCGACGACCAGGCGCGCGGCGTGGGTGTGGATATTATTAGCGCACGCGTGCATCGCGGGCTTGCGCAGGCAATTGCGGACGTGGCGACGCAGCATGGCGCAGAGCGAGTGGCGCTCAGCGGCGGCTGCTTCCAGAATCGCCTTCTCGTGAACTGGACGGCTGAAGCGCTGCGCAGCCGCGGCATGCAGGTGCTGCTTCACAGTCAGACGCCTCCCAACGACGGCTGTATTGCGCTGGGCCAAATCGCCGTAGCTCGGCACAGGGTGGCACGAGCCTTGCCGTAAGGCGCTTGAGATTCGCCATGTTTGATGCAAGAAAACGTCAGTGCCCGCCCAGGATTGTTGCTCATGTTGTGCAGTCATCCGTTACTCGAGGACGGAACAGTCCAAGTAGCCGCCCACCAAAATTGCGCCGCACTCACAACGCAACGTGCACTACGTACCGTGCGTCATTCATGCTCCAAATTGCAGGACTTCGTATGCGAGGTAATTCATAATGTGCCTAGGTGTTCCAGGAAAAGTTCTCTCGGTGGAAATGCGCGATGACGGCATGGCGATGGGACGCGTCAGTTTCGGCGGCATCGTCAAGGAGGTTTGCCTCGCGTATACGCCCGATGTGCAGGTGGGCGAATACGTCATCGTGCATGTGGGTTTCGCCATCAGCAAGGTGGATGAGGACGAGGCGCAGCAGGTCTTCCGCTTCCTGGAGCAGATGGACGAACTAAACGAACTCAATATCGAGACGGCCCCGTGAGGGCGCGGAAGGAAGGCGAACTCGGACTATGAAATTCGTTGATGAATACCGGGGAGAGGCCGAAGCTACTCAACTCGTACGCGCCATCGAGCGCATCGTCACCCGACCGTGGACAATCATGGAAATCTGCGGAGGGCAGACCCATACGCTTGTCAAGTATGGGATCGACAGTATGCTGCCGCCAATGGTAACGCTGGTCCATGGACCAGGCTGCCCAGTTTGCGTCACCTCGCTCGAGCTGATCGACAATGCCATCGAGCTTGCGCGCCGCCCCGAAGTCATTCTCACTTCCTTTGGCGACATGCTGCGCGTGCCGGGTTCAACCACCGACCTGCTGAGCGTCAAGGCGCTTGGGGGCGACGTGCGCATCGTGTACTCCCCGCTCGACGCAGTCACTCTCGCCAAGCGCAATCCCGATCGCGAAGTTGTCTTCTTTGCCGTGGGCTTCGAGACGACCGCCCCGGCCAACGCGATGGCGGTTCGCTACGCCCATGAGCAAGACATCAGGAACTTCTCGATACTGACCTCTCATGTCCTTGTGCCGCCCGCGATCGAGGCGATTCTTGGCGCAGAAGGAAACATCGTGCAGGGCTTCCTCGCAGCGGGCCACGTCAACGCCATCATGGGCTACAAGGAGTACGAGCCACTGGCCGAGCGATTTCATGCGCCAATCGTCGTCACGGGTTTCGAGCCGCTCGACCTGCTGCAGGGTATCTACCAAACGCTGCGGATGCTTGAAGAGGGCCGCTGGGGCGTGGAGAACGCCTATGCGCGCGCCGTGAACCGCACCGGCAACCTGCCTGCTCAGCAGGTGCTAGCCGAAGTCTTCGTGCCCTGTGACCGCGCCTGGCGTGGCATCGGTGTCATTCCACAGAGTGGACTGGCGCTGCGCCCCGACTTTGCGGCCTACGATGCGCATGCGCGTTTCGTGCTGGACGAGGGGGGTGTCGAGGAATCGCCACTCTGTATTGCGGGCCAGATCATGCAGGGGCGCGCCAAGCCGCACCATTGCAGCGCGTTCGGTACGCTCTGCACGCCAGAGAAGCCGCTGGGCGCACCCATGGTCTCGTCCGAAGGTGCGTGCGCGGCGTATTACCAGTTTCGCGCCCATGAGGAGGCGAGTGGGTGACTGGGATGGGGACTGGGTGACTGGGTGATCTGGTGACTGATGGACTGGTGACTGCATGTGATCTGGTTGACTGATGAACTGGGTGCACTGAAGGAATCATCATCAATGGCAACTATTGACTCCACCTCAGGGACCTGATCCTCTAGTATGCTCAGTAACTTGGTGGTCGTGTTCCAATTGCGGATGGTCATGGATTTGTAGGCCGGTGTTGCCATGACCTATTTAGCCGGCTCTTGGTACGTTGAGAGCTGAGACGTTGTGAGTAAATTACACCATCGCCCGCAGATACGGTCAACACCTTCCCTCGGCGAGCTGGCAGGACTTGTTTCGGCGTGATGCCGATCAAGAAGATTACATCACTGTGGTATTTGTCTGGCTGCTCGCCGAAGCCTTCGGGCTTGTCATCGATGACGGCTTGGAGTTGCTTGTGAGTCAGGGCCAAGACTTTGATGAGTTCGTCATCGAGGTTGAAGCTCTCAGGCAGAGCCTCTTCAATCTTGGTCTTTACCTCGTCAGCGTGTTTGTCGGACTCTAAAATCACGTTTCCGCTGGCAATATAGGTTGAGACATTGGAAAATCCCAGATTTTCCAAGCACTTCTTCAAGCCAGCCATCGGTACTTTGTTTTTGCCGCCGACATTGATGCCGGCTATAAGCATCACGTAGGTATTCATCACTCTTCATTATGTCTCTACGGGCTTTTTGACTACAAATGAGGGTGCTGGCACTGACGATTCGGAGTACGTGAACATCGTCAATCAGCGACTGGAAGATGGTAAGCACACTAGCCACATGACGTGATCGGTATACCTCACCTACACAATAATCAATGTTGAGTCCGCCAATCATCCGGTCATCCACTACCGCCTCATCCATGAGCAAATTTGCCGGCCCAAGCGCCTTGTCCTGTCCAATACCCATTAGCGACTATCCCCACGTGCTGCTTGCGCATGGTGGGGGCGGTCGGATGTCGCACATGCTCTTCGAGAAGATGCTACGCCCGCTCTTCACCAACGCCGCGCTTGACGCACGCCACGACGGAGCGATTCTCGAGGCGGCAGGCGCGCGCTTTGCCTTCAGCACCGATTCCTATGTGGTGCGCCCACTCGAGTTTCCCGGCGGCGACATCGGCAAACTCGCTGTTCACGGCACGATCAACGATTTGGCAATGTGCGGCGCCATGCCGCTGGCGCTCTCCGTGGGGCTGATTCTCGAAGAGGGATTCCCCATGGAGGCGCTCTGGCGCGTGGCGCAGTCGCTCCAGCAGGCGGCTGCCGAAGCGGGGGTGCCGATCGCGACGGGCGACACCAAAGTGGTTGAGCGCGGCAAGGGGGACGGCGTCTACATCAACACCAGCGGCGTCGGATTGATCCCGGCGGGCGTTGTGATTGACCCGCAGCGCGCCGCCGTGGGCGATCACGTGCTGCTCAGCGGCTACATCGCCGACCACGGCATCGCCGTCATGTCGGTGCGTGAGGGACTCGACTTTGAAACGACCATCTGCAGCGACACGGCCGCGCTGCACACGCTGGTGCAAGCAATGCTGGCGGCGGGTGGCGACGCCGTGCATGTATTGCGCGACCCGACACGCGTGGTGGCGTTGCCAGCGCACTCAACGAGATTGCCGAATCGCCGCGGGTTGGCATCCTCCTGCAGGAGCAGGCGATTCCCGTGCGCGACGAAGTACGTGGCGCGTGCGAGATTCTGGGCTTCGACCCGCTCTATGTGGCCAACGAGGGAAAGTGCCTGGCGATTGTACGCGGCCGAGAAAGCAGCCGGCGTGCTTGACGCGATGCGTGCCCATCCTTTGGGCAAGGAAGCTGTCGACATTGGCGCCGTCGTGCGGTGAACATGCAGGGCGCGTCTCCTGCGCAGTCGCGTTGGCGGGCAGCGTGTGGTGGACATGCTCAGCGGCGAACAACTGCCGCGAATTCGCTGACCGCCGGACAAGCGGTAGGCAAATGGTCCTGTTTCGTTCCGCGTAATCTGGCCGGCATGTGATATGGTATTGCCCGTGTGGTTGCGTGCCGCAACAGTATGCGATGAGCCGCAGACACAGCGGATGAGCCAGCTAGCACCCTGAAGCAGGCAAATTATGTGACACGTGCTCGACGCCTTAGGCGTCGAGCATCGGGTCAAGCAAAGACAAAGGAGAAGAATGCATGCGTAGATGGATGATCGTTCCTGCGCTCGTGATCGCGATACTGACCAGCGCCGCCGTGGCGATGGCCCAGGATTCCGACACGACAGCCGCAGCCGGCACAATCCCTTCCAGCCCAATCGCCAATTCGTCGGCCTATATCACGGTCGATCTCGCTGCCGGTTTTCCGCTGGATCCCTTCTTCGTCAGCGTCAATGGCGGCGGCAATGTTGACGCCTCCACGTTGAGCCCTGAGTGCTCCGGCATGGTGAGTGAAAATCCCGTGCTGACCCTCAACTGGTCCGGCGAGACCGATTTCGCCCGCTTCTTTGTCTACAGCGACCACAATCCGTCGCTCGTCGTGGAACTGCCCGACGGCTCCTATGTCTGCAACGGTGACACGAGCCGGATGCTCCTCGATCCGCAGGTCAAGCTCGACGCGCCGGCTTCGGGCATTTACAAGGTCTGGGTTGGCAACGATGACAAGGTGGGGTTGATACCCTCCGTGCTCGTGATAACCACCAAGGAGTTCGTCTCCGTGGGCGGCTTCCAGTTGTCGGGCCTCGTGCATCGTCCGCAAATGAGCGAGACGGCCGATTGAGGTCGTGGCGAACTTGACCGAGCTTGATGCGACCGCCGTCCAGACTGCGGTCAAGACCGCGCTGGCAAACGCAGAAAGCGCCGAGCCGTCTGACGCCCGACGCGCCGTTGACGGCCTCGACGGTTGTCACCGGCATGTTGCCCGGCTTTGTGTGGCCCGTTTCGCCGCTGTCGCCGGCGCCAATTTGCAATGGCCTCTCGAACGCCAAACCTGGTTTGGTCTTCAGCGTCGCCGAAGGCACGACCGACGTGCGCATCTTCGCCGAGTCGGATTCCGACGTCACGCTGCTTGTGATTTTGCCGGACGGCACCTTTGCCTGCAACGATGACAGCGAAGATGGTGCGAACCGCAATCCTGTGGTTGACCTTACGAACCCTGTGGCAGGCAACTACGGCGTGGCCGTCGGACGCATCGTCGGCGACAAGTCGGTGGATGCGCAGATCACCGTCACAACCGACACGACGAGCGCTCCGGCAATGCTTGAGCCGATGGCTCCGCGCCGCCACGTCGAACTAGGCGGGTCCATGCAAACACAAAGCGATCGCACCAGCACGGAGAAGAGAGCTATGAAGAGAATCATTCGCACCGCAGCGCTGCTGGCGCTGCTCTGCGCCCTCGTCCTGCCCGCCATGCCCGCGCAGGCACAGAACTGGAAACACCTGGGCGCTCACCTACTGGCCCAATCAGACACAGGGCGGCTACTCACCCTTCACTGCCAGCGCAAGCATCCTGGCCTTCAACTGGGGCACGGGTGCGCCCATGAACGGCATGCCTGTGGACAACTGGACGATGCGCGCCACACAGCGCCGTCTGGTTCAACGCCGGCACCTACAACTTCACCGCTCAGGCGGACGACGAAGTGTCGTTGATGATCGACGGCGTTACGTGGATCAACACGCGTGACCAGGGCATGAGCGGCAAGGTCCTCACGGTGACCATCCCCCTCAATGAGAGCCGCTGGTACAACCTGCAGGTCGACTTCCGCGAATTCACCGGCGATGCCTTCCTCTTCCTTAACTGGGCGATGGTGGGCGGGCCTACAACGGCGCCGCCGGCCGATCTTGGACCGGCTGTACCCTCAGCGACCAGCGTCCAGACGCGCTACGGCGACTACACACCTTGCATTCAGCAAGGTATTCACCAGTCGAACTGCTTCGTCCCGGACGGGCAGTGGGACTCGCCCGACATGGGTTCGATCGAGATGGAGCCGCAGATCGTGGTCTGGGGCAACTGCACGGCGAACACCATTCAGAGTATGCGCCTCTATGACAACATGCCGGCGCAGCAGGCAAAGTGCTCGAAGACGGACGCCGGCTGGTTCCCGATGTAGTCTGCGCATGCAACGGTTGAAAATGAGTCTGCGCGGCGCGCCCGCAGTCGGGCGCGCCGTTGCCATCACCGTGTAGCACAGGTCAAGTGCGACGCGGCCGTCCGCCTCACTTGAGCGCCTGCACGTGTACCTCGGTTTGCAGCACCAATTTGAGAATTAGTGAGCGTCTCAACACGAAAAGGTCGTGTTGCTGTCCGAACCGCAAGTTCTCGTCGTGCTTGGTGTAAGCGGGAGTGGCAAGAGCACTGTCGGCAAGCGCCTGGCCAAGGCGCTGGGATGGCCCTTTGCCGATGGCGACGACTATCATCCCGCCGAGAATGTCGCAAAAATGCATGCCAACATTCCTCTCAGCGATGGCGACCACGAGCCGTGGCTGGCCGCCTTGCGCGGTTTGATCGAACAGTCTCTGGCCGCTTCAGAGTCGCTCGTGCTCGCCTGTTCAGCGCTCAAGCAGGCGTATCGCGATCGGCTTCACGTGGATGCACGGGTGAGCTTCGTCTACCTGCACGGTGACTATGCGACGATCGCCGCGCGACTTGCCGCGCGCAAGGGCCACTATCATGCCCGCCGGCCTGCTGCAGAGTCAATTCGATACGCTTGAAGAACCCCAGGATGCCCTGTGGATCGAGATCGACCGCCCGTTCCGAAACCATGATCGCCGAGATCCTGGTCGCGTCGACGTCAGGGCGCTGCGCCCGTCAGCAGCGTATGCTCGCCTCCACGAAGACGAACAACAAATCGTTGACGTTTGTGCGCGTGGGGCCGGTGCGCAGGAGCGCATTCGTCGCATCAAGCAGCGGCTCAGGCGTCGTGGCGCTGCAGAGCGACATCAGGGATCGAGACCCAGTGCACGTGGCGCGAGCGGCCGTTGTTCCATTGACAACGCCGCCCGGCTGAGTCAGTCGGGCCGTCGCTGCCGTCGGTCGCCAGGGCGACGACGGTGATTCCTTCCATGCCGTCAAGCGCCAGCGCCGCGGCCAGCGCGAGCTCCTGGTTGCGCCCGCCCTTGCCGGGGTTGTCGCCCAGTGTAACTGTCGTCTCCCCGCCCAGAATCATGCAGGCGGGTGCGGCGACCGGTCGCCCGTGTGCTCTGCACTTCGCGCGCCAAAGCGACAGCCACCCTGCCAATCTCGCACGGCCTCCCCCTCGAGGAAAGTCGTCACGATCGCGGTCGTTGTAGCCCGCGGCGCACTGCCTCGCCGCATGCGCCGCCTCGGCTCGCAGCGCATTGTCGCCGATAATGAGCGTCCTGCGCGGCGTCGAGATACAGGATCGCCTGCCTTCGGCGTATCAGGTATGGTCCCTTCCAGTCCGTCGGCGCAGACGGGCAATGACAGGCGCAGGCAGATGTCCATCGAGTTATAGCGCTGGACGATATTCCACGCGTCACGCACCAGGCTCCTGGGTCAGCGACTGTCGGCCCGGAAGCGATCACATCGAGCGGGCTGCCGACGACGTCCGACAGCACGAGGGTAATCGAGCCGAGCTGGTGCGACGGCCTGCGCCAGCCGCCCTGCCCTTGATCAGCGACAGGTGCTTGCGCACCGCGTTGAGCTCGTTGATCGTTGCGCCGCTGGCCAGCAGCAAGCGCGTCGTGGCTTGCAGATCTGACCAGCGTCAAGGGCGCAGGCAGCGACTCGAGCAGTGCCTTCCCCCGCCGGAGAGCAGACAAATCACCAGGTCGCCTTGCCCCGTTTTCGCGCCAGCGCAAGCAGTTCCGCGCCGGCGTCGAGCCCCTGCCTGCGTAGGTACGGGGTGTCCCGCTTCAAGAAGCTCGATGCGCCGCGTCGGCGCGCCGTGACCCTCCTCGACAACAACACGCCCCGAGTCCATGCGTCGCGCCAAGCACCTGCCTCCACGGCCTGGGCCATGGGCGCGCCGGCCTTGCCCGCGCCAAGCACCAGGATGCGGCGGATATTCTCGAGGTCCACGTTCCGCTTGCCATCGTGGAGGAGTGTCGCCCTCAAGGCGCAGCGCGGCGGCAACGGCGCGTCCTGGGTCCACTGCGTCCAGAGCGGCGGGAGGATGGGCTGGAAGCGAGCGGGTAGGTTTTGGAACATGTTTTGGTGGGTGATTGGGTGATAGGTTGACTAGGTTGATCTGGGTTATTGGGCGTGACTGGTTGATCTGGATGATCTGGTGAACTGGTGGCTGCTGGATTGGTCAATGGGGCTGGCTGAACAGCCGCTGACGAACGCTGACCGCGTTTGCTGGCGCAATTGCTGGACTGGCAACGACGACAGTCTCTCGTTCCCTCAATCCTCTATCTCTTCGCTTCATGACTCGATAGCCATAAACTGCCTGCCTTTGGCGCAGTGCGCCAATCGTAAGGTATCATACGTTCAGACTCTTTACACATGTCCGTGGGTTCCCTGCCTCGATGTCAACCGGCCTCATTCGCCCTCCCTCGCGAGCGCTTCCTGGCTTGACGTCCGGCTGCCCTGCGCAATTGCGCGCGTCTTTCCACTAATTGCTTCCCATTTATTCAGGCCTGAACCAGGAGGTTCGCATGGCAGCAGAATCAAAACCCGTGACGCTAGGCGTCATTGTGGGCAATCGTGGTTTCTTCCCCAAACACCTTTGCGTTAGCGGTCGTGAGACCATTGTCAAAGTCCTGGCGCAGGAAGGTATCAAAGCCATCCTTGTCGAGGCCGATGAGACCCCGTATGGCAGCATCGAGAGCATTGCCGACGCACAAAAATGCGCCGACCTCTTCCGCCGCCATCGCGATGAGATCGACGGCGTGCTGGTGACACTCCCCAACTTCGGCGACGAGCGCGCGATTGCCAACACGCTGCGCTGGTCCGAACTCAACGTACCCGTGCTCGTCCAGGCCTTCCCCGACGACCCGGCGATCATGGCTGTTTCCGACCGGCGCGACTCATTCTGCGGCAAGATGTCGGCCTGCAACAACCTGCGCCAGTACGGCATCAAGTACTCCTTGACGACGCCGCCACACGATGGACCCCGAGAGCGCCGACTTCCGCGCCGATCTTCACGCCTTCGCCGGCGTTTGTCGCGTTGTGCGCGGCCTCAAACATGCGCGCGTCGGTGCGATCGGCGCGCGCCCGGCGGCCTTCCACACCGTGCGCTACAGCGAAAAGCTTCTCGAGCGCACGGGGATCACCACCGAGACGCTGGACCTCTCCGAGGTCTTTGGCCAGATCGAGCGGATGGGTGACGACGAGATCATCGTTCAGGAGAAGCTCGCGGCGATCGAAAACTACATCACCACGCAGGGCGTGCCCACCACTTCGGTGCTCAAACTTGCCAAGCTCGGCGCTGTGATTGACCGCTGGATGGACGAACATGACCTTGACGCCAGCGCAATCCAGTGCTGGACCTCCCTTGAGGAATACTACGGCATCGTCCCCTGCACGGTAATGAGCATGATGAGCAACCGCCTCATGCCCTCCGCCTGCGAGACAGACGTAGCGGGCACCGTGGCAATGATGGCGCTTGCCTATGCCTCCGGCAAGCCCAGCGCGATTGTGGACTGGAACAACAACTACGGCGAAGACCCCAACAAGGCGGTCATTTTCCACTGCTCGAACCTGCCCAAGGACATCTTCGTCGAGGATGCCGACGTCAAGGCCGCGGGCGGGCTGATTCGCCCGGACGACATCCCCGTGATGGATTGGCAGGAGATTATCGCCGGGACCGTGGGCAAGGACAACACGTGGGGCACCGTCGTCGGGCGCGTCAAGGCCGACCCATTCACCTACCTGCGCGTCTCCACCGATGACCTGAACGGCAAGATGCGCGCCTACGTGGGCGAGGGCAAACTGACCAATGACCCGCTAAAGACCTTTGGCGGCTACGGCGTTGTGGAAATCCCGCACATGCAGAAGCTCCTCAACTACATCTGCGCCGAGGGCTTTGAGCACCATGTGGCGATGAACCTCTCACAGTCGGCTCCGGTCATCAACGAGGCCCTCAGCAAATACCTCGGTTGGGAAACCTACTACCACGAGCAGCCGGAGATGTAACACAAACTGCCGTACGCAGAAACTGCGGTAACAACGGAAACGACATGAACAGCGTTTCCCTGTCGTTTCCGTTGTTACCGCTTTTTCTGCGTACGGGTTTTGATTATCGAGGAAGCCAAAATGAACGAGTTCGAACGAAAAATGGCGGCGGCCGAAGAGCTGCTGCGCACGCATAATCTCGATGCGCTTGTGCTCAAACGCGTGAGCAGCGTGGCGTGGGCCACCTGTGGCGCGCCCACCTACGTGAACACCGCCGCGGATACCGGCGTTGCCACGCTCGTGATCAAGCCAGGTGAGCGCCACCTGATTACCAGCCGCATCGAAGCGCCGCGCCTCGAGCGCGAAGAGAAACTCGTCGCGCAAGGCTGGACTTTCCACGTAGGCAATTGGTACGAAGCCGACAAGGCATTGGCGCAGTTGACGGTGGGCGGCCGCTCCGGCTGCGACGTGCAGCTTCCGGGCATGGCGGATCTGGCCGACACGGTCAGCATGCTGCGCTCGCAATTGCAGCCCGAGGAGGAAGCGCGCTTTCGCGACCTGGGCAAGCTTTGCGCAGATGCCATGAATGCCGCCGTCCAGCGCGTGAAGCCCGGGCAGAGCGAGCAGGAAATCGCCGCCGGTCTGGCCTGGGAGACGCAGTCGCGCGGGGCGCAGGCTGTTGTCAACCTGATTGCCACCGACGCGCGCATCTTCAATTACCGCCATCCGCTCCCCACCGACAAGAAGCTTGACTCCTATGCGTTGATGGCACTGTGCGGACGCAGGCACGGCCTCGTCTGTTCCATCACCCGGCTCGTGCATTTTGGGCCGCTTTCCGCCGAGTTGCAGCGCAAGATGGAGGCCGTGGCGCAAGTCGACGCGACGTTCATCAACGCAACGCGCCCCGGCGCGACGCTGGGCGAGATCTTCGCCAAGGCGCAGGCGCAGTATGCCGCGACCGGCTTCGCCGACGAGTGGCAGCTTCATCACCAGGGCGGCCCCGTCGCATACGAGGCGCGTGAAGCAATCGCTACGCCCGGAATGACCACCAAGGTTGCCGCGAGCCGGGCCTACGCGTGGAACCCGTCCATTACCGGTGCCAAGTCTGAAGACACCTTTCTCGTGGGCGAGGGGGGCAACGAGTTGCTGACCGTAATTGACGGCTGGCCTGCTCTGACGGTCTCGGCGGAGGGTGTTGAAATCCAGCGCCCTGCTATCCTCGTCGTCTAAATGCTGCATCTCGCAAAAAACTTGCATTACGTAGCGGAGGGCTTCCAGCCCTCCGGCAGTTGTGCCGAAAAGGCGGAGGGCTGGAAGCCCCCCGCTTCGATTCATAGGCACACTTGCAAGACGCAGCACTAAATCCAAGACCCGATGAAACCGTAAGGTTTAGCGCAAGGTGCGCACGGACGCAAGGAAAAGCAAAAGCAGGAAAAGCCATCGGTACGGCAATTGCGACACGAATGAATCGAGTGCACGCACAAAATCGTTGCCTCGCTCGTGGTTCCTTGCGTCCTTGCGCACCTCGCGCCCTTGCGTTGAAACTGCTGTTTTCAAGACGAACTCTGAATAAGGAGCTGAGAATGAGTCCCAAGTATGCGATTGGCGTGGACTTTGGCACGGAATCGGGGCGGGCGCTGCTGGTTGACGTCGCCGACGGCCGTGAGGTCGCCACATCAGTCCATCGCTATGCGAATGGCGTGATCGACGAAAAGCTGCCCGATAGCGGTGTGGTGCTCGAGCCCGACTGGGCCCTGCAGGACCCCAATGACTATATCGAAGTCTTCAAACATGCGATCCCTGCAGTCCTCAAGGAAAGCGGCGTTGACCCGGCGGACGTGATCGGCCTGGGCATTGACTTTACCGCCTGCACCATGCTTCCCACCAAGGCCGACGGCACGCCCCTCTGCTTCCTGCCCGAGTGGCGCAGCCGGCCGCACGCCTGGGTGAAGCTGTGGAAGCACCACGCCGCGCAGCCCGAGGCCAACCGTCTCAACGAGACGGCGCGCGCATTGGGCTACGACTTCCTCGACCGCTACGGCGGCAAGATTTCCTCTGAATGGTTTGTCCCCAAGGCGATGCAGATTGTAGACGAGGACCCGGAGATTTACGCCGCGGCTGACCGCCTCATCGAGGCCGCCGACTGGGTTGTCTGGCAGCTTACGGGCAAGGAGACGCGCAACCTCACCACGGCAGGCTACAAGGGACTCTGGTCCAAGAGCGAGGGCTTTCCGCCCGATGCCTTCTACAAGGCGCTCGACCCGCGCCTTGAGCACATGGTGGACGAAAAGCTGTCGCGCACGATTGCCGAGCTCGGCCAGAATGCAGGCGGTCTCACCGCCGAAGCGGCGGCCTGGACGGGTCTGAAACCCGGCACCGCCGTAGCCGTGGCAAATGTGGACGCACACGTGGCTGTTCCTGCGGCGACAGTGGTCGAGCCGGGGCCGATGGTCATCAACATGGGAACCTCAAATTGCCACATGGTGATGGGCGCCGAGGAGCACGTTGTGCCCGGCATGTGCGGCTATGTAGCCGACGGCATCATGCCCGGCCTCTTCGGCTACGAGGCGGGTCAATCCTGCGTGGGCGACCATTTCGCATGGTTCACCGAGAACTGCGTGCCCGCCGCTTACGAGCGCGAGGCAGCCGAGAAGGGTGTCAACATCCACGAGTTGCTCGAGGAAAAGGCTGCGCGCCTGCGTGTAGGCGAGAGCGGGTTGGTCGCGCTCGACTGGTGGAATGGCAACCGCTCGGTGCTCGTTGACGTCGACCTCACCGGCATGATTCTGGGGATGACCCTGGCCACCCGCGCCGAGGAGATCTATCGTGCGCTCATCGAGGCAACGGCTTACGGCACACGCATTATCATCGAGACCTTTGAGCAGTATGGCGTGCCGGTGACCGAGATTGTGGCGACGGGCGGCCTGCCCGACCGCAACAAGCTGCTCATGCAGATTTACGCCGACGTCTCGGGGCGGACGATCAAGGTGTCGGGCGCGAAGCAGGGCGGCGCGTTCGGTTCGGCCATGCACGGCGCAGTGGCGGCGGGCGAGGCAGCGGGCGGCTTCGACAACATCGTCGACGCAGCCGCCGCGATGGCGCGCCTGCGCGTGGATGTCTACACGCCCAACCCGGAGGCCAAGGCCGTCTACGACCGCCTCTTCGCCGAGTACGTCAAGCTTCACGACTACTTTGGCCGCGGCGAGAACGATGTGATGAAGCGCCTCAAGGCGCTCAAGGCGGAAGTGCTCAAGAACTAAGGGCGTTTCAGGTTTCAGGTTACAGGTTTCAAGTTACAAGTTTCGTGAAGTTCGTACCCGGAACCAGTAACCTGCAACTTGAAACCTGGAACCTGAAACCTGAAACTGGAGTAGACGATGCTCGAACGAATTCGGGAAGAAATGGTGACGTTGCACCTTGAGCTTCCCAGGAACAATCTGGTGGCGTGGACGAGCGGCAACATCAGTTGGCGTGATGTGGAGTCGGGCTTCGTGGTCATCAAGCCGTCCGGCATTCGCTACGAGGAGCTGCGCGCCGAACATATGGTGATCGTGGACCTCGAGGGGGACGTCGTCGAGGGGTCGCTCAAGCCTTCGTCGGACACGGCGAGCCACCTCTATATCTACCGCCATCGGCCTGATGTGAACGGGATTGTGCACACGCACTCGCGCTATGCCACGGCCTTCGCTGCGGTGGGACGGCCGATTCCCGTCTACCTCACGGCGCAGGGCGACGAGTTCGGCGGCCCCATTCCCTGTGGCGGCTTTGCGCTGATTGGCGGCGAGGAAATCGGCCAGGTGGTGGTCGAATCAATCGGGGCGTCGCCCGCTGTGCTTCTCAAGAATCACGGCGTCTTCACGGTTGGCAAGGACGCGCTCTCAGCCGTCAAGACCGCCGTAATGGTGGAGGACGTTGCCGCCACCGTCTGGCTGGCGCTGCAGCTCGGCCAGCCCGACGAGATCCCCGCCGACCTGGTGGCGAAGCTGAATGACCGCTACCAGAATGTGTATGGGCAGAAGTAGAACTGCGGGAGTCGGAGTCGGTGGTCGGGAGTCGGTGGTCGGGAGTCGGATGGATCATCGGGAGTCGGTGGTCGGGAGTCGGAGTCGGGAGTCGGGCGACAGTAACCGCATGGCGAGTGACATCGCCGTGT
Source organism: uncultured Chloroflexia bacterium (assembly GCA_963735275.1). Lineage (GTDB taxonomy): Bacteria > Chloroflexota > Anaerolineae > Caldilineales > Caldilineaceae > UBA5069. The sequence continues at coordinate 975,144 of CAVTKJ010000004.1, read as the reverse complement.
TTGCCCGACTCCCGACTCCCGACCACCGACTCCCGCTTTTCAACTCCTCGTTTACCGCACTTCCTCCACATGCGCCACCACCTGCTTCGCTTCGGCGGCGGGCAGGCTGCCTACATCGAAGGACGTGTGGAAGCTTTCACCGGGGCCGAGAATCAACGCATTGCCTTTCTGGCGTTCAAGGATTGCGCCGTCCGGCTCTGAGGTGCCTATCTCGGCCATGGCGAGCGAGTCCTGATCGGGCGTGCGGCTAATCCAGCGCGTGACGCGCGGTAACTCGGCCAAACGGTGGCGCACGTAGTCGGCGCTGCCGTCCGGGTGCACCTGCAGTGTGTGTCCCCAACCTTCAGCGTCCGCCACGTAATCAATGAGGAAGACGACCTCCGGGTCGAACATGCGGCCGGGCTGGATGGTCTCGTGCTGCGCGGGGTCGGCCTTGAGGCCGGCGATGAGCGCCGCGTAGTCAGGGTTGGCCATTACGTGGCTGGGAATGTTGGCGCGCACGCGCACATTGGCAATCGGCGCCGAATAGACAAGCCGCGCATTGTCGATGGGCAGGAAGTTGATGTGCGCCAGGTAGAACATCTCCATCGGCGTCTGCTTCTGGTTGGTGACCTTCATTTCCACCGTGAAGAGACTCTCACCGGCATAGAGCTTGACGAGCGGCTCGGCCACATAGTCGAGGGTGAAGGCCGCGGCATTGTGGAAGCGCCCGCCAAGCGCCAGGTACTCGCCGCGCGCATCGCTGCCGGCCTCCAGCCACGCTTCCTGATAGGGGGCATTGGGGAGTTCGCCGTGGAGCGCATGGGTATCTTCCGGGCCGGGGCCGCCCACGCCCGAGAGGCCGCAATGTTGCATGAAGCCGCCAAAGGTCTCCAGGAAGGAAACGTTGGGCATCGGCTCCTTCACCATCGAGCGCCAGCTCAGGTCGCGGCCGTCCATCTTTGCAGACCAGATGTGCTGCCCCTGGAAGGGGAGGATGACGACTTCGCCACGGTCACTGCGCAGACGCACGGCGCAAACACCTGATGCAAAGCGGAAGGTCGATGCACTGAGTACGCCCGATTGAGCGACGAGCACCTCGCCGCGACTGAAGTTCTCGGGAGACAGGTGAAACTGCGTGGGTGTAATCATGAAATGAGTTTCCTTGTTGTGACTCGTTTTGGATTGCATGAATGAGTAAGGTGAGCCTGCTCGGCTGGAGCCGGCACGCGCAGCGAGGGAAGGGAATGATGCGGCGATTGGGCAGTGCCGCGGCCGGCGGCCCGCGGCATTAACCCCTGTGTGACTGACTTCTCGGTATTTCCAGTGTACGAGTGCACGGAGTGGCTGTCAATCCTGATGGGGTGCGGTTTTGCTGATGCATGCGTGTGGACCGCAAAAAGGGCTGGTACACGGAAACAACGGGCACAACTGGGAAAATGCAGGATGTCGCGCACAATTTGCGACACCTCCATACCTGCCCGTGTTGTCTTCAATGCAGGAACATTCTAGAATGTTCCACTTGGCGCCGCAGACGGGCGCCGCCGCGCGCAAGCACCTGGGGAGGCTCTCATGGGCGGTTTGGCCGAAACGTGGTGGATGATTCTGCTCTCGGTTGCGTCCGGCGTAACGGGACAAACGCTCCTCAAACTTGGCGTCAGCCAGCCGGGTGGCGAGGCGATTGAGGAGGGCATTGGCGGGCTCATACGCACGATCTTCACGCAGCCGCTGGTGTTGGGCGGGCTCTTCTTCTATGCTCTCGGTGCGCTGGCGTGGATCTCGGTGCTGCGCCGCATGGACCTGAGCCTGGCGTATCCCTTTCTTGCCCTCAACTTCGTGCTGATTGCACTGGTCTCGCGCTTCTACCTCGGTGAAGAGGTGCCGCTGCTGCGCTGGGCGGGCATCCTCGTCATTATCGGCGGGATTCTGCTCGTCGCGCGCAGCAGCGCACAATAAAGCGCCCGATCTGCCGTTCGCCGGCTTCGCTGAAGCGGGCGAACGTGATACACTTTGTTGACTGCGGGCTCCTAGCTCAATTGGCAGAGCAGCGGCCTTTTAAGCCGCGGGTTCTGGGTTCGAGTCCCAGGGAGCTCACAGCAGAAGACCCGCCGGCCCCTCCACACGCCGGCGGGTCTCCTTGCATATAGCAGACATGCGTCCAATTGATCCCGTGAACAAGCGACTTCTTATCTACGCAGTCCTGGCGGCACTCGTCCTGGTGATTGCCGTGCCGCTCGAATATGTCGTCTACGATGCCGGGCTGATCAGTGGCGGCCAGGCTGCGGCCGCGTGGGGCATCGGCATTGGCGTGGCGCTTGCCTTCGGAATCGTCTACTTGTGGCGCGGGCGGGGCGGGTGAGAACGAGCGCGCGCCGATGCAGCGACCGTCGCAGTTGGGGCAGACGGCCTACCAGACGGTAAACTGTGAGAGTTGCGCCGCTCGGCGCACCTATCTGCAGCCTCAAGCCCCAATCCGGAAGCCCTCGTCGCCATGACCGCCATTGACTTCACTTTTACCCAATTCGTTCTCATCGCGCTTGCTGCGCTTGCCGCGGGCTTCATCAACGCCATTGCCGGCGGCGGCACGCTTGATCAGCTTTCCCGCGCTCATGGCCACCGGCATGAGTGCCGTTGCCGCGAATGTGACGAACACTGTCGCGCTCACACCCGGCTACCTGGGCGCCACCTTTGCCCAGTTGAAGGACATGCGCGGGCAGAAGCGCAGGCTGTGGATGCTCGTGCCGGCGGCCGTGCTGGGCGGCCTGCTGGGCGCGGTGCTGCTGCTTTCCACGAGCGAAAAGCTCTTCACCGCACTGGTGCCGTGGCTGATTCTGCTTGCCGCAGGCTTGCTGGCGATCCAGGACCGAGTGCGCGCGTGGGTGCTACGCCGCAACCAGGCCGCCGGTCGCGACCACAGCAATGAAATCTGGGCGATTCCCGCCATCTTCGTCGCCTCAATCTATGGCGGCTACTTTGGCGCCGGGCTCAGCGTGATTCTGCTTGCCGCGCTCGGCCTCACGCTGGATGACAGCCTTACGCGCCTCAATGGCCTCAAGCAGGCGATCGCGTTTGCCGCCAACGTCACGGCAGCGCTCTTCTTCGTCTTTTCTGGCGAGGTCGTGTGGGTGGCGGCGATCGTCATGGCAGTTGGCGCGCTGATTGGCGGCGTGCTGGGCGGGCGCATGGCCGGCTCGGTGAAACCACAAACGCTGCGCATGACTGTGATTGTTGTTGCAGTGATTGTGGCGATCATCTACCTCATTCGCTAGGCCCTCATCTCCCAAGTGCGCTGCGGCTTCGTGGCTGGACTTGGCCGCAGTGCGCTAAGCCGCCCCGCACCCCGTTTCCGCGCCGGTTGACAACACCCTCCCTGCGCCCTATGATCATCGGCGCCCGACTCCGATCCGCTGCGGCGCGCAACCCGTGCGCGTCACACACTTTCGCCTCCGTCAAGAATCGAGGAAGAATCATGCGCATTGGTCTCCAGATTCCCCAGTTCGATTGGCCCGGCGGCCCTGCGTCCATCGGCGCAAGTCTTGCTGCGATTGCGGGCACGGCCGACGATGCCGGCTTTGCCAGCATTTGGGTCATGGATCACTTCTTTCAAATGGAGATGGGTGATCCGAAACGCGCAGAGGACCCCATGCTCGAATCCTACACCGCGCTCGGGTTTCATGGCAGGGGCAACGAAGCACGCGCGCCTGGGAACGATGGTCACCGGCGCGAACTACCGCCCGCCCGGCCTGCTGATCAAGGAGGTCACGACGCTTGATGTGATTTCCGGCGGGCGAGCGTGGTTTGGCGTGGGTGCAGGCTGGTACGAGCGCGAAGCGCTTGGGCTGGGGATGCCCTTCCCTCCTCTGAAGGAACGCTTTGAGCGGCTGGAGGAGACGCTACAGATTGCACTACAGATGTGGGCAGGCGACCGTTCGCCTTATGTGGGCAAGCACAACATTCTGGCCGAACCAATGTTGGTGCCGCAGCCCTTGAGCAAGCCGCACCCGCCGATCCTGATCGGTGGCCTGGGCGAGAAGAAGACGCTGCGCATGGTCGCCCAATACGCCGACGCGTGCAACTTCTTCGCGGGCATCGGCCCCGAAGCGATTGCGCACAAACTTGATGTGCTCAAAGGCCACTGCGACGACCTGGGCCGCGACTACAACACCATTGAGCGCACGGCGCTGGTGGGTCTGCGCGGCGCGCCCGGCGGACTCGACGCGTCAGCGCTGATCGCCGAGTGCAAGGCGCTGGCCGGGCTTGGCTTCCAGCACATCATCTACTCGGCCGTGCCGGACGTCGAAACGCTCGCACCGCTTGAACTAATCGGCCGCGAGGTCATTCCGGCTGTTGCCGAGTTCTGACATACCGTCAGCGTCATGCCACGCGGATGACGCGGATTTGGCGGATTGAACAGCCGTGCGAAGGGATGTGCGCACTGGTGACGTATCTCCAATGGTGTGGCTGATTGCCGCGTACAAATCAGCGTTTATCCATATAATCCGCGTACAGGCTGTTTCATTACTTCCCGCCGAGTACTTCGCCATGGGCGTCGACGGCTCGGGTCTGCCAGTGCGCGCGCACGGCCGCTGGTGGCTCGCGCAGCACCATGTCCGCCGCGGCGGAGTGCGTGCTCCATTGCAGGTTGGAGGCAGTCGTCGGTGCGCCTTTTTGGGCTGATACATCCTGCGACTCAACTCAACTGTGCAACCAGTTCCCGGCCAATCCGCACGACTTCCTGAGCAAGCACATCAAAATCATCCTGCGTACTGCGATGATTTGCAATGGCGATGCGCAAGCAATAGCGGCCGTGCAATGTTGTGTAGGACGGTGCGGCTATTCCTCGCTCTTGCAGTTGCATGAGTATTTCCTTGTTGAGCGCATCGAGGGTCTTGTCATCCAGCCCGCTCGGGTTGAAGCGAAAGCAAACAATGTCCAAGCCGATTGGGGCCAACAGTTCCATAGCGGGTTCGTCTTCAACCAGCCGCCCAAAGTAGTGTGCTTGTTCAACGTTGCGGGCAATCATGCGCCCGAATCGATCGAGACCATGCTCTTTGATCGACATCCACACCTTCAGCGCACGAAACTGCCGTGACAACTGCAAGCCATAGTCACTGAACCAGATTTGGCCCGCTGCCAAGCCGCGCGACTCATGCTTTAAGTATTCTGGCGTCAAAGTAAAGGTCTTGTGATGATCCTTTTCGCTCCGCACAATGACGCATCCGGCCTCAAACGGAACATGCAACCATTTGTGAAGATCAAGCGCAACTGAATCAGCTCTCTCAATGCCCCGGAGTTGAGGTTTCACATTCTCCGCAAGCACCGCAACTGCGCCGATCGCACCATCCACGTGAAACCAAATCTGCTCACGTTTGCAAATGTCAGCGATGGTATTCAGGTCATCAATCGCCCCGGTGTTGACGGTGCCTGCATTTGCGACGATGCAGATAGGTCGATAGCCCGCCGCACGGTCATTCGCTATGGCTGCTTCCAGTGCCTCCACGTCAATCGTAAAATCGCTACGAACGGGAATTCTTCGCAGGCTTTTGTTGCCCAGTCCCAGCAGTTCAACGGCCTTTTGGTGGCAACTATGCACTTCGGTGGATGCATACACGGTTAGCCGTTGGGAAGTCTCTTGCACACCATTCTCTCGAACATCGAAGCCAGCGTGCGTATTGCGTGCGATGGCGAGTCCGACAAGATTCGCCATTGAACCGCCACTCACCAATAGGCCACTGGAATCCGAAGGAAATCCAAGCATTTCCTGTATCCAGTGAACGACTTGGTCTTCAACCAGGTTGGCAACGTGATTCCCTCCTCCAAGGTTCGGATTCATGATCGCGGCCATGAAGTCCGCAAGGGCGCCAAGCACCGTTCCATTACCCATATACCACGCCCAAAAACGGGGATGAATATTCCCCATAGGATAAGGAAGTACGGTCTCCAAGAACTCGTCATACACGGCGTCTGCGCCGGCAGGTTTGTTGGGGGCCGGCTCATTGAAACGTGCTGCTATGTGATCCGGCACAGGTTGCCAGACCGGCCGCTCGCGAACCGTTTCAAGGTATGTGATACCGTCATCGACCATGCGATGTGCAAGCGCGCGCATTTTTCCCCAGTCATCCGGATCAAGGGTCTCATACTCCTGGTCAGTATTCACTTGATTCTCCTCTATCTCTCGCTGAGAGTGATTCGGGGGCCAAACCGTCATGTTCCAGTGGCGGTGCGCGGGGACAGTGCGCGCCGACCATAGCATAGCCGGCGCCTTTTGCATAATGCCTTCCCCTCCAGGCTCCGCCCTCCCACGACCCTCTCCGCAGGTGCGCAAAGGCCCAGCCCATCGCAATTTAGTAGCCACAAAAGGCCTGGACCTACCCACGTATTGGTAATCAGGTAGTCTGGAGCAGAGTGGGTACCGGTCGAACAATCCTGCGGTGGGAGGCGAAGCAAGAGTACGACCAATGTGAGTTTATGGCGCAGTTCAAACACAAACCAGCATACCCAACTCATGCTACGCAGACATCATTGACAAAAGGTTGCCAGAGTCTCCGTAGGCGCCGGCCCGTGGCCGGCGCTCAGGCTATGCGGCAGCACTTCGCAGGAAGAGAACGCCGGTAGGGAGCCGGCGCCTACACTTGGGAAAATCGCGCCGCACTCTGTGCAATCCGCGATAACGACTGCTTGATGTCAGTCAACTATTTCAGCTCTTCTCCGTCGATTGCTGCGGGGCATCAAGCCGGCGTGATCACGCCGTCCAGGTCCCACAACGCCTCCCAGCTTTGGCCATCTTTCCAGAGAAAGACGTGCCCCTTGATGAGGCGGCAGTTGCGGTCAATACCGGCAATTGCTGCCATCTCGGCGTCGCTCAGCGGATCCTCTGTGACAGCGCGCAGGTTCGCCAGGTAGTTGCGCCGCTTGGTCGACATAGGTACTACTCCCTGTCCCCGCTGGACACCCCACTTGATGCAAACGAGCGCCGGGTGGATGGCATGGCGCTGCGCGATTTCCACGATTATCGGGTCTGCGATATCCACTGTATCGTCGGGCGTGCGGTCGCGCTCGGGCCGATCCGGTGAGCCGATGGGCGAGTAGCCCACGGGCGCCACGCCCTCGGCGCGCAGATACTCGACGAACGCGGTCTGCTGGAAGTGGGGGTGAAGTTCCAACTCTTCGACAGCCGGACGGACCACCGCGTCGCGCAGCAGGAGTTCCATCTTGGGCCGCGTCATGTTGGAAGTGCCGATGTGGCGCACCAACCCCATCTCCACGAGCTGCTCCATCGCGCGCCAAGTTGCCATGTACTCTTCGTGGATGTAGGGGCGCGCCGTGTCGCTGCGCGCGTGGGCGTCCACGCCCGGATCATGGTGATTGGGGAAGGGCCAATGGACAAGATAGAGGTCGAGATAGTCCAGTTGCAGGTCATCAAGTGACTTGCGGCAGGCGGCGATGACAGCCTCCGGTGCGTGCTGGTTGTTCCAGAGCTTGGAGGTGATAAACAATTCTTCGCGCGGCACGCCTCCGGCGATGATGGTTTGCAGCGCGCCGCCGATTTCGCGCTCGTTGTCGTAGACGGCAGCGCAGTCGAAATGACGATAACCCACCGCAGCGGCGCCAAGCACTGCCGCCGCCACTTCGCCGGCGGGCGCATGGTCGGAGCCAAAGGTGCCAAGCCCGACCGCGGGCATGCTCGCGCCCGTGGCAAGCGTCAATTGGGGAACGGCCCGGGGATCGACCCCGTCCGCGGCTGGTGCAAAGATTGCTGCCGGTTCTGTGTTCATTTGCTTGCTTTCAGAAAGCGCCAAACGGCGCGCGATTACAGGTGCAAGGGGATTTCGGCAAAGCGCTCCGGCACAAAGAGGCTGCCCTGGGTGACGCCCTGGGGCGCAAGCGCGGCCAGCGTGCGCCCGAGCGCGGCGGGGCTGCGCTCACCGGCAAGCGTTGCTCGAAACGCCAGCGCCACCGCCTCCACTTGAGCGGCGCTTTCGTGGACAAACTCGAGGCGATAGTGCGCGATTCCGGCTGCGCGCCATGCGTCCAGGTGCATACTCGCCTCCTGCGCTTCCGCGCCAAAAACCGTGTTGCGGCAGCCCACGTCGGCCATGACCGGGTGGGCGCGACCGGATGGATCGCGCAGCTCAACACGGTGGCTTTCGCAGGGGTGGCCACAATCCTTGTAGCTCGTCCCGGTGGAGAGAAAGCGACAGAAGACGCAGTGCTCGGTGTGGAAGACGGGCAGATGCTGGTACGCAATCACCTCGAGCAAGCCGGGTCCAACCGCTGTCGCGAGATTGCTTACCTGGACGGCGTTGAGATCATGCGTGGGGGTGAGGCGGCGAAGCCCCAGCGCGAACAGCGTATGTGCAGTGAGCGCATTGGCGGCGTTCAGACTGAAGTCGCCATCCAGTAGTGGGCGTTGCGTGGCAGTTTGCACGTCGAGAAGAGCGTGCACGAGTCCCGCCGAACGCACAAGTACATCGCAACCAAGCCGATGCAGGAAGTTAACGATGCGCTGTTCGTCCGGCTTGAGGATACGCGGGCCGGCAACGCGCGCAGCAATGCCTGCGGCCTGCACCCGCTCCACGGCCGGGCGCAAGCCATAGAGATCCAGATAGTCGAGCGTGATCGAATCCGGACGCACGGAAAGCGCCCCTTCAAGCTGATCGGGCGTGCGCACGAGCAAGTGAAGGTGTGGCCTGTGCGGATAGGCGTGCGCAGAAGGCGCAATACTCTCAGATAGGGACGCAGCCAGCACTGCAGCGGGATCATTCACGACAGCGGCGGGTTTGTGCGCCTGGATATCCGCCAGCGCGGCCACTGCGTCGCGGCGCAGGGTGTTGAGGAGCGAGGCCGGCACAAAGGGCGTGCCCGTTATCTCGATTTCCAACGTCTCCAGCCGGTACGGGGTGCCTCCCAGGCGATCAAGCTGCATGCGCGCGCTCTCGACCGTCAGCCCGCGATTCTGCGCAGCGGCCAGCGGCTCGGGAGAGACCACTCCCACAGTGACTTCCGGTCGCTCAACGAGTGACCATGTGAGGTGCAGCGGTTCGCCTACGGCGGCGCGCCCGACAACCGTGATGGGGCGGCGATAGTGTGGCGCGTCTGCCTGGGTGTAGGGGCGCGTGAGCTTGTCGAGTTGCGGGTCATCGCTGCGCCAGAGCAGATCGCCGGCGCGAATCCGTGCAAAGTCGATCGCACCGTTGCCAAAACGCACCTCCAATCCACGTGTGCGCTCAACAACTTCATAGACGCGCCCACCTTCCTCGCGCTCTTCTGGCGAACGCCAGGCTGCGGCATCGAAGACCACACCATCACCCGGCTTGAGCGGCGCAATTGCATCCGAAGCGCCCGGGACTATCAGCACGCCGTCACCCTGTACGCGCAGGACTTCGCCGATGAGCACGCCGCGGTGACGTGGGGCGCGCCCATCAACGACGGTTTGATGATTTGTGCCGCTGATGAACCACGGACCCAGGCCGCGCGAATAAACCTGCTCAAGGTTGAGCTCTTCCTCAGGCGTCACACTGGCAGGCAGGCCCGCCCACGCTTCGTCGACCGCCTTGCGGTAGGCCGCGGTGGTCAACGCCACATAATCTGCATCCTTGTAGCGCCCCTCGATCTTGAGCGCTGAGAGCCCGATTTGAACAATTTCGGGGATTTGGCGCAGCGCGTAGAGATCGCCTGGCGAAAGCAGATAGCGTTTGTCGCCCAGCGGCATGATTGCCTCGTCCACGATCAGTTCGTAGGGCAATCGGCAGGCCTGGGCGCACTGGCCGCGGTTGGCGCTGCGCCCGCCCCACGCCTCGGAAGAGAAGCACTGCCCCGAGTAGGAGACGCAGAGCGCGCCATGGACAAACATCTCGAGTTCGCACTGCGTCTGGGCGCGCACTGCACGCACTTCGTCAAGTGACAATTCGCGTGCCAGAACCACGCGTGTCACGCCAAAGCGTTGCGCCAGCGCCACTCCTTCGGCACTGGTGATACTCATCTGCGTGCTGCCGTGAAGTTCCATCTCGGGGAGGATGCGCCGCGCCAGTTGCGCGATGCCGATATCCTGAACGATCAGCGCGTCGACGCCTGTGCGTCCGATCGCGCTGAGCGCTTCGGCGGCGTCGGCAAGTTCATGGTCAAAGACCAGTGTGTTGAAGGTCAGGTAACCACGCACGCTGCGGCGATGAAGGGTCTCCATTACCTGCGGCAGCTCGTCCAGCCCAAAGCCCACCTTGGCGCGCGCCGAAAAGTGATTCAGACCGAAATAGACGGCGTCGGCGCCGGCCTCTACAGCGGCATGCAATTGCGGCCAGTGGCCGGCCGGACTCATGATTTCGGGCTTCTGCTGCGGCAAGGTTACTCACTCGGCAATTGGCAATGGCGGCCGACATTCGTGTCGCTATGCCCTGGCGCAAGCGCGAGCCATGTGTCGCGCCACTTCCGCCATTCAAATTGCAGTCTACCATAGAGAGGAAAGGTTGTACCGGATACTGCACCTCGACACGAGAATAGCGCCGGCAGAAAGCCGGCGCCCAGTTGGTCGATGACTTGATTTGTCTAGTGGCTACGAAAGCGGCCACCTGCGCTGAAGACCGGAATCAAACCACCTGCTCGGGCTTTCCGTTACCAGCTGCGGATCGATAAAGCGCTTCGAGCACACGCAAGTTGTTCGCCGCTTCGCGGGCGTCAAAAAGCGGACGCGTGCCGGTCAGCACACAATCGCTGAAGTGCTCAATCATCAGGCGGTATTCGTCCACGCCGGCAATCGTGCGCTGCTCCACATCGCTGTAGCCGCGCTTCAACACAATCGTTGTGGCGGCGGTGCCGGGGAGGAAAGCGCGTGTCAATTCGAGCGTACCTTCAGTTCCTGCGGCAAGAAATGTTTCGCGACGGGCAAGCGAAAGAGCACAGTCGAATTGAGCCGTGATGCCCGAAGCAAAGAGGAGCGTTCCCACCATTTGCTCATCAACACCATTTGGGTGCCACCGCGCAAAGGCCTGCACCTCCACAGGCTCTTCATCGGCAAGCGTGCGGAAGATGTTAACGCAGTAGCAGCCTACATCCATGAGTGAACCGCCGCCGAGATCAAGCTGGTAGCGAATGTTGTCGGGACGTGTCAGGCGAAAGGTGAAGGCCGCGTGCATGTGCATGAGTTCACCGACGGCGCCGTTGTCAAGCAAGGTGACGGCCGCCGAAATCTGTGGATGGAAGCGGTACATGAACGCCTCCATCAGCTTGAGATTGCGCGCATCGGCGGCGTCGGCCATTGCAACGGCGTCTGCGGCCGAAGTGGCCAGTGGCTTCTCGCAAAGCACATGCTTGCCGGCGCGCAAGGCGCGCAACGTCCATTCGGCATGAAGCGAATTGGGCAGGGGGATGTAGACGGCGTCGATTTCCGGATCTTCAAGCATTGCATCGTAGCTGCCGTAACTGTTGGCAATATTGTAGCGGGTGGCATAACCGAAGGCGCGCTCCGCCTCTCTGCTCGCAATTCCAACGAGTTCAGCATTTGCAGAGCCAGTGATTGCCGGCACAACGGCTGCCCGCCCAATGTTGGCAGTGCTGAGAATTCCCCAACGGACTCGGTCTGCCATGTGGCTACCTGTTCGCGAAGTGGTGGCTAAGATTAACGCTAGATGAGAAGTTGAGGTCGCGACTTGAGCATAACAGCACAAGTGCAGCGCTGATCCACCATTAAGATAACTTGAGTACGCCTCGAGGTCAAGCGGCAAGGGTGGGCCGCTCGCGACCGGTGCCTTGGCATAGCTGGGGCAACCCCCAAAGAGAAATCACTTCTACGTTCGTAACTGTTTGATTCGCACAAAACAGAACGACACTCGGTGCACAAGCAATTTGCATCCTTGCGCGGATTCGTCGAGCATATAAGCGCGATTGACGGTACAGGCCTGCACGAAGGGAACATCGCTGACCAGTTGTCGGATCGATGGCAAGACACTAAGCAAGGCCCCAGCAATATAGGCACTCTTCTCGATAAATGCGTTTGGTTGGATTTGTCTGTCATGGCCTGATTACTAAACCTTACGAAATTGACTGTTGCATATTCATTCAATTGTGGTATAGTCTACGTAGCGGTGTGCAAACGCACACTCTTCGGAGTGTGCCGGTAGTTTATGGCACGCCGTTCATGCAATGAGACATGCAGTGACATTGGAACCAAGAACCCGATAGACCTCCATCGGGTTTGCGTGAAGGCGTTGAGACCCCCGTCCCGGCGCTTGAGTCCACCGAGCCCCCACCTTGGTGGAGTGCAGTTGAGTGGCTGTCGTGTCCTTCCCCCCCAGGGTACCAGGATCGACAGTTTCAGGATCATCACGGTACGGTCAGCGTTGACCGCGAGCGCGGTGCGTATTGGGTCAGAATCGCCTTTCTTGATTTTGGCACCCTCCCAGCGAAGTACGAAGTACCCAATCAAATAGAGGACGTCTCCCCCGTCCCTGGCTTAGGGTGTTCTTTGCCTTCAACCTCTTGGTGAAGGTGGCGAAGTAATGCTCAGGTAAATGGTTGCGTCCTCGTCTGGTTCATGTCAACCGGTGTGGACGCGGCGCCACCCTGGCTTTGCCGTTGCCATTTTTCATGAGACAGAACTTGCGCAATGTGTGCCGTCCCCACATGGCGGCCATCATTTGAGCTAGACGATGGACTTGCGTTGCCCGGCAGTTCCGATTTCGGCATGACTGCAGTCTCGAGTAGATGGCCGTCAGGGCATCCAGGAGTACAGACACAATGTTGGAAAGTGACGTCAGCGTCAACCGAGCACTTCAGGAGACATCGCCGCCGTACGGCGCGCGGAGCAGCCGGAGCGCAGACACCGCTCGGAGCGACAAACGCAGGCTGGTTGGCGTCCTCATGACCGTTGATGCCCTGGCGCTGGCGGCGGCATTTGTCTTTGCGTATGTGCTGCGCTTCTATGCCGAAGTGACGATTGCACCCGAGGTCGCGCCTGCGCCACAGGTCTACGCGCCGTTGGTTCTGGTGCTCATTCCCAGTTGGCTGCTGCTCTTCGCGGCATTCGGCCTCTACAGCCGCAGCAATCTGCTTGGCGGCCTGGGAGAGTACGGACGGGTTCTCAATGCCTGCACATGGGGAATGATGATTGTCATTATTGCGACATTTGCATTCCGCTCCATGCCTCCGATTTCGCGCGGTTGGCTGGTGATGGCATGGGTCATGGCCGGAGTTTTCGTTTGCGGTGGTCGATTTGCAGTGCGCCGCATGGCGTACGCGGCGCGTGCAAAGGGCCACTTTGTCAGTGCAACCATCATTATTGGGGCAAACCAGGAAGCGGCGGTTTTGGCCGAGCAGTTCGCGGATACACGCAACTCGGGCTTGCTCTTGCGAGGCGTGATTGCCCCGAACGCTGCGGACGAAGAGGCGGTACGCAATCTCGGCCTGACTGCGCTGGGAACGCTTGAAGCGCTGGGTCGCACCATCGACCAGTACGCGATTCGAGAGGTCGTCGTCGCATCTTCCGGACTGCACGAACGCGATCTTCTGAAGATTACGCAGGAGGTTTCACAGCATCCGGGGGTATCGTTGCGCCTTTCGTCCGGGCTGTATGAGGTGCTGACGACAGGAATGCAGGTGACAACCATCGCGTCGGTGCCGCTGATGACCGTCAACCGGCTGCGCCTGAGCACGGGCGAGGCCGTCATGAAGGGCATTCTGGACTACACCTTTATCATCCTGACGCTTCCGCTGCATCTGCCGCTCTTCATCATCTGCGCACTGCTCATCAAGCTCGATTCGCCGGGCCCGGTGCTGCACCGGCGCAGGGTCGTCGGCGTGGGTGGACGCGAGTTCAATGCGCTCAAGTTCCGCACGATGTTTGTGAACGGTGACGAGATCCTGCGCAGCTATCCTGACCTGCATGCGCAGTTGGCGAGCGATCACAAGTTGAAGGTTGACCCACGCATTACGCGCATCGGCCATCACCTGCGCAAGTTGAGCCTGGATGAATTGCCCCAGTTGATCAACGTGCTAATGGGCCAGATGAGTCTTGTGGGTCCACGCATGGTTCACCCTTCAGAGGTGGCAAAGTACGGCCGCATGAAGGACAACCTGTTTACCGTCAAGCCCGGGCTTACGGGCATGTGGCAAGTATCCGGCCGATCGGATCTCTCGTATGACGAGCGCGTAAGACTCGACATGCTGTACATCCGCAACTACTCGCTCTGGCTCGATCTGCAAATTCTGTTCGTACAAACGCCGCCCGCAGTGCTGTGGGGCCACGGCGCCTACTAAAGCCTGGCGCTTCTGGCCAGGCGCGCAACGCAGCCGGTGTGCACCGGTGAAGTGAGGATTCGCATGAAGGCATTCATTCTGGCAGCCGGCAAGGGCACACGGTTGGGCGCCCTGACAACCTCGACCCCAAAACCGATGCTGCCAATCAATGGCGCACCACTGCTGGCGCACACCGTCGCCTGGCTGCGCAGCCACGGGATTACCCGAATCGCCATGAATCTTCACCATGCGCCGGAGATCATTCCTGGCTATTTTGGTGACGGGCACGGCTTCGGCGTGTCGATCAACTATTCGCGTGAAGAGACCTTGCTCGGTACGGCGGGCGCGGCGCGGCGGCTGGCGCACTTTCTCGACGAGCGTTTCGTGGTCATCTATGGCGACGTCTTCACCAACCTGGATCTCACCGAGCTTGAGGAGTTTCACGCGGAGCGACTGCGCGACGCGCGTGGGCAGGGTGGAGCAAGCGGTCTCCCGGCGGCAACGCTGGCGCTCTACCGCGTGAGCAACCCGACGGAGTGCGGCCTCGTGGACGCGGACATCAACGGGCGCGTACGCCGCTTCGTCGAGAAGCCGCCGGCGCATCTTGCATTTACGGACCTCGCAAACGCCGGGATTTTCATCTGCGAACCCGAAACGCTCGCGCTTAGTTCCGGAAGGGGGCCCGTTCGACTTCAGCCACGAGCTCTTTCCGGCAATGTTGGCGCAGCGCCTTCCGCTCTTTGCCAGGCCGGTTGCTGCCCATGAGTTCGTCATTGACATCGGCACAGCGGATGCGTATCAGCGTGCGCAAGGTCAGTATGCGGCCTCGCTGCGCGAATCGGTCGCACGACTTGAAGGGATTCCTGCATGATCATCTCACAGACGCCGCTGCGCATCAGCTTTTTTGGTGGTGGCACCGACTTGCCCGGCTTCTACCGTCGCGAGCCGGGTTGGGTGCTGAGCACTGCAATCGACAAGTACATCTATGTCATCGTCAAGGAGCGCTTTGACGACCGCATTCGGGTGGGCTACACGCGCACGGAACTTGTGGAGTCGGTTGACGAAATCGAGCACGAATTGGTGCGTGAGTGCCTGCGTTATGTAGGCATCGATCGACGGCTCGAAATCTCCACCATGGGCGACATTCCTTCAGACGGTTCGGGGCTTGGGTCATCGAGCACAGTGACGGTGGGTTTGCTTAACGCACTCTATCTCTATCTTGGGACGCCGCACGATCAGGCAACGCTTGCGCGTGAGGCGTGCGATATCGAAATGAATGTTCTGGGCAAGCCAATTGGCAAGCAAGACCAGTATATCGCCGCATTTGGCGGGCAGCGTTTCATTCAATTTTGCCCGGATGAGGCTGTCGACGTGGCGCCGCTCGCGGTTGATCCTGGAGTTCTGCGTGCCTTTGGGCGGCGGCTGATGCTCTTCAACACGTCAGTGAGCCGCAAGGCTGAGTCGGTGCTTGCAGAACAGTCGCAGCGCACCGAAGTCAACATGAACGCGCTGCACGCGATGAAGCAGCTTGCGCTCGAGGCCCGCAGCGCACTCCAGGCAGGCGATCTTGACCGCTTCGGCTGTCTGCTTCACGAGACGTGGATGCTCAAGCGCAGCCTCGCCTCGAAGATCTCCTCGCCGGAGATTGACGACTTCTACGCCCGGGCCCGTGCAGCCGGCGCGCAGGGCGGCAAGATCACCGGGGCGGGCGGCGGTGGTTACTTGATGCTTTTCTGCCCACCCGAAAAGCAGGAGTCGGTGCGGAAATCGGTTGCTGGATTGGACGAACTCTTTATCAATCTTGAACGGGACGGTTCGAAGGTGATCTTCAACAATCGGCGCTGACAAAGGCCCCAAGCTACCCACGATGCAGTTTCACAGGCGCAATCATTCAATGGGCACCGCGAAGTACGCCCAGTCGTGATTACGCAGCAAGCACAGACGCGAAGGAGCGGGACCATGAGTCTCTTCACGGACAATCGTCAAGAACTTGATACCAGGGCAACTGGCTGGCCGAACGGCAATGGCAATGGCGCTACGGCCGGAAACAGAACCAATGGCTTCAGTGCCAACAATCATGCCAACGGTACAAATGGTGCTGTGACAAGTCACGACTCCAGGCCGGACGCAAGTGACTTTGCCGGCGCGACTCCGGCTATGTACGCCGAATACGCCGGTGCAGTGCAGCGAACGCTCAATCGAATGCCGTGGGACCAGGTGCATCACGTTGTACAGGCACTCGTTCATACCTGGCAATCCGGTGGACAGGTGTTGCTCATGGGCAATGGTGGCAGCGCGTCCACGGCCTCGCATCTGGCGTGCGACCTCAGCAAGAACACGGCCCAGCCGGGCCTGCCACGAGTGCGCGCAGTGGCGCTCAACGACAACATGGCCTTGATGTCGGCTTATGCAAATGATGTTGGCTTCGATGCGGTCTTTTCAGAGCAGTTGCGGGCTCTGGCACAGCCGGGTGACCTCGTGCTTGCCATTTCGACAAGCGGCAACTCGCCGAACGTGCTCAAGGCGATCGAAATGGCGCGCAAGTTGCGGCTAACAACGGTTGGCCTGTGCGGCTATGGGGGAGGCAAGCTCGCCGAGATCGTCGACATTGCGGTCGTGGCCCCCAATTATTGCGTGGAACAAATTGAAGACATTCACATGATGCTGGCGCACGTTGTGACTGTTGGGATGCGCGGCGCACTGCAGGCCGCCCTGCTGCGCGGGGATGCGTTGCACAACACTGCGCCGATTGCCGCACCCTATGAGTTCGACATCTCCACCATCTCCGCGAACGGGAGCAACGGTCACTCGGCCATTGAGCACTCGTCCAACGGGAACGGCAGCCAAACGCGCAATATCGGCAGCGCGAACGGCTCTCATGCGGCGAGCTATATTCCGCCTGCGGCGATGCCCGGCTACTGGCAAAACAGCGTCACTCCGCTGAACGGTCACGACTGAAGTGTGTCACTGGCAGAGCGATGACGCCGGCCTCCGCCGGTGTGGACAGTTGGGTTTGAAGATTCAGTTCCGCTGCAAATGGCCGGCAACAGGTGACTCCGGTGATACAGGGCATTCTTCTTGACCGAGACGGCACAATCAATGTTCAACGCCGCGATTTCGTAGGTTCGACGCGCGAACTCGTGCTGCTTCCCGGTGCGCTGGCCGCGCTTGTCCGCCTGGCTATGCTGGACGTGCCGATCCTCGTTGTCACCAATCAGTCGTGCGTTGGACGTGGCAAGTTGGCGCAAGACGAACTTGATGTAATTCACGCTGACCTGGCCGCGACCATTCGCAGAGGCGGCGGGCGCATTGACGGCTTCTATGTCTGCACCCACCATCCGGACGACCACTGTGCATGCCGCAAGCCGCGACCGGGTTTGCTGCAGCAGGCAATGGCGGACTACCACCTCCGCGCGTCCGAATGTGTGATGGTGGGCGACTCGCTCACCGATTGTGGGGCGGCATCGGCCGCAGGGTGCCCATGCATTCTGGTGTGCACGGGCCTGCAGGGAGAGTTTCTGGCGAGTGCAGGCGCCACTTCGCAGATACTTGGCGAACGCCCAGGCTCGGATCCGCAGATCGCGCCGAGTTTGTGGCACGCGAGTCGCTTGATTCTTGAACAAGCGTACCGAACTGAGCGAGGCAGACATGCCGCCTGAGACTTCGCAGGCAGTGCCCAACCAAACCGAAGAGTCTGAGGAACTCATGCTGATGCCGCAGGTCGGCCGCGGCTGTCCGTTCCTCGGGCTTGACGCGGACGGCAGCATCATGCTCAGCCTTCCTTCGCCTTCGCACCGCTGTTTCGCGGCAGAAGTCGTGCGCACGCCACGCACGGATTTCCAGCAGAGTTTCTGCCTGGGAAGCGATCACATACGCTGCGCAACCTACCAGGCGGCCGCGAATCAGCCTATTGTCCATGTACAACGTGGGCGGTGGCAGCCCACACCGCAACGAAATGGTGCGAAGTGGTTGGCTGCAAGCGCAGTCGTACTCCTGGCGCTCCTGACCGGAGGCGCCTTGATTGCGATGGGCAGAGGCGGGGCGCGCTCTGCCATTGTGGATTCACCGAACCTGATCACATCCGGCGCGTTTTCTGCGCCCGTCACGCCGACTGTGCCGACTGCGCCAACTGAAAGCACAGCCGGCGTGACGAATTCAATCGCCGCGGAAGCGACGATTGACCCGGCGGGCACGGCTTCGCTGCTTCTGCCAACGCCGACACCCGCCAGAATTGCGCTCGTCTCGAATCCCGCGGCAAGCGCCGCAGGTCAGGCCGGGAGCAGCGTGGGTGGCGCAACGCTCACGCTCAATCCCCTTCCCGGCGAGATTGGCTGGTGGCGCTCCGGCGACCAGGGTGAGTACGCGCTGGGTGACTCGTACCTCAACGCCGGGCAGCTTGAAGGTGATGCGCTGATTTCTGCGATGCGCTTTTCGCTGCGCGATATCCCACGTGGCGCGCCAGTTCTGGGTGGGTCGCTCGCGCTGGCGGGGCTCAAGGGCGACAGACTTAACCCTGCGCTGCCTGCCACGTGGCTGGTTGAGCTCATTAGCGAGCGCGAGTTGAACGACTTGAGCAGTGCAACGTTCATGATGGTCTTCAGCGCGCCAAACTCGGTCACACTGCCGGTACTGCGCTCGGGCGACTTGAGCGCCGATGGCATTAACCGGCTTGAACTTGACAGCAACGCGTTGCGCTGGCTCGAACAGCAGCGCTTGGCTGATGCCGAAAGTGTTACCGTGCGCATAGTCTCGCAAGTCGACAGCCCCGAAGATACGCTCTACGCATGGGACAGCGGCGCAGGCCCAAAGAGCCTGGGTCGTGCTCCAGCGCTCGTGGTGCGTGTGGGCGATGCGCCTCCCACACCTCCACTCGTGCCCACGGAAGACATGATCGTGGCAACGTTTACGCCTGCGCCCCAGAACGTTGTAACGCTGGTTGCACAGCAGGCCACAGCCACCTTCATTGCACAGACTGTGGGCACCTATACACCGGTGCCTCCTTTCGCCACGCCCACTCCATACGCACTCAGCTTGCCTACAGCACAGGCCATCGCTCGACAACTTGGGCTACCCGCAGTGGTGATCGAGACGCCCGTTCCCGCGAACGAGGCGACTGCGACGGCGCTCGTCGAGTACGCTACCGCCGTTGCGCTGACAACCGGCACGTTCACGCCCGTGCCCGAAGCGTATGTGACGCCAATGCTCGTTGTGCCACCGTTGCCCGCTGAGCTCCCTGCCGAAAACGAGCGCATCCTGCGCGCGGCGCTCGCCGACTCCTCGCTTCCCTACAACGCCGTAATCGGCGCGTGGGTGGCGGCCACGCCTACGCCGCAAAACGTGGCCACGGCGGCGGCGCTGTCGGTGCAGGCAACTGCCGACGCTGCACAGTTTGGCCCTGCCACGGCCACACCGTGGGGGCAGTTGGTCTTCACGCCGGTGCCGCCACCGTTGCCGACGGCAACGCCGACGACGCCGTTGGTGCAGTCCATTACGAGTTTTACGCCCACGCCGGATCTGGCGCCGACGGCAACGCCGCCCTCCTCGTTGCCGGCCGACATGCTGAACCGCGTCATCTTCCTGTCCGATCGCTTTGGCAACGGCGATCAGTCCCAGGCAGTCACGCTCTCGTACGACCCAGCGACCGGCAACGTTGCCCGCATCAATGCCAAGTGGGCCAAGCCACTCGCTGAGCAGATTTTGCCCTTCTCGCCCGACGGGCAGTCGGTGGCAGTCGTACACGCTGATGGTCGCGGCCTGGCGCAGGTCTTCGTCCGCTCGCTCGCCTATGGCTCGGAGAAGCAGATTACCAACTTTGACGGGCGCGGCGACAAGACGTCAACCTACGATCCTGCCTGGTCGCCCAGAGGGGACTGGATCGCGGTTGTGAGTAACAACTCGGGCAACGACGAAATCTACCGCGTCTCGCCCGATGGCTCCATCATCGAGCAGCTCACATTCAACAGTTGGGAATGGGACAAACACCCAACCTGGTCGCCCGATGGCAGCAAGATCGTCTTTTTCTCGAACCGGGACACGAAGCGCAAGCAGTTGTGGGTCATGAACGCCGACGGTTCGGGCCAGCAGCCGCTGCTCACCAGCGACGGCGAGGACTGGGATCCGGTATGGACGCGCTAACAGCACTGATGACTTTCAATGTTGTCGCTAACCCCCAATAACGGAACGCTTATGAACCGTGAGACGCTGGGTCAATCTATCAAGCCGTTGGTGCGCTGGTGGTGGCTAATCATTGCCGCCGCAATTGTCGCGGGTGCAACCTCCCTGCTCTACGTGCGCATCCGGCCATCAATCTATCAGTCGCATGCGACTCTTGTGGTGGGCAGCGCCATGCGCAACCCCAACCCCGACAACATGCAACTGCAGATGGGCGCCTATCTGGCGCGCAGTTATGCCGCGATGGCCGAGCGTTCAACGATCCAGGACGCGACCAAGGCCGCCCTGAACATGGAATGGCTCCCAGAATACAGCGTGGTGGCCAAGCCCGAATCGCAGATGATCGAGCTGGCCGTGGCCGACAGTGATCCTGTGCGCGCTCAGGCTGTCGCGACCGAGCTTGTTCACCAACTTGTGCTGATGAGCCCGGGCAGCACAGACGCTGAGGCACGCAACCGTTTTGCGCAGGAACAATTGAGCAAAATGGAAACCGATATTTCTTCCACCGAGGGCGAGATTGCGGCCCGACAGGACGAACTGGGCAAAGCGACAAGCGCGCGCCAGATTGTGGGCCTTGAAGGCGAAGTGTCGGCACTCGAAACGAAGCTCGGTTCGCTGCGTGACAACTACGTAGCTCTGCTTGGCAGTACACGCGACGGTGCGGTCAATGCAATCAACGTTCTCGAAGCACCGAATCTTCCTGCGCTTCCGGAGGACTCGAGCGGGCTGCTGCTTGTGCTGCTCGCCGCGATTATGGGTGCTCTCCTCGCGGGTGCGGGCGCCTACCTGCTTGATTTCCTTGACGACAGTATCGCCATGCCCGAACAGGCTGAGGAAGCGCTTGGTTTGACCATGTTGGGGACCGTTCCCGAAATGCAGGCGGGCGGCAGCGGGCTGCCGGGCGAGATGCTTGTCATGCGCAACGATCCGCACACTGTGGCGGCCGAAGCGTTCCGCGTGTTGCGCGCCAACGTCCTCTTTGCCAGCGTCGACTCCCCCGTGCGCGTCCTTCAAGTCACAAGCCCTTCGCCAGGCGACGGCAAGTCGAGCATAACCTCAAACCTGGCCATTGCAATGGCGCAGGCGGGAAAGCGAGTGATTCTGTTTGACGGCGACCTGCGCCGCCCCGAGCAGCACCGCATCTTTGGCTTGCGCAACAACCTCGGCGTCACCACGGCGTTGATCGGTGATGAACACACGCTGGCCGACGCGCTCCAGCCGACGTCGGTTCCCGGCCTCAGCGTCTTGACGACGGGCCCACTGCCTCCTAATCCGGCCGAGTTGCTCGGTTCGCGCCGCATGACGGCGCTGCTCGAAACGCTCAAGGGGATGTGCGATCTGTTGATCGTAGATAGCCCACCCGTGAGCGCCGTGGCCGATACAGCCGTTCTCGCCAGCCAGGCCGATGCGGTCATCATGGTTCTCTGGACCGGACGCACGAGCCGGCAGCAGGCGCGCTACGCCGTCAATGCGCTGCGCAATGCCCATGCGCGTGTTTTGGGCGTTGTTCTCAATGGTGTATCGCGGAGCACGAGCGGCTATCCCTTCTACCACGCCGTCGAACGTTACGCCGAGTACGGCGTCGTTCACGCGTGTTCTGCCGCAGGCACAACTTCGTCGCAGGCGAAGAAGCAGCAAATCGCAGTGCCACTGGCCACAACGCAAGCTGCAGGCTACGACCTTGCCGGGGGCAGGCGCAGCGGCGGCGTTACTACGGCCAATCCGCTGACGGGTCAGCAATCTGGACAGTCACAGAATGGTTACAACCAGAACGCGCAGCAGTTAGGCGGCAAGCCATTCAATGGCCAGACCGTGGAAGGGGGCCAACTGTGAGCGCGCGAGCAGACGCCGCAGAGTTGGGCGCGCAGCAGCCTGGGCGCAGTCGAGCCGGAGCGCGCATGGCCGTTCCCGAGGACGCAAGCGCAGGACTTGGGCTCTACGTGGAGCGACAGGCGTCATCGCCGGCGCGCTACATTCTCGAGCAGACGATCATGGCGGCGTGCAGTTGGGTGCCTACAGCCGCAGGCGTGGCTCTGCGCAGCATCGCCTACCGTGCCATCCTCGACATGAACGGTGTCGCTGCGATCGAGAACGGCGTGCGCATCCGTTACGCCGACCACGTCCACCTGGGGCGTTCGGCCTATCTCGATCAGGGTGTCTATTTGCACGCGTGTCCGCAGGGAATCTGGATTGGCGACAACACCTTCGTGATGTACGGCTCGGTGCTTCACACGTACAACTTCCGCGGCCTGCCCCATGCCTTTATCCGCATTGGCAGCCACAGCCTGATTGGCGAGTACAACGTGCTGCGCGGCCAGGGAGGTATCACCATCGGCGATCGCGTCTACACGGCGCCAATGGTCCAATTACTCGCGGTGAATCATGTGTTTGACGATACCACCCGGCCCATGGTCGAACAAGGCATCACGGCGCAGGGAATTGTGGTTGAAGACGACGTATGGATTGGCGCGGGCGCAGTCGTCACTGATGGCGTGCGTGTGGGCCGGGGCGCTGTGGTGGCCGCAGGGGCGGTCGTTACACAGGATGTTCCGGCGCGGACAGTGGTGGGCGGCGTCCCGGCCAAGGTGCTGCGCTCCGTGGGCGATAACGAACGCAAGGCAAATCAAACGGGCGCCCAGGTGCCCGTGCACCTGTAGAAGCAGTTCCGGCAACAGCGCCATCTTGCGCCAGCGAGCGACAGAAAGATCAGGAGGCAGGCCCATGACGAAACTCTCGATAGTCATTCCGGCATACAACGAGGAAAACGGCATCCGCGATATATGCGAACGCACGCTTGACGTGCGCCCGGCGCTTGTGGCCGTGGGCGTGGATGAACTGGAGCTGATCGTGGTTGACGACGGTTCAAGCGACAACACGGCCGGCGTCGCCGGTTCGATTCCCGGCGTGCGACTGCTACGGCACGCACAGAATGGCGGTTACGGCGCCGCGCTCAAGACGGGCTTCGCCGCCGCCACCGGCGAATGGTGCGGATTCCTTGACGCCGACGGCACCTACCCACCTGAGTATTTCCCGGCCCTTTACACGCGGGCGATGGAGGCCCAGGCCGACCTGGTGATTGGCTCGCGTATGGCAGGCGCCGAAAGCGAAATGCCCTTCACCCGGCGCGTGGGCAACCTGATTTTCGCACGCCTTGTCAACGTTATCGCCGCAGCCGACATTACGGATTCGGCCAGCGGCATGCGCATCTTCCGCAAGGAGATCCTTGCCAGCCTCTACCCGCTGCCGGACGGCCTGAACCTCACGCCGGTGATGACCACGCGGGCGCTCCACGAGCGGCTATGCATGGTCGAGACGCCGATTCCCTACAGCGAACGCGTCGGTCGCTCCAAGCTGAGCGTCGTGGGCGATGGCATGCGTTTTGCGCAGTCGATTGTGTGGACAGCGCTCTATTACAACCCGGTGCGCCCGCTGGGAATTGTGGGCGGCATCTGCCTTGTCCTTGCGGCTGCAATCGCCGTCGCGCTGGTTGTTGCCCGCCTTGCCGGCGTGACGACCGTGGGTTCACTGGGCGCATTCGCCCTCTATTCCGGCCTGGTACTGGCCGTGGCAGGTGTCAGCATCATGGCGCTTGGCCTCTCGTTCAACTACTTTGTGGCGCTCTTTCACAAGACGCCTGTACGCCAGGGACTCTTTGGCAAGCCGCTCTTTGGCCGCCCACTCAACGTTCACCTTGGCTGGATTGGGATTACTACGCTGGCGCTGGGTATCGTCATCGGCCTTGTCAGCCTCGTACTCGGCTTCCAGGGCTGGAGCGTTTCGCGACTCTGGATCTACTACCTGGCCAGCGCGTCGCTAAGCCTCATGGGGTTGCAGATGGTGATTGCGTGGATTCAGGTTGAGGTGCTTGACACGCTACGCATTCGCGAGCAACTGGCCGCGAGCGATTTGCGCGGCAAGGCTCGCCGCGAAAACGACGACCGCACACCTGCGGATCGAACGCTGGAGCGCCCGGAACTGCAACCGCAGCCACAGGCCTGACCATCCCGCCCCCAATTGAGTATTTGGTAGCCATGGAGTTCATGACAATGACCGAGACAATCACAACTGCCGCACCTGAAACAGTGAGCAGTGAAATTCGCGACAATCTGGGCAGCCGGCGCGTGCCGCCAGTGCGCGCTTCAAGCTTTCCTGATGCCAGCGCGAGCGTGCAGACGCTCACATCGAGCAATCGCTCGAAGGGAACTGTGGAGGTGCTGCTCGTCAACCCGCCCACGCCCGACGGCGCGATCTGGATTCGCAGCCAGCACCGCGTGGGCCGCCGCAGCCGCGAGAACATGATCTGGCCGCAGGTGAGCCTCGCCCAGATGGCCGCGATCCTCATGCCCGAGTACACCGTCGAGATTGTCGACTGCGTGGCGTTGCGTATGGGCTGGCCCGAGTTTGAGAAGCTTCTCGAGGAACGCCGCCCGCGCTACTACCTCACCCAGGTGACGGCGCCCACGCTGAAGAATGATATGTACGGCGTCTTCCTCGCCAAGTCGCTTGGTGCGATCACCATGGCCATGGGCACCCACGTTACACCGATGACGCTTGAGACGCTGCGCCCCTTCCCTGCGCTCGACTTCATTTTACGCGGTGAGCCGGAAATGACCCTGCGCGAACTTCTCGATACCTGTGAGAAGCGCACACCGTCGGACCCGGCAGTGCAGCGCATGCTCGCGGGCACGCAACGCACGAATACGCTGCCGCTCAACGGCAACGGCACGCCAATCACGCTGACCCTTGATGCAGGAATGCCCGAAGTAGACGCCCCGGACGCACAATCGCCGCTGGCAGCCATTCCCGGCCTCGCGTGGCGGCGGGCTGCACCGGCAGGCTCGGTGGAGAGTTCGGAGATCGTCATCAATCCGGATCGCCCATTCATTCCGAATCTTGACGATCTGCCCATCCCGCGCCATGAGCTATTGCCGCTTGATGCGCAGCGCATGCCCATGATCAAGGGCGCGTTCACCTTCATCGTCACAAGCCGCGGCTGCCCGGCAGGCTGCAAGTACTGCATCAAGCACGTCACCTATCAGAACTCGGTGCGTTTGCGCTCACCCGAGCGAATCGTGGAGGAGCTGGAATACCTGGATCGGCTGGGAATCCACAACATTCACATGTATGCCGACCTGTTTACGGTCAACCGCGAACAAGTGATGGGCCTCTGCAAACTGATCATCGCAAAGGGCATCAAGATCCGTTGGACGTGCAACAGCCGCGTCGACTATGTGGATGAAGAGATGCTTCATCTCATGGGGCAGGCAGGATGCTGGCTAATCTCGTGGGGAATTGAGAGCGCAAATGAGGCGATTCTCAAGCGTGCGCGCAAGGGCTATCGCAAGGAGCAGGCCGTCAAGGCGCTCACCTGGGCGCACAATGCCGGCATCAAGAACTGGGGCTACTTCATCATCGGGCTTCCCGGCGAGACCGAGCAGACGATCCGCGAGACGATTGACTATGCCAAGGGGCTGCCGCTGGACATCGCCCTCTTCCACATTGCGGCCCCCTACCCGGGCACGCCTTTCTTCTACGAAGTGGTTGAGAACAACTGGTTCCGTCCCGGCACCAAGTGGGAAGAAGTGGACATGGACCAGTCGACCGTCCTCGACTATGGCAACCTCACGGCCGAGCAGCTCGAGCAATGGCAGAAGCGGGCCACACGCGAATGGTCGCTACGGCCCGGCCCGATGCTTACCTTCGTCAAGGGGCTCAATTCGTGGGAAGGCTTCAAGAGCGCCGTAGATGTGGGACTGCAGATGCTTCAGTTCACCAAGGCGTAGGAGAGTTACAGGTTACAGGTTTCAGGTTTCAGGTTTCAGGTTTCAGGGATTCAAAGGCTTAAGGGTTTAAGGTTGCCTGTTTGGAGAGTCCCATCCTACCGTCCAACCTGAAACTTGAAACCTGGAACACCTTTTGACAGGCAGAATAAACGTGGCACAAGCAACGTGGTCGGAGATTACGAAACGGCAGAGCATACGGGCGCCGGCCTATCTCCCCGCATGGGCGATGGGTGGGTGTGGTCTCGTGCTTCTCGTGTGCGGCATCGTTGCCGCCAGCGGCGCCTATGACAGCCGCGCGGCGATTGCTCGCCTGCTTGCCGTTGCAACAGGGGTGACCCTCTGCTGGGCCGCCACGCTGATTGCTCAAACCGAGAGCCGCAGCCTGCCGCAAATGCGCGTAATGGAAGTCAGCGGCTTCATTGCAGCGATTTCCGCATTGCTGATCGGGCTCTACTTCCTGTGGCGCAGTCCGGCAAACGGGGGACCCTATGCGGGTGCACTGGTCGCGCTGCTACCCGTTGCGCTGGTGACGCTCTTGCATGGCCAGCGCTGGTCAGCCAGGCGCATGGGCACGCCGGCCGAACTTGTTAGCTGGGCAGGGCTGGCGCTTGGCGGACTTGCGCTGGTCTATAGCGGTGAACGAAGCGCATTGCTGGCCCTGGCGTTGGGAGCTGCGTTTGCGGTGACTTCACTCTGGCTCAGTATGTCGACGCGCTACTGGCTGTGGATTCTTGCAGGGCTTGGTGTGCTGGCGGCGCTGGCGATGTTCGTGCTCTACGTCGCGGGGTTTGCGCTGCCGGCCTTGCTGGCGGACAGACTCGTGCTGTGGCGCGATGCCATGCCCCTGATCGGTGACTATCGCTTCACAGGGGTTGGACCGGCCAACACCGAAATGATGTTTGCATCGTATGCACTGCTGACTCACGTGCCGTATGTGGCGCAGCTTCACAACCTCTTTCTGGAAGTGGCGCTGGAATTCGGCGCCTTCGGGTTGGCCGCGTTGCTGGGTATGTTCGCTGCTGCGCTTGTGGCGGCGCTGCAGGCGCTGCGCTACGGCGCCGGCGCAACACGACGCCGGGCAGCCGCCGTACTTGCCGCATTAATGGCCACGCTGTTACTTGGCCTTGTGGATGCCGAGGTCGTCGCCAGTCCGTTGATCGTGACGATCTTTGTCCCGCTCGCGGCAGCGCTGCTGGTGCAGACAACCGCACGCGCCGAAGCGCACAATGGCGGAATCCTCGAGTTTCCGGCACGCAGCGCTCCTGCGGCTGAATGGTCGTCCCGCCCGGTAATGCTGCTTCTGGTCTGCGCCGTCGGCATCGTTCCAGTGCTCGTCATGTGGGGCATCAACGCACGGCCGCGCATCCAGGCGGCTTGGGAGGTCAATCAAGGAGCGGTGATGCAGGGGCAGATCGAGTTGACCAACTACGCGCAAGCCCCGTGGCCCTTCCAGGATGCGATTCGCCGCACTCGCGCCGATGCGCTCTTGTCCGCAGAAAATGCCTACAAGGCAGCGCTCTTTCTGGATCCCGCGCAAGAGACCGCACATCGCCGCATGGGGCAGATTTCGCTCTCACTGGGCGATGTGAACCGCGCCGCAATCTACCTGCAGGAGGCGCACAGGCTGGACCCACAGAATCGCGTCAGCGCCCAACTGCTTGGCGAAGTGCGCGCTTTACAGGGGAACCCCGCCGCAGCCGCCGCACTTTGGCAGCCGCTGACGATGGCGCACAACCAGCTTGAAACGCGACTTAACCGGTATCGCGGCCGGGGCGATGCAGATGGTCTTGCACGCATGGAAGAGGCCGTCGTCCTCTACAACCAGAGTGTCTCGTCGGGAGCGACGCAATGAGCAGGAGTCTGCTGGCTGACGCAATGGTGCACAGCAGCGCCGACGTTTCGCCGCAGGCGCGAATTGGCGCTGGAAGCCGCGTCTGGAACCGGGCCCAGGTGCGCGAGCGCGCCGTTCTGGGCGAAGAGTGTATCGTCGGCAAGGATGCTTATGTCGACGCGGACGTGCATATCGGCAATCGCGTAAAGATTCAGAACGGTGCGCAACTCTTCCACGGCGTCACTGTCGAGGATGGCGTCTTCATCGGCCCGCAGGCTTGTCTGACAAACGACAAGCAGCCACGTGCGATCAACCTCGACGGCAGCCTCAAGCGCGCAGATGACTGGGTTGTCTCGCCGACACTTGTCAAGCAGGGTGCTTCGATTGGCGCTGCAGCGGTGCTCTTGCCGGGCATCACCGTAGGACGTTTCGCCATGGTGGGGGCCGGTGCAGTCGTGACGCACGATGTGCCCGACCATGGCCTTGTACTAGGCACGCCTGCTCGTTTGGTTGGCTATGTCTGTGCCTGCGGGCACAGGGTCAAACTCGAAAATGGCGAGGGACGATGCGCCGCGTGCGGCAGCATGTTGTGCCTGCCTTAGTTGAAAAGAGAATCCGCATGAACACAAGTCCCCTGATACCCGTTGCACGGCCGCAGATCGGGTCGGACGAGATGGCAGCAGTGCAGGAAGTTCTTGCGTCCGGGCAGTTGGCCCAGGGCGCGAAGGTTCGCCGCTTTGAGGAGGAGTTTGCCGAGTGGGTGGGCGTGCGCCATGCCGTTGCTGTCTCCTCGGGGACGGCCGCACTTCACGTGGCGCTGCTGGCAGGTGGTATTGGTGCGGGCGATGATGTGGTGACGAGCCCATTCAGTTTCGTGGCGTCGGCGAACTGCGCGCTCTTTGTAGGCGCTCGGCCAGTTTTCGCCGACATTGAGCCGGCATATTTCACAATTGACCCGGCCGCAATCCGTGCGGCGATTACACCCGCGACACGTGCGCTCGTCATTGTTGACCTTTACGGCCAACCCTGCGCGATGGATGAGATCATCGACATTGCCAACGAGCACGACCTGCTGCTTGTCGAGGACGCTTGCCAGGCGCACGGCGCATTGTGGCAAGGGCGGCGCGTCGGGAGCATGGGTGTGGGTTGCTTCTCCTTCTACCCAACAAAGAACATGACAACGGGTGAAGGCGGCATGATTACCACAGACGACCCGCAGATTGCCCACCGGGCACGTCTGTTGCGCGAACATGGCGCACCCCAGCGCTACGTCCACACGGTGCTTGGCTACAACCTGCGCATGATGGACCTCCAGGCGGCGATGGGGCTTGTTCAGTTGGGCAGAGTGGAAGGCTGGAATGCGCGCCGCGCCGCAAACGCTGCCTACCTGTCGGAGCGACTTTCCAGGCTGCCCGGCATCACCACGCCCGCAATTCGCGCTGGTGCCAGCCATGTCTTCCACCAGTACACGATTCGTTCAGAAGAACGCGACACGCTCGCTGTTGCGCTTGGCGAACGCGGCGTGGGAAGCGCGGTGCACTACGCAACGCCCATTCACCACCAGCCGCTCTACCGCGATTTAGGCTACACCGAATCACTGCCGCACGCCGAAGCTGCCGCGCGTGAGGTGCTTTCGCTGCCTGTGCATCCTGCTCTTACCGAGAGTGATCTCGAGCACATTGCGGATGCGGTGGTCAACGCAGTGCAGGTTCTTCAGACGATTGATACTCCCGTGGCGGCCTGAAACCGGCGTCACGGCTTGAGTGCTTGAAACCAGCGGCGTTTCCGCCCCGGGCACGCCGTACGATAGAGAATAAAGGAGGGTTGATATGGACAAGGACGCAGTGCGCATCGGCGTGATCTGGCGCCGGACGCATGGGTAAAAATCATTGTCGTGTGGTGTCGGGTTTGCGCCGCGCGACGTTGGCGGGCGTGTGCGATCAAAACGTGCAAATGGGTGTGGCGGTGGCCCGTCAGTACGAAGCGCCCTTTTTTGCCACGGTGGACGAACTTCTGGAGCACGTTGACGCGGTAACGATTGCAGTGCCTACGACGCGCCACTTCGAGGTGGTCTCCCGCTGTCTGGCCAAGGGCATTCATGTCTTCGTGGAGAAGCCGATTACGTCAACGGTTGCCGAGGCTGATGAGTTGGTGGCGCTGGCCGAGGCGTCGGCGCTGGTCGTACAGGTAGGTCACATCGAACGCTTCAATCCGACGTACACGGAGCTCAAGAATGTTCTCGCCGAATTGACACCGCTTGCTGTCAATTTTCGCCGCCTCAGCCCCTATGCAGGCAGCAACATGGATGTTGACGTGGTGCTGGACCTCATGATCCACGACCTGGATCTGATGAGCGATCTGCTCGGCGCTGCGCCTGCGCAGATTGACGCGTCCGGTGTGACGGCCTTCAGCGGTTCGCTCGACCATGCGATCGCGTGCCTGCGCTCGCCGACCGGGCCGCTCGTCACGGTCACCGCATCACGCCTTACCGAGCAGAAGGTACGCCAGATCGAAGTCACCTCACTGGAAGCCTATGTGGTCGCCGACCTGCTCAACAAGTCCATTTCAGTGCATCGCAGCATGGTGGGCGAGTATGTTAGCCATTCGCCGAGAGGCGTCAAGTATCGGCAGGAGAGTATTGTCGAGTCAATTCACGTGCCCATCGCGGAGCCACTGCTGCTCGAGATGCAGCACTTCCTGGAGTGCGTGCGCTCCGGCGCGGCCCCGCTGGTGACGGCGGCGCATGGCGCGCAGGCGTTGCGCCTGGCAATGCAGATTCGCGAGACAGCGCACAACCATTTGCTCAGCCTCGCGACCGTGCGCGCGATTGTTCCTGCGCCGCAAAGTGTCGCGCAGGAAGGTGGGTAGGTTATGCCAACGAACCCCGAAATCGGCGGCGCCCCGGCGCTGACCATCATCATCCCATGTTACAACGAGGCCGAGAGCGTGGAATCACTCCACGCGGGGCTGATTCCCGTCGTGGCAGAGCTTGCCGCGCAGCGAGGACGCGTACAGGTTGTCTTTGTGGACGACGGCAGCCGCGATGGCACCTATGCGGCGCTCCGCAGCAGCTTTGAGGGCAGCGCACCCGCCGGCGTCGCTTTTCACTATGCGCAGCATACGGTGAATCGCGGGCTCGGCGCCGCCTTGCGCACAGGCTTTGCCGCCGCCCAAGGTGACATTGTGGTAACCACCGACAGCGACAACACCTATCGCCTTGACGAGATTCCGGCGCTTCTGGCGTATATGACTCCGGACGTGGACATCGTGACCGCATCGCCCTACCATCCCGACGGCGGCGTAGAGAACGTTCCCGGCTACCGGCTGGTGCTCAGCCAGGGGTCGTCGGCCATGTACCGGGTGCTGGTGGACCGCCACTTGCACACCTATACGGCGCTCTTCCGCGCGATACCGGCGCGAAGTAATCAGGAGCATTGATTTTGAGGCCGATGGTTTTCTGGCGGGCACCGAGCTGCTGGTCTATGCCATGCAGCGGGGCTACGTCGTCGCCGAATACCCAACGGTCTTGCACGCACGTGTAGCAGGCGTCTCCAAGGCCAAACTGATGCGCACAATTCGTGCCCATCTTGCCTTTCAGAGACGCATCCTGCTCTACCGCATAGGACTATGCACGCCGCAGCACGCGGCCGAGTTTCAGGGAGGAAGCTGATGACTGCTGCAACCGAAAGAGTTGGCACACCAGGTGAGGTGGCAGTCATTCCCAGCCACGAAGCAATCGAAACGACAACCAGTGCGGCGCAGCCGGCAAAAGGGAGATCGCGCGCGATGAATTTGGCAATCAGCTACATCCTGATCAGCGTAACAGCCGGAGCAATCGGACAGCTCATGCTCAAGAACGGCATGAACAACATGGGAGCGGTGACGCTTTCGGTGGGCGGTGTGCCGGACCTGCTTCTGCGCCTTCTGTTCAATCCGTGGGTGGTTGGAGGGCTCTTCCTTTACGCTTGCGGCACAATCTTCTGGCTGGCCGGCATCTCGCGGGTTGACCTGAGCTTTGCCTACCCGTTTGCCAGCCTCTCCTACATCATCATGCTGTTGGCGGCCTGGCAGTTGTTCGATGAGCAAATCACCCTGCCGCGCATTATCGGCACGGTTGTGATCGCGTCGGGCGTTCTCATTGTCTCAAGAGGTTAGGCGCGGCGCATGAAGATTGTCTCGATTGTGGGCGCACGTCCCGAATTCATTCAGGCGACGCCGGTGAGCAAGGCGCTGCGGGCTGCGGGTGTCAATGAGATTCTCGTTCACACCGGTCAGCACTACGACTATGCCATGTCCGGCGCCTTCTTTGCCGACCTGGGTACACCTGCGCCTGACTACAACCTTGAGGTCGGCTCAGGCGCCCAGGGGCGTCAGACCGGCGAAATCCTCGCGCGCATTGAAGAGGTGCTGCTTGCCGAGCGCCCCGAACTCGTCATTGTGCGCGGCGATACCAATTCCACGCTCGCCGGGGCGCTGGCGGCCGCCAAGCTTTGCATTCCGATCGCGCACATTGAGGCAGGCGAGCGCTCATTCGACCGGCGCATGCCCGAAGAGATCAACCGCGTGGTTGCCGATGCGCTGGCGACGCGCCATTTCTGCGTGAGCCGGACGGCGCAGCGGCAACTCAACGCCGAAGGAGTCCAGGACGCGCAGTGGGTAGGCGACGTCCTCTATGACGCGATGCTGCAGAATCTGCCATTGGCGCGTCGGAACTCAACCATTCTTGCGGAAATGGGGCTGCGTTCCGGCAGCTACAGCCTTGTCACGATTCACCGCGCCGCCAACACCGACGAGCCGGAGCGATTGCGCAGCGCTTGTGCAGGCGCTCAGCGTCATTGATGAAGAGATTGTCCTGCCGCTTGCACCCGCGCACGCGCGCTGCTTTGCTGCGCGAGGGTTTGGAGTTTGGCGGGCGCGTGCGCACGATTGCCCCTGCGGGCTACTTCGACATGATGCAGCTTGAGGAGAACGCGCGGCTGATTGCCACCGACTCCGGCGGCGTACAGCGCGAGGCATACTTCCTGAGCAAACCTTGCCTAACGCTACGCGATGAAACCGAGTGGACCGAAACGGTCACTGCGGGATGGAACCGGCTCGTCGGCGTATCGCCGGAAGAGATTGCCGAGGAATGGTTCGCGTTTGCACCACCTGCGGCCCACCCGCCCCTCTTTGGCGACGGCACGGCCGCGCAGTTGATTGCCGCGCATCTCGTCGGCACACACGGAGTCGACGCGACACGGAACGGCTCGCTTGAGCCGGAGGCACTCACCATGTTGTTGGAGGTGAGCGCATGAAAGTCGGCATCATTGGCGGCGGCATTCTGGGTGCAACGCTCGGCTACGCACTGACGCGGAGTGGCGCGCAGGTGGACATCTACGAAGCGGGCCCCGAACTCGGCGGGCTGGCCGGACCACTTGAGTTGTCCGACGGCACGGCGATCGACCGCTACTATCATGCGATCCTCTCGAGCGATGCCAACCTTGTGGCGCTCTGCGCAGAACTCGGCCTTGGCGACCAGATGCGTTTCAAACCGACGCGCATGGGTTTCTATGACGAAGGCCAGATCTACCCCATGACCAGTACGGTGGAATTGCTGCGCTTCCCGCTGCTCACCTGGGTGGACAGATTACGCCTTGGACAAACCGTTCTCTCGGCGCAGATGGTGCGCGACTGGCGCAAGCTTGACGAGGTCAGCGTTGAAGAGTGGCTTGTCGCCCGCGGCGGCCGCCACGCCTATGAGGCGCTCTGGAAGCCCATGCTCAAGGCGAAGTTCGACGGCGGCTTTGACCAGGTGCCCGCGACATGGATCTGGTCACGCCTGGTGCGCATGAAGTCCACGCGCAGCGGTGCGGCTCAGAAGGAAGAGGCGGGTCACATCATTGGCGGCTACATCAAGCTGCTCGAGGCAATGGCCGAAAAGATCCAGGCTGCGGGCGGCAAGATCCATCTGCGCACACCAGTCCAGGAGATTGTTGTCGAACAGGGCAAGGCGCGGTCGCTTCGGCTTGCTGGGGGGCTGGTTCCTTACGATGCAATCATCGCGACCGTACAGACGCCGCTGCTGAGCCGGCTTCTACCCAGTGCGCCGGCAGCGTATCGCACCCATCTGGAAGCGCAGGAGTACCTGGGCATCATCTGCCCCGTGCTTGTGCTCGACAAACCGCTCACCGGTTACTGGACGCTCAACATCACCGACGACTCGATTCCCTTCACCGGCGTGATCGAAACGACGGTCTACATTGACCCGTCGTTTGTCGGGGGTCGCCATCTTGTCTATCTGCCCAAGTACACCGCACCGGGGAGCGAATGGCAGCAGAAGAGCGATGACGAAATCAGGACAATCTGGGTGGACTCGCTGCGCCGCATGTTCCCGGACTTCGACCCGCAATCGATCATCGAGATGCCTATCGGTCGCCACCGCTTCGTCGAGCCGCTGCACCCCCTGGGTGGGCTGGCGCAGATACCCGCCGTTGCGTCGCCAATTGACGGCCTCTTCGTGGCAACGACCGCACAGATTTACCCTGCGCTAACAAATGGGGAGTCTGTTACGCGCCACGCACAAACCGTGGCCGCGCAGGTGCTGGCTGGGCAAACCGTCACGTCACCACGCGGAGTGGTTGAGCCATTTCCCGTGGCCGCCTAGCTGCTGCATCCAGCAAGTGAGATGCTCTTGCGTAGCGGCTGCTTCAGCTGCCGTTGGTCTGGAGCGCTACGCAATTGGTCAGGACGGCAGCTAGCGCAGCCGCTACGCACGATGCGCAGACTTCAGAGACGCACCACTTTTGTCCCTGGCACGTGGCTGTTACAGCCGCAACAAGGTATTGAGAATCATGCTCCAAAGCCAACCACAGAATGCAGTCGCACAGCCCGCAATACCGGCGATTCCCGTAGCCAACCGGCGCGCCCTGTGGATTGCGCTCGGCGTCGCGGCGCTCCTGCTGCTAGCCGTTCTGGTCTTCTACAATCTCACGCGCTGGCCCGTCATCTGGTTTGATGAGGGCTCACATCTGCACGTGCCGAAGACGCTTGTCACCGAGGGCGTCTACGCCGACCGCAGCAGCGACGGCTACCGCTACTATGGGCCGACGCTTGGTGTGGGTCCGACGGTCATGCTGCCGATCGCCGCCGCCTTCAAGATCGCCGGGATAGGATTGCTCCAGGCGCGCCTGGTGATGGCGCTCTACCTGCTTGCGGCGCTTGGCGGCCTTCTTTCTGCTCGCGCGGCAAATGGGAAGCCTGCGCTTTGCGGTGATTGCGGTTGCGCTGCTGGCATCCATGCGCGGCGCATCAACACTCGAGTATGGCCGCCAAGTGCTGGGCGAAGTGCCGGCGCTCTTCTTCCTGGCTGCGGGGTTGGCCGTATGGTTCGGCGGCAAGGAGCGCGCCGCCGTGGGCAGGCTCGTGGCTGCCGGGCTGCTGCTGGGACTCTCGATTGTCACCAAGAGCCAGAATTTGCTGGTGATTGCCCCGGCGCTTCTCCTGGCGTGGATCGCCAACATGATCTACTACCGCGCCGCGCCGCAGCGCTTCTTCCTGATCACGGGGATCGTGACGGCCGGCATCGTCGCTCTCTGGCAGGGATATCAGGTCTTCTACCTCGGCCCCTCCACCTGGCAGGAGAACTTCGCGCTGTTGCGCGCTGCATCGGCCGGGGCGGCCTTTGTCTTTTCAAGCGAACTCATGCGTCGCAGCCTGGGCGAGCTTCTGAACCTCAAGGTTTTCCTGGGGATGCTGCCCCTCTTCCTGGGTTACGGCGTACTGCTGGCGCTTCCCCGTTCGCGCAAGGGCATGAAGTGGGGTGTGATTCTGCTGTTGGTTGGTGTCAATCTCGTATGGTACGTCTTCGCATCGATTGGCTGGATTCGCTATGCCTTTCCGGGCCTGGCGCTCACGACTCTCTTTGCCGCCTCACTCTTCGACGGCATCTTCAGCGCTGTGCGATGGGAATGGCGGGCTTGGGGGCGCGGACTTCTGCGCGGCACGGCGCCGGCACAACCCGTCATGCTGGCGGTCGCTGCCGCCGCGGGCCTTGCGATCATGCTTGCCGCACCTCTTGCACTGACAGCCAAAGACATTGCATCGCCACCCACCAATGGGCCGGCCGCGATGGCGGCATATCTCGATGCGTCCGTTCCGCAAGATGCGGTGATCGAAACATGGGAGCCGGAGATGGGGTTTCTGACCAATCACAACTACCACTTCCCGCCCAATGGTCTGCTGGACAAGGCGATTGGCTATATCTGGCGAGGCGGTACGCCCCCTGGCGACCAGTACTCGTTTGTGCAGGAGGATAGGCCGGCATACGTGCTTGTGGGCGGCTTCTCACGCTGGGTGGAACTTTATCGGCAATCGCTGGAAGGGGGCGACTATCGGCTGGTCACCTCCGCCGGCGGCTACGACCTTTATCAAAGCGAAGCATCACCCACAACTCAAACGCAGCCAAGCCCGTGAAGGTGAGGCACCCATTGAATGCATTCCTCCCCCCAGAAATGGAGGAAAGCCTCCAGGCCGCGAAGGCAGGAAAGGCCGTCAAGTATATGAAATCAGGTTACCGCATTCTTACGCTGGTTTTCGTCCTGGTGCTTGCCGTTGCCAGCATGGCGCTTGTCGCGCCTGCACAGGCACAGACGCCCACGACACCGATTCTGGTGGTTATCAACAGCGCCGCGTCAAACAAGTTTGGTCCCTACCTGGCCGAGATTCTGCGCGCCGAGGGGCTAAATGCGTTCGATGTCAAGGAACTAGGCGCGCTCAATGCGGGTGATTTGGCAGCGCACGATGTCACAATCCTGGCCGATACTGCCCTCACGGCCCCGCAGGCAGCTCTCTTCAGCAGCCATGTTGCCGGGGGCGGGAGGCTTCTTGCCATGCGTCCCGACGCGCAGATCGCCAGTCTCTTTGGCCTGGCTGCACCTTCAGGCACGCTGAACAATGCGTACATGCAGATTGACGCTGCCGCCCTGCTTGGCGGCGAGCGCCCTGGCGAAGGACTCCCCTCGGCAACCCTGCAGACGCATGGCACATCCGGAACCTACGCTCTGAATGGCGGCGTCCAGTTGGCGCGTCTCTTCAGCAATGCCGCTACGGGCACCGCTTTCCCGGCAGTCGCGGGGGCAACGAGCGGGCGCACGGCAGCATTTACCTATGACCTGCCTATGAGCGTCGTCTACACGCGCCAGGGCAACCCCTCCAATGCCAATGTTGACGTCGACGGAGACGGCGTGTTACGTACGATTGATCTGTTCCAAGGTGCAAGCGGCGCCCCGACCTGGATTGACCGCGATCGCATGCCCCTCCCACAGGCCGATATTCAGCAGCGCCTCTTTGCCCGCCTTGTGCGCCAGCTTGCCACACAGACCAAACCGCTGCCGCAGCTTTGGTATTTCCCTGGTGCGGTGAAGACGCTCGTCATTCCGACAGGCGACGCGCACGCCAACCCAACGAGCTACTACCAGAACCAGATCAACAGCCTTGCGCCCTTCGGCGGCAAGATGACCTTCTACATATCGCAGGCCGGCGATCCCCAGCCCGCAAACCTTGCTGCATGGGTTTCGCAGGGTTACGACTTTAGCATTCACCCGTATGTCAACGCATCCATGGCAAACGGGTTTACGGAGGCGAAGTCGTGGTTCCAGTCTTACTATCAACGCAATCCGAGCCGCACATCGCGGAACCACCAGGTCGTCTGGAGTGGCTGGACCGATGCCGCGAGCGTTGCCGCACAGCAGGGCTTTGGTCTCGACGCCAATTTCTACACCTGGGGCTCTTGGCTGCAACGGCAGGACGGGTCGTGGCCGTACGGCTATGTTACGGGAAGCGGCAGGCCCATGCGCTTCATTTCGGCGCAAGGCGCCGTAATCCCGTATTACCAGCAACTCACACAGTTGGTGGACGAGTACTTGTTCAATGTTGACGGCATGCAAAGTCTGACAGGCGCACAGGCCGTCGCGCTATCGCGGCAAATGATCGACGCGAGCCAGGCGGGTGATTACGCCGCGTTGATGACGCAGTTCCACGTTGACTACTACGGCGGAGACGCGGAGGACTGGGCGGAGGGCACGCTTGGCTACGCGCAGAGCCTTGGCATCCCGATTTGGACGGCCGAGAAGTGGCTCAACTTCACGGAGGCGCGCGACGGCGCCAACTTCAATGCCATCAACTGGAACGTTACCACGGGCCAACTGGGCTTCAACCTCACTGCTCCCACGGGAACGCCGTCGCTTAGTTTCCTGCTTCCGGCTTCGTCGGGTGGCCGCCAGTTGACGGCGGTCACGGTGGACGGCGCGCCTGCTTCATTCAGCAACTTTACAGTCTCGGGGCGCAACCAGGCTATCGTGACGGTCAGCGTGGGCAATCATGCGGTCTTTGCCAGCTATGGCGGGCCAACGCCGACGCCGACCTATACAACCACTGCACTGCCCACAGCGACAAGCACAACCACGCCGATAAATACACCAACGAGCGCACCCACTGTGCCGCCCACTGCAACGTCCCCCGCAACACCCGCGGCGTCTCCCAGCGCAACGCCCACAACAGCCGCTCCTGGCAAGATAATCACAACCTATGGCGACTTTGAGTCGTGCGGTGCAGGCACGGGCGTAGTCGTTAGCAGCATAAACGGCGGCGCGTTGCGTCTTGCGCCTGCGCTGAATGATGACTTCAACGGCGCCACGCTTGACGGCGGACGCTGGCTGGCGGGCACATGGCCAGGAGGCGCCTTTGCGCCGACGCTTGCAGGCAGTGCGCTTACGATTCCTGCAAGTTCCTGGGGTTGGGTGCGTTCGCAATCCGTTTACACACACGGCGAGGTAGAGTTCGTTGCCGAATTCGGCAACGGCGCGTGGCAGCATCTCGGTCTGGGTGCAGTCGGCTTTGAAGGCAACGGCTATCTCATATTTAGCACGAAGGGGGGTGACGGCAACCTTTACGCGCGCGTCAACAACAACGCAAGCGAGCAGTACAGCAACCTGGGACAAGTACCGACCGGGACGCATCGCTATCATATCGGGTGGAGTGCCATTGATGCCGCCACCGATCGTGTGCGCTTCAGCGTCGACGGGCAGCTGCGCACCCAGTTCTCACTTCCCTCTGCCGGGGCTGCCAATTTCGTCACCTACATTAGCAACAACGGTACGGCGCCGCTGCGCGTTGATCGCGCAACTGCCGCTCCCACTTTTGCAACCACCGGTACGTGGAACTCCTGCACAGTGGACAGCGGCGGAGGCCAGGGCTGGACCAACATCGCGTGGCAGGGAGATGTTCTGCCTGGCGGCGCAGTGGGCGTGCAGGCGCGCTGGAGCGTCGACGGCACAAATTGGAGCGCCTGGACAACCGTGCCGCCGGCTGGACAGGCTATCAATCCGCCAACGCGCTATATTCAGTACAGTGCTGCGCTAGTGGGG
Organism: uncultured Chloroflexia bacterium; assembly: GCA_963735275.1. Lineage (GTDB taxonomy): Bacteria > Chloroflexota > Anaerolineae > Caldilineales > Caldilineaceae > UBA5069. The sequence continues at coordinate 935,752 of CAVTKJ010000004.1, read as the reverse complement.
AACGGCAGCAGTTCGTCCAGCCTGGACGCTGTTGAGCTTTCGGCGACGAATTCTTTGCCGACCGCAACACCAGCAGTCCCAACAGCCACCTTGACGGCGACGCCGATCCCGCCGACCGCGACCAACACGGCGACGCCGATCCCGCCGACCGCGACCAACACGGCGACGCCGATCCCGCCGACCGCAACCAACACGGCGACGCCGATCCCGCCAACCGCGACCAACACGGCAACGCCGATCCCGCCAACGGCGACCAACACGGCGACGCCGATCCCGCCGACCGCGACCAACACGGCGACGCCGATCCCGCCGACCGCTACCAACACGGCAACGCCGATCCCGCCGACCGCGACCAACACGGCAACGCCGGTCCCGCCAACCGCGACCAACACGGCGACGCCGATCCCGCCGACCGCTACCAACACGGCGACGCCGATCCCGCCGACCGCTACCAACACGGCGACGCCGATCCCGCCGACCGCTACCAACACGGCGACGCCGATCCCACCGACGGCGACGCCAATCCCACCGACGGCGACGCCGATCCCGCCGACGGCGACGCCAATCCCACCGACGGCGACGCCGATCCCGCCGACGGCGACGCCATCCCACCGACGGCGACGCCAATCCCACCGACGGCGACGCCAATCCCACCGACGGCGACGCCAATCCCACCGACGGCGACGCCAATCCCACCGACGGCGACGCCGGTCCCGCCGACGGCGACCAACACGGCGACGCCGATCCCGCCGACCGCGACTCCGGCTGCGACACCGTCTGTGCCCGTTACGCCCGTTGGCGCTACAACCACCTGGACCTCCCTGGCGGACTTCAGTGCGCCATGCGTGTTGAACGAGAGCACATTCGCCACTTCCTGGATTGGCGGCGCCGTGACTCTGCTGGGCAGCGAGGATCGCTTTGACGCAGCATCGCTCAACGGCCAGCGCTGGCTGAGCGGTAGTTGGTCGGGCGGCGCCTGGGCGCCCTCGTTGGCCGGTGGAACACTCACACTGCCGACGGGCGGCTATGTGCGCTCGACCACAACACAGCGCCTTGGTGAAGTTGAAGTGAATGCCCAATTCGGCCTCGGTGCGTGGCAGCATATCGGCTTTGCCCCCGATGGCTTCGGCGCGAATCAGTACCTGATCTTCAGCACCTTCACCGGTGACGGCAACTTGTACGCGCGCACCAACAACAACAGCAGCGAACAGCGCGTGAACCTCGGGCCGGTGCCCGTTGGAATGCACCGCTTCAGCGTCGTGTGGAGCGCTCTCAATAGCACCACGGACCAGGCGCTCTTCTCGATTGACGGCCTGGCGGTGGCCACGCTGCAGGCGCCTGCCCAGGGCGGTTCCAACTATGCCGTCTACCTCTCCAACAACGGGGCCGCTCCGCTGATAATCGATGGCGTGCACGTCGCGCCGCCCTATTCGCCTAGCGGCACCTTCACCGGATGTGTGCTTGATGCGACGTCAGGCGGGTGGGCATCGGTCGCATGGAGTGGCAACGCCCCTGCTTCAACTGCGATGGCGATTCAGGCGCGCACGTCCCCCGATCTGGTTACCTGGTCCTCCTGGGCCGCACTCACCACTTCCGGGTCTGCACCCGCGGTGCCGGGACGTTACCTGCAGTACCGGGTGATCATGAATACGACGGATGCAGGGCAATCACCGCGGCTTGACTCAATCACCCTGGCGCCGAATGGAGCTTCGGCGAGCGCGCTGGAGCAGAATGTTGTCGCTGAGACTGACGCCCAGTTGCGTGCAAAAGCGCACCTGGAGACGCAGACTCTCTCACAGATGTGGCAGGGTCAGGCGATCTTCCTGCCTCTCGTGAATCAGTAATGACCATGATTCCGAAGCTGCCGGCAGTGATAGGCGTGGGCGCAGTTGCTCTGCTTTTGGGGATCACCCAGCAGCAGAGCAGCGCGCCCGCGTCGCACCTGCAGGCGGATTCGGATGGACTCACGCCGGCAGCGTATGTCCCACATGTTGAGCAGAACGCGCTGCCGACGGCAACACAGACCACGACACCGACCGAAACACCCACCGGCACACTCACACCGACGGTGGCCGCCACCGAGACGCCGACCGGCACGCTCACGCCGACCCAGACTGCCACCGAGACGCCGACCGGCACGCTCACGCCGACGGTGGCCGCCACCGAGACGCCGACCGGCACTCTCACGCCGACGGTGGCCGCCACCGAAACACCCACCGGCACGCTCACGCCGACGGAGAGCGCCACCGAGACGCCTACAGCAGCGGCCACACGCGTCGATACACCTCCGCTCGAGAGTTTTGAACGGCCGGCTGTAGAGTGGCTCGTGGGCCGGCAGGAAGCGGCGGGCGGCAGCGTGACGCAGAGCACAACACAAGTGGCTTCGGGGACCGGTGCGGCGCACCTGGCAACCTCGGCTGCAGGGGCATCGGCATACGTCTATGCCACCTATAGCGATCCTGCTTCTGCGCGGAACTGGGGTGAGCGACCGGGCGTCTGGCGCTGGCAGCGGGCGCACATCTACCTGCCTTCGACCACTGTCAGCAAACTGGGAGCAAACGATTCACTGACCATCGGCGGGCTGTGGCCCACTGCCGGCAGCAACAGTCACGGCTGGTGGATGCAGGTCCGCAAGGACGGGCGCCTCTACGTGGACGGTTACGATGCCGATGGCGCGCGTCACATCTTCGATGCCTATGGTGCGTTGCCGCTTGACCAGTGGGTGGATGTGGAACTTGGACTTCACTCGCAGAACGGGCCCGGCCTGAAGCGGGCATTCGCGTTTATTGTGAACGGCGCGTTCTATGGCTGGTATCACCAGGGCCGCTTGACTGACGAGACCTACGACCGTACTGCCTTTGGCATTCTTGCAACAACAACGGCGCAGCCGATGGAACTTTACGTCGATGACTGGCAGGCAATGACCACTGCATCACTCCCCAGCGGTCCCGACAATCGTCCTACGACTGCGACCCAGGAGATCGACTACCGCCAACAGAGCGGTGCGCGCTGGCAGATTGATTGGTCCACATGGGGCAAGGATCTGCGCATGGACGCGCAACAGGGGCTCTACTCCAATAGCGAGAGGCTGCAGTCCGGCATGAACCTTGACCGCATGCCGGACTTGACGAGCGGCTGGGCGGAGATTGAGATTGGTTGGCCCAAGGGGACGCCGCCGACCAAGCCCAATGGCTACTTTGGCCCGATGGTCGGTTTCCGCAAGGAAATTGCTGTCGAAGAAAACCTCGAGGTGATCCCGATTGGCGACGGCAACGGTGGCGTGCGACTTGTGCTTGAGGCGTGGGTGAATGGAGGGCCGGTCATTATGGCGGAATGGCCGATGCCCGTGGCATCTATCGGAGGGACCCATGTTCCCGAAGCTGGAGACATCATACGCGCCCGCTGGGATCAGGTGCAGCCGGCAGGTTCGCTGCACGTGCGCGCAAGCTACTACGACGCGAGCAGTGCGACTTGGCACAACAACGTGATTGACCACACCTTCAATGCCAACGGTGTGTCCAACAATGGCGTCACGGTCGACTTCAATGACGGCAACCACAAGGCGTCATCCATCACTATCGACTCACCCGCATACTCGATACGGCGCTTCAAGGCAGGCACGACTGCGACAGCGCCCACGAACTGAGCAACGATGATTCAGACCGGACGGGTGGTGGCGCGCAATGCCGCCGCCGGCATGGCCTCACAAGTGGCCATCAAGCTTCTTTCCTTCGCCTTCACCGTGCTGGTGATTCGCCGCCTTGGCGTATCCACCTACGGGCAGTACGCCGCGGTCATGGCCTTCGGCGCACTCTTTGTCTCCTTTGCCGATTTGGGACTCAGCACCTACACCGTGCGCGAAGTTGCGCGCCTGCGCGATCGGGAAGACGGTCCGCAACTCGTGCGTTCACTGCTTGCAGATGTTCTGCTGCTCCGTCTGATCCTCGCCACCTGCGCCGCCGGGCTGATCCTGCTGATGGGCTGGGTCACGGGCCGCCCGTCCGCGATGATGCTCGGTCTGGCCCTTGGCGCGATCGGGCTGATTATCTATGGCGGGCAGGGTGCGTACGAGGCAGTCGTCGTAGGCAGTGAGCGCCTTGACTGGCTGGCCGGCGCACGCGTGCTGCAGCAGTTGACCTTTGTGCTGCTGGGTGCGGTCGTACTGCTGCTGGGCCTGGGCTATCACAGCCTCTTGCTTGCCAACATCGCGGGAATCATCGTGTTGACGGCAGTCACCGTCCGCGGTGCGCGCCGGCTGGGCCTGCGGGTTGGCGTGCCGAATGTAGCGCGCTGGGGGCCGCTGTTGGTCGCCGCACTGCCCTTTGGCTTGATTGCGCTGACGCTGGGACTTTCGTACAAGTTTGATACGGTGCTTCTCAACCTCTTCAAGGGCGATGAGGCAACCGGCATCTACAGCGCCGCCTATACGCTGATCTTCTCGGTGGTGGCGATTTCCAACGTCATCAACACGGCGCTCTATCCGTCGCTCGCGCGCCAGGCGATGTTGAATCCCGCCGCGTTGCCCGCAGTCTATGGCCGCTCACTCAAGCTGTTGATGATCATCGCCCTGCCGATCACCTTTGGCGGTTGGGCAGTCACGCCGCAACTAGTGGAAACGCTGCTCGGACCCCAATATGTCGCCTCAATCCAGGTCCTGCGCGTTCTGATCTGGGTGATCCCGTTCATGTTTGCTTCCGAGTTCCTGGGCTATGTGGTGGTGATCGCGGGCCACGAGAAGCGCGTCGCACGGGCCATTATCATCAGCAGCAGCGCCAACGTTCTGGGAAACCTTCTTCTCATCCCGATCTATGGCGTGCCCGCGGCCGCAATCATGACGCTTGTCACGGAGATGGTGCTTGTCACGCAATATGTCTGGATGCTGGGCCCGGAGTTGCGCGCCATGCACGCCGCGAGCGCAGTTCTGCGGCCACTCGGTGCGGCAGCGCTCATGGGTATCGTCTGCCTGTTGGTTCTGCCCCATCTACCGCTCGCGGCAACGGTCGCCCTTTCGGCACTCACCTACGCTGCGGGACTTCTTGTCACCGGTGCGATTGGCACTTCGGACTGGGATGGAATGCGGGCGATCCTCAGAAGGCCGATAGCCGGAGCAAGTGACCAACCAACCGCGGCCCACGCCGATTAAGGACGCAATCCATGACTTTGCTTTCTCACCCCGATGAAAGCCTGGAGCGAAGCGCACCGTTGCGCATCACATATGTCGTGCATCACTACCCACCTGCCTACCGGGCCGGCGCCGAACTCTACACGCAGCGCGTAGCGTGCTGGATGCAGGCGCAGGGTCATGATGTCGACGTTGTAACGATCGAATCGATCACCGAGGGCAGCAGTTCTCGCGTCGAAGCAACGCTTGGCGATTTCGACGGCATTCCGGTTTATCGATTGCGCTTCAAACTCGTGGGCGCGCCCGATGAACTGATTTGGCGATTCGACAATCCTCTTCTCGAACAGTGGTTCGCTGACTACCTTGTCCAGCGCAAGCCGGACTTTGTCCACTTCATGGCTGGCTACCTGGTCGGCGCCGGCCCGCTGCGCGCCGTGCGTGCGGCAGGTGTGCCCATGGCACTAACGCTCCACGACTACTGGTTTGTCTGCCCGCGGCACACACTCCTCCGCGGTGACGGCACGCTCTGCGCCAAAATCCCTGCTGCGCCATCAGCTTGTGCGCGCTGCATTGCACAAGGGGCAGGCCGCGTCGGCCGCGCCGATAAGCTGACTGCAGGACTCTACAGCACCCTGCTGGAACGATTTGGTCTTGCCTTGGAGAGCGACGCGATCGCCCAGCGCCGCGTGCTGTTGGATGAGGCAATTACCTGGCCTGATATCGTGATCGCTCCAACGCGCTTCCTGGCGGGCAAAATCAGCGAGAACTTGCCCAGCGTAACTATCCGCCACATTCCCCATGGCTACGATCCACGGCCCGCGTCCTCCGCCCACAAGTCCGCCGAAGTTGACAGAGTCGACATTGGCTACCTGGGGCAAATTGCGCCGCACAAGGGCGTGCATGTGCTCGTTGAGGCGTTCCGCACATTGGACCCTGCCACGGCTTCGCTTCACATCTATGGCATTCTCGAGAGCAATCCTGCCTACGCATCTACACTGCGCCGCTTGGCAGTCGGCGCCGAGAATATTCATTTTCACGGCGGCTACGACCACCAGGCGTTGCCCGACATTCTTGGATCGCTAGACGGTGTGGTTGTTCCCTCAATCTGGTACGAGAACTCGCCACTGGTGATCATCGAGTCATTGACTTCTGGTGTGCCGGTCGTCACCTCGGGGCTGGGCGGCATGGCCGAATTGGTGGAAGACGGGCGCACGGGGCTGCATTTTGCCACGGGCGATGTAGCGGATCTTGCGGCCACACTAGGCCACTTTGTGGCCGATGGTGAGATGCGCAGTCGCCTGCGTGCAAACGCGGCGGCGAAAGGATGGCGCTCGGTTGCGTCCGAAATGAACGAACTTGTGGACGCCTATCGCACAACCCTCGCGAGCAAGCCACATGAGTCGCATGAGAATTTGCAGGCGCAAGCGCCGATGGAGGCTCTCCATGCGCGTTGGGATTGACGTTCGCTATCTTTCGCATGGACTGCTTGGCGGCGTGCATACCTACGTCGCGAGCCTTGTCCCGGCGCTGCTGCGTGCCGCGCCGCAGGACGAATTCTTTCTCTATGCCGACGCCAAAGCGCCCTTCGAGTTGGAGACGCTCCCTGCGAACGCGCAACTGCGCTTGCTACCCTACGGCTCGCCCCTCTCTTCGCTGCGCAATGACTTGCGCTTGCGCGCGTGGATGGCACGCGACGGCGTGGATGTGGCTCACTTCCCTGCCAACTACGGTTTTGGTCCGGCGCACGCGCGCAAGGTCATTACGCTCCATGACGAAATCAACATCCTGCCGCTGCGCGAGATTGTGCGAGGCCACCGCAAGTCGCCCCGCACACTCGCGATGATGACCTACCTGCACACAATGAGCACCGCCGCAGTACGCCAGGCCGACTGTCTGCTGACTGTGTCGGAACATGCGCGGCAGGCGCATTGCCGAGGTCGGCGTAATCCCAGCCGAACGGATCGTGGCGGTGCACTCGGCGCCTCCGGCGGGCACGCGGCGCGTGGAAGACGCCGCGACGCTCGAAGCAGTGCGCAAGGACTTCGGCCTTGCCGGCCGCTTTGTACTGGCTGACGCCTTGAAGAATCCGGCGGCCCTGCTGCGCGCGTGGGCTGCGCTCGACGCGCCGCTACGCGACTCTGTCGACATCGTCTTCTTCTGCCGCACTTCGAACCTGCCCGAGCCGGTTCGTGTGGCCGTCGTGCGCGCAACATGGCACGGGTAATCGTCCGTCCGTCCCGTCCGCAGCTTCTCGCACTTTACTCGCTTTGCGATGTATTTGTCTTCCCTTCGTGGATTGAGGGTTTTGGCCTTCCCGTGCTCGAGGCCATGGCCTGCGGTGCACCCGTGATCGCGTCGGACCGAGGATCGCTTCCGGAAGTGGTGGGCAACGCGGCCTTTGTCTGTGATGCCGAAGACTACGCCGGCATTGCTGCGCATCTTGCGATGCTGCTCACGCAGCCCGAAGTTGCAGCGCTGCAGCGCCAGAAGGGGTATATGCGCGCCGGCGCGCTTCACTTGGGAACGGAGCGCGCTTGCGGTGCTCGACGTTTTCCGCAACCATTCTGCTTCCAGGCTTGTTCCACTGGAGGTCGCGCTGTGAATCCTGCGATCAACGGCGCCAATTTGTGGGTCCTCGTCCTGTGTCACAATCAGGCGGCGGTGACTCTCGAGTGTTTGTCCACGCTTTCGGCGCAGACGCTTGCGGCGCAGGTGCTTGTCATTGACAATGGCTCTAGCGACGGCACGGAGCAGCGTGTGGCGGCTGCCTATCCTACTGTGGAGCTCTTGCGCCTGGAGGAGAATCTGGGCTATGCGGGTGGCAATAACGCCGCCATGCGCCATGCGTTGGCGCGCGGCGCCCAGGCGGTGCTCCTGCTCAACAATGACACGCGTCTCGCTCCCGACTGTCTGGAAAATCTTGTAGAGGCGCTCAACGCTCACCCGGAGGCTGCTGCAGTCGGCCCGATGATCTATGCGTGGGAGAGTTGGGAGACGATTTCCTCAGCCGGCGGCCTGATCGACTGGGCGCATGCAGATGCGATCAACCTGGGTGCAGGCGCACGCGATGTCGGCCAGTTCCCTGCACGCAATGTAGACAGCCTTAACGGCTGTGCACTCATGGTGCGTGCGGACGCGATCGCGGCAGGTGGGGCTGCTGGACGAACGCTACTTTATGTACTGGGAGGAGACAGACTGGTGTGCGCGCATGCGCAATGCCGGCTGGCAGCTCTGGTTTGCGTCTGCAGCGCGACTTCAGCATAAGGCGCCCATCGAGCACCAAGCGATGAGCCGTGCGGCGCTCTACTACACGGCACGAAACAGGCTGCTCTTCTTTGCGCGCCACACACCCATGACGCACCGTTCACAGACTGTGGCGCGTGCCGCGCATGGCATCGCACGCGGTGGTTGGCGGGCATGGCGCAGTGGACAATCAAGCCTACTCGAGCGACAAGCGCTGCGCGATTTCGCGCTGCGACGCTTCGGCCGCCGCCCTGCGATCAATAGGGAATGGTGAGGCGTGCCATGCAGATACTCTATCTCGCCCGCTGGTTCCCAGTTCCCGCCGACAACGGCGCCAGGATTCGCACTTTGGCGCTGCTCAGAGCCCTGGCCGATAGGCACAAGGTGGAACTGATTGCCTTTGCCGAGCAACCGCCCACACCGGCAGAACTTGCGGAGGCGCGCAGCATATGCGATCAGGTCACTCCGATTTCGTACGCACCATTTGCGCCGCAAAGCTGGCGCGCGCGCTTGGCCTATCTGTCGCTGCAGCCCCGCTCGGTGGTCAGCACGCACAATCCTGCCTTTGCCGCGGCCGTAAAGGAGTCGGTTGCGAAGCGCCCTCCCGATGTCGTCATTGCCGGCGAAATCGACATGGTTCCCTATGCGCGGCGAGTGCAAGGCGTGCCGCGCATTCTGGAAGAACTGGAGTTGGGATTGCGCTTCTCAGGCGCGTCCAACGAAGACAGCTCTTGGCGGAAGTCGCTCTCACTTGAAAAGCAGCGCCGCTACGTGCGCTCGTTCCTGCCGGATTTTGGCGCGGTCACTGTCGTCTCGGAGGGTGAAAGATCGCTCTTCTACAAGGTGGCCCCCGCGTATACGGGTCGCGTCGCCGTGGTGCCTAACGGCGTGACGCCAGGACCAGAGGTCGACGCTGGCCCACCCGTGGCGGACCGGCTGCTCTTTACCGGCGCTGTCACTTATCACGCCAACCTTGACGCGGTGCGCTACTTTGCCGATTCCATTCTGCCATTGATCAAGGCGCAGCGGCCCATGGTAACCCTGCGTGTGACCGGGCGAACGGACGGCGTGGAACTGGGCGATCTTGCACAGAAGGTGGAGTTCACCGGCTATCTCGACGCGGTTGCGCCCTTGCTGCGCGCAAGTTGGGCAGTCGTCGTTCCACTGCGGCAGGGAGGCGGAACGCGCTTGAAGATTCTCGAAGCGCTTGCGGCGGGTACGCCCGTTGTTTCAACATCCAAGGGCGCCGAGGGACTGGTGCTCGAGGCGGGCCGCGACCTGCTGATTGCCGATGACCCTGCCGACTTCGCCGCCGCGACGCTGCGCTTGCTGGGCAGCGCCGAATTGCGCGCGACGCTCGCGGCAAATGGGCGCAGCGCCGTCGAGAGCTACAACTGGGCAACCATCGGTCCCGCGTTCTGTATGCTGGTGGAATCACTTGCCCCTGGGGTACGCGCAGAAGTGGCTACGCGCCAACTGGAAACGGTGGAAGCATGAACGCACGCGCGGAGCGCGCACGCCTGCAGAACCCATCCGGTGGACGCCCCCTCAACCGCCTCGCTCAAGTCGCGGTGATCGCGGGCGTGCTGGGGTTGTCGGCGCTTCTTGCCCTGGCTGCGGTCAGCGAGCGGGTCAATTGGGCCTACCTTGTTGCCATTACGCTTGCCGCGGCGGGCGTCGTCTTCATGCTGCGGCGCAGTGACGCTTCGCCAATTGGCCTGCTGCTGGTGCTCGTCACGGCTGGGCTGGTCAATATCTTCACGCTACCAACAGGTTCCGACAGTCGCCTTGTCGTCAGCCTCATTCTCGCCCTGGGCTTCACCGGGATCTGGCTGTTCAACGGACTTGTCCTGCACAAACGTGTTGCCCTGCTTCCGTCACCGCTCAATGCGTCGGTGATCGCGTGGTGCGCCGTCTCGGTGTTCGCCTATGTGTGGAGCCTGTTGATGCGCGACCCGTTGCTTTTCGTCCCCAGTTCTTTTGTCGTCGTGCAACTCGCGGCGCTGATCGTCAACCTTCTGCTGCCACTGCAGATCCTGCTCGTGATCAACACCATCGGCGTGCTCGACTATGACGAGGGGGTGCGCTGGCTGCGTCGCATGGTGGCCGTGGTGCTGATCGTGGCGGCGGTCGCGATTGCAGGTGAACTCCTGAATCTTCCGATAGGAAGTGCATACAGAAATGGCACGCGTGGCATCTTCGGCATGTGGGCTGTCACGCTGGCACTCTCCTTGGCGCTCTTCAATCGGGACATGCGCACAGTATTTCGTGTTGCGCTGATTGGGCTTTGCGCGGCATGGTTCTATCGCGATTTTGTCGAAAACAGCATCTGGCTTTCGGGCTGGATGCCAATGGTGACTGCTGTCGTAGTCGTGCTGTTCCTTCGCTCAAAACGGCTCTTTGCTCTGGCGGTGCTAGTCGCCCTTGCATACGTCACTTTCAACGCGCAGGAACTCTATATGCGCATTGTCATTGCCAATATCGAAGAGGGCAGCACAAGCCGGCTGGACATCTGGGCGGTTGCCTTGAGCTACATTGTTCGCCATCCGCTCTTCGGCATGGGTCCGGCAGGCTACGCCGTCTATTACATGACCTATGACCCGCTTGACGCACGCTCCACACACAACAATTACTTCGATGTGGTGGCCCAGACGGGCATTGTTGGCATGTTCATCTTCCTCTGGATGGGTGCGTCGGTGCTGCGCCTCTCATGGGGACTCTCGCGCAGCCTTCGAGGGGAGCGCAACTTCGAGGCAGCACTTGCCGCGGCCGTCACTGCAGGCTGTGTTGGCGCCGCTACGGGTATGATGCTCGGTGACTGGGTCCTTCCCTTCGCGTACAACCAGACAATCTCGGGCTTCGACAATGCGGTCTTCACATGGATGCTCTTCGGCGCTGCGGGCGCACTGTATGCACTGCGCGCCGCCCGCAAGGAGGGTGCCGCTTGAGCACACCACTCGTTTCGGTCATCATCATCAACTGGAACACGCGCAATCTATTGCCGCTCTGCCTTGAGACACTGCGTACGGCCGCAGGCGAACTGCCATACGACGTCTGGGTTGTCGACAATGCTTCCTGCGACGGCAGCGTGGAGATGTTGCGTACGCACTTTCCGGAAGTTCACGTCATCGTCAATGCCACCAATGCGGGATTCGCTGCGGCCAACAATCAGGCCATGAACGTAGCGCGGGGTGAGTTCTTCCTTCTTCTCAACAGCGATGCAGTGCTCAAGCCCGGCGCGCTTGATGCGTTGATCGCCGTCGCACGTGGCCGGCCGCGCGCCGGCATTGTGGGTGGCCGCCTGCTCAATCCCGACGGCTCCTTTCAGGCCTCATTCACGCGCTTTCCCACGCTGGCGCGGGAGGCACTGATCCTTTCGACGTTGGGCGTCGCCTGTATGGACCCTGGTACCCGTCCGCCGGGCCTGAGATGGCGGCGGGCCCGCAGCGGATTGACTACGTGGAAGGGGCTTGCCTGCTCGTGCGGCGCAGCGCTTGGCTGGCAGTGGGCGCGATGGATGAGGGCTACTGGATGTACGCCGAAGAGGTCGATTGGTGTCGCCGCATGGATTTAGCCGGTTGGCAGGTTTGGTACCAACCCATGGCCGAAGTCATCCACTGGGGCGGCGCCAGCAGCGCCAATCGGCGGGTCGAGCGCGAGGCGGACCTATACCGCAGCCGTGTGCGCTTCATGCGCAAGTTCGGCGGGCCGCTGCGGGCTGCGCTACTCAAGGGAATGCTCTTCACTACAGCAAGCGCGCGCTGGGCGATCTTTGCGCTGCAACGCACGCTGCTTCGCGGCAATCCCCGCCAGACACCGGGCCCGCGCCGGCTGGCAAGGGTATTGCGCGACGTGTAATTCAACAACAACGCTGCAGCAAACTTGTTCAGGAAAGTGGGGACTCCTGGCGGTCGATCATGGTCGTGAAATCTGTGGTGCGGAGCGTGGAGAGAAAAGAGGTTCGAATTGACAGGCATGGTTGTCCCCCAAAGCGGCATTCCGGCTGAAGCGAAGAGTGCAGAGACAACATCCGCAAGCACGGGCCCCACCTTTGCTTGGCATGGTGGATCTGACAAGCGGCAGTTACGTCGCGTCGACTGGGCGATCCTGCTGACGGTATTGGCCGCGTCACTCTACGTGTTGCCCCGCTGGGCCGACCCGAACCAGAACTCGCGCCTCGATATGGTCGTTGCCGTTGTGGATGACCGGACCTTCCGTATTGACAAGTATGTGGCCAACACGGTGGACTATGCGCGCGTTGGCGATGCTTACTACAGCGACAAGGCCCCGGGAGCCGCCGTCCTTGGGATTCCGTTGTATGCAGCGCTGCGACCCATTCTCAACGTTGCGCTGGGCGATCAATTCGCCGGTTCGCTTGCCGACGCACCGGCATTCCGCGCCACGCTGCGCCCAACGGGAAGTGGTGTCTCCACCGAGAAGGTGCGCTTCGCCGCGCTCCAGGTGCTGCTCGCCGCGCTCGTCGCGGCAATCCCTACAGCTTTGACGGCTTTACTGCTCTGGCGGCTGGCACTAGCATTCACCGGTGTGCCTGGTGCTTCGGCCCTGGTCGCGCTTGCCTACGGACTCCTGACACCCGTTTTCGCATACAGCAACGCTGTCTATGGCCACCAACTTGCGGCGTTCCTGCTGGTTGCGGCCTTCACGTTGATCGCGCTGGGTCCGCCCAAGGCGGGCGCATTGCGTCTGCTACTCCTTGGCGGGCTCCTGGGCTTTGCCGTCGTGACCGAATACCCGGCCGCGCTCCCAGCCGGGGCCATCTTTCTCTATGCAGGCTGGCGACTGTGGCGGGCACATGCACCTTTTCGCCTTGGTTGGACCTTGATTGCCGGTGGACTGGTGGCGGCACCATGGATGGCTTATAACAATGCGCTCTTCGGAGGCCCGCTTTCGCTTGGCTACGGCCACTCCGAACTGTGGATGACGCAGCACAGCACAGGCTTCATGAGCCTGGCACTTCCCACTTGGGCGGGTATCTGGGGGATTACCTTCGGCCCCTTTCGAGGTCTGTTCGTCCTGAGCCCGTGGCTGCTGCTGGCGCTGCCCGGTTTCGTCGTCTGGTGGCATTGGGGCTACGCCCGCGCCGAATGGTGGGTAACGCTTGCCTGCGCCCTGTCGATGTTCGGATTCAATTCAGCCTCGGATATGTGGTGGGGAGGCTTTGCCGTGGGACCCCGCTACTTGCTCCCTGGGCTGCCCTTTCTGGTGATCGCTGCTGCTGCGGCGGTTGCGCAGTTCCGCACATCCACTGCTTTCCGCGGGCTTGTAGGCGTTCTCATGGCTTGGTCTTTCGTTGCAACCTGGGGAATGACGCTCGCCAACCAGGCATACCCTCCCGACACAATCAATAACCCGTGGCTCAATTACGCGCTACCTGCCTGGCAGACGGGCAATATCGCCCGCAACGTTGGGACCCTTGGCCGGGCTGCCTTCATGGCTATCGCTGCTTCCGCTGCTTATTTTGGTGATTGTCGGCGGCGCATTGATCATGGCGGTGCTGCGCGGCCCGCGCGCTGCAGTAACCACAGGCGCGCTTCCGGTGGCCGCCACGGAGGAATCCTAGCCCATGAGCGCCGTGCCGATCGCCACGACGACATCCACCGCAATCCCAAACGAACACGCTAGTGCTGACGCTACAGCGGTCAGTGGTCGCGAGTGGGGCTTCGTCGCGCTCGTGGCGTTTGGCTTGCTGTTGTTAACGTCGATCCCGTATCTTTATGCGTTTCTCTCCGCGCCACCGGACCGCCACTTTATGGGGATGATGCTTGACGTGCCGGATCATCTCCAGTATTTCTCGTGGATGCGGGAGCTGACCCATGCGCCCCTTGCCGCCAACAAACTGACGCCGGAGCCGAATCCAGCCGTCTTCTTTAACCTGCTCTGGTTTGGGCTTGGGCGAGTGGGCAGTTTGTTGGGCGTGGGCTATGCAACGATGTTCCAGCTACTGCGCTGGCTTGCTGCCCCGATTTTCCTGGCGCTCGTCTATCGCATGGCCGCTCTCTTCTTTGCGGCTCCCTTCCAGCGCAAGGTTGCATTCTTGATCGTGGCGTTCGGCTCGGGATTGGGGTGGGTACTCGTCGTCATGAAATACACGGTTGCCGATGGCACCCTCATCAATCCGCTCGATCTATATGTAGCCGAGGGCAACACCTTCCACTCGCTGCTCGGCTATCCGCACTTTATCGCCGCGGCGCTCTATATCTCCGTCTTCGACGTCATGCTGCGTCACAGTCGTGCGCATCCCTGGCGCGCATCGATTGTGGCCGGGCTGCTTGCGCTTTTCTTTGGCTGGCAACACGCTTATGATTTGATTATCGTGTGGGCGGTGCTGGGCGCCTGGGTGCTGCTTTGTGCGGTGCGCGACTGGCGCATCGATTGGCGACAGGTAGGTGGGCTCGTCATCATCGGCGCCATTTCAGTGTGGCCGGCGCTCTACTCGGTGCTGCTCACCAGCTTGAGTCCTGTGTGGAAGGAGGTGCTTGCCCAATTCGCCAACGCCGGCGTGTTCACGCCACCGCCCTGGCGGTTGCCGGTGCTCATGGGCATTCCGCTGCTGCTTGCCCTCGCGCAGGCATTGCATGAGCAACCGTGGCGTCCAAGCCGACTGCGCAAGATGAACGACGCGACGCTCTTCCTTCACGCTTGGTTCTGGATAACGTTCGTACTCATCTACCTGCCGGTGGATTACCAGATCCACATGCTTAATGGCTGGCAGGTGCCCATCGGCCTCTTCGCGACCAAGGCGCTGTTTACATGGATTGTTCCGGCCGTACGCGCGCATTGGTCCAAACCGGATCGACGCACCGTGGAGTCGCTGCTCGCGGCTGCGCTCATTCTTGTAATTCTGCCCACCAATCTCTATCTGTTTGCCTGGCGCTTTGTCGACCTGGGCCGTCACTCCATGCCCTACTACTTGACCTCTGACGAGTTGGCCGCGCTGCGCTGGCTCAACGCACATGCCGCCGGCGATGACGTGGTTCTCAGTTCGCTCAACTTTGGGCAGTATGTGCCGGCCGAAACCGGCGCCCACGCCTATCTTGCCCACTGGGCGCAGACGGTGGACTTCTATGGCAAGGAAAACGCCGTCCATAGCTTCTTCGCCGACGCCGATACAGCCGAGGCCAACGCGCGCCGCACCGCGACGTTGGACGAGCAGAGCGTGGATTGGGTCGTTGTCGGTCCAAGCGAACGGCTGCTGGGGAGCTTCGATCCAGCCGCGTTGGTAGGTTTGACGAAAAAGTTTAGCAGCCAAAGTGTGGACATCTATTCGAATGGCACTCGATAATCGACCCGCCTTGTCCAGACTGCGACGCAACGACATTCCGCGACCTTCCATCGTCTTGGTGTGGTCTGCTGCAATGTTGATCCTGGCCATTTACCTGAGTGCGCACCCGGCGTACGCCCAGAGCGAACCGTGGTCGCCGCCGTTGCAGCTTTCACCACCCGGTGCAACCGCGTCCTTTCCCGATCTGCTGTACGATCCGGCAGGTGGTGCGCATGTCGTCTGGAGCTCCTCAGACGAACTGTACGACGTCGTCTACTACAAGAACCTTTCACCCAACGCTGGAAATTGGGAGTCGCCGGTGGACGTGGTCGCCAATCCACACAACCCTGGGGAGTACTACGTTGCCCGTCCTGTGCTGACAATGGACGGAGACTGGAACATCGCGATCGGCGTTCACGCACCGGGTGATCAGCTTGATGTGGCGCATGCGCCGAGTCAAGCCGCGCGCGATCCGATAGTCTGGGCGAGCAACCAACTTGCTTCTCCAGGATATCACGTACTGCCGCTCGCGGCAGGCGACCTGCTTCACGTCATATACACGCAAGGCGTTCAGAGCGGAGGCTGTCCCCAATGCCTGCGACTGCAGTACGCCAGCTCGAGCGACCTTGGGGAGAACTGGAGCTGATCCAGTCGACATTAGCCGCAGGCAAGATCGTGGCGCGGCGAAGCCACAGTTTCTGGCAGGCCGCGACGGTTCGCTCCACGTCGTCTGGGAGTCTGGCCTTGACGGCGATCGTGGCTACGTGACGGGACCGGCGCGTGTTATGTATGCTGCTTCGTTTGACAATGGAGGAAGCTGGAGCCAGCCCTTTGAGCTCGACGCACTGGGCGCCGACGATAGCGACGAAGAGCGTGTGGCGCGCAATGTTGCCATTGCACAGACGGGAGACGGCACGCTTCTTGTCACGTGGTGGCAGATGCCCGAGGACCTGGTCTACTTCCGCAGTTCTACGGACATGGGCCGCTCCTGGTCGGCGGTGAGCACAGTCCCGAGCGTATGGGGCGTGGGGAATCTATCGCGGACGCGGCAGGACGCGTTTTCCATGACGACGGATAGCTCCGGTGCAGTGCACCTTTTTATGGCAGGGCGGCTTGGCGTCGACGACGCAGCGCTTTCGATGCTCCATTTGGTCTACCAGAACGGCGCATGGTCCTACCCGCAAGCGCTGGCGACCTATGATCACGACTTGCCGGAATGGCCCCGGGCCGCGGTCGGCTTGGGCAACCAATTGCGCGTGGTCTGGCACCTCCGGCCCGGCGCGCTTCAACTCTCCGGCAGCGATAGCCAGTGGGAAGTGTGGGAATCGCACCTAACACTATCCAGTCCAGCGCTTGCGGCCGTCGACCCGCCTGCGCCCGCCGCAAGCAATGCTGACACGTCCACTGCGGCGCCGGCCAGCCTTCCGTCGCCCACTGCCGCGCCCACTCTCATGCCCGCAGCAATGCGCGCAGCGCCCGCATCGCCTGTGACGATGCGGACGCTGATGTCGGAGAATGACGACGTGGCGCTGCTGGCGCTTGCCCTCCTGCCGGTGCTCCTGCTTGTATCCGGAGGGCTTATCTGGTTTCGGCGCCGCCGCTAGGGCGCTTCGGCCCGGGCGATGACCTCGATCTCGGCAACACTTGCCAGTTGGCTGCCGTAGAAAGTGCCGCTCATGCCCGTAATCTCTACCCGAACGACGCGGGCTTTCACATCGTTGAAGGTGGCCGGCGTGCCCGCAACCGCCAGTGCGCCCGTGGATTGCGCCGCCACTTGCTGCGTGGCGCCTGCATCGCTGAAGAGGCGCACGTTGGTCCCCAGCACCTGGAGCGAGGAGTTCGCCTCTCCGCCGCTGCGCGGGTTGTAGAGCTTGACTGTACGCACGGTGACGGGAACAGGGAAGGTTAGTTGCACCCACTGGCCTGTGGCCTGGCCGGATGCACTATTCCAGTAGCGCCATATCTCGCCGGTCATGACCTTGCGGTCCACCACGCCCCGATTCTGGTTGGCGTCGCGGCTGGAAGAGACCGTCACGGCGGCGCTTGGGGCGACGTTGCTGAACTGCGCATCGGCATCATTCACGGGAACTGCGATCATCGTGTGGCCCGAATGGCAACCCACGCAGCGCTGGACTTCGCCTGGCTTGCCGAAGTTCATGCCGGCCACGTGCGCGGCGCCACCGGTGGGCCCGCCTCGCACAGGCACTGTACCGGCGGGTGAGCGCAGTTGTTCGAAGAGCGGGATGTTGGCGGGCACCGCGTTGTTCGTCACCGAACCGTCAGGATTCACGTTCATCTCTGCCAGCAGGATCGGCCAGTCAAGATTCGGGAAGGAGCCGGGGCTGGTGCGCTGGAAGTCGGTGAAGAAGCGAATCTTCTGCGCCGAGCCGACCGCGGGCGCGTCGCCAATTGCAGCGTCGACCGGCCCGTTGGCATAGATATTGAGTTCCTTGAAGGTGAATGTCCCATCCTGCGTGTAGGGGCCGGCTGCAGCGGGCGGTAGTGGGCTCGCCGTGGTATTGACGCTGTCAGAAATAATGGGCGGCAACGCACGCTGGACTATCGGCTTGGCGCGCAGTTCGGTCGTACCCGCATTGTCATAGAGCGGTGTCAGGCCGGATCCGTCGGCATTGACGGTGTAGAGACCATAATCCTGGTTGATGTCGCGCGCCCATGAGATTACCAACTTGCCGTTCGGCAGCGCTGCGGGTTCGCCCGCATAGTTTCCGTTGAAGATGCCGTAGGAAGTCGGCCCGGACTTGTTCACGTAGTCCAGTGTGAGAGAGGTGATGCCGATGATCGCTGTGGGGTAGCCGGGGCCGCGTGCATAGCGACGCAATCCGCCAAAACCCGCCGCCTCCGTCATGTTGGACATGGGGAAGTAGTTGGCGACCAAATCGCCGCTGGCAAGGAAGGTTCCGCCATACATGTGCGTGGAGTCGTCACGGTGAAGTGCGCCGCCCCACTGTGCAAGCCCCGTGCCATCGGGGTTGATTGTTGCGGCGTGCCACGAGTTGCGGAAACTGAAGTCGTTGCCGCCAACCTGGTTGTTGCGTTCGGAAGTCAGGCCGTCCTTGCGAATGTAGCCACCGTTGGGGTCGGCCACAGTTTCGAAGGAATCCAACGGGAAGCGATGATTGCGCCACCAGCGCGGATAGACGATCTTGCCGGTAATGGGGTCCACCATCGGGCGGTCGGCGCCGTTGCGCTCGGCGGTAATGCGGTGCATTGCATTACCGTCAGCATTGACCACATAGAGATTGGTGGCGCGGACGCCGCTATAGTGGCCATAGCTGGGCCAACGCGTGGATGAGAAGACAATTCGGCCATCGGGCAACCAGGCGGGGTCCGTGTCGTCATAGCCACTCAGCCCGCCGGCGGCGCTGCCGAATTGGCTGAGGTTGAGGTTGAGGTCAGAACGCGTTATTTGGCGCAATGCTGAACCGTCGGCGCGAATTGAGTAGAGTCTCCACGCTCCGGGATTGGTGGTGGGACCGCGATCGTAAGAGCCGCCGGGAAGTCCGGCAAAGACGATGGTCGCGCCGTCATACGAGACATCGGGTGCGTTGACATCGATCAGGTTGAGGCTTGCCGCCGTGGGGTTGGCTCCGTCCACAAGCGTGCGCAGACTACCGTTTGACTCTCGCACCAACAGCTTGCCCGGGGCGGCGACGCGAAAACGACTGTGTGCGCCGACGCCGGGCATGTCCTTCACTGCATCCCAGTAGATGCTGCCTCTGTCCGGAATCTGCCGCTGAACGAAGACGATTGCCGGGCTATCGATGACTGGTGGAGGCGTGTTGGCCGGATCGGGCGTGGCAGTGGCAGTGCCCACTGGCGCATTCGTCGGCGTCGCGCCGGGAACAGGCGTCGGCGTTGCACCCGAAATGGGCCCAACGTAGCTCGTCCTGCGCGATTCGTAGCTGTCGAGGAAGAACATGCCGCGTGAGGTGGATTTGGGCGCAAGCAAGAGCCCGATACGAGTTCGCTCAATGCGGCGCCAGTTGTTGTCGATGTTGTTTACGTCTCCTGCCGGATTGCCGTCCACCCAGAAAGCCAGCGAGCCATTCAGCGAAGTGCCGTTGGTCGATTTCAGCCAATCAATTTCAACGGCGTGGGGTCCGTCGGTTACCGGGGTAGCAAGGGTGTACTTCGTCTTGTTGGCGTCGGTGGTGATTCCTGCGCGCAGCGCGTAGCGACCACCTGTGTAGATGAGTTCAATCTGGGTCAGCCGCGCATCACCACGCGAGTAAGCGGCAAAGAATACAAGCGTGTCCCCCTCGGCCATGTGGATTGAGTTTGGGTCCAAATAGAGGCGAACGCGGAGGCGTGCTTCGGCTGTTGGGCGCACATCGACAGCGCTTAACTGGTTTGCATCGTCCAGGAGAACTTGAAGGCCGGCGCTCTGATCAATGCGCGCAGCAGCGGAGACGGCCAGATCGCCGCCATCGGACCGGATCGTTGACCACAGCGCGAGATTGCCTCCTTCGAAGCCATCGGCGAAAATGAGGTCTGGTGAGGTAATCCCTGAACTGCCGTCGTCGGCGCCTTCTACAGGGTCTGGACCAAAGTCCTCGGGGACGGGGGGCTGATTGACGACAATGGGCATGTAGACGGGGTTGGGGGTCGCATCCGCTGAATCCTGCGCTTGCAAGGGGAAGTGACCGACGAACGTGGTTGTGAGGAGTGCCAATGCGATCGCAACGCGAATCGCACTGCCCTTTGCTGCCTTTCGGGCCATGAATGAATCTCCTGCCCAACCGATCGGCCCGATCAGTTGAGAATATCGAAAGCACAAGGCTTTCACACACGCGAGCGCATGAGTGCAAGTCGTACCAGCGGCCCTCGGCCAATTGGGGCGACGACTTGCCTCTCACGTACAGCAAGACCATTAGAAACTGTTGGGTTTTCTGCGCAGCCACAGTGCTAACGCGAGAAGAGACGGACAGAGGAGTCGAGCGGCTGAAGCTTGAAACTGCGATGCGCCCCAAATTGCCACGTGAGGCGCCTCGTACATCATGTCCGTCGGCAATCCTAACACAATCGCAGGCTTGCGGCTGTACGTATCGACCATGGTCGCGAGCCGTACCGCGCCCGCCCTGCTGACGCTCGTCCTACGCGTTCCATGATATTCCAGTCCGCGCTGCCGTCGCACCGTTGCTTGGAACCCTTCAAACCATGCGCCAAGCGATCCTTTTCCTCACCCAAGTGCTGCCCTATCCGCTGGATGCCGGTCCCAAGACGCGCGCCTATTTTGTACTGCGCTCGCTGGCGCAACAATATGATGTGACGCTCCTCTCCTTCGTGCGCGCGACCGATACGCCGGAAGCCGTGGAGCATCTCGCCGACATCTGCACGGAAGTGCATTTGGTTCCCATGACTCGTTCGCGACCTGCGCGATGCCGGTTTCCTCGCGCGAAGTCTGGTGGGCGCACGCCTTTCGTCATTCAGCGCGATCGCTGTCAAGCTATGGACGAAGCGCTTGCGTGGCTCATGCGCGCGACAGGCCGAGTCGGGCGCGCCGTTCGTGGCAGTTCACGCCGACCAGTTGTGGATGGCGCCCTATGCGCTCCAAACGCGTGCGGTTGCCGACCAGAATAACATGCAGCGGCCCTATCTCGTGCTCGACCAGCACAATGCGACCTATCGCATCTTCGCGCGCCTTGCCGAAGGCGAGCGCAATCCGGCGCGCCGCGCACTGTACGCGCTGGAGGCGCGCAAACTCGCACGCTTTGAACTTGACACATGCCGCCAATTTGACAGCGTCGTCTGGGTCACCCAGGAGGATGTTGCCGAAATGGAGCGGGTCGCGCGCCCTGGCGTCGCCGTGCCCGCCACCGATGTCATCCCGATTTGCATTGACGCCACGGCCGAACCGCCGATTGTCATGCGCACGCCTGCACGGCGCGTCACCTTCCTGGGTGGGCTTCATTACCCGCCCAATGCACAGGGAGTGCTCTGGTTCGCCCGTACAGTCATGCCGCTGGTTCTGGCTCAGGCCCCCGATGCAATTCTCACGGTGATTGGCAAGCAACCTCCGACAGAACTGGCCCAATGCCAGATCCCGGCCGCCAACATCGAGGTGACGGGCTACGTGGATGACCCCGCGCCGTGGCTCGCCGAAACCGCCGCATTCATTGTCCCCCTGCTGGCCGGCGGTGGGATGCGCGTCAAGATCATCGACGGCTGGCGATGGGGGCTGCCCATTGTGAGCACGACGGTGGGTGCCGAAGGTATTCTCTACACGCCCGGTGAGCAACTTCTGCGCGCCGACACGCCGGCGGAGTTCGCCGCCGCTGTGGTCGCTCTCCTGAAGGACGATGAACTGCGGGCGGCGCTGGCTGCCGCCGGACGGGCGTGGGTGGAGACACATTATCACTGGCGCACGGTCTATGCGCGCTGGCTGACTCTTTATGCGAAGGCATTGCCTGCCGCTCTGCCTTCCTCTGACGCCGGCGGGGAAACGCCGGAGACTCGCCCATGAAGCTCTTGTGGGTCGTCCCCTATGCGCCGAACCCGGTGCGCGTGCGCGCCTACCAGTTTCTGCACACGCTCGCCGCGCGTGGCCATGCCATTACGCTGGCGACGCTCTGGTCAAGTGACGCCGAACGCGCGGACCTTGCCGCCCTTGGCGAGATGGGAATACGCGTGCTTGACGCTCGCCTCGACCGTGGCCGCACGCTCTGGAACGCGGCCCGCACCGCGCCGACGCGCCGGCCACTCCAGGCAAGTTTCGCCGATACACCTGCTTTGCACGCCGCAATTGCAGCCGAACTGCGCGCCAACCCACCGCAGGCCGTTCACGTTGAGCACTTGCGCGGGGCGCCCTATGCGCTCGCCGTGCGCACATACTACGCATCAACCGATGCAGCCGAGCGCCCGCCGCTCGTGTGGGATAGCGTTGACTGCATTTCGCTCCTCTTTGCGCAGGCGGCCGAGCAAAGCGCAAGCGCACGTGGCCGCTGGATGGCCAGGCTCGAATTGCCGCGCACCCGTCGCGCCGAGGCAGCGCTGCCGCGCCTCTTCGATCACACGGTAGTGACCGCCGCCGGTGACGCCGACGCTCTGCGCGCGCTTGCCGGCGCCGACGCACCGATCACCGTCATTCCCAACGGCGTAGACCTGGCGGGCTTTGCACCTCCCGCGCCCGACAGTCTGCGCGCACCGGCACGCGTGATCTTTACCGGCAAGATGAGTTACCATGCCAATGTCACTGCCGCCGTCCAACTGGTACGTGACATCATGCCGCTGGTTTGGGCGCAGCGGCCCGACGCAGAGGTGTGGCTTGTGGGCAAGGACCCATCCGCCGAAGTGCGGGCGCTGGCTGGGCCGGGCGTCGTCATTACCGGCGCAGTGGACTCCATGGCAGCCGCCTTGCAGCAAGCCACGGTGGCTGCGGCGCCTATTCCGTACGGTGCGGGCATCCAAAACAAGGTGCTCGAAGCCATGGCCTGCGCCACGCCTGTCGTCGCCAGCCCGCAAGCGTCAGCGGCGTTGGCCGCCGTCGCCGGTAGGGACTACTTGCCGGGGGAGAACCCGTCGGCCTTTGCCGCGGCGCTGCTGGCGCTGATCAACAATCCAGCGGCATGCAGATCAATCGGCAAGGCGGGACGCGCCTATGTCGAGCGCACGCACACATGGACGGGGGCGACCGCACGGCTCGAGGCGCTTTATGCGCTGCCGGTGCGCGCATAAGAGATTGCCGCGCATCTGGTATTATCATGCGCAAGGCGCGCCGCGTCGGCGGCCTGTCGCGACTGGAGTCATTTCCCCGTGAATCTTGTCTTCATTGCCCTGGGCGGCGCGTTGGGTTCCATCGGCCGCTACCTTGTCAGTGGCTGGGTGCAGGCAGCAAGCGGCGGGGGCTGGCCCCTGGGTACGCTCGTGGTCAATGTACTCGGCTGCTTCGTGATCGGCCTCCTCTCGCAGCTCGCCGAAGGTTCGGGTGCGTTTACACCGGCCACACGTGCGTTCTTCTTCACGGGTCTGCTCGGCGGTTTTACGACCTACTCCACCTTTTCGCTGGAAGCCTACAATCTCGCGGCTGACGGCGCGACCCTGTCGGCAACGACGTTCGTGATGCTGCAGATCGTCCTCGGCCTGGCTGCAGTCTGGCTCGGCCGAGCCTCGGCGGTGCTCATTTGGCGTTGACTTGATCCAGTTCGAGGGGGTGTCGCGATGCTGACCAACGACGGTTGTCTTTTGCGCATCTTCATTGGCGAGAGCGACCATGCCCACGGCAAGGCGCTTTATGAGTGGATTGTGCTTGAGGCGCGTGCACAGGGGCTGGCCGGGGCGACCGTGTTGCGTGGGGCCATGGGCTACGGCGCTCACAGCCGCCTTCACTCCTTCAAGGTTGAGCGACTCTCGCTTGACTTGCCGATCATTGTCGAGATTGTCGACACGCGCGCCAAGCTCGAAGCCTTTCTCGCACATGTCGACCCTGAGATACACGAGGGGCTGGCCACGCTCGAGAAAGCGGATGTACGCTTCTACAGGACGCGCAGCGACTGAAGCGGCCCGTCTCGCAAATGCGCGGGCGAGTTTCGTAGCGGCTGCTTCAGCTGCCCTCGGTCCTTAGTGCGGAGCAATTGGTCCATACGGCAGGTTAAGCAGCCGCTACGCGTGCGCCGGTACGGTGTCCACGGACAATACCCTGCGCGCACCGGCGCGCGAACGGGGGTGCACGCATGAACACGTGCACCCCCGTTCGCGTCCTACACGACCACCACAAGGAGAGGAGGAAGAGATTCGTCGTTGATGCGCAGTAGGCGCAATGGAGCAGGCAGGCTGCCGGACCTGCAATTCATTGCCCGACCCGCGCGAATCAGCAAGCGGTTCGCTGCGGGCGAGTGCTCATTTGGCTACTGCATCGACCAGTGAAGCATCGGTCGCCGGCGGCATGTCATGGGACAGTTTGCGCGCCTTTGCCATGCGCGAGCGGCGGCTCGAGTAGATGATGCTCTGCACGCCGATAAAGACAAGCGTCAGCAAACCAATGGCAATCTTCGTCCACCAGGAACTCAGGTTACCCTGGAACATGATAATTGTCTGGATCAGGCCCTGGATCATGACGCCAAAGACCGTGCCGATGACATAGCCGATGCCACCGGTGAGCTGAGTGCCGCCAATCACGACGGCGGCAATCGCATCAAGCTCAAGCCCCATTGTGTACAAACCGTGGCCCGACAGCATATAGATGCTGAAAACCATTCCGGCAAGCGTCGAGCAGAAGCCATTCAGCGTGTAGACAAGAATCTTGGTGCGGCGGACCGGCAACCCCATGAGGAGTGCCGACTGCTCGTTGCCGCCAATGGCATAGACCGTGCGGCCAAAGCGCGTGAAGTGCGCAAGATACAGGGCGATAATCAGCACAATCAAGACGATCACGACGTTGATGGAAATGAAGGCCTTGTTCCACAAGTGAATGCGATAGAGGCCGACGGTGCGATAAAAGGGATTGTCAATGGTCAGAGCCTGCGTGCTGATGACAAACGCCATGCCTCGCGGAAAGAACATTCCCGCCAGTGTCACAATGAAGGGCTGCACCTTGAAATACTCAATGATCGCCCCCATCGTCGCACCGAATGCCAGTCCAATGAGCAGAATCAGCGGAATCACGATTGCCGGGCTCAGGCCCCAGTAGCCGAGAAGCCAGGCGGAAAAGACCGTCGTAAAGGCAATGACCGCACCCACCGACAGGTCAATGCCTCCGGAGAGAATCACGAAGGTCATGCCAATCGCCGTGATCATCAGGAAAGCGTTATCGACCAGCAGGTTGAGAAAGACCTGGGCCTGCTTGAAATTGCGATACTGTACTACGCCGTAGATGTAGAGAAGGACGAAAAGTGCAATTGTGATCAGCAGCGGCCAGAATTTCCGGTCGATACTCCATGAGCGCTTCATGAAGGCACCCCCTGCCGCTGTGACAACTTGTCGAGGCCCGTCTTGACCACATCGGAGTAGAGCAATACGACCGCCAGCACCACGACGGCCTTGACAACCTGAACAACCTCCGGTGGGACGCCGAGCGAGTAGATGGTCGTCGATACGCTCTGCACGAGAAGTGCGCCGATGACCGACCCGGCGAGCGAGAAGCGCCCGCCCGACATCAGCGTGCCGCCGATGACCACCGCAAGGATGCCGTCAAGTTCGATCAGAAGCCCGGCGTTGTTGGCGTCCGCGCTCTTCAAGTTGGAGCTGATGATGAGCCCTGCAATGCCTGCGCACAGTCCACAGAAGGTGTAGATGACCAGTTTGATGTTCGCTTCGTTGATGCCGCTGTGGAAACTGCTGCTGGCGTTCGTTCCCACCGACTCGATGAAGAGGCCGATTGCCGTGCGCCGCGTCAATAACCAGGCGATTGCGAAGACCGCAGCGACGATGAAGACCGCAAAGGGCAGTCCAAGCAGATAGCCGCCACCGATGAAGAAGAAGGGATCGTAGTAGATTGTGATGATTTGGCCGTTGGTAATCAATTGCGCGATGCCGCGCCCAGCCACCATGAGCACAAGGGTCGCGACCATTGGCCGGATATGGCCGCGCGAGACGAGCAGTCCATTCCAGAGACCGCAGAGCAATGAAGCAACCAGCGCAGCGACAACTGCAATCCACAACGGCGTCTGCGTAATGCCTGTCACGCTGCCAATCATGGTCGTCACAACTGCGGCCGAAATGGCGATGACGGCGCCTACCGACAGATCGACCCCTGCCGTGGCAATCACGCACGTCATGCCGATTGCCACAAGCATCAGCGGTGAGCCGCGGTTGACAACGTCAACCAGGCTGCCAAAGAGATGACCGTTCTTGATCTCGAGCCGGAAGAAGTTCGGGCTGAAGATCAGATTGAAGAGGAAGACAAGAGATAGAGCCACCAGCGGCCAGAAGATGCCGGAGTGGCGCACGCGCGCCCACCAACCACCATTGTCGTTCATAGGGCGCCCCCTGCTGCCTGCGCCTGCTTGTTTGCGGAACCGCTAGCCGCGGCGCGTGTTGCCTTGGTCCCTGCAATCGTTTCCATAATGCGCAGCTCGTTCATTTCGTCTCCCTGCAACTCAGCCACCTTGCTCTGATCGCGCATGACAACCACGCGGTGGCTCGTGCGCAGAACCTCATCCAGTTCGGACGAAATGAAGATGCACCCCTTGCCCTCGCCGGCCAACTGGAGAACGAGTTTCTGAATCTCGGCTTTTGTGCCGATATCAATCCCGCGCGTGGGTTCGTCGAGGATCAGGATGTCAGGGTCGGTCGCCAGCCAGCGCGCCAGGATGACCTTCTGCTGGTTGCCGCCGCTCAAATTCTTCATCAACTGCTCAGGGCTTGGCGTGCTGATCTGCAGGAGTGCGATAAGCTTTTCGGCAATGGCTGTCTGTTTGCGTGGATCAAGATAGCTGAACCAGCCGCGGTTCGCCTGGAGCGCAAGCACGATGTTTTCGCGCACCGTCAGGTCAGCGACGACGCCGTCGGCCTTGCGGTTCTCAGGGCAGTAGCCAATACCCTTCTGAATGGAGGAGTGCGGGCTGGGCTTGTGCTCGACTTTCCCGTCCACCTTCACTGTGCCGCTGTCTGCGTGGTCAACGCCAAAAATCAGGTTGGCGGTCTCCGTGCGGCCCGAGCCGAGGAGGCCGGCCATGCCCAGCACTTCGCCCGCGTAGAGCTTGAGACTAATTGGTTCGAGCGTCCCAATGCGGCCAAGGCCCGAAACCTCGAGAATTGGCTTCTGGTCCGGCGAAGGATCAAACTTCAGTTTCAGACCGCCCATGTCCTCGAGCTCTTCCAGTTCGCGGCCGATCATCAGTTCGACGAGCTGGTAGCGAGGTAGCGCCTCGGTATCGTAGGTGCCCACCAACCTGCCGTTGCGCAGAACTGTAATTCTGTCGGCAACTGCGTAGACCTGGTTGAGAAAGTGGGTGATAAAGATGATGCCGATGCCTTGGGCCTTGAGGCGACGCAGAACATCGAATAACTTGTCGGTCTCGAGCGCAGTCAGGCTTGACGTGGGCTCATCCAGAATGAGAACCTTGGCATCAATTTCGAGCGCCCGCGAAATGGCCACCATCTGCTGAATCGCCACCGGATACTCGCCCACGCTCTGGCGCACGTCAATGTCTACCTCAAGCCAGGCGAGCAGCTCACGTGCGCGTGCGTTCATCGCGCTCCAGTTGATGCTGCCCAAACGCCGCGGCTCACGACCAAGCAGAATGTTCTCGGCAACCGAAAGATTGGAGCAGAGATTCACTTCCTGGTAAACCGTACTGATGCCGAGCGATTGCGCATGGTGGGGCGACTTTGCGCGGATCGCCGCGCCGTTGAGAAGAATTCGCCCGGTTTCGTTGTGCTCGACGCCGGTGAGCACTTTGATGAGTGTGGACTTGCCGGCGCCGTTTTCGCCCATGAGGGCGTGGATCTCTCCGGCACGGAGCGTGAAGTCCACATCCACAAGCGCTTGCACGCCCGGGAATGACTTGTTGATGCCCTGCATAACCAGAAGTTCGTTTGTTTGCATAGGAGCGCCTGGGGTCTGAATGCGACAGCCGCACGCCGGGAACACGTGCGGCTGTCGGCCAGGGGATTCAATCCCGGCCCTGCACGGCAAGCCGTGCAGAGCCGGTGAATGGACTAGTACTGGCGGGTGGGAAGAACCTCAGCGGCATTGTCGGGGAAGAAGACGCCTTCTTCGGACGGCACCCATTTCGGCACTTCTTCGCCATTGACAACCTTGAGGGCCAGGTCGAAGAACTGCGGTCCAAGCAAGGGGTTGCATTCGATCGTGGCATTCAGCGTGCCGGCGACCATTGCCTCAAAGGCACCCTTGACAGCGTCAACGGAGACGATCTTGATGTCTTCGCCGGGCTTCTTGCCGTACTCTTCAATGGCCTGAATTGCGCCAATCGCCATGTCGTCGTTGTGTGCGTACACGGCTGTGATATCGTCACCGTGGGCCTTGAGGAAGGCTTCCATGACTTCCTTGCCCTTGGCTCGGGTGAAATCACCGGACTGCGAGTCGATGATTTCCATGCCGGGGAAGTCCACAATCGCTTCGCGGAAGCCTGCGGCACGGTCGTTCGCCGGGGCGGAGCCCACGGTGCCAACCAGTTCAACGATCTTGCCTTCGCCGCCAATAATGTCGGCCATGGCCTTGCCTGCACGACGGCCTTCTTCAACGAAGTCGGAGCCCAGGTACGTTGCATAGAGGTCTTCCGGCACGGCGGCGCGGCGGTCAACCAGAATGATCGGAATCCCTGCATCCTTGGCTTCCTGGAAAACGGTCTCCCAGCCAGTCTCAACCACCGGCGGGATGCCGATGACGTCCACACCCTGCTGAATGAAGGAGCGGATCGACTTGATCTGGTTTTCCTGCTTCTGCTGTGCATCCGTGAACTTCAGTTCGATGCCCAGAGCTTCGGCTGCGGACTTGACTGAGTTGGTGTTGGCTGTGCGCCATTCGCTTTCGGCGCCCAACTGAGCATACCCAACTACAAGGTCCTCATAGGTCTTCTTGCCGGCTTCAGCAGGGGCGGCAGCAGCGTCAGCGGGCGCGGCTGCTGCATCGGCTGCCGGCGCTGCTACTGGGGCCGCCGGCGCGACGCACGCCGTGGGCACCAAAAGCATGGCCAGGATGAGCATGAGCGTAACGAAACGGAACTTGCGCATAAACACTCCTTTGTGGGTATTGAGGGAGACACGAGTGGCAAACCGCGAAGAAATGCTTGGGTCAACCAAAACCATTTTAGCAAGCAGGCGGCGCGAGTGGAATGTGATTTTCGACGCGGAAGGTGGACTTTCGGCGGGACGCGACAATTTGTCTGTGGGAGCTACGGCATTTGATGGGCGACTTTTTGTGCAGTAGGGGTGATTTCTTTGGATACTGGGGGAACTGCCGTCAATTCACGGTCAGGGCTTCTCAAAAGTCAGCAATTCTCGGTTGCACCGGCGAACGGCACCTCATCCCCAACCCTTCGCCATGCCGAGAAGGGAGCAAAGCCGGTGCGTCTACCCGAGGAATGACTCTTGCGGCGGGATCGTATTTCACCCTTCTCAGCATGGTAACGGGCCGGGGATGAGGTGCTGTCGTTGCAACGTGTCGACTTTTGAGACGCCCTGATTCACGGTGGAAATCCCGGCGTGATGTGGGCTTCCGGCGTTTTGCTCCGCCGAATGCGAACAATTTCCCATTCACTCTGCGCTGCGAGGGATGATTGCACGCACTGACGTGCCCTGGCCGGGCCGGCTGTGGATTTGAAGACCATAAACCGAGCCATAATAGAGGCGAATGCGCTCATGCACGTTGCGCAGGCCAACGCCTCCCTCGCAGTCAGCGGGCATGACTGCGCCGTCGAGGGCCGCGCGCACCTGCGCAAGCCGCTCGGCGGACATCCCCGCGCCATCGTCTATCACCTCAAACAGGATATGCTGGCTGTCCGGCGCACTCCCGCGCACAGTGATCGTGCCGCCGCCGCGCTTGCTCTTGATGCCGTGATAGAGTGCGTTCTCGACCAGCGGCTGCAGCGTGAGTTTGAGCGTGGTCTCATCGGCAATGGCAGGGTCCACATCCACCGTGTAGTGAAGAATATCGCGGTAGCGCATCTGCTGTACGGCAAGATAGCTGCAAACGTGGTCGATTTCATCGCGCACAGGAATCCAATCCTGGCCCTTGCTCAAGGTGATGCGAAAGAAGCGCGACAGCGACTGGACGAGTGCAATGACCTCGCTCTTCTGCCCGGCCTCGGCCTTCCAGATGATCGTGTCAAGCGTGTTGTAGAGAAAGTGGGGGTTGATTTGGGCCTGAAGCGCCTTGAACTCGGCCTTCTTGAGCTGTTCCTGCTCGTGGACCTTTGACGCCAGCAGTTCGCGGATCTGCCTTACCATGAGGTTGAAACTTACGCCGAGTTCGGTAAGTTCGTCGGCATTCGTGTCGCCCACAAGGACGGCCACATCACGTTGCGTAATCTGCGTTGCAGCATCATGCAAGCGCTTGATTGGCAAGTAGATGCCTTCGGAGATCTTCCATGCGGCGAGCACGGCAAAGACGACCACAATCACCATCATCAGGACGATGGCCATCGCCCAGAAGACGAAGTCACGGTCAATACCCTGCGCCGTCAGCCCCATGCGATTGACTTCGAAAATCATGTAGTCGTTGAGGAGATCCTGAATCAGCGCGGTGGTGTCGCGAATCTCGCTCAGGATGAGTTCTGTTTCGGCAACGAGCGCGCCCGTGTGAATTTGGGCATCAAGCCGTGCCACTTCGGCGCGCAAGGTGCGGGCAGTCCGCAGAACGACGTCGAGCTTGACCTGGCCTCGGTGGGAGTCTGTCGACGCCATGAGGCCGCGCACGGTTGATTCAAGTCCTGAGATCAGTTCATCCTGTGCACTCTCGCTGAAGCTCGTCTTGCCCGCAACGATATTCCAGACCGCCATGTCATAATCGGTGCGGAACTCTCCGCGCAGCTGGTTGGCAATGGTGGCGCTGCTGAGCATGGCGGCATATTGGCGATTGAACTGGAGTGCGCGCAGCATGAAGGTGCCGGCGACAGCACCCATGAGCACGACGACAAACAGAAACGAGAGAAGAATCTTGTCGCGAATGCTGAAGCGCAGCCGAATGAAGGGCGCGCCGACGATGCGGCGCACCTGCGGTCGCGCGCTTGCAGCGGGATTGAGTTGGATGCTGCGGCTCATGGGAATCTCCTCGGAGGGGCCAGGCCGTTGGGTACGCGCAGTGTCAGAATGGGATGCGTCAACTGTCGAGCGGCATGCGCGCCTCGCGGTACTCGCGTGGAGGCATGCCTGTGACGCGCTTGAAGGCGGCGCTGAAATAGTGCGGATCGCTGTAGCCGCTGAGCTGCGCGATTTCCACGATGGGCATTGAGGTTGACCGGAGGAGCCCCTGTGCGCGTTCCATGCGAATGCGCGTCAGATACTCCTTGAAGGTCTCGCCGGTTTCGCGGCTGAAGATTGCGCTGAAATGGCTGGGGCTCACGCTGACATGGGCCGCGACGGCATTCAGGCTCAGCTCGGCGTCACCCGCGTTCTGTTCGATATAGTCGCGGGCACGCATGAGTCGGTGGCGATGCTTCCGGCGCGCGACGTCATCGCGAAAATCAAGCACCTTGTCGAAGAGGCGTCGAACAAAAGTCCGCAGCTCGCCCAACGTATGCACTTCAATGCCAAAGTCGTCGGGCCGCGCGGATTCAGGGATCACCGCAGTCGGGCTGCCACCCAACTCGCGCACGCAATTGGCGGCTGCAACGGTGATGTCGATGAGCAGGTAGTCGCGTACCATGCGCTGCTCAAGCGCCTGACCATCGAGGAGGGCAACGTATTCGTCGAAGAAGGACTCAAATTCCGGCTTTGAGCCAAAGCGCAGATAGCGTTCGGCAGCTTGCCGGTCAAGCTGGACGGGTGCATCTGCAGCAAAGGTCGTTGACCTGCTCGACGACTCACTTTGCGCTTCGGCTTCTTGCGCGCGTGCGCGCCAACTCGTACTGCAGGGCATCGAGCGCTGTCGCGAATGAGATCGGCAGGTCACTTAGCCGTTGCTGCATTGTACCCACACCCGTTACGATGTGCACTCCTTCCAGCCGCGGCAGCCGGGCGTCGCCCCGTTCTGCACCGGACGACGTGAGCGCCGCCAAGCGCTGCAGGACTGCCACGATGTGCGCGCGCACTTGCGTGTGGTCGACGCCGGTAATCAGTACGACGATCTCCTCAATGTCTTTGCGGAAAGGCTGGGTGCCGGGCAGGTCGTCACACGCGCTGCGCAACGCCGACTGCAACTGCTGCAGGCGGCGGGGCCGACTTGCGGCCGGGGCGCTGCCCGCTTCTGTGGGAAGGAGTACGCCACGTGCCACCAATACGGCATAGTGCGGGGCAAGCAGCTCCACGCCGATGTCGTGGCTGCGTTCAATTGCTTCAAAGGGATCGAGGTCGCCCAGACAGAGACGCATGAGCAATTCGCGTCGCTGCAACGCACGTGTATCCTCAAGCTGATTGGTGAGGTGCTTGAGTTCGGCGGCTTCGCTGCGCTCACGATCGAGAACGGCCTTCGTCGCGATCAGCGCCTTTTCAATATCGCGCGCACTGACAGGCTTGAGGATGTACTCGCTGACGCCGATCGCGATTGCGGCTTGCGCATAGGAGAACTCGTCGTAGCCGCTCAGGATCACAATACGCGTTTGCGGCAGCCGCTCGCGCACAAGCCGGCTCAGCTGCAGCCCGTCCATGAAGGGCATGCGGATGTCGGTGATGAGCAGGTCGGGTTTGGCCTGCTGGATGAGGGGAAAGGCAGTCTCACCATCAGGGGCTTCGCCGACAAATGCGAAGCCGCACGCGGCCCATTCCACCGCATCGCGAATGCCTTCGCGTGCCACGATTTCATCTTCCACAAGGAAGATTTTGTAGAGAGCGTTCGATTCGTCAGACATGGGGAGCCAGTGGAAACCGAATGGCTTTGCGTGCGCACGTGGGGCGCACAGGGCCATTATAGCCGCAGCGCACTGCTGTGGCAACGGGCCATGTGCGAACCCAGGAGTGTCTCAATAGTCGACACGCCGCAACAACGGCACCTCATCCCCGGCCCTTCTCCATGCGGAAAAAGGAGCAAAGCCAGTGCGTCTACCCGAGGCATAACTCTAGCGGCGGGATCGTATTTCACCCTTCTCAGCATGGTAACGGGCCGGGGATGAGGTGCCGTCCGCGCGCAATCGGGCGTTGCTGACTTTTGAGATGCCATGGAGCGAACCATGTGCGTTGTGGCCCTGGTCGTCCTGGAGGCCTTTGTGGACGGTGGCGGAGTACCGTTTCAGCGTGGCCGGCCAGTCAACCAATCAACCATTCAACCATTCAACCATTCAACCAAATCAACCAATAATCCGCTGGCGGGCTGCCTCAAACAAAATGATCGTACCGGCCATCGCCGCGTTGAGCGATTCGACCGCCGCGCGCATGGGGATGCGGATTGCCGTGGCCGCAGCGCGTGCTGCAGCGCTCGGCCCCGTGGCTTCGCCGCCTACGATCAGGGCCGCCGGATCGCGCCAGTTGACTGCGTCGTAGCGCAGCGGCGCGTCCATCGTTGCCACGTAGAGGGGCATCGAGGCGGGCAGGTACGCGCGCAACAGCTCCCAGGACGAGCATTCGCGCAATGGCAGCCTCATGTGCGCGCCCATGGCGGAGCGCACCACTTTGCCGCTGAAGGCATCGACGGTGCCCGGGCCAAACAGGACGAGATCGACGCCGACCGCCTCGGCGCTGCGCAGGAGGGTGCCCGCGTTGCCTGGGTCGCGCACGCTATCCAGCACGAGCGCGAGCGATGGATTGGCGAGGAACCGGCAATTCGGGAAGGGGTACGACTGCCGCTAATCCCTGCGGCGTCACAGTCTCGCTCAATTCGGCAAAGACAGCCGGCGTGCAGGACCAGGTCTCCACACCGGCCCGCTCCATCTCGAGCAGAAGTGCCGCGCCCGGCGAATCAGGGCTGAGCAGTTCCGGTGCATGGAAGAGCTGCAGCGGCCGCACGCCGGCAGCCCACGCGTCGGCGACGAGGCGCACACCCTCCAGCAGTAGAGCGCGACGCTCGATGCGCTCACGGCGCTGGTGCAGCCGTTTCGCCGCCTTGAGGCGCGGGTTCTCTTTGCTTGCGATCAACTTCTCGGCCATGTGTTCATTGTATGCGCGAATGTGCCCAAACGCTTGCTTGAAGGTCGTTGCGCCCCAATAAAAAAGCGGCAGAGGATTGCTCCCCTGCCGCTTGCACGTCTGCCAGACGTCGAAATCTCAGTTCAACTGCGCTTTGGCCAATTCCGCCATGGCTGCAAATGCGTTGGCATCGTAGATCGCGATGCCGGCGAGCACCTTGCGGTCAACTTGAATGTCGGCCTTCTTCAGGCCGTGGATGAATTGGCTATAGTTCAACCCGTTGATGCGGGCCGCGGCGTTGATTCGCATGATCCAGAGCGAACGGAAGTCGCGCTTGCGGTTGCGGCGGTCGCGGTAGGCGTAGAAGAGCGACTTGAGCATGGCCTCATTGGCGCGGCGGA
This sequence comes from uncultured Chloroflexia bacterium, assembly GCA_963735275.1. Taxonomy (GTDB): domain Bacteria; phylum Chloroflexota; class Anaerolineae; order Caldilineales; family Caldilineaceae; genus UBA5069. Next base: position 901,068 of record CAVTKJ010000004.1, on the reverse strand, counting down.
AGAGTTTTGACTTGGACCCAACCTGCCCCTTGGTGAACTTGAGCACCTTCTTGTGGCGGGCGTGGGCGTAGACCTTTGGTCTCGATCGTGGCATTGTGTCTCCTTACCGTGAAGGCGGGGCCGGTTTCAACCGACCCGCTTGAGTTGCCGTTCACGTGCGGTTATTTGCGTTCGTTACGTTGAGCGTGCGAAATCTACTTGGAAATCGCGGGACCGGCCAGAATCGTCACGCGCTTGCGCAGACCCTTGGCGGGTGTTGAAACGGCATGGCGATAGTCACTGCGCTTCTTCGACGACTTCTTGCGGCGCAAGTGGGTGCGGCCTGCCTTCATGTGCATCAGCTTGCCCGTGCGGGTCAGCCGGAAGCGCTTGGCTGTTCCCTTGTGGGTTTTCATCTTCGGCATGTTCGGGCTCCTCTGGATTCTCTTCTTCGTGTCTGGCAGACACAAAAAACGGGCGCAAGCCCGTTCTTCGCTTCGTGGGTCATGCTATTGGTGTTCGCGTCCCTATACTGCAGGGGCAGGTTGGGATTACGTCGTGCTGACCGGTGGCGCCAACAGCATGATCATGCTGCGGCCATCAAATTGCGGCATGGATTCGAGGACGGTCACATCCGCCACATCGTGCGCCACGCGCGTCAAGAGGTCATGCGCCACTTCAGGATGCTGGATCTCGCGTCCACGGAAGCGAATACGCACGCGAACTTTCGCGCCTTCCTTGGAAAACTTGCGGATCTTGTTGATCACAACCTGAATGTCATGCTCGTCTGTCTTGGGCCGCAAGCGCAGTTCCTTGATTTCGATGACCTTCTGCGCTTTGCGGTTTTCGCGCTCGCGCTTCTGCTTCTCGAAAAGGTACTTGCCGTAGTCCATTAACCGGCAGACGGGCGGGTTGGCGTTAGGGGCAACCTCCACCAGGTCCAGCATGCGTTCGGTGGCCATGTTCAGGGCATCGCGCGCCTGCATCACTCCCAACTGCTTGCCGTCGTTGTCGATCACACGCACCTGCAAAGCACGAATCTCGCTGTTGATGCGAGTCGTGTCCATTGCGGGTGGTGGCCGCATCGGCTCTCTCCTGCTAATAGGATCCTCTCCTTCGTATGGTTTACGTGCTCAGTCAGACGCGCAAGAAGCGCGAACAGCCGAAGCCGCCTGAGCGTTCAAGTATCAGAGTATAGCATGCAGGCCGGTGAGCGTCAAGTTTTTGCGAACCCGTTCTTTTGCGGCGCAACCTGCTCTGGCGGCGCCATCGCTCTCACGGATTACACATGCTGGTCCACGAGAATCTGGTTGCCGTCGGGGTCCACGAGCATGAAATAGGCAGGCCCGGTTGTGGACTCATCGGCTTCCGGTGCAATTGACAATGCTTGCGCCTTCAGGCTGCGCTGCAACTCGCGCACATCGGTGAACGTCTCCAACGGCTGTGCGCTGCTGTCCCACCCGGGGTTGAAGGTCAGCAAATTCTTCTCGAACATCCCCTGAAAGAGCCCGATGACTGCGTCGCCATTCTTCAGGATGAGCCAGTTCTGGGTAGCATCACCGCCAAGGAACGTGAAACCCAGCCTCTCGTAGAACTCCCTCGACGCCACCAGGTCCTTGACCGCAAGGCTAACGGAAAATGCACCAAGTTCCATCATTTGCTCCTCTCGAAACGCGTTCGGCGTCTGGGCCCGCTGGGCCAAATTGATGCACCCAGTCGACGGCCATGCGCTCGGAATGTCGCAATTCTATGATGGCAGCGCCACAACTGCAACTGGCTTTTTCGTGACTTCAACGAATCTCAGAAGGCGACTCGCTACAACAACTACACCTCATCCCCGTCCCTTCTCCATGCGGAGAAGTGTGAAAAGCGATCCTGCCGAACTGTTCACGCCGCGGGCAGACGCACTGGACTTGCTCCTTTCTCCGCATGGAGAAGGGTTGGGGATGAGGTGCCTTGCGCCGCGTGCCGACGGGAGTATCTGACTTTCGAGATGGCCCAATTACTCCACCGAACTTAAGGCGCGCAGGCACTCAATTGCTGCTATACTTGGGGAGGATAGTCACGTCGCGCGCTCCTGTTGTTCGGTGCGACAGCTTCCTGACTGGCCGCACGCTTCCCGCTTTCCCACCTGGACAGGTGTAACCATGCCAACATCAGCGCAGGCAATCCCACAACTTGAAACGCCCTGGTTTGATCACTATGAAGAAGGCGTTCCGCAGACTGTTGTTGTGCCGGATGTCCTGCTCCATTCCCGATTGAGCGACACCGCGCGGCGCATTGGCACGAGCACGGCGATCCGCTTCGTGCTCAAGTACCTGCCGCTTGGCCTGGCAATTGGCTCCCGGCTAACGTACCGCGATCTTGATGAAGCGAGCGATCGGTTTGCAGCCGCATTGCAGCAATTGGGCATCGTCAAGGGCGATCGAGTGGGCATCATGCTTCCCAATATTCCACAAATGGCAATCGCCTTCTTCGGTACGCTGAAGGCCGGTGCAATTGTGGTCAACATCAATCCCACCTATCCGTCATACGAACTGAAGCATGTGCTGCAGGATAGCGGCGCACGCGCAATTGTCATGATGAGTGGCCTGGTGGAGCGGCTAACGCCGATCCGGGATGATGTGGCAATTGAGAATGTGATTGTCACTGATGTGGCCGACACGATCTCACAGCCATTTCGCATGCTGGCCGAAAAGCAATTGCGCGCAACCGGCATGATGAAGCCGATTGAGTACCGTGGCGGTGTGCATCCGTTCTCGCAACTGATCAGCGGCGCGCCTTCCAGCCGACCCCGGTGACGATGGCGCAGGATGATCCGGTGCTCTTCCAGTACACGGGCGGCACAACGGGCGTCCCCAAGGCGGCCATGCTCACCCATCACAATCTGGTGGGAAACTGCTACCAGATGCAGGCATGGCTGACGGACGTCGTCTTCGGCAAGGAGAAGTTGCTGCTGGCGCTGCCTGCGTTCCACGTCTACGGGATGTCTGTGGGCTTGCTGCTTGCTGTGCACATGGGCGCTGAAATCGTCATGGTGCCCAACCCGCGCGACACTGCGCACATCATCGAGGTCATCAGCAAGGAGAAGGTCACCTTCTACCCTGCTGTGCCTGCGATGTATATTGCGATCATCAACAACCCCAAGGTGAGCCAGTTCAACCTTCACTCGGTTAAAGCGTGTCTGAGCGGGGGGTCGCCGTTGCCGAGCGAGGTTGCCACCCAGTTTGAGGCGCTAACCGGCGGAAAGCTTGTCGAGGGGTACGGCCTTACGGAGACCTCACCGCTGGCAGCTGGCAATCCAATCTATGGTGAAACGCGGGTCGGTTCGATCGGCCTGCCCTTCCCCAGCACCCTGTGCGCAATCTGCGCGCTCGAGCCCGGTGCAGACGGAACGTTCGAGCGGCTCGCGCAGGGGGAAGAAGGGGAACTCATCATCAAGGGGCCGCAGGTGATGATTGGATACTGGAAAATGCCCGATGAGACGGCGCGGGCGATCGACAGCGAGGGCTGGCTCCACACCGGCGACATTGCGCGGATGGACCCGGACGGCTACTTCTATATTGTGGACCGCAAGAAGGACCTCATCATTGCGAGCGGCTACAACGTGGTGCCGCGCGAAGTGGAAGAGGTGATCTTCCAACACCCCAAAGTGCAGGATGTGGCCGTAGCGGGAGTCCCCGACCCCAAGCGGGGCGAGACCGTGAAGGCCTACGTTGTGCTCAAGCCGGGACAACAATGCAGCGTCGACGAGATTCGCTCCTTCTGCAAGGAGCGGCTGGCCCCCTACAAGGTGCCCACGCTTGTCGACTTCCGCACCGAGCTTCCAATGACACAGGCAGGCAAGGTGCTGCGCCGCCAGCTTGTGGAAGAAGACAAGGCCAAACTCGCCGGCTGAGGAACATCAGTACGCAGAAAGTACGGAAACAACGGAAAAGGCAGGAAACAACAACGTCAGGTTCGTTGTTTCCTGCCTTTTCCGTTGTTTCCGTGCGTTTTCCGCGTACTCGTTCTGGTTACAGCGTTGCGTCGCGGCGACGCGTACTTGGCCAGAGCCATGGCCTGGAAACCATCAACGGTGAGGTCGTTCACGCGTGAGCCGTCGCGCTTGCGCAGGCTCACAACGCCGTTTGCGACCTCGTTGTCGCCCAGCACGAGCATGTAGGGAACCTTCATCAACTGGGCGGCGCGAATCTTGGCGTTCATGCGGTCGCTGCTCAGGTCGGCCTTGACGCGCAGCCCCGCGTCCTTGAGCTGCGCCTCAATGCGGGCGGCGTAGTCGTTGTGGTCGCTCGTAATCGGAATGACGGCCACCTGCTGCGGCGCGATCCACATTGGGAAGAGGCCCGCATAATGCTCGATGAGGAAGCCGATCATGCGCTCGTGCGTGCCCAGCGGTGCGCGGTGGATGCACAGGGGCGTCTCTTCCTTGCCTTCGTGGTTGGTGAAGACGAGATCGAAGCGCTCGGGCACGGCAAAGTCCACCTGATTCGTGGCAAGCGTGAACTCGCGGCCAATCGCACTCCAGATCTGGACGTCGATCTTGGGGCCGTAGAAGGCCGCTTCGTCGGGCACCTCCAGATAGGGCACGCCCCCATTGTCCATGGCCTTGCGCACCATATCCTCGGTTTTGAGCCACAGGCGCTCGTTGTCCACGTACTTCTTGCCAAGCCCCTTCTTGTGGTGCGTCGAGAGGCGCATGACAAAGCGGTCGATGCCGAAGAGGTCAAAGTATTTGCGGTAGAGTTCGATGACGCCCATGAACTCCTGCTCGAACTGCTGCTCGGAGCAGTAGATGTGCGCATCGTTCATCTGCATCGAACGCACGCGCATCAGGCCGATGAGCTCGCCGCTCTTCTCGTAGCGGTAGCAGGTGCCGTATTCGGAGAGGCGCACAGGCAGGTCGCGGTAGGAGCGCGGCTTGCTGCCGTAAATCTTGTGGTGGAAGGGACAGTTCATCGGTTTTACATAGTAGCGCACCCCTTCAAGCTCCATGGGCGGGAACATGCTTTCGGCGTAGTAGGGCAGGTGGCCGCTGCGCAGGAAGAGATCCTCTTTGGTCACATGGGGCGTGCGCGACGCGGTCGTAGCCCGCGGCGCTCTCCACCTCGGCGGCGAGGCGCTCAAGTTCGCTGATCATGACGCCGCCATTGGGCAGCCACAAGGGCAGTCCGGGGCCGACCTCGTCATCGAACATGAAGATTTCCAGCTCGCGCCCCAGCTTGCGGTGGTCGCGTTTCTTGGCCTCCTCGAGCATGTCCAGATACTGGCGCAGCTCCTGCTTGTTACGCCAGGCCGTGCCATAGATGCGCTGCAGCATGGGGTTGTGCTCGTCGCCCCGCCAGTAGGCACCGGCAATCGACATCAGCTTGAACGCATCGGGCGGAATCTGCCCGGTGTGCTCAAGGTGGGGGCCGCGGCAGAGATCCTCGAAGGAATCCTGCCTGTAGGTGCTGATGACCGGTTTCTCGGTCGTCTCGTTGCCGTACTCGTCAACGCCTCCCTTGTCGAGCCCGTTAATCGAGCTCGATCTTGTAGGGTTGATCGGCGAAGAGCGCGCGGGCCTCGTCGGCGCTCACCTGGCGATAGGTGAACGGGAACTTGCCGCCAATAATCTGGCGCATGCGCTTTTCGATGGCTTCGAGGTCCTCGGGCGTGAAGGTGCGCGGCTTGCCTGCTTCGTCCTTGCCAAGGTCAAAGTCGTAGTAGAAGCCTGTATCGATTGGCGGGCCAATCGCGACCTTGGCATCGGGATATATGCCCAGAACCGCCTGCGCCATGATGTGCGCAGCGCTGTGGCGCATCTTGTACAGTTGATCCTTCTCGGCTTGTTCCTGCTCCGCTGATTTGGCGGGTGCACCTATCGTTGCTTCACTCATGTTTGCCTTCCTTGATTCGCCTTGCAATGACGTCGCCAGCGTGGCGACTTTCACTCCTTTTCCTGCAATTTCTTGCCCAGAGCGTTTCAGAAGTCAGGGATGTGCGAAGGCGAGCGCCAAAAGCACCTCATCCCCGGCCCTTCTCCATGCGGAGAAGGGAGAAAACGCCACTGCTGAAACTCGCGTTTCTCGCCGTCGCACATTGGTTATGCACCCTTCTCCATGCGGAGAAGAGCCGGCGATGAGGCGCTGTTCGCGCGTGCCATCGCGTGCTGCTGACGATTGAGACACCCCAATTTCCTGCCGTGCGGGGCTTGATTTGGACCCGCTTCCGTGCTATTCTACGTTTACGATATAGAACTTATGTTCTATGGTTTCCTCCCCCGGCAAATCCTCGTGCGAGGTAAACCATGCCCAATCTCAACCAACTACTCGATTCGCTGAGCGTGCGTGCGGCCAACGGCCCGTTGCATTCCTTCACTTTTGCCCGCGGCGGCGGCTTCTCGGGCCGCGAAGTCGAGCGGCTGTTGCTTGACAAGGACATCCGCGTCTTTGAACGCACGCGCCTGCCCGATGGCGACCTTGGCTTCAGTGTGCGGGCCGATCAAGCCGAGTGGGCCGAGTACCTGCTCTGCCGCGCGGGCGTGCCGCTTACGTGCGACTTGCTCGACCCCGCCAATGACCTTCTGCTCAACGGAGACCCCGACGCGCCTCGAAGCTTCCTCGCTCACATCATGCGCTTCGTGGAATGGTTCACGGCGGGGTAGGGGCATAACTGACAATTGATCATTGGGTGATTGGTTTATTAGTTGATCTGGTTGTGATTGGGTGATTGGGCGATTGGGTGATTGGCAGCCAATGTCAAGAAGCTTCGCTTCCATTCACCCCACGCACCGGACGGCTGACCATTCAACCTATCAACCTATCAACCTATCAACCTATCAACCTATAAACCAATCACCATCCCACAACCCAACCTCAATGTTCCGCAAGCCACTGCGCCGCCCAGCCTACAAGAAGCAGCAAGTGCTGCATCCCTTTCGTCATCTCCAGTGTGCTGATCCACTCGTCCAACCGATGCGCATTGCCGCCGCGCGTGATGCCGACGCAGACGGCCGGAATGCCCCGGCTGAGCGGAATGTTGGCATCGGTGCTGCTCATGCGCTCGCCCGGCTCTACGGCAACGCCCACTGCCTTGAGCGCTCGCTCGGCTGCCAGCACGAGGGGATGGTTCGCGGGAATTTCACCCGTGGGGCGGTCACCAATTGGTTCAATCGAAACGAATACGCCCCTCTGCCGCCACTGGGGTGACTGGAAGCGGCGCACAATCGCATTCACTTGATCGACCATTGCGGATAACGTGTACCCCTGTTCGCTGCGCAAGTCCAGTTCCAGTGATGCGGACTCCGCAATCGTGTTGATGGACGTCCCACCACGAATGCGACCGATGTTGTAGGTTGTGCGCGGTGCTTGCGGCGGCTCGAGCCGAGTGATACGCTCCGCGATTTGCACGAGCGTGTGGATTGCGCTGGGCATGCCGAAGGCGCTCCACGAGTGGCCGCCCGGCGCCGTAACGCTGATTTCGTAGCGACGCGACCCAAGCGCCTTGTGAACGATACGCCCCAGGCCCATTCCTTCAATCACGATACACATGCCCAGCGTTCCCTCAAGGCGATCGACCGCTGCGCGCATCCCGCGCAAGTCGCCCAACCCTTCCTCGCCGCTATTTGCCACAAACCAGATGTCAACCGGCGGCGCTGTGGTGCGGAACAACTGGGCCAGCGTGAGCAACCCGGCAACGCCCGTTGAGTTGTCGCCGAGGCCCGGGCCGGCGACGCGATGGCGTGTGTCGTCGCGACGAATCGTCAGGTCGGTTTCGGCGGGAAAGACGGTATCGGTGTGGGCGCTGATCATGAGCGCCGGCCCTGTGCTGCGACCCGGCAGACGCGCATAGACGTTGTTGAAGCCGTCCTGCACCACATCGGCAAGGCCGAGGCCGCGGAACTTTTCTTCCACCCATGCGGCGCGCTCACCTTCGGAACTGGTGGGCGCGGCAATCTGCTGGACTGCAATGCAGAGGTCGAGCAATTCGTCCTGGCTACCGGGCAGCGCGTCGGCGAGCGGCTTAAGGTGTGCGAGGTGGGGAAAGAACGCGGAATCGTCGAACATCCAGGGCTGCTTTCGTGCAATGGGCGATGGGCGATGGGCAATGGGCAATGGGCAATGGGCAATGGGCCGAATTGACACGCCGGAAATTAAGAACAAAAAGCGCCTCGTCCGTTGGGACGAGGCGCTCAAAGACGCTCGCGGTTCCACCCACATTGCCCGGCAGCAGGGCTGCGGGCCACTTGGAGCCTGTAACGGGGCTGGCCCGGGGCCGCTTACTTGACGTTCGGCGGTCCACTCACGGGTGGTGACTGGCGACTTCGCCTGCTGCGGCTTTCAGACTGGGGCCGCTGCTCTCTGCCAGGCGCTCTTTCGCCAACCGTGTCCCGTTCAACGCGATCGGTATTGTGGAGTGGGAGATACTGGACTTGAACCAGTGACCTCTACGATGTCAACGTAGCGCTCTAGCCACCTGAGCTAATCCCCCGCACTTATCCAAAGTATACGCGCCTGTCGGCTGCGCTGCAAATTCCACCGCCTCCCGGCTACGCAAGTGCAGTCTATCCTCGTGCGGCATGAGAACCATGTCTCAACGCAAACAGTAACATCTCTGCGCAAAGGCGCAGAGAGTGCAAAGGACTGCGACGAACCCACACGTTCCAGATAGTCGCTTTTCCTCTGCGTTCCTTTGCGGCTTCCGCGCCTTTGCGTCGAGCTGTGGCAGTTACTGTGCGTTTAGTTGGGGAAGATGTACCCGGTTGGGCCGGTGTTCATGTGCATCACGTCGGCCTGGGTGTCGGCCATATGGCGCGCAAACAGAATCTCGCGCGAGAGCAGGTGCAGCGAATACGCCAGCATCTCCGACACGCCGGCCTTCTCGAGCAGGATTTGCTTGTCGGCGGTTGGCACCTGCATGGCCATTCCCACAAGACAAGCCAAATGCGTCGGGTCGTCAGGGAGGAGGTCCAGCTCGAGCTTGTGCTTGCTTGCTCTGGAGAGAAGCTCAACGTACTCGATGATGCGCGGACGCACCTGCTGGGCGAGCTCGGCGGCGCGCTGGGTGCTGCCATTGACGATTGGCAAGGGCTTGACAGTGGCGGTCAGGTAGCTGTGGCTCTTCTCGTCAAGGTCGAGCACGCGAAAGCGTCGAGTGCCCATGACAGTGATATTCATGCGCCCATCTTCGAGGCGATCCACGCGGGTGATGCGCGCCGCCGTGCCCACCTCATGGGGAACAGCCGGATTGCCCACTTCCTCGCCCTCGCGAATCAGCAGGACGCCGAACACGCTCTTTTCTTCAATGCACTTTTCAATCATCTCTCGGTAGCGCAGTTCGAAGATGTGCAGCGGCAACACCATTCCCGGGAAGAGGACAACATTCTTCAGGGGAAAAAGGGGCAATTGCATGACGCCATCCTGAGATTCGCGACTGTCACCTGCGTTTTGCGCATCTGTACCACGGCCAGTTGCTGCCGTCCCGCCTTGTTCAGTGCGTTTGTCCCGGTCCGCACGCTCATTTTCGGCGCGCGCCTTCTGATCATTGCGATGTTTGTACACCTGTTCACCTACTCGATTGGATCGATCTCTTCCGACGGCAAAGGCGCTGCTTGATTCTTCATAAACTCGCGCAACAGGGTGGTCGCGAAGGCACCTTTTGGGAGTGCGAATCGCAACTCAATGCCGTCGCGATGTGGCAAACACTCAAGGTCTTCAGCCAGTAACCGGCCCATGCGCCGCGTGCCTTCAGTGTGCGTCTTTCGCCAGTTTTCGTCTGTAAGCCCGGTCTCTGCCTCGATTTCCTGCTCGAGCGCAGCAGCCTCACTTTGAGCGCGCCGCATCTTGCTGCCGAACATCGGCGCGGTGAATGAAATCTCCTGAGCGGCAAAGCGGGGTTGCTCGGCTTCGACATCCACCACATCGAAGATTCCCCCGGTCGCGTGCTTCTTGGCCACGTCACCCGCCAGGATACGGGTGAATGCACCCATCTCCAGACGCCGCGCCAGATAGAGATTGCAGAGGTGGCTTTGGTACGAGGAGATGAGGAACTGGCGCAGCCAACGGTCGCGGGTGTTGCGCCGGCCCATGAGGATCTCGTAGCCGGACTGCGCGTTATCTCCCTCGGAGCCGAAGCGCTGCGGACCAAAGTAGTTTGGCGCACCATCCTGGCGCAGGCGCTCGGCGACTGCCAGGGCGCGCGTTATTGCATCTTCTGCCGAAAGAGCAATGTCGGTGATCGTAATGCGGAAGCGGTTCCCCAGCAGATGGCCCGCCTTGAGCTTGTTGCGGTGACGGCGCGCCCAGTTCACCGTCAGGGGCAACGTGTCCGTCACACGTGCAACCAGCGCCTCGTCCATCTCCATAGCTGCGTTGGAGGGGATGCTGAAGGTTTGCGTCGTCAGGGCGTTCTTGTCCTTGAGACCGGCAAAGCCCACTGCGCCGCGCGGCAGCGCAAACAGCTTCTCCAGCTGCTGCTGCACCTCCTTCGTTGTGATGTTGGCTTTGGTGACGTTGAGATAGAGGTGTGGTCCCTCGCCCATCGCGTCGTAGAGGGGCATTTCCTCGACGATGAAGTGCTCTGGCGTAAGGCGTAAAGCGCCTCCCACGCCGAGCAGGTCGCCGGTGACGTAGGGGAGAAGGATGTTCAGATCGGGTGGGGGCATAGGAGGCGGAACAACACAGCAAACGGCAAAGAGCGCTGGTACACGGAAACTACGGAAACTACGACGAAAAAGCAGGGTACGGCGGGCAATCGGCGCGACCGAACCTACGTTATGGCCGCGTGAAAACCATGTGGTAGCAGAAGGGCGTCCCGGTCTTGCCCTCGAGGCGGAAGCCCGCTTCGGCGGCAAACCGGCGCACGCTGCGGGCGGTCATGTATGAAGGGTGGGGCATCTCCTCGCTGATTGCCAGCCGCCCCCCCGGCCGGATCACGCGCTGCAGCTCAAGCAATGCGTGGAGCCTGTCAGGAATCTCGCCCAGCGTGGCAATGAGGATTGCCACATCAATGCTGCCGTCGTCAAGCGGCAGGCTGTAGGCGCCGGAGTGGTGAAATGCAGCCCGTTCGGCAAGTGTTATCGCTGCAAGGCGGCTGCGCGTGGCTTCCACAAGGTCGTTCTGGATGTCGACGCAGTGAACCACACCCGAGGGACCCACCATGCGCACCAGCTCTTCGGCGAAGAGTCCAGAACCGCAACCCAAATCAAGCGTCTGCATGCCGGCTTCAATGCCGTAGAGGCCCAGCGCGTCGCTCACGTTGCGGTAGCGCATGCGTAGCGGGTTATCCAGCAGCGCCGACATCTGGTGGGGCATTGGATGCGGCTGCAGGTGCGCGTCAACGCGCATTGCAACCTGGGCACCCACGGCCGCACCGACGGTCAGCAACAACCCATTGGCCAGGCCGTTGCCGAGACGCGACGCCACAGACGGGGATTGTGGCATCAGCGCCCTATCTGCAGAAACCAGGAGCGCCGGCTCAATGATCGCCGGCTCAATGATCGCCGGCTGCGCCAGACTTGGGAAAGTTCCATCAATTGCCATACACTCGTCCGCTTCCGTGAGCACCGCCTTGCGCCGGAGTCCGGTGCAGGGCGGTGCTGCGGGTGATTACGCGCTTGCCGGGTCAGTCTCGGCTTGGATGTCGGGTCCCGATATCCCGTTGGCCGGCGGAAAGCGCACGCTGAGTACGCCGTCTGCAAAGATCGCGCTGCTCGCCGAACGTTGTGCCAACACCGTCGGCAGCAGCAGTTCGCGCTTGAAATTGCCAATTCCCACGAAGAGTTCGTCGCCCCGCTTCTTCAGGCTTACCTTTTCAAGCTCGACATTTGGCAGCGGCAGTTTGAGCACGAAGTCGTCGCCTTCTTCCACAATTTGCTGCGGCTGCCCCTTGTAGAGCACTTCACCGGGATCCGTGTCGCCATACAATGCACGCCCCAGGACTTCAAGCCGTTCAATGCCAACCATCTCCTGGTCATACCAGGGGGAGCGCAGGATGGGCAGCGGGTAGAAATCGCGCTCGATTTCGCCCAGGTAGCGCGCCTGAATCTCCTGCAGGCGAGCCATGTACGGGTCACCGCTTCGCTCGGCCACAAAGGCTGCGCCCATGCCGTCGCTCTCCAGCCCGGGAAGAATGCGGTTGACCACAACGGCATCCACCGGATAGTTGAACAAGGAGAGGTAGGTCACCGCACGAGCGCCCTCCTTGACGACCATCTTCTCGGGATTCAAGACGACACGATAACTGGTGACTTCAGGATTGGTGAGCACCGCCTGCAGCCGTTTGACGCCTAACACAAGGTTGTCAAGCCCGGAGAAGACATCCTTGTCGGGCACAAAACGCTTGAGCAGCATGCCCGCGATCTTCTTCGTTGGGTCATTCCACGACGAGAGCCGTCCCATATACCACTGGAAGGATTCGGGAACCGTGAGGAGCCGGATTGTCTCGCCCGTTGGGGCGGCATCGACGATGACGCGGTCAAAGTTCCCCTCTTCAGCCTGCTGATTGATGTGAAGCAGGCTGACGACCTCCTCCATGCCGGGGATGATCGCCATTTCTTCGGCAACTGCCTTGTTCATGCCCTGGCGTCGGAGTGCAGTGCCGACAAAGCCTTGCATTTCGCCCCAGTGACGGCGTACTTCTTCGACAACGTTGATCTCTTGCGCAAAAAGGTTAGGCGCAATCTCCTGGGGCATGCCCGTCAGTGGGCGGTTGAGACTGTCGGCGAGGCTGTGGGCAATATCCGTACTGACGACTAGTGTACGCTGACCCAGTTCAGCACAGCGCAATGCTGATGCGGCGGCTGTGGTTGTCTTGCCCACACCGCCCTTGCCTAGATACAAAATGATCCGCATAAAGTTAAGTCTTCTCTCTCAACACGGCCGGTTCGGCCCGAACGCGCAACGAAATCCTGCCAATTCAGCACAGGGTGACGCATTGCAGCGCGTCAGTTGCGTCGACTTACTCTACGCACCAGGAACGCGAGGGTTGCAGCGCCCGCAATAGCTGCGCCCGCATACCAGGCGGCGGCGCGGCTCAACCCAAACCAGCCCCGAATCTGCCACCAGTAGGCGGGCACCCGCGCCCAGTATCCCACTGCCGTGGGCCAGCGGTGCCCAACCTGAAGCACGTACTTGCCCATGTGCATGTGCGGGCTCCACACGATCAGATAGCAGCGACCCCCAACGAGCGTGCGCGTATCAACAACGGGGCCCGGGTAGTAGCGCACTCGCGTCAGGATGTCCTCGACCGGTTGGAGCAGGTCGGTTGGGGGCGGCGCGACAACGGCGCTGAAGCCTGCGGGCAACTCGATCGGCAATTTGCGCACGTCAGCGCTGTAGGGCAGGCTCTGCGCCACGATTGCGAATGCGGGCACCACCGCTCCGCCCAAAGGCAGCACCGGCACGAACATTTGCACGCGAATCTGCTCTCCGGCGACACATTCGGCGCTGTAGACATGCACCTGGCCGGGTGCACGCAGCCGGTTGAAAATAAGCCGCTTGCTGCGGAGTTCGGCAATCGACAGGCTGTCTGCCAGCTTTTCGCCGGGAAGTCCGGGAAAAACTGGATGCGTTCCCGCCAGGTCCGTGCCGGTGATTGCCTGATCGGTTGTTGCGACGGGGTACATGCTTTTGGTCATGAAGTGCCTGGGCGCCGAGAGCGCGTGAGCGAGAGGCCGCGGAAGTAGCAGCCACACGCCGTGCGCGGCTGCAACCGCAGTCTAGCATCCGCACCATTCCGCGTCAATTCGACCCGAGGAAATGAGGCAACGGCCACGCCCGCTGCGGCCCGCATTCTGCTGAAATTGACGCAGAAGCGTGTGTCCATCTGTTTGCGCGGCGCGCCCCCTTGCGCTACGATCGTGCCATGGAAACACCTCCAGCAGCGCGCGCTTTGACGGCTATTCCAGAACGTCCCCGTTTTTCGATCGTCGTTCCAATCTGGAACGAAGAACAGGTCATTCCCGTGCTGTACCAGCGCGTTGTCACGACCATGGAGAGCGTTGGTGAAACATGGGAGCTCATCTGTGTCAACGACGGCTCCCGGGATCGTTCGCTTCAGCTTCTGCTTGCGTTGCGCGCCAAAGACCCGCGCATCAAGATCCTCAACTTCAGCCGCAACTTCGGCCATCAAATCGCGATTACGGCCGGAGCTGACTTCGCTGAAGGTGATGCTGTTGTCGTCATGGATGCCGACTTGCAGGATCCGCCCGACGTCGTGCTGCGCATGATTGAGAAATGGCGTGAGGGTTACGAGGTCGTCTATGCGGTGCGCACCAAGCGCGAGGGAGAGACCCGTTTCAAGCTCTGGACCGCTGCAGCGTTTTACCGGCTGCTGCAGCGAATCACCGAAGTTGATATTCCGGTGGACGCGGGTGATTTCCGTCTCATGGACCGTAAAGTGGTGCTTGCCATGCGCCACTTGCGCGAGAAGCACCGTTTTATCCGCGGGCTTAGCGCGTGGGTTGGTTTCAAGCAGGTACCCGTCGAGTACGAACGCGCCGAGCGCTATGCCGGTGAGACCAAATACCCCTTGCGCAAGATGCTGCGGCTTGCGATTGCGGCCATCACCAGCTTCAGTTTCGTGCCGCTCCAGTTAGCCACGTGGGCAGGCTTTATTCTGGCGGGACTCAGCCTGCTTGCCATCTTGACAACCGTCATTCTGCGCCTTTCGGGGAGCGAATTCTTTGCGGGGCAGGCCACCACGCTCGTTTCCGTCCTCTTCCTCGGTGGCATCCAACTGATCTTTCTGGGCATCATCGGCGAATACATCGGTCGCATCTATGATGAAGCCAAGGACCGGCCGCTCTACATCGTTTCGGAGGCCCACGGCTTCATTGTGGCGGACCCGGTGCCCGTGGCCGACGCCGTCCACCCAGGGACTCCGTGAGCGGCGCGGCCGGCCAATCGCACAGCCGCGATCCTGAAGCGAGGCTTCCACAGTCGGAAGCCTCGCTTCTTCGCTTCGTTGCGGTTGCACGAATCTCCACGCAGCGCGACAATCCACTGTCGCCACCACGCTGGTCTCACGGCGTTACCGGCCGATAGCCACAAGTTCCTGACCAAGCTCGCTGCGCCAGTGCAGCCACGGATTGTGCAGGTAACCGGACAAACTTCGCCGTATCCATGAACAGTTCCACGGACGCCCCCACTCCAGAAGGAGACGCTTCGACTTCGCAGGTCGGCGGCGTTGTGCGCGCGGTACGAGAATGATGAAGGACTTCCCACCGGCGATCCCGCCTCGGAGATGGCCGAATACTTCGACGTCAGCCAGCGGCGGCGGCAGCTCTTCCCGCGTGCCGCGCTCGTCGGTTTGCTCGCAGGCATTGTCGCCGTTACTTTCCGGTGGCTTCTCGCCATCGGTGAAGCGGCGCGCATTGGCGCCGTCGAATGGGCGCGCCAGTTCCCGACTGTCGGGTGGATTGTCCCGGTCTTCTGGGGCATCATCGGCGCGACGTTCTCCGTGTTTCTGGTGCGTCGCTACTCGCCCGAGAGCAAGGGGAGCGGCATCCCCAACATCAAGGCTGTCCTGCTGCGCCTGGTCCCTCTGCCATGGCAGCGCATCCTTCCCGTCAAAATGATCGGTGGCGTGATCGCACTTAGTTCGGGCATGGCGCTTGGGCGGGAAGGACCGACGGTCCAAATGGGCGGCTCGATGGGCGCGGCCGTGGCCGACTGGATGAAGTCAAGCAGTCGTGATCGCCTTGCGCTGATTGCTGCCGGCGCCGGAGCGGGGCTTGCCGCTGCCTTCAACGCGCCGCTCGCCGGGCTTGTCTTCGTGCTTGAAGAACTGCAGCGGGACTTTCGGCGCGGCGTCTTTGGGTCCACCTTCATCGCCTGTGCAATTGCCGACATTGTCACGCGCCTGGTCGGCGGGCAACTCCCGGTTTTCCACGTTCCCAGTTACCCGGCGCCCCCCCTCAGTACGCTTCCGGTGTTCGCCATCCTGGGCATAGCGACTGGTCTGTTGGGGGTGCTTTTCAATCGCGGCTTGATTGGCGGTCTTTCGTTCTTTGATCGCCTTCATGGCAGGGGACGCTGGCTTGCGGTAGCCACGGTGGGCGCGACCGCAGGTCTAATTGGCTGGTTCACGCCGATCTGGGTTGGCGGCGGCCACGATTTGAGCGAGAGCATTCTTGTTGGAGGCGTGGCCCTGGCTGCCATCCCCCTCGTCTTTGCGGTGCGCTTTCTTCTCACCATCTTCAGCTACAGCACGGGAGCGCCCGGAGGCATTTTTGCCCCCCTGCTTGTGCTCGGTTCGCTCATTGGCCTGGGCATCGGCAACCTCACCCACGCCATTGCTCCGACACTTGCGCCCGACCCCGGGGCAATGGCAGTGGTCGGCATGGCGGCCTATTTCACTGCAATCGTACGCGCCCCGCTTACAGGTATCGTCCTGATCGTCGAGATGACCGGCAACTACAATCAGATGCTGCCTCTGCTTGTGGCCTGTTTCTTCGCTTCCACCGTTGCAGACCTGCTGCGCGACCTGCCGGTCTACGAGTCCCTCCTGCGGCGCGACCTGGCAAAGAGCGGAATGTCCCATGCTGTCAGCAAGCCAACGGTCCTGGAGTTCGAGATCGAGGCCGGTTCGGCCTATGCCGGAAAGTTGATCAGTGAGACTGGCTTGCCGCCGGGCTGCATGATTGTTCGCTGCCGGGATGGCGCACACGAGTGGGTTCCAACGGCCACAACCCGCCTTCTCGTCAACATGCGGGTGACCGCGGTAATCGCGCCCGAAGCGGCTGATGGCCTGCGCAAGCTGCGTGAGGGATGCGCGGCCCCAGAAAGAGGCTAGCGGGACCGAAGGGATGCGAAGGGATCGCGCGCTCGTTGAGTGACTGATCGTCCGATCCCTTTCGTTCGCTCAGTTCCCTCAGTTCCCACCGTTCCCTCCGTTGCGCGACCCTTCTTGGGGAACTCACAACGGCTTCCCTGTGGATCGCAGGATCGTTGCTTTCTTGCCGCGCATACCCGCTGTTGGTAGAATCAAAGCTGCCGAGGCGGGATCGGCCCTATCGCGCGCTCTCCGCAATCACCAGCCGCAGGATGCCAATGGACGCTGCGCCCCTTCAATTCAGCCCCTTCTTCATCGGCGTTGCCGGTGGCACCGGCAGCGGCAAGACCACTGTCAGCCGCCGTATTTGCGAAATGGTCGGCTATGAACACATTGCCTGGCTGCAGCATGATGCCTACTACAATGACCACAGCCACCTTCCGCCCGCCGATCGCGCCCTCGTCAACTATGATCACCCCGATAGCCTCGACACTGCGCTCTTTGTGAAGCACCTGACCATGCTGCGCGCAGGCGTTGCCGTCGACGTGCCGACCTATGATTTTGCCACCCACGCGCGCGGCATGGAGGTCGTTCATGTGCCTCCCGCGCAGATTGTTCTTGTCGAAGGAATCCTCATATTTGTCGAGAAATCGCTACGCGAACTGCTTGACATGCGCATCTACGTGGACACCGATGCCGACATCCGCTTCATTCGCCGCCTGCAGCGCGACATGATTGAACGGGGGCGTTCACTTGATTCCATCGTCAAGCAATACATGGCAACCGTGCGCCCCATGCACCTCGAGTTTGTGGAGCCCAGCAAGCGCTACGCCCACGTCATAGTGCCCGAAGGCGGTGACAACCGCGTCGCCATGGAGATGATCTCGAGCACACTGCGCTCACTGCTTCACGGGGGCGATGCCAAAACCAACCGCGGCCAGTTCGCCCCGGTGCTTCCCAGGCGCGCGCCGTGACCCTGCCCGCTGCGTGAACTTCGCCTTATGAGTGTTTCCCCATTGCCCGTGCTGCTTGATGCCGGCCCGGCCGTCCACCAACGCGCGGGTCTCAGCCGCTACACCGAGCGGCTGGCAGCCCACTTGCTCGCCGCCCAGGATACGGGCGACGGATCGGCGCAAATACGGCTCACGCTCTTCTACAACGCTCACAGTGACCACGAACTGCCGCCGTCGCTAGCCCATGCGCCTCACTTGTCAACGGCGCGCGGCCAATATGCGTGGCGGCTGAGCGCGCTCGCATCGCAGCTCACCGGTCGCCCCTATCCGCCGGTGGCCGCAGCGCTGCGCAGCATGCAGTACGGTGGTCCGGTGGTCTATCACGCCACCGAACATCTGCTTCCCAAGACATCGTGCCCGGCTGTCCTCACGGTGCACGACCTGATCTTTGAGCGCTATCCCGAGCATCATACGCGCCGCAATATGCTCTTTCTGCGCGCGGCGCTGCCCCGGTTCGTGCGTGCGGCGCAGGCCGTGATCGCCGTGAGCGCTCACACCAAGCGCGACATCATCGAGTTCTATGGGGCTGACGCGCGCAAGATCCATGTAATCCACGAAGGGATTGACCGCGGCTTTGCGCCTGCGAGCAATCAGGAAATCGAGCGCGTGCGCCAGGCGTACTCGCCCGACCGTCCCTGGCTGCTTATGGTGGGAACGCTTGAGCCGCGCAAGAATCACGCCTCTGCGCTGCGCGCATTTCGCCGCTTGCGCGACGCTGGCTTCCCTCACAGGCTGCTGATTGCGGGCGGACAGGGCTGGCTCTTTGAACCGATTCGCACACTTGTCGACGATCTGGCCTTGGTGAACGATATCGTCTTCACCGGCTATGTGCCGGATGCCGACCTACCGCCCCTGTACAGCGGCGCCGATGCGGTACTCATGCCCAGCCTCTACGAAGGCTTTGGCTTCCCCCTGCTTGAGGCAATGGCCTGCGGCGCGCCCGTGGTGGCAAGCAACACCTCTAGCCTTCCCGAGCTTGCCGCCGATGCCGCTCTGCTCGTCGCACCCACCGACGACGAAGCGCTCGCAAATGCCATCCGCCTGCTGCTCACCCAACCCGCGCTGAAGGAAGCGCTGCGCCTGCGTGGAATCGCACGCGCCGCCACATTCACATGGGAGCGCTGCGCCGCCGAAACCGCCGCGCTTTACCATGAAGTGGCCGCATACGCTGCGAGGGGCGACCGGTGAGCGCGGCAATGAATGGTCAAACCCAAACCGCGCCGCAGCGTGCAGGTGAATGGCTTATGGGCGGCGCGCGCCTCGAGTGGCTGATTGTCGCGCTTGCGGCGATTGTTCGCTTCTGGCGATTGGACTACCACAGCATCTGGTTTGACGAAGCGGTGAGCCTGAAGTGGGCGACATCCGACATCGCGTTCACATGGCAAAAGACCTTTCCCCTCGTCGAGGAGAAGCATCCACCGGCCTACTACATCGCGCTTCATCTTTGGCAAAGTGGGCTGGATTTGGCAGGCCTGGGTCACAGCGACGCCTGGCTGCGCGCGTCAGGGAGTCTGCTCGGGGTGCTGACTGTGGTGGGCTTGCTGCTGCTCGCGCGCCGGCTAAGCGGGCGGCGCGTGGCGCTCCTGGCGGGTTTGCTGGCGGCACTGGCACCGGTGCTTGTTTGGTATAGCCAGGAACTGCGCATGTTCCAGCCCGCCACAACGGCACTGGTCTGGGCTGGCTACCTTCTCCTGCGTGCCTGGGAAAGTCCCTCTGCCTGGAGACGGCTGGGCTGGTGGGCGCTGATGTGCGGTGCGCTTCTCTTTGCGCTCTACGGCTACTTGTTCAGCGCGCTGATGCTGCCGGCCGCTGGGCTCACCCTGGTGGCGCTCTGGGTAGCGACTCCCGCCGGAAAGTCGGAACGCAACCGCCGCCTGGCAGAGGGGGTCGGCGCATTTGCGCTCGTCGGGCTTCTCTTTCTGCCGCTGGCGCGCAATGCGTGGCTGGTCAACGGCAGCGAGAACGCGCCCGGCTCACCCTTCGCCCAGGTTGGCGAGACGACACTGCGCCTTCTGCAAGTCTTCAGCATCTGGAAGCCCGGCTGGCCGCGCGAACTCGAGCTTGCTGTCGTGTTGCTCGTCGCCGCCCTGTTGGTGGCCGGTCTTGTGCTGCGGGCGCGCCGCGACGACCAGGCCGCAGCCGGGACCGGGCTGGATCGCGTGTGGATTGTGCTGTGGGTGGGGCTCCCCTGGCTTGTGGGCAATTTGCTGCTGGCGACCACCGACTCGGTCTTTGCCGAGGACCGCTACTTTCTGTTCCTTGCACCCTTTGTTCTGTGGGGCGCCGCACGGGGCGTGGTTGTGCTGGGAGAGAGGTGGCCACCCGCAGCCTGGCTGACCGGCGGGGCGTTGACCCTGGCGTTTCTCATTGCGCTGCCCGTGCTCTGGACGCCCTCCATGTTTCGGGAGAACTGGCGTGCCGCAGCGGCGCTGATTGCGCAGCAACGTGCAGCCAGCCCTGGCCTTAGCGCTGCCGTACTTACCCACGTTGACTATACGCGTCTTCCCGCCGAATGGTATCTGCGCCAGTATCCGCTTGATCTTCCCGTCTTCTTTCCCTTTGGAGGGGCGCTGGATTCCGAGCAGGTCGACAGCCAGATTGCACCGCCACTCGAAGGGCTTGCCGCCGGGTATGACACGCTCTGGTTGCTGCAGAGCCATTTGGAAGGCGTCGACGACGAAAGGCTTGTCGAGAAGTGGCTGGCGGCGCGGTTCCCTTTGATCACCGAAGCATATCCCGCGGGCATCAAACTGACCGGGTATGCGCTTAAGAGCCGTTTCGACGAACTTCCTCTCCTTGCGCCGGGCGCGTCGACGCCCAATGCTGAGGTCGCGCCCGGCCTCACGCTGGCAGCATGCGAACCCCTGGCGCAGTCGGTGGCAGCGCGCGACGTGACGCTTCATCCGCCCAGCGGCTGGCTGCCGATGCGCCTCTGGTGGCAACGAACGGGCGACATCGGGCAGGACTACACGGCGCGCGTGCGTCTGGTCAACGAAGCAGGGGTTTGGGGCGAGTCGTTCGCACGCGACGGTGAAGCACTGCAGCGCGATCCAACCAGCGGCTGGAGCGATGGGGCCTTCGTGCGCGATGAGGTGGACGTGAACCTGAATCCAGCGACGCCGCCGGGCGTGTACCAGATCACCGTGCGCGCGCTCGATGGCTCCGGCACCGAAGTGGGTGCGGAGATTGGCTGCGGCAGCGTGGAGGTGACGCGCTCAGCGCGCCCACTGATTACGCAACAAAACGAAGTGCTCAACGCAAAGGCGCAAAGGAGCGCAAAGAAACGCAAAGGAAATGCAACTGCCATGAAGCAGGCGGTTTGTTGCTTTTCCTTTGCGTTTCTTTGCGTTTCTTTGCGCCTTTGCGTTGAGCAGTTCGCTTTGTGTTGCTGCGGTGTCAGGGCAGCGGGCCGTTGGGTTCGCGCCCATCCTCCTGCGCGCGCAGGCGGCGTTCGACGCCCGCAATGCGTTCACCCTGGTTCACAATGAGCTCGGCCAGGAAGCCGACGAGGAAGAGCAATACGCTGATAATCGCGAGAATGCCTGCAAAAAGGAAGATGGGGCGCTGCTGCGTCTGCGAAACAAGATAGAGAACAAACAGGTAGAGGAAGGTGAGAGCGCTCAACGCCAGCCCGGCAAGGCCCAGCCCACCAAAGAAACGCATGGGCGCCTGGCTGAAGGTCAGCAGGAAGCGGACGACCAGCACGTCAAGCAGCGATTTGGGGATGCGCTCCCAGCCGAACTTGCTGCTTCCCGTTGCGCGCGGGGTGTAGGCTGTTGGCGTTTCGCCGACGCTGAAGCCATTGTGCACCGCAATCATGAGGAGAAAACGGTGCCAGTCGCTGCGCAGCGGCGGAAACGAGCTCACGACTTCGGCACGCATTGCCTTGATCCAGTTGCCATCATGCACGTTGACCCCAGCGAGGTTACGCATGACGAAATTGTAGATGCCGCTGGCGAGGACCTTGCTGTCGTGCCGCCCCTGACGCCATCCGGCCACGACATCGAGGTCGTCTGCTTCCATTGCCTTCACAAGCGCCGGGACATCAAGCCACGGGTCCGACTCCATATCGGCCGGGATGAGGATAACGATATCGCCTCGGCTCGCCTCAAACATCCGCTGCAATGCGGCCGTCATTCCCTGGCTGCGTCGGTTCGTGAAAACACGCAGGCTTGGGTGGCGTGGGCTCAGCGCCTCCAGCTTCGCGCCCGTGCCATCGCTGCTGCCATCATTGACGACAAGAACCTCGCCGCTGCGTCCTAGCTGTTCCATTGCAGCAAAACTGCGCGCAACCACCTGCTCGATCGTGCCCTCTTCATTGCGCGCAGGAATCACGACGCTGATCGTCGCTCCATGCCGCCGATCGGGATCGGGATGCGCTGCGGATCGGATCGTCTCCGTGTGCGGGGAGTCAAGCAGCGTCTCGGCCATCACGCTTCCCCCGTGCAGAAGCTGCGAACGAGCGCAGCCACGCGATCCTGTTGCGCGCTGGTCATCTCTGGATAAAGGGGAAGGCTTAGGCAACTGTCGGCCACCGCTTCGGTCACGGGCAGTTCGCCGCGCACGTAGCCCAGCGATGCGTACGCGGGTTGCAGGTGGAGCGGCAGCGGGTAGTGGACTCCCGCCTCGACGCCGTTATCGCGGCAGATAGCCAAGCATTTCGTCGCGCCGCGCCGTGCGGATTACGTAGAGATGCCACGCTGGTTCGACGTTTGGCGCGGGGATGGGCAGACGAATGTCCAGGTCGCCGAGCAACTCCGCATAACGCGCAGCCAGTTTTCTCCTTGCGGCCGTCCACTCGTCAAGATGGGGCAGCTTGGCAAGCAGCACCGCCGCTTGCAGCGTATCCAGCCGCTCACCAAAGCCGACTTGCTCATGGACGTACTTGGCGCGCCGCCCGTGATTGCGCAGCAGGCGGATCTGCGCGGCAAGTGCGGGGTCGTCGGTGGTGATTGCGCCCGCGTCGCCATACGCGCCGAGGTTCTTGCCCGGATAGAAGCTGAAACACCCGATCTGGGCCAGCGTGCCGGCTCGCGCACCGTCGAGCGTCGCGCCGTGCGCCTGCGCTGCGTCTTCGACCACGGCCAGCCCATGCGCCTCGGCGATGGCATTGATGGTGCTCATGTCGGCGGGGTGCCCGTAGAGATGCACGGGCATGACGGCGCGCACCGCAGGGGTGATTGCCTGCTGCAACGCGTCGGCATCCATGCAAAAGGTGGCAGGATCGATATCCACAAACAGGGGTGTTGCCCCTACCGCGCTGATTGCCTCGGCCGTGGCGATGAAGGTATGCGCGACGGTGACCACCTCGTCACCCTGTCCGATTCCAAGCGCACGCAGCGCCAGTTCGAGCGCTGCCGTACCGCTGCTCAGTCCAACGCAATGAGCTGCGCCGCAGTACGCGGCAAAGGCCTCCTCGAAGCGACCCACCTCGGGACCGAGGATGAATGAGGTCGCGTCGAGAACGCCTTGCAGCGCGCGATCGATCTCGGGGCGCAGCGATGCGTACTGGGCCTTCAGGTCGACTAGGGGAATGGGATCGAGATTCACGGGAAGCAGGGAATGAGCGCTGATCCAAAATGGCCGAGCGGCTCGGCTCGGCCATACCAAACAACTCGGCTCAAGTATAGTGCAGAGCGGTCATTGCGCGAAAACGCGCAGGCATGCAATCCAGAGTAGGCGGGGGCAACCATTGGGGGGCAGTCCAGTACGCGGATGACGCGGATGAACGTTGATTCATGGAGCAAATGGCGGAACGCGGCTAGTAATGCACCTCAAGCGCAATGGGCGGCAAGATGTTGGCTCAGTTCAGGCAGTTGCTCTTCCTCTGCGCCACTTTGCGTCCTTTGCGTCTTTGCGTTGAGATGTTCGCAGTCGGTTTGGGCCTCATCCCGGTTTCACTTTAGAGAATTGGCGAGAGAAGGCGCGCCGCTGCGTCACGAAGGCGGTGTGGAAAGGAGAGTTTTCGATAGACTCGCGGGTCGAATAGCGTGCATTGCTTGAGATCCTCAAGGAATGCTGTCTCAACTTGGCGAGCAAGTGCACTGTCATAGAGCAACGCGTTAATCTCATAGTCGATATTGAAACTGCGGATGTCCATATTGGCCGATCCCACACTGCACACCAGACCATCGACAGTGACCGTCTTCGCGTGCATGTAGCCGGCCTGGTAGAGGTAAATCTTGACACCGGCGCGGATCATGTCAAGCATATAGGTATAGGCGGCCCAATAGGGAAGCGCGTTGTCGCCGCAACTGTGCGGGGCCAGCATGATGCGCACATCAACGCCCGAGAGCGCGGCTGCCTGAAGCGCATCGGTAAGGCCGGCGTCAAGGATGAAGAAGGGCGACTGAATGAAAACAGAGTGCGTGGCCGAGGTAATCATGAAGAAGTACATCTGGCGAATCGCTTCGTAGCGCGAATCGGGCCCCGACGCGACTAGCTGCACGGGCGTGTCACCGTAGGCGCCGACCACTTCGGGAAAGTACTGCGGCTTTGCGATTGCGCGGCATGGTGGCATGATACCAGTGCGCGACGAACTGCGATTGGAGCACGCGCACTACTTCCCCTTCCAGGCGCAAGTGTGTGTCACGCCACGAGGTGTAGACACCCATTCCCTCCAGGTGCTCCTTGCCCATGTTCAAGCCGCCTACGTAACCGACAGTTCCGTCAATCACGGCGATTTTGCGGTGGTTGCGGTAGCTGATTGTATGGACGCGCAGTACGGGCGAGAAGGGCGCCACCTCAACGCCGGCAGCCTCAAGTTCCCTGCGGCGCGCACGCTTGAAGAGGAAGAACGATCCGACCGCATCAAACAGGAGGCGCACTTCAACACCATCTGCGGCCTTTTGTTTGAGCAAAGCATCAAACTCGTCCATGACCTCGTCAGTGGCCCAGGAGAAGAACTCGAGGTGAATCGAATGCCGGGCATTCCTCAGCTCTTCCAAGAGGAGTGGATACATTGTGCTCGCATCCTGCAGAATCTGGACGCGATTGTTCACCGTAATCAGCGCATACGAATTGCGAATACCTAGCTGAAGTAATCGATTGTAGATCGGGATCTTCCGGGCCCGCACAACCTCCAGAGGGTCTTTTGGCGGGGGCAATACGCGCGCCATTTGCGCTGTGACGTCATGGCCGATGTTCTTGCGGATGTAGACGTTCTGACGACTAAACGCTTTCCAGCTTCGCCCAGTGA
The DNA here is from genome assembly GCA_963735275.1 of uncultured Chloroflexia bacterium. GTDB lineage: Bacteria > Chloroflexota > Anaerolineae > Caldilineales > Caldilineaceae > UBA5069. The sequence goes on along the minus strand of CAVTKJ010000004.1, from coordinate 876,123 downwards.
GGATATAAATCACAACACTGATGACTGGGAAGGTCAACAAGAAGAAGAGCCATGCGATCGTTGACTGCGGATTGCGCCTATCCATGAGCAGGAAGACGGTCACACCGATCGCGTAGGCGATATAGATGAGCCTGAACATGAGGTACCAGGTCATGTGATCACCCTGAAGGGCTGGAAGGCGGAGGTCACCGCGGGCGGCGTACAGGCGTCCTAGAGCGCCGCACCGGGATCGTGGCCGTCGGGCGTTATCACTGGTTCGGGCTGGGGCTGGGTGCTAAAGGAGAGGGGGATGGCCTCGGCCGTAAGGGTAAACTCGGTGACTTCAGCGGGGCAGTTCACGCGCAACGGGGCAATCACAGTGCCGATGCCGCGGTTCGTGTAGAGCCACGCGTCGGCCACACGGTATAGGCCCATATCATATTTGCGGCCTAGAAAAGGCAGCGTATAGGCGCGCCGGGTTAAGCAGGCGCACCTGTCCACCGTGTGTGTGGCCGGAAAGCTGAAGAGCAATGCGCGGGTTCTGCGCGTACACGTCGATCATGTCTGGCTCGTGCATGAGAAGGATTATGGGCGAGTTGCCGGGAGCCTGCTCGAGTGCGGCCGCAAAGTCGGCGCGCCCTACCCAACCATCGTCAAGGCCTGTCAACCACGCCGCGTCACCACCAATGGGAACGCTTTGATTGTGGAGAACGTGGACACCGGCATTGCGCAGTCCGGCGCGTACAACGTTGGGATTGCTCCAATGATCATGGTTCCCCAGCGTAGCGTAGACGCCATCGCGTGCATTGAGTCGCCCTAGTGCGGCCTTCATCTCGTCGATCGCAGAGGCTTCATGCGTCACGAAATCGCCGGTGAGGACAATCAGGTCGGGCTCCAGCGCTTGCGCCGTTTCCAACGCCTGCCGAATGAAGGCAAGCGTTGTGAAAGGGAAGAGATGCAAATCGCTCAGTTGCACAATCCGATAGCCGTCCAGCAAGGGAGACAATTGCGGAATCGGCACGGTAACACGATCGACGGAAATCTCTTCACCGACGGTGAGAGAGGCAAGCGAACGATAAACAAGATGGCGCGCCCGCGCACTCGTAGCGAGTACAGCGGGGCGCCGTGGCCAACCGGAAAATCGATTTGTCATGATTCGTGCAAGCGCGGCGCCCGCTGATCGAAGGTGCTCAACGAAACGCGAACCGGGCGCCGCTGGATTCCAGCGCCGCTAGGCCGACCAGGCGAGCTAATTTACGTCAACAACTGGGGCGGGGTCGGGCGCCGCCGCAGCCTTCAACGCCGCCTGGCGTCGATTAAGAACGATCGAGAAGATGGTGAGTCCGGCGCCCAGCACCAGAAGGGCATACGCGATCCACTGAATGAGCATCAGCTCTTCCGGCTGCGTAGCGATCGCGTAGACCATATAGCTACCGAACAACAGCCAAACCAGGCCGCGCACGATTGTAGGCCACGCAATGCCCGAGGCCGGCTTCTCCACAAATGCCGAAAGCAACGTGAGTATGCCGATTGTGATCAGGGCAATACCAAACGTGAAGAAGCTAGGGGCAATCGCATCGGGCTTGGCAAAGAGGAATGGCAGCGCTACGGAGATTCCGGCCACAAGCCCGCCACCGGCCGCCAGCAGGCTGAACACCGATAGGCCAACATCCCGCCCGCGCATTGACTGAATGATCATCCAGACGGCGGTGGCTACAAGGTAGAGGCCAAAGCCCAACACGATCACACGCGCCGCCGACTTGGTGCTCCAGAGTGCGTAGGCGCCAATGGCCAAGATCACCAGCCCTTGCAACAGCACCACCCACCACGCGATGCCCTTGCGCCAAGGTGCGTACTGCTGAACGGTATTGTTAATCGACGTATTGCTCATGGCCGATTCCTTCGGGATGCGCCGAACAAGGCGGAGGTGGACTTCCCTTGTGTCGTCTGTCGAAGCGCAAGGGTTGCAGCGGCGTGTTCTTCCCCATTATAGCCAACGCTCAGGTTGGCGGCAAGAGAAATGGCGGGGCTCAGCGGTGGACCACCACAAGATTGCCCTTTAGGTCGGCAGGGGTAGGGAACCAACCGCGGCCCGGGTTCTGCGGTCCCATCCAATCATAGATCCACTTGGCATCAGCATTCGTCATGTTGATGCATCCATGGCTCATGGGTGTACCGAAGTTGTGGTGCCAATAGGTGCCGTGGAACGAGTAATCCTTGTAGAAGTAGGAGACCCACTGCACGCCCGGCAGGTTATAGTAATCACCTGCGGCATAACTGCCCCCTTCCATGGTCTGGGAGGAAATCTTGGCCCAGATGCGGAAGACGCCTGTTACGGTGGGTGTGCGCGACTTGCCCGAGGAGATGAGGAAACTCTCGACAGGGCGAGTGCCCTCATAGGCGGTTACGCGCTGGTGGCTGAGATCAACGTCAACCCATTTCTCGGTAAGAGTAGGAAAGTCCTCAATCGGGATCTGCAGGTAGCCGTTGGCGTCGCGCGTTGCGCGCCCGAGGCGCTGGCTGAGTCCCAACGGCGGCAGCAAGAGGACAGTACCGGGCACGAGTTCAGCGTTCGTTCGGATCCCGTTCACCTCGGCAATCACCACAGGGTCGGCGCGATATTGCTCGGCCAGACCGTCAAGCGTTTCGCCGGCCTCCACCATGTGATGGGGGTACTCGCTCGTCAGCCACAGACCCACGGGGTCGTTGACAAGCAGAATGTCACCCTCGTGCAAGGGGCGAACCGGGGAGATCTCGTTGTAGTCGACAAGCTGCGCAAGCGCCATGCCATGCGCAATCGCAACCGCTGCGGGAGTGTCGCCCTTGCGCACCGTGTACATCACAAGATCATCCGCTGGCGGCACCTTTAGGGTCATGCCGTTCCAAAGCGGCTCCGTTGGGCTCAGGTTGTTGAGCCAGCGGATTGTTTCGGGAGTCGTGTTGTACTCGAAGGCGATGTCCACCATGGTTTCGCCAAGAGCGACACGGCGCGTGTCGTAATCGGCGTACGCTGTGCGCACACCGCCAAGCCCTGCAACCAGGATGGATATGACAACGATTGGGGCTAGTACGAAATAGGTTCGACGCGCGCGGTGCGTCCAACGCAGGAAGGGATATGCGTGCATATGGGATATCACTCCAAACGGCAACGATGGCGGCAGTGTACTTTGGATTCACCCAGACACAGTGGCGCTCGGGATGACACCACTCCGCAAGAATAACCGAAGGAGAAACGGTATGCAAATCGTCTTCGCACAAAGCTCCTCCATTATGGATGACGTCCCGCGCGTCTTGTGGATACGGCCAATGGCGCGATCAGGGAGCACATACAGGTGCTGTGAAGAGAGGGCCGACTAGTGAGATGCCCCGGCGAACCTCCCTGCGCACACCTGCGAATCTCTTCCCTGTGATAGAATGGTGGTCATCCACGTTCCATCCGGCGGCGCGTCCGCCCCCCTAGCAGGAGGTCTCGGTGTCCTATTTCCTCGGCATTGACGTGTCGACCACAGGCGCCAAGGCGCTTGTCATCGACGAGCGCGGTAAAGTGCTCAGCAGCGCCACAACGCCGCTCACGCTCTCCACGCCCAAGCCGCTTTGGTCCGAACAGAACCCAATGGATTGGTGGCAAGGCTCTGTCGCAAGCATCCGCGCCGCACTAACGCAGGCGGGCATTAGCGGCAATGCAATCGCCGCCGTGGGCCTCACCGGCCAGATGCACGGCCTTGTTTTGCTCAATGACAATGGCGAGGTGCTGCGCCCGGCGATCCTGTGGAACGACCAGCGTACGCAGGCCGAGTGCGATCTGATGCGCGCCAAGGTTGGGCGCGAGCGGCTGATTCGGATCACCGGCAACGACGCGCTGACCGGTTTCACGGCACCCAAGATCCTTTGGGTGCAGCGCAACGAGCCGGAGGTCTACGCACAAGCGCGCCACGTTCTCCTCCCCAAGGACTATGTGCGCTTCCGCCTAACTGACACGTACGCAATGGACAAGGCCGACGGTTCGGGGACGATTCTCTTCGATTTGCAGGCGCGCGACTGGTCCGACGAATTGGTGGCGATGCTCGATATCCCGCGCGCGTGGCTCCCCCCGACCTTCGAAGGTCCCGAGATCACGGGGGTCATCTCCGCCGCGGCCGCCGAGGCGACCGGTTTGGCGGCAGGTACGCCGGTGATGGCAGGCGGCGGCGACCAGGCCGCGGGCGCAACGGGAATGGGCGCCATCTCGCCAGGCGTCGTTTCCGTGACCCTTGGCACCTCCGGCGTTGTCTTCGCCACGACGCCCAGCGCGCTGATTGAGCCGGAAGGAAGACTTCACGCATTCTGCCACGCCGTGCCAGGGCGATGGCACTTCATGGGTGTCATGTTGAGCGCTGCGGGCAGCCTGCAGTGGCATCGCGATACCCTGGCCCCTGGGATCTCCTTTGACACACTGGTGGACGAGGCGGCTCTGGCCCCGGCGGGCAGCGAGGGATTGCTCTTCCTGCCCTACCTCACCGGCGAGCGCACCCCCTACCCGGACCCGCTGGCACGCGCCGCATGGGTCGGCCTGACGGTTCGCCACACACGCGGTCACATGACGCGTGCCGTGCTTGAGGGCGTCGCCTTTGGTTTGAAAGACAGCCTGATGCTGATCAAGGGCGCGGGCCTTGGCAGCATTGACCAGGTGCGCGCAGCCGGTGGCGGTACGCGTAGCCCGCTCTGGCGGCAGATTCTGGCCGATGTGCTGGACGTTGAGTTGGTGACCGTCAACACAGCTGAGGGTGGAGCGTTTGGTGCGGCGCTTCTCGCCGGCGTCGGTGCGGGCGCGTGGCCTGACGTCGAGGCCGCCTGCCGCGAAACCGTGCTGATCACCGGCAGCACGCAGCCAATCGCTGAAAACGTTGGTGTCTACGACCGCCAGTACGCCCTCTATCGCGGCCTCTACCCGGCGCTCACACCCACCTTCCACGCGATGGCATAGGCGGGACAACCGAAAAGCCTGTATGCAGAAACGACGGAAACTGCGGAAAGGACAGGAGTTTCATGTCTTTTCCGCAGTTTCCGTTGTTTCTGCGTACGGGCTTTGGTTACTGTTTCATGGCCGAGGCGTGCCGCAGGTTGGGCCGCCGCGCCGTTCGTAAAGCTGGATTTCGAGCCCAACGAATCGCTCGGTTCTGCGCGACAGCATCGCCTCGCGCAGCGTCGCCGGCACGATCTTCTGCGGGTCGGTGTACCAGTCATGGCTGTAGACGAGCCAAACGCAATTTGCTTGCGAAGCGAGCTCTTGCAGGCGAGGGATGTCGTCTTCGGTCATTTTCGGCTCGAGAATGCCCGCGTCGAAGAGATCCACAGGCGCACCGTGCTTGGACACCTCCTGGCCATAGCGGTCAAAGTAGTAATCGAACGGAAGCTGCACCCAGGACGCGTTGAAGACGAGCATATCGCCTGGCTGCGTGCGCTGGGCAAGCCAGGCCGCGGCCTCACGCCATTGCTCCTTTTTGAACGACGTATAGTAGTTTTGCAACGACATTAAGTTGCCAAAGAGCAGAAGGCCAATCGCCGCGGCCGAAACGATGGTTGGCCCAACCTGCCGGCCCCGCCAGTCGCATACACCAGCGGCGAGAAGGAGGTAGAAAGGCACAGTGATCCAGATGAGGGTGCGGTCGTAGAAGATGGGTCGACGCAGGCTCACAAGGAGTTCAAGCAGGAATGGGGTCGCGACGAGGAGCAGCAATAGCGCGAGCAAGGTCGGGCGGTGGCGCAACGCGACAATGCCCAGGAGCAGAGCGACAATTGCAGCTGCCCAAATGTAGAGATCTGCAGGAGTGGAGTACCAGGCCACCAGCGCTTGCACGGTGGCGCTGATGGTTGCCGCGGTGGGGGGCGGAATCCAGAATTCCCTGTCGACTGCGCGCGCCTGTTGCATGAACGAAGGCAGCCAGGGCAGCCACAGCAGAGCGATGAGCGCCTGCGCGACCAACCACTTGCGCAACGGTGGCAGGGTGAGCGCTCCGGCGCGAGGTCGGCGCGCCACAAGGCTCGCCCCGCCCATGCCGACATTCACGGCCACCCAGAAGAGAACAGCCGTATTGTGCGAGATTAACGTCAACGCACTGAAGACAATGTAGAGGGCCCACCATCGTTTGCGCCCGTCACCACTCAGAATAAACGCCAGCCCCAGCAACGCGACCGTAACGTTGAAGGTGTAGAGCGCGTACATGCGCGTCTCTTGCGCGAAACGCACGTGGAAGGGTGCGAAGGCAAGCAGCAGCGCCGCGGCAATGGCCGAGGGAAGCCCGAGGAGCCGCCGGGCCAGCAAGTAGATGGCGGGGACGGTCGCCGCGCTCAGGAGCGCCGAGAGCGAGCGCACACCGCTCTCACTGTCGCCCACGGCCTGCATCCAGCCGTGGAGCAGCAGGTAGTAGAGGGGCGGGTGCTGGTCAATGCGCACAATCCAGTGGAAGAGCTCGCCCACGGGAAGGCGCGCCATCCAGACGCTGAAGGCCTCGTCGAGCCACATCCCCTGGGCGGCCAACTGCTTCAAGCGCAACCACGCGGCCACAAGCGTGAGCGCCGCCACGATGAGCCACTCCCACCAGCGCACGCGCCCCGGCGTGTCGTCATTTGTCGCGGCGGACTCAGGAGCGGCATCTGTGGCGCTCGCAATCATGGCTGCCGTCGGCGGTAGACGCCGCCGCTACGTGTGTCGAGCGTCTCCCGGATTGCGGTCTGCCGGGCGCGCGCTTGCCTAGCGATCATAGTCCGCACGCATCTTGCGCAAACGCGCCAGGCTGTCGTCGAATCCACCGGGACGGTGGCGTGCATGCCACAGGCCCCCAAATGATTCGATCAAGTCATCTGCGTCGGCAGCCAGTGCCGCCGCTTGCGTAGCGTCGCGTCCCTCCAGCAACCAGCGGCCGCGCTGGCATGCGTGGGCCAGCATCCTCCCTGCCCACGTGAACTCGGCGGCGCTTCTTTCCCCTTCGGCCAAGGCGGGCTTGACTGCGCCGAGGGCGCTCAGCAGCTCTGCGAGTCTTACCTGCGCGGCCGCGAGGCGTTCCAGCATTGTTGCGGCGTCGACACCCTGCTGCCTTAAGACTTCTTCAAGTGGCGCGTCCGTCGGTTGAAGTATCGCGAAGAGCGCCGCAGTGTTGTGGATTGAGAGCCCGAGAAGCAGGTCCACTCGACCAAGCTCCGCACCAACTTGTACCAGGCGGTTGCTCGAATCGCCGAAAACATCCCGATTCAGCACCGCCGCGGCGTTCACCTCTGTCGCGGCGGCCGCAACCTCGGCGCCGCTCCAGGCCAACCCGGCGGCCACGGCGAATGGGAAGAGGCTCACCGCCATAGGCTGCAAGTGACCATTGTCGCCCCAGTCCGTCATGAGCACCCCCACTGCACCGTGGCGAGCGCCCGCCGCGACGGCGCTGCGCACATTGGCCAGAGCATTCTCCGTGCGCCCAGCAATGCTGTTCCACGATGAACTTCCCGGACAGAGGTAGAAAGGGACACCTGAGGCCGCAAATTGCGCCGCGTGCTCGCTAAAGGGGTGATTCGCCTCGTAGCCCCACTCGAGCGCGACCACATCACGCGGGAGCTCGGCGACGAGGTGTGGCTGCTCCATGATGATGTCGCCCCAGAACTGCAGCGTGCGCCCGCGTCGCTTGACCTCGCGATAGACCTTCATGAAGTACTCAAGGAAGACGCGATCAAAGCCACGCTCAGCCACGGCCTCGCGGCTGCGCCCCTCGCCCACGTCCACCGGCTCGTCGAGGCCCGCGTTCACCTGACGGCTGCTGAAGTGGGGAAGAAGTTCATCAAGCAGATCAGCCACAAGGCCAATGCTGCGCGGGTCGGTTGGATTGAGGCTAAACGGCTCATCGAAATGGCCCCAGCGGGTGTCACAGCCATCAGGCGCTTCGGCCAAATCGCGATAGCGCGACTTCGTGAGCCACGGGCGCATGTGCCCAAAGGTGTTCTGATTGGGAACGAGTTCGATGAAACGCGCATGGCAGTAGGCGTCCAGCGCAAGGATTTCTTCGCCAGTCAATGGTGACGCGTCTGCCCAGACTTCGGGATGGTTGCGGTAGGCGAACGTGTGCTCGGTGTAAAGTTGAAGCTGGTTGAATTTGAGAGACGCAAAGAGATTGACAAGTTCGTACAGCGTCTGCATGGTGGGGACGCGATTGCGGCTGATGTCGAGCATGACGCCGCGATTGGCAAAGGCCGGTGCGTCGTCAATGCGCATCACCGGCCACCTCTCGCCTGCGGATGCGGCAATCTGGCGCATGGTTTGCACGGCGTAAAAGATGCCTGCGGGTGTGGAGGCGACGGCATCAACGCGCGTTGCGGTGATTGTCAACGCATAGCCCTCGGGGTGGGGCGTGCTGCCGGGAACAAGGTCGAGTGCGATGACAAACGTGCTGCCGATCCCCGCGTCGCCCGCAACCAGCGGCCACGTGCGCCCGCAGCTCTCCTGCAAAGCCGACTGCAGCAACTGCGCCGCGCCGAGAAGCTCTTGCGCAAGTGGCGCCTCGAGCAGGATTGCGCCTTCCGTCGGAAGCGTGAAAACTTCATCGCCGCCGGTCATGCGGCGAGGAATGGGCAGCAGTTGGGACCGGTCACTACCTTCTGTCGTCATCGAGAAGCAACTCTTTCCATGATCTCTCGGGTGGAAGAAATGAGAAGCGCGCGCGGCAGGCGGGCGTCCACGCCTGCCTGCTGCATGCCAATCAGCACTGCGCCGACTACAGGGGGGACGCTGAGGCGCAAAAAGGAGGCGCCGGGCGCAACGCTGCGAATCGCTGCAAAGAGCGGTTCAGTGAAGAGCGGCCCACCGTTATAGAGGCTGCCCACGAGCACGACGTCAAAGTGCTCGTCCTCAAGGTCCAGTTGACGAATGACGCCGATTGCCAGGCTTGCCAACTCTGCGGCCGCCCAGCGAATGACCTCAAGCGCAACCTGGTCGCCCTGGTGGGCCGCGGCGAAGACCAGGGGCGCGGCGCCGGCCTGAATTGTGTAGGCGCGCTGGCTCAAGCCTTCGAGCAAGTCAGCATCATCGCGAGCGCCGACGTGCGCAACAAACATCTCCGTGAGGGCCGTAGGCGGACCGCGGCGCGTCCACGCCTTGCCCACCTCTTGAACGGCTTTGACGACAAGTTCGTAGGAGCCGCCGTTTTCGCCAAACTCCATGCCATTGCCCATGACGCGACCTTCGCGGTGTTGGCGATCCCAGCCGCGGCAGTTGTTGCTTGTTCCGGCCACCAGCGCAACGCCCCATCCCTGCTCGGCCCCCGCGACGAGGCCGATAATCGTATCGTTTACGGGCTCGAACGGGCAGGTGAGACCCAGTGTGGCAATCGATGCGAGCACGTCGGCGCGCTCGGAGGGCCAGTCGTAGCCGCCAATGCCGAAACCCGCACCGGCAATCGCGTCGCGCTCGATTCCGGCATCAGCCAGTGCGCCATTCACGATCTGTTGCAGCGTACGGATTGCGCCATCATAGCCCACGTCTTCATGGTTGCCCGAGCCCCCCACGGCGAAGCCCACGGTCTGGCCACGCGCATCGGCGATGAGCGCATGGCTCTTTGTTGCGCCGACATCCACGCCAAGAAAGTAGTGCTGCGTCATGGGACAGTCACCGGTGTCTCGCCCCGCACGAGCGCGCGCAGCGTTCGAAAACTGATGACGTGCACCCCTGATTCCGCGATGGCGTCGCGCCACGCGCTGCTGAGAAACAGCTCCATGTCGGCAACGCGACAACGCCAGTCGGGGGCGAGCGCGCGCAGTTCGGGCGTGTCGGCGCTGGGGTGAAAAAGGAAGTTGGTGAGACCGACCGGCGCGCCGGCAAGGGCGCGTTTGCCCGCCTCAAGTCGCTTCTCAGGTTGATTCAACGGAAGCACCGTCAAGTGATCAAAAACGGGAATGCCATGCGCCTCTGCGGCTGCCACAAGGGCGCGCGACTCCCCGGCTTCAAGCGGCTCCGTCCTGGCCGCACTGTACATCGCCTGCGGCGTGCGCAGCAGAAAAAGCGGGAGGCGAAACTCGAGCGCCAGCGCCACATACGCAGGCAGCAGGCGCGGGTGATAGAGCGTTAGCATGTGCGTATCAATGTGGGTGACGTCAATGCCGTCGGCCAGCGCACGCGTCAGTTGGGCGCGCAGTTCCTCAGCGACACCCTCTGCGCTAGCACGGCTGTGGACGGCATCGGCGCGCCGGTGGAAATATCCTTGTTCATCGAGAAGCCCCGTGCTGCGGTCGCGACTGCTCAAAGGCCCCCAACGGTACTCCGTCCACTCGCTGTTGAGGGTGAGATGCACACCCATATCGAGGCGCGGATTGCCCTGCTGCTCCCGACAAAGACGCGCGACCGACGGATACCAGGGACAGGGGACCATTGTCGCCGAAGAGGACATGATGCCTGCCTCGAGCGCGGCTTCCCACGCAGGAATCGTCGCCTGACACATACCGATGTCATCGGCGTGAAGGACGACGACCCGTGCGTCATCAGGCAGCCCAAGTTTGCGCAGGACTGGGTTGGGCGGCAGATTGCTCATCGCTTCTTACTCCTTTGGCGCCTTGATTGCCTGATTCGGGAAGAATTGGGGCAGATAGCGCCGGTTGATTGTGAGCAGTTCGTCCAGCACCGACTCTATCTCCCCCATGGGCGGCCCCAGTGGGTGCGCAAGCAACGCCTGATAGGCGGCCTCGTAATCGCCGTGAACCGCCGCTTCGACGGTGAGCAACTCGTAGGCCTTGACGTTTGCAAGCAATCCGAAGCAGGCTGTGGGAAGCGGTGCGGCGGGCTGGGGAAAAATGCCGTCGCGACCCACGGTGCACGGGAGTTCAAGAACCCAATCCGCCGGCCATTCAGTTACCGCGCCAGCGTTGGGAACGTTGACAATGTGCGTTTCGCCAAGGTCATTCCAATGGGCGTTGAGCAACTGCGTGGCGAGCGTCGAGTACCATGCGCCGCCACGCTTCATCAGGTCGGCGGGGGGCTCCGTGCGGGCAGGGTCGGCGTATTCGGCGAGCAGGTCGGCTTCCACGAGCATGACTTCTTCGGCGCGTGACGGCGGCCATTTGGCCTGCTGCGCAATCATGTGCGCGGTATCGTAGTAGTACTCGAGGTAGTAGTTGGGGATCATGCGCAGCGACTCAATCAGCCGCGGCTCCCATTCGGGTTCCTCGGCGGCGCGCAATTCGGCAAGTGTCTGCTCGATAATCTGCGGCCAAACGTCTTCTCCATCCACAGTGAAGCCGCGATGCCACGAAAGGTGGTTGAGCCCCAGCGTGGAGAGACGCGCTGTCGCAGGATCAACCGCCACGCCGGCCGCCCTGAGCTTCTCCAGCATGAGCATCTTGGCTGTAATCGGCACATTGCAGACGCCCACCGAGGCGACCTCGGGCGCGTAGCGGCTGAGCGCTTCGGTGACGAGGCCCGCAGGATTGGTGAAGTTGACGAGGAGCGCACCAGGGGCGACATCCGCGATGTCGCGCGCGATGCCAAGAATGACGGGAATTGTGCGCAGCGCCTTGGCCATTCCGCCCACGCCGGTGGTCTCCTGCCCCACGAGGCCATGGCGCATGCCGAGGTATTCGTCCTCGCGCCGCGCGGCCATTCCGCCCACGCGCAACTGCGTGGTGACGTAGGATGCGCCCTCGAGAGCCTCGCGCCGGTTTGTGCTCAGATACACCGCAAATGGCGCACCGGCCGCTTGCGCCATGCGTTGGGCAAAGCCGCCCACAATGTCAAGCCGCTCCTGCGCGATATCCACCAGCCAGAGTTCGGTCATGGGGAAGGAGGCGGCGCGATCCAGAAATCCCTTGACAAGTTCAGGCGTGTAGCTTGAGCCGCCGCCCATCACGACAACCTTCATGGTTCAGTTCCTCGGTGGGGCGTGAATCCTGCTGCGAACTTCAAACTGCAACAGGTCATGCGCCGGCTTGATGGTTCATCGCGCCTGAGGCGCGACGATTTCGTATGCGCCGGCCCGTGGCCGGTGCTCTCGCGGGACGAATCGTTCAATGCAGCACGTAGAGAGTCAGCGATTCCGGCGGAACGGTGATTGCGTCCCCATTTGCCACGGTCTCGCCCTCAACCTGTGTACCCAAATGTTCGGCATCGAGCCGCCAGATTTCCACCTCGCTGAAATCTGCGCCCTCGACATTGAGTTGCGCGGTCTGCGCTGAGTCGGTCAAGTTGGAGACCATGAGCGTCAGCGTTCCATCATCGCGCTGCGCAGCCAGCGCCTGCACGCCGGGCAATCCAGCATCGGCAGCCACGAGGTTCGCACCCATCTGCTGATAAAGCATGAAGGTGTGGTAGACGGGCCGCTCGCCGTATCTAGCCAGGATGCCCCAGCCTCCCTGATCGTCGCCCGTGACCAGCGTCCAGAAGTTGACGATGTCGACCTGCTGGCGCAGCATCTGCATGAAGACATCGCCCCACCACAGGGCATTGGGCAGCGTATCGGGCGAGGCGGGCCGATGGAAGGTGCGCGTGAAGTGGGAGTTGACCTCGGTGATGGCGACCGGCAATTCGCGTCCGGTGGTCTCCACCATGAGTGTGCGCAGTGAAGGGATGATCGCACTCCATTCACCGGCGTTGGCAAAGAGCTCGGTGGCCGTGGTATCGACCAGATTGTGCATGTCCTTGGGAAATGGGTAGCGATGGAACGAAACAACGTCCACGAGGTCGCCATTCATTTCGAGGAAGGTGCGCATCCAGTCTGCGGCCAGAATCTCATCACCGCGTGTGCGGTTCTCGGTGCCGGCAAACTGGGTGATCTCGGGGCCGACGAGAACAATCGAAGGGTCGGCCGCTTTCATGGCCTGGGCAAAGCGTCGCCATTCGCCGGCAAAGTAGGTGGCATCCCAGGGGGTTTCCTTGTACTTTCCCGCGTAGAGGTTGGGTTCGTTGCCGATCGCCCAATACTTTACGTTGTAGTTTTTTTGCTCATTTGCATACTTCATGAGCGCAACTGCCTGCTCGGGGGTGCCGCCAGGCAGGCGCACGTGAATCAGCGGTTCAGAACCGAGCCTCGTGGCCAACTCCATGAGGCGGTCAATCTCGATTTCCTGCAGGTTGTTCGTGTCGCCGTACTCGCCACCGGGGAAGGAGATCATGCCCGGACGAAGCTTTTCGGCCAGGGGCATGACCTCGGGCCGCACGACCCAGAGGGGTCCCCAAGTGACCCCCGATGCGTATGGGCTGATCGTGCCCGCGGGAATTGCAGCATCGACGCGAATCTCGCCGGCGGCGGCTGCGCGCGCTGTGGCAATTGGCTCAGGAGTGGTAGTCGGCGTGGCTTTCTGCGCTGTCTGAACTGACTGCGCTGCATGTGTGGGGGTCGCTGCGCCGTTTTCCGGCACACTGGCGACCACGGCGGCCGTAGCACCGACACTGGGCTCAGTGGGAAGTGGTCGCTGCGCGTCGGCCGCGCGCCCGCCGCAGCCGGCGAGCAACGCGGCTGCCCACAGTCCCACGCAGATTTGGCTCAATGCCACTTGTCTCGTCCACATGGGCGGCGCCTTTGTCGTTCCTGTGCGACAAGCAGGCAAGCTATTTGTCCACACCCGTCACGACCACACCCTGCATGAAGACGCGCTGCGCCATGAAGAAGAGGATAATTGGCAAGATGGACGCCATGAGCGCACTTGCCTGAATGAGCGGTGGATTCGAGCCATAGATACCGTTAAAGCGTGCCAAACCCACGGCAATCGGCTGCAGTTCGGGACGGGTGGAAAGGTAGATCAGCGGCGCAAAGTAATCGTTCCAGGCAAAGACGAGGTGGAATAGCATCACCGCAACAATCACCGGCACAGACATGGGAATGATGATGCTCATCAAGATGCGGAAGGGGTTTGCGCCGTCAATCATGGCTGCTTCGTCAAGCTCGCGCGGGATTGTCATGAAGTATTGGCGCAGCAGGAAGACATTGAAGGCATTTGCGAAGAAATGGGGAACGGTCAGCGGCAGCCAGGTGCCCACCCAGCCGATGCGCTGGAAGAAGGCGTACGTCGGCACAATCGTCACGGCTGTCGGCAGGAAGATCGTGGCAATCAGCACCGTGAAGAGGAAGTCGCGACCGCGGAAACGGAAACGCGAGAAGCCATATGCGACGAGCGAACAAGAGATAACCGTGCCCACAATCCCGATTGCCGCAATGAGGAGGGTGTTGATGAAGAGTCGCCCCAGGTCAATGGTGTTCCAGGCATCCGTATAGTTGGACCAGGTGGGCGAAAAGGCCCACGGTCTCTCAAGCTGCCGCCAGTTGCCCTTCCAGACGATTGGCTCCGCAGTGGGATTCGCCGGGTCGACAAAGGTGCTCTGACGGCGGCCGGGCTTGAGCATGGCAAGTTCCTGCGACGAGCCATCCTCCATGGGAACCATGTAGATGTCGAGTGTCTTGCCCTCATACTCGAAAGTGGCCGGTTCGGCGGGCCACAACGGCGCGCCGGGCTCCACCAACTGATCCATCGTCTGGAGCGAAGTAAAGACCATGCTCGCCAGCGGCACCAGAAAGACGAAGAGCACCAGAATCGCCAGCGAGGTCACCAGGAACTTGGATCCCATGTGGCGGCGACCGATGCTGCGCTGCTTTGCGCGGGCCGCGGGCTTTGCGGTGGCGGCCACGGGTTGTGTGGAAGTTGCGGACATGTGAGACCCCTTAGCGACGCTCGCCGCCGGCGTAGAAAACCCAGAAGCGCTGCGACCAGAAGAGGAGCATTGTCACGGCCAAAATGATGATGAAGAGGAACCAGGCAAGGGTCGCGCCATAGGACATGTTCTGGTATGCAAAGAAGGTCTTGTACAGGTAGAGATTGTAGAACATTGTCTTGCCTGCGGGCTGACCTGTGCCCTGGTTGAGGACAAGCGGCACGAGAAAATACTGGAAGAGGCCGACGGTCACGAGAATCAAGTTATAGAAGATGACCGGAGAAATCAGCGGGAAGGTGACATTCCAGAAGGTCTTCCACGGCCCGGCCCCGTCAATCTTGGCCGCATCGTAGAGTTCCGTTGGAACTCCTTGCAGCGACGCAAGGTTCAGCAGCATGGCATTGCCTATTCCCCAGATGCCCACAATCACCAGTGAGGGATAAACCCATGTGGGGCTGCGCAGCCACTCAGGAGGGTTGTCCACGCCCAGCCAGCGCAGGAACATGTTGACCCAGCCGCCCGACGGGATTGAGCATATGGGCCCAAATGAAAATTGCCGCGACAAAGGGAATGATGTAGGGGAAATAGAAGCCCGCGCCGGAAGAACGACTTGCCCACCAGATGCTCGTGATTCATCAACAATGCGAGCAACAATGGCATGAATATCGCGATCGGCAAGGCATAAGACGCATATCGGAAAGTGACGCCGAGCGAGTGCCACATCTGCGTGTCATAGATCATCGCGCGATAGTTCTGCAGCCCGACGAAGTTGAGCCCTGACATGCTGAGGCGCATGTCCGTGAAGCTGAAAATCAACGTCGCCACGGTAGGGAACAGCGTAAACGCGACAGAAGCCAATGAGCCACGGTGAAATGAAGAGCCAGCCCCAGCGCGCCTCACGCTGTGAGGCCGTGGGTCCTCGTCGGCCACTCGCGGTGCGGCCCTGCGTCTGGACTTGTGCAGTCATGCGTGTACCTTGCCTTGCCGAAGAACGCTGCTCACGATTGCGCGTGGAGGTGCGTGGATGCCACAGGAATGAGGATGAGCAGGCGTGAACCTGCTCACCCTCACATACTCACTTACTGGCCCTTCTGGAAGATAGCGGTTGCATCTGCCTCGAAGGTCGCAATTTCCTTGTCCATGTCCAGGTCCGGTGTTGCCCGGTAGGTGTACTGGAAGGTGCGCTGGCGGTCGAAGTACTCGAGCCAGTTGGGGCGGTACCCTTCTGCGCTCGGGATGTCCGGGTAGGCCAGACCGGCCTTGATCGTGTCCCAGTTCTCAACGAAGGGGAACTGTTCGGCCTTGGCTGCGTAGAATGCATCCTGGTCTTCGGCGCGGGCGGGCATGCCACCATAGGCGGGCAGCAACGTACCAGACGCTTCACCGATGAGGTAGCTCAGGACGGTAAAGGCTTCTGCCGGGTGCTTGGAATCCTTGAGAATGCGGAAGGTGTCTGCATCGACGCGGCCATTGACCTCACCGTTGTAGGTGGGGATTATGCCCAGGTCCCAGCTTTCGCCGGCAGCGCCGACGCAGCAGGTGTACCACTGCTGGGTGAGGGCCATGGCAACCTTGCCCGAATTGAAGGCATTGCCTGCGCCGAAGTCAGGGCTCTGCACCACGGGATCTGTCGGGATGAACGGCTCGTCACCGAAGAGGCCGCTCGTATTCCCACTTCCAGGCTTCCTTCCACTGCTCGGGGAACTTGGCTGTGCCGTCGGGCTGCAACATCCGTGCCTGCGCCGAAGAATGCGGCGACGTGAATGGCATCCTGGTACTGCGGCACATAGCCGTACTGCACGATCTTGGTCTTGTCAAAGTCGGTGCCGGGGACAACCTTGCCGGCGTCGTCGAGCATGAGCGGGGAGTTGCCGTTTTCGTCAACTGTCAGAATCTTGGCGACCTTGGTCAGGGTGTCGAAGCTCCACTCTTCCTCGGTGCCATCGGGCCAGACATACTTGTCGCCATAGGCCGTGGGAGGATAGTTGAGACCGGCTTCGTCGAACATGTCCTTCTGGAAGAAGACGGCGGCCGGGAAGACGGCAAACGGGAGACCAATCTGGCCTTCGTCAGTGATATAGAACTTGACAAGCGCATCACTGAACTGCGTTGTGTCGTAGCCCGAATCCTTGATCAGCGATGCAAGGTCCATCCACTGGCCGCGGAATGCATTCGAACCACCCCAGCCGACCGGGCCGACGATGTCGGGGCCGGCGCCGGAGGCGATCTGCGTCGAAAGCGCATCCTTGGCGCCATCGTACGGGACCACTTCGATGATGAGCTGGATCTTGTCCTGGGAAGCGTTGAATTGCTCAACGACTGCCTTCTGGACATCCTGCTGCTGCGGGTCTGTACCGGTGCCGAGGCCGACGAACCAGCGCACCTGCGTGCGGTTGGGGTCGATAACCACAGTCTCGGTCATTGCTTCGGTCGCGGCGGGCGCCTCAGCGGCTGCCGCACTCTCGGTCGTTTCTGCGGTATCGGTCATCGCTTCGCTGGAAGCGGCCTCGTCGGCAGGCGCAGCTGCGGCAGGCGCTTCTACAGCCGGGGCGGCCGGCGCCGGAGCTGCACCACCGCAGGCCGCAACCAACATACTGGTCACGACAAGCAGTGCCAAAACACTGAACAATTTACGACGCATATTGTGCTCCTTGTGAGATGAACTGACATTGACCCTGTACGGCGCGTGCCGTACGGCAAACAGTTGACCTGGCAGAGAGGGCGCACCAGTCGACGAATCGGTACCGGAGAAACAGTGTCACGTCGCCGTCCTTCGTCATGCGCCATGCAATTCGCGGAATCACCGCCTGCCTGGCCACAACTTGGGATGCACGTAGACTGATTCACTTGACCACGATTTGCGATTGACTGACCGCCTCTGCCACCTCCTCTTCCCACCGTGAAGGCTGGGCAACACAACGACTCTGAAAGCGCTTGCAAGATCACGCACATTTGTGCAGGACGTCCCAGTGACAGTGCGTCGCGTGAGGGTCCCTGCTGCGTGGAATTGCCTGTTGGGGATTTGCAGAGCGCCTCACGGGCACCCGCAGGACTGGCGAATCACCAATTCGACTGGAAGCAGGGTTATCGGCCTCGCTTCATCGTTGCGAATCAGGCGCACAAGTTGGCGCGCGGCCAAATAGCTGGCGGTCTCAATCGGTGCGCGTACGGTTGTCAACGGCGGGTTGAGGTGACGGGAGAGAGACACGTCATCAAAGCCGACAACTGCAATCTCCTCCGGCACGCGCTTGCCCGCCCGGCGCAGCGCCAACAAGCACGCCTGCCGCCGACTCATCATCACCGGTAAAAATAGCGTCAAATCCCACGCGAGTCGCCAGAAGGCGCTGTACAGCCGTCTCGCCCCCCTGCTCGGTGAAGCCACCGTCGACGACAAGTGCCGGGTCGAATGGAATCTCGTACGTGCCCAACACCTCACGGTATGCACCTTCGCGTTCGAGGGAGTCCTCGTTTGCCTCCGGCCCACGCAGGAAGGCAATGCGCCGGCGTCCGTGCTCGCTAATCAGGTGCTCGAGAACCTTTCGTACACCCGAAAGGTTGTCAAAGCGAACCGAGGGGATTTGGGTGCTCGAGGGAGCGGAGCGGTGGAGCAGGACGACGGGAAAGCCACGTTGATAGAGAACTGTCAACTCGCGCCCGTCGAGAAGGTTGGAAAAGACAAGCAAGCCGTCGGTGTTGTGTTCTCCCAGGGGCTGCCGCCACTCGCGCCGGCGCTGCCCCCCTTGCGTACCCGTGAATATGAGCAGGTCAAGTCCTGCTTCGCGCACTGCGGACTCGATGCCGCGCAGCGTGGGTACGAAAAACGATGAGCCGATTTCGGGCAGAAGCAAACCAATCGTGTCTGTCTTGCGTACGGCAAGGGTGCGGGCGGCGGCATGGGGCGTGAAGTTGAGAATCTGCACGGCGTGACGTACGCGCTGGCCCGTTTCATCAGCAACCGGCGCCGTCTCGTTGAGAACGCGGCTCACGGTGGAGATTGAAACGCCGGCGAGACGGGCGACATCGGTGATGGTGGCGCGCTGAACTCGTCTGATTGCCACAGGTTCTGGGTGCATGACCTAACTTCTGAACAGCGAACGGTTTGGGTGTGCAATAAAGCGGAATCAGGCGCAGGGAGCGCGTGCGAAGCATGAAAGCGCTTTCAGTATAGCGTGAATCAGTGGCTTGTCAACCCCCAATTCACAATTTTCCACAAATTGGCAGCAAATGAGCGTCGCGGGGCGAGCCGGCCACGGAGAGTTGGAACCTATCCAAGTCGTCTTCAGGCACGGGCCCAGAGCCGCCAGCGCAGGGGTCGACGCGACCGTCCCAGCCGCTCAATCGCAAGCAACGCGCTGCTGAGAATGAGAAGACCGCCCAGCCACTGAACGGGTGTAAGCCGCTCGCCGAGGAAGATGACCGACCAGGTAATTGTCAGTAGAATCTCAAGCGGCGTCAGCATCGCTGTCTGCGCGCCGCCAATGCGCGAAATGGAACCAAAGAATGCCAGGCGTGCCAGGTAGGTGCTCACAACCGCGAGCGTCAGGATTGCCGCCCACCCGCGCGGGCCAGGGTTCGACCACGGCGCGCCCTGGTAGAACCAGAAGAGAGTTACGCCCAGGGCCATGCCAAGCGTCATGTAAAGCGTGACCGTGCGGGCGTCGTAACCGGTCAAGTACCACTGAATGAAGATGACTTGCATCGAGAACGCGACGACGGCCACCGAAATCAGCAACAGGCCGACGGGGTCAATACCGCCGCTGGGTCCCACGAGAAGGTAAATGCCGCCGAGCGCCAGCGCAATGCGCACGAGGTGGCGGCGCGTCACTGGTTCGCCGCGCAAGGCAAGAATAGAGAGCACAACGAGTGGGCTAATTGAGAAGAGCATGGCGGCGACAGAAGCGTGGAGCCGGGTAAGTGCCCAAAAATAGGTAATCATGCCGATGCTGTTGACAAGGCCGGCCAGCAGGGCGATTGAGAGACAACGGCGATCAGTCCGCAGCAACGTCGCGTCGGTCACGGCAATTGTTAGGAGCAGTAACGCAGTGGTGATCCCCATGCGCACGACGAGAATCGCCGTCGGGTGAAGGCCACCGCCTATGGCCGCGCTGGCGACGGGTGGCGCAATGCTGAAGCACAGCGTTGCGAAGAGGCCCAGCGCCCAGCCCCGTGCGTTGGAATGAGATTCATTGGCAGTCATGTGCGGCCTGTCCGATATGCGCAGCGAGGCTCCCGGTTTGGGAGGCCTCGCTGCGGTGTGCGCGATGCGCCAGGTATTCGACTTCCGTCAAGATGCGTCAAGCAACCGCGCAACCACTTCGGCTACTTGTACAGGGCGCCAAACGCTGCACAAGCACGGAAGTCTGCGCCCATTGGCTCGATTGGCGCCAAAGGTGGTCCAGACGCTCGGGCGGAAGATCTGTTCTTCGTCCACATTGTGCATGTAGACGGGTATGCGCAGCATGGAGGCAAGCGCCATGAGTTGCGCGCCGTAGTGGCCGTAGCCAATCGCCCCGTGATTGGCGCCCCAGTTGTTCATCACTGTGTAGACGTCGCGGAAGGGGCCGCTGCCCGTCGTGCGCGGGACGAACCAGGTGGTGGGCCAGGTTGGGTTGGTGCGTTCGTCGAGGACTGAGTGCACTTCGTCAGGCAACGCCACGGTCCAGCCTTCGGCAATCTGCAGTGCAGGTCCAAGCCCCTTGACGAGGTTGAGCCGCGCCATGGTTACAGGCATGCCGCCGCGGGTGCGGAAGCGTGTGGACCAGCCGCCGCCGCGGAAGTAGCCGAGGTCGCCTGCGTGCCAGGTCGTCGCCTTGAGGCAAGCTTCGGCCTCGTCACTCGACAGTTCCCAGAAGGGAACCATGGCCGGTTCGCCATCGCGCGTGACTTCACCGGTGCCGTCCAGGGCAGCCGGGCCGGAGTTGATCAGATGGAGAATACCGCCTGCGGCGCGACCTTCGAGGCTGTAGCCGGTGACGCGCTTGACGGCGTCAGGGCTCCAGTAGGTGCGCACGTCGGCGAAGATTTGGGCGGCGCCATTCAACAGATGGCCCATGAGCATGGAGATGCCGTTAAGGGCGTCGTTCTCGGTTGCCACAATGTAGGGCTGGCGAATGCCGTGCCAGTCGAAGGACGAGGTGAGAATTGCCTCGAGGAAGTCGCCGTTGGGGAGATGGTCGGTCCACTGGCGCTGCCCCTGGAAGCCGGCAGCAATTGCATTGCGGCCATTGGCCTCTTCGCCATGGCCCATTTCGGCAAGCTTCGGGTTGCCGACCATCAGATCGCGCGCGATCAACGCCATCTTGACGGACATTTCCCAGACTTGGTCTTTCACGGCGCGGCTCTGCTGCGCATCCGGCGCGTTGTAATCCTTGCCCTCGCTGCAGTTTGCCTTGGTCCACGCCAGCGCGGCCGCAAACTCCTCGGGATCGTAGATTTCGCGCTCCATGCGGCGCACGAATTCAACCATGTCGATAACTTCGACGCGCATGCCGAAGTACTCCTGGAAGAGATCCTGGTTCACAATCGAGCCGCCAATGCCCATGCTCGTCCCGCCCATGCTCAGATAGGACTTGCCGCGCATGTCGGCGACGGCCAGCCCGGCGCGGGTAAAGGTGAGAAGCTTCTCGGCCACATCGGCAGGAATGGCGCCGTCGCCGGAGTCCTGCACGTCGCGGCCGTAAATATTGAAGATCGGAAGCCCCTTTTGCGCGTGCGCCGCAGAGACTGCCGCAAGATAGACAGCGCCCGGCCGCTCGGTGCCGTTGAAGCCCCAGACGGCTTTGGGCAGGTGCGGGTCCATGTCCATCGTCTCGGAACCATAGCACCAGCAGGGGGTGACGGTAATGCTGACGCCGACGCCTTCGCGGCTGAACTTCTCGGCGCAGCGCGCCGCCTCGGCCACGCCGCCGATGGTCGTGTCGGCGATGACGCACTCGACAGGCAGGCCGTTGTAGTGGCGCAGTCTGCTCGTGATCAGGTCGGCGACGGCCTGCGCCTGCGCCATGGTCTGCACTTCAAGCGACTCGCGCACACCGCCGAGTCGGCCGTCAATCGTGGGGCGAATCCCCACCTTGGGCATCGCGCCGATGAGGCGGTTGATGGGCTGATTCATTTCCATGATTCAATCTCCTTTAGTTCCGACGTTGGACGGTTTTGACTGCTTGCGCTTCGTTTTGGTTTGCTCCGGCGGGCGCAAACGCTGTTCCGCCAGTTTAATGTAATCGCGATTCGTTTCGTAGCCGACGTAGGTGCGCCCCGCGTCGCGCGCAGCCAGCGCTGTCGTCCCGCTGCCCATGAAGGGATCAAGTACGACATCCGTGGCAAATGTGTACAACTGGATGAGGCGGGCAGGCAGTTCCAGCGGGAAGGGAGCGGGGTGGCCTACCTTGCGCGCCGATTCGGTGCCCATCGTCCAGACCGACTTGGTCCACTCCATAAACTGGTCACGGCCGATGGTGTTGCGCCGGTCATTGGCCGGGCGGCGGAAGCTTCCCTTGCTGAAGACGAGAATATACTCGTGTGTGTCGCGCAGGACGGGATTCGATGCGGACTGCCACGATCCCCACGCCATGGAAACCCCCGCACCGGCCCCTTTGCTCCAGATGATCTCCCCACGCATGAGGAAGCCCAGTTCGAGCATCAGCATGTTGACGTGGTCACTCAGCGGGATGTAGGGTTTGCGCCCCAGATTGGCCACGTTGATGCACGCCCTCCCGCCGGGCGCCAGCACGCGATACGTCTCTGCAAAAACGGACCGCAAGAGACCAAGATACTCCTGGAGCGACAGATCGTCATCGTACTCCTTGGTCACATTGTACGGTGGCGACGTGACCATGAGATGCACACAGCCGTCGGGCAGTGCCTCCATGTGCTCGGATGTTGCCGCAATGATCGTGTTGTGAAGGTGCGACGGAAGCTCACTTTCGACAGTAGCCGATTCGGCGTGCGCATCCTCTGCTTGCGTCTCGGAATAGAGACGTGACGCATAGTATGACGAAGCATCATGACTGATGCGGTTGCCCGTACCAAATGATCGCGTGCGGCTGCGCCTGCGGTCGGGTGCAGCCGGGGCATCGTCCACGGCGCCGGACCTGTCCGTCTCCGGCGCAGGCTGCGTATCTTCGTCGAGCGCCATTGCGCTACTTTACCCCAAAGACATCGGCCAGCGCGCGCCACATGGCATCCACCGGTGCGTCGTGACCCGTCCACATCTTGAAGCCAATCGCGCCCTGGTAGACGAGCATGCCCAGGCCGTCGAGCGTCTTGGCGCCGCGTGCGGCAGCCTCATCGAGGAAGCGCGTCTGCGGCGGGTTGGGAATGATGTCGCAAACGACCATGTTGGGCTGGATGGTGTCGTAGTTCACATCGGGCAGGCTGGGATCGGGAAAGAGGCCGATCGATGTCGTGTTGACCACAACGTCAGTTGCCGCCGGAATCGCGAACGTCGCGGACCACGGCACGAAGGTCGCGTGCGTGGGCGTCTTGTCGTTCAGCAGTTCCACAAGCGGCTCGGCGCGGGCCGGCGTGCGATTGACAATGATGAGCTCCGCCGCACCTGCAAGTGCCAGTTCCACAGTCATGGCGCGCGCCGCACCCCCTGCGCCGAGGATGACAAAGCGCTTGCCGGCCGGGTCCACGCCACCGTCATCGCGCAGCGCGCGCAGGAAGCCCTTGCCGTCGGTATTCTCGCCAATCAAACGATCGCCCTCGCGCCGCACGGTGTTCACCGCGCCCATGAGGCGCGCGTCGGGTGAAACATCATCAAGATACTGAATCACCGCCACCTTGTGCGGAACGGTGCAGTTGACTCCGGAGAAACCCATCGCGCGCAGACCGCCGACGGCCGCGCCCAGATTCTCGGGCTTCACTTCCATCGTGATGTAACGCCAGTTCAGCTCCAGGGCACGAAATCCCGCCTCAAGCATCACCACGGAAGGATTTTCCGCTACAGGGGTGCCGAAGAGCCCGGTCAGTTGCGGCTTGTAGTCCATGATCCGTTCCTCTCTTCATCAGAATGAAACCCGCAGGCACTACTACACCTTGACGCAAAGTCGCAGAGGCGCAAAGGAGCGCAAGGGAAGGGCTACTGCGCAGAATGCGTCGACTCAATGTGTTACTGTGCTGCCCTCTGCGTCTCCGCGACTCTGCGTCAGACAGTTGCCTTCACGCCGAATCGCTCTAGACAATTGTCGCGATCTGGTTTTCCATGACGGCGGCTTCGTCCGGCGACAGATAGCCCATCCACATTTCGGCCACCCACTCGTCGCCCGCCTCAAGCGTCTTGATGTTGCCCTTGGCCTTCTCGGCGCTGTAGCCTTCCGGCTCGGCCGTGGAGGGCAGAACGATGCCGAGGCAGTCCTGGTCGGGCGTGCGGCTGATCCAGCGTACACCGTGATCGAGTTGGGCGGGCTTGTGGCGAATGTAGTCGGCGCTGCCGTCGGGGTGCACCTGCATGGCGTGCGCCCAACCGTCCGCATCGGCGTTGTAGTCGATGTAGAAGACAATTTCCGGGTCGAAGGCCATTCCCGGCTTCAGCACATGGTGTTTCTCGGGATCTGCGGCAAGTTCGTCAATGAATTCGCGGAAGCCCGGCCCCGGCTTGATGTGCGACGGAATGCTCGTGCGCACGCGCACATGGGCCGCATCCGACGGCGCGCTGTAGACCAGGCGTCCGTCATCCACCGGTCGGAAGTTGACGTGCGCCATGTACATCAGTTCCATGGGTGTGTGCTTCAGGTTTTTCACTTCGATGCGCGTGGAGAAGAGCGTTGCGCCGGCATACAACTTGACGGTGGGCGTCGCGCGATAGTTGTGGTTGAAGGCGACAGTATGTCGGTGGTGGCCGTGGAGGCCAATGTAAGCGCCATGCGCGTCTTCACCGGTAACCACCCATGCCTCTTCATAGGGCGCGTTGGGGAGTTCGCCGTGGAGCGGATGGCTGTCGCCTTCGCCGGGAACGCCCATTGCGGTAATGCCACAATGAATGAGGAACGCGCCGTAGGTGTCCAGATAGGCGCGCGTCGGACGCGGCTGATCGAACATCGACTTCATTGTCAGTTCGCGCCCCAGGAAGTTGGCAGACCAGACCTGCTGGCCCTGGAATGGAAGCATCTCCAGTTCGCCCAATCCGTTGCTAAGGCGCAGACCGCAGACGCCGCTTTCGTACCGAAAAGTGCTCGCAATCAGGGAGCCGTTCTCTACAAGCAGGGTCTCATTGCCCGTGAACATTTCCGGTTGTAGACGAATTCGAATGGTGGCCATTGTGTTTTTGCCTCAGCGTGATTTGGCAGGTTGCTGCGGAGACGACGCATCCTGCGCCATTCAGGAAGATATTGAGGAACGCCAGAAAGACATCCCTTTTTCGTCTCGACCGCTTGTCAATTCGGTCGTTGAGAATCCAGCGCTATCAGCCCATGCCTAACTTCACGCCCGACCTCTCTCCGCATCAAGAAGGGCCGGGCGCAAGGTGCCTGAAGTTTCAATTCACTTTGCTGCTACTTGAGCCGGTTGCGGCGCAAAACATCCAAATAGACGGCAATCACCACGATGGCGCCCGTAACCACCATCTGCCACTCCTGCGGCACGGAGAGAAGACGCAAGCCATTCGTCAAGACGCTGATGACGAACGCGCCGATGATTGTACCCAGAATCGACCCTTCACCGCCGCTGAGCGAGGTGCCGCCGATGACGACTGCGGCGATGGCATCAAGTTCGTAGCCGGCGCCCAGTGCCGGTTGCGCCGAGTTGAGGCGCGAGGCCATGAGCACGCCACCGACACCTGCAAACATGCCCGAAAGCATGTAGACAAGCATCTTCCATTTGTCAACCGTGACGCCGGAGAGGCGGGTAGCCTCTTCGTTGCTTCCCAAAGCAAAGGTGTAGCGTCCCATCACTGTCTTCGAGAGAATGATCCACGCAACGATTGCCGCGCCGAAGAGAATCAGCACGGCGTTCGGCACCGGCATCATCGGAAGCATTTCACCGATCACCGACCCCATGGCGATCTTCTGGAAGACCGGCGTGTCGACGAAGTAGATTGGCCGCAGCCCCGAGATGACGAGCGCCAGACCCTTTGCCACATAGAACATGCCGAGCGTGGCAATGAAGGGTGGAATCTTCATTTTGGCAACCATGGTGCCGGTTGTGATTCCTGCAAGGGCGCCCGTCGCGATGGCGCCCAGCACCCCTGCCCACACGGGCAAACCCCACTGCGTAATGACAACGCCCGCCATCACTGCGGAGAGAGTCATCACCGTGCCAACCGAGAGGTCAATGCCGCCCGAGATGATGACGAAGGTGACACCAAGCGCCAGAACGCCGTTTACAGCGGTGGCAAGAATAATCGCCACCATATTGTTGAACGTCAGGAAGACGGGCGAGAGAATCGAGTAGACGATGACCAGCACAAGCAGGCCGGCAAAAGCCAGCAGTTTGCGTGCGGCATCCGTGCGCATGATGGAGGTGCGGGGCTGTGGCGCTGTGGCCGTTTGAGTCGTCATAGTCTCCTCTTACTGCAATTGCACCGTTGGACTGCTGCCATTGCCGGCGCCATTTCCACTTCCACGTTCGTCTTCATTTTCGTTGCCATCTTCGGATTGGGCCGTTGCGTCGTCCGATTCATCTTTCACAACCATGACGGTACGCTGCGTGGCAAGGGTCATGATCTTTTCTTGCGTAGCCTCGTCCGCATTGAGCACGCCTGTGATGCGTCCCTCGCACATGACGGCAATGCGATGGCTCATGCGCAGGATTTCGGGAAGCTCCGACGAAATCATGATGATTGACTTGCCCTGATGGGTGAGTTCATTCAGGAGCTTGTAGATTTCGCTCTTGGCGCCCACGTCGATTCCTCGCGTCGGCTCGTCGAAGATGAGGATATCGGTGTCGGCCGTCAGCCATTTGCCGATGACCACCTTCTGCTGGTTGCCACCGGAAAGATTGCGCACCGTTTGCTGCAGGCTGGGCGTTTTGATCTGGAGTGCTTCCACATACTTGCCGGCAGTCGCGCGCGTCTTGCCGAACTGGACAAACCCGATGGCATTGAGAAAGTCGCTCAGCGAAGCGAGCACAACGTTGGACTCAACATCCATGCCCAACGCCAACCCATAGCGTTTGCGGTCCTCCGAGAGGTAGCCGATTCCGTGCTTAACCGCATCGTTGGGCGTGTGGATATAGACCCTTTGGCCCTTGACGTATATCTCTCCGCTCTCCACCCGGTCCGCACCAAAAATGGCGCGTGCGACTTCCGTGCGCCCTGCGCCCATCAAACCGGCAAAGCCGAGGATCTCGCCCTTGCGCAGTTCGAAGTTCACATCCTGAATGCTCCGGCCGCGGTTCAAGTTGCGCACTTCAAGCACGATCGGGTTTGACGCTTCGTCGACGCTGACCTCGGGCGTTGATTCGAAAATGGTGCGCCCAACCATCAGGCCGATAATTCCGTCCACTGTGGCGTCAGGAGTGTCGATCGTATCGATGTAGCGACCGTCGCGCATCACGGTGATCCGGTTCGAGATGCGCTTGAGCTCCTCAAGCCGGTGCGAGATATAGACGATTCCCACGCCCGAGGCCTGCAATTGGCGGATGAGGCGGAAAAGCTCGTCGATTTCGGTCTCGGTCAGCGCTGCAGTCGGCTCATCCATGATGAGCACTTTGGAATTGAAGGACAACGCCTTGGCAATTTCGACCATCTGCTGCTTGGCTACGCTCAGATCAGCAACTTTTGTGCGCGGGTCCAGAACGAGACGCATATGGTCGAAGAGTGCCTGCGTGTCATCATTCAGTTTCTTTTCGTCGAGCCAGAAGCGCACGCTCTTGCGGGGTTCGCGCCCAATGAATACGTTCTGCGCGACCGTAAGGTGCGCCATAAGGTTCAGTTCCTGGTGGATCATGCTAATCCCCAGGGCTTGCGCTGCGCGCGGATTTGGAACGTCAACGGCGCGCCCGTTCACGTGGATCGTGCCGGCGTCCGGGCTGTAGATGCCTGCAAGCACTTTCATGAGAGTGGATTTTCCGGCGCCATTCTCGCCGACAAGCGCATGCACCTCCCCCGCCAATAGCTCGAAGGGGCAATCAATCAGGGCATGTACGCCGGGAAAGGATTTCTCGATCCCTTCCATTTGTATCAAAACATCAGCCATATAGTGCCTCTGTCACAAAGACGGAGCCGCAAATGAGGGTGTATGGGGAAGTGGCATGGCAGCGGGTTTATGCAAGAGAATGGAGAGGCGCCGGAGGGCAATCAAGGGGAGCCGCGTCGCAATCTGGGGCGCCAAAGCTGCATCTGCAGATTTGGGGGCGGCGCAGATGTTGTGCCGCCCCCAAGTCAGTTCAGCATCGGCCCGCGCAGAGCACGGGCTCAGAATCAATCATACAGGAGCGGCTGCATGTCCGGGTCGTCAATGTTCGTGGCATCGTACCACTTGAAGCCGGTGTCAATGACAAGGGGCAGCGACTCGCCCGCAATGGCCGCGACAGCGGACTCAACGCACTTGTAGCCGATATTGACCGGGTCCTGGCTCACTGCGCCCGCCTGAAGGCCGGAGCGAATGGCTGCCTTCTGCGGTGCGCCGGCGTCATAGCCGATCACCACGACCTTGCCGGCCATGTCGAGTTCGGTCACGGCGTTGATGACGCCGATGATCGAACCTTCATTGGCGCCGAAGAAGCCCTTCAGGTCCGGGTGGGCCTGAATGATCGCCTTGGCGATGTCGGTTGACTTGAGCTGGTCGCCACCGCCGTACTGGACGTCAACGACTTCGATGTCCGGGTACTTCTCGGCCATCTGCTTGGTGAAGCCATCCACGCGGTCGATGCCCGTGCGGCTGGTCTGGTCATGGGCAATCACAGCCACCTGACCGGCGCCACCGATGAGTTCGGCCATCTTGTCGGCCGCCAACGCCGCCGCTGCCACGTTGTCCGTGGTCACGGTGGTCACAGGAATGTCGCTGTCAACACCCGAGTCGAAACCGACGACCGGAATGCCTTCGGCCTTGGCGCGCTCCAGGAGCGGAATCATCGCCTTGCTGTCGAGGGCGGCCAGGCAGATGGCGGCAGGCTTCTTGTCAAGCGCTGTCTGGAACATTTCCATCTGCTTGTCAACCTGGGACTCGCTCTCCGGGCCTTCGAACGTGATGTCGACATTGAAGTCTGCAGCAGCATTCTCGGAACCCATCTTCACAGCCTGCCAGAACTGGTGCTGGAAGCCCTTGGAGATCACGGGGATGTAGGGCTTGGCAGCGGCGTCGGCCGGGGCGGCGGCGGTGTCCGTCATCGCAGCCGAGGCATCAGCCGGGGCGGCAGCGGCGTCAGCCGGGGCGGCGGCGGCATCAGCCGGGGCGGCGGGTGCTGCAGGAGCAGCGGCAGGGGCTGCACAACCGGCCAGCATTGCTGCAACAACCAGCACACTGAGCAGGCCGAGCAGCAGAGTCTTCGACTTCATAGTCAATCTCCTTTGCAACATTGGAATAGGAAACGCTTGGTTGGACTTCCGGTCGAAACCGTTTGACCGCATAAGTGTGCCGCGAACACCGGGCGCGCAGCCTGCATGCACGCGACTGACGAGCGTTCGAGGTGTGGAGAGAGTTACGTAATGAGTGGCAGCCCCCGAACTTCTGTCCGCCTGGCAACATGGCAATTGAATGGAGTTCATCTTACATCATGGCCTGACGCAAAGCAATTCACATATGTGCGCATATGCGAAATAATGCACCGGGATGCACAGAGTTGCGCGCGCAGTCCCCTCCCGACGACGAGGAAGTACTGCCTGCGGGAACTCAACTTTCTCTGTCAGGAGCCCCTTTGGACATACGGGCACTCCAGCGACTCATCCCAAAGAGTGTGGCGTATCCGTCGCAGCTGCTTCAGCCGCCGTTGATGCGGAGCGCGAAACAGGTGATCACGCGACGGATGATCGGCAGAGAAGAATTGTTGCGGCAATGTCCATTAGTGCTGCGTCTTGCAAGTGTGCCTATGAATCGTAGCGGGGGGCTTCCAGCCCTCCGACCTGTCGGCACAACTGCCGGAGGGCTGGAAGCCCCCCGCTACGTCATGCAGGTTTCTTGCGAGATCCAGCAATTAGCAGGCGCCGAAGATCCGCCACCTTCTACCGAGTTGCACCCCTTGGCTTTATTCAAATATCTGGATCTCAACTTGTCCTGCCACAGCGGCCACTTCTGAATGTGCAGCAAAGTCGGTGCCGGGACGCATGGCCGCGGCGGCGCCACAGGCCGCCCCCCAGCGCGCGACTTCATCCAGCGGCAAGGCCTTTACGTGTGCCCACAGCATGCCCGCGACGGTGGCGTCGCCGGCGCCCACCGCGTTCAGCGCCTGAATCACCGGCGGGCGCGCGTGGACGGCCTGGCCGCCGCTCGCCACCACAAGGCCCTCGGATCCCATGCTGATTGCGACAATCTCAACGCCGGCCTCTCCCAAGCTGGATGGCTGCTCGTGCCGCCTCGAGAGGTGTACGCACGGCCGCGCCCAGGATTTCTGCGGCTTCGTCAGAATTGGGTTTGATCATGAAGGGGACTGCCAGCAGCCCAAGTTTGAGCGCGGCGCCGCTTGCATCTAGAATCGGGTACGCCCCATCGCGCGCGCAGGAGGCGTATCAGTGTCGCGAAGAGGTCGTCCGGCGCTCCGCGGGGAAGGCTTCCCGCCAACACCCAGAAGTCACCCGGACGCACCGCTTCCTCTACGGCTGCAATGAGCGCTTGCAGTTCCAGTTCTGTTACAAACGGTCCCGGCTCGTTGACCTTGAGGTGATGTCTCCCGCCCGCATCGGTCACAACGTAGCAAGTGCGCGACTCATTGGCAATCGGCACTGCCTGCGCCGACACGTCGTGCGCGGCCATCAAATTGACCAGGCGCGCGCCGTTCGCCCCTCCCAGGAAGGCAATGGCAACGCTCTTCATGCCAAGCTGCATTAACGCGCGAGAGACGTTGAAACCCTTACCGCCAGGGTCAACTCGGGAATCATCGGCGCGCAGCACCTCATCGAGGATGACTTCCGGCACAGTAAGGGTGCGGTCAAGGTTGGGGTTTGGGGTCAGCGTGAAGATGCGTGCGGGCATGGCGAATCAGCGGCAATCAAGAATCGAATCAAGGCTTGACACGTTGGTGAATTGTGCGTCTAGTTGGGATGTACGCGAAATGGCGCAACAAGAGTAACACACGGGAAGTCACGACTACGATAGGAGGCATAAGTGGCGCAAATCCAACCCGATGGCTTTCTGGCCTTGCCTGCAGGCGGCGCCGGCAGGCCGGTCCTCGTCCTCCACGCCTGGTGGGGGCTGAACGACACATTCAAGCAAGTCTGCACGCGCCTGGCCGACGCCGGCTTTGTGGCCTTCGCTCCCGACCTCTACAACGGCGAGATTGCGCAGACAATCGCTGAGGCCGAAACGTTGAGCAGCGCGATATTTGGCAACCTCGCCCCAGCACGCGCCGATGTCGCCCGGGCCGCAACCTACCTGAGCGAACGCGCGGGCGACGCGGATTCACCCCTGGCCGTCGTCGGTTTCTCGATGGGCGCCTTCTTTGCGCTGGACCTCTCGATCAGTGCAACCACACGCGTCGGCGCAGTCGTGGTCTTCTATGGTACGCACCCGGGCGATTTCGCTGCGTCACAGGCGTCGTATCTCGGCCACTTCGCTGAAGACGATGCATATGAGGCGCAAGCTGATGTTGACGCGCTTGAAGCTGCATTGCAGCGCGCCGGCCGGCCATTCACCTTCCACCAGTATGCAGGCACGGGCCATTGGTTCTTTGAGCCCGACCGCGAAGACGTCTACGACCCTGTGGCCGCGACGTTGGCCTGGGATCGAACTCTCGCCTTCCTGCACGATTTTGCCCGTGGGTGATCGGTTCTGTTGGCCGAAGCGAGGCTTCCAGAATCGGAAGCCTCGCTTCCTCGCGATAGGCCGACAGGTCAGGCGGTCAAGTTCCCCAGCGCGTGCATCAGTTCGCGATTGGCCGCATAGGCGCGCTGGTAGAGGGCAAATAGTTCGGCGTAGCGCTCCTGGTGTGCGGGGTTTGGAGATTGTGCTTCGCCGAGGCGCGCCCAGGCGTTTGCTGCGACACCGCCGCGGCAGAGAAGCCCAGCGCCTTCGCCGGCGAGCAGCGCCGCGCCCAGCGCTGATTGCTCCGTAACGAGGAGGTGACGCACGGCGACACCGAAGACATCGGCCACAATCTGCCGCCAGAGGCTGCTGCGCGCGCCGCCCCCTGCCAGCACCACCTGGGTCGGTGGCCCTGCGCTCGCACCGGAGACCTCAATCAGCACGCGATAGGCGTCAAAGCATGCAAGAGTTGCGCCCTCGATTACTGCACGAATTAGCGCAGGCCGGCCATGGGCCGCCGTCAAACCGAGGAAGGCAGCACGCGCCGCCGGATCGAAGAGTGGCGTGCGCTCGCCCACGAGATAGGGCAGAAAGAGCAGACCGCCTGCGCCGGCCGGCGCCTCGGACCGCGAGCGCGGTCATCCGTTCGTACGCGTCGGCTTGGTCCCAGCCCAGGAGATTGGCGCGCAGCCAGCGCAGCGCCAGCCCCACATTGAGCGTCGCGCCCATCTGATACCAACCGGCAAGGCGAGACTCCGGCTCGAGCGCTGCGCAGAAGGTGTGCAGGCGGCCGCTCAGGTCGACATCGGGCTGTATCGCAGGACGAACGAGTTGGCCCCCTGTACTCAAGTTGATGACGACCGTATCACTATCGAGGACCCCTGCACCCAACAGGGAACAGGCCGTGTCCGCTGAACCGACGACGACCGTCGTTCCAGCGCGCAGCCCCAGTGAATCAGCGGCCAACGGCAGCAGGCCGCCGGCCGCGGCATTCGCCGGCCGAACTTCCGGAAGTTGGCTACGCGCAATTCCCACCGCACCAAGCAATTCATCGGACCAATCGCGCGTCTTCACGTCAAGCAACAGCGTGCCCGACCCGTCGCCGGCTTCCGTCGCTAGCGTACCGGTCAACTGCAAGCGCAGCCAATCCTTGGGCGCAAGTACTGTAGCAATCTGCGCAAAGCGATCTGGTTGCTCAGCGCGCAGCCAGCGTAACGTCGCCGCCTGAAAGCCAGAAGCAACGGGGCTCCCCGCAATTGCCGCGAGCCGCTCCCCGCCAATCAACTCTGTCAGTTTTCGCGCCTGCGCGCCGCTGCGCTGGTCGGGCCAGATGATTGCGCTGCCCAGCAGCGCGCCGTCGGCGTCCAGCATGACCGTGCCATGCATCTGGCCGGAGAGGCCGATGGCGGCAACCTGGTTCGCGCAGGCTGCCGTAGCCTGCCGCACCGCCACTTGCGTCGCTGCCCACCACGCCGCCGGCCCCTGCTCTGCAAAACCGGGTGCAGGGACGAGGACCGGATATTCGGCGTTGCCGGTGCCGACGATGACCCCGTCAAGCGTGACGCAAAGCGCCTTGACCGACGACGTGCCGAGGTCGATGCCGAGCAGGATCGGCCTGGCGCTCACGTTGCGCCCCTGTTGTGCGGGCCAACCCAGAGTGCGCCGGCTTGTCGCCAGCCCGCCAGATCAAGCGTTGGCGCATGGCGTTGCCAGCCGGATGCGACGCGTTCCTGCACCTGCTGCCAGGGAACGATGCCCGTGCTCGCTTCCGGCGTCTCCACGCTGTGCGCACCGACGGCCACGGCGCTTGTGAGCGCGTCTTCGGGTGCAAGACTATGCAGCAGCGCGGTGATGAAGCCGGCAATTGTGCTGTCGCCCGACCCCGTGGTCCCACGCACATCCACCTTGAAGCAGGTGGAGAGCAGTTCGCGCCCGGTCCATTGCTCGGCATCGGCTGGACGCGCCCGCCCGGTCGCGATGAGCCGCTCACGGTCGCTGGTTGTGCGCAGATAGAGACCCTGGTCTCCCAATTTCAGAAGCACAATCGCAGCGCCGAAGTCGATCAGTCGCGCGGCAGTCGCGGACAGCAGCGCGCCATCGACGGGGGCCGTGCCGGCACGCAGAGCATTCGAGCGTGGCCTGTCCAGCATGTAGACGATCTCGTCGATACTGGGCGAGAAGAGGTCCACAAAAGGGAGCGTCCCTTCGATGACCGGCAGCCAGTCGGTGCGCCCGGCCTCGGAGAGTGGGTCTGGATAGGACATGTCAAGCGAAGTGGTAACACCGGCGGCCCGCACCCTGCGCATCATGGCCGCGAGTTCGGCACCCCCATTCAGGTACATGCGCCGCATGATTGGCGGGTAGCCGAAGTGGAAGATGCGCGCACCTGCGACCACATCCATGCGTACATCCTCTGCGCCGTAGGTGTCGTTTGGCCCCGGCGAATGCAGGAAGACGCGATCGACGCCCGGCGGGTTGATGACGATCGTATATGAAGACGGCTCGTCGGGCGAGCGAATCATTCCATCGGCAAGCGCGGGGTCGCGCGCCTCGAGCAGATCGATGAGGGCACTGCCAAAGAGATCGCCCCCCACTTTGCCCATCAAGCGCACGGGAACGCCGAGCTGGTAGAGCGCCAACCCCGTGTTGGAGACGGAGCCGCCGGTTGTGGCAATACAGGGGCCCGTCTGCGTTAGTTTGCCGGGGATGAGAATTTCGTCCAGCGGCCGCTCGGGCCCTTCGAAGGTGGGGATAATGTCGACGCAGACGTGGCCCGCAGCGACAACTTCAT
Organism: uncultured Chloroflexia bacterium; assembly: GCA_963735275.1. Lineage (GTDB taxonomy): Bacteria > Chloroflexota > Anaerolineae > Caldilineales > Caldilineaceae > UBA5069. Next base: position 841,874 of record CAVTKJ010000004.1, on the reverse strand, counting down.
AGGTATCTGACGAGCGTTCGGCCATGGGGATGGGATTCACTGGAAATTTCCGAGGGTGGATTACGAGCGACCAACAACTTGACCGACAGTCTACGCTGAGCAATGGGTCCGCAACAGCGTAGCGGAGGGCTTGTCCTCCGGCCAATTGAGCGAGGCCCCTGGCCTAAATCAGGGCGGCGTTGGCGTGGTGGAGCGGCCGCAGCGCAGGATAGATGCCCTGGTAGATCTCGCGGAAGATTTGGTCGTATCGCGCTGCCAGATCGGGGTCCGGCGCGACGTGGGTGCGTGTAAAGTGAAGTGCGGCGGATGCGGCGGCCGCGTCGGGATAGATGCCCGCCCCCAGCCCGCCCAACAGCGCAGCGCCGGTGGCCACCTCTTCCTCAATTCCTGCGACGGTCAACGACTGGTTGAGGATCGCCGCCTTGATCTCCACAAAAAGCGGATTGCGGCTCACGCCCCCGATGACGTAGATTTCGGTCGGCCGGTCATAGCCGGAGTAGCGGAGCAGCGGCTCGACGACGTTGCGCGTCTCGAACGCAAGCCCCTCGAGAATCGCGCGAAACATCATCCCACGCGTCACATCGGTGCTCAGCCCCATGAAGACGCCGCGCGCACGTGGATCGTTTGAAGGTGAGTGAGGCAGCCGCATGTGGGGCACAAAACGAACACCCAGGCTGCCGACTGGTGCGGCGGCGGCTTCTGCGGTGAGCGCCGCGTAGTCCAAGCCTCCTGCAATCTGGCGGAACCAGTCGATGCAAATGCCTGCGGTGCGGTACGCGCCCATCCCATAATAGCCATCCACAACGTGCGCGCCCTGCTCATAGCCCTGCTCGGCAACCTGCTTGCCCACGAGTGGTTTTTCAATCGTGAGCAGGACGGCCTCGGCGGTGCCGGTTGAGTCGAGCAACATGCCGGGTGCGACGGCGCCCACGGCCATGCCGCCGCAAAGGTGATCATGACCTCCTACAGAGACAAGCGCCTGCGCAGGCAGCCCCGTTTCGGCAGCGGCCGCAGCCGAAACATGAGCCAATGGCGTGCCGCCACGTGCCAGCGGGGCAAAGAGGTCTGGCTCAATACCGGCATCGCGAATGATGCTTTCGTCCCAGCGCAAATGCGCCAGGTCGAGCGCCATGGTGCGCGAGGCAATCGAAAAGTCCGTGGCGGCCTCGCCACACAACTTCCACGTGATGTAGTCGGCAACGTGAAGCCAACGCACTGCACGCGCATATTGATCGGGCGCGTTCTCCTTGATCCACGCGAGTTTACAAAGGCTAAAGATCGCCTGTGGTGTAAGACCCGTCGACGCGTAGATGCGTTCTGCACCTAGCGCCTCGGCCAATTTGGCGCCCTGTTCCTCGCTGCGCGAGTCGTACCAGGCGATCATTTCGTAGAGTGGTGTGCCTTGCGCATCGAGCAGCACACCGGTCTCGCCCACGCTGGCAACGCCCACGGATGCGATGCGCGCAGGTGCATCCACCTGCGCAGTGGCGGCGCGCAACACGGCCGCGGTGGTCTGCCACAACTCGGTTGGGTCAAAGTAGGCCCAGCCGGGGCGGGGAAAGTGGGTGGGCGTCTTCCGGGAGGCGCGTGCCACAATCTGGCCGTTGGCCTCGAAGACTACGGCCTTGATGTTGGTCGAGCCGATATCCAGGCCGACGAGGAGGGGGTCGTTTGACACCGTGAGTACTCTCCAGGGAGTTTACGGGGGACCAGATTACGGCGACCTGCCGCAATCCAGCTTCAGGATGTGGCCATTCAAGCAGGGATCATATCATGAACGTTTCCAAATCGCCCTGTTTTCCACTGCATGGCAGCTTGCCAGGGCGTGTTGCCTTGCACAAGGAACTAGCCTTTGACGGCGCCAAGTGTCAGCCCGCGCACGATATAGCGCTGCGCCAGCAAGGCAAGGATGGTGGGCGGCAACATGGTAAGGAGTACGCGCACGCCAACCTGGTCGAACTGCACACCTTGCGTGTGCTCGGCGCCTGCAATGATCACCGGCATGGGGATCGCTCGCTTCGAAGTGAGCGTCAAAGCGAACAGAAACTCGTTCCACGAGAATGCGAGGCAGATTATCCAGGTTGCAACCAGGCCGGGCACGACAAGCGGCAGAGCGACGCGGTGAGAATGCCTGCCAGCGATTTGCGCCATCAACGAACGCGGCCTCTTCCAGTTCAATGGGAATCTCGCGGAACATCTGGCTCATGATGATGACGGGAAAGGGAAGCGTGAATGTGGCGTTGAGGAGCACGAGCGACCAGACGGTGTCTCGCAAGTGAAGCGTGGTCATGATTAGAAAGAACGGCATTACCACGACAACAGGAGGCAGGATACGCTGACTGAGGAACCATGTGGTTATGGTGCCATTGCGCACCCACTTGTAGCGGAATCGCGCCAGAGCATAAGCGGCCAGGGTGCCCAGCGTGACTGAGAGGGTCGCGGCCCCAATCGAGATAATCGTACTGTTGAGCAGCGCGCTGTCGAATCTCGCGAACGGCCAGGTTCTCACGCCAGGTTTCAAGTGTAGGTTTGAAGTCGAGGAAGGGAATCCACGCCCCGGTCCGAAACGTATCGGCGGAGTGCTTGATCGAGTTCACAAAGGCCCAATAGAAGGGAAAGAGGACCCAAAAGAGCATGAACACGATCACAATCCAGGAGAGAATCTCCAGCAGGAGGTCCTTGCGTCGTTGCGCTGTCATGATTAAGGCGCCTCCTCATAAAGCGATCGGATGCGTCCAAAAAGCAGGGACACAACGATTGAGACAATGATTAGCAGCAGGAAGCCCTGCGTGGCGGCAAAGCCATGATCAAAGAAGCGCAGACCCGTGCGGTACGTAAACATGCTGTAGACTTCCGTCGCTCGACCTGGACCCCCCAGTGTGAGGCTCATGGGGATGTCGAACACCTTGAAGGCGTCCACGAGTCTGAACAGCAGAATAAGCCACAGAGTGGGAGCCATCAGCGGAAGGGTAATCCACCGAAATAGGGGCCACGAAGCAGCGCCGTCCACTTCGGCGGCCTCGTAAATGTCGACAGGCAGACCCTGCAGGCCGGCAAGTGAAACGAGAAAGACGAACGGCGTCCATTGCCAAACATCGATTACGATAATCGCCACCATCGCCCAGAAGGGATTCGAAAGCCACGGGATTTTTCCGAAACCAAGTTGTTGCATGAACGCGTTGACGGGACCGCTCTCTTCGTAGAAGAGGGTAATGCCGAGGTAGCCCACTGCGACAGGGGTTGCGAAGAGCGGCAGCACCATGATCGCCCGCAGGACGTTCTTGCCCCAAATGTCGCGATTGAGCAGCAACGCCATTCCAAAACCAAGGACCATTTCGATGAAGACGGTGCAAGCAACAAAGATGAACGTTACCCTAAGGCCGTTGTGCAGATTCTGATCCGTAAAGAGACGTGCGTAGTTTTCGAACCACACGAACTCGTTGCGCCTGCCGAAGCGGAAACTCCAGAAGGAGGTAAAGAGGGCGTAGAAGAGTGGAAAGACCGTGAAAACCAGCACCCAGATGACAGCGGGAAACAGAAAGATGAAGCGCGAAGGGTCGCGCTTTCCTTCCTTACCGCCTCGAAAGGTAAGGGAATTCGGAGATTCGTTCACCTGATCAGAGTCCCCATTGCTGCAGGAAGTGCAGGGCCGGGCGGAGAACATTGCTCCCGACCCTGCACATGAGGAAAGGAGCGCAGGGCTCACTGCCGAGCCCGAGAGGACCCGGCAGTGATGGATACTGCCATGTCTACTCGAAGCCGAGCGACGCCTTGTAGGCCTTCATCTGTGCTTCCCGGCCCAGGCGGTCTGTAATGGAATTGAAATCCGCCACAGTCGCCTGTAGCGCTTCTTCGGCCGTCATCTGGCCTGTGCAGCTTCCGATAGGTGAATGTCCAACGCCGTCCAGTACTCGAAAGTGCCTGGAATGCGCAGATACGGGAACTGCTGCGGGGCGTTGAAAGTTCTCGAAATACGCCTTGGTGTAGTCCTTAATATCCTGCTCGTCCCAACCGGCCGCCAGATAGGTGTTGATGTCCGCAGTGCCATCCGGCGGCAGATAGTGGCTGAACCGACCAGGGTCCACGCCGTCCCAGCCGCGTGCGGCATAGACAGAGGACTTCTCCTTGGTCGACATGAGCGCCAGGAGGAAGTAGGTGCATTCCGGTGCATCGGAGAACTTGGAGATGACACCCGACCAGGAGCCACCGGTGGTGTTGCCGACCAGGTTCGGGGCATCGGTCTTCACCCACTCATTGGCGGCGATATTGAAGTACTCGGAGGTGCCCGGCATCGGGGCAGAACCGGTCTTGCCGGTCACCATGCTGCCCTCTTGCTGCGCGAGGGCGCCCAGGTCACCCCAGGTGAAGGTCGAGCGCGGCCTGGCCGTGCAGGAAGTGGTCCCACGCCTCGCCGAGACTCCAGCCCATCATGGCCTCTGGGCCAAACTGGATCAGATCGATGAGCGACTCCATGGCTGCCACGTGGCCGGGGCTGTCCATGAGGGGTTCCATGGTCTCCGGGTCGAACCAGAAGAGTTTGGGATTGTCCGGGCCAACGACAAACGGAGCCGCATAGGACATGAAGTGGAACATGCCCTGACCGCCAACCTTGAGGTGCATGGTAAGGCCATCGTCGGGCGTTCCGTCGCCGTTCAAGTCCTTCTGGTCAAAGTACTCGGCCGCGTCACGGAACTCCTGCCCAGGTTTCCGGAACCTTGAGATCGTAGCCGTAGGCCTCCTTGAAGGCTGCCTGGTGCGCGGGGTCTTCAAACAGATCGCGGCGATAGTACATGACTTGACCATCGGCGTCGTTGGCGACTTCATAGAGCGTGCCGCCGTACGAGAGCAGGCTTGCCGGGCCGGGCTGGACGTCGTCCAGGTCCCACTTGGGGAACTTGCCGGTGGTGTCGTTGTAGAAGTCGTCGAGGGGCAGGATGTAGTCGCCTTCAACGAGGTCGCCAAGCCACCACGCGCCGGCAATTGACGTGTCGTAGTCACCTGTTCCGGTTGAGACGTCCGTGAGGAACTTGGGGAAGTGTTCGGCGAAGGGCGTTTCGACAATTTCCAGGGTCGCACCTGTTGCGGCCTCGAACTCATCGCGCACTTCGTAGAACGGACCGGCGATCGGGCCTTTCTCGCCGGCGGCATTCACAATCACCGAAACAGTCTTGCCGGTGCAAAGGCAAGCAGCGCCTTCACACGGCTGAGCGACAATCGGCGGCAGCAGTTCACCCGCTTCGACCGACGTGGCATAGGTCTCGCCACCGCCCTCAGCGGGCGCTGCCGCAGGCGCCGCCGCAGGGGCAGCACATCCGACCAGCATTGACAACACAGTCAGAATCGACAGGAACACCATCAAGCGACTTTGCATAGTGGTAATTCTCCAATCGGTTGTGTTAAGTGTTTGTGAAATGCGCTGTACGGGGGAGCGACTCCTGCTACTGCGACCATTCGGTTGATTGTGCGGCTTTCTCCTCTCGACTTTTCGTCGGACTGAACGTGGCGAATAACGGCGGGGCCCGGCAGCCATTGGCAGGCCCCGCCGCGGATCACATGGTTAGCGCTTCAGCACTTCAAGCGCCTCTTCGGCCGATGCGTCGTCGTGTACGATCATCTTGAGCGCACGCACCATCGCGGCCGGGTTCGGATTCTGCCAGATGTTGCGGCCGAAGACGACGCCCTTGGCCCCTGCCTGCATCACGTCGGAGACAACCTGAAGCGTTTCCAGCTCGGTGTCCATCTTGGTCCCGCCGGCAACAAGCACGGGCACAGGAGTATTGGCAATCACTTCCTTGAAGCCTTCAATTGAGCCGGTGTAGTAGGTCTTTACATAGTCGGCTCCATGCTCGAACGCGAGGCGGCACGCGGCGGCCATGGCGCGCGGCGCCTTGGCATCGGGCACGCGCTCGGAGGGGGCGGGCAGCGCTTCCACCATGACTGGCATGTGGTTGCGCAGCGAGGCGTTCGCCATTTCGGCCACAATCTGCATGGTTCGCATCTCGACGGGGATGCCCATGAAGAGCATCACGACGGCCGCATCAACGCCGAGCAGTTGCGCTTCCTCCATCGTGTGGAGCAGGCTCCACTCGGTGTTGGCAAGCCAGTCCTCGCGGAAAAGGCTGGGACCACCGTCCATGCGCATCATGGTGGGGATGCGCCCAATCAACTGGTTGCGGTAGCGCTTGATGATGCCGAAGGAGGTCATGATGCCGTCTGCGCCGGCGTCGATCACCGCTTCGATCACCTTGCCGGGATCTTCAAGCCCGGCGCTGTATCCTTGTGTGCGTGCGTGGTCCATTGCCACAATCAGGGCACGACCGTCAGAAGCCAAAACTGTCATTTTGCAGCTCTCTTTCAAAGGGTAGATCGTATTCGATGGAAAATCAAAGTGCGCTAAAATCGTCGGCTAATCCACCGAATACTGTAGCGAAAGAGTGCAATAATGTCAACCCCACGCAAAAACGTTCACAGACAGGGACTGTTTGATTGCCCTACGTACCGGCGCCCCACCCAGTGCCAATCGGTCCGTGACGCTGCCCGGACGTGCGGTTCTGCTTGTCGATTCACCATGGCGCAGGAGCCTACGGCCGCACATGCACCTTGAGCGTCTTACCCGCCGCAAAACGGTGGAAGCCATCGGCGAAATCGGCCAAGGGCAACGTATCGCTTACAAGCGGGCTCACATCGACAGCGCCGTGCGCGAGCATCTCGATGGCAGGCAGGAAGGTGTAGCAAAGTGCAAACGAACCGTAGATCGTCCAGTCGTTGTGGAAAATGTCATACGGGCTGACCTTGACCGTGGCCCCGTTTGGGGTAACGCCGAACTGCAGGTATTGGCCGCGCGGGCGCAAATAGGCAAAGGCGCCCTCAACCACCGCGGGAACGCCTGTTGCATCCACCACGGCAGGAAAGCCGCGCGGCGACAGCTCGCGCAGCATCGCCTCGGCTGCGGGCCCGGCCTGCACGGGGATGCCGCCGAAGCGCTCGGCAAGCGCAAGTCTATCTGGCTGCTTGTCCACCACCACGACGCGCGCTGCACCATTGTTGCGCAACGCCTGAACCAATAACAGGCCCATTGGCCCGGCGCCAAAGAGCAGCACCGAATCGCCCGCCGCCGGGCGAAAACGCTTGAGCGCGTGCACCACGCATGCCAGCGGTTCGATGAAGGAGGCCTGCTGATCGTTCATTCCCTCGGGCAGGAGGTAACAGGCACGCGCCGGCGCGGCAACATACTGGGCAAAGCCGCCGCCGCGCGTAATGCCGATTCCCTGCCAGTTGCTGCAGTGGTTGGCCTGCTCGTTGCGGCAGAAGTCGCACTCGCCGCAGTACAGGTTCGGATCCACGGCCACCCGGTCGCCCTTGCGGACATTGCGCACGGCGCTGCCGATTTCGACCACCGTGCCGGCGAACTCGTGGCCGGGGATGAGCGGAAAATCGGACATGTATTCATTGTGGTAGATGTGGACGTCGGTCCCGCAGATGCCGCATTGCGCGATCTGCACAATCACTTCATCCGGCGCGCAGGCAGGATCATCCACCCGCTCTACGCTGATCGATTCGGCCTGGGGAAAGACGATTGCCTGCATGGGAATCTCCTATCGGGAGTCGGGAGTCGGGAGTCGGGAGTCGGGAGTCGGAGGTCGGGAGTCGGGAGTCGGTGAGTCGGGAGTCGGGGGTTGGTGGTCGGGAGTCGGGGGGATCTCGACAAAATCCGCTGTCTACCCAATGCCCATAGACAGTTGCTCAGTAACCGACCCCCGACTCCCGACCACCGACTCCCGACCACCGACCTCCGGCCCTTACCAAGCACAATACCCGCCGTCGATGACCATATCGTGGCCCGTCATGTAGTCCGAGGCCTGCGACGCGAGATAGACGACTGCGCCCTGCAAGTCTGTCACTTCGGCCATGATGCCCATGGGGGTCATACCCATCCACTGGGGGAGCATGCTCTGCCCAACCGGCGTGGCGAGCAGATCGTCCACCAGTTTGGTGCGCGTGTAGCCGGGGCTCATGCTGTTGACGCGTACGCCGCGCTTGGCCCACTCGGCGGCAAGGCTGCGCGTCAGATGGAGTACGCCCGCCTTGGCCGTGTTGTACGCCGCCTGATTCTGCGGGGTGTTGGAGATGTGCCCCGACATCGACGCAGTGTTGATGATCTTGCCGTAGCCCGCCGCGAGCATGATTTGCGCCTCGGCCTGTGCGCAGATGAACACCGAGTTCAGGTCGACATCGATCATGCGCAACCAGTCGCTGTACGCCATCTCTTCCGAAGCCACCCACATGCCGATGCCCGCGTTGTTGCAGGCAATCGTCAGGCCGCCCCAGGCGCCGACAACCTGGCGCACCATGGCTTGCACCTGATCGGGCTTGGTGACATCGGTCTCAATCGCCATTGAGGTGGCACCCTTGGCGGCAAGTTCGGCGGCAACCTCTTCTGCGATGTCGCGCCGCAGATCAACGACAGCCACGGCAGCGCCCGCCTCGGCAAGCGCATGGGCAAAGGCGCGGCCGATACCCTGCCCAGCGCCCGTTACAAGCGCGGTGCGACCGGCCAGGCTAAAGCGTTCAAGAATCGGCTTTGCAGAAAGAACAGGGTCGGACATTTGTGTGCCTCACTTCCAGGGGAAGAATGACAATTGATCATTGGTAATTGGTAATAGCTCATAGTCTGCTAACGAATAGAATTAGCTGAGTGGCAAACACCATTTACCAATTACCAATTATCATTTATCAATTGTCTTTGCTTTCACGCCTCGTCAAACACAATAACAACCTTGCCGCTCTGGCCCTCGTCGGCCACGCGGTAGGCGTCGGCGGCCTGGTCAAGCGTGAAGCGGTGGCTGACGATCACTTCCGGCTTCAGGTCCCACTCCACGAGTTTCTCCACCAGATCTTCCATGTGGCCCAGGCTAGTGACCCACGAGCCAAAAATCGTAATCTGGTTGTGGATAATCGTCTGGCTCACATCGAAGCTGATGGTGTTGCCCTCGCCCACCATCGCGCTGCGCCCCCAGCGACGGGTTCCCTGCAGTGCAAGCAAACGTCCCTGGGGCGAACCCGAGCAATCGACCGACACCTCGCAGCCAAAGCCGCCGGTGAGCGCCTTGATCTGCTCGACAGCGTCACTCTGATCGGCGCGAATTGCGTGGTCAATCGCAGCCGACCTTGAGCGCAAAGTCAAGGCGATCCTGCGAAATGTCGGTGCCGATCACCTGCGTTGCGCCCATCTTCTTGGCCACAAGACCAGCCGCCATGCCCACAGGCCCCATGCCGGTAATGAGCACGCGGTCCTCGCCCGAGACGCGCACGCGATTCAGCGCCTCGTAGACGGTGCCAAAGCCGCACGCCACAAGCGCGCCGTCGACGTACGACAGCGCATCGGGTAGCGCCACGCAGGTGCTCTCCTCGGCCAGACAGTAGTCGGCGTGACCGCCGTCACGCTGCCAGCCATAGGCCGCGCGGTATTCCGACGTGCAGGAGATCATGTACCCTTCGCGGCAGTCGTTGCAGACGCCGCAGCCGGAGATGTGGTACAGGACGACGCGATCGCCCTCCTTGAATTGCTTGCAGCCCGGCCCGACCTTGACGATCTGCCCGCACGGGTTCGTGGCCCGCGATGACGCCCTGGTAGCCTTCGGGGCCGTGGCCCAGATGCTCGCGGTAGATGGCGCGAATGTCACTGCCGCAGATCGACGACGCCTTCATCTTGATCAGCACCTGGCCGTGGCCCGGTTCGGGCACGGGAACTTCGACAAACTCAACTTTGCGCTGCCCGGGCAGCTAGACGCCACGCATGTTCATTTAATCTTTCTCAGCTTTCGATATTCGTATTGATGGCTTTGAAGAACCGCCTGTACGCAGAAACTGCGGAAACAACGGAAACACCATGAAGAGTGTTCGTTTCCTGCTTTTTCTGTTGTTTCCGTCCTTTCTGCGTACAGGGTTTGTGCTGTTACGGCATGACGATCTGCGCCTTGACCGACGTGGGCGGCATCTTCACGGCGAAATCGAAGGCGCGCGACGCTGTCGGCGAAGGTGAACGTGTCGGTGATCAGCGGCTTGACGTCGAGCTTGCCGCTGCCCATCAGCGCAATCGCGCGCGGGTAGACATGGGCATAGCGGAAGACGTGCTCGACGTGCGCTTCCTTGACCATGGCCGCAGCGACGTCGTAGGCGATGGGCTGCAGCGGAATGCCCACGAAGACGACCGTGCCGCCCGGGCAGAGCGGTTCGAAGACGCCTGCGGCCGCCTTCTCGTTGCCGCTGCACTCGAAGACGATGTCGACGCCCCAGCCGTCGGTGAGCTCGTTGACAACTTCCTTGAGATTCTGCTTGGCAACGTTGACGGGCGTAATCGGCCCGAGCGTGGCGGCCAGGTCCAGCTTGGGCTGCTGCGACGTCGGTCATGATCACCTGGCTGCAACCGCCGGCCAGAGCGGCCAGCGCCGTGACCATGCCGATCGGCCCGGCGCCCATGACCACGGCGACGTCGCCGGGCTTGATCTTGGCCTTGGTGGCGGCATGCATGCCGACGGCCAGCGGCTCCACCATCGCGCCTTCGGCAAAGCTGACACGTTGTCGGGCAGCTTGAAGGTGAAGGCGGCCGGGTGGACGACCGTGGGGCGCAGCACGCCGTGGATGGGCGGCGTGGCCCAGAAGCGCACGGCCGGGTCGAGGTTGTACATGCCCAGGCGAGTGGCCTTGCTGTTGGGGTCGGGGATGCCCGGCTCCATGCAGACGCGGTCGCCGACCTTGAGGTACTTGACGTCGCTGCCGACTTCGATGATCGTGCCGGAGGCCTCGTGGCCAAGCACCATCGGCGCGCGCACGACGAACTGGCCGATGGCGCCGTGGGTGTAGTAGTGTACGTCGCTGCCGCAGATGCCGACGGTGTGCATGGCGAATGCGCACGTCGTGCGGCCCGACCTGCTCGGCTTCATCCAGGTGAATGTCGCGCAGAGTAAGCTCGTTCTGGCGTTCGAGTACAAGCGCTTCCATTGTGGATCTCCTTTTGACTGCAATCAAGATCGCTTGCGTTCGCAGGTTTGTTGCCTATTGCGAACGAAACTTTACCAACATTGTACGCCATCTTGCACCGGTCGAAATGATCAGCGGCGGCGTCAACCCTTGCGCACGATAACCACGCCGAGAACAATGCAGAGCAGCGCACCGATGATCACCGATGGGCCATGCGGCTCGATGAAGCGCATCCACAACAGACTGATCGCGATGAACAGGTAGACGCTGATCGAATATTCGGTCAAAAAGGTTGGTTTCGATCGGGCAGAAAGCCCTTGCGGCCCTTCTTGTGTTCAACCGGCGCCTGCACCGCTTTTGTTTGGTCGATCATGGTCTACTCCTTCACGGCGCCGAAGGTCAGGCCGACGACGATGTATCGCTGGACGAAGACCAGGAAGACCAGCGCAGGCAGAAGCGAGATCGTCGCAACGGCTGCCATTTCACCCCAGTTGGTGCCGGTTACCGTCACGAATTCGGCCAGACCCGTGGTGATGGTGCGCGCCTTCGTACGCTGGTGAGTGCTGCCGCAAAGAGATACTCGTTCCAGGCAAACATCCAGCTGAGGATGAAGGTGATGGCGAGGCCAGGCGCCGCCAGTGGAAGAATGATTTGTGTAGAGGATCGTCCAGCGCCTCGCACCGTCGACAAGTGCGGCCTCATCCAGTTCGATCGGGATACCGTCGATGATGCCTTTCAGCAGCCAGATGGCGAAGGGCAGGTTGAAGACGCAGTAGAGCAGGATAAGGCCGATGCGCGTGTCAAACAGCATTGTGTCGCCGATCCTGAAGACGCGCGTAAAGAGCAGAAAGAGCGGCAGAATGAAAGCCGCGGCGGGCGCCATACGGTTGCGTAATCGTCCAGAAGAAGATGTTGTCGGAGCCGTTGAGCTTCCAGCGCGAGAGGCGCATAGGTTGCAAACAAAGCCAGGATGATAACCAGGACGGCGTTTGTCGTTGCGATAATCAGCGAATTGACGATATAGCGTTTGAAAGGCGTTGCTGGAGAGCGGCTTGATGTAGTTTGGTGCATAGAAGGTGGTCTGCCAGAACTTGCCTGGACTGAACAGTTCAACGCGGCTGCGCGCCGAGACAACGAACATCCAGTAGATCGGCAGGAGCGTAAAGATGGACATGATGATCCACAGAACGTACGATGCCGATCAGCCCAAGTCGACTTCTTTTAGTTCCCATGGCTTATTTGCTCGGTGTCCTTCTGCTGGCCGACGTGCGACAGGACCGAAAAGAGCAGCCAGCACATCACGAGGGTGATGTAGAGAACCAGCAGTGACATCGCCGACCCGTACCCATAGTTGGTCTGCGGAAAGACGACTCGCCAGATGCAGATGCCAATGTAGCGCGTCGCGTTGGCCGGCCCGCCGCCCGTCAACATGAACACCTCGTCCACGATGCGCAAAGCATCCATGATGCGGATGAAAAGCGTGGTGATGATCACGGGCATCATCATGGGAATCGTCAGGTAGCGAAGCACTTGCCAGCGATTGGCGCCATCCACCTGCGCCTGCTCCAGCGGCTCCTTGGGGATCGCGGTAAGCCCGGCGAGCAGGGTCAACGTGACAAAGGGCGTCCAGTGCCAGATGTCCATGATGACTGTCGTCCAGAAGGCTTGGCCCGACATAGCGAACCGAGCTGGTACTCAATGCCAAACCACTTGTCGAGGTAGTAGGGCAGAAGGCCGAAGCCCGGAATCGTGAGCAGTCGCCAGGTTGCACCCACAGCAATGGGCGCAACCATGAGCGGCAGAGCGTAGATTGTGCGAAAGACGGCCTTGCCCGGGAAATCCTTGCACCAGCGTCTGAGCCAGCAGGAAACCGAGCACCATTTCGGTCGTCACCACGCAGAAGGTGAAGAGCAGCGTGCGCCCAATCGAGCCGAGGAATTCCTGGTCAAAGACCAGACGACGATAGTTGTTGGCGCCCACAAAGGTGCAGCCCGGCCGTTGCTGAAAAGACGTTCCAGTCGAAGAAGCCGATGTAGATGACATAGAAAAAGGGCAGCAAGCCGAAGATTCCCAGAATGATCAGCGTCGGCGCCAGCAGCCCCCAGCCCATGCGATTCGAGCGCATGATGGGTGCCTTTCGAAGCAATATTATGAGCAGGGGGGCGCTTGTGAGCGCCCGCCGATTGGCTAACCGAGCCGAACTATTCTCCGTAGCCCAGCTGCATCATCGTCTCTTCTGCGACGGCACATGCCTGATCCAGCGCATCCGAAGCGGTCATGTCGCCGGAGAGCGCCTTCCAGAAGTAGGAATCAATCGCGCCACGAACCTGATTGTGGAACGGGAACGGAGGAGCGCCGCGGAAGAGCGGGCCCTCTTCCTTCATCATGGTGTAGTAGTTGTCGGCCAGAGCATTTGCCTCCTGAATCATCGGATCGTCATAGGTGGAGTTCATGACGATGCGTGAGCCGGCAATTGCCCACTCAGGCTGTACCGACTCGTGGCCGATGAACTGCAGCCACAGCAGGGCGGCTTCCTTGTTCTTGGAGGTCGAACGGAATGCCGAAGGCGCCACCGTCATAGTAGCCGACGTAGCCGGTGCCGGCCTTGGCCGCATCCATCACACCTTCCTCAAGCGGAGGCAGCGCCACACCAACATTGCCGACAACCTTGCGACCGCGTCGGGTCGGTGGCGATCCAGACGGTGTTCTCACCATAGACCAGGCCCTGCGCGGCGCGGCCGGCAGCGAATGTGGCTGCAACCTCGTCCCAGGTGCTGCTGCGTCGATTCCGGCGGTGCATACTGGAGCAGATCGATCCGGAACTGCAATGCATCCTTGGCCTTGTCGCTGTTCATCTCGCCGCCGTTGGCCACGCAAGCCTTCCACGTTGTCCATGTTGATGCCCCAGTTGTAGACGCCGAAGGTGGGCAGCACGGTCTCGACAGATTCGTAGAACGAAGACGCATGGCCGGTGTGGCCCTGGACGGTCGTGCCCCACAGCTCCATGTCGTTCGTCCTTGCCCCACTCGGTGAAGAACTCGGCAATGTCCATGTACTGCTGCGTGGGTCGTGGCCGGGGCCAGATCATAGCCGTATTCTGCCTTGAAGGCCTCCATGATCGCCGGATCCGTGAAGAGATCCTTGCGATACAGATACGGCTTGATGAAGGCTTCCATCGGCACGCCAAAGACGTCGCCATCGGCATCCTTGAAGTTGTCGATGAACGACGTGAACTTGGCGAGGTCGAAGTCCGGCGACTTGAGCTCCGGATTGTCGGCCAGCAGCTGTGGTCAGGTTCGTCAGGAACTTGCGGGCCAGGTAGGAGTAGATGATGTCCTGCTCGATGTACACAAAGTCATAGATGCCAGTCCCGGCCTCCATGTCCTTGATCGGCCTTGTTGTACATCTCGTCCCAGGACGTAACCTCGAAGTTCACCTTGATGCCGGTCAGGGCCGTGAATGCCGGTCCAAGCACCTCTGCGGCATAGCGCGAAGGCGGTGTGCTCTCCGAAATGCCGGTAATCGTTGTGCCCTTGTATGGCTCAGCGGCCGCGGCCCACCATGCGGGATCCGAAACAAGTGTTGTGGGGTCGAGAGCACCGGCGGCCGGAGCCGCGGGCTCCGCCGGAGCGGCTGCCGGTGCGGCGACGGGTGCAGCACACGCCGTCAGCACCATGCTGAAAATTACCAGAATCCCAATCACAAGCGAAATGTTGCGAGACTTACTACGCATACGTTCCTCCTCGGAAACTTCACTGTTGCCGTGTGGACGAATGTTGGTCTTGAGTATGGGGGATAGAGAGCAATACAGAAGCGCAACAACCATGCGCCTGCGCACAGAGGGTGCGCACCGACTGCGAGACTCAGCGGATAGCCATCACCTCCCTTGGATACTGCGTGGAGACACCTGGAAACGCACGAAAGCAAACTGGTTTGCCACCGTCAAACGCTCACCGGGCACATACTGGCCCCGGAAAGTACACTGACTTCGCAGTTCTCTCGGTTGCAGCGCAAACGATTGCGCCACAGACTGCAGCGAGAACTCGCTCACGAAAGCTGGTTGACGCGACGTCTGACCAAATGCGGGTCAGCGGGCAACTCCGCGGGGCTCGGATGGGTTGATGGAAGATGTTGGATTTGCTTCGGCGGCTAACTGATTGTCGCGCAAAGTTGCGCAGCCGTCAAATACCGTGCACCGGCGCAATTTGGTGCGTGCCCCGCACTCTTTCTCACGCGCAACGACAGAACAGCAACACGGAGACACAGAGGGCACAGAGAAAAGCACTTGCGATGGTGCTGTCCTCTGTGCTCTCTGTGTCTCCGTATTGCTGTTCTGCAGTCCTGTTGTTCTGCTGTTCTGCTAGACACCCACGCGGTTGCGGCGCAGCATTTCGGCCTCGCCGAAATCCTCACCCACCACATGACCGGGGAGGGGCAGTACCCGTTCGTGAATTGCGTCTACGAGCCACGTCGGCTGCGGGAAGAAGGCCTCTTCGAGTTCGGCGGCAGGCGTGATCCAGTTGCGCGCACCGACCACGGCAATCGGGCCGTCCAGTGCGTCGAAAGCCAGTTGCGTCAGGTTCGAAGCAACCGTATGCAGGAACGAACCGCGCTCGCTGGCGTCAGAAGCGAGCACCACCTTGCCGGTCTTCTTCACCGACTCGACAAGCGGCGCATAGTTGAGCGGGTTAAGGAAGCGAATGTCGATGACTTCGGCCGAGACGCCATACTTTTCCTGCATCACCTCTGCGGCCTCAAGCGCGCGGTAGAGCGTTGCGCCCACGGTGATAATCGTGATGTCCGACCCGCTGCGGCGCACGACCGGCTCACCCTCGGGCACCTCGTAGTACTCCTTGGGAACGCCGCCCTGAACGAGCGTCTCCGGCTCGGAGTAGAGGCGCTGGCTCTCAAAGAAGACCACAGGGTCGGTGCCGTGCAGCGCCAGATTGAGCATGCCCTTGGCATCATAGGCGGTGGCGGGGAAATAGACCTTGAGGCCGGGAATGTGCGCCACAATGGAAGTCCAGTCCTGCGAATGCTGGGCGCCATACTTGGAGCCGACCGAGACGCGCAGCACCATGGGCATGGTGAGCACGTTGGCCGACATGCTCTGCCACTTGGACATCTGGTTGAGGACCTCGTCCCCTGCGCGCCCCATGAAGTCGTTGTACATGAGCTCGGCCACCACGCGCCCGCCGCACATGGAGTAGCCCACGGCCGTGCCGACGATCGCCGCTTCGGAGATGGGCGAATTGAAGAGGCGCTGGTAGGGAAGCATTTCGGTCAGCCCGCGGTAGACGCTGAACGCACCGCCCCAGTCGCGGTTCTCCTCGCCATAGGCAATCATTGTGGCGTCGATGTAGAAACGGTGCACCATTGCCTCAAAGAGCGCCTCGGCGTAGGTGAGGCACTTGAGTTTAGGCAGCGGCTTGCCGCTTTCGTCAAGCCCAAAGCGCAGTTTCTCCTGGGTTGTCTTCCAGCGGCTCTCTTCCATGGGAATGAGCACCTCGGGTGTGCGTCCCTCCTCCATCGAATCGCGCTGCGTGTTGGAGAACATCATGCCGCCGATGGTATCCACCGTGACATCGACGCGCGGCGAGATCTCGAGCGAAATCGCCGCCTTCATCACATTGCGCAGCCGCCCGATCACATCCTCGCTAATCGCGTCGAGTTCGTCGTCGCTCGCGTGGTCGTTGTCGAGCAGATACTCGCGGAAGGCCACAATCGAATCCTGCTGCTTCCAGAGGTCCACTTCGCTCTTGTCGCGGTAAGAGGATGCGTCCGACGGGGAGTGACCGGAGAAGCGGTAGGTGACCGTGTCGAGCAGCACCGGGCCATCGCCCGCCTCGAGCACCTTGCGCTTGCGTTCAATTGCGTCGGCCACAGCAAGCGGGTTGAAGCCGTCAATCCGCTCGGAGTACATCGCCTGCGGATTTACGCCCAGACCAACGCGCGCGAGGATGCCAAAACCCATCGTCTCGCCCACGGGCTGGCCGCCCATGCCATAGAAATTGTTCATCAGGTTGAAGAGGATAGGCGGCGCGCCTCCCACCTCCTCGGGCCAAAGATTGCGGTACTGGTCCATCGCGGCGAACATCATCGCCTCCCACACCGGCCCGCAACCCATCGACGCGTCGCCGATGTTGGCGACAACAATACCCGGCTTGCGATTGACGCGCTTGTAGAGCGCGCCGCCCACGGCAATGTCGGCCGAGCCGCCGACGATGGCATTGTTGGGCATTACGCCGAAGGGGGGGAAGAACGCATGCATCGAGCCGCCCATGCCCTTGTTGAAGCCGTTGGCGCGGCCAAAGATTTCGGCGAGTGCGCCGTAGAGCAGGTAGTCAATCGCAATCGACTTGACATCGCTTCCGCCGCTGAATCCCTCCACAACGCGCAACGCGCCGCCACCCATGTACTGGCGCATGATCTTTTCAAGTGCGGACGCGTCAAGCTTCTCAATTGCCGAAAGCCCCTTGGCAAGGATGTCGCCGTGGCTGCGGTGGGAGCCGAAGATGTAATCGTCGGGCGTGAGTGTGAGCGCCTGACCGACCACTGCCGCTTCCTGGCCAATCGAGAGGTGCGCCGGCCCCTTGTGGTTGTACTCCATTCCCTCATAGGAACCTTCGCGCTTGATGCGGTCGAGCATCGTTTCAAACTCGCGCACGAAGACCATATCGCGGTAGACGCGCACGAGCGTCAGGCGTGCCATACTTCTCGGCCTCGCGCCGCGCGTCGGGTACATAGGCGTTGAGGGGAAGGTCGGGTGATACCAAAGTGGCGGGCTTGCGCACCTCGGTGGGGTCAATCATGATTGATTTTGGCATATCGGGATTTTCCTTTGACGATGAACTTATTTGTACAGGATTTCCGTTTTCCTGCTTTTAGGCTTCGGAAGATGGCGCCATGTGCGCCATCCACATCTGCGGATTGGGCAAAGGCTCAAAACCGCCGTAGTCGCGATAGAGCGCCTGTGCGTCGCGCGTGACGAGCAAGATGCGCCGCAGGCCGGCAATTTCAGGGGCGTTGACGATTGTTTGCACAAGCCACTTGCCCAAGCCCTTACCTTGCTGCGCCGGGTCCACGAACAGATCACAGAGATAGGCGAAGGTCGCGTAATCGGTGATGATGCGAGCAAAGCCCACCTGCACGCCCTCACGATAGATGCCAAAACAGAGCGAGTTGGCTATGGCCGTTTCCATGTCGGCGCGGCTCCGCCCCTTGGCCCAGTAGGAGACGCCGGCGATGTAGGCGTAAATGTAGTCCACGTCCAGCAGGGCCGGGTTCGTGCTGATTGCATAGCCGTCGTCGCGTTGCACCTGCACAAGAGCACCTGTCCCTTGCCCCCTGTCGATGCAGAAAGGGGCGTTTCGTAGCGGCGGATTGAGCCACCGTCGGTATAAATGACGTCGCATCCTCGAGAACGCGGCTGATGCACATTCCCGAGATAGATCGGTATTGTCCGCGCCGCTGCCACCGCCATAGGCTGAAGCCTACGGCCAGGCAATCCAAGCCTGCTGAAGCAGGCTGAAACCCTTCTGTCTCGAGGACGACGGTGTCAGTCGGCTTCAGCCGACTTGGGTTGAATAGCCGTGGGCTTTAGCCCATGGCGGCCCCGACGACCTACGGTCAATTCCGAAACATTTCCACAAACCTCATACGCCGCCGCTACGCTCCTTCGCCGTCCCTTACTCCGCCAGCAGCAGATCGAAGTTCGCGATCAGCGCCGCCAACGTCTGCAGGAAGCGCGCACCGGGCGCACCGTCCACCACCTGGTGGTTGATTGTGATCGAGAGACCCAGGTGCGGCACGTGCTCAACGCCCGCCTTGCCTTCAATTGCCTTCAACTGGATGTTGTTCACGCCCAGAATTGCCACCTGCGGCGGGTTGAGCACGGGCGTGAAGGACTCGATGCCGAAGCCCCCAAGGTTTGTCACCGTGAAGGTGCCACCCGTCAGGTCATCCGGCGCCGACTTGCCGTCGACGGCCGCTGCGGCCAGCCGCTTCGCCTCGGTTGCCAGGCTGCGCAGCGAAAGCATCTGCGCGTCGCGAATCACCGGCACCATGAGGCCACGCGCCGTATCGACGGCAAAGCCCAGGTGCACGCGCTTGAACTGAAGCATCATCATATCGGTGAAGTGCGCGTTGATGTCAGGATGCTGGACCAGCGCGCGCGAAGTGGCAAAAAGCACCAGATCGTTAATGGTAATGCCGCGCAACCCCAGCGCTTCGGGGCTCTCCTTGAGGCGCTTGCGATAGGCCATGAGTGCCCGCGCGTCAGCCGAGGCGGTCATGGTGAGTTGTGCGGTCGTCTGCAACGACTGCAACATGCGCTCGGCGATTACCTTGCGGATGCCCTTGACGGGGATGCGCGTGACCTCGTCCTCCGGCACGGGTTGATTGGGTGATTGAGTTATTGGTTGATTGGGTGATTGGGGCGCGGACTGGGCTGCTTCTGCGCCCTGCTGCACGAGGTCGCGCGAGGTCACGCGTCCGCCTGGGCCGGAACCCTGCTGTGGAACCGCGAAGCCGCCATCGGCGACCATTGCTTTTGCCACGGGAGTCAATCGGGGCTGCTGGGCAAGCGCCGCCTGCACGTCGCGCTCGATGATGCGCCCGTGCGGGCCTGTCCCCGCGAGTGCCACCGTGTCGATGCCCTTGTGTTCGGCCAGATGACGGGCGCGGGGCGAAACGGGGCTCGTTGATTGGGTAATTGGTTGATTGGTTGATTGGGTTACAGGTTGATTGGTTGATTGGGTGATTGGTTGGATTGGCGCGACTGGCTGCGCGGCTTCGGGCGCGCCTTGCGGCTCGACTGCCTCACCGGGTTTGCCCACAATGCAGATTGGCGCGAGCACCGGCACTTCGTCACCCGCAGCAGCAAGATAGGCCAGCACAACGCCGGTTGCCGTCGATGCGACCTCGAGCGTCGCCTTGTCGGTCTCCACGTCGCAGAGCACATCGCCCTCGGCAACTGCGTCGCCGACCTGTTTCTTCCACTCAACAATAATGCAGCTTTCAACCGACTGCCCCTGTTTGGGCATTACCACTGTCGTTGCCATGTCGACCCCTAACGAAGCAAAAGCATAAATGATAATTGGTAATTGGTAATTGCGCTCGCCATTCGTAGAAAAACTACAATCAATAGGTAGTATTGATCTTCATGTAGTTTCCGCTTTTTCCGTTGTTTCTGCGTACTGGCTTTTCTTCCTGCCGCACTACCCCTGCAGCAAATCTGCGATTGACTCGACTACGTGCGCCGGCTGGTAGGGGAAGCGCGCGACCTCCTCGCGCTTGGTCACGCCCGTCAGCACGAGAATTGTGGAGACGCCGCTGCTCACGCCCGAAATGATGTCAGTGTCCATGCGGTCGCCAATCATCACCGTCTCTTCCGAATGGGCGTGGAGGTAGTTGAGCGCCGTGCGCATCATGAGCGAATTGGGCTTGCCCACAAAGAAGGGCGCTACACCCGTCGCCGCCTGGATTAGCGCAGCCATCGCGCCGCAGGCCGGAACGAGGCCGCCTTCCGACGGGCCGGAGGGATCCGGATTGGTCGCCACGAAGCGAGCCCCCGCATCGATCAGGCGGATGCCCTTGGTAATCTGCTCGAGATTGTAGCCGTGCGTCTCGCCCAGCACCACATAGTCGGGCTTCTGGTCGGTCATGATATAGCCGACTTCGTAGAGCGCATTCGTGAGGCCGCTCTCGCCAATCGCATAGGCCGTCCCGTCCGGGCGCTGCGTTTGCAGGAAACGTGCTGTCGCCATGGCGGAGGTGAAGATGCGCTCCAGAGGCACATACAGCCCCGCCGACTGCAGGCGATAGGCGAGGTCACGCGGCGTGTACATGGGGTTGTTCGTAAGCACCAGATAGGGGATCGCATCATCGTTAAGGTGCGTAATCCACTTGTCGGCGCCGGGGATGGCAGTACGGCCGCGCACAAGCACGCCGTCCATATCCATCAGATAGTTCTTGAATTCGGGTACTGTCACAAGCTCAACTCCTTATAACTGGCGGCCATCGCGGCCGGATCTGATTCGAAGTGTGGGGTGTCGCGTTGGGCGGCGAAGCGATTGTTTGCTGCGGCAAGGCGTGCGTAAAGCGGCTCGAGCGCACCGTACATGTCTGTGTAGATTGCGGCGAGCTCGTCATAGCGCTGCGCGTAGGCCGGGTTGGGCTCAATCACATCCACCACCTGGCTGCGCGCGGCAGCGATGGACCAATCGTAGAGTCCCACGCCGACGCCCGCCGCGACGGCCGCACCCCAGCTCGTCGCCTCGCTCTTCAGTTCGAGCATATGGATGGGCAGACCAAAGCAATCGGCGAGAATCTGCTGCCAAAGGCGGCTCTTGCCGCCACCGCCGATCAGCCGCAACGCCTGGATATCAGGCACATGCTCGCGCAGCGCTTCGAGAATCTGGCGCAGCCCGAAGGCGACACCCTCAAGCACGGCACGCGCCATTTCGGGCTTGCCGTGGGGCATTGCCAGCCCCACAAACGCGCCGCGTGCCAGCGGATTCCACCACGGGCTGCGCTCGCCCATCAGGTAGGGGAGGAAGAGCAGTCCATCGCTGCCGGGCGCAACGCTTGCGGCCGCACTGTCCAGATCGAGATTCGCATCGCCTGCAAGCGCCTTCCACGCCCACTCGCGCGCACCGCCCGCAAGTTGCTGCACGCCCATGGGCGCATAGCGCTCGGGGTGAACATGGTGAAACGTCATTGTGCGCTGAAGCGGATCGGGCACTGGGGCGCTTGTGGAGACGCTGATCCACGCCGACGTGCCGATCGTGCAGTAGGCCGAGCCGGGATCCACGACGCCCGCACCAATGCCCGCGCACGAGCCGTCGCCGCCGCCGGCCACCACGGGCGTGCCTGCCTTGAGGCCGGTTGCCGCCGCTGCCTCGGGCGTGACGGCGCCGACGACTGCAGGAGAGGGGAAGGGAAAGGGCAGTTGGTCTACGCTCAGGTCAAGTTCGGTGAGCAGGTCATCGGCCCAGCGACGCGTCATCAGGTCAAAGAGGAGCGTGCCCGACGCATCCGAGTAATCCGTTGCGCATTCGCCTGTCAGGCGATGCACCAGATAATCCTTCGGCACAAGAAACTTGGCGGTGCGCGCAAAGATTTCGGGCTGGTGGTTGCGGATCCAGAGAATCTTGGGTGCGCAATAGGCGGGACTCACGCGATGGCCTGTGCGCAGGTAGACTCGCTCGGCGCCACACAGTTCCGCCATGGCGCGGGCTTCAGCCTGCGCGCGCTGGTCGGCCCAAATGATGCACGAGCGCAGGGGAACGCCGTGCGCATCCACGGGCAGCACACCCATCATCATGCCGCTGAAACCCACGGCGGCGATGTCGCCTGCATCGACGCCGCTCTTGTCGAGCAGCCGCCGCGTGGCCGTGCAAACCGCCTCCCACCAGTCTGCGGGTGTCTGCTCGGCCCAGTTGGGGCGGGGGTAGTGCGTGGCGTAGGGCGCGTAGTCGGCGGCGAGCAACCAGCCTTCGGCATCGAAGAGCGAGGCCTTGTTGCCGCTTGTCCCCAAGTCATGCGCCAGTATGTAGGGCATCTTGCCGGGTCCGGAATCAGGATATTGGGCTACAACGCCACCCTGTACGCGCTGTGACTGCCGTGGCACGCGCGAAAGGCCGCGCGCAATCTACGCGACAAGTATAACAGCAGTTTGGCACGGGGGCAAGATGAAAAGCAAGAATCTTCGCTATGCTGCAAGTTCTTGCGCCGTGTCCTCTCGCCCAAAGACGATCAGCGCACCGGCGGCGAACAATCCCAGCAAGGCAAGAAGCCAGCCTTCGCGCAGCGAATCGGGCGCAAAGACGAGTTCCACAACCGCCGCGCCTGCAGGGACCGCCACGCCGCGTTGAATCTCATTGACCATCTGCAGCGCCTGCGGTTCACCATTGACCGTGGCGCGCCAGCCGGGGTAGGTCGTCTCGCTGAGCACGAGCATGGCGGGTGCTGTTGCATTTGTACGCAGGCTGATATGCGTGGGTGTGTATGCGTCCTCTTCGACCGACGGCTGTGCGGGGTCAGGCAGCATCAGGTCGCCCTGTGGAGCGGCAAGGAAGGCGCGCGGCATGTTGTCCAGATTGCGGTAGACGGCGAGTTCGCCGGGGGCATCGAAGGCGAGTGTAAAGGTGCCGGGGAGTGGCGTGTCGTCGCGCGCGATCACATACTTGACGTTGAGCAGGTTGTAGCGATCCGTGTCGCGCCCGCCCGTCGACTCCCAAAATGCATTCCAACTGGAGAGCGACAGCGGATTGGCAATGCCTCCCACATCCTCGAGACCTGCCAGGGCTGCAGTGTCGGGCTGCCAAAGTCCTTCGATGTCCGTGCGCGTGTCGATGCGAAAACGCTCGGGGTCGGCCTTCAGAAAACTGATGATTTCGGCGTGGTCGTAGCCGGCTGTGGGGTCATTGGGGCTGATATCGGTGTAAGCGCCCGTGGCCGAAAGCTCGAAGAAGAGCAGCGCGATCAGCAGCGCACCAAGCGCGCGTGGGCTAAGCCACGCGTTTGCGCCCCCCTCCGTGAGCAGCCACACACCAAGCCAGACACCCGCAGCGAGGGCGAGCGCGATTGCCGCAACCGACGCACGCAGGAAGGCCGTTTCATCGACCTGTGTGAGCAGCAGCGCGAGAAGGCACAGTGGCAGCACGATGCCAAACCACCCGATCGCGCCGATGCGCAGAAATCTGCGCCACGTAGCCAGGTCGCTGCGCGCGTCGCTGCCGCCCGGCGCGACTACGGCAAGCATGAGCGCATCCACGCCCACGGCGGCGCAAACGGAGACGCCCAGCGACCAAAGAATCAGCGCGCGCGCCGGTGCGCGCAACTGGCCGAAGAAGGGAAGCAATTGCGTGAGCCAGCCATGCGCGACGGCGTAAATGCCCAGGCCCACAACAAGACCGGTGAGCGCGATGGCAATCCACGACAGCAGTCCTCGGCGCGCCCTGCCATCGCGCGTGAGAAACAGTGCGGCGACGGCCAGCATAAGCGCCGCGAGGCCAACGTAGGGCAGTTCCACCCGCTGCCAGAGGCCCCAGTGCAATGCGGGCCCGCGGCCGAAGAAGCCCGGCGCAATCGCACCTATCACCTGAACGGGAGCGAGCGAGTAGCCGACAGTCTCCTGGTAGGAGAAATCGCTGCGCGCCGTGAATGGCGTGTGGGCGAGGACGGGGAGCAGCAGCGGTGCGGCGATCAGCGCCGCAAGCAGACCGGTGATCGCCAGCGCACCGATCCCGCGCATAAGGCGCGCCCGTCCGCCCGGTTCGGCCCATGCCACAAGCACTGTGAAGAGAGCATAGAGAGCGAGCGCCAGCCCCACGTAGAGCGTGCTCTGCGCGTGCCCGGCGTACGTGCTGACGGCGACGATGATCGCGGCCACGGCCGACCAGCGCAACCACCCCAGGCCCCTGGCACGCAGGGCGCGATCAAACGCCGCCAGCGCCCAGGGCATCCAGCTAAGCACCGCAATCAGATTCAGGTTGCCCAGGTGGATGAGCAAGGGGTCGCTCAAGCCAAAGGCCAGCGCGCCGAAGACTCCAGCGAGGGGCGACAACTGCCGCCCGCCAAAGCGCAACGTGCGCAGGAGCACGTACATGCCCAGCGCCGCCCACCACAGGTGAAGCACGGCCATCCACTCGAGGGCCACATAGTCAAAGCGCGGCCAGGTGAGAAACAGGAGCAGATTGGGCGGATAGAGCCAGCCGGACTGCACATCGGCAAACAAGGGCGCGCCGCCGTAAAGCGCCGGGTTCCAGAGCGGCAGCCGCCCCTGGGCGAGCTCGCCTGCGGCAAATCGATAGGTGGGGAAGAGGAAGGAAACCAGGTCGCCGCCATCGGCGGGTTGAAAGACGTCGCCGCTGAGCGTGCGCCAGAAGAAGCCCAGAAAGAGCAGAAAGAGGATGCCGCCCGCGGCAACATCCGCCGAGACCGCGCCATGGACACCCCGCGCGCCGTTCGCGCCGGCGCACCAGAAAGAGGGTTGCCAGCCAGACGATGCCGAGGATAAGGAGAGCGGGAGCAGCCATGGAGGTGTGCGATCAGTGGCGGCTGCACGCGCTAAATCAGCGAGCAGCCATGGGATTCTGCGCCGCAGTATAGCGTGCGCCTCTGGCGGGTGCAACCAGAGCGATCAATTTGGCCGCAAATTGTGCTGGCCGCGGCGCTGTGCTAAGATAGGCGGGCAATGATCGTGTCCGTTCGGCACTCCAGTGCGGGCACCACCTTCGCAAACGACGCGCCGCTCAAGGCGCACAGTTGTCTCAGGCGCGCAATCTGCCGCGATCAACGGGCGCATTCGCCTATCACAGGAGGAACACCAGTGAAGAAATTCCTTCGTTTTATATTTTTTGCCGCCATTGTCGGATCCATTATTTACGTGGTGCGCAATATGCTGAGCACCCCGGAGCCGGCCGGCGCGACTCGTTCGGGTGTGCTGCCTTCGCAGCCGATCAAGTCGCTTGACGACGCGCCCCTGGGCGGGCAAATCAGCCCGGAGCTCCTCAAGATTCTTGTCTGCCCGGAGGACAAGGGGCCGCTTGAATTGGTTGATGACGGCAAGTTTCTCCTCAATCCCCGCAATGGCTACAAGTACCCGATCCGCAACGGCATTCCCGTCATGCTGATTGAGGAAGGCAAGAAGTATCGCGATCCAGCAGTCGTGGCCGGCGCCAACGGCGCAAGCTGAGATTGCTCGCTGGGATGGACAAGGGACCCGGTCGCATTGACCGGGTCTCTTTTTCCTGAGAATCCACGCGCAACTCTCCAAGCAGGATGCACCGCTTCAGAACAGGGCTCGTCATGACAAGTCGTCGCGCCCAGGTTGTGGGCCAGCCCGACGCCCAACATCAGTTCCTCACGGGCATTCACGCGATTGCCGATCTGCTTGCCCCTACGCTTGGCCCCCTTGGCGGCCATGTCGCGGGCAGCGCCAACGCCAACACCAAATTCGAGCTCTTTGACGATGCCGGCACGGTCGTCCGCCGGCTGCTGAGCCTGGGGACACCGCAGGCCGACATAGGCGCGATGCTCATGCGCAACATGATCTGGCGCATGCAGCAGCGTTTTGGCGACGGCGGAACCACGGCGGCGGTGCTTGCGCGTGCGATTGTTGCGCGCGGCGTGCGCCTCCAAGCCGCCGGGGTGAATTCCATGGAACTCGCACGCGGGTTACAGGCAGCCGCCGCGGCAGTGGTTGCAGCGCTCAAGGACCAGGCGCAACCTGTCGATCACGAAGACGACCTCGCGCGGCTCGCCTATGCCA
Source organism: uncultured Chloroflexia bacterium (assembly GCA_963735275.1). Lineage (GTDB taxonomy): Bacteria > Chloroflexota > Anaerolineae > Caldilineales > Caldilineaceae > UBA5069. Next base: position 815,617 of record CAVTKJ010000004.1, on the reverse strand, counting down.
TTACCGGGGAGCGGCCCTTGAGCGCGGCTCTGGGCGAAATGCGCTATTTGCTGGGCCCTGAGGGACAAATTCAGATTGAGAAACTGGTGGCGCCCTACCTTGAGCGGCGCTACGTGGCCGGCGCACAATTCAAGGCGCAAATCGCGAGCATGTACTTCTACACGGATGCAGCGCGCCACCAGGCTGTTCTCGGTGAATCGGCGGTGGCGCTTGTTGATGAGCCGCTGCAAAGCGCCGAGGCCGCGCTCGCGCTCCTTGAAGCCGCGCTGGCCGCAGGCGCCGGTTCGCTCTTGATCGTTGGCCCGGAGATCTCCGCGCAGGCTCTCAACTTGCTCGTGATGAATCAGCAAGCCCCGGCCGAAAAGCGCAAGCTCGCGCTCCTTGGCGTGAAGCTTGCAGCGGCCCCAAACGAGCGAAACGCGCAGCTCACGGATCTTGGGCTTCTCACCGGCGCGACGCTGCTTGGCAAGGGGCATCTGCGCGGCGTCCGTTCGGTGCGCGGCGAGGACCTTGGAAAGGTCGCGCGCGCCGAGTTCGTCCACGAGAGGCTCACTGTAGCGGCAATCGATGCCGACCGCAGCGACATTCGCGCCGCCGCCGCAGACGTGCAGGCGCGCCTGGCCACGCTCGACAGCAGCGACGCCGATCGCCCGGAACTGACGCGACGACTGGCGACCCTGACGGGCGGCATCGGCGAACTGAAGATCGGCGCCCACAGCGATCTGGAACGCAACATGCTCTTCGACAAAGCGACGCGTGCGCTGCAAGTGCTTGCTGCTGCGCAACGCAGCGGCGTCGTCGCCGGGGGCGGTGCGGCGCTCGTCCACGCTCTGCCGGCCTTGCGCAACCTGCAGCTTGACGGCGACCGCGCCATGGGCGTGGCGCTTCTGGCCGAATCGCTTGACGCGCCTTTGCGCCAGATCGCACACAACGCGGGGGTCGACTCCACTGCGCTGATTGCCGGGCGGGTTGCTGCAGACGGCGCGCCCGGCCGCGTTTGATGCGTTCAGCCAGGCAATAATTAGCGGCCCTGCAGGTGGCGTTGTGGACGCCGTCGAAGTTGTCAGCGGGATTCTACTCAGCGCAGTCAGTTGTGCGCTCATGGCGCTTACAACCGACACAATCGTTTATCATCGCAAGCCCGAACAGAGTTTACACCCGTAATCGCCGCAGGGCTCCCACCTCCATCACACGCATATGCCGCTCATCCTGTCTCTTGCCGCTGCAAACGCTTCACCTGACTCCGCACTCTTCGGCGCTGGGCCAGATGGACTTTTTCGCTTTGACGGTGAACGCTGCATCCCCGAAGAACAACCGATGAGCGGTCTGTTTTGCTGCGCGACTGTCGCAGGGGTGGCGGGGCCGGTGCTGCTGGTTGGCGGCGCACCCCACGGTGCGGCATGGCGCGCTGCCGGCAGCGGCTGGCAGGCCGGCTGGATGGACTACACAAGGGCGCCTGTACTCCAACTGGCACCAGCGCCACACGCCGAACAGAGTGGCGTTCTGCTTTCTGCGACGGACGGTGCGGGCATCCTGCGCACGACCAATCGCGGGCGTACCTGGACACTGTGCAACTACGGGCTTCACGAATTTACCGTGCTTGCACTTGCATGGGCGCCCGCCCCACCCGCCGACGACTGGCCTGCCTTTGAGGTGGTCTTTGCCGGCACCGAGAGCGGCCTCTACCGTTCACCTGCGGCCGGTCTTGGTTGGCGGCGCGTCGCCGACACAGACGGTGCTATCCAGGCGATTGCCGTCTCGCCAAGTTTTCACGCCAATGGCACCGTTCTTGCCGGGCTGGAAAGCGGCGGCCTGTTGCAATCGACCGACGGCGGACGCACCTTCGCCTCCGTGCCGAGCTTTGCCGCACGCGCCGACGCCCTGCTTGCCCTGCGCAACGGTGGCTGGCTCGCGGCAACGCCCGACGGTATTTACATGTCCCCGGATGCCGACACCTGGCAGTTGCTTCCGCAGAGTCCAGTGGCACTCTGCCTGCTGGAACTCGCAACCGGCGTGCTAGCCGGCGGCGAGTTTGGCATCGAGCGACTGGCCATGCCTCTTGCTTCGTCCTGAGCCATCCATCGCGGCGGCTCCCACTGCAACTTCGCGACGGCCGCCTCACAACGGCCGCCTTTCGCACCACAAGGAGAAAGTCCCATGCCCCAATCCATCTCATCCGCTGAACTGCTTGAACGCGCCAAGGCCATCCACGAGGATATACGCGCCTGGCGGCGGGAAATCCACCGCAATCCCGAGCTGACCTTTACCGAGCATCGCACCGCCGGGCTGGTCAACAGTACACTTGCGCTGCTGGGCATTGACACCGAAACCGAAGTTGCAAAGACCGGCGTGGTCGGCCACCTGATGGGCGGCGAGGGGCCGCTGGTGGGTTTGCGCGCCGACATGGACGCGCTGCCGATTGTTGAGACGAACGGCACCGACTTCGACAGCACCAGGCCGGGCATCATGCATGCCTGCGGCCATGATTCGCACACGGCGATGCTGCTCGGCGCAGCGACGTTGCTCAAGGGGCTCGCCGACGAGGGCAAGCTGCCGGGCGCGGTGCGGTTGCTCTTCCAGCCGAGCGAAGAGGCGCAGGACGCCGAGGGCAAGTCCGGCGGCATGCGCATGGTGGAAGAAGGTGCGCTCAACGGGCTTGATGCCGTCTTCGGCCTTCACGTGGCGGCCCAGAACGACGTGGGCACGGTTGCACTGCGCGAAGGACCGCTGCTTGCCGCGGCCGACGAGTTCAAGCTGGTTGTGCGCGGCGTCGGTGGTCACGCCTCGCGCCCGCAATCGGCGATTGACCCAATCCAGATCAGCGCGATGGTGATCCAGGCGATTCACCAGATCGTCAGCCGGCGCATCGATCCGCTTGAATCAGGCGTGATCACGATTTCCACAATCCATGCGGGCGTGGCAAGCAATGTCATTCCCGACTTTGTGGAGCTGACCGGCACGATTCGCTCATACACGCCTGAAGTGCGCGACCAGCTTGCCGACGAAATGCACAAGGCGGTGCGCGTGGCCGAAGCCATGGGCGGCAGCGCCGAACTGGTTGTCCTGCGCGGCTATCCGCCCGACGGTGAATGACCCAGAAGCCACCGCAGCGATGTACGCCGCAACCGCGGGATTGCTGGGCGCAGAGAACGTCCTTGAGGCAGAGCCTGTCATGGGCGCCGAGGATTTCAGCTATATGGCGCAGGCCGCCCCCGGCAGCTTTCTCTTCCTGGGCGTCAAGAACCCCGCATGGGATCGGATTTACCCTGTGCACCGCGCCGACTTCCGCATTGACGAAGACGCGCTGCCAATTGGCGCAGCCGCCCTTGCCGCGGCCGCGCTCGAGTGGATGGAGACGCACCGCTAGACTCGCCGGAAAGTTGCGACACTTGTCGATCAGGCGTCGCCCGTGGCGTAGCGGGGGGCTTCCCTCCGCTACGTCCATCCAACCTGGCGCAACGCATGTTATCATTTGTCTATGATCAGTTCGTGCTACACCTCTGCTGCGCAAAATGAATGAAAAAGTGCGAGTGGCGCCGGCTGACAAAGGCTGAATCGACATGAAGCAAAAACATGTTCAACGTGCCACGCTGTACCTTGCTGCTCTCCTCGGTGCAGTCGTCTTGCTTGCTGCATGCGGGACTGCCACGCCGCAGCCGCTGCGTTTTGGCGAAGCGCCCTGGCAGAGCGGTGAGACTGCAACGTACAACGTGGTGGATGCCCAGGGAAACCCGGTGGGCACGGGCGTCATCGCGATCACATCCGAGACGGTGAATGGCTCACCGGGTTGGGTGATTCGCCGCCAGGTCAGTGGCCTGGGCGGCGGCGAAACGAGCAGCGTTTCCTTCAGTGCCGGCGATTTCCGCCCGGCCCAGTCGGCGTTGGCGAGTTCCGACGCATCCGGCACAGAGCGTGTAAGCGCTACCTATGACAAAGGCGAAGTCAATCTCGAACTAACGACAAAACAGAACAACCTGTCGTATCAGAAGTACAACATCCCTTCGGACGCACGTGACCAGCGCAGCCTCTGGGCGCTGGTGCGCACCCTGCCGCTGGCACAGGGCTACTCGACACAACTTAACAGCTTCCTTCCCCTTACGGGCCAGCTGGAGCGGGTAACGGTGAGCGTGGGAAAGCCGGAAACGGTGACAACCCCTGAAGGCCAAAGTGAAGCCTTGAAGGTAGCACTCAACAATGGCGTTCGTGAGTCGCGCCTGTGGGTCTCGGTCGACGCGCCGCATACCATCGTCAAGGCCGAAGAAGGTGGCATGACGTGGGAACTCATGCAATTGAAGAACGGCGCGCCCTGATCTGCCCGGACTGTGGAAAGACAGTCGATTTGGAACAAGTAGTCCCCGCCTGGCGTCACAGGAATCGTAAGCATCAAATCCACATTCCCCGACAATCGTACCAGCGGAGGTGCCATGCACCTGCGGATAGACAAATTCACATGGATCGTGATAGGCGTCGTGCTGCTGCTTGTCGTCGCGGCAATCTTCACCGTCAACTCGACTGCCGGTCAGAATGACGCGCCCGCTTCGTATCGGGCTGACGACAGCCCTTCCACTCCTGTTTACAACGCGATTGTCGCCGTCCAGCTTGGCGATGTTGCGCGTGCGCGCGCCGAGTTCACGCAGGAGACGCTTGACGCCATCGAAAAGAATGGCTACGACCCTATTGCCAATGCGGCGAATAGCTATGCGAACAATTCATCCAGCCAACGCACGCGCATACTCGACGTGAGTGACGTCATCGGCGACGAGGCGTCGGTAACGATCGCCGAGGACAACTTTGGTGGCGGCGGTCTCTTTGGCAGGTCCACCTATACGAACCAGCGGATCATTCGGGTTGTGCGCGAGAATGGTCAATGGAAGATCGCCGAAAACAGCCTCTTCTATTGACGCAAGTCACGCAGGGACTCGGGCCCTCGTGGCGGGGGGCTACCAGCCCTCCGCTTCAGGATCGGGTAAGACAAACGGCCGGAGGGCTGGAAGCCCCCCGCTACGATGCCGGTGCGCAATTGAGATATGCAGCACCGACGTCCTATTGGTGATCGCAATGTCCACGGTGCAGACGAATACGACCTCCAGCGCGCAAAATCAGCATTCGGAATCTAGCGAAGGCGCGCGCCAGGCCACGGTGCGCCGCCTCTACTTGTATCTCGTCGCGCTGATCAGTTCGACGGCAGGCTTGTTTGCATTCACCAGTCTTGCCGACGCGATCATTGACGCATGGATCACTGGTCCCGGCCTGATCGTGATCGGCGGGTCGAGTTTCCAACGCAGTGCAATTGCGGCCAGTGCGGGTTTGCTCATTGTCACCACACCCCTCTTCCTTCTTCACTGGGCCAATATCCAGGCGCGAGCTGCCGACGCGGACTTCCCCGAAGAACGCAGCGCGGCGATGCGCAAGTTCTTCCTTTATGCCGCCTCGGCGATTGCACTGGGGATGCTACTTGTCAATGCGCAAGCACTGCTTGCGGGCATTGCACAACTTGCGTTGGGCCAGCCCGCGCGGCAGAGCGACATACTTCCCGCCGTTTGGCTGCAGGAACTTGTCGCGATCGCCGCATCGGGCGCACTGCTCTGGTACTGGCAAACGGTTGCGCGCACCGACGGCGACTTTGGCCTGGAGGTGAGTTGGTCTGCAGCGTGGCGGCGGCTCTTCCTGGCAGGGGTGATCATCACCGGGCTGGCGATGGCGCTATTTGGTTCTGCGACGATAGTCAGTTCACTGATTCAGTGGGGCATCGACCAGATTGCGCCGTCGATCACCCGCAACTGGTTTGGCGCGCATGCAGGTGGCGGGCTGTCGTCGGTCTTGATCGGCGTCGTAGTGGCGCGCACCGGCTTGCAGGTTTGGCATGAAATCGTCACTTGCCACCCTGCCGAAGAGCAGAGCGCGCTGTTGCGGCTGTTCCTCTACTTCACGGCAGTAGGCGGAGCCGTGGCCACACTCGTGCCCACGGCACTTGTAGTGCGCGCATTGCTCATTTGGACGTTTGCGGGCTTCAACCGTAGCCCGCTGGAACTGCTTGATTTGATTGCGGAGCCGCTGGCCTACATTCCTGCGGGCGCGCTCATCTGGTGGCGATTCTGGAACACCATCCAGGCCATGGAGGAGCGATCGGGCGTGCGCGCCGACGCGGCAACCGTGCGGCGCATTTACTACTACGCCGTTGCGGCGACCGGGCTGGTGCTGCTGTGGGTCGGCCTCATCAATGTGGTCCAGGTGGTGCTTGATGCGCTGCTGACCGCAGGGCAATTCAAAGCGAGCTTCGTGTGGCAGCAGCCGTTGGCGACGGGCCTGAGTCTGCTGGTGGTCGGCGCGCCGGTGTGGGCGCTGCACTGGCGCGCGGTGCAGAGCATTGCGCAGAAAGAAGACACCGAGGGCGCGGCCGAACGCGCCTCGCTGCCTCGACGCATCTATCTCTACGGTATTGCCTTTACCGGGGCGATTCTGATTCTCTTCTATCTCGCCCAGGTGCTTTATCGCGTCTTCCTCTTCTTGCTCGGCGACAAGACCATCGCGCTTCTCTCGCCGGAAATGGCGGAGGACCTGGCGCGAACCGCAATTGCTGCATTGTTGTGGGGCGTTCACGTCGCCGCCCTGCGCGCAGACGGGCGCTACGCCCCGCTTGACGTCGCCCCAGCGCTGCCGGCCGAAGACGCGGTTCTGACACGCACGGAGCTTGATGCGCAGATTGCTGAACTTGAGACGAGGCTGGCGCAACTGCGGTCTGCGCGCGATGCGCTCTAGGAAATCCGCGGGGAAAAAGAACAGCCTGTACGCGGAAACAACGGAAACAACCGAAAAAACAGGAATCCAGACGCTTGGCCGGCTGCACGTGGGACGGTCTTGCGTAGCGGCTGCTTTAGCTGCCGTGCTGACCAATTGCGTAGCGTTCCGGACGAACGGCGGCCGAACTGGTGCGTCTCCAAAGTCCGCAGGATCGTAGCGGGGGGCTTCCAGCCCTCCGTTTTTTGTGCGGGCAGCCAGGTTGCCTACGCCACATCTCTGGCGCGAAGCTTCCCGATGGACGATTCAGAGTCCAATAACGGAGGGCTGGAAGCCCCCCGCTACGATAACGCCACGTTTTTCGGCGATTCACCGCTAAAGCCGTCGTTGCCCTTCGGCAACGCACCCAACCGCATCAGCGCAACACGTTCACGCCCCACTGGTAAACCAGTTCGCCGCCGTTCCATCCGGCAAGGAAGACGAAGAGCGCGCCGAGTATCAGCAGCGCCGCCGATGTTGCGCGGGCGCGGCCCGGCGCATCAAGGTAGTCGCGCATTTCGGGCAAACCGGCTCGAGAGCGTTCGCGCCGCGCCCGCGCCGATCGATCAATCCAGGCAAGATAGAGCAATATCCCATACGAAGCCATCGCGCCCAGGCCCGTGCCAATGTGCCAATTGAGCACGCTTCGATATGGCGCATCCGGCGGCAATCCAGCTTGTGCCACCAGGCCGGTGGCAACTGCCACAACGCACGCCACCCATCCCAGCAGCGCCGAACCCCATGTGACGATGCGCAGTTCCGGTCGCCGCCACGCAAAGAGATAGGTCAGACCTGCCGCGCTCGCGACAAGCAGGAGCGCAATCGGAAAGTGTACAACGGCCGGGTGAAGATGGTTGAAGAGATTCATGGCGTCATGTGGTGCATCTGTGCGGCGCAATCAGGCTGGGTGAGTGCGCAGATTGAATGGATCCAAACTCAAGCAAAACTACAGGCAGGGTTTTCTTCGTTGTGTATGATGGTGAGAGCAATCAAGGTGTTGCTTCGCCACGCAAGAATCGAAGTTGATGCAGTCGCTACTATGCAACAAGCGGCCACGGCCGATTGAAAGGATCGCTACCATGGTAAAGATCGACCCGTCGGAAATCACACCCAAGCATCTCTTCCTATCCCGGCGCGAGTTCATGCGCGCCGCCGGGGTCACTGCAAGTGCCGTGGCACTTGCGGCGTGCGCTCCCGGTTCATCAGGCAGTTCCGGAACTTCGGCAAGCGCCGCGTCCGGCGCAGGCGCAACGGCCGGCGCAGACGCAGCGACCTCCACGGCCGCGCTGACTGCCGCGGTTGGCACCCTGCCTCCGGCGCTTGCCTACAGCGAGCCGACTGCCGGCGCCGCGACAGACGAACTGGGCGGCAAACTCAACAGCTTTGAGGAGATCACGAACTACAACAACTACTACGAGTTCAGCCTCGACAAGGAGAAGGTGGCGCCGCTCTCGCAGGACTTTACCACGTTCCCGTGGCAGCTCGAAGTGAGCGGAATGGTTAACAAACCTGCGACCTTTGCCATCGAGGATTTGATCAACGACTACTCGCAGCAGGAGCATATCTACCGGCTGCGCTGCGTTGAAGCATGGTCCATGGTCATTCCCTGGGTGGGTTTCAAGCTTGGCGAGTTGCTCAAGGCCGTGGAGCCGACGGCATCCGCAAAATATGTCGAGTTCACCTCGGTCATGCGCCCGGAAGAGATGCCAGGTCAGAAGACTGGTCTACTTGACTGGCCGTACCGCGAGGGTCTGCGTCTGGATGAAGCGATGCACGACTTGACGATCATGGCCACGGGCATGTACGGCGAATTGCTGACGCCACAGCAGGGCGCGCCGCTCCGACTGGTGGTGCCGTGGAAGTACGGATTCAAGAGCATCAAGGGAATCGTCAAGATGGTTCTCACCGACGTGCAGCCCGTTTCGACGTGGGCCGCTGCGGCACCGCGCGAATATGGCTTCTACGCCAATGTGAATCCGGCGGTGAACCATCCGCGCTGGTCCCAGGCGACAGAGCGGCGCATTGGAGAACTGGGCGGTCGGCACGAAACGCTGCCGTTTAACGGCTATGGTGACGAAGTAGCCTACATGTATGACGGGATGAGCCTGACCGCGAACTTCTGAAGTGAAACCGGGATGAAATCCACATTGACTACGAACAGCTCAACGCAAAGACGCGGAGGACGCAAAGTGACGCAGAGGAAAAGCCGCTGCCTTAACTAAGTCAACACTTTGCGTTCCTTTGTTCTCTTTGCGACTTTGCGTTGAGATGTTGTTTTCATTTCGGTATGCCTTTGGCTCACGCAGTGCTGGTGTTTTTGCGCTAGGACGCCAGGCCGCAAGTCATCGCAATGAAGAGCGCAACGTACGATTCTGTGCGTTGTTCGGCTCAGTCCCTTCGGCCCCAATGCCGGCGCGACGGATCGCTAGCCACACATCACCACTCTGGTCAATAGACATTTGGTGAATGAACATGATGAACAAGACAAACAAGTGGCTGCGCAAGAACTGGTTCTGGCTGGCCGTCAACATAGCCGCAGCTATCCCGCTGCTTCTGCTTGCATATGATGCGTGGATGGGCGACCTGGGCGTTAACCCCATCACAACCATTACAAACCGCACAGGCAAGGCGGCCCTGATCATGCTCACACTCTCGCTCGCGTGCACGCCTGCCAACATTGTCTTTGGCGTGCGCCAGCCGCTGACCGTGCGCAAATCGCTGGGCATCTGGGCGTTTGTCTATGCAAGCTTTCATCTACTCAACTTCGTTGGGCTTGATTACGGCTTCAATTTGCGCCTCATCCTTGCGGACGGTCTGGCTTCCAAGCCCTACATTCTTGTCGGCCTCGCCGCATTCCTGATCCTGGTGCCGCTCGCCTTCACATCGACAAAAGGCTGGATGAGGCGTCTGGGACCGAGGTGGAAGAGCCTTCACCGGTGGGTCTACCTTGCGGGGATTGCGGCCGTGGTGCACTACTTCTGGAAAGCCAAGGCCGCCGAACAGGTTGAACCTCTGCTCTACGGGATTGGAGTGGCAATCCTGCTGCTCATACGGGTGCCTCCCGTGCGCAAGCGGATTGTGGACTTCCGTCGCAGCCTCTCACCTGCGAAGCCGGTGGCCGCCCCACGCGCTGCGCCAGGAGCAAAGAGCGCGGGCGACCCGGTAAGCCAGTAGCAGCAGGAACTTCACAAAGAAAGGGGAGGGCGTCAATGCGCTCTCCCCTTTCTTGTTGGATTTTATCGGCGGACTCCGGCAGTCTGCGTTCTAAAGTGAAACCGGAGTGAGATCCACATTGACTACGAACAGCTCGGTATAACTTCAGATTGCCGCGCTACCGTTTTCGCTGCCGGATGCACTCAATGGCTCTGCAGCAGCCTCCACCGCTTGTGAAGCGTCCCGCTCGCCATCAATTTGTGCACCAACGCCGGTGTGTTTGAGGGATAAAACCTTGTCATTCAACTGGCCGATCTTTCGGCTCAGTTCGTCAATGTCCGTGCGCGTGGGAACGTTTAGCCGCCCGAGAATGATTTCGACGCTGTCAGCCAGGGCAACCGTTGCCTTGTCCACGGTGTTCCGCCGTGCTTCGGACGCGTGCTCCTCGCGCTCGTTGCTGCGCTCCATGTATTCGCTCACCATACGGCTTAGGTCCGTCTCGGCAATTTCGCCACGTTCGACCAGTTTGCTCACAAATTCGGCGCTCTCATCGATCGTCATGGCAAGCGCGCCAAGACTTGTGAGCAGCACGCGCCGCGCCACAAGGAACAGATTGGCGCTTTGGACCACAACCTCGTTGCTTACATCGGCAACATCGCGGCGCAGATCGCCTTGCGGGCCATCTTCTGCAGAGTGGTCAAGCTCGGTTGGCGTCGAATCGGAATCAGACATAAAGGTGGATTTCCTGGAGAAACAGACGCACGCCGTGTGGGGTGCCACGTATTTGTCGACAATCCTACATCGAGGGCCGCTTCAGGTCAAAGCCCGGCGAAGCAAGCCCGGGCGTCGAGTGCGACAAGGGATGTTTGCGCCGACACGTCGCCGACGGACTTCCCGTTGCTGGATTGCGGGAATGTTCCGGCTTGTTGCACGTTAGCAGATTGTGCTTCCGGCGGGATTCCCACAATGTGGCACGATGTTGCCGGCGGCCAAGCGTGCGCGTGCGGTTGTGCAACGCGCGCGAAGCCCAGGCGCAGCGCCCGGCCTGTTCAGGGGGCCGTCACCAATGGTCGCAACACCTCAAGCGTTGCCGGCCCGATCCCTGGCACGCGGTCCAGGTCGTCCACGCTGGCGAACGGTCGATTGGCGATGATCGCCTGCGCTTTGGCCGGGCCAATGCCGGGAAGCTCCATCAACTCGTCGGCACCGGCGCGATTGATGTTTACAGGGATTCCGGGCGCGCTGCCAACGTCGACAGTCAATCCACGATCAGCAACAGTGGCGCCGGGTTGCGGCGGGGCGACTGTCTCCCCTTGCGCCGGCACATAGATCATCGCCTCATCACGTAGCAGAATCGCCAGGTTGATGTTCTCTGCGGCCGCTGTGGGCAGGAGTCCCCCGGCAGCATCCAACGCATCCAGAAGACGCGTGCCGCCGGCAAGTTTATAGACACCCGGCCGTGCGACGCTGCCGGCGACAAATACTGTGACGTCTGCAGGCGTTGCCGTGGGCTCAGGCGCTGCAGTTGGTTGAATTACGCCCGCAGCAGACTCCTCGATGGTTGTGGGCGGCGCATGCATCACGACTTGGGCCTTTGGGGTTCTGCCAAAGGCAAGCCACGCCAATCCCAGCGTGATCGCGACCAGCAGACCGCCGAGCACCATTCCCTGCACAAGGTCGCGCAGCGATCGCTCCGCTGGAGGCGCGCCTGAAGGCGGAGTTGCTCGCGTCGGAGCAGCTGGAACGGGCGAAACTGGGGGAGGTGTGCGTTGTGCCTGCGACATGAGATGGCAGAGGTAAGCTTGACCTTAACTGATCGCAACACGCGGCGCTGCGCTTCGGAAAGCGCCAGAGCGAACAACAATCAGGGCGGCGGCACTGCCGACATCAAGGTCGCTCAAGAGACCATTGCAGCGGCCTGCCCGTAACGCTGGTCATTCCCGCGAGAAGCGCGGCAGCACAGTTATCGCTACGTACCACGAGACAACGTGCATGAGCATTAGCAGAAGAACGGCGGGAATCGTCGGCGTGCCCGACTCGGCCGGCACTGGCATGAAAAGGATTAGCACGTCGGGGATCATTGACAGGACCAAGGCAACCAACGCAATGTTCTTGAAAGTCCTCTCGGGCGTGGCCGATCGGCGAGCAATCCACCACCATACCAATGTGGCGACCACAAGGAAGAAAGTCGTGAAGATGGCGAAAGTCGCAGGCTCGGCAAAAGGCGCAAAGTCGGTTTCAAGGCCAAGGAGTCCAGTTGCAATCCAGAGAATGAGGTAGTTCAAAACTACTGAAACCACAATCGTAATCAGGCCTGCGACAAGTATCTTGCCGGTGGGGTAATGCTGTGCTGGTGGGGTGGTCGCGGTGCTCGTACTCAAAATGATTCCTCCTCGACTGTGTCAAATTTGCTGCAAGTTCGCGCAACACGGTGAGCATACCTGACCTGACGGCCGTGCGCCAGGTATTTCCTGATGGGCTTCTTCTAAAGTCATACGGAAATGAAAACAACATGTCAACGCAAAGTCGCAAAGAGAACAAAGGAACGCAAAGGACTGCAAGATGTTGACTTAGTTCAGGCAGCGGCTTTTCCTCTGCGTCACTTTGCGTCCTCCGCGTCTTTGCGTTGCGCTGTTCGTAGTCAATGTGGATTTCATCCCGCTCTCACTTTAGAGCAACAGCATGCGGGGTTCTTCAAGAAGTTGCTTCAGCACGGTAAGGAACTGCGCAGCAATTGCACCGTCCACTGCGCGGTGGTCGGCCGCAAGAGTGACCTCAATCACAGGACGAGGCGCAAAGGCCGCGCCATTCCACACAGGCCTCATCTGCATGCGACCGATTGCCAGAATGGCGATCTGGGGCGGGTTGATGAGCGCCGTGAAGTTGGTGACGGGATACATGCCCAGGTTGGAAATGGTGAAGGTGCCACCTGCCACGTCATCGGGCGTGAGTTCGCCCGTGCGCGCGCATGACGCGAGCGCCTCCATCTTCTGCGCAAAGGCAGCCAGTTTGAGCTGTCCTGCATCCTGGACGACGGGCACGATGAGGCCGTCGTCGAGTGCTACGGCAAAACCGAGATTTACCTGCTGCTGCCGGCTCACGAAGTGCTCGCCGTCTCGGCTCCGGAGCCAGGCGTTGAGGCGCGGACGGCGCACAAGCGCAGCAACGGTCGCGTACGCCAGAATTGTGTTGAGCGTCAAACGCGCGCCGCTTGCCTCAAGTTCGGGTGCGAGCGCCTGGCGAAGCGCCTCCACCTCGGTCATGTCGATGGCGCACTGGAGAAAGATATGCGGGATTTCCTGCCAACTGCGCGCAAGTCGTCCTGCAATGATGCGCCGCATCCCCTGCAGCGGAGCGCCGAGGTCGGCCGGCGGAACGGGCGGGTTCGGGTCTGGTTGTATGACGCCGGCGGGCTGGACGCGTGCTGCGACGGCTGCATTGATGTCCGCGACGTGAACGCGCCCTTCCGGGCCGCTGCCGACGACATCCTGCAAACTGACTCCGGCCTCAACGGCAAGTCGCCGCGCGGCGGGTGTCGCGCGCACGGTGCGTGGAGCGCTATGGGCGAACGAGTCGGCGAGAGCGGATCCGCTCTCTGGCTCTGGCTCTGGCGCTGCCGGTGCGATGTCTGCGGCGGTAATCCGGCCGCGCGCACCGCTGCCCTGCACCTGCTCGATGTCCACGCCCTGCGCCGCGGCCATGCGTTGCGCAACCGGGCTGATCCGCGGGCGGCCGGCGCCGTCCGGCGCCGCAGTCTGCGCGGCCGCCTGCGCGGCGGGCTGGGCCGCAGAGAGGGCAATGCGCGCCTCCTCACCAGGATCGGCGATTGAAGCGATCACGGTCGTCACCGGAATTGTGGCGTCAACGCCATAGCGCACATCGCGCAGAATACCCGTGGCGGGGGCTTCGACATCCATGTCGACCTTGTCGGTCTGCACCTCAAGGATTGTCTCGCCCTTCGTTACTTGCTCGCCCTCGTGCTTGAGCCAGCGAATGATGGTGCCGTCTTCTTGCGCCATTCCGAATTTGGGCATGATGACTGGTGTTGCCATGATGTGGACCCTGGATTCCGCAAAGCTGAACTGCGTGGGGATGAATCACTTGCGCTACGCAACAAGTTGAGCGTACGTAGCGGAGGACCTCCGCGCCCTCAATTGTGGCTACTCTGCACAGATCCCTCATGCTGCACACTGTGGCCGCTGCGTCGCAAGAACAATGAGGGCACGGAGGCCCTGCGCTACGCACGCTTCCCCGGCGACGCAGAAAGCGCCATCGGCCCCGGTTTCACCGGCGTCTGCACACTTCTACGCCCAGTTGCCGCCCTGTGTGTGAGCGGCGTTGGCAATTGCGACAACCGTCACCGGCCCATCCAGCGCGTGGACAAGCGGCAGACTGCCGTTGATGCCGTAGACCACCTGCATCAGCCCGCGATTGGCGTCTGCGGTCCACAGATCGTTGAGGAAGTGACCAAAGACCGATTGCGTGTCTTCCTGCACGTCGACATTGACGGTGTCAAGTTGCGCTGAACCCACGGAGGCCAGGCGCACCTGGCGTGCGAGCAGGGCTGCCACCTGCCGCACGCGCGTGGCATGTTTCTCGCCGGTGCTCATTGCCAGCGCTTGCTGAATCTGCGGCAGCAGCGCCCAGGCTGCGCGTGTGCGTCCGGCCGTGAGCAGCGGGCGCAGCAGGCCGTCGGCATAGAAATCGATCAGCGCTTCGCCTTCCAGCAACTGCGGCGCCCACACTTGTAGTTCCTCCAGCAATGCGCGTTCGTCGCTGCTCAGTTCCGGCTTGCCGTTGTCAAGCACAAGCAGCGCTTGCAGGCGCAGCCGCTTGAGGCGCAGTTCGTCGTCGCTCAGACTGGGGTTGAAACGGCTGCGCAGGCGCGCCACAAATCCTTCGTCGTTGCGCCACTCGTCAAGCAGGGCCAGCGTCTGATCAGGGTGGTCGAACTCCAGATACGCATCAGCGAGCCCCCAGATGAGCGCTCTTTCGGGGTTGCGACCTGGCTGGCTGCGCGCCCAGACAAGCCCTTTGCGCACCTGCTCATCGGCCGCGGCCATGTCGCCGACTGCCACAAGCCCGCGCACCAGCGCAATGACGCCTTCGCTGCGCGTGGAGTCCGTGGGCTTGATGCTGTCCACAACTTCGGCTGCAAACTTGAGCGCACCAAGTTCAGCCAACGTCGCGGCCGCGCCCGCTGCGGTCCAGCCATCGCTCTTCATGCCCAGGCGTGCAAGATTCGCGGCGAGCTCGACGCGCGTCTCGCGTGGGATGTAGCGCAGCGGCATGGCGCGGATGGCCTCGCGTAGCGTGTAGACCTGAAAGTCCACATCGGCGTCGGATTGCGGCCGCTTGACCTGGCGCAGGAGGTTCTGGTCGCTGCTGCGCGAAGAGACGCTGCCCATGCGACGCCCATCCTGGATATTGGCAATGGTCTGGACTTCCTTCAGTGTCTCGTCAAAGCGGCCTGCACGCGCATAGACCGCCGCCGCCATGCGATGGCTTTGGAGCGTTGTCAGCACCCCGTAGCGAAAGGCATCCACACAGTGGCGCAGCAGGCGCGCCTGGCGGTTTTCGGCGTTGTCCGGACCAATCGCGGGGTCGATCTGCTCGCTGACGCGCAGGAGCAGTTCGGCCCCGGCGTCGCCAAAGCGGCGAATTGCGCTGTCCAGCAAGGTCAGCACAAGCGGGTGCGGGCCGGCGCGCACGATGGTCTCGGCAAGGACCATGCGCAGTTCGGGCGAGGCGATCACCTTCTCCCAGGCGCGGTCGGTCTGGTCCAGTTTCTCGAGGTAGTTGAGCACCGCGCCACCATCGTTCAAGTGAGCCGCGGTGGCGGCGCAAAGTAGAAGCTGCTGCGGGAAGTAGGGTGGTGTCGGCACCAGCACACTTTGCAGCAGCGCGTGTTGCTCGCCGAGTGTTTGCTCCACGAGACGCACGAGCGCGGGACGGCCTTGCGCCTGGCGGGCAAGGCGATAGAGCGCTCCCTGGAGCGAGGCCGGCTGCCGCTCGGCGGCCAGCGCCGCAACCTGCAGCGCTTCAGGGCCGGAGCCCGCGTCGGCCAGGGTTTCCCAGCAATTCTGCAGAATCAGCGAGTCGGGTCGCCACACGCTGCGCTCTTCGACGGCAAGCGTTTCGTCGCTGCGCACAAGATTTGCGGCATGTGCGAGTTGCGCCTGCGCAGCAGCAGCCAATTCGGGTGGCGGTGCGGGCGGCGTGGAGTCGATCGGGCTGCGTCGTGCCATTTCTTCCCTCAACTCAACCAAAGATCAGCAGCGCGACGGCCACCAGCGCAAGCAGCGCCGCCAATGCGAAGCCCAGCAAGGCCAACTGCTGCAGCCGGCGCGCACGCACCACGCTGCGACCATGGCGCTCGTGCATGGCGGAGCCAAACGCCAGCCGCTCGGGTTCCTGATGGGCAACGCCCTTGACGTTTGCCAGCCACCAGGCGCGATTGCAATAGGCCCACGCACTCAAATCACTCGCGGCACGAGCGTGCGATTGCGCGCCACGTCAGCCGCCTTCACCGTCGGTGTCCGGCTCTCCACCGAGGCCAAGTTCGCCGCTGTCGCTCAGGCGCGTGCCCATTGTTGCATCCATGCGCGCCTCGAGCGTTTGCAGCGCGCTACGCATTTGGTCCTGGCGAATGGCAAGCGTAAGATCGCCGCGTGTGCGTTCGAGCACGCCGCGCAGGATGTCCGTGTAGCGGCGCAGCCCGTCCGTGACGGCGTCGGGGAAGTCGACCGCAACCAACTGCGAGTAGACCTCCTCCATGAAATCGAGAAGCGGCTCAGCTTCAAGCACGTGGCCGCGGCGCATCTGGTCGAGCACGAAGCGCCGCATTTCGGTGGCGGCTTCGCTCAGCCCGCGCAGGTAGGTGGCGCCGGTCACGAACATTGCTTCCGGCGTGGGCAGCGGCAAGCCTTTCACCACGGCATGAACCACGTGGGCCTCGACAAGCTCCTTGAGAGCATCCTGGGTATAGCCGGCATTGTAGACCGTGGGCATTGCGGCAAGCGGCTCGACCATGGCGGCCGCGTCACTGCGCGCCTGGGCAAGCAGCAGTTCCGCTTCCTCCCACTCGTGGCGGTGGATGGCGCGGATGCTGTGCGCGCAGGAGCGGGTGAGTGAACGCGAGAGCGCCAGCGTCTGGTCGCGGCGGCCGCTGATGGCGGTCATCTGCTCGCGGATTGCTTCCACAGTCGCTGCAAGTTGTTCGGCGATGGCCGCTTTGGGCATTGCTTCGGTCACGGTGAATGACTTTCCGAATGGCGATGTCGAGGCATCGCAGGCGCACGAGTGGCAGCAGGGCTCAGCGAAGCCGAGGCCGCGCTGCCTATTGTACCGCAATAGGTGCAGCGGACGCGAGAAAGCAGCCCTTCCGGACAGAAGAGAACGGCTCGCCACTGAGGGCGAGCCGTTCTTGTTTGTTATGCGGGTGAGATGTGCCGGCGCTAGAACGGGATGTCTTCGTCGCTCGCATGGCCGCCGCCGCCGGAGTTGGAACCCCCGCCGGAGTTGGCGCCGGAGCCTTCATAGCTGCGGTCGGAAGCTCCGCCCTCTCCATCCTGACGATTGCCGTCGGGTCGGCCGCCAAGGAAGCGTACGTTCTGCGCTGTGATTTCCAGCGAGCTGCGTGCGTTGCCATCCTTGTCGGTCCAGATACGCGGCTCATCGATTTCGCCGGTCACGAGGACGAGGCTACCCTTCACCGCATACTGGCTCACGACTTCCGCTGTCTTACGCCACGCCGAAACGCGGAACCAGGTGGTCTTTTCCTGGCGCTGGCCATTCTGATCTGTCCAATTGCGGCTGACTGCCACACTAAACGAAGTTACCGGAACCCCAGTCGGCGTATAGCGCATTTCCGGGTCACGGCCAAGGTTGCCCACGATGGTAATCTGTTGGTATGACATAGGTTGCTCTCCTCGTAGTTCTTTCTTCAGGCGTCACTTGACATTCAAGGCAATGGAGAGGCTCGGCCCGATTCGGTTGAGTCCAATGCGGGCTCCTCATGGGCAATATTATACGTGCGCACGACACGAAAGTCAATAATCAATTAGAACGAATGTGCGAATCTGGGCACCCTGAAGGATGTAGCGAGAGGGTTCCGGCCCTCCGGCGGTTCGCTGCACCTGAGCGTAGCGTCGACATAGCGGAGGCCCTCCGCTACGCAGGCAATCACCCGCTACAACGCAACCCAGCGCATGGGCCATGCCACGGCAGTAGAGCTGGAAGCCCCCCGCTACGTCCACTCAACCTCAGTGCAACGCCCGTTATCATTTGTCTGTTATCAGTTCGGACCGTACCTCCGCTGCGTAACACGAGTTACTCATTCTTGCAACGCCCTGGAACCCCTCGACCGTAGCATTCGCAAGACTACTTCCAGAGTCCGACGCCGCGTTGGGCACTTTTTGCGCGATAATGGAGTAAATCCCCACGACGGCGAGAACGTTTGGTGTCCTGGTCTGCCCACAGGAGGCGACTATGAACCATCTGATCGTTTGCTTGCTCGGTGCACCGTGCGTGGCGTGGAATGGCAGTTACCTTCCGATCCCCCGGCGAAGAGTGCGCGCGCTCCTTTATCGCCTCGTTCTCGAAATGCAGCCCGTCTCGCGTGAACACCTCGCCTTCATCTTCTGGGAGAACAAGCCCGACGCAGTCGCACATCGCGACCTGACACATCTTGTCACGCATCTCCGGCAGGCGCTGCCCGAAGATGCGATGCTGCAAAGCACCGCCGATTACTTCTTCGTGGACCCGCGCCGCGTTTGGTCGGATACGAGTGAATTCATTCGCATTCTCCGCCTGCACCACGCGCGGCCATCGGTGAAGCTGCTTGAAGAGGCTGCGGCGCTCGTGCGTGGCAGCCTCATGGACGGCTTTACGCTCGACGGTTGCGCCGAGTATGAAGAGTGGCTGACGATTGAGCGCAGTATTTGGGAGCAGCGCCATCTTTCCGTGTTGCACGCGCTCGAGCGGGAGAAGGTCGATCCCGACGATATTGCGCTTGCTATCGCCGCGGGGCACGACGCACGTGACGTCGCGCCGTAGCAACCCACGCGCGCAGGCGTTTGGATTGGCGCTTTCGATTCAGGCTACGCGCTATAACTGCGCGACAACACCGAAGGCTTCGGGATGCGGGACAATGCGCCGGAATCCTGCTTCCTGCAGCCGGCGCACGACGCCGCGCGTGACCGTCGCCCCCGATTTGCTCTCCGGATTGCCCACGTAGTGAAAGAGGCGGCCGCGACCGCGCAGGAGGCGCTTGCAGTGGCGGTAGAAGTCAAGCCCATAGAGTTCGCCCGCAAGGTTGAACATGGGCGGATCGTGGATGATGACATCGAACGAGCCGTCGCCGAATTCGACAACGAGTTCCGCGCTATCGCCTGTACGCATGCTGATATTGGGCGTCTCGAACAGGTGGGCTGACCAGGGATTCTGGCGGATGATCGTGTAGACCGTCGGGTCGAGTTCCAGCGTGGTGACGCTGCGCGCGGTGCGCGCGGCTTCGAGCGCCGTGTAGCCGAGTCCGGTGCAGGTGTCGAGCACGTCGCCGGCAAGGGGCGCGGCGGCGCGAATTTTGGCGAGAGTGTCGGCGTGGGGATCGGTATCCTTGACACGGTGCATGGGGATGCCCGAGATAAGCATCGTGGGCGCGCCGCTTGTCGGGTAGAGGCTGTAATAGCGCCCGGTCTCCTCCGAAAACGCCGAGATTTTGTAGAGGCCGTCGGGCGCGACGCGCAGGCACGAGTTTGGTTCATCCAGCACCGCCTGCAAATCCTCGGCATCCAGGCGCGAGCCGTCGGGCAGTTGAACGCAGCCGTCATCAAGCGTTAGCGTCGTGTGGGTGCGCCCGAGGTCCAGCGAGGCGTCAACGCTCACGTCGCCGCGTTTGAGGGCGTCAAGCATCATCCGCGCCTGCGGCCAGGCCAGCACAATTAGCACTTCGCCGCTCATGGCACATCGGGCGCGGCCGCAGCCTCGTTCACCAGCGCCTCCACTTCGGCCAGCCAGAGAGCGCTTGATGCATCGCTGGGCATGCGCCAATCACCGCGGGGCGAGAGCGCGACCGTGCCAACCTTCGGCCCGTCCGGCATTGAGGAGCGTTTGAACTGCTGGCTGAAGAAACGGCGATAGAAGAGCGTCAGCCAGCGACGGATGGTGGCCGCGTCATAGCTTCCTGCAAAAGCATGGCGTGCGAGGAAATCCACCTTGCGCGGCGGGTATTGGTAGCGCACGGCGTGGAAGAGGAAGAAGTCGTGGAGTTCATAGGGGCCAATCGTCTCTTCCGTCCTCTGCGCAAGCTGGGCGTTCGCGTCGAGCGGCAGAAGTTCGGGCGTGATCGGCGTGGCGACAATGTCATGCAGCACCGTCGCCGCCGCGCCCTCAAAGAGCGCATCGGCAGCCCATGCGACCAGGTAGCGCACAAGCGTCTTGGGAACCCCGGCGTTGACGTGGTACATGGACATGTGGTCGCCGTTGAAGGTCATCCAGCCAAGCGCCGCCTCGGAGAGATCACCCGTGCCAACCACAAGCCCACCCGTTGCATTCGCCACATCCATGAGGATTTGCGTGCGTTCGCGCGCCTGCGCGTTTTCGTAGGTCACGTCGAACTTGTGAGGATCATGGCCGATATCGTCAAAGTGATGCAGCACCGCGGCGGTGATGTCGATCTTGCGCAGCGTGACGCCCAGGTGCGCCGCCAGCGTCTCGGCGTTGGTGCGCGTGCGCGCCGTTGTGCCGAAGCCGGGCATTGTGATTCCCACGATTCCCGCCGGCGGCAACCCGAGCATGTCGAAGGCGTGAACCGCCACCAGCAGCGCAAGCGTTGAATCAAGCCCGCCCGAAAGGCCAATCGTCACCGTCTTGAGGCCCGTGTGGCGCAGTCGTTTGGCAAGACCCGTTGCCTGGATGCTGAAGATTTCGCGGCATGATGCGGCGCGCTGGGCGTCATCCGCAGGCACAAAGGGCGTGCGGCTGAGGGGACGCAGCAAATCGGCGATGGGCCACTCTGCATCGGCGCGTGGCAGCGAAAAGTCGATGGTGCGGAATGGGGGCTGCGTGGGAATCGCCGCTGCCGAGAAACTCGAGTTGCGCCAGCGCTCGTGGTTCAGCCGCTGCATGTCGAGGTCGGCCGTGGTGATGCGCGTCTCAAACGAGAAGCGATCTCCCTCCGCCAGCCGGGTGCCATTTTCGTAGATGAGCGAGTGGCCCGAGTAAACGACATCGGTGGTGGATTCACCCGGGCCGGACGCGGCGTAGACGTAAGCCGCCATGCAGCGCGCCGACTGCTGCCGCACAAGGTCGCGCCGGTAGTCGTCCTTGCCGAGAAGTTCGGTGCTGGCAGAGGGGTTGACGAGCAGCGTCGCGCCGGCGAGCGCGGCGCGCCCGCTGGGCGGCTCGACGGTCCACAGGTCCTCGCAGATTTCAATGCCCACGACGCAGCCGGGCATATTGCGGGCGCGGAAGAGCAGGTCGACGCCAAAGGGAACGGTGCGGTTGCCGACGCGCACGCTGCCCCCCGTGCGCCCCGCCCCGGAGGTGAACCAGCGTTCCTCGTAGAACTCGTTGGTGTTGGGCAGGAAACTCTTGGGCACAATCCCCAGCAGGCCAACGGGGCTCAGAAACGCGGCGCAATTGTAGATGCGCCCACCGTCGGCAATGGGCAGGCCGACGACTGCACAGACATCGTGGTTGCCGCACTGGGCCTCAATCTCCATCAGCGCCTCTGCGGCGGAATCAAGCAGGAGTGACTGATAGAAGAGATCCGCCGCGCTGTAGCCCGTGAGGCAAAGTTCGGGAAAGACCATGAGCGCGATGCGCTGCTGCCGCGCCTGCGCGAGCGCTTCCACAATCACTTGCGTGTTCCACGCAACATCCGCCACGCGCAGCGCAGGCGAGACTGCGGCGGTGCGCACGAAGCCAAGTGTAGCGGCAGTTTGGGTCAGGTTGTTCATTTGGCGGCCTCCCAGTTGTCGGTGTTCAAAGCGCTTCACATGATAGCGCGGGGTAATCCTTTCACCGATCGAAGCGGTGCGGATGACATAAACCGAAGTCGCCGGGAATGGTGCATGTTTAACGCAAGGGCGCGAGGTGCTTTGTGCGCGCTGTTTTGCTACGCGCATTGCATTCGCTTGACGCGTCATTCTCTGGTACTATTCAGCGTGTATCGATCCGCGCATCGCATATGCCCAGCGTGTCCGATCCGGGAGTTTCTACTTGGCCACTCATCGCGCTCCTCATTGCTCCCTTTGTGCCTCCATGTTGCGCGCCGTCGTCGCAGCAGCGTTGCTGTTGCTTCTGTTGGCGGGCTGCGGCGATCGCGCCGCGTCAGCGCCCGCTCCCACCCTCTCGCCGCTTCCTCCGCCAACAGCTACATTTGCCCCCACCCCAACGCTCCTGCCGACGCCGGAGGGCGCGACCCAGACAATTCCCGCGTACGGCTACACAGTGGTCAATGCCTACCCGCATGACATTGAAGCCTACACACAGGGGCTCCAGTTTGTCGATGGCGTATTCTACGAGGGTACCGGCCTTGAGGGACGATCGTCGCTGCGCAAGGTGGAAATCGACTCCGGCAAGGTGCTGCAGCAGCACGACCTTGAGGACCAGTACTTTGGCGAAGGCATCGTGGTCATCGGGGATCACATCTGGCAGATTACGTGGAAGTCTCAGGTGGCGTTTCTCTATGACCGCGCGAGCTTCAATGAGATCAAACAGGTCAGCTACCCCACGCAGGGCTGGGGGCTGACTTACGACGGCACACGCCTGATCATGAGCGACGGCACGGATACGCTCTACTTCCGCGACCCCGAAACCTTTGACGAGACGGGCCGCGTCGCCGTGACCTATCTCGGCAAACCGATGATGCAATTGAACGAGCTCGAGTACGTCAACGGCGAGGTATGGGCCAACGTCTATCAAACGAACTACATCGTGCGCATCGATCCTGCGACGGGCATTGTGACGAGTATTGTGGACTTGACTGGCATCCTGTCCGGCGAAACGCTCACGGGACCGGTGGACGTCCTCAACGGCATTGCCTACGACAGCGCGAACAACCGCCTGTTTGTCACTGGAAAGCTCTGGCCCAAGGTCTACGAAATCACATTGCAGCAAGTGGGTTGGGCGCAATAGCCTGCACAACCCTCCTGTCCGCTGAAACACCGCACACATTCACCGCAGTCAACACAGCGTAGAGGAGTCCAGCGCCATGCCAAAGCGCAGCACACGCAAAGTCAAGAGCACGCCGGCCCGCGAGGATCCACAGAACGGCGCAGACGTCGCCGCGAGCGAGTCTTCGACGCAACCCGGCGTCGTGGTTGAGAGCGAAGCCACCCCGACAGTCACAAACCAGATTGTCATCAACGCGTTTGCCGCGGGCGGCGGGCGCGCTTGGGCTAAGCGAACCGTGGTCGCTGCTAGGGCGCACCGGTTTGTCGCTCACGCAGTTGGCGTCGGATCGCGAGGGCCCCTATACGGGGCCGGCGTTTGACAAACTGCCTAACCTCAGCGCCACTGAGCACGCCGCGCTTGCGGCCGCGCTCGAACAGTTGACGAGCGCCGTACGTCCCGCGCCTCCTGCACCTGTGGGCGGTTCACTGCGCTTCAACCCTGCCTTGCTCGTCACGCCCTTGCCGCCCGACGCAGCCCACGCCATCCCAACCCCACCCACCGACAATAGCGCCTCAGGCCGGATGATGAACCGCATCTGGAGCCAGTACGGCGGGCTGCTCTCCAAGGTCGGCGAGGTGCTGAACGTCGATCCCACGCTTGCCGCAGGCGTGCTTGCGGTGGAGTCGGGCGGGCGCGCGTTCAGCCCGTCGGGCCGGATGATCATCCGCTTCGAATCGCACGTCTTCTACAACTTGTGGGGCAAGAACAACCCCGAGCTCTTCAATCGCCACTTCCGCTTTGACGCGACATCCCCCTGGCGGGGCGAAACGCACCAGTGGCGCCCGTCCGAAGATGCCGAATGGCGCTCGGTTCATGCGGGGCAGGATGGTGAATGGGAGGCGTTCAGTTTTGCGCGCGTCTTTCTCAATGACGATGCCGCCAAACTCTCGATCAGCATGGGGGCGCCGCAGATCATGGGCTTCAACCACGCCCGCATTGGCTATCCCGACGTCGACGCGATGTACGATGCCTTCGAGAACGATGAACGCAGCCAGGTGCTCGGATTCTTCGACTTCGTACGCACCGATTCGCGCCTGCTCGAGGCCATGCGCACCGACGACCTTGTGACCTTTGCCACCTACTACAACGGCGTCGCCGTGGCGAATACCTATGCGAACCTCATGGGCGACGCCGTGGCGACGTTGCGCAACATGCTTCCCGCGCCCGACCGCGAACAGCCCGGCGGCGGCCCCGTGAACCCGCCCCCTCCCGATCCGGGCACACCCACCGCGCCGGTGGAGCCAGTCGGTGCGCACGGTGACATTCTGCACCCGGTGCAGCCTTCGCAATACGGCCATACGCTGGAGCCACTTCCGTCTCCCGACCAGTTGCCGATTCCCCCGATCAGCGAAGGCGCGCTGCTGCGCGATGTCGACCCCATGCTCTACAACTACTGGCGCGAACATGTGCGCGAGGGTTTTGAGCAGAACAGCGAAATGTTCAACCGCATTCTCGACGCGTTTATGGAGCCTTACCACACCACGGTGTGGATGTATCGGGTGATTTTCGGCGTGGGTGTGCTCTCGTTCATTACGGCCATCGTCCTCTCCATCTGGTCGCAATCCCCCTGGTATGCGCTGGTCTTTGGCGGCTTGAGCGCGGCGGCCTTTATCTCCTACTTCTTCAATCGCCCGCTGCAGGCGCTCGAGGAGAACCTCCACTTCATCACCTGGCTGGGGATCATCTACAATAGTTACTGGACGCGCCTTGCCTACATGTTTGACCAGAAGACGATCCAGCAGGACTTGCAGTCGGCCACAAATGATGCGATTGCCGACCTCGACAAACTCCTCGACAAGCACGCAACCCTCAGCGGCAAGCGCCCCGATGCGAATGGGTAGGGGTGGCGCACGGTTCAGGCTAAAGGTCCCCCAATGAATCTTCTGCTTGTTGGCGGGGGCGGCCGCGAGCACGCCCTCGCGTGGTCGTTGCGCCGCTCCCCGCTGTGCGATCGTCTCTTCGTGGCCCCGGGCAATGGCGGCACAGGCACCCTTCCCGGCGTGGAGAATGTCTCCATTCGCGCCGACGATGTGGCGGCGCTGCGCGATTTCGCCGTGGCGCAGAACATCGACCTCACCATCGTTGGGCCGGAAGCGCCGCTGGCAGCCGGGATTGCGGATGCCTTCCAGGCGGCCGGGCTGCCCATCTTCGGCCCGACGCAGGCCGCAGCGCGTCTCGAATCCTCCAAAGCCTTTGCCAAGGAGTTCATGCAGCGCCATGCCATCCCCACAGGGGCGGCGCGCAGCTTTGACGCGCTTGAACCGGCTCTGGCCTATTTGCACTCCCTGGCTGCGCTCCCGGTGATCAAGGCGAGCGGCCTCGCAGCAGGCAAGGGCGTGATTCTGCCGGATTCCATGCGCGAGGCCGAGGACGCGCTGCGCGCAATGCTCACCGACCGCCAGTTTGGCGATGCGGGCGACGTTGTTCTCCTTGAAGAGCGGCTGGTTGGCCCCGAACTCTCCGTCCTCGCCTTGTGCGACGGGAAGAGCTTGCGTGTGCTCCCCGCCGCGCAGGACCACAAGCGGCTGCTTGATGATGACAATGGCCCGAACACTGGGGGCATGGGCGCCTACGCACCCGCCCCGCTGATGACGCCTGCCCTGCAGGCGCAAATCGAGCGCAAGGTGCTCTATCCCACGCTGCGCGGCATGGCCGCCGAAGGGATGCCCTTTGTGGGCATACTCTACGCCGGGCTGATGCTCACGCCCGCAGGGCCGCGGGTGCTCGAGTTCAATTGCCGCCTGGGCGACCCCGAAACGCAGGTCATTCTCCCGCTGCTCGAGAGCGACCTTGTCGAGGCGCTTCACGCCTGCGTGACGGGGCGGCTTGCCGACACCGAGATGCGCTGGAAGGATGCCACCGCGGTAACCGTCGTCATGGCTGCGGGTGGCTACCCAGGCGAGTACACCGTCGGCGATCCCATCATCGGCATTGCTGAAGCCGAAGCGCTGGGCTGCATGGTCTTCCAGGCGGGCACGCGCCTTGAGGATGGGCAAGTCATCACCGAAGGCGGGCGCGTCCTCTCCGTCACGGGCGTCGCGGCTGATTTGCCCGCGGCCATCGCCGAAGCTTACGCCGGCGTCGCCGAAATCCATTTTGCCGGCGCGCATTACCGCAGCGACATTGCCCGCCGCGCCGCAACCCCCGGGACGTAGGGGCAACGTGGACTGAACAGGCTGGTGGTAGAGTGGGGTGGTGAAGTAACTGATTGATAACTGGGTAACTGATAACTCGGCACTACAGGTGCTTGATTGCGTAGCGGGGGGCTTGCAGCCCTCCGGCCACTCGCGGTTCCCGATTCTGAAACGGAGGGCTGGAAGCCCCCCGCTACGAAGAACTGAGTCTCAGCGTACCATGCTACGATGTGACCGACCTCTTGAACTTTTGAACCCTTAAACCCCTGACAAAGAAATGCGCCTCGGACTGAACGTCGGCTATTCGGGAGCCACGATTGATTTGCCCATGGAGATGATCCGCAGCGCGGATCGTCTGGGCTACTATGCCGTTTGGACCGCCGAGGCCTATGGCTCCGACGCCGTCGCGCCGCTGGCATGGATCGGCGCGCAGACGCAGCGCGTGCATCTGGGCACGTCGATCATGCAAATGCCCGCTCGCACGCCCGCAATGACGGCCATGACCGCGATGACGCTCGACCAGCTTTCCGGCGGGCGCATGCTGCTCGGGCTGGGCCTTTCGGGGCCACAGGTGGTGGAAGGCTGGCACGGGCAGCCTTACGGCAAGCCGCTTGCGCGGACGCGCGAGTATGTGCAGATTGTCCGTACAATCCTGGCGCGCAGCGAGCCCCTCGCGTTTGCCGGCGCCTACTATCAGGTGCCGTATACCGGCGAGGACGCCACCGGCCTGGGCAAGCCCCTCAAAAGCATTCTGCATGGACGCGCCGATTTGCCCATCTACCTCGCCGCCATCGGCCCGAAGAACGTGGAGCTTGCCGCGGAAATCGCCGACGGCTGGCTGCCTATCTTCTTCTCGCCGGCGCATTATGATAGCGTCTTCCGTCTGGCCGTCGAGGCAGGCTTTGCGCGTGCCGCGGCGTTGCCCGGGGCCGGCCACGCCAAGAGCTACGACACCTTTGACCTCGCTCCCTCGGTCTTCGTAGTCATGGGTGATGACGTGGACGCGTGCCGTGCATCGATCAAGCCATTCCTCGCCCTCTACGTGGGCGGCATGGGTGCGGTTGGCAGGAACTTCTACTTCGACCTCGTCTGCCGCTATGGTTTCGCCGACGAGGCTGCCCGCATCCAGGCGCTGTACTTGAGCGGGCAGAAGCAGGAGGCCGCCGCCGCCATTCCCGATGCACTGGTGGATGCAGTTGCGCTCTGCGGGCCACGCAGCCGCATTGCCGACGGTCTCGAGCGCTGGCGCGAAAGCCCAATCAACACGCTGATTGTTAATACATTTGATCCCAATGTTGTTGCCGTCATGGCCGACCTGGTGATGGGCGGCGACGCCGGTCATCCCAACGTGACGATTTCGCTTCCCACGGCAGGGCAGCCCGCATCCGCCCCTGCCCAATCCACAGAGAAACCACAAATCATGGCCGATGAGGTATCCAAGTCACCTGAAGCAGGAGCCGGTGCGCCGGCGACTTCCGACATCTTCGCTGAGATGCAGAAACGCATCGAGCGCAACCCCACAATGGCGCAGCGTACGAACGCTGTCTTTCAGTTCAACATCGACGGCGATTCAGGGGGCGCGTGGACGGTGAATCTGAAGGACAACCCCGGCGTGCATACCGGCTCGGTGGAATCTCCCGACGTCACAATCAGCATGAAGGATACGGATTTCGTCGCGATGACAGTCGGCAAGCTCAATCCGATGAGTGCCTTCGCACAAGGTAAAATCAAGGTCAAGGGCAATGTGATGCTGGCCAGCAAACTGCAACAGCTCTTTGCATAGTAACAGAATCGGATGCGTCGTTTTCGGCGCATGCGACAACAAACCTGCGGCTTCTGTCTGAGGTCGCGCTGATTCACATAGAAAGATGTTTCGTCATGCCTACCCTCGTGCGTGCCATGCCCGCGTCGTCGACCGCCTCGCCGTTGTCTCCTCATTCCAGTTTGCGTGAAGTCGCAGAGAACATCTACCAGGTGCGCCTGCCGCTCCCATTCGCGCTTAACCACGTCAATTGCTACATGCTGCGCGACGACGAGGGCTGGACGATGCTCGACACCGGCCTCGATCAGCCGGACGTGCGCGCCGCCTGGCACGAAGTTTGCACCGAGTTGGAGCTCGAGCCGCAACTGATTCGCCAGATTGTGCTGACGCACATGCATCCGGATCATTTCGGGCTTGCGGGCTACTTCCAGCATTTGACAGGTGCGCCGGTCTATCTTTCGCCACGCGAACGGGATCTGCCCAGGAGGTTTGGGTCGAGGGCGGTTGGCGGCCCGAACTGGTGGCCGAATACTGGCGCATGGGCGGCATTCCCAACGATGTGCGCGGGGTCATCTCGGAGCAGACCGAAACCTTGCGTCACATGACCATGCCGCACCCCAACGAAATCTCCACATTGGAAGCAGGGCAAACTGTGCGCATGGGTGCGCGCGACTTCGTCGCCATCCACGCACCCGGCCACAGCGACGGACAGTTGATCTTCTATTGCGCAGACGACGGCATCATGCTCTGCGGCGACCAGGTGCTCAAGAGCATTACGCCCAATATCGGCCTCTGGCCCTCGACCGAGGCAGACCCGCTGGGGCGCTATCTCAAGTCTCTCGACGCGCTGGGCGCGCTCAATGTGCGCCTGGCCCTGCCCGGCCACGGCGCGTTGATCACCGAATGGCAGGCGCGCCTCTGTGCGCTTGAAGAGCACCACCGCGCGCAGCTTGAGCAGACACGGCGCGCTGTGGAAGGGGGCGCAACGGCGCTCGAAGTCAGCCGGCGACTCTTCAATTTTGGCGCGTTGTCAAAGCACGAGGTGCGCTTTGCCGTGGCCGAAGCCATGGCCCACCTCGACTACCTCGCCCGCCGCGGCGTCATCGAATTCTCCGACAACGGCACGCGCCACTACAACTGCTGAACAAACCAACAGCGACGCAAAGGCGCAGAAAGGCGCAGAGAAAAGCAAACAGCAAGAACTGCAAAGCCTGTACACTGTAACTGCGGAAACAACGGAAAAGACATGCAATTGCCTGTCGTTTCCGTTGTTGTCGTAGTCTACCGTGTACAGGCTTTGCAGTTCTTGCTGTTTGCTTTTCTCTGCGTTTCTCTGCGCCTCCGCGCCTTTGCGTCGCAGTTTAGTTGTTAGCCGACCAGACCTTCCAATCGGTCCACGAGTGCGGCGAGGACGCCGAAGGTCTCCTCAACCGGCTCGGGCGTGGTGAGGTCGACACCGGCGCGCTTGAGCACGTCGAGCGGGTAGAGTGACGAACCCGCGCGCAGGAACTCGAGGTAGCGGTCGGCCGCACCAGGCTCGCCGGCGAGGATCTTGCCCGCCAGTGCGTGCGCACCCGAAATCCCCGTGGCGTACTGGTAGACGTAGAAGTTCATGTAGAGATGGGTGGAGAACTCGGCCCAGGTGATGCCCGTGCGCTCGCGATCCACGACCACGCCATCGCCATAGGCCTCGGTGAAGAGGTCGGCCATGAGGCCAATCAGGATGTCTGCGGTGACAGGCTGATTGCGCTCGACGCGCTGGTGAACTTCCACCTCGAACCGCGCCAGCGTGGGCATGATGAAGAAGTAGCGATGGAAGTTGGACATCGCTTCCTCAATCACCGCAATCTGGAAATCGCGGTCCGGCTGCGTGCGGAAGAGGTAGTCGCGCACCATCGCCTGGTTGAAGTTCGACGCCACCTCGGCCACAAAGATTGTGTAGTCGGAGTAGATGAAGGGCTGGTTTTGCCAGGTGTTGTACGAATGGAGCGAGTGGCCCAGTTCGTGCGCAAGGGTGCTCATGCTGAAGAGATCATCGTTGAAACTCATGAAGATGTAGGGCGATGTGCCCGGCGCGCCACCCGAATAGGCGCCGGCGCCTTTACCCTTGTTGGGGTAGATGTCCACCCAGCGGTCCTCAAGGCAGCCTTTGCGCAGCGTGGCAACGTACTCCTCGCCCAGTGGCGCCATCCCTGCGCAGATCCAGTCCACAGCCTGCTGGTACGAGACGACGGGCTTGCCCGCGGTGAGGGGAGCCTTGACGTCATATTCGTGAATCTTGTCGAGCCCCATGGCCTTGGCGCGAATCTTCCAGTAGCGATGCCAGGTTGGCAGGTTCTGCTTGAAGGTGCCAAGCAAATTGTGGATCACCTCCGGCGGAATCATGTTCTGGGCGACAACCGCCTCGAGCGCCGAGGGATAGTTGCGCGCCCGCGCCTTGAAGACCACCTGCTTGACACCGCCAATGATGCAGTTTGCCTGTGTGTTCTTCATGGCCAAATGCGCATCGGCGTAGTTTTCCCAGGCCGTGCGGCGCACCTCGCGGTCTGGATCCGTCGTGAGCGCGCCCACGGTGCCTTGCGCAACCTCGAACTTCTCGCCGGTGCTGCTGACGGCCGGGGCAAAGCGCATTTCGCTGTTGGTGAGGATGCTGTGGGTGGCGTTGGCGGTGCTGAAAGGGTCGCCCACCATGCCGAGAAGTTCCTCCACCTCGGCGGAGCGGATGTGCGGCGCCATGTGTTCCAGCCGGTCAAACTCGTGGTGGTAGTGGGCCAGGCGCGGCTCTTCATCGGCCCAGCGGTGGAGCGTGGCAAAGCCAATGCCAATCAGCGTCGGCTCCACGAATGCCACTGCCCCGCGCACCTGGCCCTCAAGCGAATGTGCGCGCCCCAAACGCCCGGCGGCGTCCTGGTTGTTGGTGTCGACGCTGGCCTCGAGATTTGCATACATGACGGCGCGGTAGGCGCGCAGTGTAAACTCCTCGATCGTTGCCAGTGCGTCGGCAAGTTGTGCGGGTCCTTGGGCGAGCGTTGGCTGCAGGGCTGCAATCTCGGGCAATTGCGCAAGCAGGCGGTCGACCTCGACATCAAAGTCTTCAGGGGTGGCAAAGACGGCGGCGGTGTTCCAGGTATGCTCCACGGCGACATCGGCACGCGCAGGGATTGTCTGCTGGTTCATTTTTGAGCCTCGATGGATCGATATGGGTAATTGGGTTGGGCGGGGCCCCATTCCATAGTGGCGGGCCCGCCATTCCAGTCTACCACAACAGAAACGCCTGTACGCAGAAACGACGGAAACAGCGGAAAAAGCATGACGAGCGATTCGTTTCATGTCCTTTCAATTGTTTCCGTTGTTTCCGCGTACAGGCGTGGGCCGTTTCGCGCCGTGGTACAATCGCCATGGGAGGAAATCACCATGGGAGAGAATCGTCGCATCATCTACATGGACCACGCCGCCACTACGCCCGTGCTGCCGGAGGTGGTGGAGGCGATGTTACCCTATTTCGGCCAGGTCTACGGCAACCCGTCGAGCATTCACCAGGTGGGGCGGCAGGCCAGCGCGGGGCTGATGCAGGCGCGGCGCTCGATCGCCAACCTGGTTGGCGCAAAGCCGAACGAGATCATATTCACCGGGTGTGGCAGCGAGAGCGACAACGCTGCGTTACGCGGAATTGCCCTGGCGCGCCGAGAGCGAACGGGGGCCAACCGCGTCGTGACCAGCGCCGTGGAGCATCATGCAGTCCTCACCACCGCCGAGGCGCTGCGCGACCATGCGGGCTTTGCGCTGACTGTGCTGCCTGTGGACGCCGTCGGGCAGATTTCGCTGGATGACCTCGACGCGGCGCTGGCGGGTGGTGATGTGGCTGTTGTGAGCATCATGCTCGCCAACAATGAAATCGGTACGATCCTGCCCATAGCGGAAATTGGCGCGCGCTGCCGCGCCGCAGGCATTCCCTTGCACACGGATGCCGTGCAGGCGGGCGGCAAGCTGTCACTCGACGTGGAGGCGCTGGGCGTAGACGCGATGAGCGTGGGCGCGCACAAGTTGTATGGCCCCAAAGGCGTCGGTTTCCTCTACTTGCGCAGCGGTACGCCTTTCCTGCCCACACAAACCGGCGGCGGCCACGAGGGCGGGCGGCGCGCCGGGACCGAAAACGTGCCACTGATTGTGGGCATGGCCAAGGCTTTGGAACTTGCTGAACGGGACCGCTTTGACGAAATGGCACGCCTGCGCGTTCTGCGCGACAGGCTGATCGGCGGCATTCTCGAGGGGATTGACGGTGCGCAGCTTACCGGGCCGGTGAAGCAGCGCCTTGATAACCACGCCAGCTTTCTGATCGAAGGTGTGGAGGCAGAAGGCGTGCTGATCGCCCTTGACATGGCGGGCGTTGCTAGCAGCAGCGGCAGCGCCTGCACCAGCGCCTCACAGCGCCCGAGCCACGTGCTTGAGGCAATCGGCGTTCCGGCGCGGGCGGCCGCTTCGGGCTTGCGGCTGAGCCTCGGGCGCAGCACCACCCCCGCCGACGTGGAGTACGTGCTCGAGATTCTGCCGCAGATCGTCAACCGCATACGCGGCTGATTTGCCGCACTGCAACCTACAGGGTGGCGCCATGTCCGATCTTGTTTCTCCTGCCCCGCTGAGCGCTTTGTTGACAAATGGCTCGGGTTTTCGGGAACTTCAGCAAGCGATGTTTCGGCGCACCACGTCGCTGGTTTCGGCAACGCTGATTCTCGTATACTATGCCCTCATCTTTGCGCAACCTGACTAGTTTAGGAGGCTTCGATTCATTGCGTCAAAAATGGCGCGCAACCTGAGTTTGGAAGTAGCTGACGCTGGGGCTGACGACTTTCCAGGGGCAGTGGGCAACGAATTGGCCGCTAGTGCTGGCCGCCCTCTGCCTGGCTTCATTGCCCCTGTTGGCCGTCTATCTGCTCTTGCAACGTCAGTTCATCAACAGCCTTGCCGGCCTTTCCCGCTAGGATTGCCGGCTCATTGAGTATGGAGACCGCATGCCAATTCCTTCGCAGCGTTACCGACAAGTGCATCTTGACTTCCATACCGCCGCGGAGTGCGGCACGCTTGGCGAACAATTCGATGCCAACCTCTTCGCCGACACACTGGCGGAAGCGCATGTCAATGTCATCAACATCTTCGCCAAGTGCCACCACGGCTATTCGTACTATCCCACCAAAATCGGCACGGTGCATCCGGGGCTGAGTTTTGACCTGCTGGGCGCGCAGATTGAGGCGCTGCATCACCGCGACATCCGCTGTCCGGTCTACATTTCGGTCATGTGGGACGACCTGGCCGCGGCGCAGAATCCGGGCTGGGTGGTTGTCAACAAGGATGGCACCGCACGCATGCGCCCGCCGCTTTCGGGCGCGTGGGGCTGGTCCACCATGGACGTTGCAACGCCCTACCGCGACTATTTCATGGCGCAGGCCGAAGAAGTTCTCGACATGTATGAGGTCGACGGTTTGTGGAACGACATCTGCTTTGTTGTTCCCAATTACTCGGCGTGGAGCCAGGCGCAAATGCGCAAGGCAGGCGTCAATATCGCCAACGATGCCGCTGTGCTGGCGTATGCCGAAGCGCGCATGCACGACTTTTTCGGTGATGTGACGCGCCTTCTGCACAGCCGCCAACCCAACGCCACCGTTTACTACAATGGCACCGTCACGCCGCAGGTGCGCGGCAACGCACAGTACATGACCCACATCGAAGTGGAGAGCCTGCCGACCTCCGAAGGGACCTGGGGCTATCTGCACTATCCGATCATGGGGCGGCAAGTGCGCACGCTGGGCAAGGACTTCCTGGGCATGACGGGGCGCTTTCACAAATCGTGGGCCGACTTCGGCGGCCTAAAGACCGCCGACCAGCTCGACTACGAATGCGGAACAATTGTCAGCGCGGGGGGACGCATCTGCGTGGGTGACCAGCTGCACCCCAACGGCGTGCTTGATCCCGCAGTCTACCGTCTCATCGGCCAATCGTATGGGCGCATCGAGAAGCTGGAACCGTGGCTGATCGGCTCAATACCCACAGCCGAGGTGGCCCTTTTCGCCCCGGCGCAGCGCAGCGAATCCGAGCCAGGCGTCGGCGCACACGCGCCCGACATTGAAGGTGCGGCGCAGATGTTCCTCGAGGCGGGTATCCAGTTTGACATTGTGGATGCCGAGGCGGAACTTGACGGCTATGCCGCCGTGGTTGTACCGGACGGGACAAGGCCCGAAGCGGATATTGTTGCTCGGCTGCGCGCCTATCTTGCCGGTGGCGGCAAACTGGTCGTTTCAGGCACGGCACTGCTCGACGCGGACGGCAATTTCGCGCTTGATGCGATTCCCGTGGACTATGTCGAGCCCGCGCCGACGCTGCCTTCGTTCCTGCGCTTTGACGCGTCGCTAGAACAGAACGGGATTGCGGCGGACTACGATTATGTCTTCTATGACCAGGCGCACATTGTTCACGCCAAGGCGGGCGCAACAGCCGAGGGGCTGCTCAAGCGGGCGCTCTTCACGCGCACGTGGGAGCACTATACGAGCCACCAGCATGCGCCCGTGGGCGAGGCGCTGGGCGGCCCCGTGATTGCGCGCAACGCGCAGGTGCTCTACATGGCGGCGCCGCTCTTTGCGGGTTACCGTTTCCATGACTACTGGGCGTATCGCGCGGCGGCGATCGGCGTGCTGCGCACCTTCCTTCCGGAGCCGCTGCTCAAGTCAAATGCGCCGGGATGGGTGGAGTGCACTGTGCATCGACAGGCGCAAGGCGAGGGACAGGCCGAGCGGACAATTGTCCACCTGACCGCCTACCACCCGCGCCGCACGCTGCAGCCGATCCAGCATGTAGACCAGTCTGCGCCGACGTATGGTGTGGAGGTTGAGGTAAAGCTGGAGGGCAATGCGCCGCAGCGCGTCTACCTGGCGCCCGACATGGAACCGCTGGAGTTCTCGGTCGAGGACGGCTATGTGAAGATCAACCTGCCGCCGATTGGCGCGCACACGGTCGTCGTGCTCGAGTAGACGCACCTGGTCATTGGAGTAAAGAAGCGAGGCTTCCAAAGGCGGAAGCCTCGCTTCGCTCGACACGGCGGCTTATAGATGCTGCAAGAGCGCCTGGGCCGCCGTGTAGGGGTCGTTCGCGCGCATGCGCACCTCCTCAACCATGGCGTTGATGCCGGTGGCCGGGATGCGCTGCAACATACGCCGGTTGAGTTCAGCGCGCACGATGTTTTCGATGCTGTGCGCAATGCGCAACTGCTCGCGCACAACGATTTCGCCTGACTCGTAAAGCCAGTCGTGATGCGCGGCAATGCGCTCGGCGAGTTCGGCCACGCCGCTGCCGTCGGCCGCGACCGTTTTCAGCACTTGCACCTTCCACGCGCTGGCTGCCTTCGCCGGCGGCCTCGCTGGGGCAGGCGAATTGACGCGCAGCACCTGCCCATGGTGGCGCACAAGGCGCGGGCCATCGCCTTCGATCTCCAGCATCATCTCCAGTGCGCGGATCGTGCGGTCGGCGCCGGGCCTGTCGGCCTTGTTCACCACAAGCACATCGGCAATCTCGAGGATGCCCGCCTTGATCGCCTGCACTTCGTCGCCCAACCCTGGCGCCTCGACCACAAGCGTCGTGTGCGCCGTGCTGGCAATCTCCACCTCGGCCTGGCCCACACCCACCGTCTCGACAAGAATCATGTCAAAGCCGGCCGCGTCGAGCAGCAGGACGACATCGCTCGTGGTCTTGCTCAATCCGCCCAGGCTGCCGCGGGTGGCCATGCTAGCGCATGAAGACGCCCGGGTCGCCCGCGAGCGCGCGCATGCGCACGCGATCGCCCAACACCGCGCCGCCCGTAAAGGGACTTGTGGGATCGATAGCGACGATACCAACGCTCATGCCCGCGGCGCGGTAAGCCTGCGCCAGCGCAGTAACGAGCGTGGATTTGCCCGTGCCCGGCGCACCGGTGACGCCCACAATGTGCGCTCGCCCCGTGTGCGGATACGTGCGCCTGGAGAATGGCCGCGCCCTCGGGCGACTGATTCTCGACCCGGCTGATGGCGCGCGCCAACGGCAGCCGGTTGCCCGCCAGCACGCCCGTCAACCAGCGCCTGCGGCGCCGGCGTTCTCGCATTCGGCTCACGCATCTACGCGGCGACCCGCACCTGGCTGCGGATGAAGTCGACGATACTCTTGCGGACGAGGTGCCCGGGCCGAAGACGCCGTTCGACACCCGCCGCCTTGAGCGCACTGATATCCTCGTCAGGGACGATGCCGCCGACGACAACGACCACATCATCCTGCCCCTGGGCGCGCAACAGGTCGACCACCTTGGGGCAGAGCGTCATATGCGCGCCGCTGAGAATGCTCAGGCCCACGACATCCACGTCCTCCTGCAGCGCCGCCTCGGCGATCATCTGCGGCGTCTGGCGGATGCCGGTGTAAATTACCTCGAAGCCCGCGTCGCGCAGCGATGCGCGCCACGACCTTGGCGCCGCGATCGTGGCCGTCCAGGCCGGGCTTGGCCACCAGAATACGAATCTTGCGCTCGTCGGACAGCGTGTCACTCATTTCTTGCTCCTTGGGCAGCGACCCCACAAAGGGTCGTCAATGGAATCGTTCTTTCGGAAAATGGCGTGGCGGCGCAGGCATAATTGTGTTCATGCGCCTCGCAGCGTAGAGTATACCAGTTCCGCCGGGGCGCGGATCTGACAATCGTCCGCACCTCTACGCCATTTTGTCCCATGCGGGCGCCGCGGTCGCACACAGGGGCCGCCGAAAGAAGTGCAACGGCTGTACACGGAAAACACGGAAACAACGGAACTGGCAGGAAACAGGAGCGGCCTTGATGTTGGTTCCGCTTTTTCCGCGTACACGCACCTACTTGTGAGAAAGCAGAAGCCATGGACTATCCACATACCGAGCAACAGGCGCGCTTGATCGCCATGGCGCGCGAACTTGCCGCCCGCTTTGACGAACGCGCCGCAGAACACGATCGCGCCGGCACGTTTCCCCATGAGAACTATGCCGACTTGCGTGCCGCCGGGCTGCCCGCGCTCAGCGTTCCCATTGCGTATGGCGGCATGGGCGCATCCCTGCTCGACAGCATCATGGTCATTGAGGAACTGGCCCGCGGCGATGCCGGTACAGCGCTCAGTTTCACCATGCACGTGCAGACCATCGGCAGCGCGGTGGAAGCCAATGCGTGGCCGCCAGGGTTGCTGGAGCGGCTGTGCCGAGCCGCAGTGACGCAGGGCGCGTTGGTCAACTCCGCCGCGTCCGAGCCTGAACTGGGCAGCCCCAGCCGCGGCGGCAAGCCGAAGACCACCGCTGCGCCCGAACGCGATGCAAGCGGGCGCATCACCCACTGGCGGCTCAACGGCCACAAGAACTTCGCCAGCCTGATCCCGGAACTCGATTACGTCATCATTCCCGCGGCGCTCGAGGATGGCAGCGACGATGTCGCGCGCTTCCTCGTGCCCGCAGGCGAGGGCATGGAAATTGTGGAGACGTGGGATTCGCTGGGCATGCGCACCTCCGGCTCGCACGACTTGCGCATCCATAACGTCTGCGTTGCCGACGATGCGATGCTCAATCGTGGCAACGAGGGACCATCCGGCAAAGGCCCCGACAGCGTCAACGCCTGGTTCATGCTCACGCTGAGCGCCGTCTATTTGGGGGTTGCGCAAGCCGCGCTTGATGACGCCGCGACCTTCGCCCTCGCGCGCATCCCCACCGCATTGGGCAAGCCCATCGCCGACGTGGAATCGACGCAGCGGCGGTTGGGTCAAGCGGCCTTCGCGATCGAGCAGGCGCGCCTTGTCCTCTACCACGTGGCCGAACTGTGGACGCGCTTTCCGGAACAGCGCGCCACCGCGCTGGGGGCCCGCGTGGGCGTGGCCAAGGTCACCGTGACGAACAATGCGATAGCGGCTGTGGATCACGCCATGCGCGTGGCCGGCGGTGCATCCATGAGCCGGACACTCTCCTTCGAGCGCCACTATCGCGATGTACGCGCCGGGCTTAGCCATCCCATCAATGACGATCTGCTCTTCGTTCAATTGGGCAGGGCCGCTGCAAATGCTGCGCGGAAGAACGAACGTCGCGGACAGTGAGGACGGCGGGCCGGCAACTCCGGAACTTCGACGCAGAGGCTCGGGGGCGCAGAGGAACGCTGAGAAAAGCAGCCGCGTTGCGGCTGCGCAGCGCGGTCGTGCGCAGGCCGAAAACATCATCTGCGGATTCGCTGACGCTTTGCGGCCCATTTTGCTTGTGCTATACTCAGCGTGACCCCGGGCGCCAGCCAAACGTGTCAGCAGTGGGCACGTTTCACCCAACGCTCTGCGTGTGACGCACTGCTACCCGGCGCCCTCATCGTGATGTCAGCACCCCGCCCACGCGGTGGTGTCTTTGTGGAGACGACCATGATTGAAGTCACCATCGACAGCATCCGCGTCAGCCTCATGTCGCAAAATCGTATTGTGGTTCTGCGTGAGGATGAAGGCGAGCGTTTCCTGCCCATCTGGATCGGCCCCTTTGAGGCCGATTCCATCACCATGCAGTTGCAGGGGATGGAAGTGCATCGACCGCTGACGCACGATTTGCTCAAGAGCGTCATCGAGACGCTTGGCGCCGAAGTTCTCCACATCATCATCAACGGGCTCGAGAAGAACACCTACTTCGCCAAGATCGTGCTTGATGTAGACGGTGACTCCGTGGAAATCGACAGCCGGCCCAGCGATGCGATTGCGCTTGCCGTGCGCGTCAGCGCCCCCATCTACGTCACGGACGAAGTCATGGAGCAGGCCGGTCTCCAGCCCGAAGAAGAGATGAACCTGGGCGAAGGCAATGAGCCTGCGGCGGAACGCGAGCCGGCGTCGGAACAGGACGAAGACCTGGGCGCCTTTCGCGACTTTGTCGAAGGGCTGGACCTGGACAACCTGCTCGGCGGTTCATAGGCGCACCTTCGCAAACCGGCGCAATCCCGATCTGATTCTCACTTTCCTTAACTGAACGGCGACGCTGCCCACCTGCAGCGCGCCGTTTTTTCGCCCCACCCAACACCTATGAACACACCCGAACCACCCATTGAAAACCTGCCACCTGACGAACCGTACGACGCTGCCGCCGGACGAGATGCCGGATGACATGCTCGGCGCGTACTTCGGCGAGTTGCCCGACGCCGGCCAAAGCAATCTCGTCGTGGATTCAAGTGGCGCAGCGGAATCCACTGGCTTCGCACCCGTGCCACGCGCCGCAAATAGCGAAGTGCGGCCACCGCGTGGGAACGCGGCGACCAATGGGCGCGGTGGCCGCGACGTCGGGCTGGTGCGCGAGCAGCGTGAAACGCCCGCCAAGGCCATCCCCGCCAACCTCGAGGCCGAGCGGCCGTGCTCGGCTCGCTGCTGATCGACCCCGACGCCATCATCAAGATCGCCAGCTTTCTGCGCCCGAAGGACTTCTACCGCGAGCGCCACGCCTGGCTCTACGAGGCCATGTTGGCCCTCCACGAGCGCCACGAACCGCTCGACTTCGTCACCGTGGTCGACGAACTCGAACGACGCGGCCAGCTGCGAGGAGATCGGCGGCCCCGCCTACGTTACCGACCTGATCAGCAGCACGCCCACCGCGATCTACGTGGACTTCTACGCGCGCATCGTCGAGCGCACGGCCGTGCTGCGCCGCCTCATCAGCGCGGCCGGCCGAGATCGTCGAGCTGGCCTACGACGAAAGCCAGGAGGTGGACGACGTCGTCGACCGCGCCGAGCCGATCATCTTCGGCGTCAGCGAGAGCCGCATCCACCGCGACCTGACGCCGATCCGCGCCATCATGGGCGACGTGATCGACAACATCGACTTCCTCTCGCGCAACCAGGACAAGCTGATGGGCGTGCCCACCGGCTTCACCATGCTCGACCGGCTGCTGGGCGGGCTGCAGAAGAGCGATCTGATCATCCTTGCGGCGCGCCCCTCCATGGGCAAGACCAGCCTGGCCCTCAACATGGCGCAGAATGCCGCCAAGCGCAACCAGCCCGCGTCGCCGTCTTCAGCCTGGAAATGAGCAACGAGCAGCTTGTGCAGCGCCTGCTCTCCACGGAGACCGGCATCGACAGCCACCGCCTGCGCCTGGGCGAGATTGACGACGATCGGAGTGGACGATCCTGCTCGACGCCGCCAACGTGCTTGCCAACACCGGCATCTTCATCGACGACACACCGGCCGCCAGCGTCACCGAGATTCGCACCAAGTGCCGCCGCCTCTACTCCGAGCACGGGCTGGACCTGATGCATCATCGACTACATGCAGCTCATGTCGGGGCAGAGCGGCGGCAGTGTCGAGAACGAGAATCGCCAGCAGGAGATCAGCTACATCAGCCGGTCGCTCAAGGCGCTGGCGCGCGAGCTCAACGTGCCGGTGATTGCCCTGAGCCAGCTCAGCCGCGCCGTGGAAAGCCGCGCCGACAAGCGGCCGATGCTGTCGGACTTGCGCGAGTCGGGGTCGATTGAACAGGATGCCGACGTCGTCATGTTCATCTATCGCGACGACTACTATGACGAGGCAAGCGAGCGCCAGAACATTGCCGATATCATCGT
This sequence comes from uncultured Chloroflexia bacterium, assembly GCA_963735275.1. GTDB lineage: Bacteria > Chloroflexota > Anaerolineae > Caldilineales > Caldilineaceae > UBA5069. Next base: position 775,028 of record CAVTKJ010000004.1, on the reverse strand, counting down.
TGCCAAGCACCGCCACGGCTCCACCGGCACCGTGAGCCTCTTGTTCCGCAAGGAGCTTACACAGTTCCGCGATCTGGAAATCCTGCGCACTGAATTGCCCTGACCCTCCGGCGGAGCCTGGACTATGCCCCTGAGACAAACCGGCTTTATCGGCTTTCCCGATGGCAAGATGAAACCCGTGAACGTGCCGGATATCTTCTTCACCGACCTGCTGCCGCAGATCGATGACCTTGCCGAGCTCAAGCTGACGCTGCACGCCTTCTGGCTGCTCAACGTGCAGGAGAGCGAGGTGCGTTATCTGCGCGGCGACGACCTGCGCAGTGACGAGATGCTCCTGCGCGGCCTCGAGCCTGGAGATCGAATTGCGCACGGCACGCAGAGGCGCTGGAAGACGCGCTGCAGCGCGCCGTGGCCCGCCACACGCTGCATCCGGCTCGAGGTCGAAGAGCCCCCAACGCCGCGGGTGCGCAAGGTCGTGGGAGGACTGGTACTTCCTCAACACGGCCAAGGGACGGCAGACCGCCGCGATGATCCGCACGGGCAAGCTGCATGACATCGCCGCCAGCCGTGCCCGACGAGGCGCGCCTGCAAGGTGGAACGTCCCAACATCTTCATTCTCTACGAGCAGAACGTGGGCGTGCTGACGCCACTGCTTGCCGACCAGTTGCGCGACACGGAGAAGAGCTACCCGCCCGAATGGATTGACGAGGCATTCGACATTGCCGTGGCCGCCAACAAGCGCTCGCTGCGCTACATCCAGGCCATCCTGAAGCGGTGGGAGACGGAGGGGAAGAACAGCGGTGAAACACGTGAGCGAGATAGTGCCGAGAGTCGCCGGCGCAAGTACACCCCCGACGAGCTCGCAGACTACCAATCCCTCCCCGATGGAGGTCGGCCGAGCCCGGCCAGATGCCCACGCGGACTTCCCCATTGGCTGATCATGAGCCAGCCGCGCAGCCGCCACGTCGCAGTCTACTCCTCGACGCAAGCACAGCTGCCGGCCAGTCCGGCGCGGCGGTTCGCCCTGGCCGTGCCGCCGATGCGATACGTGCCCGCTTTGCGGCGGCGCGGGCTTTGTCATGCCCGACCTGCCTCCGGCGACCCGGCCTTCGGCAAGGCCGTTCCCTGCGCCTGCAAGCAGCGCGAACGGCTCGAGCGCCGTCTGCGCTCTGTCAGCGCCATGGGCGGCCAGGCCACAGTGCGCCACCTCACCTTTGACAGCTTCCTGCCCGAAGGCAACGGGTCTGCCGCCGGACACGCGCGCAGAATCTGCGGCGCGCCTTCGAGACCTGCGTCAACTTTGCGCTCGATCCCCAAGGCTGGCTGCTGATTACCGGCGCCTATGGCTGCGGCAAGACGCACCTTGCCGCCGCCATCGCCAACGCTTGCCTGGCGCAGGGGCACGCTGCCCTCTTCCTCACCGTGCCGGACCTGCTTGACCATCTGCGTTCGGCCTTTGGCCCCAGCAACGACATGCCCTACGACGCGCTCTTCGAGCAATTGCGCAGCACGCCGCTGCTCGTGCTGGACGACCTGGGCGCGCAGATCGAGCACGCCCTGGGCGCAGGAGAAGCTCTTTCAACTGCTCAACCACCGCTACAATCTGCGGCTGCCCACTGTCATTACCACCAACCAGCGGCTGGAGGACATGGAGCCGCGCCTGCGCAGCCGCCTGGGCGACATTGGACCTCGTCTACCGCATCTCCATCCTTGCCGCCGGACTTCCGCACGGGCATGGGCCAGACGCAGAGCGACCTGAGCAGCCTGGCGCTCCACCGCACGCGCCGCTTCAGCACCTTCGACGTCGAACCGCACCGATCTCTCCGGCGAAGAACGGATGAACCTCAAGCAGGTCTTTCAGGATGTGCGTGGATTTTGCCGATGCGCCCCACGGCTGGCTGATTCTGGCAGGTACGTACGGCTGCGGCAAGACGCACCTCGCCGCGGCCATCGCCAACGAACAGCTCGAGCGCGCCCGCACCGACTGTCATGTTTGTCGTCGTGCCCGACCTGCTGGACTACCTGCGCGCCGCCTTCAGCCCCCAGGCGGGCACCTCGTACGACCGCCGCTTTGACGAAATCGCCGCACGCCGCTGCTGATTCTCGACGACCTGGGCACCGAGAGCGCAACCCCCTGGGCGCGCGAGAAGCTCTTTCAACTCCTGAATTATCGCTACGATGCAGCGCTGCCGACGGTGATCACCACCAGCCAGGAACACAAGAAGATCGATCCCTGGCTGCGCACGCGCATGCTCGACGTGGCGCGCTGCAAGTTCTGCGGAATTAGCGCACTGGGTTATCGTGGCAGCCGCAGCCAGCAGCAGGCGCAGCGCGGGCGAAAGTGAAGTTCGGGAGTCGATGGTCGGGAGTCGGGAGTCGGGCCGTGTGCCTCGCGGCCCTCGACCTCCGCCTATCCAGGGAGAGCGCCGGCCACGGGCGGCGCCTACGAACCCCTGACCCCGATCCGACTCCGAGCCCGACTCCCGACTCCCGACTCCCGACCCGACTCCCGACACGACTCCCGACTCCCGACTCCGATCCCGACTCCCGGTCTTCCGGTCTTCCCGGAACATCGCCTCCCCTTTTCCCGTCACAATTCCATTGTGCTATACTCGCGCGCGAGTGCCGCATGTGCCTTTGGCCTGGAATTTTGACGACCCAAATTGCGGCGCCCCATTGGAACTAGCCTCGTGGTGATCTTCGCATGCTGAGCCCCGCTGCCTGATTGCCGCAAGAGGACTGAGGAACAGCTTATGCGTCTACAACACAGTTTCTTTTACCTGCGCCGCGTGGCGCTGGCGTTCGGCCTGGTTGTCGTCCTCGCCGGCTGCTCGCAAAGCGCTGAGCCGCCACCGCCGACGCGCACGCCCGCGCCCACCTTCACGCCGACGATTCAGGGCGTGACCGACGCAGTTGATACAAATGCCCTGGCGACCGTGCAGGCCGCGCAGCAAGCGCAGGCTGCGCAACCGGTCGCGCAGGCCCCGGCCGCAGTGCCGGCAACCGACGGTTCACAGCCGGTCGTGCAGCCCATTGTCGAGTCCACATCGGTCTTCAGCGACATAGTGCAAACCCAGCCTACCGCCCCCGAAGTGGCCACAGCCGCACCCACTCCGGCTCCCGCCAACCCAGAGGTGACGATTACTGAGATCGTCAACGTGCGCGGCGGGCCCGGGCTCACCTACAACATCGTGGGCGCGGCCAATCCCGGCCAGACCTTCCCCGTGATAGGCAAGAGCCCGGATGGCCAATGGTGGCAAATCACCTACAACGGCCAGCCCGGTTGGGTCTTTGGCGAACTGGTGACTGCAAAGAACGCCGAGAACGTCGCGGTCGCACAGAACATTCCTGTGGCCCCACCGCCGCCAACGGCCGCGCCTGTAGTGGTTGAACCGCCTACGGCCGTTCCCGCCCCAGTCGACCCGGGGCCGACTGCCACGCCCGAGCCGGCCAAGTCCAACTACAAATTCAACATCACTGCTGTCAGCAAATGCGATCGGCAGCCCGCCGGCAACTGGTTCGAGGGAAAGACCTACGTCGGCGGCGTGCCGCAAAGCGGCTACAAGGTCGTCTTCAGCTATGCGGCGGACGCACCGCCGATCACCGAGCCGGTCATCTCTGGGCCGCATCCGGGCTATCCAGGCTGGGACCAGGGCTTCTACAGCCACATCATCCGCAACACTGACCCCATCGTCGGGCACATGGTTCGTCTGGGTCGTCGATGATGCCGGCCAACGCATCTCCGAGATTGCCAGTTGGACGAGCACCGGACCGGGTGAAGGCTGCAACCAGGCCGTGGTCGACTTCGACAGCCGTTGATCGCGCTGCGGATGCGTCTGCGCCACAAGAAGAGTAAACGGTTGGCGTGTTGAAACGTGCGTTGCGTCAAATGAGCGTTCTGTGGGTCAGCCTGCTGCTGTTGGGTGGGCTGGCCCTTTTACTTGTGCAGTTTCCGTTTGTGCGCACCTTCATGTGGGAGCAGACGGGCGAGGAGGCCCTGCTCGCACAGGTGAAGGGGATGAGTGACCGCGCCGGCGACCTGCTCAGGCCGCGCCTTGATTTGGCGGCCGATGCCACAATTGCGCATGCTGAGGTGAGTCCTTTCGGCGTCAACACCTTCCTCGAACAGGAGGCCGATCCGGCCAAGGTCGAGCTCGCCATGCAGATGGCCGCAGACGCAGGCTACCACTGGATTCGCCAGGAGTTTGTGTGGGAAGACATCGAAATCCACGGCAAAGGGGATTTCGAGGATCGCCGCCACGAGCCATATCGCTCGGCGTGGGAGAAATACGATCGCATCGTCGACCTTGCAGAGCAAAACGGGCTTGAGCTGATCGTACGCATCAGCAACCCGCCCGAGTGGACGCGCGCTGCAGGCGCCGAGCCGGGCACCTTTGCCCCGCCCGACGACGTGCAGGACTTCGCCGATTTTGTGGCGGCGGTGGTCGAGCGCTACAACGGGCGCGTGCGCTACTACCAACTCTGGAATGAGCCGAATATCTACCCCGAGTGGGGCAGCTATCCCATCGATCCCGAAGCGTACACCGAACTCCTGCGCGCCGGGGCTACGGCCGCGCGTGCTGCCGACCCAGACGCAGTCATCATCGCCGGCGCACTGGCGGCAACGATCAACCTCCAGCCCGATGCCGCCGCCCCCGCCAATAGCCTCAGCGACCTGATCTTCCTCCAGCGCATGTACGACGCCGGCGCGGCGCCCTATTTTGACATCATGGCCGTCCAGGGCTACGGCCTGTGGAGCGGGCCGACGGACCGGCGCATGCAGCCGCGCGTGCTCAACATCGGCCACAATCTCTTTGTGCGCGATCTCATGGTAGCCAACGGCGATGCCGCCAAGCCGATCTGGCTGGCGGAGATGAATTGGAACGCCGCGCCGGAAGATGTGCCCGCGCCGTACGGCCGTGTGACACTCGAGCAGCAGGCGCGCTATCTGCCCCTGGCCTATGATCGCATTCGCACAGAGTGGCCATGGGTGGGGGTTGCCAACACCTGGTACCTCAAGCGCGCAACCGATGAGTGGGAGCAGGCGCGCAAACCCGAAGCCTACTTCCGCCTGCTGCTTCCCGACTTCACGCCGCTGCCGGTTTACGACGCCATGAAGGAATACGTGACCTCCTTGACGCAGCAGGCCACAGGTGAGTGAGGTGCGGTGCCGACGGTGAACGTGCACGCTCGTGGCTGTGGCTGCTGCCGATTGTGGCCGTGGCCGCCGCACTCCGCTTCTATGCCATCGATCACTCAAGCTTCTGGAGCGACGAAGGCAACACGTGGGCCATCATCCAGCGCAGCTTTGGGCAGATTGCGCGCGATGCCGCCGCCGACATCCACCCGCCCGGCTACTACTGGCTGCTCAAGCTGTGGGCTGCAGCGTGGGGCACATCGCCCGCGGCGCTGCGCAGCTTTTCGGCGCTCTGCGGCATTCTTCTGGTCGCGCTGGTCTTCTTCGTCGCGCGGCGCGTCTGCCCCTGACAAGCGTGCGGAGCAAAGCGCGCTGCTCGCCGCGCTGGTGGCCGCGCTCAACCCTTTCCAGATCTACTACAGCCAGGAAGCGCGCATGTACATGCTGCTTGCGCTCGCGGGCGCGGCGCTCTTCTGGCTGCTTTTTGCGCTGATTGAGGCGCAGCGGGCGGGCGCTCCGGCAAGACGCCTGAACTTGCTTGCGGCAGGCTATGCCCTCGTGGCCGCGGCGGGATTGTGGACCCACTACAGTTTCCCCATTCTGCTTGCGGCTGCGGGGATCGCCTGGCTGATTGACTGGCTGGTCTGGGCGCGTCGCGCGCGGCCCATGCCGGCGCACATTTGGCGCGCTTCGCCATCGCCAATGCCGCGGCGCTGCTGCTCTTCGCGCCCTGGCTGCCCACTGCCTGGCGGCAGATCACACAATGGCCACAGGGCGGAGAGCGCGTTGGCGCACTGGCCGGGCTTGAACTGACGCTGCGTACGCTCCTCTTCGGCCCGCATACGCATTGTGCCGGAACCGTTGTGGCCCTGGCTCATTGTCGCGGGCGTGCTGCCGATGCTGGGTGCGCTGGCATGGCGCCGCTCACGCAGCCTGCCTGCGCTGCTGCTCTGGGTGGGCGCGCCCATCGTTCTGATGTTTGCGCTGGGTCTCTTCAGCGACGCGTTTCTCAAGTTCCTGCTGGTGGCCTCGCCGGCCTGGTGCATCCTTGTTGCCGGGGCGGCGGAGATCGCGCCGATGCGTTGGGCACGCAGCAGGACTGTGGCGGCACTGCTTGTTGCAGGTTTCTGCCGTGGGCGCGGCGCTGGCTGTGCTTCCGGCGTACTACAGCAGCCCCCTCGCCCGTGACAACTACAAGGGCATTGCCGCATGGTTGGCCGCGACAGGCAACCCGGCAACCGATCTGGTTGTTCTCGACGCGCCAGGGCAGGCGGATGCGTGGGCCGTCTACGATCCCGGCGTTCCCGTGCTCGCCCTGCCAGCGCAACGCCCCGCCGACACCGATGCCACCCAAGCGGCGCTGGCGGCGGCCGTAGCCGGCAAGCAAAATGTCTATGCACTTTATTGGGCCACCGACGAGGCCGACCCGAGTGGGATTGTCGAAGGATGGCTCGACGCGCACCTCTTCCCCGCCGCCGAACAATGGCAGGGGAACGTGCGCCTCGCTCGCTATGCGCAGGCGCCGCCGCTCGATTGCCACAATACTGAACAATCGCTCGGCAGCGTGACTCTTGCCGAACTCTGCACTCCCTCCACGCCGCTCGTTGTCGAGGCGGGCGCACCCCTCGTCCTCGGGCTCAACTGGCAGGCGAACAGGCCCCTCACGCAGACGCTGCGCGCGAGCGTGCAGATGCTCGATGCGCGCGACCAGGTAGTCGCCCAACATGACGGTGCACCCGGCGGCGACCTGCGCCCCTCAACTTCCTGGCAGCCAGGCGCGTCGATTGCCGACAACCACGCGCTGCTTGTGCCGCCGGGCACGCCGCCGGGAGAGTACAGGCTCGTGGCGGCGTTGTACGACTCCACTACGGGCGCGCGCCTGGCTGGACCCCAGGGAGATGCGCTGGAGTTGGGTACGGTGCGGGTTGACCGCGCGGACGTCCCGCTGCCGGAGGAATTGCTGCCTGTGCAGGAGCGGGTTGCGCGCACGCTGGGACCCGTCACGCTTGTGGGCTACGATCAGTACGCCAAGGGCTTCGCCCACGCGCCGCAGACACCTTTGCAGGCAGGCGACCTCCTCCACATGACGCTCTACTGGCAAGCCCCCGACCCGCTGCCCGCCGAATGGCCCTCTGATCTCGCCTTTACGTTGCGGTTAGGTGATGCGCAGGTCAGCGCACCTCTGGCCGGCGGCGCGTATCCCACCGGAGAATGGAGCGCCGGCGAACTCGTGCGCACCGAGTTTGACATTCCCTATGACGGCAAGGCCCGCCGCGCCACGGTCGAAATTGCAGGAGAGAGAGTCCAACTCGCACCGTTTGCGCGATAGACAAACGCAACAAAGCGCCCGTGACGCTTCTCTTTCCAGAGACTCGCCACGGGCGCCAATCAACCAATCAACTATTCAACCAATCAACCTTTCCCCATTCACGGCGCGACCACAAACGTCCCCGTAGCAACCGCCACAATATCCATCGAACGCGTCAGCGCATTGATTGTCCACGAGTACGCACCCGGCGGCAGCTCCTGCGTTAATGTCAACGAAATCGCCATTGTGTCCTCGCCGAAAAATCCCTCCATCGTCTGCGGGTTTACGACAATGACCCGATAAAACGCCGCATCGGGCACGGAATCCCACGCGAGCGTCGGCGCGGCCGCGACCGTTGCCCCCTCGGCGGGCGTTTCAAGCCGCATCTTCTTCGTCAGAAACAGATTCACATCTTCGAGCGTCGCGCCAGGCGAGAGCGAAACGGGGATGCCCGGGTCCATCGGCGTGCCATCGGTCACCCCTTCCGGCCACTGCGGAACGACCTCGAACTCACCAATCGGCGGGTCGGGAAACATGTAGACACCGTTGCCATCGGCCTGCGCCGAAAGCAGCGTGGCTGCCTGGTTGGTGCGCCAGTCGGGCAAGCGGAGGGTGACGATGGCCTCAGCCACAGGCTTGCCCGCCCAGAGCACGCGTCCGAGAATCATGCCCCGCGAAGGCGTCGCGTAGGGGGTGGCATTGGCAAGCGCAACGGGCGTGCACCCGGCCAGGAGGAGCAGCACGCAGACCATGAGCCAGCGTCCGTACAGCAATAGATTCCAGTTGAGCATTTTGATTCGCTTAAGCACCGCAGTTGTCCTTTGTTGTTTTTCCGGCAGCCCACTTCCGGGCCGCGCTTGCGAAAGTATCGCGCCGGGTCAAGGCGCCAACACCTAACCTTTGGCACGTTGTGGCGATTGGCGCAACAGGGAACGCGGAAACGGGGAAGAAACGGCAAAAAGGGCGGGTACACAGAAAGGGCGGGAACAGCAGGGAAAAGGCAGGATACTGCACACTATCTGCTACGCCGCCGTGTACAAAGTGCGCATGCCTCGCGGCGAGTACAAAAAACGGCGGCGCACCAAATGGCACGCCGCCGTCACAATCCAGTCAACCAGTCAACCAGTCAACCAATTATCAGTCACCCAGTGATCAGTTATGGGTCACCGTTTGCTCCACCTCACCACAACGTAATCACCCGCTCCTCGCCCGTCCGCACCTTTTCGCGGTTGGCGCGCAGGGCGATGAGCGTCGACGATAGCGCGATGATGCCATAGACGACATACGCCCACGGCCCATTGCCGTTGACCGCCAGCATCAAAAAGACGGCGAAGGCGGTGACGCCCACCGCGAAGGTGCCAATCGAGGCCATGCGCGACCACCAAATCAGGAAGGCGCCCACAATCCACACAACGCCCCCTGCCACGGGCATGAGCGCCATGGTCGTTGCTGCCGAGGTGATACCGCCCGCACCCCCTTCAAAGCCCAGGAAGACCGACCAGTTGTGGCCGATGATGGCGAATCCGCCCGCGAGCGCCGCCGACAATTGCTCGGCCGCCATGCGCGCCGTGGCCTCGTCCACCGTCATGACCGCCGGCTCAGGAAAGATCAGGCCAAAGAGCCAGCGCACAATCCAGATAGCCACCGCGCCCTTGATCGCATCGCCGATCAAGGTAGGGATGGCCGCCTTGAGCCCTGCGGCGCGCCACGCGTTCGTGGTGCCTGTGCGCCCGCTGCCTACGCTGCGAATGTCCGCGCCGAAGAGCCGGCACACCCACACACCCACGGGAATCGATCCCAACAGATAGCCGATCAGCGCGGCGACGATGGGGAAAAGCCACATCAGATTACTGCTCTGCATGGTGCGTCTCTTTCTGGGGACGGTGCTGTGGGGATGAAACGGGGAGCGCCCGCCTAAAGTGAAGCCAGGATGAAATCCACAGTGATTACGAACATCTCAACGCAAAGACGCAGAGGACGCAAAGTGGCGCAGAGGAAAAGCTACAGCCTGAACTGAGTCAACATCTTGCAGTCCTTTGCGAATCTTTACTCTCTTTGCGGCTTTGCGTTGAGATGTTGTTTTCATTCCGGTATGACTTTAGCGACTCGTGCGCGTGCGCCGCTCGATCCAGGCGACAAGCACCGAAAGCGACATGGTCAGGACGAGATAGAGGAAAGCCACCGTGTTGTACCCCTCAATCGCACGAAAGGTGCGGCTGATGAACTGGCGGCCCAACTGGAGGATGTCCTCGAGCGCGAGGACGGCGATCAGCGAACTATCCTTGAGGAGTGCGATCAGGTCGTTGCCCAATGGCGGCAGGATGATGCGGAAGGCCTGGGGCAGAATGACATAGATCATGGCCTGGCGCATGGACATCCCCAGGCTGCGCGCCGCCTCAAGCTGGCCGCGGCCGATTGACTGAATGCCGCTGCGGAAGACTTCCGAGACGAATGCGCCGTAGCCCATTCCCAATCCAATAATGGCGCGGCGTGAGCATGGGCGGATCCCACAGGCCGTTGGTTGTATCGCGCACCCACGGGCCAATCACGAAGCCTGCGTAGAGCACAATCACCAGCAGCGGCAGGCCGCGCATGATCTCCACGTAGACACGGGCCGGCTGGTTGAGCCACGGGTTCTTGCTCAGCCGCATGAGGCCCACGATCAGGCCGATGACGATCGCAATCGCATAGGCGCAAACCGTGACGAAGATTGTGATCGCCACACCCGGCACGATGAAGCGGAAGGCCGCAGTGTAGATCACACGCTGCGTCGGATTGAGCATGATGGCGAGAAACGCCACCGTGAAAAAGCCGAGGATAATGACGATCCACCAGGGAAAGTCGGCCATTGCCGATGGCTGGGGAGCAGTTGGTCGGGGCGAGCCGGTGGGCGGCTCGGAAGGAATATCAGGGCCGAGAATATCGCTCATGGGCTCCACGCTGCAAGACTGGGGATAAGACGACAGCGCCTATTGTACACAAATCGGCGTGTCGAGGCCAACAGCGCGCAGTTTGGGGGGAAGAGGTTCTCACATGTCTTCTCGCTGCCACAGCCACTCGTTATCGCCGGCTATTCTCCATGTGGAGTGCATAGACCGGGACATGGCTCACACGATCATGTGCCATGCTGAATTCTGATCAATGTCAAGGCATGACATGGAAAGTGAATGAACCTATGTCCCAATGACAAGCGTTTGTCGAAGTAGCAGAGCGTCCGGAGCGGAGTATCGGCGCAGAAGGGGAGCCGCCAACAGTTGCGGACTAGCGGGCGGGCGGGTCGCCGGGAAATAGACCCGGAAGGGCATCGGGCTGAAAGCGCACCAAGTCCGTCAGGTCGGCGCCGCGGACGGAACCGTCCGTGTGGTAGGTCAACCCCCACGAGTCGATCATGGAGAGGTCCGGGAAGACACATTGGGCCAGAACCGGGACGGCGGCGTCCGCGTCTTCGGCAACCCAGCCCCCACCGGCCACGCCCACGCCGCCAAATTGGTCGGTGCCATCCAACGAGGAGCAATAGACCGATGACGGATTGACGCCGGGCGCCATCTCTTTGGGGAGCGGCGGCATTTCCAGGTAGGCCAGAACGGCCAGCGTGGGTTCCGTCGCATTGAGCGTGGCGAGCGCAATGCTGATCTGCGAGCCGTCCGCAGCGGCAAACTCGCAGAACTGCGTGCTGCCTGCCAGACGCAGCGCGCCGGCCATGTTGTTTGTGCCATACGCGGGGTAGCGCGAGCGCACCACGCCGCCGCTCTGGGTGCAGTAGTCGGCGTCTGACGAAGCGACAGCAAAGCGCGCAGGTGCCGCTGCCGAAATGGGCTGACAGCCGCCGAGAGTCACCAGCAGCGCGACGAATATCCCGGGAAGGCGTGATCGACGAAGAAGCATAGGGTCACCTCACGTCAAGGAGTGCACAGGGCAACAGCCATCGTTCGGAGAAACGCGACGCAGGACGTGCCGGAAAGGCATCTGCCCAAATTGAGTCGGTTACCTAAAGTGAAACCGGGATGAGAACAAAATCTTGACGCAGAGGCGCGGGGGCGCAAAGAAACGCAGAGAACAGCACGATGTTGGCTCAGTGCAGGCAATTGCTTTTCCTCTGCGCCATGGACTTACCCAGAGTTTGGTGGGCGGATCGATAAGCAAAGTGGTAGTATCGATCAACCTATCAAACCATGGAGGTGAAGCAAATGCACGACCGACGTGTGTACAGTGCTGAGTTCAAGCGCAAAGCAGTGCAAGAGTATTACGCAACGAAGCTGACACAAGGCGCCATTGAGAAGAAGTTGGGCATTGGCGCCGGTTGTCTGTGCCGCTGGATCCAGGAGCTGAAGGCGCCCACGGAAGCCTTTCCTGGTCACGGCAATCTACCTGCCTCAGCTGCTGAAATGGCCGCGCTGCAGCGCAGGCTGCAAGTGGCTGAGGAGGAGAACGAAATCTTGAAAAAAAGCCTTGCTGCTTGTCGCCCAGAGCCCGAGAGGCGCTTCCTAATGGTCGAACAAGCAGCGCAACACCACACCGTTGAGCGATCCTGCTCGGCATTGATGGTATCGCCCAGTGGCTACTATGCGTGGCAGAAGCGTAAAGAGTCGCCCTGCCAAAGGCGTCAAGATGACATACGCCTCATCGACCAGATTCGGGCTGTGCACCATACCCACTACGGCTGTTACGGCAGTCCGCGCATCCATGCTGCACTGCGTGCAGAAGGCGAGGTCGTGAGCAAGCACCGTGTCGCACGCCTCATGCGTGAAGCCAGCATCGAGGGCAAACGCACCCACCGCCGGGTCAGCACGACGGTGGCGGATCCAGAGGCGCAAGCCGCCGCCAATCTGCTCAACCGTAACTTCACAGCTCGAGCGCCCAACCAGAAGTGGGTGGTGGATGTCACCTACATTCTCACAGCCCAGGGCTGGCTCTATCTGGCGGTGGTGCTTGACCTCTTTGCCCGCAAGGTGGTCGGTTGGGCCACCAGCACCAGCTTTGACCAGGAACTCGTCATCCTGGCGCTTAACAAGCACTCCAAACCCGCTCGGCGCCGGCCTTGCACCATTCCGACCGCGGCGTGCAGTATACGAGCATCGCTTATCAGCAACTGCTGGCCGACCACGGGATTCAGGCGAGCATGAGTCGCACCGGCCAGCCCTACGACAACGCCGTCATGGAGAGCTTCTTTGCCTCCCTCAAGGCAGAGAAACGACACAACAAACGCTTTGACAGCTTCCAACAAGCGGAAAGCGCACTTCTGCATTACATTGAGGGCTTCTACAATCGTACCCGCCTGCATTCGACGCTGGGCTACCTCAGTCCCGACGCCTACGAACGCATTTACTGGCAGCAACAACAAGCCTTGCAGCAGCCAACCCACAGTCCACAGCAACACAGTCACAACAGCAACAACTGCGCTGATAAGGAAAAAGCAAGAGCGGCAGTTGCTTAATCCACTCTCCACCAAACCCTGGGAAGCTCACCACTTTGCGCCCTCTGCGTCTTTGCGTTGCGATGTTCGCAGTCACTGTGGATTTCACTCTGGAATGACTTTGGAGCGCCGTGCGTTTCCTCGTTACTTGACGGCCTTGCGTCAAGAACTGGGCCGGCCGGGCTTAGCTCCCTTCACGACGGTCGGCGGCCACCACAAACGGGTTTCTGATCGTCACGCCGCCAATGACCTGCCCGTGGTTCAAATCCTCCGACCAAAGAGTTGTGCAACCCAACTCACGCGCGCTGTGGACGATCATTGCGTCCCAGAAGGAGATCTGGTGGCGTTGGTGCAGGTCGATTGCGGCGAGGACGTCCGTTTCTGTCGGGCGGAAGACGTGCCACTGGACCAGGTCTCGCACTGCTCGCGACAACGTCATGCGGCGCGACTTGGGCAACTTACGCGTGCCGACTGCATAGAATTCCTGGAGGACCTGAATGCTGACGCACCCGCCTGCCGCGGCCCACATCGATCCAGGAGGAGGTTGGCGAGCGATCCCAGCTTTCGCCCGCGACGAATCATAGGCATAGATCAGAATATTGGTGTCCACGAACTCAACGCGACACCGGCGCTCATGGAGTTCGTCACGCGTCCAGGTCGCCTTGCCGTTCGTACCCGAAGGGAAGCCTGCTTCATCAACTCGAGTTGGTTCGTGCGCTGGCCTCGTAGAGTTCGACGTCCTGGTCCACTTATCCGTAAGCAGTTCGCCCAGCATCGCCGAAAGTGACGGTCTGCCGCTCGATGGCCAGCCTCTTCGCCTTGCGCAACAGGTCTTTGGGTAATGCCAGGGTAACATTTTGGGTATCCATATTCGCCTCCTGTTCGTATCGTACCACGTATTTACGTGAAGTTCAACGGCTGTTTCGAGTCACAGCGAAGAAGCGAGGCTTCCAAAGTCGGAAGCCTCGCTTCGATCGGATGCCTTCAGCCCGTAGACAACAAAACCGAGGGCTGGAAGCCCCCGGCTACGTTTGTGCTGTTCCTTGCGTCCTTCCTTGCGTTTCCTCGCGTCCTGGCGACTTTGCGTCAGGCGTGTTCGCGCACGAGGCGGCGCGCGGCGGCGACGATGTCCTCCACCTGGGGAATCATGCGGCGCTCGAGCTCGCGGTTGTAGGGCACGGGCATGTCGAGGCCGGCAAGGCGACGAATTGGCGCGTCGAGATAGTCGAACGCCTCCGATTCGGCGATGAGCGCCGCAAGTTCGCCGCCGAAGCCGCCCGTCTTGCACGCCTCATGGACGATCAGCACGCGCCCGGTTTTGCAGACGGATTCGATCAGCGGGCGGTCATCGAGCGGTTTGAGGGTGCGCGGGTCGATGACTTCCACGCTGATGCCCTCGGCGGCAAGGGTTGCCGCAGCTTCCAGCGCGCGTACGACCATGAGCGACGTGGCTACGATCGTTAGGTCGGCGCCTTCGAGCTTTCGTTCGGAGACGCTGAGCGGCGTGGTATAGTAGCCCTCGGGGACAGCCCCCTTGGTGCGATAAAGCAACTTGTGCTCCACGAAGATTACGGGGTTGTCGTCCTCGATGGAGGCCAACAGCAGCCCCTTGGCGTCGGCCGGCGTGGAGGGCATGACGACCTTGAGCCCCGGCACATGCACAAACCAGTTTTCCAGGCTCTCCGAGTGCTGCGCCGCCGCGCCAGTGCCCGCGCCCGCAGGGGTGCGCAGCACAAAGGGGACGCTCACCTTGCCGCCGAGCATGAAGCGCAGCTTGGCCGCCTGCAGCACAAGTTGCTCCATGCTCAGCGTGATGAAGTCCATGAACTGGATTTCGGCGATGGGGCGCATTCCCGTGAGCGCCGCGCCGATGGCGAGGCCGGCAATGCCCGCCTCGGAGATGGGCGTGTCGATCACGCGCTCGGGGCCAAACCTGGCAAAGAGCCCGTCGCTGACGCCAAACGCGCCGCCGTAGAGACCCACATCCTCGCCAAAGAGAATCACGCGTTCGTCGCGCGCCAGGGCAATTGCCATTGCCTCGCGAATGGCCTCGGCGTAGGTGAGTTCACGCACGGCCGCAGGCGGCACAGGGGCGGTCATCGCCGCGGCAGGAGGTGCAGCGCTCATGCGTAAATGCCCTCGAGAATTGTTGCCGGATCCGGCTCGGCGCAAGCCTTGGCAAACTCGACGGCCTCGGCGATCTCCTCCTCCGCTTCCTGTTCCATGTGCGCGAATTCGTCGTTGCTCAGGAGAGCCGCGTCGATCATGCGCTCTGCCAGCCGGGTGATGGGGTCCAGCTCCTGCCAGGCCATTACCTCGTCGCGCGTGCGATAGCGCTGCTTGTCGCTCTTGCTGTGCCCCTTCCAGCGATAGGTCTTGGCCTCGATCAGCGTAGCGCCCTTGCCAGTGCGCGCGCGCGCCACAGCGGCCTCTCGTCGCCGCGTACACGGCGACAAGGTCGTTCCCGTCCACCGTCACACCGGGGATGCCATAGCCCGCGGCGCGCTCGCTCAGGTTGTCAACGCGGCTGGCGCGGGTGATAGGCATGCTCATGGCGTACTGGTTGTTCTCGCAGAAGTAGATCACGGGCAAATCCCAGATGGCCGCCATGTTGAGGCTCTCGTGAAAGGCCCCTTCATTGGCCGCACCGTCGCCAAAGAAGACGAGCACTACGTCATCGCGATGCTGCAGCTTGAGGCTGAGCCCGACGCCCGCTGCCATGGGCACGCCCCCGGCCACAATTCCATTCGCACCAAGATTGCCCGTTGCCACGTCGGCCATGTGCATGGAGCCGCCGCGCCCGCGGCAGTAGCCCGCCTCCTTGCCCATAAACTCGGCCATCATCAGCGCGGGCTCCGCCCCTTTGGCGATGCAGTGGCCATGGCCGCGATGAGTGCTCAGGATGTAGTCGCTGAGGCGCAAGGCAGCGCACGCGCCAACCGCCGCGGCCTCCTGGCCGATGCTCAGGTGCATGGTGCCATGCACCAGCCCTTGCAGATGCAGGCTCTCGGCGGTCTCCTCGAAGAGCCGAATGCGCAGCATCTGGGCGAGGAGCGTGCGCAGGCGTTCGCGGGTCAGTTCTGGAGGGAAGACATCATTGGGATTGCTCATGAGCGGAATCAACTGGAAATGGGCGTCAAATCGCCAAGAACCTTGCACAAGTGTGCATGAATCGCACAATTACGCATTGAGTGTAGGCGAAGCGGGCGGGGGATGTCAATTGGGGGCAGTGGGGAATGAGCAGTCGGGAGTCGGGAGTCGGTGGTCGGGAGTCGGGAGTCGGGAGTCGGTGGTCGAGAGTCGGGGGTCGGGGGTCGGGGGTCGGCCCGTGGCCGATGCGGGCGCGGATCGGCGATCCCCCTGCTTTGCATGAGCGCCGGCCATGGGCCGGCGCCTACCGATATGGCCGACGACCGTCACGGCGTAACCGTCACGGCGTAACCGTTACCGCCGCGGTCATGTTCCAGCGCAGGCGCGGGTCGCTGGTCTCGAGGCGGATCGTCGCCTTGTAGGTGATGTCGCCCTGGACATTGACACCCAACGGTTTGATGCTTGTGACGGTGCCCTCAAGCGTCACATCGGGGAGCGCGTCGATCTCCACTTGCACGGTGTCGCCTACCTGCACGTCGACGATGCTGATTTCGGTGAGGTCGGTGGTCTCCACAAGCCAGGTCGAGGTGTCCGCAAGTTGCGCCACGGGGACGCTGGGCGCGACATGCTGGCCCAGGCGCAGGTCAAGCGCAGCGATTTCGCCGGCAAAGGGCGCAATCAGGTCGCGCTTGCTGAGGGCGAGCTGCGCCTGCATGAGCACCGTTTCGGCGCGGCTGACGGCAGCCTGGGCCGATGCGATCTCTTCAGGGCGCGCGCCGGCAGCGATGAGGTCGTACCCGGCCTGGGCGCGGCGCACGTCGGCGTTGGCCGCTGCGATCTGGCCCACGGTGGCGCCGCTGCGTACGCGGTCAAGCGAGGCACTTGCCTGGGCAACCTGGGCGGAGGCCTGGGCAAGTGCGCCCGGCTCGGCGCCGTCGGCAAGGTCGTTGTAGCGCGCCTGGGCAGCCTCCATGTTGTTTGTGGCCTGCTGCAACGCCGCCGCCTCGGGCAGCGCGCCGACGTCATTGCGCGAGGCAACCTGGTCAAACGCGCGCTGCGCGCGGGTCATTGCGGCCTGTGCGTTCGCCATATCGGCGCGGGCGGCGATCAGCGCCTGGTCGTCTGCGCCGGCGGCGACGACTTCATAGGCCCCCTGTGCGGCGGCAACGCCGGCCTGGGCCTCGGCAATGTCCTCAGGGCGCGCGCCTTCCGTCAGGATCTCGAGATTGGCGTTGGCGGCATCAATTTCCGCCTGGGCCGCGGCAAGTTCTTCGGGGCGTGCGCCACTGAGAGCCTTCGCCAAGCCGGCGCGTGCTTCGTCCACCGCCGCCTGCGCCTGGGCCACGGCAATCACCTCGGCATCGCTCTCCAGACGGGCGATGACATCGCCTTGAGCAACTTGCTGCCCCTCAAGCACCGGCAGATCGACCACCGTTCCCGACGAGTCCATGCTCAAAGCGGCGTAGTGCGCCGGGACAACCACGGCCTCGGCCACAATGCTCGACGGCGCCATGACTGCGCGATCGGTCGACGCTTCGGCCTGCCCAACGGGTTCGGATGGGCGCGCCAAAAAGTCGGGCAATTGGCCATCCTGGGCAAGCCAGTAGATGCCAAACCCGACGCCCGCCACCACAAGCACCACCAGCACGATTGTCCACGGTCGCTTCATGCGTCAATTCCTCTTCCCAGCGCGGGGGACGCTGCATTTGCTATTCATAGGCCAGCACTTCGCGCACGGTCAGCATGGCAGCCTGTCGCGCCGGGACGAAGCTTGCCAGCGCCGCGATTCCGGCCATGACCAGAAGCCAGAACGCGGCGCCGGAAATTGAAAATGTATAAGTCAATTGCGAATTGATAAAGCCGGAGCCCACCGCGTCGCTCAGAACGCGGCTCAGCGGCAGCGCCAGCAGCACGCCAATTGTCCAGGCAATCGCTCCAATCAGCACGCCTTCGAAGACGATGATGCGCATGATCATGGGCGTTGAGGCGCCTATTGAGCGCATGATGCCGATTTCGCGCCGCCGCTCCAGCACGTTGATGCTCATTGTGCCACTAAGTCCAAGCCCGCCCACAATCGCCAACAGAAGCGCCATCAGAGCCAGGAACGAGATCAGGATGCCGAACTGGTTCGCCACCTTCTCGCGATTCTCGGCGGTCGTCGAAGTTGTGGCTACGCGCAGCCCCTGATCTTCAAATGCAGTCTCCAACTCCTTTGCCATGGCGACCTGCGATGGCCGCGAGGTGTCGTCGAGCGCAACCATGAGCGTTGTCGCCTGGTCAACCTGGCGCACTGCGCGGGCAAAATACGGATAGTTTGCATAGGCAAACGGCCCGGCAAGCACACTGCGCACGAGGCCGACGATCTGCCATGTGGTGTCGCGACCATCGATATTCACCACCATGTTATCTCCAACGCGTAAATCCGGCTCATCGTCGAGCAGGTCTGTGTTGATGACCAGCGCATTTTCGTCGTCAGGCAGCAGCCAGCGCCCTTCGAGGAGCGTTGGATTCAGCAGGGTAGTACCGGGCTGCGGCGCAATCAACTGGATGTTGTCGCTCTCCGAGTCGTCCGGGCGCACGCGATGAACGTTGCGAAAACCCCACGCCTCGGCAGTGCGAACACCCGGCACCGCCAGCGCCACTTCGGTCATGTGCTCGGCGCGATAGGGGCGGGCAAAGTCGAGGCGCACCTCGTAGTTCCAGTAGTTGAAAGCGTCATCCATGGTGCGAAACAGGGACGCCCGCACGCTGAAGACGCTGATGAAGGTGGCGCTGGCCAGAATCAACGTCGTGAGCGTCAGGATCAGGCGCCCCTTGCGCCGGAACGTATTGCGCAGCGAGATGAGTTGCGGGCGCGAGAGGCCGCGGATGCGCTCGAGAAAACGGTCAAAGCGGCCACGGCCGGATGCGGCGCTGCCCGGGCCGAAGTCGTTAATTGCCTCGCGCACGGAAATGCGCGTGCCGCGCAGGACGGGGCCCAGGGTAGCCAGCACGGGTACGCCAATGCCCAGGACCACAAGCAGCAACACGATGCGCGTCGGCAGCCGGTTGGTGACGACGTCGATATTCATCAGTTCGCCAACGTAGCCGGTCAACGCGTTCGTCAGCACCGTACCAAGCGGCAGCGCAATCGCAAGCGCCAGCAGACCAAAGACCGCGACCGAAGCCAGATACATTTGCGTCAACTGGTTCACGCTGGCGCCAACGGTCTTCATGACGCCGATTTGGCGCGTCTGCTGCGCCAGCAGGGCAGTGATGATGTTCACCAGCAGGAAACTGCTGAGCAGCATTGCGAGCACGCCCAACGCGCCCAGAATCAAAAGGACGGGCTTGAAAAACTGTTCGAGAAAGTGCTGCCCGGGCTCGGGCACCACAGTGCGGAAGACCGTGAAGCCGCCCTTCTCGACTTTGTCGGACACTTCCTGCGCGATTAGCTCATTGTGTGTGCGATCGTCCTCATTTCCGGACACCCGAATGAGAAGTTCATTGTAGCGGCGGTCAAGCCCCAGTTTCTCCAGGGTGTCAAACGAAATGTAACCACTTGCCTGCGGCGCAATCGCGGCGGATAGTTCGTTGAGGTCATGCGCCTCGCCCACAACCGTGAGCGTGCGTTCGTCGTCATTGTCGAGCTTGATTGTGAGCGGTGCGCCCAGCGCCGCGCCCAGCCCTTCCATCGAAGCGCGCTCGACGAGGAGTTCGCCCTTACCTGGTGGCCACGCGGCGACTTCAGGATAAAAGATGTTGATGCGCTGATCGTCAAAGTCATCAAGCACCGCAAGTTTCAGGTCAACCCAGCGCGTTTCACCGTTGGGCTCCTCAACGCGCGCCTGCACCATGATTGCGCGCCGACCGACGGCGTCGGCCACGCCAGGCATTCTGCGCACGACGTCAACAAGGTCATTCGTGAATGGTTGTACATACAAGTGTGCATCCGCCGGGTTGGTGGCATCGAAGGAGCCGGGCAGATCCGAAGCGAAAACGGTATAGGCGCCAAGGATGATCGCCACGGAAATCAGTCCCACGGTGATCGAGAGAACCACCAACAATGTCCGTGTGGGATTGCTCAGCAGGTCGCGCAGCACCTTGCGCCAGCGCGGGGGAGGAATCATGCGAGGTCCAGTTCCTCGTCACCGAGCAGGACAATTTCGTCAACGTCGTCGTCCACGACGGCATGGGGTGCGTAGTTCGGGTGATCGCCGATAATCTCGCCATCGGCGATGGTAATGGTGCGCGTGGCGCGCCGCGCCAATTCGTCGTCGTGCGTCACCATGAGGATGGTCTTGCCTGCGCCGACAAGTTGCTCGAAGAGATGGAAGACCGCGTCGGCCGTACGCGAGTCGAGGTTTCCGGTGGGTTCGTCAGCAATCACGATGGGGGGATCATTGGCCAGTGCACGCGCGATGGCAATGCGCTGCTGCTGCCCGCCGGAGAGGGCCGTTGGCAGCTTGTCGGCGTGCATCTCCATTTCCACCTGGCTGAGCAGGTAAAGGGCGCGCTCCTTGCGCTCGTTGCGATGGGCGTTGAAGGTGTTGCAGAAGTCCATCGGCAGCATGATGTTTTCGACGACGGTGAGGGTGGGTAGAAGTTGGAAGAACTGGAAGACCACGCCCACGGTTCGCCCGCGCCAGACGGCAATCTGCCCCTCATTCAGGGTATGCACAGCCATGCCGCCCACAAACACCTCGCCGGAGGTGGGGCGGTCAATGCCGGTAATCATGTTGCTTAGTGTGGATTTGCCGCTTCCCGACTTGCCCACAACGGCGACAAACTCGCCGGCGTCAACGCCCAAGTCGATGCCGCGCAGCGCGGTATAGGCGCCGGCGGCCGTGGCGTAACTCTTGACAACGCTGCGCAGGTCAATCAGGCGCGGACTTGATGCGAGGATGTGGCTGGGCGAAGAGCCATTGGCGGATGCCGCCGCCCCGTTCGTGCGATTCCAGAACATTCAACAATTTTACCACCGCGAGGGGAAAGCGTGTGTGAGCATTCGCCCACGTACAGGGCTACAGTCGCGAAGCGAGGCTTACGCGTTTGGAAGCCTCGCTTCGGTCAGAGAATAACATCTTGACGCAGAGGCGCGGAGGCGCAAAGAAACGCAGAGAAAAGCAAGATGTTGACTCAGTACAGGCAGTTGCCTTTCCTCTGCGCCGACTTGCGTCCTCTGCGCCGACTTGCGTCCTCTGCGCCTTTGCGCTGAGATGCTCGCAATATATGTGGAATAGATTCCGGTTTCACTTTAGGGCTGCATCTCGCAAAAAACTCGCATTACGTAGCGGGGGGCTTCCAGCCCTCCGACCTTTCGGCACAACTGCCGGAGGGCTGGAAGCCCCCCGCTACGATTCATAGGCACACTTGCAAGACGCAGCATTTAGGGCGTCGTTGCTGCCGGCGCCGCGGGGATGTCCGAGCCGGGCCCCACGAGGTAGACGGCCTGCCAGGGCTGGTATTTGCTGTGCAGGGTGTCGGTGCGTGTGGTTCCGTCCTGCGTGATCGTCCGCTCAACGTCGACGGTCATCCCTTCCTTCTCCCAGTCGACCTGTTTCTTTTGACCAGGGGCGAGTGACTCATCGACTGAATAGAGCGCCGCCGGTGCGGGCTTGACGTCGCTGATCTTCGGCTTGCTCACGACGACCTGGCGGTTCGGATTTGTGCCGTAGAAGTTGAAGGTGGCAACGCCATTGGCGGTGTCCACGTAGGGCTCAATCAGCAGATAAGCGTCGGTGTCGTTGCGAAACTTGAAGTCGACGCTGGGCGTGAAGATTGTGGCGTCCATGCCGGGGTCGCCGTACCAGCCAACGACGTAACCGTGATTGTAGCGCTCGACAATGGGGAAGCCCCCCATGTAGGCCGTACGAAAGATCGTCGTGCTAATCTGACAGACGCCGCCGCCGACGCCCACGGCCGTTCGGTCACCCCAGATGACAAGTGAATCCTCAAAGCCGTTGGCAGCGCTGACATCCTCAACGATTTTGTTGAAGCTGAAGAGGCCGCCGGGTGGAATGACCACGCCCTCAAATTTGGCCGCTGCGACTTTGATATTGGCCATTCGGTCCGCGCTGCTGCCGGCAAAGTAGGTGGAACCGGTTGCTACGAGTTCACGAATGCCCATCTCGGCCACATGGCGGCTGTCGATGTCAGGAACGACCTCGTTCATCACCAGCGGGGCTTGTTTACTTCCATTCGCGACGGCCTGCTGCACGGATGCGACAGTGCCCTCCACATCAAGACCGCGTCCGATCAGACTCTCCTGCATTACGGAGACGCCGCCGGTGCCGGGGTTGAAACGCAGGCGCGCATCGCGCGCGGGCAGGTCGATTTGGGAGGCCATCTGTCCGAGCCAATCGCGCAAGCGCAGATCATCCAACTGCACCGGGTTCACCGCGACGATCATCGACGAGAGAACGGCGGGATCGAGCGCGAGTTCCACATCGGTTACATCACTGCGCAGGATGAGGGGCTGCGTGAAAAGGGGCGCGTCCTTGGGTTTGGCGCGCGGCCCTGCGGCGGGGTCCGGCGACTTTTCATTCACCACGAGGCTGACGTTGAGGGGCTGGCCCGCCGGGGCGCGATCGAGCGCGGCTGTCAATGCCGCAAGCGACTTCGCCTCGTCAACGGTCAAGGCCGGCGCGGCGCGGGTGGAAATGACGCCCACCTGACTGGCAGGGCGACCTGCCGTGTTGACTTGCGCCGCAACCGCAGCAATCGCCTGCTCCAGGAGCTCGGTGCTGTAGATACGGCGCGGGGTCACGCGCACACCATTCAGCAGTGCGGAAAGCTGTTCACTGATGCGATCCCCCGCCTTGCCGGTGCGACCGGCAAGAAACGCCTGGTTCACGGCATCAAGCAGATCGACGCGCGCGCGCACTTCCAGCGGATCAATTGCAAAGCGTTCACTGCCGTAGGTGAGGTTGACAGGAGGCAGAGGGTAGGCGCCGATCTCCTTCTGCAGGCGAGCATGGGCCAGCGAACGCGTCAATCCCCCAACGGGAACGCCTGCGACGGAGACGCCTGTGTAGATGCGATCAGTATGCCAAAGCGCGTAAAGAGGAATCGCAGCCAGCACGAGCAGGACCCCGAGCAGCAGCGTCATGCCCAGGTAATCGAACGGGTTGCGGCGCAGAGCACGCCGGCCCGCAGGCGAAGTCGGCGTTGGTGGGCGGGCTCCCGGACGAGCGGAGCGAGGCATCGGTGTAAGCGCCATGGTTCACCTCTGTTGAACGAAACGTACAACACTTGCTGCCGGCCGGCGCTAGGGCGCCAACTGAGGGGCAATATACCAGAAAGGAACCAAAAGGTTCAACATGAAGAGAAGCAGGAACGGCGCAGACCACGCAAGGAAGCGTGCACCTTGAAGGAACTGCGGCATTCGGCCCCGTTCGGCCAGCGGGCGCAGGCGCGCATCCAGCGCCCGCCACGGATGGCGGTGTTCGGTGTCTAGCAGCAGCAGCGGCTGGAGCAGCAGGAAGGTGGCCATCAACCCGGCAACCAACAGCGTCCAGGTGTTGATGGGGCCGCCCATCAACCTGCCGAGCAGAAGCGAAACTGCAAGGACCGCCACAATCAATCCGGTAATCGTTCCCTGCAGCGGGTGCAGAACCTCACGCCAGCCCAGGGCCACGACGGTGCCGATTGCAAGCATGCCCCAAAAGAAATAGCGCCCCTGGTGCTGCACGAACTTGAGGTTGTACCAGACGAAGCTTGCGAATACGGCCACGAGCAGCAGGCCGAAGATTGCCAGCACCGTCGTCTGGAAGTCGTCCATGTCGGTGTCTGGCGGGCCGGAGATGAGGCGCACGCTCGCCCACAGCAGCCCGAGGAAGAGCACCCCGGTGAAGAAGGTCGCCATTGCATAAATGCGTTCATCCATGGTCACGCCCATCCAGCCGAAGACGCCCCAGAAGGAACGGAAAGTGAGGCCGAACACGCGCTCGAAATAGTTGAGCGTGCCATTGGCGGCGATCCAGGCTTGTGTGGTTGGCTGACCGGCCACCACCTGATCATGCCAGTGCAGGCCCAGGAAATCCCATTTGCCATAGACGTTGATGTTGCGAAGCCACATTGGTGCGGCCAGCAGCAGCGCCGGGACAAAGACAAGCAACGCGCGCAGCACTCCCCTGGCCAGTCCTGCCCACGAGCGCTGGCTACGCCATATGGTGTAGACAACCACCGCCGCAAAGATGGGAAGCACCGCATAGGCGTAAATCTTCGTCAGCATGCCAAGCCCGAGAAGCACGCCCAGCAGAATGAGGTGGCGACGTTCGTGGTAGGTGTGCTGCTCCTGCCACGCCGGGCCGGCCCCCTCGACGCGCGGCGCCGTCGCATAGTAGGGGCGCATCCAGTGCAGGAGCACAAGCGCCGACCCCATCATCAGCAATTCGGCGAGAATGTCGTTGTTGACGGCTGCATTCACCGCCACATGCATTGGCAGCAGCGCAGCAAAGGCCGTTGCGCCCAGCGATATCAGCGGCTTGTTGGGGAAGACAATTTCAAGCGCCAAATAGAGCAGCAGCAGCGAGATCAAGCCGAGAAAGATGTTGTAGAAGCGAAGGGCGCGCAGGCTGCCGGCGCCGGCCCAGAAGACCGGCGTTGCCGTGATGTAGTAGAGTGGCGGCTGGTAATTCTCGTAACGCAGACTCGCTGCCGGTGCGGACGGAATGAAACGCGTGGCCAACAACTTGGCGAGAATGGTCTGGTCGTAGTCGCCCATATGCAGCTCGGGCAGCGTGGCCGTTGCGGCAATGTGTGCGATGTAGTTGTAGTGCGCCGGCTCGTCGGGCGCTTCCCAATCAGGGGTGACAATGGCGTAGAGTGATGCGCACAGGACGAACGCGACAAGAATCGCCAGAACCCAGCGGCGCGGGTGCTGCACATAGAGCAAGTCAAACCAGTGGACGTCGCGGCGCGCGTAGTCCGGCCGCGCCGTCACGTCAGCCGAGCTCACCGGCAACGCCCTCAAAACTCATGCCGAAACGAAAACAACATCTCAACGCAAAGCCGCAAAGAGAACAAAGGCACGCAAAGGACTGCAAGATGTTGGCGCAGTTCAGGCAGTAATTAATCCTCTGCGCCCCTTTGCGTTCTCCGCGCCTTTGCGTTGAGATGTTTGTAGTGAAGGTGGATGTCATCCCGGTATCACTTTGCTTCCTCGGCGGCGTCGTCGCCGGTCCACTTTGCCAGCGCGGCGTCATCAAGCTTGATGAAGAGCGCCGTTGGCTCGCGCAGCGGCTGGCCCGCCGGCAGCACGCCGGCCTCCCAGCGCCCGGTCGCCGATGTGCCGTCATAGCGCAGCACGAGGTGGCTGCCACGCGCATCGGCCACTTGCTCCGTGTACTGCTTGCCAAAGAGCGCACCCTCGTAACCAAGCATCTGATGCACCTTCTCGGCGCTGTGCGGCAGGATGGGCCCCCACATGAGATTGAGCCAGTCGATTGCCTGCAGCGCGACAGTAGACTGCGCGTGCGGCTGCCGCCGGATCGGTGGCAATGGCCTTCCACGGCGCGTGGTCATTGAGGTACTGGTTGACGCGCTGGCTGAGGCGGCGCGTTTCAAGCAGCGCTGCCTTGAGCTTGACGGCCCCGTAGAGCGCGCCCACGCCTTCGAAGCCTGCCTTGATCTCCTCGAGGAAGGCATCATCTTCTGCGGTCAACTCCCCGGGCTCGGGCACGCGGCCCTCGAAGCGCTTCCAGGCAAAACCGAGCGTGCGATTCACCAGGTTGCCCCAGTTTGCCACCAGTTCATTGTTGACCCGGTCCATGAAATCCTGCCAGGTAAACTCAACGTCGGCGGTCTCGGGGGCGAGGGCCGTCAGGACATAGCGCACGGCGTCGGGCTGGAAATCCTCAAGGATGGCATTGAAGCCGATGACATTGCCGCGACTTGTGCTGAACTTCTGCGCGCCGAGGTTCAGGTACTCGTTGGCCGGAACATCCCAGGGGAGGTTCAGATGGCTTGCGCCCGCGTTGTAGCCAATCAGCATCCCCGGCCAGATGATCGTGTGGAATACGATGTTGTCCTTGCCAATGAAGTTGTAGATCGCGCGCCGCAGGGTTGACGTCGGCGTCCCACCAGGTGCGCCACGCTTCATCATCGCCCACGATCTGCGCCCACTCCTTTGCGGCGCTCAAATAGCCGATCACGGCGTCGTACCAAACGTAAATGCGCTTGTCAGGGTAGTCGCCGATTGGAATTGTGACGCCCCAGTCGAGGTCGCGCGTGATGGGCCGGCCGCGCAACTCGCGCAGTTCCAGTTGCCCGCGCGTGGAATTGAGTACGTGTGGCCGCCAGTGCTCCTTGCCGGTCGCGATCCACTCGAGCAACGGGCCGTTCATCTTTGCCATGTCGAGAAAGTAGTGCTCGGTGGAACGCACTTCCAAATCCGTGCTGCCGGTGATCTTCGACGCGGGTTCTTCAGCTCCAGCGCATCGTAGAGACGGCCGCAGTTGTCGCACTGGTCACCCCGCGCACCGGCAGAGCCGCAGTGGGGGCAAATGCCCTCGACGTAGCGGTCGGCCAGAAAGCGGCCGGCGATTGGATCAAAGAGCTGCTTCTGTTCGTCCTTGTAGATGAAACCGGTCTCGAAGTGGCGCAGAAACATCTGCTGCGTCACATCCCAGTGGTTCTGCGTATCGGTGTGCGTGTAGAGGTCAAAGGCAATGCCCATGTCGAGGCAGCCCTGAATGAAGAGGCCATGGTACTTCTCGATGACTTCTTCGGGGGTGATGCCCTCGGCCTCAGCTTTGAGCATGATTGGCGTGCCGTGCGTATCGGAGCCGCTGACCATGAGCACATCGTTGCCGATCAGGCGCTGGTAGCGCGCGAAGGTGTCGGGCGGGAGGTAGGCGCCTGCAATCTGACCAATGTGCTTTTCGCCGTTTACATAGGGCCAGGCGACGCCCACGAGAATCTTTTCGTTCGGCATAGGGTTCACAATTCGTTTGGGCGCCGCCGGTTGCAGCGCCGAGTTTGTGTACGGTTTGGGCAGTCCGCGCAGCGCACATGGGTTCACGGCACGCTGGACTGTTCGTTTGCGCTCGGAGCAGCCAGCGATGTCGCGCTTCCGGCAGGCGACATTCGGGTCGGCTGTCCGGCCGATGCAGCCAGGCCGATTCGTGCGGCTACTCGTAGTCCTTGTTGCCCCAACGCCCGATCAAGGTCACAAGCCCATAGAGTAGCAGAAAGAAGAGCAGCGCGCCCGTCATGCAGAGCATTGCCAGGAGTGCGCCGCCGGCCCCATAGAACAACCAGATAAGTGGTGCACCGACAAGATAGAGAATGACAAAGAACCCCGCCACAAGCCACACTTCCTGACTGCGGGCAAAGCGGCGGGCGTTGAATTCGTTCTTGCGGCGAGCCATGTGTGCCATTATAGCGACCGCCGGACGGCAGCGCCAACTTCTGCGTACGGGACGGCGCCGGCAGCCGAGCTTCGCACCGCCTATGCTATACTCTTCTGTCGAATACCCGGCGCACTGAATGCCAAGTGGCCAGCGCGCCCAGCCCCGCTTCGGCGGAAAAGAAACAGGCACCGTGAAGGCATTTACGATGATGGGCCGCACCCTCAAGGCGGCCTGGGAAGAACTCTACTTGGTGGTGGGCATCAGCCTTTTCTGGTGGCTGGGGGCGCTGCTGATCGTAACCGCCGCGCCCGCCACGCGTGGCTCGCAGGGCGTGGCCAACCGAATTGCCAACTACCGGCGCTCCTCCATGGACATTTTCTGGGAGGAAGCGCGCACGCGCATTGGCGCAAGCTGGTTGCTCACGGGGATCATGATCTTCGCCTTTGCCATGATCCCTCTCAACATCTGGTTCTATTCATCCGGCGGTATCGAGGGCTGGCGCGCCATCGTGGTTGCGCTCTGGCTGTGGGCGCTTCTCCTCTACTTCATGGTGAGCCAGTATCTCTTCCCGCTTCTTTGCCAGCAATCCGAAGCGAGCGTTGGCATGGCAATTCGCAACGCCGCCGTTCTTGCCATGCGGTCGCCCTTCTACAGCCTGCTGGGTGTCCTCTTCGAAGTGCTGATCGTCGTGCTGTGCTTCGCGCTGGTTGCGCCGGTCGTCTTCCTGCTGCCAGGCCTGCTGGCTCTTGCGAACAACTTCTTCCTGACGGGGCTGCTGCAGGAGATGGGCCTTGCCGACCCGCCGCCCCAATCGGAAGCCAAGCGTCGATGACGGGCGCCGACGTGCTTCCCTCCCCATCGGCCTTATCGCGTTTGCTGCGCGTTGCGGAGATGCAGGCGCTCGACGCGCCACGGATGCAAGCGGCCACAGCTTCGCCGCAATGATGGAGGCGGCGGGCGCCGCGGTGGCACGCGCCATCCTTGAGCAGAATGCACCGCACCTGCCAAGACCACTCATTCTCGTAGGGCCTGGCAACAACGGCGGCGACGGCCTTGTTTGCGCCCGCCATTTGCTTGAGGCAGGCGCGCAACCACGCGTGTTTGTGTGGAAGCGCACGACCGGCGCCGGGGGAATCGTTGACGAGCAGCTGGCACGCCTGAGCGATGGGCGCGTTGAAGATCGCGCACGTTGAAGACGATCCACAGCTGGATCGGCTTGATGCATGGCTCGAGGAAGCAGACATCCTTGTCGATGCGCTGCTCGGCACTGGCGCCAACCGCCCCATTGGCGAAGACCTTGGCGCGCTGCTCGATCATTGCCGTGCGGCGCTCAATACCCGACCGCACCTGCGCGTTTGCGCAGTAGACTGCCCGAGCGGTCTCAACAACGACACGGGCGCGGCAGATTCCCTGACCCTGCCCGCAGATTTCACCGTGACATTCGCGTCTGCTAAATGGGGGCACTATCGCTTTCCCGGTGCGGCGCTCTGCGGGGAAATCGTGGTAGCGGACATCGGCATTGCGGCGGCAGAGTATCCCCCGCCGGGTGCGTTTGTTCTCAGCCCCGCTCTGCTCGCGCCCCTTCTACCGAATCGGAAGAATGTCAGCCACAAAGGTTCCTTTGGCAAGGTGATCGGCGCAGTGGGGAGCGTCTCCTATCCCGGTGCGGCGGCGCTCAGCCTCGGTGCGGCCGGGCGAGTGGGCGCCGGGCTTGTGACGGGCGCCATCCCCGAGCCACTGTGGCCGGTGGTGGCGGCGCACCTGCGCGAGCCCACCTGGCTGCTTTTGCCCGCCATTGACGGCGCATTCGGGGCCAAAGGCGCTGCCATTCTCCACAATGGCTGCGCGGGGTATGATGCACTGCTGCTTGGTTGCGGCATTTCGCAGGCGGAGAGCACCGTCTGGTTTGTTGACGCACTGCTTAACGGCGAGGAACTCCCGCCCACCCTCATCGACGCCGACGGCCTCAACTGCCTGACGCGCATTGGCGGCTGGCCCGGCCGGCTGCCGGCGCAGTGCGTGCTCACGCCCCATCCTGCCGAGTTCGCACGCCTGCTTGATTGCCCGGTTGCCGAAGTGACCGCGCAGCGCTGGGAACTGGCGCTGGAGGCCGCTGCGCGCTGGAACGCGGTAGTCCTGGTGAAAGGTCCCTACACGGTGATTGCGGAACCAGGCGGCCGGTTGGCGGTTCTACCGATCGCGACACCGGCGCTTGCAACCGCGGGTACAGGTGACGTGCTCTCGGGCGCAATTGCCGGGCTGATGGCGCAGGGGCTCACGCCTTTTGCCGCTGCCTGCGTCGGCGCGTGGTTGCATGGCGCGGCTGGGTTGCTGTGCGAGGCGCAGATCGGGCGCGCCGGCGTTGTTGCGGGCGATGTGCTCGACCGTCTGCCGGCGGCATTGCTTGCTTTGGCAGAGGGAACCGAACCAACGCGCGCTTGAAACTGTTTGTTCACCCGCGTGTTGTATTCTGAAGGTATGCAGGACGCGCCGTCTGAGCGAACACTCTTCGAGACGCAGCGCCCGTGCGATGTCTGTATCCTATTGATTGCTCAATTGCGCTCCATGTGGAGCAGGGTCTACTGAATGAATATTGCGCTTGATGTGATGGGCGGCGATAACGCTCCCGCCGAAGTCGTGCGTGGAGCTGTCGAGGCCGCGCGCGACTATGGCATCACCGTCTCCATGGTGGGCAAGCCCGACGTGATTCGCAGGGAGCTTGCCAAACACAAAACCGAGGGATTGCGCCTGCCGATTGTGCCCGCAAGTGAAGTGATCGAGATGGACGACAAGCCCGCGAATGCCGTGCGCACCAAGCCTGACAATTCGATGTCGGTTGGCTGCAAACTTGTGCGCGCGGGCGAGGCGCATGCGTTTGTCACCGCAGGCAATACTGGCGGTGCGCTGGCGGCAGGCATCCTCCATGTAGGCCGCGTTAAGGGCGTCATGCGCCCGGCGCTCGTTGTGCCGGTTCCCACAAAGACCGGCTTCTGCATCGTGCTTGACATTGGCGCAAACGCCGATTGCCGCCCTGAATACTTCCCGCAGTTTGCCATTATGGGCACACTCTACGCGCAGCAAGTCCATGGCGTGGCCAACCCGACTGTGCGTATTCTGAGCAACGGCGAGGAGGAGGGCAAGGGCAATCAACTGATGATCAACGCGTCCCACATGCTTGTCGACACGCCCGGAATCAACTTTCTGGGCAACGTGGAGAGCAAGGATGTCTTCAAGGGAACGGTGGATGTCGTTGTGACCGATGGTTTCACCGGCAATATCTTCCTCAAGACAGCGGAAGCTGCCTCGCGCCTTTTGCAGGAGATCATGGGTGAGGAGATTCGCCGCAGCCCGATCAGCATGGGGGGTGGAATGCTGATCGGCAATGCGCTCAAACGCGTCAAGGCGCGCATGGATGACAGCGAGCATGGCGGCGCGGTGCTCCTGGGGCTTGCAGGAATCGTGGTGGTGGCCCATGGCAAGAGCAACGCCCATGCCATTCGCAATGCCATTCGCGTCGCCAAGCAGGGTGTCGAGAGCGACCTGCCCGGCAAGATCGAGAGCGCTGTGGCGCAAGACAAAGTCCACGCGCCCATGGTGGCCGCCGCCACGTAGTGCGACGATGAAAAGGAAACCACATCTCGACGCGGAGTCGCAGAGCCGCAGAGAAACGCAAGGACAGGCAAACACCGGCAAGGCAATTGCGTCGACTGGGATTCCACCTGCGCGTCACGGTCAAGACAAGCGCCGATTCTGCTCTTCCTTGCGGCCTTGCGCAGCAATCGAAGTACCAAGCCGGCAATGCCGCGCTGATTGATCGTCGAAATCGGGACGGCGCTACCGTCCGCAGCCAATTCAAAGAGGGTCCCCACAGCAAATGAAGGTATTTCGCAACACCACGCACATTCGCAAACGCGACAAGCTGGGCCGCCGTCTGAGCACAGCAGGACTCATCATCCTCTTCATCGGTCTGCTCGCCAGTTTTGTACCGACCATGTACCCGCCCGGCACTGTGCCTGTTGGCGGGATGCAGGAGTTTTTGATTGGCAACTGGTCCATCATCAGCTTTGCCGCACTGCCGCTGGGTTTCCTGGCGGCGAGTCTGGGCAGCTACTTCATTACGCGCTATGCGCGCCGGCGCTGGCCCGATTCAGCATCGCCCGGACGCCCCGATGAGGCCTTCGAGCGCAGCCTCAAGGGGCTGGATGATCGCTTCTCGCTCTTCATCTTCAGCCTGCCTGTCAGCTACGTGCTTGTGACGCCCTCGCAAATCATTACGTTTGCCATGCGCAGCGACAAAGGCAAGATCCGCGTGGAGGGCAACAAGTGGCGCGAAGGCTGGGGTCTCACGCGTATTATGACGCTCTTTGCGCGTGAGGGCGTGGGCCATCCGCCGAGCGATCTGGCGGACCAGGAGAAGAAGTTGCGCACCTATCTTGCGGGAGCGCCTGTGGGCGAGAACGGCTTGAACTTGGCGGAGGTTCCGGTCGAAGGCGCGGTGGTGCTGCTCAATGCGCAGACGCAGCTCGAGCTGGTCGGGCCGCCTTCAGTCCCGGTCATGCGCAGCGATCAGTTGAAGGACTATGTGCGCAAGCGGGTGAAGGAAGTCAAACCCATGCCGATTATGCGCGCAGCTGCTGAATACATGGCTACGAACAATACGGCCGACGAGACCAGCGTTTCGACGACGAAGGTCAAGGGCGTATCAAGCGTGTAGCGTTTCGCTTGCCTGAACTTGTGCGATCCGCAGCCGGGAGCCATCCGCTCCCGGCTGCTTCTTTTGGGCCGAGCGTGCAGATGCACCTCATTTCACTTGCTCACACATGTTATGCTGGGCCTCGGGTCTTCGAGGCGGGCGTAGTTGCCTGCGTAGCGGAGGCCCTCCGCTACTTGAAGCCCAGCCGCCGCTCCTTCATGCTTGTGAAGCGGTTGCGGCCGATGATCAAATGGTCGAGCACATCGATGCTCATAATCGCGCCGACTTGGACGATCTGTTCGGTCACGCTGATGTCCTCGGCGCTGGGCGTGGGGTCGCCGCTGGGGTGATTGTGGACGAGGATGATTGACGCGCAGTTGGCGCGAATTGGCTCTCGGAAGACCTCGCCAATGCGCACGACCGCGGTGTTGAGGCTTCCCGTATAGACGCGCGTGATCTTGACCACATAGTTCTTTGTATCGAGCAGGACGACGCGCAGCTCCTCCTGATCAAGCAGCCCCATTTCCATCATCACGAGATTCGCGACTTCACGCGGGCTTGAAATGCGCGTGCGCTCCTCCGGCGTGGCAAGGTGCATGCGGCGGCCCAGTTCAAGCGCGGCCTTGATTTGCGTGGCCTTGGCCTCGCCCATCCCATGCGCCGCACAGAGTTCCTCGACATTGGCGCGCGCCAGCCCGGCCAGCCCGCCGAACTGGGCGAGCAGCCGATTGGCCATGGCAATCGCATTCTCGCCCTGCCCGCCCACGCGCAGGATAATGGCGAGCAGCTCGCCCGGGCTAAGCGCGCTTGGCCCCTCGGCAATCAGCCGCTCGCGCGGGCGCGCTTCGTTGGGAAGCTCGCGAATCGTGGGCACGTACTCTACACGTCCTGCGCCGTCAATCCGTTCGGGGCGTTCCATACAAACTCCTGACCAACGCGGAACAGAGGCACGATGCCTGCAAGGCTTACACTCCGGGCCGACTCGATGGTATACTCCGCGCACCAGAGTCTTGAGTAGATTGCTCCGTGTGGCGCAGAGCGAATTATACCGCGCGGCGCCACGCCCACGCCCACCGGGCCAACACCCATGAAGACGCGATTCTACGAACGCACCGCCTACCGCCTCTCCGACGGCAACGTGCCCGCCTGCTTTGTGCAACTTGACGAGCACTTCGACAAGGCGTTGGGCATGCTCATGCCGCGTGGTGCGTCGACGCACGTGATGGTTCTGGCCGCCGAAAGCATTTGTGCGCGCATGGCCGAGGTGGAGATGTATGCCTTTCTCATCGAGGACACGCGCCGCCGCCATCGGATGGACAAGGAAGGCGATCTCAAGGCTGCCGTGCTGACGCGTGCGTTTTTTGTCGGCTATTTGGGTGCAGCGCGCGCGCTGCTTGACGCAGGCGCGAACGCGCTCGCGCTTGTCCACGAACTTGGGCTGGGCCGTGAAGACCGCACCTTCCAGTCGCCGCTCTTCTGGCAGGTGCTCGTCGAGCACGAACCAAACGTGCACCGGCGCTACCACACGCTGCGCATCTTCTTCAACGAGATTTTTCGCTGGTGCAGCGAGACAACCGACCGCGTGGTCGCGCTCGAACTCGTCTACGTCACATTCGGCCAGTTTTCCACACGGGATTCGCACATGAAGGTGCTTGATGAAGCGTCGGCCGACATGACGACGCTTGCGTACTCCCACCGCACCTACAACTGGACGGATCCGCTCGAACTCCACGATCGCTGGAAACCGACGTTTCTTCAACTGTGCGATCGCCTCTGCGCAGAAATCGAGGCGGCCACGCCCATCCGGGAGTAAGTCACTCATTCTCGTGCCCCAGCATTATACCGCTGCTCGGAGCTCTTCCGCGTTGACAGCGCCTCGAGTACGCGGTAAACTTTCACCATGGCTAACTTTGATTCTTCGCACAATCAAAAGACGCTGACACCGGCCCATGAGGATTATCTCAAGGCCATATACCTGATCGGTTCGCAAGGTCTCAAGGTGCACAACGCGGCAATCGCGCACCATCTCGACGTTTCACCGGCATCCACCACGAACATGGTGAAGCGGCTTGCCGAACTCGAAATGGTTCGCTATGAGCGCTATCAGGAGATTTCGCTCACCGAAGCGGGAACGCGCGTCGCGCTTGAGGTCCTCCGCCACCACCGGCTTCTCGAGCTCTACCTCCACAAGAAGCTCAACATGCCGTGGGACCAGGTCCACGATGAAGCAGAGCGGCTTGAACACGTCATCAGTGAGGGGTTGGAGGACGCAATTGCCACGGCGCTGGACAATCCGACCACAGACCCCCACGGTGACCCTATCCCCACCAAGGACGGGCACATTGGCGCAGTCGTTGGCCTGCCGCTCACGGGAGCAATGGAGGATTATCCCTACCGGCTCGTGCGCGTGCTTCTCCAGGATCCTGATCGACTGACGTATTTGGGAAGCCTCGGTCTCGTTCTGGGCGCAACGGTCACCCTGCGCAAGCGCTCGCCCTTTGCGGGGCCGCTGCTCGTGGAGGTAGGGGGCGAGAACCATGCGCTGGCGCATGAAATGGCCGCGGAGTTGATCGTTGCGCCGTAGTAGTGCGCCAAATCAGTGCTCATTCTACGCGGCGAGAGCGTTGCGTGAGGTGATATCTGACGACTGATAACTGACGGTGCGCGACATTGAAGTGGCCGTAGCGTGGCTCAGATCCTCAGAATGCAGCGCAACCTTTACATTCGCAAACCATAATCCGGATAACGCAGTGTCGCTATCCGAGGAGAAATCATGGCTTTAGGCATTGGTATTGTTGGCTTGCCCAACGTGGGCAAGAGCACGATGTTCAACGCGCTCACTGAAGCGCAGAACGCACAGGTAGCGAACTACCCTTTCTGCACGATTGAGCCGAACAAGGCAATCGTTCCTGTTCCCGACCCGCGCATCGACAAGCTCGCGGCACTTGTGAAACCCGAGCGCACAGTTGCCGCCACGGTCGAGTTCGTTGACATAGCCGGCCTCGTCAAAGGCGCAAGTCAGGGCGAAGGGCTGGGCAATCAGTTCCTGGCAAACATACGCGAGACGACAGCCCTTGTGCAGGTAGTGCGCTGTTTTGATGACCCGAACGTGATTCACGTTTCGGCGCAGCCCAGCCCGCGCGATGACATTGAGGTCATCAACCTGGAGCTTGTGCTGGCGGACCTGCAGCAGCTCGATCGCAAGGTTGACCGGTTGAGCCGCGAGGTAAAGAGCGACCGCAAACTGATGCCGCAATATGAACTTGCGCTGGAACTCAAGGCGCTGCTGGAGACGGGTGCGCCGGTGATCGCGCACCCGGCGCGGACAAGCGAACCTTTCGAAGCGCTGAACCGGGAGTTGCGCTTTCTCACCGGCAAAACCGTGATCTATGCGGCCAATGTGGATGAGGCCGCGCTTGCCGAGGACAACGACTACGTGCGCACTGTGCGTGCCGTGGCCGCCGAGCAGGGCGCCGAAGTTGTCAAGATTTGCGCCAAGCTCGAGGAAGAAATGGTCGGCATGACCGACGAGGAACGGCACGAGTTTCTGGCCTCGCTGGGTGTTGTCGAGAGCGGCCTCGAGCAGGTGATCCACCTCGGCTACAAGGCGCTGGGGCTGATTACTTTTTTTACTGCGGGCCCCAAGGAAGTGCGCGCGTGGACGGTGCACAGGGGTGACAAAGCGCCGCAGGCCGCAGGTGTGATCCACACGGACTTCGAGAGAGGCTTCATCCGGGCAGAGGTGATCGCCTACGAGGCCTATGTGCGCCTGGGCACAGAAGCCGCTGCCCGCCAGACCGGCGAATTGCGCGTTGAGGGCAAGGAATATGTCGTCCAGGATGGCGACGTGATGCATTTCCGGTTCAATGTGTAGGGTTCGGCAGCCATGCGGTTCGAGCGGATTGACCGCGCCGCGCCTTTCGGCTAGCATAAAGACACATCTCCACACGATCACGAACTAAACGCAATCACGAACAAGTGGACAAAGGTGCCTATGAACACTGTGGCCATGATCCTCGCCGGCGGAGAAGGCACGCGCCTCACGGTGCTTTCGGAAGAGCGCGCCAAGCCGGCTGTCCCCTTCGCCGGGAAGTTCCGCATCATCGATTTCACGCTCAGCAACTGCGTCAACTCGAATATCTTCACGGTGGGCGTCCTCACGCAGTACCGCCCCCACAGCCTCAACGACCACATTGGCATTGGCAAACCGTGGGACCTTGACCGCTATCATGGCGGCGTGCGTCTGCTCCAGCCGTTTCAGGGACGCAAGGGGCAGGCATGGTACGCCGGCACGGCCGACGCTATCTACCAGAACCTTTCGTTCCTCAAGGAAAACAAGGCGGACCTCGGCCTCATTCTCTCCGGCGATCACATCTACAAGATGGATTACCGCCGCATGATCGACTACCACATTCAGCAAGGGGCCGACCTCACAATCGCCGTCATGCCCGTGCCGATTGAGGAGACCGATCGTTTCGGCATCATGGCCGTGGACGATCAGCAGCGCATCACCCAGTTCTACGAGAAGCCCAAGGCACGCGACAAAGGCAATCTCGCGTCAATGGGCATTTACGTCTTCGACATGTCGGTGCTTGAGAAACGGCTGAGCGAAGGGCGCCCCTCCAGCCCGCGCAACGATTTTGGCAAGGATGTCATCACCGCGATGATTAACGCCGGCGACAACGTCTGCGCCTACCAGTTCGAAGATTACTGGGTGGACGTGGGGACAATCGACTCCTACTGGGCGACCAGCCTGGAACTGCTGGATCCCAAACCCAAGCTTGATCTGTACACCGACAAGTGGCCCATGCACACCCGCTCGGAAGAGCGCCCACCCGCCAAACTGGGGCCACAGGCGCGCGTCACGAGCAGCATGGTCTCCAACGGTTGTGTGGTGCGCGGACAGGTAATCAACAGTGTGTTGAGCCCCGGCGTCTATGTGGGGCCGGGTGCACAAGTGAAAGACAGCGTCGTCATGAACGACACCTGGATTGGTGCGGGTGCCGTCCTTGACAAGGTCGTGGTCGACAAACAGGTTGTCGTGGGCATGGGTGCGGTGCTGGGCACGGGCGATGAAACAGTCAAGAACGAGCAGATGCCTGACCGCCTCTTCGCCGGGATTACCGTGGTGGGAAAGAACGCGGTCATTCCCGACCGCGCTCGCGTCGGCCGCAATGTGCTGATCAACTCTGACCGCGACGTGGAAGACTTCCCGGCCGATGGTCTGGTGGCGGATGGCAAGACAATTTAGAGGGATGCCGGAATGAGAACAACATCTCAACGCAAAGCCGCAAAGAGAATGAAGGAACGCGAAGGACTGCAAGATGTTGGCTCAAGTCAGGCAGTTGCCTTTCCTCTGCGTCACTTTGCGTCCTCCGCACCTTTGCGTTGAGATGTTCGTAGTCAATGTGGCTTTCATCCCGGTTTCACGTTTTGGATTGAGGTAGACCATGGCAAATGCATTTGCGCTCATCATGGCCGGCGGATCGAGCGAAAACCTGAGTGTCCTCACCGAACTGCGCTCCGAGCCGTCTGTTCCTTTCGCGGGCAAGTTCCGGTTGATTGACTTTCCACTGAGCAACTGCGTCAACAGCGACCTGTATGACGTGGCCGTGCTGACCCAATACCGCCCGCGCAGCCTCAATGACCATATTGGCATCGGCAAGCCGTGGGACCTTGACCGCGCCTCTGGCGGCGTGCGACTGCTGCAGCCCTACCGGGGCGGCGCCTACGGCGACTGGCAGCTTGGCACCGCCGATGCTGTGCGCCGCAACATGGACTTTGTTGAGGGGCGCGACGGCGAGCACGCGCTGATCCTGGCGGGTGACCACGTCTATCTCATGGATTATCGCCCCATGCTGCGCCTCCACGTGCAGACGAATGCCGATGTTACGATTGCCGTACGCCATGTGAGCCTGCATGAAGCGCACCGCTTCGGCATTGTGACGCTGGATGGCGACGACCGCGTGGTTGAGTTCCGTGAGAAACCCAAACGTGCGCGTGACAACCTCGCCTCCATGGGCATTTATGTCTTCCGCAAGGAAGTTCTCCTCGAGGTCCTGAAGGACGAGACCCTTGTGGATTTTGGGCGCGACGTGCTCCCGGCGATGGTGCGCGGCTCGCACCGTTGTCATGCCTATACCTTCCCCGGCTTCTGGGCCGACGTAGGCAATGTGCAGGCTTACTGGGAGGCCAACATCGGGCTGCTCTCGGAGAACCCGGCGCTCGATCTCTATGATCCCAAATGGGTCGTCCACACGCGCAGCGAAGAGCGCGCCCCATCCAAGTTCGGCGCGGGGGCGCAGGCGGCGGGGAATCTCATTTCCAATGGCTGTCGCGTGGATGGCATTGTCGAGCGCAGCGTATTGAGCCCTGGCGTGGTTGTAGCCGAGGGTGCGATCGTGCGCGACAGCATCATCCTGAGCGATACGCTGATCGAAGCGGGAGCCGTGGTCGACCGCTGCGTCATCGACAAGGGCGTTGTGGTCCGTCAGGGCGCGCACGTGGGCGAGGGCGATGAAAACACGCCCAACAAGGCCATGCCGGAGATTCTCAACTCCGGGCTCACGCTGGTGGGCAAGCGTTCCGTTATTCCTGCCGGGGTTGTCCTGGGGCGCAACGTGGTCGTTCACAGTGGCGTCGACGAGAGCGCCTTTGGCAAGAAGAAGAAGATCGCCAGCGGCAGCGAAGTCGGTTCCTACACTCGGTAACTGCGGAACTGCGGAACTTCGACGCAGAGGCGCAAAGGCGCAGAGGAACGCAGAGAACGGCAACGACGAGAACAACGATGTTGAACGCGGATGCACGCGGCTCTTCGCGGATTTGAACAGCAACTCGCTGTTGATATCCGCGTGTATCCGCGTTGAAAACTTGGCCCTTCTCGCAGTTGCAGTTCTCTGCGTTCCTCTCCGCCTCCGCCTTTGCGTCGCTGTTCAGTAGTTAGGCGTTCACCCGCCAGAGGACTTGGCCTTGTAGCCCAGGTCGTTGAGGATTTCGACGATGCGCGCCCGTTTGTCCCCTTGAATTTCGATATCGTCGCCTTTGATGGTCCCGCCCGCCCCAAGCTTGGTTTTCAGCAACTTCAGCAGCGCCTCGCGGTTTGCCGGCGGCAGCACAACGCCGCGCACAACCGAGACACTCTTGCCGCCGCGCCCCTGTTTCTCGAGCGAGACGCGCACGGGGGTATTGAGCTGCTTCGACTTGATCGGCGCGGCGGGATTCAGCGCCGGGTCAAGCGCTGGCGCTGCCTTGGGCTTTTCGGGCTCGGGGTCGGTCGAGTAGACGACGCGCGATTTCGCATCAGCCATTTTGCAGCTCCCTCAAGGCTGCCTCGTAGATAGCGCGATCCTGATTGGTGAAGCAGCAGATGATCACGTGCTCAGGCAGGGGATTGCTTGCCAGGAACGCATCGACTGTGCGCAGCGCAATGGGCGCCGCACGCCTGATCGGGAATCCAAAGACTCCCGTACTGATCGACGGGAAAGCGATTGACGTCACGCCGTTTTCCGCTGCCACCTCAAGGCTGCGCCGGTAACAGGAGGCCAGCAGAGCGTCTTCGTCCTCATCACCGCCACTCCAACTGGGCCCTACGGCGTGGATGACATGGCGTGCCGGCAGTTGATAACCTCGGGTAATCTTTGCATCGCCCGTTTCGCAGCCGCCCAGCGTGCGGCATTCCTCAACCAGCTCCGGGCCGGCCGCGGCATGGATTGCCTCATCGACGCCGCCGCCGCCCAGCAGCGACTCGTTGGCGGCATTGACGATGGCGTCCACATCAAGTGTTGTGATGTCGCCTCTGATGATCTCAATGCGGTTATCAATTGACATGCTGCACTCGGAACCCTTTCTCGCTTGATCGCCGGCGCGTCACTCTGCTGCGGCTTGCCGATCGACGGTGCGAAACTTCGCGTTGCGCCGCATGAAGTGCGCGGCGCGGTGTACGGCGGTGCCAGCATTGGGCTCGACGCCGTCAAGCAACTGCCAGACGTGCACCATGTTTTCCCAGAGTTCGAGTTCAACCGGCGTGCCCGCGGCCGTGGCACGTTGCGCAAGGCGCGTCGCATCGTCAAAGAGCATCTCGGCGGTACCCACCTGGATCAGCAGCGGCGGCAGTCCATGCAGGTCGGCGTAAACGGGTGAGGCGAGCGGCGTCGTCACCTCCGCACCGTGCAAGTACATGGACGCACAGTCACGCAGCCAGCGTTCGTTCAAGTAGTCTCTGGATGCATTATGGAGAATTGACTGGCCGCGAAACGCCAGGTCCACCCAGGGCGAGAAGAGCAGGCCACCGGCGGGCAGCGGCATTCCCGCATCGCGCAGGGCCACCAACAGTGCAACGGATAGGCCACCGCCTGCCGAGTCCCCGGCGAGAAAGATGGATTCGGGTGCGACGCCTTGGTCAAGCAGCCACCAGTACCCGCACCACGCGTCGACAACGGCGGCCGGATAGGGCGCCTCGGGGGCGAGGCGATAGTCGAGACCAAACACTTGCGCGCCAGTCACGCCGGCCAGGTGAGCAAGCAAACCCAGGTGTGTCCGGTGCGAGCCGCAGACATAGCCTCCGCCATGAAGGTAGAGGATTGTCGTGGTGGCGGCTTTTCCGGTAGATGGCCGCACCCACAGGCCGGGGGTCCCATCCACATCGGTCGCTTCCGTGTGTAGATCGGTTTTGCGAATGAGGTAGGTCAGAGAGGTCAGCGCCTCGAGCGCTTCGCGCAGGGCTCCCGGCGAGCCATCCAGCGGCGGGATGCTGTTGGCAACCATGCCGATGACCAGATCATACGAGCGCGTGTGCGGGCGCTGCCGGTGCGCGGGGTGGACAACCACATCCAGCGCAGCGCGAGCCGCCATACGGTTCAGTTGCAGCGCGGCGCGTGCCGCGGGCGGCGCCATGCCGGCATAGGTGCGCAATCTTGGCATTTGCGCCTTCCCTTCGACGTCAATCAAGCAGCGAAAATGGCATTTGCGTTCATCGGACCCGACAAGCCACATGCCGGAAAGCAGTCGCGGCTTATCGACATTGCCGAAATGGTCCGGTACTGTGAGCCCCGCTGCAACCGCCATAGGCTGAAGCCTACGGCTAGTCAACCCAAGCCTGCTGAAGCAGGCTAACCCTTCCGCACTCGAGGGCGACGGTGTCAGTCGGCTTATGGAAGTTTCCGAAATCGTCCGGTACTGTGAGCACCGCGGCCACCGCCATAGGCTGAAGCCTACGGATAGTCAACCCAAGCCTGCTGAAGCTGGCTTAAACCCTTCCGCACTCGAGGGCGACGGTGTCAGTCGGCTTGGGGAAGTTTCCGAAATGGTCCGGTACTGCGAGCGCCGCGGCCACCGCCATAGGCTGAAGCCTACGGCTAGTCAACCCAAGCCTGCTGAAGCTGGCCTAAACCCTTCCGCACTCCAGGGCGACGGTGTCAGTCGGCTTCAGCCGACTTGGGTTGAATAGCTGCAGGCTTGAGCCTGCAGCGGTGGCCGCCACGCGCTTGATACCGAACTATTTCGGCAATCTCCATTAGCCCATGGCGGCCCGGGCGACCTGCGGCCAATACCGAAACAATTCGGCGAACTTCGTGACCCGATCGGCTCAATTGCCCCAAACGTGCGTGAATTTGTCCTTCTCCATCAGATCAAACAAGGGAATCTGCGTGACGAAAGGATACTCCCCCGTAAAGCACGCGTTGCAGTAACCGTCCTCAGCCTTGAGCGCCTTCATCATGCCACCGATCGAGAGATAGGCAAGCGAATCAGCGCCGATATGTTCGCAGATTTCGTCAATACTCTTGTGTGCGGCAATCAGTTCTGCGCGGCTGGCCATGTCAACCCCCATGAAACAGGGCCACATGATGGGTGGGCAGGCAACGCGCACATGCACCTCGCGTGCACCCGACTTGCGCAGCAGCGCCACCAGAGGGCCGGAGGTGTTCCCGCGCACGATTGAGTCGTCCACGAGCACAACGCGCTTGCCGCGCAGGTTCTCCGCCAGGGGGTTGAACTTCATCGCGACGCCCGTTTTGCGCAACTGGTCAGTTGGCTCGATAAAGGTGCGACCAATGTAGCGACTCTTGATCAGCCCCTCACTGTAGGGGATACCGCTTTTTTGGGCATAGCCGATCGCGTGGGGCGTCCCCGAGTCAGGCACGGGGACGACGATGTCTGCGTTCGCCGGAGCCTCCTTGGCCAATTGCTTGCCAAGTCGCTGGCGAATCGTATGGACGAGCCGCCCGTTGTGAACGCTGTCGGGGCGCGAGAAGTAGATTTGCTCAAAGGTGCAGAAGGAGAGTTTCTGTGGCGGCGAGCCTTGCACGATTTCAACACCGCCTGCGTCAATCCGCACAATCTCGCCTGGCTTCACCTCCTGCACCATCTCGGCATTGATTGTGGCAAATGCGCACGATTCGGAGGCGAGCACGTAGCCTCCGTCGAGCTTGCCCAGCACGAGCGGGCGCAATCCCCACGGATCGCGCACACCGTAGATGGCGTTGCGCGTCAATATCACCAGACTGTAAGCGCCTTCGGCCCGCGCCATCATGATGCGGATGCGCGTCCACCAGTCGCCGCCGGCCCCGGCCAGCATATGGATGATGACTTCGCTGTCGGTCGAGGTTTGGAGTCCGACGCCGCGCTCAAGCAATTCGCGGCGCAGTTGCGGCGTGTTGATGAGATTGCCGTTGTGGCCCAGCGCAAGCGGGCCGTCGAGGGTCTCCAGCGTGTAGGGCTGGGTGTTGCGCATGCGCGGCGCGCCTGTGGTGGAGTAGCGCGTGTGGCCGATGGCGACATGACCCTGCAGGTGGCGCAGGTTGTCCTCGTTGAAGACTTGCGAAACGAGCCCCATTCCCTTGTGAACGTGGAGGCTCTGGCCGTCACAGGTGGCGATGCCCGCGGCTTCCTGGCCGCGATGCTGGAGGGCGTAAAGGGCGAAGAAGGTGAGGCGCGCGACGTCGCGCTCGGGCGCGTAGATACCAAAGACGCCGCACTCCTCATGCGGTTTGTCGTCCGCCTCGTCTGCTTGTACAAACGGGTCGCGGCCATCATCCGGTGAATAGCCTGCCGGGAGTTCGTATGGGAACATCGCTACCTCCGTGGTTCCCTACTGTTGCCGCGCAAGCGCCATTCGCGCTCGGCGCACCTGCACCTCGGCAGCATCCGGCGTATCCGCCAGAGCCGTAAGGTGGCCCATTTTGCGACCGGGGCGCGCCTCCCGCTTGCCGTAAAGGTGCAAATGGATGCCGGGCATTGCCAGCGCCGCTGCCCACTGCGGCTCCCCATTTTGCCACAGATCGCCCAGAAGGTTGGCCATGGCTGCGGGGCGCAGCGTCGTGTCACCCAGGGGAAGCCCGCAAATCGCCCGCGCTTGCTGGGAGAACTGGCTTGTTGTGGCCGCCTCGATGGTCAGGTGACCGGAGTTGTGCGTGCGTGGGGCCAGTTCGTTGATCAACAGGCCGCCTCTTTCCGGGACAAACATCTCGACACAGAGGACGCCGACGACCTCAAGCGCATTGAGGACCGCGCGTGCCAACTCAACCGCGTGACGCGCAGTCTCCGGGTCAATGCGCGCGGGCGACACGGTCACGTCAAGAATGTGGTTGACATGCTGGTTCTCGAAGACGCCGTAGTGTG
This sequence comes from uncultured Chloroflexia bacterium, assembly GCA_963735275.1. GTDB lineage: Bacteria > Chloroflexota > Anaerolineae > Caldilineales > Caldilineaceae > UBA5069. Next base: position 731,435 of record CAVTKJ010000004.1, on the reverse strand, counting down.
CCAAGTCCCCTTTCACACTGCGCGCTGCCACAACAGAGATTTCATGGGCAAAGGTGATCAGCTTCTCCAGCACCGCGGGCTTCCGGCCGATTTCGCCCCAGGCAGCCTCGGTCCGCTCCGCCTCGTCGATGCGAACCTGCCCTTTGCCGTCATAGCCGAAGTCCGCCGTCTTGAGAATTGCCGGGACGCCAACCTCCTCGATCGCAGCGTAAAGGTCGGCGAGCGAGTGCACTGGGGCAAAGGGCGCGACCGGAAACCCCTGGCTGTGAAGAAATGCCTTCTCGCGCAAGCGCTGCTGCGTGGTATGGAGTACGCGCCCTGCCGGCCGTGCTGGAACGCCCTCGGCTGCAGCGATCTCGGCAACATGCGCAGGCACATTTTCGAACTCAAAGGTGATGACATCCACGCTGCGCACAAACGCGCGCACAGCGTCAACATCGTCATACGCGGCGACAACGTCGCGTGCTGCCACTTGCGCGGCAGGCGAGTTGGCTTCGGGGCCAAAACAGGCGCAGCGGTAGCCAAGCGGAGCAACCGCGAGCGCCAGCATACGCCCCAATTGTCCGTTGCCGAAGACGCCGACCGTGGCGCCGGGCAGAAGTGGTTCTTGAATGCTCACGTGGTCATGCGCTCGCAGAGTGGGACGATGCCGGGATGAGTTGTGTATAACTGACAACTGAAAACTGACAATTGGTGAGTCGCAGTGGAAGCCGCGTGCGGCGTGATCTTCAGCAGCGTAGACGCCGGCACTCTGCCGGCGCTCTCTCCCTATGAAGTGTTACCGCTTTGCCACGAGCGCCGGCCCGTAGTCGGCGCTTATGGAGACCTGTGCGCCCTTGCGTCAATTCTATCCGCGCAACATTAGCGATAATTCGGCATGGGCACGGTGAGGGCGCGGAGGCCCTCCGCTACGAAGGAATTGCGGCCCAGGCGCATGAGACCACCGCAACCACAGGCTCTGTCGGCACTGGTTTGTCATCGGCGATGCGTGCCCGCACAGCAACCCAATTATCAGTGCTCAGTTATTGATTATGCCTTCCCTCAATCCAGCACCTCGCTCATGACGGCCGCAGCGTGGGCGGCGCGGTAGTCGGCAAGGGCGTTGCCCAGAGCCGGTTTGCCGAGCGCCAAAATCGCAATCGCAAAGAGGGCGGCATTGATGGCACCGGCCCTGCCGATGGCCATGGTGGCAACCGGCACGCCCCCAGGCATCTGGACGATGCTCAGGAGAGAGTCAAGCCCGTTTAGCGCCTTGCTCTGGATGGGGACGCCGATAACCGGGAGCAGAGTGTGCCCCGCAACCATGCCCGGCAGGTGGGCCGCGCCGCCTGCGCCGGCGATAATGACGGCAAGTCCCCGGCCAGATGCGGTCTCGGCATATTCGGCCATCCACACAGGCGTACGGTGCGCCGAGACGATGCGGCACTCATGCGCCACGGCGAATTCGGCCAGCGTTTCGGAGGCGGCGCGCATTGTCTCCCAGTCGCTCTTGCTGCCCATGATAACGCCCACCAGCGGGCGTTCGCCATCAGCGACCATTGCGTGCCGACTCCTGGCGGGTTGCCCATTCGCGCAGCGCCGAGGCGATGCGTGGCGCAGCAGGCATGGCAGCGGGCATGAATGGAACCCCGGTAATCGCCTCGTAGGTCTTGATGTAGCGCTCGGCGGCCTGCACAGCGACGTCGGGCGGCAAGGCGAAGGGCGCGCCGTTGCCTTCGTAGCCATTGGCGTTGTAATAAAGGCGCACAAATTCCTTGTCGAAGTTCTCAGGCTCCTGACCGGCCGCTAGTCGCTCAAAATAGCTGGCCGCCACCCAGAAGCGGCTCGAATCGGGCGTATGAATCTCGTCAATCAGCGCGACGCTGCCGTCGGGAAGCAGGCCGAATTCGTACTTGGTGTCTACAAGAATGAGCCCGCCGCGTCCCGCGAGTTCCTGTCCGCGAGCGAAGAGCGCCACCGCTGCGGCGGAGACCTGATCCCACTGCGCAGCCGTGGCCAGTCCTTGCGCCACAATCTCCTCGGGGGTTATGCGCTCATCGTGGCCGCCCCCTACCGCCTTGGTCGTGGGTGTGATAATGAGTGCATCAAGCCGCTCATTCTTGCGCAAGCCATTCGGAAAACGTACGCCGTAAATGACTCGCTCGCCGTGGCTGTAGCGCTGCCAGAGCGACGTGCCGGTGACGCCCGTGATGTAGCCGCGCACCACCACCTCCACACGCAGGGGGGTGCAAAGGCGCGCAACGGTGACATTCGGGTCGGGTGATTCGATCACAGCGTTGGGAATGATGTCGCGCGTTTTGTCGAACCAGTAGAGCGAAAGTTCGTTGAGCACCTGACCCTTGCACGGCACAAGGCCCAGGGCATTGTCGAAGGCCGAGAGGCGATCAGTCGTAATCAGCACCATCTTGTCGCCGACCGCATACATGTCGCGCACCTTGCCGCGCGTCCGCTCGCCCAGAAAGGTGAGATCGACTCCCGCAAGTGCGAATTTGAGTTGGTCTTCGAGGAACTTCTTGTCAATGAGCATGTGAACTCCTGGGGAAAGTGGGTTCATGCGGCAGCTGCCACAAAACGATCAAAAAGGACGCGCCCCATGTTCGCGCCCGTACGCGCACCGAGGGGGTTCTGAATCGGCAGGATATGGTCTTCGGGATGAGGCATAAGGCCCACTACGTTTCCCAAAGCGTTGCAGAGACCGGCGATATCAGCAACCGATCCATTGGGATTGAGCGGATAGCGCCCTGCCGCGCAATTGCCCTGCGCATCGACATAGCGAAAGGCGACCAGACCGTCGTCCGTGAGCGCGGCAAGAGCGGAGTCGTCAGTGACCTGGAGATTGCCTTCACCATGCGCCACAGGGCAGAAGATGAGATCATCCATGCCATGCAGCCAGGTGGCGCGGCACGTACTTTCAACTGCCAGATAGACCCAGCGACACTCAAAATGACCGCTCGCGTTTTCGGTGAGGGTTGTGCGCCGCAGCGCGCCGGGCGCCACTGCCGGAAGCTGGCCGGCCTTGACAAGCGTCTGAAAGCCGTTGCAGATGCCAAGCACCGGCTTGCCGCGCTCGACGAACTGCGCGAGCGCCGCATCGAAATCGACCTTCAAGTCAAGCGCCAGGCGCGCGCCCGCCCCCAGTGCATCGCCATAGGAAAAGCCGCCGGGAAGCAGCAGCGCAGCGTAATCGCCAAGCACTCGCTCGCCCGCGCGCAACTGGTTGATGTGAACAATCTCGGGGAGACCGCCTGCAATCGCCACGGCGCGCGCCGCTTCGGCGTCGCGGTTCGTGCCCGATGCATGAAGGATTAGAACGCGTGGGGCCATGAAGGGGATCCTTACAGCGCGAGGCGCATGATGGGGCGCTCGGGTTTGTGGCGCACCACTTCCACAAAGCCTGCCTGCGCAAAGAGCGATTTTGTGCCCATGAAGATGTTGGTCGATGCCGTCGGCGCGTCCACGTCGGTTGGGTAGGCCTCGAGAACGGTTGCACCGTGCCCACGGGCGTAGTCGATGGCCGCGGCAAGCAGCGCGCCCGCCACCCCCTTGCGCCGCCACTTGCCCCTGACGAAGAACAGACCACCGACCAGACAGGTGTGTCGTCGGGCGAGACGAAGGCTTTGGAGCGCGTCGCGGCGAAGCGGTGGTAGTCGCTGCGCGGGCCGAGCGAGATCCAGCCCACAGGCGCGCCTTCGGCGTAGGCCAGCAGGCCCGGGTTGAGGCCGCGCTCGCACAGCTCGCCGGTCAGCGCGTGCAGCGCCGCTTTGTTACCATCACCCCGGCCATAATTCTTGCCGGGCGTGCGCCAGTACATGCACCAGCAGCCGCCGCTGGCCCCACTGCGGCCAAAGAGCCCCTCCAGATCATCCCAGCGTGCGGGCGTCATGGCGTGGATGTCAAGTTGTGAGGCTACGCTTGTTGCGTCCATGCGGCTACAACCTCCTCCAGCGCCAAATCAATCAGCGGCGCGTGGCCGTTGGCCACCACAACGCGCGCATCTCGCGTAACCAGCCCAATCTGGGCGCAGGCGACGCCTTCGAGCATCTCGGCAAAGGCCGCTGCATCACTAGGCGCGATCTCCACCACAAGCCGCCCATTGCTCTCGCCAAAGAGGAGCGCGGCGTTGTCCAGAGGTTCTTCAGTCGGGGCGAGTCCAAGGTCCACGCTCACGCCCAGCCGCCCTGCCAGCGCCATTTCGGCGAGCGCCACGGCAAGGCCGCCTTCGCTGCAGTCGTGGCATGCCTGCACCAGCCCGGCGCGCATTGCACGATGCAGCGCGCGGTACCGCTCCAGCGGCGCATCGGGCAGGACGGGCGGCGCGCCCCCTTCCAGCCCGTGAAGCGCATGCAGCAGCGAACCGCCCAATTCGGCGCGGCTTGCGCCCACCACGTAGAGCAGATTGCCCGCGCGCTTGAGGTCGCTCGTCACGCAGCGTGCCATGTCGGGCGCAAGCGTGAGCGCTGAAATGAGCAGCGTGCCGGGAATGGAAACGCCGTTGAACTCGTTGAAAAGGCTGTCCTTGCCCGAAATGAAGGGTGCGCTGTAGGCCAGCGCGCCATCATAGCAGCCCTGGCACGCGCGCACGAGCGAGCCCAGCCGGTCGGGCAACATGGGGTTGCCCCAGCAGAAGTTGTCGAGCAGGGCAATGCGGTCGGGGTCACCCCCCACAGCCACAGCATTGCGCACGGCCTCGTCAATCGCGCTGACGGCCATGGCGTAGGGGTCGCGCCGTCCAAGCTGCGGGTTGATGCCTGCGCTGAGGACAAAGGCCGCGTCGTGCTCCCAGGTGTTGAGCGGCTTGAGCACCGCCGCATCGGTCGGGCCGTCCATGTGCGGGCCGGTGAAGGGGCGCACCAGCGTGCCCCCGCGCACCTCGTGATCGTAGCGGCGCACGATGGCCTCTTTGCTGGCGATGTTGGGATGGGCCAGCATTGCCAGCAGCGTTGCGCCGCCGTCGAGCGCGGCCAAGTCATGCGCATGTGCATCGGGCTCGCGGTGGATTGCGACAAGGCGCCGGCGCGGCAGGCCGTCGTGGAGAAAGTCCATCGGCAGATCGGCCACGACTTTGTCGCCTGAACGCACCCGCAGGCGGCCGTCGCCCGGGAATGTACCAAGTACGGAGAGTTCCACGTCCCAGAGGCTCGCCAGCGCCTCAAGCGTCTGGAGGTTTTCGGGCGGTACGGCCAGCACCATGCGCTCTTGCGCCTCGCTGAGCCAGATTTCCCATGGGGCCAGCCCTGAGTACTTGAGCGGGGCGGCAGCCAGATCCACATCGGCGCCCAGATCACGCCCCATCTCGCCGATGGCCGAGGAGAAGCCGCCCGCGCCGCAGTCCGTTATCGCCGTGTAGAGGCGCGCGTCGCGTGCCGCCTCGATGATCTCGATGAGCCCCTTCTCGGTGATCGGGTCGCCAATCTGCACGGCGCTGCCCGAGCTTTCACTTGTCTCGTGGGTCAGTTCGGCGGAGGAGAAGGTAGCCCCGTGCAGGCCGTCGCGTCCTGTGCGGCCACCAAGCGCCACAATCAGGTCGCCCGCCTGCAACGCGGTGGGATGGCTGCCCCGGGGCAAAATGCCCACGCAGCCGCAGAAGACGAGCGGATTGCCCAGATAGCCTTCGTCATAGAAGACCGCGCCGTTGACTGTGGGGAGCCCCAGTTTGTTGCCGTAGTCGGCGACGCCCGCGACCACGCCTGCGGCCATGCGCTGCGGGTGGAGGAAGCCTGCGGCCACGCGCTCATGGGGCAAGTTCTGCGGGCCAAAGCAGAGCACATCGGTGGTGGCAATCGGCCGCGCCGAGACGCCGATGATATCGCGCACCACACCGCCCACGCCGGTATTTGCGCCGCCGAAAGGCTCGAGCGCCGACGGGTGGTTGTGGGTCTCGACCTTGAAGGCGAGGTCGTACTTGTCATCAAATGCGACGATGCCCGCGTTGTCGACGAAGGCCGAGTGGAGCCAGTCGGGGTAGACCGCTTCGGTCGCGGCGCGAATGTACTGGCGCAGCAGCCCATCCACGGCGATGCGCGCAAGTTCACGGCCATCGGCTGCCTGCCAGGTGAAGTCGATTTCGGCGCGAAAGGTCTTGTGCACGCAGTGCTCGGACCAGGTCTGCGCCAGCGTTTCCAGTTCAACGTCGGTGGGCTCGCGCAACTGTCCGGCATAGAACGCCTGGATTGCCTGCATTTCCGCCAGGTCAAGCGAGAGCAACCGCTGCTTGCTGAGTGCGATCAGCGCGTCATTGTCCAGGGCGGCGAGGCTTACGGTCTCGACAGTATGGTTGGGTGGTGTGTCGGCGCCGAAATGAGGCGTGATGCGCCCAAGCGCGAAGTGCTGCACAGTCTCGTTGCAGAGCAGCTGGCGCCCAAGAGTGCGCAACTGCGTCTCGCTCAACTCGCCCTCGAGGAGAAAGCGTGTGGCGGTTGCGACCGCACATGCCGGCAAGCCGATCTCCGCCATGCCGCGTGCGAGTTCACGCGTGGCGACATCGGTCACGCCCGGACGGAATGCCACCTCCACACAGTGAACGCTTGGCGGCAGGTCCTCGTCGCCATCGGCGGGACCCCAAGTGGCGGATTCCGTGACGGGGTCCACGAGAAGTAGTGTGCAGAGGCGCGCAAGCGCCATGGTCCCCGGATCGGCCTCAAGGAAATAGAGGTGGCTCATCGTGCAACCGGCCACCTGCGCAATGCCCAGGCTGGCCGCACCCTCAACGATTGCGGCCGCGGCAGCCGCCCGGCTTCCCTGCACTTCAATGCGAATCGACATGGAGGCCTGTTCCCTGAATGGTGCGCCACGCGCTCACAGCAAAACGACCGCAGAATGGGGACAATCGTGCTTTCAGCAGTCGAACACCAACCAGCAGATGTCGTTGCGCAAACGCTGATCGTCGAGTACGAGGTCGCAAATCGGCTCGGGAAGTTGCGCGCGCTGCCACCGGCACTCGCTTCGCCCTGAGCGTTCGCTGTCTCCCGCCGGTGCGGCAGCGCGCGCGGCCTTGATGGCATAGGCGGCCGCGCCCAGTTCATGCGCGGCAACGTGCGCGACGGCGGCAGCCTGGCCGGCAGCATATGCAGCATGGCGTGCCGCACCGCTCAAGTCTCTGGCTGCGGCGTTCGCATGGCCGGCCGCTGTGCGAGAGTGAGACATCGTGATCTCGCCCCGCACCCAGGCGCGGGCTTGCTCGATCGCGTAACGCGGGCGGCCGTCCTCCGGCCGAGCCAATTCGAAGAGGTCAAGCACATGCTCAGCGCACCGGGCCGCCCACAGAGCCAAGAGACGGTGATCCGCATCCGTGAGGGTTCCACCGCGGCGGATCGTCACGAATCGAGGGTCGCGGACCTTCGGGAGGATCACACCCAGCACCCTTTCTGCCCACGGCCGCCCAACACACGACTGTCCGGCTCATCGATCAGCATGGTGGATTATATCATCACTTCCAGAACGATTCCTGCTCTTGTCGCTGTCCAGCGCTTTCTTGCCGTTTGATTTGGCTCAACGTGGCGCGGGCTGGGAGGCGCAGGTTTCAGGGTAGAGCGCGCACGGTTGATCCGGCACGGCCGGGACGACGCGGAGCGTAGCTGCCGTGAACTCGTCACCGCCCCCTTCGAGCGGCAGGCGTTCGCCGGTTTGCGGGTTGTAGAGGCCGACAACAACGCTCCAGTCGCCGCCCGGATCGGTATCCGCAGGAAGTTGAAGTGTGCGCCACTCATTGGCGAAGCCCAGGAGAGAGAGGTCTGCGGCAGTCGCGGCAGGATCGGGCGGGGCAAAGAGGCGCGGCATGCCATCCTGTTGCGCCACGGTTTCACCGTCGTGGCGCAGATGCACAAAGGGAACGTACCCTTCAGGCCAGGCGTCGCCCGTCCACTGCAGCCACAAATCAGTGCTGTCGCCCGGCCAGGTTTGGCGTTGTTCGCTCCACGCGCTAAGCACAAGCGGCGTCGCGCCGGTATTGAAGAGAGCTTGAGCCGTAGTGAGCCGATCGTCCGTCAGCGCTTCGATGCCATGCGCATAGTCATTCTGCTGGAGGGACGCAAGCGGAAGCGTGCGCAGGTTGTCACCACTTGTGCGTCTCAGCACCATTGCTTCATTGGGAGCATCTGCCGCCATACCTCCTGCGGTGAATAGCGCACTGCGCGGCAGCCAAAGTGGCAAGGTGGTAATGCGCGCGACATCGCCTGTTTGCCATGAGTTCTCCGGCCGCCAAACGAGTGAAGGGGGCGTCAATGTCGCAGGGCTGTAGATCAAGTCGCCTCCAGGTGAAAACAGTTCGACGCGAGGCGCACCCCATGCAGTGTCCCACCGATCCCAGATCGCGATCAGGTTCGTCTGCCGCCGATGTGTCCAGTCATCAGTTTCAAGCGACACCGAGGGCTCTGCGTCGGCCACCGGCTCTGCCGGGAGGTGCGTGAAGGAATAGAACGCCTCGGGAATCTGCGGCGCGCCGCTCCCCTTCTGCATCAGGAGATAACCGTCGCGACCGTCGATCACGCCCCAGCCATCCGCGAGCATTTCGTCGACGCGCTGCTTGAGGTCGCCGGGAGCCATGTCGGTGTTGGAGGTGACATCGATCAGCGCCCAGGTGGCGGGCACTGGCGCATCCAGCCCCTGGGGGAACTGGTAAATGAAGCGGCGCAGGCTGGCGTGGGGGTGAATGGCGGCGGTGGCTGTGAGCGCAGCGTCACGAGGAATTCGGGCGACAAGATCCTTGACTAGAAGATCATGCGGCGTGACGGCCTGCGGGTTGTAGCCGCCGCCGCCCCATGCGCGCCCGGCGTGAAGATAGGAGCCAACACCCCAGCCAAGAATCCAGAGGGCGAGCAGTGTCGCGGCGATCGGGCGCACGGTGGTGCGCGGGTTGCGGGCAAAGGTGGCAGCAGCCAGCACGGCGGCGTTGGCGGCGGGCACGTGCTGGTATGCGGGCGATGCGCCTTCGGTGCGCCGCCAGATCCAACCCCAAAGCCGCCCCAGGCCAAAGGCCGCCGCAGCGGCGAAATAGGGAATGACCGGCGCGCTGTAGTGAAGGTCGCCGTAGTATTGCGCCGGGTAGGCGCTGAGCACATTGGCCAGCAGCACCGGCAGGGAAAGCAGCAGCAGCTCGGGACCGAGCAGGGGCAGCAGCGCAAATGCTGCCACAAGATCCCAGAGATAGAGCTGGCGCGCCGGTTCGGCAAGGATTTGCCAAACCACACGTGGCTGCGTGATGAAGCTCCTGGCAATGTCGAGCGGCGAGTCGCCCAGCGCGCCATAACGTGCGAAGTAGCCGCTTTCGGCCACGCCATACACTGGGCGGGCAAAGTGGGGAACAATGACGAAGGTTGCCGCGGCGAACCACGCGAGCGCTGCCGCCGCCAGTCCCAGCCCCCACAGGATGAAGGCACGCGTCTGTGGGGCCGTCTCGCCCGCCTTGCCGGCGTCGACACCCTTGCGCCATCCCTGCCATGCGCCCCACAGCCCCAGCATCACCGCCAGCAGCGCCATCTCCTCCTTGACAAGCGCGACCAGCACGACGGCCGCCACAAACTGGCGCAGCCGCTGCGCCTCGACGGCCCAGAGCGCCCAAAGAATCAGGGGCGCGGCGAGCGGCGCGGCGTGAAACTCGGTGAGCACCGCGGATTGCAACTGGGGAGCGAGCAGCCAGGTGACGGCAAGGGCCAGCGCCATGGGGCGCGCCAACGCCAGCATCGGTTCGCTACGCCAGACCTGCGTGCGTTCCTCCGGCCTCAGCACGCGCGCGAGTCGCCGCAGCGCCAGGTGGTAGAGAATCCACGCTCCTGCGCCCACCGCCGCAGCCTGGAGCAGGAGCAGCGCGCGCACATCTTCCCACAGCCACAGCAGCGGGCTGATGAGCACAAGGATTGGCTCAACATGGTCCGTCATGCGTGTGGCAACGTAGCCGTTGTCGGTCTGCTCGAGGAAGTGGCCGCGGCTGCTGTTCCAGATCGCCTGGCTGATCTGCCCCAGATCTGTCTTGTTGGTGCGCAGCGCGGCGTGAAACTGGAAGGAGAGACCGGCAAAGATCACCACGTAGAGCACAATCGCGGCGATCAGCAGCCATTGGTAAACATCAAGCGTGAAGCGGCGCGCGGGTGGCAGGGGCCTTCAGTTCGGAGGTAGTCATCGCGATTGGGGCCCGACGCCGTTGCGTGTTTGAATCAACAGCAGAACGGCAACACGGAGGCACAGAGATACGGAGAAACACAGAGAACCACAACTGCAGGCAAGGCCGTTCTCGGTGTTTCCTCTGTGCCTTTGTGCCTCCGTGTTGCTGTTCTCCTGTGTGCGTGCGGCTGGTTTCATTCCGGTGTCACTTTTAACGCAGCGCGGCCAGAATTGCCGCGGCCACACGCTCCACCTGATCGGCGCGCAATGCCGGGTGCATGGGAAGCGAGAGGATGTCGCCGGCGAGGCTCTCGGTATGGTGCAGGTCATGCGCGACCACAGCATCGCGATATCCCGGCTGCTGGTGAATGGGGACCGGGTAGTGGACGCCCGTGCCGATGCCGGCTTGCTTGAGCGCCGACATGACCTCGGCGCGGCGCGGCGTGCGCACCACGTAGAGATGGAAGACATGCGCCGCATCGGCGCGCACGGTGGGCGTGATCACGCAGTCGCCCAGCAGCGCCGTGTACTGCGCCGCGAGTTCTGCGCGTCGGGCATTTTCGGCGTTCAGGAAGTTGAGTTTGACGCGCAAGAGCGCCGCCTGGAGTTCATCCAGCCGGCTGTTCATGCCCTGCTCCTGCGATACATAGCGCGCGGCGGGCGTCCAGCCATATTCGCGCCCGCTGCGCACTTTGGCGAGCAGCGCAGGATCATTGCTGACGACTCCGCCGCCGTCGCCCAGCGCGCCCAGATTCTTTGTCGGGTAAAACGAGAAGCAACCCGCATCGCCCCAACTTCCCACCGGCCGCCCCTTGTAGAGCGCACCGTGGGCCTGTGCGCAGTCCTCGATCAGCGCAAGGCCGTGGCTTGCGGCCAGCGCGCAAAGCGACTCCAGCTCCGCCGGCTGACCGTACAAGTGCACCGGAATGATGGCGCGTGTGCGCGGCGTGATCGCCTGTGCGGCAGCGTCCAGGCTCATGGTGTACGTGCTCGGGTCCACGTCGACGAGGACGGGTGTCGCGCCGGCGAGCACAATCGCGGCCACGGTTGCCACAGCCGTATGCGCTACGGTGATCACCTCGTCGCCGGGGCCAATCGCCAGCGCGCGCAGAGTGAGCAGCAATGCATCTGTACCCGAGTTGACTCCCACGCAGCCCGCTACCCCGACGAAGCCCGCGAACTCATCTTCAAACGCGGCCACTTCCTGCCCAAGAATGTACCAGCCGCCGGCAAGCACGCGCGCGGCTGCTGCATCGAGCGCCTCCTTGTGCGTTCGATAGGCGGCGGCCAAATCATTGAATGGAATTGGGTCCGGAGTCTCGTTCAATGGCTCACTTGCTTGCTGCATTAAGCGCTGAAGTCCGGTACGCAGTTTCCTTGCGCCCTTCCTTGCGTTCCATTGCGGCCTTGCGCCCTGGCGTCAACTCCCCCGCCCCACGATGCGCGCGAAATGGGCACGATAGCGGCGCGCAAGAGGCGGCCAGCCCAGCTCGTTCTCGAGGCGCACGCGCCCCGCCGCGCCAAACCATTCGCGCAGGGGTGGATTTTCGGCCAACACCGCAATGGCCTCGGCCAGTGCCGTCGCATCCTGTTCGGGCACGAGGAAACCGGTTTCGCCCTGCACCACCGCCAGACTGTTGCCCGCAACGGTCGAAGCCACCACGGGCTTGCCGCAGGCCATTGCGTCGAGCACACAGACGTTGAGACCGTCGGCGGGCATGCTGATCGAGGGCATCGCCAGCAGGTCGGCGGCGTTGTACCATTGCCCAATCGCATCGAGCGGCACGGTACCGGCCCAGTGGACGCGCCCGCTCACGCCGAGCACGCGAGCGACGTCCTGCCAGGCCGCTTTCTCATCACCATTGCCCACCATCACGGCGACCACGGGACGCTGTGCGAGCGCCGGTTGGGCCAGGGCGCGCAGAAGCACATCAAAACCCTTCTTGTGAACCATGCGCCCCACACAAAGCACCACGAGCGGTTCCTCGGGCGCCGTCCACGTCAGCGCCTGCAGCCAGCGGCGGCGGAGTTCGGCAACGCCGGAATCGCTGGGGCGGAGTGCAGCGGGATCCGTACCGTAGAGGATCAGGTCGAAGCGCTTGGGGTCGGCCCCCAGGGGAAGCACGGCGTCGCGCAATTCGGCGCTGTTGGCCGTGAGCAGAGCAGCGCGGCGCAGCGCAAAGCGGGCCATGGCGCGGAAGAGCGGGTTGGCGGCGGCCACCTGCGCGTCGGAACCGGGCACGGAAATGACCACGGGAATCCGCAGCAGGCTGCCGACTACGGCGGCCATGAAGCCGTTGGGAAGCAGCCAGTGGGCGTGCAGCACCTCTGGGCGCGCCGCGCGCGCATCCTGGAAGACGCGCCAGATCCCGGCGGCGAAGAGCAGCGGGCTCAGTGCATAATTGGAGAGGCGCAGCGTCATGTCCGACTGCATGGAGCGCATGTAGCCCAACTGCTGCAGGCGGCGCGGCCAGGCATACCGGTAGCGGCGCAGCACCACCCTCTCGCGGGATGAAGTTCCGCTCACCAGGTCAGTGTCGTACGCCGGATCGTCCGGCGCCCAGACTGTCACCTCGTCTCCCTGCCGCGCGAGTTCGTCGCAGAGCGCCGCGACAAAGACGCCGCTGAAATCGCCGGCAAAGCGGGGGTAATTGTGGGTGAGAACGCCAATCCGCATGAGCCCATTCTAGCGCGACGGCGGGCGAATGGAGAATTTGCTCGGGACGCCGGGATGGCTGCGGCGCACACACTCGAATGTATTCCGCTCCTGTCACCTGCTCCGCGGTCTTCATCCACTCATCCCGTGCGTATGCCCGCGCGTGCGCGCCTCTGGTATGATGGGTTGTGCGGACGCGATCACGTTTCGCCGCAACACGGGTGGTAGTGAGGCACACTTGACCATCAACCAGCGCAAAGCCGACCATATTCGCATCAACCTTGAGGAAGACGTCAGTTTTCCCACCCTCACCACCGGGCTTGAAAGGTACCGCCTGGTGCACCAGGCGCTGCCAGAAATGGATATGGGCGCCGTCGACGCCTCGGTTCAGGTCTTCGGAAGGCATCTGGCCGCGCCGATTCTCGTTAGCTCGATGACCGGGGGCACCGAGCAGGCGCAGGCGATCAACCGCAACCTTGCGGTGGCTGCGCAGGCGCGGCGGCTGGCCATGGGTGTGGGTAGCCAGCGCGCCGGCATCGAAGAGGGCGAGAATTCGGCCACCTTTCGCGTGCGCGATGTCGCGCCGGATATCCTGTTGCTTGCCAACCTGGGTGCGGTGCAGTTCAACTATGGCTACACGGTGGACCAATGCCGCCGTGCCGTGGAGATGATTGACGCCGACGCGCTGATTCTGCACCTGAATCCGCTGCAGGAGGTCTTGCAGCCTGAAGGGGACCTCAACTGGAGCGGGTTGCTGGGCCACATCGAGAATGTGTGCCGGACGCTCGGCGCGCCGGTTGTGGCCAAGGAGGTGGGGTGGGGGATGAGCGCGCAGGCGTCACGCCAGCTCATCAATGCGGGCGTCAGCGCGATAGACGTGGCAGGTGCGGGGGGTACTTCGTGGAGCCAGGTGGAGATGCACCGTGCGCCAACCGAGCACTTCCGCCGCCTCGCCGCGGCCTTTTCCGACTGGGGCATTCCCACTGCCGAAAGCCTTGTGCTGGCGCGCGGCATCCGTGAGGAGCTGCGGCGCGACGATGTGGTGCTCTTTGCCTCGGGTGGAATCCGCACGGGCCAGGATATTGCCAAATGTGCGGCGCTCGGGGCCGATCTGGTCGGCCTTGCGGGTCCCTTTCTCAAGAAGGCCGTGCAGGGGGTCGAGGCAGTCGCCGAAGAGATGGAACTCCTGGAGACAGAGTTGCGCATTGCCATGTTCTGCAGCGGCGCGGCGTCGATCGGCGGGCTGCGCGCGCCAGGCGTGCTCGTATCCGCGCCGCCTCGCTAGACGGAACCCGGAAGCCCGCGACGCTGTTGTGGTGAACAAGAAGCAGCGCAGCCTGGCGTGGCCAATTGTGCGCAATGTCCTGCCTTTTCCTTGTTGTTCCCATCGTGTCCGTGTACCAGCACTTCTTGTCGCGTACCGTACCAAATGTTGAAACGGAGCAACCTGCATGACTGCCACCGCGCTCTCGCGCTTCATTGGTGAATGGCTCCCACCCATCGAGGCGGAAATGCGCTCGGTGCTGGACAGGAACGAGGAAGCGCTCGCAGCCCACTATGGCATGTTGCTCTACCACATGGGCTGGGTGAATACGCGCTTTGAAGCCGAACTTTCTCCGGCCGGCAAGCGGCTGCGTCCGATCTTCTGCCTGTTGACCTGCGCCGAGGTGGGGGGTGAGGTGACAAATGCCGTGCCGGCCGCAGCAGCCCTCGAACTTCTGCACAACTTCTCGCTCATCCACGACGACATCGAGGACGGCGACGAGATGCGTCGCGGGCGTGCAACCGTCTGGGCGCAATGGGGCGTTCCCCAGGCGATCAATGCGGGCGACGGCCTTTTCGCACTTGCCTTCGAGTCTATCCAGGGCCTCAACGACCGGGGCGTGAACGCCGACACCACGCTTGCGGCGCTGCGCATTTTTACGCAGATGTGCGTGGAACTCACCGAGGGGCAGCACCTCGACATGCGCTTTGAGCAACGCAGCGATGTCAGCGTGGCCGAGTATTTGCGCATGGTCGAAGGCAAGACGTCCGCGCTTGTGGGGGCGAGCGTTGCCATTGGCGCGGTCGTTGGCGGCGCCGAAGCAGACCAGAGCGAGGCGCTCTGGCGTTTTGGTCGCGACGTGGGGCTCGCCTTCCAGGTGCAGGACGACGTACTCGGCATTTGGGGAGACCCCGCGGAAACGGGCAAGGCCGCGGGCAATGACCTGCTGCGCCGCAAGAAGAGTTTTCCCATCCTCTACGCCCTCAACCACCCGGTGGTGGGCGAGCGCTTTGCTGATCTGATTGGGGCCGCGGAGTTTGGCCCCGTGCAGTTGGATAGGGCGCTCGCACTGCTCGACGAGGCAGACGCCCGCGCCGTCGCCGAGGCCCAGGTGCGGCGTCTCAACGATCGCGCGCTTGCCGGCCTGCGCGCTGCGCTTGGCGATCGCGCCGAGACTTCCCTGCTGCGCACGCTTGCCGACAGCCTTCTCAATCGCACGCGCTAAGGGCTGCAACGCGCAACTGCGTACTCATGGTTACCCAGCCGAAAGCCGCTGTGAGTGAGGCGCCGTACGACGCTGGGGCACAAGGTTCTTCGTAGGCGCCGGCCCGTGGCCGGCGCACTTCGCGACAGATGCGTGCGTTTTATGTGCCGAAAGCGCCGGCAGGGTGCCGGCGCCTACGATTGCGGAAATCGCGCCGCACTCTTCAGGCGCAGTCTCCAGGTCTCCTCCGAACTGACATAGCCCCATGGTTCGCCGTCCTCGGGCTCCGGCGCATCAAGCCCGTTTGTGCTAAAATGGATTGATTGCGTTGTTTTTCACATTCGTGCTGCGTTGATACGCGGCATACCATTTTGAGCCTGCAAAGCGAAATCACATGATTGAGTTTCTTTCCAAGAACCCATTGCTCCTGCTCTTCCTTACTGCCGCAATTGGCTATGCAATTGGGCGCATCAAGGTCAAGGGGGCGAGCCTGGGCGTGGCTGCCGTCCTCTTCGTGGGCTTGTTTATCGGCTCGTTCAGCCCCGAGCTCAGGATTCCCGACTTTGCATTCACCTTTGGACTGGCCATCTTCGTCTACACCATTGGCCTGACCAGCGGCGCGGGCTTCTTCGCATCCTTCACACGCAAGGGGCTGCGTGACAACGTCTTCATCTTCACGATGCTCCTTCTGGCTTTCGGCTTCGTGCTGTTGAGCGCAGGCTGGTTTGCCCTCAAGCCGACAATCGCAGCGGGCATCTTCACAGGCAGCATGACCAACACCCCGGCGCTTGCCGGTGTGCTGGACGTGCTGCGGTCGAAGACGTCCAGTGATTTGCTGGAAGCAATGCTTGCCGAGCCGGTGGTCGGCTATTCGGTCACCTATCCCATGGGCGTGCTCGGGCCGATTCTTGCGATCCTGCTCATGTCGCGCATCTTTGGAATCGATTACCGCAGGGAGGCGGCCCGCCTCAAGGAATTCAATCTCGTTGACCAGGAAATCTACAACGTGACCGTAAAGGTGCGTGAAGGTGAGGCAACGGCCGAAACCCTCAAGGAGTTCACGCGCTTGAGAAGACCCAATGTCGTCTTCGGGCGCATTGAGCACGACGACATTATCAGCCTTGCCGATGGCGAGACGCGACTTGCAGCGGGCGATCTCGTGAGCATCGTTGGCGGGCCGGAGGACGTGGATGCGGCGGCAGCCGTGCTGGGCACTGTGGTGGACGAACATCTTGACTTTGACCGGAGTAAGTACGACTTTCGGCGCATGTTCGTCTCGCACAATGCTGTTGTGGGCCGGCGCATTGGCGATCTGATGTTGCCCGAGAAGTTCGACTCCATCATCACCCGCGTACGACGAGGCGACGCCGACTTCCTGGCCAGCGCCAACACTGTCCTTGAACTGGGTGACCGTGTGCGCGTGGTTGCGCCGCGCGGCCGCATGAAGGAAGTCAGCGACTTCTTCGGCGATTCGTACAAGGAACTGAGCGAAGTCGACCTGCTCTCCTTCGGCCTCGGCATGTCGCTGGGGCTTTTGCTCGGGCTTGTCCCGATTCCGCTGCCTGGCGGCGTGACGATTACGCTTGGCTCTGCGGGCGGCCCGCTGCTGGTTGCGCTGGTGCTGGGCGCTCTGCGCCGCACCGGCCCGATTGTGTGGACGATTCCCTACAGTGCCAACCTGACTCTGCGGCAGTTGGGTCTCATCCTGCTGCTGGCAACCGTTGGCCTCAAATCAGGCTATACGTTTGTCTCCACGTTTGCGCAGAGCGGCGGAGCGACGATCTTCTTTGTCGGCCTTGTCATCAGCATGGCGTTGCCACTGCTCGCCCTTTTCGTTGGCTACAGGCTCCTGAAGATTCCCTTCGGCATGCTGACCGGCATGGTGGCTTCGATGCACACGCAGCCGGCCGTACTTGGGCTTCGCCGCCGAACAGTCCAACGACGAAGCGCCCAATATTGGCTGGTCGCTCGTCTTCCCACTTGCGACAATCAGCAAGATCATTCTGGCGCAACTCATTCTGACCATTCTCAGCCGCTCAGGCGGGTAATGCGAACACTCCACGGATGAATGCAATGCAACCCAGGCGCGCTCCAGCCAAGCCCAAGCCACCCCTCCGCTGGTCGGGAATCCTCTTCGCACTGGTTGCGAATCTCCTCTTCGTCTACCTGGCTGACCGCCTGGTGTACGCACTTGGGGTATCAGCCACGTTTGAGGTGCTTGCGACGCTTGCCGCCCCGATCCTGGCCGGAGTGGCGACCGCGGTCTATGTGCGGGTGCGCGGCGGCGTCCATGCGCTGATCGGCGGGATGCTCAGCATTCCGCTCCTGGCATTTCTGGTCTTTGCGGGCGTGTGGCAATTTGCGCTCCTTGCGGGCGCCTTCTGCGGTCTGGGCGGCGCGCTGGCGGAGATCGCTCTGCGCGGACGCGCTCCTGTAGGGTAGTTCCTACCCGCATGGACAGTGTGCGCCTCCACACAACGGGGGACGCACGCTTGCCGGAACTCTGCTAAACTCACCTCAAACCTGTCGATGACTCAATTTCGCGGCCGCAGTGCGGTCGCGCGGTTCTGTTGCGCCACGCTCGGCCAAGTCACCCAGCGCGACACGACCGCTCGTTGAACAAAGGAGTGCCCATGTACGACCACAGTTGGTGGAGCCTGATCGCATACGACAAGTCCAAACCCCGCCCCGTAATCGACAAGGCTCTGCTCAAACGAATTTTCGCCTACGCCTGGCCCTATCGCTATGCGGTCGTCATCGTGCTCGTCACGATTGTCGCAATTGCCCTGCTTGAGCTGATTCCACCGCTCCTCTATCGCGACCTGATCGACAACGTCATACCCGACGGCAACTATGCGCGCCTCAACTATGTGGCGCTGTTGCTGATTGCGATTCCGGTGTTGAGTGGACTAATCGGCGTGGTTCAGCGCTACTACAGCGCCAAGGCAGGCGAAGGAATCATCTTCGATCTGCGCCAGGAGATGTACGAGCACTTGCAGAAGATGGGGCTGCGCTTCTTCACAAACACGAAGTCCGGCGACATCATTTCACGCTTCACAAGCGATGTAGTGGGCGCGCAAGGCGCGATTACGGGAACGCTGCCGAACATTGTGACAAACAGTGTCGTTCTCGTCTCCACACTTGCAGTCATGCTCACAATCGAGTGGCGGCTGACATTGCTTTCGGTGGCGGTGGTTCCCCTTTTTCTGCTGCCGGCGCGGCGCGTGGCGGATATCCTGCGCACGATCCGCCGCAGCGCGATGGAGAAGAACGCCGAGATGAGCAACATCGTCAATGAGACGCTGACAATCAACGGCGCGCTGCTGGTGAAGACCTTTGGCAGCGGTGCGCGCGAAAGCAAGCACTTTCGCCAGGTCAATCAGGAGACGGCCAACCTGGGGCGGCGGCGCGCGCAAGTTGGCCAATGGTTCTTCATGGGGCTGGGGATTTCGGGGGCGATCGGCACGGCGGTTGTCTACTATGCGGGCGGATTGATGGCGCTTAACGGCACAATCAGCGTGGGTACGATTGTGGCCTTTGTCGCGTACCTCTCCCGTCTCTATGGACCGATCTCGGCGCTCTCCAACGTCCAGGTCGAGTTCGTCCAGTCCATGGTTTCCTTTGAGCGCGTCTTCGAATACCTGGACCAACCCATCGAAGTCAAGGAAACCGCCGATCCAGTGAAACTCGAAAATGTGGCCGGCCGAGTGGAGTTCGCGAATGTGACTTTCGGCTATGGCGGTGCAACGGACAAGGCAGAGATGCCCGCCGCTGCTCCATTCGATGACGCGGCCGGCGATGACGAAACTTCCGTGGACGAGGATCCGGAAGATGCCGCGGAGCGCAAGCGCCTCAGCCGGCTGTGGGCGGTGAATGATGTCTCGTTCAGCGTTGAACCGGGCCAGCTCGTAGCACTCGTCGGCCCGAGCGGAGCCGGCAAGACGACCGTCACGTACCTGCTGCCCCGTCTCTACGATCCCACGGACGGGCATATTCGGATTGACGGCATCGACTTGCGCGATGTGAGCCTCGAGTCACTTGCCGGGCAAATCGGCATGGTGACGCAGGAGACCTATCTGTTCCATGACACGGTGCTGGCGAATCTGCGCTATGCCCGCCCCGAGGCGACAGTGGCTGAAGTTGAGGACGCGTGTCGGGCAGCCTACATCCACGACCGCATTTTGGCCTTTCGGGATGGATACGACACCGTGGTGGGCGAGAGGGGCTATCGCATGAGCGGCGGCGAGAAGCAGCGGCTGGCAATCGCACGCGTCATACTCAAGAACCCGCGCATCATGGTGATGGATGAAGCCACGTCGCATCTTGATTCGCAGAGCGAGGCACTGATCCAGGCCGCGTTGGCTCCCCTGATGCAGGGACGCACAAGTTTTGTGATTGCCCACCGCCTCTCCACGGTGCTCGCGGCGGACAACATTCTCGTCATGGAGAAGGGCCGGCTGGTCGAGCAGGGCAATCATGCGCAGTTGGTGGCCAAGGGTGGTTTGTACGCGCAGCTCTACGAAACGCAGTTCCGGCGCGATGCAGAACTGGCCGTGGCATGAAGTGATACCGCAGTGAAGGCAGTGGGCAGTGGGCAGGGAACATAGGGAACACAGGGAACACAGGGAGCGTAGGAAGCGCAGGCTCCCCGTGCTCCCTGTGATCCCTGTGATCCCTGTGTTCCCTCCGTTCCCTCCGTTCCCTCCTGTCGCTCAGCAACAATCAACCCCGCGTTAAGGCGCCAGTTAACCACCGTTCACCGGATTTTGCGGCAAGACAGAGCCGCAGAATCCGGTTTCTGCGCGTATTTGGGGGTTGTATCGGCCATTCTTTCTGGGATAATGCAGCGGTCTTCGGCTCGGCCTGCGGACAAGCCGTTGCGCATCAACCGGGCCGGGCCGGCGCTGCATGCGCCCGCGCAGTGGCAATCGCAGCCACGCACTTTGTCTGCCCATTCGTGAGGCATCTTTATTTGCAAGAATGGGCAAGGAACAGGATATCGCAATGCTCAACCATTTCAAGAAGCCCACGATTGCCCTTGCACTTGGGCTGCTGATACTGCTGCCGTCCGGCTGCGCGCCGGCTGCACCCGATGCGTCCACGGCCGCAGCGCCGGCCGCAACGCCTGAAGCCGACTTGAGCGGCATCAAGTCATTTCTGCTCGGACAGACCGAGGCGCTCACCACACACACTGCGGCACTGCTCACTGCAGCCGAAACGTATGCCGGCCTTGTCGATGCGTCCGGCGGTGACTACGCGGCTCTGTGGGAAACGCAGGGGGCGCTGGTGAAGGAGACGCTGTCGGCAGCACGCACGGCGTGGATTGCCGCCAGCCCCGCGTACGAAAAGGCCGAAGGCGTTGTCGCAGGCACGCCGTCGTTGGCGGCGTTCGATGTCATTCTCGATGCCGGCGTCAGCGGCGCCGAAGATCCGGCAAATGCCGCGCCCATCGCCCTGACGCTAGCCGACGGCCGTGTATTCGATCGCCCCGGCAACCTCTTTGGGGTGGCCGAGAGCACCCTGTGGGGAACCGCGGCTGACTACAGTTCAGCGGTTGCCGCCGACCTTGACGGTGATGGTGCGATTGGCTTTGGCGATGTCCTGCCGGACGCGCTTGTCCTGGCGGCCGCTGCCAAAGAACTTGACGTGCAGGCGCGGGCCCTGCAGACGGCCGCACAGAGCTGGCAACCCAATCCGCAGGATGCGTTTACGGCGCTTGTGGTGATGGTGCCCACAATGAGCGAGTACTTCGCCTCCTGGCGCGACTCGCGCTTTGTTGCGGGAAACTCGTCAACGCAGCGCGATTTTGTGGTCATCTCCCGCCTTGCCGACGTACAGGACATCCTTTCCGGGCTGATCGTTGTCTACGGCCAGGTGCAACCCCTCGCGCAGTCAGTCCACGCAGACCAGGCGACGATGGTTGACGGCGGTCTGAGCGATCTGCTTGAGTTTGTCGCAACGATCGCGAATGCCGAGGCCGGCGGCCGCCGCTACAGCCCTGAAGAAGCGGACATGCTGGGGGCCGAAGCACAGAATCGAGCGACCGCAATCACCGGCCAAATCAGCCAGATTGCTGCCCTGCTCGGCATTGACGTCGCGAACTGAGCGCGTCGGCCCGCGGCAAGTATCCAGACATTCGCCTAACGTTGCCGGCAGCGCCCGGCTGGAGTAAAAAACTATGCATCGCTTGACAACCCTGTTTGCACCCTTGCTGATCGTCCTGGCGCTGAGTGTCGGTGCTGTGCCTGCCCATGCGCAGGCCGCGCCTTCCCTCGCCGCGCAAGCCGAAGCCATGCGTACGACCCTGCTGCAGGCGCAAATGGCGCTGACGGCTGATCCCGAGGCGGCAGCGGCGCAAATTGAGGCCGCGACCGACCTCTACGCGTCGGCATTGTCGCCTCAACTTGCCGCCGACGCGCCGCAGGTGAATGAGCGGGTGAATACGGCGCTGGCGCGCGCTGCCCAGGCGACTGCGGCAGGCGACAGTGTCGCATTGGCTGCGGCTCGCGCGACAGCGTGGACCGCGCTGCTTCACGGCGCCTACCAGATCGTCAGTGCGGCGATCAACCGCGGCGACTTTGCGCTTGCGGCACAATGGCTGCCGCTGCGCGAGTATCGCCAGGCAACTCGCTTCTCGCGCCCCAATGGCGATGTTTCGACTGCCCTGGCCGGCCTTATGGCCGGAAGTGTCACTCAATCTGAAGCGTTGCAGATACTCGACGCTGACTTGCTCGACACCTACCAGGCGCGCCTGAGCGATGCGCTGCGTGCCGTGAACGACGCCGACAGCCAGGGTTTTGCCCTGCGGCGCGCCGAACTCGCGGGCCGCGGCGGCGGGCTACTTCGCCATGCTGGAACCTGCTTTCTCCGCCCAGCGCGGCGCCGACGCGGCTACAGCGGCGGCAGACGCTTTCGCACTCTTGGCAGCCGGCGCAGCGAAGGGCGAGTCAGTGGCTGGGCAATTGCCAGCGCTCGAGGAACGACTCAGCGGCTTTCGCGCCGCGCCTCTCGCGCCGCGCGAATTGGCGCGTCGCGCCGGGCAAATGGTGCGCTACCTAACCCTTGTGTCTGTGGAATACGGACGCGGCGTGAGTGGCAACAGAGTCACCAGGGCGCTCGAGGTGCGCGAAGCGGTCACCTTCTTTGAGGGCGCTAATGCCGCCTTTGAGGACTTGCGCAGCGAACTGGACAGTGCGTCGCCTCAAACCGTAGAGGGGCTGCAGCAACAATTCGACCTTCTCGACGAGCAGTTGGCCGCGGCCGCGCGGGGCAAGCGTAGCAAGTCCCAACACAATTCGCGCCGCAACCGACCAACTGCTGCAGGATTTGCGCGCCAACATGCCTGCCGCCTGGCAACGCCAGGAGACCAGCGCCGACTTTGACGTCATCAACACCACAATCGGGCAAATGATGTTGGCCGCCGACCAGGGCGATCTTGTGGCAGCCGATTCGGCACGCCTCGAAGCATACGCCATTCTTGAGAGCGGCCCCGAGGCGCGCCTGATTGCCTTTGCACCCCGGACCGTTCCGGTATTGGAAGGGCTCTTCTGGTACGGACATGACGGCAGTCCGGGGCTCGCGGGGTTGATTGCGCAGGGCGCGCCCGCCGAGCAGATTCGCGCAACGGGCAATCTGCTGGTCGAGAAGCTCAACGAAGCAAATGAATCGCTTGGCGGTTCGGCTGAACCCACGGCGATTGCGCTCAACGCGGCCGTGATCGTCTTTCGCGAGGGGCTTGAGGCCGTGGTAATCCTTGCGGCTTTGCTTGCGAGCATGGTGGGCGCGCGCAAGGTGCTGCGTCGCCCAATGGCAATAGGGGTGGTTCTGGCTTTTGTCGCCTCAGGGGTGACCTGGTGGCTGATGCAGACGATACTCTCCCAGTTTCGTGGCTACGGCGAAAAGCTGGAAGCTGTCGTGTCGCTGATCGCCATTGCAGTGCTTTTGCTGATCACCAACTGGTTCTTCCATCGCGTTTACTGGAAGGAGTGGATGGCAGGGCTGCACAGTCGCAAGAAGGAGCTCATGGGCGGGATGTTTGTGGGCCAAAGCCTTGGCTTCATCCTGCTGGGCTTTACGAGTGTCTACCGCGAGGGCTTTGAGACGGTCCTCTTCATGCAGGCCCTTGTCCTGAACGGTGGCCTCTGGCCCACTCTGGAGGGTGTTGCGCTTGGGATGGCCGGCGTGCTGGCGGTCGGCTTCCTGACCTTCAAGCTACAGTCCCACCTGCCCTACAAGCGCATGCTTGTTTGGACGGGGGTGCTGATCGGTGCGGTGTTGCTGGTGATGGTGGGAAATACTGCTCATGTACTGCAGTTGGTAGGTTGGCTGCCGCTGCACCCTGTGCGCTGGTTGACGCTGCCTTACTGGGCGGGAATGTGGTTTGGTCTCTATCCCACTTGGGAAGGGTTCGCGCTTCAGGGGCTGGCGGCAGCCTTTGTGATTGGCAGCTACTTCCTTGCCGAGGCGACGTCACGCCGCCAGTCTGCCAGGCCCGCTCAGCCTGCCCTGGAACCTGCACCTGCGGCGAGCCTCGGCAGTGACGCATCAGGCATCGCGGCGCGCCCACAAAGCGCGACTGCTACGAGCGCACCGTCTCACCGCCTGCAATTGCCCACCGGGTGATGCCTCCGCTGACACTTCGTGCCTGGAAGCCCTGCTCAGCGAGGTAGTGGGTGACGCCGTAGGAGCGGCTGCCATGCGCACAGAGGACAGCGATCGGGCGATCGCGCGGCAGCTCGTCCAGCCGCTCCGGAATGCTGTTCATGGGGATATGCACGACCGTGAAGCCTTTGTCCAGTGGCAGATGCACCTGGTTCCACTCATAGCCTTCGCGCACGTCAAGCACGAAGAGCGGATTTTCGAGCGATTGCGCAGCGCGCAGCTCCTCCACGCTCATTTCCGGCACAGGTGCTTCGTCGGGCTCAGGGTCGGGCGGGGGTGCAGGCCGGGAAACGGCCACTTCTGTGGGGGCCGGCGTGCTGCCCAGCCACTTGCGCAGTGAATCAAACACGGTAATCTCTCCTGGCAATGTCCTTCAAAATCGCGATCGTGGCGGCTTGGCGAAGTTCCAGAGTCAAGCCGCGATGCTGAAGTTTGCCGAATTGTTTCGGTATTGGCCGCATGTCGCCCGGGTCGCCATGGGCTAATGAAGATTGCCGATCACTTGGGCAAAATCACTTCGCGACGGCCACCGCTGCAGGCTCAAGCCTGCAGCTACCCTACCCAAGTCGGCTGAAGCCGACTGACGCCGTCGCCCTCGAGTGCAGAACGGTTTCAGCCTGCTTCAGCAGGCTTGGTTTGCTTAGCCGTAGGCTTGAGCCTATGGCGGTTGCAGCGGGTCGCTCCATACCGAACCATTTCGGCAATGACAACAATCGGGCTGCCGGGAACGCAAGGAGCAAAAGCAGAAGAGCCACAGATCCCTGCGATCCCTCTGTTCCCTCTGTTCGACCTGTTCCCTCACCAACATTGACTTCGGCGGAAAGTATACCAGAACACTGGTCGCCCGAGTCTGCGTCTGGTATACTCGGAGAGCAAATTACGAAGCAGACTGCGTCGGAGGGGCCAGGCCCATCTGACAGGAGGCCCGTGTGAATACAAAGTGGAGCCGTAACGCCTTTGTCTACCTGCTGATTATCGTCGCAGGTGCGGCGTTGTTCTTTAACGTCTATCGACCGGGCAACAGCCCACAGACCATCAGTTTGAGCGAGCTTGCCATCGGCATCAACGATGGTTCGGTCGAGAGCATTGCGGTCAATGGCGACGTGATCTCGGTGAGCTTGGGTGGCTTGACCGAGAAGTTGTCTGCGCGACGCGAGGCGGACGTGCCCATCACGGAGACGCTCACGGAGCTGGGCGTTAGCCCGGAGAAGCTCGCGGCGGTGAGCATCAAGTATGAAACTGACGGCAACTCGGGCAATTGGCTCTCCTTGCTGATTAACTTGCTGCCGCTTGTCTTCATTGCCGGGCTGTTTTGGGTCCTCTTCCGCCAGTCGCAGGGGGCCAACAATCAGGCGATGACCTTCGGCAAGAGCAAGGCGCGGGTCTTCACGGGCGACAAGCCTACGGTCACCTTCAACGACGTGGCGGGCTCCGACGAGGCGAAGCAGGAACTGCAGGAGGTCGTGGAGTTCCTCAAGGAGCCGCAGAAGTTCGTCGCGCTTGGGGCGCGCATCCCCAAGGGCGTGCTTCTCGTCGGCCCTCCGGGTACGGGCAAGACGCTCATGGCCAAGGCCGTTTCGGGCGAGGCGGGCGTTCCCTTCTTCAGCATCTCCGGTTCCGAGTTTGTCGAAATGTTCGTTGGCGTTGGTGCAAGCCGGGTGCGCGATCTCTTTGAGCAGGCCAAGCGCAACAGCCCCTGCATCATCTTCATCGATGAAATCGACGCCGTGGGTCGTTACCGCGGCACCGGGCTCGGCGGCTCGCACGACGAACGTGAGCAGACGCTCAACCAGATCCTTGTTGAGATGGACGGCTTCGGCACCGACACGAATGTCATCCTCATCGCCGCGACCAATCGCCCCGATATTCTCGACCCTGCGCTGCTGCGCCCAGGGCGCTTCGATCGCCGCGTGACGATGGATCGTCCCGATATGCCGGGACGGCGTGCAATTCTT
This sequence comes from uncultured Chloroflexia bacterium, assembly GCA_963735275.1. GTDB lineage: Bacteria > Chloroflexota > Anaerolineae > Caldilineales > Caldilineaceae > UBA5069. Next base: position 705,600 of record CAVTKJ010000004.1, on the reverse strand, counting down.
GACGTCCACACCAAGGGCAAACCGATCGGGCCGGATGTGGACCTGGAACGGATTGCCAAGCAAACCCCCGGCATGGTGGGCGCTGACCTCGAGAATGTCGTCAACGAAGCAGCAATTCTTGCGGCGCGACGCAACAAGCATGTGATCACCATGGCCGAGTTGCAGGAGGCAGTTGAGCGCGTTGGCCTGGGCGGCCCTGAGCGGCGCAGTCGCCTGATCTCCCCACGGGAGAAGAATGTCGTTGCCTATCACGAGGCGGGGCATGCACTGGTCTCGCACTTCTGCGAGCACTCGGATCCGCTGCAGAAGGTCACAATTGTGCCTCGTGGTGGTGCGGGCGGCTACATGTGGTCGGTCTCCGAGCAGGACCGGGTGCTTGCGACAAGGGCCTACTTCATGGACGTAATTTCCGTTGCGCTCGGCGGACGGGTGGCTGAAGAACTCGTCTTTGGCGATGTTTCCAACGGCGCGGGTGGCGACATTCAGACGCTTACGGGCATGGCGCGTTCGATGGTCACGAAATATGGCATGAGCGAGGTCATGGGGCCACTCACCTTTGGCCAACAGGAGGAGCTTGTCTTCCTGGGGCGTGAACTGGCCGAACAGCGCGATTACAGCGAAGAGGTTGCGGAGCAAATTGACGAGGAAGTGCGCAGTATCATCTTTGAGGCATATCAACGTGTGCGGCAGATGCTGAGCGTCAATATCGATGGCCTGCACACGGTGGCAAAGGCCCTGCTCGATCGGGAGACGCTGAGTCACGACGAGTTCGATATGCTGCTCGAAGAAGCAAGTCCTGCATAAGCTACGATCCTTCGCAACGACAACGGCAAACTGAAGAGACTCTCCCTTCTTGCGCAGCGAGCCGGCCCATGGGCCGGCTCGCTGCATGTAATTGGTTCCCCTACGTTTATCTAAGTGCTGCGTCTTGCAAGTGTGCCTATGAATCGTAGCGGGGGGCTTCCAGCCCTCCGACCTCTCGGCACAACTGTCGGAGGGCTGGAAGCCCCCCGCAACGAAATGCAAGTTTTTTGCAAAATGCAGCACCAAAGTCATACCGAAATGAAAACAACATCTCAACGCAAAGTCGCAAAGAGAACAAAGGAACGCAAAAGACTGCAAGATGTTGACTTAGTTCCGGCAGTGGCTTTCCCTCTGCGTCACTTTGCGTCCTCTGCGCCTTTGCGTTGAGATGCCTTTGCGTTGAGATGCCTTTGCGTTGAGATGCCTTTAATTTCGTAGTCTATGTGGACTTCATCCCGGTTTCACTTTAGGCGCGCGTCGCCGCCGCCGGTTCGCTTCGCGCCAGCAACGCCTCAACTTCGCTCCGGCTGGGGAGAGATGGTTGCGCGCCCGGTTTCGTAACCGCCAGCGCACCGGCAGCGTTGCCCCAGCGCGCCGCCTCAACGAGGCTTTCGCCGCGACCAAGCGCGACGGCAAAGGCGCCGACAAAGGCATCACCGGCTGCTGTCGTATCCACCACCTTGACCGTATAGGGCGGGAGATGCGTTGCCCGCTGCTCCTCGAGCACCAGCACGCCGTCGCCGCCCAGGGTGACGATCACGCTCTTGACGCCCGTTGCACGCAGCGCCTTGGCAGCCGCGGTAACTTCCTCGATGCTTTCAACGGCCATTCCGGTCAACAGACCCAGTTCGCTTTGGTTAGGCACAAGCACGTCCACATGCTTGAGGAGCGCACCATCAAGCGCCTGAGCAGGCGCGGGGTTGAGCACAACGCGCGTGCGGCGCTTGGCGGCTTCTTCCACGGCACGCGTAACAGCCGGAATAGGGATTTCGAGCTGGACAAGCAACACATCACCCTCGCCAAAGAGAACCTTGGCTCCAGTAACGTCCGCAGGGATCACGTTGCCATTGGCGCCGGGCGCCACAACAATCGTATTCTGGCCGCTGGCCGCTACGGTGATCAGTGCCACACCCGTGGCCGCTTCCTGATCACGCAGAACGTGAACCGAGTCGACCCCGCTCACCGCCAGGTTCTGCAGGAGGGCCGTTCCAAAGTCATCCGCACCTACGCGCCCGATCATCGCGACAATGCCGCCGACACGCGCTGCGGCGACAGCCTGGTTGGCCCCCTTGCCGCCGGGAAACGTTTGAAAATTGCCACCGAGCAGCGTTTCGCCAGGTTGCGGATGGCGCACCGAACGCACCACAAGATCCATATTCAGGCTGCCGACAACGACGATATGGCCGGCCATAGACGCCTCCAGAGAATGTATGACTTGCAAATTGCAGGGGTTGACACACGTAGCATCGCCCCTGGGCCGGACATAGCGAAGCATGGCCTGCGCTTGGTCTGGGCTGTATTCTTAGTGTACCATGATTTCAGTGAGTCGCTCGAAGTTTCGGGGCGTGCCTTGCTCGATCGTGCCGAGCCATTCTTCGCGCATTTGTCCTTGATTTCATGCCGCCGAACCACCCGCGCGCTGCACCACGCCGCCCTGAAGGCAGGCCCACGCGCGGCAAAACGCACCCCAATCGACTGCGCCACGTAGACACGTTTCTTGTGCGCTATGACCCCGGCCTCATTCGGCGCGTCGACGGGCCATGGGCCGACGCCTGGGCGGTTGACCTGGGTTATGGAGCGGAACCTTTCACGGCGCTTGAGATGGCCGCCCGCCTGCGCCGCCTCAATCCGGCGCTGCGGCTCCTGGGCGTGGAAATTGACCCGGAACGCGTTGCCGCAGCGCAGCCCTATGCAGACCAGGCCACGCAGTTCCGGCTCGGCGGATTCAACCTTCCGTTACAGGAGCCGGCACGCGTCATTCGGGCGATGAATGTTTTGCGGCAGTACGACGAGGCCGAAGTCGCGCCGGCATGGGCGCGGCTTGGAACGCATTTGTTGCCCGGCGGACTGCTTGTTGAGGGAACCAGTGATCCGCTGGGGCGGCGCTGGGTGGCAAACGTGCTGCGCAAGTCGCCTGCGGGCGACGAACTGGTGCTCGAAGCGCTTGTCTTTCGTTTGACGCTGCGCGAGCCCTTCGACCCAACGACGCTCCAACCGGTGCTGCCCAAGAGTCTGATTCACCACGTTTTGCCGGGTGAGCCCATCGAAAACTTCTTCGCAGCGTGGAAGCAGGCCGCACAAGTGACTATCACCCAGCGCGTATGGGGGCCGCGCCGCTGGTTCATCGCCGCCGCGGAGCAATTGGCCGCGTCGGGCTGGAACATCGATCGGCGCCGCGCGTGGCTTGAGGATGGATTCCTGATCCTGCGGGCGCTGGAACCGCCGAACTGTCAATAGCAAATACGCAATCGCAACCCACCAGCAAAGACGAACATGGATCAAGTCAAGATTGGTCTCATCGGCTACGGCGCAATTGGGCGCGTTCATGCGCTGGGTTACCGCGCGATTCCCTTCCACTATGGGCTACCGGCGGATAGCGTGCAGATTGTGGGCGTGGCAACCTCGCGCCCCGAGAGCGCCGCCGCGGCCGCGCAGGAGATCGGCTGCGACTACTGGACCGCCGACTATCGCGAACTGCTGGCGCGTCCCGATATCCAGGTTGTGGACGTCAACGTGCCCAACCATCTGCATGAGGAGATCGTGCTCGCGGCGGCCGCAGCTGGGAAGCACATTTATTGCGAGAAACCGCTCGCCGTGTCGGTCGAGCAAGGCAAGCGCATGGTGCAGGCGGCCGCCGCGGCGGGCGTGCTCACGCAGATGACCTTCAACTTTCGCTTCTTCCCCGCCCTGGAGCGGGCGCGCCAGTTGATCGCCGAGGGTTTTCTGGGGCGGCTCTATTCGTTCCGGGGCCGCTACTACCGCTCGTCGTACATCGACCCGGCCAAACCGCTCTCCTGGAAGCTGCGCTCCGAGACCTCCGGCGCGGGCGCGCTCTACGACATCGGCTCGCATATCATCGACCTGCTCTACTCCATGCTCGGCGAGTTTGGCCAGGTGCAGGCAACCCTCGAGACCGTGATCCGCGAACGGCCCGTCGCGGCGGGTTCGGCGGAAATGGCCGCGGTGGATGTCGACGACATCGCCCTCATGCATGTGCGGCTGCGCGACGGCACCCTGGGCGTTGTTGAGGCGTCGCGCCTGGGCACCGGTTTCACCAATGAACTGACCTTTGAGACTCTTCGGCGAGAAGGGTTCAATCCGCTTCGACGCGGCCGATTCCGGCTTTCTCGAAGTCTACGACGTGCGCGCCGCCGATGCGCCAATTGGCGGTCGCCGCGGCATCACGCGCATCGAGGTGGGCAATCGTTATCCCGGTGCGAAGATTCCGGACTGGACGATGGCGCCGGGATTCTTGCGCACACACACGGAGTGCCAGGCGGCCTTCCTGCGCGCCGTGGCCGAGCGACGGCCGAGCAGCCCAACGCTTGCGGATGGCTTGCACGTGCAGGCCGTTCTCGAGGCGGCGCTCCGTTCGTCACAGCAGCAGCGCTGGGTGAGTGTGGATGAGGTGATGCGGGGGTAGGGAGCGGGGAGTGGGGAGTCGGGCATCTCGCACGGAGAACGGCCCTCGTAGCGGCTGCTTCAGCTGCCGTACCAGCCAATCGCGCTGCGCTCCTGACTAACAGCGCACCCTCGACGTACTATCAGAATGCAGCACCAGGTGACGCCCAGGGCACGCAAAACAAGGAGATAACCGATGTTTCAGAGCTACCAGTTGTCGCATGCAGACGCAATGCGCGTCATTGACGCCATTCGTATTGAACTTGAGGCTACCCAACGCGGCGCGGCCATTGCCGTCGTTGATAACCATGGCGAATTGATGGCCTTTCTGCGCACAGATGGCTGCCGGCTGCCTTCGATTACGATCGCGCAGAACAAGGCATTCAGCGCCGTACGCGAACAGTGTTCAAGTCGTGTAATTGGCGAACGTTCGCGCGGCGAAGGATTCCCAATGAGCAACTTTGGCGATCTGCGCTATACGGCGTGGGGTGGAGGCGTGCCCATTTATTACGAGGGCGAAGTGGTTGGCGCCGTGGGGGTAAGCGGACTGCCCGAAGAAGAGGACATGATCCTTGCCGCGCTTGGCGCTGCGGTGATAGGATAACAGGCAGCCGGATTGTTTCGCTGCTTCGCTTGCAAACCGACAACCATCCTCGTTGCGCACAAAATCTGCAGGAGATCCCATGTATTCCCTGATTAAGTCTCACACATTGCGATCCTTTGCCATTGAACAAGTCCCCGCGATTCTGATCGCCTTGATCATCACCGAGTTGTTTGGCGGTCTCGGCAGTTTCATGATCGAAACCGCAGTCTTCATGGTCTCCTGGTTTGTTGTAGACTGGGCCTATCAGATGCTGCGCAACGCGCTGGCAAAGGACAAGAAGACGCCAATCGCCTGAGCAAGACGCAGATTCCCAATAGTCGGTCCCAAAATGCTGTGCAGTTTGACAGTGGCGCATAGCATGACACGGGGTTACTCTTGGCCCATTGGCCGCGCTAAGCCCGGAACGACCGTTTGTGCGAGCAATGGTTTGTCTGTACACTACTCGAGAGAGACCGTCGACGCACTGTACCCGTGGTTCTTGCATCAATATCCTCATTTTCTGAATTGCTACACGCAGGATTTCCTTCGTCGGGCGGATGGTTCGCTCCCGGCCCTGCCTTATCCCTGAACAATGAACGAATCCGGTACGCGCTCGTGGACCGATCGCTTGTTTGATTTTGTGCCGCAACTGGTGGCGCTCTTTGGGGCGCTGATAGTGGGCGCGATCATGCTGATGCTGCTTGGCGTCAACCCGTGGGAGGCATACAGCGCCGCCTTTACGGGCGTCTTCGGCAGCAAGAACGGGCTCTCCGACATGCTGGTCAAAGCGACGCCCCTCTTGCTGGTTGCCCTTGGCATCTGCATCGCCTTCCGCGCCAACGTGATCAACATTGGCGCCGAGGGACAGTTGATCATGGGCGCGCTTGCCACCACGTGGCTTGCCGTGCAAATGGGAAGTTCAGCGCCAGCCTGGCTTGTCATCACCCTGACGTTGCTTATCGGCTTCACTGCGGGCGGGTTGTGGGGCGCGATTCCCGGCTATCTGAAGGCGCGGCTGGGCGTCAACGAAATCCTCAGCACGGTGATGCTCAACCAGATCGCCATCCAGATAGGCTTCCTCCTGCTGCGCGGACCGATGATGGACCCTGCGGAGTTGGCCGCGGGCACAAATCTGCCTCACTCGGCGCGCCTCCCTGCCGTTGCCGACCTGCCCCGCTTCACCGACATTGCCAAGTCGCTTGGCTTTGCGCAGACAGCCAAGCAGCTTGGGCTGGATGGCATGACTGCCGAACTCTATGGGATTCTGGCGGAGCCGACGCGGCTTCACCTCGGTTTTGTCTTTGCGGTCGTCGCGGCATTTGTTGTCTACATCTTTCTGTGGCGAACGGCCATCGGCTACCGGCTTCGCGCAGTCGGATTCAACCCCTATGCGGCGCGCTATGCGGGCTTCCGTGTGCGTGCATATGTTGTGCTGGCACTCACCCTGAGCGGCGCGTTTGCCGGGCTGGCGGGCGCCGTGGAGATTCTCGGGCTGCACCACCGCATGTTTGAGCCGGCGTCCGTCTCGGCAGGTTACGGCTTCACAGGCATTGTCGTGGCGCTCTTCGGCAAGTTGCATCCGCTGGGGGCGATTCCCTCGGCGCTGCTCTTTGGCGCGCTGCTTGTGGGTGGCGACAAGATGCAGCGCGCGATGCAGATTCCCCAGCCGCTTGTCACGGTAATTCTGGGGCTCGTGGTGCTCTTCGTCGTCAGCGCCGACTACTGGACGAAGAAGCGCGCCGCGCGCGTGCGCGTCAAGAACGAGCCGCCCCCTGCCGGCGCCGCAGCCGGGGCCGCCGCGGACTAGGAACTGCGACGCAGAGACGCCGATGCGCAGAGGAACTTATAGAAGTCGACACTCTGTCAGCACTAACCTATCAACCAGTCAACCAATAATCCAGTCAACCAATAATCCAGTCAACCAATAATCCAGTCATCAGTTACCCAATCATCATTTATCCAGTCATCAGTCCAAATTACTCCTGTGACCCAAGAACTCACGATCGTAGCGATCATCATCGGCATTGCGCACTCCGGCATCCGGCTGGCGACTCCTTATTTGTATGCGGCGCTGGGCGAGATGATGGCGCAGCGTTCGGGCGTGCTCAATCTGGGCGTCGAAGGCATGATGCTCATGGGCGCGTTCGCCGGCTTCTATTTCACCTTCCAGACGGGCAATCCGTGGATCGGTGTGGGCGCCGCGATGATTGCCGGGCTGCTCATGGGGCTGATCATGTCGGTCGTCAGCGTCTCGCTCAAGGCCGAGCAGGGAATCAGCGGCATTGGCCTCTACCTCTTTGGCCTGGGGCTCTCGAGCCTGCTCTTCAAGACGATGCTGGGCACCGTGGAAGGCGTCGAGGGTTTCCGCGAGATGCAGTTCTGCCTCGCCGGCATCGGCATCAACTCGGGGTTCTGCCTGGATCAGATCCCGGTGATCGGGCCGATCCTGTTTGATCACAGCATCCTTGTCTACATTGCGTTCGCGCTCGTACCAATCCTCTCGTACGTCCTCAACAAAACGACGTGGGGGCTTAATGTACGCGCCGTGGGCCAGAATCCAGCCGCAGCCGACTCACTCAGCGTGAGTGTGAATCGGGTGCGCTACGGCAATGTAATGCTCGGTGGGATGTTTGCCGGGATCGCGGGCGCATCGCTTTCGATTTCGCTGCTGGGAATCTTTCAGGAGGGCATGACCAACGGCATGGGTTTCATTGCCGTGGCGCTCGTTTATTTTGGCGGCTGGTCGCCCATGGGTGTGATGGCGGGCGCGCTGCTCTTCAGCACCGTCAACGCGCTGCAATTGTGGGTGCAGGTGCTGGGCTTTGGTATACCGCCCAACCTAGCGGTGATGCTGCCTTATCTGTTGACGATCATCGCCCTGGCGGTGCCATTCCGCCGCGCGCAGCAGCCTGCCGCTCTGGCCAAGCCCTTCACGCGCAGCGAAACCTGATTGCCTACGCTACAATGCACGATAGCAGAAGACGCGCATCAATACGTAGCGGGACATAAGCAGCGCCTTCGCAGCGATTCGACTACCTGCTCGTTCACGCGGCCGCTTGTGGAGCGCTCTCCTTCTTCTCATTCCTTTGCGACCACCGCCATATTGCGTTGTTGTATTGCTCAATAAACCGCTTGCTCAAACCCATTCTATCAGGAGGAACTATGCGAAAGACCATGTGGAGTGTTCTGGCTGGACTTGTGATTGTTGCCATGCTGGCGGCCTGTGCTGCGCCGGCTGCGGCGCCCGCAGCCCCGGCTGAGCCGGCCGTCGAGGCCCCAGCAACCGAAGCCCCAGCGGCTGAATCCCCTGCCGCAGACGCCACTGCCGTTCCTGCAGAGGAGCCTGCTGCGGCCGATGCCTCGGCAGTCCCCTTCAAGGTCGCCGTTGTGCTGCCCAGCACCATCAACGACCTCTCCTGGAGCCAGTCGATCATTGACAGCCTGAAGGCGCTGCAGGACGAGATGGGTGCTGACAAGCTCGAGTTCGCCTACTCCGAAAACATGTGGAACGTGCCCGATGCCGCCCCGGCCATTCGCGACTATGCCGAAGCGGGTTACGACCTGGTGATTGCCCACGGTGCGCAGTATGGCACCACCTTGTTTGAACTGGCGGGCGACTATCCCGACACCTCCTTCGGCTGGGGCACCGCCACCAACTTCGGCGCCGACGAAGGGCTGACCAACGTCTTTGCGTTTGAGCCGAAGGCCGACGAGGGTGGCTATGTGCTGGGCGTCATTGCGGCAACCATCAGCGAGGCGCGCAACATCGGCGTCGTGGGACCGGTGGATGCGGGCGATGCCAAGCTGCATGTAGACGGCTTCGTGGCCGGTGTCCATTCAGTCGACCCTGACATCAAGGTCAATGTCACCTTCACCGGCGCATTTGGCGACACCGCCCTGGCCGCTGAGGCCGCCAACACGCTGATCAGTGCGGGCGCTGACGTTCTAACCGGCTCGGCGCAGCAGGTTTCAGGCGCAATTGGCGTTGCCAAGGACAAGGGTGTGCCGTGGATGGGCATCCAGGGTGACCAAAGCCCGCTTGCTCCCGAGATTGTCATGGCGAGTGATGTGTATGACTGGACCGGCATCCTCAAGCAGATCATGCAGCTGCGCGCCGAAGGCACGAATGGCGGCCAGGTGCTTGCGCTGACGCTTGAGAACGGCGCCCAGAGCATGAAGTACAACGATGCACTGTCGCCTGAGGCCTTGGCCGCTGCCGAAGCCGCCGTGGCGGGCATCATCGACGGCTCGATCACGATTACGCCCGAGCCTCGCTAACTGCAACATCGACGCAAAGGCGCGGAGGCGCAAAGGAACGCAGAGAAGGGCATGAACGAGGATAATCTGGTCGAATGAGAGGGTGATTCCTGTCCGACGTTGCTCTTCTCTGCATTTTCTCTGCGCCTTCGCGCCTCTGCGTCAAGGCTCTGCGTCAAGTTTTTCAGGAGTGATTCATGAGTGACTTGCTGCCCACGGGACAAAAGCGGATTGACTCGCTGGCGGTGCGTGGCATTGTGAAACGCTTTCCCGGCGTGCTGGCCAACGATCGCGTGGATTTCGACGTGAACGTGGGCGAGATTCACGCGCTGCTGGGCGAGAATGGCGCGGGCAAGTCCACGCTCATGAAGATCCTCTATGGCCTCTACCAGCCCGATGCCGGCGAGATTCTTCTCAACGGCGCGCCCATCGAGATTCACTCTCCGGGCGACTCGATGGCCTTCGGCATCGGCATGATTCACCAGCACTTCATGCTGGTGGATAATCTCACCGTTACCGAGAATGTGGCGCTGGGGCTGCGCTCATCGCGTGCGCCCAGGCTTGACCTGGCCACCGTTGCCGCGCGCATTCACACCCTCACCGAGCGCTACCAACTGCAGGTGGACCCAAACGCGATTGTCGGACGACTGGCCGTTGGGCAGCAGCAGCGCGTCGAGATCATCAAGGCGCTCTACCGCGGCGGCGCGCTGCTTGTCCTCGACGAGCCAACCGCCGTACTCACCCCACAGGAAGTGGCTGACCTCTTCACCATCATGCGGCAAATGGCCAGTGAAGGGCATGCGCTCATCTTCATCTCGCACAAACTGCATGAGGTGCTCGACGTGACCGATCGCGTCACGGTGCTGCGCAATGGGCGCGTCGTGGGCAATGTCCCTACCAGGGAGACCACGCGGTCGCGAACTCGCGCAGTTGATGGTGGGCCGTCCAGTCACCTTCGCCCGCCCCGAGCGACCCGAGATCAATGGTCCAGTGCGGCTGCGTTTACAGGGTGTAAGCGCCGAAGACGAGCGCGGCAAGCGCCTGCTGCACAACGTGATGCTTGACGTCCATGCAGGTGAGATTGTCGGCGTGGCGGGCGTCTCGGGCAACGGGCAGCGGGCGCTTGCCGAGACGATCGCCGGGTTGCAGCCCCTGCGCGCCGGTGTCGTCACGCTCGACGATCGGGACATCACCACGGCATCGGCGGCCGACCGCATTGGCCTCGGCATCGGCTACATTCCCGAAGAGCGCATGCACGACGGCGTGGTCAAAGACTTCTCCGTGTCGGATAACCTGATCATGCGGGACCTTGACGCTGCGTCCGTCACGCGCAATGGCTTCCTGCGTTTTGGCGCCGTGGCTGAACGGTCGCGCAAACTGGTGACCGACTTTCAGGTCAAGACGCCTTCACTTGACACACCGATCAAGAATCTGTCGGGCGGAAACATCCAAAAGGTGGTTATGGCACGCGAGTTGTCGCTTAAGCCGCGCATGCTGGTTGCGGCGCAGCCGACGCGCGGTGTCGATGTCGGCGCGAGCGAGTACATCCATGATCGGCTTATGGAACAGCGCGCCGCAGGCACAGCGATTCTGCTCATTTCCGAAGACCTTGACGAGATTATGCAGATGGCCGACCGCATTGCCGTAATGTACGAGGGGCGCATCATGGACATTGTGCCCCACGCCGAAGCGACCGCCGAGCGATTGGGCTTGCTCATGGCCGGGGTGGAAACGGAGTCGAGCGAGGCCGCACCGGCGCCTCATCCTGACTCAATGACGTGCCGGGTGGCAAAGAACAGGCAGTTCATTGTGGGTGTCCACTGGGCGCCCATTTTTGTTGGTCAATCAATTCGAGGAGAAATGCAATGGTACGTTTGACTGTCTTGTACAACCTGGCTGCGGACCAGGATGAAGAGGCCTTTCTGAAGTGGCGACTGGGAGAGCACCAGCAGGAGAATGCATCGCAGCCGGGCGTGCTCTATACCGACTTTGCGCTGGTGCAGGAAGCCTGGCCCGAAGGCGCTGCAGTGCCCTACCGCTACATGACGATTGCCGACTGGCCCGATATGGAGAGCTTTCGCGATGCGTTCTACGAACCCGGCATGCAGGCCGACATGCTCAAAAACCTGCCCATTCTCGCCGATCCGATATTCCTGGTGAGCGAGATCATCACGAGTGGTGGCCCCGGTCGCTAGACCCGCCCTTGAACTGCAACTGCTTGACGCAGAGGCACAGAGGCGCAGAGAAACGCAGAGAACGGCGACGACGCGGCCTGGTGCTTATGGCGACGAGAAGCTCATATTACGTAGCGGGTGGCTTCCAGCGCTCCGTTTCAGGTTCGCGCCAAGCAACCGACCGGAGGGTTGGAAGCCCGCGCTACGGTTCGGTTACACCTTTGCTAGATGCACCGTTCAGGCCGGCGCGTCGTCGAGCAGCGACGGATCACGCGTCGACGGGGTCTTGATTTCGGTAAGCGCCGGCCCGGGTTGCAGGCGCGGCCTGCGTGGGCGCGCGGCGCGCCGCATGACAGCCTTGGGGTGTTTGTCGAGGTTGCGCGATAGATAGACGTGCTCCAGCTCATGGCCGAAGCCCTGGCTGTGGAAGAAGCTGAGCGCGCCCGCATTGTCGGCCGCGGTGTCGACAAGCATCATGCGCGCGCCGTTTTCCACAAAGAGGTCGGTGAGCGCTGCGAGAAGCCGCCGGCCGATGCCGCGCCCCTTGAGGGACGGGTCCACACCCATCCACACGAGGTAACCGTAGCTCCAGGCGCTGTGGCGCTTCTCGAGCAATGTTCCCAGGCAGAAACCCACCACCCGCTCCTCGTACTCTCCGCTTGTCTCCTCTTCGTTTTCCAGCACCGCCACAAGGCAGAACTCGCCATCGCTGGCAAAGAACTCTACGGGTGCGAATTCGTCCCACGTGCGGTAGAGCGCCGGCCACTTCTCGGCGGTGAAGAGCACTTCACCCAAATCAAAGACCTTGGCAAGGTCCTCAAGCCGCATCGTGCGAATGAGGATCGACGGGGTGGCGCGGTCGCGCCGCCCCATGTGGTGAGCGGAACCTGAATCTGAAGCGGGGTCGACGGTCATGATCTGCTTTCTCTCAAGTACGCGTGAAAGCCAAACGGAGCCAGGTTAAGAACAGATGAATTTGCACCGATCGTACGGGTCTTCAATTTCACCGCCGGTGCGACCAGTGCTATAACTCGCGATTGGGTGCTGTTGAAGGTCTCCCCGTATTGTACCACTGCATCTTCACCGCACCCTGGCCCGGGCTTCAGTCCGGGCGACGCGATCTTCACGGGCCGCAAGCTGGTGGCGCGGCCCATCCAGGCAACGACTCAACCACGAAGTGAGATGCCCATGATCAATGTTCAGAACCTCTCCAAAGCGTATGGCCCGATTCAGGCGCTTGATGACGTTTCGCTCCAGGTCGCCGAGGGCGAGATCGTTGGCTTGCTCGGCCCCAACGGCGCGGGCAAAACGACGCTCATCAAGATTCTCACCGGCTACTTGCAGCCCGATGCCGGCACGGTGATAGTGGACGGCATCGACGTGCAGGCTCAGCGCCAGGAAGCGCAGGCGCGCATTGGCTACCTGCCTGAAAACGCACCTGTCTACCCCGAGCTTTCGGTGCAGAGCTACTTGCAGACCGTGGCCGACCTCCGCGGCATTCCGCGCAGCGAGCAACGCGGCAGCCTTTCGGCGGCCATTTATGCCACAGGGCTTTCAACTCGGCTGACGCAGCCAATCGGCACCCTGAGCAAAGGCTACCGGCAGCGCGTGGGGTTGGCGCAGGCGATTCTTGACAAGCCACGTCTGCTCATCCTCGATGAGCCATCGGTGGGGCTCGACCCTACGCAGATTGTGGAAATGCGCAATCTCATCCGCCGCCTTGCCACGCACAGCACTGTGCTTTTTTCCAGCCACATCCTCAGCGAGGTTGAGGCGCTGTGCGATCGCGCCGTAATCATCATGAATGGGCGGGTGCGCGCCGATGCGCGCCTGGCCGATCTCGCACACAGCACAGGCACGCTGCTGGTCTTGGGCCGGCCCACCGCCAATGCCGCAGCGACTCTCAAGGCGTTGCCCGGTGTTGAGGCGGTGGAGCAGTTGACGCCAAATGGAGCGAGCGATGGTCCCGTGGAGTGGCGCGTGCGTGGCGCAGGCGCAAACTTGAGCGAAGAAGTGTATGCCACAGCGGTGGCACACAACTGGCCCGTGCGCGAACTGCGCGCAGACCGGCAAACGCTTGAAAGCGTCTTCAACCAGTTGGCCGTGCAGAGTGATTGACGAGCGCGAGTCGCGGCGGCTGACAATGAGGGGCAGGAGTTCGAACACTCTCGATCGGAAGAGGTTTGGCAATGAAACAAGTACTGGCAATTACGCGCAAGGAACTGGCAGGCTACTTCGGTTCGCCGCTTGCGCTGATCTTTCTGGGCGCATTTGTCGGGGTCACCCTCTTTGTCTTTTTCTGGGTTGACACCTTCTTCGCACGCGGCATCTCGGACGTGCGGCCACTCTTCCAGTGGATGCCGCTGCTGCTCATCTTCCTCGTCGCCGCGCTTACCATGCGCCAGTGGAGCGAGGAGCAGCGCAGCGGCACAATCGAGATGTTGATGACGCTGCCGGTGAAACCCTGGCAACTCGTGCTGGGCAAGTTTCTTGCGGTTATGAGCATGGTGGCGCTGGCGCTGGCGTTGACGCTGCCGCTGCCGATTACCGTGGCGCTGCTGGGCAATCTGGACTGGGGGCCCGTGATTGGCGGCTATCTGGCGGCGCTGCTCCTGGGCGCGGCGTATGCCGCCATCGGCCTCTTCATTTCCGCCCTAACCGACAACCAGATCGTTGCGCTCATCCTCACCGTGCTGCTGGGTGGCTTCTTCTACATGGTGGGCACGGGCAGCATCACCGACTTCTTTGGCGAGCAGGTGGGCAGCATCCTGCGCGGCATTGGCACAGGCAGCCGCTTCGAGAGCATTCAGCGTGGCGTGATCGACCTGCGTGACCTCGTCTACTACCTGACGCTGGCCGCTTCGTTTCTGCTGCTCAATTCGTGGGTGATCGAGCGCAAGCGCTGGGGACACGGCGGGGCCTTTGCCGGCGAGCGCCGCAACGCAACGCTTTTCACGTCATTGGCGGTCGTCAACCTGCTGTTGATGAACGTGTGGATGGGCGATCTGCGCGGTCTGCGCACCGACCTCACTCAGCAGAAGGAGTACAGTCTCTCCCCTGCCACAAAGGACCTGCTGGGCAACCTCCAGGAACCGCTGCTGATTCGCGCCTATATCTCCGAGCAGAGCCACCCGCTGCTGGGCCCGCTGCGCCCCCAGGTTGAGGACATGCTGCGCGAGTATGCCGTGGCCGGCGGCAGCAAAATCACCGCCGAGGTAGTGGACCCGGCAACCAACCCCGAGCTTGAAGCGGAGGCGACGCAGACCTACGGCATTCAGCCCACGCCATTTCAGGTGGAAGGGCGCTATGAAGCGTCGGTCATCAATGCCTACTTCGACATCCTCGTGCGCTATGGCGACCAGGACGTCGTGCTCAACTTCCAGGATTTGATTGACGTGCAGCCCAACCGCAGCGGCGGCATGGACGTGGGCCTTCGCAACCTTGAGTATGACTTGACGAGCGCCGTCAAGAAGGTGGTCTATGGCTTCCAGAGCGCCGGCTCGGTACTTGCCACACTCGACCAACCCGTGAAACTCACGCTCTATGCGACCCCCAATTCGCTTCCCGCAGAGCTGGTTGACGCGCCGGCCACGATTGCCAAGGTGGCGAACGACATCGCCTCCACATCCAATGGCAAGTTCATTTTCCAGACCGTCGATCCGGATGACCCGGCGAGCGGCGTCACGCGCGCCCAGTTGGCGCAAGACTACGGCGTGCAGCCCTTCCCCGTCTCACTTTTCGGGACGGACAGCTACTACCTGCACATGGTGCTGCAGAACGGCGACAACGCGGAGATCATCTATCCTGCCGGGACCATTTCGGAAGGTGCGGTGCGCACTTCGATTGAAAGTGCACTCATGCGCTCGGCGGGTGGATTCCTCAAGAACATCGGCCTCTGGACGCCACCCGCAACGCCCACGCAGGACATGTTCGGCCAAATGCAGCAGCCGCTGCAGAGTTGGAAGTTGGTCGAAGAGCATCTGCGCCGCGAGTACAACGTAACGACAGTAGACCTCAGCACCGGCCTGCCGCCTGAGAATGTGGACGCGCTGCTCGTGCTTATGCCCGAGAACATGACCGACAAGGAACGCTATGCAATTGACCAGTACCTCATGCGCGGCGGTGCGCTAATCGTGGCGGCAGGCAACTACAAGGCGGATGTGGACCAGACGGGCAATCTCGGTATCATGCCCGTGATGGAGGGATTGCGCGAAATGCTCAACCACTATGGCGTCGACGTGCAGAATGCCATCGTCATGGATCCGCAGAATGTGCCCTTCCCGCTTCCCGTGCAGCGGGATGTGGGGGGGATGACCGTGCAGGAAATCCAGGCTGTCAACTTCCCTTCCTTCGTAGACGTGCGCGCCGACGGCATGAATCCCGAGAGCGGCGTGACGGCAGGACTGGCCTCTTCAACCATGGCGTGGACCTCACCTGTGGTTGCCGCAACTGATGCGACGACGCGCACGGCCGCGACGATTCTGAGTTCGTCGGCCGGTTCGTGGCTGACCACCAACACGGCGCTCGCTCCCGACATGCAGACCTACCCCGACACCGGCTATCCCGTTGAAGGGACGCAGCAGTCCCAGCCGCTGGGAGTCACGGTCACCGGCGCGTTTGACTCGTTCTTCGCCGGCAAGCCCTCACCCCTTGCCCAAAGCAGCGACCCGAACGCACCTGCACCCACCGGCCCCATCCCGGCGACAATTGAACGGTCGCCCGACACGGCGCGACTGGTGGTCTTTGGCAGCGCCGAGTTTGCCGATGACGCCGTGCTGCAGGTGCTTGCGCAGATGATCGGCGACCAGGCGATGAACAACGTTCAGCTCATCCAGAATGGAATCGACTGGGCAGTGGAGGATGCCGACCTCGCCGCTATTCGCGGGCGAGGTGCGAGCGTGCGTCTGCTCGATCCGCTGAACGTGCAAGAACAGACTACGTGGGAGATCGGCAACTATCTTGTGGCGCTGCTGCTCGTGGTGGGCGTGGGCGGGTACTTCCTGCTGCGCCGCCGCAATGAGCGCCCCATGGACCTTGATCCGAATGAAGAGGTGAAATCGTGACCGATCAAGCAGAGAAGAGCGCGGCTGTTGAGCCGCCAACTGCTAACGAGCAAGCGCCGGCACAATCCGCCGCTGCAAAGCCTCATTCACGTGCGGTGCCCATCCTGGCCGGGCTCCTGATTGCCCAGCTCGCGCTCATCGCCTGGCTCTTGTGGCCGCAGCCCTCACAGGCCGCAGCGGGTCTGCTGCTCGCCGACTTCGACCCGGTGCAGGTGAACAATATTGCGATCAAATGGGAGGACAAGGCGCTTGAACTGGCGCGCAGCGGGGATGGCTGGGTGCTGCCGGAGCAGGGCAACTACCCGGCGAATCCGATCCAGGTCACGGATTTGCTGACGAAGGTGGCGCAGATTGACACGAGCCGCCTGGTTGCCTCGACTGCAGGTAGCCACGAACGGCTGCGCGTCGACGACAAGAATCCGATTCGCCGCATTGCGTTTACAACCAGCGACGGCAAGGTGGACACGCTCTACCTGGGCACCTCGCCCAACGCGCGTGCCACCAATGTGCGTGCCGATGGCAGCGACAATGTCTATTTGACCAGCGCACTCTCCACGGGTGACGTACGCGTCGATCTGCCCGCGTGGGTCGACATACAATACCTGAGCCTGGACTCGACAGCGGTCAATCAGCTCAGTTTTGACAATGCGAACGGAACCTTCACGCTCACACGCGACGGCGCGGGTGCGTGGAAGCTGCCAGATCTCGCCGCCGGCGAAAAGATGCTCAGCACGACCGTAGACTCGCTGGTGAGCAGTCTGGTCAATCTCAGCCTCAACGATGTGCTGGGCGTGGAAGCCAAACCGGCGTACGGCCTTGACGCGCCGCTCGCGACCGTGACAATTGACTTCACCGCGACTGCGCCGCTCACCGGCACGGACGCGATCACAGGCCCTGTGCAACTGCTTGTCGGCGCAAAGGATGATGCAAGCGGCGGCTACGCCGTCAAGGCATCCACATCGCCCTACTTTGTGCGCGTGGCGGCCGCGACGCTTGACCCATTTGTGCAAGGCACACGCGCCAGCCTGGTGGCGGCGGCGCCGGAGGGCGCTACATTGCCACTTTCGCCATCCACGGCGCTGACAGCGACTCTGCCGCTCACGGGTTCAAACGAGATTACGCCATAAAGTCATACCGGCTTTACAACGAACATCTCAACGCAAAGGCGCGGAGCACGCAAAGAAACGCAAAGGACAGCAACAAATCCGTCTATTCCGGCCAGTTGCTTTTCTCTGCGTTCCTTTGCGTCCTCTGCGACTTTGCGTTGAGATGTTCGTAGTCAATGCGGATATCATCCCGGCTTTAGCCTAGATCACCTCGAGGAAATCGGCGTCAGGCAGCGGCGGGAAGGGCGCGTGGGGTTCGGCCTGATACCAGAAACAAGTCGAGGCAATGTCGTCACGCAGTGGCAGATAGCGCTGCATGCCGTCGCGCTTCGCCCGCCAACCCAGCGCCTGGATTGTCACGCGCAAATCCTGCTGAAAGCGAATCGGGTCCATGATGTGCCAGCGGTACATGCCGAAGCGCTGCTGGCTGCGCGGACCCCCGTCCGGCCGGATCACTTGCGGCAGCCCCAGGTAGGCGGTGGTGAAGGGAGCATAGTGGCCGACAGGCACCTCGAAGTTCCACGCCCCGCCAAAATAGTCTTCCGTGCCGGTTCCGCAAATGGTGGGCCACGCATCGTCGCCATCCAGATAGAACTTGATTTCGCCTTCGCCCCACCAGCCGTTGTTGTGTACGCCCCAGGCAATGTACGTGCCCACATAGTGCCCCTGTCCCGTGACGCCATCCAGCAGCGAATGCACTTCCTTGTAGGGAAGCGGGTTGCTGCGGCGCCACTGGGCGTGAAAGTAGGCGCAATCTGCAGGTACTTCGGTGAGCGTGTAATCGACCTGGTAGTAGATTGCCTCCACCGGGTCCGGCGCGAGATTCTCGATGGTGATGCGGGCGTGCCGGCGAAAGGGCATTTCCCAGTAGCTGTTGAGGCCACCCGCCGGATTGGCCGCAATCGGCTGCGAATTGACCTGGCAGAACTCGCACCAGCCCTGACAGAAGAAATCCCCAATCGGTGTTTCGACGGAAGCGCTCGTTTCGTCGTCCCAGTAAATACGCAGCACCAATTGGCGCCATACACTGGGATGCACGGTGAGCCACACGTGCTGGATGCAGCCCGGCCCCTCGATATCTGCCAGGACGGTGATGCTGTTCCCCGGCAATGCGATGCTTGGCGAGACCTTCCAGCCTTGCCCAAGCTCGCGCGCTGAATTCTTGCCCGTGCCTTCGGTTGCCATGCCGCCGCTGCCCTTGGCGCCGGTGGGGTTTTCGGCGCTAATGGAGCGCGAGAGGGCCGGGGAAAGGCGCGACAGATTGCCCAGATTCATGCCAAGTCCGTTGAAGGGTTGGTCCATGGGGTTCTCCTCAAATCATGATGCGATCGGGATGGGATTGTGGAATTGCAAGTGCCGCTGCGCAGCACCAGAAAATAAAGGAGAGGCGGCGGGGAATGCCCCGTCGCCTCTCGTCGAATGCCATTGCGCCGCCCAGGACTAGCCCAGGCGCTTCTTGCACTCCGCCGTCAGCGCAGGGAGGACCTCGAAGAGGTCGCCAACGATTCCGTAAGCGGCCTTCTCGAAGATCGGCGCTTCGCGGTCCTTGTTGATCGCCACGATGGTCTTGCTGCCTGCCATACCGGCCAGGTGCTGAATCGCGCCGCTAATGCCGGCGGCAATGTAGAGGTCGGGACGCACGGTCTTGCCCGTCTGCCCCACCTGATACTTGTAGGGGACAAAGCCGGCATCGACCGCCGCGCGGCTCGCGCCCATTGCCGCACCGAGTGCGCTCGCCAGGTCGGCGACAAGCTGGAAGCCCTTGGCCGGGTCAGCTGCGACGCCGCGCCCGCCCGAGACGATGATCGTCGCATCGGTCAGGTTGACTTCACCCGTTTCGGTCGAGCGGACTTCGGTGACCTTCTCTGCCACATTGGCTTCGCTCAGCCCGGCATCTACAGGTGTGATGGAGCCACCCGAAGGTGCGCTTGCGGGGGCAGGGAACGAGCGCGGCCGCACGCTTGCCACCTGGACAGGACTGGTGAAAGTCACGTCGGTGAGGATGTTGTTTGAGTAAATGGAACGGACGGCAACGAGCTTGCCGTCGTCGATACGCAGGTCCACCGCGTCGGGCGCTATGCCGGCACCGAGCTCAAAGGCAAGGAATGCTGTGAGTTCGCGGCCGCGCGTGGTGGCGGCAGCAAGGACGATTGTCGCGCCGGATGCTTCCACCACGGCCTTGAGGGCTGCGGCGTAAGCGCTTAGGCGGAAAGTTTCGAGGATGGGGCTGGCGACCGTGTAGACATCCTCGGCGCCGAAGTCAATCGCTTTCTGCGCAGTTGCCTCAGTGTTGTCGTCCAGTACGGCTGCGGCGAGCTTGACGCCCAACTGCTGTGCGAGTTCGCGCGCCTTGCCCAGCACTTCCCAACTGCTCGAGAAGGCGTTGTCGCTTTGGTCCTGCTCAATCCAGACAAGAACAGACATGGGATATCTCTCCTAGAGTACCTTCTCGGCCAGGAGAGCATCCACCAACTTGGCGGCCTTCTCCTCGGGCGTTGCGCCGTCGATGATCTTGACTTCCGTCTTGCGCTCTTCCGGCTTGCGCACATTGCTCCACTCCGTGCGCGAGGTGGCGCCGTCGACGCCCAGCGCACTCAGTTCGCTCACGGGAATCTGCGCCTTGTTCGCTTTGCGGATACCCATGAATGAGGGGTAGCGTGGTTCGTTAATTTCCTTGCCCACACTGATGACGGCCGGAAGCTTGACGCTGACGGACTCTTGCCCGCCATCCACAATGCGCTCGACGCTGATTTGGCCGCCGGAGATGTCGACGATTTTGATGACGCCTGAGAGCAGGGGCCAGCCCAGCAGGCTCGCAACGCCCACAAACACCGCGCCGCTGTTCTCGTCGACGCTCTGCTTGCCGGTGAGCACGAGGTCAACTTCACCCTGTGCCTTGACCGCTGCGGCGAGCGCCGAGGCGGTTGCCCACATGTCGCCACGCAGGCTGCTGCTGTCAACCAGCGCGGCTTCGCTCACACCCATGGCCAGCGCGTGCTTGAGTGCGTCGGCGGAATCGGGCTTGCCCATTGTGATGGCGACCGTGTCGCAATCGAAGCGGTCCGCCAGCAGGATGGCCTCTTCGGCGGCATACTCATCCCACGGGTTGATGACCATGGTGGCCTTGACGTCGCCCGAGCGGACGTCGTCAGCCGATACCTTCGGCAATTCGGCCGTGTCCGGCGTTTGTTTGACGAGAACGACAACTTTCACGTTTCTTTTCTCCCTGAGCTGTGGTTTGACCTTGGACGGCCGCACCGGTTCACGCGGCGTCCTCGCAGGCGAGCACCGCCGAATACGGTGGAATGAAGGCTTTCGGAATGCGTGCGCGCAAAAAAGAGCGTACTGGCTCCGGCCGCATTATAACATTGAATGCGCGAACTGTTTCAGGTCAGTTGACAATCAGTTGTGCGGGACGATTGTCCCTTATCGTGGGAATCCGCGTAGACATCCCGTTTGCGTATTGCCGGGAAGTCGATTGTCGACAAAAGTAAGAGCGAGAACGCCATTGTTCTCGCTCCGCGAAGAGGCGATGCCTCCTCGAACTTGCCCTTATTCTACCATCGTTGGCGGCTCGACGCAAACAAATTCCGAGACCGCCTGCAAGCGTTCGAGCGCCGAATGCAGGGCGGAATGCCGACGATTGCCGGGTTCCGCCCGCCAAGCATTGCCTACTGAGCAGGCATGTCGCTGCCAACGATCATGGTGACGTTGACCATCTGTTCGTCGTCGAGAACCCAGCCTGCGTCGCCGCCGCTGTGAAAGGCAACCTTGTCTGCCACATAGACGCCCGGCAGTGCGACGGGATCAATCTGCAGGTCGCCGATTATGCCGGTGGAACCCGCATCCGTGTCGCCGCAAGTGTAGTTGAGGCGCTCGCCGTTGAAGCCCAGCGTCGCGCCAAAGCCTGCGTGCAGACAAACGGAGTCGTCTGCCAGGTCCAGTTCCGATGCGAAGAAGGTGACCGGTTCGCTCGAATCGAGCGTGAAGCCGTCATCGCCGTGGCTGTAGGTGGCGAGATTGACAACCCAGACGCCGGCGCCCTGGTTGTCATCCTGCACGGGGTCACCAAGAATGCCGAGCATGGTGGAGCTGGATTCGGGGCTTGTGCAGGTGTAATTGAGGCGCTCGCCGTCAAACGCAAGCGTGGCGCCGGTGCCCGCAAAGGAGCAAAGCGTGCCATCAGGCAGCGCAAAGCTGGTGGCGACAGCGGATGTCTCGGGCGCGCTGGTGGCGGCCACCGTGGTGTCGGCAGCGGGCGTTTCGGGCTGCACAGGCTGGCAGGCGGCGGTCAATCCGGCAAGCAGCAGCGCGCCGGAAAGGAGAATTGAAGTACGCATGTGGTGTTTGTGCTCGTTTCCAGAAAGGTTGGTTGGCTTGATTTCAGACCGCGAGAGGATACCTGATCAGACGCTTATGTGCCAGTCCATGTCTTTAGCGGTGTCGGTCAATGCGCATACGCATCGCGCGAGCGTGGCAAGCGCCATGCAGTCCGCGGGCGTAATCAAGCCAACAACAATCCTGCAAAATGCTGCGGCGCGCATATGCGCAGTCGTCATTGGTGCGGCTGTTTCAGCTGCCCTTGAACTCGAGCGCGGAGCTTCCGGTCAGCACGGCGACTGCTTCAGCCGCTACGCGTGTACCATCTCAATCATTCCTCGCGCCCGCGCCCAGAAAACCGAAGCGCGCCAGCGTCGCCTGTCCAGCAGTCGACTGGACGTAGTCCACAAAAGCCTGCGCCGCGACAGAGTGCTTGCTATCCGCCACAACTGCGATTGGGTACGCCGCCAATACATTGAGCGCATCGGGTATGGTCAGCGTCGCAACCTGCACGTTGTCAGCCGGAACATCCGACGCATAAACGATGCCCGCATCCGCTTCGCCCAGCGCCACTTTGGTGAGCACCGCGCGCACGTTGGTTTCGTACGAGACGACGTTGCCCAGCACGGTGGCGCTGAACGCCGGCGAGAAGTCGGCCGCAGCCGAGGCCTTGCCGAGGAACTCAACCGCATACCGGCCCGCAGGCACTGCAGGCGCGGCAAGCACCAGCTTGGTTGCTGGCCTTGCCAGATCCTGCAAAGTCTCGATTCCGGCCGGGTTGTCCGCCGGCACAACAACAACCAGCCGGTTGCGGGCGAAGACCTCCGGAGCATCCGCGGCAATGCGTCCGGCATCAACCGCGACGTTCATTTGCTGCTGGTTTGCCGCGGCGAAGAGATCGCCCGGTGCGCCGGCCGCCAACTGCTGGGCAAGCTCCTGCGAACCGGCGAAGTTGAAGGTGAGCGCCGTCTGCGGGCGCACCGTGGCAAAGTCGGCAGCCAGCGCCTCCATCGCATCCTTCAGGGATGCCGCCGCCATGACGGTAATCCGTTCAGTTGGCTCTTGCGTGCCAGAGGTGCGCATCGGCGTGCACCCCGCAAGCAGCAAGGCTGCCAGCAAACCAATCAGCAGCGCATGTCGGCGCGTATGCATGCGACGTAAGCGGACTAGCGCGCGTTCCACGGAGCGGAATCCGGCGTGAAGAGCCCCTGGCCAAACTCCTTGACGCCAAACTGGGAGATCAGCTCCTGCGTGGGCACGGAGATGATCCAGTCGGCAAACTGCGTGGCAAGCTCACCCTGTATGCCGGGATTCTTGGATGGATCAACGGTAATCACGCTGTAGGGGTTGAAGAGTGAATTGTCTCCTTCGACAAGCACTTTCAGATCAAACCCTTCGAGCGTTCGTGCCAGATACGTGCTGCGGTCGCTGAGCGTGTAGGCCTGCTGCTCTTCGGCCATCGTAAGGACAGCGCCCATGCCCTGGCCGGCCGAAATGTACCAGTCTCCCGCGGGTTCGATGCCGGCAGCCGCCCACAGCGTCTTTTCCTTGGCATTCGTGCCCGAATCGTCGCCGCGCGAAATGAAGGTGGAGGCCGAGTCAGCAATCTGCGTCATCGCGTCCGCGGCGGATGTCGTGCCAGCAATGCCCGCCGGGTCGGACTCCGGCCCGATAATAACGAAATCGTTGTACATGACAGGGTCGCGACGCGTGCCGTGGCCTGCATCCATGAACGCGACTTCGGCCTTGGGCGAATGCACCAGCAGCACATCGGCATTGCCATCCTCGCCGAGCTTCATGGCTTGGCCGCTCCCTACTGCGATCACGTCGACCGGAACATCGGCTTGGGCCTCAAAGTCCGGCAGAATGAAGTCAAGCAGACCCGAATCCTGCGTGCTCGTCGTGGTGGCAAGGACCAGGCGCCCCGCGGCGGGAGCCGGGGAGGCCGCATCGGTAGCGGGTGCGACAGCCGCGGCAGGGGCGGAGATGGGTGCACAGGCCGCGGCGAAAATCAGTGTAAACAGAAGAATTGCGACGAGAGTGAAGCGCTTCATGAGAGCAGGGCCTTTCTACATGAGCTAATTACATACTATCATGAGTAAATAAACAATGTAGGTTAGTAAGGCATTTTGCGCGACTGTCACCCAATCGTAGCGGCTGCTTCAGCTGCCGTTGTCCCGGAACACGGCGCACTCTCTTCCCCGTAGGCGCCTGCCACGGGCCGGCGCCTATGAAGAGCTTGGCGCCTTTACGCCAAAGATGGCTGCGCAAGATGCGTTCAATAGACCATCTCGCCGCGCACAAACGCAGCCGTGCGCGCATCTGCGGGATCGTGGAAGAATTGTTGCGCTTCGGTTTCCTCGATAATCTGGCCGTCAAGCAGGAGCGCCACCCTGTGCGCCAGACGCTGCGCCTGGAAGACGTTGTGGGTGACGAGCACGATGGTCGTCCCCCGTTCCGTGTTGAGCCGCCGCACGATCTGCTCGATCATGCCGACGTTGTAGGGGTCGAGGTTCGCCGTCGGCTCGTCAAGGAGCAGCGCAGTCGGGCTCGAGAATCATCGCACGTGCGAGGGCCACGCGCTGCGCCTCGCCGCCGGAGAGGGTGCGTGCAGGATGGTCGGCCAGCGTCTCCAGGCCCACGTCGGCCAGCGCTTCGGCAATCCGTTGGTCAGCGCTACGCACTCCGCGCAGGCGCAGCCCATAGGCAACGTTTTCAGCCACGCTGCGCTGGAGCAGTACCGGTCGCTGGAAGACCGTGGTCACCTGGCGGCGTACAGCGAGCGGCGGCTCATTGCCGATGCCGTAGCCTGCATCTTCGAAGAATATCTCACCGCTGTCAGGCATTTCCAGCCAGTTGAGCAGGCGCAGCAGCGTGCTCTTGCCGGCGCCGCTCGGGCCAACGAGCGCAAGAATCTCGCCGCGGCGAATCTCCAGTTCGCCAATGTTGAGCACCAGGCGCGCCGTGCTCTGCGTGCCGACGTAGCGCTTGGTTACAGCGCGCAGGCGGTACAAGGGAGCAGGCGCGCTCATTCAAAGACGCGCCCCTGTAGCCGCATCACCACATAGTTGGCAAGGAAAGCGATGCCGATCAGGATGATGCCAAGCGCCAGCGCCATGGAGAAGTTGCCCTTGTTGGTTTCCAGCACAATCGCTGTGGTGAGCACGCGCGTCCGCCCCGCGATGTTGCCCCCGACGAGCATCACGGCTCCAACTTCGGAGATGACCCCACCGAAGCCTGCCACAATTGCCGCAATGACGCCCGTGCGCGCCTCTTCAAGAATCGCCCAACTGCTCTGCCAGGGTGATGCACCGAGCGACCGCACCTGGAGGCGCAGATTCGGGTCGACGCCGATTACGGCGGCCATGGTGAAGCCCGCTACAAGCGGGAAGGCGATAATCGTCTGCGCCACGATCATGGCTCCCGGGGTGAAGAGCGATGGCACCCACCACCAGTTGTGGCCACCCAGAACGCCGTTGCGCGATAGGAAGATGTAAACGAAGAGGCCAATCACCACGGGAGGGAAGGCCATCCCCGTATAGATTAGCGTTACCGCCAGACGGCGGCCGCGAAAGCGCTTGAGCCCCAGCAACACACCTGTCGGCACACCTGTCACGGTGCTGATCAGCAGGGCAACGCCCGACACGTGCAGCGAAAGCAGGACAATCTCGGCAATTTCCGCGTCACCCGTAAAGATGAGCCGAAAAGCATTTGCCAGGCCATTGAGCAATTCGCCGATGAGTCACCCCCTGCCGCGCATGATTCTCTGGTGCGGCCTTGTGTAGAGCGGCGCCAGTTCGCCGGATCGGCTTTCATGTGCGGCGCGTGTGTCCGCGTGCAGGTCTTACCGCGACGCTCAAAACTCGGCCAGCACAATCCCCATCCCATCCGTGCTGTAGCCGCCCAAGGCGCCGATTGCGCGCAAAAGGTCGGGCTCGGGCCGACGCAACAGCGCCAGCAACGGTGCCAGGAGCGGACCGGCAAAGTGCTCTGCGGGGATAACCAGGTCATAGCTTTCGCTGCAGAGTGGAACAAAATCGAGATCCTGCGCCGTGGCTGCAGCCTGGATGCCCATGCCACAATCAACCACACCCGAGGCTATGGCCGCGGCGACGCCCGTGTGCGAATTCTCCTCGTGCGCATAGCCATGCACCTGTTCTGCGCGCAGCCCCTGCTTGCGCAGCAAATGGTCAAGCAGCACGCGCGTCCCCGCCCCGGGCTGGCGATTGACGAAGCGCACGTCGTCGCGGGCCAGATCGGCGATCGTGCGGATGCTCCTTGGGATTGCCGCGCGCAACGATCAGTCCCTGGATGCGCTGCACAAAACCAACGATGACGCCGTGACAGCCTTCGTCGCCCAGCACGCGCCGCACCTGCGGAATGTTGTAGACCCCGGTTTCGGCGTCCAGCAGGTGCACGCCTGCCAAATGCGCCTCGCCCCGGCGCAGCGCGAGCAGACCGTCCATGCTGCCCACATGCGACGTGCAGAAGAGCAACTCCGGCCGCTGTCTGTGCAGCCGCTCGCCCACAAGATCAAAGGTCAGATCATGGCTGCCCATGGCAAGGATGAGACCATGTGGCTGCGCAGCATTCAGCGGGCTGAACCCGGAGAGGCCTTCTGCTGCATCGCCCCTCGCGCTGTCGATGGCATGAAGGCGTACGCCGCTCAATCCCCGATAGAGAATCGGCGCGCAGGTCAGCACGGATGCGTCAAGCGCAACGGCCTGGGCAGCGACCATAATCGCCTCGCTGGAGGTCGCTGCCCCGGCGAGGTCGCCGCGTTCGAATCCGGCGAGCATTGTCGCCGCATCTGCTCCAAACTCGGCGACGGCAAGGGGCAGCAGGAACTGGGCCAGCGCCAGCCGGTTGCGCGCCGGATTGCTGCTGCGCGCTGCGCGCAAATGCAGCGCGGCTGCAGTGACCGCCGATATGGCAAGTTCGCCCGGCGCGTACCCCAGCACGGCCGCCTTGAGTCGCTCGTCGCGCGACCCAATCAATGCGAGGCAGAACGAGAGGTCCACAAGTGAGCGCACCGATGCGTGCTTCGGCGATGGCTCACGCACCATGGGGAAAGTCCTCGGAGAATTGCTCAAGGCTCTCGAAGAGAGTCGACCAGGGCGCGTGGTAAGGCAGCAAGACTACCGCCCCGCCAACGCGGTGATGTAGACGCGGTCGCCCGCAAAGCGAAACTCCTTGGGCAGCCGCACGGCCTGGCTTTGGCCGTTGGCAAAGAGGCGAGCGACGGCGGGCGGCTTGTTTGCGCTTGGGCGATCGGATGAGATGCTATCCATATGCAGGAGTATATATTTCAAGTATAGACTATGCAAACAGCACAGCCGTTCAAGGCCCCTTTCAGTTTGGTAATGGCGTGGAGACAATGCCAATACAGCGAATTTCAGACGCTTCTTCGTAGCGGCCGCTTCAGTTGCCGTTGGTCTGGGCAGCGACGCGATTGGCCAGTGCGGCAGCTGAAGCAGCCGCTACAAATCCGCGCCGAATTTACGGGACCCACCACGCCGTTGTGCAGTATTCCTTGCAGATGCCGGCTTACACCGGGAATGCCCGACACCTAACGGGTTGCGGCCGTTTGACAGGCGGCGCGCGGCGGCCCTATACTAGCGTTGTTGCGTGTAGCAACGAAGCCAACATCGCTACTTATGGCCCCGCTCGCATGGAAGCAAGTCCCCAGCGACGAGCCTGCACACATCCAAGGAGCTGCTTCATGTCCAACGCTCTTGCCAAAGATCCCCCTGATGTCGCGCCCATCGGAGAAATCACGCCCATCGATGAAGCGCCGCCTGCCCCCGTCAATGGAACCAAGAACGATCAGCCCGGCGAAGATGCAAAGCCGGCAGCACGGAATGCTGCGTCTACGGCCGACAACGCGACGCCCGCAATAAGCACCGCACCGACCTTGCGCGCCGACAGCAGCGTCGTGGAAGCCATCGCCGGCTTCGACGAATACATGCTGCGCAAAGGCTTCAGCGAGAACACGATCAAGGCCTTCGACAACGATCTCAAGATTGTCTCGGGATACCTCGGGCCTGACACGCGGCTCGCGCAAGTTGGAACGTCGGACCTTGAGCAGTTCCTTCACTGGATGCAGCATGAGCGGGGAACACCCTGCAGCGCCAAGACGCTGGCGCGCCGCATTACCACGCTCAAGGTCTTCTTCGGCTGGCTTCACGGCGTCGGCATCATCGGCACCGACCCATCCGAGCCGGTGGTGCAGCAGCCCGCCCGCCCGCCCCTTCCCGAGATTCTGCGCGACGACGAAATCAACAAATTGCTAAGCGTCTCGCGATATGCTGTGGGACAGGCTCAAGCCCGATGCACGCCCCTATTTGCTCGTCAGCCTGCTTGTGCAAACGGGCATGAAGAAGGCTGAGGTCGCCCGCCTCCTGCTTGCGGACCTCGACGCGGGCCAGCCAAATGCACCGGAGGTGGCGATCCGCTACGCCGACGAGGCGCACGCGCACAAGAACCGCACATTGGGGCTGCATCCCAGCATTTTGCCGGTGCTCAACCAATACAAGGAGCAGTACAAGCCCGCGGAGTTTCTGTTTGATTGCACGCCGCGCAACCTTGAGTATGTACTTCAAGAAGTGGGCGATCGCGCCGGCATCAAGCGGCTGCAGGTTGGCTTCGAGTCGCTGCGCTGGACGGCGGCAGTGCGCGACTATCGCATGGGGATGCCCGAGGAGCGCCTGCGCCAGAAGATGGGCTTGAGCAAAATCTCCTGGCGCGAGACGCGCGAGAAGATTCACAAACTTGCGGGGCACTAAACCACAAGTCAGAACGCGGATTGGCGCGGAATTTCGCGGATTTGAACAGCGCAACATGGCTGTTATCCGCGGAAATCCGCGCCAATCCGCGCTACGGAACTTCCTAGCGGTTGCTATACGTCAAGGCCCCGTGATCACAGGCAGCAGAGCGCGGAAGGTGCTTTGGTACTGGGTGTTGACGTCGAGGTAACCGCCGCTCCAGCCGCCCATGAGATAGAGCTTGCCGTCGAGGCTTGCCGCGCCCAGATGGCGCCAACTGCCGGGCAGCGGCGAGGGGAAGTTGCTCCATGCCTCGATCGCGGGATCGAAGCGTTCGTGCGTGGTCACCGTATCCAGCCAGCCGCCCCCCAGCGCAACCACCGCCACGCCGTCGTAGACGAGACTGAAGCCGCTGCGCGCCACGGCCATCGGCGGGAGCCCGCGCCAGCGCCTGTTCGTCAGGTCGTAGACATCGGCGCGCGCCACTTCGCGCTGGCCGTCGAAGCCGCCCACCACATAGAGCAGATCGTTGACGATGACCGTGCCGAGAAAGGCGCGTGGCACGGCCATGCGACCCGCCAATTCCCACTGCGCAGGCGGTGCGCCAGCAGGTGTGGGCGTGTACGACCAGACTTCGTCGCGCATGCTCGTTCCGTCCCACCCACCCGCGAGGTAGAGCGTGGAGTCGTCGGCGGCCAGCGCCGCCCCTGCCACCGGCACGGGAATCGTCCCCAGCGTCTCCCACGTGTTGCTCGCAATATCCAGCCGCCAGAGCACTGGGTTGAACTCCGGCGCGGCGTTGTCGCGCGGCGCAGCATCATAGGTGCCGCCCGCCACGTAAATCGCATCACCAATCGCTGCCGCGGCCAGGTTGCTGGTTGCCACCGGCAGCGGCGCCAGCGCAGTCCAGCGATTCGCGTCGATATCATAGACATCGGCGCGGCGCAAAGGCTGTCCAGACTCACCTTCGCCGCCGAACACAAAGATGCGGTTATCGACGCGCGCCGCGGCGTGGCGGCTGCGCGCCACCGGCAGTGGCGTCAGCGCATTCCAGCGCGCATCGAGCGCAAGCGAAGGTGTTCCAGAGGTGCGCAGCCCCGCGTCGGTTAGCAAAGGGGCCGATGTGCGCGCCTGCGCCTGCCAGAAAGGGTAGACGAAGAGAAGAAGGGCCAGCAGCAGCATAACGCCCAATACGGCCCGCTGCCAGGGAAGAACAAATGGGGGCGCGTCGGCCAGCGGCTCGGGCTCGGGAGGGGGCACTGCGGGCAGGGGAGCGGCATGCAAGGCGCCCGGTACAACGATCCACCCCTGCTTCACGAGGAGCATGGTCGCCTCGGTGCGGCTGCTCACGCCAAGTTTCTCGTAGATGTTGCGGACATGCACCTTGACGGTGTGCGGGCTGATGATCAGTTCGCGCGCAATCTCGGCATTGCTGGCGCCGGTGGCCAGCAACTGCGCAACCTCCATCTCCCGTTCGCTCAGCGGATTGTGATCAAGCCGCGGCGCGCCGTCCTCGGGCTTGTCGTTGGACGTCTCGTCTGTCATGCGGGCTATGTGCGAACTGCGCGGTGTGAGCTAGTCATTGAGGACGCAATCGTGACCAGAAAGATTCTGATCGAGCTGAGGCAGGCGCAAGCGCTCAAGGCCTGGCGCGCACGAGGTTGCCCCATTCCTCAAGCGTGAGCGTTTCGGCACGCCGCGCCGGGTCGATGTCGACGGAGCGCAGCCATGCGGCGGTTTGTTCCTTCGGCAGCGCCAGGCCGGTGCTCAAGCTGTTGGCCAATTGCTTGCGCTTCTGGCCAAAACCGGCGCGCACAACCTTGAAGAAGCGCGCCGTCTCCACACCGGCAACCGATGGCGTGGGAAGCACCTCGAGACGCAGAACGGTGCTCTCCACATTGGGCCTGGGATGAAATGCATCGGCCGGCACATGAAAAAGCAAGGTGGGCCGCGCATAGAACTGCACGCTCACCGCCAGAATCGACATATCATTCGGCTGCGCGCAAATGCGCTCGGCGACTTCTCTTTGCACCATGAGTACGGCTAACCGCGGCGGATGCTGCGCCTCGAGCAAGTGGCGCAGGACCGGACTTGTGATGTAGTAGGGAAGGTTGGCGACGACCTTGTAGGGTCCCTCTCCTCCTTGCGCGGCAAGCGCGCCGGGGTCGGCCTGTAGAATATCGGCCTGCACCACAGTGAGATTCGCCAGCGAACCGAGTTCCGCGTTGAGCAGCGCCACCATCGCGCCGTCAATCTCATCGGCGACGACCCAGGAGGCCGCCGCCGCCAACCGCTCGGTGAGCATGCCGGGGCCGGGACCGATTTCGAGCACAATGTCGTCGGGCGCAAGCTCCGCCGCCGCCACAATGCGGTCGGCTATCGCAGGCTCGATCAGAAAGTTCTGCCCAAGCGATTTGCGCGGGCTCAGGCCATGACGGCGCAGCCGCTCAAGGATTGAGGGGCCGTAGACAGTCGCCCCGTCACCGGGCGCTCCGGAGTCGATGTCGGACTGACTAATCATCGTCTTCCAGCCGCAAGCACCGACATGAAGGCTTCCTGCGGAATCTCGACCGCACCGACCATCTTCATGCGCTTCTTGCCCGCCTTCTGCTTCTCCAGCAGCTTGCGCTTGCGCGAGATGTCGCCGCCATAGCACTTGGCGAGCACGTCCTTGCGCATTGCCTTGCACGTTGGCGCGGCTGATCACCTTGGTGCCGACCGCCGCCTGAATCGGCACGTCGAACTGCTGCCGCGGGATGATCTCCTTCATCTTGCTCACCAGCCGCTGCCCCTTGTGGAAGGCGACGTCGCGGTGCACGATGATGCTCAGCGCATCCACCGGCATGGCGTTGACCAGGATGTCGAGCTTGACCATGTCGGACGCGCGATATTCGTCGATGTTGTAGTCCATGCTGGCGTAGCCCTTGGTGCGCGCCTTGAGCTCGTTGTAGAAGTCCACGATGATCTCGGAGAGCGGGATCATGCAGACGATCTCCACGCGCTTGGTGTCGAGCCAGGTCTGGTTCTTGAGTTCGCCGCGCCGCTTGGTTACCAGGTCCAGCACGGCGCCGATGTGTTCGGCCGGGGTGAAGATGCGCAGTTCGCACCACGGCTCGTCGATGTGACTCGATGAAGGTGGGGTCGGGCAAGTCGGCCGGGCTGTCGATCGATCAGCACGAGCCATCGGTCTTGAGCACGTGGTACTCCACCGAGGGCGCGGTGAAGATGATGTCCATGTCGTACTCGCGCTCGAGCCGCTCCTGGACGATCTCCATGTGGAAGAGGCCGAGGAAGCCCAGGCGGAAGCCAAAACCCAGCGCCTGGCTGCGTCTCCGGCTCGTAGGTGAGCGCGGCGTCGTTGAGCTGCAGCTTCTCCAGCGCGTCGCGCAGGTTGCGTGTAGTCGTCGGCGTTGCTCGGGTAGAGGCCGGCAAAGACCATTGGCTTGAGCGGGTGATAGCCGGGCAGCGTCTCGGTGGCCGGGCTGCGCAGCAAGCGTAATCGTATCGCCGACGTCCAGGTCCTGCACGCGTCTTGAGGCCGGTGGCGATGTAGCCGACCTGCCCGGCGTGGCAGTTCGCTGACCGGCAAGCATGCCGGGGACGAGCACGCCGATCTCCAGCGGCTCCATCGTCTTGCTGCGTGTTCATGGCCAGCAGGTGCGGCGTGCCCTTGATGGTGCCGTCGACCACACGCACATAGGCGATCACACCCTTGTACGAGTCGTAGCGGCAGTCGAAGACCAGGGCGCGCAGCGGGTGCGTGCCAGATTCGCCGCTGGGCGGCGGCACCTCGTCGATCACCTGCTCAAGCACCTCTTCCACATTGATGCCGGACCTGGCGCTGATGCGCGGGATGTCCTCGGCCGGCGCTGCCGAGCAGATCCTCGATCTCCTCCGCCACGTCGTCGGGCATGGCCGCGGGCAGGTCGATCTTGTTGATCACCGGCACGATGGTCAGGTTCTGATCCAGCGCCGCAAAGAGGTGCGCCATCGTCTGCGCCTGGATGCCCTGCGAGGCATCCACGACCAGGACGGCGCCTTCGCACGCCTGCAGGGCGCGGTTGACTTCATAGCTGAAGTCCACGTGACCGGGGGTGTCGATCAGGTTGATTTCGTATTCCTGGCTCGTCGCCGTATGCTTGTAGATCATGCGCACGGCGCTGGCCTTGATGGTGACGCCCTTCTCGCGCTCGAGGTCCATCGAGTCGAGCAGTTGCTCGCTTCATCTCGCGCTCGGTGACCGTACCCGTCATCTGGATCAGGCGGTCGGCCAGCGTGCTCTTGCCGTGGTCGATATGGGCAATAATCGAAAAATTGCGGATGTGGGCTAGGTCCATTGTGTCAAGAGTCTCAGGTCTTCCTGCATAAGTTGGTTTTCGTTACGTCGCAGGCGGCAGATCGGGCCGCCGTTCCAGCCTGCTCCGCCCTGCAAGTAGGGCAGTCATTCGTAGCGGCCGCTTCAGCTGCCGAATCCGCCAATCGCGTCGCGGCCCAGACCGACGGCAGCTGAAGCGGCCGCTACGGAATCGCCGCAAACTTGCGAGACGCGGCTCCGAAAGCGCGATAAGGGACGATCCCCGCTCAGTCACACCGCCACGCCCAGTTTCTCGGCAAACCAGGAGATTGTGTGCTGCATGCCTTCGTCCAGCGGCACGACGGGCTCCCAGCCGAGGATGCGGCGCGCCTTGGTGATTGTCGGGCTGGCGCTGTTTCGGGTCGTCCACAGGCAGCGGTTCGAAGAAGATACCGGCAGGGTTTTGCGTCAGACGGTTGATGACCTCGGCAAACTGCTTGATGGTCAATTCGGCCGGATTGCCGATGTTGACCGGATCGGTTTCGTCGCTCAGCAGCAGCCGATAGATGCCGTCGACCAGGTCACTCACATAGCAGAAGGAGCGGGTCTGCTTGCCGTCGCCGTAGACAGTCAGCGGTTCGCCGCGCAGCGCCTGGCCGACGAAATTGGGCACAACGCGGCCGTCATCAAGGCGCATGCGCGGGCCATAGGTGTTGAAGATGCGCACGATGCGCGTGTCCACGCCGTGGCTGCGATGGTAGGCCATGGTCATCGCCTCGGCAAAGCGCTTGGCCTCGTCGTAAACGCCGCGCGGGCCGATTGGGTTGACGTTGCCCCAATAGCTTTCGGGTTGCGGGATGCACCAGCGGGTCGCCGTAGACCTCGCTCGTGCTGACGCCAGCAGAAAGCGTGCGCCCTTCGCCAGCGCCAGACCCAGCGCATTGTGCGTGCCCAGGCTGCCCACCTTGAGCGTCTGGATCGGCAGCTCGAGGTAATCGACCGGGCTGGCCGGACTGGCAAAGTGCAGAATGGCATCCAGTGGCCCTTTGAGGTAGATATATTGCGTCACGTCATGCTGAATAAACTGGAAACGACGGTTGCCCGCCAGGTGGGCGATGTTGTCCGTGCTGCCGGTAATCAGATTGTCCATTGCGATGACGTCGTGGCCTTCGGCCAGGAGACGGTCACAGAGATGGCTACCCAGGAAGCCTGCCCCGCCGGTGACGAGAATGCGCATGTTGTTCTATCCTCAAATTATTAGTTATCAATTATCAATCATAAATAGTTATTAATAATCAATAACTGGCAACTATCATCCATCGCCCATGCACGCAACACTTGCACTTGGCCCACTCAGTCTGCCCACGGGACCCATCCTTGCCATGCTGGCCGCCGTGCTGGCCCTTGAGGTCGCGGGCCGCGCCGGACGCCGCTTTGGGTTGCTCCCTGACGACATCTGGAACACTGGCCTTGTGGCCTTGCTCGCGGGAGTGATTGTAGCCCGTCTTTGGACGATAATCCAGTTCTGGCCTGTCTATCGAGACGAACCGATGCTGATGGTGAGCCTGCGCCCCAGCGGCTTTGCCTTCTGGCCGGGGGTGATTGCGGCGCTCGTCGCTGCATTTGCCTGGATGGTCTGGAAATCACTTGACCCCGGGCGCGTGACAGCCGCCCTGGCAATTGGCCTCGTGGCGGGCGCGGTGGTGATCAACGTGTCAGTCTACCTCACAGGCACGCTGGTTGGTATGCCGAGCGACGCTCCGTGGGCGGTGCGCCACTTCCTCGAGATTGTGCATCCCGTCGGGCTGTATCGCGCGCTGGGGCTGGCGGCGCTGCTTGTCCTTCTCTGGGCCACAATTGACGCGCGCCGCCCGGCGCGCACAATCTGGCTGGCCGTGCTCGGCTACGCGCTTGTCCATCTCGTGGTCGATGCGTTCGTGCGCGACGCTGCTCTGCTCGGTTCCTTCCACCAAAGCCAGGTGGTCGGGCTCGTAGTTGCCTTCGTCGCGGCGCTCATGTTGGCACGCGAAGAAGCTTCGGCGGGACGGGCGCCACAAACATCCGCTGAAGCACCGGCGAGCACTGGCGCCCCGACTGCCCCAACTGCCTCGGCCGACCAGGCCTGAACCCCACCAACGCATCCTTCATGACATCCGGCACCGACGCGACTACCAGCCCCAGCGCGCAAAGCGCTTCGCCGCGCCCAACGCCCGGACTGATTTGGTTGCTGCTCGCGCTCATCACGCTGCTCGCCGGCGCAGGCAGCCTCTACTGGGTGCGCACGAACATCGTCCTCATCGGCCGCGATGCGGCGGGCTATCTGGGAACGACGCTTGAGCAATTCGCCACGCTGCAGCGCGTTGACCTTCACACGCTCTTTCAGGCCTTTACAAGTGACGGCTACCGCACACCTGCACTCTATCTTGCGGCACAGCCGTTTCTGCGCGTCTTTGGCGCCACCGCCGACGGCGCGCAGATGCTCAACGTCCTGCTTATCGCGTTGCTTGTGCCGCTGACCTGGCTGTTGGCCCGCAAGGTTGCCTCGGAGTGGACGGCTCTCTATGCTGCGCTGCTTCTCGCGCTGCTCCCCATGATCGCCGCGATGGGGCGCCTCTTCTACACCGAAGCACTGCTGACGGTGGCAGTCACGTTAAACCTGATTGCCCTGTATCGCTGCAATGGCTTTGCCCACCGAGGATGGACGTTGCTGTGGGGAGCCAGCCTCGGCGTGGGTCTGCTGGTCAAATGGACGATGCCCATCTACATTGCGTTGCCCGCGGTCTGGGTTCTCTGGAGTGCCCGCAAATCACTACGCGCAGGCGCCCTCCCCTTCCGCTTGCGCAGCCTCATGATTGCCGCGATGACCGGACTGGGCTTTGCGCTGCTCTGGTATTGGCCCAACCGGGAAGCCGCGCAGGCATTTGCGCTGGGTGGCCTGCAATTTTGGGGCTGGCTGATCATCACCGCAGCCGCCACCTACCTGCTGCTGGAGGGGCGCGGGCCGCTTTGGCATCTGGCCGCCGCGCTGATGATCGCGGCGTGGATTGCGAGCTTCTGGTACTTGCCCCACATCGATTTCGCGCGGACGTTGCTCTCAACCGACGTGGAGCGCGGATCCACGCGCGCAGGACTCTTCTCGCTCTACACCTATACGCGCTATTTTGGCTATCTCTACCGCGAGCACCTTGGGCCGATGGCGGCCTGGATCATCACGCCGGTTGTGCTCTTCCCGTGGCTGCGCGCGCTCGTGCGCAGACGCAGCCTGGGCCGCGACAGCGCGTTGCTTTGGCTGAGCCTGCTCTCCGGCTACTGCGCCCTGGCGGTGCTTGCCCAGAGCAACGCACGCAATCTTGCGCCGCTGCTCCCTGCGCTCTGTGTTGTGGCCGCACTTGCGATTGCAGACTACCGTCTCACCTTGCGTTTGATCCTGGGCACGCTGGTGGCAGCCATCCTGCTGGTGCAGTGGCTTGGGATTACCGTCGACCGTTTTCCCCCCTACGATCGGGCACGGCAGCTCTGGGTGCTCGATTACTACACGATGCCGCCAGCCTCGGGTCCCACCGACCCGACGCTCTGGATCGGTCCCGAAATCCTGCGTGAAGTCGCGTCGGATGCGACAGACCGGCAGGAGTTGGCCATGCTGGTCAACACGCCATGGCTGCATCGTGGCAGCCTGCGCTACCTCGCCCGCCAGGAGAACGCGCTCGTGCAGATTCGCGACCTCACGGAAGCCGACGCCTCATGGCCGCGCCTTCTCACCAGCCCGTGGCTGCTGGCCAAGGATGGGGACAACCGCGACGTCTCGCCCGAGGGGCGCGCACTCACCGCCCGCATTGGCGATGATCCGCTCTTTGCACGCCTCTTCGCTCCGGCCAGGCGGTGGAATCTGCCAACCGGCGAAACCGTCACACTCTACAAACGCAGCGCGGGCCCCGACTTCTCGGCTGTGCCGGCCGGCGCGGAGGAACAGTCTGGCCGGGCCGTCCAGTTAATTCGGGACAACTGGTCTGAAGACGCAACGCTCGTCTATACGGGTCTTGATCGCGCGGCGTGGGTCAGCCGCGCAGGCGCGCCTGCCGGCCGCACAGTACTCGCGTTCGACGAGCAGGGGCTTGCCTGGGACGCGATCGAGCCCCTTACGGGGACTCTCTTCGTGGTGCTTGATCAGAATGCCGGCAAGGCGGTGCGCAGGCTTGACGCACAGGCCTTCAAGGTCGCGGAGGCGGGCGGCGACTATGTTTGGGCGTCGATCTACGGCAAGCCGGACCGACCGTTGGAAAACGTGGATGTCACAGCATCATGGCAGGGGCACGAACTGCAGTCGCTCAAGGCACTGACGACGCTGCGCCCTGGCGAGGTGATTCCGCTCGACGCGCAGTTTGGCGAGGGTGAGGGCGACTTGAAGTGGTCGGTGCGACTCGTGGATGGCCAGGGCGAAGTTGTCGCGACGAGCGACAGACCAATCGTCCCACACGATCGCTTTGGGCTGCTCATCCCGCCAAACACCGCAGCGGGCGACTATGCGCTTGTTGCGCTGGCTTATCATCCGGCAACGCTGGCAGCCGTTGCCGCTGACGATGGTCGCGCCCTGGTTGAACTTGCCGCGATCACGGTGCTTCCGTGACCAGCAGCAGCAGACCGGTAGCCAGCGAAACCGTTACCTCGCTCCCCATCGCCTCGTTGCTCAAACCGCGGGTGCTGCCCAGCCGCAGCGTGGCATTCGCCAGCGGGTAGGCAAGGCCGCTGTAGGTAATCCCCGTCACTTCGGCGCTCAGAGGCAACACGCTGACTGTCACGCCTGCGGCCAGCGCAAGCGTTGCGGTCGTCGGCCCGCGCAGCAGGATGGCATCCTGCGCGCCGTCGACAATGCGCAAGGGCACGGCCCACGCACGCTGCGCAAGGATGAGCACGTTGGCAAGCGTTTGGTCGAGTCGCCCGCCCGTTGCCCCCACCAACACAATCTCGTCCGCCCCAGTGCGCAGCGCACACTCGATGGCAAGTTCGAGGTCGGTTTGATCCTTGTGTACTGGGTGGCGCTCAATGGCGACGCCCGCTTCCCGAAGTTGAACGAGCGTCGCGGGATCGATGCTGTCAAAGTCACCGACCACATGGTCGGGCATGCGGCCCATAGCAAGAATGTGCAGCGTACCCGCGTCGGCGCCGATCAGGTGGTCGTCTGCGCGCAGCATCGCCTGGACGTGTGCCGGGTCCCGCAATTCGCCGTTGATGAAGATGAGTGCGCGCATGGGTGTGGGCAAGACAATGACATTGATAATGGACAAATGATAACTGGGTGACTGGGGCATGGACGCGTGGCCGGTGCCATTTCCAGCGCGACGCGGTGAAGCATCTTCAATTCTTTATCTTCAGTTATACCTTACCCTCTACCCAAACGCCTGCCACGCAAAGATGCTCACCATCGCCAGCGCAACAAGGATTTCGACCAGGGCGGCAAGCGCCATGCTGCCGATGTAGGCTTTCATGGCGCGCGAGCGCGGCCTCGCTGTTGCGCGTCGCAGCGAACTCCACAACAAAGGCTCCGGTGAGCGCTGCCGAGAATTGCGCCAACCAGTGAGCCGATGATCGGCACGAAGCCACTCAGGAGAATGCCGCCGACAATCCCGCCCACGATTGCGCCAAAAATGGCGCGCCAGCTTGCGCCTGCCTTGCGGCCAACGAGCATCGTTAGCAGGAAGTCGCTTGCCCAGGCAAAGAGCGCGAGAAGCAGCAGCGCGATCAAGGTGGGCCAGCCGACGTGAACAAAACCATCACCCCACGCCCACACAAACGCGCCGATCCAGATGAGCAGCGGTCCCGGCAACAGCGGCACCACCGCGCCGATCAGCCCGAGGACGATGAGGACGTAGCCCGCAACAGAAACCGGCGAGAAGTCGATATTCCACATACCTATCTGCTCACCTTTGTGTAGTCGATGGCGTGCGTATCACGAACCATCAGGCGGCCTCATGATCCACATAGGCCTGGTCTTCGCGGACGATCAGTTCGAGCAGGGGATCGGCGCCGAAGATGGGCGCGTCAATACCCACTTCGGCGTAGAGCGCCGCGGGCACGCTGATGTCGGCGATGAAAATGCGGCCGCATGCGCCGCGCGCCGGCACTTTGAGGAGGCCGGCCTTAGGCAACGCAAGCGCCAGCGTGGCCGCCGCGCGGATGTGCGGCGTGTAGCAGCGGCCGTCTTCGGCATCAACGCCGCTGGGGACGTCGAGGCTCAGGATGGGCGCAGCGCTGCTGTTGGCAAGCTGGATGAGGTCACGCGCCTTGCCGTGCGGGTCGTCGCGCAAACGGAAGCCGATGATTGCGTCGATCACCAAATCGGCAGGTGGCAGCTCCCACCCTTCCTCGGCCCACGAGAGCGCCGCGCCCATGGCCTGCAGGGCGGCCAACTGGTGGGCAGGCGCGCCCTCAAAATGCTCGGGGGCGAAGGCAAGGATGACATGCACCCATGCCCCCCAGTTAATGAGATGGCGCGCGCCTGCCAGGCCGCCACCGCCGTTGTTGCCGCGCCCGGCAAGCACGACGATGGAACGATCAGCCACGCTGCCGTCGAGCATGCGCTTGGCAAGCAGCGCGAGCGCTGCGCCGCCATTCTCCATGGTCTGGAGCGGGTCGATGTGATAGCTCTCGCGAAGCAGGCGGTCGACTTCCTTCATCTGCTCGGGGGTAAGGGTCGGCACGACGATGGCTGCATCGGGTTCGATCATGGTCCTGGCTCATAATGGCTGCGCGCTCAGTTTGGCGCGAGGAAGCGAAACAACTTGTATGCGGATTGCACGAATGATTGCGGCTTTGCGCCCGAAAATAAGCAGTCCGGTACAGGAACGATTGTGCTTGCTGCAATCACATACTCATGATACGCAGCAGGTTGAGCGGACGTAGCGGGTGGCTTCCAGCCCTCCGTTGCAGGTTCGAGTTCAGAGTGGCCGGAGGGCTGGAAGCCACCCGCTACGCAGAACCGAGGCGCAGCGTAACATGAATCATATACGCCCAAACGCCTTTTCGAGTTCGCCCGCCGTCAGCTGAATCATGGTGGGACGACCATGCGGGCAGGTGCGCGGCGACGCACACTCCTCCAACTGGCGCACAAGTTCCTGCATCTCGATGTCACTGAGCAATTGCCCGGCCTTGATTGCCGCACGCTTGCAGACCATTTTGACAAGTTCGGCCTCATACTGTTCGCCCGCGAGGTTGCGCCCGCCGCTTAACGATGTGACGATGTCGAGCAGACCGTTGACCGGGTCATCACCCGCGAGCAGCGCCGGAACCGCCCTGAGAAGGAACGAATCGCCGCCGAAGGGCTCAATCTCGAAGCCGACGGCGCGCAGCGCGTCCAGATGGTCGGCCACCATGCCCGCCAGCTCGGAGCCGGCGTGGAGCGGATGCGGCTGGAGCAGCGGCTGGCGCGCCGCCTCGCCATTTACGAGCCCATAGGTGCGCCGGTTCATGAAGTGCTCATAGAGCACGCGCTCATGTGCGGCGTGCTGGTCAATCAGAAACATGCCCTGTGGTCCCTCGGTCACCACGTACATTGCGCCCACCTGGCCGACGACGCGCAGGGGCGGCAGCGAAGGGGGGCGCGGCGCTTCGCCTGCCTGGTATGTGGGTTCAACGGCAAGCGCACCGGCAGCCGCGGGCGGACGCGCCGGCATCTCGAAGGCGCGCTGCGGCCCGACATTGACAATCGCGTCGCGCCGCTCG
The DNA here is from genome assembly GCA_963735275.1 of uncultured Chloroflexia bacterium. Taxonomy (GTDB): domain Bacteria; phylum Chloroflexota; class Anaerolineae; order Caldilineales; family Caldilineaceae; genus UBA5069. Next base: position 664,898 of record CAVTKJ010000004.1, on the reverse strand, counting down.
GCCCAGTCTGAAGCGCTCCAGGATTGCGCACCCTCGGCCACAAAGGGCTGCGCGCCATCCATCCCCGGAACGTCCATGCGCCCAATCACTGCGGCGCGCACCGCCTTCTGCACCGCGCTGAAGACGCGCCGCTCGTCCACAAAGCGCACTTGCAGCTTTTGCGGATGGACGTTGACATCAACCAATGCCGGGTCGACCTCAACCAGCACCACAGCCACAGGGAATCGCCCCACAGGCAGCAGTGTGTGGAAGGCCTGGACGACGGCGTGGGCGAGGCTGCGGTCCTCGACCGCGCGGCGATTGACGAAGAGCTGAATGCCCGTACGGTTGGCGCGTGTGAGTGACGGCAGCCCCACATGGCCCGAAACGCGCACGCCCAGCGCCTGGGCGCTCGCTTGGGGGTCGCCGGCAGCGCCGAAGTCCAGGTCCTCGGAGAGAGAGGCTTCGGGTGTGGCGGCGTCGCCTGAATCGGCCAGCGACACCATCTGGCGCGCATTCTCCAACCCGTAGACCTGCACGAGCACATCGAAGAGTGCGCCGCTGCCGCTGCTCTGGAAGAGCGTCTTGCCGTCGCTGCTGAGGGTGAAGCGGCGCTCGGGATAGGCAAGCGCATAGCGCTGCACGACGGCGGAAATTTGGCCCGCCTCGGTGGTGGGAGCGCGCAGGAACTTCTGGCGTGCAGGCACATTGTAGAAGAGCCGCTCAATCGTGATGACCGTGCCAACGGGCGCGCCGGCGCGGCTGTTCGCGACGACTTCGCCGCCTTCCAGCCGCATTTGCACGCCGAATTCCTCGCCGACAGCGCGCGTGAGCAGAGTGCACTGGCTGACGGCAGCGATCGAGTAGAGTGCTTCGCCGCGAAAGCCGAAGGTGCCAATGCGCTCGAGGTCGGCGGCGCTGTGCAGCTTTGACGTCGCATGGCGCAGGAAGGCCAGTGGCGCCTCGGCCGCGGGGATGCCCGCCCCGTTGTCGCTCACGCGCAGCAGCCGGAGTCCGCCCTCGCGCATCTCCACGCGCACGTCGGTCGCACCGGCATCGAGGCTGTTTTCAATCAACTCCTTGGCGGCGTTTGCCGGTCGCTCGACAACCTCGCCCGCGGCGATCTTGGCCGCTACATCCGGGGCAAGCAGTTGAATGGACATGCGCCGATTATAACACCGCAAGGGACGCCGACAGGAAAGCGACTTGCGTAGTCAGGGAACGGGAGCAGGGAACGGAAGAGGGAACTGGAACGCCGCCGTGATCCCGATCCCTGCTCCCGTTCCCTGCTCTCGTTCCCTGCTCTACGTTCCCCCTTGTTACACCCAATGCACCGGTCTTGCGTACAGCCCGTGGTTGCGGCACACTACTGGCAGCGCACTCGTCATGTTCTTCATTTACCACCTTCCGCCCATTGATAGAGGCCCCATGGCATCCTCCAACACGCCAAAACAGTCTTCAATGATGTACCGCAACCCGGAACTGGCCTTCAGCCTGATTGCCCTCGGCATCGCCGCGCTGATCGGCTTTGTGCTCTGGTACTGGCTCAACCTCAACCCCTACTGGATCTGGCTGGTGGCAGTGAACAGCGTCACCTTCTTTCTCTTTCGCTTCGACAAACGGCGAGCGCGGACCGAGGGCGCGACACGCGTGCCCGAAGTGGTGCTGCTGGGACTCATGTGGCTGGGAGGCGTGATCGGCGGCGGACTTGGCATGTACTTGCGCCCACATCACAAGACGAAGAAGACGCGCTTTGTTGTGACGCTCGTGCTGGCTGCGATTCTTCATGTCGTGTTGTTCTACTGGTGGGCCTTCTGATCTCGGCCGAAATTGTCGCCCGTTTACATGGCGGTCGCCGGCGGAATCCGCAGCCCGCAGAAATGGCTGCCTGCCTGGGGAGACGGGCCGCCTGCACTCGTCCAAACTGAACTTGACGCATGGCGCTTCTCTACGTGGCGATTGCCTTCGGCACCGGGGTCGTGGTTGCCGGGACCGCCGCCGGCGACCTCTTCGGCTGCGGCTGGCCCGCCTGGCTCTGGCTCATCCCCGCGGCACTGTTGCCCTTCACGCCGCGCCTGAACCGCCTTGGAAGGCGTCCGCCGCCGACACCCTGGCCCGCATCGGCCGGCTTCGTGACGCCGCGTCGCTTCGCATCTCCTGCACTGGTGGGTGCTTGTTCGCTGGCGCTGGCGGCTGGCTTCTTGCTGATGGCCGCCACGCCGCTGACTCCCTGCTTCACAACCTCCGACCTCGGCTACTACAACGTTCCGGCGCGCGACAGCTACAGCAGCGATGCGCCCTGGACGACTGTCTCTGGATACGTCGACTCCTACGTTTCCGTGGTGGAGGGGCGCCAGCGGCTGACCGTGCGCGCCGCCTCGATCGACGAAGGCAGCGGCCCGCAAAGCGTGACCGGCCGAGTCACATTGCTTGCCGAGACCGACGGAACCCTTCAGTATGGTGTGCCCGTGCAACTACGCGGCGTCCTCAGCACGCCGCCAGATTTTCGCGATTTCTCCTATCGCGAATATCTCGCGCGCCACAACATCCACAGCCAGATGTCCATCGCCCAGGTGCAGCTCGCCGGCGGCGAGCCATCTGGAAGCGCGCTCCTGCGTGCGCTGTATGCGATTCGCGCCGAGGGGGAGTCGCTTATCAACCGCGCGCTTGCGGAGCCCTACGCCGCTCTGGCCAACGGAATGTTGCTGGGAATCGAGTCGAATATCCCCGACGATTTGCGCGAGCGCTTCAACGACACAAGTGCGAGCCATGTCATCGTGATCAGCGGCAGCAATGTTGCGCTCATCACCGGCGTCCTGCTGGCGCTGAGCGCCTGGTTTCTGGGGCGACGCGCCGCGTGGATTGCGGCCCTGACGGGCATCGCCATCTATACCCTGCTCGTGGGCGCGGAGCCATCCGTGCTGCGTGCGGCGCTCATGGGTGTGCTGGTGGTCGTTGCTGCGGCGCTGGGCCGGCAGAGCACCGCCTTGGTGAGCCTTGCCGCGGCTTGTCTCGTGATGGCCGCGGCAAATCCCCACGTGCTCTGGGACGTCGGCTTCCAGATGAGCGCGGCCGCGACGGCGGGTTTGGTGCTCATCGCCCCGAAGTTTGAGCCGTGGATTCGCTACCTGGTATCCCTCGACAAAGTCCGCCAGCAGCGGCGCACGCAGCGCCGGCGCCGCTGGGCGGCTGCTGAGTGACAGTCTGGCAGTCACACTTGGCGCTTCGCTGGCCGTGCTGCCGCTGATCCTCTACCACTTCCACCGGCTCAGCCTCGTGGGCATATTGACCAACCTGCTGATTGTGCCGGTGCAGCCGCTGATTCTCTTTGCCGGGTCGGCGGCGCTGCTGGTCGGACTGGCGGGTCTCTTGCCGCTGGCGCAATTGCTCTTTTGGGGCGCCTGGATTGGCTTGGCCTGGACGGTGGGCATTGTGAATGCGACTGCCGCAGTTCCCTGGGCGAGCGCGGCCGTGGGCCACTTTGGTATTGGCGCGTTGCTCGCTGCATATGCTGCGCTTGCTGCATTTGTCTGGCAGACGCGCAAGCAGGCGCCCGCAACGCGAACCAGCAGCCGCATCGGCGCGCTGTTGCGTTCGCCCATGACGATGGCCGCACTTGTGGTGGCTTGCGCCATCATCTGGGTGGCTGTGCGCGCCCTGCCCGACGGTCGGCTTCACATCCAGATGTTTCCCGCCGCCAAGGGCGTAACGCTCTTCATCGAGACGCCCTCCGGGGCGCAGGTGCTTGTCGATGGCGGCGACGACGCAACGACGCTGCTCACCAACTTGGGTGGCGCCATGGGATTCTGGGACCGCTCGCTTGATCTTGTGCTGCTTTCAAGCGCCGACAAGCGCACGGCCGCAACCCAGTCCGCGCTCCCTGCCCGGCTGCACGTTGGTGCGGTGCTCGGCCCGACGGCAGGAAATTCCGCAGTCGACGCCTGGGCGCGGATGTGGGCGCAAGCAGGCGCGGTCGTGACAACCACCGCCGCCGGCGGCTGGGTGGATCTGGGCGATGGCGCGTCGCTTCGGGCCGAGGCGCCGCCACCCACGGCGAAGGGCAAGGAGCAGCCGCTAACCTGGCGGCTCGTTTACGGTGACTTCGACCTCGCATTTGCGGGAGGCGCCACACCCGTTGGCGCGCCGGCCGAGACGCTCGTGCTGCGCACTGCCGAGGACGGCGGCGGTTGGTTGGCGCAAGCAGAGCCGGATCTCGCGGTCATTTTCGGCGCGGCCTCGCTTGCGGCAGATGATGCGCGGGCAAGCACGAACACGGCCGTGCGCTATCCCGACACGGATGGACCCGTGAATATCTGGAGTGATGGGGTGGACTGGGGGTATGAGTGAAAGGCGACTGGATGCGTGATCAGCGCATGTAAACCGGTGGAAGTCGCGCGCAGCTTGAGTCTACGCTGCGTAGGAGGAGAGCGCGGGCAGGGCGCCGGCGCCTACAAAGAACCTCGCGCCCTCGCGTCCAAAAGCGCTGCGTACAGCGAGTTATCAGTGACCAATTGCCAGTTACATTTCAACCAATCAACCCCTGATCGCCTCACGCCTGCGCAGGCTCCATCTCCACGGAATCAGCGCGGGCGGTGGACGCGCTCAGATCGAGGCGGAAGGAGAGCGCCAGTGCAATCAGCAGCATGATGATCTCGAGGAGGAAGATGGAACTGTAGGCGGCAACCGCGCTGCCGGTGATGCGCTGTACAATCTCCGCCGATGCGCCGCCCAGAAAAGTGCCTAGCGCACGCCCCAGTGCGTTTGCCGTCCCCCACACGCCCATGAGCAGCCCGGCCCGCACCGGACTCGAGAAACTCACCACACCGGCGAGCATGCCCGCACCGGCAAGGCCCGTTCCCAGCCCCATGACAAAGACGAGCCAGCGGAAGAGGTCGGCGTTGCCCGTCACACCAACGACGATCACCCCGCCAAAGACCAGCGCGCTCACGCCAAAGCCAATGCGCATGAGCGGCATGAAGCCAAAGAGCGGCAGCAGCACCACGCCCGAGATGAGCATGGAAACGAGCACACCCGGCCCCCAATACTGGGCAAGACGCGTAGTGTCACCGACACTCATTCCCAGCACTTCGCCGCCAAACCCCTCAAGCCAAACGTCCTGGGCAAGCGTGCCGACAAATGCGCAAATGATGAGGGTGAAAAAGATGCGCACCTGCCTGTCGGCTATGAGAACCTCATCGACCGTCTGGCGGAAACTGCGCGCCCGCGCCGCGGCAGTTTGTGTGGACAAATTGGCGTTACGCGGTTCCTGCCCCGGCGCGGCAATTGCCGCGAGGAGCACGAAGACCACCATCACGGCAATGCTTGCGCTGACGAGCGTCTGCGGGCTGTAGTCATCGAACGCGCGCCCAAGCAGGCCACCCGCAATGACCGAACCGATAATGGTCACGACCTCGATCAGCGTTGCAATGATACGCCGCCTGCTTGCGGGATACTTGTCGGTGAGCAGCGCCTGAAAGGTGGTATGTGCAAAACCGCGCCCAAAACCATAGAGAAGCAGACTTAGCATGATTCCGAGGATCAACAGCCAATCGCCCGGTGCAACGCGCACCGTAAGCATCGCCGTGAGAACGACACCGAGGCCGCCCAGCATCGCCCCAAAGACCATCCACGGTTCGCGCCGCTTGCCCCACAGCGGGAAACCATCAGACCGGTAGCCGAGCCACACGCGCACCGGCGACTCAAGATAGGGAAGCGCGAACATGAGCCCCACCAGCGCCTTCGAGAGCCCCACCTCGACAAGCAGAATGCGGTTGAGGGTGCCCGCCATGAGCACGCCGATGATTCCGTAGCCTAGCGCAAACAGCGAAAGCCGCAGACCATTGACCAGACCGAGCGCCTTGTTCATTGCAGGGATTCCTTGCTGAGCATCGTGTTTGTCGCTGCAGTCGGCAGTTTCCGCAAGCGCGTGAGCGCTTCAAGTGCGGTCGCACGGCCTTGTCCCACACAATCGGGAACTCCCAGCCCGCGATACGCGCCGCCCGTCACGTGAAGCCCGGCGGGGAGCCCGTCCTCGATTTCGGCGACTCGCTCCAGGTGACCTACATCGGCCTGAGGATAGGCGTTGGGCCAGCGCTGAATGGTCCAGCCAATCGGCTGTGCCGTGATCCCCAGCAACATGCGCAATTCGCCCTGCGCTGCGGCGCGCAGTTCGGCGTCGTCAAGCGCCATGATGTGCGGGGCGCTGCCGCCGAAGAAGACCCGCACGACAACAAGTTCGGCCGGAATGCGTTCGGGGAAACGCGCCGATGTCACCGTTACTGCATCGATGGCGCGGTGCTCGCTGCGCGGGATCATCAGCCCGCTGAAGGCAATCGCCGCATCAAACTCGGTGGCGCGGTAGACGAGGGAGATTGTGCCGATGCTCACGTGGCGAATCGCGGCGAGGCGCTCGGCAGAGGCTGCGTCGACGTCGGCAACGAGCCGGGCCGCCACATTTGCAGGCGTTGCCAGAATCACAGTATTGGCGCTCAACGCGTCGCCGTTGGAAAGAGTCAGCAAGTAGCCCCTTGGCGTGCGCGCCATCTTCTCGACATCGGTGTTCAATTGCAACGTCACGTGCGCCAGCGCCTCCAGGCGGGCGACAAGCCTGTCAACCAGCACCTGCGAACCGTCGGCAAAGGCCATGAAGGAAGGGGGTTGAGAGAGTCCCTGCGCTTCCAGGGCCTTGCGCTTCTGCGCTTTGGCAATTCCGCGCGCGATGGTGGCGATGACAAGGCTGCCGTAGTCGCGTTCCATCTCGCGCATGACAGGCGACGTCGTCATGATGCTCTGGTGCGCAGGGTCTGTGTTGTAGATGCCGCCGAGAATTGGGCCGACAAACTTGTCCAGCGCCTCGCGCCCCAGCCGGCGGTTGACGAAGCTTGCCAGCGACTCGTCGACCCTATCGCGCCGTGCCTTGACGAACGGCTCGGCCATGAGCCGCAATTTGGCGCGACCGCTGATAAGCGTCGAATCGACGAACTTGCGCGGCGACATGGGAATGGCCTTGGGCACGCCGTGGTCGAGCACGTAGATGTTGCTCGTTTCGCTGCCGGCTTTCTCCACTTCATCCTGCAAGTCAAGTTCACCGGCCAACTCCCACGCCGCAGGCTTGCGCGTGATGAAGGACTCGGGCCCGCCGTCGAGAAGCAGCGTCACGGGCCGGCCGGCGTTGTCGACATTGAGCCGATCGGTGACGATCTTTCCGCCCCAGCGGCCCTCCTTCTCAAGAAGCGTAACGCGCACGTCCCCCGCGCGTGCTGCCTCCCAGGCTGCACTCAGGCCGGTGATGCCCCCGCCGACGATCACAACGTGGGGCAAATCACCCAGCGGCGTAATTATGGGTGGAGGATAGTAGTCATTCACACGTGGCTCCTCTCAGGCAAGGCAGGCGCGCAGGCACGGCCCGCAGTGAATCGAGCAATGCCGACAGGTCAGGCTGCCGGGCGCACCCAGCCCTCCAACCCCTCGAGCACAATCTGCGTCAGCGCGAGCAGATGATCGCCTCGGTCGTTGAGCGCCGGAATGTAGGTGAAGCTGCCGCCGCCCGCCTCCTGGAAAATATGGCGCGCCTCGCGCCCAACCTCATCCACCGTCTCCAGGCAATCACCGGAAAAGCCCGGGCAGAGCGCCTGGACACTCTCCACGCCCAGCGCGGCCCCACTTCTGCACCGTCTTGTCCGTATAGGGTTGCAGCCACTTGACGGGACCCAGGCGTGACTGGAAAGTAAGCGAATACTCGGAGTCGTCAATCTCCAGTTCGCGCGCCAGGAGGGTCGCCGTTGTGCGGCACTCTGTGGGATAGGGATCGCCCTTCGCAGCGTAGCTCGCGGGAATGCCGTGAAAACTGAAGAGGAGTCGTTGGGCGCGGCCCTCGGCCTGCCACGTTTCGCGCACAGTTGCCGCCAGCGCCCGAATATAGTCAGGGTGATCATGATAGTGCTGGATCGTGCGCAGCGCGGGTACGTGTCGCCACTGCTTCAATTCGTCAAAGACGGCGTCAAAGGCCGCCGCCGTTGTGGTTGCAGAATATTGGGGAAACAGGGGGAAGATCAGAATGCGTTCGGCGCCCTGATCGCGCAACCGTTGCAGCCCTGCGCCAATCGAGGGATTGCCGTAGCGCAGACCGATCTCCACGGCCACGGGCGCCTGCAGCGATGCCGTAAGCAGCACGCTCAGGCCCACTGCCTGTTTGCGCAGATTTGCCAGCAGCGGCGAACCCTCCGGCCCCCAGATGTTCTGATACAGGCGGGCGGACTTGCGCGGGCGCGTTTTGAGTAGAACGCCATGGAGTAGCGGCCACCAGAGCCAGGTTGGCAATTCGATGATGCGCGGATCGCCTAGAAATTCGGCAAGATAGGGGCGCAGGGCCTCCGCCGTCGGCGCCTCGGGAGAACCAACATTGACAAGAAGTACACCGACCGCAGGCGCGTCGCGGCCTGCAGGGGAGGTTGGCCTGAGTTGGGAAACCATGAGAGACTCCGGATAGGTGGACAACACAATTGCAGAGTGTGAGGGTCGGGTTGCGGCGACATGATCGATCGGCTTATGTGAAATCGCGCACAATCCTGTTTTGAGTCTACCGCATTCTATAGAAATACACAATTTTCCACAGAATTGTTGGGGGGTTCAGGCCGCGTAAAATGACGCAATCGTTCATGCCTGGCGCCGCGTTCCGTAGCGGCTGCTTCAGCTGCCGATGGTTCGGAACGCGGCGCGATGGGCCAGTACGGCAGCTGATGAACGTTGACGAATTGATTCGGCAAAAGTTGCACTCGCCGCAGCTGCCGCCATAGGCTGAAGCCTACGGCTAGGCAACCCAAGCCTGCTGAAGCAGGCTGAAGCCCATCTTCCCTCGAGTATCGCGGTGTCAGTCGGCTTCAGCCGACTTGGGTTGGATAGCTGCAGGCTTCAGCCTGCGGCGGTGGTCGCGGCGATACGTCCACTTTGCCGACCGATTTCGGCAACCTTCTTCATCTGCGGGTGGTTCGGAACGCGGCGCGATGGGCCAGTACGGCAGCTGAAGCAGCCGCTACGAATATCCGCACATTTCGAGGACATATTGCTTCGGGCGGCGTCACGCCAATCCCCCAGTCAACCAGTCACCCTACCCCTAGAACCTGGCGAAAATGTCGCGATAGACCTGCGAACTCTCGAGCAGCTCCTCGTGCGTCCCCGTGGCAACCACGCGCCCCTTGCGCAACACTACAATTGCGTCCGCCCAGCGAATCTGCGAGAGGCGATGGGTGATGAGGATCGTCGTGCGCCCCTCAGTCGCGCGTTCAATCGCCTGCTGGATCTGGTCCTCGGTGGCGCTGTCAATGGCGCTTGTTGAGTCATCAAGGATCAGAATCGCGGGGTCGGTGAGGAAGGCGCGCGCCAGCGCCACGCGTTGGCGCTGGCCACCCGAGAGCGTCACACCGCGTTCGCCCACCATTGTGGCGTAGCCTTCGGGAAAGCCGCTGATGAAGTCGTGCGCCTGTGCGGCGCGCGCAGCTTCTTCGATCTCGGCCTGCGTGGCATCGGGTTTGCCAAAGGCGATGTTGTCGGCAATGGAGCGGCTGAAGAGAAAGATATCCTGTTCAATCACGCTGATCTGGCGGCGCAGAGTCTCCAGGTCCCATTCGCGCACATCCACATCGTCTATCAGAACGCTTCCCTCGTCAGCATCATAGATGCGGTTGATCAGCTTGGTCGCAGTGCTCTTGCCCGAACCCGTCTGGCCAACGAGTGCAATGGTTTGCCCGGCGCGCACGCTGAAGCTTACTTGTTCGAGGGAAGGCCGTGGCGTCTCGTCGGCGCCGACCGTGTAGTGAAAGGTTACACCTTCAAAGCGAACCGAACCCTTCATGGGCGCCTGGTAACCGGTAATGTTGCGATCCAGTTCGGTCTCGCTGCCGATCAGTTCGAGAATGCGGCGGGCGCTCGCCACGCCGGATGACATCTGCGAATACGCGAAGAGAGATGTGAAGACAGGAAAACCGAAGAGGGCGATCAGCCCCATGAAGGCAACGACGTTGCCCACGGTCAGCACGCCTGCCTGGAAGAGAATCAATGCCTGGGTGAACGCGGCCGCCTGGGCAATTCCCAGGAGGAGCAGCGGCAGGAAGCGCGCCTCGACGCGTCCTTGCCGCACAAACGCATTGCGGTACTTGCGGGCGCCGGCAAAGAAGCGTGTCGCCTCGGCCTTCTCCTGCGCGGTCCCCTTGACCGTTTCAACACCCTCAATCGCCGCTGTCAGGCCGGCGTTGAGTTCACCGAAAGAGGCGCGCACGCCCTCGGTGGCCGGGCGCAACTGGCGCAAGTAGAAGACCATTGAGACAAGATAGGCGATCGCAAAAAGCAGTGGCACAAGGATCAATTGCGGCGCAATTGTCGGAGCAACAATCATGGGCATGAAGAGAAATGCGCCTGAGCCAAGCACGAGGTTCATGCCCGGCGCCATCATCAGGGCGAGTTCGCGCACGTCGTTGGTGGCGCGCGCCATGATTTCGCCCGTTGGACGGAGATCATGAAACGACATGCTCTTGCCCAGCAGCGAGGCGTAGAGTTCTTCGCGCGCGTCCCGCTCCAGGCGTTGGCCGAGCAGCTCACTGCCGAAATTTCGCCCCAACTGCAGCCCGGCACGCAGCAACTGGCTGGCGACAATCGACATCGCCGCGACAAGCAGGAGCGACATGTTCGGCACGGGGCGCACAACGGCATCAAACGCCTGTCCCGTGAAGATCGGTATGGCCGCAGCGAGCAGCGCGTTGCCAAGCGCGCCGACCACCACCATGATCATGATCCACACATTGTGCGTCAGGTGGGAAATGAGCCACGGGACTGGCGCCTTCAGGTTCGTATTTCGTTGCTGGGTGGTGACGAATTCAGCGTTTGCCATGTTTACGCTACTCGAGAGATGCAGTCATTCTTGACGCAAGGACGCCAGGTCGCAATGAAACGCAAGGAAGGGCGCCAGGTGTATGTTACGGATTGCGCGCCGGCGCGTGCACGACGGCGGCCATCCCGGACTTTAGCCGCGGCCGAATCTGCAGCCAAACGGATTGCTCCGTGAGACAGAGGTTTTGCTGCTACAGCCTGATGGGTCGCAACGCGCGGCGCCTGCGCGCAGGCTCATTTCAGGTCGTAACCGCTCAAATCAATCATCAACGCAGGCGCAAGGGGTGTCAATTCCGGGCCAGTGTACATGCCGACGAGCAGTGTGGCAGGTTGCGCTCCGGCAGGCAGTTCGAGCGTGTGCTGCTCCACAATTGTCTCGCCCGGCTTCCACAGTGTCGATGGATAGTATGCGCCGCCCGCGGCTGCATCGTCCTGCGCAATCCGGTTGCCGTCAGCGTCAAACAATTGCGTCGTCGTCGTATAGAGCGCGGCAAGGGGTGCATCCACTTGCCAGACGAGGCGAACGTCAATCGTTTCGCCGGCGTCTCCGCCCTCCGACCAGTCGAAGCCACGCAGCGTCAGTGGGCCGAGGGGTTGCTCGACAGTGTTCGCCGGGGGCGTTTCGGATGCGCCGCCCATGACCTCAACAAGGGGCGGGGACGCCGCCCGCAGATCGAAGAGGCTTTCAAGACCAGGCATCGGCTTCACCAGATAGACCGGGGCGGCTGGGCGTGCTGCAAGCGCAGTCTGCACTGTTGCGCCCACATCTCCAAAACGGGCTTCCGGCGCCATGAGCGGAAAGATTCCTGTCAGGTCGGGCCGCTTTCCCTCAACCTGCTGGAGGTAGTAGAGCGGCACAATTTCGTTGCGGTCATTGCTGACGAGGATGGCGTTTTCGGCCGGATTCGCATCCAGGATGCTCTGCCACATCTGACGCGTCATCACGTCGTCGGACTGATCGAGACGAGGCGCATAAGAAATCATCTGGCGCAAAGGGATGGAGAGCAGCACCAGCCCAATAATCACTCCCAGGATGTCCCAGTTGATGGGCGGCGCACCAGTCTCTTTCGCCTTTTTTCCCTCGGCATCGGCGGACGCGCCGATTTGCGCAATGCCGGCGGCAAGTTGTGCGCCGCCCCAACCCGCCCACAGCGATAGCACCACATAAATGGGAATGTAGTAGACAAGAATATCTTCAATCGCGTAGAAGAGGTTAAAGAATTGCTGCAAGAGCAAACCGAGTGCCGTAACGACAAGCAGTGCGTAGCGCTTGTGGATGACCAGCGAGTAGACGCCAAAGGCAGCCAGGAGCAGTCCGGGAATCCCAAAATGAAGCCGCCAGAGATAGGCCGCGGTGCGTACATTTTCCCAGGCGCGCTCCACGCCGTAATAGCCAACGGAAATCGTGCGGCCCGTCACGAAGTCGCGGAAGCCGCGCAGCGAATGCGTGTAAAGCGCAAGCGTCTCATCGCCAAGCTGCGGAAAGTACCAGGGGGATGCTTGCGGCGTGGCGCGCAGAGGCACGTAAACATAGAGCAGCAGCGGCGCCAACAGTGCGACAAGCGCGCCAATCCAAATGCCCGGGCGGCGCGTAAAGCGGTCGCGCACCATCCACAGCCCAAGCGCGAGCCCAGGCAGCCACAGCACGGTCGTCGCGTGGTGCGTCATTGCCAGCCCGGTCAACAGCGCAATCCACACGGGGTTTGCCATCGCGCGTGGGCTTTGGCTGATGCGCTGGAACGCCAGCAAGATGCCCACGAGCAGCAGCGCCTGGAGCGCATAGACTTCGGCAATCAGCCCCTGGCTCCAGAATGTTGGATTGGAGGCAAGAAACGCTGCGGCCAGCAGCGCGCCAATACGCCGGATCGGCACGCTGCCGGGGAAGCCCTCCACGAGGAGCAGGTAGAGCAGTGCAACGGCCGCCGCGGCGTACACGGCACTCAGCGCGTTGAGCGACGCCGCCGGGCTCGCGCCCAGCAGGTTCCAGAAGTGCTGCCAGATTCCGCCCGTAATCAAGTAGAGCGGATAGCCGCTGGCGTGCGCCAGACCAAAGCTCCACGCAGCAAGCTGGAACTCGCCGGGGTCACCCGGGAGCAGACCCCGCGCGCCCGTGCGCAGATAGAGCGCCAGAGCGAGCGCGAAGAGGAGGATCGCGATCGTTCGCTCGCGCACAGCGTGTAGTTTCGCCGGCTTGGTGGCCCGAGGTGGAGCGGCTTGCTCCGGCGGAGTTGGAGGCTGCAACTTGACGGCCATTTCTGTTTCACCGATAATCGTAGAGTTTATGCTGCCACCAACCGCAAGCGCAGCGCCTGCTGCACGTCCGGCAACTCGCAGTTGGACGGGGCAGGCGCTGGTGATTGTACCCACATATAACGAACGCGAGAATATCGTGCGGCTCGTGCTCGCGCTGCGTGCGCAACCGGGCGATATTCACGTGCTTGTGGTCGACGACAACTCGCCCGACGGTACAGGCGCGCTCGTCGATGCCATGACCACGGCCGATGCAGGCATCCACGTCCTCCATCGAGCCGGGAAAATGGGACTGGGCACTGCCTACAGAGCCGGTTTCGGCTATGGACTCGACCACGGCTTCGACTACCTTTGCACGATGGACGCCGACTTCAGCCATGACCCCGCAAGTCTGCCCGCACTCATCGAGTGTGCTGCCGGCGGTGTTGATCTCGTGGTTGGCAGTCGCTATGCCAAGGGTGGCCGCGTCGTCGGCTCCACGCGCACGCGCCAGTGGATCAGCTCGGGCGCGAACTGGCTGGCGCACACCATGCTCGGCGTCTCGATTCGCGACTGCACTGCGGGCTTTCGCTGCTATCGCAGGCGCGTGCTGGAGACGATTGACCTTGACGCGATTTTCTCCAGCGGGTATTCATTCCTTACCGAAATGGCCTACCTCTGTCAACAGGCGGGCTTCAGCAGCGCCGAAGTGCCCATCACCTTCACCAACCGCACAGAAGGCGCGAGCAAAATCTCGCGCACGGAAATCATCAAGGCCTTCTACACGCTGATCCGCCTGCGCACCAGCCGCCTGCCGTGGGAGAGGATGATGGCGTGGTATCACGAGAGATAACTGATAATTGAGGACTGATAATTTGGGTGATTCGTTGATTGGTTGATTCGTTGATTGGTTGATTGGTTGATTCGTTGATTGGTTGATTGGTTGATTCGTTGATTGGCGCGGAATTAAGCGAGTCCGTGTGGTGCAAATTAACCTGTCAACAAGTCAACCATTCAACCAACCAACCAATAAACCAATAATCCAATCAACCAATCAACTAATCAACCAATAGTCATCAGTCCTCAATTATCAGTCCTCAATTATCAGTCCCTCTCCTCCCCCACCTTCACCCAATCCACAAATGCCGCTAGGGGTCTACGGTCGCGCTCGAGGCTGACGCGCAGGAAGGCTTCGTTGGCGTCAAGCGCTTGCACTGCCGTGCCCGAGGCCGCGCCCTGTACACCTGCGATTGCGGCGTACTTGCCTTGGATGGCGTCCAGCGTGAGGTCGGCGCCGATTGTGCGCAAGCCGTCTATTGCCTCCTGCGTGAGATTCGCCCAGGCGTCGCCATTCGTGGCGACGAGCACGATGTCGCCTGCAGCCACGCCGCGCAGGAACTCGGCGAGCGCTGCACTCTCGTAGGGGTTGGCGGTCGTATCAAATCCCTGTTGCGCAAGGACGCTGCCGGTTTGTGGATCGAGCACGGTGACGTTCACCCCTTTGCGCCCGGCCGAGCCGTCCGTCTGAACACCCGCCTCGTCGAAGAGCGCCATGAAGCCGCCGTCTGCAAAGGCCTTGAGGTCGGCGTCCACCGGCAGCGTCACGCCGGTGCTGCCAATCGCGCGGGCTGCCGGGGTTCACCGCGCGCGGCGCGTCGGCGCGCCCCAGGCCAGTTCCACGCGATTCAGCCCCTCTGCCAGCAGTCCGGCGGGGAGTTCCCAGTGGACTTCCTGCCAGCCATCAACCAACGTCTGCACCGGCCCCACCGCCTTACCATTAACGCGCAACGCCATCGTTTGCGGCGCGCTGCCGGGGAAGGTGTAGGGTTCCACGCGCATCTTGAAGGAAGCGGGTTGGTCGGTCTGCGCAAGGGGCGGCAGGTACAGCGTGCTCGAATTCGTCGTGGCCCACACACCGTTCACGCCCTCCACGCTGCTGTCGCCCGTGTCCCAGCCTTCGCCACGATAGGGGAGCGACGACGCATCGCCGAGATCGAGGGAGAAAGTCGGCTCCAGCGCGGGAAGTTGCACCTGGTAAGCCTCAATGCCGTCGCCCGTCCAGAACGGCGTATCCTCGAGAGGCAGCGTGGTTTTGGCGAACTCCCATGACTGCTGCCAGGTGTCGCTGTAGGGCGGGCGTTCGGGTACAGGCGGGTAGAGCAGCACGTAGCCAACGTTGAAGAGACGCATGAGTTCGGGCGCCTGCTCCTTCGCGGCGGCAAGCAACTCAGGCGAGACTTCGCGCCCGAACTCGATCTCCGTGAGCGCCTGGAAGTAAGGCAGCCGCTCGAAATACTCCATCTTGAAATCGGGCGCGCGGCTGATGTTGCCGCCGAGCATGGGCTTGCCGTGTGCGCTCTGGTAGTACTGGAGAATCGTCGACTCGGGACCGAAAACGCCGAAGGAGTTGCGCCAGCCCAGCGGCAGTTGCATCACCGAAACGGGGCGCGGGTCGGCGGCAATCTGCGCATAGACGGCAGGCACGCGCATGTCGGTGAGGGTCATCGGCAGGACCAGATGCTCGCCGATGACAAGCAAGCCCGCGGCAATTGGCAGCGCGACGATCCATTTGGAGACGGCCTGCGGATTCGCTCCTTCACGCCGCGTGGCAAGCCTGGCCCAGAGCCACGCGATTGCGTAGCCCGCCAGCACCGCCAGCGCCAACATCAGCACCACACTGTTGCGGTTGGGCGCGCGGTTGGCCTTGATGATGGGGATGTAGTGAAGCAGCGTGTAGGGAAGCGGGAAGGTAGCGTCAACGCCGTCCAGATTGAACTGATAGGTTCCGTCAATCTGCAGGAATGGACCCAGGGTGAAGAGGCCGAAGACAATCGCCGTCCACCACCAGATGCGCGCCCGCCGCCGCCAGGCCAGCGCGCCCGTGAGCGCCAGCGCCGCAGTCACCCAGCCGAGAAAGACGGTGTTGAGGTCGCGAAAGCCGCCTACGCCGCCATCCAGGGCGCGCAACTGCACGCGCCGCAGTTCAGCCACCAGATCGCTGCCAAACCAGGGATGCAGCACCGTGGGCGTGAACCAGCCCAGGAGGTCGGTGCTGAGGGGAATCGCCTCGCCCCAACCCTTGAGCGAGAAGTCATTGGTAAGGAACTGGTAGAGAATCGGCAGGAGCGCAGGGCTCCAGAGCAGGAGGCCGACGGCGCCCAGAATCGCGAAACTCGGCAGCCAGACGCGCCAGCGCAGGAGCAGCGCGCGTTCGTGCCGCGCGGTATCGCCCGGGTGCGCCAGCAGCACAATCAGCGTGAAGATGGCCAGGAAGAGCGCCGTGATCATCTCGGCGAGACCCGCAAAGGCGATGAAAACACCCGCGAGCAGCGCTGCGCGGCGGCGAGCGGCGGGGCTCAGGCGCGTGTCAAGGCTACGCAGGAGCGCCAACGCATAGAAGGGAATCCACTGCGTAGTCACCATGTCGTAGTGGCCCAGTGCAGCGTAAATGGACCGGTTGGACGCAAACGCAAAGATGGCGCCCGCGACGAGCGCCGCCCACCCCGCTGGCCGTGCATCCACCCCTTCGCGCGCCAGCAGATAGCGCACGAGCAGCCACGTGCCGTAGCCGCTGAGCGCCGTTGCCACGAGCAGCGAAACGTTGCTCGCCAGCACGAGGTTTGTGGCAAGCGCGAGCGGCATGCTTGCCAGGACGTGAAAGAAATTGTAGGTGTAGAGAATCAGATCGACGCCCAGCGGGTAGTAGATCAGGTTGCTGTGCAGGGGCGACTGCAGAAGGTCAAAGAGGGCGTGCTTGAAGTACCAAATGTTCCAGACAAAGGTGGCCTCGTCGTAAGCCCACTGGGGAACACCGGGGACGTGCGTGGTGAGATGAAGCGGCAGCGGCCACCAGAGCAGCGCCGCAAGCACAAAAAAGCCGCCCAGCACGGCGGCATGAACGCGTCCGGTGTGGCGCGTGGGCTTCTCTGAGTCCATGATTCTAGTTCAATACCAGACAGCATTGACGCAAAGGCGCTAGGGCGCAAAGGAACGCAAAGGGAACGTGCGCACTGTACTCTTGTTCTTCAAGTTTCAAGTTCCTACTACGCCGCCAGTTCATGAAATCGCTCTTCCTTGCCCTTGCTTTTCACTGCGTTCCTCTGCGCCTCCCCGCCTTTGCGTCAGGGCCGTTTAGTTGATCAAGGGCGCGACGGGCTTGCGCGCCATGGCGATGATGCTGACGCCAAAGGGGAGCGAGAAGCGATCCAGCATCTCCGCCTCAATCCAGCCCGACACGTGCAGCACGCTGTTCACAGGCTCGGGAATCGGCTCCATCTCCACCTGGTAGACGTCGGCATCTTCCGTCAGGTGAGGGCTTTCAAGTCCCGGGTTGTAGGGGCGCAGCAGGCGAATCATGGCAATCGGCGGGAAGAGGAAGAAATTGTTGTAGGAAGATCGGGTTGGCAGCAACCCGCAAAGCTCGAGTTTCTGGCGCAGCTCCGGCTCGGTGTAGCGGCGCTGGTGGTCGTTGATTTCGTCGTTGTAGCTCCACAGCGACATGAAGGCAGGCACGGTGATGATCACTCTGCCGTCCGGCTTGAGGACGCGCTGCACTTCGTTGAGCACGGCCAGTTCGTCGGGGATGTGCTCGATGGTGTCGAGCAGCGCCACGAGGTCAAAGGTTGCCTCGGGAAACGGGAGTTCGCTGCCGGAGCCGCGCAGCACTTCCAGCCCCCGCTGCTGCGCCACGGGAAGCGGGCGCGGGTTGAAGTCCAGCCCCGTCACGGCGCCATAGTGGGCAAGGTGGTGCGCCATGTTGCCCGCGCCGCTGCCTATATCGAGGATGCGCCGGCCACCGCCGCCGGGAGGCGCTTCGCCGATCTCGGCGTCGAGATACTTCTGGATGGCGCGGGTTCGCCCGGCAAACCAGGCGTGGCGATCTTCGTCGAGTACGGTCAGTACGGGTGTGCTCATGGAATCTCAGTCGGTTCGTGCTCGCCCGCGACCTGTGCGGGGAAGGCGACGGTAACGCTGTCGCCCAGGACATCGGTGATGCGCACGGCGATTGTGACGGCGCTTGCGGCAACGTCTACTTCGTAGGTTCCGGTCACCGTGCGGTTGCGGCGGGCCGGTGCATCGACCACGCCGGCGCGAAAGACACGGCCGTCATAATCTGGATCGATTGCCACTCGCTCGACCAGCGCGCGCCAATCCACAGGGCTTGCGGGCAGGTGCGCCTCGAGGTGGGGCGACGTGTAGCCGGTCACATCGACCCGTATTCTAGCCGCGCCGACGGCGTTTCGGGTAATCAGCAGGTGGGCCTGCGGTAGGGGCGTCGTGCTTTCGTCGCGCGCTCCGGGCGCGATCAGCAGCGCGGCGTGGGGGGGCGGCGCGTCCGGGTCGTCACGCAGCTGCTCGAGTGCGAGGCCCGCAATGCGCTGCAGCGAGGTGTCGATTGCGCGCGTGGCCGGCGTCGCAGCCCACCCAGCGCCGCCCCATGCGCTGCGCCGTCACCAGCGTCGTGCCGGAGCCGGAAAAGGGGTCAAGCACCCAGTCGCCTGGGTTGGTAGCGACGCCGATGATGCGCTCAAGTAACGCCACTGTCTTCTGCGTGGGATAGCCCGTATCCTCCGCCGGCGTGGTGCCCAGGCCGGGGATGTCATCCCAAATGTTGTCCACGGCGCGCTCCACGAGGTGGCGCCCGTGCCCCAGGTCGGTAAGGTAGTACTTGACGCCGATGTTGCCCCCGTGCGAGCAAGTGATGCGCCGGTGCGCCTCGTCGATCAGCACCGCGCCGCCATAGGGCGCGTAGAGCCGCCCCTCGCTGTGCAGGCGCTTGAGACTCTCGAAGGTGTAGGCGCCGGGGTCGGAGGTGCGGAAGAAGCCCCCTTCGTCGCGCATGAACTCGGCGGCGGCCTCCACCTCGCTGAGCACGAGCCGCCGCTTGGGTGCGTTCCAGGTGATGGCAGCGTGTGCATCCTTGCGGAAGATGTGGATCGAATGGGCGCTGTGGGGAAAATAGTGCGCGCCCGACTTGGCCCCGCGCGCCGTCTGGCTGCGCCAGGTGATCGTGTTGAGCCAGTTCTCGGCGCCAAAGGTCTCGGCCAGCAGCGCGCGCAGGTGGTGCGTGTGACGGTGGTCGCAGTGAAGCCAGATCGTGCCGTCGTCGGCCAGCAGGTCGCGCAGAATGGCGAGCCGGTCGAGCATGAACTGCAGGTACTGCGCGTCGTCCATGCGGTCTTCGTACTCGGGCTGGCGCAGGATGACGCGGCGCGAAACGTCGCGTGCGCCGCGCAGCCGCACCTTGCGCGCCCACTTCACGCCGGAGCCGTAGGGCGGGTCGGCGTAAATGAGCTTGAAGCGCCCTGCCTCGCTCGCCGCCAGCGCGTGCAGAATGGGCAGGTTGTCGCCCAGAAAGAGGCGGTTCCAGCCGCCGGTCAGAGGGTCGGCAGCGTCAAGCGGCGTGCGGCCAAAGGGCTCGACGGTTTCCTGCAGCACGGGGCGCGCAGGTTCGACGGGAAGCGGTGCGCGCTTGCCGGGCCAGGTGAGTGTCAGGCCGCTGGATGGTGCAGACGTGCGGGGCATGGCGCGGGCCGGTGGGGTGGGCTGTTGGCTGGTGCCCTTATTGTACACGCGACAGAGTACACGAAGCGAGACTCCCAAAACCGGAAGTCCCGCCTGATTTTTCGCCCTGTGCACACAAGAAAACCGAGGGCTGGAAGCCCCCGGCTACGACCACCTTGCAGGTTTTCTCGTTGCTGCGCTACTGAATCTTCGTCCACGTGCCGCAACCCTGCGTCTTGAAGCCGGTATCCTCGGCGCGGATATCAACAATCGTGCCGCCGACGAGAAAATCGTTGGCGTGGATATCGCGAAACTGGCCCGAGAAGTTGGAAAGGGTCTCCCAGTAGCAGCCGTCGCCGCCGCTCGCCTGCCATGTGCCCGGCGCGATGTCTTTGCCCACGAAATAGGTGCCGTCACCAAAGGGCTCGCCTGGATTGGCACGAAGGGGAGAGAGGTCGAGCGTCCACGTGCCGCAGCGCTTCGAATTGAAGCCACGATCCGATGCATTGATAGTGACGATTTGCGGGCCACTGCTGAATTCATTGCCGATGATGTTGCCCAGTTTGCCCGCGAAGCCGTTCAGTCGCTCCCAATAGCAGGCGGCGCTGCCCGGTGCGCGATAGGTGCCGGGGACGATGTCTTTGCCCACAAGCTTCATGCCTGGGCCAAAGGTTGCGATCGCGGCCGACGTTGCAGGAGCGGGCGCTGCAGCTGCGGCGTCATCCAGCTTGAAGATGCGGATGTGGTACGGCGTGCTGTCGGTTGCCACCCAGAAGAATTGCTCCCACTCAATTACGTCGCGCACTGTCGCTGCATAGGGCAACTCGACGCCCGTCTCCAGAATGCCCAGCAAGTCCGTATGCTTGTAGAACTTGAGCGACGCCGAGTCCCACTCAAAGCGGTAGTTGCCGCCCTTGCTCGCCTTCCACTGCACAGCCACGTCGCCACGCTTGTCGGCCTTGATGGAGTCGGCGCAAATCTCGAGACCGAGATTCGACGTATCTGTGAAGCAGCGATCGGGGTTTTCCTGGCGCATGTCCTGCCAATTGAAGTTGTTGCGCCCCTCGCTGAAGAGATAGGCCCAGAAGTTGTGCTCCTTGCCGCCGGGCCAGTCGGAGGTCGAGTTGGCGGCGAGCGTGGTTCCTCCGGAAGGCGCAGTGGCGGGTGCCGCCGTCGCTGCAACGACTGGAGCGGCCGCCGCGGGAGCGGCAGATGGGGCAGCGCTGTCCACGGGCACATCGGGCGCGCCTGTCACCAATTGCGCGAATATCCATTTGCCATCGGCAAGCTTGTACCATGTGCCGGCTTCGTTTTGCGCGACGATATCGAGCGAGTCACCCGCAATCACGCCACCGACCACCGCGTAGGTCGTGCCCGGCCCAGCGCGCAGGTTGGCGTTGCGCGTGGCGGTTGCCCCGCCCGTAGCGGCCTGTGCCGGCGCGCTCGGTGCGGACGCGGCAAACAGGGGCGTTGCGGGAAGCGCAAGCAGAAGGGTGAATAGAACGACGAACAACCGACGCAAGCTGGGCATGCTTTTCTTCATTGGGGACTCCGGAACAGGACCGACTGGTGGGAGAGCCATCAACTTCTGTATGCTGTTCCGTCGCCGCTGGCTCAAGCGCGACTAAATGCTGCGTATTGCAAGTCTGCTTATGAATCGTAGCGGCTGCTTTAGCCGCCGTACTCGAGTTCGCGGCATGATACTCACCTACGGCAGCTGAAGCAGCCGCTACGAGATACCTGCCTTCTTGCAAGACGCAGGATTTTGCCGTGGACGCGAACGTAGGTTACGGGAAATCGAGGCCGGGCGAACTACCACCGATGCGCGAGGGCCGCGCCTCGTGACCATCACTTTGCCGACTTCTTCACACCCTTTCCCTTCGCCTTCGCGGCGGCCTTCGCCAGATTGAACTCCACACCGGAACGCACAAGATTCTTCAGTTCCGTCTCCCGAACCTTGTCGTCTTTGGAATAATCGATCGCCCGCCACTTCTTGCCGTCAAGGCCATTGTTGAAAAGTTTGTCCGGGTCAGCGAGACTTGCACCGTCGTTAAAGGTCACCTTTACCTTGTCCTTGTGAGGATTGGCGAGACAAACGATGCCGCTGTGTGACCAGACCGGGCTGCCCATCCACTTCCACTCCTCGACGATCTCGGGGTCGGCCTCATGGACAATCCGCCGAATGTCGGCGAGGATCTTGCCGCGCCAGTCGGTGAGTTCCGCGATCATGTTGTCGATTTGTTCACTTGCATCCATGTGCCTCTCCTCCTGCAATTGCGACCTACGGGATGCCGCTGCGAGACTTCCAGTTCTGGAAGACTCGCTTCATCTACGCGCGAAATACAACCCCCACACACCCTTGCCGTTGCGGGCGCACCACTGCTCGCGGTGCGTGGGGGCATAGGGGCCAATGCGTTCGGCCAGCGCTGGGTTGTGCGCAGCGAAAGCGGGCTGCTGCTCGACAAGGTAGCGGACAAGCGCGCTGTATTCCTCAACGTCGCTCTTGAAGTGGAGCAGACCGCCCGGGCGCAGGGCGCGCGCCAGCAGGTCCACAAAAGGGGGCGAAAAGAGGCGCTTGACGCGATGCTCGTTCTTCCACCATGGATCGGGGAAGAGGATGTGGACGGCGTCCAAGCGCCCCTCGGGCAAGACGCGGGGGATGCTGAAACGCGCGTCGTCGTCGCTAAGCCAGAGATTCTCCAACCGATAGCGTGCAACACGCGCCAGCGCGAGGCGTGTGGCCTTGGTCTTCGTCTCGTAGCCAATGAAGAGCGTATCCGGCAGGCGGGCGGCGCGGTCGAGCAGAAAGTCGCCGCGGCCAAAGCCAATCTCCACCTCCACCGGACAGCCGGAAGCCAGCAGCAGCGCGCAGGCGTGTGCCGTTCGAGCCGCGCGCATCATCCAGCGCCAGCGCCCGGAAGAAGGGCTGTTCAAGCCCCCAGGCGGGCAGCAGGTGCGAATCGGGGCGGAAGTGAGGGTCGCCGCCGATCAAGCCGCGGCCCGCGTCCCAGTCCGCATAGGCCTGGGCGCGCTCGTCGTCGCTCAATTCCTCCCAGGCGAAATCCATCCGTCCCTGGGAGAAGTGGGTGGGGCCGTAGTCCAACATGAAGCGAGGGTCCCGCCGTTATCAATTACCGATTACTAACTATAAATTATGATTAATAATTGATAATTACAAGTAATCCTTGGCTATTCGAGCCGCTCGCGGATAACTGCCTTGACGCTTTCCGCGTCGGCGGGCGAGGTAGACGGGCGGGTTGGCGAACTGGCTTTCGACCTCGTCGAGCTTGCCCTCGTGATAGCCCACCTTGAAGCCGGTGAACTTGAGCCCGTGCGCCGTGCTGATGACCACGACGCGGTCGCTTTGCGTAATCTCGCCCCGCTTCACCAGCTTGAAGAGCGCCGCCAGTGCCACGCCTGTGTGTGGGCAGGTGTACATGCCGGTCAGGTCGGCCCGTGCAGCGGCGTTCGGCCAGTTCGTGCTCGCTCACCTCCTCGACGATGCCGTTGCTCTCCACCACCGCCTGCACGGCCTTCTCGTACGACACCGGGTCGCCGATCTGAATGGCCGAGGCCAGCGTCCTTTGCGCGCTGGATGGCCACCTTGTCGGGAAGCCCTTGAGGTAGCTCAGGTAGAAGGGGTTGGCCTTGCCCGCCTGCGCCGCCACCAGCCGCGGCATCTTGTCGATCAGCCCCAGATCCTTGAGCAGCTTGAAGCCCTTGTAGAGCGCGCTGATGTTGCCCAGGTTGCCCACGGGGATGATGATCCAGTCGGGCACCTCCCAGTCAAACTGGCGCAGGATCTCGATGCCGACCGTCTTCTGGCCCTCGATGCGCAGGCTGTTCATCGAGTTGGCCAGATAGATGGCTGTTGTCCTGCGTCACTTCCTTGACGATGCGCATGCAGCCGTCGAAGTCGGTGTCGAGCGCCAGCACATGCGCGCCGTTGGCCACCGGCTGGATCAGCTGCGCCGTGCTCACCTTGCCCGAGGGCAGGAAGATGATCGCGGGGATGCCCGCGGCGGCGGCATAGGCGGCCAGCGCCGCGCTAGGTGTCGCCCGTGAGGCGCAGCCACCGCCTTGACGGGGCTGCCGTCGGCCATCATCTGCTTGACGACGCTGACCAGCACCGTCATGCCCAGGTCCTTGAAGCGAGCCGGTGTGGCTGTTGCCGCAGAGCTTGACCCACAGGTCGGGCACGCCGATTTGCTTGCCCAGCCGCTCGGCCCAGAAGAGGTTGGTGTTGCCCTCGTACATGCTGACGACGTTCTCGTCGCGCAGCGTGGGCATCACCCACTCGCGCATGCCCCACACGCCGCTGCCGTAGGGCCACGTGGTGGAGCCGACGCGGCTGTCGATCAGCGCCTGCCACTCGTCGCCAGTGTGGTCGCGCAGCGCCGTCAACGTCATGGTGCACCTCGAGCAGCCCGCCACACGTCGGGCAGGTGTACATCACCTCGTAGACCGAATACTCGCCCGGGCAGCCGCGAAAGCAGCGGAAGTGTGCGGAGAATGGACGGGTGGAGGGCGCGACCAAATCCTGTTCTTTGAGCATTGGAGACCTACCTTTGTGGCAGACCCGGGAGCGAAAGTGACGCTACGCCGGTTGGAGCGGAAATGATTGCATACAGTTGGTCAAAATCCGACCAGGCAAGCAGCAAGTGATTGATTGAAATGTTTTGAATGTCAGCAAACGCAGGATCATTGACGCAGGCAGTCTCATCGTCCATGTCCACCAGCACAACGGCATGCGCCGTCCCGATACGCCAGTAAGGAAGACTATCCGTATTTACAAGCAATATGGGTGGCGTGCGATTGCTCAAAGCATGCGCCAGGACTCGCGCATCACTTGCGGCGCCGTATTCAACCCTGTAGCCAAACCGTTCCAGGTTCCGCACATTGAATCCGGGCGTCCCAATCGCTGTGCATTCAAGGGTCGCGCAAAGCCACGCGGGGTCGACATTCGCTCCGTAGAAACGAAGCACCATCTCGACGCAAACCGGCAGACAGTCGCTGAGGTTACGTTGGGTTTGCAGCGGAACGTTCAGCAAGGTAGATCGCATACTCCCGCAACACGGCCAATTGCTCGGTGGAGATTACAGCTGCACCCGTATTCGCGTCGATATCGACATAGCCGGCATGCGCGATCAAACCATGCGCAGGGTTCGAGATCAGGATTGGAACGCGCCAACAAATAATGGGCCCGATGAACAAGGTCGGGTCGCCGCCATGTAGAAGATTGCCCAGCTCGCTCGCAACCAGACGCGTGGCGCGGCGTTTGGCTTCCGGCGCCGACACCTTTACAGCGGTGGAAATCTGGATGTTGACCGCAATCTGGCCGGCGTTGGACACGTTTCCGAGATCGAGTTCGATTGACACAAGGCACTCCTTCGCTACGCCACTCGAGACGTTATTGTACCACAGGGGTCCGTCGCCCCTTCGCCAACCGAAGACTTCCGGAGGCCGCTGGGAACCATGTACGAGATGGTGCCCCGCCGCGCCAACATGCAAATTGACACCCTGTGCGCTGTGGTGTATCAACAGGGAGCACGCCCGCACTGGCATGAGTAAACATCAAGGCAGCACCACTCCATGACCGAAAGCCCGCCCCACCTCTTGCCCACACTCGTCATCAATGCCGGCGGCGCGAGCCGGCGCATGGGCCAACCCAAGGCGCTCCTGCCCGTGCCACCGGATGCAACGCCGCTTCTCGTCCACGTGGCACGTCGGCTGCGCGCGCTGGTAGAGGCCGAGATCATCATCGTCGCCAATGACCCCGAACTGGCCGCCAGGTTCGCGATGGAGCCGCCGCCTCGCATTGTGGCCGACCGCTACCCCGACACCGGCACGCTGGGTGGCATTGCCACGGGCCTTCATGCGCTGACTTCTCCGGGCTGGGCGCTCGTCATGGCGTGCGATCTGCCGCTGGTGAGCGCATCGCTCTGCGCCGCGCTGATTGCGCTTGCCCAGGAAACCGATGCGGAGGGCGATCGCTGGGATGCTGTGGTCCCCTTGGTCGGCGGCTTTGCCGAGCCGCTTCACGCCCTCTATCACCAGCGCTGCCTGCCTTTCATTGAAGCGCGACTTGAGGCGGGCGAGCGCCGCGTCATCTCCTTCATGCCTCGATGTGCGAGTGCGCTATGTGGATGAAGCAGAGTTGCGCCGGGTGGACCCCGACCTCCGCTCCTTTGTCAACGCCAACACGCCGCAAGAATGGGAGAGCGCGCTTGCGTTGCTTGCCGCAGAGCCGCCCGTTTGAGTACGCCGCGTCAACCGACAACAAATGCCTGTACGCGGGAAGGACGGAAACAACGGAAACAACATGAACTGCCCCGGGATAGTTTTCGTTTCCTGTCTTTTCCATTGTTTCCGTCTTTTCCGCGTACAAGCTTTTCACTTGCGAGCCATGCCATGACTGAACTTTTTACCGTACAAACGCCCGCTGCTGCGTGGCAGCGCTTTCTGGAGCACTTCCACCCCGTGGTGCGCAGCGAAACGCTGCCCACGTGGGACGCGCTCGATCGCGTGCTGGCCGCGCCCATCGTCTCGCCACAGGACCTGCCGACCTTCGCCCGCTCCACGATGGATGGCTACGCCGTCAACGCCGCGGACACGTGGGGCGCCTCGCCCGGGCTGCCGGCATTTCTCACGGTCGTCGGCGAGGCGGCCATGGGCAAGGAGGCGACACACCCTGTGGGCGTGGGCGAAGCGGTTCTCGTCCACACGGGAAGCATGATTCCGCCGGGTGCCAACGCCGTGGTGATGGTGGAGCAGACGCAGCGCGTGGATGCCGAAAGCATCGAGGTCATGAAGGCGGTGGCCGAAGGCGAGTCGGTGCTCCAGATTGGCGAAGATGTGCGGCGCGACGAACCTCTATTCACGGCCGGTCACGTCATACGCCCGCAGGATATCGGCGGCCTCGTGGCGCTTGGCATCACGCAGGTGGAAGTGGCGGTCAAACCACGCGTCGCGATTATCTCCTCGGGCGACGAAGTGGTTCCACCCGAGGCCATGCCGTCGATTGGCCAGGTGCGTGACATCAACTCCTATGCGTTGGCGGCTCAGGTGCAGCGCGCCGGCGGCGAGCCGCTGCGCATGGGCATCTTCCCGGATGAGCGCGCCGCGCTCGTCGAGGCCGCAGCCCGTGCGTTTGCTGATGCCGACATCGTCCTCTTTTCGGCGGGAAGTTCGGTGAGCGAGCGCGACATCACAGTCGAGGTGATTCAGGGGCTGGGTGCGCCGGGGGTGCTCGTTCACGGCGTGAGCGTCAAACCGGGCAAGCCGGCGATTCTGGCAGTGTGCAACGGCAAAGCGGTCTTTGGGCTGCCGGGCAACCCGGTTTCGGCCATGGTAATCTTCGACCTCTTTGTGGCCCCCACGATTCGCCTGCTGCTGGGTGCGGGAACGCCGCCGCGCACGCGCATTCCTGCGCGCTTGGCGCGCAATCTTGCCTCCGTGACCGGCCGCGTGGACCATGTGGCGGTGCGCCTCGAGGAACGGGACGACGGCGCCTGGGCCGTGCCCGTGCTGGGCAAATCCAACCTGATCTACACACTTGTCCACGCCGACGGCACGGTGATTGTGCCGCTGGACTCCAACGGCATGGCCGCCGGCACACTGGTCGAGGTGCTCCTGTGACGCACAATCATGCTGTGACAGCCGGTGGGCAAACGCCCTATCTCCACGACATTGGCATGGACGAGGCGGTGGCCGCCTGGCACGCAGCGCTGGCCGAGGACGGGCTGCTTGCGCCGCTGGGGGCCGAAATCGTGGAACTCGACGTCGCGCTGGGGCGCGTCACGGCCGAGGCAGTCTGGGCGCGCATTTCGTCTCCCCACTACCATGCAAGCGCAATGGATGGCTTTGCTCTGCGCGCTGAAGCGAGCCATGGCGCTTCGGAGAGCAGCCCCGTGCGTCTGGTCGTGGGCAGCGAGGCGTTCCGCGTTGATACGGGCGACCCCCTCCCTCCGGGCACAAATGCCGTGGTCATGATCGAGAACGTGCAGTTGATCACCGAAACCAGCGGTGATGGGGTCGAGATGATCGAGAAGATCGAGATCATCGAGGCGCTGCCACCGTGGCGTTACGTCCGCGCGATGGGCGAGGACATGGTCGCCAGCGAATTGGTGCTCCCGGCCAATCACAAGCTGCGCCCGCAGGACCTGGGCGCGCTTGCAGGTTCCGGCCACACCTCGGTCAATGTCCACCGGCGGCCGCGTGTGGCCATCATCCCCACGGGCAGCGAACTTGTGCTGCCCGGCGCGCATCTCAAGCCAGGGGACATCATCGAATACAACTCGCTCGTGCTGGGCGCGCAGGCGCAGGAGGCCGGCTGCGAAGTTACCCGCTATCCGATTCATACGGATGACCACGCCGCGATTCGAGACACCGTGGAGACGGCGCTTGTCGCGCACGATCTCGTGGTGATCAACGCCGGCTCCTCCGCAGGCTCCGAGGATTACACCGCCTCGATTGTGCAGGAGTTGGGCCGTCTATGCGTGCATGGGATTGCCATGCGCCCCGGCCATCCGGTCATTCTGGGGACGGCGCGGGGCAAGGCGCTGGTGGGTGTCCCCGGCTATCCCGTCTCCGCGGCAATGACCTTTGACATCCTCGTGCGGCCGCTGCTCTACCGCTGGCAGGGGCTGCTGCCGCCCGAGCGCCCTGTCATTCAGGCGACGCTGACGCGCAAGACCGTTTCACCCATGGGTGAAGACGAGTTTCTGCGCGTGGCCGTGGGACAGGTGGGCGAGCGCGTCGTCGCCACACCGCTTGCGGGCGGCGCAGGGGTCATCACCTCACTCGTCAAGGCCGATGGCATCGTGACGATTCCCCGCTTCAGCGAAGGCAAGCACGCCGGCGAGGTGGTGGACGTGCAGTTGCTTGTCGAGCCGCGCGCCATCGCCAATACAATCCTTGCCATTGGCAGCCATGACATGACGCTCGACCTGCTTGCGGACCTGCTGCGCCGCCAGCAGCCGCACGTGCGTCTGGTTTCGGCGCACGTGGGCTCCTACGGCGGGCTGCTTGCGCTGCAGCGGGGCGAGGCACACATGGCCGGATCGCACCTGCTTGACGAGGAGACTGGAGATTACAACCTGGGGAGCATCGACAAATTGCTCGTCAAGCAGGGCATTCATGGGGTCCTTCTCGGCTTCGTGCATCGCACGCAGGGGCTGATGGTGGCGCGCGGCAACCCTAAGGACATCACCACGCTGGGGAACCTGACCGACGCCAACGTGACCTTCATCAACCGGCAGCGGGGCGCAGGCACGCGCGTGCTGCTCGACTACCACCTCAAGCAGCAAGGCATTGACCCGCGTGCAATCCGTGGCTACGAGAGGCAGGAGTACACCCACCTGGCCGTGGCCGCGGCCGTGGCTTCGGGCGCAGCCGATTGCGGTCTGGGCATCCTCGCCGCGGCGCGCGCGCTGAACCTCGACTTCGTGCCCCTCTTTGGCGAACGGTACGATCTCGTCATTCCCCAGGAACACTATGTGAGCGACCTGCTCGCGCCGCTGCTCGCGCTCATCCGCGACCCGCAGGCAGGTTTCGCACAGGCGGTCCAGGCCCTCGGCGGCTACGAAACGGCGCAGATGGGACGCGTGCTGGGCGAGTTCTAACAGCAACAGCCTGTACGCAGAAAGGACGGAAACAACGGAAACAGCAGGAAACCAAAGCCCTTCCTGCTTTTTCCGTTGTTTCCGTCCTTTCTGCGTACAGGCTGTTGCTGCTCCGTGCGGGTAGCGCGTATAATCCGGCCTCACGCAGCACACTACCTCACATCGATGACCAGACCGGAGTCTCCATGCGCCGCTTCCTGACCGTGCTTGGCATTATTCTGCTGCTTCTCGTCGTGGTGGCGGTGGGTGGATGGCTCTACCTGCGCACCAGCCTGCCTGCCACCACAGGCACGCTCACCGTGGCCGGCCTCAACGGCCCCGTGGAGATCGTACGCGACGCCGACGCCGTACCCCACATCTTCGCCGCCACCGACCACGACGCCATCTTTGCGCTGGGTTACGTTCATGCGCAGGACCGCATGTGGCAGCTTGAAATGAATCGCCGCATTGGCAATGGCCGCCTCGCCGAGGTGCTGGGTACGGCGGCGCTGAGCATCGACAAGTACCAGCGCACGATGGGCTACCGGCGCGTCTCCGAAGAGGCGTGGACGCATCTCTCCGAGCGGGGCAAGGCGGCGCTGCAGGCCTACGCCGACGGCATCAACGCCTGGCTGGACGAGGGACACACACTGCCCCCCGAGTTCCTTCTGCTCGGCTTCAAGCCCGAGCCGTGGACAGTCTACGATTCGCTCGTGTGGATGAAGATGATGCAGTACGACCTGGGCGGCGACTACGAGATGGAGTTGCTGCGCGCGCAGGCCGGCGCGGCGCTGGGCCCGGAGCGCGCCGCGCAGATTCTGCCCGCCTACCCCGAGGATGGCGTGGTGATTCTCCCCGACGGTGTTCCCGGCGTGGGCGGCGCGGCGCTGGACAGTCAGAGCGCAAGCGCCCTGCTCGACATTCGCAAGCAGATGCGGGCCTTGATTGGCATAACCGGGCGCGAGAAGGGGAGCAATGATTGGGTCATCGGCGGCGACCGCACCGAGAGCGGGATGCCCCTCCTTGCCGACGACCCGCACCTCTCGACCTCAATCCCCTCAATCTGGTACCTGGCCGAGGTGCAGGGTGACACGCTGCACGTGACCGGCGCCACGTTCCCTGCGCTGCCCCTCTTCCCGATTGGCCACAACAACGCAATCGCGTGGGGCGTCACCAACATGGGGCCGGATGTGCAGGACCTCTATCTCGAGCGCGTCAACCCCGCCAACCCCAACCAGGTGGAAGTCAACGGTGCGTGGGAAGACATGACAATTGTGAGCGAGACGATCGACATTAAGGGAGAGCCGCCGCTGCTGTGGGCGGCGCGCGCCACGCGCCACGGGCCAATGCTCAGCGATGTCTCGACCACCGCCAGCCCGGTCGCGCTGCGCTGGACAGCGCTCGACCCCGACGACACCACCCTCGACGCATATCTGGGCATCAACTATGCGCAGGATTGGGATGCCTTCAAGGCGGCCATGGCCTCCTACATCGCCCCGAGCCAGAACTTCGTCTTTGCCGACACGCAGGGCAACATTGGCTATTTCGCCCCTGGCCGCATCCCCATTCGCAGCAAGGGCGACGGCATGCTCCCTGTTCCCGGCTGGAACGACGACTACCAGTGGACGGGATCAATTCCCGTGGATGAACTGCCGCAGACATTCAACCCTGCGGCCGGTTATGTAGCGACTGCGAACAACCGTGTGGTGGACGATTCCTATCCCTATATGCTCAGCAACGACTGGGCCCCGCCTTATCGCGCCGAACGCATTGTGCAGTTGATTGAGGAGAAGAGCGGCGGCGGTGAAACCATTTCCGTGGCGGACATGGCCGCCATCCAGGCCGACCAGGCAAGCGCGCAGGTGAAGGAGACTCTCCCCTTCCTGACTGCGCTGCCCGCCACCACCGGCAGGCAAAAAGAAGCGCTCGGCTACTTGCAGGCGTGGGATGGCGTTTCGAGTATGGAGAGCGTGGCGCAGACGCTTTACGCGGCGTGGACTGTGGAGTTCGAGCGGGCGCTCTATGAGGATGACCTGCGCGGCGGCCTCTACGACGAGTTCGCCGATACGTCCGTCGCCCTCTTCACCGGCAACGTGCTCGCCGACGACGCGCTGGGCCGCGCCTGGTGCGACAACGTGAACCACCACGCCCGCCGAAAGCTGCAACGACACGGGCCTGCTTGCGCTGGACCGCGCCATCGCCTCGCTCGAGGCGCGCCTGGGCAAGAATATGGCCGGCTGGACCTGGGACAAAGTGCATGCCACGCAGTACCCGCACCGCCCCTTCAGCGATGTCCCCTACCTCAAATGGCTCTTCCACCGTTCGATCCCCAACGGGGGCGATGGCTACACCGTCAACGTGGCGCCCTTCAGCCGCTCCGACCTCTACAACCAGTTTCACGTTCCTGGCTATCGGCAGGTGGTGGACCTGCAGGACTTCAACCGCAGCCTCTTCATGACGACCACAGGGCAGTCGGGCAACGTGCTAAGCCCGCACTACGCCGACTTCATCGAGCGCCACCGCGATGTAGAGTACCTGCCGATGACCTTTGGCCGCGACCACGTGCAAGGGGATGTGCTCACCCTGCAACCGTGACAACAGCCTGTACGCAGAAACGACGGAAACAACGGAAAAAACAGGAAACCAACGTCCTTCCTGTCATTTCCGTTGTTTCCGTCGTTTCTGCGTACAGGCTTTAGTTCTCCTACGGCGCGGCGTTCTTCACGTACTTGTCGAAGAAGGCAACCGATCGCTGCAAGCGCGAGGCTCAGCGAGTTGGAGAGGTTGTGGTTGTCGCCAGGGTACTCGAAGTACTCAACCTCGCCGCCGGCGGCTGTGACTTGCTCGGCCAGCGTGCGCGAGAAGGCCACGGGCACATCATCGTCGGCCGTGCCGTGGTGCAACTGCAGAGGGCCGGAGAGGGTGTCAAGGTAGGAGTTCGCCGAAATCGAGTTCCAGTAGAAGGGATTCTCGGTGGGCGATCCCATCTGCGCCACGAGGTCATCGCGCCAACGGCGCGCGCTTTGCGGAATTGAGGTAGGCACCGTGTTCGGATTGCGCCGCCAATTCTCGAGCATGTCGGCGTAGCTCCCCACAACACCCGCCCAGATTACTCCCGCCTTGATATCGTCGTTGACAACCATCGAGCGCAGCGTAAGGTAGCCGCCCAGCGAATGGCCCCACATGCCGATACGGTTGGGATCCACGCGCGCGTCGGCCTTGACCGACTCGAGCGCGTTGAGTACGTCAATCGCGTAGCCGGGCGAGCCATAGGCGCCCGTGGCCTCCCCTTCGGAAAACGCGTGGCCGCGATAGTCCGGGCGGAAGACAACGTACCCGGCGCGCGCAAACGCATCCTGATAGGCAATGTAACGTTCGGTCGTCCTGTAGACCTCGGGCGGGATATAGCCATGGTTGAAGATGATTGCCGGCCAACCGGTGGCGGGCTGCTCGCCCTGCGGCACGGTCAGGTAGGCGTTAATTTTGAGCCCGTCGGAGAGGTAGGAGACGACGAAACGGTCGTAGTTGC
The DNA here is from genome assembly GCA_963735275.1 of uncultured Chloroflexia bacterium. Taxonomy (GTDB): domain Bacteria; phylum Chloroflexota; class Anaerolineae; order Caldilineales; family Caldilineaceae; genus UBA5069. The sequence goes on along the minus strand of CAVTKJ010000004.1, from coordinate 632,174 downwards.
TCCCCGGCGCAAGCACCTCCTCGACGGTGATGGCACTGCCGGGTGTCTTCTGCTGCGCCAGCCAGGTAAGCGTGAGCGTTTTAGGGTCAATCGGCGGGCGCGCAGTGGCAGTCGCAGCCGGTGTCGCTGCGGCGCCGGGCGCACGCACCGCTGGCGTGCTGGTTGCCGCAGCGGTTGCCGAAGTGACCGACCCGGCAGGCAGGCAAAGTTTCCAGCCGACGACGAGTTGGTTTGGGTTGTCAATCGTTGCGAAGGTGGTGTCCGCTGCCGCCGCCGCGTTTGTGGCGGCGACGATACGCGGCCAGGCTGCAAGATTGCCCAGCGTGCGCGCGGCGATTGTCGAGAGCGTGTCTCCCGCCTGAACCCGCACTGTCGACGTACAGGCTCCACTGGGAGCCGCTGACGTCTGCGCCAAGGCGGGTCGACCAGTCAGCAATTGAGTCATGAGCAGTGCGCCGACCAGCAGCGCCGCTGCAAATCTCGAGTAATGGGATTTCACAGGCACTTCCTTTCATGGCAAATGAGCATCGCTCGGGCGCAAGCAGCGCACTGTCTGCGCTCAGTCTGCCACCATAAGTGTATGGAAAGTCCTCAGCAAAGTTTGTGGTCAAGGTTCCCCTGTAACCTTGTGGCACTCCCCAGCCGGCGCCGGCTCACCCAAAGTCATACCGAAATGAAAACAACATCTCAACGCAAAGGCGCAAAGAGAACAAAGGAACGCAAAGAAATGCAAGATGTTGACTTAGTTCAGGCAGTGCTTTTCCTCTGCGTCACTTTGCCTCCTCCGCGCCTTTGCGTTGAGAGGTGCGTAGTAGCTGTGGATTTCATCCCGGTTTCACTTCAGAATGCGCGCGCTTGAGCAGCACACGTTGTGCGCAAGAAGTGTTGCAACGGTGGCGTCCCAAGTTGTGCGCAGTATCCTGCATTTTCGCTTGTGTTCCCGTCGTTTCCGTGTCAAAGCACTTTTTGCCGATTACTTACCAGGAGACGCGCTGAGCGCCGGCCACGCGCCGGCGCTAATGAAGTCCAAGATGATCCTGGGCAGCCGGCGCCCTAAAGCCGCTTCACGAGAACTCGCCAGTTACGCACGGACTTGAAGCCGTACCTTGCAAACAGGGCGCGCTCGCTTACGCCCATCGCCATTGCGCTGTTAGCCCCTGTGTTGTGCAAGCGGCGCAGCGACGCGTCGAGAAGCATGTCCGCCGCGCCGGGGGCTGCGTCTGCTCGAATCAGCACAGGGCCAAGCACTGCCCACGGCCGCGGCATGCCATAGGGATAGGCAAGGTCGATGGGGGTGGCGGAGTCCGCGAAGACCAGAAGGCACAAACCTTCGAGCCCACGCGCCGACCAAAGCAGCATGAAATCGGCCAGGCGACCCTTACGTAGCGTGTCTTCAACAAGCAGCAGGCTGCCTGGCGACGCGTCGTTGTCGCGCAGCGCGCTCGTGAGGCCGGCCTCACAGGAAATGAGGGCAACCAAATCGTCACGATCGCGTGGGTTGGCCGGGCGCACGACGCCGGCAAAGGGTTGCGCATCGGCCGGTGCGGTGTAACGCGCCAGGTCGACAACCATGTCGGAAACAAGACCGACGTCAGAGAATCCTCTGCGCTCAAAGAAATCGACGGGCTGCAACGGCGCGAACCAGTCGGGCGCGCCGCGCATGAGACTGCGCGGGCCGCCGCCAAACTGAACTGTGGTGCAGCCCTGGGATTGCAGCCATGTTGCCGCCTGCGCAAGCAATTCGGTGCGCACCGCGGCCCGATTTGATCGGGATGGCACTGCCAACGCGTCAACCCAGCCAAGGGCGTCTGCGCCCAGGTGAGAAGCAACGACAAAGCCGACTGGTTCTTGGTCCTGCCACGCGATCCAGACACATAGGTTGCGTGGGGGCTGCGCGTCCATGGCCCAGGCGAGCAGTCGGGCGCTCGTGGGCAGGTCGTCAGGAGCGGCGCGATTCCAGAGGTCAGTCACCACCGAATAGTCCAGCGTGGCCCGGCTTTCGGCGCGAAGCTGAAATGAGTCGTGGGCGCGGCTCACGGCGCTTCGCTCCCTGCCGCCGCAGCGTCCGGTTCCTGGGGCGTGGGCGTGAGGGTGTCGCCACGCAGGAAGCAGAGGATGCTGTTGGCCACGCCCGTCGCTGCGCGCTCGGGCTGACCTTCAAGGAGCGCCCTGTCTCCGCCCAGAAAGCCAAGTTCGATGATTGCGGCCGGGGTCGTCAGGGCGATCAACCGAAATGCATGGTATTCCGTCATGTTGTCGGTCACAGTATTTGGACTGTCGGGCAGCCCCGTGGCAGAGGGATATTCACGTTGAATGCACGCGAGCAGTTGCGCATCGGTATTGGGCATTTGGCTGTAGGTATATGCCGCTGCCTTGAAGCCGCTCGCCTCAATACAGCTGTCAGCATGGATACTGAGGAAGACGTCGGCCTTGAGGTTTTCCAGGCGTGGATCAAACTCATTGAGGATTGTGACATTTGCACCGGCGCGGCGCAGGCGTGCGGCTGTCGCCTCGGCCACAGCGGAATTGACCGACGCTTCGGTGAGCGTCACCGTACCGTTGGCGTCTTCACAAACGGCCCCCGAGTCATTGCCTGCATGGCCGGAAACGAGCGCAATTTCGGTTCCTCGGGCGGCGCGCACAAAGGCCTGCGGCTGCATACCATCGGCGCTCGGCAGAGTCAACCCTGCCGACTGTGCACCGACCAACGCAATGCCCCCCAGGGCCAGGAAGATGATGGCAACAATGATGCGCTGCGCGCTATCCAGCTTGGAATTCCGCACGTCTTCATTGTAACGCAAGTGGGAAGGCTGTCAATCACCGCACGCGCTGCGCAGCGGTCCCGTCATGACGGAAGTTCGCCCCATTATTGACAAAGCATGGTGCGCGGGATAGACTGCCCTCTGGTTGTAAGGAGATTACGAAAAGAAAAACATGATAGGAACCAAGAACCCCACGAGCCGGACCGATCGGCCTGAACGTTACGACGATGGCGGGCGCGGGATGATGCCCGGCGCTTCTGTCGGCGCGGCCTTGCGCGAGCGCCGTGAAGCGCTGGGCGCCTCATTGGCAGAAGTCGAAGCCGCCACCAAGATTCGGCAGAAGTACCTTTCCGCGCTCGAGGCCGATGAATGGCAGCTACTCCCGGGTGAAGTGGTGGGCCGCGGCTTCCTGCGCAATTACGCCACCTACTTGGGTCTTGAACCAACGGAGATTATTGAGCGCCGCCGAGCCATCGCTGATCCGTCACTCTCGAGCGCCCTTGCTCCAACGAGCGCCGGCTCCGAACTGCCGCCCATGCGGCAGGTCGATTACCGCCCCAAGGATGTTGGGCTGCGCGATGAGCCCGATACACTCGAAGAGCGCACTCCGCTTAATCTGCGGCCCCTGTTTGCTGTCATGGCCGGCATCGCAGCGCTCCTGCTGCTTGTCTGGGGCTTCAACCGCTTTGGCGGAGGCATGGTTAACGGCTTCACAAGCGCCGGCGCAGGCGCCAGTGCGCGCGTCGCAGCGCTCTTCGCGAGCAGACCGGATCCAACGCCGACGCGCTCGCTGGCCGTTGTTGCCGCCGGTGCGCAGCCTACCTCAACGAGTGTTTTTGACGCTGCGCCTGCTGAAGCTGGAAACAGTGATTCTGCTGCTTCCGGCCAGTCAAATGATGCTGCCGCCGACACGAGCCGCAGTGAAGCGGTCGATCCGCTGGCGGCCGATCCGTTGGCCGCGGTTCCAGCGGCCGCAGTCGCCGTGGATGCCGCGCAGGGTGCGACGCCGGCGCCGGCTGCAACGCTGCCTCCGCCGACGCCCACATTCGAGCCGCCAACTCCCACGCTAATCCCGCCGACACCCACACCCCTGCCGCAAGCGGTGACCGTCGCCACACAGGCCAATTTGCGCGCCGCACCGAGCCTTGATGGGGAGATCGTCGGTGCAGCGCAGGTGGGTGACCAAATCAACATCATTGGCCAAACCGCCGATGCGCAGTGGTACTTGCTCGACAACAATGGCTGGATCTTTGCGCAGCTTGCCGGCAGCCCGACCGCGCCCGTGCCGGTGGTTGATCCGGCATCGATCGCAGCACCCGAGTCGGTTCTCCTGCCCACGGCAACTCCGATCGGCGCGGAAGCCGCCACCCCGGCAGCGGAGCCCGTCGTCGAGGCGCTTGCCGCCGCCTGCACTGATGCGCGCTCGGTGATTTCGTCACCAACTGAGGGTCAAGGAGTCTCCGGCTTTGTGGACATCACCGGCAACGCCACACACGAGGCTTTCGCTTCGTTCAAGCTTGAAGCCGGCGCGCCAGGCAGTGCGCTTGACTTCGTCGGCTCGGGGAATTCGCCGGTCAGCGGTGGGGCGCTAGGCAACGTGAATACGGCCGCCTTCCCCAACGGCCCATTGCTCATCCGCCTGACGGTCATCGACCAAACGGGCAACTTTCCGCCAGTCTGTGATGTCACAGTGAACGTGCAGAACTAGCGCGCAGACTTACCCGGCGGCTTGGTTCGTACGCCGCAAAACTCAAGTAACAGGACGTGCGCATCACCTTGGGTGATGCGCACGTTTTTGCTTTCATTCGGTTCTGACTTCAGATCGAGAGCGGCAACGGACGGCGCAGGGTGTTTTCGATCGGCACGGCTTCGTAGTCGCCCTCTGTGTTCTTGACCATGCGAAAGACCTCATCGGCACGGTCCGTCATGAGGATGCCAAGCAAGTGGTCTATTTCGTGCTGAAAGATGCGCGCGAGCCAGTCGTAGGCCTTGATGCGAACCTCGTTGCCATGGCGGTCCTGGGCGCGCGCCACCACCTGCGTCGCGCGCGTCACGTCCGCAGCAAGGCCGGGCATGCTCAAGCATCCTTCCTGGGCCTCTTCACTGCCGCGCAGCTTGATAATCTCGGGATTGATGATTTCGTAGAGACGCATCGGGCTGCCTTCGACCTCGTCATCCTCGGGATATTCGATGACCGCAACGCGCAGCGACACCCCAACTTGTGGTGCTGCCAGGCCCACGCCTGGCGCCTCGCGCAACGTCTCGACCATATCGTCGAGCAAACGGTGAAGCTCGGGTCCAAAGCTGCGCACGCGCGCCGCCGGTGTGCGCAACACGGCATCGTCTGGGTCGCCGATTTTGACAATGGGAAGGAGTGCCATACGGATATCGCTCTGCTGCAAGTAGCCGATTCTGAAATATGCGCCAAACGCGCCCGAAAGCCCATGCTAAGAGATTCGCGGGTGAAAGTCAAAGTTTTGCACCCAAAGGGTTCGATGCATCGATCAAGCGAGGCTTCCGACTCTGGAAGCCTCGCTTCGTAACGACCGGTCACCCACCGTGCGTGACTGTGTAATCACGCAGCAAGTCAGGGTTTACGCGTACCGCAGCAAGGTCGGCAGGGTCAATCGCGCCGTCTAAGATTGGAATCTTGCCGTCGATGATGTCGGCCTCGAGCTTGAGGAAGAAGGTAAGCTCGGAGGGATGGGTGATTCCAGGCCGCGCAGCGAAGAGGCCGGCGCGCGCTGCACCCAGCCCGGCGCTTGCCTGTGAACCAACCATGATTCCCTTGCCGGCGGCAAGCGCCATGGTGCGCATCTGCTCCGATTCGGTATAGCCTGTGCGCGCAGTTTTGATATTGAGGACGTCGAAAGTGTCGAGCGCAAGCTCACGCACAAGATCACGCGCGGTGAATGCGCTGTCATCGGCAATGAGAGGGAGGATCGACTGGGCGCGCAGTGCGGCCCGCTCGCGAATCAACTCCACGGGCAGCGGCTCCTCGCAGTAGAGCAGCCCTCGCTCGCGCAAGGCCGCAAGTGTGCGCGGCGCGTCCTCGGTGGTGAGGCACTCGTTGGCGTCGGCGTAGAGCCGGACGTCCTGACCCAACACCTGCTGCATGGCGTCAATGTGCGCAAGGTCCGCGGTCGCGTCCCGCCCTACCTTCACCTTCAGCACGCGCACGCCGGCCGCGACTACGCGCTGCGCCTCGGCCATGACTTCATCGGGCGCGCCCATGCCGAGGATATAGGAGACGCACAGTGGCTCGTCGCCGCTCTCCAGCAGCGCGGCAAGCGACTGGCCGCTGCTTTGCGCCGCCGCGTCGTACAGCGCCATGTCGATTGCGCCTTTGGCCGCATAATTGAACTTGACCTCGTGAAGGCGCGCAGAAGCCGTGCGCACGGGCACGCCCTCAATGCGTGGGGCAAGTTCTTCAGCGATGATCGCACAGATTGTCGATGCCGTCTCGCCGTAGATGGTTGGTCGCGGCGGCGCCTCGGCCACCCCGCTGCTGCCATCGGAGAGGAAGACGCGCACGAGCACATGGCGCGCTTCGGCAAGGCTGCTGTGCTTGCCCCAGCGCAATGCCCCGCGCAGAGGCAGGCGAAAGACCACGGTCTCAATCCGCTCGATTGTCAGATTGTCTGGAAGTTGCACTGGAATCGCTCATCTGCTGCACGGTGCGGAGCGCGCCTGTCTGCGCCACAAGGCCGTGCGGTGGATAGACACGGAATCGCTTGCTACATCATGCCCCAGGCGCTCAGTTGCGTCACGATGAGGCGAGCAACGGCATCGGCGCTTTGGAGGGTTGTATCGATGATCAGGGCGCGCTCACCTGCGCAGGCGTCCAGCGCAGCGCGCGTCGCATTAGGGTCGTAACTTCGGCGCTCCTCGACCACGATCTTGACTTTGGCCCGCAGATCATCCGCCGATACGCGCCCGCTGTCAACCAGCCCCAGCAGCATTGCCTGTTCCTCAAGTGTAAAGAGATGGGCTGCTTCGTCGAGCCCCAGCGCTTGAAAGGGCGCGCCTGATGGATCGGGAAGAATCCGCTCGACGCGATCGAAGGGATCGCTGCGACCTAGCAAGCGCACGACGCGCACAGCGTCGGGGGCGTCAAGCATCACAAAGTGCGCCTTCGGCAGCGCCATGCAAGCGGACTGGACTTCATTGGCCCCGCGCAGTCCATCAAAAATGAGAAGCTTTTGGGCGAGCTCGGGCGCAATTGACAGCTCCAACAGCGCGTCGGCCATGCCACCCGGATGCGTATCTCGATAGCGGCGCGTGTAGGCGAAACGCTGTGCGCGGTCCGTTACGGGCGCAACCGGTGCGCCGTCGGCAAGCTGCATGGAGGCAATCATGAGCTTGTCGGTCAGTTCGCGGCGATCAGGAAGAAGTGTGGCGCGCCGGCCGCGCAGCAGGCTCGCGAGCGTCGTACTCTTGCCAACGCCAGTCACACCAACCAACACGAGCAGGGACGTGTCGCTGAAGGACAACCAGCCAGGCGGCCGCGGCAGACCTGCACCGCAGCCCGGGCGCAGTTCGACAAATGGCAGATACAGCAGCGAAGAACGATTCTCGGGGTTCATGGGCGTTCGCAATACGGTGAGCACGCGCAGGAGGAGGGTCGAATTTGTGTGGCAATGTTACCACGCACTGATTGGGTGCAAAAACGTGTTGTTTCTCCGATCAACGCAGAAGGAGTGCGGGGCTCGCGCCCCGCACTCCTTCAACCTGCTACTACTCACTGCACAAACTGTTATTCAGCCGGGGGGAGGATAACACTGTCGATGACGTGAATCACACCGTTGCTGGCCACAACGTCGGCGGCGGTAACTGCGGCGCCGTTAATCATGACCTTACCATCTGCGACGGTGAAGTTCACCGGAGCGCCGTTGAGTGTACCGGCCTCGAGACCGTCCGTCACGTCAGCGGCCATCACCTTGCCCGGAACAACGTGGTACAGAAGAATCTTGCTCAGCGCCTCAGGGTCCGCCAGGAGGGACTCAACGGTGCCTGCGGGCAACTTGGCAAATGCCTCATCGGTGGGGGCGAAGACCGTGAAGGGACCCTCGGCCTTGAGTGCGTCGACCAGACCTGCAGCCTGAACCGCAGCCACAAGGGTGCCGAACGATCCGGCAGCAATCGCGGTGTCAACAATGTCGGCGGCCATTTCACCGTGCGCCATGGTATCGGTTTCGGTCATTGCTTCCGTGTCGGTCATCGCTTCGTGTCGGCATGCTTCGGTGTCGGACATTGCTTCGTCGGCCGGCGGCAGAATCACGCTGTCAATCACATGAATCACGCCGTTGCTTGCCACAACGTCGGCGGCGGTAACTGCGGCGCCGTTAATCATGACCTTGCCGTCTGCGACGGTGAAGTTCACCGGAGCGCCGTTGAGTGTACCGGCCTCGAGGCCGTCCGTCACGTCAGCGGCCATCACCTTGCCCGGAACAACGTGGTACAGAAGAATCTTGCTCAGCGCCTCAGGGTCCGCCAGGAGGGACTCAACGGTGCCTGCGGGCAACTTGGCAAATGCCTCATCGGTCGGGGCGAAGACTGTGAAGGGACCCTCGGCCTTGAGTGCGTCGACCAGACCTGCAGCCTGAACCGCAGCCACAAGGGTGCCGAACGATCCGGCAGCGATCGCGGTGTCTACAATGTCGGCGGGCGCTGCGTCCGCAGGTGCGGCTTCGGCCGGCGCTTCGGTTGCGGCGGGGGCTGCAGGGGCGGCCGGGGCCGCAGGGGCGGCTGCCGGCGCACATGCTGCCAGCGCCATAATCGTGACCAGCAACAGGGGTAGGACAAGCGTGCGCTTCATTTGGATCAGTCTCCTTGGGTCGTACATGGATGGTGGTTGGTTCAGCCGAAACTGAGTTGCGAAATGGTCGACATTACAAACACTGCGTGATACCTGATGGCCGAGCGCTGCGATAAGCGCGGCGGGGACGGCCTGTTGACTGTACGGTTTGTCTTGCCTAGACTCGTGAAGCGTTCGCGGGAACCGCTGCACTCCTTGCTCAAACTATGTACAGAATATGTGCATTCTTGCGACGATACCGTGACAATGCTTCCAATCTGCCGCAAGTGCGTCAACTTGCCGCTTTTTTGCAATCCAACCGCACCCTGGCTACCCTGGACTGTGGGTGGGGCGGAAGAGACACGCCGCTCGGGAGTGAGCCACCGTTCTATGGTACAATGCGGCCAGGAGTCCACAATGCGGGAGCACTTATGCAGGAGTGGCTGGACCAACTGCGCGGCCTATTTGGCGGAGGTGATGCGCCGACTTTCCCATCGCTGCAACGCATCTTGCAGGCCATGGACCCCATCGCCTGGACACTTGTCGCGCTCTTTGTGGGGGCCATTGTCGTTGGGATCTTCTTCGCGCTAAGCACCCGGCGGTCCTTCATGCGCCCGGACGATCTGGAGACAACGCCCGACGTCACCCTGGCGCGGCTCAAGCAGGACCCCGAGAAGCTCCCGCCCGTTGCGATCGTCAGCAGGTTGGGGGCCGATGCCACGCTTGAGTTGCTTGAGTATGGCGATGCAATCAGCGCCAAGGAGTGGCGCTATCGCTGGGGGCGTGTACGCGAAGACCTAATCAGCTTGCTTGCGCAGCAAAATGCCTTTGGCCCCACCTATGCGCTCGCCCGCTATTATCGCAGCGCCGACACGCAGGAACCTGACACACTGCGCATTCGGCGCACAGGGCTGATTCACAAACTGGGCCAGGCGCGCCACATTGAACCGGATGCCGAGGGCGGCGACGCTGAATTGCGCATCCGCTGCCATCCCGCCGAGGTACAGGGAGACCTGGGCTTTGCGGGTCCGGTGCTCTGGTTGCTTCCCGATGAACCTGCCCCAACGCCGGGCGGCCCGCTTGTGGAGATGGAGCCAATCGAGTTCCGCACGTTGAGTGAAGCGGAGATGCGCCTTCACATTCGGCGTTCGCCAATCGTGGGTGGGGGGTTCAAGCTGAAGCTGGTCAAGCGGCGCGGGCAGTGGATTGTGGTCGATGAGAAGATTGAGTGGGTGAGTTAGTGAGTGCTCGGGGGTCGGGAGTCGGGGTCGGGGGTCGGGAGTCGGGGGTCGAGAGTCGGGAGGGGCACAAGTCGCAGTCATATGAGCCACTCTGCGCTACTCGATTCAATGATCGGCGAGAAGCAGCGAGACAACCTGGACGTGGATTGCACGAATTAACGCTGATTCGCACCCGTTGGTGAGCCACGCCCTGGGAGTTGCAATGACATTGCACACATCTCTTTTTCGGGCTGTTCAATCCGCCGAATCCGCGCCATCCGCGTTCCAGGACTTTCTGCCGATTACTTCGCGATTCATGGGCCTCGACTCACGTTTCAAGGTGAACCATGTGGGCGATTCTCTCTGACGGGACGCGCCTGTTGGCCTTTGCCAACGTGCTGGTGCTTTCCGTCAATGTCATCCTGGCCTTCTCGCTGCTGGCCTATCATTTTACCTACTCGTTCCGCGTCTCCGTCGCACGCCGCTTCTCGCTGTTGCTTTTCTGCATCATGATTGTCTACTCCAGCGAGGTGGCGCTCACGCGCGTGGACAACGCGGCCTCCGCCGCGCGCTGGTTGCGCTTTGAGTGGATTGGCATTGCCCTCGTTCCCTTTGCCTACTATTTCTTCTCGCTTGCAGTGCTGGCCACCACAAACTTCCGCGTGGGGCGGGGACGGCAGTTCATCGCCGTTGTCTTCGCAGTCCTCTCGACTGCCAGCGTTTTCGACGCAATCTATGGCGACGCGATCGTCGAGGATGTTGTCTTTTCGCGCTTCATTTCGCACCTTGTATCGGGGCCGTTCTTTTGGCTCTTTGCAGCGTTCTTTGGCATTGCCGCGCTGCTTGCATTGCAGAATGTGCTCAAGGCGCGCAGCCGCTGCCTGACCGACAACTCGCGCAAGCGCATCAACTACCTCTTGCTCGGTTTCGTCGCGCCGGGCGTGGCGGTCTTCCCCTATCTCATTCTGTTGAGCCGGCTTGATAACGCGCCCGAGCCGAGCCGCCTGCTCTTCGCCCTCTCAATTGTGGGCAACATGGCCGTGGGCGTCATGCTCGTGATCATGAGCTACACGATTGCCTACTTTGGCGCACTCACGCCTGACCGCGTCGTTCGTTACCGCATGGTCCGCTTCCTGCTGCGCGGCCCGGCGGTGGCAATTCTCGTCATCCTCGCGATACAGACCGTTCCGACCATTGAGCGGGCGCTGGGTTTGCCGACCGACATCGTTCTCTTCAGCGTGATTACAGGCGTGATCATCTGCAGCCAGCTCTTCCTGAGCGTCAGCAAGAGCCTCATCGACAGGCTGATCTATCGTGAAGATCGCGATGAGGTGGCGTGGCTGCGCGAGCTTGACCGCCATCTGCTCACGCACAGCGATTTGCGCCAGTTCCTTGAGAATCACCTCGTGGCGATGTGCGAGTTGCTGCGCGTCAAATCGGGATTTGTGGCCTCGGTCGTCGGGTCGGAACTGATTCTCGAGGCGATGGTAGGCTCGGCTGCGGCGCGTGAAGGAGTGGTAGCCAATTCGGGCTGGAGCGAGACTTTGCGGCGCGCGTTTCACGCACAGAATGCCCACGCGCCCATCAGCGAAAGCGGTTTCTGGCTTTGGCCCCTGCAGGAGCGTTCAGAGAGCCCAGGGCTCACGCTGACGCTGGGGCTGCTGGGGGTGGAGGCGCGCACGACAGCACCCATCCTGAGCATTGAAGAGATCCAGATTCTCGACAGCATGATCGAACGGATCAGCAGTGCTCTGGTGGAGCGCCGTGCGCAGCAAAGCGTTTATCTCACTTTGCGCAGCATCATTCCCGACATTGAGCGCATACAGACGATGCGCACGATGGTTCCCTACCTTGAGGCGGAGAGTAACACGTCGCCCACGGGCGCAATGCTCGAGCCAAGCCCCGTGAACAGCCCCGAATTCGAGGCGTGGGTCAAGGATGCGCTGAGTCACTACTGGGGCGGCCCCAAACTCTCAAGCAGCCCGCTTCTGGGCATGAGCGCCGTGAATCGTACGCTGGATCGGGCAGACGATGACCCAACCAAGGCGTTGCGACTCGTGCTTGGTTCAGCGCTGGACAAGCTGCGGCCCGAGGGCAAACAGAACTTCACGGCCCCCGAATGGCTGCTTTACAATATCCTCGAAATGCGCTTTATTCAGGGTCGCAGAGTGCGCGAGATTGCAGACCGCCTTGCCATGAGTGAGAGTGATTTGTATCGCAAGCAGCGGGTTGCGATCGGCCACCTGGCGCGTGTCCTCAGCGACATGGAAAACGAACAGACGGCGCAGTGGATTGTGAAGGAAAACGGCGCCTCGGCAAGCAATGGCAGCAGCGCCGCCAACCACGCAGACCCGCACCCGGCCCAGGAAACGCGGGTGGAATAAGCACACCGACGGCGCCCCGTCAGGCGCATTGTGTGCACGCATTGGCTTCGCACCGTCACCGGTTACCGACATCGCACATTTCACAGCATCCGGCCAGCCCAATGCCAAAACAGACAGCCCCACGCAACTCCTCGAAGAGCGGAGCATCCTCCAGCAGCCGGCCGACGTCCAAGGGCGGTAGCACAGGGTCGGCGAGCAAGCCGGCCGGCAAGACAACCGCCGCGCCTAGAAGCGGCAGCGCAGGCAAGGGTCACGACGCGCAATCCGCTCTCGCCGCGTGCCGCGCCACCCCTGGAGTACCGCCGGCCACGCACCTGGCTTGCCGACACGCGCACGTTCTTCGCTCGCTACGGCCGCGAACTCTTTGCCATGCTTCTCATCGTGGCCGGCATCGTGGTGCTGCTGACACTTCCCGGCGATTTGCCTGCCTGGCCCGAGCGCCTCTTCGGTTGGACAACGGTACTGGTGGCGCTCACGCTTGTGGTCGTAGGCGTCGTGCTCATCCTGGGGCCGCGCGCCGGTTACTGGAGCGCCGAGGCCCTCGTTGGCGCGGAACTACTACTGCTGGCGCTGCAAGCCGGAACCTGGGTGTACACGTCCGGACAGGCGAAAACCGCGCCGTTCGCACAAGATGGCAACAGCGGAGGCATTGTCGGTTGGGTTCTGGGCAGCGCTCTCGTCAACGCCCTTGGCTACTCGCTGGCCTTGCTGCTGATCGCCATGCTCGGCCTGGCGGGGATCCTCATGCTGCTGCGCTATACGCCCGCTTTGTACGGCGTGGCGTTTATTGCGCGACGCGTTGATTTGTGGCGCTTGCGGCGGGCGCAGCGCGCCGCGTGGGCCGCTGAGTGGGACGCAAATGCCGCCGACGTCGAAACGGACGCGCTGTTTGAGGACGAGAACGATCCGCTGCGAGCGGAGCCTGACCCGCTCTCAACAGTACAGGAGGGTGCGATTCCCCCCGCTGTAAAACTCGACCCGGCCGCCCCAGGCGCCCCGGCGGCTCAAAAAGCCGCCAAGCCCTCCAGGAGTGCGAAAAGCCCATCCGCGCTGCCTCCCAAGGTTGACGTGATGGGAGTGCCAAATCTGAGCGGTACATTGTTGCCCTCCGTGGAACTGCTCGCCTCCGACAGCGGTACGTATGCCGAGAGCAACAGCGAGGAGCTGCAGCGGCGCATCGAGCAGACGCTTGAAGATTTTGACGTGCCTGTGCGGGTCGTGCACGTTGAATCCGGCCCGACGGTGACGCAGTTCGGCGTGGAGCCGCTCTACATTGAGCGCGCCGGGCAGAAGCGCAAGGTGCGCGTAAGCCGCATTCTTGCGCTTGCCGACGACCTGGCCCTGGCGTTGGCTGCCCCAGCGGTGCGTATTGAGGCTCCCGTGCCGGGCCGTGCCTATGTGGGCATCGAGGTACCCAACGTCGAAAAGTCAGTGGTCAGTTTGCGCGGAATCCTGGAGACGGGCGAGTTTCGTGAGCGGGGCGGCGCGCTCGCCCTGCCCATGGGGCGCAACACCTCAGGCGCGCCAATTGTTGTCGACCTGGGGCGCGCACCTCACATGCTGATTGCCGGGGCCACCGGCTCGGGCAAATCGGTCTGTATCAACGCGATCATCATGGGGCTGCTCATGCGCCACAGCCCCGCGACGCTGCGCTTCCTCATGGTGGATCCCAAGCGCGTCGAGCTCACCGGCTACAACGGCATCCCGCACCTGATCGGCAACGTGATTACCGACGTGGACCAGGTAATGGCTGCGCTCACCTGGCTGACGCTGCAGATGGACGACCGCTATCGACTCTTCAACAGCCTGGGCGTGCGCAACATTGACACCTACAACGTGCTGGCGGGCAAATCCACGGACGAGGGCGCCCCACTCGAGCGGCTCCCGTACATCGTGCTGATTGTTGACGAGTTGGCCGACCTGATGATGACTGCTGCCGAGGATGTGGAGCGCCAACTCTGCCGCTTGGCGCAGTTGGCCGCGCGCCACCGGAATCCACCTTGTGCTGGCCACGCAGCGCCCCAGCGTCGACGTGGTGACGGGTCTCATCAAGGCAAACTTCCCGACGCGCGTGGCCTTTGCTGTCTCCAGTTCGACGGACAGCCGCGTGATTCTCGACGCGCCGGGCGCAGAGCGGCTGTTGGGACGCGGCGACATGCTTCTCATGCGCCCCGACGCGGCCAAGCTGCTGCGCGTGCAGGGATGTCTCGTTACTGATGATGAAATCGGTCACATTGTTGGGTTCTGGATGGCGCAGGCGCCCCCCGGCACCGGGCCTGTGCGGGTGCCCTGGGCAGGGCTGATTGGGCGCGAAGAGGATGGTGATGAGCTGGTGCAGGATGCCATCGACGCGCTTGATGGCGTGGACGTGTGCAGCACAAGCATGCTTCAGCGCAAGTTACGCATTGGCTACCCGCGTGCGGCGCGCCTGATGGAGCAGTTGGAGAACAAGGGGATTGTGGGTCCCGACATGGGCGGCGGGCAAGGGCGCGAGGTGCTGCTCAAGCGCGAGAACGATGAAGAATTCCCTGCAGCCGACAGCAATGAGGCTCCAGACTGGGATTGGCGCACGGAAACAGACGAGATTATCGGCGAGACTCCTGATGGGGCATCTTCCGCGCGAGACGGCGTTGCGTAGCGGCTCGCCTGCACTCATCACGGCAGCGACGCAATACGCTTGACATACTCCTCGCAAAACTCTTCGGCATTCACGTCAACCAGAAGCGCTGTCTGGGGTGCGCGCCCCAGTCGCCGCGCCAGTCAGCCACTGTCTGGCCGCGCGTAAACTCCCCGATCGTTTCAACTTCAATCCGCACTTCGCGCAGCGTGTAGAGTTCCGGCCGCACAAGCACCATGATCGCGTGAACATCGTGCATGTGCAGGCCGCTTTCGCCCCGGCTGAAATAGAAGTTCAGGTAGTGCTGCGAAGCCTTGTGAAGAAACAGACCGGCTGCGTTGCCCAGGTCGCGTAGCCTGTCGAGGAACTCTGCACCCACGGGCGCACGTCGCGTCACGTCAAGCCCCGCCATCACAATCGACGGCCACGCAGCAAAGACGATCTGGGCCGCCTCGGGATCATTGAGGATGTTGGCCTCGGCCACGGGCGTCGCGTTGCCGGGAACCCTCGCTGCACCTCCCATGAGGCTCAACTGCGGGACAAGCGCAGGAAGCTCGGGGCAGAGACCCAGCGCCAGTGCGAAATTCGTCAGGGGGGCCAGCGCCACGAAAGCATCAAGCCCCGTGCGGGCCTGGCCGGCGAGCAACTCTGCGGCGCTTTGCGATAGCGCCTCTCTTGGGGAACGCGGGATCTCGACGCCTCCCAGCCCATTCTCACCATGCACGTTTGCGCCGACGGGTGGGCGCGGGCGGGCAAGCGCCATGGCCGCCCCTCCGGCAACGGGAATATCGCTGCGCCCAGCGAGCGCAAGCAGGTCAAGCGCGTTTCGGGTCATCATGTCGACGCTTGGGTTGTTACCGGCAACGGTTGTGACAGCCGCAATTTCAAGTTCGGGCGATGCCAGCGCCAGCAGGAGCGCCATGGCGTCGTCAATTCCGGGGTCTGTGTCGATGAGAATGCGTTTGCGGGCCTGCGCCATTGAGAATGCCTTCGGTTGGGCGCGCCGCGTCGGCGGGCGCGCAGGATGCGCTACAATATGCTGGTTCCCATCCTACCGCAGAACACTTCATTTCCAGCCACAGGAGACCCACAATGGCCGATCTCAAGAGCGAATTTGAGGCCGCAGCCGCAGCCTCCAAGAGCCTGCCCACGAAACCCGACAATGACACGCTGCTTAAACTCTATTCTTTGTACAAGCAGGCAACCGTGGGAGATGTTCAGGGCAGCCGCCCGGGCTTCACCGACTTCGTTGGGCGTGCCAAGTTCGACGCATGGGCAGGCATCAAGGGCACGTCTACTGATGATGCCATGCAGCAGTACGTTGACCTCGTCCACTCGCTGGGAGGTTAGGGTTGGGTGAGCTGTTGATTGGTTGACGGGTTGATTGGTTGATCGGTTGACTGGTTTATTGGTTGACTGGTTCAACTTCGGACCATTCACTACAACGATAGCAGAGCGGTCGTAGCGGAAGGCCTCCTTGCCCTCGTCCTGGCCGCTACGAAAACTCGGCTTTGGTCGGCGCTTCCAACAGAACCGGCCCCGGCAAACTGGCAATTGCACACTCGAGGCTCCCTTTCAGGGGCCTCGTTTCATTTTCGGGTGATGGAGGCCCCAACCTGCTGCCTGGAGTCAATGATCGTGCGTTGGAAACGAGTTTTCAAAACCCTATTGACGCGCGTCAAGGCGTGTGCTACACTGTGCATGTTCATTTGGCAGACAGTGTTCATATGAACAGTCAGGCTCCCCAGTGACCGACGATACCCTGCTCTACAAGATCGCAAAAGCCTATTACGAGGACGGCGTGACGCAAGACCAAATCGGCAAACGGTTTGGCCTCTCACGGATCAAGGTCTCCCGTCTGCTCAATCTGGCACGACAGAAGCGCGTTGTGCAGATCACGATTACGCCGCCACCCGATTCCTTTGGCGATCTTGAGCGTCGCCTTGAACGAACATTGGGACTTGACGAAGTCGTCGTTGTCGAGGGCATGGGCGTCCGGCAGGCCGATGTTGTGCCAAAGCTGGGCGTCGCCGCAGCAAACTTCATTGCGCGATCACTCAACGAGCTGGATGTGGTTGATATCAGTTGGGGCAGCACGCTGCTTGCAGTAATTGACAACATTGCACCGCAAAACCTTCCGGACTTGCGCGTCGTGCAAATGCTGGGTGGTCTGGGCAGCGCCGAGTCCGACACGTACGGCGCCGACCTTGCAATGCGCATGGCAACTCGGCTGGGCGCACGCATGCGCCTCTTTCCTTCTCCCGGCATCGTCTCAAGCCCGATTGTGCGCGACGAACTTCTCAAAGACCCGAACATTGCCGAGACACTGCAGCTTGCCGCACGCGCGAATGTCGCCCTCGTCGGTATCGGCACGCCTGAGCCCGACACGGTGATGCGCCAGGCCGGCATCTTCACGGACACCGAGATTGACGAGCTTTCCGAGTTGGGGGCCGTTGGAGACATTGCCCTGCGCTTCTTTGATGCTCAGGGCGGCGCCATAAGCCACCCGATCAATCAGCGGGTTCTCGGACTCGATCTTGAGCAGATCAAGCGGATTCCGCGTGTTGTTGGCGTTGCCGGCGGCGCCGAGAAGTTCACGGCAATTCGAGCTGCCGTGACCGGACACCTTGTCAAGGTGTTGATCACGGATGAGAGTACTGCGTTGCGCCTGCTCGAAGAGCGATTGTAGGCAGCAGCCAGCTCCTGTAGGCCGGTATCATGGCCGCAGCGCATCGTGCTGGTGCGCAAACTGGCCGGTCAATACGTTACCGGCCGCCCCACAAGTCACCTGCTTGACGGTGAAACCGCCGGCCGAGCAGGCATACCGAACGACTTCACAGAGATTTTTCCCAATCCAAATGAGTTGCAAAACGAGGTCCTAATGGAACTACTGGAACATCTGCGCAAGCGACAAGCCGAGGGAAATCTGATTCGCGTAGGCCTGGTCGGTTGTGGTCAGGAAGGGTCGGGCATGGTGCATATCACCCGCCGCATGGCCGGCATGGAGACAAGCGCGATCGCCGACATTGACGTGAATCGCCCACTCAAGACGCTCCACGCGCTGGGCATTCCCGATACGGCAATTTGCGTCACGAACGTGGTTTCCACCGGTGAGGATGCCCTGCGCGCAGGGAAGTTCATCGTCACGGAAGATGCAATGCTGCTGACACAATTGTCGGGCGTGGATGCGATTGTCGAAGCCACGGGTGTTGCCGAGGTCGGTGCGCAGGTGGCGTGGCAGAGCATTTTGCAGAAGAAACACGTCGTCATGCTCAATGTGGAAACCGACGTCACCGTGGGGCTGATCCTGAGCAACATGGCCGAACGAATGGGGTGCGTCTATACAGCGTCCTCGGGAGATGAGCCGGGCGTGTGCAAACAGATTTATGACTTTGCCGCCGGGCTTGGCTTTGAAGTCGTCTGTCTGGGCAAGGGCAAGAACAACGCGATCGACTACTACGCCACGCCGGATTCGTGCCGCGCCGAAGCCGAATCCAAGAACATGAACCCCAAGATGCTCGCAGCCTTCAAAGATGGGACGAAGACAATGGTGGAGCTGGCCGCCATGTCCAATGCCACCGGGCTGGTGCCCGATGTCCCCGGTGCACATGGCGCATCCGTCGACCTGCCCGACCTGCGCAAGGTCTTCGTGCCCGTCGAAGATGGGGGCATTTTGAGCCGCCGCGGTTGCGTTGACTATTCGATCGGCAAAGTAGCGCCGGGCGTCTTCGCCATCATCACGGCCGATGACCCGCACATCCGCGCAGATCTCAAGTTCTACTCGATGGGCGATGGCCCCTACTACCAACTCTTCCGCCCCTTCCACCTCTGCAGCATCGAAACGCCACAGGCCGTGGCCGAAGCCGTCATTTATGGCGAAGCAGTGCTCAAGCCCATGGCGATGATTTCGGAAGTGATCTCGGTTGCCAAGCGCGACCTCAAGGTTGGCGAGCGTGTCGGCGGCATCGGCAGCGCCGACTTCTTTGCCCGCATCCACACCGCCGAAGATGCAGTCGCCCTCAACGCGATTCCCATGGGTCTGACAGCCGGTGGAATCGTCACCCAGGACATTGGCCGCGGCGAGCTCTTCACCACCGCCAACTTCGCGCCGGATACGGAGTCACTGGTCTACAAACTGCGCCAACTGCAGGCAACTATTCCTGCATAACACGACCCACAAATTCACAATGACATTCACGGCGGCGCGCAAGTCCGGGCCGCCCTTTCAAACACAGGTGAAGCCATGCAAGCAGTTGTTGTGCGCGCTCCCATGCAGTTTGCAGTTGAAGAAGTGCCGGCGCCGTCAACGCCTCCGGGCGGCATGCTGGTTGACGTCAAGGCCTGCGGATCTGTGCGGCTCGGACTTGCGCACGCTGCGCTCGGGCCACCGCAAGGTGACCTTTCCGTGGATTATCGGTCACGAGATCTGTGGCGTTGTGGCAGAGACCGGTCCCGACTATCAAGGTCCCTGGAGCGTTGGTGAACTGGTAAGCATTGGCCCGGTGGCCTATTGCGGCCACTGCGACTTCTGTCGCGACGGGCGCTATGAGCTTTGCGAGAACTACCGCGAAATTGCGCAGGCGTGGCCGGGCGGACTGGCCGAGCAAATCGCGATTCCGGCTGAAGCGATTGCGATTGGCAACATCGAGCGTGTGCCTGCAGGCGTGGACCCGGGCAGAGCAGCCATTGCCGAACCGATCTCTTCCTGCATCAACGCCCAGGAACGCGGCCGGGTTGGCATGGGCGACACTGTCGTCATTATCGGTTCAGGGCCAATCGGCTGCATCCACATTGCCCTGGCCCGCCTGCGCGGCGCGGACCGCGTCTTCATCGCCGATATCAACCAGCAGCGACTGGACATGGCGCTTCCCTTTGCGCCGGACGCCACGATCAACGCGGCGACGACGGATCTCGTCGCCGAAGTGCGCCGGCTCACCGACGGCAAGGGCGCCGATGTCATCGTAACGGCTACACCCGCCCCAGCGGCGGTGGTGCAAGCGGTGCAGATGGCGCGCAAGGATGGCCGCATTCTCCTCTTTGGCGGCCTGCCCAAGGATGACTGCACACCCCCTGTGGACATGAACCTCATCCACTACAACGCGCTGCACCTGATCGGCACAACAACCTTTGCCCCACGTCACTACCGCAACGCCGTGCAACTTGTCGCACTGAACCGCATCCCGGTGGACAAATTGATCACGCATCGCATGCCACTTGCGGACTTCGTCGAGGGCGCGAACATGGCACTCGAGGGCAAGGTGCTCAAGGCGGTTTTCATTCCGTAGCGGCGAAGCGCTGCGACGAAACGAAATCGTTCGCAGCCCAGTTCATGAATGCCACTGGTACGAATTGCATACAAACGAATTACCTAGAGACGATTTCCATAGGGACGAAGTCCAGAAGAGGAACATCACGATGAAACGTGGCAAGACAACACTTGCAGTAATCGTTGGCAACCGCAACTTCTTTTCTGATTCGCTGGTGGTGGATGGCCGGCGCAAGGTGCTGGACAAACTAAGCGAGTTTGGCATCGACACCATTATCGTCGACGAACAGACCACAAAGCTCGGCGCGGTCGAAACCTGGCCGGATTCGCAGAAGTGCGCCGATCTCTTCAAGCTTCACCACGACGAGATCGACGGCATCCTTGTATCGCTACCCAACTTCGGCGACGAAAAGGGAATCGCCGACGCAATTCGCCTTTCGGGGCTGGATGTGCCGGTACTCGTTCACGCTTTCCCCGACACCACCAAAGAACTGACGGTGGCAGGGCGCCGCGACGCTTTCTGCGGCAAGTTCTCCGTCACAAACAACTTCTATCAGTACGGCATCAAATACAGCCTCACCGACCGACACACGGTTGACCCCGATAGCGATGCGTTCCGCCGCGAGATCGACCGTTTCGCTCGGGTCTGCCGAGTGACAGGCGGCATGCGGACTGCGCGTCTGGGCGCGGTTGGCGCACGGCCGAATGCCTTCCAGACGGTGCGCTACAGCGAGAAGCTCTTCGAGGCGTCAGGCATCAACGTCTCGACGATCGACCTCTCCGAAGTCTTCGGCAACACCGAGAAGATCGCCGACGCCGACGTCCGTGTGCGCGACCGACTCGAGGAGATTCACGCCTATGCGCCAACAAAGGCGCCCGAGAGTTCGCTTGTGCTGATGGCCAAGCTCGCCATTGTGCTGACGGACTGGATGGACGCCAACTCGATCGACGCTACGGCCTTCCAGTGCTGGGATTCAATCCAGAAGAACTATGGCATCAACTCCTGCACGGTAATGAGCATGATGAGCGAAAAACTCATGCCCAGCGCATGTGAAGTTGACATTGCCGGCACCGCCTCCATGTACGCACTGACGCTTGCCTCGGGCCAACCAAGCGGACTTGTTGACTGGAACAACAACTACGACGACGAGCCGAACAAGTGCCTCTTCTTCCACTGCGGCAACTGGGCCAAGAGCCTGGTCGGCAACATCGAGCTGATCTCGGCTGAAGTGCTGGGCGCCACCCTGGGCTCGGACAATACGTGGGGCGCTATCCAGGGGCGAGCGCCTGCTGGGCCCCTCACCTATGCGCGCATCGACACGGATGATCGCCACGGTCTCGTGCATACGTACGTCGGCGAAGGCCTCTTCACCGACGACCCGCTCTCCAAGGTCTCCGGCTCGCATGCGGTCGTCGAAGTCCCCGAGCTGCAGAACTTGCTGCGTTACCTTTGTCGCAACGGCTTTGCTCACCACGCGGCAATGACCCGCGACTACGTAGGCGGGGTCCTTGCCGAATCCTTTGGGAATTACCTGGGTTGGGAGACGTACCACCACCAGTAGCGAAAGACCCAGTACAGAAGTCCCGGTCGAAATTCGGGGCGCCGGGCCGATGGACCGGCGCCAAACGGAAGGGAAGAAGGAGGTCCGCCACAGATAACCGATTGATTGACTTTACGCTCTCCCAGTCGTAGCGCCCTTGGTGGCATCGGGAACTCCCCGAGCATGCCATCAAGCCAACCAATGTGCCGTCCCACATACTTCAATGAGGAGGAAGTTACACCATGAAGCATCTGACCAAGTTGCTCGTTCTTTCGCTGGTTTTCGGCCTGCTGCTTGCTGGTTGCGCCGTGCCGGTTGCTGCACCTGCAGCCGCGCCTGCGCCCGAAGGTGAAGTTGTCGTGGAAGGCGCCGGCGCGGCCGGCAAGTCCATTTGCTTTGCCTACCAGGATCTTGAGACCGAGTTCTGGGTTGCCGGCCACAAGGCCATCGTCGAGACCCTTGCGGGACTCGGTGTTGAGGTCATTGAGCGCAACGCCAACGAAGACGCCAACAAGCAGCTCGAGCAGGTCAAGGACTGTATTGCTCAGGGCGTCGACGGCATCATCATCATCCCGCAGGACGGGGAGAGCGCCGTAACAATCGTTGGTGAGGCCAACAAGGCCGGTATCCCGATTGCCGTCTTCAACCGCCCGCCGGCAAATGACAGCAACCCGACCCTTGTGATCGTTGCAAACAACGAAGTGATTGCTCAGACTGCAGTCGAATACATGGCCGAAGAAGCCAAGAAGGTTGGCCGAGAAGGTAACCCCGCTGATCATGGTTGGCGACCTGGGCGACCCGAATGCCGTTGGCCGCCGCCAGGGCTTCCTCAACGTCATCGAGGCCAACCCTGACCTGTTCAACCCAGTCGTCGAAGTCCCCACCAAGTGGGACGGCGCCGTGGCGCTTGCCAACCTCGAAGCCGCCATGCAGTCGAACCCCGATGTGAACTTCATCTTCACCTCCTCCGACTTCATGTACCCGATGATTCAGTCCGTGCTTGAGCCGCTTGGCAAGTGGACGAAGGTCGGCGAAGAAGGCCACGTCATCATGGGCGGCCTTGACGGTGACTCGACGCGCCTGCCAGCTCATGCGCGACGGCTACGTCGACGCAACCGGCGTCCAGGACCTCTTCTTCGAGGCCGAGACGATCATGAATGCCATGCTCCAGTCGATTGCCAAGCCGGCGAGACGACCCCGGACAACTGGATGGACGACCCGGGCTTCGCGCTGACGCAGGGCAACTGGGCCGAACGTGCGAACGACATGTGGGGCTGCAAGCTCTTCGCCGAGACCGGTGAGAGCCTGGACCGCACATTCATGCAGTAGTCACAGCTCAAAGTGGCGCGCAGTCCCGACTGCGCGCCGCCTGTTGCAGGTGGCCCGTCCTTTTTCCAGGCTGCATTGGAGGATGGACGGGCGCCTGCCCACGGGCGAACGAATGGACCGGCCACCAGACAGGCTTTTCATCTATGGAGGCGGAATTGAACTCCCCAACGACGAGCATCGAGCTGAATACGCAGACATCATTCGGGGCCAAGTCCTGGCGATTCCTGCGCAGGCTCCTTCTCTCCGAGTACTTTGTGCTCGTTCTGAGTATTGTCTATTTCCTGGTTTTGCTGCCGTTCATCCCGCGTCTGGCCAGCCCACAGAACCTCGCCAACATTTTTTCCAATATGTGGCCGCTGCTTGCGGTTGCAATCGGTCAAACTTTCGTCTTGATCGTCGGCGGCATTGACCTCTCGCAGACCTCGATTATGGCGCTTGTCAGCGTCGTCGGCGCCGTCGTAATGACCTCACAGGTCGACCCGGTGCTCTTTACAAAGAGCCCTCTCTGGGGCTTTGCCCTTTCCGAGCAGGGTGGCTTGCTGGGCGGAAATCCATACGCCGTTGTTGTTGCAATCACCCTAATGGTGATTGTCGGTGGTCTCATCGGGGTGCTTAACGGTACGGCCGTCGCCCGCCTGAAGATGCCGCCGTTCATGGTCACGCTGGTGGCGATGATGTTCTTCAGCGCTCTCGCCGTGTACCTGGTCAAGTCCGAGAACATCATGTATCTGCCGGATTCATTTCTGGCGATCGGACAGGGTCAGATATCGCTCGTACCCTATTCCTTCTTTATTGTGGGAGCCCTGGCGATTGTCGCGCAATTGTTCTTGAGCCGAACAGTGCATGGGTCGCTGGTTCTACGCAACGGGCTCCAATCAACGCACTTCGAAAGTTTCAGGCGTGCCGGTTGCGCGCGTCATCATCATGGCCTATGTGCTGAGCGGCATGTTCGCCGCCATGGGGGCGGTCTTCTACTCCGCACGCCTGGGTGCAGGACGGCCCACACTGGGCGCGACACTCTTGCTCGACGTAGTCGGCGCCACCGTAATCGGCGGCACCAGCCTCTTTGGCGGCAAAGGCAAGATCATGTGGACGGTCTTCGGCGTCCTCTTCTTTGTCCTTCTCGACAATAGCCTGAATCTGCTGAACCTCTCCTTCTACTGGGTGCAGATTGTCAAGGGATCGGTCATTTTGCTGGCTGCCACCCTCGATGTCCTGCGAACCCGCCTGCTGGCGCGGAACTGACTGGGGATCCTGCCATGAGCGATACGATCCTACGATTTGTGGATGTCAACAAAGGCTTCTTCGGTGTGCCGGTGCTCAAGCACGTCAGTCTGGCCTTGGCGCGCGGCAGCGTGCTCGGGCTGGTCGGCGAGAACGGCGCCGGCAAGAGCACGATGATGAACCTGATAGGCGGCGTCCACCCCCTGACAGCGGTTCGCTTCTCCTCGACGAAGCGCGCTACACACCCCACTCGGCGCGAGATGCCAACGATGCAGGGATCGCCTTCATCCATCAGGAGCTCAATCTCTTTACGAACCTCAGCATTGCCGAGAACCTCTGGATCGATGGCTTCCCCAAGGTCGCCAGGCTGCCGATCCTTAACCGCAAGGCCATGGTTGCACAGACGCGCCGCTTCCTCGAAGCCGTCGAACTGGATGTATCTCCGGACACGCTGGTGGAGAAGCTTTCGCCGGGCGAAAGGCAACTCGTTGAAATCTGCCAAGGCGTTAAGCGTAAACGCCCGCATCATCATCTTCGACGAACCGACCACATCACTCACTGCACGCGAGACGGAACGGCTCTTCAAGTTGATCGAGCGTCTCCATGGTGAAGGTACGTCGATGATCTACATCTCGCACATTCTGGGCGACGTCATGCGCCTCGCAGATGAAGTGGCCGTACTGCGTGACGGCGAGATTGTCGGCAACGGACCGATTGCCGAGTTCAACGTCAGCAAAATGATCTCGCTCATGGTTGGGCGCAGCATTGACCAACTCTACCCGGACCGCACCTCTACACCGCAGCCCGAGGCCGTTCTCGAAGTCGAGAATGTCTGCAAAGAGGGGATTGTCGAGGCGATCAGTTTCAAGCTGCATCGCGGCGAAATCCTGGGCGTCTTTGGCCTCATGGGCTCCGGCCGTACCGAAATGGCGCGCATCCTTTTCGGGCTGGATGAGGCCGAGGTAGGAAAGATTCGCGTGGGCGAGAAAGTGCGTTCGGCAGCGTCGCCGCGTGCCAGCATTGAAGAGGGCATGGCGTTTGTGACGGAAAACCGGCGCGAAGAAGGATTGCTCATGGACATTTCGATTGGCGACAATATCGGGCTTGTCGCCTTGCCTCGTTATGCGGGCATGTCCCTGGCTCCCGTCCAAAGCTCCACATACCAGAAGCGCATTGGCGAAGTAGCAGAGAGTCTGCGCATTCGGGCAACCAACTTGCGCCAACAGGCCGTGAAAACCTTGAGCGGTGGCAACCAGCAGAAGACCGTCATCGGCAAGTGGCTGCATGGCGGACCCGAAGGTGCTGATCATCGACGAACCCACGCGTGGCGTTGACGTTGGCGCGAAGTTCGAAATCTATTCCATCATCGGCGAACTTGCCTCCAGGGGGACGGCGGTCCTCTTTATCTCGTCCGAGCTTGAAGAGCTAATGGGCGTATGCGACCGTTTGCTCGTCATGGGCAACGGCGAGATTCAGGCGGACTTCCCCCGAGACGCTTTCGACAGGGAGCGCATTCTGCGTGCCGCCTTCAGGGAGACCGAATCATGACTTCGTCAAGAAACCGGCTGACGCAGATTCTCCTGCAAAATATCCCGATCATCCTCTTTGTCGTAGTGTTCATCATCTTTGGTCTGCGTTGCGCCGCGTTTCTTCGCCTGGCAGACCTTCGAGAACATCTTCAAACAGGCCTCCTATATCGGCATTGTGGCCGTAGGCATGACCTTTGTGCTGCTGACTGCGGGCATTGATCTCTCCGTCGGTTCGAACATGTACCTGTCCGCCGCCACCGCCGCACTGCTCATGCAGACCTTTCACTTTCCTGTGTGGCTTGCCTTTATTCTCTGTTTGCTGGTCGGCGTGATCTTCGGCGCCGTCAACGCGCTGCTTATCACACGCGTGCACCTGATTCCATTCATGGCCACACTGGGCACCATGGTGGCGGGCAAAGGATTTGCCTTGCTTCTGACGAAGTCGGTAACCCTCACGTACCCGAACGCAATTCGCCAGTTGGGCTATGCGCGCGTCTTCGGCCTGATTCCCGTGCCCATCCTGATCTTTGCCATCGTCCTGGCCCTCGGCTGGTTCATTCTGGCACTGACTCCGTTTGGCCGGCGCGTCTACGCCGTGGGCAACGACCCTGAATCCGCCAGAAAGGCGGGTATTGGCGTGGCCGGCATTATCGGCTCCGTCTACGTCATCAGCGGGCTCACCGCCGCACTGGGCGGATTCATCGCTGCCGCGCAGCAGGGCGTCGTCATTCCGGGGCTGGGTGAGGGTTACGAATTCAACGCAATTGCTGCAACCGTGCTCGGCGGCACCAGCCTCTTTGGCGGTGTCGGCACAGTCTTCCCAGGTGCGATGATCGGCGCCTTGCTCATCCAGATGATTCAAAGCGGTCTTGTCTTCGCGCAGGTGGACCTCTACTTGCAGCCAATTATCATGGCTGCGATCATCTTCTTCTCGGTGCTTCTCGACTCCTTCCGCAACGCGCAGCTGTTGCGCATGCGCCGCCGCAACATTCGCGTCGACAAGGGGACACTCGAACTTGAGGCAGGCGACTGAGTCTGCCGGCACGCAGCCCTTCAATTGCAGCCCTGGCAGAACGCCTGGCAAACGCAATCCAACCTTACGAAATGGACACAAAAATGAACGACCAGGAGATTCTCTCGCTCGGGCGCACGCTGATTCGCGCCGAAGGTGAGGTCATTGTTGAAGTGGCGGAGCAGTTGGGTGATTCCTTCGTGCGCGCCGTGCACATGGTCGCCGAGTGCACAGGCAAGATCATGATCACAGGTGCAGGCACCTCCGGGGCGACGGCGCGTCGTATGGCGCACCTCTTTGCCACCTGTGGCATGAGTGCGTTCTTCGTTCACTCGGCAGACGCGCTGCACGGCGCATCTGCATCCGTTGGGACGGGAGATCTTCTCATCGCACTCTCCAAGGCGGGGAAGAGCGCCGAAATCAATGGCTTTGCGCAGGTGACGCGCGAGCGGGGCGGCAAGGTGATTTGCCTCACCTGGGAGCCGGAGTCGCCTCTCGGCACAATGAGTGACGTCGTGCTGGTCATTCGGCCCGATGTACGAGGCGAAGGAGAGGGTGTGCTTCCCTTTGGCAGCACACTCGCCAACGGCGCCGTCGGCGACGCGATCTGCCTGGCTGCCAAGCAAATCCGTGGCTTCGACCTCGCCACGCTTGTGCAGACGCATCCGGCGGGAGCAACTTCGGAGCTTGTTCGGAAGTAGGCTCCATCTGAAGCGCCAGCCAACCGGATAGCGGTCCGTGGTCGTGGACACCAGTAGCACTTCCTGGACCGGCTATTCGCTGGTTGCCTGTCTATTCTGAGTCAGCGCGAAAATGAGCGCGCGCTGTGACGGCATATGGAAGTTTCCAGAATAGTCGGGCACATTTGCTGCGTCGCGCCACCGCTGCAGGCTTGAGCCTGCAGCTATCCAACCCAAGTCGGCTAATTGCTGCGTCTTGCAAGTGTGCCTGTGAATCGTAGCGGGGGGCTTCCAGCCCTCCGGCAATTGTGCCGAAAGGTCGGAGGGCTGGAAGCCCCCCGCTACGTAATGCAAGTCTCTTGCGAGATGCAGCACTAATGGAGATTTCCGAAATAGATCGGTATGAATCGTGCTGCGACCACCGCCGTAGGCTGAAGCCTACGGCTGTCCAACCCAAGCCTGCTGAAGCAGGCTGAAGCCCTTCTTCACTCGAGGGCGACGGTATTGGTCGGCTTCAGCCGATTTGGGTTGGATAGCTGCAGGCTTGAGCAGCGGCGGCCTCGGTGACCTGGGACCAATACCGAAACAATTTGGCAATCGTCATAAGCCAACCGACACCGATCTCCCTCGAGTGCGGTAGGGTTTCAGCCTGCTTCAGCAGGCTTGGGTTAACTAGCCGTAGGCTTTAGCCTATGGCGGTGGTCGCGGCGATCTTCCTACCGAACTGTTTCGGGAATTTTCATCTGCCGACACCAGCGTTCGCTTTCAACATAATTCAGCGGAGTAGCCGTCATGGGAGCATTTGCGCTTGGAATTGATTTGGGCACCGGCGGTGCGAAGGCCTGCATCATTGGTGAGGATGGCGAAGTTCTTGGCTATGCTTTCGAGGAGTTTGCGCTGATCCATGAGCACCCGGGGTGGTCCGAGCACGACGCGCACCGCTACTGGCAGGTTGTGTGCCGGCTCGTACGCGCCGTAATCGCCGAGGCGGGCATTGCGCCAAAGCTGATCAGCGGTGTTGCCGTCTCGTCGGCATTGCCTTCGCTTGTCATGGTCGACGCGGCAAACGAACCTTTGCAGCGCGCCTACAACTTGCTCGACCGACGCGCCACCGCAGAGGTGCGCCGGCTGCAGCAGACAATTGGCGATGACCGCATCTTCGCGCTGACGGGAAACCGGCTCGAGGACCATCCGACCATCGTCAACCTCTTGTGGGAGAAACGCAATCGCCCTTCATCCTACGCGCACATCCACAAGGCGCTCTCCGCTGACGGTTATATCACCCTCAAGCTAACGGGCAAGGCGACGTTGAATTACTCGGGCGCGGCTTTCTATGGCGTAGCGTACGACCTGCGCCGGCGCCGTTTTGACGAGGCGATCCTTGGCGAGATCGGGATTGATCCGGCGATCCTGCCGGACTTGTACGATTGCGCCGACATCGTAGGTGAAGTCACGTCGGAAGCGGCCGCGGAGACCGGTTTGGCGGCGGGAACGCCCGTTGCGGCTGGTCAGGTCGACTGCAATGCAGGTTGGGTGGGAACAGGCGCGGTGTTCGCCGGCGCACTGCAGTGCAATCTGGGAACGGTAGGCAATTTCGGTGTCGTGCATACCGACGTTGAGTTTTCGTTCTCGGAGGTCGGGCGTTCGATGATCAACTTCGCGTACACGGTTGACTCGGCCCAAACCTACGTCACGGTGCCGACGACTCTGACGGGGGGACAGTCGATCCGGTATCTGCGCGACACCTTGTCACAATGGGAAGTTGAGACTGAACGGATACTTGGCGTCTCATCCTACGACCTTCTCAATCTGCAGGCTGAAAAGACGCCGCCGGGGGCCGACGGCCTGATCATCTTGCCCTATCTGATGGGCGAGCGATCGCCGATTTGGGATGTTCATGCGCGCGGCGTCGTCTTTGGCCTGTCGCTTGAGCACACCAAGGGGCACTTTGTGCGGGCGATGATGGAAGCCGTTGCCTACGCGATGTACGACTCGTACCAGCTTATTCGCGCTTCGGGCCTGCCGATCGTTCTGCCCATGGTGCTCAACGAGGGGGGCGCCGTAAGCCGTCTCTGGCGGCGCATCATCGCCGATGTCTTCGACGTGCCGCTCGTCCTTGTCAAGCGGCGCACTGGGGCACCCTACGGCGACGCGCTGCTCGCAGGCGTCGCGACGGGTCTCTTTCCAAGCTTCGATGTCGCACGTGCATGGACCGAGTACGTTGAGCCCATGGAACCTGACGCAGCAACGCATGCGCGCTACATGGAGTACTTTGCGCTCTACAAGGACCTTTACGCCCACGTCAAGGGCGACTTTGAAACCCTTGCGCGCCTGCGCGGACAAGTTTAGGGGCTTTGCGGACTGCCAGGTTGCGCAAGCTGAGAGAGGATTGTAGATGAAGGTTGCACTGCAAACAGGTGTGCGCCGGCTCGAGATTCGCGATCGCCCCGATCCGGTGGCGCCGCGCGGCGGTCTGGTGCTCTCTGTAGAGGCGTGTGGCGTCTGCGGATCGGACCTGCGCCGCTGGCAAGAGGGAGTGCCGCCAGGCCATGAAGGCTTCGTCCCCGGCCACGAGGTGGCGGGCGTTGTGCTTTCAGTTGGCGACGAAGTTGAGGGTTATGCGCCCGGTGACCGACTGGCGCTCGCGCCGGACATTCACTGTGGGCAGTGCTGGTATTGCCGGCGCGAACTCTTCAACTTGTGCGATCGGCCGCGCTACCTGGGCATTACGCCGGGATGCGATGGCGGTTTCGCCGAACAGATGGTGATACCCCATGCTGTTCTCGAACGGGGAATCGTTCATCCGATCGCTCAATCGCTTTCCGCCGAAATCGCGGCGCTTGCCGAACCGTGCTCCTCGGTGTTGGCGGCCCACGAAAAGGCGGGCACCTCGCTGAACGATACCGTCGTCGTCATTGGCGCTGGCCCAATCGGCTGCCTTCTGGTTGCAGTTGCACATGCCCGCGGCGCACGCACGCTGATGATCGTGCGCAGCGCGACGCGCGCCGCTCTCGTGGCTCGCTTTGCGCCCGATTCGATCATCAATTCATCGAATGTAGACAGTGTCGCAGAAGTCCAGCACGCAACCGAAGGGCGGGGCGCCGACATTGTCATATGTGCCAATCCTGATGCGACGACGCAGGAAGAGGCCGTGCGCATGGTGCGCAAGGGAGGTAAAGTCATCCTCTTCGGCGGCCTGCCCAAGGCCAACCCAGCGACTACCCTCAATGGCAACCTGATTCACTACGGCGAAATCGAGATTGTCGGCGCGTTCTCCTATCACCCAACTGCTCACACGCTGGCGCTGGATTTGTTCAGTCGCAACATACTGCCTGTCGAAAAACTGATCACAAACCGGTTTCCGCTTGAGCGCATTGCAGAAGCGTTTGCCGCGGCGGCAAGCGGCGAGGAACTGAAGGTCATTGTGACGCCGAACGCGGGCTGACACGCGTCTCGGTCGCGAGATGATGATGACTGCCGAAAAAGTGCGGTATGAAGCGCGCCGCTGTCACCGCCATAGGCTGAAGCCTACGGCGATTCAACCCAAGCCTGCTGAAGCAGGCTGAAACCTTGTTTCCCTCGAGTGCGCCGGCTTCAGTCGGCTTAAGCGGACTTGGGTTGGATAGCTGCAGACTTGAGCCTGCAGCGGTGGCCGCAGCAGAGAGACTGTACCGAACTATCTTGGAAACTATCATGAGCGCCGGCATGATCCGTTCACATTGAATTGAGGGACCCCGATGTCCGTAATTGGGCTTGACATTGGAACCACCGGCTGCAAGACGATCGTCTTTGCCGAAGATGGGACCATCCTTGCGCATGCGCAGCGCGAGTACGGCATTCAATCGCCCCGCCCGGGCTGGGCCGAACAGGATGCCGAGGAGATTTGGCGGCTGGCGCTGGCTACCCTGCGCGAGGCAGTAGCTGGAACCCACAATGACGAGCCGCGCGCGCTGGCGCTCTCCTGCCAGGGCGAAGCAGTCATGCCCGTGGACGCAGAGGGACGCGCGCTGCGTCCGGTCATCCTTGGCATGGACACCCGCACAACTGCCGAGAATCTGCGGTTGGAGGAAGAATTTGGACGCGACGAATTGTTCCGCCGCACCGGAATGCCTGTCCACACGATCAACACGCTTCCCAAGCTGCTGTGGCTGCAACGCAACGAGCCTGCGCTCTGGAACTCGGCGCACCAGTTTCTGCTCTACGAGGACTTCTTTTTGCGCCGCCTGGGTGGCGAGGCGGTCATCAGCAATTGCCTTGCCTCGCGCACGCAGATGATGAGCCTGCAGTCAGGCACGTGGGATCACCAGATCCTCGACAAGTTCGACATTGATGCAGGTCGTCTCGCACGCCTTGCCCCAAGCGACGGGGGAGCGATTGGCGAACTCTCGCCCGCTATGACGCGCGAACTCGGTCTCTCCCGACCGTTGCTGCTTGCCGGTGGCGGTCACGACCAGGCATGTGCAGCGCTCGGCAGTGGCGTGATCAAGCCGGGGCAGGCGATGGTCTCAACGGGCACCGCCGAGGTGGTTGAGGTTGCCATGGAGAGCCCGGCCGTTGGACTTCCACTGCAGCGGGGTGGCATTTCGGTGTACAGACATGTGGTGCCCGGCCTCTTCCTCGCTATGACGCTCAATCACAGCGGCGGACTGCTATTGCGCTGGCTGCGTGACACCCTCGGCAAATGGGAAGCCGAACAAGCGCGTCTGCGCGGAATTGACGCCTACGACCTGCTGCTGGAGGGCGCGCCGGATGGACCAAGCGGGCTGCTGCTCCTGCCGCACTTCTCCGGCAGCGGCACGCCGACGCTTGATACGCAGTCCCGCGGGGCGCTGCTCGGCCTGACAACAAGTACGACCCTCGCCGATGTTGCCAAGGCCACGCTCGAGGGGTTAACCTTCGAGTTGCGACAGAATCTTGACCTCTTGCGGGCGAACGGCGTACCTATCGAAGAGATGCGCGCCGTTGGTGGGGGTTCCAGAAGCAAGCTGTGGCTCGAGTTGAAAGCGGACATTTGCAGGGTGAAGTTGCGCACGCTGCGTTCAAGCGAGGCAGCTTGTCTGGGCGCGGCAATCCTTGCGGCACGCGTGGCGGGTATCTACGGCTCGTACGACGAAGCGGTCCGAGCGACCACAATGACCGAGATGATGATCACGCCGGACGCAAAGCGCGGCGAAGCGTATGAGCCCTGGTATCGGCTCTACGCAACGCTCTATCCCCTTCTCAGCGACACGCTGCACACAATCGCCGCGGGCGGATAAGTGGTGCGTCCTGCAAGTATACAAAGGAATCGTAGCGGCTGCTTTAGCTGCCGTACTCGAGTACGCGGCGCGGTATTCTCGTACGGCGGCTGATGAGGATTTCCGAATGTGATGTTCTGTAGACGACGCGCCGCGGCCACCGCCATAGGCTGAAGCCTACGGCTAAGCAAGCCAAGCCTGCTGAAGCAGGCTGAAACCTCTCTGCACTCGAGGGCGACGGTGTCAGTCGGCTTGAGCCGACTTGGGTTGAATAGCTGCAGGCTTGAGCCTGCAGCGGTGGCCGGCGCGAAAAGTGCACCGGCCATTTGCATTCGTGCGCTACGCCTGGAGCCCCATCTCCTGGGCGAAGTGGCGCATGGCAGCGAGGTGGGCGTCCGCCCCTTCGAGGCCGAGACGCATCGTGTTGAGCGTCATGTGCGTGGCTCCGGCCGCTTCCCAACCCGCGATCAGTTCGCGCCAGCGCCCAACTTCACCAGTGCCGTAGCCAAGACGAGGCTCGATGCCGATATCGCTGCGCACGCGACCGTAGGCGGCAAGGCGTGCGTCCAACACTTCAAGCGCGTGGGCAGCGTCTGCGGCTGATGTGAAATTGGGCAACCAGCCATCGCCAAGCCGCGCAACACGCTCGAGCACCACATCGGCGTGGCCGCCAAACCAGAGCGGCAGCTTTCGCTGCAGCGGCAGCGGATTGATCCCGGCCTTGTCGACAACGTGCCACCGACCAGCGAACGACACGACCGGGTCACTCCAGAGCTTGCGCAGGAGTTCGGCCTGCTCTTCGCTGCGGCGACCGCGCGTGGCAAACTCCTCGCCCAGGGCCTGGTACTCCACCTCGTTCCAGCCAACGCCCACACCAATACGCAGTCTCCCATCGCACAAAACATCAAGGGTGGCTGCCTGCTTGGCAACAAGCGCCGTCTGCCGCTGCGGGAGAACGATCACCCCCGTGACGAAGCCAATGCGCTGCACGATTCCCGCGAGAAAGCCAAAGAGAACAAAGGGCTCGTGGAAGGTTTCGCGGTGCGTGTAGGGCCCTGTCCAGCCGCCAGGCCGGTTGGGGTCGGCCCCCAGCACATGGTCGTAGGCAAGGATGTGGGTGAAGCCAAGGCCCTCGGCGTGTTCGGCAAACGCGCGTACAGCGCCGCTGTCCGTGGGGTATTCGGTTTGTGGGTAGACAATTCCTATTTGCATGGGCGGTTTTCGGAGATGACGGACGATTGACGACTGATAATTAGGCGATTGCCGGCAGTTCGCTATTGACCGAGATCCCGGTTCGCGTCAATGCGCAAGAGGTGCAGCACCGTGTAAGGGAGGCGGTCTTTCGTAGCGGCTGCTTCAGCTGCCGTTGGACTGAAGCGCCACGCAATTGGTCAATACGGCAGTTGAAGCAGCCAATACGAACACTGTCCGCGCATTTTCGAGACATAACGCAAAGCGAAAATCGTCTTGAAACGATCAGTACCGTATCGTCATAACTCTAAATTCCGCTGTACGCTTCCTCCTGGCGATCCAGCTCACGCATCTCGCCGGTCACCATGTAGAGTGTGCGCTCGCAGATGTTGGTCGAGCGATCGGCCGTGCGCTCAATGTTGTGCGCCGCCCAACTGTACAAATTAGCAAGCTCAATTATGCGCGGTTCGTCCATAATCCGCATCACTAGTTCCCGGTTCACTTCGTTGTAAAGGTCATCCACTTCATCGTCTTCGTGCGGTATGCTGCGCGCGGCTTTGACGTCACCCTCGACAAAGGCGGTTACGCTGCGGCGCAACATGGAGAATGCCTTCTCGCCCATTTCGTTGAGCCGCGGCGGCATCACCAGCCCCGAATCGCGCCCGAGCATGAGAGTTATGCGGCTAATGCCCTTGGCATAGTCGCCAATCCGCTCAAGCTCGGAGATTATCTCCAGCGTGCCGGCCAGAAAGCGCATGTCGCCCGCCATCGGCCCCTGCGTCGCAATAATGGTCAGCGTCCGATCTTCCATCGCAAACCGACGCCGGTTGATCTCCATGTCCTGAGCAATCACGCGGCGGGCGCTCTCCTCGTCGGCTGTGCGCAGAGCTGCCAGGGAATCCGTCAACTGTTGATGGACCATGCTCGCCATGAGCATGACGTCATCGCGAAGGTGCTGCAATTCATGGGTAAAATATTCGCGTGGCATGGAGCAGGGTCCCTTCATACGCCGGCTGCAGGCGTGTTGTGGCTTTGCCGACAAGTTCACCAGTTCATTGTGCGCTGGCCGCTACGAGTCGAATAGTTTAGCACAGAACGGCAATACTTACTGCGCACAATTGAACGCGAATCGGGATTCGACGTCCTGCCTAGAGTGAAACCGGGATGAAAATCACATTGACCACGAACATCTCAACGCAAAGTCGCAGAGGACGCAAAGGAAAAGCACCTGCCAGGAATGAGTCGATTCGTTGCAGTCCTTTGCGTCCCTTTGCTCTCTTTGCGACTTTGCGTTGAGATGTTACTCTCGTGCCGGTATAACCTTGGGCACGAAGTGGAACTAACCAAAGCGGCCGGTGATGTAGTCCTCGGTGCGCTTTTCGCGCGGATTCGTGAAGAGCTGCTTGGTGGGGCCGTACTCCACAAGATGTCCCGTGCGCTTCTGATCAACCATGAAGAAGGCGGTGAAGTCGGAGACGCGCGCCGCCTGCTGCATGTTGTGCGTCACAATCATAATGGTGTACTTCTCCACCAGTTCCTTCATCAGGTCCTCAATCGCAAGCGTAGCAATTGGGTCCAGCGCCGAGCAGGGCTCATCCATGAGGATGATCTCGGGCTTGATGGCGATTGCGCGCGCAATGCAAAGGCGCTGCTGCTGTCCGCCGGAGAGGCTGTACCCGCTCTGCTTGAGTTTGTCCTTCACTTCGTCCCAGAGTGCGGCGTTGCGGAGTGCTTGCTCAACCAGGCCGTCCATGTCTCCTTTGAAGCCGTTGATTTTGGCGCCCCAGGCCACATTGTCATAAATGGATTTGGGGAATGGATCGGGCTTCTGAAAGACCATGCCAATCCGCCGGCGCACTTCCACGGCATCGACGCCTGGTGCGTAGATGTTGCGCCCATTGAAGAGGACTTCACCCGTCACGATGGCTGAGGAGACCAGGTCGTTCATGCGGTTGAAGGAACGCAGCACCGTGCTCTTGCCGCAGCCCGACGGGCCGATAAGTGCCGTAATCTTGCGCGGCTCAATCTGCAGATTGACATCACGCACGGCATGAAAGTTGCCATAGAAAACATTCATGTCACGCGCTTCAATCGCAAGAGGGCCATCGTGCGTGCGCATGACTGGGACGGCGCCGCCGGCTGTATTCGTCATTGCAGCCAGTGTGGCAGCACTGTCTGTGCGACGCTCCGTCCCGTCTTTCGTTTCAATCGCCATAACCAAAGTACTCCTAAAGGGTCTTGCTGAAGCGGTTGCGCAGATAGATTGCTGTACCGTTCAGCACCAACAGCAGCGCCAGCAATACGAGGCTGGCAGCAGCAGCAATGTGCTTGAATTCGGCCTGGGGACGACTTGTCCACTGGTAAATCTGCATGGGCAGGACCGTGAATTTGGAGAACGGCCCCGTCGGGTCTTGCGTGATGAAGGTGGACGCGCCAATGACGATGAGCGGCGCCGTCTCGCCAAGGGCACGCGACATGGCCAGAATTGTACCCGTAAAGATACCCGGCAGCGCATTGGCCAGCACGTGCGTCCATGTCACCTGCCACTTGGTTGCGCCGAGCCCATAGCCTGCTTCACGCAGTGACTTGGGCACTGCGCGTATGGCTTCCTGCGCGTTGATGATTACAACGGGCAGCACGAGCAGTGCGAGAGTGAGCCCGGCAGCAAGAATCGTGCGTCCGTTTGCCGTCGTGGAGTCGCCAACGCCAAAGGAGGTTCCGCTCGTGATCCCTTCGAGCGCGCGCACAAAGATGGCAAGCCCGAGGATACCGTAAATGATCGAAGGCACGCCCGCCAGATTGTCGATATTTGTCTGAATGATCTGGTGCAAGCGGCTGCGGCTCGCATACTCCTCAAGATAGATGGCCGTCCCAATGCCGATTGGCACCGAAATGAAGATTGTGATCAGCACAACCCAGAGCGACCCCAGGATTGCGGTGCGGACACCTGCCTGCTCGGGGATGCTTGACTGTGGTTTCGTCAGGAAGTCAAGATTGAGCCAGCGATACCACTCGAGATTTGCGTCCGGGAAATTGCTGAGCGCTTCCTGTTCGATATCGTCCCGCTGCAGAATCGACTCCATCATGTTCCAGCTTGCCACAACCTCCGGCTGGATAACGCGTTCCTTGAGCAGATTGTAGAGATCGTCCTGGCTTCTCTCGGCAAAGGGGGTCTCGGCTTCGAGGCGACGCAAGACGCCCTTGGAAACGCTCTCCTGGATCAGCAAGGTCATCTCGGCGGGCGTGAGGTCGGCAGGAGTTCCGCTGACGATTGAGGCCGCCATGAAGTCGAGCGTGCCACTTTCGCTGCCGGGAATCACGCGCTCAATCAGCGCATCAGGCCACGCATTGTTGACGTCGGACCAGCGCTCGGCGCCGCCAAAGATCTGCTCAAGTTCGGCAAAGGTTGCATCCGTGAGAAACTCATTCTGCTTGTTCACCACCACGGCAACGGCATCCGAGCCAATGCGCAGTTCAAGCGGGCTTACGCCGAGTTTCTCACATGCCTTGATCTCCTGACGGTCCATCGCTCGGCTTGAGCCGACGAAGTCCACATCCTTGTCATCGCACAAGCGGGCGTAGCCGGCCTTGGTGCCGGTGCTGTCGATGCTCAGAGCGCCCGCATAGCCTTCGACGGTGCGGAAATCACTGGCTATGCGCACAGTCAGCGGGTTCACCGTCGAACTGCCTGCGACGGCA
Source organism: uncultured Chloroflexia bacterium (assembly GCA_963735275.1). Lineage (GTDB taxonomy): Bacteria > Chloroflexota > Anaerolineae > Caldilineales > Caldilineaceae > UBA5069. The sequence goes on along the minus strand of CAVTKJ010000004.1, from coordinate 594,686 downwards.
ATTTGCGCCAGGTCCGAGTTGTTTGCATAGGACTCAGGAAAGGCGCCGCCTGCCGCCTGTGTCAACAGGTTCTGCGCGCCTGCGATTGCTTCGCCTGAGGCGGGGAAATAGCCGACATCACCGATGACATCGCCCACATGGTTCAAGTAGTAATCGAGAAAGCCGGCGACTTCGATCCTGCCGGCAATGGCGGACTCGCTGGCATAGAGGTACAGCGGTCGTGCCAGAGGATAGGTGCCATCCTCCACCGTGACGTTGTTTGGGGTCACGCCCTCAATGTTGAGAACGTTGAGTGTATCGGCGTGGTTTGCATAGTAGGAGAAGCCAAAGAAGCCAATCGCGTTGGGATCGGCAGCAACTGCCGCAGCGATCACTTCATCGTCTTCCGAGGTGGTTGTGTTGGGAGCCGCCAACATGCGCCGCTCCTGAACTTGCGCCATGAGTTGCCTGGGGTCAATGGCGTTTTCAACCGCAACCAGCCCCATGCTCGCGTTGATGATGGTGAAGAGAAGCGCAATCAGCGCCAGAATGGCGACGATCAGTGCCAGGAGAAAGAGGCCCATCCAAATGCCGGCGCGGCGATTGCGCTTGCTCACATGTGCGCCTTGCTCGTCACCCGCCGGCGGGCCGTTACCAGTTGAACCGATCGGTTCCAGGCCGAGTACAGCGTCGCTGTTGATGCTCATATGCCTACTGGTACTCCTGCCGGAAGCGGCGCATGAGCCCGCGGCTGAAGATGTTTAGACCGAGCGTCATGACAAAGAGAACCAGCGCAAGCGAGAAGATGCTCTCGTAGTCTATCGAGTCATAGCTCAGGTCGCCACCGCTGATGCGGGCAATGTGGCCCGTGATCGTTTCCGCCCCAACGAATGGATTGAGCGTCAACTTGGGTCCGGCCCCTGCTGCGATGGCCACCACCATTGTTTCGCCAACGGCGCGCGCTGTTGCGACGATAAAGGCGGCTGTAATTCCCGAAAGCGCCGCCGGGAGCACCACCTGGGTTGCCGTCTCGAACTTGGTGCCGCCGAGGCCATAGGCCGCCTCGCGCAGCGAATTGGGCACGGCGCGCAATGCATCCTCCGACATGGACGCGACGAGGGGGATGATCAAGATGCCGATGACGATGCCCGCCGAAGCCGTGTTGTAGATCTCAACGGTGTTGCTTCCGAAAATGCCGCGCAGGAGCGGTGTCATGAAAGTGAGGGCAAAGTAGCCGTAGACGACCGTCGGAATGCCGGCGAGCATCTCCAGGACCGGCTTGAAGGTGCTGCGCATCTTGGGGCTTGCGTATTCGCTCAGGTAAATTGCGGCCATGAGCCCGAGGGGCAACGCAACGAGCATCGCAATCGCGCTCGTCATCAACGTCGCGCTCAACAAAGGCAGCATGCCGAACTCGCCAATGCGCGGTTGCCAAATCGTGTTTGTCAGAAACTCCCAAATCGTCACCTCGGGAAGCGCAAAGAAACGCCACGACTCAATTCCCAGAACGATGACGATGCCCACTGTGGTGAGGATCGAGAGTACGCCGCAACCGACGAGAACGATGTGAATCGCCGACTCACCCAACCGGAACCGGCGCTCGAGGCCCCGGTAGGCGACTCCGTCAACAGAACTCAGGTCGGTCGACTCGGCCAACTGGTCGGGATACGACACCAGATCCTCCGCCTTTGCATCCTGCCCAAGGGCCGGGCGCGGGCTGTCTTCCACAATGCTTGACACTGAAACCCTCCATCACATGGACCAGCGTACGTCTCTGTTCGCCTGCCCTCGATACGAGAAACCGCACTGAGGAGGCTCCGATGACGCCTCCCCAGTGCGACTCTACTCAGACCCATCTCCGGTCTGTATGCGTCCGTTTACTTTCCCATCGCCGTGAGCAGCGCCTGGCGGGCCCCGTCGAGCGACGCGTCCGGGGCCGGGAAGTAGCCCACGCTCTGGATAATGTCGTCAACGTTGGTCAGGAAGTAATTGATGTATGAGCCAACCTGCGGCTTCTCGTTGATGATGTTGGCGGTCGAGTAGATGAAGAGCGGGCGGGCCAGCGGGTAGGTGCCTTCGTCTACGGCGGCGGCAGAAGGCTCGACGCCGTCAACTGCCACCGCTCGCAGCTTGTCCGCGTTCTCTTCCAGGTATGCAAAGCCGAAGTAGCCGATGGCATTCGGGCTGCCTTCAACGCCCTGCACCAGGACGTTGTCGTCCTCGGAGAGCTGGAGGTTGCCTGCCTTGAGCAATGCCTCTTCACCCTTACCCTTATCCGCTTCCGCATCCTTGACGAACACCGGGTTCATGACGACTTCGATGAAGTAGTCGAAGGTGCCGCTGTCCGTGCCCGGGCTGAAGCGCAGGATTTCCTGATCGGGCCATGTGGGGTCGATGTCTGACCACTTGGTTGTCTGGTCGGAGTAGACCATGGCCAGTTGTTCCATCGTCAAACCCGAGGCGGGAATCCAGGTATTTTCGGGGCTGACGACGACGGCCATGGCATCGGTGCCAACGCGGAACTCGATCGGGTCGCGACCAATCGCCTTGCAGGACTCGATTTCCGAATCCTTGATGGCGCGGCTGGCGTTGGCGATATCCGTCTCGCCCGCCTTGCAGAAGCGCTCCAACCCTGCACCCGAGCCAATGCTGTCAATCGTAATATTGCCGGCGTAACCTTCGTCAATGAACTGCGTGGCGATGGCCTCAGCCAACGGGTAAACGGTGGAACTGCCGGCGCTTACGATATCGCCCGTGACGGCCATCGCGTCAACCTCGGGAAGTGCGACGCCAACAGCACCCGTGGCGGCGCCGGCTGTGGCAGCTTCGGCGTCGGTCGTGGCGGCGGTTTCAGTCATCGCTCCGGTATCAGCGGGTGCAGCAGCTTCAACAGGGGCTTCGGTGGCAGCAACTTCAGCGGCCGGGGCGGCAGGCGCAGCCGGTGCTGAACAAGCGGTCATTGCCAACGTAGGCAAAACAACAGACTTACAAAGGCAAAACGACGCATAATTTCTCCCTTATGTGACTTCTTGAACAACTGCTCGATTGTGCTTCTGATGCAAGTATCCTGACAACCAGATTCGACAACTTGCAAGCCCGTATGCGACCGAAAGCTCCGAACGACGGCTCTCGCCTCGTCAACTGAACTCAGTTGCGAGCACCGAACGTCGCCGGTCGCCTCAACTGAGCCCATTATCGGATAATGAGTTTAAGGGGTATGCGCCGCTTCGTTAACAAGGGGTCAAGGAATTGTTAACGACGCGTTAATGCGTGGCTGGTTCCCTGTGCTGAGGTCTTCAGGAGGGTGAAACTGCAAAGCGGACAAAGGGCACTACGAGGAAGAATCGGGCGTGGATGCGGCGGGCAGTTGCGCCACGGGAGCAGCAACCGCATCCGCAGCGGCGGCCTCGACAGGAACGGTAAACATGAAATCGGACCCTTCGCCTTCGCGGCTTTTCACCCAGATTGAGCCGCCATGCGCCAGCACAGTGTGTTTGGCAATTGCCAGCCCCAAGCCGGTGCCACCGCCTGAGCGGGCTCGGTCGGTCTTGTAGAAGCGCTCGAAGATGCGCGAAAGGTTGTCGGCGGGAATCCCAACGCCCGTGTCGCGCACGCTGATGACGAGCATACCGGGGCGCGCAGCATCCAGCGCGGCGCGAATTGTCACACTACCGCCGCTGGGCGTGAATTTGATCCCGTTGTGAACCAGGTTGATGATCACTTGCTGCACGCGTTCGCTGTCTACAACGATGCGCGGCAAGTCATCCGGAAGTTCAACCTTGAGCGCAACGCCTGCGCGCTCGGCCTGGGTCGAGAGACGCTCCACTGCCGGACTTACCACCTGCTGCACGGTGGTCGGGCTGAGCCGCAGCGGCAATTGGCCGGATTCAACGCGTGACAGTTCAAGAAGCTCCTGAACCATCTGCGTCATCTTGTCCACCTCAACCTCCATGCGGTCGAGGAAGCGCTGCGCCGCGGGCGGGTCATCCAATGCGCCGTCGCGCAGCGTATCGACAAGTGCTGCCAGCGAAGCAAGCGGTGTGCGTAACTCGTGAGAGACATTGCTGACGAAGTCACGCCGCACCTTCTCGAGGCGGCGCACCGCCGACAGGTCTTGCAGGATCACGAGATAGCCGGCTGCGTCTCCTCCCAGGAACGGGCGTGACGGTCGTGCGAATGAAGCGGTCCTCGCCCAGGTCAATCGCTTCGGTCTCCTCAAGTCCACTCGATTGACATCGTTGCCAAACCGCAGCGATGCGATGGTCCCAAACAACCTGCACAAACGAGTTGCGCAAGGCCTTCTCCTGCGTGGTGCGCAGGATCTCGGCCGCCGCCGGGTTGATCAACCGGACGCGCCCGGCTTCGCTCAGGATCAGCGCCCCATTGGAGATATGGGTAAGAATGGTGTTGAGCCGGTCCCGCTCACGCGCGCGCCTCTTGCTGGCCTTGCGGTACTTGTCAACCAGCCGGTTGGTGGCCACGGTCAGCCGTTGGAAGTCGGCCGTGCTGCTTTCGAGAATGTGGCCGTCAAAGTCCTGCGTCAGGGCGCTCTCGACCAACTCGGCAAGGCGGCGTCGCGCTTCTGCGTCGCGCCTGCGCAGAACCAGCATCAGCGCGATCAGCGCAAGCGCGGCAAGAAAGAGAATTGCGCCGACAGCGAGTTCGAGGCTGCGCAATTCGGCGCCCACGATGCCAAAGGGAACGGCCCAGCGCAAAACGCCAATGGGTTCGTCGGCCGGGCCCACCGGCAGCGCGAGGAAGAGGGTGCGCTGGTTTCCCGGCTCCACGTTACGCACCGTCTGCCCAAAGCCGTGCGTGATCGCCATCCGCACCTCAAGCGAGTTGCCGCCGGATGCTGCGAGGGTGGGATCGCTGCCCGTCGCGGCGAATACTTCGCCGTCCGGCGTGAAGGCTTCAACCTGACCGGAGGTGGCTTGCGACCAGCGCTCGAGCAGCGCCTGCACCGCGGCAACATCGCCCACCTGCCATGCATCGATCAGGGATGGATCCGCTGCCGTGATTGCGATCTGGGAGCGCGCAAACTTCTCAAGCGACTGCGTCGCGAAGTGCTGGATGATCCAGACAAGGGTGAGAAAGAGGATGAGGAAGACGGCCAGAATGGCGGTGGTGTAGACGAGTGACAGTCGCCACTGGTTCGAGCGTTTTTCAAGCATGCGCTTCAGTTCCACCTTCCCGCACGGCCCGCCTGAATCTGCAAATGCATCGCTAGCCAGGTAGAGCAACCTGGCGGGACTCTCACTGTTGCGCACAACGCCGCGGGGTGCGGCGCAGGGGAAAACAGCGGCACTCAGCCTGGCACACGCTTGTATTCAGATGATGATCAGCGTGTTAACGACACGTTAGCGAATTTCGGAAAGCGTCTGTGAGTGACGATTCGCGCCGCACTGGTGGACTTCTGTGGCAGATCACCCCTCGAAGCGGTAGCCTACGCCGCGCACAGTGACGATGCGCGTTGGGTTGGAGGGTTCCTTCTCGAGCTTTTCGCGCAGCCAGCGCACGTGAACATCGACCGTGCGGCTGCCGCCGTCATATTCCCATCCCCACACACGCTCGAGAGCCAAATCGCGCGTGAGAACGATGCCGCGATTGCGCGCAAGGAAGACGAGCAGGTCGAACTCCTTGGGCTTGAGATGCACCACGGCGTTGCGCAAGCGCACCTCGCGCCGGCCCAGGTCAACGACGAGATCGTTGAAGTCCATGCGTTCGCTGGGAACGTCGGCGACCGGGAAGGTCGAACCGGAAGCGGCGAGTTCTTCGCGTGTTAGGCGCACGCGGCGCAGCAGCGCCTTGATGCGCGCCAGGAGTTCACGCATGCCAAAGGGTTTGGTCATGTAGTCGTCGGCGCCAACTTCGAGCCCAACGACCTTGTCCACCTCGTCTGTGCGGGCCGTGAGCATGATGATGGGTACGTTCATCTCCTGGCGCAGCACGCGACAGACCTCGTAGCCATCCAGGCGCGGCAGCATGACGTCAAGCACGATGATATCGGGATGTTCGCGGCGGGCAACCTCCAGCGCGACCATGCCGTCAGTGGCGACCGAAACGTCATAGCCTTGACGGCGCAGATTGTACTCAAGTGTCTCAACGAGGGAAGGTTCGTCTTCTACAACCAAAACGCGGGGGTTGCCTACATCGTCGCTCATGAGTCTCTTGATTCTGGTGGCTGGCGCTGCATGGGGCCGCCGGCGTGCCCATCGCTCATCGCCCGCAGTATGCACTTGGGCGGCGCTTGCTGCAAGTTGGGAGGACGGGGCACGGGGGATACTGGTTGACTGGTTGACTGGTTGACTGGTTGACTGGTTGACTCGGGCGCAGTCCCATGGCGGATGTTCGCCCGTTGTGATGTCACGTGCACCCCATCGGCGCCGGCCCTTGGCCGGCGCCGATGAATCCCAAGGTTGCCCAAGTCACCCAGGCAACCGGTCACCAAGCGACCCAGTCAACCAGTCAACCAGTCAACCAGTCAACCAGTCAACCAGTCAACCAGTCAACCAGTCAACCAGTCAACCAGTCAACCAGTCAACCAGTCAACCAGTCAACCATCACCCAAATTATCAGTCGTCAATTATCAGTCACCCCCCGCCGGCCTTATTCGATATTGACCTCGCGTCCACTGTGCGCCGAACGCAGGATGGCGTCAACGATCTTCACGGAGATGAGCGCTTGCTCAGGGGTGACGATTTCGGCGCTGAGGTCCCCATCGAGACGGCGCACGAAGTTGTGGACAAGGACGCGGTAGGAGTCCGAGGGCGTGGTGGTATTGGGCACGCTGTGGACGATATCATCCCCGTTTACGTTGCTGTAGAGTTCGATCTTGCTGCGTTCGTCGAGGAACGCGCCACCTTGTGTTCCAAAGAGTTCGGTTGTCCAGAAATCGGGGAAGTGGGTCGCCCACGCCACCTGGAACTGGAGCACTGCGCCCGTGTCAAAGCGGATGAATGCCCACGCCATGTCATCGACATCAAAGACAGGCGAAAGATCGGGATTGGGTTCCATCGCGTCCATGCCCCAGCCGCCTCGGCCACGTCCGAGTGGTCCCAATTCGGCGAAGGTGGCACCGCTCACGGTCACCGGGCGAGGATAGTCCATGAGATAGAGCGCCCTGTCCAGCGCGTGGACGCCCAGATCCAGCAAAACGCCGCCAACGGACATCGAGCGATTGGTGAACCAGCCGCCATATCCGGGTATGCCCGAGCGCCGGTGCCAGGTGCTGCGCGACGCATAGATCTTGCCAAAGAAGCCTGCGTTGGCCTGGCGCCGGGCCACTTGCGCGTTGTCGCCAAAGCGCATGTGCGAACCGACCGTGAGGATGCGATCCGCTGCCCGGGCCACCTCAAACATCTCGGCTGCCTTTGCATAGTTGGGGGCCATGGGCTTCTCGCAAAGTACATGCGAGCCGGCCTCGAGCGCCGCAATCGCCATTTCGGGATGAAGAATGTTGGGGGCTGCGACGACGGTAATGTCCGGCTGCACCTCATCCAGCATGCGGCGATAATCCGTGTACACAACGGGAATACCCGCTTCGGCAGCAAGGCGCGCGGCGCGGCCTTCGTTCACGTCACAGATTGCAGCGCTTGTGCAATTCGGCACGCTGCCAAAGTTGGGAACATGCGAATACTTGACGATAGCGCCTGCACCTATATAAGCAACGCGCCAGGTATTTGATCGGGTGGACATGCGATTCATCCTTGTTGATCGATTGAAGATTGATTTGGGGTGTCCGTCGATGGTTCAGAAGGGTCGATATTTGGTTCACTCGGTGCTACATCGGGTGCGTTTTGTGTCTCCGGCGCCGGCTCGATGGGTGTGAGTTCGGCAGGGCGGTTGCGGAACTGCGCGGGCAACACGTCGTCATCGGCCTCCGTCTCGTAGCCGGCGTCCGGCTCGGGGGGCGGACCGCCGGGCACATAGCGCCAGAAGGCGTCGTGCGCCTCATCGTCCTTTACGCCGTCATCAAAGAGAATGACGTGAAGGTGCTTGGGTCCGTGGACGCCAAGCGTCAAAATCATTTCGATGTCGGCCGACTTGCTGGGGCCGGTGATGAGCGTTACGTTGGGTTTGCTGCGCAGCCAGGCCGCGAGATCGCCAAGACGCATCTCTGCAAGCCACGCTTCCACATTGGCGAAGAGACGGGTGATCGGCACGAGCGCAATGTGGCGGAAAGGCAGCAGGCTGGGCGCGCGCAGCGTTTGCGGGGACGCAGCGAGGAGCAACGAGCCTGTGGCGGCAAAGGCTGCCTCCACGCCCGTGAGCCCGTAGCGAATGTGGCGCACCGCCTCACGGCTCTCTTTGCTCGTCAGGCTACTGGGCACGACCAGGTGCATGCCCATGTCGGCGAGCGACTCGGCAACGTGCTCCACCGGCAGTGCGCCGCTCTCCCAGCCGAGCACCATGCGCTCCTGGCCCGTCTGCACACGCATGCCCTTCTGGTTCGCATCATCCTCGTTGCGCCAGTCGAGCAGACAATTGATGACTGCCAGGCGCGCCTCCGCTGGGCTGCCGACAAAGCTGCACGTCCCGTGAAGACTCTCCACCTCGGCGGCAAAGCGGGCAGCAAGCTCCGGCACCCCACCGCGCGCGTCGGTGACTGCCATGCGCGTGGCCGCAGTGAGCTCCGGCGGATCGGCGGGCGGAAAGCGCAGGTCGGCGCGCGCCAGCGCACCGCGCAGCCTGCCCAGAATTGCGCGACGCGTCGGGTCCGCTTCGGGCGATTTGCCGGCGGGATCGCCTGATTTGCTGGATGTCGTGGTGCGCGCGAGGTCGGCCATTTTCAGGATTTTTCCCCGGATGCACGACTGGTGCGCTCCGCCCACTGGCGGCGGAAGCTGCGGCGAGCGAAGGGAGGAAAGTCGCGGCTGCGCGTCCATTGGTCAAAGGGTGGTGGCGCGTGGCGCACCTTGCCGCCGCTAAGCATACCCAGGATGGAGATGCCAAAGCCGCCTGTGCCGCCGGCGCTCTCGTACAGACGGCGGCTCTGCATGGTGGTGGCAAAGGTGCTCATGGCCTGGCGCTCAAACCAGGCAGTTTCGCCTGCGGCCACGGAATCGGCGCGCAGGTCAAGCAAGAGGCGCGGCAGGTCGATCTTGACGGGGCAGGCGTCGCGGCATGCGCCGCAGAGGGTGCTTGCAAAGGGCAGCTTCGCGCTCTGTGTCACTTCCATTTCGAGAAGCGGGCTGATCACCGCGCCGATCGGGCCGCTGTAGGTGCTGCCGTAGGCGTGGCCGCCGATTTCGCGGTAGACGGGGCAGACATTCAGGCACGCACCACAGCGAATGCACATGAGCGCTTCCCCATAGCCGCGTTCCAGCATCTCGCTGCGGCCGTTGTCAAGCAGCACAACGTGCACCTCGGCCGGGCCATCGGCGTCGAGCGGGCCGCGCGGTCCGCTTGTCATGCTCAAGTAGACGCTGCACTGCTGTCCCGTGGCGCTGCGGGCCAGCGCCTGGTACTGGAGAAACGCATCCTCCACCGTGGGAACCAGCTTCTCGATACCCATGAGAATGACATAGACCGGCGGCAGGCTAGAGACCATTCGCCCATTGCCTTCGTTGGTAACAATGCAAACTGTGCCCGTCTCGGCAATCGCGAAATTGCAGCCGCTGATGCCCATGTCGGCATTGAGAAACTCGCGGCGCAACACCTGGCGCGCGGTTGCGGTCATCGTCTCGGGGTCGAACGTTGGCGGCATGTCGAGTTCGCGCTGGAAGATGGCGCTGATGTCCTCGAGACGCTTGTGCAGCACGGGCGCGACAATGTGGCTGGGCGGCTCACCCTCCAACTGAATAATGTACTCGCCGAGGTCGGTTTCAATGACCTTGATGCCTGACGCAAGCAGCGCTTCGTTGAGGTGCGTCTCCTCGGTGGCCATGGACTTGGCCTTGACTATCCGCTCAACGCCTGCGCGGCGCGCAATGTTGAGGATGATTTCGTTGGCCGCCGGGGCGCTCGCTGCCCAGTGTACGTGGCCGCCATTCTCGGTGAAGCGGCTCTCGAACTGCTCGAGAAGATCCGGCAGGTGGCGGAGGGTGTACTCCTTCATCTGCCGCACCTGGTTGCGCAATTGCTCGCCGCCGTCGCCCGTCGGGACTGGTTCACCTTCAACTGCCTGTGCGTCCGCTGGCGCGACAGCGTGCATTGCGGCCACACGCTGCCCATCCATGCGCGTGGTGGCACGCGAGAGTGCGCCGCGCAGATGCCTGTCACCAAGCGACCTGGCGACGCGCTGGTCATAAGGGAGGAGGAGATCAATGGGCGATTTTGCCATGCGAGCAAGAACCTGTACGCAGAAAGGGCGGGAACAACGGAAACGACACGAAACACATTGCTTGAGTTTAACTGCTCAGTAATTGAGTCGATAAACTACGATATTTAGTGCACAGCGAAGCCGCTCAGCGCACATCCTGCCAGCGGCGCGGGCGCTCTTGTGAGGGTGGGTCGGCGGCGGGCGCATGCGGTTGCGGCGGCGGCGGCGTTGGCGGCGGGGAGGTGGCCGGCGGTGCACTCTGGGGCGGTCCCTGCTGCGTTACAAGCAACTCAGCAATGTGGACGGCGCGGCAGCTCTGCCCCTGGCGGCTGAGAATGCCGTTGATGTGCGTCATGCACGACACGTCGCACAACGCCACAATCTCCGCACCGCTCGTAACGGCATTCGCTGCCTTGCGCTGCCCCATGGCGCTGCTGATCGGGCCATTCTTCACGGCGAAGGTGCCGCCAAAGCCGCAGCACTCGTCGGCCCCCTGCATGGCAACCTCCTCAATGCCCTCAATGGTCGATAGCAAGAGGCGCGGCTGCCGGTCGATCTCCATTTCGCGCAGCGTGTGGCAGCAGGCGTGATACGTAATCTTCTGCTCCAAGCGCGCGCCGGTCGTGGAGACGCCCAGCACATCCACAAGAAATTCGGTAAGCTCAAAGGTGGCGGCGGCAACGGTCTGGGCGCGACGCAAGTCGGCAGCATCCGCCGGCTCCTCGAAGAGCACGGGATAGTAGTGCGCCACCATGGCCGTACAACTGCCGCTGGGCGCAACCAGCGCATCCACCCGCCCTGACGACAGCAGCGGCTCAAAGACATCAAGAAAATGGCGGGCGACTTTCCTCGTCTCGTCACGAAAGCCCGAATTGAACGCGGGCTGGCCGCAGCAGGTCTGATCGACGGGGAACATGACCTCGACACCCTGCGCCTCGAGAAGTTCAACGGTCGCCATGCCCACGTCAGGGTAGAGCATGTCGACCATGCACGTGACGAAGAGTGCGACGCGGCGGGGCGGGGTAGCGAACTGTTTGCGCTGCATGATGATTAGAGAAGTGAAAGGACTTCGGTCTGGAGCGGCAGGGTTGTCACCTCAAGGCTGTGGGGATGAACAAAGCAGTTGATCTCGCTGCGAATGCCGATTCCCTTGCCCAGGCCTGAACCGTCGAAGTCATCGCTGGGCAAGTAGATGCCCGGCTCGATGGTGAACATGATCGACGGAATGAGCGCGCGCCGATCCTGCGTCTCGTAGTTGTCGATGTTGACGCCGTTGAAGTGGCCCAGCGTGCCCAGGCTGTGGCCCGTGCGGTGGAAGAATGCGTCGCCGTAGCCGGCCTGCGCAATGACCGCGCGGCAGGCATCGTCCACTTCATAGCCGTACACCGGCTCACCGGCCGCGATGCGCTGTTGAGCCAGCGCGACTGCGGCATCGCGCCCCCCGGCCACGTAGCTGAAGAGTTCGGCCGCGCGCACGGGAACCTGCCGACCGCAGTAGCCGGTCCACGTGATGTCCGCGTAGCACGGATGTCGGATCGTCGCTGAGTTTAGCCCAGAGATCGATCAGCACCATGTCGCCGGGGACGATAGGACGGCTGGTTTCCGGTGTCGGCGTATAGTGGGGGTCAGCGGCGTGCGCGTTGACGGAAACGATTGCCGGATGGTCGAACTCGCAGCCGTTCTCTGCCATGTAGTCGGAGATGAGTTGCTGAATCTCGAATTCGCTTGTCGCGGTCCCCGAGCGCAGACAGGCACTGATGCGTGCAAACGCGGCATCCTTGGCGGCAAGGCAAACAACCGCAGCGCGCCGGTGGCTCTCCAGTTGCGCGGCGCTGAGGACGGCCTGGGCAAGCTGCACAAGGTCCGCACTGCTCACAATCTCGGCATGGGTGGCCTGCTCAACAAGCTCCTTCGTGCCAGCGTCCACGCGGCTAACATAGGGGATGGCGTTGTTGGGGCTGTATTCCATGGCGATGCGCAGACTCTTGCCGGCCTGCGCGCCGATCAGCACGGGAAGTTGCGCTTCGAGGTCGCGCCAGCCGGCATAGACGAGCTTTTCGCCTTGCAGATCCGGCGTCACAGTGCGGAAGGTGCTGCCCTCAATCGCGTGGATCAGCCAGCGCGCTTCGCCCGCCGCCGGAATCCACAGAAACCAGCGACGCGAACCGCTGTGGGTGATACCGGCAACATGCATCGCGACAGGGTTGCTGCCGTGGAAGTCATAGAGAAGCCAGCCGTCAATGCGATTGGCCTGCAGATACTCCTGGATTTCGTTGATTTGCATGGCTCGTGAGAATGGGGATACCCGTCATCCAGCCGCTCGGTGCGGCGGGAGGGACGACAGGCGGCGGATGATATGTAGAGCATTATCGCACGTGCGGTGTAATGCGTCCAATGATCGGGCACGGCCTCCAGGTCCCATCTTCCCCACATCGTTTGCGACCAACTGAAGCGCGTATTTCCGGATTTCCAGAAGTTGCAGCAGCCTCCGGGTTTGGCACTTGGCCCATGAGTGGCTATACTTGTAGGTCGCGGAAATCAATCGATCTTCGCGCTTGCGGCGTAGATTTGACCATGCTGATTTGGTCGACAATCACCCGCCGAAATCTGTTGACCGGCGCGCATCCCTCCCTTGGATCATGCGCTGCGGTCCCATTCATCACAAAGAGGAGGAAAGCGTGCTGCAACGCCAAACTCAAACAGCACCTTTCTGGCGAGATCAGTTCGAGACAACGCCTGAAGACGTCGACTACTTGTACAACCTTCTGGCTGACGCGGAAGCCCCGCTCCCTCTCGCTGAACTCACCAAAGCACTGATCGCCGAATACATGCGGCGCGAAAACAGCCGCCTTGAAAATGAACTCCGCAAAGGAGTCATCTATCAGCCGCGTGAGCACTTGACCGTCGGCCAGTCGGTTGTCTTCCCCACGCAGGACTTTGCCATGGGCACGGTGGTTGCCGTGCGTCCGGGCAAGAATCCCGAACATGGAGAGTTCGAGGTCGCAAGCATCGAATTCGCCGGCAGCCGTACACCGCGCGAATATGCGGCCGGTTTGCAGACCCCACATCGCCTCAACCAGAGCAATGGCGCTGACCTGCTGAATACGGAGGACCTGCTTTCGGCGGCGGAGATCTACAACCTCTACCGCGACGAAATCGAGGAGAGCGTGCTGTTTGCGCTCGAGGAGGGACCTCGCCACGAGCAATTCGTGGACATCCACGGCGCGTGCGTTGCTGAGCGACATGCTCGCCGAAGTCCACGTGGGGCACCTGAATATCGCCGAAGCGATGATTGAGGTGGCCGGCCATCCCCAGGATACGATGCAACTTCTCGCCGAGACGGACCTCGACAAGAACGTGAGCGCGCCAATGCGCCAGTTGAGCCTGGAACACGCACTCAGCACGGATGCTCGCTTTGACCTCGTGTACGTTGCCGGGAAGCCCGCCTGGTACTTGACGCGCATGGAGCCCGAGGCCGTCGTCTCCACGCCGCCTCTGCTGCGCCATACACCGCAGCGCTACAATCGCGCGCTGCTGAGCGTGGAAATGCTTCAGTTCGAGTGGGAGCTTGACGACGAATGGGGCGAAAGCACACTCCCGACGGACGTGCCAAGCCTCGTGCCGAACACGACTGTTACGTTGATCTATCCGCATCGGCGCTACGGCACGCTGCCCCTCAGCGGTCGCACGCGCGCCTTCTTCCCTGTGGCAGATGGCGGTCGTTCGCTCGTGACGTTGATTGACGGCCGCTGGGGCACGCGTTACCAGGGCTGGGTGGTTCCTGAGGGTCGCTATGTGGCCGGCCTTGCAAAGTGGATGAATGACCACCAGATTCCAGCCGGCGCACTGATTACGCTCGAGCGCACGAATGTCCCTGGCGAGCTGGTTGTTGACTTCCGCACCCGCCGCGCCAAACGTGAGTGGGCGCGCTTTGCCACCGCCGACCTGGAGAACAGCGCCTTGCACCTGGAGATGAACAAGATCCAGGTGGCCTGCGAGTACGACGAGCAACTCATTGTTCACGCAGACGACGCCCAGATTCCCGCCCTCGATCAGCTACGCGAGCAGATGGACGCAGCCGCCACACCACTGGCGACGATTGTGGAGCAAGTGGTGCCCGAACTAACGAAACTTAACCCACAGGGCTCGGTGCATGCCAAGAGCGTCTATGCGGCCGTGAACATCGTGCGCCGCGTGGCCCCCGGCCCGGTCTTCCATGCGTTGCTGAGCAGCAGAAACTTCCGCGACGTGGGCAATGGTCTCTTTGCCCTGGCCATGACAGAATAGGGAGCATCGCATGAGTCCATCCCTGGCAAGCCAGCGCCTTGCCCGATTCCGCCCAGGCGTCGACACGAAATTCCATATTGATCTTGACTGGTGGGACAAGAGCGGGCGCAGCTTTCGCCTCTTCCTGCGCGACCAGCTTTGCGAGGAGTGCCGCGAGCGCTTTGTCGACTACACCGACACCGAAGATGTCGACTGGGTTGACCCCGACACCGGTGAAGTGCGCCGCACCGACGCGCTGCGCGAATGCCTGCGCTCGCGTTGCGCCAATGATCCCGACTACATCAATGATCGGCTGCCGCTGGCGTCGGCCTGTTTCCGCGTATTCCTTGCCAACAACAACACGCCCCTCTCGCCCACTGAATTGAACCAGTTCATGCCCTGGAAGGCGCCGGATTCAATCTTGCGCACGCTTGCAGGAGACCAGGTCTACCTGGGGCTGCGGCCGGTCTCGTAGCAGAACCACAGGTACACAGACGTAAGTCGAACTGCGGAAGCAGCAGGAAGCACGAACTGGATCGTCGCTTCCCACTGCTTCCGCAGTTCATTTCGTCTGCGCGCTGGACCTATTTGACGGCCAGCGCCAGAATGACGGCGTGAATTGAATCGGCCAGGGTGATGAGCGCGTCGCAATCCACAAGTGCGGGCGTATCGGCAGCGGTGTGGGCAATGCGCGCCCATACATCCGCAAAGGCATCGGTTGTGAAGGCAAGTGCAGGAACGCCGGCCTGCACAAACAAGCCGTGGTCGCTCTGGTACCACGGTTCACCTTCAACCATCGTCGGGTCCTCGGCAAGAGCCGCGCGCAGCACTCTCTCCATGGGCATAGGGCAGCCGTAAAGCGACCAGGCTGTGCGGCCATCTCGGTAGCCGGCCCCGTCCACGTTGATCACAAGCCGCACGGAGGCAAGGCCCTCGCCAAGGTGGCGCAGGTACTCAATCTCCCCGGCCGCTGAATAGTGGTCCTCTCCGTTAGAAGATCACCAGTTCAACCCCTTGCGCTTCAGCGTAGTCGCCGAGCCGGGCCGCCACAAGCAACAACGTAATCACACCAGCAGCATTGTCGATGGCGCCGGGCGTGCCTGCCTTGGCGTCAATGTGCGCACAGAGAATGAGCGGCTGGGTAAAATCCTCGCCCTTGCGCGCCACCACGTTCCAGCCTGTTGACGGGCGTCGCTCTGCGTCAATTGTGAGCCCCACGCGCGCCGGCGCTGCCGCGAGCAGGCGCAGCCCCTCGACGTCCGTCATGCACACCGAAGGAATGTCGAAATCTCCGTCCTCAAAGAGCGGAAACGGGTAGATTCCACCTGCGAGATCCGGGTTCCGCCCGGTCGCCGCGATGACAGCCGCGGGATGTTTCGCTTCCACGGCGGCGTAGACGCGCTCGGTGTTCCACCGGATTGTAGAAGGGGAAATTGCGCGGCATCAACTGCTCGGCCGCCACTGGGCCGTGAAGTAGCAGGATACAGCCGGCAAGGTCCGGCGCGTCCTCTAGCTCTTCGACGCTTGAACAGGCCACCAGCGGCCCTGCCACAGCGCAAGGCGGGCTATACGGGCCCGTGTCGACCACATAGGATTCCTGTCCGGCAATGAGACTCGCGCCGCTATCCACCCAATCAAGGCAGGCAAACTCCTGTCGCTGCGTGCGCCAGCCGCTCGTGGCAAGTTGATCCTCAACATAGATCGTGGCGCAGCGATTCCCCTCCGTACCCAGCGTGCGCGTGGGAAGGTCGGTGCAGAGATAGCGCAATGCGGCTGCCACCTGCTCCCGGACATTGACAGACTTCATCGCGGATTTCCTCCTCGTTATGGCATTCTCGGCGACCCATCGCTTGTTGAATCATAGTACATTGGAAGCGACACCGCCCAGCGCCCTGGGTGCAGTTTGTGCGCAATTCGCAGACCCGCCCGCGACGAATACACCATGGACGCGAAGAGAGCGGCGACCCGGGTTGGGTCGCCGCTCTCCTGTTTGTTCCTGAATTATGCTTGCTTGCGCCTAGTCCATGTCCACGTCGATCTCGATATCGTTGTCATTGTCCGAATCGGAATCGAGCTCGTTCTCGTCGTTGCCCTCTTCCTCTTCGTCAAGCGACTCAATGTCGAGATCGTCGTCGTCGTCATCGGAGACGGCGGTGGTCTTGATCATGAGAGGCTCCATCCCGAGCTCGGAGACACCGGACAAATCGCTGAGGTCGAAATCCTGGAGTTCCATCTCGGTCATCTCAAGCTCAATCTCGCCGGCCTCGTTGCTGATGTGCTCTTCGAGTTCCCGGCGCTGCTCGTCCTCAAGCGCCTTTTGTCTGCGGGCCATGAAGCCGGTGCCCACCGGAATCAGCTTGCCGATGATCACATTCTCCTTCAGGCCGCGCAGGTCATCGCGTCTGCCCGCGGATGGCGGCTTCGGTCAGCACACGCGTCGTCTCCTGGAAGGAGGCCATGGCCAGGAAGCTCTCGGTATTGAGCGCTGCCTTGGTCAGACCGAGCACAATCGGCTCGGCCTTGGCCGGCTTGCCGCCGCGCGCGATGACGTAGTTGTTGATGTCCTCGAACTTGAAGCGATCCAGCAGCTCGCCCGGCAGCAGGTCGGTGTCGCCGGTCGATCGCACCATGACACGGCGCAGCAACTGGCGCAGGATGACTTCGATGTGCTTGTCGTGAATGCCCACGCCCTGGCTGCGGTAGACCTTCTGCACCTCGCTCAGCAGGTAGAGCTGCGTCGCCTCACGGCCCTGAGATGCGCAGAATCTCCTTCGGATTCTTGGCGCCTTCGGTCAGCTGCGTTCGCCGGCCTGCACCTCAGCGCCCGGCTCGACGCGCAAGCGCGCGTTGGCGGGCAGCTCGATATTCCGCACACGTCCGTGTCCTCGCGGCGGACGTAGACCAGTGCCGTGCCGTCTTCGTTGCGCGTCCACGAAGACCTTCCGCCATCCATGCCCAGCGTCAGCGGACCGTCGCCGTTGCCTTCAGTGCGGGCGATGACGGTGTCTTCCTGGACGCGGTCGCCGTCGGCCACGAGCATGTCGTAGCCGGCGGGATGTGACTTCGCGCCGCTTGAGGTCGGAGCTGCGTGTTGACCACCGCAGGATGCGCGAATCACCCTCCCAGTGCTCCTCCACGATGCCGTCGATTTCGGCGATGACGGCTTCGCCCTTGGGGTTGCGCGCCTCGAAGAGTTCTTCGACACGGGGCAGACCCTGGGTGATGTCGTCGGCGCCGGCCACGCCACCGGTGTGGAAGGTGCGCAGCGTCAGCTGCGTGCCCGGCTCGCCGATGGACTGGGCGGCGATGATGCCGACCGCCTCGCCCATCTTGATCAGGCCGCCGCGTGCCAGGTCTTCGCCGTAGCACTTGCCGCAGATGCCAAAGCGCGCTTCGCAGGTGAGGGCGTGTGCGCACGAAGTGCCTGCTTGACGCTCGTGGCGCTTGAGCGTGGCCAGCGCGGCCTCGTTGAGCAGTGTCGTCCGCGCGGCAGCAGCAGCGGCGCCCGTCTCGGGGTCGCTGAGGTCGCCGGCCAGGAAGCGGCCGGCAATGCGCTCGACGAAGGTCTCGCCCATCGCCTTGGCATCTTGCTTCGGTGATCCAGATGCCGGAGTGCGTGCCGCAGTCGTCCTCGGTGATGATCACATCCTGCGCCACGTCCACCAGGCGCCGGGTCAGGTAGCCGGCGTCGGCCGTGCGCAGCGCCGTGTCGGCCAGACCCTTGCGCGCGCCGTGCGTGCTCAGGAAGTACTCGAGTGCCGTCAGCCCTTCGCGGAAGTTGGAGCGAATGGGCAGCTGGAATGATGCGACCGTTCGGGTCGGCCATCAGACCGCGCATGCCGGCCAACTGGCGGACGGGGTTGATGCCGCCCTTGGTCGCGCCGGAACGGGCCATGGCGCCCAGCCCTTCGATGGGGCTGAGCAGGTCCTTGACGGCGTCGGTGACTTCGTCGGTGGCACGCTGTCCACAGTTCGACGATCTTGTTGTAGAGCTCTTCGTCGGTGATCAGACCGCGGCGGTACTGCTGCTCGGCCCGTTCGACCTCGGCGGTGGTGCGCTCCAGAATCTCCGCCTTCTTCTCCGGCACGTTGATGTCGGAGATGGCGATCGTGATGCCGGAGCGGGTCGCGAAGCTGGAAGCCCAGATCCTTGATGTTGTCGACGGTGACGGCGGTCTTCTCGCGGCCCAGGTGCTTGTAGCAGCGTGCCACGACCTGCATCGACGCCCTTGCGGTCGAGCAGTTCGTTGACGAACCAGAGCTCTTCCGGCAGGGCGCGGTTGAAGATGATGCGGCCCACGGTGGTGCGCATCAGCCGCTCCTTGGGCCAGGTTGCGCCGAGCAGGCCGAGCTGGCGCAGCGCCTCGCGCACTTCGTCCATGGCGGCAGTGCCGAAGCTGGCAATGGCGTTGACCATCTTCGTCTCGCCCTGGGCATAGAGGTCCATGACCTGCGCCGACGGTGGCGATGCCGTGTGCTGTGCAGAGCGTGCCGTCACGCGCTCGCTCAGCGGCCAGCTCGGCCAGCGGCATCTCGTCGAACTTGGTGGTGAAGAGCACCACGGATCGGCTGGCGCAGCTTGATGGCGCCCATGTCGTAGGCGTACTCGGCCTCTTCCATGCTGGCGAAGGTCGGGCAGCTTCTCGGTGTCGGCTTCGGGATGCTCGTCCACGGTCAGATAGTAGACGCCCATGACCATGTCCTTGGACGGGCCGACGATGGGCTCGCCGCTGGAGGGCTTGAGCAGGTTCTGCGTGGCGAGCATCGAGCTCGCGCGCTTCTTTGACGGCCTCGTCGCTGAGCGGCACGTGCACGGCCATCTGGTCGCCGTCGAAGTCGGCGTTGAAGGCCGCAGCAGGTGAGCGGGTGAAGCTGGATGGCGCTGCCTTCGATCAGCACGACCTCGAAGGCCTGGATGCCCAGGCGATGCAGGGTCGGCGCACGGTTGAGCAGCACCGGGCGCTCGTGGCAGATCTCCTCGAGCACGTCCCACACTTCGGGCGACATGCGGTCGACCATGCGCTTGGCGCTCTTGATGTTGTGCGCATAGTTGTTCTCCACCAGCCGGCGCATGACGAAGGGCTTGAAGAGCTCGAGCGCCATCTTCTTGGGCAGACCGCACTGGTGCAGCTTGAGCGTCGGGCCGATCACGATGACCGAGCGGCCGGAATAGTCGACGCGCTTGCCGAGCAGGTTGCGGCGGAAGCGGCCCTGCTTGCCCTTGAGCAGGTCGCGACAGGCTCTTGAGCTTGCGCTTGCCGGAGCGGCTGACGGCGCGGCCGCGGCGGCCGTTGTCGACCAGGATGTCGACGGCTTCCTGCAGCATGCGCTTTTCGTTGCGCACGATGACGTCGGGCGCGCCCAGCTCCATCAGCCGCTTGAGACGGTTGTTGCGGTTGATGACGCGGCGGTAGAGATCGTTCAGATCGCTGGTGGCGAAGCGGCCGCCGTCGAGCTGCACCATCGGGCGCAGCTCGGGCGGGATGACGGGCAGCGCGGTCAGAATCATCCACTCGGGGCGGTTGCCGCGACTTGCGGAAGTTCTCGACGACGCGCAGCCGCTTGGCCGCCTTCTTGCGCCGCTGCTTGCTCTTGGTGGTGCGCATCTCCCGGCGCAGCTCGCTCGGCCATGCGCTCCAGGTCGAGCTTGGCGACGATGTCGCGGACGGCCTCGGCGCCCATGCCGGCCGGTGAAGACGTTGCCCCAGCGCTCGGCCAGTTCGCGGTAGCGGTTCTCGGTGAGCAGCTGCTTCTCTTCGAGCGACTTCGAGATCGTCGAGGCGCACGCTCCATCTGGACGCGCAGGGCTGTCCTTCTTGGCATCGACCTCGCCGCGCAGGGTTTCGAGCTGGCCGCCGAGGTCGCGGTGGATGAACTCGCGCTTGGCGCTGAGGCGCATGCGGATGTCGGCCTTCTGCTCGTCGGACTCGGCCTGCAGGGTGTCGATCTGCTGCTGGACCAGGTCGTTGACGATGTTGTCGTAGTCGTTGCGAGACGAGCTCGTCCTGGCGCAGCACGGCCTGGCTCGCGACCAGGAGAGGAACTTGTCCTCGGGCGCCTTCTTGCCGGCGTTGCGTCTGGAATCCAGGTCTGCAGCTTCTGCGCCTCGGCGATGACGGCGCGAGGTCTGCTCGTTGATGCGGTCGTCGAGCCGCGTGATCTCCTCGCTCTCCTCGCGTGTCCAGCGCGCCGAGCTCGCTCGTCGATCTGCGCTCTGCAAGGTCGTCCACCTGCTCCTGGATCTCGGCGTCCATGCGCTGCATGCGCATCTGGAGCTCGCGCTCGTGGCGCTGGATGGCGCGCGAGCGGGCGTCCTCGTTGACGTTGGTGACGATGTACTGCGCAAAGTAGAGCACACGCTCGAGGTGGCGCGGGCTGATGTTGAGCAGCAGGCCCAGGCGGCTGGGCACGCCCTTGACATACCAGATGTGGCGAGACGGGCGAGGCCAGCTCGATGTGGCCCATGCGCTCGCGGCGCACGCGGCTGGGGGCAACCTCGACGCCGCACTTGTCGCAGACGATGCCCTTGTAGCGCACGCGCTTGTACTTGCCGCAGGCGCATTCCCAGTCCCGCGTGGGGCCGAAGATGCGCTCGCAGAAGAGCCCGTCGCGCTCGGGGCGCAGCGTGCGGTAGTTGATCGTCTCCGGCTTGGTCACTTCGCCGTAGGACCACTCCCGAATCTGCTCGGGCGAGGCCAGGGAAATGCGGATTGCGTCGAAATTCTTTACTTCCATTGAATTGTCCTCCACTAGTCAGACCGTAATGCTCACCGGTGCTAAGGCATTGCCCGCACCGGCTTTATCGCCGCTGTTCAACTTGTCATGGCGCCGGGCACGTTCAGGCTGAAGCCCAGCTTGGGCAGGTTGTCGGTCGTCTCTTCCTTGCCGAAGTGGATGACCTCGTTCTTCTCGTTGATGACCTCGACAGAGAGGCCCAGGCTCTGCAGCTCCTTGACGAGCACCCGGAAGGATTCCGGGCACGCCCGGCGACTGGATTGGCTCGCCCTTGACGATGGCCTCGTAGGTCTTGACACGGCCGGTGACGTCGTCCGACTTGACGGTGAGCATCTCCTGCAGGATGTGGGCGGCGCCATAGGCTTCCAGCGCCCACACTTCCATTTCGCCGAAGCGCTGGCCGCCGAACTGCGCCTTGCCGCCCAACGGCTGCTGGGTGACGAGCGAGTAGGGGCCGGTGCGAGCGGGCGTGCACCTTGTCCTCGACCAGGTGATGCAGCTTGAGCATCTGGACGACGCCGATGGTGACGGGCGAATCGTAGGCGACGCCGGTCTTGCCGTCGTAGAGGCGCTGCTTGCCGGTGGTGGGCAGCGGCCAGCCGATGGCCCGGCTGAGCGTCGGCTGCGGCTTCGAGCCCGCGCCGCTGAGGCGTCGATCGCTCGGCGCCATGACGACCCGGAGACGGCTTGACGTGGTCGCCGTCGGCAGGCTTGGCATCTCACTCCGCGTCAGGCGTCGACGAAGATGTCCTGCGTGTGGAACTTCATCCATTCCTGAGCGCCACTCGCGGTGACGAGGTTGGACTCGGCCGGCGCGGAAGTCGTTGTAGCTCTCGGGCATGATCTCGGCGGGGTCATAGCCCTGTTCGCGCAGCCACTCGCGTGAGCACCGGCTGGCGGGCGTAGGCGTGGTCGCGGAAGATGCGCTCGCCGTCGTAGCCTTGGGGCTCGAGCCAGTCGAGCAGGTAGATGAGGCGGGCGTCGTCGTCGTCCGTGCCAGCTCCAGCGAGTTCGATGCCGCTGTGCCTTGGCATGCTGCCACGCCTTGCGCGGTGGACGCCTGCCAGGCGCGGTCGATGAGCCAGGAGCGGGCCAGTTCGGCCTCGATCTCGTCCTCCTTGGCGCCGTCAAAGACGGGCGTCTCGGCCATGAAGCCGAGGCGCCAGGCGGCCCAGCCCAGGTGTGCCTCCAGAATCTGGCCGATGTTCATGCGGCCGGGCACGCCCAGCGGGTTGAGGATGATGTCGACCGGCGTGCCGTCGGCGCAGGAAGGGCATGTCCTCGACGGGCACGACCTTGGAGATGACGCCCTTGTTGCCGTGGCGGCCGGCCATCTTGTCGCCTTCGGTGAGGCGGCGGCGCTGCGCCACGGTGACGCGCACGATCTTCTCGACGCCGGCCGCCAGGTCGCGGTGCTCGTCGCGGTCGAAGATCTTGACGTCGACCACCTTGCCGCGCTCGCCGTGCGGCAGGCGCAGCGAGGAGTCCTTGACCTCGCGCGCCTTCTCGCCAAAGATGGCGCGCAGCAGCTTCTCCTCGGGCGTGAGTTCGGTCTCGCCCTTGGGCGTGATCTTGCCCACGAGGATGTCGCCCGGCGTCACTTCGGCGCCGATGCGGATGATGCCGTCCTCGTCGAGGTCCTTGAGCGCGTCTTCGCCCACGTTGGGGATGTCACGCGTGATCTCTTCGGGGCCGAGCTTGGTTTCGCGGGCATCCACCTCGTGCTTCTCGATGTGGATCGAGGTGTACTTGTCGTCCTGCACCAGCCGCTCGCTGACGAGGATGGCGTCCTCGAAGTTGCCGCCTTCCCACGAGAGGTAGGCGACGAGCACGTTCTGGCCCAGCGCCAGCTCGCCGTTGTCGGTGCGAGGAGGTGTCGGCCAGCACCGCGCCCTGCGCCACGACGTCGCCCTTGAAGACGACGGGGCGCTGGTCGATGCAGGTGCTCTGGTTGGAGCGGTTGTACTTGCGCAGGTTGTAGATCGCGGCGGTGTGCCGTCGTCTTCCTGCACGACGATCGTGTCGCCGGTGACGCTGACGACTTCGCCGGCGATTCTTGGCGACGATCACCTGGCCGGAGTCGACGGCCGACTGGAACTCCATGCCGGTGCCGACGATGGGGGCGTCGGGGCGCACGAGCGGCACGGCCTGGCGCTGCATGTTGGAGCCCATGAGCGCGCGGTTGGCGTCGTCATGCTCCAGGAAGGGAATGAGCGCGGCCGAGACGCCGACGATCTGCTTGGGCGAGACGTCCATGTAAGCGCACCTGGGCGGCCTGCGTGAATTCGAAGGCTTCGGCCGTGGCGGGCAGGAGGGACGCTGGTTCTGGAACTCGCCGATGGCGTTCAGGGCCGAAGAGGCCTGGGCGATGGGCGCCAGCTCGTCTTCGTCGGCAGTCAGGTACTCGCACTTCGTCGCGAGCGTGGCGAAGGGCTCGTGACCTGGCACCGTCGCCGATGGCGCCGAGGGCCTGGCCGATCTTCTTGGCCAGCGTCGTCGTCGATGACCGTGTTGCGGGCGGCGATGACTTGCGCCCGTGGCGGGGTCGGCGACGTCGACGTCGAGCGTGTGGCCGGCCAGCTCGCTTCGACGGTGCGGCGTGACAGACTGTCATTGAGCACCGGCGGTAGGGCGTCTCGATGAAGCCGAAGTCGTTGACGCGGGCGTAGGAAGCCAGCGAGCCGATCAGGCCGATGTTGGGGCCTTCGGGCGTCTCGATCGGGCAGATGCGGCCATAGTGGCTGAAGTGCACGTCGCGCACGTCGAAGCCGGCACGCTCGCGGCGCAGGCCGCCGGGTCCGAGGGCGCTGAGGCGGCGCTTGTGCGTCAGCTCGGCCAGCGGGTTGGTCTGGTCCATGAACTGGCTCGAGCTGGCGCCGCCGAAGAACTCGCGGGTGGCGGCGACGACCGGGCGGATGTTGATGCAAGCGAGAGCGGCGTGACCTGGTCGGGGTCGCGGATGGACATGCGCTCGCGCACGACGCGCTCCATGCGCAGCAGGCCGATGCGCAGCTGGTTCTGGATCAGCTCGCCGACGGTCTTGATGCGGCGGTTGCCCAGGTGGTCGATGTCGTCGGCGCGGCCTTCGCCGTTGTTGATCTGGATGATGCGCTTGATGACCGCGATCAGGTCTTCGTTGGTCAGGATGCGATCTTCGAGCGGCGTGTCGAGGCCCAGGCGCCGGTTGAGCTTGTAGCGGCCCACCTTGCCCAGGTCATAGCGCCGCGATCGAGAAGAACAGGTTCTGGACGAAGTTCTTGGCGTTGTCGAGCGTCGGCGGGTCGCCGGGGCGCAGCTTCTTGTAGAACTCGAGCAGCGCGTCGTCGACGCCCTTCTCGCTGTTCGTGGTCGGGTTGGAGGTGTTGTCGCGCTCCAGGGTCGACTCGATGAAGGGGTGATCGATGTTGGTGTCGGTGTCGGTGAAGAGGGCGCGGATTTCGTCGTCCGTGCCGAAGCCGACGGCGCGCAGCAGCAGGGTGACCGGCAGCTTGCGCTTGCGGTCCACCTTGACGCTGATGATGTCGCGCTTGCTGGTCTCGAACTCCAGCCAGGCGCCGCGGCTGGGGATCATCTTGGCCGCCGGCCAGGTCGCGGCCGGTGCTGCGATCCTCTTCGACCGTGAAGTAGACGCCCGGCGAGCGGATCAGCTGGCTCACGACCACGCGCTCGCTGCCGTTGATGATAAAGGTGGCCGACTCAGTCATGAGCGGGAAGTCGCCCATAAAGACTTCCTGCTCGCTGACCTCGCCGGTTTCCCGATTCAACAGCTTGACCTTAACCCACAGCGGGGCCGCGAAGGTGATGTCACGCTCGCGGCATTCCTCTTCCGGGTACTTCGGTTCGCCAAAATAGAAATCGCCAAAGTGCAGCTCCAGCGCTCTTGTTGAAGCTCGTAATTGGCGAAATCTCGGCGAACAGCTCCTTGCAGCCCTCGTTCTTGAACCACTCGAAGCTGTGCAACTGCACTTCCGTCAGGCGCGGCAGCTCGAGGACGGTGGGCGTGCGGGCGTAATTCTTGCGCTCCGTACGCTCTCCCCTTCCCGTTTGGCTTCCGTTGGCAACTAGTGTCATGTCGCTTCTGCTCCTTACACGTTTCGGCACGGCAATCGCGGTAGGTCATTCAATTTGTGTTTCACGCCCTGAAGATCCCGGCCCGGGGGCCTGATTCGACGTTCGAGGGGCGCAAACGGGCGGACTTGTCAATCGGCCCGGCAACGTCTATGCTTGTGTGAACATATGCTTGTGTGAATAGTCAGTCACATACCTGCAGCTAAACTTTTGCCCCGTATCAGCGTCCTGGGCTTTCGATTAAGCTTCTCTCCGCACGCTGCCTGCTCATTACAATCCTGCAAAGTACAAACGGATTCTGTGGCACTGTCGCTGCGAAGCGCTTGCGTCGCACGTCCGTGTGCGCTCCAAAAGCTAAGTGCGCTCCAAAAGCGGTACAGAGCCGTCAAAAGACAATAAGACACCAGGGCAGGTGGACAAACCGTCGGCGGCGCCGGTCTACCATCTACTACCTAGTGTCTGCACATGCAAGTCATGCGGACCCGTACTATCCAATTGTAGGCAACAAAAAATCAGGTATTCGCCTGGGTTTCGCTTCCCAGACCGCGGGTTGCGAGCAAATCGTCCTGTCACCCAAATTGCGCACCTGATTCCTTATGGCACACAGGCCGGCCAGCGCCTCGTGCGGCTGCAGCAATCGCTGCAATCTATCGGCACAAATTGCGCCATTCCTCTTCATTCCGGCAAAGCCAACTGCAGCGTCAGCGCTCCGAATTGCGTCAAAATGACCTCTTGTGCATCGGTAGATGTTAACGCAGATGACGCGGGATGTCAAGTTAGAGAATCATTAGAATTTCACCAGATGCCGGAGCGCAGGCATTCCCGGGAGACGCATTCAATACACCACAGCGGCCGATGCTGCCACAGTGGCCGATGCTGCCTGTTGCGGCGCGATCTCCTCGTGCATAAGCGGCGGCAGGCTGGAAGATTCCGAAATAGTCCGGTACTATGCGCGCCGCGGCCACCGCCATAGGCTGAAGCCTACGGCTATCCAACCCAAGCCTGCTGAAGCAGGCTGAAACCTCTCTGCACTCGAGGGCGACAGTGTCAGTCGGCTTTAGCCGACTTGGGTTGGATAGCTGCAGGCTTGAGCCTGCAGCGGTGGCCGCGGAGGTGTAATTGCTCCCGACTATTTCGGCAATCTTCATAGTGGCGGCGCTCTCGGCCACACCATGATCGTGCCGTATGCCGATAGCGCCGGCCCGGGCCGGCGCCTATGATACGCA
Source organism: uncultured Chloroflexia bacterium (assembly GCA_963735275.1). Classification (GTDB taxonomy): domain Bacteria; phylum Chloroflexota; class Anaerolineae; order Caldilineales; family Caldilineaceae; genus UBA5069. Next base: position 568,148 of record CAVTKJ010000004.1, on the reverse strand, counting down.
GCGTGTTTTCGCAACTTGAAACTGCAGTACGCATTGTTGCGCGTTATATGGTATAGTTTCACTACCCACGAAGGGTGAACGCGGGCGACTTCACCGCCGCTTCAACACGTAGCTGTGCAGACAGGGTCATTTGAGCCGCTTTTGAGCCGTAACCAACGGCAAGGAGCTGCCAGGCGCGACCAGCGCAGTGCATCACTCTTCGACGCAGCACCGGGACGCTCATTCATCGCTGCCATTCATCGCTGGGCATTGCACCCGATGCGGAATCATTGTTTCGAGCCGGCGCGTGCGCGTTCAAGGCGTCGGTCCCCCCTATACCTTTCTCCTCCCTGCAATTCCATGATGTTGCGTCGTGCAGGCGCGCGCGAGTTGCCCGCACCCGTCTGCGCGCCAGCTTCATGTGCCCTTACCGCCGCGGCGCTGACACCCCATTTAACGAATCACACACTGTGCACCAACAGGCCGTTCGTTCGGGCTTGGCGCGCCCTGCCAGTGCCGGGCGGGGCCCTTTTGCCGCGCCCGGCAGCCAATCGAAGACGGCCGGCGAAACGCGTAATGCGCTCATCGCAGTCCATAACAACTAGTTTATTACTATGCGAACCATTTTTGCAAAAGTTGGCACGTGGTCTGCGCAGCGCAAAGCGCACTCGAGTTGACAAATTGACTATGCGCAGAGAAACGCTGCCGCGCTGCGGTACGTTGCGCCTGGCGCCCTCGCAAAGCCCCATCTTGGCCTACGATATCCCAACTTTCGCAACTTGGGGAGTAGACACTCTTTGGCATATGGGCTATACTGTGGGAGGTTCTGGGACGAAGTGGGGTGAACACCCTAAAGTGCGCAGCGTTCATGGACAGCGTGCATCATGCCCGGCTCGCATTATGGTAACACGCTTCACCGGGACAGTCCATCACCACCTGCGCGGCCACGCAACACCGCCGACGTTCGACAATCGATCAGCCAGTTGCACAGCAGCGCAAACGCTAGGCAACCAATCCAGCACAACTGATTTCAACGCTGCTTCAACAACCTGACGGGCACTTGCCGCTTCGGCGCCCTTCTCTTCAACTTTGTGATTTTTGGCCCGACACACATGGCTCGTGAGCGGCAAAGACAATGTTTCTTGGGCAACATCAGTTCTCTCTCGATAGCAAGGCCCGGCTGACAATTCCCGCCAAGTATCGGGAATATGCGGCGCCGACGCTGATTGTCACACGCCATCCGGTGGAGAGTTGCCTGATTGCAATGCCGATTGTTGAGTGGACTCGCTGGACGAGCAAGGTCGAAGGACTTTCCATCGTAAACGCCGATTCGGCTCATTTACGGCGCATCGTGTACGGATCAGCCGAGGACCTGACCCTGGATAGCCAGGGACGCGTGTTGCTGACCCAGCGCTTGCGCGAGTTCGCACACATTGTGAACGATGTCCTGTTTGTCGGCAACGGTCCATTCATGGAACTCTGGAATCCCGACGACTGGAACGCAGTTGATGAACAAATGCAGGATCCCGAACTGAAGCGCAAGGCCTTTGCACCACTCGGAATTTAGAAAGTACAGGAGCAGGCTCAGGAATCCAGTGGCTGATGACCCGTCCGTTGCGCCCGATCCTGTAGGCGCCAGCCATACACCCGTCATGCTTGATGAGGTCATTCTGCACTTGCAGATTGCGGCCGGCGCACAGGTAATCGACGGCACGTTGGGCGGAGGCGGCCACACAAAGGTAATCCTCGAACGATCGGCGCCGGATGGCAGGGTGCTCGGCATTGACGCAGACCCTGCAGCGCTCCGGCGCACCCGTCGCCTGCTGGCGGCGCCACTTGAGGCAGGTCGACTCGTCATCGTCCAGGGGCGGCTCGAGGATATTGAGGCCACGGCAAAGACAGCAGGGTTTGGTCAGCCGGACGCGATTTTGCTCGACCTGGGTGTTAGCACCTTTCAACTTGAAACCGCAACGCGCGGCTTTTCCTTCAGCGCCGACGGTCCGCTTGACATGCGCTTTGACCCGCTGAACGGACCCAGCGCAGCGGACGTGGTCAACCAGTGGGATGAGGCAGAACTTGCCGGCGCGATCTATCGCTATGGCGAGGAGCACCGCAGCCGGGCCATTGCACGGGCGATTGTACGCAGCAGGCCGATTGAATCGACCGCTGCCCTTGCCGCAGTAGTTGAGCGAGCAGTGGGCGGTCGACGGGGCGCACGCATCCACCCCGCCACGCGCACCTTCCAGGCGCTGCGGATTGCCGTAAACCGCGAGCTTGAACAAATTGAGGCGACGCTGCCACAATGCTTGCGCCTCCTGAAACCGGGCGGTCGGCTGGCAGTCATCAGCTTTCACAGTCTGGAAGACCGGCTCGTCAAGCAGTGGATGGCGCACGAAGGGCGAATATGGACCGACGATCCGCTCAGTCTGTATGGCGGCATCGTACATAGTCCGGAGCTTCGGATCATCACGCGCAAGCCCTTGACGCCGGGCGCGACAGAGTTGGCGCAAAATCCACGCAGCCGTTCGGCCAAGCTGCGGATTGCCGAAAAGTCAAAAGAGTCTGTCGAGTAGACGATTTCCATTTTTTGTCTGTTCAAATGGATGTGTCCATGTACGACCGTAACCAGGCGGGACAACAAGAACCGACATTTGCCACGCAGCTCAATTCGACGATCTCCGCGTCAACGTCAGGGCGTCAGTCAATGTCGACGTCGCTGCCGGCTGGTCGGCGCTCACTTCCCCCTTATCCGCAAATGGGCCACCTTGATCGAGGTTTGTTCGCGCTGAATGGACCGCTACGCAGTCGTCTGGCGGCAGCAATCGGAATGTTTCAGTTGCCCAACACGCTGCAAGGGTATCTGGTGTTCACGTTCTGCTTGTTGATTCTCTCATTCACAATGATCCTTCACATCACGCTGTCGGCTGAGATCCTGCGCCTGGACAAGCGCCTGATCGCACTGAAGAGCGAATACGAGACTGTGGAACGCAAGAACGCCGGAATCATTTACGAGATTTCGCGCTATAGCGCGCTGCAGGAGGTGTATGTCAAGGCAATAGCCGCAGGCTACGTGCCGGCAGACAAGTTCAAGTTCGTTGTTGACCGGCCCGAGGTGCAGGCAGAACTTGACAATCCACAATCAACAAGCCTGGTTCCGGAGTACATTATCCTGGGCGCCGATCCAAATGCCCTGGTTGCACCCGACGTTGTCAGGGCGTCGGCGCCGGAGGAATCGGCAGCCGAGAGTGGTTTCTGGAGCATGTTCCGCCGGCAGCGGGTGCGCGATGCCTGGGCCGAAACCGGCACATGGCTGCGGTCCAGGCTACCGGCATGGGGCGCACCTTAACGGGAAGTCCGCAGTTGTGGTGACAACCACTGTCCGGTCCGGCTGGTGAAGAGGCACCCAGACCTGGCCCGACGGAGGGGAATCTCATTCGTTCAGCATCAGGTAGGTCGACGTACAAGACGCAACAAGCCATTTTCTGGGACATTGCCGCCCACCGCTGCACATCGCACCGTCACTGCCGCACATCGCTGCATCATCGTTGCCGAACGATCATTGTTGACTCATTGCATCATCACACTCACATTGTTGACTCGCCGCCGTCACAACGCACTCGCACCGCCGCATCATTGCCAGGACATTGCCGCCACATCGCCGCTTCACTGCCGCCGGATTGCACGCACACTGCACTCTCATTGCCGCATCATTGCTGTCGCACCGCTGATACGCTGCCGCATCATTGCTGAGACTTCAAGGACAGAATCGCTTGTATGTCGGCCTACCTTGCTGATAATGAACTGAATAGTGCTGCAGACGCAGTTGGGCCACCGGCCGCACCTGCGGTGGCCGCACCCACATTGCAGGAGCAGCGCAATTGGCGCTTCATGCTTCTGATCGGCGTTCTGGCCGTCGCCGCTCTGCTGATCGTGCTTCGTCTCGTCACCTATCAGGTTTGGCAGTGGGGCATGTCGGTGCCCGGCAGCAAGGGCCATGAAGCATATCCGGCGCGCGGGACAATCCTTGACCGCGACGGTCTGATCCTCGCCTCGGATCGCTTCTTCTACAGCGTGGCCGTCGACGCGCACTTGTTGTATACGAATGATCAGCGCGTTGACGTGGCGCAGGAGTTGGAGACACTGATCGGCCTGCCGGCGAACCGGACGCTTTCAATGCTCAACACCTATTCGGGCCGATACGATCTTGAAATCGCAAAGGAGATTACGCTCGAGCAGGGACAGCGCATTCTGGATAGGCAGGAAGTACTGGGTGAGGAAAGTGACCTGTATCCGCTGCGCACCGTGTTCCTGACGGCGACGCCCAAGCGCTTTTATCCGCAGCGCGAAATGGGCGCACACATGGTGGGCTTCCTCAACGACTTGCGCCTTCCCTTCTACGGCGTGGAGAGCTACTACGACCGCTTTCTCGAGAGCGAGAACAATATCGGCTTCACCGAGAAAGCCAACGCCACCGTGGCGGACTTGCCCATTTCCGTGCAGCGTTTTGTGCCCTCGCTGGCCGCCAAGGACATCGTCCTTACAATCGATTCCTCGATGCAGTGGATTGCCGAAGAAGAACTGCGCAACGGGCTGAAGGAGTACAAGGCCGAGCGCGGCACCATCATTGTGATGGACCCGCAGACCGGCGAAATCCTTGCCATGGCCAGTGAGCCAAGTTACGACCCGAACAAGTTCGGCACGACGGAGACACAGCGCTTTCTGGACCCGGCTATCAGCGAACAGTATGAGCCGGGTTCAGTCTTCAAAGTCATTACGATGGGTGCCGCGCTCGATACAAGCGTGATCACCCCTACGACAATCTACACCGACACGGGCATGCTCAGCGTCGGCGACATCTTAATCTTCAACAGTCAGCGCGTCGGCTACGGCAGGGTTACAGTGCAAAGCGCGCTGGCCAATTCGCTCAACGTGGTAACAGCCCAGGTTGCGCTGGATACCGGCAAGGGCGCCTTCTACGACTATGTACGTCGCTTTGGTTTCGGCTCCGCCACACAGGTTGATCTGGCAGGCGAAATCCCCGGCGCGCTCAAGACGCCGGGGTCGATCGACTGGAGCGTTTCCGACTGGGCAACGAACAGCTTTGGGCAGGGGCTCGCCGTCACGCCGCTGCAAATGGTCAACGCCGTCGCCTCGATTGCCAACGGGGGCAAGCTGATGCGACCGCATGTCGTCAAGGCGCGCATCTTCAACAACGATGTCCTGCTTACCGAACCGACGGTGATCCATACAACGCTCTCGCCTGAAGCGGCAAGCCAATTGACCGACATGATGGTCTACGCGGTGGAAGAGGGCAATCAGTTGGCAAGAGTCGAGGGCTTTCAAGTGGCAGGCAAGAGCGGCACCGCGCAGATACCAGGTCCGGATGGCTACCTGAAGGATGCGGTGAATGCCAGTTTTGTTGGCTTTGTGCCCGCACGCGACCCGAAGCTTGCGATCATTGTGCGCTACGAGCGCCCCGACCAGAAGGTGACGCTTTGGGCCAACCAAAATGCCGCGCCAACTTTCGCACGCGTCGCGCGCCGCATTCTTGATGCGATGAATGTCGCGCCGGACACCATCCGTGAGGTAGTGGCCGGAACAGCGCCGTAGCTTGGGTCGGGAGTCGGGAGTCGGGAGTCGGGAGTCGGGAGTCGGGAACAACGGCGCGCGAAGAGACTCGCCCTTCAACCGAGTCAATCAACCAGTCAACCAATAAACCAGTCAACCAATAAACCAGTCAACAATTACCAATTGTCATTTCCCAACCTACCAAATCGCCGCTCACGTTAATCGCCAACCGATGCCCGATTTCGGCCCGACCGTCGCAAGCAGCGTTACGCTGCACACACTCTGGCAAGCACTGACGCTTGCGCTGCCGCCCCTGGCGCTGCGACCGCTGCCCCTGCCTCAGGCCACGCTTGACAGCCGCGCTGTCCAGCAGGAAAGCCTGTTTGTAGCGCAACCTGGGCAGAAGAGCGACGGCCACCGCTACATCGGCGCCGCACTGCAAGCGGGGGCGCGTGCGGTGATTTGCGAGCCGAAGGGCCAGGCCGATGCCGCAGCCGCCGGCGCCGTGATTGTTGACTGCACAACGCCCGGTGCAGCAGCAACCGCCATCGGCGCAGGCGAACTTGACAACATGAACGCACGGTTCGCGTTCATTGTGCCGAACGGCACGCGTGGTTTGCAGGAACTTGGCGGCTTCCAGCGGGCGCACCGCACCCACCCTGAACTGTTGACGATCGGCATTACCGGAAGCGTTGGCAAGACAAGCACCAAGGAACTGGCGGCCGCCGTCATGCGCCGGCGCTTTGAAACGCTGCACTCGCCGGGGAACCTCAATAGCGAACAGGGATTGCCGCTCACGCTGCTTGGCCTTGACTCCCGGTACACCTGTGCCGTGCTTGAGATGGGTATGTATGCCCTGGGTGAAATCGACATGCTGTGCCGCCTCGCACGGCCGCGCATTGGCATTGTGACCAACGTAGGCCCTGTTCATCTGGAGCGGCTGGGCACAATTGAAAACATTGCAAGCGCCAAGAGCGAACTGCCGCGCAACCTGCCGCCGGCCAATGAGGGTGGCGTAGCCATCCTCAACTGGGATGACGCCCGCGTGCAGGCGATGGCTGAGACCACTCGGGCGCGCATCTTCCGCTATGGGCTGACGCAGGATGCCGATCTGTGGGCCGACGAGATCAACAGTGCCGGCATGGAAGGCATTCGGTTCCAGTTTCACCACCGCCTGTCCAGCGACAAGATTGAAAGCCTGCATGTGCGCGTGCCATTGCTCGGGCGCCACAGCGTTCACACAGCGCTGCGCGCCGCGGCAGTCGGCATCATTGCCGGGCTTGAGTGGGACGAGATTATCACGGGGATGCAAAGCATTCGGGCCCAGTTGCGGCTGGTGACTGCCCCGGGCATCAACGGCTGCACCGTAATCGATGACACCTACAATGCCAGCCCGGACAGCACGATTGCAGCGCTCAATTTGCTGGCCGATCTTGATCCGGCCGCAGGTGGGCGACGAATCGCCGTACTGGGCGACATGCTCGAACTGGGGAGCTATGCAGACGAGGGTCACACGATGGTTGGGCTGCGCGCCGCAGAGGTCGTCGACCTGCTCGTAACGGTTGGAGAGCTTGGGCATGTGATTGCCCAGGCCGCCACCTCCGTGCTGGAGGAGAGCGCGCTTCAGGTCGTGGAGAGCGACCGCGAGGCTGTGGAGTTTTTGCGCCGCAATCTAGGAGCCAACGATCTGGTGCTTGTCAAGGGCAGTCGCGCCGTGGGCATGGATTCCATTGTGGCCGACATCCTTCTTGTTCCTGAACGCCGACCTGTTAAGTAGCAGCGCGCATCGCCCTTCTTGACGCCGTTTACGCACCGCAGACGACATTGCATGGAACGGGGCAGCCCCGAATGCCCACGGAACGGAACTGCAAATGGCCTATGCGCTGACTTTGGGCGCTGTTAGCTTCATCATCGCCGTAATCTGGGGCAAGCCGCTGATTGCGCTGCTCAAGCGGTGGAAGATGGGCAAGCAGATACGGATCGAGGGGCCGTCGAGTCACCAGTACAAGACCGGCACCCCGACAATGGGGGGAATCCTCTTCGTGGTTCCGGTGCTGCTGATAACAGGCGCCCTTAACGTCTTCAATCTGTCGGGCTGGACTTTGATTGGTCAGAGTACGTTGATTCTTTTCTTCTGCATGGGGTCACACGCGATTCTGGGCGCAGTGGATGACTGGCAGGGCGTGAGGGGGCTGCGCGGCAAGGGCGAAGGCATGAGCGCCCGCATGAAGAGTTCATTTCAGATTCTCTTCGCCACCATCATTGCGCTCATTCTCTACTATGGGCCGCCCCACTGGGATTACATGGGCGTACCGGGAGTCGAAGAGTTCTACCGCATTGGACCGCTCATTATCCCGGTAACGATCTTCATCCTTGTGGCGATGAGCAACGCGGTGAACCTGGCGGATGGGCTGGACGGCATGGCAGGCAGCATTGCGATGGTAGCGTTTGCCTGCTACGGCACCATCGCTTACCTGCAGCAGCAGGTCTACCTCACCGCTTTCTGCTTTACGATTGTGGGGGCGTTGCTCGCATTTCTTTGGTTTAACGCACACCCGGCCGCACTCTTTATGGGCGACACGGGCAGCCTGGCGCTTGGTGCAACCCTGGGGCTGGTTGCGGTGATGACAGGGCAGTGGCTGCTGCTGCCGATTGTGGCGCTTGTCTTTGTGGCCGAAGCCGGCTCCGTCACGCTTCAGGTGGGCTACTTCAAGTTGACGAAGCGCTGGTATGGCGAGGGACGGCGGATCTTCAAGATGGCCCCCCTGCATCACCACTTTGAACTCATGGGGTGGAGCGAAATGCAGGTGAAGGAACGCTTCTGGATTGTGGCTGTACTGAGCGGCATGGTGGGTGTGGCTCTGGCGCTCGTGTAGTCTGGCATACGGGGATGCGGTGAACAGGGCATGTTGGACGTGATGCAAAGCAGGCACGAACAAATGCACACTTTCGAAGTCGGCCTGCCGCCGCTGGCGGGCAAACGCGTGCTCATCCTTGGCCTCGCGCGCCAGGGGTTGGCGCTGGCGCGTTACTGCACGCGTGCCGGCGCAATTGTGACGCTGAGTGACCGGGCAGAGGCCGACCAGCTCGGCGCCGAACTTGCCATCCTCAACGAAGTGGAAGGCGCCGCCGGCATCACGCTGGCGCTGGGTGGCCATCCCTTCACCTTGCTCGATGACTGTGACCTTGTCTGCCTGAGCGGTGGCGTGCCGCCGCAGAGCCCGATTGTGCAGGAGGCGATACGCCGCGGGATCCCTCTGAGCAACGACAGCCTGATGACCTTCCAGATTGCGCGTCCGCGCGGGCTGGGGCCGCTCATCGGCATTACCGGCAGCAGCGGCAAAACGACGACGACAACGCTTGTGGGGCAAATGCTTGCCGAAGGCGGCCGCACGGTTCATGTTGGGGGCAATATCGGTGCGCCGCTCCTGGACAGGCTTGACGAAATTGGGCCCGGCGAGCCGATTGTGCTTGAACTGAGCAGCTTTCAACTCGAACTCTACGATCCGGCGCTGGCCTGGGGATCGGTGGAAGGCATTGGCCCGGACGTGGCTGCGGTCCTGAATGTAACGCCGAACCATCTGGATCGCCACCCATCCATGGCGGCCTATGCTGCGGCGAAGCTCAATTTCCTGCGCCACATGCCCGCAGGCAGCACGGTGATTCTTTCGGCCGACGACCCCGCCACCTCACAACTCGCGCGTGCCGGCGGCGCCGCGGCACCGGGAACTGAACAGCCCCCGGAAGAGTGGGCGCTCGAGCCGCTGCTTGACGAAGTTGGCGAGTCGCTGCGCAGTGCGGGCGTAAATGTGCAGCTGTTCAGCCGCACTGACACTCTTCCGCTCGGCGCCTGGCTTGAGGGAGATGCGCTTGTGTACAACGGCAAAGTCTTCTGTCACAAAGATGAAATTCAGTTGCGTGGCGATCACAACGTGAGCAATTTGCTGGCTGCGGCCGCCATCAGTGGTGCGGCCGGCGCCACAAGTGCGCAAATGGGCAGCGTGGCAACCCGGTTCGCGGGGGTCCGTCACCGTCTTGAGGTGGTGCAATCTGCAGATGGCGTGACGTGGATCAACGACAGCATTGCGACCTCGCCCGAACGTGCCGTGGCCGCCCTGCGCAGCTTTGATCCAGCCGAGCAGACGATCATTCTCCTGGCCGGGGGCAAGGACAAGAATCTACCGTGGGACAAGTTCGCCGAAGAAGTTGTGGCGCGGGTCGCGTTCCTGATCGGCTTTGGTCAGGCCGGGGACATGATTGTCGAGACGGTGCGTTACAACGCCGAAGGCAGGCCCGACGTTGCACTGAGCACAGCAGTCGTTCACCAGCTCGACGAGGCTGTTGAGCTTGCAGCACGCAGCGCCAAGCCGGGAACTGTCATCCTCCTTTCACCCGGAGGCACAAGTTACGACGCCTACAAGGACTTTGAAGCACGCGGCCAGCACTTCATTGCGCTTGTGGAGCAGTACAGCGGTCTCGTTACGCGCAACAGCAATCTTGTCGATCAGGCAGGTGAAAGGGAAAACGCGCAAAAGGGGAAACTGGCCGGAAATACGTAGGGCGAGTCCTCACTTGCTCGTTGCGTATGGGGGTTATCTCCGTACGCAACGAGCACCCGCCCTGCCCAATCAGGAACTTTGCACCAAGGCTCAGGCAGCGCCATCACAACAACGCACAACATTGCTGAATCTCTACCGTTCATTGCCGCACACATTGCATCTTCATTGTCGCAACAACGCTGACCACGTCGCTCTCACGCTGTTTTCGCAACGTCGCCCATTGTCGTCCGCTGCTGCATCATCGCTCACACGTCGTCGCTGCACCGTTCTCGCACTGTCGCAACACCGCCGCTTACATCGGGAATCATAGCGCCCAAAAGGCACGAGCCAACGTGGAATCATCGACACCTACATCGCGAAGTACCGGGCAGGGCGGGGGCAGATTCGACTGGCCCCTCCTCTCAATCGTGACGGCCATGCTGATCTATGGGATCGTCATGGTCTTCAGTTCCAGCTACGCCTTCAGCGTGCTGGACAACGATCACCCCTTCTACTTTGTCGGCTATCAGTTCGCCTGGGTTGCCGTCGGCGCGGTGGCAATGTTTGTTGCCGCGCGCATCCCCTACACCATCTGGGAGGGACTGAGCGTTCCGCTCATGGGATTGACGGTCGCGTCGCTGATTGTGTTGCTGCTCTTTGGGATTGAGCGCTTTGGCTCCACGCGCTCGATGATCGGCGGCAGCGTTCAGCCCAGCCAGCCTGCAAAGGTCGTCATCGTGATCTATGTGGCTGCGTGGCTGGCAAGCAAAGGAGACCGGATTCGCAACGTGCGTGTTGGCCTGCTGCCATTCGGCGTGCTGCTTGGCTTCCTCACGCTCCTTGTCGTACTGCAACCGTCAATCAGCACCGCAGTTTTGATCGTGGCAACTTCCTCGATTATGTTCTTCATCGCTGGAGCGGCGCTGGGGCAGTTGCTTTTTGTGGCGGTGGCCTCGGGGATCACCTTCTGGCTCGTGATCAAGTACATTTCCTACGCGAGCGACCGGCTCACCAAGTACTGGGATTCCATCCTGGATCCGATCAACAGCGCCGAGCACCAGGTGCAGTACAGCATCCAGGCGCTTACCCATGGCGGCCCGCTTGGGGTGGGTATCGGCCAGGGAATTGCGCAGCGGCCCGGTTTTGTACCGGTACCGTGGTCCGACAACATTTACGCAATTGTGGGCGAAGAGTTGGGGCTTGTCGGCACTTTGCTGGTCATCCTTCTCTTCGCAATGCTGGCGTGGCGGGGCTTGCAGATTGCCCGGCGCTGCCGTGACCCTTTCGGCATGCTGTTGGCGGTTGGGCTTACGTCGATGCTGGTTGTGCAGGGGATGCTTAACATGGCAGTCGTCGTAGCCTGGATTCCGCCAACCGGTGTGCCGATGCCCTTCTTCAGCTATGGCGGCAGCGCCATGGTTGCCACCATGGCGGCGGTGGGCCTGCTCTTCAGCATCAGCTACTATAGCCGCAGCGGAAGTCGGCCTTCCACCAAGAAAGTGCTGGGAACGGCTACCGGAATGGCAGTCATCGGACCGCGCAAGGCGGCGCCGGCGCGAAAGAGTTACGCGGCGCAGACGAAGATTGGCTTGGAGCGACATGCGGGTCTTGATTTCGGGTGGGGGGACCGGGGGTCACGTCTATCCGGCACTGGCAGTGGCAGCGCAACTGGAGCGGGCAGCCGCTCTGGAAGCAAGCCCTCAAGTGTACGGGGACAGGGCAGCGGTTCTTCAGCCGGCAGGGACCACGGCTAAGGGCGCTGTGCCCGCCGCCCCTGCTTCAGAAACCACATATCAAGGTGCTGTTTCACCCGCCACGGCGCAAACCGGGGGGCAGGTGAATTTGCTTTGGGTGGGCAGCCAGGGAGGCATGGAAGAAGGGCTTGTCGGGCGCGCGGCCATCCCCTTTCGCGGGGTTGCAACGGGCAAGTTGCGCGGCGCAGACCCGATCAAAGGCGTGAAGTCCGCCGCGGCGCTGGCGCAGGGCGTGCGCCAGAGCAGCGCCCTGATTGGCGAGTTTGCCCCTGACGTCTGTTTTGTCACAGGCGGCTACGTCTGCGCTCCCGTTGTGGCAGCGTGCAGCATGAAGCGCATCCCGATCATCATCTACTTGCCCGACATGACGCCGGGCTGGACGATCCAATGGATGAGCAAGGTGGCGCAGCGCGTTGCGGTCAGCTTCCCCGAAGTTGCGCCCTGGTTTGGCGGGCTTGCGCCCAAAGGCAAGGCGGTCGTCACGGGCTACCCCGTACGCGATGAACTTGTCAAATTGTCGGCAGACCGACCGGGCGCGCGCCGCATGCTGGCGCAGGCGCTCGAGCGCCCCACCCTCACCGAGCGTGATGTGCCACTCGTCCTGGTCTGGGGCGGGAGCCAGGGTGCGCGAGTCATCAACGAAGCCGTCTGGGGCGCGTTGGCGCAGCTGCTGCCCCAGGCGCATGTGCTGCACGTGGTGGGAACGCGCGATTGGCCGATCTATACAGAGCAGGCTGGGAGGTTGGCGGAGTCTGCGGGTGAACTCTTCACCTCACGGTATCATCCCGTTGCCTACCTTCATGATGAGATGATGATGGCGCTTGCCGCCGCCGACCTGAGCGTGGCGCGCGCGGGTGCAAGCACGCTTGGCGAGTTTCCCGTTGCGCACTTGCCGTCTGTGCTTGTGCCACTGGTCGGCGTCAATCAAACCGCCAACGCCGATCTGCTTGCCGGCAAGGGCGGTGCAATCATCATTGCGGAGGAGACGCTGCAGCAGGAACTGCCCGGTGCGCTGCAAATGCTTCTGCAGGATCCTGCACGGCGACTTGCAATGGAAGACGCGCTGCGCACACTCGCTCGGCCCAATGCGGCATTGGCAATCGCCCGTGAAATTATCGCCCTGGGGCGCGGCGTTACGAGTATGGAAACCGGTGTTGCCGCCTCATGACACAGGATACGCAGGTCCTTCTCGCCATCATGCTCTACCTCGCGTTCTTTGCGTGGATCGGGTGGCGGCGCGGGCTGCGCAGCGAGTTGACGGTCTTCATCGTCGCGCTGCTTTCCTGGGTGCTGCTGCAGGAGCGGGGCACCATCTTCGTACGGCTGACCAACATGATGGTCAAGTTTGGTGCGCTGCTGGGAACGTCGCTCGCTTCGGGGACAGTGGACGAGGGCAACCTGAACAACAGTGGCGACTTTGTTGCCACGGGCGGAGAAGAATCCTTCCTCTTTCTCGTCTGGATCATCATTCTGTTTCTTGTCTATTTCATTACAAGCAGGCCCGGCTTTGCCGCCAAGAGCAAGTCGTCTGCCTGGTCGGCGATTGTGGGATCGCTTAATGGATTCCTCTTTCTCGCCGTCATGTTGCCGAAGTTTAGCCAGCTCTATATTGCGAGCGGCGGAGAGTACAGCGAAGCACCGCTGCGCACATTCTTGTCGTTAATTACACAGTTCATCACGTATCTGATTGACGTAGTGCGCAACTTCTGGCAGTGGCTGCAGCCGCTCAGCCCGCTTACCGTACTGATTGTCATCACAGTTGTCCTGGGACTTGCGGCGTATACGCTGCGCAGTGGAGCCAAAGCGAAATCATAGCGGCGCGGGCAATTGCCGCGATCCCCACCATGCAGGCGGGCACGTACCATGGGTCCAGTTCAGTACATTTATCTGGTCATAGCAATCATCTTCGGGCTGATTGGCCTGGCGCGCGGGTATGAAAAGGAACTCGGCACCTCCATCGTCCTGATGATTACGATCGCGCTGCTCGGATTCGTCGAAGGGCGTTACGATGACGAGCTAACCAGGTTCGCCGTGGACATTTTCGGCGTTCAGAACGCGACGACCTTTCTCTTTCTCTTGTACTCAATCATCTTTGTGGTCGTCGTCTTCTCGAGCTACAGCGGCATCACCCTCAATTATGGGGGCACGCCCATCAAGGGCTTCGGGGGATCGCTGCTCAGCTTGATGGTTGGCCTTTTCAATGGTTACCTGATTGCAGGTACACTGTGGCACTATGCGAATAAGTACGGCTACCCGCTACTTGGCGTAACACCGGCCAATCCGCCGCCCACAGCACTGAACTACTTGCCGCAGACGATCTTTCCGGACACGGCGTACTGGATCGTGCCGGCGGCAATTCTGCTGATTCTGCGGGTCAGAGGATAGGCACAGCGGCACAGCGCCGGCTCCCCTCCATTGTGAAACATTGCGGAGAGGTAAGCGGCAGTTCACGCTGATTTCTGGAAAGCACAGGCAGGCAGTCTTCATGGCACGAAAACGCAGAGCGATCACCGAAACCTGGGAGCACCGACTGGCCGTTGCCGATCGGACGTTGCGCGTCCACCTCATCGGCATGGGCGGTACAGGGCTTAGCGCCATCGCGCAGGTGCTTGTTGAACTGGGCCTTCAGATTAGCGGGAGCGACCGCGAGAAGAATGCTTCGATTGTGCATCTCGAGGCGCACGGTGCGCGCTTCTTTACGGGCCAGCTCGCCGAGAACCTCACCGACCTGCCTGCTGCCGAGCGCCCTGATGTTGTGCTTGTGAGCAGCGCGGTGGATGCGGCGAATCCCGAACGACTTGCCGCCGAAACGCTGGGCATTCCGGTGGTCAAGCGCGACAAGTTTCTTCCTGCGCTGCTGGAGCGCCGCACGCTGATTGCCGTCGCCGGCGCGCACGGTAAAAGCACAACGACGGCGATGATCGTCAAGGTGCTGCGCGAGGCAGGAATTGACTGCGGCTACATCATCGGCACAACGCTTCCCGGCTATGGCAGCGGCAGCGCCGGGACATCGCCCTACTTCGTTCTCGAGGCTGACGAATACGACCACATGTTCCTGGGGCTCAGCCCAATGGCGGCGGTGGTTACCAATGTTGAGTGGGATCACCCGGACTGCTACCCCACGCCCGCCAGTTACAGGCGCGCCTTCATGCAGTTTATCGACAACGTGGCACGCGATGGCATTGTCATCTCCTGCGCCGATGATCCTGGGGCCGAGGTCGTGCGCGCCTACAGCTATTCGCGCGGTCCCAACTGGATTGCCTACGGCACCGAAGCAGGCGCCGAACTGCGCGCAACCAACCTGCGGCCCATCGCAGGCAGCGGCACAGCGGTCGACATGATCTGGTGGAATGCGCCCTCGGGAAGCATGAAACTCCAGGTGCCCGGCGAACACAATGTGCGCAATGCGCTCGCCGCGCTTGCCGTGGCGGCCTGGTGCGGCATACCGTTTGACATTGCCGTACCCGGACTCGAGGCGTACGGTGGGACAGCACGTCGCTTCGAGTTGAAAGGCGAGGCGGGGGGCATCACCGTCTATGACGATTATGCCCACCATCCTACGGAGATTGAGGCGACGCTGTCGGCCGCCCGCCGCCGCCACCCCGATCAGCGCATCTGGGCCGTCTTCCAGCCGCACACCTTCAGCCGCACGCGCCATATGCTCTATCGCATGGGCGACAGCTTTGAATCGGCCGACCAAATCATCGTCACCGACATCTATGCGGCACGCGAATCCAACGATGGCAGCGTGAGCGCCGAGGAGCTTGTCAATGCAAGCAGTCACCCGCACATCCGGTACATCCCCACGCTTGACGGCGCGGTGGACGCGCTGATAGCCAACCTGCAGCCGGGCGACGTGCTCCTGACGCTGGGCGCCGGCGATGGCTATCGCGTGGGCGAGATGGTGCTTGCGCACTTTGCGGAACTCTCTTCCGCGGGAATACCGGACACGGCCGGCGTGGCGGGAGAGGCACGATGATCGCTGCAACGGCGCCCACGGCGACCCACTATGACTTTGCGCCCCTTGCGGCACTGGGGCTGAATGTGCGTCGCGACGTAAGTCTCGCCAGGCTCACGACCATGAAAGTGGGCGGGCCGGCCGAATACTTCGTCGATGTGAATACCACAGAGGAGATGATCCGGCTTGTGCGTTGGGCGCGAGATGCTGGCCTGCCCTACTTCGTCCTCGGTGGCGGCAGCAACATCCTGATCAGCGACGCGGGCATTCGCGGGCTTGTGATTCACAACCGCTGCCGCACTGTACGCATTGATCCGGCGCCCTGCTGCGTCTTCCCACTCGACGAGCGCCCCTACCTCTTTGCCGAGGCCGGCGCGCCGACAGCCGGTGTTGCCCGAACCAGCGTGAATGCGGGACTTGTGGGTTTTGAATGGGCAATCAGCGTGCCGGGAACGATTGGCGGAGCGGTCCTCGGCAATGCCGGCGCCCACGGCGGCGAGGTGAAGGACAACTTTGAGTACGGCTATTTGATTGACGAAGCGGGCGAGGTGCGTCAGTTCGACAATCAGGAGATGGCCTACGACTATCGCAACAGCACGCTTAAGCGCAACGCGCCGCGTACGCTTCACGGCCCGCTGCAGGCGTCGTTCAAACCGGTTATCCTGAGTGCCAATTTCAGGCTGGTTGAGGTTGAGGGCGCCGAAGCAGTCGCGCTCAAACAACGAGCCGACGAGTACTTGCAGCACCGGCGCCGCACGCAACCTGTGGAGCCAAGCCTGGGCAGCACATTTGTCAACCCGCCGGGCGACTTCGCGGGCCGATTGATCGAAGCGGCAGGCCTCAAGGGCATGCGCGAGGGCACAATTCTTGTGAGCATGCACCATGCCAACTTCCTGATCAATCCGGGCGGCGCAGGCAGTGGCAGCGCACTCGAGGTGCTAACGCTCATGCGGCGCGTGCAGCAGGCCGTAATGACGCATGCGGGGGTCAGTTTGATGCCCGAAGTACAATTTGCCGGCGAGTGGGGCGACCTGTTGGCCGGCCTCCTGGAAGAAGTGCGTGAAACTAATGACTGATAACGGCAATTCCCACATCCGGGTCGGCGTCCTCTTTGGTGGGCGCAGCAGCGAACATGAAGTCTCGCTGGCAAGCGCCCGCAACGTGATAGAGGCGCTGGGCAAGGCAGGCTATGCAGTAACGCCCATCGGCATCTCGCCGGAAGGGCGCTGGCTCACCTCAGGCGATCCGTTGCAGTTGCTTGCGGCCCGGGCCGCGGGTGAACTCGTCGACGCGCACGCGTCCAACGGCGCAGCGGCCGAGCCAAATGGCGACGGCGCCTGGGCGCTGCTGCCGCGCCCCACCAAGACGAGCCCGCTGCCCCCGGTCGACATCATCTTCCCGGTGCTTCATGGCCCATTTGGCGAGGACGGCACCGTGCAAGGGCTGCTCGAAATGGCCAACATTCCCTACGTTGGTTGCGGCGTGCTGGCCAGCGCCGTGAGCATGGACAAGGAGCTTGCCCGGCGGCTCTTTGCGGCAGAAGGGTTGCCCCAGCCCGACTTTCGCCTCGTCCTGCGCAACGATTGGGTGTGCAACCGCGCGCTGGTGCTTGACAACCTCGAGCGCTGCTTTGATTACCCGCTGTTCGTCAAGCCCGCCAATCTGGGCAGCAGCGTCGGCATCTCCAAGGCTGCGGACCGCGCGGCGCTTGCCGCGGCGCTTGATCTGGCTTCACGCTATGACCGCAAACTCGTTGTCGAGGTGGCCGTGCCGCACGCGCGCGAGATTGAGGTAAGTGTGCTGGGCAATGATGAGGTAATCGCCAGCGTGCCGGGCGAGATTGTCCCCGGCGGCGAGTTCTACGACTACGCGGCCAAGTACCTCGACGACTCGAGCGAACTGCGCATTCCTGCCCCTCTGGACGCCGTGACCGTCGAGCAGGTGCGCGCAATGGCAGTCCGCGCCTTCAAGGCTGTGGATGGCACTGGTCTCGCACGCGTCGACTTCCTGCTCAACGGCGAAACCGGCGAGCTCTATCTCAACGAAATCAACACCATGCCGGGCTTCACGCGCATCAGCATGTTCCCCAAACTGTGGGAAGCATCGGGCACTTCCTATGCGGAGCTCGTGGACAAATTGATCAAGCTCGCCATGGAGCGTTACAACGATCGGCAGCAGAACGACACCACCCGCACCTAACATCGCGGCCGGCCTTGCCGGACCCTGACATTCACTGAGACGCATCAAGCAGCATTGAAGCCTTCATCGAGACGACTGGACACATCGAGCCAACAATGAGCACTTCGCCGCCGACACCGCAGCCCAAGCAACCCTCAGCGCGATCCAAATCGCAGGCTTCGTCGCGACGCGAGAGCGCGACGGTTGTGGCGCGCCCGCAATCGATGCGTCTGAGTGACCCGGGGCAAAACGCCCGCCGCCGCGCGGCCAAGCGGCGCGCGGCCCTTGGCCAGCGCTTTCGTCACTTTGAAGCGGCGATGCCGGGTTTGCGCATGGAACCAATGCGTGGGCCGGCAATCGAAGGAAGTGCGATCGGCTTCACGGGCTTTGTCTGGAGCAAGGCCGTGAGCCTCGTTCTGCTCCTAGGCGTCCTCTTCGGCCTGATTTGGATCAATGCCGATGAGCGCTGGTACGTCTACCCGGAGCGCGTCCAGGTGACAGGTCAGCGTCTGCTGAGCGCGACGGCATTGGGGGAGAGCGCCGGCGTCAGCGGGTGGAACATCTTCTGGCTGAGGCAGAACGAAGTGCGCGATCGCATCGTTGAGAATCCCTGGGTCTCGAGCGCAAGCGTCTCGTTTGGGCTGCCCGCACAAGTACTCGTCGCTGTCGATGAGGCCCCGACAATTGGCGTGTGGTCGACGACTCAGGGCGAATTCTGGATCTCCTCTTCGGGAGCGGCTTTGCCCACGACGGAAGCAGCGCCTCCGGAGATGGCGCGAATCGTGGACCCGCAGATGGCAGCCGCGCGCCCAGGCAGCAAGCCGGGCACAGCGATTGATACAAGTGTTGTGGCCAGTGCGCTCGCACTTATGGCCAACGTTCCTGGCGTGACGGAAGTTCGCTACAGCCCGGACGTCGGCCTCCACTTTGGGCTGCCGGGCACAACACTCTATGTTCACTGGGGCGATGGCGAGCACCTGACCGAAAAACTCGCGTTGCTTCGCTCCGGCAGGCAGTCGGCAGCAGTGGGCGAACTCGATGGGAAGATTCTTGACGTGCGTTTCCCGAGCGTCGTAACGATTCGCTGAAGCCGCAACCCGGAACTGGCGTGGGCCGGCGTGGATAGTCCGAGCAGGTGAGGTGATTGTGCAAGAGATCATTGCTGCGATTGACGTGGGCACGACCAAGATCTGTGCCCTCATGGCCGCCGTCGAGCATGACGGCCTGGGCAATTTGGGCTTGCGCGTGCTGGGCGAAGGCCGTGTGACCAGCCGTGGCATCCGCCGCGGCGTCGTGGTCAACGTGGCCGAGGCCAGTTCCGCAATAGGCGAGGCCGTGGAGAAGTGCGAAGCCGAAGCCGGCCGCCACATGCTCAAGGCCAATGTGGGCATCGCCGGCAGCCACATTGCCACGCTCAACAGTTCGGGCGTTAGCCCAGTCGACCGGCGCGCCGGCATTACGACGGCCGATATGCAGCGGGCGCTTGAGGGAGCGCGCGCCGTCGCGCTGCCGCAAAATCAGGAGGTCATTCACACCATTGCCCGCCATTGGACCGTGGACGGCCAGAGCGAAATCCACCATCCACAGGGGATGAACGCATTCCGCCTGGAGGTTGATGCGCATATTGTCACCGGAAGCAGCACCGCGATCGGCAACCTTGTGCAGTGCGTGACGAAGCATGACATCGACATTGACGGCCTCGTTCTCGAGCCGCTTGCAAGCAACGCCGCCGTATTGCGCGCCGAAGAGCGGCGCATGGGCGTAGCCGTGATCGACATGGGGGGCGGAACAACCGACATTGCCGTCTTCCGCGACGATGGTCTGTGCAGCACGCAGGTGCTTGATCTGGGCGGCAATCACTTCACCAACGACATCGCCACTGCGCTCAGCACGCCCTTCGACACCGCCGAACAGATCAAGCTGCGCTACGGCCACGTCGTTCCCGAAAAGGTGGCAGCGGACGAGGCGATCTGGGCAACGGTCTTTGGCGAGAAGTCGGAACGCAGCTTCAGCCGCCGCTTCATTTGCACTGTGCTCGAGGCGCGCGCCGGCGAAATGTTCGAGATCATCCGCGACAAGCTGCAGGAGAGCGGTGAGTTTGACCGGCTGCCGGCCGGCGTCGTCCTCACGGGCGGCTCGGCCCAACTGCAGGGCATGGTGGAGCTCGGCCGCAGCATCCTGCAGATGCCGGTGCGCGTGGGCGCGCCGCAGCCATCGCTGCCCATCACCGGCTTGAGCCGAACGCTTCAGTCCCCCGCCTATGCAACAACGGTCGGCCTGCTCCTGTGGGGACTGCGTGAGGATGGAGATCAGGTGCAGCGTCGCTTCCAGGCGGGCGAAGCGCTTGAGGGGCCCAGCCAGGGCTCCCAATTGTGGATCAAAGCGCGCAGCGTCTTCCGGTATCTCTTGCCGGGATAGGAGGAGAGCCACCGAAAACATTCAACACGGAGGCCAACCGCAGCGCCCGCCCAGTGCGCGTGCTGCGGCCGCAAGCGCACAACCGCCGCAACCAGCGGGCGTGCGTCGTTAACAGGTATCGTCCAGTTTGCATTGATTGCTTTACCGCCGTACCAGCGCCCCGCAACCAGGGCCAGTTCAGCAGCGTTCGTTTTTGTCCAAGGAGCCGAAAACCATGACACGGAAGAGCACAACGCCGCAATTCGTCGAGAATTTTGCTCAAATCAAGGTCATCGGAGTGGGGGGCGGCGGTCAGAATGCCGTCAACCGGATGATCGAAGAAGGGATTCAAGGGGTCGAGTTCATTTCTGTCAACACCGATGCGCAAGCCCTGATGCTTGCCAACGCGCCGCAGCGGCTGCGCATTGGCGACAAGTTGACCAAGGGACTCGGCTCGGGCGGCAATCCCGAGGTGGGCCAACGCGCCGCCGAGGAGAGCCGTGACGAGTTGGTGGAGATGATCAAGGGCGCCGACATGATCTTCATCGCCGCAGGCATGGGCGGTGGCACGGGGTCGGGCGCCGCACCGGTGATCGCAGCCATCGCCCGCGAAATGGGCGCGCTGACGATAGGCGTCGTCACAAAGCCCTTCACCTTTGAAGGCAGCCAGCGCCGCCGCACGGCCGAGGGTGCGATCGAGCAGATGGTGAAGAACGTTGACACGCTCATCACCATCCCGAATGACCGTCTGCTGGCCATTGTGGACAAGAAAGCCGGGCTCAACCAGGCCTTCCGCACGGCCGATGATGTGTTGCGTCAGGGCATTCAGGGCATCAGCGAGTTGATCACGACGCCGGGTCTTGTGAACCTGGACTTCGCCGATGTCCGCTCGATCATGGCCGATGGTGGCCCGGCACTGATGGCGATCGGCCGCAGCAGCGGCGAAGGGCGCGCCCGCGAGGCCGCCGAGCGCGCGATTCACAGCGCGCTGCTCGACGTCTCGATTGACGGCGCCCGCTCGATTATCTTCAACATCCGCGGCGGCGAGGAGATGAGCCTCTTCGAGGTGAACGAAGCCGCCGAAGTGGTGCGCGCCAACACGCATCCCGAGGCGAACATCATCTTTGGCGCTGTGATTGACGCCACAATGAAGGATGATCTGCAGTTGACGGTGATTGCCACAGGCTTCGAGCGCACCAAGCAGCAGGACCCGCTGGACTTTGGCAAGAGCCTTTTTGAGGCGCGCCCCGCTCCCGAGAAGCACGCCGAGCAGGCTGCCAAGCCCGCCAGCGATTACCTCGTGCGCACCTTCGACCGCGACGATCTGGACATTCCCGCCTTCCTGCGCCGCTCGCGCCAGAACGGGAAGTAGGAACATGGCGCCCCGCTGAGCTGGGCAAGCCGCCGGGGGGTGGCTTGCCTGGTTTTGCGCGCCTGCCGCACGCAGGTGATCCCCGCTCGATCCAACTGCAACAAGCCAACGATTCTTGCAGGCAGAGCGCCGGCCATTCGCCGACGTTCAACGCGCTACCCGTTGCCACAACTCCCGCGAATCGGCTCAACAATCAGCCGTTGCGATTATTGCAACAAGCCCGAATTTTACCTTAAAGTTTGGCGGCTGTGCGCACGCGTCGCGGCATTTCCGCGTAATTACTCTGGAAGGCCGAAAATAGAACGTCTGTTTCGTACTTGCATCGCGTCCCGCGTTCTGCTATACTGACAGCCCGTCACCCCAGATATAGTATGACGGCGCGACCCAACCTCCCATATATAGGGGTATCCTGTGCAATGTCCGCACTGTGGTGCGAGCCAACATCGGGTGGTAGACACCCGCGACACGGCCGATGCAATCCGGCGACGGCGGCAATGCGAAGCATGCGGCTTGCGCTTCACCACCTACGAGCACATTGCAGCCAACCTGCTCGTCTCCAAGAGTGACGGCCGCCGCGAACCATTTGACCGCCAGAAGCTGCTGCAAGGCATACAGATTGCCGCGACGAAACGACCGATCAGCCGCAAGACAATCGAAGGGATTGTCGACCACATTCAGGAGCAGGCGCTCAACAGCGGCAAGGTCGAGATTCCCAGCGCAGTGATCGGCCAACTTGTGCTCGATCAACTGGCGCAAATCGATCAGGTGGCCTATATCCGCTTTGCCAGTGTCTACCTGGACATTCACGACTTGAACGAATTGCGCGTCGAAATGGACCGCATCATGGGCAGGAACTGAAGCCATTTCGCGCACACAATTGAATGCAGGGTAGTGACCTTTGCAGCCACCTCTGCCTGCCAACCCAGCGTTGGCGTTACGCAGGCAGACCCAGGTGTAGCCATCGCACGCGCCCTGAAGCGATTCTTTGATCATTCTTGCGGTACGCCACGAAGACTTCATTTACGCCCGCGTCCCCACGTCGACCATTCGTAGCAGTTGACCAGGAGCCTACCATGTCCACAACTACCGACGAAAGCGCCCCCGTCGAATCCCAGTCGCCAGCGCAACTGCACCCGCGCCTGCCCAACGAGCACGGCGCCTACACAGTCACGGAGACCGTCAAAGGGCAGCGCAATCTGCTGACGCCGCCATCCTACGTCGACGACGCCACCGTGGCCTTGAGCGAGAACAGCGTCAAGGTGCTCGAGAAGCGCTACCTGCGGCGTGACATGGACGGCACGCTGCTCGAGACGCCGGCAGGCATGTTCTACCGCATCGCCTGGCACATGGCCCAGGTCGAAGCGCAGCATGGCGATGACCCGCAGGCCGCGGCCGAAACCTTCTACAACCTTCTGACGGAGCGGCGCTTCTACCCCAACAGCCCTACCTTCACGGGGGCGGGAACGCCGCTGGGACAGCTTGCCGCCTGCTTTGTCCTCCCCATTGCCGATGACATGGGCAAGGAGAGCGACGGCATCTTCAGCACGCTGCGGGTTGCCGCACTCATTCAGCAGACGGGTGGCGGCAACGGCTTCTCCTTTTCGCGCCTGCGCCCACGCAACGATCTGGTGCATACCTCGGCAGGACGTGCGACGGGGCCACTGGGCTTCCTGCGCGTCTACGACCAGGCCTTTGGCGAGATTGCCCAGGGAGGCAGCCGGCGCGGCGCCAACATGGGCGTGCTGCGCATCGACCATCCGGATATTGAAGCGTTCATCGAGTGCAAGTCGGTTGAGGGGTCCATCGCGAATTTCAATATTTCGGTGGCGATTACCGACGAGTTCATGCAGGCGGTGAAGGACGACGCCGACTTCGGGTTGCGCAACCCGCGCGACGGCAAGGTGATGCGCATGGTGCCGTCCCGCGACCTGTTTGCCAAGATCGTCAAGTTTGCGCATCACAACGGCGAGCCGGGCGCGCTCTTCATTGATGCGGCCAACCGCACCAACCCCGTGCCGCACCTGTACGACCTCGAGGCAACAAATCCGTGCGTGACCGCCGACACGCTCGTCTATACGGCCGATGGTCTGCGTCGCGCCGGCGACCTCGCGGCGGCCGCGCAGCCGGTGGAGGTGATGCTCGACAGCCGCTTTGGCGCAGCGCAGCAGAGCAGTGCATCCCCCGTCTACTACACGGGTGACAAACCGGTGTTTGAGCTCAAGACCGCCGAAGGCTTTGGCCTCAAGGCGACGGGCAATCACCGCATTATGACAACGCTGGGCTGGAAGGAACTGCAGGAACTTCAGCCCGGCGACAAAGTGCATGTGCTCAACCACAAGGGCGGCTTTGGTCAATTTGGTTCGCTCGAGTTGGGGCGCGTCATGGGCTGGCTCATGGGTGACGGCACGCTCAACATGGCTGAAGGCGCAGCGCTAATGTTCTTTGGCCAGGAGCAGGAGCTTGCCCCGCTGTTTGCGGGCTATGTCGAGGCGATTGCCGCCGAACAGCCGCACCACAACGCCTTCGCCCCCACACGCACCTATGGCGTGGGCGTGCAGACGCTGCCCGAGCGCAACGAATCGCGCGTCGTCTCGGTGCGCCTCAAGGAGCGCATGGCAGCACTGGGATTCACAAACAAGGTTGCATTGCCGGAAGTCGTGAACAGCGGCAGCGAAGTAATGCAGCGTGGCTTCCTTCAGGCGCTCTTCTCGGCGGACGGCACGGTGCTTGACAACGTGGAGAAGGGCGTCAGCGTGCGCCTTTGGTCGGTCGAGGCTGAGCTGCTACGGGGCGTGCAGCGACTGCTGCTTAACTTCGGCATCTTCAGCAGAATCTACGAGAACCGCAAGCAGGCGGGCTACAAGGGAATGCCCGACGGCCACGGCGGCGAGAAGCTCTACATCACCCGCGCCGGCCATGAACTTGTCGTCTCCAAAAGCAATCTTCTGCGCTTCCGCGACGAAGTGGGATTTGTCTCTGCAGACCGGGAGAGACCTTCGGCCAAACAACAGAAGCTGGAAGGAGCGCTGGCAGCATATGGCGCACGCGGCCCCTACAGCGAGCACTTCACAGCTACAGTGCGCACGGTAACACCTCTGGGCATCCAGCCGGTCTACGACCTGACGGAGCCGCTCACCCACTCGTTCGTGGCCAACGGTCTCGTGGTTCACAACTGTGGTGAACAGTGGCTTGGACCGTACGAGAATTGCTGCCTGGGATCAATCAATCTTGCCGTTCACGTGGCGCATGACGGAGTCCGGCGCGCCGCAGGTGGATTGGGAGCTGCTGCGCCGCTCGATTGAGGAGAGCACCCGCTTCCTCGACAACGTCGTCACCGCCAATGCCTACGTGCCGGCCATTCCGGAAGTGGCTGCGGCGGCCTTCCGTGCCCGCCGCATCGGCCTCGGCATCATGGGGTTGGGCGACCTGATGTACGAGCTGGGGATCCGCTATGGCAGCGACGAAGGGCGAGGAGTTCGCCGCGCAGATCATGGAGTTTGTGCGCTACCACTGCATGCGCACGAGCATCGACCTGGCCGCAGCGCGCGGCCCATTCCTCGCCTTCGAGGGACAGCATCTACGACGCGCAGCAGCCTGGGCGGCATGAAGTGGCAGCCGCCCACGCCGCTCGATCCCTTCACGCGCGACTGGCAGCGCCCGCAGCTCGACTGGCGTGCGATTGTCGGAAGGCATCCAGCGAGCACGGCATCCGCAATGCGGCGCAGACGACGGTTGCGCCCACAGGCACCATTGCCACGGTCTGCGGCGTGCGAAGGCTACGGCTGCGAGCCGGTCTTTGCGCTGGGCTACATCCGCCACTTCAAGGATGGCGACCGCAACGTGGAGCTTGTTTACACCAGCCCGCTCTTCCAGCAGGCGCTTGACGCGACGGACCTCGAGGATGCGCGCAAGCAGGAGATTCGCCAGCACGTGGCCACCTATGGCTCGTGCCAGGATATCCCCGACCTGCCCGAAGCGCATCCGCCACGCGTTTGTCGTGAGCAGCGACATCAGCGCTTCCGGGACCACGTGCGCATGCAGGCGGCGATTCAGGCGTTTGTGGACAACAGCATCAGCAAGACCTGCAATTTTCCCGAAGGCGCGACCGAAGAGGATGTTGCCAAGGCCTACATGCTGGCATGGGAGCTGGGCTGCAAGGGGCTCACGGTCTACGTCACCGGCAGCCGCCAGGAGGTGGTGCTGGAGACCAAGGCAACGCGCGCCAGGAAGGAGGGCGACGGTGTAGAATCCGCGCCGACCGGAGCGAGCGCACTAGTGCAAAGCAACGGCTTCACGGCCATCGAACGGCAGCAACGGATCGAACGGTGTCGAGGATGTGCACCAGGTGCGCCCGGCCATGGTCAAGCGCCCGCGACCGCAGCGGCTGAATGGCGCGACCTACCGCAAGGAAACGCCGCTGGGCACCGCCTACATTACCGTCAACAGCGACGACACCGAACCAGCCCTTCGAGGTCTTCCTGAATGTGGGCAAGGCCGGCACCGAAGTGACTTCCGTCAGCGAAGCCATGGGGCGGCTGATCAGCCTGGTGCTGCGCATGCCGGCGAGCCTGCCCGCAACCGAGCGGCTGCGCTGGGTGATTGACGAGATGGCGGGCATCGGCGGCGGCCGGCCCATGGGCTTTGGCGCCAAGCGGGTGCGTCAGTCTGCCCGACGGCATCGCCCAGGTGCTTGCCGACTATCTCTCCGAGCACCCGGCCGAGGTGAACGACGAGCCGCCGGCCGAACAGTTGGCGCTGCCGATTGCCCAGCGCCCGATCGGCGACATCTGCCCCGAGTGCGGCGAAGCCAGTTTTCTGAATGTGGAAGGCTGCCGCAAGTGTCATGTGTGCGGGTATAGTGAGTGTTAGTGACGTAGGGCCTGAGGGAACGTGAGGGAACATGAGGGAACGGGCGAGCGTGCGGTCGTCGTGTTCCCTGAAGTTCCCTATCGTTCCCTAACGCTCCCTCACGTACCCTGAAAGGACTCGCCAACCATGCAAAGCAACGCGCCGGATGTTGCCACCTACATACTCGAAGCGCCACCCGAACGGCAGGCGGCGTTGACGCGCCTGCGGGCGCTCTGCCTCGCGACCCTCACCGGCTACGAGGAGCGCATGGACTACGGCATGCCGTGCTACGCGCGCGCCGGTGTCATTGAACTGGGCTTCGCCAGCCAGAAGCAGTACATTTCGCTCTACATTCTCAAGCAGGAGGTGCTCGACGCGCACCGCGACCTGTTGGCAGGCATCAAAATGGGCAAGGGATGCATCAGGTACACCAAGCCGGAGAAGATCGATTTTGGCGTGGTGGAGAAGCTGCTGGTGGGGACGCTCGATTCGAAAGGCGAGGTGTGCTGACGAATTGAAGCGAGGCCTCCGATCCTGGAAGCCTCGCTGCATGAGCCAGATTCGGAATATTTGTGGTTACAGTGAGTGGCCAACTGCCTCATCAGGCACTTTATCGGCATCAACAAAACCCGCATTCCAGGTCGCCATTTGTTCTGGGCTCAGAAACGCAGCAAGCTTCTCGCCGAATCCACGTTGAATGGCGTTTACGTCCGCCTGGGTGTATTCCTTGTCGGCAGGATTCTCTGCCATGATCGTGTTGAAGTAAGGCATGCCGGCATGGTGCGCCTGCATCTTCTGCTCCTCGGTCAAGTCAATCGTACCGATGAGTTCCAGGAAGGCTCCAACGAGGTATTCTGACTTCATCATTTTCTCCCTACCGCTGATTCTGACGACTTCTACCTTTGTGTGACGCAGTGAATCCATGTGATGTGCATTCCCGCAATCCATCCTGCACCGTTGTCAGGATTGGGTCTGTAATCCATAAGGTGATGTTGGCTCTGTCGGTTTTGCATTCCCCTTCAGCCACATCACTTGATATTCCTCCAACACCACATTCTCATCGCCCAGCGCGAGCTCGTTTCCGCTCACCAAATCCGTGAAGCGGAAGCCCAGGCCGTAGAGGCGCTACACATTGGCGCATACAGTCTGGTTGCCCTCACTGAGATTTGCCCTCCCGACTAATCAGCGGCCTCCGCACCTAAAACTTCACAAGAAACGCTGTGAAGTACATGATCGCGACGCCTGCACCCAGCCCACCCAGGCTGAGCCAGTTAACAGCCGGCACGCCCGCGCGCTTGCTGTCGCGCACGATCATCTTGCCTACTTCCCAGATGACCTGAAGAATGGCCCCAACGCCAATCGCAAGGAAGATCGTCGCCATCACCGGGTTGAAGATGAAGCCGCCAATCCACACGCCGATGACCGCCGTTCCGCCGGCCAGCAGCGCGAGCAGGAAGAAGTGCCACGTGCGCGGCCTTTGCCGGACCAACGGTGACACGATTCCGACCCCTTCGGTGATGTTGTGGAGCGTGAAGCCGAGCACGAGGAATGAACCCAGCGCCGCTTCGCCCAGCGTGAAAGCTGCACCGATCGCCAGTCCCTCGCCAAGGTTGTGAATGCCGATCCCCAGCGCTATCAAATAGGCAACCTGGAGCGGGCTGCGTTCGCCGCCGCGGCGTGAACTCCCCACGGCGAGCAGCACGCCCAATGTCGCCAATGCCACAAACGCAACCAGGGGTACACCTTGATAGAAGACGGGAAGTTCGGCGGCAAACTCCAGAGCGTCGAGCCACGTCGCAACGGCAAGATAGAGCAGCAGGCCCACTGTCAAGGCCAGGACGAACGTCATGCCGCGCGCACCGAGCCGCCGCAGCACCGGATACCAGAGCATACCCAAGAGAATCGGCACGACGCCGACGTAGATTCCCAGCAGGCCGAAGCGCCAGAAGAGCGTGGGCGACGGTTGCGGCGAAAGCACTGCAGCGGCAATTGTCGCGTCGAAGGTAACGCCCAGAGAGGAGACAAAACGCACTACATGCGCCTCATCAGTCACCCAGGGATAGGGGATTGTGAACACGGCGCGCCCGAAGCGCGGCACGGTGTTCGACGGCTCGGCGCTGTAATGCCACCACGCATCGTCCACCATGAGTTGCGCGATCGTAATGGGCTGCGGCCCATCATTGACCACCTCGACGCGAATCACTCCCGCTTCCGGCAGCGTGATCCGGCCAATACTCAAATGCTCAATGGGTGGTCCTGCCAGTTCGCGCATTCCCGCACCGGAGACGACGATCCACGCCAGCACTGCGCCCAGTAGCAACAGTGGTACAAGCGCCAACAACCATGAGAGACCGCCCCTTTGCTCGGCCGGCGGCGATTCGGTTTGCGTCTCCACACTCATCGCAATACCTCCTTGGAGATGAAATCGACGGTCGCTCCATTGCGCCCACGGTCGTCCCATTCTGCATCAACGTTCGCATCTGCCAGGGCCATCGGCCAGTCAGCGGGTGCGACCGCATTGAAGAAGCCCATCCAGCCCAACTCGGCAAACTCGCTCTGGTGGGCATGGAACATGTAGTGACCGGGCCAGCGATAGCTGAACTCGAGAAAGCCGCGCTGCGCCTGACATTGCATGATTGTGTCGACCGTGCGACTCGTGGGCTCGAGCGTTGTGCCGTGGTCGTAGTAGTTGAAGAACTCGGCGTGAATGTGGATTGAGTTGATGGGGTCGAACTCGGTAATGTTGATGAGATAAAGCCTCACCATCTCGCCCACAGCAATTGGAATCGGGCGGCGGGCGAATTCATGACCTACGGTGTTGACGGCGTAGACCTCGTTCTCGTTGTCAAAATTCGTGTCGAAGGCGTTCATGATCATCATGAACTCGCGCGCGGGGGCCGCCCCTCTTTCGGATCGACGACAAACGCCCCGTACAGTCCTTTGTGAATGTGGCGCTTGAGCGGGACCGCGTGACAATGGTAGAGATGGCAGCCAAAGGGAATCGCATCAAACTCGTAAGTCGTCTCGTTTCCCGGCATGATCTCGCCCGCACCGATGCCGGTCACTCCATCCATCTCGGCAGTATGAATTCCGTGGAAGTGGATGGTATGGGGATGGCTGCTGCCATTGTAGAAACGGACGCGGATTCGATCGCCTTCGGTTGCGCGCAAGGAGGGCCCGGGCACGCGCGCATTGTAAGTCCAGGCAGGGAAGAAAATGCCCGGCGCAATCTCGATCTCCTTGTCACCCGCGAAGATCTGGAACTCGCGCAGCCGCTGCCCGCTGGGTAGCGTACTCACAACGCCGTAGTCCCAATCCACGAGCATGCGCATGGGGTCAAAACCGTTGCGTTCGTGGTCGACCGCGCCCATGAGCATCGAACCGCCATGGGCCTGTTCCATTGCCTGGGACACAGGCGCGGCGTGCGCAGCGTCCGGGCTGATGGCGAGGTCGCCATGGCTCGCATGGGCTGCCTCCTGCGCCTGAAGCGTCGCCGCGGGCAGGAGACCGAGCGCCGCAGCACCTGCACTTGCACCGACCCCCCAGTGCAGAAGCTCGCGCCGGCTCATCAGTTTGCGTAAGTATTGCTGGATCATCATGCCTCGCTTTTCAGGAGTGCGCGGCGCCACGGATCAGCGGCAGTTCACGATACTGCAACCGCGAATTTGCACTATCGCAATCAAATATTTAGCGTACGCTAACATACAACGAATGAAGCATGCTGTCAAGGGCGCGCGCGGGAGGTAGGGCATCTCAAAAGTCAGAAACTCCCGATTGCACGCACTGCTGAGACGGCAACACCTCATCCCCGGCCCTTCTCCGCATGGAGAAGGGCCGGGGATGAGGTGTTGTTGTTGCAGAGAGTCGACTTTTGAGACGCCCTCCGCGAGGTGGAAGGTGCAATGTAGTGGCGCCTTCCGGCCCTCCGGCCGTTGGGTTGGTGCCGATCCTGAGACGGAGGGCTGGAAGCCCCCCGCTACGAAGTTTTGATGACGCCCCATTCGTCACGTTGATTTGGTGCGGACATCACTTGGGGAGACGGGTACAACGAAAACAGCCTTCCGCAGAGACGGAAGACTGCCATGCGAGCGAACGGATCGATTGACGAGTCAAGCTGTGTTGCCGTACTATCTAGCTGGACTCCGGCTTTTATCTCTCCCCCACCAGCCACAGCACTTGATATGGCTCCAGCACCACATCCGCATCTCCGCTCACCAGCGATTCGCCGCTTACCAAATCCCGGAACTGGTAGCCCAGGCCATAGAGGCGCAACTCGTTGGCGCGCACCGGCTGGCTCGCTTCGCTGAAATTGGCGAGCACGACCACGCGGCCCGCCTCAGCACCGGCATGCGTCCGCACATAGCCAAAGATATGGTCGTTTTCGAGCGGGAGCACCTGCATTGCGCTGCCGGCGAAGGCCGCCGTCTGCGCGCGTGCCTTGATCAGATGCTGCAGGCGAGTGTAGATGCGTCCCTCCACGCTTGCGTGATCACTGCGGCGCGCGAGTCTGTCGGCGTGAATCTGCGGGCGGTGAACCCAGCGGCTATCCCCGGCCTTCACGGGGTCGTCACGGAAGCTGTAGTCATTGGGCCAGCCCACTTCGTCGCCCAGGTAGATGAGGGGAATGCCGCCGATGCTCAGGATGACGGAATGGAGCAGGAGGATGCGGCGGATTGCCAACTCGATCTCGCCCGCATCATCGAGTTGCAGCGCACGTTCAAGCCCCGCCAGCGACGCCAGTGAACCGGAGATGCGCGCGTCGCCCGTCCGTGGATTCTCCTGAAAAGGCAGGCCGCAGGCAAAGCTGCCGGGGAAACGCCCCGTGTAGAAATCATTGAGAAAGCGCCGATGGTCGTAGCCGTTGATGCCCAACTGCGCGGCATCGGCGTCGTCAAAGGTCCAACCAATGTCATCGTGGCAGCGCACGTAGTTGACCCAGGCGCACTCGGGGTCGATCGCGAAGCGGTGGCTCATGGAGCGGCGCAGGAGCAGCACCTCGCGCGTGGCGAGCGAGTTCCACAAGAGCGCCATGAGCAGCGGGTTGTAGGAGAGCCGGCATTCGTTGGGGCCGATGTAGCGCGCAACCTCGTCGGGGTGGACGATGGCCTCGGACTTGAAGAGCAGCGACGGCGCGGCAATCCGCACCACGGCATTGAAGGCCTGCACAAGCTCGTGGGCCTGCGGCAGATTCTCGCTCACCGTGCCCATTTGTTTCCAAACGAACGCGAGCGCATCGAGGCGCAGCACCTCGGCGCCGGCGTTGGCAAGGAAGAGCATCTCGGCAGCCATGTCGCGAAAGACCGCGGGATTCTGATAGTTCAAATCCCACTGAAAGACGTTGAAGGTCGTCCACACCCACTGGTTGATCTCGGGCCGCCAGGTGAAGCTGCCGGGGTGCTTGTCGGGGAAGATTTCACGCAGCGTGCGGTCATACGCATCCGGCCCGCTGCGATCGGGGAAGAGGAAATAGTAGTCGGCGTAGTCGGAATCCCCAGCAAGCGCGGCCTGCGCCCAGCGGTGCTCGTCGGATGTGTGGTTGAAGACGAAGTCGAGAACAAGGCTGATGCCCGCCGCGCGCAGGTCATCGGCAAGCGCGCGCAGGTCGTCCATGACGCCCAGCGCCGGGTTGACCTCGCGGTAGTCGCTCACTGCGTAGCCGCCGTCGCTATCGCCCGCGGGCGCCTTGAAGAGCGGCATGAGGTGCAGATAGGTGAGACCCAGCTCCTTGAAGTAGGGAATCCGTGCGCGCAGCCCTTGCAGGTTGCCCGCAAAGAGATCCACGTAGACCACGCCCCCAAGCATCTGCTGCGACTGGAACCAAGTGGCGTCGGCTTCGCGCGCGGCATCGAGCGCCTTGAGCGCGGCGGGGCGGTCGCGCCACATGGCCGCGGCCATGGCCAGAATCTGCTCAAGGTGATAGTAGAAGTCGTAGCGGTCGCCATACAAGCGCGCAAGCAGGCGAAAGAGGCGCGGGAAGTGGGTATCCAGGCGCGCCCGAAAGATCGCCCACTCTCCGGCAGGCAGCGCGCCGGCCCATTCTGCCTCAAAGCGAGGCATCAAGCGCGCATAGGTGCGCGCACACTCCAGCGCCGACTGCTTTTCATCAAACATTCCGTCACCTCAATAGATACCTGTACGCAGAAACAACA
The DNA here is from genome assembly GCA_963735275.1 of uncultured Chloroflexia bacterium. GTDB lineage: Bacteria > Chloroflexota > Anaerolineae > Caldilineales > Caldilineaceae > UBA5069. The sequence goes on along the minus strand of CAVTKJ010000004.1, from coordinate 535,407 downwards.
GGAAAAGCGGAACAAGCAGGAAACAGAGACTGGCGCGTTGAGACGGACGTTTTACACCCGTCACAGAGAGCCGTCCCCCTCAAAGGCAGTTCAAGCTGTTTCCGCTCTTTCCGTTGTTTCTGCGTACCGGAGTTTTGCCTACGGCCGGCGCGCGATGTAGATCAGGTGGTCGCTCATGGCGTCATAGGGTGTGCCGTCGAACTCGCCCCACACCTCTTCCACCACAAAGCCTGCGGCGCGCAGCATCAGTTCGCCCTCGTTGCGCCAGAGGTAGCGCAGCGTGAAGGGGCAGCTGGTGCGGCGCGTCTCACCGCCGGGCAGCGTCTCCTCGTAGATGAAGAGGGTCTCCTGCATCTGCTCGGCAATGTCGATGCTGCGCACGCTCCACTTAATAACCTCGACGCCGGCCGTTTCATCGACCCAGCGGTCAGCAAGTTCCATCAATCCGTTGACCTCGAGCAGGCGCGCCAGGTCGGGATTGAAGAGGTCAAGCATCAGCCGGCCACCCGGGCGAAGAAGCTTGCAGGCAGCAGCGAGCGCTGCCTCCTGCTCTGCGGGGTCCGTCAAATGCATGAGCGTGTTGCTCGTGCAGATGGCCAAGTCAAAAGCGCCAGTGGGCAATCCGGGGTGGCGCAAATCGGCCTCTACAAGCGTGACGCGCGCGCTGAGCCCGGCGACTGCGAGTTTGGCGCGCGCCACCTCGAGCAGCGCTGGGCTGATATCCACGCCGGTGACGATCACGCCTGCATCGGCCAGCGGCAGCAGCACGCGCCCGGTGCCGCAGCCCAATTCGACTACGGGCCCGCCCGCCTCCTCGGCCATCTCCAGAATCAGGCCCAGGTCGTCGTCATAGGCGCGGTAGTCGTCGTCATAGAAGCGCGCAAAGCCGTCAAACTGCCCGGTCGCGCGCGTGGAACTGGTGTGCGGTGCTTCGGGATTTCGAGCCATTTGGAGGGTGCCTGGGTGGAGATGAGCGGCGAACCGCGGATTCGCGTGCGTGCAAGCTCAAACAACAATCTGATCCTGTGCAATCCGATCATACGCTTACGCCATCAAACGCGGAAATTGGATTTGTCATCGCACCCTACCTGGTGTAGAATGGTTGCAGTTGAGAGGAGCCGACCTGCTGCCAGGTCGGCCATTGATTTGTGGGCAGGTGATTCGCAGTATGGTGAGGTGCTCCCCATGGCAAACTCCGCCGGCAAGGCGGATTTTTCATGCGAGTGCTGATTCCGGCTGGACTAGCAGGCTTTGCTGCCGACGACCACAACGCCGGCCCGTTTTGTTCCCCACGTTCGTTTGAACCCGCCGACGCGGTAATCCGCGCTTGCACATATCCGGCAGACTCGCCGGCAAATGAAGGAGACTCCCACAGTGGGAGGCAGAGAACCATGGCAAACAACCAGCCGATCTACCTGACTGCCGACGGTTTGCGCAAGATCAAGGCAGAACTCGAGTATCTGACGACAGTCAGGCGGCGCGAGGTCGCGCAGATGATCGCCGAAGCCAAGGCCGAGGGGGACATCAGCGAAAACGCGGGCTACGACGAAGCCAAGATGGCCCAGGGTTTCCTTGAGGGAAAGATCCGCGAGCTTGAGGCCACGGTCTCCATGGCGAGCATCATCGAGGAAACCGATACCCCCAAGCACAAGGTGGCGCTCGGCCATACGGTCATCCTGCGCGAAGTGGGCACCAATTTCGAAGAGAAGTTCACCATCGTTGGCTCACGCGAGGCCGACCCGAACAATGGCCGCATCAGCAACGAGAGCCCCATGGGCAAGGCCATCCTGGCCAAGTCCGTTGGCGAAAAGGCCAGGGTGACGACGCCGGGCGGTGAAATCGAGTTTGAGATCCTGGGCATCAGTTAAGCCGGGAACATGCATGTGGCTGGGACTGAGGTCCATGTGGCGACACCCATTGAGCAGGCGGGCGATCACGCGCTCTTTGCGCCGGATAACCTGAACGACCAGGAACAGGCGCGCATCAACAATTTGCGCGGACTGGTCGCGGCGGGCATCGATCCCTATCCGGCGCGGGTTGTGCGCACGCACACCATTGCGGAAGCGCGTGACCTACACGCTGACGAGAGTGCAGGCGAGATACCCGTCTCCGTCACCGGGCGCATCAAGGGCATGCGCGCCATGGGCAAGATGAGCTTCGTTGACCTCGAGGACGGGTCCGGGCGCATCCAGGTCATACTGCGGCGCGACGACCTGCCTGCGGGCTGGTATGACGAAATCTGGAAGAAGCTGATTGACCTGGGCGATTTTCTGAGTGTGACCGGGCCACTCGTGCTTACGAAGACCGGCGAGTTGAGCGTCCACGCGCAGAGCGTCCAATTCCTGGGCAAGGCGCTGCGCCCGATGCCCGACAAGTGGAAGGGGCTCCGCGACCCCGAGAAGCGCTACCGCCGCCGCTATGTGGACCTGCTTGCCAACCCCGAGGTGCGCGACATTTTCCGCACGCGCGCCGCGATCATCCGCGGCCTGCGCGAGTATCTGGACAACGAAGGCTTCCTTGAAGTCGAAACGCCGATTCTGCAGCCGATCTACGGCGGCGCGGCGGCACGGCCTTTTGTCACCCACCACAATCAACTGCATCAGGACCTCTACCTCCGCATCAGCTTCGAGCTCTATCTCAAGCGGCTGCTCGTTGGGGGATTCGACAAGGTCTACGAACTGGGCCGCGATTTTCGCAATGAAGGCGTCTCCTTCAAGCACAACCCCGAGTTTACACAACTCGAGTTCTACGAAGCGTACGCCGACTATCACGACGTCATGCGGCGCACCGAAGAAATGGTGGCGCATGTGGCGCAGCGCGTCCTCGGCGGCACTGTGGTCACCTGGCAAGGAAACGCCATCAATGTGGCGCCGCCGTGGAAGCGGCTACCCCTGCGCACGGCGATTCTCGAAGCAACAGGCATTGATTACGAACTGTTCCCCGACGCCGGGTCGCTCGCGGCGGAAATGCGCACCCGCGGTCACGAGCCGGACCCGCGCAGCAATTGGGGCAAGCTGGTTGACAGCCTCATGGCCAAGTACGTTGAGCCGAAGCTCATCCAGCCCACGTTTTTGATCGACTACCCGCGCGACGTGAGCCCGTTGGCCAAAGGTTCGCCCGACGACCCGCGCCAGGTGGAGCGCTTCGAAGGCTTTATGGCGGGCATGGAAATTTGCAACGCCTTCAGCGAGCTCAACGACCCGATCGACCAGCTTCAGCGCTTTGTCGACGAAGGCTATCGCGCGCGCCATGGCGACGATGAAGCCCACCCGATCGATGAGGACTACATCGAAGCGCTCGCCTACGGCATGCCCCCGGCCGGCGGCTTCGGCATGGGGATTGACCGGTTGACCATGCTCTTTACCGACCGGGACACCATCCGCGAAGTGCTGCTCTTTCCCCATCTGCGCAGCATCCGCCCCGACGAGGAAGAGGCCGACGGCGCTGAATCGGGCCAGGTCGAGCCGTAATGGAACTGCAGAACAGCAACACGGAGGCACCGAGTACACGGAGAAACACAGAGAGAATCAAAGAGCCTTGAGACAGGCGATTGTACATCCGTAAGTCTCACGGCGTTTTTCTCTGTGTTCCTCTGTGCTCTCCGTGCCTCCGTGTTGCTGTTCCCCTGTTTGTGCCCGCTTCGTCGCAGCGTTGGGAACCCCATGTCGCGCAACGCATCCTGGCAGCCAACCGCCCGGCTCGGCCGCACCCTGCTCGTCATCCTGCTTGGTGGCGGCGCTGTGCTGTGGCTGAGCACGCTTGCGGGCTGGCCCGCGACGCCCGACGGCGCGTTCCATTTTCAGCGCGTGCGCGCCCTGAGTGAGGCGTTGGCGCAAGGCGTACTCTTTCCGCGCAACTTTCCCGATTTTGCCTTTGGCTACGGCTACCCGGTCCTGAACTTTTACGCGCCGGCGTTCTACTATCCCCCTGCGCTGCTCCACCTCGCCGGGCTGGATGTGTCGACTGCGACGCAACTCATATTGGTTGCCACGGTTTTGATTTCAGCTGCGGCACTGATCGGCCTGCTGCGCGCACTGGGGCTGCGCCCGGCTGCGGCGCGCTTCGGCGCCCTGGTCTTCGTCCTCTTCCCGTACCGCCTTTACGACTATTTTGTCCGCGGCGCGCTTCCCGAACTCGCCGCCTTTCTCTGGCTGCCCTGCATTGCCTGGAGCATGCTGGCGGCAGCGCGCGCAAACACGCCTGAGCGCCGCGCCGCCACAATCCTTGTCGGCGGCCTCTGCTGGTCCGGCCTAATCCTCACGCACAATCTGACGGCGCTGATGGTGGCCGGCGCGAGCATTGTGGCAATTGGCGCGGTGCTGCTGGCGCGTCGTCTGTTGGGCAAGCGCGGCGACACCGCCGGCGCGCTGCAACGCATCGCACTTGGTTTCTTCCTCGGCCTGCTGCTCAGCGCCTGGTACACCGTGCCTGCCTTGCTCGAATCGGGCAACGTCGCGATTGGGCGCGAGTCGTCAAATGGCTATACGAATCACTTAGCGCAATGGGGTTCGCTCTTCGATTGGGGGCTCCCCTACACCTACCCCGCCGCCGCAGACCCGGTCGTTCCGCTGCCCGCCTGGCTGGTGATTCCAGCGTTCGGCGTCATTCTCTTGCTGATTCTGCGGCGCAAGAATGCGAAGGGCGCGGCCACACAGGTGGCAACAGTCGCCGCCACACTTGGCCTTTTGCTCCTTTCAATCTGGCTAACCACAGAGAGCAGCGCTTTCCTATGGCGGCTGTTTGCGCCGCTTATGAGCCGATTACAATTCCCGTGGCGCTGGCAGTCGATCCTAACGCTGGCCACCGCTGTGGCGCTGGCGCTCAACATGCAGGCGATCCTCACCGGCAGGCCGCGCCAGATCGTGCGCATCGTCTCATTGTTCGCCGCGGCTTTCGTGGCGACGTATACGCTTGCGGGCCTACCTTCCGCCGTCCGCATGGAGAAGGTCGGCGACGTCACTCGCGCCGCCATGTGGGCCTTTGACGCCGAGCAAGGCCAGGTGGGCGCGACGTGGACCGCCGAGTTCCTCCCTCGCTGGGTGACGGAAGAGCGTTGGGCGATTGGGCGCGAACCGTCCACCGCGGAGGTGTCGTCCCCCGCCACACCAGTCAGCGCCTCGGCCACGCTTGTGGATGACGGGTATCTCCATGCGACGTACAGCCTGACAGAGCGACGAAGATGTCGCGCTAAGCTTCAACCGCTTCTACTATCCCGCCTTGGCAGTAAGCGTGGACGGCGCACGCGTTGCCTCACAGCCTGTAGGCGCGCTCGGGCTGCTGGCAGCAGAGGTTCCTTCAGGCCAGCGCATGGTCGGGCTGCACTGGGCGGCCACGCCCGCCGTCTGGCTGGGGCGCCTGCTGACGCTGCTTGGCTGGCTTTACGGCTTGCTTCTGATGCTGCACATTGGCAAGTGGCGCATTTGGGCGATGGTTGGCTGGATTGCGCTTGGGTTGCTGCTGCTTGCCGGGAGCAGCGGCGTGACGGCGCGCAGCCTGCCGGTGCAGCCGGCCGACGTCGATTTTGGCCCCGTGCAGTTGGCGGGCATCTCCGCAGAACCGGCGCATGCGGGCAGTGTGGCGCCGATTGCCTTCCACTGGCTTGTACAGGAACAGAGCGGCGATCTGACCACCTTCATCCACCTGCTCGCGACAGATGGAACGATTCCGGCACAAGTCGACGCGCCCCTGGCCGGCGCCTACACACCCGCCTCCCGCCTCGCACCAGGGGAGATTGTCCGCGTCGAGCAGATGCTTCCCCTCCCCGCCGACCTCGCGCCGGGAACCTACACGCTGCGCATCAGGCGTCTATCCTGCCGGGCTGCCTGAGAAGCCGCTGATTCCCGCCGGCGGCGATACTCCGTACATCACCACGCTGACGCTGGAGGTGCTGCCGTGAAGCCGGGCGTGCGCGCACTGCTTCTTCTGCTGCTGCTCGCCCAATTTGCGCTCGCGCTCCAGTACAGCTTGCACAATCCGCTGGGTGAGGCCCCGGACGAGGCCGACCACTGGGCCTATGTGGTGCATCTGGCGACGACAGGCGCTTTGCCTGTTGGCCCCGAACTCACGCAGGCCAAGCATCCACCCTTGTACTATGCGGGAGCGGCCCTCTTCGCCGCTTTGGGCGAACCGTCGATTGCGTTCTTCCGCCCCAACCCCGCTGTGAACCTGACGCCGGGCGCGCAGTGGTCGCCCAATTTCTTCCAACATGGCCCGGCCGAGTCGCCGCCGTGGAGCGGTCCGCTGCTTGCCTATCACCTGGCCCGCGTCTGGTCGGTGCTGCTGGGAACGTTGACGCTGGCGGCGACGGCCGCACTGGCGGCAACGGTCCTGCCGGGACGGCCACTCGCGCCGCTTGCCGCGGCCGGGCTGCTGGGCTTCATGCCAGAGTTTCTCTTTCTGAGCGGATCGGTGACCAATGACATGGGCGCTGCCTGTTTCGGCGCGCTGGCGCTTTGGGGTGGCCTGCGTCTCTACAGGAGCGGCGGCCGGCTGCAGCCCGCATGGTGGACCTCGCTCGCGCTCGCCGCGGCCTTCCTGAGCAAGGCGAGCAGCGCGGCGCTCTGGCCGGTCGTCGCGTTGGCAATCGCGCTGGGTGCAGTGACAAGTGCACCATCCGACGGCCGCTGGGCGTGGCCCACGTGGAAGCGCATGATCGTCACCGGCGCGGCGATCTTCGCACCGGCCGCGCTACTTGTGGCGCCGTGGCTGCTGCGCAATCTGCGCCTTTACGGCGACGCGCTGGGCATGAGCATGGCGCGCCAAACCATCGACCAGCGCACCGGCCCCTGGGGCAACCCCGACACAATCTGGTTGCTGCGCGGCTGGTTCGTGTCGTTTTGGGGCAAGTTTGGCGGCGCGGGGCACATTCCAATGGCCGGGTGGATTTATGGCGTGCTGGCCGCGCTCACAGTGCTCGCCCTCATTGGCGCAGCCCTGCTTTGGGCACGCTGCGGGTGGACGCAGGTACGCTGGCCGCTGCTTCTGCTCGCATGCGCGGTGATGGCGGTCGCGCTTGCCATGGCGCGCTACTCGCTGATCGCGTTGGGAACCGACCAGGGGCGGCTTCTCTACCCGGCGGCCGCGGCGATCGCCGTCCTGCTCGCAGCGGGCTGGCTTGAAATCGGCCACCGGCTGAAGGCAGAAAGCATCGCGGCCGCGGCGATCATCGGCGGCTCAATGGCACTGGGAATCTATGGGCTGTACGGGGTGATCATCCCGTTCCTTGGCGGCGCCTAAAGCAACTCGATAGCGCAAGTCAAAAGTCCTAAATGCAGAACAGCGACTCAGTTCCCCACCGTCACATCCCCCAGTGGCGCCATGTTGTCTCGCAGGGGGCCCCCGTCAAGGTCCGAAGCGGGCAGGCGCTGCTGCGTTTCCGGGTCATACCAGCCAACTATCACGCTGTAGGGGCCGGGAGGCAATTGCGCGGGAACGCTGAGCGTGGCGGTATCGACGAGGAACTCATCGGGCAGCCATGAGGTCGCCGGGCACCCCTCGCCGCAGGGAATGCCATCATTCTGCGCCACGAGTTTTCCTGCTGCGTCGAGCACCTGCACGGATCGTACGAGCGGAACAGCGCTTGTGCCGAGCGGCTGCCAAACGAAGGTGATTGGCAACGTGCTGCCCGGTGCGATCGGTGAGGTCGGCAGTTCATTCACTCCAATCAGGGCCAGAGTGTCGCCGAAGGTTGCGTGGATTGGCTTCTTGACGAAGGGCTGTTCCATGAGGCGCGGCCGGCCATCCACATTGATTGCGGCCAATGTCGCCACGCCGATCTCCGCGGCGCCGTTCATCAGCCGCACGCGCAGTTCATACGCGCCTGTCGGCGTTGTCGCCGAAACGGGCAGGTCGCGCAGGTCGCGCACGGCAAAACCGGGACGCCATGCCGGGGTTGGGAAACCGGAGCCGCCGGGAGAAGCCGCAGCGCTGCCAACAACCTCGCCTTCACTATCAACAAGTTCCACAACGGCGGTCAGTGTCTGCGTCGGCGTTATCTCGGCCTGCCAGTAGAGCGTGAGCGCGAGCGCTTCGCCAGGAGCGATTGTTGTGCGCGGCAGGTCGTAACCAGCCAGTCCAATTTCCGGACCCAGCATCGTTTGCGTCAGCGGGTTTTGCGGCACGATGGCCGGGGCAGCCGCGGCAGGCAAGAGCTTTACTTCTCCCAGATCGACATACTGCGTGCTCGCATCCCCACTGGGAACCGCCGCAGGATAGACGCGCCCACCCGCATCCTCATAGACCGTCAGGCCAAGCCGGTAGTTTCCCGGCGGCGTGCCCGGTTGCGCTTCAAGCAAGTGATAGGTTTGTGTGGAGTCACCCACCTCCCATGTGCGCATCGCAGGATAACGATCCCCAGTGAGCAAACCGTCGGTCTGGGCGACGACCTGTCCTCCTTCATCCAAGAGCACGAGGCTCGTCTTCAAATCGATATCAATCGGCTTGAGCGCCTGCCATTCAAGGAGGGCCCAAAGCGGCTGGTCGGCGCGCACAGAGAGTGGCTCGAGTCCCGTGCGACCATCACCTCCGGCAGCGAAGCCGGTCAGCGCAACGGAATCACCATAGGTAACGGAAATTGGCTGTGTGGCCGCAGGCAGCGAGAAATCGGGCTGGGCGTCAAGCGTGTAGGTGGTGTAGGGAATGCCGTTCATGTCGGCGCCATCGTGCGGCTCCACCGCCACAGCGTCGCGGCGCAGCAGGAAATCCATCAGCCCTTTGGCGTCGAGGAAAACGAAGGCCGTCTCGACGAGGTCGGGATCATCATAGAGATTCAGCACATTGACTGACTGACCGCCAGAGAGCATTTGAGTCAGAACGGCCGGAGCCGTCTCATCCATGCGCACAGTGGCGTAAAGTCCTGGGTCGCGCACATAGAAGTCAATTGTATTGAGCTTCGCATCGGAGAGCCCATAGGCCGGCGAGAGCGTTAGCAGCCACTTGTTGGCGTCGCCCCGTTCGCGAATGGACTGGCCCAGCGTCACGTAGTCGGTTAGGAAGGCTGCACGAAAGCCCTCAGTATCCTGAAAAGCCGTGAAGTAACTCTGCACACTGGTGAAGCCGCTGAACAGAAGGAACGGCAGCGGCAGCCAGAGTGCGAGGCGCGGCTTGTGCGCAAAGAGGCTCGCTCCGGCCCAGAGCATGGCCGCCACAGGAAGCACGAAGATTCCCGGCATCATGCCGATGGCGCGCAGCGAATGGGGCACTCCCTCGGCGGTGAAGACCGAGGGCGCAGCGAACAATGCTGCCCACAAGAGGAAGAAGAGCGGCGTGAAGCGTCGCCAGCGAATCAGCGCCAGGACGGTACCGGCCAGCAGCCAGAGACCAAGCACAAGGTCGAAGAGGGGGCGCTGCGCCGGATCATGGCGCAAGTTGGGGTCATGCTGGGTGAAGAAAAGCAGCGCCACCTTGGATGCGCTGTCGAAGAAGGCCGCAACGGGACCACGGGTGGCGAACTCCGGGCTGAAGATCGAAATCGAGACCGCCCGCGCGCCAAAGGATGCCGGGTGCTGCACAAAATAGGCGAGCATGGGTGCTGCCACAAGCAGCGACGCGGCAAGCATGAGCAACCCCGCATAGAGCACGCGCCGCCTGTTCAGCCCCAGGTCACGCGCCACGATCAAACTCATGCCCACGCCGAGCCCGAGCAATACAATGACGAACCGGCCGGCCGTGTAGGTGTAGAAGGAAAGTCCTGCGGCCGCGCCTGCGAGCAGAATGTCGCTCCAGGGCAAGCCGGGTTCGTCGCGCAGCCTGCGCCACGCGCGGAAGAAGAAGGCTACGGTGATCGCCAGCAGCAGCGGCAGCGTGATTGCGCGAAAGCCTAGGCGACTGAAACTGATGTGCCAATAGGAAACCGCGAGGAAAAGCGATACCCAGGCAGCGGCCCAGATCGTGAAATCCTGGCGCGCCCAAACCGAGCCGATCGGGGCAGCACGTGTTGAAAAACGCGTCTCGGCGCGCACCATCCAGTAGGTCGCGGCAATCGTCAGCGTGCCGATGATGGCGGCCGTCAACCGCAGCGTGTATGCGCTCGCGCCCAGCAGCCGAAAGACCAGCCCCGCAAGCCAGATGAAGAGCGGCTCACGGCCATTGTTGCGCTCATAGAAGACGGCCAGGTGTGCACCCTGGGAGACGTCCAGCGCATCCATGGCATAGGCCGCTTCGTCATTGTAAAGTCCCGGCGGAATCGAGTGCAGGTTGTAGACGCGCAGGATGAGTCCGAGGGCGCAGATGGCTAACAGCAGCGCAGGTTCGACCCACCAACGGCGCGTGCGCGCGCCGGCTTTCACCGCAGGTGATGCAGAAGCGTCGCTCGCTACCACCGATGCTTCTGTCGCAGAATCCAGAGCCATGTTCGAGGTTCTCTTCGGGCGTTGGGATGGTGCGCCATCTCGGGAGTCGGTGCGCAGAGGAGGAGTCGCTCCGCGTCACATCGCGCCGGGAATGCGCTCTTTACTGTTCAGCCGGATCGCCGACGACCACATCCGGCAGCCGCATCATGTTGTCGGGCAACGGCGTGCCCAGCGCGCCGACCGCAGGCAATCGCTGCTGCGAGTCCGCGTTGTACCAGCCCACAATAACCTTGTAAGCACCGGGCGGCGAATCGGCAGGCAGCACAAGTTCGAGCGCGGTCCAGCAAGTATTCGCCGGCAAGCCACGAGGTGGCCGGACACGCATCGGCGCAGGGGACGGCGTCCTGCTGCGCCACGAGCGTCCCGGCGGCATCGAGAATCTGCACAGTGCGCACAAGTTGCGCATCACTGGTGCGCTGCGGTTGCCAGATGAAGGTAGGAGCCAGGATCTCGCCTGCTGCCAGAGGTGCAGCGGGAAGCCTGTTGACTCCCAGGAGGCGCACTTCATCGCCGAAGAGCGCGTCGAGTGGCCGTTCGATGGCGGGAGACTGCATCACGTGTGGCCGCCCGCCCACGGTGATCTCGCCGAGATTCGTCTCGCCAATCGTGCGGGCTCCGTCCACCAGGCGCACACGCAGCGCGTATTGACCAGTGGACAGGGTCGCGGGCAGCGAAAGATTGCGCAGGTCGCGCACAGCGAAACCCGGTGTCCACACGCTCGTGGGATAGCCACTGCCACCGGGTGCTTCGGCCGCGCTGAGTGCAACTACGCCGGCGTCATTAACGAGTTCGACGACTGCCGAGTATGTACTTGTCGGCGTCAGTGCGGCTGTCCAGTAGAGCGCGAGTCCCAGCGTCTCGCCAGGTGCAGCAGCGTCGCGCGCGAGGTCGAATCCGGCGAGCGCAATTTCAGCGCCGAGCGGTGTATCCGTCAAGGGGAACTGTGGCGCAATCACCGGCGCCGTCAGGGGGGGCAGCAGCTCGACGTCACCCAGAATCGCCCGCTGCGCCACACCTGCACCGCCGTCCTCAGTTGCTGCCGGATAGATGCGCCCGCTCTCGTCTTCGTACACGGAGAGCGCAAGCGTGTAGTGGCCGGGCGGAGTTCCCGGCAGCGGCTCAAGGAGATGGTAGGTGCGCGTGGTATCGCCGGCCTGCCAGGTGCGTTCAACGGGATAGCCATCACCGTTGAGCATTCCATCCACTTGTGCGACAACGTCCCCGGCTGCATCAAGCAGGACGAGGCTTGTCTTCAAGTCGAAGTCGATGTCACGCAGAGCCTGCCACCCAAGCACCGCCCAGAGTCGCCCATCACTGTGCAGCTTGAGATCGGCATGGTCGGCGATGCCGGCGCCGCTGCCCGTCGCGAGTCCGGCGAGTTTCACCGTATCGGCGAAATGAACATCCGCTTTGCGCAGTGTACCCGGCAATGCGAAATCCGGCGACTCATCCAGCACGTAGGACTTGTAAGGAATGTAACCTGCGAGCGTCCCTTGCTCGCCGGTGGGCGTAGAGGCGCCGGCCTCCGCCGGCGAGGTAGGGGAGGCGTCGCGGCCAAGCAGAAAAGCGAGGATCTGCTTGCTGTCAAAGAAGGAAGCGTTCGCGCCAAGCTGGAGCTGCTCGTAGAGGTCAAGCACGTTGACCCGTTGGCCGCCGACGGCAAAACGCTGCAGTTCAGTCGACACCCGCGCCGGATCGACCCAGATGGATTGAAACCGTGCAGGATCATCGACTATATAGTGGACCGTCTCAATCCGGTTTTCCATTTGAATACTGGAGCTTGCGAGCGGGATGATCCAGTGGGCGTCGTCCGGGTTGTCGCGCAGTGCCTCACCCAAGGCCACGTAGTCGACGAGGAACGGCATGCGAAACGCTTCGGCATTTGCAAACGCCGTGAAGTAGTCGCGCACGCCGAGCACTCCGGTGATCAAGACGAAGGGCAGCGGCATGAGCAACGCCAGCGTCGGTTGCCTGGGTGCGAGCTTGAATCCGGCCCAAAGCATTGCAGCCACCGGCAGCACGAAGAGCGCAGGCATCATGCCGATCGCGCGCAAGGATTGCGGCGCACCCTGGGCGCTCAGCAGCGAGGGCGCGGCGAGCAGAGAGATCCACAAGACGAAGAAGAAGAGGGTGAAGCGCCGCCAGTAGACAATGCCGAGACCCATTCCCAAAACGAGCCACAGGCCCATGACCCAGTCGATGACCGGGCGCAGCGCCGGATCGTGGCGGATTTCGCGATCGTGGAGCGTGAAGAACATCAGGATGAACTTGCCTGCATTCTGCGCCATTGCAACGAAAGGGCTGTCGCCGGCGTAGCGGTCGGTCATGACCGAGAGTTCGATCGCGTGACCCGCAAAGAAGTAGGGATTACGCACGAAGAAAATCAGCAACGGCAGCATTGTCAAAGTCATCACGCCAAGGATTAGCGCCGCGGACTTGCCCAGCCTGCCTCTCTCCAGCCCCAGCGGCGGCGCAAGGAAGATGGCGGCGCCCAGGCCCACAGTTATGAGCACGGGGACTACGCGGCCCGCCGTATAGGTGTAGAGTGAAAGCCCCGAGACGAACCCCGCCAGCAGCAAATCGCTCCACGGCGTACTCTGCTCTGAGCCAAGCCTGCGCAGTGCGCGAAACAGAAAGGCCACGGCGATTGTCAGGACAAGGGGAAGGGTTATCGCGCGGAAACCCAGCCGGCTGAGCGAGAGATGCCAATAGGAGAGCGCCAGCGCCAGCGAAACCCAGGGCGCCATCCACGGGGCGGCAAAGCGCACGGCAGGCGTCGACGTGCCTGATGTAAGGCTTGTGGCGAAACGCGACTGCGGCCCGCACCATCCAGTAGGTGGCGGGCACCGTGAGGGCGCCGATTAGCGCTGCCGTGAGGCGAACGGTGTAGGCGTTGTCGCCAACCAGGGCAAACATGGCCGCAAGCAGGTAGATGAAGAGCGGTTCGCGGCCGCTATTCGCTTCGAAATAGATCGCGCGCACGCCATTGACCACGGAACGCGCGTCCATGGCATAGGCCGCCTCGTCATTGTAGAGGCCGGGCGGAATCCTGTGCAGGTCATAAACGCGCAGTATCAGCCCAAGCGCGCAGATTGCCGCGAACAGAACAGGCTCGACCCACCAGGGAAGGGCGCGCGTGGTATCCGCCTGCGCCTCGACCGCTTGAGGCTTGCCGGTTGCTTCAACCTGAACCACAAGGCCTCAATTCCACGTCTGCAATCGACTTGTCAATCGTGGGACGACAATCCAACCGGTCGATCGACAAGCCACCTACGGAGCAACACTCTCCGCGCAGCGAATCCCCACGCGAAAGCTACGGTAGTAGGGCTTGTCGTCAAAGATCCAGATCCCCCCAGTGGCCGAACTTGCGGTGGCTTGTGCGCGCATAAAACCAGTTGTCGTGAAAGCTGCCACCCCGAATCGAGAAGCGCTTCAGTTTATAGTCCTCTTCCCATTCACTCGTGTTGACGGGATTTGCATAGGGCGACTTCTGGTAGTAGTACGGGTTGTAGTAATCCTGCACCCACTCGGCCACGTTGCCGGCCATATTGAGCGCGCCATAGGGGGTTTGCCCTCGATGCATGTCGTCCACACGTACGGGGAACCAGTCTTCACTGCCGCGACAACGGTTCATGTTCGTGCAGTCCCAGTCCTCACTGCCCCACGGCCAGGGACGGGTGTCGATTGTCCCGCGCGTGGCCTTTTCCCACTCGGCCTCCGTAGGCAGGCGTTTTCCGACCCAGCCGCAATAGTCCGCAGCATCCCAGTGGGAGACGTAGGTGATCGGGAAGTAGTCGTACTTCTCCTTGCCGAGATAATCCTTGCCCTCGATCGAACCCTTGCGCGGCCAATGGCAGGCGCCGGCATGGACACAGTCGAGGTACTCCTTGTTGGTCACTTCATACTTGTCCATGTAGAAGGCGTCAATCCACACGGCATGAAGGGGCAACTGTTCGCCAAAGCATTCAAAGCCCGAGTTGAGTGGATCGCAGCCCATCTGGAACTCACCCGCCGGCACGTAGACCTTCGAGCCAACTTCGGGCGGATCAGGAAAGAAGTCGGTGCGGAAGTGCCAGATAGGGCTTGCGGTACGCCGGCCATCGGGCATCTCGGCGACGATGCGCCAGTAGTAGGTCGTATCTTCGTCCAGAGTGTAGGGATCATAAGAGGTCTTTGGCAGCCAGGCCGCCAAAAGTTGGTCAGGATTCGGGTTCTCGGGCGACAGGTAGACATCGAAAGTCGCGCCGGCCCACTGCGGTCCATCGAGTTTCCATTTGAGGAAGGTATTCAGGCTTTGGCGCTGCGCACCGTCGGCGGGCCAGGGCTCACTGAAAGGCAATGGTCCGGCGACAATCGGCATCAGCAGCCGGCTGCCCTCCGTGGGCGTCGCCGGCTCCTGTGCGTGGACGGGGTGCACAGTGACAAGAGCGATCAGCGCAGCAAACGCAATGAAGAAAGAACGGACCATAGCGGGCATCGTGTTGTTGAATGGATAGCCTGAGCCGAAGGAGATATCACGGCTGACAGGCGGCGATGGTGATGTCACCCAGCCGGAGACGATCTCCGGGCAGTGTGTCAGGACTGGAAAGGACAGCAACGTTTTCGCCGGTGACTGGATCATACATGCCAAAGACAACCTTATAATCACCCGGCGGAACCGAAGTATCAAACTGCATCAGGATCGACTGGGGCACAAGTTCGCCCGATTCCCAGCGTGTCATCGGATTGAAGCCGTCTGCGGGCAAAACGTCAAACTGGGCTACCTTGGCACTGTCATCGGCACTGGTTATGTGAACGAAAAACTTCTTGTCGGCAGCCGGTGTCGCGGCGCTGAAGAAGTTGAGGGCCAGTGTTGAACTCTCTCCCGCGCAAAGTGCCGGCTTGTCGAGTCGATAGCCAAGCAGCGAAACGGCGTTGGCGAAGTCGGCGCGGTACGGGACGGGCGTGGCCGTTGACTTTGCCGCCGGACCAGCGTAGACCACCAGCAGCCAGATAGTCGCCGCACTTCCCGCCACAAGCGCAAAGCGCGCCCACCAGCGGCGTGGATTCACAGCAATCGCGAAGGCGATGCCAAGCGAGAGTATTGTAATCAGATTTGCCGCTTTGCGCACGGGCGTATCGGCGAAGGATGCTTCAATCCGATGGTCGCCTGCCGGAATGTCGGCGCTTACGATGCCAATGACACCGTCGGCACGCGTGGGCACGGGCGCACCGTCAACCGTCACCTGCCAGCCGGGAAAGAAGAGGTTGTGGAGCCGCAGCGTCCAGGGCTGGCTGGCGGACGCGTCCAGGACATATGCTTGCGCGCCCTGCTCAACAATGACGAGGTGTTCAGGTGCATGAACAGCGGGCAGCTCCGAGTACTCGACGGCAGCGCGCGTGTCGGCCATGTCGCGACTGCGGATAACCTGCGTCTTGGGTGCGTAGTCGCTGAAGAGCGCGCTCCCATTCTGGCCACGCTGAAAAAGGTCAACGCGGTTGATATCAGGTTCTTCAATGTTCGTCCACAGGGGCAGTTGCGCGGGCCGCAGGTGGAGCGTGCTGAGCAGAAAGATCGCTGCGATGGCTACGAGCGCAAGCAGCCAGCCCAGCCAGCCACGCAGCGGCCCAAGCGTGAAGAGCGAGGCGCCCAGCATGGCGACGCAGAATGATGCCGGCCCATACAGTCGCCAGGGAAACTGGATGAAGCGGATTATCGGCATGCCTTCCCAAACTGCAAGGCTCGCGTTGGTTTGCATGAGAAGGATCACAACCCACGCTGCGGCCAGCAGTGCCAAGGGGGCGCGGCCCGGTCGGCGAATTGCCAAGGCCAGCGTGCCCGCAATTCCAACAACAAACTGCCACATTGAAAAGGCAAAGCGCGTTTCACCGGTGTATCGGTGCACGGGAGTCCGCTGAACAATGTCAAGCAGCGGCCTAACGAAATTGCGCAACGCAATACCACCACTTAGCATCGTCGCATCAGCTTGCGTCGCGCTCACCTCCAGGATCGCTGGAATCCAGTAGAAAGCCGCCAGCCCAAGCCCCAGTGCAAACGCGCCGGCTACGGGAAGCAGCGCGCGCGGCCGGTGCTCGATCAGTGCGAGCAGCGCGACGTAAAGCGCCACGCCGGGAACCACAAAGAGCGCCGTGATGTTGTGCGCCAGCATCATCGCCGCCACCAGCGCGGCTGTGAGCAGCAGATCGCGTCGGCGCCCGCTCACCAGCAGCGAATGCGCCGCCCAGAAGAGCCAGGGCAGCAGCGCCAACGCCAGCCCCTCGGCCATCGCGCCCCGCTCATAGAGGACGGTGAGGAAGTAGGGTGAGAGCGCGTAGAGGACGCCCGCCACAGCGGCGGGCAGAACGCCTCCCAGCAGCCGGCGCGCATAGACGTAGACGCCAACGCCACCCACCACAAGCTGCAAAGTCAGAATGACCTTGGTCGTCTCGATCAGCCCCAACCCGAGTTCACGCAGCAGCAGCCCTACGTAGCTAACGAGCGGCGGGTAGAAGTTGAAGAGCAGCGCTCCATAGCCGAAGTTGAGGTTGATGCCCCAGCGCGGGAAAAAGAGCCCCTGTCGCCACGCATCCTGCAACTCGGTGATGCGGTAGACGCTCATCAATAGATCGATTTGATTGGGAAGGCCAGGTTCCCAGAGCCAGCGTGCGGCTGCAGCAGCAGCCACGATCACCAGGGTCAGCGGCAGGAGGTCGGAGCGCTTCCAGGGCCGGCCGGGCAGGGATGATGGATGGATCGAGGGTGTCTGCGTCGTCACAGGGCGTTGCATTACGCGGCGCGGGCAGGAGAGAACCGAAGCGGCAAACGAGCCGGCCGCCTGCATGAAAAGAAGAGGGCCAGCCGAATCGACTGGCCCATTTTTTGGTCGGGGAGAGAGGATTTGAACCTCCGACCTCGTCGACCCGAACGACGCGCGCTACCAAGCTGCGCTACTCCCCGACAGCAAGAAAGGAGTATACCGCAGGGCTGCGCACGCATCAAATCCGACGCCTCGCGAAACTCGCCGAATCGGTCCGGCGCCGCAGTTCGAAGCGAGGCTTCCGATGTCGGAAGCCTCGCTTCTGAAAGCCGTGCAGGAAGCCAATCTGGGTATTGACAAAGCTAATTATACACTGTATATTATCATTGTAAATATACGCCGTTGAATATGGAGGAAGCATGAAACCCCAACCATCCCGGCGCGGCCGCCCGACCGGCCACAGCCTGATTGACACTGAGACCATCAAGCGCGTCGCGCGGGCACAAATGGCGCAACTGGGAACCGCCGGGCTCTCCTTGCGCGGCATTGCACGCGCGCTGGACGTAACGGCGCCCTGCTCTGTACAACTACTTTCCCCGCCTGGACGATCTGATTACAGCCCTCATCGTTGACGCGTTCACGGGGCTGGCGGCTGCAATGAATCACGCGGCCGACGACGTTGTGGGCGCCGGCAGCGATCCCGCCAATCTGCTGCCTGCAATTGAGGCGATGGGGCTGGCATACCGGTCATGGGCGGTCGCGCACCCAACCGAGTTCCAGCTTATCTACGGCAACCCCATCCCCGGTTACGAAGCGCCCGCGGAGGTGACCGTGCCGCTGGCGAGCCTTCCGTTTGAGCGACTTACGGCGCTCTTCGTGGCTGCCTGGAAAGGCGGCATGATACGTCTCCCGACGCAATATGCCGCGGCGCCGCCCACCGTACACAGCCACATTGCAGCGCGCTTCGGCGCATCTTTCGGCGGTGCGCCTCCCGAATTGTTCTGCCTGATCGTGAGCAGTTGGTCCCGCCTCCACGGCATGATCATGCTTGAACTCTTTGGCCACCTGGAACCTGTCACCGGCGACACGGCCGCCTACTTCGCGTATGAACTCCACGCCTGGAGCGCTACAATTTCAGCCTGAGCCGCGCCCTTTCACCATCTTGGGCGCAAGCCCGGAAAGAAACAACCACCATGTCAATTGATTATACCGACAGCAAACAGAACAGCGACCTGCACGTGGTCTTCGGCGCGGGACCATTGGGAAGGGCGACGGCTGAAGCATTGGTCGCACAGAACAAGCGCGTGCGCATCGTCAACCGTTCCGGCGTAATGGCGGGCGCGCCGTCAGGAAGCGAACTTTGTGCGGCCGACCTTTACGACAGCGCAAGCGTACGTACAGTCGCGGCGGGAGCGGCAGCCGTCTATCAATGCGCGCAGCCCGACTACACCCAATGGCCGCAGCAGTTTGCGCCGCTCATGACGTCGATTCTCGATGGGCTCAGCGGCTCGGGAACGCGATCTGGTCTTTGGCGACAATCTCTATATGTACGGGCCGGTGCAAGGGCCCATGCGCGAGGATTTGCCCAGCGCGGCGACGACGCGCAAGGGGCGGGCGCGCGCCCAGGTGGCGGAGATGGTGCTGGAAGCCCACCGCAGCGGCCGCGTGCCAGCGACGATTGGGCGCGCCTCGGACTTCTTCGGCCCATGGGTGCGCGATTCGCTCATGGGCGATCGCGTCTTTGGCCCTGCATTGGCGGGCAAGGCCGCGCAACTTACGGGGAACATCGACTTGCCCCACACGGTAAGCTTCATCGGCGACTTTGGCCGCGCGCTTGCGCTGCTCGGCGAGCGGGACGAGGCGCTGGGCCAGGTCTGGCATATTCCCAACGACCAACCGCAGATCAGCCAGCGCGACTTTACCTCGCTGATCTTTGAGGAATTGGGCAAACCCGCCAAAATGAGCACAATGGGAGCCGGCATGATGCGACTGGGAGGTCTTTTCATTCCCGCGGCGCGCGAGACGGTGGAAATGATGTACGAATTTGAGAAGCCCTTTGTGGTGGACAGCAGCAAGTTTGCTCGAACTTTCGCCATGGCCCCGACGCCGCTGCGCGACTCAATCCGCAGCACACTTGACTGGTATCGCACGCAGAAGACAGGTTGAGGCGAAGGAACTTCAGGGAACGTAGGGAACGGGGACCGCAGGGGTCGGGGAACTCAGACCAATCTCCCTTCCCGGCTCGTCGCAATACGCGATGCGCCGCGCAATCATCATGGATGGACGGAGGCAGACTGATGGCGGACGAGAAATCAGCGCAGCGTGTTGACCCCTACCGCGCGTGGATGGAAGCGCGGCTTGGCCAGGTGGTGAATGACTCGCCGTCTCCCCTGGGCAACTGGCTGCAAGGTCGCCTCGTCGCTCTACACGAGGACGGCATCACCATGACATTTGTGGTGCGCCCCGAAATGGCGAACCCGAATGGGGTACTGCATGGGGGCATTGCGGCTGCGATGATGGACGAACTGCTTGGCGCTTCGCTCTTCGTCATGAGCGGAGGTCGCTACCACGCGTCGGTGAACCTGAGCGTGGACTTTCTGGCGCCGGCGCGCGTCGGTGAGACTGTGACGGTGCGCTCGCGCATTCTGCGTCGGGGCCGACGCCTCGTCAACGCAACGTGTACGCTTGCGAACGAGGCAGGCGATCTGCTGGCGCACGCCACAAGCAACCTGCTGGCGAAGGATGAGTAGCGCCTTTCGCGCTCGTGGCCCTTACCGGCGTAGCGGAGGGCGCCCGGCTGGTGCGCAAGCCCCTGCGACGTCCGCTCAAATTGATTGGCCCGAAGGTACACATAGGTTTGTGTGACGCGATGATTTTGTGTAGGATTCGGAAAATTCCTTGTGCAAGGAGATACCATGGCCAAACATCGCATTTATACGATGAGTGTTGCAAGCGTCTACCCTCACTATGTTGCCAAGGCCGAGAAGAAGGGGCGCACGCAGACAGAAGTGGATGAGATCATCCGTTGGTTGACAGGATATGATCAGACAGAACTGGACGCCCAACTGGAAAACCAGACAGACTTTGAGACCTTCTTTGCGGACGCTCCGCAAATGAACCCTTCCCGGTCATTGATCAAGGGCAAGGTCTGCGGCGTTCAAGTGGAAGATATTGAAGAACCGACGATGCGCGAAATTCGCTACCTGGACAAATTGATCGATGAGTTGGCAAGGGGCAAATCGATGGAGAAAATCCTGCGGACGCCGTAACCAACTCGATGGCATTTCACGCAGCGGAGTTTGGCATGAGGGCCGGGAACTCGGCACATTTGCTGTTCCCGCCTACGCCAAGTTGATCGACTCCCATTCCCCTTTTTCACCCCGAACGAAATGATTACCCCGATGGCAGGCGCTTGCTTTGACGAAGCGCTATGTTTGTTGTAGCATGATGCCATGGATACGAGAGGTTCTTTGATATTGGACGACGTGCCGGCTCAGTCGGCAGGCGCAATTGGACATATGGACGAGGAGTGTGTGCCTTGCGCCGCACCCGACAACGATTCGCGCTATCTCTGTTCAGTCGAGGAAGCGGCGCGCATCGTGGGGCAAAAGTGGACGTTGCAGATTGTCAACGTGCTCATGGACTTCGAAGAGTGCCGCTTCTGCGTGCTTCAGGAAGCGCTGGGCGGCGTCAACCCCAGCACCTTGAGCGCACGCCTGAAGAAGCTCGAGGATGAGGGCATTGTCGAGCGGCAGCAGTTCAGTGCAATGCCGCCGCACGTTGTCTATCGTCTGACCGACATGGGCAATCACCTCAGCGGCGTCATTCGCGAGTTGACGAACTGGAGCCGCACGTGGCTCTGCACCATGCCTGAGCAACCGCCGGCTTGAAGCAGTTCGCACAGCGCCTATTGCGCGCGCAGCAGGCGCGCGCCGGCGACCGATTGCATCGCACCCGGCCTGGCAGAAGCTCCTCATGCAGTGCAACTTCTCTGGACAAGGACCTTGAGCATGACCTCCGCTGAACAAGACGACAACGCGCGCACCACGCCGCCGTTGCAGAGCACGAACGCCGTCGTCAAAGGAGTTACGGTCGGGCTGCTGCAGGAGAATTGCTATCTCTTCGGCTGCCGACGCACTGGGGTAGCCGTCGTCATCGATCCCGGCGACAACGCCCGCGGCATCCTGCGGCTTGCGCAACAGGCGGGGCTGCGCATCGAGAAGATTATCAACACCCACGCACATTTTGATCACGTCATGGCGGTTGCGGACATCAAGTCCGCGACAGGCGCGCCCTTCTATCTCCACGAGGCGGATTTGCCGATTCTTCACGAGCTGCCCGAACGTGTGCGTCTCTGGCTTGACACGGAGATCGACCCGCTGGACGACCCCGATGGCTTTCTCGAGCACGGGCAGATCATCGCGGTGGGCGATGAGGAACTGGAAGTGCGCTTTACGCCCGGCCATGCGCCCGGCCATGTGGTCTTTGTCCACCATGCCGGGCGACAGGTCTTTGCCGGCGACACGCTCTTTCAGGGCAGCATTGGCCGCTACGATCTGCCGGGCGCGGACGGGCCGCTGCTGCTGCGCAGCATCCGCGAGCAGTTGCTCACCCTTCCCGACGACTATGTAGTCTACCCGGGCCACGGGCCAGCCACGGAGATCGGACTTGAGAAGCAATCCAACCCCTATGTAGGGGTGACTGCGGCGGGCTAAAGCTGCGCCGGCGCGCCGCACTCGAACGAAGCGAGGCTTCCGACTCTGGAAACCTCGCTTCTGTATTCCTGCCGGCGCCCGCACGGCAGACGCTTGAGAAGTCCCACGCGCCCTCAGGCACTTCCCGCCGAACGCTGCGTGTGCGGTATAATGCAAGTCAGTCACCGTCAAGTGCGGGGTCTCCTCACCGCCTACTCACTCCCCATACCGCCTATGCCAATTCTGCGCGAATACCTGCGTCCCGCAACGCTTGTCGAGGCCATTCGCCTCATTGACACCCATGGCGACAGCGCCGTGCTGCTCGCGGGCGGCGCCAACGTAATTGGCGCGTGCTCGAAATCCGGCAGCGGCCTGAAGTGAGCGTTGTCATCGATCTTGGGCGGCTCGGTCTCGCCGGCTTCCATGCGACCGGAACGCACCTAGTCATCGGCGCGACAACCAGCCTAACCGACGTGATTGAAAACGAAGTCGTCGGCGAACTGGCTGATGGCCTGCTCGCGCTGGCCGCGCGCAACGAGGGCCCGGTGAACTACCGCAACGCCGCAACGGTCGGCGGGATTGTGGCCGGCGCCGCGACGGATAGCGAGTTCTACGCAGCATTGTTGGCCCTCGGCGCAACTGTCAGCACAACGGCTGCCGAGCATCCGCAGCCGCTCGCCGCGATCGGTGCAGTCCGGGGAATCATCACCGCTGTCCATGTTCCGTTGGATGTTGCGCGCGGTGGACTGGCGCGCGTCGCCCGCACCCCTGCCGACCGCCCGATTGTCGCGGCCGTTGCCGTTGTGGGGGCAGATGCCACACGCGTGGCCTATTGCGGCATTTCCGAGCGCCCAATCCTTGAGGGAACTGATGCACTTCCCTTTAGCGATTTCCGCGGCAGCGCAGAGTATCGAGCGGCCCTGGCGCCAATCTCTGCGCGCGCGTGCGCTGGCGCAGGCAGGTAATTGATGTCACCAGTTATTACTTATCAATTATAATTTATAACTTATAACTGATAATTAATTCACTAACCACGTTAGGTTTTGGCAAATGAATATTGCTTTGACGGTCAATGGTGCGCTTCACACAATCGACGTTTTGCCGGGAGAGTTGCTGCGCACGACTTTGCGCCGGCTGCGCTACTTCAGCGTCAAGTTCGGCGATGAAACCGGCGACACCGGGGCTGATGCCGTGCTGCTCACGCTCACGCCTGACGTTGCTGCATCCTACCGGCTGCGCAACAGCGGCGCGCTGCTCACAGCGCAGGTGGACGGCGCGTCGATCATCACCGTCGAGTCGCTCAGCGGGCCGCGCAACGAGGAGCTCAGTGCGCTGCAGGAACAATTCGTGGCTTGCGGCGCAATCCAGTGCGGTTACTGCACGCCGGCGCAACTGCTTGCGTCCAAGAGACTTCTCGATGAGAACCCAGATCCCACCGAAGCCCAGGTGCGCGAGGCAATCGCCGGTGTGCTCTGCCGCTGCACGGGCTATCTGCGCCCGGTGCAGGCCGTGCTGCGTGCGGCCGCCGAACTGCGCGGCGACGCACTCCCTCCGCTGACGCATGAGGTGGTGGACGCACAGGATGTTGTCGAGTGGCCGACAGCTGATACGCCTGACGCGGAGGATTCCGGCGCGCAGGATTCGGGCAATGGCCTCGATACGCAGACGCGCACCAAAGTGACGCCCATCACCGTGGCCCCGCCGCAAACGGTGGTCGTCAACAAGGGCGAGCCCAAGGTGGACGGCATCAAGCTTGTCAAGGGACGCGGCGTTTTTGCCGACGACATGGAGATGCCGGGCATGCTCTACGGCGGGCTGCTGACAAGCCCGCACGCCCATGCGCACATTCGCTCGATCGACGCGAGCAAGGCGCGCGCCCTGCCCGGCGTTCACGCCGTGCTCACGCATGAGGATGTCGAGCGCGTGATCTATGCCTCCGGCGGGCAGAGCTATCCCGAATCCGCCCCCCTATGACCAGGTTTCGCTCGATAACAAGGTGCGTCACGTGGGTGACCGCGTCGCCATTGTGGCGGCCGAATCTCCTGAGCTTCTCGTCCAGGCGCTTGAGCTGATTGAGGTCGATTACGAGGTGCTGCCGGCCGTGCTCGATCCCGAGGCAGCGATGGCCCCTGGCGCGCCGGTCATCCACGACGAGCCGGATGCGTGGGAAGTTCACGACGCGCAGCGCAACATCGCCATCCACCTGAACGTGGTGCACGGTGACGTCGAGGCCGCGCTTGCCGGCGCGGCGCATGTGTACGAGAGCGAATACAGCGTCCAGCAGGTGCAGCAGGTGAGCATCGAACCGCACGTCGTTCTTTCGTGGTGGGATGAGGACGATCGCCTCGTCATCCGTACCAGCACGCAGGTGCCCTTTCATGTGCGGCGCATGGTCGCCCCGCTCGTCGGGCTGCCCGTGCGACGGATTCGCGTGGTCAAGCCGCGCATTGGCGGCGGCTTTGGCGGCAAGCAGGAGATGCTCCTCGAGGACCTCTGCGCGCACCTGACCATCGCGACGGGACGGCCGGTGCGCTTCGAGATGTCGCGCACGCAGGAGTTCACCAGCAGCCGCTCGCGCCACGCCCAGCACCTGCGCTATCGCAGCGGTGTCGACGCCGACGGCAAGCTCGTGGCCATGGATTTGCGCATTGTGGCTGATACGGGCGCGTACGGCACCCACGCGCTCACTGTGCAGATGGTGAGCGGCTTCCGCGGGCTCAGCACCTACTGGCTGCCCAATGCGCGTTTTGATTGCGACGTTGTGTACACGAACAAGCCCGTCGCCGGCGCCTTCCGCGGCTACGGCGCACCCCAGGCGCTCTTTGGCCTTGAGCAGCACATGGAGGAGTTCGCCCTGGCGCTGGGGCGCGACCCGCTCGAGTTCAAGCGGCTCAACTGGATCAAGGTGGGGCAGAGCCTGCCCATGGCCGAGGCAATGGGCGAAGGGCGCGAGGGCTTTGCGCAGATCATCCGCAGCAATGGGCTTGAAGAATGCGTGCGCGAAGGTGCGCGTGCCATCGGCTGGGAGCGGCGCACTGATCCGCAATGGGTCAAGGATCCGTCGCGGCCGCAGATTCGCCGCGGGTTGGGGCTGGCCATCTGCATGCACGGCACCGGCATCGCCGGGCTGGACATGGGTGCGGCAAGTATCAAACTCAACGATGACGGCTCCTTCAATCTGCTTGTGGGCGCGACGGACCTGGGCACAGGGTCCGACACCGTCCTGGCGCAGATTGCCGCCGAGACGCTCGGCGTCCCGCTCGAGCAGGTGATTGTCTACAGCAGCGATACAGACTTCACCCCCTTCGACACGGGCGCGTATGCGTCGAGCACCACCTACATCAGCGGCGGTGCGGTGATGAAGGCCGCCGAAGAGGTGCAGCGGCAGATCATCGAGCACGCGGCGCGCCATCTGCTGAAAGGCGCGCCCGCCGACCGCCTCTGGCTGGAGAATGGCTGCGTCAACGCGCCCGATGGCCGCAGCGTCACACTCGAGACGGTTGCGCTTCACAGCACCCACCAGGTTGAGCAGCACCAGATCATGGCGACAGCAAGCCACATGTCCTACATCAGCCCGCCCCCCTTCGCCGCGCAGTTTGCCGAGGTGGAGGTGGACATCGAGACGGGGCAGGTCACCTGCACCAAACTGGTGATGGCGGTGGACTGCGGCATTGCCATCAATCCGATTACGGCGGCCGGGCAGGTGGAGGGGGGCATGCTCCAGGCGCTGGGTTATGCGCTCTGCGAGGAAATGGTCTACGACGAGACGGGGCAAATGCTCAACCCGCGCATCGGCCCCTATCGCATCTTCGCCGCCGACGAAACGCCTGAACTCAAGGCGATCCTCGTGCAAACCTACGAGCCCACCGGTCCCTACGGTGCCAAGGCCGTTGCCGAGATTCCCATGGACGGCGTCGCGCCGGCCGTTGCCAACGCAATCTACCACGCCACCAACGTGCGCTTGCGCCAGATACCCTTCACGCCCGAGCGCGTTTGGCGCGCACTCAACAGCTAGAATCTCAACGCAAAGCGAAAATCTCAACGCAATGCGAAAATCCCAACGCAATGCGAAAATCCCAACGCAAAGGCGCAAAGGGTCGCAAAGAAACGCAAAGGAAAGCACAGGTCGAACAGAATCACTCGCCGAGTGAATTAAGATCGACACCATTCGTCGAATTCCGGTTGCACCTCATGCTTGTCCTTTGCGTTTCTTGGCGTCCTTCGCGCCTTTGCGTTGGGATTTTCGCATTGCGTTGGGATTTTCGCTTTGCGTTGGGATTTTCGCTGTTTTCCAAAAATGGAGACTGCTTAATGTCCCGAATACTAGTCACCGGCGCGGCCGGGTTCATTGGCTCGCACCTGTGCGAGGCGCTGCTGGCCGACGGCCATCTGGTGCTCGGCCTTGACGCCTTCATCCCCTACTACCCGCGCGCCCTCAAGGAGCGCAACCTCGCGCCGCTGTACGCTCAGCCCGGCTTCACCTTTGCGGAAGTCGACCTGCGCAGCGGCCACCTCGAGCCGCTGCTGGCGGGCGTCGACGCAGTGGTCCACCTGGCCGCTATGGCCGGGCTCGTGCGTTCATGGCAGGAGTTTGAGGGATACATGACCTGCAACGTGCTTGCCACGCAGCGGCTGCTCGACGCGGCCGCACGCGCGGGAAGCCCGCATGTGGTGCATGCGTCTACATCGTCGGTCTATGGGCGCTTTGCCACGGGCGACGAAAGCGCGGCGCTGGAGCCGATTTCGCCCTATGGCATTACCAAGCTTGCCGCCGAGAAGCTCGTGCTTGCCTACGGTCAGCAGTTCGGTGTGCGCGCCACGGTGCTGCGCCTCTTTTCTGTCTACGGGCCGCGCCAGCGGCCGGACATGGGCTACAACATCTTCATCCGCCGCATGCTTGCCGGCGAGACCATCACGGTGGATGGCGACGGCACCGACAGCCGCAGCAACACCTACGTGCTCGACTGCGTGGAGGGCATCCGCCGCGCCCTGGCACAGCCGGAGGTGAGCATGGGCCAGATCTTCAACATCGGCGGCGGCCAGGAAGTGAATGTCATCGAAGTGCTTGGAATGCTCGAGGAACTCACCGGGAAGCACGCCGCAAATCGTCCACGGGCCTGCCCGCCCTGGCGACCAGCGCCGCACCGTTGCCGATGTCGGCAAGGCGCGGACGTTGCTCGGCTACAATCCGCAAACGACCGTGCTTGACGGCCTGCGTGCGCAGGTGGAGTGGCAACGGTTGACAAACGGCGTTTAGCGTTCGCCGATCAAACAGCGTCCGCTGAGACCCAATGATGGAGACAGAAGATGAGACGGTTCCTTGGAATTGTCGGAATGGTCCTTGCGGTGATTGGCATTCTTCTGTGTCTGGGCACGACGTTCGGCTCCTGGTACGGACGTTACGCTGCCAGCACCGCCGTCGCGGAGGCTATCCCCAAGCTCGACAATCTGATTACCACGCAGACCGACTTTCTCAGAGACCTCGACCTAAAACTCGATCGTGCCAATGCCGATATAAGTGGCACGCGCACGCGCATCAACGCCGTCGTCGATGAATCAGCCTCTGGCGTGCGGACCGTCGTCGATGCCTTGAGCGGGACCGTCAACACGGTGCTCGCGCCGGTGCGCACTTTCCGGACCAACCTGGCGGCAATTCGCGGGTCCATGATGCTTTTCGCGACGGCCCTGAATGGCCTCCCATCCTTCCTCAACCTGCCGACGGTTCCGACCGAGGGCCTCGAGGCGCTCGACGCGCGTGCAAGTGAACTCGATGAGAGGGTCGCAGGCGCTGAACAGACGATTACCACCACTCGTCTAACGCTGACGGAGACGCGTGCTCAGGCACGCGCGACCTTGGACGTGCTGCAGAGCGGCATCACCTCCGTCAGGGAGAGCCTGGTCAGTGTGACTGCGCGCCTGCGTGAATTCCAGAACGGCCTGCCGGCCCTGCAGCCACGCGTGAACTTCGCGGGGACTTCGCTGGCGCTTCTGCTGTCGCTCGCTGCGTTGTGCGGAATCGCACTGTTTGTCCAACTCTTCCACGCAGCGTTACTCCAGTGGCGAATCGGCGGGCTTGACCGGGTGAAGAACTACACGACGACCACCACGACCGAGACGCGCACCGAGAAGGTCGACAACGGCGAACGCACGATCACCACGGTCACCGTAGCGGAGAGTAAGGTCATCACGCGCGCCGCAGAGCCTGCACCCTGACCTGACGCGGGTCGTCTGCGCCCTCCCGGTGGCGGGGTCACTCTACCACAACAGGCTGCGGATCCCCGATATGGGATATGTGCATCTGAATCCCATGCCCCGAAAATCGAAAATGTGCGTTTTGCAATGGCCGCCGGCGTTGTTATACTGGCGGCCTGTTTGCGCCTTGTTCACTTGGACAATCCTGTCCACCCCTCCATACGGCGCTCCTCTCTTCAACTGTTTTCGCTGAAAGGAGAAGTCATGTATGCGCGTCCTTAAGTGGGTCTTTATCGTGCTTGGCGTAGTGCTGCTTGTTGCTCTCCTTGCGGGTGGTTCGGTTTATTTCATGGGCGACCGTGCACTTGCCGGCACAACCGCCACGCCTCCCGCCCGTACGCTCACCGTGCCGACTGATGCTGCGGCTGTGGCGCGCGGCGAGCACCTTGTGCAGCATGTCAACCTCTGTGTCGACTGCCACGGCGACCAGCTCGAGGGCACAGTCTTCATCGATGACCCAAACCTTGGCGTCATCCCCGCGCCAAATCTCACCTCCGGCCAGGGCGGCATCGGCGGATCGGCAATGACCGACGCCATGTGGATCCATGCGATCGCCGAGGGTGTCGGCCATGACGGCCGCAAACTCGTCATCATGCCGGTGATGCACTATCATGCCATGAACGATGCCGATCTTGGTGCTGTCATCGCTTATCTCAAACAGCTGCCGCCGCAGGACAACGAACTCGGCCCGCGCCAGCCAGGGACGCTGGGCAAGGTGCTTGTGGCCATCGGCGCAATTCCGCTGCAGTCGGATGTCGCGGCCGATTTGCCCGCACCCGAAACGATCGAACCTGCCGCCAACGCCGAGTACGGCAAGTACATGATGACCATCGCCGGTTGTCAGGGCTGTCACGGCGACAACCTGACCGGCGGCACCGACCCCAACGCACCCATCGGGCCGGACATTACCACGACGCTGCTGGGCGCATGGGGCGAGGAGCAGTTCGTCAACTTCATGCGCACGGGAACGCTGCCGTCAGGGGGCACCGTTTCAGACGAAATGCCTTGGAAGAAGTACAGCGGCATGGACGACACAGAGTTGAAAGCCCTCTACGCCTACCTGCAGACGACGCCGGCACTGCCCGATAACAAGTAGCGCGTGCTGCGCAGCGGGTGATGGACCGGTTTCGCTTCCGGGGTAAGTTGGCAGTGGCGAGGTGAAGAGTATCACGTAGCGGGGCCTCCAGCCCTCCGAATCGGGTTTAAGACTTGCCCAGCGCTCTGAGGGCTGGAAGCCCCCCGCTACGATTTCCGGGTGATATTGCCTTCGCGTCCATGCACGAGCACGCTGGGGGACTGCCACGTAATGCGCGTTTCCGCTGCTCGGTATGACGCCGTAATTGTCGGTTCCGGCCCGAACGGCCTTGCCGCGGCGCTGACGCTGGCGCAGGCAGGGCTCAAGGTGCTCGTCGTGGAAGCAAAGAGCACGCTGGGCGGCGGCATGCGCTCGGCCGAACTCACGCTGCCCGGCTTTCGCCACGACATTTGCTCGGCGGTGCATCCCCTGGGGCTGGCGTCGCCTTTCCTGCGCGCCCCTCCCCCTTGCCGAACATGGCGTCGAGTGGATCCTTCCCCCCATCTCGGTGGCGCACCCGCTCGACGATCAGCCCGCCGTCGCAATCCATCGCTCGCTTGAGGAGACAGCCGCCAACCTCGGCCGCGACGGACCGGCCTGGCGGCGGCTGTTTGGTCCTATGGTGGTGAATTGGCAAGCACTCGTTGCCGATCTGCTTGCACCGCTCCATGCCCCGCGTGCGCCCTGGCAATTTGCCCGCTTTGGCGTTCCTGGTGCACTGCCCGCAACATGGGCCGGGCGCGCGCTCTTTCGTACAGAGCGAGCACGCGCGGCGTTTGCAGGCATGGCCGGCCACGCCATTCTGCCGCTCGAACGCGTACCAAGCGGCGCGTTTGCGTTGATGCTGAGCATGCTGGCACATGCGGTGGGCTGGCCAATTGCGCGCGGCGGCAGCCAGACCATTGCCGACGCACTCGTTGCGCTGATTCGCGAACTGGGGGGCGACTTCCAGACTGATTGGGAGATCGGCGACCTCGGCGAACTGCCTACGGCCCGGGCCGTGCTTCTCGACGTGACGCCACGCCAGTTCCTTGCCATCGGGCGCGATCGACTTCCCGCCGGCTACCAGCGCGCCTTGAGCCGCTTTCGCTACAATCCCGGCGTCTTCAAGATGGACTGGGCGCTGAGCGAGTCGATTCCCTGGCGCGATGAAGTCTGTCGCACAACAGCCACCCTGCACCTGGGCGGGACGATGGGCGAGATTGCTGCGTCCGAGGCGGGCGTGTGGCGCGGCGAGATCCCTACGCGCCCGTACGTGTTGCTCGCGCAGCCAACTCTGTTCGACTCATCACGCGCACCGCAAGGAAGGCACATCGCCTGGGGCTACTGCCACGTGCCCAGCGGCTCGACAGTGGACATGACGGGCGCAATTGAGGCGCAGATTGAGCGCTTCGCCCCGGGATTTCGCGACACAATCCTTGCCCGCCACACATACAATGCCACGGAAATGCAGGCGCACAATCCCAATTACGTGGGGGGAGACATCAACGGTGGCGTCCAGGACCTATGGCAGCATTTCGCGCGCCCTGTCTCCGCCTTCAACCCCTACCGCACGCCCATTCCGGGCCTCTATCTTTGCTCTTCGTCAACGCCGCCCGGAGGTGGCGTGCACGGCATGTGCGGCTATTATGCCGCGCAAGAGGCGTTGTGCGATCTCAAGTGATTCTGCGGTGAATACCGCACACACCTCCGTTCTCCGTCGGCTGTCTCCTGAGCCGTGACAGTGTCTCCCGATTCAAGCGCGCCACCACCAAAGTGCCTATACCGACTGTGTGAAGACGGGCAGTCCACTCGTTGCATCGCTCGCTTTGTTCCGCTAGAATGTATATACGGCCCTCATACCTTGCCGGCCGCGTGCACCCCACCTTCAGCGCCCATGAAACAAATTGATACGCCCACCCGTTGGTCGGTTGAACTTGAAACCAAGCCTGACTTCGACCAGGCGATGGACCGGATATACGCATGGTACGAGCAGCAGGTAATCGACCGGCCGCCCGTGCGCTTCAGCAGGCACAACGCCCTCTACGAAGACGCCGATGCGCTTGCGCAAGCGCGCTACCCCGAACGCAAGGATTGGTGGTTCGACGCCGAATACCAGGTCAATCGCTTTCTGCAGGGGCTCGGCGACAAACGCTTTCTGGGTGAGACCTTCCCGCTCTTCTGGCCCAATTTGGGCCCGAATGTCTTCGCCGGCTGCTATGGATGCCCCCTTGTCTTTGGCGAGGTGACGACCTGGGCCGAGCCAATCCTCGCTGACTATACGCAACAACCGGTGCTCAACTGGCAGAGCGACTATCTGGCCAAACTCGATGAACTGACCATGTTGGCGCTTGAGCAAGCGCCGGGCCGCTACCTTGTCGGCTACACCGACCTGCACCCAGGCATCGATTGGCTGGCGGCGCTGCGCGGCACCGAACCTTTGCTTTACGACCTCTACGACAATCCGGAAGACGTCGAGGCGATACTTGCCGCGAATCCTGCCGATTTCGTAGCCTTCTACGATCACTTCGATGCGCAACTCAAGGCCCACGCGATGCCGTCGGTCTCGTGGATGGAGATCCCCTCCTTCGGGCGCATGCATATCCCCTCCTGCGATTTCTCGACGATGGTTTCTCCCAAGCACTTCCGCCAGTACATCTGGCCGGGGCTTGCTGCCGAATGTCGCGCAATGACCCACAACGTCTTCCACATGGATGGCAAAGGCGTGGCGCACCACGTCGATGCCATTCTCGAGTTGCCGAACGTGCAGGCGATCCAGTGGGTGCAGGGAGTGGCCGATGACCTGCCCATCATGCAGTGGACCCCGCTCATCCGCAAGATCCAGGATGCGGGCAAGTCGGTGGTGGTCGATCTGCAACTTAGCGAACTCGATCCCTTCATGGCGGAGATGCGGCCCGAGGGCATCTTCATCTGCGTCTCAACGCAAGACGAAGAGCAGGAGCTGGCAGTCATCCACAAACTGGAGAAGTGGACGCGCTAGGCACATTCGCGGCTCAGGCCGTTCCCCAACACCCATGCCTCGTCAGGCGACAATGCGTCGAACGCACAGGGTGCGTCGGCCAACAGGGAGTACATTCGTATGGATTTGAATCCGCAGGAGCAATTGGACGAACTGATTGATGATGTTTACGACGCGATTCTGGATGGGCGGCACAAGGACGCACCAGCGCTTGTTGAAGAGGCGCTTGAAGGCGGCGTCGACCCCTCCGACCTGCTGAACGACGGCATGATCGAGGCGATGGCTGAGGTGGGCCGTCAGTTTGAGGCAAGAGTTTGCTTCGTGCCCGAAATGATGCAGGCTGCGCGCGCGATGAAAGCGGGGCTCGAGGTGCTGCGCCCACGCCTGCTGGGAAGCGCAGCAAAGGCCCACGGGCGCGTTGCCCTGGGCACCGTCAAGGGAGACATGCACGATATCGGCAAGAATCTCGTGGCGATGATGCTGGAGGGCGCAGGTTTCGAAATTGTCGATTTGGGCGTTGATGTTGCGGCCGAGCGTTTTGTTGCCGCCGCCGAAAACGAAGGCGTTGACATTGTCGGCTTATCGGCGTTGATTACCACGACCCTTCCGGCCATGCACCAGGCAGTTGCGGCGCTCAACGCATCGGCTTCGCGCAGCCGCTTCAAGGTGATTGTGGGCGGCGCGCCCGTCTCATCAAGCTTTGCAAGCCTTGTCGGCGCCGATGGCTTTGCAGCGGACGCCAACGGCGCGGTCGGCCTCGTGCAGTCGCTGCTTGCGGACTAGAGAACCAACAGCAGAACAGCAACACGGAGGCACAAAGACACAGAGAAACACAGAGAACTGCAACAGCAGGACAGGATGTTCTCTGTGTTTCTCTGTGTCTTTGTGCCTCCGTGTTGCTGTTTTGCTGGGTAGCTGTTCTGCAGTTGGGGCGGCCCTACTCCGGCCGATCCTCTTCACGCGCGAGGTCGCTCGCACGCAATACGGCATCCTCGCCGTAGCGGGCGCGTAGTCTCTCGAGTGCTGAATTCAACCTGGTACGTCGTTCCTCAGCCGCTTCATCCGGCTGGTCAAAGAGTGACACCTGCTGCAAACCAGCCAGCAGCCCGCTCACGCCGACACCAACAAGCCGCAGCGCTTTGCCATCCCACGCCTTCTCGAAGAGTGCCACGGCCGCCTGGAAGATCGCCTGGTGCGCGCTGGTTGGCGATTCGAGGCGCGCCTGGCGTGTAATTGTCGCAAAATCAGACCAGCGCAGCTTGATCTTGACGGTCGAACCCACCATCTGCTCACGGCGCAGCGCCAGCGAAACCTCCCGCGCCTGCTCGAACATCGTCCTGCGCAAGACTTCGCTATCGGCAACGTCGCGCACAAACGTCGTCTCCTGGCTCACCGACTTGCGCTCACGCTCCGTAATGATCGGGCTGTCATCGCGGCCGCGCGCCTTGCGATAGAGTTCGGCGCCGTGCTTGCCGAACTCCTTGATCAGCCGCGCCTCGGGCCATGTGCTCAACTGGCCAATGGTGTGGATGCCAATCGCTGCCAGCCGCTCGGCCGTGCGCGGGCCAACACCCCAGAGCTCTCCGCAGGGCAGCGGCGCGAGAAACGTCGCCTCCTCACCCGCCGGAACAACCGTAATCGCATTGGGCGACCCACTGCCGCGTGCCGCAGCCTTGCCGACGTTGTTGGCGATCTTTGCGATCAACTTGTTGGATGCCACGCCCAATGAGCAGGGCAATCCCAATTCTGAGTGGATGGTTGCCTGCAGAGTGCGCGCGATCCCCGCGGGATCGATCCCCAGTTCCGTCACGTCAAGATAGGCTTCATCAATGGAGATTTGCTCAACTAGTGGCGTGAGGACATGCAGGCGCGCCATCACCTTGTGGGACATCTCGCCATAGGCGCCGTGGCGGCCGGGCACCACAATCAACCCCGGGCAGAGCCGCATCGCCCTCCCCATGGGCATGGCCGAGCGCACGCCCACCTGGCGCGCCGCATACGAGCAGGAGGCAACGACACCGCGTTCCTCGGGCCGCCCGCCCACGGCAAAGGCCTTGCCGCGCAGCGCAGGATTGTGCAGCTCCTCCACCGAACAGAAGAAGGCGTCCAGATCAAGGTGGAGAATCGAGCGCGTCGCGAGCATAGGCCCTGTGAAGAGGACGGAGAGCCGGGGGTTGGCAGGTTGGTGGTTTGGTGGGTTGATGGGTTGGTTGATAGGTTGATTGGTTTACAGGTTGATGGGTTGATTGGTTCATACGTTGATTGGTTGATCGAAGCCGGAGGCACGCGCCATCAACAAATCAACCCATCAACCCATCAACCAATCAACCCATCAACCCATCAACCCATCAACCCATCAACCCATCACCCCAATTACCAATCACCAGTTATCAGTTATCAGTCACGCCGTCTCAATACCCCAACGCCTTGTCCACCTGGCTGGGAATTGCCTCACCGAGGGCAGCGGCATTGAGAAGTGTTGCCAGTTGATGAAGCCGGTCAATTTCAGCTTCGCTCAGCCAGCCGCCACGGTGCGGGCTGAGGACGACGTTGTCGAGCTCATGGAAGGGAAAGCGCGAGGGCGCCTTGTTCGTCCGCTCTTCAATTGCGTCGGGATACTGGTACCAGACATCAATCCCGGCGGCGCGGAGCGTGCCGGAGCAGAGCGCGTCGTAGAGCGCCTCCTCGTCCAGAGTGGGGCCGCGCCCGACGTTGACAAGCAGCGCACCGGGGCGCAGCAGCGCCAGTTCGTCCGCGCCGACCAGCCCCGTGGTCTCGGGCGTTTCGGGGAGGGCCATGATGAGTACATCCGCGTGCGGCAGCAGCGAATTGAGGTCAGCAATGGCATGCACCTCGACACCGTCAGGAGAGGGCGTCGTGGGGGGTGTTCGCTTGACGCCGACAACCTCCATACCCAAGCCGCGGCAGGCCATGGCAATGCGCCGCCCAATTTGACCGTAGCCGAGAATAAGGGCCGTCTTGCCGTCGAGCATGGTTGCGTTGGTGACGACATAGCGCGAGGTCCAGTCGCCACGGCGCAGGTCCCTGTCCATGGGCACAATCAGCTTGGCTGCCGCCATGAGCAGAGCGATCGCCATCTCGGCCGTGGGCACAAAATTGTAGTGCAGGTTGTGAAGCGTCACGTTCGGGTAATCCTGCACCAGGTGCTGCGTCGCGGCGGGAACCCCGGCAAAGGGGACAATCAGCGCGCGCAGGTTGGGGCAGGCGGCAAGTTGGTCAGCCTGGGGAAAGCCCCCTACCAGAACCGCGATGGTTGAGGGATCGATCAATTGCGGGCCCTCGGTAATTTGGAGGGACGGGTCTAGCTGCGTCAGCAAAGGCTGCGTGCCGATGCTGGAGTGAATGTTGAGAAGATGTACGTGAAGACTCATGCGGGGTGTCTATCGTTTCAAGGTGGCGTGCGGCTCAGCGAGAAGACCGCCGTGGTTGCGCGCAGGTTCTTCATCTTGCGCGGCTGAATTCGCACATCACCTGCAAGGTAGAGTTCCTGCTCGATTGTCAATCCGATGGTAACACAAAAGTGTGCAAAATCGGTGATTGTGAAGGATTGACGGCGAGGCGCTTCGTACCACTGTTGCGGAAGATCGGCGGCAAGAGGCATGCGCCCGGTGAAGAGTAGATCGAGGCGGCAGCGCCACGATCCCCAGTTGGGAAACGAGACGATCGCCTGCCGCCCCACGCGCAGCATCTCACCCAGAATATAGGCAGGATCGTCGAGAAAAGGCAGCGTTTGCGCGAGAATGACGATGTCGAATGAATCATCGGGGTAGTCGGCGAGACCTTCGCGCAGATCGCCCTGGCGCACGCTGAGACCGCGGCGTACACACGCCAGCACACCCACTTCGGAGAGCTCGATGCCCCGGCCGCGCATCTGCTTCTGAACCTGCAGCGATTCGAGCAGCGCTCCATCGCCACAGCCAAGGTCGAGGACGCGCGCTTGCGCCGGCACGAGGTCGGCAATTGCCTGCAGGTCAGGGCGAAGAGGCGGCAAGGAATTCAGGGCGGGCAGGGGCGTGGTTGGCGGGGGAAGTGGGCTGGTGCTCATGCGCGTGCGCTTTCCACAGGCGCCGAGCCGAAGGTTGGGGTGGGAACTGTGATGGCCGCCTCCCGTGCAATTCGATCAAGAAAACTCGAGAGCAGGTTGGTCATCGTCTCGACCTCAAGCAGAAAGGCATCGTGCCCCCAACTGCTTTGCAGGTCAAGGTACGTACAGTCCGCACCCACGGCGTGAAGGGCAGTGACCAGCCGCTTGCTGTGATAGGAAGGGTAGAGCCAATCGCTCGTAAATGAGATGACGAGGTACTTGAGATCCACAGAATTGACGAATGCCGCCGCCAGTGACCCGGTGGGCTGGCTGAGATCAAAGTAATCCATTGCCTTGGTCACATACAGATAGGAGTTTGCGTCGAAGCGACGGGTGAACTTGTCACCGTTGTACTTAAGGTAACTCTCGATCTCGAACTCCGTCTGGAACTCGTAGCCGTATTGTTCCAGGCCGCGCAACCGCCGGCCGAACTTCTGGTGCATGCTTTCTTCGCTGAGATAGGTGATGTGGCCCACCATGCGCGCCACGGCAAGGCCGGCGTCGGGACGCCTGCCACTTGCGTAGTAGTCCCCGTTCTGCCACGCCGGGTCGGCATAAATGGCCTGACGACCGACCTCGCTGAAGGCAATCAACATGGGGCTGTGCTGTGCAGTGGTGGCAATGGGAATTGCTGCTACGAGGCGCGTAGGATGATGCGCCGCCCATTCGAGCACCTGCATCCCCCCCATGGA
The DNA here is from genome assembly GCA_963735275.1 of uncultured Chloroflexia bacterium. Classification (GTDB taxonomy): domain Bacteria; phylum Chloroflexota; class Anaerolineae; order Caldilineales; family Caldilineaceae; genus UBA5069. Next base: position 498,544 of record CAVTKJ010000004.1, on the reverse strand, counting down.
GCCGCCCGCCACGCATAGCAATCTGTCGATACCCAGGTGGTCGATGAGAAGCACCTGCGCTCGCACCATGTCGCCCACGGTGACAACAGGAAAGTTGAGCGCAAACGGCTCACCCGTGGCCGGGTTGATGCTGCTGGGGCCGGTGCTGCCGTAGCAGGAGCCAAGCACATTTGTACAGATGACGAAGTAGCGATCGGTGTCAAAGGCTTTGCCGGGGCCGATACACTCATCCCACCATCCGGGCTGCTCGTCCTGCGCGCCGTAGGCTCCTGCCGCATGTGCGCCGCCGCTGAGCGCGTGGCAGATAAGAATTGCATTCGAGCGCTCGCCATTCAGCGCGCCATACGTTTCGTAGGCGACCGTGACAGGGCCAAGACGCGCCCCGCTTTCAAGCGCGAAGAGTTCGTCCTCGGCAAAACTGAAGTACTGCGCCTTGACCAACCCCACCGAACCGGCGCCCGCGCTCTCACCTTCCATGCTCGCTCATTTCCAGAATCCGCGAATTCAACCGGGAACGGACTTCAGAACAGCGACGCAGAGGCGCTGAGACGCAGAGAAACGCAGAGAACAGCATGCTTTGGCTGGTCTGTCTGCTCTGTTTCCTCTGCGTTTCTCTGCGCCTTCGCGCCTCTGCGTCGCTGTTCCACCGTTGCCTAAATCATGATGCTACTTTAGTTCGCCGAAGCGCTCAACGCCTGATCGAGATCCCAGAGAATGTCCTCGATATCCTCGAGGCCGATGCTCAAGCGCACAAAGTCGGCCGTGACGCCCGCAGTGGCCATCTCGTCCTCGGAGAGTTGGCTGTGCGTCGTGGTGGCCGGGTGAATGGCAAGGCTTCTGGCATCGCCCACGTTGGCCACATGGCTCAGCAGCTTGAGGTTGTTGATGAAACTCTCGCCCGCGGCGCGCCCGCCCTTGATGCCGAACCCCATGATCGCGCCGGCGCCCTTGGGCAAGTACTTCTTGGCGCGCTCGTGATCCGGGTGGCTGGCAAGGCCCGGATAGGCCACCCAATTGACATCCGCGTGGGCCTCGAGGAACTCAGCCACGCGCTGCGCGTTCTTCACGTGACGCTCCATGCGCAGGCTCAGCGTCTCAACGCCCTGCAGCGTGGCCCACGAATTGAAGGGCGACTGACTTGCGCCGATGTCGCGCAGCGTTTGCACCCGCGCCTTGAGGATGAAGGCCATCGCGCCCAGGTCCACATACTTGAGGCCATGGTAGCTGTTGTCTGGCTCGGTGAAATTGGGAAAGCGGCCGCTGCCGTAATCGAACTTGCCGCTGTCGACAATCACGCCGCCAATCGAGGTGCCGTGGCCCCCCAGAAACTTCGTGGTGCTGTGCGTGACAATGTGGGCACCATGTTCAAAGGGACGGCACAGGTAGGGCGTGGCAAAGGTGCTGTCAATCATCAACGGAATACTGTACGCCTGCGCGATGGCGGCCACTTCCTCAAAGGGGAAGACGGTGATGTCGGGATTGCCCAGCGTCTCGCCGTAAAGAATTTTGGTATTGGGACGAATAGCCCGCTCAAAGGCATTGGGATCTCGCGGATCCACGAAGGTGACTTCGATGCCGAGGCGGGGAAGGGTGTAGTTGAACTGGTTGAAGGTGCCGCCGTACAGCCTGCTTGAGGAGACAATGTGGTCCCCCGCGCCACAGAGGGCGAAGATGGCCATCGTCTGTGCCGCGTGTCCGCTGGCGGCAGCGAGCCCGCCCACGCCCCCCTCGAGGCTGGCGATGCGCTGCTCGAGCACATCGGTCGTGGGGTTCATGATGCGCGTATAGATGTTGCCGAATTCCTTGAGCGCAAAGAGATTCGCCGCGTGCTCGGTGTCGCGGAACTGATAGCTGGTAGTCTGGTAAATGGGCACGGCGCGACTGCCTGTAGCGCTGTCGGGCGCTTGCCCGGCGTGAAGCTGGCGCGTGCTGAATCCATACTGATGGTCGTCCGACATGGGTGGATACTCCCTCCTGAATGTGCCGCGGTGCGGCATCTGGATGCGACTGGGCGACGTCCGCGACTGATTGCGGAGGTGTGACAGCGAAACAAATCCCCTCACCGGATCGATGAGGGGATTACGCAAAGGTAGGGTGCGCCGCCTGTCGGCGGAAAACAAACATCCCCGAATACAAAGGGGATGAGGGCTGCGCGTCGAAGGCATCCTCTCATCTTCCAGATTCCTCTGCCGGATTTGGCACCCTTACCGCAGTGGGGAGCGCCATCGCTGCTCCACTGCCGGGTTGCCGAGGCTTCATCGGGCCGGTCCCTCCGCCTCTCTGGATAAGAGTCTAGCTATTCAATTGTGGGCGGGATGATACCGTATGGTAGGGAGGGTGTCAAATGGCGCAAGTCGCACTGCGGCAAACTGGTTCAACGTCAAAGCATCAACTTGACGAAAAAGGCTGGCCTTGCAGTCCAGAGTATGGCCGGAGTGGAAACCGCAGCGACCTCTGTGCCTCAGCGCAAAGGCGCCGAACGCGGAAAGTTGCACAAAGGAAGAACAACTGCCTGGAGTGAGTCGCTTTGTTGCAGTACTTTACTTTCCTGTGCTTGCTCTTCTACGCGGCGTTAAAGCGCAGGCATAGGTAGGAACTGGCACGCAAGCGAGCTCTCTTTTCAGTTGATCCGTTGCCAATAGTGATTCGGAAATCAGGCTGTCCACCTGAAATTCTCTCGAATGACAGACCGAATTCTCAAAGTGAACGGTAGTTAATCGAGCAGACATTGAGCCATACTGCATATTGGGATGAGCGTCTCTCAGCGTCTCAGGGCGCCATCTGAATGCAGCGGAGAGCCTGGCAAGGGGAGCGAGGGCTGCTCAAGCAAGCGCCGGTGCAGGTGGATTTCGCCCAGCAGCAGGTGGTGCAGAATGGGTAACGGACATGATATGGGACGATGGGTCACAGTCAAAACAAGGCTTTCAGCAAAGGGCCAGCTGCTTTGCCAAATGAGTTCGAACTCCTGAGTACATGGAGATGTGTAGATGAGTTATTTCGAGGATGGAAGGAATGTTGAAGAATATGCAAAGATGGCTGAAGGATATGATGGCCGGGAACTGATTGAAATCCTGAAGAAGTATCTGAGTAACGGCTCAACTGTGCTTGAACTGGGTATGGGGCCAGGAAAGGATTTTGTGATCTTGTGTGAATCCTTTCAAGTAACCGGATCAGACAACTCCGAAGCGTTCCTTGCCAGATATCGAGAAATCGATGCAGCGGCGGACCTGGTACTGCTAGACGCTGCAAAGATGGAGATGGACCGGAGATTTGATTGCATCTATTCAAATAAAGTCTTGCACCATTTAAGCAGAGAGGAACTCGAAGAGGCGCTTAAGCGCCAATGGGACGTCTTGAACAGCCCCGGTATCCTGTTCCATTCGCTCTGGTATGGTGACAAAGAAGAGGAATGGTCCGGCTTGCGCTTTGTCTACTACACGGAAGAAACATTTGGCGAACTTGTTGGGGATGAGTACGAGGTAGCGGAGGTAGCAAGGTATTCTGAAATGGAGAAGAACGATTCAATGTACGTCGTGTTGAGAAAACGGTAGACGGCAGCAAAGTCAAGGGGTAAGGGTCATCGTCGCCTTCGCTTGGATGGCGGCGCCCTTCGGAGCTTTGGTCATCCACCTTCCGTACAGTTTGGGTTGGCAGGGCGAGAGACGGAAGGCGGCGGCCAGGAAACCTGCCTGCGCTTCGACCTGGAGCCAAACGGCGTGGCGGCGCAGCCCAATGCTCACGGATGGCGTTCCGCCTGTTTCTCCCGCACGTAGACAATTAGGTCAATGTCGCCGGGCGAGCGGTCGAGCGCTGTGAGCAGCACGGCGGCTTCGGCGCGGTGCTGCGTGCCGTGGTTGACCACGTGCAGGAGCACCTGCCAGTAGGGCGCTGTCAGTTCTCGCCCCGAGGTTGTGCGGTAGATCATCTCACCGTCGAGTTGCTTGTCGGTTATGGCGTCGATGAACGCACGCATGGCCTCTTCTTCATCCTGCCAGCGGGCGTGAAGCGCGCCAAAATCGACGAACTCCTCTTCGTTGGGCAGCGCGGCCGGCGAGACACCTTCTGCACAACGCTTGCGCCAGATCCATTCTGCGCCATAGACGTGCACCAGAATCTGTCGCATGCTGCCCAGATCCGGCGACTGCGGCAGACAGAACTGCGCGTCGCTCAGCCCCGAAGCGGCATGCAGGATGCGCCGGTTCGCCCAGCGGTTGTAGTCGAAGAGTGTGGAGATCTCGCTCTGCCGCACAAGTCACCTCGCTTCATACTTTGCCTGATGAGATACCGACACGGACTTAACATCTCGACGCAGAGGCGCAAAGGCGCAGAGAAACGCAGAGAACAGCAACCGCATTTTTGGTAGTTCTCTGCGTTTCTCTGCGTCTTCGCGACTCTGCGTCGAGGTTTGGCAGTGGCCGACACCGGACCCTATCGCCCCGCAACGCCCGATAGCGCGATGCCTTGCACAAACGAATTCTGCGCAATCAGGTAGACGATCAGAATTGGCAGGAGCGCAATCACCGCACCGGCCATGAGCAGCCCCCACGACGTCGAGTACTGACCCACAAAATAGGCAAGGCCCACGGGGATGGTGCGCATATTGTCGGAGCCAGTGACGACAAGCGGCCAGAGAAAATCGTTCCACGTGTCGTTGAAAGTAAGAATCGTCAGCGTTCCAATGACCGGCGTGCTCAACGGCAGGATGACCTGCCACCAGATGCGCAGACTCGATGCACCGTCCATGCGCGCCGCCTCGTCGTAGTCCAACGGGATGCCTCGATAATACTGGCGCATGAGGAAGATCGCCAGCGCACCGAATATGCTGGGCACAATCAGCCCCAGATACTCATCATACCAGCCCAGGTCCTTGGTGATCAGGAAGCGCGGAATGAGCGTAACGGCCGCAGGAATCATCAACGTCGCGAGCATGAGCGTGAAGATCAGGTCGCGCCCGCGAAAGCGCAGCCGCGCAAACGCATAGGCGGCAAGCGACGAAATTACCAGCCGCCCCACAGTAACTGCTGCCGTTACGACAATACTGTTGAAGTAGTAGCGCGCAAACGGGATCACCTGAAATGTCTCGAAGTAATTGTCGAGGGTGAAATCGCTCAACTTGATACTTCCGGAGAAGAGCGCCGTCTGCGGCACCAGCGAGGCCAGCAGCATGATGACAAATGGGGCGAGCATGACCACGCTGAAGAAGATCAGCAATGCGTGCAGCCAGACTGTGCTGCTGCGTTTGGGCCGCCCGGCGGGGACGGGTGTCTGTACGATTGGCTGCGCGGTGGAAGTCGTCATGGGCGTCAGTTACTCCGCCTCGTAGAAGACCCAGCGACGCTGCAACCGGTTCTGCAGCAGGGTGAAGAGCAGAATGATTGCAAAGAGGATCCAGGCCATGGCCGACGCTTTGTCCATGCGAATGTCGCGGAATGCGCTCAGATAAATGTACTGAACCACGCTGAGCGACGAATTGGCGGGTCCGCCGTTCGTCAGCACGAACGGCTCGGTAAACAATTGGAATGCACCGATCAGCTGCAGGACCAGGAGGAAGAAGGTTGTGGGGCTGATCATTGGCCAGGTAACGTGACGGAAACGTGCCCAGGCGCCGGCGCCATCGGTCTCGGAGGCATCATAAAGCTCCTGCGGCACGCCCTGCAGCGCCGCGAGGTAGACCACCATCGTGAAGCCGGTGTTCTTCCACAGCGTCAGTAATACGACGGACCACTTGGAGAAGGCCGAGGAGCCGAGCCAGTTGATGTTCATATATGGCTGGCCAAAGAACGCGTACACATCGCCAATGATGTTGTTTAGCGTCCCGTTGGTTGCCAGCAACAAGCGAAAGACAATTGCGCCAGCGACAATCGTCGTCACCACGGGCATGAAGTAGATGAGACGATAGCCAGTGCGCCCACGAATCCCCTGATTGAGCGCCAGCGCCATCGTCAGCCCCAGGATGAGCTGGAAGGGTACGATCGTCACGATGTAAAAGGCTGTGTTGCGGAACGACTGCCAGAAGACGGGGTCGCGGAAGAGCGCCTGGTAGTTACGGAATCCAGCGAAGCCTTTGATCCCCAAAAGCCCGTAGTCGCTGAAGCTGATCACGAGCGAGTAGGCCATGGAGAGCGCCACGAAGATACCAAAGAGTACGAAGGCCGGCAGGATGAAGAGGTAGCCCTCCCATTGCTGGTCGGGCCGCCAACGGAACATGCGGCGAGATTCTGGTGCAGGTTGCGATGCCATGGCGTGTATGAACCTGATTGGCCTGGAACGTGTTGAAGGTTCGCTGCGGTTGGGGTATGCATTCGCAGCAGGTGCACAGTCGGCGGCACCATGCGGAGCCGCCGACTGCTGCATACTCTGGTTGTCAAGCTGCGACAATCCTACTGCTTGGGATAGCCGTTCTCGGCAAGGAAGGCATCGACGCCGTCACAAACCACGGACAGCTGGTCGGCAGGTGTGGCTTCGCCGGACCAGATCGGGTCAAGACCCGGGCTGAGGACGGAACCGTCGAGTTCGCCCCACTCAGGGAAGTAGCCGAAGCCGCCAACGCCCGAAGCAGCGGCTTCGGTGATGATGGCCTGCTTGTTTGCGGGCGGCTGGTCATTCATGATGGCAGGCGAGTTGGCAACGGACTGCAGCGCCGGGAAGATTTCGCCTGCATCGGTGTAGACCTTCTCGCCACCGTCGGTGCTTTGGAGCCACGAGAGGAATGTCCACGCAGCGTCCTTGGCGTCACTGCCCGCGCTCATGACCCATGCCGCGCCGCCTGCGCCGTTCCAGCGCACACCATCAGCAGGGATGGGCGCCGGCGCGACGTCGTAGTTCATGCCGGCTGTGTTGAAGCCCGAGACGCGGCTTGTGTTCTGGATGATCATGGCCGCTTGCCCGCTCTGGAAGACGGCAGCGTCGCCACCGGCCTGGTTCAGGTCGGCAGGGCGCATTGCATAGCCGTTGTTCAGGAGGTCGGCAAAGAACTGAATGCCGCCCGTCGCATTTTCTTCGGTCAGCGTACACATGGATGGGTTGACGAAGTCGTCAAGGATCTGGCCACCATTCTGCTGCACCCACTTTGCATACTTGCCGCCTTCCATGGCAAGTGCGTAGCGTGTGGTGTTGCCGCTGGCATCCTTCTCGGTCAACGTCTCGGCGGCGGCCAGCAGATCATCCCACGTCCATTCGTCGGTGGGGTAGGCCACGCCCGCAGCGTCGAAGATGTCCTTGTTGTAGTAAAGGACATTGACTTCGATGTCGCGCGGGAAGCCGTACACGCTGCCTTCGTACTTGGCCGATTCGAGCAGACCCGGCCAGTAGTCGTCAAGATTGTAGTTCGCCTCGGCGATGTAGGGGTCAAGATTCTCGAGCACACCTTCAGCCGCGTACTTGGGCGTTGGCCAGAGGAAGGCGATGTCGGGAATCGTGGCGGAGTCGCCGGAGGCCCAGAGGGATTGAATCTTGGTGAAGTAATCGTTCCAGGGCTGGTTCCAGATCTCGACCTTGATGTCGGGGTGCAGCGCCATAAAGGCTTCAGCAGCCTTCTGGTGGGTCACCAGTTCCTCGGGGGCGCCCCAGATTGCCCAGGTCAACGTCGTTTCGCCTGCCGCGGGTGCGGCGGCATCACCGGTGGTTGCGGGAGCAGCGGGCGCAACCGGCGCCACGCATCCCGTAACGAACAAAGAGAGCACGACCACGAGCAGGAACAGCCCGCCAAATCGCTTTACACTCATTCAATTCCTCCTGTTGTATGTTTGCTGATGGGACAAAGGGCTGGACTCACGCTGTTTGGTATCATAAAACTCGACACCGCTGATGCGAGCGCAGCGATACTCGAGATGTCCAACAATACGCAAGCGGGCACATGATAGCACCGACTGGCGATGCGACCAAACGAAGCGTGAATCTGGCGCTTCGCTCACGCGGGCCCGCCTCCGGCACTCACCGCAAATTCATTGTTGTCGCGGGCAAGCGCTGCGGTGGGCTTGGCGGCGATCAGTGCATCAAAGAGGGGAAGGCCACCACCCTCCACGGCACGGTCGGCATAGAGGAACATGGCGGCCGACCATGCCTGTTGAGCGTACCCCATTGGATGACCGCGTTCACCGTGCATCCATTCCGTGAACTCCCAGTTTCCCGCATTGCCTTCGCGATTGGCATTCGCAAGCGACACCAGGAGCTGCTTCGCTTCGTGCTGCGCGTTGTGACGCACAAGCGCGGCCACATGGAAGCCCCCAGATCATCGGCCAGATGCCGCCATTGTGGTACTGGTGCGGCAGGTTGAGGTTGCGGCTGCGATAGTAGTCGCGCCAGTGCGGCTCGCCAGGATAGATGGGCGGGTAGATTGCCTTTGTGGGATAAGGCTCGGCCATGCCAACCTGGCGCATGTAGCGCAGGATGTGTTCTGTGCGATGCCCGTCGGCGACGCCTGTGAGGATCGCCAGCAGGTTGCCCAGGCTGTCGCACCAGTCGCCATATTCGCGAAAGGCCACCCACGGCAGGTAGAAGGGGCGACTCGAGATCGTGCCCATGTTGTGATAGAGCATGAACCACTCAAGGCGAATTGCCTTGAGCTTCTCCAGATGCTCGGCAAAGTGCTCGGCAACCCAGCAGCGATCCACCCACATGAGCAGATTTACGCGCAGGTGAATGCCATCGGCATCAATGCACGGCTGATAGGCGGACGCCTCGGGATGGAGCGCGGCGGCCATCTGCTCATGCGCCAACATGGCCGCGTAGTAGAGAACATTGTCGTAAAGTACGTTATAGCGAACGGCCAGCAAATCCATCCAGTCGCCCGCCTCGGGCACCTCGATTAAGCCACACTCGTTCATGTCCTGAAAGTCAAGCCAGGCCAGGGCGCGGTCGATGGTCGCCCAGTGCGTGCGCAGGAACTCGACATCCCCGGTCAACTGGAAATGGAGATAGTGGCCCAGGATGTACCAGGTGTTCGCGTCCACTGCGCCGGCGTTTTCGGTGCTCACATGGCCGCTGTCGGGATTGACGTTGAGTTGGATGAGGCCGCGGCGCGATTGGTGTCGCCCCATAATCTCGAGCGATGCGCGCCCGGCCTGAACGTAGGCAGAATCGCCCGTAGCGGCCGCACCGAGGAAGGTGATCATGCTGTCGCGCGCCCAGATTTGGGGATAGCCTTCGGACAGCCCCGAGGCGCGGAAGCCATGCGGCGTGATGCACCGCTGCAGAATTGAGTTGGCGCGTGTGCGCGCGTCGCCGAGCAAGGAGAGAACAGACATGAGTTTCAGTATCATACACAGCCCGGAGAGGGGAAGCAAACAGCCGGCGGCCAAAAAAGCCACGCAACGGATTGGTAGTCGGCATCGCGCACCTGCTTCGAGGTGTGGGATGATAGCGTAGCGGAGGCCCACCGATACGCGCGGCTGGCCGGTTCTGCGACTTCTGCGCGTCTTGTTCCTTCGACGTCTGGCTGGGCAACTCATCGCCCCTGGGAGAAAATGATCTACAATCGCAGAGATAGCATGCACGCGCATCACTCGGTTACCCGAAAATTCGTCGTCAATTATCGGTCGTTCTCTCGCCCAGTCCGGAACTCGCCAACTTCAACATGATCCTCACACTGACTCCGTATCTTGCCGTTGACCGTATTCTCATCATCGACGAAATCGTACCCGCCACAACCATGCGCTGCAGCCGCATGATTGACCATATCGGCGGTAAAGGTCTCGACACTTCCATCGCGCTCCACTGCATGGGTGCGGACACGCTGGGCCTCGCCTTTGCCGGCGGCGTGAACGGGCGCATTGTGGCCGACGCGCTTACCGGCGCTTGGCGTTCCCTACGAAATGCTCTGGCTCGAGGGCGAGACGCGTATTGCCCACGTGATTGTCGAGACGGCGCGCCACCGCCACAGCCACATCATCGGTGGCAGCCTGCCCGCGACGGCCGAAGACGGCGAAGCGCTCCTGGCACGTATGCAGCACTATTTGCCGCAGGCGCGCTGGGTGGTGGGGGGCGGTTCGCTGCCACCCGGGCTGCCCACTGATTTCGCCGCACGCATCCAGGAGATCGCCGCTGCAGGCGGGGTTCCCACGCTCTTCGACATGACCGGCAAACCGGTTCATGACTTGCTGCAAGGGCCAGGCGGACCACCGACAATTCTCAAGATGAATGAGGTGGAGTTTGCCGCCACCTTTGGCGAGCAGACCGAAGGCGTCGAAGCATTGGCGCAGGCGGCGGTCGAGGTGGCGGGCCGGCACAAGCTTCATTCGCTCGTGCTCACGCTTGGCAAGGACGGAATCCTGGCCGCGTCACCGGAGGGGGTCTTTCACGCGCTTGCGCCCGAGCAACAGGTCTTCAACGCCGCCGGCGCGGGTGATTCGGCCTCTGCGGGGCTCGTCTGGCGGCTTGATTTGGGAGACAGTTGGCCGCAGGCTCTCATCTGGGCCGCCGCAGTCAGCGCTGCGTCGGTGCTGACCGACCGCACGGCAATCGTCGATCCGGCTGACGTCGAACGGCTGCTCCCACTCGTTGCCCTGCACAAACTCTGAGGCACCACGGATACCCGGCCCAGGAACGTGGTGGCAGGGCCTTTCATGATGCCCGATGACAGCATTGAAGACGCTATTCTCGTTTACCGCGATCCTGGCAAAGAAACCGATCTCGACGCCAAAGCACGCAAAACAGGAGCGCCGCCCCGACATGGGACGGCGCTCTTTGAGCCGTTGAAGAGATTCGAACTCTTGACCTGCGCATTACGAGTGCGCTGCTCTACCGACTGAGCTACAACGGCGTTTCACGGCAAGTCACAATTATACGCGGCGCACGTCTCGAGGGCAAATCTACGCCGCAAAGCAACTGCAACAAATCGGCACACGCCCCGCGTTCTAACTGCGCACACGCGTCACAAAGCTGCCGTCGCGCGTATCGATGCGAACAACCTCGCCCACCTTGAGATACATGGGCGCCTGCATGCGCAGACCTGTCTCCAGTTCAATCTCCTTCATCGGCGCACCCGCGGCCGTGTCGCCCACAACGCCCATTTCGGCGCCAACAATCTTCAAGTCCACCGTCGTGGGCAGGCGAATGCTGATCGCCTTCTCCTCGTACATCTCCACAACCACGATTTGGTTGTCGGTGAGGTATTCGGTGATGCCCTCAAGTTCAGCAGGTGACAACGCCAACTGCTCAAAGGTTTCCGTGTTCATGAAGTGGTAGAAATCGCCATCGGTGTACTGGTACTGCACCTCGTGCGTCTCAAGCTCTACGTCATTGACGCGCATGCCGTTGTTGTAGGTCTTTTCCACGGTGGAACCGGTGCGCACATTGCGCACCTTGAGGCGCACAGTGGCCGAGCCGCGCCCCATCTTGATGTGCTGGTGGTCGATTACTCTCCAGAGCGCATCATCCTCTGTGTAAATATCGCCGCGGCGCAAAGCCTGAACATCTGCCATGAATCAACTCGCTTGTCTTGTAGCCGTAAACAAAAGCTTGTACACGAAAACGACGGGAACGATGGAAACAGCTTGAAGGACCCTTGCTGTGCTTGTCTTCGCGCCTTTGCGTCGTAGTAAATAAGCTAAGATGCGAAGCGACTTAGTGCCATGCGCAAGCGCTCTTCGACGCCCACAACATCCTTCGGCAGCCCCTGCACCGCACGCTGCGACTCCATGACGCTGTAGCCGAGGCCGATCAGCGCGTCCACCACCTCGGCGTCGGCGTCCACCATCTGTACAAGCGCAATCCCGGCGCTTGAAGAGCCGCGCACCTTGTCCTTGAGCTCCAGGACGATCTTCTCGGCGGTGCGCTTGCCAATGCCGGGCACGCGCGCAATCAATGCGGGTTCCTCGGCGGCAAGGGCGTTGCGCAGCCCGTCGGGCGACATGACGCTTAAGGCTGAGAGCGCAACTTTGGGGCCAACGCCGCTCACAGTGAGCAGCAATTCAAACATGCCCAGTTCGTCTTCGGTCTCAAAGCCGAAGAGCGTCAGCGCATCCTCACGCACCTGCAGATAGGTGTGCAGGATTGCCACGTGATCCACCAGCAGCTTCGCCACCGTCGGCTCCGGCGCGGAGACCTTGAGCCCTACGCCGCCCGTCGCACCGCCGGTATCGATTACCAGGAAATCCTTGCCCTTGCCCGCAACGACGCCCCGCACAAGCCGAATCATAGACCCACCCGCCTTCGGTATTCCACAGTCTGCAGGTGGCAGAGCGCGATAGCGACGCCGTCGGCGGCGTCGTCGGGCTGCGGCGGTTCCGCCAAATTCAGCGTGCGCTGGACCATCTCCTGCACCTGCCGCTTGTCGGCATTGCCGTAGCCGCTGATGGCCTGCTTCACTTCGGCAGGTGTGTACTCGGCAACGGGCAAGTCGCGCAGCGCCGCCGCCAGTAGAATGGCGCCGCGCGCCTGCCCCACCGAAATCGCCGTCGTCACGTTGCGCCCGAAGAAGAGCTTCTCCACGGCAACTTCGTTGGGAGTGAATTCGTCAATCAGATTCTGCACATCGCTAAAGATTTCGCGCAGGCGCATTGGCATGGGCGTCGTCGGCGCGGTGCGAAAGACGCCGCATGCGAGCAGCAGGTAGTCGCCGCGGCTATCCTGCGCGACAACCCCGTAGCCGGTGAGGGCTGTGCCGGGGTCAATGCCCAGCACAATGTGCTCAATGCTCGCGTCGGTTGGCACGTGCCTGCCGCCTGTCGCCAAGATACTCTGCGCCTTGAACTTGTCCGAAGCGGCGTCGCCGGTGATCGCTTCGCCTCAGTGTTCGATCAGGCGAACTGCGCGACCAGCTCGTCGGTGACGTCGAGGTTGTGATAGACGTTGCTGACATCATCCAGTTCGTCAAGCTGTTCGACGAGATTAAAGATGGACGCGGCATCGTCGCCCTCCAGAGCGACAAGCTGATTCGGCTTCATCGTCAGTTCGGCCGTGGAGGGGTTGAAGCCCGCTTCAGTCAGCGCGTTGCTCACCTCGGCAAAGGATTCGCGCTCGGTGTAGACCTCGGCCACATCGTCGCCGACGATCAGGTCTTCGGCGCCGGCCTCAAGCGCGGCTTCGAAGAGCGCGTCGGGGTCGATGCCGGACGGGTTGCCATCTTCATCCACAAGGTCGAAGACGAAATAGCCCTTGGAACTGAACTGCCAGGCAACCGATCCCGGCTCGCCCAGGCTGCCGTTGGCGCGCGCGAAGACATGGCGCAGATCGCTGATGGTGCGGTTGCGGTTGTCGGTCAGGCAATCGACGAGAACAGCGACGCCATTTGCGCCATAGCCCTCGTACATGACGGACTCGAACTGCGCGGCGTCCTTCTCCAACCCGGCGCCACGGCGAATGGATCGCTCGATGTTGTCCTTGGGCATGTTCTCGGCGCGGGCCTTGTCGACGGCCAGACGCAACCCGAAATTGGTGGTGGGGTCAGCCCCACTGCGGGCGGCAACCTGAATTTCGCGCGCGAGTTTGGTGAAAATCTTGCCGCGTGCGGCGTCGTTTGCACCTTTCTTCCTCTTGATTGTGGACCATTTGGAGTGGCCGGACATGTAAATCCCCTCTCTCGCAAATCTGCTTCTGTTCAGCTGCGCCCGGCAGCGCCTTCGGATCGTTCGCCCGCGCGCACCTTGCGCGTTGAGCTTTCGGGAGCCGCGCCATTGCTTGCGGCCGTCGTGTCGCCCTTGTGCGCCAGCGCCGCCTTGATCAATCGTACGAATAACGGATGCGGTCGCGTCGGACGGCTCTTGAATTCAGGGTGAAACTGTGTCCCAAGCATGAAAGGGTGATCCTGCAGCTCGGCAATTTCCACAAGGCGTCCGTCAGGCGACATGCCGCTGAAGACGAGACCCTGGCGCTCAAGTTCGGCGCGGTATTGATTGTTGAATTCGAAGCGATGGCGATGGCGCTCGTCCACAGTGTCGCCATAGCCGCGGCTCAGATAGGCGCTCGCCGCACGTGTGCCGGGCTGCAACTGGCATGGGTAGGAGCCCAGGCGCATGGTGCCGCCCATGTCGGCAATATCGCGCTGCTCAGGCATCAGGTCGATCACCGGGTATTTGGTGCTGATGTCGAATTCGGTGCTGTTTGGCTCGTCGCTGCCGACCACGTTGCGGGCAAACTCAATGCACATCACCTGCATGCCCAAACAGAGACCCAGGTAGGGAACCTTGTGTTCGCGGGCGAAGCGCGCGGCGGCGATCTTGCCTTCAATCCCGCGGTAGCCAAAGCCGCCCGGAACCACAATGCCATCAACCGTTTCAAGCTTCTCCAGGTCGCGCCCGCGCTCGAGGTCCTCGGAATTGAGCCAGACAATCTGCACGTCGTAGCCGCACTCGAGCGCGGCATGCATGAGCGCTTCCTTCACGCTCAGGTAGGCATCTTCCAGTTCGACATACTTGCCCACCAGTGCGATGCGAATGGTCGGCTTCTCGCGGCGCGCCTCTTCAACATAGTGCACCCAATCGGCAAGACCTTCTTCGGCGCTGCGCGTCGTTGTGAGGTTCAACTGGTTGACGAGCCACTCGCCCAAACCGGCCGCTTCCAGGCTCGGCGGGACGGCGTAAATCGAATCAGCTGTAATCAGCGAGATGACTGCTTCCTTGTCCACATCGCAGAAGAGGGCTGTTTTGGCCAACACATCATCGTCCACAGGCACGTCGCTGCGCAGGCAAATGACATCCGGATGGATGCCGATGCCGCGCAGTTCGCGCACGCTGTGCTGCGTGGGCTTGGTCTTCAATTCCTTGCTGGCGTTGAGATAAGGAAGCCATGTCACATGGATGTAGATGGTGTTCTTGCGGCCTACATCCTTGCGCATCTGGCGAATCGCCTCGAGGAAGGGGAGACCTTCGATGTCGCCGACCGTGCCGCCCACCTCGATGAGGATGACGTCTGCCTGCACCGAGCGCGCAAGCAGGCCAATGCGCCGCTTAATCTCATTGGTGACGTGGGGGATGACCTGAATCGTGCCGCCGAGATAGTCGCCGCGCCGCTCCTGGCTGAGCACATAGTTGTAGATTTGGCCGCTGGTGACGTTGCTGAGGCGGCTCAGATTCTCATCCACGAAGCGCTCGTAGTGGCCCAGGTCGAGGTCCGTCTCTGCGCCGTCTTCGGTGACGAAGACTTCGCCGTGTTGATAGGGAGACATCGTGCCGGGGTCGACGTTGAGGTAGGGGTCAAGCTTCATGATGGCAACTTTAATACCACGCGCCTTGAGGATGCGGCCGACGGAGGCGACAGTCACGCCCTTGCCAAGGCCGGACAGCACGCCTCCGGTGACAAAGATGTATTTGGTCATGATCGTGTTCTCCCTCCACGACGCCGATTTAGGCAACACAACACCATGCGGACCGCAAGCGACCCGCATGTGACAACAATTCCGCGTATTTTACCATTGAAGCCGGGGTGGCGTCGAACGCGAGGAGGCCGCGGCGGCACTCTTCTGAAGACCGTACATCCCTTCGTTCAAGGCGCAAGGTGGCCTGATCACACTGGAGAAGCGAGGCGTCCAAAGTCGGAAGCCTCGCTTCGATCGGAGACGCCCTGGGGCTGATGGGTGCTCGGATTGAGCAATGGCGCGCGTTCTGGTAAAATGTTCATGGAGAATCACGCTATCTCATGTCCACTCTGCCTTCTGCACCCGCCCCACTGGATGCCCTGCTGGAGACCTTTGCCGCCGCGCCTGCCATCTGGTATGGCAGCGTGCGGGCCGATGGGCGCGTTCACCTTGCTCCCATCTGGCATGTGTGGGATGGTCGCGCGGCCTATGTGGTGACGCAGCGCAGTTCCGTACGCGCACACAACCTTGCGCACAATGCCTCGGTGAGCCTCGCACTGCCCGACGCCATCAACCCTTTCATTCTCGAAGGCGCCGCGGCCGAGGCGCCCGAGGCGCTTGACGCGATCCAGCCCTTCTTTCAGGCGAAGTATGATTGGGATATCAGCACCGACGCCGAGTACGACTTCATTATCCGCATCGCGCCGATCAAGGCAATGGCGTGGGGCAGCCACGGCGAGGGGCGCTGGCGCTGCGATGCCGAGACTGGCGTCTGGACGGTGGTTGCATGAGCACACTCGACAAAACCCGTACGCAGAGACTGCAGGAACAACAGAAACATCATGAAGGACGTTCTGTTGGCTGCTTTTCCCGTAATTTCCGGAGCATCTGCATACAGGCTGTCACTGGCTGGAACCGAGGCTCTTCATGCTTGATCTGCTGGTAATCGGCGCGGGGCTGGCCGGGCTTTCGGCCGGGCTTTCGGCCGCCGAGAAGGGCCTCACGGTGCGCATCGTCGCCAAAGGGCTGGGATCGCTCCACTGGGGCGCCGGAACAATTGACGTTCTCGGCTATCTGCCGGGCGAGGCCGATGCGGTGGCCGATCCCTTCGCGTCGCTCGAGCAATTGCCTGAGCGCCACCCCTATCGCATTGTCGGAGGCGAAGCGCTCGCTACGTCGCTGCGCCGTTTTCAGACCATTGCCGCAGACGCAGGAATTGCGTACATCGGCGCGCCCGGCTTTGACCGCAATCAGCTTCTGCCATCGGCCGTAGGGGCTGTGCGCCCTGTCTTCCTCGCCCCCGAATCGCAAGCAAAGGGCGACGTCCAGGAGAGCGCCCCCATGCTGATTGTGGGCATTGAGGGCATGCGCGACTTCTACCCGATGCTCGTGGCCGAGAATCTGGGCAAGCAGAGGGTGAACGCTCGCGCCGCCTTCGTGCCGTGGGCGACGGTTGCGGCGCAGACGGATCGCAACAATGTGCAGCTTGCCGCCGGACTGGAAGATGCAGGACAAAGGCGCAAACTGGCGCAGGCCCTCAAAGCGCTGGTGAAGCCGGGTGAGCGCATTGGCCTGCCCGCCATCCTGGGGATGGGCGCCCACAAGGCCGTCCTCGCCGAACTCGAAGCAGGCACAGGCGCCGAAATCTTCGAGATTCCCACGCTTCCTCCAAGTGTGCCGGGGGCGCGGCTCCACCAAGCCTTGCGCCGCCGTCTGATGGCCGCCGGTGTGCGCATTGAAAGCAACATGGAGGCCGTTGGCTTTGGCGTGGAGGAAGGCCCCGAGGGCAAGCGCATTGGCTGGGTGGAGACCGCTACCAGCGCTCGCCCGCTGCGCCACAGCGCCCGCGCCTATCTACTTGCTACCGGTGGGGTGCTCGGGGGCGGCTTCAGCAGCGACCCAACAGGCCGCTGCGTCGAGGACGTCTTCGACCTGCCACTGACCGTGCCGCAGGACCGGCGCAAGTGGTTTCGCCCTGAGTTCCTTGATGCGGCAGGACAGCCGGTCTTCCGCGGCGGCGTGGCGGTGGATGACAACTTGCGGCCTGTCGATGGTGAGGGGCGGGTTGTGTTTGCGAATCTCTGGGCGGCGGGTGGGGCACTTGCCGAGGCCGATCCGATTGTAGAGCGCAGCCTCGAGGGCATCGCCATCGCCACGGGCATGGCGGCCGCGGCGCATGTGGCTGAATTGTTGCGCAGTCCCAAGGCCGAGGCCGCATAGCGCCGGCTTGTCGTACAGTCCGATACGCAGATTGCGCGGATAGACGCGGATGCAATCCGCGATAATCCGCGTGATCCGCGTACAAGCGCTTTTATTCTTGCACCATGACAGGTAATCCTATGGCAGAGAATGCTCTGGCGGCTTCGGCATTTCCAGTCTCCTGGGAGTCGGTCGATCACTCGCTTGATGAGTGCATCAAGTGCAACATTTGCACGGCCTATTGCCCTGTGTCGGCGGTGACGGATCTCTTCCCCGGCCCCAAGTACTCCGGTCCACAGGCGAACCGCTTTAGAGAGAGCGGCCAGCCCATTTCGCCCGATCATGGTGTGGATTACTGCTCGGGCTGCCGCGTCTGCAACGACGTTTGTCCCACTGGCGTGAAAATCGCCGAGATCAATGCCCGCGCCCGTGCGCAAATTGTGGAGCAGCAGGGAATGCCTCTGCGCAACCGGCTGCTGGGACGCAACGAATTGATGGGCAATGCAGGCCACTTTACGCCACGCCTTGCCAACTTTGCCCTTCACAATCCGCTGAGCCGGGTGATTGCCGAAAAGCTTGTGGGCATTGCGCGCAAGGCGCCCCTGCCACGCTGGAGCACGACGGGTTCCTTTGGCGAGTGGGTGCGGCGCACAAGCCGGCGACGGCTGCGCAGCGACAAGAAGGTGGTCTATTTCCACGGCTGTGCGACCATGTACTACGAGCCTTTCATCGGCAAGGCCGACCGTCGCGGTGCTTGAGCATAATGGGTTCGAGGTGATTGTTCCGCCGCAGAACTGCTGCGGGCTTCCACTGCTCAGCAATGGCGAGTTCAAGGCAGCGGCGGGTTACCATCGCAGCAACGTCGCGCGGCTTGCCGGCTTTGCGCGTGCCGGGATGCCCGTCGTCGGCACCAGCACCTCCTGCACCCTGACACTCAAGGAGGAGGCGCCGGAACTGCTTGACATGCACGACGAGGGCTCCACCGTGCTCAAGAACGGCGTTTGGGACATTTTCGAGTTCCTCGCCGACCTTCATGCGCGCGACGAACTACGCACCGACTTCCGCACGCTGCCGCTCAACCTGCCCTACCATGCGCCGTGCCAACAGCGCGCCCACCGCGTGGGCAAGCCCGCTCTGGCCATTCTCGCGCTTGTTCCAGGCATCACGCTGCACGAGAGCAACGCCCGCTGCTGCGGAATTGCGGGCACCTACGGCTACAAAGTGGAGAAGTATCAGATTGCCATGGATGTGGGCGAGGAACTTTTCGCATTCGTGCGCGCGCACGCTGAGGGGACGCAATTCACTGCGTGCGATTCGGAGACCTGCCGCTGGCAGCTAGAGCACGGCACGGGCATCGCCAGCCGCCATCCCATTGAGATTCTCGCCGCCGCCTATGGACTGTATGATCTCGAGAAGCGCGAGTTGACTTGAGCGGTAGGTGACGCGGCTTGCCCAACAGCGCGACCGATCCACTCCACTGATGTTTCTATTTTCAAGAGCAATTTACGCAGCAATGGCTGCGCATCATATTTGAGGAATCATTCGCATGGCTGACAAATCTCTCAACAAAGATACGAGCAATCTCGACGATACAATTTGGGATCACAAATGGGGTTACGCCGACACCAAAATGTTCGTCCACCCCGAGGACATGACCATCGAGATGACGGGCAACCGCTACAACCTGTGCGGCTACCGCATGCCCTACCTGATACCTTTCGCGCTCGAGGCGTTCGGCTGCGACATCGATTTCACCCATGAGCGGCCGGAGCTTGCCGCGGCCGCCGTGACACCGGCCAATACGAACGAGCCGTTTCTCAACGCGATCAAGGAAAGCCTCAAGGCCGACCAGGTTTCGCAGGATGACAAGGTGCGCGTGCTCCACAGCCACGGGCAGACGACCGTGGACGAGGTCTCCAAGGTTCTATACGACAAGCTCGACCGGTGTGTCGACCTTGTGGTCTACCCCGAGACGCAGGAGGACTGTGTAGCCATCATCAAGGCCGCACACGAGCACAACGCCTGCCTCATTCCTTATGGGGGCGGCACAAATGTCTCCAACGCGCTGCAACTGCCGGCGAGCGACCCGCGCATGATGGTCTCCGTGGACATGCGCCGCATGGACAAGATCGAGTGGATTGACCGCACGAACATGCGCGCATCCGTCCAGGCAGGCATTCTGGGCAGCAACCTCGAAAGATTGCTCGAAAAGGAGGGCCTCACCTCGGGCCACGAGCCGGACAGCGTCGAACTCTCCACGCTGGGTGGGTGGATATCCACCAACGCCAGCGGTATGAAGCGCAACCGCTATGGCAACATCGAGGAAGTTGTCGAGGATATTACGCTCGTCACGCCGCTGGGCGTCGTCGAGGAGTATCACCCCATGCCCCGCGTCGCGATGGGACCCCAGGTGCAGAAGGCGCTCTTTGGCAGCGAGGGCAATCTCGGACTGATCACCAAGGCCGTGATCAAGATTCACAAACTGCCTGAGGCCAAGAAATATGATGCGATGGTTTTCAAGGATTGGAAAACCGGCGTTGCCTTCATGTACGAACTCAAGCGCACGGGCGTGGTGCCGGCGAGCATTCGCCTGGTGGACAACATCCAGTTTCGCTTCAGCCAGGCGCTCAAACCCGCACCCGAGGGCATGGGCAAGGTGATGGACAAGGTGCAGAGCTTCGTTGTGCAGAACATCAAGCACTTTGACAAGCACGAGATGGTGGCCGCCACGATCGTTTATGAAGGTGCAGCGAGCGAAGTGGAGTATCAGGAGAAGGTCCTCACAGGAATTGCCAAAAAGTACGGCGGCCTGTCGGCGGGCGCTGAGAATGGCGAGCGCGGCTACATGCTCACGTACGCCATTGCCTACATCCGCGACCTGCTCGCCGCCTACTACATTACCGGTGAAACCTACGAGACAACTTGCCCGTGGAGCCGCATTCAGGAGGTCTGCGACGCCGTGTCGCGCACGGTGGAGACTGAGCACAAGGCGTATGGCTTCCCCGGCAAGGCTTACGCTTCACCCCGCTTGACGCAGATGTACCATACCGGCGTCTGCATTTACTTCACGCACGGTTTCTATCACAAGGGCGTGGACAACCCCGACGAGAAATTCGCGGCCATGGAGAAGAAGATTCGCCAGGCGATTCTGGACGCAGGCGGCTCAATCTCCCACCACCACGGCGTGGGCAAGCTGCGCAAGGAGTTCTTGCCGCAGACGATGACGCCGGCTTCCGAAGAGATGGTGCGCGAACTCAAGCAGGCGGTTGACCCGGAGAACATCTTCGGTGTGCGCAACAATGTGCTGGCCGAATAGCCATGAAGCTTGACGGCAAGCTGGTTCTGCTCACCGGCGCCTCGCGTGGGCTGGGGCGAGCGTTGGCGCTCGACATGGCGCGTGCGGGCGCACACCTCGTGCTGACGGCGCGCGATGAAGCGGCGCTTGAGGAAACCGCGCAGTTCTGCCGCGCCGCGGGCGCGCCTGTAGTGCATGCGTTTGTCGCTGATATTACGGAGCAGATAGCCTGCCAACGGCTTGTTGCGCAGGCTACAGTTGCGTTGGGCGGGCTGGACGTGCTGGTGCTCAACGCCGGCCTCAGCATGTGGGCAGACTTCACTGAGGTGCGCGACCTGGCGATTTATGAACAGTTGCTGCGCACCAACTATCTGAGCGCGGTTTACCTGCTCGCAGCCGCGCTGCCGCACCTGCGTGCGCGCCGCGGGCGGATTGTCTCCATCTCGTCGGCCCAGGCGTGGACGGGGCTTCCGCATCATACAGGCTACGCCGCCTCCAAGGCCGCGCTGCAGGCGTTCCTCGATTCGTTGCAGATGGAGTTGGGCGACGAGGTGAGTGTGCTCGGCGTCTATCCCGGCTGGATCCGGGGCACCGAGTTGCGCGCCGCGGCGCTGGGGAGTGACGGCCAACCGCTGGGCGATTCGCGCCGCTCGCACAGCTTTCTTTCCGTCACCGCCGAGGAATGCAGCACCACGGTCATGCGGGCGCTGCAGCGGGACGCGCAGATGGTCTTCGTGCCACGCATGTTGCGCGTGCTCTACGCCATGCGTCCCTTCGCCTTCCCGCTGATCAAGCGGGTGCTTACGGGAGCAACCGGAGCGCAGACGCAACAACAACCATGACGTTGGGGTGCGAAGAGAACACGAAATCTAGAGAAGAAGAACGACAAGAACACAGATACCGGCGGAAACAGCAGGGATTCAAACGGTTGCAGCCCTATGGCACAAGCGGCGCCGTGCCAATCACCGTGAAGCCTGGGCCGAAGATCGCCAGCAAGACAATTGCCACAACTGCCACTGTCAGCAATTCCCACGCCACACGCCCCGTCAAGCGCCTTTGAAGACCGCTCTGCGCAAAGCTCACGAGCAAATAGAAGATCAGCAGCAGCAAGAGGCCAGCGGTGAGATCGGGCAGCGGCCAGTAGTTGAGCGCCCATGTCACCTCACCAAGAATCAAGCCCACCGCCGCGCCGAAGTTTAGAACGGTGCCGGTCGAGGTCGTACTGCTGCGCAGGAGTTCCACGGCAAGCAGCATGGCAGTCACCGCTACAAGCGTTGCAGAGACGAGGCTGCGCGCGCGCGTCTGGTACACGAAGAGGAAGAGAGCGACCGCCGCTGTATAGGTCAACAAGTTGAGCATGAGGCGCGAGCGCCGAAAGCCCTGCTGGCCCGGCTCAACGGTCATGTAGAGCGAAAAGAATGCAAGGATGAAGAGACCCGCCGCGAGCAGGAGCGCCATCACCTGGAGGAGCGGTGTGGGCAAGCGGGTAAGCAGCATGGTGACGATGATCGCCAGCGCCATGGGCAGCGCCCAGAACGGCAGCGTGCGGCCGCGTTTGCGCAGTGACACTGTCGCCAGGTTTGGGTGCGCGCTGACGACGCTCTCAGCGCCACTTGCCGCAAGAATGGCCAACGCAAATGCCACGGCAACCGTGCCTGTCAGCGGCACCGTTGCGGGCGAGCCAAACGCCACAAAACTGAACTCAAGCGTAGGCAGGCGGACAAACAGGCTGAGCGCGAGGCCAAGAATCACCGGCCACGTAGCCACGCTGATGCGGTCGCGGTAGTCAACGGGCTCGGTGCGGCGCGAACGCGCGCCGGTCAGGGCATTCGCGCGTTCGGCCAGCGCGCCGCGCATGGATTTCCAGTTTGCTGCGAGGTCGTCTTTCATCGCACCTTGTCGCGGCGGGTAGAATGGACACCTGGTGTCGCTGTGCCGCGCCGCTCAGCCATTGTAGGGTGTGCGCATGAGCGTGTCAAAAGTAGCGGCTTTCTCAATCGTGCAAGAGCGGGCGCGGGCTGCGTTTCATGTCCATGCACCACTTGGAAGTCGCATCATTTATTCGAGCCAGGTTCCGTGATCGATTCCGCAGTACCCTCCACAGCGACCGAAGCATTGCCCACCAATGCCGGAGCGGCGCGCACTGAAGTTGTCAGCGGTCTCCGGCTCGGCGCGCGCCTGTTTAGACTGCTGGCGCTCTATGGGCTGCTCTGCTATGGCATCGTGCTTGTGGGGATCGCGCTGCGCGGCGGACGTGAGGTGGGCTGGGGTCTGGGGGGCGCGTTGCCCCCGCGGATTCGCCGGCACGCACAATTCCACCTTTGGGCGTGACGGTGGAACTCGATGGCTTGGACCCAGCCACCCGCCGCGCCAGCCTCGAGCGCCTCGCGGCAGGCGGGATTGGCTGGGTGCGGCTGCGCGTTGAATGGGACGCGGTTGAGCCGGAACAAGGCCATTACAATTGGCAGCCCACCGCCGATATCCTGCGCGCCGTTGCCGATGCAGGTCTTCAGCCGGTTGTACTGCTGGATGGCAGCCCGGCATGGGCCCGCGCTCCAAACGACAGCGGCGAAAATGATCAGCCCCTCGCGCCGCCGCAGAACCCGGCTGACTTCGCGGCCTTTGCCCAGGCATTTGCCGGCCATTTCGGGGAGGGCGTCCGCTACTACCAGATCTGGGATGAACCGAATATCGCGCCGCACTGGGGCAATCGCCACATCGACCCTGTTGGCTATGCGCAATTGCTTGAAGTCGCAGCCGGGGCAATTCGCGCGGCCGATGCTGATTCCTACATTCTCAGCGCGGCGCTAGCTCCCACCGGCGACCGCGGCCACCTTGCCATTGACGAGCCATTCTTCGTGCAACGTATGATCGCGGCAGGCGCTGCGGACTCTTTCGATGCCCTGGCGCTGCAGCCTTTCGGCTTCGGCGCTGCGCCGGCACATTCGCGCCAGGTCGGCGACCAGCTAGACTTCCAGCGCGCTGCCATTCTGCGGCGCACGCTCGTCAACGCGGGACTTGGACAGAAGCCCATCTGGGCGATGCGCTTTGGCTGGAATGTGCGCGGCGATTCTCCCTGGGGTACGGTTACGCCGGCCGACCAAGCCACCTACCTCGCTGATGCGCGTGCGGTGGCTGCGCGCTGGCCGTGGCTGGCGACGCTCGGTTGGGCGATTGACCAGCCCGCCGCTCCCGCCAATGACCCAATTTGGGGCTTTGCGCTTGATGATGCGCTCCTCGGCAGCCTTAAGGAGCCCACAGCGCCATGGCCCGCACCTGCACCGTGGCGGGCCGCGCAACAGTTGGCGCTTGCCTCGATCCTTTGCGCCGGAGCGCTGCTCGTGGGCGGGTATACCGCACGCGGCCTGCCGTGGTCGTCAGCGCGCCGGCACTTCGCCAGGCTGTCCGTCCCGCTTGAGGTGACGCTCTGGTTCGCGCTGCTTACGGCGTGGCACTTTGCCACGTGGCCGCCCCTGATTGGCGCGTGCTGGATCGGCGCTGCCCTGCTGATTGTTGCACGGCCACAGGCCGGTATCTGGCTGGCGGTCCTGCTTTTGCCCTTCTACTACCAACACAAGGAACTTGCGCTGGTGGATGGGCTTCTTGTCGTGCCGCCCGCCACTGCTGCTGCGTTTGCCTTGCTGCCCGCAATCGTGCTTGCCGCGGCCGAACGTGCCGGTGCGTTCCCTACTTCCTCCTGGCGCGCCGGGGTGATAGACGACTTGCGCTGGAGCGACGCACTGGCCGCGACATGGTTGCTGCTGAATCTCACGGCCTTGCGCAATGTCTGGCAGGTCAGCGCCTATGCCCAGGGGATGCTCGAACTGGTTGTCGTCCCTCTAATTCTGTACGTGGCGATTCGCCTCTTTGTGCGCGATGCGGCAGCGCTGCGGAGCGCGCTGATGGCCCTCTTTGCCGGCGGGCTGCTCATCGCGCTGCTGGGAATCGCCGGCTGGCTGCTGGGCCGCGGGGGCGAAGTTGATGGCGTGCGGCGGCTGGCCGGCGTCTTCTACTCACCCAACCAGACAGCTCTGACGCTGCTGCGTGCGCTCTTCGTGGGGCTGGGACTGGCGCTGGGGTTTCACGGTCCTCGGCGCGCGCTGTGGCTGGGATTGGTTGGCATTACGGCGGCGGCGCTGCTCTTGACAGCGAGCCGCGGAGCGCTTCTGCTGGGCGTACCGGCCGGTCTCGTCTGCGTTCTGGTCCTATGGCTGCTGCGCGCCGATGCGCCTGCAGGTGAGCAATTGCGCGGGCTGCAGCGGCGGCGTTCCGTGCGCATGCTGCTTGTGACGTTACCCGTGCTGGCGCTGTTTGCGATTGTCCTGGGCGAAGCGCGCCTTCTCAACGTTGACAGTGTCGATCATCGCCTGCTGCTCTGGCGGGCGGCGCTGCGTCTCTGGAGCGACTTTCCCATCGTCGGCGTGGGGCCAGGCGGCTTCTACTGGCGCTATCCCGCTTACCTGCCCCTCGGGGCCACGCTCGAGCCGAGCTTGCGCCACCCGCATAACGTCTGGTTGGAGTTGGCCACAGGATGGGGCATTCTGGGCCTGTTCTGGCTAGGAGCGCTTGTCACAGGCTGGCTGGTCTCCACCGCGCGCCGCCTTCCGCACATGCACGCGGCGCTGCAGTGGCCGGCAATTGGCCTCGCCGCGGCACTTGTCGCTGCCCTCGGCCACGCGCAAGTGGATGCGTTTCTCGCTCTCCCGGAGCTCGCAGGCTGGCTCTTCGCCGGATTGGCGCTCGCCTCGGCGCGGGCGTGGATGGCGCCGTCTCGGCCAAAGTGAAACCGGGTTCATATCCACATCCACTACGAAAAGCTCAACGCAAAGGCGCGGAGGACGCGAAGGAACGCAGAGGAAAAGCGACTATCTGGAATCCGTTGCGTGCCTTTGCTTTTTCTGCAGCTTTGCGTTGGCCTGTTGATCTCATACCGGTACGACTTTAGGCGCCGGCAAATCCACAGACAAAACAGAAGCGGCGCACCCGTGTGGGTGCGCCGCCTGCATATTTTCTCCACGTCTGAAGCGATTACGGCAGGGCCACGCCGATGTTCAGCTGCGCGCCCGGCGCGAGCGGCATGACCTGCTCATCAATGATCTTGGCGACGATAGGATTGTCGAGCAATTCCACCTTGATGAGCGGCTTGAGCGTTGTCAGCAGAGCGCGCAGCGAGGCCGCGTCGTAGTCAAGGCTGATGGCGGGCTTGCCGTCCAGCATGACATCAAGGTGACCTTGCCCATTCGTCACGATCGACACATCCTTGGCGCCGGTAGCCTTGAGGATGTCCACCACATTGGCGGGCAAAGCAATCGAAGCCGGCAAGCCGAGGGACTTGACGTCGTCCATAGCGATGTTGCCGATTTGGGTCACTTCGCCGGCGGCGTCCATCTGCAGCTTGGCGTTGATAATCGGCGGGCCAAATGCCCCGAGATCCACCGGCGCAAAGCTGGGGGCGTCGGCGCCTTCGGCGGGGGCCGACGCGGGGTCTGCACCCGGGAATGCAACCTTGAGGCCCACCTCATTCTCGTTGATCAGATCAAATACCGCCTTAACCTGGTCGGCCGAGACGCCTGCCAGTTTCGGGGCAAGAGTGGTCAACAGGGCGACGCCCTCCGGCGTCCAGCTGATTGCCGGGAACGGCTGACCATCGTTGAGGATGCTCAACACACCCTTGCTCACGTTAACCTGAACGTTGTTGAGGTTGGCGGCCTGCAGTTGCTCGATCAAGTCAGCGGGCACCATCGAACCGCCCGGAAGCGGAATACCGAGTGCCGATACCGAACCGTCCGCACCGAGCGCCACCTCAAGATTCTTGAGGTTGGTTTCGCCGGCCGCCTCACCGTTGAAGGTGACGGCGATCTTGGCATCGGCGCCAGGCAGAACTGTGGCAAGTCTGTCAAGGGTTTCATCCATCGCCATGTCGGGGGCGAAGGTTTTGACGAGCGCCATCAGGCGACCGAGGCTGGCTGCATCGTACGCGATGGTCGGCAGCGGCCGGTCGTTCATGGTCATATGGAGTCCATCAGGCTCGGTATCGAGCGTGAGCTTCTGGATTCCGAGGTTGTTGATAAGCTGCAGAGTAGCAGCAGGCAAAACCACCGGCGCGCCGAGCCGCTCAAGAGGGACACCACCCACAAAGCCATTGCCCTGCGTATCGAAGGTCACGTTGTTGACTTCGAGCGGGCCGAATGAAGGCGTGTCCACAGCGACGGGCGCGACGGCTGCTTCGGCCTTCCAGCGGGGAATATCGAGCTTCGACGCGCCCGTGGCCGGCGGAATTTCGATCTTGACGCCGGAGCCGATCTTGCGCAGCCAGGGCAACGCGCCGGCGATCGTCCCCGGTTGCGGAATGCCGGGAACACTCTTGACGAGATCGCCAACGGCCTTTTCGGACTCAGCATCCCACGCCAGGTACGGCAGATCCTCGCCGTTTATTGAAGCGTGAATGCCATTGTAGCCAAAACGCGCTTCGATTTGCTGCGCGCCTGCCGACTGCAACATGGCAACCTGTGCCGGGGCAAGCACTTGCGCAGGAATGGGCAAGCCATGGAAACTCGCCCTCCCGTCATTCTCGACGTTCACCTTGGCCGAAGGCAAGTTGAACCATGTTTTTCCGCTTGTACCACCCCCGCATCCCGCAAGGAATAGTGCCACCAAAAGGACAGCCACAATGGCCGGCCAAACGCGCGTTTTCGCCTGCATGCGCAGTCTCCTTCAAATCGAATTACTTGGGTATTTATATGGGTATGACACTGTCGAACGGTTGGGAGCGTGGCGTAGATGCGGAAGCGGCGCAGCATTGCCACTTCGCCGCATGATTGATTCCAACGCCGTGATCATACATCAGGTTGCGCCTGCAAACAAGCGTGTCATCGGCATGGAATCAGAGGGTACGCTTGCCTGTTTGACGGCTCCGTCACCAGTGCTCTTCGAGCGTGGCGAGCATTACCGCCTGATCACTCCAGGGGCGCTCCTCCTCACCGTAGCACATGCTGCGCTCGTGGCCTTTGCCGAATGCGGCGACGATGTCTCCCGGCCGCGCCATGGAGACGCCGAGCCGGATCGCGTCGGTGCGGTCGGCAATGATGCGATAGCGATCCGCACCAACATGCTCGCGGCACGCCCGCCTCAATTTCGGCGCAGATGTCGTTTACATCTTCCGTGCGCGGGTCTTCGGCGGTAATAATCGTGAAATCGGCAAGGCGGCCGCTGATCTCGCCCATCCAGCGCCGTTTGGCATGGTCGCGCAGCCCCGCGCTGCCAAAGATGGCAATCAGCCGACCTCCGGCGCCAGGTTCGCCTGCAGCGCCTGCGCCGACGAGCGGGCGCAGGGTCGTCAATGCGCGCTCAAGGCTGGCAGGCGAGTGGGCAAAGTCTACGATCGCCAAAAAGGGCTGCCCACGATCCATGCGCTCCATGCGCCCAAGCACACCCGCAAAATTGGCGATTCCTTCCGCAACGGCCTGAGGCGCAACCCCAAGCGCCAGCGTCGCCGTCGCTGCCGCCAGAACATTGGAGACGTTGAACGCGCCGATGAGCCGGGATGCGACTGCAAAGGGCGCACCTCCCCACCAGTGAATGTCGAAGAGGGTTCGGTCCGGTCGATACTCGATAGCCGCGGCGTGAAGGTCCGCGCCGCCATCCGCCTGCAGGCTGTAGGTGCGCCGGTCGACCCGCCGTCCCGTGCGCGTGGCTTCGTCAGCAAGCGCAGCGTCGAGCGCACCATAGCTGCCTGCGTCGTCGGCGTTGAGCACGGCACAGCGCGGAATTCCCGGCTTGGCCTCTGTTGCGTACAGCGCACGGAAGAGCAGCGCCTTTGCGGCAACGTAGGCGTCGCGCGTGCCGTGGTAGTCAAGGTGCTCGTGCGTGATGTTCGTGACGACCGCCATGTCGTATTCCACGCTGCCGACGCGCTGCTGGTGCAGGCCGTGGCTGGTACTCTCGACGACGGCATCGGTGCAGCCGGCGTCGCGCATGTCGGCAAGGTACTGCTGCACATCGGGCGCATCAGGCGTGGTCACATGCAGACCCGTGTCGATTTCGCTCCCCTGAATCCGCGCACCCACGGTCGTCACCACGCCCACGCGCCCTGCCGGATACTCTTGCGTGCGCGTTGCGGCGACGAGAATGCTCTCGATGATGCAGGAGGTGGTCGTCTTGCCGTCGGTGCCAGTAACACCAAGCACTGTGAGGCTGCGGCTGGGGAATCCGTGCAGAAGCGCCGCCGTCGCGGCCAGCGCCGCGCTGGCTGTCAGCCACCTGGATGTAGGTTGCGCCCACCGGCAGCCATCCGGCTACTTCCATCGCTGCGCGCGGTTCCGTGCCCACGACGGCAAGCGCCCCCAGTTCCAAGGCCTTTGCGGCGAAGCGGTGGCCGTCGGTGCGCCCGCCGCTCACGGCAAAAAAGATCGCGCCTGGCTCCACGCGGCGGCTATCGGCAGTCACGCCGGAGACGAGCGCAGTAGGGAAGGCAGCATGGTCAGCAGCAGGGATGAGATAATCGGCAACTTCGCGGAGTGTGGGCATGGTGGATGGATGACTCATAACGGGAGATTGATATCTTTGCCGTGGCGCGGGCTCGACCTTCGTAGGCCTCCGCCGTTCTCTGCGTTTCTCCGCGTCTCCGCGCCTCAGCGTCGCCGTTGCGTTGTTGGCCAAACATCAAGATCGCGCTAGATATCTTTTGGCCCACGCAGGATCGCAAATGCCGCGCCGATGAGGACCAGCATTGCCACAAATCCAAGGCCCAGGAAGAGCGGCGGCAGCGTCGTATCGGCAATCTTCTCAAAGTCAATCGGCGGCGAGGTGGGGGTAATCGTCGGCGTTGGCGTGGCGGTTGGCGACGCTGTCGCGGTCGGCGTAATCGTTGGCGTCGGTGTGTCGGTCGGCGTGGGCGAGGGCGTCGAAGTCGGCGTGGATGTGGGAATCAGCGCGAGCAGTTCCTCAGCCGTGAGCGTGTTCGTGGGCAACGGCGTGTTTGTGGAGGTGGGTGTTTCGGTGGGCGTCGGCGTAATGGTGGGCGTGTCGGTCGGCAACGGCGTATTCGTGGCCGTCGGCGTCTCGGAGGGCGTTGGCGTGAACGTTGCCGTAGGCGTTGCCGTGGGCGTATTGGTCGGCAGCGGCGTCGGCGTCGCGGTTGGCGTCGGCGTCGCCAGGGCTGCCACCAGATCAAGAGGCGGCATTGTGTTCGCCGCGTAGAAGGTGCGTCCCTGGTCGTCACTGCGGAATACCCAATCAAGTTCGGTGCCCACGTAGACAGTGCGCGGGGCCTTGGGCGTGCTGTCCACTGCGTAGGAGACGCCGCTGTAGGGTGATCCGTTGAGAAGCGCCTGTTGCCACGAATCGCCGATTCCCGTGTAGATGCCAATGTCGGTGGCGGCGACCACCACGTCTCCGGCGGGCGCCACGTCATAGACGATTGTGGGGGGAAGTTCGCCGCGCGCGTCCAGGATTGCGCGTCGCCGCTGTAGAAGACACCTTCACCGCTGCCGGCATAGAGCGTGTCGCCCGCTGTCGTCAGGCTGAAGACGATAATGCCCGTGGGAAAACCGCCCGAGCGCACCCACTGTGACGAGCCGGTGTCGTAGATGTAGACGCCATCATGCGTGCCCGCGAAGAGCGTGTCGTGCCAGCGCACAACCTCGCGGACGCGCCGCGCCTCGCCAACCAGCCCGGCGTCAAGCTTGGTCCACGTATTGCCTGTGTCCTGGCTGCGCAGGACGCCATCAAAGCGGGTTGAAGCGTACCAGGTTGTCACTCCCGCTTCGACGGTGGCATAGAGTTCGCCGACCGCGCTCGTCTCGCTCAACTGCGCGCGAATTGCCGGGACGTCGACCCAGTTGGCGCCCCCATCATCGCTGCGGAAGAGGAACCCTGCGACGCCGTCAGCCGCAAGGACAGTGTTGGGATTCTGCGGATCAAACGCCAAGCCGGAGACGCTGATGTTGGCATTGAGGCCGCCGGCTGCGGGAATCCATGAGACGCCACCGTCATTCGTGCGGAAGACCGTAGGCGGATCAGGTGCGTTGAGCGTGCCCGCAAGCACACGGTCGGGCGCGCCGGGGGCAACCGCGATGCTGATCGCCCAGTTGCGCGTGGGTGGAGCGCCTGCAGTCTGCGCCGAGACTCTCCACGGTGCGAGAAGCGCAGCAAGCGCAAGGCAGCAAAGCAGGAGACTCTGCGGAAACAGACCGCGCGTCCGGCCACCCCGGAGAGTCGGCGCATGCGCTCTCTTCAATTCAGGTGCGTTGTCCAATCTGGCCACAATCCCTCGAGAAAAAACACGACCACTCACATTACGCAGCGTAGGTTCGGTACGAACTAATAGTAGACAAATGAGTTCAGGCGTTGCGCTGAGGTTGAGTGGCGTAGCGGGGGGCTTCCAGCCCTCCGGCCGCTCGCGCAACCTGATCCTGCAACGGAGGGCTGAAAGCCCCCCGCTACGCCAACCTAACGTGCTGCGTAACGTGCGACGTTCAATTGCGGCAGAGGCGCGAGTGCCATCTGTGGCACTCTCCGCGCAATGCCACGGTTCAGTGGCCCGGGCGTGAAAAGCGCGCCAGAGAGCAAACGACTGCCCGCTGACGCGCATTTTGAGTCGATTGTATACACTCAGCGCGACCGCGCGTCTCTTACGCGCGTCTGTTAATAGACAAACGTAAGCAATTGCCGCGATGCGCTGTTCGCCCATTCGATTACGTGGGGCGGGTAGATGCCGATCCAGATCGTCGCTACGAGGCAGATGACCAGCGCTACCTGCACAGCCAGTGGCGTCAGCATGGGCCGCGCTTTGCCTTCCACCAGTGCACGCGGCGCGTCGGCGTTGGGGAAGAACATGGCGCGCACAACATTCAGATAGTAGTAGGCCGCAATCGCCACATTGATTCCTGCAATAAGGGCCAGGTACAAGTAGCCGTGCTGCACTGTAGCACCAAAAACATAAAACTTGCCGACAAATCCTCCAGTCAGCGGAATCCCGGCAAGGCTCAACATGAAGACAAACATCGACCACGCGAGCCAGGGAGAGCGCTGCGCAAGCCCATTGAACGACGAAATGTCGGAATTGCCTTCGGTTTCCTCAACCGCCATGACCACCAGAAACGCGCCGATATTGGTGAACATGTAGGCGAACAGGTAGATCAACAGTCCGTTGATCCCGTTCATGCCCAGCGTAACCACGCTGGCCTGGTTCGCCGTTACCACGCTGGCCAGACCCATAAGCATGTAGCCTGCCTGCGCAACGGAACTGTAGGCGAGCATGCGCTTGACGCTTGTTTGCCTGAAGGCCATCAGGTTGCCAACCGTCATCGTGAGGATGGCCAAGCCAGTGAGGAGCGGAACCCAATCAACCTGGAAGCCACTAAGCCCCGTGATGAAGAACCGCACCATGACGGCAAAGCCGGTCGCTTTGGAAGCGGTGGATAGATAGGCCGTAATCGGTGTCGCTGCGCCCTCGTAGACGTCCGGCGTCCATTGGTGAAAAGGCACGAGGCTTGTCTTGAAACCCAGGCCCACAATCACCATGACGGTGGCAGGCATGACGATGCTCTTCAAGGCATGGTCGTTGGCTAGCGCGGTCGCAATCTCCGGCAGGTAGAGCGAGCCGCTTGCGCCGTAGAAGTAGCTCATGCCGTACAGCATGATGGACGAGGCCACCGAGCCGTAGATGAAGTACTTGACGCCCGCTTCTGTGCTGCGTCGCGAGTCGCGCATGATGCCCACAAGCAGATAGCTTGTAATCGACAAAAACTCGATTGCCAGGAAGATCAGCAGCAGGTTGACGGCGCTGACAGCGAAGCTCATGGCAAGCGTTACAAACAGGAAGAGCGACCAGAACTCGCCCCGCCCGGCAATGTGCTTGTTCATGTAGCTGCCACCGGCGATTGCCACCAGGATCATGCTGCCGTAAATAACCACCTTCATGAAGCCCGAGAACAAGTCAATTGTGACCAGCGGCATAACCCGCACATCGTTTATGCCAAACTGCAGGATGGCCGCGACCAGGCTGAGGATCAGGAAGACCACGGCAATTGCCATGAAGCCCGTGCCCGAATCCTCCTCGTCGACGAGAAAGGTGTCAAGCACGATGATGAGCAGGCCGCCCAGCATCAGGATGATTTCAGGCAGGATTGAGCCTAGCTGCCCCAGCGTAATCTCATTCAAGGGAAGCCCCCAACTACACGAATAGACCCTGGATAAAGGCTATGAGGTGGACCGCCGCCGAATTGAAGTAGTTGAGTATCACCGTCGGGTAAATACCGATGATGAAGATCAACGCAACCAGCGGCCAGAGAGTTACTTTCTCGAAGAACGCCATGTCAGTCGGGCCGTCGGCATGTTCGCCCGTGGCGGTCGTCCAGTGATCAAGTTTCGACGGGTCATACGTGCCCAGGAAGACATTTTGCAGAATGCGCCACAGGATATAGACAGCCGTCATAACGATGCCGATGATGGCAATTGCGCTCCAGATCGGCACAAGCGCAAACGCACCGCGGAAGGTGAAGAACTCGGCCCAGAATCCCGCCAGACCAGGCAACCCGAGGCTGGCAAAGAGCGCCACGAGCGCGATGCCGTAGAAATAGGGCGTCTTTGTGGCGAGACCACCGAACTTGGCTATTTCGCGCGTGTGCGATCGCTCGTAAATGACGCCGACGAGGAGGAAGAGCGCCCCGGTGATGATGCCGTGATTGAACATCTGCAACGTGGCGCCGTTGATTGCCATCGCGGCGCTATCGGCCACCTGCAAGGGCGTGTAGCCGAAACGATTGACGGCATAGTCAACACCCTTGGGTGTGAGCACCGTGGATGCCGCGCCGATTCCCAGCATGACATAGCCCATGTGGCTCACGGAACTATAGGCGATCAGCCGCTTGAGGTCGGTCTGTGCCACGCAGACGTAGGCCCCGTACACAATGGCAATCACGCCAATCGCGACAATGGGAATCGCCCAGTAGTAGGATGCTGTGGGGTAAATGGGAAGCACGATGCGCAGGAAACCATACGCGCCAAGCTTCAGCATGACGCCGGCCAGAATGACCGAACCGGCTGTAGGCGCCTCGGTGTGCGCATCAGGCAACCAGGTGTGGAATGGGAACGCCGGCACCTTGAAGGCGAAACCGAGGAAGAAGCCCCAAAACGCAAGGCTCGTGTAGAACAAAGCGCTGTTCGGCGAAAGGTCCTGGAAGGGCTGTGCCTTGGCGGCTTCAAGGATGTCGAAGGTCTGCGTGGCGAAATAGGTGCCAAGAATGGCAAGCAGCATGAAGACCGAGCCCACCAACGTGTAGATGAAGAACTTGATCGAGGCGTACTGGCGGTTCTTGCCTCCCCAAATGCCGATGAGCAGATACATCGGAACCAGGCTGATTTCCCAGAAGACGTAGAAGAGCACCATGTCAAGCGCCATGAACACACCGATCATGGAGAGCTCGAGCAGCATGAACATGATGAAGTATTCCTTGACGCGATCCTTGATGACATGGGTGCTGTAGTAGATGCTCAGCGTAGTCAACAGCGCCGTAAGAAAGATCATCGGGATGCTGATCCCGTCAACGCCAAGGTGAAAACCAGCATTGAGCGCAGGGATCCATTCGTGCACGACAGACCACTGGGCAGCCATCGTTCCCGACTGCCAGTCGTAGGCAGCCATCATGTAGATGCTCAGCCCCAGCGGCAGCAGACTCGCCGCTACGCTGCCGGATTTGATCAAGCGATCGCTCTTCGTAAACAGAATGAGCAGCACCGCCACGAGCGGCCAGAAGAGAATCGTTATCAGCAGCCAATTGTCGAGGAATTGCATAAATGGATCCTCCGCAGACCGTAATCCAGTCAGTGTACCAACTAATCAATCCAGTGCGTGGCGCTCAGCTACACAAGCGTCAGAATAATCGGCAGTGCCTTGAGCAGCAGCCACAGCGTAAGTGAAAGCACCGCAACAAGCACGTACGTCTGCACATAACCATCCTGCGTGTTGCGCAGAATCGCGGCAAACCGACCTGTCACCCAGCCGATGGCTCTGACGACGCCGTCGATGACGTAGCGATCAAACGCCGCAGCAAAGCCGGCGATCTTGACGTTGACCCAGCCGATAAGGTCCACAATCGGATCAATCACCCAAAGGTCATCGAACCAGTAGAGCACCTTGGAGAGCCCCTTGTTGAACGGAATAATCGTGCTTCCGTACAGTTCGTCCACATAGTATTTGCGGTGCAGCAACATCCAGACAGGCCCCAGCACCCGCCGCACAGGGTCGACCTGCTCATACGCGTATCCGCGCCCGTAAACCAGCCAGCCCACCGCGATGCCACCGAGCGCCACCACGAGTGAAGTGGTCAGCGGCACCCAGCTGAACTCGATGTGTGGCACATGGATGTGCAAGTACTCGATGTAAGGCTCGAGGAAAATCTCAAGCCAGTTTGGAATGACACCGCCGATGAGCGGGAAGCCCAGCGGGATGCCAATCCAGCCAAGGACCAGCGCAAACGGCGAGAGCAGAATCAGCGGCCATGTCATCGAGCGCGTGCTCTCTGGCGCGTGCTCGGCGGCAGGCGTGCGCGCCTTGCCGAAGAAGGTCAGCATCACCTGGCGCGTTGTGTAGAAGGCGGTAAGAAAGGCGGCCAGAGCCAGCGTAATGAATACGATGGTGTTGTTGCCGTACCACGCCGAGCCGAGAATTTCGTCCTTGGACCAGAAGCCCGATGTGAAGAACGGAAAACCGCTGAGCGACAGCGCGCCGATAATGAAGGTCCATCCGGTGATCGGCATGCGGCGCAGGAGTCCGCCCATGTTGCGCATATCCTGGGGGTCAGCAGGATTCAAGTCCCCATCGGAGCGGTGCTGGATTGCCGCATCTGCGTGCGCATCTGCGCCGTGCGGATCATCGTGACCGTGCGGATCATCGTGACCGTGCGCATCAGCACCGTGCCCTTCATGCGCGAGATGCGATCCGTGCTCAACGCCGTGAATCACGCTGCCCGAACCGAGGAACAGCAGTCCTTTGAAGAACGCATGCGTCAACAACTGGAAGAGCGCCGCGCCGTACGCGCCGATACCGATGGCCGCCACCATAAAGCCCAACTGGCTGATGGTGGAGTAGGCAAGCACGCGCTTGATGTCCCACTGCGCCACGGCGATCGTGGCCGCGAAGATTGCCGTAAACGCACCGATAAAGGCGACAAAGGTCATGACACCCGGTGATGCTTCGCCCGCGACATAGAAGACGGGGAACATGCGCACGAGCAGGAAGACGCCGGCCGAAACCATTGTCGCCGCATGAATCATTGCGCTGACGGGCGTGGGGCCTTCCATGGCATCGGGAAGCCAGACGTGCAGGGGGAATTGTGCACTCTTGCCAATGGTGCCGAAGAAGATCAGGATGGCAATCAACCCAATTGCAGGGACGCTGGCGTTGATGAGCGGCACCGTCACCTGCATCGTCGCTAGATACTCGAGGTTTTCAGGCCGCAGAATCTCGCTGAACTGAAGGCTTGATGGCTTGCTCCACGCATAGAGCAGCAGCATGCCGATGAACATGATCGCATCGCCAACACGTGTGGTGAGGAACGCCTTGACACCGGCTTTGCGTGCGCTTTCCTTCTCGTACCAGAAACTGATCAGGAGGTACGAGCAGAGACCCATCACCTCCCAGAAGACGAAGAAGGTAAGCAGCGTATTGGAAATCACAAGCCCCAGCATACCGACAGCGAAAAGGCTGATGTACGCCATGAAGCGGCTGAAGCGAGGGTCCTTGTTTTCGTCGCTGGCCGCGGGATAATCGGCCTTGCGCAGGTGCGGCGGGAAGGTCATGTAGCCTGTCGAGTAGATGAAGATCATCACAAGCAGGAAACAGACCATGAAGAGCATCAGCGCGTTGGCCGGGTCCACCTGATAGCCAATGCTGATTTCGGTCAAGCCGGTTGGAATCGTGAAGAGGATTCCCTCGACCGGATGCTCTCCAAAGTGGGGGGTGGTGAATGCGGTAAGTGCAACCGACCAGCCGATGATCAGCGAAATGACGACGCCCAGGATAGCAGTCAGCGAACTCGCGCGCTTGTTTCCGTTTAGAAACAAGACGATCAGCGCGAACGCCACAAATGGCGGTATAGGGATCAGCCACGCCAGGTTGACAAAACCATCCATGGATTAACCTCGGATCGAGCTGTATGCAGTCCCGATGATCAGGCCTGCTGACAAGGCACATAAGGCGCATGAGCGCCGATTGCGTTCAACGTGCCGGAAAGCGGCAGCGCAGCATTTCGTCGTCTAGAAAGCGGGTGCTGCTGCACCCAGGCCATGATGTCTGCCGACTTCGCGTGGTCGCTTCAGCCATGAAGCGAGTTAAGACGCCGCCTCTTCATGAGCAGCGTAACCCCGTTGCCCACGAGAAAACCAACTCCTGCCCCCGCCAAAGCCAGCACAAGCAGCCACAGGTCATTGGGCAACTGCCACGTTGTGCCGAAGAATACGGCAACCACGGCCCCGGCAAAACTGCACCACAACAACAACGAGTGTTCGCGCTTGCTTTGCTGCGCTTGCACCAGCAGCGCTTGCGCTCCAGGATAGGCGGGCGCATGCGCCACGATCTCCTTGAGTGCGTGGATAGCGCCTGTGAAATTACCCACCGCCATCTTTTCCTGCGCTACGTTGTACAAGAAGGCACATTGCTCGTCGAGCGTGCCGGTAAGCAACTTTTTGGGCATGACATCCTGCGGACAATCCCGCCCGAAACGGGGTCATCGGGCCGAATGGCCACGCGACCCTGCTGCATCGTCACTCTACCCCTTGAGCATGTCCAGCTCATCAAGGTTGACCGTCTTGTGGGTGCGATAGACCGAAATAATCAGCGCCAGGCCGACGGCTGCCTCGGCGGCGGCAATGGCAATCACAAAGAGCGTGAAAACCTGGCCGGCGAGTTGGTCGATGGTATTGCTGAAGCGCCAGAACGCGATCAGGTTAAGGTTGACCGCGTTGAGCATGAGTTCAATACCCATGAGCGCGGCCACTGCGTTGCGGCGCGCAAGCGCGGTATAGAGTCCGCAGCAGAAGAGAAAAGCTGCCAAGCCCAGGTACCAGCCCAGAGGGACCATAACAATGCGTCCTTTGTCTATGCGTTCACGTGAAGTATATGCGTGCTGCCGCCAATGTGCAGCCGCAGCCTACTTCTCGCCGACGCCCTTGCGGTCGCGTGCAACAAGCAGCGCGCCGCTGAGGGCAACAAGCAGAAGCAGCGCCAGCAACTCAAATGCGATCACATATTCGCTGACAAAAAGCAACCCCAGCGTCGGAATCACCTCTTGACCGCTACCGAGTACACCCTCCGCCTGCGGCCAGGGCGTTTTGTGCGTCAGGCCCAGCAAGAGACTAAAAAGCAACACCGAGATGATTGCGGAAACCAGCATTTGCCGGTTTGTTGGCGAGGTGCGCCCGTACATCATGCCGCGGGTCAGCATAATTGCAAATGTGATCAGCGTGGAGATTGCGCCAACGTACACGAGCACCTGGGCGACTGCAACGAACTCCGCCTCCAGCATTGCGAAGATGGCGGCAACACCAAAAAGCGCGCCCACGAGGGCCAGCGCGCTATGAAACAGGTTCCGTGTGAGCGCCACCATCAGGCCGCAAACGCCCACGAAGAGCGCCAGCGGCACGAATACAAGCTGCTGCACGGATGGGATCAGAGACGTGAGTTGCTCCATAAGCCCAAAACCCTTCAAACAAGAACACCAGGTCGATTGCTCGATTGGCCGACTGACATTCCGGCGGACCAGCCTGCCAAATCCTGCAACTGACTTGTCGAAAAGCGAGGCAACTCTCGCCTGATCAACCAGTGCAGCGAACCGCTCGGCAGAACCGTGCGCTGCTCAATCCTGTGCGCCGCGCCGCTAATCCCCGGCCTGTTGGGGACTCACGGGCCGCATGGTGCCGATCAGGCTGCGCGGCGTGAAGGCACGCTTCGTGCGCAACTGTTCGGACTTGAAGTGCTTCGAGAGCACCCGCAGCACAATCCAGATGACCACAAGGTTGCCCGCAAGGATGAACGGGTACTGCAGCCAAACGCCGCCCGGCAACGACATAACAATCATCTGCCAGAGAATCAGCGCCAGCACCAGCGGCACCATCACCTTCCACGCAAGGTGCATCATCTGGTCAATGCGCACGCGAGGGAGTGTACCCTTGAGCCACATGATAATGACATAGATAATCATGGTCTTGGCCATGAAGTAGAAGGCGCCCAGGATCGGGACCTGGTCTACAAATGGCCCCTGCCACCCGCCCAGGAAGAGCACCGTCATGACCGCACCCAGGAAGAACGTGTTAAGGAATTGGGCAAGGAAGAACATGGCAAAGCCCATGCCCGAGTACTCAATATGAAAGCCGGCAATGATCTCCGACTCAGCCTCAAGCAGGTCAAACGGGGGCTGCTCAGCCTCAGCCAGCGCGGCGATGAAGAAGATCAGCATCGCGCCGGGAAGGACGAAAGCGTACCACCCGATCCCCATATTGAGACCGAAGAGCGACAAACCCTGCGCTTCCGAAAGCTTCATCATGCTCATTGTGCCCGCAAGCAACACCGATGGCAGCATGGCGAGCACCATGGGGATCTCATAGCTGATCAACTGGGCAACCACGCGGAAGCCTGAAAGCAGCGCGTACTTGTTGTTGCTCGCCCAGCCGGCCATCAGCGCAGCCATGATGCCGATGGAACCGAGCGCCGGTATATAGAGGATTGCCACATTCAGGTCCGCACCGATGACGCCAGGCGCAAAGGGCAGCACCGCGAGAATCATGAGTACGCCAAAGACCGCGAAGATTGGCGCCACATTGTAGGCGAGCCAGTCCGCATTGCGCGGCATGATGATCTCTTTGGTGAGCAGCTTGAGCACGTCGGCGACGGACTGAAAGAGCCCCCATGGACCCAGGCGGTTGGGGCCCAGGCGGTCCTGCAGACGGCTCACGACCTTGCCGCGTTACCCAGATCAGGAACATCGCAAGAAGCAGCGAAACCGTCGCGATGACGGCCGCCCCCACCACGTAGGTAACTATCCAGGCAAGCGTCTCAGGCGCGCCCAGACTTACCTGCAGGTCCGTCAACCCCTGTGCCCAATTCCAGGAATCACTCCACATGGATGGTGCTCCAGTTCAAAACCCGTTCAACGCGCGTACGGTGCGACATGACAGCGTTCAACATGCTCGTGGCGCCCGCACGCAGGTCAGGACCATTCGAGCGCGCCCTTGCGCCACTCAAAGAAGAGGCCCAGCGCAAGAATCAGAATGAACGTGATCGTTGCGATCACGCCAAAGGCCGACAAATGCTGAAACGCAACGGCAATTGGAAAAAGGAAGATCACCTCAACGTCAAAGATCAGGAAGATGAGGCCGATCAAGTAGTACTGCGCCCTGAATTGCACCCAGGTATCGCCAACCGTTTCCACACCGGACTCATACGTGGAGTTCTTGATCGAATCGGGCCGCCGTGGGGCGAGAATCTTGCCGACCACGATCGCGCCCAGCGGAATGATGAATGCGACCGCGCTAAGCGCAAGTATGAATCCGAAGTTGCCAAGCATAACTGTTTGCTCCTGCTATGCAACGGGCCTTGCAAGCGAGCCAAATACGCGTTTGCGTTTGAATAATTCGTATTGATCCAGGCGCTGCGCCAACTTCCGATCGGGCAGTCGTTCGTCCGGGCGGTTGGCCGGGCAACGAACACCGCGCTGCATGCGCCTTGTGAGGCGCACTCTTCGCCACCGGTCGCCGCAGTACGGTGAACCGGGACGGGTCTTCAACTTCCGTAAAGTCAGGGCGTAAGGGCCAGTCCGCGACTGGCGGGGCGCTCCCAATGTTATTGAGCGAGCAACAACTCTCGCCAAGGCGCGTCCCATTCCGGCTTGTGTAGAACGGAACAATCTGCGGCGTATGCTAACATACGGTCGAGTTGATTGAAAATCCGCAAGCGCCGAAAAGCAGTTGACAAGCGGCTGCCCTGTGCTGTTATGCGCAAGGCTGCCGACAAGCGGATACTGCCTTCAGCGAAGTGCCGGCAAGCATTCCACCGCCTTGTGCACACATTCTAGAGTGATGCCGCCATGAAAGCAACAAGCGACGAAGCGAGGCCTCCAAAGTCGGAAGCCGCGCCTTGTCAGGAACGCCCTGTAAAGCGGTTGTTCTTATGTTGACAGCCGTTTTTGCTTCGTGATAAACTGCACAAAGTGCCGGGGGCGCACCGGCTGGGCCAGACCTGCAACGATTCCTGGGCCGAGGCAACGGCTCAACACCTGCCCGACACGGCTTCACTGCGGGGCGGAGTTGTTGAGCCGCTCGTTTGCGCCTGGCGCACCGTGTTGGTCGCGCCGTGCAAGCGCGTCGATGCGAACGTTGCGGCAGAACAGAAGACGTACTACCTCATGCAAAGGTGGACCACGTGGCTGTTGACTATATTCCACTCCTGCTTCTCGTAATTGTAGCCGTTGGCTTTGCAGCGATTGCCATCGCGCTGCCTTCGGTGCTTGGCCCCAACACAAAGAGCAAGGTGCTGCGCGAGCCCTATGAATCCGGCATGATCCCCTTTGCCGACGCACGCCGCCGCTTCCCGATCAAATACTATCTGGTGGCGATGCTCTTCATCCTTTTTGATATAGAAGTCATTTTCACCTACCCCTGGGCATCGGTGATTCGCGATTTGCGAGACAATTGGGGTGTCATGCTGGCGTTGGCGCCGATGGGCTTCTTCCTGTTCGTCCTGATCATCGGTCTGATCTACGAATGGAAGAAAGGCGCGCTGAAGTGGGAATAGCCGCGCGCTGTGCGTGGTGCACCGGCGCGCAGGTGAGCGTTGCAAGGGAGATTCGGCATGGGGCTTGAAGACAATCTGCCCGAAGGTGTTCTGACAACTTCGCTCGAAAGTCTTGTCAATTGGGGTCGCGTTAACAGCACGTGGCCACTGCTCTTTGGTCTGGCCTGCTGCGCCATCGAGATGATTGCTGCGGGCACGGCGCGCTACGATATATCGCGCTACGGATCAGAACTTTTCCGCGCCAGTCCCCGCCAGGCCGATTTGCTCATCGTCTCGGGCCGCGTCAGCAACAAGATGGCGCCTGTGATCAAGCGCATCTATGAGCAGATGCCGGCGCCCAAATGGGTGATCGCCATGGGCATTTGCGCCAGCGCCGGCGGTCCATTCAACAACTATGCAATTATCCAGGGCGTGGACAAGATCATGCCGGTGGATGTTTATGTGCCCGGCTGCCCGCCTCGTCCGGAAGCGCTGCTCTTTGCGCTGGACAAGCTGCGTGCAAAGCAGGGCAAAGAGACCTTTGCCAAGTACCACAGGCAGGAACTTGCCACCGCAATGGTCACCCCGGCGAACATTGACTCGCTTGAGTCGCTGGCCAAGCCGGGCGCACGCGTGGTCTGAACCGGAAAGCAGCGCAGTGGTTCTTTCCTGCTGTTCCCGTTGTTTCCGTATTTTCTGCGTACTGGTTGTTAGGTATTCTGCATACAGGTACGTACGAGGGTAGTGCTGCGCACGTCTGGCGCACCCAGGAGCCTTTCATGCTGAACGTTTCACCCTTGCACCGGGCGTACGAAACGCTGCCCAACCTCAACAATATCGAGATTCCCGCACTGGCGCCGATGCCCACCGGGGAGACTGAGCAGACGCGCCGCGTGGTCGAGCGCTTTGGCGACGACATCCTTGCCGCGGGCGTGCATGTGGGCGGGCAGGTGGTCTATGTCAAGCCCGCAGGCGCTGCAGAATCTGGCGCGCTTCCTCAAGGAAGACCCCGCCATGCGCTACGAGATGCTCAGCGACGTGACGGCCATTGACCGCCTCAAGCTGCCCATCGCCCCCGGCGACAGCCGCTTCCAGACGGTTTACCAGTTCCGCTCGTACACCCACAAGCAGCACCTGATGGTGATTTGTCCGCTGGAGAATGGCGACGCGCCGGTTGCCCCGAGCCTGTCGGGCATTTACGAGGGCGCGATCTTCTCCGAGCGCGAATGCTGGGACCTGCTGGGCGTCCGCTTTGCCGGCCTTGCCGATCACCGGCGCATTCTCATGCCCGAACATTGGCCGAATCACCCGCTGCGCAAGGACATTCCCGTGGGGGGCGAGGCGGTCCCCTTCTCGCTCACCTGGAGCGACCCCGAGTTCGCGACGCTTGGCACACAGATTCTGCCCGCCGAGAGCATTGCGCCCACAGTGCCGCCGGGCATGAGCCGCAGGCACATGATCATCAACATGGGGCCGCATCACCCCAGCACACACGGCGTACTGCGCCTTGTGGTGGAGCTTGACGGCGAAGATGTCATCAACGTAGACCCCGATCTGGGCTACTTGCACAGCGGCTTCGAGAAGACGGGTGAGTCGAAGCGCTACAAGGATTTTGTCTACTATACGGATCGCATGGACTACCTGTCGTCCATGAGCAACAACCTCGGCTATGTGCTGGCCGTGGAAAAGCTGCTGGGGCTGGAGATTCCGCCGCGCGCCCAGGTTATCCGCGTAATGATGGCCGAGCTGCAGCGCATTGCGTCGCACCTCTTCTGGCTCTCCACCCACACGCTCGACATTTCGGGCGTGGGCATGAGCGTACTCTTCTACGCAACACGCGAGCGCGAGCGCATCCTCGATCTCTTTGAGATGGTCTCGGGCGCGCGCCTGACGCTGAGTTACATTCGCGTGGGCGGCGTCTGGAAGGACCTGCCCCCGGCGTTTCTCGAGACGCTGCGCGAGCAGGTCAAGATTCTGCCGAGCCTCTTTGACGAATACGAGCGCATGCTCACCGACTCGCCCGTATGGCGCGAGCGGCTCACCGGCATCGGCAAGCTCACGCACGACGAGGCGCTCAACATGAGCCTGACTGGCCCGCTTGCACGTGGCTCCGGCGTGGACTGGGACCTGCGGCGCGATATGCCCTACTCGGGCTATGAGAACTACGACTTCAAGGTTCCCGTAGCAACCGAGGGCGACTGCTTTGCGCGCTACGTCATCCGCATGCAGGAGATGCGCGAGAGCGTGAAGATCATCGAACAGACGATCAAGCATCTGCCCGATGGCCTCTTCAAGACCGATGACCGCAAGATCAGCGCCCCGCCCCGCGCCGAACTTGACGTGAGCATGGAAGCGCTGATTCACCACTTCAAGCTCTACACAGAGGGCTTCCAGGTGCCGGCCGGCATGGCCTACCACGCAATCGAGGCCTCCAAGGGCGAGTACGGCGAGTTCATTTACAGCGACGGTTCGGGCGTACCCTACCGCCTGCATGTGCGCGGGCCGAGCTACAACAACATGTACGCCATCAGCCGCATGAGCAAGGGCGGCATGTTGAGCGACGTGGTTGCGAATATTGCGAGCATTGACCCGGTGCTGGGGGAAGTTGATCGATAATTGATGATTGGTAATTGAGCGCTGGTTGATTGGTTGATTGGTTCATTGGTTGATTCGGGGGCGCCGCCATGAATAAGGCTGACGCTGGGGAATTACAGACGAACCTT
Source organism: uncultured Chloroflexia bacterium (assembly GCA_963735275.1). Classification (GTDB taxonomy): domain Bacteria; phylum Chloroflexota; class Anaerolineae; order Caldilineales; family Caldilineaceae; genus UBA5069. The sequence goes on along the minus strand of CAVTKJ010000004.1, from coordinate 454,328 downwards.
TCAGCACTGGTTGGTGAAGCGGTTACATCCCACGAGCCGATTCAGATAGCGGCAGGCAGTGACAACGAAGTGTTGATTGCCGAAGCCGAGTGGAACGCTATTGAGGAGACGCTTTTCCTGCCGGCAATGACCGGCATGCAGGAGTCGATTCGCGAGGGCCTTGATACGCCCTACGATTCATGCAGCGACGAACCGGGGTGCTAGTTGTCGACCCCTTGGATTATCTGAACTGAAGAGAACCTATGGTCCTTTCCGAAACAATACGCGCCGAAATCAAGACGTGGATGGATCTCTACCCTGCGGGGCGCGAGCGCTCGGCGATCCTGCCCGCGCTCTATGTCATCCAGCGCGAGTTTGGCTACTGCCGCGTCGACGCACAGAATGAGTTGGCGGAGATGCTCGACCTGGAGCCCGCCGAGGTGGGCGCGGTGGTGGACTTCTACCACATGTTCAACACCGAACCCAAGGGTGAGTACCACGTCGAGGTCTGCACCAACGTGCCCTGCATGTTGCGCGGCGCCGGCAAGTGCGAACACCACCTTGAGGAAAAGCTTGGCGTGGGTCTGGGCGAGACCACGGCTGACGGCCAGTTCTCGCTCGATCACATGGAATGCCTCGGCTCGTGCGGCACAGCGCCGATGACCATGGTTACCGAGCGCAGCACGGGCCGCATTCGCTACTTCGAGGAGTTGACCAGCGCCGAAAACGTGGACGCCATGCTCTCCGTCATCAAGAGCGGCAAAGGCTTCGAGAATCTCGAGCGCTGGACCGCCGCGGGCGACCCGGCATTGGAGGGGAAGCCCGCCGGCCCCTACACCGTGGGCGGCATGGAGGAGCGCTTCCTGACCGCACGCGTGGACAAGCCCGACAGCCACAAGATTGAGGGCTACGAAGCCGACGGCGGTTATGAAACGCGCCCGGCGGGTGCTCACCTCCCTGCAACCGCAGGAGGTCGTCGACCAGGTCAAGGCCAGCGGCATCCACGGGCGCGGCGGCGCAGGCTTCCCCACGGGCATGAAGTGGGGCTTCCTTGCACCTGCCTTCCCCCGCTATCTGGTGGTGAACGCCGACGAGTCGGAGCCAGGCACCTTCAAGGACCGCATCATCATGGAGTATGACCCCCACCAGTTGATTGAGGGGATCATTCTCAGTTGCTTTGCCATTCAATCGGAACTTGCCTTCATTTACATTCGCGGCGAGTACTACTTTGCTGCCACGCGCTTGCGCGACGCAATTGCCGAGGCCAAGGCCAAAGGTTACCTGGGCCAGGGCATCTTTGGCACCGACAAGAACCTTGAAATTGTGGTGCACCGCGGTGCGGGCGCGTATGAGTGTGGCGAAGAGACCGCGCTGCTCAGCAGCCTGGAGGGCTACCGCGGCCACCCGCGCATGAAGCCGCCCTTCCCCGCCGTTGAGGGCGTCTACTCCAAGCCCACCATCGTCAACAATGTTGAGTCGATTGCCAACGTAACCTTCGTTATGCGCCATGGCGTGGAATGGTACCGCGGCTTCGGCACAGAGAAATCGCCCGGGATGCGCATCTTCTGCCTGAGCGGCAACGTCAAGCGTCCGGGGCTCTATGAACTGCCCCACGCGGTCCTGCTCAGCGAGATCATCAACACCTACGGTGGCGGCCCCGAAGTGGATGACGCGCCCATCAAGGCAGTCGTGCCGGGTGGCCTCTCGATGAAGATTCTGACGGCCGACCAGCTCGACACGCCGATGGACTACGAGGCGGTGGCCGCCGCGGGCTCATCGCTCGGCTCGGCGGGTGTCATCGCAATTGACGAACGCGCCTCGATGGTGGCTGTGGCGCGCCGCACCATGGCCTTTTACCGCGAGGAATCGTGCGGCAAGTGCACGCCCTGCCGCGAGGGCACAGGCTGGCTCGAAGGCATTCTCAACCGGGTGGAAGCGGGTGAGGGTCTCGTTTCAGGACGTCGACCTCATGGCCCACATCACCACGTTCATCGCGGGCAAATCCTTCTGTCCCTTTGGCGAGGCCGCGGTGTGGGGCCTGCAGAGCAATCTTGCCAAGTTCCGCAACGAGTTCGTTACGCACATTGAGTTGACCAACCCGGAGGAGATGGGCCCGCTCGTGCCGATCCGCCCGATTTACCGTCCCGACACCGGGCAGCCCAGCGGTCTGCGCGATAGCACGGTCGAGCCAGAGGGTGATTCGCCGCTGCTGCACGACCATGTAATTGAGACGGCCACTGACGCGCGCACCAATGGCCACGCGTAACGGGGGCGTCAGCCGCCGTTCCCAAAGAGACGACGCGTCCTTGACAACGGCGGCTGAAGCCGCCGCTACGAGTGATGGATTCTCCAGACTATGAGCGATAAAGCGAGCGGTAAAGCGCCCGAATTGAAGCACTCCCCGAGCCAGCCTGACCCAAAGCCGAAGACCCCCATTGAGGTCAAGCCGGGCGGCGCGAGCGCGCCGGGAACGGGTGGCGGCGCGGTGCCCGCCAAGCCTGCCGCACCCGCGAATCCCGACGAAATTGCGCTGACGATCGACGGCCGCGCGGTGACTGTACCCAAGGGTACGCTCGTGGTGGACGCCGCACAGAAGCTTGGCATCGAGATTCCGGTCTTCTGCAGCCACCCCAAGCTTGACCCGGTGGCCTGCTGCCGCATGTGTCTCGTCGAGATTGTCGGCCCACGCGGCCCCATGCTGCAGACCGCTTGCTCCGTGCCGGTTGCGCCGGACATGGTGGTCAATACGACCACCGAGCAGGTCAGGGCCGTGCAGGAAGCGAATCTCGCCTTCTTCCTGCTCAATCATCCACTCGACTGCCCTATTTGCGATAAGGGGGGCGAGTGCCCGCTGCAAGACCAGACGATGCGCTATGGCCCCGGCATCAGCCAACTGTTGGATGCCAAGCGCCACAAGAACAAGCAGTACAGCATCAGCGACACGATCGTGCTGGATCAGGAGCGCTGCGTAGTCTGCTGGCGCTGCATCCGCTACCTTGAGGAGTGGGAAGACAAGCCGCAACTGGGCCTTTTCGAGCGGGGCGGCGCGACGATCATCGACATCCAGGACGGCAAGCCGGTCGACGCCAAGACCAGCGGCAACATCATCGACATTTGCCCGGTTGGTGCGCTGACGAACCGCGTGGCACGCTTTGCCTTCCGCCCGTGGGAAATCGACCGCACGCCAAGCATTTGCACCCACTGCTCGATTGGCTGCAACCTGCGCATGGACAGCCGCACTCACAGCGTGCGCCGCATTGTCGGGCGCGAGAACATGGCCGTCAACGACCAGTGGCTCTGTGACAAGGGGCGTTTTGCTCATGGCTGGATCAACGACGAGCAGCGGCTGACTGCGCCGCTCGTGCGCAAGGAGGGCGAGCTGGTCACCGCAACGTGGAGCGAGGCGCTCGAACTTGTGGCAAGCAAGCTGCAAGCCGTCAAGGCAGCGAGCGGCCCCGATTCCATTGGCGCCATCGGCAGCGCCAAGCTGGGCAACGAGAGCAATTACCTGCTTCAACGGCTCTTCCGCGGCGTTGTCGGCACGAACAACATCGACCACCGCAACGGTGGCGATGTCGCGGCACTGCCCACGGGGCTGCCCGCAATCGCCGACCTGATGAAGCCCCAATATGGCCCCGACCCCAAGGCCGATGTCGTCATGCTTGTGGGTATTGACCCGAGCGAAGAGCTTCCTATCCTCGATGTGCACCTCAACCGCGCCGTGCGCAAGGGCAAGACGCAGCTGATCATCGTCCACCCGCGCAAGGTGGAATTGACGCGCTACAAGGGGCCATTCCTGCAGTGCCGCCCCGGCACGGAGGCGCTGCTCATCAACGGCATTGCCAAGCTGGCGCTCAGACAGGTGCAACACGCGCCCGCCGACGCCGCAACCTTCGTGGGCGACGCGACCAAGGAGGCCATGCGCCGGGTCTGCGGGGTGGATGTTGAAGAGGCCGAAGCGCGCCGCCGAGCTGCTGGCCAAGGCCACAAACGCCGTCATCATCTACGGCCCCATGGTGGCAACGGGCGCAGAGGGCGTGCAGGTGCGCAACGCGCTCGACCAATCTGGCGCTCATCACCGGCCACAACAGCCGGTTGGCCTACGTGGGGCTCGAGGCCAACAGCCAGGGCTGCCGCGATATGGGCGTTCTGCCCGGCAGCCTGCCCGGCCATGCGCCGCTGACTGACGAAAAGGCGCGCAAATCTCTCGAGAAGGCCTGGGGCGGAACGCTATCCACTAAGCCGGGCAAGAGCTACACGCAGATGCTCGACGGCTCCGGTGAAAGCATCAAGGCGCTCTATGTCATGGGTGCGAACCCCGCGTCCGAGCGCCCGGGCTGGGCCGAGAAGCTCGACGCTCTCGATTTCCTCGTCGTCCAGGATCTCTTCCTTACCGAGACGGCGCGGCTTGCCGACGTCGTCTTGCCCGCCGTGAGTTGGGCGGAAGAAGACGGCACCTTTACCAATCTTGAACGGCGCGTCCAGCGTGCACCCAAGGCCGTGCGCAATCCCGACAGCAAGGCTGCTTCGGACTGGATGATTCTTGATCACCTGGCCGCGCGCCTGGGCGCACACTGGCCCTTCGTCGACGTCCGCAGCGTGACTGCCGAAATCGCCAAGCTGCTCCCGATTTATCGCGGCATGACTTGGGACGCGCTGGGCGATCAGGGGTTGCAGTGGGACGCGACGCCCGTGCGCGGCAAGGCCGCGATGCAGACCGTGGCCGTGGATGCACTGGTCGAAGAGGGCTACAGCGTCATCGGCGGCACAGTGCTCTATGACGATGGAGATCTCTTCGCACGCACGCCGCTGATGCAGAACATGTCGTTCGGCGCATCCGTGGGCATCCACCCCAGCGACGCCGAAAAGATGGGTATCGTTGCAGGCAGCCTGCTCAGCGTGCGCAGCGACCAGGGCGAACTGATTCTTGCCGCGCGCCTGGACCCGAGCATTCGCCCGGGCAGCGTGTGGATTCCCGAAAGCCTGCCCAACGCGCCGGTGGGTGCGCTGCGCAATGGCCATGCCGTTGCCCATGTTGAACTGAAGGCGCAAGCGTCCGCGTAACCCGGCCCGGCGCTAACCTTCACAGCGCCGCACCTGATTGACTGCTAGGACCTGTTTATGGACTGGTGGAACTATTTCATCTTCCCGCTCATCCGCATCGTGATTCTGCTGCTGGTGCTGCTGACGGGCTTCGCCTACCTGACCTGGTACGAGCGACGGCTGATTGCCCGCTTCCAGGCGCGCGTCGGCCCCAACCGCGCCGGCCCGCAGGGGTTGCTCCAACCCATCGCCGACGCAGTCAAGGCGATGTTCAAGCAGGAGTTCATTCCCGCGCATGTGGACAAGTGGGTCTATGTCATGGCGCCGGCGCTGGCCATGATTCCGGCAATCGCAATCTGGGCGGTGATTCCCATTGCGAAGGGCATACCCGCCGTCGCCGACGTGCCGATTGGCTTTCTCTGGCTGCTGGCGATCGCAGGCGTCGAGGCGTACGGCATCATCCTTGCCGGGTGGAGCAGCAACAACAACTACTCGCTCATGGGCTCATTGCGCGCGTCGGCGCAGATGATCTCCTACGAGCTGCCGCAAGGGCTCTTCCTCGTAAGTATTCTGTTGCTGGCTGGCGGCTTCAGCCTTGTCCAGCTTGTGGACACGCCGCGCATGTGGTGGGAGTGGATCTGGCTCTGGATCATGTTTCCACTCTTTTTCATCGGCGTGCTGGCCCAGGCCAACCGCAGTCCATTTGACCTGCCCGAAACTGAGAACGAACTCGTGGCAGGCTTCCAGACCGAGTACGGCGGCATCAAGTTCGCGCTTTTCTTCATGGCTGAATACATCAACATGATCACTTTGAGCGCGATCGTCGTGACCCTCTTCTTCGGCGGTTACATGCTTCCTTTCGGGTGGCTGTCCGATGTCATATGGCTAGGGCCTTTCGTCCTGCTCGCCAAGGTGATCGTGATCCTGTTCCTCTTCATCTGGGTGCGCGGCAGCGTGAGCCGGCCCCGCTACGACCAGTTGATGAACTTCACCTGGACGCGCCTTCTGCCCATCAGCCTTGGGTACATGATTGTGACGGCGCTGTTGGTGGTCTTCTTCAAGTAATTGATCATTGGAGATTGATAATTGGTTGATTGGTTTATTTGTTGATTGGGTGATTGGGTGATCAGGCGTTTATTTTCCTTGCGGGACGGGGGTCGTTTCACCCCTCCGCATGGAGAGGGGCCGGGGGTGAGGTGCAGTTGGGCGCCTCTGCATTGCAGACACTGACGGGCAAGGAAACACTTTCTTATGGCTTCAACTGGCTTCTTCCGCGGTGCACTCGAAATTGCCAAGGCGATGGGCGTGACGCTCACCGCGCTGACGCGCAAGAATGTGACAATCCAGTATCCCTTCGAACCGGTGCCGCTCTACCCGCGCTTTCGCGGCCGCCACGAGCTGCGCCGCTACGAAGGTGGGCTCGAGCGCTGCATTGGCTGCATGCTGTGCGAGGCGGCCTGCCCGACTGGGGCCATCTATGTCGAGGCGGCCGAGAACGATCCCAACAATCGTCACTCGCCCGGCGAGCGTTTCGCCACGGTCTACGAGGTCAATCTTCTGCGCTGCGTCTTCTGTGGCGATTGTGAAGAAGCATGCCCGGTGGAGGCAATTGTGCTGGGCCATGAGTTTGCCATGGCGCAATACAACCGGCGCGACCTGATTCTGACAAAAGAGACGTTGCTCAACCCGGATGAGCCGCTGGTGATTATTCGACCAGAGTAAAGGCATATTGCAGCACGCGTTATTGGCGCAGCGCAGCGACTGGTCACTCTACGCAACGAGGGAATGTCCTCATGTGGTTTTCGTATCTTTTCTTCATCGTCGTTGGCGCCATTAGCCTGGCCGCCGCGGCAGGCGTGGTCCTTAGCAACAAGCCGGTGCACAGCGCGCTTTTCCTGCTGGCGAACTTCATCATGCTTGCCGCGCTCTATGTAACGCTTGATGCGCAGTTTCTGGCCGCTGTCCAGATCATCATTTACGCCGGTGGCATTGTCATCCTCATTCTCTTTGTCATCATGCTCATGGGCAGCGAGAAGATCGACTTGCGCGCCGGCCATCGCGCGTGGACGCCCTGGGTGGCACTCGCACTGGGGCTCCTCCTGCTCGTTGCCCTCGCCTTCAGCATGGTGCAGGCGTTTGCGGGGACGCGGCCTGATCTGGTGACCAACATGGGCGGTGTGCCGCCGGTGGTGGGATTCGAACTCTTCACGCGCTGATATCCTGCCCTTCGAGATGGTCGGCGTGTTGCTGCTGGTTGCGCTCATCGGCGCGCTGCTGCTGGGCCGAAAACAGGCGAAAGACGAGACGGGTGGCGCGGCGGCGGAGAAGTAAGTGCGCTGGACTGATAATTGGAGATTGATTATTGGGCAACTGGTGGCTAATGTCCTCCTCCCGGCCTGGCCGAAGACATTATCTCACGCAGTAGATTCGAATCCCGTAGCAAGGGGTTTCCAGCCCGCCATTGCGGCATCAGGTTAGGCAAGCGGTCGGAGGGCTGGAAGCCCCCCGCTACGTCCACTCAAATTGCTGCGCTGCACAAATTATCAGTTTTCAATTGTTACTTTTCTTTGTAGAAGCACTCGAGTTCAAAGCGGGTCCTATGATTCCAACGAGCTACTATCTGATTCTGGGCGCCATGATTTTCCTGATCGGCGCAGTTGGCGTGCTGAGCCGGCGCAGCGCACTGATTGTCTTCATGTGCGTGGAACTCATGCTCAACAGCGTCAACCTCTCGCTGGTTGCGCTCAGCCGCCAGTGGGGCAATCTCAACGGCCAGATTTTCGTGTTCATGATCATGGCCGTGGCCGCCGCCGAAGTCGCCGTTGGGCTGGCAATTCTGATTGCCCATAACCGCAACGTCGACACAACCAACATCGACGAAATCAACCTGCTCAAGTGGTAGAACGCCGCACGGCAATGCCCTGCGGTCGGCCCTGGCGCCCGCGCCGCAACAACAGCGCACACAGCACGCCCGCACAGTGGGCCTGCTGTCAGAGGATGCTCCTATGATCCAATATGCATGGCTCCTGCTCTTCTTTCCGGCAGCTGGAGCGCTGATCAATCTCTTCTTCGGCAATCGGCTGAGCAAGAACGCCGTGGGCGCGATCGCCTCGGGCGCAGTCATCGCCGCGTTTGCGGTGGGCGTTGCGCTGCTCGCGGCAATGTTGGCTCTCCCCGGCGAAGATCGGTCGATCACCGTTCACCTCTGGGACTGGATTACGGTCGGCTCGCTTAACATCAACGCGGCGTTGCTGATTGATCCGTTGAGCATGGTCATGGTGCTAGTCGTGACCGGCGTCGGTTCTCTCATCCACATCTACGCCATTGCGTACATGCACGAAGATTCGATGTTCCAGCGCTTCTTCGTCTACCTCAACTTTTTCATCTTCGCCATGCTGATCCTTGTGCTCAGCGATTCGTTCGCCGGCATGTTTGTCGGTTGGGAAGGGGTGGGCCTCGCCTCCTACCTGCTGATTGGCTTCTGGTTCGACCGCAAGGATGGCCTTTATGGGTGGTACGCCGACGCCGGCAAGAAGGCCTTCATGGTCAACCGCGTAGGCGACTTCGGCATGTTGGTCGCGATGATGGCGATTTGGGCCGCCCTGGGCACGCTTACCTTCAATGAAGTCTTTGCCAAGGCCTCGGCCGGCGGTCTGGCTGCGGGAACGGCCACGCTCATCTGCCTCATGCTGCTGCTGGGCGCAACAGGCAAAAGCGCGCAGGTGCCGCTTTTCGTCTGGCTCCCCGACGCGATGGCCGGCCCCACGCCCGTTTCGGCGCTTATTCACGCCGCGACAATGGTCACGGCCGGCATCTACATGATTGTGCGCACGAATCCACTGTGGCAGCTTGCCCCCGACGCGTCGTCCCTTGCCGCGTGGATCGGTGCGCTGACGGCGATCATGGCGGCCTCGATTGCCCTCGTGCAAACAGACCTCAAAAAGGTGCTCGCGTACTCGACGGTTTCGCAGCTTGGCTACATGATGCTCGGCGTGGGCGTTATGGCCTACGGCGCGTCGATCTTCCACCTGGTAACGCATGCGGTCTTCAAGGCGCTGCTCTTCCTTGCTGCGGGCTCGGTCATGCACGGCCTTGCCGGCGAAACCGACATGCGCAAGATGGGCGGCCTGCGCAAGAAAATGCCTTCCACCTACTGGACCTTCCTCGCCGGTGCGATTGCGCTGGCCGGCCTGCCGCTCACATCCGGCTTCCTCTCCAAGGATGCGATCCTCCTCGGTGCGCTTGAAGCGAACCCGATTCTCTATATGGTCGGCCTTGTCGCTGCGCTGATGACGGCAATTTACACGTTTCGCATGTTCTTTCTTGTGTTCCATGGCGAGCCGCGCGACAAGAAGCTTGTGGAGCACGCGCATGAAAGCCCGCGCCTGATGACATGGCCCCTGTGGATTCTAGCCGTCGTATCGCTGCTTGACGCGCTGCTGGGCATTCCCTTCGTGCTCACGCTTGAAAAGTTCCTCGAACCGGCCATCGGCCACCTTCACGAGTCGACCCTTACCTTCGAACTCATCGCGCTGGGGCTGAGCATCGTCATCTCGCTGCTCGGCTTGTTCATGGCCTGGAGCCTCTACCGGCGCAATTCCGGCTGGATGCAGAGCCTGCGCAAGAGTTTTGCATTCCTGAACGGCCCGCTCGCGAAGAAATGGTACTTTGACGAGGTCTACAACGCGGGGATTGTCAAGCCGCTCAAGGCAGTCGGCGGCTGGTTTGCCACATTCTTTGACCCCCGCATTGTCGACGGTGCGGTCAATGGCATTGCGCACGAGACAGTGCGCGTGGGTGAATGGTCGCGCAAGCTGCAAAATGGTTATGTGCCCACCTATGCGCTGAGCATCCTCGTGGGTGTTGCGGTGGTGGTGGTCTACTTCCTCGTGGTGTAGCGGCGCTCAACCGGGCCGTCGCACTTGCGCGGAATCGCACTCAGGAAGCTGGTCTTTATGCAATTCTCGGTACCCTATTTGCTCAGCATCATCACGTTCCTGCCGCTGGTGGGCGCGGCGGCCGTATTGCTGCTGCATGGTGATACGGCGCGCAAGTGGACGGCGCTCGGCTTCTCCATTGTGGTCTTCCTCCTGAGCCTGCTGCTGCTCGTCAACTGGCAGAACGCCAACGTGGGCATGCAGTATGAAGAGATGGTTCCCTGGGTGGCTGCGGCAGGCCTCAACTACCACCTCGGCGTGGACGGCATCAGCCTCTTCATCGTCCTGCTCACAACGCTGCTCACGCCGATTTCGATTGCGTTCAGCAACCGCTTCGTCAAGGACCGGCTGGGCGGATTCCTCGCGCTCATGCTTGTGCTCGAGACAGCGATGATCGGCACCTTCCTGGCGCTTGATCTGGTGCTCTTCTTCGTCTTCTTCGAGTTCAGCCTCATCCCCATGTACTTCCTGATCGGCCAATGGGGCAGCCAGAACCGGGTCTATGCGGCTCTCAAGTTCTTTCTCTACACCTTCGCCGGTTCCGCGGTCATGCTCGTTGCGATTCTGGTTCTCTACTTCAACACCGGCACATTCAACATTGTGGAACTTCAGAGTGCGACGCTGAGTTCGAGTGTGCAAACGTGGGCCTTCCTCGCGTTTGCGCTCGCCTTTGCCATCAAGGTGCCCCTCTTCCCGTTCCATACCTGGCTCCCCGACGCGCACGTGCAGGCGCCGACTGCAGGTTCGATCATCCTTGCGGGCGTGCTGCTCAAGATGGGTTCCTACGGCTATCTGCGCTTGAACGTCTCGCTCTTCCCGGATGCGGCGGCGCGCTTTGGCCCGTGGATTGCCGGGCTGGCGGTGATCGGGATTCTGTACGGCGCGCTGACCGCTGCTGATGCAGAAGGACGTGAAGTCGCTCGTGGCGTACTCGTCCGTCGCACACATGGGCTTCGTCATGCTGGGCCTTGTTGCGCTCAACCAGCAATCGGTCAGCGGCTCGGTGCTGCAGATGGTCAACCACGGTGTGAGCACGGGTGCCCTCTTCCTCATGGTGGGGCTGCTCTACGAACGGCGCCACACGCGCATGCTTGACGACTTCGGCGGCCTGTGGAAGAGCATTCCGGTCTACAGCTTCCTCTTCCTGGTGGTGGCCATGAGTAGCGCAGGCCTGCCCGGCCTCAACGGCTTTGTGGGCGAGTTTTCCATCCTGCTGGGCGCTTACACGTGGAACCCGGCCTTTGCCGTCACTGCGACCCTCGGCGTGATTCTGGCGGCTTGGTATCTCCTCACCGCCTTCCGCAAGATGGCGCAAGGCACGATCACCAAACCGGAAAACGAAGTCGGGGTGTTGCAGGACATTCGGCCCGCCGAGTTCCTCATGGTGCTGCCCTTGCTGCTGCTCTTCTTCGTGATCGGCCTCTTCCCGAATCTCTTCTTTGACAAGATCAACCCGTCGGTGTCGGCGCTGCTCGAAAGCCAACCCGCCATTACGCGCACGGTGGGTCCCGTGGCTCTGGAGCCCATGGCACTGGAGGCTGTCTCCAAATGAACGATTCCTTGTTCATGCTGCAATTGAACATGCAGGCAATCCTGCCGCAGACGGTGCTCCTGCTCTTCGCCCTGGTGGTCATGCTGGTGGACGCCTTTGGCGGCGGCGCCGACGACGAACATGCCGGGGCGAAGCGCGCTGTGCCCTGGATTGCGCTCGTGGGCATTCTGAGTTCCGCCGCGATCTGCGTCTGGCTGTGGGGCCAAACGCCGGTCTCCTTCCAGGGACAGGCGATCGATGACCATTTCGCCCTGAGCGTGAGCCTGATTGTGCTCATGGCGGCGTTTCTGGCCGTCCTCTTCAGCAATACCTATATTGAGAAGGTCAACCGACAGGTAGGCGAGTATTACGCGCTAATCCTCCTCTGCACCGTGGGCATGATGTTCATGGGCTCGGCAACGGACCTCATCGTGCTCTTCCTGGCACTCGAGATCTTCTCGCTGGCGCTCTACATTCTCACCGGTCTGCACCGCACCAACCCGCGCAGCACCGAAGCGGCGATGAAGTACTTCTCTGCTCGGTGCCTTCGCGTCGGCCTTCTTTGTCTATGGCGCGGCGCTGCTCTACGGCGCCACCGGCACAACGCAATACGATTTCATCGCCCGGAGCGTGAGCAGCGGCCAGGCAGACCCGTTCCTGCTCTATGCAGGCATTGCGCTGCTGATCGTGGGTTTCGGCTTCAAGGTGAGCCTGGTTCCCTTCCATATGTGGACGCCGGACGTCTACCAGGGCGCGCCGACACCGGTGACTGCCTTCATGAGCGCCGGCACCAAGGCGGCAGCCGTCGCCGGTATGGCCCGACTGCTTGTGCTGGCGCTGCCGGCCGCGCAGCCACAGTGGGGCTGGATTCTGGCCATCCTCGCCACGCTGACGATGATTCTGGGCAACCTCGCGGCGCTCCGCCAGCAGAGCCTCAAGCGCATGCTCGCCTACTCCACAATTGCCCACGCCGGCTATGTGATGACGGCGCTCGTTCCCGGCACCGCGGCCGGCGTTGATGCGGCGCTCTTCTACCTCTTCACCTATTCCTTCATGACGATGGGGGCGTTTGCCGTCATCATGACGCTCGAACAGCGCGTGGGCGATGACGCGCTGCAGAACCACGCACGCGGCCTCTCGCGCAAGGCGCCGCTGCTTGCCTTCCTCATGGCGATCTTCATGTTCTGCACTGAGCGGCATGCCGCCGCTGGCGGGCTTCTTCGCCAAGTTCTTCGTCTTCGGTGCCGCCGTCAGCGGCGGGTGGACCTGGCTGGCCGTCATAGGCATGATCACGAGCGCGATTGCGGCCTACTACTACCTGCGCGTGGTCGTCGCCATGTACTTCGAGCAGGCCGACCCGGAACTGGTCGTCGAGCCCCACGCATGGCCCTCGCTGCAGGTGGGGCTGGCGATTGCGGCGGCGTTCACGATTGTTGTGGGCATCCTGCCCAGTTTCTGGACGAATCTGTTCCAGGCGGGCTTCGGGGGTAACAACAGAACGGCGCAACTGCGGAACTGCGGAACTGCGGAACTGCGACGCAGAGGCGCTGAGGCACAGAGGAACGCAGAGAACGGCAACTACGAGGAAGAATCACAGGCGGCGGGCAAGAATGCCCGCCGTCTTTCTGTTGCGAAGTTCTTGCGAGGTGCTGCTCTACAGGGCTTGTAGGAGGCGTAGCCGCCTGTGCCACCGCCTGCGTCAGCACCGCACTCGACGGTCGCAGGTGGTCCTGTACGGGCAAGATTGTGTACCCAGCTAGTGCCCATGCAACGGCCCACTCTTCTCATTGGGTGAGTGGGCCGTTGCATAGCTGGACTGCGGAAGGCTGGATTCACATACCGCTACGAAAAGGAGAGGCAATGTGCAAATGCAATGCAAGCCCGCATGCGGTTGGCACTTTCTCTACTCCTGGGGGATCTTGCGCCGTTCATCAAGTTCGATGCGGCTCCAATGCGCATCTAGGTCTTGCGAGGCTTTTTCGGGCGAGATCAAGTATGTATGTAGGTAAGCGCGTAACGCAGGTATGTCTTGACGCAAGAGGTGCTCAACGTACATGAGGTCAAGCAGATCGATAACGTTCGCTACCGCCGACTTTGGATCGTCTATATTGAAGGTGGGCCATTCTTCTCCCTCCGAGATGCGCTCTGCCCAGTCTTGTACCTGCCAGTAGGCCACTTGACCAAGCTCCCAAGCTTCCAAGACCTGAAGCAAGTCGCTCAAACTGACAGCACGGATTGAAGTGAATTCTCTCATGTGTCTTTGCCTCATAGTCGTAGAACTCAACCACTTGGCGGGGTTGGGGAAGAGGCTGTCGGGTGTCACAAAGCGGTCTACGCGCTGCGTCGTACCAGCGTGCGCCGTGTTGTCTCACTCTGGTGGGGCAATCTCAGAAGCGATTGCCCCTACATTGATATTGGCATACATGAAGTATTGACACTTGTGATATAGTGAATGTGCCGGGTGGCTACAGGCTGAAGAGTGCCCCACGTGGGTAGCAGGCGCAAGCCTGAGCGTGTAGCAGTTATGCCCCCTTGTGGGCTTCTCCGGCATATTCTTTGCCCGCGCCCGCCTCTACAGCAATTCCTCGAAATCTTCAAAGCGTGCCACGCGTTTTGCTTGTTCCTTGCCATCAAAGACGCGCTTTGCGAGTATATCTGCCGCGCAGCCTTTGATGTTGGCAAAGCGTAGAAACTCCCCTGATACCTCTGGCCTGTCCGTACGGACCAAACGTAGCAACAGATTCTTGATTGCTGCCTCAGCATGGGGTCCTGCGTAGTCCTGATCAATCACCACGCGATCAATCGCGTGCAGGTGCGGACGCATGGCGACAAATCCCAGGAGCGCGAACACGCGGTACTGGAGGTTCTTCGTACTATGCCGGCTGGAAAGCACGGCGCGCAGCCGCTGCTTGACCTTGCTAGGCACATAATATACCCACTGCGCACCGTCGGCTATGGCGACTGCGCTGGCCAGGGTCCATTGCTCCGCTTTTGCGCTTAGGTCAACCTCCACGCCGTGCAACATGTAGAAACACACCTCACCGCTGCAGCGCTATGCTGGCGTTAGTCATCACGTGCGCAGTCGCTTCACGCTGCCCCGGCACGCGCCTTGAACTCATCAAGAATCGCTCCGGTGCACGTGGCCCCGGTACGTGTGACGCCCAGTGCACGCACCTCGAACAGTCGCTCAGGCGTGCGTCCGCCGCTATTTATCGGTCCGGCCCAATAAATTGGCGCAGGTAGGTGTGTGACTGGATGAGCGAAGCCGTGCGTAGCTCCAGCGCACCCTCGTAGGCGCGATCTTCCACTTCGACGCAGACAGGACCGGCGTAGCCCGTGTCGCTCAGCACGGAGAAGAACTGCCCCCAGTCGACATCGCCCAGGCCGGGCAGTTTGGGAGTGTGAAACTCAAGCGGCGTCGCCAGGATGCCCACGTCGTTGAGGCGGTGGCGATCCACCCGCGCGTCCTTGGCGTGCATGTGGAAGAGTTTGCCGCTGAACTCGCGCAGGGGCGCCAGATAGTCCATCTGCTGCCAGACAAAGTGCGAGGGGTCAAAGTTCAGGCCAAAGGAGTCGCTGGGAATCTCGGCAAACATGCGCCGCCAAATCGCGGGTGACGTGGCAAGATTCTTGCCGCCCGGCCACTCGTCATTGCTGAAGTACATGGGGCAATTCTCGATCGCCACCTTGCGGCCGTGATCCTCGGCGAAGGCGATGATTGGCTTCCACGTCTCGCCAAAGCGCGCCCAGTTGTCGGCAAGCGACTTCGTCCAGTCGCGCCCGATGAAGGTGTTGACCACCGGCACATCCAGCAGCTCGGCAGCAAGAATCACCTGCTTGATGTGCTCCACGTAAACCTGCGCCTCGGCCATGTCGGGGGCGAGAGGGTTGGGGTAGTAGCCGAGGCCACTAATGGCCACGCCCTTGGCCGCCACGAGCTCCTGCACGCGGCCGGCCGCGGCCTTGTCGAAGCCGGTCACGTCAATGTGCGTCACGCCCGCGTAGCGACGCTCGGCCTTGCCCTTGGGCCAGCACATCACTTCGACGCAGCCGTAGCCGGTTGCTGCCGCCATATCCAGCACTTCTTCTAGCGAAAGTTCAGGCAGAATTGCGCTAACAAACCCGAGTTGCATTTGATTTCCTCCCCAAGAGATTCTTATATTGGCAACTGCTATTCGACGGTGACCCAGCGCTGCTCATTGTGGCTGCGGAAAATCGCTTCGCAGAGCAGCAGTTCGCGATGCCCCTCGGCAAAGGTAGGAAAAGGTGCCGGCAGCGAATAGTCGCCCGCTTCAATGTAGCCGTAAAACGCTTTGAAGTTCATCTTGAACGTATCCGGATAGCCCTCGGCGTGGCCGCCGGGATAGCCGCTGTAAGCACGCGCAGTGGGGCTCAGCAGCGAAGGATCCTTGATCAGGATTTCGTTGGCGTGCTCGCGAGAGCCCAGCCACAACTCGTTCGGATGCTCGCTGTCCCACGCCAGCGCACCCTTGCTCCCCGCAATTTCCCAGCGCAAATTGTTCTTGCGCCCGGCATTGACCTGCGAAACGTGAAGGATGCCGCGTGCGCCGCCCTTGAAACGCAGCAGTACGTTGCCCACATCTTCGGTCGTCACCTCAATCGCGTCGGTCGCCTGCTGCACGCCCAGCTTGCCCGAGTAGGTCTCCACCTCGCCCTTGGGGCGCATGCGCACGGGATGCACGGTCTGCAGGTCGGCGCAGACGGCCTCGATTTCCAGGCCGGAGATGCCTTGCGCCAGATCCATCCAGTGCGTGCCAATGTCGCCGATTGCGCGCACATCGCCCCCTTCGGCGGCAAGCACGCGCCAGTTGTAATCGGAGTTGTAGAGCAGCCAGTCCTGCACGTAGCTGCCATGCACGGTGAAGATGTCGCCGATATCGCCCCGCTGCACGCGCACACGCGCCTCGACGTTGAGCGGATAGGAGCGCATGTTGTAGTTGACGCCCGCCACCGCCCCACTCGCGGCCGCGATTCGCACAAGCTCGGCGGATTCGGTGGAGTTCATCGCCAGCGGCTTCTCGCACATGACGTGCCGGCCCGCTTCCAGCACGGCTTTGGCCACGCCAAAATGGAGCTTATTGGGCGTCGTAATGTGCACGGAACTGATCGCAGGATCGGCAAGCATCTCGTCAAGGGAGGAATAGCCCTTTGACAGGCCAATGCCCTGCGCTGCCTGAAGCGACTTCTCGGGCGTAATATCCAAAATGCCCACAACGTTGATGCCAAGCCGGCGCAGCGCTTCGATATGGGTGGGGCCCATGAAGCCGGCGCCAACAACCGCTACACCTCCACGAAACATGACATTCTCCTTCGGGGTAAGGCCAGGGGTTTTCAGGTTTATGGGTTCAATGGTTTCAAGGTTTATCGGTTCAAGATCACGGTCTTAGGGTTCGACGGCGCCTTGTAGACGGAGGTCGAGCCTGGAGCGACGCGCTCGCAGACCTGCCGCACTGCAGGAAAGCACGCAACGACCTCGTAATCGACGCGGCGTAAAAGACCGCGCAGCGCCTGACCCAACTGCTTGTGAACCGACGTCGTGACTTTTGATGATGGGGATTTCATGCGTTAGCGCCGCTACACGCGCCTGTGAGGCACCCTGATGTGGAAGACGTTGCGCACATGAGGAGTATAGTTCGCTTTGGCAGGGACGCCAAAAGGTGCCGGTTTCTCCTCGAGCGCGCCGATGCGGTCCCGGCAAGTGGCGGCGCACTTGGGGATACAACTCTACTGCGCAAGTCGCAGATGTGCGGCTGGTCAATCCGCCATATCCGCGTCGTCCGCGTCCAGGCTAATGCCAATCTTTCCGTTGCCTCCCGATGTCACTCCTTGTTGCGGCTGAGAAAGGCAGCGAATTCATCGGCGTCGAGCCCCTTTGCACGGCGCGGGGCCGCTTCGGGCTCAGGCTGCTGGGGTTCCGCTCCGGCTGCAAACACGGCAAGGCGGGGTGCACTGTCGCTCCCTTGCAGGTGCGCGACATAGGCGGGGATCACATCGGCGATGGCCTCCAGCCAGAACGAGGCGGCAGCGCCCTCGGGAAGATTGATGATTAGCGTACGGCTGCGAATGCCCGCCACGCCCCTATCCAGCAGCGCCAGTTGCGAAGTCGCCTGCGCTTCCGCACGCATGGCTTCCGACAGCGCCGGCGCGCCCCGATCAAGCACGTCAAGCGTTGCCTCGGGGACGGCTTCCCCCGCGCTGGGACCGGGT
The DNA here is from genome assembly GCA_963735275.1 of uncultured Chloroflexia bacterium. Taxonomy (GTDB): domain Bacteria; phylum Chloroflexota; class Anaerolineae; order Caldilineales; family Caldilineaceae; genus UBA5069. The sequence continues at coordinate 436,610 of CAVTKJ010000004.1, read as the reverse complement.
GCCGGAAGAGTGCCGCCGATCGTGAGAACAAGGTCCATCTCGGCCTCATCACACAGGTTACGCAGCGTTTCGGCAAGCCAGGTTCGCTGCGACGCCACGGCGCGCTCCTCCATGACGACAAACCCACCCGTTCTCCGAAGCAACCCGCGCACGGCATCAAGACCCGCGTCGTCCATATGCGGCACGCAAACCAGCGCGGTGCGAATCACTGAGGCTCCTTCATGACGGTGGCTATCCAATCATCTGATTGTGCCCGAACTTCCTTCAAAGACAAAGCCTCCGGAACGAATCCCGGAGGCTCTTGCGTGCTCTCTTGCGCAGGGCGTAGTCGCCGCAATCTAGCGCTTTGTGTACTGCTTTGCCTTGCGGGCGCGCTTGAGGCCCGGCTTCTTGCGTTCCTTGGCGCGTGCGTCACGCGTAAGGAAACCGGCGCTCTTGAGGGGTGTGCGCAAATTTGTGTCACCCATCGCCAGTGCGCGGGCAATGCCCATACGCACAGCTGCTGCCTGGCCGCTGTCGCCGCCGCCGGCAACGTGTACACTAATGTTGTAGGAAGCCGCCGTACCGGTGACATTGAGCGGCTGCATCAGGATCATGCGGTCCAGATCACGGCCGAAGTAGACATCCATCGGCTTGTCATTAACAACGATTTCGCCGGTGCCCGCATAAAGTCGCACACGTGCAGAGGCGGTCTTGCGACGGCCAATTGCCTCGATATACTCAGCCATGGATTAAGCTCCCAATTCCAGCTTGGTCGGCAATTGCGCAGCATGCGGATGTTCCGCACCGGCGTAAACGCGCAGTTTCTTCATTTGGGCGCGCCCCAGGCGCGTTTTCGGCATCATTCCCTTGACGGCCTCTGTAATGACGCGATCCGGGAATCGATCCAACTGCTCGCGCATTGAGCGGCTGTGCAAGCCACCGGGATACTGGGAGTGACGGTAGTAGCGCACGGTGTCGAGTTTCTTGCCCGTGACGACGATCCGCTCGCAGTTCGTAACAATCACGAAATCGCCACTGTCCAGATTCGGGCTGAACGTTGGCTTGTGCTTGCCGCGCAGAATGGTGGCAATTTGTGTTGCAAGACGACCCAGCGTGGCGCCCGTCGCATCGACGACGTACCACTCGCGGTTCCCCTTGACCTCTTCTTCGCTCGGACTTACGGTCGCCTTCACGAGACTAACTCCTCTACTCACGTTGCTAAACACTCACCTGTCGAGTGTCGATTCAGTTCCAGCGTCCCTGCCAAGTTCGCAGGGTACTTCCGTCAATCCCAATCACCTTGCGTTCGACTCTGCAAAGAGCCGCCAGGATTCAGGATATGCAACCTTCTCCAACACCAGCCCACATGGCGCCGCGGGTGGGGCGCAATAGGCGCCATCTGCGGCACGCAATGCCTCTGCAAAACGAGAGACACTCCAACGACCGAGACCAACCTTGATCAGGCTGCCCATCAGTTTGCGCACCATGTGCTGCAAAAACGCATTGGCTGTGACGGTAAACACAAGCCTGCGTCCAACGTTCACATCCAAGCCCGTGTGCGCCAAATTGACTTCCGCCAGCTTCACATCGGCGCCAAGGACCGTGCGCACTGTGTTCTCGCCCTGCGGGGGCTGCCCAAAAGTGGCAAAGTCGTGTGTCCCCACCAAATGCGCCGCCGCGGCTTGCATTGCTTCAAGATCAAGCCTTCGCCCAACATCAAGAGCATACCGGCTACTCAACGGCTCGCGCACCGCCCCTTCAACCATGAAGTAGCAATAGGTGCGACTCTCGGCGCTGAAGCGGGGATGAAAGCCGACGGGCGCTTCATCTATCTTGCGAATCACAATCGCCGGCGGCAGATGCACGTTCCAGGCACGGCGCAAATCATCCAGCCCGTGGCGCCACAGAACACTGACGCCGATCACCTGCCCCCGAGCATGCACCCCGGAGTCGGTTCGCCCTGAGCCAATGACCCTTCCCTGCTTCGTTGTGAATGTACACAAGGACTCTTCCAAAGAGCCTTGTATTGTCGGCCGACCGGGCTGCACCTGAAATCCGCAGTAGTCCGTGCCGTCGTACCCTACCAAAGCGGCAATCTGCCTGAATTCGCCGCTCTCATTGACTGACATGGTCCTGCACCCGCCGCCAAACCCTATTCCGGGTTGTCGACCAGTTCGATAATGGCCATGTCGGCGTTGTCGCCCAGGCGTTTGCCCAACTTGATCAGGCGCGTATAGCCGCCGTTGCGGTCGGTGAAACGCGGCGCGATCTCGTCAAAGACCTTCTTGGCAACCGTCTGGTCGCCGAGATAGGAGACAACCTGGCGCTGCGTATGGACGCGATTGCCGCCATCGGCCAAACCATGCTTGGCCTTGGTGATCAGCTTTTCCGCATCAGAGCGAATGGCGCGTGCCTTGGCTTCTGTTGTGGTGATGCGCCCGTGAATGTACAGGTCGCGGATCAGGTTGCTAAAGAGCGCCTTGCGGTGAGCCGCGTCGCGGCCCAGGTGGCGTCCCATAACTCGATGTCGCATGATGATGACTCCTCGCTCGACGGCGGGCGGTGCATCCGCACCAACCGTCCACTGCGCCAAATAACTGCGTCAAATAGACTTCGCCCGATCCCGTCACACAACTCGGTGAGCAACCAACCTAATCCTCGTCGTCGCTCTCCGACTTGTAGCTCTCAATCCAGAAGGTGTTATCAAAGCCCGGCACCGTAAGGAAGTTCTTTTCCTTCAGCTTGTCAACAAGTTCGTCAAGCGACTTCTTGCCGAAGTTGCGGATGGCGAGCATTTCATCCTCGCCCTTCTCCATGCGCTTGAGAATCTCGCCGACCTTGGTAATGCCGGCGCGCTTGAGGCAGTTGTACGCCCGCACCGTCAACTCAAGTTCTTCAATCGGCGTGTCGTAAACGCGTGCCGGGATGCCCTGCTCGGGCTCTTCCAGCTTCTCCGCTGCATGGACTTCCTCGCCCGCGAGCAGCGACAGGTGCGTCACCAGTGTCTTGGCCGACTCGCGCAACGCTTCGTCCGGGCTCATCGTGCCGTCAGTCCAGACGTCGATAATCAACTTGTCGTAGTCGGTCTGCTGACCAATGCGCGTGCGCTCAACATGATAGGCTGCTTTGCGCACAGGGCTGTAAATTGCATCAACGGGAATTTCGCCCAGCGGCAATTTGCCCCGTTCCTCCGCCGGGCTATACCCACGCCCAACATTTACAGTCAGCTCGAGATCCAGGTCAACATCATCAGCATCGGCCGTGAGCAGATAGAGGCTTGGGTTGACAATCTCCACATCGGGAGACGCGATCAGATCGCCCGCCGTTACCGGCCCTTCACTTGTCACCTCAACGCGCAGCCGAACCGCTTCATCCGTGCGCGATTTGATGCGAATCTGCTTGACATTCAAAATAAGTCGCTGCGTATCCTCACGTACATGCGGGATGGCAGTGAACTCGTGATGAATCCCACTGATGCGCAGCGAAGTGACCGCCGCGCCCTTGAGACTCGAGAGCAAAACCCGCCTCAGCGCGTTACCTAGCGTAATACCATAGCCGCTTTCGAGCGGGCTGATGATATAACGGCCATAGTTCAACGAACTGGACTCAACCTCGATTTTGGGAAGTACCGTGTTCAGCAAGGGACAACCCTCCTGCTTGGTGCGCAAACGGACGAATTCGCCCGATGCGCGGCCCGGGTAGAAGATCGGGCGGCGACATCATTGCACACAACAACCGCCACGGCCGCACCCACGCATTCCCCTGCGTGAAGGTGCAGTCGCCGCAGCGACTGAATCATCTTAGCGATTGTAGTATTCAACAATCAACTGCTCGTTAAGAGGAATCTCAACATCCTCACGAGCGGGCGCTTGCAGCACCGAGCCACCCATTGCAGCCAGGTCAAGATTCAACCAGGCCGGAACGCGCGTGCTCTGCATGACCTGCATACGGTCCTTGAAATAGGTGTTGCTGCGACTCGTCTCGTAGACTGTCACCTTGTCGCCCACGCTGACAAGCGCCGAAGGAATGTTCGTGCGTCGGCCATTGAGCGAGATGTGCCCATGGCGCACCAACTGGCGAGCCTGCGGACGGCTGTCGGCGAAACCCAGGCGATAGACAACATTGTCCAGGCGGCTTTCAAGCATCGACAGGAGTTGAGCGCCCGTCATGCCCTTGCGGCGGCTGGCTTCGGTGAAGTAGCGACGGAACTGCTGCTCCATGACGCCATAAATGCGGCGCGCCTTCTGCTTCTCGCGCAACTGCAGACCGTAGTCCGAAGTCTTGCGGCGGAAAGTTGCCTTCCGGCCGTGCATGCCTGGTGGGTTGTTCTTCTTTTCAATCGCGCACTTGGGGCTCAAACAACGATCGCCCTTCAAGTACAGCTTCATGCCTTCGCGGCGGCACAGCCTGCAAACTGCATCTGTATGTCGTGCCATGAGTCCTCCGCCGGCCTTCATGCCGGGTATCTCGGTCGTCGCGACTGGGTGCTGGCTCAGCCGTCACAATTCAAGCGTCACAACAATGTCGCGCCAGGCGCACAATGCGCCGCGCAACTACGTCGCCTACGTGCGGCGCTTCTTGGGGGCGCGGCAACCGTTGTGCGGCAGCGGGGTGATATCGGTGATCGAGCGAACGACCAGACCCGCACCCTGCAGCGAACGAATCGACGACTCGCGCCCGGGACCCGGCCCCTTCACAAAGACATCCACCTCGCGCATATTGAAGTCGGCGCGAGCGGTATTGCCGACGGCCTGTGCGGCGAGCTGCGCTGCAAAGGGTGTCGACTTGCGGCTTCCCTTGAATCCAGCCGTGCCGCTGCTGCCCCAGCAAAGCGTATTGCCAAAGAGGTCAGTGACAGTGATTATCGTATTGTTGAAGGCAGAGTGAATGTGCACCTGGCCGGTCGGCACATTCTTGCGCTCACGCCTGACTGTTCGGCGGTCGCGCCGGCGCTGCGGTCGAGCCATGATTGCTCCTTAGAGTCTGATGCCTGCGCGCCCGGGTACAATAACCCGAGCGCTCGTAATCCCATTCTCAACCGGCTGCCTGCGCTGTTCAGGCGGCAGGCAACTCGCCTGATTTCACTTACTTGCGTGCGGCCTTCTTCTTGCCGGCCACAGTCTTCTTCACACCACGGCGGGTGCGCCCATTCGTACGCGTGCGCTGCCCGCGGGTAGGCAGGTTGCGCCGGTGGCGCAGCCCACGATAGCTGCCGATCTCAATCAGCCGCTTGATGTTCATGTTGACTTCGCGGCGCAGGTCACCTTCCACCACATAGTTGCGGTCGATGTACTCGCGCAGGCGCGTCTGCTGCGCCTCGTCCAGATCCTTGACCCGAACCGACGGGTCAATGTTCACCTGCTTGAGGATCTGCTCGCTGGTCGTGCGACCAATGCCGTAAATGTATGTGAGTGATATGACTACACGCTTGTCGCGCGGCAGGTCTACGCCTGAAATACGTGCCATAAATGAATCCCCTGTGCCTGATTAGCCTTGGCGCTGCTTATGCTTCGGGTTGGTGCAAATAACGTACACGATGCCCTTGCGGCGCACAATCTTGCACTTTTCGCACATTTTCTTGACGGACGGTCGAACTTTCATCGCTAACCTCCAGTTGCTCGATCAGGCGCAACTTTGCAAGTTTATCACAGCGTTAAGGCAGAGTCAAAATCTCCGGCCCTGCGTTGGTTACTGCTATTGTATGCTCGAAGTGGGCCGCCAGGCTCCTATCCTTGGAGACGACGGTCCAGTCATCCTTGAGCGTTCGTGTGAGCCACGTGCCTACCTGAACCATCGGCTCCACGGCGACAACCAGCCCGGCCTCGAGCGCCAGGTTGCCGTCGGCGTCGCCCCCCACGTAGTTGAGAACCTGCGGCCGTTCGTGCATCGATTGGCCGACTCCGTGGCCGGTATACTCCTTGACCACGTGCAAACCATTCTCTTCCACGTGCTTCTGCACGGCCCGGCTGATGTCCACGACGCGCTTGCCCACGTGCATCTGCTCAATCGCCTTGTAGAGGCTCTCTTCAGTGACACGCATCAAGTGTTGCGCGACCTCGGAAATCTCGCCTACAGCATAGCTCCAGGCGCTGTCGCCGATATAGCCACGATGCAGCACACCTACATCGATGCTGATGATGTCGCCCGTCCGGAGGATGCGGTCGCGGCTGGGAATTCCATGCACCAGCTCTTCGTTGATGCTCGTGCAAATCTGCGCCGGATAGCCGCGATAGCCCAGAAAACAGGAGACCGACTCATACTTCTGCATCACTTCAAGCGCGATCTGGTCAAGTTCCCACGTGCTGACGCCCGGGCGCACTGCCTCGCGCATGGCGACGTGGACGCGAGCAACAATGCGCCCGGCCTCGCGCATGATCCTGATTTCCTGCGGCGTCTTCAGAATGGGCATGGGCCGCTGCGCTGCGCGTGGCACTGGCCTTCGCGCCGCTTGCCCCGAATTCCGTCCAAACACTGAATCACTTCCTGGCATCAAATCGGGCAAAACGCCCACGTTGACCTTACGCTGCTGTCGGCATCACTGCGACCAACTCCGACCGCAGTGCGGCAAAGATCTCGTCAATCGGCAGTGACCCGTCAAACTCGTGAAGCACACCGTGGGCAAAGTAGTAGCCGATCAGCGGCGCCGTCTGCTTGTAGTAGACGAAGATGCGGTTGTGCACCACTGCTTCATGGTCGTCGTCACGTTGGTAGAGTTCGCCACCGTCGACGTCGCAAACGCCTTCAACCTTTGGCGGGTTGTACGCGAGATGATAGACGGCCCCACACGTGCGGCACGACCGGCGCCCGGAAATGCGCACGACAGCCTCTTCGTCGCTCACGGATATCAGGGGCACATAGGCCACGCCGCCAAAAGGCGCTGTCAACGCATCAAACGCTGCCGCTTGCTGCAGCGTCCGCGGGAAGCCATCCATAATGGCCCCGCGAGCGCAATCAGGCCGGCCGAGGCGCTCTTCCACCATGCGAATCGTTACATCGTCGGGAACAAGCTGGCCCTTGTCCATGTAGGACTTTGCCAGTACACCGAGTTCCGTCGCGTTCTTGAGGTTGTATCGAAAAATATCGCCGGTGGAGACCTGGGGCAAGCCAAACGCTTCTTCAAGAAGCTTCGCTTGCGTGCCCTTGCCGCCACCCGGTACGCCTAGTAAAACCAGGTACGTGCGTTTTTGACTCATCCCGCCCTCGTGTCCATAAGATGGGATGTTGCGCCGCCGCACCGGTCATGAAACCGAGTGAGCCGCGCAACAGTTTTGGAGCAATACTCCCCGGCGCGGCATCTGCCGCGCCGGGGCTCAATAGAATCTTAGCGGATGAAGCCTTCGTAGTTGCGCATCATCAACTGCGCTTCGATCTGCTTCATCGTATCCAGCACCACACCGACAACAATGAGCAAGCCGGTGCTGCTGATAATGAGCGAACTGTAGCCGCCACTGCGAACCGCCGTCCCTGCGCCAAAGCCACTTGCCACTAGCCCAACAAGGTAGGGAAGGATGGCGATGAAGCCAAGGAAGAGCGCACCGATCAACGTAATGCGACCAAGCACACCGTTAAGATACTGCTCGGTGCGAGCGCCGGGACGAATGCCCGGTATGAAGCCGCCCTGCCGCTGCAGTGTTTCCGGCAGATTTTGCTGTCGGAACATGACGTCCGTGTAGAAATAGGTGAACGCTACCGTGAACAGGAAGTAGAGCACCCAGTACATGGCTGCGGTCGGCGAGAACCACGACGTGAAGAAAGTCGCAATTGAACCGAGAATGCCCGGACGGCCCACGAAGTAGCTTGCCAAGGTGCTCGGCAGAATCAGCAAGCTTTGCGCGAAGATGAGCGGAATCATGCCGGCGGTATTGACGCGCAGCGGCACATAGGTGCTCTGTCCGCCCACCATCATCATGCGGTTGCCGCGCACCGTCCTCACCCGCTTGCCATACTGCACGGGGATGCGGCGCTGGCCTTCCTGAATCCACACGATGAGCCCAATTGTGAGAACCGTGATCACCAGGAAGAGGAAGAGCAGGAACGGCTGCTGCCACAGCACAAGCAACTGGTACGGGATTGAAGCAAGGATGCCTGCAAAGATGATCAGCGAGATGCCGTTGCCGATGCCCTGTTCCGTGATCAGGTTGCCGAGCCAAAGGCCAAACATCGTGCCGGCCGTCATACATACAATAATCGTAAGCGTTGGCAACAGATTGGGACCAGTGAAACCCCATTGCGGAAGGACGGTGAGTCCACCACTTCCGGGGCGGCTCAACAAAGTGGCCTGCGCCACTGCCTGCAGGACAGCCAACGGGATTGTGAGGTACAGGGTGTACTGGTTGAGTTTCAGTCGCCCTGCATCTCCTTCTTTCTGCAGCGCCTCAAGCGAAGGAATGATCGGCTGGAGCAACTGCATGATGATGGAGGCAGTAATGTAGGGATAGACCCCCAGCGCCATGACTCCCATGCGCGAGAGGCCACCGCCGCTGAAGAAGTTCAGGAAGCTCAGCAGCACGTTGCTATCACTGCTGCGGAAGATCTGGTCCAGCGCCGCGCGGTCTACGCCCGGGCAGCGGAATATTCGCTGCAAAGCGATAGAGAGCAAGGATGCCAACCGTGATCAGAATCTTCTGGCGCAGGTCCGGCAGCCGGAATGCGTTACGAACAGCGTCGACCATGGAAGAGGTCCTTCCGAGAAGGCTCCGGCAGCGATGCAGACAGGTGCCTGCACCGCTATCCAGAGGGCTAGGCGAGGTTTAGGAACGCGGCATGTTCTTGTTGACGGCGACCGGCAGTACTTCAACCGATCCGCCGGCCGCTTCAATTTTCTCCTTGGCCTGGGCGCTCATGCGGTGAACCTTGAAGTGCAGCGCCTTGGTGATTTCACCTCGCGCCAGCACCACAACGGCATCACTGTCGTTGCCCAGAAGTCCAGCGACGGCCAGTGTCTCGGGTGATACCTCGGCGCCTGCTGCAAAGAGGCGCTCAAGGGCATCGAGATTGACCGGCACATACTCCACCTTGAAGCGATTGTTGAAACCACGCATCTTGGGCAACCGCTTGGTCATGCGGTTCTGGCCACCCTCGAACGCAGCGTGAATCTTCACGCCGGTGCGGGAGCGCTGGCCCTTCGTGCCACGGGTCGATGTCTTGCCCTTGCCGGAGCCCGTGCCACGACCCACTCGCTTGCGCTTTTTGTTTGAACCCTCACTGGGGCGCAGGTCATGTAATTGCATGTGATTACTCGCGATTCTCTAAGTACTTGTAACCTGTAATTGATGATTGATAACTGGTAACTGGCCTCTATACCGCCACTTATCAATTACCAATTATCATCTATTGGTTTTGCGCTATTCTTCGATCCGCACCATGTGGCCAATGGAATGAACCATTGCGCGCATTTCCGGCGTATCGGGTCGATCGATTGTCTCATGCATGCGATGCAGGCCCAGGGCCTTGACAGTCTCCTTCTGGCGCTTTGTGTAGCCGATTGGGCTGCGCACCAGCGTGATCTGCATCGTCTTGCCGGACTCCGCCACGACGGGCGTAGGCTCGCTGTTAGCCATTTGTCATCTCCTCACGGTGCCAGAAGGGAGCGAGATGCTTGTGCTCCATGCCTCGACGATCCGCTTCGGCCGTATAGTCCTTTAACTCCTGCACTGCGGCGAATGCCGCCTGCACCACATTCAGAACGTTGCCACTGCCCAACGACTTGCTCAGCACGTCGTTGATACCTGCCGCCTCGACGACGGCGCGCACGCCACCGCCGGCAACAACGCCGGTGCCCGGGCTGGCGGGTCGCAGGAGAACACGTCCGGCGCCGAAATTGGCTTCGATCGTATGCGGGATTGTGCTGCCCAGCATATGGATACGAACCATGTTCTTGCGGGCGCGATCGGTCGCCTTGCGGATTGCATCGGGCACATCACGCGCCTTGCCAATCCCAACACCCACGCGACCCTTCTTGTCGCCCACAACCACAAGTGCGCGGAATGAGAAGCGGCGGCCGCCCTTGACCACCTTGGACGTGCGGGCGATGTGCACGACGCGCTCGCTCAGTTCTTCGCGGTCATCCTTCTCGCGCTCCTTGGAGCGTCGATCGCGGCCGCGCCCGCCGCCGCGGTTGTCACCGCCACCGCGATTATCGCCGCCACCCCGATTGCTGTCGCCGCCAGATCCGCCGCTGCCGCCGGCGCTACCACCAGATTGTCTTGCCATGGAATCAGTTCTCCATTTTCCTTCAGTCAGAAGAGCGCCTAGAAGACCAGGCCGCCCTCACGTGATGCGTCGGCAAGCGCCTTGACGCGGCCATGATACGGGTAGCCGCCACGATCGAAGACCACGGTCTCCACACCGGCCGCTTTGGCCCGGTCGGCAATTGCCTTGCCCACTGCCTTGGCCTGCTCGGTCTTGGCGAGCTTCGCAAGGTCGGCGCGCAGATCACCGTCGACCGTCGAGGCCGATACGAGCGTGACGCCGTTTTCATCATCAATGACCTGGGCGTAGATGTGCTCCAGGCTGCGGTACACGTTAAGGCGTGGACGCTCAGGCGTGCCATGCACCTTTTTGCGCACGCGGGTGTGGCGGCGATCGCGTGCCAATGCACGATTGAATTTTGCCATGATCTCACCTCTTCCTTACTTCTTGCCGACCTTGCCGGTCTTGCCCACCTTTGAGCGCACGCGCTCGCCGGAGTAGCGGATGCCCTTGCCTTTGTATGGCTCCGGCGGACGTGTCCGGCGGATCACGGCGGCCAACTCGCCAACCTCTGCCTTGTCCACGCCGTTGATCACAATGCCGCGACCATCCTTGTCGACGTCAAACGAGATCGTCTTGTTGGGTGGCGCAAACTCAACGGGATGGCTCTTGCCGACCTGGAGCATGAGGTTGTCGCCGCGCTTCTCGGCGCGATAGCCAACGCCCACGACCTCGAGCTTGCGGCTGAACCCAGTGGTGACACCGATGACCATGTTGGCAACCAGCGTGCGTGCCAGCCCGTGCTGCGACTTGTGATGGCGCGCATCGGTAGGCCGATCCACCAGAATCTGTCCATCCTTGACCTCAAGCGACAGGTCAGGGCTAATCTGCTGCACTAGTGTGCCCTTCGGACCGGTTACCGTGACTCGGTTACCGGCATCCACCTCGAACTTGACTTTCGAGGGGAGGTCGATAGGGCTGCGTCCAATACGTGACATTGTCTGCCTCCTCGCGTCCCGGCCTACCAGACGTTGCAGAGAATCTCGCCGCCCACGCGAGCGCGACGCGCCCGGCGGCCGGTCATCAATCCTTGCGGTGTCGAAACGATGTTAATGCCCAGACCGCTGCGCACCCAGGGAATTTCCTTGTACCCTGCGTATGTGCGGCGCCCGGGACGGCTTACGCGCTCCAGCCCGTTGACAACCGGGATGCCCTTGCCTGTGTACTTGAGTTCAAGCACCAGGTTGGCTTGCGGCTTCTCATCAGTCACGTTGTAGCTCTTGATGAAGCCTTCTTCCTGCAATATCCTGGCAATGCTCACCTTGATTGTCGAGGTGGGCATTACCACTTTACGGTGCTGCACGAGGCCGGCATTGCGAATGCGGGTCAACATGTCAGCAATTGGATCATTTACCATATTGCTTTCTCCTCAGGTTACTCTTGCAATCCCCTGACCTGATTCCGCCGGAAGTGGCTGTTCATGACAGCGCACAATGTTCCGGAAGAGCAGCCAGGTTACCGTAGTCAGCAACCAAGCCGGGACAACAGCTCAGTGCGCCGGCCATCTCCACTGCTTGCCCACAGGCTTGCGCACTGCAGGAGGCAAGTGGATGCACCCACGCCTGATTTGCTCAACGCGACTTGCTTGTTTACCAGCTCGACTTGATCACGCCGGGCAAACGCCCCTGCAGCGCTTCTTCGCGGAAGCAAATGCGGCACAACCCAAAGCGGCGCATGTAGCCGCGCGGTCGCCCGCAAATGGAACAGCGATTGCGCACCCGCACCGGGTACTTGCGTCGTGATTCGCGTACGATGATTGATGTCTTGGCCACAAAACTCTCCTGTCACTTCCTGATTTCCAGCCTATCCCGCACCTGACCATGCACCGGCGGAGCTTTGCTCGCCTGCGCCGTCGCGCTCCAGCTATCGCTTGAACGGCATGTTGAAGAGCGCCAACATACGCCGCGATTCTTCATCCGTCTGCGCAGTCGTGACGATGGTGATCTCCATGCCGCGCACCTTGTCCACCTTGTCGTAGTCGATTTCGGGGAAGACAAGCTGCTCGCGCAGGCCGATGCTGTAGTTGCCGCGCCCGTCAAACGAGTCCGGCGATACACCCTGAAAGTCACGCTGGCGGGGCAACACAATGTTGATCAGTCGGTCAAGGAAATCCCACATACGGCGACCACGCAGTGTGACCATCACGCCGATGGGCATGCCTTCACGCAGTTTATAGACTGCAATCGAAAGACGCGCCTTCGTGACAACAGGCTTCTGCCCGGTCACAAGCACAAGGTCTCCGGTCGCAGCATCAATCGCCTTGCTGTTCTGAATCGCTTCGCCCAGGCCGATGTTCACCGAAATCTTGGTGAGGCGCGGCACTTGCATGACGTTATCGTACCCGAACTCCTTCATGAGCGCAGGCACAATTTCCTGCCGGTAGCGCTCCTGCATGCGTGGCATGGGCAGCGGGCCAGTGGGAACCTCAGGCGCAATCTCCACGACTTCGGCAACTTCCGCCGATTTGGAGGCACCCTTGGCTTTACCGCCCTTGTCTCCCTTGCCGCCGGATGACCCCTTGCCACCGTCGCCTTTGGGCTGCTTGGCGCCCTTTACATTGTCACTCATTCGTTACTCCTTGCATGCGCCCGCAAGCGCCGACGCGTCCGGCGCCAGTTCAGACGATTTCTCTGGCGGGCAGCCGATGTATTCAGCCGCCACATACCTTGCCCATTGCCCCAAACGGGCGCTGGGACAATTACTTGTTCTTCTTGGCAAGCGCAGTGCCGGTGCCGACTTCGACGCGCGTCTTTTCGCCGCCCTCGTCGATCTCGTAACGGACTCGCGTCGCCTTGCCGCTCTTGCCCACAAGCATCACATTGCTGATGTGGATCGGCATTTCGCGCTCGATGCGTCCTGTCTGCGTGCGCACGCGCCCGGTTGAGCGCTGGTGCTTGATGGCAAGGTTTGCACCGGCCACCAACACGAAGACCTTGTCCGGATCGTAGACCCCGTCCTTGTTCTTGCGCCGGATGACACGTTGCACCTCACCACGGTGCCCCTTGTCTTCCCCGGCGATGACCTCGACGTTGTCACCCTTCTTGATTTTGAGATTCACTGTCCGCTCCTTCTCCCCGCACCTGGCGGTCGTTCCCACTGCGAGCGCTGCTTGCAGTCACTTGCAGGGCTTTCGCCGGCAGGCGACTTTACAGGACTTCCGGCGCCAGCGACAAAATCTTCATGTAGCCGCCTTCACGCAACTCTCGAGCCACCGGCCCAAAGATGCGCGTGCCGCGGGGGTTCTGGTTGTCGTCGATAATGACGGCTGCGTTCTCGTCGAAGCGAATGTAGGAGCCATCAGCACGGCGAACCGCACGCTTGGTGCGCACGATGACGGCGCGCACGACGTCACCCTTCTTCACGCTGCCGGTGGGACTTGCACTCTTGACGGTTGCCACAATGATGTCACCAATGCCCGCATAGCGGCGATGGCTCCCACCCTTGGCGCGGATTGTCAATAATTCCTTGGCGCCGGTGTTGTCGGCAACCTTGAGTCGTGATTCCTGTTGAAGCATGATTTGACCCTCCGCCTAGACATTCGCCTCGGCGACTTGTACGACCTTTTGGAGAATCTCTTCCACGTAGAACGACTTTTCCTTGCTGATCGGGCGGCACTCGCGAATCTTCACGCGGTCCCCAACCCTGGCAATGTTGTTCTCGTCGTGGGCCTTGTATTTCTTGTGCGTCTTGATGACCTTGCCGTAGAGCTGGTGACGCGTCACGCGCACCACTTCGACGACAACCGTCTTTTCCATCTTGTCGCTGGTTACAACGCCCGTCAGGGCGCGTCGCTGTTCACGCATTGCTACTCTCCCTAGGCCTCATTAGGCTACTATGCCGCGCTTGCCAATTCTCGCTCGCGCAGGATGGTCATCATGCGGGCAATGTCCCGGCGCACTTCGCGCGTGCGAGCCGAATTCTTGAGCTGGCCTGACGCCGACTGAAAGCGCAGGTTGAAGAGTTCCTGATGTGCGTCGTCCAACTTGTTGGCAATTTCGCCGTTGGTCAGCGAGCGAATTTCCTGGCTCTTCATTGAATTACTCCTCGTCCTCACTGCCGGCGACGTGGTCATCGCGCAAGACGAACTGCGTCCGCAGGGGCAGCTTGAAGGCAGCCAGGCGCATCGCCTCGCGGGCCTGGTCTTCGCGAATGCCGGCCATCTCAAACATCACACGCCCAGCGCGCACCGGGGCCACCCAATGCTCCACACTGCCCTTGCCGGAACCCATGCGGGTTTCAGCTGCGCGCTTGGTCCATGGCTTGTCGGGGAAGACACGAATCCAGATCTTCCCACCGCGGCGAATATAGCGCACCATTGCACGACGCGCCGCCTCAATCTGGCGGCTGGTAATGTAGTGCGATTCAGTCGCCTGCAGGCCATAGGTGCCAAACGACACGGAGTTGCCGCGCCACGCCTTACCCTTCAGGCGTCCACGCATGACCTTGCGGTACTTGACTCGCTTTGGCATCAACATGGTCGTGACTCCTTCATTCCTTCCGTAGTGCAGATACGCAACTTGTGCGCATTTGCGTTGCACCGCCGCCCATGATGGCCGCGCGCACATTCCCCTAGAACCCGGGCGCTGACTGCCGCCCCGGACCTTCTCAATTTGCCGTCCAATCTCCGCCGGCAACTGCACAGCAAACCAGCTCACACCAGCCTAGCTTGCAGCAACCTCGGTGGCGTAGCGGGCATGATACTCATCGCCAGGCGCAACTTCGCCGACGTAGACCCACACCTTGACACCAATCACGCCAAAAGTGGTGTTGGCCTCAGCCGTGCCGTAGTCAATGTCTGCACGCAGCGTATGGCGCGGAATCCGCCCCTCGCGCACGGTGTCGACGCGACCCATATCGGCGCCGCCCAATCGACCGGCAACCGTGATCATGATGCCCTTGGCCCCTGCGCGCATCGTCTTCTGGACCGACTGCTTCATGGCCCGCTTCCAACTGACGCGCCGCTCGAGCTGCTCGGCAATGCTCTCGGCGACCAGCAGAGCGTTCAACTCCGGCCGGTCCACTTCCTTGACATCGATCTTGACCTTCTTGTCAGTCATGTCTTGCAAGTCGGTGCGCAGCACATTGACGCTGGCGCCCTTGCGGCCGATGATGACGCCAGGGCGCGCTGTGGAAATAATCACATGCACCTGGTTTGGCTGCCGGTCAATCTCGATATCACTGATGCCCGCCTTGGGCAATTCGCGTACAACCATGGCCCGGATCTTGCGATCCTCGTCAAGTTGTTCTGTATACTTCTTCCCGCCGGCGTACCAGCGGCTGCGGTGTTCCTTGATGATCCCCAGGCGGAAGCCCAGCGGGTGTACTTTGCGACCCAAAGTCTCTCCTCCTTACTTCCCAGCCGGCTTCTTGGATGCGGTCTTGCTGCTCGCAGCGGGCGCGGCCAGCGCGACACGCTCCTCGAGTACTACGGTGACATGCGACGACGGTCGTCGCAAGGGCTTGAAGCGCCCACGGGCTCCAAAGCGCCGCCAGCGCCGGATCGGCGCCTGATCAGCGTAAATCTTGGTAATCACCATGTCGCCAGCATCATAGCCATAATTCTCAACGGCATTGGCCAGCGCGCTTTTCACAGTCTGATACGTCACGCGTGCGGCCTGCTGGGGCATGAACTGAAGCAGCGCCATGGCATCCTCGGCGCGCCTGCCGCGCATCTCGTCCAGGACCAATCGCGTCTTCTGGGCGCTGATGCCGGTGAACTTGGTAACCGCTCGAACTTCCATCGTCTCCCCCTCGCCTCTTAGGCCCTGCCCGCCGGCGCAGCAGAGCGCACTTTGGTGCTCTTCTCCGACCGCACGTGGCCACGGAATAACCGAGTGGGGGCGAACTCGCCGAGTTTGTGGCCCACCATGTTCTCGCTGATAAAGACCGGAACATGGCGCCGTCCATCATGAACGGCAATTGTGTGGCCGACAAACTGCGGGAAGACGGTGGACGCTCGCGACCAGGTCTTGATCACTTTGCGCTCGCCCTTGCGGTTCATCTCTTCAATTCGCTTCAACAACCTGGGCTCGATGAACGGACCCTTCTTCAGTGAACGTGACACTCTTCACTCACCCTTTCTCTCTCGGCCCATTACTTCGACGCACCGGCGCGGCGCACAATGAACTTGTTGGTGCGCTTGTTCGTGCGCGTCTTCAAACCCAGCGCCGGCTTGCCCCACGGCGTCTTGGGCGCTTTCATGCCAATTCCCGAACGACCCTCACCACCACCATGGGGATGCGAGGAAGGGTCCATCGCCACACCGCGCGACCCTGGGCGAATGCCCAACCAGCGGCTGCGTCCGGCCTTGCCCAGACTGATGTTGGCGTGGTCGGGGTTTGAGACCTGACCAATCGTCGCCATGCAATTCATGTCGACGTAGCGAACCTCGCCACTGGGCAGACGCACCTGCGCCATTGTGCCCTCTTTGGCCAGGAGCTGCGCCGAGTTGCCGGCGCTGCGCACCAACTGCCCACCGCGCCCAGGATAGAGCTCGATGTTGTGAATCGTGGTGCCCAACGGAATGTTGCGAATGGCCATTGCGTTGCCGGGACGAATTTCCGCGCCGGGACCGGAAAGAACCGAGTCGCCAACTCCCAACTGGTGCGGTGCCAGGATGTAGCGCTTGTCGCCATCACTGTAGACCACCAGAGCAATGCGGGCGCTCCGGTTGGGATCATACTCAATGGAGAAGACCTTGCCGGTGACGCCGATCTTGTCGCGGCGGAAGTCAATCACGCGATAGCGCCGCTTGTGGCCGCCGCCCTGATGGCGTGTGGTGACCTTGCCGCGATTGTTGCGGCCGGCCCTGTTCTTGAGCGGCTCAAGCAGCGAACGCTCTGGCTTCGTCTTGGTAATCTCTTCAAAGGTCGAGACGCTCGTATTGCGCCGTCCCGCCGAGGTCGGGTTATAAATCTTGATAGGCATATTCGTCCGCTCCCTTACACGCCTTCAAACAACTGGATGCGGTCGCCGGGCTTCAGCGTGACGACAGCCTTCTTCCACTTGGTGCGGCGGAAAATCTCACGGCTGCCACGCCGCGTGATCTTGGCCGGCATCACCATGACGTTGACGTCGTAGACTTTGACCTTGAAAGCGGTCTCCACAGCATCCTTGATCTGGAGCTTGTTGGCGCCCGCCGCAACTTCAAACGAGTACTGGCCCCGATCGGTTGCATCGGTCGACTTTTCCGTAACAACCGGGCGAATCAGAACATCATAGATATGCATGGCTATTCGTTCCCTTCCCCGGCCTGGACTGCGCTGTCGGCCTCGTCGCCCTCAGTGCTCTCGGCACCTTCGGCGCTTTCAGTGGCCAGCCACTGCTCAATCAACGGCAGGGCATCATTCGGCATCAATACCACATCATGGCCCAGCAAGTCACGCACGTTAAGGTAGTTGCTCAACACCACCTTGATATTGGGCAGGTTGTTCGCGCTCAGGCGAACGTTCTTGTCCTTGTCCACCATGACGAGCAGAACGCTGCGGTCAGTTGCGCCCAGTGCAGACAACATCGCCGTCATCGTCTTGGTTCTGGGAGCGTCAACAGCCAGTTTGTCGAGGACAACCAGTCCGCCGCCGGCTACCTTGGCCGAGAGAGCGCTGCGCAGGGCCGCACGCTGCATCTTCTTGTTGAGCGACTGCGTATACTTCCGCGGGGTGGGGCCAAAGACAACACCGCCACCTACCCAGTTGGGTGCACGCGTCGAACCCTGACGGGCCCGACCGGTCCCCTTCTGCCGCCACGGCTTCTTGCCGCCGCCGGCCACTTCGCCACGATTCTTCACGTCGTGCGTTCCCAGACGTGCGTTCGCCAGTTGGCGAATCAATGCCTGGTGCATGAGGGGCACATTGACCTGTGCCGCAAAAATCGAATCGTTCAATTCAGTTTGGCCCGCATCCTGCCCGGCCATGTTTTTCATTCCGATATTCATCGTCAGCTCTCCTCGTCTGCCCTGCGCCCCGCCGGCTGAGCCTGCGTGCTGCGAGCCAGCGTACTAGGACTTCTTCCCCTTGGCGGTTTTGCGCGGCTTGACGGCCTCACGCACCAGCACAAGGCTGCCGTTTGCGCCAGGCACGGCCCCCCGCAGGGCCAACAAGTTTCGCTCCGGATCGACCAGAGCGACCTTGAGATTAATGACGGTGATGCGCGCCGCGCCATAGTGGCCGGGTCCTCGCGCGCCAAGCAGCGTGCGCCCGGGCGTAGTGCCCGAACCGCGCGAACCGGGGGTGCGATGCCGGTCGGACTGGCCGTGAGTCTTGGGGCCGCCTGCGAAGCTGTAGCGCTTCACAGCGCCGGCGAAGCCGCGCCCCTTGGAGGTGCCGATCACATCAACCAGCTCACCTTCCTGGAAGATGTCGGACTTGATGACGTCGCCCAGCGAATGAACGGGGAGTTCCACAAAACGCAACTCGCGCAGACGGCGCACCTTGGGCGTGCCTGCCTGCTTGAGATGACCAAGCTGCCCCTTCGTGAGCTTGCGCTCGGGCACTTCGTCAAAACCGATCTGGACGGCGTTGTAGCCATCGTGGTCGGACGTCTTCACCTGCGTTACGTAGCAGGGTCCAGCTTCAATAATTGTGACCGGCACGCTATTCCCCTTCTCATCAAAGAGTTGGGTCATGCCGACCTTCTTGCCGAGGATTCCTCGCATGAATACCTCCCGGGACTGACGGAATGCCAGAGAAACGTTCTAGCCCAGCCGCATCATCCCAACGGGGCGGGTCCAGCCACTCGAAGGCCGGCCGCCCGGGATATGTTGTCGACTATTCAGTTTTGAAATCAGCAGGGTGCGTCCCGCAACAGCGGGCAGGCACTTTACAGCTTAATCTCGATGTCGACGCCGGCGGGCAAATTGAGCCGTGTGAGGTTCTCAATCGTCTTGCTGCCCGGATCGACAACGTCGATCAGGCGCTTGTGTGTACGAATTTCAAACTGCTCGCGACTGTCCTTGTCGATGAAGGGCGAGCGCATGACGGTGAACTTCTCGATGCGTGTGGGCAGCGGCACTGGGCCAACCACCTGCGCGCCGGTCTGTTCAGCCGCTTCTACAATCTGCCGCACCGAGGCGTCAAGCACACGATGGTCGTACGCCTTGAGCTTGATGCGGATCCGCTGCTTTGCCATCGAGATTGCCTTTCCCCACTGGCCGGCAGGTCAGTGCCGTTCGGGCCGTTGCCCAACAGGCCGTTGCCTGCGTTCGTGTCAAGGCGAGGGGTGCGTCCGCCTGCACGCACCCCTCGCTTCTTTACTTGAGAATCTTGGTGATAACGCCTGCGCCAACCGTGCGGCCACCTTCGCGAATCGCAAAGCGGCTTCCTGCCTCCAACGCAACCGGCGAAATCAACTCGACTTCCATGTTCACGTTGTCGCCCGGCATCACCATCTCCACACCCGCCGGCATCTGAATGTTGCCCGTGATGTCCATTGTGCGGATGTAGAACTGCGGCCGGTAACCGTTGAAGAACGGGGTGTGGCGTCCGCCCTCTTCCTTCTTCAACACGTACACTTCCGCCAGAAACTGCGTGTGCGGTGTGATGCTGCCAGGCTTGGCCAACACCTGTCCGCGCTCCACTTCCTCGCGCTGGATCGAACGCAGCAGACAGCCGACGTTGTCGCCCGCCATCCCCTGGTCCAGCAGCTTGCGGAACATCTCAACGCCCGTGCATACCGTCTTGCGCGTCGGCGCCAGCCCCACAATCTCCACTTCTTCCATCGGCTTGATGATGCCGCGCTCGATGCGCCCTGTCACCACCGTGCCGCGCCCCTTGATCGAGAAGACGTCTTCGATCGGCAGCAGGAAGGGCTTGTCCGTCTCGCGCACCGGCGTCGGGATGTACTCGTCCACCACGCGCATCAACTCCCAAATGCACGCATACTCCGGCGCATCCGGATCCGTCGACGTGCTCTCAAGCACATTCAGCGCACTGCCGCGCACAAACGGAATGTCGTCGCCGGGGAACTTGTACTGCGTCAGCAATTCGCGCAGCTCCATCTCCACCAGCTCCAGCAATTCCTCGTCTTCCATCATGTCGACCTTGTTCAGGAAGACAACCATCGCCGGCACTTCCACCTGCCCTGCCAGCAAGATGTGCTCGCGCGTCTGCGGCATCGGCCCGTCCGGCGCCGCTACCACGAGGATCGCACCGTCCATCTGTGCGGCGCCTGTAATCATGTTCTTGATGTAGTCCGCATGCCCCGGGCAGTCAACGTGCGCATAGTGACGCGACGCCGTCTGATACTCGACGTGCGCAATCGCAATTGTGATGCCGCGCGCCTTCTCTTCCGGTGCATTGTCGATCGAGTCGAACTTGCGGAAATCCGCCCAGCCCTTCATCGCCAGCACCTTGGTGATCGCCGCCGTAAGCGACGTCTTGCCATGGTCAATATGCCCAATCGTGCCCACGTTGACGTGTGGCTTTGTCCGCTCAAATACTGCCTTGCCCATGAGCCGTCTCCTTGTGAGAGCTACCGAGCCTATGCTCGGGTTATCCGCAGGTGCGCAAGCGCCTAAGGCCGCTGCACACACACTTTTGGGCGCTGAAGCGCCCAAGCCATTCGGCACAACTGCACCGCCAGGCGTTTCGGCGGTGCAGCGTAAAGCTGATTTCCGGTTGACGTATGAAAAGTCCACGCAACCGCAGCATTATACAGGAGGCTTCCACCGCTGACAAATCCAGCGGCTGCCGAAATGCACAGGACTTCTAGGCCTGCCCCTTAAGCACCTTCTCGGCAATTGACTGGCTCACCGGAGCATACTTGTCAAACTCCATGGTGAAGTTGCCGCGGCCGCTGGTCTTGGAGCGCAGGTCGGTGGCGTATCCGAACATCTCGCTCAGCGGCACGTGGGAGCGAATCGCCTGGACGTTGCCCGGGCGCGGGTCCATTCCCTCAATCGTGCCGCGGCGGCTCGAGATGTCGCCCACCACGTCGCCCACATACTCCTCGGGAACCGTCGACTCCACCTTCATGATCGGTTCAAGCAGGATCGGCCCGGCCTTCTGGCAACCGTCCTTGAAAGCCATGCTGCCCGCAATGCGGAAGGCCATTTCGCTTGAGTCCACGTCGTGGAAAGAACCATCCACAAGCGACACCTTGACGTCCACCACCGGGTAGCCTGCAAGCACGCCGCTGCTCAGCGCTTCGGCAACGCCCTTGCCCACCGCAGGGATGAACTCCTTGGGAATGACGCCGCCTGCGATCTTGTCAAGGAACTCAAAGCCCTTTCCTGCCTCGTTGGGCTCGACCTCCAGCCAGACATGGCCGTATTGACCGTGCCCACCAGACTGGCGCACGAAGCGCCCCTCGACGCGCACATGGCGCGTAATTGTCTCGCGGTAGGCAACCTGCGGCCGCCCGACATTGCACTGCACGCGAAACTCACGCTTGACGCGGTCCACGATAATGTCAAGGTGCAGCTCGCCCATTCCCGAAATGATGGTCTGTCCTGTCTGATCGTCATACTGGACACGGAAGGTTGGGTCTTCTTCAGCGAGCTTGATCAGCGCTTCGGTCAGCTTGTCCTGATCACCCTTGGACTTCGGCTCCACCGCGACCTTGATGACAGGCTCGGGGAACTCAATCGTCTCGAGAATGATCTCGTGGTTCGGGTCACAGAGGGTTTCGCCGGTAAGGGTCTCCTTGAGGCCGACGATGGCGACAATGTCACCCGCCTCGCACTCCTTGATTTCTTCACGCTTGTCCGCATGCATCTGCACGAGGCGGCCAATGCGCTCGCGCCTCTGCCGATTTGGGTTGAACACCGTGCTGCCCGCGGCCAGAGTGCCCGAGTAGATGCGCACAAACGCAAGACGGCCGATGAACGGATCTGTCATAATCTTGAAAACCAACGCCGAGAAGGGGGCCTTGGGATCGGCTTCGCGCACTTCTTCCAGGGTTGTATTGGGATTGACGCCCATCATCGGGTCGACATCCACCGGGCTGGGCAGGAAACGGATCACTGCGTCAAGCAGCGGTTGCACGCCCTTGTTGCGCAGCGAACTTCCCGCCATAATCGGAACCAGCTTGTTGTGGATCACCGCACGTCGCAATGCCGGCCCGAGTTCCTCATTCGTGATTGTCTCACCTTCGAGGAACTTCAGGGTCAGTTCGTCGTCCGATTCGGCGATGCGCTCAATCATCGTCTCACGCGCGGCCTTTGCTGCCTCCGCCATCTCGGCGGGAATCTCCTCAATGGTCGGATTGGCGCCCAGCTCATCGCTGAAAACCAGTGCCTTCATTTCGAAGAGGTCAATGACGCCGCGGAAGTTGTCCTCGCGACCAAGGGGCAACTGGATCGGCAGCGGGTTGGCGCCCAGCCGGTCGATGATCATGTTGACCGTGCGCTGAAAATCGGCGCCGACGCGGTCCATCTTGTTGACGAAACAAATACGTGGCACGTGGTAACGATCAGCCTGCCGCCATACGGTTTCTGACTGGGGTTCAACGCCGGCGACCGCGTCAAAGACAACAACGCCGCCGTCAAGGACGCGCATGCTGCGCTGCACCTCAGCCGTGAAGTCAATGTGTCCCGGCGTGTCAATGATGTTGATCTGGACTTCTTCGCCAGTCGTGCGATCTTTCCACGTCGTCGTAATCGCCGCTGCTGTGATCGTAATACCGCGCTCGCGCTCCTGAACCATCCAGTCGGTGACGGCGGTTCCATCGTGAACTTCACCCATGCGATGGATGCGCCCCGAATAGAAGAGGATGCGTTCGGTCGTCGTTGTCTTGCCTGCGTCAATATGGGCGATGATGCCGATATTGCGCGTCTTTTCCATCGGGAAGTCAATGCTCATATCCCTACCCTGCTCCGTTCCTTGCCCTGTTCCGTAGGGGCCCCACTGTCAGGGCCCGGATTGCCATCTCTGCTTCTCTCCAACCGCTGCGCCTGTAAAATGAGGGCGCACTCCTGAACAACTCTCTTCGTCGCACATTCGCTTGCCAGGCCTTTCGCAAGCAGGCGCGTGCTAACGAATCCAGGGCAAAACAATGCGGCGGCTGATCCTATCCGCAATCTTCCTTGCTGCGCCCAGCGCCCGGCAGCGATTTTGCCGCGCCTGCGCACTATGGCGCATCGGCGGCAATCGGCTGTTCAGGGCAGGCAGCGTGAGCAGGGAGCGGTTTGGCTCAGACGCCGCAGTCGTTATCGAGACAATCGGCGGCGAACCATGCGGTAGCCGGCCTCGTCCGATACGCCCGAATGGCGGACCTTAGTAGCGGAAGTGGGCGAAGGCCTGGTTGGCCTCTGCCATCTTGTGCGTCTCTTCGCGCTTCTTCACGGTGGCGCCTTCGTTGCGGGCCGCATCCATGATTTCGCCCGCAAGGCGCTGCGCCATGTCTCGGCCGCTGTGCTTGCGTGCGTTCTCAATCATCCAGCGCATCGCCAGCGCCATGCGCCGGCTCGAACCGATCTCCACAGGGATCTGGTACGTGGCGCCACCAACGCGTCGCGGTTTGACTTCGACCAGCGGTGTCGCGTTCTTGAGGGCTTCCTCGAAGACCTCCAGGGGAGGACGCTTGGTGCGATCCTCAACCTGCGCGAACGCATCATACACAATGCCGGCCGCGAGGCTCTTCTTGCCCCGCTCCATGACATTGTTGACAAACTTGGCGACGACCTCGCTGTTGTAGCGAGGATCCGGCGTCACCGGCCGTGTTTCTGCCTTGTTTCTGCGCATGGTTATCTACTCTCTCGGCGCTGCTAGTCTACTTCTTGCCCTTGGTTGCGACGGCCTGGCCCGGCTTGGGGCGCTTCGTCCCGTACTTGCTGCGACCGCGCTTGCGCTTGTCTACGCCCTGGCTGTCCAGCGCGCCGCGAACAATGTGATAGCGAACGCCAGGCAAGTCCTTGACACGACCGCCGCGCACAAGAACCACACTGTGCTCCTGCAGGTTGTGCCCCTCGCCCGGGATATACGCCGTAACTTCAAGGCCGTTCGTCAAGCGCACGCGGGCAACCTTGCGCAAAGCCGAATTCGGTTTCTTGGGCGTCGTCGTGCGCACCTGCGTGCAAACGCCGCGCTTCTGCGGGTTGCCGGTGGGCACTCGTGTCGATCGCCCCGTGATTGAGTTCTTGTTCCACCGAAGCGCAGGGGCCTTCTCTTTGCTCGGTTCGCTCTTGCGGCCCTTGCGGACCAGCTGATTTGTAGTGGGCAAACGATTCCTCCGTTGCGCTCCAGGTGCTGCGGCTTCTCGCCAATCACGCCGTCACGCCGCATCTCTGCGGGACCGACGCATTCCATTGCACAAGCCAGTTTTCAATCAAAACCGGCGTGCAACGCCGGCTTATCGCGAGCATACCAACCTGGTGGGCAGCTAGATACGCCCACGAAGAATGAGTGTAGCACAGCCCATCCTGCGCGGTCAAATCGCCCCGCCGCAAATCGCGCAACAGATGCAGCAGTGGGCGGTCGGGAGTCGGGCAGTCGGGAGTCGGGAGTCGGGCAGTGGGCAGTCGGGCAGTCGGTGGGCGTTGTGCCCTGCACGGCACGGCAATCCGTTAATGCGCAGGCGCCGGTCCGTGGCCGGCGCTCCCACCCTACTCCGCATATGCCTTGTTTCCCGACTGCCCATTGCCCACTACTCCCACTGCCCACTCCCGGCAGTTACCCCATCATTGTCAGTTGTTCGCCATCCAGCGTGAGGTAGCGCTTGTGCAGGTCGGCCGTCAGGCAGGAGTGGATCGGCAGAACTGCCACCAGGTCGCCCACGCGCAGACCGGCCAGATGCTCGGCAAACAAGCGAGGACTGGAGGCATGGACGATGCCATGTTCCTGCGAAAGCGAGCGCAGGTGCGTGCCGGGCCAGGCCGCACCCCAACCGGTGGCGCCAAGCGGCGCCACGTGGCCAAAATCAAGCGCGCCGTCGACAGTGCGCACAAAGTCCTTGGAGAGATGCACCGCGCCCCCATAAATGATGACTTCATTGCGCTCGGGGTACGTTGCCACCACCGGGCAAGCCACGGCGACGGCAATCTCCTCCTCGGTGCACGCACCAATTGTGTGCTGCATCCAGTCATAGAAGACGAAATTGCCCGGCCGCATCTCATCAACCAAACCGAGCTCCTGCACGACGCTGCAGGTGGGAGTATCGCCAATGCTCAGTTCCAGGCCGTGGAAGCCGGCAGCCGCGAGCCCGGTGCGCAGCCCCTCAAGCGCCGCCAGCGTCTCAGCGTACAAGGAGGTGAGAGCCGCTGCGCCATGCACGGCGTAACTTTGGCCGGTATGCGTGAGAAGTCCCCGTACGCTCAGCGTAGAATGTGCCTGGGCCGCGCGTACGACAGCAGCGCAAGCATTGACATTCCCTGCGTCGATGCCGCTACGCCGATACCCCGTATCTACTTCCACCCAAATGTCTACGCCGTGCGGAATTGCCTTAGCGACCGCATCCACAACCGCTACCGAATCGACAAGCAGCCCAAGCCGGATACGCGACGCGAGCTCCGCCATGGCCGGCAGTTCGCGCACGTTAACCGGGAAAGCGATGGTGATGTCGTCCCAACCGGCATCGGCGAAGTAGCTCGCCATGCGCACCGACGAAACCGTGATCGCCTCCACCCCTGCCTCGCGAAACCATGCACCCATCGCTGCGGACTGGTGCGTCTTGAAGTGCGGCCGAAACCGAATCCCCTGCCGCCGTGCCCGCTCAGCCATGTGCGCGATGTTGGTGCGCGCGCGGCTGGAATCCAGCAGCACGGTTGGGGTTGTGATCGCCAGCAAGTTCAACATTGCGCGGACCCTCAGCACTGCCGCCTAGTACATATCAGGCGCATAGATAAACAAACAGCCCGGCGGCAGAAGCCACCGGGCTGGGACAATCACCTGCGGATCAACAACAACATCAATTACATGCCCAAACCAACGGTGATCGTGCCTGTGTCGGTTGCGACGTCGACTGCAACGCCGAGGCTCGGGTCACCAAGTGCGCGGTTGACTGCGCCGTTGATTACGTCAAGCAGCGGGCCATAGACGGCGGCGCCACCAACTGCGGCATCGGTTACATCAAGCTGCACCATATTGTCGACAACCTTGAGCATACCAGCGGCGCGCACCGGTGCTGCAAGCATACTGCCGGCCGACGGGGTGGCTTCAATGAAGACCATGTTGTCGGGCTCGAACCAGAACTTGACCTCGTCAACGGGCAGGGCGCCACCGGCGTTCTGCTTGGCGAGGTAGGTCACCAGGCTGGAGAATTCGGCTTCCGACAATGTCGCGGAACCCATCATCGCTCCGGCCATGGCCATATCCTGAGCCGCCAGTGCTGTGTCGATGTCAGTCGTGACTTCGCGATCGGGCCACGCAGCCGTGTCGGCAGCAACACAACCTGCCAGGCTTGAGAGCACGATCAGGAGAGCTACCACTACCAGGCCGAGTCTACGAAACTGCATAGATACCTCCCTTTGGGTAAAGATTGAATTAAGCGACTAAGAATCTTTGTACAGCAATCGCAAAGTAGATGACAAACAGAACAACAATCAGACCACGTTGCGAAATTGCCTCTTGAAGGTCCATCTCCAGCACAGGCAGACGGAACCATGTCGAGCGAAGGAAACCGTTCTCTGACGTACGGAACAGCCTGCTCTCCGCGTCAGCTGGACAATGGGGCGAGCGCGCCCTTGCATGTGATGCCTGGGCTGCAAACGCCGATGCCCGGATATTGTAGCACGACTACTCTTTTTTGTGCAGTCAAATCAGCGTCTCGCCCTGCGGTTCAAGCCGGGATAGCAGCCACCTGCACACCGAGCGTACTTCTGCTTGCGGCGCTGCCACAACATAAACACATCAGCGGGCTGCGCAGGCTCTATTCCTCTCGGGTTGGGCTTCGCAAATTATAGCACTCCTCGAGGCCACGCGCAACTGCTCTTGCGGCGCACGGAGTTGCAGAGTCGACAGAAGAAGGTCGCTGCAGAGACCAACATATCCGATTCACACAACTGAAACTGGTCTCTCACTCCTGAAAAGTCTATCACGAGGATGGCCGCAAGCGTATCCTACGCCAACCCGACGTATTCTCAACTCCGGTGTGCGTCGATTGTGCGTAGGGAAGTCGTATAACAACACTGCGCCTGCAGCCAGCATTGCTATTCCACTGCGGACGATTCACCGGGCAGAATGGTCGAATTGGGGCGCATTGCCGCTCCGTAGCCATCAAGCACGGCATAGAGCACTTCATCAAGAAAGTGGTCGATCCATTGCGCCACGCGCAAGTCATCGGCGTCGGGCATGCCGCCTTCGGTGCTGCGGACAGCCTGGATCAATTGGCCACGAAAGAACTGTACGGCGCGGCCGGTTTCGGCGAGACTCACAAGATTTTGCGCGGCTTCGCTCCCATACTCCCAGCCAAGGCGACGCCCTTCGTCCATTGTTCGCTCGCGCTGCGCCGGTTTCAGCACGTAGGCAAGCGCCAACCCGAACAGTTGTCTCCCGCGTTGACGGCGAACGTCGTCTTTCTCCTGCGTCATGCTGCCTCGCCAGCCTGCTTGCTCGGAGGCGGTGCTTTCGAGCGAGGCGCGCACGCGCACAAGTGCGGTTTCCACAACGGCGTTGGCGTTTGTGGGTGTACTGTGGACACTGCGCTCGTCGAGAAAGCGGCGCAAATCCTCAGCCGAAAAGCGGCGATGGCCACCGGGCGTGCGGAAGGTAGGCACATCGCCCCGATCCGACCAGGCCCGCAAGGTCGTGAAATGGACACCCAGGAAGTCGCTGGCTTCATTGAGCGAGAGCCACTGCTCTCCTTTGGGCTGGTTGGTGCGCTTCGCCATCGTTCTCTCCGCTCTCATGTTCCAATCTTTGGGACAACTCTCCCGGGCGCTAAATTGAAACCGGGATGAAATCCACATCTACTGCGAACATCTCAACGCAAAGACGCAGATGATGCAAAGTGGCGCAGAGGAAATGCAACTGCCTGAACTAAGTCAACATCTTGCAGTCCTTTGCGTTCCTCGGTTCTCTTTGCGGCATTGCGTTGAGATGTTCGTTTCATTCCGGCATGACTCTAGAGGGTCGTCACTGGGTCAATGTCAACGCGCCAGCCGTGGGGAAAGTCCAGCCGGCGCACAATCGCGGCAGGGTCGTCGGCAATGATCAGGATTTGCCAGCGGAAGAAGCCGCGACTGCGTGCAAAGAAGGCCGGCGCGGGGCCAATGACTCGCGTCTCGGAGTCGATCTCCAGTGCGCTGATTGCTTCGCGCAGTTCGGCAGCCAACCGCTTGGGTTCCACGCGCGCCTTTTGCGGGTTCTTCTCCCAATAAACAAGGCGCGCCATGCGCCGCAGTGGTGGGTACCCTTGTTCGCGTCTGAATTCCATTTCGCGCTTGTAAAAGGCGTGATAATCGTGGCGCGCCGCCGCCTGAATTGCGTAGTGCTCGGGTGTGTAGGTCTGGATCACCACACGGCCGCCACGCCGGCTGCGGCCGGCGCGGCCCGCCACTTGGGTCAGCAACTGAAACGCACGTTCGCCGGCTCGAAAGTCGGGGAGATGCAGCCCCACGTCGGCCGCGACGACACCGACGAGTGTAACAAGAGGCAGGTCGAGCCCCTTGGCAATCATTTGCGTGCCCACAAGCACATCGGCCTCGTGCGCCGCAAAGCGCTGCAGAATTGCGTCATGGCTGCCGCGCGCACCCGTTGTGTCGGCATCCCAGCGCAGAAGCCGCACACCGGGGGCAAGTTCACGCACGCGCCGCTCGATCTGCTCGGTGCCGCTGCCGAAGTAGCGAATACGTGCGCTCTGGCACTCCGGGCAGCGACCGGGAATGGGTGTGCGCGTGTTGCAGCGATGGCAAACGAGTTGGCTGACACCCTCATGATAGATGAGCGGAGTCTCGCAATTTGGGCACTGGGCCACATAGCCACAATCGCGGCACATGACAAAGGTACTCGTGCCGCGTCGGTTGAGAAAGAAGATCGCCTGCTCGCCCGCCTCAAGCGTCGCGCGCAGTTCTGATCTGCAGGCTGCGGCTGAAGATGCTGCGGTTGCCCGCCCGCAGTTCCTGGCGCATGTCCACAAGTTCCACAGGGGGCATGCCGCCATAGGCCGTAATGGGGGCCGCCGTGCCGTCAGCCGGCGCCTGCGCATGACCCACCACGCGCTGGGGCAGGCTGATCAATGTCGAACCACCGCGCATCGCTTCGGCGTAGGCTTCGAGGCTGGGGGTGGCGCTGCCCATGATCAGCACACTGCCACTGAGTTCAGCCAGCCTTCGTGCCACAGTGCGCGCATCGTAGAAGACAACGCTGCTGCCCCATTCCTCAGCGCTCTGCTTGTACGAGGACTCGTGCTCCTCGTCAATGACGATCAGTCCCAGTCGCGGCATGGGTGCGAAGAGCGCGCTGCGCGGGCCAACCACTATGTCGAACTCGCCGGCGCGCAGGGCCCTCCACACGTCAAAGCGCTCGCCGGTGCTCAATCCCGAGTGGATCACGGTGACGCGCCCGGGGAAACGACCGGCAAAGCGCGCGACGGTCTGCGGGGCAAGTGCAATCTCGGGGATCAGGACAATTGCCTGCTTGCCGCGCGCAAGCGTCTCGCTGATGGCACGCAGGTAGATTTCCGTTTTGCCGCTTCCCGTGACGCCGTGTAGGAGAAAGCGGCGAGTTACGTCCTCAGCCGCATTACCGTAACCCTGCGCATTGACGAGTTCCCACGCCGCCGCCTGTTCGCCCGTCAGCAGCGGGGCAAAGGTGCGCGTGTAGTCGCGCCCTTCCAGGGGATCGCGAAAGCGCACGCGTTCGGTGATTGTGACCAGGCCAATCGCTTCAAGCTCGCGCAACACGGATGACGCATTGGCCGGCTTGTCATCGCCCCACTCGTCGTAAAGCTCGTCGCGCCAGAGCGGGCGCGCCTGCCGGGAGAGGATGTCCAAAGGGCGGCGCAAACGGACAGTGCCGCGCGCTTCGTCAAGCGCGGCGGCCAACTGGTCGGGCGCAAGGTGGGCGGCATAGCCGGTCGCGCCGTCTCCCTCAAGCACGCCACGTGCAATCAGTCGCGACAATGGCAGCAAGGAGCTGAGGGCTGCCGCTACCTTGATCTCCTTCTCCTGAGCGCGAGCGCCGGGGTGCGCGCAGTACCAGGCCAGAATGCGCGCCTCGGGGGTGTTGCGCGCTGCCTTCTCCAGGGCGGATTCGATTCCTTCTGCCGTGGCCACCAATTCGATTTGCGGGACGCGTTTCGGCTGCGCACCGAGACGTTCCGGGGAACTCTGCAGCAGCGTGGGCGGCAGGAAGAGGCGCACAGCTTCGGCAATCGGGGCAACATAGGTGTAGGCAATCCATGCGGCCAGCCGCATCTGCTCCGGCGTAAGCACGGGATCTGGCCGAGCGAGCCGCAGCACTGCCTTGGTGCGCACCTTTGTGCCGCCGCTCATGTTCGCGACAATCCCCTGAATCGTGCGTCCATGAAAGGGCAACCAGAGAAGATGGCCCGGCTCGACGCGTCCTTCAAGTTCGAGCGGCAAATGATAGGTGAACGTTTGAAAGGGGGGTTCCGGGAGCGCAACAGAGGATTCGCCCGCAGCTAGTACGGCGTCGCCAACATCGCCATTGTCTGCAAAGGCAGCTTCGGCCATTTCGGCGTCCACGGCCGGTGCATCACTGCGCGCACGCGCCAACGGGCCGCGCACCGGCACGTTGACGACGACTTCGACATATTGCATGTGTGAGCACTCGGGATGGTTCAATCGGCAAGAGCAAAGCCGACATGGTTCGGGCAATCAGCAAACTGACGACTTTATACGCAGCGCGTCTCGCGCCTGAGTCCAGGGCCTACTCGCGCGTTCCGTAGATAGACTCCTGGGCAAAGCCAAGCCCAAAGGCTAGCAACGCAGGCACAAGGGTTAGCAACCAGGAACTGCTCAAGGCCACGCCGCCGAGCCAGAAGAGCCCCGAGATGACGCCGCAGATCAGCGCACCCGCCAGCAACCCCATGATCGGCAGAATCAGCCCGCGCAGACTGTACTTGCGATCGATGAAGCCGATACCGTTGGCAAGGTAGCGCCGCATGTTCGTCAGTCCACCCAACGCGCTACCCAGTGCGCCTCCAAATACGGCAAGCAGCCCGGGTATCACATTGCTTGCTGCCCAGCCGTCGGCAGCCCAGCCCAATGTGCTGCTGATGTTATCGCCGAGCGCGCTGCCAAAAACAAGCGACGCGGCCACCACGATTCCCGAGAGAACCACCCACGCGGCAAGATAGAGCGTCAGCCGCTTGCGGTAGAGACCGGACCATTGCATGGTTTGGCGCGAGCGCTGCACAATCGCGCGCACCTGCGCCAAATAGTAGTCCACTTCGGCCGAACGCTGCGGGTCGGCAACGAAGATCGCTTGCGCCTTGTCAAGCAAATGGTGGGCGCGGCGTGATGATTCATGACCGGGCGGCAAGTAGCGATTCAGTTCGTCGGAGAGCGCAGCAATCTCCCGCTCCATTTCGTGCGTATCCCACGGGGTGCTGCGCGGCAGCAGCGCGGCATACTTTGAGTTGCGGTTGGCCACACTCATGGAACCGGTGACTGTTCCGTGGTTGATCACCGAGGGGTTGCGCCGAATCGGCCCAAGCTCCGGAACATCGTTATCAACATTGTACGCATCGACATGGCTGCCTGTAGCGCGAGACGTTGCGGCCGGCCGCGTACTGCTGCGTGGATAGCGCTGCTCCACGGCCGTAAGCTTGCGCGCCGCGCTCTCCTGCACGTCCGCCGGGGCGGGTTGTGCAGCAGGTGAAGTCGGATTGCCGGAATACGCCGTGGGAGTCGCAATGTCATGCGTTGCGCTTTCCGGCCGCGCGGCAATCCGGTTGGGCGCTTTGGACGAAGGCGCGTCCGGCGCTGCGGACACTCCGAAGTCCACCGGTGACAACGCTTCGGCACTATAGGGATCGGTGGATGAGAAGGACTTTGGGCTGCTTTGACCCGCGCTGCCGTGCGCTCCCTGCGATTGCGCCTGCGGTCGCAGCGCATTACGCGCAACCACGCTGGGCGGCGGGCGGAAAGGCGCCGGCGGAATCGGTGGCTCGTCGTTTGGCGATTCACTTGCCCGATTGGATTGAGGGCCGACGCGCCCAGGCGGTTGAGGCGCTTCGGCGCCACCCCCGCGCACGCCATTCGCAAGCACGAATCCGTGATTCGGTGATCCTGTTTCGCTGCTCGCGCTGCCCGTTGAGTCCGCGCTACCGGCAACGACAGCAGACGAGGCGCCACTGGCACCGACGATCCCGTGGACTGCGGAGGGCCCAGGGCCGGTGCTTCCATGCGACGGATCGTCCACAGACAACTCTGCAGCCCGCCCTGATGCGCCATTCGCGCCCTTCGCCGGCAGTGGCGTCGGCGCGCGGCGCGGTGTGCCGCCATAACGATCCTTGTATTCCGGAGCGTGCACCGCACCGTTGGCGGGAAGGTGATTCACTCCGTTGCTCGCGCCGTTGGTGCTCGGCGCTGCGTCCGACGGTGCGTCCTTAATCCACTCGGCGCGGGAGGCCGGCGGCGCCTGTCGAAAGAAACCGCCCTGGTCGCCTGCAGACGCGTCAACCGCACCGACCATCATTTCGTCAAGCAGCATCTCGGCGCGCCAGCGCAACAAGTCGGGCGAATCGCCATCATAGGGTGGCAATGCAGACTGCATTCCAGCCTGCGACGCTGCCGGACTACGTTCACCGTGTTCGGCAGTTGAACCAGCGTGACCACTGCCGATCGGCGGACGCGCGCCCATATCCGCCGGCAAATCGTCGCCGTCGGTGATATTGTTCGCCTCGGGAAGCGCTCCATTGGTCTGCAAGGCAGCCATGACGCCACTTGCAGAAGCAACATTCGCCGCTGGGTCGGCGGCTGCCTCAAACAGCGCAGCCGCATCAACGTCAAGGTCGGCGCTCTGGGGAAGTGGCTCCTCAGCCATGCATCCTCCGGTTGCGTGCGCGGCGGGCAACAGTGAACGATTCATTTGGCAGCAGACACGCAATACACACTGTCATCGTGCGGATTGTAACAGCAAAGAAAGAGCCTTGCCAATCCATTTGGCAATGCGGGAGTCGGACAGTCTGCCCACTCTTGTCTGCTCTCTGGCGATTTGCGGTATTTTCCGCGCCCTACAACTTGTGCACCGGCGCGACGCCCATGCAGCGCGCACCTGCCATCATTTGACAAGAGCGCCTAGTGCCCGCTAACATGCTCCTTTGTCTGCCTGAAGACAGGTATGTGAAATCCCTTATGCGGGGAGCGCGAATTCTCGTGTGCGCTGCCTTCGCACCGCCTGTCTATGCGCGGGAATGTGACGCCCTTTGTATCGATGACCTTTGTCAGTCGGTCGCACTACCCGGTGCTTTGCGCCGGTCTTGAAGGAGACCAGAGATGTCCACCAAGCGTACATGGCAGCCCAAGGTTCGCAAGCGGTTGCGCACACATGGATTTCGCTCGCGCATGCAAACACCCACCGGCCGCAATGTCCTGCGTCGTCGGCGGCTGCGCGGACGCGGTTCGCTGGCAGTCAAGCTCACAACGCGCAAGATGGCCTAGCCCTCTGCCTGTCGAGTCGCTTGCGCGGTGCTTGCTGCGTGTGGTCGCCCCGTTTCCCGGCGTTTTGGCTTCCAAGCTGGAAGCACGCACCTTGCGGGAGCAGAGCCGCCTGTGAAGCGCCGCTACAGCGTCCGCCGCAACGAGCGCTTTCAGGAGATCCGGCGCAAGGCAAAGGCCTACAGCAGCGACATCCTTGTGATGGCCGCGCTGCCTAACGGACTTGCCTACAGCCGCTTCGGTTTCTCCATAAGCTCTCGTGTTGGTGGTGCAGTTGAGCGCAACCTGATCAAGCGACGGCTGCGCGAGGCAATGCGGCTGCGCATGAATCGTGTCAAGCCCGGGTGGGACATCGTGTTCATTGCACGCCGCCCGATACGCAATGCAGATTACTTGACGATGGACGCGACCAGCGCCCGCCTGCTTGGGCGGGCGCATTTGCTCATTGAGCCTGTGCACGCATCCACCGAGAAACCATTGGCTTCTGCTATGCCGTAGCGCGCGTTTACGGCCCACCGCAGGCTTCCTGTACAATGGGGCGCGTCGCCATTTGCAACCACGCAACTGATGGTTTGCAAGCACGCAATTCGAGGTTCGGCCCCCTGTTCGCTGTCCGAGCAGCTCCTTTCAGTAGAGGCACATGCACTTCTCCACGTCGAGAGCGTCGCACGTGATTAGGGAAATGTTCAAACCGGTCTTCCTGGCACTGATTCGCTTCTATCAGAAGTTTATTTCGCCGCTGTTGGGAAGCAACTGCAGATACTACCCATCCTGTTCGCACTACACGTATGAAGCCATCGAGCGCTACGGCGTCGCCCGCGGCGGGTGGATGGGAATGCGTCGCATTTCGCGCTGCCACCCATTTGCAAAAGGTGGTTTTGACCCTGTTCCGTAATTAGTACCGTAATTAATTGAATTGCACCGGCGTGCGCGGGACAGTCGCCACTCGCACACGACTAGTGATAGACAGTTTGCCGGCCGTAGTCGTTGCGGCCCCCGATCTTTGCCGGCCGCCTGCAAGCGGTAAGCGCCATTCGGACCCCTGTTGCGGGGTGGCTGCACCTGCGTCCAAAGGAGCACCTCGTCTGTGAAAAAGTCAGTCAGCTTTTCCCGTATCCTTGTCTTGATGCTCCTGATCCTCGCTGCGCTGAGTGTGAGCGGTTGTGGCGTGCCGGAAACGGGCGTCAACGTTCAGACGACTGATCCGTCAGGGCTCTGGCAGACGTTTGTGGTTTGGCCGCTTGCCAACACGCTCATCTGGTTGAACGGCATTCTGGAACAGACCGGCATTCGCTATACCTGGGGCTGGACGATCGTCCTCTTCACGGTGATCATCAAGGTCGTCACCTTTCCCCTGACCTACACCCAAATGAAGGGAATGGCTGCGCAGCGAGCCATCCAGCCGCGCATCCAGGAACTGCAGAAGAAGTACGGAAACGATCGCAATCGCCTGTCGCAAGAGCAGATGAAACTTTACAACGAGGCCGGCGTGAATCCCCTTAGCGGCTGCTTGCCGCTTCTGATTCAGATGCCGATCCTCTTTGGCCTGTACGCAGCGCTCGTCGCTATCGGCCCCGAACTTGAAGGCCAGCGCTGGTATTGGATCCCCGACCTCGCCTTCCCCACCCGCACGCAGGGCATGAGCTGGATCACGGAAGCGTGGAGCTCGGGCGAATACCTCTTCCTTGCCGCATATCTGGTTCTTCCCATCCTCCTTATGGTGACGCAGTTCGCCATGCAGAAGTGGATGACGCCAGCCACGCCTGCTACGGACGGGGCTGGGAAATCAACACAACAAATCACACTGGTGATGACTTTCATGTTTGGCTTCTTCACATTGCAGGTGCCCGCCGGGCTAACACTCTACTGGGTGACGAGCAACCTTCTGCAGATGGCGCAACAGGGCTACATGATGCGCAACACAAGCCTCTTTGCGCCAGGGGCAGTGATCGACGGCAAGGCTGAAGTCAGTTCAAACGGAACGACAGCGCTCGCGACCTCTGGATCAAAGAGTGCGCCCGTCGTCGCCAAGCCAACCACGGTGAAGTCGACCGCGTCCAAGGGGAGCGGCAGCGGCAGCGCCAAACGCAAGGGGAGCAAGTGATGAGCACGAATCCCACCGGCGCCTCAGGCGCGAATGAGTTCAGCGGCAAGTCGGTCGAAGAGGCCACCACAGACGGCTTGAACGCCATGGGGTTGCGCGCGGACGAAGCCACGATCGAGGTCGTGCAGCGGGGCAGTCGTGGCCTCTTTGGCATCGGCAGCGAGCCGGCAATCGTAAGGATTCGGCGCACATCCGATATTCCAGCCGTGCCATCCTCAGCGCCCGCTGCACCCGCAGTGGCCGCTACCGCCAGCGCGCCGCCGGCCACGTCTGCACCTGTGCCACTTCCTGCGCCGGCTCAGCCCGCGCAGAAGCCCGCCGACGCACCTGCCAGGCCTCCCTTGCCGGAGCCTGCACAAACGCCGACAGCCGTGACGCCGAGTACCCCGGCCGACGACAGCCTTCTTGGCGCAGACTCTTCCGCACCTGAACGGGACGACCAGATTGCCGCCCTCGCCGGGGAGATGCTCCTGAAGATGATCACGCTCATGGGGTTCGAGGCGCATGTCGACACAGAGTGGCGCGACGGCGATGACATTACCGACGAACGTCATTTGCTGCTGAACGCACATGGCGCCAATATCAGTGCCTTGATCGGTCGCCGGGGCGAAACACTGGAAAACCTCCAGTATCTACTCCGCCTGATGGTCAACCAGAAGATGCATCGCTGGCTGAACATCATTGTTGACGTTGAGGAGTTTCGCGCCAAGCGCGTTGAGCATCTCACGCGGCTGGCGCAGCGCATGGCCGACCAGGTGGCCGAAACCAACCGATCCTTTGCGCTGGAGCCAATGCCGCCCAATGAGCGGCGCATTGTTCACCTGGCGCTGCGCGACAACGAGCAGGTCTTCACCGAATCCACCGGTGAAGGCGAGCGGCGCAAGGTGACGATTTTTCCAAAACATTGATACCCACCGTTGCCAAGTCGTTGCACGCAACTCGCGCCTCGCTGCCTATCAGGGAGCGGGGCGGTTTTTTGACAGAGCGTCGAGTGGCAACTGTCCGAACGGCCCACCTGCGTCCGCAAGGGTCTCCGTAGGCGCCGGCGAAGATTGCGTCGCACTTTGTGCGACACGCGATGACCGCTGCGTCACGTCGATTTGCAATTGACCGGTGATCGCCCGCAATGCTAGAGTTCTCGCAGACCGGGAATCACGCTTCATGCCGGTTTCAACATGGAATCACCCGCGCAACTGGCTTGCGCCCCGCTTCCGAGGGGTTCCTTGAATCCAACCCGAACTCGCCCGCACAACGCCCGAACATATCATTGAACCTATGGCAAACACGTCGCACAGCCCCAAGGAACCCATGCCTGATCTCCTGCTCATCGGCACTGTCACGCGCGACCTGATTGGGGAGACTCCCGCCGAGGGCCACCGCCTGGGAGGAACCGTCAGTTTCGCCGCAGTGACCGCGTTGCGCATGCGCCGCCGCCCCACCATCATCACACGCGCCCAGTCACCAAGCGACCTGGACGAACTCCCCGACGAGGTTGAGCGCATTGTGCTTCCCAGTGAGGTGACGACAACTTTCGCCAATGTCTATATGCCGGGCGGGCGCGTTCAGCACTGCTACACGCCGGTGGCCGCAATTACCGCGGCCGACATCCCCGCCGAGTTTCACAACGCACGAATTGTGCTGCTCGGCCCGCTTGTCAACGAGATCGGCGCAGACATCGCGCCGCTCTTCAGTGACGAAACGGTCGTTGCCGCTGTGCCACAAGGGTGGATGCGCCGTTGGGACGAAACGGGTCGCGTTTTTCCCAAGCAGTGGGATAACTACGCGCAGATTCTGCCTTTTGTCGATGTGCTGATCGCCTCCATGGAGGACATCGACAACGACCTGGGACGGCTCATCCCCTTCTTCGACCACATTTCGCTGATTGTGATGACGGAATACCGCGAAGG
Organism: uncultured Chloroflexia bacterium; assembly: GCA_963735275.1. GTDB lineage: Bacteria > Chloroflexota > Anaerolineae > Caldilineales > Caldilineaceae > UBA5069. Next base: position 398,869 of record CAVTKJ010000004.1, on the reverse strand, counting down.
CAGCACCATTTATCAGAAAGGCAGCGACGGCCGCATCACAACCACCCGCGTAGCGCCCCGCCCCGCCAGCGAAGTCGACCCGACAGGCGCAGGGGATATCTTTGCGACCGCCTTTTGCATACGCCTGCAAGAGACGGGTGACCCCGTGGAAGCGGCCCGCTTTGCCAACGTTACGGCCTCCTATGGCGTGGAGCATCCCGGCATTCTCGGCGTGCCCATGCGCGATACGGTGTTGGCCTACATGGAGAAGTATCCCTTTGAACCAGTCGTTCTCGACGAGGCGCTGGTGCTCACCAGACCATGAGAACATCGCTCCCCAGGCAGGAAAGCGCCGACGGCGTTGCCGGCGCTGCCGATGCACGCGCCCGCATCGTCGCCGTTGCCAACCAGAAGGGCGGGGTTGCCAAGACCACGACTGTTGTCAATCTCGGCGCGTATGCCGCTGCTGCAGGCAAGCACGTGCTGATTGTGGACCTCGACGCGCAGGCCAACGCCACCACATGTCTGGGCGTCAACCCGCGCGATGCCTCGCCCAACACTTACGATGTGCTCGTGAATGCCTGCCCCGTCGAAGAGGCAATCCGCCCCACCGAACGGCCGGGGCTGGATGTGCTGCCCGCGGCTCCGGACCTTGCGGGGGCCGAAGTTGAGCTGACGCAGATGATGGCGCGCGAGCGGCTTCTGTCGCGTGCGCTGGCGCAAGTGGCCGATCGCTACGACTACATCCTGATCGATGATCCGCCCAGCCTGGGGCTGCTCACCGTAAACGGCCTCACTGCCGCCACCCACGGCCTGGTCATTCCCGTGCAGTGCGAGTATTTGGCGCTCGAAGGGTTGAGCCAGCTCCTGCGCACCGTGCAGCAGGTGCGCGACGTACTCAACAACAAGCTGCATGTTCTCGGCGTTGTGCTCACCATGTACGACAGCCGCACGAATCTGGGGCAACAAGTGGTCCAGGAAGTACGCAGCTACTTTCCCAAAGAGAGCTTCAAGACAATCATTCCGCGCAATGTGCGGCTGAGCGAAGCGCCTAGTTATGGGCAGACCATCCTGAGTTACGCGCCTGCCAGTTCGGGCGCACTGGCCTATGAAGCGCTTACAGCCGAGTTCATGCATCGGCTCGACGCCGTACCTGTCCAGCCAACGCCTTAAACGGCGCCGTACTCTTCTGTTTTCGGGACGGACAAATTGTGAGGCGCAGAGGATTGCGCGCCTCCTGTGCGATGCTCTTCAGGGATGGACGCGCCATGCCTACGATGGAACTTAACCATGAGTGGGAACCTAACCATGAGTGACTCACCAAAGCGGCGCACCGGCCTGGGTCGGGGCCTTGGCGCGCTGATCCTCAATACCGAGGTCAGCGAAGAAGCGGGCGACAGCGCGCATCGCGGCGAACAGGGCGCCCCCGGCGTGCGTCAGGTTGCGCTGGCGTCGATTTCACCCAATCCTCGCCAGCCGCGCACCCGCTTTGATGACGCCGCGCTCGATGAACTCGCAGCCTCGATCCGTGTTCACGGCCTGATCCAGCCCCTCGTGCTGACCACAAACCCGCAGCGCCCCGACCTCTACTGGCTCATCGCCGGCGAGCGCCGCTGGCGCGCCGCACAACGCGCGGGTCTGCTGAATGTACCGGCCGTGGTACGCGAGGCCTCGTCCCAGCAGCTCGTGGAACTGGCGCTCATCGAAAACCTGCAGCGCGCCGACCTCAATCCGCTGGAAGAAGCACAGGCCTATGCAGCACTACTCGACGAGTTCGGATTGACGCAAGCCGAAGTGGCCGACAGGGTCGGGCGCAGCCGGTCGGCGGTTGCCAACACCGTGCGCCTTCTCAATCTCCCGGCATCGGTCCAGGTGGCTTTGGTCGAGGGGCGCATCAGCGCAGGCCATGCGCGTGCGCTGCTCTCGCTGCCCGACGCCGCGTCAATGGAAGTCGCGCTGCAACAGATCGACACACGTGCGCTCAATGTGCGCCAGACGGAAACACTCGTCAAGCGGCTGCTTGCCGAAGCCGAAGCCAGTGCGAATGCGAAACCTGAACCAGAGCAATCCCCTCAGGAATCTGCCCAGGTTGTCTTCATGGAGGAGCGTTTGCGCACAGTGCTGGGGACGCGTGTCACCCTCAACCGCAACGCCGACGGCGCAGGCAAGCTCGTTGTCCACTTCTATACCGACGAAGACCTCGAGGCCATCTACCAGCGCATTGCCGGTGAAGACGCGAACGACGACGCGCCGCACACAGCGCGCGCAGACCGCTAGCCACCCCACTCAAATGGACACCTCGTTCGGCCGGTCGCGACCCCGGCCAACCGTTGGTTCACCCTATGCAATTGGCCCGCAATCCGTGGGCTGGGCAATTTTGGGTGCCGGCCGCACCGCCGCACCCCGTTTTCTGGCTGCGCTGCGCGGCCTGCCTCCCGGCGGTGACGGCGCTGTGCGCGCCTGGCCCAGCGCCCTCTACAGCCACAACGCGCAGCAAGCGCGTGACTTTGCGCGCGTTCAATCCCTCGCTTTCGCGTCCGTCGAGCTTGAGGTGGTGCTGGCGCGGCCTGAAGTTCGCTGCGTCTATGTGGCAAGCCACCCGCGCCACCACGCCGAGGGCATTCGGGCGGCGCTCGAAGCAGGCAAGCACGTCTTTGCCGAGCCGCCGCTGGCCCTCAGCGTTGGCGAAGCGCAGGATTTGCAGCAGCTTGCCGAGCGCAAAGGACTGCTGCTGGGCCTGAATTACCAGCAACGATTCGATCCCGGCTTGCTTCTTGTGCGCCACTGGTTGCAGGAGCATGCACTGGGTGATCTCGTCGGCGGCGTTGTCTGCAATGCAATTCTGCTGCCTACGGTTCAGCAGGGCTGGCGCGTGGACCCTGCATGGGGAGGCATAGCACTCGACCGCACCCTGCGCACGGTTGACGCCATTCGCTTCCTGACCGGTGAGGGAGTGCGCGTATTGGGGGCGGCTGCCGGCCCTCGCGCCTTTGGCGGTGAGGATGCCGACGTCTCTCCCACAGAAACGTATACGTCTGCACAACGCAAGGCTTCGGCAGCTGTGGAGACGCTCAGTGGCCTGCTTGGATTGTCCCGATCGGGCGCAGTCGTGCATACATTCGACGCCTGGCTCGTCCCGCACGTGAAGCCGCACATTCAATTGTACGGTTCCTCCGGCTCGGCAACGCTGCAACCCTGGCAGGGCGAGAGCGCCAGCGCCGTCCATTTCAATCGGCACGGCGATCGCTTGCCCGCAGAAAGTGAGACGCCCGCGGCGGATTTGTGGGCTACCAGCGTCGCTGCGTTCATGGCAGCGCTCGAATCAGACGGCCCACCGCCAATCTCCGCTTCCGAAGACATTGCCAATCTCGCGACATGTTTGGAAATGCTTGAAGCGGCGGGCGGCCCGCTGCCGGTGGAAGCAGGATAATATAGCGGCTGCAATCGAAGCGAGGCTTCCAAAGTGGGAAGCCTCGCAGTTCAGGATTCGCGGATTGTTTGATCACTCTTTGTGTGCTAGGATGTGGCCCAGGGCGTACAAGGTCTGTACAACTTGGAATTCTTGCCAATTCATTCTGCGAGCCTGAATCGTGAACACATCTATCCGCTTGAGCGAGTACTCAACTGCGCCGCTGTACAACATTAAGGCGGTCGTCCAGGCAACGGGGATCAGCCCCAGCACCCTGCGCGCGTGGGAACGGCGCTATCATATGTGCAATCCCCAGCGGTCCGAGAGTGGCTACCGCCTCTACTCTGACCGCGACGTGGCGGTGATCCGCTGGCTCAAGGCGCAAGTGGATGCCGGCATGGCAATCAGCCAGGCAGTTGCGTGGCTCGAAAGTCTGGGCAGCGCCCGAACGCCTGCCGAACAAGCAGTCTTGCCGACTGCCGGTGTCCACGGCCATGAGGAGCGCACGATCACATATGGCAGTGACGAGATTCGCACCTTCGCCGCACTGCAGGCAGACCTGACCCGCGCACTCATTGGCTTCGATGAAGTTGGTGCGGAGAACATCATGGCAGAGGCATTTGCCATGTATCCACTTGAGCAAGTGGGCGAGGAACTGGTGACACCGGTGCTGGTCGAAATTGGCGAGCGCTGGCACCGCAACGAGCTTTCGGTCACCCGCGAGCACTTTGCCACGAACTACCTCCTCCATCGCCTCGCGTCATTGCTGCGCACAGTGCCCAACCTCGATGGCGGACCGACTTTGTGGGTGGGCTGCGCGCCCGGCGAACTTCACGAAGGCGGCGCAATACTCCTGGCAATCTACCTGCGGCGTGCCGGCTATCACATCCACTACCTGGGCCAGAATCTGCCGGTTGACGACTTTGTGGGTGAGGTGCGCCGCCGCCGACCTGCCATGGTTTTGCTCAGCGCCAGCACCGCCGAGGCACTGCCGGGACTCAAACGCATGGCGGAAGAGATTGCCGTGCTCGACCTTCCCCGCCCCGTCATCGGCTACGGCGGGCGTATCTTCGTCCGCCATCCCGAGTTGCGCGACCAGATCCCCGGTCTCTATCTGGGCGATTCGGCCCAGTCCTCGCTGGCAACCCTGAAACGGGTGCTTGAAGAGACGCCAGGCAAGAGCCGCTCACACTCTCTCGATGCTGCCGCAAATGAGTGAAAGCAAACGTATTGTCGGCGACAGCATCGACGCAGGCGAAACCGCTGCGCTTGACGAAGAATTGCGCGACGTGGAAGCCCGGCTGGTTGAGGCACTGGCCGATCTCTATGCGCCGCTTAGCGGCCTGGCGCTGGAAAGCCTGCGCGAGACCAAACCGCCGGTGCGCGCTCTGGCCGTGCTCGTCACGGGAGTTCGTCCAGGCGCCGACCCTCACTTGCGTGAGCGACGCATCCTGCTTGGCGCAGCCCTGGAGATGCTCGCCATCGCCCTGCGCATTCACAATCTGCTGTTGGTGGCGGCGAATGCAGCAACCCTTGACGGAGCGACCGCTGCCCAGCAGAGCCTTCCGGAAATTGATCGATCCCTCGCAGGCAGCACAATCCTCGCAGGCGACTACTGCTTCAGCCGCGCGGCTTTCCTCGCCGCGCAGACCGACAGCCCTACCGTCGTGAATATCTTCTCGCTCGCCCTCAAGAATGTGAGCGAAGGCCGTTTGCGCGCTTCGTTTGACGCCCACGCGATGCCCTATTTTGACGACGCCGAGCTTGTGCGCGCCGGCGTGCGCGGGGCTGCCCACATGGCCGGCCTCACCGGCGCACAAGTTGAAAGCTCGCTTGCTGCTGCTGCCGCGCTCTTGGCCGGAAACGCGCCTGGGCAGACAATCGAGAGCGACCCAAATCTGACGACGCAGCAGCGCAGGCGCTGGCACGCCGCATGGCAGATGATCGAGCATAGCGCTTTGGACGCCTGAAGAGACCCACTTGATCGCCAATCAATCCAAAGTAGCCTTTGGGGGTCCGGCCCATACCCGGGCCCTTTGCCGCGCCGCGCGGCAAAGTCCTATCCCCCGGGCGCCGATCACACCGCAGTCCAAAGCGCCCATAACCAGGAATGAACCTTTTGGACTCTAACAAAGCTCCAATACTTCAATAACACTGGATTAATCCTTACAAGTCATACTGGGATTCGGCGCTTCGGTCGTTCACATACAAGCACTCGCAGGTGCACAAACACGTGACCAAACCCATACGCCGCCAGGCTCGCACGAATTACGCTCCTGTGGGCAAATGACCGCCGCGAGCCGGCAAATGTGAGCAGCCATCCAAATACTTTAATCTTGTGTTTATCTTGGGGTCTAGACAAACCTGTAAAAGTATGGTTTAATCATTGCACAAGGTTTGTTACGTACAGTAAGGGCGGCAGACAGCATCCGCCCCGGAACAGGCCCAACCAGGCGCAAAAAATAGTGCGCAGCGCACGCAGGTTGCGTGGCGCGGGAAATGCAGGCAAGAGAGGAACTCTTTCGATGAAGACCATGGGCAGCGAAACAGTCAAGGAAATGAGTCGGAACTCGGGTCGGGATCAGCAGGGGAGCACGCTCGCCAAGATCTCGATGTTTCCGTCGGATGAGGGACTGCCATCGCTGACGCATAATCTGCCTCAGGCGCTTACGACTCTCCGTGCGGAGGAGCCCGGCTTTGACAAGGTGATCACCACACGCAAGCGCGAGCGCGGCGACGTGGTGGCGACGTCTGACGAAATGGCAGCCAAGATGTTTGTGCTGATGACGGGCAAGGTCAATTTGGTTTGCGCCAACAGCGAAGGTCGCCGCCTTGTAATTGCAACCCTGGAATCGGGAGCCATTTTTGGCGAAGGCGCGCTCGCTGTCACAGGCGAACCAGGTGTTTTTGCCGAAGCGGCCGAGAGCAGCACCTTGTGGGTGATTCCCGCGAGCGAGGCCCGCAACGCTACCATGCAATATCCAATCCTGAGTTGGGGACTCTTGCAGACCTACGGACGCCGTCTTGTTCAGGTCGAGAACAGTCTCGAGGATGTCGCCTACAAGAAGTTGCCCGAGCGACTTGCCGATTTGCTGGTTCAGCTCAACAGCGATGACACAGATGTGATCAAGGGAATCAGCCACCAAGCACTTGCCGACTATCTGGGCACCTATCGTGAGACGGTCAGCGCGATCTTGCGCGATTTCAAGCGCCAGGGACTTGTCGAACTTGGCTATCGCCGCATTACCTTGCTTGACATCGAGGAACTGAAGTTGATGGCCGGCATCTGGGAATACTAGGATGAATCCCGCCTGGAAGCGGCGAATGATTGCAGCAGGACTTACGTTTCATTGCGGTCACTGCGCCCAACCATTGAGCTGCTGGTAAAGAGCCATTCCTGGTACGCAATGAAGGGCCGGCTTTCCTGAATCGAGACAAAATGGTTTGCGGGCCATCGGGTTCATGCACGAGTCCCGGTGGCCCGCGCAAGCTGCGAACGCCGTCTCGCAGAAGCCCCACAGCGCAAAACATGCGGATTGTGTAATCTATGTATACAAAGCGTCTGAAATGATGCGAGGATTTCGCAAAATTCACGGTTGACGCAAGCACGCAATGCGACTATACTGTGAGTTGCCGAGCGCGCGCGTTTGGCACAGCGATCCCCTTCCTTTCAATCAACCATTGCAACCAATCATTGGTCCTAGCCCGTACGAATTCGCCTGGGGCGATTCATTGCTGCGCATTTCAAATTGACTGCTGCTGCTCTTGCGAGCAGGGCGCCCGATATGCGATGTAAATCGCAGGCAATCATCCCTTCGGGTCTGTCAATGGGTGGCGCACCGGAATGCTGTTTGCCTGACTACCTGCCGGTTTCCACGCAACACGCTGACATTGCACGCGTCAAGCAACAGTTCTTGCCGACGCATGCACTTTCCACGAACCGCGTTCCGAAACACATCTGCTGAAGTGACACTTGTTTGTTCAACGATACCGCCCAGCCTCATCCTGCGAACCTAATCGCTACCGGTGCCGCCGCGCGCCTGTACCGGGCCAATTGCTGTGTAGGCGCAAAACGGCGGCATGCTTCCGGCACACTCTCCCTGGAGAACGCCCCGGGTGGATTGGTGTGCATGCCGAATTGCAGGCGTCCCGACGAATTAAGCATAGTAGTTGAGCGTCGTAGTTAAGCGAACGAAATTGAGCGTATCGGATACCACTCAGGGCGCTTCTGTCCCCCGCCTCCTTGAACCGCCCTTTACAGCCCATAAAGACAAACCAAATTGAAGGTCGTCACCCCATGGAAGAGATATTGACCAGTTCAGAATTGGCATCGCTGAGCATTGCGCAGATGGATGTCCTGAACCTCGACGAGTTGCGCGAACTCGCGCGTGCTGCCGAGATTACCGCGTACTCCCGTCTCAAGAAGACGGACCTGATTATGCGTCTGCTGCGCGCCAGCGCCGAAGCACAGGGCTTCATCTTTGGTGGCGGCATTCTCGAGATCGTGCAGGATGGCATTGGCTTCCTGCGCTCGGAGCATCTGCTTCCCGGCAATGACGACGTCTATGTCAGCCAGAGCCAGATCCGCCGCTTTGGCCTGCGCACCGGCGACTTTGTCGTCGGCCAGGTGCGCCCGCCCAAAGACACCGAAAAGTATCATGGCCTCCTCAAGGTGGAAGCCGTCAACGGCCTTGACCCGGAAGTCGCCAAGCGGCGGCCCATCTTCGAGAAACAAACGCCGATCTTCCCCAACAGCCAGTTGCTGCTGGAAACGCGCTCCAACGTCATCTCCACACGCATGATCGACTTGCTGGCGCCGATCGGGCGCGGCCAGCGCGGACTGATTGTCAGCCCGCCTAAAGCCGGCAAGACGACAATTCTCAAGCGCGTGGCAAATGGCATTTCAACAAATTACAAGGATCTCCACCTGATGGTGGTGCTCATTGGCGAGCGCCCCGAAGAAGTGACGGACATGGATCGCTCGGTCGAGGCAGAGGTCGTTGCAAGCACCTTTGACGAGCCGGTGCAGAATCATGTGCGCGTTGCCGAAATGGCGCTTGAGCGCGCCAAACGCCTGGTTGAGGGCGAGAAGGATGTTGTCATTCTGCTCGACAGCATCACTCGACTTGCGCGTGCCTACAACCTGACCGTGCCGCCGTCAGGCCGTACGCTTTCGGGTGGTATGGACCCGGCCGCACTCTACCCACCCAAGCACTTCTTTGGCGCCGCGCGCAAGCTGGAAGAAGGCGGCAGTCTGACCATTCTGGCAACCTGCCTCGTAGACACCGGCAGCCGCATGGACGACGTGATTTACGAAGAGTTCAAGGGCACCGGCAACATGGAGTTGCACCTGAACCGCAAGCTGTCGGAACGGCGCATCTTCCCCGCCTTCGACATTGAGCGCAGCGGCACACGCGCCGAAGAGAAACTTCTGGATGCAGAAACGCTTGCCAAGGTCTACACGCTGCGCCGCATGATCGATGCCATGGGCGGCGGGCAGGAAGCCATTCTGCCCATCATCGAGCGGTTGAGCCGCACACGCGACAACCGCGAATTCCTCGAGACGCTCACCAAGCCCAAGTAGATCGGGGGCGATGGTGCCGCGTCACGCGGCCACCCAGCTTACGGCACTCTGCACATCAGCCCACGGCTGGCGGGATCTTTCAAGGTTCGCACCAGGAACGAAGTTCTACATTCAACCTACGCAACCCCGCCGAAGCGTTCCTCACGAGCGCTTCGGCGGGGTTTTGTATGCTCATCCGCCCCCAATATGCTTTGCATGGACTTCAATGCGTGCTATACTGCGCGACAGGTTGTTTCGCCAAGCACCGAAACGAAGTCCTGACGCTCTCATCGCCGCCTGCTTCGCAAATGCTTCTACCCGAAGAAGCTTGGCATTGGAGAACACATATGGCAGCGGACGCCGAATCGGCGTACGGGAAGCCTTGGTTTCAGCGGGGGCCGCTTCAATCGGAAGCACAATCCGCACTGGATGCCACACCCTTCCCTCAGCAGTCCCCTTCTGATTCTCATCACCCTTCTCAGACGCCTCCAGAATCAAGAAACCTAAACGCCTCTGACGTCATCGCGCGTCCGCAAGGCGGGAGCGCCGCGGCAGGCGCCGTCTGGTCTCCGCAGGATGCGGTGAGCCGCCTTCTGGGCGCGCTCCCAACCATCGCGGCGCTGCGACTTCAAGCACAGCAGGCGCTCGGCGATCAGGTAACGCCTCTGCGTCTTGCCAGCCATCTTTCCGTGCTTCTGGTGGCGGCAGGCGTTATAATTCTCAGCCGCGTGCAAATCCCGGAGTGGGATTTCCAGATTGTGGCGATGCCCACCCAGGAGGTGGCTGCGGCACAGTTTCCCAGCGTCGGCACACGCGTGAGCCAGATATTCAACGGCCAGGCAAGCAGCGCCGCTGCGTTCAGCGAAGCGCTCCAGCCGCAGATTGTGCCTTTCACGATTATCCCCGAACGGACCCGCCGCGAAATCCAGGTATACACTGTCCAGGCGGGCGATACGGTGCTTGCAATTGCCAACCGCTTCAAGCTCAATCCCGAGACCATCCAGTGGTCGAACGCGAAAATCGATCAGAACCCCGACCTGCTAAGCATTGGCGACCAGTTGAAGCTGCTTCCGGTTGATGGTGTTCTGCACACAGTGCGACAGGGCGACACGCTGTCGGCGCTCGCGGCCAAGTTCAAGGTAAGCGCTGAAGAGATCGTGGCGTACGAGACCAACAATTTGCCCGACATCAACGCCCCGCTGATTATCGGCAGTGACATTGTTGTGCCGGGCGGCACCAAGGCGCCGGAAATCGCACAGGTCTACGGGGGATACGCGTCGACCGTCACTGCACCGGACGGTGCACCGGTCGGCTCAGGCAACTTCAGTTGGCCCGCAAGCGGCAGCATCTCGCAGGGTTACTGGGGTGGCCACCGCGCGATTGATATCGCCGGGCGCGTCGGCGCAGCGGTTTCCGCAGCCGATGGCGGCTTTGTCACCACGGCAGGCGGCGGGTGGAACGGCGGATATGGGAATGAGATTATTATCGACCACGGCAATGGCTTCTCGACACTCTACGGCCACTTGAACTCGATTTTCGTGAGTGCCGGCGAAACAGTCAGCGCGGGCCAGCAGATCGGCACAATGGGCAACACAGGCAACAGTACAGGGCCACACCTGCACTTCGAGGTCATCTACCAGGGCTACGGGCGCAACCCATACAATTACCTCCACTAGCGCTCCTGGCCCCTTTGGGCCGCAAACTCTGGTGCACACATACTGTCGGATTCAGGGAGCGACCCGCTGGTGGGTCGCTCCCGTTTTTTTGCCCTGCATGTTCCCCGGCGCCAACATGTTCGCCGCTGCCATGATCGGACTTCGCAGTGCCGACAAGGCATCAGCGTCTGTGTGCCCCATGCGCCGCGCAAACCGTCATCTGCTCGGAATTGCCAGTCCGTGGCTTCGGTGCGTATGATAGAGAGAGGTGCATTGATGCACGTACAACCTGAAGGAGTCTACAATGGACGAAATGCAGGCGCCCAACCCTGAACATGACAAGGATGAACCAATAGAGGCGCTGCCCGCCGACGCTGTTGTCTACAGTCGGGAAGATGAGTTGATTCACGTCGAGCGAAAATCAAGTGGTTCACTTGCCGCTACCGCGCTGGTGGGCGTCGCCGGCGCAGTAGCAATCGGCGCAGGCTTTGTCTACGAGAAATGGTCCACAGCGCGCTTCCTTCATCTCCCGGACGCGCTCCCAGCACCCCGACACAGCTTTCTGAGTGAGCAGGCAGGACAGATTGCCTACTATGCTGAAGCAACAGATTCCGGCCGGCCCCTCGTGCTTGTGCACAGCGTCAACGCTGCCGCCGGCGCTCACGAAATGCAGCCACTGTTCGAGAACTATCTGGGCCACCGTCCTCTCTATGCTCTCGACCTGCCAGGCTATGGCTTCTCGGATCGCAGCAACCGCAACTATTCGCCGGACCTCTATGCGGGCGTGTTGGCTGACTTCCTGCGCAAGGTCGTGCGCGCACCGGCAGATGTTGTGGCCCTTTCACTGGGGAGCGAATTCGCTGCACGAGCGGCCCAGATTGAGCCGTCTCTGGTGGCATCTTTGGCCTTCATCTCGCCATCGGGCTTCAGCAGAAAATCGGGAATCGTCCAGGGGGTTGCAGGATCACGCAGCGTTGGCGGCGTCACCCACGCCACATTGGCACTGCCCTTTCTCAGCCAGGCGCTCTTCGATTCGCTGACGATGCGCAAGAGCATTCAGTTCTATTTGCGCAAGAGTTTTGTCGGACAGGTACCGGAGTGGCTGATTGACTATGCCTATGCCACCGCCCACCAGGCCGGCGCCAAGAATGCGCCCCTCTATTTCGTCTCAGGGCTTCTCTTCACCCCCCAGGCTCATGCGACGCTCTATCCGGGCGTCACTCAGCCGGTCCTCGTGATCTACGACGACGACCCGTATGTCAATTTTGAGATGCTTCCCGATTTCGAAGCGGCACATTCCAACTGGCAGTCGCAGCGCATTGCGCCCACGCTTGGTCTGCCCCATTGGGAGAAGCCTGAAGAGACTTTCGCGACGCTTGATTTGTTCTGGCAAGGCGTGCCGGGTTAGCTTCAAGCCTCAAACTTGTACCGCGCAAAAACGGCACAGACAGCGATGGACAATTCGTCCGCAGCCGTCTGTGCCGTTTTGATTCGGGGCTGTATCCGCGCCGCTTGCTGCGCCGGCTCGTCCCTACTCGCCGATACCGCCCTCGGTGAGCTTGCGCGGGTCCAGCAGGCGATCGAGCTCGTCGGCGTTCAGATCGGTCTTCTCAAGTGCAACATCCTTAAGTGAGCGCCCTTCGGCATAGGCCGCCTTGGCGATCTTCGCGCCCAGCTCGTAGCCAATCACCGGATTCAGGGCCGTCACGAGGATCGGGTTGCGCCCAACGAGTCCCGCAATGCGCTCCTCGTTCACCGTGAAGCCCGCAATCGCCATGTCGGCAAGTGTGCGGCTGCCATTGGCCAGCAGTGTGATGCTCTGCAGCAGGTTGTACGCAATCACCGGCAGCATGACGTTGAGTTGGAAGTTGCCCGCCTGTCCGCCAATCGAAATCGTGAGATCATTGCCCATCACCTGCGCACAGACCATCGTCATGGCCTCAGGGATGACGGGATTGACCTTGCCCGGCATGATACTGCTGCCCGGTTGCAGAGCAGGCAGCGCAATTTCGCCGATGCCGGCAATCGGCCCGCTGTTCTTCCAGCGCAGGTCGTTGCTGATCTTCATAAGGCTCACCGCCACGGCACGCAGTTGGCCGCTCATTTCAACTGCCGCATCCTGCGTGCTCAGGCTCTCGAAGTAATTGGCGCTCGTCACAAATGGCAAACCGGTCATCTCGGCAAGCTTGGCCGCAATCGCCGCGCCGAAGCGTGGATCGGCATTGATTCCGGTGCCGACGGCAGTGCCTCCCTGGGCAAGTTCGGCAAGGCGAGGCAGCGAGGACTCGATGCGTTCGATGCCGTGGGCAATCTGGCTGGCCCAGCCACCCAGCTCCTGGCTCAGGCGAATGGGCATCGCATCCATGAGGTGCGTGCGGCCGGTCGTGACGACATGATCAACTGCAGCGGCCTTCTTTACCAACGTCTCGTGCAGATGGCGCAGCGCCGGAAGGAGTTCTTCGGCGATGCCCAGATACGCACTCACGTGAATCGCCGTGGGGATCACGTCATTGCTGCTCTGGCTCATGTTCACGTGATCGTTAGGATGGACCTTGCCCCCGAGACCTTCCGTCGCCAGTGACGAAATCACCTCGTTGGCATTCATGTTGGTGCTGGTGCCGGAGCCCGTCTGAAAGATGTCGAGAGGGAAGTCGGCGTCGTGTGCGCCATCGGCCACAGCCTGGCACGCCTGCTGAATCGCCGCCGCCATCGCGGGTTGCAAGAGCCCCAGGTCCTGGTTGGCAGCGGCCGCCGCGCCCTTGATCAGCCCCAGCGCCCGGATAAACAGGCGCGGGAAGCGCAGGTCGCTGATCGGGAAGTTGTCGACAGCACGCTGCGTTTGCGCGCCGTAGCGAGCGGCCGCGGGCACTTTCACGTCGCCCATGCTGTCCTTTTCAATGCGGAACTGCTGCTGGGATTCCTGCGCCATGTGCGTTTTTTCTCCTCGTTCAACTCGACTGAATCGATTACTTTGCCGCCTCGAGAAGCCGTTTGGCAGAGCCAAAAGGCATATGCTGACTTTGCAGATGAGCACAATTGTATCACCGCTCGCCCGCTCGCCCTTTGCGAACAGGCGCTTGGATCACGCAAGAACGCTCTCCAGTCTGCGCGCAGCAACAGCGGCAGCAACAGGGACGGCATGACCAGCGCTGGTCATGCCGTCCCTGTTGTTGTGGTTGTTGCCGCCAGATCTGATTGTGGTCGTTACGGCTTCCTCAACGTGGGCAGGTAGATGAAGCTTGAGTAGGTAATCTTTGCAAAGCTTGCGCGCACAGTCAGTGGCCCGCTCACCGTCACTTGCATGGGGTTGGCCGTGCCGCTCACATCACCACTCCAGCCTGCGAACGCGTAGCTTGCGTTCGGCACGGCCGTCAGCCGCAGCACGGTGCCCGCAGGATAGGAAGCGTCGGGCGCAACTGCGGTCTGCGCGTCAGTCGCCGCGGTTGGGGTTGAGACAACAACCACATCCACGTGGCCGCCCGGCGCATTGGGGTCGACGACGATGTTCACCGGCTGGTCGGGGATCGCGCCACCAAAGCGCACCAGCACGCCGTTGCGCGGCAACGGCGGGTTAGGCTGGAAGGCGTTGGCAGTCGTGGGGAAGTCGGTGGCACGGCTTGTGCCTGCGACGTAGACTGACCCACTTGCATCACTTGTGACGCCGTAGAAGTACTCGTCATGACCACCTCCGAGATAGGTGCCGAAGGCAAGCGCCCCGGCCGGCGTCAACTCGGTAACGAAGCCGTCAAAGCAGAAACGATCGTCAGGTGCGTTGACGTCCGACGGCCCAACGGGCATTGCGCCGGCGTCCGCCGCACCAATGCAGAGGCCGGTGTTGATCCCCGGCTGTGGCGCATCCTTGATGGGAATGTGCGCGCCGTTGGTATAACCCGCAACATAGATGTTGCCCGCGCCATCCAGCGCCGCAGCCAGCGGCTGTGTCCAACTCGCTCGCTCTGTGGAGCCCAGGTAGGTGCTGTATGTGAGCGCGGCCTTGGGCGATTGGATCTTTATGGCGCTGACGAAGCCATAGGGCGAGTAGCAGATGTCCAGCGACGTGTCCACCTGACACTTGTTGGGCAGCGCGTTGACCAGCGGAAACCTGGGTGACGATGTCTTGCCGACGACAACGACGGTGCCCTTGCCATCGGCGGCAATCGCCGTGGGTTCATCGGTGAAGCTGCCGCCGTGATAACTGGCGTAGTTCACGACACCCGCCGCATCAAGGGCAAGCACGACGCCGTCCGAGAAGCAGTAGGTGTTGCCGTGGTAGAAGATGTCGCCGCATTGTGGCTGGTGGGCATTGGAGGTGACGGGAAAATCCGGATCGCCAGAGCTCTTCGACGTTCCGGCAAGATAAATGACGCCTGCCTTGTCGATTGCGATCGCGCGCCCCTCTTCCTGATCGTCGCTGCCGTAGTTCTTGTCAAGCAGCGCCTTCTGTCCATCCGGGCTGATCTTGAGCAGTCCAATCTGCGCACCCATAAACACGTCGTCCACAGTGATGCCATAGGCAGTGCCCGTTACATAGGCATTGCCGGCAGCGTCGACGGCCAGGTTGTGCGACGCGTTGAAGACATCAAGTGGCAGGTAGGTGCTGTAGACGAGACTTCCCTGCGGGTTGAGCTTGAACAGAACACCGCTGTCCTGATAATCAGGCTTCGCGGGCCAGAGCGCGTTCTTGGTGGGGAACGGGGCGTCGGCGTAGACGGCAGCAGTGACATAGGCATTGCCCTGCGCATCCACGCCAATCGCGTGGGGCTCTTCGGTATCGTTGCCGCCGACGATGGCGAGGTAGAGCAACTGGCTGCCTGCGGCGTTGAACTTGGCTACGTAAAGATCCGAGTACCCGGCGATCGTCACCTGACGCCCCAGGAGATCCTCGGAGTATGTCTTGCCCAGCACATAGATTTCGCCCGTCGCGGAGACGGCCACATCAGTGCCTTCGTCGTCGCTGCCGCCACCCAGGTAGCTGCTGTAGGCAAGTGTGGGTGCTGCGGGTGCGGCCACTGTATCCTGCGCTCTGGCTGCCACCGGTGCGAGGTGGACGCTCACGAGCGGTCCAAACAAGAGCAGAACGATCAGAGTGCGGCGCACGATGAAACGGAAATGCATGTTGCCCTCCTTGAGGCTGACTGAATCAGTTGCTACTACGCTGATGAAACAATCGGGGGAGGAGCATCGCTAAGCTGCGCACGCCGGGCGGGGAGGGAATGCACCTGCACGTGCCTGTTTTGGGAGAGGTGCATATATTTACCGCAAGCATTGCAGCAATGCAAATTCGCGTGGGCAAAATGCGCGGGAATGCGCTGCCCGCTTTGGGCCTCAGCCTCCCTGCTGCCGACCAACAGAAAAGTCGTCCCTGATCGAGCAAAGTCCCGCCCGTCTAGTCGTCGCCAACTTGACATGCGCAGAGGGTGGGCCTACACTTTTCCCGAACCGGCCGGCATGTTTCGGCCGGCGCATCTTGCCTTCACCTCCCACCCACCGACTGCCGCCCAATGAATGAATGCATCCTTGTAATCGAAGATGACCGCCGCATCCGCGATATGGTGCGGCGCGGCCTTGTGTTTGAAGGCTATACCGTCCTCGCGGCGGAGGACGGTGAAGAAGGATTGCGCATGGCACGCGAGTCCATGCCGGACGCGCTGGTTCTGGACCTGATGCTTCCCGGCATTGATGGCCTGGAAGTCTGCCGCCGCATCCGCCAGGTATCCAATGTGCCCATTCTCATGCTCACGGCGCGCGATGCCGTAGCAGACCGCGTGACGGGTCTCGACGTCGGCGCGGACGACTACATGGTCAAGCCGTTTGCGTTTGACGAATTGCTCGCACGCATGCGCGCGCTCTTCCGCCGCAACCGCCAGGAAGCACAAACCGATGTCCTGCGCTTTGCAGACGTGACGCTCAATCTGCGCAATCGCCAGTGCTTTCGCGGCAGCAGCGAGGTGCAACTCACTGCGCGTGAATTCGATCTGCTCGAGCTATTCATGCGCCACCCCAATCAGGTGCTCACGCGCGAAGTCATCTACGAACATATTTGGAATTATGACTTTGGTGGCGAGAGCAACATCATCGAAGTCTACATCCGCTACTTGCGCACCAAGCTCGAAGCAGCCGAACGCTCGCGCATCATCCAGACTGTGCGCGGCGTAGGCTATGCACTGCGCGAGGTAGGATAGGGCGTCCCGTTGAGCGCAAGGTGATGAGCGTATTTGCGTTACTGGACGGGCGCCAACTTCGGATAGCATCTGCACTTCGCGGCGCACAGCGTCGCCCGCGCCTTTGCGCTCATGTAGTTCAGCAGGTTGAATGACAATTCGCCTCCGCCTCACCCTCTGGTACACCGCGCTGCTGGCAGCAACACTGATCTTCTTCAGTGTAATCGTCTACTCTGCACTCGCCACAAATCTCCAGGCGCAAGTTCTTCAGGACTCGCAGCGAGAGGCCGTCGCTGTCGCAGCGGCGATTGGCCAACAGATCGTCAGCGATCTGCGCCAACTCCCGGCAGGCCAGAGTCTTGAGTTTCCCAGCGTCAACTACTTCGCCAATTCCGTTGGCGTCCAGGTTGTCAATCTTGATGGTCAGGTCGTCAAGCAGAGCGACACGCTCTCCAACATGACGGTGCCGGACTACACTGATGCGCTGCCGGCGATTGCCGAGGGTCGCGACCACCGCTACCGCACGGTACTCAGCGGACAGCCGCTGCTTGTCTACAGTGCGCCGCTCATCATCGGCAAGCAGGTCTTGGGAGCCGTGCAAATTGTGCGCCCCCTGGGCGGCGCCGAAGACACGCTGGCCCAGGTAAGCCGCTACCTGATTATCGGCACTGGTTTGAGTCTAATCGTGGCGGCTGTCGTGGGCGCATTTCTGGCGCGGCGCGAACTGTCGCCTTTGGCCGATATCACCCGCACCGCCGGCGGCATCAGCCGGGCCAAAGACCTCGACCTGCGCCTGGCGCTCGAAGACTCGGATACGGAAATCGGTGAGCTTGCGGCAACCTTTAACGAGATGCTCGACCGCATCCAGAAGCTCTTCCAGGGGCAGGAACGGCTGGTTGCCGACGTGAGTCATGAACTGCGCACGCCGCTCACCACCGTCCAGGGCAACATGGATTTGCTGCAGCGGATGGCCGCCGGAATTCGCAACGGCGCACCCAGCGAGGAAATGCTTCACGAGTTCACCGACATTGTGGACGAAGTGGAGAGCGAAACCACGCGCATGAGCGCGATGATCAACGATCTGCTGCTGCTCGCGCGCGCCGACAGCGGCACGCTCAAGCTCGAGATGGAACCGGTTGAGATGGACACCGTGCTGCTGGATGTTTATCGACAGGCGCGCAGGATTGTAGAGCATGAGAAAGGCCCCGGCGCGCTGGACATTCGGCTTGGGCCGGAAGATCAGGCAATCGTTCTGGGAGATCGTGCGCGCCTGCACCAGCTCCTGCTCAATCTGGTTGAGAACGCCATCAAATATACGCCCAGCGGCGGCTCGATCACGCTAAGTCTTGAAAACAGCGGCAATTGGGTGCGCGTGGCCGTGCGCGATACGGGAATCGGCATCAGCCCCGAACAGCAGCAGCACATTTTTGACCGCTTCTATCGCACCGACAAAGCGCGCAGCCGCGAAGAGGGTGGCAGTGGCCTGGGCCTGAGCATTGTGGCATGGTTGGCCCAGGCGCACAACGGCCGCGTGACGGTTGAAAGTACGCCGCAGGTTGGCAGCACCTTCTTTCTCTGGCTGCCCGAGTATGCACCGGCGGCCTTATCCAGGGAGATGATGTTCCCGGAAGCAGAGGATGCGCCAGACGCGTAGCTGTCTTCTCTCTCAAGAGCACCAGCATGGCGTAGCGGGGCCTTGGCTGAATAGTGCCGAAATCGTGCGGTATGCGGCGCTCCGTAACCGCCGCTGCAGGCTCAAGCCTGCAGCTATCCAACCCAAGCCGGCTGAAGCTGACTGACACCGTCGCCCTCGAGTGCAGAAGGGGTTCAGCCTGCTTCAGCAGGCTTGGGTTGGATAACCGTAGGCTTATGGAGATTGCCACAATACTTTGGCAAAATCACTTCGTGGCGGCCACCGCTGCAGGCTCAAGCCTGCAGCTATCCAATGCAAGTCGGCTGAAGCCGACTGACACCGTCGCCCTCGAGTACAGAAGAGTTTCAGCCTGCTTCAGCAGGCTTGGGTTGGACAGCCGTAGGCTTCAGCCTATGGCGGCCCCCGTGACCTGCACCGAGACAATTCGGCAGCCTTCCTACTCCCCCGATTTCTGTACGCACAGGCCGGTGGGCCGTAGGTCCCCGCCACGTCGTGCGGGTCATTAGTGGGAGGCAGGACTCGGCCTCATTGCACGGCATAGAAGCGGCGGGGGAACGATTCCCCCGCCGCTTCTTGTACTTTTCCGAGTATGCGTATTACGGGAACTTCAGGCTCCCCAGAATCTGTGCGATAGACTCCTCTTGCGCTTGCACGTCGGCGGGCGTCCCAAAGAAGACCATAGCACCCACCCTGTCACTGTATACAGCAACATACATCGACATGTCCATCATCGGGCCGTCCTCGATCGGTGCCGTGCCGACGATGCGGATGATGCCGGCGGCGTCGCCCACAGCGGGCAGCACGGCGGTCTGCGCCGAGTCGATTTGCATGGTGTCGGCGCCCAGATCCATCATCGTGACGAACTCGTCAGCAAATTTCTGCGCATCGTCTCGGCTCAGCGCACCTGCAATTGCGTCGCTGAGAATCTGCACTTCGGCTTCGCTGCCTGTGGTGTCCGTTACCACTGCCATTGCGCCGACGACCTTGATTTCCGGATCGGCAATGATAACGCTCAGATCCTCTCCCGATAGTGCGGATGCGTACCACCCCGCAGGCGCCGTCAGGGTGTATGTACCCTGTGGGTCGGCAATCTCGATTCCGTCAGCGCCAGCCTTCTGCAGATCAATCTTGTCGTCGTCAAAGAGAACACTTGTGGCGACCTCGTCGATCGCAGGCGCCAGTTCGGGCCAGTTATCGATTGAGGCGCCGCCCAGCAGGGCAAGCGCCGAACTGCCGGTGGCGTAGAGATAGATCACGCCGCCCTTCTGCTCCCCGCTTGAACTCTGGCCGCTGAACTCGATGCGCAGCGCCGGGACTCCCTGCTCCAGTTCAATGTGCGTAACATCCGAGACAACGCCGTTTTCGGCAAACGACTGCACAAGCTCCGTCGCATTCGACTCGAAAATCGGGAAGATGACCAGTCCAGGGAACTGCTCGCCAAAGTCCTGCATCTTCAAGGCCAGACCCGAGGCGTCGTCCGACATTTCGAAGATTGTGTCCGGCGAATCTGTGGTGACGTTCCATTGACGGGGCGCCAGAATACTTACGCCGCTGTTTGTGAACTCGTCGAAATCAGCCTCGGTGGGAACCACGAAGGCCGTGGGCGTGACGAAATCGGTGGCGGTCACCGGCGTCGTTGCGTCGACGGGTGGTTCCTCGGTCGCAACGACCTCCGACACATCAGCAGGCGCGCCGCCGACGCCAACAGCCGCGACCACCTGCGCCGATGCAGTTTGAATGGCATTCAGGACGGCGGGATCCAATGCGCCATCCTGAGCGGGTGGCGCGGCCAGTGCTGCCGCCGGGAGGAGTGAACCTGCCAGAAGAGCAATGATCAGCAAGGCACACAAACTGTAGAGTCTGTATTTGGGCATCATCTTGATTCTCCTCTCTGTCACCGTCTTGCGACGGTGGATTCGAAGACTGCTGTTGGGGGGCGCTCGATTGATAATTGCGAGAAGTGCTCTGGTCCATCGCTTGCGGGATTCCCCGGCCAGTGGGCGCCAATGCGTCCAACGGCATTTGTGGAGGCATGCGCCGGGCCGTGGTCAATTCACGGTGTGCGGGCTGGTTCAATCACAATGCGCTCGTGAGACATCCCGGGCGCCGTGCGCGGGTCCACAGGCAGCGCCACAAACAAGGTAGTCCCCTTGCCGGATTCGCTGCGCGCCCAAATGGCGCCGCCGTGCGCGTCAACCACTGCCTTGCTCAGAAAGAGACCCAGCCCGGCCCCCGAGGTGCTGCGACGCAGGCTGCTGTCGACCCGAAAGAAGC
The DNA here is from genome assembly GCA_963735275.1 of uncultured Chloroflexia bacterium. Classification (GTDB taxonomy): domain Bacteria; phylum Chloroflexota; class Anaerolineae; order Caldilineales; family Caldilineaceae; genus UBA5069. Next base: position 378,174 of record CAVTKJ010000004.1, on the reverse strand, counting down.
GGTCAAAAATGTGGGGGAGTTCTTCCGGCGGGATGCCGACGCCTTCATCAGCCACGTAAATCACCACGCGCGGCCACCCTTCGACGGCGTCGCTCCACCCTCCCACGCGAATCAGCCCGCCATCCGGCGAGTACTTGATCGCGTTGCCCAGCAGATTCGTCAGCACCTGGCGCACGCGCTCCTGGTCCGCCCAGATGGAGGGCAGCGGGTCGGAGATGTCAATCTCGATGGTGTGGCGCACGGTTTGCGTGCGATAGGCTTCCACCACCTTGCGCACCAACTTGTTGAGATTCACATCGGCGAGGTCCAGTTGCAAACCCCCTGCCTGGATCCGGCTGACATCCAGCAGATTGTTGATCAGTCCCTCGAGTCGGTCCGCCTCCTCCTCAATGATCTCGAGGCTCTGGCGCGCTGTCTCCCTGTCCCACGAGGCATCGGGCCGTGCGAGCGTCTGGGCGTAGCCCTTGATCAGCGCGACCGGTGTCTTCAATTCGTGGCTGATGATCGACGTAAAGGTCGACTTGATCTCCTCTTCCTCGCGGAAGCGTGTGATGTCATGAACGTTGACGATCACGTTGACGACGCGCGCACCACTTTCGCTGCCGGCCGCATTTTCGGCGTAGAGCGGCGTGTAGGTGAGCGACACGATCCGCCGCTTCTTGCCCGGCCGCGAAATCTCCCCCTCGGCATGGATGGCGGCTGCCTTATCGAATACGGGCATCTCCTGGCAGATGTCAACCCCATCCACGTGCTCAAGCGGAAGATACTCCTCGCACGGGAGGCCGAGCGCCTCGGCGGGACTTTTGCCCACCATGTTCGCCAGCGCCTGGTTGGCAACAAGCACTTTGCGATCGGCATCAAGGATGAGGATTCCGTCGACGCTGTTTTCGACAATCGCTGCAAAACGGCTGCGCTCGGTTTCGATCTGGCTGTAGAGGCGCGCATTGCGCACGGAGATGGCCGCCTGATCGGCAAATCCCTGCAGAAACTGCCAATCGAGTTGGGTGAAAGCATTGTCGCCGCGAAAGAGGTAGATGATCCCAAGCAGATCATCTTCCACCAGCAGGGGCAATCCGACGACCTGGCCTATGCCAAAGCCGCCAGTGTCCGGGCCGGCCGCACCGGTGAGGCGCTCCTCCACCTGGCGGACGCGCGCCTGCAGCCCGGCAAAGTAGGGATCAAGCTGCGGCCCTTCCGCAGAGCCCTCTTCCTGGATGATCGGCGTCACGTCGAGCAACGGCTCAAACGCGGGAAGCAATTGCGGCGGAATGCCGTAGACGGCGCGAATCTGGAAGCGCGCCTGGGCGCCCCGGCTGTAGGAGACAGGGCCAACCGGCGTGCTTTCGTGGCGCGCCAGTACAATCAGACCGGCGCGGCAGCCCACAAGTTCGGCCGCGCTCGTGAGGATGAGGCGCAGCAGGCTGGGCAAATCAAGGTGCGACGTCATCGCGCGCGAAATGCGCAGCAGATACTCACGCTGGCGCAACTGGTAGGTGGCCATCAATGCGGGTGCGTTCATTGGGTCCAATTATACGGGGAATGTGGGGGGTCGACAAGGGGGGCTGCGTGAGGATGATTGGGTGATTGGGTGATTGCGGTGATTGGGTGATCGGGTGATTGTCGGACCTTGGCTCGCGCCGACCTGCTACCCTGCGTGAGCAAAACAAAACCGAGGGCTGGAAGCCCTCGGCTACGATTGATCAATGAGTGCGCGAAGTAATTCTGATCTTTGGAAAGTACTTCAACCGCCTTTTTCGGGCAGGCTGGAGGCGTCGAACGAATCAGGCAGCAGCGCCGCCACGCTGGTGGTGCGGAAATTGCCCTGTTTGTCGCTGATGTAGACCGCCATGTGCGGGCCTAGTTCGGCCATCACCTGGCGACACGTGCCGCAGGGTGTGCCGCCGTCACGCGTTGCCACCGCAATGGCCACGAAGTCGTTCGGGCCGCTGCGCTTGCCCTGCGCCACCGCCGCCGTCAGCGCCACCCGCTCTGCGCAGATTGTGGCCGGGTAGGCGGCGTTCTCCACGTTGCAGCCGGGTGTCACGCTGCCATCGGAAGCAAGCAGCGCCGCGCCCACCTTGTAGTGGCTGTAGGGCGCATAGGCGTTCTCGCGCGCGGAAAGCGCACAGGCGACAAGTTCATCGGGCGAGACGGGCGTGGACATGAACGGAAGGTCCTCTGGACACTTAGTCTGGGCGTGAGTTTCTCAGGGCGATCGAAAAGTCGGTCTTTCAACCTGTAGTCGGACTGGTTGCCGGATTGCTGCTTGCCGGGCTCTCATTGCGGCGCGCTGGGACTCTTCTGGGCGCGTTCTCCATCCTGATTTGGCTCCGGCGGGTCGACAGGCTCCAAACGCACCTGCTCGATTCGCCGCCCTTCCACGGCAATCACCGTGAAGCGCCACCCCATGTACTGAGCCGATTCGCCGGATTCGGGCACGTGGCCCAGCAACCCCAGCACGAGACCGCCGACTGTATCCGCGTCTTCATCTTCAATCTCGATATCGAGAAGTTTTGCAAGGGAATACAGGTCAAGCTTGGCGCTCAGGAGATAGCTGTCTTCGCCCACGCGCTGCACCAGCAACTCCTCGGCGGCGTCATATTCATCCTGAATCTCGCCGACGATCTCCTCGAGAATGTCTTCGATCGTCACCAGCCCCGCCGTGCCGCCGTACTCGTCCACCACAATGGCAATGTGGACGCGGTGTTTGCGCATTTCGGCGAGCAGATTCTTCACATTCTTGGTAAGCGGCACAAAATACGCCGGGCGCAGCAGCGTGCGGATTGGCATCTCGGTGCTGCCCTGCTGAAAACAGCGCAACATGTCCTTGGCGTAGAGAACGCCGATAATCTGGTCCACATAGTCATCGTAAACCGGCACGCGGCTGTGTCCCGCGCCGATGATCACATTGAGCGCCTCGTGGAAGGAGATGTCGGCCTCCAGAGTCACCATGTCCATGCGGGGCACCATGACCTCACGTGCGACGGTCTCGTCCATCTCAAGAATGGAGGTGATCATCTCCCTTTCGCTCTCTTCAATCTCCGAGTCGTCGCCGTCGTTGGGCATGATCAGCCGCATGCCGTCGTTGGAGAGCACGATTGTGTCCTCATCGTCTTCGGGAATTCCGCGCACGGTGATCGGCAACAGCAGCGCGCTGAGGGGCGTCAGCAGCCAGAGCGCGGCGCGCATGTAGCCCGCCAAGGCCATTACGGCCTGCGCAGGATGGTCATGCACGTACACCCGCGCCAGCAGGTGAGAGAAGACAAGCAGCAACCACGTGCCTGCCGCCGCCAGCAAAAACCACCACCAGGCAGAACCGGCGCCCACGATAAATGCCAGTGCGACACCCAACGCCAGCAGCGAGGCCACGCGCAGCAGAATTGCCGTGGTGATCCAGCGCTGCCGCTGCTCGATGAGTCCGTTGACAACGCGTGCCTCACGGCTGCCCTTGACGTACTTGCGCGTCTCGTACCGATTGACGGTGGCCAAGGCCGCGTCGGCAGTCGTCGTGGCCAGATAGATAAGCCATGCCGCGCCAAACAGCAAGGTGGCCGGCAGAGATACGGTCACAGCTTCTCCTTGTTTGCAGCGGATCGCGCCGCAAACGCGTCGGGTGTCTGGGGCGCAACGGAATGTGGTGGCCGCGCCGGTACACCGTAAACCAGACCGTCCGCAGGGACGTCATGCGTGACGACGGAACCGGCGCCGGTGCGCGCGCCATCGCCGATTGTTACAGGCGCAACAAGCATTGTGTCGCTGCCAATGAAGACATTGCGCCCGATGCTCGTCTTGTGCTTGTTGACTCCATCATAATTGCATGTGATCGTGCCCGCACCAATATTCACGTCTTCCTCAATATGCGCGTTGCCGATATACGAAAAGTGCCCCATCTTCGTGCCTGGGCCAAGATAGCTGTCCTTCACCTCGCCAAAGTTGCCCATATGCACCCCGGCGCCCAAATGCGCACCGCTGCGCAGATGGCCATAGGGGCCCACGTTGGCGCCTTCATCCATGCGCGCCTTCTCCACAACCGACATCGTCACGCGACAGCCATCGCCTATGATGCTGTCCACGACGACGCTGTGCGGGCCGATCAGACAATTGCTGCCGATGTGCGTCTTCCCTTGCAGCAGCGTCCCCGGCAGGATGACGCTGTCGGGACCGATGGTCACCGTATCATCAATCCATGTTGCAGCGGGATCAAGAATGGTGACACCCGCAAGCATCAGCCGTTCGGCGATGCGGCGGCGCAGTGTTGCCTCGGCCTGCGCCAGGTGAATGCGCGTGTTGATGCCATCAACTTCTGCCGCGGGAGCGGCAACGGTAAGCACGCGCTGCCCCTGCGCCACAGCCATCGCCACGAGATCGGTGACATAATACTCGCCCTTGGGGCTCATCTGCACCTTCGGCAGGTTCTCCCACAGCCATGCGGCATCGTAGCAGTAGATGCCGGGATTCAGTTCGCGAATAAGCCGCTGCGCAGGCGTGCAGTCCACCTCTTCCACGATCGCGGCGATTTCGCCGCTCTCGCTGCGCACAATGCGGCCGAAGCCCTGCGGGTCGTCACGCGTGATGGTGAGCATGGCAAAGGCCAGCGTCTCGTCGCTGCGCGCTGCGCCAAAGGCATCCACCAGCGCGCACAGTGTCTCCGAGCGCAGCAAGGGCATATCGCCATAGGTGACGAGCACGGTGTCGGCCGGAGTCAGGTCCGCCAGCACGACCGGCGCGGCCTGCTGCAATGCATGGGCAGTGCCCAAAAGCTCTTCTTGCACGCAATAGCGGCACTGATCGCCCAGCGCTGCCATGACCTGCTCGCGGCCATGGCCGACGACGACAACGGGTGCGGCATCACTCACGCCCTGGACCGCGTGCACGCACCATTCGATCATCGGGTGCCCGGCCACGGGATGGAGCACTTTGGGCAGCGCCGATTTCATGCGCGTGCCATAGCCTGCGGCCAGGAGGACGGGGACAAGCTTCACAACTGCCTCGCTTCTGCGGAAACCAGTTCGCCATACAAAAAGCCAGGCGCGCTCGATTTCTCAAGCAAGCCTGGCTGAATCGCACGGTCGTCTATCAACCTCATGACTGATGCACCTAGCAGTATGGTGCGCTTCGATGTCTGACACTTGCCAAAAGAGCGCTCGGCACGGCGACGTGCCAAACGCTTGGGCAATGCAGACGGTAAGTTATCTGGCTCCATCGCTGTGTATCGATCCACTTACAACTGTGCGGGAAGCTCCCGTGTCCACGAGTTTACCACGCAAGGCGCAGCCTGCGCAACGCGCCGGACCGCCGATGCACAAACGCCGCTGCAGTTGCAGCGGCGCAAGAACGTCGGCATTTGGGGAAAATAAAAACAGAGAGACAAACAAGAAGGTTGTAGTTGGCGGCGGCCTACTCTCGCGTGGGTAAAACCCAGACTACCATGGGCGCTGGTGGGCTTAACTGCCGGGTTCGAGATGGGACCGGGTGTACCCCCACCGCTCTTGCCACCAACAACAATTCTTGTTGTCTCTCTGCTTTTAACTTGTGTAAGGTGCGGCCTGCCGGATTGATGCGTGGCTGACCCACTAAAGACTGCGTAGGAGAAATGCGATAGATCTCAGTGATCTTCTTGTTTCAGGAGGCGGTGAGGGTGACTCACAGCGCCAACAATGATTCTCGAGTGTTTTAAGCCCTCGTGCATTAGTACGGCTTCGCTAAAGGCCTCTCAGCCTGTACACGTGCCGCCTATCAAGCAGGTGGTCTTCCTGCGCACTTACCAGGTTAACCCTGTGAGGGAACTTATCTTGGAGCTGGCTTCCCACTTAGATGCTTTCAGCGGTTATCCATTCCGGACTTAGCTACCCAGCGATGCACTTGGCAGCACAACTGGCACACCAGAGATCCGTCCACCCCGGTCCTCTCGTACTAGGGGCAGCTCTCCTCAATTCCCTTACGCCCACAGCGGATAGAGACCGACCTGTCTCACGACGGTCTGAACCCAGCTCGCGTACCACTTTAATGGGCGAACAGCCCAACCCTTGGGACCTACTCCAGCCCCAGGATGTGACGAGCCGACATCGAGGTGCCGAACCTTCCCGTCGATGTGAACTCTTGGGGAAGACTAGCCTGTTATCCCCGGGGTAGCTTTTATCCGTTGAGCCATAGCCCTTCCACTCGGTGCTATAGGATCACTAACGCCGACTTTCGTCTCTGCTCGACCTGTCCGTCTCGCAGTCAAGCTCCCTTATGCGTTTGCACTCTACGACTGGTTTCCATTCAGCCTGAGGGAACCTTTGCGCGCCTCCGTTACTCTTTAGGAGGCGACCGCCCCAGTCAAACTGCCCACCAGACACTGTCTCCTCACCGGATTACGGCGAAGGTTAGAGCCAAAACTTAGCCAGAGTGGTATTTCACCGACGACTCCACCGAGCCTGGCGGCCCAGCTTCACAGTCTCCCACCTATCCTACACAAGCTAAGTTCTAACCCAATGTCAAGCTACAGTAAAGCTCCACGGGGTCTTTTTGTCCAGCTGCGGGTAAGAAGCATCTTCACTCCTAATTCAGTTTCACCGGGTTCTCTGTTGAGACAGTGCTCCAGTCGTTACGCCATTCGTGCGGGTCGGAACTTACCCGACAAGGAATTTCGCTACCTTAGGACCGTTATAGTTACGGCCGCCGTTCACCGGGGCTTCAGTTCGCAGCTTGCACCGCTCCCCTTAACCTTCCGGCACTGGGCAGGCGTCAGCCCGTATACGTCGTCTTTCGACTTAGCACAGACCTGTGGTTCTGGTAACCAGTCGCTAGAGCCATTTCTCTGCGGCCCCTTCACGCTTGGACAAGCTTGTCGTCTTCACGCTAATGGGGCGATCCTTATCCCGAAGTTACGGATCTAATTTGCCTAATTCCTTAACAGAGATTCTCCCGATCCCCTTGGTATTCTCTACCCATCCACCTGTGTCGGTTTGCGGTACGGTCACGCAGATCTAACTAGAGGCTTTTCTTGGAAGTATGGGCTCAGTCACTACCGCCCTAATGGGCTCACCATCACGCCTTAGCTCAAGTGGTCTTTTAACCCCACTCTCAACGCCTACACGCTTGGAACCGGCACAACCAACGGCCGGCTGACCTACCCTGCTCCGTCACCCCTTCGCTCAAACAATCTGACGCGGTACAGGAATATTAACCTGTTGTCCATCGGCTACGCCCTTCGGCCTCGCCTTAGGCCCGACTAACCCGACGCGGATTGACCTTCCGTCGGAAACCTTAGATATACGGGGACGATGGTTCTCACATCGTTTTCGCTACTCGTGCCAACATTCTCACTTCCAGTCGCTCCACGGCTCCTTACGGTACCGCTTCGATGCAACTGGAACGCTCGCCTACTGCTCTCATGACGCCGTAGCGTCATGCTAACCCGAAGCTTCGGTGGGTGGCTTAAGCCCCGTTATATTTTCGGCGCAGAATCACTAGACCAGTGAGCTATTACGCACTCTTTCAAGGGTGGCTGCTTCTAAGCCAACCTCCTGGCTGTCTAAGTAACTCCACATCCTTTCCCACTTAGCCACCACTCTGGGACCTTAGCTGTCGGTCTGGGCTCTTTCCCTCTCGACCACGAAACTCATCTCCCGTAGTCCGACTGCCAAGCGAAACTCACGGTATTTGGAGTTTGATTGGGTTCGGTAGCCGGTTAGGCCCCTACCCCATTCAGTGCTCTACCCCCGTAAGTCCTATACTTGACGCTAACCCTAAAGTTATTTCGGCGAGAACCAGCTATCTCTGGGTTCGTTTGGCATTTCACCCCTATCCACAGCTCATCCGAGCATTTTGCAACATACAACGGTTCGGGCCTCCACGAGGCATTACCCTCGCTTCACCCTGGCCATGGATAGCTCACCCAGTTTCGGGTCTACCTTCTGCAACTCAACGCCCTATTCAGACTCGCTTTCGCTTCGGCTCCGGCTGGAACTGCCTTAACCTTGCTACAGAAGGTAACTCGTTGGCTCATTCTCCAAGAGGCACGCCGTAACCCCGCTATGCTTGCGCATAGCATGAGGCTCCGACTGCTTGTAGGCACACGGTTTCAGGTTCTATTTCACTCCCCTCGACGGGGTGCTTTTCACCTTTCCCTCACGGTACTAGTTCACTATCGGTCATCAGGAGTATTTAGCCTTGGGAGGTGGGCCCCC
>CAVTKJ010000004.1:0-367500 GCA_963735275.1 uncultured Chloroflexia bacterium | reverse complement strand
GCACGCCGCCAGCGTTCATCCTGAGCCAGGATCAAACTCTCCGTGATTGACCATCTAGTCCAAATCTGACTGTCAGCCGAAGCCGACCAGCAGACTCAGTAATCTTTGTGCTTTCGTCAGACACCACATCTTGCCTCTGAAGGGGTTGCCCCCACGGCAATCTGCCGGTCCTGCCCACGCCCTAGACTCTCGTCCGGCCGCAGGCCCAAGCCAAAGAGACTAGGCTCCTCGCTCAAACCTTACCACTCTTCAGTTGTTAATGTGCAGGCGGCAAATCCACGTTTCGGCGTCGATTTGCGTTGCCCCGTTTCCGAGGCCCAAGACTGCATTTTACCGCATCCAACTTCGCCTGTCAAATTCCGGAAGCCTTGATTTACATCATGTTTCCGGTGGCTTCTGCCGCTCTTCTGTTCCGCTACCCCGGTCTTGCCGTGGGCGCCGGAACCGTCAATTGGCTTCGCCGTTTCGTCAGGCGCAAGATTGAAGTCTACCTGGCTCGCTTTCCTTTGTCAAATCCGTGAACGGCTGTTTGACAGAAGGTTTTCAAGCCCAACTTCAATCATTTTGAAAGGTGCAGCGCCGTTCGTTTGAACAGCAGCTTGGACTCACGAGTATAGCACCCTCGGATCGCCTTGTCAATTCCCAGACGGCTGTTTTTTCACTAAACTTTCTCCGGGACGCTCGCGCAGCACTTTCACGGCCGGCGCCTCATTGCCGCCGGCCGTCTTTACTCGAGCGATTGGCTTGCCTGGACAAGAAAACGGAGGGCTGAAAGCCCCCCGCTACGCTTGTTCACAATGATTTTGCCATCGCCGCCACTCAACCTATCAACCACTCAACCTATCAACCATACTCAACCACTCAACTTCTAAACCCATCACTCCAACACAAGCAACACCGCGTGCTGCTCCACCCGCTGCCCGGCCGCCACTTTCACCTGCTTGACGCGCCCCGGCCGCAACGCGCGCAATTCGTTCTCCATCTTCATCGCCTCAAGCAGCACCAGCGGCTGCCCCTCTGTGATTTCCTCACCTTCGACCACCAGCACCTTGACCACCAGCCCCGGTATCGGCGCAACGACCGCCAACTCGCCATCGGGCAGAACGAGCTTGCGGCCGGCGCTCAAGCGCCGCGATCGCTCGTCCTCCACCTGTACGGAGTAGAACTCGCCATGCAGGGTAATATCGTACGTATAGTGCCGCGGCTCGATGAGCAGTTCATAACTCCGCCCGCCAAAGAGCACGCTGTAGAGCTCGTCAACGCCGCTTTGCTCGAGATCAACGTCAACGGACTCGCCATCCACCAGCACGCGGTCGCTTTCAATGTCGACAACGTACTCGCGCTCACCTACGCGTGCGTAGTATCTCACTGCCGCCCCCTCATCGCGCGCATGCGCCCGGCCTGTTTCCACTGCCCGGCAAGCGGTCCGCCCGACTCGGCCACGCCCACCATGACCGCGGCCTGCCGCTTCTCCTCGTGCGCAATCAACGCCGAAGCCACCGCGGCCACGCGCTCGCCGTCGAGTATGGCCTGCTCTTGCTTGCGCAAGCTGCGTTTGTTGAGAAAGCCCGTGTCAAAGGTGCCCCAAATAAACTCGGTGCTGTCCATAATGTGCTGGTGGAAGGGGATGGAGGTCTTGATGCCACCGATGCGATACTCGGAGAGCGCCCGTTTCATGCGCAGGATGGTTTCGGCGCGGCTCTCTCCGTGCACCACCAGCTTGGCCACCATGGGATCATAGTAGAGGCTGATCTCGCCACCCCGATAGAGCGCACTCTCGACGCGTACGCCCGGCCCTGTAGGCTCAGTCAGGTAAGTCACGATGCCGCCGCTGGGCATGAAATTGTTGAAGGGATCCTCGGCCGTAATGCGACACTCGATGGCCCAGCCCTTGGGCACTATGTCCCCCTGGCTGTAGCGCAGCTTGCGCCCGGCCGCAATGGCTATCTGCTCCTTGACAATATCCACGCCCGTCACCATCTCGGTAATCGCGTGCTCCACCTGGAGACGTGTGTTCATTTCGAGGAAGTAGTACTTCTGATCCTTGGAATCAAAGAGGAACTCGATGGTCCCGGCGTTGACATAGTTGACCGATTCGGCCGCCGCCACAGCCACCCGCCCCATTTCGGCGCGCATTGCGTCGTCGATGGCAACGCTGGGGGCCTCTTCAATCAACTTCTGGTGGCGACGCTGGATACTGCACTCGCGCTCGCCCAGGTGGATTGTGTTGCCGTGACCATCGGCCAGCACCTGCACCTCAATGTGGCGCGCGTTGGTGATAAGCTTCTCGAGATAAACTTCATCGCTGCCAAACGCGCCCATTGCTTCACGCCGCGCCGCGCCGAGTGCTCCGGCAAACTCCTCAGGCGAATCCACCGCGCGCATTCCCTTGCCGCCACCGCCGGCGCTCGCCTTGATCATGAGGGGATAGCCGATCTCGGCAGCGATTCGCTCCAGATCCTGATCGTTCAGGCCGCGTGGCGAGCCCGGCACCAGCGGCACCCCGCGTCGCGCCACAGTCTCGCGTGCGGTAATCTTGTCACCCATGCGTTCAATCGCATCCGCGCCAGGGCCAATAAAGGTGATGCCCGCGTCGGCGCAGGCCGCGGCAAACTCCGCCCGTTCGGAAAGAAAACCATAGCCCGGGTGGATCGCGTCGGCCCCTGCCCGGCGCGCGACGTCGATGATCTTGTCAATGCGCAAGTAACTCTCGCGGCTTGGCGCCGGGCCAATGTTGTACGCCTCGTTGGCGTAACGCACATGCAGCGCAGTGCGGTCTGCGTCCGAGAAGACCGCCACCGTGGCGATGCCGCGCTCCTCACAGGCGCGCAGCACGCGAATTGCGATTTCGCCTCGATTCGCAACGAGCACTTTCCGAAACATGAGCGTTCTCTCTGGAAGTCAGCCTTCCGCCTGATTGTAGGCCACGAATATTGGTGCCGGCGCGTCAGTCGCTGCGCTGGCTTCGTACCTCAGCCACTCACCCTGGCCCGATGCAGCCGTGCCGTAACCAGAAGCCGGTCATAGACAAAGGGCTGCGGGGGCAGCGCGTCGGATTCATGCCAGCCGCCAAAGTTGGGGTCACCCGGCGTCAACATCAATCTGCGGAACTGCCAGACTGTCGCCCCGACAGTCTCCCCAATGCCCGCGCTGAAGGCATCCTCAATGAATCCCTCGAGCAAGACATGGCCACTCAGGAAACGCGTCTCCCATGTGCCCCATGGGAGCGTGCCGTCGGCCTGCGCCAGGCAGGTCACACGGACAGGCGCGATGCCGCAGTCCACCAGCAGCACGCCCTGCTGCACGCCCTCATCCTTGAGCAGTTCGGCGGCGCGAATCTGCCCGCAAATGGCATACTGCGCCGGGCCGGTGCGCACAAAGCGCGGCGGCAGAGGCTCCTTCTGCACGGCATACCACGCGAATGCGCCTACGTCCGGCAGCAGCAGCCCACCATCAAGCAAGACAGCAAGCGGCTGTCCCTGGCGCAAGGCCGGGTAGCCCATGGCGGCATATTGGACTGCACTCAGTTCAAACTCAATCTCGTCGAGGGGCATGGCAGGTGCTCCGGGATTCATTTGTTAGCAATTACCAATTATCAATTATGGTTAATAATTTGTAATTGATAACAAATAATTGGCCGTCATCATAGCGGCACATTCCCATGTTTCTTGGGTGGGATGTGCTTCTGCTTGTTGCGCAGCATTTCGAGGGCGTTGATCAGGCGCGTGCGCGTTTCGTGCGGCTCGATCACGTTGTCAATGTATCCGGCCGACGCGGCGACGTAGGGGTTGGCGAAACGCGCACGGTAGTCTGCCACAAGTTCCGCCTTGCGCGCCACCGGGTCATCCGCCTCGGCAAGTTCGCGCCGGAAGATGATGCTTACAGCGCCCTCCGGCCCCATTACGGCGATTTCGGCGCTGGGCCACGCCAGCACCATGTCGGCGCCAATGTGGCGCGGGTTCATCACGCAGTAGGCCCCGCCATACGCCTTGCGCACAATGACAGTGAGTTTTGGTACGGTAGCCTCGCAAAATGCGTAGAGAAGTTTGGCCCCGTGGCGGATGATGCCACCGTGCTCCTGGTTGAGCCCCGGCATGAAACCCGGCACGTCTTCGAGCACAATCAGCGGAATGTTGAACGCGTCACAAAAGCGGATGAAGCGCGCGCCCTTGGGGCTTGCCTCGCTGTCAAGCACCCCGGCCAGCACCGAAGGTTGCTGCGCCACAATTCCCACGGCGTGGCCACCCAGCCGAGCGAAACCCACGAGCAGGTTCTGCGCATAATGCTCATGCACCTCAACCCACTGCCCCTCGTCCACAATATGGCGAATCGCAATCTTCATATCGTAGGGCTTGTTTGGGTTGTCGGGCACCAATTCGTCAAGTTCGTTCGCCTCGCGCAACGGGTCGTCCTTCGTGGCGACCGTCGGTGGATCTTCCATGTTGTTGCTGGGCATGTAACCGATCAGATTCTGCACGAGAAAGAGCGCGTCCTCCTCGCTGTCGGCGGCGAAGTGGGCCACGCCCGATTTGCCGGCATGCACCACGGCGCCGCCCAGTTCCTCGAAGGTCACATCTTCGTGCGTCACGGTCTTGATCACATCCGGCCCGGTCACAAACATGTGGCTGGATTCCTTGACCATGATCACGAAGTCGGTGATCGCCGGGCTGTAGACCGCTCCGCCTGCGCACGGCCCCATAATCACGCTGATCTGTGGAACCACACCCGACGCCATCACGTTGCGGTAGAAGATCTCGGCGTATCCCGCAAGGCTGTGCACGCCCTCCTGAATGCGCGCGCCGCCTGAGTCGTTCAGCCCGATGATGGGCGCGCCGTTGGCCATGGCCGCATCCATCACCTTGCAGATTTTCATCGCATGCGTGTGGCTCACGCTGCCGCCAAAGACGGTGAAATCCTGTGAATACACATAGACAAGCCGACCATCGATCGTACCGTAGCCGGTGACCACGCCGTCGCCAGGGATGCGCTGCTCGGCCAGACCGAAGTCGTTTGAATTGTGCGTGACGAAGATATCCATCTCGCGAAAGCTTCCCTTGTCGAGAAGCAATTCGAGCCGCTCGCGCGCCGTCATGCGCCCGCGTGAGTGCTGTTTGGCCACTTTGTCAAGACCGCCCCCTTGACGCGTGGCTGTCTTGCGCGCGCGCAGGTCGGCGATGCGAGGGTCAAGCGATTCGGTATCCACGGAGGATGCCTGCTTTCTTGGATGCGGTCGGTGCGAAATGCGGGCCGGGCGTTATGGCCGCAGGGTTGAGGCAAATCCTGCCACATCGACACCTTCATTGGAATACAACACTGCGCACGGCAAAAGTCGCACGGCGTCATGCAAACGCAGCAATTCCGGGATCGCTGGAGCTACCGTGCGGCCTTGCGTGCCGGCGCCCCTTTTCGGGTCGGCGCGGGCTGGGTTGGGGCGGGTCGGGTCGCGACGTACAGCATGCCCAACCCCAGAAGCCAGGTCACAGCGATTGTGCTGTTGCGAATGAAGTTGAGCGGCAGGATATCCGGCACGGCCGGGTGCCAGCCCAATCCCCATGCAACCGGACCATAGTCCACCAGGTCACTGAGCGCAAGCCAGGCAAATGCAATCAATGCGCCGCTACGCGTCGGGCGGAAGTAGGTAAAGAGCAACAAACCTTGCGCCGCCAGACCCACGTGCGCAGCGGTCATGAGGATGCTCTCGCCGGTGAAGAGGGGCGCACCGTAGAGCGCCGCCGTGTTGCGCCAGAAGAGTAGCCATGCGGTAATCGTCCAGATGCCATACTTGATCTGCCCGGCGGCCACCACGCAGAGCAGCCAGTTGGGCCGCCGCCTGAACTCGAAACCAAAGAGGAGCAGCGCCACACCCAGCAAGCCATAGACGGCAGCCATCAGCCGCAGCGAATCGGCGTCCCCCGGAAGCCAGCCAAGACCATAGGCCAGCGCCGCCACGAGCGATCCGCCGCCCGCACCCAGCAAAATGCGCTGCACCTTCTCCTGTTGTACGCGTGTCCAGGTTTGCTGCGCCACCATCATCAGCAGCGCGAGTCCACCCAGCAGGCCAAAGAGCGGGCAGTCGGGAATGAAGGGCCACGCCCAGATCGGCGTATCTGCCTGCTGCAATACCGGCCCGTACCAGCCCGTCATCCCCGCGAAGTAGCCCAACGCATCCAGCGCGAGGATCAGCACCAGCACCTGCGGCAGCGCCACGAATCGCTGCACCCGATTGATCACGCCAGGTTGACTCGTCATTTGCGACAGTGGGAACACCGAAGGATAGCGCACCGCAATTGCCGCGCTTGGGCAAAGGGTCAGGGCGAATTCACTTGAAGTAGTGGACAGTGGCCATTATAGCCAATTGCGGAACAATTGAGGAATAAACAATGCGCGTGCAGGAATTTCGGACTAACCTAATTGCCAGCTCACGTTACGCAGTCATCTTTTGGCGCGAGGGTACAAGTGTCTCCGTAAGCGCCGGCACCTTGCCGGCACTCTTCCCTTACGAAGCGTTGCCGCATTGACACGAGCGCCGGCCATGGCCGGCGTCTGCGCTTGTGGAGATAGCGCCGTGCTCCTTGCGTCACGCGATGACCACAGGTATCTTCAAGTCCTCTGCACGCCTGCGACTTTGCGCCGAGCCGTGCATCAGTTGATGCTTCAGGATTGGTGGCGGATTGCGGGAAGGACGCGCTCTCCCAGCAGGCGGAGGCCCGCTTCCAGGCGTGATGCCGTGGGGTGTGCCGAATTCCACGCGCTGGGCGCCCGCCTCGAGCAGTGTCAGCGCATGGGCGGCCACCTCGTCGGGCGTGCCCGCGAAGGCAAAGCGTGCCAGCAACTCATCGTCGATGGCAGCGGCCGCGGCCGCGTACTCATAGCGTGCGGCGGCGTCACGAATGCGCGCAAGTCGCTCGGGCTCAATCGACACGGTGGGGTCAAGCTCGGCCACAACCGGCAGGTAAAGCGCGACTTCGCGCCGCGCCAGCGCGCGGGCAGCATCGCCATCTTCGTCAACAACCGTGACGGCGCCAATGCAAATGTCGACAGCGTCGGCGCCATCGCCCGCTGCGCGCAGAATGTTGCGAAAGTGGGGCACAACGGCCGGGTTGGCGCTGCCGCCGACCTTGATCTCCTGATACCCGCCTGCACACGCGTGCATCGTCTGCGCACCCCATGTGCCCAGAAGGATGGGGATGTCACCGCGCACCGACGGCCAGCGCAAACCATCGCCCCCGGCAAGCGGGAAGAAGTCGCCCGGCAGGGGCGTGTGCTCGCCGCGCAACAGGTGGCGCACGCAACGTAGCGCCTCGGCAAGGGCACGCACCGGTTGCGCCGGGTGGATGCCCACGAAATCGAGCCATGCCCCGCGCGCAATCCCCACGTAGGCACGCCCGCCCGACGCTTCGTCCACCAGGGCGATATTGCCGGCGATATTGATCGGGTGGCAGGTGAAGGGGTTGACGGCCGCGACCCCCAAACGCACCTTCTGCGTGGCACGCGCCATCTCCAGCAGTGGCAGCCACGCCGGCTGATAGAGCATGTCGTTGTAAACTGTGACGCCGTCGAAGCCCCAAGCTTCGGCCGCTGCGGCAAGTGATCCGTAGGCGCTAAGCGGCTTGTCAGTCTGGAATGCTATGGATATGCTCGGCATGTGGATGATTGGAACCGGGTGGGAGTGAAAGTGCGCCCTGTGCGATAATTGCGTTTTGTATCATACACAATTTGCATCATGGAACAGGAGCGCCATGCAGCCCGACGAGTTTTCCCTCTATGACCTGACCGTTCGCGTTGAAGAGATCAACGGGCAATGCACGTGCGCGATGGCGATCGGCGACTCCTTCTCCCTCAAGGGCGGAAAGCTTTCGCTGCCGACCGGCAAGGACTTCTGCGTCTATGCGCTCCAGGCGACGCTGCCACTTCTTCCCGCGAAGCAGCGCCACAACCACCCGGCCGACTGGATGGAAAGCGATTCGCTTGTCACCTGCCCCGATCCTGCGTGCGGCCTCATCATGCGCATCCAACGAACCGGCGAGCGCACGTTTCGTCATGATGACGTGAGTGCGACGCGGTAGCAATCGGGAGTCGGGAGTCGGGGGTCGGGGGTCGGTAAGGCGGAATCGCTCTGGCAAGTTTAGCCTGTTGCAACTACAAAAAGACTCCCGGCCCATTGCTGAGCCGGGAGTGATTATTGCGTGCCTGCCCCTTTTATCGGGAGGGCCGATGGGGCAGGCAAGGGGCAAGATTGGATTGGAGCAGCCCTGGGGCTGATGTCACCAAGTATAGGAAACTTGTCGCGGGCTGTCAAATCGCTCTTTCGGCTTTGGAATATCGCCTACAGAGTTCATGCGACATAATCCTAGGCCGCGCTGCCGGACGGACCGGTTACGGCGGCAGGCGCGGACTTGTTTGGTGCGTTCTTGGACGGGGCCAGCCGGTGGTCAAGCGCTGCTGCCGCAAGCAGGACAAAGACAATCCAGATGAGACTCGTCATCAGCAGATGCACCATCTGAATCCACACGGGCGCTTTCAGGGCAACGTTCAGTGAACCGATCAGAAGTTGCGCGATAAAGAGCGCAAAAATTGCCGTGGAAAAGCGACGCGTCTCCGGGGATGGCCGCTGCGTTCGCGCCACCCAGGCAGCCAGCGCGACGAGCAGTCCGGTGACGACGGCGATGATCGGATGGTAGATGCGCATCTCCACGAGCGTTGCCACGACCGCCGCTTCGCCCGCCGAGATTCCCGACGCGGTCAGCCGTGCCAGGAGGTTGGTCGCATCTTTGCCGGCCACCAGTCCTTCAAGCAATGTATCGCCCAGCGCGGCCACAGCCCCGCTTGCGCCGAGGACGAAGATGGCAACCATGGCCACGAGCAGCGTCCAAACCACGGCGCCCTGCCGCCGAAACTGAAGACTCTCGCCGCCCGATGCCCACCAGGCCATCAGCGTCACTACGCCGAGAAGCATCAGCGTATTGAGCAGATGCCCTGCCATCCAGTAGGCGCGTGCCACTGAAACGTTGTAGGCGACAAGCTCGAGCAGGACCAGCCCCGCGCCAATCGCCGACTCTGCAATGATGAAGAAGGCCGTAAGCCATGCACCCAGCCGCACCAGGCTGCCACGCGGGTAGACGCGCAGCGCCCAGATGACCAGAACGATCGTGAGAATCCCCAGGAGCCCAGTGCTCATCCGATGCGAAAACTCCACCCACGTGTGCCACGAGGCGTCCACGGGGATAAGATCGCCATTGCATGTGGGCCAGTGCGCGCCACAGCCCGCGCCCGACCCCGTAGAGCGCACGATGCCACCCCAGATGATGACGATGACATTGAGCGCGAGGTAGAACCACGCAAATATGGGAAAGCGAGTTTGTTTCATGATCGTCGGATTCTAGTCAGTCGTCCGCAAATAGAAATACGACGCCTGTACACGGAAAAGACGGAAACAATGGAAAAGGCAGGAAACAGGGACTACCTTCATGTTGTTTCCGCTGTTCCCGCTGTTTCCGTGTACAAGTCGTTTCAAGACTATCCGCGGACTACTTCCTGCAACGGGGGCAGAGCACGCTTCGTGCATTTTACCACAAGCAACGCAGGCCCTGCTGCAGGCCGGGATGAGGTGCTGTTCGCGCGTGCAATCCGCTGCTGCCACCCGATGAGGGCCACTTGGCGTGTCGCGCCCAATCTTGACATGGACAACTTGCCCATTGTACAATCTGTGCAAATATTTGCCGCGCATGAGAGATATTTGCGGCCGGGCTGGCTTCGACACGCTCCCTGATTGCATGACTTTGCCACCCGTGTTTTTCGAATACTTGGTTTGCTCCGTTCCAATTGGCGACCCGGGCTGCGTTTTACGCCTGCCCGTGCCGCCCCACGGTGATCTGCGGTGACCCATGGACGGACGTGAAGAACAGTTGGCAACGGTCGCCAGCCTCTACTACAAACTCGACCGCAGCCAGGCGGAAATTGCAGAGCGCTTTGGCGTCTCGACATCCAAGATTTCGCGCATGCTGCGCGAGGCGCGTGATCGGGGCATCGTGGAGATTCGCGTGCACATGCCCATTCCACGCGATGTCGCGCTGGAACAGGAGCTTTGCGCTGTCTACGGCCTGCGCGACGCGCTTGTTCTCCAGTCGGGCGACGCCGACGATGACTCGCTGCTCAGTGCCTGCGGCAATCTTGCGGCGGGCTACTTGCAGCGCGCAATCCCGGCGCTGCCCGCCGGCGCTTCGATTGGCGTGGCGTGGGGACGAAGTGTCTATGCCGCCATCAGCGCCGCGGCGGTAATGACCGGCGAGCAAATCGACGTCATCCAGCTCATAGGTGGTGTCGGTTCGGAGAATGTTGACAGCCCTGATATTGCCCGCATCCTGGCGACCAAACTGGGTGGCCGTCACTACGACCTGCCCGCCCCAATCATGGTCAAGCAGAGCGAATCGCTCGAAATCCTGCTGGGCGAACGACCCCTGCGCGAAGCGCTGGAGCGGGGGCGGCGCGTCAAACTTGCCGTGGCCGGCATTGGGGCTGTGGACGAGGACGCCTCAAGCTTTCTGCGCGCCGGGCTGCTGACGCGCGACGTCCTCGCTGACTTGCGCGACCAGGGGGCAGTGGGCGAGATGGTCGGGCGCTTCTACAAACTCGACGGCACGGTCCTCGGCATCGAAATCAACCGGCGCGTGATCGGCATCGAGCTTGATGATCTGCGACGAATTCCCAACTCGCTGGCCGTCGCACGCGGCAGCACCAAAGTTGAAGCAATCGTCGGCGCGCTGCGCGGCCGCCTCATCACGGTGCTGGTCACCGACGACGAGACTGCGCGCGGTGTACTGGCCTATAGTCAAGGAGCCCGAAGGTTCATGAGCAGCACATCAACGACCGCATCCGACGCTGCCCTTGAAGCAGCCCTTGACAGCTTCGACACAGCGACGCGCAGCGCCGCACTCAACGAATTGCTCGAGCGCGAACCTTTCCCGGCCGGCGCGTGGCAGCCCGTTTGCAACATGCACTGCCACACCTTCTTTTCCTTCAACACCTACGGCTATTCGCCCACGGCGCTTGCGTGGTTGGCGCGCACACAGCGCTGGCCGCTCATGGGGCTGATCGACTTCGACGTGCTTGACGGCGTCGACGAGTTTCTCGAAGCGTGCGACGCCACCGGTGTGCGCGGCAGTTGCGGGATTGAGACGCGCGTCTTCTTCCCCGAGTTTGCGACACGCGAAACTAGTTCGCCGGGCGAGCCAGGAGTCACTTACCTCATTGGCCTGGGATTCACATCCTCCGCTGCGCCCGCAGTGGCGCAGCCGATGCTTGCGCAACTGCGCGCCGCGTCGCGCACCCGCAACCTGGGCGTTGTCGAGCGCGTGAACGCACACCTGGCCCCCGTTGTGGTCGATTACGAACGCGACGTCCTCCCGCTGACGCCCAACGGCAACGCCACCGAGCGCCACATTGTGGAAGCGTACCTGAGCGCCGCGCAACGCGGCTCGGACGATGTCGCCGGTTTCTGGGCCGAAAAACTCGGCATGACGCGCGCCGACGTGGAGAAGATGATGGCCTCCCCCGCGGCCTACCGCAACACCGTGCGCTCGAAGCTCATGAAGAAGGGGGGCGTCGGCTATGTGCAACCGGGCAGCGGCTCTTTCCCGACAATTGACGAAGTGACCGAGTTTATAGTCCAATGTGGTGCGCTGCCGTGTGTGGGATGGGTGGACGGCTTTTCGGAAGGAGAGCAGGCGGGCGAAGAGCTGCTCAACACGCTCGTTAACAAGGGCTTTGCGATTGCCAACATCGTGCCTGATCGCAACTGGAACTTCGCCGACCCCGCCGTGCGCGCCGCCAAGGCAGAGAAGCTCGACGAGTTCATTGCCCAATGCCAGGCGCTCGATCTGCCGCTCAACATCGGCACGGAGATGAACAGTCCGGGCAACAAGCGCATGGACGATTTTGATGTGCCCGAGATGGACAAGCACCGCGCGGCCTTCCTCGACGGCGCATACTTCATCTATGGCCATACCGTGATGCAGCGCCACGTGGGACTGGGCTATCAGAGCCGATGGGCGCAGCAGCACATGCCCACCCGCCGCGCCCGCAACGACTTCTACACTGCTATCGGCAAGGCCGTTGCGCCAGGGACGGCCGGAGCGGAAATGCTTCACAGCCTTGATGCAACCATGACGCCTGCTGAGATTCTTGCGCGCGTCGCCTAGAGTGATTTGGACGTGAAGACAACAACTCAACGCAAAGGGGCAAAGAGAGCATAGAACCGCAAAGTACTGCAAAAAGCCGGCTCATACTCTGCTCTGCAGTTGCTTTTCCTTTGCGCTCCTTTGCGCCTTTGCGTTGAGATGTTCGCAGTTAAGCTGGATATCATCCCCATTTCAATTTAGGGGCTTGTTTGCACGAAGAGGAGAGAGGAAACCCATGGCATCCGACGTGCTCAACGAATACCGCAGCGCCGCAGAGACGCTGCCCGACACCTACCGTCTGTGGCCGCTCTACGGCGCCGGGCTTGAGAATCTTGGCAAAGATGGCGCCATGCTCGATGTCGAACTGCGCCACCCCGGCCCCGACGAATTGCTCGTGCGCCACGATGCGTGCGGCATCTGTTTCTCCGACGTCAAGGTAATCCGCACGGGGCAGAACCACCCGCGCATTCACCGCAACATGGCCGAGATTCCCGTCGTCCTGGGCCATGAGGTGACGCTGACGATCATTGAGGCAGGCGAGAACCTGCGCGACCAGTACAAGCCCGGCCAGCGCTTCATCGTCCAGGCCGACATCTACCTCAATGGCATCGCCTATGCCTACGGCTACGAGATTCAGGGCGGCTTCTCGCAGTACAGCATCATCGATTGGCGTGTGCTCAATGGTGACGACGGCAACTATCTGATTCCCGTACAGCCGGAGACCGGCTATGCCGAAGCGGCGCTCAATGAGCCGTGGGCATGCGTCATCGCCTCGTATACGGTGAGCTACCGCAGCGCCTGGAAAGAGGGCGGCTCGGTCTGGATTGTGGGCGATGGCGAGAACGTGACGCTGGGCGGAGCCGCTGCATGGCGACCCGGCAGCGTCGTTGTGGAGCTGAGCGACGCGGATCTGCGCAGCAAAGTGCGCACGTGGGCCGAAGGCGCGGGCGTTACGGTTGTCGATGCCGACGACGGCGAGCGACAGTATGACGACATCGTGGTGCTCTCCAATGATCCGGAACTGATCGAGCGCGCATTCAAGCGGCTGGCGAACGGCGGCACCTTTGCCATCGTCACCGGCACGCCGGTCGAGCGCAAGGTGCAGTTGGACATCGGCCGCATTCACTACGACAAGCTGGCGCTCATGGGCACGACCACCGGCGACATCAGCGCGGCTTACACCCCTATCCGCACAGACGTGAAGGCGGGCGGGCGCATGCTGGCGATTGGCGCGGCCGGCCCCATGGGCCAGATGCACGTCCAGCGCGGCCTGGAACTCGAGGGCCACCCTGTCGTGCTGGTTGCGTCCGACCTCGTGTCGAACCGCCTGGGCGCGCTGGGAGAGAAGTTTGGCGCAACCGCGCAGCAAAAAGGCATCGACTTCCTGACGCTCGGACGCGATACCTTCCCTGACCAGCAGTCGATGGATGCAGCCCTGACCAACGCGACCGGCGGCAAAGGCTTCGACGACATCGTCGTCCTCGCACCGGCAACAGTTGCGGTGGAAGGGGCCTATCAGCACCTCGCCGACAACGCCGTCATGAACATCTTTGCGGGGCTGCCGCGCGGCACCATGTGCGGCTTTGATGTGAACCTGGCAATTGCGCGCGGCGTACGCTTCACGGGGATGAGCGGCTCGTCGATTGACGACCTGCGCCAAATGCTGGGACTCACCGAGAGCCACGAGCTTGCGACGAACCGCTCTGTGGCCGCAGTGGCCGGGCTGGAAGGTTTCCCCGACGGCCTGCGCGCCGTCATCGAGGGGCGCTTTGCGGGCAAGGTGGTGATCTACCCGAACATCGACAACCTGCCGCTCACCCCGCTGGAGAAGCTGGGCGAGACGCTTCCGGAGGTGGCCGCCAAACTTGGCTCAGATGGTTCGTGGACAAACGCCGCCGAAGAGGAGCTCCTGCGCGAACTGCTGTAGCCGAATCGTGCGGCGATTGTGCAGCAGTCTGTACGCGGATGTACGCGGATATACGCGGATTGAACAGCGGCTCAATCGAGTGGTTCGATCCCTGTGTGGAGTGACGGGAGCCTTGCAAATCCGCGTCCATCCGCGCTATCCGCGTACTGAAGTTCTTCTCGCCGACTACCAAATCTGGACGTGAACCCATGACGACAAAGGTACTGCAGGACAAAATTGCGCTGCTCACGGGCGGCGCACAGGGGCTGGGCGCAGCAATCGCGATGCGGCTGGCGCAGGAAGGCGCGCACGTCGTGATCGCCGACCTTAAAATTGAGACCGCACAAGCTACAGCCGAAGAAGTGGCGGCGGCGACCGGTCGCCGCGTCATCGCCGTCCCCTGCGATGTGACGAAGGAGGACCAGGTCGAGGCCATGGTCCAGCGCGCAGTCGCGGAGTTCGGCCGCCTCGATCTGCTGGTCTCCAACGCGGGAATCCTCTTTTCGGGATCGGTGGACGAGTTTGACGCGGCCAGGTGGCGACTCGTCATCGAGGTCAATCTGGTTGGCTACTTCCTCTGCGCCAAGTACGCAATGCGCGTCATGAAGGAGCAGAAGTCGGGCGTCATCCTGCAAATCAACTCCAAATCGGGCAAGAAGGGCTCCTTCAAGAACTCGGCCTATGCGGCCAGCAAGTTCGGCGGGATCGGACTTAC
This sequence comes from uncultured Chloroflexia bacterium, assembly GCA_963735275.1. GTDB lineage: Bacteria > Chloroflexota > Anaerolineae > Caldilineales > Caldilineaceae > UBA5069. The sequence continues at coordinate 352,703 of CAVTKJ010000004.1, read as the reverse complement.
ACAGTCGATCGCGCTCGAGGGGGCGGAGTTCGGCGTGCGCGTCAACTCCATCTGTCCCGGCAATCTGCTTGATTCGCCGCTGTGGAAGGATTCGCTCTTCAAGCAATACGCCGCCAACCAGGGCATCACCGAAGAAGAAGTCTACAAGAAGTATGTGGACCAGGTGCCGCTCAAGCGTCCCTGCACCTATGACGACGTCTGCAATGTGCTTGTCTTCCTCGCGTCGGACCAGGCGTCTTACATGACAGGGCAGGCGGTCAACGTCACCGGCGGACAGGAGATGCGATGAGTGGGGTTGACGCGGCCAGTCAGCCCGGACGCACTTTTGTGGGCTTCGGCTTCGGCGCAATTCAGGCCGGGCTCTTTCTCTACGAGGCGCAGCAGTCGGGTGCGTTCACGCGGCTTGTGGTCGCCGAGGTGGTCCCCGCCATGGTGGATGCGCTGCGCGCCGCGGATGGTTACTATACGGTGAACATTGCCCACGCCAACCGTGTCGAACAGGCACGTGTGGGACCCGTGGAAGTCTACAATCCAGCGGTCGAGGCGGATCGCGCTGCGCTCATTGCGGCAGTGGCGAGCGCACATGAGATGGCCACTGCACTGCCCAGCGTTGCATTCTACACGAGCGACTCACCGGGAAGCATTCACCGCCTGCTGGCCGACGGGCTTGCCGAAAAGGCGCGCAATGGTGGCCCGCGGGCGCTGCTCTACGCCGCCGAAAACAACAACCACGCTGCCGAAATCCTGGCGGGTGAGGTAGAAGCTGCACTCGGTGAGGCTGGGCTGGATGACGCGGCACGCGCCACGCGCGCAAATTTGCTTCACCAACACGGTGATCGGCAAGATGAGCGGCGGCGCGGCGGCGGATGAACTGCTTGCGCCGATCACGCCAGGCGGCACGCGCGCCTTCCTGGTTGAGGAGTTCAACCGCATCCTGATTGGCCGCGTCCACTTTGCCGAGTCAGGGGCCGAATCAGAGGCCGGCTTCGTACGCGGCATCCAGGTCTTCGCCGAAAAGGATGATCTGCTCCCCTTTGAGGAGGCCAAGCTCTACGGCCACAACGCCATGCACGCGCTGGCCGCCTATCTGGGAGCGGTGGCCGGCAAACAGGTCATGTCCGAATTGATGGCCGTGCCGGACCTGCTCGCCTTTGTGCGGGGGGCAGTGCTCAAGGAACCGGGCATGGCGCTGCTCCGCAAGTACGCCACGTTGGGCGATCCGCTCTTCACCACCGATGGTTTCGCCGCCTATGTGGACGATCTGATCGTGCGCATGGTCAACCCCTTTCTCAGTGATGCCATCGAGCGCGTTGGGCGCGACCCGCAGCGCAAGCTTGCGTGGGATGACCGCCTGATCGGCGCGATGCGGTTGGCGCTGGACAATGGTGTAACTCCCAACCGCTTTGCCGTGGGCGCGGCCGCAGCGTTGCGCCAGCTTCATCCCGCTGCACATAGCTACCCGGTGGGCGAGGTCGAGGCGTTCTGGCAGCGCCCGTCCGCCGACGCTGCCACTGTACGCACGCTTGACGGCTTGCTGGCGCAAGGCTGGGCGCGCCTTGACCGCTGGGTCGCTGCCGATTGCGCGTCCACCGCGGCGCTGATGGGCTGAACCTGAACAAACGCGAGTACGCAGAAACGACGGAAACAGCAGGAAAGAGCAGTCAAAAGCGTTTCATGTCGTTTCCGCAGTTTCCGTCCTTCCTGCGTACAGGCTTTTTGTCATTTATTCAACACATACGGAGGCCTATATGGGCATCGAATCAATTCAGGAACAACTGCTGGACCTTTCGCATCAGGTCGGTCTCGAGGGCCGCAACCTCGCCATTCTGGGTGAGGGCAACACCAGCGCCGACTGCGGCGACGGCACATTCCTCGTCAAGGCCTCCGGTTCATCGCTCGGCACGCTCACTGCCGAGGGTTTGAGCCGTGTCCACTTTGACAAGGTGCTCGATTACCTCAAGAACGACAGCATGGATGATGTGGCCGTCAAGGATGCGCTCACCGACTCGCTTGTCGACCCCACGCACCGCCGCCCATCCACCGAAACCTTCTTCCATGCTCTCTGCCTAACCTTGGGCGGGGCCAAATGGATCGCGCACACGCACCCCATCTCCTGCAACGCGATTCTGTGCAGCAAGGCGCAGTCGGCCCCTTTCCTGAACCACCTTTTCCCGGACGGGATTGTGGTCTGCGGGCGCAACGTGGCTGTGGTGCCCTATGTGGACCCCGGCTTCCAGCTCTCCAAGGAGTTCGAGAAGGAACTGCTGCGCTTCCAGGATGCCCACGGGACGAACCCCAAGCTGATTCTCATGGAAAACCACGGTATCTGCGCGCTGGGCCAGACCGCGGCCGAAGCGCTTAACATTCAGTTGATGGCCGACAAGTGGGCGCGCATCATTCTCGGCACGGCAGCCTTCGGCGGCCCCAACTACCTGCCCGACACCCAGGCCAACCGCATCGAGTCCCGCCCCGACGAGCATTACCGGCGCGAGATGTTGGCGGCGAAGAAGTAATTGGTAACTCGAAATTGATCATTGGTTGATTGGTTGACTGGTTGATAAGTGATAACTGGTGACTGATAATTGGTGTCGATTGGTTCATTGGGGTCGCGCCGCAGGTAGGACTCCAGAGGCGTCTCGCCTGGCGAGCGCCCTTCCGCTAACCTCGATTCAAGGCAACCCATAGTCTATCGACAAATCAGCCGGTGTTAGGCATCGGAACCAGTCGTATGGGCGCAAGGTTCTCCGTAGGCGCCGGCAGAGTGCCGGCGCCTACGCAAGCGGAGTTCGCGCCGTACACGGTGAGCCATACGATGACCACTACGCAATATGAGTCATCGCTAGCACCCAATCAACCCATCGACCGATCAACCGATCGACCAATCAACCAATCAACACATCAACCAATTATCAGTCTCCAATTATCATTGATCAAACAGCCACCCAGTCATCCCCGCAACCACCCGGAGCCACACCATGCCCGCAACCGCCAATTTCCTTGCCGCCGACATGGGCGCTTCCAACGGACGCATCCTTGTTGCCCGCTTTAACGGCAGCCGCTTTGATCTTGATGTGATTCATCGCTTTCCCAACAGCGTCACCAACATCCTGGGGCAGTATCACTGGGATATCATCCGCCTCTACAATGAACTGCTTGCGGGCGCGCAAATGTTCGCGCACCAGCAGGGCGGCGCGCTCGCAGGCATTGGCGTTGACACCTGGGGCGTCGATTTTGGCCTGCTCGACAGCGCCGGCCGGCTGCTGGGCAACCCTGTGGGCTACCGCGACGCCCGCACCGATGAAATGCCCGACGCGCTCTGCCGGGAAATTCCCAAGGCGGAGATCTTTGGCCTTGTGGGCACCCACTTCCGCCAGTTCAATACCCTCTTCCAGTTGATGGCCATGCGCCGCCAGGGCGACCCGCAGCTCGATTTCGCCAAGTCGCTCCTTTTCACGCCGGACCTGCTCAACTACTGGCTTACTGGCGTGAAGGCGGCCGAGTACACCGTCGCTTCGACGAGCATGATGCTCCACGCCAGCGAGCGCCGCTGGGTGACGGAGCTTCTCGACCGGCTTGCAATTCCGACGGCGATTCTGCCGCCGCTCGTCCAGCCGGGCACCGTGCTGGGCGCAATCAAGCCTCACATTGCTGCCGAAACCGGGCTGCATGATTCCACGCCGGTGATCGCCGTGGCAAGTCACGACACCGCCTCGGCGGTTGCTGCCGTGCCCGGGCTCGACGCTGACAGCCTCTACATCAGCAGCGGCACATGGAGCCTGACGGGGGCCGAAATCCCGCAGCCCATCCTGAGCGACGAGGCGCTGCGTTACGGCTTCACCAATGAGGGCGGCGTGGCGGGCACAATTCGCTTCCTGCAGAACTTCACCGGTCTCTGGCTGCTGCAGGCGTGCAGGGCGCAATGGCAGCGCGAGGGGCGCGACTATTCGTGGGAGCTGCTCATGGCCGAAGCCGAGCGGGCGCCCGCCTTTGCCTGCCTGGTGGACCCAGACGCACACGAGTTCTTTGCCCCTGCGGACATGGTGCAGGCAATTAGCGCCTATGCCGCCGCATCGGGCCAGCGCGCACCCGACAGCGTCGGCGCCTTTACACGCTGCTGTCTCGAGAGCCTCGCGCTCAACACGCGCTGGGGTGTCGAGGTGGTGGAGCAGGTGACGGGCCGCGGACCCAGCACAGCGGGCGGCCCCTACCAGGCCATTCGCATTGTGGGCGGCGGATGCCAAAACCGCCTGCTGGCGCAGTGGACGGCCGATGCCTCGAACCGCCTCGTCGTGACCGGCCCGGTGGAGGCCACCGCGTTGGGCAATGTCATGATGCAGGCAATTGCCACCGGCCACCTGGGAAGCATTGCTGAAGGGCGCGCGGCCATCGGCGCCTCGGTCGTGCAGGAGCAATTTGAACCTCGGCCCAGTGCCGGGTGGGATGACGCGTACGGCAGATTCATCGCCTGCAAGGGTGCATAGGGAACGTGCACAATGCTGTCGCGGTCATTGCAGGTTCCACGTTGATCCATGCTCCAGTTGCAGTCTACAGGAGGCCAAAATGCTGATCGTTCATGTCTTCGTGCAGGTCCATCCGCAGGAGATCGACGCCTTCCGCGCCGCAACCGTGGAGAACGCGCGCAACAGCGTGCAGGAACCCGGCATCGCCCGCTTTGACGTCATGCAGCAGGCCGATGACCCGACACGCTTCGTCCTCGTGGAAGCCTACCGCAGCGTTGAGGCGACCGTGGCCCACAAGGAGACCGCCCACTACGCAACCTGGCGCGACACGGTCGCCCCAATGATGGCCGCGCCCCGCACATCGGTGAAGTATGCGAATGTCTACCCTGGCGATGCGAGCTACTGACCATGGCCAGCCGCGAAACCCTGGTTGATCCCCGCCCCCTGATCGCAATCACCCAGGGGGACCCTGCAGGCGTTGGCCCCGAAATCATCGTCAAAGCGCTGCGCACGGCGAGCCTCTTTGAACGCTGCCGCCCGTTTGTAATCGGCGACGAGCGCATGTTGGCACGTGCCGCCTCCTGGGTGGGTCTGCCGCCGCCTGCGTTTGTCTCCATCGAAACCCCGGCGGAAGGCGAATACTTTGCCGGAACGATTCCCCTGCTTGAACAGAACAATGCGGATCCGGACGAAATCCCGCCCGGCATTCTGTCGACGGCCGCCGGTCACGCTGCCGTCGAGTCGGTCTCGCTCGCCTGCGATCTGGCGCTGGCCGGCGACGTGGACGCGATTGTCACCACGCCGCTCAACAAGGAGGCGATGCGCCAGGCGGGTTATCCCTACGCAGGGCATACGGAACTGCTCGCCGAGCGGACGGGGGCCGAACGGGTGACCATGCTGCTGGTGAGCGATACGCTGCGCGTCGTCCACGTGAGCACGCACGTGCCCCTTGCCGAGGCGATCCGGCGCGTGACGCCCGAGCGGGTGGAAGAGGTGATTGACCTCGCGGCCAATGCGTGCATGGCCCTCGGAATCGCCGAGCCGCGCATTGCCGTCGCCGGGCTCAATCCTCATGCGGGCGAAGGAGGGCTCTTTGGCAGCGAAGATGCGGTACAGATTCTGCCGGCGGTCGAACGGGCGCGCGCCCGCGGCCTCGATGTGAGCGACCCGCTGCCGCCGGACACGGTCTTTCTGCGCGCCGTGCGCGGTGAGTTCGACATCGTCGTTGCCATGTATCATGATCAGGGGCATATCCCCATGAAGCTTCTCGCCTTCGAAGATGGCGTGAACGTAAGCATTGGGCTGCCGATCATCCGCACATCCGTGGATCACGGCACCGCCTTTGACATTGCCGGAACGGGCCGCGCCAACCCCGCAAGCCTGCTTGCCGCAATTGACGTTGCCATCAAGATGGTGCGCGCACAGCGCGATCAGTCTGTATAAGGAGACGCACCAATGGGCCAAAGCCGCACACTCTACCGCCTCGCGCTGCCCGCGCCGCTGACGATGTTGACCAAACACCCAACCGGCGGCGCGCTGCGTTTCCCCAATGTTGAAGAGACCGAACCGTTGGCCGAGTTGATGCTCGATGCCTACCGCAACACCACCGACTTCGAAGGTGAAACCACCGACGACGCCCTCTCGGAAGTCGAGCGCTACTTTGCCGGGCGCAATGGCGAACCATTGCTTGATTGCTCCTGGGTCTACGAGAGCAGCGGTGCGCTCCTGTCGGCCTGCCTTGTGAGCATGCACGAGGGCGCGCCGCTGATCGCGTATATTCTCACGATGTCTCCGTGGAAGGGGCGAGGGCTTGGTTCATTCCTCCTGCGCCAGTCGCTTCTCAGCCTGCAGGACGCCCACTTCGCTGAAGTCCGCGCATTCATCACCAACGGCAATCTCCCCTCCGAAGGGCTTTTCACGCGCTTCGGCTTTCTCCCCGAGTGACCACTCTGCGCACCCCATGCCCCACGCGACACTGCTGCTTGTGGCCGACGACCTGACCGGCGCGGCGGATTGCGCCGCCTACGCACCTGAACTGGGCCTGCCTGCACAAATCCACGTCGGCGCCCTGCCAATGCTCTTCAGGCAGGGGCTTCACGCCTTCTCCACAGACTCCCGCGCGCTTGCGCCGGCCGCATCCAGCAATGCCATGCACAGGGCGCTGGCCCTCTGGCCCACCTATCCGGGCGACCGCTGCTTCAAGAAGATTGATTCGCAGCTGCGCGGCAACGTGGGCGCCGAAGTGGAGGCCATGCTCAGGGGACTTAGACAGTACGCCGCGCTGATCTGCCCCGCGCTGCCGGCCCAAGGGCGTTCGGTTGTGGACGGGCGACTGCTTGGCGCATCTACACCAATCGATGTGGCGCAGACCGTCGCGGCCCAAACCAACCTGCCAATCGCCATGCTTGGCCTCGAGACGGTGCGGGGAAGCAAACGGGCTCTTGGCAGTGCGGTGGCTGAGGCGACAGCGAACGCAGACCTGATTGTTGCCGATGCAGAGACCGACGCCGATCTCGACGCACTCGTTGCCGCCTGGCGCAAGGCCATTCCGAATGGACTGCTTTGCGGCAGCGCCGGGCTGGCGGCCGCGTGGTTGCGGGCGCGGCGCACCAAAGCGCCGCCCACGCCGCACCTGCCGGGTGCAACGCCCCCGATTGATTTCGCCGTGATCGGCAGCGCCAGCGCAATGGCGCACGCACAGATCGACGTCGCCGCGGCGTTCCCCAGTGTGCAGGCAATCGAGTTGCGTGAGGGCACGCCCGTGGAACTTGCCCCTGGCGCAACATACATTCTCCACTTGCCTCGCCCCGAGGGCGCGCCCACGCCGGCAGCGAGCGCGGCGGCCGGCAAGCGCGCTCGCCCAAGCCGCTAATGCGAGCGATGACCGACCTGCGCGCCAATCACGTGCTCGTATCCGGTGGGGAGACCGCCCAGGTGCTGCTGCCGCTTCTGGGCGTTACGCGTCTGGACGTGCTGGAAGCCCGCGCAGCAGGAATGCCCACCTGCCGCGCCCAGCGCGCCGCCGGTGATCCGCTCTGGATTACGCTCAAGGCCGGCAACCATGGCCGCCCCGATACGCTGGCCGCACTCTTGCAGCGGGGAACGTGAAAGAGTCGGCGCGATCCACTTGTAAGCGCCGAAGACCCTTGTGTCATTGATGGCTGCGCACCGGGCGATGCTAACTCGCACAAACGGAACGAGGAGATGATGCCGCAACCACTCAAACCGAGCGCACAGCGTGTGCAGGATGCCTTGGCAGCGCGTGGTTTCGCGCTGCAGGTCATTGAACTCGACGCTGTCCACGCGCACCGCTGTCGAGGCTGCCGCAGCGGTGGGCTGCACGGTGGCGCAGATTGCCAAGTCGCTGGTCTTTCGCGGCGCGCACACGGGCAAGCCCATCCTCGTCATTGCCTCGGGGACCAATCGCGTCAACCAGACGGCGCTCGCCCAGTTCGCCGGCGAACCGCTTGAGCGCCCCGACGCCGATTTCGTGCGCGCCCAAACAGGCTTCGCGATCGGCGGCGTCCCCCCACTGGGCCATGATCACAAGCTTGAAACGTACATCGACAGCGATCTCTGGCAGTATGCGCAAATCTGGGCCGCCGCCGGCCACCCCAATGCTGTCTTTGCGCTCTCACCCGATGACCTGCTTGCGCTAACGGGCGGGCGCGTCGTGGACATCCTGTGACTTGACATGGCATGCGCGCAGTTACGACTCGAGCGCCTGTTCTTCAAGTCAACAGCGTTCCATCACTTGCCCGCACGAACCCTAGCCGTTACACTGACGGCGTGCTGTATGAGTTTGCTCTGAGCACGTTGGATATCGCGCTGAATCTCAAGGAATCTTACGAATGTTCATGTTCCTACCTGGCCCTGTGCGCACTGCGATTGGCACGTTGGCGATCCTGGTAAATACATTTTTCAGTCTGTTCCCTCTCCTTGTCTTCACCCTGCTCAAGTTCATGGCGCCTACCCCGGAGAAGCGCAGCCGGCGCGCGGCTTCGGCGGCGGCAGTGGCAGAAAACTGGATCGGCGTCAACAACTGGCTGATTGCCAATCTGCAGCGCGTCGAGTGGACGGTTATCGGGCTCGAAGGTCTGAGCACAAAGCAGTGGTATCTTGTACTCAGCAATCACTTGTCTGGACTGGACATTCCGGTCCTGCAGAAGGTCTTTCACCGGCGCATACCGTTCATGCGCGTCTTTCTCAAGAAGAGTCTCATCTGGGTGCCGGTTATGGGCCAGGCGTGGTGGGCGCTTGACTACCCCTTCATGAGCCGCAATTCGGCGGCGGCCATTGCGCGTGATCCATCCCTGCGCATGAAGGACATCGAGGCAACGCGCAAGGCGTGCGAGAAGTTCAAGTATCTGCCCACGGCAATTCTCAATTACGTTGAAGGCACGCGCTTTACGCCCGAAAAACATGCTGCGCAGGGCTCCGAGTTCCGCAACCTGCTCAAACCCAAAGCGGGTGGCATTGCCTTTGCGATTGAGGCAATGGGTAACCGTTTCACTTCGCTGCTCGATGTCACCATCTTCTATCCCGAAGGCGACATGGACATTTGGGATCTCATGCTGGGCCGTGTGCACAAGGTGGTTGTGCACGTACAACAGCGCGCAATTCCCAGCGAGTTCATTGAAGGCGACTACATGGGCGACGACGCCCATCGTGCTCGCTTCCGCGCCTGGCTTACGGACCTTTGGGTGGAGAAGGATGCTCTCATCGATCAACTCAGGGAGCAATACGGCGTCGCCGACAAAGCGCCGGAAACCGCCGCCAAGCCCGCCGCTTAGAGTAAATTCGAGATAAAGCCACCATCTCGAAGCAGAGGCAGCGAAGCGCAACGAGTCGGGTCATCCTGAACTTTCGTTTTTCAATCGCGCCTTGGCGACTGCGGGTCGCATCCCGCGCCCAGCCGTCGCCGCCTGGATTGCGCTCCATGTGTGTTGCAGGCCACAGCGGGGCTGTGGCCTGCCTGTTTGACATACTCCCCTCACTCTGGCACAATCGGCCAACCCTCAGCATGACCCCCACAAACGAGTTCAGTACGCGCTGGCACACGGAATGATCCAGCGTCATTCGTGGAGACAGCATGGAACAACGGCGCGCCACAGTCTCAACCTATCTCGATTTCGAGCTCCAGATCGAGCCCCTGGACGACAATGGGCTGAACCCCGTTCAAGTCCTGCGTGCGCCCGCGGGTGAGGCCAATGGCGCCTGCGACGCCCACGCGCTCGTCACGCAGTGGCAAAATGCCGCCGCTCCGGCCACGGTCCAGGAGGCGCGCGCGCTGGGGGGTGCGCTCTTTGAGGCGCTCTTCCAGGATGAAATACGCAATCGGCTGGATGTCAGCCTCCGGTTGGCCACTGTGCAGCAGGCCGGTCTGCGCATCCGCCTGCGCATCGAAGACCCCGGGGTCGCCACTTTGCCCTGGGAACTGCTCTTTGATGCGCGCAGCGACGAGTTCCTTGCCCTCTCGCGTTCCACGCCGCTCGTCCGCTATCTGCCTCTTGGCGCACCCGCCGAACCCCTTACCGTGGAGCCGCCGCTGCGCATTCTGGCAGTTGTGGCCGCGCCGACGGACTTGCCGCCCGTCGACGTAGCGGGCGAACGCGCGCGTCTGCACGAGGCGATCGCCGCCCTGCAGAAGCGACGCCACGTCGAACTCATCTGGACTGAAGGGCAGACGTGGCAGGCGCTGCAAGCTGCACTGCAAGACGGTCCATGGCACATTCTCCATTACGTGGGTCATGCCGATTTTGACGAATCCACGCAGAGCAGCGCACTCATGCTGGCCGATGGCGAGGGACGTTCCGCACCTGTTTCAGCGGTGGAGCTTGGAGCTTTGCTCAAGGATCACCGTGCGCTGCGGCTCGTCGTGCTCAACGCCTGCGAAGGCGCGCGCAGCGGCGAGGCCGGGCTCTTCACAGGGCTGGCGTCGACGCTTGTCCAGAGTGGGCTGCCTGCGGTCGTCGCCATGCAATACGAAGTCAGCGTCGCGGCCGCGGCCGAATTCACTCGTGCCTTCTACGGCGCACTGGCCCACGAACTCCCCGTGGATGGAGCGGTTGCCGAAGCGCGCAAAGCCATGCGCCAGGCGGCGCCGGCCTCGGTGGAGTGGGCCACGCCGGTGCTCTTCATGCGCGCACCCGACGGCGCACTCTGGCAGACGGTGCAGCCGCGCGGGCAATCCCTGCGACGCATGTTGCTTGCGGCCGCGGCGGCAGGTGCGCTGCTGATTGGGTTGTGGGCGCTAATCTACTTCATCGCCGTCCCCCAATTCTTCCCATCACAAATGATTGCTCCCTTTGGCATTGCCGTCGCCAATATCGGTGAACTGGACGACAGCGGAAGGATGCAGGCGTCGTCTTTTGGAACTGCGCTGAGCACGGAAATCTACAAGCGCCTGGTCGACGAGTACGATGGCGCACGCCAGGGTGTTGGTGGCACGCTCGACACCTCCGTCGACGTATGGAATGACAGCACCGGGCGCAGCCAGAAGAATGTGCGCTTCGGTGAAATCGCCGGCGCAACTGCTGCGGCGCGAGCGGATGCTGCCGCAACCCTCGCCAAACGCATAGGCGCCGAAATGGTCGTCTACGGCTACATGACGCCACGCGAGAGCGGTCAGGATCTTCATCTCGAGTTCTATTACGCGACGCCGGTCGAACTCGGCGAGCCGCTGCCTACGGCAGGCAGCTTGCGTCTGGGCGCGCCGATTGTCGGGGCCACCTCCTATCGCATCAACGCCGAAGCCGCGCATCGACAGATGGATGGACCCGTGCAACTGCGTGCCACCGGCCTTTTCTGGATCACCCAAGTGCTGAGCTACCTCCTTGCCGATCAGCCCGACAAAGCGCTTGCGGTCGCGCGCAGCCCCGAAGCGGCGCGCAGCCTCGCCGTCTGGCGTGACGAAGACGGCCGCCGACTCTGGCACCTGGTGGCCGGTCAGGCAGCGCTCTACACGCGCGATTACGACCTCGCCCTCTCCGAGGCGACGCTGGCGGGCGGTTCTGAAAACAGCGACGCTCAGCAAGGCGCAGATGTGAATGCGCTCATGCTCGAAGGCAACATTTACATGGACCGCTCCCAGCTCCATTACCTGCGCTATGTGGATGTCAATCCTGATGACATTTGCGTCGATGCGCGCAACCTTGAGGCCGCCTCCCCAACGCCCGAAGCCGCGGCGGCGGACGCACGCCGCGCCGTGGCGCTGCTTGAGCAGGCCACTGCTCTTGCACCGAACTCCGACTGGCCGCCCGTGGAGACCTTTGCACGCATGAATCTCGCCCTGGCCTACAGGCTCATGGGTCAGGTTGAAATCTTCTCCGGCGATCTCTCCGCCGCCGACGCGACCCTTGAACAAGCCGTCTCGGCCTTTGAGAAGTCACTGCAAGGCTTCGATCCCAAATTGCAGCCGCAGTACATCGGCTGGTCGCAGGCAGGACTTGGCGTCACGCGCATGCTCCAGGCGCATATTCGCATCGTCGACCGCGTCAACGCGCTCAATGCAGGCGACACGGATACCGCTACCACTCGGCGCAGCGAGGCAGACGCACTCCTCAACCAATCCATCGGCGCGCTGCAGGCGTGCATTGCACAAGGGCCCAAAGCATTGGGCGCCCCCACATTCCAGGAGAAAATCCTTACCTGCGCCTGTCGCCCCTATCTGCAGCAGGCACAGAACGTACTTGGTGAGCTTACGGAGGGGCCATGAACACGCGAACTTCCAGTGAAGGGAAAATGACGTCAGGCTTGCAGAGGCGGGGGCTCGTCACGGCGTTCATCGCGTCGGCAATAGCTCTTGTGCTGCTGGTGATGTTCGTGCGTGGCGTCGGTGCTCAGGCGCAGCAACCGCTCGCGCCCGGCGCGCCGGCTGCGGGCGCGTTCGACCTCGCGCTTTGGCGAGGAATGGACCCTCTTCGGCTGCGCTGGTGACGTTGTGACGGTCACCGCTACGTCCGAGCGCTTCTCCCCCTACCTTGAACTCTATGGCCCTGGCCAGGGGATGCCGATGGTCGAGGCAGGCGGCAATACGACGAGCACAGTACTCGCCGGCGCGCCGTTGACGCAGACAGCATTCTACACAGTGGCTGTGCTCGGTGAGCGCCTGAGCGCACGCGGCCCCTACTCGTTGACTGCGACTTTCGGCGTCACCTCGACGGATACTCCTGCAGACTCGGGCGCAGACGCAAGCACCGACTTGCCGGACGGCTACCTTGCCGTGGGGCAGAGCGTCACCGGCACGGTCGCCGACCGCTTTGGCGACCTCTGGCAAGTACACCTATGCGCCGGCGCGCCTGTCACAGTGACCATGCGTTCCACGGACTTCGTCCCCGTGTTGGAGCCCGCCGGAGAACTTGATGGCGTCTTGGCTGTCGTTGCGGAAATCGCGGCGGCGGACGCTGACGAGGACGCGTGGCTTACAGTTGTCTATTCGCCCCTGGTCACCCTGGATTTGCTGCTCAATGTGGGCGGCGAGCGACGGGCCGATCGCGGCAACTATTCGCTCCAGATTGAACTCGCGGCGCCGTCTGAACTCTTGACCATCGCCCCCGTGACGGACACGCCGCACCTGGGACCACCCACGCGCACTGTGCAGCCTACGGCCACGCGCCGGCCAACGACCACGCCGCAGCCAACGGCCACGCCGCAACCTACGGCCACGCCGCAACCTACGGCCACGCCGCAGCCGACGGTTGCAGCGACCAGCGCCGTCCCAACGTGCCGCGTCCTTGCCCAAACATTGCGGCTGCGCAGCGGCCCCGGAACGCAATACGAGCCGCCCCTGGCAGGTCTTCCACTCGACACAATGCTGGACATCCTGGGGCGCAGCGCCGACTCGGGGTGGGTCAACGTGCGTGTGGCAAGCAGCGGCCTTACCGGTTGGGTGAGCGCCGCACCTCAGTTTGTCCAGTGCAGCGTGCCAATCAGCGGATTGCCCGTGGTGGCCGCGCCGGTTGCGCCACCCACCGCCACACCCACGACGCGTGTAACGGCAAGTCAGCCCACGCCGACATCGCCGGCCTTTGTCATCGTGCCGGGCAGCGTGCCGGGAGGGCCTGTAAAGGGTGCGCTGCGCACCGGGCCAGGCGTGGCGGTCTCCGACGATGATCCGACAACCTTCTCGAGACAGATATGGCTCTTGGCCGACCCGGTGGTTGACGACGGCCGCGCCGTCGATCGCGTCGTCTTCCATCTTGGCAGCTATGACTACACCGACGACTTCGACTTCCCGATCGACCAGCACACCCTGACAGAAAGAACGCCTCGTTACTGCATCTTTGGCGGCGGCGATCCCAACTGCAACTCGCTGAGCCTGGGTCCAGGGGCCGTCTGGCCGAGCACCGGCAGGCCCATCGTGAACGGCCAGTATGTAATCTCCACGGACATCTTCCTCGAGGGTGATCCTCCGGACAATCCTTCGGGCCGCTGGGGCGCCACCATTTACATTGATTCGCCCGACCTGACCGACGCGCCGAATGTCGACGAAAACGCAACAACGGCATCCGTCGAAGAGGAACCAACGCCCACTCTTCCCGCTCCCGAGGAACCTGCCGAACTGCCGCAACTCCAGGTGGAAGCGTGGGAGTTTGGCCCCGGTTCGTCCGACGACCTGCTTACCGGGCAGGTCGCCTTCCAGGTGGCCGCGTGGGACCCGAACGTGGGCGAAAACAATGGCGACGGCATCGAGTCGGTAACGCTGCGCATCTATGGTCCAAATGGCCTTGTGCACGAGCGCACCGAACGCACCGCCGCCTATTGCGCCTTTGGCGGCGGCGAGCCTGATTGCACCATCTACGACTATGCGGGCAATGGCTATGTTTGGGACTCAGGCGCTGCGGTGGAAACGGGAACGCACACGCTGACCGCCGATGTCGTGGCCGATGACGGGCGCACTGCGTACGGTGAATGGACCGTGGACATTGAGTAGTGCTGATTTCGGATCCAAGCGAGGTGCAAGATGAACTCGGGACGGTTTGTCGCGTGCGTGGGAGCCGGCGCGCTGACGGTGCTCATGATCGCGCTGCTGTCGGGCGAACCGCTGGCTGCCCAGTCAGGTCCGGCTACGTCGACGCCGCGTGCCACCCGCACGGTTGCAGCCACGCGCACTGCAACGGCCACGCCGACAGTGACCGTTTCCGCCACCGTGACGGGCGTCGTGCTCCCTACGCCCACACCGCCCGCGTTCGTCCTGCTGCCTGCGCCCAGCGTGAAGAACCAGCTTGTAGGCGATGTCGTCACCGCGCCGGGGCTGCTGCTCAGCGGCGTCTATCCCAGCGTCTTTGGCGACCGTGTTGCGTTCGCCATGGCCAACCTGCGCGACACGAGCGCCGGGCCGGCAACCGGCGCCGGGATTGATCAAGTGACCTTCACAATCATCGATACAGCCAGCGGTGAGCCAGTTCACAAGCGCGTCGCCCGGGGAACGTTCTGCGCCTTTGATGCAACCAGCAGCAGTTGCCCCATCTTCGACATCGCTGCCAACAGTGATCATTGGCCGCAGGGCGCGGCGGCGCACAGCGGCCACTATCTACTGGTCGCCTTTGCCGAGGGCGCCGCAGCCGATCACAAGGGAACCTGGACGCTGCCGTTTGAACTGCGTCTGGCGCGCGATGGCTTGCAGGAACTCGACGGCGCCGCGCGCATCGTCGATATTGCGCGCAGCGGCTACGACGGGGACTACGTAGTCACCGTGGAAACCTACGGCTTTGCACCGCTTGCGGCGGGAACGCACCTGCACCTCTATGGAGCAATGTCGGCACAGGAAGGCGCACTGGGCCCGTCAGGCAGCTCCGTCGAGTTCCCCAACGACATGGCTGAGATGAACGTGGGCGACTGGCGCGGGCGTGTGCGCGTTTCCGTGGCGGCCACGTCAATCGGCGGCGATGCAAGTGTGCTCTGCGTGGCTGTTGCCCACCCGGATCATACGCTCCTGCCCGGCCGCGGTGCGTGTGTTGCACTCGACTATTAGCGTGATACCGGAATGAAGCCCGCAGCGGAACAGGGACGCAGAGGCGCGGAGAGGAACGCAAAGAAGAACGGCGAGAAGAGCCAGTACATTCTTTCGCGAAGTGTCTCGTGCGGTTCTATGCGTTCCTCTGCGCCGTGGCGTCTCTGCGTCGCTGTTCGGTTGCTCCGCGACTGGAAAGCAGCGCCCGTGTCGTGTACAATCATTGTAGGCCGCGTCGCCATGCGTGCGATGGCCCGGAAAGAATCATGCTGGAGATGCTGGGTGATGGAATCGGCCGCAAGGGCGGCAAGCAACCGAAGGAGACCACAGTCGTCGTTGCCATGAGCGGCGGCGTCGACAGTTCGGTCGCGGCAGCGCTGCTCGTGCAGATGGGCTACAACTGCATTGGCGTGATGATGCGGCTGTGGGCCGAAACGGGTGCCGGCGAAGGGTCAAGCAACAAATGCTGCAGCCTCGAAAGTGTCAACGATGCGCGCGCGGTTGCCGACACACTGGGCATTCCCTTCTATCTCATCAATGTCGAGGAACCCTTCAAGCAGTTGGTGGTGGACAGCTTCATTCGTGGTTCGGCTGCGGGGCTGACCCCCAACCCGTGCATGGCGTGCAACCGCCACATTCGCTTTGACTATCTGCTCAATTACGCCCGCAAACTTGGCGCGGATTACCTGGCAACAGGCCACTATGCGCGTCTGCGGCGCACGTCGAGCAATCAAGTCGAACTGCTGCGAGCGGTCGATGCGCAAAAGGACCAGAGCTACGTCCTCAGCGTGATGGGACAGACCGAACTGAACGACGTGCTCTTTCCACTGGGAACGTTTACCAAGCCCGAGATTCGTGCGCTGGCGGCCGATCGTGGTTTACCCGTTGCGAGCAAGCATGATTCCATGGATCTCTGCTTCGTCTTTGACGACGACCACCGCCGCTTTCTGCGCGACTGGGCTGCGGATTCCATGCGTCCCGGCCCAATTGTAGACCGCAGCGGGCACGTGCGCGGCGAGCATACCGGCCTCCCTGGCTACACCATCGGTCAGCGCAAGGGGCTCGGCGTGGGCGGCAGCGCTGAACCGCTCTTTGTGATCGACATGGACACTGAGGCGAATGCGCTGATCGTGGGGACGGCCGACGATCTTTGCCGGCAGGAGTTCTCGTGTGCTGATGTTTCGTGGACCGCCGACGCACCACCTGTCGACAAACGCGCGCTTGTGAAGATTCGCTACAAGGCGCACGCCGTTCCCTGCACGATCGACTTGTCGGGCGATGCCGGTTGCGTTACGGTACACCTCGATGAAGAAGCCCGGGGAATCACGCCCGGCCAAAGCGCCGTCTTCCATGACAGCAGTGGAGAAGTTGTACTTGGTGGAGGGGTTATCTCCCGCATGTAATGCGTGCTGGACGCCACGCCGACTGCAAGGACGCACAATGAGCACATCGATCCTGTCACCGAGCCTCGTTCTCAGCCTTGTCCTTAGCGTGGGCATCGCCGCCATGTTTCACCTGTGGCGCGGCCGCAACTTGCGTGACCTGCTTCTCTTCCTGCTTGTTGCACTGGTGGGCTTTGGAGTAGGCCAGTTGGTGGGCACAGTCATTCGCACCCCATTGCTGCAGGTGGGCGACGTGCACCTGCTGGAAGCCAGCGTCGGGGCGTGGCTTGCCCTGGCAGTCGCCCATGTAATTACAACACCTGCATCGCGCCGCTGGTAGCGTGCGGGATGCCGCACCTGAGGAGGACTTCGTGGTAGCAAGTGCGACCGTTCGGGATATCGCGATCATCATCGTAGCACTCGAGAGCATCTTCGTCTTCATGCTTCTCGGCGTGCTCATCTGGCAAATCTGGCGGCTGACGAAACTGATTCAGACGGAAATCCAGCCGGTGCTGCTTGATGCGCAGGAGACGATCAACACGCTGAAGGCGACGACCACGTTCATGAGCGACAATGTCGTACAGCCCGCCGCCAAAGCGTCGGGTCAGGCAACGCGTGCGCGCGCGACCGCAACCACCCTTTGGCGTGAGATACTCCCCCGCAAGTAACGTGCAAACGGTGTATGTGCTGAACCCGCTGTGAAAGAAACGAGTCCCGACCGCATTGGTCGGGACTCGTCGTATGAATGGAGGAGCCTACGAATCACTCCGCGCCTTCTGCACCACAGCGCGCTCACGCGCCCCGCTTGAAGTGCGCGACCACCTTCCCCAGAATCTGCACGGCAGCGAGCCTGTCCGGACCGAGCGGCGGGCCGAAGCTCAGATGGGCGGCGCCGGCAGCCACCAGTGGCTCCAGGCGCTCAATCACCTCGCCGGCGCCGCCCATGACGCCGATCCGCAACATGCGTTCGTCCACCAGGCCGATCGCCTTCTCCTTCGTCGCGCTCCACCATCATCGCCTGCTCGATCGCATCAAAATCGGCGCGCACCAGCCCCAACCGCTCCCAAAGCAGCGGCCCCAGCGCGTGGCCGTAGTAGGCCACCTTCTGCGCCAGCACGCGCCGCGCCGCCACGCGATCCTCGGCAAGCGAGACCCAGATGCACGCAGCAAAGTCGATTGCCCCCAACCCGGGCACGCGCCGCGCTTCACCCTTTGCCACCAAGGGTCGTACGCCAAAGTAGTGCTCCGGCGGAAAGAGCAGCGGCAGCGCGCCATCTGCAACTTCGCCGGCCATTTCCAGCATTTTGGGACCCATCGCCCCAATGTAAATTGGCGTGACCCGCGGTGCGTCAAAGCGCAAATAGGCTTCATCGCCCCATTGCAACACGCTCCCGGCCATGGGCGTCCGTTCGCCGCGCAGCAGCGCGCGTACCGCCTCAATCGTTTCACGCACGGTAGCGAGCGGTGCGGTCTGCTCCAACCCTATCCACTTGAGAAACTCGCCCGCGCCTGCGGCCAGCCCCAAATTGAAGCGATTGCCGGTGAGCTCGTCCATCGTGGCGGCAAGCATCGCCATTTCGGCAGGATGAAACGTGTAGGGATTCAGGATGCCCGTACCGACCTCGATGCGCGTCGTCGCTTGCGCCACACTGAGCAGAATCGCCGGACCAAAACGCAGAAAGAGATCATTGCTGACCCAGAACTGGTCAAACCCGACGCCCTCGGCGGCCTGAGCCAGCGCGACATATTCTTTGGCCGGCAGATCGTTGTTGAGCCGCAGACTGAAACGCATGAGATTTGGATCCTTACTTCCTACGCCAGTACACGGAAACTACGGTAACGACGGAAACAGCAGGAAACCAAAGGCTCTTCCTGCTCTTTCCGTCGTTACCGTAGTTTCCGTGTACAGGTTTTACTCCGCAGAGCCGACAATGGCTTCGGCTTCGATTTCGACGAGGTACTCCGGGCCGACCAGGCGCGCCTCAATGAGGGTATTAGCCGGGCGGATGGCCCCAAAGCGCCGGCCGTGGACGCGTGCGACAGCCTCCCAGTTGGCAATATCGCTGACATAGACGCGCGTCCGCACGACATCGCCAAGCGCGCCGCCGAGGCTGATAATGGCCGCTTCGATCTTGTCGAGCGCAAAGGCTGCCTGCACGGCCGGATCGCCCGCTCCCACGAGACCGTCAGGTCCGGTGGCAGTCGTCCCCGACACGTGAATCACATCCCCAACGCGCACGGCGCGACAGTAGCCGGCAAGTTCTTCCCAGACCGTACCACTCGAAACGCTTGTACGCGGCATCGTAGCCTCCAGACTCATTGTCGTAGCTTCCGCCGCTACGCATCACTTGTTAGGCGACGATATACAGTTCCTGAAAGCCCCTTGTGAGCGGTTCGCCCGCACCGGGGCGCACGACCACAACGTCCTCCACGCGCGCACCCATGACATGCGGCATGAAGATGCTTGGCTCGGCCGTGAAACACATGCCTTCCTCCAGCACCGTCGTGTCGCCTGCTGTCAGGAAGGGAGGCTCGTGGACATCCATTCCGATTCCATGGCCCAGGCGGTGGCGGAACATCTCGCCATAGCCTGCGTCTTCGATCACCGTGCGTGCTGCCGCATCTGCGGCCTCACAGGTGTTGCCCACGCGCAGCGCGGCGATCCCGGCCGCCTGCGACGCCATTACCAGCGCGTAGATGCGCCGAAACTCCTCATCGGGCTCGCCAAAGAAGATGGAGCGTCCGAAATCATAGCAGTAGTCCTTGTAGACCGCGCCGAAGTCGAACGAAATCGAAACGGGCGCATCGAGGGGAATCAGCAGGACTTCGTCGCGATTGTGGAAATCGAACGGAAAGTCACGCCCCATGTTGTAGAAGCTGGTGACAAATGAATCGCACGTGGCCCCGTTGCGGCGCAACTGGTAGTTCACTTCAGTAATCAGATCAAGGTTGGTCATGCCATGCTTGAGTTGCGACAGCGTGGCCAAATAGGCAGCTTCGGTCACTGCTCCGGCCTCGCGCATAATCTGGATTTCGTCTTCGTCCTTGATGCGGCGCAGGGGCCCCAGCAGTGTCGACGCCTGGCTGAAACTCGCCTGCGGCCGCAAAGTCTGCAGGTTGATCAGCGTTTCGGCCCAGGAACGGTCCTCCAGGGCAATCCTCGCGGTTGGCGAAACGTGCAGGCTCTCGAGCACGGCCGCTGCCGTCGCGAAGCCGTCGTCGGAGGAGCCGAGGACGCGCACCTCCATGTCGCCCGACTCCAGCGAGTGAAAGTCGGCTACCATCTTGGGCAAAGTCAGGATCGGTGCGCCGCCGGCGGGCACCCACGCGCCGGTCAGCCACTCTCCGGGATACATCGTATTGCCGAAATTCGGCTGCTCGCGCTCCACGCCGGTCACATAGCTCAGATTGGCCGATCGGCTGAGGAAGAGCAGGTCACAGTTCTGTGCGCGCATTTGTTCCTGTACGCGCTGCAGTCGTGCAGAATAGTCAGGCATGATTTTCTCAGTTCCCCCAATATACGAATGTAATTAGTATCTTAACTGCGATGCATTCTCTATGCATGAATGGTTGAAGCGTTTGGCTCAAGGCGACCTCCACTCCCGACTCCCGACCACCGACTCCCGACCACCGACACCCGACCTACAACGCCTTGCGCAACCGTGGATCGAGCGCATCGCGAATGGCGTCGCCAATGAAGTTGAACGCCATGACGATGGTGAAGATTGCCAGTCCGGGGAATGCCGCAATCCACCATTGGTCGAAGTATTCGATGCCATCGGCGATCATGCGCCCCCACTCTGGCGTATTGGGTGGCGGCCCCGATCCCAGGAAGCTCAGCCCGGCAAAGATGAGAATGGCGTTGCCGAGGTCGATTGTGGCAAGCACAATCGCCGGCGCAAGGCAATTGGGAAGCACAGTGCGCCAGAGCACGCGGCTCTGCGGCACGCCGATCGCGTGCGACGCCTCGACAAAGTCGCTCGACTTGACGCTGAGCACGAGGGCGCGCACGACGCGCGCGTAGTTGGGCCACCAGACGATGACCATGGCGAGAATCGCGTTGATGAGGCTGGGCCCAAGCGCGGCAGCAATCGCCATGGCAAGGATGATTGTGGGAAAGGCAATGAAGACCTCGGTCACACGCATGAGCCCTTCATCAAACCAGCCGCCGATGAAGCCTGCAAGCGCACCCACGAACGTACCAATCGAGCCCCGCAATCAGGATGACGGCGATGCCGGCGGGCAGCGACAACCTGCCACCATAGAGCGTGCGGCTGAAGACGTCACGGCCCAGTTGATCTGTGCCAAACCAGTGCGTTGTGCTGGGCGGCTGCAGGCGGGCCGGGATGTCCTGCTGCATGGGTGGGTAGGGTACGATCGCCGGCGCGGTGATGCTGACGACCACCCAGAAGATGACAATGACGATTCCAATCAGCGCCAGCGGATTGGCGCGCAGGAAGCGCCATGCACTCGCCGTGCCGCTCTTGCGGCGCGGCGCGAGGAGTGCTGCGGTGGTTGAGTTGGCTGGCGCAGCAGTGGCGGCACTCATTGAGCGTGCATTCTAGCCCTGGCCGCGCAGGCGAGGATCAAGCGTGAAATAGAGGACATCGGCGACCAGGTTCACAAAGATGAATATCACGGCAATCAGCAGGCTTACACCCATAATCGCCGGGAAATCCAGTGAGGTTGAGGCGCGATAGGCATATTGGCCAATGCCCGGCCAGGCAAAGATCGCTTCGGTGAGCACCGTGCCTGCGAGCAGGCTGCCGTACGAGAAGCCAATCACCGTTACGATGGGAATCAACGCGTTGCGCAGGCCGTGCTGCGAAATCACGACACGCGGCGCCAGCCCCTTGGCGCGCGCGGTGCGCATGTAGTCCTGGCTCAGCACATCAAGCATGGCGGAACGGGTCACTCGCGTAATCACGCCGGTGGTAAACGCGCCCAGCACAATCGCCGGCAGCACCAGGTGCCAAAGTGCGTTGAAGAAGACATCCCACTGCCGCGCAAGCAGCGAATCCACCGTGTAAAGCCCGGTCACGTGGGGAGGCGGGGTCATGCCCACATCGAGCCGCCCTGGTCCCGCCGCAATGCCAAGCCATGCGTAAAAGATGTAGAGCGCGAGCAGTGCCATCCAGAAGACAGGCACGCTCACCCCCAGCAGCGAGATGATGCGCACACCGTGGTCGAGCGGTCGGTTGCGATAAAGCGCCGAAAGAATGCCAAAGGTGATCCCAACAATGACGCCAAAGAGGATGGCTGCCGTCGCCAGCTCAATCGTCGCGGGCAGATAGGCGCGCAAGTCCTCGATGACGGCGCGGCGCGTCTTGATGGATTTCCCCATGTCGCCCTGGACGAGGTTGCCCACATAGCGAAAGTACTGGGTCGTTAGGGGATCATCCAGGCCCCACTCTGCGCGGAATGCCGCAACAATTTCGGGGTCCGACATGGCTTTCTGGCCGAGATTGGCCGTCACGGGGTCGGCGGGCACAGCATGCGAGATCACGAATGCGATCAGCGTGATGCCGATAAGCAGCGGGATTGTGAGGATGAGCCTGCGGAGGATGTATTGGTAGACGGGCATGGTGACGAAGGGAACGGTGGGAACGGTGGGAACGGTGGGAACGTAAGGGAACGTAAGGGAACGCAAGGGAACGGTGGGAACGTAAGGGAACGAAGGGATCACTGCAATGCTGCTGCCGTTGATCCCTTTCGCTCCCTCACGATCCCTTCCGTTTCCCGGCCTTCTACTTGCTCAACAGGCTGAGGTCCATACGCCACTGCGGGTTGTAGACGAAGCCCTGGACATCCTTGTTCAGACCAACCTGCAACCCAGGCTGCACGACAGCCGCATACGGGCCGGACTCAATCAGATACTCCTGCATCTGGGTGAAGAGCTCGGCGCGCTTGGCCGGGTCTGTTTCCACCTTGGCGGCGTCGCGAATTGCCTTAATGGTGTCGTCGGCAGTGGCGTCGGTCCAGCCAGCGCGCGTACCCACCAGCATGTCGGGAAGGAACTCAAGATAGTCGCCGGAGTCGCGATAGTCAGGCAGCCAGAACCAGAGGCCGAAGGGCTCGGTTCCTTGGCGATAGGCCTCGAGCGCGACCTGCAACTCGGTTGGCTTGAGTGTGGCGTTAAAGCCTGCTTCCTGCAGGTCGGACTGGATCTTCTGGGCAAAGGTGCCCATGTTGATCCCATTGTAGGTGAAATCAGGGTAGCTAAGCTCGATCGCCAGTTCGCCTGGGCCGTAGCCGGCCTCCTGCAGGAGGGCCTTGGCGCCTTCAATATCGCGCACCGGGCCGCTGTTGGCGGGCATTGCGCCGAGGAAGCCCACCGGCAGCATCGACGCGGGTGTCACCGACTGGCCGCCGGCAAGGGTGCGAATGCCCTCATAATCCAGCGCCAGCCGAATGGCCTTCTGCACCGTCGGGTTGTTCAGTTCGGCGCTAATCTCCGGGTTGTTGTTGGCCTTGAGGAAGACGAGCGTATCGCTCAGCCCTTCGTAGACCGCCACATTGGGATTGTCCTTGAGACCGGACACCTGGTCGGCGCCGAGGTCAAAGGCCACATCGAGGTCGCCTGCCTCCAACTGGAGCTTCTGCGTAGCAGATTCGGGCAGATTGCGAATGATAATGCGCTCAATGGCCGGCTTCGCGCCGTAGTAGTTCTCATTGCGCACAAGCACGGTCTCGACCTGCGGATCCCACTTCTCGAGGACATACGCGCCCGTGCCGGCCGAATTGTTGTTAAGCCACTGCTCGGCCGTGTCGGTCGTGGCAGCGTCGGCGGCAGCAGTACCACCCTGCGCCTCGATCATTGCCTGGCTGGTGACGCTGAACGCACCGAATACGAGCTTGGCCAGAATGGCCGGATCCGGGTTTGCCAATGTCATGACGATGGTCGCGTCATCCGGCGCTTCGACGGAGACGATGCCATCAGCCAGGAAGGAAGGATTGCCCTTGATGTTGAGCATGCGGTTGTAGGAGAAGACGAAGTCGCTGGCCTTGACGGGGTCGCCGTTGGAGAAGACCGCATCCGGGCGCAGCTTGAAGGTATAGACGAGCCCGTCATCGGAGATCGTCCAGGACTCAGCCAGCGACGGCTCGATGGAATCCACAGACCCAGCCGGGAAGGTCACGAGTGTATCGTACGTGGCCTTGTGGACGATGGTCGGCAGTGTCTCGTAGGCGCGCGCCGGGTCGAGCGAGGCGGTGTCTTCGGCAATGCCGATGACAAGTGTGCCGGCATCTGCGGCTGGTGCAGCCGCATCACCTTCGGTCGCAGTTGCACCAGTGCCGGGGGCCGCTGCAGGCGCAGCGCATGCTGCAAGCATAGCAAGGATGATCAGAAGCGCGAGGTACAAAGGCATACGTGCGTATCGCGTGGACCGCATGGTCGTGAATCTCCTTATCCAAATACGATTGATTAGGTTGGAATCTAGCTGCGAACAGTCGGAAATACGAGAGGGCCGCTGCGCTGGGGACCACCCGGAACACGCAAACTCTACTCTACTTTGGGTTGTCGCGCAATATAACCGCCAGCGTGTTGGGGTGTCGCGAACGCGATTGAAGAGAGGCTACCAAAGGCGGAAGCCTCTCTTCAATGCGGCACGGCCCCATTTCAAGCAACCGTCGGCGCTGCAGCCTGCAGTGCGCCGCGCGCCACTGCCCTCTGCGCCCGAATCGCAAACAGATACCAGATGGTTGTCACCCCAACACTTGCAATCGCTGTGACAAGCAAGGCCGTTTGCACATCCCATCCCATGCGATCAAGCGCTACGCCGCCGAAGATCGTACCAATGGACTCCGACAGCGTAAGCGTGGTGAACTCGAACGCCAGCACTCGCCCGCGAAAGCGGTCTTCCACGCTGCCGATGAGCAGCGACGATGAGAAGACCCAGATTGCCCCGGAGCCCACCGCGCGCAGCGTGATCGAAACGAGGACCACCCAAAGCGCCGGCCCCAGCGCAATCCCAAAGGCAGCCACCGTAAGAAACACAAAGCCCAGACCGATGGCGCGCAGCAGGGCCCGCGAAGAGTCACCCAGCCAGTGGCGCAGAAACATTGGCCCTACCCCGGTGCCGACGCCCACAAGCGCGTAGATGATGCCAAGCGTCAGTGTTCCGGAACCACGCATGGGGAAGACATCATTGGAAAGCGGAATCTCGAGCACATTGATGGCGCCCCAGATTAGGCTGCCCGCAGCTTTGGCAAGAGCCAAACCAAACAGGAGGCGGTGCACCCGCAAGTAGCGAAGCCCGTCGATGAAGTCGAGAAAGCCGCCCTGGGCCACTTCCTGCTCGGCAGTGCGCGGGACTGCATAGACCATCTGCACGCGGCTTACGAAGGCCGCAGAAACCAGGAACGTCAGCGAATCAATGATGAAGGCAACTTGCACGCCAAAGAGCGCGGCCGCGGCGCCGCCCAGCAGAGCGCCAAGCGCCAGCATCGTGCTCCAGGTAAATGCGTCAAGCGTATTGGCAGCAACCAGTTCGTCCGGCTTTACCACGCTGGCAAGGATGGCCGAATGCGCCGGATTGTAGAGCGCGCTCAGGCCAAACTGGACCGCAGTCAGAGCGTAGAAGAGCCAGATCTGACTTGCGTCGCGCACGAGCAGAAAGCAAAGCACTGTCGCCGCGCGCAGCAGATCGGTCGTCACGAGAATCGCGCGCCGGTTGACGCGATCAGCCAGCACACCGGCAAAGGGAGTGACCAGGAAGACGGGCAGAAAGCGCGCAAGAAAGAGAAAACTGATTGCATAACCCGAGTTTGTGAGCGACGCGATCAACTGGGCCGACGCAAGCAGGTTGAACCAGTCGCCAAGGTTGGAGACAAGGCGCCCAATCCAGAGGCGGCGGTAGTACGGTCGACGCTGCAACAGTTCGAGGTATTCGCGCATGGTTCCGTGAAAGGCGGGCTGCAACCAGAGTTCAGTCGCGCAGGCGCAACCTGGATTGCGCGTTTGCCGACTTGCGTGATCAACCGAGCACCAGTCTGGGTTGGACGTTGCGTGTCCATTGGGTAGACTCAGGGGCGAGCGCTTGACTACAGGCGGCAATTGTAGCATGGACGCGCGTGAGGCACTCGCTGCGACGCACCCTTTGCAGCGCACACGCTTGAACGCATCACAAAATGGCGGGACGATCAATCATTGAAAGAGCGAACCGCTGCGCGGCTTGGCCGGAAAAGCACCATGGAATCTGCTCTCGGGGAGAGGACAAGATGATTACTCAACGAAGATTCGACACTATACAGGCACGTGCGATGCTGCTTGCGTGGGGGGCAGTCGCCGCAATGTTGGTGGGCGGCTGTGGTCGCAACGAACGCACCGAAGCGCCGCCCACGCCAACTGCCATCGCGCCGCTCGTTGCAAGCCAGCCCGCCAACACCACCCCGCAGACCGCCGCAGTCGATGCAACGGCCGTTCCGACCGAAGCAGCAATCGTGGAAGCGACGCCGGAGGAAGCAGCCGGTCCGGTCGCTTCGTCTGCGATTACGGAGAGCCTGGTTGTGACCGCCTCCGCGCCAGTCAGTGCGGCCGCGGCAATCTCCGAAAGTGCCGCCGTGACCGAGACCACGGAGTTAACCGCAAGCCTGCCAGTCACCGCAACCGCGATCGTCACGGAGACCGCGCCAGTTACTGAGAGCCTGCCGGTCACCGAGAGTGCGGCCGTAACCGAAACCGCGCCGGTAACCGCAAGCCTGCCATCGAGACCGCGCCAGCTACTGAGAGCCTGCCGGTCACCGAGAGTGCAGCCGTAACCGAAACCGCGCCGGTAACTGCAAGCCTGCCATTCACCGTCGTAACCGAGACCGCGCCAGTCACCGAGAGCCTGCCAGTCACCGCAACCGCGAGCGTTACGGAGACCGCACCAGTGACTGCAAGCGTTCCAATCACCGAAAGCGCGCTTGTGACCGAAGCCGCACCAGTAACTGTAAGCCTGCCAGCCACCGAGACCGCGCCAGCCACCGAGACCGCGCCAATCACCGAGACCGCGCCAGATCACCGAGACCGCACCAATCACCGAGACCGCGCCAATCACCGAGACCGCACCAATCACCGAGACCGCGCCGATCACCGAGACCGCGCCAGACTCCGCTCCCGCGGAGGAGTCGTCAACCCCCACTCCAGCAGTAGACGCCGGCGTAGCAGAGGCGTCGGGCCCGTCTGCAACCGTCGCTCGCGGCCAACAACGGCTAAGTCTGGACGGTATCGCGCTCTCCCTGCCCGGCGTGGAGAACGCTGCCGCGATCTCGCTGACCAACGGCGCCTACACGGCGGCGTTGACCAATACTGCGGCCTTCTTCGCACCCACAAGTATCCGGCTGCTTCCGTTGGCGGCACGCGGTGACATCAACGATGATGGCCTGGAGGACGCAGCAGCCATGATTGCCGTCAAGGGCGCCGCGCGAAACGGTCTCTATCTGCTTGCGCTAACCTCACAGGCCGACGGCTCGCTGCAGCAAGCGGGCGCAGCGCTCGTCGGTTCGGGCCAAATCGCCGCAGGCCTTGCCATAACGGACGGGCAGATTATTGTCGACATCGAGCAATTTGCAGCGACGGGCGCCACCTGTTGCGCCGTCGCTGCCGAACAACGAACCTATGCGCTCCACAACGGACGGCTGGCGCTTGGCGACGCCAAGCCACTGCTGCTGCCCGCGTTGCCGCGGATTGATGACGCCTTGCGCGCAACGCGCTTCCCCATGGCCCGCAACGCCATGACCGGAACGGTGGCAGGCGAACTGGATACCGGCTCCGTCGCTTCCTATGCCCTGCAGAGTTCGCGTGCGCAGACAGCAACCGTCACATTGCAGAGTGCAGAAGGTGCGGCCGCGCTCGGCATAAGCCTCAAGGATCTGCCTGTGGCCTTGCTCTCGGCGCGCACGGGCGCCACCGCGTGGAGGGGCACGCTGGCCGATGGCGACGCGCTGGTACTCGATGTCGTTGCGCTTATGGCAGACGGATCAACCACGCCCTACACCCTGACTGTTGCTTTCGAGCCGGATAGCCGCCAGTAGCAGGCCGGTCACAGCGATTCGCGGCCCCGTTCCGTCTGCGGTACAATCAGTGTCAATCGGCCAAATCGAAGGGGCGAAGCGCCGCGGCGCTTCGCCCCTCTTCATTCACCACCATTTACCATGTTTTCAGCATCCGCTTTTCTTGACGCTTTACTTCAATACCTGACCGCCTCACTGATTGTGTTGGCCCTGATGGCCTTTGCCTTCCTCGTGGCAATCAACTCGCAGCGGTTCGCCCGCTGGTTTGTGGGCTTCAGCGTCTTTATGCCCCGTTTTGCCGGAACCAGCCCAAACCGCCAGCAGACATTGATCCGCCTGTACGCAAGCGTGATCACGACGATGGTCATTGTCTTTGCGCTGCTTGGCATCCTGCGCCTCTTTGTCGATTCCTCCCAGATTGTCTGGATCATCGGCCTCTTCAGCGCTGCCTTCGGGCTGGGCGCGCGCGGGCTTGTGGCGGACCTCATAGCGGGAGCGACGTACATCTTCCGCAACACATTTTCAATTGGCGAGAAGGTGGAATTTACCGTCAGCGGCCAGAAGGTTGAGGGAACGGTCGAGGATGTCAACCTGCGTTCCACATTGCTGCGTTCACCGACCGGCGAGCTCTTCACGATTCCAAATGGCGAGATCTCTATCATCCGCAACTTCTCACGCAGCAACTACTCAGGCACGGTGATCAAACTTGAGATTCCGACCGGACAGCTTTCGGAAGCGCTCGATGCACTCAAGACGCTAGGCGAACGTGCACCCACGCTCGTTCCCGAACTGCTCGAGCCGTGGCAGTTGCTGGTAACCAAAGAGAACGTGGGCGCGACCACCGAGGTCACCGTTGCGGCGCACTTCGCCTTCGGCAAGGCTGCGCCGCTCAAGGCACGCCTCGTTGCGGCGATCGATGCGGAGCTGGAGAAAGCCGGAGTGCGACTTGAATAGCGTCCAAGTCTGATCTATAGTCGGGTTGCCGTTCAATCGTCCTGATCGCACGAAAACGCCCGCTGGGGGCGCTAAGGGCCGGCGGCAAAGGGGAGCAAGATGACAGCAACCAGTAGTTCGGTTAACGATGGGCCTCGCAAGGGCGAAATCTATATTCCGGATCCACCGTTTGCGCGCGCACTTTTCAGCACAACGCGCTTTGCGTGGTTGTGGCTGATTCTGCGCCTGTATGTGGGCTGGCAGTGGCTAAGCGCCGGATGGGGCAAGATCAGTGGCGGCGTGTGGGCCACAGGCGAACCGCTTAAAGGATTCTGGACGAATGCGGTGCAAGTGCCCGAGACGGGCCACGCACCAATCACCTACGGCTGGTATCGCGTGTTCATCGAGTTCATGTTGAACAACGGCTGGTACACGTGGTTCGCCAATGTGGTTATGTGGGGAGAATTGCTGATTGGCGTTGCGCTCATTCTTGGCGCGTTCACCGGCATCGCAGCGTTCTTCGGCGGCTTCATGAACTGGAACTTCATCATGGCCGGATCTGCCAGCAGCAACGGCTTTCTGCTCGTCCTGGCAATTCTGCTGGTGCTGGCATGGAAAGTTGCCGGCTGGTACGGCCTGGATCGCTGGCTGCTTCCCGTTCTTGGCGTCCCCTGGCATGCAACGCCGCACGCCGATACCGTCTCTCTGCCTGCGCCGGTCGGCAAGCAATAGCGCGCTGGCCGGCGATGCCTAAATAGCACGCGATTTGCCGCGACGCCAGCCGGCGCGCATTGAACGCACCGACTGGCGTCGCGGCAGTCCCTGCCAGCGCTTCACTTGATCGGACAAATTTCAGTGCAGGTAGAGTTCGCGCACAGTCGGCGCCGCCAGCACGACCACCGCAGCAAAAGCCAGCAGCACCCCGATCCAGTCACCTCCGGCGTCCAGAAACCAGGCCGCGATCAGCAGAATGAGCGTGGCCAGCGCGACTGCGGATGCCCCCACCCACGCCCATACCCGACCATTCGGCAGCGCCATCGCCGCAAACAATACGCCGCAACCCAGGATCAGCGCGCCTGTTGCCCACCCAGCCGCGCCCCCGCTCATAAACGCCGGCAGAGCCTCCAGCCGGTCATCGGGCCGAAAGGTTTGTAGCGCGCGTGCCAACAGCCACCCCCCCAGCGCCACCAGCAGCATGGCGTTGAGCAACCGCAGCCCATAACGTTCGGACTGGTTGTCGGGTTTGCGAGCGGCTATCGTTCTGTTCGCATCCTTCACTTCCGGCATCATCGCGAGTAGTATACAGGCTGACAGGCCGAACTCGCAGCCTTCCAGGTTGAACTACCATGCGTGCGATGCACCCAACCTGTGCACATGCCAAGGATTTGCTTTTCCGCAGGGACAATGCCCATGAACATGCGCTTTCTACGATTATTGCCGGCAGCGGCTGTGACCATCCTCTTGCTTACGTCGACACTTGCTTACGCAGCGCCGCCCAGCCAGGAGGGAGCCACGCCCACCGTGGATCCGTTCCTGGCGACGCCGATTCCGGGCGAACAGTCTCCCTTGCCGACGCCCATGCCGCCGGTTGATTCCGGAACTGCGCCGGTCGAAGGCACTGTACCCATTACGACCAGTACACCTTACACGGACGGCGCGCAAGCGCCACTGCCCGATCAGGTCCCTCCTCCCGAAGCACCGGTCGCGCCCGTTGCGCCCGCCGAACCAACACCGCCGCCGCCGCCCCTCACGGTTGATCAACTGCTCAACGTGGCAATCATCGTGCCGTCCATCAGCCCCACAACCACGTTGATGTTCTCAGGCGGCACATACGTCATTCCCGAAAGCGGGGCGACGGTCGTCATTTCCACGACGCTGGTTGCCATTGGCGACTTGAACGGCGACGGGGCGGATGACGCTGCGGCCATCCTCATGACAACCTACCCGGACGGGGAAATTCGCTACGACCTCGTGGTCTTCACCAATCAGGGAGGGCAGCCCGTCGTTGCGGCAGCCGCTCCCCTGGGGGGACCTGTGAGAATTGACGAACTGCGCGTGGAGAAAGGGGCTGTCTGGCTTGACCTGCGCATTCAAGGCCCCACGGACGATGCCACCAATCCGAACCTGCCGCTCAAGCGCATTTACGTCCTGCGCGGCGACAATCTGCTTGACCTTCCAGCAGCCTCCTACGGACTCGTCTTCCCCTACCGCTATGGCAGGCTTGCCGGCTATGTCAACGTGCTTGGCGAGTTCGTTGTGCCCCCCCGCTACATGGTTGCAGACGAATTCGTCGAGGGGCTGGCGCTCGTCAGCGAGGACGGTGAACACTTCGGCTTCATCAACCGCCTCGGCCAGGTTGTCATCCCGCTCGAATACACCTCCGCCACGCCCTTCAGCAGTGGGGTCACCGTGGTGGGTCTCCCTGCCACCGCCGCGTCCGGATCACAGGTTGTTTACCTCGATCGAACGAACAATAACATTTTCGGCACAACGACCTTTGCCGCCGGTCAGCCTTTCAGTGAAGGGTTGGCAGGGGTGCAGACCGCCACAGGCAAGTTCGGATTCATTGACCGCTTGGGCGCGCTTGCCATCCCCGCCCAATTTGACTACGTGCTTGCCTTCACCGAGGGCCTTGCGGCCGTGCTCGAGGGTGACAAGGTAGGCTACATCAATCGTCAAGGCGAACTGGTGATCGCCCCGCAGTTTGAGGCCGCCGATGTTTTTGCCGAAGGGGTGGCCGCGGTCGCGCTGGACGGAAAGGTCGGATTCATCGACCATGCCGGCGATCTGGGCGATTGAGCCTGCCTATGGTCGCGCTGAAGGCTTCAGTGAGGGGCTCGCCGCCGCGCTGCTTGGCGATCAGGAGGTCTATATCGACCACACTGGCGCAGCCGCAATCGCAGAGCCGCGCTTCACCGATGCCCAAAGCTTCGCCGAGGGGCTGGCCGCAGTCAAGGTTGGTGACCGCTTTGGCTATCTCAATGCCCGCGGGGTCATGGCAATTGAGCCGCAGTTTGTGATCGCCGGTCCCTTCAATCAGGGCCTGGCCGTAGTGGAGACGACTGACGCGTGGGGCATCATCAACGCTGACGGCACGTGGCTTGTACAGTTGACGCTCCTTCAGCCCGCTCCGGCGCAGGCCGGCGCGCTCACCGGCGCGGTCACCGAGACTGTGGCAATTACGGAAACGGTAGGGACGACGGGGGCTGTCGGAGCGCCGGGCACTGCCATTGTCCTCGTCGCCCCACCCATACCCGATGAGATTCGCCAGGGCGCCTGCTACGCCGGCTCGGACTTCACCCCTTCTGCCAATGCGTGGCGCTGCGCTGTGACCGGCGGTGAAATCTTTGACCCCTGCGTCCTCGCCGATGACGGCGCGACGGTCGTCTGTGGGGCCAACCCGGCCACCGGTGCGCCGGGCTTTGCGCTCCAACTCACCGATGCGCTGCCTGCGGTCGATACTACCGCCAAGACCTATCCGGGCGCTTGGCTCTTCCAGCTTGGCAACGGAGCGATCTGCACATACAACCAGGGCACAAGTATTACGGTGGAGGGGCAGCGCATCAACTACACATGCGACGATCTGACACAGCTTCTGGGCGACATTGACAAGAGCGGCCCTGTGTGGACCATCAACATTGTCACCACGAGCGATGACGGACAAGGCAATTACGCGATCGAGACGTTGACTCCCATGACCGTTGTGCGCGCATGGGCTCCCAAATAGACGCTCCACCGGTGGACGCAAGCGTGTGAGGCGGCCGATGCATGCGATGAAGAGTTCTGATGAGGCAGATGGGCCGAGTCACAAGAACAGCGCGGTGCAACTCGCTCGGCTGATCCTGCCCCTCCTGTTTGCGCTTCTGATTCTGAGTCCTGGGTTGGCTCCACCCGTGCTGGCGCAGGCGGGCGGCGCTGTCTTCGCGCTTCCCGGCCGGATGGAGCCCGCAGAGGCACCCTTCGACGGTCTACTCATCGAAGAGGACGGGACACGCACCGGGCTTGTGGGAAGCACGGCGACAATTGACGCTGACATACGCTACCTGGCGGCGCGCCGCGTGCCGGTTCTTGTGTGGGGCATGCGCCAGCCGCGACAGGGCGC
The DNA here is from genome assembly GCA_963735275.1 of uncultured Chloroflexia bacterium. Classification (GTDB taxonomy): domain Bacteria; phylum Chloroflexota; class Anaerolineae; order Caldilineales; family Caldilineaceae; genus UBA5069. The sequence goes on along the minus strand of CAVTKJ010000004.1, from coordinate 319,874 downwards.
CAATCCTGCCCTGTTGCGCGTGAGCCGAATCGAGGAACTCCCCACAGGCGCGTCGACGCCGCTGCCCGCACTGCTGCCAACTACAACATCCACGCCCGACGCAATGCCCAGCGGCGAATTGCCCGCAACGGACGTCGCCCGCCCGACAGCCGCACCGACAGCCGGCCCGACGGTCTACGCAACAGCCGGCCCGACAGCCTACCCGACGCTCGTCAGCCTGCCATCGATCGGCCAACCCGTTGCCAACATTACCGCCTATGCAGCCAATGTGCGCGCCGGGCCGGGCCCCGACTACGTGCCGCTTGCTGCCGTCAAGCAAGGGACTCGCTGTCTGGTGCTGGGGATTGGTCAAGCGCCCGGTTGGTACTACCTCCAATGTCCCGTGGCGACAGGCTGGGTGCGGTCAGGGCTCTACGCGCTGGAGGGGCCACTCGATGCGCTTCCCGTTCTCGTTCCCCTCACCCCAACGCCCGATCCTCTGGCTGCGCCGCCTGTCTCCCTCTGGCAGGTGAGCGGCTTTGCCAATCGTGATCTCGCAGGCGACCCCGCGGTCATCTTCGGCGCTGACACGGTGGACTTCGATTCGGGCCTCGGTTCGCCCGACGAAGCGCTGCCGGTCGACGAATTCTCGCTCCGCCTTGAGGGGACGCTCCCCTTTGCCTCAGGCGTCTACAGCATCGCGCTCACCTACGATGACGGCGCGCGCCTCTACATAAACAATGAGCTGGTGATTGACGACTGGAACGAGGGCGCTGCGCGCTCGCAAGCGTGGCAGGGTGCGTTGGGCGGCGATGTCCCGCTGCGCATCGAGTTCTTCGAGGCCTACAGCGACGCCCTGCTGCAATTGGTCGTGACGCCGCTGCAGTCCCAGGCAGCACCACCCACACCCGTGCCTAATCTGGTGGTGCCACTGCCGCCGGTCGGTGAAGGCTGGCTGGCGACATATTATGGGAATCCCACCCCAGGCGGTTTGCCCGCCCTGACGCAGCTCGAGCCGCTCGATGGCGCTTTCCCGCTCAATCGTGAATTCAGCGTCGAATCGCCCGCCCCCGGCGTGCTAGCGGAGGACAACTGGTCGGCGCGGTGGCGTGGGCGCTTCGACTTTGCGCCCGGTGACTATCGCTTTACGGCGCGCGGCAACGACGGCGTGCGCGTCTACATCGATGGCGTGCGCATGATCAATGCCTGGCCCAATGCGGGCGACGAGGTAGGCAACCTCGTGCGCGACATTTCCGCGGGTGAGCATGAGGTGGTTGTGGAGATGTACGACGCGGGCGGGCCGGCATGGGTGCGCACGGCGTGGGAACTTGAAACGCCTGCGCCTTAGGGCACGTACGATCGGTGAAGGGACGGCGGTTCCGAGTCGGGGGTGATCGCCTCAGGCGCGGTCGACGGGGACGGTGAAACGATAGCCGACGCCACGCTGGGTGAGCAAGTAGACGGGGTAGGCAGGCTCGGGCTCAATCATCTCGCGCAGCCAGTGGATATGCACGTCGAGTGTGCGCGTGTCCTCGAGGTAGGATGTGTCCCAAATCGTCTGCATAATCTCGGCGCGGCGCACCACTCGGTCGTTGCGCATGAGCATTTCGAGCAGCGCGCATTGCTTGGGCGTCATGATGCGTGCACCCTTGGGCGACAGCACACGCCGCCCCGCTACGTCAAGCGTAATCGGTCCGCGCTGAAGCAGCGTTTGGGTCTCGTCGCCGCGCAGAGCCTGCCGCAACTCGAGCGCTCCAGCTGGATCGACGGGCGTGCGCACCTGTGCATCAAAGTCAAAATCGTACTGGTGTTCAATTGCGCCGACAACAGCAACAATGGCAACGCGCGGCAGCCGCAGACGCAGTGCCTGACAGAAGTGTAACCTGCTGTCCGGCTTGCTTGTCGTCTCAATCAGCACGAGCGCCGGAGGCTGTGCAGCAATATGGCGCAGGGCCATCTTCTGATTGGTCACAACTTCAAGCGTCAACTCGGCCCACGCGGCCGATTCCGGTGGCGTGACGCCGTTTGTGCTCGCGGTATTGTGGCGCGTCGAGGCGAGCAAGGTGTGGAGCGCCTCCGCCGTGGCAACGCTGCGCCCCAGGTACAGAACGCTGCGCGCTCGCCGCCGCACCCGCCGCACCGTCGCCTGCCTCGCGTGCGTTAAATTGTTCGGGATGCGCCGTCATGGCTGCCGATCTTGTCTGCGCTGGCATGTTCGTGTCGCCTCAGTATACTTTAGGCGCTGCACGGGGTACAATCGGAGCGCTTTTGCAGTCGTCTGAAGTTTGCCCCAATCCAGCGTTTTAGACGCTAACTCCGTCGCCCCCTTCCTGGGCAAATGCCGGCGTACGGCGTGCGCTTCGCTCGCCGGCTCCTATCCGGGCAGCTGCGCAATCCAACAATGAATAGTTTCCTGTCGGAAGACACAATCAGCGAAAGATGTGACGAATGGCCAAGACGAATACCGAGCCCCTGAGCGGGATGCGCGATTTCCTGCCGCAGGACACGCTGCGGCGCAACTATGTGATCAGCGTGATCGAGCGCGTTTATCAGGCCTATGGCTTCGAGCCTCTGCAAACGCCCACCATGGAACGTCTTTCCACGCTGCTGGGCAAATATGGCGATGAAGGCGACCAACTGATTTTCCGCGTACTCAAGCGCGGCGACAAGCTCGAAAAGGCGCTGGCCGATCAACCCACGCAAGAGACAGTTGGCGACGCGGGGCTACGCTATGACCTTACGGTGCCCCTTGCGCGCGTCGTGGCCGAATATGGCGACAAGTTGCCTCGCTTCTTCAAGCGCTACCAGATTCAGCCGGTCTTTCGCGCGGACCGCCCCGCGCGCGGTCGCTATCGCGAGTTCTATCAGTGCGACCTCGACATCGTTGGCTCGTCAAGCCCGGTTGTCGAAGCGGAGGTGATTGCGGCCGGCGCGCAGGTGCTCCACGAACTCGGTTTCTCCACACCTGAATCCTTCAACGTGCGCCTCAATCACCGTGGCGTGCTGCATGGGTTGATGGAGGTCGCAGGCGTTCCCGTTGCGCTTGAGGGTGCAGCGCTCGTCGCCATCGACAAGCTCGACAAAGTGGGAATGGAAGGCGTACGCCTGGAACTTGACCAGCGCGGCATTCCGGCTGTCGCGGCCAACCATCTTCTCGATGCAATGGCCGCCGCCCCTTCGGGCAACGCCGCGGTTCTTGATTGGCTCGAGGCGCTGCTTTCCGGCTCCGCGGCGGGCGCCGCCGGCGTCGAAAACCTGCGCACAGTTGTGGCCCTCAGCGCAGGAGGGCCCGCCGCGGCGCGCATCCGCGTAGATCCCTACCTTGCACGCGGGCTTTCCTACTACACAGGGCCCATCTTCGAGATCGAGTTCCCCGGCCTCAGCGGCTCAGGCGGCGGGGGTGGACGCTATGACGATCTCATCGGCATGTTCAGCGGCAAGCGCATTCCCGCGTGCGGCTTCAGCCTGGGTCTGGAGCGCATCATTCTCCTGATGGAAGAACGGGAGATGTTCCCAGCCCACCTCGAAGGCGAACCGCAGGTGCTTGTCACACAGTTTGATCCAGCATGCACGCCCGCAAGCCTGGCGCTTGCCCACGAGTTGCGCGCGGCAGGCATGCGCGTTGACCTCTACCCCGAACCGGATCGCTATGGCAGGCAATTCAAGTATGGCGAAGAGCGGCGCATCCGTTTCGCGCTTCTCATCAGCCCACGCGAAATCGAGGCGGATGTGGTGGCGATCAAGGATCTGGTGAGCGGCGAACAGGTCGAGGTTGCGCGTGAGGCGGTGGTTGCGATGATGCGCGAGTGGTTGGGCGGGTGAGGGGTGACTGGTTGGCTGGAGGATTGGTTGACTGGTGGATTGGTTGAATGGTTGATTGGTTGAATGGTTGATTGGTTGATTCTGGTTGATTGGTTGAATGGTAGCAATTGGCCTTGTGTCGAGCGCGGCTTTGGGTGCAGCGCTTTGGCTTGACGCTCGCGTCTACACCTCTGCGTGCCGCGCCGCGATCGCCAGCAGCTTGGCTGCCAACGTACCCGCCACTCGGCTGCCAAGCACCACTGCGCCGTAGGCGGCGCGCGTGATTGTCGCCTGCGTGGCTTCAATGCTGTCCACGAGGTGCACCGGCGCGGCCAGACATCGCACCGCTGTATAGGAAGTGTGCGCGATGCCCAACTGGATGTCGAGCAGTTGCCGCGCCGCAGTTTCAACGCCCGCAACTACGAGTTGATTGGTTCCTTCGAGCAAGCGCACATCGTCGCGGGTCAAGTCAAGCTCCTTTCCTGCAATTCATCTGCTGCGCACCACTCGTAAATCTGTGCGTACACGGCTTGGCTACGCGCAAGCCCCACATGGTGCACTCCTGGAAAAACACGCACGTGTTGCGCGTTCGGTGGCAGACCCTTGGCAGGGGCGCGATGCGTCGAATTGTGAGGCGGACGCACGAGGCCGTCACCAAGCAGAACGCTGGCCGCGTGCCTGGTGCTCCCCCCCAACGTGCCGGCAATAATGCAATGCTTCACATTGGGAATCCATGGCAGGAGTTCACCCCTTGACAGGGGGTCGGTGACGTCCCCAAAGCGTGGCGCGGTGCGCAAATCGCGCACGCCCTGACTGCGCAAGTTGATGAATTGGCCGACAAAACGCGTGAATCGATTGGGCAGCGCATCAAGCGTTGTTGCCGCAATATGCGCCAGACGCTCGAGATCGGCCCCAACGTGGGGTGTGCCCAGGTAGACAATTCGGCGCACATGGGAGAGCCACGTAGCGCGGTTCAACGTAGCCGCATGGCACGCGTGGCGCAGAACCAGCCCGCCCATGCTATGGCCAATCAGCAGCAAATCTTCAATAGGACATGGATATGCGCGCACAAACTCTTCAAGCATCGCGGACAGTTGATGGCCATTGCCCGCAATTGGCAAGCCCGAGTTGTAGCGCAGGGCAATAGGCGTATAGCCAAGGTCAGCTTGAAGCATATGCCCATATGAGTTGGGCGTGCCATCCTGCTCGCGCCAGCCCCAGGCACTCTCGCTGCAGCTCAGGCCATGGACGAGCAGCACGATACGTGTTGTGGGTAGAGGATCGAGGGCAGCGATCTGCGCACTCTCCAGGCGCAATGGTTTGCCTCCCGCATAAAGCCCCATTCGGATAGCCAGAGGATTCTCTTCTGCCTGCAGGTAATCCCCTAGAAGACCGTTCACAGCGCTCTGCGCCCACACGGCCCAACCCGGCCCATCAATATTGGTCTCTTCCAACCTGTAGCCCACACTGACTCCCGATCAATCGCGTCGCTGCGCACGCATTCCAACTTCGACGCAGCACATTGTACTGCATTATCTGCCAAAGTGACCATGAGGTGATTATTGCGCGAGACCGCGTGAAGCGAGGCTTCCAAGAGCGGAAGCCTCGCTTCGATCAACCCAATTCCAAGGATGCGACCTGCGTACTGCGTTACTTCTCGACCACCGGCAGGTACATACGTGGCAGCGGCACCTCAAGCTGGACGGTGAAACCACCCACCGGTGCGCCGTCGATGTTGGCGGTTACTTCGACAGCATACGTATCGCCGCTGGTGAAGGGGTTCGACGCCTGGACTTTCTCCATGTCGGCGGCGGAGACGGCTTGCCCCGCCTGTGCGCCAAAGGCAGCGCCCGGCACAAAGCCCAGTGTGCCCTGGTAGATCTGCCCAGGCTGCAGGTCCGGCGGCGGGTCGGGCGTCCACTTGGGGACAACCAGTTGCTGGTTGAGGCCGATGAGGATGGCCTGCAAATCCAGCGGTCCCGGCCCTGGGTTGGGATTGCCCACCTGGAACGGAATCTTGAGGGCGAACAGCGCACTTAGGTCCAGAACGCTTACACGGCGGATGTCCACATTGCGCTGGCTGGTCTGATCCTGGAAACCGTCCTGGCGCAGCACCACCAGAATGCAGCGATGCAGCCCGGCACCGCCGGGGATCGGCGCAGGCGTCCAGGGGATACAGTGCTCGGTGAAGGATGTCGGCGGCAGCACGATGTTGTTGAGACTGCTGATAGGCGTGAAGGGAATGCCAGCGCCAAAGGCCGCCCACTTGAAGTCTACGCTCACCGTGCGGGCGAAGGGCATGGGGTTGTTCAACTGGATACAGACCTGGCCGGGCTTGTTCTCAAGCGGGGGATCGGGGTGGAATACGATCTCCGGCTCCTCCCAGGAGGGGTTGCTGTGCGGCAGACCCACAGGTGGCACATCCAGCTTGCGAATGCCGCCGATGAGCAAGTCGCCAATCCATCCCTGTACGTCAATGTGGCAGGCCGTACCCAGCGGGCGGTCCGTGGGCGGGATGACGCTCAAGTGCGCCTGGCGCACCTCACCCGGGGCCATGCCTTGAAGCACCAGCGGATCCACAGTGACCACCCAGCCGGGACACGTGTTGTCCACGATCAACGCGATGTCGGCCGCTCGCCGACGTGGGGTTGCCCACGCTGAAGGTAAGCACGTCCGTGACGCCCGGCTGCAGGTTCTCCATCACGTCAAGGTTGCGATAGGTGTAGATCGGCGGGTATGCGCTCTGCCCGGGGCCGGGTATGAACTCGATCTTCACGCGGATGCAGTAGTGGCCCGCCGTCACCGGGATCCAGTCATTCAGGTGCACTTCGGAGATTGCCCCCAGTGTGCCCGCAGGTGGCAAGGTGATCACACGCGGGTTGCCCGTCGCGGGCAGCGTGCCGAAGGGAATGCCAATGCCAAACGCATTGGGGCTCGTCTCGAAGGTGACGCGCAGCGTAATTGTCTCCGTGGAGAGATTGCGAACGCGCACGCCCAGGTCGGTGGGCTGCCCGGTCACGAGCGGATACGGATAAACGCTGATCTCGTCCTCGGCGTAGGGCGGTTGCGTGCCCGCGGGCACGCCCGGTGGACAGTTGACAGGGTGAGTGACCACATTGCTTGTGAAGACGCCCAGATTCGTGGCGACGCGGGCAACGTTCTTGATCGTGCGCCCGTTGTTGCAGACGGCGTCGGTCACCAGCACTCTAAAGCTCTTGTTCACGACCGTGCCTGGGGCCAACGGGCCAAGGCTCCAGCGCACCACACCGCCGACGGGCGCAATCCCCGGCCCGGCGCTGCCCGGCACAAAGAGCGTCCACGCAGGCACCGCATCCTCAAGTTCGGCGCGCACCAGGGCGCACTGGGGATCGCTTGAGACGGTCAACTGCAGCGTGTACGCGATCACCGAATTGATCGTCACCGGTGTGCCCGCAGGCGGCGTGGCCGTTTTGACAAGCGTCACACACACGAGAGGCGGCGGCTCCACAGGTCGGCAGCGGCTGGCAATGCCGAACAGGACGGCGTTCACCGCCAGATTCTCGCCGTCGGCCGTCATCGTGGCCGGGTCTTTGGAAAAGCCCCAAAGCTGGTTGCACTCCTGCTTCTCGGCGATGAGCGGCGCGTGGTCCAGAGCGCCCGGCTCGGCGCCGAGCACGACAACCAGTGGCGCAATCGTGGGCGGCGTGTGGTAGATGCCCACTTCGTTGCTCGCCGCCGTGTAGAGCTTGTACGGGCCGGGGAACGTAGGCGTGAAGTCGGTGGAGACCTTCCAGTAGTTCATTCCCGGATTGACGCCGTGCACCGTGTCGAGCGGGCCGTGCCAGCCATTGGGCCAGCCAATCGGCGATCCATGCTTGCCAAAGTAAGCGTAGCCACCCTCACCCAGACCCATGACGGGCTTGCCCGCCGCGCGAATGTAGTTGGCTTCGGCGCTGACACCGGCCGTCGCACCCGGCCAGCCGTTGAGGCTGCCCGTGTCGTCGGCCACCATGATCAGATCGAAGGGCGCCAGAGGCGTGGCAAGGAGCGTCGCCAACGGGATCAACTGCACCGTGAAGCCGCGCCCCTCGAGCATCGACTTCCAGTTGGCTGCCGCAGAGGTGTCGCCCCGGTAGACATAGGCGATCTTGCCGCCGGCGGCAATCACGCTCGTGCGCTCGGTGGCGCTGTTGTTGTTCTTGTTCGGGTCAGGCGTGTCGGCGCCGACGGTGGCTGTGTTGGAAAGGTCACCCACGACGGTGGTCTTGACAGCAATCGTGACCACCTGCGCGGGCGGCCCTGGCGGCAGCGTTGCCCAGGTGCAAGTAACCGTGCCGGCGGCCTCGCCGCAGACCGCACTTGCCGGACCGCTGACGGAGACGAAGTTTAGCGTCGCGGGCAGGATGTCTTTGACTACAACGTTGGTGGCGCTGTCCGGGCCTGCGTTGTTCACGGTGAGCGTGTACGTGAAGACCTGTCCGACAACCACCGGGTCAGCGCTGTCGCTCTTGGTAATCTGCAGGTCGGCGCTGCAATCGGGCTTGGCAAAGGTGAAGGTCTGCCACGTTTTGGGAGACGTGTTGCTGCTGCCCGCAGGCCAGCCGTAGTTATCGCCGACGGACTTAACGTCCTCGTGGAAGACGGCCACGCCGAAGGGCGCACCACAGACGGGCGCTACTATACGCACCGGAATGCGCCATTCGGCGGATTCGCCGTTAGCGCCAACGACGCCCTTGGCGTCCCAGCCGGAGATGGTGGTGGCCGCCCAACTGCCCGCGCCGTCCCCCTTGAATGCGGAGGTGGCATCGGTAGCAAGGATCACCTTGAAGCGCAGGTCATCACCTTCGGCGATGCTCTCCTTGCCGTTGTCGGTGTCAACATAGAGCGAGCCCGCACGCAGGTCAAAGGTCCCCGGCGCCGCGTCCATGCAGACCCAGAGATCGGTCGCTGTGTGCTTGAGATAGACTTTGCCTGTGAAATCGTTGGCATCGGGGAAGGTATATGCGGCCGAATCGCCCGCATACTCGGGCGCGCCGGCCACACTGGTGCAGGAACCGTCGAGTACAGGGGTGATCGTTCCAAGGGGGATCTCGGGTGGCGCCTGGGCAAACGCCGGTGCGCGCCCAAGTAACGTGGCGACAACTGCGCAGAGCAGCGCCGCCACAACATGCCCGGCAAGACGCCGGATGTCACGGTGGTGGACTGTCGCGTCCATTTTCATACCTCCTGAACACTAGCGGATTGGAACCGTCGCGGACTGCGCTGCGAACGTGTCTATGTACGCAGTTGCGTGTCCCATAGCATGAATCCGCAGACCGATTCCGGCATCGATCTCGGCCACCATAACGCTGTGAAGTTGATCACTTGCGCGCAATTCCAGTTGCGTCTCGAGTCGCGGTAGAATGAACCTGCGCGGCAGTCGCCGCAGCGTCGCACCGGTTGGCTTGCGCCACATGATGAAGGACTTTGCATGAGCGAATATGTTGTCGGCGTTGATCTCGGTGGCACGCAGATCCGCTCGGTATTGGCAGACCACAAAGGGTCGATCGTTGCCCGCGACCAAAGAATGACCCAAGCAGACGAGGGCCCTGATGCGGTGGTCGCACGCATCGTAGAGTCCGTCAAGAGTGTCCTGGGCGACCAAAGTGCCTCGGCCATCGGCATTGGCGCACCCGGCCCGACGGATCCTCACCGCGGAATCCTGCTCACGGCTGCAAATCTGCCCGGGTGGCATCATGTGGATCTGCGCAATGCGCTCTTCGAACCCTTCGGCATACCGGTCTATCTGGGCAACGATGCCAACCTGGCGGCGCTTGCCGAGTTCCACTATGGCGCGGGCCGTGGCGCCGACCACATGATCTACATCACCCAGAGCACCGGCATTGGCATGGGAATCATTGTCGGCGGGCACTTGCTTGTGGGCGCGCAGGGGCTGGCGGCCGAAGCCGGCCACATGACGATTGATCTTTCGCAGGATGAACCCGAGTACGGCGTCGTGGGAACGATGGAAGGTTTGGCCGCCGGGCCGGACATCGCGGCGCGCGCGGACGGCGGCGCCTGCGCGCAGGGGCGCAGAGCCTCGCCGTGGAACTGGTCGGTGGCAACATCGACGCCGTTAAGCCCAGCATCTTGTGCAGCGCTGCAACCAAGGGAGATGCCTTTGCCCTCGGCGAGTTTCGCGAAACGGGGCGCTATCTCGGCGTGGGCATCACAAACTTGCTTCACACCTTCAATCCGCAGCGGATTGTGATGGGCGGCAGTGTCTGGATGAACTGTCACTCGTTTATGGAGGAGAGCCTCTGGGAGACGATCCGCCTGCGCGCCCAGTCACAGGAGTACTGGCAGTGGCTCGAAATCGTTTCTGCAGAATTGGGGAATGATGTAGGGCTGCTCGGCGCAGTCGCCCTTGCGGCGGCGGTGGAGCAGTAAGACAATGGGCAGTCGGGAGTCGGCAGTCGGCAGTCGGCAGTCGGCAGTCGGCAGTCGGCAGTCATTTGCGTTCGTGTACGACGCGATCAGACGGCTAAGACAATAAACGAGGGGTCGGTGACACGCATGTCACCGACCCCTCTACTTTGCCCACTGCCCGCTGCCCACTGCTCACCACCCACTGCCCTACAAACTATACAACTCCCCATACTTCTTCGTCAGATACGCAATGTACGGGTCAATTGAGAGTGCGCCGCCTGTTACACGTTCGACGAGTTCGCTCGTTGTAAACTTGGCGCCATGTTCGTAGATATTGTCGCGCAGCCAGCCGTGAAGTGTGCTGAACTGTCCGCGGCCCACATCGGCGGGAATGGACGGATGGGCATGTACCGCCGCATCATAGAACTGCGCCGAGAGGATGTTACCCAGCGTATAGCCCTGAAACGACCCGCCGATAAGCCCCGCATACCAGTGCACATCCTGCAGGACGCCGTCGCTGTCGGTGGGCGATGCCACGCCGATGGTCTCTGCATAGCGCGCCCGCCACGCCTCGGGAAGGTCCCGGATCCGCAACTTGCCTTCAAGCATGTCAAGTTCGAGTCCAAAGCGGATGATCACGTGAAGGTTGTAGGTGACCTCGTCCGACTCGGTGCGGATGAGCGACCGCTCAACCTTGTTCACGGCCCGGTAGAAGGTGTCAAGGCTCACGTCATCGAGCGTCCCACGAAAGGTCTCCTGTAGCGACGGATAGTAGTGCTCCCAGAAGGGGCGGCTGCGCCCGACCAGGTTCTCCCACGTGCGCGACTGGCTTTCGTGCACGCCTGCCGAGGTTCCATGACCTAGCAACGTACCATCCAGGCGCTCGGCCACGCCCTGCTCGTACATCGCATGCCCAGACTCGTGAAGCGTGCTGAACAAGGCGCTGCTGAGATTATTCTCGTCAAATCGGGTGGTAATGCGTACGTCGCCGGCGGCGAAGCGCGTTTCAAATGGGTGAAGCGTCTTGTCCTGGCGACCGCGGGTGAAGTCGTACCCGAATGCCTTGATGGCCATCTCGCCAAAGCGGCGCTGGTCCGCCTCGGGAAAGTGGCGACTCAGGCACGAATCGTCAGCGGGCTCTTGTGCGGTAATGGCATCGACAAGTGGGCGCAAGCGCGCTTCAAGGTCATCAAACAAGGTGCGCACGGTGGCAGCCTTCATGCCGTAATCGGCCTCGTCGATCAGCGGGTCGGCGGGGTGCTCGTAGCCCGGGAAGAAGTCGGCATAGCGGAGGCTCATCTCCAGTGTGCGTTCGAGGCCCTCCTGCACGGCTGCAAAATTGTTGGTTGGGCGCGCCTCCGCCCAGCGTTCATACGCCTCGGTCACATGCTCGGCAAGTTCGGCGGCAAAGGAGGATGGCACGAGGATGACCTTTTCGTACTCGCGACGGGCCACACGCACCAATGCAGCATCGTCCGAATCGAAGGGCAACGTCTCCGCCCACGGTTCCAAGGCATCAAGCAGATGACCAATTGCGGGATCTGTTGCCTGCTCATGTGCGAGGCGCTGGAGCGTTGCCAGCTGGCGACCGCGGCCCGGGCCCCCGCCCTCGGGCATGTAGGTCATTTGATCCCATTCGAGAACGGCGGCAGCGGAGTGAAGATCATTGACGACGCGCAGGCGCTTCAGGAGCTCATCACGCTTGGCTTCAACAGATTCGGACATGTGAATTCTCCTTGATTAAATTGGAGTAACGGCAATCGGTTTCGAAGCAGCGAATGAAAGATCGGCGAAGCTGGTTCAGTATAGTCGCAGGTGCGCAGCGCACCGAATTTCCGGACGTCCAAGGTGCAGCGCTGCCCGGATTGCCAAGCGACACTTCTTCTTTGGCGCGGGCACTCCTCCACTTTGGATGATGCCGCAATTCTGGGTATAATGTTCCCCTATTGCCTAACGCCAAATGCGGCTCCAGCGTTCAATTCCCAGGTGAAATGAATCGAGCCGAATTTGCATCCGTTGAGGTGCTCGCGCGGACGTTTGTCCCGCAGCTCCGGTCGTGTCGGAGGACCCCATGAGTGAAGCCAGCCAGTCGGCGCCCGTCAACAGCAGTGAAGAAGCAATCAAGGACGCCGGCGAGAACCCGGCGCAGGACGTAGCCGCCACTGTCGCGGAATCTGCGTCTGAAACAGTAATCGCCGAGGCTGTCGAAATCGAGGCTGTGGCCGTTGAGGCTTTCGCCGAAGCAGAAGTTTCCGAGTCAGTAGCTGCAGAAGCATTTGCCGAAGCAGAGATTGTCGAGGGTGCGGCGCTTGAAGCGTTCGCTGAAGCAGACGCAGTAGAGGCCGTGGCTATCGATGCACTTGTCGAAGCAGAAGCGGCCGAGATCGCTGCCGGCAGCGCGTATACCGAAGCCGTGGCCCGTGAGGAAGCAGCGATTGAGGCGTTTGCGGTAGCTGACGCGATCGAAACCGAGACGTTCGATGCTGTTCTCGCTGAAGAGGTCGACAACGATACGGCGGTTGAGGCAATCGCGGATGCGGAAGCCATCAAGAGCGCCGCAGTTGATGCCATTGCCGAAGCTGAAGCCGTCAAGGACGAGGTCGTCGCGACGATTTACGAAGCTGAAGATGTCGAAGAAGTAGCCGCTGCTCTCATTGACGAGGCAGAAGCTGTCAAGGATGTGGCGGCCGAGGCTGTTGTGGAAGCCGAAGTGGTCGAAGTAGTCGCCGCCGGCGAAATCATTGAAGCCGAAATTGTCGAAGCCGCCGCAGTTGATGCCATTGTCGCTGCCGAGGTCGTCGCCGAAGCCGCAGTGGATGCGGCAGATGAAGTCGACAAAGACGGCAAGCGCGTACGGACGTTGGCTGTCGGCCAGGAAGTCATGGGCACAGTCAAACGTGTCTCGGATTTTGGCGCGTTTGTCGACATTGGCGTGGGCCGCGATGGGCTGGTGCACATCTCCGAGCTCTCGGTCAAGCGCGTGGGCAAGGTGACCGACGTCATCAACGAGGGCCAGGTTTTGCCCATGTGGATCAAGAAGCTTGATCGCGAGCGCAATCGCATCAGCCTCACCCTGATCCCACCCGGCACGAAGACGCTGCGCGACGTCAATCAGGGCGACATCGTGATGGGCACTGTGACCCGCATCCTGCCCTATGGCGCCTTTGTGGACATCGGTGTTGGCCGCGATGCGCTGCTTCACGTGCGCGAAATGGGCGAGCGCTACATTGCCCGGCCTGAGGAAGTCGTCCAAATCGGTGAGACCTTCGAGGTGCGCATCATCGAGGTGCAGCGCCGGCGCGGCCGGATTGATCTGAGCATCAAGGGCCTCCGCCCCGAGCCGGAAGTTGAGAACGCACCCGCCGGCCAGCAGTTTGGCGAGCAGAGCGAACAGAGTGGCGGCAGAGTTGAAGCCGCAGCGCCGGTTGAAGCGACACCTGAGCCGGTTGACCAATTTGCCGACGTTGAAATGCCCTCTGCCATGGAACTGGCGCTGCGCAAGGCCATGGACCAGAGCGGTGTCGACTTGAAGCTCTCCAAGAAGAAGGACAAGCAGCGCGCCGAAACCCAGCGCCGCCAGCAGGAAGAGATCTACGCCCGCACGCTCAAATCATCGGGAAAGTAGCTATCAGCGCAAGAGTAACTGATAACCAGGATTGCCAGGCAGCGACGGACATGTTCCGTCGCTGCTTTTTGTTGCGTGCCGGCGTCGCGCAGCGGCACAGCGGAGGCGCGCCGCATCGGACAGGTATTGGGCTTATGGCGTCTCATGCCCTGAATGCGATGTACACCCTGCGGCTACGCCCACCCCTGGACGCCTGCCACGCTGTGATACGATAGGGCCAGACGCGGCCCAGTCGGCTTCGGCGTTGCCAAACGGAGAATCAGCGTGAACATCCAGGGCAAAGTTGCGCTCATCACCGGCGGTGCCGTGCGTGTGGGGCGCGCCATTACGCTTGGCCTGGCGCAGGCGGGTGCGCACGTCGTCATCAACTACAACCATTCCGCCGCTGAAGCTGAAGTGACAGCCGCTGACGCCCGCGCGCTGGGCGTTGAGACGCTTCCCTTTCAGTGCGACGTCGCCGATTTTGCAGCAGTCGACGCCATGGCCGCCGCAATCAGCGAGCGCTTTGGCGGCGTTGATATCATCGTCAACAGCGCCAGTCACTTCGGCAAAACGCCCTTTCCGAGCAGCGACCCTGCGGTTCGCGACACCTGGCAGCGCGTTACCCGAATCCTGGTGGATGGCCCGTACGCGGTCTGCAACGCGCTCGCGCCGGAGATGCTCGCGCGCGGCGGTGGCGCAATCGTCAACATCGTGGACCTGGCCGCGTTCGAGCCATGGCGCAACTTTGCCGCCCACGGTGTGGGCAAGGCGGCGCTGGTCGCTCTCACCCGGCAAATGGCGCTCGAACTGGCGCCAACCATTCGCGTCAATGCCGTCGCCCCCGGCAACGTGTTGCCCCCGTCAGGACTTTCCCAGGCACAGGTCGACAGGCTTGCAAGTCGCTCGCTTCTCAAGCGATGGGGAACTCCCGAAGACGTGGCGCACGCGGTGCGTTTCCTGATCGAGGCCGATTTCATCACAGGCGAAGTCCTGGTGGTGGATGGCGGCGAATTGCTGGCGCGCGCTTGAATGGGGTGAAGAGATGCTGCTTTCCCGCACCGAACTCGAGGCCCGCGAAATCGCCTGGTTGGCGCCCTATGCCATCCGCGCGCAGGAGAGCCGTGGCCGGGTCTGGCCCGAGGCCGAACATCCCTACCGCACCGCCTACCAGCGCGACCGCGACCGCATCATCCACACCACACCCTTTCGCCGGCTTGAATACAAGACGCAGGTCTTCGTCTACACCGAGGGGGATCACTACCGCAATCGACTGACTCACAGCATCGAGGTCGCGCAGATCGGGCGAACCCTCGCGCGCAGCCTGGGCTGCAACGAGGACCTTGTTGAGGCCATCTGCCTTGCGCATGATTTGGGCCACCCCCCTTTCGGCCACGTGGGCGAGGGGGTGCTCAACGACCTGATGCGCAACCACGGAGGCTATGACCACCAGCGCCAAACCTATCGCATCCTCACCGAACTCGAGCGGCGCTACCCCGAGCACCCGGGGCTTAACCTCACCTACGAGGTGCTCGAGGGCGTAGTCAAGCACGACACAGACTACGATGTTGTCGATGCAACGGCCTACTCTCCCGACGAGCGGGGGACACTCGAATGCCAGCTTGCCAACCTTGCCGACGAGATCGCCTACAACACAAGCGACCTCGATGACGGGCTGCGTAGTGGCATCCTTGATCCGCGCGCCATTACTGACTTGGCAATCGGCAAGATCGTGCTCGACTCGCTGCATGAACCAGCGCCGGTCGACCTCAACGCACCCCTGCTGCGCTATCGCTTCATCCGCCGGCTCGTCGGCATTGAAGTGGCCGACGTGCTTCAGGCAACCAACCAACTGCTCGTCGAGGGCAACGTCACGTCGCTCGATGTGCTGCGTGCGCAAGCGGCAAACGTTGCGTCCTATTCGTCTGCGCTGCGCGACTGCAATCAGGAACTCAAGCAGTTCCTCTTTGAGAACTTCTATCGTCACTATCGCGTGGTGCGCATGGCCGTCAAAGCCGAGCGATTGCTGCGCGACATCTTTACGGCCTACGTGAGCGAGCCGCGCCAACTGGCCCCGGATCTGCATGCACGCGTGCAGGCTGCGCCGGGCGACCTGCAGCGGGTCGTCTGCGACTACATTGCAGGCATGACGGACCGCTACGCCATCCAGGAGCACAAGCGGCTTTTCGACGCCGAGGAACGCGCCTAAGCACTGCGGATACGTAGCGGCTGCTTCAGCTGCCGTACCGACCAATCATGCCGCGACCCAGACCAACGGCAGCTGAAGCAGCCGCTACGTATCCGAGCCGGACTTCCGAGACGCACTACGTCAGCTGCCGTCCCGACCAATCGCGAGCGACTTAGTCCAGAAACGAAGCTACGACGCAATGGCCCGCCCGCATCACAACGTTAACGCAGGCGCAATGGAACGCTAATCTGAACCGGTACAATGGTTTACAGAGCGAAGCTGGGCAGCCGCGAAACGCCGCACTGCAAGAGTGTGCTCGCGACGCAGCGTGCTTCACTTGCTCACCATAGAGGATGGGTGACCGGACATGCGAAGATTGTCCGGCGCCACGTCCTCGCCAATTAAAGCAAAACAATGAAGCGCCGATCGGTGGATCGGCGCTTTCTGTTTCCAATGTCTGGGGCCCGTTTCTCGGCCCCGCTCGCAATCGCGCGGCCATCGTTCGTAGCGGCTGCTTCAACTGCCGATTTCACCAAATGAGCCGCGGCTCTGCAACAAGCACCACTTACCCGCCCGGCAGCGGTGATGCGGGCTGCGTTGGCGTAGGCGGAGCCGCCGCAACGCGCAGCCCACGCGCAAAGTACTCATCGTAGTTGCCATCCTGGCGCACAACGCGCAGGCGCACGTCAATCTGCGTACCGCCAAGTTTGCTCAGGTCGAGCCGCGCCAGCGTTTCGTTGATTGCCGGGCGCTCGCTGCTCGTCAGCGACGTCCATTGCTCCGAGCCGGCGGGCGACCACGCGAGCTCCCAGCGCTGGAAGCTGGGATCCACGGCCGTACCCACGAAGTCCGTAATGCCGCCGACGTTGCTTCCCGAAAGCGGCTGGACGAGACCATTTGCGCCCAGGCCGGGGTTCGGTCTCCCCGAATTGTCGATCTTCAGATAGCGCAGGAGGTATTCATCGTAATTGCCGTCCTCGTAGACGTTGCGCAAGCGAACGTCATAGTAGCCGTCGGCAAAGCGCGCCGAATCCAGCGTATAGAGCGTCTTCTGCCACATCTGCTCTTCGCCGCTGTAGAGCCACTCCCAGTTTGCCTGCCCCGCCGCGGAAATCGCAATCTCGTAGCGTTCGAACGGGTTGAGATAGTTGCCGTTGGAAGTGCCCACAATATCAACTGGGCCGGCGACGGTCTGTCCCACCTCGGGGGCAAAGATGCCTTGACCATCGGGAATGTTCTGCACGACGCGCGGGCGTGGCGTCGCCGTTGGGGGTCCGAGGGGCGACACCGGCTGTGGCGGTAGAGGCGTGCCAAGGTCATCAAACGCCGGGGTGAGCGTGGGTGGATTGGCATTGCGAATCTCGAGGCCGCGCAAATAGGCTTCCTGGTAGCTCCCCAAGTCGTCAATTGTGCGCAGGCGCAAGTCGTAGAAACCATCGCCGAACTTCGTACTGTCCAGAATATAGAGCGTTCCGTCGTGCACGACGTCGAGGCTGGTGTTGAGCCATCCCCAGTTTTCTGCACCGGCGGGCGATATATGCAGCTCGTACTTGCGGTAACCGGGCATGAGCGCCGTACCCAGAATGGCGGCTGAACCAGAAACAGCATCCCCCTTGACGGGGTGCCTAATTTCGGTGACGATCCGAACTGCCCGAGTCGGCGTGGGTGTCTGCAGCGGAGAGTCATAGACAAAGTACGGCGTCCATGTTGGTGTCGGCGACAGGTAGTTGGGCGGCGTGCCCGTCCAGGTCGGCGTTGGCGTCAAGGTTTCGGTAGGCGTGATGGAGGGCGTAGGCGTCACTGTGGGCGTCGCCGTATCCGCGACAACCTGGGCAACGGCAGCACGCGTCGCGCCGTCGCGTCCTGCCGTTGCGGCGAGGGCGATCATGCCAATTGCAACACATGCAATAACGACCCGTTTGAGGGCTGCGTGCACACTTGAAGGAGAACCGTCTTTCACAAGCCACCTCGTAGAACGCGCTCGGGAACACGCGCAGATTCACGTCTGGCAATGGGACGCATGGATGGCAGTATAGCGTGTTTGAGGCGTCCGCGACGAACCATTTCCAGATGCGCCGGCGTCGCGATGGCGGCGGCAGGCCTACGCGACACTGCAACGCGTTCACATCGGACGAACAACACTCCTTCATGGCGGCTGCTTCAGCCGCCATACTGACCAATCGCGCCGCACCGCAGACCAACGGCAGCTGAAGCAGCCGCTACGAATCCTCTACGCACTTGCGTGACGCACCGGTCAGTTGGCAGCCTGGAACTGCACCCAGTAGCAGGCATTCCCCTCTTGCGGTTGGACGTGGTTGAGGACGGCGGTCGCACTAATCGCGTTTCCCGCACCATCCAGAACCGTTACATAGTAGTCGTTCTGAGAGCCTGCCACGCCAAAGTCGAAGCGGCCTGCCTCAGCGCCATCCTTGCTCGTCACGTCAGCGCGATTGCCGTACTTGTCTGTGGCTACTACGCGCACGCCGGCAACGGGCGCGCCGTTCGCCCCGGTGACAACGCCCTGAATGAAGTTGCCACCACAATCAGCGCCGGACCCGGCAGCCGTCAACTGGTACTGAACGCCAGGAGCAACAGCAAGTTCCTGCACGGGGGCGCTATCCGGCTGGACTTCCGTCGCCGGTTCGGTTGAAGTCGGTGTTTGTGAGACTGCCAGGTCTGTCGTAATCGTTGATCTGGACGGTGCCGGTGATCACCGCAGGCAGATCGGCGCCGCCGGAATCGCCGAAGTCCGTCAGGGGCCGCAGTTCGCCAAATGTCAGGCTGCCTGCGCCATAGAGTTCTCGCACAAGAGGCTCAACTTCTTCGCAGGGTCCCAGGTGTAGAAGCATGCCTCGGGCATTCGCCCACGCCATCACTTGTTTGCGTTCCTGCTCAATCGCCTCGGTTGCTCGGGCAGAAATCGGTTTGACCAGCGGCGTGATGTCAAAAGGCAGTGGAAGGGACGGCGCAATCGTCAGTGCCGTAGTCGCTGTCAGCGATACGCTTGTGGCCGCGACCAACTGACCGATGCCGTCGGGCATGCGAAAGTTCGTGCGTGGCGTTCCGCCGGACTCAGGACTGCAAACGCCGACTGTGCGCCCATTCAGGTTGACGGCGCTGGCTGGTTGGCGAGCCATGAACCCATCACTTGTGAGCCCAGAGCGCGCCATCTTCGTCATCCACGGTCGGCTGAAGTACTCAAGCACCTGCGGGCAACGCAAGGACTTGGGACAATCAATCTTGCGCAGGTCCACATCGTCGGGCGGAAGGAATGTCCAGTCGTCGATGTCGGGCGTGACCCCCAGGGTTTCAATCATTGCCGTATCGGAAATGACGGTCTGCATGAATTGGCTCCAGATGGGCGCTGCGCCCGTAACACCGGTGACGCCCTTCATGGGGCGACCATCACTGTTGCCTGCCCACACGCCCACAATCAGGTTGCGGGTGAAGCCCATTGTCCAGTTGTCGCGGAAACTCGTGGTTGTCCCCGTCTTGGCCGCCGCCGGATAGGAGAGGTTGAAGGGCGTGTTAACGCCGAAGGCAGGTTCGCGCGCCTTGCGGTCGCTGATCATGCTCGTCACCTGAAAAGCCGAGGCGGGCGTGAGAACGCGCACCGGATCAACCACCGGGAAGAGATCCACGGGGCTGCCGGCGCCGTCAGCGATGGCCACTACAGCGCGGTAGGGCTGATAGAGACCGCCGTCGGCAATGGTGTTGAAACCGGTCGTCAGATCAAGCAGCCGCACCTCGCCACCGCCCAAGGTGAGTGACAGACCGTAGCGCGAGGCATCGTCGGCAAGGCTAATGAGCCCCATGGCGCGTGCGGAGTCGAGCATGCGCTGCACGCCCAGGGCATCGAGCAGCTTGACTGCCGGTATGTTGTAGGAATTGGCCAGCGCGGTGCGCGCCGTTACTGGGCCATGGAACTTTTCGTCGTAGTTCTTCGGTTCGTAGGTTTTACCCTCTGCAACCTTGTACTCGGCCTTGAGGTCCCAGAAGACCGTGGCCGGGCTGATCAGATTATCGTTTAGCGCTGTCACATAGAGAATGGGCTTGATCGAACTCCCCGGCTGGCGCAGGCTGGTGGCAACATTCACCTTGCCGTCGATGCTGTCATCGTCGAAATTGGCGCTGCCCACCATTGCCAGCACCTCGGCGGTGCCCGGTTTCATCGCCACAAGCGTGGAGTTGCTCAGGTCATAGCGCGGGCGCAGGGTGTCGACCTGCTCCTTGACGATCTTCTCGGCCAGCAGTTGCATGGGCAGATCAAGCGTCGATGTGATGTGAAGTCCGGCGCGATCAGCCGAGGCATCACCCAGGCGCGCCTGGACTTCCTCGCGCAGGAACTGCACGAAGTGGCGCGCCTGGCGCGGCCGCAGCTCCGGATCGGCAGCGAGCGTCAGCGGTGTAGCGAAGACCGCATCGGCCTCAGCTCGAGAGATATAGTTGTGGCGCACCATCAGGTCGAGAACGGTGCGCTGGCGGGACTTGGCATCCTCGAAGTTGACGAATGGGTCGTACTGGGCAGGCGCCTGCGGAATTCCCGCGATCAGTGTCGCCTCGGCAAGCGTGAGGTCGGCAGCAGGTTTGCCGAAATAGGTTTGCGCAGCGGCTTCAATGCCATAGGAACGATGACCAAAGTTGACGAGATTGAGGTACATCTCGAGGATTTCGTCTTTGGTATAGAGGCGCGTCAGGTCCCGTGCCAGGAGCGCCTCATAACCCTTGCGCTCAACAGACTGATTGAAGCGCAGGTCGCTTTCGAAGAAGAGATTGCGCGCCAGTTGCATGGTGAGCGTACTGGCGCCCGAGACGATATCGCCACTTGAAGCGTTCTGGATGATCGCCCCCAGAAGGCGGCGCATGTCAATGCCCTCGTTGAGGAAGAAGCTTGAGTCTTCCGTTGCCACAATCGCATCCACAACGTTTGAGGAAATGCGATCGATGGGCATCCACGTGCGACGGCCTTCGTCAATCCACTCTCCCAGCACCGTGCCATTCCGGTCGGAAATGACGCTGTGCTCAAAGACGCGCGGCAGCGGCCCAGGCTGGAAGCGTTCCATGTAAGTTTCGGCAACTTGCTGCGGGCTTCCCGGCACTCGTGCGGCAAGGTCGTAGTTTTCGGCGTAGCCCTGGAGCAGCGCATCCACGGTCAGGGTTAGGCGCACAGCCGCCTTGGGCACAGGAGGACGCTGGGTGCATCCTGCCACAGCAAGTGCGAGAATCAGCAGGAGTAGAAGGCGTCGAGTCTTGCACGTCATATTCTTGGTTTCCTGGTTGCGATTCTGCTGACTTCATCCGGAAAAGGGCAATCACTTTCAGGATCGGCGGTAGTTCCTGGCAACGGCAGCGTGTTCTCGCGCGCCAGTGTAACCGCAAAGCGTAGCGACAAACAATTTGCAGGGGAGAAAGAGAATCCGCACGCACCCTACGGGTGAATGCGGATGATTGCCCCTGGATTGGCCGCTTCTGTCCGGTCCGACGCGATTGCGCTTTTCTACCGCGCAGCGGCTAAAAATCCTACCCTGAAATCAGCATCAAGGCATGCGCGTCACATGCCAGTTGCACCCTAGCGTGCGCGCCACGTTACGTAGTGGCAGGAGATGCCCGCCTGATCACCCATCTGGTGCTGAATCGTCACCGAGAAACTAAGCGGCGCGCCCTGGCCGTCCACCACCGTCACGTAGTATTCGCGCGCATCTCCCGGAATCGGGAAGTCGAAGCGACCAAAGTCGTTCTGCCCCGACTTGGAGACGCTCTGCATGAAGTTGCCCCACTGGTCCACGCCGATGACCGAGACGCCTGGCAGCGGGTTGCCTGCGCTGTCGAGGATTGTACCCATGATGTAGTTGCCCGGGCAATTGCTGTCATTGCTCACACCAACAAGGTTGTACGGTGGCTGGATCGAGCCGGGCGCCACATCAGCGACATCTGTGGGCAGCGCTGCAGTCGTAGGCGCGCTCGTAGCCGTGGGCGGCACACGTGTTGGCGTCGGCGTCAAGGTCGGCGCTGTTGTCGCAGTCGGGGTCGCCGTGGCACGCCCCGCCACGACCACATCGACGCCCTGCGGTGTGCGCGCCGGCGGCGGCGTGCTTGTGGGCTTACCCTCCGATTCAGAAGGCGTCGCGATAATCACGGGCGTCGGCAGCGGTGTTGGCGTCGCCGTCACCGTTGGTGTAGCCGTCGGCAGCGGTGTCGCCGTCTTCGTGGGTGTGGTTGTTGGCGTCGTTGTCGGCGGAACGCGTGTCGGTGTTGCGGTCGCGCTCGGCGTGGCCGTCGGCGGAACGCGTGTCGGCGTTGCGGTCGCGGTCGGCGTGGCCGTCGGCGGAACGCGTGTCGGCGTTGCGGTCGCGGTTGGCGGCACTGGCGTCGCCGTCGCGCTCGGTGTTGCGGTCGGCGGCACGGCGGTCGGCGTGTTGGTCGGCAGCATCGGCGTCACAGTCGGCGTCCAGGTCGCTGTCGGCGGCACGGCAGTCGGCGTGTTGGTCGGCAGCATCGGCGTCACAGTCGGCGTCCAGGTCGCTGTCGGCGTCGCAGTCGGCGGCACGGGCGTCGGCGTCGCTGTCGGCGGCACAGGCGTCGCAGTCGCGGTCGGCGGCACAGGCGTCGCAGTATCCTGCGGTGTCGCTGTCGGCTCATCCGTTGCAGTCGCAGTGGGTGCGACCGGTGTCTCGGTTGGCGCCGTCGTGGCTGTGGCCGGGAGCGGAATCGCAGTCGCAGTGGCCTCATCCGTGGCGGTGGCTTCAGCGGTGGCAGTCGCCGGCAGCGCGGTCTCCGTCGGGGGCGGCACAGGTGTTGCCGTCGTCGACATTTGGCCCACAACTCGGCCATCAAAGCCGACGAGATAGACGCGATCCGCATTCGACCGCAACGTTGCGCGCACAACCTGATCCACGCCCTCACACGAGCCAAAGTTCAGGTACGTGTTGTTGCTGCGGCTCCACTGCAGCGCCTGCTGTCGTTCTGTCGATACCACAGGGTTCACCTCAGCGGCCAGCGGAGCCGACTCAACCGAGCGGACGGCCGGCGAGGGGACGTCCGGGGCGATGCGCACAAAGCGCTGCAGTTGCTGAGCGGGCGTTGGCGGGGCCAGGCGGCCATAGCCTTCAGGCAGCTTGAGGTACGTACGCTGTTCGCCCGCTTCGTTCGAACAGACGCCAATCGCGCCGCCGCCACCCTGGTTGTAACTTACGAGCAGCACCTTGTCGAGAATCGCGGTGCTGTCGCCCGTTGGGCCATCCCAACCAAAGTTGCGCAGCCAACTGCGCGTGAAGTACTCGTTGGTGGTGGGGCACTCAACTTTGTCGGCGCAAGCAATCTGCCGCTGAATGGCATCGACGGGCGGCTGAAACTCCCAGTCGGTGGGGTCATCACTTGCATTGAGGGTGGCCAGCATGGCCGGGTCGGCAATAACCCCTTCCATGAAGTCATGCCAAATCGGCGCGGCGCCGGTCACGCCAGTGGCGCCAGTCATTGGCGAACCGCTGGGGTTGCCTGCCCAAACGCCTGCGACGATGTACTTTGTGTAGCCCACGGTGAGGTTGTCACGGTAGGAGGTTGATGTGCCCGTCTTGACGGCGGCAGGGCGGCTAATCTTGAGCGGCGTGTTAACGCCAAACGCAGGTTCGCGCGCCTTGTTGTCGCTGAGGATGCTTGTCACCTGGAACGCTGCTTCAGGCCGGATCACCTGCTGCGGCGCCGCCTGCGTCTCAATTGTCACAGGGTTTCCAAGCGGGTCGGTGGCGGCCACAATCGTGCGCGACGGCACATAGGCGCCGTCGTTTCCCAGCGTGTGATAGGCAGTCGTCAGGTCCAGCAGGGTCACCTCATTGGCGCCCAGGGTAAGGGGCAGGCCATAGATGCCGGGCTTCGTGGCGAGGGTCTTCAAACCCATTGCATTGCCCACTTGGGCCATGCGGTCAGGGCTTACGGCATCTATCAGCTTGACGGCGGGAACATTGTACGAATTGGCGAGCGCCGTGCGCGCGAGTGACCGGCCCGTGAAAGCGCAGGTCGTAATTAGCGGGAACATAGACCTCGCGCTCGTTAATCACATACTGCACAGGCTCGTCCCACAAAATGGAGGCCGGGCTGATAATGCCGTCGTTGAAGGCGGTGGCGTAGAGGACTGCCTTGATGGAACTTCCCGGTTGGCGCAGGCTCGTCGTGACATTGACGTTGCCATCGATCGATTCGTCGTCGTAGTCGGCGCTGCCAACCATGGCAAGAATCTGGGCGTCAGCAGGGCGCAGCGCGACCAGCGCGGCGCTTGTAAGGTTGTAGCCCCAGCGCAATTCATCCACCTTCTGGCGCACAACGGATTCGGCCAGTTCCTGCATGGGCAAGTCGAGCGTTGACGTGATGCGCAAGCCGGCCCGCCCGAGGTTGTCGATATTGAGGTCGCGCGTCACCTGCTCCTGAACGTACTGGATGAAGTGAGGCGCTTTGGCCGGCTCAATCGTGCGCAGCGGTGCAATGTAGACCTCTTCTGCAAAGGCCGCATCGGCCTCGGCCTGGCTAATGAAATCGTGACGCACCATCAGGTCGAGCACCGTGCGCTGGCGCTCCCTGGCGGCGTCGAAATTGGCCTGCGGGTCAAGCGAGGCAGGCTGCTGGGGAATACCCGCAATGAGGGTTGCCTCGGCCAGCGTAAGGTCTGCCGCCGACTTGCCAAAGTACGTTTGCGCGGCCTCTTCGGCGCCATAGGCACGCTGGCCAAAGTTGATCAGGTTCAGATACATCTCCAGAATCTCCTCTTTGGTATAGAGGTTGGTCAGATCCTGGGCCATCAACATCTCGAAGACCTTGCGGTCCATTGATTGGTCAAAGCGGCGCTGTGGAGCAAAGAAGAGGTTGCGTGCAAGCTGCATTGTGATTGTGCTCGCACCCGAGACAACATCACCACTCTCCGTATTCTGGATCAACGCAGCGATCACGCGGCGCGCATCAATGCCCTTGTTTTCGAAGAACGACGCGTCTTCCGTGGCGATCGTCGCGTTGATCATGTTGGGCGAGATGCTGCTGAGCGGAACCCACGTGCGACGCCCTTCGTTCACCAGTTCGGCCAGCACCGTGCCATGACGGTCCGTGACGACCGACTGCTGAAAGACGCGCGGCAGCGGGCCCGGCTGGTAGCGGCGCAGATATGCTTCGGACACTTCGAGCGGTGTTGTGCCCTGGCGAGGCGCAAGCTGGAACTGGGCATTGTAGCGCGCAATGTAGTCGTCAATCTGGGTGGGCAGCCCCTCAACCTTCCCCATTACCGCAGAACCGACGTTCGGGCCAACGTTTGCGCCGGCCTCTGCATCCGTCTCGGCCTTGTCGCCGCACGCACCCAGTGTGAAGATCAGCGCGATCAGCAACAGCAAGACGAAGGGAAGGGCGCGACGCTCGCGCGCGACGCTCTGCAACGCAGACTGTGACCCAGATCGGGAGCGACGGTGCAGTGACAAGCGGGCAAAGGGGGTTGTATCCATAGCGTCGATGAGTTCGCAATCAGATGTTTGAACGGATGAGGCACCGTGGGCGGACCACTGACCCCCGGATTGCCGGGACTCGATGGCGGGACGACAAGCGTCGTCGACGAAGGCAATGTTGCAGGAGTACGGCATTGACCAGGGCGCGTACTGCGCACAGAGGCGCACCCTGCACTACCTATGACGCCAGGAAAGGGGGAAAAGTTACCGCGTCTTGCGCGAACCTAAACCACCGGGGATGCACGACGAAAATGTGGATTCAGTCTGACCTCAGGGTACCCAAAATCGAAGACTTGCGCAATACGCAACTGCCGATTCCGGGGCCTCTCCGCAAAAAGAAAAACCGGCTGCTTTTGACTGGCAGCCGGCTCTTCAGTATAGTGTGGAGGCGACGGCCGGACTCGAACCGGCGGTGGGGGTTTTGCAGACCCCTGCCTTACCACTTGGCGACGTCGCCAGAGTTCACCTGCATAATGTCGCCGCGTCGGTGCACTCCGTCCGGCAATCCTACCAACGGATGGACCGAATGTCAAACACAAGGGCCGCAGGGCAGCAACACAAGAGTGCGAGCAATCTCGACGACGAGATTCGCTACTGCGATCGCTGCGGCATTTCGTTCCTCTGGTGCATCGAAGAGCAGACGGTAAATCGGGAGGCGCCCGCGCCAGACCACTGCCCCGGCTGCCGCATACTGCTTGCCCCGCAGTCACGCGCCCGCGGTCTCGTCAAGTGGTACAACATCCGCAAGCGCTATGGCTTCATTGTGCGCCATGGCGAGGCAGACCTCTTTGTTCCGGCGGCTGCGCTGCAAGGACCCCGCTTCCTCCAAACCGGCGATCTCGTCGAGTTCTCGCTCGGGCAGAATCAGGAAGGTCCGATTGCACAGCAGGTCACCCTGCTCCAGCGCAGTGAATCCACCTGAAATAGCACCCTCATTGCGACGCGAACGTTCCGCTCTCGCGGCCGTTTCCCAAATCCTGCCCGCGGTGATACAATACTTCGCTTGGCGTGATCGTTCGCGCCCGCTCCTGCAACGGGCGGGCATCGTCAAGGAGCCTCCCCATGAGCTACACCGGCGTCATTCATACAGTGCAAATCGGCGACCTGCGGCGCGACCTGCGTCTCTTCAAGGTTGCACCCGGCGTGACCATTGCCATCTTCAACATGCTGGGAGACACGGAGGTGGTGGAGCGCGCCGCCGAGGCCCTGTCCGCCCGCCTGCCCGCGGACACCGAGACTCTCGTGGTGCCCGAGGTGAAAGCCGTTCCGCTGGGCCATGCGCTTTCTCAGCGCACGGGGCTGCCCTACGTGGTCGTACGCAAATTCTGCAAGCCCTACATGGGCGATACGCTGCACACCGAAGTCACAAGCATCACCACGGGCGTGCCGCAAACGCTCTACCTCGACGGCAAGGATCGCCCTCTCGTCACCGGGCGCAAGGTCGTGTTGCTCGATGATGTGATCAGCACCGGCAGCACGCTGCGCGGCATGAAGCAGTTGATGGTGCAAGCGCACGCCACTGTGGTGGGCGAGATGGCCGTCTTCACCGAGGGCGGGTCTGACGACTGGCCCCAGATCGTGGCATTGGGTCATCTGCCTATTTTTCCCGATTGACACTTGATGTGCATTCCCGTCGCTCCCTGTGCCAGTCTGGAGGAGTGACTTTCCGAGTCAATTTCCTAACCTATGACGCTGCTCCATGATCGTATCCGCCACGTGGCCGACCGTTACGACGAGATCACCACACTCATGGCCGACCCGGACGTTACGTCCGATTTTGCGCGCGTCCACGAACTGACGCAGGAGCGCAACGGCATTGAGGACCTTGCCGACACCTGGCGTCGCTATGCCGAAGCGGAGCGGCAAATCGAGGAGAGCCGCGTCCTGCTCGATGATGGCGACGCGGATCTGCGCGCACTCGCCGAGTTGGAGATTGCCTCGCTCGAGGAAGAACTTGCCCAGCTTGAGCTGCGCATGAAGCAGCTTCTGCTCCCCAAGGACCCCAACGAAGACAAGAACGTCATCGTCGAAATCCGCGCGGGAACGGGTGGCGAAGAGGCGGCGCTCTTCGCCGGCGAGCTGATGCGCATGTACATGCGCTGGGCCGAGCGTCACCGCTTCAAGGTGGAGATACTCAGCGGCAGCGACACGGGCATTGGCGGCATCAAGGAAGTGGTCTTCGCCGTCAAGGGCAAGGGGGCGTGGAGCAAACTCAAGTACGAGTCGGGCACACACCGCGTGCAGCGCGTCCCCGCCACCGAAAGCGCCGGGCGCATCCACACCAGCGCCGCCACCGTGGCCGTCCTCCCCGAAGCCGAAGAGATCGACGTCCAGGTGAGCGACAACGACATCCGCATCGACGTCTTCCGCAGCAGCGGGCCGGGCGGGCAGAGCGTCAACACCACCGACTCGGCCGTGCGGCTGACGCACATCCCCTCGGGGATTGTGATTGCCTGTCAGGATGAAAAGAGCCAGTTGCAGAACAAGGCCAAGGCCATGCGCATTTTGCGCGCGCGCCTCTTTGAGGCCGAAATGCAGAAGCAGCAGGATTCACTGGGCAGCCTGCGCCGCAGTCAGGTGGGCACGGGCGACCGCAGCGAAAAGATCCGCACGTACAACTTCCCGCAGAGCCGCGTAACAGACCACCGCGTCAACAAGACCGTCTACCAATTGCCCGCCGTCATGGACGGGGAGATCGACGAGTTCATCGCCGAGCTTGCCGCCAACGACCAGGCCGAACGGCTGGAAACGATGGCCGCACAATTGTAAAGGAATCCTATTGACCGAGAAACCCGACAAAATCGATACAACCGGCGCCGCCAACACAGGCGCTGGCCCCACCTTCATGGTCGCGGTCGAGCAGCATTTCCCCAGCGACCAGCGCATTCTCCAGGATGACCTCGCCGGGCGCATCATGTCCGCAACCTACAAGACGATCATTGGCGCCTTGCGCTTTGCACCCGCGCGGACTGGATGGTGCGTTCGACCGACAAGCAGTTTACGGGGCTTTGGAGCGGCGTCATGTGCCGCAAGCGGTACATTGATGAGAAGGTCGTTGCCGCAATAACGGGTGATGACCCAGTCGTGGCGGTCGTCAACCTGGGTGCAGGCTGGGACACGCGCATCTATCGGCTACCGGCGCTGGCGCAACTCCCCGCGTGGGAAGTTGACCAGGCAGCCAACATTGACGCCAAGCGCAACGCGTTGCAGAAGGCGCTGGGCGCGATTCCCGAACGTGTCAAACTGGTTCCCATCAATTTCGTCGAGGAAGACCTTGCATCTGTGCTGGCGACGCAAGGGTATCCCGCTCACGTGAAGACCTTTTTCATTTGGGAGGCTGTGACCCAATATCTGACCGATGCCGCAGTCCACGCCACGCTCGACTCGCTGCGCAATGCCGCGCCGGGAAGCCTGCTGGCCTTCACCTACGTCCTGCGCGACTACATCGAAGGCACGCAGACCTTTGGCCAGGAGAAATTTCACGCACAGATGGTTGTCAAGGCCAACATCTGGCACTTTGGCCTCAATCCCGAGGAGGTGGGCCCGCTGCTGAACTCTCATGGCTGGGAGTCGCTTGAAGACCGCAGTTATGGCGAGTTGAATGAAGGGTACGTCAAGCCAACCGGCCGCGTATTGCCGACCACACCAATCGAGCGTATGGCGTTCGCTCAAAAGCAGTAGATCTGCAGAACACGCGCCGCAGACGACTGGGCGCGGGCGCGCCTGTTTTGCACAGGACTTTGGTATAATGAAAATGCCTGTCGCAATGGGGCGACAGCGTGCAAATCAGCAGAACACCGCGGACTGGTCGCCGCCCATTTCTCATGCAGGCTTCATCTTTGTCTGCTAGAGTGATGGTTAGGGCCATGTCAAAGCAAAATCCACCCGTTGAATGTTCGCGGCGCAGCAGGTGAAATGTAGCGACAAGGAGGTCGCCTTGGCAGTTCTTCCGCTTTCCCTTCCTTCCCGTTCATCCTTTCCCGTGCAATCCGTTATCTGGAATTTGGCCCCCGATGCCACGGTCGGCTCGGCGCTCAATTCAGCCACACAGCGGCTGAAGGAAGCGCTCATCGACACGGCATTCCTCGACGCGCAGGTGATCCTTGCGCATGTGCTTGGCGTGGAGCGCCCCTGGCTCTTTGCCCATGGCGAAGCCGAAATGCAGCCGCGCCATGCCCGCGACTTCACCGACATGATCGCCCGACGCGTGGACCACGAACCGGTGGCCTATCTCGTCGGGCGCAAAGAGTTCTATGGGCTCGACCTCACGGTCGACAACCGTGTGCTGATTCCCCGGCCCGAAACCGAAATGCTTGTGGACGAAGTGCTCAGCGAAATCGAGGCGCGCGCCGGTGATTCACTGCAGCGTGTGCGCGTGGCCGATGTGGGCACCGGCAGCGGTGCGATTGCGCTTGCAATTGCCGTCAACGAGCCGCGCGCGTGCATCGAAGCGATTGACGTCAGCCGCAAGGCGCTGGCAGTCGCGCGCATCAACGTGCAGCGCCATGATGTGCGCGGCCAGGTGACGTTGCGGCAGGGGAACCTTCTCGAACCGCTTACCGAGCCTGTAGACATTCTGGTTGCCAACCTGCCCTATATCTCGCTGAAGGAGTACAGTGCGCTCGAACCCACCGTGCGCGCCTACGAACCGCGCCTGGCGCTCGAGAGCGGCGACAAAGGGCTTGACGCCATCGGGCAACTTCTGCGCCAGGCGGCCCAGCATCTTGCGCCGCACGCCACCATCTACCTGGAGATTGGGTATGACCAGGCACAGGGCGTTTCAGAGTTGGCGCAAAACATCATTCCGCACGTGCGCGACATCGCCGTGCATCAGGACTATCAGGGCCACGACCGCATGGTTGCCATCGTGCTCTGAAAGCAACGCCACGCGTCACTGCAGCGCGCGGCGCCGTCGCCCTTGCGAGATGTGACACTGGAGCACACGCACCAATCGACGTGGCACGTAGCACTGCACGAAACGAAGACGGGGAGCCGCGTGTGCGGTTCCCCGTCTTCTGTTCTTCAATGCACTCGCCTGCAACTGCTACCATCCGGCGGACCCGGTAAGCGCTAAAACCCACCTACTGCCGCAATCACCCCCGCCTAGCCGACAAGCGCCGCATGGCGCGTGCGCTCATCGGTGGGCTTCTCAAGCTCGAAGTGGGCGTGGATCGCGCGCAGAGCCGTGGCCGCCTCGGACTCGTCGATCACAAAAGAGATATTCGCCTCGCTCGAACCCTGCGCAATCGCGATCACGTTGATGCGCTTCTGCGCTACGGCCGTGAAGACGCCCGCGGCAAGGCCGGGCGTGCCGCGCATGCCGCTCCCTACGACCGCCACAACAACGATACTTCCATGCGCATCAATGCGCTCGATATCGCCACGGTCAACTTCGCGGCGGAACTCATCATGAAGCGTCTGCTCGGCCAGTGGCACGTTGGCTGCGGGGATCACGAAGCAGATGTTCAGCTCGCTGCTGCTCTGGCTAATCATGAGGACATTTGCCTGGACGCGCGCCACGGCCCCAAAGGCGCGTGCGGCAATCCCCGGCACACCCGCCATGCCACGCCCCGCCAGCGTCATCAACGTCATACCCTTGATGGCGGTAATGCCCTTGACACTCCCGTGCTCTTCACTGTTGCTCCGCTCGCGGATGACCGTGCCGGGGTGCTCAGCTTCAAAGGTGTTGAGCACACGCACCGGGATGCGCTTGCGGATCGCGGGGATTACCGTCTTGGGGTGGAGCACCTTGGCCCCGTAGTAGGCCAGTTCCGCGACCTCTTCGTACGAGAGCTGCGAGACCGTGCGCGCCTCGGGCACGATGCGCGGGTCGGCCGTCATGACACCGTTGACGTCCGTCCAGATTTCGATGACGTCGGCATCGAGCGCCGCGCCCACAATTGCGCCCGAATAATCCGAGCCGCCGCGGCCCAGGGTGGTGGGCACGCCATCAACCGTCGCCCCGACAAAGCCGGTGACGACCGGCACGATCCCCTGCTTGATGAGGGGAACCAATCGCTCGCTGCAGCGCACCGTCGTCGGCTCCATCAGCGGTTCGGCGCTGCCGAATAGGGTGTCGGTGACGACGATTTCCACCGCATCGACCGCTTCGGCGGGAACGCCCTGTGCGCGCAGCACAGCGGCCAGCACGGGCGCGTTCATGCGCTCGCCCAAGCCGCTCACAAGGTCGAGCCCGCGCAACGTCAGTTCACCCAGGACGGCAATGCTGCCGCAGAGGCGATCAAACTCCTGCAGGCGCTCAGCAAGGACGCGCTCAACCTCGGCGCGTTCGGCGTCATCCGTCACAAGTGCGTTGAGGATTTCGGCGTGCTTCGCGGCCAGGGCTTCAGTCGACGCGTGGTGCGCCGTTGCGTCGCCGGCCGCGGCCTTCTGCGCGGCGTCAATCAGCAGGTTGGTAACGCCCCCCATCGCGCTTGTGACGACAACCACGCCAGGTTTGGCCCCGTGCGCCTCGCTCAACTGCTTCTGCTTGACGATCTGCGCGACCGCGGCAAAGGCCCTGACGCTGCCGACTGACGTGCCGCCGAATTTCATGACGATCATGGTGATTCTGGCTCCTCTTGTTGCGTGCGATCGTACCAACAGACCCACAGGTTGCGCTGCTGCGGCACACAAAAATCCCTCGCATCGATTCGATGGAGGGATTGGCTACGGCCAAGGCTGTGCAGTTCGCGCAGCGCGCGGGTCCCTCTCATCTTCCAGATTGCTCTGCCGGATTTGGCACCCTGGCCGCTGTGCTTGCGCACTTGCGCCGGGTTGCCGAGGCATCGTCGGGCCGGTCCCTCCGCCTCTCTGGATAAGAGCCGCTATGCAGTTGTTCATGCAGGATAATCTTTGCGCGGTTGCATGTCAAAAAGCGGAGGCGATGGCGCAACGACACTGGAGCAGGAAGAAACAACGGCAGTACGCGGAAACAACGGTAAAGGCGGAAACAGCATGAACTTCCCGCCTTTTCTGTTGTTTCCGTGTACTGCCGTTGTTTCGTGCATTTGTCCGCTGCGGCGTCGCCTCAAACTGATTGATCAGCGAGAAATGCGGCGCAACTGTCAGTTGTGGCTTGTGGGCGCTCGATTGGGATCATGTGGCCCGTGGCGGGGAGAATGCGCAAGGAACTTGCAGCGATTCCCGCATGCAGTTCCTGGGCGAGCGAGGGGGGCGTCATGCGGTCGTCGGCCCCGGCGAGCATGAGGGTGGGACAATTCACCTCGCCGAGACGCGCCGTGGCGTCAAAATCGTTGCACGCCACGAAGCCGGCGTAGAGAACCGAGGGGTCTACCGTGCGCAGGTGGCGGAGCAGAATGTCGCGCCGCGCAGCCTCAACGGAGGGGCCATAGGAAAGTTGCACAATTCGCGCCGCCGCAGCCGCAGGATCGCTCTGCAGTTGCTCTAGCAAGGCGGGGTGTACGCGCAGGCGTGGGCCTGCCCCAACGAGCCAAAGCGCCTGCACCCGCTGCGGCTGCGCCAGCGCATAGGAAAGGGCGACCGCGCTGCCCAGCGAATGCCCGCCCAACGCGAACGTATCAACGCCTATGGCTTCAACCCACAGAGCGATGAGGCGCACGAAGTCGTCGATGCGCGCCAACCCAGGCCCGGGCGAGCGTCCGTGGCCGGGCAAATCAAGCGCGTAGACGGGCCTTCCGGCCAGGCGGCGCAGGCGCGGCGGCCAGTGGAGCAGGTTGCCGCCAACGCCATGAATCAGCAGCAGGGGCAGACCCGCCGCATCGATTCCTTCAGCGGCATAGTGACAATCGAGACCGTCAAAGACAAATGAAGGCACAGGGGCATTCCGCAATCGGAGTCACTCAAGCAGTATACAGCCAAACCTCGACGCAAAGTCGCAGAGGAACGCAGAGAACTGCGTTGGGTCGGCTCATTCAGGGCAATTGCTTTTCCTCTGCGCTTCTCTGCGCCTCGGCGCCTCGGCGTCGCTGCGTCGAGGTGTGTGTTTCTGCGTCGAGGTATGTGTCTAGCGGCGAATGTGGCCGCCTGAGGTCAGCGCTTCCATGTCCGAGTCGACCATCATACGCACGAGATTGGGGAAATCGACAGTCGGCTCCCAGTTGAGAATGCGGCCGGCCTTGCCGGGATCACCCACAAGCAGGTCGACCTCGGCCGGTCGATAGAAGCGGGGGTCCTGGACGACATACTGTTTCCAGTCCAGGTCAAGATAGCCAAAGGCCTGCGCGACGAACTCCTCCACACTGTGCGTTTCGCCCGTCGCCACGACATAATCATCAGGATTCTCCTGCTGGAGCATGAGCCACATCGCGCGCACGTAATCGCCCGCAAATCCCCAGTCGCGCCGCGCGGCAAGGTTGCCCAACGCCAAATTGGAGGCCATT
The DNA here is from genome assembly GCA_963735275.1 of uncultured Chloroflexia bacterium. Lineage (GTDB taxonomy): Bacteria > Chloroflexota > Anaerolineae > Caldilineales > Caldilineaceae > UBA5069. The sequence continues at coordinate 286,076 of CAVTKJ010000004.1, read as the reverse complement.
CCCAGCTTAATTTTGGCCGCGCCGTGGGTAATCTTGTGTGTGACAAACTCCAGACCCCGCCGCGGGCTCTCGTGGTTAAAGAGGATACCCGAGCAACCGAAGATATTGTAGGCCTCACGGTAGTTGATCGTGATCCAGTGGCCGTAGACCTTGGCAACGCCGTAGGGACTGCGCGGGTGGAAGGGCGTGGTCTCGCGCTGCGGTGTTTCATGCACCTTGCCGAACATTTCGCTGCTGCTCGCCTGGTAAAAGCGAATGCGCGAATCCACCATGCGAATTGCCTCGAGCATGCGCGTGACGCCAAGCGCGGTGAACTCCCCCGTGAGCACCGGCTGCGAGAAACTTGTTGGAACAAATGATTGCGCCGCGAGGTTGTAGACCTCATCGGGCTTGTGTTCGCTCAAGATCGCCGCTAGGCTCATCTGGTCCAGCAGGTCGCCCTGAACAATCTCGATTCTGTCCTGAATGTGCTCGAGGCGCGAAAAGTTGATCGTGCTTGTGCGGCGCACCATGCCGATAACGCGGTACCCCTGTTCAAGCAGAAAATCGGCAAGGTAGCTGCCGTCCTGGCCGGTTACGCCGGTAACGAGTGCTGTGGGCATGAAGGGTCTCTCCGTTCGTGTTGTGTGTGGCAGCGGCGCGCCGACGGTCAGTGCGGCTGCGTGCTGGGACGGGCCAATGCGGCGCGCCAGCCGTCGAGCATGTCTTGTAGTGAGGTGCGCAGGTCAATCTGCGGCGACCAGCCGGTGGCCTCCACAAGACGGCGGTTGTCGCACACGGAGCGCGGAATGTCGCTCGGCCGCATGCGTGCCGAATCCTGCTCTACGGTCACTCGCACTGGGGTCAGTTCAAGCAGCGTGTCGAGCAGCCAGCGCACGGAATGCGCCTCGCCGCTTCCCACATTATAGGCCACGCCCGGCACGCCCGACGTGGCAAGCAGCCAGTAGGCGCGCACGACATCGCGCACGTCGGTAAAGTCGCGTTCGGCCCCAAGGTTGCCCACTTTGACAACCGGCGGGCGTATCCCTGCCTCAATCTCGGCAACCTGACGGGCAAACGCGCTCGCCACAAAGTCATCGGCCTGGCCCGGGCCAATGTGGTTAAACGAACGCGCCCGCAGCGTGGGCAGCCTGTGGCTCTGCCAGTACTGCAGCGCCATCAGGTCTTGCGTGCATTTGCTTACGCCGTAGGGATTGTTGGGGCGAAAGGGAGTCGTCTCGCCAATCGGCAGATCATCCGGGCCCACAAGCCCGTAGGCTTCATTGGAGGTGACAACGAGCGTGCGGCATTCAGGTTGCCGGCGCCGCAACCCCTCCAGCAGGTTGAGTTGGCACTGGATGTTGAGTTCGTAGACCGTCCACGGCTGCTCCCACGAACCGCCAACGTCGCTCCACGCGGCAAGGTGGAGGGTGAGGTCCGGACGCACCTCGTCAATGAGATCATTGACCCAAACTGCGTTGCGCAAGTCGCCCCGGTGGAGGTCGATATGGTCGGCAAGATGGTGAATGCGCCTGTCGTGGCGGTGGATAACACCGTGAAGTTCAATCGGCGGCGCATCGGGGCGCGCACCTTCCTCGACAAGAAACTCTGCAAGATGGCTACCGGCAAAGCCTGCAATCCCGGTGATCAAGACCCGCACGCGCCATCCCTCCAGCTGTCCAGTCGGTCCCCACAAGCGAATCCAGTATAGTGGAGCGTTTGCGCCCGCCCAAACCAAAGCGATTCGGGAAGGACGTTTCAGTGCGATCGAAGCGACCAGCGGTCCGATTGCTTCGCTGCGTCAGGGGCATAGCTGCGCCGATATACGGAAAAGACTGGAGCGCAAGGGAAAAGTCGGGATGCTGCACGCAATTTGCGACCTGCAAACACCTTGCCGTGGCGGTTTCCGCTAACGATTTGCTTACGAAGCGCATATCGAGCGATAACGCACCGCTTGCGTGCCTCAAACAACCGGAGCGTAGAGTGGATGACATCAAGCAAATGGGCGACGCTGTTGGGTCGCCGGCATGAGAATACGTCCGGCGGATGCAGTTGCCGGGGTTCAATGTGTGTGATGTTGCTGTGTGTGATGTTGCTGTGCGTAATGATCCAAAGTCTCAAAGGAGCTTTCTGATGCGTGTCAATGTTTCCCGTGGTCTCAACGGCCAGCCGAGCAGCCAGAATGTTGCCGGCCCGACCCAGAATCTTGAGAATGTCTGGCGCGAGTTTTTTGGCGTCGCCGACGCTATCAATCGCTTGCGCGACGGCGATGTGCGCCCGTACGACTATGTACGCGGCGGCGGCAGCGTGGAGCAGGGCAGCGAGCGTGTGGTGCGGCTGCCGATCGATGCATGGTCAAGTGATGATGCCTTCACGCTCACGGCCTACCTGCCAGGCGTGGACATCGAGCAGGTTGAAGTCCTTTTCGAGAACGACGAACTCGCCATCCGCGGCAGCTTTGCGCCCGTCCAGGAGGGGGTCGACTTCATCAAGCGCGAGCTCTTCCATGGGGCCTTCGAGCGGCGCGTCGCATTCAACGTGCCCGTGGACGCCGACAAAATCGAGGCCGGCTTCGAGCACGGTGTGTTGACCCTGCGCGTACCCAAGGCTGAATCCGTTAAGCCCAAGCAGATCAAGGTTGTCGCCAAGTAGGCGTTGTCGCCAGGCAGGCGTTGTCGCCAGGCAGGCGTTGTAGCCAGGCAGATGGCCGTGGCCGGATAACGGCAGTCCCGGCAAACATCCATAGATAACGTCCGGGCGCACTTGCCCGGTGCAAAGCGGAGTGTGGAGACACACGCTCCACACTCCGCTCTATTTGTACCGTCTTACACTGTATACCCCCGTCTTCCCCCGGTTGCGCCCATGCAGGACGGCTCCTGCGGCCATCGCACGACGCGAGGCAAGTTACGCCGCTGAGCGCTGGGCAGCAATAGTCCTTCCGTCCTGCTTCCATCGTTGTACTTGGGCTGATTGAGCCTGTGGCATCGTCGCACCCGCGCCTCTCCCTGAATCGCGTGCTGTGCAAAGCCCAGTCCAAAGAGCCTTTGATATAGCCGTGCGGTTCACTTGCGGTAACTGCTGAGCAAGGAGGAACGCATGCCCTATCAGAACCTCGCAGATTTACCTGACAGTGTGCGCGACAACCTTCCCGAGCACGCGGCAGGATATCTATATGGAGGCCTACAACAGTGCGTGGGACGAATACGACACTCCAGGAGAGCGGCGCGGTGACGCATCGCGCGAGGAGACTGCGCACAAAGTTGCATGGTCGGCCGTGAAGAAGACGTACGAGAAGAACGACAAGGGGCGCTGGGTGCACAAGAATTAGACAGCGTTGCCCCGACAAGCGCCGGCAACACGCCACACCTGCATTCCAATCCGGCAGCATTCCAATCCGGCAGTATCGCAAGCCGGCAGTATCGCAATCCGGCAGTATCGCATTGTAGATCGATCAAGGAGGAAAGATCATGGCAAACGATACAGTGACCAACCAGGGTGGATCGACGGCAGGGACGGGCGCAAGTGAAGCGCCGTCCGCCAGCAAGGGCAGCGGCCAGCTCGGCGGCAGCAATAACCCAATCAGCCGCAACATGGATGGCAGCGGCAAGGGCGACAAGTGGTCGAAGGGTGAAGAGGAATACACCCAGGACCAGGCGGAATTCCGCCCCGGTGATCGCGAAAAGGGGAAGTTCGACGACGCCGACAAGAACGCCCTGCCCACCAACGCCCAGGAGCTTGCCGACAACGTGAGCCAGAGTGCACAGGATGTCAAGCAGAGCGCCGCAAAGCTTGCCAATGAGGCACAGGCCAACATCAAGGATGCAGCCCATGAGGCCCAACAGACCCTTGGCAATATGACCGATGAAGCAAAGCGCAATGCCAATGCGCTGGCGGCCGAGCAGAAGGAGATGGCCGCCAACCGCCTGCACACATTTGCCGATACGTTGCGCGAGACGGGCAGGAGCCTGCAGAACGAGGATGAGGCCATGATCGGTGGCTATGCTGAAAGCGCCGCCGGCCAGATTGATCGCTTCGCGGGTTATCTGCAGCGCCACGACACCGGCGACCTCATCAACGAAGTGCGCGACATGGCGCGCCGTCAGCCCGAGATCTTCATTGCCGGCAGCCTGGCCGCAGGCTTCCTGTTGGGGCGCTTCCTCAAGTCGTCTCAGATGCTGCCCGGCAGCAGCCCGAACGATCCAGGCCAATACCGCGGCGATCCTCGTTACTACAACGATTACCGACAACGCATGGGGAACCCGCGCATGCGTAATTACGGGCGCGGCAACTACCCCTACGAAGAGGATCGCAGCAGCTTTGGCGGTGGCGAAATGAGCCATGGTGAAATGAGCCGTGGTGAAGTGAGCCGTGGTGAAGTGAACGGTGGCGCGTATGATCGGCGCGTCTATGGCGGTGAATCACCCTATCCCGACCTTCAGTACCGCGACGCCATGCGCGGCGATGCGCCCTACCGCGAAGCGGAGTTCCGCGACGAAGGCTATGGACAGGGCGCACGCTACGGTCGTCATCCGGATTACGCTTTCGACCGCACCGTGGCCTACACCGAGCAGGAGGACGCCACAAACTCGACTGATCGTTCAACGACCGGCGGCAATCAATCCGGAACTTGGCCCGCAGAGTCCGGCAACGCAAGCAACAACAGCGCCCTGAATCGCGCGAACGCCGAAGCCAACAAGGATGCCCAGGCCGGCAAGGGTTACGACGCCACCACGAAATCCGGTGAGATGGACAAACGTGACCCGGCCTCGGTGCGCGGCTCGCAGTCAACTTGACTGTGCTGACAGTTCAGGAGACCGCGCAGGTTCAGAGACGAAAGGAGAAGCAGGAGATGGCAACAGAGAAATTGGAAGAGGGCGCAGCGGGCCGCTTGTACACCGCCGAATCGCCCGTCGTGCGGGTCAACGGCCTTCCCGATGCGCCGCTGCACACCGAATCGATCGACCCCCGTGCGCCCGAGAACCGTTCGCTGGGAGAACTCTTCAGTGAACTCTCGGCCGACATGAGCGAATTGCTGCAGAAGGAAGTGGCCCTGGCCGAGAGCGAAATGATGGCCAAGGTCTCCAAGATCGCCGGCGGTGCAACGATGGCCGCAAGTGGCGGCATGCTGGCCTACGCGGGCGTAATCTTGTTACTGATCGCAACTTCCTTCTTCTTGACACAATGGATGGCTTTCTGGATTGCGTCGGGTTTGGTCGCAATCGTCACGCTGGTGGTCGGACTGATTGTCCTGCAGGTAGGTCGCGGCCGCATGAAGGAAGTCAGCCTGGCGCCCGAACAAACCATCGATTCACTCAAGGCAGATGCCAAGTGGGCAAAGGAGCAAGTACAGTGAGCGAAGTCAACGGCATGACCCCAGAAGAGATCCGCGCAGACATCGAACGAAAGCGCGGAGAGATGAGTCGCAAGGTCGACGCGATTCAGGATCGCTTCCAGCCTGACAATCTCAAGGCGGAAGCCCGGTCGCTGGCGCAGGAAGTCGTGAGCGAAAGCACGGAGACGATCAAGCAATTCGTGCGCACGAACTCTGCCGAAATGGGACGCAGCGTCGTCGATTCATTCAAGCGCAACCCTGTGCCTTCGGCGCTGATCCTCGCCGGTCTGGGCTGGATGATCTTCAACAGCACCCAGTCAGACGACAAGCGTGATGGCTGGTCGGAATATGGCGATTGGCGTGGGCGCGGCTACGGTGCACCCTATGAGGGTCGAAGCTATGGCCGGCGCTACAACCGTGGCTACGAGGGTCGCTATGACCCCTCGTACGACCGCAACTATGATCGCGGCTACTATGCCAACCCCTACGCTGATCGCAATGTGGGCTACGGTGGACAGCGTGCCGGCAGCATGCAGGAGTACGACACATATCCGCTGTGGGATGGCCGCGCCGATGCGTATCAGCGCCGTTACAGCGATCGCAGCAACTACGCCGATGGCCAGTCATTTGGCGACGGCCAGTCATTTGTGGACAAGGCCGGCAATCTGGTGGACCGCGCCGGCAATATCATTCAGCGCGCAGCAGACCGCGCCGCCGGTGCGGTTGCTTCGGCCGCCAACAGCGTAACCGATACGGCCCAGGACGCTGCAGGCACTGTTAAGCGCACCGCCGGCGATATCGGCGACGCAGTGAACGATCAGGCGCGTCGCGTGGCCAACGCCGGGAGCGACGCAACCACGTCGCTGCGCAACACGGCTGACGATGCAACGCAGCGCGCAGCCGACACACGCGAGCAATGGATGGAGCAGGCTTCCGAGTGGAGCGACGAAGCGTGGCGCCGGGCCGACGCCATGGCACGCGACGCTCAGTATCGGATGATGCAAGCGCAGGACGCTGCGGCGCGCACGATTGACGAGAACCTTCTCACCTTTGGCGCAATGGCGCTGCTGGCCGGTGCAGCGATCGGCCTTGCACTGCCTGCCACGCGGCGCGAGCGCGAGTTCATGGGCGAGTACAGTGACCGCTTCGTGGAGCGCACCCAGCAGATGGCAGGCGAAGTAGCCCGCGAAGTCCAGCAAGTGGCAGGGGATGTGGCCGATGACGTGGCGCCCAAGCTGCAGAAGGCTGTTGCCGACGTCTCGGACGATCTCAAGGCCGCCGGGCAGGATGTTAAAGAAGCCGGCAAGGAAGTGAGCAAGGATCTCGCCAAAGGCGCGCAGAAGGCTTCTGACACCGTTAAGGAGAAGGTAAAGCAGGAGACGACGGGCGCCAAGCTCGAGAGCAACGGCGTCGGGCAGAAGAAGTAGCGCTCTCCGCATTGGCCACTAAGTTTAGGGCAAAAGAAGCAAGGACGATCTGTGGGCTTTGGCTCGCAGGTCGTCCTTGCTTCTTTTGCCCTTCACGCAGGCGGATTCACGCAAGAGATGGGGCCTGGGCTTCTCAAAAGTCCGCAACATCCGATTGTACGCGCGAACTGCACCTGATCCCCGGCCCTTCCATCCATGAGGAGAAGCGCTGGGGATGAGGTGCAGTTGTTCAAGAATGCAGTTGTTCAAGAATGCTTTCAGAATGCCGACTCTTGATAGGCCATGAAGATGGGACCAATGTCCCTTGTTCACCCCATGTTGGTGGGCCTATACTGCATGGAAAGCCTCGAATGAGTGGCAAAAGGTACCCTCACTGGTGTGATACCCGAGAAAGCGTGCAACATGAAGACATCAAGGACTGCGGCTCGCGGTGCAACCATCTGGGCGGCGCGGGGTGTAGCCATCTGGGCGGCGCCGCTGCTTGTTGTGCTTGCCTTGTTTGCCGCCTCCACGCAGACACAGGCCCAATCAAACGATCCTCCGCTGGACCCAGCTTGCCCGTGGGGGCGTGTCTGCACTGCAACGCCCTCGCTCTCGGCAGCAAGCTTCCCCACCGACACGGCGCAGCCCGCGCCCCAGGGTGATTTCACGCGCATGGCCCTGAACTCGCTGCGCGACGACAATTGGGAAGTCTACGTGGCGCGTGGCGACGGCACGCAAGCCGTCAATGTCACAAACAACCCAGCGTATGACGTCGAGCCACAGCTATCGCCCGACGGCACGCAAGTTCTCTTCGCGTCGGACAGGGACCATGCGCCCACAGCGGCGGGCGTACGCACCTACAACATCTACGTCGCGCAAGTGGACGGCTCCAACCTGCGCCGGTTGACGACGACAAATGACTCGCAATCGCGCCCCATCTGGTCTCCCGACAGCAGCCACATCTTCTTCACCATGAAGCGCAGCGGCAACGTGGACATCTACGCCATGCGCAGCGACGGCAGTGACTTGCAGCGGCTGACCACGAACCGAGCCGACGACTACGACGTCGCCATTACCCCCGATGGCAGCGCCATCTTTTGGGCGCGCAAAGTGACCAAGACCACAGCACGCCTGATGCGCGCCAACCCTGACGGGACGGGCGCTGTGGACTTCTCCCCGCCGATGCCCTATTTGCAGCGCCCGGTTGTCTCACCTACGGGTGCAACAATTGCTCACGAGGGCGATGCCAACGAGGACGGCTGGCTGGACGTGATTGAGCTTGCGCTCGTCTCTCCCGGCTACCTCGTGTCGCACCTTTTCGCGGGTGCGCCACTTGCCGATCGCACAATTTCCGGCTGGTCGCCTGCTTTGCAAATTGGCTCGAACGATGGCCTCCGGGCCCTTGGTGAGCGCACGCTCTTTATCACCACCTGGCATTATGTGGCCAACATTGAGGAGCAGGTCTACGAACTGGTGGGTTTCTCCACCAGAGGGCAGATGGGCTGGGCGAATGGTCGCACCATGGAGTCGTCAGCGCTTGACCTTGACTTCCACGCCATCGCGCTTGACATAGAGCCGCCAACCGCCACGCTCCTCGCGCCGCCCCTCGTCCGCTTTGGCTCCGAAAGCTTGGATTACTCCAGCGCCGATACGGGGGGCGCGGGGGTTGGCTATCTTGAATGGGACGGCAAGAACCCGAATCCCCCCAACCAGCAACTCATCCGCCAGGTTGTCGCCAATGGTGGTGGCTCGGGAAAGGAAATTGCCAGGTGGAACCCGGGCATAACAAACCAAATCCGGCTCCGCGCGTGGGATCTAGCGGGCAACGCAGGTCCATGGAGCGCGCCTATTGATGCCACAACCTATGTCGACGGCGCAGCATGCAGCCTGGTGGAGGTGCGCGGCCATCCCGTGCCGGAGGCGACACTCACCTTCGGCTCCGAGGAGCCCTTCGTCGCGCAGCCCTCGGACAGCGACGGCATCGCGCGCGCCTGGTTTGCCTACGAACCAACTTTCGCCGCAACGATGGGCGTACACCCTGCCTTTGGGACTGCGCAGTTCCCCTCATGGCGACCGTGGCGCGACGTGACTGAATACCCGCCACAGAACACGCTTGGCATATGCGGCAGCTACTTCCGCGACGAAAGCCGGAGCGCCATCGAAAATGGGCGGCTGGAGGCCGCGCCGCCGGACAAGGGGTGGAGCTTCGGCTGCGGATCCACAGTCTACGAAGATGGCCGCGACCATGGTCATGTGCTTTGGCTTGGGCAATTCTACCCCGAGGATTGCCCCGGAATCAGGGCGCCGATTACGGCCTCGCAGGCAGTCTCGGGATCGGCCACGGCAAACATGCACAAGCCTACACTCACCTTCGTCTATCAGCGGGTGCAATTGCAAACGCCGCCCAATCCCGGCCCCGAAGTGCCCGTCTGGCCGTTTCTTGTCAAGGTGAGTGAGTCCAGCACAGGTGCATCGTCAGCCATGACGACAACCCCCGGGGTGACTGTGACGACTGTCTTCACCAATGGCTTCATCGTCGGGCCGCAGGCTGTGGGTTGGGTGGACTTGTCGCCGTGGGCCGGGCGCGATATTACCGTGACCTTTGAGATTTCGCCCGGTGCGGGCATCGCGCCTGCGAGCGCTTACATTGACGAAATCAGCATCACGCCGTGGGAGACGCCAATTGTGCAGACTGCGGCGCTTGAGGAGGCCGCCACCCAGCCGGCCGCGGCGACCGCAACGCTGGTGATCACCGGCGAGAACTTCATTACCACACCGGTTGTGGCGCTAATCCGTGGTATCACGGAGACCCTGCCGCTCACCTTGACCGCACCCCCCGCCGAGACGCTGTTGCGTGCGGCGCTGCCCAGCGTGCTTGCACCCGGCCGCTACCTGGTGCGTGTCACCAACCCCGCTGGGCTGTACAGCGAGCTTGATTTCGCAGTCAACCTTGCCGAGAGCCTGTTCCTGCCGGTGGTGGCGAAGTAGCCGAACGAACGCGAAGCGAGGCTTCCGACTCTGGAAGCCTCGCTTCGGCTTGCAAATCTACTTGTTCACTGCCGGCAGGAAGATGAACCTCTCCAGGTTCGGCGTTACGTCGAAGAGCGCCGTGTTGGAGTCGCCGGCGCTGCTGGGGTTGCGCACTGTAACGCCCACTGTCGTGCCCAGCGCCAGTTGCGGCCCGCCCACCTGCGCCGTGAGCCTGGTGCCGTTGACGAAGGTCGTCGGCAGCGCGACACCGTTCCAGTAGACCGTTGCGCCGTTGACGAAGCCGCTGCCGTTGACGGTAAGCACGAAGGCTGGACTGAGCGCCTTTTTCTGATTTGGCCCCAGTGTTGTGATGACCGGCGTTCCATTGTTGATAGCCACGATCACCGGCGTGGAATCGATTGGGCCAGGGTTGCGCACAAGCACCGTGCCAACGCCTGCCGTGGCAAGCGCTCCAGCGGGAAGTTCGGCGGTCAGCACGGACGTCGCAGCAACGGCTGCCACGGCCTGCGTCTCGGTCACCGCTGCGGGCTCCACGCCGGCAGCAATCAGTGCCTCGCCGGTCTGTTGTGCCGCGGCTTGTTCGTCTGGCGAGAGCGCTGCCAACGGTTCGGCCGCAGTAGCGAGATCGACGACTGCGGCGCTCGCACTCGCGGCCGTAGCAAGCGGCGCGCCATTCCAGACGATGACCGCGCCGGGGTCGAAGTTCTCACCCGTCACGGAGATGACGATAGTCGGGCTGCCCACAGTCATGCTCAGCGGCGTAACGGCATTGATGACGGGCTGAAGGCCCAGCGCCGTGCGCGCCCACGTGTTGGGTGCGTTGTAGGTTGCCACCGTCGGCGCGGCATAGGGCCAGCCGTAATCGTCACCCTGCAAGGCCACCCAGTAGTGACCCGCCTTCATGCCCACGAGGTGATCCCAACCGCCAAGAACGCCCTTGTCAATGCGCAACTCGGCATTCCAGGTTGTGCCGTTAGGGTCAGCGCTGATTTGCGCCTGCAGGCCACCCGGCCCGGGCTGTGCAAAGTCGCCCGCGCCGTTGCCTGCATAGGTGTAGAAGCCCCCATTCTCGCCCACAAAGAAGCCGTAGTCGGTGGTTTGCGCCAGCGGCTCGCGGCTGTTGTTGACGTCGAAGCGCAGCCCTGCAAACGCGCCGGGGGTCGAAGCGCCAATCTTCAACCCGCTGAAGCAGGCGTAGAGGTAGTTGGCATCGCGCACCAGGCGCAGCGAAGCCTGCGACTTGTCGGCGTCGTTGTAGGGGCTCAACACCACATGGCTGCCGGTGGAATAGGTCAAGTCGTTGCAAACACCATCCATCGCGGCGGCGCTGCCCAGTGGAATGCTGAGCGCGGCCACGCGCAGCGGAACACTGGCTGCGGCCACGTTGTTGGTGGAATCCTTGGCCTCGAGCGTGGCGGTGTAGACGCCCGGCGCCATGCCCATGAGCGCCACATCGGCGCCGCTGCCCACCACCGTTGCGCCCACCTTCCATGTGAGCGCCGCGCCCTCGAGCACGCCATCCTCGGCGTCGCTGGCGCCGCCCTGCATCGTCACCGCCGACTGCGGGTCATAGGTTTGCCCGCTGGGGTCCGTGATGAAGGGCGTGGGTTTGCGGTTGCTGAGGGTGAAGGGCTGCGAGATAGCGATGGCGGTGTTGTAGCCATCGGTGGCGATGACACGCACGCGCCCGGCGTTGGGCGCGCTGCCGTGGAGTGCGCTCAGGTCATTGAAGACGAGCTGGTAATTTGTGGTCGGGGTGCTGGGCACATCATTGGCCAGCGCCTGCCAGGTTGTGCCCGCATCGTAGCTGTACTGGAGCGTGAAGAGCATCGAATCGTCGTCGGGGTCGCTGGCGCTCCAGGCAACAGTCATGCTGTCGCCGATGGTGCCGCCCGCCGGCTGCGAGATGGCGACGACCGGCGCACCGGGGCCGGGCGAGGTGGAATCGAGCACGGTGGCGTTCTCGAGGAGTTCGACGCGCAGCACCTTGCCCGCGGGCGCCGGGAAGCTGGCCACGAAGATCTGTGCGCTGCGCGCGGGGTCGTGGTCGTCAAGTGGCAGCAGCGTCACGGCCTTGTCGGCCAGGACGGCGTTGGCCGCGCCGATGAGGCGGATGTGGTATGCGTCGAGATCAGGATCTGTGCCGTGGTCAGGCGAGGCAGCCTGCGCGGTGGGTGAGAAGTCAGCCACGGCCGCCGCAAGCAGTTTCTGCGTCATGCTGCCGCTCATACTCCCGGCGGGAAGTACACGCGTGTCATTGATCTGGCCTCGGTGAAGCGTCGTATCGACATGTCCGGAGGCGAAGACCGTCCCGTCTGCGGAGACGATCAGCGCGGTGTCGGGGCCGGCGGCCTGCGCGGCTGCCGCGGCGGCATTCTTGCTGATGATGGCGCGCCAGGTGTAGTCGCTCACCCACGTGGGGCCGGCGTAGGTCATGAAGTCCTTGGCGCCATTCGGTGCAATCGGCGTCTTGGTCTTGGTGTCAAAGCCGTAGTAGGAGGTCTGTCCGACAGGCGCAATCTGGCAGGGCGGGTAGGGAAAGCCGCCATCGACGTCGCCGGGGTTGCCGCAGTTGATGTGCTTGCGCCCATAGTTGTGCGCGAGTTCCTGTGCCATGACGCCGCTCTCGAACATGCCGTTCCACGTGTTGGGGAAGGGGTTGGGCGCCGCGGGCGGTAGCTTGACCCACGATTCAGCCGAGATGGTGCTGGCATAGCCCGCCGTGTTTCCCGTGGGCGCCTGGGGATGGACCATGCCCATGATGTGTGTATAGCCACCTGCGGCATCACACGCCGGTGCGTCGTTGACCACGTTGAAGGCCCACAATTGGGCAATCACCTCGTCCTTGTCGGGAATCCAGTCGGAGATGCTGGCGCCCTGGTCCAGTTCGAATGGGCCGCCGCACGGGTGTGGGAACGGGCCCCACCAGCAGACCTCGACCTCCTCTGCCTGCCAGCCTGTTGTGAAGTTGAGCACGTTGGGCACCGGCCAGAGGCGCTGGAAGCGCCCCACCATATCCCAGAAGTTGGGCATGCTTGTGGAGGTGCGCGGGTTGTTCGTGCGCACGGGCACGTAGACGGCGCAGGCGGGCGCTTCCGTTTGGAAGTTGAGCGCACGCGTCAGTTCATTGTTGGCGGGCGTGGGGTCGGTGTAGACGTGCGCCGGATCTACCACGAGGCGGAAGCTTGTCTGCCCGGCCGTGATCCAGCTTGCGGGGATCTGGTAGAGCCAGCCGTCGTTGATGCGCACCCTGTCCCACGTGCCCCCCTGTGCCAGCGAGAGCGGGTTGTTGATCGGCTTGAGGGGCGAACCGGGTAAAGGGTTGCCGCCGCGCGTGCCGTAGAGCCACGCCGTCACGTTGTTGGCACGCGTGCCAAGCGCATTGACAGCAAAGCCGCGCACATAGGTCGTCTTCTTGGCAATCAATGGAGCCTGGTTGGCAGTGTTCTGGATGCCCTGCGTCACCTCCAGCGTATCGGCGCGCAGGTCCCACGTCAGGGGTGCGGCGAGGACGGAGAGCTTATCGATGGAGTAAGCGGGCCAAATGGACGCCCTGAAGTAAACGTTTGTGCCGTCCACAAAGACAGGATCGGCATTGGTGCTGATGGGCGAGGCGAGAATTTGGGCCGAACTTCCCAGGACCATACGGCGCAGGAAGCCCTGTGAAGCGGCGCTGCCGGTGTTGTAACTTGAATCCTGCCAGAACATGGTGTTGCCGTAGAAGGCGGGGCGGCCAATGTACCAGTTCTGCCCATCATTGGGCGCGTTGTAAGCGTCACTCTCGGAGCAAGCGTCACCCGGCCCTATGACAATCAGTGGGCAACTGACGCGGCGGATGCGGCGCGTGGTTTCCGTACCCGCCACCCAGTAGATCTGGTTGGCGCGCTGGATAATCGTTGCACCCGTGAATAGATGATAGGTGAGGTTCGTGCCGCCAGTAGTGGAGTGCGTCAATTCGGCGCAGGGGCCATTCGGCTGTGGGCACGCGCCCGACCCACTTGTGGCAATGCGGAAGATTCCGGTTTCGTCGGCAATGTAGAGCGTTGTGCCCACCACCAGAATGTCGGTGGGAAAGGCGATGCCGTCGGCAACGAGTTCGGGCGCGGGTGACGTGCCGTCCTTGCGTGCGCGCACCACGCCGGTGGGTGTAGCCCAGTAGATGTAGGTGGCATCGGAGGCCATGCGCTGACCGACGGGATAGGTGGACGCGCTGGTGATGGCCACGACAACCGGCGCGCCGCTCGTGCCGCCTGGGCGGTACTCAATACGCAAAGGAAGTTCGTTGAAGCCGTCCCCCGTGCGCACATCGTAGAAGACACCATCCGCGTCAGCCGTTAACAGCTTGTAGCGATAGCAGTCGGGCGCTCCTCCAGAAACGCTCGCCACTGTACTGGCAAAGCCACCGTTAACCGGCAGCCGTTTCAAAAAGGCCCCCGTCGCCGACGCCACCGCTGCCGGGTCAGCCGATGCCGCGGGAGGCGCGCCGGCGACTACGCTCTCTGCGCCCGCAGCTGCGGCAATCGGCCCGGCAAAGCAGTAGTCGGCGTAGTAGAGCATTCCGGCAGAGAGGTAGTAAGCGCTGTAAGGCTCCGTGACAACGGGAACTGGTGCATCGGTCACTGCCGCGGGTGCAACCGGCTGCGGCGCATCCTGGGCATAGGCAACGCGCGCCGGCAGCAGCATTCCGGCAACCAACAACAGGAGCAGCAACGTACGCGCAAAACGCGTTGGAACGCGGCCAACAGCAGTTGGGACCGGAGACGTGGAATCTCGCAACATGGTATTCCTCCTCGGGATCGATCACGCACAATCATGCAAACATGGGATCCGTGGGGGATGCCGGCTCGACTTTCGAGTTGCCCTTCATCCTAGGGAGAATCAGGGCATAACCAATGGCGCGCGACACCGGGGAACTGTGTCTTGAAACACAGGGGGCAATGGGCCAAGCCGGAAAGGGTGGAGCGAGGGTGCCGCACCGACGCAAGAGAATCTCACAGGGGATTGAGGGGGTGAAGATTTACCACGGTTTGGGCGCGCTGTCAAGCAGTCGCGAGGAACCCGGGGGGCCCCAGTGAAGAAGCGAGGCTTCCATAGCCGGAAGCCTCGCTTCGCTCGAGAAGTGACTTCGGTCCGGAGTGGCGGCGCGAGCGGAGCCGTGCTAGACTCATTCCTTGTCGAGTCGAACGCCGCCAGGCGACGGTCTGTAACGCCCACCGAGGATCCCCGTATGTCAGTCAGAACCCAGCCGCAAGCAAAAGCCGCGCGCACACAGGATGATGCCGGTGCGCCCACCAAGACCGGCACGCAACGTCTGTGGGAGATAGACACTTTGCGCGGCACGGCGGTGATCACGATGATCATCTTCCATTTGCGCTGGGACCTCTCGTTTTTTGGTGCGCTGCCGCCGCTGGATGTCTCATTTGGCAGCTTCTGGTTCCTGCTGCAGCGCTATACCGCCATCAGCTTCATCCTGCTTGCGGGTCTTTCGCTCACACTCAAGCGCGCCGGGCTTGAGCGCAAGCATGTTCCCCGGGGCAAACAGTTCGTCGCCTACCTGCGCCAGGGGCTGTGGGTCTTCATGTGGGGGATGGTGATCTCGCTGGTTATGTGGGCCGGTGGCATAGGCGTGGTTCATTTCGGCGTGCTTCACTTGATCGGCTTGTCGACGATTCTTGCGTTTCCGTTTCTGCCTTACAAATGGCTCAATCTGGCAATGTGGGGGCTGCTTTTCGCTCTGGGCGGCGGAATACTGGTCCAGCAGATTCATCTCAAGACCCTCTCCCTTGTCTGGCTGGGGTTATACCCGCGGTTCTACTATGCGGATGATTTCTTCCCGCTCATTCCCTGGTTCGGCGTAATTCTGCTGGGCGTCTTCTTCGGCAATCTGCTCTATCCGGCCGGGCGGCGCATCTTTGGCCTGCCCGATTGGGGCGCCGCTGCGCCCGTGCGCGGCCTGCGCTTCCTCGGCCGCCACTCGCTTCCCATCTACCTGCTGCACCAGCCAATCCTCTTCCTGATTCTCTACTTGCTGGGGATAGCCAAGTTTTAGGTGGGTCGGGAGTCGGTGGTCGGGAGTCGGGAGGTCGGAGTCCCGACTCACGGGCGCCGGCGTCCGCGACCACCGCTACCCGACCCCCGACTCCCGACCACCGACTCCCGACCACCGACTCCCGACCACCGACTGTACAGCGCGCGTCCGCCTCGCGACGTGCAATTATGTTGAGTTTGTTGCAGACTGAAGGCTGGATAAGGCGCACACTGTGCGCTGCTTGGTTGGCCTCGCGGTTGACCGCTTGTCGTCGCTAATTGCCATGCGGATTTTTCGCTCACCGCTCCTCATTGCAGGCGCGCTGCTCATCGCCGGAGCACTCGCAATAATACTCACTGGCGTCGTCCACTACGGTGGCGTCGACGGTCTCGAACTGCGCCTGCGCACAGCCACCGCGGCCTGGCGCCCACCGCCCGTCGCACTGCTCCCTGCGGTGACGCCCAGCGCGTGACCCCGGCGTCCCCCGCTGGGACCCGGCGCTGATCCCCCCGTCCGCCACGCCGCGCCCGCCAACTCCCACTGCAACGCCAATCCCAACCGCTGAGCCTGCCGAGAGCATGCTGCTCCCAACCACAACCCCGGCGCCCGAAGTCCAATCCCCGACTCCCGCCGCCCCACTCCCGGCTCCCGCCGCCCAACTCCCGCCCCCCGCCCCACTCCCGGCCGCAGTCGCGCTCACGGGGTTGCGCCATGAATGGCAAACGTGGAACAATTGCGGGCCGGCGACCCTGGCCACGAACCTGAGTTTCTTCGGCGGCACACTGGATCAGGCCGCAATTGGCGGGGCGCTGCGTCGGTCGCCCGATGACAAGAATGTGAGCCCCGAAGAACTTGCAGCATTCGCACAGGGGCAGGGAATGCGCGCGGCGGTGCGCGTCAATGGCTCGGCCGATCTGCTGCGCGCGCTGGTGGCGGGCGGCTTCCCCGTCCTCATCGAAACATGGCTCGAGGAGCACCCCAACGACGGCATGGGGCACTATCGGCTCATTACCGGATATGATGATGCCGCGCAAACGTGGATTGCCTACGACAGCTTTGTGAGCAGCGGCCTTGTGCTGGGGGGCGGCGCCAAAGACGGCAGCGCCGCCGATGAATACCGCGGCATCTACTTCCCCTATGCGCAGGCGGCGGAGTGGTGGAAGGTCTTCAACCGTACCTTCATCGTCACCTATCCGCCGGATGCAGAAGCGGCTGTCCAGACAATCCTGGGCGCCGCGTTTGACCCGTCAGCGCAATGGCCTGCGGCAGAGACGACCGCGCGCGCCGACATCGCAGAGAATCCCAACGATGCGTTCGCCTGGTTCAACCTGGGTTCGGCACGCTGGGCGCAAGGCGCCGCCGCCGAAGCGGTTGCCGCATTTGACCAGGCACGCGCCATCGGGCTGCCCTGGCGCATGCTCTGGTACCAGTTTGCACCCTTCGCTGCCTACACCGCCGTGGGTCGCTACGCCGACGTTGTCACGCTGGCCGACGCGACGCTGGCCAACACCGACAGCATCGAGGAGATTTACTACTGGAAAGCGCGTGCACTCTCTGCGCAGGGCGACATTGCCGGCGCGCGTGCCGCCCTCGACAAGGCGCTCGCCCTCTATCCCGGTTACAACGACGCCGCGACCCTGCGCGCGGCGATCGGCCCCTGAACATGGTTCAAGGATTTATGGGTTTATGGGTTAAGAAGGTTCAAGGTTCAAGCGCATGGCTGCAGTTCCTGTCTCGCCGGATTGGAGAGGCGACGGGGTGATGCGGATGTTTGCGCCGGCCGCACGCCAATCTGACCATGCGCACGAACCGTGAACATTGAAACTTGAACCTCTGAAATGTGATTTCCATGACGACTACGCTCTCGCCTGCCGAAATGCGCAACGTGGCTGCAGAAAGCCGCGACCTGGATGCCGCCTTGCGCGCCCGCATCCATGGTGAGGTGCGCTTTGACGGCTGGAGCCGCTCGCTCTACAGCACCGACGCCAGCCTCTATCAGATTCAGCCGGTGGGCGTCGTCATCCCGCGCGATAGCGACGACTTGCACGCCGCGCTCGAGGTGGCCGCGGCGCACGGTGTACCCCTGCTTGCACGCGGCGCGGGAAGTTCGCTCGCCGGACAGGCCGTGGGCGCCGCGCTCGTGCTGGATACGAGCAAGTATCTCAACAGCATTCTGGCAATTGATGTAGAAGCGCGGACGGCAGTCGTCGAGCCGGGGGTCACCGTGGCGGTGCTCAATCGCGCACTGGCTCCGTTGGGGCTCATGCTTGGCCCCGACCCGGCCAGCGCCGAGCGTGCGACGGTGGGCGGCTCGATGGCCAACAACGCCACCGGCAGCCACTCCATCCTCTACGGAATGATGGCGGACCACATTTTGGCCACCGATGTGCTGCTTGCAGACGGCAGCGTGGCGCGCTTTGGTCCCGAAGCGCCTGCCGAGTTGCCCACACTCTCCCGCCGCGGCGGGCTTGAAGGTGTGATCTATCGTGACCTGTGCGCACTGGCTCGGGCGGCAACGCCTGCGATTCTCGCACGTTGGCCCAGGCACTGGCGGCGCGCCTCCGGCTACAACCTCGACCGTTTGGCCGCGGCGCTGGTCCCCGCCGACCAGCGCGCCCAGTTCGACGGCGCGAGCCGCTTCCGCCCGGCCATCTGCAGCCCGGAGCGGCGCGACACGATCAACCTCGCCCAATTCCTCGCGGGCAGCGAGGGCACGCTGGCAATCTTCAAAACCATAACGCTCAACCTGGTGCCGCGGCCGCAGTGCACGGCCGTTGCCGTGATCCACTTCAATGACCTCATCGCCGCGTGCGCTGCCATCACCGATGTGCTCGAGACTGAACCGAGCGCGTGCGAACTCCTCGACCGCCAACTGCTCGACCTCGCGCGCCTGCAACCTGAATGGGCGCGCCGCCTTCACTTTGTTGAGGGGGACCCGGCGGCGGTGCTCCTCACCGAGTTCTATGGCGCAAGCGCAGCGGAACTGGCGGCGCACATGGAGCGGCTGGCGGCGCAGATGGCGCTGCGCGGCTACCACGGCGCAATCGTGCGGGTGATGGACAGCCTCGGCCAGGCCGACCTGTGGGCGGTGCGCAAGGCCGGCCTCAACCTGCTGATGAGCCGGCGCGGCGACTTCAAGCCCGTGCCCGGCATCGAGGATGTGAGCGTGCCGCCCGAACAGTTGGCGGCATACATTGGCCGCGTGCTGCAGTGGTGCGCCGTGCGGCCGGGCGTGAATGGCGTCGCCGTCTATGCGCACGCCTCGGCGGGCTGCCTGCACGTGCGCCCCGTGGTCAACGTCAAGACGGCGCAGGGGGTCGCCACGCTGCAGGCAATGGCCGACTTTGCTGTGGAACTTTGCATCGAATACGGCGGCGCTCTCAGCGGCGAGCATGGCGACGGCCTCTCCCGCAGCGCGCTCAACCCACGCCTCTTCGGCCCAGAACTCTACGGCGCGCTGCAGCAGGTCAAGCAGATTTTCGATCCGACCGAATCTGCTCAATCCGGGCAAGGTGGTCAACGGGCCGCCCCTCACCGACAACCTGCGCATGGGCGCTGGAGTACGCAACGCTGCCCATCGCCACGATCTTTGACTGGAGCGCAGACGGCGGTTTCGCGGCGGCGGTCGAAATGTGCAACGGCGCGGGCGTCTGCCGCAAGGTGGAGACAGGCGTCATGTGTCCATCCTACATGGCGACGCGCGACGAGAAGGACACAACCCGCGCCCGCGCCAACGGGCTGCGCAACGCACTTGCCGGGCGCATCCCCCATGAGGAACTCTTCTCCGACGGCATGGCGGACGTCATGGACCTGTGTCTCGGCTGCAAGGCGTGCAGCAGCGAGTGCCCGTCGTCCGTGGACATGGCGCGCATCAAAGCGGAGTTCCTTGTCCACTACTACCATGCGCACGGGCTGCCCCTCTTCAACCGGCTCATGGGCATGCTGCCGCAGATGAACGATTTGCTTTATCGCGCCGCACCGCCGCTCACACCGCTTTTGATTCCTGCGCTCAACGGCCTGCTGCAATCACGCCTCTTTCGGAAAAGCGTTCAGCCCGCGCTTGGGATTGCCCCAGAGCGCACGCTGCCGCTGTACGCCAAACGCACCTTTGCTGCAGAAGCGGCTCGCTTGCCGCGGCGAGCGGCGGCCAATTCAATGCCACGCGTCATCCTTTTCCACGACACGTGGACGAACTTCAACGAGCCGGGCGTAGGCATGGCGGCGCTGCGCGTGCTGCGCGCCGCCGGCTGGGATGTGCAGCTTGCGCACGGGCGCGCTTGCTGCGGCCGGCCGCTGCTTACCGGCGGTCAGGCCGATCGCGCCCGTGGCTGGGTCGACCACAACGTCGCACTGCTCGCTCCGGCAGCCGCGGCAGGCATCCCTATTGTCGGCCTTGAGCCAAGCTGCATCCTTACGCTGCGCGACGAATACCCCGCGCTGGCTTCCGACCGGCCACGCGCATTGCTGCTGGCGTCACAGGCATTCACATTTGAGGAGTTCGTGGTTAAGGCGCTGGCGGAGAGCCGATTTAGCTGCAGACTGGCAGGAAACACCGGCGCGCGCGCTGCTCCACGGTCACTGCCACACGCGCGCGTTGGTGGGCAACGCACCCGCGCAGGCTGCGCTGGCCACAGCGGGTTATACCGTCGAACTTCTGCCAGGCGGTTGCTGCGGTCTGGCGGGGGATTTCGGCTACGAGAAGGATCACTATGCGATCAGCTGCGCGATTGGCGAGGATCGACTCCTGCCCGCTGTGCGCGTCGCCGCTGAGGACGCGGTCATCGTGGCAAGCGGCACAAGCTGCCGCCACCAGATTGCCGATCTCAGCGGCAGGACAGCGCTTCACCTTGCCGAGGCGCTCGCCCTGCGTCTGAGCTAGCAGCGCGACGGTGCGGAGGCCAACAAGACCTGTACGCGGAAACTGCGGGAAGGACGGAAACAACATGACAGACCCTGCTTTTTCCGTTTTTTCCGTCGTTTCTGCGTACGGGTGTTGCAGTTCTTGTGTCGCCTGTTCAGCCCTGGCTAGTCCTCCAGTTGGCTGGCGTCATAGCCGCCCCACTTGCTGGTGAAGGTGGTACTGAAGATTTCGGCCGATGTGCGCTCGGCTTTGCGCAGCGCCTCTTCGGATGCGGCGCGGCGGCGTTCGGCGGCCTCCATATCCGGCTCGATCGCGGAAGGAGCCAGCACGACGATGCGCACCTGGCGGATGTCGCCCTGACGGTAGGGCACGACGGTTCCCGCGGCTCGACCGACAATCGCACTCGCAAGCGGAGTGCCAATGCCGATGAGCCCCGCGTCAATATCCGCAGCGGCATCGGCCACTAGATCAAGCGCCATGACCTCGACGGTTCCATCTTCGCTGATCAATTCGAGGTCAACGTGTGTGCCAATGCCGGCACGCAGCGGTGTGGGTGTGGTCATTTCGTTCGAGCCTTCCGGTTTCCCCGCCGGCCTCTACTGGACGATGCGGTAGTTGCTTCCGCTTTCATTGGTGTGCACCTCGTAGGTTTGCCCGCCGGCGGAAAGCACCACCCTGTAGCCGGGGGTGATCACCGCAGCGCACATCTGGCCTGGCTGCTCGGCGCCAAGACAACTGTCGGGCCAATTCGTCGCTTCAACACTTACAACCGACACATCCTGGGCAGCGACGCCAAGTTGCTCGGCCAGCGCCATCTGCGCGGCGACTGCGGCAGGCGGCAATGTGCTTGCCTCCGCCGCTGCCTCCGGTGTTGGCACGGGCGATGCCTTCCCGGCACTGGCCGGCGCGGTGGCCGGCGCGGCTGGCGCAGTGGCCTTTGAGTTCGCCTGCGTCCCGGGTGCGACGGGCGCGCACGCGACCAGTGCCAGCAAGCCAACCAGCAGCGCGCCAATCATTCCAAGTTTTCGTAGCATCTTCGTTATTCTCCTCTTCACGGGTTTGTCGGTCTCTTCCAACTGCACATCCAGACGAATCCAGTTGCATGATTGTTCCCTGCGCCGTCAGGCGCCAGCGGCGTCAAGGGCGCGCGCCAACCTGCATACGCCTTCTTCAAGTTGAGCTTCAGGATAGTAGGCGAAGCAGAGCCGCAGCCTGTCTCCCAGTTCGCCCCGGCTTGAGAAGCGTGGACCGGCGCGGAAATCCACCCGCTCGGCCGCCGCGGCAGATGCGAGCGCCCTGGCATCGACGGCCAGCGCTTGGCGGGCCCACAGGAAGTAGCCGCCGTTCGGCAGATCATAGCGCAATCTGTCGCCAAGGTGTGTGTCAAGCGCGGCCACCAACGCATCGCGGCGCATTGTGTAGGTGCGGCGCAGCATGTCGACATGCGGGCCCAGCAGATCCAGCTCGAGCACGCTTTGCACAATCGCGGAGGTGAAGGGGTTCAGCCCGCCGCCGCTGGCCGTGACGCTCCACGCCGCCAGTGCGGCCAGTCGCTCGGGTGAAGCGTGAAGCCACCCCAGCCGAAGACCCGGCGCCAGCAGTTTGGAAAAGGAGCCGAGCGCCAGGAGGTCTGCGTCGCCGGCACTCGCGGCAAAAGGAGTCGGCGCGGCGCCCGTGTAGGTAAGCAATTGATAGACTTCGTCGGCCACAAGCAGCGCGCCGTACTCGCGGCAAAGTTCCAGCACACGCGCGCGCCTCGAGGCGCTCAAGGTGACGCCGGAGGGATTCTGGTGTACGGGAATCGTGTAGAGTCAGGCGCGGCCGGTGTTCGGCGAGCATGGCTTCCAGCACGTCGGGAAGCAGCCCCTCGCTGTCCATGGGCACGCTGACGATGCGCAAGCCATGCTCGACGAAGATGCGCGGGGCGAGGAAATAGGTGGGTTCCTCCACGAGCACGACATCGCCCGGCCTGGTGAAGACAGTGCAGATCATGTCAAGCGCCTGCGAGACACCGCTCGTCACCATAAGTTCTTCAGGTGCGACGGGCGCGCCATAGTGTGCTGACAGGAAGCTTGCCAGTGCTGCGCGAAAGAGCGGGCTGCCCTGCTCAGGCCCATACTGAAGCGCCTCGCGCTCGTTCTGCGCAAAGCGATGCTGCGCGGCTTGCGCCAGCAATTCATTTGGCAGCAGACTCAGGCTTGGATGGCCTAGACCCAGGTCGATGACGCCGGGTGGAACCCGATACTGGGTTGCATACATGCGACGGCCTCCACATGGTGGGTGGCTTATGGGAAGTACGCGCGGGGAGAGAAAGCAAAGGGCGGACAGCCTGGAAGAGGCCGCCCGCCCAAATGGTCCATCAAATCGCTCAATCAGGCTGTGGCAACCAGATGCGTCTCAAGGCGCTTCTTGAGTTGCGCCTTGGCCTGATAACCCACAATGCGGTCGATCGGCTGGCCGCCCTTGAAGAGAAGCAGCGTCGGAATGCTCATCACGCCAAAAGCCATGGCCGTGTCGGGATTGTTGTCCACATCGAGCTTGCCAATCGTCAATTGGCCATCGAGCTCCTGAGCAAGTTCCTCAAGAACGGGTGCAATCATCTTGCACGGGCCACACCACTCGGCCCAGAAGTCCACCAGGACAGGCGTTTCGGAATTCATCACTTGCTGATCAAATGTCGCGTCGGTCACTTTCACGGGTGCAGCCATGTCAAACTCCCTTTTGTTCCTGCGCAAATGTGTGCGCATCGTGGACGGTTTCTGCGCTGCGCTCGCGAATTGTTCGGCGCCCACAGCACACGTTTCTTGCCGTATCCTACGTCCGACTTCGCAGACAAGCCGTATGTAGCACTACAAAAAGTATAGTACACTGCCTCGCGCCCGTTGTCAAACCTGCGCGACTGTACGAACGGAATGCGTTTCGCGCCTTCGCACCAGCCGTTCTCGAGCAATCCTTGTTGACATTGCAATGCGGCGCCGCCTACAATGCGTGCAACAGTGTGCATCTGGCGTGCATTCTCTACGCAGATGGCCTGCGGGTCGGTGGCGGAATGGCAGACGCAGCGGACTTAAAATCCGCCGAGGCAACCCGTGTGGGTTCGAATCCCACCCGACCTACCACCAGCGCCGCCCGTGCCTCGGCTTGTTGGAGCACGGCGCGCAGCTTGCGGCCGCCCCAGGTGGGATGCGCTTCACGCAGTTCGAGCACCCTCGCCTCCGTAGCTGCATCTGTCTGCTGCGGACTGCTTTGCGGATGACGAGACTCCTCCTTGAGCATGCCTGCGCCTCTATCCTGAGCACGTGCCGGCCACTTGTACCCTGTGGGCCGACTGATGCCGTACCCACGACAAAGTGCCGCCCTATTCCGTTCCGGACGCTGTGCTGATTCAACAAACGCCTGTCGTTGGGACATGGGTTCATTCACTTTCCATGCCATGCGTTGACTCCTTTCAGAACTTCAGCATCGCACATGATTGTGTAAACGATGTCTCCGGTCTATACAGCGGAGAAGGGTGCAAAACGATCCCGCCGCATAGGTCACGCCTCGGATAGACGCATTTGCCTTGCTCCCTTCTCCGCATGGAGAAGAGCCGGGGATGAGGTGTGTACTGCGGACGGAAGTTGCGGACTTTTGAATGCACTGGCGAAGTTTGAGATTTGGGCTTGCAACGTCGAATGGATGGTTTATAATGGCGTCAGCAACCGGTGACGGGTCGTACGCTGCTTCCGTAGCGTCACTCGGGGGAGTCCCGTCACCGGTTCTATCCAGATAACCCATCTCTGATTTTTCAGAGCGCGAGACGCCGGCAGCGAGGACTCCTTCCTCAGTGCCGGCGTAACCTATTTCTGGGTGTCAAGCATCCCCGCGCGCTTGCTGCGCCACTACATGACATAGACGCGCTCGATGGATCGCTCGATGGAGCGCTCGAGCAGTCCGCCATCAGTGCCAAGCAGCACCCTCGGTTCCAGTTCTCCCGTGCAAGCCTGTAGACACGTGATCCACCCTTGCGTGGGTGCGCCACGCGGAACATGCTCCTTGCCACCACCGCGCGGATGGTGATCGCCACATTGGGTGCGAAGTCCGTCTGCGGGGAAGGGCGGCAATGCGTGCAACGGCCGCACCGGCAGGCAACAGGAGTGGTGCGCAACCTGCCACCTCGTCCGTGCCGTCAACAACCGCATCCATTCGGCGTCCGGGGATCCTATGGCAATGAGCACGATTGTGGTCGCGCTCATTGCACATTGCTGCGTGGCGCCAACCTCATGCCCGGCGTTGCGCCCACGGCAAAACGCCTCTTGCAGGCTGCCCCGCAGGAGGTGACCGCATGAGATTTCGACAAGCACGGATCGCGCTCGGGCTGCTCCGTGCGCTGCTTCTCGCGGCCTTCGCGCCTCGCAATGAGAGGTGCCGCTTTTCGTGCCTGGTGCTTGCAGGCAGACTCTCCACACCTTACCCGAAACTACCAGACATTCATCTGGCGGAAGGCTTCGGCGTAGGCGAAACCGGCTTCCTTGCCCGTGGCGGCGTCCATCTCCTTGAGCCACCCGAGGCTCTCTTCGCCACTGGGGAACTGGCTGCGGTGCGCCGTACAGGCTGCAATTTTACACGCGTGGACGTCGCTGATATCGATCAGCACGTCGGGGTCGCGCTCGGTGGAGAAGAGAAAGACGCGCTCAAGCCGTCCCAAACCCGCGCCCGCCTCGCGCAGTTGCTCCGGTCGATAGAGCGGCATCTTGGAGGGCATGTAGGCGTCGAGCGCGGCCTGCCCGGCAGCGCGGTGGTCGGGGTGAATTTGCCCGGCCCAGTAGGGGTCAAACGTAAAGAGCGTGTCCGCCTGCGTCACGCGATAGAGGCGTGCAAGTTGAGCGCGCAGTTCCAGATCAGGCTGCAACTCGCCATCATGGTGGCCGAGGTTGATGGTTGCCTCAATGCCCAGAATGCGCCGCGGCCTCGTCGGTTTCGGCAAGCCGCGTCGTGGCAAGCGTCGTGCGCAGGATCGTGCCTTCCTGCGCGCCGATATCGCCCAGCGTGCAGTTGACGGAAACCACGGTCACCCCACGCGCAATCAGCATGGCAATCACTCCGGCGCAGCAGCACTCGAGGTCATCAGGGTGTGCGGCGACCACAATCGCCCGTTTCACTAGCTCAAATGCTTCCATTCCCTTGACTTCAACCATGTTGAAACCTCACTGGCACGCAATCGTGCGGTCTGCGGATTCTGCAAGCGTTGAATCCACCGCGCAGGTTATACTATGGGGGCGACGCACCGCAAGCGCTGCACCACGCAGTCGCACCAATCCCGCTCCGAGGCAGCGGCCTGCTGCCTGCACCCAAGAGGCCAGCCATGCAAGCACCCTACCTCTCCGACGATGCGTTTCTGAATGACGTGCGCACGGCTCGCGCCGACGCACCCGATAGTCTCCACATCTGGTGGCTGGGACAGAGCGGCTTCCTCGTCTTGTGGCAGGAGAAGTTCCTGCTCTTCGACCCGTATCTGTCGGACTCGCTCACGAAAAAGTACGCTGCCTCAGACAACCCGCACGTGCGCATGACCGGCCGCGTGATCGACCCCACGCGCCTAGATTTCCTGGATGTGATCACGTCGACACACAACCACACCGACCATCTGGATGCCGAAACGCTGAGGCCGCTGCTTGCCGCCAACCCAAACGTGGCAATCGTCGCGCCGGAAGCGAATCGCGCCGTCGTTGCGGAACGCATCGGCATAGAGCCGGAGCGCATTGTCGGCCTGGACGAAGGACTCACCAGCACCGTAGCGGGCTTCAGCATCAGCGCCGTGCCGGCCGCGCATGAGGCGCTCGAGCGCGATGAGTTGGGGCGCTGCAAGTTCCTGGGCTATGTGGTGGGGGCGGGGCCGTGGACAATCTACCACAGCGGCGACACGGTCTACTACCCGGGCATGCCGGAGACGCTGCGCGCATGGTCGATCGACGTAGCGCTGCTGCCCATCAACGGGCGCAGCCCCGAGCGCAAGGTGCAGGGTAACCTGAGCGGGCAGGAGGCCGCGCGCCTGGCGCACGATATTGGCGCCGGCACGGTGATTCCCTGCCACTACGACATGTTCGCCTTCAACACCGCCACGCCGGACGAGTTCATCGTCACCTGCGAAAGCCTCGGCCAACCCTACACAGTATTGCGCAACGGTGAGCGGTGGAGTGGGGGATAAGGACCGGCAGTCGGGAATCGGGGGGTCGGGGGGCGGGGGTCGCATTCGTAGCGGAGGGCTTCCAGCCCTCCGGCAGTTTGTCCGCTACAAGGACGCTGCGCCCATCTTGATTGCCTCCACCTCGCGCAGCATCTCCTCGATGGAAACGCGCCCGGCATCGCCCGGCGCGCCGAGCATCTGCGTCAATTCGGCCAAGCGCGCCGCCTCGTCCAACTTGCGCACGACTGTGGTGGTGCGCTCGACGCCATGCTCCTCAACCACCTGCTTGTTGACCGTGTAGTGCGCATCGCCATAGGCAGCAAGTTGGGGCAGATGGGTGATGACAAGCACCTGGTGCGACAGGCCGTTGTCCGGATCGCCGGCGCTTGCCGGATCACTGCCGTTGCGTCCTGGGGCGGGGTGGTTCAGCCGCCGCTCGGTCAGATTCCAGAGTTTGTGCCCGACTACGCCGCCGACGCGTCCGCCTATCCCCTGGTCAATTTCATCGAAGATGAGCGTCGGCGTCGCATCGGCGTGGGCGAGCGTGCCCTTGAGCGCCAGCATCAGCCGCGCCGTCTCGCCGCCTGAGGCCACTCGTGCCATAGGCTTGAGCGGTTCGCCGGGGTTGGCACTGATGAGAAACTCGACCTGATCGACGCCGGTTGCGTCAAAGGCCACGCGGCGGCCGTCGGGCAGGAATGCGCCATCAGCGCTTGGGGACTGTCGTACATCAACGGCAAAACGCGCGCGTGCCATTTTGAGGTCGCCCAGTTCCTGCTCCACGGCACGCGCCAGGTGTTCGCCAGCCGCGGCGCGCAGCGCGCTGAGTTCGCCGCCCAGAGTGCCAATTTCACGCAGCAGCGCCAGTTCGCGCTTCTCGAGGTCCGCGCTCTTTGCTTCCCAATTGCTCAATCCTTCCAACTCCGTCTGGGCGCGCGTGCCAAATGCCAGGATCTGCGCGATCGTGTCGCCATACTTGCGTTTGAGCGTTGCAAGGAGTTCAAGGCGCTCCTCCACCTCCTGCAGGCGCGTCGGGTTGAACTCAAGCGATTCGGCGTAGTCCTCAAGCGTGCGCGCCGTATCGGCCAGTTGCTCGAGCAGCGCCTGTGTTTCCGCGGCGGTCGCAACAAGGTCGGGGTCAATGCGCGCAAGCTTTTCCAGCCGGCTCACGGCCTCGCCCACAAGGTCCAGCGCGCTCGGCACCTCGCCTTCCCCGCCGGCAAGAAAGAGTTGCGCGGCCTGCGCCAGTTTGAGCAGCGCCTCGGCGTTGGCAAGGCGGCGGCGTTCGCCTTCAAGCTCGGCTTCCTCGCCGGGGCGCAGGCGCGCGGCGGAGATTTCGTCCACCTGGAAGTTGAGGATGTCGAGCCGCTGGGCGACTGTGCGGGCATCCTGCTGCAGCTTCTGCAACGTGGCGCGCACACTGCGCAATGCCGCCACCTGCGCAGCGACCTTCTCGCGCAAGGGCAGCAGGTTGGCGTAGCGGTCGAGCAGGTGAACGTGCGTGCGCGGGCGCAGGAGGTTGAGATGCTCGCCCTGGCCGTGAATGTCGATGAGCGCGCCGGCGACGTCGGCCAGCATTTGCAGGCTCACAGTGCGCCCGTTGATGCGGCAGATGTTGCGGCCGGTTGTGCGCACTTCGCGCGCCAAGGCAACCATCGTGGGGTTTTCGGGGTCGTCAAGACCTTCGGCGGCAAGGAGCGCGTGCAGGTCAAGCGGCGCGCCTTCCGCTTCATCTGCGCGTTCGTCAGCCCGCTCGTCGATCAACGCTGGTTGGGCGCTGCCGCTCGGTTGCGTGGTCGGTGGCAACGAAAAGATCGCCTCGATTGAGGCGACTTCGGTTCCGGCGCGCACGAGCTCCGCGCCGGCGCGGTCGCCCAGCAGCAGCCCGACCGCATCGATGATAATGGATTTGCCCGCGCCCGTCTCGCCCGTGAGGATATTCAACCCAGGCTGAAAGGTGAGGTGCAACGCATCAATAATGGCGAAATTGCTGATGTGCAACTCGTGCAGCATGGGCGTATTCTAGCACAATTAGCACGTATGGTCGAAGCAAAATTGCGGAGCAATCGGGGAGGAGGGTTGCCTGTAAAATTGCCGACTGATAACTGACAACTGACGTTACTCAGGTGGCCGCGAACCACGTAGCGGCAGAAACTCCGCGCCCTCGGTTGTAACCGCCAGGGCTCGATCTATCTTGCTACACCCTTCCCCGCTGCTACGAATTCGGCCAATGCGCCGGCCAAGGCCAATTCGCCGGCGACTCATCCACTCAACAATTCAACCAATCACCCACTCAACAATTCAACCAATCACCCACTCAACAATTCAACCAATCACCCACTCAACCAATCAACAGTTTCTCCGCCACAAACCGGTGGCTGATGGCGCGGAAACGCCCCCAATCTGCCCAGGTGGGATGGGTTGCGCCGATATGCTCGAGCGTCGCGGCGACACTCGGAAGGTGCGCAACAGGCAGCCAGCGCCAGTCAGCAATCTGCTCGTCTTCATCCTGCGGTGCAAGCACGCCCGCGGCGGGCATGCGTACAAGGAAATGGTAGGTTGCAAAGGGGACGTCGCCCAGCCCGTCATGGTGCAGCGCATAGGCCACAACGCCCAGGCAACGCTCGACAACCACGATGTTTGGGGAATTCAGCGCCCCGTCTGCCACAAGTTGCCCGGTCTCTTCCGTGATCTCGCGCGCCAGCGTCGCCATGACCGCCTCCCCCTGCTGGATGCCGCCCGTTGGCAGCCGGTAGCCATCCGGCGGGTAGAAGCGCTTGATGTGAAGCAGGACGTCGGGTGCATCACCCCGCTTCATCACATAGCAGACCTCGGCGCGACGCCCCCTGTTCGCGAGCATCTGGTTCTCGCCAGTGAGGAAGGGGTGCGCGACCTCAAGTGCGATGTGTTCAACCGGAAAGTTGCCCCACTGTGAATGAAGCGTAGCCAGTTCGTCCGGATCGACCGCGTCAAGCAGGCTCGCGGGCAATCGCTCAGGCATTGCCTGCACCCTTGCTCGTCTGTCCCTCCTGGCCACCCGCTTCGGCGGGCTTGCCCGCAAAGGTTTCGGGCGCGCGGCCATAGAGAAGCGTCGTCTCCAGCAGGCGACGCTCAATGTGGCCGGTCACTTTCTCGGGGGTCACACGCCACGTCCAGTTGCCGTCAGCACGGCCGGGAAGATTCATGCGCGTTTCGGTGCCCAAACTCAGCAAGTCCTGCAGAGGGGCAATTGCGTACATCGCGACGCTGCCAAAGGCCGCATCGATGAGCGTCCAGGCCGCATCGTGCCCATCTGTGCGCATGTAGCGGCGGAAGTGGTCGCGCTCGTGATCGGTGGCGCTGCCCAGATACCAGCCCATCGTCGTGTCATTGTCGTGCGTGCCTGTGTAGACGACGAAGTTGCGCTCGTAGTTGTGGGGCAGGAACTTGTCGCTGGCGTCGGTGCTGAAGGAAAACTGGAGCACCTTCATTCCCGGCAACTCAAACTGGTTGCGCAGTTCGATGACGTCGGGTGTGATCTCGCCGAGATCTTCGGCAATGATCGGCAGGTTGCCGCCCAACTGGTCGCGCACCTGGTCGAAAAAGGCGGCGCCGGGACCCTTGCGCCACTCGCCGTTCTCGGCGGTCTCTTCGTCTGCCGGCACCTCCCAGTAGCCGGCGAAACCGCGAAAGTGGTCCACGCGCACAAGGTCGTAGAGGCGCAGCGCGCCGCGCAGGCGGCGAATCCACCAGACAAAATTGTCCTCGGCCATGACATCCCAGCGATAGAGCGGATTGCCCCAAAGCTGGCCGGTGGCGCTGAAGTAGTCGGGCGGCACACCGGCCACGACTGTCGGCTGGTATGCGGCATCGAGGAAGAACTGCTCGGGGCTGGTCCAGGCATCGGCGCTGTCCATTGCCACAAAGATGGGGATGTCGCCGACGATCTGGATATCCTGCGCATTGGCATACGCCTTGAGTACATTCCACTGGCGGAAGAAGATCCACTGCATGAAGTTGTGTGCGTGGATCGCTTTGGCATGAGCAGCGCGCGCCTTCTCGAGCGCAACGCGGTCACGGCTGCGCAGCGCCATTTCCCATTGATTCCAGGGGAGGCCATCGTGCGCATCCTTGAGCGCCATGAAGAGCGCATAGTCGTCGAGCCATTCGACGTTCGCGGCACAGAAAGCCACGAACTCGGCCTGCAGGTCGGCCGAAGGATTCGCGGCAAACTTGTCGGCGGCGTTGCGCAGCAGCGGCAGTTTCCAGGTGTAGAGCGCGCCGTAATCCACCGCATTGCGCGGAAAGTCGGGTGCGTTGTCAAGCTCGGCGCGGTCGAGAAGCCCCTCGTCGACCATGGCCTCGAGGTTGATCAGGTACGGGTTGCCCGCAAAGGTGCTGAAGGATTGATAGGGGCTGTCGCCGTAGCCGGTGGGACCAAGCGGCAGCACCTGCCAAAGCGTCTGCTTGGTGCGGGCGAGAAAATCCACCCAATCATAGGCCGCCTGGTCCATCGAGCCGACGCCATAGCGGCCCGGCAGTGAGGTGAGGTGGAGCAGTACGCCGCTCCGGCGAACAGTATCCATCGCTCGTCTCCTTTTGTTTGCGTCAAGAGTGGAGGGACTACGCGGGAAAATCGTCGTGGACGGCAGGCAGTTGCTTTTCCTCTGCGCTCCGCTGCGCCGCCGCGTCGAGATGTAGTCGCGTCTGTTAACTACGTTCCGGTATCACTTTAGCCCAAGATCCCCGGATAGCGCGCCACGTTGATTTGCGTCGCCACGACATAGCCCGCCACGAAGATCAGCGTGACCACCACAAGCGCAGCGATCTCGGCGGCCGGGCGGAAGGTAACTGTCATGTACATGGGTTCATCGGCCTGCACAGGATACTCTGCGCCATATTGCTGCGGGATATTGCCGGCAGGCAGCGCACGCGGCGGCGCATAGTAGGGCAGAAGGCCATACCCCAGCAACAGCCCTCCCACCAGCCCGCCAATGTGTCCCCAGTTGTCAACCCCGGAACCAGCCAGCCCAAACGCAAGGTTGACGGCAATGATAAAGATCATGTTCTGAAGGACAGAGCGCCCGTGCGAGCCGAAATTTTCCCGATAGCGGAAAAAATAGACCGCCGCCGCGCCCGTCAGCGCAAAGACCGCGCCCGATGCCCCCGCGGAGACGCTGGGCGAGAACGCAAAGCTCGCCAGGCTGCCAAAAAGCCCGCCGAAGAGATAGATGATGGCGTAGCGCACGTGGCCGTAGTAGGCTTCGACCAATCGGCCAATCGCGAAGAGCGCCCACATGTTGAAAAGCAGGTGCATGACGCCGATATGCAGAAACATGGCTGTGAAGAGGCGCCACACTTCGCCCAGCACGATCAGTTCATTGACCTTTGCGCCCAGGTCAACCAACACAGTCACGTTCTCCGAGCCGGTCCATGTGTTGTAGCGCACGTATCCGTAGCCGATTTCGAGAAAGAAGACGGCCAGGCATGCGCCGATCATGATGTACGTGATTGTGGGCGGGGCAAGGCGAATGGCGAAAGTGCGGTAGCCCGCGGGCAGCGGGCGTGGTCCGGCAGGTGCTTCGTCTTGCGGCGTGGTGGGAGCAGGGGGTTGGAGCATAAGGGGGAGAGCTAGAGCTGGACCGGCGCCCAGTCGGTGCGGCATTTCTCGGCGATGATGATTGAGGTGAGCTGGCGCACGGTCTCTTCAAGTTCGCTATCGCGATTG
This sequence comes from uncultured Chloroflexia bacterium, assembly GCA_963735275.1. Taxonomy (GTDB): domain Bacteria; phylum Chloroflexota; class Anaerolineae; order Caldilineales; family Caldilineaceae; genus UBA5069. The sequence goes on along the minus strand of CAVTKJ010000004.1, from coordinate 253,603 downwards.
ACGATGACATAGTCAAACTCGTCGGCGCGGCGCAGTTCGTTGCGGGCGGTGACGATGCGCATCTTTAGCTGGCCCGGGTCCTCGGTGCGGCGCGTCTGCAGGCGGCGCACAAGCTCGGACTCGCTCTCCGCGGTCAGGAAAATCGTCACCGCCTGTGGCACCAGTTTGCGGATTGTTTCGGCGCCCTGCACGTCAATGCGCATGATCACGTCGTGGCCACTGGCCAGCGCGGCGCGCACATGTTTCTTGGGAATCCCTTTGTAGTCACCATAGACAACCGCATGTTCGAGTAGTTCGCCTTGGTCGATCATCTCGGCAAAGTCGCCCACGCTGACGAAATGATAATCCACGCCGTCGACTTCGGCGGGACGTTTGGGCCGCGTGGTTGCAGTGACGACGAAGTAGAACGAGTAGTTTTGCTGCTTGAGCTCCTGCAGCACGGCATCCTTGCCCACGCCGCTGGGCCCGGAGATGACGACCAGCAGTGGTCGCGGCTCCATGAGCCGCGCGTAGAGAGCGGCATCTTCGCCTTCCGCTTCGCTCGCGGCGGCCCTGGGTGCTTGCGGCGAGGTTGGAGGCGTCATAATCGGTGTGGACAAATGGGTCACAAGGCTTGCTCCGCACAGGCGGCTGCGCTACACTCGAGCCGCGAATAGAGGCCAGTATACGTCAGACCGAGCGGCGGCGCGAAATTGCACGGCGCGCGCCGCCCGGACAAAAGACTTGACGCAGAGGCACTTGGACGCTGAGAAAAGCAGAGAAAAGCAAAGCGCACGATGCCCATTTACGAGTTTGATTGCCCCGACTGCAAGCGGCGCGTGAGTCTCTTCTTCCGCACTTTTGGTGCAGCGCAGGCGGCACTGGCAAGCCCGGAGCCGCTCAGATGTCCGCGCTGCCAGGGCACGCACTTGTGCCGCGCGGTAAGCCGCGTGGCGGTGGTCCGCTCGGAGGCCGGCCGCATGGCCGCGCTCGATGACGCCACGCACCTTGACGCATTGGAGGCCGACGACCCGCGCGCCATGGCCCACCTCATGCGCTCGATGAGTGAGAACCTGGGCGAACCCATGGACGCCGAGACCTCCGAGATGGTAGGACGCATGGCCGCGGGGGAAATGCCGGAGGATGAATCGTAGGCGGCCGGCCCGTGGCGGGCGCTCCGGGCATGGCAGCGCAGGCAGCAGTCGAAGCGAGGCTTCCGACGTTGGAAGCCTCGCTTCGAATCGGCGCGGACCCGCGCGTCCAGGTTGACATATTGTTGCGCTTCTGGTTGAATTGCCGTGCGCCATTGGCGCGAAACGAACTCCTGCTGACACCGCAGCGCGAGAGAGCATCCAGTCCGAGGTGGGGCTGGGTCGCCGAAGGGGCAAACTGCCGGCGCACGCCACACGCCGCAGCCACACTCTCAGGCTCATGGATCGCATTGCGGCAGCATCTCTGGAAAGCGCCTTTCTCGAGCCACAATGAACGTGGTGCGGCGAGAGGCCACCGACGGGGCAACGCTCGCCGCATCCCACACGCTGGGGGCGGGCGCAATCTCTCAGGTTCGCGACAGAGAAACGGGCACCCATTCCGGGCGCCCTTTTTTGTTGGCGCGATCCACCGGCATCGCTCGCCGGCCCTTGTCTCACTCCAGGGAGAGAACCCATGTTGCGCGAACCCACCACCCGCCCCACCCAGCAGGCCGGAGAGGCAGATGCCAACCTGCGCCTCCTGCGTCCCACCGACAGCTTCGCCCGCCGCCATCTCGGTCCCCGCCCGAGCGACTTGCCCGCGATGCTCGCAACGATCGGCGTCACCTCGCTCGATGAGCTGATTGCGCAGACCGTCCCCGCCAACATTCGCCTCAAGCAGCCGCTGGATTTGCCTGCGGCGCGCACCGAGTCCGAGGTGCTGGCAGACTTGCGCGCAGTAGCCGTGCAGAACAAAGTGTACCGCTCCTTCATCGGCATGGGTTATGCGGACACGGTGACGCCACCGGTGATCCTGCGCAACATCATGGAGAATCCCGGCTGGTACACGGCGTATACGCCCTATCAGGCCGAGATTGCCCAGGGGCGGCTCGAAGCGCTGCTCAATTTCCAGACGATGGTCATGGAGTTGACCGCACTCGACATCGCCAACGCCTCGCTTCTCGACGAAGCCACCGCCGCCGCCGAGGCAATGACCCTCTGCAAACGCGCCATGAAGGGTGGCTCGACGGCCAACACCTTCCTCGTGGCCGATTCCGTTCACCCGCAAACGATTGATGTGGTGCGCACCCGCGCCCAGCCGCTTGGCTACGACGTTGTGGTAGCCGACCCCGCCGACTGGCAGCTTGACGATTCCGTCTTCGGCATCCTGCTGCAGTATCCCGATACGCATGGCAGCGTGGTGGATTACGCCGCAGTTGCCGAAAAAGCCCACGCTGTCGGTGCGCTCGTCGTCGTTGCCGCCGACCTGCTCGCGCTCACCTTGCTCAAGGCGCCCGGCGAGTTCGGGGCCGATGTGGCCATCGGCAACAGCCAGCGCTTTGGTGTGCCCATGGGCTATGGCGGCCCGCACGCCGCCTACATGGCCACACGCGACGCCTGGAAGCGCATCATGCCCGGCCGGCTGATTGGCGTTTCCATCGATGCGCAGGGCAAGCCCGCCATGCGCCTCTCGCTGCAGACGCGCGAGCAGCACATCCGCCGCGACAAGGCCACAAGCAACATTTGTACGGCGCAGGTGCTGCTGGCCGTGATGGCCTCAATGTACGCCGTCTACCACGGTCCCGACGGCCTGAAGCAGATTGCCGCGCCGCGTCCACCTGCTCGCCGAGACGCTGGCCGCTGGGTTGCGCGAATTGGGCTATACGCTGAACGACGGCCCCTTCTTCGACACGCTCACGGTGAGTCGACGGGCCGCGCAGCCAGAGCGATCTCATGCAGGCGGGGCTGGACGTGGGCGTCAACCTGCGCGCCTTTGCCGATGGCAGCGTGGGCGTAGCGCTTGACGAGGCCACGACTGTCGAGGACCTGCGCACGCTCTTCCACATCTTTGGCGACGACGGCGCGCTTGCGATTCGATGCGCTTGCGGCCGAGCGTTGCGCTCGACTACCCCGCCGATCTGGCGCGCACGAGCGCTTACCTCACGCATCCCGTCTTCAACAGCTACCACTCGGAAACGGAGATGTTGCGCTACATTACGCGCTTGCAGTCCCGCGACCTCTCGCTGGCGCACAGCATGATCCCGCTGGGATCCTGCACGATGAAGCTCAACGCCACCACGGAGATGATTCCGGTAACGTGGCCTGAGTTCGGCCATCTGCATCCCTTTGCCCCGCGCGACCAGGCCGCAGGCTACACGGAATTGTTCCGCCGCCTCGAGGCATGGCTTGCCGAGATTACCGGCTTTGCGGCCACATCGCTCCAGCCCAACGCCGGCTCGCAGGGTGAGTACACCGGCTTGCTCACTATTCGCGCCTGGCACCACGCGCGGGGAGATGACCAGCGCACGGTTTGCCTGATCCCTGCGTCGGCGCACGGCACCAATCCCGCCAGCGCCGCGCTCGCCGGCATGGATGTCGTCGTGACGGCCTGCGATGCGCACGGCAACATTGACCTGGACGACCTGCGCGCCAAGGCCGCGCAACATGCCGACAAACTGGCAGCGCTCATGGTCACCTATCCGTCAACGCACGGAGTCTTCGAGGCGGCCATCACCGAAATCTGCGCGATTGTTCACGAGCACGGCGGTCAGGTCTACATGGACGGCGCCAACATGAACGCACAGGTGGGGCTCTGCCGCCCGGGCGACATCGGCGCCGATGTCTGCCACCTCAACCTGCACAAGACCTTCACCATTCCCCATGGCGGCGGCGGGCCGGGTGTTGGTCCCATCTGTGTCGCTGCGCACCTGGCCCCGTTCCTGCCCAGCCACGCGGTGGTTGGCGGCGTGGGCGGCGAAGCGCAGGATGGTGCGGTCTCCTCGGCGCCGTGGGGAAGCGCGAGCATTCTGCCCATCTCCTATGCCTACATCGCCATGATGGGCCCCGACGGGCTGACAGACGCCACGAAGTACGCCATTCTCAACGCCAACTACATCGCCGCGCGCCTGCAGGGGCATTACGAGGTGCTCTACGTGGGAGAAAACGGTCGCGTGGCGCATGAGTGCATCCTTGACACGCGCCTTCTCAAGCCCCACGCCGAGGTAGAGGACATTGCCAAGCGCCTCATGGACTACGGCTTCCACGCCCCCACCATGTCCTTCCCCGTCCCCGGCACGCTCATGGTGGAGCCGACGGAGAGCGAGTCGAAGGAAGAGCTTGACCGCTTCTGCGATGCGCTGATTGCCATTCGCGAGGAGGTGCGCGCCATTGAGCGAGCCGAGAGCGACCCCGAGAACAACGCGCTCAAGCACGCTCCCCACACTGCTGAGGTGATTGCCGGCGCGTGGGATCGCCCCTACAGCCGCGAGCAGGCCGCCTTCCCGCTGCCGTGGGTCAAGGAGCGCAAGTTCTGGCCCTACGCCTCACGCATTGACAATGTCTACGGCGACCGCAACCTGATGTGTGCGTGTTTGCCGGTGGAGGCGTACGCGTAACTGCGGGCGAAAGTGCCTGTACGCAGAAACGACGGGAACAACGGAAAAGGCAGGAAACAAGAGCTTGACGCTTCTGTTTCCTGCTTTTTCTGTTGCTTCCGCATTTCCTGCGCACTCGAATTTACAGCGGCCACGGCCTCCAGCCCCGCTGCGGCAGGTACAGGTTGTGCGACCGGGGCGCGCCGTTCACTCCAGAGTGCATAGCCCAGCCAGGCCAAAGCGATTCCCATGGGAATTGCGAATGTCCGGTTGAGCGGGTGCGGCAGAATGCCGAGCACGAAGGGCATCAAGGCTCCGGCGGCAAAGAGAGCGCCCGCCCATCGTGGCAAGATACCGAGCGCGGTAGGTTGCGATGCCAAAGAGAAGGCCGCCGAGCACGTACCCCACACTTCCGACCATATAGATCGCCGGGAGGACGCCGAGGCTGACTTCGCTCGTGGCCCCGTTGATGATCCCGAGAAAACCCTCCACATACTTCGGCGCCTCGGCTGCCAGGTGCGGCAGGATGAAGGCCTCGGCGAAGACAAATGCCGAGGTGAGCACGTAGAAGAGGCTGAAAAGGAGGTAGCCTGCCAGGCCAAGCCACCCGGTCTCTTTGACCTGACGGGTATAAAGCCCCACCATGGCGAGCAGACCAAGAATGCACATGGAGAATTTGAAGGATTGGATGACGACCCAGCGGGTCGTGGTGACTGACGAGATGATGTCAAGCGGATGGATCGGCTGAATCCCCGCAAAGATGATTCCGGCCCCCATCGCTGCCAGACCTGTCCAACGAATGAGACTTGCTGATGTTGGTTTCATGTTCTTCTCCCTGAATGTAGGTGGTTGCCGAAGCGCGACTTCAAAAAACACAGATGTGTTAAGGCGTCATTGCCATCGGTGGTGACTGTTGTGATGATCGGTGCCCGCATCAATTCACTCTTTCGCAAAGGTCCGATGCTTTAGGCTAGGTCTCGCCAGCCCCATTACTGCGGAAATTCTTCAACAGCCTTGACCGCAGCCTTGACCGCAGCCGCATCCAGCGTGAGTGCAATATGTCCGATGCCGGGCAACAGTGTGACCGGCCACGACTGACCCTGCTTGACAAAGATGGACTCAAGCTTGTCTGTCATGAAGGCCTCATCAGCCGTACCTGCCACCACGGCCACTGGCCGGTGAACCGCCCTGATGTTCGCCTCATAGTCACGCTGCGGTCCAAAGTTGACAGCCAGGGAGAACGAGTATGTTGGCGTAAGAATCTCTTTGTCTTCCTCTCTCAGCGCAAAACTGGTCACCGGCAGGTCATTGAAGGCGCGAATGCCCAGCCGGTTGAGGATGGTGAGCGCAATGATACGCGGCAGGCCGACATTGACCCAGCCACCACTGTGGGGCCGCGCATTCGGCGCATCAACACTCAAGAATGGCGACAACAACAGATAGTTTTGAAACGCATCCTGGCGCGGGCCTCCGGCAACACGCAGCACAAAGCCACCACCGGATGAGAACCCGATCAGCGTGGCAGGCTTCGTCAACAGCACGGACCCTGTAAACGCTGACAGGTCGTCCTCAAGCTGACCGACATAGTCAATCCTTCCCTTCGTCCCGGACGCGCCGTGTCCGCGAATATCAAGCGCATATGCATCGTATCCAGCGGTGGCGAAGGCCTTTGCAAGGACATGCATGCTTGTACTGTTCGCGGATGATCCGTGAACAAGCACGACACTTCCCTTGACGGTGCCGCTAGCAGGTTCGTAGTGTCGATAAGCAAGCACGGCACCATCCCCGGCCGTATACCGCAGCAACGGTGGCAAACCCGAGAAATCAACCGTGTCGAATGGATTGCTAATGCTCGCCATGACCGGCGGCGATAGCGGGCCGCCAAAAGCAATCGCAGCGGCCAGCCCCGCTATGAAAATGATCCCTGCCGCGATAGCAGATACTTTTACCCAGCGGATGAGATTCGGGACGGTTATCTTCATTTGGCTCTCCATGACCGCGATCTGGCTGTTGCTGTTCATTGGTTTGTCTCCTTCAGTGCTTGCCTCAAGAACGGGGCCTGCTTGGTAGAGATCATCTGTTGGTCTCCCTGTTTGAATGATAGTGATAAACGATAGTGATATGGGTCAAAGACTGACTGTTGGCTCGTTTGCCTGTCTTGGATCAACGTGTATGACCGAGATCAAGGGCATGCCCAGATCGCGCACTTTCCTCAGCAAGCCATGCAGCGCGGACTGATCGATCACCGGGCCAGAGAGGATGGTTGTTCCGTCGCTTTCGTGGTTGATGCTCATGCCCTCAAACCGCTCGGACCACCGGGCATCGAGGTGCCCCTTGATGCGGATCGCGTAGAGTCCGGGTTCGTGACGATCCTCAGTTGCTGGGTGTGCTTCACACATTCTGCGCCTTGTACCTGTTCCTCTCTTTGAATCAATCTCCACGTCGCTGCAATCGTGCTTTGCTTCGAGCACAAGATACCGATGAATGTGGGGAGGTGTCGTCCCCACATGTGGGTATCTTCGCTGGAATGGATGTGGGGATGTGCGTGAGGATAGGTGGGAAGACGACTGGGGACACAAACGCCCTGCCAGGCAAGCGATGAAGAACTCGCCTACCTGGCAGGGCTATGTGGATGACCATGGGGCACTGCGTCTGCGCGGCTAGATCACGCCGAGCTCTGCTGACCGTTTGACGGCGGCGCGGCGATTTTCGACGTTGAGCTTGCTGTAGATGCTTTTCGTATGGGTGCGAAGCGTACTCAAGGCGATCACCAGTTGACGGGCGATCTCCGGCCCCGAAAGGTCGGTCTTGAATAGGCGGAGCACTTCAAGCTCACGCTGGCTGAGCGGCTCGATCAGGGGCTGCGCAGCGGGGGCGGAACGAAGAGGGGCTTCGCTCGCACTCCCCTGTGGCCCAGGTTCAAATGCCGCCAGCAGTCTACCTGCATAAGCCGGCTTGATGACGTGGGCGGCCGCCTGGCGCAGCAGGTCCGCCATAGGCGGGCCTTCGTCCACAAATATGCGAATGTACCCCTCCGGCTCGGCCAGTGCCAAGGCGCGCTGCAGCGGCGCAAGCGCGGCCGGAATGTTGCCCAGGGAATGGTGAGCAAGCGCCTGCAGGATGAGGATTTCGATTACGCTCCCCTTGCGCTCGCCCTCTTCGGCGGCTTGCAGCAGGCGGGCCAGCAGTTGCATTGCCTCGCCCGGCCCGTGCCCTGCCGGGTCGGAGTGAGACTGCATCAGCAGCACTCTGGCCAAGGTGACATGCTCGAACTCGCGCAGGTAGCTGAGGTCGTCAGCGGCGGTCAGTTCATGCTCATGCACCCAGCCGAGGGCTTCGCCCAACCGCCCCTGCACAATCCACACGCGTGTTGTGAAGGCTGCGACGGGATGCACATTCGGCAAAAAGTCCCCCACATACAACCGCTCCGCCTCCTGCAGCAAGTCGAGAGCGCCCTCCAGATCGCCTTGTGCCTGCCTGATGCGGGCCATGGCCACGCGCCAGCGGTAGGGGTTCTGCAGCAAACCGGCGAACTCACCCATCTCCTTGCTGCGCAGCAGGGAGTGCGTGGAGGCGTTCAGGTCGCCGCGCTCGCGTTGGAGATTGCTCATGCCCACGTACATATCGGCCGCGCCGCGCAGCATGTGCGTTCCCTGCGCCGCGGCAAGCTGCAATCCGCGCGTATAGGTGCTCAGGGCCGCGTGAAGCCGCCCTTGCGCAAGCTGGATATCGGCCAGGGCAATCGCACAACCGATGAAGTCGGAGAGGTGCCCGGCCTTCTGCACATGGGGCATGCCCTCGGCATACAGGCGGCGCGCGCTTTCGAGGTTGCCGCTTGTCCAGTAGGCGAGGCCCATAAGCGTCGCCGCCGCGCCGTGGCCAAGATGGTCATCCACATGGATGAGATCGAGCGCCCGCTGGGAGTGGTGCAGGGCGTCGGCCACATTGCCCCGAACCTGGGCAAGCCCGGCACGGTAGATGGCAATCCAACTGGGCAGACGGCGAAACTCCTCGCTGTCCGCCACAACCATCTCGGTCGCTCCAACAGGTTGAACAGCAACATTTTCGGCCATATCCAGCCACTGGGCGGCGTCTTGTAGACGGGCCTCAACGTGGTCAAGCGCGCCAGTTTGCAGCAGCGTGCCGGCATAGTGGACGCTCAGCACGGGCCTGATCATGACCAGTTCATCGGGGAGCGCCCCGAGCCAACCCAGCACCGTTGCCTCCTGACGGCTGCGGCGCATCGCGGGCACCACCAGTTCGACAAGCTCTGCAGCGCGCGGAAATCTCCGGCAGCCAGCGTGTGCCGAATCGCATCGGCGGGCAGGCCGTTGTCTGCATACCACGCGCTGGCCCGCTTGTGCAGAAGGGGTATGAGCGCCGGCTGCTCGCGCTGGGCGTGGGCAGCCAACACACTGGCAAAGAGATGATGATAGCGATACCAGTGACGCTTGTCGTCCAGCGGCACGATGAAGAGGTTGCCTCGCTCCAGCGTATCCACCAGCATCTGGCCGTCACTCTGGCCGGTAACCGCATCACACAGCGCGCCACACAAACGCTCCAGGATCGAGGTCTCAAGCAGGAATCTGCGCAGGCGTGCGGGCTGACGCTGGAGCACTTCTTCGATGAGATAGTCCACAATGTAGCGGTTGTCGCCGGCGAAGGCTTCAATGAAGTGGGCCGTGTCCTCGCGCCCCGCATCGAAAGCGCCGCCAGTTGCAGCGCGGCAATCCAGCCTTCAGTGCGTGTCTCCAGGGAGTCGACTTCCGCCGCCGAGAGATTCAGCTCCATCACCTGGTTGAGAAAATCGGCGGCTTCTCCCGGGCTGAATCGCAAATTGGCGGCGCGCAGCTCATACATCTGTCCCCGGGCGCGCAGCCGCGCCAGCGGAAGCTGCGGATCCTCGTGTGTGGTGATGACCAGGTGCATCTGGGGCGGCAGGTGATCGAGCAGAAAAGCAAGGGCCTGGTCAACGATTTTGGAATCGACAACGTGGTAGTCGTCAAGAACAAAGACAAAATCGTCTGGAGTCGTGGAGATATCGTTGAGCAGTGCCGTCAGAATCGACTCAAGGGGCGGCGGCTGCTGGGATTGAAGCGCATCCAAAATCCCATTGCCAATATGTGGCGCAATCGTCTGCAGCGCAGCGACGACATAGGCCAGAAAGCGTGCGGGGTCGCCATCTTCCTCGTCAAGCGATAGCCATGCAATCGGGCGCGTGCCTCCGGCAACCCATTCGCTCGCCAACGTTGTCTTGCCGAAGCCGGCCGGGGCAACGATCAGCGTCAGCTTGCTGTGTGCAGCCGCGTTCAACTGGCCGATCAGACCGGGACGACTTACCAGTTTGGGACGGTGGGGGGGAATGAAGAGCTTTGTGGCCACTCTGTCCATCGGCATGGTTCCGCTTTCGTCGCCCCTTGTGTCACCTGCTATCGGCAGCAGCAAACAATCAGGAGGGTCGTTAGGCTTATACATGCATCGCAACGTTTTGTCTATCAGCGTTCAACGCCACATCTCGCACATGGGCACGAAACAACGGCCGCACAGAGATTCCGCAGATGAAAAACAGATAACAACGGATGAAAGGCTGCCATCCGTTGTTATCTGTCGTTTTTCTGCGAAATCTGTGTACAGCCGTTGTTACGCGGCCACAGCCTCAAGCCCCGCCGCGGCGCGGCAGGGCGTCGGCGCGGTTGGTCTCTTCCCAGGGGAAGTCGATGTCGTCGCGGCCAAAGTGGCCGTAGGCCGCCGTCTGGCGGTAGATGGGGCGGCGCAGGTCCAGGTCGCGGATGATCGCGCCCGGGCGCAGGTCGAAGTGCTGCTTGATCAGCTCGGCGATCTTGCTCGTCGGCGATGTGCCCGGTGCCGAAGGTCTCCACGTTGATGCTCAGCGGGTGCGCCACGCCGATGGCATAGGCCAGCTGGATTTCGCAGCGCGTGGCGATGCCGGCGGCCACGATGTTCTTGGCCACCCAGCGTGCGGCATAGGCCGCGCTGCGGTCCACCTTGGTGCAATCCTTGCCGCGAGAAGGCGCCGCCGCCGTGGCGACCCATGCCGCCGTAGGTGTCGACGATGATCTTGCGCCCGGTCACGCCGGCATCGCCCATCGGCCCGCCCACGACAAAGCGCCCGGTCGGGTTGGTGTAAGATCAGCATGTCCTTGTCCACCAGTTCGCGCGGGCAGCACCGGGTCGATCACATGCTCGATCAGCGCCTCGCGAATCTCCTCCTGGCTGATCTCGGGGTCGTGCTGCGTGCTGATCAGCACGGTGTGGATGCGCTTGGGCTTGCCGTAGGCGTACTCGACCGTGACCTGGGTCTTGCCGTCGGGGCGCAGCCAGGGCAGGATGCCCTGCTTGCGCACCTCGGTGAGGCGGCGCGCCAGCTTGTGCGCCAGGTAGATGGGCATGGGCATCAGCGTGGGCGTCTCGTCGCAGGCAAAGCCGAACATCATGCCCTGGTCGCCTGCGCCGACGGCCTCGATCTCGTCGTGCATCTCGCCCGTCTTGTGCTCCAAGGCTTCGTCGACGCCCAGGGCAATGTCGGGGCTCTGCGAGGCAATGGCGATCTGCACGCCGCAGGTGTTGCCGTCAAAGCCCTTGTCGCTGCTGTCAAAGCCGATGTCCTTGACGACCTGGCGCACCAGGTCGTCAAAGTTGACAAAGGCGGTGGTCGTGATCTCGCCCAGGCACATCACGAAGCCGGTCTTGATGGCCGTCTCGCAGGCCACGCGCGCCATGGGGTCCTGCGCCATGATGGCGTCCAGCACGGCATCGCTGATCTGGTCGCACATCTTGTCGGGATGTCCTTCCGTCACCGATTCGCTGGTGAAGAGCAGGCTCGGCGAAGTCATGAAGGTTGTCATTGGTTTCTCTCCTGAAATGTCGGTAATCGGGAGTCGGGAGCGTGAAGTCGCGCAGTGCGCGAATGCAGCTACTTCGCACTCCTGACTCATGCACTCACACTCCGTCAGTTCTAGTGCCCTGTTCCCAGCGTCCACGCGTTCAGGTAGTGCGACTGCTCGGCCGTCAGGGTATCGATCTCCACGCCCATGGCCTTGAGCTTGAGCGCGGGCAATCTCGTTGTCGATCTCCAGCGGCACATCGTACACCTCGGCCTTGCAGCTCGCCGCCATTCTTGAGCATGTACTCGGCGGCCAGCGCCTGGTTGGCAAAGCTCATGTCCATCACGGCGCTGGGGTGGCCTTCGGCGGCGGCCAGATTGACCAGGCGGCCTTCGCCGGCCACATAGATGCGGCGGCCATCGGGCAGCGTGTACTCGTCCAGGAAGTCGCGCACGCGCGTGATCTTGGCTGCCATCTCGGTGAGCGCCTTCATGTTGATCTCGACATCGAAGTGGCCGCTGTTGGCGAGGATGGCGCCGTCGCGCATGTCTTCGATGTGGTTGCGTGTCGATGACGTGGATGTCACCGGTGGCGCTGCAGAAGATGTGGCCGATCCTGGCCGCCTCGGCCATGGGCATGACGCGGAAGCCGTCCATCACCGCCTCGAGCGCGCGCAGCGGATCGATCTTCGGTGACGATCACGTTGGAGCCCATGCCCTTGGCGCGCATGGCGATGCCCTTGCTGCACCAGCCGTAGCCGCCGACGACGAAGTTCTTGCCCGCCAGCAGCACGTTGGTGGCGCGGATAATGCCGTCGATCGTGCTCTGCCCGGTGCCGTAGCGGTTGTCAAAGAAATGCTTGGTCTGCGCGTCGTTGACGGCAATCACCGGGAAGCTGCAGCTTGCCCGCGGCGGCCATGGCGCGCAGGCGGATGACGCCGGTGGTGGTCTCTTCGGTGCCGCCGACCACGTTGGGCAGCAGGTTGCTGCGCTGGGTGTGCAGCATGGCCACCAGGTCCATGCCGTCGTCCATGGTGATATTGGGCTTGACGTCCAGCACGCTGTTGAGGTGGCTGTTGTACTGCTCGACGCTCTCGCCCTTGATGGCGTAGACGGGCATCTCGTAGTAGGCCACCAGCGCGGCGGCGATGTCGTCCTGCGTGCTCAGCGGGTTGCTGGCGCAGAGGGCCACCTCGGCGCCGCCGGCCAGCAGGATGCGCATCAGGTTGGCCGTCTCCGACGGTCACATGCATGGCGCCGCCATGCGCACGCCCTTGAAGGGCTGCTCCTTGCTTGAAGCGCTCCTCGAGCAGGTCGAGCACGGGCATCTCCTTGGCGGCCCACTGCATGCGGAAGCGCCCCGTCTCGGCCAGCTTGATGTCGGCCATGTCGTGCGATTTTTCCTTCATTGCTACGCTCATCCTGGTTGTCTCTCCTGAGTAATGGACTGCACAATGGTCGTCATAATTAACATAATTGACTATTGAAAATTGATGATTGTCGATGCGCCCTTGAAGCGAGGCTTCCGATTTTGGAAGCCTCGCTTCGCCTGCGAGGCCGCGCAATCTTCAATCATCAATTCGCAATTTTGCTGTTCCTTCCACAAACTCGCAGTGCTTCACAAAGCCGTGTCGTGTGTAGAGGCGCTGTGCTGTGGCGTTGCGCTGATCTACGTTAAGTACAATGGTCTTCACGCCGCCGGCGCGCAGGTCGCGCACAATCGCGTCCAGCAGCGCGCCGGCAAAGCCCTTGCCACGCTGGGCGGGCAGCGTGCAGAAGTTGCCAATCGCTGCTACACCCGCGTCCCAATCCACCACATGTGTGCCGCCTGCGGCCAACAGCGTGCCGGCTTCATCCTCAATGCCGTAGAAGAGACCATTGCCAATTTGCGCCACATCAAACGCATCCGGCGCAAAGTCGCCACCCTGGGCGTAGAGCGCTTCGAGGCGGGATGCGTCGGCAGTGGCAAGACGCATGGGCAATGCGTTCGTAGCGGCGGCTTCAGCCGCCGTACTCACCAATCGCGGCGCGTCCTCGAGTACGCCGGCCGAAGCCGCCGCTACGAAAGGCTGCGCCACACCATCCAGCACCATGCGCACCATAGGCCGGCGGTCGTCCCACGCCGGCGAAAGGTCGTACCAGCGCCCCACCGCATCCTCGTGCTCTGGGCGGATGCTCATGTAGGCGGCTTCGGGTAACCGGCTCGCAGTGGCCGCCTCTGCCAGCGCACCCGCTACCGCCGCACCGGGCCCCATGGCAAAGAGGATGGGCGGCGTGAGGCCATGGTAAAGCATGACGAGCGCATTAGCGTGCACAAACCAGCCACACTGCTCGGCAAAGCCCGGCTGCAAATCGGCAATGGCATAAGCCGCCCACGCCGTGTCGCGCGCCAAAATGGAACGCACCTGCGTTTCCTGCCCTTGCCCTTCTCTGCGTTCCTCTGCGTCTCCGCGCCTTTGCGTCAAAGTTGTTGTTGTTCCGCAAACGCCGCCAGAGCAGGCTCGGCCCCAAAGGTTGCCGCATAGCGCGCCGCGAATTCCGCCGGCGTGAAGCGGTGCGCGGTCGTGCCGATGTGCTCGAGCGCATAGGCGCTGCAGAGCGCGCCAGCCCGCGCGCACACCCCGAGCGGCAGCCCATGCTCCAACCCGGCGAAGAAGCCGCCGCGGTAGGCATCGCCCGCACCGGTGGGATCATCCATGCGGCTTACGGCGGCAATCGGCACCTCAAGCACCTGACCGCCCGTGTAGAGCACACTCCCCTTCTTGCCCAGCGTCAACACCAGCGTGCCCACATTTTCCAGAATCGTCTCGAGCGACCAGCCCGTCTTGTTCTGAATCATGGCAAGCTCATACTCATTGCAGAGCAAATAGGTGGCGCCGGGGATGCTGGCGCGGAACTCCTCACCGTTGAGGCGTGCGGTCTGCTGGCTGGGGTCAAACGCATAGGGGATGCCCAGCGTGCGGCATTCGGCGGCGTAATTGAGCATCGCCACGGGGTCGTTGGGGCTAATCAACACGAGTGACGCGTCGGTGAGGTCGCGGTCGGCGAGGCTGTAACGGCGGGCGGCGCCCATGGCCCCCGTGTAGAAGTTGGCGATCTGGTTCTGGTCGTCGTCGGTGCTCACAAAGAAGGTGGCCGTCAGGTCGTCAGGCACTTCGATGATCTGGGCCGTGCTCAGCCCCTGCGCCTCGAGCCAGCGGCGGTAGTCGCCAAAGTCCTCGCCCACTGTGGCGAGAATGACCGGGTCGCAGTCGAGCAGCTTCATGGTGTAGGCGATATTGGCCGCCACGCCGCCACGCTCGCGCCGCATGGAATCGGCGAGGAACGAGAGGCTGATGTTGTCAAGCTGGTCGGGCAAGATATGGTCGCGGAAGCGCCCGGGAAAGTGCATCAGATAGTCGTACGCAACTGAGCCGGTGATGACCATTGTCATGTAAGTCGTTGGTTCACTGAGTGAATCCTTTGCAACGTGTACTGCATTGTTAATGTTCTGCTAGGTGGGGCGACAAGGTCGATCGACACCTAGTCGCCGCCCCCGTCCAGGGACAGTCGCGTGCCGTCTTCGCTATTCCAGATGCCAAATCCGTACGTGTACGCTGCCGGGTCGTCCGGCAGCAGCACGCTATCGATGACAACCGACTGGGCTAGCCACTCGTTCGTTGGCACGACGAAGTTATGGTCAAGATACTGCGTGTCGCCGCCCGCTGTCGGGGTGGCGTGGAACCAGATGTCGTAGTCGCCAGTAATCGGCGCCAGCACCTCGAAGTAGGTCTCGAGACGCGGGCGGCCCGTCTCCGCGCCTGTGCTTAAATCGTAGCCGAGGAGCCGCAAGACCGCCCCGCTCTCACCCTCGACCAGAACAGCATCGGCCGGGTGCGTAATTGTGGAGCGGAAGGCCTCCCGCGCAGCGTTTCGCAACGGGCCGTCTGCGGCGTGCAGCAAATCCAGCAGCAGGGGGCGCGGCGGGCTGGCCAATGGCTCACCCTGCAGTGATGCGCGCAGCGCCTCCGCGTCCGCTTGTGAACCGCCCTCACTGCCGAAGCGCCTGTTGCGCCAGCGCGTTTGTGTACTCATCGGCATCTATGAACTGGTAGACCGTTTGGCGGGCAAAGAAACTCAGCAGCACAAGCCCAATGGCGGCAAGCGCCGCTCGCCATGGCCCCGCCACGCGATCCACCTGCCAGGGCGCTCGCAAGATGCGGCTGAGAAAGACGATTGCCGCTCCCAAACCGATGGAGAGCACCAACTCGACCATCGAATAGGCGCGAAAGGTGAGCAACGGTCTGTCGAGCAAGATGGCGACGTAGCCGATCCCAAACCAAACGTAGAGCGTTGCCAGCAGATAGAGCAGAGCCCGCGGGATCAGCCTCCGACCGGAGGCTAGTACAAGTAGGACAAAGCCGGCAAGCAAGGCCCGCCCTGCAGCGAGCTGCCCACGATTTCCAGCGGCAGCTGGATCTTCCCATCCGTGAACCAGCGATTCTGCAGGAGCTGCACGCTGTCGGCGCGTACCATGCTCCACAGGTATGGCAACCAGTAGATCGCGCTGAGGGCGGCGACGCCCACTAACAGGAGCGCGACGTGCACCCAGTTGATGACAAGCAGGCGGGCCGCGTCAACTTTTCGCGCACTAGTGTCACGCTGGCGGGCAGCAATCCACTCTCCGATCCATATGATCACGACGCTCAACGCGCCGATAAAGAAGAAGTAGTAGTACGTCATGAAAAGCAAAGCGCCTATAAGGCTGCCGGCAGCGAGCCACAGCAGATAGCGGCGCGACGCTTCGACTCGCACGTGCGTGACGTTTAGTGCCCAATGCAGCCAGTAAGGCACGAACAGCACCATGACGAGCCATTCGTGCAGCTTGAACCAATCGTGAACCACAAGCAGGGCGAACGCCGCCCCCATGGCCACGGCCGCACTCGATACCCGCCGCCAAAGAACATACTGTGCGAACGGTAGGAGCAGCGAGATGACGAGCAGCCCCGGCTTGAGCATCAGCCACGGGTCCGTTCCCGTAACGCGCGCGAAGGTACCAAGAATATAATGGTAGAGCGGTGGATAGTAGGCTGGCAAGTTCCGGAGGAACATGTCCGGAAAGCCACCGAGCGCAGCAACCTTGGCCACCACCGCGGCGTGCAGCACCCCGTCCCCGCTCAAGCCGCCAAAGCTGAAGGACGTGTTCTTCAACGCCAGCGTCGCGACCCCGAACATAAAAAGGGAAAGCAGGCCGATTGCCAGGTCGTACTTCCAGGGCCGGGGTAGCGGGGCGAAATAGAGCAACGCCAGCGCGCTCACCCACACAAGCACGCCGAGCTGTAGCCAGATTTCTAACCAAGGGCGGACTGCGACTTCCGCTGGGGCGGCCCGCACCCCCAACGCCATTACCGAGGCGAGACCAACAGTCGCAGCCAGTACGATCAACAGCCGCAGGGGCGGCGACATACGCGTGTATTGCGACGCAACATCAAATCAAGTCCTTCAGTAAATGTGGGATACGGTCTTGCGCAGATGGCAACTTTGTTACTCTTCCTTGTGCCACACAAGCAGCCCGGCGGGAAGTTCGTGCGCAGCCATCTTTTCGAGCAACGTGCCTGGGTTCTCATCCTCCACCAGCAGCGCGCGGTGGTGGGGGCGCACAAAGCCCTCGGTCACGGCGTGGTCCACCCAGCCGATGAGGTGGTCGAAGTAGCCGTTGACGTTGAGCAGCCCCACGGGCTTGGACTGGATGCCCAGTTGGCCCCATGTGATTGCTTCAAAAAGCTCGTCCATGGTGCCCATGCCGCCGGGGAGCACCACGAAGGCATCGGACATGGTGAGCATGCGTTCCTTGCGCTCGGCCATGGTGTCCACAACGACAAGTTCGCCAAGCGCTTCGCCGGCAAGCTCAGTGGTGGTGAGCGCGCGTGGAATCACGCCGGTGACATGTCGGCCGCCCTCGAGCACCGTGCGCGCCACCTCACCCATGAGGCCCACGCTGCCGCCGCCGTAGACGAGGTCAAGGCCGCATGCAATCAATTCGGCGCCAAAGTCACGCGCCGCCTGCATGTATGCCGGCGATGCGCCGCTGTTCGCGCCGCAAAAGAGGCAGATACGCCGCCAGTCACGAGTTCCGATCACGCTGTTTCTCCTTCGGAGGCAGTAGAAAGCAGTGCAGTGGCACTGTTTGCCTGAACCTTGCGCCCGGCGATCACGCGCGCCTCGGCGGCTTCTTTGGCCTTGCGCAGGCTCGCGCTGAAGGGAGGATAACAAACCCCCTCTTCGGTGATAATGCCGGTAAGATAGCGGTGGGGGGTCACATCAAACGCAGGGTTGTAGACAGGCACACCTTCGGGCGCAATCGCCACGCCGTTGATGTGGGTGACCTCGTCGGCCCCCCGTTCCTCAATGGGAATGTCGTCGCCCGTCGGCAATGTGAGATCAATTGTGCTTGTGGGCACCACCGAATAGACCGGAATGCCGTTCTCGCGGGCCACGACGGCGAGCTTGTAGCTGCCCACCTTGTTGGCCACGTCACCGTTGGCGGCCACACGGTCGGCCCCGTAGAGCACCACATCCACCTTCCCCGTGCGCATGAGGGGGCCAGCGGCATTGTCGGCAATCAGGTGCATGGGGATCTCGGCGTTCATCAGTTCCCACGCCGTCAGGCGCGCGCCCTGCAGGCGCGGGCGCGTCTCATCCACCCAGACATGAATCTGCTTGCCCTGTTCCTGACAGGCGAAAATGACGCCCAGCGCCGTGCCGAAATCCACGGTGGCCAACGCGCCCGTGTTGCAGTGGTGGAGAATGTTCGCGCCATCCGGCACAACTTCGGCGCCATGGAAGCCCATGCGCCGGTTGATCTCCACGTCCTGATCGGCCAGCGCCTCGGCCTCGGCGAGCAGGGCGGCACGCAGCGCGTCGACATCCTCCAGATGGCTCTGCGTGGCGACATCAAGCATACGCGCCGTGGCCCATGAGAGATTGACTGCCGTGGGGCGAGCGGCGTCGAGGATTGTTTTGGCGCTGCCCAGGTCGTCAAGCAGCGCGGAGCGGTCGGTTGCGGCGCTGAGGTGCGCAGCCAGCGCCATGGCGTAGGCGCCCGATGCGCCAATCGCGGGCGCGCCACGCACGGCCATGTCCGTGATCGCATGTGCCACTGCCTCGACGCTCTCCAGGCGAATCACCGCGAAGGTGGCCGGGAGAATGCGCTGGTCAATCATTTGTACGCAATTGTCTTGCCAAAAAACCGTGCGCATAATCACTCCAAAGCAACACTCTGGTACGCAGAAAGGGCGGAAAAAATCCGGAAAGAGCAGAACAGCGCGATTTATGTTGTTTCTGGCGCCAAGCGCATTCACTGCGGACAGGCCATTGTGGGGCACAAAAAAGCACCCACTGGAGAACCAGAGGGTGCGCACAGATCACATGGATCCGCTCTTGCCGCGTGCATTCTCTGCACGGGCGGGGCGCTTGACTGGTCTCGATCAACGATGGGGCAAGCCTCCGCAGGCTGTCCGTGCTGGGTCATGGGCCACAGGGGACATACTGCCAACGCTTGCTCAACCGTGCACCGGGGCTCCAGTCGGTTGTCGGGCCGGCGCAATCTGCACACCGGTCCACTCTGCAAGAGAGTCTGTCGGATGGAATTCGGGCTGCGGCGCGCGCAGGCGCGGCGCAACCGAACAACGAGATTATCACAGCGTCAGGGCGCTGTCAAAATAGAGCGCTGGTCACATTTCGGCCACGGCGTGTTTACGCGTCGGGCTGCTCTTCGCGCCGCCGCCTGCGCTGCTCGCGCCGAGTGGGCGCCTCAACGCGCGGCTCCTCATCCCCGGCTGGAACGCACATCACCACGCCCTCGTCGGCCGATTGGCGAATTGAGAAGCCCGGCGGCACAACCAGAAACTCTTCCTCGGGCCAGTCGCCGTGGACAAGCTGGGTGATCAACCGCCGATTGCCCGTCAGTTTCTCGTAGACCCACCCCTCGGCCTCTGCCTTCTCCCGTGCCTTGGCCTCGAAGCGGTCGAGATCACCGAGGCCGGTATCGATGAATGCCGCGCGTGTGTAGTGCTTGGACCAGCGCTGCATCTCCTCGCGCAGCAAGTCAGCTGTCTCCACACCCCATCGGGCAACCCAGGTGTCGTATTCAGCCTCGGCCTCGCCAATGCCTGCGGCGCCGAGCCCCACCGAAGCGCCCGGCTCCTGCCGCTCCATGTAGTCGGTGCTGTACCAGTAGGTGCCGGGGTGACGGTCGAATTCCGCCTGGTAGCGTTCGCGTGAGCCAAGATAGAGCGTGATGCAATCGTGCGCCCGCGCCATGACAATGGGTGTGTGACGTGCGACGAGCGAGGCCGTGGAGAGACCGCAGAGTCCGTAGGCGAGCAGGATTGCGTCGCACGCACCTGCCGGGATGGCATCGATCTCGTCCTGAAGCGTGTTGCGCAGCACTTTGGGGGTATTGTGAAGTCCCTGGCGGAAGAGGCGCGTTGTGACGCTGTGGGGTGAGGTGGCCGCCGCCGCATAGACGGAACGTGCCAACGCTTCGCATGTGAGCGCGATAAACCGAGCCATAGGTTTTTCCTTGTGTATCCGGAGGGCGGAACCGGCGGCAGCCACGCGCTCGATCCCTCGTTGCGCGCAGCGGCAAGTATAATAGCGCATATTGGTGCGCGATACACACCGACGCGCGATCTAGCGTCTCGCACAAGGAGTCACTCATGCAATCCTTCACCCTCAGCGGCCCCACGCTGCTTTCCGACGGCGTAATTAGCAACAGCACGGTTGTCGTGCGCGACGACGTGATCTCCGACGTGCGCCCCGGCCTCGATCCTGCGGCCGATTTCACGTGCCATGGCGTGATCGCTCCTGGCTTCATTGATTTACAGCTCAACGGCGGTTACGGCTGCGACTTCACCGTGGACCCATCCACGATTGTCCACGTAGCCGCGCGGCTCCCTGCAACGGGTGTGACGGGCTTCGTGCCCACGTGCATCACCTCGCCTATCGACTCCTACACGGGTTGGCTTGAGGCCGCCGAAGAGGCCGCCAGCCAGCGACTTGGGGCCGAGTCGCTCGGCTTTCATCTGGAAGGCGTCTACTTCAGCCCAAACAAGACGGGCGCACACAACCCGGCCTATATGCGCCCGGTGGATGTGGAGGAAATCCTCACCCGCTACGCGGCGCGCCCCTCTGTGCGGATTGTGACGCTCGCGCCGGAACTGCCCGGTGCGCTTGACGCGATTCGCGCGCTCAACGCGCGCGGCATCATCGCCAGCATCGGGCACTCCAACGCCACCTTCGCCGAGGCGCAGGCAGGGATTGACGCGGGCGCCGGCTGGGGCACGCACCTCTTCAACGCCATGCGCGACCTCAAGCATCGCGAGCCGGGGGTTGCAGCGGCGCTGCTCCTGAGCGAACTGCCCGTGGGCTTGATCGTTGACGGCGTCCATCTCCACCCCGCGATCGTGCAGATGGTTTACCGCCTCAAGGGTGCAACAGGGATCACGCTCGTCACCGATGCCATGGCCGCCATGGGAATGCCTCCGGGAGTATTCAATCTGGGAGGCTACGCGACGATTGTGGATGAAAAGGGAGCACACCTTGAGAATGGCACCATAGCGGGCAGCATCCTCACAATGGACGGGGCCGTGCGTGCACTGATCGAGCAGAGCGGCTGCAGCCTCGCCGAAGCGCTCATCATGGCCTCACGCACGCCGGCCGACTTGCTGGGCCTGCAGCGCAAGGGGCGCATCGCGGTGGGCGCCGACGCCGACATTGTCCTGCTGGATCCATCCTGCCATGTCCAGGCCACGCTTGCCCGCGGCGCGGTCGCCTATGTTCGCCCTGACTGACTACTGACTTCTGTACACCGACGAAGCGAGGCTAACGACGCTGGAAGCCTCGCTCCAAACAGAAGCGCGGGGCGGGCGCGGTAAGATCATTTGCGCCGCCTGCAAAGCGTGCTATAATCCTCTCACACCCGCAGGCAAGACCTGCCAAGCGCAGCGTACCATGCGCGCATGAAAGCAATCGCACTGGATTGATTTTCAAGGAGTCGACTTATGGGCGTTCCAGGAGTACCTGAGCTTCTGATCATCATGGTGATCGTTGCGATGCTCTTTGGAGTAGGCAAGCTTCCCGAAGTGTTCGGCGCCGTAGGCAAGGGAATCAGGGAGTTTCGCAAGGAATCCAGCGGAGAAGAGCCGCCTGCGCAGCCTGAAGCACCGGCTGAAGTCGCCGTCGCTGCACCAGTCGCCCAGATCTCTGCATCTGCGCCGGCTGTGCAGGTCGCGCCACCTCAGGCCGTTGCGGTTCCTTCAAATGACGTAGCCGAGACCGTGGTGCAGTCGCCCCAGTAGTAATGCGGGCGGACAGGCGCGAGAGTGTTGCGCTGCATGTTCCGCCTGTAGTGCAGATCGTGCATTCTTTGCCACGAGACCCGGTTGGCGCGCTGGCCGTGCCAACCGGGTTCTTTGCTTGAATTGCGCCTGCCCGGCGCGACCTCAGTTCCCTTCCAGCCCACAGTAGAGCAGACCCATGGACCAGACACCAAGTTCATGAAGATTCTGCGCCTCGTGCTGCTCGCGGTTGCAATTGCCGCTGCCGCGCTGGCAGCGTATCTTTTTGCGCGCCTCTCGCTCGAAGGCGCATTTCCCCCCTGGCTGTTGGCGCGCGTACCCTCGCTCATCCTCTATGAACGCTGGCTGCCCCAGGATCTGCTGACCCTCGCGTACGCAGCAGCAATCGTCGCATGTCTCTGCTTTGGGCTGGCAGTTCCCGCATGGGAGGGGCTCGGCCGACGCCGCATGCGAGCTGCAGTCGGTACTTCGCCCATGACCAGCCGCGCGTTTTACCTGATCCTGCTACTGGTCTTTGCGCTGGCAGGGCTGCTCTGGTTGTGGCCAACCCTGGGCATGCCGGAGGGCTGGCTGCAGAGCGGAATGTGGCTGGCGGGGATTGCCATTGTTGCGGCTACGGGGGTCGTGCTGCAACGCGAACGGAGCGTGCAGATCTGGGGCGATGACGCCGGCCGGCCGGAACGAAGTTGGCCGTTGCTTGCACCAATTCTGCTGCTGGCGGGATTCCTTGGCCTTTGGCAGGGCAACCGATTGCCCGCAATGATTCCACCCGAGACCATTGCCGTAGGTTTGCAGGCGCAAAGCCAGGGGTCAATGCTGGGCAGCGGAGTGCTGGCCGGCGGAGAAGCCGGGCTTCCCTGGCTGGCCACACTCTCCACCGCTTTGAGCCTTGCCTTTGCGCGCAACCCGTTTGAAGGGCTGCTCTGGGCGGGGAGCGCGGCGGCGCTGGCGCTTGTGGTGGCAACCTGGCTGCTAGGATGCGAACTCTTCCGGCGCGCTCCCGTTGTTGAGGGGCTTGACGACGGGCGTATGGCTGCGTTGCTTGGCGCGTTGGCGACGTCAACTCTGCTGCCCGCGCTGCACTTGGCGCGCCTGCCCACCTTTCTCGCACCCGCTCTGTGGGGTGCGCTCGGCCTGTGGGCCCTGCTGCGCGCAGCACGCACGGGCAACTTCGTCACCGTCGCCGCCGCCGGCATCCTCACCGGGATGGCGCTGCTTTTGCGCCCCAGCGGCGCGGTGCTCGCGGCTGTAGCACTCGTAACATGGTCGAGCGTTGCGCTGATGCGCAGGCGGCTTCTGGCCAGAGAGGGGGGCGGGGTGGGTTGGCGCGGTTTTTGGCTATGGGGTGCGGCAGCAGCGATCACGGCCGCTCCAGGAATCTGCTTCGGCGAGTGTGGCGTCACACACTCGCTGGCACAATCTCTGGGGTCGCTCAATATCGCCCGGCAGGGGCTGACGACCATCCTGGCAACGCTGGGCATCGTGCTTCCGAGTTCGCCAGACAACGCACCTATGCTCATCTTCTTTGGCCCATTGCTGGGGGCGCTTTTTCTCCTGGCCCTGGGCGGATTGCTCTTTCACGTTGATCAACCGATTGGCCTGATTCTTCTGGGCTGGCTTGTGGTGGGGATCGCGGCTGCTGCGCCGCAGTCACAACAGGAAATCGCCTATGGCGCTCTGGCAGTGCTCCTGCCTGCAGTCGGGTTATCGCTGGCCTTTGCGCTGGACCGTGCAACAGCCGCCCTGGTGCGCAGCCTGGGCGCGTGGGCAAAGGCGGCGGCGACTCTGCTTTCCGTAGGAATCCTGCTGCTGGCAGCGCTGATCAACGTGCGCGATTACCCTGCCCGCATGGGGACTCACCCTGATGCCACAATGGCCGCGGCGCGCGTCATTGCGCGTCTCAGTGAGAGCGGATCGCCTATCGTGCTCTTTGCCGACGATCCGAATGCCGTGACGTCAAGCGCGGTTGTGCGCTTTGCGCGCGGCAAGGCTCAGGACGCAACGCTGCTTCCTGCTATCCCCGTCGCCAATCCCGCGGCGTGGCCCGCAACTCTCCCGGCCGGCGCACGTCTGCTATTGCCGCCGGAACCGGGTCGGCAGACACTCCTGCTTGCCCAGCAACGGTATCCGGGCGGCGACTTGCGCGTCGAGCGTGATGCCCACGCCAACCCTGCGCTTTTCGTCTACACGCTGCCGGGTGAATAAAGATACGCGACCCGGCCTGCTGGTTTCCGCAATGCGGTGAAGAGTGCAAACGCCGCGCCCAACGTGGTTTGGCCGGCGCCAAGTGCGCGGGTATACTGATTTCTGCTTTGCTGCCTGCCGGCAGACCGCGATTCCTGGAGATTCCTGATGCGCCCTGGGTCATGGGCAAAGAGAAAGTCGAGTGACCATGAGCTTTGTAGACTTTATGATGATCGCCACCATGATCCTCGGCCTGGTGCTGATTACGCTGGTGATGGTGCAAGGTCAGACGAACGGTCTTGGCAGCATGTTTGGCGGAAGCGACATCTACCGCACCCGTCGCGGCATTGAAAAGACACTTTTCAATGTCACATTTGCGGTTTCAAGCCTCTTTCTCCTCTTTGCGTTGATTACGGTTGCCTTCGAATAGGCGCCTGCGTTGGCACGGCGGGCACGCAGTCCGCGTGCCCGCCCCCCAAACCGTCGACACCGGCGCTCGCCTCGCATTGGCCGGTGCAGCCTGTCTGACAACCCCACTTTCCTGCTTCTCGTGTCACTCCGCCCGCCCATGAGCAAAGGTGCGCAGTTGGCGCCTGCCGATTCAATCGGCAGGCATATCCGTTGGCAAGTGCTGCTGGCGCTTGCGGGCGTGCTGCTGCTTACAACGCTGCTGGGCTACTCTGCCTACAACGTTGCCACAGTGCTCGTTCCTGCCGAAGGTGGCATCTTTCGCGAAGGAGTGGCAGGAAATCCCAAGTACATCAATCCTTTGCGCTGCGATGTCACTGAGGTCGACTATGACCTCTGCGCCCTTCTCTTTCGCGGCCTGACGCGCACCGACAAGAACGGCCGCGCGATGCCTGATGTTGCCGAATCCTGGACGATCTCGGGCGACGGCCTTACCTACGACTTTCGACTCAAGGAAGGCGAATTCTGGGATGACGGCCAGCCGGTGACTGTGGATGATGTCATCTTCACCGTAGGCATTCTGCAGGACCCCGACGTCTACAGCTTGCCCGCGCTCGCGAGCCTCTGGCAGGCCGTGCAGGCAAGCAAGGTGGATGACCGCACAGTGCGCTTCACCTTGCGCGAGGTCTTCAGTCCCTTCCTCGACTACACCTCGATCGGGCTGCTTCCCAAGCACATCTTCGCAAATGTTCCACCGGTTGACGTCGCCACGAAACTCAACACGACGCCCGTTGGCAATGGGCGCATGATGATTGAGGAAATGACGGCCGACCACGTAACGCTTGGGCCAAACCCCTACTTCGCCGGCAAGAAGCCTTTCATCAAGTCGCTCGAACTGCGCTTCTTTGCGGACCACCCCAGCCTCTTCCCCGCTTTTGCCGCGGGAGAGATCGACGGCATCAGCCGTGTGCTGCCCGAATCCATGCCCGAAGCCATCGCGCGCGACGATCTGCAGCTCTTCTCCAGCGCGCAGCCAAGCTACATCAACATTACGCTCAACCTCAACAACCCCAATGTGCCCTTCTTCCAGGAGAAGGAGGTGCGCCAGGCGCTGCTCTACGGGATCAATCGCGAAGCGCTGGTCCAGGACATTGCCGCAGGCCAGGGGATCATCGCCCACAGCCCAATCTTGCCCGAAAACTGGGCCTTCAATCCCGACGTAACCCGCTTCGAGCATTCTCCAGAGAAGGCGCGTGCCCTTCTCGACCAGGCGGGCTGGGTGGATGCCAACGGGGACGGCATTCGCGAGAAGGATGGGCGGCCCCTGCAGTTTGTTCTCCACACAAACGACGACGCCACCCGATCGGCACTCATCAAGCGCATTGCCGAAGACTGGGCCGCCATAGGGGTCAAGGCCGAGCCGACGCCCGTTACCTTTGCGGGCCTCGTCAACGATCTGCTCGCCCCCCGCACCTTCGAGGCCGTGCTTATCGGCTGGGAGACACCGGGCGACCCCGATCCGTATCCCCTCTGGCACAGCACACAAACGGTTGGCGCCGGGCAAAATTACAGCGGCTGGACGAACGAGCAGGCCGACCGCGTGATGGAGAAGGCGCGTGCCGAACTTGACGAGTCACAGCGGAAGGAACTCTATGGCGAGTTCCAGCAGATCTTTGCGGACGAGGTTCCCGCGCTTTTGCTCTACTACCCCGTCTTCACCTACGGCGTCAGCAGCGCTGTGCAGAACGTGCAAATGGGCGCGCTCAACCATCCATCCCAGCGTTTTGAGAGCTTCGCAGACTGGTACATGGAAACACAGCGCGTGCCCACCACACAGGCCGGGGGGCTGGAAGCGCCCGCACCGCCAGGCGGATCGCCAGTTCCGACGGAGCCGTTGCCCGCCACGCCATAGCGACTTTGCCGTTGTGGGCCACGCCGTATGCGCATCGTATGTCGGGTGAGTGGTTGCCCGGGAACCGAAGCGGGCCTGAGCCTGCAGAGGCAGCCGCGACGAACCTGTCACCACCGTCGAGGATGCACCAATTACGCCGCCGCATGGGCTGCGGGAGCTTTGCGCCTCTTCAATTCACCGCTCTTGTTTGGCTGCGCTGTGCTTCTGCGGTATAGTGGAGCGACGATCAAAACATCTGTTCCGATTTGCCGCGCGCACGCTCTTCCTCGGCGCGCTTCCACCCAGGAGACAACATGGATATCACCTGGTACGGCCTCTCCTGCTTCCGCATTCGCGAAAGCGGGGTGACGGTTGTCTGTGACCCATACGACAAGAGTGTCAGTTCGGCCGCGCCAAAGCTTCGTGCCGACATCCTCACAATCAGCCACCTGCGCCCCGGCCACAGCGCCGTGGATCGCGTTGCAGGTGACGCAAAGGTGATCTCGGGGCCCGGCGAATTTGAGGTCAAGAATGTCTTCGTGAGCGCGCTCGCAACCTATCACCGCAAACAGGTAGATAAACCGCTTGAGCGCAACATCGCCTATTTCCTTGAATTCGGCGATTTGACGGTCGGTCACCTGGGCGATATTGGCGAGGTTCCCCACCAGTCCGAAATCGAAGCGCTCAACGTGGGTGAGGTAGACATCCTGCTCGTGCCTGTGGGCGGCGGAGATACGCTCGATCCTGCGCGCGCCGTCGAGATCATTGGCTTGCTGGAACCACGCATCGTCATCCCCATGCACTACCAGCATCCGGATCTCTCCCCGTCCCTTGCCGAGTCACTCGAGCCGGTGGAGAAGTTCCTCAAGGAGTTTGGCGTCTCCGTGCCCGATTCACTTGAAATGCTCAAGGTCAGCAAGAGTTCGCTGCCTGAGGAGACGCAGGTGGTGCTGCTCAAGCGCTCGCAGTAGCGCCTCGCATCGGCAAGCGCTCCGGGCGCAAACGGAAATAAAAGTACAGGGGATGGATGCGATTAGCGCATCCATCCCCCTTTTGTTTGTACGCCCATGTTACGCAGTGGTCATCGTGTGCCGCAAAGAGTGCAGCGCAATTTCCACAAGCGTAGGCGCCCTTGCGCCCTTGCCTCATTGATGGCTGCGCAACGCCAGATATCATTTGTCCGTTATCAATTTGTGCCCCACCGCCGCCAGCGCAACGCAAGTTTGGCACTCGCGCGTTACTCGTCCTGCGGCCCGTCGCTCAGGTCGTAGACGCTTTGTCTTCTTGCGCAGGAAAGGCAGATGGCGCGCCAGCCATGCGCGCACAAAGAGCGGCTGCAGCGTGGACCACGCTTCGGCCTCGGGTGAACTTTCGCCCGCGGCCGGTGGAACGGCCGCGCTGTGGCCTCCGCCAAAGCGGAAAAGCTCGTACGCGCTGGTAATGCGCCGCACCTCAGGCGCGCCATCGGGCAGAGCGCGGCTCCATGCGCTGGACTGCTCGGTGGGCGTCTGGTGCGGCTGCGGGGCGAGCCCTATGCGCCCTCCCCAGCGCTGCATGCGCTCAAAGAGAATCACCGGTAGGTCGGGCGTGAACGCCGTAGGACCACCGCTCTGTACGCGCCGTATGAGCAGCAGACCAAGGATCAGCACCACAGGCGTCAGCAGCGCCCACACCCACCAGGGCAGGCCACCCGCGCCCTGTTCCTGGGCCGTAGCATCGAAGGCGCCTGGATCCTGCATGGGCTGCTGGTCGGCGGGCGGTGCCTGGTCGGGGTCAGGCGTTGGATCCGGCTGATTCTCCGTCAGCATGGCGTTTGTGTCTTCTGTGCCTGTGGGGCGGTTGAGAGGACTTTCGCCCGCAGTGGGCTCAAACTCCACCCAGCCGAGCCCCGGAAAGAAGACCTCCACCCACGTGTGGGCGTCGCGTTCGCTTACGTAATAGAGCTGCGATTCTTCGTCAAAGCTGCCCTCGGCATAGCCGCTTGCCGTGCGCGCCGGAATCCCCAGCGTGCGCAGCATCATCGCCATCGAGGTTGCATAGTAATCGCAGTAGCCCTCGCGTATGGTGAACAGAAAATACTCAATCGGGTCCGCGTCCGGCGGTGGCGCTGCAATTGCGTCGTTGTAGGGAATTGTGCGCAAGTAGCTTTCGATCGCCTTGGCCTTGGCATAGGGCGTGGTGGCTGTCACCGTAAGGGACGCGGCAAGGTCCGTCACACGCGGCGAAAAGCCCTCGGGAATCTGCACATAGCGGTCAACGATTGCCGCGGGGTAGTCGGTGGAAGCCTGCTCCATGTCAAGCTGCGACACGTCGGTTGAGTTCGAGAGCAGCGAGTATGTGTCGCCAACGTCCAATTGTCTGTTTGTCCGCACCATCGAGAACTCCACGGGCGCCGGGGTCGTGTCGTCGAGCGCCGGCGCATCAAGCGCGACGCCCGGCACGCCGTTGACAAGGACATCAACGGGCATATCGATCTGGCGCATGTCGGGCACGCCGAAGACCACATTGCCCAACGGCGCCATCAGCGTAATCGTCTGTGTGAGAGGCGTGCGGCTAGTCCAGTCGGCAATCGGCGCAGGCTGCAGGGCAGGAAGCTGCACTTGCGTCTCGTTTGTGTTGAGCCAGCCCTTGCCCGTGTAGGTGTCGAAGACAACGGCGCGCCAGTAGCGCCCTTGCGCGGTGGAGATATTGAAGAGCAGGCTATCACCGACGTTGCGCTCTCCGCCCAGTGTCAAAGAGCGACCGAAAGCACCGCCTGAGGCAACTTCGCGCCGATTCAATCCTTGATAGAGGCGGTTGATTTCCTGCGAAGTCTGCTCCCAGCGTTGGTTGAGCGGCGCAAGCAACTGGCGCAATTGCACGCTGCGCCCGAGCCCGGGAAGGAGCCAGGCAATGGCAAGTACAATCAGACTGTAGGTGAGGCCAGTCCGCACAAAATCCCAGCCAACCTCGTGCGTCACGTGAACGCGCGCGTCGCGCCAACGCAACTGCTGCTCGGCAAGGTGGGTGCGCACCATGAGGAAGAGCGCGAGCACGGAGAAGACCCCGAGGAAGGCCCATACGGGATTCGGGGCATAGTAGCCATTGACGATGAGCACAAGCCCCGCGGGGACCACGGCGCGCCAGATATACCCATAGCGCAGGATTGACCACATCCCCAGAAAGGCAATCCACCAAAGCAGGAAGGAGATTTCGAAGATAAAGACGTAGTTGTCGGCGCTGGCCGACCGGGTCATCGCAGCGTCAACCCAGTTGAGGAGGCGCAGCAGCACAAAGTACGAACGCGCCTGGAGTTCGGGCAGCCCCTTGTCGAGGAAGGGGGCTACCTCGCTGCTGGTGGGAAGGCGCGTCATCATGAAGAGAATGAGCGCGAGCCCGGTAAAAAGCGCATAGGAAAGCGCGAAGAAGTTGTCGAAGCGGCTGAACGCGATGAGAATGCCCAGCGCGATCGCGCCCATCACCACGGGGACAATGATCCCCAACCCCTGCGGCACGTGGCCCGCGGCATCCATGGAGACGCCCAGCACGAGAAAGAGCAGCGCGCTCAGGACCGTGATGACCGCCACGCCATCCTGGAAGTAGACGTTGCTGCGATAGCGGAAGCTCTGGCTAGTGACCTCCGGTTGGGCGGCCGGCGGTGTACCGGCAAGGGTTGCTTGGGTCATTGAAGGGACAGAACGGAACAAAGCAGGGTTTCGGTGAGCGGCACGGCGTGGCGCAGATGTACAGCAGTTGACTGACAATTGACAACAGATAATGGCCGCTGTGCCGGCGACGTTCGCGCCGCGCTGTGTGCGCCGTGATCGTTACCGTCGTAGCCACCGGCCCGCGTCCTTGGGGCTAGAGCAAGGACCAGAGCAGACCCGCCAGAAGCAGCAGAAGCACGAATCCCGCGGCCACAAGTACGAGAACGCCCGTCGAATTCAGCCCCTGGCTTGCGTATTGTAGCGTTTGCGGGGGATCGGAGACAGTAATCTGCCACGCACGTGCGTCACTTGGTGCGCCACGTGGGCCCTCGAGCAGCGCCAGCACCTGGCTGTTCTGCGCAAGGCTTTGCCAATTGTTGGCCTCGGCACGGTAGTTGGCGGCCTGAATCTTGGCACGCAGCGCGTTCGCCAGCGACGCCTCCGAGCGGTCACCGGCAGTACCCGCCGCCTCAAGCGCGCTGGCCTGCTGCTCTAGATCGTCTGCCAGCCGCTTCCACTCTTCGCCGGGGCCGCGCAGGTCAAGCGGCAGCTTGAGAAGCACGCTGCGCCGCAGGAACGAGCTCTCACTGCTTGACTCGGGTGCGAGTTGCGCAAGCAGCGCGCGCGGCAGCGCCCAGTCGGCGCGCAGCGGCGTGGCATTGGCGAGGGCCGGTCCCACAGCAGGATCAGCAATGCGCAGACGGAACGTCACCGCCGCTGCGGGATCACTGGGCGAGGGGACCGAGAGCGTGACTGTCGCACCATCGACAGCTGCCCATCGGCCGGCGAGCGCGCTCGCGGCAGTCCCGGCGGCAAGTGCACGCCCCGGCGCCGGCAAGCCAACCAGCACGAGTTCCGTGCCGCGAGCGTCGACAGTCACCGTGTTCTGCCACGATGCAAAGAGCGCCTGTGAATCAGCGGGGGCCTGAAGGCTTTCGCTGATAATGCTGCTTCCCGAAACCGCTACGGCTTCGTCGCGCTGCCCCTCTTCAAGCAATTGCAGCGATTGCTCAAAGAGAATGCGGCGGCGTTCTTCGGCGATTGCCACCGGATCCATCGCGCCGGAGGACTTCTCAAGCTGGTCAAGCGTCGTGAGGGCGCTCTCCCAATCACGCCGGTCCGTTGCATCGCGCAGGACGATAGCCAGTCCATCGCTGAGCCACTGCTGCAGTTCCACGCGTTGCGGGTCATTGGCCGGAAGCGCGCTCAATGCCGCCAGCGTTGAATCGACAAGCAACTGGGCATGTTCGGCGCTGAAGGCCCCGCCGCTGCCCACAATGCGTTGGCGGTAGAGGCGCGCCTGCCCCATATACGCCGGCGCCAGCACGGCCGGCTGCGCGCCAGAGGCGGCAGCGCGGTCGAGTGCGCCGCCGTACGCGGCCAGCGCCTGTCCATAGAAGCGGTCGCGCACGCCGCCGTCGGTCGTATCTTCGGCAAGGCGGGCGTAGCTGTCGCCGAGCGCGACCGATTCGGCAACGCCGCCGGTCTGGGCAGCGCTGCGCTGCTGGACGATCTGCTGCCAAAGCTGCGGGTTGGCATACTCGAAGACAAGTGGCTCAGGGGGGATGTTGCCCTCGATAGAGCCACTGGATGGCGGCGGCCGCGGCCGTTTCGCTGGGGCTGAAGCGCCACCCCTCGGGCGTTGTGCGCAGCCACGAGCCACCGGGAATCTCGGCGGGGACGTTGATCGTGAGTCGGAAACTCGTGGAGCCGGGCCACGCCTTCTCGAGCGCTGCGGCGTCAAAGCGAGTCTCCAAAACGGCGCCACTTCCCAAATCAAAGGAGTAGCGCAAGCGCAGGTCTGTGCGTCCACCCGCGGGGACAGTGACGAGCGCCTGCGCAACAGTTCCGGGCTGGATTTGCAGCGGTGCGCCATCGACTGTGGCTGCGAGGTCAGCCGGAAGTGCGGCGGCGCCGCCCGCAGTGGGCGAGGTGAAGCCCAGTGTTGCCACCGAGTCTGTCGTTCCTTCGTTGCGCAGGCGGTAGAAGGCTGTCGCCTCGGCCGTGCCATCGGCAGAAAGCGTGATGTCGCTCGTGTGTGTTTGCAGAGTGACGCCCGGCGCGCTGATGGGCGTGATGATGACAGGCGCTCCCTGCGGCGGCGCGGAAGACTGCGCCGCCGCGGCTCGGGGCAGCACGCCGATCAAGATGCTCAGCACAATGGCGGGAACAACGAAACGGACCAGGAGAGCCGGGCGACTGAAGCAGGTCATGCGGAAGAACTCGGGGCGGCGGCGGTCAAGGGGCGGTTTAGTTGCATTTCTCCACTGCTTTTGGTATCGTTCCAGCACAGTTAGAGAGCCGCAGGGTGGTTGTGGCGGCGCAATGGGCGATTCTCACGGGATGCCAATTCGCTATGGTGAAACTGCTCATGCAGTGGGACATTCGAGCAGGCCGCGAACAGGACTTTTCGGAGTTCGTGGTACGCGAATTTGCCCCCCGGCTCATGCAGCTTGGTATTGAGCCAAGCGAAGTTCTGTATACCATGTACGGGGATGGGCCGCAAATGCTCACGCTGGGCGCAGTGGAGAGCGCCGAAAAGTTGGCGGGCATTTTGCACAGCAGCGGCTGGGAGAAGCTCCACGCCAAACTGCTTACGTATGTGACCAACTACAACCAGAAGGTTGTGCGCGACAACGGGCGCAACTTCCAGTTGTAGATCCTGCAGGGCGATGCGTTAGCCATCCAGATTTCACAAATTGAACGGCCGGGGGCTGCATACCCCCGGCCGTTGTTTGTGCTGAAACCGTCATGCCCGCTTGTTGTGCACCGCGCCGCGTCCTGCAATGAAGCGTCCTTGCACTCAAAGCCTGAAGTCATACCGGCATGAGAGTAACATCGCAACGAAAAGTTGCAAAGAGCGCCAAGAAACGCAAAGGACCGCAGCGAATCGACTCATTCCTGACAGGCGCTTTTCCTCTGCGTTCCTTTGCGTCCTCTGCGACTTTGCGTTGCGATGTTCGTAGTAGATGTGAATTTCATCCCGGTTTCACTTTAGGCGCTCGCCGCCCGTGTGCGTGTAATGCGCACGCGCCATGTCATCGGGCCACTCTCAACGTAGTCCCACTCGAACTCGCCTGTGCGCTCGTACATCAACTGATAGTACAGCGGCTTGGGATCGTGATCGTTGATGAGTTCAAACGAAGCGCCCGGCGGCATGCCATCAAAGGTGTCAAAGATCATCGGGTGGCGGTCGCGTGGCTCCACGGCCCGCACGTCAATCTGCGTCATTGTTTCTCTCCTCCAGCTACGGGCCCGCATCGAGCGAGCGGGCAACTCCTCATGCGCACAATTTCAACTTCCCCACAGGCGCTCGTGCCGAGTCTCGCAAGAACGTCTCACATACATGGCGGCTGCTTCAGCTGCCGAGACCGCCAATCGCGCCGCATCCCCGACCGACGGCAGCTGAAGCAGCCGCTACGCTAGACCGTCTCATGTCCGAGACGAATCACCTAGTGGCCGGCCATGTCTGCGGCAGCGTCACTGTGGAAAATGGTCGGGTCTTCCGGACCATCCACGTACAAATAGCCGGCAAGCCCGCGCTCCATTCGGCTCAGCGCGTGGTCGACCAGAATGTAGCGCCCCGGCACCTCAAGCTTGAAATCAACCATCGTCGCGCCGCCAGGGGGAACGATCGTGGTCTGCACGTCGGTCATTGGCGGGGTTGTCAGCGAGCCGAGGTTGTAGACGCGATCGAACATCTCGCCGATGACATGGAACGATGACATGGAGTTGGGACCGCCCACGCCAAAGAAGATGCGAACCGTGTCGCCCACCTTGGCGCGCAAGGCGTTCTCATCCTGCGTCAGCGCGCCGGCCGAGCCATTGAAGACGAAGTACTGGGGCGCTTCATCGAGCATGGCCTGGTAGCTGAAATCAAGCTGGCCCTTGGTGCCATAGGGCTGCACCGTATAGATCTCACCCTGCATGATGTAGAACTCGTGGTCCACCGGCGGCAAACCGCCCGGCGGCTCGACGACGATCAGCCCGTACATGCCGGACTGGATGTGGTGGGGCACGCTGGCGGTTGCACAGTGGTAGACATAGACACCAGGGCTCAACGCCTTGAAGGTGAATGAGCCGCTCTCGCCGGGGAGAACCTGCGTGTAGACTGCGCCGCCGCCCGGCCCGGTGACGGCGTGGAGATCGATGGAGTGCGCCATCATGCTGCCAGGCTGGTTATGGAGCGTGAGAACGACCGTATCATCCTGGCGGATGCGCAGCATGGGCCCGGGCACTTGCCCGCCGAAGGTCATGTAGTGGTAGGTCGTGCCATCGCTCAGAATGCCGTTGACTTCCACAGTCTCGAGGTCAACCGTAACCGTCTCCGGACCGCGCGCACCGACGGATGGGGGGAGGTCCGCCGGGTTGCGCACGATCGAAACGGCGTCGGGAGCCGCGGGCGCGGGCGTTGCGACGGCTGCTACCGCTGCGACGGGTGCAGAGGCTGTGTAGTCTGCACCTGCGGCCTGATCCATGGCATGGGCGTCACCCTCCATAGGGGGTGTGGTCTCCGTGGTGCCCGTGGTTATGCTCATATTTGTTTCGGAAATGGCGGCGGGCTTGGCCACATTCCCACGATTCTGCGCGTTCAGGCCGATCATGCTTGCCTGCAGCAGAAGAATGGCCAGGAGCGCGATCCACAGAAGTGACGAGCCACGAACTTTGCGACGCGGTTCATTTTGCATGTTGTGTTTCCCTCTTCATTCCGTTTCTAACGATGAGATAAGGCAGTTCGATTGCACCGACAGGACAGAGCGTTTCACAGGCGCCGCAGTAGCTGCATGCGTCAGGCCGCACAATTGCGGCCTTGCCGTTGCGGCTGCCCAGCGCATTTTCAGGACAGTGCGCCACGCATTCGCCGCAGCCCGTGCAAGTCGATTGGTCAATTACCGGCATCCAAAGTGAAGACAAAGAGCCCATCGATCCTCCGGCGCATGGCTGCTCATCGCAGCGCGCGACACACCAGATGGTGATAACGCGAGGATAGCAGCAAAGCAGCCGCAGCGACTTAAGCTGGCTTAAGTTCCAACGAAATTGGGGAAGTTTGGCCTGCGTCGGGGGAGACCAGTAGCGGGCAACGCGGGAGAATCGGCTGAAGTGGGCGCCTGACCCATCAAGGCACCACTTAACCAATCACCAAGTCAACAAATCAACAATCATCAAATCCCCTGCCCGCCACGCACTCGCCTTTTTACAGCTGAGCGATTGAACGCAGGATCGCCTCGTCCGCAATGACAATGTGGTGGCGATCAAAGCGGATCG
The DNA here is from genome assembly GCA_963735275.1 of uncultured Chloroflexia bacterium. Lineage (GTDB taxonomy): Bacteria > Chloroflexota > Anaerolineae > Caldilineales > Caldilineaceae > UBA5069. The sequence goes on along the minus strand of CAVTKJ010000004.1, from coordinate 218,441 downwards.
CGCCTGCCTCCTCAAGCGTGTGAAGTAGGGTGCTAATCGTCTGCGGGGTGGTGTTGATGTGCGCTGCAATCGCTGTGCGCGTAATGCCCGGGCCGCTGAGCGATGCATCTTCGGCCTGTTTGAGCAGAAAACGCGCCAGACGCACGATCACCGAATGGAGCGCCAGGTCCTCGATTTGGCCCACGAGCGTGCGTACGCGCCGCGCCAGCCGCCGAATGACATTCAGGGCGACTTGCGGATTCGACGCAAGCACATGGTCGATTACCGCCGTCGGCAACAGCCAGACGCGCGCTTCGGCGCTCAGCGCAGCCGCGCCGGCCGGGTTGAGCCCGCCATCCAGCGCGGCGACATCGTTGAAGGTGTTGCCCGGGCCGCGCAAGTGCAGAATGTGCTCGCTCCCATCCTGGCTGAGTTTAAAGATCTTGATCGCGCCTTGTTCCACAATCCACAGCCCGCCGGCAGGCTCGCCCTCAAGGAAGACGATTTCACCGCCAACAAGTCTGCGCGAAAGCGCGTGTGCGGCGAGGTACTCCAACTCGTTCGCGGCAAGCCCCTCGAAATAGGTGATGGATTGAATATGGCTCTGGATCGAGGCCAAGGCGAGGTGTTCCTTCCGATCGTGCACACCGCGCCCGGCGCGGGCGTGGCGCGTGAGGTCATTATAGTTCGCATCAGCAGTGCGAGGCATGAAATCCATATGATGCTGCCGCTGGAATGGACATTCGCGGCCTCACAAGGTGAGAGCACAGAGGCCCTCCGCTACGGCAGGCCGGGCGGCGCAAGCGCATTGCAAAGTCACCTTGTCAGGTCGCCGGGATTGGTGCGCTTCGCACGCCGCGCTACAATGAAGCCTTATGAGTGAACTCCCTCAGGATGCACCAGTTCCCTTTGACCCGCAGCGCTCCGAGCCGCCTGCTGACGACGCCGAACGCGACGATCACCATGGTGGCGAGGCCGCGCTCCTCGAAGCGCAGGCCACCTCGCTCTTTGCCGGCGACCTCGAAGTTGAGGATGTCGAGGTGCCCATCGATCCCGACCGCGATGGCCTTGTGGTCCTGCGCGGCAGATTGCTGCGTCCAAGCCACGAGGTCTTCCCACGCTGGCTGAGCGAACTGAACAAGCGCGGCTACACACCATTGCTGCGGCCGGACCCTGACGGTACGCGCGATCAAGTTCTGCTGCGCATTGGGCAGGGGATTGGGCGGCGAGCGGCGTCGCGTACAGCAACCCACGTCGTTCTCTTTGTGTTGACGGTGTTGAGCACACTCTTTGTGGGCGCAATGTACAGCGATGCCGCCGTCAATGCAACATCAATTTGGGATCTGCTGCAGCCGGCAACATTGATTCAGGGCTGGCCCTTTGCACTGTGCCTCATGTCGATCCTCACTGCGCACGAGTTTGGCCACTACTTTGCCGCGCAGTATCACAAGGTAGCGGTCACGCTTCCCTACTTCATTCCCATGCCCTTTGGCTTTGGCACGTTGGGCGCATTTATCCAGCTGCGCGAGCCGGTGCGCGACCGCCGCCTACTCTTCGACATTGGCGTGGCAGGACCGCTTGCCGGGCTGGTGCTGGCAATTCCGATCTTTCTGCTCGGTCTCTCCATGGCCCGCCTGGAGTTCTTTGCGCCCATGGAAGAGGCGACCTACTTTGGCAACAGCCTTCTTGACGCTTGGGGCGCAGTATCTCTTCTTTGGCGCCGTGCTTCCCACCGCTGCCGGACAGGACGTGCTGATGAACCAGGTGCTGCTGGCGGGCTGGATCGGCCTGCTGGTGACGGCGCTCAATCTGCTGCCCGTGGGCCAACTAGACGGCGGCCACACGGTCTTTGCCATGTTCGGCGAGAAGGCGCGCGCGATTAATCTGGTCACGGTGGGTCTGCTGGCCGTGCTGGCAGTCGCCGGACTCGGCCTCGTCCAGGAGTATGTGCCGTGGCTCTCGAACGTCGGCTATACGGGCTGGTTCATCTGGCTCTTCCTGATCTTCTTCATCATCGGCCCCTTCCACCCGCCCGCGCTCGACGACGTCACCGAACTTGACGGCAGGCGCAAGGCGCTGGGTTATGTGATGATTCTCATTTTCATACTGACCTTCCTGCCTGCCCCGTTGCGGGCTATGTAGAGGGCCGGTCAATTCACTTCCTCGAGGTTGCTCCATGGCGAACACGAACACGCCCGCTTCCGCTGCTGTCGCGCAGCCCCTCACGATGCAGCAGGTCATCCTGCGCCTCCATGAATACTGGGCCTCCAAGGGCTGCACGATCTGGCAGCCCTACAGCGAGAAGGTGGGCGCGGGCACCATGAACCCGGCCACCGTGCTGCGCGTCCTCGGCCCGGAGCCGTGGAACGTGGCCTATGTCGAGCCTTCCTTCCGCCCCGACGACGGCCGCTACGCCGAGAACCCCAACCGCATGCAGATGCATCACCAGTACCAGGTGATCCTCAAGCCCGATCCCGGCAACCCGCAGGAGCTCTACCTCGGCAGCCTGGAGGCGATCGGGCTCGACCTGCACGCGCCACGACATGCGCTTTGTGGAGGACAACTGGGAATCGCCCGCGCTGGGCGCCTGGGGGCTGGGCTGGGAGGTCTGGCTGGACGGGCAGGAGATCACCCAGTTCACCTATTTCCAGCAGGCGGGCAGCCTGCCGCTGGACCCCGTCAGCGTCGAGATTACCTACGGCCTCGACCGCATCGTCATGTACCTGCAGCACAAGACGCAGGTGTGGGATATCGACGTGGACGGCGTGCACACCTTCGCGCGAGCTCTACGACGACGCCGAGGTCGAGCACTGCGTCTACGACTTCGAGCTGGCCGACGTCGAGCGGCTGAAGCCAGATCTACGACATCTACAAGGCCGAGGCCGACGCCTGCATCCAGCGCGGGCTGGTCGTCCCGGCGCACGACTTTGTCCTGCGCCAGAGCCACACCTTCAACCTGCTCGACGCGCGCGGCGCCATCGGCGTCACCGAGCGCGCCAAGTTCTTTGCCGGCATGCGCGGCCAGGCGAAGTGCCGTCTCCGAGCTCTACGTCCAGCAGCGCGAGCAGCTACGAGTTCCCGTGGCTGCAAGCGATGGTGCGCAAGATGCGGCGCCCGCCGCAGCCCGCCTGCACCTGCCAGCCATGCCGGTCGCTTCCGAGCCGCAGACGCTTCCTGCTCGAACTTGGCTCCGAAGAGCTGCCCGCCCGCCGACGTGGTGGACGGCATCGCGCAGATTGAGGAGAAACTGGCGGCGCTGCTTGCCGAAGCGCAAGCTGGCCTACAGGCGGCTGCGCGTCACCGGCACGACGCGCCGCCTGGTGGCACTGGTCGATGGGCTGGCCCCCATGCAAGCCGACGAAATCGTGGAGAAGCGCGGCCCAGCGCTGGACCGCGCCTACGACGCCGTGGGCAAGCCGACCACCGCCGCCGAGGGCTTCGCGCGCGGCCAGGGCGTCGGCGTCACACGACCTCGATCGCACGCGAGAACTACGTCTATGCCGTCAAGCGCGTGGCCGGCAAGCCTGCCGCACGCGGTGCTGCCGGACCTGATCGTCGAGCTGCTCGACAGCCTGCGCTGGGGCAAGACCATGCGCTGGAACAGCAGCGGCGATCGGCTATCCGCGCCCGCTGCGCTGGATTGTGGCGCTCTACGGCAGCGAGGTCGTGCCCTTCACCTGGGCGGGCGTCGACCAGCGGCCGCACCAGCCGCGGCCCGCGCTTCGCCGATGCTGCCGGCACGGCTGCCTGCGGGCGGCTTCACCACCTTTGAGGTCGCCGAGCGCCGATGCGTACTTTGACGCCGTGGCCGCACAGGGCATCGTCGTCGATCGCGCGGAACGCCGCCAGCGCGTGGCCGAACTGGTCGCAGCAGGCGGCGGCCAGCGATCGGCGGCGTCGCCCCCGACGAACCGGCCCTGCTCGACGAGGTCACCGACCTGGTCGAGGCGCCGCAGGCCGTTCTGGGCACTTCGAGGAGAACTATCTCGACCTGCCCGCGCCGGTGCTGATTGGCGTCATGAAGAAGCACCAGCGCTACTTCCCGGTGATGAAGGATGGCAAGATGCTCCAACACTTCATCACCGTGGCCAATGCCGATTGCTCACATCCCGAGGTCGTGCGCCAGGGCTACGAAGGGCGTGATCCGCGCCCGCTACGCCGATGCCGCCTACTTCTATCCGCCACGACACGGGCAAGCCGCTCGATACCTTCTACGCCGCGGCTGGCCACGCTGACCTTTCACGCCAAGCTTGGCTCGATGCTCGACAAGGTGGAGCGGCTCAAGGTGCTGGCCCCGCAGATCGCGCAGGCGCTGGGCCAGAGCGAGGCGGATGTGGAGGCCGTGGCGCGCGCCGCGGCGCTCAGCAAGTCCGACCTGGTGACCAACATGGTCGTCGAAATGACCATCGCTGCAGGGCATCATGGGCGAAATCTACGCCGCAACGGCGGCGAGCCGGAGGCGGTGGCCGTGGCGATCCGCGAGCAGTACCTGCCCCGGTCGGCGGGCGACGCCAACCCCGTCACGCCGGCCGGCCTGGCGCTTTCGCTGGCCGACAAGCTCGACAGCCTGGTCGGGCTCTTTGCCGTGGGGGCGATTCCCACCGGCAGCGCCGATCCCTTTGGCCTGCGCCGTGCGGCGCTTGGGATTGTCAACAATCTGCTCGAAACCGGGACAGACTTCGATATCCGCGCCGGTCTGGAGATGGCCGCAGCTCTCCAGCCGGTCGACGTGGCCCCGCCCGTGCTTGATGAAACGGCGACCTTCATTGCCCGCCGCCTGCAGGGCGTTCTTTCCGACATGGGCTACTCGTTCGATGTGGTGGAAGCCGTGCTGGCCGTGCGCGGCGGCAACCCCGTTGCCGCCCGGCGCGCCGCCGATGCGCTTTCGACCATGGTGCGCGCAGCAGCGTGGGGTGACGCCTTCACCGCCTACGCACGCACGGCGCGCATTACGCGTGCGCTGCCCGAACGGCTGCCCCTCAACGCCGCCGCCTATGTCGAGCCGGTCGAGCAGGCGCTGCATGACGCGTCCGCTCAGGCCGAGCAGGCGCTGGCCGCTGCCGCCGAGCCCGCCGACCTGCTTGCCGCACAACTCGGCGCGCTGCAGGGGCCTATCAACGCCTACTTCGACAAGGTGCTCGTCAACGCCGAGGCGCCGGAACTGCGCGCCGCGCGGCTCGCGCTGGTGCAGCAGGTAGCAGCCCTCCCCGCGGCCGTTGCGGATTTGAGCAAGCTGCAGGGGTTCTAAACTACGACGCAGAGGCGCAGAGGCGCAGAGAACTGCAACCGCAGGCCAAGCTGTTCTCTGCGTTCCTCTGCGCCTCTGCGACTCTGCGTCGCAATTCCGCAATGGTTGAGACGCTGCGCGTGCTGCCGCTCGCCGTATCGGCCAAATGTGTGCCAATGGTCCGGTATTGCAGAGATGCGGTGAAGGATAATTGCAGCGATCCGTGCTGTAGGACACCTGCGTTTGGAAGCTACCTCACCTGTCCCCTGGATGGAAACATTTTGGCTCTTCACTTCGACATGCTATCATGCTGTACTGCCTGCGTGTTTCAGGAGGCTGTCGCGTGGCATGCTGATGTCGTCGATTTTGTGAGTGCGCGGCATCTGTGAGTGCGCGGCACGGCATCCAGCCGCAGGCACCGCTGGGTTTGGTCGTGATTGTGCCCACCACAGGCCGGGCCCGGTTTCGATAGATTGCCGCACAGAGCTGTTTTCGGCGCAGGATTTGCCTCATTTACGAAGGAGTTGTACCCCGCATGCAGAATACCCGACTGGATCGACGGCCCCCTTCCTCAGGTGGTCTCTCCCGCCTGGTTGAGGGGCCCGCAGCCTGGATAATCACCTTTCTTGTGATCCCGGGTCTCCTGCTGGCAGCGCTGTTTCTGCCGCCCATTCGCCTGCTGGACCGCCTGCAGAACTTCACGATGACGCGCATTCCCGCCAGTGGCGGCGCCATCTCCGACCCGGACGGCACGATGGTAGGTTTCCCGGACGAGGGCGTTGACCGCGCCTTCAGCGCCGCCGTTGCGAGTGTGCCGCGCGCCGATTTCCTTGCGGGCAATGCGGGCAGCGATCTGTACAACGCGGTGGAGGCTCTGCCCACGAATCTTGTACCCAAGAGCCCGCTGTATGAAATCACGACGTCAGGCGCCGAGCCTTCGCTGACGACGCTCCATGTGCCGATCCCCACCGACAGCGGCGCCTACGAGACGTTGGGCCTCTATTCCTGGGACGGACTGCGGTGGAGCCACGTTCCGAGCGCCGTGATTGTGACGGGCAATCCCAACGAAGACTCGCTGGAATCCTCGCTGACCGCTGTGCCCGCAAACTTCATGGTTATGCAGAATACGGGCGGTTTGCCCTCTGCAACAATTGATCTGGGTTCACTGCCGGATAAGCCGCAGGGCGCAGTCGTCACCTATGAGGCAAAAGCCGGGTTGCAGCTGCGCGGTGACGGCGCGCTTGATGGCGTCGCGCCCACAAACACGAACGGTACGACAATTCCGGTTGTACGCAACTGGGATGGCGAGGTTGTCCGCACGGACCTGATCAACAATCTGCTGCTCGATCCCGGCCAGCAGGACAACCAGGTCGCTTCGGTCGTCGGCACAACGGTGCAGAATGGCTATCCGGGCATCGTCATCGACTACCGCGGCGTGGACGTGAAGCCGAGCGCACGCGCCGACTTCGCCCACGTGATTGGCCGCCTTGCCGATGAGTTGCACACCAACGGCAAGACGCTCGGCGTGCGCGTTGAGGCGCCGATCCAGATTTCTGCCGACCAGTGGGATACGTTGGGATACGACTGGCGAGCACTCAGTGACAGCGTCGACACGCTGATTGTGCCCGCTCCGGTTGACCCGCGCGCCTATCAGGCGGGCGGCGAGATGGATGCACTGCTCAAATATGCAACGGGCGAAGTGGACCCCACCAAACTCCAGATTGAGCTTCCGGCGCAGTCTGTCGAGCGCAGCGGAAATTACCTGCTGCTCAAGGGCTATCAGGAGGCGCTCAAGCCTCTTCTCGCGCAAGTGCAGGCGACGGCAAACGGCGAACAAATCGATCTCTCACTCGCCAGCCCGCGCCTTAAGGAAAAGGTCGCCTGGGACGAAGCAGTGGGCATGTACCGCTACAGCTACATCGACGATCAGGGCCTCGAGCGGACTGTCTACATCGAGGATGCAGGCAGCCTTGCCCACAAGCTGAGCCTGCTTCAGAAGTACAATGTGCGCAACGTCAACATTCAGGCGAGTCCCAACGGTGACGTTGATCCGGCCATCTGGGATACGCTCCTCAAGTTCCAGAATGGCGGCGAACTTCCCCTCAGCCGCGCTTCGCTGAATGTAGCCTATTCGCTTTACCGGGAAGATGGCAGCCTGCTGGCCGAACAGTTGGCGCCGCTGGAAAATCCGGCCATCTCGCTTGCCCTGAAGGCAGACGGGAATATGCGTGTGGACGCCGGCTTGCGCACTGCCGCTGGGGCAATCCTGCCGTTCTCCGTATCGAGCAAGCTGGGTGGAACGGCAGCCGCAGCGCCGCCGGCCGAGGCAGCGGCTGTAGCCGACGCGTCCGTCAGCACAACGCAGATCGTCAATGTACGTGAAGGACCAGGCACGCTCTATCCCGTGCTGGGCCAGTTGAATCCGGCGGCCAATTATCGCATTACCGGCAAAAATGATGCCGGCGACTGGCTGCAAATTGATCTGGGCAGCGAGAAGCGCGGCTGGGTCATCAGCCAGCTTGTGACAAGCGCGGGCGCACTCGATAAAGTCCTCGTTGCCACCGATATACCGGAGGCGCCCGCCGTTGTGGCAGCTGCGCAGGGAGATGTGCAGGCAGCAGCGGCACCCGCTGAGGCGGCGCCGGCGGCAGCACCGGCAGCAGCGCCGATTGTGGCCGCAGCCGCGCCTGCGGGCGCGCTGCCCTTTGGCTACGGCGTGCAGGCGCACATGGTTGACACGAGTGATGCCATGATCGAACAAGTCATGGGATCCACCAAGGGGATGGGTTTCAACTGGGTGAAGCAGCAGGTGGAGTGGAAGCGATTTGAGGACGTTGCGGGTGCCAAGGACTTTGGCGCGCTTGACCCCATTGTCAACGCAGCCGCCGGCTCAGGCATCAATCTGCTCTTTAGTGTCGTGAACGCGCCGACGTGGGCGCGTGAGGGGGGCGCGGACCTGAGTGTTGGCGGTCCGCCTGCCGACCCGGCCACCTATGCCGCGTTTGTGAGTGCGCTGGCCGCCAAGTACTGCGGCGGCCCCGTCAAGGCGCTTGAGGTGTGGAACGAACAGAACCTTCACTACGAGTGGGGCAACAAGCCGCTCAACCCGCAGGAATATGTGAATCTTCTGGCAGCGGCCTATCCCGCCATCAAGAACGCCTGCCCCTCCATGTGGGTCATCAGCGGTGCGCTAACGCCTGCGGGCAACAACGGCGGCCTGGCCATGGATGACTTCGCCTATGCCGAAGAGATGTTCAAGGCAGGCGCAGCCAACTATATGGATGCCATGGGCGCACACCCAAGCGGCTACAACGTGCCGCCGTCGGCCACCTCGCAGGATGCCTGTGACGTCATCCAGAAGACCGGTAACTCGTTCAACGGTGCGTGCGATTCGCCGCATCACTCGTGGTCCTTCCGCAGCACCATGGAAGGCTACCGCAACATCATGAATGTTTATGGTGCGGGCGGCAAGTCGATTATGCCCACTGAGTTTGGCTGGGCCGCAGGTGGCGCCCAGAATGCGAACTACAAGTACGCCGACGACAACGATTTTGGCGAACAGGCGCAGTGGACTGTCGAAGCTTACCAGATGATGAAGGCCTGGGGCTGGGTTGGCCCGGCAATTCTTTGGAACCTCAACTTCCGCGTGGTTGCCAATGGCACGGAAAAGGCGCAATGGGGCATTGTAGGCCCCGATTGGGCGCCGCTGCCTGCCTATAATGCGCTGGCCGCCATGCCGAAGTAGACTCGGCACGCGTTTTGTGGGGGGACGCGACGCAGTCGCGTCTCCCCGCTTTCAATCCCGCAATTTGCCAATTGAACAAGTGCTTCGTTCGCCGCTTGGCGCCTCGCCTCTGTGCTCTGGCCGTTGCCGCACTCCCAACACCTCCCGGAATTGAGACCATGCCTCTTACTACTTCCCCCAGAAACAGGCGGCACGCCGCCTGGAGCATCTGCCTGTCATTGCTGATCATCGCGGCGATTGTCATGTCCACAGCGCCGCTGCGTCCGCTGCTCGCCCAGGCAAATACGGGCACGGTTGCCATCAGCAGTGGACGACTGAATGTGCGCGGCGGCCCCGGTGCGACATTTGCCATTGTCGGCAAGTTGCCTACTGGCAGCCTGGTGCGCATTCTGGAGACCAGCGACGATGGTGCCTGGCTGCGCGTTGCGGCCGATACGCTGGATGTTGAAGGCTGGGTTGCCGCGGCCTTCATCGAACGGGGTAGTGCGCCCACCCAAGGGCCAGGATTGGGGTTAATCGGTCTGGCCGGCGTAGCGCTGAGCGCGGCCACGCCTACGGTTTCGCTGCCCACGCCTACGCCGCGCGCCGGCTCTGGTGTTGTGGTGCGTGCAACAATCACAGCGACTACGCCGTCCACAGCGACCGCACTGTCTGCACCATCCACAGCGTCCACAACGACCGCAGCGTCTACACCATCCACAGCAACTGCTGTTGCAGTCGCGCCCACGGTTGCGCCGACCGTTGCGCCTACCTGGCGCCGAAGCCCCCGACGCACCGACGGCATACGTTGGGTCGACGTCAATCAATGTTCGTGGCGGACCCGGCACCAACTATGCGCGCGTGGGCAGCGCCACACCGGGCTCTGCATTGCAGATTACGGGGATCGCCCCGGCGGGCGACTGGTACCGGATTGCCCAGGCCGACGGGCAGGAGGGTTGGGTCAGCGCATCGGTAATCACGACCGCCGGCCCACTGGAGCAGGCGCCTACGCTTGCCGAAGCCGACATTCCCGCGCCGCCTGTTGCGGCTGCAGCAGCGCCTGTTGCAAGTTCCGGCGTGACGGATGCGGCCGTTGCCTCCGCACCCCCGCCTTCGGGTGGTGGCGATTTTGCCTACGGTCTGACGGCCAGCCTTTGGCAGGGCGACAAGGCCGGCGTGGCTGGGATGCTCAACGATCTTGGCGCCAGGTGGGTCAAGCAGCAGGTGCGCTGGGAGTACGTCGAGACAGCGCCCGGCGCGGTGAACTGGCAGGAGATGGACGGCATCGTCAACCAGATGAACGGGTCGGGCATCAATACGGCCTTCAGCATTGTGACTGCGCCCGACTGGACGCGCCCGACCAAGGGCGGCACAAATGGCCCGCCCGAAGACTTCCAGACCTACGCCAATTTCGTGGGAGCGGTTGCGGGGCGCTACTGCGGGCAGTCGCTCAAGGCGATTGAGGTGTGGAACGAGCAGAATCTGCAGCGCGAATGGGAGGGCTATCCTCTTGACCCGGCGCTGTACATGGACTTGCTCAAGCGCGCTTATGCTTCGATCAAAGCGGCCTGCCCGAGCATGGTTGTGATCAGCGGCGCAACCACGCCTGCCGGATACAGCGACGTGGCATTTGACGACATTGACTATCTGCGGGGCATGTATCAGAACGGCCTGGCGCGCTACAGCGATGCTGTGGGCATCCATCCCAGCGGCTTTGCCAACCCGCCCAATGTTCGCTTCTCCGACTGGGAATCGGGTGCCTACACGGCGCTCTCGCACGCAAATCATCGCTCGTTCTACTTCCTCAGCACGCTTGAGGAATCTCACGCGGTGATGGAGCAGAATGGCGATGGTGCGAAGAAGCTTTGGCCCACCGAGTTCGGCTGGGGATCGTCTCCGGCGCCCGAAGCGGGCTATGAATATCAGGCGCGCATCAGCGAGCAGCAGCAGGCCGACTGGATTGCCGAGGCATTTCGGATCATGGCCGGCTCGGGCCACGTGGGTGTCGCTTTCCTGTGGAACCTCAACTACGATTTTGGCGAAATGCGCACCTTCGCGATTGTAGGCCGCCCCGCCTATGACACACTTAAGGCGCTGATTCGACAATAACAACTTGGGGTGGGCGATTGCTCTGCGATTGCTCTGACCCCTCCCTGTTTGGAATGCAAGGAATTGCCTATGCGAACGCGATGGAGCGTGCTGACCTTTGGCTTGTTGATGACTCTCTTCTTGCTGGCGGGATGCGGATCGCGCAAGAGTGAACCGACGCCCACGCCCACGAAGACTCCAGGGGGGCAGGCGAGCGTTGCGGCAACGCCGATCCCGCCGCCTGTGGATAGCGGGGCGCAAGCTGCACAGCAAACGCAGGCGGCGCAGCCCGTTGCCCCGGCTGCGGTTGCGCCGGCTGAACCTGTCCCCGCGCAGGAGCCGACGCCCGAGGAACTAAGCGTCGCGACGGTCAATACCGAACTCCTCAACATTCGCAAGGATCATGACGAGACGTCCGAGATTGTGCGCAGCGCGAATCGCGGCGAAACGTTCGATGTGCTGGGGAAGAACTCCAAAGGCACCTGGGTCAAGCTTGCCGCGCAGGGCGAGACAGTTGGTTGGGCGGTTGCAGAATTCTTGACCATTGTTGATCCGGTGGTTGCTGCACCTGTGGCGGCCGAGCAGCCTGCGCCTGCGGCCCCAGTCGGTTTCCTTCCTGCGACCATGACCTCGCCTGATCTGGGCGCTCAGGCGTTCCTCTGGTGGCGCGCCGAAATTGCCGACCGCGATCTTGATTTGCTGCGCGATGCGGGTTTCAATTGGGTGAAACAGAGTTTCGCCTGGGAGACCATCGAAGGGGCAAGCCGCGGTGTCTACGACTGGACAATTTCTGATCGCGTTGTGACGCACGTGAACGAAAAACAGTTGAAGCTGCTTGCCCGCCTCAGCAGCGATCCCGACAAAGCCGGCTTCTGGGCCGGCCCGCCTCCCAACAATGCGGACGCCTTCGCCGAATATGCAGGCGCAGTTGCCAAGCGCTACAACTGCACGCCCGAGGCCGTGGGCTGCATTCAGGCTTTCCAGATTTGGAATGAGCCAAATCTGGCGCGCGAATGGGGCGGAAATCCGCCTAACCCTGCCCAGTATGTGGATTTCCTCGGCAAAGCGTATGCCGCGATCAAGGCGGTTCATCCCAATGCAATTGTGATCAGCGCCGGCATGGCGCCGACGGGCGACGACAGCAACATTGCCATGCCCGACGACAAGTACTACGATCTGATGTATCAGGCGATGGGCGGCTCGAGCGACGGTTACTTCGATGCGCTGGGGGTGCATGGCGCGGGGTTTGCCGCGCCGCCCGAACTGGATCCTGCCGAAGCCGCAGCCAACAAGGAGAAGTACGGCGGCTATCGCTTCTTTGCGTTCCGTCACGTGGAAGACATACGCGCCATCATGGTGAAGTACGGCGATACGGCGAAGCAGATTGTCCTTCTGGAGTTCGGCTGGACGTACGACAAGGTGAATCCGTCCTACAAGTGGCACGGTGCCGATGCGGGAATTGATGAGTATGTGCAAGCTGAATACCTGAAGCGCGCCTATCAGTACGCCGCGGCCAACTGGCAGCCCTGGATTGGGTTGATGAGCCTGATTACGATGCCGAATCTGGACTGGTTGAACGACGGCAATCCGCAGGATGAGGAACAGTACTGGTGGGCCATTATGGAGCCCAGCCCGATTGACCAGAAGTACTGGCGGCCGGCGTACATCGTGCTCTGCATCTACTTCCAGGAGGAGTTGAAGGGCAACGTCTGCGTGCACAATCCGAACCGGTAAAGTTGGGCCAAAGGACTTCAGGTTCAAGGGTTCACGAGCTTAAATGTTCAAGAGTTCGCGGTGGTCAGCATTCGCTGATTACCGCGAACTCTTTTGACTCGTGAACGCGTGAATCCTCGAATCCGCCGTTTCCTCCAGAGCGAATGCGCGTCCCACTGCGCAATGATCACGGCGTGTCGCAGAGAGTGCGGCGCGATCTTGGCGAGCATAGGCGCCGGCCCGTGGCCTGCGCCAACAGAGACGCTTGCGCCCCTGCATCAAGGATTGCTGCACAACGCGAATGATCAGCTCATGTTACGCAAAGACCCGGGTCGTCGTAGCGGAGGGCTTCCAGCCCTCCGGCTGTAGCTTGCCCCACGGGCCGGGTTGCCTCGCAGCAGGTGCCAGTCTGCGTAGCGGAGGCCCTCCGCTACGTTCGCTCAACTCGCCGCACAACGCAAGTAATCAGTTATCGAGTTATTAGTTATCGTATCACCCACCTACACCCGCGCCGGTGGCACGTTCCCCGCTTCCTCAATCGCCCGCCGCACGTTGACCATGGGCAGCAGCACCAACCCCGCAATGAAGAAGACGGCAATGCTCAACAAGGCCACACGGTAGCTGTCGGTGAACTGCAGCGCAAGGCCAAAGAGCAGCGGCCCCATCCAGCTTGTGCCCCGTTCGCTGACTTCATAGAGGCTGAAGTATTCGGCCTCCTGCCCCTTCGGGATCATCTGCGAGAAGAGCGAGCGGCTGAGCGCCTGGCTGCCGCCGAGCACCACGCCGATGACTGCCGCCATGACGAAGAACTGCGCCACCGAGGCAAGCAGCGCATAGGCGTAGACTGTCACCCCTGTCCAGATGACGAGGCTGGCGATGATGGCGCGCTTTGCGCCGATCGCACGCGCCAGATAACCAAAGCCCAGCGCTCCGCCAAAGGCCACAAACTGCACCATGAGGATCAGCAAGACCAGTTGCGAACTGTCCATGCCCAGTTCCTGGCTGCCGAACTGCGCCGAAAGCGCAATCACCGTCTGGATGCCGTCGTTGTAGAGCAGGTAGGCAATGAGAAAGATGAGCGTCTGCGGCAGGCCGGGCAGCTTGCGCAGTGTATGGCCCAACTGTTTGAAGCCGACGCCGAGATAGGTTTCGCCCGGGGGGAGTTGCTTGCGCGACTGGTGCGTTACCAGCCGCTGCAGCGGAATCAGCGTAAAGATCGCCCACCACGCGCCCGCCGACGCGAGACAGATGCGCACGGCGTCGCCCGTGGAAACGCCCAGTTTGGGGGCCAGTAGTTGGAGGAAGAGCAGATTCAGCAGCAGAAGCAATCCGCCGCCCAGGTAGCCGAGCGCCCATCCCTGCGACGAAACTTTGTCGCGATCGTCGGGCGAGGCAATGTCGGGCAAATAGGCGTTGTAGAAGACGATTGACGCGCCGAAGCTCAGATTGGCAATCAGAAAGAGCGCGCCACCCAGCATGTAGTTGTTCCCTTGCAGGAAGTACATGGCCATGGTGGCAAACGCGCCGATGTAGGCAAAGAGGCCCAGCAGCCGCTTTTTCAGGTGCGTGTAATCGGAAATGGCCCCCAGAATGGGGAGGAAGAAGACCTGCAGAACGACCGAGAGCGAGACGATGTAGGGGAAGTAGGAATCGGCGTTGATGGGCAGCCAGCGACCAAGGGGATAGACCATCCCATTTGCATCTGCGGCGCTCTGGGTGATGGCTGTCAGATAGGGGCCGAGGAAGACGGCAATGACCGTCGTCGAAAAGGCCGAGTTGGCCCAGATCGTAGTAGTACCAGCCCACCTGCTCGCGGCGGCTGTAGGTCGGCTCCGGTGCGGGGGACGTGGTTGCGCTGACGGCCATGGGCGGTATTGCCTCCGCACGTGGTGAAGATTACGTCGTCCTCAGAAAGAAATGCAACGCCTGTACACAGAAGAAACGGAAACGACGGAAGAAGCAGGAAACAAGCGCGGCTTCCATGTTGTTTCCGCGCACAAGCCATTTCATGGCTATCCGCGACCTACCTCGGGGATGCGCAAGAAACAGTGCAACGGTGGAGTCGCAAATTGTGCGCAGTATCCTGTATTTTCGCTGTTGTTCCCGTAGTTTCCGTGTACCGGCACTTCTTGCAGTTTGCTGTGCTCACGCAAAAAAGAAAAGCGGCGGGCCATGCCTGGTAGCATAGACCCGCCGCGTGATCGTTCGTCTAGGCCGGAACCGGGAAGCCCCGCATCATCTGGACGACATCGTGCTTGGTGCGTTCAATCAATTCGTCGTTGTGAGGCTCCGCGCGATGGCAACGATCCAGCGCGCAACCTGCGCAAAGTCGTCTCCCCCAACCCGCGCGTTGTCGCGGCGGGCGTCCCCAGCCGAATGCCGCTCGTTACGAGCCCCGGCTTGGGGTCAAAGGGAATCATGTTCTTGTTACAGTGGATTCCAGCCTTGTCGAGCGCCTTCTCCACGGCCTTGCCCGTAATCTCGTTGCCTTGCGGATCGTTGCCGAGCACGCCCAGATCAACCAGCATCAGGTGGTTGTCGGTTCCGCCCGAAACGATGCGCAAGCCGCCTGCAGCGAGCGTGTTGGCCAGCACCTCCGCGTTGGCAAGGACGCGCTGCCTGATAGCCGCGAAACTCCGGCCGCAGCGCCTCGCCAAATGCCACGCCCTTGGCGGCAATCACGTGCATGAGCGGCCCACCCTGCGTGCCCGGGAAGACGGCCCTGTCAATCTCCTTGGCGAGTTCCTCCTTGCAGAGAATCAGGCCGCCGCGCGGGCCGCGCAGCGTCTTGTGCGTGGTGGATGTCACCACATCGCACCAGGGAACAGGATCCGGGTGGAGCTCTGCGGCGACGAGGCCGGCGATGTGCGCCATGTCCATCATCAGCCACGCGCCCACTGCGTCGGCAATCGCGCGCAGTTTCTCAAAATCCCACAGGCGCGGATAGGCGCTGGCTCCGGCCACGATCAGCTTGGGGTGCTGTTCCTCGGCCAACTGCAGAACTTCTTCGTAGTCGATGCGCTCGGTCTCCCGATTGACGCCGTAATGCACGAAATCGTAGAGCTTGCCCGAGGAGTTGAGGTTAAAGCCATGCGTCAGGTGGCCGCCATGGTCGAGCTTGAGCGCGAGCACAGGGTCGCCCGGTTTGAGCAGCGCGAGATAGACGGCCTCATTGGCCTGCGCGCCCGAATGGGGCTGAACATTGGCATGGTCGGCGCCAAAGAGCTGCTTCGCACGCGCGATGGCGATGCGCTCGGCCACGTCGACAAACTCGCAGCCGCCATAGTAGCGCTTGCCGGGGTAGCCTTCGGCGTACTTGTTTGTGAGCACGCTGCCCATTGCCGCCAGCACGGCGCCGGAGACATAGTTCTCGCTGGCAATCAGTTCGACGCCCTCGGCCTGGCGCAATCGTTCGCGTTCGATCGCGTCGTAGATCTCGGGATCGCTTGCGGCGAGTTCGGCGCGCGCGTCGGGCGTTTCGGTCCAGGGCAGAATGACGGCATCGTCAAATGAGACGTCGGCAGATGCCGATTCAGTGGATACAGCACTCATGCAATTATGCTCCTTGCGAAGTGGAAGTCCGCGGGTGGGAAGCAAACGGCTCAACTCCGCGTGCAACCGCAGGCCGGAACAGCGCCCGGCAAGAGCAACGGTAACAAACTTCGCGGCTTTCGTCAACAGAAACGGGCGGCAGAAAAAGGGCGCCTATCATGAGTCGCGGCAAGGTTGCCAGCGAACCGTAGCGGAGGGCCTCCGCGACAGCCTGGATTACATACGCAAGCAACCAATCAACGACTCAAGAAATCAACCACTCCACCACGTACTCTTCCCCAACTCCTCAGTCGAACGTCTTCGCACCATAATTGTCAAGCTGGTCCCGCCAAATCTGCTTTCGACTCGGGCACAATCGCGATTTTGCCATCCCCGTCTAGGATGGCCCAAGCCACTTGTTCCAGGCGTTCCAGTCCTGATTGGTGCATCTCGCTGAAGATTTCATCGGGCGAGACCCGTTCCCTGTTCATGTTCTTGTCCAGAAGTCTGCCGTGATGCACAAGCACCTTTGGATCGCCACTGATAACTGTTTCGGCGGTCTTTGAAACATGCATCAGCATCGAGGTCAACAACGTGAGCGCGAACAACGTGCTGACAGCCACCGCGGCATTGACAAGCGAGTACCCCTCCCCTTGCAGCGCATTGGCGACAAGTTCCGGAACCAGCAGCAGCGATACGAGTTCGAGCGGCGAAAGTTGACCGAACTCGCGCTTCCCCAGAATACGCAGACTGATCATCAAGAACAAGTATACGACCACGACACGCAGCACTGTTTCCACTTGACACCTCTAGGGATAAACAAATGTCTCAACGACGGCAGTCAGAGTGTCTTCACCGCTCGATACTGTAATCGTGCCGGAGTGGGAGCCAATTGCGGCCCCGCGGCTCTCATAGACCACGGAGCGTGATTCATGTGGCGGCAAATTGGAAAGGTCGAAAACGTAGGCTTCCCCTGTGATCTCCTTGATGTCCGACATAAATGAGATTTCCGCGAAACTCTCCAGATAGGTCTTGTCGATCATTACCGCCATATCCGGAATTGCCCCACCTGTGGTGTTTGTGACTGTGATCTCGGTTCGATCAAGGCTTTGATAATTGATGCGGCCAGGATAGTTCACAACGATCTCCATGCCCTTGCCTGATTCGCGCACCACGGTCGTGGTCTCGCTCAGGTATCCGAACAAGGCGAGAATCGGCAGGAGAAACAGCAGGGGAATGCCAATCAGTTGAAACGGATAAAAATCGATCTTGCGCTTGAAGTCGGGAGGCTGAGGGGGTTGTATGGTTTGGTCACGTAGTCTGCGCACATGCACCATCCTCTTCGCAGATTGGTCCATTCGAGGAATGTGAAGTTGGGTTCAGAAGCGGGTGCGCCTCGGCCGCGGGCCGGAGATAACCGCACATTCACTTCTCAGTCAAGGTTCTGGAGTGACAATCACAGAATGCGATGCAGGGATCAACAACACTGGGCCGGACTGCGTGACTGGTTTGCGAAGCCCGAATAGTTCCTGTGACGGTCATGCATGTGCATTGCACAATCCATCCTCTGGATGCCGCCAACTGAAGTCCGGCTTGACCTGCAGGATCTATCCATGAGAGCACTTCAGAGAGACCGCTCGCTTGTCATAACCAAACAACCGCGTGTGAATCGAATTGACGACTCAAGGAGAACCTACCCATGGCAAAACTTGGCTACGCCATTTCCAGCGAAGAACATAGTCCGGTTGATCTCGTTCGGTATGCGCAGCGGGCTGAGGAGACAGGCTTCACGTATGCGCTCATCTCAGACCATTTTCACCCCTGGATCAGTGAGCAGGGTCACAGTCCCCTGGTTTGGGCGGTACTGGGCGCGATGGCGCAATCCACCAGCACGCTTCAAATCGGCACGGGCGTAACATGCCCCACAATGCGTATTCATCCGGCGATTATTGCTCAGGCCGCTGCAACCGTTGCTGCAATGATGCCGGGACGCTTCTTTCTGGGGGTCGGGACCGGGGAAAATCTCAACGAACACATCCTGGGGGACCGGTGGCCCGCTTTCGCAGTACGCGC
Organism: uncultured Chloroflexia bacterium; assembly: GCA_963735275.1. Lineage (GTDB taxonomy): Bacteria > Chloroflexota > Anaerolineae > Caldilineales > Caldilineaceae > UBA5069. The sequence goes on along the minus strand of CAVTKJ010000004.1, from coordinate 200,106 downwards.
TGAAATGCTGGAAGAGGCGATTCAGGTAATCAGGCTGCTATGGCAGGGCGGGATGCAATCGCACTACGGCAAGCATTTCACCGTGGAGAACGCGCGACTCTACACGCTCCCCGACGCGCCGCCGCCGATCATGATCGCGGCGTCGGGGCCCGAATCTGCTGAACTTGCGGGTCGATTGGGCGATGGGCTGATTAGCACTTCCCCGGAGGCGCAGGTTGTCCGCACATTTGCAGAGCAAGGCTCCGGGAAGCGGCCGACGTACGGCCAGCTAACCGTTTGCTGGGCCAAAACGAACGCGAAAGCCCGCGAGACGGCGCATAGATACTGGCCGACCGCGGGCTTGAAGGGAGATCTCTCGCAAGAGCTTCCAACGACGGTTCACTTTGAGGCTGCCGTTCAGATTGTCTCCGAAGACCTTGTGGCCAAAGCAGTCATCTGCAGCAACGATCCCGAGGAACACTTGAAGGGCATACAGAAATACATCGACGCCGGATTCGATCACATCTACGTACACCAGGTGGGGCCGGATCAGGAAGGCTTCTTCAACTTCTACGAGAAGGAGATTTTGCCCTCATTCGCAGCGACAAAGTGACTTGGGTCGCGCACAACGCGCAAACCAAACCGCCGCGGCGCTTCTGACACCACCCAGCACAAGAAGTCGGCGGATAATCCTGAGACTTCTCATGTGCTTAAGGAAAGGAAAAAGCGGCAACAACATGAAGTCCGCATTTGCTACCTGCGATTTCCGTTGTTTCCGTCTCGTCCGCGTACAGGCGTTGCCTTTCTGTCCGCGGCCGATCAACGAATGGAGGGGCAGCGTCATCCACCCCAACTGACAATCTGCTCGGCGCCGAAGTCGTAGGCGATTGGCACGTCGATTGGCAACACGTGCGCGTTGCTGCCGTCGGCTTGCATCACCCAAAGCCGCCAATCACCCGCCTCGTTGTCATCCTGACGGTTGCTGAGGTAGACAATGTGCTTGCCGTCGGGGCTGAAAGCAGGCGCCACGTTGCTGGGCAGCGTGTTGACGAGCGTCGTCGCTGCCCTGGTCAGCCCGTGACGATTTGTGCCGTCAAGGTTGACCGCCCAAATGTCCCATTGCGCCGCGCCCTTCATTTGGTAGGCGATTTCGCTGCCGCCCGGCTGCAGGTCCGGATCCACGAACTGCTGCAGGAGGGGCTCGAAGACGACGGTTTGATTCGCGTCAGAGGTGCTGTCCGCAGTCCGCTGCAGGCCCGCGCTCGACTGGTAGACGATTTCGCCGTTGGCCCAGTCGGCCGCTTTGGCCGAAGTGAGTGACGGAATGTCGCGGAAGTTGTTACCGTCTGCATCTACCACCGAAAGCTTGTCGAAGTATCGCCTTTCGAGTGCTACATCCAGCCCTTTCGGCGCACCCTTGGGGAAGCGCCTGGCAAATTCGTCTTCGGTCAGGCACTCGTTTTGGCCGATCGGATAGCACTCGTAATACTCGTCGCCCCGCCCAAAGAGAATCGACTGGCCGTCATCGCTCCATTTGGGAGCGCTGAGGCGGCCGCGTTCGCCGAAGATTTTGCGTTCGTTGCTGCCGTCACTGTTAATCAAGTAAAGCCCTGTTTCGCCGCCTTCGCGCACGAACGCGATGGTGCTGCCATCAGGGCTGATGGCCGGATCGAAGCCATTGGTCAAAGAGTCCGTCGCGCCGGTTGCGAAATCATAGGTCCAGATCATCCCACCAGGGCCTTGCTGGAAGGCGAGTTTGCCGGAAAGCGGCTCCGCCGCGGCAGTTGCTGCCGTGGCGGAGTTGGTCGATGAAGCGATGCTTGCTGCCGCAGCCCCCGATGCGGCAGAAGCATTCGCGGCAGGTGTAGCCGGCAGCGGCACGGCTGTTGACGTTTCAACCGGCAGCGATGGAATATCACCGCTGTAGTTCAGGAACCTGGCCGCTGTCCAGCCACTCTCGCCCGTAGGCAACAGCACCTTGAGCCAGTCGGCGGCGGCGTTGCGTGCCGTCAGCGACAGCGCGCTCCCGGCAGGTGCCTTTGCGACGATTGCATAGTCCGTTCCCGGCCCCGTGCGCACGTTCAGGTTGGCGGCGCCTGCGCTGACGGTGGCTTCCAGCCCAGCCGGTTGAGCGCTTGCGGGCGCAGCGCCGGCGCCTGCCTCGGCTGGCGCCGCCTCGGCGGTGCGCTCAAGCGCAGGGCCTGTTGTGACAAGCGCAACCGCACTGCTGTCTGCATTGCCGGCAGATTCGACGGCTGTGTCCGTCACCGCCGCCGGTGGGTTGGCCGTTGCCAGGTCGGCGACGCCAAAGGCAATCAAGGCATTGCGCTGCACCCAGCCCTGGTCCGAATCATTCCGCACGGCGAGCCACTGGTTGTCGGCCGAGCGTGCGATGGCGCGCAGGGTGTCACCACTCGCGAGGCTGGCAAGTGCAACGCCTTCGTCACTCAGCAAGGGCGTGGCGGCATCCGACACAATCGCGGGGATGGAAGCCAGGGTGACCGGCTGCGTCGCGACGGTTGTGCGCACCGCTGCCTGTTCCAGCGCGTTGGGCTGGGTGTTGATCGTCGTGGCGGGCTGTGCTGCGGTAGTTGCATCCGCCGGCAAACCACTCGTCTGAGCAGGAAGCGGGTTTGCGCCATCAGCAGGTGCGGCAAGCGCGCTCTCCGTTGTCGTTGCGACCGCACCTTCTCCGGCTGCAGCGCCGTCCGCAGCGCCATTCGCACCTGGAAAGCCCGCGCCCGCGCCACCCGCCTGCCCGGGATTACGTGGGCCACGCTGTCCGCCGCCCGTCGGGTTGGGCGCGCCTGCAGTCTGCGTAAGCGCCGCGGTATTCGCCAAATCGGTGGTCCCGGTGGTCACAGCAGTGGTCTCGTGATCAGCGGGCTGCGCGGACGCGTGCGCAGCCGCGTCGCTGCCTTGCGCAGAGGTCGCGTTGCTGCGGGCGAAGACCACCGCTGTGGCCGCTCCGCTGTTTCCGCGGCCTGCGTTGAAGGCAAACCAGCCCGCGCCCCCGGCCGCCACGATTACGAGGGCCGCACCCACGATGCCAAGCAGCGTGTTGCGCACTGGATGACTGTTGGCTTGCGCCGAGTTGGGATCGGGCGCCGACTTAATTTTCTTTTCTGTATCGCTCGGTTCAAGGTCAAAGTCCGACATGTGTATCTCCTGGGCGCTGAACAACGGAGCGCCCCGTTCCTGCTTATCGTGCGTTTTCACCCACTGTGGACTGCTTGCACAACTCCGTCACGCTCCGCACGCCTTCGTTCGGCAAGTGCGAAGACCACGCGCCTCGCGCCGGTTAGCCGCCACCAGGGGGTGGACCGCCACCGCCGCCGCCAAAGGGCATCGCGCCCCCGGTGCGATTGCCGCCAAAGGTGTTGCTGTCGAGCTTCGACACCAGGCTGCCGACCACCTCGTCGCCTGCCTGCAAGGTTGGGGCCTGGACGATTGTCCATTCACCCTGGACTCCCGCCGGCGTCACTGGCACAGCTGACGTCGCGCCATCTCGCACCACAACAACCGTTGACGTGGCGCCGTCGCTACTAATTGCATTCGACGGCACAAGCCAACTGTCGGCTGATGCGGCCACCTCGCTTGTGAGCGTGGCCACGCTGTTCATGCCGGGCAACACGCCAGTCAGCGCTGAATCGGTCAAGTGTACGGTCACCGGGTAGGTGACGGAGCCGGACGTGCTGTTGTTGATTGGTGCAATCGCCGCCACCTCGCCGGTGAAACTCTTGCCCGGCAGTGCGTCGATTTCGATGGTTGCCGCCTGCCCCAACGTGACATAGGGAATGTCGGCCTCGGCCACGTTGATCACCAGTTGCAGGTCTGTCGGGTTGGCTATGGACATCACCACGCTGTCGGCGGCACTGCGCTCGCCAACGGCCGCATTGATGGTGATAATCACACCGGCGATGGGCGCTGTAAGGGTCGCGGCGTCGAGTTCGCGCGCCGCCTGCTCCAGCGCAATCAGCGATTGCTCAAGCGCAATCTGCTTGGCGCGGAGTTCGCTTTCTGTGGGGCCGCGCTGCATGTCGTCGAGCGCCGCCTGTGCGGTTGAGACTTGCGCTTGTGCTGCCGCAATCGCGGCCTGCGTGGGCGAAGTCAGCAGGTCGTCAAGCTTCACCTGGGCGCTCTGAATGTTGCTCAGCGCCGATTGCACCGACGACCCGCTGGAAGGCGCCGTCGATTGATCAAAGGCCGCCTTCGCAGATTCATAGTCGATCGTCGCAGACTGGAGCGCGACCGATTCTGCACTGTCGCCGCCGCGCCAGGCCACCTTGTCATAGGCGCGCTGGGCATCGGCAAGGGCGATTTCGTTCTTGTGGAGAGACGCACTAAGCTGCGTCAGCTCGTCAGCGGAGGGGCCGGCCTGATCCTCGGAGTAGGAAAGCTGCGCGGCGGCAAGCGCGCTGCGCGCCGCCGCGACTTCCTCGCCGGAGGTACCCGTCTGGAGATCGACGAGGTTTTGCTGCGCGGTCTCGAGATTGGCTTGCGCCGTGCTCAATTCGGCGTCCGTGGCGGGAGTCTGCAAATCAGCAAGGGCCAGATTGGCGCTCTCGACGCTCAGCAGCGCCTGCGAATAGGCGCGCTCGAGGTCGGTCGTGTCAAGTTGCAGCAGCGTCTGCCCGGCCTGGACAGCGTCACCCACTTTGACTGCAACCGTCCGCACAATGCCCGATGCACCGAGCGCCACGCTGCGCTCGTCCACAAGCTCAAGATTGCCCGAAGCGCTGACGGCGGACTTTGCGACGTCAAGCGGCTGAATGGCAACGGTTCCCGCGGTGGTCGCTGCCATGGCAGTCGTCGCGGCGTTCTTTGATGAGTAGGCGCCCCACGCATACGCTGCGCCGGCCACAATGGCGACGACCAGAACCGCAGTCAGCAAAATGCGCGGCCAGCGGCGACGGGGTTGGGAATTGCTCATACGATAGACCTCACTTTGTATTCCACACGGACGCATGACGCCCGTGCGCTTGCAGACGCCGCAACACACGACGATTGGCCATAGGAGTGGGGACGCCGGGCGGCCGGCACGATGACGCCCCTCAGACCGCTATTCGTAGCGCAGGGCCTCAATGGGGTCGAGCTGCGTCGCACGCATCGCTGGATAGAGCCCAAAGACGAAGCCGCTGCCCGTGCTGACCGCCAGGGCCAGCAGGACCGCCCACGGTTCAATCACGATTGCCAGGCTGAGCGCTGGTATCAGCCCGAGCATCGAGGCGATGCCATAGCTCAGGCCGATGCCGATCAGGCCACCCAATGTACAGAGCACGAGCGCCTCGATCAGGAACTGGAGCAGAATGTCATGATCATGCGCGCCCAGCGCCTTGCGCAGGCCAATTTCGCGGCGTGCGCTCGGTGACGCTTACGAGCATGATGTTCATGATGCCGATGCCGCCCACGATCAAGCTGATTGCGCCAATGCCGCCGAGCAGCGTCGAGAGCGAGCTTGATACGTCGCTCGCCATTTCAAGCAAATCCGCCTGATTGGAGATTGAGAAGTCGTTGCTGTCGCTCGCGCCCAGCCCGTGGCGCAGGCGCAACACCTGCTCAATCTGCGTCGCGGTGGAATCCAGCTCCGACTCGTCGCGCACCTGCACGCTCAGTGACGAGATGGTGTAGCTGCCGCGGTCGCGGGCCACATTGAAGAGGCGACCCAGCGCGACGTCAAGCGGTACGTAGACCTGGCTGTCGCTGCTGCCGAAACCCGAACTGCCACTCGACTCGAGTACGCCAACGACCGTGAAGAGCGCATCACCCACGCGCAGGCTCTTGCCGACGGGTTCCTGGCCGCCGAAAAGATCACTTGCCACCGTCGCGCCAAGCACCGCCACATTCTGATTCTCTTCCACGTTGGCTTCGCTGAGGAAGGCGCCGCTGCCCAGATTCTTCGCATGAACTGCTGCATAGTCGGCCGTTGTGCCCACCACCTGGTAGCTGCCGCTGCTGGAGCCATTGGTCAAGGTCTCGTTGCTGCTGTACTGCGGCGCTGTCTTCAATACCGTGGGGAAGACGCTCGCATCGTCGATGACCGCCACGTCGGCCAGCGTGAGCTTTGCGCCCGATGTGCTGCCGCGGCTGCCTGAAGTGATGGTGAGCAGATTGGTCCCGCTGCTCTGAATGCGGCTGGTGATGCTCGCAGCCGTGCCACTGCCAATGCCCACCGTGATCAGCACGGCCGCCACGCCGATGATGATTCCCAGCATGGTGAGAATCGCGCGCATCTTGTGTGCGCGGATGCTCTCGAGAGCGACGCCGAAGTACTTAACGATCTTCATGTTCGCTCTCCTTGCGAACTGCTTCTGCTGGCGTGTGCAAGCCGTTGCTTGCGACCGCCGCCTCGGTCTCGGCGGGCTGTGCTGGAAAGACGATGTCGGGCGTTGCCATCGTGCCGGCAATTTCCACAGCCTGGTCCGCAGGCAGATTGGCCCGGTCCTCAACAATCTCGCCGTCACTCAGGCGGATGATCCGCTGCGCCCTGCCGGCCACGCCCATATCGTGCGTCACCACAATCAGCGTAATGCCTTGCGCATGCAGTTCATCGAAAAGTGCGAGCAGTTCGCTACCCGTGTGCGAATCGAGCGCGCCGGTTGGCTCGTCTGCGAGCACAATCCCGGGGCGGTTGACGAGTGCGCGCGCAATTGCCACGCGCTGCTGTTGTCCGCCCGAGAGCTCCTCGGGTCGATGATCCAGGCGGTCACCCAGGCCCACTCGCGCGAGCGCCTCGGCTGCGCGTGCGGCCGACTCGCGCCCGCTGACGCCGGCATAGAAGAGGGGCAGCTCAACCTGCTTGCGTGCCGCAGTGCGCGCAAGCAGATTGAAGCGCTGGAAAACGAAACCGATTTCGCGGTTGCGCAGGTCGGCCATGCGATCCTTGCTCAACTGCGCCGCCTCGACGCCGCCAATGCGGTAGCTGCCCGACGTGGGCCGGTCGAGCAGCCCAAGCACATTCATGAGCGTACTCTTGCCCGAGCCGCTGGCCCCAATGATGGCTACATACTCGCCCACGGTGATCCCGAATGAGACATCGCGCAAGGCGCGTACTTCGGTCTCGCCCATGATATAGGTCTTGGAAAGATGGCTGACCTGGATGACCGGGTCGTCTGCACGTGCAGTTTGCTGAGTTGACATGGCGAGAATTCAGGTTCCAAGTCATGGGTCGCTGTGACACAAGGGCCAAAAACGGGTGTCGCAGACCCAGTATGCTTGATGAATGTGAAGGAAATGTGACGGCGATTCTGGGGGATTGTGGGGATTGCGTGGCGCCTGCACGCGCCGGCGCTCTCTGCATACCGGAAGGCCATGCAAGGCAGAAGCGAGGCTTCCGACCATGGAAGCCTCGCTTCGATGCCGCGGGTGCCGCCGTTGCCCGCGCCTGCTGCAGGTGGTAGACTGAAACCAGCCCTCAACCACTGCTCCCACAAGTGATTACCGCCGCACGCTGCGCCACACCTGGAGCGAGAGCCATGTTCCCACCCCTTCCCAAACAAATGCGCAGCGCCGTCAGTGCGCTGGCTGCGCTAATGCTCGCTGCGCTGCTGCTGGCGCTGGGTCATGCAGTTTATGCACAGGATGCTGCCGAGATTCCGGCTGCACCCGTGCGTCCCGCGGGCCCTGTAGCGCCCACGCTTGCCACAACCCCGCGTGATTTCGAGCTTCCCGGTACGCAGCCTGGCGGCCTCACAACGCCGCTGCTCGCCTCCAACTCGTGCGGCTTCTGCCACGTCGCGGAGCTGATGGATGATTTCTCCGGTTCAATGATGGCCAATGCAGCGCGCGACCCGCTCTTCCGCGCCGCGCTGGCCGTGGCCAACCAGGACGCGGCCGGAAGCGGCGAGCTTTGCCTTCGCTGTCACACGCCCGAAGGCTGGCTCAACGGGCGCGCCACACCAAGCGACGGCAGCGCGCTCATCAAGCAGGACCTGCAGGGCGTTTCCTGCAGCTTCTGTCACCGGCTGGTCGCGCCGGTCGCCCTACCCGGCGAGGCGCCCACCGATGCCGAAGAGCGATTGCACATCACAACCACGCTGGGTATCCCGCTCATGGCGGGCAGCGGCGCGTATGTGGTGGACCGCGCCGACATTCGCCGCGGCCCGCTTCCCGCCGAGGGCGCGCCCCACGCAGCCGCGGAAACGACGCAGATACGCGCCGCAACCCTCTGCCAGACCTGCCACGATATCGACAATCCCACGCTGCGCTACAACGAGACAACGCAGGCGTACGAACTCAACCCGCTCGACGCACCTGCCGCGCCCACGGACAAACTCTTCCCCATCGAGCGCACCTACAGCGAGTGGGAGCAGAGCGCTTTCAACCCCATCAATGGCGGCGTGGCGGAACTCACGGCCAACTATCCTGGCATCAAGCGCGCAACAATGACAGAGGATGGGCCTGTCACCGTCTGTCAGGATTGCCACATGCCCATGATTGAGGCGCCGATTGTGAGTGACGGTGAAGTGCGCACGCTGGGCAAGCACCAGTTTGCCGGGGGCAGCGCACAGTGGCAGAAGGGTATCGCGTCGTTCTGGAGCGGGGTTCCCGGCGACACGCTCTTCGATGCAAGCGTGATCACCAACTCTGTGGCGTTGGGCGAGGAAATGCTGGGCCGCGCCGCCACGCTGGAGGTGACCTTCGATGGCCCCAACATGGCGGTGAAGATCATCAACAACTCGGGGCACAAACTGCCAACGGGCTACGCCGAGGGGCGGCGTATGTGGCTTGAGGTGCTTGCCTGGGACGCCGCAGACGCTCTGATCTACGCTTCGGGCGTGCCGACCGCGACGGGAGCCATCGACGACCCGCAGCGCATCTACGAGATCAAGCAGGGCATCTCCACGGAGCATGCGCAGGCGCTAGGCAGGCCCGCTCTGGCCGGCGAGGGCTTCCACTTCATCCTTAACAACCAGGTCTTCAAGGACAACCGCATTCCCCCGCGCGGCTGGGACGAAGCCGGTTTCATGGCGCGTGACATGCTCCCCGTGGGCGCTACCTACGCCGAGGGGCAATACTGGGATGTGAACGACTATGTGCTGCCTGAAGGCGCGTTGCGGGTGGAGGTGCGCCTGCTCTACCAGACGGCGTCAGACGAGTATCTCGACTTCCTTGCCGAAGAAGCCAATGTGCCGGTGGATGATGGCGTTGTAGGGGAGCCGGTGAATTGGGGCGCAACGGTTGCTGCATTGCGCACGGAGCTTGACCTCGATGCGCCAGTTGTCATGGCAAGCGCCACACGCGTGACTCCCGCGGGTCTGACCGAACGGGTCTATCTGCCGACGGTCGAGGAGTAGCCGGCGGCGTGAGCGACACCAACCGCGAGCACTCTGGAGTGCAAGACGCGTCCATCGTTCGTAGCGGCTGCTTCAGCTGCCGAACGCGCCAAGGGGAGGGCACGGAGGCCCTCCGCTACGCAACGGACGTCTACGTCATGGCTGCAGCCAACTCCGCCCCGCGCACACCTGCGCCTTCGAAGCACAGAATGCGCTCCTGCTCGTCCGAACCATAGGCAAAATGCACCTTCAACCCGTCGCTAGGCAGCAGGGCGGCAATGTACTCGCTCCACTCCACAAGCAGAGCGCCGCCATCGTCGAGCAGATCGCTTAACCCAAGGGTGTCCACGACCCGCTCGCCCGGCGGAAGCAACTCGAGGCGGTACGCGTCCATGTGATGGACCGTCGGGCCGTGCGGCGTAGGGTACTCGTTGACGAGGGTGAACGTGGGGCTGGTGACTCGCGCCGTGCTTCCCAGCGCACGGATTACGCCCTGCACGAATGTTGTCTTGCCGGCCCCGAGTTCGCCTTCGAGCCGTACCACGTCTCCCGCGCGCAGAGAGCGGCCAAGCCGCATACCCCATCCGCGCGTTTCCTCCGGTGATTCGGACCTAACCTCGCAGGATGTTTCCGGTTCGCGACGCATGGGCAGCCCGCTCAGTTGCTCTCATCGCGGCAGCGCTCGATCTCTTTGATTGCCTGCGCGATGATCTCTTGGGCCAGCAGGGTCGATGCAGCCTCGGCGACGATTTCAACCGACGGTTTGTCACTGTGTGGCGAAATATGCACCCACGCGCCCTCGTCAAAATGAACCTTGATGCCGTCGATGCTTTCGACCTGGTGCTGCGCCTTGTACGCCTCGTTCAGACGGCGCATGATGCTGCCCTTCCCCTCCCATGGCGCGTGCACCGACCCCTTGACCATGTGCGAAACCGGTAGATAGTCGACAATTTCGCTCATGGGCAGGGCGCGCACCGCCAGGTATTCCAGAAGGCGCACTGTGGCCATGAGGCCGTCGACCGAAGGCATGAAGTCGGGGAAGATGAAGCTGCCCGTTCCGTCACAAACGAGAAGCATGCCGGGCTGCGAGGCGGCCGTCATCATCGCGTGCATGCTCTGGCCAATGCGCTGGATCGGCGCGTCATGCCAGGCCGCAATCGCATCGAACGCGCTAGGCATGGTGATCGGTACGGCCACCGGGCGGCCGGGATGGGCATAGAGCGCTAGTTCAAGCATGAGCGCTGCTGCCGACACGTCGTCAATCGTGGCCCCAGTCTCATCCACGAGGAAGACCTTTTCGCCACCGACGTCCAGTTGCACGCCTACCGTTGCGCCCAGCGCCGAGACGATCTTGCCAACGCGCTCCTGGTTCGTGCGGAACTCATCTTGCAGCACGGCGAGTTTCGATTCATCAGTACGCGAATTGAGCGCGACCACGTCGACGCCGAGTTGGTTGACAATGCGCGAGAGCGCGTCCGCTGCCGATCCATTTGAAAAGTCGAGCACGACGTGGAAGCCGGCCGAGCGAATGCGCTCTGCATCCACGTGGCGCAGGAAGGTTTCCAGGTAGGCCTCGACCGGTTCATGTGCGTAGTCAATACGGCCAATGTCATCGAGAAAGGCGCGGCGAAAATCGGCGCGGAAGTAGTTGCGTTCGACCGTACGTTCACTGGCGGTAGGCGGGTTCAGCCCAGTGTTGTCCAGCATGCGCATGTCGACCACGCGCTGGTCAAACGGGCTAAGGCGTACATGCAGGCCGGCGGTCGTATCGGTGCGGTGGCGCACGAAGTGGCGCAGAACGGGAATGGGAACGGATCCCAGGTCCCAGACATTGACGCCGGTTCCGGGGAGTCCACTAACCAGCGCGCGCTTGAGCATGCGCGAACTGCGGTGCTCATCGCGGTTGATGGCCACATAGGAGCCCTTGGGAAGCGTTGCGCCCAGCGCGGCGCCCAGCTTGGCAGCAAACTCGGGCGTCAGTTCCACATTGACGACGCCCGAAACGCCAAAGCGGCCAAAGAGCGAGCGCCGCCCCTGGTTGCCCCAGATTATACTCTCCTTGACGACCGTGCCCGGCTCGATCTCCTTGCGCGGCCAGAGTTTCACATCAGGATGGATGACGCTGCCCTCGCCGATGACGCAGTTGTCGCCGATCACCGCACCCTCAAAGATCATCACTTTCGGCTTGACGCTGCACTCCCGCACGATGATTGCGCCGCGCACTTCGCAGCTTTCGCCGATATAGTTGTTGCGCCAGATGACGCTGCGCTCGATGAGCGTATAGTTGTCTACGACCGTGTAGTCGCGCACGACGGCAGGCCCGTAGATGCGCACCCCGTCCTTGATCTTTACCTCGTTGCCCAAATAGATCGGGCCGTAGAGTTGCGCGTTGGGCGCAATTTCCACGTCATTGCCCCCATAAATACCGCTCGCCAGGCTGAGCCCAATCGGCTGCGCCAACTTGACGCGCCCGTGGAGTACGTCGGAATTGGCACGCAAATACTCCTCGATTGTGCCAACGTCGCACCAGTAGCCTTCGGCAATGTGGCCGAAGATGGGCAACTGCTCGTCGAGCATCAGGGGGAAGAGATTCTTCGAGAAATCGAACTGTGTATTGGGCGGAATCAGCGCGAGCACTTCGGGTTGCAGTACATAGATGCCCGTGTTGACGGTGTCGGTGACGATGTCGCTCCAACCCGGTTTCTCGAGAAAGCGAACCACCGAACCGTCTTCTGCGGTGACGACAATGCCGTACTCTGCGGGGTTAGGGACGCGCGTCAGCGTCATCGTCGCCAAAGCGCCCCGATCCTTGTGAGATCGGATAATCGCACTTCAAGTCAAAATCGGTCAGCGAGTCGCCGCTGACAACCAGAATCGGCTCGTCGTCGCCCAGCAGACCGCAGGCGTTCTTGACACTGCCCGCCGTACCCAGCGGACTCTCTTCGACGCAGTATGAAAGCTTTACGCCCTGGCTGCTGCCATCGTCAAAGTAGTCCTGGATGGAGGACGCCATGAAACGCAGCGTCACCACGATATCGGTGATACCGTGGCTGCGCAGCAGATCCAGCATGTGGCCCATGACGGATTTGTTGACGATCGGCACGAGCGGCTTGGGACGGCCGACGGTCAACGGTCGAAGTCGCGCCCCTTCTCCGCCTGCCATAACGACTGCTTTCATGCTGTCACTCGCGAGCCTTTAGTGTTGGGGGGTGGGTGACCGGCAATTGATAACTGGTGACTGATAATTGGATGCGCGCCTGGCTGATTGGTTGATTGGTTGATTGGTTGACTGGTGGAATGGGAGACGCATCGAACTTGGTTTTGCTTTTCTCCCTTCTCCGCACGGAGAAGGGCCGGGGATGAGGTGCAGTTCGTCGCGCCAAGCGCAAATCCCAACCCAGCCACCGAACTTCTGAATCCTCGAACTCTTGAACCTCTGAACCTTGAACCGCCGGCCTTCACACCGGCGGCCAGGGGTAGTTGCGTCGCTGCGGAACTGGTGCGGGAAAGCACCCCGTACGAAGCAGCGCCTGTACACGCAGCAAGAAGGCGCGCCGCTCGGCAGCGCCAAGCAACGCACACAGTTCCTGCATGAGGTCCGACCCATTGCCCGCAAGCTGCATGCGCAATTCGTCAAGGTCATCAAGCAGCAATGGTTCAATCGGTTCGCTGCTGAACTCCCAAAGCACCGTGCGCAACTTGTACTCGGTGTGGAAGGTCAGCCCGTGGTCAATGGCCCACAAACGCTGTTCGTGCCCCACCAGGCAGTGGCCGCTTTTGCGGTCCGCATTGTTGATAATCGCGTCAAAGAGCGCCAGGCGGCGAAACGACTCGGCGTAGCGCGCATCCGACTGAATTGTAAAGTAATGCGCGTCCGAATCGTGATCCACGTAGAACTGAATGCTGCCCAGCCCGTGTGGCGCAGTGCGCAGCACCGTGGGTGGGACAAGATCCCAGCCCAAGGTCCGGCTTACCAGAAAGGCCGCCATCTCGCGCTTGCAGAGCGTACCCCATTCAAAGTCCCACAAGGGGCTCTCGCCCCGCTGCGGCTTGTAGACGGCGGGAATCTCAAGCGCACCATGGTGGATGACCACGAGGAAGCTGTGGTTGGAACTGTAGGGAAGACGGCCGCGCTCGCGCACATCACCGGCCCGCAACGCCTCAATCAGGTCATCTTCGGTGATCGCGATGGACTCGCTCGGGTCATCGTCCACGGAGGGATCAATCGAGAGCCCGACTTCATCCTCGCCCTCATCCCGGTTGTAATCGTGATCGACATCCTGGGCGCGATTGGGGCGCACGCCGCGCGGTTTCCTGTCTCGCGGAGATTTGCTGTTGGACATAGGCGGATGGCCAACTCCGACCAAAGGGCGCTGGGCGCATTATGCGCCTGCAGCCAAACGACGTGCCAAAGTCATGCCGAAATGAAAACAACATCTCAACGCAAAGTCGCACAGAGAACCAAGGAACGCAAAGGACTGCAAGATGTTGACTTAGTTCAGGCAGTGACTTTTCCTCTGCGTCACTTTGCGTCCTCCGCGCCTTTGCGTTGAGCTGTTCGTAATCAATGTGGATTTCATCCCGGTTTCACTTTAGAAGATGACCGGGACTGAGTGGCCATCACTGCGCGGGCAGAAGTGACCACCTCTGTCAATCGGCCGACCGCACAAGGGGCAGATAGGCCGACCCTGGGAAATCACCTCAAGTGCGTGCTCGCTCATCGCGCGCATGAGTGCCCGCGAAGCCGAGAAGCGCACCGCCGGAATATCGTCATCCTCCGGGTCGACCATGGCGCCTTCGTCGTTGAAAATTAGCGCCTTGGCGACAATCCAGATGCGGTCTGCGTCCTCATCGTAGCCAATGCTCAGTTCGCCCACGCGAAAGGCCGGCTCGGACGGCGGCTCGACATGGAGACGCACGCCACGTGCTGAAGCCGGCGGCAAGTCGGGGTACTGCTTCTCGAGTTCCTCAAGCAACTGGAGCACGCTCAACGCAAGGCTATTGACCTCCGCCTTCTCGAGCACGAGGCTGACCATGTTGGCGCCGGCGCTCGCCTGCAGGAAGAATGTGCGCTTGCCGGGCTCGCCAATGGCGTCGGCCACGATTTGCGAAACCGGGTTTAGGTCGTGCACGAATTCTGGCATAGGCATCATGCGGACGCTGTCCGCCGTCCTGGGTATAAAAGGGGCCAACGGTGCATACTCAAGCAGGTACAGACATGCCGCCAGGGAGGACACTTTGGCACATTCAGGTAGCTACGATTGCGGAGAGACTGCATCCGCAGATTCCGCGCCGGCTTCCTCACTAGCAGTGGGTGTGCTTGCTTCGTCAGCTGTAGGCGGCTTGACCTCGAAAATCGGCAAGTCGACCGTCACATTCATGTTTAGCAGTGCCGGTCGCCCGTCAAAGATCGCCAACGTACTGAGCGAAGCGGTGCCGATCTGAATGCGCTGGAAGAGATCCAGCGGCGTGCCTGCGAAGTGCGCCAGAATCGTACGAATCACATCGCCGTGGCTAAACAGGACGATCGTCTGATTCGGATGCGCGGCCGCAAGCCGTTCAACCGTGCCCACCACACGCTGTTGCACCTCCCGCAGCGTCTCTCCGCCGGGAAAGCGGAAGAGGCTGGGATAGTGCTGCACCAGTTGCCACGCCGGCTGCTTGTTCAACTCCTTGAGCTCAGCCGCCGTCCAATCGCCATAGTCCACCTCGATAATGCCGGCGTCCTCGCATACGGGCAGTTCCAGCGCGGATGCGAGCGGCTGGGCCGTCTCCAGACACCGCTCCAGAGGGCTGGAATAGATGGCGCGAATGGGTTGCCCGGCAAGGAGGCCGACAAGCGCCTGCGCTTGTGCTTGCCCCTTCTCGTTCAAGTGGACACCAGGTGATCGTCCAGCCAGGCGCCCGCTCGTTACCCACTCATTTTCGCCGTGACGCACAAGCAACAGATAGGTTGCAGTCGGTTGATTCTCTGTAAGCATGCAGCAGAATGATCCTCTCGGCGGACAAGGGTAGGATAGCACAGGTAAAACGGTAACAGAAGTGGATTCCTTCCCGTCACGTGCGTCTCCGATTGAAGCGAGGCTTCCAGAGTCGGAAGCCCCGCTTTTTCACAGTCCGCAACGGCGCACCCTGCAGGCGCTATCTGCCCGTCTCGGGAACTTGCGCTGCGCGCGCCTCACGCTGCGCCGCATTGCCGTTTCCTTTCGGCGCAGCGTTCAAGCGGCTGCGCAGTCGCTTCATGCTTCCATCCAGATGCGCAATCGACTCGAGCAACGTCGGCGCAGTGTCAGTCTCCACAATCATGTCGTCTACAATGCCAAGATTCGTCGCGCGTCCAGTGTGAAGCGCCGAAATCTGGGCTTCAAGCAGATCCGTGTGGAGCGCAATGTCGTGGCGAGCGAGGACGGCGCGGTAGTACTCGATGTTGCGAAGAAGGCCCATCGTCACCGTTTCAAAGCCATGCCGCGCCACTGCCAGCCGCCCCGAATAGTGCATTGGGTTGTGCGAGAACATCTCGTAGTCGTCGAGACTGGGCTGAATGAGGATGACGTCCACGTCTGGATACTTGATGCGCAGATTCTTGATGTGATAGCGCAGTCCTGAGTGGAGGAGCGTACGCACCGTTTGGTTGATGACCGCTTGAAGGCCGCGCTTGCGAATGTAGTGTTCGTTGGGGCGTACGCTCGAGGCATCAAAGGGCACCATTGGATTGACGCAGACGACAAGCTTGGCCCCGGCCTCAATCGCAAGGTCGATGCTGGCGTTGCCGTGCAGACCGCCATCCAGATAGTCCTTCTCGTAAATCTGCACAGGCCGGTAGAGGATTGGCACGGCGCTGCTGGCGGCCACGGCGCGGCTGATGGGAACGTCGTCCAGATAGCCACGGCCGAAGACTGCACGTGCGCCGCTGTCCAGTTCACTCGCCACGACGAAAAGGTCGCTCTTGAGTTGAGTGAACGAGTTCACAAAGCCCGGTTTCTCAAGTTTGCTGCGAACGAACTTTTCGAGAGAATCACCGTTGTAAATGCCGGTTGGGAGAAGCTCCGCCATTTCCCATAGCACGTCGGCAACGGCCAGATCGCGAAAATTGGTCAGCACGCTGCGCCCGATCGACCAGGCTACGCTGGGCATAGACGCGAGCCGACGCAGCGCATCGTCTAAATTGAGCTTGTAAATGTCACCCACGCTGAAGCCGTGGAGTTCGGGATGGCGATTGTCAATCATCTGCATGACTTCGCGCGGTGTGTAGCCGTTGGCGATCAGCGAATTGACGAGCGCGCCGGCGCTGGTTCCGACGAAAATGTCGAAGCCATTGACGGTCATCCCCACCATCAGGTCATCGATTGCTCGCAACGCGCCGATTTCGTAGACTGTTCCGGTGATGCCGCCACCTGCGAGCACCGAGCGCGACTTTGTCATGCGGGTCGCGCTTTTCATGGGGACTCTGTACGAAGTTCCATGCCCCGGCACTAACGCTGTCATCACCGAACTCATTGGCCAATTCATCACCGGCCAACCCATTCAGTTCGATGGAGGCGAAGCTCGCGTCTGCTGTGGAACGATCGCCGTGTCGAAGCTCGTAGTATTGAGATTCCATCTATAGTTCCAGAAGCGTCCGGCTGCCGTTTGCGCCGCAAGCAGTTGTGCTGGTGAAGACAGCGGTCTGTCGAAAAAGTGCTACCAGGACTTAGTGCGACGGCGCACATGAACGGCAGCCGAATGCGTCGCAAGCGCTGCGTTCTCTAGGAGTCGGTCAGTACATCGTCGCTGCCTTCAACCGCGCGGGTCTCCTCGGCGGCAGGTTCGGCGACGCGCGCATCGTAATCCTTGAGGCGCGCGGTAAGCATTTCAACCTGTTCCTGCAGGGCGCGCAACTCGCCATGGGTGGGCACGTTAAGGGAATGCAGCAGTTCGCTCACGAGGCTGTCAAGCCTCAGAACCCCCTGTGCCTGTTCGAGATTGAGCTTGCCCTGCTCGAAGAGATTGCCCACCTGCGCTTCGATCTCCTGGCTGCGGCGACGGGTGAGTTCGTTGAGCCCGCCCATGCTTGCCACTCCCGCGACGCCATCCTTCACCGACTTTCGCCACTGATCAAGTGTCGACCCGCCGCTGCGGATCAGGTTGGTCAGCAGCGAGCTGGAAAGATAGCCGGCGCTCTTCTTTTCCTGTTCGAGGATGATCTGTGTCAACGTGAGGCTGGTGACGTCTTCGCCCGACTCATTGTCGATGACGCGCACTTCTTTTTCGGCGCGCACGAGCGCGGCGATGTCATCAAGAGTGACATACCGTTTTGCTTCGGTATCGTAGAGTTTGCGGTTGGGATAGCGCTTGATCAGCGGCATGGGGGATATCCGGAGCTGCAGGTGGCGCGCCTCGAGCTGGGAGCGTCAAGGGCGGCGGTGCGGCATATTGGGCAGCACGCGCACGCGCCGTATGGCTAATGCATTCGTCGAACCGCTCCGGTTCGATGTTAGCATACAGGGTGCAGCGCGTCAAAGCTTTCGCGAATCAGCGGGGAATCTTGCAAGTCGGGAGTATCCGATCGCACGCGCGCACGGCAGTGCTGTTGTTGCAGCGAATCGACTATTCGTCAACCAACTCCAAATCAGCAGGCCAGCGCACGAGGACCCGATAGCCGCCATTCCACGGTGCGACGCGTGCCATCTGGCTCACCACGCCGGTCACGCGCCAAAGTTGGCCTGGCAATGCCGGTGGCCGGGGCCAGCCCAGGCTGCGGGCGACAAGGACGCGCACGGGCGGTGCATTGGGTTGCGTCGTGTCGCTCAGGTACAGGCTGTCGCCGTCAGCCCAGGCAACGCGCCCGGTGAAGGCGACGAGCCGCCCCTCGAGCGCCTCACCGATGGTGGCGGGCTGGGCAGCGAACGGTTGGGGAAGCGTGCCTGAACCGACGACGACAAGATCATCCGGCGCGCCAATGCGCAACTCGCGCTCGCCCCGAAACGTGGTCAATTGGCCGCGCACCACCACCTCGTCTCCCAGAGAAACCGGCGGGAAATCGCCGCGCGGCAGAAAGATGCGCAGCCCCGTTCCGCATCGGCCGGTTGCATCTTCGGCGCCATCCGCGTCATCTGCAATCTGCGCAACATAGAGGGTGCTGTGCAGCAGCCCCGGCGGCAGGATGACGACACCGCGCACCGTCGCTTCCACATTGATGCCCCACTCCCGCGCGGTCGCGACGGTTGCAGCGTCTCCGCCCGCAAGAGACGACGCGGCGCGGCTATCCGCGACGGACGCGAGACGAGCGTCTGCGACCCCCTGATCATCCACCACTGAGGGGGCCGTCGGCACCCATGCCTCGGCGACGACCGCAAGCGAGGCCGAGTCTTGTACGGGCGCGAGACGTGTGGCATCACCTGTGCGGGTGAAGACAATGTCGGCTTCGGCATCCTGCCAGAACACTTCGTCGCCCAGGCCGCCGCCGGGCAGGAAGAGATAGAGATGATCCGCTCCATCATTGAGCACGATGTGCGTCTCGCTGCGCCACAAGACAAGTTCGCCCTGGGCGGGGATGACATGGGCCGCACCGCATGTGAAGCGGAGGCCACCATCCTTGGCGGCGCGGCTGTCGAAGATCTGCCACCCTGCCAGCGCAACCGGCTGCGCGCTGCGATTCACAAGCCTGACATACTCATCATTCGCGTCGGCGTTGCCGTCACCGTTCCAGTCTTGCGTGGGCCGGGGCAGCACTTCGACAATGCGTATGGCATCCCGTGCGTTTTCCGGTTGCGGCAGCGCCACATGCAGCGGCGCACTGACGGCAAATGCGCCATCCGCGCGGACGGCAGTCGCATAGAAGAAGGCCCCAGGTGGGGCAAGCAGCGTCAGCGACCAGGGCGCACCGCCGGCTACATCCGCTGTGGCCACGGCGGACTCATCCTGCCAAAGCGTAACGTGAAGGGGCGCGCCGCCCTGGTCGCCGGCATGGAGCGTAAATTGCAGGTCGTTCGCGGGCGCAACCGAACTGCCCATCCAGACAGGCTCGGGGCCGGCGCTGAGCGCGAGCCAGAGTTCCGGCGCTGTGCTCAGCCAGCCCCGGCGCGCCGCCAGCGCTTCGAGCAGCGCGTCCGGCGTCGCGGAGCCTGCCAACAGACCGGTGTAGGGTCCAAGCGGCAACAGCGGTCCACCTGCGCTGCGCCACTCGCGCAGGAAGGAGACTGCGTCATCAGGCGAGAACGCTGAACCGGTGGCGGTTGCGACAAGGCCGGGAACCTCCGCAAGTGTGGGCGACGCACCCTTGCGCCAGAGGACCGGAATGCCCGTCTGATGCAGCCACGGCAGCAATGCAGCGCGATCAGCCAGACCCGGCTGCCATGTGTGCGCGTCCGGGCGCGAGGCGCCGTAGATGACCGCGCTCTCCCCTTCGGCTTCCCAACTCCACGCCGGCAGCAAGGTGATTGGCACGTTGACGAGCGGCGCGTGAACGTCGGCATCGCTGAGCGCCACGAAGTCAAGCCCGCGCGCAGCGGCTTCGGCGAGCAGGGCGCGAGGCGGCAGCGTACCACCCGCCGAGTAGGTGCTGGCCGCATTAAGTTCGCCCCAAAGCGCGAGCATGCCGCCGGGCAGCCGCACGGGTGCATGTGGCGCTGCTGCAGGCGCGGCATGCGGTGCGAACGGGGCGGCCGGCAACAGGGCCCAGCGCTCGCGCACATCCTGGGCGATGGCTGCATCGGGTCCCGCCACGCGCTGCAAAGTAACTCCCTCCGGGGCGTCAAGCCTTCCCGTCAGGGCAAGCGCCGCGCAATCACCGTCGCCGAAGCAGACGGCATCAGCCAGTACTCCCTCCGGGCTGAGCAGAACGACCTCGTCGCCGGTATCGTCCAATGCAAAGTTGCCGCCCGGATATGCAGGGTTCTGCACAAGTGCGGGAACACCCGCGCCGGTGGCTTCGAACTGGACATCGGGCGGCGCAAACCAGCGCGCCGCAAATCCTGCGGCGCTGCGGGCGATCACGTACGCGCCTCCAGGCGGAATGCGTGCGACTTCGGGCAGAAATGCCATTGCCTCGCCGTCGCCCGGGTGCGCGGCGTCACCCAATTGCCAGCCTGCCAAGTCGACCATTTGCGTACTGGTGTTGACGAGCACCACGTACTCATCGTCACTGCCGCGATAGGCCACTTCGTCAATTTGCACAGGGCTGGCCGGGGCGCCGGGATCGGGCAGCGGCCACATGTCCGGCAGCGGCGGCGGGGTGGGCGGCGGCAGTGTCGGCTCGGGCGGAGGTGGCGCAGGGGGTGAAGGTGCGCCGGGACTTCCCCAATCGCCCGCCGAACCGGACCAGGACGACACCGCTGTGCGCCATGTTGTGCCATCCCCAAGCCGCTCAAGGCTGCGGCCCGCTTCGGCAAGCGACCATGTCACGCTGTCAACCTCTACGCCGTCGGGCGCGACAAGGGTCAGCGCACCCGCTTCGTTGGCGAGCTGCAAGTCCAAAACCGCCTGAACCAGGACGCCGCCGTTGGCCAACGTATTGTCACTTCGTGCGATCACGCAATAGCTATCGCCTGGAATCGTCAATGTCTCCGGCAACTTGAGATGTTGACGTGACGTGACCAACTGCCAGCCGTCAAGTGCAACCGCATATTCGTTGGGATTGTAGATCTCAACCCACTCGCCGTCGGCATCATTGACTGCAACGGGGTCGGCCATGAGTTCGGTGATCAGCAGGGGTGGCGGCGGGGTGGGCGTCGGCGGTGGCATCCAGGGAGCGCCGGGACTGCCCCAGTCGCCGGCCGATCCGGGCCAGGGCTGCCGTCGAGACCGCCCACGTGGGTGCGCCGCCGAAGTCTGTTCGCTCAAGGCTGTGCCCTGGTTCCACGCGTGGATACTCGCCCCAGGCCACGCTCTCTACGCAGTTGCCGTCGGGCGCGCAGAGTTCGAGCGCGTCGACATCCTCGAGCACAAGGCCGGGCAGAAGTGCGAATGGCGTCACACCGCCGTTTTCCAGCGGGTCGGCGAGTTCGGCGAGAACGCCATAGCCGCCGGGTTCAAGCCACGCGTCCCAGACCAGGGTCGCGCTGTACCCACTTTGCACGCGCACCTGCCAGCCATTCAGATTCAGCGCCGTTGGGCCGAGGTTGTAAAGCTCAATCCACTCGCCGCCGCTGTCGGGCACGGCCCTGGGATTCGTAAGAACCTCGCTCAGGAAGATGCGCGTGTCGGCGGGTTCGGCCTGGGCATGGGCCCAGCGCCCGGCGCATAAGGGAAGCAGAAGGGGAATGCAGACGAGAACGAAGCGAAGAACGTACGCACGCCCGCGAGCGGGGCGCGGCGGGTTTCCAGCGTGGCTGCGCAGGTGAGGATCCTGCCGCTCCATGGGGACTCTTCTTGTGGTACCGGTTTGGTTATTGGCGCCGCAACAAAGGCAAAACGCCCATATGGCTCATTTTATACCTTCAAACCCGGGCGTCAAGAGGGAGTTTTCAGTTTTGCCGGAACATGCCGCTACCGATTGACCATATTCGGACGGATAGCCGTCGCCGCCAGCAGCCCCGCCATGCCGTCGGCGCGGAAGATGTGCCGCACACGCTGCGCGGGATTCTCGTGGCGCGCCAGCCGTTCAAAGAGCGGCGCCATGAGGTCCTCTTCGCCTAGGCCGCGGCTACGCAGGCCTTCCTCAGCAAGCCGCACAATCTCCTCGAGAAAGCCGGGGGCAGGCTGTGGCGCACCCAACCCGTTGCGAATTGCCAGGCGATGGAACGCGCGCATTTCCTCCCAGTATTCGGCGCCCAGCGTCTCTTCCACATATGTCTGAATGGGCGCAGCCGCTTCAATCAACCCCACGCTGAGCGCCGCTGCGGCCATATGCTCGCGCCACGGTTGCTGACAGGCGGGGCGCACCTCGATGGTGCCGTAGGCCGCACGTGCGCGGGCGCTGTTCCAAACGTAGTGCTCGTGATAAAGAAACGCTTCGTAGTCGGGACCATGCGCGCGCAGGTACTCGGCAAAGGGCTCCGCACTGGGGACGATTGCGCCGTACGCGGCGTCGCGGCGGATCAGGTAGGTGGCCTGCGACACCCGCTCGGCAAAGTCCACCGCGTCGCGAAAGGGGCGCACGGGCATACCGTGGCGGAACTCATTGGCGTGAATGAGCACATGCTGCGCCTCGCGCCCGCTGCAGTAGGGGCTGAGCGCATTCGCATACACAGGCGAGTTGGCGCACAGTGCGATGATCACCGGGGCCATCAGGTTGGCGAAGTTGAGCATGGGGATGGCTTCGGCGCGGTCGATGGCGACATGCACCTGGTCGGCGGCCGTCACCGTATACCAGAGCCACTCGCTCCCCATCGCACGGTAGAGGCTTTGGTAGCGCTGCTTGGGGGTCATGAGGCTGAGCGCTGGGGCGGTGACAGGCTGGACACCGTAGCCGAGCACCGTCCAGCCGTAGGCAGCGGCAACGCGCACGAGGCGCGCCACCATCTTTTCTGCAATTGCCTTGACTTCAAGCAGGGAGTTGCAGGGGCGCGTGTTGATTTCGATGGTCCCAACGCCTACTTCAATGGCATAACCACCGTCTGGCCCACTCGCCTCCACGACCAGATTGAGATTGCCGACATCGGTCTTGGGCTTCAGGTCGCCATAGCCAAGCAGCAGGTCCCACAAGCGGCGCACATCGCCTGCCTGCCCGGCTGCTGTGACGATGGGCAGCTCCAGTTCGCGTCCCACCGTGCGCGGGCGCTGCGCTTTCTCGGGAAAGCCAGCCAGAAAGCGTTCGGCGAGTTCGACGTACGTGGCTTCAGGCAGTGGCGGGCCGGCAAGGTTGGCGGGGCGCATGGCTCAACGCAGCCGCTGGATGATTGCGGGAAGGTCGCTGTAGTGACGGCAAATGGCGTCGGCGTGTGTGCGCTCGGATCCACGATCCACGATGCCGGTGAAGAGCACGGTGCGCAGACCCACTGCGCGCGGGCCGTCGATGTCGTTGCTTTCGCGGTCGCCCACATGGGCAATCGCGCGCGGCGGTGCATCGAGCGCTTCGGCCGCATAGCGGAAAACCGCCTCGCTGGGCTTGGAGACGCCGACCTCGTCTGAAAATATCAGCGCGCTGAAGAACGAGAGTAGCCCCTGCTGGTTGAGCAGGTGGCGCAGTCCCCGCCCTGTCGTGTGAATCGTATCGGAGACGATTCCCAGTCTGTACTCACGCGAAAGCAGGTAGAGCGCGTTTTCCACACCGGGCGCGATATCGGGCGGAAAGCGGACTTCCATCACCTCGATTTCGCGCACCAGTTCGTCAATTTCGGCGAGCAGGCGGGTGTACTGGCCGGGGCCGGGCAGCAACTCAAGATACTCAAACGCATAACTCAGCCGCGTAGAGACCGCCGGCGTGTGGTGGCTCTCGTGCCACTCGCGGCGGAAGCGTTCATTGGCGTGTGCGTAGGCTTCGGCGGCGCGCCGGGCCGCCACGCGTGGATGCTTCCGGGTGACATACTCGACAAACATCGTCAAACGCGCATCGGCCTTGGATGGGAGGCCGCGGGCGCGGCGCTTCTCCTCATCCGAATCATCAATCGCGATGGTATCCCAAAAATCGAAGGTGATTGCCTCGAGCATGACTCGGCGGGGCGCTGCGGATGGCCAGGCTGTGAATGGCAGCGGCAGGAGCGCGCCGCCCCAGGTCGCGATTGTAGCATAGTGCGCGGCCGGAAGTGGCAGGCAGCGCACTCGATCGAGGCGAGGCTTCCTAAATCGGAAGCCTCGCCTCTTCACGGCCGCCAGTGGAAAGCGCCGGTGTCGCCTCAGGTTCAGCCGCTGGTCATCCCCGGCGGCCGCAACGCAGGTGGTTCCGCATCCTGCGCAATCTCGGCTGGACCGGCCCCCGGCGGTTCGCGCTTGAAGAGTTCCTGAATGCTGCCCACCGCCCCGAGGAAGGCCGATGCCTCGTAGGGCATGAAGACCTTGCTGGCCGTGCCATTGGAAATTGCCTTCAGTGCTTCCATATACTGGATCGCGATGATCTGCGGAGAGGGGCTTGAGTTGGTGATCGCCGTATACACGGTCGTGATTGCATTGGCCTGGCCCAGCGCCTCCACCTCCAGGCGGTAGCGTTCGGCGTCGGCCACGCGGCGCACGGCTTCGGCGGCGCCTTCCGCCTTGAGGATTGCCGCCTGGCGCAAACCTTCGCTCTCCAGGATCTGGGCGCGCTTCTCGCGCTCGGCCTTCATCTGCCTGTGCATGGACTGCGTGACGTCCACTGGTGGGTCAATGCGCTTGATTTCCACGCGCACCACGCGCACGCCCCACTTGTCGGTTGCGTCATCAAGCACCTCGCGCAGCTTGGCGTTGATGTTGTCGCGCGACGTCAGCGCCTGGTCAAGCTCCATTTCGCCCACCACGTTGCGCAGATTTGTTTGCGCCAGTTTTGTGGCAGCGCCATAGAAATCGACAACGTTGTAGATGAGCTTAACGGGGTCAGTTGCCTCAAAGTAGACGATTGCGTCGACAGTCACCACGACATTGTCCTTGGTGATCACTTCCTGCGGCGGCACGTCGACCAACTGCTCGCGCATGTCCACCTTGGTGAGGTGATCGATAAAGGGAACAATGACGGTGAGGCCGGAGGGCGCGACGCGCAGGAAGCGACCGAGGCGCTCGACAACGCCCTTCTCGTAGGGCGAGACAATCCGGATGCCCAGCACCGACATCACGAGCACGAAGACAAGCAGGACGACGAGAAAACTGGCAAGCCCAATTGTTTGAGCAGTCATGATTGGCACTGTTTCCTCTCATGATGAATCACGTCAGCCCGGCTACACCACAATCCCGCACTGCAATACTGCACTGCAGAGCTGGCCCGCATGCACCCACCCCTGGCCTGTGTGCTCACGCAGGTGCAACGCGCACATGGGTTCCTTCGACGCCGAGAACCGTGACGAGCGCGCCGACCGGAATCATCTCCCCATTCGCAGATGTGGCCTGCCACTCTTCGCGGTCTATGCGCACGCGGCCAATTGCCTGCATGGGGCTGATCTCGATCAGCACGACGGCCTGTCTGCCCACAACTCGGTCTATGCCCCATTTGTTGTGCCCGCCGGCGCGCGTCAGGCGCGCGGACAAGGGCCGCATGAGGAGCACCGCCAGGACCGTCACGACGATGAACGCCACGAGTTGCCAGATGATTCCGTAGCCCATGAAGGCAACAATCGCCGCTGCCGCCGACCCTGCCGCAAAGCAGATCATCACGAAGCCGCTGATAAAGACCTCGGCAATCAGCAGTACCAGCGCCAGCGCCGCCCACATCCACGCAATCCAGTCCATGATTCCTGTTCGCAGCCTCGCTCTGTGCATGAGGGTATGTGCGCAAGTTGCGCATTTCCCTCATAGCAATACGCATCATTTGGCCATTATGTCGCGAGTACATGATACACGCGACCCATCGATGCGAATAGTCGCCTGCGCTATGGTCGGCCCGGGCCACCGCGAAGTGCAAGTGTCCCGCCGTGCGCGTATGGCGCACCTTTTTCAATTCCATCGTGTTGCTGCTATTGTTGCCTTACGATCAGGTGGCGGTAATCGGTGACCACGAAATGTGCAGTGGACATAACCCAACCGCAGATGCGCCTCGCTGCCGCTCACGGAGCCTGTCGCTCGAATCGCAGGCGTTCAATCATGATAGCGCACAGACGCAGCCAAAATCGTTGAAGAGGACGGTCCATCGCGCCCCCCGTGAGGTGGACGATCCGATGGCTCCGTTCGCCACGAACCAGAACAGGAAATCCATGAGCACCGAGCACGATTCTGCGATTGCGCCGACCGGCCTGGCCCCGACAACCGGAGCATACAGTGCGCCTGCCAACGCACAGGAGTCACATCAAACGTCGTCTTCTCGTCTATTGCGTGTGGTTTCTCCGCCGGTTGTGGCGCTGCTTGTCATTGTTCTGGTTGGCGGGGCGCTTACTTTTATGCACCTTGCGGCGCCGATACTTAATCCGGTCATCCTGAGCGTCTTCATCGTCACGCTGACATTGCCGGCCTACCAGTCGCTGCAGCGGCGCGGCGTCAAGAAGATCTTCGCCCTGCTGATCCTTGCCGGCGTGGTTCTCCTGTTTGGAGTCGGCGTTGTCTTGCTGGCCTGGTTGTCCGTCAGCCGGCTGCAGGAAGGGCTGTCGCAGTATTCACAGAATATTGATGCCGCAGTCAGTTCATTGACTGCGAAGTTGGGTGCACAAGCGTCCACGGCGTCCGGCAGCGGCGCCGCAAAGGCACTTGCCGCGATCGTGGCGGCTATTGCGAATAGCATCGGCTATCTGCTTGTGAGTTTTCTACTGGCGATCTTTCTGCTCGTTGAAGCGCCCCGCTTCGGCAAGCTTCTCAACACGAGCATGGCCGAGGTGCCCTTCCTGGGGATGACGCCACAGGTGATGAACACGGCGATCAAGTACTTCGTAATCCGCTTTCGGCTGAATCTGATCACGGGTATTGGCTTCGCGCTCTTCCTCTGGCTGGTCGGTGTACCTTATGCGCCGCTGTGGGGAACCATTACTGTGCTGCTGAGTTTCGTCCCCTACATAGGGCTCGTTATCGCGGCGATTCCCCCCGTGCTGCTGGCATTTGCCGAGTATGGATGGGAACGGGCGCTTCTGGTGATTGTAGGCGTCACGGTCATCAACTTTGCCGTCGAGAATATCGCCTCGCCGTCACTCATGGGAAGAGGCCTCAAACTCTCACCTTCGGTTGTATTTGTTTCGTTTCTCTTCTGGATGTGGCTGATGGGCCCGCTCGGTGCGATCATTGCCATGCCACTTGACGTCTTGCTGATGATGACTTTCAACAAGTACGAGTCCACGCGCTGGGTCGCGCAGATCATCGGCGAAATTGGCTAAAGTGAAACCGGCCTGAGAACAACATCGTTACGCCGAGCCGCGGAGGCGCAAAGAAACGCAGAGAACAGCAAGATGTTGACTCAGTTCAGGCAGTGGCTGTTCCTCTGCGCCCCTTTGCGCCTTGTATGTTGATGTTGCAGCAAGTTCACGCCGAAATGCGATGCTGGACCAGGACGTTGGGACCGGCACCCACAGGGTGCCGTCCACTTGGCATTTGCGATCGCGTCGCGGCTGCATCGCGGTCACTCTAAAGAAGGCCCGCGGCAACGCCAGGAGGTGATTGCGGCGCGCCGTCCGCTGTGCTACAATTCAAGCAGCCGTTTTATATCCCGGCGACAGTCCATCGCGGCCTGTGCAGGCTTTCCTGCACCCATCCCAGCCACCCATGAATACACTGCTGCCATCCCCGCGTACGACGGATCGATCGACCACATCTCGAGCACGAAAACAGAGGCACGGCGCGACCGGCGCACGCGGCACGTTTGCGCGCGTGGCGGTAGTCTTGGCAGCGCTTCTCATGGTGCTAATGGGCCTGCTGCCTGGCGTGGTGGCCGCGGCGCCTGCCGCGGCTGAACTGCCTAATGGTTGTTCCGAACTCATTTCCAATGGCTCATTTGAGCAAATGAACGCCGTTTGGTATCTCCCGCCCAGCCTCAACCCGCCCATCTACGACAACAGCATCGCCTTCTCGGGAAATTACTCGCTCCTGCTGGGCAATTTGAGCGCACAGAACGCGGCCTCCAGCAGTCGCGCCGAGCAAACCATCTCCCTGCCGGCAAACGCAAGCTCGGTCATTCTCTCCTTTCGCTACTATGGCAGCACGAACGATGTGGACGCGCCGGGGGTTGACGACCGGCAGTTCCTCGACATTTTCGATGCGTCCACCAACCAGTTCATTGTTCGCCAGTTTGAGGCGCGCAACACCGATCGCGTCTGGCTTGGGGCGCAGTACAGCCTGACGGCGTACCGCGGTCGACAACTTCGCCTCTCCTTCGGCGTGAACAACGACGGCCTCAACGCCCGCCTTGCCATGAACCTTGATGATGTCTCGGTCTACTACTGTACCTCAACGCCCACGGCAATACCGACGCTCACGCCGACCTGGACGCCCACGTTCCTGCCGACCTTCTTTCCCACGCCGACGTTCTTCCCGACGCCGACCTACATGCCGCCGCAGACACCGATTCCGCCGATCCAGAACTGCGCAAACATCCTTGTGAACGGAGACATGGAGTCGGACGCCGGCTGGACCTTTGGCCCGAATCCGGTTCCGGCGCTTTACGTCTGGAACGTTCGATTTGCAGGAAGCCGCGGCGCGCAGTTGGGCAATCCGCCCAACTACTTGCCCAATCAGTTCAGTTTCTCGTCAATGCGACAGTTGGTTAACATCCCTGCCGGCAGCCCATCGGTCATATTGAGCTGGTTTGAGATGTTGGGAACCGAAGAGACCCCCTCAAGTGTCATTGCCATTGGCGAAGATCGCCAGGAAGTCATTCTTCTCAATCCTGACCTGAGCACGCTTGCCGTCGTCTACCGGGTGCGCGGCAACACGACTTCATTCGTGCAGCAGGCTCTTGACCTTACACAGTTCAACGGACGCAGCGTCTATATCTATTTCAACGTGTTCAATGACGGCTATGCGGGCCGCACCTGGATGTACGTGGACAACGCGCAACTCTGCACAAGCGTGCAGGCCGTTCCCTATGCGGCGCAGCAGCCCGCCGCCTACGTTGCACCGGTCGACAGCAGCGCCCAGACTACAGTCATTCAAAGTGGCCAGGGGACAGGCAACCAGGCAAGCGGCGTCCAACCGCAGCCGGACTACGGGGCGGCCGCAACGCTTACGCCGACGCCGACCGCCTACGCAGCAAATCCTGCGCCAGTAAGCCAGTCATCGGGCGGTGACGGCGGAGCGGTCAATGGCTCATCAAGCGACGCGACCGCGGCCGACGCCCATTCAGCTGCAGATATCGATCCCGCCGTCGCCGCACAGAACATGGCGCTGCTGGCGACTTCCGTTGCGACGCAGGATGGTGCGACGTTGGATGGTGCGACGCAGACCTCACGCAGCAGAACGAGTATGACGGTCGCCGCGCTCTGCATTGTGGCCCTTGCAGTCGGCGCGCTTTCAATCGGCATTTTGCGTGCCATTTCACGCCCGCGCGGCCCCACGCCCTGACGCCTGTCGTCGCCAGTGAATACGCGCAGCGAGGCCTCCGAACCCGGGGGCCTCGCTGCTTTCTCGCCTGCCGGCAAATGCCAGCTCGATACGAGAAATGTCGCGTCCAGGGACGCAGGCTTACTTGAAGCGCCACCGCCGCTGGGCTATACTTGCGCTGATCAGGCGGCCGGATGGTCCTTCCAGCGCGCCACGATCAATCAGCGCGCAGCGCAGACTCATGGAATTGAATCGGCGAATCTGCCGTCAAGTGGAGATCATGCATGACCACAACCAACGAAGAGGCGGCGCCATCGGCCGCGGCGCCATCGGCCGCGGTGCCATCGGCCACGGCGCCATCGGCCACGGCGCCATCGGCCCGGTGCCGCAAGTGGCGGACCGCATCGAGATGCCTGGAGCGCCGCTCGTGCGCACCGTGTACGCACCTGATGCGGCCGGCGACGGCTTTGACGCGCTCGCAGGCGAATGGAACGATCTTCTGCGCCGAACGCGCTTCCGCACCCTGTTCCTCACGCATGAGTGGCAGACAACCTGGTGGCGCTATCTTGGTGAGGGCGATCTGTGGATCGTCGCCTGGCGGCATCCGCAATCAAACAAGTTGGTGGGCATCGCGCCGCTCTATCGCATTACCTATACGCAGGGCGATCTTGTTGGAAAGACCCAACTCAACATCGTGGGCTGCGTGCAGGTGAGTGATTATCTGGACATCCTCGTGGATCAGGCTTGGGAGGATGAGGTCTACGCCGATTTCGGCGCATGGCTGCTGGGCCCCGATGCGCCCCAGTGGGACCTGGTGGATCTCTGCAATCTGCCCGAGGAGAGTCGCACGTGGACAGTGATGCCCACGGTGCTTGAGCGGCCGGGCGTTGCTGTACGCACCTTCCAGGAGGATGTCGCGCCCCAGTTCGAGTTGCCGCTGCGCTACGAGGAATATCTGGAAGGCCAGGTGGAAAAGAAGCAGCGCCACGAAATTCGCCGCAAGCAGCGTCGCGCCGAGCGCGAGGCTGAGATCGGCTTCTACTTCGTCGGCCGCGAACATAGTCTTGAGGCCGAGGTCGACGATTTTATCGCTCTGCAGCGCGCCAGCGGCGTGGACAAGTCCGAGTTCATGACGGCCCCCATGCGCCGCTTCTTCCACGCCGCCGCGCGCACGCTCTTCGATGCGGGCTGGCTGCGCCTCAGCTTTCTGACCGTGAATGGCGAAAAAGCGGCCTCGCTCTTCGCGTTCGAGTACGACCGTCGCTTCCTTCTCTACAACTCTGGCTATGATCCCGAGGCGCACGCCCAGCTAAGCCCGGGATGGGTTCAGCTTTCGTACGCCATCCAGTACGCGATTGCCGTAGGCGACACCCACTTTGACTTCATGCAGGGCGATGAAGCCTACAAGTATCACTTCGGCAGCAAGGATTACCGCGTCATGCGTGTAATCGCCCAGCGCGAATGAATGGACGATCTGCGAAATACGTGGCGTAGTCGTTACGATCAAGGCCAACATGCATGAGGCACGTGCGGCCGCTGCAATTCCTCTGCGCACCTGCTCCACCGGGCGTCCGCAGGTGGCGGGCGTGTTATACTTACGCATTCCGGAGAGCGGCCATTTCGCTGGCGTTCAACACGCGGTCGCCCGGAATGAGGAGCCATGGCAGAGACATACAAGGACGACAACCAACCCCAGTACGGTTCGAAAACCTCGCCATCCGCGAGCGCCGGCTCCAACGGCGCAGCGGCGCACGGCAGCGCAGCCACGCGCAACGGCGCTCCACAACCTGCTGCAGACGCGCCACGACCAGAATACTCGCCCCACTATGGCCGGCCCACCCGCCGCCCAAGCCAGGAGCGCGAAAACGCGTTTGACGCGCTGGCATGGCTCCTTGAGGGGGCAACCGGCATTGTCGACGAGCTGCGTCACAACGACCTGGGCCTTTCCGAGGACTTCTGGCTCCACGCTACTGCGGCGCGGCGCGAGACGCTGCTCGCCATGCAAGCTGCGCTCGAGTCAATCATCGAAAAGACCACTGCGGCCGAAAACGAACAGCAGGCGCGCAACGCTGCTCGTGAACGTCGCGGCGGCATCAAGATCGATTTCTAGAGTGAAACCAGAATCAAATCCCCATGTGCTACGAACATCTCAACGCAAAGGCACAGAGGACGCAAAGTGACGCAGAGGAACAGCAACCGGCTGAACTGGGTTAACAGCTTGCTTTTCTCTGCGTTTCTTTGCGCCTCCGCGCCTCTGCGTCAAAATGTTACTTTCAAGCCGGTTTCACTTTAGGGTCATCTCCGAACAAGATCAGCTGCCGACAATCGAAGCAACCGCGACACCCAGACGCGACGGCTGCTCGCGTGCTACAGGTAGTTCGGGAACGAGTGCCGGAACTCAGACCCCAGCAGCGCGATGGTGCAATTCGCCTCCTGCCGCGCAGAGCGGGCACTCGCCGGGGAGCCACATGCCGCGCTCGAGCGTTGCCAACGTCGCGCAGTGCGCGCCGTGCGCGGCGGCAATCTCCCCCGCAGCCGGCCCCATGGTAATTAGCGCGCCGATTCCCACAATCGTGGCCCCCGCCTCCGTCAGCGCCGACACTGTTCCACCCACGGCCGAACCGGCATTGATCACATCATCCACCACGGCCACGCGCATTCCCGCCACCAGCGGGCGAAGCGATGGCGGCAGCGTATAGATCGCTCGGCCTTCCACTACGGAACGCTCGCTGAAGACGAAGCGCGCGCCCAGGGCAGCCGCCACCGGCTGCGCCAGCAACGCGCCTCCCGTCAGCGGCCCGCAGACGAAGTCCGCGCGACAGTCGGCCAGCAGCGTAGCCAGCGCAGCGGCCCAGCCTTGCAACGCGCGCACATCTACAAAGAGCACCTCAAGGTCCATCCACAAATCGCCGTGGTGGCCCGACTCGTAAAGGAAGTGGCCGCGCTCGGCGTGTACAGCGCGCAGCAGGCCGGCGGTGGCCCGATCTCCTTCGCCGCTCCTGTTCCTATCCATCGTACCCCCAGCCTACTTGTCGATCGTGGGCAAGTATGTCTTGAACTGGTTTGCTGACGTGTTCGGATCACCGTCGTCGGTGACGGTGAAGGTGATGTTGCCGCCGGCGCTGCCGACGTTGAACTTGAATGCAGGAGGCAACCCGACGACGGTCACCTTGGCGAAACTGCCGCTAATTGTCTTTGCCTGCAGGAAGGTAAATTGATTCCCTTCACCAGGCAGGAAGCCATTGGCGAAGTTGATCACCAGTTCGCCGCCCAGCGTGGCGGCGCCGCTTACCACCAGGCGGTCCTGTTGGGCTGGCGCTGCGCCAAGCACCGTCATCGAGAGCACACCTGTTTGGCTTATGACCAGGTTTCCCTGCAGCGTAAGCGTACCCGCGCTGGGCTCGGTGTTGAACTCCGCGGCGGAAGCCGCCTGTGAGTCGGAGAGCTGGACGACGCCGGGCGCAACCGTACCGCCGATCTGCAGGACCCCATCCCCGGTCAGAATCACGCCGTTGCCGAGGATGCGCCCGCCCGGGCCGACGGCAACGATCATTGCCTGCAGCTCACCATCGGGAGACAGGAACACGTCGCCGCGTACTGTGCCGCTTGTGGCGCCGCAAATAGCCACTCGTCCCAGGCAGATCACGCCGTCGCCTTTCACGAGGGCATCTGCCAGTGCGCCGGACCCTGCGGCGACAATGCGGGGATTGACGCTGCGGAAGGAGCCACTGACGAAGAGTATGCCATGGCTGCCGGGAAGCTGGCCGACAGCGATCTGTCGGCAGCGGACAAGCGCGCCGTTGGTGACAATCAACCGTGCAACGCCGCGCCGCCCGACCACGCAGCCACCCGCATCGCCGATGGCGGTCGCCTCTGCGGCGGCTGTGGGCAGCGGCGAGATAAGAGTGGAGCGGCGCTCGCCGGCGTCAGCCGGCTCCATGCCGTTGACGTAGAAGTCGGTATTGCTCTGTGCGCCATCGGCGAGGACGAGCCGACTGACGCGCATGACTGCGCCTGAACCGACGAGCAGACTGGCATTGGCGCCGGTCGCAGTAGCGGCGAAGAGGCCACCCTGATTGCCGCTGCCCGCGTCGAACTGTGAGGTGCGGGTGGCGTTGACGCCGACAACGGAGAGCGATCCGTCAATAAGGCTGCCGTGATCGCGCACGCCCACCGTTGTTGTGATTGTCTGGGCCAGCGCACCGTTGGTGACGGCGACTTCGCCCAGCAGTTCGTCACCGATGACCAGGCGCGCGACGCTGCCGAGGGTTGTGGTGCTGGCCTGGGGGCCGGGGCCGGGACTGTTGGCGCCGTTGTCGACGTCGAGCGACGCGGTGGCGTTGGAAAGGGGCAGATCAAGCACGCTGCCGCCAACCGTGAGATCGTCGGCGAGAACGCCCACGCGCGCGCCGTCCTCGATGCGCAGCGTGGACGGCTGCCTGATGCCGACATCCAGCGTCTCCCATGCCCAGATCGATCTGCTGGTGACGGTGACGTTGGCGGATGCGCCGAATCCGAGCGCGACATAGCCGCCGTTCTCACCATCGCTCGGCGTATCGACGATGGCATTGACGATGCGCACGCTGCCGGGGAAGGAGAAGCCGACGCTCAGCGGGGCGTTGACAATCGTTGGCGTGGGGACGGAAGGAGTCTCTCCGATTGTGAGTTGAGCCACTTCGCCGGCGCGGTTGCCGCCAACGGAGAGTGATGCGCCGACCGGCAGGGTGAGCGTGCCGCGCCGCAGGGTGACATTCCCGCCCTGGACAGCGGCGCCGGCCACCTGCCGCGTGCCCATATCGACGGCATAGGTCGCGTCAAGGTCGAAGCTGACCGTGTCGCCCGCGAGTGGGAGCTTGGCTGGGTTCCAGTTGCCGGCCGTGCTCCACGCGCCGCCTGCGGCATTGGCCCAGCGTGGCGACTGCGCCGCGGCAAGCGCGACGCCGCGGGAGCCATCGTCGAGCTCGTAGACGAAGGCGAAGCCATCTGTGATGGGAGCGCCGGTGAGGGCGGGACGCAGCGTCAGAGACAGACCGGTCACTGTCTTGGCGAAGAGGGTGTCACCCGTGCGTATGACGCGGTCCGTCTCCAGGTTTGGCCCGACGAGCAGTGAAGTTGTGACGTTGTCGTCGAGGCCCGCCTGATAGAGGACGCGGCCCGTGTTGTCGAAATCAACGGGAGAGATGTTCTGCACAGGGCCACTGGTCTCCTGGATGATCTCCTCGCCGCCCGGTTTGAAGATAACCAACTGCTTGACAGGGTTGAAGAACGTAGCGTCGGTATAGAGTTGGCGAATGGCGACTGCGTGATTCTGGTTATTGAGGAGAAGTCCACCAGATACCAATAGATCGTTGCCGGAGTGGGAGGTGCCGCCATGGAAGGCGGAGCCGCTGCCGACAATGCCGGTAGTGCCACCCGCCAATTTGATCGACCAGATATGCTGAGTGGGATCGATACAAATGGGCTGATTGAAGCCGTCAAGGGCGGGCTGCGCGTCACCTGCTCTTCGTAAAAGCCGGCAACCCCATTGGCATTGATAGTGACCATAGGGCGCGCTCTCGAAGACGCAGTTGGCCGCCGTCCGGGTGAAACTGAAGAGCGGTTGCGTCGGCAGTACGCCGTTGGTGAGGGCATAGGCGTAACGTCGGGTTGCTGCCGGCGCTGCGCAGGCTGCTTAGCCAGCGATTGTTGCTCGTCGTCTGGTCCGGATATGTGGTCGAAGAGCTGCTTGACGTCGTCGATCGGCTCGAAGGGCGCCTCAAGGCTGATGACGCCGGTGCTCCAGCGGAAAGTGTAGAAGCCGACCGGAAGGCTGCCGCCGATCGTGCCGCCCTGGAATAGAACGTCGCCATTCGGCAGCACCTCGTACAGCGAGCTGTACGCAGCAAGATCGCGCAATATGCCCAGCCCGCCGGGCAGTTCGGTGTTGTCAATCACGATTTCGGTGACTGTGCCGGCGGCGATGCGAAAGAGACCCGTCTTGCCGCCACGATCGCCGTAAACCACAGCCGTGCCGTTGGGTCCCGCCTGCCCTGTCACGAGACGGGTGAAGTCACTCTGCCCCTCCCGCGCCACATCGGTGAACGACCACACGACGGCAGTCGTTGCAGCCGGCGCGACCTGCGCATGCACCGCCGTGAACTGACCGAGCGGAGAAAACATTATCGAGAGTGCAAGCATAACGACAGCAACATGCCGCAGGCGCAGCGAAAGCATTGAGAGCATCGATCATCTCCTCGAAGGATTGAGAGTGCTGGTTGTCAATTGGTGGTGCAGTTTACGGAAAGCCGGCCGACAAGGCGGAGCGCCCTGCCTGTGGCCGAAGTCACAGATGGAGTGAGAAATCCGAGGGCTGCCGGCAGAGTAGAACACTGCGAGGATGAGTGCCGAGAGACTATAAACGAACCACTAGACTTCGTCAACCAGTATTCTTCCTTGAAAGAGGACTTCTCAAAAGTCACAAGTCCGGCGCACACAGGGGCGCAACTGCAGTTCAGCCGCGCCTATTCTCCAAACGGAGCCTTACTGCATTAACTTCTAGCGCGATGGGATTTTGCGGCACCTGCCGCCATAGGATTATGGTTTATCAGAAATCAACCCAGTATCGTGTGGGCAACACCAAATGCGGTCCCACTCCTTGCCTTCCTCCGGTCTGCACATCTGGAAGAGGGAACAGGATGCGACGCAATTGTTGCCGCACCAATTTCTGAAAAACATCAGCCTTTGGCGGTAGCCAGCTCCGTTGCTGCGCCATCGTTCGTAGCGCAGGCACCGCTTACATCCAGAACCTACTGCATACGCCCTCCACCGAGCAACGGCTATAATTCAGTAATGTCGGAGCCTCTCCTCCTCACCAAACTCCACGTCCCCCGACAGCGGTCAAACGTTGTCCTCCGCCCGCGCTTGATCGAGCGGTTGAACGACGGCATGCACCGCAAGCTGACCCTCATCTCTGCTCCCGCCGGCTTTGGCAAGACCACACTGGTCGGCGAATGGGTTGCCGGCTGCGAGTGTCCAGTTGCCTGGTTGTCGCTGGATGAAGGGGATAGCGACCCTTCGCGCTTTCTGGCTTATCTGGGTGCTGCGTTGCTCACAATCGATGGGACGAATACAGGAGATTCGTCGGGTTTGCTCCACCCATCGCAGCCTCAATCACGGTCCACCGAATCGCTCCTGACAGAACTACTCAATGAAATCTCGGCAATCCCGAACAGGTTCGTCCTTGTCCTGGACGATTACCATGTGATCGATTCCAAACCAGTCGATCAGGCCCTGAAGTTTCTCGTCGAACACCAGCCTCCTCAGATGCACCTGGCAATCGCCACCCGTGAAGACCCGCCCTTGCCTCTGGCGCGCTTGCGCGCAAGCGGACAGTTGAGCGAATTGCGCGCCGCCGACCTGCGTTTTGCCCCCGCCGAAGCAGCCGACTTTCTCAACCAGGTAATGGGGCTGAACCTGAGAGATGCAGACATCACTGCACTCGATAGCCGCACCGAGGGCTGGATCGCCGGGCTGCAACTGGCTGCGCTCTCCATGCAGGGGATCTCCGACACCGGCGATTTCATCAAGGCCTTCGCAGGCAGCAACCGCTTTGTTCTCGATTATCTGGCTGAGGAAGTTCTCGAGCGCCAACCCAACCGCGTGCGCGATTTCCTGCTGCAAACCGCCATTCTAGACCGCCTGAGCGGTTCGCTGTGTGATGCGGTGACCACACAAGATGGCGGCAGGGGAATGCTGGAAGCCCTGGAACGCGGCAACCTGTTTGTCGTCCCGCTCGACGACCAGCGCCAATGGTATCGCTATCATCACCTCTTTGCCGACGTGCTGCAGGCGCAGCTGCTCGATGCCCGGCCTGATCATATCTCGAGCCTGCATCGGCGGGCGAGTGCGTGGTATGAACAAAACGGATTCGCGTCCGATGCCATCCGCCATGCCCTGGCCGCCGAGGATTTTGATCGCGCCGCGGGATTGGTCGAACTGGCCTGGTCGGCAATGGACGTCAGTTACCAATCCGCCACATGGCTTGGTTGGGTCAAGGCGCTGCCTGATGCGTTGATCCGTGTCCGCCCTGTGCTCAGCGTGGGTTATGCCTGGGCGCTACTGGATGGCGGCGAGTTGGAGGCCAGCGAGGCCCGTCTGCATGACGCCGAGCTCTGTCTGGACACGCCGACGGACAAAATGGTCGTCGTGGATCAAGAGCAATTTCGCTCGTTGCTGGCCTCGATCGCCACCGCCACGGGCCTACCGCTCCCTGGCGCTTGGCAATGTCCACGATACCGCAAAGTACGCCCAGCAGGCGCTCGAACTCACCCCCGATGACGACCAGGTCAGGCACATGCAGGCCACTTCGCTCTTGGGGCTTGCCCAGTATAAGAGCGGAGACCTGGAGGCAGCCGAACGTTCCCTGGTTGATATGCATGCGAACCTGCGGATTACCGGTGAAATCCCTACCCTGATCGGCATCACCTTTCTCCTGGCCGACATCCGAGTGGCGCTCGGTCGCCTCCGTGAAGCGGAAAGCATCTATCAGCAATCACTACGCCTCGCGACCGGCAAGGGCGGGCCTATGCCCCTCGGAACGGCGGACTTGTATCGCGGCCTCGGTGAGCTTTGCGTTGAATGGAGTGACCTGGAAACAGCCGCGCAGTACTTGCTGACCAGCAAGAAGCTTGGCGAGCAGACAGCGACGACGGATTGGCCGCATCGCCTGTGTGTCTCCCAGGCGCGCCTGAAAGAGGCGCAGGGAGATATGGAGGGCGCGCTCGCTCTGCTTGATGAGGCAGAGCGCGTGCATATTCGAGGCCCCCTGCCCGATGTGCATCCCATAGCGGCTCTAAAGGCGCGGGTCTGGCTCAGGCAGGGCAGGCTTGTCGAGGCCCAGGAGTGGGCGCGTGAGAAAAAGCTGTCGGTGGATGATGACATCCGCTACACGCGTGAGTTTGAGCACCTCACACTGGCTCGAGTTCTCATTGCCACCAGCGAAGGCGATCGGGGGACGCGTTCGCTTGCAGAGGCTATTCGGCTGCTGGGGCGTCTCCTGCAAGCGGCCGAAAGTGGCGGACGGCTCGGCAGCGCCATCCAGATTCTGCTGCTGCAAGCCCTCGCTTTCCAGGCGCAAGATGACCTTCTCCACGCAATCGCGCCGCTGGAGCGCGCCATGGCCCTGGCCGCGCCCGAAGGTTATGTTCGCACTTTTATTGATGAAGGCGAAGCGATGCGCTTGTTGATCGAGAGACAGTCGCGCGATCGAAACCATCCGCTGTGCAGCTATGCCGACAAACTCCTGGCTGCATTCCCGCAACCGAAACCTGCGCCAGGAGAGGCAATCGGTCACAAGGAATCCAGCTTGAGTGAGCCTTTGAGTGAACGCGAACTGGATGTGCTCAGATTGCTGCGAAGCGAGCTAAGCGGCCCGGAGATTGCCAAACAACTTGTCGTATCGCTCAACACCCTGCGCACCCACACAAAGAACATCTTCAACAAACTGGAGGTCAACAATCGCCGTGCGGCTGTTCGCCGCGCCGAGGAGCTCGATCTTCTGTA
This sequence comes from uncultured Chloroflexia bacterium, assembly GCA_963735275.1. Lineage (GTDB taxonomy): Bacteria > Chloroflexota > Anaerolineae > Caldilineales > Caldilineaceae > UBA5069. The sequence goes on along the minus strand of CAVTKJ010000004.1, from coordinate 161,317 downwards.
GCCTCCTAGAAATCGCCAACCCCAGCCCCGACAGGCGTCTTGTGGCACCTGCCGGGGCTTTTTGTATTTCGCCATCAATCACCACATCAATCACCACATCAATCACATCATGTGGTGATGACACCTCCCCACTTCCCGCAATACTCTATGGGCAGTTCAGCAGGACATTCCAACCATCAGGATAGAACACGAGGCCAACCATGAGCGGCACACCGACTTCGAAGGCGCAGGATTACGTAATTTGCGTCGAGGGGCGCCTTGATGTCGGTTGGGAAGCATGGTTCGACGGCCTGACGCTCACACTGGACGAGAACGGCAACACGCTCCTGAGCGGCCCGGTGGCTGATCAGGCCGCCCTGCATGGCCTGCTCAAGCGAGTGCGCGATGCGGGCATGCCGCTGCTCTCGGTTCACGCCGTTGCGCCAGATACCAAGGATGTGCAAGAGCCTTGAATTTACCGTCCATTCCGACGCTCAAGACGCAGTCTCATTCAAGCAAGTTACTCGAACTGACGAAATTAGGGAGATGAACATGAAGACCTTGCAGAAGTCCGGTGGTTATGCCGCATTCTACCTGGCAGCCGCCTACCTGATCGGAATGGTGATCTTTCTTGTGGTTCTGGATACTCCGAGCATCACGGACCCGGCCCAGAAGGTTGCCCTGCTCGTTGACAAGCAGATGGTTATCTTCTCAACCAATCTGCTCATGTACGTGTTCTTTGGCGTCTTTCTGATCGTCCTGGCGCTGGCGTTGTACGACCGGCTGAAGTCCGGCGCACCGGCTCTCATGCAGGTGGCGACCGCGATTGGGATTGTCTGGGCCGGATCACTGATTGCCAGTGGTATGGTCTCGAATGCCGGGATCGCCCCTGTCATCGCACTCTATGCCAAAGACCCGGCCCAGGCTGCGCTTTCCTGGCAGGGCATTGAAACCGTGGCAAACGGGCTGGGCAACGCCAATGGTGAAATCCTGGGTGGCCTTTGGGTGCTGCTTGTTAGCGTGGCTGCATTGCGGTCCGGTGGGCTCTCCAAAGGGCTGAATTTCCTGGGCTTGTTTGTTGGTGCGGTTGGCATCATCTCTATTGTCCCAGGGTTGACCGACCTGCTAATCGGGGTCTTTGGCCTGAGTCAAATCATATGGTTCGTCTGGCTGGGGATTGTGCTGCTGCGTGGTAATGTGGGCAAGACAGCGTAGAAACCGGATGCGTGAGCGTAACAGGGCGATCGGCGGGAAGAAATGAAACATCCAGTACGCGGATCTCACGGATAAACGCTGTTTTTGCACCCGGCAATGCCCAACGCGATTGGAGATGCATGGTCAATGCACCCACCTGATTTGCGAGGCTGTTCAATCCGCTAAATCCGTGTCATCCGCGTACCATGACTTTCTGCCGACTACCACGGCAAATCGAGAAACGGAGAAAATGATGAAAATCTGCATTATTGGAGCATCTGGAAAGCTCGGCAAGTACATGGTGCGGCACGCTCTGGATCGGGGCCACGAGGTGGTTGGAGTCTGCCGGGAGCGCAGCGTGAGCAAACTCGAGGTATACAAAGGGCGCATCACAATCATTCCCGGTGAGACGAACAACCGTCAAGTAATTCAGCAGGCTGTCGCCGGCTGCGACGGGGTCCTCACCGTACTGGTCCCCTGGGGGATTCAACAGTATTCATCGGGAACGGCCCAGGCAGTGCTCGACTACGCTCAACCGACCGCGCGCCTGATCTTTTCCTGCGGCTGGCATATCACGCGCGACGGCCAGGACGTGTATTCTCGCTCGTTCAAGGCAACCCTCAAGGCGGTTGAATGGATTGGAAAGTTGCTGCGCGCCGTGGAAATTGACGACCAGGTGGAAGCCTGCCAACGGGTATTTGCCAGCCCAACCCGCTGGACGGTCGTGCGCGGCAGCGATCTTGAGGAGGGTGAGAGCCAGGGGCTGCCGGTGTGGAGCCGGCACATCGGTGATCCCATTCTCGCGAGCAACCTGACGCGTCGCGTGGACTTCGCACTGTTCATGGTGGCCGCGCTTGAGAATGACTCGCTCGTCCACGAGGCCCCGGCCATTGTCGGATGCCGCACAGCCTCGGCGCTCGCACATGCCGCCAATTTGTGGAGTCCTGATCAAATCGGAGAACCTGATCAGTCGGGTATTGCCAACCCTATCACGGGATGTACAAATGACAAATCTGCTTCGTCGGTAGCCTGAGGATTATGCGAGATTCATGCAAATCCAGGAGCGGTGGTAGGTATGGCAACCAGTAATCCATAAAGACGTACAGGGCGGCGGCATGGATTTGCCGCCGCCCGCTTTGTCGCCCCGTCACCCAGTAATCAATCGCCCGGTATCCGTTACGCTCCCCCAATCAACCCATCCACGATCTTGGCAGAGGCCAGCACACCCGGCAATCCTGCGCCCGGGTGCGTTCCAGCGCCCACAAAGTAGAGATTGTCGAAATCCTCCGAGCGGTTGTGCGGGCGGAACCAGGCCGATTGCAGCAGCGTGGGCTGCACGCTGAAGGCCGACCCCAGGTAGGAGTTCAGCGTATCCTGGAAGTGGAGCGGGTCGATGTAATGCTCGGTCACAATGTTCTCTTGCAGATCGGGCAGATAGTTCTCCTCCAGAAAACGCATAATCGCGTCACGGTAGGGCTTGGCCTGCTTCGTCCAGTCGATCCCCGACCCCATGTGGGGCACGGGCGAGAGCACATAGAACGCCTCGTGTCCCTCGGGCGCCATGGACGGGTCGGTCAGCGTGGGCATATGCAGGTAGAGCGAGAAATCGGGTGGGAGAAGTTGCGCGTCGAAGATGTCGCTCAACAGTCCCTTGTAGCGTTCGCTGAGAATAATGTTGTGATGCGCCAGTTTGGTGTTGTTGTAGCGCTTCTTTGTGCCGAAGTAGATGACAAAGAGCGACATGCTGTACTTGTAGCCTTTGATGCGGCGGTCCGTATTGACCCTTCGTGTCTCGGGCGGGAGCAGGTTGAGGTAGGTCCACGCCACATCAGCATTGGAGACGACAATGTCGGCGGCAACGCGCGTGCCGTCGGCCAGACGGATGCCCTTCACCTGCTTGCCGTCTACAAGGATTTCGCGCACCTCTACGTCGGTGTTTACCTTGACCCCTAGTTCATTCAACAGAGTGCCAAAACCATCGACGATTGAGCCCGTGCCGCCCATGGCGTAGTGGATGCCCCACTCGCGCTCCAGATAGTGGATCAGCACATAGAGTGAGGCAGCATCGAAAGGGTTGCCGCCAATCAGAAGCGGGTGGAAGGAGAAGCAGCGGCGCAGAAACTCGTCCTCAATATACTGGCTTACGTAGTCATAGACGCTGCGGTAGGAGCCGAGACGGAAGAGATCGGGTGCGACTTTGAGCATGTCGGTGAAGTGAAGAAACGGCTTGTCAATCAGCCCCATACCCGTGGTGAAGACCTCGCGGGTTGTCGCCATGAAGCGGTCGTAGCCGTCTGCATCGGCAGGGTTCCACTGGCGAATTTGGTCGAGGATGAACTCATGGTCGTTGTTGTAGCCGAACGAACGGCCCGTATGGTCAAAGATGCGGTAGAAGGGGTCTACCGGCACAATCTTGAAGTAATCCTCACGTCGTTTGCCGGCAAGCGTCCACACTTCGTCAAAGAGCCAGGGTGCAGTGATAACGGTGGGGCCGCCATCGAACTTGAAACCGTTGCTTTCGTAGGTGTAGGCGCGTCCACCCAGTTTGTCGCGCTTCTCGAAGAGTTCCACCGAGTGGCCGTTGGCGGCAAGGCGCGCCGCCGCCGCCAGCCCGCCGAAGCCGCTGCCGATGACAACAATATTCTTCTTCATACCGGTTTCCTCTCATGGCCGGGCGCTTTGCCCGGAGTGCGCAAACCCGTGAATTCCTGATGGGAAGCCATCAGCGCGTTTTCTGTCTAATCTTTGCGGAACAATAACACTGGAGTTGCGCAATGACGGTGGGGCACATTCTGATTGTTGCCATCACCCCGAGCCTTATGGGTGGCCGAGGCGGGCGCGCGTGTACAGGACGAGCTGCGTTTCAGCGCAGGCGATCCTATCCCCCTACTGCCACAGCCTGCTGCTCCACGAGCAACGCTGCCTCAAGGCGGCGGGTGGCGGCCTCGAGGTTCGTTGGGCGAACGTAATTCAGGAATGCCTCGAGAAGCGAAGCCGTGGGCGCCGTGGGTGGTCGTTGCACAGCAATTTCCAGGAGTGTCTCCATATACTCCTCAAGCAGGCTGCGGCGGCCACTATAACGCAGCGCCTGGCGCAGCAGCGTGTCGGCATGCGTGGGGTCACCTTCGAGGCGGGCGATGCGCGCCAGCCCGAGCAGTGCACGCACATGCATGTAGGGATAGAGATTGACCGGGTCGAGAAGCGCGCCCTCAAGCAATTGCCGCGCTGCGGCCAGATTGCCGCGGGCCAGTTCCACCAGGCCGAGGCCAATGTTGGCGCTGTTGCGATAGTTGCGGTACGAATCGCGCGCGCCGAGGAAGTCGATGACGCGGCGCAAGCGGCGTTCCGCCTCATCCAGCCGCCCGGCGTGAATCGAAAGCAGCGCCGACGCAATGCGCGGCCACATGCTTGCCAATTCGGAGGCTGCACCCGGTGCTTCACGATTGATGGCGACGCTTTGGTCATTGAGCGCCTGTGACTGCTCCAACTCGCCAAGTACGCGCGCCGTCACCGCGAGTTGATGGAGCGCCGTGCTCACAATCGAGGGCTGTGCCGTGTCCGAGGCAAGGTCGACGACCGCCGACAAACAGGCCGTAGCTTCGCCCAATTGCCCCTGCACAAGCAGGGTCCAGCCGTAATCGAAGAGGGGCAGCACCGCGTGAAGCGGCTCCAGCACCTGGAGAATGTCACGCACAGGCTCGCTCACCACGGGCGGCGGCGGCGTGTAGGGCGACCAGATACCGTCGTCACCGTCATCGGGGCTGTAGATGATCAGGCGGCGCTCAAGCAGGTCGGTGATGACGCGTGAGTGTACGGGCGTTTCATCATCCGGGCCGGAGACAGCGCTCAAGACGCTCATCAACTCCTGGAGCAGCTCGTTGCTCTCACGGTCCTGCCCCATGATCCCAAGCACAGTGGCCATGCGGCTGTGGGTCTTGAGGATGAGCGTTCTGTCGCCCTGGTGACTCGCCCAGGCAAGCAGCCGGCGGTAAGAATCGGTGACGCCATCAAGGTCAAAGAGGCCCTCAAAGGCGAGACCGCGTCCCTGCAGGGCGCGTTCCGTGAGGTCGGGCGGGCCATCGGTAAGGGTGACCAATGTATGGAGCGCCGTGTCAAAGAACTCGATTGCCTGGCGAAAGCCGTAGGCGCGCAGGAGTTTCTCTCCCGCCTGGACAGAGTATCGGGCATAGGGTAGGGCCGCCGCCGCCCCGGCGCGACCAAAGTGAAAGGCTGTTTCGGCGGGGGCGTGGTCGGAGCGGTGCATGAGCACCAGCGCATCTGCCACGCGCAGGTGCCAGCGGCGCCGCTGCAGCGCGCTCATGCTGTCGTACGCCTCCTGGCGCACGAGCTGGTGGCTGAAGTCGAGCCGTTGATCGGGGCGCTCAATCAGGAACTTGCGTTCAAGCAGGATTTCGAGCCCCTCAATCGGATCGTCATTCGCTGCGCTTTCCAGCAGTTCGCTGCTGTAATCACGGGCGATCACGGCGCTCAACTGCAGCACCCAGAGCGCCCGGTCGGGCAGCCGCTCAATGCGCTCCTGGATTAGCTCCTGGATACGCTGGTTGGGCTTCGCGGTGAGCAAGCTGCGCAGGTCGGCGCCCCAATTGCGTGTTTGCTCGGGGCCGGCGCCACTTTCAGCAGGCTGATCGCTCGGCGCGGGAAGGCCCAGCAAGGGGTGGCGCTCCTGCAGATCACGCACCATTTCGGCCACAAACAGTGGATTGCCCTGCGTAAGGTTGTAGAGCAGACGGGCCAATTCGCCATCGAAGACGTTCTCGCGTCCCATCAGCAAGTCCACATAGCGCTGCACTTGGGTCTTGTCGAAACGGCTCACTTCGAGGCGCTGGCCAAAAGACTGGCGGCGAATGGCATGCAGAAGCGTCGCGAGCGCTTCATTTTCGGGCAGATCGTCGCTGCGATAGGCAAGGAGCAGGAAAAGCGGCAGCTCGTTGAGCCGCTGCGCAAGCCGGCTAACAACGGCGAGTGTGTCTGCATCGGCCCAGTGAAGGTCATCGAGGAAGAGTGCCAGTGGGCGCAGGCGCGCCAGCGCTGCCAGAAAGGTGACAATGCCGTCAATTAGCCGCAGCCGGTTGTCGTCGGATGTAGGCGTCGTCTCTGCGGTGGGCTGTGGCAATCCTGGTATGCGGTCGTAGAGGCTGGGAACGATCTGCGCCATCTGCGCCAGGCTCGCCGTGGGCAGAAGATGCAAGGCTTCCGTTGGCACACGGTGGAGGTAACGTCCGAGCACGTCGGCGAGGGGCGCAAATGGCAGGTTCTTCTCAATCGCCTGGCAAGTGGCGCTGATCACGGAAAGCCCTGAGTCTGCGGCCTCCTGCAGCACACCGACGGCGAGGCGCGTCTTGCCCACGCCGGCCTCACCCTCGAGAACCACAAGCGTCCCCTGGCCCCCTTGCGCTTCGTGCAGGCAGCCGCGCAGCGCCGTCAACTCGGAGTCGCGCCCCACGAGCAAATCGGTGTGGCGCACGTCTACAGAGGGCATAAAGAGTTGTTGCGGCAGCGTGGTTGTGGATGGGGTAGTCGTTGCCGCAGTGGTCGCCGCGAGGCCCCTCTCGAGCTCCTTCGCATGCCCAGGCTGAAGCCCGCCGGCATGGGCCAGTTCCGGTGCGCGTGCATCCACTTCGCCGTTGAGGATGCGTTGATGCCACTGCTGTGTGAGGGGGCTGGGGTCAGCGCCCAATTCGTTTGCAAGGATCGAGCGCGCGCGTTCGTAGGTCAGCAAGGCGCCCGCGCTATCGCCCGACTCGGCCTGATAGCGCATGAGCGCCTGGTAGGCGTTCTCACGCACTTCGTCGCGCGCCAGAATCAACCGCACCGTGCTGATTGCTTCGGCGTAGTCGCCTTCAAGCGCCTCAATCTCTGCCAACTGCAGCAGCCCGTTGAAGTAGCGCTCGCGCAAGCGCTCCCGCTCGGTGGTGGCCCAGTCGGCATAGGGGTCGCTGACCAGGTAGTCGTCCTTGTAGTAGGCGACGGCCTCTTCGATCAGTTGGCGACGCTCAACAAGATCATTCGTGCGCTGCGCCGAATGGAGCCGCTGTTCAAATGCCTCGACGTCCAGCCAGACTTCCGAATGGAGGCGGAACGCATATCCCGGCGTTTGCGTGATGATGTAGCGGGAGGGCGCGCGGTTGGGGCGCTCGGGCTCAAGCACATTGCGCAGGGCATTGATGGCGCTGCGCAACGTCGTGGCCGCCGCGTCCGGTGTACTTTGCGGCCAGAGAATCTCGATCAAGCGGTCGGTCGATACCGGGCGCGGCCGTTCGGTGACGAGAATCTTGAGGAGTTGGCGCGCCTGGCGCGTGTGCCAGTCGCTTTCGGTAACGAGGTGGTCGCCGCGCACCACCTGCAGCGTGCCAAAGGTGAATATCTGAATTTGCGGCTGCGCTGGCGTCATGGTTGCATGTGCTTGCCAAAACAACTTGCCTGCGGAAAGTGCTGAGCGAAACTTGAACTCAGACGCCGGAAGGCTTGAACCCAAGCCTGGAGACAACCTGCGGCTGCGGGCAGCGCTCAGTTTGGCGGAGCAGCGCCGGCCATTGTGCGGGCGCTCTACCCTGGACGGGCATACGCCGGAGCGCGTGCAGGCGACTCAATCCTATTGTACTCGACGGCGCAAGGCGACCCAAACGTTCCGGTCCAAGCGCAAGTGCAGGACCAGCGGTAATTTGCCCCTGCACCCGTGGTCGTGCTAACGTAGCGCGCCCATTACACGTGGCGATTGGTGCGCTTCGCTGTGTATTTTGCGTCCAGCCGCCCCTTTGCCTGTTCTTCCCAAAACAAGAAAGCGCTGCTGCCCATGTCCATTGATCACTTTGCCATTCAAAGGACCCCGGCGAGAATCGCGCTGTTGCGCGTGGCCGGTCTCGCCTGTGCTGCAATCCTTGCCCTCGTGGGCCGCGCCGCATGGGCGCAGGACTTGCCCACCGCGACGCCGGACCCAGGCGCAGCCATTTCGGCAACGCCCATGCCGATTTCGGCGGATTCTATCGTCACGTCAACCACTGCAGGCGGTGAACTGCGCACGACGCGCCTCACCGGCACGCTGCCCAACAAGTACAGCGCGCATTACCTGGGGCTGCTTCCCGAACTGCGCGCCCAGAACATCAACCTGACCCTCACCTTTGACCCGCAAACCGAAGAGGCATTTGGCCTGGTCAATTTCGTCGTCCTCACCGACGATGGCCTGCGTCGTTTTCTGGCCGGTGAAGACCCGCTGGACCTTGACATTGCCTCGGGCAACGACATCGCGCTCACCGGGCAGCGTAACGACCTGCAGGCGAGTTTCCTGCCCACCGAGGCGGGCGGCTACACGGTTATTGTCTACAGCCGCGCCGATGTTCCCATCAACTACTCGCTCACGGCGCAAAATGGCATTCTCTTCGACAATGCAAGCCAGGTGCAGGCCCGCGCAGGCGACATTGTGACGCCGACTCCAGCGCCCACACCGATTCCGTTGGGCGCGGCAAGCGTGGTGGGGCGTCGCTTGAGCGGATCGCTCGACGGCGAATACGAGCGCCACTACATAGGCATCGCTCCCCAGATATCAGATGGACAAGTGCAGTTGAGCATGGAATACGCGCCGCTCGACCGCCCGGAACTTGCCGGCAAGATGAGTTTCTGGGTGCTCAATGAAGAGGGAGTGCGCGAACTCGTGCGCGGTGACGAACCTTCGAGCATCAACCTCGCCACAGGCTTTGCTTCGCCATTTGCCAACTTCGGCGAGTTGTTGGCCTCTTTCAAGGCTACCGGCTCCGAAAACTATACAGCCGTGGTCTTCAACGAGTCGGGCGTACCGGCCACCTATGCGCTTAGCGCCGCCGGCGCCTTGTTGAAGGATGACTACGGGCAGACGAACGAGGCAATCGGCGCTGCGGCCGAAAACGCCGCTCTCGCCGCAGCAGCAGCGCCCACGGCAACGCCCGCGGCTGTGGCGATTGCGATCAACGAACCCGAATTGTCCGGCGCACGGCCGTCGGCCGTGCAGGGGCTGCTCGACGCACCCTATGAGCAGCACTACCTGGGGCTGACGCCCAACATCAGTGACGGCACTGTCACGCTGCTGCTCGATGTGGATCCGAAAGACAATCCCGCGCTTGCGGGCAAGGTGAACTTCTGGGTGCTCGATGCCGACAGCTTGCGCCGTGTGATTGCGGGCACGCCGCCCGACCAGCTATCGCTTGCCACGGGAATGCCCGTCGAGAGCGGCCCCAACGAAGGCATGTTGCGCGCCGACTTCAAGGCTGTGGGACGCGACCCATACACGGTGATTGTCTTCAACGCCACAGAGATTCCCGCCTCCTACAAGCTGCAGGTGGTGGGCGGCGGCCTTGAGGATACACTGGGCCAGACGACGCCGCTGCAGTGAGAGGGCGCGGCTAGAGGGATCGAAGGGAACGTAGGGAACAGAGGGAGCGAAGGGATCACAGGCGGAGTGGGCGCCGAAGCGAGTCTGTGTTCCCTTCAATCCCTCTGTTCCCTTCAATCCCTCTGTTCCCTTCGATCCCTCTGTGCTCCCTTCGTTCCCTTGCACTTCCCGCGATTTTCACTTCAGCATCACTTCAGACTGGCGGCTGTTCCAACACACATGTCGATTGCGCTTGCCTGCACCGTCCTGCCCACCTACAACGAGCGCGACAACATCGGTTTGCTGATCGATGGCGTACTCGAAAATGCCATCACGCCCCACTGCGTCATCGTGGTTGATGACAATTCGCCCGATGGCACAGCCGCTGTCGTCGAAGACGCCTGCGCGCGCTGGAACCGCGCGGGCGAGCCGCCGCGCGTTGTGTTACACAAGCGCGTGGGCGAAAAGGGGTTGACCTCCGCCATCCAGCGCGGCATCGACCTCGCGGTCTACACCTTCGGCGCCGACGTTGTGACATGGATGGACTGCGATCTCTCCATGCCCCCGGCGGACATTCCACGCCTGGTGCGTGCTGTCGAGGCCGGCGCCGATGTGGCCGTGGGATCGCGTTGGGCCCCTGGCGGCGCGGACGTTGCGCACGACTTGACGGCGCGCACACTCAGCCGCATGATCAACATCTACGCCCGGACGCTGATCGGCCCGTACACGTGGGATTACACGAGTGGCTTCGTGGCCGGTCGCGCCGAAGTCTTCAAGCAGATACGGCTGCGGGGCGACTACGGCGAGTACTGCATTGATCTACTGGGGCGCGCCGGCGCGCGGGCTTCGGCCTCATCGACGTGCCCTACATTTGCGTGCCGCGCAGCGCGGGCGAAAGCAAGACCGGCGCACACCTGGGAGATTACCTGAGCAAGGGTCGTCACTACGTCTCCACCGTCTTGAACGTGCGCCAGGGGCGGTAGGCTTGGCGGAGATCGCCGCCGGACAGCATGGCGTCACAAACCCCGGTTCATGGCTCGTATTGCGTAGCGGAGGGCCTCCGTGCCCTCGTTTGTGGACGCTTCAAAGGATCGCTTCGCGTTACACGGCGCCGCTGTAGCGCAAATGGCATGAGGACGCGGAGGCCCTCCGCTACGCAAATCGCGGCCACCGGCGGAGCCTCAGTTATCATTTGTCAGTGATCAGTACCTGCCACACCCCCGCTGCCCAACATGTGTCCCGATTTTCGCTATGATACAATTCAACCACGCGCCGCTGCACCCGGCAGCCGGCTCACGCTGAGGAATACCCTGCATGCTTCAACCTGCTGAACTGTCGTTGGAGGAAATGGGCGATCTGGCTTCTGTCCTCCCTGCCGCTGACCCCGAAGTGAAGCTTGCCTACCGTCCCATTCCCGAATTCGAGGGCGAGACGCGGCGGCACATCATCCCCGTGTGCGAGCCGACGCTGGGGGGCAATGAACTCAAATACGTCACGCAGGCCGTAGAGACCAACTGGATCTCGTCTGCGGGCGGCTTCATCCGCGACTTTGAGTCGAAATTCGCCGCCTTTTGCGGCGTCAAGCATGCCATCGCTTGCGCCAACGGCACGGTCGCCATGCACCTCGCCATGGCCACCCTCGGGCTGGATGCGGAGGACGAGGTCATCATCCCCACCTTCACCATGATTGCCACGGCCAACGCGGTCACCTACTGCGGCGCAAAGCCCGTGCTGGTGGACATGGAGCCGGAGTACTGGCAGATGGACCTGAACATGGTGGAGGCCAAAATCACGCCGCGCACTCGTGCAATTGTGCCCGTCCACATTTACGGCCACCCAACCGACATGGACCCTCTGCGCGAACTTGCCGAACGCCACGGCATCTTCGTTATTGAAGATGCTGCCGAAGCGCATGGCGCCGAGTACAAGGGGCGGCGCGCCGGCAGTCTGGGCGACGCCGCAGGCTTCTCCTTCTACGGCAACAAGATCATCACCACCGGCGAAGGTGGCATGGTGACGACCGACAACCGTGAAATCGCGCGCCTTGCGTGGAATCTGCGCGACCACGCCTTCAGCCAGGAACATCATTTCTGGCACAAGTATGTTGGCTTCAACTACCGCATGACGAATCTGCAGGCTGCTGTTGGCCTGGCGCAGGTGGAGCAGATCGACAAGTTCATTGCCGCGCGCCGTGGCAATGCTGCCGAATACACCCGCCGCCTTTCGACCATACCGGGCATCCGCACGCCGGCCGAGGCGCCGTGGGCAAAGAATGTCTACTGGATGTACGGCATCATGATCGACGCAGATGAATACGGCATGAGCCGGGACGATCTGCGCATTGTGCTGGCCGATCATGGCATCGAAACGCGCACATTCTTTATCCCCATGCATTGCCAGCCGGTTTACTGGAAGCAGTACAAGGGGGAGCGTTACCCGGTCTCCGAAGATCTCTGCCGGCGCGGCTTCTACCTGCCCTCGGCCTCATCGCTCACGCTGAACGAGATTGAGTACATCACGAATGTGATCCGCACGGCGTGCCCGGCGTTGCGCTAGGCGAGGAAACGGCAAAAAGTGCGGGTACACGGAAACAACGGGAACTACTGGGAAACGGCAGGACACTGCGCACGATGCGTGAAGTCGCTGTGAAGCCAAATGCTCGTATGCGGTCCTCTTCCCGCCCCCTTCGTCCTTTTTGACAATCACCCGCGTCTGGACTTATGCTGTGTCTGACATGAATTGCACAGCGTCCATGAGTTGCCCCTCAATCGCCTTGCGCCTGAGGACAATGTCCGCCGGAAGCGGACTGCACATCACACAGCGCCCCGGGTGATTGTTTCCCGGCTCTCGCGCGCTGGGTTCCGTGCCCACGCTTCCACGCCACACCGGATGACCCGGGTGGCGTTTTTTATTGCCCGGAACGCGCTCCGTGCTGCGCGCCCGACCTGCCACTTGATTGATCAAACGCAATTGTCCAACTCGTTATCGATTGAAAGGATTCCGCCCAATGACCACCAGGCCCGTCGTCAAGAAGTGCGTGCTCGCCTATTCAGGCGGACTCGACACGAGCATTATTGTTCCGTGGCTCAAGCAGAACTACCAGTGTGAGGTCATCTGTTTCTGCGCCAATCTCGGGCAGGACGATGAACTTCCCGGCCTCGAGGAGAAAGCGCTGGCTTCCGGCGCAATCAAGTGCTACGTTGAGGATTTGCGCCTCGAGTTCCTTAACGATTTCGTCTTTCCCACCATGCAGTCGGGCGCGCTGTACGAGCGCGACTATCTCCTTGGCACCTCCTTTGCCCGCCCGCTAATTGCCAAGCGCCTGGTGGAAGTTGCCGAAATGGAAGGGGCCGACGCCGTTGCCCATGGCGCCACGGGCAAAGGCAACGATCAGGTGCGCTTCGAGCTAACCGTCATGGCGCTGAACCCGAAACTGCGCATCATCGCCCCGTGGCGCGAGTGGAACATCCGCGGCCGCAAGGATGCAATCGACTACGCCGTCGAACACAACGTGCCAGTCAAGGCCACAATGGAGCGCATCTACAGCCAGGACCGCAACCTGTGGCACCTGAGCAACGAGGGCGGCCCGCTTGAAGACCCGTGGAATGAGCCGCCCGCCGACATGTTCGAGTGGACGACCTCACCCGAGAACGCGCCGAACGAACCGGAGTATGTGGAGATCTACTTCCGCAAAGGAATTCCCGAACGTCTCAACGGTGTGGCGCACGGCCCAGTGGGCATGCTGCAGGCGCTGAATGTACTGGGCGCCAGACACGGCATTGGCCGCGTCGACATTGTAGAGAATCGCCTCGTGGGCATGAAGAGCCGGGGCGTCTACGAGACGCCCGGCGGCACCCTCCTGTACAAGGCCCACGCCGCACTGGAGCAACTCTGCCTGGACAAGGAAACGCATGCATTTCAAGCAGCAGGTGGGTCTGCGCTTTGCCCAGCTTGTCTACAACGGCCAATGGTTCACCCCCTTGCGCGAGGCGCTGACGGCTTTTGTCAACACCACCGAGCAGAACATTACGGGCACCGTGCGCCTCAAGCTCTACAAGGGCAACGTCATCCTTGCCGGTCGCAAGAGTCCCCACAGCCTCTACCGTGAGGACTACGTAACCTTCGACGAGGACAACGTCTACAACCAGGCCGACGCCGAAGGCTTCATCAAGCTCTTCGGCTTGCCGCTCAAGGTAAGCGCCATGCTCAAGGTGCAGGGCCGCGGCGTAAGCGATTACGACGAAGTCGACTACGACGATTTCAAGAGAGACTAAAGTCGTTAGCTGATACGCAAAGACGCTGAATTCTGTATCTCCCAGCAGCCGCTACGATAGATCGTCTGACTTGCGAGATGCGGCACTGAGAATAGCAACTGCACGCTGTGCGGCCCCAGGACGCGGAGGGAGCGAAATCGTTATGGAGAGTGAGACCTACGCAGTACCCGGCTTTGACGCCTCCGGCGTGGCAGCAGGCATCAAGAAGAACGGTGGGCTGGACCTTGCGCTGATCGCCAGCCGCGTCCCGTGCGCCGCGGCGGCGGTCTTTACGCAGAATCTCTTCCCAGCCGCGCCTGTATTGCATGGCAGGCAGCTTCTCTCCTTCAACAACGACGCGGTCCACGGCGTGCTGATCAACAGCGGCTGCGCCAATGCCTGCACCGGGACTCCCGGCAGCGCCAACACGCGCCTGACCGCCGAGGCGGTTGAGCAGGCAATCGGCGCGAGCGACAACTCCGTTTTCGTGATGAGCACGGGCGTGATTGGGGTGCAGTTACCCATGCGGCAACTGCTGGGCGGCATCGCACCGGCGGTTGAAGCGCTCACACCGGAGGGGTGGCGCAGCGCCGCACAGGCCATCATGACGACCGATACGCTCCCCAAACTGGAGACGCGCACGGTCACGTTTGGCGCTGACCCATACAATGCGCCCTGCCGGATCACGGGAATCGCCAAGGGGGCCGGCATGATTCACCCCAACATGGCGACCATGCTGTCGGTGATCGCCACGGACGCCGCCATTGCACCGGAACTTCTGCAGCGCGCGTTGGAAGAAGCAGTGTCGCGCTCCTTCAACCGCATCAGCATTGACGGCGACACGAGCACCAATGACGGCGTGATCCTGCTGGCAAACGGCCTCTGCGGCGGCGCGCCAATCGAAAGTGTGGACGACACGCGTATGAAGCATTTGCTGCAACACTTACGGAACTGTGCGTCGCGCTGGCGCAGGCGATTGTACGTGACGGTGAGGGCGCCACGAAGTTCGTCTCAATTCATGTTCACGGCGCACGCGACGCAGCCGAGGCCCACGCCGCGGCCAATGCCGTCGCCACGAGCCCGCTTGTCAAGACCGCCTTCTTCGGCGGCGACGCCAACTGGGGGCGGATTCTTGCCGCCGCAGGCCGCTCAGGCGCGGCGCTGGAGCCGCAGCGAACCGACCTCTTCATTGATGGCGGCCCAGCCCACGGCGACCGCCTTGGCGAGCTCCAGCTTGTCGCGGCGGGAACGCCCCTTGATTACAGTGAAGCGGACGCCTCCACCCTCTTTGCGCAGCCCGAGATTGACGTGCGCATCGAGCTGGGCCTGGGCAGCGCCACTGCCACGGTGTGGACGAGCGATCTCTCCTACGATTATGTGCGCATCAACGGAGACTATCGTACGTAGCCTAAACGCTACGATAGTGCGTGAACCACAGTGCCCATTGGGAGCACGTCACGGCCGAACTTCGGTCCTCAATCATATCGCAACGATCAAACGGCAAGGAGCGCACCCTGCACTCCTTGCCGTTGCTCTTCCTCTGCGTTTCTCTGCGCCTTCGCGACTCTGCGTCAAGCAGTTGTATCTGCAGCCATCGCGAACTCATCCAGCCACGGCTCGCGCGTGATTTCGGCGCGGACTTCCGGGCCGCGTGCCCCGGCAACTAGCCGCCCGGTTACCACGCGGGCATCATGCTGAAAGACCAGCAGCGCATCCCGCGCCATGGCCTCCTCGCGCAGCGCGCGTTTGCTCTCAATGGCCGTCATCGGGTCGATGTCATACGCCGGCACCCAGGCAAGGCGGTCCAGATGCGCCGCCCAGTTGGCCGCATCGCCCAGGAAGAGAAGGCTCTCGCCCCCATCCTCCACCCATACAACCTGCAGCGCGTCGGTGTGGCCGGGAGCCATGGCCGTGCGCACGCCGCGCGCCAGGCGCTGCGGGCCATCCACCACGTCCAGCCGCCCGCTCTCCAGCAGCGGACGCCAGTTGTCGGCAAGATAGGTCGCTGCCGTGCGCTCGTTGGGATAAGTGGCAGCCGCCAGGTCAATGCGCTGGCCGACAACGCGCGCATTGGGAAACGTTGCCGTCAGCCGGGCACCCGCCGCATCGCCTTGCACGTAGCGCGTGGCCCCTCCCACGTGGTCGCCATGAAAATGGGTGAGCACAACCATGGCGATCTCCTCGGGAGTGAAGCCCACCTCACGGATCTGGCGAATGAGCCGTTCATCCAGCATGGTCAGCCCCCAATGGCCTCTCTGTTTCGCATTCATCTTGTCGCCGTGGCCGCAGTCCACAAGGATCGGACCGGCATCCGACTCGATCAGCAGGCAGCGGGTATCGGCCGGAATGCGGTTATCCGCGTCGGGTGCGATCACCTTCTGCCACATCACGCGTGGCACCAGCCCGAAGAAGCCGCCGCCATCCAGTGCGTGCAATCCGTCCGTGAGGATGTGACAGCGCAGCGATCCAACCATCAATGTATGTGGCATCTTCTCTCCCGATTTCCTCCCGGCAAACTCCTGATTTCCACAAATGTGCACTACACTGGCAACGTCATTGCGCACATTGCAGCGCAACACACGCCTTGAACAAGCGCGAGATCGTGCGGTAACGGTCCACCGGCTGACCTGTGCATCGGCCACCGGATCGTGTATGCTGGCCCCAGCATTAGCGCGCGTGCCCGCTGCCCCGACCGGCAGCGTTTGACGAACAAGGATTATGGCAAACAACCCCAACACCGGCTATCACCAATTGATCCCGCGGCGTTCGCGGCACGACCGCAGTGCGTGGCGGCCGCGCCTTCTGCTGGCTGCAGTGCTCTGCCTGTCGAGCGGGTTGAGCGTCGCGCTCTTCACCCTGCGCTGGAGCGTGGCCGACGACCCTACCTTTTTCTTTCTCAATTGGAACCTTTTTCTTGCCTGGATTCCGCTGCTTGCAGCCGTGGCGGCCTGGGGGCTGCAGAACGGGGCCAACCGCCCGCGTTTGCGCGTCACACCGCTGCTGGCACTGTGGCTGCTCTTCTTTCCCAACGCGCCCTATATTCTCACCGACTTGATCCACCTTGCTCCGCGCGCCGGCGCGCCGCTCTGGTTCGATCTGCTCCTGCTGCTCAGCTTCGCCTGGAACGGACTGATTCTGGGCTTTGTATCGCTCTGGATCGTTCAAGGATTGCTGCAGCGCTGGTTCGGCCCCGTTGCCGGCTGGATGGGTGCGGCCGCGGCGCTTCTGCTCGGCGCGTTCGGCGTCTACCTCGGCCGCTTCCTGCGCTGGAACAGTTGGGATGTCCTCACGCAGCCGCTCGATATCCTGCGCCAGATTGTCTACGCGGCCGCCAACCCGCGCGCACACGTCCAGGCCATCGCTGTGACACTGCTGCTCTGTGGCATACTGGTCGCGATGTACGTCACCCTGACGCTTCTCTCGCAGGCCCGCCTTGGCGCCGCGGGGAATGATCATTGACAATTGAGAATTGGTGACTGGTTTATTGGTTGATTGGTTGATTGGTTGATTAGGTTATTGGTTAATTGGCTTAGGTTCTGCGCCGGCTGCAAGTCGACACGAATCAACCAATAAACCTATCAACTCTGGTATCCATAGACTCTTGAACTTGAAAAACCCATGCCCGCAATGGAGCCGCTGACACCCGAAGAGAAGGAAGCCTTTCTCGCCCGCGCGCGTGCCGAGGGGAGATCGCTTACCTCCGAGGAGCAGTATGCCCTCTTTGGGCCGCCACAGGCGAAGGTGGAGGAGTTCCGCGCTGCTGAAGTCGTGGACGAAATGGAGGCCGCACGCCTCGACGCCGCCCAGATTGCCGATTTGGAACGCAACTTCTTCCCCGAACTTGGCGCTGCCGCCCCGGAAACCCCGCGTCTGCTGCGGGGGGTGATCTTCGCCTTTCGCAACACCATTGCCACCCTCAATCGCCCGCTCGATGAGTTGCTCGCACAGGGCGCGGCAGACGCCGTCGCCTACATGCGCAGCACCGGCATGGAACTCCCCGAGGAGTTCGCCGCCAATGTGGTTGAGGCACGCCGCTTCGCCGAGGAGAAATCCGAAGAAGAAAGCGAAGAGCACCTTGCCGACGATGCGCTTGCCTTCCTTCTGCAATTCTTCGGCTTCCCCACAAGCCGCATGGACCCTGACGTGCTGCGCCGCGCAGTCGATATCTTCTACGCACCCGAGATGACGGCGTGGCGGCTCCGCCCTCGGGCGCGCGAACTGTTGGAAGGGCTTCACGCCGAAGGCTACAGGATCGCCGTAATGGACAACTACAACGCCGACCGCGTCTTTCAGCGTGCCATCGACTATCTGGGCATTCGGCCATGGCTTGACCTCTGCATCAGCAGCGCCGCCGTGGAATACAGGATGCCCGACCCCAAGTTCTTCGAGATTGCCCTGGAGAAGTGGGGTGCGCTGGCTTACGAAGTTGTGGTTGTGGGCGACAGCCGCAAGGAAGCCATTGCGGGTGCGCTTGAAACGGGCTGCCTGAGCGTGCTGCTTGAGGCCGGCGACGGCGGCGCGCAAGTGATGCATGACAACGCAACGCTTGCCGCCACAGTGCGCCCTGATGCGGTCATCACCTCACTTCCGGAACTACCCGCGATCGTCGCCGCGTGGGCCTACTGAGCATCCTCCTCCGTACCACCTACCGCCAGGACTGCATCAGGGCCCGATCCGATATGGAATGGCTTCGAGTCCAATACGACTCTTCAAGATTGTGGCGGTCGCGAAAGGACTTGGCATTCGCGTCGTCCACGTAGTAAACCATGGTCCCCGCTGCGCGGCAGGCGCTCAACTTCGTTCACGAGCAGAGATTCGTACTCTTCGTACGCATATCGGTGTTCGGCAGCTACATAAGGCGTCATGTGTCGATAATTCAGGACGGAACGTCCGCCGTAAACCGCAATGATGTCATTAAGCGCGTAAGAAAGGAAGACACTGTCCCCATCAAACTTCGACATATCCTCTACCACCTGGTCAATCAAGCCGCGCGCGCCTTGATTGCGCGCGTTAATTGACGCTAAGGAGCCGGGAACCGACCACACGATCAGCGCGACGAAGACACAAATAGCTCCCAAACGCGCCGGCGTCGAAGAAATTCGACGTAGTACAGCGGACGCGCCGGAAGCCATAATGATGACCAGTCCCACATAGGCCGCGATTACAAAGCGCTCATTGGCTCCGGCGGCAGGGAACGCGTAGATGAGATAGGGAAAGGCAAGGCAGATCAGCAGTGCAAGCAGAATGATCCGTTGGCGCGTTCCTGCATACCAGATACCCGGCACAACGAGCAGGAGCAGCAGCCCAAAGTCATCAGAAACCGTTTGCAGCATCGCCGCAGCGCTGTGGCCGCCAAAAGGCGAACTGCCAAACGCGTATGCGAGTGAAAACGGAGCGTCAACGTACCATCCATGTAGCGGCGTATATGACGAACCGAATACGCTACCGTAGTACGCGTTTGTGTATAGGCCGAGACCGACAAGGCCAGCGAATGCCAGTATGGAATACGCAATCAGGGGCACGGCGTCCCAATTTCGGCCTGCCTTTCTGAAGGCAGTGAGGGCGACGAGCGCCAAGGGCAACAGCGCGACGACGTTGACATTACGCAGAAATAGCGCGGTAATGGTAAGCAGACCCGCTAGGCAGGCCAATACAATCCGTTTCCATCTTGCGGTTCCGCGAGATGCAGCAAGCAACGCCGCCACTGCTCCCGCGACGGCGGCCACGGTCGGAATTTCAGTCCAGAGCATCGTGGCGCTTCGAAGCACGCTGGGAGCAAGACCAAAGATAAGCATCGAAAGAATGGCAGTCCAGCCATCAAAGAGGAGCCAGGCCAGGAGGCCAACCACGCCGGCTGCGCTCACGCCAAGCACAACCGGCAGCAAACGCACGCCCAGGTTTTCACCAAAGGCGCGCAGAATTGGCGCGATAATCAAGGGAAGTCCCGGCAGGTAGTCAAAAGCGCGTCCATTCTGCCTGGGCTGAATGACGCGAAAGCTATGCAGATGATAGTATCGAGCGTCGGCGCGGCTGTGGGGATCTGGGTAGAGGAAGCCTCCCCCGGTCGCAACCTGGCGGCCGGCCTGAAGGTAAGCGATATTGTCGGGAATTGTATATCGCTGCTGACCGTAGACTCCATAGATTGTCGCAAGCACGAACAGCGATCCCAGGATCAACGTCATCCTGACTTTGAACCAACCGCGAACGCCGACCATTTCCCGATTTTCATGACTCACTCCCATAGCCCAACCTCAAATCCACTTTGAACGCAGTCACACGTAAAGTAACCCTCAACCGCCGCTACCCCGAAGCGCCCCTGGTGGGCACAGCTGCCACGGTCTTTGATGCCGATGGGCGCGTCCTGCTGGTGCAGCGCGGCCATGCCCCGCGCAAGGGGCATTGGGGCCTCCCCGGCGGCCTGCTGGATTTGGGCGAGCGGCTCGAGGAGGGCGTACGCCGCGAAGTGCGTGAAGAGTGCGCCATCGAGATCAATGTGGGCGGGATTGTGACCACCTACGAGTCGCTTAACTGGGACGACGATGGTGGCCTCGAGTACCACTACATCGTTATCGAGTACTGGGCGACGCTGCATTCGGGCGAGGCCTGCGCCGCCGATGATGCTGCCGCGCTGGCCTGGGCGGACTACGCCGTGCTTGACGACTACGCTCTCTCCCCCGAGACGCTCAACGTGATCCGCCTGGCCCGTGAGCAATGGATAGACGCCCAATCGTCCAATCAAGCCGACTGACCCTGCCTATTCCCGACCCCCCCGACTCCCGACCCCCTGACTCCCGACCCCCGACTCCCCATCACGCCTTGAAGAAGCTGCTCACGAAGAACCACAGATTCGCCGGGCGCTCGGCGAGACGGCGCATGAAGTAGGGGTACCACGCCGTGCCGTAAGGGACGTAGATGCGTACGCGCCAACCAGCGGCGGCGAGTTCGCGCTGGCGCTCGCGCCGAATGCCGTAGAGCATCTGGAACTCAAAGCGCTCCGGCGCGATGCCCTGGCTGCGCACCCACTCAATTGTCTTCAGAATCATTGCCTCGTCGTGTGTGGCCACCGCCACCTGCGCGCCGCGCGCAAGTGCATCGTCGTTCAGCAGGATTTTCACCAGACGCATGTAGGCGGCGTCCGTGTCGCGCTTGTCGGCATAGGCCAGTGTGGCGGGCTCCTTGTAGGCCCCCTTCACCAATCGCACCCAGGCGCCTTCTGCCGCCAGTTGCTTCGCATCTTCCTCGCTGCGGTAGAGGCAGCTCTGGATTACGACGCCAACATTTTCGAAACCCTCATCCTGATGGAGCCGCCTGTAGATGTCGAGCGTCATGTCGGCAAGTGCGCTCTCCTCCATGTCGATGCGCACACGGCAGCCTACGGCGCGCGCACGTTCAAGGATGACGCGCAGGTTGTGCAGGGCAAGATTCTCGCCCAACTTCAGGCCCAGTTGGCTCAGTTTGACGGAGACATAGGCATCAACCTGCGCGGTGCTCACTTCGTCAATCAGCAGCAGAATCTGATCGCGCGCGTCCGCTGCTTCACGGGCGCTTGTGATGTTCTCCCCCAGGTAGTCAAGCGTTGCCAGGAGTCCTTCGGCGCGCAGGCGGCGCGTCGCCGCAATTGCCTCATCGACACTCTCACCGGCAACGAAGCGTTCCGCCACCGCCCACGCAGGACCAAAGCCCGTGACGATACTGCGCGCCCAGCCTGCGCCGGCCAGATAGAGAAGGGTCGAACGCAGCCAGCGCTCGCCATTGCGCAGCAGCAGGAGCGCCGATGCGCCGAGCGCAAACAGGAGGACGATGCCACGACCGGCGCTGCGTCTGGACGCCGGAGCCACTTGTGATTTTCGAGAATGCGTCATGCTGAGTTTCCTTCGTTCGTGAATCTGATCCCGTCGACCGAACCAGGCCGGTGTCACTTAACAATCGGTGGCGCGCCCCTGCGCGTCAGTGGCAGCCGGATCGCGCAGCGCGTGCAGAACGCCATCTTTCGTCGCCACGTAGAGCAGATGGTCGCCCAACGCACCGCCCACCAGGTCGGCGCCGCCGGGCATGATCATCTGCCAGAGCGGAGTATCGTGCTGGACATCCACCGCAAGACAGAGCGGTGCGCCTCGGTCGCTGCAGAGATAGGCGCGATCGCTGCCGTCCATCCCCAATACTCTACCACCAGCAAAGGGCGCTTCGATATTTGCCAGAGCCCGCCCATTCACATCGACATACAAAAGCCGTGCGCGGATGTACGCATTGCCGTAGAAAATCCAGAAGATGTGATCGGCCGTAAAGCCCGCGTCGGAGGGGAGGTAGATGTTCAGCGCCCCTGTGTCATAGGTAACCGAAGCAGTCGACACCGGCACGCCCGAAGTGAAGTCCATGCGCGTTGCCGTGGTGCCTTGTACAAAATAGACACCCTCGTCTGCGCCGACCACGTAACCCGGCAACGGGACAACGAACTCTTCCCCGGCGGCAGATGGCGGAGGCAACGCCGCACCGTCGCTCGCGGCGAATGCCATATCAAGCAGGAAGAGTTGCGCGCCGTCGGGTGCAAGCCGTGGAGGCTGGTCGGACGGATTGTTGCCGGCCTGGGTCAGCCACAGGACGCCGCCCTCCGCATCGAGCGCACGCACGCGCGCCGCCTGCGCGAAGTAGATCCGGCCGTCGACCCCCACGATTGGGCCGGAGGAGGGGCGCGGGCCGTCGGGAACCACCGTGCGCCACAATTCCGCACCGTCCGGCGAAAAGGCGCTCAGGCCGCGGTCGGTGTCGACAACGTAAATGCGCCCGCCGGCATCGAGCGCAGGCGCACCAACCGGCGCGGCGGCGAGCGGCGCACTCCAGCGCAGTGTCCCCTCGGGGGTCAGCGCAATCAACGCCGGGTCCGTCGCGGCCAGGTATATTGTACCGTCGGCGGCGATCACCGGGCCGCCGCTGAAGCCCGCTGTGTGCGCATAGCTCCACGCAACTGTCGGCGATAGGGGACCCGAGGCGCGAATCGTCAGCGTGCCCGACCTGTCGTGGCGTTCCGCCGACCACAGGTGGCCCGTCAATTCAAACAGTCCTCCGGTCGCGACAGGTGGTTCCGCATTCATCGGCCACAGCATCCAGAGGCCGACTGCAGCGACAAGCACGACTGCGCCGACAGGAATGGCAACGCGCCAAGGGCGCCCAGCGCGCGCGGGACTCGTCGCCCCACCGCGTTGGGACGCCGGTGTGACGAGCCGTTCGGCAAGCCACCCAAGTGCGTTTTCGATGGCTGTCGGGCGCCGACCGTGGCTTTCGTCAAGCCTCCGGCGCAGGCCATCTCCCAGCAAGTTGAAGCCAAGGATGATCAACACGACCGCGCCGCCCACCACAATCATCGGCCACGGCTGCAGAATGCGCTCCAGCGATGTGGCGAGAAGTTGGCCCAATTCGGGGTTGGCCGCCTCATTGCGTGCGGCAAAATCGGTCACAGTCACCCACACGCCGCCGCCGATGAAATAGCCGAGAAAGCCGAGCCCGGCGGTCACCATGAGCGTTGCGCTCATTTCGGTGGCAAAGAGCATTCCCGACTGGGGCAGGATGTGGCGCAACACGTGGTTGACAATCAGCACGCCATCGCCCGCGCCGGCGGTGCGCGCCGCCTCCACAAAGGGCAGTGCGCGCAGAGCACGCGTTTGCGTCTCCACATAGCGCGCCGATTCGGCCCAACCCGTTAGCGTAAGCCCGAGGATGAAGGCCAGCAAGCCCCGCTGGATTCCCACGAAAGCAATCACCGCAAGCGCGACCACAAGCACCGGCACCAGCAGCGCACCTGTGATCAGCCCATCAAGCAGGGGCGCCGGCCAGCCGCGCGACCAGCCGGCTGCCGTGCCGATCAGCAGCCCAAGCAGCAAGCGTGCCGTGGCAATGATCGTCACCATGATCAGTGTTGGGCGTACACCCCACAGCAGGCGGCTGAGCAGGTCGCGCCCCGTGCCGTCCGTACCCAGCACGAATCCGGGCGTGAATGCAGGGAAAGGCGGCCCAGTCCAGACACCGCCAATCTTGAGCACCGAGAAGCGTTCCAGCGGGTCATGCGGTGCAATCCACGGCCCAATCAAGGCGAGGAGCACAATGAATCCCACCAGCAGCCCGCCCACCCGCAGCGGCCAGTTTGCCGGCCCGTGGGGTGCTGAATGCGCTGCGCTGGATTGTTCGTGGCGAAGTGACGAGGTCATGGTGGTAGCTGGCGGCGCACTGGTCCCGTGTGCTCAGGAGTTCTTTTGGCGTGGATCGAGCGTGCGCACGGTCGCCGCGGCCAGCGTGTCCACGATGAGAAAGAAGAGCGCGAGCAAGGCGAGGATTGTGGCAACGACGGGCGGATCGAGAAAGCTGGCTGCCGCGCCCTGCGAAGACATGCGCTCGGGAATCAGCGTGGCGGCAAGCATCATGCCCAGCCCGGGCCAGCCAAAGAGCCATTCGACAAGGATGAGATCGCTCACAATCATGCGCAGCGTGCGTGCGATCACCTGCACCAGTGGGGCGTAGACATTGCGCAGGGCATGGTGGCGCGTCGCGTGCTGCCAGGTGAGCCCCTTGCCGCGCGCGGCCGTCACATAGGGCTTTGTCAGTTCGCCCACGGTGAGTGTGGCCACATATTGGGCAATCTGGGCCGTCGGGCGCACGCTGAGCACCAGTGCGGGCAGCAGCAGGTGTGCGTCGAGGCCGAAACCTTGAATCGGGAGCGGCGGCCGGTCCCACGGCCCGTAGATGGAGAGCAGCAACAGCGCGGCGATTGCCAGGCTGCCGATAAAGAAACTGGGCGTGGCCAGGCCAACGGAAGTGAAGCCCAGCAGCCAGCCGCGGAGGCCGGGCGGATCCTTGCGTACTCCTGCCAGACCGAGCACAAAGCCGAGCGGAATGCTGATGAGCAACGCGGCAATCAACAGGACGAGACTTGCCCATGTCGCCTGCCGCAGCACGGCGAGGAAAGCATCGCCGTACTTTTCCGAGACGACGGCGCCCGCCGCGAGCCCCTGCAAGTAGCGCGAGTAGGCGGGCAGCAGCGGATCGCCGGCGCGCGCCTGGGCAAAGAGCGGGTTGCCAGCGCCGGTTCGCCCCAGGTACGCATAGGCGTAGCCGCCAAAGCTGGCAAACGCCAGTGCGACGAAGACGAGCAGCGTGCGACGGGCGAGGAAGCGAAGCATTTCAGAGGGCAATCTGCACAAAGTCGATCCGCTGCCAGCAGGCGAGCAGCGTGACAAGTGCAGGCGCGCCTTCCGCCAGCTCAAGGGGTGCGGCCAAAGCAGCCGCCGCGGCGGGCGAGCAACGCATCTCCACCGCAAAGTCGGCGGGGGCGCGATGCGCCTTTTCCACGCGGGTGCGCAGTTCGGCCAGGGCCAACTCGGCCGCGTGCAGTTCGCCCGCCGGCGGTTCGTCGCATTCGGCAAGCAGCCCCATGGCGGCGTCGCGTCGTCCGTCGGAGAGGCGCACAATCGCCCAGCGCCAGGTCACAGTGTGCGGCTGCTCGCCCGGTTCGGCGCTCACATTGATCGCATACTCGGCCGTGGAAGCGAGCGCAGCCTGGAAGAAGCGGTGTACTTCCCTGAACTCGCGGCTGAAACGCGCCGGTGGCAGATCGCTGCGCGCCTGCCGGCCATAGGTTTTGCTGCTCAGGCGTTCGTCAAGGATGGCCACAACGCCCCGATCGCTGCTGCGCCGCACGAGCCGTCCAAAGCCCTGCTTGAGCGAGAGCGTCATCAGCGGCAGCATGTATGCGCCGAAGCTTGCTCCTTCGCGCTCGGCGTCCAGTGCGCGCATGCGTGCGGCGTGGAGCGGGTCGCCCGGTGTGGGAAAGGGCATCTTGTCAAGGATGACCAGGCTCAGGTCGTCGCCGGGAATGTCGACCCCTTCCCAGAAGGAGCGCGTGGCAAGCAGCACGCTGTGAGGCGTTTCGCGGAACCAGGCCAGCAGCGCGTCGCGTGGTGCGTCACCCTGGGCGCGCAGGGGCCAGACGGTGCTTGCCACGCTCTCATCGCCGCGCAGCCGTTTCGCCACCTGCTGCAAGCCGCTCCAATTGGTGAAGAGGCAGAGCGATCGCCCGCGGCTCACCTCGAGCAGGCGCTCGACCTCCTGAGCGACTGCGTTGTAAAAGGCATCCGGGTTGCCGTATTGATAGGCGGGCAGCGCGGGCTGGTAGAGAATGGCCTGGTTGGGATAGTCAAAGACGGGCGGCAGGATGCGTTCGACACACGGCCCGGCGATGCCGCAGCGGGCGCGCATGTGCGCAAACGACCCCGCGGTCGAAAGCGTGGCGCTCGTGCAGATGACCATGCGCTCGAGGCTGGCGCTGCTGGCATCGCTGTCAAAGAGATACTTGGCGAGCAGATTCGAGGGGTCAATCGGCGCGGCATGAAGTTCGAGCGAAACCCGCCGCCTGTCAAACGAGCGC
The DNA here is from genome assembly GCA_963735275.1 of uncultured Chloroflexia bacterium. GTDB lineage: Bacteria > Chloroflexota > Anaerolineae > Caldilineales > Caldilineaceae > UBA5069. Next base: position 135,117 of record CAVTKJ010000004.1, on the reverse strand, counting down.
ACGGCATAGCGCACGAGGCGATCATCGTGCGCGGCGGAAGCGACCGTTGCGATCTTGGTTGCAGCGCTGCTCAGCGCCTCAATCGTCAGCTCCAGGCCGCGCCGCTCGCGTGCCGCATCAAGCGCCTTTGCGTCACTCGGATACATTGGGCCCGATTCCTGGTCCGGCACCAGTGGTCGGAGTTTGTCGGCCAGAGCCTTGACGGCGCGGCCCAGTTTGCGCAATTCCTCGAAGTCTCCCTTCGAGGACAAAGGAGTTGTCGCGCGAACGAATCTCCACCTCCTGAAATGCGAGCGCATTCTGGAAGCCGAGTTCGGACAGGACCTCCTCCTCCACATTCTGCTTGAGCACCTTGCGCGCGAGTAGCTGCTCCACTGTGTAATCGGTGATCAGCGTCTCGTAAACGGCCGTGGCGGTCTGTTCGAGGCCATGCGCCTCGTCGACGATGTAGACCGACGCCGGGGGCAGCAGCCGCTCGCCCGCAACGCCAAGCTCCAGGGCATTGAGCAGCAGGTGGTGGTTGGTGATGATCACGTCGGCCTGCGCGGCGTGGTCGCGCATGAGGTTGACCCAGCAGCCATCGTCAAAATGGGGGCAGTCGCGCTGCAGACAGTCATCGGGAAAGCTGACGACACGCGGGCGCAGGTCCGCATCGAGGACGACGGGAAGCTCATCGACATCGCCCGTTTCGGTGCGCTCCAGCCACTCCCTGACCACGGGAATGGCGTCATGCTCCCTGTCAATGCGGGCAAAAAGCTGCTGCTCCTCCAGTTCGTTCTCCCACTTGAGCGTGCACAGATAGTTGCTGCGCCCTTTGACGAGCACCGCGTCAATCTCGCGCCCAAGCGCCTTGCGCAGGAAGGGAATGTCCTTGGTGTAAAGCTGGTTCTGGAGTGATTTGTTGGCTGTGGCGATGACGACCGTGCGCCCGCTCAGAAGCGCAGGCACCAGGTAAGCGATGGTCTTGCCGGTGCCTGTGGGCGCCTCGACAAGCGTGTGCTTGCGCGCCAGCAGCGCCTCCTGAATTGCGCGCGCCATCTCCACCTGGCTGTGGCGCGGCTCGTAGCCCTCAAGCAGGCCCGCCAGGGGCCCTTCCGGACCAAAGAATGCGCCCATGTCGCACGCGGCGAGTTCGGCCATGTCGCCGCTCGCGTCCTTCTCGCGCAATGCGCGCCCTGCCCCTGCCGTTGGCGCGTCGCGATCGACCGGCCGGTCGTCCGCCACGTCGAGTTCGACAGTTGGCGGAATTGGGTCAATTGCATCGACGACAGCGTCTGCAAGGGGTGCGGATTTGCTGCGCGCGGAGGACTTCCTGGGTTTGGCTGGACCGTTGGACATATGAGCTATTTTATCACCCGCGCCGCATGCCGTCGAACAATAACCTCAACAACAGAACAGCAACACGGAGGCGCGAGGACACAGAGGATCACGGAGAACAGCAAGACAGAATGGCGCTTCGGTCTGTTTCGCTGTTCTCCGTGATCCTCTGTGTCCTCTGTGCCTCCGTGTTGCTGTTCTGCTATTGCTGTTCTGCTGTTGCAGTTCTCTACGACGCGCCCAGGATGAAGCGCCGCATGGCCACGGCCGCACCCTCGTCGTCAATCGACGGCGCGATCCACTTGGCCAGCGCCTTGACCGACGCCGTCGCGTTGCCCATTGCCACGGGCATGCCTACGAGGCGCAGCATGGGCACATCGTTCTCGTTGTCGCCGATTGCCAGCACGCGGCGGGGTCGATATCAAGCAGCGCGAGCAGGTGGCGCACGCCCTCCCCCTTGTCGACGCCTGCCGCCGTCGCCTCCACAAGCAGCGGATGCGTGCGGCTCATTGTGATGCCGGGGCCGAAGTGCGCCTGCATTTGCGCGGGCATATCGGCCTCGTCGGCGACATCGCTCACCAGCATGTACTTGACGGGCGCGTGCTCGCCGCGTGCAGTGAGCAGCGCGCCCAGCGACCCCACAATTTCGCGTGGACTGCCCATTACGTGGTCGTAGAACTCGTTGCGGCCTGGATCGATGTTCTGGCAGATGTGAATGTGCCCCGCCTCGTCCGTGAAGAAGAATGCGCTCACGCGTGCCGTTTCGTCGGCCCACTGCGCAAGCGCACGCGCATCTGCAAGGGGCAGCCGCCACTCGCGCAAGATGCGCCCGCTTACCGGGTCGCCCAGTACGGAGCCTTGCGTGGTAACGACCGGCGTGGCGATGCCCAGCGGGACGAGGTGCTCGACGACAAAGTCGAGCGTGCGTCCTGTGGCAATCGTTACCGGGACGCCCGAGGCCTGCACGGCGCGAATTGTTTCGACCACGACTGCGCTGATGCCGCTGTGGCGGTAGGGATTGAGAATGGTGCCGTCAAGGTCAAGGATCACGAGATCGTAGGGACGTCGTCCGGAAATGGGCATAGGCATTGGATGGCCGTGGGTAGCTTGCAATTGCGCGAGCAGTTGTTGTAAGAGTGCGAACCTGCTGAGTCTGCCCGGTGCGTGCAAAATCGGCAAGCCGGTGCAGGCCGCAATGCACGCCGGCGCCTCGTCTTTCCCTCTCCGCACGGAGAGGGGCAGGGGTGAAGTGTTTGTACTGCGGACCTGTGCCAACTTTCGTGAAACACCCGTCGCTCGGCACCCATTCCCGCGCGTGCACGGCGGCTGTGCTATAATCGGGGTTCGGGTCGCACCACACCGCTGGACGGCGGCCGCCGGAGACAGGCGTCTTCTCATGGGCATGCAGTGGGTAGCAGACAACCAAATGAACCGCCAAACCCTTGAGGTAGTCATCCTGGGGATGGGCGGCGTTGGCCGTTCGCTGCTGAACCAATTGCTTGCGCAGCGGGCCGAAATCGCGCACCAGTATGGCATCTGTCTCGACGTCCTTGCACTTGCTGATTCGTCGGCGCTGCTGGCTCCGACGCGGGGCGCCGGCTGCCTTGACGCCGAGACGCTGCGCGCAGCTCTTGCTGCCAAAGAGCAGGGCGCAAAGCTGGCAGCCATCGATGGCGCCCAGCCGGTGACAAAGCCCGAGGACGCGCTGCGTCTGCTCGCCGACCGGCTTTCGCCGCGCACAGTCGTGGTCGACTGCACTGCGACGGAGGCGACCGTCCCGGCGCTGCTGGCGGCGCTCGATGCAGGCTGCAAGGTTGTCCTCGCCAACAAGAAGCCATTGACCATACAAATGGAGGTATACAACCGGCTCACCCGAGCCGGCGCCACCGAAGCGGGCGCGCCTTGCCGGCTGGACCGTGTGCGCTGGGAGACGACCTGCGGCGCCGGGCTGCCGGTCATTGCCACGCTCAACCGCCTGCGCATGAGTGGCGATCCCGTGCACAGGATTGCCGGCGCCCTGAGCGGCACGCTGGGCTATGTCATGTCCGGCCTGCAGGAGGGGTTGCCCCTCAGCGCCGTGGTGCGCGAGGCGCATCGCCTGGGCTACACCGAGCCCGACCCGCGCGACGATCTCGGCGGCCTCGACGTGGCCCGCAAGGCGCTGATCCTGGCGCGCGGGCTGGGCTGGGAGATGGAACTGGCCGATGTCAAAGTGCGAGGGGCTCTACCCCCTTGACATGGATCGGCTCTCCGTCGGCGAGTTTCTTGCCGCCCTGCCGCAACTTGACGGAGCCTTTGCCGAACAAGTGAAGGCAGCCGGCGCAGAGGCGGGTGTACTGCGCTATGCCGCCGTGATTGAAGAGGGCCGCTGCCGCGTGGGGCTCACGACTGTATCCGCAAGCAGCCCGCTGGGGCGGCTGGTGGGTACAGACAACCTGATTGAGTTCCATACACGCTGGTACTCGCCCGCGCCGCTCGTCGTGCAGGGGCGGGGCGCCGGGGCCGATGTCACGGCCGCAGGCGTACTCAGCGACATTGTGGAACTTGGCTTCATACACTAAAAATCGATCTGTCGGTGCGCGCTGAAATGCGGCCCGACTGTCTGCAGAAAGCGGAGTGTAACGAAATGGCGGCGAACAAGATCAAGGTTGGCGTGCTGGGGGCGACAGGCGCCGTGGGCCAGCGCTTTGTGCAGATGCTTGAAGGTCATCCCTGGTTTGAATTGACGGAACTCTATGCGTCGGAGCGGAGCGCGGGCAAGCGCTACGTTGACGCCTGCAAGTGGAATCTGCGCGGCGACATGCCCGCACACCTGCGCGACAATCGCGTCAAGGATTGTGTGCCGGGCGACGACGTGCGCATCGTCTTCAGCGCGCTGCCCTCCGAGACAGCCGGTGAGATCGAAGAGGACTTCGCCGCGGCGGGCCACGTCGTCTGCAGCAACGCGCGCAACCATCGCTATGACGCCGACGTGCCGCTGCTCATTCCCGAGGTCAACCCCGAGCACCTCAAGCTGATCGAGGTGCAGAAGCGCAACCGGGGGTGGACGGGCTACATCACCACCAACCCGAACTGCAGCACCACGCACATGGTCAGTGCGCTGCACCCACTGCACGAGCGCTTTGGGGTCACCAAGTGCTTTGTGGTCACGATGCAGGCGGTCAGCGGGGCGGGTTATCCGGGCGTCAGCAGCATGGATATCATGGACAACGTCGTTCCCTACATCAGCGGCGAAGAAGAGAAGATGGAGATCAAGGAGCCGCACAAGCTTCTGGGGCGCTTCGATGGCCAGGATATTCGAATGCCGACCTGGTGGTGAGTGCCCACTGCAACCGTGTGCCTGTGCGCAACGGCCACTTGATTGCGATGAGCGTCGAGTTTGCCACCCGCCCCACCGAGGCGCAGATTCTTGACGCGTGGCGCAGCTACAATCCCCTGGCGCAGCAGCTCGGGCTGCCCAGCGCGCCGCAGCCGGCGATCATCTACGACGACCGCGCCGACCGCCCGCAGCCGCGGCTGGACCGCCTTGCGGGCAGCGTGCCGGGAATGGCGACGACTGTCGGGCGGCTGCGCCCGGACCCGCTCTTTCATTTCAAGTTTCTGGCGTTAGGGCATAACACAATTCGCGGCGCGGCGGGGGGAAGCCTGCTCAACGCCGAACTGCTCGTTGCGCAGGGCTATCTCGGCGTCGAGGCCCAGGCGCTGGCGCGCCACCTGCAAATTGCTTAGCATTGGCGCTTCTTGACGCAAGGGCGCCAGGACGCCGGGGAACGCGAGGAAGGGCGGGAATCGGACTTCATGGCCTTTGCGCTTTCCTTGCCTCATGGCAGCCCTTGCGTCGAATCGTTCGCATGTGATTGACACTTGATGAAGATTGTTCCGCACTCCAATTGTGCTGGAGAGGATTTGTGATGCAGAGTCTGCGTGCTGAGCCTGTGCAGTCGGAAGCGTACATGATCGCAAACCACGGTCGCGCTGCGCTCGCCGATCTCTTTGATGACTGGGTGGTCTATCGCAACCTGGAGCCGCTGGACAAACGCGTCCCCGGATTCAAGACCGCATCCTATGCGATGGGCATCAGCGACGACCATATTCCGCGCAAGCAGGAGATTGAGTACGCCAAGGCGGCAACGTGGATCATCGAGAAGGCGCAAAGTGTACGCGGTCGCAAACAGCCTACATCCGAATTGCTCTTCCTGGGCGACACGCTCTTCAATGATGGGCAAGCCTTCAAGAACATGGCCACCGTTTCGGGCTGGCAGAGGCGCCTGCTTCATCGGCGCCGACCGCACCGAGCATGAGCCTTCGTTCAGTCTTGACGATACCGGTTTGATCTACAACGCCAACCGCTGGTCCGCATTGGCGCCGTGGCTTGCCGGCGTGCGCAACGGCGGGCTGAACCTCGACCAGCGTACGGCAATCGTTGTCGACATCGACAAGACCGCATTGGGCGCCAAGGGACGCAACGATCATGTGATCGACCGGGCGCGTCTCGAGGGCATCTTCCGCACGATGACAGCGGTGCTGGGCGTGGAAGGCTTCAACAAGCCCCTTTTCGTTGAACACTACACTGAGCTGAACCGCGCCAGGTACCATTTCCTCACGGCCGACAACCAGGACTACCTGACGTACATCTGTCTGGTGCTCAATACGGGCCTGGTCAGCTTTGATGAACTGATGGGTGAGATTGAGAACAGCAGCCTGGACAACTTCGACCAGTTTATCCGCTGGGTTGACAGCCGCATGATGATCAATGACGCGGGCAGCGAGACTTTCCGTGAGGTGCACGAAGCCGTGCTTAGCAGCGTGCGTGCCGGCGACCCGACGCCCTTCAAGCGTTTCCGCCGCCAGGAGTTTGTTTGCACCGTGGAGCACATGGGCTTCATGGCGGACGACGCATCCGCAGCCGAGATGCTTGCCGGTGAAATTACGCTGACTCGAGGAAGTATGGGAGGTGGCGGAGTGGCTGAAAGCACGCGGCTGCTTCCTTCTCTGCCTGAGCGACAAGCCGGACGAGGCATCCGCTCCGAGCAAGGGCTTCACGGCGGATTACCTGCCCATACACCGGGCCTCGACCCACCGTGTAGGCGGCAACTTGAGCGAGGCGCTTGCTGAGATCGAATAGCGCGTGGCGCGTTCGTAGCGGATGCTTCAGTTGTCGACCGTCAGGGTCGCCCTGCGATTTTGGTCAATGCGGCAGCTGAAGCATCCGCTACGAACGGCGAACGATCGTTGAAGATGCAATAAAGTCGGCGTGGAACCAGCGTATTGAAGTACGGGTGCATATGTGCGACTCTTGCGTCGGTATCACATATTCTATTGGTCGCAAAAGGTTTTCTCGCCTACTGAGATTGACGGGCATTTGCGCGAAGATATGCGAAGATGAGGGTCGCGAGGCAAGACGAAATCGCGGCACGTGAACAGCATCATTGTCATTTGGCCCGCTGAGGACCGTCGGAAGAATCATGGCAAACGAACCACCCAAGAAAGCACCCAACCCTAACCCGGACCGTCCGCCCAAGCCCGGCGACAAGGACCCCAACGGCAACATGGGGAACTTCTTCGGCCGCACCTGGTTCTGGATCGTTTTGGCAGTGGTTATCCTTTTTGGCTCACGCTTCTTTTTTGGCAACCAGGTTGAAACCACCGGACTGGTTGGCCTGGACGAAGTTGCGCGCATGGTCAATCAGGACCAGGTTGACGAGATCGTCGTTCAAGGTGAGACGATCAGCGTAGATCCACGTACGGGCACAACGGTGCGCAGCCACAAGGAAGGCTCCGAGAGCCTCGTCGCAACGTTGCGCGCGCCTGGGGGTGCTCCAGGAGAAGCTCGACAAACTGCCGATCCGCGTGGAAAACGCACCGAACTCCAGCGCGATCCTTAACTGGATATTCATGCTGCTGCCGATGCTGCTGATCTTCGGTTTCTTCATGTTCATCATGCGCCAGGCGGGTGGTGGCGGACAGAACCGGGCCATGCAGTTTGGGCGCAGCCGAGCCCGCAAGCTCGATACGGCCGATCGCCCGTCGATCACCTTTGCCGATGTTGCCGGCTCGGATGAGGCCAAGCAGGAACTGGAAGAAGTCGTTGAGTTCCTCAAGGAGCCGCAGAAGTTCGCCGCGCTCGGTGCACGCATTCCCAAGGGTGTGCTCATGGTGGGCGCACCCGGCACCGGCAAGACGCTTCTCGCCAAGGCCGTGGCGGGCGAGGCGGGCGTGCCCTTCTTCAGCAGCTCCGGCTCGGAATTTGTCGAGATGTTCGTGGGCGTCGGCGCGAGTCGCGTGCGCGACCTCTTTGAGCAAGCCAAGAAGAACTCGCCCTGCATCATCTTTGTCGACGAAATCGACGCCGTGGGCCGCCACCGCGGCGCAGGCATGGGCGGCGGCAACGACGAGCGCGAGCAGACGCTGAACCAGATTCTGGTCGAGATGGACGGCTTTGACACCGACACCAACATTGTCATCATTGCCGCCACCAACCGTCCCGACATTCTCGACCCGGCGCTGCTGCGTCCTGGTCGCTTTGACCGCAAGGTGGTCGTCGACCGCCCGGACCGGCGCGGACGCGAGGCGATTCTGCGTGTCCACGCGCGCGGCAAACCGCTTGCAGCCGATATTGACCTTGATGTGATTGCCGCACAGACGCCCGGCATGGTCGGCGCGGACCTGGAGAATCTTGTCAACGAGGCGGCCATTCTTGGCGGCGCGACGCAACAAGCGCGCCATCAGCATGGACGAAATGACCGAGTCGATCGAGCGGGTGATGGCTGGGCCGTCGCGCCGTAGCCGCGTGCTCGAGCCCCGAAGATCGCCGCACCGTGGCCTACCACGAGGCAGGCCATGCCATCGTCATGGAGACGCTCGACAATACCGACGGCGTGGGCAAGATCACCATCGTCAGCCGCGGGCAGGCGCTGGGCTATGTGATGCCTTTGCCGCGAGGAGGACCGCACGCTGCGCAGCCGCGCCGCAGTACGAAGACTCCATTGCGGGCCTTCTGGCGGGCCGCGTGGCCGAGGAGATTATCTTCCAGGAAGTCGTCGACAAGCGCCGCCGATGACCTCGAGCGCGTGACCAAGATAGCCAAGGCGATGGTGACCCGCTACGGCATGAGCGACCTGATCGGCCCGCTGCAGTTGAGCAGTGGCGAGTCCAATCCCTTCCTGGGCATGGAACTGGGCGAGCAGCGTGCGTACAGCGAAGACGTTGCGCGCAAGATCGATCAGGAAGTGCGCCGTATTATCGAGTCAGGCTACGCCCGGGCGCGCGAAATTCTCAGCACCCGCAAGGATCGACTGGTTGAGGTTGCCGAAGCGCTGCTGGCCAAGGAAGTTCTCGACCGGCAGGAGTTCCTCGCCATCTTCAACGGTCCCGTCCTCGCGCCTGCCCCTGCACCTGTGGTGGCCATGGGGGACTGACGGGAACGGCTGTACAGGCCGAAGCCCAGCGTCCGGCAGTGTTTGTTTCAGAGTAGGATAGATTATAAATTGACCATAAACAGGAACGGATGACTTCAGAAGTCGTCCGTTCCTGTTTATGATCGATGCGTGTACTCTGCGTATGGGAGTCCGCCCGTCAATGCAAACATGCGACGGTGTCAATAAACCAATTACAGCTCCCTGCATCTTGGGAAATGATGCGCCGATCCGATCAGTAAGCGCATGATCGGCGCCCGCGATTCGGTAGCCGCACCCGCGAGCGGTTGCAGATGCCGAGATCGTGTTGCTTAGTCGTCGTCACCACTATGGCACGATGTGCAGGGGGTGAAGTTCTCTTCGTGGTGACAGGACAAGTAGCAGTACTGCAAATCCGCCTGCGGAATCTCAACCGACGCGGCCACCGGCAAGTCATGGACTTCATGGCAGTTCTTGCAGTTAAAGATTCTCGAAGATGTGTGAGGCACGTACATGTGTGGGTTGGCCTCCACACCTTCCACAACGAACGCGCCTTCCGTGCGAGCCGCAAGACCCTCGAATGGTCCGTGGCAACCAAGACAAAACTCCACATCTGCCACTTCAGGCAAGGGCGGCGCGGCGACTTCCTCATCTTCCGACAGGTGGCAATACAGACAGACGGCTTCGGTCATGGCAACATGATTGGCGGGTGCCGGCTCTCGGCCTGTCTCCGCTTCGTGGCAGTCCAAGCAATCGGGACGTTTTACTACGCTGTGCGTGATGACGGGGGGTGTTGTTACTTCGGCTACTGTCTCTCCGGTCGCAAGCTCGGCTTCTTCCACTGCTGTCGTTGTGGGCTGGGTCAGCGGAACTGCGCCGGCGGATATTCTTGGGTCGGTAATGGGTACGCATGCGGCGGCCAACATTGCCAGCAGCGCAAGCAGGGCGACTGCACTGAAAAGTGCACCCACGTTCCGTTTACTTTTGTGCATCAAAAACAATCTCCGATCTTGTTACTGCTGGGCGGGAACGCGACTACGACGCTTCCCGGGCGCCGACACGCGGAGAATTGATTTACGCCCGCGCCTCGGCTTCGCCAACGATTCGCATACCGGACAGTGCCCGCTATCGTGTCTTTTTCTCCACCTTCCACATGTTGCCGCGATAATCTTCAACAAAGCGTGCGGGACTCAACTCTGCCCGGACGGTTGTGTCACCCGTCACGGTGACATTCATCCGGAAGTTGTCGTATTCGCCCTTCGTCACAAAGAGAACGTAGTCACCCGCCGCCGCCGTCAGATTGGTCACCCCATTGGAATCGGTTCGGCCGCCGTATGGACGCAGCGTGACACGAGCGTTCACAACTGGCGCGTTGGTGTCCCGATTTACGACCTCGACCATAACCGCGTGTTCGGGTTTTCCAACCACACTGAAGCCAAATGCAAAGGATGCGACATCATGCGCAGGAATCAGGTCAGGCTTGGGCAGTCTGACCTGAAATTTATACATTCCTATGGACGCGGGCGCTTTGAGCCCCACCTCCGCCCAATACAAGTCGATCGTCTCTGAATAGGGGGCAGGACTCAGGGTGCCTGTTGCGACTTCTGTCCCCTTCTGATCATGGACTGCTATCGGTTGGCCGGCGAGGCTGCACCCAAGAGCGCACTTCACCCCAACCTTGATCTTGAAGTCGGTGTCCAGTATCACTGGTGAACTGATATCCCAGACGGCGATGCTCGTAGCGTGCGGCGTGACGACGAATGATCGCGACGTTGAGCCACTCTCATAAACAACACCGTCGATCTCTTGCTTTGGGAAGTTGGCTGTCCAGGTACATTCTCCCGGCTCGGCGGGCGCGTTCAACTTGAATTCGTCGGTCTTGTACATCGTCCCGTCAAAAACAACCAATCGAGATTCCGTCAGCACAGTTGTGCTTTGATCGACGACCTGTACCACTGCGCCACATAGGTCACAAGTTGAATCGCACGCAACCTCAATCTGCAACACCATTTCTGCGCCGGCGTCTACATGGTCAGCCAGGACGAGAGCAAGAATCGTGTTGTGCGTGTCAACGTGCTCGATCACTTTGAACTCCAACAATTAGGCCGCTCTATATGCAACGTGATCAACAGGAGACATCTCGGGGGCTTGACTTGCACCATAGCCCCCGAGGCGTCTCACGCGCCTCCATAACTTAGCGAGACGGCATCATGGCCTACTGGTCGGCCACTTCCATGATGTTCGTGGCCACTGCATAGGCGCTGCTGATGTTCTTGCCGTGCCCATGCATGCCCTGTCCAGTGGCAACCTCACCCACTGCGAAGAGATTCGGGATTGCCATCCCGCTCGCATCAAGCACCTGGAACTTGCCGTTGACCCAGATGCCGGAGAGCGTATCGTGGCCGGCAGGTGTCGCCCACGCTGCATAGAATGGCGGTTTTTCGATCTTGAACGAGGGATTCTCTCTGCCGAAGTCCTCGTCAACGCCCGAATCCACAAACGCGTTGTAGCGCTCCACTGTCTCCTCGAGGTTGGCGGCGGGCAGCGGGTAATCCTCATAGAACTTGTTCACGATGACATCTGCCAACTCCGCGAGGGTGTCGGCGCTGTAGAAGTAGCCACCTTCAATGTCGACAGAGGGAGGGCCGGAGACATCCCACTCCATCCGTTCAACCTGGTCAGCATCAAAGATGCCCCAGATCGGCCCGCCGACTCTGCGTGCGTCCTCTGTATCGGCGTCCAGGACCGCGCTGCCCATGGCGGCCGCCAGCCAGTCATAGTCTCTTGTGTCTTCCTGGAAGAATCTCTGCCCCAGCATGTTGACGTAAATGAGCCCAGCCGTGCCACCTTCGGCTTCGGCGTCCAACCCTTCTGCACGGACCAGGGGCCAGATGGGGCTGTCCGGCGAGAAAGTGCCGACACGGTAGCCGTATTGAGAGCCGATGCCTCTCATCTTCGCCAGAGCTGACCCAGCTTCCTGAGTCTGGCTGGCAGTGGCCCCGAGAGAAGCCCCGATCGCGAGGCAGGCGAGTTCGCCGCTGGCGTCCTGGAAGCTGAAGGGATCGCCACCCACGCCGTGCGCGTGCTCCGGACCATAACGTGGATCGAAGATCTGATGGAACTTCCAGTTGCTGGTGCTGCCACCTGTGGCCACGATCAGAGCCTGATTTGCCTTGATGTTCACCGTCTCGGTCGAATCAATGTTGCCATCGGTGTATATGTCGACCAGGGGTGTGTCACTGCCAGGAACTATTCTGGGCGTATAGCTGGCCTGGACACCGACGACCGCACCTTCCCCATCCTCATCTCTGTAGATCTTGTCCATGTGATGGTTCATGATGAACTGGACGCCCTTCTCACGGGCGCTCACCTCGAGCGGCCGGGTGAGGCCGATGCCAGACGTACTGCTCAGGGCTGGCTCAGTCCAGCCGGTTGGGTCCGTGGTAATGGTGCGCGGCACCGAGTCAGCGCCCGTCCCACCATCCATGTAGCTGCCTGCATCACCACGCAGGGTGCTGTCGTCGAGATGTACCCAGCCATTTTCAAGCAGGAACTCAAACGCGTCTGGATGCACATTTGCAGCGCCGCGCACAACATCGCGGCTGTTGTACCGGGATGTAGGCACACTGGGGTGGGTATGGTCCAGATAGTACTGGTTGGGCGAGTCCTCAACCCCCATTCTCTTTTGGACGCTCGTGCCGCCACCGAGGTGCACATGCCCACCGCTCGTCAGCGCATGGCCGCCACAAGCGAAATTCGCTTCGACGACAATGACCGACGCACCGAGGTCTCTGGCCCTGATTGCCGAAACCAGGCCACAAACCCCGCCGCCAAGGATGACGACATCTGCCTCGTGATCCCATGTCTTCGGTAGCGGGCCGGCGGCCGATGGCGCCATAGCCTTTGCCGAAGCAGGCGCAAGCCCAGCCAGCGCGCCTGTGCCGACGATGGCCGCAGCACCGGTTGCCGCCTGTACAAACTGTCGGCGTGTGAGTCTGGTTTGGTCTTTCCCTGGGGAACTCATAGTCATCCTTTCCTATTGGGTTGAATAAGGTATGGTTTGATTTGGTGCAATTTCGACTACGCTCTACGAACTGACAAACTCTATTGTGAATAATGGCACAAGCGGAATGTGCATTGTGTCCCCGGTACGGGCGGGTAATCGTGAAACGGTTCGCCCGCTGCATGGTCTGGATGCCGCACGAGGCAACATCTTTCCTCCAACCGCGGTTATTCGCTTTGGTGGCCTAACCTACCTAACGGCCACTGACGGAGAACGAGGCTTCCAACACATGAAATCGAGGGACTGCGGGGCTTCGATACTGCCTTAACACACGGCCCTTCAAAGCTTTGTGAAATAAATCACGAGATCGGGGTATGTAATCAATAATACAGCCCTACGCTATTCTTGCCAAATCCATTGTCGGCACGTAACGATTGGATACCGCGCTACAGTCGCTGCTGCCTGCGCCCAAGTTGCGCTTGGGCGTCCCTGCGGCATCGCGTCAAGAAGTTGCCGCTTGCAAGACGGCGTCGTATTTACAGCCACAGCGCCAATAGAAACGAGTTGCTGTGACTGTCATGCCGCGACCGCCACCGCAATCTCCGCAGCGACTCGGGCGTTGTTCTCAAGAAGCGCGAGGTTGGCGCGCAGGCTGCGCTCACCCGTAAGCTCGGCCAGGCGTCTGAGCAGAGAACGGCGTGACTTCGCCCGAGCGTAATCAGCGCTGCGCGGCCTCGTCAATGGCCTGCAGAATTGTCGGCTCAATCTCTTCTGCCCGAACCTCGGCGTCGACGGAAATCGGTCCCGTCCTCGCGCCTGCCCCTGCACCTGTGGTGGCCATGGGGGACTAGGAGAAGCAGCCGGAACCAGGTAGCACCGATAGTAAATACAGCTAACCGCGACGCATGCAGTTCACGCCGCGGTTAGCTGTTTCTGATTGGTGAGGAGTTAACGGGCAAGAGTGCTGCACACAGAACAGACGGGAAGGCAAAGTGGAGAGCTGGATACCGCGTACATTTGGCTGCTCTAACGTTGCAGCACTTTGTGCGCTCCACCTATTGGCCGCGCCTGGCAAGAAACGTGCATTATGGCGCTCTACGTTCGAGCCGCGCTCTGACGAGATAGGAGACCAATAGCTGCCAGTTCTTCGTCATTGCCGGCGTCGAGAAGGTCCATTGGCGTCATTGCTTCACCCTGCGTCGAAAGCCTGGCCCACTCATCAAAGCCAATTCTGTGCTCTGTGAGGTAATTCATTTCCAACGCCAAGCCGCGCAATCGAGATGACGCCTCCAGAACAGACTCGACATCGTCGACGATTTCTCCAACGCGCTCTACGACTTGCTGGCGTTGCTCTCGTTTGTACGTCGGTGACCGGATAAAGGAAGGCACTTTGGAGGCAGGGACGGCATTGCCGCTGTCCAGGTCGAAGTCGTGCCGCGCCTGCTGTGCAAAATCGGACCGTTCGGACGACCAAATCTCCACGCGCAGTTCCTCATAGAGTGCGGACGGCGTAATCGGTTGTCCCGCCATTGTCGAGAGTTCTGCCAGCCGCTCAAGCGAAACAGTCTCCGCCAGTTCGGGGCGCAGGAACAGAGCACGTCTTGGCATGACTACCTTGGCAAAAAGGGAATTGGCTGCAGTTGTTATGACTTGGCCACCCTCTTCAAGATGCCTGCATGCATTCTCCCTTTCGTTCAGGTCAATCATGCAGCGCGCCGCCGCTACATAGGACAGCGCTGCACCCTGAAGAAGTGCCGGCACAGCCAATAACTCATCTTCCAGCGCAACCTCGTAGAGTCCAAGAAACAATTGCTCCGCACTCACGAGGCGTTCGATCGCCTGAATGCATGCGCCTTGGCGATTCTGCTCGCCGTTCATGGCCAGCGCCATTTGCGCATGCGTCAGGGCACTGCGCAGTTGCGCCCCATACTCCACATTGAGCTTCCGCTCGATGCGTGCCAATTGGTTACTTACCTTCCGGAGACTCTCTTCAATGACTTTGATCTTGTACCGCACATACTCCATGTTCACGGCAGTAAGTGACAAACTCACGATATTGGATGCCGCGGCCACCCGAATCCATCCGTCCAGGGCCGGTCCCGCTTTCAGCCAGATCACGATTTTGCCGGTGCCGGTTTCGCGAATGACGCCTCCTATGCGTTCATAGGCGCCACTTGCGAGGCCGGCGGTAACTTCAGCCAGCCTGCTTGCCTCTATTGAAAGTGTCGTGGTGATAAGTGGAACGAGAGTGTCGATGGTGCGCCTCCGTCGGGGGTTGTTCGGAATAGGCGGCCAAAACGTAGAAGTAGTTGTGGAAGAGATTATACTCCAATTGTCTGGTGTTGTTAACAGCGCGTATCAGGGCGCCGCGACCGCCACGGCAATCTCCGCAGCGACGCGGGCGTTGTTCTCAAGCAGCGCGAGGTTGGCGCGCAGGCTGCGCTCGCCCGTTAACTCGGCCAGGCGGCTGAGCAGGAACGGCGTGACTTCGCCCGAGCGCAAGCCACGCTGGGCGACCTCGTCCACCGCCTGCAGAATCGCCGGCTCAATCTCTATTGCCGGAATCTCAGCGTCGACTGGAATCGGCGCGGCCACGAGCAGCCCACCGGGCAGCCTCAACTCGCGCTTGGCGCGCCAGATTTCGGCAACCTCAGCCGCGCTGTCGCAGCGCACATCCACCGTCAGCCCGCTTGAGCGGCTGTAGAATGCTGGGAACTCCTCCGTCTGCCAGCCCACCACCGTCACGCCGTGCGTCTCCAGATACTCGAGTGTTGCCGGCAAGTCGAGAATCGCCTTGGCCCCTGCGCAGACCACAACCACCGGCGTCTCGGCAAGCTCCTGCAGGTCGGCGCTGATGTCGCGGCTGATTTCACGCCCGGCTCCCCGATGCACGCCGCCGATGCCGCCTGTCGCGAAGATCTCAATGCCAAAACGCTGTGCCACCCACATGGTGGTGGCAACGGTTGTCGCGCCGTCAAGCTTGCGCGCCACCACAATCGGCAAGTCGCGCCGGCTTACCTTGCGCACGTCGTGCGAGGTGGCAAGGTGCTCCAGTTGCGCGGGCGTAAGGCCTGCGCAAAGCTCGCCACCGAGAATCGCCACGGTGCGCGGCTCGGCGCCACCTGCGCGCACAATCTCTTCCATGCGGCGCGCCAGTTCCAGGTTCTGCGGGTACGGCAGCCCATGCGAGATAACAGTAGATTCAAGAGCGACGGATGGGGGCATGGGAATATCCTGGATTGGGTGTGTTGGTTGATGGTTGATTTGTTGATTGGGTGATCGGGTGATCGGGTGACTGCTCGCCTTCAATCCCTATTAGGCGGAAACGACGTCGGCGTAGCGGAGGGCCTCCGCTACGTCGCGATCTCTCCATCGCTATGTGCGCCCGCCGGAGGGCTGGAAGCCCCCCGCTACGAAAGGCGGTCAATCGCGTGATCAAAATGAGGGCGCGGAGGCCCTCTGCTACCACGTGAAGCTCCCGCCGCACAACGCCAATTATCTATACTCAATTGCTGGGAACCAAATGAACCAATCAACCAGCCAACCAATCAACCAGTCAACCAGTCCCTACTCCCACTCTTCCTGCAGGCGCGGCAGCACGAGGAACATGCCGGTGAGGGCTGGGTGGCGCATGAAGCCGAAATGGGCGTAGAACGAATCTTTGCCTTCGGCCGCAAAGAGACCCACAAACGCACGTTCGGGTGCATGGATGTGCAACCAGGCCATGAGCCGCTCCACAATGCGCCGCCCGAGGCCAAGACCCTGATACTCAGGGCGCACAATGATGTCCTGCACATAGAAGTAAAGCGCGCCGTCGCCCACGATGCGTCCCATGCCCACGGCATGCGTCGCAGTGCGACCACGGTCGAGAACCACGATACTGTGCAGCGTGCGCGCCAGCGAGGCCGGCGCCGCATCAAAGTTGATCGTTTCGGCCCAGCCCACGGCGGCGCAGAGTTCGCGGTACTCCTCGAGAGTCGGCGTGCGCGCTTCAATGAGCAGGGTCTCAGCAAGCGACTCGGAGAGGGGCTCGAGCAGGCGGGGCGGGGTCGTACGCTGCATCAGTGGTTCCTTTCAGGCAGCAACATTGCTGCGAGTCGGTATGTTGCCACTTTACCACACTCCTGTGCGCGCTGTGTGCCCATCGAATTGCCGGGTGGCTCCGATTGACGAAAGCCATCCGTGCGGCTATCGTGAGGCAAGCGTTTGCACGTGCGCGGCCAACGACCGCGCCCCATTTCCACGAAATCCATTCGTATCCAAAGGAGCATCTTATGGCACAAGTCCACATGACGCGCGGCAAGTTTGACGGCATCAATGCCTGCGCCAACGAACAAGGCGTGATTGCCGCCGCTGCAATGGACCAGCGCGGCTCGCTCCAGAAGTCAATCGGCAAGGCGCGCGGCAGCGCCGCCACCGACGCCGACCTGACAAGCTTCAAGGAAGCTGTTACCCAGGTGCTGACACCCCACGCGACAGCCATTCTGCTGGATCCCGAATTCGGCCTCTCGGCGATTCCGAAGCGTGCGCCCGGCGCCGGAGTGCTGCTCTCCTACGAGAAGACAGGCTACGACGTCAATGCTGTCGGCCGGCTTCCCGATGCCTTGCCCGAATGGAGCGTCCGTCGGTTGCAGGAGGCCGGCGCCGACGCTGTCAAGGTCCTCCTCTACTACAATTTCGAGGATGACGCGCAGATCAACACCATCAAGCAGGCGTTCATCGAGCGTGTCGGCGCCGAGTGCGTCGCGCTGGACATCCCCTTCTTCCTCGAGCCGCTCTATTACGCCGACGGCCTCTCCGATGCCGAACTGGCGCGCCGCAAGCCGGCGGGTGTCACGGGGTATATGGAGGAGTTCTCGAAGTCGCGCTACGGCGTGGACATTCTCAAGGTCGAGGTGCCGGTCAACATGAAGTATGTGGCGGGCTCGCGCTCCTTCGCGGGTGATGCCGCGTACACGCGCGTGGATGCGCAGCGCCTCTTCCGCGAATCTGCCGCAGCCGCGCTGAAGCCATTCATCTATCTGAGCGCAGGCGTGACCAATGAGGTATTCCTTGAGACGCTTGAACTGGCGGCCGAGGCAGGCACGAGCTTTGCCGGCGTTCTTTGCGGCCGCGCCACGTGGCAGAACGGCATCCCGGTCTACGCCACCAAGGGACATGAGGCGCTGATCGAGTGGCTTGAGGGAGAGGGTGTGGCAAACATCGAAGCGCTCAACAAGGTGCTGGCGACGGGCGCCAAGCCCTGGTGGCAGGCGTACGGCGGCAAGGAAAACATCGTCGTCGCGTAGCGAAGGGGTGAATGTCAACCAGGAGCAGCAAGAAAGAGGGCGCATCGTCATTGAGACGTTGCGCCCTCTATGTCTGCGTCGTGCTGCCGTTGCACTTGCCGGCCGGCAAACGCCCGTCATGCGACAAGTTCGCTAGATGAAGTGTCGCTGGGCGCCGTTGACGTACACCTCGCCATGGTCGACGAGAATTTCGTCTCCGTCGGCAATGGCTCCGTAAGGCACATTGTTGACAAAAAGCTGATCGCCTTGAATCAGCACCACGGCATCACGACACGGCGCATAAAGCCAAACAACGCTGCCATCAGCCATATCGTCAAGCCTCTGGGCCTCGGGAACCACAAGGCGGTAGCAATCCGTGACGACCACCGAGTGGCCTGCCACTTCGGCGCGAGTGACACCCATTAACACATTGTTCGATGCGCTGCATGTGTTTAGCAGCAGGGCGCAGAGTCCGCCCACAAGAAATATGCCCAATCGATACATCATTTCCTCCACAATCCAGCCCGGAACGGGCCGCGCGTGCGCTAGCCACGCGGCAGTACGGGACGAAACTTGAAGCCGTAAATGATCTGCCCTTCATCGCCATCTTCACGCAATTTGCGCGTCACCATTTCCACCCGCAGCCCAATCATCACGTCGCCGGCGTCCACATCGGTAAGTTGCGCGGTGACCATGGGGCCGTCATCCAGGCGAATGAGCGCGACAGTGTACGGGCTCTGTTCCTCGTAGCCGCGCGGAACGTTGTACATTGTTGTGAAGCTGTAGATTTCGCCGTGACCGCTGAGCGTCTGGACGATACCGGCTTCGGCGGCACTGGCCGTAGCGCCCAACTGCTGCGTCGCGCCGGTTTGGACGGAGGATGCCCCGATCATGTGAATCTTCCTTTATGTGTGCGAACGGTGCATGTGGATTTGGCGTGCAGCGCCCGGGAGGGAACCAGCCAACTTGTGGCGCCATCGCACCACTCCGCTATGGTAACACAAACCCACGCACGGGCCGCCGTGCGTGGGTTCCAGTCTTCTGGCGGGACCAAATGGTGCGACGCGGGGCCGCAGGCCACGGCTGCACGAGATTGCCGACGAAATCGGATGGATTTCGCCGCGCTCTTTTGCTAATCGTCGCCGGCGGCCACGGCGGCCATATTGAGTGACGCAGGAACTGCAAAGACGAACTCACGCCCCTGACTGTTCTCCCGAGCAGTTGATGCCTTCTTGTCCAAAGTGTGCGCATGCATCGGCGCCATGCAGTAGGGGCAGACGGCGCGCGACGGGAACACCGCATTGCTGCACTCTGGACAATGCTCCGCTTGGAGACTGTACCGCTGCTTCTGTGTGCGCCACATCACGGGAACGACCATAGAGTGTCTATTCTTTCCAGGTGACTTCCGAATCATCCGAATCTGCGCAACGGTGAGTGGCTAGTCGGCAACCCATGCTGCTGCGCACCCAGCATTGCACAACAATTGTACGAGGCGAATTGTAACAGGTATGGACTCTCAATTCCTATCCGGCCACCTATCAGGAGAAAATGAGAGCTTTTGAGAGCGATTATGAGCGGAAGTGCAGGAATCTAGGCCCTCTATGATGCGACAAAGATTGTACGAGTTGCGATTGATTACGGTTGCCGGCGTGATTTCCCGCAACCTATAGCGCCCAGCCGCTCGGCAAAGCCTGCACATCGCTGCCTGTTCTCGCCCTCTATGGGTGCGCAAAATCATGCAATGAGGCTGGACGTCATATAGAGAGTTCCTGGCGCAAAGCCGCGCGCTGCATAGTAGCCCTGCGTGCCCGTGGCGGCGATCACGCTGATGCGTGAGAAACCGGCCGCCTGTGCGCGTGTACGAGCTTCTTCGAGGAGGCGCGCGCCCAAACCCGCGTGCTGCGGATCTCCGCCCGCGCTTTCGTCGGCAAAATCAAGTGCGGGACCATAAACATGCAGTTCGCGAATCAACGCGCAGCCCGCAAGCTCGGGGAGAAACGCAGCGCTGCCCGCGTCGGCGCGCAGCGGCAGGCTCAGCCGCAGGAACGCTGCGGTCTGCGGCGCACCTGTGCCGGTTCCGCTCTCGTCGGTCACAAACTCAAGAAAATGCTCAACCGTCAGGTCGGTTTCATAAACTGTGGCGCGCAGGCGCAGCGCCGCTGCATCAACCTGTCGCAGCTTGATTTCGCGGCAGCGAATGCAGCCGCAGCGCGTGCCGCGGCGTTCCAGTTCGCGCGCAACAATTTCGCGCAAATTGCCTGCACGCACGCCCGCCTCAATATGATGCGCGGGGATGTCGCGAAAGAGGCGGCTGATCCGCGCATAGGGCGGTACAGTGGGCTTGACGTCGGCCAGGAGCGCCACAAGTTCGTCTTGCGTATAGGGCGCGTATTCGCCTGCCTGCCAACGTGTGAAGAGCTCGGTGCCGGCAATCAGCGAGCAGGGGTAGATCTTTAGTTCGTCAGGGCGAATTGCCGGGTCATCAAAGAAGCGCGCGAAGTCGGCCCTGTCACTTGCGGGCGTTGCGCCGTCGAGGTTGGGCATCCAGTGAAGGTGAATCTTGAAGCCGGCAGTGCGCAGCAGCCCGATTGCATTGCGCACCGCCGCCACATCGTGGCCGCGTCCATTACGCTCAAGAATGGCGTCGTCCAGACTCTGCACACCCAGTTGTACTTTCGTGACGCCCAGCGCGCGCAGATGAAGGACCTCGGCCGGGGTAATCCAGTCCGGGCGCGTCTCGACCACCAGCCCAACATTGCGATGCGCAGCGTCGACGTTGCGGGCGCGCGCCTCTTCGAGCGAGGTGGACGTAGCGTGCGCAGCGTCACCTGCGGCGTTCATCGCATCAAAACAGCGCTGCACGAACCACGTCCGGTAGTCACGGCTGTAGGCGCTCCAGGTTCCGCCCAGGATCAGCAATTCCACCTTGGCGGCGGCGTGGCCGATGTTCTCCAGCGCGTGGATGCGGTTGAGCGTTTGCAGGAAGGGGTCAAATCCATCCCGCTCGGCGCGCTGGCAACCCGGCTCGTCGAAGATGTAGCTCTTGGGCATGCGCACATCGTCGGGGCAGAAGATGCAGTGCGCCGGACAGCCGGCGGGGGCGGTCAAAACAGTGACGGGCGCAACGCCGCTCTGCGTGCGCGCGGGTTTCATCATGATGCGGCGCAGGAGGTGCGGATCGGCCGGCAGCGCTGCCTGCGCTACAAGATCGCGGTAGCCTGCAACCAGATTGGCTTTGGCGTAGGGACCTTTGCCTGCGCGCGCGAAGCGATTTACAATGCGCTGCAGTGTCATCGCCGGGTCCCAGTCGTCATCGGGTACGGCGCGGACTGCCAGCAGGATTTCGAGCAGCTGCTCCCTGTGCGCAGTGGCGTCAAACTGGTTGCGCTCGGCGTGCCAGCGGACGTTGCGCTCGAGCACTTCTTGCGGGATTTCGTTGTGTGGAATCACACGGCGCATGACTGGCGAACTCCTTCAGGCTGCATGCCGCAGCGGGCAGCCCAGTATACCATGCCGCGCAGCCCCATGAGTTCTCCCCGTTGTTTGACAGGAGTTCCAGAGCCGCAAGCGTCTCACGTTCGCTGCTTGTCAGAGCTGCAAATGGCGAGCCAAGTGGTGGGCGCGCTGCAGCGATTGAGGCACCCGATTTCTCCATGCCCCAAACCATGACGCCGGAGACCGTGCGCCGCCTGCTTGCGCTGAACCGCGATTTCTACGCCGCGGTGGGAGCCGACTTCGATGCGACGCGCCGTGGCGTGCCGGTGGGCATGGTCGCCTGCCTCGACGCCGCGCCTGCCGCAAATCCATTGCGCGTGCTTGATGTCGGCTGCGGCAACGCGCGCCTCCTGCAGGCGCTCGCCTCTGCTTTCCCGCCTGAACGGACGATTGTATACTTGGGTGTTGAGAGCGACGCCGGTCTGCTGGCGCTCGCCGAGCGGGCATGTGCGGCGTTCAACCGCGGCACGGCGCGCGCCGTATCTGGCGACATTCTCGCACGCGGGCTTGCGCTTCCCGGCGACGCGCAGAGCGCCTACAGTACCGGCCACGTTCTGGTCGCCTGCTTTGCCGTGCTGCACCACATCCCAAGCGCCGACTTGCGCGTTGCGGCGCTGCGCAATCTTGCTGAGGGCCTCGCGCCCGGCGGCAGGCTGCTGATCAGCACATGGCAGTTTCTGAACAGCGCACGCTTGCGCGGTCGCATTGCGCCGTGGGCGAGCATCGGCCTCGACGCCTCCGCGGTGGAAGCGGGAGACGCGCTGCTGCCGTGGGACCAGGGGGCGCACGCCTTGCGCTACGCACATCACATCACCCTGGACGAGCTTCACTCGTTGGCCGCAAGCGCCAACCTGATCGTTAAGTCCACATTTTTCGCCGACGGCCATGAGGGCAATCTGAACCTCTACGCCGCTCTTGCCCGCAAGGAGCATGACCAATCGTGAGCATCGATGTCAAAAGCAGCCCGGATTCAAGCAACAGCGACGAGCTGGTCGCTGCGTTCCGCGCACATTTCGGCGCTGAGCCGGCGTTCGTCAGTGTGGGACCCGGCCGCGTCAATCTGATTGGTGAGCACACCGACTACAACGGCGGCTTCGTCCTGCCTGTGGCGCTCAAGCGCGATGTGCGGCTTGCCGTGCGCCCACGCAGCGATCGCCGTGTGCGTCTGATCTCTGTCGAGTACGACAGCGCATTTGAGTTTGACCTGGACAATCTGGCGCACAGTCCTTCGGTGCAGTGGGCCAACTACGTCATGGGTGTTGCGTGGGCACTTGGCGAGAAGGGGATTCCGCTCGTGGGAATCGATGCGGCCATCAGCGGCAACGTGCCGCGTGGCAGCGGACTGAGCAGTTCAGCGGCGATTGAAGTTGCTTCGGCACTGGCTTTTCTTGCGGCCGCGGGCCAAAGCGATGCGCTCTCCGGCCCGGAGATTGCGCTGGTCGCGCAGCGGGCCGAAAACGGCTTCGTGGGCGTCAACTGCGGCATCATGGATCAGTTCATCAGCGTGCTGGGCAGCGAAAACCACGCGCTGCTGATCGATTGCCGCAGCCTTGACTACCGCCTCGTCCCCTTTCCCGAAGATGCGGGGCTGGTGATTGGCAACACCAAAGCCAGCCGCTCGCTGGCAAGCAGCGCCTATAACGAGCGGCGCGCAGAATGCGAAGAGGGTGTTCGCCTGCTCCAGGCGGCGCTGCCCGACATCACGCAGCTGCGCGACGTCTCGGTCGAGGACCTGGAGGCGCACAAGGCGCTGCTGCCGCCCACGGTCTATCGCCGCTGTCACCACATTGTGTACGAGAATCAGCGCGTTCTCGATACCGTTGCCGCGCTGGAGCGGGGCGACCTGACGCGCGTTGGCCAACTGATGGACGCAAGCCACGCGAGCCTGCGCGATGACTACGAGGTGAGCAGCCCGGCGCTTGATGCAATGGTGGATGCCATGCGCAGCGCGCCGGAATGCCTCGGCGCGCGCCTTACGGGCGCAGGCTTTGGCGGCTGTGCCATCGCGCTCGTGCCTGCGGGCAAGGAGCAGAGCGTCGCCGACGCAATCTTTGAGAAATATCCAAAGGCCACAAGTATCTGGCCCGAGGTCTACACCACGCGCGCCGCGGGCGGCGCGCGCATTGAGCGCGTGTGAGGGGCTACGATAACGGATAATTGGGCAATTAATAACTGGGTAACTGATGAC
The DNA here is from genome assembly GCA_963735275.1 of uncultured Chloroflexia bacterium. GTDB lineage: Bacteria > Chloroflexota > Anaerolineae > Caldilineales > Caldilineaceae > UBA5069. The sequence continues at coordinate 111,453 of CAVTKJ010000004.1, read as the reverse complement.
TGCGTGACTCGTGTTGCGCAGTACGTCAGGCGGACGTAGCGGAGGGCTTCCAGCCCTCCGGCCGCTCGCAGTTCCCGATCCTGCAACGGAGGGCTGGAAGCCCCCCGCTACGAAGAGCGGTGTCTCCGCTGGGCGCGCATCGCACCATGTGCAGTTCCTTGCGCCCTTTATTGTGTTACCTTGCGGCCTGGACTCTATGCGTCAAAAATGGCTGCGCTTGCGAATTTACTCGATCAGATGCTCCACGCGGTTGTGGAAGTGGAGCCGCCACACCTCTCGGCCAGGGTGTTCGACGTACTCGAAATAGGTGACGGCGGTATTGTGATCCCACACTTCGCAGCGCCGCCACGGTCCCACGTTGAAGATATGGTCGAAGGCCGCGTCGACAACGCCGCCGTGGCAGATCACGAGAAGAGTTTGCCCGCGGTGGCGTGCGCCGTGGCCTCTTCAATGAAGATGCCGACACGCGTGCGGAAGTGCATGTAGCTTTCGCCCATCGTCTCGGAGGCCATCACCGAGGCAAAGGGGCGGGCGCTGGCCCAGTCGCTGGAGTACTCGATCGGCAGCGCGTCGGGCGGCCATGGCGCGTGGTCGAGCCGGTTGTTGCCGATCTCGCGGCAGACGATCATCAAACTGGATCGGCGCAGAGTAGCTCGCACAGACCGCCGCAGCGGTCTGCGCGCCTGCGCCATCGTGCTCGCATAGATTGCATCAACCTGTGGCACAGCTCCGGGCAGCCAGCGTCCAAGCGCCTCGGCCTGGCGCTCGCCAAGTTCCGTCAACCCCACATCCAGATTGCCGTCCGACCATTCCTTCAAGTTGACGAAACTCTGCCCGTGCCGAATGAAATAGAGATGCATCGTTTGGCGCTTTCCGCGGTTTGGCCCGGCTCGGTGTAGCCTGGCCTGGGAATCAAACATGACTGAAAGACTTTACTATACCAACTCGTACCTGACCAGATTCGACGCGACGGTTACAGACCTGCGCAGCCAAGACGGGCGCACGCTTGTCGCGCTGGACCGCTCGACCTTCTACCCCACATCGGGCGGGCAACCGCATGATATGGGCGTGCTGGCAGGTGGGCGGGTGGTGGAGGTGACGGCCGAGAATGGCAGCGTGTGGCACGCTGTGCAAGGTGCAGCGTCGCTGGAGATTGGCCAGATGGTTGCGGGCGAAATTGACTGGCCGCGCCGCTATGATTTCATGCAGCAGCACGCCGGGCAGCACCTCCTGTCGCAGGTCTTCGACAGACTCTTCGGTTACGAGACAGTCTCCGTGCACTTTGGCCCCACCGAAAGCACACTCGATCTCGACACGCCGGGGCTGGAGAACGCCCAGATTGACGCGGCCGAACAGCTTGCCCATGCACAAATCTATGCGGCGCTCCCCATTCGCGCCTACTTCGTCGACGAGCAACAGGTGGCCGCGCTCGCGCTGCGCCGCCCGCCCAAGGTGAGCGGCCTCATCCGCATTGTGGAGATTGCCGACTACGATTTCTCGGCCTGCGGCGGTACACATACGCACACCACGGCAGAAATTGGCCCGGTCAAGATCATCCGCAGCGAGCGCCGCCGCGGCCAGGTGCGCCTCACCTTCCTGTGCGGCGGGCGCGCCGTGGCCGACTATGCGCGCAAGCACGCCCTGCTGCAGGAGACTGCGGCGCTCTTCAGCAGCGACATGGCGCAGGTGCCCGCTCTGGCCGCACGAGCGGTTGCACAGTCCAAAGACGCGCAGCGCAGTGTGGAAGAATTGACGGCGCGGCTCATGGCGCTGGAGGCGCGTGCTCTCCTGGCTGAAGCGCCCGATGGTGAACGGACTGCGTGTGGTGGTGCAATTGCGCGACGATCTTGACGCCGCAGCTCTGCGCACGCTCGCCGGTGCGCTTGTGGAAGGCGACGGCAGCGCGTCGACCGTGATCGCGCTGCTGGCTTCGACGCTTGGCGGCAAGTTGCTGCTCGCCTTCGCACGCAGCGCCGAAAACGCGCCGGATGCCCCGCACATGGGCAATTTGCTGCGCGCCACACTCCAGCAAGCGGGTGGCAACGGCGGCGGCCGCCCCGACTTTGCCCAGGGCGGCGGTGTGGATGCGGGCGAGGGCATGCGCCTGCTTGAATATGCCCAGGCAGCGCTGGCCGTTCAGGGCTGATTGCACCTGCGATGACTGCTTCACTGGAAAACCTTCTCGCCGAATTGCGCAGTGACCACGCCTTCATGGCCAATGTGGCCGCATGGCGCACGCTGCCCGCACAAGAGCCTACCTACGCACCCATTCCCGCCTCGCTAAGCGAGACTGTGCGCGCCGGGCTGGCGCGGCGTTCAATCCCCGCTCTCTACAGCCATCAGGCCGAGGCGCTCCAGCATGCGCTGGCGGGACGCAACACGGTCGTCGTCACCCCCACCGCGAGCGGCAAGACACTCTGCTACAACTTGCCGGTCTTCGAGGCGCTGCAGAATGACCCCGCGGCGCGCGCGCTCTATCTCTTTCCCACCAAGGCGCTTGCGCAGGACCAACTGGCGGGGCTGCGCAGTTGGGTGGTCGACATCCCCGCGGCGCTGCCCGAGGCGCAGGCGGTCGCCGTCTATGATGGCGATACGCCGTCGAGCGAACGCGGGCGCATCCGCAGCCGCGCGCGCATTGTGCTCTCCAACCCTGACATGCTTCACGCGGGCATTCTGCCCACGCATACGCAGTGGGCCGATTTCTTTGAGGGGCTGCGCTATGTGGTCATCGACGAGCTCCACACCTACCGGGGCGTCTTTGGCAGCCATGTGGCCAACGTGTTGCGGCGGTTGCGGCGCATCTGCGCACACTACGGCGCGAAGCCGCAGTTCATTTGCACCAGCGCAACGATTGCCAACCCGCGCCAATTGGCGGAAATGCTGCTCGAGCAGGAGGTGCAGCCGATCACGCGCAACGGCGCGCCGCGTGGCGAGAAGCATGTCATTCTCTACAACCCGCCAGTCTACGATCTCGATCTGGGCTTGCGCCGCAGTGCGCTGCTGGAGACGCAAACCCTTGCCACGCGCTGTGTGCGCAGCGACGTGCAAAGCATCGTTTTTGGCCGCTCACGGCTGACCACCGAACTGCTTCTCACCTACATTCGCGAGAGCCTGCTGCAGACCCCCGGCCCCGGCGGCCACTCGCCCGCATGGGGAATCGATGTGCAGGCCGCAGTGCGCGGTTACCGGGGCGGCTACATGCCCACCGAGCGGCGCGCCATTGAGGCCGGGCTGCGCAGCGGTGAGGTGCGCGCCGTCACAGCGACGAATGCGCTTGAATTGGGCATCGACATTGGCGATTTGCAGGCAGCCTTGCTCTGCGGCTATCCCGGCAGCATCGCCAGCCTGTGGCAGCAGATTGGCCGCGCCGGGCGCACGCGCGCGCGTCGTCGCTGGCCATCCTCGTCGCCACCGGGCTGCCGCTCGACCAGTACATTGTGCGCCACCCCGAGTTCATCTTCGAACGCTCCCCCGAAAACGCGCTCGTCAACGCCGACAATCTGGTGCTGCTGGTGGACCAATTGCGCTGCGCCGTGGCCGAGCTTCCCTTTGCCCCCGGTGAGCGCTTCGGCAAGAGCGAGGCCGCCGCCGAACTCATGGCTGTCCTTGCCGCTGAGGGCGAAGTGCAGCAGGCGGGCGGTCGCACCCTCTGGGCAGGATTGGGGTCGCCCGCGCGCAGCTTCAGCCTGCGCAGCGGCAGCAACGAGCCGATCGTTGTCCAGGTGGAGGCGAGCGCGGCGTCGGGCGTTCGCATCATTGGCGAGGTCGACGCCGAAAGTGCGCAGTCGTTCGTACATGCCGGCGCGATCTATCTTCACGAAGGCGCGACCTACGAAGTGCGCACGCTGGACATTGCCAACGCCATTGCCCACGTCCACCCCGTGGCGGTGGATTACTACACGGCGGTCGACCGCGACGTGACGCTTGAGGTGCTCAAGACGGAGGCCGAGCGCAGCGTGGCCGGCGCGGAGGTGGGCCACGGCGACGTGCGCGTGCGTGCGCAGGTGATGAGCTACCGGCGCATCAAGCGTTTCACCCACGAAGTCATGGGGCGCTTCCCGCTTGATTATCCGCCGCAACTGCTCGAGACCACCGGCTACTGGCTCACGGTGACCGCCGCGGCCCAGCGCACGCTTGCCGAAGCGGGGGCATGGTTCGACTCGGTCAATGACTATGGCCCAAACTGGCAGAAGCAGCGCGAGGCTGTGCGCGGACGCGACCGCTACCGCTGTACGCAATGCGGCGCGCCCGAGCCGCAAGGGCGGCAGCACGATGTCCACCACCTTACGCCGTTCCGCACCTTTGGCTACGTGGCCGGGCTCAACGAGCGCTATCTGGAGGCCAATCGGCTTGAGAATCTGGCGCTGGTTTGCCGCACCTGTCACAAGCGTCTAGAGGCAAGCGTGCGCACACGCGGTGCGCTTGACGGGCTGGGTTATGCGCTGCTCTCGCTCGCGCCGCTTTACCTCATGTGCGACCGCGGCGACATCGACGCGCACATCAGCCGCGCCGATGCGCTGGACTTGCAGGCCGCCGAGGCTGCTCCCGCCGCAGAGACCACCACCGGTGCGGCCGACGCGCTGAGTGCGGCGCGGATCACAATCTACGAGCGCACAGCAGCCGGGCTTGGCTTCAGCGCGCGCCTCTTCGAGATTCACGATGAACTGCTGGGCGCGGCGCGTGACCTGATCCGTGCGTGCCCCTGCACAGGCGGCTGCCCCAGCTGCGTCGGTCCCGTGCTGGAAGGCGGCGCGGCAGCTTGAGACGAAGCAACTCACACTCGCGCTGCTGGATGTGCTGCTGTAGGGGGCGGGGGCGGTGGGTGCTCTCTGTGGCAGGGAGATTGACGCGACCGCACCAGCGCCGACCCGTGGTCGGCGACTCCCGACTCCCGACTCCCGACTGCCCATTCCCCACTGCCCACTGCCCACCCGCAACTCCCCGTTTTCGCCCGCAAGCGGTACAATAAGCGCAGAACCCATTGCGAGGTGCAGCGCGCCTCCGCCAAACCAGAACTCAGGGGAGCCATGAGCAGCCATTCCTACACATACGACGTAATCGTCATCGGGTCCGGGCCCGGTGGCTATGTTGCCGCGATTCGCGCCGCCCAACTGGGCCAGAAGGTCGCCATTGTCGAGCGCGAGAACATGGGCGGCATCTGCCTCAACTGGGGCTGCATCCCGACCAAGGCGCTGATTCGCAACGCCGACATCGTGGAGACGCTCAAGGACGCCGCCACCTACGGCATCAGCTTTGACAACCTCAAGGTGGACTTTGGCGCGGCCGTGAAGCGCAGCCGCGGCGTGGTGGACCGCCAGAACAAGGGCGTCTCGTTCCTCATGAAGAAGAACAAGATCGACGTGATCGAGGGACACGCCGTCTTTACCGATGCGCACACGCTCAAAATCACGCCCTCCGAAATCAAGCCCAGCGCCGAGGAACGGAGCGTTACCGCTGCCAACTTCATCATCGCGACGGGCGCGCGCGCGCGCAGCCTGCCCGGCGTGGAGCTTGACGGCAAGCGAATCATCCAGTACCGCGATGCGGTCGTCATGCCCGACGTACCCAAGCGGCTGCTCGTGGTCGGTTCTGGCGCGATCGGCATGGAGTTCTCCTATGTCTACCACGCCTATGGCGCCGAGGTGACGGTTATCGAGATGCTCGATCAGGTGCTTCCGCTTGAAGACGCGGATGTTGCCGCCGAGGTGCAGAAGGCCTTCAACAAGGCGGGCATCCAAACCCTGACCAGCACGCGCACCGAGAAGGTGGAGATCAAGGGCGACGACGGTTGAGGTGACCGTGCGCAGCCTCAAGGATGACAAGGTGGAGACGCTCACCGCCGACAAGGTGCTCATGGCAATCGGCGTACGCCCCAACACCGAGGAAGTGGGACTGGACGCGGCAGGGGTTGCTCTGGACAAGCGCGGCTTCATTGAGATTGACGATCGGATGCAGACCAACGTACCCCACATTTACGCGATCGGCGACTGCACGGGCAAGCTTCTGCTGGCGCATGTGGCCAGTGCGATGGCGCTTGTGGCCGCCGAAACGATCGCCGGTGCCGAAACCCTGCCCATCCCCAACGAGCGCTACATCATGATGCCCCGCTGCACCTACTGCCACCCGCAGGTAGCCAGCCTGGGGCTGACGGAAGCACAGGCAAAGGAGGCGGGCCACGAAATCAAGGTCGGCAAGTTCCCCTTCATGCCCAACGGCAAGGCACAGGCGCTCAACGAGAAAATCGGTTTCGTCAAGATCATTGCCGACGCCAAGTACGGCGAAATTCTCGGCGCCCACCTTGTAGGGCCGGAAGTCACGGAAATGCTTCCCGAGTTGAGCCTGGCGCAATTCATGGAGATCACGCCCGCCGAAATTGCGCGCAACGTCCACGCGCACCCCACGCTGAGCGAGGCGATCATGGAGGCTGCCCACGCTGTTGAGGGGCACTCGGTGCATATGTAGGGGTTAATTGGCAACTGATCATTGGTAATTGGGGTTGATTGGTTTATAGGTTGATTCGTTGATTCGTTGAAATGAACGCAATAGTCACCTACTCTCCGCAAGGACGTTGCGGCAGGGTTATCGACTTGTGAACCAGTCAACCTATCAACCATCAACCTAAACCAATCAACCTATAAACCAATCAACCAATAAACCAATCAACCCGTCAGTTCCCATTTATCCGTTTCCGTTTCTTCATCGCAGCTTCTTCGTCCAGATTATTACACGGACGGGCGCTACTATGGGGAGGGCGCTCTGCACGCCGTACACGTTTCTACAACTGACCGTAGCACCAGCCACGCGACCGTCACCACGGAGATTGTCGTGCGCTTCGCCGAGACCGACGCCATGGGCATTGTTCACCACAGCGCCTATGTCATCTGGCTCGAGGCGGCACGCGTGGCGTGGATGGCAGCACAGGGAATGCCCTACGCCGAGTTTGCGGCAGCGGGCAACCACTTCGCGGTCATCGGCGTTCATGTGGCCTACCGGCAGCCCTGCCGCTTTGGCGACGTGGTGCTTGTGGCTGCACAAGTGACGGAACTACGCAGCCGGTTGGTTACGTTCGCATACCAGTTGCAGCGTGCGAGCGACGGCGCGCTGCTTGCCACGGCCACGACAGAGCACGTATGCGTGGACCTTGAGGGGCGCGTCGCCACAATACCCCATGAAGCGATGCAGCGATTGCAGCAAGGGATAGCATGATACAGGCTGACCTATGATTCAAGTGGAACAATACGGCCCTGTGATCGCCATTCGTATGGCGCGTCGCTTTATGGGCAAGCCGCTGTACTGGAGCACGGCCTACTGGCTGGACGGGCTGCTGATTGACACGGGGCCGGCCGCCACCGCCGCGGAACTGGTGCGCGTCCTGCAACAAGTGCCCGTTACCCAGATTGCCCTGACACACGCCCATGAGGATCACATTGGCGGCCTCGGCGCGCTGCGCAAGCGCTACCCGGATATCCCGATCTATGCGGCCGAGCGGGCACAGCCAATCCTTCAGGATCCGGCGCAACTGCAAATGCAGCTCTACCGGCGCTTGATGTGGGGAACACCCACACCGGTCGAAGAGATCGTTCCGCTCAACGAAGTTGGCGATGTGGTGCGTACACCCCGCTACACGCTGCGCGCCGTGGAGACACCGGGCCATAGCCGCGAGCACGTCTGCTACTTTGAACCCTCACAGCACTGGATCTTCGCGGGCGACGCGTACATCAGCGGGCGCGATCGCTCATGGGCGCGCGAGTATGATCTGCTCGGCGTCATCGGCAGTCTGCAAACCCTGGCGGGCATGGAGATCGAGCGCCTTTTCCCTGGAAGCGGGAATGTGCGGCGCAGCCCCACCAACGATATCCTCGACAAGATCGCGTACCTCACCCAGCTTGTGCGCGACGTGGATCGGTTGGAGGCGGCGGGGATGCGGTCCGAAGAAATCGCCACACAGTTCTTCGGCAAAGAGGATGTCAACCTCTCATTCTGGACGCAGCGACAGTTCTCGGCGCTGCACCTGGTGGAAGCCTGCCGGAGCTACAATTCCATCCTGCGTGCAGAATCCGGGCAGCGGCGCGTCTCTCCCTTTGTTGACTTTGACGAACTTGACGATGCTGACGTAACCGATGCGCCGGATGCCGACGCCTCATCGGCCGATCACTCGCCCGATGTCGGCGACGCCATGCGCTGAGAACGCGCTGTTGCGACGAAAAGCAACGAAGGCGTGCTCTGCTCTTCCAGCGGCGTGTCTCCGAAGTGCGCGGCTGGTTCGTAGCGGCTGCTTCAGCTGCCGTGGGTCAGAGGCGCGATGCGATTGCTCAGTACGGCAGCTAAAGCAGCCGCTACGAGCATTGCCCGTGCACTTGCGAATGCCACCCTTTTTAATGCAGTTCTCTGCTCCTTTGCGTTGGGGTTGTTGTCGTGGTACGGCAGTGCCGGAAGGAGTCAAGCAGCTTTGCTCAAGGTACTCATTACAGGTGGCGCCGGCTTCATTGGCAGCCATCTTGCCAACGAGCTCTACAAGCGCGGCGCATTGGTGCGCGTGCTGGATGATCTGAGCAGCGGCGACCCGGCGGCGCTCGATGCGCGCGTGGCGCTCAGCCGCGGCGATGTGCGCGACGTGCCGCGCCTTTGGTCTCTTCTCCAGGGGATTGACGTCGTCTATCACCTTGCGGCGCGGGTCAGCGTGCCTGCCTCCGTTCTCTACCCCGCGAGTACAACGACGTCAACGTGGGCGGCACCGTCGCATTGCTCGAAGCCTGCCGCGATGTGGGCACCGTCAAGCGCGTCATCCTGGGAAGCAGCGCCACGGTCTACGGCAACCAGTCCGCCCAACCGGTAGATGAGACGATGGAGCCGCGGCCCGGCGTTCCCTATGCGGTGAGCAAGGTGGCCGCCGAGCAATATCTCTTCACCATTGGCCGCCAGAGTGGCTTCGAGACGGTGGCGCTGCGCATTTTCAATGCCTACGGGCCGGGCCAGCAGGCCCCACCCACGCACGCGCCAGTTGTCCCACAGTTTGCGCGCCAGATTCTTGGGCGCGGTTCGGTGCTTGTCAACGGCGACGGCGCCCAAACACGCGACTTTGTCTACATTGATGATGTAATCGATGCGTTGCGCAGCGCCGGCGAGTCGCCCGGCGTCGATGGGCAGATCATCAACATCGGCAGCGGCGAGGAAGTTGCGATCAATGATTTGATCGCGCAGATCGCGGCGATTGCCCGCATGAGCGCGAATGTCCTCTACAATCGCGAGGCATCGGGCGGGATTGCCCGTCTCGTGGCCGACATCGCCAAGGCACGCGACTTGCTCCACTTTCGCCCGCGCACGCGCCTGGAAACGGGTTTGCGCACCCTGCTCGCGGCTGAGCCTGCGCTCAGCCGCAATGCCGATTCAGTCGCGTCAAACGCGCCGGAACCAATCGTTGTCCCTGGAGACTCCAAGTGATGCGTCCGACTCTCATACGGAACTGGCTGCTGCCGCTCTTCTTCTCGCTCTTTGCACTAAGCCTGGCAGGGTGCGGCGGCGCCAGCAGCATGATGCTGAGCGCATATCTTGATGACAACGCCGCCAAGCTGGAACAGCCCGTCGACCCCGCCGGCGTGCCCGTGCGTTTTGTTGTGGAGCCAGGTACGCCTGCCAAGCTTATCGGCAAGCAGTTGCTTGGCGAGGGAATCATCGACGACGATCTCCTGTTTGAGGCATATGTGCGCGAGAATGGGCTGTCTGCCAGGCTTGAGGCAGGGACCTTTGTGCTTTCGCCCGCCATGTCGCTGGTGCAGATTGTTGAGGAACTGCAGCATTCGTTTGCGCAGGGCCTGGTTGTCACCATTCCCGAAGGGTGGCGGCTCGAGCAAACCACCGACTTCCTCACCGCAGCGAATGTGTTCAGCGATACCGTTGAAGGCGTTTCGCCCCAGGCCCGGAACTACGCGGAAATTGCCCGATCGGGCGTGCTGGGCGAAATTTCCAGCCTGGATTATGCCTTCCTCGATGAGCGCCCGGCCGGTGCATCGCTTGAGGGCTATCTCTTTCCCGATTCGTACGAACTGGACAAAGACAATCCGCAGGTTGCGATGCTGCTGGCAAATCAGTTGAACAGCTTTGCAGCCAAGGCGCTGCCTGCCTACAACGCCGCACGCGCCGCAGGCACAACCACGCTGAGCCTCTACGAGGTGCTGACACTCGCAAGCATTGTCGAGCGTGAGGCAGTTCTGTCCGAAGAGCGGCCGACCATCGCATCGGTCTACCTCAACCGCATTGCAAACGGCATCAAGCTGGATGCTGATCCGACCGTGCAATATGCCATGGGCTATCAGCCCGCAAGCGGCCAATGGTGGAAGACGCCGGTCACGCTCGAGGAGTACGCACAGGTGGAGAGCCCGTACAATACCTACCTGAATACCGGGTTGCCGCCCGGCCCAATCGCAAGCCCCGGCCTGAGCAGCATCAAGGCCGTGCTCGACCCCGCCCAGACTGATTATCTCTACTTTGTGGCCTTGCCCGACAACAGTGGGGCGCATGTCTTTGCCGCGAGCTATGCGGAGCATTTGCAGAACGTGGCGCGGTATCAGGGCGGGGGGTGAAGTCGGGAGTCGGGAGTCGGCAGTCGGGAGCCGGCAGTCGGGAGTCGGGAGTCGGCAGTCGAGAGTCGGGAGTCGGGAGTCGGGAGTCGGGAGTCGGGAGTCGGGAGTCGGGAGTCGGGAGTCGGGAGTCGGGAGTCGGGAGTCGGGAGTCGGGAGTCGGGAGTCGGAAGTCGGAAGTCGGAAACAACGAAGGGGGGCCGCGACGAATTCGTCGCGGCCCCCCTTTGTTGTTTCCGACTTCCGACTTCCGACTCCCGATTCCCCGCCCTTCTACCCTTTCAACATTCCATCGATCACGAACTGGAACTGGTCGAGCATTAGACCGCCTGAAATCACCCTGCCGTTGACATCGAACGAAGGGCGGTTGCGGATGCCCGCATCGCGCCGCTCCTGGTCGAGCCGCGTGACCGTTTCGGTCGTTTCGGGGTTCGTCATGCAGGCCCGCAGCGCCTCGCCATCCATGCCTAGTCCCGTTGCAATTTCCACATAGAAGTCGACCGCTGGAACGCTGAAGAGTTCTCTTTGCTTCTCGAAGAGCACATCATGCATCTGCCAGAAGTTGAGGGGAGACTGCTCTCCCGCACAGCGGGCGGCCACCTGGCTGTCGAGCGAGGCCTGGCCAAGGTCAACAATTGGGCTGAAAGCAAGCTTCATCTGGCCGGCTGCCACATACTGAATCTCTGAGTGCTGGTTCAACGCGCATCACGTGCGCGGCACAGGAACTTCAGAGGAAGTCCGAGTAGTCGAGGAATCGCACCTGTGCGTCGGGGTTGCCGAGAACGAAGAGGTCGCCCTCCATGGAAGCGGTCTGCAGCCAGTCGACAGGTGCGGCTGCGACGCTTTCCACTGAACTGGGCTCTTCTGCGGGCGCCGCAGCGGTAGTCTCGGTAGCAACGGTTGGCTGTGCGACGACTTGCCTCAGTCGCAGCAGTGGGCTGTGCGACGACTGGCCTCAGTCGCAACAGTTGGCTGTGCGACAGTCTCAGCGGCGGGCGCCGGTGCTGCGGCTGTGTTGCTTGGGGTCCCGCAAGCGGCGAGAACGCCAAGCGTTACGAGCAGTACAGGGATACTCCAGGTGGTGCGTCTTAATCTCATCTACATCTCCGTTCCTCAGGCGTGGAATTGATTGTGCAAGCGTTCCTGTGGTTCAGCCTTGAACAGGGAATGGGATCGTGGGTCAAGTCCCATTCCCTGCGCGTCCCGTTTGTCTCCAGACTCAGCCGCCGTCAATCGCCTTCTGCAATTCAGCAGAGAAGGAAGCGAAGGGCAGCGCACCGGGGACGATGCGCCCGCCGCCATTGGCCAGAATGATGAAGGTCGGCGTTCCCTGGACATAGGCCAAACCATCCGTGTGATCGGCTTCAACAAGCGCCGCCATGGCTGGGTCCGCCAGGCAGGCGGCAAACGCCGCGGTGTCCAGTCCCAGGTCCCCGGCAATCTGCGTGAACATGGGCGACGGATCGCTTGTCGACCAACCACGAACGTCGGCAAAGAGCGCTTCATGCATTTCCATGTATTTGCCCTGGTCGGCAGCGCATTCAGCGGCAACACCGGCTGCGGGCGCTTGTGGGTGGATTGGCAGCGGGAAACTCTTGTAGACCCAGCGCACTTCGCCGGTGTCCACAAAGGCCTTGTCAAGCTCCGGCTGCGTCTGCTCGCTGTGCTGCTTGCAGTAGGGACATTGAAAATCCGAAAACTCGACGACAACTACAGAGGCGTCGGCGCTCCCGCGTGTCTGGTCGCCTGCCATTGTGTAGCCGGGGCGGTCGGGATCAAGCGCCAGCCCTTCGGCGGTTGCCCAAAAGGGAACCTCCTGCCTCGGTTGTGCCGCGGAGGGGGTTGGCGGCGCTTCCCCCGCGAGCACAGCGTCCAACACCCCGGCGAAGCGCTCGAACGGCTGTGCGCCGACAATGTTGTGGCTTTCGCCCGACGCGTTGTTGGTAACACGGAAACTGGGCGTTCCACTGAAGCCCAAGGCATCCGCGTCCACCACCGACTGGGCAATGGCCGCCTGTTTGGCGCCGCCCGCAATGCATTCCTTGAGAGCATCCACATCCGCGCCGATTTCGTCGGCGAGACGCGCAAAGGTAGGCTGCGGGTCGGCTTGCTCGGACCACTCACTCTGTGAAAGGAAGAGAGCATCGTACATGGCCCAATAAAGCGGCGCGCCCTGGTCTGCGACGCAGCGAGAGGCCTCATGCGCGGCAAGCGCGTTGGGGTGAAGCTCCTTCAGCGGAAGGTCCTCGAAGACGAGAAGCACCTTTCCCGTCTTGATGTACTCGTCAATGATGCCCGGTTCGGTGTTGACGAAGAAGCGGGCACAGAACGGGCACTGAAAGTCACTATAGACCGAAAGCGTGACGGGCGCGTTCGGATCACCCTTCCAGGGCTTGCCGTCGTCGGTGAAGCCGACGGAGACCCCTTGCCAGGTATCGCCGGTTGGCGTGGCGGCCTCTGAGGAAGCCACACTTTCGGCGGCGGTCGGCGCAATCGATGGCCCGGCGTTGCAGGCAGCGAGAAGGGCCACGACGGCGACGAGCGCGCACAAAAGCCAGGCGCGCGCGGCGCGTGGCGCGGACTTGCCCAACGATTTCTGATGGTCAATTGCTGAATTCATGGAGGGTCTCACTCTGCTGGCAGTTGGGGAATCGATAATACGTTGCCTTGACGCGGATTGGGAGTTCCCTTACATCACAGGAACGCCCGTGGCCCGTGCAATCGCTGGGCCGCCGCACAATCTGCGGGAAATGCGATGGCCGCCCATACAAGATGGTAACGCAAGCAGGGGTGGGGCCGGATTGGACAATACTATACACCACGTCCGATGGGGCGACTGTGGCAAATGTCACGTTCGTGAAAGATTCGTGGGTTTGAGGCTGATCGTCCGGGGGCGGCCCAGTGCGCGGACATCATTCGTAGCGTCTGCTTCAGCTGCCGTATTCGCCCTTCGCACTCTATTCCTTGCCACTGGCTGCCGATTAACCTTGCCGAATTATTATTGCAGGTAGAGCTGCCCTCACGATACCAAGCGTATCTCTGAGGGATGATCTGCCTATGGCGGCCGCGGTGCGACCCACACCGAGCAATTTCTGCGGTGTTCACCAACTTGTGGCGGTGCCGGCAGACCAAACGACTGCCAAGCGCGATGCGTCTCATGCGTAGCCGCAATGAGGAGAGAGTGTCAAGGAAGCGGTTGCACGCGTGATACACTGCTTTCAGGCTGCTTCTTCGATACGCAGGTCCGCAAGGGGCAGCGCAAAGAAGCGCGCGATTCCCTCCGCCTGGCGAGGCAGGCGGCCTGTGACAGCTTTGGGCAGGCGTTTGAAGGGCACCACCGTGATGAGCAGGCCGCTGCCGGCGCGGTCATAGCGCCAGGTCGCGACGGCGCGACCGTGGCGCAGCACGACCCCCTCAATGTGACCTGCAGGCCGCGCCACGGCCTTGTGAAAGGCCTCGTCCACTACCCAACTGCGCACGCGGTGCCCCAGCAAGAGTGGGTCAAACCGATAGAGCATGCGCACAGGCAGCCCCTCGGCGGCGTTGGGCGAGGCGGCAAGCGCTTCAAACGCGCCCTGGTCATCGGCAAGCGCCAGCATCTCGACGCCATCCGCCATCACGGGGACGAGTTCGTCGCCCAGTGCAGCTATCACTTCGCGCGCCGGGCCAACATAGATCCCGCGCCAGTAGGCAAAATCCGTAACCGTGGCGGGCCCGTAAGTGCGGAAGTAGCGGCGCGCCAACTCTTTGTTGGCAATGTCGGGTGCGGGCGGATTCCACTCCAGGTCGGGCAGCCAGCGCTCGCGATGAGCAAAGTGCCCCTCACCGCGCACGCTTTGGCTGTGGCAGGCGTAGCCGAGCTGCACCAGGTCGGCGAAGATCCCACCCCACCCCGAGTAGAAATCCTCGTGAAGGTCCAGTTCAAGCGCACGCACATCGCTGCGCCCGATGCTCTGGCGCGTGCGCATCACCGCCGCCACCTGCTCCAGCTTGCTGCGATAGGCCTCTCGCGCTTCATCGCCTCCTTCCCCCACCTTGCGCGCCCACCACGTGTGGTTGCTGGTGCGCGCCGCATGGATCAGCGGCCACTCCGCACTGGGATAGAGGTGAAGCGTACCGCGCTGCCCCCATAGTTTGACGAGCTTTCGCTGCACAAAGAGCTGCTCCTCAAAGCGCCGGTGGTTCAGTCCCTTCGTGCGATTCCACAGCGCCAGGCCGGCCGCAGGCAGAATCTGCGCCTGTATACCGACAAGCGCAGAGGCGGCGGCTTCCGGCGAGTCGAATGGCGTCACCAAGCCAGAGCGCTCCAGACGGAAGCGGCGCACCTGTTCCAGCGACAGCGTGAGTGGGGTTGGCGTCATGCAATTCTCCAGTGCGCTTGCGCCACGCGCGACGAGATTTGGGGCCGAAATTGGTGATTGCATTCTACGAACAAACGTGCTAAGCTCCAAACTCCCCGTGCAAGGAGTGGACCGGTCGACATTGGCAGTCAACGAAAGGAAGATGCGATGGCAAGTGAGCAGACGAGCGCGCCGACCTCGGCGCCTGCACCGGGAGACGTCCTGGTCATGGTTGGTACGCGCAAAGGCGCGTTCCTCT
The DNA here is from genome assembly GCA_963735275.1 of uncultured Chloroflexia bacterium. Classification (GTDB taxonomy): domain Bacteria; phylum Chloroflexota; class Anaerolineae; order Caldilineales; family Caldilineaceae; genus UBA5069. The sequence goes on along the minus strand of CAVTKJ010000004.1, from coordinate 96,277 downwards.
TTTGGAGCGATGAGGCACGCAAAGAGTGGCGCCGCTCCGAGCATCACCTGGGCTGGAGCGTGCGCGCGATGAGCTACGATGCGCGCGCGAACACGATCTATGCAGCGCTGACGAGTGATGTCTTTGGCGGGTTGGTGCAGCGTTCACGCGACGGCGGGCTGACGTGGGAACACTTCAATGAAGGTCTCGACTTTCCGGCTGACGAAGAACGGCGCGTGCGTGAAATCTGGCAGGTGCAGCCGGGTCACGCCCAGCACCCGGGTGAGATTTGGGCGGGAACGGGCGTGGCGGGGCTCTTCCGCTCCACCGATGAGGGCGCCCACTGGCAGGGCGTAGCGGGATTGAACGACCGCGTCCAAACTGACACCTGGATGCCCGGCGGCGGCGGGCTCATTCTACACACCATTCTGCCCGATCCCACGGACCCGGATCGCATCTATGTCGCCATTTCGGCGGGCGGCGCCTACCGCTCCGACGACGGCGGCAGCTCGTGGAAGCCAATCAACCATGGCGTCGACGCAGGTTTCCTGCCCGACCCTGAACCGGAGACCGGCCACTGCGTTCACAAGATGGTGCTCCACCCTGCGCGTCCGGAGGTGCTCTTCCAGCAGAACCACATGGGCATCTACCGCAGCGACAACCGGGGCGATGACTGGGTCGACATCTCGGCCGGTCTGCCCTCGCGCTTCGGCTTCCCCATGACCGTTCACGCACATGACCCACACACGGTCTACACAGTGCCGCTTGTGGCCGACGAGCGCCGCTTTGTGCCCGATGGGCAGATGGCCGTCTGGCGCACGCGTGATGACGGCGCCACGTGGCAGCCGCTCACCACGGGCCTGCCCGACGGCGCGTGGCTCAACGTCCTGCGCGATGCGCTTGCCGCAGACGCGTGCGATCCGTGCGGCGTCTATGTGGGCACCACGGGCGGCCATCTCTTCTACAGCCGCGATGAGGGAGACTCGTGGCAGACACTGACCGACTACCTGCCTCCCGTCCTCTCGGTGGCAGCGGCGCGCGTCGTGGCCGGCTGAGAGACTCTTCCATGAACGCTGAAGCCGGGCTGATCCAGGTACGCATCCCCGCGCAGATTCGCCGACTGTACGGCGCCTCGGCGCACACATCGGTGGCGGCCACCGACGTGCGCGCCATGGTCGATGCGCTCGATTTGCTCTACCCAGGCATGGGCGAGCGGCTGATGGAACCCAACGGGCACATGCGCCGCTGGGTCAATGTCTATGTGGACAATGAGGATATTCGTGATCTGGCCGGTGTCGATACGCCGCTGCGTGCAGGCTGTGAAGTGATCATTGTGCCAAGCATCGCCGGGGGCGCGCCGCCACGATCGAATTGACGCTGGGTCGCCGGCCAGTCGAATGCACGGGCAGTGGACGCAAAAAACTGCCGGGAGGTGATCCCGGCAGTTGTCCATTCCTGCTATTTGTGTCGCCACGCCTTCACATTGTGTAACTGCGCGACGCTTACGCCGGAACTCCGCGGAAGGTGACCCACAGACTCACTGCATGGTAGTAGACCACGTAGCTGAGCGAGAAGAGCATGACCCAACTCGGATAGTCGGGATACATGAAGAGCATGACCAGGCAGGAAATGCCCCACAGCAGCGACCAGGCCATCATCAGCCGTGGCTGCACGGAGTTGCGTGACGGGTAGATGTACTTGATGGGGACGAAGACAAGCACAGCGAAGAGCACGATGAACGCGAAGTTCACCCACGGACTCAGCGCCAGCAAAAACATGTAGAGGGCCACGACGTTCCAGTAAGACGGAAAACCCTTGAAGAAGTGGTCGTCGGTCTTGGCGTCACTTTGGCTGAACTGGTAGGCGGAGGAAAGCAACATCAGCGCAGCGCCCAACACCGCAAGCCGCGCAGGCAGCAGGTTGGCCATATAGAGGAAGTATGCGGGCACGAACACATAGTTGAGATAGTCAACGATGTTGTCAAGCAGGGCGCCATCAATTTGCGGCAGCACCTTCTTGACGTCCACGCGGCGCGCGAGCGCTCCATCGAACGAGTCGATCAGGACTGCCACAGTCATCCACCAGAAGGCGGTCACCCACTCGCCATTCGTGATCGCCAGAATCGCAAGCAATCCCCAGACGGCGCTCGACGCAGTGACCAGATGCGTCAGCCATGCGCTGATCACGCGTTTTTTGGAGGGGTTCCAGACTTCTTCGGGGTCGTACAGGATGTCATGGGTTGTCATGATCTGCAAAGCCTCTCTCAAGCGTGAGCGGCGCGACCTGCCCTATCTGTCGCGGCCCTGGGGTCGCGCAATTCTACCACAGGTCGGGGCTATCGGAGTACCGTCGCCAAAGCACCATCGCACCCCTTTGTGCAAGAACGGCTGACCGCATGCCAAGGAGAGGAGGCCAAAATGAGCGACCTGACACCTAATGTGATCATCCGTCCCTCGGTACCAGTTGTCGAGCGCATGATTGCAACGAATGGCATCAGCCTGCACGTGGTGGAGGCCGGACCGGCGCAAGGCCCGCTCGTCCTGCTGCTTCACGGCTTCCCCGAGTTCTGGTGCGCATGGGGCCGACAAATCGATCGGCTGGCGTCCGCCGGCTATCGGGTATGGGCGGTAGACCAGCGCGGCTACAACCTGAGCGATAAGCCCTCCGGCATCCCGGCCTACAACCTGAACCAACTGAGCGACGATGTCATCGGCCTGCTTGACGCAGCGGGTGTGGAGCGGGCGGCACTTGTGGGGCACGACTGGGGCGCCGCGGTTACGTGGTGGACGGCCAATCGCTACCCCGAGCGGCTGACCGCGCATGGTCGTCATGGCAGTGCCCCATCCTGTGGTCTTGCAACGGCTGTTGCGCTCGAGTTGGCGGCAACGCCTGCGCAGCAGTTACATGGCCTATTTCCAAATACCCGGCCTGCCCGAGGCGACACTCGCTGCGGGGAACTGGCGCAGCCTGACGAGGTCTATGCGCAAATCCGCGCGGCCGGGAACCTTTGGCGACGGCGACTTTGAGGCGCTGCGCGGCGCGTGGTCACAACCCGGCGCAATGACTGGCATGCTCAACTGGTATCGGGCGATGCGCAATACGCCGCGGCTTCCCAACCTGCACATCGAGCCGCCCGCACTGATTGTCTGGGGAGCAGACGACACCATTATCGGGCGCGAAGCCGCTTTGCAGAGCGTTGAACTCTGCGCCGACGCGCGCCTTGAGATCATCGAACACGCCACACACTGGATGCACCACGAGGAGCCGGAACGCGTTGGCCAATTGCTTCTCGATTTCCTGGCGCCGGACCTGCATCCTGACGCCACGCCGCCAAGCCCCGAGGCACACTAAAGTAGAGCGGGGGCGAAATTCGTAGTAACTTCCACAGCTCAACGCAAAGCTGCGGAGGGAGCAAAGGGCCGCAGAGGAAATGCAACTACGGTACGCGCGGCCTACGCCGATTCCTGCGCGCCGCCGGTGGAGATACGCACCGGATCCAGTGGCGCAACCTCAACCGCAAGCCCACCGATCCAGCGGTACGCCCGCTCATCGTACAAGTAGTCCAACCTGCTAAAGAGGATCGAGCCAAGCGTATCCCAGATTGCGAGGCAGGCGGCAAAGACCGCGAGGAGGGTCACGATATTTTGCAGGACCGGGCGCGTATCGCCCAACACGCCAGATGAGGTCAGAAACACCATCAACAGCGCGAAGAGGACGACCAGCACGACGATGCGCAACTGATGGCGCACGGCGACGCGCTCGAGACGGCGCCCCGTACGGCTTGCCTCAATTTGGGCCTGGCAGAAGCGGCCAATCGCGGCCGGCGTTTGCTCCGCCAGATCGGCGTTCGCGCTGGCTGACTGGTACGCGTCCGCAGGCAGAAGAATCACTAGTCTGCGAATTGTGTCATGCCGTGGCCAGTGCTGTTTGTGCTGGCGGCGCAACAGGTCGATTCCGCTTCGCCCCAACACTTCGTTTTCAATTGACGAAAACGGGTTTGCAGCGGGCGCGTCGAAGAGCGCATCGAGGCTGGCCAGGGTCAACTCGACGGTCAGCTCGGAATCGGCAGGCTTCAGCGCGTAGGTCGTCATCGGCGGGCGCTCCAGAGGCTCATTCGGCGCGCTTCTCTACAACCACCTGCAGGTTCATGGCGTGGGCAAGGGCACGGTTTTCGCGCGCCGGCGCTGCCCAGTCAAAGATCAGCGCCTCCAGCGGGTCCCAGATGATCACCCACGCGAAGAGGCTGATTGACGCCGCGACAATCGCCTGAATGGTCGTCGAAGCGCCGGCAAACACGGTCCGGAACAGAATTACCGCGAGCAGGATCACCACAAACACAATGAGTGTAACCATAATCAGGCCGAAGAAGTGCTGCTTGCGCCCCAGTTGCACATCCACGCGATTGTTGTCGATTCTGGCCGAACAATACCTGCGAATGGCGGCGGCGAGGCTTGGCTCCAACTCCGGAGTGATTTGCTCCTCCGGCAGCCGCACAACCAGTTGCGCCCCTTCCCAGTTGCGCAACGGACGGACTTGCAACTGGGTCAGCACGCGCTCAAGCGCCGCCTCGCCCAGAACTGCACTTTGCCCAGTGGCAAACGGATTGGCATCCGGCGCGTTGAAAATCTGACCAACTTCTTCCACATCGATTGTTATTTGTTCGCCGGACTGAGCAGCCATGAAAACCTCACTGTATGCACTCGAGGGCAATGTGTGACCTCGCAATTGTACGTCCATGAGCCTGAAATTTATGACTGTCGGCAAGCGTCGAATTGCGTTGCGGCCCGCTCATGGGCCGCGTCGCTGATGGGACGCGGCGCGTTTGGACTGTGGCGCGTCACGAAACCGGCTTGCGCACGGGCCAAAGCAGCAACCCGGCAACAATCGCAAGCATCGTCCACGAGATGATCGTGCCAAGCGTGCGCGCCGGGGTTGCGCCCATGCGCAATTCAACCGTGTGCGCGCCTGCCGGCACATCGAGCTCCACCACGCCTTCAGGGCTGGAGACGCGCAGCGCAACTGGCGCGCCGTCGATGGTTCCCTGCCAGCCGGGGAAGTACATCAGGTTGGCGCGCACCACACCGGGCGTTTGCATGTTCAACTGTCCAGTAAAGCGGCTGCCCGCCGACTCCTGGCGCAGCACCGAACCTTCACCATCCAGAATTGTAAACCGTGTGAGCGACTCGGTGCGTCCGTGATCTTCAACATAGTCGGGACTGGCATAATCGGCGCTCATGGGCGACGTTTTGAAGGGTTGCGTCGTCCATTCGGTGTAGGTGATCATGTCAGGATGCTCGACCTCAAAGCGGTAGACGGCGCGCCCGTCCTCGCGCCACGGCTCAACGGACTGCAGCGCGGGGTCGGCATAGGCAGCCGTCCCGACGATTGCCAGCAGCGCAAAGACGAGCATGCCGCTGCCGTCCTCATGGGGTGGCCGCATGGCGAGCAGTTGCGCCAGTGACAGCCCCGCCAGCGCGCACACGGTGAACGAGGCCAGCAGCAGCAGCCGCCAGGGGAACTGGATGACCGACAGCGTAGAAATCGCCTCCCAAAGCGGTTTGCTCACGGGGGCCATCACGACCATCACGCCCAGGCTCGCCGCCGCGAGGAAGATCATCAGCGCACGCTGCGGCGCCTTGCGCAGGGCAAAGAGACCCGCCGCGGCAAGGATCAGCGCAAGCGCGCCGATCTGGAAGCCCATGCCGTCGTTTGCGCCCAGCGGATCGTCCGAATAGCCATAGCCCCAGAAGGGGCTGAAGTACTGTCCCCACTGCACAAAGTGGTTGCGGAAGTCGTAGGTGTTGGAGGTGAAAACCTGCTGGTCAAGGAAGCGCTGCTCGGCCAGCAGCGGCACAAGGAAAACGGCGCTGAGCAGTAGCCCGCCAACGCCTGCGGCAGCGGCGAGCGCTGTCCGCTGCAACAATGCGCGGCCGGCATGTTCATCGCTCTTGCGCTCGCGCGCCCAGAGCCAGACCAGCCGGAAGAGCACGAAGATCATGACAAGCGGCGTGACGGCAAGCACGGCAAAGCTGTGCGTCAGCCAGGTTGCCGCCAGGAGCAGCATGGCCAGAGCAAGACGCCTCTGCCAGCCGGGAGCCGTGCCTTGCAGCAGCAGGTTGTCAAACGCGAGGAAGAGCCACGGCAGCCACAAGAAGAGGAGCGACTCATTGAGCGCACCGCGCACGTAGACATCAAGCAGGTGGTAGGGTGCGTAGACGTAGAGCAGCGCCGCGGCGACCGCTGCCAGCCGCACCGGGTCGAGCGCATTCCGGCCGCGCGCCGCGGCGGTGCGTCGCTCCAGTGCAGAAGCAAGCGGTACATCCCCCATCCGCTCAGCAGGATCCCCGTCATCCAGGTGAACTTGACTGCCACGGTGAAGCCGGCGCCCAGCATCACAAAGAAGGAAACCAGGTAAAAGCCCAGCGGCGGGACGATGATGAAGGTGGGGTAGCCGTAGCCCTGCAGGTGGTGCATGGCCCAGCGCGGCCAGAGCGCGCCGCTGCGCAGCGATGCGTCAAACATCATGGGGTAGAAGACGCTGTGGCGGCCGTCGTGGGCGTCAAAGAAGTAGAGGCCGGGGGCCAGCAGAGGGGCCAACGCCGGCAGGCTCAGCAGGAGCAGGAAGAGGAGATAGGGGTCAATTGCGCGCACGCGTGCGGCAAGGCGGTGAAGCATGTGTGGGTCCAGGGGACAACACCGGTACGCAGAAAGAACGGAAACAGCGGAAAAAGCAGGAACCAACCACTCCACTGAACGGGCCGGCGCGCCACTGCCAATCTACAGAATTCCTGCCTTTTCCGGCTGTTTCCGTTCTTTCTGCGTACCGGGTTTTGAAGTTACGAGAGCAGGCGGCGCGCCTCGACCACATTGGAGAGCCTGTCCATCTTGGTGAGGATGCGCATGAGCTGGGTTGCGTCTTCGATTTCCAACGTGGCGGTAATGATCGCGAGGTTGTTCTTCTGCCCCGTCAGCGCTTCCACGCTGCGCATGTTGATGTGCTCATCCGCCACGAGGCCCGCGATGTCGCGCACGAGCCCTTGCCTGTCATACGCGCTCACCTGCACCTTGACGGGATAAGTCTTCTCGGGCTTGGAGGTCCACTGCACGTCGACGAGGCGGCCGTCGGCCCCCTTGCGCAGCGTTGCCACCATATTGGGACAACTGATGCGGTGGATGGTGACGCCGCGCCCGCGCGTCACGTAGCCCACAATCGGGTCGCCCGGAACGGGGTTGCAGCAGCGCCCCAAATTCGTGAGCAGCCCCTCCACCCCCTGCACGCGCAGGCTCTCGTGGTCGGATCGGTCGGCGCGGTCGTCGCGCGGCGTGCCGATTGAGCCGGTCGTCCACAGCCCTTCCATCGTCGCAGACTGGCGCGCGCGCTCGCGCTGCTCCTGGTCCATCAACTTCTGTGCGATCTGCTGCGAGTTGATGTCTCCATAGCCGATCGCAGCCATGAAGTCGTCCACCTTGTCGATGTTGAAGAGTTTGCTCAAATCTTCAAAGGAGACAGTCGACGATAGGCGACGCAATTCGCGTTCCAGCAGTTGGCGGCCGCGCTGGATGTTTTCGTCCCGGTTCAATTTGCGCAGCCAGCCGCGAATCTTGCTTTTCGCCCGCTGCGTCTGCACGTACTCGAGGCTGGGGTTGAGCCAGTCGCGGCTCGGCCCCCCCTTCTTGGCAGCGATGATCTCCACCTGGTCGCTGTTCTGCAGCTTGTAGTCCAGCGGCACGAGCTTGCCGTTGACACTGCCGCCGCGGCAGCGATGGCCGAGCTCTGTGTGGATCGCGTAGGCGAAGTCAATCGGCGTGGAGCCCTTGGGCAGGTCGATGATGTCACCGCGCGGGGTGAAGACGAAGACATGCTCGTTGAACATGTCGGTCTTCATGCCGTTGACAAACTCCTCGGCGTCCGTCACATCATTGCGCCACTCCATCACCTGGCGCATCCAGTGGCGCATCATGCTGACCTTGTTGGTCATGTACTTGTCGGCGGAGCTCTGCTCCTTGTACTGCCAATGCGCGGCGATGCCGAACTCGGCCTCGCGGTGCATGTCGCGCGTGCGAATCTGGATTTCCATGGGCCTGCCGCTGCGGTGGCTGAGCACCGAGGTGTGCAGGCTGCGATACATGTTGTTCTTGGGGTTGGCGATGTAGTCGTCAAACTCGCCGGGAATTGGTCGCCAGACGCTGTGCACCACGCCGAGCGCGCCGTAGCACTGCGCTTCGGTGTCGACAAGCACGCGCAGCGCGAGCACGTCGTAGATCTGGTCAAAGCCCACACCCTTGCGCTGCATCTTGCGGTAGATGCTGTAGATATGCTTGGGCCGCGCGCTGACATCGGCCGTGATTCCGGCTTTGGCCAGTTCGCGCTCGATTTCGTTTTTGGTGACGATCAGAAGTTTTTCGCTCTCGGGCTGCTTCTGCAGGATCGCCTTCATCAGATCCTTGTAGGTTGCAGGCTCGAGGTAGCGGAAGGCGAGGTCTTCCAGTTCGGACTTGACGGGCCAGATGCCAAGGCGATTGGCAAGCGGGGCAAAGATTTCCAGCGTCTCACGCGCAATGCGCCTGCGCTTGTGCTCCTTCTGGCCGCCCAGCGTGCGCATATTGTGCAGACGGTCGGCCAGTTTGATGAGCACGACGCGTACGTCGTCCACCATCGCGATAAACATCTTGCGCAGCGATTCCGCCTTGTGGTTGGCAATCCCCGCGCGCGCGCTGCCCATCTCGTTGATGCGCTTCAGTTTGGTGACGCCATCGACAAGCGAGGCAATTTCGGCGCCAAACTGCTCGTTGATGTACTCAATTGTGAATTCCGTGTCCTCGGCAACGTCGTGAAGCAGCCCTGCGGCAACACATGCCGGGTCCATGCCCAGTTCAATCAGAATCTGCGCCACGGCGATGGGGTGGAGGATATAGGGTTCGCCGCTTTCGCGCCGCTGGTCGCGATGTGCGTAGCTGGCAAGCATGTAGGCGCGCACCAGCAGCAGTGTGTCTTCAGGCCGATAACTGTCGTCCAGCCCGCTGAGCACACGCTCAATCGCAGCGATCTCTTCGGCGTCGGGTGCAATCCGAATGACCGGTTTTGGCTCCGCCTTCTCCTTCTGCGCAACCATGGGCAGCGGAGTGACACTGCGCAAAGTAACGAAGAGCGGCTCATAGCCGCCGTTGCCGGCCTCGGCGGGCATCACCAGTGGCGGCCGGCCGCCATTGTGCGCGCCGCTTGCAGCGCCTTTTTCAGCGCCGTTTGCACTGCCGTTGTGGCCACCGTTGCTCGTGGCAAGTTTCGTTTCGGCAGAGTTATCACTCACGCCCGTGCCCGCGGCGGAAGCGGCCTTGTCATGATCTGGGAGCATTCAAGCTATCCTCGTCCGGGACGCGCCCGGAGAATAGGCGAGTCGGCGTGGCCTGGGGGAGCCCGCATCCGGGCTGCCAGCCCTCGCGGATCGTCCCCCTATTGTACCGTATCGCGCAATCGGCCACAACGCCGCCAAAATGCGACCCCCAGTGCGATTGCATCTACATCGATTCACTTGAGAGACGCATCGCGTTCTGCATACAAATCCGCGCAGTACGGTGCCGGCTTCATCCGAGTGCCGGAAACTGGATGCAATCGCCCTGCATAGGCCGCGCCGCATCCTTGCACTCTGCGCACTGCTGCGCCAAAATGTACAGCGTCGTCATCAATCCTGATTCTGAAATGGATGCCAATTCATGCGCGCTGATCTCGATCGCCTTATGGCCGAACGCAACCTCGATGCGTTGCTTGTCATGGGCGACGCCCGTGCCAATACGATCCTCAGTTATCTCACCGGCGGGGCGCAACTTGAGGGCGCGCTCGTCACAAAACGCCGCGGTGGCTCGCTGACCCTCGTTCATGGCTCAATGGAGCGAGACACCGCCGCCGCGACCGGCCTCAACCTTGTGGACCGGGACAGCCACTACAACACATACACGCTGCTCCAGAAGCACAACGGCGATGCGCTCGAGGCGCGCGCCGATCTTCTGGCCCAGGTCGTCCGCGACCAGGGGCTCAATGGACGGCTGGGCGTCTACGGCATGGTTGACGCCGGCGCTGCGTACGCGCTGCTCCAGCGCCTCAACCAGCTCATTGATGGCGAAGTGGTGGGCGAGTACGGGGACACGCTCTTCACCCTCGCGCGCCAGACGAAGGATGACCGCGAAATTGCCGAGCTACGCGAAGCGGGGCGGCTGACGTGCATCGTCGTGGGCGAGGTGCGCGAATACATCCAGAGCGGCCAGGTGCGTGATGAGGTCGTCTTCAAGACCGATGGCGAGCTGCTGACGATTGGCGACGTCAAGAGCTTCATCCGCGCCCGCCAGCTTGCGTACGGGCTGGTTGAGGATCACGAATGCATCTTTGCGCAGGGGCGCGATGCCGGTGTCCCGCACAACAGCGGCAACCCGTCGATGCCCCTGCGCTTGGGTCAAAGCATCGTCTTCGACATCTTTCCGACGGTGCCCAGCGGCTACTTCCACGACATGACGCGCACGTGGAGCCTGGGCTATGCCACCGACGAGGTGCTGGCGGCATGGGAGCAAACCAAGGAGATCTTCGACAAGGTGATGGGCGCGCTCGAACTGGGACGCGCCTGCCGTGACTACCAGGTGATGACGTGCGAATACTATGCAAGCGCCGGCCATCCAACCCCCATGAGCAGACCCGGCACGCAGGAGGGGTATGTCCACGGACTTGGCCACGGCGTGGGGCTGGACATTCACGAGCAGCCCAGCCTGAGCCACGCTGCGGGGAATACGACTGTGCTGCAGCCCGGTCACGTCGTGAGTGTCGAGCCGGGTCTCTACTACCCGGAGCGGGGATTCGGCGTGCGCATCGAGGACACCGTGGCCTTCACCGAAGCGGGCGAACTCGTCAACCTCACCAGCTTTCCCTATGACCTCGTCGTGCCCATGAGTTAATCGGGACGCGGATGACGCGGATTGACAGTGGCAATCCGCGTCATCCGCGCTATCCGCGTTCAGTCGCCCGACTGCCGACCCCCGACCCCCGACTCCCGACTGCCGACTCCCGACTCCCGACTCCCGACTGCCGACTCCCGACTCCCGACTGCCGACCCTACCAGTGTGCAACAACCGACTCCCACAACACCTGCGGACAGCGCGCCATGGCCTGCGCGAGTGCAGCCGTGGGCGGCTGTGCGCGTGCCATCGCCTCCCAGAAATGGTGCGTCAGCGTGGCTGCGTCATCGTGCGAAATCTTGTCGGAGAGCGTAATCACGTGGGGAATGACGGCCAGCCAATCGCCCACGCGGTCGCCATTGCAGCCGGCGATGAGCAGCACCTCGACGCCCATGAGGACGCTGCTGAGCCACGCGCCGTCGCCTACACCGTCGGCAAAGCGCACACCGGCATGGCTCACGTGACACGCAAGGTGAACCCAGTTGAAGGGGCGACCATGGCTGCGGGCGCGCCGCAAATGCGCCTCGAGATCGGCGCGCGTGGCGTTGGCAATGTGCTGGTAGTGGAGACCGGTTTCGCGTGCCACGGCGCGCACCATCGCCACATCCTTCTCGAGCAGAGGGTCGTCGCCCGTGACAACCAGAAGCTGCGGCTCCGGAGGTGGTGGAGGCGCAGGGGGAGCCGGCGGGTTTGTCGCAACGGAATGCTTCTGCGCAGCGTCGAGCGCCGCAAGCAGGGCTGAGGCCGTCGGCTCGCCCGGCTTGCCCGACGGCATGACACCCGCCTCATACAGCCTTTCCATGTCGCGCAGCGTGCCCAGCAGACGTTCCTGCCATCCGATAGATGAGGGTTGGTCCGAATCCCTCTCGTCGCCGGCGTGAGGCGACATGGCGACCTTCTGCTCGCTGCGGACGATGTCGCGCTGCACCTGGAGCGCGCTGCGGACCATGCCCTGCGCCACAGGCAGCAGCCGGCGCGCATCCTTGTCGGTGAGGTTTTCAAGGTCGGCCGCGTCAAAGATGTGCATGGCGCTGCTGAGCATCTGGCGCACGAAGAGATCGGCGCGGCGCAGATCGAGCGCATGCAGATGGTCGGTGGGCGTGTGCGCACGCTGGGCAAACCACAGGTCCCACGCCCGGGCGCGCGCTTGCCATTGATGGCGGCGGGCCATGCGTCGCCACTGCGTCAAACTGCCCGTTGACGCGTCCCGCTCGCCCGTCGCGTCTGTCTCCGCTGAGGCACAGCGCGCGGCCGAGGCGTTTTCGAGCATCTGCTGCATTGCCACAACGTCCCGTGCGCGCGCGACCGAGCGCCCTGGACCCAATGCACAGTAGAAAAGGAAGCAGTTCCACCAGTCAAGTGGTTCCTCGTCTCGATAATCCCATGCGTAACGCATTGTGCGGCCCTCCTTCCGACGGCTGTCAACTCATGCGATCCTGAAGCAGGAGCGCTCTTCAGAATAGCACATTTGTTCTGTTCAAACGAGCGGAAGCTTGTGGTTGCCCGGGGCGTCTCAAGAGTCAGCAATTTCGGCTTGCACGCGCGAACGGCACCTCATCCCCAACCTATCTCCATGCGGAGAAGGGCGCAAGACCGAGGCGTCTGCCAGAGGCGTGACTCGTGAAGCGGGATCGTTTTTCACCCTTCTCCCATCGAGAAGGCCGGGGATGCGATGCTGTTGGCGCTCGCCTTCGCAAATCCTTGACTTTTGTGATGCCCTGTGTGGTTACCCGGGTTAGTCCCTCAGGTCCCCAAGCGTTGCCGCATTGCCACGAGCGCCGGCTACGGTCGTGCACCTAGGGTGACCGTTGCGCCCTCACGACGATGGCGCGGAGGCCCCCCGCTACGAGGTGCAAACCGGCGTGCAGCGGCCAGATTGCTCCGCGGGTAAAGGCGGCCTGCATCGCCAACATGGTTTGACGCTCATCTGGCGCAGGGCTATACTTGAGGTCACGCATCATTTGGAACCTCAATGAAATCCCTTCTCCTCCGGCTCACGCTCCTTATCCTGCTGACATTCCAGACGCTTGCGCCGCTGCCGGCCCAGGCGCAGCCCGCGACGCCCGTCACACCGGCCCCGTTGCAATCGACCGGCTTCACCCTGACCGAGTTCCTCGCTGGAAACGCGCCTCTAACGGACACCGCACCGCTGAGTGTGGCAACCCCTTTGACAGGCGCAGAGGGGCTCGTCGCCGGCGCGACATTGTCGGCAACGGTTGAATTGTCGCTGGGCAACGAGGGCATCACCCCCACGATTACGCCGCTTGTGACGCCCACGCTAATCCCCACGGCAACGCTGCCGCCGGTGCTGGCAGCCGGATTGTCGATCACGGCCACTGCCGACGAGCGCACGGCATTTGCGCTTGATGCCGAAGTCGAGGCGCTGCTCGCGCGGATGTCCGTTGCCGATCGCGTTGGACAACTCTTTGTTGTCACCTTTGCGGGCAACGACACGAGCTTTGAAAGCGACATTGCCGAACTGATCTACGCCTACCGCATTGGGGGCGTAGTGCTGACGCCCGAAAATGGCAACTTCACCAACGAACCGAGCACCGACACACCACGCCAGGTCGCGATTCTTGCCAATCGGCTGCAAGCCATTGCCTATGGCATTCTGCTTCCCAACGAAGTGGCGCTTCAGCCAGTACCCCTGCAGCCGTGGCCACCCGCCAACTTTGTATCGCTGGAGCGCGAGTTGGGCGTCACACCGCCCGACCTGCCTCTCCTGATAGGTGGCTATCAGTTGGGGAATGCGCTGCCCGGATCCACTTTGCGGCGCGGATTCACGGCGCTACCCAGCCAGTTGGCGCTTGGTTCAGCGTGGAGCCAGGAGACAACCGCCAACGTGGGCGAAATTGTCGGGCGCGAGCTTGGCGCGGTGGGCTTCAATCTGCTGCTTGGCCCAAATCTCGACGTGGTCCAACAACCGCGCGCCGATCTCGTGGGTGGCCTCAGCACTTTTTCCTTCGGCGGCAATCCCTCATGGGTGGGGAGCATGGGGCGCGCCTACATCAGCGGCGTCCATCTGGGCAGCGGCGGGCGCGTAGCGACAGCGGCAGGCCACTTCCCCGGTCAGGGCGACCTTGACCGTCTTCCCGAGGAGGAAGTTGCCACCATCCAGCGCAGCCGGGAGGATATCATACGGGTGGCGATTCCTCCCTTTGTCTCGGTCACGCAGCCGCTGGGAGCAATCACGGATACGGCAATCAGCGACGTCCTGATGACAAGCCACATGCGCTTCAATGCGCTTCAGGCGCCCGCGGGCCGCAACGTGCCCATGAGTCTCGATCCCGAGCTCGTGAAGTTCACCGAATCAACATTGGGAGACTGGCGCGCGCGCGCGGCGGCATTCTAATGACCGGCCCATTGGGCGTTCCCGCCATTCGCCGCTTCTATGATCCGGGGCTGCTGGAGTTCCCCGCGCGGCGTGTTGCGCTAGACGCGTTCACGGCGGGCCATGATCTGCTCTTTCTCTCACGCTTTGCGCTTGATGAAAGCTGGGAGAGCCAGTTGGACAACGTGCGCACCACAATTGCCCTCTTCCAGGAGCGCTATCGCAGCGATCCCGATTTTGCCGTGCGCGTCGATGCTTCGGTCCGGCGCATTCTCCGTCTCAAACTCCACCTCTACGGCGCAGACCCGACTGGCGGCCCCACAGATTCGGCGCCCGGCGCTCTACCTATCCCGCTCTCAAACGTCCTTGTGCAGGAGAGTGATCTGGCGGTTCTCCCCGGCTATGGCGCGCCGGTCGATCCAGCGCCCGCCCAGACGGGGCGCGATTCGATTACCGTTCTCTCACCCGATCCGGCCACATCGGTCCTCCCTCCCGCACCGCAGGCGGGCGAAAGCATCGTCGTCGTCACGGACAGTCGCCTTCTGCGCGAGTGCTCCACCTGCACGGCCGAGGCGGCGGTTGACCCTGACGCGATCGCCCGTATCATCCTCAGTCTCTATGGGCCGGAGGCGACGGGGCAGATTTCGCCTGATCAGATTACGAGTATCACCTTCAGCGATCTCAATCAGGTCCTGCCACAATCCACAGACCTCGCGGCCGAAGGCACACCGTCGGCTGCTGCCACCACGACGCCGGCGCTTCTGCTTCCCACCCCCACCCCCACGCCCCAGGGGGAAACCACCGATCTGAATGATAGCGCCCAACTGGAGTCCACCGCGAGCGGGCACGCAGAGATTGCCAGGAAACTCGCCCAGGCCGACTGGGTCATCTTCGCCATGCTCGACATGTCGCCCCTCTACCCCGAGAGCACGGTCGTGCGCCGCTACCTGCGCCTGCCGGTGGGGACACGCGCAAACCAGCGCATTGTGGTGATGGCGCTCAGTTCACCGTACTTCCTTGACGCCACCGAAATCAGCAAACTCTCGCTCTACTACGGCGTCTACAGCAAGATCGAACCCTTCCTCGAGAACGCTGTGCGCGCACTCTTCCGCACGACCGTTCCCGCAGGCGCGCCCGCAATCGATGCCCCGGGGACCCGCTATTCGTCACTCGCCGACAGGTTGGCTCCCGACCCTACGGTGACGATTCCACTCCATCTTTCGGCGGGAAGTACGCAATTGGCTTCCAACAGCAAGTCGACCGCGCCTGACGCAGCGCCCCAGGCTGATGGTCTCGGGCTGGCCGTGGTCAACGTGGGTGAAGTCATTCACCTTGAGGCGGGCCCGGTTCTTGATTTGAACGGTCACCCGATTCCGGATGGGGTTCTCGTCAACTTCACCGCAATCTTCGAGGGCGCTGATCTCGCACTCACGGTCGAACCCGCACCTTCCCGCAACGGCATGGCGGCGCGCGACCTGACGGTGGATCGCGGTGGCGTTCTGCGCGTGGCCGCCCGCGCAGGCGAAGCTACGTCGGGTGATGCGGTGGTGGTCAACGTCCTCGAGCCGCTTCCGGCGGAGACTGCACTCCCGCTCACGGTGATCGTCACAGTCACGCCTTCGCTCAGCGCAATTGTCGTTCCCACCGTCACAGTCGAACCGTCCGCGCCAATAGGCGTGGGTGCGCTTCCCATTAGGGGCGAGGGGCGCACAACGCGCGTCAACGCAATGACGCTGCTTCTTTCGTTGCTCGTGATGCTGATTACGCTGAGCCTGCTCCTGCTCGCGCAGATTCGCGTGCTGCCCCGGGAAACGCTCTTCAAGAGCCTGATCTGGGCAGTGCTCTTCGGGCTTGCCGCGTATCTGCTCTATGCTGAAGGCTGGCTGCCGGGAAGCACGCTGCTCGCGCAAACGCTCAATGTCTTCGGCGCGCCCCTCGTCGTCTTCCTGGCCATGCTGCTGCCGCTCTTCTGGCTGCAGCTGCGCGGCACCCAGGGGCGTTGAGACCAGTGCGGGACTGCAGAACAGCGACGCAGAGGCGCTGGGGCGCCTCTGCGTCGCTGTTCCGTGGTTCTGCCGCTAGCGGTAGAGTTCGCTCGTCTGCTTCACCATGGAGGCGTAGGAGTCGACCTTGAGCGCCGCGCCGCCGATGAGCGCGCCGTCAATGTCGGGCTGCTGCATGATTTCGGTAATGTTCTTCTCGTTGGTGCTGCCACCGTAGAGGACGACCACCTGCTCGGCCACGTCGCTGCCGAAATCGGCGGCCACCGCCGCGCGCACAACATTGCCGCAAATCTCCTGCGCCTGCTCGGAGGTAGCCGCCAGTCCTGTGCCAATCGCCCAAATCGGCTCATAGGCAAGCACGCACTTGGCCACTTCTTCGCCGCTCATGCCCGCCAGCGCGGCCTTGACCTGCCCGGAAACAAACGAGCCGGTCTCGCCTGCCTGATTCTGCGCCAGGGTTTCGCCGCAGCAGATGAT
The DNA here is from genome assembly GCA_963735275.1 of uncultured Chloroflexia bacterium. Taxonomy (GTDB): domain Bacteria; phylum Chloroflexota; class Anaerolineae; order Caldilineales; family Caldilineaceae; genus UBA5069. Next base: position 79,546 of record CAVTKJ010000004.1, on the reverse strand, counting down.
CGGCGTGAGCCCGGCGGCGAGCAGCGCCCGCGCCTTCTTGTTGACGCCCTCATCGGTCTCGCCAAAGTACTGGCGGCGCTCGCTGTGGCCGATGATCACGTGCGTTGCGATTCCCTTGAGCATGGGGATGCTGACTTCGCCGGTGTAGGCGCCGCTCTCGGCCCAGTGCACATTTTGCGCGCCAATCAGCAGCGCGCCACCACCCACCGCCCACGCGACCCCTGCCACCGCCACGAAGGATGGGCAGATCACACGATCGACGTTGGTGTAGGCCTGCACGGCATCATTAATCTCGCGCGCCAATTGCTGCGATTCCTGCAGCGTCTTGTTCATCTTCCAGTTGCCGGCCATCATGGGCTTGCGCATGGAGTCATCTCGCTTTCATGGTCTGCATTGCTGCGTCCGGAGACCGCCATTCCGGCGCATCAGGTTGAGTTCTGGTTACCGCCGGGCTTCTCGCGTTCATCCCTGTCGGATGCCGCGCCGCCGCCGGGCGAATCATCTTCGAAAGTATTTCCCTGCGCCTTGTGCATACGCTCGTACTCATCAGGTTCGAGCCAGATGCCGCCCTTGACTGCATGACGTGCAATGCGCTTGTCCTTGTCCAGCCAGAGTGAGAGCTCCACCTGGTCAAAACAGCGACCTTGCCCCGAAGTATGGAGCACCTTGCGAACGAACCACGGTTCGCCCCCCTCCTCGCCCGCGCTGAGCTCGTTGAAGAGGTCCACGCTGCCCACAATCGGTTCGGCGCAGCGCGTACTGTAGACATAGACCGGCAGATGTCGCGTGTCGGCCTTGGGTGCGTTGAAACCAAACAATCGTTTGAAGAAGCCCATAGCGCCTCCTGAATACGTGCGTACGGTGTTGTTCTTGCGTTAGGTGGCTGGGGAACAAACAATCGATAACTGGAAACTGATAACTGGTAATTGGCGCCACCACCAAGCCATGCCGCCAATTACCTATTACCAATGTTCAATTATCTGCAATCTGTTCGCCATTCACCCTGTCATTCCGCTATTTGTCTGCCAGCGCGGCCACGCCGGGGAGCGTTTTGCCTTCGAGGAACTCAAGGCTGGCGCCACCACCCGTGCTGACATGGGACATCTTGTCTTCCAGCCCCGCCTGGGCCACCGCCGCGGCGCTGTCGCCGCCGCCGATGATCGTCGTGGCATCCTTGAGACCGGCGAGGATTTCCGCAATCGCCACAGTGCCCTTTGCGAATGACGGCATTTCGAAGACCCCCATTGGGCCGTTCCAGATCACCGTCTTCGCGCCGGCGAGGCGGTTGGCGTAATGCGCGATCGTTGCAGGGCCAATGTCCAGCGCCATCCACTCGGCAGGGACCTCTTCCACGCTGACCACGCGTGACTCGGCGTCGTCGGCAAAGGCCGCGGCGACCACGAGATCCACCGGCACCTCAATCTGCCCCGCACCCTTTTCCATCAGGCCGCGCGCCAGTTCAAGCGATTCCTGCTCCACAAGGCTCTTGCCCATGGCAAAGCCCTCGGCTGCAAGGAATGTGTTGGCCATGCCGCCGCCGATGAGAATCACATCAACCTTGGCAAGCAGGGACTCGATGACGGCAATCTTGTCGCTAATCTTGGCGCCGCCCATGATGGCGACGAAGGGGCGCTTGGGGTTTTCCAGCGCGCCGCCCAGGTATTCAAGCTCCTTCTCCATGAGGAAGCCTGCGACTGCGGGCAGGAACTGCGCCACGCCCTCGGTGCTGGCGTGGGCGCGGTGCGCGCTGCCAAACGCATCGTTGACGAAGACGTCGCCCAGCAGGCTGAGCTGCTCGGCCATACCCTGATCGTTCTTGGTTTCGCGCTTGTCGAAACGCGTATTCTCGAGCACCAGCACCTCGCCGGACTTCAGTTCGGCCGCGGCGGCTTCGGCCTTGGGGCCCGTCGTCACGTCGACAAACTTGACGGGCGCGCTGATGAGCGTCGCCAGGTGGTCGGCCGTCACCTTCATGCTGTACCTGGGATCCGGGCCATCCTTGGGGCGGCCCAGATGGCTCATGAGGATGACCGCGGCGCCGTGCTCAAGCAGGTAGTTGATTGTCGGCAGCGCCGCGCGGATGCGCGTGTCATCGGTAATCACGCCGCCGCTCAGCGGCACGTTGAAATCGACGCGGACGAGGGCCCTTTGTCCCTTCCAGTCCACATCGCGAATCGTCATTTTGTTCATTGGGATTGCCTTTCAGCAGGGCCTGCGCACCGGTTGCGGCGCGCAGAGGGGCAGGAAACCAGACCGTGGGCGGCGGACACAAGTCCACCGCCCGCGGCTGCTTCGATTCAAACTAGATGCCCTTGTCGACCATGAACTTGGCCAGGTCGGTGACGCGCACGGAGTAGGCCCACTCATTGTCATACCAGGTGAGAATCTTGACCATGCTGCCGTACATCTTGGTGTAGTCGGCGTCGATGATGCTGCTGTGCGAGTTGCCCTTGAAGTCAACGCTCACCAGCGGTTCGCGGCTGACGGCCAGAATGCCCTTCATGGGGCCGGCGGCGGCGGCGTCATACGCGGCCAGAAGCTCTTCGGTGGAGACAGGGTTCTTCACATTCGCCACAAAGTCCACCACGGAGACAGTGGGCGTGGGGACGCGCATGGAGTAGCCGTCGAGCTTGCCCTTGAGTTCGGGCAGAACCAGCGAGATGGCCTTGGCGGCGCCGGTCGTCGTCGGGATCATGCTGATGGCGGCGGCACGGGCGCGGCGCAGGTCCTTGTGTACAAGGTCCAGAATGCGCTGGTCATTGGTGTAGGAGTGAATCGTCGTCATCAACCCCTGCTCAATGCCGCAGAGATCATTGAGTACTTTGGCGGCGGGGGCCAGGCAGTTGGTGGTGCAGGAGGCGTTGGAGACGATATTGTGCTTGGCCGGATCGTACTTGTCCTCGTTGACGCCCATGACGATCGTCAGGTCTTCGCCCTTGGCCGGGGCGCTGATGATGACCTTCTTTGCGCCGCCCTGGATGTGCAGTGCAGCCTTTTCGCGGTCGGTGAAGATGCCGGTGCTCTCGATCACGAGATCAACGCCCAGGTCGCCCCAGGGGAGCTTGCTCGGGTCGCGTTCGGCGAGGACCTTGACGCGGTCGCCGTTGATCAGAATGTCGCCGCCGTCCACTGCCACGGTGCCGTCGAAGATGCCGTAGCTGCTGTCATACTTGAAGAGGTGGGCGTTGGTGTTGACGTCGCTCAGGTCATTCACCGCAACCAGATCGAACTCACCGGCGTGGTTCTCGAAGAGCGCCTTGGTGACCTGGCGGCCAATGCGGCCGAAGCCATTAATGCCAATACGGGTAGCCATGCGAAAGACTCCTTTTGAGGTATAGAAATTGAAAAAGCAAAATGTTGTGCGATCAAAAGTTGGGTGGCGCGCACTGCATTCCGCAGAGCGAAAACCGGCGCGCACAGCACAACAGTGTATCATACATCGCCCCAAAGCGCCGAGAGACGAAAGCCCCGCTTTTTTTGATGCGAGCGTCAGGGCCGAACATGGCGCGTGTGCGCTTTTCCGGTGCATGGGCCATGCCGCACGCAAGCAATACCAGGCTGCGCAGCGCCCTTTCATTGCCGCGCATGCCGTTCAATGGTAAAATCGGCTCGCAGTTTGTTCAACGCGGCGCTCTCCCTGCCGCCTTTGCCTGCTCGCTTCCCCCACGGAATTGACCATGTCGACAACGCTTTACCGCAAGTGGCGCAGCCAGAACTTTGACGAAGTGGTGGGCCAGGAGCACGTCACGCGCACGCTCGCGCAACGCCCTCCACGAGGGGCGACTGGCCCATGCCTATCTCTTCTCCGGCCCGCGCGGCACGGGCAAGACGAGCACGGCGCGCATCCTTGCCAAAGCGCTCAACTGCACCGCGCCTGAGGCCGAGCGCCCCTGCAACCAGTGCGCCCACTGCATTGCCATCAACGAGGGGCGTTTCGTCGACCTCATCGAGATCGACGCCGCCAGCAACAACAGCGTGGACGATGTGCGCGAACTGCGCGACAAGGTCAACTTCCGCCCGGCCGATGGCGACGTCAAAATCTACATCATCGACGAAGTCCACATGCTCAGCGGCGCGGCCTTCAACGCACTCCTCAAGACCCTCGAAGAGCCGCCCGACTACGTGCGCTTTGTCCTTGCCACCACCGAACCGCACAAGATACCGGCCACGGTGCTCAGCCGCTGCCAGCGCTTCGACTTCCGCCGCATTCCCGTGCCCGAAATCGCGGGCCACCTGCGCCACATCCTCACCGAGGAGCAGCGCAGCGCCGAAGACGAGGCGCTCACCGCCATTGCGCGCAGCGCCCAGGGCTGCATGCGCGACGCCGTCTCCCTGCTAGACCAGATGATGAGCAGCGGTGGCGATGAAATTACCTTCGCCCAGGTGGAGGAGGCGCTGGGCGCGGTGAGCGCGCAGCATGTCTCCGCGTTTGTCGATGCGGTCGCCGATCACGATGTGCCCGGCGGCCTGCGGCTGATCAACGGCCTCACCTCGGGCGGCGCAAGCCTGAATGAGTTCTGCCGCCAGGTGATTGAGCATCTGCGCGGCGTGCTGGTGCAGGTGCTCACGCATGACCCGAGCCTGCTTGCCGAGTTGCCCGCCGACAGCCGCACGCTCATGGATCGCCAGGCCAACCGCATGACCTCCGCGGCGGTGCTCTTTGCCATTCGCCGCTTCACCGTGGCGCTGCAGGAGATGAAAGGGGAGTTCCAGCCCCAGTTGCCGCTTGAAATTGCGCTGATTGAATGCGTCCAGGGGCCGCCCGTGGTTGTGGCACAGGTGGCCGCGCCCGTACAGACGCAGACCAGGGCTTCCGCGGCGAACACCGGTCATCATGTTGTGCAGGAGGGCCAATCTGCTGCGGCGAAGTCGGCCGCGGCCAAGGAGGCAGCCCCGGCCGCGCCGCTGGATGTGCAGGCCGTCGAGCAGATGCGGCAGCGCATGCGCGACTTCCTCAAGCTCGTCAAGGCGCGCTGCGGCATCCAGGTGCAGGGCTATCTGAACAGTTGGCGCGACATTGCCATCGCGGGTGACCGCGCCGCGTTTGCCCTGGGCAACAACGAGTTTTCCATGCAAATGCTCTCCAAACCGGAGACGAAGGAGCAGGTGGAAGCGGTGCTCTCCGAGTTCCTGGGCTCCCCCTTCATTGTCGAGTTTCAGACGGGTGAACGCGCCCATCTCGCCATGGCGGCAAACGCCGCGCCGGTCGTGGACTTGCAATCGGGTGCCGATCCGCTCGTGGAGTTTGCGGTCTCTGAATTGCATGCAGAGGTGAAGCCGGAGACGGGCGCCAAGAAGAAGGGCGCCGGCAGGGAATGAGTTATGTCCGTGAGCTGATTGACGCGCGCCCCGCTGCATGGATACTCTTGGTCGGCCTCGGGCTGCTGGCGGTCATGCACCTGCTGATCCTGGTGGGCAGGGTCCCCGCGGATTTCGTTTGGGGCGGTGCGGTCTCGAGTCCCACGCGCCTCTATCTTCTCGAGGGCGTCGCACTGGGGATGGTTGGGCTCTTCGCGTGGATTGTCGCACGGCGCGTTGCAATTTTGGGAAACGGTGCGCCGGGTCTCGGCGTGCGCATTGGCGCGTGGGTGGTCTTCGCCTATCTGGCGCTCAACACAATCGGCAATCTGGCTTCGGCGGCCGGTATGGAGCGGCTGCTCTTTGCGCCGGCCACACTCGTGCTTGCGGTGCTTGCATTGCGCGTGGCAATCGAATAACCTTGCTGCCAATCCAGCCGGCGCGTCGATGTGGCGAGTGATGAAAGGAAATGGTATGGCCAAGCTCGTGTTCGGCATGAACCAGTCCCTGGATGGTTACGTTGACCATACGAAGTTCGCTCCAAGCCCCACGCTCTTCCGCCACTTCGTCGAGGAGGCGCAGGGGCAGGCGGGCAGTGTTTACGGTCGCCAAATGTATGAGATCATGCGCGATTGGGATGATGATCAAGCTGAGTGGGATGCAGCGGAACGCGCCTACGCGGTAGCGTGGCGGAAGCAGCCGAAGTGGGTTGTCTCGCGGACGTTGGAGTCGGTCGGCCCCAACGCCAGCCTCATTGGCGATGATCTTGAGGGCGCGATGCGCAAGCTGAAGGCCGAGCACGAGGGGGAGATTGAAGTTGCCGGCCCGAACCTGGCGCAAAGCCTCACCGAACTTGGCCTGATTGACGAGTATCGAATCTATCTGCACCCCGTGGTGCTTGGTCACGGCCAGCCCTATTTCGCCGGACCGCGGCCGCCGCTCCGCCTTTTAGCTTATGATCGGATCGGCGCGGATGTGATCAGGTTGGTCTACGTTCCTGCTTGATCTCGCGACTCGACTGGCGTCATGCAGCAAGCGATTGACGCAGCATCTCTTCCGTGCGCCAGTTCCACGCGAGTTCGTCCACAATACCGAGATGAAACCTGTCGCTCCAGACCCATCCGGAGTGCTGTGAAACATGTCCTATTCAACGACCAAATACTGAACCGCGAAAGGGAATGAGGAATGAGCAAGGGAAGGTCCGGCGCACGCAACCTGCCCCCCATGGGAGGCATGGGCAATATGGGCAACATCATGTCGCAGATGCAGAAGTTGCAGGAGGAGATGGCCAAGACCGAGGCGGCGCTTGCCGATCAGGAAGTCACGGCCAGCAGCGGCGGCGGCATGGTGACCGTGGTTGCCACGGGCAAGCAGGTCATCAAGTCCATCACCATTGACCCCGAGGCCGTCGTCCCCGACGACGTTGAGATGCTCCAGGACATGGTGCTCACAGCCGTGAATGAGGCGCTGGATAAGGCGCGCGAACTCGAAAAGGAGCAGATGGGCGCGCTCACCGGCGGAATGAACCTGCCGCCGGGCCTTGGCTTCTAGCAACTGCTTGACGAAAAGCAACTACTTGACGCGAAGGCGCAGAAACGCCAAGGAAACGCAAGAACCAACTAACTTGCTCTTGCTGTACTCTGCGTTGCTCTGCGCCTCAGCGCCTCTGCTTCGCAGTAAGTCGTATACGCGGGATATTTCCGTTCGAGACGAGCCATGCAAACAATTGCCGAGCCTGTCAGCCAGTTGATTGATGCCTTCAGTGCGCTGCCGGGGATTGGCCCGAAGTCGGCCAGCCGGCTCGCGTACTACCTTCTGCGCGCCGACGCCTCCGTGGCGCACAACCTGGCGCAGGCGCTGGAGAAGCTCAAGGCCAACACGCTCTTCTGCAGTGTCTGCTTCAACATCGCCGATCGTGACCCCTGTGTCATCTGCTCAAGCGGCGAGCGCGACGGCGGCATGATCTGTGTCGTGGAGGAGCCGCTTGATGTGCAGGCGATCGAGCGCACGCGCGAGTTCACAGGCGTTTACCACGTGCTGCACGGCGCAATCTCGCCCATTGAAGGGGTTGGCCCGGAGAAGTTGCGCGTGGCGGAGCTGCTGCAGCGCATCCAGGCGGCCGACAAGGCGGGCCGGCCCATCCGCGAGGTGCTGCTGGCCACAAACCCCAACCTCGAGGGTGAGGCGACGGCCATGTACATTGCGCGCCTGCTCAAGCCGCTGGAGATTCGCATCACCCGCCTTGCACGCGGTCTGCCCATGGGGGGCGACCTTGAGTACGCCGACGAGATGACCCTCGGCCGCGCCCTCACCGGCCGTTCGGACATGTAGGCGCCGGCCGGCAGCAACATTGGGTCGGCTGGAGTCATCGACTGCAATACGATTGCCCTGCGGCATTCCTGCAGGGGGAAGGCATTGCCAATTAGCATGACTTATGACACTGTGAGCGTACGCAGCGACTGGACGTTGTGCGCGTATAATAGGCGGCGCGGGCGCTTACCGGTTTGCCCGCCCTGTACGTCCAGTGACCATTGTCAAGCACAAAAATCCATGAATGGAGAATCTACATGCGAAAAGCCCCAATGATTGCCATCATTGTGGTGGTGGGCCTGCTGTTGCTTGGCGCCCAGCTCCCTGTCTTTGCTCAGCAATCGGCGCTGGCCGGCACAAGCTGGGTGGTCAGCTCGCTCAACGGTCAGTTGCCGCTGCCGGGCACCACGATCACCATGGTGATTGGCGCCGACGGCACAATTACCGGATCGGACGGCTGCAATCGCTACACGCTGAACTACACCGTGGATGGCAGCATCGATCACATTCGAGCAGGGCGCCGGCATCAGCACGATGATGGCCTGCCCCGTGGCCGTCTCCGACCAGGCTGATGCCTATATGGCAGCACTGACGGCCGCCGACAGCTTTGAGGTGCGCGCCAACCAGATCAATCTGCTGGACGGCAAGAAGGTCGTCGTCTCCTTTGTGAGCGGCCTTCAGGATCTGGCCGGCACCGACTGGCAGGTAATCGCCTACAACAACGGCAAGGAAGCCGTGGTGAGCGTCATGAGCGACACCGAGCTCACCGCCGCATTCGACGAAGAGAGCCGAATCAGCGGCAACGCCGGCTGCAACGACTACTTCGCCACCTACCTGACGTCGGAGGGCAACATCCTGTTCGGCTCGATTGGTTCCACGCGCCGGATCTGCGCCACGCCCAACGGGGTTATGGAGCAGGAGCATGCGTATCTGGCGGCGTTGCAGAGTGCGACAACCTATACGCTCGAAGGCAACACGCTTGAGATGCGCAACAGTTCGGACGCTATCGCTGTGCAAATGACGCGCGCACTGGTTGTCAAAGTGCCCGAACCTGAAGCCGGCGTACCCACTGGTCGCGTAACCTGCACATCGGGCGTCAACGTGCGCTCCGGTCCCGGCACCAACTTCCCGTCGCTGGGTGTTGCCCCTTTTGGCACCGAAGGTGAAATCATTGGCCGCAGCGCCGATGGTCGCTGGTGGGTTGCTGCAGTGCCCACCGCGCCTGGCGGCATGGGCTGGGTTTCGGCGGATTGCGTCGCGGTGACCGACGCGGCGGATGTGCCGGTGATTGCGTCGCCGGCGCCGCCTGTCGTGATCATTCCCACGGCCACCCCCTTCCCGACGCCCACGCCACAGCCTGCCGCGACCGCGACGCCGGCGCCGCAGATGTCCTTCACGGCCGATCAGACGACGATCAACCAGGGCTCCTGCACCACACTGCGCTGGTCGGTCGAGAATGTGCAGGCCGTCTGGGTCTACCCTGTGGGACAGAACTTCCAGAGCTTCCCGCAGGTGGGCCAGGGAACCATGCAGGTTTGTCCGGCCACGACGACGACCTATGAGATGCGCGTGCAACAGCGCGACGGCACGGTTGTGACGCAGCAGATTACGATCACGGTGAACCCTGCGCCCAGTGCGACGAATCCGCTCAACGGGACGGCGTGGCAGGCCACCTCCTTCAACAACGGGCAGGGCGCGCTGGTCAGCCCAATCGTGGGCACCACATTGACTGCACGCTTTGATGCGTCGAACATCACCGGTCAGAGCGGCTGCAACGACTTCAGCGGCGGCTACTCCGTCAGCGGCAGCAACATTAGCATTGGCCAGCTGATCTCCGGCATGATGGCGTGCGAGCAGAACGTAATGGAGCAGGAGCAGCAATACCTGGCAGCGCTGCAGTCCGCCTCCACCTATCAGTTCGACGGCAACCGGCTGATCCTTCGCCGGTGGGACGGCGCGATGGCGGCGCAGTTCTCGCGGCTGCAGTAGGCGACGAGGGAACGGCAGGGAGCGGAGGAAACATAGGGAGCGGGGTTCCCCCCCGTTCCCTGCCGTTCCCTCACGTACCTACACGCACTTTGTACCGTGGAACAGGTGACAACTGACCATTGACAAGTGGACGTGGCCACGCGACGATCGTGTCGCACTACGTACCTGTAACCCTGCGGGGGCGCACTTCGTGTGGCGCCCCCGCTCTTTGCGCAATGAATGTAGCGCAGCAAGCTGTCCGGACGTAGCGGGGGGATTCCAGCCCTCCGGCTGTGGGAGCGCCAATTCCGTAGCGGAGGGCCTCCGCTACGAGGTCGCGCACCCGTGGCAACGCAACCCAGTGCGTGGGCCAAGCCTACGGCCGGAAGCCCGGAGGGCTGGAAGCCCCCCGCTACGTACGCTCAACCCTGGCGCAACGCCAGTTATCACGTGTCTGTTATCCGTTCGCACTGCATCAGCGCTGCGTAACTTGAGTTCACAAACCAACCACCATTTCGATTGACTACAGGACAAACTACCGTGATTGAGGATCAACCCAAAAAGCTGGCAATGCTGAAGCGTGTGTGGGCCGAGAACTCGCTCGCCCCTCTGACAAAGCGCTTCAAGGAACGCAAGGAAAACTTCACCACGAGCAGCGAGGAGATGACTGTTGAAACGGTCTATACCCCCGCCGAGCTGCCCGCAGGCGAGAGCGCAGATGACGCCTACCTCAAGGAACTCAGCTTCCCCGGCGAATACCCTTACACGCGCGGCGTGCAGCCCAACATGTACCGCGGCCGGCTGTGGACCATGCGCCAGTACGCCGGCTTCGGCAACGCGCGCGAATCGAATGAGCGCTACAAGTTCCTGATCGCGCAGGGGCAAACGGGCCTCTCGGTCGCGTTCGACCTGCCCACGCAGATCGGCTACGACGCCGACCATGCCTTCGCCGAGGGCGAGGTGGGCAAGGTGGGCGTCTCCATCAGCAGCCTGCGCGACATGGAGACGCTGCTCGACGGCATCCCCCTCGACAAGGTGAGCATCAGCATGACGATCAACGCGCCGGCTGCGGTCCTGCTGGCCATGGTGATCGCCGTCGGCAGGAAGCAGGGGGTGCCCTCCACCGAGCTGCGCGGCACCGTGCAGAACGACATCCTCAAGGAGTACATCGCGCGCGGCACCTACATCTACCCGCCCGCGGCCTCCATGCGCCTAATCACCGACATCTTCCGCTTCTGCACCACCGACGTGCCCAGGTGGAACACAATCTCAATCAGCGGCTACCATATCCGCGAAGCGGGCAGCACAGCGGTGCAGGAGGTGGCCTTTACGCTCGCCAATGGCATCGAGTACGTGCGCCAGGCGCAGGAGAGCGGGCTGGACGTCGACAAGTTTGCGCCGCAGCTCAGTTTCTTCTTCAACGCGCACAACAACTTCCTTGAGGAAGTGGCCAAGTTCCGCGCGGCGCGGCGGCTGTGGGCGCGTATCATGCGCGAGCGCTTCGACGCGCAAAGCCCCGACTCGTGGAAACTGCGCTTCCACACGCAAACCGGGGGCAGCACGCTCACCGCACAGCAGCCCGACAACAACATCGTGCGCGTCACCATGCAGGCGCTGGCAGCGGTGCTGGGCGGCACGCAGAGCCTCCACACCAACAGCAAGGATGAGGCGCTTTCGCTCCCCACGCAGCATTCGGTGGAGGTGGCGCTGCGCACGCAGCAGATCATTGCCTTCGAGAGCGGCGTGGCCGACACGGTGGACCCCCTCGGCGGCTCCTATTACATCGAGGCGCTGACCGACGAAATCGAGGCGCAGGCCGCTGCCTACATCGCCAAGATCGACGAATTGGGCGGTGCGCTGCGCGCCGTGGAGGAAGGTTTTATCCAGCGCGAGATTCAGGAGGCGGCCTACCGCGCCCAACGCGCGATCGAAAAGGGCGGACAGGTCGTCGTTGGCGTCAACCGCTTCCAGACGGCGGAGGCCGCCACGGGCGAATTGCTGCGCGTCAACGAGAGCGTGCGCACGGAGCAGGTGGCGGCGCTCGCCGCGCTGCGCAGCGAACGCGACGCTGCCGCTGTGGATACAGCGCTGGCCAAGATCGACGCCGCTGCGCGTTCCGACGGCGCACCGATCCTGCCGCCATCGTCGAAGCGGTGGAAGCCTACGCGACTCTCGGCGAAATCTGTGATACAATGCGCCGGGTCTTCGGCGAATACACACCGGAGAATTGGGTCTAGCCATGAGTGAGAATCTTTTCAAGCGGATTGACCATGTGGGGCTGGTTGTGAACAGCCTTGATGCCACGCTGGAGACCTACTGCGGCCAGCTTGGCTACACCTTGCTGGAGCGGATTGCGATTCCCGAGCAGAAGGTGGAGGCCGCCTTTCTCGATGCGGGCAACGGCACGATTGAGCTCATCTCGCCCACGGACACGGAATCAGGCACGGCGCGCTACCTTGCCAACAAGGGCGAGGGTACGCATCACATCTGCTTCGAGGTGGACGACATTGTGGCGACGCTCGCGGCCCTCAAGGCGCAGAACGTGCGTCTTGTCGATGAAACTCCCCGCCAGGGACCCCATGGCCTCGTGGCCTTTGTCCACCCCAAGGCAACGCACGGCATGATGATCGAAGTGTTGCAGAAGAACCACCACTAGACTTGTGCGCGAGCGCCCCCCAGCGCGCAACCGGTGCAAACCGGTTGCCGCATGGTCAGGGCGCTCGCACTGTTTCCTGGTTCAGGATCGCTTTCCTGGAGCAGGATTGTTCCCGCAGGAGGGGCCATGACGGAAGCAACCGAAATCGTCAAGACAACCGAGACCGGAGTGCTGACGGCCCAAAGTGCTCGCGAGGTGCTCAAAGAGGTGATTGACCCCGAAATCTACCAGAACATTGTGGATTTGGGGCTTGTGTATGACATCGTCGTGGACGAAAACCAGGCGGTGGATGTGACGATGACGCTCACAACTCCCCACTGCCCCATGGGGCCGCAGATTCTGGCCAATGTGGATGGCGTGCTGCGCGCCGCGGGGGCTTCCTCCGTGCATGTGGAGATTGTCTGGGAGCCGATGTGGACGCCGTATTCGATGACTGAGGCGCTGCAGCGACAGTTGGGCATCATCGATGACGAGGAAGAGGAAGAAGAAGAACCGGTGAGGCTCGCAGCGCCACCCCCGCCGCCCAAAAAGGGACTCCTGAGCCGCCTCTTCGGGGGCTAACGCAATTCGGCCATGAACAACCTGGTACGCGGAAACGACGGGAACAACGGAAACAGCATGAAGAGCCGTTCATGTTGTTTCCGTTGTTCCCGTCGTTTCTGCGTACAGGCCCTTTTGTCAACCGAAGTCGCTTGTCATGCGTAGACTGCGTACCCGCCTGGCTGCGTTTGACCTCTATCTGCTTGCCCCCCTGGCGCTTGGCCTGCTCCTCTTCAGCCCGCTGCCGGCGCGCGGCGTGCCCAACACCGCCGACGGCATGCTCCACCTCTACCGTGCTGCGCTGTGGAGCGACGCATGGGCGCAGGGTGTCTTCTGGCCGCGCTGGCACACCGCCCTCTACCAGGGCTTCGGCTACCCCCTCTTCAACTTCTACGCACCCATGCTGTATGTGCTTTCGGGGGCGCTCAACTTCGTGCTCCCTTCGGCCGAAGCGGCGCTCAAGGGCGTGCTGCTGCTTGCCTGCATCGCCTATCCGCTGGGGATGTACCTGTGGATGCGCGACATTTTCGGCAGGCTGGCGGCGGTGGTGGCCGCGGCGGCCTACGCCTTTGCTGCCTACCGCTTCCGTGAACTCTTCATCCAGGGCAACTACGCACAGTTCCTGGCGTGGGGACTGTACCCGTGGATCTTCTTCTTCTGGCGGCGGCTTGCGGCCGAGGGCGGGCGCGCGGCCTTTGCCGGCGCGGTCTTCAGCCTGACGGCGCTGCTGCTGACGCACAATATCAGCGCGATGCTCGTGGCCCCCTTTGCGGCGCTCTACGTTATCTGGCAGGCGCTTGAGAACCGGCAGTCCGGGCCGTGGCCGCGTCTGCTGATTGGCGCGCTGTGCGCAGGGCTCATGGGAATGGTCTTCTGGCTGCCCGCACTTGCCGAAACGGGCTACACGCGTGTCCACGTGCTCACACAGGGCTACTTCGACGTAGCGGGCCACTTCATCACCCTTGCCGAGCAGTTCGCAACGACACCCCTGATTGATGGCCGCGCCGCCAATCCCACGCTGCCCTTCAATTTCGGCCGCCTGCCGCTGGCACTGGCGTTTGCCGGCGCGCTGCTGGTGTTGCGGCCGCGCCTGCGGCGCATGCAGCGCGGCCACCTGATCTTTGCGCTGGGCGGCGCGCTCTTCGCCGCATTCATGATGCTCGCGCCGTCGTTGCCCATTTGGCACGGCGTGCCCTACATTGCCTTCGCCGAGTTTCCCACGCGCCTTTATGGCGTGGCGACGCTCTTCACGGCGTTGCTCGCCGGGGCGTCGCTCGAGTGGCTTGCGGGGCGGGCACGCTTGCAAGGAATCGCCGCAGTGCTTGCGGTCTTTGGGTTAATCCTCGCGACAGCGAACGCCCAGTTCCCGCGCAACTTCCTGCCGGTCAAGGCATCAACATCCGCACTGGCGGGCTACGAGGCGGACTACCGGGCGCCGGGCACAACGTCGGCAAGCGAGTACCTGAGCATCTGGACGACCGGACTGCCGGCCGATGCCGCCGTGGACAAGGAAGGCGAACGGCGCGCGCTGGTTGACCCGCCGCCGGGCATGGTAGGAGAAGTCGAGCGCGTGACGCCCTCCACGCTGGCACTGCGCGTGACCGCCGCCGCCGAGGGACTCGCCCCCATTGCACAATTCTACTATCCCGGCTGGCGTGCCACGGTCAACGGCGCCGCCGTGGAGATCGGCCCATGCACCGCCGCTGGGTTGATTTGCGTGCCGGTTCCCGTGGGCGAGAGTGCGTTGCTGCTCTACTATGCGGGCACGCCCGTGCAGAACGGCGCCGACTTTGTGGCGCTCTTAGGGCTGCTGCTCACGATTCTGATGCTTGTCTTTGGCTTCCGGCGCAGGCCCGCGCTTGCACGCCCGCCGCCGGCTGCCCTGCCGCGCGGACCGGCGCTCGCGCTCGCTGACCTGGTCAGCGTGCTTGCGCTGCTCAAGGTTGTCTGGATTGCGCCGCACACGCAGCTTTTCCGCTTCACTTCGCTTCCAGGCACCGCTCCCGCGCAGCATGGGGCGGAGCTCGCGGTCGGCCCCGAGATTCGCCTGATCGGCTGGGACCTTCCCCAAACCGAAGCGCCCCAGGGCGGCTCGCTCGACGTGCGCCTCTACTGGCAGGCGACCGCGCCGGTGGAAGAAAATTACAGTTCATTCGTGCAACTGATTGGCGGACCGGATCAAACCGAGTTCGGCGCATCCACCTCCATGCACCCGGGCGACATGCCCACATCCTCGTGGAACCAGGATTTCTACGCGGTGGACGACCATCAAATCCCCATCGCGCCCGATACGCCCCCCATTCTCTACACGCTGCGGGCGGGCCTCGCACCCGCAGGCATGCAGGCGCGCATTGGCGAGGCGGACCTTGCGCCCGAGGTGCGCGTGCTCGCAAACCCGCCCGTGCGCGCGAGCGAGATTCCCCAGCCCACGCAAGCCACGTTCGGCGACGTGGCCGAATTGCTGGGCTACGCTGCCAATCGTGACGGCGACAATCTGGTGCTGACGCTCTACTGGCGCGCGGGGGCCGCGCCGCCACCCAACCAGCAGATCTTTGTGCACGTGATGGACGGCGCCGGTGCGCTGCTCGCGCAGAGCGACGGCGCACCCTACGGCGGCCTCTACCCGCCCGACGCGTGGCTCCCCGGCGAGATTGTGCGCGACGCACGCACGCTTGCCCTGCCGCCCGGCGCCGCTCCCGCCGCCATCAGCGTGGGCCTCTACGACCTCGGCACCCTCGCGCGCGTGCCGGTGACGGGCGAGTTGGCGAATGGCGCGGGAGATGCGGTGGAGATTGGGCTGCCGTAGGAACGGGCCAACGAAGGAGAGCGTCACTGAAGCGAGGCTTCCAAAGTCGGAAGCCTCGCTTCGCACCTGGAATTGTGCAATTGATGACATATGACCCTTGACATTGGCCCCCCGAAGTGAGAGGCTGTACATTCAGACTCACGCAGAAATTGTTGACTTCTTTCCCCAAGGAGTTTCCCCATGAATCATCGCCTGCCGTGGTTGCGCGTTATCTCGCTGACCGCTCTGCTTTGCCTTGCGGCGCTTCCCGGCGCCACGCCGTACGCTGCCGCACAGGAAGCAGCCCCCGCCTCACCCCAACCCTTCGCGCTTTCCGATGAACCCTTGATTGAGTATGCGCCTGCAACCGTGCTTGTCAAGGTGAGCGGCGTGGCTCTGCAGGGTGGCGTTAACGCCACATCGGGCGAGGCCGCCGTCACCGTGGCGGGCAATGCGCCCACACTGGCGGGATCCCTGCTCGCCTTTGGCGCGACCGCCGCCGAGCCGATCTTCGCCCAGTCGCAGGTGAGCGCCGCGGGCGTTGCCGAGACCACCTATCGCGTCACCCTGCGCGCCGACGCCGATGTGCCCATGGCGGCGCAAGCGATGGCCATCGACCCCGCGGTCGTCTGGGCCGAGCCGGACTACATCGCGCGCCCGGCCGCGCCCCTCACCCTCACACCCAACGACCCCGACCTCGCGCAGCAATGGGCGCTGGCCAAGATCGGCGCACCCGCCGCGTGGGACCTCTCCACCGGCAGCCCGGATGTGATCATCGCCTTCATCGACTCGGGCATCGACACCGCGCACGAGGAGTTCGCCGGTCGCCTGTGGGTGAATGACGACCCGGCAGGCGGCGGTGACAACGATTCCAACGGCTATGCGGATGACATCAACGGCTGGAACTTCGTGACGAAGAGCGCCAACATTGCCGACAGCAGCGGCCACGGCACGCAGGTGGCGGGTGTGGCCGGCGCGGCCTCCAACAACGGCAAGGGCATTGCCGGGCTCTGCTGGCAGTGCCGACTGATGATCGTCACGGCCATGCAGCCATCGGGCGCGGCCAACTACTCGGACATCGCCGAAGCCGTGAAGTACGCCTCCTCCAACGGCGCACAGGTGATCAACATTTCGCTGGGTGGCTATGCCGATTCACAGGTGCTGCGCGACGCCATCACTGAAGCCTCGGTGACGGCGCTCGTGGTGGCAGGCGCGGGCAACGACGATTCGGCCAGCCCCTTCTACCCCGCGGCCTACACGCAAGTGATGGCCGTGGCCGCCACCGACGCCGACGACAAGAAGCCCGTCTTCTCCAACTATGGCCAGTGGGTGGATGTGAGCGCGCCGGGCGTCAACATCCGCACGCCTACGCTGGGCAACAATGACTATGTGAGCGACAACGGTACGAGTTTGAGCACCGCCTTCGTCTCGGGCCTCGCCGGGCTGCTCAAGAGCCGCAACCCCGGTTGGACCCCCGAGCAGGTGCGGTGGCAGATTGTGAACACAGCCGCGCCCATCGGCCCCGCCAACCCCACTTATGTGGGGCAACTGGGTGCGGGGCGCATCAACGCCCAGGCGGCGCTGGCCACCACGCCCACGCCGCGCCTGGCCCTCGAGGGCTTTGCGGTGGACGGTGTGGCCGCTGCGCGCCCCGCGCCGGGCCAATCATTCCAACTGGTGGCCACACTCAGGAACACCTGGCTGCCCGCATCCGATCTCAATGCAACGCTCACCAGCGCCGATCCCTACGTGCAGATCACCGATGCGGCGGGCTCCTTCGGCGCGCTGCCCAGCGGCCAGAGTGCGAGCAATTCGGGCAACCCCTTCGGCGTGACACTAGCGGGCAATACCCCCTACTCGCGCAATCTTGCCTTCACGCTCAACCTCTCTGGCAGCGGCGGCTTTGCGGCAAGCGTGCCGCTGGTGGTGCAGGTGCGGAGCAGCATCGTTACGTTGGGCAACACGCAGTACTCGCAGGATACCACCTGGACCAACGACCACACGTACGTGCTTGACGGTTCCGTAATTGTGGCCGAAGGGGTAAAGCTGACCATCCAGCCGGGTACTGTGATCAAGGTCGCGCCCGACAAGTTCATCCGCATCGACGGCACGCTGATTGCCGACGGCACCGCCGAGCAGCCGATTGTGTTTACATGGAAGACGGAGGGGCAAGCGCCGTGGGGTGGGATACGGTTTACGGCGACCAGTGTGGGAGCAAGCACCGCCGAGGATGTGGTTGTCGGCCAGAATGTGTTCCGGGGTATTGAACTTTCACATGCAGATAACGCGGTAACCTTTGACACAGCAGAAGTGTCGCAGATTTCACAGTTGCGGTGTAGCGACAACAGCGGTGACTGCATCAGAATCTTGGGTAGTTCTTCTCCTAGCATTATTGACAGTCAATTTGAACGAAACAAGATTGGCGTTCATTCAGATGGCAATTCCCAAATGATTATTCAAGGGAGTGTCTTCGTCGAAAATGAGACGGGAGTGGAGGGCAGCTTCGCCGAAGTCTCAGAGACCAAGTTCTTCTCATCGAGTGGCGCTGCAATACGAAGCTGCAATGTCCAAAACGCACAGATTCGCGACAATGTGATTGTCGAAAATGGGAGGGCACTTGTTGTTGGTGCTGCGGGCATTGTATCAATCACTCACAATCTCTTTTCGAACAATTCAAGCAGCACTGCATCGGAATGCGACCCGGATTATCGGGAAAGCACGATAGCCCTCGGTTCAGTTCAAGACGGAAGTATTGTCAATGTGTCCAACAATACCATCGTTGCGGCGGGTAGCGTGGCTATTTCGCTGAAGTACATTGGGGCAGACACCCAGTTGGCCCTTCACCGAAACAACTTCCTGGGCACTTCGGAAATTGTTCTGCGGTCGGATCCGGGTAGCGGGGGAGCCATATTTGACGCAACAAGTAACTTCTGGAATACACCCCCGGACCAAATACCGAATCGTATTGACGACTGCACATTCGATGGAGTGGGATGCGGAGCAGCTGCAAATCGTGGAAAGGTCCTTTGGGATCCACCCCTCGCTACTCCGGACCAGACCGCCCCCGCCTTCGTCACAAGCGTTTTCATGAGCCCCAACCCCGTGGGCCTGCAGCGCGGCACGCTCACTGTGAATTTCAGCCGGCCGATGCGGACTGATGTCTCTCCTAACGTCACTTTCATTAGCGACCAAACTGGCAAGGTCGAGGTGAGAAATGTACCCATCCTCACCGATTATTGGAGATCTGGAGCTCGCGACGCTTTAGGACGAGTGTGGATCGGAATGGACAGCGGGGCTGCAATGTACGACGGCGTTTCTTGGACGAAATATACAACCGCCAATTCGGGATTAGCAACGAACGCTGTCGTTGCCATTTTCAGCGCGGCCAATGGAGACGTCTGGTTTGGCCACAGTGGTGAGGTGCTTTTTAGTCGGCTACGTGGCACGCAATGGTCACACGTTACCGCAGCGCAGATTCAAGGTTTGGGGGTAGACTTTAGCGTTATTCGAGTAATCAGGGAAGATATTGCAGGCACCATCTGGGCAGGCGCTGAAGCGAGTGGCAAAGTCATTCGCATTCAAGAGTCGGCGGCCGCGGCATTGGATGTGCCAGGTGTACCCGCTGGTTGGTTCGCTGATTCAATCGCCCCGGACGGTCTGGGACGCATCTGGTTCGCCACGAAAGGAACTTCGATTCAGGTATATGACCATGGTGTATGGAGCCAAATCGCCACAATCGACGGCATGGCCACAAGTTCGCTCTATGGAATCTGGGCCGATAGTCAGCACCGTATTATCTTGAATGGGAGTGGTGGGCGCGTTACAAACGCATTTACCATGGTGAATGGTGTCCCGACCATAGTGCTGGAACTTGACAGCTCGATATCCGAAGCGCCGGATGGAAGCGTTTGGACGGTAATTGGCCCGATGATCTACAGCATGTACCGACTTGCAAACGGCAAGTGGGAGAAGTATGAAGACATAGACTACCTGCCGCGGTTCCTTTACAACTCCGATGGTAAACGATCGCTACGGGGATTTGTGGCTGCGCAACAATTCGAGCCCGGTGAACGTGTTGCATGTGGATAATCCTCACCCACTCAATGCCGGAACATGGGTTAGCCCTACTCAGTGGCGTGGCACACTGGATTTCACACAAGAGATACGTACCGGTGATTATGATGTTACGGTTAACGGTGCGCTGGCTATTGACGGAATCACAGCAGCCTCTGGGACTGGTGCCTTCAAAGTCGCTTATGCCGGGGCCGTTACCACTCTTCCACCGCTGCCGCCCACCATTCAGGGAACGTCGACCACATTGCTTACTTCTCTTTCTGCTTCGTGGGCGCCAAATGGCACAGGCGTCACGCAGTACCGCTACGCCATTGGCACAACGCCCGGCGCACGCAACGTGGTAGGGTGGACTTACACCACAGCCACAAGCATCATCCGTAACGGATTGAGTCTGACAAATGGCGGGGTCTATTACGTGACCGTGCAAGCGCGCAATTCCGCCGGACTTTGGAGCGTGAGCGCAGTCAGTAGCGCGGTGATCAGCGCGAAACCTAGACAAGAAGATATATATGCCTGCCGTCAAACGCTAGGCCCGCATCGCCCTGCCCATGCCCTTCCTTTGCGTTTCTCTGCTCTGTCCGTGTTTGCGTTGAGGTTGTTGCAGTTTGTGAACAACTATTCCATACTGGCGACATGAGCGCCACCGGTCGAGTCTTGCAGTCGCGCACCTACGCCTTTGAGCCGCCGCGCTGGCGGCCGCGGCGGCAGTTGCTGTCGTATACGCTGGGCGCGGGGGTGGCGGCGCTGCTCTGGCTGGCGCTCTATGGCTGGCTGGGCTGGCGCATTGGGGCGCAGGGCGTGCCGCTGCTCGCACCGCTCAACCTCGCGCTGGGCGCGTTGCTTGTGGCTGCGGGCGTGCTGCTTGTGCTTGTGGGCCGCGAGTTGGCGCGGCGCTGGGTCAGCCTGCTGCGCCCCGTGGGCTGGCGCGCCCTCTCCGTCAACCAGATGCTCGCGCTGACGCCTTCCGAGTTCGAGGCATATGTGGCGCAGCGCATCTTCGCACGTCAGGGCTACGGTGTGGTCAACACGCCCGACGTGAAAGATGGCGGCATCGACATCATCCTCACCGATCGCAGCGGGAGTATTGGAGTCGTGCAGTGCAAGCGCTACAGGGGAACCGTGGGCGAAGAAGTGGTGCGCGACCTCTACGGCACGATGCTGCACAGCGGCGCGACGCAGGGCTTTCTGGTGACCACGGGAAGCATCAGCAAGGCTGCGCGTCAGTGGGCCGCGGGCAAGCCGCTCGAGTTGATTGATGGCCCACGCCTGGCCGAGCTTGCGCGCAGCCTGCCGCACACGCGCGACGATTCTGTACGCGGATGACGCAGATGCCGCGGATTGCGCGGATTGATCATGCGCGCCGCACGAATCCGTGAGATCCGCGTTATCCGCGTACAAAATCTGTTCGCATAACCATACGCCGCATTGACCATGTGCTCGCGTTGATGGTATTCTGCCCCACAGCACGCTCCAGTCGCGCCACGTTCCGGGCCTTTGCAGCGCATGAAGCAGACGACATCGAAGCCAGGTACACTGCAAAGCCTTGCCTTGCCTCTACTTCTGGCCGCGGCATTTATCCTGCTCACATTGCCCACCTGGCGCTGGCTCTGGGGCGAGTGGATGGGCAATGACTATTACAGCCACGGCGTTCTCATTGTTCCCCTCTGTCTTTTTCTTGGCGTCATGCGCATCAAGCGCGATGATACGTTTGTGTGGCAGCCGGGGCAGGGAAGCCTGGGCGGGCTGCTGTTGCTTGCCCTCTCGGTGGCGTTCTACCTCTGGTTTGTTGATCAGCGCGCGTACTACATGGCTGCGCTCAGCATGATTCCGATGATCGCAGGCGGAATCTGGCTGCTTGGCGGGGGCAGGGCGGCGCGCACGCTGGCGTTTCCCATCGGTTACCTGGCATTCATGGTGCCGCTGCCCTTTATCGAGCGTTCCACATTGCCGCTGGCCCTCTTCACCGGAGTCTGCTCGGGCGCGCTGGTGACCTTTCTGGGGCTGGATGTGACGATTGTGGGCAATGCCGTGACGATGCCCAACGCCGACCTCGTGATCGGCGCACAGTGCAGCGGCGTCAACTCGTTGATTACGCTCCTGGCGCTGACGACGCTGCTGGCCTACTTGATCGACGGCCCAATGTGGGCGAGGTTGCTGCTGGTTCTGCTGTCGGTGCCGCTTGCGCTGCTGGGGAACATTCTGCGCGTCGCCTCACTGCTCTTTGTCGCCCGCCAATGGGGTGCCGATGCGGCATTCACCTTCTACCACGACTATTCCGGCTTCATCTTCTTCATCGGCGTTCTGCTGCTGATCTATCCGCTGACGCGCCTGCTTGGCCTGCGCAGCCTGCGGGCCAACGTGATCTAATGGACAACGCTCCGGACCTCACCCCACCGCCAGGCGACGACACACCGTCAGCCGCGCCAAATATGGAGCGCAACGCGCCCGGCCGCACCTACGCCCTGGCTGTGGGCGGCGCAGTGCTGCTGCTGCTTGCCGCGACTCTCTTCGTCTACTGGCCCACGCGCGCTGCCACGCCCGGGCCGGATGCGGTCGGAAGCGCTGCGGCCGCAGCATCGCCCGCCATCAACTACGTGAGTGATCTCGACTTCTGGCGGCGCACCCCGCGTGAGACCACGGTGAGCGCTGTCAGCCACTTCGATCTTGACCACGATCTCAATGACGTCCCTCTCGCGATCGGCGATTGGCAAGGCGATGTCCGTGTTGAGACCAACGATGAGGTCCTCATCCTCCTGCAGCCCGAGCAGTACGTGCAGCGCCTTTATCGCAATGGCGATGGGCAGGCTGTTTGGCTGAGTATGGTGGGTGGTCGCAGTTCGCAGCCTTTCCACGCGCCCGACATCTGCTACGACGCCGATGGTTGGCAGTACAACCTTGGCTCCCACCCGGTGCCGCTCAAGAATGGCGGCAATCTCTACGGGCTGTACCTCGAGGCGCACAAACGCTTCCCCGACAAGCAAGAGGATACCGAGCACGTGGTGCTCTACTTCTACCTCTTCCCCAATGAAGCCCGTTCGCTCTCCGACGGCATCGTGCTCTTCAAACTTACCTCGAGCCGCATGGGCACGCTCGAAGAGACCCTTGCCGTCCAGGACGACTTCGTGCGCCAGTTCTTTGACGCGACAAGCCCAGGCGCCGGCGCGCAAGACGCTGCCCCCGCCAATGGTCTCTAGCCAGTTCCCGATTCCCGTGCACAGATCCCGCTGGTTGCTTCCCCAATTGATGCTGATCCTGTTGATGTGCCTGATGGCTGGCTGCGCCTCAATCGCGCCGTCGGCCACGCCCACGCCGCCGGTCACAGAAACGCCGCTGCCACCGGCAATCGGTTCGTGCACATTGGGCCTCGGCGCCGGCGCGAGCGATGCCGATGCAATTCGCTCCGTGTTGCACGCCGAAGGGGAACTCATGGTAGCCCAGAGCATTGAGCAATTGATGCTGCTGTGGGACGAGGACGGGCGTGTTGTCAACGCCAAGAACACGCCCGCGGACGAGAGTGACGACCAGTTGTGGATTGGCAAGGACGCCGTGCGCCACCGTTATGTGCGCATCGTCTTTCCAGGCGCCGCCGCGGCAGCCGCCCCGGCCGACATGGACGTTGCGGTCACCGGCGACAGCGCCGTGGTAACGGCCACGACCCACATTGGGAGCGAGATATCGCCTGCGGGCGACCGGTGGCAACTCAACAAGGTAAGCGGCTGCTGGGTGATTGAGCGACTCGTCTTCAACCTCGAACCCGCCCAGTAGCGAACAACGAAAACGAGAACACAGTTCAGAGGCTTTCGCGCCTTAACGGCGACTGGTCACTGCCCCCAGGAGCAACAACACGGCAAGCACGCCCACGTCAAGCAGCAGCGTGACGACAAGCGCGCTGTTGATGTGCGAAAGCGGCGCGGCGCCTGCATCCAGCAAGCTACCGAAAGCATCCAGCGGCAACCCCAACAAGAAATAGACCAGCGCGGCCAGCGCGATATAGACGAGAAGCGGCTTGAGCGGCTCGCGGTCCGGCGCGCTTGGCATCATGCCGTTGGCGATGACGAAGATTCCGTATGCCCACAGCGCGGAGTCGGGCCGCCTGAACGCGGCAGCAAGCGCCTCAAACCAGCGTGCAAGGCTGCCGCCGGCGAGATTTTGCTCGAGTTCCGCGCCACCGAACCATGCGGAAGCCATCCCTGCAACGAGGATTGTGCCGGCAATCAGGGGCGCCATGCCGACGAGGCTGTCACGCAGCGGGCCGCCGCGCAGCGCCGTCACGCTGCCAAGCCCCACCATACGCCCGCGCCGTTTGGGCCAGATCGTGAATTTGCCTGGCTTCAGTCCAAGCACCCAGGCCGTCACCCAATGCGCCGCCTCATGCACCACAATGCCGGGAAGCAGCAGGAGGAAATACGCGACAACCGCGTAATCGATTGATCCTGTGAAGTTGTAAACAACCTGCTGAATGCCCAGGCTGATCCGACCGCTGAACCACGCCAGCGCCAGCAGCGAGCCGCCAAAGAGCAGGAGCGTGACCAGCGAGGAGTTGACAGGCATCGAAGTAGCAGTCGCGTGTGAGCAAGGATGTCATGCGCGCCGCCCCTTGCGGAGCGGCGCGCACGGAAAGTATGTAGTTGGCGGCGTCCCTTACTGAGCGGCTGTTTCCGGCGCCGTGCGGTCGATTTCCTTGCGCAGTTCGGCCTCTTCGGCCTGGTACTGCTCGATCTGTACATCCATCTGCGCAATCTTCTTGGAACGTCCGCCTGTGCGCAAACGCTCGCGCTCAACGTTGCGCTGCAACTGCACAATGCGCGCCTGCACGCTCTGTTTGCGGGCAATGAGTTGGGATCGTTCAGACATGGTTACGTCTCCCTGCGGAAACCGCCACTCGATTATGCGACGGGCGCATCGTCATCGGGCGGAATAAAGGACTGCTCGGAGAAGTCGCGGGGCACGCGTGGGCTGTACAACCCGAAGGCGAGACCCACGCTAATGAAATAAAGCGTCAACAGCGGCCCCATGACAATGGTCATGTTCACCGGGTCCACCGTTGGGGTAATGGCCGCTGCGGCAATTGCAGCCACAATGATCGCCTGGCGCCAGTAGCGCAACATTTGCCTGCCGCTAACCAGCCCGGCGCGTGCCAACACGGCAACCACAAGCGGCAGTTCAAACGACACACCAATCCAGAAGACAAGCCGCGTGACAAAGCCAATGTAACGGTCGATGCTCCAGTCCTGGTTAATGACAGTGCCGAGGAAGTTCTGCAGAAAACCCACGGCTGCGGGAAGGAGCATGAAGTAGGCAAAGAGCGCGCCGATGATAAAAAGGATCACGACCCCTGGCAGCATCCACAGAATCGCGCGCCGCTCGTGAGGATAGAGGCCCGGCGCCATGAATGCGATCGAGTGATAGATGATGACAGGCAGCGCAATCGCCGTGCCCATTGTGAAGCCAACCTTGAAGAAGATGCCGATCGAGTCGGTGGGGCCAAGCGCCTGCGGTGTCTTGCCGAATTCACTCAGCGGCCTGATGACGATCTCGAGGATGGGGGTAACGAAGACCATCGAAACCAGGGTTCCCACAAGAAGCGCGCCGACGACCCACATGAGGCGATAGCGCAGCTCGATGAGATGCTCCATCAACGTCATCTTGTTGTCTTCAGTGGGCGCGGGTTTGGGCGGCGGCGTGGGCGACGTCTGAATTGGCTTGTACGCGGCGCTTTTCTGGCTCATGCCGGAATCTCGGGGGGCGGCGCGGCGTGCGTATCAACGGCTGTTGCCGCGGCGGGTTGCGCGGTGGGGGCATCATCCGGGGTGGCAGTCATGGCCGGAGCCGGAGGCAGGATACTGTTTACGGGTTGATCGGGTACGGAAGAGTGTTCACCACCGTCGCCGTTCGCGCCACTCCCTGTTGTGTTAGCGGTCGCGCCAGATGCGCCGGCTGCAGCGGGCACATTCGCCTTCGCGCTGGACGACTTCGCTGCGGGCGGCTTCTGCGGCTGCCCGGCAGGTGCCTGGGGCGCGGGTTTGGTCGCCTTTGTGATCGGATCGAGAACTTCGTTGATGATTCCTCGCGGATTGAGGTCATCCAGCATGTTCAATTCGTCGCTGAACTGGGAGGTCAGGTCACTTCCCAGCTTGCGAATTTCGCGCAAATAGCGCGCGCCTTCGCGGATGACGCTGGGCAGCCGCTCGGGCCCCATGACAATCAGCGCGATGACAGCAATAAGGATCAGTTCAAGGGGCCCAATGCCGAAGATCCCATCCATACGCGATGTCCTACCTCAATACGCCTGGCTGCGCGCCTCAACAAGCGCCGCACCCAGAACGCCATTGACAAATCGCGGACTGCTGTCGCCGCCAAAGGTCTTGGCAAGCTCCACAGCCTCGTTGATGGCCACTTTGGGGGGCGTCGAACCGTCGCCGGCGCCCAATTCAAACAAGGCAAGGCGAAGAATGCTCCGGTCGATCGGCGCCAACTGCTCAACCGGCCAGTCCGGTGCGTAGTGGCGGATGAGCACATCGATGCGTTCGCGATGGGTCACCGTACCGGCCACCAGCCAAATGAGAAAATCAGCGCCAAGTTCGCCCGGCGGGTTAACACGCAGCCGTTCGTACAGAACGACGTCAGGCGCGTGGCCGGCTGTGTCGATTTCGTAGAGCGCCTGGAGGGCGAGCATGCGCGCCTTGCGCCGTTCGTCGATAAACTCGCGCGTTGCCGTCTGAGGCGCGGACGTCGAACTCTTGACCACCGGCGCGGCTTCGTCCGCCTGGAGCGGGGATGCGGCCGGGGCGGCGCTCTTCTCGGGTTCGGGGTCTTCCGAGGATTCCTGGTTGGAAAGGATCCAGTTTGACATACTATCCTGTCATGTGCGCACAGCGCGCCCAGTTTTGCACCGCGCACCGCGCGACAATAAGTCGCTGCGTCTACAGCGCTACATCATCACAAGCCCGCCGTCCACAGTCAACACGTGGCCGGTAATAAAGCCAGAGCGTTCATCGGCCAGAAAAGCCACGGCCCAGGCGACTTCCTCTGCAGTTCCCATGCGCGCCAGCGGTGTCTCGCGCAGGATGCGCTCGCGCATTTCGTCCGGCAGCACATTCGTGAGCGACGTGGGAATGAAACCCGGCGCCACCGCATTGACGGTGATGCTGCGGCTTGCCACTTCACGCGCAAGGCTCTTGGTGAAGCCGATGATGCCCGCCTTGCTCGCCGCGTAGTTCGTTTGCCCGGCCTGGCCGGAGATTCCCACAACGCTGGTGAGGTTGATGATGCGCCCCCAGCGCTTGCGCACCATGCCGCGCACGGCCGCCTTGGTGACTGCATAAACGCTCTTGAGATTGGTGTTGATCACCGTGTCCCAATCGTCTTCCTTCATTTGCATCAGCAGCATGTCGCGCGTTGTGCCGGCGTTGTTCACAAGGATGTCAAGCCCGCCCAACTGTTCGTGCACCTGCTTGACGAGTTCAGCGGCCGCCTGAGGGTCGCTGACATCGGCCTGGAAGAGTGCGCAACTCCCGCCGGCGCGCTGGATTTGCTCGAGCACCGCTTCTGCGCCTTCCGCATTGCCGCGATAGTGAACCGCAACACGTGCGCCGGCCGCGGCAAACTCCAGCGCAGTGGCTGCGCCGATGCCGCTGCTGCTCCCTGTGACCAATACGACCCTATCCTGAAAACGGTTCGCACCGCTCATTTGCTCGCTCATGCCGCTGATTCGCTCCACCTGTGGCCGCTTCGACTCGGGCCATTATACGCCCGAAGCGGGCAAAGTGCGAACCTCGCCTGTCGCCCTGGCTGTGCGCACGGGGGTCGCCGCCTACACTTGCTGTGCAGCGATGAACGCCGCCAGATTCTCGGGGTTGTTGATGTTGCTGCGGGCGGCGGTGCGATCAATGCGTTTGACAAGCCCGGTGAGCACTTCGCCCGGTCCCACTTCGACGAAGCGCGTGATCCCTGCCGCCGCCATCGCCTGAATGCTCTGCGTCCAGCGGACGCTGCCGGTGAGCTGCGCCTCGAGCTCGGAGCGGACAGCCGCCGCGTCTGCAAGGGGAACGGCAGTGGTATTGGCATAGACCGGCAAGGCGGGCGGTGCGATGGGCGTGGCGGCAATCGCCTCGCGGAACTCTGCGGCGGCGGGCGCCATGAGCGGGCTGTGCGCAGCAATGCTCACGGCCAGCGGCATCACCTTCTTCGCACCCGCCGCTGTCAGCGCCGCCATGGCCGCCTCCATGCCGGCGCGATTGCCCGAAATGACCACCTGGCCGGGGCAATTGTCATTGGCTACCTGGGCAATACCCATTGTGGCTTGCGCGGCCTCGCCGCAGATCTGGGCCACTCGCGTCTCGTCCAGCCCGAGAATAGCCGCCATCAAGCCCGGCGAACGCTCCCCCGCTTCCTTCATCAAGCGGCCGCGTGTGCGGACGAGGCGCAGGCCGTCGGCGAAAGTGAGGCTTCCAGCCGCAACGAGCGCGCTATACTCGCCCAGGCTGTGGCCCGCCAACGCGTTGGGTGCGCTGCCTGCCACGTCCGTGAAGATGCCATCAACCGTGGCGCAAACTTCCGCCAGGGCGCGCAGCGTAGCAATTGACGCCGTCAGCAGCGCGGGCTGCGCGTTGATTGTGTCGGTAAGCTGCTCGTCCGGCCCATCGAAACAAATGCGACTGACGGCGAAACCTAGCACATCGTCGGCCTCGGCAAAGGTGCGCTGGGCGGCCGGTGAAAGGTCGGCCAGCTCCTTGAGCATGCCAACATGTTGGGAACCCTGGCCTGGAAAAAGAAATGCAGTGGCGCGCAAAGCAGCCAGAAAGGCGAATTCGGTTGTCACAGCGGAATCCTTCGCGCAGTTCGGTACAGGGACGAGGGGGAGCGGGGAAGGCAATGCCACGGCCGGCAATCCGTGATGACGCGCTGAACAGAAAGGGGACCTGGCGTCGGCCAGATCCCCTTTTGTGGAGCTACTTAGGACTTGGGCTTGACGACTTCCATGTCAAGCACCTCGCGCCCCTTGTAGTGGCCGCAGGCGGGACAAACCCGATGCGGCAACCTGCGCTCATGGCAGTTGGGGCAAGCAACCAGGTGCGGCACGCCAATGGCGTCATGCGCGCGACGGCGACCCTTGCGCCCTTTGCTGATCTTTCTCTTCGGCAGCGGTCCCATAAAGGCTCTCCTTCGGCCACCAGGTCGGGCCGTCTACTTGGTATTCATGAAGCGTATCGAAACGTCCGAACCAAGACAGACGTCCGCTACAGCGAAAATTACAATCAAGGGACTTCAGCAACAAGTTTCGTCGCGTATTACCCTTGCGCACCGGCGTTGCGATCAGCCGGATGTTCCTTCGTTTTCGTCGCCCACCTGCAGTTTGCGCAGGGCCGACCAGCGCGGGTCAATTTCCTCGGCATCGTTGTCGATGCTTTCGCCCGCACGAATCAAACGCACATCATCCAGCATAGGCACTCGGCCCAGATTAGGGCAATCACCCAAACCTATCCAGTTGCAGCCCGGATACATGGGCAGTGCTAACCAAAGATTCTGCCGGATGACCTCGGAGGCGTCGAGGATGTGCTTTTCATCAATCAGCAGCGCAGCGTCTTCAAGGTCCTCGGGTCCACCCTCATACTCGTCGTCCCGCAGCGGTCGCCCGGTGGCCACTTCCGTGGTCGGGTGGAACATTTCTTCAAGCTCAAAGCGTACAGGCTGGGCAATTGGGCTGAGACACAGATTACAGGTGACCTGCACTGGGGCGCTCAGTTCCCCTGTCACGAGTACGCCGCTATTCGTGCGTAAGAGCGTCACTGTGCCTACCAGCGGGCCCAGAAACTGAAGCTCCGGGTCCAGTTCGCTCAAGTCCTCAGCCAGCTCATACCGGCGCACAGCGCCAGTTGGCTCCTTCAGCAATTGTGCGACATTGAATTGCATGGGTTGTACTCTTCCCACGCGTGCAGGGTTGTCAACGTGCAACGAGCGCCCAGGGCTGCACCGGCGGATCGCAGCGCGTTGAGACACGCGAACCAGCAGTATACCGGGCTCGCGGGGTGGTGTCAAAACTGGAAGCCAGGACAACAATGCATTCAGTGGTTTGCGTCAGACCGCGGACGGGCCATCCAGACACGCCCAGGGCTCCGGAGGAGGCGTCAACCTTTGGGCTCGCCGCGCGCAGCCGGTGGGCGAGTCAGCGGGTTGGCGTTTGGCTGCGGTCTGGGTCTGCAGCTGCTTTGGCGCAGGTTTGGCGCTATCCGGCACGCTTTCGGCAGGGCGCGTGCGACCGCGCAGAAGCTGCAGCCCATTTTCGACTTCGGCCTGCATGCGCTTGAGCGCGTTATTGACTTCCTGAAGCTTTTCAACCGAGTACGCATCTGCCTCTTCTGCTCGCAGCCGCGACTGCTGCCTGCCTTCTTCCACAATGCGGTCGGCTTCCTTGCGCGCCATGGCCACCAGCCCATCATTGCTGAGCATCTCGTTGGCGCGCTGGCGCGCCTGGGCAATAATGCGCTTGGCTTCGACATCGGCCTCGGCCAGAATCCGCTCGCGCTCCGCCAACGTGCGCTCACTCTCCATGATGGAGCTGGGCACGCTGATCCGCAGTCGCTCAAGGATCTGGCCGACCTCGTTCGCATCCACCATGCGCGCAGACGAAAGCGGCATCTTGGGGCTATTGTTGATCTTGTCCGCCAGTTGGTCGATGATCTGCAGGATTGCCATGGGACACCTCAACTGACGACTGATAACCGAGAATTGGGTTGATTGGTTGACTGGATGATAAGTTGATTGGTTGACAGGTTGATTGATTAATGGGACGGCTGCGGCGATGGCCGACACCCCACTCCCGACACCCCACTCCCGACTGCCCACTCCCGACTGCCCACTGCCCACTCCCGGCCGTTATCCCCTATGCGTCAGCTTGCCGTCGCTGCGGCCTACGATCGCAGGGCTGTTGAGCAGATCACGCTCGAACTTCGTCGAAAGCGCCTCCAGGATGTGAGGGGCCGCCCATTCGCGCACGTCCCCACCCAGGCTCGCCACTTCTTTGAGGATGGTCGCGCTCAAATAGGCAAAACGCCCAGTGCAGAAGAGGCAACAGAGTTCAACATCGGGCGCAAGCTCGCTGTTGGCCCAGCCGATCTGGTGTTCATATTCAAAGTCCGCCACGTTGCGCAGACCGCGCACAATCACCTGTGCAGCCACCTGGCGCGCGACCGTAACCGTTAACCCGGCATAGGCGGTGACGCTCACATTGGCAAGATGGGCCACGGCCCGACGCGCCAGTTCGAGCCGCTCATCCGTCGAAAAGAGCAGTTTCTTGGGGGGCGCATCGTAAACCGCGATGACAACTTCGTCAAACATGGCGGCGGCGCGTGTGGCAATGTCGACGTGCCCATTGTGCATCGGGTCAAACGTGCCGGGATAGAGGGCGCGAATCATTCCAGAAGAGCCTTTCCCTGCAACCGCCGTGGCGGCGTGTTAAGCGGGCAAGCCTTGAGCTGCTGCCGTTGGCTCCGCCAGGAAACGAGCAAATACCTGATTGCCCAACATTAGCCCTCGACCCGTGAGGCAAACGCTGTCGGCGCGCAGTTCCAGTAGACCCTGCGCCGTGAGCTCCGTCAGTTCGGGAGCAAAGACCGTGCGCAAGTCAACCCCGTGCAGACGCTCAAAGTGGGCATAGGCAACGCCTTCACGTACGAGGCGCAGCCCGACCATCATCGTCTCACCCATGGCGCTGCGCGCATTGAGCATTTCGGAGAACGCCTCAATTGACTGCCCCTGCTGCATCCGGCGCACGTAGCCGGGCACCGGCTTGCGATTCGACCAGCGGCGGCTCCAGATGTTCCCAGCTCCGTCGCGCAGGCGCAAGTGGCTGTGTGCGCCGGGGCCAAAGCCGAGATACTCGCCATTGCGCCAATAGACCCGATTGTGGCGGCTTACGAGTCGCGGTGTTGTCACATTCGCAGCCTCGTTTGGAGAGAGGCGCGCCCAGTTGGAAACCTCGTATTGCACATACCCGGCGGCGGCGAGTTCTGTCATCGCCGCCTCGTAGAGCGTCGCGGCCAGGTCGTCATCCGGCGCTGCCACGTGGCCGGTCTCCACCCAGTTGTAGAGCGGCGTGTTCTCCTCGACGATCAGGCTGTAGAGGCTCAGGTGCTCGGGGGCCAGATCGAGCGCGCACGCCAGTGTCTTTTCCCACAATGCCGGCTGCTGGTTAGGCAAGCCGAAGATGAAGTCAAGGTTGATATTGTCGAAACCGGCGTTGCGCGCGGCTGCAAAGGCGCGCATGGCATCGTCGGCATCATGGATGCGCCCCAGAAAGGCAAGTTCCTCGGCCTGGAAGGACTGGACACCGAGGCTCAACCGGTTGACGCCCAACGTGCGCAGCGTCGCAAAGGTTGCCTGGTCCACCGTGCCCGGATTGGCCTCCGACGTAATTTCGCAATCGCGCGTTAGGCTGAAGTTCGCGCGCACGGCGGCAATCAAACGCGCCAGTTGGTCCGCCGAGAGCACCGTGGGCGTTCCACCCCCCAGGAAGACCGTATCAACGCTTCGCCCGGCCACGTGCGGCGCCCAGCGCTTCATTTCAGCGCAAAGTGCATCGACGGTCTCAGCGTAGAGCGCATCCAACCCGGCATAGGTATTGAAGTCGCAATACGGACACTTCCTGGCGCAGAAGGGAACATGCAGGTAGAGACTCATGGCCCCCTGGGGATTTGCCTGCACCGTTCCATTGGTCCACGGTGGGGCCACTTCAGCCATCAGCGATTCTCGAGGCGAAAGCCGTGGCCGCGCACTGTGATGATGTAGCGAAACTCGGTGTCGCACTCCTCGATGCGCTCGCGCAGGCGCCGCACAAGCGCATCAATCGCTTGTTCGCTCACGCCCTCGCTGCTTGCCTCCGGCCACACCGCCTCGATAATCTGGTCGCGCGTAACGACCCCGCCGCCCGAATCCCAGAGCACTTCCAGAAGCCGGTACTGATGCAGGCTCAGGGGTGGATCGGCCAGCACGTTGTTGATCCAGACCTGGCGCGTATCCTTGTCAAGCCGCAGCCCCTGATTGTCCACATCGAGCGTCAGCGGCGCGGTCGCGC
Organism: uncultured Chloroflexia bacterium; assembly: GCA_963735275.1. GTDB lineage: Bacteria > Chloroflexota > Anaerolineae > Caldilineales > Caldilineaceae > UBA5069. Next base: position 46,843 of record CAVTKJ010000004.1, on the reverse strand, counting down.
CCGCATCCACAAAAGCCAGCTTGAAGCGCAAGGCAATCTGGATTTCGTCGCCATCGTGAAGCGGTACGGTGGCTGCCTGAACCTCCGCACCGTTGACATGCGTCCCGTTCTTGCTGTCAAGGTCCTCCAGCGAATAGGTTTCGCCGTTCCAGGCGATGCGCGCATGTGTGCGGCTGACCTGGCGGTCGGGCAGGTGGATTTCACATTCCTCGCCGCGGCCGATTGTGATCGGCCGCGTTCTGTCGAGCGGCCAACGTCGCCCCGCTTCGGCGCCGCGCTGCAGCACAAGCATCGCGTTCTCGCGTGGCCGCGCCACAGGTACTTCATCGCTCGCCGAAGGGGTAAATGAGTCTGGGGTCATATCGATTCCTTTGTCTTCGCCCATCTCGCTCGCCGCAGCGCGCCTCCCATCCGTACAATTTGGGAATTCGGCTACGCGAGGGAGTATGGATGGCGAATTGACAGTCACCAGCCTGCGGCGCATAATGGCCACAGTGCGGGATGCGGGTCGCTGCAAATGCTGCAGCCACCTTGCGCGAAGTGCGTCGGACGCATCCTCTTTTCGCGACCGGCTATCGTCCGAATTGCCTCCAGTGTGGGCACGTCGGTTTGGGCAACTCCTCAAGAGTCGGGCTGCCCGGCAGGATCACACAGCGGCATTATACCAGAATCCCCCCATGCATAAAACGAACACACACAGGCCGCTTGGCGGGCCAACCGATTCACCGCTCATGACCGGGTACGCCCAGCGAGGATTCCCACGCATATGATCCTCGAGCCGGGCACGCTGCTGCGCGAGCGCTACAAGATTCTCGAACTTGTGGGACAGGGCGGCATGGGAGCCGTCTACAAGGCGAGCGATCTGCGCCTTGAGGGGCGCGTTTGCGCCGTCAAGGAGATTCTGCCTACGCTCACGCAGGGCAGCCTCTCTGATGATGAGCTGGAGCAGATGTCGGAGCAGTTTCGCCTCGAATCAAGCGTCCTCGCCCGGCTGGACCACCCGAATCTGCCCAAGGTCTCCGACTACTTCGCCGAGGGGTCGCGCGAGTATCTGGTTATGGACTTTGTGGAGGGGCGCGACCTGCAGGAACTCCTGCAGGAGGCGCAGCGGCGCAACGAGTTTCTCTCGGAGACCGTCGTGCTCGGTTGGGCGGCGCAATTGCTCGATGCGCTCGAGTATATGCACGAGCAGAACCCGCCCGTGCTGCACCGGGACATCAAGCCCAGCAACATCAAACTCACGCCACGTGGCGTGATCAAGCTTGTGGATTTCGGGCTCGTCAAGGTGATGCATGTTGATGAGACGCGCACCGTCACGGTGATGCAGGGGCGCGGCACGGTTGCCTACACACCACTCGAGCAGTACGGGGGCGATTCGAGCTACACCGACTGCCGCAGCGACCTCTACAGCCTTGCAGCAACGCTCTACCACTTGCTCGCCGGTATCCCACCCGTTGATGCCAAAGAGCGTTTTCTTCACCCCGGCGCGCTGACTTCATTGCGCCAGTTGAATCCCGCCATCACCCCGCGCTGCGAGCGCTCGATCTTTCAGGCGCTCTCGATGCATCCCAACGAGCGCCCCGCCAACGCACGCGAAATGCGCGCGATCCTGCTGGGTTCGCAACAACCTGCGCCTATGCCGACAACGTCCTACGGCACTGGAGCGCCGTCGGAGCCCGAGTCCGCGTGGAACGTGCTCTTTCGCCGCAACCTCGTGTTGGTGACGATCGCGTTCGTCCTGCTTGCGGCTGCGGCTGTCGTAAGCCTCTATTGATGGTGCAGCGATCATGATAGTGACCAAGTGTCCGAACGCACCGATTATTGAGGCGCTGCCATAACGGGAAGGCGCGTTCGCGCTGCGCTTCTGCGTGCGCCGCATGGCGCTTCCTCTGTGTCTTCGTGTCTCTGTGTCGCCGGTCGGCCGTTGGTTGGACGCGGAACTTGTGCTTGATGTCCCCTATTTCTCGTCGGGCGCTGCAGGTCTACTTCGCGAGTTCGGTGACAGCTTCGGGCAGGCGGGCGGGGACGCGCAGCACCCTTTCCTGGCGCACGAGTACCTGACCGGGGCGGCCGTGCAGTGGGCGCGCCAGATGGCGCCGTTGCGCCACAATCACGTCGGCCGCCAATTCGCCCCCGATCGTGGAAAAGTGGGCAGCCAGCTGGGCGGCCGCCTCGAGCACACGCGCACCCGGTTCGCCCTGCGGGCACTGCACAACCACGTGCGAGCCGGGCGCGCCGCGCGCATGCAACCAGTAGTCATCGGGCCGGGCAAGCGTGAAGGTGAGCTTGTCATTTTGTTGCGCGTTACGCCCAACCAGAATCGTGCAGCCGTCGAACTGATAGCGTCTCGGTCCGGCGGGCTGCGCTGGGCGCACCTTTGCTGCTTTGGGCGGTGGCAGCAGCCCCGCGTCGTAGATCGCCTGGCGCACAGCGCCGATTTCAGGCTGGCTTTGCGCCTGGGCCAGGTCGGCATCCAGTTGGGCAAGATAGTCGAGATCATTCTGCAACTGCGCACGGCGCGTGGGTACGAAGATGGCCGCGCGTTCGAGCTTGCCCGCGCGCTTGTAGAGCGCCTCTGCCTGCTGGACGGGCGTGCGCGCTGGATCAAGAGGAATCGTCAGCATCTCGCCGCCCGTTTCGATAGCGGCGACTTCGAGGAACTCCTGCCCGGGGACAATGTGCGTTTGCAGCGCCAGCAGCCATGCGGCCTCGTGGCGCAAAGCCTCGGCTGCACCTGGGTCGGGATCATCCCCCGCGAGCGCGGTCAACTGCCCGTTGACCCGCTTGCGCGCGCTGCGCAGCAACTTTTCGACGCTGTCGCGATGCACGGCGTACTCGTCGCGCACGGTTGGCGCATCAACGGGCGCAGGCGACTCGGCAGCGACGCGGCGGGCGGCGACCACCGCGGCGATTGCCGCACTGAGGGTAGGCTGCGGCTGCCATGCGCCGGCCCCATGAATGACATAGGGTGCGTATGTGGTTGCCGCGCCGCCGTCGCTCATGAGGCAGCCCGGCTGCCAGTTCCCCGTGCGCGCGGGCAGCCACAACTCCTGCAGCGCCTGAACAGTGGCGGTCACCGATGCAGCCGCCGCGGGCGCATCCTCTGCTCCGGCGATGCGCCACGCCAGCTCGCGCGCCTGCGCCGGGCTGACGCCTGCCACACCGGCAACGAGTGCGCGCCATAGCGGTCCCTCTGCAGCGGAAATTTCGGCCAGTCGCGCGTAGTAGTCGGGCGAGCCGTCATCGAGCGGGGCCAGTTTGGCCTGGGGCTGCGGCGGGCTGTAGGCGCGTCCGGGCATCACCACGCGGCGGCCCGTCGCGTTGGCAGGCACGCGCACAAGGCAATCGAGAACCAACCCGTTGGCACGGCGCAGGATCAGATTGGCTGCGCGGCCAATCAGTTCGACAACGAGCACCGTGGGGCCGTGCTCCTTGTTGGCGAATTCAAGCTCGAGCAGCCGTTCGCAGGCAATCGGCTGGCGCACAGAGACCAGCCCGGCGTCGCGCACATATTTGCGCAGCAGCAGCCCGAGTGGTGAATCGCCCTCGCCGCCGCGCCGCAATTTGCCGTCGGTGACGTAGACGGCAGGGTAGTCGATTGCCGCATCCAACACGAGCGAGTGGCGTGCGCCGTGGCCGTAAACCTCAAGCCCAATGCTGCGCGGGCCCGTCTGCACCACCTGCTGCACCCGTCCAGGGCAGAGCGCAGCGTTCAATTCATCCACCATGCAGGCAAGGCACAACGCGTCAAAGTGCATGGGGCCACTTTACCACACCCGGCGGCGCGAGCGTGGTATAATCCTGAAGCGCTCCAGAGAGGGGCGCTGCCGGAGAGCGACGCGCCGTTGGGCGTTTACATGTCAGAGAAAGGGGCGACCATGAATCGCATACAGGAACTTTACCAACTGGGCCAGAGCATCTGGCTGGACTTCATCGAGCGCGGGATGGTGCGCTCGGGCGAACTGCAGGCGCTTGTGGAAGGCGGCGTAGCAGGCGTCACCTCCAACCCCACGATCTTCCAGCAGGCGATCGCCAAGAGCGACGCCTACAACGACGACTTGCGCGTCTTGCTCGCTCAGGAGAGCGACGCCAAGAGCGTTTTCGAGGCGCTGGCGGTGGCCGACATTCAGGCTGCGGCCGATGTGTTGCGGCCGGTCTACGACCGTGCCGGCGGCCACGACGGCTTTGTCAGCCTCGAGGTAGCCCCCACGCTTGCTTACGAGACCGAGGCCACCGTGGCCGAGGCGCGCCGTCTGCATGGCCTCGTCAATCGGCCAAACCTGATGGTGAAGGTTCCGGCCACGCTGGCAGGGATTGATGCAATTCGCCGGCTGATTGCCGACGGCATCAACATCAACGTCACTCTCATCTTCAGCCTCGAGCGCTACGCCGCTGTGAAAGAGGCGTACATCCAGGGGCTTGAGGAACGCAAGGCCGCAGGCAAGCCGATCGACCGTGTAGCAAGCGTGGCAAGCTTTTTTGTAAGCCGCGTTGACTCGAATGTGGACGCGCGCCTTGAGAAGATCGCGCAGAGCGATCCCAGCCAGGCCGACGCCGCACACGCACTACTGAGCACAGCCGCCGTGGCCAATGCCAAGCTCGCCTATCGCCAGTTTGAGGAGAAGTTCGTCGGGCCGCGCTGGGCTGCGCTCAGCGCCGCGGGCGCACGCGTGCAGCGGCCGCTCTGGGCATCCACAAGCACCAAGAACCCGAATCTGCCCGACCTGATGTATGTGGATACACTAATTGGCCCGCACACCGTGAACACGATGCCGCCGGCCACGCTTGAGGCGTACCGCGACCACGGGACCGTGGCGCGCACGGTGGATGTGGATGTGGAGACCGCCGCGGCGCAGATTGCTGCAATTGAGGCGTTGGGCGTCTCCATGGATGCGGCAACCGACGAACTCGAGCGCGAGGGTGTGGACAAATTCGCCCAGTCCTTTGCCGATCTGCTCAACACAATTGAAGAGCGCCGCACCGAATTCGCCGGCGCGTAGCAACTTCTTGACGCACGTGCGCCAGGGCGCCATGGTACGCAAGGAAGGACGCAGGGAACGACAACCGCACGATTGAGCGAGACTTCTCAATTCTCATCCGGCTCTTGAGCCGGAGTACGCGCTGCAGTTCCTTGCGTTTTGCCTTGCGTCTTTGCGCCCTGGCGTCAAATCATCCCCCCAAGATGGATTTCGCCCACATGCCCAGGTCCGCCCGCAACGGTTTCGATAACCCCAACTTTCCCTACTACAACGTCGTTGACCAGATCTTTCACGCCGAGTGGTCGGCCGTCAAGCTGGCGCGTTTGGATTTGCTGCGTGAATCAATCGAGGCCTTCTGGCCCACGGGCCACCCGACGCGTCTCATTCATGTAGTGGGAACCGGCGGCAAGGGCTCAACCTGCCGCTTCCTCGAGATGGGCTTCGGCACAGTGGGCAAGGCGGGCGCATTCATGAGCCCGCACCTCTTCGACTACCGCGAGCGCTTCAGTGTCGGCGGCGAATTCGTGAGTCAGGCCGACATCATGTGGGCGTGGGAAGAGCGGGTGCGCCCGTGGGTCACGCGGCTGGCGCACAACCGCCCCGAGCATGTACACACCTTCCATGAGGTTTCGATCCTGATTGCGCTCTGCCTCTTTGAGCGCCATGAGGTGGAGTGGGCCGCCTTTGAGTCGGGCATCGGCGGGCGCTATGACCAGACGCGCGCAGTCGATGCCGCGGCCGTGCGCGCTGACCAACGTGGGCAGCGACCACACGAATCTGCTCGGTGACGAACTTTGGCAACGGGTGCTTGACAAGGCGGGCGCGGCGCGCAAGGACAGGCCATTCTTCACAAGCGAAGCCGATCCGTCGAGCCTCGAGATCATTCGCCAGGTGAGCGCCCACGAAGGTGCGCCGCTGCAGGTTGTAGGTCAGGCGGATGTAGACGCGCTGGTTGGCGGACTTGATGCCAATCAACTGGCTGTGACCACTGACTCGCTGCTCCACGCCCCTTACCAGAAGTGGAACGCGGCGCTGGCCGCGTCGGTCATTCGCCACTTTGTCCCCGACCTTGAGGAAGATCGGCTGCTGCGCGCCTTTGCCGACGCGCGCTTGCTTGGGCGCTTCTGGCGGGTGGACGAGGGCATCTACGCCGATATTGCCCACAACTACGAAAAGATCAATGCGCTGGCGGGAGAGATTCGCGAGCAGTTTGGCGACGCCGGCAAAATCCTCGTCCTGGGCATGTCGGGCAAGCGCTTCCCCGCCAAAATCTTCGGTGCGCTTGCCGAAATGGCCAAGACCATTATTGTCACCGGCGCGTCGTACAAAGGGATGGACCCGGGCAAGGTGGCCGCCGAAGTCACGCCCCTTGCGGGCGACACGCCGACGCTGGTCGTCGGCGACCCGCGCCACGCGCTCGATGCCGCGCGCGCCATGCGCCAACCGGGCGACATCATCCTGCTCACCGGCTCGACCTACATGATCGAGCAGGCGCTCAACGCCGACCCCCACCTGCGCACGTTGGGCGCGACCTTCGGCTGGCGCATGCTCCAGCCCAGCGAGGCCACCGGCACGATCAACCTCTCCCTGCCCCAACCGCCGCCGCTGTTGCGGTAACTGCGGGAGTCGGCGGTCGGGAGTCGGGAGTCGGGAGTCGGGAGTCGGTGGTCGGGAATCGGCCCGCGTCGTCCATTGTGGGTGTTGTCCGCATCTTCACCAGCGCCGGCCACGGACCCGCGCCTACAGTTTGGAGTCGTCCGACCCGACTCCCGACTCCCGACCACCGACCACCGACTCCCGACTGTGGTACCATCCCCCCATGGACATGAACCTTCTGCCCGACCAGAATGACCTGCCCGCCGACCATCGCAGCGGCTATGTGGCCGTCATCGGCCGACCCAACGTGGGCAAATCGACGCTGCTCAACCGGTTGCTGGGGCAGAAGATCGCGATCGTGACGCCCAAGCCGCAGACCACACGCGACCAGATCCTGGGCATCTACACCCAGCCTGATGCGCAGATTCTCTTCCTCGACACGCCCGGCATCCACCGCCCGCTGCACAAGCTGGGCGAACATATGGTGCGCGTGGCCGAAGAGACAATTGCCGACGCCGACATCGTGCTTTGGCTTGTGGATGGCAGACGCGCCTCCCACCGACGAGGACGAGCACATTGCCCAGCTTCTCCAGCAGATTGATGCACGTGCACCGATTCGCTCGCTCGTGCTTGCGCTCAACAAGGATGATCAGCCCACGGGAGCACGCGCCGAAAACGCCGCCGCCTACCTTGCACTGTTGCAGTGGATGGATGCACCGGGGCGCACACTGACAGTGCAGGTGATCAGCGGCCTTAAGGGGGCGGGCGTCGAGGAGCTTGTTGCGCGTGTGCGCAGCCTGCTTCCCGTCGGGCCGCGCTACTATGCGGAAGACGAAATTACCGATGTGCAAACGCGCTTCGTCGTGGCCGAATTAATACGCGAGCAGGCGCTGCTTCTGCTGGGCGATGAGGTGCCCCACAGTGTCGCCGTCGAGGTGGACGAGTTCAGCGAACGCGACAACGGTCTCACCTACATTTCGGCGGTCATCTACGTGGAGCGGGAGACGCAAAAGGCGATTGTGCTTGGCAAGGGCGGCCGGACAATCAAGCAGATTGGCCAATCCGCCCGGCCGCAGATTGAGGAACTTGTGGGGACGCGCGTCTACCTCGAATTGTGGGTCAAGGTGTGGGAGCGTTGGCGCAAACGCGCAGAGATGCTCCGCCGCCTGGGCTATGCCACGGAGGGCTCGCATGGCCCGTGAGCGCATCACCCGGCCTGCTTGCAGCGCTTGCTGTTGCGTGCCAGGTCAAATCCGGCGTGTCATTGCGGCGCCTGTTGATTTGAGAGCCTGATGGACGGTGCAGCAATGGGCCGGGCGGTGCAGGCCGAGGCGCGCCGGCTGGGTTTTGCGCTCTGCCGCTTTGCGACAGCCGCCACCGCACCCCACGCCGACTTCTTTGACGGCTGGCTTGACGCCGGGCGTGCGGGGGAGATGCACTATCTCGAACGCAGCCGCACGCTGCGGCGCGACCCGTCGCTTGTTGTCGGACCAGGCCGTGCGCCGGTGCGCACAATCATCATGCTCGCCGCGCGCTGCGCCGCACCTGCTCTGCCACCCGCAGTGCGTGACGACCCGGCCCGCGGCCAAATCGCCTCCTACGCGTGGGGCAGCGATTACCATCAAGTGCTGCGCCCGCGCCTGCACAATCTCGATGCCTTCATCCGTGCGCAGACGGGGCGCACCACACTCGCCAAAGGACTGGTGGACAGCGGCCCGCTGCTCGAGCGCGACTGGGCGCAAGTGGCCGCGCTCGGCTTCTTTGGCAAGAACTGCTGCATCATTCACCCCGTGTTGGGGAGTTGGCTGCTGCTCGCCGCGCTGCTCGTGCCCGAGGAACTTGCCCCCGACGAACCCCGCGCACCTATGCCCTCACGTCCAACCGGCGCAGTCCTGGCCGGGCTCGATCCCGCCGCCAACTACGGCGCGTGGTCAATCCCCCTGGAGGCCGGCAGCAGCGCCACCGGGACCTGCGGCCGCTGCACACGCTGTCTGGACGGCTGCCCTACGCAGGCGTTTGTCGGCCCCTTCCACCTTGACGCGCAGCGCTGCATCTCCTACTGGACCATCGAAACACAGGCGCCCATCCCGCCGGAGCTGCGCCCACGCTTTGGTAACCACATCTTCGGCTGCGATGTCTGCCAGGAGCTCTGCCCGTGGAACGCGCACTTGGATGGAAGAACTCCTGCATTCGAGGCATTGCGGCCGCAGCCGGCGCGCATTGCGCCGCGTCTCCTCGACGGTTTCGATGTATCGAATCCCTACTGGCTCAGCGACGAGGCCTTTGCCGGGCACTTTGCTCGCTCGCCCGTCCTGCGCGCAACCCGCGCAGGAATGCTGCGCAATGTCTGCGTGGCGCTGGGCAACTGGGCGAGCAGGGACGCGCTCCCCGCGCTGACGCAGGCGCTGCATGACGAGACAGCAGCAGCGCGCGGTCACGCAGCCTGGGCGCTGGGGCGGGTAGGGCTGCGCCACGGCATGGAGTCCGCTGCTGACGGCTTGCGCTTTCGACTGACTTTGGAGGAAGATACATGGGTGCGCAGCGAAATCGCCGCGGCGCTTGCTGCGGGCTGATGCGGCGACGCGACCCGCGCCGCAATCCTGCGTAGTAACTCATGGAACGCAGCTCAATCTGACGCAAAGGCGCAAGCAACAACGCCCTGCGCGTCAAGGCCTCGTAGCGGGGGGCTTCCAGCCCTCCGATGCAGGATCGGGTTAACCGAGCGACCGGAGGGCCGGAAGCCCCCCGCTACGTCGACCTATCGTGCTGCGAAACATGAGGTAGTATCAGCCCACAGCGCACAGGTATTCTCCACAAACGCCGCCTTTGGCACGCGCGCAGATCACGAAACGAGAGCATTCATGGATATCGCCAAATCACTCACCTTTTATCTTAACGATTCGCGCCGGGTGGAAAAGCTGGGCATTGGCGCAGCGGTCATCCTCATGAGCATGATCTTGTCATCTGTGCTCATCGGATTCCTGGGGTACCTGATCCTCGCCGGCTACTGCATTCGTCTGCTGCAGAACGTGCGCGACGGCGACGACTCGCCTTTGCCTGAATGGAATCAATGGGGCGAGGACCTTTCGCGCGGCTTCAAGTATGCCGTGGCAATGTTCGTTTACGCCCTGCCCTTCATGGTGCTGTGGATTCCCAGCGCAATTGGTGCCGGCTTGATGAATGGCAGCCGCGGCGCCTCCTTCGTCGGGTTCCCCATCTTCCTTCTCGGAATGTGCCTGACCTTTATGTATGGAATCTTCTTTGCGTTGGCGACACCTGCGATTACCATCGCTTTCTCGCGCGATGAGGAAATTCGCAGCGCATTCGACCTGAAGGCTGTTTGGGAATGGACGCGCGACCACATCGGCCCGGTCATTGTCGTGACGCTGGTCTACATTGCGGCAAGCTTTGTTCTGGTAATCGGCGCGACGGTGGTTGGCCTGCTGCTCTGCCTCGTGGGACTCGTTGTGACGATTCCCTTGGCAACGCTGCTGACTGCGGTCATCCAGTATCACCTGATTGGCCAATTGGCGTTCGATTATGGTTTTCCGTCCAATGCTGGGTCACACGCTACACCACTGCTTCCCGCACCTGCCGACGACTCGGCGGGCGAACCCGCAGCGGATGACGCGGCCGACGCGACCACAGTTCCCACGGCAGAGGACGGCGCCGAAATAGCCGCCACGGCTGACCCCGCCACCCGCTACATTCCGCCTGCCTCGCCGGCCGACTTCGCCGTTGCCGACGATGCACCGGCCGCGACGGAGCCGCCGGAGGTGGTTGCGTGGTCGCCCGAATCCGCCGCGCCGGCTGATGGCGATGAAAGCGCACTTCCCCCAGTGGCGCCGCCCAACGACGCCGCGGGAAACAACCCGGACGACGTTGTATCGTTGTAGGTTCCGAACATCATGATGGAAGTGTCGAGGCGGGGGGCAGAGAGGCTCCCCGCCTTTTCGTGCGTGGAGCGTTTTGCGGCGGCCAACCCTGGGGCCTGGGTGACGGGATAACTCACGCTACGCAGATACGCGAGTCGATGTAGCGGGGGGCTTCCAGCCCTCCGATTTCGGATCGCAACAGGCGCAACCATCCACCCGGAACAGGATGTCGCGCGTGCGGCTTCCACCGGGCTGGAGTGCGCTGTCATTTGTTCCGTTATCGACCCGAGCCTTCACTACAGGCAATTCGTCAATCATTTGCCTTCCCCGTGCATATTCGACATCTCTCGCAGGGTTTGAGTGCATAATCTGCATTTTGAGGGCTTGACAAGTGCAGATTGTGCGGTTATCCTGTCGCCAGTGGATTGCGTGGCGTTTGACTGTCCGGGCGCATAGCCGGCAACGGAGTGGCAATGACTGACGAGTTGGACCGCACCGACCGCGACATCGTCAAGGCGCTCAAGAGTGATGGCAGGCTGCCCTTCAGCACCATCGCAGCGCAGTTGGGCGTGTCGCCGGGGATGATTCGCCAGCGTGTGCAGCGGCTCAACGAGCGGGGGGTTCTCCAGTTCGCGGCGGTAACCAACCCGCTCAAGATCGGCTACAGCACCATGGCGCTGATTGGCGTCAAGGCCGACGGCCGGCGTATCGAGGAGATCGCGCGCCAGATTGCAGCCTGCGACGAGGTGATCTACCTGGCCATTACTGCGGGGGCGTACAACTTCCTTGTCGAAGTCATCTGCATCGACAACGCACACCTGCTGCGCTTCCTCACTGAAAAGCTCTACAGCGTCGAAGGCGTGCGCGAGGCCGAAACCTTCATCTATCTTGACATCGTCAAGGAAATCTACGCCTGGGACCCGCCGCGGGCCGACGACTCGGCGCAGTAAGTATCGGACGATTTGCCTGGGCTCCTGCCGACCCACCAGATTTCCACATTGACTGACTTACGTGCGTTCGGGTTGCAACTCACAAAGAACGCGAATCACCTCGCCTCAGCAAGTGGCCGTGCACAGCATCGGTATCCTGCACGCCCCTTTCGCCATTCGGTATCCTCATGAACAACACCCGCACGCACGCCCTCTTTGCGAAGGCGAAGAAGTACATCCCCTATGGCGTCAACTCCAACGTTCGTTACCGGGGCGACGAACACACGCCGATTATGTACCGCGGCGAAGGCGCTCACATTTGGGATGCCGACGACAACCGCTTCATCGACTACCGGCTCGGCTTTGGGCCGATCATCCTGGGTCACGCCTACCCGGCTGTAACCTGGCGTGTCGCCGAGGCGATCCAGTCGGGCGTGCTCTTCGCCGCAACGACACCCGTGGAAATCGAAGTGGCCGAGCGCTTCACCCGCATGACGGGCATGGACAAGGTGCGCCTGAGCAACACCGGCACCGAAGCCAACATGCACGCGCTGCGCATTGCGCGCGCCTATACGGGACGGGAGAAGTTCATCAAGTTCGAAGGCAACTATCACGGCAACTTCGATTACGTGATGTTCAGCGGCCCCACCGCCAACGCCGAATTGATGGGGCCGCGCACCAAGCCCCACCGCGTGAGCGCCACCGATGGCATGCCGACTTCAATCCGCAACTTCCTCGTCTCGCTGCCCTTCAACGACAGCGAAATGCTCGAGCGCGCCTTTGTCGAACAAGGGGAGGAACTAGCTGCGGTGATTGTCGAGCCTATGATGGGCAATGTGGCCGGCATCGTTGCGAACCGCGAATGGCTGAAGCGGCTGCGCGACCTGTGCACCACCTATGGCGTCGTGCTCATCTTCGACGAGGTAAAGACGGGCTTTCGCGTGGCGCGCGGCGGCGCGCAGGAGTATTTCGGGGTGCGCGCCGATGTCGCCGCGTATGCCAAGGCCATGGGCAATGGTTTCCCCGTGGCGGCGGTGGCCGGGCGCGATGCAATCATGGCCGTGGTGGAGCCGGGGCGCGTTGCGCACGGCGGTACATACTGCGGCAACGTGGTCGCCGCATCGGCGGCGGCGGCAACATTGGAGATCATCGAGACGCAACCCGTGATCGAGACGATCTTTGCCCGCGGCCGCGCGCTCTCCGAAGGCATTAGCGGGCTGCTTGCCCGGCGCAGCATTCCCCACGTTGTCTGCGGCGTCCCTTCGATGTTCAGCGTGCTGCTCGGCAGTGATGTAGCGCCGACCGATTACCGCACCTACAGCACGTTCGATGCGGGACTATTTGCGCAGCTTGGTGCGGCGCTGATCGCCAATGGGGTGTTCGTAGGCGACGACCCGCGCGAGCCGTGGTTCCTCTCCTACAGCCACAGCGAAGCCGTGGTTGCCGACACGCTCGAGCGCGTCGAAACGGCGCTCACCGCACTCTTCGGCAAGCGCAAGACCATGCGGCAAACAGCATAGTCGGGCATGCGGCGCGATCCCCGTCAGCGTAGGCGTCGGTTCGTTGCGGCCTACGAGACCTTTGCGTCAATCATGCGTGCGTCGCGCCAGGTAGTTTCCAGTCCGCGCAATCCGCGTCATCCGCGTACCGGCTGTTCCTCGTTCCCTTCACCCCGTCGCACCACGGTCGAACACAATGCGGCCATCGCACATCGTCATATCCACGTGGACGCGCAGAATCTCCTCAGGCGGCACGGCAAAGATCTCCTCGCTGAGAAGAACCAGGTCGGCAAGATAGCCCTCGCGGATGACGCCCTTTTCATTTTCCATGAACTCGGCCCAGGCGGCGTCGCGCGTATAGCCGGCGATCAGGTTGCCAAGCGTCTGCCGCTGATCCGGATCGCCCTCCGCCCACGGCCTGCGATTCAGGCCGGCGTGGATGCCCAGGATCGGGTTCATGGCCACAACGGGCCAGTCGCTGCCGTAGGCAAGGTGTGCTCCGGCTTTGCGCAGTGTTTCCCACGCGAAGCTGAGCGGCCACCGCGCCGACCCAACGTGGTCCAGCCAGACATCGCCCGCGTGGAGGTTCAGCGGACAGTGATAGGGCTGCATGGACGCAATCACCCCTAGCTCCTTGAAGCGCGCAATGTCGTCGGGGTGAATGAGCTCGATGTGCTCCACGCGGTGGCGGCTGTCGCGCCGCCCGTTGACGCGCTGCGCGTGGGCATAGCCGTCAAGCGTGCGCCGCACCGCGCCATCGCCACAACAGTGAACGAAGATTTGCAGCCCCAGCCTGTCGGCCTCGGCCGCCACCGCGTTGAAGCGTTCGGCGCTGTGAAGCGAGCCGCCGAGATTGCCTGGGTCGCCGGCGTAGCCTTCAAGCATGAGCGCCGTCTTCGATTCGATCACGCCGTCCATGAAAAGCTTGACGCAGCCGGAGCGCACGAGGCCTCCTGCATAGCGTGCGCGCAGTGCGACAGCGTCGGCAATCGCCTCCACGGAGGTGCTGGGGTGAATGTCGAAAGGGACGTAAACGCGCAGGGTTAGCTCCCCCTGCGCCTCAAGCGCGGTGTAGAGGTCGATCGAGTCGTCGCGGTTGTCCATGTTATGGACGCTTGTGATGCCAAACTGTGCCGCCTGCGCCAATCCCTTGCGCAGCAACTGCGCCTTCTGCACATTTGAAGGCTGCGCGATGAGCGCCTCAATTGGGCCGAAAGCCGCCGGTTCGTGAAGTTCGCCCGTGGCGGTCCCATCACCCGCCATGACGATCTCGTTGCCGGGCGGTAGTTCGCGCCCGTTGAGAAGGCCGGCGCGCAGCAGCGCCGTAGTATTGGCCCACATGGTGTGGCCGTCAAAGGCGCTGAGCAGCACGGGGCGGTCGGCCACGGCGCTGTCGAGCAAGTGCCGGTCCAACTGCTGCGCCTGGTGAGAGAGTGCCGTGTACTGCACCTGAACACCCTGGATCCAGTCGCGATCAGGCTGGTCGGCGGCATGGGCGCGCACGGCCTCAAGGATTGCGGGAATATCATGCGCATTCCCAAGGTCCAGCATATCAAGCTGGAGCGAACCGTGAAGCAGGTGGAAGTGGCTGTCGATGAAGCCGGGCATGAGCGTACGCCCCCGGCAGTTGATTACCCGCGTGTCCGGGGCGTGGTGATGGATGGCGCCGCCGTTGTCACCGACATAAAGGATGCGGTTGCCGCGTACTGCGACAGCTTGTGCGCTTGGTTGGCGGGTGTCCGCCGTATGCACCACTGCATTTAGAAAGATGAAATCCGCGGGAACCCCGAACATCGTCGGGATAATCATGCTCATGGGATGGTGTCGCTTCCATAGGAGTAGGGTACAGGCAAATTGGCGTGTACACCCGAGGCCATGCGCCCCTCGCAGGCGCCGCCGTCGACTACACGCCCCGGAATCTTGCCCTGCGGCAAGTCAACGTAGCCAATTCAGCATGAATCCGAAAACTGATCACAACTTTCACGTATGCTTTTGCGTCCTAGTTCTTGAACGAGCACTACAGGTCTGCGCGGTTTGGCCACTGCTGGATTGGGCCGGCGTGCAGGCCGATGGTGTTCATTCCGCCATTTCTTGGCATACAGCGCAAGAACCATTGTCAACGCAATACCGAATTCAATGCTACACCGACGTTTTCCATCATTGCTGCATCGTGTGAAAGGAGTCGTACCATGAAAACGGCCCAGTCCAGGTCCCGGCTGCGCCTTCTGGTGCTGACATCGCTCGCTATCCTGGCACTCCTCCTGCCCGCAGTGGCAATGGCGGCGCCGGCCGAAGCGAATGCGGAGTCGGCAAGCCAGTGGTATGGGTGTTCAACATACCATACCGTTCGCTACGGCGAAACCCTCAGCGGCATTGCACGCTTCTACGGCGTGTCGACAAGCGCGTTGATGGCCGCGAACAACATCAGCAACCCAAGTCGCATCTTTGCGGGGCAGTCGCTCTGCATTCCCACCGGCGGCACTTCGGGCGGCTCCAACTCCGGCTGCAGCACGATCCATGTCGTCACGCCTGGGCAAACGCTCTCCGGCATCGCGCAATACTATGGCGTGTCGGGCTGGAGCATCATGCAGGCCAATGGGATGACCGACCCGAATCACGTTTGGGTGGGCCAGCGGCTCTGCATTCCCGGCGGGTCGGCGCCTGCGCCGGTGCCACCCACCTCAGGCTGCTGGGTCTGGTACACCGTTGCGCCGGGCGATACGCTCACCAAGATCGCCGGCTGGTACGGAACGACGGTCTCCCAAATCATGTGGCTGAATGGCATCGAGCAATCCGAATCACATCTATGTCGGGCAGGTGATCAAGGTGCCGACGGCATGCGATGTGCCGGCGCAGCCGCCCACATGGCCGCAATATCCCTGCAACCATGTGGCCGTCCGCCACCGCCGCCACCACCCCCGCCGCCGGTGAATCCCTGCAACCCGTGTCCGCCACCGTATCCGCCAGTCAACCCCTGCAACCCGTGCGTTCCCGTCTATCCGACGCCGGTGCCAACACCCTTGCCACAGCCGACTCCTGTACCTTCGGGCTCCTGGTTTGCTGAGTACTTCAACAATTCGGACATGTCGGGCGGTCCGACCTTCACAACGAACGTGGAGCAGGTGGGCTTCAACTGGGGCACCGGTGGCCCAGGCGGAGGCGTCTCGGGCAGCAACTTCAGTGCAAGGTTCGCTCGCCAGGATTGGCTGAAGGCAGGAGTCTGGCGCTTCTACGCCACCTCCGATGACGGCATTCGCGTCTTCGTGGACAACCAGTTGGTGATTGACGGCTGGAAGGTGCAGGCGCCCACCACCTACTTTGGCGATGTGAGTGTTGGCGAGGGCTACCACAACATTCGCGTGGAGTACTTCCAGCAGGGCGGCGAGGCACTTCTCTTCGTCAATTACGTCTGCCTGCAGTGAAGTAAGCGCAGCACAATACCGGCACTACCGGTTAAGTAAACAGGGAACGGGGATCGCGATGGCGATCCCCGTTCCCTGTTTTCGCGCTTAGTGTCCGGCAGGAACCAAGCCTGCGTCGCGCAGGCCCAACAAGCCGCATTGACGCCGCAACGAACATCCCTCGGCAGCCATCTGTACAGCACGCGGATGCGAATCGGCGGGCGCGCAACCATCGCCGTTGCTTTCCGGCTGGTAAGGTAGCGGCGACGGAGTATGCCGCCGCCGCGCCTGCCCGCACTCCTCGACGGGAGCGCAACGATTCGTTCATTTTCCAATTCGCCAGCGTATTGAAGTTTCGCTAGCCTGCGCGTTGACTTTCCTTTGATTTCCAGGAGGCCCCTCATTGTCCGCGCCCATAGACACGGTACCCCCGACGGAAGCGACCGCCGAGGATGAAATGGCACGCGAGCGGTTTGGCCGCCGCGCGCTCCTGCGTCGTTCAGCAGCCCTGGCCGCGGGCGGTTCGCTTGCAGTTGCGGCCGCCGCTAGCCCTTCCCAGCGCCTGCTCGCACAGGACCCCGCTGACCCACCGGTTCCTGCCATGCGCAGCGCAGAGCGGGCGTTCGTTGCGTCAGTGGCCAATGCGCTCGAAGGCGAGCCTGCCCTGCCCGCACCGGAGATTATCGCGCTCAACCGCATGGGCTTTGGCCCACGACCCGGCGATCTGGCCGCGCTCATGGCGTTGGGGCCCAACAGCGATGCACGCCTGAACGCGTATATCGAACAACAGCTCAATCCGGCCTCCATCGACGACAGCGCCTGCGACGGCCGTATTGCCGCCCAGGGCTTTACCACGCTGGGGAAGTCGCTCACGCAGCTCTGGGCGGACCATACGATTAAGGAGGGAATCGACTGGAGCGAGCGCATTCGCCCCGCCAACGAAACGCAGATTGCCACCTTCCTGCGCGCCATCTACAGCAAGCGCCAACTGGTGGAAGTGCTTGCCGACTTCTGGCACAACCACTTCAACGTCTACGGCTGGGACAACTGGAGCGCCAGTACGTGGGTGCATTACGACCGTGACGTGATCCGTGCCAACCAGTTGGGCAACTTTCGCAAAATGCTCGGGGCCGTCATCAAGAGCCCGGCGATGCTCTACTACCTTGACAATGTCTCCAACACAAGCGCCGGCCCCAACGAGAATCTCGCCCGCGAAATGTTCGAGCTTCACACCATGGGCGCTGAGAACTATCTGGGCGTCGCCTCCACAGTGGGGCCGAACGGCCAGTATCTCCATCCTGCGCCCCCCGGCCCCGATGGCGTCCCCTCGCTCTATGTGGATGAGGATATCTACAGCGCGACGCAATGCCTTACCGGCTGGAGAATCAACAGGGATACGGGCGCATTCAATTTTGACGACGCTGTGCACGCCAAGTACACAAAGATCGTCCTTGCGCGCAACATCCCCAGTGGATCGGGCCAGCAGGATGGCGAGACCTTGCTTGACCTTGTCGCACACCATCCAGGGACGGCGCGCGCCGTCTGCCGGGGCCTCTGTCGCCGGCTGATTGCCGATGATCCGCCCGAAAGCATCGTACAGGCGGCGGCCAACGTCTTCTACGCGCAGCGCAACGCAGCCGACCAGCTCAAGCAAGTGGTGCGCGTGATTCTGAAATCGGCCGAGTTTCGCTCGACCTGGGGCCAGAAGATCAAGCGCCCCTTCGAGTACACGGTGAGCGCGCTGCGCGCAACCAATGCCGACTTCGCCTGGAGCGACTCATTCGGCTGGCGCTACGAAAATATGGGGCAGGATCTCTTCTCCTGGCGCCCGCCCGACGGCTACCCGGACCGCAAGGAGAATTGGTCGAGCACAATGCCGATGCTGCAGCGCTGGCGTATGTGCAACTATCTGACCGATGGCTGGACCTATGGCGGCGATGGGACCAACAAGAATGACCTGCGCATCAACTGCCGCGCGCAGATGCCCGCGACCCTGAAAACCGCGGAGACGATCGTTGATTTCTGGGCGGCGCGCATCCTTGGCCACCCGCTGCCTCCCGCCGAACGTGTGCCCATCGTCGAGTTCATGGCCGCCGGCAAGAACCCGCAGAACGACCTGCCTGCGGGCGACATTGACGAGCGGCTGCGCTTTACGGTGGATTTGGTTCTCATGTCGCCGTCGTTTCAGTGGCGCTGAGAAGGCACACGATAACTGATAATTCATAACTTGCAATTGATAATATCGCGTTCCATAAGGCACATGGTCAATTATCAATTACTTCTTATCAATTATCCTTCAGTTGCGGTCCGGTCCTTGCAAAGGAGTTTCTGGTGTTCGAGACGACGCGACGTGGGTTTATGGTGGGCTGCTCGGCCGCAATTGCAGGATGGATGGGCGGCGTACACTTCACAGCCTTTGGCAGCCCTGAGGCGGAACCCGATCAGGAAATCCTGATTGTGGTCTTCTTGCGGGGCGGCATGGACGGCATCAATGTAGTCCCCCCCATTGCCGGCCCTGACCGCTCCGCATACGAGTCAAAGCGCCCCAATCTCAACGTACCTGTGAGCGGGACAGGTGCGGCGCTGCCGCTTGATACGCGTTTCGGCCTGCACCCGGGCGCTGAACCACTCCTGGGGCTCTATCAGTCGAAGAAGCTGGCGATCGTGCATGCCGCCGGCCTGACCAGCGACACGCGCAGCCACTTTGATGCGATGGAGTTCATCGAGCTGGGCACGCCGGGCAGCAAGAGCGCCAACAGCGGCTGGCTGACGCGCCATCTGCAGACTGCGGGCAATCTGCCGCCGAAGGTGATCATGCCCGCGGTGGCGGTCGGCAGCCAGCAGCCGACCTCACTGCTGGGCAGCCGCGAGAGCATTGGCATGACGAGTCCGGGCGATTTCTCGCTCAACGCCAACTGGAAGTATGGCGACAACCAGCGGCGCGCCCTGCGTGAGATGTACACAGGCAACTCGTGGCTGCACCAGGCGGGTGTGCAAACGCTTGACGCGCTCGACGTAGTGGAACTGGCCGACCCCGGGACCTATACACCCGGCAACGGCGCCACATATCCCGGCAGCCAGTTTGGACGCAGCCTCGCAACGGTTGCGCAGGTGATTCGCATGCAGTTGGGGCTGCGCGTGGCCACCGTGGATCTGGGCGGCTGGGACACGCACGAATACCAGGGTGATGACGGTGGCGGCTATTTCTTTGATCGCCTTCGGGACGTCGCACTCGGGCTCGAGGCTTTCTTCACCGATTTGGGGAATGTCAACGGCACGGACCAGACCAAGCGCGTCACGGTTGTGGTGCAGAGCGAGTTTGGCCGCAGCTTTCAGGAAAACGCCAGCCGCGGCACCGATCATGGCCATGGCAACGTGATGTTTGTGCTGGGCGGAATGGTTAATGGTGGTCAGGTCCATGGCCAGTGGCCGGGGCTGAGCGTGGACCAGCTCTACGATCAGCGCGACCTTGACGTCACCACCGACTACCGGCGCGTACTCAGCGAGATCCTGATTCGGCGGCTGGGCAACCCGCACCTGGGTTCGATCTTCCCCGGCTATGCAGGCTACGCACCGCTGGGGATTGTGCAGGGCGCGGATATTCCACCCGATTACGGCGTCGTAGCGCCGCCGCCCGAGACGCTGACCAACCGTGTCTATCTGCCCGGCGTGCGGCGCTAGGCGCCGTGTTTCGCAAGAACCGTGGAAATACGTAGCGGCTGCTTCAGTTGCCGTTGGTCCAGGATACGGCGCAATCGGCCAGTTCGCCAGCTGAAGCAGCCGCTACGACAACTCTCCACGCATGACCGTCGCAGCACCAAAGTGACCGGGTTTCTCTGAACGAAGCGAGGCTTCCAAGGTCGGAAGCCTCGCTTCATTACTGCTGGTGAAAGAGGGAAAGCCGATGCTCCCCGAGTTCCCTACGCTCCCTGCGAATGCCCGCGGGTGTCACCCCGGTATCTCCTGAGTCCGTTTTACTTAACCCGTCTCAATACTCACCTTGAGCTTGAAGTGGCGCTCGAGGTCGCTGATCAGCCGCTCGCTGATCGAGCAGAGGTCGCTCGGGAAGGCGAGGCGCGCCGTTTGGTCGCCATTGACCAGCGCAATGGCGAATCGGTCGCGCCCGTGCGGGTCGCGCACCGTGTCGTAGATCTCCTTGAGGCGGAACTTGTCGCGCTCAATATCTCCGGTGCGCCGAAAGGTGATGACCAGCAGCTTCTCGTCAGGCCGCCTACCGGGCATTGGGTCAATCGCGGCAGGGGGCGGCGGCTCGCCTTGCCCGGCGCGTGCCGTCTCCGCGGGCGTGACAGGAGCGGGGCTGCCCGGCGCTACGTGCACAGGCGGTAGGGCGTCAGCAGATGTAGCGGCTGGTTCGGCATCCAGCCCGGCGACAGGCGCCGGCACGACAGGGGCAGGTTCAGCATCGTGAACGCCATTGGTCGCGCCTGCAGTCTCCAATGCGCCATTGCTCAGTGCGCCGTTTAGCGCTTTCTGCTGCGGGGGCGCGGCCGCTCCGTTTGTTTCTCGCATCGTGGGCCGCACTTCGGCCGGTTGCGCCGATGCGGGCGCATTCAGATAGGCCGGCGCAGCGTCAAGAAACGGATTCGCTTCGGTGTTCGCCTGCGTAACGGCGTCATCGGCCACGCGCCAGGGCGGCATGACGACTGCCGGGCCAAGCTCGTCGTCGAGCGCAACATCGACCTCGTCGGCATCCTCGTCCTCGTCGAGTGATGCCGCCACGCCATTGATTGTCGGTAACGTCTGCAACAGCGGTGGCTGCAGGCGGGCGGGGTCTTCGGTTTGCGAGACAATGCGGTCAAAGTGCGTCTGCACGATATCCGCAAGCAGGTTCGTCTGCCCGTTGCGGGTTTGCGCCGTGCCCTTGACCATGACGACTGCATCGAGCACAAGCTTGTCGCGGTGCTCGGCAAAGGCCTTGGGGAAGACGACCACCTCGCTGCTGCCCTGAAGGTCCTCAAGCATGACGTAGGCCATCAGGTCACCCTTCTTCGTGGTCAGCGTGCGCACACTCGTGACGAGGCCGGCGAGGGTGACGCCGCGGCCGTCGTAGCGTTCATCAAGTTCGGCGCACGAGCAGGTGGTGTAGCGTGCCAGCTCCGCGCCAAGATTCTGCAGCGGATGGCTGATGCTGTAGACGCCCAGCAATTCCCGCTCCCACGTCAACTTCTCCTTGCCGGTGACTTCGGCCATGTCGGGCAGGCGGATGGGGGTGACGTGCTGCTCCTCGCCGCCGCCCATGAGGTCGAAGATGGAAAGCTGGCCGCTGTCGCGTGCGTCGTGTACGCCCTTGGACTGGGCGACCGCCTGGTCGAGCACCGCGAGCAACTGGCTGCGCTTGCCGAAGCGATCGAGCGCGCCCGCTTTGATGAGGCATTCGAGCGGTCGCTTGCCCACCTGCTGCAAATTGACGCGATCGCAGAAATCCTCAAGGCTGTGGAAGGGCCGCCATCCTCGGCGCGCGCCGCATGATGACAACTGGACAGGCTGCTCGCCCACGTTCTTGATGGCGGCCATGCCGAAGCGGATTGCGCTGCCCTCGGCCACGGGGAAGGCGTAGCCAAGCGACGGGTCGCGCTGGGCCACGGGCTGGCGTGTCGGGCGGGCGCAGCTGGATGTCGAAATCCAGCCCGCTGTAGTTGACGTCAGGCGGCAGCACGTCGATCCCCATGCGCCGGCACTCGCTGACGAAGGTAACGACCTTCTCCGTCTTGTCGCGTTCCACCAACAGCTGCGCGGCCATGAACTCGACGGGGTAGAGCGCCTTGAGCAGCGCCGTTTGCACGGTGATGACGGCGTAGTCGGCGGCGTGGCTGTTGTGGACCAGGATATCGTTGGCAACGAAGTTGTGCGTTCCGGGCACCTCGAGGTCGTAGGTCTGCTGCTCACCCACATATTCGATTGAGACGACGCGGTCCCAGTAGATGTCGCTGTTCGGCATAGCGGCGCAGCGGTGCGCTGCCGAAGTAGTCGGCAAGACGCCCGATCGTGCTGCGTCGGAGAGCCTGTTTGCTGGCCGCACCCACTGGGTAAAACTCGCGCTGCGCAACGCCGGTTGCCGCGTTGAGCTGCGGCCAGGTGCAGTTGTGCGCCTCCTTCTCGGCGCGCACCAGCTCCTTCACTGCCAGGGGAACCACATCCTTGCTCGTGTGCGAGCTTTCGTGCGCGAGCACCAGTGCATTCAGTTGCGCACGCCGTTCTGCGCTGCACGAAGCGAGCGGCAATGGTGGCGTTGAAACGCGGCAAGGTTGTCGTTGCCCGTAACAAACAACTGATAGCCGGTGCGCCCCTCCTTGTACGGAAAGTTCACCGTGCGCAGGCGGCTGATGATGCCCAGTCGCAGCAGCAGGTGCTGCAGCTGGCGCGCCATGCGCTGCGAGGAGGTCGCATAGAAGAGGCTGCGGCCGTTGCTGTCAATGTGGCCATCACCCTCCCACATGCGGCTGATGAGCAGCGCAATTTGTGCGTTGGTGAGGGTAAAGACCGCTCCCGGGATTTCCTTGGCGCGTGCGTTCTTGCCCAGGATATCGAGCTCGCGCTGCCCATGCCATAATGCCCGGCTCGTACGTGCGGTCGGCGCGACGAGCGTACACGTAAAAGATGCCCCGTTGCGTGCCAACCGAGCAGTCAACATTCTGGAACTCGTTCGCCGCAGCCACGAAATCATCGCATTGCTCGGCGTCCTTTGAGTAGAAGTAGACCGAATGCGGGTGACAGAGGTTGCCCTCGGCCAGGAGGTGGCCCAGTGCGATCACCTCGTGCTCGGGCCACTCTGACGCACCCTCCGCCGGAATGGTGCGAGGCACGGCGATCTGGGCGTCCGGGCCAAGTTCGCCCAGCGCACGCCAGCCATCCATGGTGTAAAAGGGATGGTTGGCAGTTGCCTCAATTTGCCTGCCCAGCGCCGTTGTCAGTCGGTAGACGGGCTTAACGCCGTTATCCATCACTGCGCTGACGCTCCCGGTGGTCAATTTGAGCGTATCCACGTCGCACGTCACCGTCGCAGCTGCCAGCGCCGGGTCGCGATAGAGATCAGCAACGCTGCACCATGCGCCCTGTCGTAGCGTCCACAACTTCGATGTCGCCCGGCAGGCACTTGTTGAAGCCATAACGCGGCAAAGAACGCGATGTCGGCGTAAATCGCATCGGCTGTGGCCTTGGGGATGCCGCGTTCTTCGCACCCCTTCACAAAACTCACGCCGTGCTTGATGATGTCCGATTCTTTCTTCTTGCTGATTGCGCGGCGCACCAGGTCGGCGTCGCCGGGTGTGTAGCCCGCGAGCTCGCTCAGTACCTGAATGATCTGCTCCTGATAGACGATGATGCCGTAGGTCTCCGACAGGATCGGCTCGAGTGCGGGATGTTTGTACTCGGTCGCCTCCTTGCCGTGCATGCGCCGGATGAACTGGGGAATGTAGTCCATGGGGCCCGGGCGGTAGAGCGAGATCATGGCCACAATGTGCTCAAAGGTCGTGGGCTTCATCTCGGTGAGGACGCGCCGCATCCCCTGGCTTTCCACCTGGAAGACGCCGCTCACTTCGCCGCTGGAGAGCAGCTTGAAGGCTTCGGCCGCCTCTTCGCCCTCATAGGGGATGTTGCCCAGCGTGAAGGTGATGCCGTGGCGCTCCTGGATCAGTTTTGCCGCCTCGCGCATCACCGAGAGCGTGCTCAGCCCCAGGAAGTCAACCTTGAGCAAGCCCAATCGACTCGAGGATTGGGAACTCGTACTGCGCAATCGAACTGGTGATGCCGCCCTTGCTGGGGCGCATCAGTGGCGTGTAGTGGCTCAACTCGCGATCGGCCACGATCACCGCTGCGGCGTGAATGCCCGAATGGCGCGCCACGCCTTCAAGTTGCATGGAGGTGTCGAGGAGTTCACGCGCCCACGCCTCACTCTTGTACAGTTGCGCCAGCTCGGCGACGTAGGTCTCCTCGCCATCAGAGAGGCACTGGCTGATGGTGACGGGCTTGCCCGCGATGCCGGGGATGAGCTTGGCCAGGCGGTCCACCTTGGCCAGCTCCACGCCCTGGGCGCGGCCCACATCGCGCACGGCCGCGCGCGCCTTCATGCGGCCGAAGGTGACGATCTGCGCGACTTGCGCATCGCCAAACTTCTGCACCGTGTAGCGGATCATCTCCTCGCGCTGGTCGTCGGGAAAGTCCAGGTCGAAGTCGGGCATCGTCACGCGCCCGGGATTCAGGAAGCGCTCGAAAATGAGATTGTTCTTGAGCGGATCGACGCCGGTGATGCCCGTGCAGTAGGCCACGAGCGAGCCTGCGCCCGAACCGCGCACGTTCCACCAGATGTTGCTGCGGCGGGCAAAATCGCACAGATCGGCAACAATCAGGATAGTAGACGTCAAAGCCCATCTGGTGGATGATGCGCAGCTCGTGCTCCTTGCGCGCCTGCACCTCGGGCTCGGCGGCGCGCTCACCGTAGAGGCGCGTCAGCCCGATCTCCGTCAGGTGGCGGAGGTAACTCTCGTAGTTGAAGCCTTCGGGAATGGCAATGTCCGGTAGGTGATACTCCTTGTCCTCGGGGTTGACATCGCACATTTCGGCAATGCGCAGCGTGTTGTCGAAGGCTCTCGGGCGGCAGATCAATGAAGGGGCGGAAGGTCGCCTCCATCTGCTCGCGGCTCTTGAGAAAGTAGGAGCCGATCGCACATGCGCATGCGCTTGGGGTCGGTGATGGTCGTCCCCGTCTGCACGCAGAGCAGCACGTCGTGGGGACTGCCATCCTGCTCGCGGACATAGTGCACGTCGTTGGTCACAACATACTGGAGATCGAACTTGGCAGCCCACGGCACAAGCTGCTTGTTAATCGTCACAAGGTCGGGGATCGAGTGCTCCTGCAACTCGATGAAGAAGTTCTCGCGGCCAAAGGTCTCCACATACCAGCCGAGGCGTTCGTAGGCCTCGCTGCTCCTTGCCCTGATCAAGCAACTGGGGCACTTCTGCGCCCATGCAGCCCGTGGTGGCGATGAGTCCCTCGGCGTGGGCAGCGAGGAAGTCGTGGTCGATGCGCGGCTTGTAGTAGTAGCCGTCAAGCTGTGCGTGCGAGGCAATCTTGAGCAGATTGCGGTAGCCGGTGAGGTTCTTCGCCAGCAGCAGGAGGTGATAATTCTCCTTGTCTAGCTGCGCTTCGCGCCCCTGCATGGGGCGGCCCCACTGCGTTTGGTAGGCCTCTACGCCGAGAAGCGGCTTGATGCCCGCATCCTTGCAGGCGCGAAAGAACTCGATGGCGCCGTGCATGGCGCCATGGTCGGTAATCGCGAGCGCGGGCTGCTCCAGCCGTTTGGCTTCGGCCACCATGTTCTTGACGCGCCCCAGGCCGTCAAGCAGCGAGTATTCGGTGTGGACGTGCAGATGGACAAAATCGCCTGGCATGGTTCTGGGATCAATCCTGGAGCAAAGTCAGAGAACGGTGGAAGCGCGACACGCAGCATGGAAGCTGTGCGCAAGAGAACGCGCGCCGGGCAAACGAATCACGCCTTCCAATCCTGCCGGCAATGCACAGTGGCGGCTTCGAAGCCCGGGTGGATAATAAACAACGAGTTGCGAACTGCGGCGGCGAGGCTCCTGCGCGGGGAATCCCCCGCGCCGTGATCATACCATATGCGCCGACGCGGCGCCCTACGCGCGGGCGCCGCGCGGGCTTCCAAAATGCCAGTACCACCCGATTGCGCGGTGCAAACTGCACCTCAATATTTGCGAAGCTCTGGCGCGGCGGTGGGCGGATTTCTCCTGCGCGGCAAGGCTGTCTTTATCCGGCCCACCAGCGCACCCGGTGCGCGTCAGGCGCCCCGCTGCTTCAGCGCGTCGCGCACGTACGCGGCCGTAAGGCGCAAAATGGCCCAGATGTTGAAATTGAGCAGACGCCGGCTCCAGAAGAGCTCGCGCTTGTCGCAAACCGTGGAAACGCTGAAGGCATTCACTTCACCCAGCAGTTGCGCTTCGGCCTCGCGGTCGGGTGTCGCACTGTGCGCAGCGGCATCCAGGCGCGCGCTCAGGGCGCGCGCGATTGCGGATGCGCGCCGCGACCGCTTCGCCCTGCGCCTGCCCAATACGGCCGTAGCGAAGCTTGAGGTCATTCAGCGCCTCGGCCGCGTCGTAAGTGACGGCGACCATTGCGTCGCGTGACATCCACTCGGTTTCATAACTCAGAATCTGCTTCCAGGAAGGCTGCACCAGCAGGCGGCGGTGCTCCTCCAACGTGCGCGCAAAGAGGTGGTAGCCGAATTGCTCGGGCGCTTCAAACGCACGGCTGCCGGGATCGAGGAAGGGGCCCATGGGCGAAATGAAGCAGGAGAGGCGCGCATCGCTGATTTGGAAGAGGTGTTCACACCAGGTGATGGATTCCATGACGGACGCGCGCGTCTGCCCGGAGAGGCCGATCATGAAGAAGACATCCACTCGAGTGCAGCGCAGTGCCAGCGCCTGGTGAATGATGGCCTCCATCTCCTCGTTCGTGAAAGAGACCGTCACATCCTGGGTTCGCCGCACGCTTGGATCGTGGCTCTCGGGTGAAAGCTCAAGGCTCCAGTGGCGCACCGAATGGTCAATCGCCTCAAGATAGTCCGCAGGGGGCATCGCGAAGAGTTCAAAGACAATTTCATTCTTGAGCCGCACCTTGCGCAGCCGCTCCAGCACCTCACACGCGTAGGCGGCGCCTGCCTGGCGCAGGTCTCCCACAAGAAAGATCGGCCCGCGCGAGATGCGGCTAATGTCCACCATGTTCTTCACGAGGTTGGCCGGGCTGCGGTAGATGGGCTGCGGCCGTCGGCTCAGGATGGCGCAGGCATCGCGCGAGTTGCCGCAGGTGACGCAGCGGTGCGCGCAGCCGCGCACTGTGAAGGTGGCCGTGATCGGGTTCTGCCACCAGCCGTTGAAAGGGAGCACACTCTCCAGGTCGCGGTAGCGCAGCACCATCTTCACAAGGCGCTGCGGCGCGAGGTCGGCATAATCCAACGTGTCGGGAACGAAGGTGAGGGGGTTGACGTGAACGCCCGCATCATCCTTCCAGGAGAGGTTTGATACAGTCACCGGCGCGCTACCCGCGAGGATGTGCTGCATGAGGTCATAGAGCGGCGGCTCCACCGAATCGCCGCGCAGCACATAGTCCACTTCGGGATACGCGATCAGTTCGGCGTAAAAATAGCTTGCCGAAAGGCCGCCCATGATTACGGGGGTGTCGGGATAGACTTGCTTGACGATGCGGGCAATCTCGATCGCGCCGTGGGCGTGGGGCAGCCAGTGCAGGTCAATCCCTACGGCGCGCTGGGCTGCAGTTTGGCGAGGAAGCGCGCGACGTCGAAGTGCGGGTCATTCATCATGCGCAGCGCGAGGTTGACGATGCGCACGCGCAGCCCGCGCGCCTCAAGGTAATCCGTCATCGTCAGGAAGCCGAGCGGATACATCTCGAAGACGGGCGACGAGGGGATCAGGTCGCTCACGGGGCCATACATGATGGCGCGTGTGCGAAAGTCGTAGACGCTGGGCGGATGGAGGAGGAGCAGGTCAATCTGGGCCATGGGGCGCCACGGCCGCGTGGGCAATCGCGCCTGCGCGGCGGTTGCGTTAAGTCTAGCACACAATGTCGCGCGCCTGATGATTGGCGCAGCGACGCTGCGAGCGCCGCAAAGTCCTACTTCTTGCCGGCTTTGGCGTTGCTCGCCTTGAAGTCGGTGTACTTGCCGATTGCCTCGCGCACGTAGTCAAGCACAATCTGCTCATCCACCTGCGTGCCGGGCGCATAGTCGAGATTGCACAGAGTGGCCGAGCCCTTGCGCAGCAGATGCCCCGGGTCATCCAGGAGCACGCCATAGAGAAAGCGCAGGTTGACGACCTTCGTGGTTACGCTTACGGCGCAGACCCACGTGCGGAAATCACCCTGCAGCCCATAGAGGATGATGCCATAGCGAATGTCCGATTGCAGTTCCGGCCCTGCTCGCCGCACCAGTCCGTCAAGTTGCGTGACAAGGGGCGCAAAGCGGGCGTCGATTCTCTCGATATAGGAGTCGCGGATGGCGTCGGACATGGATGATGCCTCTCTTGAGGGAATTCGTGAATGGGCAAAACCGCCAGAGGCGCCCGGTTGCCGAGCGTACTCTCTTTCCGTCACTTCAAAGCGACCCATCTTTCGACGCCGGAAATGGCTGCGACGTGTCCGTCCCAAAGTCTACCACATGGAGCACTATCGCTCAATACCTTTTCAGACAGTACCTAGTACTACAGTTGTAATTATGTTGCAATAGCGAGTCTGCGACGGTAGTGATGGTGCCGGGCCACGGCTTGATGGCGTCGACGCCAGTCTGACCACGCCAGGACGAAGGTGACTGGCGGCAGCATCTGCCAGAGCAGGCGCCAGAGCAGGCGGCGCACTTCGGGCACGCTCAAGCGGACACGAGCCCGCGCCGGCGCTTGAAGGCCGTGAAGGGGGGCGGGTTGCCCGCTGCAAGGCCCCCCTTTTCAACCGCCGCATGTGCTTGCGCTGCCGCGTCGTTGGCGTGCAGCCGCAGAACCGTCAACAATGCATGCGCCAAGCAAGCGAGTGTGACATGGCGGTGCCAGCCGGCATAGGAGCGCACCTCATAGTGATCCAGCCCGACCTCGCCCTTGGCCTGCTGGAAGGCACACTCGATGCGCCAGCGGCTGCCCGCCACTTCGACCAGTGTGGCGAACGAGGTGTCGGCCGGTGCACAACAAACAAAGGTCGCCACGTCAGCCGTCTCGCTCGGCTCGTCCAGGCTGCGCCGGATGAGCAGCCAGCGCCGCCAGCCATCCACCAGCGGCGCATTCAAGGAGACCAGCTGCCAGTCGTAGAGACGCGGTCCCTTGGCCCCGTCGCCGGCGCTCAGCCGCACCCAACCGTCGGCGGGCAAGCGTTGCACCATCTCGCTCACCCGCACCTGCTCCCAGCCGATAGTGACGTATTCCTTGGCCGAGACCGCCAACACATAGCGTTTGGGGATAGTCTCCAGCCAGAGACGGATGGCACGGTAGTCGCCGTAAATGCTGTCACCCGTCACCCAGCCGAACGGCACACCGGCGGTGGCGGCGTGCTGGAGCATCGCCAGCGCCATCTCCGGTTTGGTGGCAAACGGCACATCATCCGAGATGCCCGCTTGGCGGCAGCGTGTGCGGTCGTCGGTCCAGCTCTTGGGCAGGTAGAGCGCCCGGTCAATCAACGCCGTGCCCTTGTGCGTGGCATAGGCTAGAAAGACACCAATTTGGCAGTTCTCGATGCGTCCTGCCGTCCCGCTGTACTGCCGCTGCACGCCCGCCGAGTGCGTGCCCTTCTTGAGAAAGCCCGTCTCGTCGACGATCAGCACAGCCTCCCCATCGCCCAACTGCTCGACGGCGTAACGGCGCAGATCATCCCGCACAGCATCGGCATCCCATACCGCGCGGTAGAGGAACTGCTGCAGGCCGTAGGGACTTTGCTCGCCCAGCATCTCGGCCAGCTGCCAGGCGTTCTTGCGCTCGGCCGGGCTGAGCAGCCCCTGCAGGTAGTCCCTGGCGCGCTGCCTGGCTTCCGAGCGAGCGAAGCGCGGGCCGATGCGCACGATGAGCCGGTCGAGTTCCTCCTGCCAGGCATTGATGTCCATGGGCTTGCCCTCCCTCTATGCCGTTCCTGTGCGCAGATGAAGGCAATTCTATCATAATTACAACTGTAGTACTAGATGGCAGATCGTTCCTTTCGCGGTTGACTTTGTCGTTGTGGGATCCAACTGGGTCTTCATTCTCGACGAAAAGTCATGGTGGGGCAGACTTCCGGGCGACAAGTCGAAGTTGGACCCTGTCGTCTGGTGAAGTGCGTACGAGCCCGTTGAACAAGGCCGAAGTGTTGGAAAAAATCCTGGCAGATGAAACTAAATCCAGAGTTGCCGAACTGGCACGGGCACCGAACATTGCATTGTAGAACTTACGTGGCTTGAACGGGATCCCGTGCTTTAGCGACGTATGATCTTGAGCTCATGCAGACATAGGAGCAAATCATCATGGGCGACAACCCAACACCCAGTGAAAGCAGACTCGACTGGTTGATTGGACGATGGCTCAGCGAGAGGGAATCTTGCAGCAACTCTGCAAGCACTCGCAGCAGCTACTCGCATGCGATGCGCAAGTGGCGTACGTTCCTGGGCGGCCAAGCCTACCCAACGCCGACGGGGTACCGCTGCGCTGACGTTTGGAACGCTGATGCCTCTATCGTGCGCGCATGGCAAACCGCTCTACGCGCAAGCGAACTGCGGCCGGCAAAATTAGCAAGTTTTCAGCAAGCGTTAGTTCATTCTATGAGTTTGCGTTGGCCTCAGTGACGGCAACGCCACGGATTACCCGTCGTTGACCCGCGAACCATCTCCGTGCTGTATCTCGAAAGAATTCTCAATCCTGTATGCCGTCCTACCAGAGCTGATGTGGCTGGGCCCATGATCTCAGCCCGCCAATAAACAACTCATGTAAATTCGGTACAATATGTCGGTGTGAGCAACCGACAGTTTCACCTCAGCGAAGGCGAAGCGAACGGACTGTAAGGCGCCTTTTGCAGCGGCAAGGATGGGCCAACGCGGACACGATTACAGGCTGTTCGTTTGTATGGGCAGGGACAGTCAGGTTAAGGAAGTTGAACGCATTTGCGTTTGTACACGGTCGGCGCTGATGACGTGGTGTCGTGCGTATCGCAAGGACGGGCTTGTCGCATTATTCGACAAGCGCAAAGGCGGCAACCACGCCAAGCTGAAGGCCGATCAAGTCGAACTTATCCGGACTCTCCTGCACACTTACACGCCGGCGCAACTGTGGAGTGCAGAAGTCTGTGCGGGTGAAGGTGACTTCTGGACTGTGCCCGACCTGGCGCATCTGGTTGAAGAACGTTGCCATGTGG
Organism: uncultured Chloroflexia bacterium; assembly: GCA_963735275.1. GTDB lineage: Bacteria > Chloroflexota > Anaerolineae > Caldilineales > Caldilineaceae > UBA5069. The sequence continues at coordinate 15,659 of CAVTKJ010000004.1, read as the reverse complement.
TCTACCAGAGCGACAACTCCTATCGGCTCATCTTCGGCAAGTGCGACTTCACCCCGCTGCGGTTGCATGGCACGCCTCGGGCATGTAACGGTGTGGGGGGTGGCATCGTCGTGTTTCTGGGGATTGCCGGTGCACTGTTCAATCGCAATGCTGCGACGGACGAGGCCACCGTCCCAGCATCACCCCGTATGGCTCAAATTGCCGTTGCTACAGCAACGGATGACGCGGTGGGGCAGGCGACGGGCGTCGCGCTGCCTGCTGAAACGACCATGACTGCGGTTGAGCCTCATAAATCCATGCTTGTTGTGGCCACAGGCGACTGCGAAATCTGGCATGCCTTGCTGCGCATCAAGGCCATCATCTTTGCCCAGCAGACTCAACCGTCAGACCTGTGAAACAACTGAGAACGGCATTTTTCTCGACGGAAGCGGCGTGATAATGGTATCCATCCGCCTCGGTTGTGTGGCCTTGACATTCATCAAGCGCCGCCGCCGCCTCAGTCGCTTCATCAAGTGGGCTGTGGATAGCAAATCCGTCCAGTGCATAGGCAAATATCGGGGTTTCGCCATCAATGACTTCCCCAACCTCTGAGCAGCCGCGTGCGCCATGGAGATGATAGCCGTCGAACGGGTTGATGTGACCACCACAGTCGTCAAATGCCGCAATCGTGTATGCGCTCAAAATTGCATCCACGGGAGCCGGTGCGGCAATGATCACACCATTGAGTGTGACACCCAAATTCCCATGCGCTTGTGTAGCACTTGCGCCGACAACTGGCATCGTGGGGATCAAGACAGTTGTAGGAACGGGTTCGCTATTGTCAAGCCACTCGATACGTCCTTCAACACAGTAATTTTGGTAGGCAGGATCAACATTTGGTCGTGCTGCTGCCTCAAATGCTTCTGGTGTGTCTGTGATATTGACGTTGCCTTCGTCGTCATACAGCTTCCAATGACTGTCGTTGTAGAGTTCGGCTAAGCCCAGAATAAACGGCCCATCAAGATCATAGACACCATTGCCATCAAACCAGATGCCCCCCTCTTCGGCGCTGGCCACAGTTGTCTCGGGACAGAATGGTCCTACCTCATAGTTCGCGGGATACCCCACAATCGTAATCGCATGGCAGGTGGTTTCCGTCCCGTCTGAGAGGGTGCAATCCTGAATGGAAACCTCTTCTGCCAGGGCGCCATCAAAGAATAGGCCAATGTCGAGACCATTCGCATGGGTGTGTGTATCATCAAGTTCATCATGATCATGGTCGCTAATATCGTCATCTGTAGCAGCGGCTTCTTCGGTAACGTCAACGAGTTTCGGTTCTGCGGTTGGTGTCTCTACCGTTACGACTGTTACTACGGTCGTGGATTCGCCAGTCGGTGCTAAAGTCGTTACGTTGCTGCAAGCAGCCAGCAGCAACATCGGTAGGAGTAGGTATAGTAGTTTTCTCATGGTTATCCTCTTGATCTCTCTCTTCAAGTACACTCGAGCGTACATACTCGTTGGTTGTTTTCGTCTGCTACCTTTGGTTGTTTGCTTGAAAACCTAAGATCGTCCCAGCCGAATCCCAGCGGCATCGAAGGCCGCTTGCTTTTCTTCGTGCGTAATGCCAAGTGCATTGCGGAGCTCTTCTGCGCTAATGCCCAGTGCCTGGCCCAAACCTCAGAAGCCAGTAAGTCCGCCTAACCGTCGATCACTATTCCTGGACTGACTCGTCCCAAAGCAACAGACTGGATATATACCACGGATCAACATCCTCGCTCCGCCAGCCAAAGGGATCCACGGCGATCCAGCCAATATCGAACCGTTGCTGTATCTCGAAGTGCAGGTGTGGCGTCCAGGCAAGACCGGTTGCACCGCCATAACCGAGCGCATCGCCCGTGGCGACAACCTGACCCTCATCAACCAGAATACCGTTGTCGGTGAAGTGCAAATAGTAGCTGCGCAATCCGTCGTTGTAATAGTTGCCATCACCGTCGAGATCGTGATAAATGCGAATATAGTTGCCGTTATACGGGTCGTCTTCTCCCACATAGTCAACAAGTCCGGCGGCTGGTGCATAAATCAGCGGGGAGATGGAGCCAAACTTATATAGACTACAACTGTCTCCTGTGCGCCAGTCGGGGCTGTATTCAAAGTCGATCCCATGATGGTTGTCGTACCAGAGTTCGCTCCCATCGGCGCAGGCTACTTCACCGGACGCGGCATCAACACAGCCCACCCAAGCCCCACCGACGGCTGGACATGAAAAGGTAAAGCCATCTGCGCCCGTACTGGTGCGACCATCGTAAAAGACGATACTCTGACTTGTTGGATCGTGATCGAAGTACGCCGAAATCACAGCATCAGGCACCACTGGAAAGCTGAAGATCGGCATGGCCGCAGAACTTTCTCCACTCAGCGGTACTGTCGGATCATCGGTCTGTGCGCGTGCTTCGAGATTGAACTGCCATCCAGCGAGCGTCAATAGTATGAGGAGAATCAGAACACGGTATCGCTTCAATTGTTCTCCTCCAGGGGCGCAAACGCAATCTGGACGAACTCGGGGCGGAGTGACAGATCATCGAGTTGCCATATCCGTCCAGGGTCCGCCATCGCAACCATGCCGATTTGACTATCTGCCGTGACAAAGGCCAGGTACTGTCCATCTGGCGACCAAACAGGTGGGCGATCAAGTGCTTCGGTAAACGTTAGCTGAGTGGCGTCACCACTCTCCGTGGAGATTATCCAAAGGTCCCCCAGGGGGGGTGGCTGTTCGGGACCTGCCCGTAGCGGTTCGGACAGGTCACGCCGAATCAGCGCAATGTGCTTCCCGTCGGGCGACCAGACTGGCTGCGTCGGTCCCAAATTGCCGGCAAATAGAAGCCGGCTGTTGATGTTTGCTTCAGCAGCTGCAGTGTCGGTGCTCTCCTTGCTCAACTCCATCAGATGCATCTCCTCGCTTCGACCCTGCATACGGCCTCCGCGAGTCAAAATATAGGCAAGCCGTTCTCCATCTGGTGAAATCGCAGATTCTGCCAACCATCCTTGCGCCGACGGCACGGTGAGCAATAAGCGAGTCTCATTGGTCGCTAAATCGTACCAGTACAAATACGACACCTGCGTGTCACGACCGGTTTCATCACGTCGGTAGGTGCCAAAGGTAAAACCACTACCATCGGGAGCCAGCACAAAATGGCGTGGCGGAGCCATCTGGCCGGTATCAATCCCCAGCGATAACGTCTGATAGCGTCCACTCTCCAGGTCGATCCAGATCGCTACTTCATCATCTTCATTGACTAAAAGCACATGCTGACTGTCTGGATGCCAACCGGCAATGCGCAGCGTGGATATACTTGAATAAACAGGCAAGCCAAGCTGTTCATTGAGATTGATTAATTGCTCCGTCGCAAGATCATAGAGATAGAGAGGTCCACCAGCCGTATGCCCCTGAGGCGTTTCCACAATGAGCCGCGTAACGTCAGGTGCAAAGCTGGTTATGCCCTGAGGAACATCATCCAAAGCACGTAATTCGCGCTGGATGCCTGCACCAGACCAAATGAGTTGGCGCAAATCTGTGTCGGCACGATAGAAGAGCTGCGCGCAGATAGCCTGCTGATCTTGCTCATTGCTCTCACACAGCGGTGGCTCGTTCCATGCAATTTCCGGCACGGGGCGCGCACCAGCATTGTTCATGGGCTCGCCAAAATGGCCTTGTCCTGGCTGCGTGGCTGGATTCTCATGCGACTCCTGAGGAGGGAGAATGGGCTGACAACTTGCAAGAAGCAGCCCCAGAAAGAGCCCGATGGTGGCCAATAGGCGATTAGGAGTTGATTTTTTCATTGTGAACCCTTTGATCTACGCAGGCATCAGTAACTTGTCAACCCAGCGTTGTCGCAAAATCAGGCGGAAACCCAGGAGCCAAACCAGAAGGAATAGCCCGACGACACCCCATACCCACAGTGGCGCAGCAATGATTCCAAAGTAGTTAACAACCGGCGCCAAATTCAAAATACCAATGAATAGAACGACAAGGACGAGCGTCATGATCGCAGGCCGGCGGTCGGGGCTTAGTGGTCGCCAGCCCGTGAAAAACGGATGGGGTGGGTGCAAAAACAGCGTCAACAACATCGTGGCAACCGAAAGAAAGACCGACAGATTTGACTGTGCGATCAGTGTGACAATCACGTCGTTGAAATCGGCATCCACGCCATAGATCAACCCGGTTATCTGTTCAAAATTGCGAATCGCTTGCGGCGGGAGTGTTTGTTCGGCAAACAAATTGCTTGTCTGAAAGTTGAAGTAGGAATAGAGCACCACGCCAAGCAGCATTGTCCAAATGGCAAAGGGCAGCACAAAGCGCACCATGGATGAAAGCAGCGGCTCATCTCGCTCCTCGGGACGAGCCCACCATGTCAACATGAACGCCGGCACCCCTACACTGAAGGTCGTCAATCCAAGTTGGGATGGCTCAAAGGGAAAGTCCAAGCCAACCATCATGATCCCGATGATCACCAACGCGTAGCTTAATCCACGGCCTACGAGCAAATATGTGGCATCCGTAATGCCGTTGACGATGCGTTTGCCCTCCTTCAGGGCAGGCACCAATACCGCGTATGAATCACCCAGCAGCACCATGTCGGCGACGTTGCGGGTGGCCTTGCTGCCGCTCTGCATGGCGATCCCCAGCTTCGCCTTCTTCAGCGCCAGCACATCGTTCACACCGTCACCCATCATCGCTACGTAATGCCCGTGACTGATCAGGAGATCGACCAATTCCTGCTTCTGTTCAGGCGAAATGCGCCCGAAGATGGTTGCTTCCTCTGCGGTGCGCGCCATCTCGGCTGGACTCATCTTCGCCAGTTCGGGGCCAGAGACCAATCGAGTGTTCTCTAAACCGGCTTGTTTTGCAAGTGCTGCCACAGTCTGTGGATTGTCCCCCGAAATAATCTTCAGTGCGACACCCAAATCGACAAAAGCCTTCAACGTTTCCTTTGCCCCCGGGCGTAGCTCGTCACTCACACTAACCAGTGCCAGCGGTTTAAGCGGCGGCAAAGCCGGATTGTCCTCGCCATCGTGGAGCGTATTCACTCGTTCATTGCCTGCGAATAGCAACACGCGTAAGCCTTCATCCGAGAGTTGGGCAACGGACGCGTGAAGCGTTGCAAAATCATCGGCAGAGTCCACCACCAGATAGCGTTCAAGCATCTCCACAGCACCGAGCACATATGTGCCACCAGGGACATCACCAGTAGCATCGCCAACGTCAAAAGCGAGCGCACTCCACTTTCGAGCGGAAGAAAATTGAATCTCATCCTTCGGTTCAACCTGACAGCCCTCTGTCCCGGCCAAAATCGCTGTGCTGGTCGCATTGGTTGCGGATGCACTGCGCACAAAATTGCCCAGCGCTGTGGCGATTCCTTCTTGTGGAGAATCAGCCAATGGCTCAATGCGCTGCAAAAGCATTCGATTGGCCGTCAACGTTCCTGTCTTATCCATACAGAGCACGTCCACATTATTGAGGGATTCCACGGCATTGCTCTGCTGCACCAATGCGCCTTTCTTCGCAATGGTGACGCTTCCCATTGCATAGGCAACTGAAATCGTCAAAAAGAGCCCATATGGCACAAGCCCAATCAAGACGGCAGTCGCTTCGACATTTTCAACAAATGTGAAGTTCTGCATGAAGCTCGCTACGAAGAAAATCGTCCCCATGAGCACGGCAATCACGAGCAATAACTGGACAACATAGTTGACGCCATCTTGTAACGGCGTCTGGACCGGCTCGAAGCTGCGTGCCGCTTCAGTCAACTTGTTCGCAAAACTCTCCTTACCCACTTTTTCTGCTGAAAAGTAACCGTTGCCCATGACGCAAAAACTGCCAGAGAAGATCTCATCACCCGCCACTTTTCGAACAAGATCACTTTCACCAGTCAGCAAAGACTCATCCATCTCTACAGCGTCATCGCCCAGCAGTCGACCGTCTACCACAGCCTGGTCACCCGATTGCAGCCGCATCACGTCGCCCAAGACAAGTTCACTGCCGGCAATCTCCTGTTCTTGACCGTTGCGCACGACCGTGACAGTAGGGCGGGCAAGCACGGCGATTCGATCGAGTTGCCGCTTTGCTCGAATCTCCTGAAACGTACTGATCAGGGCATTCACAAAGCCGGCGATGACGGTGATAAAGGCATCATTCCACTGCCCAAGTACAGCCAGAATCGTACCGACCGTAAAGAGAATGATGTTGAAGTATGAGAAGAGATTAAAGCGGGCGATGTCCCAATACGTGCGACTTGAGTCACTCGATACAGTATTGCTGTGGCCAGCCGCACGGCGCTTCTCAACTTCAGCGTCAGTTAATCCCTGTAGATAGCTCATAGGTTTCTAGGTAAGGCTTCTCGCGCAAACTGGACTGCACCGTTGAGATGAGACAGATAGTTGCGGTAGTTTGCTGCGGGCAAAAATTCGCCGACCAACACGGTGCGACAACAATTCAGAAAACAGTTCACTCGTCAGGGCCTGCGCGAACTGGTGGCGGGCAAGTTACTTGTCCATGCCGCACGCGAACACCAAGTCCATCACCGCCCTTCCATCCCCGTTCAAAATCTCAATTGATTCTGTCAGAGATAGATAGTCATGATCAAGCAAAGCAGCCCCACTATCACGCCGCGCAGCAGCGCTGCTGCTCTACTTTTTCGAATGAGGGTAAGAAGAACGAAGTATACGGCGGTTACCAAGACCAGATCAATCAGGTTAAATGTCGTCAACATGGCCAGCCGAAAGCGAGCAATCGCAACAAGACGATCAAAGAAATCCACTATCATGGCGCGTCAACCGTCACCCGACACAGAATCGTATTGTTGGTTTCCAGATCCGGCCCCCAGATAAATTCTGCGCTGGCGTCCCAACGAATCTGGTCATATCCATCTTTGGGGCCGACGGCGGCGGCAGTGTGAACTGTGGTGGCGTCCCAGCCAGAGTCGTCGAAATCGGCCGTTTTCCACCCCTCAGGCTCCCCCAGATCTGTGAACTCACAGGGCGCGACACCGGCCACCGGATCTGACTCGTTTTCACACGCCTTGTCCAGTGGCGCTTCGTGAATGACCGTGCAAGCCCACGCTGCATTGCTGACTGCAACCACATCGCCTGTACTCATGTCGGTCAACTGCATAATGAAGCCGCCGTCACCCATCTGCTGGTTGCGCTCCCCGATGTATTCCAGTCCTGTGTCGTTCTCCTTGAAGTCTTTCAAGATGAAGTTCAGGTAGAGCGGATAGCTCGCTTCAAAGACGGTCGTTTCGGCGTTGAAGGAGCGTTCCGTGTTAATAGAAACGGAGTCTTCTACGATTGGTTCTTCGCCCAGATATGCAGCAAACCAGTTGTCTGCCCAGGCTTCCAACTGAAATGATGTTGTTGGGGCTGTATCAGTTCCAGCCGAATTTGGTCCCTCTGTAAGCGTCGTGTTGTCTGACTCACTTTCGGCCGGGGCCGCAGTTGGTTCAGAAACGATTGCTTCTGTGAGCGGTGATTCGTTGATCGCGGCTTCCGTGGGGGGTGTGGTTACTGCAGGAAGTCGCGCTGACGCATCCGCGCCACCACAAGCGCCAAACAGCAAAGCAAAGACCAAAACGATAGAGAACTTCTTCATGATTTTTCTCCTCATGGCGTACTTCCATCCATCTGCAACACGCGGCAGATTAATGTGGGTAGGTCTCGACAGTGCGATTGCCTGCCGAATCGATAAATTCAAAGGTGTAGGTATCATTTTCAATCGAATAGTTGACGGTATACGTTTCGCCATTGAGTGTGTATTCCAACGAGAACGCATTGGATGCCGTCTGCGAGAATGCTGTAATTTCCGCACCTTGCAATGGTTCCCCTGCTGGGCGAATCTCGTGGGTGTGGGGTTGTGGTTCGACTTGCCCACCTTGATAGTCCACGACCCCCCGCATTCCGCCGTTGATGTACGGGTAAGTTTCGGTGGCGTGGTAGTGGTAATTGCCGTTGTCGTCGAAGTGCCCGTTGAACTCATCCAGGCCGATCACAGGCGAGCCATCCGGTTCTGTCAAACCGTAGAGCGGGAACCCATCCAATCCGTATGCAATTGGCTGTTCCGTGCCGACCACCTCCTGCAAATGAGTCGGTGCAATATGGTAATGGTAGTCGTCAGCGCGACCGCTATGTCCACCCCACTGATCCAATTCTCCTGCCAAATACGCATCGTCCCCGCGGTTGTTGAGCGCATTGAAGATGGGCACACCATTCACCGCCAGCGCAACAGCGCCACGAAACAGGTCGGTTGCGCCGGAGATCGGGTTGTCAGACAACTCGGGGTCGAGCGGGATTTGCCAGGCGTTGTCACCTACGTACGCCTGCGGGAGCGGTACTTGCTGTTGCCAGCTGATGATGCCGACCATCATGTTGTGTGTTGTAGGCAGACCATCCGATTCGACAAAAGCGGTCTCTTCTTCGCAATGGGTTGTCGTGTTGTCGAGGAAAGCATTGCAAGCGGTTACGGGCAACACAGTTTCGGCCGAATCTTCACCCGCCACTTCAACATCCTCGGCTGGTGAGGCCGCTCCTTCCATATCAGCCTCATCCGCGTCAGAGGCTTCCGCGTGTGTTTCAGTCGCGGCTTCAGCGTTAGCGGAGCGTGCGTCAACGCTTTCCGTGGCTGGCTCGGCTGTTGGTGTGGTTACCGTGATATCACTGGCTACAGGCGACCATGCCGATAGCGAACAGTATTGGAGTGACCAGCATGGTCATTCGCTTGTGCATGAAATTCTCCTGATCCATGTTCAGATGGATACAAATGTTATCGATTGAGAGGTATCTCAACCTGGATAGCTGGTGGTATACTTCCGTTTCCACGCGCTCTCCCTTCAACCATCAGCCTATCAGCTTCACAGACCGTCCCACAGTGTCAGCAGTCATTGGCTTGGGGAGTAGACCGTGACGTCGATCACCGCCACCCATGACAATTGTCATGGGTGGCGGATCGCACCTATTTCACTTACTGCGCCACGGACACGACTTTACGCCTGGCGTTACGTTCATATCGCCACCGGAGCCGGAGCTTCCTCACTGCCCACCCAGGTAGGCGTTGACGGCGTCGGCCCGACTTGCGGCGTGGTCAATGAGCGCATCGATGGCATTGGCGAAATCATCTTCGCCTTCGAGGAAAGTGAATCCGGGCAGTTCTGCTGTCGCAGCAGGCTTGATGAGGTCCGCATAGGTTTCATAGAGCGCCTGGATCCGGCTGGTCTCGAATGCATCGCTCATGACCTCCGAGAGATACGCGTCATATTGTGCGCGGTAGACCTCATCGGCATACAGCTTTGAGATCAGCGGCCAGCCGGCAGAATCGAGGTTCGAGAAGTCGAGAGCCAACGCTCCTCCCATTTTCCCGTCCTGGAACGCTTCGTTGTTGTCCCAGGGGATCCAGGTGAGGAGCGACGTCTCGGGATCGTTGTACAGGTAGTAGTTGTGGGACATGCGGCCGTAGGTGTCCCAGTTCTGGATGATTTCGTTGACGGCGAGATACTTGAGGAAACCGTCGACATCGAAGACAGCTTCGAGATTCGCCCGCCACGTCGCAGAATCGGTTGTGGCCGTGTCGTCGTGCAGCACGTCGAACAGGGCGAGGATGTCGGACCAGTCCGCTTCGTCGTCGTCGTCGTTGGTCTTCTTCTCGAAGTACTCCTCGCCGAACGTTCCTTCGACGAAAGTCGCTCCCTCATCTTCCGGTTTGTAGAGGTTGCCGTCATTGCTCGCGAACTGGGTGTCGATGACGGTGTCGTCGACTTCCTCGACGAGCGTGTAAAGGCCGAAGTACTCGGGCCCGTCTCCATGATCCACATACAGCTCGTAGAACGCCGTGTGGGAAACGACCAGCCCGGCAGCTTCGAAGACCTCTGCAGCCACCTTCTCTCGCAGGAACGACTCATCCTCGAAGTTGTTCTTGAGGCTTAGCTGCTTGAAGCCATAGAAGCGCTGGTTGTTGATTTGCGGGTATTCGTCCTCGAATTCGTCGAAGTCCAGCTTGAACGGCAGCTTGAGATTGCCCTGTTGCCAAGGGGACGTCAAGGAGGAGTTCCCTTTGAAGCGAAGTCCGACCTGGTACCACTGGGTGCCGTTGTAGAAGACGTCGGCGGGGGCCCAGATCGGGTCTTCGGCGGTATCGAGCAGTCCGCGGCCGCGGGAACGCTGGCCGAACTCGCCATAGGTCGCCGTCATGTCGTCCAGCATGAGTTGCCAGTTCTCTTCGCTCACAACGAGATCAAGACGCTTCACTTCCGTATTATCGAAGACCTCCTCAAAGTTGGGAGCGACATCATTGCCATGTGTTTCCTCCGTCCAGTCAGTGGCTTCGAAGTCTGCGTCGGCGATCACGACTGCGTAGGTCCCGGCGCCGGTCGCATCGCCGGCTGACTGTTCGGTCGAATCGGCAGGCCTCTCGCTAGAGTCTGCCGGTCCTTTGGCGGGTGCGCCAGCTGCCGGTACGCCACTGCTGTTCATCAATGCAGCTTCCAACTCTTCGGTCGAAACGCCAAGCGCTTCAGCGGCCGCTTTAAAATCAGGAGGCCTCTGATTGGTAATTTCCAAGGCGCTCATCAGGGCGTCTTCGGAAATTCCCAGGGTAGCCGCTGCAACTGCAAAGTCAGGCTGCTGCGGGCCGCCTGGCCCGCCACTTCCTTGCGGACCGCCCGGCCCGCCACTTCCTTGTGGGGCGCCTGGCCCACCACTTCCTTGTGGGGCGCCATCAACAGGCTCGCCGCCACCGTTGAATTCGAGCGCAAGAGCCGTATCATTGGCCTCTGGATCGCCGTTCGGCGTTTCGGTAACATCACCGCCGCGGACCAAGCGGACATAGTTATAGACGCGCTCGTCACCTTCACCGCCCGGGCCACCTTCCACTTTAACGTCAAAGCGCACAGCCCCGGCCCCATGGGAATCGTTGCCAGAGGCGTCTACTGCACGACCAGCGGCAACGTACCACGCATAGTGGAAATCTCCAGTGGCCTGGAAGCGAGCAGATGTGCTTGTCCAGAAGTAGGGATAGTCGAGCTCGCCGGCCTCATTGGTGACTTCGGAGACGCTGAACAGCGGGTCGAGAGCCGGACCATCAAAGGCTTCATCCAGTGCGTCCGGTGCATAATCATAATCGGCGATGCTCTGCAGTTCCTTAACGTTGGGCAAGCGCCAGTCGCTATAGCCCAGGTAGTTGGCTACATTCATTTCCTGGGCATAGGCCAGAGCCGCTTCCCAGTCCATGCCTTCGCCGCTGTCTGCCTGCGTCCACGTCAGCGCAGTGGCATTATCGGTGATTGTGCCGTCGCCATTGTCCACGAAGTCGTTGATCAAATACTCGTCGCCGTAAACGCAGCGCACATATTTGCCCATCGGGCCGGTGACCAGCGCCGGGTATGCCTTGATATGGCCGGTTGCATGGTTGACGCCGAAGGCTGCATCGTATTGGCCTTCAGCCGTCTTGCCGACGTAGTAGTTATTGGCCCAGTATTGCTCATCCTTGGAAATGGAATCGTTGACTGTCAGAGCGAAGTAGGTGGTATCCAGGTAGGGCCAGCCCGCCGAGAAGTTGCTGATTGAGAACAGCTCTTTCACATACGGCATGCGCCAGTCATCCTGACCGCCCAGTGACAACGCTTCGCAATATTCCTGTGCTTCGGTCCAACTGCTGGAGCCGCTGGCGGGCGATTGTTCCCAGGTGAGGCCGGTGACGTTGTCGGTGACTGTGCCGTCGCCGTTGTCGATGAAGTCAAAGGCTGCCCCCGTGAACTGGGCATCTTGACCATAGAAGTCGTCGCCTGCGGCGGGGCAGTCGATGTTTTCACCGTCGCTGTTGTAACAGAAGCCTTGTCCAGTTTCGTTGAGGGTGTAGGTGGCTGATGTATCGGCCGAATCAGCAGCCATTTCGCTTGAGTCTGTCACGTGTTCGGCGGGTGCGCCACCTTCCGGTGCACCACTGCCGTCCATCAATGCGGCTTCCAATTCTTCCACTGTGACACCGAGTGCGGCGGCAGCCGTGGCGAAATCCGGCTGCTGGCCGGGTTCGCCCATTGCCTCCATGAGCGCTTCTTCGGTGACGCCAAGTGTTGCAGCCGCAGCCGCGAAGTCGGGCGCCTGTCCGCCTTGACCGCCACCACCACCGCCCATTTCGCCGTCTTCAAACACGACGACTCGATCAGGATCGACAGTGGTCGGGTCGCCATCCGGCGTTGCGGTTACAGCACCGTCGCGTACCAGACGCGCATGGTGGTAAATAACCTCGAAGTCCGTGCCATCGGAGACTGCTTCTGCTTTGGTGTCAAAAACAACCGAGCCTGCACCATGCAAATCATAGCCTGACGTGTCTGTGTTATAGCCGGCAACGAGGAGCCAGGCATAGGTGTTGCCGCCCTCGGCAGCGTCCTCAACTGTTACCGGATTGGAGGTGCTCGTCCAGTAACCTGGGTAAGTGACCTGGGTGGCTATCTCGTCACCGGTGCTCATGTCATACACGACATTCGTGAGTTCCGTCAGATTGAACACGCTTGAATCCATTGCCGGAAAGACGCCGGAATAGTCGGCAAGACTCTGCAATTCCTTGACATTGGGCAAGCGCCAATCGTCGTAGCCACCAATCGCGGCACTATCAGCATAGGCGAGCGCGGCTTCCCAGTCGATGGCCTCGCCGCTGTCGTCCTGCGCCCACATCAGCCCCGTTGCTTCATCGGTGACTGTGCCGTTGCCGTTATCAACGAAACCGTTGATGCCGTACTCGTCACCACTGACGCAGCGTACGAATCTTCGACCGCTCATCGCTTTGATGTGCCCGGTCCAGTCGTTGACAATCCAATGAGGATCACCGACTACCTGCTCGTTTTGATACTCGCTTTCAACTAGATAGGCATTGCTCGTCCATGAGTGATGCATACCCATTTCTGAACCATCACCAACCAGGTGGAAGTAGTTGGTATCGACCCAGGGCCAACCTTGTGAAAAGTCCCGGATTGACCACAGTTCTTTCACCGTAGGCAGGCGCCAGTCAGCGATGTCGCCGCTGCTGACGGATTCGCAGTAGCTTGAAGCCTCAGACCATTCCATGGTGTAGCTGGATAGCTCCTGTGCCCAAATCAAGCCGGTGACGTTGTCGGTGATTGTGCCGTCGCCGTTGTCGGTGTAACTAGGCTCAAACCCGGTGAATTGGGCGTCCTGGCCGTAGAATGAATCACCTTCAGCGGGACAGTCGATGATCTCGCTGTTGTTGTAGCAGAGTCCCTGATTGGTATCGACGATAGGGTAGCTCAATCCAATCCCGGTCGCCGTGTCATCTGCAATCGCGGAATCTGCTTGTTCCTCAGCCACAGCTTCTGTGTCCGTCGAACTTGCTGCAGCACCTACCGCAACTGGCTCGACTGTAGGCGTTGTTGTTGATTCACTGTTGCCACAGGCAACAATGCCGATAGCGAGTATCGCCAAAATGACGAGCATCGCGATTCTCTTATGCATGGGTATCTCCTTATGCATGTTCAAGTGATTACTGGATAGATGCCAACACTGTTTAGTGTCAACCTGTAGCTGATGTGATTTCAATCCTGACTCTGTCTCCTTCGATCACTAGCCTATCAATATTGCTTGTGAGCCAACAGTAGCAGCAGTCACTTGCTTGGGTGATCGAAAGTGACATGGATCACCGCCACCCATGACATTTGTCATGGGTGGCGGATTGAGTATGAATAGAGCCCTAGCCCGAGAACCCAATTTCGGGATGGCTATGGTAGGCTTCGCGGGCGGCTGTTGTCCCCCACCCGGGCGTTGACCACCCACCGGCGGGCCATCCGTAGGCAGACCCAACGCCGCGATCAGCGCTTCTTCCGTCACGCCAAGTTGTTGCGCGGCCGACACAAGATCAGGTGGTCCCTGGTTGGCATCGCCCAAAGCGGCTTGCAGCGCTGCTTCTGTTACGCCAAGCTGTGCTGCGGCAGCCGACAGGTCGATCATGGGTTGCCCACCCGCGCCGGCTTGCTGTCCGCCTGGAGCAGGCGGTTGGTTGTTCGCGTCCATTGGCGGTGCAGCAGGCACGGCTGGCTGGGTATTTGTATCTGCTGTTTGTTCGGACGGTTGGGCAGCATCAGTCGGAGCGGCGCTGCCATTCATCAGTGCGCTTTCTAGCTCTTCAACCGTAACTCCAAGGGCTTCGGCAGCCGCCTCACTATTTGGCGGGCCCTGACCGGGCTCACCCAATGCTGCCATCAGCGCTTCTTCTGTTACGCCCAACTGTGCTGCGACTACAGCCAGGTCAGGCGACTGCGGAGCAGCCGCTCCCTCATCAGGGGTGCTGCGATCAGCGGGGCCAGCCCCTCTATCGCCTACGTCACCGGTGTCGCCATACCTCAAATACGACAACCCGGTCCGTGCGATAGGCGCTTGGGTCACCATCTGGCGTTTCGACCACATCGCCACCGCGCACCAGACGCACATAGTTGTAGAAACGCTCGCCGTCCGGGCCATTGGCGCCGTCTTCCGATTTGGTGTCAAAACGGACCGCTCCTGCTCCATGTGTGTCGTTGCCACTCTGGTCTACGGCATAGCCCGAAGCAACATACCAGGCGTACCAGTAGCCATCAATATCGTGCGGGTCGATGTAGGGATTTGAGGTGCTTGTCCAGTAGTAAGGAAAGTCGGCATTGCCCGCTTCGTTGGTGATCCCGGTAAGGTTGAACATGGTTGAATCAATGGCCGGAAAGACGCCGGAATAGTCGGCAAGACTCTGCAATTCCTTGACATTGGGCAAGCGCCAATCGTCATAACCGGCAGTGGTGGCATTTTCTGCATAGATCAGCGCCGCTTCCCAATTCATGGCCTCGCCGCTGTCGTCCTGCGCCCACATCAAACCAGTGGCTTTGTCGGTGATCGTGCCGTTGCCGTTGTCAACAAAGTCGTTTATGCCATACTCGTCACCGCTGACGCAGCGCACGAATCGATTGCCGTCCAGCGCTTTGATATGCCCAGTCCAGTCGTTGACAACGAAAGCGACATTCTTCGCTGCTTCTTCAGTATCAACCAGGTAGTAGTTACTCGACCACGAGTGCTGTTGGGCACCTTGCGAGCCATCGCCAACGAGGTGGAAGTAATCGGTGTCGACCCAAGGCCAGCCTGTCGAGAAGTCTCTGATTGACCACAACTCCTTTATGTTCGGTAAGCGCCAGTCGGTACTGCTGCCGAGCGCGAGGGATTCGCAGTAGCCCGCGGCATCAGACCAGGGCATGGATCCGTCTGACAGCTCTTGCGTCCAAACCAGGCCAGTGACGTTGTCTGTCACCGTTCCGTCACCATTGTCCGTGTAGCTAGGGGTATTGCCTGTGTATTGCGCATCCTGCCCATAGAATGCTGCGCCTTCGGCGGGGCAGTCGATGAGTTCGCTGTTGTTGTAGCAGGTGCCCTGGCCGGTGTCGACGATAGGGTAGGACGCGGCCACCGCTTCACTCGCCGGTGTGGACGTTGCCACAGCCTCGCTTTGGACAATCGGCAAGAAAATCGGTCCATCTGCAATCACGGCTTGGTAGAGAATCCCAAGCGCGATGATGCTGATCACTGCAATCAAAATCGTTCTCTTCATGGTGAATATTCTCCGTCATTCTGTGATTCATGTACTCATAAACTTCGCAGTAAAAACCTGC
>CAVTKJ010000003.1:0-43991 GCA_963735275.1 uncultured Chloroflexia bacterium | reverse complement strand
GCGACAGGCAGCGACTGTGCCATCGGGCAGGCTGTTGCCCGTTGCGTCAATTGCGCAGCCACCCTGAGCTTCGCGTCGAAGACAAAGGTGTGACCGAATTGGCCCGCAATCGCATTGAGCACTTTGACGGCCTCTGCCGTCACTTCGGGGCCGATGCCATCACCGGCAAGTACGACGATCCTGGCTTCCATGCAATGAGTCCATTCTATCGCTCGTGACGTTCGATCGCTGATCTGTTGCCGGCAGCTTCAGATCAGCGCTTTCCACAAATAATCGTTTTCGCCTTCGGTCGATTCCTCGACACAGACAAAGGCATGCTTGGCATAGAAGCGCTGCCCCACTAGGTTGCGGTGATGAACGTAGCAGCCGTAACCAGGATAGCCCTCATCGCGTAGCCAGCCCTCGGTGTATCCGAGAAGCATGTCGCCTACCCCGCTGCCCCACCATCCAGGGCGCAGGTAAATGCGATAGAGTTCGGCGCCGCGCGGCCGAAAACCGGCATGGCTGAAGCCGATAATCTCGCCGTCTTCACGCGCAACAACGAAGGTTGATTGCGTCGAGTGAATGACCCGGCGCAGGCTTTCCGTGCTGTAGGCGCGCCCGACAAAGGATTCAATGAAGTCGCTTGTGAAGATGCCCGAATAGGCCGCTCGCCACGACTGAGCCGCCGCCAACTGGATTCCGGCGATGTCATCTTCTGTCGCGGGCACGATCTCGATCTGGGGATGATCCATCCTCTGTTACCCACTCTGCAATGCACCGGAGCGCCTGGAGTTCGGGGCGATTCCACGATGCGCCCGGACCTCGAAAGCCACAAGAGACGGGCGCAGAATCTGCGCCCGTTTGGTGCGCTGCATCGCGCCCCTCTCCGGTTGAAGCGGCGCGTCAACGCGCCGGATGCTGATTCTTCGTGTGCGGCTCCATTATACGGGAGGTGGGGACAATCGGAAAGCAACGCGGGACGAAGCGAGGTGCGCAGAAGCACAGGCCGCGTTCCGTCAGTTCGCTTCTCGCCTAATCGTCCAGTTTATCGCGCAGCGCGCGGCCTGTGTGGGCGAGGAAGACATCAGCCAGGCTCGGCCGCGCCACGCTGACTCGCGCGAATCTGGAAGTCGCTGGACGAAGCCATTGTGACAACTTCGGCAAGCCGTCTGTCGCCCTGGTCGACGCCGATCTGAAGAATGTAGAGTTCGTCACCCTCTTCAGCGCCATTTCCCGCCTGCTCACCCGGTGGCTGCTCAAGGCGGGTAACCTGTTCGACGTAGGGAAGGCTCTGCATTTGTGCGATCAGGGCATCAGGCGTCCCCGCACCGGTGAGCACAATCACGTCTGCGCCCATATTGCGCACAAGTGCATCGAGGCTTCCTTCAACGACAAGCGCGCCGTGGTCGATAATGCCGACGCGGTCGGCAAGCTGTTCGGCTTCGTCCATCGAGTGCGTTGTGAGGAGCAATGTGATGCCCCGCTCGGCGCGCAGTTGGCGTATGTAGCGCCAGATTCCGGCGCGATTCTGTGGGTCCAGCCCTTGGGTGGGTTCGTCCAGAAAGAGGATTGCCGGCTCGGTCATCAGGCCGCGGGCCAGTTCGAGGCGCCGCTTCATGCCGCCCGAGTAGCGCGCCGACTTGCGGTCGAGAACGTCCGTCAGTTCCACGAGTGCGGCAAGTTCGTCAATCTTGCTGAGTCGCTGCGCCTTGCTCATCCCGTACAGTTGCGCGTGGAAATCAAGCACTTGTCGACCGGTCAGTTCCTGGTCGAGCACAACTTCCTGGAAAGTGACACCGATGCGGCGGCGAACTTCGGCGGCCTGGCTGACGACATCAAATCCGGCAACCAGGGCGCTGCCTGAAGTGGGCTGGAGCAGCGTTGTCAGGATGGAAATCGTCGTCGTCTTGCCCGCGCCGTTTGGCCCAAGCAGCGCGTAGATTTCACCGGGCGCGACCGTGAGGTCAAGGCCGCGCACAGCCATGACCTCACCATCGGCGCTCTTGTAGTTTTTGACAAGGCCGCGCGCCTCAATCGCGGGCACTTCGGCGCGGCCGTCCGTTTTCTGCATCTGTTTCTACCAATTGCCGTGTGTTGGAGTCACCCGGATCAGGAACTTGCGAAAATGTTCCAGCCACCGAGAATGACATAGAGACCAAGCGCGATGACGATGAGTGTGATGAGATAGGCCCAGAAGCCCGCCTTGAACTTGCCCTTGTCGGTTTCCGCCTTCTTGACACGCGCCGCGAGGATGTGTGCGACAATAACTGCCACAGTCATCGTGATTGGGTGCTCCCAGGCACGGGCGCGGTCGCCATTATCCCACCAACTCATCATGACCCAAACTAGAAGGCCGAGAAGCCACTGAATATCCACTGCAATCGGCGTGAAGCGATTCAGCGATGCATCGAAGCTTGACCATTTGCCATTGCCCAGCCAGCCGATCAAATACTTGACGATCGCGATGATCAGCGCAAGCAAGACAATGTAGCGCCAGCCCGAGTGAGCCATGATCAGAAAATTGTGAATTGCGGGAAACATTGCAGAGACTCCTTACTGTTGGTTTGTAAATTGTGACGATCCGCGTTCGGTTTGACCACGCGCATGCAATCGCCGCTCGCAACCCTTCACGCGTGTGTTCCTCATGGTGCGCGGCACACTTGCATCTTAATGCCAATGCCTTGCAAGCCCAAGATCGAGCACAGACATCACTCAGCCGCGCTGAAGGAAGATGCCAGGCGGATTCGTGGCAAGAGGTGCGCAGTCCCGGTGTCTCCAGAATTTCTGCAACTCCCGATTGCACGCGCGACTGCACCTCCTCCGCGGCCCTTCAAGATGCGGAAACGGGCCGGGGAGGAGGTGTCGTTGTCGTTGCGAATCGACTCTTGAGCCGGCCCTGAAAAGTAAGCGAAGTCCTCGACAAGCGGGCCGCGGTCGGGTAGAATCAGCGTACTTGCAAGAGTCCGCCACAGGATTGAAATCGCCCGCCCGGCTTCAATGCCGGTGTTGCTACAAGTTTCCAGGCCCAAACGCAGGAAGACGATGCGATGACTGATCAAAGCCATTCAATTGACAACGGCGTTGCGGTTGCTGCGCCTCCAGACGACGGCCACACGATCCCGGGTATGGATGCAGAAGGCGTGCACGCCGCGCACCAGAGGGCGGAGCCGCGTGCGGTCACGATTCCGCCGGAGTCCGTGCATCCACAGGTGGATCTGGCATCCCTCTCCATCGATGCGCTTTCCACCTCGGAAGAGGTCTATTTCTACGAACTCTCGTGGCTGGATTTCAATTGGCGCGTCCTCTCGGAGGCCTGTGATGCCCGCAATCCGCTGCTTGAGCGACTGAAGTTCATCGCGATTGCGGCAAGCAATCTTGACGAGTTCTTCAGCAAGCGCATTGGCGGACTGCGCCGTCAAGATGCCGTCGGGCTTCACAATCTCAAGCTCGAGGGACTCACGCCGGCGGAGAAACTCGGCATGCTCTCGCGAGCCGTGCGCCCAATGATTGAGCGGCAGAGTGACTGCCTGCTTAACGAAATCCTGCCCGGCCTCGCCGAACATGGCGTGGAGTTGCACGATTATGTTGACTGCACGCCGGAACAGCAGGCGCTGCTGGACGATCACTTCGTCAACGTCGTCTATCCGACGCTCACGCCTCTCGCGGTGGACCCCGGCCACCCCTTCCCCTTCATCAGCAATCTGAGCCTGAGCCTCGGTGTGCAATTGCGCAACCCCGGCACGGGCGAGATGTATTTCTCGCGCCTCAAGGTGCCCGCCAATCGTCCGCGCTGGACACCGCTTGATACACCAATGCACTTTGTGCCGCTGGGGCAGATCATCGTTGCCAACCTTCACCGCCTCTACCCAGGCATGGAAGTCGTGTCGGCCTTCACCTTCCGCGTCACACGCAATGCCGATATCGCCCGGAACGAGGAGGAGGCGGATGATCTCCTCGAAATGATTAACGATGAACTGCGCGAGCGACGGTTTGCTCCCGTGGTCCGTCTCGAAGTTGAGGCCGCGATGGACGAGAGCATGGTCGAGTTCCTGCCGCGCCGAACTTGAACTGGATGCGACTGATGTTTACCGCGTGCAGGGGCCGTTGCGCCAGACGGACCTTTTTGCCCTGGCCGAGCTAAACCTGCCCCACCTAAAATTCGATCCGTGGACGCCCATGATACCGCCGCGATTTGTTGGCATGGACCGGGATTCGCGCCCTGCGGATCTCTTTTCGGCTATCCGCCAGGGCGACATTCTGCTCCACCATCCCTATCAAAGTTTCATGGCGAGCACACAACAATTCATCGAGTTCGCCGCACGCGACCCGCAAGTTCTCGCAATCAAGCAAACGCTCTATCGAACAAGCAACGACTCACCGGTTGTGACGGCGCTGATTCAAGCTGCAGAACGGGGCAAACAGGTGGCAGTGCTTGTTGAAGTGAAAGCGCGCTTTGATGAAGAACGCAACATCGAATGGGCGCGTAAACTTGAGGATGCCGGCTGCCACGTCGCCTACGGCCTCGTCGGGCTCAAGACGCACTCGAAGATTTCGCTTGTCGTCCGCGAAGAAGAGGACTCCGTGCGCACCTACTTCCACATTGGCACGGGCAACTACAATCCCAAAACCGCCACGCTCTACACCGATCTTGGGCTCATTTCCTGCCAGCCCGATATTGGCGCCGATATTCTCGACCTCTTCAATTACCTCACCGGTTACAGCCGGCAGACCTCCTACCGCAAGCTGCTTGTTGCACCCGTAGCGATGCGCACGCGCTTCATGGAGATGATCGACGGCGAGATAGCGCATGCCAATGCCGGTCGCCCGGCGCGCATTATTGCCAAGATGAATACACTTGACGACCCGGCAATTGTGCAGCGCCTCTACGAGGCAAGCCAGGCGGGTGTGAAGATTGACTTGATTGTACGCGGCAATTGCCGGCTGCGGCCCGGCATCCCGGGTGTGAGTGAGAACATCCGCGTGGTAAGCGTGATTGGCCGGTTCCTTGAACACTCGCGCATCTTCTACTTTGAGAACAACGGTGCGCCGCTCTACTACATCAGCAGCGCCGACTGGATGCGCCGCAATCTCAGCAACCGCGTTGAGGCGGCCGTGCCGATCGAAGATCCGCGCCTCCACGAACAGCTCCAGCACATTCTCCAGGTGTCACTGGCAGATCAGCGGCAGGGTTGGGAGATGCAGCCGGACGCGTCGTATCGCAGGAGCATTCCCGAGGATCCCGCCAGCCCCTTCGCCCTCGGCACGCATCTCTCGCTGATGGAATACACCCGCGTAACGACAAAGCAGAATGTGATCCGTGCAGCGCGGTAGAGCCAACGATGCAACGAAGGCGGTCGATCGGCTCGCCATACGCCGATCGAAAACGTCCGGCGTTTGCGCGTGGCGCACGGCACGCGCAACAGAGAACCAGCCTTTATCCTGTAACCTGATCATCGTGTGCGATTTGTACGCAGCATGAGTGTCTTCCAGGAATCCTCTATGGCAGAAGTGGATCTGCGTCAGCACGCCGTCACCGAGCAGCAAACCCAACGCGTCCAGTTGATATTCAATCCTGGCTCGGGCGCATCCAAGGAGTCACCCACGCAGTTGATCGAGGTGATCCGCGCGCTGCAACAATTGCAGTTCGTGCCGGAGGTCTTTCTGATTGAAGAAGGATGTGACTTGACGGGGGCGGTGCGCACAGCGTACGCCGGCGGTGTGCGCATGTTTGTGGTCTGTGGAGGCGACGGCACCATCTCGAATGTGGCGAGGGCCATTGACGAGTTTTCCGGTGACTCCGCAACGTTGGGAATTATCCCCACCGGAACGCAAAACAACATTGCGCTCAGCCTGAACATTCCCTCCGACCTCAGCGCCGCGGCCGCAATCCTGCGCAAAGGTCGGCGTGCGCAGATTGATCTGGGCGTGGCCACTTGTTACGACGCTGCAGGAGGCGAGATCGCCACGCCCTTCGTCGAAGCTTGTTCGGTGGGACTCGCCTCAGCGCTCTTCCCCGCGGCCGATGACATCCAGCACGGCGACCTGGGCCGCGTGGGCGATTTCCTCGCCACATTGGTCAGCGAGCCACCCGCGCAGGTGCACATGGTGTTGGGCGATTCGCAGGAAGTCCACGATCAAGGCCATGTGGTGCTCGTCAACAATACGCCCTACATTGGTCGCCACTATGCCGTCGGTCCTGACGTATCGTGCAGCGACGGTTTGCTTGATGTGATCTTTTTCGCCCAGGTGTCGAAGATTGAGCTGCTTGGCTACATCTTTCGCGGCACCGGTTCAGGCGTTACCGAAGAGCCGAACGTGCAGTCCTACCGCGTGCGCAGCGTGGAAATTGTAACGGAGCCGGAGATGGAAGTCACGGTGGATGGGTATCCGCTTGGCAAAGGGCGGGTGCGTGTGACAGTGCGGCCGAGCGCCCTGGAGGTCATGGTGGGCGAGCCGGTGCAAGACTTTCGCCCCGAATCCGGCAGCGACGGCTGAGGCATCTGATGATGGGCCAAGAGGGCCGGCGTCCGGACGCCGACGCGCAACTCGCGGCGCCGTCGCCGGAGACGCGACCAGGACGTCTGCATCAGCCAGGAACGTGGCTCATCGTCTTCGCGGCCGCGCTTGTCCTGGTCCTGATTGCGCTGCCCTCTTGGGTGCGCCTGCTGCTTTGGCGCGGGCTGCAGGCCAATGCGCTGCTGGCCGTCATGGTGCTGGCCTTTGCCATCGTCGCACTGTCGCTGACGTGGGCCGCTGGGTATCGCATCGACAGCATGATCTTCTTGTATGTAAACGGCAGGGGGCAGCGCCCGGCCTGGCTCGATGCGGCGATGACGGTCGTCACACAGCTGGGAAACAGCCTTGCCGCGTTCATCCTGGCGCTGCTCTTCTGGCTCAGCGGGCAGCGCCTGCTGGCCTACGCGTTGCTCCTGGGAACGTTGTCGCTGTGGCTGGTGGTGGAGCTGATCAAGGTTTTGGCGCACCGCCGCCGCCCCTACGTGAGGCTGCCCGAGGCGCGCATTGTTGGCCGGCGCGCCGGCGGTCGTTCGTTTCCAAGCGGGCACACCAGCCAGTCCTTTTTTGTGGCGACGCTGCTGACCGAGGCCTTGCAACTGAACCTCTGGGTGGCGGCGGCGCTGTACGTTATCGCTCTGCTTGTGGGGATCACCCGCATCTATGTCGGGGCACACTACCCCCGCGACGTACTGGCGGGGGCAATTTTGGGGTGCGCCTGGGGTATTCTGACTGGGCTTGTCTTTGGGCGCGTACTGTGACAGCGGGCAGTCAAGCATAAATTGGGCTTGACTGCCCGCTTCAAAGGATTACCCCAGCATCTCTGCCACGCCGTCGCGCTCTTCCAGAAGCTCCTGGCCCGTGGCGGCGATCATCCCCTTGTCGAAGTCGCTCAGTTCGAGCCCCTCCACAACGCTGACAATACCGTTGTTGACGGTCACCGGGTATGAGAAGACCACCCCTTCGGGCGAGCCATACTGCCCCGTGCTGGGGATGGCCATGCTCACCCAATCGCCTGCGGGCGTGCCGCTGTACCACGTCTGCACGTGGTTGATGGCGGCGTTGGCGGCGCTGGCCGCGCTGCTCTGCCCGCGCGCTTCGATAATCGCCGCACCGCGCTTCTGCACCGTGGGGATGAAGCTCTGGCGAATCCACACATCGTCATCAATCACCGCCGCCGCAGGCTCGCCGCCAATGGTGGCGTGGTAGGCGTCGGGGTACTGCGTGGCGCTGTGGTTTCCCCAAATCGTCACATGCTGCACATCGGTCAGCGGCACCGCAACCTTGTTGGCAAGCTGCGCCTTGGCGCGGTTGTGGTCGAGGCGGGTCATCGCGGTGAAGCGGTCGGCGGGAACGTCGGGTGCGTTCTTCAGCGCAATCAGCGCGTTCGTGTTGGCGGGATTGCCCACGACGAGCACGCGCAGGTCGGATGCAGCATTGGCGTTGAGCGCCTTGCCCTGCACGCTGAAGATGGCAGCGTTGGCGCCGAGCAAATCCTTACGTTCCATGCCTTTGGAGCGAGGCCGCGCGCCCACAAGCAGCGCCCAGTTCACGCCATCAAATGCCACGGCGGGGTCATCCGACATGACAATCCCCTTGAGGAGGGGAAATGCACAGTCGTCAAGCTCCATGGCAACGCCGTTGAGCGCCTGCAGTGCGGGGGTGATTTCGAGCATCTGCAGAATCACCGGTTGGTCCGGGCCGAAAAGATCGCCGTTGGCGATGCGGAACAGCAGTGCGTAGCCAATATTGCCTGCTGCGCCGGTCACCGCGACGCGAATTGGTTGTGTCATTCCTTGAAGTCTCCTATGGTTGTTGAACGAATTGAAGGTGCATTATCCGCATTTGATTGAGAGCATAGGCCGGTCCCGAGCACTGTCGAACGCATGATCCGTGGGCCGGCGTGACTGCATTCAAGGAGTGAGCTGCTCGAGGGCAGCCAAAAGCGCACACAAATCGTAGGCAGCCGGTGTTCCTGGGCCGCGCCGCATGGTGTATACTCGCGAGGACTTGCGACCAAATCTCGGCATTAAGAGTGGTTGTCGGTCTGCCACGTAGCCTGTCTACGATGGCGCCGCAAGACCGCCACGAAGTGTACCGCCACAGGCCTGATTCGGCAACGTTGAGCCACGCATTGCCTGAGGTTGAATCGACGCCAACGGCATCGGCAAGATCGTGGTCTCTCGGACTCTGCTGAAATCGCGAAAGTCTGCGCCGGAGTCGGCGCGCAATGCACTTCCCGGCGGAAAGAGCTCGCCGGCCTGACGCTATCCTTGAGTGACGGTTAATTCTTGTTTGATGGGCTGCATGCAATTGCATCCTGTATGCGCCCGGAACCCGCCTGCTGCCATCAGTGGGCGCGCCAAAGCACTTGAAAGGTACTTTGATGATGCGAAACCAAACGAAGCACCGCAGCCGCGCTGCCCTGTGGGCAACATTTGTGGCAGTTGCCGCAATGGTCATGCCCCAGGCATCCTTTCCGGCCGTGGCCCAGCAGCCAGTGATTCCCGCCGCTTCCGGCCAACCCGAAGTCTCCGATGAAATTGTTTACATTGACGGCGCCGACGGCTTCATACGCGTGATTGATCCCGTTTTCGGAGGGGGATCGCCTGAGGTCCGCTGGATTAGCCCCGAAAGCAATTTCGAAGACGTGGCCCTGGGCGACTTCAACAACGATGGCGACATGGAAATCATCGGCGTCAAGGGTGGCGCCGGCAGCGGCCAGGTAATCATCTATGACCCGGTTGCATCGGGCAAGACGGTCCCCGGCCAGGAGATCAACGGAATCCCCTGGGTGACGCTCTTTACGATGCCCATCACACCGGGCAAGCCCACACTGGTTGCGGCCGGCAATTTCGATCCGGGTGTCCCCGGAGATGAATTCATGGTTGGGCAAGAGGTGGAGTCGGACTCCGGCGGCGACACCGCCAAGAAGTACAAGATTGACATCTACAAGAGTCCCTCGCCAACACCAGACGGTACTGAGTGGACGACCCACATTGCCAATCGCTACTTTGAGGAGCGCTGGACGCGTGTGGCCGTCGGCGACCTCGTTGAAGGTGGTGGCGATGAACTATCGCTTGTCGACGAAGACAGCGGCAAAATCGAGGTTTATCGCACGGATGACGGCTGGAAGCGCATCTTCTCGGCGGGAGACTCCAAGAAGCGCGCCCAGGACTCGACAATGGGCAATTGGGACGGCAAGGATGCCGACGAACTTGCATGGTCGCGCAGCGTCTCCGGCGATCCCGGCAAGGCGCCGACCCTCTTCATCGAAGACTGGTCGAGTGGCGACTTTGAGGAGGATGTTGCCGAAGCCTACGATCCTGGCTTTCGCCGGCTTGCCTTCGCCGATGGCAACGGCAGCGGCGACGACGAACTCTATATGCTGCGCAACGTTCCCGATGGCGTAAACAAGCCTCGCCTTGTGAGTATCAACGATGGCGGCGACGGCGCCCACGAATGGGCAGAAAGGCTTGACGGCAACGAATGGCGCGCCATCGCGGGCGGCAATGTCGACGGAGACTCGCGTGACGAGTTGGTCATAGGGCGCTCAGAGATCATTCGTCTGTACCTGGAACCCGAGCGCGGCCCCGACAGCAAGATCGACTATAACGTGAGCTTCAACCGGCAGTCGCTTGTGCTTGGCAATCTTGATGCCAAGGGCTTCACCGCAGGCCCTGTCTTTGAGGCGGACACGCAAAACGTTGAATCCGGTGCACCCCTGGCGCTGACTTCTCAGGCAAGCTTCATGCTGCGCAACAGCACGACCGCCGCGGGCATCAACTACGCGGTCTCGGCGGATGGCAACCCGGCATGGCTGAATGTTCAACAGCCCGCCGCGAATCTGCCGATCAACAATGGCTGGGCCACAATCGTACTCAACTTCAATGCCGCTGGATTTGGCCAGGGTGTATACACGACGAACCTGCGAATCACCAGTTCCGATCAGGTGGAAAACCAGCCATACATCGTGGGAGTCAAGTTCACAGTCTTGCCGCCGCAGATCTATCCATCGCCCGCCGCAGTCATGTTCACAGAAGTCTGCAGCGGCACAGTGCCCGTCAGTGGCACGACCTCGCTCACAGAAACCCGAACGGTCAATGTGGTAGGTTCGCCCGGAACACGATACTCGGCATCCATCGCAGCGTCGCCGTCCCCAGCAGATGCGGCCTCCGCGCAGTTGAGTCCCGATGCGACGATACCGACGCCGGTAGATTGGCTCACGGCCTCGAGCTTGACCAACTCCGTCCCAGACACGATAACACTCACGATCAGCCGGACGACTGCAATGACGGCAACGGCCTACATGACCCTGCTGCTGATTGCAGATCCGGCATCTGTGCCGGCACCGGGCAATGTGCGCCAGGTGCCCTTGATCCTCTGCCCTGCGTCAATCAACTACATGCCAAAGGTCGCCAAATAGGGTAGGGGCTGCAGGACAGGCATAGTCAACAACGGCGGCGCCCAGAATATGGGCGCCGCCGTTGTATCCCCGCGGCATGTTGCAAGTCTAAACGTTGCAGGGAGGAGCAGACAACGTAGCCGGAATGCACAATTGCTTCCTTGACGCACGGACAGGTGACGTGTAAGATGAATCAGGGTCGCAATTTGGGCGGACCGGCGCGTTTGCGCGAGACCTATTGTGAACCCACAGCGCACGCACTTGCTTCGTTAAGAAAACGGAATCGCGCAGTATGTGGCTCTCTAAGTACGGCCGAAGCTGGATGGAAAGACCCGTTGCCTGGGTGGTTAACGGCTTGCACCGTCTTGGCGTCACTCCGAACGCGGTCACCTACACGGGGTTCGTGCTGACGATGATTACCGCTATCGTTCTGGGCACGGGAGCATTCGTTCTTGGGGCGGTATTGCTTCTCATCGCATCGCTGCTGGATCTGGTGGACGGCTCACTGGCGCACGCGACGGCGCAATCGAGCACCTTTGGTGCGTTTCTAGACAGCACGCTGGATCGCTACTCGGAGGCCATCACTTTCCTGGCGCTGGCCTACTACTATTCAGGCGTGCCGGGTTCGCAAACGCTGCTCATGCTGATTTTTCTCACCGTCGTGGGTTCGCTGATGGTGAGTTACACGCGTGCCCGTGCCGAAGCGCTGAATATCGAGTGTAAAGAAGGCTGGATGCAGCGTCCCGAGCGGATCGCGCTGCTCATTGTTGGGCTCCTCACGGGCTGGATGCTGCCTGTGCTTTTGATTATGGCTGTTCTGACAAACGCAACCGCCGTCCAGCGCATCTATCAAGTCTACTGGAAGATCCAGCAGAGCGAACAGGTGCGCGGCAAAACCGTGCTCGCCACCCCCAAGGATAAGCAGACGGCATGAAATGGGCCGCGGAAATCCGGCGCGGATTGGTAGTCTCCGTGTTAGCCGCCGTTGATCAGGACAGCGGTGCGATTGGTCAGTACGGCAGCTGAAGCAGCCGCTGCGAAAGCCCTGCCGCTTGCGGATGCACCGCTCAGGTAGTGCGCAGGAAGTGTTGCAACGATGGGCTAGCGATTTCTGTAAAGTATCTTGCTTGTTCCCTTTCGTTCCCGTCTATTTTGTGTACCAGCACTTTTTGTTGCCGTTTGCGCGTCAGTGCAACTGCCCGAAGTACTGTCCTGTCAGACGCTCATCGCCGACACACCGACCATTCCATCGCCGCCACGCCTCGCTTGAGTCGCGCAGGTCCATGTCTCGCATACCCAACCATTCCGATAATTGTCACTGGCCCAGCCGAGTCAGCTATTTGCGCGCGCCCGCGGCTGTCGCCCCAGGAATGTCGGATCGTGCGTCCCAGACAATCCGCCTACGAGATTGCTGCTGTGTGCAAACTCGGCGTACTTTTTGGGCGGGTGCAGCGTCATGATGAACAGAGGACAGGTCTATCCGCTGCGGCAAGCGCCGCCAAGCCCTGTGACGGACTGGAGCGAAGAGCAGCTCCTGGAAGCCGCGACCACCTTTGACGAGGCGGCGCTCGGCGAGTTGTACGACAGATACGAAGCGCGAATCTTCAGTTACATCTACCGTCGCATCGGTGATGAACCCCTTGCTGAAGACTTGACGGCGCAAGTATTCGTCAAAATGTTGCAGGCAATTCGCGACCGGCGTGCGTGGCACAGCTCCTTCTCGGGCTGGCTTTATCGAATCGCACACAATGTGGTGATTGATCAGTACCGCCTGAGGGACCGTCACCAGCAGATTGGGCTGGATGATGCGCCGGACATTGCGAACGAGAATGACAATCCGGCCCTTAGCGCCGAGATTGCCCTGACATCGGAAAGTATTCGATTCGCAATGCGCCAGTTGACGGACGAACAAGGCGAGGTGTTGAGCCTGCGCTTTCTCGAGGGCTACAGCATCTTTGAAGTTGCCTCAATGATGAATAAAACCGAAGGGGCCATCAAGGCGCTGCAGTATCGTGCAGTTGCCACCTTGCGAAACCTGCTTGAGCACGAACAATTGCACCTGTAGCGCTGCGGCATGTCCCCGCCCGGTGTTGCACATTGTCGAATCATGATTGATCACTGTTGCCCGTTGCCGAACGTTGCCCTGTGCAACGACCTCGGACCCGCTGACGCTCGTCGCACGTCGCCGACCTACATCGTCGCCGGATAACATGGACCTGGATTGCATATGGCTGAAGAGGACTTCACACACGCAAGCATGATGGCGCGTCGGATCTATCCAGACGACGAACAATACGAAAGCGTGTTCGAAGAGCGTATGGCCGATCAATTCGCCGATGCGATGGCGCGCCTTGAGGAAGGCGAGTCAATCGACTCCATCCTCGCGAGCTACTCCGCCCAGGAGGCGACTGAGTTGCGCGGCATGCTCGCCGTCAGCAATTTCATGATAGCCATCCAGCATACGCCTCTCCCCATTCGCAACCCGCAGCGGCAAGCTGTGCGGCGCGAACAGTTCATGGATCAGCTGGTGCTTGAGCGGACTCGCCAGGAACTTGCGGACCCGGAAGTGCAGTTGGCCGCAACGCCAAGTGGTTATCGGTTGACCAACACGTCACGTCGCACTGATCGCTCGTCACGCGCACCCGTTGGCTGGTGGGCCGCGCTCCAGCAGGCGTTGACGGTTGGCAACATGCGCCTCGCACCCATCGCCATCATGATGACAATAGCTTTGTCCTCAGCGCTCGGACTTTGGCAGGTGTCAAACGCGTCGCTACCCGGTGACCTCACCTACCCGATCAAGGCGTGGGTGAAGATGATGAATGTGAGCATGAGCGACCGCGACAATGTCGGCTCCGTGTCGGCGGCCGCGGCCGAAACGATCCAGGCCGATTTTGCCGAGAGCGCCAAACGCGCCGAAGATCGCAAGGCTGCAGGCGCGGCTCTTGGCGCTATCGTCCACCAGGAAAGCGTCTTCCTTCTCTTTGAAGGCTACGACGGCCGCCTGCTCAAGTTCGGCGACATTCGCGTAGTTCCCTCCTACCAGCCAAACCCCAGCGACCCCGCGTCATTGCCCATGGAAATCGTCGGCGATCTTCAGCCGGGCGACCAGGTGTGGCTTACCGTGCAGATTTTGCCTGGCCAGGCCGACGTGGTGCAGGGTGTGCGCGCCGAAGTCCAGGATGCAGCGCCCGCGGTTGCAGCAACTGCAATTCCCTGTACGCCCCGCCGCCCTGCAGGATGGGCGAATTACACGGTCGTGCGTGGCGACACCCTCTCGGCGCTTTCCCAGCGCTCGGGCGCAAGTATCCGCCAAATCGCCGGCGCCAATTGCCTCGATTCAGACGTGATCATCCGCGGCCAATTGCTCTTCCTTCCCCAGCGTGCAATCCCCGCCACCGCGACGCCCACCCAGGAAGATGGTGGAACGCCTGCAATCACTCCCGGACCGGGCGGCACTGTGCCCGTGCCCACGGACGTGGTGAACTAGCGCCCACGCTTGCGGACCATTGACCAACGCGCCTCGCCCTCGACTGAGCGGCGGGGCTTGGTATTACTTCGCTCAGTCCACCCCTTCTTCAGGAATCGGCTGCATGCGGCACGTGGCCAGGCCATGTGCGCGCCGCTTGCTTTGTGCCGTGTGCGCCGGGGCCCAAGTTATGCCCGCGCTCTCCCGGAATTGACCGTAACCGCCCCTAACGAGTACACTATGCTGTTGTCTGCGCCTGCGACTCAGGCGCGGCCTTGTTTCACGATGCTCCATGCGGGCCACACCTGCGGCGCGCAGCGGTTGTCCGGCTCGGCATTTTCGGCCTCAGTGTATTTGGCTCGGTGATCTGTGTTTGAGAATCTGTCCGACAAACTGCAAACGATCTTTGAACGGCTTGGCAGCAAGGGCAAGTTGACGGAAAGCGACGTCAACGTGGCCATGCGCGAAGTGCGCATGGCGCTGCTTGAGGCAGACGTCAATTTCAAGGTCGTCAAGGAGTTTGTCGAGCGCGTCAAAGCGCGTGCCATCGGCGCCGAGGTCATGGAAAGCCTCACGCCTGCGCAGATGGTCGTCAAGATCGTCAATGAAGAGTTGATTGAGCTGCTGGGGAAACCGGCCCCTTTGAACACCTCGGGGCAGCCGCCGTACGCGGTTATGCTCGTAGGGCTCCAGGGCGCAGGCAAGACGACCATGGCAGCCAAGCTCGCGCTGCGGCTCAAGAAGTCCGGCCAGCGCCCGTTGCTGGTTGCGGCCGACATCTACCGGCCCGCAGCAATCAAGCAGCTCGAGCTGCTGGGCAAGCAGATCGATGTCCCCGTCCACTCCGAGGGGACCGACGTGGCTGCCTCGTCGATCACCAAGAATGCGTTGCGCATTGCCCGCGAGAAGGCCTATACCGTCGTCATTCTGGACACCGCGGGCCGGCTGCAGATCGATGACGGCATGATGCAGGAGCTCGAGCAGGTGCGCATGGTCACGCGCCCGGCCGATATCCTTCTCGTGGTGGATGCCATGACCGGCCAGGAAGCCGTCAACGTGGCTGAGGGTTTCAACAAGCGCGTGCCCCTCACTGGCCTCATCATGACGAAGATCGACGGTGATGCGCGCGGCGGCGCGGCGCTGAGCATCCGCCAGGTGACCGGCGTGCCCATCAAGTTCCTGGGCACAGGCGAGAAGCTTGCCGACCTTGAGCCTTTTGCGCCGGACCGGTTGGCCGGCCGGATTCTCGGCATGGGCGACGTGCTGAGCCTAATCGAACGCGCGCAGGAAAACATGTCCGAAGAGTCGGCGCACGCGATGGAAAAGCGCCTGACGGAAGGGCAGTTTGACCTGGAGGATTTTCTCGCGCAACTCCAGCAGGTCAAGAAACTTGGAGCCATCGGCGACCTGCTCGGCATGATTCCGGGCATGGGCAAGATTGCCAAGGATATTGACCCTCGGGAAACGGAGAAATCCCTCAAGCGCACCGAGGCGATCATCAGCAGCATGACGATTGCCGAGCGGCGTGCGCCTGACCTGCTCAACGCCAGCCGCCGCCGGCGCATCGCTGCAGGGAGCGGCGTTGAGGTGCAAGACGTTAACCAGCTCATGAAGCAATTCCGCGACATGCAGAAGATGATGAAGCAGATGGGCATCATGGGTGGCAAAGGCAAGAAGAAGGGCCGCGGCGGAATGGGAGGCATGGGCGGGATGATGGACATGTTCCGCGGCCTGGGCAACTGAGTGAAGTGTGTGAGTCGCAACGCGATCTTTCCGGAATCCCCGGTGATTTGTTTCCTGATGTAGACGGACCTGGACAAGTGTTTATTCAGTTTTCAGTAATTCACTGAAGCAAGGAGCAGGAGCCAACGTGGTACGAATTCGCCTGCGCCGTATGGGCGCAAAGAAGTCACCTTTCTATCGCATCGTCGTAGCCGACCAGCAGTCGCCTCGCGATGGTCGCTTCATCGAGATCATCGGCACCTATGACCCCAAGGGCTCGAAGGTGGAAGTCAAGAGCGACCGGGTTGCGCACTGGATGGACCAGGGCGCACAGCCCAGCGACAGCGTGGCACGTCTGCTCAAGATGATCAACGTCACGGACGCCCAGGGCAAGGTTGTTGCACCCGTAGCCTGAGGAATCGGCATAACTCTCCTGCACCGGTGGGACGGCGGCGGTGACTCATGTTGCCCCGGGGCCGCGCGCATTCGTAATGCCTATGGTGCCTGATCCGTCCGTCCCAACCGCCTGCCGGCGCATAGCGCGCCGGCAGGTTTACCCATGGAAAGGGGCTGAGCGCCTGTGGAGAAACTGATCGAGTATCTCGCACAATCCTTGGTTGAGCATCCCGAGCAGGTGCGCGTCTACCGCAAGGAGATGCGCCGCTCTACGATCTTCAAGCTTGAAGTTGCGCCGGAGGACACAGGGCGCGTCATCGGCAAGCAGGGACGCGTTGCAGGCTCGATGCGCGTCCTGCTTCAAGTTGCGGCGCGCAACGAGGAAAAGCCCGTCATGCTCGAGATTGACTGAGCCGATTTTGAGCCGCAGCATTGACCCGACTGAGTTACAGAGATGACAGACCCAAAGCCATCGTCGCCACCCAAACGTGCTGATAGGCCAAAGCCGCCGATGGACGTCACGCCGCGCCTGGCGAGTTTTGTCCCCGAAGGTTACCTCGCCGTCGGACGCATTGTCGGCGTCCACGGCATGGGCGGCGAAATCAAGGTTGAGCCCTTCACGGACTTCCCCGAGCGCTTCGATGCGGGCAACGTGTTGCTGCTGGGCGATGACCTTGACGAAATCACCATCCTGTCGTCACGCCCACACAAGAGCAATATGCTGGTGAAGGTGGCGAATCTCGGCAATCGCAACGATGCCGAGCTGCTGCGCGGCCGGTGGCTTTTTGTGCCTGAAGATGAAGCGGCACAGCTTGAAGCCGACAGCTACTGGGTGCACGACCTGCTTGGAATGGAGGTCGTCACCGATGATGGCGCCGTACTGGGCACGATCTATGACATCCTCTTCACCGGCGCAAATGAAGTCTATGTCGTGCGCAGCCCAGATTCGCCGAATGAAGTGCTTCTGCCCGCAATTGACGACGTGGTGCGCGCCGTTGACGTCGCAGGGCGACGCATGATGGTTCACCTGCTCCCCGGCATGGTTGATTAACGCTCCAACGTAGTCCATTCGTTTCCCATTCCTTTCCCCTTCCTTCACACCAGCCTGTGCCGTTGCCCCCATGAGTGCAGAGAATACAGGCTACTGGATCGCATTCAATCGCGTCGCAGGCATCGGTCCTGCACGGATGCGCGCCCTGCTCGACCAGTGTGGCACGATTGACCGCGCCTGGCGGGCTTCTGTGCAGGAGCTGCGCGCGGCACGGCTGGACCGCACGACGATAGAAGCGCTCCTCGATGCGCGCCGAACGCTTGACCCCGCAGCCGAGGTCGCGCGCGTCAAGCGCGCGGGGGTGACTGTCTACACGTGGGATGACCCCGAATATCCGCCGGGGTTGCGCACAATTGATCGTTCACCGCCCGTCTTCTATGTGCGCGGCGCGCTTGCGCCAATGGATGAGTTGGCAGTGGCCATTGTGGGCACGCGCCATGCGTCCGTTTATGGGCGCGAAGTTGCGCACAACCTGGGCGCGGCGCTCGCGCAGAACGGCGTCACCGTCGTGAGCGGTCTCGCGATGGGTGTGGACACCGTCGCCCACCGCGCGGCACTTGAGGCGGGAGGCCGCACAATCGCCGTGTTGGGAAGTGGCGTCGACGAACTCTACCCGGCGCAAAACCGGGGGCTGGGCGAAGAGATTTCTCTTCACGGAGCCGTAGTCAGCGACTATGCGCTGGGCACAAAGCCGGACGCGCGCAACTTTCCGCCTCGCAATCGCATCATCAGCGCGCTCAGCCGCGCCGTGGTGATTGTCGAGGCGGGCGAACGCAGCGGTGCGCTCATCACCGCCGAGTTTGCTGCGGAGCAAGGCCGCGAACTCTTTGCCGTGCCGGGGAGCATTCTCAACGCCGGCAGCGTTGGCTGCAACAACCTGATTCGCGACGGCGCGACGCCGCTGCTTTCAATTGACGATGTCCTGGGTTTTCTCGACGTGGAGCGTGTTGGCTTCCAGCGCGCCGTGCGCGCCGCGATTCCCGCCGAGCCCGATGAAGCAAGGGTGCTCGCGCATCTCACCACCGAACCGCGCCACATGGACGAGGTTGTGCGCGCCGCCGGCTTGTCTTCGGCACAGGTGAGCAGTCTGCTTGTCGTCATGGAGATCAAGGGGTTGGTGCGCCAGTCATCGCCAATGCACTATGTGAAGCGCTGAGTTGTACGCGCCGCGCGCTCAAACGAAGCGAGGCCGCCGCCTTTCTTGCGAAGCGAGGCATCCAATCGCCGCAGCCTCGTGTTTTCACGCGTACAATGGCTGTTACGGCTTACTCATAAGCAGCCCTGCAACCGGCCCCATTTCCGGGTTGCGTTTCCAACCAAGGCCGCGTACAATCCAGCTTGAGGAGATCGAACCGTGTACGCAGCCATCCTCGCAGGAGGCGTGGGCACGCGCTTGTGGCCGCGCAGCCGCCAAGCGCACCCCAAGCAGTTCTCGGACATTACCGGTACTGGGCGCACGATGATCCAGGCCACGGTCGAAAGGTTGGAGGGGCTTGTCCCTTCCGACCATATTTGGGTTGTCACCGGTGAAAAGTACGCGGAACTGGCGGTGCGCCAGCTGCCCGAACTCCCTTCCACACAGATCATCGCCGAACCGAGTGGCCGCAACACGGCGCCGGCGATTGGCCTGGCGTGCGTCCACCTTGCGCGGCTTGACCCGCAAGCGATTCTCGCAGTGCTGCCCGCTGATCACGTAATTGCCAACCCCGCCCAGTTTCGCGTGGCGTTGGAGCGGGCGGCGCAGGCCGCCGAGGCAGGCTACCTGATGACGCTGGGAATCGAGCCGGCGTTCGCGCACACGGGTTACGGCTATATCAAGCGCGGCGAGCTCGTGGCCACCGATTCGGCATCCGAGAACGGCGCACCTGTCTATGCTGTGGAGCAATTTCTCGAGAAGCCCGATCGCACCACCGCGGAAGGATTTCTGCGCGACGGCGGCTACTACTGGAACGGCGGCATTTTCGTCTTCCGCGTTGATACGATGCTCGCCGAGTTGCAGCGCCAGTTGCCCGAAGTGTATTCCCATTTGCAGGTCATAGGCGATGCTCTCGGCGGCCCGGATGAAACCGCAGTTCTTGCCGACCACTGGGCGCAGATGCCTTCCGTGAGCATCGACGTCGGCGTTATGGAGGGCGCGCAGCAGGTGGCGATGACGCCACTGCTTGCCGGCTGGAACGACGTGGGCAGTTGGGATGCCCTGGAAAATGTGCTGCAGCGCGATCGGGATGACAACTTTATTGCACGCGGCAATGCCATGGCGCTGGAGAGCTACGGCAACATCGTCTTCTCCGAAAAGCGCGTGATTGCGCTGATCGGTGTAGACGACCTGGTGATTGTTGAAGACGGCGACGCGCTGCTGATCGGGCACAAGCATCAGATGCAGCGTGTGCGCGACGTTGTTGAAACGCTGCGCACACAGGGTCACGAGGATCTTGTCTAGCGCCGAGTTGACTATGTAGCCGACCTCTCTTTTTTGGCATCGTTCCACGTGCGCTTTGCTGTCCACATCATCTTGCGAACCGGACCGCAGTCCCTGCTTGTTTGGTGCACCAGCCTTTGCGGGCCATCGTCGCTCACATTGAAGCAACTGCATCTCTGTAGTCATCGACGCAATCAAAGCAACTATCTCGGAGAATGGAGGGCTGGATGTCTACAATGAATCCCACTATCAAGCGCATATTGCCATGGGCGCCGCTCATCGCGGCACTCATTGTCGGCCTCATCCTTGGCCTGCTGGTTGGCTGGGTGTGGTGGCCGGTGAGCTGGACGAACGCGAGCCTGGCGGATCTCTCGCCAAGCCAACAGGCCGCCTACATTGGTTCAGTCGTGGAGGCCTATCACCTCGATGGCACTCAGGCCGCAACCCGGCGCATGGAGGCCCGTTTGGCGCCCTTTGGCGCGTCGACGGGTGAAGCGGTGACGGCCGCCATCGCGTACTACGGCGGCCTGCCAACGCCTGATGACGTCATGGTGTCAAACCTGGCCAAGTTGGCCATGGACCTCGGAATCCCAGTTGACGCAGCCATGATGGCAGGCGGCAACGGGACCACCGACCCGGGAGCCGTCGACTCGGGGTCCGCAGACTCGGGTGCTGCCGACACCGCTGCACCCGCGGCCGAGGCTGCAGTCGTAGACACCGCCGCCTCCAACGAAAATGGTGGTAACTCAGGGATTCTAACGTGGCTGCTGGCGGTCGTGCTCTCCCTGGGGCTCATCGGTGCGGGATTCTATCTACTCATGCGCTTGCGTACGCCAAGCGAGCTGACAGATTCGATGAAGGATCCTTCGGCGCCCCCAGCACCCGGCGAACTGAAGCCTGCCGCTGCGGCAACGCAAACAACCGCTTGGGGCAAGAGCAACGGCGCCGCATCAACGACAGCAAACGACGACGACCTCTCCTTTGAGGATGAGGACGAAGAAGAGCCGGCAGTACGTTTTAGCAGTGCATCCGGCGAGTCAGGCGCACCGGATGCCGACGATGACTACACGCCTGTCACGCCCCGCTATGCCTCAGCGCGCGCCGAAGAAGCCAACTACGAGCAGTACACTGGTTCGAGCTACGACGCAGCTGATGACGATGATGCGTTTGATGACCAGGATGAGACTGACGAGACTGATGAGAGTGACGCTCAGCAAGGTTCGCCCGATTCTGAAGTACTTGCTTCCGGGCCCGACGTACCACCTGCAGCAGCAGTTCCTGTCGCGAATCGAAGCAGCGGCCCTGGCGGTGGACCGGTGCCGGCCGACGCGCCTCCTGTGGACATCAACGCATTGACGCCACCCAGTTGGGCTGCGGTTGATACCAAGGGCGGCGATGCAAAAAGCACGCCAAAGGGCAAAAGCAGCTCTGGCCCGGCGGCCTCAAGTAATTCAACGGGCGGAGCTGCGGCGATAGCAGCGACCATACCCGCGCAAGCCAGTGCGAATGCGCTCAGTGCAGCGTCAAGCGACGGAATGTCGGCCGAAACGATCATCACCACCGGCGTCGCCGTCGCAGCCGGGCGCAATGCCGGCAGGCCTGCGATTCAGCCGGTGGACCAGCCGGCCAGCAAGCCGGCGACCAAACAGGTTGCGCAGTTTACAATGCAGTATCATGCCGGGCTTCCCGGCTACATCGAGGCGCACAACATCACCGACCCCGCGACGGGAAACTGACATTGGTGAATGCGGGATGTGCGTAAGCGGCAAGAACCCGGTGCTTCATGACGACCCCAACCAGGTCATTGCGCTGGAAGTGTGGATGTACGACAAAATGGACGCTCGAGACAATGCCGATTCCACGCGCGTCCTTCTCTGCCCCTACGCTGTATCGCGGAATTTGGCCCAGGCCTTTGGCGACGGCTCGGGCGATGGAACGCTTGAAGCGCGCAAAGGCACGCGCTTTCAGGTAGACGGAAAGAACCTTGTTCTGCAAGGTGAGTTGCAGGACGTGGACTACGACAGCAATGGTGTCTTCCGCACAGCACGTGTGCAACTGAGCGTGCGGTCCAGGTCGGCCTGACCACGCAGCAAGACTGAATCGCGGGGCGGGCGCCTGGTTCGTGCGCCTGCCCCCGTTTCGCGTGCAGTTTTGCGCGAGTTCTGCCAGTGGTGGCCTCTCGCATTCCTCGAAAGCGTAGGAAATGCGCACGGTTCTCCTGCTTGACAGGTCACCTCACGCCGTGCTATCTTTCACTGTGCAAACAGGGCCCCATTACATCGGGACTGTGCGCGCGCTTGACGCAACGGTGATTCAAGGTGGCCGGGCGTCAATGTTGTTGCAGGCACCTCGACGGCGCAACCATCTCAACAAACAGTTTTGTCGCCATGCTCCACCGAAAGGCGAAAAGGATGTCCATGCAGGATATCAGCTTCTTCATCAATCGCCCGGAGGGCGGAAATGCCGCCACGGGGAGAGGTGCGCCCATTTTCGGTTGAGACTGTCGAAATGACATTCGGACCGCAGCGCACCTTCCAGGCGCCTGCGGTCTTTTCATTTGGGGAGTCGGCTTCATTGCAGCCGCTCCGTTCTGAAAAGCGTAGGTTGCCTGCTGTCAGGCAGCCTACGCTTTTGTCAATTGGCCGGCGCCCCATTGTTGCGTCCGCAGGTTGACGAAGTCAGCATCACCACAAGGGAACTTGAACAATGCTGCAAACAACTGCTCCAGTGCCGCGCGCGCTGGACTACGACTTGAGGAAGACCCTGGACCCGCACCGCGCCCGCAGCATGTGGCTGCTGATGACGGGCTACCGGGGGATCTATTTCGTGGCGACCATGAGCATGGGTCTTGCGGCGCTTGCGAATACGGGCATCTTTCTGCTGCTGCGCTACTTCATCGATGACTGGTTGGGCGTCGCGGTTCCTGCTGTGAGTCTGTGGGGGATCCTCGCGGGCTTCATCGGGTTGGCCGGCATCCAGGCATTCTTCACCTTCACGGCCCGCCGGCTTGCCGCGCAAGCAGCAGAGGGCATCGCGCTGCGCAATCGCAACTTTCTGTACGATCACATCCAGCGGCTTCCCTTCCGCTACCACGACAAAACGCAAACGGGCGATCTGCTGCAGCGCGCCACAAGCGACGTCGAGACAATTCGCCGCTTCTTCGCCGACCAGGCGATTGAGGCCGGACGCATCGTTTTGCTCTTCGTCGTCAACTTTGCAGCCATCGCTTACCTGAGTTGGCGGTTGGCGTGGATCTCGATCATCATCCTGCCCTTCGTCATGGTGATCTCGTTGATCTTCTTCAGCCGTATTGAGAAGTCATATGGCGCCTATCAGGAGCAGGAGGCCATTCTCTCGAGCCGCCTTCAGGAAAACCTGACCGGCGTGCGTGTGGTCAAGGCCTTTGCGCGGCAGGACTTCGAACGCGAGAAGTTCAACGACGTGAACTGGGAGAAGTTCCTGCGCGGGCGCGCGTTGCTGATCATGCATGCGCTTTACTGGCCGATTACCGATGTGATGTGCGGCATGCAAATGCTGCTTGGTTATGGTACGGCAGCCATGATGGCCATCAACGGCGAAATCACAGTGGGCACCTACACGGCCTATGCCGGGCTTGTCCAGTGGATCATCTGGCCGCTGCGCAATCTG
The DNA here is from genome assembly GCA_963735275.1 of uncultured Chloroflexia bacterium. Taxonomy (GTDB): domain Bacteria; phylum Chloroflexota; class Anaerolineae; order Caldilineales; family Caldilineaceae; genus UBA5069. The sequence continues at coordinate 20,389 of CAVTKJ010000003.1, read as the reverse complement.
GGGCGCTTGATTGTGCAGATGTCCGAGTCTTTCGTCTCGATCGGGCGAATCGACGAAGTGATCCGCGAAGAGCGCGAGCCGCTCCATGCGGGAAGCGTGAAGACTACGCAAGCGAACGGCGAACCGCTGCGCCTTGACGGCCATATTCGCTTTGCAGATGTGACCTTCACCTATCCCAGCGGCGACAAGTCGGTGCTCAACGGGATCAGCTTCGATGCAAAGCCCGGACAGAGCATTGCTTTGCTTGGCACAACCGGGTCGGGCAAGACATCGCTCGTCAACCTGCTGCCTCGGTTCTACGAGTACACTGGCGGTAGCGTGACGCTTGACGACATTGAACTCAGCGAGTACCCGCGTGACTTCCTGCGCCGCCAGGTAGGGATCGTGGAGCAGGAGCCGTTCCTCTTCTCCATGAGCGTCCGTGACAACATCAGTTATGGCGTAGGTCGGCCTGTCAGCGACAGTGAAATAGAGGATGCGGCGCGGGCGGCCTCGATCCACGATGTGATCCTGGCAAAGCTTCCCGAAGGTTACCGGACAATGGTGGGCGAACGGGGCATCACCCTTTCGGGCGGGCAGAAGCAGCGCGTGGCGATTGCCCGCACCCTTCTCAAGGACCCGCGCATCCTGATTCTGGACGACTCAACATCCTCTGTCGACTCGGAGACTGAAGGGGAGATTCGCGAAGCACTTGAGACGCTGATGAAGGGGAGGACGACCTTCATCATTGCGCACCGCATTCAGAGCGTTATGAATGCTGACCAGATTCTGGTCCTCGACCAGGGGCTCATTGTCCAACGCGGCAACCACGAACAACTCGTGGCCGAACCGGGTCCATATGCGCGCATTTACGCGGCGCAAACACGCATCGAACAGGAGCTGGAGCTGGAGCTGGAACAACCGCAGCTCCAGGCCGACCGGCAAACTCAGCAGAACGGGGGTGACAACCATGTCGGCTGACATGATTGAACTCGAAGAAGAAGAATTCACAAGTCGATTCAGCGGCCATACGGTGCGTCGCATTGTCGGCTTGTTGAAACCCTACAAGTGGCAGGTTGCGCTCTTCGTCGGCGCCGTCGGCCTCGTCTCGATCATCGACTCATTGTTCACCTACCTGAGCCTGATTATCGTCGACGATGCAATTGTGGCAGGCAATCCCACCGTACTATGGCGGACGCTTGCTATCTACGGCGCGTTGATTCTGGTGCAAGCGGGCCTGGTCTTCACCTTTGTCTACATCTGCGGGATTCTGGGCGAACGGGTGCGCTACGACCTGCGCAAGGGACTCTTCAACCACTTGCAGGAGTTGTCGCTCACCTACTACAACAAGACGCCCGTCGGCTGGATCATCTCGCGCATGACCTCCGACACAGACCGTGTGGCCGAACTGATGACCTGGGGGCTGCTCGACATCACCTGGAGCACACTCAATATCCTTACTGCCGTGTACTTCATGATGCGCATCAACTATCAACTGGCGTTGATCGTGCTGATGTTCATCCCCGTGATTATCGTCGTGGCGATCATCTTCCAGAAGCGCATCATCACCGAGTACCGTGATGTGCGCAAGATTAACTCGAAGCTTACCGGGCGCTACAACGAGACGATAACGGGCGTGCGCGTGATCAAGGCGCTCAACCGCGAAGCAGGAGAACTACGATCAGTTCGGCAACCTGGCCGGGGACATGTACAAGGCGAGTTACCGTGCAGCCTGGCTGTCGGCGCTCTTCCTGCCCAGCGTGCAAATGATCAGCGCGCTTGCAATCGGCACCATCGTCGTCTACACGGGGCTTACCCAGGCAGAGAACACAATGACCTACGGCTCAATCCAGGCGTTTGTCTCCTACGTGCTCTTCATGATCTGGCCGATACAGGAAATGGCGCGCGTCTTCGCCGAAATGCAGCAGGCGGTGGCTTCGGCGGAACGCATCTTCTCGCTGCAGGATGCTGTGCCCGATATCGTCGACGCCCCGGGCGCGACCGATCCCGGGACAATGCACGGAGAAATTGTCTTCGACCATGTTGACTTCGGGTATGAAGACGGCAAGCCGGTGCTGGGCGATTTCTCGCTCACGGTGAAGCCGGGCGAGATGATCGCCCTGGTGGGGCCAACTGGTGGTGGCAAGAGCACGATCGTCAATCTGCTCTGCCGCTTCTTCGAGCCGGTTCACGGGCAGATTACCATTGGCGGAATCGACTACACCACGATGACCCAGCACGCCGTGCAGTCGCGCATCGGCATGGTTCTGCAGACGCCGCACCTCTTCAGCGGCACCATTCGCGACAACATCCGCTATGGACGGCTGGATGCAAGCGATGCTGAAGTTGAAGAAGCGGCGCGCATGGCCGGGGCAGACCCTTTCATCAAGATGCTTGAAAAGGGTTACGAGGAACCTGTGGGCGAAGGTGGTGTGCTGCTTTCCACAGGGCAGAAGCAGTTGATCAGCCTGGCGCGTGCGGTTCTGGCACACCCGGATATCTTCATCATGGATGAAGCCACAAGCAGTGTTGACACGATGACGGAATCACTGATCCAGCAGGGCATGGAATCCTTGATGAGTCAGTGCACCTCGTTCGTAATCGCACACCGCTTAAGCACAATCCGCAACGCGAACCGGATCCTCGTGATTGAGAATGGGCGCATTGCTGAGATGGGAACGCACAGCGAGTTGCTGGCGCTGCGCGGCCACTACTATCGGCTCTACACGCGCCAGTTCCGGCAGGAGAAAGAGCAGGAGCTCAATCCGTGGGCCGCAGCGCAACCGGACTCGCAGAAGCAGATCGACGTGGAACTCGAAGCCGCGGACTAATGCTTCAAGCTATAATGCTATGATACAAAGTGCCCTGTCTTCGAGTTGAAGGCAGGGCACTTTGTGTTTGGCGCGACGAAATGGCTCTCCCTGCGTACAGTGACTACCTTCCCCTGGCAATCAAAGACTCACTGGAGGAAACAGAATGACATGGTTCCTGAACGGTGGTCACGCTTATGTGACTTTTGCCATGATGGTGGTATTGCCGCTGGTTCACTGGAGTCTCTCGTCGCAACGCACCGTCCGCTATCTTGCGGAACTAATCCTCATGTACTCGCTGGGCGTCGCCGGATTCAAGGCCATTTTTGGCGGCTTCGTCATGCACTTCTTCTTCGCCGACATGCTTGCCGAATCCATCGGTTGGCCGGCAGGCAATCCATTCCAAACCGAAGTTGCATTTGCCAACCTCGCGCTCGGCGTCGTCGGTGCACTCTGCTTCTTCCGGCGTGATTTCTGGCTGCCCGTCATCATCGCTGGAACGATCTTCTCTGTCGGCGCAGGGATTACTCACCTGATGGATATTGCGCACAGTGGCAATTTCGCACCCAACAATGCCGGCGCAATTCTCTACGCCGATTTCCTCATTCCCATCATGCGCATTGCGCTTTACGCGTATGTGCGACCCAACACGGCGCAGATTGCCCCAGCGTGAAAGTAAGTACGTAGTGCTTACAGCAAAGTAGGCGCCCCGCGTAGTAGACTCTCCCAGGCGCTTTCAACCTGGAAGCAGACTTATTGACAAGTATTCAAACCACAAGGGGATTGCCGCAATGGACATACAGAACAAAGTAGCGATTGTCACTGGAGCTTCAGCCGGGATTGGTTTGGCGGCGGCACGCGCCTTTGCCGCCGAAGGTGCCAAGGTGGTGCTCGCGGCGCGGTCTGCAGAAGCGATCGAAGCGGAGGCGGATTCCCTGCGCGCAAGTGGCTATCAGGCTTATGCTGTGCCCGTCGACATGCGCTCCGGCGCCGAAATTGCCCAAATGGTCCAGGCGACTGTAGCGCACTTTGGCGGCGTGGACATTCTGATCAATAACGCGGGGCAGGCCGTAGTGGGAGCAATTGCCGAACTTGACATGGAGGCTTTCCTCTCGGTGATGCAATTGAATGTCGTGGGCCCGATTGAGGCTATGAAGGCGGTAGTGCCCATCATGCGATCCGCTGGCGGGGGCATGATCGTCAACGTCAGTTCGATGGTCTCCAAGATGGCGTTGCCCACGCTCGGAGGCTATGCCGCCACCAAAGCAGCACTCAACATGATCTCCGATACGGCGCGGACTGAACTTGCACCGGACAATATACGCGTTCTCACGGTCCTGCCGGGTATGACGGCAACCGAATTCGGCAAGAACTCGGTAGGTGACGTCTCACCCTTCCGTCAGCGAAGCGCCGGGCCTGGTCCCGGTGCAGGCAGGCCCTCGGGTTACGCGCCCGTGATTGATTCGGCCGAATATGTGGCGAGCAAAATCGTCGAGGCGGTTCGCAACGAAATAGAGAACCAGTTCATGCACGCAGCGCCCCTGGCGGGGTAACACGCAGGACGGCCAATGGGATTTGTGCGTCCTTGTTGGGCAGGCCGGTCATCGTGTACACTCCTCGCGTCGGCCGTAATGCCGACACAGCGCGCGGATTCGACAAACCAATTGAGGCTCTGATTCCGGGTTTCCATAAGGCCCGGATTCGCTGCAGTGGAGTGTGGGCGAAGACACCTACGGGCCGACGCATCAAGCTGCAAATGTGCCATCGCTTCGCGGTGCTGTGGAGTTGCGTACTTGTTGATTCGCGCCGTGTGGCGCATTTCAGGCAATCAAGTCGGAATAAGTTCCAGCCCAACTTCCCAAGGAGCGCACCATGAAGTACGTCTACGAAGCCATCGGTACATTCTTCCTTGCATTCACGATTGGTATGGTCGTCATCGAGCCGAATGCAGCGCCTCCGGGATTTGCGCCGCTCGCCATCGGCACGGTGCTCGCAGTCATGATCTTTGCAGGCGGCCATCTCTCTGGTGGTCACTACAACCCAGCTGTCTCTCTGGCCGTCTACATCCGTGGCAAGATCGCCTTGAATGACATGCTCATCTATTGGGTCGTTCAGATTGTGGCCGCAATTGTGGCAGGACTAATGGTCGTGACCTTGAAAGGCTCGATGGCGACGTTGGCAGGGGTTGAGATGAGCGTCACGGCTGTGGACCTTAACTCGATTCTCTTTGGGGCCCTACTGGCAGAGTTCATCGGCACATTTGCCTTGACCTATACCGTCCTGAATGTGGCGACAGCACGCGCCACCGACGGCAACTCGTACTACGGCTGGGCCATCGGTATGGCGGTCGCTGCAATGGCCTATGCGGTGGGGCCAATCACGGGTGGCGCGTTCAATCCGGCCGTCGCATTCGGCATCACCGTTATGGGGCTGGCAACTTGGGCGAGTATTTGGGTCTTCGTCGTTGCCGAATTGTTGGCCGCTGTCGTGGCGGCGTTTGTCTTCAAGGCGGCCCACCCGAACGATGACAAGGTCGTCGAGCAGCCGAAGCCAACGACAAAGAGCAGCAAGCGCTAGAAGTCACGCACATTCACAGAGTACGCAGAGGAGCGGGGACAATTATCCCCGCTCCTCTGCGTGTCCCAGCTTCCCTTGTCAACTTTCGATACCAGAAAAGTGCGTGCCGTAGCGAATCACTGTGAACTCATGCCTCTTCAACTTCCGAATTGTACACACCAGCCGGTGGGTACGACGTCGGGTATGGAATGCCGAAACGCGCACAGAGCGCCGCAACGTCTCTCACGTCATTCGCATCAGGCGTGTAGAGCGTATGAAACTCTACGATTTGCTCAGGCGCAAGACACTTCACCGCACGCCCGGCAATGCTGCCTTCGCCGGCAAAGCACGCCGCTGGAAAGAGGACGCCGTCCCGTTGTGGGCCGTAGATGCCATTGCCCGCGCCGTCAAAGAGGACGGCGTGGAAGTCGACGAGTTCGCCTCTCTCATTGCCCATGACAAAGTTCCAGGGTCGTGTATCGTCGCGCGCGACGTCGCGATAACCCCGTTCCCTGAGCAAGGCCCACAGCAGCGGCACATCGGTGAGCGACAGAATAATGTCGATGTCCTCATGTGTGCGCGTCTGCTCGCCAAGCAGCGCATCGACCGCCCAGCCGCCGTCGAGCCAAACGGAGATGTCGTGCGCATCCACCAGGCGCAGAAAGTCGATCGCTGCCGCACTGCTGAAGTGCGGTTGGCCCACGGTTGTTGCGGAGCAAGTTGCCACGGTGCAATCACCGTAAGGATCGTCAACAGCTCATCACCGCGGTTCTCGACACCGTGCAGAATCCCAGCCGGGCAGATCACGATCTCACCTGCGGCACAGGTGCGGCTCTCGTCGCCCACCGTAAAGTACCCCTCGCCGTCAAGCACAAAGTAGAACTTGTCCTGCTCAGCGTGATCGTGCAGCGGTTGCGCCTGGCCCGCCTGCAGGCAGTTCATTCCCAGGAGAATGCGTTCGTTCTCGAGGAACGAGTACTTGAACGGCTTGTCGTTGCGCCCCTGCGCAAAGTCCATTGGGTTAATGAAGGTGTTGCTCACACCGGCGCCTCCTCGCGTTAACTCGCCTGCTCGCCGAGCCAGGTAATCGCCGCGCCCGCCAGCAACGCGACGCCCGTGGGCAGCATGCGCTCGTCAAAGTCGAAGTGGTCATTGTGGTGCGGCGCGTGGAGCGGGCCTGCCGGGTCTGACGCACCGACAAGCACGAAACAGCCGGGCGCACGATTGAGGAACTCGGACATGTCTTCACCCACCATCATCGGCGGAATCTGGATCACTGCTTGTTCGCCCAACACCTCGCCAACCACCTCGGCCATGAGTGCCGCGCCCTCAACGCTGTTCTGCGTCACAGGCACACCGGGAATCAATGCAAGGTCATACCGCGCGCCAAACGCCGCGCAAATGCCCGCCGCCACTTCGTCCATGCGTCGTACAATCAAGTCGCGCATCTCAAGGCTTAGTGAGCGGATCGAGCAATCGAGTTCCGCCTTGCCCGAAATGACGTTGCACGCCGTGCCGCTGTGAAACATGCCGACGGTGATGACTGCAGCCTGCGCAGGGTCAACACTGCGCGAAACGATTGCCTGCCAGGCAACGACAATGTGCGCGGCGACAAGCGTCGCGTCGATTGTTTCGTGAGGCATCGCGCCGTGGCCGGAAAGGCCGTGGACCGTTAGCTTGACGATGTCGGCCGCGGCCCAGAGGGGTCCGGGCTGAACGACCACGCTGCCAAGAGGCAACTGGCTCCACAAATGCAGCCCAAACGACGCAGCGGGTGTTGGCGCGTTCAGCACGCCGTCGGCAACCATCGCGGCGGCGCCGCCCAACCCTTCTTCGGCAGGCTGGAAGACGAGCTTGACGCGTCCCGGCAATTCGTTGCGGTGGCGGCTGAGAAGTTGTGCAACGCCCATGCCGATGGCTGTGTGGCCGTCATGGCCGCACGCGTGCATCACACCGGGGTTCACCGAGGCATAGGGTGCGTCGCTCACTTCTTCAATGGGCAACGCGTCCATGTCAAAGCGCAGCAAGACGGTGGGTGCGTCAATTGCAAGTCCATCCGCCTCGACAAGGGCAACGACACCCGTCACGCCGACGCCTGTCGTCACCTCGAGGCCGAGACCGTGAAGATGTTGCGCCACCACGCCGGACGTGCGCACCTCCTTGAAGCCAAGCTCCGGATGCTGGTGAAAATCGCGCCGCCACGCCACCAACTGCGGGGCAAGTTCCTCGGCTTCCTGCTTCACGTTCGCAATTGTAAGCATCAATCACCTGTCCTGTTGTGGGAGGCCAACTTCATAACAGCGACGCAGAGACGCCGAGGCGCAGAGGAACGCAGAGAAGTGCGACTGCTCAACACCCTAACGCGGAGACCTTGTCGATGCTCTCGCTGTTGTTGTTCTCTGCGTTCCTCTGCGTCTCCGCGACTCTGCGTCGCTTTTCTGCAGTTATGCCGGGATTGGCTCAAGCGCGTCGTAGATGTCATGCACTTCTTCGCCGTGGAAGCGCGCGGTTTGTCCTGTGGGCGGGAGCGCCTCGTCATAGAAGAAGGCGGGAAGCTCGTCGTCGGCGGCAGTGAAGCCCGCGGCCTTGTTGAAGAGATGCTCGTAGCGCAGAGTTTCCTTGCCAAGATCGAAGAAGAACTCCTGCGTCAGATGCGTTCCCAATGCCGCGTTGATCGCATCGATGATGAACTCCACATTCGTGTTGGTCACCGTCATGCCGAAAATGCAGAGGCCCAGCGAATCGTTGGCCGCAACCTTGATTTGGTGTGCGAGCGATCGCTCAATCATCTCGGGCAACTCCATGGTACGCGTGTTGAGACGCGCCAGGTTGCCCGCCGTGTGGTCGGCCCCTTGCGCGGTGGTCATCATGGTAATCCCCGTCACCTCCACCACGCGCGGGTCATACGCGCTGATCGCCTGCTTCTTGATAACGGGCACACGCTGGGAACCGTAGTGGTCTCCCACCCGCGCCGTCCCCTGCGCCCAAAGCCGCCCCGTGGACGTTCCCATGCGAATCTCGGCGAGCGCTGCGCCCATCCACTTGACATCCCCAAATGCTGCCACGCCGCAGTCCATCAGCACGCCGAGCGTGCCGCCTGCCTCAATCGTGTCGATCCCCAAGTCGTTGCACAGCCAGTTAACCGCAGCCAGATCGTCGGGATGGGTGAGGCCGCAGTTTGTGCCCAATATGCCCAGCGTCTCGTATTCCACCGGCGAAACGACTTCCTTCCCCTCGGCGTCGACATAGATATTCGAGCATTGAATCACGCAGCCCGGCATGCATGCGTGCGTTTGTTCGCCGCCGCGGCCGCTGTTCAGCTCGCCAATAAAGTCGCCACCCATATGGAACTCTTCGCCCGCCTTGACGTCGGCCAGTTGCCCCGAGGTGAAATTGCGCACCGGCAGCCCGCCCATGAAGTTCTGCGTGTCGGCCATGCCCATTGTGCCGACCTGATTGTAGAACTCCATGACCACCGAATCGGCCTGCAACATCCGGGCGTAATCCTTGATGTCGCGATTGACCTTCTTGCTGTCATGCAGCGGCGGGATGCGATCCATGTCCACGATGATCGCCTTGACCTTCTTGCTGCCCATGACTGCGCCCACGCCCCCACGCGCGGCGAGACGCGCCGGACGCCCGTCCTTGTCACTAAATGCGATGCCCGCCAGCAATCCCTGGTACTCTCCTACCGGGCCGCAGAGGGCCAATGCAACCTTGCGGCCATAGGATTGGTAGAGGGCTTCGGCAGCCGCGTAATTGCCCATGCCCAAATAGGCTCCGGCATCGTCAAAGGCAATCGATCCATCCTTGCGAAAGTGAATCACTGTCCACTCGTCGGCAACACCATGCAAGGTGAAGCCTGCGATCTTCAGTTGGCCCAGTGCATAGGAGAAGTTGCCGCCCCCGTTTGCCTCCTTTACGCCTCCCGTGAGCGGGCTTTTGCAGCCCACCGACGTGCGATTGGCGTTGGAAAACGCCGTACCGGCAAACGGTCCAGCGGAAAAGATCAGCGGGTTGTCCGGTCCAAGCGGATCGACTGCGGCCGTGCCGGACTCGAAGAGCGTTCGGGCAATCAGGTAGCGCCCGGCGCGCGCGATCTCCTCGCCGGACAACGTACGAGTGTCCACTGAATGATCGGCCAGGGTGATTTCGTGGTAGGTGCGCATGGCAGCGATGCCTCCTTGAACGGAGTGACAGAGGAGCTCAGAATCGGGGCAGCGTAGATCTCCGTGCGCGGGCAGTATACCCGTTCGCGAAGGAGGTTGTCCACCCAGACGGCGTTTCGGCAAGGTCGCGCAGGCTGTGCCGCAACTTCATCTGCGATTGCGATAGCTCTTGGTGCCGGGTTTTGCCAAACCCGCGCGCTCTTCTAATGAAGTATCGGGAGGCTCAATCAAGTCGGTGTCGTCCGCTCCCGTGGCGTGTATGCCCTGACGCAACGCCAGGCGACGCGCAGCAGCTACCTCAGCGGCATGCACCACTTCGGGCTGAACCGCGCCGTTCCCCGACAGTCCCGCCTTCAGGAACGCGAGCCCTTCGGCAGCATACTCCTCCGGGTACAGGTCCGTTTCGGGTCGCACGCGGCTCAGTTGCGCATCGATCGTCGCAGTTGGCCGTGCGCCTATTTGTGCGCGGCGCGGCGCGGCAAGAACGATCAGACCGTCAAACGCAGATTCGCGCAACCCCTGCCACAGACTGTCCCACCGCACTGCGCCCGAGCCCGGGATGCCGCCCGAATTCTCCTCGGCACACACCAGGCGCAGCAGCGGACCAGCCTGGCACAATGCAGCACCGAGGCTCGGCTCGCCAATATGCATTTGCAGAGTGCTGAGCCCAAGGCCCAGATTCTCCGCGCCCACGGCGCGTACGATAGCCACCGCTTGTGCGACCGTGTTGATGACAGGGCTCTCGAATTGGTGCGCGGGCTCGAGCATCAGGGATACGTCGCGCGCCGCGGCGTCGAGGGCCAAATCGGCCAGAAGTTCCACAAGTAGCGCTCCTGCACCGGGCGAAACGGTGGCATCTGAATTGATTGGGGCAAGGAGAAACGCACCGCTCAGTGAAGTTGCTCCCAGTGCGGCGGCCGCCTGCACCGCCTGCCCGAGCAGGGCGCGCACTCGCTCGGCCTCCAATCAGCGCAGAGCAGCCTGTGGGCAAGGCTGTGCGACAAACAAGCTCCACGCCGTTTGCCTGCGCCACAGTGCGCACTGCGGCATAGTCGAACGGGGCGGAGCGCAACAGCGGAATCTCGAGCGCGTCAAAGCCCAGATGCGCGGCCGCAACAACTGCGCGGCGCGCAACGGCGTCGTCCCAACTGCTGGCGAAGGTTGCGGCCTGCACGCCGAACCTGGGCATTATGGGCTCCTGGCAATTCAATCAATCAGCGCTGTGTGTTGCAGAGGACTCAATTATCGCCCGTTCACGCCCGCATGGCAAAGGGATGGGTTGTACATTCCCGGCACGCCGGATTGGCCACCACGTTGCATGGCTTGTGTCGCGTCGTCGTTCCTCTGCAAGGAGCGCAACTGACAACCGCCACCCGTTCAGTGTGAAGAAGCCTTGCGAAACGAGATTTTGCGTCGTACTGGCGTCGATTCGCTGTCGGGCAGACTGCCGACCACTGGCGGGTCCTCACTGCCATCGTCAGTCGGAGCAGGTACTTCATCGGGCGCGTCCGGTGTACGCAGCGCCGCCAGCCACGTCAACACGTGCGCTGTCACCTCTTCGTTGCGAAAGTACTCCGTATGTCTCGCGTTCACGACCGCGCTAAGGAGCACTCCTCCCGGATAATTGACCACGGGAACTGTCAGGCAACTGCGCACCCCCACCACCCAGTCATTGTCGCCCTCATAGAACCAGTGGGCGGAGCTATTCAGCCCTGCCGAGAGCGCGCTCATCCAGCGCTCGCCCTGTCCACCCGCAGACTCCCACGCGTTGCCGGCAAGAACATGGTAGTTGAGGCGCGCCGTGCCGCGCGTCCCGTTTAGTTCCTCGAGCAGTGCAGAACCGGGGACCATCGCACGCGGGCCTGCCATGTCCCAGGCCACGGCGCCCATGGCCCAGCTGATGAGAAGTGACGGCGGAGTCGGCGCGGGCAGGTTGAGCGCCAGGGCAAGCAGCCAGGGCGTAAAGAGCGCTGTCGCGGCCAGCGGCGTGCCCAGGTTGGGCGGTCCCGTAAAGAAGCAACTGCGCACATGGCCGTCGCCACCCAGCAGTTCCACGTAGGCGCGCGCCACCAGCGCTCCCATGCTATGGGCGAAGAGGTCGATCTCGACGCCTGGAACCTCATCAAGTCCCAGAACCGCGAGCGCGTCCTTTAAGCGCTGCGCGCTTTCGCGCACATCTGTGTGGAGGCTCTCCCACTCGAAACAGAGGATTCGATCATAGGCGGGCGCGGTGGGTTTGCGCACGAGCTGCGTGAGCCAATACGCTTCTTCGCTGCTGTCGTCTGCAAAGCCGTGAATCAGCAACGCGATGCGCTCACCCGGACGAACGTGCGTGGCGCGCGTGTAGCGCAACTCGCCGCCGGGCGCGGGCCGGACGAAATGGGCATGCGCCGTGACGGCTGTCCAGCCGCCGGGCACGTAGCGCACGGCAAAGAGTCCGAGGTCTGCGGCCGGCGCGCCGCGCACTTCGCACAGGTAGATCTGCAGAACGCGCCTGAGGGCAGCCGCGCCGGCCGCATCGTCTTCTGCTGCGGATTCCGGCGCGGCGGGCGGAAGCCAAGTAATGTCGAGCCAGCTACCGCCGGCGGGGCAGCGTCCCACCGGCCAGTAGTCCCGGCCATCATGGGCAAAGGCGATCAGTGCTGTCTCGGCGGGCGGCGCAACCTGAAGGCGCAACGGGCTCTCGGCACAGACAAGGCGACGATTGGAGTCGTCACAATCGACGGCGAGGCCGGCAAATCCCTGCCCGCCGGCTCCGCCCGCATGGCTGTGGGAGCGGAAGTTTTGCGGATGCGCCGCAAGTGCCGGCGGCCAATGCCAATCCTCCGCCTGCGCTGCTTCGGTGCGGCCGATCCAGCGCAGAACGGCGGTGAACCCTGGAGGGGTCTCAACAAGCGCGCGCTCATTCCCTCGCGCCATTGCCGAGCCATTCTCGCAGAGGAGCGTTAGTGCACTCTCGGTTGGAAGCAGCCGCAGGCCGCGATCGTCCGTCATCCAGGGCGACGGTGGCGGTACGGGTGCGCTGCTGGCACCCGCGTGGATGGCCTCAGGCGCGATGCCCAGGGGTCCCTGCTCCAGCAGCGCCGTCGCCATGGGCGCAAGCGAGGCATAGACGCGGAAGGTCACTCGCGCTTCGACCGCGTCGGAGGGGAGTAGGGTGTGCACCTGGTCGATTGGGCGTGCACTCCGACCAATGTGACGGGTTTCGCCGGGCTGCAGTGGCTCAGTTCGTGCTCCCTGCGTGGGCCAAATACAGGCAATCTCGCACGCTGGGCCGAAGCGAAAGAGCGCAAATTCAAGCGGCTGCGCGCCATGGTTCGTCACACTGACGATGACCGGCATTCCCGTGGTCAGGACCGGCTCGCCCCCGCTGACTTCAAGCGGCGCCGCCTGCGGGAAGCCTGCCTCATCAAAGACGAGGCGTTCAATGTCAATTGATACGGTTCCCGGCGGCAATTCGGCCGCGCCGCCTCGCCCAACCAGTGCGGCCGCGAAGCGCGCCCTGTGCGCCAGTTCAACGCGCAGCGTTTCAACATTGGCTGCCGCATAGTGGCCTGAGAGTGGGTCTCCGCTGCTGCTGCAAACCTGGAACGAACTGCGATCGGCGACCACGCACAGGTCCGCCGCCTCCCCGGCGACGCTGGAAACCGCCCGCAGGCGCGCCCCGCCGGGCCCGGTCTCGCCATCGCCGAATAGTGCCATTGCCTCGGCCGCATAGTAGATGTGGGCGCGGCCAGTCCCCGGTTGCATGACGGCAGCAAGCGCGGGCGTTTGCGGAGCGCTGCCCTCAACGAGAGTGCAGAGGCTGCGGTCTACGTGTGCATTCACGACTTCCACGACCGCCAGGTCTGCTGCCGAAGCGTCCGCTGATTCATCGCTCGCAGAAATCGGATAGACAATCAACCTGCAGCCCGCCAACAGACCACGCGCAGTGCCGGCATTGAGCCAAAGCTGGCCGGTATCGTCTTCAGAAAGAGAGAGCTCGGGCATCTTCCGCAACGCGAACCCTCCCAGAAGAAGCCCATCACCGCCCGCCAAGGCAGGCGTCTGGCCGACGGCAACGGCGTCAGTGCGGTCGATCACTTGCGCGCCAAAGGTCGCCGACAAGGAGGGCAATCCGGCAGGCAGCGCGTAGAGCAGCTGCTCCAGCGCGTAGCTGAACGCCCCGCGCACGACCACTCCTCCCAGGTCACCAAGTGCCCGCTCGTACGCGGCTTCGCCTCGGCGCGCCGCCCTAAAGAGTTCCGCACCCAGCGAATCCCAACCTGCTGCAGCGCTCACGTCACAGCGCCGTCGCAACTCGGGTGCACAGGCACGGACTTCGGGGCCATCGGGCGAGTGCCCGCAGTCAAGCATAAGCGTAACGCCGCAGCCTGCCTCTTGCAGCGCGGCCATGCGTCCGGCAAGTGCGGCGGGCCGCAGATCAGACTCGTCCTCGGCGCGGCTGTTGTAGAGGACGAGCGATTCGACCATGCGCGTCACGTTTTTGTCCGCCTCAAGCGCCAGTGACCCGCGCCCAGCGAAATAGACGAGGAAGTGGGGGCAAGTCTCGGCCGTGCGTGGTCCCGCAGCCCATTCTTGCGCGCGCACAATCAGGTGCGTATCCAGCGCATCAAGAAACGCCGTGCTAGTCGCAGCCTCGTCGAAAAGCGAAATGATCTGCTCGTCGCCAATGCCATAGCGCTCGACCAGAACGCGGCCAAGCGCACGCGCATCATTCACAGCGCCGCGCAACGGTGCAATGCCCGAATCCGGATGGTAGCGATTGATGCCGACTAGCAGGGCGTAAAGGGGTGGTGTATCTGCCACCGGAGGCCTTTCGGGTGGGTGCGTTGGAGCGGCGCTGAATATCAGTGATCATAAAGCAGCGGGCGCGCGCCGTCAAGGTGACAATCGTCCCGCGTTCCGAACTTCCAACATCTTCACTTTTCGCTTCGCCAGGGGGAGCTTCCGCGTCGATTGTCGTTGGCACTCTCATGTGCTAAACTTGCCCCCTCACTGCGCCCATCGAAAGATCAACCTCCTCCACCTTGCGCATTCCCGTCGTCGTTCAACCAGAACCTCGACATAATGCCCTGTTGATTAACCTCCAATCTCGGAGGTCGAGTTCCCGTAGAGAACTCCGCAGTACCAATCAAGTGTGAGCCGTCGGGCCCGCAAAGTTGCAACGGGCTTGACTTGTGCCATTTACACCGGCGATTCAAGGCCACGGCCGCGTGGTCCTTCGCCCAGGAGACACAAGGAGGACGACCCATGCTGAACCGCAGTCTATGTAAAGCAGCCCTTCCCACCATCAGCACGCTTTCCACCCACAGAGTGAGGTACTCCACGTCGCATGCGTGGCGCGCAGCATTGTTCGCGTTGTTTGCAATGCTCGCGCCCGTGTTGTTCGCGACGCCGGCCGCCGCGCAGGATGAACCAGCAGTTGTCCAGGCGGGCGCGCAGGCTGGTTGCGCGCCCTTTGACGACCTGGCGCGCAACACATCCTTTGCACCAGGCGCTAGTATCACTTCGGGCGATTCGATTGTTCTCAAAGTCGGTGAGGCCGTTTCTGCGGAGAGCAAAGCGATCGTGGGCGCCGACATTGCCGGCCGACCCGGCAACTCGCTTGGCATCATTGCAATACTCATTGGAATGATCACCGGCGATCAAAGTGCAAGCGAAGTTGAGTTTGTGTACAAACTTGATAGCGGACCGGCGATTGTGCGAGTCAATGGCCGTGTCTTCAATGTGCCCAATCTCGAGGCGCTCAATGGGCAAAGTCTGGGCGGCGTTCAGATCTCGGTCGGCCCGGGTGACGTATCGGGAGATTCCGTCTTTCGGCTGCGCGCCACCGGAGCGATAGACTCCTTCGCGGTGGGCGGCATGGCGCTCTGGATTGATGATGTGTGTGTCAAGGCGCCGGGCGGCCTAGCCTCACGATCACTTGACCTGGGCGACGCGCCTGACGGCAGCAACCACTGGGGCGCCGCGATGAGTGCGTACCCAGGTGTGCCCGCACGCTTCCCAACTGTCTTCGACCCGGCAGCAGCGCCCGTTGGTCCAGCACACCGTACGCCCCGCCCCTTCCACCTGGGGCAGTCTGTGAGCGGCGAAGCCAACGCCGACTGGGGATTCGACGCCGACGGCATCAACAACATCAACCCGCCGGTCAATGCAATGGACGACGACCGCTTCGACGACGGACTCAACCCGACTCTGATTCCATTTGTCGACTGCACCAAGCCCACCTTCCCGGTGCAGCTTTCCATCTCGCCCGCGGCAGTGGCCAGCCTGCCCAACGGTCGGGGCTACGTCAACGTCTGGGTCGACTCCAACCGTGATGGCGACTGGGAAGACGCAGGCCAATGTACGCCACCGGGCAGCGCGCCTGTTCCGGCCGGCGAGCACTTCGTGGTTGACTTCCCCGTTGATACAGCGCTTCTCGGCCCCGGGCTGCACACCGTAACCGTTAGTGCCAACCGCCATGTCAGGTGGCCGAGCAATCTGGCCGACAAGCCGGCCTGGCTACGCATCACATTGAGCGAAGCCCCTGCCGTGAAGCAGCCTGCAACAGGCGTCGGCGACGGTCGTGGCCCAGTCCCACCCTTCCTCACCGGAGAGACTGAGGACTACCTCTGGCGGCCCGCCGGAGACCCGGCCAATGGGCCCGACGTGATGATTACCAAGCGCGGAAAAGTTGTGCCACGCCCCACCGCAGGCACTGCCCAGGGCGAGTACAATCTGGGCCTGCGCGTCCTGTGGGAGGTCGAATACCGCAACGTCGGCCTGCAGGCGGCAACGAACGTCACCATTACTGACGACCTGGTCGACAGCACCGTCTACAGGAACGGCCTCGTTGTTCGTACTGCACCCTACCTGCCTTACACACGGGCCGGCACCGTCATCACCTTTGAGGTCGGGACGCTGCAGCCGGGCGAAGGCGGCCGCATCCTCATCGGTGCGCAACTGGCAGGGGAAACGCTTGCCACTCCATTGACGAACCGAGCGCGCATCACTGCCGACGCCGACAGCAATCCGGGAAACAATTCAGTCGAAAGCAGCGCAAGCGCAGTTGTGCCTGCGCCGCAGATTGTTTCACCCGGCAGCGGGACGACCAATCGGAGCGCTGTCACGCTCCATGGTCTCGCCTGGGGAGCGCCGGCGGTTGACCTCTATCAGGATGGTGAGAAGATCGCCACGCCGGCAGTAAGTGGCGGGAAGTGGACGCACACCGCTAACCTCGGCGACGGATCGGTGAGCTTCGTTGCCATTGCCCGCCTGGGCAATGCAAGCAGTTCGCCCTCCAACCTTGTGGAAATCACAGTCAAAAGCGACCTGAGTTGGGATCCGTTGAGCCTGCGCATTGTCGGCCCCAACGGCTTCGCCCAACGACCCACTGATGAGACGGGACGCACCGATGCCACTGATTGGAGGATGTGGTTGCGCCCCAGCACCCCGTACACAGTATCGATGGCACTTTGCAACAATGAAGTCATCACGGGCCTGTTCAACTTCGCCGGCCAAAGTGGGGCTGCGCTTGTTGGGCCAGACAGTGACGGTCGGTACAGCGCAACGTTCGTTTCACCAGCCTCATTCGAGACACCTCTCGACGCAAGTGTTGATGTCAGCTGCGGCGACACAAGCGCGAACAGACGCGGGTGAACCGTCAGCCGGCAACGTCAATGCAGTCGGCCGGGGTTCTGCGGCACGCATGGGCACGGTTCGCATCGTGGACGCCATCACCTTGCAGCCGATTGGAAACGCCACGATCATCGGTGATCCGGCGTACCACAATGAGCGCAGCTGGTACGGCTGCCTCACCTGCACAGTGGCGTCTGCCGTGCCAACGGCCACGGGCAATGAAGTAGCAATGGAAGAACTCGTGGTACCGTTGGAGACTCCCGACAAGGGTTACCTGATTGTCACCTTCACCTACTCGCAGATCGGGCTAAGAGCCACCGCGCCCGGATATCAGCCCTATCAGCAACAGGTGAAGCTTGACTTCGCGCGCGTTGGTGGTGGCCTCGAGATTCGCCTTCTGCCGGTTGTGGATGAACTGCCCGAAGCGCTTAGGGCCGAGCAATGCGCGTTGCTAGACAATGAGGGAATCCGTGGGCCATTCAGGATTGCCAAAGGCAAGACCATGTGTGTTCTCAACCTGAGCAACAGGGATCGCAACGTCTTTGTCGAGGAGACCTCAAACGCACTGGTCTCAGGCGTGCAGCCGGAGGGCGGTGATGCGCTCGCGGGCTTCAGCACGGGATCACTGGCCCCTGGCGAGGCCGTCTATTTCGTCCTTCCCAGGGCGGGTGTACTCACATTTGTCGACGCGAACGACCCGTCGTTGCGCTCGACAATCGAAGTGATTGACGCTGGCGGTCCTTCGATCTTCCTGCCCTTCATCGACAAGTAGCGGTATCACCGGCCTTGACCTGAAGGTCCTTCTTCCGGAAAGCAAAGTGGCGCATCGAGAATCGCATTCGATGCGCCACTTTGCTCGTTCACAGTCGAGCGCTTGCTGGGGCGGTGCACGGCTTGTTGCGAAGTGCCGTCGCTTCGTTGCATGCGGCTCATCAACTCGTGCCTGCACCCGTTTCGCTATTCCGCCGGGGTGAAGGCGGCAAGCATGGTATAATCTCATGCTATGAATCATGTAGCAGCGCAGGAAAGCGCGGAGGAAGCTGGAGACGCCAGGCTTTCACCCACGACGCTCGAACTTCTTCTGAACTCGGCTCCAGTGGCAATTGTCGCAGTGAACGATCTCGGCGAAGTGGTCTTTTCCAACGCAAGGCTCGAGGAACTATTCGGCTACACGCATGACGAGATCATGGGCATGCCGCTGGAGTCCCTCATGCCCGAGCGCTTCATCGATGAACACAAGGTGCACCGGGAGCGCTACTCGTCGCATCCCCATTCGCGCGCAATGGGTTCAGGCATGGATTTGTGCGGACGGCGCAAGAACGGGGTGGAGTTCCCCATCGAGGCAGGTCTCAGCCACGTACAGGTAGATGGCGAAATGCTCACGCTTAGCTCAGTTATTGACGTGAGCAAACGCAAGCAGACAGAGGATACGCTGGAGCGGAGCGTCGCTGAACGTACGCGCGAAATTGAGCGCCGTCGCCGCGTCGCCGATTCGCTGCGTGATATTCTGGCCATGCTCAACTCTAACCGCGCGCTGCAGGATATCCTCGATCACATCACATTGCAGGCCCGGCATCTGCTCGGTGCCGAGGCATCCGCAATCTATCAGTTGCGCGACGATGGCGAACCGCTCGAAATCCTGGCAAGCCACGGCCTTTCTGCCGAAGAACAGGAGCGCGCGGTTGACACGGCAGGCGGGCTTGTAGTCGAAACCGCCTATGACCGCGTCGGTGTCTACCAGGCGCAACTCGCGGTGCCGCTTGCCGCCAAAGACGACATTTTCGGCGGACTCATGCTCTACTACCGCGAACCTCGGCACTTTTCCTCCGAAGAGATCGAACTTGCGGTAACCTTTGGCGAGCAGGCCAAGCTGGCAATTGAAAACGCCCGCCTGCGCGCACAATCTGCACAAATGGCCGTCGCCGCCGAGCGCAACCGCATCGCACGTGATCTACACGATTCGGTGACACAGACTCTCTTCTCTGCAAGCCTCATTGCCGAAGTGCTGCCGCGACTTTGGGAGAAAGACCATGAGGAAAGCGTCCGCCGTCTGGCAGAGCTGCGCCAGCTTACACGCGGCGCTCTTGCCGAAATGCGTACACTTTTGCTCGAGCTGCGTCCGGCATCTCTCATCGAAGTGGACATTAACGAGCTTCTGCGTCAACTAACTGAAGCGGCAATCGGGCGGGCGCGCATCCCGATCGCGCTGACGATTGAGGGAACAGTCCAAGTGCCGCCCGACGTCAAGATCGCTTTCTACCATGTAGCACAGGAAGCGCTTAACAATGTGACGAAGCATGCGCGCGCCGAACTTGCCACTGTGACGCTCTACCGCCATCCCAACAAGCTTGGCCTGACGGTTCAAGACAATGGCAGAGGCTTCGAGCAGATGCAGGTCACACCGGAACACCTGGGTCTTACGATCATGCACGAGCGCGCCGCCGATATTGGCGCCCTGCTCCACATCGAAAGCGCCGTTGACGCAGGGACAACCATCTCAATCACATGGACGGCGCATGAATAGCGACTCGGGCGATCAAGCACAGAACGGCGCCAACGCGCCCGTTCGGCCAATCCGCGTGATGCTCGTGGACGACCATGCGGTGGTGCGCAGTGGACTCATGGCCTTCCTGCTCGCATACGAGGATCTTGACCTTGTGGGCGAAGCCGCCGACGGCGAAGAGGCCGTACGCCTGTGCGATCACGTTTTGCCGGATGTGGTCCTCATGGACCTAATCATGCCGCGCATGGATGGAGCGACAGCCACGCGGCTCATTCGCGAGGCCCACCCAGACGCAGGTCATTGCCCTCACCTCCTCCAAAGAGGAGGAGATGATCCAGAACACGCTGCGCGCCGGGGCAATCGGCTACTTGCTCAAGAACGTTTCGGCGGACGATCTTGTCAACGCCGTACGCGCGGCCGACCTTGGACGCCCAACGCTTGCGCCTGAAGCAACGCATGCCCTCATCCACACCGCGACGCAGGCGAACAACCCACCAATCGGCCACGACCTTACAGAGCGCGAGCACCAGGTTCTTACCCTCATGGCCGAGGGGCATGAAACAACTGCGCAAACTGCCGAAAGGCTAGTCGTCAGCCGCTCCACCGTCAAGTTCCACGTCAGCAGCATTCTCTCCAAACTCCACGTCTCCAACCGCACAGAAAGCCGTTGTGCTGGTGCGCAGGAGCGCCTCATGCTGCGCCTCCAACCCCGGCAACGAAGCCACTAACCGCGCCAGTCCAACAGCGAC
>CAVTKJ010000002.1:0-54333 GCA_963735275.1 uncultured Chloroflexia bacterium | reverse complement strand
AAAAGTGTTTGCTACAGGAGACTTCCTGTGGTAAAGTTTGCCATCCCACGCAGTGTTGCTCCCTTCAATGTGGAAGGCCCCCAGTCGTCACGGCCGACGACGGATTTGGCGAAAGACCGCCCGTCGCACGACCGTTACACGCGCGCAAATGCGCAGCCTGAATCCGAACAATCCCAATCGCTCACGTCATGCGATTGTTCGTCCATGGAGGAGAGCCAAATTGACCACCTCACCCGAGCAGGCTGACCAGCCGGCCTGTACAGGAATGCCAACCCGCACGTCACACTTGCCGCCAACCGATCAATTGACGACTGACGGCATTATTCCGCAGGACGCGAGTCTTCCCGCGGCGCGCAATCTCTACAATCCTCGTTTCGAGCACGATGCGTGCGGCATCGGCTTCGTTGCGCATGTGGAAGGGCGACGCAGTCATCGCGTGATCGAGATGGCGCTCGAGGCGCTCTGCAACCACGCTCACCGCGGGGCCGTGGCCGACGACCGCAAAACGGGCGATGGCGCGGGCATTCTGACGCAGCTTCCCTACGAGTTCTTCAAGCGTGAACTTGAGCGACTTGGCATCGAAGCCCCGCCCTCATCGGATCTTGCCGTGGGGCAGCTGTACCTCTTCCGCCAGGACGCTGACGACCGCGCCGTTGCGCGTGCCATCATCCGTGAAGTCTGCGCCGAGCTTGGGCTTGAGGTGCTGACCTTTCGCTCGGTGCCGGTAATCGAGGAGGCGCTGGGACGGCGCGCCTCGACAAGCCGCCCGTGGATGGAGCAGGTCATTGTGCGGCGCACGCCCGAATCCTGTGAAGCGGGCGACGAGTTCGAGCGCACTCTGTATCGGGCGCGCAAAATGATCATCAACCGTTCGCACGAGCGCGGCGTTCAGCGTCTCTACATTGCTTCCTTCAGCGGCCGGACAATCGTCTACAAAGGACTTGTTCTCGCCACCGAGCTCGTCCATTTCTATCCCGACCTTAACGACACCGATTTCACGAGCGCGATTGCGGTATTCCACCAACGCTACTCGACCAACACCTTCCCCACATGGGAACGCGCCCAGCCTTTCCGCATGGTCTGCCATAACGGCGAAATCAACACGCTCCAGGGAAACGAGAACTGGATGCGCGCGCGCGAGGCGGATTTGGCCCACAGCGTCTGGGGTGACGATGTGGCGCAACTGCGCCCGATCATCGCACGCGAGAGCAGTGACAGCGGCAAGCTCGACAATCAACTTGAGCTGCTGGTGCGCAGCGGGCGGGATATTCGCCATGCGCTGATGATGATGATTCCCGAAGCGTGGGAGCGTATGCCCGAGGGTGAGGTCAGCCCATCGCGCCGCGCGTTCTACCAGTACCACAGCGCGCTGATCGAGCCGTGGGATGGACCCGCGGCAGTGACCTACACGGACGGGCGCATTGTGGGCACCATCCTCGACCGGAATGGGCTGCGCCCAGCACGGTTCGTGGTACTTGACAACGGCATTGTCATCCAATCGAGCGAAGTGGGCGCGGTCGACTACGACGAGTCGCGTGTCATCCAGAAGGGAAAGCTCGGTCCGGGCCAGATCTTCTGCGTCGATACGACGCGCGGCGCTGTGATGAATGACTACGAGATTACCAGCTACTTCTCCTCGCGTAAACCCTATGATCGATGGGTCCACGAAAATCTTGTCAGCCTTGACGATCTTGTACGCAGCCGGGTAGGCGCCGGCGAAGCAAAGCCGGGCATGAATGGCAGCAATGGCAGCAACGGTGATTCGCCATCCACAAATCACGAAGTCGCATCGCTGGCCCAGCGGCAACTGAGTTGTGGGTACTCGAGCGAAGAGATCGTTGTTGTGCTGCGCCCCATGGTGCTCCATGGCAGCGAACCCGTGGGCAGCATGGGGGACGACGCACCACCGGCCGTCATGAGCGTGCTGCCGCGCTCGCTCTTTGGCTACTTCAAGCAGCGCTTTGCCGAGGTGACCAACCCACCGATTGATCCGTTGCGCGAAGAAATGGTCATGAGTACGCGCATGCTGCTCGGTCAGCGCGCAAATTTGCTCAGTGAGACACCTGAGGCCACGCGTCTGATTGAACTCCTGTCACCGGTGCTCAAGCCAAAGCAGATGGCGGCTCTGCGCGCCATGACGGAACCCGAGTTCCGCGCCGAAACGGTTGATGCAGTGTGGCAAGCGCCCGATGGAGGCTCGGCCGCTGCGGGTGCATCACTCCGCGCGGCAGTCGAGCGATTGTGCCAGGAAGCCGAGCACGCGGTGCGTGGCGGCGCGCACATTCTGATCATCAGCGACGCGAAATCCGACATGCACACGCTGGCAATTCCATCGCTGATCGCAGTAGGCGCCGTGCATCACCATCTGATCCGGCAGGGATTGCGGATGGCAGCGAGTCTCGTTTGCGAGAGCGCGGAGCCGCGCGAGGTGCATCACTTTGCAGCGCTGATCGGCTATGGCGCGAATGCCGTCTATCCCTATCTCATCTACACGGCAATTGAGGAGATGGTTGAGGAAGGACGCCACACCGCAGGCATGACCCTGGCGCAGGCCACGGGAAACTTCGCCAAGGCCGTCGACAAGGGCTTGCTCAAAATCATGAGCAAGATGGGCATTGCCACGCTTGACGCCTACTGCGGCGCGCAGAGCTTTGAGGCGCTTGGCGTTGGCGCCGAACTTCTGGAGATTGCGTTCGTCGACACGCCGAGCCTGGTGGGAGGCGTCGGTTTTCAGAGTGTCGCGGAAGACGTACTGGTATGGCACTCAAAGGGTTATCCCGGAGGGAATGCAGATCGCACCGTCAAGCTCGAAACCTGGGGTCTTTACAAATCGAGACGAGGCGGTGAACTACATGAGTGGAGCCCGCAGGTGGTCCACGCGGTGCACGCGGTGGCCAAGGCAACATCGCGTAGCGAAAGCCTGTTGAAGCACAAGGAGTATGCGGCGCTCGTTAACTCCATGCGCCTGGCGCCACGCCATTTGCTCGGCTTCCTGGCAACGCGCCCGGCAATTCCTGTGGAGCAGGTTGAAACGCACGCCAACATTTTGCGCCGCTTTAGTACAGCGGCGATGAGCCACGGTGCATTGAGCAGCGAGGCGCACGAGAATCTCGCCATCGCCATGAATCGACTAGGCGGCAAAAGCAATTCGGGCGAAGGGGGCGAGGCCAAGGACCGTTACTTCACCGAGCGCGCGAGCAACATCAAGCAGGTGGCATCTGGGCGATTTGGCGTAACGCCTGCGTACTTGATGAGCGCAGAGGAGTTGCAGATCAAGATGGCGCAAGGCTCAAAGCCCGGCGAAGGCGGACAGTTGCCGGGCCACAAGGTCACCGCCGAGATCGCCATTTTGCGCCACAGCACGCCCGGCGTGGCGCTCATCAGCCCGCCGCCCCACCACGACATTTACAGCATTGAGGACCTGGCGCAGCTGATCTACGACTTGAAGACCATTAACCCCACTGCGAAGGTCAGCGTCAAGCTTGTCGCCCAGCAGGGGGTTGGCACAATCGCCGCGGGCGTTGCCAAGGGCTTTGCCGACGTCATTCATATCAGCGGCGCCAATGGCGGCACCGGCGCAAGCCCGCTCAGCAGCATCAAGAATGCCGGTTTGCCCTGGGAAATCGGCCTCTCCGAGACGCACCAGGTGTTGCTCGCCAATGGGCTGCGCACACGTGTCACATTGCGCACCGATGGCGGTATTGCCACGGGGCGCGACGTCGTGATGGCCGCGATGCTCGGCGCCGACGAATACTCCTTCGGTACAAGCGTACTGATTGCCGAGGGCTGCACGATGGCGCGCGTTTGTCACAAGAATACGTGCCCTGTGGGTGTTGCCACGCAGGATCCGGAACTGCGCAAGAAGTTCGAAGGCACGCCCGAAATGGTCATGAACTTCCTGACGGCCGTGGCGGAGGAAGTGCGCGAAGTCCTGGCCGGGCTCGGCTACCGCAGCCTTGACGAAGTTGTGGGCCACCCGGAACTGTTGGAACAGGTGGTGCATGGCCGTGAAGCGGGTTTCATGGACCTGTCTCCGCTTCTGGGTGTTCCTGACACCGGCAGCGCGCGGCGCAATGTGCTCCCCAAGAACGAGCCGCCGGCGGAGTCGAACATTGGTGACAGGGTGACGGAGCAGGTGCTCGCCAGCCTGCGCGCCAATCCCGATGCACCGGTGCGGCTGGCGCACAAAATCGACAACACGCAGCGCACAGTGGGTGCAAAGCTTTCCGGCCAGCTGGCGCTGCGCTACGGCGACGAGGGGCTCCCAGCCGATAAGGTGCGCATCACCTTCACCGGGTCGGCGGGCCAGTCGTTTGGGGCATTCGGCATTAATGGGCTTTCGCTCCTGCTGGTGGGCGAGGCGCAGGACTATGTGGGCAAGGGGCTCAGCGGCGGCGAAATTGTCGTGCGCCCCTCGGAGGATGCGCGCTATGTGCCTCACCAGAACGTGATCATTGGCAACACGGTGCTGTACGGCGCAACGGGTGGACGGCTTCATGCTGCGGGCATTGCGGGCGAACGCTTTGCCGTGCGCAACAGCGGCGCGGTTGCTGTCATCGAAGGAGCAGGCGAACACTGCTGCGAGTACATGACTGGTGGCACTGTCGTCGTTCTGGGCGACGTTGGACGCAACTTTGGTGCGGGAATGAGCGGCGGCCAGGCGTTTGTCTATGATCTCAATGAGACCTTTGAGCGTCGTTACAATCCCGAGTTGATTGCCGCCCGCCGCATGCGTGGCAACGGCGACGACGCCGTCTTGAAGCAGCTCATACGTGAACACTACGAAAAAACCGGCTCGCTGCGCGCCAAAGCCCTGCTTGAGGACTGGGAGCGCCAGTTGCAACTTTTCTGGCAGGCGGCCCCACGCGAGAACATTGTCGCGATCGAAAATGCCACCGAAGGCTCCGACGAGGCGCAGGAGGAAGAGGAAGCCGCCAAGGTGAAGGGGTGAAGTAGCCAGGTTACTGCCGAGCGCGGCGTCAAGTCATTGACGTGCCGGAAGGTGTGGTCGGAGCGGCGACGGTGTAGGGGAAAAGCGTCGTAGGAGGGATCGCATCGACATTGGCCGGAAAGAACATGATGTCGAGCATCGAAACGCAAGAACTTGCCGGATTCTGCAGTACCTGGAAGATCGAAGAACTCGCTCTGTTCGGTTCGGTTTTCCGCGAGGATTTCGGCCCGGAGAGTGACATCGACTTCCTCGTCCGCTTTCGCAGCGAAGCGAGGTGGTCGCTGCTTGATCATATTCGTATTGAGAATGAGTTGGAGCGGATACTTGGCCGACCAGTCGATCTGGTGACATTCCGCAGTGTGGAACAGAGCCGCAACTGGATGCGTCACGACGAAATTCTCGCGTCTGCCCAGACCATTTATCGGGATTCCGAGGCGCTCGGTCAATCGTGATCGTGTCTCCCTACTCGATATAGAGAGTGCGGGCAGCTTATCGCCCTTTTCATCGGCAACCTTTCCGCGGACGCTTTCTTGTTGGACTCCAAGACGCAGTCATCAGTGATTTATCAATTGCTGGTAATTGGCGAGGCAGTCAAGCGCCTGTCAACGGAGTATCGTAACCTGAATCCCGAGGTACCCTGGAGCGCAATTGCCGGCATGCGTGACCACCTGATTCACGCATAAGATACGGTGGATTGGGAAGAAGTGTGGAACACTGCGACAGTTGACATTCCGCGCCTGCTCAGGCAGCTACCACTGCTGCACCACCAAACTACGGATACATAGGATGTTCTAATCGCGGTATCGTCCCGGTTCGTCTCCCCTCCCCTGGGAGGAAGCCATGGCAGAATATGTGACACTCACCTGCCCGTCATGCGGCTCTCGCCTGCAGGTGACGAATGACCTGGATCGTTTCGCATGTGGTTACTGCGGCAATGAGCTGCACGTCAACCGTGGCGGCGGGGTGATCTCCCTGAAGCCGGTTATGGACGGCCTGGACCGTGTTGAGAGCAAGCTCGACCAAAACACGGAAGAGATCCGCCGGCTGCGGATTGTGAGCGAGATCGATGAATTGCAGCGCAGCCGGGCATCCATGCTGCAGACGATTGCGATGCAGGAATCGACGGACAAGCTTGCGCAAGTTGGCAAGCGGCGTCACCCGGTGCGTGGGGTTTTTCTTGGGCTAATCGCGCTATCGTTGTTTGTTTCAAGCTGCAGTGCGCTTGCGGCAGGGGGCGCTGACGGTCTCATGACTCTGCTGTTTGCAGGACTGGTAGCGTGGTGGAGTCTGAGTTCATTTGGTGTGAGGATCTTCTCTCGTCGCGTGCGTGGTCTGCAGAGTGAAGCTGACCAGTTGGGCCGGCGCGTCGAAGCCAAACGGCGGGAACTTGGCAGTGGATGAATGGAGAGCGATCGAGGGCGCTATGGAACTTGTAGAGCGAATAGAGTCCAAAGTGAGACGGTTGCCGAGATCAAAGCGACATATAGGTAATGGTCACCGGAGAAGTAGCGCTTATACAGTTTCCATTTGTTGACCTCGAAAAGGCCAAGCTGCGCCCAGTGCTTCTCTTGAAAAGGCTACCCGGGGTCTACGGTGACTGGCTTGTGTGCATGATCTCGCCGGCCCTGCGGCAGTACCAGGACGGAATTGACGTAATCGTTGGTGAGCAAGACTCTGACTTCGCAGACAGTGGCTTGTAGGTTGCCAGTGTGATTCGCTGCAGTCGCTTGATGGTTGTTGATGCGAGTCTGCTCCCGGGTGCAATTGGTGTGATTGACGGTGCGCGAATGAAGCGAATACGACTCAACTTGTCGAATTGGCTGCTGAACGATTGACTTGGCAGGAAATTGTATTCCAGTGAAACGGAATCACCAAGAGGAAACCGCATGTCCAAAACGCTATTCGAAAAAGTATGGGAGGCCCACATTGTTTCGCAGGACGAGGGCGCTCCCGCCGTACTCTATGTTGACGCACACCTGATCCACGAGGTTACTTCGCCCCAGGCCTTTGCCACTCTGCCGCGAGCGGGGCCTGAAGGTCCGCCGGCCCGAGCGCACCTTTGCGACGATGGACCACGCGATCCCGACACGCAACGTGGACATTTCGCTCTGGCCCGCAGACGCCGCCACACAAGTGCGGACGCTCCGCGAGAATTGCGCCGACTTTGGCATTACATTATGGGACATTGACGGCAGCGTACAGGGAATCGTCCACGTGGTGGGGCCGGAGATGGGCGTAACGCAGCCGGGTATGACGATTGTCTGCGGCGACAGCCACACGAGCACCCACGGCGCGTTCGGCGCGCTGGCCTTTGGCATTGGCACGAGCGAGGTCGGCCACGTGCTCGCCACTCAGTGCCTGCTCCAGAAGAAGCCCCGAACCATGGCCATCAATGTAGAAGGCGAAATGGGACTTGGCGTCACGGCCAAGGACATCATCCTGGCCATCATTGCGCAGAATGGCGCGGCAGGCGGAACGGGATACGTCTTCGAGTACCGTGGCAGCGCCATCCGCCGCCTGAGCATGGCCAACCGCATGACCATCTGCAACATGAGCATTGAAGGTGGCGCACGCGCGGGCATGATTGCGCCGGACGACACGACCTTTGCGTACATCAAGGATCGCCCCTATGCGCCCAAGGCCGCCGAATGGGACAAGGCGGTTGCCTACTGGCGCACGCTTGTCACGGATGACGACGCCGTCTTCGACAGGGAGATGACGCTCGACGCGAACGCGCTCCAGCCCATGGTGACCTATGGCACGAATCCAGGCCAGGGGGTGTACGTCACCGGATGCGTCCCGACCCCCGATGAGGTGGAAGACCCAGGCGAGCGGCGCAGCCTGCTGAGCGCGCTCGAGTATATGGGTCTCAAGGCCGGGCAGCCCATGCAGGGGCAGCCTGTCGATATCGTCTTCATCGGTTCATGCACCAACAGCCGCATTGAGGACCTGCGTGAGGCGGCGGCGATTGCCCGCGGCAAGCGCGTGGCCGACAACGTACAGGCGCTCGTTGTGCCGGGCTCCAAGGCGATCAAGGCGCAGGCCGAGGCCGAGGGGCTTGACCGCATCTTTACGGAAGCGGGCTTTGAGTGGCGCGGTGCGGGTTGCTCCATGTGCCTTGCCATGAATGACGACAAGGCCGGTGCGGGCAAATATGTGGCCAGCACGAGCAACCGCAACTTCCAGGGGCGGCAGGGTCCGGGGGCGCGCAGCCTGCTTATGTCGCCGATCATGGCGGCGGCGGCGGCGCTTAACGGGTGCGTGGTGGATGTGCGCGAATTGCTGTAGTCGAGGACGGATTACTCGCCACAATCGGAGAGTACGCGGCGAATGAGGGTCTCAGTCACGCGAAACCCGGCCTGGCGATGAAGTTGCTCGAGTATCGGGCCAACTGCCGGTATGAGGCCCTGGTTCTTGGCTTCGACAAGAATCCCGAGAACGCCCAGTGGGGTGATTCCAAAGCGCGCAGCGGTACGCCGCCCCAGTCGTTCATCAATAATCAGGAGATTTGCATTGAGTTCAATTGCGAGCGCGATTGGCTCAGCTTCGCCCTTGCCGAGTGTTTGCGAGAGCGATTTCACCAGGTCATGATTCTGTGGCTCGCGAATCTCAAGCCATGGCGCAGAGAGAAGGTCGCTGCGAAACGCTTCATCCGGCCGTGCGTGCAGTTCGCGGGAAACAGCTGTCGGAATCACAAGATCGCCAAACAACTGATTCATCAGTGTATGCAGGCCGATTGCCGAGAGCGCGATGAGCGGAGAACTGTCGGAGACAACCATCATCGCTGCGCAAGACGACGAATTGTCGCGACGTCTACTTCATAGTCGTCAAGGTCATAGTGCACTGGAATGTCGCGCGCACCAAGAATCAGCATGAAGCGACTCAGTCCAATGTCCGCGAGTTCGGCTGCTTTTCCCAGCGAGAGCTTCTCCTGCTGAAAGAGATGAAGGGCCAACTCGGTACGCAGTTCAGCTTCCGTAAGCCGTGTTGCGTCAAGCAAGTCATCTGGTAACGCGAGTTGTAGGGCTGCCATCTGTACCTCCTTCAATGATAATGGCAATTGCATGATCGCGATGGGCCTGCAACGCCGCGTGTCCACGAACACATTATACAGCAGAAATTGATGCCACTTATGCACCAGGAAATTCTCTCATGAACCCCTTCCAAACCCTGAACGCCACGGCCGCACCCCTGCCGCGCCGAGAATGTGGACACCGACCAAATCATCCCGGCGCGCTATTTGACTGCCGTGACGAAAGAGGGGATGGGCGACGGCCTCTTCTCCTCGTGGCGCTATGCACGCGACGGCTCGCCCAACCCGGACTTTGTCCTCAACCGCTCGGAGTTTGACGGTGCAGAGATCCTGATTGCCGGGCGCAACTTCGGCTCAGGCTCTAGCCGTGAGCACGCCGTTTGGGCGCTCACCGAGTATGGTTTCCGCTGCGTCATCGCGCCTGCCTTTGCCGACATCTTCTTCAATAATTCGCTCAAGAGTGGGCTGCTGCCGGTTGTCCTGCCCGAAGAAACCGTGAACATGCTCTGGGACCTTGTGGAAGAAGACCCTGAGACGACCCTCACGGTGAATCTCCAAACTCAGACAGTCACGTCTACCCGATGGCCAGATTCAGCACTTCGACATTGACCCCTTCCGCAAGCTCTGCCTGCTTGAGGGCGTCGACGACATGGGCTACATCATGACCAAGGAACCTGCAATCGAAGCTTTCGAAGCGCGGCCGCGCTGGTAGGACCGGAACCACTCCGTACGCAGGAACAACGGAAACGGCGGGAGACAACAGGTTTTTCCTGTAAGTTCCCGCCGTTTCCGTTGTTCCTGCGTACGGTCCTTTTTCGGCCTGGGCCGCCTCTGTTACTTCTTGATCATGGGCAGGTACAGGAAGCGCTGTGTGCCGCTGGGCAGGACAAGGCGCAGCTCCTGCAATACGTCGCCCGTCTCGGAGAGCAACTGTGCGCGCACGCCGATGGGCGCAATAACCCCCTTGACCTTCGTGAAGGTGGCACTCAACTGACCCTGCGCATTGCTCAAGCCGTTGACTACCTCGGCCCCCGCAAGCAGCCCCAACTGGCCGTCACCCTCGACGCCAATCTGCACCTTCTGCCCGGCAACGGGGCTGCCCCAGTCGTCCAGTACTGTGGCGACCAGCGTGGAGGTGAGCCCATCGCCCAGGTTGGCGGGCGACGCCGTGAACTGAATTGTGTTGGCAATCGGGTTGCGGATTTTGACAACTGCGGTGGCCGAAAGCGCGCCAGTCTGCGCGGTCAGCGTCACATCGCCGGGTACATTGGGGGCCGTGAAGGTCGTCGCAACGCGCCCGAGGACGGTTGTCAAGTTGGTCGCAGCAAGGCCGCCGGCCGAAGCGCCCAGCGTAACGGGTGTACCGTCAGCCACATTCATGCCCTGAGCATCGAGTACACGCACCACCACATCCACCGTATCGGTGCCATTGGCGCGCAGGTAGTGGTTGAAATTCTGGTCATCGAAGAAGATCTGCGCCGCCGGTTGGTAGTATTGCGCCGTGAACTCGACGCTGTCGGCAATCGCATCGTCGTACTGGTCTTGCGTCGAAGCCGTCACCGTGGCCTGCGCGCCGCTCTGCGCTGCAGCGACTGCATCGGTATCTGCTGCGGAGACAATGTTCCAGTTCGGGTAGATCTTGACAGTGCGGTCGGCCGTTTCGCCATTGTTGAGGCACGGATTTCCGGGGATCAGGCTCCACTCGGAGAGCCAGCCGGCGGGCAGCTTGAAGTCGGGCGTGGTGAAGCAGCGCTGCCGGGCATCGCGGTTCTCATAGCGAAGCGTGACGAGGAAGGGGCTGCCATCATTGGGGATGAGGCCCGGATTGAGCACTGTGAGACTGAAGGGCTGGAAGTTGATGGGCGCCGGGTCCATTCGTTGGAAGGTCTCGCCGCCGATTTGTCCCTTGAGCCACAGATAGCCCACACCGCGGCCTGGCCCTGTATAGCCAGGCAGACCGAACTGCCCGTCGCCCGGTTGTCCGTCGCCATGGGCGCCGTCGTCGAAGAGCTGGAACTCGCCGCCCCAGCGGCTGCCGTCGGGCTTCTGCAGCCAGCCGGTGAGCACATTGCCGGTGACAGCGCGCCCGAGATTCACCTTGAGCGGGAAGGCGCTGAAGGACGAAGGCGCATGGTCGAAGGTGCCCTCCGCCTCAAGCGAGCTCGCCGCCATGCCAGTAAAGGAATAGGTTGCTGAGCCGGACGAACCCGCATCGACGATCGCGCTCCAAACGCCGGTGCGGCCGTTCACGTCCACCTGCACGTACTGCACGCTGCGGTCGCCGGGTGAATTGTCCACCGTGAGGCAGAGGACGCCGGCTGTATTGCAGACCACGGGGTTGCCGTCGGGCGTCTTGACGATGAGCGGCTCGAAGTTGCCGCTGAAGCCAGTTTGCAGGAAGCCGATGCTCTCCATAAGCGAATCCACAGTCACGGTGTGCGTTCGTGTGGGCTGCGGAGGCGCGGGCGTGAAGATGTAGCCGGAGCCATTGGTCGCACCTGCCACGTCATTGTTGCTGACTACGACCTCGTCAGGCGTGCCGCCAATGAGGAAGGAGGAACGCAGTAGGCCGACGGTGGCGCCGCCTGAGTCACTTGCACCGACCACCAGATACTGGTAGCGGATTTCGCCCGTGACCTTGTTGAGCCAAACCTGGTAAGCGCGGCAAGGCGTGTTGCCGCCCCCGTAGTTCGCCTGGCCCTGTGTAGTGATGATATACCAGTCGCTGCCCAAATTGGCCGTGTAGACCCTTGCCTGCAGGCCATAGTGATTTGCGCCCGAGTAGCAGGGGGACGATGGCGCATCCGGTGACGCGGGGGAAACTGTGCCTGTTAGGGGCTGGCTTGCACCCGGGCGCGTATCGAAGTCATCGGGTAAGGCCGTTACATCCGCCCCGGCAGCCGCCTCCTGCGCCGAAGCCAACGCGGGCGGGACTGGATTGTAGACCCACTGCATATTTGGGTTGTCAAGCATCTGCAGATAGGTGCGCGACGCAATGCAGAACTGGCCTGTGCATGGGTCAAAGCGGATGTAGCCGGTGGAATCAACTCGGGCCACGGTGCGGTTGCCTCCCCAGTAGTTGAAGGCCGTGGGCATGTTGATATCGCGATAGTAATAGTATTTTGAACCGACAAGGTGGTCAGTCAGATTGCCCTGGTCCTGGCTAAGGTCAATCGGGAGCCACTGGTAGTCGGGCGGCTCCATCTTGTCCCAGCGATAGGTGAAACTGTCGCTCACATAGTCGCTCCAGCGCCCCGCGCCGGCCGAGTGGCCGAGTTGGGCGCGCAACACGTCGCCCGTCTGCGCAAGTTGCGACGGATTGACGTAGAAGAACTGGCCGCCACTCTGCAGCGCCGTGAGCAGGTAAGGCACAATGCCGGTAGGCTGCGAGGCGTCAGCGGCGTTGCCCATGTAGGCCTTCATGGTCTGCGAAACGTTGCGCGGAGCGGGCGGGGCGCTGCCGCAGCCGCCGAGCAGAACCACCGAGCCGCGAATCCCATGCCCTGTGAGCACCTGGCGCATGTTCGCCGCACTGGGTGATGCGGGTGAGTCGCCGTCGGTGTAAAGCCACGCCTGGCCGCCGCGCATGGTTTGTGCCGCCTGGGCCAGCGAATCGAGGCCATTGACAACACAGTTGGGGTCGGCAGCGCCGCCGGTCGTGACGGCGTTGATACCTGTTGCCGCATTCGCCGCCGTGAAGTAATCCTTGAAGAAAGGCTTGATTTGTGGCGACGTGTTGTCGAATGTGAAGAGCTTGAACTGCGTGCCCTTGGGATCCTGGGCAGCATCATTTGTCTGCTCGATGCCAACCGTTTTGACGCCGTCTATCTTGGGGCCGCTCATGCTCGCCGAATTGTCGACAACCATCGTCAGCCGCTTCCACCACTGGTAGTCCTCACTGCCCGAAGGCGGCGACGCGTTTGCCGCGCCATTCTGCACGAGTGAAGCCGAACTCGCCGCTGCACCATTGCCAAAGGGATTGGCAAGACCAATGTTCTTGGTAATCGCTTCAGCGGTCGAACTGTCGGTGGGCAAACCCATCTGTCTCCAGGCAAGGATGTAAACAAAGGCCGTGCAGGTGTCGTCGAAGATGTCGCCATTGGACTCAAATGTAGGATCCGTGTAGGCGCGCTGCACCATGCTGTGACCATGGAACACGCGATCGACTGGTGCGCCTGCGGGACCGCCGCCTGAAGTGCGTCCGTCCTGGGCATTGTCGGTGAAGTCCCACAGCATGGCGGCGATTGCAAGCTCGTTGCGATCGGAAAGCAGATTGGCGGCGCGTGTCGAATCATAAGTTTCGAGGTCTACGCTGATGCCGGGCATCCCCGCGCCGTTCATGTCGAAGTAGAAGCTGGCATTCGAATAACCACGTGCATTGCGCACGGCGCTCTGGTAGTAGTCAGGGTAGCCCTCGCCCCAGGAGAGTTCGCGGTCATCGACAAGCGTATCGACATTGTGGGGTCCGCCCCCGTTGTCATCGCAGCCATACTCGTCGTCGGCCATGTGGCCCCACTCGTGCATGATCACGCTGTCGTCCCACTGATCCGGGTCGGAGGGGTCGTCGGCAATGGTCATTTCGCCCCAGAAGGACTGATAGTAGGAGCCGGTGTCGCCGTAATTCTTTTCCCAGTGCACTTCGGCGGCCTCGTCGAAAACGGCGTCGTCGCCTGTCGCACCGCCGCTCTCGTTCCACACACTCCACGCCTGCAAGACGGCATCGGCAATGTTGAAGATGCCGCTCTTTTCGTCGTCGAGATTGAAGTTGATCGTGTAGGTGCCGCCTTCGGATTCGATGATGCCGCTGTCGAACTCGTAGACTTCATCAATCCAGGAACTGTCTTCGACTTCCACAACCTTGTGGCCGCCCGAGTTGAGCTGGGCGCGCAGCCGTACATAGAGTTCAAGTTCATCATCGAATACGCCATCGTCGTCACAGAAGGAAAAGCTGTAGTTGCCATTGGCGTCGGTCAGCTTGCGGCCATATTCGTCATCGAACAGGGTGTCTTCTTCGCGCATTGCGATGACTGCGTTGGCGACGGGAGCCATTACCGGAGCGGCCAATCCGCCGGCGACAGGGCGGCGTTCGATGCGCTGCACCTTGCCCGAAACGCTGAAGCAGGGGTCATTCGGTTCGGCGGGTTCTGCGGGTGCGTCGGGTGAGGCCGGGTCCACTTGCGCTGCCGAGGTCGAAACCTGCTCAACTTCAGGCTGCATGGGCACAGTGCGCGGGTCGACAGCCGTGATGTCCTTGGTGCTCACTTGCGCGCCTGTTGAACGCACGTCAAAGAAGATGACGCCAAGAGGCCCATACTGTTCGCTGGGTGACGGCGCGATCACCGCCGATGCCATCACGCGAAACACACCTTCGGCGGGGAAGCGCACCTGGCGAACCGATCGCACCGTCTGACCGTTGACTACCGCGCCGGCGTCTTCGTCGGCGGGACCTCCGGAAAGCTCGCCGCCATCGGGCAAGCGCCATTGGATTTGCATAGCGGGCGCATCCGTCAAGCTGCGCGCCTCGAGCGTGAGCGTCGCCACACCTCCCGGTGCGACAGGGCCGTCTGTGGCAAGGGTCAGCGTGAGCGGGGTCATGCGGTCGACGACGACATCGGTAATGGCGCCGGAAGTTGCAAGTGGTTCCTGTTTGGGCGCCGCGGCTTGCGCGGGCCGTCCAGGGACCAGTGACAATATGAGCGCGAAGAGCAACAACCAAACGAAGCGCCGACCGCGTGCGGGGCGAGCAGAATTGTCACGCATTGAGATTCCCCTTGTTGATTATGGTAAGCAATTGAGAGCAAGCTGCGCAATCATACTCGGTTGCGTGACAATGTCAATGTGTCGCAAAACACACCCCCGCGGGCTCGTTGCGCACTTTGGAGTTGCCGACTGATAATGCTCAACGGAATTGGCCGCCCGCGCGATTCGTAGTTGCATTTCGCCCCGGCGGTGGCTATCATCCTTGCACACATAGACCCACTCAATAGCGAACGCAAGGCAACGACAGAGGGTGCGCCATGACAGCAGAGCTCCAGCAGTCGGCCGAGCGCAGGCGCGAGCGACGCGACCGGCAGCGCGCCGCTGCGGCCGCGGCCCCCATGCAGCAGATTGTGCACAGCGCGCCACGCTTCGAGCTGCTCGAGGCGAGCGGCCTGCAGCGGATTCACGACGAGTCCATGCGTATTCTGCGCGACCTGGGGATCGACTTCTATGACGAGGAGGCGCGCGCCATTCTTGGCGCACACGGCGCCAGGGTGGTGGGTGATACGGTTTTTTTCGACGAAGCGACGATCCTCAAGTACGTGGCAATGGCCCCGAGTGAGTTCACGCAATTGGCGCGCAACCCGCTCAACAACGTCAACATCGGCGGCAATCGCACGGTCTTCGCACCGGTCTATGGGCCGCCATTTGTGCGGGACCTGGATCGCGGCCGGCGCGAGGCCACGCTGGAGGACTTCCACAACTTCGTCAAGCTGACGTACATATCGCCCTGGCTGCACCACTCGGGCGGGACGATCGTCGAGCCGACCGACGAGCCGGTGGCGACGCGTCATCTCGACATGCTCTACGCGCACATCAAGTACAGCGACAAGGCCTTCATGGGTTCGGTAACGGATCCCGTCAACGCGGCAGACAGCGTGAAGATGGCCGAAATTGTCTTTGGCGAGCAGGCGATCGCGCGGACGCCGGGACTTTTGTCGCTCATCAACGTGAGCAGCCCGCGCCGCTACGACGACCGCATGCTGGGCGACTTGCTCGTCTACGCCAAGGCGCGCCAGGCCCTGCTGATCACGCCCTTTCTCATGTCGGGGGCCATGTCGCCGGTGAGTGTTGCGGGCACGTTGGCTCTGCAGAATGCCGAAGCGTTGGCGGGCATCGCGCTCGTGCAGATGATCAACCCGGGCGCGCCGGTCATTTACGGGTCATTCATGACGAACATTGACCTGCAGAGCGGCGCCCCGGTCTTTGGTTCGCCGGAGAGCCAGCAGGCGCTGATTGTCGGTGCGCAAATGGCGCGCTATTACAAGTTGCCGTTTCGTTCGGGCGGCACCTTCAGTTCCTCCAAAATCGCCGACGCACAAGCCGGCTACGAGTCGATCCAGGTGATGCTGCCGACGATGCTCGCGCAGGTCAATTTTGTCCTGCACGCCGCAGGCTGGCTGGAAAACGGCCTGACTGCCGGCTACGAGAAATTCGTGATGGACAACGAGGTGCTGGGTATGTACCACACCTGGGCGAAGGGAATCGACCTCTCCGACGAGGCCTTTGCCTTCGATGCGCTGCAGGAGGTTCCGCCCGGTGGCCACTTCCTGGGTACGCAGCACACGATGCGCCACTTTCGCTCCGCCTTTTATCGCGCCGAAATCTTCGACTACAACAGCGCCGAACAGTGGGAAATTAACGGCGCGGAGGACACGAACCAGCGCGCCAACCACAAATGGAAGCAGATGCTCGCCGACTATGAACCCCCGGCGCTCGACAGCGAACTTGACCGCGCCCTGTGCGATTTCATTAAATCGCGCAAGCGTGCGCTCGGTTATTAGCACAACAAAGCCCGTACACGGAAACTGCGGAAACAGCAGAAGAAACAGGAAGCGTTTCACGTAGTTACCGCAGTTTCCGTGTACAGGTGTTTGCAGGCAATCCCATTCGAAGCGGAGCGATCATGGCTGAACGACGCAGCCCATTGCATGATTACCACTTGCGCCATGCCGGTGCGCTTGTCAAGGGCGGGGGCGATTTCCTCTTTCCCGACGCCTACACTTCCGCTGCGCAGGAGCACTTGAACACGCGCACCAACGTGGGCATGCAGGACATCTCGTCAATGGGCGAGGTTGACGTCAAGGGGCCGGGCGCCGAACGGCTGATCCAGCGCCTCGTCGTCAACGAGATTCGTAACCTCGAGCCGGGGCAGATTCGCTATTCCACCATGTGCGATGAGCAGGGTGGGATTGTCGATGACCTCACCATTTACAAGTTTCATGACGAACATTTCATGATTGTGACCTCCAGCGCGCCGCGCAAACTGGCCGTGCGCTGGATTGCCGACAATGCGCAGGGCTCCGGCGCGTATGTGACGGACCTGACGGCGGCGGTCGCCCTTGTGGTGGTGCAGGGGCCGCGCTCGCGCGACTTCCTTGGAACACTCGTCAAGGGTGCAGAGTTGGCGACGCTGCCCTTCTTCCGCTTTGCCGCAGGCGAGATTGGCGGCGTGGAATTGCTGGTTTCACGTAGCGGTTACACCGGCGAGCTTGGCTACGAACTCTACGTTCCCGCCGATGAAGCCGGCGTCATTTGGGAACTGCTGTTGCGCAAGGGCAAGGAGTTTGGCCTCCTTCCCTATGGCGTGGGCGCAATGCAAAGCCTGCGCATTGAAAAGGGCTTCCCTCTCTATGGGCCCGACATTAACGACGAAGTGACGCCATTCCACGTGGGGCTGGAGCGCTGGATTCACTTCGAGAAGCGCGACTTCGTCGGGCGCGAAGCACTCCTGCGCGTGCAGGAGCAGGGCGTGGAGATGCGCTGGGTGGGGATGCTGCTCGATGGGGTGGCCCCGGCCAATGCAGGCGATGTCATCCACGCGATTGGCGATGTGGCCGTGCAGCGCACGCGCCGCAAGAGCGGCCCGGAGGCGGGCGACGATAGCGACTCTGTCGCACGCGGCGCGGTGCTGGGGCGCATTACGTCCAGCGCGCTTGGCCACAGCGTCGGCAAGACGCTCGCGCTCGGCTACCTGCGCACAACGCACGCCTGGCCAGGCAGCAAGGTGCTTGTGCAGAGCGCCGGCCGGCCGATCATCGCCACGGTGACGCCAACGCCCTTCTTTGATCCCGCTGGCGCGCGCCTGCGCGCCAAGTACACCGATTCGCCGCGTCCGCGACCAGGGGGCCTGAGCGTGATCCACTTCAGCCCCCAACGTGGCAACCGCGTCCACGCCAATCGCTTCAACACAATCGTCATCGGCATGGGCGCCATGGGCAGCGCCACCGCTTACTACCTGGCACGCAGCGGTCGGCGCGTGCTGGGGCTCGAGCGATTCGACATCCCCCACGACATGGGGTCGTCGCACGGCTACACGCGCATTATCCGCATGGCCTATTATGAGCACCCTTCGTATGTCATGCTGCTCAAGCGCGCCTACGAGCTTTGGCGCGATATCGAAGTGCGCTCGACGGAGCAGCTGCTCCACATCACCGGTTCGCTCGACATCGGCCCGGCGGACTCGTGGGTCTTCAAGGGCTCCTTCCAGTCAGCCATCGAACACGAACTTGCGCACGAGGTGATTACCGGGCTGGAACTGGGGCAGCGCTACCCCGGCTACAAGGTGCCGCCCGATATGATGGCGCTCTACCAGCCTGAGGGCGGCTTCCTCGCACCCGAGAAGTGCATTCTCGCCTATGTCTTTGGCGCATTGCAGCAGGGGGCGGAGATCCACGGGCGCGAGCAGGTGCTGCACTGGGAGGCACTTGGCGACGAAGGCGTGCGCGTCCACACCGACCGCGCGACCTACGAGGCGGACTCGCTCGTGGTGACGGCGGGTGCGTGGAACGACACGCTGCTCGCGTTTCTGCGCGGGCTGATCGTGCCCGAACGGCAGGTGCTGGGCTGGTTTCAGCCGCTCCAGCCCGCGCTCTTTGCTGCAGCAAGTTTCCCCGTCTTCAACATGCTTGTGGACGAGGGGCGCTACTACGGCTTCCCCGTGCATGGCGTGCCGGGCTTCAAGATTGGCAAGTATCATCACCTCGAGGAGACGGGCGCGCCCGAGGAGCTCTCACGCGAGGTCACCCTGGATGACGAGCAGTTGCTGCGCGATGCTGTGGCGCGCTACTTTCCGCAGGCCGCCGGCCCTACCATGTCACTCAAGACCTGCATGTTTACCAACGCGCCCGACGGCCACTT
Organism: uncultured Chloroflexia bacterium; assembly: GCA_963735275.1. Taxonomy (GTDB): domain Bacteria; phylum Chloroflexota; class Anaerolineae; order Caldilineales; family Caldilineaceae; genus UBA5069. The sequence continues at coordinate 35,449 of CAVTKJ010000002.1, read as the reverse complement.
TCTGATTGACCTCCACCCCGATTTTCCGCAAGTTGCCTATGCTTCGGCGTGCACCGGCCACGGCTTCAAGTTCGCCAGCGTGATCGGCGAGATTCTCGCCGACCTTGCCCAGCACCGCCAGACGCGCCACAACATCGATCTCTTCACACCCAACCGCTTCCATGGGCAACAGGCCGGCAACTTTCACGGGCAGCACAGCCAGTTGACACCTACCGGAGACACTGCTTCCCGCCGCCATGCGCTGCGCGCCCAGCATACGCTTGTGGATTCGCACATGTCTGGCAACCGCCGCCCGCCGCTCGCGGTGGCGCCGCTGGGCGCCACGGGCCACTCGGCCCAGGCAGAGCGGGATCGCCGCGCGCGTGACGATGCGCAACGCGTGCGCTCCCCATGGGAGTAAGGCTTTCCGCAAAGTGGGGACAGATGTCCCCCCAGGAATGCCGCCGCGTCCATTGGCAAATGCGCTGCCCCGTGGGACAATGAAGGTTGTGGCCAGGCAAGCCCCCGTTCTTGCGGACTTCCCATTTCTTGTTCGGAATCGCTCCCATGACAATCCACCTGCCTGAAGCCCGGCGCTGGCCGGGTAGTGAATGGATCAAGGATCATCCGGCCGCGCTTGAACGAATCTACGGCGTATCGGTCAAGGCCTTTCAGCGCGTCTACCCTGCGATGAAGAAAGTCGCTCCACAGGCCTCCGAGCGCTTCATGGTCTGGGCTGAGGAAGTGGGCAAGGGCTACGTCTGGAACTGCCAGATGTGCGGCCAGTGCATCCTCCACAGCACGGGCATGACCTGCCCGATGACCTGCCCCAAGAATCTGCGCAACGGACCTTGCGGCGGCGTGCGCGCCGATGGCCATTGCGAGGTCATCCCCGAGCGTATGTGTGTGTGGGTGCAGGCCTGGGAGCGAAGCAGGCACATGCCCCTCTACGGCGACGAAATCATGACACTTGAGCCGCCCGTGAACCGCCAACTCAAGAACACATCCTCCTGGATCAACATGGCCGAAGGCACCGACCAGATCACCCCACCCGGCTGGGAGCCCGCAACCGTAGCCTGGACAGCAAACGCAGGTACGCAGAAACGACGGAAACAACGGAAACTACGGGAACGTGGCGATAGCGCTATGGAGCTCAAGCATGGTGAATTGACCGAAAAGATCATTGGGTCGTTTCGAGCCAGTCTACAACACGCTCGGATCGGGTTTCTCTGAAAAGGTGTATCACGCAGCCCTGGCAGCTGGAACTTCGAAATCGCAGCCTTGAAGTGAAGCTGAACACCCGATCGAAGTCTACTACGCGGTGCTTCGGTCGGGCGTTTTACGCCGACCTAATTGTTAATGACTGTGTCATTGTCGAGCTCAAAGCAGTGAGCGAACTTGCGGATGCACATCGTGCGCAACTTCTCAACTACCTCAAGTCGACCAGTGTCGAAGTTGGCCTACTACTCAACTTCGGTGACGCTCCAGAGGTGGAACGCAAATCTTTTGCTAACGAACGCAAAGGGAACACTAAGTTTCACAACGCCTCCCCGGTTTGTAGATAGCATTTCATGTATTTTCCACTGTTTCCGTTCTTTCCGTGTACAGGTGTTCTGCTATGTTAGCGAATAGCCGATTGGAGCGGGTGTTGCGGTCGGGGCGCTTTGCCGTGACGGCGGAGCTCAATGCGCCCGACAGCGCCAACCCCGAAGATGTTTACAAGAACGCGCTTGTGCTGGCCGAGGTCTGTGATGCGGTCAACGCCACCGACGGTTCGGGCGCAAATTGCCACATGAGCAGCCTGGGCTGCTGTGCGCTGCTCGTGCGCGCCGGCTACGAGCCCGTCTTCCAGGTATCGTGCCGCGACCGCAACCGCATTGCCATCCAGGGCGACATCCTCGGCGCGGCCGCGTTGGGCGTCAAGAATGTCCTGTGCCTCACCGGTGATGACGTGACGGCGGGCGATCAGCCCGGGGCCAAGCGCGTCTTCGACCTCGACTCGCTGCAACTGCTGCACATTGCTACGATCATGCGCGACCGCGGTGTCTTTCTGAGCGGCCGCAAGTTGACCACGCCGCCGCAACTCTTTCTGGGCGCTGCCGAGAACCCTTTTGTTCCGCCCTTCGATTGGCGGCCCTTGCGCATGGCCAAGAAGATTGAGGCGGGCGCGAACTTCATCCAGACGCAGTACTGTTTCGACGTTCCACGGCTGCGCACCTTCATGCAGCGCGCCGTGGATATGGGGCTTCACGAGAAGGCCTTCATCCTCGTGGGCGTGGGGCCGCTGCGCTCCGACAAGGCCGCCGAATTCATGCGCACAAAAGTGCCCGGTGTCCACATCCCTGACGATGTAGTCAAGCGTCTTGCCCAGGCCGACCCGAAAAAGAAGGCCGAAGAGGGCAAGCGTATTTGCATCGAGATCATCCAGCAGGTGCGCGAGATCGCCGGGGTGGCAGGTGTTCACGTCATGGCCTACCGGCAGGAGGAGGCGGTGGCGGATATCGTCGTCCGTTCAGGACTTTTCCCGCGTGCGGCGGTGGGCGGGCAGCGAACGGGCCATGTGGGTCCGCGTCCCGACACCGTGGCGGGAAACGGCGGTGGTTCGGCGCGGGTGGAAACGGGAGAATGAGAGCAAACCGATGACGCTACGCACGCATTATTCCACGATTGTGCTGGGCTGTGGCGGTGCAGGCAGCGCGGCGCTCTACTGGCTGGCGCGGCGCGTGGGCGGCGATGTGTTGGGAATTGAACAGTATCCCCTTTTCCACGGCTTCGGCGGTTCGCAGGACCACTCACGCATGATCCGCCTTGCCTATCACAATGAGCGCTACGTGCGGCTCGCACCCCATGCCTATGAGGCGTGGGCCGTGCTGGCGGACGAGTCGGGCGTCAATCCCGTACGCCTTACGGGTGGCGTGATCATTGCCGGAAAGAATAGCGCGTATGCGCCGGTGCTCGAGGAATACGCGCACAGCAATGGATTCGGCAGGCGTCCAGTATGAGCGGTTAACCGCTGACGAACTGCGCTATCGCTTCCCGCAGTTCACGCCGCAAGAAGATGTGAATGTGCTTTACCACGGACGCACGGGGTTGGTGAACCCGAACTACGCGACCGGTAGCCATGTGGCGCTGGCGCGGCTGTACGGCGCCACGATCCTCGACAGGCTAAGCGTACTGGACGTGATTCCCGGTGATGGCGAGATTACCGTGGTCACGGCCGAAGGCAACTTTACGTGCGCAAACCTGGTTGTGACGGCGGGTGCATGGACAGCCAAACTCACCGCACGCATGGGTAAACCGCTACCCATCACCTCCACGCAGGAACAGGTGACCTACTACGCGACGCCGCACACGCGCGAATTTGTCATTGGTCGCTTCCCGATCTTCCAGTGGAAGCACGATGAAAGTATCTACGGCTTTCCGCTCTACAACGAAGTGGCGACCAAGGCGGCAATTGACGCTTCCGGACCGGAGGTGACGCCGGAGACGCGCACCTTCGCGCCCGATCCGGTGCGCGAGACACGCCTCTATGACTTTCTTGCCCGGCGCATTCCGCGCTTTGTGGGGCCAACCCTCTACACAAAGACCCTGCTCTATGCGCAGACGCCCGATCGGGACTTTGTTCTCGATGCACTGCCGGGCCACCCCAACATCTTCGTCTTCGTGGGAGCGGGCCACGGCTATGGTTTCATGGGTATCATTGGGCGCATTCTGGCCGAGCTGGCACTGGATGGCGCGACGCAATACGATATTAGCGCGTTCTCGCTCAATCGGCCGGCGTTTGCCGATCCGGCCGGCGCGCAGAAAGTGAAGATATAGGGGTGCAGGCGAGCCTGATACCACCGCCCTGTGATGGGCGCGTGGTTACCAAGGGCACGATCCGTTGGCAATCGACAGCGCACCACGCCATGTTTATCCAGTTTATCAAGATAGTCCGGCGGCGTCGGCCGCCATTCCACGAACACCGAGTTTTCAATCCACATGTGCAAAGGAGCATCATCCGTGGCGAAAAAAGTACCGAGTGACATCGACATCGCACAGGCCGCAACACTTGAGCCGATTGAGGCGATTGCCGAGAAAATGGGCCTCTCCCGCAGTGACATCGAGCTATACGGCGAATCCATGGCCAAGGTCAAACTTGAGGCCATTGAGAAGTTGCAGCATCGCCCGGATGCAAAATACGTAGTGGTTACGGCGATCACGCCAACGCCACTCGGGGAGGGCAAGAGCACGACGACCGTGGGACTTGGCCAGGGCTTCAGCCACATTGGACGCAAGGCGGTGATTGCCGTACGCCAGCCAAGCCAAGGGCCGACCTTTGGCATCAAGGGCGGCGCAGCGGGCGGCGGCTATAGCCAGGTTGTCCCTATGGAGCAGTTCAATCTGCACATGACGGGCGACTTCCACGCGATCACGGCAGCCAACAATCTGCTCTCCGCAATGATCGACAACCACATCTACCAGGGCAATCCGCTGGAAATCGACCCCTACTCGATCACATGGCGGCGCGTGCTTGACGTCAACGACCGCGACCTGCGCAACATCATCACCGGGCTGGGCGGCAAGAGCGACGGCATCCCACGCGAGAGCGGCTTTGACATTACGGTTGCCAGCGAAGTGATGGCGATTCTGGCGCTGACGACCGACCTGCGCGACATGCGTGCGCGACTCGGGCGGATCGTGATTGGTCAGAACAAGGCGAAGAAACCGGTCACGGCGGAAGATCTTCTGGCGGCCGGCGCGATGACCGTGCTGATGAAGGAAGCGATCAAGCCCAACTTGTTCCAGACACTTGAGAATACGCCGGCGCTGGTCCATGCGGGCCCCTTTGCCAACATCGCCCATGGCAACAGCAGCATCCTGGCTGACCGCATTGGCATCAAGTGCGGAGACTACCTCCTGACGGAAGCGGGCTTCGGCGCCGACATTGGCGCGGAGAAGTTCTTCAACATCAAGTGCCGTTACAGCGGCCTCAAACCAGATGCTGCAGTGATCGTCGCGACAGTGCGCGCACTCAAGCTTCACACCGGCAAGTACAGAGTGATTCCAGGCAAGCCCCTGCCCGAGGAGATGCTCAAGGAGAACCCGGACGACGTCTTCGAGGGCGGTTCCAACCTGCGCAAACAGATTGAGAACGTCAAGAAGCATGGAATCAGCCCGGTTGTCTGCGTGAACGCATTTGCAACCGACTTTGCAAGCGAGACGGAAGCGGTCTTCGCCATTTGCCGCGAGGCGGGCGTGCGCTGCGCCGTGTCGACGCACTGGGCGGATGGCGGCGCCGGCGCCGTGGACCTGGCGCATGCCGTCGAGGACGCGTGCAACGAGCAGAACCAGTTCCACTTCCTCTATGACGTGAACGAGCCGATCAAGGCCAAGATCGAAACGATTGCAAAGGAAATCTACGGCGCGGGTTCAGTGACCTTCGAGGCGCAGGCAGAGACGCAAATCAAGGGTTACGAGAAAAATGGCTTTGGCAATCTGCCGATCTGCATGGCCAAGACGCACTTGAGCTTGACGGCAGACCCAAATATCAAAGGCGCTCCGCGTGATTTCAACTTGCCGATCCGTGAAGTGCGGGCAAGCGTCGGTGCAGGCTTCATCTACCCGCTGGTGGGAACAATGCGCACCATGCCGGGGCTGCCCAGCCACCCCGCCTCAGAGCGCGTGGACATCGACTTCGAGACTGGGCGCGTTGTAGGTCTCTTCTAGAGAGTGCGCCACGCACCTGCGCTGATTACGCGCAGCGGCTGCTTCAGCTGCCGAACTGACCAGTAGCACCGCATCCCGGAACAACGGCAGCTGAAGCAGCCGCTACGACATACGGTCTCACTTGCGGACTGCAGCACCATTCTGCCGGTTCAAGCTGAGCCCAATACAGGATGAAGATGCGGACGCCGGGGGTATGGCGTCCAAAAGAGGACCGGCGGTCGAGAAACGACTGCTGGTCCTCTACTATTCCCGGCACAACCTGCACGCTAGCTCAGTGCAGGGCGGGAAACGCGGTTGCTCCTGGCCAAACTGCGTGGTCGTCCAGTTGCTCGCGTCGCAGGCACCGACAATACCAGGATCGGTCGCTATCGTGTAGAATCGGGCGGTTGGTATAGTCAGGATTTCAGAAACGGAGAATACTCATGAAGCAACGAACCAAGTTTGCAGGTGTCCTGTCGGCCGTAGGCATTGTGGCTGTACTGGCGCTCGGAGCATGCGTGCCGATTCAAGCGCCGTCAGCAGCCGAGCCGACCGTCGCTCCCGTGGCCGAAACGCAGGCGCCCGCCGCCGATGCAGCACTCTTCCAGCAAGTCGGAAACTTGACGTACGGGGGCATCTATCCGGAGCCGGTGACGCTGGTTGACGGCTCGTACGAGGGTGCGCCATTTGTCGAAGGGGGCGCGTCGAAGCCCACAGTCATGTTGATTCCAGCGCCAATGGCCGTTGGCGACCTGAACGGTGACGGCCAGGACGATGTTGCAGTGTTGCTTGCCGAAAATTCGGGCGGCAGCGGCACATTCATCTACCTGGGCGCCGTAACCGACGCAAGCGATGCGGCAGCCGTTGTGCCCACGATTCTGCTCGGCGACAGTGTACAGGTGCAGTCCATGTCGATCGAGGATTCCGTAATCCACGTGACGTGGCTTGGTTTTGCCGCGAGCGATCCGATGTGCTGCCCGTCAGAGGAGTTCTCAAAGGCATACGAATTGCAGGATGGTCAGTTGGTCGAAGTTGCCATGTAACCTGCAAGTGCGCAACAGCCAAACCAAGGCCGGCCCTGCGGCGACACACGCCGCCGCAGGGCCAATGCAATGGTGTTCGCGCGGCTCCGGGAATCATGGAGTCCGGCGTTGTGGGTGAAGCCCCTGCAATTGGCTGGTCGTCAACCAAGAGGGTATTGAGCGAGTCCACTCCGAGGAGTAATCAATCATGAGCTACAAAGAACTCAGCCTCGAAGAGCTATACCTGCAAATGCAGGATGACCTGTACGACGGTGTTCGCGACGAGATTCCGCAGCAGGTGCGCGATGCATTGGAACGTGGTCAGACACCGCAGGAGGTTCTCGACGGTGGCCTTGTTGCCGGCATGGACATCGTCGGCGTCGACTTTCGCGATGGCATCCTCTTCGTGCCTGAAGTGCTGATGGCGGCCAACGCGATGAAGGCGGGCATGGAAGTTCTGCGCCCGCTGCTCACCGAGACGGGCGCGCCACGCATGGGCACAATGGTCATTGGCACCGTAAAGGGCGATATCCACGACATCGGCAAGAATCTTGTTGCAATGATGCTGGAGGGTGCGGGCTTCGAGGTCATCAACCTCGGCATCAATTGTGATGCCGAGAAGTTCCTCAATGCCATTCGAGAGCATAAGGCCGATATTATCGGCATGAGCGCCCTCCTGACGACAACCATGCCCTATATGAAGGTGATCGTCGATTCGCTGGGCGAAGAGGGCATTCGAGACCAGATCTATGTGATGGCGGGCGGCGCGCCCGTCACGGAGAACTTTGCGCGCGACGTCGGCGCAGATGCCTATGGGCGGGATGCGGCAGTGAGCGTGGAGATTGCGAAGCGCCACATGCTGAAAAAGAACAACTCGTTGTTGGCCGCTCAGGCCTGATAAGGGCGAGACTGCAGAAATCGTGCGCGCCCGCTCCCGTGAATGAGGACAGATTGTGAACAGCTCAGACATGTTTCGCACACTGTTTGCTTATGACGTTGCCACCTGGCGGCGCATCTGGGAAGTTGCAGCCACGCTCACACCCGAGCAGTACGACCGGATCCTTCCCTATTCGCACGGCTCCGTCCGCAATCAATTGACCCATGTGACACAGGTGAGTACGGCGTGGCTCATGGGGCTGAAAGAAGAACCAGGGGGCCAGGAGTACGCGCTCGACCCAAGCGCTTTTGCTGATTGCAACGCGCTGCGCGCACGCTGGGAAGAAGGGGCAGCCGAAACGCTGGCATGGGTTGCCACCCTGTCCGATGACCAGCTTGACGTGACGTTGCCGGGAATGATGGGGCCAACCTGGCATGTGCTCTATCAACTCATCAACCATGGCACCGACCACCGCGCGCAGGTGTTGGCCGCATTTCAGGCGCTTGGCGCGCCTTCCTTCCCGCAGGATCTCATCTTCTACCTCTGGTTCTCGCCACGTTGAGCGAACACATGCTTCCAACCGACGCAGATGGAATTCCCCCAACAGACGTTGCCGCCATGTTTGGGGCCCATGTGCAGTTCGAGTTGGAGCGATGGAGCGATGAAGGACTGCGTATCGCGCTGGCGGATGAAATCTCCGCGCTCTACACCTGGTTGGCCGATATCAAGCTTAACGAGATTGCTCACCGCGCCGAGGTGCTTGCAGCTTTTCGGCGCGCCCTCGTTGACCTTCCGGTGTCGGACGGGCTGATGGAACTCATCGAGGAGGGGGTGAAGACGGTCTTTGCGGCGTTGTGCGAAGATGGCGGCACAGTCGGCGAATTGCTCGGTCGGCGGCAGTATGACCAAATGACCGAAACGCTGGTTGGCATGAAACCGTTACGGCGCGAAGTCACTCGGCAGATCGTCGGTAGCTCGGTCTACGCAATGCTTGTTTCCAACGTTCTCTACAACGGCATCAAGAGCTATGTGCTCACGGAGAATGTCTTTGCGCGCAGAATTCCGGGGGCATCGTCGCTCGTGCGCTTTGGCCAGAGCGCCCTCAATTCCGCTGTGCCAAATCTTGAAAAGGGCGTCGATCGGCAATTGATTGCGTTCATCCATGCAAATATCAGGGAAACGCTCAACGAAAGCGAGCGATACCTGAACACGGTACTGGATGATCCAATGATTTGGCGGCTTGCCGATGAACTTTGGGAGAGCAATTCCCAGCGCACGATGGCCGAAGTGACCGATCTGGTCAATCCCGCCGTGCTTGCGGACATGGTTGACTCCTGGAAGAATCTCTTTCTTCACCTGCGCACAACCCGCACATTTGACGCACTGCTTGAGAGCGTGCTCGACGGGTTTCTTGCTAACCACGGTGACAAGTTCGTGGCAGATCTCCTGGCAGATGTGGGTATTGAACCGGAAGAACTGGTGGAGACCCTTTTTTCAGCAGCGCAACCTCTTGTAGCGCGTGCCCGGATTGACGGTTACCTCGAGGCGCGCATCCGCAGCAGGCTGGAGGCGTTCTACGGGCAATACTTGCGTTCGTAGTTTTTGAGCGATCACGCCAAGCAGAAAAGCTGATGCATCGAGTGCGCATTCCGCCAAGGGGTGCGCATCCCTGGTGCTTCGTATCAATACTTAGGCCGGCGATATGGGAACTATGCCCAGCCGATTCGCTTGAGGTCAGGCACCAGGTCAAAGTGCTGATCAAGGCTGAGGATTGGCAGGGTGTGCTGGACTGCCAGTGCAGCGATCCACAAGTCATTCACGGGAATTGGTCGCCCCATCAGACGAAGTACTTCGCGGATCTCTGCATACGCGCGCCGTTTCTGGCTCAACATCGAGAATACGCGTCGCGATTGTCAGTAGTGCAAACAGCGGTTCGAGACGGCTACGCGCTGTAGAGCCAAGCAGTTCGTAATGGTATTCTCCGATAACGATCACCGGCAATTCAAGCGATTCGGCAGACTCGGCGATGATGCGGACATTTTGACGCTCCTCAAGCAGAGCCGAAACTGCATTGGTGTCGAGTATCACGAGAGCTCTTCATCTTCGATCTGCTCGAAGGCCGTTTCGATTGCTGCATCAATCTCAGCGAGTTCACTCGCGTAGTCGCGCGCGCTGCCGATCAAATACAACCATGGCCGCGCGCTGGCCATTTGTGCGCCTGAAGCCATGGCAACACCGAGTGGCTCAGCGGCGCTCAAAGAAGCACGCACGGCCGACTCAATGAATTCTTCGGTCGAAACTCCCTGTGCGGCTGCAGCTGCCTGGACCTGCCGGAGCAACGAGTTGGTAAAGTAAAGTCAGTGTCATCCTGCACCTCCTTCATTCACATATTCAAGGCCATACACCACAATCTCACGTCGCGTCGCGCAGCAATGCCTCATGCTGGTCGGGGAGAGGCTGTGCGGCGAACGCGACCGCGTCGGTGTCGCGGAATTGTTGCGCGAAGTTCATGAACGCGGCAGTGTCGGCGAAGTTGGAGGCGATACCCAGCGAAATACGGAAGGTGGCGGCCGTCTTGCCGCTCTGCTGCATTCTCTCGTACAGTTGCTGGTAGGTGACGGGCTCACTGTCCACAAAGCACTTCGCCATTTCGTCATGGGTGATGCCGTGGGCGATTTCGCCTGCGCCCGGATTACAGAAGCAACCCGTGCGCAGCGAGATGCCTGCCTCGGCCGCCATCGCTTCGATGTGGCGATAGTCCAGGATCTGCCCCACCGGATCGACGAAGTTGAAGGCAATCGTAGCGCCACGCGCCACGGTGTTGAGCGGCCCAAAGATTTGCACAATGGGCGCGCCATTGCTGTGGCGCAAAGCCTCCATTTCCTCGAGCAGCCAGCCGGTCAGCGCGACGACGCGGCAGTGAATTGCCTCCACGCCGATGGCCTCAAGATGCTCGAGCCCGTATTGGACTGCGGGCAGGCTCAAATAGTTGACTGTGCCATCCTCAAATCCCGCCTCACCCTTGATCAAGTAGTGCCAACCCTGATCCTGCACCGAAGCGATGGTGATCGTGCCGCCGGCGAACCATGGTCGCTTGAGTCGCTCGAGCGCCACGCGCCGCATGATCAGCGCGCCCACGCCTGTGGGATAGCCGAAAAGCTTGTAGAAGGAGAGCGGCACGTAGTCGGGGTGTGTCTGGCTCAAATCGAGCCGGTTTGTCGGTGCGAACGCCGCGCAGTCGAGCAGCACGTCCCACCCCAGCGCCTGCGCTTCGTCCACCCACGCCAAATCGTGCTGCACGCCGCTGAAATTGGATTGCGCCGGGTACGCAAAGAGGCGGGGCCCGCCGGCCGGCGCAGCAAGGTGGCTGCGCACCTCGTCTGCATCGAAGCGCATTTCCGGCCCACGTACCGGCAGGTAGGTGACATCGGCGCCTCGCGCCCGGGCATATTCGCGAATGCCGTTGACGGAATTGTGGTTGTCCCACGCCAACAGGTATTGCGCCCCGGGCGCGAAGGGGAATGCCTCGCCCACAAGACGCAGCGCACCGCTGCAGTTGGGCGTGAAGATCACCATGTATTCGTTGGGGTCGGCATTGAAGAACTCCAGCACAGAGCGGCGCGCACTCTCCACGTGGTGCGTCATTGCCAGCGAGGTGGGATTGTTGCTGTGTGGGTTGCCAAAGACGTTTGCATTGAGCAACTCCATGTGGCGACGCACCTGCGACTCACCGTAGAGTCCTCCGCCCGTATAGTCGAGATAGACATGACCTGACTGGTCAAGTCGCGCGTAGTCCCTCGCGCGCAGCGAATCGATGTGTTCAGTCGCGGCGTAGTCGGGATAGCGTATCAGGAAATCGGCGTGTGCGGCGGGGTGCGTAGGATCGGACAGCGGGAAGCACGGCAGGGGAAATGTTCATGGCTAACTCCATTGCTGGCGCGGCAAGTGTTCCGCGCAATGAAACAGCGAGACCGGGCGCTCGCACAGGGCGCTGACATAGTAAAGACCGTGCCGCCCGAATGGCTCATACCGAGCCGGAGAGAGGCGGCATGGGGCTACTGCAGTACGCTGCTCGGCCTGATTATGGCAGGATATCGTCTACACCGGCCGGCGTGGAGCCGGCCTTCTCCGGTACCACCAGTCCATGTGGTCGGTGGATGTCGACATTGCGCGCCTGCAACCAACGCACCGCCTCGGCATAGGCGAGGGCAAGTGGGTAGCCCACCCGAACGTCTTCGGCAAAGATGTTTTCTTCGCCAATCAATGTAGTCATCCCGGTGTCCTTCAACTGCCGCGCGATTTGCTTGCTAACTCCCACCAGTATCAAGCGGTTGCCGTTTTTCCGCAGAAGACGCAAATAGCGTTCGAGTACGGCGATCAGCGTGCTGCCAACTTCTGGATGGCCGCGCAATCCGATCAGGATCACCGCATCGTGCGTTTGTTCAGCATCGGGAAGGGTCTTTTCCATGTTCGCGGCGGCGGCAAAGAAGAGGCTACCGTGTACATAGAGGCAGGTAATCCCCTCACTACGCAGAACCTTGGGTACCGGCTGCTCAACGGGGAACTGCGTATCGGACCAGACCAACTCGACGACACGCACCTGCTCCGATTGCTGGAAGAGGTTGAGCAAGATCGCAACTCCAATACCAAAAAGGACTGCATACTGGAGAGGAATCAACAGCGAGGCGATGAGTGTCAAGTAGAACGAAGTGGACGCCACCACGCCCGTATTGCGCACCGATGCGATTGCGCGGAAGTTGAGCATGCGCGCGCCGATAACGATCAGCAGACCGGCCAGGGCAGGCATTGCTACCAGTTCCACCAACCAGCCAAAGAGCAGCACGATGACGATTACGAACAAACCGGCAAAGATGTTTGCCCAGCGCGAAACCGCGCCTGCGCCGACGACAACTCCAGTACCCGAAGCCGAACCACCAGCCGGGAGCGACTGGAAGAGGCCCCCGGCAATGTTGGAAAGTCCCTGTCCAACGAAGTCCCGATTCAGGTTGCCGTACTTGCCGTCCGGGTTGGGGAAAGTCTGGCTTACGGCAGCTCCCTGGACAAGGCCCAACAATCCTACGGAGAGAGCGGGGAGAACGACAGACGGCAAGTAGTGCCAGTCGAGCGGTACGCTTTTTGGGAGTGATTGCGGGATTGTGGCGACACTGGCCACGGTTTCGACGCTGGTCAAGCCTAGAATCAAAGCAGCGGCAGAGGTAATGGCAAGCGCAAGCAACATCGCCACACTCCTAACGCGCGTTCGTTCCAGAATGACGATCAAGGCAATCGTCGACAAGCCAGATCGTAAGCGAGGCGTAGTTGATGTATGTGTAGTGCACCGCCGTATCCGCCAATACGAGAAGCTTGTTCGATTCCGTGCTGCTGAAGCCCGTCAATTCACCCAACTGGCCGATCATGATGTTGAGCGCCACTGCCGTGATGAATCCGACCATGACGGAATTGGGGACGAAGCGCATAATCCAGCCCATCTTGAAGATGCCAAGCGCAAGCTGGAAAATGCCCATCACCACGACAAGCAAACCCATCACAAGCAGTTTGTCGCTTGACGCGAAGGGATTTAACGTGTCGGCGAGCGACGCAGAGAGGGCGCCGGTTGACGAGACATTCATCAATACCGACCCGGTAAAGAGCGCCGCCAGTGGCGTCGCGATCATTAGGGTATAGAGTCCGTTGACCGGGTCGATCCCCGCCATGAGGGCGTAGGCCAGCCCCTGCGGGATGTTGACCGCGGCAAACGTGAAGCCCGCCATGAGGTCGCCCCGCATTGATTTGGGGTTGGGCTTCAGTTCGCGCCACGAGTTCTTTGCGACCTCACGCGATGCATCCAGGTAGCTTTGCATGATTGGCTGGTTCTCGTGTTGGCGAACAGCGTGGCTGTTGAGCAGGCCTGATTATACCTGACAGCGCCGGAAACGGCGTGACTTTTCCTCACGTGCCGTTCTTATCGGTTGGAGGCGCAACAGCGGCCTCCTGCATGGTCGAGTGCAGTCGCACGGTGAGTTCGGCAAGTTCGGCCTGAATGGCCGCCAGGCGCTTATCGAGATCGGGCAGAAGAATTGGCGTCTCAACGAGATCTTCGCGGACTTCCACTTTGGTTGGCCGTGTGAAGACCGCTGCCAGGTAGGAGGTCGTTACGCCGAGAAGGGCGATGCCCGCTGCCATGACGAACATGCCGATGATGCGACCATGCCATGTAACCGGGTAGTAGTCCCCGTAGCCCACTGTTGTGATCGTTACATAGGCCCACCAAAACGCATCTCTTGCCGTCCGGATATTTGCGCCTGGCGCGGTGCCCTCAAATGTCAGAATTGCCTGGCTGCCCCGATCGAGGGTGAGGAGAACCAGCGAGAGCGTCACGTAAAGCACCCCCTCGGCGCGACGATCCACGAAGGCGGCAAGTATGCGCCGCTGCCCAGACTCCTGGAGAGAGCGGGTGACTGGCCTGAGGCGGAAGAGACGAAGCAAGCGCAAAGCATAAATGCCGGGAATCGCACTCGCCAAATCAACCGCGCCTTGCCATCGAATGTAGACCCACTTGTCACGCGCGTGGACGAGGTTGACCACAAAATCAACGAAGAAGATTATGCACAGAATCGTATCAATCATGACGCGAATTTCGCGCTCCTGGTAACCCGCATATGGACCCAGGTACATGAGCGCCAGATTGACGATCGCATAGATCGACATCGCGGCGATGAACAATTCGTGCATGGGCGCCGGCTTGATGTTTGCGGTGGCCGACGAGTCATCATTGTTAGTGTCGAGATTCTTCATGATTCCTTGTCCATATGGTATCGAATTGGAGTGAGTTCAGTCCAAGGCCTAACCCTGGCTGCCCCACCGGACGCGTGGCCGCAGATATTGTTCATTTCCATTTATGGGCACGCCGTTGCAAGCAGTCTAGAGGCAAACGAAAGTCGTCGCAAGCCTCGCGGGGTTCTATCTGAGCAGACAGCGCGTGGCGGAAGCACCGGTTGTTTGCCTTTGGTCTGCACTTGGATTATCGCAGGATTGCATAGACAATAGGCTAGTGTTATGAGTGCCCGACAGATCAAGCGGCGGGCCGCGTTGAGAGAGCGAGGGACTTATCGAAAGCCAGATTAGTCACGACCAGATACCCCACGTTGCCGGCGCAGATTCCGCCCGATGCCCCGCGTGGCTTCCACCTGCTAGCCAAACCCGCCGGCGCAACGTGCAACCTCGACTGTGCATACTGCTTCTTCCTGAGCAAGGAGATGCTTTATCCGGGTAGCCGCTTCCGCATGGCGGAAGAGCTCCTGCGCGCCTACATTCGCCAGTTGATCGAGGCGCACGGCGACGACTACGAAGTCAGCGTTGCCTGGCAAGGGGGCGAGCCGACGCTCATGGGGCTTGAGTTCTTCAAGCGCGCGGTTGCCTATGCCGAAGAGTGCCTGAAGCCCGGGCAGAGTCTGCTGCATACGATTCAGACCAACGGTACGTTGCTTGATGACGATTGGGCGAAGTTCTTCAAGGAAAAGAACGTCCTCGTCGGCATCAGCATTGACGGACCACGCGCCATGCATGACGCTTATCGAGTCGACAAGGGCCAGCAGGGAACTTTCGACAAGGTGATGCGCGGCCTGCACATCCTGCAGGCTGCCGGGGTCGAATACAACACACTGACCACCCTTCACGCGTGCAATGCCGATGAACCGCGTGAGGTCTATCGGTTCCTCCGCGACGAGTGCGGCTCTACCTTCATTCAGTTTATTCCTATCATCGAGCGTGTGCCCGAAGAGGTGCAGGTCGAGTGGAGTTCATGGCGCGATCGACCTCTCTATGTGCAGGAAGGAACGCATGTGACGGCGCGCTCGGTGACTGCCGAGCAGTATGGTCGCTTCCTGGTCGGCGTATTTGAAGAGTGGGTGCGGCGCGACATCGGCACTGTCTACGTGCAAATGTTCGATGTGGCGCTGGCGAATTGGTACGGCGAGCCGTCCGGCCTGTGCGTCCACTCAAAGACCTGCGGTGTAGCGCTTGCTTTGGAGCACAACGGCGACCTGTACTCGTGCGATCATTTCGTGGAGCCCGCCTACAGGCTTGGCAACATTTTGGAAACGCACATGATCGAACTGGTCTCTTCGCCCCAGCAGAAGGCATTTGGCCAGGCCAAGTTCGATGCGCTGCCCAAGTATTGCCAATCGTGCGAAGTGCGCTTCGCCTGCCACGGCGGCTGCCCCAAGGATCGCTTCATTCGCACGCCGGATGGCGAGGAAGGGCTCAATTACCTCTGTGCGGGTTACAAACTCTTCTTCCACCACATCGATGGGCCCATGCGCTACATGGTCGACCAGTTGCGGCGCAACGGTGCGCCCAGCAGCATCATGCGTGTCTATGCAGAGCGCGACAAGGCGTTTGCTGAGGCCGTGGAGAATGCCGGGCGCAATGATCCTTGTCCATGCGGCAGCGGCAGGAAGGTGAAGAACTGTCACGGGCGGCAGGTCGCTGACGCGAGCGAGCGCTAGCCGCTTCCACGCATTTTTCTTTCCGTCTGCACCCATTTGCGACGGCCACGGGCCGTTACCCACACGTGTTCATAAAGAAGCGCCGCAGAGGTTTCGCTGCGGCGCTTCTTTTTCATTTGTGGCAACGATCTATGCGTCCGTGACGCAGCCTTCGGAAGCAGAAGAGACGCTCTTGAAGTACTTCCAGAGCACGCCCTTGGTAAACTTGGGCGCTGGCGCCGTCCAGGCCGCACGCCGATTGGCTAGTTCGGCGTCCGAGACGTCCATCACCAGCCGATTCTGCTCGGCGTCGATGGTGATGATATCGCCTTCGCGCACGAGTGCGATGCCGCCGCCTTCCTGCGCTTCTGGGGTGATGTGGCCCACAACAAAGCCATGGGTGCCGCCGGAGAAGCGGCCGTCGGTGATGAGCGCCACGCTCTTGCCCAGCCCCGCGCCCATGATGGCCGAGGTGATGGAGAGCATTTCACGCATGCCTGGCCCGCCCTTGGGGCCTTCGTAGCGAATGACCACGACATCTCCGTGCGTCACGAGTCCCTGCTGAATTGCCTCAAGCGTGAGTTCCTCTGAATCAAAGACCTTGGCAGGGCCGCTGAAATGCGTTCCTTCCTTGCCCGTAATCTTGGCGACCGAACCGTCCGTGGCCAGATTGCCGTAGAGAATTTGCAGATGGCCCGTTTTCTTGATCGGGTTGGAGACGGGGAAGACGATCTTCTGCCCTTCGCGCAGGTCGGCCGCATCCTCAAGGTTCTCGGCAATTGTCTTGCCGGTAACGGTGAGGCAATCGCCATGGAGCAACCCCTCTCGCAGCATCAACTTCATCACGGCGGGCACGCCGCCCACGTCGTAGAGGTCCTCCATCACCCACGGGCCGCTCGGCTTGAGGTCGGCTAGCAGCGGCGTGCGGTTGGAGACTTCCTGGAAGTCGTCAATCGTCAATGGCACGTCAGCCGCGCGTGCCATGGCGAGCGTGTGCAGGACGGCGTTGGTGCTGCCGCCCAACGCCACGGCCACGGCAATTGAGTTCTCAAAGGCCTTGCGCGTAAGGATGTCAAGGGGCTTGATGTCGTTCTCGAGCAGATAGCGAATCTGCCGTCCCGCCGCGCGGCACTCTTCAATCTTCTCCGGGCTGGTGGCTGGGTAGGACGAACTGTAGGGAAGGCTGAGACCCAGCGCCTCGATGGCCGAAGCCATTGTGTTGGCGGTGTACATGCCGCCACAGGCGCCCGCGCCCGGGCAGGCGTGCTTGATGATCGTGCGCAACTCCTCCTCGGAAATCTCCTCGGCAAGCCACTTGCCGTAGGCCTCAAAAGCCGAAATGATGTCGAGTTTGTTGCCCTCCCAGTGCCCGGGACGGATGGTGCCGCCATAGACAATGATGGTAGGGCGATTGAGGCGCGCGGCCGCCATGATCGTGCCGGGCATGTTCTTGTCGCAGCCGGGTAGCGAAACATTTGCGTCGTACCACTGTGCGCGCATCACCGTTTCGATGGAGTCGGCGATGATGTCGCGCGAGAGCAGCGATGCCTTCATGCCCTCCGTGCCCATGCTGATGCCGTCGCTGACGCCTATGGTGTGGAAGATAAGGCCCACCATGCCAGCCTCGTACGTCCCTACCTTGACCTCCTTGGCGAGGTCATTGAGGTGCATGTTGCAGGGGTTGCCTTCCCAGCCCATGCTGGCAATGCCCACCTGCGGGCGCTGCATGTCTTCTTCACTGAGTCCCGCGCCATAGAGCATGGCCTGCGAGCCCACCTGCGAGCGCGTTTGCGTGAGCATGCTGCTGTATTTGTTGAGGGTGCCGTTTTGGGTTGTTGTTGCTGCTGGTATGGACATGGGTGCTCCTTTGAAATCTATGAGGGCTAGAAGGTGGGAAAGCGCACAAACGCAGTCGCCACCGAACGTTTGTCAGCGACGATAAGGACGCAAAACGCGAATTCCAGGGAGAAAACCGAAGTGCTTCTCATTGAAGGTCATGAGCGACAGGTCATGGGCGATCGCAGCGTAGCCGAATAAGGTGTCGAGAATGCCCGCGCCATGGCTCAGACGGTACTTCACAAAGAGATCCAGCGCATATCTCGATTCAACAGGAGTAAGCCACAGAATTTTGAATCGAGACAAAGTGCGAATTGATTGGCGCTGCTCGTTCGCGTTGCGATCCCCTTGCAGTATTTCCATTGCTGTGAAGCCGAAGATGGCTAGTTCCTCTGCAGAATCCATTGAACGAAGCCATTCAAGCGCTGCAGGAAATCCACGGGCAACATCGATGATGGAGTCACTATCCAACTGAAGCATCGTCGGTCCAGTCCCTTGTCTCCGCCTGCTTGCGCAACTTGCGCGCAAAGTGCATCGTGTCGCCAATGTCCTCACGGTCTGCCCACATGCCCACAAAGTCAGACGCAAGGAGTTCGGCAGCCGTAATGCCGCGCTGAATTGGCAGACCAGTCAGATTAATCTGGCCGTCATGCTCGACTGTCTGTTCGATGGTGTACTTCTCTATTGCCATCCTCATTGACCTCCAGCCTGAGCCAAATTGTACTTCAGGACCGAAGCCGGCTGCCAGACAGACGACTACGCCGGTGAAGCGAGGCTTCCGATTTTGGAAGCCTCGCTTCGAAGTCTCACAAATCCTGCGCCTGCGGCAACATGACGAGATCGCGGATCGTGACGTGGGCCGGGCGGCTGAGCATGAAGAGAGCCGCTTCGGCCACATCAGCCGAGGTGAGCGCCGTACGGTTGGCCACGTGCTCGGCAATCACGACCGGGTCGTGAATGTTCCAAAGCTCATTGGCCACCATGCCCGGCGCAAGCGCCATCACGCGCAGCCCCTTGCCGAGCACCTGCCTGCGCAGCGTGTGCACAAATCCCTGGATTGCGTGCTTGGAGGCGCTATAGACGGGCTCCCACGGGATATCAATGAAGCCCGAGATTGAACTGGTAATCAGGATGTCGCCGGACTGCTGCGCAAGCATGTGGGGCAGCACAGCGTGGACGCAGCGCAGGACGCCGGTGACGTTGACGTTGAGAAGATGCGCGTACTCGTCCGGGTCGCTTTCGATGAACTGACCCGGGATATAGATGCCCGCATTCGCGAAAAGCACGTCGATACGGCCAAAGCGCGCCAGCGTTGCGTCGACAATATGGGCGATGTCCGCTGCCTGCGTCACGTCGGCAGCGATGGGAAGTACGGCGTCGCCCAATTCGGCGGCGAGCGCCTGCAACTTTTCGCTCGAGCGCGCCGTAACGACGACGCGCGCGCCCAGCGGCGCCAGCTGACGGGCAGCGGCCGCGCCGATTCCCGTGCTGGCCCCGGTAATGATGAAAACCTTGTCCTGCATCGATTGGTTCATTGTGCATCCACCAGTTCGTATGCCGCGCTGTGTGCGTCTTCTGTTTCCCGCGTTTGCCCCGTAATGATGAAGTATTCAACCGAATCGCTCAATGCAATCCACGAGGCCTCGATAATGTTTGTACTCGCGCCAACGGTTGTCCATAGGCGCTCACCGTCAGCAAAGTCGATCAGAACACGCGTCATGGCGGCGGTGCCGGCCGTGCTGTCGAGGATGCGCACCTTGTAGTCGGTCAGGTGCACGCCGCGCAGGGCAGGGTAATATTGCATCAGCGCCTTGCGCAGCGCCCGGTTGAGCGCATTGACGGGGCCATTGCCCTCAGCCACCTCGTGAAGCACCTTGTCGCCCACCTGCACCTTGATCGTCGCCTCGGAGAACATGCCGCGCCCGCGACGGTATTCCACACTTGCCGTGTAGTCGATCATCTCGAAGGGCTTGACGTAGTCAGGTCGTGTGCGGCGGAGCAGCAGGTCAACGCTGGCTTCGGCGCTCTCGAAGGCGAATCCCGCGTTTTCCAGCTCCTTGATCTGCTGCAGCACCTGTCTTTCCTGCTCTCGGGTAAGCCCGTTGAGGCCGAACTCGCGTCGCTTGACGGCGATGTTGTCTTTGCCGCTGAGTTCACTGACGAGGACGCGCGTCTCGTTGCCCACCAGCGTCGGGTCGACGTGCTGATAGCTCATGGCGAACTTGACGACGGCGTTGACGTGCGTGCCCCCTTTATGGGCAAACGCACTTGAACCCACAAAGGGCTGATGGCTGTCGGGGCTCAAGTTGGCCAGTTCGCTCACATAGCGGCTGAGGTCGGTGAGCTGGCCCAGCTTTTCGTCGGGAACGAGACGCAACCCCATCTTCAACTGCAAGTCGGCGATGACGCTGACGAGATTGGCATTGCCGCAGCGTTCGCCGTATCCGTTGACCGTGCCCTGGATGTGGTTTGCTCCCGCGCGCACAGCCTCTAGCGTGTTTGCCACGCCCGTCTCGCTGTCATTGTGTGCGTGAATACCGAGCACGACCTTCGACGCCGGCGGAGCGGCGTTCTCTTCCGAAATGCCGAGCACCTCGCGGCGCACCGTCGCCACCGCTTCGCCGATCTGCCAGGGAAGGCCGCCGCCGTTGGTGTCGCAGAGCACGACTGCGCTCGCCCCCCCCAGAATGGCCGCCTGCAGCGTTGCCAGTGCATACTCGGGGTTTGCGACATAGCCGTCGAAGAAATGCTCGGCGTCGTAGACGACCTCCTTGCCCTGCGCGACCAGGTAGCTCACGGAGTCGCGGATCATGCGCAGGTTCTCTTCCAGAGAGGTGCGCAGCACATCGGTGACGTGAAGATCCCACGTCTTGCCGAAGATGGTGATGACGGGTGTTTCGGCCTTGACGAGCAACTGGATCTGCGGATCGTCGGCGGGGTCTGTTTCGGCGCGACAGGTGGAGCCAAATGCCGCCATGCGCGCATGTTTGAGCTTGAGTTCAGCGTGTGCGCGTGCGAAAAACTCGACGTCTTTGGGATTGCTTCCGGGCCAACCGCCTTCAATGTAGTCGACGCCGAACTCATCCAGGCGGCGGGCCACCTTGAGTTTGTCATCGACAGAGAGGTTGACGCCTTCGCCCTGCGTGCCGTCACGCAAGGTTGTATCGTACAGGACTGGTTTGTTGTGCATAGTTCCTCACTCAGCGCACACGCGGGAGGCGGGCGCGCTTGCTTCAGGGAGCGGCGTCAGCGACTGACTGTCCGCCGTCGAAGATTTCGACAATACTGTTGAGCAGCCGATCGGGCCAAATGCCCTGCTGCAGGTCCTCACGCCGGAAGCGGCCGGTCTTGACGAGCCAACCCTGCGCACCCACCTTCTGTGCGCCATGTACATCGGCTTCAATGTCGTCGCCGATCATCGCAACATTCTGCGCACTCAGCCCCAGATCAGCCAGCACCATCTTGTAGTAGGCGGCGCTTGGCTTGCCTACAACAAGCGCGCCGGCGTCGGATGCGTACTCAAGTGCGACGACGAAGGGACCCGCGTCAAGGAAGAGCCCTTGCTCCGTGCGCCAGGAGCGTTTCTTGTGCAGTGCGATGAGACGCGCCCCATTAAGCACGGCGCGAAAGGCGCGATTCAGGCGTGGAAAGGTGAAACCGGAGCCAATGTCGCCAACGACGACAAATTCCGGATTTTCCTCGTCTACTTCAATGCCCGAAAACTCCAGTTGCGCGTCGGGCATGAGCAGCGGCAAATAGCGCACCGCTCCCTGCGCGCGCAGGTACTCGGCGGCCACATAGCTTGCTGTATAGAGCTCGTCGATGGTGCTGGCGAAGCCAAGCGCGTTGAGCCGATCGAGAAGGGTATAGCGGCAGTAGATCGTGGTATTCGTCATGAAGCGGAAGGGAATCCCGCGGGCGCGCAGGGAGGCAATGGCCTCAAGCGCGCCCGGGATCACCTCGTTGCCGTGGACAAGCACACCTTCGATATCGACAAGCAGCCCATCAATTGAAGAAAGCAGATCCGTCACACGCAGCTCCTTGCAAAGGAAGGACAGCCTCGTACGCAGAAACAGCGGAAACCACGGAAAAACCATGAACGGCGGAGGGTGGTTGGATTGGCGCTGGTTGCCACTGATTCCTGGAGCGCAGCGCCGACATAAGTAGCGCAAATCCGTACCGGGTCGCGTTTCTCAGCGTTTTGGCGCTCTTGCACATAGCCAACTGTGCGCGTCAACCAGTATTTTGCAGCCCCGCGGCAACACCGTTGACTGACAGCAGAATCGCGTCGCGCAGGGTCGCGGCGGCCTCCGGGTCGACCGTGCCGCGCAATTTGCGGATCAGCGCGACCTGAATGAAGTTCAGCGGGTCCACATAGGGGTTGCGCACACGAATGCTGCGCTGCAGCCACTCTTCGCGTTCGAGCAATTCGCGCACCTGACTCACCATTAACACGATGCGCTCGCTGCGGCGGAACTCCGCGGTGATTGAGGCGAAGACTGTGTCGCGCACTTCGTCGTCCGTCAACCCGGCATAGAGCGACGCAATATGCATGTCGGCGCGTGCCAGCCCTAGCTGTACATTGTCGAGTGCGATTCGGAAAAAGGGCCATTCCTTGTACATGCGCTGCAGGAACTCCAGCCGCTGCGGCGCCAGTTCGGCACCCTCCGCGTCCATCCAGCCTTCGAGCGCCGTGCCCACACCATACCAACTCGGCAGTGCGACGCGCGTTTGCGTCCAAGCAAATACCCAGGGAATTGCGCGCAGGTCGTAAATCGACTGAGTCGCCTTGCGCCGCGAAGGTCTTGAGCCGATATTGAGCCGATCGATCTGGTCGATGGGTGTCGCTTCGTGAAAATAGCGCATGAAGAGCGGGTCGCCCACAAGTTCGCGATATGCGGAGAAGGCACGATCGCTCAGCTCTTCCATAACGCCGCTCCACTCTTCCTGGGCAAGGAAGTTGGGGCGGGTGCCGCTTGTCAGCATGACGGCGTTGACGAGCTGCTCCAAATGGCGATAGGCGATATCGGGGTTCTCGTAGCGGCTGCTGATCACCTCGCCTTGTTCGGTCAGCTTGATGCGGCCATGAACCGACTCGGGCGGTTGTGCAAGGATGGCGCGATTGGTGGGGCCACCACCGCGCCCCAGTGATCCGCCGCGCCCGTGGAAGAGGGTGAAACGTATGCCGTGCTCGTCGCAGACGGCGGCGAGCGCCTGCTGCGCCCGAAAGAGCATCCAGTTGGCGCGCAGATAGCCGCCATCCTTGTTGCTGTCGCTGTAGCCGATCATGATTTGCTGATGGTCGCCGCGCGCCGCGAGGTGCTTCCGATAGACATCATTGCGGAAGAGCGCGGCCATGATTTTGGGCGCATTTTGGAGGTCGTCAATTGTCTCGAAAAGCGGCGTTACGTCGAGCGCACCGTAAAGGCCGGCGTCACGCGCAAAGAGAAGGACTTCGAGCATGTTGCTGACGCCCGTCGTCATGCTGATGATGTACGTCTGGATGACGCATTCGCCGGCTGCTTCACGCGCCTGGGGAACGAGGCGCAGGAGGGCGATTGTTTCGTTGGTCTCCGCAGTGTAGTCAAGTTTGGCTGTGAGCGGGCGAGGGCTCGCAATTTCACGGCTGAGCAGGGCGACCTTCTCGTCCTCCGGCAGCGCTGCGTAATCGGTGCTTACTTTGATACGCTCGAAGACTTCCGCCATGGCGCTGCGATGGCGCTCGGCATGTTGGCGCAGGTCGAGGGTGGCGAGGTGAAAACCGAAGACCTGGACGGCGCGAATCAGATCGGCAAGACGGCTGTGCGCCAGCCGCTCGCCGTGATTCGCGAGCAAGCTCGCTTCGACGAGACGCAGATCGTAGAGGAACTCTTCCGCGTTGGCATAGGCGCGCGGGTTCTTCACTGCTGTTCTTCCAGGGCTGTTCGTTCTCGGCGCGCGTGGCGCGCAAGCGCCGGAACATCATGATCAGCTTCTGGCGATAGGGTTCCATGCGGAAGCGCTCGAGGACTTCGCGCTCGGACTCCGGCACAAGCATGAAATCGCGTCGAAATGCTCTCCAGCAACGGCTGCGGAAAAGCCGACACGCGTTGTCGCGTGGCTCATCTGGTTGTAGAGTTCATCCACAACGACATTGTAGTGGCGGAGGATGCTCTCTTTCTGCTCGCGGATTGCTTCTTCGGTGACCTCGACCGTGACGTTGGGGTTGCCATCGCGGTCGCCTCCAACCCAGGAGCCGTAGCGCAGCACCGGGCCGATAGCAAAGTCCTCGCCCGGATAACTTTCGGCAAGCGCGTTCTGCAGCGAGCGATAGACCTGGGGTACAAGGCGGAAGAGCGTGGTCTCAAAGAAGTAGAGCACGTTGCGCACTTCATCCAACACCGTTGGGCGGCGATCGCGCGTTTCGTCGCTTTGCCACAGGACAACGATTTCTTCACGAATACGGTCCGTAATCGCGGTGCGTTCGCTCGGCAAGCGGCTCGAGCGCGCCAGTTCGTCAAGTGCGGCCGCTATTGCGCTTAGTTTGGCCAGAACGGTGCGCCGCTTTGCCTCTGTCGGGTGGGCCGTGAGCACGGGCGAGATATAAAGGTTGGCCAGCAGGGAGCGCATGGCGTCGGCGCCCAGTCCCTCGGCGCG
This sequence comes from uncultured Chloroflexia bacterium, assembly GCA_963735275.1. Lineage (GTDB taxonomy): Bacteria > Chloroflexota > Anaerolineae > Caldilineales > Caldilineaceae > UBA5069. The sequence goes on along the minus strand of CAVTKJ010000002.1, from coordinate 10,925 downwards.
CAGGCGACGCACAGCCTGGGCAATTGTCTCCGGCATGGGCACGCCGGACTCTTCAGCGGCACGCCTTCGTTCGCGAATGATGCGCACGCGCTGTCTGTTCTTCGGCAAGGTTGACCAACTGGAAATAGGTAGTGAACGCCTTGAGTACGGCCAGCGTGCGCGCCGGCTCTTCAATCAATCGGGCGGTTGACTGGTTGATTAGGTCGCGGACGGCTTCATCGCCGGCGCGCCATGCCTTGGCCAGCGCGCGAAACTCTTCCTCGAGTGCAAAGAGCTCCTGGCCCTCCTGCTCGATAATGGTCTCGCCCAGCAGATTGCCCAGAAAGCGGATTGTGGCGCGCAATTGATCCTGCTGCACCTCCGGTCCGGGAGTTAGGCTATCCGCTGTTGTTTTCGGAGGTGTAACGCCCAAGTGACTCTCCATGGTTACGAAAGCGAAGTCAGAATGATAGGCAAGTTTGAGAATGAATCGTAGCGGCCGCTTCAGCTGCCGTACTCGGGTACGCGGCGCGATATTCACTTACGGCGACTTATTGCTGCATCTCGCAAGAAACTTGCATTACGTAGCGGGGGGCTTCCAGCCCTCCGACAATTGTGCCGAAAGGTCGGAGGGCTGGAAGCCCCCCGCTACGATTCACAGGCACACTTGCAAGACGCAGCACTTATGAAGATTGCCGAAAAAGTCGGGAACAGTTACATCTCCGCGGCCACCGCTGCAGGCTCAAGCCTGCAGCTATTCAACCCAAGTCGGCTAAAGCCGACTGACACCGTCGCCCTCGAGTGCAGAGGGGTTTCAGCCTGCGGAAGCAGGCTTGGGTTGACTAGCCGTAGGCTTCAGCCTATGGCGGTGGCCGCGGCGATCTTCAAACCGAACTATTTCGGCAATGATCATAAGCCGCCGCTACGAAACGCGAGCTTTCTTGCAAGATGCAGCGCTTATGGACCGGAGAGAACGCAGGCATCAAAGGTATCCGCCGCTGAGCGGCTGCGCAAAGCCGCGCTGCCGATGTTCCCATCGTTCCTGGGAGTTCTCGGCTGGGTTCATTCGCGCAGCACCCGTTAAGTCAGCGCAGCTTGCCCACGACAAGATCACCCATGACCTGCGTGCCCACGATTTCCATGCCCGGCGCGGCGATGTCACCGGTGCGTGCGCCTTCATCGAGCACGCGGTCGACCGCGCTCTCAATAGCGGCTGCCTCGACTTCAAGCCCGAGGCTGTGGCGCAGCAACATGGCCGCGCTGAGAATTGTGCCGAGCGGGTTGGCGATGCTCCGTCCTGCAATGTCCGGCGCGCTGCCGTGAATTGGCTCGTAGAGCCGCGCGGCAGATCGCGGCCATTCAGCTGATCACCAAGGCTCGCCGAGGGAAGCATTCCCATGCTGCCCGCAAGCATGGAGGCTTCGTCGGTCAGGATGTCGCCAAAGAGATTTTCGGCAACGATCACGTCGAAGGTGGCCGGGCGACGGATGAGGTGCATGGCCATCGCGTCCACAAGGACATGCTCCACCTTGAGGGTGGGATAGTCGGCCAGCACTTCGGTCGCTACGCGCCGCCACAACCGGCTTGATGCGAGGACATTGGCCTTGTCGACGCTCGCAAGCTTGCCTTTGCGCTGCACTGCCGCGTCGGCGGCAAGCTTGACCACGCGGTGAATCTCCTCACGCGTGTAGAGCATCGTGTCGTATGCTTCGTCGCCCTCGGCGCCTGCTTCCTTGCGTGGACCAAAGTACGCGCCACCTGTAAGCTCGCGGATCACCAGCAAATCGACGCCTTCAAGCACCTCGCGTTTGAGCGTGCTTGCGTCAATGAGCTGCGGCTGAAGCTTGACGGGCCGCAGATTGGCGAAGAGATTGAGCGCCTTGCGCAGCGCCAGCAGCCCGCGTTCGGGGCGATCAGCCGCCTGAGGATTGTCCCATTTGGGGCCACCAACGGCACCGAGCAGGACTGCGTCCGCGGCGCGACAGGCAGCGACTGTGCCATCGGGCAGGCTGTTGCCCGTTGCGTCAATTGCGCAGCCACCCATGAGCTGCGCGTCGAAGACAAAGGTGTGACCGAATTGGCCCGCAATCGCATTGAGCACTTTGACGGCCTCTGCCGTCACTTCGGGGCCGATGCCATCACCGGCAAGTACGACGATTCTGGCTTCCATGCAATGAGTCCATTCTATTGCTCGTGACGTTCGATCGCTGATCTGTTGCCGGCAGTTTCAGGTCAGCGCTTTCCACAAATAATCGTTTTCGCCTTCGGTCGATTCCTCGACACAGACAAAGGCATGCTTGGCATAGAAGCGCTGCCCCACAAGGTTGCGGTGATGAACGTAGCAGCCGTAACCAGGATAGCCCTCATCGCGTAGCCAGCCCTCGGTGTATCCGAGAAGCATGTCGCCTACCCCGCTGCCCCACCATCCAGGGCGCAGGTAAATGCGATAGAGTTCGGCGCCGCGCAGCCCAAAACCGGCATGGCTGAAGCCGATAATCTCGCCGTCTTCACGCGCAACGACGAAGGTTGATTGCGTCGAGTGAATGACCCGGCGCAGGCTTTCCGTGCTGTAGGCGCGCCCGACAAAGGATTCAATGAAGTCGCTTGTGAAGATGCCCGAATAGGCCGCTCGCCACGACTGAGCCGCCGCCAACTGGATTCCGGCGATGTCATCTTCTGTCGCGGGCACGATCTCGATCTGGGGATGATCCATCCTCTGTTACCCACTCTGCAATGCACCGGAGCGCCTGGAGTTCGGGGCGATTCCACGATGCGCCCGGACCTCGAAAGCCACAAGAGACGGGCGCAGAATCTGCGCCCGTTTGGTGCGCTGCATCGCGCCCCTCTCCGGTTGAAGCGGCGCGTCAACGCGCCGGATGCTGATTCTTCGTGTGCGGCTCCATTATACGGGAGGTGGGGACAATCGGAAAGCAACGCGGGCCGAAGCGAGATGCGCAGAAGCACAGGCCGCGTTCCGTCAGTTCGCTTCTCGCCTAATCGTCCAGTTTATCGCGCAGCGCGCGGCCTGTGTGGGCGAGGAAGACATCAGCCAGGCTCGGCCGCGCCACGCTGACTGCGCGAATCTGGAAGTCGCTGGACGAAGCCATTGTGACAACTTCGGCAAGCCGTCTGTCGCCCTGGTCGACGCCGATCTGAAGAATGTAGAGTTCGTCACCCTCTTCAGCGCCATTTCCCGCCTGCTCACCCGGTGGCTGCTCAAGGCGGGTAACCTGTTCGACGTAGGGAAGGCTCTGCATTTGTGCGATCAGGGCATCAGGCGTCCCCGCACCGGTGAGCACAATCACGTCTGCGCCCATATTGCGCACAAGTGCATCGAGGCTTCCTTCAACGACAAGCGCGCCGTGGTCGATAATGCCGACGCGGTCGGCAAGCTGTTCGGCTTCGTCCATCGAGTGCGTTGTGAGGAGCAATGTGATGCCCCGCTCGGCGCGCAGTTGGCGTATGTAGCGCCAGATTCCGGCGCGATTCTGTGGGTCCAGCCCTTGGGTGGGTTCGTCCAGAAAGAGGATTGCCGGCTCGGTCATCAGGCCGCGGGCCAGTTCGAGGCGCCGCTTCATGCCGCCCGAGTAGCGCGCCGACTTGCGGTCGAGAACGTCCGTCAGTTCCACGAGTGCGGCAAGTTCGTCAATCTTGCTGAGTCGCTGGGCCTTGCTCATCCCGTAGAGTTGCGCGTGGAAATCAAGCACTTGTCGACCGGTCAGTTCCTGGTCGAGCACAACTTCCTGGAAAGTGACACCGATGCGGCGGCGAACTTCGGCGGCCTGGCTGACGACATCAAATCCGGCAACCAGGGCGCTGCCTGAAGTGGGCTGGAGCAGCGTTGTCAGGATGGAAATCGTCGTCGTCTTGCCTGCGCCGTTTGGCCCAAGCAGCGCGTAGATTTCACCGGGCGCGACCGTGAGGTCAAGGCCGCGCACAGCCATGACCTCACCATCGGCGCTCTTGTAGTTTTTGACAAGGCCGTGCCTCAATCGCGGGCACTTCGGCGCGGCCGTCCGTTTTCTGCATCTGTTTCTACCAATTGCCGTGTGTTGGAGTCACCCGGATCAGGAACTTGCGAAAATGTTCCAGCCACCGAGAATGACATAGAGACCAAGCGCGATGACCACAAGTGTGATGAGATAGGCCCAGAAGCCCGCCTTGAACTTGCCCTTGTCGGTTTCCGCCTTCTTGACGCGCGCCGCGAGGATGTGTGCGACAATAACTGCCACAGTCATCGTGATCGGGTGCTCCCAGGCACGGGCGCGGTCGCCATTATCCCACCAACTCATCATGACCCAAACTAGAAGGCCGAGAAGCCACTGAATATCCACTGCAATCGGCGTGAAGCGATTCAGCGATGCATCGAAGCTTGACCATTTGCCATTGCCCAGCCAGCCGATCAAATACTTGACGATCGCAATGATCAGCGCAAGCAAGACAATGTAGCGCCAGCCCGAGTGAGCCATGATCAGAAAATTGTGAATTGCGGGAAACATTGCAGAGACTCCTTACTGTTGGTTTGTAAATTGTGACGATCCGCGTTCGGTTTGACCACGCGCATGCAATCGCCGCTCGCAACCCTTCACGCGTGTGTTCCTCATGGTGCGCGGCACACTTGCATCTTAATGCCAATGTCTTGCAAGCCCAAGATCGAGCACAGACATCACTCAGCCGCGCTGAAGGAAGATGCCAGGCGGATTCGTGGCAAGAGGTGCGCAGTCTCGGTGTCTCCAGAATATCTGCAACTCCCGATTGCACGCGCGACTGCACCTCCTCCGCGGCCCTTCAAGATGCGGAAACGGGCCGGGGAGGAGGTGTCGTTGTCGTTGCGAATCGACTCTTGAGCCGGCCCTGAAAAGTAAGCGAAGTCCTCGACAAGCGGGCCGCGGTCGGGTAGAATCAGCGTACTTGCAAGAGTCCGCCACAGGATTGAAATCGCCCGCCCGGCTTCAATGCCGGTGTTGCTACAAGTTTCCAGGCCCAAACGCAGGAAGACGATGCGATGACTGATCAAAGCCATTCAATTGACAACGGCGTTGCGGTTGCTGCGCCTCCAGACGACGGCCACACGATCCCGGGTATGGATGCAGAAGGCGTGCACGCCGCGGACCAGAGGGCGGAGCCGCGTGCGGTCACGATTCCGCCGGAGTCCGTGCATCCACAGGTGGATTTGGCATCCCTCTCCATCGATGCGCTTTCCACCTCGGAAGAGGTCTATTTCTACGAACTCTCGTGGCTGGATTTCAATTGGCGCGTCCTCTCGGAGGCCTGTGATGCCCGCAATCCGCTGCTTGAGCGACTGAAGTTCATCGCGATTGCGGCAAGCAATCTCGACGAGTTCTTCAGCAAGCGCATTGGCGGACTGCGCCGTCAAGATGCCGTCGGGCTTCACAATCTCAAGCTCGAGGGACTCACGCCGGCGGAGAAACTCGGCATGCTCTCGCGAGCCGTGCGCCCAATGATTGAGCGGCAGAGTGACTGCCTGCTTAACGAAATCCTGCCCGGCCTCGCCGAACATGGCGTGGAGTTGCACGATTATGTTGACTGCACGCCGGAACAGCAGGCGCTGCTGGACGATCACTTCGTCAACGTCGTCTATCCGACGCTCACGCCTCTCGCGGTCGGACCCCGGCTACCCCTTCCCCTTCATCAGCAATCTGAGCCTGAGCCTCGGTGTGCAATTGCGCAACCCCGGCACGGGCGAGATGTATTTCTCGCGCCTCAAGGTGCCCGCCAATCGTCCGCGTTGGACACCGCTTGATACACCAATGCACTTTGTGCCGCTGGGGCAAGATCATCGTTGCCAACCTTCACCGCCTCTACCCAGGCATGGAAGTCGTGTCGGCCTTCACCTTCCGCGTCACACGCAATGCCGATATCGCCCGGAACGAGGAGGAGGCGGATGATCTCCTCGAAATGATTAACGATGAATTGCGCGAGCGACGGTTTGCTCCCGTGGTCCGTCTCGAAGTTGAGGCCGCGATGGACGAGAGCATGGTCGAGTTCCTGCGCGCCGAACTTGAACTGGATGCGACTGATGTTTACCGTGTGCAGGGGCCGTTGCGCCAGACGGACCTTTTTCGCCCTGGCCGAGCTAAACCTGCCCCACCTGAAATTCGATCCGTGGACGCCCATGATACCGCCGCGATTTGTTGGCATGGACCGGGATTCGCGCCCTGCGGATCTCTTTTCGGCTATCCGCCAGGGCGACATTCTGCTCCACCATCCCTATCAAAGTTTCATGGCGAGCACACAACAATTCATCGAGTTCGCCGCACGCGACCCGCAAGTTCTCGCAATCAAGCAAACGCTCTATCGAACAAGCAACGACTCACCGGTTGTGACGGCGCTGATTCAAGCTGCAGAACGGGGCAAACAGGTGGCAGTGCTTGTTGAAGTGAAAGCGCGCTTTGATGAAGAACGCAACATCGAATGGGCGCGTAAACTTGAGGATGCCGGCTGCCACGTCGCCTACGGCCTCGTCGGGCTCAAGACGCACTCGAAGATTTCGCTTGTCGTGCGCGAAGAAGAGGACTCCGTGCGCACCTACTTCCACATTGGCACGGGCAACTACAATCCCAAAACCGCCACGCTCTACACCGATCTTGGGCTGATTTCCTGCCAGCCCGATATCGGCGCCGATATTCTCGACCTCTTCAATTACCTCACCGGTTACAGCCGGCAGACCTCCTACCGCAAGCTGCTTGTTGCACCCGTAGCGATGCGCACGCGCTTCATGGAGATGATCAACGGCGAGATAGCGCATGCCAACGCTGGTCGCCCGGCGCGCATTATTGCCAAGATGAATACACTTGACGACCCGGCAATTGTGCAGCGCCTCTACGAGGCAAGCCAGGCGGGTGTGAAGATTGACTTGATTGTACGCGGCAATTGCCGGCTGCGGCCCGGCATCCCGGGTGTGAGCGAGAACATCCGCGTGGTAAGCGTGATTGGCCGGTTCCTTGAACACTGCGTATCTTCTACTTTGAGAACAACGGTGCGCCGCTCTACTACATCAGCAGCGCCGACTGGATGCGCCGCAATCTCAGCAACCGTGTTGAGGCGGCCGTGCCGATCGAAGATCCGCGCCTTCACGAACAGCTCCAGCACATTCTCCAGGTGTCACTGGCAGATCAGCGGCAGGGTTGGGAGATGCAGCCGGACGTGTCGTATCGCAGGAGCATTCCCGAGGATCCCGCCAGCCCCTTCGCCCTCGGCACGCATCTCTCGCTGATGGAATACACCCGCGTAACGACAAAGCAGAATGTGATCCGTGCAGCGCGGTAGAGCCAACGATGCAACGAAGGCGGTCGATCGGCTCGCCATACGCCAATCGAAAACGTCCGGCGTTTGCGCGTGGCGTGCGGCACGCGGAACAGAGAACCAGCCTTTATCCTGTAACCTGATCATCGTGTGCGATTTGTACGCAGCATGAGTGTCTTCCAGGAATCATCTATGGCAGAAGTGGATCTGCGTCAGCACGCCGTCACCGAGCAGCAAACCCAGCGTGTCCAGTTGATATTCAATCCTGGCTCGGGCGCATCCAGGAGTCACCCACGCAGTTGATCGAGGTGATCCTGCTACTGCAACAATTGCAGTTCGTGCCGGAGGTCTTTCTGATTGAAGAAGGATGTGACTTGACGGGGGCGGTGCGCACAGCGTACGCCGGCGGTGTGCGCATGTTTGTGGTCTGTGGAGGCGACGGCACCATCTCGAATGTGGCGAGGGCCATTGACGAGTTTTCCGGTGACTCCGCAACGTTGGGAATTATCCCCACCGGAACGCAAAACAACATTGCGCTCAGCCTGAACATTCCCTCCGACCTCAGCGCCGCGGCCGCAATCCTGCGCAAAGGTCGGCGTGCGCAGATTGATCTGGGCGTGGCCACTTGTTACGACGCTGCAGGAGGCGAGATCGCCACGCCCTTCGTCGAAGCTTGTTCGGTGGGACTCGCCTCAGCGCTCTTCCCCGCGGCCGATGACATCCAGCACGGCGACCTGGGCCGCGTGGGCGATTTCCTCGCCACGTTGGTCAGCGAGCCGCCCGCGGAGGTGCACATGGTGTTGGGCGATTCGCAGGAAGTCCACGATCAAGGCCATGTGGTGCTCGTCAACAATACGCCCTACATTGGTCGCCACTATGCCGTCGGTCCTGACGTATCGTGCAGCGACGGTTTGCTTGATGTGATCTTTTTCGCCCAGGTGTCGAAGATTGAGCTGCTTGGCTACATCTTTCGCGGCACCGGTTCAGGCGTTACCGAAGAGCCGAACGTGCAGTCCTACCGTGTGCGCAGCGTGGAAATTGTAACGGAGCCGGAGATGGAAGTCACGGTGGATGGGTATCCGCTTGGCAAAGGGCGGGTGCGTGTGACAGTGCGGCCGAGCGCCCTGGACGTCATGGTGGGCGAGCCGGCGCAAGACTTTCGCCTCGAAGCCGGCAGCGACGGCTGAGGCATCTGATGATGGGCCAAGAGGGCCGGCGTCCGGACGCCGACGCGCGAACTCGCGGCGCCGTCGCCGGAGACGCGACCAGGACGTCTGCATCAGCCAGGAACGTGGCTCATCGTCTTCGCGGCCGCGCTTGTCCTGGTCCTGATTGCGCTGCCCTCTTGGGTGCGCCTGCTGCTTTGGCGTGGGCTGCAGGCCAATGCGCTGCTGGCCGTCATGGTGCTGGCGTTTGCCATCGTCGCACTGTCGCTGACGTGGGCCGCTGGGTATCGCATCGACAGCATGATCTTCTTGTATGTAAACGGCAGGGGGCAGCGCCCGGCCTGGCTCGATGCGGCGATGACGGTCGTCACACAGCTGGGAAACAGCCTTGCCGCGTTCATCCTGGCGCTTCTCTTCTGGCTCAGCGGGCAGCACCTGCTGGCCTACGCGTTGCTCTGGGAACGTTGTCGCTGTGGCTGGTGGTGGAGCTGATCAAGGTTTTGGCGCACCGCCGCCGCCCCTACGTGAGGCTGCCCGAGGCGCGCATTGTTGGCCGGCGCGCCGGCGGTCGTTCGTTTCCAAGCGGGCACACCAGCCAGTCCTTTTTTGTGGCGACGCTGCTGACCGAGGCCTTGCAACTGGACCTCTGGGTGGCGGCGGACTGTACGTTATCGCTCTGCTTGTGGGGATCACCCGCATCTATGTCGGGGCACACTACCCCCGCGACGTACTGGCGGGGGCAATTTTGGGGTGCGCCGGGCAATTCCGACTGGGCTTGTCTTTGGGCGCGTAATCGCTGACAGCGGGCAGTCAAGCATAAATCGGGCTTGACTGCCCGCTTCAAAGGATTACCCCAGCATCTCGGCCACGCTGTCGCGCTCTTCCAGAAGCTCCTGGCCCGTGGCGGCGATCATCTCCTTGTCGAAGTCGCTCAGTTCGAGCCCCTCCACAACGCTGACAATACCGTTGTTGACGGTCACCGGGTATGAAAGACCACCCCTTCGGGCGAGCCATACTGCCCCCGTGCTGGGGATGGCCATGCTCACCCAATCGCCTGCGGGCGTGCCGCTGTACCACGTCTGCACGTGGTTGATGGCGGCGTTGGCGGCGCGGGCCGCGCTGCTCTGCCCGTGCGCCTCGATAATCGCCGCACCGCGTTCTGGCACCGTGGGGATGAAGCTCTTGCGAATCCACACATCGTCATCAATCACCGCCGCCGCAGGCTCGCCGTCAATGGTGGCGTGGTAGGCGTCGGGGTACTGCGTGGCGCTGTGGTTGCCCCAAATCGTCACATGCTGCACATCGGTCAGCGGGCACCGCGCCTTGTTGGCAAGCTGCGCACTTGGCGCGGTTGTGGTCGAGGCGGGTCATCGCGGTGAAGCGGTCGGCGGGAACGTCGGGTGCGTTCTGCTCAGCGCAATCAGCGTGTTCGTGTTGGCCGGGATTGCCCACGACGAGCACGCGGAGGTCGGATGCAGCATTGGCGTTGAGCGCCTTGCCCTGCACGCGTGAAGATGGCAGCGTTGGCGCCGAGCAAATCCTTACGTTCCATGCCTTTGGTAGCGCAGGCCGCGCGCCGACAGCAGCGCCCAGTTCACGCCATCAAATGCCACGGCGGGGTCATCCGACATGACCATATCCGCCTGAGGAGCGGGAAATGCACAGTCGTCAAGCTCCATGGCAACGCCGTTGAGCGCCTGCATGTGCGGGCGTAATTTCGAGCATCTGCAGAATCACCGGTTGGTTCGGGCCGAAAAGATCGCCGTTGGCGATGCGGAACAGCAGCGCATAGCCAATATTGCCGGCTGCGCCGGTCACCGTGACGCGAATCGGTCGTGTCATTCCTTGAGTTCCGCCGACCGTTGTCGAACGAATTGAAGGTGCATTATCCGCATTTGATTGAGAGCATGGCCGGTCCCGAGCACTGCCGAAAACGCATGATCCGTGGGCCGGCGTGACTGCATTAAAGGAGTGAACCGCTCAGGGCAGCCAAAGCGCACACAAATCGTAGGCAGCTGGTGTTCCTGGGCCGTGCCGCATGGTGTATACTCGCGAGCGACTCGCGACCAAATCTCGGCATAAAGAGTGGTTGTCGGTCTGCCACGTAGCCTGTCTACGATGGCGCCGCAAGACCGCCACGAAGTGTACCGCCACAGGCCTGATTCGGCAACGTTGAGCCACGCATTGCCTGAGGTTGAAACGACGCCAACGGCATCGGCAAGATCGTGGTCTCTCGGACTCTGCTGAAATCGCGAACAGCCTGCGCCGGAGTCGGCGTGGAACGCACTTCCCGGTGGAAAGCTCGCCCTGGCCCTGACGCTATCCTTGAGTGACGGTTAAATCTTGTTTGATGGGCTGCATGCAATTGCATCCTGTATGCGCCCGGAACCCGCCTGCTGCCATCAGTGGGCGCGCCAAAGCACTTGAAAGGTACTTTGATGATGCGAAACCGAACGAAGCACCGCAGCCGTGTTGCCCGTGGGCAACATTTGTGGCAGTTGCCGAATGGTCATG
>CAVTKJ010000001.1:0-1237000 GCA_963735275.1 uncultured Chloroflexia bacterium | reverse complement strand
CGGGCCAAATCTGCCCGACCGTGCCGGTATCCACCTGATCGACCACCATGTAGGGCACGACGTCGTCTTCGATCGGCCGGCGAAAGCAGCGCGACGTGTCGCTGTTATTGGCCAGTTCGCCTGGCCAATGGCCTGATCATTGCCACGCCGTCGGGAACCGGTATCGGCTGCGAAGAGATTCCGGCGCGACGTGGTCACGAAGCGCAAGCTGAAGGCTCGCAGGCACGCTGTACCGTCTACGCCCTCGATCTTCGACGAATGCGGGTGCTGCGGCTCAAGAAAGACCGACCTGCCGCTGCGTCGAGCAACTCGACGACCTGGTACTGCTGCCGCCGCCCTGCATGATTTCGCCATGACAATGGGCCCGAGGCGCGGCCGCATTGGCGGTACCGAGCGTCAATGTAATCTTCGGAGCGGGAGTGTTCAATCCCATCCGTCGTCACGACACGCCCGAGCGAGACACCATCGGCCGTGCCGAGGTGACGCTGTGGCTGAGCCGGTGGGAATGTGATCGCCGATTGCAGCCGTCAGACCGCCTCCTCGCCCATCCTGCCTCAAGTTCAAAGGCTCGTCAGCGGGCTCCTGGTCTGAGTACGAAGAGCCTGGGCGGCAATGACGGCGCCGCGCCAAAGCGTGAGCCGATTGGGGGTGCTGCAAATCATCGGGAAATGATGAGCCGGCGATGGAATTTGCCGCGCCTGTGGCAACTGAGAACGATGCGAACCGAGGTGGTCGGTGTGCGCGACAAGTTCATTGATGATGCTGTAGGTATTGCTGTGTCAGGCCGAGACCGAGCGGTTTGTGTGTGCGTGACAAGTGGTTACGATCTAACGACGAGAAGTGCGAACCGAAGGTGTGCGCTTCTCATCTTCGTCGGTTCAGAGAACGGAACTGTAATGTCGATGAGTCGATCGTCGACGAGCACGCGCTGATTGGTATGCTGCGCCGTGAGGTTGGTAGAGGTTCATGGTCTCGGGACGAATGAGACCGATGCGCTCGGAGACACCTGTCGCTTCCTCATAGTGATGCTCAACGATGGTCAAGATATATCAGAAGAGGATGAATCGATCGACGAGATCAGTTTGCAAAAATGTGACGCGCTAACCAAACGGTTGATGAAGGGCAGGCCTGAATCGAAATGAAAAGAAAGACGATTCACGAGCGGAGCCGGTTGAGCTGGAAGCGAAGCACGCTGAAGATTTACGATTAGGCCGAAACCTATGCCCAGCGTCAATTTGGAGATTGTGGAGAGGCTGCAAAAATGAAAGATCAGACAAGAAAATGAAGCAAAGACAAAACCGGCTCTGCCCTGCGTAAACTGCACAGACACTAAGCCGACCAGCACGAATGCTCACAACCAGCACGAGCAACAGGCCAGCAGCAGATCGAGAAGTGCAGTCACGAGACGCTCGAGACCAGTAAAGATCAGGGTAATCAGGCGTGCATCAACATCAGCGACGTGCATGTGGCGCTCGGAGCGGTCGCGCACGTCGTCGCCGCACGCGCTGGACAAATACGGAACCGCTGATGAAGTGGGCAGCAACCAGATCGTGAAGTCGGGCGAAGATGCCGTTCTTTACCCGTTTGTTCATCGTTCTTACATCCACCACAACCAGCCCGGGAACGCACCGACGTCATCGATTCCCATCGACAGAGTGAGTCGAGCGTCTACGTTCGAGGCGACGCATGCGAGAGCGTGACGCTAATGAACTCATCGTAGATGCGGGACAAGATCGGCAGGATCTGAGGGCAACTGGCGCTGCAAGAGGCGCGCTCGATCGCCAATCGTCAACGCCGCTGGAGGGCAGCGGCCTGCTTCATGGCGTACGGTTGCGGTTGGTCTTGTGTCGTTCACTTCGAGGAAACGAAACGCGAATCGACATAGGAGTGCATGCGCACCTTGAGCGGCTGTACGCCTGCACTACGGGCATCTGAACATCTCCAGCGCCGTGGTATCGAACAGAGCGTGCGGAGCGACGCCCATACCTTCCACCTCAAGTACCTTGTAGCGGTCGAAGCAGCTGTTGAACACGGTAGTGGGCCTGCTCCTCTGTCAGGACAGACTTGGTGTCGAGTGATCTGGAATGTGGACATTTTTCTGAAACTTCGTCGAGGTAGGTGGTGGAGCCTGTCCAAGATATCCTGCAGCGTGGATCATGGCTGGGTGCTGATAAGGCGTGGACCCATAACGCCGGCCGGGAACCTGTGAAGGGTAGGTGATCATCAATGGAAGTGGAAAGGAGCCGTTTGTGGCTCAAAGTGCGCTGCAGGTGCGCCGCCCAGCGTCCCGCACTGCTGGCACGTCGATCGTCGCACGATTCATATTGGCGCCTGTGGTATCGGCGTCGGTGAGGATACTGTGTCGCAAATCGAGTTGCGCAAGTCGGCGCGGCGAGGCTCCTGCCGATCAGATCGGCCGCGTCGCGGATTGGCCTCATCGATTGGCTTCGATCAATACGGCAGCCTGAGGTTGGCGCGCATAAGAGGTTCGCTTCGTGGAGGTTGGCCCCGCGCAAGTCCGCATTGCGAGATCGGCATCACGCAAATCGGCGTCGCGCAAATCGGCGCGGCGTAATATCGCGCCACTCAGGTTGGCGCGGCGCAGGTCGGCCTCGGCCATGATGGCGGCCGTGAGATCGGCCCCACGCAAATCCGTGTCGCGCAGATTGACGTGTGTCAACTGGCCAGGAAAGAAACTCACCCGTAGATCCGCTCCCTGCAAATTGGCCTGCGTGAAGTTGCCGCGACGATGACATGCGGTTCAGGTCGCTTCCTTGCATGTCAAGTCCTCGCAGTTGGGCATGGACGCAGGGCCCTGCTTCGTGGGATACTCGTACCAGACAAAAACCAGCGTGACAAGGAGCAGCGCTGGCGACGACGCGCTTCGTACTGAAGGCTCGGGAGGTGTTTGTCGGGAGACACCGGCGCGAGACGGGCGGTTCATGAGCTGCAGCCACCTGGTGGCGGCGATGATTGTCGTGCGGCGCTGCGCGTGGAGCCGCGCCGGATTGATGAACGCTGAAGGCTTGAGCGCCAGCACGGCGCCCTGGGGAGCAACCTCGAAGCGCGCGCAAAATACGTGGCTGTGTTGCCGCAATGAATCACCCGATCATAGCACATTCGAGTTGCATCCCTACCATGGATCGCGCGCGTGGACCAGGACTGCCGAGAGATCGCCACGGCGCCGAAACAGTTGTCGCAGCGGTCAAAGCGACCACCGTCGCTGGGCGGTCAGCCGGCTTCAGTCACCGGCGCTCTGACCGTCGGCGGCGAAGTCAATCAGCGTGATCAGGCTCGGCACGGAGACGATTGTCGGTCAGCAGACCCGTTGCGGGGTCAAACCCGCCGCTCAACCCAATGTCATCATCATTATCAGGGCGAGACGGTCGCCTCCATCAGCGCCAGCCCTTCAACCTTGTCGGCCTGCAGATAGCCGCCGTCGTCAGGTCAACAAAAAGCTGCTCCGCACGGGGCGTACGCCCAGCGAGCGCCAAATCCGTGAGCGAGAGCGCCTCCAGCCCCTGATTGGGCCCAACCGGGGCGCTCGGCGCAGACTCCTCGAAGGTTCGTCGCGCGATGCAACATATCCGATAGACATATTCCACGCGGTCGGGCCCTGGATGTCATCATGTTCGATGACAAGGAGCTGCCATCGCCCAGCGCCACGGCATCCCGAATCTTGTCGACCTTGCCTCCATCGACAAGATAGACATACTGGCCCACTGTCGTCTCGGTTGTCGTATCAAGGCGATGATGCGGACGATGCGCGACTCCTTGGCGCTTGCGTCCGACGCGCTGATCCGGGTTGTCGATCGGGCTCTGCATGAACGTGTAGAGAATGCTGCCGTCGAGGACCGCCGCCTCGAAGCCGTGGTTGGTCGTCCGCTGCATGAGCACGCCGGGCAGCGCCTCCACGCCGAGATTGACGCCGGCCGGATTCGCGTTCGTCCCGATCGGCACAAAGCGGCGAATCAACTTCCCGGTGGCGTCAAAGTGAAGGATGGAGGGACGGTACTCCTCTACAATCCAGTAGGAGCCGTCGGCGGCTACGGCCACGCCTTCGGGGTCAATACCTGCCGGGTCAAAGGGCAGCGGATCGCCATGCAGATCAATTGCGCTTTCGTCGGCGTTGGCCATGCCGAGCGGGCCGTCAATGTTGGGGAGCCCAGTGAGCGGCGTTCCGGACGTGTCCGTCAGCAACATCTCGCTCACGTAGTGGGCAGTCCCCGCAGCGGGATCGACGGCAAAACGCACAAGGCGCGGCGCGTAGTCGGGCAGCGGAAAGGGGACGCGCCGCAAAGCCGCTGTCGTCTACGTCGGTAGGCGACGCGTTGGGGCCGCGATCGGTCAAAGTCAGGAAGTTGAGCGCGCCCGTTGCGGCATCCACCCCTTCAAGGGTGAGCGCCGAAAGCCGCCCAGCGTCAACGGCTGTCCGGCAGCCGTTGTGCCCACTTCCGGCAAACCATCAATTGGCACGTCATCCAGGGCCAACACCGTGGCGGCGCCCGAATCAGCGGTCTCCATCGGCAGCAGTGCGGTGACCGCTGCCGCGTCAATGTCGACAAGCGCTGTCGTGTGATTCGTGGGCAGCCCAACCTGAGCGGTTTTCCCATCCGGCGCAATCACGACCGAGGCGGGTTCAAGCGCCTGTGCGATCGTCGCTGCCCGGCACGATAGCGAATATCCGCGGGTCCAGCGTCGAGTCGTTGAACTGGGAGAAGCCGGCGGTGCGCACGTCTTTCTTGCCCACTTTGGCCGCGCCGTCGCGCAGGTCGATGATCGAGATCGACCCCTCGGGGTCTTTTGTCCCCTCCTTGTTCACCTCACCCTGGTTGGCCACAACCAGGTGCAAACCGTCCGCTGTGAATGCGACGGCTACAGGCAGCGCGCCCACCTTGACATCGCTAAGGATGACGCCGTTTGCGTCGGCAAGCAACAGCGTGCCGTCGGCGGTCTTCTTGTTGGCTTCAACGGTAATCGCGACGACCCCGTTGCTTGCGGCCACGCTCGTGGGATTCTGGCCATAAGGCGAAGTATCGATCGAGCCGGTCAGGGTCGGTGCGGCGCTGTCGGTCACGTCGAGAATGTCGACGCGCGCGCCGGCCTCGTCGACCACAAACGCGCGCCGTGCGGCCGCGTCATAGGCCATCAGACCAGCGGCATTGCCGTTGAAGAGGATTTCGGCGATCGGGCCGGGCGCAGTTTGCGCGACCGTGGCCTCCGGCGCGGCTACGGCATCCGCGGCTGGAGACGCACTCTTGCGGGAAGGCGAGCAGGCAAGCAAGACCAGAGCCGCCACACCGATCATGACCACGCGAAACAGAATGCGCATTGAGACCCTTTCAGACAAAGACAGACGCGGCATTTGGCCCCGTGTCCAAATCGATAGGACGGCCTTGCCTTCGTCGACCATTCAAAGGCTGGTCCGTCCGCGACTGTGCGGACTTCGCACGCTCGCGAGCATGTTACCTGCAGGAGCGCCAACCGGCCCGAATGGTTCCCGCCGCCACATTCGCCGCCGCGTGATTTCCCGGGTCAGTAGACAGGGGAGGGGTGGATGCCGCGGCATCCACCCCTCCCCCAAGTGCTTCGCTATGATGGCCGGACCGTCCCTTGTTGTGCCCTACTGCGTTGTCTTGACGGTGGGCAGGAAGACGCGGAGATCGCCTGCCGGCGGCGCCGCAGGATTGTGCCAGAAGCCGCCACTCACTGCATAGTCACCGCCTGTCGCAGGGACGCCGTGGGCATCCGACTGACCCATGGTGCCTGAGAGTGTATAATCTGCCGCCGTGCTGTTTGCCCGCCGCCACCAATCGTCCACCAGGGGACGGCATAGCTGCCCGCGGCGCGGACTGCCAGGGCAGTCGTCGCCATAAGCAGGAGCGCAACGACAACCACGGCCATCAGTCGGAATGGGGACTTGCGCGGTTGGATCATCATGGCCAACTCGACCTCGGATGTCACGATTTGTGCAACCCAGCGTGTCTGTACTCCGGTCGTTAGGCCTGAAGTCGTAACAACCACATCAAGACTGTCATTCGTCGTATTTGCGACGGCCGTAGCACTCCAACCATTGATTTCTTCGTAGTTATTCACCGAGACATTGGCAAGCAGGGTCGTCGTACCCGCTACGTTCTCGACGGCTCCGCTAAGGAAGTATCCTGCACTTACTCCAGTCGACGACCGAGCAGCGACATAAACCGTGAACAACATCGTCGTGTTGTTGCGTACCAGAAGTCGAGTCGAACTTCCATCCAGGAATAACACCTGGTTCGTAACGTTGCCAGCGGTGACGCCCCGCGCAACATATTGGAACCTTGGGCATCGCCCGGATTCGCAAAGTAGCCATTCGCCCACGCAATCTGGCCAAATTGAGATGCCACGGCGCCATAGCCACCTGGTACGGTTGCATACAGTCCGGAGACACTGTTGGACAGGCCGCCGCCAACGGTTGCATACGAGTTGGTAACGCTGTTTCCGACACCTCCGCCGATTGTGCTCGCCTCGACTGTGGCGGGAATGGTGTTGCTGGCGTCGCCACCTATCACGTTGGGGGTGACAGTCGTGCCCGCTGTCGTGCCATCGGTGGCCGGCGCCATGCGCAGGCCCGTCAGGCCGAACATCTTGACGGTGACAGCCACATTGTCGGTCGTGCCGATGAAGTTGGTGCCTGCGGTCGTTCCGGCGTTGCCGAGGCGAGACCATGCGTCGGCTGAGCCAGCGGGCCGGCGGGCCGGCAGGGCCAGTGGCACCCGTTGCCCCCGTTGCACCCGCAGGGCCTTGTGGGCCGACGGGGCCAGTCGGGCCGGTGTTACCTGTGAGGCCAATTGGGCCTTGAGCGCCAGTT
This sequence comes from uncultured Chloroflexia bacterium, assembly GCA_963735275.1. Taxonomy (GTDB): domain Bacteria; phylum Chloroflexota; class Anaerolineae; order Caldilineales; family Caldilineaceae; genus UBA5069. The sequence goes on along the minus strand of CAVTKJ010000001.1, from coordinate 1,230,153 downwards.
GCGCCGGTGTCACCCTGCGGACCTTGCGGGCCAACGTCACCCTGCAAACCTTGTGCACCTGTTGCGCCGGTGTCACCCTGCGGACCCGTTGCTCCCGTTGCTCCGGTTGCTCCGGTTGCTCCGGTCAACCCTGTCGGACCAATCGGACCTTGGTCTCCTGTCTCGCCCTTCGGGCCAACGTCACCCTGTGCACCGGTGTCACCCTGCGCGCCCGTGGCTCCTGTTGAACCGGGTAGTCCCTGCGCGCCTGCTGCGCCGGTGTCACCCTTGTCACCCTTCGCACCAGTTGCACCGGTAAGGCCAGTGTCACCCTTCGGCCCCTGTGCGCCATCCGCACCATTGGCGCCATTCGCACCGGCGGGACCAGCGGGACCCATCTCACCCGCAGGACCAACTGGTCCGGCTGGCCCCATGGAACCTGGCAGTCCCTGTAGACCTGTGTCACCCTGCGGACCCTGTGCGCCGGTATCACCTTGAGGACCTTGCGCACCTGTTGCGCCTGTGTCACCCTGCGGACCCGTTGCGCCGGTCAACCCTGTCGGACCAATTGCGGACCCTTGCGCCGTCTCCTGTCTCACCCGTTCGGGCCATCGTTACCCTGTGCACCGGTGTCACCCTGCGGACCGGTCAGACCGATGGGACCCTGCGGGCCAGTGTCACCCTGCGGGCCAACGTCACCTTGCGCGCCGGTGTCACCTTGAGGGCCTTGCGCCGTGCGCCGGTTGCACCCTGCGGACCCTGTGCACCGGTGTCACCCTGTGGACCCTGCGCACCTGTTGCGCCGTGTCACCCTGCGGACCCGTTGCGCCGGTTGCTCCGGTAACCCTTCGGACCATCTGACCTGTTCCTGTCTCACCCTTCGGGCCATCGTTACCCTGTGCACCGGTGCACCCTCGCCCGGTCAGACCGTGGGACCCTGCGGGCCAATGGCGCCAACGTCACCTGTGCGCCGGTCACCCGTGGGACCCTGCGCCCGCGGGTCAGCCGGACCCTATCGGGCTGACCTCCAGTCCACCGTTGACCGCGGGACCCTCTCGCCCGCAGGGCCAGCCGGACCTTCCGGGCCCTCCGGCCCGTTCCGACCGATGGGACCCTGCGGGCCAACGTCACCTGTGCGCCGGTTGAACCTGCGGCAGTCCCTGCGCGCCCGTGTCACCCTTTGGGCCGTGTCACCCTTGCGGGCCAATGTCACCTCTGCGGACCCGTTGCGCCCGTGTCTGAACCCGGCAGTCCCTGCGCGCCCGTGTCACCCTTTGGGCCAACGTCACCCTGCGCACCGGTGTCACCCTTTGGGCCCTGCAGGCCCGTCGCACCAGTTGGGCCTTGCGGGCCAATGTCACCTTGTGCGCCGTCCGCACCGTCTACTCCCGGCTCACCCTGAAGACCTTGCGGGCCGGTGAGGCCAATTGGCCCTACGGAACCTTGTGGCCCCTGTGCACCGTCCACGCCGTCAACGCCCGGCTCTCCCTGCGGACCTTGCGGACCGGAGAGGCCAATTGGCCCTACGGAACCTTGCGGGCCAATGTCACCCTGGCGCCGTCCGCACCGTCTACCCCGGCTCACCCTGAAGACCTTGCGGGCCGGTGAGGCCGACTGGCCGGAACCTTGTGGCCCCTGTGCACCGTCCACGCCGTCAACGCCCGGCTCTCCCTGCGGACCTTGCGGACCGGAGAGGCCATTGGCCCTACGGAACCTTGCGGCCCCTGCACCGTCCACGCCGTCAACGCCCGGCTCTCCCTGCGGACCTTGCGCACCCGTGAGGCCAATTGGCCCCTGTGGACCGACAGGACCCGCTGGACCTTGCGGGCCGGGCACGGCCGAGATGGCCGCACAAACCACGGTTCCATCCTGGTTGATCTGCCGGATGCCCTGGTTCGCGCCGCAGGTTCCCGCCACGCGCGTTTGGACAAGTGCCGGGTCGACGGCGAATGTAACGCCTGTGAGTGTCAGCCCCGTACCCGCCGCATAGCCTGAATCAACCCATGCGGGTTTGTCGGTGATCCCGCTCCACGGCGCCTTCGCTGCAAAGAGGGCATAGGGTGCCGGCGTGACTTCCTGGAGGGGAAGGAGCTGCGTTAGTGCGGAGTCACCAGTGCATTGCACGGCAATGGAAAGCCAGCGCGTGCGTGCCGGTGAAGGAACCTGCGCCAAAGTCCAGCGCCACCGAGAAAATGCCGTTCGCGACCGCGACTGCCGGTTTGGGCTGCGTCGGGCCAACTTGTGCGCCGCCGGTCGCGGCATCGAATAGTTTGAACTCGAAATTACAGCTGCTCGTAATCGGCACACCACCATTTGCAAGTTCACCCTGGTAGGTAAATGCAGTACCAGGGCTTTGCGCCTGCAAATTCACAACAAAAGCCATGACCGCAATCAGGGTCATGGCAAACGCGCTGCCAACGTGCACAAATCGAGGCATAGGGCACCTCCTTGGGGGGTAGTACAGCATAGTGCAAATATCGGAACGGTATAATCAATTGAACGCGGAATTTGGCGGTGAGAGGCGCCGCCATCGGGGGATGGGTGGTTGGGAACCACCATCATAATACCATCTTGTGCCACATGATGCAACAGCTTTTTTGAGCGCCCAGGGCGTCTCAAAAGTCAGAAACATCCGGTTGCACGCGTCAACTGCACCTCCTCTCCAGCCCTTGTCCAAGCGGAGAGGGAGCAAAGCCGCTGCGTCTACCTGAGGTATGCCTCTTCTAAAGTGAAACCGGCATGAGAACAACATCTCAACGCAAAGTCGCAAAGAGAGCAAAGAAACGCAAAGGACTGCAACGAATCGACTCATTCCTGACAGGTGCTTTTCCTCTGCGCCCCTTTGCGTCCTCTGCGCCTTTGCGTTGAGATGTTCGTAGTCAATGTGAACATCATCCCGGTTTTACTTTAGTGGGATCGTTTTTCAACCTGTTCCGCATGGAGAAGCGCCGGGGAGGGAGGTGTCGTTGCGAATCGACTTTTGAGACACCCTGTGAGCCCCGTCGCGCATTCCGAGTCACACGCACTCGTCGGCGCGCTGGGCAGAGCCGGCAGGTCGATTGCATCATGTAAAATAACAAGGTCATGTACACCGTCAAACGAACCATTGCGCCTGCCGGCGCCTCCGCGCCGCACGCGGCCAAACGGGAAGAGTGGTGCCAATCGTGTCGACCCAAGAGGAAGAAGAGCCTGGTGCGCCTGCTGCGCCCGCTGTACGCCTGGCAGCAGTCGGCTCGGTGAACCCAGTCAAACGCGAGGCAGCCACGCGCGCGTTGCGCAGCCTCTGGCCTCATCTTCTCGTCGAAGCAGTCGAGGTCGATTCGGGCGTCGCCGATCAGCCCCGCTCTGCGGAGGAAGCCATTGCGGGCGCGCTTGCGCGTGCGCGCGAGTGCCCTTGCGCTTTGCCATTCCGAGGTGGCGCTGGGCATTGAAGGCAATGTGGAAGAGACACCGTGGGGCATGGTCTCCACGGCCTGGGTGGCGGTGCTCCATATCGACGGGCGCATCGGGCTGGGAAGCAGCGGCCGCTTCCTGCTTCCCGACGGTGTAGCCGCGGCGATTCGAGCGGGCGGGGAACTCGGCCCGCTCATGGATACGCTGCTGGGAGAAGAAAACGTCAAGCACAAGCAAGGGGCGGTCGGTGCGTTTACGGGCGGACGCATCAACCGCGTTGACGTGCTGGAGGATGCCGTTCTGCTTGCCCTGACACCTTTCGCCGCGCCGCAATACTACCTTCAGTAGTACCCAGATTCAGGCGTATCCAGCGCACAGAAAGGGGGCAGGGAGAGGGCGTCCGCCCTCTCCCTGCCCCCTTCAATTCGCGCAGGTCGATCGCCTAATCCTCGATGTCGATGTGATGTTCGGTCATTCCCTGCCGCCAGATGCCACTGGCGTCGCCCACCGCCCATGAGGAGCGAATGTGAATCGAGTGGCGCGTGCGCGCCGCAACCCCTTGCGGCTCACCGCGTGCAACTGGCTGCGCAGCGGGCGCTTCCTGAATGTTGAAGGCGGCCGTAGCGGTGGGAAGATTTCGCTCGCGCAGCAGTTTCCAGATCATGCGTGCGGCTAGCGTGCCGGCCGTCACAAGCATTGGCACCGCCGCTCGGCCCATGACCATGGGCAGGGTGCTTGTCGTCTTGACCGGCAATCCCGCCTGTGTGTCATAACCGCAATGGGGACAATGTTGCGCTTGCAGCGGTGTGTCCTTGCCGCAATTGGCGCATATTCGATGGACAGATGACATGAGACTCCCCGTTTCTCCAGCAGAGTACGCGTGCGCCCATCATAAATGCGAGCGCACAAATGCGCAACCGCACCGCAAACAGCAACTACCTTGACGCAAAGCAACTACTTCGCGGCGAAGGCGCTGAGAAAAGCGGCAAGAACCGTGCAAGCCTGTTCTCTGCGGTCTCTTTCGCGCCTCAGCGTCGAGGTGTTGCAGTTTGCTGGTTTCAGCCTAGTGCCGGAAGTGGCGCGCCGCCGTGAAGAGCATGACGAGCCCCAGGTTGTCGACGGCGTCGATGACTTCGGCGTCGCGGACGGATCCGCCGGGCTGGACGATGGCTGCGATGCCGTGCTTGGCCGCCGCCTCGATCGCATCGGCGAAGGGAAAGAACGCGTCCGAGGCGAGCACTGCGCCGCGCGAACGTTCACCTGCTTTGACGCCCGCCATCATCACCGAATCGACACGGCTCATCTGGCCGGCGCCCACGCCCACGGTGGCGCTGTCGCGCACGTAGACAATGGCATTGCTCTTGACGAAGCGCGCCACGCGCCAGCCAAAGGCGAGATCGGCAAGCTGCGCGTCTGTCGGCTGACGGCGGCTCACCACCTGCCAGCCGCTTGCGTCCATGTCCTCCTGGCTGCGATCGACCTCCTGCACAAGCACGCCTCCCACAATCGAGCGCAGGCTCAGGGCGCGCAGCGGCGTGCCGGAGTAGCGCAACACACGCAGATTCTTTTTGGCGAGCAGGCGGCCCAGCGCTTCCTCCTCATAGGCGGGTGCGACCACGACCTCGAGAAAGATGTCACCCAGCGCACGTGCCAGCGCGTCGTCAAAGGTGCGATTGACCGCCACGATGCCCCCGAAGGCGCTCACCGGGTCGGACGCAAAGGCCTTGGCGTAGGCTTCCGCCAGAGTAGGCGCACTCGCCAGTCCGCAAGGGTTGCCATGCTTGATGATTGCCACGGTAGGCTCGGCAAAGTCCTGCGCCGCCTGCCATGCGCCGTCAAGGTCAAGCCAGTTGTTGTAGGACATCTCCTTGCCGTGGAGAATCTCGAATGCAGGCTGTTCACCGGCGTAGCTGAAGAGGCCGCCCTGCTGGTGAGGGTTTTCGCCGTAGCGATTCAATTGAATGCGCAACAGGTCAATGTGCATGGCGCGCGGAATGATGGATTCGGGAACGCCGTCGACGGTCGGTGCCGGCTCCACCTGCTGTGCAAGGTAATCGGCAATCGCCACATCGTAGGCGGCGGTGTGACGAAACGCCTTGAGTGCAAGCGAACGGCGCATGTCAAGGCTGGGCCCACCATCGGCAAAGGCCGCGGCGACAGGTTCGTAATCGTCAGGCTCACAGACAACCGTCACCGACTCATGGTTCTTGGCCGCAGCGCGCAGCAGCGCAACGCCGCCAATGTCGATCTCCTCAATTGCCGTCGGCAAGGTCACGTGCGGTTGGGCAACCGTCTCGGCAAAGGGGTAGAGGTTGACCACCACGAGGTCGATTGGTTCGATGCCGTGCGCTGCGAGTTCGTCGAGATGCTGGGGCGTGCGCCGCGCGAGGATGCCGCCGTGAATCGCGGGGTGAAGCGTCTTGACGCGTCCACCAAGAACCTCGGGGAATCCGGTCACTTCCTCAACCGGCGTGACCGGGATGCCGGCGTCGGCGATTGCGCGCGCGGTGCCGCCCGAGGCAATCAACTGCGCACCGGCGGAATCCAGGGCACGGGCAAAATCGACGAGGCCGCTCTTGTTGGAGACAGAGAGCAGGGCGCGGAAGGCAGGCATGGAAGGCTTCCTTTCGGGTGGGGCTGCCAATCAAAAAAGGCAGCCGGACGCACAAGGGTCGGCTGCCCAACCCAGGCGTGCGGCTGTGCAAGGTGATGCGGCCCCCGCTTCCCCGCGGTAGCCGCGTGAGCGCCAGTTGCGGTTGGCCGCATGAGTGAGCGTCTGCACGGGGACGTGCAAGATGTCGCGATTTGCAGAGTTGAGTATAGGCGGGCGCTCCGGGGGTGTCAAACAGGCGAATCCGGATCCCTTCCCTCCAGGAGTCGCTTCTGCAGCGCAACAATCGGAGCCGTCGGCATCCTGACCATGCCCCAAATTGGGGCCCGCGCCGCGCGTCGGCCGGTTCTGGAGTATAATGTCGGTGTCGGGGCGGGCAATGCTCGTCTCCGGTCACCTGTTTCTTCCCTGCCCGAGGCGATCCCATGGCCGGCTTCAACCGATTGGTTGCGATACTCTTGTGGATACTGTTGCTCGTCGTGGTGCTGGCGCTGGCCATCGCACCTATCGGCGCGCTCGACCAGGCGCAGAGATGGTTGGCGCAGGGCTCCGGCGCGCTGGCCGCATGGCGCACCAGCGATTCCACCAATTTCCTCATCGCACAGATTGCCGTGGGTGTGGGCGCTGCCATCCTCTTTGCCATGCTCATCTGGTTTGAACTGGCAACGGCGCGTCGCCGCGGGGTGCGCATCTACACGGCCGAGGGCGGATCGGCTGAACTCGAAACAAACAGCATCAGCCGCCGACTTGCATGGCATCTGGACCAGTTGGCGGAGGTCATCACAGTGGTTCCGGCTGTACGCCCACGCGGCAGCGCGGTGGACATCAAGCTCGAAATCGAGGCAGCGCCGGATGTCGATATTCCCCTCAAGACCGAAGAGGTGGTGCAGGTGACGCGTGAGGTGGTTGAGCAGGAACTGGGGCTGCGCATGGGCAAGCTTGACGTCCACATGCGCACGGTCCCGTTTACCGAAGAATGGGTGGGTTGAGGCGTGCAGGAGCGATTTGAAGAGAATTCACAGGCAATAGTCGCGACTGTCGCTGAGGTCGCTGAAGTCGGCGATGCGCAGGAGGGCGGCGCTGAAAACACCGAGAACATCGTTCTCGCGGGCGAGGCCTTCATGCCCCTTGTTGCCGCGCTCGAGAGCCTGCTCTTTGTTGCCGACAAGCCTGTGGACGCCGCCCAGTTGGCGCGGGCGCTGCGCATCCAGCCGCAAGCCGTGGAAGAAGGATTGACGCAACTGGCCGCGGCGCTTGCAGAGAGCCGGCGCGGCCTGCGCCTGCTGGAGCAGGGAGGTCACTATCGGCTTGTCACTCGCCCCGACGCTGCCGCCGTCGTCGAGGAGTTTCTCAATCTCGACCTTTCGGCGCGCCTCAGCGGCCCCGCCCTGGAGACGCTGGCAGTGGTCGCCTACCGCCAGCCTGTAACGCGCGCCCAAATTGAGGCCGTGCGCGGCGTGGACTGCGGTGGCGTGTTGCGTACGTTGGTGCAGCGAGGTCTGGTGGAGGAACTGGGTCGGCTGGAGGGGCTGGGTCGCCCCATCGTCTACGGGATTACCGAGCAGTTCATGCACCACTTTGGCCTGACGAGCCTTCGCGAACTGCCGCCGCTGCCCCTTGCCGACGCAGAATTGCTCGCGTCGCTCGCCGACGCGGCGGAGGCGCATGGGGCGGCTATACCGCAAGAAGCGGCGTCGTAGTTGCGCGTGCAAGGGCAGCGGAGGATCACGCCACAAAGCGTCTGTGCGCGACCCCACAGCGCGCAGTCCGTAATGTTGCTAGAATGGGCGGATGAATCGTGTTGCACAAGGCCGCCACAAGTGGGCGTCCACCATTCCACGACGCGCCGAATCGAGCAGATCAGAGTCTGTTCCACATGCTCTGTGCGGGGAGGAACCATGGGTGATCATTCGGCCGGCACGCCGGCCTCAGCAGTCGGACGACCGCGCACTTCACGCGGGGTGCGCCATACCTCCGGTATGGCTTATGTAGCCATGCGTATGGCCGCGGTTGTGGCCGTCCTGGTCTATTCGACGCTCTTTCTTGTCGCAACGCCGGCATATGCGCAGGACAAAACGCTCGTTTGGGATCGCTTCGATGTGACCATCCAGGTCCAGCCGGACGGAACGTTTGACGTTTGCGAAACGCAGGCGATCAACTTCACGAATGGCACCTTCACCTTTGGCTATCGCAGCATCCCCGCCAATAACCTCGAGCAGATCACCAATTGGTCGGTCACCGACGCAAGTGGCAACAGCTACAGCGAGAATGGCAGCGGCGCCTATACCTTTGATGTCAACTTTACCGGCGACACCTATGATGTGCGCTGGTATTTCCCCGAGCGCAATGGCGCAGAAACCTACAACCTCTGTTACACAGTCGTCGGTGGTCTGCGCTACTACGAGGCAGGCGATCAGCTCTGGTGGAAGGCGGTCTACGGCGATCGCGCCTTTCCCGTGCTCGCCTCGACTGTGCTGGTGGGGTTGCCGCCATCCGCGACAGTGAGCGAATACGCCGCCTATATCAACGCCGCCGATGCGCGCGCGACCGCGTGACGGCCCAGCTGGCCGGCGACCCCAATAGCGCGCCCATCGAAGGGCTGACGCCGGGACAGGCAGGCGTGCTCTTTACACTTGACGGAACACTCGACGCCGGCGAAGAGCTGGAAGTACGCGTGCAGTTTCCGCCCAGCATTGTTGCGGGCGCAGCCGCAACATGGCAGGCTGCCGCCGATGCTGATGCCGCCGCTGCAGCCGAAGAGGCCGCTTTCCTGCAGCGTTGGCAGCCTATTGCCACCTTGGGAATGTGTGGGCTCGGCATCCTGCTGGCCATCGGCGGGCCGGCAATGCTCTACCTGCTGTGGTACAAGCGAGGACGCAGCAAACCGGTGCTGCAGGTGGCCGACTACCTGCCCGAGCCTCCCAGCAGCCTCCAGCCGGGATTGGCAGGCACCTTGCTCGACGAGAGCGTCGACATGGATGACATCCTGGCCACGCTGGTTGACCTCGCGCGCCGCAAGGCGATCAGCATTACCGAGGACAAGGTCGACAGTCTCTTCTCCAAGAAAACCGACTTCATCTATCGCCGCGAACACCGGGATGTCCCGCTCGCAGCTTACGAAAAGTTGCTACTGGACGAAATCTTCGGCGGCCAGAAGGAAGTGAACTTATCCGATCTGAAGCAGAAGTTCTACGACAAGCTGCCGCGCATACGAGATGCGATGTACGACGAAGTTGTGGCGCAGAAGCTCTTTCCAACCCGCCCCGACACCGTGCGCAATATCTACGCCGGGATCGGGTGCGCGGGCATCGTTGCCGCGGTCGCGATCGGTATTGGCGGCCTGGTGGTGCTGGGCTGGCTCACACCGGCCGCGATTCTTCCCGGTATTGGCCTGGGGATTATCGCACTTGGCCTGCTTGTACTTGCCAAGTTCATGCCGCGCAAGACCGACACCGGCGCCGAGGAAGCCGCCCGCTGGGATGCGTTCCGCACCTACCTGCGCGATATCGACAAATACTCGGACCTGCAGGCGCAGAAGGAAATCTGGGATCGTTGGCTTCCCTATGCCATCGCCTTTGGCATCGAAAAGCAATACATTGCCAAATTCTCGAAAGTTGACGCGCCGGCGCCTGGATGGTACATACCCAATCCGAGCATGTATGGCCCCTATCGCAGTTGGTACTATGGGCCTGGGAGCAGCGGCGGCGGGGGCGGCCCCTCGCTGCCGAACATGAGCGGCAGCGGCGGCCCCGGTGGCGATCTGAGCAGCGCCAGCCGCGGCATGGGCATGAACCTGAGCGCCATGAGCGTTGGCCTGGGAAGCATGCTCTCCTCTGCCGGCTCGACCTTCACCAGCCGGCCGCCCTCCAGTTCCGGCAGCAGCGGCGGCGGATGGGGCGGTGGTGGCTTCAGCGGCGGCGGCGGCGGTGGAGGGGGCGGCGGTGGTGGTGGTGGCGGCGGCTTTGGGGACTAAACTGCAAACCGGGACGAAATCAACATTTACGACGAACACCTCAACGCAATGATGCGGAGGGCGCAAAGGGGCGCAGAGAAAAAGCGACTTCCTGGAATGGGTCGATTGGGTGTAGCCCTTTGCGTTTCCTGGTACTCTTTGCGGCTCTGCGTTGAGCGGTGGTGCCATGCCGGTGTGACTTTCGGTGGCGCGGCGGCCAGGCGCCGTGCTTGAGTCGGCTCGATGAATTATGGCGAATCATAGCGCGTGCCGCGTCGCCTGCCTGGAGTTTGCGACTGGCGCATTGAGGAGGAAGCGATGATTGGTAGCGGCAAGGTCGTTGGCATTATCCTGATCGTGCTGGGGGTGATCCTGCTGATTGTCGGCGGGATGTGGCTCTTCAGCGAGACGATTACGGGTGGCGGGCGGGTACTGGGTATGCTTCTTGGCCTGATCGTGCTTGCCCCGATCATCGGCGTGGGCGCCTACCTGCTGCGCCAGGGAAGCGCCGAACAGGAGCAGTTCGCCACGGTGCAGCAGGAAAAGAAGCTTCTCAACATGGTGCTCACCCAGGGACAGGTGACAATTCCCGAACTTGTGGTGGAGCTGGGTGAGCCGCAGGAGACCGTCGAGGACATGATTCGCAGTGTGGTGGGCAAGCAACTCTTCAGTGGCGCGATTGACTGGAAACGTGGCATTCTCTACAGCGTCGAAAGCCAGACCCTCGTTGGCGAGCAGAAATGCCCGAACTGTGGCGGCGATTTGCGCTTCGGCGGCAAGGGGCTCATCGTCTGCCCCTATTGCGGCAGCGAGGTCTTTCTCACCAAGCGCGCCGCGGCCGAGACTGTGGGAGCGCAGCCGGCCGCCGCGACACCCCAGCCGGCAGTCGTCACGCCCGCCGCGGCGTCGGATCCTGCACCACCCGATTCAGTCGCGCAGACATGACGCCGCAGCGCGCACAACTTCAGACGCGTACTTGCGTATTGTTGAGGGCCGGTGCGTGGCGGATGCCCCAGTCGTGGCCCGCCAAACAGCGCAACAGCCACCGGCCGCATTCCCGGCAACCGATTCCGCCGGCGCGATGAGCCACTTGATTCAGAGAGGGGAACCAATGAGCGATTCTTTTGTGGAGCAGTCCAAAGACCAGCAGCACGTGCTTGAGCGTCTTGTCAAGGGCCTTCCCGGCATTCGCGGCTACACCGACAAGGAAACGCGCCGCAATGCCGACTATCGCGTTCGCCAGTTGATCGCTGACGAACTCAAGCGCATCCGCGACAGCCTGCTTGATGTGCAGAGGCAGTTGCTGAAGCAACCGGGGGGACTTTCCCTTCTGGCTGACCTGGACGCGGCCGTGAACAAGGTGCAGAACCTCGCCGATCGCGTGGGTACTGCAAGCTATGGCTACGCCGGCTTCTTCGACAACGTAAGCGTCGGCAAAGAGGAACTCAATGCGCTCTACAACTTCGACGTGGCAATGCTCAGTGACGTGGCGGGTATGGAGAGCACTGTCGCCGCACTGCGCGCATCACTCGCCGACCCGAGCAAGGTTGTCGCACAGATAGAGCAGACGGTTTCCGCCGCCAACGATCTGACACAGCTTTTTGATCGTCGCGCACGTGCGATTGAATCGCCCGCCCTGCTGACGGAAGCCGGCTATGCACCGCCTGCGCCAGAAATGCCGGTGGCCCGAGCGCGATGCGCCCAGCGGCCCGCCGTCCTACGTTTCGCCTGCCGACATCTCGCCGGCCGATGAGTCGCCCTCGGCAGGGGACCAGTATCGTCTGATTGAACCCGACAAATAAGCGTGTCGCGCGGGCCGCAACGCCCGTCCGGCAATTTGAAGCGCCGCCAAAGTGGTCGAGCAGAGGAGATAACTCATGGCACGAATTATTGATGTTGTTGAAGTCCCCGATCAGGGTGCAAACGAACTGGTGCGTCGTGTACCCGAGATGGGCTCGGGCGATTTCCGCATGGGCAGCCAGGTCATTGTGCGTGAAAGCCAGCGCGCCGTCTTCTATCGCGACGGCCATTCGCTTGACGTGATGGATCCCGGCCGCCACACGATTACCACGCTGAACCTGCCGATTCTCACCGGGCTGCTCAAGCTGGGCACGGGCGGCAAGGACATCTTCACGGCCGAAGCCTATTTCGTCAGCATGCGCGAGATGACGGACCTGAAGTGGGGTACGCCCCAGCCAATTGCCCTGCGCGATACCGATCTCGGGCTCGTGCGGCTGCGCGGCTTCGGCCAGTACAGCATGCAGATTGCCGATCCCAAGCTCTTTGTCGACAAGATCGTGGGCACCCAGGGCCTGTACGCCACGCCGCAGATCGAGGATTACCTGCGCAGCGCAATCGTCAGCCGTATCACGGATGTGCTTGGCACCAACATGTCGAGCATCTTCGATCTGCCCAAGATGTTTGATGAACTGAGTGCGGCCATGCGCGCCAAGCTGCAGGACGACTTCGCCGCAATGGGCATCGCGCTCAAACAGTTCATGATTGTCTCGCTCAGCCCCACGGAAGAGACGGCCAAGGCCATCGACGAGCGCGGTGCAATGGGCGCAGTGGGCAACATGGACTCCTACATGAAATACCAGGCCGCCAAGTCCATGCGCGACGCCGCCAACCAGAGTGGCGGTGAGGCCGGCATGGGTGTCGGATTGGGTGCGGGCATGGGCATGGGTGCGGGTATGGCAGGAATGATTGCCAATTCGATGAACGCAGCGCAGCAGAGCCAGCCACCGGCGGCGCCCGACGCGCCGGCTGGTGCGCCTGCGGCGTCCGGCGTGATGACAATCGAGGAAGCGGCTGCCTACCTGAAGGTGGCCCCCGCCGACGTGCAGGCGATGATCGACGCGGGCGACCTGAAGGCCAAGAAGATCGGCACGCAGGTCCGCATCGGCAAGGACGTCATCGACGCCTACCTCGCTTCCTAACAGCAGTACAGCAGAACAGCAGAACTGCAGAACTGCAACACGGAGGCACGCAGTGTTGCAGTTCTGCAGTTTGGCTTACTCCCCCCAGCCCTGCCACCAATCCTTGCGTGAGCGCGGGTCCATGAAGCAACCTGTGTCGCGCACCGCAACCATCACCTCGCTGCTTGCGGCCCAGCCGAGCAGATCGCCGTTGCACAGGGCGGGCAACTCGGCGCGACCAGCGCGATCCATCTCCTCGTACCGGCGCACAATCGCCGGGTCCACCGCCAGATTCTCCAAATGCACCACATAGCCACTGGCAGGGCTGTCTTCGCGCCCATATTTGAGCGTTAGCCGCGTGGGATCGGCGTAAAGCACCATGGCAATATAGCCACCGGCATACATTTCCGCACGGCGAGCAGGCAGGTAAATCGGCTCGCCGTTTTCGGCGCCCAGGCCCAGCAGCGTCACCGGCGGCCATTCAATCGGATTGCCGCGGCAGCCATCAGGGCCACAGTCCCAGTTCCAGTCAAAGACGCGATAGGTGGCGACAAGCGCAGGGATGCGCGAGGGATTGAGGAGCGTCGCCAACTGGGGCGGATCGCCATCCGTCTCTCCGCCGTAGTCGACAAGTGTTAGCGGTGCGGACGCAGGGGAGAAGGAGCGCAGCGCGAGATTCAAATCGGCGTTGTATGGCGCGGGACGTGAAACGGGGGGCCCGACAACCGGCACGACGGCAACGTCACGCTGGCTCACGTAGCTCGGGCCAACGACAAGGGGTAGAAAAAGAATCTCTTGTTCCTGGAGTGGCAGAGGTATCGGCGGCGTCTGGGCAAACACACTGCCGTTGCCATAACGCAGCGCCGGCAGCAGGCAAATCAAAACCAGCGCCTTGCGCAGAAGGCGACCAATGCGCGACCCTTGCGCAGACCGATTGGGGGAAACCGGTGATGCCGATGGTGCTCGCATGACAAAGTGTGACCGATCGCTGCCTTGCGCCCACTTCATTGTCGGAGCAACGCCTCGTCTAGGGGCGCTCCTCCGGGACGACGAACTGCGGTATCACAGTCTCCACATCGTCGATGAGCGGAATGTCGGCGTCGACAGGTGGGGGGAAACTGGTTGAAGTATCCGCCGCGGCGCCGGCCTCGGCCATGCGATTGGAGGTAGGCGCCGGCGGCAATCCCGGTGCATCTGCGGGGAGTGCACCGGATTCAAGCGTTTGCAGATTTGACCACGATACACCACCAAGCATGAGGCCAATCCCGGCTTCCGTCAAATCGCGAATACGGATGAAAAGTGCGAGGCTCACCGCTTGCGATGGTGAATAGCCGAAACTGGTGAATGCAAGCAGGATTGCAGCCTCAACGGCTCCAAGCCCGCCTGGCATGGGCGTGGTGAAGGCAACGTAGACCAGCACGAGTGTGCCGATCGCCTGAGCAGGAGTAATCGTGAAGCCAAGCGCACGCGTAACAAGCCAAAACTCGGTAAGCGTACATGCCCAGGCGCCGAGCGTTGCCGCCAAAGCGAACACGAGCGTCAAGGGGCGTTCTCGGCACAGCCACGCGATCAAATCCTCGCTGTGGACTACGGTTGTCTCGAGGCGATGCATGGAGGGGATGCTGCGAATGCCAGGCGCCCTGCGCAACCGCTTCCTCCAGCGTGTGGGCACCAGATTTTCGAGCCAAAGGATGAATCCGGAAATCGGGTGCTTGCCACGCCAGATGGCAATGATCGCGGCGACCGGAACCAGCAGAATCGAGGAGAGAAGGCCCAACGCAATCAACTCGGTGCCGCTGACGAGTTTCTGGCCGATCAGGACGATGTACGCGCCGACGGCGATGAAGGTGAAGTTGCCGAGCAGCTCCAGCGTCTTGTCTACCACGGCCGCCGAGAGCGCCACGGATGCGGGAACGCCGTCGCGCGTTGGGTAGTAGACCGCAAGCACCTCGCCGCCGATTTGCGGGCCGGGCGTTAGATAGCCAACTGCAAAGACGGTTGTGCGATAGCGCATGATGCGCAGAAAAGGGAGCCGAAAGCCAAAGGCTGTCAGGAGCGACCACCAGCGCGCGCTTAATGCAACCAGTACGCCCAAGTCCAGCAGCAGGATCGGAATGAGTTCGCGCAGGGAAAGTTCGCGGAAGATGAGGACGACCGCGCTCCACTCCACGTTGCGCACGGCAAGCCAGAGCAGCCCCAACCCAATAAGGATCAGAATCAGTTGTGTAGAGAGGAATTGACGGTTCTTCATGGGAGATTCAACACCGAACCCCCAAGCCCAATCAGCGCTGCACCCACGCGGCGCAGACAGCCGTCAAGGTCCGCCTCAATCTGGGCCGTCGAGAAAGTCAATAGCTCCCATCGTTCGGGCAGAGCGAGCGGGCGGGATTCACGCGCTGAATTGTTGTCGGTGCAGCGCACGCCCACATAGCCGCCACGCGCGCGCAGCGCGATATCCATTGGTTGATCGGCCACGAGGCGATTCTTGAGCGGGCGTAACTGGTGGGCGCGCAGTGCGTCCCACAAAATGTCAAACGGGTCGTCCTTGCGGAAGAGCTCCACCACGTCCGGTGCGTGAAGCAGCGCATCCAGAGTGGTGTGGATGAAGGTGACGCGGTGAAACGTCGCGGCGGGAACGGGCCGCGCCAACCGCTGCAAGGGCCCCAGTTCTACGCGATAGTAGTAGTCATCGGCGCGGGGATGGTTGGGCTCGCCGGGAAGAATCATGCGGCGCGTGAGCAATTGGTAGCGGCGCGTGGCCGCATACCAGGTGATTGCCTGCGCCGCCGATTCGACGTATCCGGCACGGTTGCCGTCGTCCGACGTGCCGTCACCGGCACTGCGCCGAAAAGCGCCCGTCTGGTAGAAGGCAACGTAGTCGGCGCCAATGCGTCGTGGCGCGCGCCGCTGCGGGATACGGTACCAGCCTTCGCTGGCCGCGCGGCGCAGGTCTTCGTTGTTGTTCAGCACCGCAACGAGGACCGTGCGGCGGCGCTCATCGGCGGCAGGCGCGCTGACTTGCGCTTCAGCGAATCCAGTTCCATCTTTGCGCACGGGAAGAGTTTCGCTTGCCGGTGCTGTCACCGGTTCATCCTGCGATTTTGGCAAGATGCTTTACCTCCATGGCGCCCACAATGCTGAGGTCGATGTGTCGGATTCGATGTCGTGGGTTCACCCGTGCATCACTGTTGGCGCATTTTACCGTAGGCGTTACGCTCTGTCGAACAGCGCAAGGTCGAATCAGATGGAAGGCAGGGATCGCAGCGAAATCGACTTCCAACTCCACTCCCGAATAACCTCCGAACGCACTTCGCTGCGATCCCGAAGTGCTGCACCTTGCAAAAAACTTGCATTACGTAGCGGGGGGCTTCCAGCCCTCCGACCTTTCGACAGAACTGCCGGAGGGCTGGAAGCCCCCCGCTACGATTCACAGGCACACTTGCAAGACGCAGCACTACGTTTCGCGTTCCGTGAAGTACCGTCTCAGACGACCGGGTCGCTCGTTCAGCCCGTACCGCGCACTTGTTGTACAATTCACAAGCTTTGTGGTTTCTTCACAGCACTTCAGTATGGAGAGAACGGATGACATCGGCCTCGCCACGAACAACGATCGTATCGACAAACGAACTGGCTGCGCACCTTCAGGATCCCTCATGGGCCATCGTCGATTGCCGGTTTGACCTGGCAAACCCAGCCCGCGGGCGACGAGACTATCTGGCCGGCCACATACCCGGCGCGGTCTATGCCGATCTTGATGGCGATCTCTCCAGCCCGGTGGTTCGTGGAGAGACGGGCCGCCATCCGCTGCCTTCGCTCGACAAACTCGCGCAGCGACTGGGCGGCTGGGGGATTGACGAGGCTGTCCAGGTGGTTGCCTATGATGACGCAGGCGGACTCTATGCCGGACGTCTCTGGTGGCTGTTGCGGCTGCTGGGCCACCCGGGCGTGGCGCTGCTTGACGGCGACTGGCGCGCATGGCAGCGCGAGGGTCGGCCGGTGCAAGAGGGCGACAGGCAGCGTTCGGCGCGCACGTTTACGCCTGACGCGGAGGCCGGACGCAAGCTTGCCGGCGCCGTGGATACCGAAACCATTGCGGCGCAATTGGCCACAAGCAACTTCCTGCTGCTTGACGCGCGGGGCGCCGATCGCTACCGCGGCGAGAACGAGACGATTGACCCGGTGGCCGGGCACATTCCCGGCGCACATTCGGCGCCTTTCGCCGCCAACCTTGCCGCCGACGGTCACTGGATCGATGCTGAAGCTTTGCGCCACCGCTATGAAGAGCTGCTTGCCGGCACGTCGCCTGCGCAGGTGGTCGCCTATTGCGGCTCGGGCGTGAGCGCATGCCACACGTTGCTGGCGCTGGAGATCGCCGGGCTGCCCGGGGCGCGTCTCTATCCGGGGTCGTGGAGTCAATGGATCACGGATCCTGCACGCCCGATAGCCACTGGCGCCTCACCGTTTTGACCGTCATCAAGCAGATTGCAGCCCCGAAAGATCGAGATTTCTGCAGATCGTGAAATCTCGCGCAATGGCGCGAATGATTTGGGCGATTTCACCGATTCATAGAGTAGACATCGAGCGCAAATGGACCGCACATTCTTCATACTCGCAGCGTTGTTTGGTGCACTGGCCGTAGGCTTCGGCGCCTTTGGCGCTCACGCACTCCGCGACAGGCTCACACCGGACCTTCTCGTCACCTTTGAGACGGGCGTTCGTTACCAAATGTACCACGCGTTGGCTCTCTTCGCGGTGGTCATGGCGATCAGCCGCTGGCCCGATAGCAGCCTCGCAAATTGGGCGGGCTGGCTCTTTGTGGCGGGAATCCTGATCTTCTCCGGAAGCCTCTACGCGCTTGCTCTCTCCGGGCAGCGCTGGTTGGGCGCCATCACGCCGATTGGCGGGGTTGCCTTCATCGCCGGCTGGATCAGCCTGATGCTTGTGGCTTGGCGAAAATAAGCTGCACGGCGCACCTGGCGCACGCAAGCGCCCAGTGCACCCCTATGTTGGACGCAGACATCTCTGCGGATTTCCGAAGGTGGAAGGACTTTCGGAATGAATCTTGTCCCAGCGCTGCGGTTGGAGTTGACGGCGCAAAGGCCGGATGTCGTCGCCGTTGTTGGTGGCGGCGGCAAAACGAGCATTGTCTTTCGGCTTGCGCGTGAGATTGCGGCGCGCGGCTTGCGCGTCGTTACCTCCACGACCACACGCGTTACTCTCCGACAAATTGAACTTGCCCCGGTCCACCTGCGGCTGCAGGCCGGACAGCTGCCCCTTGACCAATTGGCACGCGCACTTGACGCCCAGGGGCACTGCATGCTTGTTGGCGATGAGACCCTTCTCAACGGCAAGCAAACGGGCGTAGAGCCCGGCATCATCGATCTGCTGCAAACGCACGCGGCGCGCCTGGGTATTGCCGCCATCGTGATTGAGGCCGACGGCAGCCGCACGCTGCCTGTCAAAGCACCCGCTAGCCATGAGCCTGTGGTTCCGCGCTCCACAACGCTGCTGTTGCCCGTGATCGGCATGGAAGCAGTGGGGGCGCCGCTGGACGACGACCACGCCCACCGCGCCGATCGCATTCGGGCACTGCTTGATCTTCCCGACACGCCCGCCCCGCTCACACCCGCCCAGGCGATGCGTTTGCTGCTGCACCCTGATGGCGGGGCCAAGGGGCTTCCCGTGGGAGCGCGGGTTCTGCCCATTTTCAACAAGGCTGATTCCGTACCGGGGCTGATTGCCGCACGCGTCGCTGCAAGCGCCGTAGCCGCACGAGGTTCGGCAAGCCTGATTGCGGCCGCGGGCAATGAGGCGGTCGAGCCTGTGCTTGAGCGATGGGGGCCGATTGCCGCCGTTGTGCTGGCTGCCGGTGAGAGTCGCCGCTTTGGTGCGCCCAAACAGGTTGCCGAGGTGGAGGGCGAGCCGATGGTGCGCCGCGCTGCCCGGATTGCGCTGGAGAGCGGCGCGCACCACGTGATCATCGTGACCGGCGCGCACGCCTCGCTTGTGGAAGCAGCGCTTGCCGACCCGACTGCCGGCAGCCTCCTGGCCGATGGGCGTATCAGCGTAGTGCACAACGCCAACTGGGCCGAGGGGCAATCGACAAGTTTGCGCGCCGGGCTTGCCGCATTGCCGGCAGAAGTTGAAGCGCTTCTCTGCCTGCCGGTGGATCAACCCTGGATCGACCCGGCTCTCCTGCGCCGCATGTGCATCTGTTGGCGCGCAGGCAGCAACCTGGTTGCGCCTACGGTTGACGGCGAATTGCGCGGCGCACCAGCGCTCTTTGACCGCAGCCACTTTGCCGAACTTGCAGCAATTGCCGGCGACCAGGGCGGCCGCGCCCTGCTCAAGCATCATCACGTGATGTCAATCCCTGTGGCTGCCTCCATGCTTGCAGATGTTGATACCCCGGAGGCGCTGCGTGTTTAGGCAGTGCAAGTTTCTCGTTGACACGGGCCGCTTAACGAGCCCAATTGTTTCCTACGTCCCGCCGGTGCGTGGCCTACGCACGCTGCGTGTTGGGTGCGCGCAGCAATTTGACTGAGTAATCCGCAGGGCAGGCGCAAAGCAAATTGCTGCCTCTCCTGCTATGGTTGTCAAGGCGATCTCAGCGCGCCTACCGGAAGCACCCCCGGTCCTTTCACAAACCACTTGTGAACCTTGAAAGGAGTTTCGGCTCTAGCGGGATGCCCCCCATTCCGTATGGCTGCATATCTTCGACTCGCAAAGTCGAATGAAATGCCGCCAGATTCATCTGCGTTAGGACCTGCCATACGAACCAGACGACTGAAGTTCGATAACAAGAGAGTGATCACATGCATTCCGCAAAAAGACTGCTCGCGCCTGCTCGCTACCCCCGGCAAGCGCACCCTCCCGAGCGTCTCGGCGTGATGCCCAATGGGGCCTCACGGTTTTCGTCCGTCTATTTGATTCGACACTGTTCGGTAGTTCGCAAGTCAACCCTCCCACATACCGGCGGCCACAGCACATTCCTCCTGGGTGTTGTTGCGCTGCTCCTTGTGCTGGCGTCCTTGCTGCCGGCGCAGAGTGCCTCCGCGCAGTCTGCCGATTTCAGCTTCTCCGATCTGGAATCCGAGCTCATCTCGCGCGAAGCGCAGTTGATCGCGACTGTCAATGTCGCGCGCGTGCAGGCCGGGCTGCTGCCGCTGCGCTGGAATCGCAATCTCAGCGACTCGGCGCGCTGGTTTGCACGTGATGCGGTTCTCACCCGCCCTACGTGCGGCCACAATGACAGTATGGGGCGCGCCACCGGAACACGTGTGCGCGCCTTTGGCTACACCAATATCGCCAGTTGGGGCGAGACGGTGGCATGCGGCTTCACCGAACCTGCAGCAGCGGTCCATGCCTGGCTGTGGGGTGACCCGCAGCGAAGCGCCTTGCTGAACCCCGCGGCGCGCGAAGCCGGCGCGGGCTACTTCTATTCTGCGGAGCTGCAGCGGGGATACGTCGTATTCGTCGCCGCCGCCGATCCAACCTTCGCCCCTGTGCTTATCAATGATGAGGCGCTCTTCACCGCCACACCACAGGTGACCGTGACGGTGCATCCGCAGCCATCCCCCGCGGTTGCGATGAAAGTCTCCAACTCACCGGACTTTGACGCAGTTGCGTGGGAGCCCTACACGACGAAAAAGGCGTGGACGCTCGAAGCCGGCGAAGGCTGGCGGACCGTTTACGTGCTTCTGCGCGGCGCAGACAACCAGACGCAGATGCTCTCCGACGTCATCTTCCTGGGCGCGTCCGTGGACAAATCGGAGATCTCGCTCAGCCAGGCCACAAACATCGGCACGGCTTTCAGTGCAGCCAGTCTGCAGTCAATCGGAAGCCCGACGGTTCGCCTCAGCCTCGACTGGTCGCTCGACAGCAGCGATCCAAACTTCCTGGTCTACCGTGGACAGCAGGTTGTCCAGGCTGACACCGAAGCGGTTGGGGGCAGTGCATTCCGCATGATCGTCGGCGACAGACCCGGGCTGGCGCTCGGCAAACTGACGTCGCTTCCCATCAACAAGTTGCTGACGGCGTTCTTCCGCCTGAAGGTCGCCAGCAATCAGGGCGACGTCGAAGTTGCGCGACTCACAGTGCGCGCTGATGGTCAGGAATTTGGGCCACTCGTCCTCAAGGCGAGCGACTTCACACAACCTGAGCAGTACCAGGAGTTTGCGATTGATTTCGCCTTCCCCGAGCCTGCCATGAGCGCGCTGACGGAGGTGCAGGTGGAACGCACCGGCGCGTCGGAGATTGTGGTGGATGCTGTGCGTTTCTTCGGCCAGCCGCTCCCCACTGCGGATCCCATCGTCTGGTCCACGGGGTCAACCACCTTCCGCGGCCAGGGCGTGCTGGCGCGTGCCCAGGGCAGTACAGGCGTGGGCGCGCAATTCTACATGGTGGGTGCGCCGATCAATGCGGCCTCCGAACTCCCGGCGCTCGTACCCACGCTGAAGGCAGCGCCCGATGTACTGGTTTTCAAGAGCCAGAGTGGTGCGGCCATGCCTGCCAACGCCGCTGTCTCTGTCTGCACCGCTTGGTGTGAGGGCCTCACGTGGCAGGCCACCGAACAGGCGCCGTGGCTTCAGGTTACGCAATCCTACGAAGGCATCATAGTACGCGCCAACCCGACCGGCCTGGTCAAGGGCATTTATGATGCCGTCATTACAGTTTCGCCAGGGCAGGGCGTTCAGGCAGCCTCGACGACGCTCAAGGTGCAGTTGCGGGTCGACGGCGCAGAACCGGCCGGTCCATCAGACCCGAGCGATCCGAGCGACCCAAGCGACCCATCGAATCCAACTGACCCGGCGGACCCCGTGCCGCCGCTCGATCCGGCTGATATCACGACTCGCGTCTTCTTGCCGACGGCGATGACTCACTAAAGCCGGAACAGCAGAACAGCAACACAGGAGGCACGAGAGAGCACAGAGAATCACAGAGAACGGCAACAGCGGGAGTAACAAACCTGCCGTTGCCGTTCTCCTTGTTTCTCTGTGCTCTCTGTGCCTCTGTGTTGCTGTTCTCTTTGTCGCTGTTAGCGGGTAGACGCGGCCGCGTCGGCGAGGCGCTCGAAGAGTTCGGGCGTGATCTTCTGGTGGAGCACCTGTCCCACCACTTGCGTCCACCCATGCACGAAGTAGACCCAGCCGTCCTCGACGATCACCTCGCGCGACGCAACCTGGCGCAGCGCCTGGTGCATGAAATCCAGTTCGCCCCGATAGTTGAATTCCCACGCAATGCTGTGCCTGGGGAAGAGCCCCGCGTCCGTCACCGGTGAGCCGGGCGTGTCCTTGCCCATTCCCGTTGCGTTGATGACGACGCTGTACTCCGGCACTTCCGTCATGATTGCGTCATTGCGCACAGGGTCGGCACACTGGATGTATTCGACGATGATGTCAGTGTCATACTTGCCCACCATGTCACGCATGTGATCGAGCCGCCCCTGCGAGCGATTGACGGCAATGAAGCGCGCCGGACGATCCCCCTTGTTGGGCTTGTTGATGAGATGGAGCAGCGTGGCCAGCCCCGAACCGCCTGCGCCAAAGCAGAGGACTTCGCCCCCTGTGCGCGCGAAATAGTCTTGGCCCACAATCGCATCCATGCTCAGGCCCGCCGTGATCGGGTCATATGCATGCCCCTCCAGCCGCCCCTCCAGCTTGGAGATTGAGGAGACTTCGCGCGTGACCTGCGCGTAGGGGTCAAGGTACTCGAACATGTCGGGTGCGGCGGCAAGCAGGTCCATCTTGTGGGTCGTCACGAGCGCTCCCACGCAGTTGGGGTCGTACTTCATCTGCGCCACAGTCGCGCGGTACGCCTCGGGGTCATCGTGAATCTTGTGGTCGATGCCGTCGAGTTTGACTTCGGGACGGCCGAGTATCTCCATCCACAGCGGAAAGATCTTGTTGATTGACGACTTGCCTGTGGTGACTCCAACGAAGTAGAAGGTGGGCTCGGCTCGCTTGACGACGGGATATGATTCAGGACTGCGGACTGCGGTGGTCTCCATGGGAGGGCTCCTTATTTGGAACGTGCGGCGGCAATCGCCTGCACAAAATCCTGCGCCAACGCTGAAATCTCGTCAAAGCGCCCGGCCATGAGCATCTCTTTTGGGCAGAGTTCGCTGCCCGCACCCACGGCCACGGCGCCTGCCTTGAACCACGCGCCCACATTCTCCTTGCTGACGCCCCCCGTGGGCATCATGGGGATGTAGGGAAAGGGGCCCTTGAGCGCCTTCATGTAGGCCGGGCCGCCCAGCGAGCCGGGAAAGAGCTTGACCACGTCGCTGCCCAGCCGGTAGGCGAGCAGCACTTCGCTAGGAGTCAGGCCGCCCATCATCACCGGCAGCCCCGTGGCGACCATGGCGCGCGCCAGTTCCGCCTCGGTGTGGGGCGAGACGATGAAGGACGCGCCGGCCTCAAGCGCCTCGGTTGCGTGCGCAGGCTCGGTGAGCGTGCCCATGCCAAGCACAATGTCGTCGCCAAAGCGGTCGCGCAGCGTGCGCACCACGCCCGCGGCGTTTGGCGTGGAGTAGGTGATCTCAATGCCGATCACGCCCCCCGCCACAAGCGCCTCCACCGCCTGTACGGTAAGTTCCGGTGAAGGCCCGCGCAGAACGGCCAGCACCCCGGCTTCCTGGATTCGCGCCAACATCTCAGCCTTGTTCATCTCTCACCTCTCAAAAGGCCTGTACGCAGAAACGACGGAAACAGCGGAAACGACATGAAAGGCAATTCGGGCGCGGATTACGCGGATGAAACGCGGATAGTTGAACTGGAAATCCGCGATTCATCCGCGTTATCCGCGTAAAGGAGTTTTTCATGTTCTTTCCGTTGTTGCCGCCTTTTCTGCGTACAGGCAGTTCTCACACAACGCGATACTTCGGTTCCTCACCGCGCAGGACGGCAAGGCAGTCGGCGAGGGCCATGCGACCCATGGCAGTGGTGGCGCCGTCGGTGTGCGCGCCCATATGAGGCGTGGCAATCACCTGCGGCAGCGCCAGGAGCGGGCTTCCCGCGGGCGGCTCCTGCTGAAACGCGTCGAGCGCTGCGCCCGCCAACCGCCCCGACTCAAGCGCAGCGAGCAGCGCATCTTCATCCACAAGCTCGCCGCGCGCCGTGTTGAGCAGATACGCGCCCGGCTTCATCTGCGCAAGGAAGTCACCGTTGACGATCCCGCGCGTCGCCGGCAGCACAGGCAGATGCAGCGAGACGATGTCGGCCTGCGCGATCAAGTCGTTCAGGGAAAGCACCTCGACGCCCCAGCGCGCGGCGAATGCTTCGTCGACCACCACGTCGAAGCCAAGCACGCGGCAGCCGAAACCCGAGAGCCGCTGCGCCACGCCGCGCCCGATTGCACCAAGCCCCACAATGCCCACCGTCTTGCCCTCAAGCGTTTGGCCGGAGAGGCGCGGCCAGCCGCCGGTGCGCGTCTCGCGTCGCCGCGGCCAGGATGGGGCGCAACAGGTCGAGCATGAGCGCAATCGCCAACTCGGCCACCGAGCCGGCGTTGGCGCCCGGCGTATTGGTGACGACAATGCCGCCCGCCTGTGCTGCCTCGAGATCCACGTTGTCCACACCAACGCCGTAGCGGGCCACGACGCGGAAGTTGGGCGCGGCGGCCAGGGAGGCGGCGTCGATCGCGTCAAGCCCGGCGATGAAGCCGTCCACATCGCCCAGCAGCGCCTGCAACTGCGCCGAGGTCAGCGGCTTTGCGCCGGGGTTGTAGGTGACGCGGCCGACTGTCGCTTCCAGCTCGCCGCGGAGCGTTTCATCGTGCTTGCCGTAGGAGGTGGGCGTAACCAGCACGTGGCACGCCGACAAAGGTTTCATCAGGTTCCTCAAATCACTTGCGCTGCTCGGGCGACTGCCAGCGCGGGTTGTCGACGATCACCGGCTCGCCATCCTGCTCAAGCACCAGCTTGCGGAAGCCCTGCTGCTCGATTGTGCCGTAGTCATGCCCGGCATGGCCGGGATAGACGAAGAGGGTGATCACATCCTCGCTGGGGCTTGTATTGACGGTGCGGTGTGCCCAGCGCGGCGGCACGTAGAGCACCCGCCCGGGACGGAGTTCCTCGACGGCCCAGTCGCCCTCGGGCGTCTCCATCACCATGTAGCCCTGCCCTTTGAGGCAATGGTAGACCTCGGAGGTCTCCAGCACCTGGTGAAAGTGGCCCTTGGTCATGTTGTACTCGTTGCCCACCTTGCCGGGGTGCACAATCGAGATGCCATGGAGGCACTCGCCTGCCTCGTGCGGCCGCTCGAAGTCGTAGACCTCGTAGAGCAAGGGGTCGCCCGCGGCGAGCATGGCAGCCACCGCGGCCGCATCGGAGAACTGGGCCTTGAGGGCGCTTAGCCGGCGCTCAATGTGATTGTCGTAGTGCGAGGGCACGAAGTTCGGCCCAGGAATCTCGAAGGTGTAGGGTTTGTCTTGCATGGGTTACCTCGGTAGTGTGGTCCGCTTGAAGAGCGATAATTGATAATTGGTAATTAGTAAATGATAATTGATGATTGGCTGGACCAATTATTAATTATCATTTATCATTCATCTTTCGTTGCCTATGGTATGAGTGACACGCGCAAATTGGAGCCATCCGCTGCGGCGGCGAAGGCTGCTGTGGCATCGCTCAGCGGGAAGCGCGCGGTGACCAGCGCCTCCAGATTGAGCTTGCCCGCGTTGACCAGGTCGGCGGCGCGCAGGCAATCGTAGGTGCTGCAGGCGGTTGTGCCGGTGACGACAAGTTCCTTGTAGTGGACGGTGTTGGAATTGAAGTGAATGTACGGGTCCTCTTTGGAGAGGCCGCCGAAGAGGTTGATGCGCCCGCCGATGGCTGCAATCTCGAGCGCCGCCTCCTGCGCCACCTTGGATGGCGCGGCCACGATCACCACGTCGGCCCCGCGCCCGCCGCTGGCGGCGCGCACCACGGCCTCCAAATCCTCGTTGACGGGATCGACAACCTGGTCGGCTCCCAGTTCAAGCGCCTGGGCGCGGCGCGGGGCGCTCGGCTCGCTCACAACCACGCGCGCCGCACCGCGCACGGCGGCAAGTTTCATGTGCAGAATGCCAATCGGCCCGGCGCCCATGATCACCACGACATCGCCGCTGTGAACATTCACCGCATTCTGCCCCCGCAAGACGCAGGCCAGCGGTTCGATGAGCGCGGCCACCGAGGGGTCAACCGCCTCATCCATGGGCATGAGATTGCCCTGCTGCAGGGCGAGCGCAGGCACGCGCATGTACTCGGCAAACGCGCCGTCGAGGTTGATGCCGATGGCGAGGAAGTCGGGATCCATGTTGTTGTTGCCCGATACGGTGGCGCGACTTGTGCCGTGGCCCATGTTGGGGGCAACGAAGACGCGCTGGCCGATTGCAAAGCCCTGCACACGCTCACCGACTGCGGCAATCGTGCCGGTGACCTCGTGGCCGGGTATACGCACCGAACCGGGCGGGTAGTGGCGGTGGCCGCCGTGGTAGATGCGCAGGTCGGTGCCGCAGATGTTGGCCGCAAGAACCTTGACGAGCACCTCGTCGGGGCCAATGGCAGGGACGGGCGCTTCCTCCACGCGCAGGTCTTTGGGCCCATAGTAGCGCGCCGCAAGCATGGTGGTGGGCACTTCGGGTTGTATTTCGACCACAAAAGTCTCCTTAAGCAAGCGCCTGCGCGGGCGTCCATGCACCATCGAGAATTTCGGCAAGGCGCACTGGGCGTTCCTCGAGCAGCGAGCGCGTCCCGGCGAGCACGCCGGCCACGGCCCAGCGCCCATCCTCGCCGGTGACGCGCGGCGTGGTGTCCGCCAGAATGCTCTGCACAAAGTGCTGGATTTCGTTGATGTAGGCCCAGGCAAAGCGCTCGGGCCAGCGGCGGAAGATGGGCTGTACAAGCCCCTGGTCGCGGTCGATGCAGACGACCACGGCGCGCCCTTCCATGCTGCCGATTTGCATGATGCCCTTCTTGCCCACGATTTCGACGCGCGCATCGTAGCCGTAGTCGCACGGGCAGACGCCCGAAATGGTCCCCAGCGCGCCCGATGTGAACTTGAGGCTGGCAGTCATGTTGTCATAGAAGCGGTCGAAGGTGACGCCTCGTTCGGCCCCCTTGAAGTTGGCCGTCTCGAGGTAAATGCGGTCGATCGTGGAACCCATGAGCCAGCGCACGCAGTCCAGGTCGTGGCTGTTGACCTCGGCGAGCATGCCGTTGGAGCGCTTGAGGTCGTTGGCCCAGGCGGGCGGCAGACCAGGCCCGTGGGTGAGTGATTTGATCAGCATGGGCTCGCCGATTTCGCCCGCAGCAATGCGCTCGGCGGCAAGGACGAAGTCGGGGTCAAAGCGGCGCATGAAGCCGATCTGCAGGTGGACGCCATTGCGCTTGCAGGCGTCGATCATCGCGTCGCACTCGCCCAAGGACATGGCCATTGGCTTCTCGACAAAGACGTGCTTGCCCCGGTCGGCGGCAATCTCGGCGAGGTGGCGGTGGGTGAAGGTGGGCGTGGTGATGATGACGGCGTCAAAATCGGCCTTGTCGAGCGCCTCCTCCAGGGAGGTGAACCGCTCGTCGTAGCCAAACGCGTCGCCCGTCTTGGCAAGCATCGCCTCGGAGGTGTCCACGAGTGCGACCGGCTCGCTTCCTGCTACGTGCGTGCGCAATGTGGCCGAATGAAGCTCGCCCACGCGCCCCGCACCAACCATACAGATGCGCACTGGGCGCCTTGTAGTCGAATCCGTCACGTGCTCTCTCCCCTATTGATGAACCGACAAGAACAACTGCCTGTACACAGAAACAACGGGAACAACGGAAACAGCATGAAAGGCGCATTTCATGTTGTTTCCGTTGTTCCCGCACTTTCCGTGTACAGGTTTTTGAGTGTTTGCTGCAGGGCAATATAGCGCTCGACCAGGGGCTGGTACTGTGCATGCGCTGCGCCGTCGGGAAGAGCGGGCGCGCCGACGGGATGCGCATGTGCCTCGGCGGCGGCAGCCAGATCGTCGAAGATGCCCGCAGCTTTGCCCGCGATCAGCGCACTGCCCCAACTGCCAAACTCCGCGCCTGCCAGCCGCTGGTAGGGCACGCCCAGCACGTCCGCCTTGATCTGATTCCAGATCGTGCTGCGCGCCCCGCCGCCTATCGCCCGCGCTTCCGTCAGCGCCAGGTTGGGAATCGATTCGCGCAGAATGCCGAGGTAGTAGGCGTACTCAAAGGCTACGCTTTCGAGCAGCGCACGGTAGAAGTGCGCCTGCGTATGGCTCCATGAGAAGCCCACCCACGCGCCGCGCATCTGCGGCGCGGCAGGGCAAATGCGCCCGCCCAGATGGGGCGAGAAGAGCAGCCCGTCTGCCCCCGGCGCAATTGTGTCGGCCATCGCGGCCATGCGTTCGTAGGCCTCGTCGGCGGGAAGCGGATCGGGTGACCCTTGCTGCGTGGCAAAAAAAGTGTCGCGGTACCAGCGCAGCGCCTGGCCGCCGCCGGCGATGTACGCGAGCGGGTTCCACAGCCCTGGAATCACCGAACGCATGGTCAGCAGCGCGCGGTGGCGCGTGTCCGCCACAAAGGTGTCGGTGCAGCCGGCAAGCACCGAGGCCGTGCCTGCCAGATCGAAGATCATGCCTGCGCGCACAATGCCGGCGCCCAGCGCGCCCGTGGCCGTGTCGCCGCAGCCGGCAGCAACGAGCGTACCGGGCGCGAGGCCAAAGTCGCGTGCGGTAGCATCCGTCACTTCGCCGGCGATGTGCCACGGCTCGACAATGCGTGGCAACTTCTCCTGCTCGACGCCCAGCAGCTCGCAGAGTTCGGTAGACCATGTGCCCGCCTGCGCGTCGGCAAGACCCGAGAAGTGGATGAAGGTGTAGTCCATGAAAGCCGCATCGGCGCGCAGCCCGGCCATGCGCCCGGCCACATAGCCGGCGGGCGTCACGAACTTGGCAATGCGTGCATACTCGGCAGGGCGCTCGTGCTTCCACCACAGGATCTTGGGGCCATGGTCGCACGTCGGTGCGCAGCCGGTGGTGCGCGTGATCAACTCGCCATGGTCGCGCGCCATCTGCTCAATATAGGGTTGGCAGCGCATGTCAAGCCACGAATCAAAGCGGATGGCGGGGGCAAAATCCTCGTCAATCGCGCCGATGCCTGCCATCTGGCTGTCGAAGGACAACGCGCGCACCTGACGCGGGTCAATGCCGCTCTCGCGTATACAAGTGGAGACCGTCTGCGCGGCGGTGCGATAGAAATCCTCATTCTCCTGCTCCACGACGCCTGGCGCCGGGTAGCGAATGGGGACCTCTGCCGTCGACTCAGCGACCAGCGCGCCGTCCACCGTATAGAGCGCGGCCTTGGTTGCGCTTGTGCCGAGGTCGATACCGAGTAAGTAGTTCATGGGTGGGAGGTTTGAGAACTGGAAATTGATAATTGGGTGACTGGTTGATTGGTTGATTGGTTTATAGGTTGACTTGTTGATAGGTGGTGGCCCGACGGCGCACGGTTAAGTGACTTGCCCATGTCACGCAACAAGTTCAGCGAACGTAGCGGGGGGCTTCCAG
This sequence comes from uncultured Chloroflexia bacterium, assembly GCA_963735275.1. Taxonomy (GTDB): domain Bacteria; phylum Chloroflexota; class Anaerolineae; order Caldilineales; family Caldilineaceae; genus UBA5069. The sequence goes on along the minus strand of CAVTKJ010000001.1, from coordinate 1,200,770 downwards.
CCCTCCGTTTCAGGATCGGGTGAAGCGAGCGGCTGGTTGATTGGTTTATAGGTTGACTTGTTGATAGGTGGTGGCCCGACGGCGCACGGTTAAGTGAGTTGCCCATGTCACGCAACAAGTTCAGCGAACGTAGCGGGGGGCTTCCAGCCCTCCGTTTCAGGATCGGGTGAAGCGAGCGGCTGGTTGATTGGTTTATAGGTTGACTTGTTGATTGGTTGATTGGGTAGCTGGTTGCTTGGGTGAGTGGGTGATTGGCGGTTGGCGGACTGTTCGTCTTTCGGTGAACTGATTGTGCGCCGCTCCGTCCAGGGTGAAGGTGATAGCCATTGATTCACTTGCGGCTGAATTGAACCAATCAACAAGTCAACCGATCAACCAATCAACCAATCAACCCATCAACCCATCAACCCATCAACCAATTATCAATCCCCAATTATCCCATATCGCCATCACCTACTTCATGTTGCTGTTGAGCACATACGCCGGCCCCGCATCGTGCGAGCGCACCAGTTCTACCTCGAACATGGAGCGATCACCGCGATGCAGCGCCTTGTAGTATTCGACTGGCGTTCCGTCTGCGAGATAGCTGATGCTCTCAAGCGCGATGAGGGGCGCGCCGCGTGCCGTCTCAAGCAGGCCGGCCTCGTACTCGCTCGCAGCAATGGCCTGGATCATGCGCTTGCCGCGTGCAATGACGAGGCTGTAATCGCGCTCAAGCAACGCGTAGAGGGACTGGTTCGACAGGTCCACATTGACAATGCCGGGGCAAAGAGCATAGGGCAGATAGGTGGTGACGAGCACAATCGGCTCGCTGTTGACGGAGCGCAAGCGGTCAATGATGACCACAGGGGCGTCAACGGCAAGCCCCAGCGCCTCGGCCACCTTGGTGTTAGCGGGAATGACCTGCTGCTGCAAAACGCGCGAGACCGGGCGCTCACCCTTGCTCTCCATATCCTGATAAAAGCCCGTAAGTTCCTGGAAGAGGCTCTCGCCGATCTTGGGGCGGGCGATGAATGTGCCCTTGCCCTTCTTGCGCACGATCAGCCCCTCGTATTCCATGCTGACCAGCGCCTGGCGCACGACGGTGCGGCTTACATCGAAGAGCTGGCAAAGGTCGGGTTCGCTGGGCAACTGGTCACCCGGCAGGGCGTCACCGTGCTGGATGGCGTCGCGGATCGCTTCCTGCACCTGGGCGTACAGGGGCACATAGCTGCTGCGGTCGATGTTCGTATTGAGATGCACGCGTGTCTCCCTGGCGACCAATGAACGGCCCTAGTATCCCATCATGCTGTAATGACAGGGCATAGTCTCAGTGTACTCGCACGCGTGAGCATTGTCAAGCACCATTTTCTGCGAGAAATCAACGCGAAGCGAGGCTTCCGATTGGGGAAGCCTCGCTTCATCTAGTTAAGTTGCTCTTTCACAAACGTGCGTCAGTTGCTGCTGTCGGTCGAGTCCGTTGGGCCACCCTGGGCGCCGTTGTCGGGGCCGTCGGTGCGGTCTCCACCGCGACCGCCATGTCCCATCGGGCCGCCGTCCATGCCGCGTCCGCCGTCCATGCCGCGTCCGCCGTCCATGCCGCGTCCGCCACCCATGCCCCACATGCCCTCATCCATACCGGCGCCAGGGCCAAAGCCGCGCATCCCCATACCGCCCTGTGCGGCGAGTGCATCCGCCTGTTCCTGCGTGACCACGCCTGCTGTGACTGCTGCCGCAACTGCATCATCATATGCCGTCTGCAGCTTGGGGGCGAGGTACTCGTTCAATGCGCGCCGCGCCGTCATGAGATCGGCCTGCGCCTGCGTCATCTTGCCGTCGGTCACTGCCTGGGCGAGCTGATCCTCGAAGACTGTGGTGCGTGCAGCCTGAAGGTCTTCGACCGAGATGCCCAGTGCGTCGGCGAGGAGAGCATCAGAATCTACATTGCTCCCGCCCCTGGGTCCGGCGCCGCGGCCAAAGTCGCCGAAGCGGCCTGCCGTGCCGCTGTCAATGCGGGCCTTGAGGACATCCGCCTGCTTCTGTGTCAGCCAGCCATCGGTCACCTGCTGGTCAATTGCGGCGCTTTGGGCCTCGACCTGCGCTGCCTGAAGTTCCTCGGTCGTGATGCCCAGTGCTGCAGCAAGCGCGGCGCTCTGGTCGGTCTTGTTGCCGAGGGGGCCGCCTGGAGTGCCGCGACCCGGCTGCTGGAAGTCGGGAGCGGTGACGGTGGATGTGACGGTGGCGGTCTGTGCCTGTGCATTCATCGGGAAGAATGTTGCCCCGCCGATGATTACTGCAACTGCGGCTGCGGCCGCGCCTCCCCACAGGATGCGTTTCATGCCGGTCTTCATATGCCTAAATCTCCTTCTGGATGGGTGCGAAACCCAACGGTGTGCGTCTCTTTGCGGCTCGATGTGTGGAGCGAGAGGCGCCGCTTTGCCTGCCCGCCCTGCGCACAGTATGCCAATTGAATGTGGAGAGAGTATGAAGGCAATCAATGAAGAATGTGAGAATTTGGGTCGCTTGGCTGGATGTGGCGATCCCGGCAGGCGCTGCGACGGCACAGCGTACTGCCGCGCGGCTCAAGCGAGATGGGCAGAAATCGCGCCATCTGCTATTGCGCGAACGGCCATTTTCGGGTATGTTGGCGCGCAGCAGGGGCGATGTGGCGGGCGCTCGATTGCTGCGCGGTTCCTTTGCACACCCGTCTTTGCAGGCACCCACGCACGTTGGCATCAACACCTATTGCGCCGCCGCATCCCCGTGGACTGAGGCGTACTGTCCCCAATCCCTCCCGCTCCACTCGGATCCGATCCCGGCGCACCGTCGCGTTGGTCATCCAGGCGCTGCTGGCGCTGGTCGTTCTGCTCCAGCCCGTTTCGGCGCGCACTGCGCTTGCCCAGGAACCGCCTGCGCCGGTTGACCCGGCGCCCGCCGATCCCACCGCAGGCGCGGCCGCGGCATCGATCACGTGGGACGTCGTCCCCGCCGCCGACCCGGCCCCGCCGCCGATTGTCATCTCCGAAATCTACGCCAAGCCACCCCTCGACACCGACCGGCACGAGTTTGTCGAGCTGTACAACCCCACGAACAAGGCCGCAAGCCTTGCCTTCTGGACGTTGAGCGGCGGCGTCGATTACTCATTTCCCGGCAACGCGGTCATCCCTGCGCAGGGCTATGTCATCGTGGCCGAGAACCCGACCGCACTTCGCGCCCGCTACGGGACGGCCGCGGCGCTGGTCTATGGCCCCTTCGCCAAAAACCTTTCCGTGGATGGAGAGGAAGTTGTCCTGCGCAACGATGTGACGACGCGCGTGGACAGCGTCGCCTACGGCTATGGCTTCCCCTGGCCTGTGGCGGGTGCGATTGATGGGCAATCAATCCAGCTGATTAACCCGGCGCTCGACAACGAAATAGCCGGCGCGTGGCGCGCCCAGCCCGCGACGCCTGCCGCGCCCAATGCCGGCAGCGTGGGCAATCCGCCTCCTTTTGTCCTCTCGATTACGCATGAGCCCCACCAGCCGAAGCCGGGCGAGGCGGTGACCGTCAGCGCGGTGGTCACCGACGCCGACGGCATTGGCGCAGTGACGCTCGCGTATCAGGTGGTGCAGCCCGGCGCATACATTGCCATTCAGGATGCCGCCTATGCGACGCAATGGACGACGGTGGCGATGGCAGCCGCCGGCCCTGCCGAGGGCGGGCTGCTCTACAAGGCGCAGCTTCCGCCACAGCAGAGCCGCGTGCTCGTGCGCTACCGCGTCCAGGTAGCCGATGCGGGCGGGCGCAGCGTCTCCCTGCCCTACCCCGAGGACCCGCAGCCGAATTTTGCCTACTTTGTTTACGGCGCGCTGCCTGCGTGGTGGGGGTCACTCAACGGCGGTACGGTCGTCAATTTCAATTTCGACAACATGCGCGCGTTGCCGGTCTACTTCTTCATCGCCAAAAATGGCGATGTGACCGATGCGATGCACATGCCGCCGTCGCAGCAGCAGCCCTACATGGGCAACGACTACAAGTGGCGCGGCACGCTCGTCTACAACGGCGAGGTGTACGACCATGTGGGCTTCCGCCCCACGGGGGCCGAGCGCCGCTTTGCCACGGGCAAGACCAACTGGCGGCTTGACTTCCAGGCGGGCCATCGTTTTCAGGCGTATGACGACAACGGCCGCCCCTACGCCGTGTTGCGCGACAACATCAACCTGCGCGGCGAGATGGGCCACACGGACCGCGAGCGGCGCGGCGAAGCGGGAATGTTCGAGTCGATGAGCTACAAGCTCTTCAACCTGGCCGGCGTGCCCGCGTCCGATACGAATTACGTCCACTGGCGCGTCATCACGACCCCTACCGAGTACGGCAATGGCCAGTACGACGGCGATTTCTGGGGGCTCTACCTGAGCATCGAGAATCCCGACGAACAATTCCTTGAAGAACGCGACCTGCCCGACGGCAACCTCTACAAGATTGAAAGCACGCAGCCTGTTGGCGTTAACCTCTTTGAGGGGACACTGAACAACCTCGGGCGCAACGGACCGTCAGACGGCTCGGACCTGCGCGCACTGGCCTACTACTCGCAGGCAAGCACCCCGGTCGCCTGGTGGCGCAGCAACGTCGATCTGGAAAACTACTACTCTTTCCGCGCGATTGTCGAGTTTGTACATCACTACGACATGGGCGAGGGGAAGAACTACATGTTCTACCGCAACCTCGACACGAACAAGTGGGCCATCTACCCATGGGACCTGGACCTCACCTGGCATGACACGTCCCGCTACTTTGGCACGGCGCAGGAGCCCTGGGCGTGCAGCCTGCTGCGCCGCTGCTATGACCCACTGACGGGTTCCTTCACGCCCTATGGCGGCCCCTTCGTGATTGAGTACCAGGGGCGCATGCGGGAACTGCGCGATTTGCTCCTCAACCCCGAGCAACTCTCCCCCATGCTCGACGCGCAGGCAGGGCTGATTGACACACCCGCCAGCGACAAGAACAATGCACGCTCAATGGTCGCGGCCGACCGCTTCAAGTGGGACTACAACCCAATCTACGGTGCGTCATGGGGGAATCCCGTCGCCCCGCAGAAATATGTGGACCCTGAAAAGAGCGCGCCCGGCCAGTTCTACAAGTGTGCCTGGGGCAAGGGCAGCGATGGTTCTTGCGTCAATACGGGCACGTTCCGCGGCATGGTGGAGGGCATGAAGGTCTATTCCAACCAGCGCTACGGCTGGGTGGACGCGACCATGCTCGTCAACGACCCGGCCATTCCCACCACGCCCTCGATTGCCGCCGCGGGCACAACCGCCGCCGATCAAATCCGCTTCTCCACAGGGCCATTCAATGATCCCCAGGGCGCAGGCACCTTTGCCGCGATGGAGTGGCGCATCGCCGATGTCACCGGCGGCCCCGCGGCGGGTGCATACGAAATCAACGCAGCGTGGGAGAGCGGCGTGCTCCCGATCTACCAGAACACGGTGACGCCGCCCGCCGGCGTTGTGCAGCCGGGGCGCGACTATCGCGCGCGTGTGCGCATGATGGACAACAGCGGGCGCTGGAGTCACTGGTCCGCGCCGCTGAACTTCCGGGCCGAAGCACCCGCCACGCCTGTCATCACCGACCTGCTGCTCACCGAAATCATGTACAACCCGCTGCCCTGGGGCAACACCCCCGGCGACGAGCTGGAGTTCATTGAGCTGGTCAACAAGAGCAACCGTACGGTGGCGTTGGGTGGTCTGCGCGTCACCGGCGGCATCGACTATACATTTGCACCGAACAGCGTCGTGGGGCCCAACAAGACGATCGTGCTTGCCAAGGACGCGCCCTCATTTGCCCGTCGCTATGGCTTCAACCCCTTTGGCGCGTACGACCACAAGTTGGGCAACGGCGGCGACACGATTAACCTTGTGGATGCGTGGGGGCGCAGCTCGCTCAAGATCACCTACGGCGACAAGGCGCCTTGGCCGCTCGACGCCGACGGCAAGGGTTATTCGATGACCTACAGCCCCGCGCTGGGTGCGCCCAACGATGGCGCGTCGTGGCGGCGCAGCCTGAGCATCGGCGGCTCGCCCGGCGGGCCGGAGCCGGTCTCGATTGTGATCAACGAGTTCCTGCTCAACCCGCCGATCCAGCGCGCTGTGGAACTTTACAACCCCGGTGAGTTGGAGGTGGACGTCAGCCACTGGTTCCTGAGCGATTCGACCACCGACCCGCGCAAGGTGTGGCTGCCGGAAAACTCGAAGATACCGCCGCGCGGCTTCTTCGTCATCACCTACAACCAGTTGAACCAGCCATCGTTTGACGGCAAGCTGCAGCTTGATCCGCCTGTCACCGGCCAACTTGTACTGTCGGCGGGCAATGCGGCGGGTGTGCTCACGGGCTACCAGATGCGCATGAGCTTCCCCTCGCTAGAGCCGGGCGTGAGCTTTGGCCGCATTCTTGACAGCCTGGGGCGGTCCACGTGGCTGCTGCTTGCGCGCCCCACAATCGGCGCGGAGAATAGCGGCCCGCGCCTGGGGCCGCTGGTGATCAGCGCCGTCAACTATGCGCCGGCGGCGGGCGGCCTTGAGTACATCGAATTGACCAACACGTCGGCCGGCAACGTGGAACTCTTCAACCGCAGCAATCCCGCGCAAGGTTGGCAATTACAGGGTGGCTACATGAGCATTCCGGCGGGGCTCACGCTTGCTCCGGGCCAACAGCTGCTGGCAGTTTCGGTCCCGCCGGAGCAAGCGTGCCAAACGCTGGGCAACCGGAGCTTTGTGCGCATCATTGGCCCCTACACACCGCAGCTCTCGAATGCGGGGCAGACGGTGGCAGTCGTTCAGCCGCCCGCCTCAGGGAGCAGTGCCACTGCGTGGATCTCCAACGACAGCGTCAGCTATGCGGCGACCGCGCCGTGGCCCAGCCAGGCCGCCGGGCAGGGCGCGGCGCTGCGGCGCGTGGACATGACCGCCTGGGGCAGCGACCCGATTGCGTGGCAGCCAAGCGCCGACTTGCCCGGCGTGGCCGCGGCTGCTGCCACGACCACACTCTGCAGTTTCACGGCCATCCCCGACGCGCAGCAGAAGGTCGTGCTCACGTGGGCGCTGGCGGGCGCGCCACTCCCGGAGACGGTGACGGGCTTCAAGCTCTTCCGCAGCCCGGACCTGGACCCGACGCACGCTGTCCCGGTCGCATCGGTCAGTGTGGCCGAAGCGGCGGCCGCTGCGCCCACCGCGGCCGACGGCGTGATGGCGCTTGCCGCAACCTACAGCGTTACCGACCCTTCGGCCAATCCGGCTGCCCCCGGCTACTATTGGCTCAAAAGCGTGAATGCCACTGGCGGCGTCGTGGCAGAACTGGGGCAAACTTCCGTGCAGACGCCCTTTCAGTTTGTCTACATGCCTGCGGTGAAGCGCTAAACGTTTGCGCTTGCGAACCCTTTCGTTCAACTTTCACACTGGTGAAGCTATGTCGATCAACGAAAAACCTCACACGAATGGCACGCATCTGCAAGGCTGGCGCCTGGTCGCATTCTGCGCGGTGGCGCTGCTTGCGCTGAGCGCTCGGCCCGCAGCCGCACAGGATACGGCGCCGGACGCCATTCCTCCGGCGCAGGCGGCGCTGCGCATCAACGAGTTCATGGCTGCCAATGGCAGCTTTGTCATTGACCCTGTGCAGGCCGAGAAGACGCCCGACTGGGTTGAGATTTACAACCCCGGCCCTGCACCCGTTGACATGAAGGGGTTGTCGCTGAGCGACGATCCGCTCAAGCCCGACAAGAATCCAATTACGCAAACGGTCACCGTTCCTGCGGGCGGATTCATCCTCTTCTTTCAGGGTGAAGATGCGAATCTGCGCCCGCTCAGCCCGCGCCACTTCACCTTCGGCCTGAGCGCGGCCGGCGAATCGATCGGCTTGTACGTCACTGCCACGGGCGAGCAGGTGGATCTGCGCGAATTCGGCCCACAGGTGCAGGACGTTTCCGAGGGCCGCGACCCCGATGGCGGCCCAACCTGGCGCCCCTTTACGGCGCCCACGCCCGGCGAAAGCAACAACAAGAATGCGCCGGTGATCGTGAGTGTGCAGCGCAACATTGTGCAGCCGCAAGCCGGGGATGTCGTGACCGTAACAGCCGTCATCACCGACGACCAGAGCGGGTTGAGCGCCTCACTTGTCTATACGGTGGGAACGACCGCGATTGTCCTGCCCATGGCCAGCGCAGGCGGCAATAGCTACAAGGCGTCGATTCCCGGATTCGGGAATGACACCTATGTTGGGTACCAGGTGCGCGCAGTGGACAATGAAGCAAACAAGACAAATTCGCACATGGACGGCTATGTTGTGGGCTATGTGGCACCTGAACTGCGCATCAACGAGTTCATGGCCGAGAACTTCGGCCTTGTGGAAGATGCTGACGACCCCGGCGAGTTCCCCGACTGGATGGAGATCTATAACCCCACCGGCGCGGCGATTTCGCTCACCGGCCTCTTTCTCTCGGACAGCCCGCGCGAACCAACCTTGTTCGCAATTCCCAGCGGGCTGAGCGTTCCCGCCAAGGGCTTCGTGATCTTCTGGCTTGACAGCGATGCCGGCAAGAACCAGGGGCCGAATCATACCAATTTCAGCCTCAACAAGGATGGCGATTTCCTCGGTCTCTATGGCGCACAGGGCACCGTGCTGATTGACGGCCTGGACTTTGGCAAGCAGAGCGCCAACGTCAGCATGGGGCGCTTCCCCGACGGCGCGGGTGGCGCCAATACGGTCGCTGCCTTCCAGATTCCTTGTATGCCCAACGGCCGGCAAGGCCAATATGCTCTGCGACAAGAAGACCTTCATGCCTTCCGTGCGGGTTCCCGCGGCTCCGGCGCAGCAGTAGGTGCGTGGTTGACTGGTTTATTGGTCTAGCGCTCTGCGCCAAAGTGCGATCGCTTCGCAAGCCGAGAGCGTCGGCCACGGGCCGGCGCCTGTGAAAAGCCTTGCGCCTCATCCACAGCGGGTGCGCGACAGCGTAGCGGCCGCTTGCGTAATCTGAGCGCCGTTCTATTGCATCCTTCATTGTGATTCCTCGCGGCCTGGCGTCCTTGCGTCAGAAGTTGCCGCGTATTACGAGTTATGGTCTCGCACCGCGCAGTCCGCACCCCAGGCATCCAGCCATTCAATGACCCTCAAACGCCGGCGGCTGAAATCAGATCTGCCCAAGCAAGCCACCTTCACGGCCCAGCCTGTGCCGGCCGGTGCTGGTGCTGGGGCAGCGTCCGGCGCATCTGGGGACCTCTCGGCTGATGGTACGCTGAATGCAGCCGAGCCGACCGCTGCCGCCGCAGAGGCGGCGCGCCGCCAAACCGAGCGAACCTCGAGCACAAAGCGGCGTCTGCAGCGGCGCTACACACCTCTGGACATTCTGCAGCAGCCTCTGCTGTTGGCGCGCCGCAAGGTCTTCGACCTGCGGCGCTTTCTCATCGTGCTGGGCCTCACGGCCATTGTGCTGATGCTCCCCACGCCTGAGGGGTTGACCGAGCAAGGGCATAGTGCGATTGCGCTTTTTGTTTTCACCGGCGCAATCCTCGCCCTTGAGCCTGCGCCGCTGCCCATCTCGGCGCTGCTTGTGCCGGTTGCCATGGTGGCGCTTGGCATCGGTACGGTGGGCGAGGCGTTTGCCCCCTTCGGTTCGCCTTCGGTCTTCCTGATTCTGACAAGCCTCTTTCTGGCCGAGGCGCTGCGCAAACACGGCCTGACGCGGCGGCTTGCACTCCAGGCGATCGTGCGCAGCGGCGGACGCCTGCCGATGCTGCTTCTCAGCATCATGCTGCTGACGGCTGTGCTGGGCATGTGGGTGATGAACACGGCAACGACGGCGGTGCTGATTCCCGTCGCGCTCACCATCGCGCAGCGCATGCCTTCGGCCGATGATGCGCGCCGTTCGCTGCCCCTGCTGGTGATGGCCGTGGCCTACGGCGCAAGCATCGGCGGCTTGGCAACGATCGTGGGAAGCGGCGAAAATGCCATCGCGGCCGGCGTCATCAACGCCGTGGAGCCCTTCGGATTCCTCGAGTGGATGCTCTACGCCCTGCCCATTGCGCTCATCTTGCTGCCCCTTTCCTGGTGGCTGTTAAGGCTGGCCAACCCCACGCCCGACTTGCGCCTGGACCTGGCGACGGTCGAGGCAGACATCGAGCGCGGCGGACGGCTCACAAGCGCCGAGCGCGAGATTCTTGTGGTCATGGGGCTGGCTGTGCTCCTGTGGGTTCTGGGTGAGCAAGTCGAGCAGTGGTTGGGCCTGCCGACGACGTTGCTCAGCAGCGTAATTGTTGCGATCGCGGCCGTGGCCTTTCTTTCGTTCGAGGAGATTGTCGACTGGAACGACATGAAGGGCGTCAACTGGGGGGTCTTCCTGGTGATTGGCGCGGGTTTCGCGCTGGGTTATGCGCTTGACTCAACCGGGGCGAACGTATGGATTGCGCAATTGGCGCAGCCCGTGCTCGAGCGGCTTCCCTATGCCGTGACGCTGTTCGTCCTGATTGCCCTGGGCTTCGCGTTGACGCAATTCATCAACGATGTCACCCTGGGCGCGATCTTCTCGCCGATTCTCGTTGCGATCGCACAGTCCATAGGCATTCCACCAGCACAACTCGTCGTGCCGACGATCATCGCTGTGGGGCTGGCGTACGCACTGCCCAGCGCATCGGCGCGCATGGCGCTTGTCGCCATCACAGGCGCGGTCGACCGCAAGCAGATGCTGCGCACCGGGCTGGTCGTGGGGCTGCCTTCGATGCTGGTGGTCTATCTTTACTTTCTGCTGGTCACCTACATGGGGCTCTTCTAAGCGCTGCGTCTCTCACAAGCGCGATCGATTCGTAGCGGCTGCCAATGGAGTTTGCCGAATGTTTCGGTGATGGCTAACGGTCGCCGCTGCTACCATAGGCTGCAACCCGTAACTATGGAACAGGGATCGGGGAACGTGCTGGTTCCCTGTTCCCTGTTCCATAGTTTACTCTGTTTATTTCAGTGCACCATCACGTCAGTCGCCCGCGCCGGCCTTGCCGCCGAGCGCCGCCAGCAATTGCTCCGCCTGTTCCACGGTGATGCTGCCATCGCCCACCATTTTGAGAATGAGAATGCGCTCGTTCTCGCTCACCGGCGTCCTGGGCGCGCTGGGCGGCATTGGTGGAGGTGGCGCGCCCCAGTTCCGCCCGCGGCTGCGCTGGCGCATTTCGGCATCCGCCGCACGCCGTTGCGCCTCATCCGTGCGCTGTTCGGCGCTGCGGATGGTCTCATTGATCTTGGCTTCTGCCCGGCGCGCTGCCGCCAGAATGCTCTCCTGAATGCGAGTGGCAATTTCTTCGCTACCGCCCATGTTGTTAATTTTCTCCTCTACCTGGCGCGCCACTGCACCAACCTGCTCCTGCACTTGCTGGGCAAGTTCGGCCCAGCGTTCCGCCGCTTCGGGACCAAACTCAAAGCTGAAATCATCGTCCACCCACGCTTCGGCGCCGCGCAGTGAAAGGCGCTTGCCCGCGGCAAGGTTGACGATTGCCTCCCCCGCGCCGATCTGGAAGGCCACGTCATTGCCCTCGGGAACTGGGGTCGTCAGCCCGCGCGTCCTGATTGACTCGCCTGCCGAGAGCGTCAGCTTGGCGCTGGAAATCGAAGGGAAGCGGCAATCGAGATTCTTGCCGGCGCGCACGTCATAGGTGCAGCCCGGCCGCGGGTCGAAACGCACCGAAATGTCATCCGCTGCGACCGCGTGGAGTGAACCGTGCAGGCCGCTGACCGAGAGGTCATCACCAACGTTGCCGATCTTCAAATCGCCCCGCACGTGGGCAACCGACGCGTCGCGCCTGACCTGACCAATCGCGCAGTCGCCCTGCACCGAGCGCACGCCCAGATCGCCCTCAATGTGCTCGATTGTGAGCGGTCCGGTGTTGCGCACGCCCACGTCCCCGTTGACTTTGCCCAGGAAGAGGCTGCCCGTGACGCCGTTGACGGCAAGATCGCCATCCACACGTTCAATGCGCAGCCGGCTGCCGGCGGGGAGCTGAATCGCGGCGGAGGCGTGAAGGCGCATGCGCACGCTGTTTTCGCTCTGCGTCAACTCGATCTTGCGCGGATCGATGGCGACGTCGACTGCCAAACGAGACCAGCCGCGCACACTTGCATCACCTTCGATCACTTCGATCACGACCTCGGGCGCTTCCCCAGTAACAATATGGTTCATCACAGTTTCACCTCTCCATCATCAATGGTTTGCGTGCTCGTGGTTCCCGCGAGCATCGACATCGCCTCATCGAAACTCAGGCTGCCATTCCTGAGCGCTTCGAGGATGCGGCTGCGATCGGGAGCGTTTACAGCAGGTGCATCTTCCTTGCCCGGTTCGTAACCAAGGGTGCGGATCACCTCATGCAGACGCCCGCGGATGGTGGGGTAGCTCAAGCCGAGTTCGCCCTCCATGCGGTTGAGTTTGCCCTCGCAGCGCACAAAGGTCTCGACGAACTGGATCTGCTCATCGTTGAGTTGTGCGAAGGGCGTTGTGACTTCGAACTGGCCCTTGACCACAAGATCGCTGTCTGGACAGTAGAAGCGGGTGACGACGATGCGGCCTCCTTCGAAGGGGCTGCGGGCGGGTAATGGCAACATGGTGTTCCTTTCTGTTGAAACGAATCTCACATTCTCCAACTTCCACGGCGGCTGCGTCGCTTCAACAACCGGCCACATCACGGGCGAGACCGCAGCAGAGTCAGAAGAACTGCACGACGAACCAGAATCTTGAACAATTATCGCGCATTATTCTCAATTGTCAATATGCAATTTCAATATTATTGATATCTGTCGGGAAACTAATCAATTATCCTTTATCAGTTATGCGATTCCCCCCAAAACCAAACAAGAAGCGGGCGGCAACCCCTTTCGAGGTTGCCGCCCGCTCATTGTGACTTCTGGCCTTGGCTTGTCGGGGTGGCGCTTGCCCACGCCACCCTGCATGACCGCCTTCCCTGTCTACAGCCAGCCCTGGTTCACCAGGAAGTTCGTCACAACCGGAATCGCAAAGCGCTTGCCCTGGTAGGCCTGGAAGCCGTAGTAGAAGGCCGCCACGACCGCCATCAGGAAAAGAATCGGGCTCAGGCAGAACATGAGCGCCCCGACGATCAGCCCAACGATGGGGATGATCTGCAGGATTCCCGTGGCAATGCTGACGACAATGGCCAGCACCACGATGAAGCCTGAAAGCCCCAGGCTCTGCACGGCATGGTAGCGCTGGAAGGGACGCTTCTGGCTGCTTTCGCTCAGCATCACGATGACGGGAAGAAGCACCGGCACGATGTAGCAGAGCAGAGAAACAAGCCGGTCGTCGCTGTTGGCCGAAGCATCCACCACACTGTCGGCAATGAACTCGCCGCGGCGGATCGCGTCGGCCGCATCATTCATCTGCTGACCGGCGGTTTCGGCAAAACGCTGGTAGTTGCTGTTGAACTCGGCACTGCCCGGAGCAGGTGAACCGGAGTCAAACGAAATTGGCTGTGCGGGCCCGGCGCCCATGGGGGGCTGAACGGCCTCGGGGTCGGTCTCCCACTCGGGGTTTGGATTGGGAATGTTGCTCGTCATGATTGGAACTCCTCCATTGTGCTTGTCCGCAAGCTCGCCCACCTGAGCGACTGCTTGTTCTGCCAATCAATACGCACGTTGCGCGCCAAGGTCGCGAAAGTCGGGAGTCGGGAATCGGCAGTCGGCAGTCGGAAACCAGCTGCACCTGTTCCGACTGCCGATTCCCGACTCCCGACTCGATCCCGACTTCCGACTCCCGACTCCCGACCCCGATTCCCGACTCCCGACTCCCGACTCCCGACTCCCGACTCCCGACTCCCGACCACCGACTCCCGACTCCCGACTCCCGACTCCCGACTCCCGATTCCCGCCCCCTTCTGCTAAAATGGCCTCATGAGCGCAACGCGAATCATCTTCATGGGGACGCCCGATTTCGCCGTGCCGGTGCTGCGGGCGCTTGCTGCCGCCGCGCCTGGTCACCAGTGGTCAATCGTTGCCGTTGCCACACAGCCCGACCGCCCCGCCGGGCGCGGCAAGCAGCTGAGCGCAAGTGCCGTCAAGCAGGTTGCGCTGGAGCTGGGAATCCCTGTTCTGCAGCCCGCGGGCCTGCGCAAGGGGGCCGAGGCCGAAGCGGCAGTCGAGGCACTGCGCGCCCTGACCCCCGACCTGCTGGTCGTCGCGGCCTATGGGCTCATCCTGCCCCGCGCCGTACTCGAGATTCCCACCTATGGCTGCATCAACGTCCACGCGAGCCTCCTGCCTGCCTGGCGCGGCGCATCACCCATTGCCGCCGCAATTCTGGCGGACGACGCCGAAACTGGCATCTCGATCATGCTCATGGATGTGGGTATGGACACTGGGCCGGTTCTCGCCCAGGCGCGCACGCCCATCTCGCCCGCCGACACCACCGAGAGCCTGGGCAGCCGCCTTGCCGACCAGGGCGCGGCGCTCCTGGTGGAGGCGCTGCCCCGCTGGCTGGCAGGCGAACTTGCGCCTGTGCCGCAGGATTCTCTTCCCGGCGCAGCGTCGCTCTGCCGCATGATCCGCAAGGAGGATGGCCGCATCGACTGGACGCTGTCCGCGGCGCAAATTGAGCGCATGACGCGTGCCTACACCCCCTGGCCGGGCGCATGGACACTGTGGCGGGACGCGCCATTGCGGATACTCGCCGCCACAATCATGGGCGACGATCCCACCGTGCCTGTGGCGGATGTGGGCCGTGTTGTGCGCACGATGAGCGGCGTCGCCGTTGCCACGGGCAATGGCCTGCTGGAGCTGGTCTCTGTTCAGCCGGCGGGCAAGCGGCCCATGCCGGTACGCGACTTCCTCAACGGTGCCCCCGAGTTTGTGGGGGCGAGGCTGGGGGAGTGAACGATAGGTTGACCGGGTGACTGGCAAACGACCATTCACCAAGCGTGACGATCTCCGTACCCTCCGCATTGCGCTTTCATCAACGCAAGCGGCCAAAGAACCACAATCCACCTAAGTCACCCATCTGCCAGACAAAGGATGCCATGCACACGCCCCTCTCCACCCAGCCCGATTGGGAGAATCCGCAGCTTCTGCAGCGCAACCGCCTGGCGGCGCGTGCACGCTTTAGCCTCTATCCCACAGTAGAGGCGGCCATTGCAGGTGGCGCTTCGCCCTGGGAGACGTCGCTGAACGGCGCATGGCGCTTTCACTATGCAGAATCGCCCGCCGCAGCGCCCACGGGTTTCAGCAGCGCACCGTTTGACGACGCCGATTGGGACCTGCTGCCCGTGCCCAGCAACTGGCAGATGCACGGATATGGCGCGCCACATTACACGAACGTCATCTACCCCTTTGTCATTGATCCGCCGCATGTGCCCAGCGCAAACCCCACGGGCAGCTACCGCCGGCGCTTCCACCTTGACGACTCCTTCATCGGCTTGCAGCAGACGCTCCGCTTTGATGGCGTGGATTCGGCCTTTGAGGTGTACCTGAACGGTCAATACGTGGGCTTCTCCAAAGGCAGCCGCATTCCCGCCGAGTTTGATGTGACTGCGTATGTGCAGCGCGGCGAAAACCTGCTGGCGGTGCGCGTCTATCAGTGGAGTGACGGCAGCTATTTGGAAGACCAGGACATGTGGTGGCTGTCGGGAATCTTTCGCGACGTCACGTTGCTGAGTGCGCCCGGCCCCTGCTGCGCGATGTCTACATCGATCCCGGCGTTGCGGCTGACGGCAAGCGCGCCGATCTCAAGGCAACGGCATCGGTAGATTGCACTGAAGTCAGTAAAGGGGCGCTCCGCGCGGAACTGGCACTTCTTGATGCGGCAGGCGCGCCGCTGGCCGACGGGGCAAGCGTTACGCTTGTGGACGCTGAGGCCGGCGGGCACGCAGAGCTGAGGCTGGCTGTGGACGCGCCGCGGCTCTGGTCCGCCGAAGATCCCTATCTGTACACGCTGTTGCTGATTCTGCGCGATGCGCAAGGGGCCGTGGTTGCGGTCTCGTCGCACAAAGTGGGCTTTCGCACTGTCGCAATCGAGGGTGTGCAGCTGCGCGTCAACGGCCGCGCAATCAAGCTGCGCGGCGTCAATCGCCACGAGCACCATCCTGACCTCGGCCGCGCCCTGCCGCGCGCGACAATGCTCCAGGATGTGTTGTTGATGAAGCAGAACAACATCAACACCGTGCGCACCAGCCACTACCCGCCCCATCCCTACTTTCTCGAGTTGTGTGACATCTACGGCCTCTATGTGATTGACGAAGCCGACCTTGAATGCCACGGTTTGCTTTTTGCCGAGCAACCCTTCTTTCTGAGCGACGCGCCTGATTGGCGTGCGGCCTATATTGATCGCATGCAGCGCATGGTGGAGCGGGACAAGAATCACCCCTGCGTAATCATGTGGTCGCTTGGCAACGAATCGGGCTTTGGCGCAAACCACGAGGCAATGGCCGACTGGGTGCGCGCCGCCTATCCCGGCTTTCTGATTCACTACGAAGGCGACCGCTACGGCAAGGTGAGCGACGTCATCAGCCAGATGTACACCTCGCTTGAGGATGTAATTGCCTACGGCAAGGGCGAGGGGGATGTGGGCGACACCAAGTCGTGGTCCGGCACCATCCCTCTGGCGGATTATGGCAACAAGCCCTTCTTTCTGTGCGAGTATGCCCACGCCATGGGCAACGGCCCGGGCGGCCTGGTTGAGTATTGGGATGCTTTCCTTGCCCACGAACGGCTGCTGGGCGGATGCCTGTGGGAGTGGCTTGACCACGGCATCCGCACACAAACGCCCGACGGACGCAGCTATTTCGCCTATGGCGGCGACTTCGGCGACCAGCCTCACGACGACAACTTCGTCTGCGATGGCCTGCTCTTCCCCGATCGCACTTCTTCACCCGGAATGGCCGCCTACAAGAAGGTGCTCGAGCCGGTGCATGTAGACGTGCTGGCGGTGCGTGCTGATGCGGTTGAGCTTCGTCTCACGAATCGCTACGACTTCGTCTCGCTGGATCACCTGCGGATTGATTGGGAGGTGACGGAGGACGGGTCTGTCGTAAAGGCGGGCCGGTTGGCGCCGCCGGCGATTGGCCCGGGCGCAGCCACAGACATCACAATTGACGTGGCCCTGCCCAAGCGGCAGCCTGGTGCGCTCTATCACCTGACGCTCCACTTTGTGCTGGCGCAGGCCACGTCCTGGGCCGCAGTCAATCACGAAGTAGCTTTCGCGCAGGTGGCGTTGGGTGCGCCCGCGCCGCTCTCTGCGCAGCGCGCGTTGGGGACCGAAGCGCCTCTTGTCGTCAGCGAAGAGGGCGCGCGGGTCACAATTGGCAACAGCGCGATGGAACTTGAGTTCGACAGCGCGCGCGGCCTCATCACCCGTTGGGCGGCGGCGGGGCAGAGCCTTGCCTGCGCGGGGCCGCGGCTCACGATCTGGCGCGCACCGATTGACAACGAAGCCCGCGGCACTGGAGACGCTGTAGAGAAGGAGTGGCGCGCGCACTGCCTGCATCTGGCCACCGAACGTTTGCAGAGCTTCGCCTGGTCACAGCCCAGCGCGGATGAGACGCGTGTGGTCGTTGAAACATGCCTCGCCCCGCCCGTCTTTGAGGCGGCGTTTGCTTGCACCTACGCCTGGACCATCTTCGGGAACGGGATGCTTGTGCTTGACGTGCGCGGCACGCCCCGCGGCAAGTGGCCTGCGCTCCTGCCGCGCATCGGCCTCGAACTCACGCTGCCCGGCACGCTGGACGCCGTGACCTGGCTGGGCCGCGGCCCGGGCGAAAGCTATGCGGACAGCTTGCAGGCGACGCGCTTCGGGTTGTGGCGCGCTGCGCTTGACGAACTTCACACACCTTATGTCCGCCCGCAGGAGAATGGCAACCACATGGAGACGCGCTGGGTAGCGCTGCAGGATCGGCGCGGCGTCGGGCTTCTGGCCGCGGGCAGCCCCACGTTGAGCTTTAGCGCACACCGCTACACAACGCTGGACCTGGAGCGCGCGAACCATACCTATGAGCTGCCGCGGCGCGATACAATTACGCTTCACCTCGATTGGCGGCAGAATGGCCTCGGCACCGCGAGCTGCGGGCCGGGCGTCCTGCCTGCCCACCAGCTTCATGCAGAGCCATTTGCCTTTCGCATTGTGCTGCAGCCACTTGCAAATGTGGATACGGACTTGCCACACCTGGGCCGCCTGGTGCGGGCGCGAGCCGCTTCCGTGGCCGACATCTGAGTGTTGCAGTGCGCAAGGGGAAGTGCCGATACAAGACAACATGCACAGCGCCGGGTACTTTGAGGAGGTGGTTGCAATTGACGCGAGTGGGCCCATAAACCGCTCCATTCCCGAGGCGCTGAATGATGGCCTTCGCGTGGGCGAGTCCCACGCGGGCAATGGCGCAGATGGGTGCAGCCGCTGCTGTTGCACAGTGCCTGGCATTATCCTGAATCGCAATCCAAAGCGCTTTCGCGCCTGAAAAGGAAGAGACGGACCGTGACCAAAATCGCATTGATCGGCGCTGGCAGCATCGTCTTCACCCGCAATTTGTGCAGCGACATTCTGCTTGCGCCGGCCCTGCAGGATGCCACAATCACCCTCATGGACATTGACGCCACCCGGCTTGCGCAGGCGCGCGACCTCGTGCAGTCCATGATCGACGCCCGCAAGATCAACGCACGGGTTGAGGCCACAACCGATCGCGTTGCGGCGGTGCGCGGCGCAGGCTACGTCATTACCACCTTTCAGCAAGGTGGCCTCGATGCCTACCGCCTCGACATCGAAACGCCGCAGCGCTACGGCGTCGAGCAATGCGTTGGTGACACACTGGGGCCGGGCGGCGTCTTCCGGGCGCTGCGCACAATCCCCGTGCTGCTGGACATGGCTGCGGAGATGGACAAGTACGCGCCCGATGCGCTGCTGCTCAACTACGTCAACCCCATGGCGGCCAATTGCTGGGCTTTTGACAAGGCCACCGGCCGCCCCCATGTGGGCCTCTGCCACAGCGTACAGCACACGAGCGAAATGATGGCGCGTTGGGTCAATGCATCATTCGACGACCTCGTCTTCACCTGCGCGGGCATCAACCATCAGGCCTTCTTCCTGACCTTCTGTGAGGGCGACAGGGACCTCTACCCGCAATTGTGGCAAGCGATTGAAACGCCGCAGGTGATCGGCGAAGAGCCTGTGCGCACGGAACTAATGAAGTACTTCGGCTACTTTGTCACCGAATCGAGCGGCCACGCCAGCGAATATGCGCCCTACTTCCGCAAGAACGCCGCCATGGTGAATGACGAACTTGTGCCTCGCTTCAAGAATGAGGATGACTTCTGGTTCGACTATGGCCGCACGGGCGGCTACCTGCGCCACTGCATTGATCGCCAGACTGCCACACAGGCGGAATTCACCGAACTGATTGCCGGTACGCGCCAACCCCCCACCGAGCGCACGAATGAATTTGGTTCATACATTATCGAGGCGATGGAGACACACGTCCCCGTGCGCATCAATGGCAACGTGCCCAACCACCACCTGATTGAGAATCTACCGCAGGGCTGCTGCGTCGAGGTCGCCTGTATGGTGGACGGCAACGGTATTCAGCCAACGCGTGTGGCGAACTACCCGGCGCAGTTGGCGGCGCTCAACCGCACCAACATCAACGTGCAGGAGCTGATTGTCGAGGCCGCGCTCAGCGGGCGTGACGACGCTGTCTATCATGCGGTGATGCTTGATCCGCTCACGGCCGCAATCTGCACGCTGCCGCAGATTCACGCCATGGTGGCCGAGATGCTCAGCGAACAGGCGCAGTGGCTGCCGCAGTTTCGCGCTTGACAACAGACGCCCCCGCGCACACTGAAAAGCCCGCTGGTTGCGAACCAGCGGGCACACAATGCTCGGCAAGAAGCCACGGAAAGCGGCGCCATCATCTGCACTTGACAGTTCTGCACACCCGCCGCCGTTCCCCATGCGCGGCCGGCGCCTCCCAGTAGTCCAACACGCGACAAGCGAAGACCCCCATTGCCCACTGCCCACTGCCCAACTCCAGTACAAAATTGCCGCGCCAAAGTTGCGGCCGCTCAGACCCCATGTTATACTCTGCGGACGTCGCGGGGCGTAGCGCAGCCTGGTAGCGCACTTCAATGGGGTTGAAGAAGTCGGAGGTTCAAATCCTCTCGCCCCGACCAAAGCCCACTTTCACTTGAGTGAAGGTGGGTTCTTTGTTGTCTGCAAGCTGCATTGAATGAAGCCGCATGCCGCGCAACTCCACGTGTGGCCGTGACGCCCCCAGCCTTGGCGTGCGGTCTGTGCTTCGCGCCGGGCCAAAGTTTGCCCAACCGCCCAAACTTGTCGCGACTTCTCGACTCTGGTACACTGCGCGTAGCACACTTCGGCGCGTGCGCGGCGCAACCGGTCAATGGTGACAGGCAGCCAATGTTCCTGCAGAGCGTTTGCGGCGCCTGCGGTCAGCGGTAAAGAGTCTCTCTGTCCCGGCGGTGGGCGTCGTGCACCAGGCACGGCGCCGCGCCGCTTTCTTGTTGCCTGCGATTCATCCGACTCCCGCCCGGACACCACGCCCGGCGACGCAAACTGCCATGGACCCGCGAGTTCGCACCTGTCGCAACATAAACGAGCAAGAGTGGGCGCACCTCCTCTGCATCGAGGCGGGCATGGCCATTACCGCCGACGTCAGCCGCGCGGATGTGCTGCTTTGCACGCTGCTGGCTGATGGGCAAATCCTGACAGCCGCGCATGGCTTGCCCGAGTCGATTTCATCCCTCTATCGTGACAATGCCGAAGGACGCACCGCAGCGGGCGACGAACTGCCGCTCGTCATGCGCGCGCTCGAAAGCGGCAGCGGCGGCCGTCGCCAGCGCGAAGTGCTGCGCAACGGCGCCCCGATCATCGAGGATGTCTACCCCATCTGTGATGCAAATGACAGAGCGTTTGCAGCGTTCGTCATTGAAACAACCATGATCGCGCATGAGCGCCAGCGCCGGCGCGATCGCCTCTTTCAGATCGCGACCAACAACATCATCGAGATGTGCGCCCGTGGCGAACTTGCCAGCGCCGCGCGGTTGACGCGTTTCGGCCTCTACGATGGCGTATACCTCGTCGACCGCAGCCGCACCGTCATTTACATGAGCGGCATTGCGGCAAACATGTACCGCGCGGCCGGTCTCCCCGCAAGCCTTCATGACCAGCCGTTGATTGAACTGGAGGCGCTTGACATTGAGCTTGTGGACTTTGTGTTCGAGCATGAAGAATGCATCGAGCGGCGCACCGAAAGCGACGACGGCCGCACATGGGTGCGCCGCGCAATCCCCCTGCGTATGCCAAGCGCAATGTGGCAGAATCGCTGGTTTCGCCAGCCGGTGGGCCAGTTGCTTGGGCGCGAAGTTGAGCGCAATGTCGACCAGGTGCTTGTGCTGCTCCACAACGCCACCGAGGCTGTGGCCAAACAGCGCGAATTGAACGTCAAGTCGGCGCTGATTCAGGAACTTCACCATCGCGTCAAGAACAATCTCCAGAACATTGCAGCCATTCTGCGCATGCAGGCTCGGCGCACCAGCAGCGACGAGGCGCGGATTGACCTCACAGAAGCAGTCAACCGCGTTCTCAGTATGTCTGTCATCCACGAGTATCTGAGTCAATCCGACAGTCGCTCGATCAATGTGCGCGATGTCTGCACACGCATTGTGAGCCAGGTGCGCGAAGTCGCCTTTAGCCCCGAACAGGCTATCGACATTCAAGTCCAGGGCCCTAACATCCGTTTGCCCGCCAGCCAGGCCACCCCCATGGCGCTCGTGATCAATGAATTGTTATTGAACGCACTTGAACACGGCATGAAAGACAGGACTCAAGGTATAATATCGGTTACGCTGACCGACCTGGGTGATAGCGTCCAGTTGGAGGTCAGCGATGATGGCAGCGGCCTTCCTCCGGGCTTCGCACCGCAGTCGAGCGCAAGCCTGGGGTTGCAGATCGTTCACACACTGGTGACGGACGACTTGAAGGGTGCACTGCGCTTTGAGAGCGGCGCCGACGCGATGGGTAGTGACGAAGAGAGCGCTGCACCAGCCACCTTGCGGGGCGCACGCGCAATTGTGGTCTTTCCCAAACGGCCGATCAGCGCCTGGTAGCGGCGTGCTGCGCTTGCTGATTCAGAGAGTTGAGTCCGGACCGGAACAATCATTGCAGAGGGTAGGAGAGCGCTGTGGAACGCACACGAGTCATCATCGCCGATGACGAATCGTTGATCCGGATGGACCTGCGCGAGATGCTGACGAACCTCGGCTATCTTGTGGTGGGCGAGGCAGGCGACGGCCGCAGCGCCGTCAACCTGGCGCGCGAAGTGCGCCCGGACATTGTGATCATGGACGTCAAAATGCCGGACATGGACGGCATTGAGGCAGCGCGCATCCTGACCGAGGAGCGCATCGCCCCCGTCCTGCTGCTCAGCGCCTACAGCCAGCAGGAACTTGTGCAGCGCGCGCGTCAGGCGGGTGTCGCCGGTTACCTCGTCAAACCCTTCCGCGAGAGCGATCTGACGCCTGCAATCGAAGTCGTGCTCGCGCGCTTCAGCGAGTTCCGTGCCCTCGAGCGCGAAGTGGCCACACTGGGCGATGCGCTGGAGACACGCAAACTCGTTGACCGCGCCAAGGGCATCCTCATGGATACGCAGGGGCTCAACGAAAATGATGCATTCCGTCGCATCCAGAAAATGAGCATGAACAACCGCAAATCGATGCGCTCCGTGGCCGAGGCAATCATCCTTGCCCACCAGGTAAGCGAGCAGTAATACCCGCCGCCGGCGTGCGGCCAGGCAGCCAGGACAAAACCGGTGAAGTTATCGATTATCATGCCCGTTTTCAATGAACGGGCAACCATCGAAGAGATCGTCAAGCGCGTACGTGCAGTGAATCTTACGGTTCACATCAATGGCAACAACCCCGCCTTTGGCGACAGTGTCGAGCTTGAGCGTGAAATCGTCATTGTGGATGACGGCTCCACGGACGGCACGCGCGAAATCCTCAACGTATGGCGCGCCGCAAATGCCGCGGACATGCTGATCGTCTTTCACGCGCAGAATGGCGGCAAGGGCGCGGCCCTGCGCACAGGGTTTGAGCATGCCACCGGCGACATTTTCGTCGTGCAGGATGCCGACCTCGAGTATGATCCCCACGACTACGTCAAGCTGCTGGCGCCCCTGCTGGAGGGACGCGCCCCCGTCATCTACGGCAGCCGCTTCATGGGGGGGCCGCGCGCGGCGATGAGCCTGGGCCACACCGCGGGCAACAAGATGCTCACAATCTGCACCAACCTCCTCTACGGGACGTCGCTCAGCGATATGGAGACGTGCTACAAGTGCTTCCGCCGCGACGTCATCGCCACAATGCCGCTGCGCTCCCGCCGCTTCGAGATTGAGCCAGAATTGACCGCCAAAATCCTCAAGCGCGGCTACACAATCTACGAAGTGCCCATCAGCTACAACGGCCGCGCCTTCCATGAAGGCAAGAAGATCACCTGGCGCGACGGCTTCAGCGCGGTGCGCACGCTGGTGAAGTACCGCTTTGTGGACTAGAGCCACACCGGTACGAGAGTATCATCTCAACGCAAAGTCGCAGAGAGAGCCAGGAAGCGCAAAGGACTGCAACGAATCGACTAATTCCTGGCAGGTGCTTTTCCTCTGCGTTCCTTTGCGTCCTCCGCGCCTTTGCGTCGAGATGTTCGTAGTAAATGTGGATTTCATCCCGGTTTCACTTTAGCGCCAGTCGCACTCCCACCTGCGAAGGCCGGACCGGCCCGCGCCGCAGGTACACCTCGCCGTGAAACCGCCTCCCTTGCCTAATTCATCCTCAACTGCGGCGCGCCTCATTCTGCTGGCCACGCTCGCCGGCTTTGCGCTGCGGCTGCTGCTCTTGCATGCCTACCCGCTGCGCGAAGATGAGGCAATCTACGGCATGTGGGCGCGCGCCGTCTGGAGCGACCCCTGGTACCTTCACACCTGGCCCGACAAGCCCCCGCTCTTTCTGTGGTTGCAGGCCGTGGCCCTTGCGTTGTTCGGCGCGAGCAACGCAGGCGCGCGCATGCTCAGCATCTGCGCGGGAACGGCGACGATTCCGCTCGTCGCCGCGGCCGCGTGCCGCGTGTGGCCGGACTGGGGCGCTGCCGCGGCTGTAGCGGCCGCTTGGCTGATGGCGCTCAACCCTTATGCCATCTCCTTTGCACCCACTGCCTACACCGACACGCTTCTCGTCTTCTGCGGTCTCCTCGCACTCACGCTGGGGCTGCGATCGCACTGGCTTGGCGCGGGTGTTGCCCTGGGCGCGGCCATCATCACCAAGCAGCAGGGGCTTCTCTACGCGCCGCTGCTGCTTGCCCTGCCATTCTTCACAGCACTAGCCGGCAAGCGTCTGCGGGCATTGCTCTGGATGGCATTGGGAGCGGCACTCATCGTGCTGCCGGTGCTTGTGTGGGACTCCATGCGCTGGGCCACGGCGCCTTCTCCGTGGGACCTGGGCGTGCGCAACTATGGCGCGCTGCAGTTGGCGCCTCCGGCCGAATGGCTCACGCACGCGCAGGGGTGGAGCGAACTCCTGCGCTATATGGGCGGCAATTGGGCGGGATGGGTGGCGCTGCTGCTGCTGACCATGGCCGGCGCGTGGCTTGCATGGCGCATACACATCCCCTCCGTTGCCTGGTTGCTTGTGGCGTGGGCGGCGGGCTTTCTGCTCCTCCACGCCATTACAACCGTGCAGGTGTGGGATCGCTATCTGCTGCCGCTCGCGCCCGTATTGGCGATTTGGGTGGGTGGGCTTGCGGCGCTGGTGTGGCAGCACCTGCGCCTGGCGCACCCGACCGCTGCGGCGTCAGCCGGGCTGGTCGCGCTTGCGCTGCTCGCACTTCCCGCGTGGACGGCGGCGCGCGGCGGCTATCCCATTGGCGCGGACCACGGCGCGTACAGCGGGCTTGACGAAGCGCTGGCGTGGGTGGCCGCGCAGGGCCCCGGGAAGCAGGTGCTTTACCACAACACGCTCGGCTGGAACGCCCAGTATACGCTCTACGATGCGGTGCAGGCGGGAGAGGTGCAGTTGCGCTGGTTTGCCTCATCGGTTGCACTGGCGGACAATGCCACGAGAAGTGCGTGGCTGCCGCGCACGCTGATCGAAGCGGATTGGGGACCGTCGCCCAATCTTGCCGGCGATCTGGCGCAGAGAGGGCTTGAACTCGTGAGACGACTTCATGTCGGCCACATGACGGTCTATTCCATCGTGGAAGGCGCGCACGCCGAGGCGGAGTGCGCCTGGTGCGTCAGTCGCCCGGAAGGCACATCTGCCTGGACGCTGGTTGTCCCCTTCACCTCCGCCCGTGCCACACCCGCGCAATGAGTCAACGTCACCCGCGCCGCAACCACCTGATCGCAGCACTGCTGCTGGCGGGCTTCGTGCTCGTCCTCTTTGCGCGCATCCTTTTCACCAACCGCGTGCTGGCCTCGGGCGATATCCTTCTCTACTTTTACCCGTACCGCGACTACGCCTCGGCCATCCTGCGCAGCGGCCACATACCGCTGTGGAATCCCTACATCTTCATGGGCGCGCCCTTTCTGGCCAACCCGCAGGCAGCCGTGCTCTACCCGCTGCACCTGCCGCTGCTTTGGCTGGATGCAGCACATCAGGTGGCCTGGAGCGCCGCGATCCACGCCTGGCTGCTTGGCTTTGGCGGCTACCTGCTCATGCGGCGGCTGGGAGGTGGCTGGTTGGCCGGGCTGGTAACCGGGCTTGTGCTGGCCGGGAGCGGCTTCTATGGCGGGCTGATCGGTCACATCAACCAGATGAATGGGGTGGCCTGGCTGCCGTGGGCGCTGTTGCTTGTCACGCCGGGAAATGCGTCCACGCCGCGCTTCCGGCAGTGCTGCTTGACGGCGCGCTGCTGGCGCTGGTTGTGGCGTTCATGGTGCTGGCGGGCCACACGCAGAGCGCCTACATCAACCTCTTTGGCGTGGGCGCATGGGTGCTGCTGCTTGCTCTCGAGCCCGTGTGGCACGCACGCCGCAGCGGCCGGCGCAGTGCGCTGCGCACCGCCAATCTCGGCCCGCTGGGCGTCTATGTCATTGGCGCAGTCGTGGGTGCGCTGCTCTGCGCGCCACAACTGCTGCCCACGCTGCAATTGAGTCCGCTTGGCTTGCGCAGTGGCGGCCTCGGCTATCTCGAGGCGACAAGTTTCAGCCTGCCCGTGCAGACGCTCGCCTGGTCGCTTCTGCCCTCCTACGGGCTCGTGAACATGGAGTCGGCCTTTGCGTCGCCTGCCTACAGCGAGTTCATCGCCTACCTGGGCGTCTTGGGGCTGGGACTGGCGTTGCTCGGCGCAGCCAAGGGGCGCGGGCGCGCCCGGCTTTTGGGGCTGTTACTTGCGCTGCTGGGAATCGCCCTTGCTCTTGGGCGCTGGAATCCGGTCTACTTTGTCCTGCACACGGCCGCCCCCGGCTTCAACCTCTTCCGCACGCCCGCGCGCTGGTTGATGCTCTATACGATGGGCAGTGCGCTGCTTGCCGGGCTGGGCGCGCAATGGCTCGTCGCGCGCATCCACCGGCCGCGAATTGCGCGCGCCGTGGCGATTGCGCTCCCGCTGCTGATTGCGGTTGAATTGCTGGCAGCGTCGCTCGCGCTGCCGCACGCACACCCCACCGCGCCTGCCGCTGTCAGTGATTTGCGCAGCGCACCGGCGCATCTGCGCACGGATCCGGCGGCAGCACTTCACCCCGCTGCCGCAGGACGTTTCCTCGGCATGAGCACGATCACCTATGACCCGGGCGACGCGGCCGACTACGCGCGCGTGCTGCGCGATACGCAACCGCCCCAGCTCGACGCGCGCGCCTTCGATGACCTGGTTGTCGCGCTCAAGGTGCAGGAATTGCTCGTTCCCAATTTGTCGCTGCTGTGGCGCATCCCTTCAGTCGATGGCTACGACGGCGGCGTGCTGCCCTTGCTCCGTTACAACAAACTCGTCTCGCTACTGGCGCCGAGCGACACGCTCATCCCCGACGGCCGCCTGCGTGAGCAAATTCGCTCTGTACCCTCGTCGGCGCTGCTGGGGATGCTGGACGTCCAATACGTCGTCACCGACAAGACGCGCGATCTCTGGTTTGAGAATGTCTTCTATGACCGCCAGATCGGCATGGCGCTCACGCAGGCAGCGCCGCGCGGCGTGGTCGAAGCGCACACCGATTTTGCCGCGACACATGTGGATTTGATTGCGGCGCTCGAGAGCGACGCCGCGCCCGGCACGCCATTGGGTGTCGTGGAAATCGGGGCCGCCGCGCCGCTGACCGCCACCCAGCGCTTCACCCTCACGGCGGGCGATTCACCCGGTGCGCTTTATGCCCTTGAGGCAAGCGGCGTGATCACCGGCGTCGCCGCATTCACGGATACCGAGCGTGGCGTGCAGGAGTACCGTCTGCGCCTGCCGCTCGCGAACCCTGCGGCAGTCAGTGCGATCACAACCACGTTGTCCAGCCTGCCAATCACGCTCACCGTGCAAGCCGCCACGCTCTTTGATGCGCGCACGGGCATGTTCCAGGCGCTTCTGCCCAGCGACAGAGGGCGCTTCCGCCTCGTACACAGCGGAGATGTCAAGGTCTACGAGAATCTCGATCTGCGGCCGCGCGCCTGGCTGGCTTCCGCCGCGACGCCCGTAGCGGATGCCGATGCTGCACTGGCTCTCCTGCACGCCGGCAGCGTCGATCCTCTCGCCGCGCCCCTGGTGGAGGGCGCAACCAGACTACCCACCGCCGCCGGAGAGCCTGATGGCCAGGATCCCGGCAGCGCCACAATCCACAGCTACGCGCCGGAGCAGGTGGTCATTGCTACGGAAAGCGCAGCGCCGGCCTTGCTGGTGCTGAGCGATGCCAACTATCCCGGCTGGCGGGCCACCATCGACGGCGCACCTGCGCCCATCTTGCCGACCAACATCCTCTTCCGCGGTGTGGAGGTGCCGGCGGGTACTCACACCGTCACCTTCACCTTTGCACCGGACTCGTGGCGCAATGGGCTGATTGTGGGCTCTGTCGGCCTGCTGCTCTGGCTCATCGTGGTGGCGGCGGGGCTCGTGCTGCGCCGGCGCGAAAAGGCCGCGGGGTCATTGCCTGAAGTCATACCGGAATGAAAACAACATCGCAACGCAAAGCTGCAAAGAGCACAAAGGAACGCAAGCTGCTGACTCTGTTCAGGCAGTCGCTTTTCCTCTGCGTTCCTTTGTGTCCTCTGCGACTTTGCGTTGCGATGTTCGTAGTCAATGTGGATTTCAGCCCGGTTGCACGCTAGATAAGGTATCCGAAGCCGCAGCGCGCCCCCTGCGCAGATTCGCGCGTCAATGTTATACTTGCGCAATGTCCATCGCACCTCACCCCACGCCCAACCCGAACGCGCGCAAGTACGTGCTGCCCGCACTCCTCTTCGCCCAGCCGCGCAACTTTTCGTCGGCTGCACAGGCGTCCGCCGACCCCCTTGCCGCGCGCCTCTTTGCGCTCGATGGCGTCTACAATGTCTTCTTTGCGCAGGACTTCGTCACAATCAACAAACTCCCGCATATCCCCTGGGAGCCGCTGGAAACCAGCGTAATCAACCTGCTCGCCGGCTGGTATTCCGCCACACAAGAGAAAACATCCGCCCCATGAACATGACTCGCCCTCTGCCCACCCTTGTCGCCAGCGAAAACGGCCGCCTCGGCCTGCTCGAAGCCATGGCGCTCCTGCGCAGCGGCGGCAGCGCGCTGGACGCTGTGGAAGTTGCCGCCCGCGCCACCGAAGCAGACTTGAGCGAAGTCAGCGTCGGGCATGGGGGCTTGCCCAACGTGCTGGGCGAGGTGGAGCTTGACGCCAGCATCATGTGCGGAAACACGCTGCGCTCCGGCGGGGTGGCTGCGGTGCAGGGTTTTGGCCACCCGATTACCATCGCCCGCGCCGTCATGGAGCGGCTGCCGCATGTGCTGCTTGCCGGGCGCGGGGCCGAGCGCTTTGCCGCCGAACTGGGGATGGAGCCGGAAGATCAACGCACCGCAAGCACGATGGAGCGCTGGCGCCGGCACTTTGCACAATTTGGTCTGGACCCCGACGCGCTCGACAGCCTGATCGAGGCCGCAACCACCCTCACGCGCCCAATCGACCTGGACCGAGCCTTTCGCAGCGCTTCCGCCGGCACGCCCATCCCCGAACCGCCGCGCGACGATACCAAAGGCACGGTCAATTACCTCGCGCTGGATGCCCGCGGCGATCTTGCCTCCTCCGTGAGCACCAGTGGCATCGCCTGGAAATATCCCGGCCGCGTGGGCGACAGCCCGATCGTGGGCGCGGGCAACTACTGCGACAATCGCTATGGCGCCGCCGCTTGCACAGGCATGGGCGAAATTGCCATACGCGCCGCAATCGGCGCGCAGCCTTGTTCTCTACATCAAAATGGGGATGACGCTGTGCGAGGCCGGTTTCGAGACCTTGCGCGACATTCAGGCGCTTGACGGCGCACAGGGCTATTACATGAACATTGTCGCGCTTGCGCCCACGGGCGAACACGCCGGTTTCACCACCGTACCCGGCAAGCGCTACCTCTACATGACGGCCGACATGCCCGAACCCATGCCCGCCCAGCGTCTCGAATTGTCAGCGGAAATGACATAACGCGGCCGCCAGGCCATGCAACATGAGCCATTCAACGCCCGTCCTCATGCCCCGCCTGGGCGAGACCGTCGTGGAAGGAACGGTCGCGCAGTGGTTCAAGGCGCCCGGCGACACAGTTGCGCAGGCTTGAGCCGCTGCTCACCATCAGCACCGACAAGATTGACACAGATGTGCCCTCGCCTGCTGCGGGCACGTTGCTGGCCATCCACGTTGCAGCGGGTGAGACCGTGGCAGTCGGCACACTGCTGGCGCTCATTGGAGAGCCGGGAGCAGGCGAAGAGACGAACGCCCCAGGTGCAGAAGGCATGCCGGCAACGGAGCGCACTTCGTTGGCTGACGCTTCCCCCGAGGCAACCGCGGTCCCGCAGCCCGATTCGGGGATTGCGCGACCTGCCGGTCCCACGTTCATCAGCCCGGTTGTCAAGCGGCTCGCGCGAGCATGGTCTCGATTCTGCGCAAATTGCCGGCTCCGGGCTGGGCGGCCGCGTAACCCGGCAGGACATGCTGGCGGCAATCGCCCAGACCGCCGCACCGGACGAACTCCTGCTGCCGCTCACTGCCATGCGGCGCGCAATCGCGCAGCACATGGTGCAGAGCGTACAGGCCAGCCCGCATGTCGCCACGGTCTTCGAGGTGGACATGACGGCTGTCATCCGCCACCGCGAAGCACACAAGAATGACTTCGCGGCGCAAGACATCCGGCTCTCATTCACCCCATACTTTGTAGCGGCGTGCGCTACAGCCCTGCGGGCCCATCCGGTCGTCAACAGCCGCTTTACCGACGCGGGCATCGTCATGGCGCACGCGATCCACATCGGCGTCGCGGTGGCCACGGAAGGCGGCCTGCTCGTTCCGGTCATCCGCAATGCCGACGAGCAGTCCCTCGCCGAATTGGCGCGCACGCTGGACGACCTGGCTTCACGCGCGCGCAACGGCACGCTGAACCCGGACGAACTCAGAGGGGGGCACCTTCACCGTCACCAATCACGGTATTGGCGGCAGCCTGATCGGCACGCCGATTATCAACCAGCCGCAAGCAGCCATCCTCGGCGTGGGTGCGATCGTCAAGCGGCCCGTAGTGCAAACGCGCAACTCCTCCCTCTTGCCCAGCGCCGATGACACAATTGTCATTCGCCCCATGTGCTACCTCACCCTCTCCTTCGACCACCGCATCCTCGACGGTGCAGCCGCCGACGCATTTATGCGCGCTGTTGGAGAGGCGCTGGTGGGGTGGGGGATGGAAGACAATTGATAATCGAGAATTGATGAATGGTTGATTGGGTTATTGGTCGATTGGTTCATTACGGCGTTCAATGCAGCGAATTCACTTTCTCGATCAGCTGAAATTCTCGATTCCTCGCGAGGCTCACGCATGACCACCGATCTCTATCGCCAGGCCGGCGTGGACATTGACGCCGGCAACCGCGTCTGTCGCCCTCATGAAGGATGCGGTGCGCGCCACCTTCACGTCTGCCGTCCTGGCCGACGTCGGTTCCTTTGGCGGTCTCTTCGCCCTGGAGGGGTTGCCGGCACAGCCCGTGCTCGTCGCATCCACCGACGGCGTGGGCACCAAAGTTAAGCTGGCAGCAGAGCATGGGCGCTGGCAGGGCATCGGCCACGATATCGTCAACCACTGCGTCAACGACATCCTCGTGCAGAATGCGCGCCCGCTCTTCTTTCTCGACTACATCGCCGCAGGCCGCCTTGTGCCCGAGAACATCGCGGCGGTGGTCACCGGCATGGCCGAGGCGTGCGTTGCCGCAGGCTGCGCGCTGCTGGGTGGCGAGACGGCGGAAATGCCCGGCGTCTACCATGAAGGGGCATTTGACGTCGCCGGCACCGTCGTGGGGCTGCTCAACCGCGCCGACCTCCTCCCGCGCCCAATGCCATGGCCGCAGGTGATCTGCTTGTGGGGCTGCCCAGCAGCGGTCCGCACACCAACGGCTACTCGCTTATTCGCCGCGCCGTGGAAGGGCAGGACATGGCTCAGCTGCTAGAGGATGGGCAGACGCTGCTCGATGCGCTGCTGGCGCCCCACCGCTGCTACCTTGCCGAGGTGAACCTGCTGCGCGCTGCGGCCGCACCGCTGTTGGGCATGGCGCACATCACGGGAGGCGGCTTTGTGGAGAACATCCCGCGCGTGCTGCCCAAACACCTGGCGGCGCGCGTCATGTTGGGCGCCTGGCCGCTGCCGCCCTTGTTCGCACGGCTCATCGAATGGTCTGGGCTGAGTGAAGGCGAGGCATGCCGTGTGCTCAACCTGGGCATCGGCATGGTGCTGATTGTGCCGCCGGCCGCCCTTCCCGACCTGCTGAAAGTGCTGCCCGCCGCGATTCGCATGGGCGCGCTCATGCCGCGCACAACCGAAGCCGTGATTCTGGAAGGAACACTTGCATGACGACGCGACTCGTGGTGCTGATCTCGGGCAATGGCAGCAACCTGCAGGCGATTCTTGACGCAATCCACTACAAGGCGCTCGATGCCCAGGTGGTTGGCGTCGTCTCCAACCGCAAGGATGCCTACGGGCTGGAGCGCGCCGCCAAGTCCAAGGTGCCCACGCGCTACTTCCCGCTTGCGCCCTACACTGCCGATGGGCGCGGTCGCGAGGCCTATGACGCCGATCTGGCCGCCCTCGTGCGCGAGTTCAAGCCCGACTTCGTCGTCCTGGCCGGGTGGATGCACATCCTCAGCCCAGCGTTTCTGGACCAGTTCAGCTATCGCGTTGTCAACCTGCACCCCGCGTTGCCCGGCCAGTTCCCCGGCGTGCACGCCATTGCCGACGCCTACGCTGCCTTCCAGCGCGGCGAAATCAAGCAGACGGGCGTCATGGTGCACCTTGTCCCCGACGCGGCCGTGGACGCCGGGCCAATCATTGCCAGCGAAGAAGTGCCGATTGACCCGCGAGTCACTCGAGAGCCTCACCAGCCGCATGCACCAGGTGGAGCACCGCTTGCTCATTCAGGCGCTGCGTCGCCTGATTGAGGGGGATGAGTAACTGCGGGCAGTCGGGAGTGGAGATTCGACGAAGCGAGGCTTCCAAAATCGGAAGCCTCGCTTCATTTCATGCAGTGCACTCCGACTGCCGACTGCCAACTCCCGCCATGTTTCGCTCACTCGTTCATGTCGAGCGTCAGTCACCGGCGCTGGGCTTTTGATCGCGCATGTGGCGCACATACTCATCGATGAGGTTGCGAATCATGCGCTGGTAGGGCGTGTGCAGACGTTCGCCCTGCAACTTGAAATAGGCAATACTATCCTCACTGAGCGTGATCGTTACCTTGACGTTCCTGGGGCGAAAGACAAGTTCCTCGGGCGCGGCAGAAAGTCGGTTACGCTGCGGCCCAGTTCCATGTGTTCATCGGTGTACTCAATTGCTTCGTCCTTGTTCATACCGCTCTCTTCCTTTGCGCCAGTAGCCGGCGCCATAGATGCGAATCACTTCCCGCGGTAGGTGAAGCGAACGGTCACAATGCCGCCCCCAACCCTGCCCAGACAGAAGTAGCGCTTCTCACCGTCGCCATGGGCAAGGTCCTCGACAATGATCCGCTCCAGAGTCGGCGAAGGCCCACTGCGCCTCCTCAAACGAAACACCGTGCTTCACCTGGTTCTTGCGTTCATCCCACTCAAACCAGGCGCTCATACGCACATGGTAACACCATATGTAATAATTGCAATACCTATTATATGGCATTCCATCCTCCACTTCGGAGTTCCAGTCGGTGGTCACAACGAAGCGAAGCTTCCGATTTAGGAAGCCTAGCGTCGCCGACTCCCGACTCCGGGCGCGAAGGCCCTCCGCTACGTTCACTTAACTTGTTGCGAACCATGAGAGCGTAATTTGCGCGAGGGCCGACGATGCTTGTCAGAAGAGGAGAGAGTTGCTGCGGCGCTGCATCACGCAGCGCCGCAGCAAAGGAGGAAGAATGGTGTGGACTCAGAAAATACCGAGGAAGAAGTATGGAGGAAGAAAAGGCAGCGCTCGCTCCCCGTGAGCGCTGAGCGTTCCGTTGACCTGCATCCATCCGTCAGAACACTGTGGCTATTGTAGCCCCGGTTTGACGCTGCGTCATTGAGCAATTTGCACAATCAACATGATATGACGCGGCGCGATATGCCTAGCGCGCGCCACGCCGGCGCTTTCTTGAACGCTGCTTCCACACTGCGTGCAAAAACTTGCACAATCAACATGCCAGACAACGAAACTCGGCTTGTTGGCGCGTCGACGCGTATAATCGGCGTAACGGCCAATTGACATCTGCACTAGCGGCGGCGGGAGTGGGTATTTTGGATACGGACAGACGACTTGATGCAGTGGTGCGAGGGCGCGTACAGGGAGTCTACTTTCGCCAGAGCACGCTGCGCCAGGCGCAGGTGCTGGGTCTTTCCGGTTGGGTGGCCAACCGCAGCGATGGATCGGTCGCGGTCGTTGCCGAAGGGCCACAGCCCATATTGGAGCGCCTTCTCGCCTGGCTGCACACCGGCCCCACAATGGCGTATGTGGACGGCGTCGATGTTGCCTGGAGCAACGCCACAGGCGCGTACCGCGGCTTCACCGTGCGCTGAACAAACAAAGCCAGCAGACTGGCGAGCCGCGAAATACGCCCGCAGTTGCAGGTCTCTGCGTTTCTCAGCGCCTTCGCGCCTCCGCGTCGAGTCTGCTGTTGCGCATCCTAGAGCGCGCGCAGTACACCCAGCAGCAGCGAAGTCAGGCGTGGCACGATAATGCTGCCCGCAGCCACGACATCCTCGTGTGTCGGCTCGGTGTCGGAGTCCAGCACCTCCACGGCCATGTTGGTAATCGTGCTGACGGCAAGCACCTCCATGCCGGCGTGGTGCGCAACCAGCGCCTCAGGCACAGTGCTCATCCCCACGGCGTCGCCGCCCAGCATCTGCCACATGCGCACCTCGGCGGGCGATTCGAAATTCGGCCCCGCCAGCACCACATAGGTGCCACTTTGCAGCACAATCTTTTCCTCTGCGGCCACCTTGAGAGCAATCTCGCGCAGCCGTCGTGTGTAGACGCGGTTGGCGGCGGGAAAGCGAGGACCAATCTGTTCGAGGTTCGGCCCCATGAGCGGGTTGCCGCCCGCCATGCCGAGGAAGTTAATGTGATCCGAGATCACCATCAAATCGCCCGCGGCAAATGTAGGATTGAGCCCACCCGCTGCGTTGGTTAGAATCAGCGTATTGATGCCCAGCCGCTGCATCACCCGCACGGGCAGGGTGATCTGCTGCATGGAATACCCCTCATAGTAGTGGAGCCGCCCCTGCATAACGCAGACCGGAACGCCCGCCAAATCGCCAATCACCAGTTGTCCAGCGTGGCCCGCGACGGTGCTCACGCCAAAGTGGGGAATGTCTGCGTAGGCAATCGTGTCTGCGCGCTGCACCTGCTCGGCAAGCACGTTGAGGCCGCTGCCCAACACAAGGCCCACCGTCGGCCTGTGCGGCGTACGTGAACGGATGACGTCTGCGGCGTCATCGTAGTCGGCAAGCGCATAATGAGTTGTCATGAGAGTCTGGTGTGTGGTGGTAAGGATTTGCGGTGGACGTTTCGCGCTTTGTGGACGCGTTAAGTAACCAGCGTGAAGAATTGAAACAACCTGGACGCGGATTGCACGGAGTTACGCTGATTTGCACACGTTCACGAGTCACGCCTTTGTCGATGCATTCCTTCGCGCACATCTCCAGCGGGGCTGTTCAATCCGCGTCATCCGCGCTCCAGGAGTTTCTGCCCTTTACTTCTCCGGCGGGGCGGCGCCACGATTCCGACGGCGCGTTATTCCTGCTTTTCGCCGTCAACCCAGATGCCGCTCGCTTCGCCTTCGGCCAGTTCATCGGCGGCCTTGCGATAGGCCATTGTCGTTTGCGCGCTGGCGTGCCCAAGCTGCCCCTGCAACTGATGAATGTCCACGCCGGCATTCAATTGGTGGGCGGCAAAACTCTGGCGCAAGGTGTGGGGCGTAACGCTCGCCGCAATGCCCACTTGCTTGACATAGCGCTTGATGACCAGCCAAAGCCCCTGACGCGTCAAGCGCTGGCCACGGTGGTTGAGAAATAGCGCGCACTCACCGGGATTCACCAGCAGCGCCGGGCGTCCCTCCGCCAGGTAGCTTCGCAGCGCGACCAACGCCGACCCACTCAGCGCCATCACGCGTGATTTGCGCACCTCGCCCACAACGATGGTTCCCTGTTCCAGGTCGACGTCCGTCACATCCAGCGCGACAAGTTCCGTCACGCGCATGCCTGAGGCATAGAGCGTCTCGAGCATCGCGCTGTCACGCATTGCTTGCGCCGAATGCTCACGCGCCGGCTCGGCCAGTAGCCGCTCGACTTCCTGCGGGCGAATCGGGCGTGGCGCAAGTTTCTTGACGCGCGGCGCTTCTATCGTCGCCGCCGGGTTGGTGGCATACCCCTCGTTCGTTTCCATCCAGTGAAAGAAACTCTTGATGCAGGCGACCTTGCGCGCCACCGTTGCCGTGGCATAATCGCGCTGTTGCAGGTGCATGAGGTAGCTCTGCACCATGTTCACGTCCACCTGCTGCCAGCAAAGAATGGTGGGATGCACAGGGTCATCACACCGTTCCTTGACGTATTTGGTAAACTGAGTCAGATCGTTGCGGTAAGCCGCAGTGGTGTTCGCCGAACGCTCATGTTCTTCCTCAAGAAATGTGAGGAAGCGATGCACTTGCGAGAACATAACGCTCTCCGTCTTGCCGGATTGACTCCGGCGCCCCGGGCGGGGCATTGCAGCAGAAGGTGGGGACGATCCTCCTCTTTTCAGTCTAGCATAACTTTGCATAATGCAAAATCCATTCAGAACTCAACAAGTTCGCCGCAGGCGCAAGGCGCGCGCAGCCGCGACGGCTTCCAATCCCGACGCAATGGCCCCACCCGACCTGCGCGCCTTCACGCTTGACTTCTTTCGTCTCTTTGGCGCCGAAGTGACGCCACTGGACAATCACAAGCACGGCGCTTTGCGCGTGAACCTGCCGGAGCCGCTCGTCGAGCACTTTGGGGGCAATGACGTTCTGCTCCTCGCCTTCCAGTCGGTTGAGGATGGCAGCGGCCAGCAGTTGGTGGCCCACGGTTCACGCACCTTTGACCGCATGCTCGCCCACATCGAGCGACGCAGCGCACTCACCGTCCGGCGGATGCCCGTGCGCCATCCCGGCAGCGAAGGGCTCATGCGCGCCGTTCGCCCGCGCAACGCAGCCATTACCAACCTGCGCCTCAAGGAGCAGCCCGAACCGCGCTACGCTTTCCACTGGCGCATTACCTATCGCGCCGATGACAAGCGCGAGGAACTGTACACCGTTGTTCTCGATGATCAGGGTGTGCAGATTCCGTTGACCCAGCCGGTGGCGGGCATTGCCTCCGATCAGCCGGCGGCGGCGCCTTCCTTCGACCAGTTGCTCGCCGAGTCCGAGCCCATGCCCCTGCAGCAACCCTCACCGGTCCGGATCGGAGATGCGCCGTCCACAGTGGACTCCGAGACCGGCCAGCGTGATGATGACGCGCCGGTCGTCGAAGCACCAACTGCCGAAGAGGAGGAGCTCGCGCTGGGCAACGATCAGCCGGCCGGGCAGCGCCTGCCACCTCTCACGCAACTCGTGCGCATGGCCGAAGCCGCGCGCAGGTTTGCTGTCTATCATGCTGATTTGCGCTGTGCAGCACATGAGGCCGAGATTCTGCCTCGCCTCTACAAGGCGCTCAACCGCCTTACCACCTACTACGGCCAGCAGATCGAGGAAATGCGCAACGACAGCGACCGCGATGGCGAAAAACGCAGCGCCCTCGAAGCCGATCTCGATCGCAAATGCGCGGAAGAAATCGAGAACCACCGCCTCCACGTACACGTCCAACTCTGCGGCTACGCGATCCTGTACCTGCCAACGGCCATTGCCGAGATGACCCTCACCGACGGCGCGCGCGAGGCGCGCATGCGTGTACGCCTCGACCGCTACAGCGGCGCATTGACGCGCCCGCTCTGCCATGCCTGCGGCCGCGAAACCGAAGATGTCATCCTCTGCCGCAACGGGCATGTTGCCTGCGATGAGTGCCTGCGCCAGTGTGGGCACTGCGGCGATGTGCTCTGCGCGGACTGCGGCGTAATTGCCTGCCCGGTTTGCGGCCGTGAAAACTGCGAGAACTGCGGCAGTGAGTGCTGGGCCTGCGGCGGCCGCGCTTGTCCCGAGCACCAGAGTCGCTGCCCCGTCTGCGGCGACAATGTTTGCCACAGTTGCCAGGCGCAATGCGCGGCGTGTGGCGTGCGCCAATGTCGCAGCCACCTGCGCGCCGACGCCGTTCTCAACCCGGATGGCTCCGCCGACCTCTGCTGCGCGGCCTGTGCAATTCGCTGTCCTGGATGCAGCCAGTACAGCGCTCATGTCGGCGCCTGTACGATCAGCGGCCAGCGCTTCTGCAACAATTGCCTTGTCACCTGCCGCGACTGTGCGAGTGTAATCGGCCCGGGCTTCTATGTGCGCGACCTCGACGGTGCGCCCGTCTGCAAGAAGTGCGTGGTCACCTGCCCCACCTGCGGCGCGATTACAGGCGATACAAGTCCCTGCGCCACCTGCGGCAACCCGACTTGCGCCTCCTGCGGGCGGCGTTGTTCGGTCTGTGGCATGCTCTACTGCCAGGAGCACAGCGAAGTGATCGCCACATGCGGCCACGTTCTCTGTCACCATCATGCAGGCATCTGCGCGATCGGACTGGAACCCGTCTGCACACGCTGCAGCGAGCCGTGCGCAATTTGCGAATCCACCTACTGCAGCAACCACCAGGCGGCGTGCCATTGGTGTGGCTGCACCTACTGCAGCAAATGCGTCAGTGCCGACAGTGGGCTCTGCCTGACATGCGGATCGGTGCTGCGCCACGGCACGCCTGTCGACATTCACGAAGAGCCATGCATGGAATCCAAGGATGTGAAGGCAATCGCCCGGTTCTACAAATGGCAATCTGCCGGCAATCGCGACATGACGGTCTACGTGGGGAGCAGCACGCACGGCGTGGCCTTGGTCACTGCGCGCAGGCACAAGAATGGGCGGCTGGTGGTGGTAACCCGCAAGCTTTCACCGCTTGAGGTAGCCGCGGGGTACATCCGACGGTGATCACCCGCAGCCAGGCCATCTCGCCGGAAACAGTTGCTGCAGCCCAGGCGCATCTCAGCGACTGCCGCCTCTGCCCGCACGATTGCGGCGCGGCGCGCGCCCAGGCACGCGGCGTCTGCCGCGTGGGCCAAAAAAGCTACATTGCCAGCGAAATGCTCCACATGGGCGAGGAGGAGCTGCTGCGCCCGGCGCACGCCATCTTCTTCAGCGGCTGCACCGCAACGTGCAGCTTCTGCACCGCCGCGCGCTTTGCCTTCAACCCCACCTATGGCGTGGTCGTCTCCCCCGAGCGGCTTGCCGGGCGAATTCTGCAGCGCCAGGCCGAAGGTGCGCGTTCGCTGGCCTTCATCGGCGGCGACCCGATTCCGCATCTCCCGTTTGTGATTGCTGTGCGCGCCGCGCTGGGCAACGACCTGCGCGTCCCGCTGGTCTTCAACAGCAACTTCTATGCCACGCCCGCGGCGCTCGCGCTGATGGAGGGCGTTGTCGACATCTATCTGCCGGACCTCAAGTTTGGCCCGCCGGGCCCGCACGGCGACTGCGGCGCGGAGATTGGCGGCATGCCCAATTACTGGGCGGTGCTTACGCAGACGCTTGCGACGCTTCACGCGCAGCGCAAGCGGTTGCTTGTGCGCCACTTGCTCATGCCCGGTCACCTCGCCTGTTGCACGGAGCCGGTTCTGCGCTTCCTTGCCACGCTGCCGGGCATCCAAGTGAGCCTGCTGACGCAATACCTTGCCCCGGCGCATGTGCGCGGCCCCCTTGCCAACTCGCTGCCCCAGGCCGATGTGGCACAAGCGCGCACCCTTGCGCAAAGCCTGCGTCTCAATCTCGTCACGTAGTCGTCGGCCAGTGGCCAGCATTCCACGCAAAGTGGCAAGCGCCGACCCCGCACGAGCGCCGGCCACGGACCGGCGCCTACGCCGTACCGATGTGAGCGCCCAATCACCCAATCACCCAGTCACCCAATCACCCAGTCACCCAGTCACCCAATCACCCAATCACCCAATCACCCAATCACCCAATCACCGAATTATCACTTACCCAGTCATCAATTTCCAGCCCCCATGCCCCTGACACCCGACGACCTCGCCACCTTCATTGCCGCCCACGCGCCGACTGCGCGCCTCCTGCGCGACCTGGGCGACACGCCTACGGTGCCCGCGGCTGCGGCCGCACTTGGCGTTGCACCCGACCAGATCCTCAAGACGCTTCTCTTCACGGTTGGCCCCGCCGGTTCCGCACAACTCATCGTCGTCATCAGCAATGGCGAGCGGCGCATTGACAAGGCGCGCCTTGCCGCCCACTTTGCCACAGGCAAGCAGAATGTGCGCTTGGCCCCGGCCGAGGCGGTGCTCGCACACACTGGGTATGCCGTAGGCGGCGTGCCCCCCTTCGGCCACACTGAATCGCATCCGGTCCTCCTCGATGCCACCGTGCCTTTGGCGGCTGCCCAATATGGCGGCCACCTCTACGGCGGCGGGGGCGACGACCACACCATGCTCCACCTCACGCTCGACGATATTCTCCGCATCTGCACACCCACGGTGCTGCCGCTGAGCGGCGCGTAGGCCTCCGGCGGAGCCAAGAAAGACCGGTACGCGGAAACGACGGCAACAGCGGAAACCACATGTAGTTTCCGTTGTTGCCGTCGTTTCCGCGTACCGGTTGTTCTCCAATCCCGCTCGAACGCATGTTCCGATCGGTGCGCTCTGCAACTTCGTTATCTCGAGAAAGTGTGGTAAAATGAGACGTAGTTGAGGGCCGCGTGTGGCCCGTTTTTTGTGAGCGGCGCGCCAGTTCTGGGCTTGCACTCCTTGTCTTTCTTTGCGCTCTCTTTGCGTCTCGGTGGCTTTGCGTCGGTGTTCCTGTGGTGGAGGTCGAATCGTTGGGTATCATTGACAGCCTGTCCGCCGGATACCGCTTTGTGGGGCGCAAGCTCTACCTGATCGCGATCCCGGTTCTGCTCGATCTCCTGCTCTGGCTTGCGCCCCGTTTCAGCATCGCCCCGCTGCTCGAGCGCTTGGCGCAGTTCTACGGCGATGCGATGAACACGGCGGGCGCACAGGCGAGCGCGCAACTTGCCGGCTCGGTGGGCGATGTTTCGCAAATGGCGCAGATGACCGCCGAGGGCATTCGCGGCTTCGGCAGCCTCTTCAATCTGCTCTCGGCACTGGTGAGCAGCACAATCATGCATGTGCCGAGCCTGGTGGCGGCGTGGGCCCTGCCCGTCGTCAACGGCGCCGCCATCGAGTTTACAAGCGGTTGGGCCGCCCTGGGGCTGTGGCTGCTGCTGCTGCTTGCTGGGCTTTTCCTGGGCGTGCTCTTCATCGAATTGCTGGCCGGTGCGCTGCCGCTAGGCGCTTCGCCCAAGCCTGCCGGCGTGGCCGAATTGCTGCGCGCAACGGTGCGCCATTGGGGTCGAGTGATTCGTTTCGTACTCATCGTCGGCCTCGTACTGCTGCTTTTCATGATTCCCTACTCGCTCTTCATGGGCCTGCTGGTGCTGATTGTCCCAAGCCTCGCTTTCGGGATTGCAGCGCTTTCGCTCGGCATCTTCTTCGTTGTGCTGATTTACCTGTATTTTGTGACCGCAGCGATCGTTGTGGATGACATGCGTGTGCGCAACGCCATCGTGGCGAGCATGACGCTTGTACGCAGCAACCTGCTGCGCGTCATTGGCTTCGTGGTGCTCATCAACGTCATCAGCATTGGAATCGGCTTGTTACTCAACAATCTGGCAGCGATTGAGCCCGCCGGCACGCTGGCGGCCATCCTGATCAATGCCTACATCGGCACAGGGCTGGCAATGGCGCTGCTCGTCTTCTATCGATCGCGGCTGATCGTCGCTACCCAGGCGGGCCAGCCCATCAACCTTGAACCGTAGAGCAAGAGACATGTACGCAGCAGGTACACGTGACTGCGTGCTACCGACTGTAACTTGAAACTTGAAACCTGGGACTTGCAACTTGTTGTATGCGGAGGTGTGTGTGGCAACTGAACGAAACAGAGACTTCACTTACGGGGCAGAACAGATTCAGGTTCTCGAAGGGCTTGAGGCCGTGCGCCGCCGCCCTGGTATGTACATCGGCGGCACCGACGCCAAGGCGCTCCATCACATGGTCTTCGAAGTCGTGGACAACTCCATTGACGAGGCCATGCAGGGACGCTGCGACCGCATCAAGATCATCATTCACAAGGATGACAGCATTACCGTTGAGGACAACGGTGCGGGCATCCCCGTGGAAATCCAGAAGCAGACCGGCCTGCCCGCCGTCACGGTCGTCATGACCAAGCTCCACGCCGGCGGCAAGTTTGGCGGCGGCGGCTACAAGGTCTCCGGTGGGCTGCACGGCGTCGGCGTCAGCGCCGTCAACGCGCTCAGTTCGTGGATGGAAACCAAGGTCAAGCGCAATGGCAAGATCTATCGCCAGCGCTTCGAACGGGGGATTCCCGTTACCGACGTCGAGGTCATCGGCAAGTGCGACCCCGATGACACGGGCACAATCCAGACCTTCATGCGCGACGACACCATCTTCCAGGTGCTCGAGTACTCCTGGGAGACGCTCTCCACGCGCTTCCGCGAGATGTCGTTCCTTACGCGCGGCATCGACCTGCAGCTTGTGGACGAGCGCCCCGAGCTTCCGCTCGAGACCAATTTCCACTTTGAGGGGGGCGTCAAGTCCTTTGTGCGCTACCTCAACCGCAACCGCGCCGTGCTCCACTCGCCCATATACATCGACATGGACGTGGACACGACGCATGTGGAGGCGGCCATCCAGTACACCGACGGCTTCTCCGAGTCGGTCTTCGCCTTTGCCAACACAATCAACACGCCGGACGGCGGTAGCCATATCACCGGTCTGCGCACGGCCATCACCCGTATCATCAATGACTGGTCGCACAGGCAGGGGCTGCTCAAGGAGAGCGACCCGAACTTCACCGGCGAAGACACGCGCCAGGGCATGACGGCGATCGTGAGCGTCAAGGTGATCGAGCCGCAGTTTGAGGGGCAGAACAAACTCAAATTGCTCAACACCGAGGTGAGCGGCCACGTGGCGACGGCCATCTCCGATGCCATGGGGCAGTGGCTCGAGGAAAATCCGCGTGAGGCGCGCTCGATCTTCGAGAAGTGCCGCACTGCCTACCGCGCGCGCGAAGCCGCTCGCCAGGCGCGCGACCTCGTCATCCGCAAGAGCGCGCTGGAGAGCCTCACCCTGCCGGGCAAGCTGGCCGACTGCTCAAGCCGCGACCCCAAGGAATCCGAAATCTACATTGTTGAGGGCGACAGCGCAGGCGGCACCGCCAAGCAGGGGCGTGACCGCCGCTTCCAGGCCATCCTCCCCCTGCGCGGCAAGATTCTCAACATCGAGAAGACGAGCCTCGACAAGGCGCTGGGCAACAAGGAAATCCAGGCGCTCATTACCGCTCTGGGCACGAACATCGGCGAGAACTTTTCGCTCACCGGGCTGCGCTATCACCGCATCATGCTCATGACCGACGCCGACGTGGACGGCGCCCACATCCGCACGTTGCTGCTCACCTTCTTCTATCGCTACATGAAGCCGCTTGTGGCCGGGGGGCACCTCTATATCGCGCAGCCGCCCCTCTACCGCGTGGCCGTCACCCGTTCGGACACGGGCAAGAACAAGAAAAGCAGCGAGTACGTCTACGACGAAAAGGCGCTCGACCTGCTCAAGAAGCAGGTGGGCGATGAGAATGTGAAACTCGAGCAGCGCTACAAAGGCCTGGGCGAAATGAACGACGAGCAGCTCTGGGATACAACCATGAACCCGGAGAACCGCACGGTGCTCCAGGTGAGCATCGACGACGCCGCCGAAGCCGACAACACCTTCGACATGCTCATGGGCAGCAACGTCCCGCCCCGCCGCCGCTTCATCCAGACCCACGCCGCCCAGGCGCGGCTGGATATTTAGGGTTTCAGGTTTGAGGGTTCAAGAGTTCAAAGGTTGGGGGCGCGGTCCATGGGGGCCGCGCCCCTTTGCGCAGCAGGTGGCAAAGACAAGAAGCCTGCTAGTGCCCGAGAAGTCGCTATTGCCTTGGTATGTCAATTAATGACTATTCAGGCCACCCGCGCACCTGTGCGAACGTGGCGCCAGGCAGGAGTAATCCGCGTTGCTTGCGCCGTCGCCTTTCTTTGACCACGGCGCCGCCTTCAAGTCACTCCTTCATCTCCTGGACGTTGAGTGGAGCTGGCTGCGTGCGCCTGTGGGCATGACATGTCCGCGTACCTTTGGGTTGTCGGGCCACTGCCCGATCTTGCTGCCATTAGCGCCTTCGCCGAGCGCTTTGCCACCGAGCTGGCAACCTACTTGGCAAGGCCAGCGTGCACGAGCTTGCCGGGACAGCCGATATAGGACTGCGCAGCGGAGGTCGTCGTGGAACTTCACGATGTTGTTGGCGTGAAACCTGTCGCGAATCCCGTCCTGTGCTTGGAATCTGATGATGGGACGGTAGGCGATGTCGACATCGCCCAACTCACCGAATTTCATGGCGTGTTCGCACCGCTTAGCGACATGGAGTTCTTTCGTCAGGTCAGCGTCCACCCCGAGTTTGGCGTCATCTGCTGGCCCAACCGCGCTGGATATTGACAGCGATGTGCTCCATAGCATAGTGATAGGCAAGCCGCTACCTGTGGCCTATCCTGAGTAATTGAGTCACGACGCCGCCAGACGCACTATGCGCAGATGCACCTTGTGCATGCGCAGTTGGCTATTTTGGGTTGCGGGGTGAGGACGCGATCCTGCGGGACCGCGCCTTAACATCTGTCGTTGCTTTTCATGGGGTCGATGTTGTCGAGACGCGATTGACGGAACGCGCGACGAGGAGAACTTAGGTTTCTGGGCACGTATTGCTGTAGCACGCCGCTCTACTCATGCAGTTAACCGTCAGAGAATGGAACAAGATGTTCCTTTATCCAATCGCCTAGTGAAGCTTCTTCCACTTCCCCCGCGGCAACGGCCAACATGATTTGAATCACCGCCCTTTCATCGGCTTCAATTGTATAGTCGTTCAGTTCCAGGAACACACGCATCGCAACAAATCCAACACGCTTGTTTCCATCGACGTAGCCGTGGTTGCGGGTAAGCCCATAACCAAGCGCCGCTGCCAGCTGTGCCATATCACGCTCACCGCCATAGACCCACTTATGACGCGGCCTGGCTAAAGCCGACTCGATCGAGCCACCGTCGCGAGTGCCGTACTGTCCG
This sequence comes from uncultured Chloroflexia bacterium, assembly GCA_963735275.1. Taxonomy (GTDB): domain Bacteria; phylum Chloroflexota; class Anaerolineae; order Caldilineales; family Caldilineaceae; genus UBA5069. The sequence goes on along the minus strand of CAVTKJ010000001.1, from coordinate 1,155,803 downwards.
CCGAATCGCTGCATTTGTTTGAAATGAACGGCATCCACCCATGCCCGTTTCAGCCAAAGTGGCTCTTTCACTGAGCCAATTCGCGGAGCGCATTCTGATAGCGCTTGCTCGCTCGCTCTTCTGCCTCCATGACGCGTCGAAAGTCCGGATCAAATGGGGTTACCATAATCCCCTGCTCGGTTTCTATCACGAATACAGTGTCGCCTGCTTGTAGATTCAGACGGTCAGTCATTGCCTTGGGCAACGTAGTGCCAAGTGATCCGCCGTACTTGCGCAGGGTGGTCTCTTTTATCATTGCGTCCTCCTTGAACGTGTATATACTATAGTATATATTCGAGCTGGTGAGCCCGCAAATGAATGGAGAATCGACGATGTCAAATAATCCGCTGCCCATTTCCCACCTCCGCGCCGCCATCAACGCCCAACTCGCCCTCTGGGACGCGCTGCGCGCCCTCGAACACGCCGCGGGCGCACGCGAAGCCCCCTCGTGGGACGACATCGTTCAGGAGCTTGCCATCGGCTGCGATGAGTCCACCGATGAACTGACCGACGAAATTCTTGTTGAAGCCCTCGCGGAGCTCAACAGCCCCCCAACCACCTCCTTCCGCTAGACACCCGCGCCCCCCACTGCTACGCTGACCCCGTACGCCAAAGAGCCTGTCCCCCAGCGCACGGCGCAACGCCCCAACAAACAAATTACAACAACAAATCGACCCTTGCCGTCAACATACAAACAAAATACAACGACAAAGTGCCGCCTGCCGCCTTCCTATACACCGTAACCGCTTCATCCAGGCCCACGCCGCCCAGGCGCGGCTGGATATTTAGGACGAGTTCAAGGTTCAAGGGTTGAAGGGTTGGGGCGCGGCTCTTGGGGGTCGCGACTCCTATTTGCGCTTCCGGTCAGAGTGACGATGCTCGGGCAAAAGAGTCACGGGCGATCCAGGAGCGACCAGGGTTTCTCAAGAATAGACATGACGGCAGCAAGGCGCCTGACCTTTGCCCCTCTCTAGGCGCTTGTCCAGGCTGAGAGCGCAAGGCAACGCCCCGGCGTAGTTGGCAGCACCCCGGAGGCGTCGGCCCGTGGTTGGCGAATTCAGCATACCTGGAACTCCTGACGGGCGGCACGTCTTCTTCATCCTTCTCAACATGACGAAGGACCGAGGGTAAGGTGCAGTTGTGTGTTCGTTCGACGCCACCAGCGCCGCGTGGTGTAAACTACGCTGGAGTTACTTCGCTCACCTTGAATCGGAGAGTCGCATGGCCACTACACCTGCCCCATACACTCAGGAGCTGCGCGCAAGCTTTGACCGCATGCTCTACGTCCTTGCCCAGTTGGAGCCGGAGGAGTTGGAAAACGCCCGCCTTGACAATGGCTGGACGCCCGCTGTGCTGGTTGCACACGTTGCCTTCTGGGACGATGCGCAACGCCGGCGCATGGAGGCCGCCGTACGCGGCGAGCCCTATGTGCGCCCGGCAGGGGACAACGACGGCCGCGCCGCTGCAGAGTCGCGTCCCTTCACACAGCTCCTCGCCGAGGCCGAAGTCGCGCGTGCGGCCCTCATTGCCTTTGCGCAATCGCTTTCTGCCGAGGCGCTCGCAAGCGAGTATCCCGAAGGGGAACGCACGCTCTCGCTGGACAAGCTGCTTGCGCACATGATCAACCACGTGCGCAGCCACACCGCCGAACTCTTCGCCTATGCCGCATCGCTGCGCCGCTGGGGGCGCGCCGGTTTGCGCAACTTGCTCGATGTCCAGCACAGCATTCTGCTGGACAGTGTGGCGGGGCTTGACGAGACTACGATCCAGACCACGCAAGTGGCCGGAGGCTGGACGCTACGCGACCAGTTGGTGCACATACTGGCGTGGAGCGAGTACGGCCATCATGTGGTCGCGGCCTGGCCGGAGGTTTCCGCTTCCGCCATTGCCGAGTGGGAGGCCGCGCCGGGTGAAGACGAAGATGAGGCCAACGCGCGGCTACTGAGCAATCGCGCTGCCATGACCATGATCGATGTGCTGGATATGCTCGCCACCTGGCATCGGCGCACACTGCTGCGTATCGACAAGATGGACGATGCGCTGCTTGCTTCTCACGGCGACTTCGGCACGCCCTGGGGCGGAGAGGGCGAACTCTGCCATTTCCTCTACAGTATGTGCCTGCACCAGGCCGAACACGCCGTGGAGATTTGGGAAACACGCACATAGCAGAACGAACAGGGGGGAGGCGCATGCGCCTCCCCCCTGCTATTTCCTGCCGAGTGCCACGATCCCTGAAGACCGCTCGCTCAATTCACTACTGCAATTCGGGCGGCAGACTTCCCGCAACGTCATTGCGCACCACATCGGCCGCAGCCACTTGCGCTTGCAGCCACGTTTGGAAGGCCTGGCTGCGCTCCTGGCTCAAAGTGTTCGGGTCAACCGGTCGGGCCGGGTCCTTCTCCTCCACATTGATGATGTGGTAGCCGAAGGTCGTGGAGATCGGTTCGCTGATTGAACCGACCGGCAACGAGAAGGCCACCGATGCGAAGGGCTCAACCATGGCATCCTGGGCGAACCAACCCAGCTCGCCGCCCTGGGCTGCGCTGCCCGTGTCGTCGCTGTACTTGGCAGCGAGGGCGGCAAAATCACCGCCGTTGTCGAGCTGCTTGCGCACATCTGCCGCGATCGCAAGCGCTTCTTCACGCGTGCGCGGGGCGGGTGTGGCAGTCGGCGTCGGCGCTCCAGCAGGCAGCGGCGTGGCTGTAGGGGTCGGCTCGGGAGTCGGCTGGCCTTCAGGCACGGCGGTTGCCGTGGGCGTTGGCTCAATCGGGCGGATGAGGATGTGGCTTGCGCGCACTTCCTCCTGCGTATCCGACACAGACTCGGCGCCGATGAGTTCCGTCAGTTTGTCTGCAAGAAGACGGTTGCGAACCACCTCGCGGTATTCGTCCATGGTCATGCCGGAGTTCGTCATGATGCTGGTGGTCAGCTCTTCAAGCCCGGTGGTGAAGGCCGTATCCGAGATGATCGCCGGGGTGGGCAGTGGTTCCGCTGTGGCGGTGGGCGTCAGCGTCGGGCTCACGGTGATCGCTGCCGAACCTGTGACGGAAGCCGTGGCGCTCAGTGTCGCCGTGGCCTCGGGTGTCGCCGTCGGCGTCCACAATGCGGCTTCCGACGTTGCGCTGGCCCATGCTTCAAGCGTCGCAGTGGCCTGCGCACCTGTCACGAGGCCCTGGCTGTTGGCCACCTGCGCACGCAATTCTTCGTCGACCTCTGCATCGGTTACGGTGATACCGCGCGTTTCGGCCTCACGCTTGACAAGGATGTCCTGCACCATTTGATCAATCGTCTGCTGACCCAGTGTGAAGGGGCTGGCAAGGGTCGATTGAATCTGATTAATCTGCTGGGTGAAGATGCCTTGATTGCCGAACTGCTGTTCGCGCTGCTGGTAGAAGGCCAGCGCGTTTTGCAGATTGCTCTGCTCAAGCCGCGCGCGCTTGCCGAACGCGCTGGCGATGATCTTCTCCTTGCCAACCGTTGCGACTGCGCTGTTTGGTCGCACCACCGTCTGGTAGAGAATCCCCAGCACAAGGAAGAGAAGCGCGAGGCCAACACCAATCCCCACGCCGATGTAGAGGGTACGGTGCTGCTCACGCTCACGCTTGCGCAAACGTTCCTGCTTGCGGTTGAGTTCCTGTTCCTGGGCTGATTCCTCTGCCGCGTCCTTCGAGTGCTTCGAACTCTTCGACATGGCTTACCGTCGCTTTCGCACCACTCGGGTTTGGTCAGCAGTATAGGGGAGCAGCGCGAGGTGGCGCGCGCGCTTGACGGCCTGGGCTACGCGGCGCTGCACCTTGGCGGTGACGCGTGTCTTGCGGCGCGATAGAATGCGACCGCGACGGTCGAGGAAGCGGGAGAGCAGCGCGATGTTCTTGAAGGTGACATCGCTGGGCTTGACGCCCGCACCGATGCGGCTTGCGCGACCGCCTTCACTCTCTACGTAGGTGGAAGGGCCGCGTCGTTCCGGTGCAGCCGGGGGAGCGACAACTTCATCTTCATCGTCGTCTGCCACTGCGGCCTCGACTGCGACTGTCTCGACTACGACTGTCTCCACTGCTACACCCTCGGCCGAGTCACTTGCGGGCGCATCGACCGCTTCCGCTGCGACAACAACCGCCACTTCTTCAACAACCGCAGCGCTCTCGGGTGCAATCTCCGCAACGGGCGACTCTTCGGCGTCGGCTGCAGGGGTAGGCTTCAAATCATCACTCATGAGTTGTGTCCTTTCGATCCAGGGGTCATTCCTGGGTATTCAGTCGTGTTTCCGGCAGGTGCACACTGGTGCTGTGCACTATTCCTCGGTGCGGAGAATCAGAAAGCGCAAAATGTCTTCATTGAAGCGCAAGTAGCGATCGACTTCCGCAGTACCCTGGGGCGGCAGCGCAACGCGATGCAGCTCATAGACCCCTTCAAAGAACTTGTTGATGGGATAGGCGAGCGTCCGCTTGCCCCACAACTCCGTACCCAGGACCTCGCCCGACTGGTTGGCGATGACTGACGCCAACTTCTCGTGCAGGGCCGTCATGCCCTCCTCGCCCAGCGTAGGCTTGGCGACAAGGACCACCTCATACTCGTTCCGCAATACATCGGTCATGCTACAGCTTGCTCCTTGCCTGTAAACAGGCTCTGGCGTACAGCCCCAACCGAGCGCACGCGCCATTTCTGCGGGCGCGCCGATATCGTCTGTACTTTCTCTGGAGAGGCCCGCAGGATCACGACCTGCGAACAGAAAGAACGGAAGCCCGGTGCTGACCGGACTCCCGTTGCAGACCATCGGTTAGTGTAGCACCAGTGGACGCGCCCGGCAAATGTGCGGCGCTTTGGCAACGAATGGAGAATGCACATTCAGGTGACTGGTTGACTGGTTGACTGGTTGACTGATCCTTCTGTGATTGATAACTGGCGGGTTCGGCGCGCGCTCCCTCTTCATAGGCGCCGGCGCGTGCGCCGGCGCCTACGGAAACCTTGCGCGCAACATGAGATGCCGGGCTGATACTCTCCGCGGTCTCCTCCGTGCTCCTCTGTGGACTCTGTGCCTCCGTGTTGCTGTTCTGCTGTTGCCTTATGGCCTGCAGGCATCGTGCGGTTTGCCCGGCTGAGCCCAGAGGGTGATAGGATCAGGCCATGGATCCAGCATCGCAACAACCGCGCAACATTTGGCTGCTCTCCGCCTATCACACAGGCAGCCACCGCGCTTGGGCGGAAGGGTATGCGCAACGCTCCTGCCACGCCGTCGAGCTTGTCACCCTTGATGGCCGCTTCTGGAAATGGCGCATGCAAGGCGGCGCGCGTTCGCTCGCTGCGCAGGCCGCGGCGCTTCTCGATTCACCCGACGGCACAGCGGCCCCCGCAGTCATCGTGGCGACCGACATGGTCAACCTGCCGGCCTGGCTGGGGTTCATGCGCCGCCGTCTGTCCCCTGCAGTCCCCGTGCTCCTCTACATGCACGAGAACCAGCTCACCTACCCGTGGCCAGCCGGTGAGCGGCGCGACCTCACCTATGCCGTGATCAACTGGCAGAGCATGCTCGTCGCCGACGCTGTGGCTTTCAACAGTCGCTTCCACCTGGAAAGCTGGTTCGATGAGTTGCCGCGCCTGCTGAAGCATTTTCCCGATTACAATCACCTGGGCGACATTGCCGAAGTGCGCCGGCGCGCCATCGTGCTGCCGGTGGGGATCGATGCACCGAATCTGGTAACGACTGCAGCGCGCATCGGGCCGCCCTTGATTCTGTGGAATCAGCGCTGGGAGTATGACAAGCGTCCTGACCGCTTCTTTGCACTCCTGGACCGACTGGATGCTGCCGGTGTCGGCTTCCGGCTGGCCGTGGCGGGCGAGAACTTCCGCAATGTACCCCAGGAGTTCATTGCCGCGCGCGACCGCTATGGCGATCGAATTGTGCAATGGGGATTTATGGAATCACGCGCTGCCTATCTGGCGCTGCTGCAGAAGGCCGACCTTGTCGTTAGCACAGCAGACCACGAATTCTTTGGCCTGAGCATGCTCGAGGCAATTGCCGCCGGCGCGTTTCCGCTGCTGCCCAATCGCCTCAACTACCCCGATCTCGTTCCCCCCAGCCTTCACGCTGAGTGCCTTTACGCAGACGAGGAGGAGCTCTTCACCAGGGTCCGGCAGCGGCTGCTAGCGCCACGCCCTGCGCCGCCCTCTCTGCGCGCGCATGTCCTGGAGCGCTTCACCTGGCTCGTTGTGGCCCCGCAGTATGACGCGTTGCTGGAACAGACTCTCGGCGAGTGCGATCGACAAATTGTAACCTGCCCACCCTTGCCCCAACACGTTTCAAGTGCAATGCACACCACTTTCTCAAGAGTGCCATTGCCCGTACAATGAGGGTACGAGTCTTGCTGTGAAAGGATTGCATCTTGAACGAATCCACCCGCACGCGCCCTGCCTATCTGATCTGGATTGCCGCCGGAGCGCTTGCGTTTCTGACGGTCTTCACCTGCATCGCGCTCTTCAGCCTCTCATTGATTGTGAGCAATGGGCGCAGCGTGGCGCGCCCTTCTCAGGCCCGCTTGCTGGGCACAACCATGCCGATAGCGCAACAGGTTGCCACGCCGCCTAAGCAGCAGGTCGTCATCCAGGCGCCGCCTGAAGGGGTGGATTACGAGTCGGCCGTCCTCATGCAGATCTACGAGGATGTCAACCCGTCAGTCGTCAACATCAGCATCTACCAGTTGGGATCGAGCCTCCATGCGGCTGAGGTTCCGGGGCTGGATCCCAACGAGTATTATCAGGCCAGCGGCGGTTCGGGCTTTGTGTGGGACAACGACGGCCACATTGTCACAAACAATCACGTGGTCGAGGGCGCCGATCGCATTGTGGTGCGCTTCAGCGACGGCACAATGAATGTGGCTTCGCTGGTGGGAACTGACACGGACAGCGACCTGGCCGTTGTCAAGGTTGACCCGACCAGCTACACATTCGTTCCTGTGCGGCGCGGCAACCTTGACGACGTGCGCGTTGGACAGCGGGTCGCTGCGATTGGCAACCCCTTCGGCCTTGAGGGCACGCTGACGGCAGGCATTGTCAGTGCAATTGGGCGTTCGATTCCGGCGCGGGCAAGTTTCAGCATCCCCGCCTCAATTCAGACGGATGCGCCGATCAACCCCGGCAATTCGGGCGGTCCTTTGCTCAACGAAAAGGGTGAGGTCATTGGCGTCAACGCGCAGATCCGATCAGAAGAACGGGCCAACAGTGGCGTCGGCTTTGCCATTCCCATCCCGATTGTTGAGCGTGTTGTCCCTGCCCTGATTGGCAACGGTGGCTACCAGCATCCGTACATCGGCATAAGCGGTGGGACGCTCAGCCCGATCTGCGCGGACGAGTTGAACCTTGATCCGGCACTGCGCGGCGCTCTCGTGTTGAACGTGCTGCGCAACACGCCGGCGTCACGCGCCGGGCTCATCGCGGGCACGCAGGCAACCGAGCCGCTCTACCCGGAGATCTGCCCGAGCACACGTGGTGGCGATCTGATCACGGCGATCAACGAGGCGCCGGTTGGCAGCTTCGATGACGTGCTGTCGTACCTGCAGCGCTTCACCAGCCCTGGCGACACGGTGAATCTGACTGTGCTGCGCGACGGCGAATATTACGAGATCCCCGTCACGCTCACGGCCCGCCCCGGCAACTAACAACTCTGACGCAGAGGCGCCGAGACGCAGAGAAAACACAGAGGACGGCAACATTGAGACACAAAGAGAGGAGGACTCGACGGAGCCCTCCTCTCTTTGTGCTTGCTTTCCTTCTCTGCGTTCCTCTGCGCCTTTGCGTCGAAGCAATTGTTACTCCCCGGCGAAGTGGGCCGGGGCGCTGTGGCGACGGCGCTGCGCAACTTTGAGGCGCAGGTTGCTGCGGCGCATAGCGGCCTCGATCATTGGCCGCTGGGTGGGTTGGGGATTCTCCTCGAGCAACTGCTGCGCACGCTCGAGCGCCGCACTGGCGCGATCTTCATCAATCTCCTCATAGCGCTCAGCCGAGTCGGCGAGGATTGTGACTTTGTCTGGGCGCACCTCAACCACGCCGCCATGCACAGCAACGAATTCAGTCTCATTGCCCGTGTGCAGGATGATCTCGCCAAAATCCAGCAGGGAGAGCAGCGGCGCATGGCCAGGCAGAATGCCCATCTGCCCCTCAATACCGGGAAGCGTCACCATGTCAAAATCACCCGTGATGAGCTTGCGGTCCAACGCTACGATATCGACGTGAATCGTCATTGCGGCCCCTTTCCGTTGCAGCGCAGTGGGTTGCAGAAATCTCCGCCTACGCCGTTGCCCGCGCCGCCTCGGCCGCTTCGATTGCTTCTTCGATGCCGCCAACCATGTAGAATGCCTGCTCGGGCAGATCGTCGTACTTGCCGTCCAGAATCTCCTGGAAGCCGCGCACGGTATCCTCCACCTTGACGAATTTGCCTGCACGCCCAGTGAACTGCTCGGCAACGAACATGGGCTGCGTGAAGAAGCGCTGAATCTTGCGGGCGCGCGTCACAACCATCTTGTCGTCTTCGCTCAATTCCTCGACACCCAGAATCGCGATAATGTCCTGCAGGTCGCGGAAGCGCTGAAGCGTCTGCTGCACCTGGCGAGCCACATTGTAGTGCTGCTCGCCGACGATCAGCGGGTCCAAAATGCGGCTGGTGGAACCGAGCGGGTCCACCGCAGGGAAGAGTCCCTGGTCGGCCAGTGAGCGCTGCAGCGAAATCGTGGCGTCGAGATGGGCAAAGGTGGTGGCTGGCGCCGGGTCCGTATAGTCGTCGGCGGGCACGTAGACGGCCTGCATCGAGGTGATGCTGCCTCGCTTTGTGGAGGTGATGCGCTCCTGGAGCATGCCCATGTCGGTGCCCAAGGTCGGCGCATAGCCCACGGCGCTGGGCAGGCGGCCGAGCAGCGAAGAGACTTCGGAGCCGGCCTGCACGAAGCGGAAGATGTTGTCGATGAAGAGCAGCACGTCGCGGCCTTCGTCACGGAAGTACTCGGCCATGGTGACGCCCGTTAGGCCCACGCGCAGGCGTGCACCGGGGGGCTCGTTCATCTGGCCGAAGACCATGACGGTGGAGCTCATGACGCCCGACTCAATCATTTCGCGCATGAGGTCGTTGCCCTCACGGCTGCGCTCGCCCACGCCTGCGAAAACGGAATAGCCGCTATGGAACTCGGCGACATTGTGGATGAGTTCCTGAATCACCACCGTCTTGCCCACGCCGGCGCCGCCGAAAATGCCCGTCTTGCCGCCGCGTGTGAAGGGGGCGATGAGATCAATAACCTTGACGCCCGTGACGAAGAGTTCGGCGCTGCTGCTCTGATCCTCAAAGCTGGGCGGCGCGCGGTGGATTGGGTAGTAGGCTTCGGCCTCAACGGGTCCCTTGTTGTCAATTGTCTCGCCGGTGACGTTGAAGAGGCGGCCTAGCGTGGCGGGGCCGACGGGAACGGTAATTGGCGTGCCTTCGGAAACGGCGCGCATGCCGCGCCGCACGCCGTCGGTGCTGCCCATGGATACAGCGCGCACGACGTTTCCGCCCAGTTGCTGCTCCACCTCAAAGACCAGGGTTGCATCATCGTCCATGGTGATGCGGACAGCGTCGTAGATTTCGGGAAGCTTGCCGTCGGGAAAGATAAAGTCCACAACGGGGCCGATAACGCTCTGGACAGAGCCAACCAGTTGTTCCGTCACGCTAGAGTCTCCTGTCGTATATAACGGGTCTGCGCATAGGCAGCGCGTGTGGTGCGTGTTCTTGTAGCGGCGGCTTCAGCCGCCGTTGCCACCGATCGCGCCGCTTCTCAGAGTATGGCGGCTGAAGCCGTCGCTACGCGCTCGCGGATTAATCGCCGGCGCTCTCAAGCGCTGCGCTGCCGCCGATGATGTCCATCAACTCGTTGGTAATGCCTTCCTGGCGCGCTTTGTTGTAGACAAGCGTCAGGGTGTCAATCAATTCACCGGCTGCGTCAGTGGCGCTGCGCATGGCCACCATGCGGGCAGAGTGCTCCGAGGCGATCGCTTCAAAGACGGCTTGCAGCACCTGCACTTCAACGAATCCGTAAAGCACCCGGTTGAGCACGGCCCCGGGGTTGGGCTCAAAGATGTAGTCGGGAGCCATGGTCGAGGCGAGGTCTTTGGGCGGCGGCGTGACGGGCAGCAGTCGCTCAATCTTGGGCTCCTGGTGCATCGTGTTGGTGAAGTGCGTGTAGGCGACGTAAACCTCATCAAACTCGCGCGACGTAAACTCGTTAACCAGGAGGCGGGTGACCGGCCCAATGTGAATTGAAGTTGGGTTGTCGGGAAAAGCCGTGAACTCGGCATGCATCACCGGGTCGTACCGCAGAAGCCAGTCGCGCCCCTTTTTGCCGATGGTGACAACTTTTACGTCTGCCCCCTCTTCGCGCTTGCGGCGCATGAAGCGCGACGCTTCGCGAATGACATTTGCGTTGAGGCCGCCCGCCAGACCGCGATCGGCCGTGATCAACAGTAGACCAATGTGGTTGACGGGTTTGCGCTCGCTCAACAACGGGCTCAACTCCGAATCCACCGAAGGCAGAAGGGCCAGGTAACTCAGGACTTCGCGCGCTTGTTCGGAATAGGCGCGCGTGGAGAGAACCTGCTGCTGCGCCTTGCGCATCTTGGCCGCCGAGACGGCTTCCATCGCCTTGGTCACCTGTGCGATGTTCTTGACCGAGCGTATGCGCCGTCGGATTTCGCGGGTAAGGTTGCCCAAGCTCGTTACTCCATCTCAAGGAGAGATCAATTATCAGTTATCAATTACTCATTTATTGATAAACAATAATTGATCATTGATCACTGGTAATTGACAACTCGTAATTGCTCTTTATTCCGGCGCGGTCCAACTGTCGTTGAACGCGTCGAGCGCGACGCTCAGTGAGTCAACTACCTCGGGCAGCAGGTCGTTTGCCCGCAGGATCGACTGGCCGATCTCGGCGTGGTCGGAATCCATATACGCGTGCATGTCGCTTTCCCACGCGTTGACGTCGGCCACGGCCACATTGTCGAGCTTGCCGTTGCCCACCGCCCACAGACTCATAACCTGCTTGTCGAGTGATACCGGCTGGTACTGGGGCTGCTTGAGAAGTTCCGTAATGCGGCGGCCACGGTCCAGTTGGCGTTGCGTGCCGGCATCCAGGTCACTGCCGAATTGCGCAAAAGCCGCAAGTTCGCGGAACTGGCTCAACTCTAGCTTGAGGCGGCCGGCCACCTTCTTCATGGCCTTGGTCTGCGCCGAGCCGCCGACGCGGCTGACAGAGATGCCGACGTTCAGCGCCGGGCGAATGCCTGCGTAAAAGAGATCCGACTCAAGGAAGATCTGGCCGTCCGTAATCGAAATGACGTTGGTGGGGATGTAAGCCGAGACGTCGCCCGCCTGCGTTTCGATGATGGGCAGTGCTGTAAGGCTGCCACCGCCATATTCGGGGGCAAGGCGCGCCGCACGCTCAAGCAAGCGGCTGTGCAAATAGAAGACGTCGCCGGGGTACGCCTCGCGGCCCGGTGGGCGCCGCAGCAGCAGCGAAACCTGGCGGTAGGCCTGTGCGTGCTTGGAGAGGTCATCAAAGACAATCAGCGCATCGCGCCCCTGCTCCATGAACTCCTCGCCGATGGCTGTGCCCGCAAAGGGTGCCAGGTACTGGAGTGCGGCCGGGTCGGCAGCCGGTGCGCTGACGACCGTGGTGTACTCCATGGCGCCGTAACGCTCAAGGATGCCCACCACCTGGGCAATGCTCGACTGCTTCTGGCCGATCCCCACATAGATGCAGAGGAGATCCTTGCCCTTTTGGTTGATGATCGTGTCGAGCGCAATCGCCGTCTTGCCCGTCTGCCGGTCACCGATGATCAGTTCACGCTGGCCGCGGCCGATGGGTACGAGTGCGTCAACCGCGCTGATGCCCGTTTGCACAGGCGTATTCACCGGCTGGCGCTTGATGACGCCAGGGGCAATACGCTCCATGAGGCGGAACTTGTCCGTTGCGATGGGCCCCTTGCCGTCAATGGGAAGGCCAATCGCGTTGATCACGCGGCCAATCACCGCATCTCCAACGGGCACCTGTGCAATGCGCCCGGTGGAGCGCACGAGGTCGCCTTCCTCAATCGTGGTGTAATCGCCCATGACGATGACACCGACCTGCGCGGCGGTGAGGTTGAGCACAATGCCCAGAATGCCCGTCTTGGTGAACTCGACAAGCTCGGAGGACATTGCCCCGCGCAAACCGGAGACGAGCGCAATGCCGTCGCCCACCTCGATGACTTCGCCCACGTCCACCTGGCTGGGCTGCGCCTTGAAATTGAGAATCTGCTCCTTGAGCAGGTTCGTTATCTGTTCAGTCTGTACAGCCATGGACGTTCCTCCCACAATTCATGCTGCATGTCTCGGGCAGTGCGCAACCGCCTACTCTGCGCGGTTACGCAACGGACGTCTGGCAATTGGCCAGGAGCCGGCCGGGACGATCGCCCGGATTCCGCAAGTGAGTCGCTAGCGAACAACCGATGCGAGCGATTCGCGCAGGCGCGCCAGCCGACCGGCCACGGACGAGTCAATCAGTTTGTCGCCGACGCGCACGCGCAGACCACCCATCAAGGCCGGGTCCACCGCAAAGGTGAAGATGAGATTGTCGCCATGCTCCTGCGTGAGCTTGGTGCGCAGATCCTTCATTTCTTCCGGCGTGAGCACATCTGCGCTGACGATGTCGGCCTTCAGGGGGCCGCCACGACCAGTTGCAGCCTGGGCCAGCGCCGCCGAGACCTGCGGCAGCAGCGCGAAGTCACCCTCCTGCACCAGCAAGCGCACAAAGTTGGCCACTTCGGGTGCGAGGCCGGAGGGCAGTACAGCCTCAAGCGCTGCCAGCTTTCCTGCGACTTCACGGGCTGGATCATTCAGGAGTGCGACGAGCGCCCCGTCTTTCGCCACGGCCGCGGCAATCTGATCCAGCTCAGTCTGCCAGCGATCGATCATGATCTGGTAGATCGCCTGGGTATATCGGCTGATTCGGGTCTGTATGTCGCTCATTGTGCAGCGTTCCTCATTTTCCCGCGCATCAACGCGCGGCTGCGCCGTTTTGCTGCGCCAGGAACTCGGCCACGAAACGCCGCTGCTCGTCTTTCTGAGCAAGCTCGCGACCCAGCAGTTGTTCCGTTGCCAGAATCGCCAGGTCGGCAACCTGCTTGTTGGCATCAGCCATGACGGTTTCAAGCTGCTGCTTGGCGTCGGCCTGCGCCTTCATGCGGATGTCGGTGGCTTCCTGCTCGGCGCGTGTGCGTACATCCTGGGCAATCCGTTCGGCGTCGCGGGTCGCCTGTGCGCGCACCTCTTGCGCCTCACGGCGTGCGCCGTCGAGGACGCGTGCCTTCTCCTGCTCCGCTTCCTGCGCCGCAACGCTCAAGCGCTCGACGTCCTTCATGCTCTGCGCAATGCGTTCCTTGCGTTTCTCCATCATGTTGAGCACGGGCCGGAAGAGAAAGGCATACAGAACTGCCATCAGCAGCAGGAAGTTCACCATCTGCGCAAGCAGCAGTGGCCATTCAATTTTGAACGCCTCGGTAATCCCGCTCAAGGGAATCTCCTTCTGTGGGTTGAGTCGCTCGCAGCAGTGGTTTCCCTGGCCATAACCAGGCACTATGGCGTTGCGGGCGATTGCCGGGTCGTGCTTAGCTGAACTTGAGCAGCAACGCGATCACCAATGCGAAAATGGCGATTGACTCGGCGAAAGCGATCGCCAGAAACATGTTTGTCTGGACGAGACCCGCTGCCTCAGGGTTGCGCCCCATGGCCTCGAGTGCTTTGGAACCAATCAGGCCGATGCCGATGCCGGGGCCGATTGCGCCCAGACCAATTGCTAGAGCGGCGCCTAGCTGCTTCGCTGCCTCTGCATCCATTGTGCAAGTCTCCTTAACGTGTGACGACCCAAGAGTCAGTCCATTGAAATTGCGTACGATTCGTTGAAGTCGAAATCTGGCTGCCCAAGCCCAGGCTCAATACCTGAACAGTGTCTCTCATTGGCACACAGCGCCAATCCCGGCCGCCGGTGCGATCCTGCACCTAGTGCGCCTCAGCGGCGCTGTCGTCGTGATGCCCTTGCGTCGCCATTGTGAAGAAGACGAGGGCGAGCATCGTAAAGACCAGCGCCTGCACAAAGCCAATGAAGAGTTCCAGCATATAGAAGGGCAAGGGTAGTACGAAAGCGCCCAGAAAAGCCATGGTCGCCAGCACAATTTCGCCGGCGAAGACATTGCCGAAAAGTCGGAAGCCAAACGTGAGAATGCGGGCGAACTCCGATATGAGTTCAAGAATGCCCACGAAGGCATTCATCGGCTTCATGTAACTCTTGCCGCTGAAGTTGAAGAACTTGTGGAAATAGGAAAAACCCAGCGCCCGAACACCCAGGATCTGCACCATGATCATGGTCAGAATCGCCAGCGCAAAGGTCATGTTGAGGTCAGCCGAGGGAACGCGCAGGCTGGGGATGAAGGTACCCTCTTCGTGCGGTGTTGATTCGGCCGCGGCCGCGTCTTCGGCCGAGAGAAGGATCAGGCTGCCGTCTGCCATGGCAAGCTGTCCTTCATAGTTCGCAACCTTCTGGGCGCGTGCCTCTTCGGCAGCCTCCGGGCTGTGGCTTACCCAGCCGATGGTGCCGACACCCGGGACCGATCCGCTCCAGTTTGAGATAATCACGAAGAAGAAGATCGTCATGATCCAGGGGAAGTAGCTGCGCGCGGCTTTGCCGGCTACCTGCTCTGCCAGCCCCAGGAAGTATTCAAGCACCATCTCCATGGCATTCTGCAGGCCTGACGGCACAAGCTTCATTGTCGCGCTGGTGATCAACGCCAGAATGATCAGCACCGCATCCACGATGAATGTAAGGAGGAGCGAGTTGGTGAGCCAGGCAGGGCCATTGGGAAACGCCTGTTCGCCACCGAGTGATGCGTGCGGCGGGGCGACCGGCGGCCAGAAGAAGCCGACAACCAGGAGCAAGATCAGCCCGCCCCAGAGCATCGCGCGCGATGGGTTGGCCTTCACCCCAGCGGTCATGCGGTCAATCATGCCCGGTTTGGCAGCCGGTGCAGCTTCCAGTCCCGCGCCTTCCTTCTCGGCGCCGATCTGGAGAACCTCAGTCATCACCGGTGTTACGCCGCCCGGAAGATCTACTACTTCGTGATCCCCGACCAATTCGCCAGGATGCTCCGTCGCGGCGACGGGCTGCACGGTGGCAGGCTCCGATGCGGCGGGCGGCGCGTCGACGGGCTGCGCGTCAATAGGCTCGGGATTGCTCGCCGCAGACGGTTCGACCGGGGATTTCTCGTCAGATGCCATGCGTTCTGCCTCTCTTCGATCGCGCAAGCGATTGCCTGCGACCTATCAGGGAGTTTGAACCTTCGTCAACCGGGTTGCCGCACCGCAAAGGGTGAATCAACACTCGTTCGTGCGCCACTGCTACTTGCCTTGCGGCGCATCAGAATCAGTCACTGCCTCTTCGGATGTGTCCAGCCCCACAGCTTCTTCAGGAGCCACCTGCTCGATGACACGTTCAAAGTCGCTTAAGGCAGCGCCACCAACAATGACCGATGCCAGCGGAATGCAAATTAACGAGGTCGCAAGCGTCAGCCAGGGCATGGTGCCCAGCGACCAGTCGAGCAGAAGCGCCACACACACCGGCAGCACCAGGGAAAGCAACAGGCGCAGCGTCAACGGCCAAAGCTGCAAACGCGGCGGCTTGCCACTGTTGTCTGCATCGCCGCCAACTTGCCCAACACCCTGGGGCACAATCACTTCCTTGCCCACATCCTGCTCGTTCTCCAAGCGTCGCTGCCACGCGCTTGCAGTTGTGGTGCGACCTCACCATCTCCCAGGATTGCATCCTGCACCCTGAAGGAACCGTTCCAGTTGCCTGCAGACTCCTGCGCTTCACCCAGTGCAATACTTGCGCAAAGATTTGATGACACTTGGCAACAACCGATATTCAGTGGTTGGTGAAAGCGCAGACAGTATATCCAGCGGCATACCGTTCGCGCAAATCTTCACATGAAAATGGCACACTAAAACATCGCACGCGTGATGGCCGGCAGCACTCCCTGGCAAAAAGATGTGCTAAGCGGCCGTCTCGTCGCGTGCAGCACGCGCCGCACGCCGTGCTTCGCGTGCGCTGCGCCGATCATCACCCGCGGGCGCTTCGTTCCCCGCTGCCGCGTTTTCCTGTTGGGCGGCCTCACGCATGGCCGTCAGATAGTTCATGCAGCTTTCATCATGGCCCATGAGGACGTCAGCTGCGTAGATGGCGTGACGCACTTGGGTATTGAGCGGGTTGGTGATGGCGCAGGTCATTCCCGCGGCCATGGCCATGGGTACGAAAGCAGCGTCAATCTGGTGCCGGTTGGGGAGGCCAAAGGAGATGTTGCTTGCCCCGCAAACGGTGTTGCAGCCCAGTTCTTCGCGAATCATGCGCACGAGCTCAAAGAGGTCGGCGCCGGCGCTGTTCACGGCGCCCACGGGCATTGCCAGCGGGTCAAGCAGTACATCCTCGCGCTTGATGCCATAGCGCTCGGCGCGCTCGACAATCTTCGCGCGCAACAAGGAGGCGCACTTTGGGGTCATACGAAATACCCGATTCATCATTGCAGATGCCGATGACGGGCAAGTTGTACTCGGCCACCAGAGGGAGAATCGCCTCCAGGCGGTCATCTTCGCCGGTGACGCTGTTGACGATCGGGCGCCCCTTGGCGGCGCGAATGCCGGCGATGAGCGCGGGCACGACGCTGCTGTCAATGCTGAGAGGCAAGTCCGTGACCGATTGCACGGTCTCGATCGCGCGTATCATGAGTTCGGGCTCCACCCGCTGCGGTTCGGCGCTGGGTACGCCCACGTTGATGTCGAGAATGTGCGCTCCTGCCTTGACCTGCGCGAGCGCATCGCTGATGACACGGCTGAAATCGCCCGCCTGCATCTCGGCGGCCAATTTCTTGCGGCCCGTTGGATTGATGCGCTCGCCGATAATTGCAAAGGGCTGGTCAGCGCCGATGATTACGGTGCGCGTGGGTGACTTGACGATTGTATGGAGGATGCTTGTCATGGAGCGGTTCTCTTCCGTCTGCGAACAGGTTTCGGTTTGCCTGATTTCACACTGTCGCCACGTCACCGCGCGCGGCCGACGCAACGCGCGGCACTGGACCAGGTCAGACGCGCTCAGGCGTTCGCTACAGCGCGGCGTACGTCGTGCAAAATCAGCGATCGGTTGATTGTGAGTGGCGGGGGTGAAGGCGCGGGCAGGGCCGCGCTGAGGCCCCAATCCCAATGTACCCCATGTCGCGGCGGCGTGCAACCGCGGAAGGGTTTGTGCGCTGCGTTAAACCCCGCGTTAGGTAATGCGGACTTCTCGCATCTTCAGTGCGAATTGCGACCTTGTGCGACAAGAGGGGACCCCCACCTTGCGGAGCCCCCTCTTGCATCGTGCAACTCGGTTATTCAGGGCCGACCGCCCTGACGTGCGCATGATGTACAGCGCGCAGCGACGCCAGCCCTGGCAACTAGCCCAGGGCCGCCGCTACATTAGCGCCCAACTACGGGCAGGTAGATCGCGTTCTTCTGCGTGAGCACAGCGCGTTCGTTCATCATCAAAGATGTAGCTTGCGCGTTGAGCGCCGCGCCTGCGGGCAGCACCAGTTCAAAAGTGGCCACGACGCCGCTTTGCAGGGCGTTGGCCCCTGCCACGCCCACCCGCAGCGTTGAGGCGTTGGGCATTGTCCAATCCACCATGGCGGGCTGGACCGCGGTCATCTTCTTCACGAGCGTTGCATGACTCAGAGCGATCGTGAGGTTGAGGGCCAGCGTGTCGCGCGGCGGGTTCGCCAGCGAAATCGTCAGCAGCGCCGTTGTTGGGCCATCACGCACGGCGGTGATGATGAGCGGCAGCGGCTCGCCATCGGGCGCGGCGGGCGAAGCCACTTGGGTCACGCCGTTTGGGTCCCAGTTGCCCGAGGGATCACCCATCAGCAGCGCCGTGAAGTTTTGGCCGGGCAGGTTGCCGGCAAGCGGTGCGTACGGGCGCGTTGCCGGGCTGAAGCGCCAGATTGCTCCTGTATCGGGGAAGCTGCCGTCAATCGGCTCACCAATGCTCATGGCAAGCATCTCCGCCGCATCCGTCGCGCCAACTGTGCCATTCCCTGTTACGTCAGCCACCGACAGCGCGGGTTCCGTCAGTAGCGCCGTGCCCGCAGAGTGGCGGAGTGCCAGCGCGGCATCGTACGCCGTAATGCCGTTCACCTGATCCGTCTTCGACGGGGTGAGCGTGTGGCTGCCTTCATAGACCTGCGGCAGACTCCACGCGCCGTTGCCTGCACTTGTCGTGTTGAGCGGATCGGAGCCGGTGAGGGCAAGCACAACATTGCCTACTGCCTTGGAGCCACTCCAGTAGGTTGTGCTGCCGCTCAAGGCAAAGCGCTGCAGCAGACGGATGCTGCCCGGCGTGGGCGTATCGGAGATGCTGCCGGCATTGATCGTTGCGGCGCTGAGTGAGAGCGGCGTGCTCGATGCACTGCCTGCATTCGTGGAGGTGAAGGTGAGCACCGCGATCTGGCCGTTTGCATCGGGCGCGAGCACTTCTGCGGACTGCGCCCCCGGCGCCATGACCACGTGCACCTGGCCCGCGTCCGGCGTGGTGGCATCGACGGTCCAGCCGGGCGTCAGGGCGCCTGTGGCTGCGCTGTTGAAGGTGAGAAGCGTCGTCGGGTAGTTGACGACGAAGTCCAGATTCGTCAAAGTGCTGCTCAGGTCGCTGATCGTCACGGGGACGACGACCTGGGCGCCCCAGAGCGCTTCAAGTTCGGGCAGGTCAAGCCCCACCACGTCGCGAATGGTGACGGTTGCGTTGGCGGCTGTGGAGACGCCGCCGTCATCATCGGTTACCTGCAGGCGAACTGTCTTTGTGGAAGGGCCGCTGCCGGCCGGTGCGCTGAAGCTGGGCGTCTTGCCTGGGGTCTCGAAGGTGCTGTTGTTATCCAGGTCCCACGCGTAGGCAAATGTGTCGGCGGGCGCGGGATCGATCGCGCTGCCATTGAGCGCGACGGAGCCGCCCTCGTCAACCACATACGGCCCGCCCGCGTTGGCTGTGGGCGCCACGTTGACGATTGTGATGAGGAACGCTCTTGATATTGAAGAGCGCGGCCCAGAGTCGGTAACCTTGAGCTGGACGGTTCTTGTGCTCAGGCCGTCCAGCAATGCGGCACTGAAGTTGACGTCCTTGCCTGGTGTCTCAAAGTCCGGATTGCTGTCCAAGTTCCACTCGAAGGTCAGGTCTGACTGATGTGTTGTCAATATCGGTGGCGCTGCCATGCAGGGTGATTGAACCGCCCTCCGGCACGGTATAGGGGCCGCCTGGGTTGGCCACAGGTGGATCATTGACTCCACCCACGTTGATGAAGACTGTGACGTAGGCCGACTCGCCGCCCCACTGATCCGCCGCGCGGTAGGTGAAGGAGTCGACGCCGTTGGTTGATGTATTCGGAACATAGGTGAAGGAGCCGTTGCCGTTGAGCGTCAGCGTGCCATGGCTGGGGCCCGTGCCCGGCTCGGCGGTGAGCGTGTCGCCACTGTCGCTGTCTGTGTCGTTGCCCAGTACACCGGGTGCGCTAACGCTCAGTGTTACATTCTCGCTGGTGCCATAGGTGTCGCCCCTGGCAATAGGCGCCGTGTTAATGCGCACGCTGCCGTTCTGAATCGCAGCCGCTTGCTCATTCACCAGGTTGCGCGTGAAGTCGAGGGGCACAGGGCCGGTCGTCCCGCCAGTGGCCTGGAGCGAGATCAAGGCAACTACCCCGCTTGCCGCCATTGCCGTGGCGCTGGCCATTGAAATGAGCACCTTGCCGGGCTGCGCGCCGCTGGCCGAGTAGGACCAACCAGTCGTTGCGGAGCCCAGCGTCACGCTACCAAAAACCATCCGTGCGGAGTCGTAGGTGATCGTGAGGTCAATACCGTACGCAGTGTTCGGCGTGGCGGTAAGTGTTACAGGAATCACCACGGTTTGGCCTGGCGCAACGACCAGGTTGGAGGGAATGCTCAACGTGCCGGGAGTCTGGGCCAGAGCCGGCGCGGCAGGCAGCGCCAACGCCACGGCCAGAATGAAGGCGAAGAAAGGCGTGAGTCTGCGTGCAAACGTACGTGGATGAGGCGTGTACATAGATGTGTTCCCCTTTGAGTGTCAAGGACCGGTGAAGACCTCTGGACTGCATGAAGCACAAACTGGGACGAATCCTTGAGGCGCACGACGATCGGTCAGGGGGGGTGCTGGTCCTGTGCGGCGCATGTACGATCGCGCCGCACAGGGATATCAAAGGGGGGGCGAGACTGCCTTGGTCGGTGACTCCTATCTGCCCAGGATGGGCAAGAAGATGTGGAAGTTCGCCGGCGCACCGCCAAGCACCTGCACGGGGCGTTCATCGGCAAAAGCTTCGATGTTCTGCAGCCCCGCACGGGCATCACCCGCACTGCGCACGCGCACGGTAGCGACCGTTGCGCCCGCAGGCAGCGGTGTGCTTGATGCCAGGCTCAGACGCACGATGCCGGGTTCATCCACGTTGGTTGCAGCCATTTGACCGGGTGCCTGGACCGCCTGCGCGCCAAGCACTTCGATCTGTCCGCTGTCGTAGTGCAGCGCGAGATCCAGGCTGTAGACGGGCGCGCCCGTGGGTGTGAGCGTGAAGATCAGCTCCTCGCGCGCCGCCAGCGGCGGGGCGGACATCCACGGCGAGTGTGGCAGCCGGGCTTGACGTGTCGGCCGCCGCCGCGGAGACGGTCCAACTGCCCGAGACATCGCCCAGCAGTACAGCGGCGAAGTCCTGGCCCAATGTATCCGCCAGAAGTGTTGTAGCGCCAGCGCGGCCGGCAGGAAGCGCCAGACGTGGCCGTTTGCAGTGATTGGCAACGTCGCCATCTCCGTACTTACCCTCAGGATTGCACTTGCATCGAGTTCCGTGACTCCATCCGCCTCGTCAATATCGGCGGCAAGCGCAGCAGCCTCGCTGAGCGTTACCGTTCCGACGCGGCTGCGCAGAACGAGCGACGCATCCAGCCCGCTGATGCCGCGCACTTCGTCACTCTTGACAGGGGTCAGGCTCCATGCACCTCCCGCCAGATTCTCGAAGGCGAAACTTCCGTCGGCGGCGCTGGCAGTTGTGCGCGGCGCGCCGCCTGTCACAAGGTTGAGCGTTGTTCCGGCCACAGGGTCGCTGCCGTTCCAGAAGGTGACGGCCCCGGCCATGCGCACCAACGCGATGGAGACTGCGCCGTGGGTCAGCCGGTCGGAAGGCACGGGCACAGCATTGGCCGACCAGTTTGCTCAGCGTCAGCGGCGTGGTCGCGCCGGGCGCGCCATTGAGGTTGAAGGTGATGTTGGCCAGAGTTCCACCACCGTTGAGGGGTGTGGTGCTGGCCATCGCAGATCGTGAAGATGCCCGAGACTTCGAGGTTTGCTGCGACACTCCAACCCGCACCTTCCCCAGCGGGAAGTACGTGCAGCGGCGTAACGATTGCCGGGTCGTAGATCACGGTGAAGCGCAATCCCTCAAAGGCAGTGGCGTCGGCGTACGTCAGCGGCATGACGATTTGCGCCCCGTGTGCGCCGCCGATGGTGGAGAGGGCAAAGCGCGGCGTGGGCACATCGGAGATTGCCCAACTGAAGGTGCGAACGGCCGTGTCACCCTTGCCGTCGCTGACCGTCACGGTGACGCTCCAAGGGCTGCCATCGGCCGCGGTGTAGCTCACCTTGCCCGCGATGATCCCTGTTGCGGCGTTGATCGTCAGTGCCGGGGGCAACCCGGTGGCGCTGTAGCTGAGCGTGTCGCCGTCCGCGTCATGCGCGACTCGTGGGCAACGACACGATGACACCTTCAGCAGTCGACTGGTTCGGGACTGCGTCCAGTGTCGGCGGGTCATTCACCGGCGTGATGGTGATGGACACGGTGGCGACATTGCTGTCCACCGTGCCGTCATTCACCTTGAAGGTGAACGAGTCAGGCCCGTTGTAGTTGGGGTCGGGCGTGTAGGTGCGGCTAGCGCCGGTGCCGCTGAGGGTCCCGTGCGCGGGCGGCGTTAGGATGATGTACGTGAGCTGCGTTGCCGTCAGCGTCTGTGGCGGCCAGCGCCACCAGCGCAGGCGTGTCCTCGGCCGTCGTCACGCTTACATTCGTTGCGACGGGAGCGATATTCACCTCGCTTACGCTGACTGCGATCTCCTCCTCGTCAGACATTGGGGGGACGCCGTTGTCCGTTACCTTCACCGTGAAGGTGAATGAACCTGGCCCCTGATCCTCTGTCGGCGTCCAGGCGAACGCGCCGGTTGTCGGGTCGATGATGGCACCTGGAGGCGCATCCACAAGGCTGTACGTCAGTGTGTTGGCGGGCAAGTCGACGTCGCTGGCGGCAGCCACGAAGACAGTTCGGTTGCCCTCGGCCACGGTCTTGTTGCCGATTGCGGCCAGGACGGGCGCAACGTTCACTTCGCTCACGCTCACGGTAACTTCTTCTTCATCGGAGAGCACCGGAGTCGCCGTTGTCCGTTACCCTCACGGATGAAGGTGTACTCGCCCGGCCCCTGGTCCTCCGGCAGGCGTCCAAGTAAACGCACCGGTTGTCGGGTCGATGCTCGCACCACCTGGCTCAGTCACCAGGCCGTAGGTGAGCGTGTTGCCGTCTGGGTCGGTGGCGCTGGCAGTGAAGGCGATCAGCGTGCCCTCATTGCCGCTTTGCGGGCCAATCGCGCCTAGCACCGGTGCGCGGTTGTTGTTTGTCACGGTCCACGTGAAGGAACGCACGGTGCTGCTGTTGGCGCCGCCCGTGCCGTCATCCACCGTAACGATGACCGCATAGGGACTGTCCGTGGCGGCGGCAAAGTCGATGGCGCCCGCAATGGTCCCTGTTGCAGGATCAATGCTCAGGCTGCTCGGCAGCCCTGTTGAACTGAAGGTGAGTGTGTTGGCGGGCACATCCACATCGCCCACGCTCAAGACCAGATTGACTACATCGCCTTCGGCGTTGCTCTGGTTGGGAATTACCGCAAGTGTCGGCGGGTCATTCACCGGCGTAATGGTGATGGAGACGGTAGCAACGTTGCTGTCCACCGTGCCGTCATTCACCTTGAAGGTGAATGAATCCGGCCCGTTGTAGTTCGCGTCGGGCGTGTAGGTGAGGTTCGGCGCGGCGCCGCTCAGCGTGCCGTGTTGCGGCGCTACCACGATGGTGTAGGAAAGCGCATTGCCATCAACGTCGGTCGCTGCGAGCGTTACCGGCGCGGTCGTGTCTTCGGCTGTCGTCACGCTCACGTCACTTGCGACCGGCGCAGTGTTCACCTCGCTCACGCTCACGGCGATCTCTTCTTCAGCGGTGAGCACCGGAGCGCCGTTGTCCGTGACCCTCACGATGAAGGTGTACTCGCCCGGCCCCTGCGCTTCCGTCGGCGTCCAGGTGAACGCACCGGTTGCTGGGTCGATGCTCGCGCCACTCGGCGCACCAACGAGGCTGAAGGTGAGGATATTTGCGGGCAAGTCGACGTCGGTCGCGCTTGCAGTGAATTCAAGCTGCACGCCCTCGTCCACCGTCTTGTTGCCAATCGCGCCAAGCACCGGCGCGACATTGACCTCGCTGACGTTGACCGTTACGGGCTTCTCATCGGTTAGCGCGGGCGTCTGGCCATCGCTCACCTTCACGCTGAAGGTGTATGTGTCCGGCCCCTGCGCTTCCGTCGGCGTCCAGGTGAACGCGCCGGTTATCGGATTGATGCTTGCGCCTTCCGGCGCACCCACAAGGCTGTAAGTCAGCGAATTGGCCGGAAGATCGACGTCCATGGCGCTTGCCGTGAATTCAAGCTGCACGCCTTCTGCCACCGTCTGGTTGCCGATTGCGGCAAGGACGGGTGCGTCATTGACCGGCGCGACCGTGATCGTGACCGTGGCCACGTTGCTGTCCACAGCGCCGTCGTTCGCCTTGTACGTGAAGCTGTCCGGCCCGTTGTAGTCGGCGGCGGGCGTGTAGGTGAAGGAGCCGTCGGCGTTGAGCGTCAGTGTGCCGTGGGCTGGATCGCTAACCTTGATAGCCGTCAGCGTACTGCTGTCCACGTCTGAGTCGTTGCCCAGCACGCCAGGGGCGTCGACAGTGAGGAGGGTGTCCTCGTCCGTACCGTAGCCATCGTCGCTGGCCACCGGCGCGTCATTCACAGGCGTTACGTTGATCGTGACGGTCGCGACACTGCTGTCCACCGTGCCGTCGTTCGCGGTGTAGGTGAAGCTGTCCGGCCCGTTGTAGTCGGCGGCGGGCGTGTAGGTGAGGCCCGGCGCAGTGCCGCTCAGTGTTCCGTGCGCCGGAGCGGTGTAGGCGTAGGTCAGCGGGTCACTGTTGGGATCGATCGCGTCGAGCGCAACAGCAACTTGCGTATCCTCGGCCGTCGTCACGTTCACGTTGTTGGCAACCGGCGGCTGGTTGGACGGCGCGCCACGTGTAATGGTGACGCTCGCCACCTCCGGCGTGTTGCCATCATTGGTCGTCGCCAGCGTCGCGCGGTACTGAATGTAGCGCGCATCCGGCCCGGCCACTGCGCCGCCCGTTCCCACGGCGGCCCAGTCCGTCCAGCCGACGTCCGGCGTTGCACTGTCACCTGTGCGCGTTTCGAAGGTCACCGACGTGCCTGCGGGCCGTTCGCCCGTCGAGGAGAGCGCCAGCCAGTTAACCGTGCTGCCTGCATCAATCACGCGCGAGGTGAAGGTGCAGGGTGAGGCGTACGGCGACATGTGCAGCCAGTCCACCACCAGCGCCGTAGCATCATTATGGACGTCGCTGATGAGTGGGCGCATGGATTGCTCAATCGCCACACTCTCGCTGTGCACAAGTGCACCGTCAATGTAGAAGGTGATCGCGGCCGCGCCCCACTCAATGCGATAGCGGTGGGGCGAACCAATGTAGGTAGAGCCGAGCGATGTGTCGATCGCTGTACCATTGTTGTTGGTGCGTGCCCAGAGCGTGTCGCTTGTATCCTTGGTGCTGAACATTGCCCAATAGCTGGTAGCGTCCACATCCACACCAAAGCCCACATGTTGGAAGGTTTCGGCCCCAAACGTAGCCTCGAACTCAAGCGTACGCCCAGGAGCGAAGTACGCGCTGGTCGCCAGCAGAGCCCCGTTGACAGTTGCAGTCGAGCCGTTGAACGCGGAATAGCCGTCCGTTGTATAGATCCACGGCGTGCTCTCCCAACCGGCCGGGATGAGCGTCGCGCCGAACTCCTCACCCACCTGGGGTGCAAGGATCACCTCGCCGTTGCCGCTCTGCGCCAGGTAGCACGCGCCGGGCGTGCCCGCGGCAAAGTCCGCCAACGTGTCATCATCGGGAACGGGGGAGGCGCGGCGGTGGTGAAGCTCCACGTGACGGCTGCGCCCAAGGCGTTGTCGCTGAGGTCAGCCACTGTGCCCGCCACCGTGACGTGGTAGAGCGTTGACGGCAGCAGGTCGGCGCTGGGGTTGAGGATAGCGGTCACGCCGCTGTAGCTGACAACAGCATTTACATCGGTGCCTGCGCCGTCGGCGCGCAGCGTGAATGTTGCGCCATCGATCGTGGAGACTTTCATGGCCTCGCTAAATTGCACGGTGACGTTCGCGTTAATCGGGACATCGGTCGCATCCACACCAGGCGAGCGCGTGCTGATTGTGGGCGGCGTGGTGTCGACAACGATGTTGGTGTCGAAGACAACATCCACCCAGTAGTTGGTGCCGCCGTCGGAGACCGGTCCGTCAGGGAAGCCGCCGCCGTATTTGAAGACTCCATTCTTGCCGTCCTCGTCATTCGCCAATGCGCGCAATGGTGGGTTGTCGCGCGCTGCCGCAAGGCCGCCTGGCGTGATCGCAAAGTTGCCCGTGGGCGAGGAGAAGATCGACGCTATGTAGGTCGTGTTGGGCAGAATGGCAATGGGTGTGGGCAGCGCCATCTCCTGCCAGCCCGAGGCGCTTTCGCCTGTGAAACTGACTTCCGCAAGCTGGGCGCCGGTGGAACTCCAGAGGTGGCCGACGTGCGTGTCGTCGTCGCCTGCGCCCCTATAGTAGCGCAACGCTGTAATCTGCCCGGCGACGCTTGAGCGGAACTTCGTGCCCACTTCGATCGGCTGGCCCTGGTCGTTGACGGGCGCGGACTGCGGGACAAAGCTTGTGTCCCAGATTGAACAGGGGCATGTGGGCAGTACAACTGCGGCCGTGGTAAAGCTCCACGTCTGCTCCGTCGCAAGCGCGTTGCCCGCCAGGTCGGTGACGCCTGTCGTCACCTTGGCCGTGTAGAGCGTGCCCGCTGTCAGGTCAATGTTAGGGTTGAGAGTGGCCGTATTCGATGCCGCGTTGTAGGTTACGGCCGCCGCCACATCCGCTCCCGCCCCGGCTGCGCGCAGCGTGATTGTGGATGCGCCGATCGTGGCGACATCCATCGGCTCGCTGAACTGCACCGTTACGGTCGTCGTAACCGGCATGTCGATCGCACCGACGTCAGCGGCGCATGCGTGGACGATCGTGGGCGGTGTTGTGTCGGTGGTTGCCTCCACGTCAAAGAGCACGTCGACCCAGTAGTTGGAGTCCCTATAGGTGCCGGTGGGGAATGTACCTGGGGCGCCAAAGACACCGTTCGCCCCGTCAATGCCGGATTGCAGCGCCGTGAGCGGTAGGTTCTCCACGCCACTTGTTGAGAAGTACGTCCCAGTCAGCAGGATAGTTGTCGTCGGCAGGCACGAGGTACGAAGCAACGTAGGTTGTGTTTGCAAGCAATGGCCACAGGATTTGCAAAGCAATAGTTGCTGCCATCCCACGGTGCTGACGGTGTTGAGAGTTGCCGAAGCAAGCCATTCCCCCGTCCCGCTCCAAAGGTTTGCCACAAAGGGTCCCCCCCCGGTGGAGCCGCGGTAGAACCGAATCGCTGTTATGAATCCGGGAGTGCTGCTTCGGAACTTAACCCCAAGCTCGTTTGCGCTACCGTCCGTTGCAATGGCCCGCACCGGCGTCGCGCTCTGCGGCCAAATCGAGCAGGGGCAGCTGTACGCCGGTCCCGCCACGGTGAAACTCCACACCCTGGCAGTTGCTAGTGCGTTGCCTGCAGCATCCGTGACGCTGGTGAGGACGCGCGCAGTATACCGGCGCGCCCTGCGCCAGCGGCGCCGCCGGTGTGAGGGTGGCGGTGTTTGTGCCGCCATCCCAGGCAACGCTTGCCGCCACAAGGGCACTGGACGCGTCGCGCAATTCGAACGAACTGGTGGTCAGCGTGGCGCCGTTCATCGGCTCGCTGAAGGTTGCACCGACAGTCGCGTTTGCCGCAACCCCGGTCGCACCATCGATCGGTGCAACATTGACCACCGTTGGTGCGGTGGTGTCTGCATCGTAGGTGGCGGCGTAGGCGCCCGCCGCCGCGCTGAACTGCGCGTACGTTATCCCCTTGACAGTCGTCTCCGCGTAGGGGACGGCGATGCCGCCGCGCGTCAGCGCGCCCAGCGGCTGCGTGCCGTGCTGCATGGGCAGCATGGCCATGAGGCCCGTTGCGCCGGCCCCCACGTTGATGTCAAAATTCAGCGTATTGGCGCTGTAGGACAGGTTGGCAAAGGAGGAGGCGTTGCGGCCGTCCGTCCATTTGAGCAACTGTTCTGCGCTGATGATCGGTACGCCCTGCGCCTGCGCCGACGCCACAATCGCGGCGGCGTTGCTGTTCGATTCAGGCTTGCCGTCGGTGTGCTGGTTGCTGACAAAGGCCCCGTAGTAGCCCTCAGTGCCCAGTGCGCGGCCAAGCAGCGTGTCGATCGTGAATGGGTAAATCTGCCCCGACTCATCGGTCATCTGCGTGGTGGCCTGGTAGACGTCAATCATCGTGCCGTCCACGTTGGCAAAGCGCATCGGCATGCCCGAGCCGGTGAAGAGCCCCGGCGTATTGTTGACCCACGCAGGCGGCCAGTAGTAGTAGTTGGTGTCGAGGCGGATGCTGTTCTGGAGTTCGGTAGTGGGCTGGCTGGCCCAGTCACTGAAGGCAATGCAGTGGGTGCGCTGCGTTTTGGGCGCGGTAGCGCTGGGGAAAGCGGCGGCAAAGGCGCTGATGCCGTCGGCGTAGTTTTGTGCGAGGGATACTGGCGTAAAGTCGATACATCCGGTATTGACATGCACGGCGAACTCGTGGCCTTGCGTCTGGAAAGCCGCCAGTTGCGCGTCGGTCATGCCCATATTGGCATACGGATAGGTCGTGCTGCGCACGCATTCCCAGTTGTCGACGCTGCAGTTGGCGGGGCTGGCAGCGTTGTAGCTGTCGATACGCGCCACCGTGTCGCCGCTGCCATGGTTGTCGGAGGTCATCACGACGACAGCCTTCTCGCCGCGCGGGAAGTACCAGAAGCGGGGCAGCGGCATGCGATCGGCGTTCATGCTGATGACGAGGTTGGCCAACAAGCGCTGGGCCTCGTCGGCCTGGGGAATGGCGACCTTGGCGAGGTTGACCCAATCGGGTTTTGAGTCACCTGCGGCCGCGCCGAAGAAGAGATCATCCGGGCGAATGGGTGCGGTGCCGTCGCGCTCCTGTCCGGCCCAGGCTGGATTTCCCTGACGCGTGTAAACGATGGAGCGGGCAAGGTCGAAGGCAAAGGCCGCGACCTGCCCACCACTGCTACCCACAGACTTCAGCGTGACGGCCGGATTGGTCGTCGCCGTCGCAGCGTCGCTATAGAGTGTTGCGACCGCCGTTGCACCACTGAGGGCGTAGCGATCGGCCGCGCCATGGTACTGCATGGTTTCGGCCACAATGCCGCTGCCCGGACCTGCAGCATCGACAAGGAAGTAGCCTTCGGCCAGCGGAGCGCCGGCCGCGCCAATGCCTAGCAGCGCGTAGAGGTCGCTGTCGGGACGCATGGCAATCAGGTTGCCGCCGGCGGTCACCCAGTCGCTCAGCGTGGTGGCCTGGGCGGGGTTCAGCGCCATCTCTCCCAGAATCGCCACCTGGTAGTTCGCCAGCACAGCTGGAGTCACCGTGCCGATGTCCGCCACGGCGAAGGCGTTGAGTCCCTCGGCGCGCAGGATTTCGGCGTAGTAGCGCGTGAATGGGTTGGCCGGGTCGGCGATCACAAGGATCGGGCCGCCGGGGCCGGTCTCGGGTCCGGGTCCGGGTGCAGACGCTACGGTGAAATTCCACGTGTAGTCCGCCGCCAGAACGTTGCCGGTGGTGTCGGCGATGCCGCCGGCGCCGCCCTTGAGCACAACCGTGTAGGTGCCGTCATAGGCCAACGCGCCGACAGGATCGATGACAATGCGCCGCGCTGCCGCCTGGTAGGTGATCGTGGCGCCCACCAGCGCATCGCCGCTATCGCGCAATTCAACATTTGTCGCGGTCACACTGGCTGCACTCAGGGGCTCGTCGAAGTTGGCGCTGAGATTGGCAGCTGCCGAAACATTCGTGGCATTGTCCACGGGGCTCACCGACGTCACGCTGGGCGCAATCGTGTCCGGCCCAACCGAAGTAGCGAAGACGACATCCACCCAGTAGTTGCTCGAAATGTAGGTTTGCAGCGGGAATGCCGACGCGCCCACGCCGTAGACGCCGTTGCCCCCGGCGATGCCGTCGGCCAGGGCATGCAGCGGCGGGTTGTTGACGCCGCTGCTCATGCCACTTTCGGTCGAAGTATAGTAGCCGTCGCTCGCGTGGTACGTGGCCACGTAGGTGGTGTTGGCCTCGACAGGCACTGGCTGCGCCAGCGCTACTTCTTGCCAGCCCGACTCCGTCTCGCCCACAAAAGTGGCGGTGGCCAGGAGGTTGCCGGCTGCGTCCCACAAGTGGCCCACATTCGTTCCGATGTTGGAGGGGCTCTTGTAGTAGCGAATCGACGTGATCCAGCCTGCTTCATCGGTCTGGAACTTGACGCCCACCTCGATAGGCCCGCCGTCATTGTCGGTGAGGAGTCCCGGCGTTACGGCCCCTTCCCAGATGCTGCAGGGGCAGGTGCGCGCCGCCACTGTGACATTGACAGGAGTGCTCGGCGCGCCGAGGTTGCCGCTGTCGTCCACGGCGCGGCTCAGAATGGCTGCAGCGCCGATCGTCGCCGGCGTCCAACTGTAGCTCCAGTCATCGCGGCCGGTGGCGGCGTGCCAGGTTGAACCGCCGTCCACCGAAACTTCCACCCCGCCCACTTTGCCGCCCGCATCGCTCGCGCTGCCGCTGATGGTCGTCAGCCCGGAGACCGTGGCGCCGTTTGCCGGTGCGCTGATCTGCGCTGTGGGCGCCGTGACGTCGGTCGATGCGGCTGCCGCAACCAGCCCGGCCTGCAGCGTGGCCGGCTGCACGCCCATGTCGGCAAAGAGGTTGACGGTTGCCTGCTGAACGAAGGAATCGGCGGCGGCGTTGCCGTTGTCGTGATTGCTGTCCAATCCCCATGACCACTGCACCGTGCCGGCGCCAAAGACCAGCGCACTGTTGGCGCCGATGCCGTGGCGATACAGCGAAATGCGGTGCGTGGCCGTGTCGAGCGCGAAGGTGCTGCCGTTGTCCTGCAGGTACTCCACATTCGAGACTGTGTGCTCGGAGAGGTTGAAGAGTCCAGGCGGACGCGCGCCGTTGTCAAGCGATTCGTCCCACTCGTAGCCAACGATATTTGCAGTGGACTGGATCGCGTCGCCCGGTGCAAGCGCAGCAGCGGCGGTGTTGCGCCACAGCCGCAACTGTCCCTCGGCGTAGGGGACGCGCAACGTTGCCGAGCCACTGTTGACCATGAAGATCTGTCCCGTCAGCGCGTTTTCGGGCTGGGGGCCGTCGGCGTCGGTGCGACGCAAATCGCGCCATGTGCCTGTCCACACGCTCGGCAATGGATCAATCGTTGGTACGGGGTGCGTCTCCTTGTATGTGACGAGCGTGCGCTGATTGCTTGCAGCGCCAAAAGTACTGTCCTCCCAGCGCGTCTTCCAGAAAACTTCGTTGCCGCTGAAGAAAGCAAGGTCTACGCCGGCGTCACGCGCCGCAGTCACGTTTGTGCGCTGATTGGCTGACCAGTACTCGTCATGGCCCACGGAGAGGTAGAGCTTGTGCTCAAGGATTTCGCTGCCGCGCCGGTCAGCGTCCACCCCGGTGAAATAGGAGACGTCGTAGCCGTTGGACTCGAGCCAGCGCACCATGGGATACTCGGCGTGGAAAACGAAGTCCTGCCCGTTATCGACGGTGCGCGTGTTGAAGGGGCGGTTGTAGCTCACCTTGTAGGCGCGCGTCTCCTGAGAAGGGTAGTAGAGACTGTGGCCACCGTAATTGTTGTAGGCTTGCCAGGTGGTATCGGAGGTCTGGAAGAGCACATCGGAGCCGCCCGTATCATCGCGCACGATGAAGACGATGTGGCTGCCGTCTGTCGGCGTCACATCTTCACGCGTGAGCTTGGCGAAGTAGATGCCCGAAACTGCATTTGCGGGAACCGTCCAGCTTGCCGAGACGTCCCAGTTGCCGCAATCCACAAGCTGCGTACCGTCGCTGGCCACATCGCACGCGGGCTGCGTTTGCGGCAGCGTTGCGCTGGGCTGCACCGTGGTGATGAAGCGCGCGCCGTCGCCGCCGTAGTAGCCCATGCGGTAGATGTCAAGCTTGTAGTTGCTGGATGGGGTCTGGATCTTGAAATCAACCGTTCCCCCTTGCGCCACGCTGATGTCGGTGGCAAAGCCCTGGATCGTGAGGTCACCCGCGCCGGTGATATCCCACGTGGTCGCGAGCGTGCCCGGCAAGCAGTTCTCGGCGACAATTTCGTTGGGAAACACGTTGCCAGGGTAGTCAGCAGGGTTGCAGGACGAGGCCTGCTGCGCCGGTGCGTTTAATTCAGCCGGCTGTGCAGCGAAAGCAACCCCAGGCACAAGCAGCGAGGAAACAAGTAGAAGCGCAAATGCAGTCATTCGGATCGCACTGAATCGAGCGGGGGACATGCTTGCCTCCATTTCATGGCCGGCGCGCCGGCGTGTGTGAGCATTGATTTGGCGTTGGATCGCAAATACTGCCCGTCAAAGGACGCCCCACGATAGGGAGGCCAGAGGCGCGCAACAGATCGACAGGCAGCCCTAATGGAAGGGCGGCAACGTGAATCAGTGGGGGGGTAGGGGGCGCCAGATTAGACCGCGGCTGCTACGATGCGCAATTGATGCTCTGATAGCGCGTGGCCACCGGCTTGGAGGGGTAAATCAAGAATGTGGGAGGGGCCAACTGTTCAATACAAGGGGGTGTTTCAAAATGCAAGGCGGTCAAGGCAATGCGTTGACAATGCTCCGATTGCGCGCAGCCACCGGCATGGAGGGGTAAACCAAGAGTACAGGAGGGGCCAACCGTTCAACACTAGGGGGTGTTTCAATCCGTACAGCGGTCAAGGCAATGCGTCGACAATTCTTCAATTGCGCGCAGCCACCAGCTTGGAGGGGTAAACCAAGAATACAGGAGGGGCCAACCGTTCAACAAGTGGGGGTGCTTCGGATTCCCTATCGGAAACCCGCCTACAAATGCCCGACTGTCTTGTCCCATCAACGACTGCATTGGCCGCGACTGCGGCGCAGACGCAAAATCAGCCACCAACTACCTGGGCCTGCTCCGAGTATACCGCAGTTTTCCTGATTGTGCGCAACGAATCTGTTGCAGTTTCTGCAACAAGTGACTCTTCCGCGCCAACCGGTTGCAATGCGCTGCGCTCGGCCCATCTCGGCTGCGAACAGCAGAGTTGTGGCGATGCACTTGTCGAGCGGCGCCTCGTGCACATTCCCAAAAAAAGCGGGCCGCCGCGCCTTGACGTAGAGCCTGCCGCGTCGTACACTCAGGGCGCGCCACATGGGTCTTTCGGCTGGTCTGGCGCGCCGCCGAATTCCATCCCCGGCCTCGCCGCCATTCTCCCATGCGGCACGAACGATCCTCTTCTCGATCACGGACCATTTTCATCCATATTGCGCGCCTTCTGCTCTGGGCCTGTGGCCTCTTGTTGCTCGGCTGGACGGCACTTGCCCCACGACCCGCGGCCCTGGGCAATGGCGGCGCTAGCTTGAGCGGACGCGTTGTGGATATGAACAACAATCCAATAGGCGGCATTCAAGCGCTGCTATACAGCGAGGATTGGGAATTCCACTCCTATACAGAGACCGACATGTCAGGTAACTTCTTGCTTGACGGGCTATCTGCCGGAGGCTATCGTCTCACCTTCAGCGATCCGGCTGAGAACTATTTGCAAGCGGGCTTCGATCGACAGGTGGACCCAGCGACGGCAGAACTGATTAGCCTGTCCGAAAACGAAGCAAAGATTCTCGAACCGGAGCAAATCCTGTTGCCTGCTGCGCACCTTGGCGGACAGGTTACAGGCCTTGGAGGACTGCCGCTGCCCAACATCCAGGTGGAACTCTACGCCGCGCGGCCAGGCGACCCTTCTGAATGGCAGCCGAAAGCCACCAATACAACTCTCGATGATGGCCTCTACTCGTTTGGCTCTCTCGCTGCGGGGCGATACCGTCTGCGCTTCACTGAGTGGCAGAGCCCTCCACGCGTCTTTGGCGAATACTATGACGACAAGGCCACGCTGGAGAGCGCCACCGATATCGTAGTTGGCAGCCGGGCAATCTGTCATCACGATCAACGCAGAACTTGCGTCCATGGCCAGCATCACGGGTACGCTCACATGGACGGATGGCCAGCCGCTGGGCGACGCGGTAGCCTGCCTGCTCCCGCTCAATGCCATCCCGCCGGCGAGTGGAATCTGGGAGATTGCCGACTGCGCCGCTGGTGCGCCCGGTGATCCCTACGCGGGAAGCCCGTATGCAGTCAGCGATGCAACGGGCGCTTATGTAATCCATGGCCTGCGCGCCGGCACTTACCAGATGCACTTCTTTGACTTTCAGTGGCCCGCGCGCTTTTTCGACCAGCCGCACGCTGACACGATCACTTTGACCACGGGCAATACGCGCGGAGGCATCAATGCCGCACTGCGCCCGGCCGGTTACATTGCCGGCACGGTGCATGCGCCCAACGATTCGATGCTCGAAAATGCTGATGTGCGTCTCTATCGCCCGGGAGCGACGGGTTGGTGGTGGTTCCAGAGCGCTCGCAGCGATGAAGCAGGGCGCTACACCTTCCAGACGGTGATTTCTGATACCTATGCGGTTGGCTTCTTCGATCCGCTCGGGCGCTTCGCGCCGGATTATCACGAAGGCTCCGAGACGCTCGACGACGCAAGGGATTTTCAAGTGCCGGACGGCGCGCTGGCGGCGCATATTGACGGTCGCCTGGTGGCGGGTGGGGCGCTTGTCGGGCGCGTACTGGCGCAGGGCACGCCGCTTTCCGGTGTTGAAGTGAGCCTCTATCTGCGCGGCACGGAGTGGCTTACGCAAACAATAACCGATGACCAGGGGTACTATGCGTTTGCGGGGCTTGGCATTGAGAGCCATGTGATTTACGCCCGCGACCCTGCGGGGAAACTCGCCGTTGCTTCAACCGCGCCATTCACTATCAGCGCCGGCACCGTGTTGCCTCTGCCTGACCTCTCGCTGATCAGCGCCCTGCAACTCGGCGAGACTGTGCTGTTCACAACCACAGGTACTGTGTTCGGGCCGAATCACGCGCCAGTGCGCGGCGCTAAGGTGACGCTCTTCAGGGTGCAGGGGCTGCGTGCACGCGTGGCAGGGTGGGATGCCGAGCCTTTCACCTGTCCATCGCGCGCGTCCACAGCGCAATGGGGCAATCTCGCGCCAACCACCGGCGCGGTCTTCGCCCACCCCACAGCCGAGGGGTTGATACCGGCCGTCAACCCGCAAATCACGGGGCAAAGCGGCGAATTTGGCTGGGTGCTGCCGCCGGGCTGCTGGTTCGTGCGCGTGGAGGCGGCCGGCTATGCACCTGGCGTTTCGGCGCTTGCAGGTGCGCCGCCGCGTGTATTTGGCCTCGACGTCGCGTTGACGCCGCTGCCGATCGCGACTCCGACGCAAACACCTACACCGACTCGAACACCCACGCCGACGTCGACGCCGAAGTCGACGCCTGCGGCCTCGCGCACGCCAACCGCGACGCCTACCCTGACTCAAGTTCCGGCACCCACTCAAACCTCAACGGGCGGCGCGACTGCCACGAGCACGGCAATCAGTACAGCAACAAGCACTGCCAGCTCGACGCCGACACCTATCCCCAGCACAAGCACGCCAGGCGGCGCGACGCCCGACGCCCAGACGCCCACGCCGGACCTGCGCGTGCTGCTGCCGGTGGTGCAGAAGTAAGTCAATATTACGCAAAACACCGCACTTTCATGCGGTTCACCCTACTGTGCCTTTGCTTGTTGACGGTACTCTGGCCTTAGGCTGAGGGTTGAAAGACCCGTGCAAGGCCCTCTTGAAGAGACAAGCGGGGCTTCCACCCGAGCAGGCCTCGCGCCTTTGTGGAGTCGACGACAAGGGTTTCGAACAGAGAACTGAACATCGACTGCTTGCCCACTGCACCCGTTATGGTGCGAGCAAGCGATACTGGAAATGGGATGATGCGCGCATGCCGGTCTGCCGCGACACACATGTCCCGTACCAGATCTTGGGTAGACACGCTCTCGTTATCACCAACGAGGAAGGTTTCGCCGGCGGCCATCGGGTGTTCAAGACAAATGAGCAGGAAGTCGACCAGATTTTGCACGCTTACGAGCGTGCGCAAGTTTGCCGTCGAGCCAAACGGAAGAGGCAGCCCTTGTACTATCAGTTTCTTTAGCAACGCAAAATTGCCGGGCGCGTTTGGTCCGTACACGAGTGGCGGACGCGCGATTGTTATCTGAATCCCGGTTTCTGCAGCTAGGGTGTGCAGCGATTGTTCGGCCTCCCATTTGCTAACAGCGTATGGTTTGCGTGGCGCGGGTGAATCCATTTCGGAAAAGCCAGAGCGGCTACTAACTTCGCCGTTGACTCCAATCGAACTGACAAATACAAATCGCTTCACTCCAGCAACTGCAGCCGACTTCGCAAGCTTAAGGGTTGCATCTACGTTAACTCGCCTGAAGTCAGCCAGAGGGTCGGACGCATTTTCCTTAAGCACATGGGCGCGACCAGCAAGATGTAAAACGCAGTCGACCTTCTGTAGCTGGCTCGTCCAGTCAACTTCTTTGCTGATATCGCCGAGCGCGACAACTTCATTACCGACGGCTTCAGGCGTGGCGCGCCTGACCGCACTCACAACCCAGTGGCCGCGATTCATTGCCAGACGGCAGAAATTGGCGCCGATGAACCCGTTTGCTCCGGTTACGAGGATGCGCACTTCACGAATGTCCTTGTGTCCAACATTCGGCGCATAAGCGCGCACTGGTTCGTCATTCTGTGTCCCTTCACCCAATTCAACTCGATCAATGTTCCATGAACAAGCTACCTGGTCCCTCCCGCGAAGAGTCCCGGACTGTCACGCCCTAGGCACCTTTTCTCAGTTTGGTGCTACGACTAGCCGCCGGGTTCAGTCGTATCAGGGAAATTGCGGGCGGATTTGGACTTTAGCCCGAGATCATCAATTTCGGGCTCCCATAGTGCGACGTCTTCTGTTTTGAACAACTGCGCGATTGTCATAAAGAGAATCTTCAGGTCAATCTTCAAGGAGAGGTTTTCCACATACCAATTGTCCAGTTCAAAGCGTCTCTTATAGGGAAGACTGTTTCGGCCATTTACCTGTGCCCAGCCTGTGATGCCGGGTCGTACGGCATGACGACTGAGGTGCTCCGGCTTGTTGTCTACGAAATAACTGAAGAGCATTGGCCGGGGGCCTACAAGTCCAATATCTCCCTTCAAGACATTCCACAGTTCCGGAATTTCATCCAAACTCGTCTTGCGCAGAAACGCGCCAAAGTGCGTGAGCCGTTCAGAGTCGCTTAGCAGTTCGCCATTTTCATCCCGCAAATCGGTCATAGTTCGAAACTTGACGAGGTGGAATGCGCGCATCTTCAGGCCAGGACGCTCCTGTCGAAAGAGGATCGGTGAACCTAGCTTGAACCACACGAAGACGGCCACAATTGCAGCTATGGGCAACACAAATGGCAAAGACACTATGACGGCTGCAACATCAAATAGTCGTTTGCCGCCACGTCGATAGAGTGCGTTCATAGATTCTGCTGTTCCAAGTCACGGCTTTCCAAACTTGTCATGCTGGGCGCATGCAGACGAAGGGTCAAAGGAGATCAATATCCAAGAGCAATGTAGGTGACTTGGAGACTGCTTCAAAACTCTATGGTATCGGCGAAACAATTCGTACAAGGGTCATTGCAATGACAAGACAATGAGGGCGTAGGTTCACTTTCGCTTCAATGCAGCGCAGGAGCAGCCTGATTAGCAGTTAGGCGGGAACTCCGCGAGGAACTCGCCTATCGTAATAGAAAAGCCTGACTGCGTGGCGGTCAGTGCCCGATTGCGCGCCCCGACTCGCTGCGAGCGCCTGGCCATTGCCCAGCGCCAAAACTGAATACCTACGCGCACGACTGTTGACCTAACTCAGCGTCTCGTTTCCAGCAACTATTGCGCGCGCGCGATAAAGTGATTGTTTATGTATGTAACGACATCACTCACCGAGTCGAGTTTTGTGAAATCCTCATCGGGAATGTGGATGCCGTATTCTTCTTCCACTTGCGTGAATATTGAGAGCGCGTCGAGAGAGTCAATGCCCTGGGTGATAAATGGCTCGTCAACGTCGAGAAAATCAACATAGACACCGGGTAGATTCATGGCACGCAGAACATTGAGGACGTCAGTCTGAGT
The DNA here is from genome assembly GCA_963735275.1 of uncultured Chloroflexia bacterium. GTDB lineage: Bacteria > Chloroflexota > Anaerolineae > Caldilineales > Caldilineaceae > UBA5069. The sequence continues at coordinate 1,118,027 of CAVTKJ010000001.1, read as the reverse complement.
GATTTGCATATAGTTATCCAAGGTTACTATCCTGAAATTGTTCAATACGAGAATCGAGCAGTTGAAAAAAGTCAAACCGTTTGAGGTGCCGACCTGGTGGCAACGAGGATTCTCTCGTAAATTGCCTGCGGACAATGATCGTCTCTTGCAAGACAGGTCCGTCGTAGACTAGCGGGCTAGTCCAGTTTTTCTATTCAGGCCGATTTTCGCCCGAAGATTGGCGCCAAATCGCGGGTCGATCCATAACAGGATATGGCTTTTGTACCCTACATCATACTTGAAATCCCAGTCACACGGAATTACGCCAGAGTACTTTCCCAAGTCGACTGCATCGAAATCGATTTACCTGGGAAACGCATCGCGTTTTAGATACAAATCTGCGCAGTATGATGCCGGATTCACTCGGATACCGGACTATTCATGCAATCGTCCTGAGCCGTTCACCCGTGGATACTGCACGACGCCCAAGCGCTCAATGGGAATGCCGGCCTGTACGAAGCAATGCGTGCAGTTCGAGGCGCCGCCACACTTTGTAGAGAATGACCGACTGGCTATTCCACGCTAACTGCGTCTGAAAGCGAGTTCTTCCAGATAGAAGTCGATCCAGTGTTTCCAAACCTTCTGGCGGTCGAATGCATTGACGACACGGAAATGCGCTTGCCGCGCCAAGTTGCTGTCGCAATGTTCTATTTTCGAGCAAGAGGCGGAGTGCATTTCCTAGTGCACGCATGTCGTTCGCGGGCACAAGCAAACCCGTTATTCCATCAGTCACTGCATCCACCACACCTGTCACACGGTAGCCGACAGTCGGTTTTGCCGCCGCTGCCGCCTCAAGGGGTGCATTCGGAAACCCTTCACGGTGCGAGGGAAAGGCGAGCAGATCCATGACATGGTAGTACGGAGCGGGATCGCTGACAAACCCTGTCATGTGGATGGCGTTATTTGCCTTCATGCGAGCGACAGCAGCAGCGGGCACGGGGTCGCCCGTTTCAAGATGACCTAGCAGCAAAAGATGGACCTCAGGCATGTCGCGCTGGATCAACTCAAATGCATCGACGAGTTCGATTACACCCTTGTCTTGCGTCAATCGGCCAACAAAGCCAATGATAGGGCTATCTTCAGGAATGCGAAGTCCGACCCGAATTTCACGTGCTCGGCACGCAGAATCCGGCGTTTCACTGAATCGTTCCACGTCGAGGCCATTGCTCGTCCCGCTGCCCAAGACGATGACTTTGCTCGCGGGAGCGAGGCCTAGCTCCACAAAGCGGCGTCGCAAACTTTCGCCATTGCAGACCACTACCTGGCTGCATGCCGCCGCTGTACGTTCCATCCATGCCAGCAATGTGCGTTTGGCGCCTACAGCGGTTTCCATGCGCAGCCCGCGCATATGATAGACACGTACTGGGGTCCGGCACAACCATGCAGCAATCATGCCGAGCAGGCCCCCTTTCGGCGTTCCTGCATTCACAATGTCCGGGTGGATTCGATGCAAGGCGCGTAAGAGTGCAATCAGGGAACGCAAGTCGGCCAGTGGACTAATCTCGCGTGATATGGGAATCGCTTCATGACGAACGCCTTCGCGCGCTGCAAATCCCGCCAGTTCCGGATCGGGCGAGGTGATCAATGTAACATCAAAGCCTGCGGCTGAAAGCGCGCGCAATTGGCCGCGCAAGAACGCGTAGGCAGTCACCGGTACGGTGGTGATGATGACGAGACGGCGAGAGGGGGAATCAGCGGACGGGAAATCCATCAAATTCTCCGATGAAACGGAAGACTCTGGCAGGGGAGTTCAGGCACGAGCCGTAGTCCCGTTGTAGGCAACTGACCGCACGACGGCGATCAATTTGCGGGCGATGGCGGCTTGATCATTGTTGGCTTCCACATACAGGCGGCCCGCCCGGCCAAACTGCTCACGCAACGCTGCATCGGTAATCAGGCTGTGCAGGGTGTTGTGCCATTCTTGCGATGTTGAGGCAAGATAGCCGTTTGTGCAGTTGTCGACGATCTGCCCATTTATGCCCACTGGCGAGACAACGACCGGCACACCCGCCGCCATATATTGGAGCATTTTGCACCCGCTTTTTCCGGCGGCCCACTCGTCAGCGGGCAGAGGCATAACGCCAATATCCATCGCAGCCAAATCCTGGGTTTCTGTAGCAAGGCTCCAGCGACGGTTTGTTACGGGCACGTTTGGCGCCGCGTAATCCTCTGACGAGACAACATATAGTTCAACATTGTTCTCCCGCGCAAGGCGCGCAAGTACGTCGTCAAGCATGTGCAAGTAGGCAAACCCGCCGCGCGATCCGATCCAGCCGATGCGAATTGGGCGCCCTTGTGGCAGATAGTCGGACTTAGGGACGTAGCGGGCGAGGTCCAGCCCCGTTGAAACGACTGTGACGTTGGGATTCAGGATCTTTGCGTAGTCGCGCATGACGTCATTCCAGACGACAACATGCGCCGCGCGTTGAATAATGCGCCGAATCTTGCCGCGCGTCAATTGATCTGTGAACCATCCGCGCTGCCGATACCCCGCGTGAGTGGCTTCGTCAAACTGGACGATCACTCGTGGATTAAGGGCGAAGAGAAGCCACTCCAGAGCATAAGGAAGACTGTTGATCAGGTCTTTCTCGAGAACGACCGCATCATATCGTCTCGCTGTTATGACGACACCTATCCGCCGGAGGACTGAGCGCACCCGGCGGATTGCCGTGACAATGCGACCGCGGCCCTTCTCGCCGCGCTCGCTTCGCCTGGCTGTCCAGCAGGTAGCTATCATCCTGAAGAGGGCTGACAGTGCAGCGAATCTTCTCGCTCTCGAAATAGGGAAGATAGTCGTAGGTCATGTACCGGCTGCTGCCGGCAAGTTGCCCGTAACGAGGCAGAAACAGAACGCGCATGGATGCAATGAAGGTGTCAGGAATTGGGTACAGCCGATAACGGTCGGCGCATATGAATCACAGAGGCGGGCATATCCACTTTCGAAACGTGTACAAAGCCTGTTCGCTCGTAGAGAGCGATCGCTGCGCGGTTGTCGGCCAGTACGTCGAGATGGTACTCCCGGAGCCCCCACATCTTTGCCCCGTACGCAAGCAAAGCTTCTGTAGCGGACCGCGCCACACCTCGCCCGCGGGCAGTGCTATCACCAATCATCAGCCGGCCATATTCGGCTGTGCCAGTTTGCCAGTCGATATTGTAGAGAGCCACCTGACCTACCGGACGTGCCTCACTGAAAGCGCTATCTGCCACGAGCTCGATAATGAAAACGAAATCATTGTTTCGCTCCAAATACGCCTCAAACCAGGCAGCATGTTTCTCGGGCGTAATCCGATCGCTTGACAGGAACCATTTACGCACTTCGTCTTGATTGCGCCATGAGAGCGTCGTCGGCAAATCTGATGCTTCAAGCAATCGCATTCGGACAGAGCCTGCTTCGATGGGTTGAACCGGTCGCTTCGGCATTACACGAAACTCATTACTCAGCCAACAGCCGGAGCGGCAGCTGGCGCCTTTGCGCGGCTGGCCACCAAATCGAGCAGAGACGCGGCGACATGCGTCACGTCAGCGTAACTCATGTTCATGTGGATAGGCAGCGTCAGCAGTCGGTCGCTAGCTGCCGCAGCAACTGGACATGTTCCGCTTCCATATGCATACATGGAGTATGCAGTGTTGTCACGATAGTGTACACCGGGATAAACCTTCTGCGCGTTGAGCGCGAGCAGAACCTGATCGCGATTCTCAACCATCACCTGATAGAGATGCCGTGCACTTTCGCAGCACGCGGGTAGAGGAATACGGACGATGCGCGGCTCGTTTTCAAAGAAGCCATCGTACCAAGTAGCAATCTGCCGCCGATAGGCGTTGTCAGCATCCAAATAGCGCAGCGAGACAAGCCCCATGGCCGCCATAATCGAGTTTCCGTGATATTTGAAACCCTCATGGTCCACGTCGTACATCCACTTGTATGCGCCCTGGCCCAGGGTGCGCGAATAGGTATCCTTGTTGATCCCCAGCCAAGCCCATTTGCGGACCTCGACGTCCAGATCCGCATCTCGAAAACAGATCATCCCTGAATCTGCCGTCGGTAAATTCTTGACCGCTTGGAAACTAAAAACCACAACGTCGGATTCTGAGCCTATATGCCTCCCGTTTACTCGTGTGCCGGCCATATGCGCAGCGTCGAGGATAAGGCGAAGACCGCGGCTGCGACAAATCTCCGCGATTTCGTCCAGCCGACCGCTGTTTCCCCCGAGCCCCACGTACATGACCGCACGCGTGCGTGGTGTGATTCGTTCAATTACCGACTTTGGAGACAGGCAAAGCGATTCATCGACATCTGCGAAAACGGGTTTCAGACGTTCATACAGTATGGCGTGATTCGAAGATACAAATGTGAGCGGAGTGGTGATCACTTCATCACCATCCTTCCAGGACCCCTTCTCCTTGAGCAAGCGAACAGCCAGATGGAGTCCCGCCGTGGCTGAACTTGTGAAATGAGAGTGGGGCAGGCTCGTGTAGTCACACCACTTCTTTTCAAACTCTACCGTTTTAAAACCAAGTCCAGTCCACCCCTTTTCAAGACACTCACGAATTTCTTCCAATGTTTCTTCTATTCGGAACTTTGGCACAAACAGTTGGATCGGATCGGACATAATTTCCTCGCTTGATTGAGACAAACCTGTTCGGATCAACAAACCTAGTTAACGTGAGTTCGGGTTAAGCGAGCGCATGGCAAGTGCTTGTGGAAGCGTATGGACGGTTTCTTGGGCTGGTGGCAGTAGGCAATGAGTCCTGAGAGCAGGTTGACGACGAAATTGACGGGCGCTGCGATGGCGTGAGTGTTCGATCTGCGAAATGTTCTTGAGTTGGTCATTAACGCTCTCGACAATGGCGCGCTTGCGCAGGAGCAAGGCGTCGGTGTGAGCATGAGCCGACCTTCATATTCTTGCGGGCGAAGGTGATTAGGTGCAGACCAGGGTCGGCGAGCAGTTGTGCGACGAGTGGTTGCGAGAGATAGCCCTTGTCACCGAAGAGCTTGCCAAACAAGCGGTGGGCCAGAGTGGGCACAGGCTTGCGATCATCGACGTTGCCGGGGGTGAGGTGCACGGCCAACAATTCACCGTGGTCGTTGACCACCAGATGGAGCTTGAAGCCAAAGAACCAGCCCACCGAGGTCTTGCCGCGTGCGGCCAGCCCGACAAAGACCTTGTGCTGACGATGCGCGGATTGCGACAGACTGCCAATGCCGTCGAGTCGACAAACGAAATGCCGGTACAGGCTCCAAAGCAGTGGCGCAGGTAAACGGCCAGCGGCACGACCGACCGCTGCATGAGTTCCACAAAGCGTCCATAGCTGACTAGTCCCGGAACTCGCGGCGCAGATGAAGCTGGACGTGCTGCGTGTAGTAGCTCTTGAAGTCCCGGTAACGAGACTGATGAAAGTGGATGCAGAGCGTCATCACTTCACTCAAGCATAGGTTGCTTGCCCGTTGCCGTTGACCTTCAGTCAGAGGAAGCACAGATGCCGACCCGCTCAGGGTGTGAATGTCTGACAGAAATCATCGACAGCGCAGAACAGTTCGAGTACACTCATGCTTAGGACTCCTGCTGTGAGTTGCTTGTGGATTAGGCACCTGCAAGCTTACTCGCTTTGAGGAGTCCTGTCTTATCCCGAATTCACGTTAGTTATGTGATGAATGGACCATTTAGTGATGCTGGCGAACTACTTTTGCCAGGGCGCAACCGCAATGCGCATTACCTCCAAGTAGCGATTTAGCAATTCGCGACTTGCCTGCGATGACTTGCCCCGCATTGCATCTCTCCACAGAGTCCTGAGACTCTTTAGTGCGACTTCTGCAAAGAGCATTGCCCGGATTGCGAGCATTGCTCCGGTACGGTCTCCAAAGTGTTTTTCGAAGAATATGATCCTGCTACGCGCTTTTTCGACAACACGTACATTCAGATTGCCGATTGAGCTTTGGCCACCATAATGTACCGCCTTGAGCGAAGGCACATACCAGACTTCCCAGCCAGCTTTTCTGAACCGCAGGCACCAGTCTACATCTTCATAGTACATGAAAAATCGCTGATCGAGCAGGCCGACCTGCTCGAGCGCTTCCCTACGCAGGAAGAGGCATGTACCCGCGGGTTGCTCCACCTGCTGCTGAACATCATAGTCCATATCCATCCGCTTAAGGGCGGAGAATAGCGGCACCTTGGGAAATAGCAGGCGCAGGCGCGTCAGTTCCCAGAACATGGCCGTTACGGTGGGCGCATTGCCCACTGAGGGCTGAAGTGTGCCGTCGGGGTTAAGCAGGCGGGGGCCCATGACCCCGCAATTGGGGTGTGTATCCATGAAACGAACGCCGGCATCGAGCATGCCCGGAAAGACATACGCATCTGGGTTGAAGATTACAACGTATCGGCTGTAGGTGTGAACAATAGCGACGTTGAAGCCCGCCGATCCCAGGTTTGTATCCGAGTCCATGATACGAATTCGTGGGTCATTCAACGCAAGTTCGCGTACCGGACTCCATACTGCTATCGCTGGAGGCATTATCGAAAACGACGACTTCCAACGAAATCTCGTGCGAGTCCTCGATGATTGACCTAACGCATTTTTCGAGCAGCGGTCCAGCGTTCCAGTTGAGTATACAGACGGCAAGATCAAGCATGGCTAACATCCTTTACAATGACTATATTCACGATCGACCCGATCGGGGCTCGTAAACGCGTCAACATCTGGCACGACCAGAACATCATCTGGAAGGGGTGTCGAATCATTCCATTCAACCGGCCGCAGCGAGACATCATCAACCCACACTGTGCCCGTGGACCAAAGGCGTAGCCATGGGGCAAGCGTGCTGGCCTTGCTGCGGAAGAGAAAGGCAGCCTGCCGCCAATTCCCATCGGTGGGCGGCAGGAACCGCTCACCGAAAAAGTCCGCCACGCCTGACGTCCAGACAGAGAATCCCCGCTCGGTCACGCCTTCCGTTCGATAGCGCAGCGACAGCAAATAGGGCTGCCCTACCTCCACAGCAATGGGCGCGTGCTGTATGCCGCTAAGGGAGGGGTTTCCGCCGCCATCTCTTTCCACGGCCACACCTTCGACGTGGATCAAGTTTGAAAGCGCGGAGTCCGAACCCCGCGCCTGCTCCACCAGGGTCACAAAAACGGACCGATCCCATTCCTCCAAAGGCGGCTGCTTGCGCTCAAACCAGTCCTCGGCCAAGACGATGCCAAACCGGGGTACGAGTTGTTCGAACCCTCCATTGTCAAGGAGTTCACTGCCCAGCGACCAAACAGGTAGGTTGCCCACAGGCGGGTCAACGGCCTCCGGCACTGCGGGCTCACGAGAGGCTCTACTTGCCAGTTGCCAGTTGTCAGTCTGTCGCCTCAATGCGTCTTCAAGCCGCCGTTTTGCTTCAGCATCGCTGTCTAGCCTCGCCATCAGGTAGTCTAGATTCAGCGAATCATGGGGTTGCTGAATCGCTTGATCTAGAAGCGCGTGCAGTTCAGGCAGTTGGTCCGGTGTGACAATGCCACTGAGTATGGTGTATGCGAGACCGGCCGCGACGTGGCGGTGCATGCGTTGGGCCGGCAACGCGCTGGACTCCGCGAGTGCTGCGGCGGCCCGCCACTGACCGTTGCTGAGCAGCGCAGTTAGCTGGGAGTTGAGGATATCTGAATTTCCGGATGCCAGCAGCGATGGATTGAGCACGTCAAGCGCCTCAGCAAGGCGCTGTTGGCGGAGCAACCAGTAGCCTGCCTGCCACCGCACCTGATCATCAGCGCCGCTTGTGACCAGGGCCTGCAGGGCCGCGCGCGGCATCGGCGTCGCGGCCGTGGGTTTGTTGGAGTTGCGCTATGTTGAGTTGAAGCGGCTGCCTCGCAGTCCGACAACGCCAAATAGTAACACGACCAAGACAAGCGACTTCAATCGGGCCGTCATTTCACGAAAACTCCTATTTGACTTCGCTACCGACTTTGCCAATGTGGGTCACAACGTCTTGTCCCAGCGGAGTGCGCCTCGGCCGAAACCGTGCCAGATATCCAAACAGCCATGCACGATCCGCCGTGCTAAGCAGCAGAAGCCACGCACACGCTGCGAAGATGCCAAGCCCAATGAGCGCGTATCCAATGCGTTCCAGGGTGGTCCACTGAACAAATGCAAGCGTAAACAGCAGCGCAATGAGCGAGTTGATCGCAAGATCCCGCCGTGCATTAAGTGGCAACTTCAAAATCGATCGCTGCGCGATAAATGAAAGGATCAGCATGTCAACCAACATCCGACCTGACCAAACGAGTGCGGAACCGACAATTCCGAAACGGCCCGTCAAAATCCACAGTAGGGCTACGTAGACCGGCAATTCGATCAAAGCCAGCTTGGCCGTAATATCAGGGCGACCACTGCCTTGGATCACATTCAGCGGTGAATTTGCCTGACTATTCGCAAACACCCCGATCGCCAGGATTTGCAGAGGCAGAGTCGCGTTTGTGGCAAAGTCTCTCCCTAACCATAGGTTCAGAAACAACTCGGCAAAGAGAACAGTGAGAAATGTAGTTGGAAACATCAACGTCTTCATGCTGGCAAGACTGCGCTTGTAAAGCACTCGAGCCTTATCCAGGGCGACGGCCAACGTACTGCTGAACATAGGAAAAAGGACAATGCTCATGGCAGAGACGACGACAAGCATTCTAGAGACGAGATCGACGGCGGTGGCATAGTAGGCAACAACTGTCACGGAAATGACGGCGCCGATGATCAAGCGATCGAATGACACCATCAAGGGACTTATCGTGCTGCTCACTGTAAGCCAGCCACCGAAGCGGAGCAAGGGTTTGGTCGCACTCCAATCCGGCTGGAATCGGGAGCGCAACTCGGGTATGTGCTTGACGGCCGCCCGGAAGTAAAGCAGCATGAAGAACGCGTGGCCGGCGGCGAGCGTGGCGGCCACAAACACGAGGCTAGGATTCCAGGGTGCAGTGAAGAGGGGGCAAAGCACGAGGTAAACCCCCATGAAGGCACGAATTATGTTCGTGGAGCGAAAGTCCTGATACGCTTCGACGGTACCGCGCAGCCCCGCCGAAAGAACAACGAATGGAATAGCGATTGCCATCACGCGCTGTGGCCTGGATCACTTCCGCCTGAAGGTTCGCGGGCACCTTGACAAGGCGGCCGAAAAGCGGGCCAGCAGCGAAAGCAATCACGACGGCTCCGAGCATCCCTAGCGCTGCCAGAAGGACAAGTCCGGTGGCGGTCCAGCCGGCAACCTCCTGTTCTTGACCTGCTCCAAGTTTTTCTGCAACCATCTTCGTAAGGCTACGACCGATGCCCAGGTCGAAGAGGCTGGCGTAGCCAATAATCACCAACATGATGCTCAAGACCGCATAGCGATCAAGGCCGAGAGTGCGGATGAGATAGGGCGTTACCGCCAACGCGAGAATTAGCGGCACACCAAGTCCCATGAGATTGTACACCGTACCAACAGCAACACGCCTGGCGCTTATGGAACGCACCGAGGGTGCGGTTGCGGCAGTCTCTGGAGCCTCAACACTGTTGGATGCAATCGGCAAACGCGTTCGTCTCTGAGGTCATGGATTACGAAGACCGAGATTGATGTCCTAGGCTACTGTCTACGCTAAGCATGTAGTGATTAATCATCGCCACTGGCAGGAAGATAACCCACATCAAATCGTACTTTGCAAGGTAAGGATTCGTAGCATTGGCAACAAGAAAGCAAGCCAGACCTACAAGAACAGCTAGCATCTGGTCGGCCAGGCGATGTGAGCTCGCAGCCATTCGTAGTCCCATCACAAAGATCCAGATGACTCCTACCGAATAGAAAAAGAAACCTATCACTCCCGTCTGAAACAGCAACGCCACATAGGTGAGTTCATAAGCCCACGGATGCACCGGGTCCCTGAATATATTCGGGAGTGTACGCGCCCAGACCAGCACCTATGAACGGATGCTTCCACCAAGAGGCGATGAGTGCCTGAAACTGGTCCCTGCGTATAATAGCGTCGGCTCCTGAACCAAACTTGAAGCCTTCCAAGAACGAGTACGCGTAGCCAGCAAAATCGAAACCGGTTACGCGGAGCACGATTCCGGCAATGAGCACAACCAGAACGGAGAACCCCAGAGTACCACTCGCAAGTCGAAGTACCCGGCGAGGTGCACCGCGTCCGTTCGCAAGGCGTGCTACGGCAAATAGCACAACAGTAAACACTGGTGCGGCCGCAGTGGTCAGAATGAAGCCGCTGCTTCGGCGCAACACTACCATAAATAGGCCTGAAGCCAGCGCCAAAAACAACCAGCGTGTCTTTAGCACGGGGTTCTTGGCAAACCGCGCCAGTAGTAGGGAAGAAATAGTGTAGGGCAGCGCAAAGAAAAGCGTTGTTGCTGAAAGCAGCCGAATTGCAATCCATCCACTTCCCTGACCAATAAACTGGCCTTGATCGAGAGGAACGTATACCCAGGAAGGGAAAACTCCAAGAGATGTCAATATGTAGACCAGCGCATAGAGACCGATTGCAATTGCGCCGATAACGACAAGGCGGTTCAGTACCACAAGCCGCCTGAATGTTGATGCCCCAATGACGAGCACCAAGTACACGAGCGGCCACACAACAAATACCGACATCACTCTTACTGCACCCGGAGCGTCACGTAGTAAACCCACAACGACAAAGAGGAGGCCAATGAAAACATAGGCAAGGACCCACAGGAGTGTGACTGGGTGCAGAGCTGCTCTTCTAGTCACAGTTGCCTGCCCAACGATGATCACACAAACTGTCACAAGCAGGGCTGCCTCTGGTACTTGGTAAGCCGTAGGTAGAAACAGCATCGAGAAGAAGAGCGAATAGCCCAACCATTCTCCGATACGAGTTGAAAACCGAATACGCTCTCTTGAATTCAATATAGCCGTTCCCGATTCGGTCTTTTCCGATCGGCGCGGCGAGTCGACGCTAGAAAGGTGCATAAATGCTGTTGACCAATGTACCGCGGACCATTTGAGACGAAGGACGAGTCCAGTGGAATCAATACGTTGGTTGCCCCGCATGACATCAAGTCCCCTGTAATGCATGGCTACCGCAAACAAGGAACTAACCACGTATCTAGAAAGTTCGAAGAAAGAAACTTACTGATTGAACAGAACACCTATTCAGGGGTGCCAGCGCTTTGCTCCATCGGCCGAGACATAAATGGACGTTTGTCAAACATATCCAGTACAAAAGCCAACAGGATTCCACCCAAGATTCCTGCAAAGAGCGCAAATCCAGCCGCAAGTGGCGGGGTCAGCGTTTGTATAGGCTCAACCGGCGCCACGGCACCCGCCGCAAAACGCACAACGGAGTTCGAAGCTGCACGAGCCAACCCAAGCTCTGCCATCTTGCTCGAGATCGCCTGATAGCTTTGCCACGCCCTGTCGCGACGATCCGAGATCTCCTTGGAGATTGCGCCTTCGCGCTCCAGTTGGGAGCGCAGTACGCGTAGTTCACCTTCCATCGTTGCCACCTGCGCGGAGATTGTCGTATCACTGAAGACCGTACTCAAGAGCGGAGTAAGTGCAACGACGGGGGGCGCTACCGTACCCAACGGTGAAGTCTCTTCCCCGCCGCTCGTTGCCGTCGACGACGCCGAAGATGGCGCAGAGCCCAGTGCTGCCGCAGCTGCCAACGCACCTAAGGGGCTGTCGGCCGGTGTCGTCTCCCCAAGATTCGTATATTGTGAGCCACTGAGCAGCCGTCGGTCACCGCAATGTTCGTGTCGAGTTCGCCAATGCGCTGATCGAGTGTCGTCACGAGTGCGTCAAGTTGATTCAAGACATCCTCGCGCGTGGCCGTTGCACGCAAGTCGAGTTGCACTTGTAGCGGCGAATCGGCCATTTGCAGAGCAACCTGGGGCGGAGCGCTTGAGACTTGAACATCCAACTGCGTTGCCTGGCTTGTGCCGTCGGTGGCAGGCGCTTGTGGGGCGTCCAGCGTTCGCGTAGTCGTAGCCGTGGTTGGGGCATTCTGTTGCTGGACGGGGGACTGTGTTGCCTCCAGCAGATCGGTGTAGGCCTGAAGTTGCAGAATGTCAGCGACAAGCGCACTTCCACCGACTGAGGCAGCAGCTTCTACCTGGCTGCGCAGAGACCGCGCGCCCGTCGGTGCGTGGCAATGGCTCGCTCGATTGAGCGTAGTAGTTCTGAAGGAGTGACAACTCGCGCTGAACCTGCTGGTGGAAGACTTCACTCTGGTTGGCATAGACTGCACGAATGTAGTCCAGCTGCTGCATTCGCGAGCGTCTGTTGCGTCAACATCGGCTCAGTACGGTTGCGTGCTTCTGCATCGAGCAGAGCCTGCGCCATCTGTTCATTCGCAGCCGTGGCCTGGCGTACAAGCCCATTCAGCATCTCAAGCTGTCCCGCCTGAAGAGCATCAATCTGTCCGGACTTCACTGAAATCTGGCGCGAAAGTTCATCGTAGCGGTTTTCACCCAGTCGTGCTTCCAGCCTCGCTTGGGCGTCGAGGTAATCGTTCTGCGCGGCTTGCTCCTCAACCGTGAGCGACGCGAGCATGTCGGCGGGCACTTGCCCGTAGACCTGGTTGGCATTGCGAACGTAGGCGTGTGCCCATGCGTCGGCAATCAGCGCTGCGCGTTCGGGATCACTCGCTGTCGCGGTGATGCGCACAAGGTCGCTTTCACCCGGACGATCGGGATTTGACTGAAGTTCGGCACTAATCCGGGCGGCAAGGAGCGCCGGGTTACGACCTTCCGCACTAAGTCGATCGCCAAGCTCGTTGATCACCTCGACTGCGAGGCTCGGGCTTTCGGCGAGTCCCAAAAGCGAAGTCCGGCGCGGAGCGGCATTTGACGCCGGATTGTCGGCGGTTGTAACAAAACGATCATCAAGCGTCACCTCGCTCATTGTACCAGCGATCGCCACGTCAGCAGTGGCACGATAGACGGGTGCCAGAGCGACACGCAGCAGATAAAGCGCACCCACGCTCAGGAGCACAAGGAGCGCGGTGAACAGGGCGATTTCCTTCCACCACATAAATGGGACGAGAACGAGCCTGCGGAAATCAATGACATCGTCCTGCATCCATTCGACATCATTGGGTTGAGTGCGCTTGGAATGGAGCTGCGAATCGTCAATCGTCATAGTTCAGATTCTTCAAGAGAATGATCGTGGGAGTTTTCTCCAGGCACCAAAGTACTGGCGCGTGGTCAAGATCACGCTCGCCACGATGCAGCCGCTGCAAGCCGGCCAGTGCACCACATGAGCGTTTCGCGAATGCCATTGGTTATTGCGTGGTTGGGCACATAGCCTGCAGTCGTATGGATTGCAGTGGTATCCGCCAGCGAGTGCCGAATGTCGCCCGCACGCTCGGGGCCATAGACCGGCTGGGCGGCGGCAATGCGCGGATCCTGCTGCGCCAGGCCGTCGCGCAGCAGGTAAGAAGAGTTCGTTCAGCGTCGTCCGCTCGCCCACCGCCACATTGTAGACGCGGTCGAGCGCATCCGGGTTATCCGTGGTGGCCGCGAGCAGATTCGCCTGCACCACGTTGGCCACATAGCAGAAGTCGCGGCTCGTCTCGCCGTCGCCATGGATCACGCACGGCTCGCCATGCAGCAACGCGTCGATCCAGCGGGGAATCACCGCGGCGTAGGCGCCCTTGGGGTCCTGGCGTGGGCCAAAGACGTTGAAATAGCGAAAGCCGATGCTCGGGTAGCCGTAGACGGTGGCGTAGAGATGCGCGTACTGCTCGTTCATCGACTTGGTCAGCGCATAGGGCGAAAGCGGCTTGCCGATTTGCGCTTCAACCTTGGGCAGATGCGGGTCGTCGCCGTAGACCGAACTGGATGACGCATAGACGAAGCGCGCCACCCCTGCGCTGCGCGCCGCCTCCAGCATGTTCACAAATCCCGTCACGTTCACATCGTGGTAGAGACGTGGATGCTCGATCGAGCGGGGCACCGAGCCAAGCGCCGCCTGGTGGAGCACGTAGTCGACGCCCTCCACGGCCGCGGTGCACGCCTCGAAATCGCGAATGTCACCCTCGATGAAGCGAAAACGCGCCCAGGCCGCCTCGCCTACGGCGGCGCGCACCTGCTCCAGATTGTGCGCATAGCCCGTCGCAAAGTTGTCGAGCCCTACCACTTGCTGCCCCAGCCCCAGCAGCGTCTCCAGCAGGTGCGAGCCGATGAAGCCGGCGACGCCCGTCACCAGCCAACTGCGCGGCGCTGCCTGCAGGTTGGTTTGCACCTCAGTGTATCTGCTCATGCGGCCACCGGAGTCGCTTGCGTTGGCATCCCTTGCACGGGCGAGCCGACACCGTGCGCCCGCTCCCACTCGACCACATCGCCAAGAATCTTGTCAAGACCGTGCTGCGGCTGCCAGCGGGTGATGCCGAAGAGCTTTGTCGTATCCGGCACGCGCCGGCGCATATCCTCGAAACCGGGCGCATAGGCCTCGCTGTAGGGAATGTGCTGGATACCCGCCGTCGAGCCAGTGCGCGCCACCACGGCCCGCGCCAAGTCGTTAATCGTCACTTCTTCGCTGCTGCCGATGTTGAAAATCTCGCCCGCAGAGCGCTCGGGTTGGTCCATGAGCGCAACGAGCGCACGCACCGTGTCGTGTACGTGGCAAAAGCAGCGGCTCTGCTCGCCATCGCCGAAAACGGGAATCGGCTTGCCTTCCAGCGCCGCGCGCACAAAGCGGGGCACCACCATGCCATAGCGTCCCGTCTGGCCGGGGCCGACGGTATTGAAGAAGCGCAGAATCGTCACCGGCAAGCCATATTCACGGTGCGCCGCCAGCCCCAGAAACTCGTCAAGCAGCTTGGATGCGGCATAGCTCCAGCGGCTGCGGCTGGAGGGTCCCAGCAGCAGATCGTCCTCTTCGGCAAAGGGAATCTTCACCCCCTTGCCATAGACTTCGCTCGTGCTGGCAATCAAGGTGCGGCAGCGATAGCGGCGTGCGGCCGCCAACAGTGCGTGCGTACCCAGTACATTCGTCTCGATAGTCTCCGTGGGGCGCTCGACCACCAACTGCACGCCCACGGCTGCCGCAAGGTGCACGATTGCATCGGCCTGGCTGGCCAGGCGATCCAGCACCAACGTGTTGCTGATGTCGTCGATGGCAAAACTGAAGCGCGCGTCGTCGCGAAAGCGCTTGATGTTCTCAAAGGAACCGGTGCTCAGATTGTCGAGCACAGCCACGCTGTCGCCCCGCTCGAGCAAAACCTGGGTCAGGTGGCTACCAATGAAGCCTGCGCCGCCTGTAATCAGTACGTGCATGATGCCTCGATCACTCTGCCGTTGCGGCCGGGAACAATCGTTTCTGTTCCAGTGCGTAGAGGAGCGCCTGACCATATTGGTTCTGCCGCATGGGGTGAGCCAGCCGGGCCAGTTGCGCATCATCGATGAAGCCCATACGCCACGCAATCTCCTCCGGGCAGGAAATGGTCATACCCTGGCGATCCTGGAGTGCCTGCACGAACATGCTGGCCTGGAGCAGCGACTCGTGCGTGCCCGCATCAAGCCAGGCGGTGCCGCGCCCAAGCTGCTCGACGCGCAGCGCGCCCTGCTCCATGTAGACGCGGTTGAGGTCGGTAATCTCCAGTTCGCCGCGGGGCGACGGCTTGAGATTCGCAGCAACCTCACTCACCTGCGCATCGTAGAAGTAGAGGCCCGGTACGGCGAAATTGCTGCGCGGCTTTTCGGGTTTCTCCTCAATGCTGACAGCGCGGCCGTTTGCGTCGAACTCCACAACGCCGTAGCGTTCCGGGTCGCGCACGGGATAGGCGAAGATCAGCGCACCATCGCGCAGTTGCGCCGCCTGGCGCAGTTGCGACGGCAAGCCGTGGCCATAGAAGATGTTGTCTCCCAGAATCAGGCAGGTGGGGTGGCCGTCAATGAACGTGCGGTCGAGCAGGAACGCCTCGGCCAGCCCGCGTGGCTGATCCTGCACCACATAGCGAAACTCCATGCCCCACTGGCTGCCGTCACCCAGCAGCTCCGCAAAGAGCGGCAGCGCCTGGGGCGTGCTGATGACGAGCACCTCGCGAATCCCCGCCAGCATGAGCATGGAGAGGGGATAGTAGATCATCGGCTTATCGTAGACGGGCAGAAGCTGCTTGCTCATGGCCCGCGTTAGCGGGTAGAGCCGCGTGCCATGTCCGCCTGCGAGGATAATGCCTCTCATTGTCCCCCGCCTTCCACCTTACCGCTGACTCGGTGCAAATTCCGGAACCCCGTGGAAGATCATCATTCAGAGTCGCATATTCTGAACCATCGGCACTTGAGTACTCCCCACCACCCGCCGCGTATCCACAACCGTTGCCGCGCGCCTCTGCACGTCCGCCCAGTCATAGGCGCTGTGGTCCGTAACCACCACCACGCAGTCGGCCGCGTCAAGAGCCGCGTCAAGGTCCGCAACGCCCACCATCTCGACACCTTCGTGGTGGAAGGCGGGCACATGCGGGTCGTGATACTCCACGTGCGCGCCCTTCTCCTCAAGCAGATGGATGATGTCCAGCGCGGGCGACTCGCGGATGTCGCTCACGTCCTTTTTGTAGGCCACACCCAGCACCAGAACGCGACTGCCTTTGACGGCCTTGCCGGCATCGTTGAGCGTATCCTGCACCTTCTGCACCCAGTAGCGGGGCATTTCGCTGTTGATCTCGCTGGCAAGCTCGATGAAGCGCGCGTTGTACTGCAGCGTGCGCAGTTTCCACGAAAGGTAGAGCGGATCAATGGGGATGCAGTGGCCGCCCAGGCCGGGACCCGGCGTGAACTTCATGAAGCCAAAGGGTTTGGTGGCAGCGGCGCCGATGACCTCCCACGCGTCCAGCCCCAACTTGTCACACATCAATTGCAACTCATTGGCCAGGCCAATGTTCACAGAGCGGAAGGTGTTCTCGTAAAGCTTCACCATCTCGGCGGCCTTGGCCGAGGAGACAGGCACGAGCGTCTCGATCGCCGCGCCATAGTAGGCGGCGGCGACATCAAGGCACGCAGGCGTCACACCGCCGATCACCTTGGGTGTGTTGCGCGTGGTCCAGTCCGTGCGGCCGGGATCCACCCGTTCGGGCGAAAACGCCAGGAAGAACTCCTCGCCGCAGCGCAGGCCCGCCCTCTTCCAGACGCGGCTGCACCATTTCGGTGGTGGTGCCGGGATAGGTGGTCGACTCGAGCACGATCGCCATGCCAGGGTGCAGATGCGCAGCGATCGCCTCGGTGGCCGAGGCAATGAAGGTCATGTCCGGATCGCCCGTCTTGTTGAGCGGCGTCGGTACGCAAATCGAGACGCCGTCGCACGTGGCCAGCACGGAGAAGTCGGAGGTGGCGGAGAAGTTGGAGAGTGCGGCAAGCGCCGCCGAGGGGATGTCCTCGATGTAGGATTCGCGCCGCGGCCAGCGCGTCAATCTTGCGCGGGTCTAGGTCTATCCCTGTCACGGTGTAGCCGGCCTCGGCAAAGCGCACGGCCAGCGGCAGCCCGACATAGCCCAGCCCAATCACCGCCACGTGGGCGTTGTGGGCCGCGAACTTCGCAATCAACGCATCCTTCACACGGGCCATAAGTTCCTCCCGCATTTCCATGCGGTGCAATTCCCCGAGGTCGCGCTTTGCAACATGTGCAGTGCGCGCAACACAAGGCCGACAACCCAGTGAGTGGCCGGCCAGCAAACAACGACTATAGCACAGACACCGTGGAATCGTGAAAGAGAGGGCCGTCGCGTGGGCTATTTCAATGGGGAGCCCCGTAGCTGCCGCGGTGCGGGGGCTTCCTAACCACCGGCTTGCGGGCAGAACGATTGGAGGGCTGGAAGCACACCGCTGCGTGACGCGAGCCTCGCGCGCTGCACGACAATTGGAGCGCGGCGTGAAGAAGGGAACGGGGAATTCACCGGCTGTCGCGATCCCTGTTCACCGATCCCTGTTCCCTTTTCACGTCACGAGTTGCATGACCGTATCATTCTAGAAAGCCTCGCCAGAGTGCACGTCCTCATCCTTGGTGATTTTGCCCAGCCCCGAGCCGCTTGAGAGGCCCACGCCGAATTCCTTCACCGACACAAGCGTTGGGAAGACTTCGTCTTCCGTCGTCTTCTTGAGGAGCGCGGGATTGTTGTGCCACTCGTCAAGGCCAACCGGCGCGCCACCCTCGGTCACATACACCTTTTGCGGCAAGCGCGCCAGAATGCGGTCTGTGGTGTGGCTCCCCTGCTCTGCGCCGCCCTGGATGATTTGGACAATCGAATCACGCGACATGTTGGCCGTGGTGGCGGAGTGCTCCACACCGTGCGCGCTGTTGATGTCGAGCATGTGCATGTCGCCGTAGACATGGCCAATCTCTTCATTTGCACCCGTGTAGACCGGCAGCCCCTTGAGGCAGTAGTGGTCGTGCAGGGCGTTGGTGCTCTTCTGCAAAAAGCTGTCGCGCATGAACTTGACGTAGTCCTTGTACACCGTTGCCTTGGCCATCTTGTTGAAGCGCGCCATGTTGCCCTGCTTCGCATCGGCGGCCGCCAGCTTGAAATTGCCGCCCCCGATTACGCTGGGGATGTACTCCTTGCGCAACTCGAATTTGCTTGCATTGTCGAACATCCCGGTTGTATCGCCCGACTGGCTCTTCGCCATCGTTTGCCGGTTGCCCGACGACATGTAGATAATGTTGTCATCAACCAGCGACTTGACCGCGGTGCCAAGCGTCAGGACATCCGGCAAATCGAGCTGCGGCGACGTGAAAACTGAGAGTGCGCGCGAGAAGATGCTCGTGCTCGGTGCATCAAGCTTCGCCTTGAGTTCCTTCCATGTCCACGTTGTCGCCATGTTCGAATGCTCCTGCAAATAGAGCAGGAGCTTCAAGGCCGGCGTATCGGCGGCAATGGATCGGGGCAATTTCAGCCCAAGCATCTCGAAGCGCTGTTCCCAGCCAATATTCGCCTGGTTCTGCGAGTTCTCTACAGTCTGCGGGTTGCGCGCCGACGAAACCGTCTCCTGCCCGCCGGTTGTTCCCGTCACCTGCCGCTCACCCACATTTTGCATGTCATACTGGTCCTGGTCGGCGATGCCCGGCTGGTTGTAGGCCATGCCCTGAATCTGACGCCACGAGGTGTCGATCGAGTAGGTCCACTTCTCGGGATGCGCGTCCAGGTACTGCACAAACCATTGCATGACCTGCGTCTTGTTGATGAGGTGGCCGGCGGCGTACGAATCCTGCAGGTAGTGGTCGCCAAAGCCGTTGCGCAGCATGGCCATGTTGGCGGCGGCCTGCGACTCCGCGCGCAACCTGGCAATCTGCTTCTCCACATCCTCGGGCATTTCCTCAAAGACGTGGTCCCATTCGAGATCCCCGGCCTGCTGCCGCTTCGTGTACGCTTCAATTGCAGAGGCACGCGCCTCGCGATGGAGCGTAGCCCAGGCATGCCAGGATTCAGGCGCAAAGTGGCAGGCGTTGCGCCCCAGCGTCGCTGTGTAGGAAAAGGTCTTCTCCTTGTCGTCAAAGAGCATCCCTTCCTTGTTGACCACCTGCCCTTTCTTGTCGACCATCATCTGCGCGACTTCGCCCGAGATTGCATCTGTAATGTTGAATGACCCGGCGAAGCCCAGCTCTTCAACGCCGAGTTCCTTCTTTGCAGTCTTTTCGTCCTTGGAATTGTTCAACTGCATGTAGATTTTGAGCAGTTGCTCAAAGCTCTGCGCGCGCACGCTCTGCACGATCTTGGCGCGCGCCGCCGGCTGCGAATGGATCAACTCGTCGACGCTGCCATAGAAATCGGCAAGCGTATTCAGCTCGCCATAGGTGACGACCAGCGGATTCTCCGGATGCTGCGGATTTGGAATCTCCACAAGGTGAAGCTGCCATTCGGGGTCATTAATGTCGGTCTTGAGCTTGTCGGCAACGCCGGGCGCCGCGCTGCGCGGGGTGTGCGCCGGGTCCTGCCAAACCTTGAGGCGGTTGATTTCCTGCTGGAGGACGTGCAAAATCTCGCTGCGCTCGAACAGCACGCCTTCCACGTCGACTTCTTCGTGCTCAAGCAACGAAGCGCCCTCGTCATCGGCTTCGCTTGCCCGGTCCAGGTCCTGGATGACGTTTTGCCAGGCGCCGATTTTGGCAAGCTGGTCGGGGCGAATGTCGCCCAGGGCGCGATGCTCCCACGATGCGTGGCGCTGGATGACGCGCCCACCTGCCAGAATGGGGCGCACCGTGGCCAGCGGTCGCTGCGCGACACGCATGGCAACGTGTGCATGGGTTGCTGCATGCTGCGTCTGGGGCGCACGCTGGAGCGTCGCTGCGCGCTGTGCAGGCAGCCGGCGCAACACGCTGCCGGCAGAGGTGCATGCGGCGCAACTACAGCCGTGGGCATGCGCCGCCGCCCGCTGCACAGGCATGTCACTCGTCGTGAGCAGACTGCGCGAGAGGATGTTCTGCATGGAAGTGCAGGACGGGCAACCGCAGCTGTGGTCGTGGGCGCTGCGCTGGATCGTGTCGGGGGGCGGTGCGGCCCCAGCCATGCGCGCTATCGCCTGGTTGCCAAGCGTGCGCTGCAAATAGTCGGTTGATTCGCCTTCGAGCGACGCGACGCCGGACGCTGCGCCTTGTGGCGTAGCGCCTGTGCGCAGCAACGCGCTCTTTGGGGCATCAGCAGGGGACAACGATTTGCGGACGGGCATTGCGTCCTCGCTTCCAGACTCAAGGCGTGCCAGATCGAGCAGCAGGTAGTGGATTCCAGTGCGATGATAGACGCACAGCGCTGCAAAATCAAACGTCGATTCTGGGTGGGACCAGGGCTTGTCCAAAGTTGCAGCTGCCGTCAACCGTGAGTGCAACTGCACCTCACCTTCGGTCCCTCTCCATGCGAAAGTTCGAACTACAATAGTAAAGGATCGGGCGTGAAGTCACCATGGCCGTGTCCGATGGGTCACAGACAGTTCGGAGATCTTCCTCAGGAGTCTGAGGCCAGCTGGTCCTCGAGAGGGGCGGAGTGAGTGGACTTGAGTCGATTTTGGATGAAAAGCGGCCGCCTTGCGGCTGCATCGGTGTACGCGGCATGAGGTTCTCTCGCCGGGTGACCTCGTCAGGTTTCCCATAGTGGTCATTCTGCGGGAAGACCCGTCGAAGGCCGGCTTTCCATGCGCCAAACGGGTCGACGTCACTTTCGCTTACAGACGGATATGCGACGATGGCGCATGCTTGAAGCATGACAAGGAATGCGATGGCAAGCGACGCGAAGACCACGGAACCGATCGCAGCGACCGAACCGCCGCAGCACGCTGTAGCGAACTTGCGCCAGTGGCGCGGTGTGGCTCGCTCTCTGGCTGTATACTACGGCAACCCCTTCAAGTTGCGGCGCATGGCGCGCTTCTACGCGTCCCTGATTGCTCCCGGTGCGCTCTGCTTTGATGTGGGCGCGCATGTGGGCAATCGCAGCTACATCTGGATGAAGCTCGGCGCACGCGTGGTCGCCGTCGAGCCGCAGCAGCAATGCAGTTCCCTGCTGCGGCGCTGGTACGGTGGTCGCGCCAATTTCACGCTTGTAGAAGAGGCCGTTGGCGCGACGCCCGGCCGCGCGACACTCTATGTGAGCGAGCGCACGCCAACGGTGACCTCCCTCTCGCGCGAGTGGATCGACACGGTTGCGCAGGACCCATCCTTCGCCGGGGTGGAATGGCAGGGAGCGGCAGCAGTCGAAGTGACGACGCTCGACGCGTTGATTGCCCGCTTTGGCTTGCCCAGTTTCTGCAAAATCGATATTGAGGGTTACGAACTTGATGCGCTGCAGGGGCTCTCACAGCCGCTGCCTCTGCTATCATTTGAGTACATCGCGTCGGCACGCGTGCTCGCAATACAGTGTGTCGAGCAACTTGCCAGGCTGGGTGCGTATGAGTACAACTGGTCACCGGGTGAACGCCACCAAATGCAAACCGAGCGGTGGCTCCCGCACGTTGAGATTTGTGCATGGCTCGAGTCGCTGGCCCCAGCCGACGGCTCGGGAGACATTTATGCGCGTCTGATTGTGGCGTAGCAACAAATGCCCAGGCCGATCCATCCGCTTCCTGCGGCCCGGGCGCCATTCCACTTCCGTGCCAACCCGTGAGCAACGCACAAACGCTCAATTCGGCCCGTCCCGATGCTGCGGCAGCCCAGCTGCACGCGGCACAACTTGCGTTGCTGCGCCGCCAGTGGCTTGTGGTTGCCGCCGCCTACGCAGCGGGCTTGCTGCTGGGTTGGCTCGGCATGCGCACGCTGGGCGCATCGGCGTGGGCGTGGCTTGTGCCCGCCGCGGCGCTGCTCGTCATCCAGCTGGGTGTCCTCTGGTGGGCGCTTCCCGCCAATCATCCCCCGGACAACTCCGCGCTCTGGCCCGCACTTGGCGTGGCCAACTGGATGACTTTAACGCGCGGCCTGCTCGTTGGTCTACTGGCAGGATTCATTTTCGCGCCGCTACCCGCCGGCGCATGGGCGTGGCTGCCTGCTTTGCTCTACACCAGCGAACGGCTGCTCGACTTCATGGATGGCTACGTTGCGCGTATTACGCGGCGCGAGAGCCGGCTGGGCGCAATCCTCGACATGGAGTTCGACGGGCTGGGGATTCTGATCGCCTCGGCGGTTGCCATACAGATGGGCAAGCTGCCCGCGTGGTATCTGCTCCTCGGGGTTGCGCGGCCGCTCTTTGTGCTGGGCATCTTCCTGCGCCGGCGGCGCCATTTGCCCGTCCATGAACTGCCGCCAAGCAGCAACAGGCGGCTGGTGGCAGGTGTGCAAACCGCCTTCGTCAGCGTCATGCTTTGGCCTCCTCTGCCACCCGAACTGACTCACCTGGCGGCGGTCATTTTCGCGCTGCCCCTGATTGCCTCATTCGGGCGTGATTGGCTGGTTGTCAGCGGCTGGGTTGATGTCTCAAGCCGAGCGTACACGCGCACGCACGCGGCGGCGACATGGCTGGTTGAAGGCGTGCTGCCGGTTGGCGCGCGGGTTATTGGCGCTGCGGCAGCGCTCTGGATTGTGTGGGTGAACGGCCTGCTCCCAGACGCGATGGATGTGGCTGCCTCTGCGCCCCGGAATGAGACCCTGTGGACGGCGGTTGCATTTGTGGCCGTTGCCGCTGCGCTTTTCTTCCTGCTGGGTGCCGCAGCGCGCGTGGCTGCCTTGCTCCTTCTCTGTCTGGTGCTTCTTGACGCAACCGCCACAGGACTCGACCTCGCATCGGCACTGCTGCTGATGTGCGCCGCGTTTGTGCTACATGTGGGCCCCGGCCGGCCGGCACTCTGGCAGCCCGAGGAACGCATCTTTCACACGGCCCTGGGCGCACAGGCGCAACCAGCCGCCGGGGAACCGAACGCATGAGGCGCATTTGGCGCGCGAGCACACGCAATCTGGGCTGGCCGGCGCTGCTGCTCACGGCGGCGCTGCTTTGGTTTAGCCTGCGCAGCGTCAACTGGTTCGAAGTCTGGGAGCAATTGCGCACCCTCCGCCCGGTTGACCTGCTGATTCTGCTGCTCTTCAATGTCGTGGTCCTGGCAAGCTTCAGCGCGCGCTGGTGGATATTCCTGCGCGCGCAAGGCTACGCTGTGCCCTACCACAAATTGATGGGCTACCGCCTTGCCGCCTTCTCTGTGAGCTACTTCACGCCTGGGCCCCATGTTGGCGGCGAACCGCTGCAGGGCTATTCCGTTACATCGCGCCATGGCGTGCCTGCGCCGGTTTCCGCCGCGGCTGTGCTCCTCGACAAAGCCTTCGAGTTGATGGCAACCTTCATCTTCCTGATCGGCGGGTTGATCCTCGTCGTGCGCCCGGGATTGCTGCCGGGGAATGTGCGCGGTCCGCTGCTGGCAACAGGTGTGGGCTTTCTGCTGCTGCCGGCCGCGCTGCTGGCCACACTCGCCGCCGGCAAGCGCCCCGTCTCGGGAATGTGGGACTTCTGGGCAAGGTGGTGGAACACTGTGCGCCGTCGCAGCCCGTCCACCGCGCATCAGCAGGGAAGAGCCTTCCAGGCGGTGCGCACCGCCGAGGTGCAGAGTACGGCGCTATGCCGTAGTCATCCGCTCTGGTGGGGGGCAGCGATTGTTGCTACATTGCTCAGTTGGGTGGCCATGATGGCCGAATTCTGGCTAATGACCTATATCCTCGGGCTTGGGCTCAGCTTTGGCCAAGCGATGACTGCACTACTTGCCGCGCGCTGGGCGGCGCTCCTGCCTGTCCCAGCCGGTCTGGGCGCGCTCGAAGCCAGCCAAGTGGTTGCTATGCAGGCGCTCGGTTTGGACGCCGCCGCCGGCATGAGCATGGCGCTGCTGATTCGCATGCGCGATCTGCTCCTGGGGTTCGCGGGCCTCTGGCTTGCCGCCGGTCTGTTGCGGCGCAAGCCGGCGCCGGCCATTCCTGAATCCCAGTGAACAACAGCTTGTACGCGGGAAGGACGGAAACAGCGGAAAGGGCATGAACCTGCTTTTCATGCTTTTTCCGTTGTTTCCGTCCTTTCCGCGTACAAGCTGTTGCCCTGCTACTGTTCCTTCGCGGTGAACTCCACGCGAATGCCCAGATCATTCGCCACGGTGAGCGTATTGGCGAAACTGGGCGGCTCAATCCCGTAGTCTGTGAGCAAACCGTTCATCGTCGCAACGCCTGTCAGGGTGTCACCTTCAAGCCTGGCCGTTACGTCAAAGGTGACGGGCTTGGTGACTTCGCGCACCGTCAAGTCGCCAAGCAGCTTGAAGGAAACCTCTTCACCTTCGCTGTAGGCGGCAGGCGCACCTTCGATGGACGTCGCAATGAAAGTGGCCTCGGGGTATTTGTTGAACTGCGGCCCATTCTCGCGAATCCACGTGTCGCGCATGTTGCGTTCGGTCTGCAACGTGTTCATCTGCACGGTGAAGGTGTTGTCGCCCAGCGCCGCAGGGAGATCGTCAAGGTTCAACTGAAGTTGTCCGCTGATTGCCTGTGTGCTGCCTTCGACATCGGCCGTGCCTGCCTCAATCCCCAGCTTTGCCAGCGCCCCGGCAAAGAACTCCTCGCGCACCTGATAGATGGCTTTGGATTCTTCGGGGACGATGACGAACGTGCGTAAGCCACTTGCCGTCTGTGCCGCGGGCGCGGCGGCCGGCGGTGTATCTGATGAGGCGTTTGCAGCGGGCGCGGGCGTAGCGGGCGTAGCGGGCGTTGCCGATCCGCCACACGCGCCAAGCAGGAGCGCAAGCAAGACGAGCAGAAGAACCTGATGTGAGATGTGCCGTTGCAGGGCAGGTCGGGTTTGGTTCATGAGTCTCCTCCGGAATGGAAGTAGAACAGCTGTAGCCTCGAACCGCAAGATCGAACTGCAAGATCGAACTGCGTGGGCTCTCGCCCGCCGACAGTCTACTTGAACAACGTACAGGCCGCCCAACTGGTTTTTGCCCACCGCCGGATTCGAGTGCGCCCGATGCACCCGTTGACGCTCTCATCGCCTACGGGATGGGTTCCTCAACCGCTCGCGCCTCGTGCATCGGCAGTGGTCCCGTCGGCAAATAGGCAGGCAGAGCGACGGTCTTGACGCCGTAGCGCTCGGTCAGTGCGCGCATGAGAAGGGAGTAGATCCCCTCATGATGAAGCGTTGTGGACATGCTCGCCGCTTGCAGGCCGGGGGCAAAGCCATACTGCGCAAAGGAATCGACCAGCGCTCCGTCGCGGCTGATGATATGGATCGGCGTTTCCCAGCCGTCACTGCGCCGCGAGACAACGGGCGGCTGGTGGTCACCTACGAGCACGAAGATCGAGTTGTCGTCCCCCTGGGCTTCAATCAGACGGGCCAGCATCTGCAGCTGGTAGGTCACAGCATGCAGATAGTTCTGCCTGCGCTCGGCGTGCTCGATCGAGTCGGGGTCGATCGGAGTGGCGGCCGTGACGCCGTTTGCGGGGTCAGCGTCGGATCGAACGAGTGTGCGCCAGTCGTCCACAATTCTGGGCAGCGGCACCCAGGGGTAATGCGAGTTTTGCGTAATCGTGAAGAGGAAGAGAGGTTGGTCGCTCTCACCGTGCAGCGTCTCGATGGTCTTGTTGAGCGTGTACTCATCGGGCGGTGCGGGTCCCCAGCCATAGCCGGGTCCCTGATAGCCAAGATCATCATGGCGAAAGAGCCTGTCGACGCCATAGAAACGGCCGACGCGCTGCCATGAGACTTCGCTGAACGAGTCATCAAGCGCCGACAACCAGGCAAAGCGGTAGCCCTGGTTGTGGAGCGTGCGCCCCAGGCTGGGAAAGGTGTCGACCTGATACTTGTTGAGCAGCGAAAGGTATTGGGGTTGATTGTCGACGCGCACCCCCAGCATGGCGCTCGTGTAGGCCATCCACGAACCACCACCCCATGTGGGCGAGATACTGAGCGATGTGGTGCTGCGCCAGCCATCGCGCGCGAGTTCAGGCTCCAGTTCGGCCAAAAGTTTCGTGTACGCAGCGCGGAAGTCATCGCGTTTGTAGAGGACGCTGCCGTAGGATTCCACGAAGATAAGGTAGATATCCGGTTGCTTGGCAAGCATGGCAGGGGCATAGTCGTAGGCAGCCTGGACAACGTTGTCGTCAAAGGCCAGCACATCGCGGCGCATTTGCCGCGATGCCAGGAAATTGCGCTCAAGCTTGTAGCCAATGCTGCTCGTCACCATCTCGGGGCGTGCCGTGTAGTACTGGTAGCGGACAAGCGTTGCGATGCAAAGCAGGGCTGCAGCGCCAATCAAGACGCGACTCGCGCGGCTCAAACGGGAAGTTGCGCCAGACGTGAAAAGCGCGTCGAGCAGCAGAAGAATGAGCGCGATCCCCAGGCAAAGCGCAAGCAGGCCGCCCATCGCCATCCACCAGCCACTGCCCAAGTGCGCGAGAAGGTAGGGAAGACCGTCGCGCGCGAGCTGGATCTGGCTGTAGAAAATGGGCTCCAGCAGCCAGACGGAGAGCACCGCTTCGTAGATGGAATAGACGAGTGCCACCAGATAAACGGTGGCCACAATAACGCGAAACAGCCATCCCTGCACTTGGCGCACCCAAACCCACAGCGCCGTCAACAAGGTCAACTCAATCGAAATGCGCAGCGGGTCCACTTCAGATCGCCAGACGAAGACGCCGGCAAGCGTCGACTTCCAATCACCGACCGAAGCAGATTGCGCGCTGGACTGGGACTCTCCGCCCAGCAGAAAGAGAGGAAGAAAGAGCAGAAGATTGAGCACGGCAAACGCCATCCAGAAAGCAAGGTTGGAATGGCGGAGATATGCGGCGTTGAGTCGGTTGCGAAAATTCATTGAGCAGATAGCTTAAAGCTGGGTTGCAGCCGCGCGTCAACATACGGCGCTTGACGATCATAGCAGCGCTGCGTCCAGCCGCCAACTACTTGTTGGCGCATTCCCGCCAGTGCGTACGCCGGCTTGTGCGCGGCCTACCTGTCCGCCATGTCAAGTGCCTGAAAAAGGACCGCTTCCCTGGGTGTGATCTGCTGCGATCTCACACGTTGCAGGAAGGTTCGTCATATTGCATGCTTGACCATGGACTTGTATACTACACATGCACTACGCGCGTCATACGCCCGTGTCGTCGCGAATTCTTTGTGTAGGGAGGCGGCACTCGAACGATGTGACCGTCGTGCATCAGATTGACCATTACATAAGCGCTGATGGGGCGTCATGAATGGTGTACGCGACTTTTTCAAGTTGTTCTCGTAATCTTTTGCATCGCAGCCAACATTCACTTTTTTCACAAGGAGAGTAGTCGATGACAAGCAGTGCACCACGCCACCGCACCCTGGCAATCACATTTTTGGCCATTATCGCATTTGTGGCCGGCGTCAGCGCCGTGAAGGATATGTTCTATTTCCTCGGCTGGTTGCCCGGTACCATGGATTTTTTCTCCCAGAACATTTGGGGAGCATTCTTCGCCGGCCTTCTCGCGCTAATCTGGTTCTCCACGGCAGCGCAGTTGTGGCGGCTTGACCCGCGCGGATGGCTGTTCATGGTCATGGTTGCCGGCTTGAGCCTGATCTTCCTCTTCATGTCGCTCATCGGCAACTCCACCTGGGAATCGATCTCGACCGGCGTCTTCCTGAGCGGCCTGGTGTTGATTCTGGCAATGGTGCCGGGCACCAAGGATGCATTCGGCGTGACTGCAATGCAACAGCAGCAGGCAGCCGCAGCCAAGCAGAAGTCGGCAACCGCCCCCAAGAAGTAGCGTGCGCCGGCCCATCATACGCGAATTACCGTTTGGAGCCAGGCTGAGCCGGGCTCAGCCTGGCGCACCAAGGAAGGCAAACCTGCATGTACAACCCTGATGCGATTGTCGATACCGCGAACAAATACAAACCCTGGGTGGGCCACTGGTGGAACGCGCTGATTCAGGGCATTTTGGCGCTGGCATTGGGCATTCTGCTGTTCTACTATCCGACTGAAGCTACGAAGGCCCTGGCTCAGATTCTGGCGCTCTATCTCTTCGTTAGTGGCCTCTTCACACTTCAAGCAGGCCCTCGCTTGAAGGAAGAGGGCGCAAACGGCCAGATAGCCTACTACAAAGGTCTTTCCGGCGCGGTAATCGGTGGCCTGATCATCTTCCTGCTCATCTTTGGATTCATCTCCAACAGCATGGCGCTGACGCTCCTCGGCATCGGGTTGCTGATCTACGGTGGGGTGGGCTTTTACCTGGCGTTTGCTCGCGAGAGAGGCAATGGCCGCATTCTGGCAATCATCGCCTCGGTCCTGCTCTTCCTCATGGGTGTATGGGCGCTCTTCTTCCGTGAGATGGACGTCATCGGCTCATGGGTTGTGCCGATGCTGATCATCCTGGGAGCCGGCCTCATCGTGATGGCCTTTGTCCGCCGTGACAACATGAAGAAGGCGGCGGCGGCCGCGGAAGCAGCCCAAGCGGCAGCATTGGCGGCGCAGGCCGCAGCGCCACCGAAAGCCTAGCAGGTGCTAACCGGCTCGATGCGGGAAGCACCGCGGTTTGTATCATGCGTATGAACCGCTCGGCGGTATGCCTCAAGTAGTCGAACAAGGTGTAATTGATCAATTGGCCATAAAGGCACAGAAAGGGAGTTCGTTCATGGCAGCATCAAATCCGCCCGTCAATTCAACCCAGGAAGTATCTCAGCACCCCTGGTGGTTCTCGCTGATTTCGGGCATAGCACTCGTCGCCGTCGGCATCGCGTTGTGGAACATGCCGGCAAGGTCCACGGTCTTCCTGGTTCAGGTCATGGGTTGGTTCTTCCTCTTTGAAGGTATCCTGAGCATTGTGATGATCTTCGTGGATCGCCGCAGTTGGGGCTGGAAACTCTTCATGGGCATCGTCGGCATCATCGCCGGCGCGTGGATCGTGCAGAATCCGATCATGGGGAGTGTTGCGACGCTTGTCGCGATTGTGATTGTGCTGGGCATCCAGGCGCTGATCTTCGGGACGGTTGCCCTGGTCGCGGCCTTCCAGGGCGGTGGCATTGGCACCGGCATTCTGGGCGTCGTCAGCATCATTGTGGGTGGGCTGTTGCTCTTCAACAACGTCCTCCTCACAAGCCTGGCCGTGCCGTGGGTCTACTCGATCTTCGCTTTCTTCGGCGGCTTCGTCGTGATCTGGGGCGCGTTCAAGCAGCGCAGCGCGCAGAAGGCAATGGCTCGCTAAACCCATAAGCATGAAAAGGGCGTCGCCTCTCGAGAGGCGACGCCCTTTTTTTCTCAGATCGCAACGAGTGGCTTCCGCTACGACCTCCCCGCAGCAATGCAATATTCAAGTCATCCCCACTCGGCAATACACCCCGCGCTGCAGAGTTCCTAAAAAGTCAGTAACATCCGATTGCATGCGTGAACGGCAGTGCTGTTGATTCAGTTAGTCGACTCCTGGTCCCCCGCCCCGCGCGAAACTGGGGATTGACAAGCACCCGATCCATCAGTATACTTTCTTACAGAAAGCAAGATTCTCCCTTGCTTTGGGCGTCGCATGAGGCGTCCCGCTTTTCTCACTTCCGCCCAATGGTCGTCAACTGAATCCTGCCCACTCCGCCGCACGCGGCTTGGCCGTTTCCTCATTTGCTGCGACCGTGCGCAATCGTCGCCTTTTCGTCGAACGGCCACTTGCCATGAATCACACTGGTGATACAAAACTATTGCGCCGTGTGAACGCATCCGCCGTTCTCGAGCTGCTGCGGCTCGAGGGACCGCTTGCGCGCGCCGAGATCGCGCGCCGCCTCGCGCTCTCTCCCGCAACCATCACGCGCATTATCGCCGCGCTGATCGGGAGCGGCGTGGTGATCGAACACAGTGCAGGCGACTCAACCGGTGGCCGGCCTCCCACGCTCGTGGAACTCAACGCGCGCGCCAGCTTGGTCATTGGCGTTTATGTGGGTGGACAGTCCATTTCCGGCGCGCTGGCAGACCTTAACGGGACCATCCTGCGTCGCCACGCGCTGCCGACGCTATTTGGAAGTGAAGCCGTCGCGCAGGTAATTGCTGTTGTCCGCGAACTGCTCGCACAGGCACAGGAAATTGGCGTGCCCGTGCGCGGCGCAGGCGTTGGCGCGCCGTCGGTTGTCCACTATCCCGCTGGTGTGGTTGCACTCGCACCGAGCCTCGGTTGGCGCGATCTCCCCCTGCAGCAGATTTTGGAAGAGGCCATCGGCCTGCCCGTGATTGTCGAGAATGAAGTCAATTTGATTGCGCTGGGCGAGGCATGGCGAGGCGCAGGGCAGGGAATCGAGTCGCTGGTCTGCCTCTCGCTTGGGGCTGGGATTGGCGCCGGGATTGTCCTGAATGGGCGGCTCTACCGTGGCGCCCACCATGCCGCGGGCGAGGTGGGCTATGTAATCCCGGGCGAGCGCTTTCTCGGCCATGTCTACGATGTTTACGGCTGCCTTGAAGGGCTGGCGGGCTATGAGGGAATCGTGGAGCGGGCGCGCATCCGCCTTGCCGCGAACGCAAACGGCGCCCGCCACTCACTACTTGCCGGGCGCACAATCAGCGTTGACGACGTGCTTGCCGCGGCGCGCGCGGGCGATCCTCTGGCACATGAGGTGATTGACGAGACCGTGGACTACCTCACGATTGCGCTCGCCAACCTGGCATGCATCATCGACGCGCAGCGTGTGGTAGTGAGCGGCGAGCTTGCGGCGCACGGTGATCTCTTCCTTGAACCCATCCGTCGCAGACTGGAAGGGCTGCTTCCTTACCTGCCTGAAGTTGTGCTTTCGGAACTCAAGCTTGACGCGCCGATTCTGGGCGCTGTGATCACGGCATTGCGCGAGACGTCGGGCGCCGTCGAGGTACTGGTTTCCCGCGCCTGACCATACGCTTTCGCACCAGCAGACATCCTACTGTAAGGATTGACCATGGAACCAGACGCAACCTCCGAACCGGCAGCGGCTGCAATTGGCGCACCACAACCCACGATCGTGGTGGAGAGCGCCTCGAAGACCTTCGATAGTGCGCGCGGCCCCGTCAAGGCGCTGGACAACTTTTCCATGACGGTGGACAAGAGTGAGTTCGTGAGCATTGTCGGCCCCAGCGGCTGCGGCAAAAGCACGCTGCTCTGGGCGATGGCTGCGCTCTGGCCGCTCACCAGCGGCACCATCACCATTGGGGGCGAAGAGGTTATCGGCACAAGGCGCGACGTGGGCATGGTTTTCCAGAGCGCCAACTTGCTGCCCTGGCGCAATCTGCGCGGGAACATCCACTTCCCCTTCGAGATCATGCACGAGAATCCATCCAAAGCGAAAGACCGCATCGACGAGCTCATTCGGCTTACTGCGCTTACGGGATTCGAGCACCACTATCCCCAGGAGCTATCAGGGGGAATGCAGCAGCGCGCCTCCATTGTGCGCGCACTTTCATACGATCCCGACGTGCTGCTCATGGACGAGCCTTTCGGTGCGCTTGATGCATTCACGCGCGACGAAATGAACCTCATGCTCCTCAACATCTGGGAGGCGTCGCACAAGACAATCGTCTTTGTGACCCACCAGATTCCGGAAGCTGTCTATCTGTCGGACCGCATCTACGTCATGACGCCGCGGCCTGGACGCAACTCACGCATCTTCAAGATTGACCTGCCGCGCCCGCGGCCTCTTTCCATCACAAACGAGCCCCATTTCTTTGAGATCGTTGCCTCGATTCGCGAAACCATCTACGGCAACGTCGAGCGCGCCGACGCAAGTGGCGAGTACGAGATCGACCACTTCGCCCACTAGAGTCATACCTAAATGAAAACAACATCTCAACGCAAAGCCGCAAAGAGAGAAGAGAATTGCAAAGGACTGCAAGATGTTGACTCATTTCGGGCAGATACTTTTCCTCTGCGCCCCTTTGCGTCCTCTGCGCCTTTGCGTTGAGATATTCGTAGTCAACGTGGATTTCATCCCGGTTTCACTATAGATTGCGCCTGCGGACGATAACGAGTCGCACAAATCTGTTTGAAGGTGTATGGATCAACCGGCAGGAGAATCATCATGGCAGAGATGAGCAAGAGCACCGAAGCCGACAAGGTTTCGCTGAAGGACGAAGGATTCATGGATTGGTCGGCGCTCACCTCGATTTCCGTGGGACGCGCGCAGGCGGGCATCATCATCGCGGTTGCCATGGCGGTGATTCTTGGCCTTGAAGCTGCTGTGCGCTACTTCGAAATTCCCCAGTATGTCTTTCCTGCTCCCAGTGCAATCGGCGCAGCGCTCATTCAGAATTTTCCGACACTTGCTCCTCATTTGGGGGTTACGTTGCAGGAACTCGGCGCGGGCTATCTCATCGGCGCGACCATTGGCATTTTCCTCGCGGCGGTCGTCACGCAGGCCCCTTTTGTTGAGAAGGTGATCACACCGTACATTCTGGTGCTGGTAATGACCCCTGCCGTCGCACTCGTACCGCTGCTGATTCTGCAGTTCGGCTTTGGCATGACCCCGCGCATCATTGCGATTGCGCTTGCCGTTGGCCCCATGGTCATGATCAATAGTTCAACGGGTTTCCGCCGTACGGATAACGCGAAGCTGGCATTGGCGCGCTCCTACGGCGCGAGCACGCTGCAAATCTTTACCAAAGTGCGCTTTCCGCTGGCGCTGCCCATGATCATCGTCGGCCTCATGGTCGGCGCGATCTTTGGGCTTGTCACGGCCGTGGGCGCAGAAATGGTGGGTGGCGGCATGGGGCTGGGCACGCGCCTCACCTACTACTCTTCACTGGCACGCATGGCGCCATTCTTTGCGGTTATTATCATCATTGCCACAATCGGCATCCTGGCCTACGTGCTCTTCTACTTTGTAGGCAAGAAGTGGGCAAGCTGGGAGGCGTAAGGTCGTATCAAGTGCAGAATCGTCGCGAAGGTATACTCCACCAGGTCGGATGTACCGAGAAGACCTTTGGCACGATGCGCTTGCGGCCAGGTGTTAGATTTCTCGTTGTCGTCGTTGTTCCCCCGCACTGACTTTCCCTTTGGTATTACCGCTCGCCTGCCGACAGCAGTGAGCGTGATGTATCGAACCGCAGGTCCGAAGAGGTACAACTCAGGACAAAGGAGAAGAACCATGAAGCGGATCGTACTGGGATTGACGTTGGTGCTGGCGCTGATGTTGACTGCATGTGTAGCACCGGCCGCCCCTGCGCCGGCTGGAGAAGCGGCCGCCCCTGCCGCAGCCGGTGAAGCCGCGGCGCCCGCCGCGACCGAACTTCAGAAGCTTGTGTGGGTCTCACCGCGCGGCTCTCTTGAGGTGATGGATGATGTCAACCTGCTGGTTGCCAAGGAACTGGGCTACTTCGAGGAACTGGGCCTTGACGTCGAACTGCAGCCCGGCCCGCTCGAAGCACTGGCGGTGACCAAGCTCGTCGCCGAAGGGCAGGCCGACGTGGGATACCCCTCGCCCGGTGTGCTTCTTGCCAGCAAGGATGCGGGAATGCCCCTCATTCAGCCCTGGGAAATGATGCTTGGGCAGACCTTCAACTTCGCCGTGCAGAAGGGCAGTGACATCAAGACCGTTCAGGATCTGGCAGGCAAGAAAATCTCGCTCGGTTCCGAAGGCTGGAAGGTGATTGTCGATCCGATTCTGGTTGAGGCAGGTGTTGATCCGGCCTCAGTCGAATATGTCAGCGCCGGCAACCAGTGGGCGCAAGCCGTGGCCGCCGGTGAAGCCGATGCCGCACTCGGTTGGCGTGGACTTACCCCGCAGTGGTCGGCCGTGGGTCTTGACTTCGACTACATCTTCGGCACCGACTTCTCCAAACATCCCTCCAATGGCTACGCCATTCGCGCCGCTGACCTCCAGGACCCTGCCAAGCGCGAAATGTGGGAGAAGTTCTTCCGCGCGAATGCGATGGGTTTTGAGTTCACCCGCTTGAACCCGCGCGCAGCCGCACAAATTGTCTACAGCCAGTTCCCGGCAATTCAGGAGCAGATGACGCCGCAGCTTGCCTATGATTCGATGGTTGAACTCACCGACCTCTACCTGCAGTCGTGGAAGGAAGGCAAGGGGTACGGCTATAACGACATCGCCAACTGGCAGGCCTATATCGACACGGTCTTCAATCTGGGGCAGATCCAGACTGACTACAAGGCCGATGAAGTGGTCACGAACGAGTTGATCGAAGCCGCCAACACGTTTGACACCGAACGCGTGGCAGCCGACGCCGCCGCCTTTGAACTCAACGAAGACTGGGCCGCTCTGCCCGCCGATTCTCCCTGGAGCGAATAACGCCTGATGGCGCCGGCGGGGGTGGGCGCGCATACCGCCCCCGCCGGCCCATGCCACAAAATGCTAACCCGCTTGCGCGACCGCAATGAGTAAAGGAACTTGCGCATGAAATTCAAAATCGGTGGACACACAAACAGTTACCATACCCATACGCAGGACCAGGCGCTTGAGGGCATTGCCGCAGCCGGCTTCAAGTACGTCGAACTCTCTGCCGTGGAAGGGTGGACGGAGCACAACTCACTGGACGCGAGCGAAGGCGACGTTGCGGATGCCAAGACGAAGCTGGCGCGCGTGGGGCTGACGCCGCTCGTCCTCTCCGGCCACTCCGACCTCACGACGGCGCATGGCCTCGAGGTGGGGCGCAAGGCGGTGGACCTCTGTACGCGGCTTGGCGTCTCGGTTCTCAACACGGCCATTGGTGGCCACTACAGCGAGGGTGAAGACAAGGGCGCGTTCATGAATCACATCCATGAACTGGCCGACTACGCTGCGCTGCGCCAAATCACGATCGGCCTGGAAGTGCACGGCGACATCATGGCGAGCGGCGCGCTCTCTGCACCGCTGATGAAAGAGATCGGGCGGGCGAATGTGGGCATTGCCTACGACACAGCAAACTGCGTCTTCTACGGCGGCGTGCAGGCGGTGGATGACCTGCGTGAGGCTGCGCCCTATCTGGTCAATGTGCATCTCAAGGACAAAATCGGCGGCCCGAAGGAGTGGAACTTCCCGGCGGTGGGCGAGGGCGAGGTGGATTTCGCCGGCATCTTCGCCATCCTAGAGGAGATTGGCTACGACGGCCCTCTGAGCGTGGAGATCGAGTTCCAGGGCGATCCTTTCCCGCCACTCGAGGAAGTGAATCGTTCCATGGCGGCCTCCTACCGCACATTGGCTGCGCTCGGCGTGGTCTAAAGTGAAACCGGGATGAAATCCACATTGACTGCGAACGTCTCAACGCAATGGGGCGCAGAGGACGCAAAGGGGCGCAGAGGAAAAGCACCTGCCTGAAATGAATCAACAGCTTGCAGTCCTTTGCGATCCCTTTCTCTCTCTGCGGCTTTGCGTTGAGATGTTGTTTTCGTTCCGGTATCACTTTGGTTCGTTTGCGACTGCGGTGGGGCTTTGGTGAGAACGCAGGACGACGCAATGATAGGAGAGGACGACCATGCTGCGAATTGCCATCCTGGGATCGGGCTTTATGGGCGGCACGCACGCCCGAGCATTTGCTGCAATTCCTGATGTTCAGGTCGTGGGCGTCTCCTCGCGCAACGTTGAAAAGGCAGCAGCGTTGGCCGCCGAGGTCAACGCAAAGCCCTTCGACGACGCCCTTGCGCTGGCAACCCACCCGGATGTAGACGCCGTCAGCATTACGCTGCCCACGCACCTCCACACCGAGTACGCCATTGCGGCGCTGAATGCGGGCAAGCACGTCCTGCTCGAAAAGCCAATGGCGCTCACGCTGCAAGAGTGCGACGCGATGATCGAGGCCGCCACCCGCAGCGGGCGCATCTTCATGCTGGCGCACGTACTGCGCTTCTGGCCCGAGTATATCGCCGTCGCCGAACTCGTGCAGAGCGGCGCGCTGGGCAAGCCTCTCTCTGCCATGGCGTGGAGACACTTGACGCACCCGGCGTGGAGCGATTGGTTCAACGATGCCACGCTCTCGGGCGGCGCGGTGCTTGATCTTCACATCCACGATCTGGACGCGCTCAACTGGCTCTTCGGTGCACCCAAATCGATCTACGCGCGCGGGCAGCGCGGCGCCAGCGGCGGGTATGACCACGCCATGTCGATTGTTGATTACGGCGACGTGTGCGCGGTGGCCGAGGGCTCGTCGCTCATGCCCGCCGGCTATCCCTTCAGTATGCTTCTTACCGTGCGCTGCGAGCGGGGCGTGGTCGAGTACGTGCTGCGCGCAGGGGGCGAGCAGGTGGACTCGGTGGAGGCCGGCCAGAACAGCCTGCTTGTCTACAGGCCCGGCGAGCCGGTCCAGACTCTCGCCTGCACACCAGGCGACCCTTACGCCCTTGAGATTGAGGCGTTCGTGCGGGCCGCGCAAACAGGCATTGCTCCCGCCAATGGCACGCCCGAACAGGGCCGGCTGGCCGTGCAGACGGCCCTGGCGGCGCGTCGTTCGATTGAGACCGGTGAAGTCGTTCACTTGTGATGCCCTGACCACGCGACGCCGGTCGGAAGGCTGCGTTCGACGGCGCGGCCCGGGATCTAGTGATTCCGAAGTCTGCAAAGCCATTGACCATACTGGAGGTTGCCATGCGCGAGTTTGACCATGTGGGCATCGTCACTGACGAGAAGCAACCCAACGAGATGTGGGTTGACGCGACACGCGTCTGGGTGACGGATCCCAGCACCCATCCCTACAAGATCGAGTATCTGCGTTACGAGGCAGATTCGCCCGTGACCAACGAGGTGCGCACCCTGCCCCATATCGCCTTTCGCGTCCCTGCGCTGGAGCCGGAAATGGAGGGGCTGCCGATTCTTCTCGGCCCCTTCAACGCCAACCCCAATGTGCGTGTGGTCTTTGTCCTGCGCGACGGCGCCGTCTATGAGTTCATGGAAAGCAGCAAAGGCGCCAACTGGCACCAGGCGAGTAGCTAATCATCAATGATCATTTATCAATTATTAATATGAATTAACAATTGATCAATGAAAATTAACAACACCTCTGTCAACCCATGCCACCATCTGCGTTTGCAATCTGCGCACACCCGGACGATATCGAGTTCATGATGGCGGGCACGTTGCTGCATTTGCGCGACGCGGGCTACGTGATTCATTACATGACGCTCGCAGACGGCTCGTGCGGAAGCATGACGATGGATGCCGCCACCACGGCGCGCGTGCGCCGCGAGGAAGCCATGGAAGCTGCCGCGTCGGTGGGGGCCACTTACCACGCAAGCATCTGTCGTGACCTGGAGATTGTCTACACCGTGCCATTGCTGCGGCGGCTGGCTGCTGTCGTGCGCACTGTTGCGCCGGAGATCATTCTCACGCACCCGCCCGCCGACTACATGGAAGACCACATGAACACGTGCCGGCTCGTGCTTACAGCGGCCTTCGCCCGGGGGATGCCCAATTTCGTGGTTGACCCGCCCACGCCTCCCGTGGACCAGCCCGTGACCATCTACCACGCGCAGCCCTATGGCCTGCGCGACCCGCTGGGCCGCCCAGCCGGCTGCGACTTCTACGTGGACATCACAGAAAAGGTGGTCGAGAAGCGTGCCATGCTGGCATGTCACCGCAGCCAAAAGGAGTGGCTCGACGCCAGCCAGGGCATCGACGCATACCTGACGCACATGGAGGAAATGGGCCGCGCCGCTGGTCGGCCATCGGGCGCATTCGCGTGTGCCGAAGGGTGGACGCGCCATTTGCCGCTGGGTTATTGCGCTGCAGATGCAGATCCGCTGCGCACCTCACTCGTAGGGCTAATACACGAAGTTCAAGAACTTTGATTCCAAAGCTTATATCTTCAGTAATTCGTTTTCAATTATCAGTCTCCAACACACGCGCATAAAGGAGTGCAACATGCGTCCCATCAGCAAAGTGGCGCCCGAGTGGTGGGATTTCACCACGCTCGACCGGGAAATCCTCGATGACGCAGCGCGCCTCTCCGCCAACGATCTGCTCGGCCTCAGCCGGCCGGGCTTTCAGGTGCTCTTCTACGACACCGTTGAAGACTTCTACCTCGCTGAGGCGCTCGAGTACATCATCGCGTGGCGGCAGGCCACGCCCGAGCAGCCCGCGGGAATCTGCGGGCCGGTTGGGCCCACGGAGCAGCTTCCGCTGGTCGCCCGCCTTGTCAACGTGCTCGAAATCGACCTGCGCCACGCGCACTTCTGGGGCATGGACGAATGGGTCATCGACGGCGAGGCGGCTCCCATCGACTTCCCGCTCTCCTTCGCGCGCGCCGACATGGAGCTTTGCTTCAACCGTATCCATCCCGAGCTGCGCATGCCCGCAGCAAACATCCACTTCCCCAGCGAGCAACCTGACGCATATATTGCCAGTTGGGATGACGCGCGCTGCGTTGTCATGCAAGGAGGCCAGGGTGAGGTAAAGCACTGGGCCTTCAACGATCCGCCCAAGCGCGCCGGTGAATGGGTGAACAATCCGCCCCCGCCTGCCTGGTTCCGCAAGCTGACGACGCGCGTGGTCGATCTTCACCCCATGACGCTCATGCAGAATGCGCGCACCTCGGGTGGCGGCGTTGTCCAGAATGTGCCGGATCGAGCGATCAGCGTGGGCCCCGCCGAAACCTGGCGCGCCGAGAAGGTTTCCATCTGGCATGCTGGGCAGCACGACAACGCCTTTGGCCAGCGGCTGACCACATTGATGATCAGCAAGCGGATTGTTGACACATCCGTGCCCATGTCTCTGCTCGCAGAGCATCCCAACGTGCAGTTCAACTTTCTGCGCAGCGGCATCGGCACGACTGACGCCGAGATGCATTGAGGGGCGGGAGTGGGGAGTGGGCGGTGGGGTCCCGTCCCGCAGGCGCCGGCCCGTGGCCGGCGCTCCTGCTCTATGGCACGCCCGCCTGCCGACTCCGACTGCCCATTGCCCACTCCCCACTGCCCACCGCCCACTCCCGACAACCGCCAGGAGGAGCAACCATGTCCATGACAGCCTGGGAACGCTATACGGCCGTGTGCGCCGGGGAATTGCCCGACTGCGTGCCGGTGAGCCCCTTTGTCATGACATTTGCGGCGTGCTTTGCGGGCGTCACCTACGAATCGTACAGCCGCTACGGCGACGTGATGGCCGAGGCGCAACTAAAAACGCACGCCCGTTTCGGCTATGACAGCGTCTTCGTCGGCTCCGATGCGGTGCGCGAGGCCGAGACCGTGGGCGCTCCGGTCGATCGGCAAGAAGATGAGGTGCCCGGGTCGGTAAGCGACGACGTGCTTCTCGTCACAACGGGTGACATCAGCAAACTTCGTCTTCCCGACCCGCTGGGCCCGAACCGCATGAACGAGCAGATCAAGGCGCTGCGCATTCTGCAGGATGAGTTGGGCCCGGACGGTGTTGTCTACGCCTGGGTGGAGGCGCCCTTTCAGGAATCGTCGATGCTGCGCGGGATCAGCAACCTGATGACCGACCTCTACGAACACAAGGCCTTTGTCCACGAGCTGATGCGCTTCAGTACGGAAATGGAACTAGCCTATGGACTTGCGCAAATTGAGGCGGGCGCGCGTATCATAGGGGTTGGCGATGCAATCGCTTCACTTGCTTCGCCGCGCCACTACGAAGAGTTCAATCTTCCCTACATTACGGAATTGATCGCCGGGCTGCGCAAGGCGGGCGCCATTGTCAAGTACCATGCGTGCGGGCGAACGACGGCGCTGCTGCCTCACTTCAAGCAGTTGGGGGCCGACATCCTCAATCTTGATTCGCTGATTGACCTGGCCGAAGCGCGCCGCATTGTGGGCGATTCGCTGGTGCTCAAGGGCAATATCGATCCTGCAGGGGTGATGTTGCAGGGGACGCCCGATGATGTTCGCACCGCGGCGCGGCGCTGTATTGCGGACGCTGGACGTAACGGGCGTTTCATCTTGAGTCCGGGATGCGAACTGCCGCGCGATACCCCCTACGCAAATCTTGAGGCCTTGATCGAAACCGCCCGCATTGATGGACGTTACGATGGGCACGAGCTGTCATTTTCGTGAGCCGATCACACCTGCAATTCATCGCTTTCCGCATGTGTCGTTCAACCAACCCATGTCGTTCCAGGCAAGAGGAGAATTCGCCAATGAAGCTGAACCGAGTTTTCATTTTACTGATGGTCGCGCTGATGGTGCTGGCCGGTTGCGCTGCACCTGCAGCCGCGCCAGGCGCCGCGCCGGCGGACGGCGCGGCCGCGCCAACCGATCAAACACCAGTGCGCGCAATCTTCATGAAGCAGGCAGGCTATCAGCAGTCGGATATCGAGGCGATCACGGCGGAGTTTGAAGCTGCCAACCCCGATATCAACGTCGAGCTTGAGTTTGTCGAGTATGAAGCGCTCCACGACAAGCTCGTCGCTTCGGCGACATCGGGTGCCAACAGTTACGACGTGGGGCTTGTAGACGCCATCTGGCCCGCCGAATTTGCCGCGGCCGAGTTCCTCCTGAGCGTCGATGAACGCATCCCCGCAGAAGTGCGCGCCGACATATGGCCGGGAGCGCTGGAGTCGGTCACCTACCAGGGCAAGCTCTACGGCATGCCATGGCTCAACGACGTCCTCTATCTCTACTACAACAAGGATCTGCTGCAGCAGGCGGGTTTCGACGCGCCGCCCACCACGTGGACCGAATTGCAGTCGATGGGCCTCAAGGCAAAGGAGATGGGGCTGGTTGAGTATCCCTTCATCGAGTACTTCCGCCAGGAAGAGGGCTTGACCATTGCCTTTGCCTATTATCTCTTTGCCAATGGTGGCGAGTTCTTCAACGAAGATGGTTCGCCTGCTTTCAACAGCCCTGAAGGCCTTGCCGCGCTCAACTGGATGGTTGACGGCATGAACAGCGGGCTGATCAACCCGGCCTCGCTCGAATCCACCTACGAGGAAGTGCGCCGAACGTTCTCGCAGGGCGAGTCGCTCTTCTCCGTCAACTGGGCCTACCAGTTGAACCTGGCCAATGACCCGGCCGAATCGCAGATTGCCGGCAATGCGATTGTGACTCTCATGCCCGGCGAGGTGGAAGAGAGCGCGACGATCAACGGTGGCATGGGCCTGGCGATCATGGCCGGTTCCGAACACCCCGAAGAGGCATGGAAGTACATTGAATACCTCTCGAGCAAGGACGTCCAGAAGCGCTTTGCGCAAAACGCTCTGCCCATCTGGATCTCGCTCTTTGATGACCCTGAAATGCAGGCGGCCCAGCCCGAAGTGGCGCGCGAGCAGAACTTCGTAGAAGTCTCCAAGCAGCAGTACGAGTTCCTGCGCAACCGGCCTGCCGTGCCGTTCTACTCCGAGTTCTCCAAGGTCATGTCGCTGGAGGTGCAGAGCGCACTGACAGGCGTCAAGACTCCCGAGCAGGCGCTTGCCGATGCGGAAGCCTCGGTGAACAAGCTCGTGGAAGAGTACAAGTAGCCACACCGGCAGCGTGCAGGGCCGCGTCATTGCGCGGCCCTGCACGCTATGTTTCGCAGTTTCCTCTGATCGTCCCCACCGGGTGTCCATGAGCACAGAAGTCCGCGCCGTCCCAACGCCTGGCAAGCAGCATGTTCCCAGCTACCTCGTGCGCGAGCGGTGGCTGGCGTGGTTGCTGATTCTGCCCTCGTTTGTCGTCGTCTTCGCGCTCGTTTTGATTCCAATCGTGCGCGCCTTCTGGATGAGCCTTCACCAGATCAACCTCAAACAGCCTGCGCAGGGACAGCCGTTCATTGGGCTGGGCAACTACATCAACATTTTCCAGGATCCCTACTTCTGGGCGACGATCAGCCGCACGCTCTATTTCCTCGTGGTTTCCGTGACAGTTGAACTGGTCGTTGGCGTCGCTGTGGCCATGTTGCTCAACGAGGAGTTTCGCGGGCGCGGTGTTCTCCGCGCCATGGTTCTCATTCCCTGGGCGCTGCCGGTGACGATCGTTGCAATCATGTGGCTCTGGATCGTGAATCCCAGCTACGGTGCGCTCAACAGCCTGCTTTGGCAGCTTGGGATCATCAGCGAGTACCAAACGTGGCTCAGTTCACCCACAAGCGCCATGCATGTGGTGATTCTCGCGGATGTCTGGAAAG
The DNA here is from genome assembly GCA_963735275.1 of uncultured Chloroflexia bacterium. GTDB lineage: Bacteria > Chloroflexota > Anaerolineae > Caldilineales > Caldilineaceae > UBA5069. Next base: position 1,075,644 of record CAVTKJ010000001.1, on the reverse strand, counting down.
TGACGCCTCTGGTGATCCTGCTGACGCTTGCTGGGCTGCAAACCATTCCGCCCACGCTCTACGAAGCGGCGCGTGTGGACGGTGCGGGCTCCTGGCGGGCCTTCTGGGGTATCACGCTGCCGCTGCTGCGCCCATCACTCGTGATTATTCTGGTCATTCGCTCAATGGACGCGTTCCGCGTCTTCGACATCATCTACATCATGACGGGGGGCGGTCCTTCGGATGGTACAAAGGTGATTTCGTACTACACCTACATCGAGGCCTTCTCGTTCCTGCGCATGGGGCGGGGTGCGGCTCTGGCCTACATCATCACAATTGTGGTGGGGCTGATGGCCTGGCTCTACATCACGCTGCTCAACCGCGAGACGGAGTATTGATGGAGTCGGCAGTCGGGAGTCGGCAGTCGGAGTGAATGGTTGATCATGGTGCGCCGACTGCCTCACTGACGTAGCGGAGGGCTTCCAGCCCTCCGTTTCAGGATCTGCTTAAGCAAGCGGCAGGCCGGAGTACTGGAAGCCCCCCGCTGTGTGAATCGGGCAGTCGGCGCAACGCGAGTTATCAGTTGCCAGTTATCAATACCATCTGCGCCGGTTGAGTTGCGCAGCCAGTTCCAGCTGTTTGAGGTCGTATCGAGATGACGAAACACACCGCACTCAACAGAATCGTCGTGTACGGCGGGGCGCTGCTTGTCGCGTTTGTGGTGCTTGCGCCGCCACTGTGGCTATTCATCTCCAGCATCTCGTCGGCGGCCGAACTGCTCAGCGTTCCCGTACACTGGATCCCGGAGGCGCCTACGTTCGAGCGCTACCGTCAGGTGCTCTTTGCCACAGGGTCCGACTCTGCAGCGGTATTTCGCCGCTCAATTCTGAACAGTCTCATCGTCTCGACCTCCGTCACGGCGATTTGTCTCGTGTTGGGAAGTCTCGCCGCGTACTCGTTTGCGCGCATGTCTTTTGCAGGTCATGGTCGGCTGATCTATGTCCTCCTGCTGGCCTACATGCTGCCGCCCATCATTCTCGTGATTCCGCTCTATGGAATCATGGGGACCATCGGGCTGACTGACACCAAATTCGGCCTCATCGCGATTTACACGGCACTGATCATGCCCTTCGCGGTTTGGATTCTGCGCGGCTACTTCCAGACAATTCCAGCCGAACTGGAGGCCGCGGCGATGATTGACGGCACTTCGCGCATGGGCGCGTTTGTGCGCATTATCCTGCCGCTGGCGATTCCCGGGCTTGTCGCCACTGCACTCTTCTGCTTCCTCATGTCGTGGGAAGAGTTCCTCATCGCGCTCATCTTCACCTCAAGCGCAGCGTCGAAGACCGTTCCTGTCGCCATCGCCGAGTTCAAGGGCAGGCACTCCATTGACTTCGGCATGATGGCGACCGGGGGCATCATCGCTGCGATTCCACCGGTGATCATCGCGATCGTCTTCCAGCGCTACCTGATTGGCGGGCTCTCGTCCGGAGCAGTCAAGGGCTAGCGAACGCGGCCTCCACGCAAGTCTAGCGGGTGCAGCCGCGCGGCATTCAGCCGTCGGCATTCCTGTCGGCAGTGACGCGGCAGCAAACGGTGCCTGCAATATGGCCGTAATTCCGATTCCCACCGTCACAAATCCCGCTTCCACCAACTCTTGACATGCTTCCCAGCCAATGTTATACTCCGCTTACCCCTCCCCATGGGGGGTGGGGCATTGCGAGGGAATCATGCTCGACACTGCCAAGAAGCAGGAACTCAACAATCGCCTCAAGAGCATTGAGGGGCACATCCGCGGCATTCAGCGCATGGTCGATGAGGACGTCTACTGTATGGACATCCTCAAGCAGGTCAAGGCCGTGCAGCAGGCGCTTGAACGCGTCAGCGCTCTCACGCTCGAGAATCACCTCAACACCTGTGTGACGACGGCGATTCGCAGCGAGGACAGCGTCGAGCAAGACCGCGTCGTCCGTGAAATCATGGACATCTTCAAGGCCACCGGGAAGATGTAAGCATGACGTGTGCAATTACTAGTTATCAGTTATAAATTATAAATAGTCATTAATAATTGGTAATTGATAACTAATAACCGACGATTCATTTACAGGGAGAACCAACATGACAAAGACCTACGTCGTACCCAACATTTCGTGTGGCCACTGCACTGCTACCATTGAGCGCGAACTCAAGATGGTGAAGGGCGTCGAAGACGTCAAGGCCGATCAGGAGAGCAAGCAGGTGACCGTCGACGTCAAGGACCCTGCAACGTTCGGCGCGGTCGAAGCCATGCTTGAGGAGATCGGCTACCCTGCCGAAAAATAGCTTGTTTGGGAGTTGCGGGCGGTCGACGTTGCGGCGTTGCCGCCCGCAATCCCCCGTACGTGGAGGTACCCTATGAGTGATCAGAAGGAGCTGGTGATCCCCATCGCCGGGATGACCTGCACCAATTGCGCCAACACGGTCGCGCGCAGCCTCAAGCGCGTCAATGGTGTGAGCGATGCCGGCGTAAGCTATGCCAGCGAGCGAGCCACAATCACCTATGACCCCGCGCTCGTCAAGCCCGAAGCGCTGGTGCAGGCTGTGGAAAACGCCGGCTATGGCGCAACCATCGCCACGCTTGACCTGCCAATCGCAGGGATGACCTGTAGCAATTGTGCGAATACAATTAGCCGCACGCTGCGGCGCGTAGACGGCGTCCTTGAGGCAGATGCCTCCTACGCCAGCGAACGCGCGCATGTGCGCTATCTCCCTTCCATGGTGGAGACAAGCGACATCAAGCGCGCTATTCGCGATGCGGGCTACAGCGTCATCGAGGTCGAAGGCGACGAAGAGGCGCAAGAGGACGCTGAGCAGGCCGCGCGCGCCGCCGATCTGGCGGATAAGCGACGCAAACTCATCGTCGGCGGCACGCTGACCGTGATCATCATGGTGCTGAGCATGGCCGAAATGGTGGGCATTCCGCTCGACTTCCCGTACCGCCTCTGGCTCATCGCACTGCTCACGGCGCCTGTGCAGTTCTGGGTGGGGCGCGATTTCTATGTGGGTGCGTGGAAAGCGGCCAAAAACCACACCACGAACATGGACACGCTGGTGGCGCTCGGCTCGAGCGTGGCCTTCTTCTACAGTCTGGCCGTGCTGATCCTCGGCCTCGACACCATGCACTACCACGTCTATTTCGAGGCGTCGGCGATGATCATCACCTTGATCATCCTGGGCAAGTATCTTGAGGCGCGGGCCAAGGGGCAGGCAGGCGAAGCGATCCGCAAGTTGCTGGGGTTGCGGGCGCGCACGGCGCGCATTGTGCGCGGTGTTGGCGCGACTGCCGAAGAGGTGGATGTGCCGATCGACGCGGTGCTTGTGAACGACATTGTGGTCGTCCGCCCCGGCGAAAAGGTGCCGGTGGACGGCCGCATCATGATTGGGCGCAGCACGCTTGACGAGTCGATGCTTACCGGCGAGAGCCTCCCGGTTGACAAGGCGCCGGGTGACCTGGTGATTGGCGGCACGGTGAACGGGACGGGCAGTTTCCGCTTTGAGGCAACTGCCGTCGGCAAGCAGACGGCGTTGGCGCAAATTGTGCGTATGGTGCAGGACGCGCAGGCAAGTCGCGCCCCCATCCAGGCGCTCGCCGACAAAGTTTCATCGATCTTTGTGCCGGCTGTCATCCTGATCGCGCTGACAACGTTTTTCGTCTGGTATCTTTGGGGTGCGGCTGTCTACTATCCCATGGACAGCCAACTGGGCGTTGCGCTCATCTTCATGGCAAGCGTTCTGCTCATCTCCTGCCCCTGTGCGCTTGGACTGGCAACGCCGACCGCGATCATGGCGGGCACGGGCATGGGGGCCGAGCGCGGCATCCTGATCAAGAATGCCGAAGCGCTGCAGCGTGCGGGTGACATCAACACGATCATTCTCGACAAGACGGGCACGATCACCCTGGGCAAGCCTGCCGTCACGGACATCGTCGCGGCGGATGGCGACAGCGAAGCGCTGCTGCGCCTGGCGGCCAGCGCCGAGCGTTCCAGTGAACATCCCCTCGCCGCAGCGATCGTCCAGCGCGCCAAGGCCGACGGACTGACGCTCAGCGAGCATTCTGCGTTTGAGTCCGTGACGGGCCGCGGAGTCGTCGCACAAATTGACGGACGCGCGGTCGCCGTGGGAAGCCCGGCCTTCATGACGGATCGCAACGCCAACGGCTACGACGCCGGCGAAGCAGTTGCACTCTTGCAGAAGCAAGGCAAGACGGCCATGGTCGTCGAGGCGGACGGCGCAATTCAGGGAGTTGTCGGGGTGGCCGATACCGTCAAGCCCTCAAGCGCCGAGGCGATTGCGACGCTCCACGCCATGGGGATGCGCGTGGTGATGCTCACGGGCGACAATGCGCGCACAGCGCACGCCATCGCGCTGCAGGTGGGGCTTGACCCGGCGACCGAAGTTGTTGCCGAGGTGATGCCGGGCGACAAGGCAGCCGTCGTGCGCGCCGAGCAGGCCAAGGGCAGCGTCGTGGCGATGGTCGGCGACGGAGTCAACGACGCGCCGGCGTTGGCGCAAGCCGACGTGGGCATGGCCATGGGCACAGGCACCGATGTGGCGATCGAGGCGGCGGACATTACGCTCATGCGTGGCGATCTGCGCAGCGTACCCCAGGCAATCACCCTGAGCAAGCGCACACTGCGGACGATCAAGCAGAATCTCTTCTGGGCATTCGCCTACAACATCGCGGCGATTCCGCTGGCTGCCGGTCTGCTCGTGCCAATCCTTGGGCCCCAGGCCAAACTCAGCCCCATGATTGCGGCAGGCGCGATGGCCTTCAGCAGCGTCTTTGTCGTCACTAACTCGCTGCGGCTGCGGCGCGCCAAGATCTGAAGTAAAACCGGGGTGAATTCCACATTGACTACGAACAGCTCAACGCAAAGGCGCCGAGGACGCAAAAGGGCGCAGAGGAAGAGCAAGTGCCCGAACTGGGTCGGCCTCGTGCAGTTCTCTGCGTATCTTTGCGCCTCTGCGTCAAGAGGTAGTTTCATGCCGGCATGACTTTGAGCCGTAGCGACTGCTTTAGCTGCCGTACTTGAATACGCAGCGCGGGATTCGCCTGCGGCAGCTAAAGCAGCTGCTACGAACCATGCGCGGACATCGGAGATGTGCCACGAGAATCGCCGCCAAGCGTTCGCGACATACGTGCCAGAAACAACATTCAGCCGGAATCCAGCAGTTTGTACATGAAGGTCGAGCCGTCAAATCCGCCGCCGCTGCTGCGTGCATAGCCGGGGATGACGCCCGCAACATGAAAGCCGAGGCGCGCGTACAGGCGCTCGGCATCGTCGCCTGTGCGTGTGTCAAGCACGAGCAGCGTGCGCGCCTCGTCCCGTGCCACCTGCTCGAGCGCCTGCATCAGCGCCGTGCCAACGCCTTGGCGACGTGCGTCGGGGCGAACAAGCACCTTGCTGATTTCGACGCGGTGCGCGCCGTTGCGGCGGCTCTCCAGATAGAGCTGCGCCGTGCCCACGAGAATGTCATCGCGGAACGCGCCGAAGAGGCGATGCTCGGGCTGCCCGATTTTGTGGAAGACCCCCTGCCAGTACGCGTCTGCCTCGCCTGCGGCCATGGGGTGCAGGAAGCCCACGGATGCGCCCGCCGCCACAACGTCCTCAAGCAGCAGGGCAAGTGATGGCAGGTATTGCGCCGCTTCGGTGGCCGCAAACTGGCGGATTGTCAGGGTTTCCATCGCGCGATCCAGTGCGCTCAGCGCTATTTCTTGACCGAAGTGACGGTCTTCAACTTGCCCGCCTTCTTCTTGTCATCCTTGCCGCTGTTGGCGACGGGCGGCAGCGCCTCGTCACCAAAGAGGCCGGGCTGCTCCGCCGGGGTTTCGGTGGGAGGGGCAGCGGGCGGAAGTGAGGAGGGCGCGGCCGCCGGAGGCTTGGCCGCGGCTGCGGTCTTGGGTGGCGCGCTCGCCTTTGGCGCAGCAGGCGGTTTTGGCGAATCAGCCTGCTTGCCCGCAGCCGCGGCCGACGTCCTGGTTGTCGGCGCCTGCTTGAGCGGCACATCCGCCTTCGCCGCCGCCGGTGCCGCAGTGGCTTTAGCCGCGGCCGGTGCCGCAGTGGTTTTCGCCGCGGCCGGAGCCGCAGTAGCTTTTGCAGCAGTCTTGGCCGCTGCGCCCGCGGCGGTCGGCGCCTGGGGGCCCGGAGCGACGCCCTCCTTGGCTTTCGACGCTGGGATCGTGTGCGCCTTTGCCTCGTCCTCGAGCAGGCGCGGCGGCAGAGTGCGCGGCGCAGGCGGCTCGGCCGGCTCATTGCCGTCGAGCCAGCGAATCGCAACCACCGGCGCACCGGGCGTTGGCTCGGCCACCTGTTTGCCCTGCGAGGCGCGTCCCTGGTTGGGGATCTCGGTCAACTCCACCACGCGCGGCGCACCTTTAGGGGTGAGCAGCGCCAGCAGCTTGGGCAGTCGATCGGCAGCCAGAATTGCCGCGGCCGTGACCGCGCCGGTGCGTGCGCTGAGTTTGTGCGCCGCCACGCCGCCGCCATTGCGCCCCTGGCTGGGGAAATCGGCAAGCGCCGAGAACTTGGCAAAGCCATTGGCCGTGTAGGTCATGAGCAGGCTGTCGGGCTCTACCACACCGGCAAAGACAATGCGCTCGTTCTTGCCGAGCTTCATGCCGCCGACGCCGCCCGCGGGCAGGCCCATGCTGCGCACTTCGTCCTCGGCAAAGCGAATCGCCTGGCCATTGCTTGCCACAAGCAGCACCTGGCTCGCGCCGGTTGTGCGCAACGCCCAGCCCAGGCGGTCCTTGTCATCCACATTCATGACGACCGAGCCGCTGTTGACCGACCCCGTTACATCCTCCAGGCTGACGCGCTTGACGTAGCCCCGCTCTGTGGCGAAGAAGAGGAAGCCGTTGGCATCATCCGCCGTCGTCGGCGTTGCGCTGTCCACGCTGCCTGGCCCGGCAGGACCGGCAACGCGCGGCAGCGCCAGCGCCGCGGTCGCCTTCTCCTTGCGCTCAAGCCCGGTGAACTCCGCGGCGGCTTTGCTCTCGGCCTGCAGCTCGTGAATTCCCAGGCGTGCGGCGCGCCCAGAGTCTGCGAATAGAAAGAGCAGGTCGCGCGCATTCGCCTGAAAGAGCGCCGCCTCGGCCCCCTTTGCCGCCTGGCGCAGCGATGTGGGTGTTAGCCGCCCTGCGTCGGTGCGGCGCAGCGTGCCGTCGCTGCCCACGCTCACCCACACCTCCTGGTCGGGCAGCAGATCGTGCGTGGTGAGCGCGCCGCGCGTGCGGTCGACGATCTGCGTGCGGCGGGCGTCGCCATATTCTTCCTTGATGGCGAGCAGGTCGCTCTTGATCACGCCCGAGCATCTTTTCGGGGCTGCGCCAGCAGAGACTCCAGATAGGCGATGCGCTTGATGAGCTCGTCGTACTCTTCCTGCAACTTCTTGCGCTCGAGCGCAGCCAGCCGCCGCAACTGCATGTCGAGGATCGCCTGCGCCTGCACTTCGGTGAACTTGAAGTTGGCGATCAGATTCTTGCGCGCCGTATCCACCGTCTGGCTGCGGCGAATCGTGTGGATCACCTCGTCGAGAATGATCCAGCGCGCGCAGCAGCCCTTCGAGAATGTGGGCGCGCTCCTTGGCGCGCGCCAGGTCGTACGCCGAGCGGCGGCGGATGATCTCCTGGCGATGGTGGACGAAGAGCTGCGAGCATGCGCTTGAGGCTGAGCATGCGCGGCTGCCCGTCGACCAGCGCCAGCAACTGCATGCCGAAGGTCTGCTGCAAGGGCGTGTACTTGTAGAGGTCGCGCAGCACGATCTTGGGGTCCACATTGCGCTTGAGTTCGACGACGACGCGCATGCCTGTGCGGTCGCTCTCGTCGCGCAGGTCGCTGATGCCCTCGAGCTTGCCGTCGCGCACCAGGTCGGCGATGCGTTCGAGCAGCGCCATCTTGTTGGTCTGGTAGGGCAATTCGGTGATGATGATGCGCGTGCGGCCGCGGCTGACATCTCCTCGAAGTGGGCCTTGGCCTGCATGATCAGGCGCGCCTGCCCGGTGGAGTAGCCCTGGGCGATGACATCCACCGTCTCGTTGCCGGCACTCTCGGCGCCGCTTCCATTCGCGCCATTCCCGTTCGTGCCGCTACCATTCGCGCCGCTGCGCGTCGCCGACCCGTTGCCCTTCTCGTCTCGCGAAAGCGGTAGACAATGCCGCCCGTGGGAAAGTCCGGCCCCTTGACGAACTGCATCAAGCTGCTCGATGTGTGATGTCCTCGACGTTGTCGAAGTGGTCGATCATAAAGGCTGCGCGTCCACCACCTCGCCCAGGTTGTGGGGCGGGATGTTGGTGGCCATGCCCACGGCAATGCCGCTTGAGCCGTTGATGAGCAGGTTGGGCAGCGCCGCGGCAGCACCAGTCCGGCTCGCGCAGCGTGTTGTCGAAGTTGGGATGCCACTCGACCGTGTCTCCTTCTCCAGGTCCTCGAGCATCAGGTGGGTGATCTCGGCCAGGCGCGCTTCGGTGTAGCGCATGGCCGCGGCGTTGTCGCCGTCGATCGAGCCGAAGTTGCCCTGGCCGTCGATCAGCGGGTAGCGCAGGCTGAAAGGCTGCGCCATGCGCACCATGGCGTCATAGACCGCCGTGTCGCCGTGCGGGTGATACTTGCCCAGCACCTCGCCGACGATGCGCGCGCTCTTTTTGTGGGGCTTGTCGTGCGTCAGCCCCAGGTCGTGCCACATCGCATAGAGGATGCGCCGGTGCACGGGCTTGAGGCCATCGCGCACATCGGGCAGGGCACGCGCCACGATCACGCTCATGGCGTAGTCGAGGTAGGCGTCCTGCATCTCTGCCGACAATGTCGGCCGGGCGCACGAGGCCCGTGCTGGTGGGCGCTGCGGCGGTGGCAGAGGCGCCGTTTGTTTCTTTGCCGTTCTTCTGGTTATCGCTCATTGTGTTCGTTGTGGCGTATCGTTGCGGCGGTCTGGACCGCCGTCGGTATCATCGCTCCGAGTCCTCGAGAACGGCGGCTCAAGCCGCCGCTACGATCAAGTGACCCGTTCCTGTCGCAGCGTTTCTTTGCGTTCCTCTGCGCCTTGGCGGCTTTGCGTCAAAGTTGTCAGTCCGCCCCAATCTTCTTCTCCACTTCAATGCGGCGCAGTTCCACCAGCTGGTCGCGCAGCATGGCCGCCTTCTCGAACTCGAGCGCCTTGGCCGCTTCCTTCATCTCTTTCTCCACCTGCTTGACGAGCTTGTTCAATTCGTCGGGTGCAAGCATTGTCGGCGTCAAAGCGCGGCGCCTCCATCGTGTCGTAGGCGCTCTTCGGTTTCGGCCTCGGCCATCACCTTGACGCGATCGGTCAGGTCGCGGATACTCTTGATGATGCCCTGCGGCTCGATGTTGTTTTCCATGTTGTAGGCCGCCTGGATTGTGCGGCGGCGGTTCGTTTCGTCAATCGCGCGCTGCATCGAGTCGGTCATCTTGTCGGCGTAGAGAATCGCCTTGCCCTCGATGTGGCGGGCGGCGCGGCCGACCGTCTGGATCAGCGCGACTCCGCTGCGCAGGAAGCCTTCCTTGTCCGCATCGAGCACCGCCACCAGCGAGACCTCGGGCAAGTCCAGCCCCTCGCGCAGGAGGTTGATGCCGACCACCACGTCGTAGACGCCCATGCGCAGGTCGCGCAGAATCTCCACGCGCTCGATGCGTCTGGATGTCCGAGTGCAGATAATGCACCTTGATGTTGAGCTCGCGCCAGGTACTCGGTCAGGTCCTCGGCCATGCGCTTGGTGAGCGTGGTCACCAGCGCGCGCTGTCCCTTGGCCGTGCGCGCCTTGATCTCCTTGAGCAGGTCGTCGATCTGCCCCTTGGTGGGGCGCACCTCGACCACCGGGTCGAGCAGCCCCGTCGGGCGGATGACCTGCTCGACCACCTGTTCGGCATGCTCGCGCTCTCCTAGGGGCCGGGCGTGGCGCTCACATAGACTGACCTGGTTGAGATGCTCCTCGAACTCGTCAAAGGTCAGCGGCCGGTTGTCCAGCGCGCTGGGCAGGCGGAAGCCATAGTCGACCAGCACGTTCCTTGCGCGCCTGGTCGCCGTTGTACATGCCGCGCACCTGCGGCATGGTCATGTGGCTCTCGTCGACGAAGAGCAGCCAGTCGGCAGGGAAGTAGTCGAGCAGCGTCCACGGCGTGCTGCCGGGCGGGCGCTGCGGCCAGGGGGCGGCTGTAGTTCTCGATGCCGCTGCAGAAGCCCACCTCGCGCAGCATCTCCATGATCATAGCTGGTGCGCTGCTTGATGCGCTGCGCCTCGAGCAGTTTGCCCTGCGCCTCGAAGACCTCGACCTGGTCGTTCATCTCCTGCTCGATCTCCTCGATCGCACCTCGAGCCGCTCCTTGGAGGTGACAAAGTGCTTGGCCGGGTAGATGTCCACGCTGCTGGTGCTCGGTGAGAACTTCGCCGGTCAGCGTGTCGATCTCCCAGATGCGCTCGATCTCGTCGCCCCAGAGGCTGACGCGGAAGGCCGTCTCGCGGTCGGCGGGCTGGATTTCGAGCACGTCGCCGCGCACGCGGAAGCTTGCCGCGCTGCAGCACGTTGTCGTTGCGGTCATAGTAGATTTCGATCAGATGGCGCAGGAGCTGCTGACGCCGCACCATCTCGCCCACGCGCAGGTTGCAGCACCACGCGGCCATAATCCTGCGGGCTGCCCAGGCCGTAGATGCACGAGACCGAGGCCACAATGATCACGTCGCGGCGGCTCAAGAGCGAGGACGTCGCCGCCAGCCGCAGCCGGTCGATCTCCTCGTTGATCTGCGAATCCTTCTCGATGTAGGTGTCGGTGCGGGCAATGTACGCTTCGGGCTGGTAGTAGTCGTAGTAGGAGACAAAGTACTCGACGGCGTTGTTGGGGAAGAACTCGCGAAACTCGGAATAGAGCTGCGCCGCCAGCGTCTTGTTGTGCGCCAGGATCGAGCGTCGGCTTCTGCACCTCTTCGATGACCTTGGCCATTGTAAAGGTCTTGCCGCTGCCGGTGACGCCCAGCAGCACCTGGTGCTTCATCCCCTCTCTGCAGGCCGCGCGCGAGCTGCGGCAATCGCCTGCGGCTGGTCGCCCGTCGGTTCGTATTCGCTGATAACCTGGAGTGGAGGCATCTTCTCGGCTCCCGCATACACCTGCGCAAGGGCCCGGCAAGCCGCTGTGCGCACAAGAATAGCACAATAGTTCTAGACAACCGATTATACCCCAAGCAGGGTAAACTGTCCATATCTGGACGGAAAAACCAGGGCGTCTCAATAGTCGACTTGCTGTTCGCGCGTTCAATCGAGAGTTGCTGACTTTTGAGACGCCCTAGGAAAAACCACACCGGCGTTCACTGCTTCCACTGCACGCAACAGACTGTGCGACGGGTAGTGGTCTGAGCACAAGCGCGCTCCGCAAATGAGGCGGCGTGGCGGCCGGCGCAGCGGAGGCGTCTCTGTCGCACTTTGCTGCGCGATGCCGGAACAAAACTGATAACACCAATGCACTTAATCAATGCGCGCGCAGGAAGGAGACCCCGCACATGCTCGATAAGCCAGGCAGTCTCAGCAGCAAGGCACTCGCCAAGACGTGGCCGATTCCACGCCACAGCGCCTTTGAAGTGACGATGCGTGTCCATGCCGAAGCCTGGTTCAGGCGGCGGGGCTTCGCTACGCTGCCCGCTTATCCCTACATCCTGGCACAACATGGGGCATGGTCACAGAACATTATTCTGCCCGAAGTGGCGACATATATCAGCGAGCAACGCGCCGGCTTTCCATTGCACAAGTACATTCACCATGGCCTCAGTAGCCAGGCCATGCTCTTCAATCTGATCGGTCCGCTGATTGTGCGTGGCGACCTCGCGCCGCTGCACGCTGTCCTGACGCGACACGCAGTCACGATGCCGGAAGGCCCGTTGAAGGGTGTCCTGGAATATGAAGACCGCAGCGTCTTCCGAGAAGACACGGGCCAGCCCACCTCAATCGACCTGATGCTGCACGACGCCGGAGGCGCCGCCAGTGTTTTCATCGAGAGCAAGTTTGTAGAGAGGGAATTCGGTGGCTGTTCGGTCTTTGCCAAGGGTGATTGCGACGGTCGTAATCCGGCAGCGGATCACTCTCTGTGTTATCTCCACCACCTGGGACGGCACTACTGGACGCTCATGCAGAAGCACGGTTTCCTCACCGAACCCATGCAGAACAACCTCACCTGCGTCTTCACCGCCCACTATCAATTCTTCCGCGAGGTGCTCTTTGCGCTCGAAAAGAGCGGCAGCTTTGTGCTGCTGTACGACGCACGCAACCCAACCTTTGTTGCAGATGGCGGCAAGCGCGGTCTGCTCCCGCTCTTGCTGTCGCTGACGCCGCCGGCGCTTCATGACCGTATCGCCGCCATCACGATTCAGGAAGTTGCCGAGGCGATTCGCGCCACCGGCCACCCCGAGTGGATGGACGAATTCGACGCCAAGTATGGGCTTGGTTAGCGGCTGTCGCAAACAAGGCGAGGCTTCCGGTTCCGGAAGCCTCGCCTTTTCATTCGCAGAAATCCAGCCTTCAACGCCGATTACTCCACCGGCGTAAAGGTGTATTCCGTCAGCCCCGCACCAATCACCACGTTAGGTGTGCCGTCGTCAGCCTGCTGCAGCTTGATGGCGGTGCCGGCCAGCGGCGGGTCAAACATCACGTAGTCGTCAGGCTCGCCCTTTTCGTCGGTAAAAGGGACAATAGCGGTCGCGAACTCGCCAAAATCGGCCATGAGTTTGCCGTCAACGAGGCTCATATCCAGGTTGCCCAGCACGGGGCTGCTGTAGCTGCCCACGAAGGGGGTTACGGCCTCCACATCCAGCGCGCCGCTCAACCGCTCGGCTGCCTTGGCTCGCTGCTCATCAATCAGCCCCAAGGCGAACTTGAGGTTCGGCTCAATCTGCGAAGGCACGTCGTAAAGCAGTTCCAGCAAGCGCATGCGCACGGCGGCGCTGAAGTTGTTGGTGCCCTGGGCATTGGTCAGCACAATCACGCCCAGATCGGCGGTGGGCAGAAAGGCGAAGTCCGAGGTGAAGCCCAGGGTGTTGCCGCCATGCTCGATCATCGGCAACCCCTTGTAGTCGCCCACCATCCAGCCCAGCCCGTAGGAGACATCCGCCGAGATCTTCACCTGCGGCTCGCGCGTCACAAGCAGGTTCTCTGCCGAGACAACCCGTTCGCCATCAGGGGCGACGCCCGCGCTCAACTGCGTGACCATGTATTTCGCCATGTCATCAACTGTGGACCAAAGGCCGCCCGCCGGGGCAACCGGCCCCAGAGTCTGCTCCACTGTCAGCGGAATCGTTACATACTCACTCAGTGTATTGTAGCTGTGGGGTGTAGCGTAGTCGCCGCGCGCGATCGCCTCGTCGAACGAAAGCGTCGTGTGGTCCATGCCGATTGGGCCGGTGACGCGCTCGCGCAGCGCCTTGGCGTAGGCCGCTTCGGGGTCGCTCATTCCCGGTTCAGCCGCGAGCCCGGCGATATAACCACCCGTGGCAACCATCTGGTTGGAGTACTGAAAGGCCTCGCCAAACTTGGTGAAGAACTCAAAGGTACGCAGCGACGAGATGACGTCGGTCGCGCTCAGTTCGTTGGCATTCATCAGGAACTCGAGGTCGCGCCGCGGCACGCCCGTGCACGCACAGACGAGGTTGCGCATGGTGATCGTCTCGCTCAGTTCCGGGTCCATCACGGCAAAGTCGGGATAGAGCTGCTGTGCGGGCGTGTCCCATGTCATGATGCCGTCATCGACCAGTGTGCCCATCAACATTGTGGCAAAGCTCTTGCTGGTGGAGCCAATCATCATCTGCGTTTCGGGCGTCATGGGAACTTGCCCGGCGTCATCGGCATAGCCAAAGCCCTTGGCATAGACGAGTTCGCCGTCGCGGACGACCCCCACCACCGCGCCGGGGACGCTAAAACTGGCCTGCGTGTCGGCGATAAACGCTTCCCACGTGTCAATGATCTCCGGGGTGAGCGCGCCGGGCTGCCTGGTAGAGAGATCGGTCTTCTCGTTGTCCAGAATCCTGAAACCCGAGTCAATAATCGAAATCTGCGCACCTCGTCGCTGCGCAGCCTCGAGCGTGATATCGTAGAGCTGCACGTAGTTGATGCCCTCGCGGCAGCTGTGCGACTGCCTGCACAATGCGGTTGTCGTCGCCGGTGGTGTAGTAATGGACGACCGTCTTCTCCACGCCCTCGGCCGGGGGAGGCGTAAGGCTCTGGTCAATCGCCAGGTCAAAGCCGGGCTCGGCCTTCTGCCAGGTGTCGGCAATGGCGGCCGCCGGGTCGTCACCGGGGACGGCGGCGACGGTTACGGTGATTTGCCCCTCGGGGTCCTGCAGGGTGACGAAGTCTTCGCGCGGCGTCACCGTCCAGCCCGTGGGCACTGGCACGGACCAGAGGCCCGTGGTGTCGGTGTAGATTTCGCTGATGCCCGAGGCCACGGCGGGAGCGACGAGCTCAACGGCGGCAACGCTATCGGCGCTGCGCCAGCGTGAATGTGCCGCTCTGCCCCGCCTGCGAGAAGATGCCGGTGATCACGCCATCGTCGCCCAGCGCACCCACAAAGCCTGCCTGCTGTGCGCCATCGAGAATGGTGAACGTCAGATTGGGCAGTGCGACCTTCAGGTTGCCCACGGGCAGCCCCATGGCGTTCTGCTGGGGGATGTCGAGCGTGGCACTGTAGACGTCACCCTCCTGGGCAACGTGCAGGACAACTGCCAGTTCAATCCCAGCCACCGAGATGCTGCCGGTCCAGTCGCCAGTCAAGGCGTCGGCGGCCTCAGGCGCAGGTGCGGCGGTAGGCGCTCCTGTGAGCGCGGGGGCAGCCGGCGCCTGAATGGGAACGCAGCCGGCGACGAGCGCCAGCACAAGCAATGAGGGAAAGATGGCCGCAGCCCAACGGCGCGGCGCCCGAAATGGAATGGTTCACAACAAGCTCCTTTGCTTTGCATCGACTTCCGCATCACTCTTCGTTGCGGAAGCGGCAGGCAATTGCCCGCCACAACCAGTATAGGGTCTTGCGCCGGCGCGTGTCAGTATCCAAAGTATTGTTTCCTGTGCGAGTGCGCTGCCGAGGCGAGGCTTCCGCTTCTGGAAGCCTCGCCTCAACGACAAAGCGGGCGGGGCCACTGTGGCCCCGCCCGCTCTTTACTTCTGGCTGACACGACATGCATGGTGCGTGGCTGGTTTGCGCTGCTATGCTTGAGACCTGGTCAGCAACGGGTAGCGTTCGGGGTGACGGATCGAATCCAGTTCCAGATCCACATCGAGGAGCGGCCAATAGAGGTGCTCAGCGTGCGGGCGCTCCACCGCCACAATCGCCGCAACGGTCGCGTCTCTGAACCACGGAAACAAGGCGTAGGGCAGGAACAACTCTTCGCCGTCGACAAAAAGCCAGAAGCCATGAGCCGAAATGTTCGTGACTTCAAGCACCAAAGTATCGGCGCCAGGCAGAGAGGAACTCATTGTGTCTCTCCTCAACAATTTCAATCACCACGTTCAGGTTGCGGTCTGAAAGCCCATAGTTTCGGAACAACGCGCCTTCGGTTCGAGCCAGAACTTCGCTTCACCCTGCTCGCAGGTTACGTGAATATGGGGCCGCTCTTCCTCGCGAGAGAAGAAGAAGAAGCGAAAGCCTCTTTCTCGGTGCACCGTTGGACTCATCTTGGCAGTTTGCCTTCGAAGTATTAGGCAATATGAACAGCAAGATTATACCACTATCCTCCGCCGAGTTTGCGACCTGGCGCGGACAACAAAGCGGGCGGGGCCACTGTGGCCCCGCCCGCCGATTTCACTTGATGCAACAACGCGGCGGCCTACCGGTACCCGCCGCTGTTGCCGCCGCTGCGGTTGTCGCGGCGCGGGCCGCGGTCGTCACGCCGGGGGCCGCGATCGCCGCCACCGCCCGCTGCTGCGGCCGCCGCGATCCTTGGCTTGCGCTTCTTCCACCGTCCAGCCTTCGAGCACGGCCTGGCGGCTCATGCGCACCTTGCCCTGGCCGTCGACGTCGATCACCATCGCGGTCAGCTCGTCGCCCAGCTTGGCAATGTCCTCGACCTTGTCCACGCGGTAGTCGGCAAGCTGGCTGATGTGCACCATGCCGTCCACGCCGGGCATGATGTTGACGAAGGCGCCGTACGGCTCGACGCGCACCACGCGTGCCGGTGTAGATCTTGCCGACCTGGCCACCTCCTCGGTCATGCCGCTGCACTTCGCTAGGCCTGCTCGGCGCTAACGCCCTCGCCCGAGACGTAGACCGTGCCGTCTTCTTCGATGTCGATCTTGACGGCGTACTTCTCCTGCAGGCCGCGCACCGTCTTGCCGCCCGGGCCGATCAGCTTGCCGATCTTCTCCGGGTCAATGTGGATGCGTCAGGATGCGCGGCGCAAAGTGGCTCAGGTCGCTGCGCGGCTCGGGCAGCACCTCGAGCATCTTGCCCATGATGTGCATGCGCCCGGCGCGTCGCCTGGTCCATCGCCTGGCGCAGGATGTCGAAGTCAAGACCCTTGATCTTCAGGTCCATCTGCAGGGCGGTGATGCCGTGCTCGGTGCCTGCCACCTTGAAGTCCATGTCGCCCAGCGCGTCTTCCATGCCCTGGATGTCGCTCAGCACCTGGTACTCGCCCGTCTCCAGGTCCTGCACCAGGCCCATGGCGATGCCCGACACCGGCGACGTGATCGGCACACCCGCATCCATCAGGCGCCAGCGTGCTGCCGCAGACGGAGCCCATGCTGGTGGAGCCGTTGCTGCTCAGCACTTCGCTCACCAGGCGCAGCGTGTAGGGGAAGTCCTCGGGAATCACCGGAACCAGTGCCCGCTCGGCCAGGGCGCCGTGACCGATCTCGCGGCGCTTGGGGCCGCGCATCGGCGTAGGCCTCGCCGGTGCTGAAGGGCGGGAAGTTGTAGTGGTGCATGTAGCGCTTGTCATCGCCGGGCTGCAGCGTGTCCAGCCGCTGCGCATCGCCGGGCGTGCCCAGCGTGGCGATGGTCAAGCACATGTGTCTCGCCACGCATGAAGAGGCCGGAGCCATGCACACGCGGCAGGCGGCCAACCTGCGCGCTGATCGGGCGGATCGTGCCGCTGTCGCGGCCGTCGGGGCGCAGGCCCTTCGTCAAGAATGCGGCGGCGGGTTGCCTTCTTCATCACCGCATCGTAGGCGTCGCGCGACGATCGTTGCGGCGAGACCGCGCCGGCCGCAACGCGCTCGGCGAAGGCCTGCCTTCACTTCCGCCTTGATGGCGTCGAGAGCGCATCCTTCAGCGGCATCTTGCCCGAGCCGGCTGCCAGCAGCCGCCGTCACCTTGTCATAGGCGAGGCTATTGACCTCGGCCAGGACTTCCTCACTTGGCAGCGCCGGGGTGAAGTCGCTGTACTTCTGCCTTGCCCAGCGTCGCGCCTGCATTTGCGTCGATCAGATCGATCACCGGCACCATTGGACTCATGCGCCAGCTTGCAGCGCCTCGAGCATCATGTCTTCGGGCAACTCGTTGGCGCCTGCTTCCACCATCAGGATGTTGTCGCGCGTGCCGGCCACCAGCAGGTCAAGGCTGCTGTTTTCCATCTGCGACGGCCGTGGGGTTGACGACAAACTCGCCATCGACAAAGCCGATCGTAGCTGGCCGCCAATCGGGCCCTTCCAGGGGATGTCGCTGATCGCGCAGCGCAGCCGAGGCGGCGATGATCGCCAGCGGGTCCATCAGGTTCTCGCCGTCGCTGGCTAGGACGGTGACGATGACCTGCGACGTCGTTGCGCATGCCCTTGGGGAAGAGCGGGCGCAGCGGGCGGTCCACCAGGCGACCGAGACAGGATGGCCTGCTCGCTGGGCCGGCCTTCGCGCGCGGAAGAAGCTGCCGGGGATGCGGCCGGCGGCATAGAGCTTCTCTTCAAACTCGACCGTCAGCGGGAAGAAGTTGATCTCCGGGCGGACATCCTTGCTCATGGTGGCGGTGGCCAGAAGGACCGTGTCGCCATAACGTACGGTGACAGCGCCCCCGGCTTGTGCGCCGAGGATGCCTGTCTCGATGGTCAGGGTCTTGCCACCCATCTCGGTGGTGAACACCTGCGCGCCATCAAAAAGTTGCATAAACTGTTGTCTCCTTGCGGGGTTGCCCCGCGATTCCGGTGCAAGGGGGCCGGCCTTTGCCGTACTGTGTCGGCTGAGGTGCGGGACTGGAGATCGCTGCGAACGATTGCTGTGCCACATGGCACGCGCATGATGGCGCATGCTGGCTGCACACGGCATGCGCATGATGGCGCATGCTGCCGTTCGCCCCGCTCTCCAATACCGAACCCCACCGTCGCTGCCGGCGGCTCCCGGCGCCAACACGGTTGTCGTGCGCCTGCCGCCCTGAGGTCCCATTGCCCAATTGTTCAAACCTGCGTAAATATCGACACTACGTGTACTCTGACTCGACGTCGTCGCCTGGAGCGCGACTGCGACAGATCACGAAAAAAGGGCGGGAAACGCCTGAGCGCCTCTGTCCGCCCCTCTTCTCGCTACTTCAAACCGTGCTCGTCCAATCCTTGCACCACAAACCGTGCGGTCGTTGCACATCCCTGCCGAAGCCGCAATGGCAAGCCGCCGCCCATGTCCGCCGTGGCGAAGGAATTGACCGTGCATGCACTACTGACCGAGGACCCGTGCGTCACCGCCTACTTGCGCAGGCCGAGGCGCGTAATCAACTGCTGATAGCGTTGTGGATCCTTGCTCTTGAGATAAGCCAAATGGCGTCGGCGCTGGCCGACCAATTTGAGCAACCCTCGGCGCGAACCCTGGTCATTCTTGTGAATGTTGAGGTGTTCAATAAGTTGGTTGATGCGCGACGTGAGAATCGCCACCTGCACTTCAGGCGAGCCCGTGTCGGTTTCTGAGAGACGATACTCCTCAATCAATCCACCCTTTTGTACTTTGGACATCGTCATACAGGTACTCCTGTTCCATAGCATGGGAACTGAACGTAACGGCGCCACCGGCGGCTACACAGCGCCGGCGATGCGAACCAGACCATCGCTGTACCCGGCGTATGCTCCAGAATCGCTCAAGCAACCATTATACACGCTTTACGAACTGTGAACAAATCACCGGCGCGGTCTCAAGGTAAACGTTGTGTAAAGGCCGGGAGTCGGGGGTCGGGGGTCGGGGGTCGGGAGTCGGGGGTCGGGGGTCGGGAGTCGGTGGTCGGGAGTCGGGGGTCGGGAGTCGGTGGTCGGGAGTCGGGAGTGGGCAGTGGGGAATGGGCGGCGGGATGCGACTCGGCGTGGGTTGGGCGCCCCCGCTTTGTCGTCCAATTACTCGCCGCCGAATGTGACGCTTAGGCTGCGAGAAGCACGTCGGCTTCCTTCATGGGCGCCCGCTTTTCGTAGATCGCCTTAAGGTGGTCATAATCCACGAAGCTGAAGGGACAGTATTTGATGCACAGGGTGCAGCCGTTGTCATTTGAAAAAGGGCCGGCGCAGAGCGTGTGATCAATGAAGCGCGGGCCGCCATCCGCGTGGACCTTCGTCTCGAGAAAGATCGCATCCGCAGGGCACTTGTCTATGCAGTTGTTGCACGTCCGGCAATAGTCGCGCACCCACGCGTGCGGGTTCTCTTCCGCAAAGGGCAAATTCTCCACATCGGTGAAGACCGCTGCCAGCCGCACGCGTGGGCCATTCTGCTTCGTGATCAGCAGCCCATTCTTGCCCGAGTAGCCCAGCCCCGCATCAATTGCCACAGGAATGTAGTTGACGTCGCCTCCCACAGCCGGACCAGCGAGCGCGTTGTACCCACGCTCGCGCAGGAATTCGGCGATCTTGTTGACGATCACACCCAGTTGGCGATAGGTGCGAAAGACCTCAACGAATGACGGGACCGACGGCGCCACCTTGATCTTTGCGCGGTCCATCTCCATGGTGAAGACAATGGCATTGGGAAAGAGCAGCCGAAAGCCCTTGAAGATGTGGCGCGTGTCGACCCTTGTATAGCCAATGTCGGTGATGCCCAGGCTTTTGGCATAAGCTTCCAATTCCTGGAGCGTTGCGGCATCCATTATGTTTTTGCCTGCATAGGGGTTCTTGCGAATGCTGCTGGCGCTCTTGCGCATTTCACGGATCGACGCCATCAGGTCCTTGCCGATATAGCGCATCTGGCGCACGCGCGCCATCAAACTGCCGTAATCAATCACCACCAGTGGCACGATGCGCGCCTCACGCGCGATCAGGATGGGCCGGAATGGGCTGATCCTGCTTGCGCAGGAAGCCCTCAATCGAGAGGGGGCGCGGCGCATGGGTGAACTTTTCGGAGAGCAGGGGCTTCTTCATCGTCAATCCTTACGGGAACGAAAACGCTTAATGTAAGCACTTGCTTTCTTAAATTGTATCACGCTGATTATTGTTAGTCAATACTGTCATTTGTGCCGGCAAATGGCCAATCGATGGTATGCTTGGTGTACACATTGTAGGAATGCTTGAGAATGCCGATGCCAAAGGTAATTGATGATGAAGCAATTTATCAAGCCGTGCGACGCGCCATCCTGGAGCGTGGCTATGCTGCCGCCACAACGCGGCAGATAGCTCAACTTGCGCATGTGAGCGAAGTCACCCTCTTCCGCAAGTTTGGCAGCAAGGCACACCTTGTGACGCGCGCCTTTCTGTCAATGACTGAAGAGCTTGACTTTGCCGCCTCTGCGCATTACACGGGCGACCTCTTGGCCGACCTAACGCGTGTGGTTGCGTACTACCAAACGCTTGCCCTCCGGCACGGCCCTTTCATGGCCGTGCTTCTCACCGAAATCCCCCGCTACCCCGAGCTTGCCGAATTGCTGGCGCGCCCTGTGAGCATGATGCAGGAGATCGCGCAGTTGATTACCCGCTATCAGAGCGAAGGGACGCTGCAGCGCGAAAATCCCGTGCACACGGTGACGGCGCTTATTGGCCCGCTTGTCTACAGTGTAATGGTCAATGATGCCATGCCAGGCAGCGTCCCTGATGCGCTGGATGTCGGAGCGTATGTAACGCGCTTTGTGCATGGCCGTGCCGCGTCGTAACTGCCCACTGCCCACTCCCCACTCCCGCCCTCGCAAATAAAAACATATTCATTTGACAATATTGTTTTTGTTGGGCATAATGAATGGCAACACGTCGTTCGCGATTCGTCCGCCACGGCCTTTTCCGACCGAGACGCCATGAGCCTTTCCCTTGTGGGCAAAGAAGCGCCCATCCGCCAGATCATCGAGCACCTGCAGCGCCACGGCACCGCCACCGTCAAGGAGATGGAGGTGCTGCTTGGTGTCACGACGACAGCCGTGCGCCAGCACATCAACACGCTCGCGAACGAGGGGTACATCCGCCGCCAGAGTGTGCATAACGGTGTGGGACGTCCTCATCACGTTTACGCGATGACCGACAAGGCCCAGGAGCTTTTCGGCTGCCACTGCGACGACCTGGCGCTGACACTTCTGCAGGAGGTCTTCAACATCGAGGGCCCGGCGCGGGCGCAAATGCTGCTCGACCGAGTGGGCAGCCGCCTGGCGCAGCGCTACGCCGGCTCCGTACGCGGGTTGGGTCTGCAGCAGCGCGTCAGCGAAATGGCGGGCGCCCTGGAAGAGCGGGGCGTGCTCACCGACAACATCGTCCAGGCTGACGGCACGATTGTGTTGACTGCATACAACTGCCCCTACCACGAGCTTGCGCAGCAGCACCGTGAAATCTGCGAGATGGATGAAAAGATGATGCGCTCGGTCCTGGGCAGCGATGTGACACTTTCCGCCTGCATGATGGACGGCCACACCAACTGCTCGTTTGTTGTGCGACCGGCTGCCAATACTGAAGCAGCCTGAAGTCACGCCGGGATCTGTTTCCGTAATTCGTTTGTGTAATTCGTTTCTGTATTTCGTTACTGACATGGACGGGCAAGCGGCATACGCTTCCACCATCTTGATCAACAGCACAGGATGCACTGATCCTGGACCAACGGTTTGACGCACTTGAGAGGAAAGCAGCAATCATGAGTGTTCTTGAAATTCGCAATCTGCATGCCACCGTCGAGGACACAGAAATCCTCAAGGGTGTAAACCTGACGCTCGAAAGCGGCGATATCCACGCGCTGATGGGCCCCAACGGCTCGGGCAAATCGACACTTGCCTACGTTATCGCCGGGCACCCGCACTATACAGTCACCGAGGGCGACATCCTTGTGGATGGCGTCAGCCTGCTTGACATGGAAGCTGACGAGCGCTGCAAGGCGGGCATCTTCCTCGCCTTCCAGTATCCCGTAGCCGTGCCGGGCGTGAGCGTTGCCAACTTCCTGCGCACCGCCGTTTCCAACGTGCGCGGCTACACCGAGCGCAAGGAAGAGACCGGGCAGAGCGCCGTCATCGGCAGCAATCTCATGCCCATGCGCGAATTCCGCAAGGAGCTTAACGGAAAGATGCAGGAGTACAATGTCGACCCCTCCTTCGCGCGCCGCTATTTGAACGACGGCTTTTCGGGTGGCGAGAAGAAGCGCACCGAGGTGCTGCAAATGGCCATGCTTGAGCCCAAGTTCGCAATTCTTGACGAGTCGGACTCCGGTCTCGACATTGATGCGCTGCGCGTGGTGGCCGACGGCATCAACAAGCTTGCCACGGCTGACCGCGGCTTCCTCATGATCACGCACTACCAACGGCTGCTCAACTACGTTACGCCCAAGTATGTCAGCATCTTCTCACGGCGGGCGCATCGTCATGACGGGCGGCCCCGAAGTGGCCCACATGCTCGAAGAGCGTGGCTACGGCTGGGTGGAAAAGGAATTCGGCGCGGCAGAAGCTGTTGCGGCGTAAGGACTGTTACAGGTTTCAGGTTCCATGTTAATCAGGTTGCAAGTTCCAGGTTACAGGTTCCGTGTTCCAGCCTGGACAGCAGTACACATGCAACATGAAACATGAAACTTGCAACCTGTAACCTAAGACTTGCAACCTGAAACTAGCTTTCTTCCAGGAGAAACCGATGGCCACACAAACCGACCGTGAACAACTCTCCGGCGTCAAGGATGAGTACGAATACGGCTTTCACGACGAAGCATCGTCGGTCTTCCAGACCGCACGCGGCGTCAATCACGGTGTGATCGACGCAATTTCGGACCAGAAGAAGGAACCGGACTGGATGCGCCAGTTCCGCCACGAGGCGCTGGACATCTTCCTGAGCAAGCCCATGCCCACCTGGGGCGCGGACCTGAGCGGGATCGACTTTGACGAGATCATCTACTACCTCAACCCCATGGACAAGACCGACAAGAGCGGCAAATCCTGGGACGATGTGCCCGACAGCATCAAGCGCACCTTTGACGGCTGGGAATCCCCGAGGCGGAACGCAAGTTCCTCGCGGGCGTAGGCGCGCAATACGACTCGGAGGTTGTCTACCACAGCCTGCGCGAGGAGTGGGAGAAGCAGGGTGTGGTCTTCCTCGACATGGACACAGGCCTGCGCGAACACGAGGACCTTGTGCGTGAGTACTTCGCCACGATCATCCCTGCAGCGGACAACAAGTTCGCGGCGCTGAACAGCGCGGTGTGGAGCGGCGGCAGCTTCGTCTATGTGCCCAAGGGGATCCATGTGGATATCCCCCTGCAGGCCTACTTCCGCATCAACACCGAGAACATGGGCCAGTTCGAGCGCACGCTGATCATCGTGGAGGAGGGCGCAAGCGTCCACTATGTGGAAGGCTGCACGGCGCCCATCTACAGCAGCAACAGCCTTCACAGCGCGGTGGTCGAGATCATCATCAAGAAGAGTGCGCGCTGCCGCTATACAACAATCCAGAACTGGAGCACCGACGTCTACAACCTGGTGACGAAGCGCTCGGTCGCCTACGAAGGCGCCACCATGGAGTGGATTGACGGCAACCTGGGCAGCAAGGTGACGATGAAGTACCCGGCGGTCTACATGCTGGGGCCCAAGGCGCACGGTGAAATCCTCTCGATTGCCTTTGCGGGCAAGGGGCCAGCACCAGGATGCGGGCGGCAAGGTCGTGCATGGCGCGCCCTACACTTCATCGAAGATCGTCTCCAAGTCGATCAGCAAGGATGGTGGCCGCGCATCTATCGCGGGCTGCTCAAGGTGTCCAAGGGCGCGCATCACAGCAAGAGCAACGTCGTTTGCGACGCGCTGCTGCTTGACGAAGCCAGCCGCTCGGATACCTACCCCTACATCGAAATCGAAGAGGATGAGGTAAGCGTGGGCCACGAGGCGTCGGTGAGCAAGATCGGCGAGGAGCAGCTCTTCTACCTGCAGAGCCGCGGTATTGGCGTGGACGAAGCTGCCGCGATGATCGTCGGCGGCTTCATCGAGCCGCTCGTCAAGGAACTGCCCATGGAGTACGCGGTGGAAATGAACCGCTTGATCCAACTGCAGATGGAAGGGTCGATCGGATAACCGTGACTGTGGGGAAGGATAGTTGGTAACCAATAATTGATCAATGGTAATTCGTGTAATTGGAAACCGAGTGCGTGTCGGTGACATAGACACCTTAACCCGAGGTCCCAATTACCGGATTAACAGATTACCAGTTGTCCGTTACCACTTCGCCCACATATAGACGAAAACCGGAGCGAAACGCCGTGAGTGAAATGGTTAAGGAATTGTCAGCGCAGGAATCTGCGAATGATCTGATTGAGAAGGCCAACGGTTTCAGCGAAGCCACTGTGCGCGCACTTTCGGCAGCGCGTGAGGAGCCGGCGTGGATGCTCGACTTCCGCCTCGCAGCGTGGGCGACATTTGAGCGCGATGGCCTGGCCGCTGGCCGACAGACGAAGCCTGGCGGCGCACGCGCCTCACCGGCTTCGATTTGGACAGCTACAAGCCCGCCACCCCGGCCCATGCCAAGGCGAAACTGGACCGTGCGCTGCAGCATGAACTGGACGAACTCAAGAGCGCCGCGAGCCTCGTCTTCCAGGACGGCTACGGCAGTCTACCAAGACGACGAAGGCAGCGTTGGCGCGCAGGGCGTCATCTTCATGGACTTGCGCGAGGCGCTTCACGCCCACCCGCAGCTCGTGCAGAAGTACTTCATGACCGAAGTCGTGAAGCCGGACCACAACAAGTTCACCGCGCTCCACGCCGCGCTCTGGGACAGCGGCGCATTCATCTATGTGCCGAAGAACGTCACGGTCGATCTGCCCCTGCAAATCATCCTCAACCAGGCGAGCGAGGGCGTCGGCTCCTTCCATCACACGCTGCTCGTGGCCGAGAGCGGCGCCGACGTGACAGTTGTGGACGATCTGATCGGCGGCAAGGATGGCCTGCAAAGCGGCGTAGTGGAACTGTTGCTGGGCGACAACAGCATCGTCCGCTACATGAACCTGCAGGACTTCGACCATTCGACATGGAACTTCCTCACCGGCCGCGCCGCCCTGCAGCGCAGCGCCGACCTGCGCTGGATTCAGGTGTCGTGGGGCAGCAAGGTCACCAAGGCATTCCTGGACGTGGACATGCTGGGCGAAGGCGGCCACGCCGAACTGCTGGGCATCTACTTCCCCACAGGCAAGCAGCACATTGACCACCAGACGCTGCAGTTGCACCGCGCACCCCACTGCTTCAGCGACCTGCTCTTCAACGGTGCGCTCAAGGACAAGGCGCGCAGCGTCTACATGGGTGTCATCAAGGTCTTTCCCAAGGCGCAGCGCACCGACGCCTACCAGCGCAACGGCAACCTGATTCTGGACAGCACGGCGCGCGCCGACAGCATCCCCGGCCTGGAGATTGAGGCCGATGATGTGCGCTGCACCCACGGCGCTACCGCCTCGCAGGTGGAGGAAGAGTATGTCTTCTACCTCATGGCGCGTGGCCTCAGCCGCCCGCAGGCCGAGCGCATGATTGTTCAGGGCTTCTTCCAGGCCGTGCTCGATCGCGTGCCGGTGGAAAGCGTAGTCCAAAGCTCGAGCGCGTGATCGAGCGCAAGATCGGCGGGTGAAGACGGTTACAGGTTACAAGTTTCAGGTTACAGGTTTCAGGTTCGTCGATTCAACAGGGATGCACCTGGCCGACGAACTTGAAACCAAACCTGAAACTTGAAACTTGTAACCTGTAACCTGTAACCACCTGTTGTACAATGGTGAGAGGTGACGACCGGAGACAGGGCGCTCCCGCCTGCGGTCTCCGGTTTTCCTTTGCAGCGGGCACGAGGGCCGATGGTGACAGCCGACGTGGTGAATGCAATCGATATAGATGAAGCGCGTGTCGAGCAAATCCGGCGCGATTTTCCCATTCTGCAGCGGCGGATCGGCAAGGAGGCGCGCCCGCTCGTCTACCTCGACAACGGCGCGACGGCGCAGAAGCCCGAGGCCGTGCTCCGCGCCATGGACGACTACTACCGGCAGACCAACGCCAACGTCCACCGCGGCGTGCACACATTGAGCGAAGAGGCCACCGAACTCTTCGAGGGCGCACGCCTGAAGGTGGCGCGCTTCATCAACGCCCCGAGCGACAAGCAGATCGTCTTCACGCGCGGCACCACCGAGGCGATCAACCTCGTGGCGCAAACGTGGGGGCGCGCCAACCTGCGCCCGGGCGACGAGGTGCTGCATCACCGAAATGGAGCACCACAGCAACATTGTGCCCTGGCAGATTCTGCAGCGAGCAACTGGGCTTCACGCTGCAAGCTACGTCCCCTTCACGCCCCAGGGGCTGCTGGACGAGGACGCGCTTGCCGAACTGCTGACGGAGCGCACGAAGCTCTTTTCCTTTATTCACGTGAGCAACGTGCTGGGCACCGTGAATCGACGCTGCACGTCTGGTCGCGCGCGCGCACGCCGTGGGCGCGCTGGCGCTGGTGGACGGCGCGCAGAGCGTCCCCCACATGCCGGTGGATGTGCAGGCGCTGGACGCCGACTTCCTCGTCTTCAGCGGCCACAAGATGTGCGGCCCTACGGGCGTGGGCGTTCTCTATGGCGCGCGAGAACTTGCTGGAGGCCATGCCCCCCTGGCAGGGTGGCGGCGACATGATTCGCGAGGTCAAACTCAGCGGCTGCACTCTGGAATGTTGTGCCCTACAAGTTCGAGGCCGGGCACGCCTGCAATTGCCGAGGTCATTGGCCTGGGCGCGGCGGTGGACTACCTGACGGCCATCGGCATGGCGTGGGTGGACGCACACGACCGCGCACTCACGGCCTACACGTACGAGCGGCTGAGTGAGGTCGAAGGGCTGCACATTCTGGGCCCCGGCCCGGCGCAGCGCAGCGGCCTCGTGGCCTTTACGCTGGGCGACATTCACCCGCACGACCTTTCGGCCATTCTGGACGGCGCAGGTGTTGCCGTCCGCGCGGGCCATCACTGTGCGCAGCCCATTCACGACAAGCTGG
This sequence comes from uncultured Chloroflexia bacterium, assembly GCA_963735275.1. Classification (GTDB taxonomy): domain Bacteria; phylum Chloroflexota; class Anaerolineae; order Caldilineales; family Caldilineaceae; genus UBA5069. The sequence continues at coordinate 1,048,317 of CAVTKJ010000001.1, read as the reverse complement.
GCATCGTTGCCAGCGCACGTGCCAGTGTCTATCTTTACAACTCGACCGCCGAAATCGACCTCCTCGTCCGCAGCCTGGAAAAGGCGAACGAGATATTCGGTCTGTAGCCACAGCGCGATTAATTACCAATTATCAATTATTAACTATAATTAATAATTAGTAACTGATAATTGAAGGGACATTTCATGAGCGACCAACTCTATCGGGAAGAAATCCTCGATCACTACAAGCACCCGCGACACAAGGGGCATCTCGAGAATCCCGACATTCACTATCATGACCATAACCCCTTTTGCGGCGATGAATTGACCGTCGAACTCAAGGTTAAGGATGGGGTGATCGTGGACGCGGCCTTCGATGGGCGCGGCTGCGCCATCAGTCAGGCGTCGGCCTCCATGCTCATGGAAGAGATCATCGGCATGTCGCTGGACGATGTGCGCGCGCTCGACAAGGAGCATGTTCTCGAGATGTTGGGCATCGATATGGGCCCGGTGCGCCTCAAATGCGCGCTGCTTTCGCTCAAGGTGCTCAAGGCCGGAGCGTATGGCATGGAGGAGTGGCCGGAATAGGAACGACATAATTGGTAATTGAACATTGATAATTGATAACTGGTAATAGATAGTCAGCGACGGGCCGCGAGGTGCGCCAATTACCAATTATCGATTATGAATTACCAATTATGTTGTTCTTCTCACCAGGAGCACAACATGACATCATCTGATGGTTTTGTGGCAGTTGCGACGTTGGACCAGGTGCACGATGGCGCCGGTTTTCTGGTTGAGGTGGAGGAGACGCGCATCGCGCTCTTCAATCTCAATGGTGAAATCTACGCAATCGATGATGTTTGCACCCATGACGGCGGCCCGCTGGTGGAGGGTGCCATCGTCAATGGTTGCGAGGTGAAGTGCCCGCGCCACGGCGCGCGGTTCGACATTCGCACAGGGGCGGCGCTGAGCCTTCCCGCCTTTCGCCCGACTGCCACCCATGCGGTGCGCGTTGAGGGTGACAGGATCTTTGTCCAGGCGCCGGAATAGCGCATTGGGCGCCGGCCGCTTTGCGCCGGATTGACACGTTCAAGGAGAGACCGCATGAGCATGCCGACACCCGAAGAAATCCGCGCGATCCTGCGCCAGCGTGTCCATGATCCCGAGCTCCAGCTCAACATTGTCGACCTGGGGCTGATCTACGAGATTGACGTGACTCCCGAGAAGACGGCCGAGATCACGATGACCCTGACCAGCCCCGGCTGCCCGGCCGGCCCCGAGATCATCACCAACGTGCAGCGCGAGGCACACATGGCCTTCCCCGACCTCGAGGAGGTGAACATCCACCTGACGTGGACGCCCTTCTGGAATCCGGACATGCTTTCGGACGAGGCGCGCGACGAACTGGGCGTTTTCTAGAGAGAAAACTGTACAAAAGCAGAACTGCAACACGGAGGCACAGAGGGCACGGAGGAACACAGAAAAAGGCGCTGTGGAGAACGCAACAGTACGTTCTCACTGCCATTGCTTTTCTCTGTGTTTCTCTGTGTCCTTTGTGCCTCCGTGTTGCAGTTTCGTTTTCAGAAGCGCGCAGCTATTCGCCCGCCGCGGCGCGCTCCAACTCGGCAATGTCAAGCTTCTTCATCTGGAGCACGGCCGTCATCACGCCGCCGCGGCCGGCCTCCGCGTCGCGGGCAAGCAACTCGTCGAGGACGGCCGGTACGATCTGCCACGAAACGCCGAACTTGTCCTTGAGCCAGCCGCAGACCTGCGCTTCAGGGTCGCCCCCTTCCGAAAGCTTCTCCCAATAGTAGTCAAGCTCGGCCTGAGTAGCGCAGGGGACCACCAGCGAAATGGCTTCGCTGAAGTTGAAGGTCGGGCCGCCGTTGAGCGCAAGAAAGGGCTGCCCATCGATCTCGAACGCCACCGTCATCACGGATCCTGCAGGTTGTCCCGACACAGCGACCGACTCGGCGCCATAGTGGGTGACCGCCCCAAGCTTCGAATCCTTGAAGATCGAGGTGTAGAACGAAGCCGCTTCTTCGGCCTGGTTATCGAACCACAAACACACACCAATTTTCTGCATGTTTCTCTCCTTGTTCACACTAAAGCCAAAGTTGTCCAGGCGCCGACTTCGGAGGAGGGAAAGGCTGCGAGAATAGCACAGGTGTTCCGTCTGTGCAAATAGGCATTTTGCGATTTTCAGGGTCGAGAGACATTCGGCAGGAATGATGCGCCGCAAACCATGGACGACAAAACGTTGCGTCTAGAGCATATTGAGAATCACGAACTCGAGCGGCGTCATGTCGGCGCTTGTGAACAACTCGGGGATGTCGTCTGCCGACTCGCTGCGGGTTTTGCCGAACATCGCATCGTCGTCCATTGCGTATTTGTCCTTGTCGCAGCCATCGCAGCAGGGCGTGAACTCGTCATTCAGGGGATCATCTTCCACTTCGGGGAGGCCAAACTCATCCTTGCGAATCATTTCGGGTCTCCTGGTGCAGCCGGTTTTTGACTCATCACTTCCCCCAGCGCTTGCGCTGCTTCTCCAGCCCGCGGCGCAGCGCGGCGTAGAGCAACGGATTGTCCACAAGCGGCCACTGCTTGAGCGTGCGCGCGAGACCGGCGGTTTGCTCTGCCATTTGCGCGCGGCCGGCGGCAAGAAACCAAAGGGCTTGCAGGCGCAGGCCACTGTCAAGGTTGCGCCGCACGGTGGTTCCCACCGGATTTGCGTCAATCATTTCAAGCGCTTCGCGGGTCATGCGGGTCAATAGCGTCTCCGCTGGACCAGCAGCCATTTGTGCAAAAGTATTTTGCAGCGGACGCGCCGGAATGATCCACTCGGCCATCGATGGCTCGTCCACCAGCAGGGCGGCCACGGCGACGGCCTCGTCGTCGGCAAGGGCCGCCACGCCGCCCTCATCAAGCAATGCGGCCGCAGCGGGTTGCGCAACGGGCGGTGCATAGAGCCAGATGCGTTCCTGGTGGAGCAAATATTCGCCCGGCAGTGGGCTCTTGGCGGTAGACTGAGAGTGGGGGAGCAGACCGAGCCGCAGCAGGAACCGGCCCAGGTCAAATGGGATTTCCAGATAGAGCCGATCGCCTGCCTCTGATGGCAGCGCCACTTCCGAACCCAGGGGGACCGGCGGCGGCAACGTTGCACCCGCCTCGCCAAAGAAGCTGTCGAGGATACCATAGTCCAGATGTACGTGGAAACCCGCCAGCAGGGGACGGCTTGCCGGGTGCATAACGTCGGCAGGGAGCGCCAGCAGGAGCCACTGTGCGCCGCTGATTTCGGCGGGCGCCAGAAGTGCGCGGGTGCCGCTTGCCTCGGGGGGACGAAAGCCGGCGCCGCGGAACTGGAGTTTGCGCTGGGCGCGTTCGGCCAGCGCCGCAATGTCGGGAGCTGTGGCCCACTGCAACGCGTACAGCGCGCGCGCCGCGCGCAGGTTGCCGGCTGCCGCCAACGCATCGAGCCGCCCCAGCGCCGAGCGCGCGATCACGGGCCGCTCGTCCTGTGCCAGCAGGCGGAGCAACGGTGTGCGATCATCAGCGGCGAGGCGGTCCAGGTGATGCAGCACGAGCAGCGCAATCTCTTCGCCGTAGGGCTGCATCTGCGTGACATACTCGAGCAGAACGTGGGAGTTGGTGCGACCATCCTCCACGGCCTCGGCAAGGCTCTGGTAGGCGGCATCGTCGCTTTCGCGCAGGTCAGCCGTGAGCGCGGGCGGCGCGGGATCGCCCAGAAAGCGATCGAGGATCATCGCTGCCGTCGTGCGCCCCGTGGGGGGATTGCGCCTGTCGCCCACATAGCGTCGCAGTGCAGGCGCGGCATCCTCGGGAGGCAGGAGCGCGGCCAGGCGCGCCAAACCACCGCGCAGCTGGCTGCTTGGCGTGTCGAGGCGCTTGAGCAGCGCCGGGAGCAGCAATTCGGTGGGGTAGCTGAACTTGAGCGCTTTGACTGCTTCGACGAGGTCCGCCTCGCTCGCGGTATCGGCCAGCGCCGCGATTGCCAGTTCAAGCGCGCGCCGCTGCTGAAATGTGTTGATGATCGGCTCGTCGGCCATAGGCGATTGGACGGCTGGGCGTGGGGTTATAGAGAAAGCGCAGCGAATCACAAAAGGCGTCTGGTATTCATGATACGCGGCAGGAGGTGCGAACACAAAGAGCAAGGTGTACGCGCGGCAACGTCAGGTCATCCAGAGCGATGCAGCGTCAGTACGGCGGGCGCGGCGTCGAAGAGCAGGAAGCCCAGTGGAATGCCGATCAGGGTGAGGCAAAGCAGGTAGCCCAGGCCCAGCACAATCGCCGTTAGCCACCAGCCCACAAGCAGAAACCACAAGGAGCGGAAGAAGATGTTCACCTGTCGCGTCTGCACTGGCCCGTAGACCGTCACGCGGCGGGCCGCTGGGCGCAACGCGATCAACTCGGGCAGCACGTTGAGCACCATGACGCCGATGGGGATCGTGATGATGAACAGAAACATCAGGTACGCGAAGCCGATTGCGCCCAGGCCAACCCACCAGCCCACAAAGACGAACCAGAGCAGTTGCAGCAGACAGCCTGGTCGCTCGCGCGACCACAATTGCAGTTGGCGCCGGCCTTGGAAGTTGGTTGGTCGTCATGGAATCTCACCTCTCGGGGGAACTGTTTGCACGGCTTCACTCGTTTGTTTGTTTGATCGCTCGCTCGCCCAATGGCCGGCGGCTGGAACGCAAAGCGGCCTTTGCCGCCCCACGTGAAGATCAATACGCAGCAGGCGCCGCAGGGTTGCTCGCGGGTGCGCGGTCCCGGGCCTCAAAGCGTCGCGTCGCAGGCGCGGCCTACGCTACGAAGACCCGAACGTCTGCGCAACGTGTGTTATCGGTTGTCACGTATCTGCTCACATTATGCGGCGGGAGCGTGCCGCGTAGCGGGGGACTCCCGTGCCTTCGTGTCGTTGCGTTGTAGATGCCGTAGCGTCGTGTCAAAGCGGCGGGCATCCCACCTTCGATGATTCGGATTTCGCGCGCCGCGACCAGGATGAGGGCGCGGAGGCCCTCCGCTACGCCGTCACGCTTCCGCTGCGCAACAACAGTTATCAATCTCCAGTTATCAGTCTCTCACTCCGCGCGCACAGCCAGCGCGGGGAATCCGCCCCATGCGCCATGCCGGGTAGAGCCCGGCCAGCAGCGCCGCGCCCAGCGCCACAAAGAAGGCCTGGACAAACGTCTGCGGCTGGAGGAACATCTCAAGCGTCCACCCGAACGAGCGCAGGTTGATGATGTAGACGAGGATGAGCGCCAGCAGCAGCCCCGTGGGCAGCGCCAGCAGCCCCGCGCTCGTGCCAATCAGCCCTGTCTCCAACAGCGAAAGGCGCCAAAGCTGGCGGCGCGTCATCCCCGTGGCACGAACGATGCCGATTTCGCGCACGCGTTCAAGCTGCAGGCTCATGAGCGTGCTCAGGATGCCGATGAAGGCGACGAGCGTCGCCAGCAGTTGCAGCGCCACGGTAATGGCAAAGGTGCGGTCGAAAACGGCCATTGCCTCCGTGCGCGTCCCCACATTGGAGCGAATCAGCAGATTGTCGCGCCCCGCAAAGCGTTCACGCAGCGAATTGACCATCGCGTCGACATCGTCCCCCGGCGCGACGTAGAGCGCCACCGCCGATACGCCCGGGTCATCCCAGAACGAGTGGTAAACCTGAGCGTCCATGATCACCAGCGGGTTGACGTCGAAATCCACCGAAATGCCTGCCACGGTGAAGGGCTCGCGGCCGCGGTCCGTTTGCAGCTCAATCGTGTCGCCCAGGGCCACGCCGTAACGGTTTGCCATGGGCTCATTGATGAGCACGGCGCCGGCGCGCACCGCGTCCCACGTCTGCGCGTTGTCGCCGCTCTGCGCGACGGTAGCGGCGCGCCGCCCCTGCGAGATCATCGCTCAATGCCTGGATGTTGACGTCAAGCGGGTCGCTGCGCCCCGCCACAAAGGCTGCGGCGGGAATCGTGCGCGTGGTCGCACTGCGGGCCACACCGGGAAAGGCGCGCAACTGCGCGACCAGCGCCGGATCCAGCGTGGTGAGCACAGTGCTGCTCTGCAGTGACGGAGGCGAGACGTAGATGTCGGCCTGGAGCACATCGTCGAGCCAGCGCACAACGGTGAGCCGGAACGAGCCGATCATGACCCCCACGCCGATGATTACGCTCACCGCGACCATGAGCGCCGCGACTGCCACGGCGGTGCGGCTGAGCGAGCGTGTGACGGTGCGCGGGGCCATGCGCTCGATAATGCTTGAGCGCGAAAAGGCCCTGCGCGCCACGGCCATCAGCCCGAGCAGCGCGATGGGCGTCAACAGCGCAGCGCCCAGCACAACGGCGAAGAGGCCCGCAAAGGCGACAACCAGATTCCAGGGAGGAATCAGCAGCAGGCCGCCCACAATCAGGAGCAGAACGCCGCCGCCCGTGAGCCAGGGGAGCGCTTTGTGCGTGCGCTCTTCAACATTGCTGCGACGCATCGCTCCCGTCGGCGGGACGCTTGTCGCTTCCCACGCGGGCACGGCCGCGGCAAGCAGTGCTGCCGCCACGCCAATCAGCCCACCCTTGATGAGCGTCGCGGCGGGTACGTGAATCTCGCGCACCGAGACGACAAAGAAGAGGTCGTTCACCGTCTGCGTCACCAGTTGCACGGCGCCGCGCCCGAGCAGCACGCCAAGCGCCAGCCCCACGAGTGTGCCCACAAGCCCCAGGACACCCGCCTCGAGCAGAATCAGCGCAAAGATCTCGCGCCGTGTCATCCCCAGCGCGCGCAGGCTACCCAGCACCGGTCGCCGCTGGATGACGCCGAACGTGACAGTGTTGTAGATCAGGAACATGCCCACCACCAGCGCCAACAGGCTGAGCGCCGTGAGGTTGAGGCGGAAGGCGCGCGGTCATCTCGTTGACGGTGCCTTGCGCGCGCCGACGCCTCGCGCAGGAGCGCTCCCGGCGGAAGCATGGCGCGGATCGCCGCCAATTGCGCCTCGCCTGCAGGGGTGGCGGGCTCAATCAAATCGATGCGGTCGAGACGGCCAACGCGCCCCAGCAGCTCCTGCGCGCTGGCGATGTCGGTGATGAGAAGCCCTTCGAGCGCGCGCCGGCTCAGTTCGTCCGAGGGGGCGAGCAGCCCGACAATCGTCAACGTTTCGGTTTCCGTGCCGTGGCGAATCGTGAGTGCGCTGCCAGTCGACAAGCCATAACGCGCCGCAACGTCGCTGCTGATCAGCACAGTATTGGGCGTGGCCATCAACTCGGCCAGGTAGTCGGCGGCAGGAGCTTGCGACTGATCGCCCAGGCCCAGGTAGCTGCGGAAGGGCTGCTCGGCAAAGGGGTCCACGCCAAAGAGGCGCATCGGCTGCGCGTCGAGTTCAACCGCCGTTACGTAGTCTTCCACCACCGGCGCGCTCGTTGCGCACGCCCCCCTGCGCGCGCAATTTGACGTAGAGCGACTGGTCCAGCCCCTGTGGACCGCCGGTAATCGTGTGGGTCGCGCGCCCGGTCACGCTTTCGGTGCCCAGTTCAAATGCGCGCTGGGCGGAGCCGTTGGCCAGGTCGATGGCGACGATCATGGCAACGCCAATCGCCACACCCAAGATGAGAAAGAGGCTTTGCAGCGGCCGTCGCCACGCGTGGCGCCAGGCTTGTTTCAGTACGGGCATAGATGTTTCCGATAATGGTTCTCAACCACATACCTGCGACGCAGTTTAGTTCTTCACAGGCGGTGCATGCTGCGCCACAAATCCTCGCTTACGAGCTTGCCGCGCTCGAGGTGGATGACTCGGTCGGCACGCTCGGCCACTTCGGCGGCGTGGGTGGCCATGAAGAGCGTCTTGCCCGCGCCCCGTGTCAACTCGAGCAGCAGTTCCAGCACGGAGCCGCCCGTCTCCTCATCAAGGTTGCCCGTGGGCTCATCCGCCAGGATGAGCAGCGGGTCATGCACCAGGGCGCGGGCAATGGCCACGCGCTGCTGCTCGCCGCCACTAAGTTTGTCGGGGTAAGAGTCCAGGCGATTGGCAAGGCCGACGCGTTCGAGCAGCGCCGCGGCCTTCTCCTTCACGCCGCGGCGTTGGCCGTTGAGTTCGAGCGGCAGCGTGACGTTCTCCTGCACGGTCAGCGTGGGGATCAGATTGAAGAACTGGAAAATGATGCCGATGGCGCGGCGGCGAAAGAGCGTGCGCTCCTGCTCGCTGAGCGCCGTCAAATGCACGGGGCCGCCGCTGCCTGAGTCCGCACCACCGGGGGAGCCAGGGAAGATTGTCACGTCTCCGGCGCTGGGTGCATCAATTCCCGAAATCAAATTGAGCAGCGTGCTCTTGCCGCTGCCCGAACGCCCCAGGAGACAGACAAACTCGCCGGTGTAGAACTCGCGGTCGAGGGCGTCAAGCACGACGTGGCGCGCCCCGGCCTCATCGTAGCTCTTGGTCAGCCCGTCCAGCCGGATCAAAACCGGTTTTCCGTTCGGCGCACCGTTGGCGCGGGGAGTGGGTGTTGCAAGTGTGTCCGGAGCGCTGTTGGCAACAATTGTCATAGTTTGCACCATTCGTGAAAATCGCAACGATTGGGCACAGTGTAGGGGAGGTGGCCGCGCGCGTATGTCACGCCGCCGACAATAGTGCAAAGCGACAATCAAGTCGGCAACAGCGCCCCAGTCGACACGCGAATCAACAAATCACCCAATCAACCAATCGACCAATGGACCAATAAACCTGTCAACCATTCAACCCGTCACCCAATCAACCAGTCTCCCGCCTGCCTCTGCTACAATGGCGGTATGGACAAGCCGCTGCGTGTGGTGATGGTGAGCAAGGCGCTGGTTGTCGGCGTCTATCAACGCAAGGCCGAAGCGCTTGCTGAAATGGGCATCGACCTCACGGTGCTCACGCCGCCCGCGTGGAAAGACGCGCGCGGCAGCCGGCAGGCCGAAGCGCTCTACACACGCGGCTACACACTGCGCACCATTCCCTGCCGGCTGATTGGCAATTTCCACCTGCACGACTATCCCACGCTGGGCCGCGAACTTGCGGCGCTGCGTCCGGACATTCTGCACATGGACGAGGAGCCTTACAACCGCGCCACGTGGGAGGCGCTGCGCGGGGCCGCGCGGCTCGGCATCCGCAGCACCTTCTTTACGTGGCAGAACATTTTGCGCCGCTACCCGCCCCCGTTTGCACAAATGGAGCGGAGCAACTACCGCCGTGCGCCCATTGCGATTGCGGGCAGCGCAGAGGCGGGCGAGGTGTTGCGCGCCAAAGGGTACGCGGGCGAGGTGGCCATCATTCCCCAGTTTGGCGTCGACTCTGCGCTCTATCACCCTGCTGAAATTGGCGCGGCGGATCACGAGGGCGGTCCGCTGCGCATTGGCTATGCCGGTGGTCTTCTCCCTGAAAAGGGAATTGATTCGTTGCTGGAAGCCTGCGCCCACCTGCGGGGGGCGTGGTTTCTCACACTCTTCGGCGAGGGGAGCGAGCGGACGCGCCTTGAGCAGCTTGTCGCGGTGCACGGCATCGCTGATCGCGTTTGCTTTGCGGGCCGCAAGTCCGGCGCCGACATGGCCGCAGCCTATCGCAGCCTTGATGTTCTCGTCCTCCCCAGCCGGACAACGCCGACGTGGAAGGAGCAGTTTGGCCGCGTGCTGATTGAGGCGATGGCCAGCGGGGTGGCGGTGGTGGGAAGCAGCAGCGGCGAGATCCCCCACGTGATCGGCCAGGGCGGCCTGATCTTCGCCGAAGGCAGCGTGGCGGCGCTCTGGGCACAACTGCAGGCGCTGCTCGCAAATCCGGCGGGACGCATTGAACTCGCCGCCGCCGGGCGCAGGCGCGCGCTCGACCTCTATTCGAATGAGCGGATTGCCGCCGAGACGGTCGCGCTCTATCGCCGCCTGGCCGGCCGTTGAACGGTACAAGCTTGTACGCGGAAACAACGGTAACAGCGGAAAGGACATGAAAAGCCTCCTGGACGCGGATTGCGCGCATTGACACGGATACAGCGCATCACCCGATCAGGGCTGCGAATCGGTCTTCATCCGCGTCATCCGCGTACAAGGTGCCCTTCATGTCCTTTCCGTTGTTTCCGCCCTTTCCGCGTACAGGTTTTCGTCCTCACCTGCAAATCCCCCTACGGAGTCGCCATGCAGATCGCGCTTGACGCCCAGTTGGTCCACACGGGCGGCGGTTTTCGCAGCGCCGGGGTATCGGCCTACAGCCTCAATCTGCTGCGCGCGCTGGGGGAGGCCCGCGTGGCCGGTGCAACGCGCCACCGCTTCACAGCGTATGTCAATGCGGCGGGGCTGGAACTTCCAGGCGTCGACCTCGTGCAGAGCCGCCTGCCGCTGGCGCGCCCGACCGCACGCATTGTCTGGGAGCAAACGCTCTTTCCCCTCGCGCTGGGCCGGGCGGAAGTTGTCCACGGGCTGGTCAACGTGCTGCCGCTTGCGGCGCACGCCCCGGGCGTTGTCACCGTTCACGACCTCGCCTTCCTGCGCATGCCCGATGCCCTGCCGCGCGCCAAGCGCGCCTACCTTGCCGCGCTCTGTCGCGCCTCGGTGGCGCGGGCCGTTCACGTAATTGCCGTCAGCACCCAAACGGCCGACGACCTGCGCGCGCTCTTCAACACACCGGCCCGCAAAATCACCGTCGTGCCCAACGGCGTGGGAGACGAGTTCTCACCAGGTACTGCGGAGGCGATCGCGGCCTTCCGCGCCGCGCGCGCCCTGCCCGAGCGCTTCCTGCTCTTCGTGGGTACGCTCGAGCCGCGCAAGAATCTCGAAACACTCGTGCGCGCATACGCGCGCTGGCGCGAACATGCTGCGCCAGGCGACCGCGACGTCAAGCTTGTGCTGGCTGGGGGCAAGGGGTGGTTCTACGACCAAATCTTCGCGCAGGTGCAGGCGCTTGGCCTGGCCGGCGACGTACTCTTTCCCGGCTACGTGCCCGCCGAGGAGCTTCCCAACTGGTATCAGGCGGCACTGGGCTTTGTTTATCCAAGCCGCCTCGAGGGCTTCGGCTTGCCGGTGCTTGAGGCGATGGCCTGCGGCGCAGCGGTGATCACCAGCCGCGCGCCCAGCTTGGTGGAGGTGGCGGGCGACGCTGCGATCTGCGTCGAGGCGCTGGATGAGCAAGCACTTGCCGATGCCCTGGCGCTGCTCGTTGCACAGGAACCCCTACGCGCCGAACTGCGCCGGCGGGGGCTGGCGCGCGCGGCGCAGTACTCATGGAGGCGCACTGCCGCGGAAACAATTGCAATTTACGAGATCTTCAGCCGCACATAGCAGGCGAGCGACCCATACACCTGCAATGTAAAAGGCCACGCCTCCTGGCATGGCCCATATCCTCACGTTCGACTCCCGACCCTCGACTCCCGACCCGCCGCTACACGATCCAGACCGCCGCGCCGAGAATTGCCGCGCCGAGAATTGCGCCTACGACCGTTTGCGCCAGCGTGTGCCGGCGCAGCCGCACGCCGCGCCCAGGCAACGATTGGGACGGTGAGCAGGAGCCACAATCCCGTGCTGCTGAAGGCAGCCCATCCCAGCACCGTCAGGCTTGCAGCCGCCGCGCTGTGCAGGCTGATCTTCCAGCGCAGCGTAATCACGAAGAAGACGAGTGTTTGCAGCCCGTTGGCCAGGGCCAGCATACGAAACATGGGCGGAGCCGGGTAGAGCGCGAAGATCACCCACACGCTGAGCGATGCGACAAGCGCCACCACAAACGGCCGAAAGCGCTGCTCGCGGTCCGGAATGTGAACGTCCGAGATATTGCCCCGATAGACTTCCCACACCACATAGAGCAAAGGCAGAATCACGGCGACGACGCCGAAAAAGAGCGCCCATTCCCACGCGCCTTTGCCCGCAGTCTCAAGCGCGACGAGGACTGCGCTCACCACCATGAGCACAGGCGGCGCCGCAATGTTGGAAACCCAACTTGCGACCCGCTCCGGTTTGGTTGTCGGCTTCACAACGGTTAGTGCTGTTGTCGTCTTGCTCATTGCTCTTCGACTGCCTATACGACTGCCGGCGCCGCTCGCTCGCTTCAAATAGCAGAATGTCACACGAATGTGAAAAAATGTGTAACGTCATGTTAAGAGTCGCGCATCTACATCCGTTCAGCGCGGCGCGAGGCGAGAAATCGCTCAACAGTAGCGCGCCGTGGGGCGTCTAGGATACCACACTTTGTGGTCACGACCAGCGCGGCCGTTGCGGCGCCATAACGCAGCGCGTCAATCTCGTCCCACCCCTGCGCAAGCGCCCAGAGCATGCCGGCATCAAAGGCGTCGCCTGCGCCCACGGTCTGGCGCGCCTCCACGGCGAAAGCGGGTACATGAATCGGCGCCCCTTCGCCAAAGAGAGTGACGCCCGCCTCGCCCTGCTTGACGACAAGCCGCCGTGCGCCCGCTGCACGCAAGGCTGCGGCGCGGCCTTCAAGGTCGGGGGCGTCTACGCAGGCGGCGAGTTCGTGTTCATTGGCGATCAGCGTATCCACCCAGGGGAGCAGCGGTGCGATCTCCGCAAGCCGCGCAACCTCGCCAATGGCCGGGCCAATGTCCACGGCAGTGTGCGCACCCGCCGCGTGCGCTTGCCTGAGCACCTCCAGATAGCCTGCGGGGCGCAGCCCGTGCATGAGTGTATAGCCGGTGATAAGGAGCGCGGTCAGCCCGTTGGTCCAGTTCGCGGGCAAGTCTGTGAGTGTGACAGCGGGGTACGCCCCGGGATGCAGAAAGATGAGCCGATTGCGCTGCTCGTCCACAATCAGTACGGTAGTGGCGGTTGCCAGGTCGCGGCGCCGCAGTCCGGCCGTGGCAACACCCGCATCTTCAAGCCAGCCGCAGACCGTAGCGCCCAGCGCGTCATCGCCCACGGCACTGAGCAGGCGCACGTCGGCGCCCAGCCGCCCCAGTGCGAACGCAGCGTTGGCGCCATTGCCCCCCAGCGAAAGGCGCAGCGGCTCATCGGTGAAGGCCAGATTGGAGACGCTGAACTCCTCACCGCCCCAGCCAGGCAGCCACGCGACACCCGACACAAAGATGTCCACGGTCGTGCTGCCGACAACCAGAAACATGGCGCGACCTTTCAAGAAAAAGGTAACTGGTAAATGGTAATTGGTAATTCAAGTCACATCCGACGAATTACCAATTACCACTTACCACCAATTACCATTTACCAGTTACCTTTTCCTGTCTACCTTAATTGTACTTAGACGTCCAGCGTTTCAACCTTGTGCAGTGCGTTGATCCACGCCCATTCCTCGGCGGCGGCGGCGCGCACGCCCGCCTCCAGATCGGCCAGCGGAATCGAGCGCATTTCGCCCGTGCGGCGGAGCTTGAGTTCGACGATGCCCTGCTGCAAACCCTTGCCGCCAACCGTCAGCCGCAGGGGCATGCCGAGCAGGTCGGCGTCGTTGAACTTGACGCCGGCGCGCTCGTCGCGATCGTCAAAGAGCACCTCAAAGCCGGCATCATTCAGTTGCGCGTAGATTGCATCGGCCGCGGCCGCGACTTCAGGCGATTTCTCGTTGGCAAGGCTCACCAGTGAAATCTCGTAGGGTGCAACGCTGATGGGCCAGATGATGCCCTTCTCGTCGTTGAAGCGCTCAACCACGCACGCCATCAGCCGTTCCGAGCCGATGCCATAGGAGCCCATGACGATGGGATTGCTCGCACCGTTCTCGTCCAGATAGGTCGCGCCCATCGCCACGCTGTACTTGGTGCCCAGTTTGAAGATGTTGCCCACCTCCACGCCACGCACGGCCTTGAGCGGCTGCCCCACACTCGGGGCAGACATGGCCATCGCCCGCGGCGACCAGGTCGATCACGATGTCGGCCTGATAATCGCGGCCGTAGTTGGTGTTGCGCAGGTGGTAATCCACCTTGTTGGCGCCGGCCACCAGGTTGGGGCTGACCGCCACCAGGTCGTCCACCACCAGCAGCACCTGGTCGCGCTGCACTGCCGATGGGCGAACCGTAGCCCGGCTTCGGCGCCGACGGCCCGAATCTCCTCCACCGTGGCCGGCCGCACGCCGCGTGCCTTGATGGCATTGGTGAGCTTGGTTTCGTTCAGCTCCATGTCGCCGCGCACGCACCGCGAAGACAAACTGTTGCACGATCTTGCCATCGGGCGCATCCATCTCGGCCATCAGGAAGACCGCCTTGGCCGTTTGCTCTCGGGCCGATGCCAAGGAACTCGGCCAGGGCGGCAATCGTTGTCGACGCCGGGCGTGTGCACCTCCTCAAGCGGCAGCGGCGTCGCGACGGGTGGCTGCGGCTTGCGGAAGGTGGCGACCTGGCGGTTGGCGCTGTAGCCGCACGCTTCGCACACGATGATCGTGTCCTCGCCGATCGGCGTGAGCGCCATGAATTCGTGCGCCATGCTGCCGCCCATCATGCCCATGTCGCTCTGCACGGCGATGACATCCAGGTCGCAGCGGTCGGAAGACGTTGAAGTAGGCCTGATAGATGTGCGGGTAAAAGGCGTCCAGCCCGGCCTGGTCGCGGTCGAAGGTGTAGGCATCCTTCATGGTGAACTCGCGCACGCGGATGAGGCCGGCGCGCGGGCGCGGCTCGTCGCGGAACTTGGTCTGAATCTGGTAGAGCACGACGGGAAGCTGGCGGTAGCTGCTGACAATCTGCTGCGCCATGTCGGCCATGATCTCTTCGTGCGTCATGCCCAGCACCATGTCGCGCCCGTTGCGGTCCTTGAAGCGCGCCATGTCGTCGCCGATCTGGTACCAGCGGCTTGACTTCTGCCACAGTTCGGCGGGATGCACGACGGGCAGCGTGACTTCCTGGCCGCCGATCGCGTCCATCTCCTCGCGGATAGATCTGCTCGATCTTGTGCTTGACGCGCAGCCCCAGCGGCAGGTAGTCGAAGATGCCGGCGGCGATCTGCTTGATCATGCCCGTGCGCACGAGCAGGTTGTGGCTGATGATGTCGGCGTCGGCAGGTGCATCACGCAGGGTTTGGAAGAAGAGACGCGACATGCGCATGGCAGGAACTCCAGTGGTGAGTGGTAGTTATCAATTATGTAATAATTAATGATTATTAATAATTGGTAATTGATAACTAGTAATTGGTGACTATCCTTTGGCATCCTGACGCTGCGCGTTCTCGTACTTGAGCGTGAGCGCGGGGCGCACGCCGTAGCCGATGCGGTTGACGCGCGCATAACCGCGCAGGCTGCCATAGACGCCGACAAACGCCGTGCGTGCGGCGGTCTTTGGTTGGTTTCTCAATAACCACCATGAACAGCCCAGCCGCTCGCCGTTCTCGATGACGTACGCGTCGCTGACTTTGCCATGATAGACGAACAAATGACAGCCATCTGTCTTTTTGACTTTGGCAAACTCCGTGCCCACTGCACGACGCTTCTTGTCGAACACGTCCGTGGTGAGCGCTTCGGCCAGTTGCCTCAGCTCGGCCATGCCGAGCAGAAAGACCCTGTCCTCTGTGTCCGGACTGCCCTCGCCGTTGTCCGTGCAGAGGGTCGTACCGATCAACTCCTTCTCGGCCGCGCTGAAGGCTGCGCCGTAGAACTCCTCATTCAGCCACTTGCGTAAATCGCAATCACGCCAGGTGGTGTCTACAAAGTCACGGTGATAGCGCTTGCAGTCCAGAATGTACTCGCTCAGCACGAGAAGTTCCTCACCGGAGTTCTGCAGCACGCGCCATTGGATCGGCGTCTTGTCGGCGCCGTCCGCCGCTTGCGGATAATTGCCGAAAGTGAAGATTTCGCCGGGCTTTGCGTTTGCGAGATGCGAGTCCATGGTGGTCGGCCATCACGTGGCCCTACGCGTTCAGCAAGCGTTCCGTCTCGCGCTTGAGCGTTTCGTAATCCGCAAGGCCCACGATGCGGTGGACCTCGACGCCGTCGCGAAAGAAGATGAGCGTGGGCAAGCCCATTACGTTGTGCGCCTCGCTCGTATGCGGGTTCTCGTCCACGTCCAGGGCAAGCACCTGCAACTGGCCGGCGAAGTCACGCGCAAGGAACTCGACATAGGCCGACATCACCGTGCAGGGCTGGCACCAGTCCGCCCAGAAGTCCACAACCGTCAGGCCCGGCGCTTGCAGGCAAACAGCCCAGGTCGCGTCGGTTACCTCGCCGGGGACCGGGCGCGCCGCTGCTTCGGGCGGGGGCGGCGGCGCCTGCTTGCCGAATAGACGTTTGAACACGTGCCGCGCTAGACCGCTTCGAGAACGGCTTCGGGTGTCCGAATTTCGAAATCGTGCGTAATTGTGGCGACGGCCTTGAGCGTGGCGTGCACGCCGCAGTACTTTTCCACGCTCAGGTCAATCGCGCGCTTCACCTTGGCTTCGTCAAGATTGGCGCCGGTGACGACAAAATGCATGTGGATGGTCTCCCACGGCTTGGGCATCTCTGTGCCCCGTTCGCCCGAGACGGAGACTTCGAGCGCCACCAGATCCATGCGCTGCTTCTTGATGATGTCGACGACGTCAATCGACGCGCAACCACCCAGGCCGAGCAACAGCATCTGCATCGGTCCAACGCCAGGCGTGCCGGAGGCCATGACAACATTCTGGCCATTGTCGGCCGTGCCCAGGAAAGTCTTCTCCTCTATCCATTTAACGCGTGTTGTTTGCATTTGATTTCCTTATTTCAATTTTTCCTGCATTTGGTCGGTAGGGCGCTGGAACTGTTGCAATGGTGGCGTAGCGAAATGTCCGTAGAATCCTGTCGTTTCCTTGTCGTTCCCGTTTTTTCCGTGTACCAGCACTTCTTGCAGTCCACTTCTGTGCTGCATTTGGTATTGACGTGTAGCGCAGACTGCGACCCGCACACTGCACCCACGTCCGGTTGAGTATAGAATTGCCTAGTACAGATGTCAAAAGCCCTGTGCTATAATCATTTACGCTTTGTCCAGAGTCGTGCGGCGGGCATGTTTGACCGCAACACAACTGGCACGCAGTGCAGCTATCCTGCGCGCGCTTCGCGCGGTTGCTGTACGTCAAGGTCCGCGCTCCCTTGTTCCGCAATCCAGCAGGAATCGTCAGCAGATCGGCAGGTGTTCATATGCGGCAGAGCAGCCGAATATGACGCCCCCGACTTCCCCTCGAACCACATCGTTCACAGGAGAGGCCATGCCATCACCAGCTCCCTGGTTCGCTCACTACGAAAAGAGCGTGCCGCAGACAATTGATATTCCCGAGAAGTTGCTTCAGGATCTGCTTGCGGATTCCGCCAAACGCTTTCCCAATAACACGTCCGTCCGGCTTGTGCTCAAGTACCTGCCTGCAGGTCTGTCAATCAGTTCACGCATGAATTATCGTGAACTTGATGCAGCCAGCGACCGCTTTGCATCGGCGCTGCAAGGGCTGGGCGTCAAGAAGGGCGATCGTGTGGGCATCATGTTGCCCAACATTCCCCAGGGGATTGCCGCCTTCTTCGGCATTCTCAAAGCCGGTGCGACGGTGGTCAACATCAACCCCACCTATCCATCGCCGGAACTCAAGCACATCCTCAAGGACTGTGGAGCGACGGTCATGGTCATGCTCAGCGGCCTGGTGGAGAGGCTCACGCCCATCCAGGACGAGATCAGCGTCAAGCATGTAATCGTCGCCGACATTGTTGATACACTGAGCTGGCCCTTCAAGAACCTTGCCGCCAAGACTGTACGCGCCGGCGGCATGATGAAGGATGTGACCTACAGCAGTACTCTCCATCAGTATGACGATCTCCTGGCCGGGTCGCCCAGCAAGCCGCAACCTGTGTCCATGTCGCCGGATGACGTTGTTCTCTTCCAGTACACGGGTGGCACCACGGGCGTGCCCAAGGCCGCCATGCTTACCCATCGCAACCTTGTTGCCAACTGCCTGCAAATGGACGCCTGGTTCACACGGGTTGAATATGGCAAGGAGAAGGTCCTGCTGGCGTTGCCCTCTTTCCATGTGTACGGGATGACGGTGGGGATGCTCTTTGGCGTGACGCTCGGCTCCGAAATCGTTCAGGTTCCCGATCCGCGCAATACCGCCCACATCATCGAGGTCATCAGCAAGGAGAAGGTTTCCCTCTATCCGGGTGTGCCCGCGATGTATATCGGGCTGATCAACCATCCGAAGGTGAAGGAGTTTGATCTGCGGTCGGTCAAGGCCTGTCTTAGCGGAGGGTCAGCATTGCCCGTTGAAGTGGCGCAGCAATTCGAGGCGATCACCGGCGGCAAGCTTGTGGAGGGCTTCGGCATGACGGAGTGTTCGCCCGTGGCGACCGCCAACCCCATCTACGGCGAGGTGCGCACCGGTTCAATCGGGCTGCCGATCTCCAACACCATTTGCTCGATCGTATCGCTCGAACCGGATGAAAACGGCAAGTTCCGTGAAATGGCGCAAGGGGAAGAGGGCGAAGTCGTTCTCAAGGGGCCGCAGGTGATGAAGGGCTACTGGCAGATGGACGACGAAACTGCCAAGACCATCGACACCGACGGCTGGCTGCATACCGGCGATATCGGCAAGATGGACAGTGACGGCTATTTCTACATCGTGGATCGCAAGAAGGATCTGATTATTGCGAGCGGCTTCAACATCGTGCCGCGCGAAGTGGAGGAAGTGCTCTTCCAGAATCCCAAGGTCATGGATGCCACGGTTGTCGGCATTCCCGATCCCAAGCGTGGCGAGACGGTGAAGGCGTACGTCGTGCTCAAGGAAGGCGAAACCTGCACGGAAGACGAAATTCGCGCATTCTGCAAAGAGCGCATTGCGCCCTACAAGGTTCCCGCGATGGTTGAGTTCCGCAAGGAGCTGCCCAAGACGCAGGCAGGCAAGGTGCTGCGCCGTCAACTCGTGCAGGAGGAGAAGGACAAGCAGGCGCAGAAGGCCGCCTCCGCCTGACAGCAAACTGAACAGCAACACGGAGGCACAGAGGGCGCAGAGGAACACGGAGACTACGTCCTGTTGGTGCAACGCAGGATGAGTTTTGCGGAAGCGTCCATGTACGCGTCGGCCCGTGGACGGCGCTCTGGGCCGACCCCTATTGTCACGCATGCGAACATCGCCGTGGGGGTTTCGAGGTAGAGAAATGCAACTGCAGGACTGCTCGCTCACTTGCGCAGTCCTGCAGTTGCTTTCTGTGCGCCTCTCTGCCCGCCATCCTGTGGCGGCTCGCTAGCAGCGTAAGCGACGCCTGAAGTGCATTCTCCTTGCATCGCGCACCCCTCTCGTGTAGAATCGTCGTTGTGCCCACCTTCACAAGGTGAGCCGCCCCCTGACTTGCTTGCGCGAATCCCGCAGGATTCCTTTCTCACTACGAGGGGATCTCGTTATGCTTGATGTGCCTATTGAAAAGTTTCGCGACATGAAGCGCGAGCAGATCCAGGAGTTGGCACACGAATCAATCGTCGTGCCCGAGGACCTGCAGGCCAACGTCATCGTGACGACGCTGGACAAGGTCTACAACTGGAGCCGCAAGAGCAGCATGTGGCCGCTGCTCTTTGGCCTGGCCTGCTGCGCGATCGAGATGATCGCCACGGCCGCCAGCCGCTGGGACCTCGCCGCGCTTCGGCATGGAGGTCATGCGCCCCAGCCCGCGCCAGAGCGACCTCATGATCGTCTCCGGCACCGTGACCAAGAAGATGGTGCCGGCGATCGTGCGCATCTACAACCAGATGGCCGAGCCGCGCTACGTGCTGGCCATGGGCGCCTGCGCCACCGGCGGCGGTCCCTTCAAGGAGGGATACAACGTCGTCAGCGGCATCGACAAGTACATTCCCGTCGATGTCTATGTGCCCGGCTGCCCGCCCACGCCCGAGGCGCTGATCTACGGCATGCTCAAGCTGCACGAGAAGGTCGAGCGCCAGAGCATCACCAAGGTTGCCTGGTACCGCAAGGGAGCAAGCGAGATGTGTGCCGGTGCCGGTGCTTGGGGCCGACATCTTCGACCCGCGCAAGGTGCAGATGATCAAGTGAGTACACGCTGATGGCGGCGGCGCCAAGGCAGGCGGCGAGAGCGCCCGACGCACCGTGACGCCCGTGCCCACTTCCAGCCGATGGCAAAGACCAAAGTTCTGTGCGGCCAAGGCCAAGTGCGCATGGCAAGCAGCCAGCCTGCATAGAGCACGGCGCAGCCGGAGACCTGAGAGATTAAGGTGAAATGCCATGAGTGAATTGTCGCTGCAGCGCCTGACGACGCCACCGAAGTTGTGCCGGCCGCCGTGAGCGATGATCCCTGCCCTATAGCGATGCAGTGCCCGGCGCAGTCATCGGCACCTGGGCCGAAGATACGGACAAGGCGCTCTTCGTGGCGCCGGACAAGCTGCTGGCGTTGCTGACGCACCTGCGCGACCGCGAGGGGTACGATTTCCTCTCCAGCGTGACCTGCGTCGACTACTCGGCCTACAAGGGCAAGGCGCGCGCCGGCATCGCCGAACGCTTTGACGTGGTCTACCACCTCTACAGCACCAACAAGGGCGGCGGCCCCGTTCGGCTGCACGTGCGCGTGCCCGCGAGCGAGACCGTGCCGTCGGCCACGAGCGTCTATCCCGGCGCCAACCTGCAGGAGCGCGAAGTCTACGACCTCTTCGGCATCAAGTTCGAGGGGCACCCCAACCTGCGCCGCGTGCTGACCGTGGGAGGGCTTCCACGGCCACCCCATGCGCAAGGACTGGAAAGAGGCCTATTTCGAAGAAGAGACCAAGCCCTTCAAGAGCCGCCACCCCGAGGGCGACTACGTCTGGCACGAAGACAAGCTGCCGTGGGGCGACAACAACACCTACCCCGCCGGCTGGGATCCGGACTCGTGGAAGGCGCCGGTGACCTACGTGCCGGTGAGCCAGGCGCCCGACCACGATGGCTACGGCGAACTGGACACGCAGAGCATCGTCGTCAACCTGGGGCCGCACCACCCCAGCACGCACGGCGTCTTCCGCATGCTGACCCGCATCGAGGGCGAAACCATCCTGGCGCTGGAGCCGGAGATGGGCTACCTGCACCGCAACCACGAAAAGATCGGCGAGCGCAACACGTGGTTGATGAACATGCCCTTCACCGACCGGCTCGACTACATCAACTCCATGAGCAACAACCTGGGCTATGCGCTGGCCGTGGAGAAGCTGCTGGACATCGAAGTGCCGGAGCGGGCGCAGTACATCCGCGTGATCATGGCCGAGCTGACGCGCGTCATCAACCACACCTGGTCGATCGGCTTCATCCTCAACGACCTGGGCGCGCTGCAGACGCCGGCGCTCTACGCGCATCGAAGAGCGCGAGATGATTCTCGACCTCTTCGAAGAAGTCAGCGGCGCACGCCTGATGTGCAACTACATGCGCTTTGGCGGTGTCGTCCGCGACCTGACGCCAGGCTGGGAGGAGCGCGCCAAGTACCTGGTCGCACGACCGCCTGCCGCGCGCCGCTCGACCAGCTGGACGAGCTGCTCACCGGCAACGAGATCGTCAAGGCGCGTGGCCGGGCGTCGGCTACCTGTCTGCGCGCAGGACCTGCTCTCGCTGAGCGTGAGCGGCCCGCATGATCCGCGCGGCGGGCGTGCGCCTACGACATCCGCAAGGCCGAGCCGTACTGCATCTACGACCGCTTCGACTTCGACATTCCCGACGCTGCCCGAGAGCGACATCTTTGCCCGCTACTACATTCGCCTGCTCGAGAGCGCGCGAGAGCATCAAGATTCTCAAGCAGGCGCTGCGCGACATTCCCAAGGGCGAAGTCCTGGGCGGCAAGGGCGGCTACACCTTCCGCCCCAAGGAGGGTGAGGCCTACGCACCGTGTGGAAGCGCCCAAGGGCGAACTTGGCTTCTATGTCGTCAGCGACAACAAGGCCAATCCCTACCGCTATCACGTGCGCGCCCCTAGCTACATCAACCTGAATGCGCTGGGTCCCATGTGCCGTGGGCTACAAGATGGCCGATGCCGTCGTCATTCTGGGTGCGATCGACATCGTGCTGGGCGAAGTAGATCGCTAGCGTGTGACCGGAATGAATTGGCCGTATACCATCAGCAGAACAGCGACGCAAAGGCGCGGAGACGCAGAGGAAACACAGTTCGTAAGCTGGCCTGCGGTTGCAGTTCTCGCGTTCTCTGCGCCTTAGCGCCTCTGCGTCGCAGTTCTGCCATTCTGCTGTTGGTTCGAGGGGACTGGAACAAGCATGTTTGGAACTGGACTTCTCAAAGGGCTTGGGCGTCACGCTCAAGCACTTCACCGATACCTTTCACGGACGACCGCAAGAAGGTGCCCAGCCGCTACGAGGACAGCATCGACTGGAGGCAACGACCGCCGCATCATCGAGCAGCCGATCACGCAGGAAGGCCTGCTGACGATCCAGTATCCCGGAAGAGAAGCGGCTGCTGCCCGAGCGCTTCCGCTATATCCCCATGCTGCTTTGGGACACCGAGAAGAACGAGGATCGCTGCACCGCGTGCGGCATCTGCGCCAAGGTCTGCCCGCCGCAGTGCATCTGGATCGTGCGCGATTCGGACGAGAAGGGCAAGCCCGTCACGCGGCCGGCCGAGTTCTACATCGACGCCGCCGTCTGCATGAGCTGCTCCTTCTGCGCCGAGTTCTGCCCGTTCGACGCCATCAAGATGAACCACGACTACGAGTTGGCCGTCTATGATCGCTATCCGCAACTGGTCTACGACAAGGCGGAGCTGACCGTGCCGCTCGAGTACTATGCGGCGCTGTGGCCCACGCAGTTTGCCGAGGAGCAGGAGCGCCGCGCCGCTGAAGAGGCCGCCGCCGCCGCGAAGGCCGAAGCCAAGGCGATTGCCGATGCCGAGAAGAAGGCCGCCGCTGCTGCCAAGGCCGCGGCTCCTGCAGGCGAGGCAACTGCCGAAGTTGCAGGCGCCAAGCCCAAGCGCAGCGCTGCCGACATCGAAGCCATGAAGAAACAGGCGCAGGAACGCGCAGCCGCGGCCAAGGCACGCGCTGAGGGCGCGCCCGCCGCGGAGGCAGCCGCCGCAGCGCCGGTCGCGTCTCCGTCCGCAGCATCCGCCGAAGATGCTGCAGGCGCCGACACGGCAATCGCCCCACCCGCCACCCCGGACGCTGCCATCCCTGACGCCGCTGCCGATGAAGCGGCAGCAAAAAAGGCGCGCATCGACGAGATGAAGCGCAAGGCGCAGGAAGCGGCGGCCAAGCGCAAAGAGAACGGGTAGTTGTTTCAATGTTCAATGTCAACTCGGCGGCCCTTGTCGGTCGCCGAGTTTTGTTTTCCCCGCCGGGGCGGATCTGCCATGGCTCTCGCAGCGCTCATTTCCCTGCCGGTCCTCACGACCGGGCGTCTTGTCCTCGACGCATTGTCCCCCGCCGACACAGATGCGTTCTTTCGCATTCATAGTAACCCTGACGCCGTCCGCTACATGGCGATGGAGCCGCTGACGGAGCGGGCGCAGGCCGTCGAGCGGCTGGCGAACTTTGCGCAACGCTGCGCTGCGGGCGAGGACCTTCCGTGGGCAATCCGGCGTACGCGCGATGCGCAGCTTGTGGGGATGTGCATTCTCAAGGGAGCGGCAAGCTCACGCCGCCGCGCCGAGGTCGGCTATGTAATTGCGCCCGACGAGTGGCGACAGGGCTATGCGCGCGAGGCCGTCGCTGCGGTGCTGGCATGGGGCTTTGGCACACTCGGGCTCAACCGCATCGAGGCGCTGGTCTATGCCGAGAACGAAGCGTCGCCGCGCACTTCTGCGCGGCCTGGGCTTCAGCGAGGAAGGCTATTTGCGCGAGCATTCGTGGGAGAAGGGGCGCTATTGGGACGACGTCATCTGCCGCGTTGCTCGCACGCGAGTATCAGAGCGCTGGACAGTGAGGGCGCGGAGGGCCTCCGCTACGCACGCACCCGCTGCGACACAACCCGGTGCGTGGCACAGGCGTAGACCGGAGGGCTGGAAGCCCCCCGCTACGTCCACTGAACCGTTGCGCGACGCACGTGATCACTTGTCTGTTTTCAGTTCGTACTACAACTCTGCTTCGCAATATAGCTGCGGTCATCTTTGAGATGCCCTGAATCACCGCGCGAGGCCGTTGCACCCCCCTCTCAATGGTGCTACACTGAGCGAGCGCCCTCCAGGTTGCGCCGGGCGCGTTTCCGTTGCTGTCTGATGCGTATCGCAAAGCCGCGCTTCCGATGATTCAGCCTCGCTCTTATCCAGAACTGCTTGCCAAGTCGCTTGTCCTTGAGCCTGAGCCTTTCGACGTCATGATCCAGGACGACCAACCCGTGATCGAGGGGCTCGTCCTCACGGCGTTGGTGGGCGTACTTGTGGGGATCGCGCGCGTGGTGGGCGGGCTTCTCTACTCATGGGCAATGCCGCCAGCGGCATCGGTTGAGGCGATTGCGCGCAACGCTGCCGGTATGCTGGCCATGGGCGATACGGCCATCAGCAGCGGCATAGCAACCATTTGGCAGATTGCGCGCCTTGCATTGGGCTATGACACAGGGTGGCTGCGGCTCTTCAGCCTCATTTGGATGCCCTTTCTGCTCCTAATCCAGTGGCTCGCGGTGGGACTGCTTATCTACGCGATCGGTCGGGTGCTGGGCGGCAAGGGCACGTTGCCCCAGCTTCTCGGCGCAAGCGCATTGGTCGCCGCACCAAGCATGCTGCTGCTCATCACGGCATTCCCGTTTGTGACAATGAATCCGTTGCTGCCGACATTCTGGGCGATGCTGATCCTCTACCGAGCGGCGCAGACGGCGCATGGATTGTCGTGGAAAACGGCAGCCGTGACGACGGTGATCACCGTGGCGCTGCTGCTGGTGCTGGCGGCGGCGGCAACGGTGGGGTTGAGCGCATTGGTTGCGCTCCTGTAGGACGGGATACGACCGCGCAACGGATGGTGTATTGTATTGCGCTCGACAGACAATGACTGGCCAGGGTGAACGAAGCGTGGACAACGAGCCTCTGCCGCAGGTGAGCGGCGAAGCCGCTGAAGCGGAAACAAACCTGCCTCTCGCACCCGACGATGGCTACGTCGACGGGCCGAAAGAGGCACACGCGGCTACCGGCAGCGTCCGCCGCTGACGTGGACAGCGCTCAGATAGTTCCCGTTAGTGACTCAAGCACGCCCATCGGCGCGTCGGAAGCTCAAGTTGCGTACGGACGCCTTGCCTACTGGCTTCCTTCCGTGCGCCAGCTTGCCAACGGGGCGCGCTTGCGGCTCAGCGCCGCCTTGGGTCCCGACCCGGAAGGGGCGAACTTTGTGCCCGGCGTGCATACGAGCATGCGCCAGGCCTTTGGGCTGATTGTGGTGGTCGGCCTGGTGGCCGGCCTCGGCCGCATGATCTGGATGTGGGTGACGCTGGCGCGTGATGGCACGGTGATGCCGCTCGTGCGCATCGAGGGCTGGTCAGCGTGGATGATGAGCCGCTATTCGTACAGCGACGCGTTTGCGCTGATCAACCAGCAGGTGGGCGGACTGGCGTCGCGCGCGCCCGCCTGGGTGGCCGCGGGCTTGAACGCAGTGGGCGTCTGGCTTAGCATGCCGCTGCGGCTGCTGACAATCTGGATTGTTTACGGGTTGCTGATGTTGGTGGTGGCCAAGTTGCTGGGGGCAGGCACGACGTTGCCCCGCTTCTATGCCGCACTAGGCTACGTTGCCTTGCCGGCACTGTTGCTCATCTTCCTGCCGCTGCCTGTGATCGGGCCGATTGCTGCGCTGCTTGCGGCCATACTCGCGCTGGTGAGCGCGCAGCGCGCCATCCGCGCCGCCACCGGCATGGACAATGTCCGCGCGCTGATGGCTCTGCTGCTTCCTGCCGTTGTATTGCTCGCCATGTGGGGCGTGCTTGGCACCGTTGCAGCGGTAATCGCTTTGGTGTAGACTGCGGATGTTCCCCAGATGGCTGGAACAATCCAGCCTTTGTGTCGTGCATCATCGCTGCCGGCAGTTGGTTTCGTCGTTGTCCCAATCCTTTTTGCAGGAGGCGTTTGCAGGTCAACACATCTTTGCAACAGGCACCAAAACACTAAGGAGAACAACGTATGGGCATTCTTGCGTGGATCGTACTGGGCGCTCTTGCAGGCTGGATTGCCAGCCTGATCATGAAGACAAGCGCGTCGCAGGGGTTGCTTATGGACATCATCTCCGGCATCGTGGGCGCCGTTGTCGGTGGATGGATTTTCAGTCTGTTTGGTGGAACGGGCGTGACTGGTTTCAACATCACCAGCCTGCTCGTAGCCATTGTCGGCGCCATCATCGTGATTGCGATTGTGCGCTGGTTCAGAGGGCGCAGGGCATAGGCGACTGCCGCGGGGAACAATCAAAGCGCCGGGCCCAGCCGGGCTCGGCGCTTCTTCGTTGTCCATTTAGCGGCGAACCGCGCATCCCTGCAGGCTAGGCGGCTTGCCCGACAGCGGCATGTATTCCAACACTGCTCGGCGCTCTTGGGCTACTTTGTGCGTAAAGCCTGTCGATCTGGCTCGTCGCGAGCAAAGCACCCTCGACAAGCAACTGCGCCACCGAGGCGTCATCCCGGCTTTCGGCGTAAATGCGCAACACAGGCTCGGTGCCGCTGGGGCGAATCAACAGCCAGCCGTTGTCTTCGAGGATGTACTTCACGCCATCCATGTCATTGATCTGAACCACGTTCACGCCGGCCAACCTTGCCGGTGGCGCGGCCATCAATCCGGCCACAAGCTCCGTCTTTTTGAAGGGGCGCACGGGCTGGTCGCTGCGCGCGTACGAGAATGGCCCGACATCCGGCGCATCCGTCAATTCGGCGAGCAGCGTCACAAGCGACTTGCCGTGCACCGCCACCATCTCGGCAAGCAGCAACCCCATGAGGAGCCCATCTCCTTCGGGAATATGGCCAAGGACGCTGATGCCGCCGCTCTCTTCGCCTCCAAGCAGCACCGACTCACTGCGCATGTAGTCGCATATATGGTTGAAGCCGACGGGCGTCTCGTGAATCGGCAAATCGTAGCGCGCCGCCAGGCGGTTGAGCATCTGTGTGCTGGAGACCGTCTTGACGACGCTGCCGCGCTGCCCTCGTGTGTGGACGAGGTACTCGACGGCAAGCGCCATGATCCGATGCGGATCAATGAAGCGGCCGTTGGGGTCCACGGCGCCAATGCGGTCGGCGTCGCCATCGGTGGCAAGGCCCAGGTCATGCGCGCCCACCAGCATCTCATCAATCAGCGGCTGCAAATGGCGTGCGATCGGCTCGGGGTGGATGCCGTTGAAGCCGGGGTTCATCTCGCCGCGCAGTTCTGTCACAATGCAGCCCGCGTCTTCAAGCAGCCGGCGCAGGTGAATGCGCCCTGCGCCGTACATGGCGTCCACGGCCACATTGAGATGGGCGCGGCGAATTGCGTCAAAGTCAATCAGCCGCCGCACCTGCGCTTCATAGGCAGGCAGGGGATCGAAGCGAACGATGTTTCCACCCGCCAGGGCCACATCACTCTCAAGCACGAGCGGCTCGCGCCCTGCCTCCAGGTTTGCGGCAATGCGTCGCTCTATCTCCTTGCAGTCGGCGGGGCTGGCCGAGCCGCCATACGAAGCTTTGAGCTTGATGCCGTTGTAGCGCGGCGGGTTGTGGCTGGCGGTGATCATCACGCCGCCGTCCGCCTGTTTGTCGACGATGGCAAAGGAGGTAATGGGCGTCGGGCTGTCACCCTGTGTCAGCCAGACGGTAACACCGTTTGCGGCCAGCACCTCGGCCACGGCCATGGCGTAGCGGTCCGAGAGGAAGCGGGTGTCATAGCCGACCACATAGGTGGGGTTGCGCTGATCGCCGGCGGCGCCAAATTCTGCCAGTGCCTTGTCGGCGATGGCTTGGGCCACGTGGCGCACGTTGGCAAAGGTGAATTCGTCGCTGATGACGGCGCGCCAGCCGTCTGTGCCAAAAGTAATCGCCATGCGTACCTGTTTCCTCGAAGCGCTGTGTCCTGCGACAGCCTGTGGGAGCGCGCGGCCCGCACTCGCAAAAGAAAAGTATACACCGCTTGCGCGACGAGCGCCGTACACGCGGGCGGTCCGGCTGCGCTTCCATGAAGCGGGAGCCGTTTTGCGACCGGGTAGCCGCCCA
Organism: uncultured Chloroflexia bacterium; assembly: GCA_963735275.1. Classification (GTDB taxonomy): domain Bacteria; phylum Chloroflexota; class Anaerolineae; order Caldilineales; family Caldilineaceae; genus UBA5069. Next base: position 1,020,349 of record CAVTKJ010000001.1, on the reverse strand, counting down.
TACGATTCATCGGCACGCTTGCAAGGCGCGGCGGTAAGCCGGTGCTGCGTAGATGCCGCACAGTATGAATACGCAGCACTTCATGGCACATTCGCCGCGCACACGAGCAGCCGCCCCTTCTGGCCTGTTGCATCGTACTGGTAGGCAGCCACCAGCGGCCCCGTGTCGTCACCGTGTCGCGCCGCTTGACGGTGAGACGGTTGAGCGCGTCATACTCCATATAGAGCCACTGCGTGCACGCGTCGCGCTGGGCGGTGAGGTTGCCGTTGGCGTCGTACTGGTAGGCCCAACTGCTCATGTTGGGGTCGGTCATGCTGAGCTTGCGCCCAAACGGTTTGTAGCCCATGGTGGTCGTATTGCCCACGGCATCACGCACCTGCGCCCATCCTCGCCATCACTTGAGCGAAAACCGCCCACCGGCCGAATGTTGCCCTGCCCCCCAACTCCTCGGCCAGCAAAAGCGCAAGCGCGCCCCAGATCGTAATAGCGATAGGTGGAAGCGAGCGGCGGATGGCGGACGCCCGTCTTCCTGAGGCGGACGATGGGAATGCCCGATAGAGCGCGTCATCAATCATTGCTTCGGGAATGGAGTTGCAGATGAGCGCGCCGGCATCGTTCGCCGGCAACTCCTCATTGAACTCGGCGCGCACGGAGTCGGTGAACTCAAAGCGCTGGCGGATATCCAGCGCAATCAGTGTCACACCGTGGTGCGCGGCCCGCCGCTGGACGGCCGCGCGCGTTTGCATCCATTAGGGGTCTTTCGGATCAACGTGAACGGCGATGTGCGCGTTGGTCTGCATTGTCTCCTGCCCGCTGCTCGATGCAGCGCTCAGCCGTCGGTTGCAATTGCGGCGTGCGCGTGAATTTGGCGCGCGCGCTGTGCGAGGTCCGTGTCTACACCCGCGAGCGGCTGCAGCACAATGTGGAATGCAAAGGGCTCGGCGTGGAGCTGGTATTGGGGCATTGCGGCGCGCACGGGAGCAAAGGAACGATCGGCCGCTGAGACGATGTCCCTGCCAACGATGATGTCGTCCACAGTGAGGATGCTGACAAGTGTGCCGATGGCTTGCGCGACACAATCGGCCCCGTCGGACAAGGCTTCAAGGGCTGCGGTATTTCCTTCCCTCCGGCTCTGTGCGCATCTTTAGGCGACAAACCCACCATTTGCTATACTCCCCTGCATGACTACACACGCGCCCTACAACCCTGTCGACATCATCATCAAGAAGCGCGACGGCGGCGAGCTTGCGGGCGACGAAATCCGCCACTTCATCGAAGGCTACACCAGCGGCGCCATTCCCGACTACCAGGCCGCGGCGTGGGCCATGGCCATCTACTTTCGCGGCATGAGCGTGCCCGAGACGACGGCGCTCACCCTTGCCATGGCCGCCAGCGGCGAGCAGCTTGACCTTCACCCCGGCCTCCCGCCCGGCACGATGATTGTGGACAAGCACTCCTCGGGCGGCGTGGGCGACAAGACGACGCTCGCCGTGGGGCCGATTGTGGCCGCGTGCGGGCTGCCCGTGGGCAAGATGAGCGGGCGCGGCCTCTCCTTTACCGGCGGCACAATCGACAAGCTCGAGAGCATCTCCGGCTGGAGCCCCGACGTGGATGACGCGCACTTTGCACGCCAACTGCGGGAGATCGGCCTCGTGATTGCCGGGCAGACCGCCGAACTGGCCCCCGCCGACAAGGCGCTCTATGCGCTGCGCGACGTGACGGGCACCGTGCCCAGCCTGCCGCTGATTGCCGCCAGCATTATGAGCAAGAAGCTTGCGGCGGGGGCCGATGCGATTGTGCTCGACGTCAAGTGCGGGCGCGGCGCCTTCATGGAAACGCTTGAAGATGCGCGCGCACTCTCCCACATCATGGTGGGAATCGGGCGCGAGGCCGGGCGCAAAGTTACGGCGCTGATCACGCAGATGGAGCAGCCGCTGGGGCGCGCTGTCGGCCATGCACTCGAGGTGCAGGAGGCGATCGCCACCCTCCACGGCGACGGGCCGGATGATTTCCAGGAACTTGTGGAGATTGCCGCTGCCGAGATGCTGCTGCTGGGGAGTGGCACGCCGCGCGCCGCGGGGCGCGCGCACGTGCGTGAAGTGATCACCTCAGGCGCGGCTGCGGCGAAGTTCCGCGCGTTTGTGGCGGCGCAGGGGGGCGATGTGGATCAGGTGGATCACCCCGAGCGCCTGCCTGCAGCGCCGGTTATTCAGCCGCTGGCTGCGCCGGTGGGAGGCTTTGTGCAGGGCATTGACGCACGCGAAGTCGGGCTGGCCGTCGTGGAGATGGGTGGCGGGCGGCGCAAGAAGGGTGATCCGATTGACCACCGCGTGGGCGTACTCCTCGCGGCAAAGGTCGGCGCGCGGGTCGATCCGGGCGACGCACTCTGCACCATCCACGCCGCTTCGCAAGATGATGCGGCAGTTGCCGCAGCGCGCATTCTCGCCGTCTACACCATCGGCCCCGAGCCGGCGGCGACGCTGCCCGTGCTGCTCGATCGCATTGAAGCATAGCCGTTGTACTGGGACGCGGATGAACGCGGATTTTCGCGGATGCGCGTGCTGCATCCGACGCCGTTCATCCGTGAAAATCCGCGTGCATCCGCGTAAAATCTGGAACGGAGCCCCCATGAAAGCCATTCTCGTTGACGAGACGACGCCCGACCGCACGCTCGTGTGGGAGGACGCGCCCGACCCCTTCATGGGACCGGAGGACGCGCTGGTTGATGTACACGCCACCGCCCTCAACCGCGCCGACCTCCTGCAGCGCGCCGGCAACTACCCGCCGCCACCCGGCGCATCGCCCATCATGGGGCTGGAAATGGCCGGGGTGATTGCTGCCATCGGGTCCAATGTGCGCGGCTGGAGCGTGGGTGATCGCGTCATGGCGCTCCTCCCCGGCGGGGGCTATGCCGAGCAGGTGAGCGTCCCCGCTTCGCTGCTCATGGCTGTCCCCACGGGCTGGAGCATGGCACAAGCCGCGGCGCTTCCCGAGGTCTATCTGACCGCCTTCGTCAATCTCTACATGGAGGCCGCGCTGGCCGATGGCGAGACGGTGCTTGTCCACGGCGGCGCTTCGGGCGTGGGCACGGCGGCAATCCAACTGTGCCACGCCACGGGCAATCCCATTCTGGTAACGGCCGGAAGCGACGAGAAGTGCGACGCTTGCCGTGCGCTGGGGGCCGATCACGCCATCAACTACCGCACGGGCGACTGGGCCAACGAGGTGCGCCAGGCCGCGCCCGATGGCGTGGACGTGATCCTTGACATGGTGGGGGCGGATTACCTGGCCGACAACCTGGGGCTGCTGCGCCTGCGTGGGCGGCTCGTGCTGATTGCGACGCTCAGCGGCAGCCGCGCCGAAATCGATCTGCGCCAACTCATGGGCAAGCGGCTAACCCTCATCGGCTCGGTTTTGCGCCCGCGCACGCTTGCGGAGAAGGTGGCGATCAAGGAGCGCTTTCTCGAGCGTTTCGGCGCGCTGCTGAACAATCGCACCATTCAGCCGGCAATTGATGGCGTTTATCTGATCACGCAGGCCAACGAAGCGCACAAGCGCATGGCCGCCAACCGCAACGTGGGCAAGATTGTGCTGCAGGTGCGGTGAGGGGAAAGTTGGTGATTGGTTTATGGGTTGATTGGGTGATTGGTTGACTTGTTGATTGCCCGTCGCGGACGGAGGCCGAACAGGCACGCGCCTTCGCGGCGCTGCATTGGCGAAGCTTTGGCGCGTGTGCTACGATTGAGACTCACGCCTCGAGAGAAAGCGCGCGCATTGGCTTGCGCGGGCGCTTGCGGCGTGCGCCGGTCCCCTTAGCTCAGAGGACAGAGCAGAGGTTTCCTAAACCTTTGGTCCCAGGTTCGAGTCCTGGAGGGGACGCCAAACTCGCGTCCGTGATGTTGGAGGGTGCATGAAACAGAACAACGCCCGCTTGGTTGGCAACAAGCGGGCGTTGCTGTGTGTGGGAGTTGAAAAGGTATAGTCGTGAGTTAAGCGGCGTATTCGCGGGTAAACACTTCGCCCAGGACGATGAGCGGTACGTAGGCGGTGGTCCGGTCTAACGCCAGAGGAATAGGCAAGGGCGGCCCGTGCGGAAGCGTGGCCTCAACCATCGCGTGGGGAACCGCTGGATTTGTGTCCCATGGGCGTTACGCTAATTTGTTCAACCGGCGGCGTATGGCTGCTACTGATTACGTCCGTCATTTGTCAGGATTATAGGCATACCTGTCAAGTACGAGCGCGGCCACAATTGAGCAAACCCCACGTGCTGCCCTATAATTCGCGGCTGCGGAGGGCGTTGCACGCGGCCGCTCAATCCGTGAAGTCCGTGTCATCCGCGTCCTTGAATCACTTTTGTACGAGAGCGTTCCCTGCATGCCCCACCAACCGCAAATCTTTGCGCACCGCGGCGCACGCCGCGCCGCCCCCGAAAACACGCTGCCCGCCATGGAGGCCGCCCTCGCCATGGGCGTCGACGGCATCGAGCTGGATGTCCACCTGAGCAGCGACGGCCAGCTTGTCGTCATTCACGATTTTGTGCTCGAGCGCACAACCAACGGCCACGGTCTCGTCGTCGACTACACGGCTGAAGAACTGGCGCAGCTCGATGCAGGTAGCCACTTCGCCCCCGAGTTCAGCGCAACCGGCGTGCCCACACTGGAGCAGGTGCTCGATCTTATCGGGCGCGAATGTCGCATCAACGTCGAAATCAAGTGCGAACTCCCGGACGGCGGGCCTGCGGTCGAGCCGCTCGCCGAGCTCATCCGGGCGCGTCGCCTCTATGATCAGGTGATCGTTTCAAGCTTCAACCCGATCACCCTCGTGAAAATGCGCTGGGTTGATCCACTCGTGGCGCTTGGCCTTCTCTTCGAAGTGCGCCTGCCGCCTCACCTCGAGCGCGCATGGTTCTCGCCCATCCTCATGCCCAATGCCCTCCACCCGCAATCGCCGCTTGTCACCGAGGAGATGATGCAGATGGCGCGCGACCGGAAGATGGCAGTCAATGCTTGGACCGTCAATGTGATCGACGAGGCGCGCCACCTGGCTGCGCTGGGCGTCGACGCGCTGATTACCGACATCCCCGACGTCCTTATCGGTGCGCTGGAGATTGGTGTGCTGGAGATTGATGCCCTCGAAGGCGTGCAATGAGGCGAAGGGATCGGGGAGCCGGGTGATGAGTACGGCGAGCGCACCGGGCAAGATCATTCTCGTGGGCGAGCATGCGGTTGTCTACGGGCGACCGGCGATTGCCGCGCCTGTGTGGCAGGTGCAGGCCCACGCGCTTGTGGAGGACGTCACGCCCGGCGCCGGCTGCCGCATCCTCTTGCCCGACGTGGGCGAGGAGATCACCCTGCGCGCTTCGAGCGACGAGCAGCCGCTGGCCCACGTGGCGCGCCTCGCGCTTACGCTGATTGGCGCGCCGCTCGACCCCGACTGGCAGATCACGCTGCAGAGCGAGATTCCCATTGCCGGCGGACTGGGCAGTGGCGCGGCGTTGAGCACGGCGCTCGTGCGCGCCCTTTTCGCCCGCGCCGGGCGCGAGAATACGCCCGCAGAGGAAAGCGCACTCGTCTTCGAGAGCGAGCGCCTCTACCACGGCACACCCAGCGGAATCGACAACACGGTGATTGCCTACGGCATGCCAATCTGGTTCAAGCGCGGGAGTGAGCCCCTTCCCTTTGCCCCCGGCGCGCCCTTTACGCTGCTGATTGCCGACAGTGGCATCCCCGCCCCCACGCGCGACACGGTGGCGGATGTGCGCCGCGGCTGGGAGGCGGCGCCGGATTTCTACGAAGCGCAATTCGATGCGATTGCCGTCTGCGTGGAGAACGCGCGCGGTGCGCTTGAGGCCGGGGATGCGAAGGCGTTGGGGAAGGCACTCAACGAGAATCAGGCGCTGCTGCGGCTTCTCGGTGTGAGCAGCGCGCCGCTCGAGCGCATGATTGAAGCGGCTCGGGAGGCGAGCGCTTGCGGAGCCAAACTCAGCGGCGGCGGCCGCGGCGGCAACGTCATTGCGCTCGTGAATCCCAACCGCACACGCGCCGTCACGGATGCGCTCCTGTCCGCCGGCGCCGTGCGCGTGATCGCGACGGTGGTGGGGTAGGTATTCACAATTGTTCCGCGAGCAACCAAGCATTCGTAGCGGGGGGCTTCCAGCCCTCCGATGCAGACCTCGCCCAACGCCGATCTGGATGAACGAGCAGCAACTCAACGGACGTAGCGGGGGGCTTCCAGCCCTCCGATTGGGACAACCAGTACCATGCCCATTCACCGATACTACGCAGATGGCGCGCCGGTGTTTATTACCCAGGTGACAGCCCATCGACAACCACTTTTTGCCGATCATGTCGCCTTGGAACTACTGCGGGCAACACTCCGCACTGTGAAGAAACTTCATCCCTTCACGATGCTCGCGTATGTCTTTCTTCCCAATCACATGCACCTTCTGGTCCACACAGAGCCGCCCGTCGAAGCTATGGACCTGATGCACTCGTTGAAACCGGCGTTTACCAAGGCATACCGCAAAACGCACGCAACGGAGGATGCGTTGGCCGTTTGGCAAGCGCGATTCTGGGATCATGTCATTCGCGACCAGGAAGATATGAACCGCCATGTAGACTACATCCACTACAACCCAGTCCGTCATGGATCGGTGGATGATCCTGTGCTTTGGACAGAAAGCAGTTTTCGCGAGTGGCAGAAGCGAGGGTTTTATCCCGAGGGCTGGGGACAGAGTTATGCCAACCTCATTAACGAACTTTCAAGGAGATGAGACCGGCGAGTAACGTTGGCATCGGAGGGCTGGAAGCCCCCCGCTACGAATGCTTGGTTGTGTGCGTTCATCCAGATTGATGTTGGGCGAGATCTGCATCGGAGGGCTGGAAGCCCCCCGCTACGAATGCTTGGTTGTGTGCGTTCATCCAGATTGATGTTGGGCGAGATCTGCATCGGAGGGCTGGAAGCCCCCCGCTACGTCCGTTGAGTTGCTCGCGTTCATCCAGATTGATGTTGGGCGAGGCCTGCATCGGAGGGCTGGAAGCCCTCCGCTACGCCGGAATGCGCCGCTTGAGCATCACCACGCCGAGGGGCGGGAGGTTGACGTGGGCAAACTGGCCGCAGCTTTGCCAGGCGCCCGGTTCTGTATACATGGGCTGCGGATTGTTTACACCGCTGCCGCCAAACTCAAGCCAGTCGGAATTGAGCAGCTCATACCACTCGCCCGCAGTGGGCATTCCTACGCGGTAACCCGGGTGCGGCACGGGTGTGAAGCTGCAAACGAAAACGATTTCGTCCGCCGGGTCGTGCGCACGGCGCACAAAGCTGATTACCGAGTTGTCCACGTCGCTCAGGTCAATCCACTGAAAGCCTTCCCACGAATTGTCCACCTCATGCAACGCAGGCTCGTGCGTGTACTGCCAGTTGAGCGCACTCACCCATTTCTGCAGTCGCCAGTGAAGATTGCCCAGCGTCACATGCCAGTCAAGGCTGTGCGCCTCGCTCCATTCCGTCCACTGGCCGAACTCGCCGCCCATGAAGAGCAGTTTCTTGCCGGGATGGCCGTACATGAAGCCATAGATCGCGCGCAGATTGGCGAACCTTTGCCACTCGTCGCCCGGCATCTTGTCGAGCATGGAATGCTTGAGGTGCACCACCTCATCGTGGCTGAAGGGCAGCACGAAATTCTCGCTGAAGGCATACATGAGGCTGAAACTGACCTTGCTCTGGTTGTAGCGCCGGAAGATCGGGTCGAGCTTCATGTAGTCAAGCATGTCGTGCATCCAGCCCATGTTCCACTTGAGCGTGAAGCCGAGACCGCCCTGTGTAGGTGGGGCGGCTCACCATTGGCCACGACGTACTCTCCTCGGCAATCGTAATCACGCCTGAGTTCTGCGCATAGACCAGTTCATTGAAGCGACGCAGGAAGTCGATCGCTTCGAGATTCTCGCGCCCGCCGTACTTGTTAGGCAGCCATTCGCCGGGATTCTTGCCGAAATCCAGGTAGAGCATCGTCGCCACCGCGTCGACGCGGAAGCCGTCGAGATGGTACTTGTCAATCCAGAAGAGGGCGTTGCCAAGGAGGAAGTTGCGCACCTCGTTGCGGCCGTAGTTGAAAACCTTTGTGCCCCAGTCGGCATGTTCGCCCTGGCGCGGATCGGCGTGCTCGTAGAGGTGGGTGCCGTCGAAGTAGTTGAGGCCGTGAGCGTCCTTGGGAAAGTGCGCGGGCACCCAATCGAGCAGGACGCCGATGTTGTTCTGGTGGCAGTAATCCACAAAATACTTGAAGTCATCGGGGGTGCCATGGCGGCTGGTCGGCGCATAGTAGCCCCCTACCTGGTATCCCCATGAGCCGTCGAACGGGTGCTCGGTGATGGGCAGCAACTCGATGTGCGTGTAGCCGAGTTCCTTGACGTAGGGGACGAGGTCGTGCGCCAGGTCGTGGTAGGAGAGGAAGCCGTTGGTCTCCGGCACACGTTTCCACGAACCCAGATGCACCTCATAAATCGCAATGGGCGCGTCGAGTGCTTGCTTTGCCGGGCGCTGCGCAATCCACTCGTCATCCTGCCAGAGGTACTTGTCGACATCCCAGATGCGGCTGTCGGTGCTTGGGCGCATTTCGGCGTAGAAGCCGTAGGGGTCGAACTTGTCCACCTCGTAACCCGCAACGCGCGAACGAATGGCAAACTTGTAGTGCGCCCCCTCGACAAGGTTGGGGATGAAGATCTCCCAGACACCGGTGCCGCCGCGCAGCGTCATCGGGTGTGCGCGATGGTCCCAGCCGTCGTGCTCACCGCTCACACTCACGCGCTCGGCATTCGGCGCCCACACGGCAAAGTTGACGCCGCGCACGATGTCGTCAGGGCCCATCTCCACCGTGCGAAAATGCGCGCCCAACTTCTCGTAGCATTTAAAGAAGTTGCCTTCGTTAAAAAGATAAAGGTCGTAGTCCGTGAGCAGGAATGGGAAACGGTACGGGTCTTCAAGCTCAAACTCGTTGCCGGCGGCGTCCAACACAATTAGCCGGTAGCCAAAGGGTTCGGTCACTCCGGGGAAGATTGCCTCGAAGAAGCCGGCAGGGTCGAGGAGCGTCATTTCGGTGCGCGAGCCGTCGAGCAGTTGCTTGATGATCACACGCTCGTCCAGTGGGCGGAAGACGCGCACGGCAAGCGCCGCGCTGCCATCCACCTCCACAACGTGCGGGCCAAGCACGGCGTGGGGCGCGCCATGATAGCCGCCAACAATCGCCTGCACGTCACTGTCGGGCACGGTTGAAAGCGTGGGCCGCGGTTTGGTCGCCATGGGCAGTATTTTCCTTTGGACTTGGGTTGGTGGCCGGACTCCTGTTACTGCGTCGCGTCTGTCGAGGCACTCTCGACGGCAACTTGCGCGCTCGCGGCGGCGGCGTTGCCGACAGCGGCAAGCAGTTCGCGGTCGGCAGCCTTGATCGTCAGCCGCACGGGGCGGGATGGGGCATTGAGAATGAGCGCACTGCGCAAGTAGTCGCCGTCGGGGTCCATGGTGCTAAGGGGATGGCGTGCCAGTGCGCGGTCGTCGGCGTCGCCAACGGCATCGACAACGGTCCAGGCAATCAGCATGTAGGGCTGTGCCTGGCTCAGGCGGCGCGCCATTTCGTAGGCTTCGGGCTGCGTGTGAGATTGCCAGAGCGCAATCAAGAGGCCACTTTGGAAGTCGAGACGGCGGCTGTCTTCCTGGGCAAGCATGCGGTACTGCGTGATTGCTTGGTCCCAGCGACCACCGCGCAGGTGCAGGGTGGCGAGCGCGGCCTCGTTGAGGGTGGGCAGCCGCGCCAAATCCACGCTTGTGCGCACGAGACCGGCGCGTGTTTCGGGTTCGTAGGGGTCACACTCGAAGGCGCGCTGCCAGCGTGTCTGGGCACGGGCGCGTTCGGCGCGCTGTTCGGCGGCATAAGCGGCAGCGCGCCACGCGAGCGCGTTGGCAGGGTCTGCGCGCAGCAGACGGCGGCCCCAGGCGTCTCCCTCTTCCCAGCGGCGGAGCATCCATGCCGCGCGGATCAGCCGATAGTAGGTGGGTAGATGACGCGGCAGTTGGCGCAGAACGACGTGTGCGAGGCGCACGGCGTCGGCAGGACGTTCATCGCGCAGGGCACTCTCCATCGCAGCAGACCACGTAGCGAGCAGTGCAGACTCATCTTCGGGGCCGGGCGGGCGGGTGGGAAAGACCGCATCCTTGAGGTTGATCAAGGGCTGCAACACCGTGACCTGCGGCTGCGGCATCGGCAGGCGCGGCGTCGCACGCGCTTCAAGCGGCTGGGTGGCTACCGTCTCCGCGTCGACGCTTTCAACTGCGTCTATCTGCGCGTCGGTTGCTTCGTCAAGAAGCGTCTCCTCGAGCAAGTCGGCCGTATCTTGCAGCGCCGCGTCTTCGGCGTCCAGTTCAGCGCGTGGGGATGCGGCGGCATCGTCCGGTGAAGGCTGGGCGTCAGTATCTGGATGTGGTGGGGTTGCGGTCGACGTAGGCGCGGTCTGCGCTGCAGTTTCGTCGGACATGGGCTTCACCAAAGCGAGAGGCACTATGAGATCAACGAGAGCGGGTGAGCGGGGGCGTCGGCGTGCGAATGCCATGCAGATTCTGTACGCGAGCAATCAGGTCGGAAACATCTCGTTCCTGGGTACGGGGCGGACCAAAGGGATCACTGACGCCCCGTTCGTCTCCGCTGAGAACGCGCAGCGTGGAGAGCACCGCGTGCGAGAGTACATCCAGATTGTACCCTCCTTCGAGCACAGCGACCAGCCGCCCGCCGCAGAGCTCATCGGCGAGGGCAAGGAGTTCTTCAACCAATGTGGCGTAGCCGGTGACGCTTAGCTGCATGGACGCGAGCGGATCGAGCCAGTGTGCATCGTAGCCGGCGGAGAGGAGAATGAGCTGCGGTCGAAAGCGGCGGGCCGCGGGCGCAAGGATGTTGCGAAAGATGTTGAGAAAGCCCCTGTCACCCACATAGGCAGGAAGGGGCACATTGATTGTTGCACCGTAGCCATGCTCGTCGCCCATCTCATCGGCCGCGCCTGTGCCCGGGTAGTAGGGGTATTGGTGCGTGCTGAAGAAGAGCACCGACGGGTCGCTGTAGAACACATCCTGCGTTCCGTTGCCGTGGTGAACATCGAAGTCGACAATCAGCACGCGGCTGACGCCGTGCTGCTGCTGTGCCCAGCGCGCAGCAATTGCCACATTGCCCAGCAGGCAGAAACCCATGCCCACATGGGAAAGTGCATGGTGGCCGGGCGGGCGCACAAGCGCAAATCCGTTCTGGGCGCGCCCATCGAGAACCGCATCCACCGTGTTGAGCAAGCCGCCCGCCGCAAGCAAAGCGGCGTTGTAGCTATCCGCGTTCAGATAGGTGTCTGCGTCTAGGTGGCCGCCGCCCAGAAGCTGCGACATCTGCAACCGCTCGATGTAGCGAGGCGTATGCACCTTGAGGACTGCATCCACCGGGGCCATCGTGCTGGGGATGGTGAGCAGACTGGGCAGAATGCCATCCTGCGTCAGCAGCGCCCATGCCTTTTCTAGCCGCCGGTAGTTTTCAGGGTGACCTTCGCGCGTGTGACGCAGGTTGAAGGGGTCGTAGTCGATGGCAGTGGTGCGCTTCATGACAAGTCGGGTCAATGCGCTGGGTTGTCTGTGGTTGAATGTTGGGCAACTGGGCTTGGCTTGACACGTGCATCTTCAGCGCGTCTACGGGCGCGCACCAAACCTGTTGCGCGTTAGGCTTCATGTTGGGCCAACGATTACCTAGCCATGCAGCACCGCCATGCAGCACCGCCATGCAGCACCGTCATGCAGCACCGTCATGCGGCACCGTTGCCCAATTTGCTCACTTGACGCCAAACACCCATATCCGTATCATCGTCCGACACCATTTTGAGCAACGCGCAGCTTTCCAATCAACGGCTTCGTGCAGCACAGCACGTGGCGCACAGCAAATGAGAGAAGCTCATGCCTATCAGCCTTCGATTCTCACGGCCGCGCTGCGCATTGCTTGCGGCCGTTGCCTGCTGCACAGTGCTCTTCTGGCCGAAGCCCGCACACGCGCAGGATACCATCTTCGTCGATGACTCGGTGAGCGACGGGCTGGTTGCCCACTGGAAGTTTGACGAGCCGGGGCTGACAACTGCGCGCGCCTATGTGGGGCCTGTCAGCGGCACACTGGAGAATGGCGCAGTCATGGGATTCGGCCCGATTCCACCAGTATTGACCTTCATCGACACAGGTGTGCTCCAGTTGGATGGCGTCGTCAGCGCAACGCCCCAGCGCGTATCGATTGCGGACAACGCTGCCCTCAATCTGGTGACGAACTTCACCGTTGCCGCCTGGGTGAAGCGCGATGCGACCGACGTTGGCACCTCATCAACCCTTTTTGATGCGGGAGACAACGCCGGCACCTGGTTCGTGGGATTCCTCGCCAACAATAGCCTGACATTTACCACGGATGGCGTCTCCGACTTCGCTTCGAACCTCTCTATCACGGACAGCAACTACCACCACGTTGCCTTCAGCAAGAATGGTGCAACGCTCGTCGTCTACCTCGATGGCGTCGCATCGACGGCAATCGCCCTGCCCACGAACATTCCAGCGCCATCTGGTGCGAAGCTTGTGGGCGGCAAGACCAGCAACTCGAACGCTCCCTTTGGCGGGCTGATCGACGATTTACGCCTGTATGATCGCGCCTTGAGTCCCGTCGAGGTGCAGCGGCTGGCAGCGGGCAAGGGATGCAGCACCGACGGCGCAGCGTGGGCCACGGCCATCCGCGATCTGCACTGTGCGCTTGCTGCGGCGACGGCCGGTGACGAGATTTGGATTGGAGCCGGAACCTACAAGCCCGGCACAAACCCGTTTGTGGCTTACCAGTTGGCGAATGGAGTCGACCTCTTTGGCGGCTTTACAGGGGTGGCGGGCGCGCAGGAGTCCCAGTTGAGCGAGCGCCCGGCCTTCAACCCGAGCGCGCCGCTGACGATTCTGAGCGGCGATCTGCTGGGGAATGATCCTGCGACGCCCTTTGGCGACGCATCCTTCTACACCGACAACACCAACACGATTCTGCTCGCAAGCAGCGGCGTCTCCGCCACGATTGAGGGGCTGCGCGTGCAGGGGGGCAACGCACGCACAGGCACAGGCGACGGCCGACGTGGCGGCGCGTTGCGGGCCTCCGCCGGCGCAAACGTTACCCTGCGCAATGTCAGCCTGATGGCCAACCGATCTGCGGTCGAAGGCGGCGCGATATTCAGCCGCGCTCCGCTGCAACTTGTCGGCGCGACATTTGTGCAGAATCGAGCGCTCACTGGCCCTGGCGGCGCGCTCGCCGTTACAACAACAGTCACCATCTCCGCGTCGCAGTTTCTCTCCAATACGGCGTCGTCCAGTGGCGCGCTGAGCATGAGTGGCCCGGCCACAATTCGCATGAGCGATTTCCAGGGCAACCGCGCGGTGACCTTTGATGGCGGCGCAATTCAGGCGTTTGCAGCGCTGACGGTTACCGACTCGAGCTTCAGCGGAAACCGCGCCGGCTTCTCAGGCGGTGCAATCAGCAGCTCACAGCACGCACTTGTCGAGCGCTCACTCTTCTCAGCCGATCGGGTGGACACATTTGACGGTGGCGCCATCCATGCGTCAGGGCCGCTCATCGTCCGCGCGAGTGAGTTCGTTGGCAACAAAAGCATGTTTGGAGGTGGGGCAATTCGCACGTCATCATCGACGGCGCAGATTGAAGGATCGACCTTCACCGCCAACGTGGCGCTTGGCCAGAACTGCTCGCCCCTCTGCTCCAACGGCGAAGGCGGCGCCATCTCGTCTTCCAGCGCGCTAACGATTACAACATCAACATTCCTCACAAACTCGGCGCGCCTGGAGGGGGGCGCGATTGAATCGCTGGGGCCACTTGTGATCGCCTCGAGCACCCTCCGCGGCAACAGTGCGGCGCAGCCGGCGAACGCAGGCAACGCCGGCGCGGGGCAGGGCGGCGCGATCTTCAGCAGCAACACGTTGCAGATGACCGGCGTAACCATCGCCGCAAACGTAGCGAACGTGGGGGGTGGCCTCTTTGCCACGGGGCCTGCCGTGCCGACAGTCGGCAATATCATCACCATCACCGGCGGATTGTTCGAGGCGAATCAGGCACTGCTGGATTCGGGCGGGGGCGCGCAAACCGAGCAAACGGCGATAATCACCAACGCCACCTTTCGCGCCAACAGCGCCGCAACAAACGGAGGCGGGCTGGCCGCGCTGGCTGCACTCACCGTCACGACGTCGGTATTTGAGGAGAACAGCACCGCCACGCAGGGGGGCGGGCTGCATCACTTCGGCGCGTCTCCCCTGCTGGTCAGCAACTCGCTCTTTGTGCGCAATAGTTCGCTGAGCAACGCGTCGCGCGGTGGCGCCATGGCGCTCTTCTCCACTGGCCAAAGCACGGTTCTCCACACGACCATTATTGGACCGCCATCGAGCGGGGCAAATGCCGCAATTGCGATAGGCAACGGTCGCTTCACGCTCATGAACTCAATCATCACAACCCATGCATTTGCCGTAAGCCCGTCGCCCAATCTTGGCGCTGCCGAGGACTTCAATCTCTATCATAATGTCACGAAGCGAGGGCTGACCACAGGGGTGCACAGTCTGACGGGCGACCCGATCTTCATCAACCCTGGCCTTGGCGACTATCACATTGGCCGGCTCTCACCGGCGCGCGACAGCGGCACGGACGCGGGCGTTGGGGTTGACTTTGACGGGCAGGCGCGCCCGCTTGGGTCGGGCTTCGACATGGGCTTTGACGAGACGACCGCTGTCGCGCCCACGGCCGCGGCCGGCGGCCCTTACGCCGGGCTGGAAGGGAGCCCCGTGGCGCTCAACGGCGGCGCCTCGACCGACGATGGAACGCTGACCAGCTTTGCGTGGGATTGTACGAATGACGGTTCCTTTGAGGCGACACTTCCCGCGCCGGCCGGCGCAACGTGCCTCTATCCCGACAACGGGGCGTTTACCCTGCGGCTGCGCGTGACTGACGCGGATGGCGAAAGCAACGATGCAACCGCAGCGGTGATCGTTGACAACGTAAAGCCCGTGGTGACGGCGGCCCCGGCGCAAGATGCCCAGGCGGGCGCGGCGACCACGTTCGCACTGGGCAGTTTCACCGACCCGGGTCCCGATGCCCCCTGGCAGGTGACCGTAGACTGGGGTGATGGTTCGGCGAACGCGACGTTGACGAGCAACGCCAACGGCGCGATTCCGTCCCAAAGCCACGTCTATGCGTTGGCCGCTGTGCGAACAGTTGCAATTCGTGTGCAGGACAAGGATGGCGGTGTGGGGACTGCGGCCTTCGCGATCACTGTGCAAGACGCGACAACGCCGCCTGTGGGATCAGGCGGCCAGTTTCTCTATCTGCCAATTGTGGAAGATTAGTGCGGAGGAAAGCGCGTGCTGTACGCTGGACGGAGTTGCAAAACCGTATAAACGGTCAGTATTTTTCTTGCTCGCAACTATCAAAGACGGCACGCGTTATCACCCCCCCAGGTTTCACTCGTGTCCCGCCAGCGCACAGCTCGCTGGAAGATTAGTCGCAGCCGGAGCCCGAATCCTTCGGTTGCGCTGCAAAAAAGTGCAAGATCAGGCCGTTGACGAACATTTGGCCTGAATTTACACATGCATGCACAACGCGCCGCAAACGCCGGGCTTGGCCGCAAAGCGCGAATAACGCACGAAATTGGTGCATCTCCGAAGGTCGTGACACATTCGTAGCGGCTGCTGCAGTTGCCGGAGTTGCCAATTGCGGCAGCATCGAGCCATCTGGCGGCTGATGCAGATTGATGGACTATTTCGGCAAACTTCATCAGTCTGCGGCGGTGCTGGCCGCAAACCGATTGGCCAAGATCGACGCAATTCACCAAAGGCAAAAGGCGGCCGTGCCGACAGACCGCCTCCCTTAAACGCCGCAGCGATTAGAATGTGGCAGAATCCCCGCGCGCCGGAATCACCACATTGCCAATGCCTTGTTCGCGCAATTTCTCGGCAAGCACGGACTGCGCGGGTGGCTCGCCATGGACGAGGTAGACGCTCTGCAGCCGCGCGCGATCCAGTTCCCCGGCCCATTGCAGCAGTTCGGCCTGATCCGCATGGGCGCTGTAGCCTTCAATTGACTCCACGTGGGCCTTCACTCGGTACTCATCCCCAAAGATACGGACGACCTTCTCGCCATCCTTGAGCCGGCGGCCCAGCGTATTCTGCGCCTGGAATGAGACGATCAGCACGGTGTTTTCGGCGTCGCCGATATTGTTCTTGAGATGGTGAAGAATGCGCCCCGATTCCGCCATCCCGCTTGCACTGATGATGACGCAGGACTGGTTGACGAAGTTCAATGCCTTGCTTGCGCGCACATCGCGCACATACGTGATGTTTGAATCGTCAAATGGATTGCGCTTGCGATCCTCGAGCACGAAGCGCTGCACTTCGTCGTTCCACGCTTCGGGGTGCATGCGGAAGACCTCTGTCGCCGCAACGGCCAGCGGACTGTCCACGTAAATGGGCAATACCGGGATGTCCCCATCTTCATCAAGCTGGTTAAGCGCGTATACGAGTTCCTGCGTGCGTCCAACGGCGAACGAGGGAATGATCACCTTGCCGCGCCGCTTGACTGTCGCATTCACGATATTGCGCAGGGTCTTGCGCGACGAGTCCACGCTTTCATGGAGACGATTGCCGTAGGTGCTTTCCATGATCAGAATGTCGGCGACGTCGGGGCGGGTGGGCGGATTCAGCAGCGTGCTCTGCGCGCGGCCCACGTCGCCGCTGAAGACAAGCCGCCACTGCTTGTTCGTCTCAAACTCGCGCATCTCCACCGAAACCCACGCTGCACCCAGAATGTGCCCCACCTGGTGAAAGGTGACTTCGACCCCATCTGCAACATGAACGGGGCGGTCGAAGCCAACAGCAATGAACTGGCCCAGGCAACGCTGCGCATCGGCACGCGTGTAAATCGGCTCGATCGGCGGCTCGCCCTTGCGCGCCCGCTGCTTGTTCACATACTCGGCATCCTGTTCCTGGATGCCGCCGCTGTCCATGAGCATGTAGGTGGAGAGATTGCGCGTGCCGGCCGTACACCAGATATTGCCCTTGAAGCCCTGCTTGACGAGATTGGGGATGTTGCCGGAGTGATCGATGTGCGCGTGGCTGAGGACCAGCGCATCGATGGAGGCGGCCTCAAAGGGGAAGTTCAAATTGCGCTCATAGCTGAGCGACCGTTTGCCTTGAAAGATGCCACAGTCGAGCAGGATGCGCTTGCCGTTGATCTCAATCAGGTGCATGGAGCCGGTGACTTCCTGGGCGGCGCCGTGAAAATGCAATTGCATGAGGCGATCCTTTCGATTGAACCGCCAACGAAGCCGTCGGCGGGATGAAATGACACTGCCGGTATGCTGACTTCCCGGATCGAGGCTGCAGGGCGCTCGGATCCCGGCATCGTGTCCAAATACACTTAGCCTATCATCATTCTCGCTATGTGCGGCACTTCAATCCGTCACGTCAGCGTCCTCCGAGTGACGGACCGCCGCGGACTCAGGGTGGGAAGAGGCCGTAGAGAGCCTAGGGAACGAAGGGAACGCAGGGAACGAAGGGAGCAAAGGGAACATAGGGAACATAGGGAACAGGGGAGCCGTATTCGCACTCGCTCGACCCCTGTTCGCAGTTCCCTTCGTTCCCGCCGCCCTCTTCTGTGACGTATTTCACAAAACGGGTCATTTGTCCCATGCGCATTGGGACAAATGACCCGTGCCTGTGCAGCTTCGGCACTGTATCCTTGAATTGTCTGGAAAACTGGATGCGAGATTGCATGCGATGCACTCAATGCAGCAAATGCACACGGCGCAACAAGGCTCAGGCGCCTCCCCGTCTTTTCAAGCTGTAGTGTACGGTGTTTGCCTGCAGGGTGTGAAATGAGTGCTCCGTTCTACACAACACGCGATCTGCAGGACATGCTCCAGGTGGACAGGACAACCATCTACCGCATGGCCGAAAGCTCGCGTTTGCCGGCCATGAAGGTGGGCAGCCAGTGGCGGTTTCCGCGCCGGCTGATCGACCAGTGGCTCCAGGAGCAGGCGCCGGAGACGCCCACGGACGGTGCAGCCCCGGACCCGAGCGCACCTGTCGCCACCCCAAGCAGCGCCACGCCGGCTGCGTCAGTGCGGCTTGCCGAAATTCTGCCGCTCGCATGCGTGCAGTTGATGCAGGACGCCTTTGCCGATGCCCTGAATGTGATGATCGTCATCACCGACCTGGACGGCCGGCCCGTTACGCGCACATCCAACTCCTGCGGCCTGCTCGCGGCAGTGGAGGCGCATCCCACAGGTTATGCACGTTGTCTCGCGTTGTGGGCCGAGATTGCCGCCCAGCCGGCGCTTCAGCCCAGCTTCACGCAGAGCGAACTCGGGCTCATGTGTACGCGTGCCTTCATCCGCGTGGGCAACGAGTTGTGCGGCATGGTGGTCTTTGGTGGCATGGCGCCCGCAGAATGGCCGCCTGCGCCCGCCGCGCTGGATGCTGCGGCGGCACTCCTCGGCATGGAATCCGGCGAATTGACTGAACACATCACGCAGGTCTACACCATGGATGCGGCGCAGGAGCAGAAGCTGCTGAACTCGGCGCAGCGCGTGGCCGACGTTATTACGCATATTATCAGCGAGCGACACGATTTTTCTGTTCGTCTCGCGTCGATTGCCGCCCTGGCCAACTCTTGACGCCGGGCGGCGCACATCCCCGGTTCCCTCGCGGGAAGCCCGCACTCTCACAGGAAGATGGACATTATGTCCGGCAACAAATCTCGCTGGTTGTGGTTGATCGGTTTGGTGGCAATTGTCGCCGTCATCGCCGTACCCCTCTATCTCTACTGGCCGAGCAGCGCGGCTGCGACTGAGGATCCCCACAACGGTCTTCCTGAGCACCCGATCCACACGGACCACCACGACATCGTCACCGGGCCGTTTGACACCCCGCAGGAGGTGACGCAGGCCTGCCTCGAGTGCCACCCCGATTCGGCCAACGAGGTGATGCACACGACCCATTGGACCTGGGAGAGCCAGCCGATGACCGTACCGTGGCGCTCGGATGTCGTCACAATCGGCAAGAAGAACCAGATCAACAACTTCTGCATTGGCACGCAGGGCAACGAGCGCACGTGCATGAGCTGCCACGCGGGCTATGGCTGGGCCGACGCCGAGTTTGACTTCACCCAATCGAGCAATGTTGACTGCCTTGTTTGTCACGCCGATGTCTCAACCTATGGCAAGGGCGACTATGGCCTGCCTGCTGAAGACACCGACCTGGTGGCGGCGGCGCAGAGCGTGCGCTCGCCAACGCGCGACAATTGCGGCAAGTGCCACTTCGATGGCGGCGGCGGCAACAACGTCAAGCATGGTGATCTTGACGAGAGCCTCTACTTCCCCTCGGGCGATCTGGATGTCCACATGGGCGCCAACAACTTCATCTGCACCGACTGTCACCAGACGACGAACCACGAGATCAAGGGCAAATTGCTCGCCGACAATCTGCTGATTGACCCGGCCAAGCAGGTGGCATGCACCGACTGCCACGCGACCGACCTGCACGAGGACGATCGCATCAACGAGCATGTCGACACGGTGGCCTGCCAGACATGTCATGTGCCGGCGATGGCGCTCAAGAATCCAACCAAGACGGACTGGGACTGGTCAACAGCGGGACAGAATCTGCCTGAGGATCACTACAGCTACCTCAAGATCAAGGGCAACTTCGTCTACGCCAAGGATGTTCAGCCGACCTACGAGTGGTTCAACGGCAACCTGGCGTACCGCTACCTGCTGGGTGACACAATTGTTCCCACGGAGACCACAGTCATCAATCCGCCGGCCGGCGACATCAACGATTCCACCGCAAAGATCTTCCCCTTCAAGGTTCACCGCGCCAATCAGCCCTATGATTCGACCTACAACTACCTGCTGCAGCCTGTGACATCCGGCGAAAACGGCTTCTGGACAAACTTCGACTGGAACAATTCGTTTGAGCTGGCGCAGGAGAAGACCGGGCTTGCCTACAGCGGCAACTACGGCTTTGCCCGCACCGACATGTACTGGCCGGTGACGCACATGGTGCAGCCCAAGGAGAACGCGCTGCAGTGCGAGGATTGCCACTCTGCCAACGGGCGAATGGACTGGGAAGCGCTCGGTTACCCGGGCGATCCGATGGAGTGGGGCGGCCGCTTTGACGACCAGCCCACCGCCGCAGTGAGCAAGTAGTTGGTGCAGCGCTGGCAGACAGAAGGCGTCCGCACAACGAAATTAAACACCTGTACACGGAAGAGACGGAAACAACGGAAAAAGCAGGAAACAGGAGCGGCCTTCATGTAGTTTCCGCTTTTTCCGAAGTTTCCGCGTACAAGTGGTTTGAGGACTTTCCGCGGACTACTGATTCGTAGTCAGATTACCCGATAGACCACCAGACTAGAGATTCGCCCATGTTTGTTCGCCCCCGCTCGACTCACGACTCATACAACGCGCCGCGCCGCTTCCTTTTGATGGCTCTGCTGCTGATGCTCGCCCTGCTTGCGGGCGCGCCCAGCGCGCTGGCGCAGGATGCTGCGGCAACCCCCACCGGCGCTGCACCGGCAGCGCCGACTGCCGAGCCGCTTCCCAGCGGGCCGACCGCGCAGAATGTGCCGACTCCGATTGCGCCCACCACGGATGAGTCGGCAGCCAAACCGGCAAGCGACGCCGCGTCGCGGGGCGACGCATCACCGCTGCATCCCACCTTTGCGCTGCTTGACGCCAACGGTGCGAACGTCCTGCAGAGCGGCAAGCCCGTGTCGCCCATGCAGAGCTGCGGGAGCTGCCATGACACAACGTTCATCGAGCAACACAGCTTCCACAGCGATTTGGGGCTGAGCGACTTTGGCCGCAGCGACGTTGCGCACGCGCAGCCCTGGGATCAGAGCAGCGGCCTCTTTGGTAAATGGGACCCCTTAACGTACCGCTTCCTTTCCCCCGAGGGAGCGGTCCAACTTGACTTGAGCACCGCCGAATGGCTGCAGAAGTTCGGCGCGTTTGTTCCCGGCGGCGGACCTGCCACAACCACGCGCGACGGCGCTCCGCTGGCCACGCTCGCGCCGGATGCGGCCAACCCCGAAGCCGCTATCCTCGCGGCCGATGGCAGCGTACAACCGTGGGATTGGAAGCAGTCCGGCGTGGTGGAAATGGATTGCTTCGTCTGCCACTTGTCGCACCCTGACGCCGCCGCGCGCGCCGAGACGATTGCCGCGGGCGACTTTGGCTGGGCCAACACGGCATCGCTCCTGGCAACCGGGATTGTGAGCAAGACGGCCAACGGCTTTGCGTGGCAGCCTGAAGCGTTTGGCGAAGACGGCAAACTCCGTCCCGCGTATGTGCAGATCCAGGACCCCACGAACGAGAACTGTGCTGCCTGCCACGGCGTTGTCCACACCGATGTCCAGCAACCGCTGGTCTTCGCAGCGTGCGATCTCAATCAGCCCCAAACGGCAACCACCGGGCAAGTCGTTTCCCCTCAGCTCATTTCGCAATCGGGCATCAACAGCGCCGACAAGGCCTCGCTGAGTCGCCCGTGGGATGTTCACGCCGAGCGCTCGCTCAAATGCACCGACTGCCACTATGCGCTCAACAATCCCGTGCATTCTCAGGAAGCCGCGGGCAAGACGCCTGAGCACCTCGTCTATGACCCGCGCCGCCTGGAGCTGGGCGAATATCTCATCCGTCCCGATCACGATCTGGCGCGCGGTGCAAGCGCGCAATTTACAATCGACGAGGGGCAGAAGGGCTCCATGCGCCGCTGCGAATCGTGCCATACGGCCGAGACGACGCACAGCGAATGGCTCCCGTATACAGCGCGCCACATGGAAGTCCTGGCTTGCGAAAGCTGCCACATACCCAAGTTGAACGCACCGGCGATTGAGTCGGTGGACTGGACCGTTGTCCAGCCGGATGGCGGCCCCGTCACGCAGTGCCGCGGTATCGAGGGTGACGACACGGTCAACGGGTTGGTCACGGGCTACACGCCCGTGCTGATGCAGCGCACGAATGTTGACGGCGACACAATGCTCGCCCCCTACAACCTGATCAGCGCGTGGTACTGGGTCCAGGATGACGCAAACGGCGCGCCCACACCCGTCCGGCAGATTGACCTGGAGGCTGCGTATCTCGAGAATGGCGCCTACGCAGCGGCCATTCTGGACGGCTTTGACGCGAACGGGGACGGCAAACTGGACGAGCAGGAGCTTGTGATCGACAGCGACGCCAAGACGGCCCTGGTTGCCGGACGCCTTGAGGCGCTGGGCGTTGTCAATCCGCGCATTGAAGCACAGACGCAGCCCTACAGCATCAACCACTCGGTGGCGCGCGACGAATGGGTTACGCGTGACTGCCAGGAGTGCCACGAGAACGATTCACGCGTCGCTGCCGGCCTGACTCTCTCGAGCCGCACGCCGGGCGGCGTGATGCCGACCTTTGTAAGCGATAACAACGTATCCGCCAGCGGCGCCTTCGAGAGCAGCGGCGGTGTCCTGCGCTACCAGCCTTCGCTCGCGGCCGACGGCGTCTACATCTTCGGACATAGCCGCGTGGGTTGGGTTGACCTGCTGGGCGCGCTCTTCTTCCTGGGAACGCTGCTGGCTGTGGCGGTCCACGGCACGATGCGCGTGGTGGCAGCCATTCGCCACCCGCACCATACGCATGCCAGCAAGCGCGTCTACATGTACCAGGCGTACGAACGCTTCTGGCACTGGCTGCAGACGATCACGATCATCATCCTGCTCTTTACAGGGCTGATCATCCACCGGCCGGACATCTTCGGCATCTTTGCCTTCCCGCATGTGGTGACTGTACACAACGTGCTCGCGGCGGTGCTTGTGATCAACGCTGCGCTGTCGCTCTTTTGGCATCTGGCCGGCGGCGAGATTCGCCAATTCATCCCACGCCCCTACGGCTTCTTCGACCAGGCGATTGAGCAGACCAAGTTCTATGTCTCGGGCATCTTCAAGGATGCGCCGCACCCGTTTGAAAAGTCGCGCGAGCGCCATCTGAACCCGCTGCAGCAGGTAACGTACTTTGGCATTCTCAACGTGCTCCTGCCGCTGCAGATAATCACCGGTGCGCTCATGTGGGGCGTGCAGCGCTGGCCGCAGTTTGCGGGCGCACTCGGCGGGCTGCCCGTGCTGGCTCCCTTCCACACACTGGTTGCCTGGCTCTTTGCTTCGTTCATTGTGGGCCACGTCTATTTGACGACCACCGGCGAACGACCGCTGAGCGGCATTGAAGCGATGGTGACGGGCTGGGAGGATGTGCCGGTTGACAGTGCAGTTCCCGCCGCGGCAGCCGGCGCGACGCCGAGCCTGAATGATCCGCAGCCCGGCATGGCGGCAAGCGCAAACGCCGGGGATTGACAAAAGCGGCGCGCATACGTAGCGGCTGCTTTAGCTGCCGAATCCGCCAATCGCGCCGCATTCAGGGCCAACGGCAGCTAAAGCAGCCGCTACGAAGGTATCACGATGCGCCACATGGCGCTGCATGAACGTAACCGGACAAACCAAGGAGATTGACTATGTCCGTTTCTGCTCCACCCAATGTTGCACCACAAGAAGCGCCGCGGCGTACAGTGCGCGATTTCTTTCTCGCGCGCCCCATGCGCCCGTACATCAATCCGTATCTGGGCGGGTTGTTGCTCGGGATCGTGCTCTTCCTGGCATTCTTCATTACGGGGAATGGTCTGGGAGCGTCCGGCGGCCTGAACCGCGTCATCGTCTTCTTCCAGGATTTGATCTCTCCCGAGCATGTGGACCGGACAGCCTACCTTCTCAAGATGGCGGGTGGCTCGAAGAACCCGCTTGACGACTGGGTTGTGCCCATGGTCTTCGGAACAATCGTCGGCGGTTTTGCCTCGGGCTGGTTCTTTGGCCGCGTCAAGGCGGAGACGAACAAGGGGCCGCACATCACGGTGCATCAGCGCTGGCTTTGGGCCTTTGTGGGTGGCGCAATCATGGGCTATGGCGCACGCATGGCGCGCGGCTGCACCTCGGGACAGGCGCTTTCCGGTGGGGCAACCCTCTCGGTCGGCTCCTGGGCCTTCATGTTCGCCGTCTTTGCAGGGGCCTACGCCCTCGCCTGGTTTGTCCGCCGTCTGTGGAACTAGCGCAGGAGAACCCTCATGAACTTTCCACTTCTGCTTGAACCCATGATTGGCAAGCCGTGGATGTACGTCGTCTTCGGCGTGATCGGCTTCTTCTTCGGCATGGTTCTCGAGATGTCGGGTTTCGGCAACTCAAAGAAGCTTGCTGCGCAGTTCTATTTCAAAGACCTCACCGTGCTCAAGGTGATGTTCGGTGCGATCATCACCGCGATGGTGTTGATCTTTGCCGCCGTGGGGCTGGGGATTCTCGATTTCAGCCAGGTCTGGGTCAATCCCACCTACCTCTGGCCGGGCATCGTGGGCGGGCTGATCATGGGCGTGGGCTTCATTGTCGGCGGCTTCTGCCCCGGCACATCGCTTGTGGCGATGGCCACGGCCAAGATCGACGGTCTCTTCTTTGTGCTCGGTGGGCTCTTCGGCATCTACCTCTTCGGCGAGACAGTTGGCTACTACGAACAATGGTGGAACAGCAGCTACCTGGGCCGCTTGACGATTCCCGACTGGCTCGGGCTCTCAAATGGCGTCGTGGTGTTGGGAGTCGTGCTGATGGCGCTCTTCATGTTCTGGGGTGGTGAATACCTGGAGCAGATGTTTGGCAAGAAGGAGCGAAAGGCGCAGCCGCGCCTGCGCTATGCCGGGGCCGCCGTGCTCGTGGCGGCAGCCGTTGGCGTGATCTTCATCGGTCAACTCTCAACGCAGGAGAAATGGGCCCGCGTCGCTCCGGTCAAGGAAGCGGCAATCGACAACCGTGAGGTGCAGATTCATCCCGGCGAGCTTCTCAAGATCATGGCGGATGACCGCCTGCGCGTTGTGGTCTCCGATGTGCGCCCGGAACAGGAATACAATCTCTTCCACATCAGCGGCGCACGCAACATGCCGCTGGACACGCTCGATTCCGCGATTCCGGAGATGCACGCCACCCAGGCGCTCAACACCGTCTTCGTGGTTGTGAGCGACAATGAGGCTGCGGCCACCGATGCGTGGAAGACGCTGACGGCCGAGAGCGTTCCCAATGCCTACATTCTTGAGGGAGGCATCAACAACTGGATTGCCACCTTCGGCACGGATGATCCGGAGATCCAGCCTGTGCCCGCGTCGCTGGCAGCGAGCGAGTCGGCCTCGTATGCCCAGGAGCGGCTCAACTATATCTTCCCCGCAGCGCTGGGTTCCCGTTATTTGGCGTCATCGCCCAACCCGCACGAGTGGGAGCTTGAGTACCTGCCCAAGGTGAAGCTGCAGATGAAGCGCGACAAGAGCGGCGGCGGCTGCGGGTAACGAAGGAACTGCTCACTCCACCGCATTCGTAACCATTTGTGGGTCCACACGTAGGGGTGCCAAGCACCCCTACGTGTTGCTGTCCGGCTGTTGCTGGTTTCAGTGCTGCAACACGAGTGGCGCCCACTCCCGGATCTGCCGGCGAATGGCATCGCGGATCGTGCGCACCTGCTGCAACCGCTCTTCATCACTCCCCGTGACCGCGGATGGATCCGGAAAACTCCAGTGACTTCGCTGTGCAACACCGGGAAAGGTAGGGCAGCGTTCGGCCGCGGTTTCATCACACACTGTGATGACATGGCTAAAGAGCGTGCCCGACCTGTAAACGTCGAATATGTCGCGCGTTGCCTTCTGCGCGATATCGATGCCCTCTTCAGCCATGACCTTGACGGCCAGCGGGTTCAGGACGCCGGGTTCAAGGCCGGCGCTTTCGGCGGCGAAGAAATCGCCAAAGTCGTGGTTGAGCCACGCTTCAGCCATCTGGCTGCGCGCACTGTTGTGAATGCAAACAAAGATGACGCGCACCTTTTCCATGATTGTCTCCTGAAGTCTTGTGGTTGAAACAGGAACTGTCATTAGGCCGGTCGGGTTGCCGCCACGACCTCGTTCTCGCAGTCAATGGCCTCCATGTCTTTCCGGAAGTACCGTCTCCCCAACCAGAATGCCACGCTCACCAGGCCGATCATCACGGGCACTTCAATTAGCGGGCCGATCACCGCGGCGAACGCCTGCCCGGAAGCGATTCCGAAGACCGCCACTGCCACCGCAATCGCCAGCTCAAAGTTGTTGCTGGCAGCGGTGAACGAGACCGTCGTGGTCTTGCGGTAGCCTGCGTTTCTCCACACACCCATAAAGAACGAGAGGAAGAACATGATCAGGAAGTAGAGAATCAATGGAATGGCGATACGCACCACGTCCATGGGAATCTGCACAATCAGGTTGCCCTTGAGGCTGAACATGACCACAATTGTGAAGAGCAACGCAATCAGCGTGATGGGGCTGATCTTCGGGATGAAGACGGTGTGGTACCACTCCTTGCCTTTGGCCCGCACGAGGAAGAATCGGGTCAGGAAGCCGGCGATAAACGGAATGCCCAGGTAGATGAAGACAGATTGCGCAATCTCGCGCATGCTCACCTGGACAAGCGCTGTCTGCAGTCCCAACCACGTTGGCAGCACTGTGAGGTAGAAATACGCAAAGACGCTGAAGAAAAGCACCTGGAAGATGCTGTTGAAGGCCACCAGCCCGGCAGCGTACTCGGTGTCCCCGCTGGCAAGGTCATTCCAGACAATCACCATAGCAATGCACCGCGCAAGCCCGATCAGGATGAGCCCTTCCATGTATGCCGGGTAGTCGTGGAGAAAGATCACCGCAAGGATGAACATCAGCATGGGTCCGATGACCCAGTTCTGCACGAGCGAAAGCAGAAGGATCTTCCAGTCGCGGAAGACGTCGCCCAACTCCTCATAGCGCACTTTGGCAAGCGGCGGATACATCATCAGGATGAGGCCAATCGCGATCAGCATGTTGGTCGTGCCGATCTGGAAGCGATTGACTACGCCCTCAACGCCCGGCGTAAGGTAGCCGATTACGATACCTGCCGCCATCGCCAGAAAGATCCACAGGGTGAGATAGCGATCAAGCAGCGACAGGCGCTTGGGTTTTCGAGCCGGCGCCGCCAGAACGGCCGCAGAGTCTGCCATGGACGGAATCTCCTGACCGCGCTCAGGCAGCCTGCGCCTTGTTGATCATCTCGACGACGCTTGATTTGGTCGGCACGCGGCCGGCGCTTACAACCTTCTCGTTCATCACGATCGCCGGCGTGCTCATCACGCCGTACGCCATGATGTCCGCCATATCGGTAACTTCCACAACTCTGGCGTCGAACTGGTTTTCCGCGATCGCTTCACCGATCACCGCTTTGGTGCGTTTGCAATTCTGACAACCGGTTCCAAGCACTTTGATTTCCAACATGGGATTCACCTTTCGAATCTGCACTGATAAAGAAATGGAGCAATCTGTTGATTTGGCGCGGGATTTCTGAATTGGCCCGGCGCCGCCTATAGGAAGAAATTGAACATGAAGCCAATGATCATGATGCCTGTTGCCACCACGCCCACGAAAACCCCTATCAGCCGCGGCTTGAGCACGCGCCGCAGGATGACCATTTCCGGCAGGCTTAGCGCTACCACCGCCATCATGAATGCAAGCACAGTGCCCAGCGCCGCACCCTTTTCAATCAACACCTGGACGACTGGAATGATGCCCGCTGCGTTCGAGTACATGGGCACACCTAGCACCACCGCGGCCGGCACGCTCCACCACGCGCTCTCGCCCATAATGCCGCGCAAGAGCGTTCTCGGGCACAAAGCCGTGGATCACCGCGCCGATTGCAATGCCAATCATCACGTAGGGCCACACCTTGCCGACAATCTCGCGTGTGCTCTGCCAGGCGATTGCAAAGCGCTCGCTCCAGAGCAGCTTCCCGTCATCGGCGGTTGCCTGCGTCCCTACCTGCATCTGCCACACAAAGTCCTCGACACCATCTTCGACATGCGGCACGCGCCCGATGACCATGCCCGCGACGATGGCAATCAACAGCCCCGTCATCATGTAGAGGACGCCGACTTGCCAGCCAAACATGCCGAAGAGCATTGCCAGCGCCACCTCGTTGACCATGGGCGCGGCAATCAGGAACGAGAAGGTCACACCCAACGGGATGCCAGACTCGACAAAGCCAATGAAGAGCGGCACCGCGGAGCAGGAACAGAAGGGGGTCACGACGCCAAGCGATGCGGCGAGGACATTGCCAACTCCCTCACGCCGGCCACCCAGCAATTGGCGCGTGCGCTCGGCGCTGAAGAAGGTGCGAATTGTCGAAATGAGGAAGATCATCCCGCCCAGCAACATCAGGATCTTGGGAACGTCGTAGAGGAAGAAAGCGACTGACGAACCCACTTTGGATAGCGGTGACAGCCCGAGTAGGTCGAACGTGATCCAGTTCGCGAGTGGCAGCAGGCTGCGATAGAGCAGCCACCATCCGACTCCCGCCAGCACAACCATGAGCCATGCACGCCACTCGCGACTGGGCTGGTCAGATTCGAGCGATGGACCGCCGGTAAGTGAATGGTTTGTCATAATTGCGCAGCCGCCTCGCCGACCAGTTCAAGCGGATGGATTGTGATGTGGTTGTCCTCGCTGCATTTGGGGCAAGGGCAGAAGACCATTTGCTTATGTCGCGCCATCTCGCGTATCTCACCCTCGGCCGGCCCCAGGATGCTCACCAGCCACAACCGCACGTCGTCGTCCACCAGCCAGTAGTAGACATTCTGTCCTTGCCGCTCGACGTCAATCACACCGCCTTCGCGCAGAAGCCGTAGTTGCTGCGACACATAGGGCTGCGGCTTGCCCAGCAGCGCCTCCAGGTGGCAGACGCACTCGGAATCGCGGCGTAGAGCGTCAAGAATGCGCAGCCGTTCGGGATGTGCAAGGAGCCGCAGTCGGCTGCTGATTGATTCGTAAACAGGTTCGTCCATCGCATGTACCTCGCATTTAAATGCAGACTTCAATATATGCTATTTTCTGCATGTATGAGTCATTATCGCGCCGCTTCGAAAACGCGTCAAATCGCGTGCGAGGCGAATCGGATGGACTATCCGACGACGAGGCTTTTCGATGATGCAGACAGCAATCTGTGGATAAGCCGGTGCTTACCTGGATCAGCAAGTGTGTGGCGGCGACCTGCGTGCTGCACTCGCAGCGGCTGCACTGGTTGCCCATCTCTCCTCGTTTGAGAACAACGAAGGCTGACAGGCAGTTCCGGAATCGTCCGGTATGCAGCGCGCCGTTGCCACCGCCATAGGCCCAAGCCTGCGGTGATGGCCGCGGCGAATTACGCCCATTGCCGAACCTATTCGGCAATGTTCATCAGCGGCTGTCGAGGTACGACTGGCGCACACCCACTGCACTGCTACGTCAGCTGATGCAGCCGCTACGAATGCACCGCATTCGTCGGAGATGCACCACCTCAATCGCGCAAATGTGATTGCGCACCCGGCCAAATTGCCGCGATAAATAGAGCTACGCAGCACGTTGCCGCTGCGGATGCGCAAATCCCGCCCTACCTCCCAATGACCGCAGCCGGTCCATGTGTTCAAAGGAGTCCCCATGGCGCGCCGACCTTACTTCCTTCTCCGCTTCTTGCTTCCGGCCGTCTTCCTCCTGCTGGGCTGCCCGCCGCCTGCGCCGCCCGTCGAAACGCTGACAACCTTTGGACTCGGCGGCTATCTGACGCCGGGCAGTGAAGCGCACTTCCTGGCTGTGCTCCCGCCCAGCATCAAGGGAGATGCACGCGCAAACCGCTCGATTGAATTGTCGATTCAGCAGCCCGGCAGCGAGTCGGAACTCGTCTATCGCGGCCGCACCGACGAAAGCGGCGCCGCGCAGATTGTCTTCGACGTGCCCGCTGCCGTGAGCGCGGACGACCCGCCCGCGGACCCCTATACGCACCTCTCGTTTTCCATCGATGCGGGTTCCGGCAGCGTCTATGCCCAGCGCACGATTATCATCGCCGATGTCGATGACGTGCTGCTGACCACCGACAAACCCGTCTACCAGCCGGGCCAGGTATTGCACCTGCGCGGGCTGGCGCTCAACCGCGCGACGATGGAGGCAGCCGCCAACGCGCAGGTGCTCTTCACCGTGACCGACCCGGCGGGCAACAAGGTGCTCAGCCAGGAAGCGCCGACCTCGAGTTTCGGCATCGCCGCGGTCGACCTGCCACTGAACGAGCAGGCGCCGCCGGGAACCTACAGCATTGAGGCGCAGGTTGGCGAATACCACGTCAGCGACAGCGTCGAGGTCAAACCCTACACGCTGCCCCGCTTCAAGGTGGAGTTCAACCCGGCGCACACCTGGTATCTGCCCGGCCAGGTCGTCACCGGTACGGTGTCGGCGGAGTACTACTTTGGCAAGCCCGTGGCCGGCGGCGACGTAAGCCTCAAGGGGTTTGTCACCGACGTCGCGCGCGTCGAGGCCGTCACAGACGCGGGCGTCACCGATGCCAGCGGCGTCTACACCTTCACCTTCACCATGCCGGAAGCCTTTGCCTCGAGCGCGGCTGACGAAGTGCAGGGCGTGCGCACGGCCACGCTCGAAATGCTTGTCGAAGTGACCGACAAGGCGCAGCATCTCGAACGCATCGACGACGAGATCACCGTGGCCGAAAACGCGCTGCTTGTAGAACTGGCGCCCGAGGCAGGCGCCGGGCTGATCACCGGCACGGATAATCTGCTTTATGTCAACGTGAGCTACCCCGACGGCTCGCCCGCTCAGGCGACAGTGAGCCTCTCCGGCGAGGCGATGGCGCAGCCGATCAGCGCCACCACCGATGCAGCCGGACTAGCCACGATCACATTGCCCGCAGAGGACGTGGCGCGCACGGCCCCCGCGGCGCCATTCAAGCTCAACGCCGTCGCTCTCGACAACCCCGATCAGAGCGCCACGCGTCGCTTGCGCTTGTTCGCGACGGATGGCCTGCTGCTGCGCCCAGATGCCGCCGAGTACGCCGTGGGCGACACGCTGCGCCTGGAGCTTTTTGCGCCCCCGAACGTGGATACTGTCTACATCTCTGTTGACAAGAACGGCGAGAGCCACGCCTTCGCGACGCTGCCCGTACACGATGGCAAGGCGCAGGCCGAACTCGCCGTAGATGGCGCGCTCCTCGGCACACTGGGAATTCAGGCGTTCGCCAACACCATCGAAGGGGTCGGTTTCAACGCCACGCGCTACGTACTGGTGAATCCTGCGGCCGCGCTGCTTGACGTTCAGGCGGATGCTTCCACCTGGCGTCCGGGCGAAACGGCTACGGTTACTGTCAACGTGACGCAGGAGGGCGCGCCGCTGCCCGCAGCCCTGGGCGTGAGCGTTGTCGACGAATCGGTCTATGCGCTGGGAGAGAGCGATCCCGGCTTTGCACGCACCTACTTCCTGCTTGCGCGCACGCTGCAGGAGTCGCGCTACGGCATTGATGGCTTCAGCGAACTCGAGGACTCCGCTCCATCCCCCTATGACGCAAGCCCGCTGAACACCCCACTGCCGGCGCAGTCGCCCGCCTGGGCCGAAAGCCGCCGCACCGCGTTGGCCGGGTACTTTGCGCAGGAGGGTGCGACGACGGCCACCAGCAGCCCTGTCTTGCGCACGAGTCCGCTGTGGGCCTATGCAACACGCCTACCCTTTGCGCTGCCGCTGCTCGGGCTTGCGCTGTACGATGGTTCGCGCAAGCGCCGCCGCCTGCTCTTCGGCCTGGTGATTGTCGCAGTGGCGGCAGCGCTGCTGGTCTCCTGCGCCGCACCGGCTATGCCCGCAGCGCCTGCATCTTCCGCAGCGGCCGGGGAGGCCGCCGCTGCGCCGGCAAGCGCCGAAACCACGGCCACGCGCGGCGGCGCCCCACCACCACGCCTGCGCCAGTTCTTCCCAGAGACGCTACTCTGGTTGCCCGAAGTCATGACCGACGCCGAAGGCAGGGCGCAGATTGAGGTGGGACTTGCCGACACGATCACCACCTGGCGCATGAGCATCGTCGCTTCGGATCGCGCGGGCAACCTTGGCAGCGCGACGCTTGGGTTGGAGGCTTTCCAGGAGTTCTTCATTGAGCCCGATCTGCCCACGCGCCTCACTGTGGACGATGAGATCGAACTTCCCGTGAGCATCTTCAATTATGCGGATGTGGCGCAAGAGGTGGAATTGCGCGTAGAGCCTGCGGCCTGGTTCACCTTCACCGCGCCACCGCCAGCGACCGTCTCCGTCGCAGCCAATGATGTCGCTGTCGCCTACATCCCCATGCGTGTGGTTGGCGCGGGCGAGCAGACGCTGCGCATCGACGCGCAGAGTGCCACGCTGGCCGACGCCGTCGCGCGCACAATCACCGTCGTTCCCAACGGCGAGCCGCAAGCGGAGGCAAGCAGCGGCATCCTCAAACAGACGACTTCGACGCTCGAGGCCGTTGTCCCCGCAGAGAGCCTGCCCGGTGTTTCCTCGGTGGCCATCAAGATCTACCCTGGCGCGCTGAGCCAGATGACCGATGGCCTGCAGTCGCTCCTCCAGGAGCCGCACGGCTGCTTCGAGCAGGTGACCAGCACGCTCTATCCTGCCGTGATCGCGCTGGAGACGCTGCGCCGCACGGGGGCCACCGACCCTGCGCTTGAGCAGCTCGGCAACGCGATCATCCGCTCCGGCTACCAACAGTTGCTTGCCTACGAAGTGGATAGCACCTATGGGGGCTTTAGCTACTGGGGCGATCCGCCACCCATGATGTACCTGACGGCCTACGGGCTCATGGAATTTGCCGACATGGCGGAGGTCGCTTGGGTCGATCCGGCCCTGATCGAGCGCACCGCCAACTTCCTCATGGCGCAGCAGCAGAGCGACGGCAGTTGGCCCTCCGAGTTTGCATGGGGCTACAGCGACTATTGGAATTCAGTGCGGAGTACGGCGTCGGTCACATGGGCGCTTGCCGATGCGGGCTACAGCGATACCACGGCTGTGCAGAGCGGGTTGGCGTACATACGGGCGCAACTGGCAAGCGCAGTGGCGCTCACGCCTGTGACCGGTCACTCGGGCCGTTCCAGCACCGGACAGCCGAAACCCGGCCAACCCTGGTCGCCACTGCCAACGCCCCTGCCGGCACTGGCGCTCGCCGACATCGACGTCTACTCGCTCGCCATGGCGACCAACGCGTTCCTTGCCGCGGGCGAGGACGCATCGCCCTATCTGGCCCTGCTCGCCGCACAGGCGCTGCCCGCCGACAAGGCGCTCAACATGCAGGGCATCGCCAACAACGGCAGCGGCGTCGTCTGGAATGCCGGTTCGATCACGTGGACCGGCGCCGACGGCTACTGGGCGGATGTGGATACATCGGCGCTGGCCACCTATGCGCTTATGCGCTCGAATGAGTACGCCGACATCGCGCACGAAGGGCTCGCATACCTGCTCGGCCAGCGCGGCCCCAACGGCACTGTCGGCACAACGCAGGCAACCGTCTTTACGCTCAAGAGTTTGCTGCTGACCGCGGTCGAGCAGCGTGGCGACACGACGATTACCTTCACGCTTGCCGAGACGGGTGAGCAGCAGGTGATTGAGTTGCCCGCCGAGGGCTTGAACGTCGTGCAGCAGGTTCTCTTCGCCGGTCTCGACCCGGGCAGCCACGTGATAGAAGTTGCCATCGATGGGCCGCAGCGTCCGGTCTACCAGATGGTCGTGAGCAGCTACCGGCCGTGGGCGGCGCCGATCGGGCGGGCCAACGAAAACGTGCGCGTCGATGTGGCCTACGACCGCACAGAGATGGCAGTCAACGACACGGTTTGGGCCACCGCCACGGTGGAGTTGCTTGCCCCGGGTGGGGCCAACATGCTGTTAGTGCGCCTGGGGATTCCGCCCGGCTTCGAGGTGGAGCGCGCTGACTGGGAGGCGATGGTGCGTGCGGGTGCGATCAGCGACTACGAACTGGGTGCGCATGAAGTGCGCGCCTATCTTTCGCGCGTCGCATCCAACCAGCCGATTGTGCTGCGCTACAGCCTGCAGGCGCGGCTGCCCGTGCGCGCCGCGGCGCCGGGGGCCGTTGCCTATGACTACTATCGGCCGGACGTGCAGGACACCACCGGGCCTGTGCAAATTGTGGTACGGCGCGTGGGTGGTGATTGAGCAGGTGCATCGCGCAGACACCGACGATTGCGCAATTTGCACATTGAGGCTGACAAGAAACAGGAGGTGCACATGAACAGGGTGCGTTGGTTTGGCGGCGCTTGCTGCATCGCGCTTGTTCTCTCGCTGATCCCCCTTGCTGCCACGGCCGCGCCGCTTGCGCAGGAGAGCCCTGGCGGCCAGTTGGGCGATTTGATCCTGCTCTTCCCGGGCCTGGACAAACTGGCCGCGCCTGATTGGCTGAACGAAGGGTTGCGCGTCACCTATGCCAGCGCCAGCGCAACGACGCCCGGCGACAATGAGGATCTCGGCGGCGGCGGCGGTGGGCTGATCCAGTACGATGTCGTTGCCAAGGAGAGGCGTACGGTTGCCACCTATGGCACCTTCTATCTCGACCTGGGGGGCGGCAGCTACCAGAACAACTTCAACTTCCCCTCAGTAACAAGCAGCGGTGTGGGCGATTTTTGGGTCAATCCAACCGCGCTGGCGAACGCCGAGGATGTGGCCGGCGATGGGATGATTGTGGCGCGCATGCCCTACAGCGCGGCCGGTGAGGAATTCGACGCGATTCGCCTGCAGTACGAAGGTGACAAATCGACCTATGTGTGGATGTTCGATGTTGCGTCGGGGCTGCTGCTCTTCTACCGTCACGACGTGGAGGTGGGCAACAACGCGCACCAACTGGCGCAGATGACGTTGGCGGGCGTGCGTCAACTCAAACTGCCCTGGAAATCAGGCGGCCCGGCCATTGCCATCAAGAAGGGGAACAGCGTCGACTACACGGGGCAGTTCTCGACGCTTATCGCCGGTGGTCCTGTGGTGCCTCTGCCGATGTCCGCCCACATTGAAGTCACCAGGACGCGCCCGCGCTGGACCCTGACGACGCAGGATGGCGCCATGAACGGGCAGCCCTCCGGCAGTTCACCCGGCGTAACGGGCGCGACGCAGTTGTTTGGCGGCGTCTGGCTGCCGAAGGACGCGCTGACTGTGCGCCCGCGCCGCGCCGTAATCGACACAGACCCGCTGACGGGAGCGACCGTCACCTTTGCGCATGGCAGCAACGGCACGATCACGCTGACGGAAAGCGGCGACTCGTGGGCCACTGCGCTGATCTATGACGGTGCGACAGGCATCTTGATAGCAGTCCACAAGGAGGTGCAGGTGGGCGTCGGCCGAAATATCTACGACCTGCAGATCGTGCAGTAGCGTAGTCTCACCGCAACAGCAGAACAGCAACACGGAGGCACGGAGAGCACAGAGAAACACAGAGAACGACAACCGCAGCCAAGGTTGTTCTCTGTGTTTCTCTGTGCTCTCTGTGCCTCCGTGTTGCTGACCTGCTGTTGGCTTCAGTCCGGCATGCCGAGATCGCGCCGCACGAGAGGCGGCAGCGCCAACGGGCCTTCGCGCTGCACCGCGCGACCGTGGTGCAGCCCCACTTTGCCGGAACGCACATCATTCGGGCTCCACACGAAGCCGTAGCGCACGAAGCCCGCAATCTCCCAGCCGTAGAGGACGAGCATCCCCAGCACCCATGGGAGCCAGTAGCCGACGACGACGAAGGCAACGTAGTGGCGCGCCGGGTTGCGATCGTCCACCATGGCGGGATTGAAGCCCTGGACGCCGAAGCGCAGTGGCGGCTGGCCCGCCATCTGGCGCAGGAAGCGGAATGGGTGGGTGAGGTCGGCCAGTCGAATGTAAGCGCATTCCTCGCCCAGACGGCTGACGAAGAGGCGCGTCCCCTGGCGCCCGGGGGGCACGGTCGCGGCGATTCGCGCGATTGTGGCAAGGAAGCCCTCGAGCCCGCCGCCCGGTGTCAAACGCTGATCGTCCATAGGTCCTGACAGTGTGGAGCGTGGTGGTCCAATGCAAGCGGCCGCGGGGCAAGTGCCCGCGGCCGGATTCTGACGACAGACTATCAAGGCTGCAGAGTGATCAACCGGGTGCAGTCAGGCCGCAAACCAATGTGGCTCAGGCGTCGTGATCGGCGGGAATCTCGGCGAGGCGGCGCCAGCGCTCGGCGGCGCCGGTGCGGAAGAGCGCCGGGTCGAAATCGGCCATGAACTCCCACCCTTCGAGCGACAACCCTTCCTGCAGGTCTTTGGTCAGGTCGAACTCAAGGGTGCGGCTGTCCGTGTTGACGACGAAATGGAGCACATCTTCGCGCCCATCATCGATGATGCGCGTGATGCAGGGACGGTCGGTGCCCATGGGCTTGCGGAAGAACGAGGCGGAACAACGTGCGCAGTAAGGCATCGACGCATCACACATTCCGCGATGCATATAGATGATCATCGTGAGTCCTCCGATTCCCCAGATCGGCTCGCAACGAGCCGTTACCCTAAGTATGCGCCTGTACGCGCCGCAACGCAAAGGACAAATGTCACACGATGCAAGTCACAGGCGATATATGCGCCTGGGCGCCCGCGGCAGGTGTCGAAAGCCCTTCCGGCACAAGAGCAACATCTCGGCGCAGAGGCGCAGAGAAACACAGCAAAATGCGAAGTACTGCAGCAATTCGACTCAGTGCTGCGTCTTGCAAGTGTGCCTATGAATCGTAGCGAAGGGCTTCCAGCCCTCCGGCAGTTGTGCCGAAAGGTCGGAGGGCTGGAAGCCCCCCGCTACGTAATGCAAGTTTTTTGCGAGATGCAGCACTCAGTCCCGGCAGTTGCTTTTCTTCTGTGGTTCTTTGCGTCAAAGTCGTTGCTGTTACCGGGTCTCAGTCACCTTCTTGAGGCCACGCGGCGCGTCCACGTCATAGTCACGCGTATTTGCCAGGTGCATCGCGAACAACTGCCCCGGCACAATGGCAGTGATCGGCGAGAGCCATTCAGGGACTGACTGCGGCAGGCGCAAAGGCGTGCGTGCGTGCTGCAGGGCAGGGGCGTGGTCGCTGATCACGAGCGTCTCTCCATGCAGATCGCGCACGTGCGCAACAAACGTCGCCATTTCGTCTGCCAGCCGCCCGCTGGGCGCAATCACGACAACAGGAAAGCCCTGTTCCACCATGGCCACCGGCCCGTGAAGGAAATCGGCGCTGCTGTAGGGCTCCGCGATGGTGTAGGTCAGTTCCTGCATCTTGAGCGCCATTTCGAATGCAGTCGCATAGTTGAAGCCGCGCCCGATTACAACCGATGCCGACATGTAGCGGTAGCGTGGCGCGATCGCTGCAATCTCGTCATTCATCGAGAGCGTTGCGGCAACGGCGGCGGGCAGGTGGTCGAGTTCATCCAGGCGCGCACCGTCCTGCGCGAGCACGGCGCTCAGGAGGGCCACCGCGGCTACCTGGCTGGTGTAGCTCTTCGTGGCAGCAACGGCGCGCTCATCTCCAGCCTGGACGTCGATCACAAAGTCCGAAACGGCCGCGAGCGGGCTGTCGGTGGCATTGGTGATCGACGCGGTGAGCGCCCCCTGCTGCTTCGCCTCGGCAAGCACGGAAACGATATCCGGACTTTGCCCGCTCTGGCTGATCCCCAGCACCAGCGCGCCGTCGAAACGTGGCGGCAATCCGTACACGGTGTGCAGACTGGGGGTGGCCAGCGCCACGGGCAGACGGTTGTAGCCGCCCACTACATAGGTCGCATAGCGGCCGGCGTTGTCACTCGTGCCGCGCGCCGAAATGATGACATGGGTAATCCCGCGTCGCCGGACTTCGGCCGAGAGCGCCTCGGTGACGTCGCGCTGCGTGCGCAGAAAGCGCTCGATCACGGCAGGTTGCTCGTGAATCTCGCGATAGGTATATGTCTGCTCCAGGCTGGTCACCGAGGACTCCTCGTGGTTTGAACTGTCAGGGAACTGAAGTTGAGGGCTACAGCGCCTGAAGCTTCAGCGCTTATGGCGATGTAGCGGCTACGGCAGTGCGGTGCTCAGGGCTGCGCGGTGGGTGTTTCGGCGGACTGATTCGCGTCGCCCATCCCGTTCGTACCCGTTGGCGCGTTCGTGCCTGTCATCATGTTTGAACCGGAGACCGCGCCGGCGCCCATTGTGGGCATTGCCGTCATCGCGACCACAGGCACAGTCACATCCATGCTCTGGCCATCGTCGAAGTTGAGGGTCACCGAAAAAGCGTCACCTTCGGCCAAAGGTTGGGCCAGGCCGATGAACATGACGTGCTTGCCACCCGGGGCAAGCTCCACGATGCCCCCGGCGGGAATCTCGAAACCTTCGGGCTGCGGAACCATCTTCATCACGCCGCCCTCATTGATGGTTTCGTGGAGCTCCACCGTCGCAGCCACGTCGCTTGCGGCGCTTGCCAGGCGGACGGGCTTGTCGGTGCCGTTGAGTATTGTGAAAAAGGCCGCGCCGTTGCCCCCTTCGAGCGGGGCGGGCCGCGCACGGACGCCCTCAACAGTCAACTGACCGGCTACGGGGACGAGCGCACTCATGGCCGGCGCGGCGTTCATGCCGCCCTGTGTCGCGGAGGGCATGGGCATGGCGCATCCTGCGACAAGGAAGACGGCAACGGCAAGCATGCTGGCAAAGGTGCGGAATCTGATTGAACGAGACATGGCAAGGGCCCTCTCCGTGAGCCTGTTGGGTGGGTTTGCGGACGGTTATTTGTGTGGAGTGCTCGGACTACACTGCGGTGGATCGGCGTGCATTCTTCATTCTACCAGAGGTTGCGCACACATGCCTGACGGAACGCACGAGCGCTATTTGAGTGCTTCCGCAATCGTCTGCGCGTTGGTGCGCATCATCGTCACGTAACTCGCGGCCGGGCCGTCGGGCGCGCCGAGCGAGTCGGTGTAGAGCGCGACAACATGTGCGCCAGTGTCTTTTGCCACCTGCTCGGCAAGTTGCGGGTTGACGGTGCTGCCGACAAAGATCGCCGGGACGCCTTGCGCCTTGATTTGATCCTGAAGCGCGGCCATCTCCTGCGCGGAGATTGTTGCCATCGAACTGAAGGAAGGGGTGACGGCGCCAACAACCTTCATGCCATACGCTGCAGCGAAGTAGGCGAGATCATCATGGTCTGTGACGAGCAGCCGCCGTTCGGCTGGAACACTCTCGATGTCCGCGGCAACTTCGGAATGGAGCGCCTGGAGTTCGCTGCGGTATGCACTTGCAGCCTCCTCGTAGGCAGTCGCGTTGGCAGGGTCAAGGCGCGCAAGGGCTTCGGCAATCGTTGCTGCCCACAGTTCAACGTTGCGCACGTCCTGCCATGTGTGGGGGTCAGCGGCGCCATGCGCACCGGCGACCTCCTCCTCCCCGGCGCCGTGCGCACCGGCGACCTCCTCCTCCTCGGCTGCGGCCGCCAGTGGCGCAACGTCCTGGTTGACGGAGACGACAGGCCCCTGTTCCACCTTGCCGAGCGTGGGAAGCAGTGACTCCTCCAGACCAAGCCCATTGATGAAGACGACCTGAGCATCGGCAAGCGCGACCTGGTCCTGTGGGGTGGCGACGTACGTGTGGGGGTCACTACCGGCGGGCAGAAGTACAGAGAGATCGACAAGATCGCCGGCAACGCGTGCAACCGCATCGCCAATGAGGGTGGTGGTCGCGACGACGCGCAGCCGTTCTCCCGGCGCAATAGGCGCAGGCGCAAGCGCGGAAGCGAGAGTCGTCCCGGCGGGCGTGATCGCTGCAGGCTCGGTCGGTGTTGGGCCGGCGCCGGAGCCACAGGCGGCGGAGAAGGTCAGGATGGTGAACAAGGCAATCGTTGCACGGACCGCAACAAGATGGTGATATAACATGGCTTCCTCAATCCGGTGAGCATTCGAATGCACAAATGAGACGCAGTCTCAATTGTAACTCCGTCAGTTGGAGACGTCAAGCAATTGCGCGTCAAGTGCAGCATACGCATTTTTCAGGCTCGCGACTGGCGCACGGTGGATTCGGATGCCTCGGGCTCCTGGCATGTTGGGCATAGGCCATAGAACTCGAGCAAGTGGCTGGTAATGGTGAAGCCGTAGCGGTCATGCAGATCGGCAACCATTTCGTCGGCGGCACAGTGGTCGAAGTCCACCATGACGCCGCAGCGTGAGCAGACGAGGTGGTGATGTCCGCCCGTGGTGCGAATGTAGGTGGGGCCCGCGTCGCCAATGTAGATTGGCCGCACAACGCCCAGCGATGTAAGCAACTCCAGCGTGCGATAGACGGTCGCACGGCCTGAGCGCGGGATAGAGCGCGCGTCCCTGCCGCAGGATCTGGGCAGGGCTCAGGTGCTCGCTATCCTGTGGAATCGACTCGAGCACGGCTTCGCGTGCCGGTGTGATCTTGTATCCCGCGGCGCGTAGCAGCGCCGCCCAATCCAGTTCAGCCATTGCGCACCTCAAAGCGTTCGGCAACGCCCGATTTCGCCGAGAACTCGCATCCCTCACGCCCTAACAATACCACCAGCAAGCGACTGCGCCGCTGACGCCAAAGATGCGCTTGGCGGATAACCCGTATTCTATCAATACCAGCCACACAATCTCTTCAAAGTCTTCCTATACACTTTGCATATGCAGGCCCGCCGGCCAATCCAACGCTCGTGCAGAGCACCAACTCAAGTGCTGCGACCGCACACCAGGCGCCCGCGCACAGGGGCGGATTGATGTGTTACGATGGTGACACATGAGGCGGGTACTTCCGCAAGCGACAGAGCGCGTATACTTCACGCACTCCTGTGCCACTCCTGTGCTGCCAGGCAGTTCCCGTGACAAGGTGATTCGATCATGACGCAAACAATTCTGGTGGTTGACGACGAGCGCAAACTGCGCGAAATGATCCGCGTCTACCTTGAACAGGAAGGGTATCGGGCGGTTGAAGCGGGCAATGGACGTGAGGCGCTCTTCGTCGCACGCGAGGAGAGACCCGACCTGATTATCCTCGACCTGATGATGCCCGAAATGGGAGGCTATGAGTTTATTCGCGCCTACAGCAAGGAGGGCGACTCCCCCATAATCGTCCTGACTGCCAAGGTTGAGGATGGCGACAAGATTCTGGGCCTCGAACTCGGCGCCGACGACTACGTGACGAAGCCCTTCAACGTGCGCGAGCTGATTGCGCGCGTACGCGCCGTGCTGCGCCGCAGTCAGAAGAGCACCGTGGAACCAGACATTCTCCGCGTTGGCGACGTGACGCTTGACAAGCGCAGTGCGATCCTCACCGTCGGCCTGGCCGAACGGGGCGATGCGCGTGACGTGGACCTCACACGTTCGGAGCTTGAACTGCTCGCTGCACTCATGTCGGCCCCCGGCCAGATTTTCAGCCGCCTTGACCTGCTCGACCGCATGGCAGGTGACGCCTACGAGGGCTATGAGCGCACGATTGATGTCCATGTGCGCAACCTGCGCGCCAAGATCGAGCCCGACGCCCGACGCCCAATCTACATCGAGACGGTCTATGGGTTGGGTTATCGATTTGCTGCGCCGCGGCGCGTCGCCGCGTCCGATTAGGCGCCTTTCCAGGAACTGCTATGCGCTCTCTTGCCTCCAAACTCACAGCCGCGTTCCTCCTCGTCGGCGTGCTGGGCATCGTCGTTTTTGCCCTGCTGCTGGGTGCGCAGGCACGCACAGAGTTCACGCGCTTCATTTCGGGGCGCGACCAGGCAGCGCTGATCAGTGCGCTTGAGCAGTACTACACGAGCACGGGCAGTTGGGAAGGTATCAATGGTGCGCTTGAGAGAACGCCACCTCTGGGCATCTATCGCCGCAGCATGCTCCTCACCGACGCGCAGGGCCGCGTGGTTTTGGGCGGCCCGAACTCGCCGGAGGGCGGGAGCCTGAGCGCCGCTGAGGCAGCTCGCGGCCAGGCGCTTGTTGTCGACGGGCAGACAGTCGGCACCATCGTCTTCAGTTCGCTCGATGCCCCTGCCCGGCGTCCACCCCCCGGCGGCACGCTTGAGTCCGACCTCTGGGACCGCCTGCTTTGGGTTGCCATATTGAGCGCAATCTTCACCATTTTCGTCGCCCTCTTGCTGGGCTTCCTGCTTGCCCGCACGCTCACGCGCCCCGTCGCGGCGCTCACCGCCGCCACCCGCGCGATGGCAGCGGGTGACTTGCACCAGGTCGTCGATGTTCACTCGCGTGACGAGATCGGCGAGCTCGCGCAATCCTTCAACCACATGAGCGCCGATCTCGCCAAAGCCAGCACGTTGCGCAAGCAAATGACGGCGGACCTTGCACACGATCTGCGCACACCCCTCACAATCCTCAGCGGTTATGCCGAGGGGCTCAAGGAGGGGCTGCTCAACGGCACGCCCACCATCTACACCATCATGCACGATGAGGTGAAGCACCTGCAACGGATGGTGGATGACCTGCGCACCCTCTCGCTTGCCGATGCCGGTGAACTCTCCCTCAATCGTCGCCTCGTGGACCCCGCCGCCCTCGTGGAGCGCGCGGCGTTGGCCCATTTCATGCCTGCGCAGGAACAAGGGGTGTCCATCGTCATGGATACGGACCCCGATCTGCCCAACGTGCTTGTGGACACCGACCGAATCGCGCAGGTCTTCAACAACCTGGTCGCCAATGCGCTTAACCATACGACCGCAGGTGAGATTCGACTCTCGGCCCATCTGCAAGGCAGCGTTGTGGCGCTTTCTGTGAAAGACTCCGGCGCAGGCATCGCAGCCGACGATCTGCCCTACGTCTTCGACCGCCTCTACCGCGGCGACAGGGCTCGTCAACGCTCAACCGAAGGCTCATCAGGGCTTGGATTGGCCATTGCCAAAGCAATTGTCGAGGCGCATGACGGTGCGATCACCGTGACCTCAACGCTCGGCAAAGGGAGCACCTTCACAGTGACCCTTCCCGTAGACAGCCAGGCCGACGACCGGACGCAGTGAGTTTCAGGTTTCAGGTTTCAGGTTTCAAGTCTCAGGTTTCCTGCGTTCCCTGCGTTCCCTCAGGTTCCCTCAGTTCCCTTCACCCTGCGCCACCGCGACCCGGCTGATTCGGCTTTTTTATATCGTGAACTGTGCGGCTATACTACGGTCATATTCGGCCTATCGCGGAGTGTCGCGGAATAGCAAGCGTAGAGGATTCGACGGGCAGCAGGACGAACCTGCGGCGCGCGAATCCGGCTGAAGTTGCTTCCGCCTCACGTTTGCAGGCAACGGGGCGCCACGCGGCAGAACTGGGGCAATCGCCCACCCTGCAATTCTGCGGAGAACAATCAGCGCACTTTCAGCTCTGAACCTCGCGTAGCTTGAAGAAGTGGGAGCCAATCAGCAGTTCGGCAGAGCGACTTTGCGCGCGCTGCCCGCATCGACACTGAAGCCTTCATCGCCGCCTACATTGCCGCCACCAAGGGACTTCCATGGAGAACTCATTGCCGCCCTCATCGACGCCCAAATTCCACTGCGCAGAAGCCGAGCCGTCCCTCCCCCGAACCGAGAGTTGGAAGCGCGCCGCGCACTGGCTTGCGCGTTCGTTTGTTCTGCTATTTGCCGCACTCGCAGCATTGGCTGCTTCGCATGCCTATGCCCAGGATGCCGTGCATGTTGTCGCACGGGGCGAGAAGCTCGCAGTCATCGCGCGCTCGTACGGCGTTTCGCTCGATGAACTCATTAGCTACAACGGTATCTCCGACCCCAACTTCATTTTCAGTGGCCAGCGGCTGCTGATTCCCGGGCAGGAGAGCGGCGCACTTGCGCAATACGGCACGCCGGCGAAGGCCGGTGAACTTCCGGCAGGCAACGGCTACTACACAGTGCGGCGGGGAGACACCCTATCGGAGATTGCCAAACGCAATGGCATTTCCGCCGGCGATCTCTTGCGCCTTAATGGCCTGACCAATGCCAATTTCGTCTGGGCAGGCCAGCAACTGCGGCTCAGCGCACGCGTCGAGGCGACAAGTGTCGCCACGGATCAAACCGAGAACAGCGACATCGCCGGTTCGATCTACATCGTCATGCCGGGTGACACGCTTTCGCAGATCGCCCAACGTTTCAATGTGTCGACGCAAAGCTTGCTCGCTGCCAATGGGCTGCCCA
This sequence comes from uncultured Chloroflexia bacterium, assembly GCA_963735275.1. Classification (GTDB taxonomy): domain Bacteria; phylum Chloroflexota; class Anaerolineae; order Caldilineales; family Caldilineaceae; genus UBA5069. The sequence goes on along the minus strand of CAVTKJ010000001.1, from coordinate 976,254 downwards.
ATGCCAATTTCGTTTGGGTGGGCCAGCGGCTGCGCATCAAGGGCGATGGCGAGTCATTCTCGGCCTCCGCATCCGTAGCCCCCGCCGATGGCCGCCGGTGGATCGAGGTTGACCTCTCAAATCAGACGCTTACCGCGTGGCAGGGCGACGTGGCCATTATGTACACGAGCATTAGCTCGGGGCTTCCCGGCACGCCCACGGTCACAGGCCATTATCAAATTGGTACAAAGTACCAATCGCAGCGCATGTCGGGACCAGGTTATGATCTCCCCGGCGTTCCCTGGGTGATGTATTTCTACGGCGGCTATGCGCTGCACGGCGCCTACTGGCACAACAACTTCGGCACGCCCATGAGCCACGGCTGTGTGAACATGCGTGTTGACGAATCGCAAATGCTTTACAACTGGGCGCCAATCGGCACCGAAGTGTATGTGCACTACTAATGTGAAAACGGGATGAAAGCCACATCTGCTACGAACATCTCAACGCAAAAGCGCAGAGGACGCAAAGGGGCGCAGAGGAAAGGCCTTTGCCTGATTTGAGTCAACATTTTGCGGTCCTTTGCGTTCCTTTGCTCGCTTTGCGGCTTTGCGTTGAGGTGTTGTTTTCGTTCCGGTATGGCTTTAGAACGGCGCCGGGCTAAAACCCGCAGCCATTCTCGGCGGTCATGGGGAACATGGGGAACGCAGGCTTCCACTCCCTTGTTGCAGTTGATCCCTTCGTTCCCTCAAGCGCGTATGCGCCTTGAAATGACCCAACCACATGGCTTGCCCGATGGGCGGCCCGGAGATTATGCTTCATGGCTTTTTCGCAGCACAGCAGCAAGGATGTCGCTTCGGCGCAGGTGCACTGCAGCGTACGTGCGGGTTTATGGTTGCGTCGAACAATTGGCGCAATCGCCCTTTCTTCGGCAGTGCTTCTGTCAGCCATGCAACCGGTTCATGCGCAGACTGACGCAATCATCCCTGTAATCAATCCATGGCTGCTTACGGGCGGCACAGTCGTCGAAGCCTCGACCGAACATCAGGTAGAACGCGTTCTTCCTTCACTTCCGGCTCTCGCGCCAACGGTCGGCCCCTTCATCAAGCAGACCTACCTTGACAACATCGATCGGCGCACCACAGCGTTTCTTCCCGCGCTGGCACCACAGCTGCTTGAAGGCCTGACCCCAATTGAAATGCCCAACACGACCGAGCACTGGGTGCGCGTCGACCTGAGCGAGCAAGTCGCCGTGGCCTATTCGGGAAGTACGCCCGTTCGCGGCTTCGTCATCGCCTCCGGCCTGCCCAAAACACCGACCGTCACCGGAACCTTCAACATTCGGGCCAAGGTCCGCTCGCAGACGATGGAAGGCGGCAGCATCGCCGAGGGCAATTACTACAATCTGCCCAATGTGCAGTGGGTGCAGTACTTTTACAGCGACTACGGTTTTCACGGCACCTTCTGGCACTATGCGTTTGGTGCGCCGCGCAGCCACGGCTGCATCAACATGACCAATGCCGACGCGCTTTGGCTGTGGAACTTCCTCGGCCCGGCCTGGGACGGCGTGACAAAGTGGCAGAACGTGCCCAAAGGCGAAGGCGCGCTCGTCATCATCACTGAGTAGCTTCACTTCAGCGCATGGCTGCGCGCCGCTGCCACACACCGAAATGGACAGCGTGCTGCGTATTTGGGAAAATGACGGGGCGGACCAGTGCGGTCCGCCCCGTTTCTATTTTCGGACGATTGGATTCATGGATTGATGGATTACAACCCGGCGGCGACAGTTCCTCCGCCTGACCAGCCCGGCGATTCTCCTGCAAGCGCACCGCTCGACGACGAGGCGGCCGCGCGCGTGCTCGATTCGGCGCTGGCGGAAGAGGCCACACCGGTCACGCGCAGGCAAGGCGTGGGGATGGGCCGATTCCTGCTCATCGCCATTGCGCTCCTGATTGTCGGAATGGGCGCGCTGCGGCTGGTGCGCGTCTTTCTTCCGGCCGGCAATGATGGCCTCGCCCCAGATCTTGAAATCACAACCTTCGAAGGCGAGACGCTGCGGTTGAGCGACTTGCGCGGGCAAGGCGTCGTGCTCAATTTCTGGGCAAGCTGGTGCGGCCCCTGCGTAGCGGAGGCCCCGATCCTTGCGCAAGGCTGGAAGGATGCGCAGGGAAAGGATGTCACCTTTCTTGGCATTGTTGTCAACTCGGACGATCCGGCCAAGGCGCAGCGGTTCATGGCCGACCACGGCCTCGATTACCCCAATGCCTTCGACGCCACGGGTGAATGGGAAGATGCATTCGGCATCCAGGGCATTCCCGCGACCTTCTTTATCGACGCGCAGGGGCGCATTGTGGAAACCGCTCGGGGCCTCCTGCCCAATCAGGCGTACTTCGACAGGCGGCTGCGGCAGATTGCGGGCGGCGAATAGGTTGGGCGGCCACGTGACTCGACAACTGATAACTGGGTAAGTGATAACTGACGTTACGGCGTAGCGGAGGGACGCCGCGCCATCACCCTGTTCACGAATGCCGGGACGACCCCGCTGCCGTTGTGGGCGGTGGGTTCACCAAAACGAAAACGGAGGGCTGGAAGCCCCCCGCTACGTTCATGCAACCACCCGCGCAACGAGGGAGTAACCCCAGTTATCAGTTACGAGTTATCCAGTTATCACCTCTCCCCCTACGCCATCAGCATCTGCTCCATCTGGTCCGCGATCTGCTGGTAGACGGGGGATTCGCTACGATTCAGCCGGATTTGGTTGGCAACGCGGCGCAGCAGGCCCGGGTTCACCTCGGCAAGGCCGTTGGTCATTGCAAACCAAAGCGAGCAGAGATCCTGGTTTTCATGTGTGGCCGCACGCACGGCAATTTCCGCCGGCGTTGTCGCGTTAAGGCTCGGGTTGCCTGCGTTGAGCCCCAGTTCACGCCACGCGTTCACCCAGTAGTAGGAGAGCATCGGGTTAATGAGCCCGCGCATGCGGCTCCACAGCGGATCGTCCTCTTGCACAAGGTAGAAGAAGGCCAGGTAGTAGGGCCGCGAACGCGCATAGTCGCGATGAATCTGCGAGAGCTCGCCGGCCCGCACCGATGCGTAGGATGCCATGTACCAGCGCAAGTCATCGAGCGTTGCGCCGGCCTCACCCTCCTCAATTGATTCCCACTGGACCCTGCAAGCCATGAGGTAGCTGCGCGCCGACGCGGCAAAATCCTGGGACCGCTGCAGCATGGCCGTCTTTGCCAGCGACCGCGCCTTGTCGGAGGTGCGCACCATGGTCTCGGGAACAATCGTGTTTTCGATGTCCTGACAGATCGGCTCCAGCGCCGGCTCATCGGCGAAGGGGATGACGCTCTGGCCGGGCAGCGAATAGTGCTCGTCCTGCTGCTCGATCATCGAGCGCTTCTCCAGATCGTCAAGCAAGTTCGTGATGTACTCCTGCTGTTCGGCGTCATTCAGCAGGATGGAAGCAAGTTCTCCCTTGTCGATTTCCAACCCCGCATTGAGCACCGCATAGACAAAACCCGATTCGGCGCGGCTGATGAACGCGGCCTCGCTGTCGATCTCAGGGTCCATGCGCACGGGCACGTGGACCGAGGCGACTTGTTCCCCGTAGTCGAAGGCGCGCTGGCGAAAGCCCATTTGCCAAATCTGGCGCAGCATCGTCTTGCTGCGCACGATGCCCAGCGCATCATAACGATTGCAGAGCTCGTCCAGCAGGTCATCCGTGGTGCGTTCGCCGGGATGCTCGATGAGTTCGCGGTAGATATCGCGCAGCACGTCGCGGCGCGTGGCGAAGTCGACCGAGGTCATCTTCAGGCGGTTGAAGATTTGCGTGTATTGCTGGCGCAGCGACGGCTTGACCGGCGGAGACGAATCTGCACTGCGATGGGATGAGGAGTATTGCAACTGAATCGACGTCGTTCCAGGATGGCCGTTGCGCGGCGATGCCGGTTGCGCGACGGCGCGGGGGCTCCACTCGGAGTCTACGACAAAACCTTTGGGCGCAACGAAGAGTTGTGTATCCTTGTAGAAGAAATTCAGGATATCCTGATTGTTCTCGAGCCAGTTCTTGAACTGCGCGTGCCCGAAGTTCGCTTCGTTGAATGCAGGGTCAAGCTGGAGCATCGTTTGCTTGAGTTTGGCCGCAAGCACAGGGAGCTCGTCGCGCTGCGCATGGACCTTGAGCGCCTTTTCCACGAGGCCGCGCGCCAGTTCGCTGTCGCTCCGCACAGATTCATGCAACTCGTGCTCGGCCGTCAGGTCGCCGAGCACAGCCTCGAGGTAAAGAAACTCGTCGCACGCCTTGATGAGCAAGGGGTGCGTTACATCGCGCGGGCCAATGCCCAGCGTGTAGCGGCCATACTCGCGCAGCTTGGCGACCAGCGGGCCGAAGTCGCTGTCACCTGAAACGATGACAAACGTCTGGATTTGCGGCCGGTTGATGGCCGTCTCCATGGCGTCGAGGGCAAGGCGGATGTCGGCGCGATTCTTGCCCGCGCGCACGCTGTAGATCTGGATGAGATCCACGGCGTTGTTCATCAAATCATCGCGATAGCGGAAGAAGCGGCTCCAGTCGCCATAGACGCGCTTGATCACAACGGGTCCGCGGCTCTGGAGGTACTCCATAAGAGGTGTAAGTTCGAAGTCGAGAAACTCCTGCTCAGCCCAAAGGGCTACATTTTCAAAGTCAATAAATACGGCAATTTGATTGACCACGAGAGTGTCCTGCATATTTGGCCCATCACTTTCCATTGGTCTTGAAGATCACGAGCTCAGGGGATAGGGATTGGGAAGTCTACGACCATAAGGTCGCAGATAAGACGGCGCGCCCTGCACTGGTTGCAGAGTGTTTGCGAAGCCGAAAACGAGCATATTTGGTATGGTAAGGTGCAGAAAGCCACGCGGGGCGCCGAATGTCCCCGGCGCTTTGCAGGCAAGTATCAATTTCAGATTCACTGAACGGTGCGCACTGTTATCATACCATCCAAACGCGAGCGACGCATAGTGCAAACAGAGTTGGCGATCGCTGACGAAGCCCACCCCTGTAGACAAATTGCGCTGCCATGCGGTGGTGTAGAATGGAACGGTTGGGCACGATTCCGGCGCGACGATTCGAGGCCACGGCACGAACACCGTTGTCCCGGCAGGCGCGCCATTTGTCCACACAGACGACATTCGCACCTAACGCCTGAACAATCATGGCTTCTGCCGCAACTGGTGACCACACAACGATTGCCTCGCCGAATCGCCAGGCCGGCCACACGATCCGCACACGAAAGCCTGCAAACCGTCAATCCGGGAGGAAACTCATGAGCAACGCACCACGCTGGGACGTCAGCGCTATCTATCCGAACCTCGCTTCGCCCGAGTATGAGGCCGCGGTCAATGCAGTTTCGGCGCAGATTGATGCGCTTGATGCGCTGCTTGGCGATGGCTCCACCCACACAACGCCTGACGCACTTGCCTCGCACCTGGGCGACGCAGTGGAAAAGGCCAACGCGCTTTACGAACTGGCGCACACGGTGCGCGCCTACATCTACGCGTTCGTCAGCACCGACTCGCGCGATGACCTGGCGCGCCGTCGCCTCTCCGAGTTTGACCAGTTGGGCGTCCGCCTCGAGATGCTTTCCAACCGCTTCCAGGCGTGGGTGGGAAGGCTCGCCCCTCAACTTGACGACATCCTTCCCCGCGATGTGCGCACGCTCGCCCATGCCTTCGCCCTGCGCGAAATGGCTGAACAGGCGCAGTACATGATGAGCGAGGCCGAAGAGGCACTGGCTGCCGAACTGCTTGTAAGCGGCGCAAGCGCATGGGGCAAGCTCCAGGGAACGCTTACCTCACAGTTGAGCGTTCCCTTTGAACTTGACGGCGAGGTGCAACAGTTGCCCATGCCGGCGCTCATCAACTTGCGCTCGCACCCCGATGAATCCGTGCGGCGGCGAGCCTGGGAGGCGGAGAACGTTGCCTGGGAGAGCGTCAAGGAGCCTCTGGCGGCGTGCATGAACGGTGTCAAGGGCGCAGTCGTCACCCTCAACCAGCGGCGCGGGCGCGAGGATGCGCTCCACAGCGCCCTTGACGCTGCGCGCATCGACAGGCCCACCCTCCAGGCGATGCTTGGCGCCATGGAGGACTCTCTGCCTCAGTGGCGGCGCTACTTCCGTGCCAAGGCCAGGCGCCTGGGCAAGGAGCAGCTTGCCTGGTGGGATCTCTGCGGCGCCAATGCCTGGAGACAACACCCACTTCGACTGGGACGAGGCGCGCACCTTCATTCTCGACAAGTTCGCCACCTTCTCGCCCGACTTGCGCGACTTTGCCCAGCGCGCATTTGATTCCAACTGGATTGACGCCGAGCAGCGCACGGGCAAGCGCGGCGGCGCCTTCTGCATGAGCCTTCCCTCCGTTCGGGAGAGCCGCGTCCTCGCCAACTTCGACGGCTCGCTCGACCAGGTTTCCACCCTCGCGCATGAACTGGGCCACGCTTTTCACAGCAGTTGCATCTACGCCGCGGGCAAAACTGCTCTGCAGTCCCAAACACCCATGACGCTTGCCGAAACCGCCTCGATCATGTGCGAAACGATTGTCATGCAGGCGGTGCTGCAGAAGGCCCCCGGCCCCGAGGAGGAGCTCGCCATCCTTGAGACCCTCATCCAGGGCGAAGCGCAAGTCGTTGTCGATATCTACTCGCGCTATCTCTTCGAGCAGGAGCTCTTTGCCCGTCGCACCCAGTCCGAGCTTTCTGCCGAGGAGTTGTGCGACATGATGGCTCGCGCACAAGCTGTCACATACGGGGAGGGCGTTGACGAGCGCTATCGCCAGAAGTGGATGTGGACCTGGAAGCCCCACTACTACTCCCCGGGCCTGTCCTTCTACAACTTCCCCTATGCGTTTGGATTGCTCTTCGGCACGGGGCTCTACGCCGTCTACCAGCAGCGGGGCGCTGCATTTGTGGAGGAGTACAAGGCGCTGCTCGCCTCAACGGGTGAGGCTAACGCCGCCGACCTGGCCGCCCGCTTCGGCATCGACCTGCGCACGCGCCGCTTCTGGGAGGACAGCCTGGCCGTCCTCGGCGCACAGATTGACCGCTACTGCGAACTCGCGGCGTAGAAACAGAAAAGCTTGTACGCGGGAACAACGGAAACAGCAGAAACGACATGAAAAGCATTCTTCATGTCGTTTCTGCTGTTTCCGTTGTTCCCGCGTACAGGTCTTAGTTGGTCGCGACAGGATGGGCGATGACGATGATGCGGTGCGAGTTGTCGTCGCGCGGCCAGCAACTCACAAGTGTCAGGCGCTCCTCGGGCGTGGGCTGAATCCACTGACCGTTTTCGATCCGCTGCTCGGCCGAGGCGGTGCGCTCGGGAACGATCATCACCTTGTCAATTGAATACTCAAACGACTCGTTGCCCACGTACAAAATGGCCGTGTCGCCTCGCTTGAGTTGGTCCAGCTCGCGGAAAACCGCCCCCAGAATGTTGTTGTGGCCGCTCAGGACCACGTTGCCCTCCTGTCCCGGCTCGGCGCTGTTCTTGTGCCAGCCGGCGGCGTACTGGGGCACGTCCCACTCACTGAAGACTTGTCCCGCCTTGTTCTTCGAGGTGCTCCAGCCCAGTTCCACAACACCCGTGTCGAGCTTGATTGTGGGAAGCACCAGGCGCGTGGGGATGCCAGTCTCAACTGCTGCGGATTGCGCCTTGACAGCAGCGGGCTGGGCAGAAGTTGTCAGCGCGGCCGGCGTTGCTGTCGGTGTCACCGCGCGGGCAGTGACCTGCGCAACGGGGACATCATTGCTTTCCGATGCGGCCTCGGCGGACGAAGCGCCGCAGCCCGTAACCAAGGCCATGCTGATGACAAGCAGGAGAGGGAGCGCAATCGTGCGCAGAGTCAGTCGGCGTACAAGAATCATGGGGCATCTACCTGAAGAAGTGGTGTCTGAGAGCAGAATGATTGTGGTTGGCGCGCATTGTTCCATCAAGCGCGTAACGCATCGACAAGATGTTACACGGCTATCCCGGAAAACGGGGAATTTGCAGGTCGGCTACACAAACAAGAAACGTCATCGAGCGTTCGAGCCGCATTGGGTGATGTAGGAACGTTCACGGCTGGGGTGCATCCTGCCGGCGGCCCTGTGCCACGGCGTCGAAGCGTTCCGCCGGCCCGCCGACGGGCGCGAGCACTGCGGTGAACTTGCTCTCGCCACCGCGCGGGATCACGTTGTATTCGGGCGTCACCTTGCGCATGGCGATCACGCGCCCCAGGGGATCGTACGCTGTGAGCACCACCTGCACAGCCACGGCGTCCTCGGGCCCAGTATTGCGTACCGTCCCCGTGACGGTGTATGACGCGTAACGCTCACCCTGCGCCTTGACGTCCACCACCTCCAAATCGCGGTAGTAACTGCCGACGTGAGCCTGCACGGCATGTGTGGCAAAGACGCGGTAACGCTCGAACTTGCCGGGATCCTCGCCAAAGGTCACGGCAAAGGGGGATCGCTTTCCGGGGTCAATCAGGTCAAGCGCAACGAGACCCTCGACCCGTGCAATCTCGGCATCGCTGGCGTCAAGCAGCGAAACGCCAACGCGCACTTGCTCCAGCGCGTCGGCGCCGGGGTTGAACGCTTCGCCCAGCACCCACAAGCCGCCTACGTTGCTCTCGCTGAAATACGCATTCTGCACCTCGACCGCCAGTGGCGTGGGCGTGGGTGTCGAGTTTTCGTCGGTCACCTCCTCCACCTCTTCCGGGCGGGGAATGACCAACTGCTGCCCCACCTGCAGGAAGCGGGGGTCGAGAATGCCGTTTGCGTCCTGCAGCGCCGCCACGGAGACGCCATACTGACCGGCAACACCCAGCAGGCTTTCGCCGCCGAGGATGGTGTGCACCACTGGCGTTGGCGTAATGGTGGGTGTGGGCGTGGGCGCGGGCGTGTAGGGTGCAGGCGTTGAGGTGGGCGGTAGCGTAGCCACCTCCACCGCAACGGCAAGTGTTGCCGTGGGCTCGGGCGTGGGCGTCGGCGCGAGGGTGATCACCTGGCCGCAAGCGGTCGCAAGCAGTGCGACGAGCAGCACCGTTGCGGCTACGAGGGTGCGGGTGGTGACTTGAACGTTCATCGGTGCGAGTATAGCATGGTTGACATGGTTGAATGGTTGACAGGTTGAATGGTTGACTTGTGAACGATAACCGATCATTGGTAATTGGCTACTCTGTTGGCCGGGGGGTACCGAAGAGCGGGCCGGCAAGTCCTATGGGCACTCGATCAGCTCTCGCCCACGCTGTGCAGCACAACCGCGTGCGCGGCGGTGTCGTAGAGGGCCCAGGTGGGCGCGCCGAGGAGGCCGAGCAGCTCGCCAGGGTTGACAAGCCAGGCATCTCCCACTTGCTCAATGTGTTTCTGGTGGTTGTGGCCATACGCAACAAGGTCCAACTGGCCCGATGCGGCAATGCGTCGCGCCGGTTCGGGATAGTGAATGAGCGCGAGCGTGCGCCCCTCGACGGTCAACTCGGTGTAGACACCATAAAGCGTGACGTGCGCGTGCCGGCCGGCCATGGTTTGCAGGAGGCGGCCGTCGGCGTCGTTGTTGCCCATGATGAGATGAATCGGTCCGGAGAATTCTTCGGCAAGCGTGTTCACCACAAAGGGCGCGCAGAGGTCGCCCAGATGCAGCAGCACCTCGGCGCCCGCAGCGCGAATCTCTGCGAGCGCGGAGCGAAGCACGGGCAAGTTGTCGTGCGAGTCCGAAATCAGCGCGATCTTCGCCATCACCCACTCCTCATCCTGGAACTAGGCAAATTCCTGTACGCGGAAAGAGCGGAAACTGCGGAAAGAACAGGAAAGCAAAGTCCCCACACTTAGCGAATCAACCAATCACCCACTCAACCAATCATCCCAATTATCAGTCTCCAATTATCAATCCCCTACTTCACCCGCTCCAAAACACGCAGGCACTTCTCCACTTCGTCCATTGTGTTGTAGTGGACGAGGCCCAGGCGCAGCAGGCCGCCGCTTGTTTCAACCCCCAGCCGTTCGCTGATGGACAGGGCATAGAAGTTGCCGTTCCAGGCAAAGATGTTCTCCGCGGCAAGCGCCGTGGCCAACTGCTCGGGCGTCGTGCCTTCCTTGCGGATGGAGACTGTGGCGACGCGCGACTCCATGGCTTCGGGCTCGGTGAGGCCGTAAATGCGTACGCCCTGAATTGCCCCGAGCCCCGTGATCAGCCGCTCCATCAACTGCATTTCGTAGGGGGCGAGCGCATTCCATGCGGCCTTCAATTTCTCGCGCCGTGGCGCAGATGCGGCCGCGTCGCCCTGGCTGACACCCAGTTCCGCAATGTAGTCGATTGCAGCGGCAACACCGGCCAACCCCTCGTGATTCTTCGTGCCGGTCTCCCATTTGCCCGGAAGTTCCTCGCCCGCCGGGCGCACGCGGTAGGCGCGCAGCCGTTTCAGGTGCTCGCGCTTGCCGTACAGGATGCCCGCATGGGGCCCGAAGAACTTGTAGCTGCTGCACGCAAGGAAGTCGCAATTCAGAGCCTTGACGTCAATCAGCGCGTGGGGCGCATACTGCACGGCGTCCACAAACGCATAAGCGTTCACTTCGTGCGCCCACGAAATCACCGAAGCAACGTCGTTGATCGTCCCCGACGCATTGCTCGCATAGCCCACCGCCACAAGTTTGGTGCGCGGCGAGATCAGCGAGTGGAAGTGGCTCATATCCAGCGTGCAGGTTTCCGGGTCAATATCGGCGAAGAGGATGCGTGCACCGGTGTCTTCGGCAAGCATGAGCCAGGGCGCAACGTTGGCATCGTGGTCAAGCCGCGTCACAATGATCTCGTCCGTGGGGCCAAACTCGTGCCTGATGCTGTGCATCAGCGCAAAGGTGAGGCTCGTCATGTTGTTGCCGAAGACGATCTCGTCGGTGTCGGCCCCCAGCAGGTCGGCGGCGGCCTGGCGCGCATTGTCAATGGTCACATCGGTGCGCATGGCGGTCTCGAAAACGCCATGCGTGTTGGCGTTGCGGCGCGTGAGGTAATCGGTCATTGCGTCGATGACGCTGCGGGGTACCTGCGTGCCGCCGGGGTTGTCGAAGAAGATGGCCGGTTTGCCGTTGAATCGTTCCTGCAAGGCGGGGAAGAGTTGACGGACTGCATTGACGTTGTAGGGCATGATCACTCCGAGGGTGGGATGGTGACTGGTTTATGGGTTTATGGGTTTATGGGTTGACTGGTTTACGGGTTGATTTGTGTACTGGGTGCCTTGTGCGCAGTTCCAAGTGGAATGCTTGCTGATGGCGATGTCACGCATGCACCGTGCAGGCGCCGGCCACGGGCCGGCGCCTGCGAATCCCACGGGCGCCCCAGTCAACCAGTCAACCAATCACCCAATAAACTAGTCAACTAGTCACCCAATCACCTACTCCACCCGCGGCAAGGGATCGGCGATGAGCCAGTTGCGGTCGCTTTGCAGGAGGCGCTCCCACTGGGTGGCGAGCGTAGCCAGAGTCAAGGCGGAGGGTGGCTGCCCAAACCAGGTGGCCGCAGCCCGCTGCAGCGGTTGCGCCAGAAGGCGGCCACTACCTACATCCACGTACTCGACGCGCAAGTCCCCGGCGACTTCATCCGCCGGCATCTCGGCCAGCGCAGCGGCCTTTTCAATCGCGGCTTGAAGGTCGCCCAAGGCATCCACGAGGCCGCGATCAAGCGCCTGCGCGCCCGTCCAAACGCGGTCCGCCGGCAACGGCGTCGACCGCTTCCAGGCTCAGGTTGCGGCCGTCGGCCACACGTTGCTTGAAGGTAGTATAGACCATCTCCACCCCGGCTTCGACCTGGGCGCGCTGCCCATCGTGCCAGCGGTTGGGCATCGGCGTAGAGATCCGCATTCGCCCCGCGCTGCACGGCGTCGCGTCCGATTGCCAGTTTGGCGTACGCGTCGCTGGTGATAACTTTCGCTGTGATCACGCCGATGCTCCCTGTGAGGGTGCCCGCCTGGGCCACGATCCAGCTGCCCGGCGCGGCGATGTAGTAGCCGCCGCTGGCAGCGACCGGGCCCATGTAGATGACCAGCGGCTTCTCCTGTGCCAAGAGCGTGAGTTCGCGCCACATGATATCGCTTGCCAACGCCGATCCGCCGGGCGAGTCCACGTAGGCAACGATGGCTGCGAGACGGTCATCCCGCCGAGCGGCGCGCACGGCTTGCTGCACCGCGTCGCTGCCGAGCATGTCGCCCCCCAGCAGCGGCAGCGGAATCGGGAAGGATCGGCTCTCACCGGAGACAATCGAACCAGAGAGGTCCAGCAGCCCGATGCGCTTGCTGTTGCGCGGGCGCACACGCCGGTACAGAAGCCCCTCCACGGCTGCGTAGCGTTTGAAGCGCGCCGGCTTGCTCGCCTCTGGGAGAGCACCGGGCGCTGCTGCCACTGTCGCCGCGGCGAGGTGGGCGGGCAGTTCGTCTTCGTAGAGAATTGCGTCGACCAGTCCCGCGGCAAGCGCCGCGTTGGCGTCGAACGGGGCGGCGTCGATCAGACTGCGCACGGTGATTTCGTCCAGCGCGCGGCCCGCCACAATCGCCTGCACCATCTCCCCATACAAGCTGTCGAGCAGCCACTCGTACTGGTCGCGTGCGGCGGGCGTCATGGAGGCTTCGGTGAGGCTGTCGGCCGCGGTCTTCCAGGGAGCCACTTTGACGACCTCGGCCTGAACCCCCAGGCGCGCCAGCGCATCGCGGTAGTACTCCGCCTCAATGCGCATGCCGATCACCTCCCACGTAGTGAGGGGCGTCACGTAGATGCGATCGGCGGCGCAGGCGACCGTGTAGGTGGACGCGGTGATCTGCTCCAGGTGAAGATGAATCGTCTTGGGCGACGTGCGCTGGCGTTGGCGGCACGATCCCATGTACGGAAGCGACCGAAGAGCGTCGCCAGATTCTGCGCGTGCGTGCGCTGGAGCGACGCCCCCTTGACCAGAAAGATAACGCCGCGTACGTCGGGGTCGTCGGCCACGCGGCGCAGTGCATGGTGAAGGCTGCGGATGGATTGGCGCGGCTGCATGCCGGGCACATAGCGCATCCACCAGGGTTGGTTGGCGGTCAGGTCGGTAAGGGGTGTTTCCAGCGTAAAGACCACATAGTCGGGCAAACGGCCGCGGCCAATGCGGCGGCGGCCATTGGCGAAGGCGGCCAGCCCGCGCCGCCAGGTCAAGCCGATCGTGGCGCCGGTGCGCTGCAGCCAGGTGGATGGTGTTGTCATGTGGGGCTCGCTTGCAGTGAAGGAGGGGGTAATTCAGATTGGTTGATTTGTTGAATGGTTGATTCGCACCACTCCGTAGGCGCTTGCGTGACGATCGCCGGCCCATGGCCGGCGCCTACGGAATGCACGAGATTTGGAAAACCGTGTAGGACGTACGTGAAACCTCGTGTCGGCGAACCAATAAACAAATCACCCAATAACCCAATCAACCAGGCCACCAGTTACCAATAACGGCTTCGCCTTCACCCCAACGAGCGCGGCCAACTCCGCGGCCGTCGTCACCGGCAGGCGGCAGGCGTAGTTCTCGCACACATACGCGGCGGGCTTGCCCTCCACGAGGGTGCGTCCCTCGAGAAGGGGGAGGGAAAGCGTCTCTTCGCCCGGGGCCATCGCCGCAAGCACGGAAAAGGGCAGGAAGCGGCTGCGCACCTCGGCAAGGAGCGTCTGGGTGACGAAATCGTCCGGCTCGCCCACGATCACCACCTCGCGGCTGGGCGTGAGCAGCGTGCTGAGCACACAGAGCATGCGGCCAAAGCCCGTTGGCTGCTGCGCCATGGCCTCCTTGACCGCAAGGCAGACCCGCGTTGCTTCGCGCCGATAGCTGTCATTGGCCACGAAGATGCTCAACCGCAGCAGTCCCTCGGCGGCCAGCGCATTGCCGCTGGGAATCGCGTTGTCGATGAAATCCTTGCGCCGCACGACCAGGCTCTCGTGTTGCGCGCCAGTCTGGAAGAACGCGCCGTTGGCCGCATCATGGAACTCGGTGAGAAGAATTTGCGCGAGGCGGCTGCTTTGCGCCAACCAGCGCTTGTCGAAGGTCGCCTCATAGAGCGCGAGGCAGGCGCGCAACATCGAGGCATAATCCTCAAGATAGGCGTTGAGGTGCGCATGACCGTCGCGCCAGGTGCGAAAGAGGCGGCCGTCGGGCTGGCTCATCGACGCGAAGACAAAGTCGGCCGCACGCGTGGCTGCGTCGAGGGCGTCGGCGCGCCCCAGCGCCACGCCGCATTCGGCCAGCGCGTGGATCATGAGGCCGTTCCATTCAGCGAGCACCTTCTCGTCACGCGCAGGCTTGATGCGCTGCTCGCGCGCGGCGAAGAGCACCCCGCGCGCCTGTGCAAGCGTCTGCTCGACTGCTTCGGTCGTCATGCCAAAGCGTTCGGCCACATCCGCCACGCTGCGCACCACGGAGAGGATTGTCTTGCCCTCGAAGTTGCCACCCTGCGTCACGCCGTAGTGGGCCTCGACGATCGCGGCTGTCTGCGCATCGAGCAGTGTCTCAATCTCCTGCGGCGTCCAGACAAAGAACTTGCCCTCGTGCCCCTCGCTGTCGGCATCCTGCGTGCTGAAGAATCCGCCTGCGGGTGAGGTCATCTCGCGCAGCACGTAGTCGATCGTCTGCTCCACCACGCGGCGGAAGAGGGGGCGGCCGGTGATCTGCCAGGCGTGTAGATAGGTGCGCAGGAGTTGCGCGTTGTCATAGAGCATCTTCTCGAAGTGGGGCACAAGCCAGATGGCGTCGACGCTGTAGCGATGGAAGCCGCCCCCCAGGTGGTCGTAGATTCCCCCTTCCGCCATCTTCTCCAGCGTGAGTTCGACCATGAAGAGCGCGTCAAGGTCGCCCGTGCGCGCATACTGCGTCAGGGCAAAGTCGAGCGTCATGGGCTGGGGGAACTTGGGCTGGTTGCCAAAGCCGCCCGCCTCTTCGTCAAAGTACTGGCGCATGCGCTGGATGGCGTCGGCGAGTATGTCATCACCGAGATCACTGTCTGTACCGAACTGTGCGCCGATTGCGCCCGACCGCTGCAGTGCAGTGGTAAGGCGCTGCGCCTGCCCGGCCACTTGCTCGCGGCGGTTGCGCCACGCATCGTCAATCGATTGTAGCACCTGCCGAAACGAGGGCATGCCGTAGCGCGGCTCGGGCGGGTAGTAGGTGCCACCGTAGAACGGTTCGCCCGTGGGCAGAAGGAAGACGCTCATGGGCCAGCCGCCCTGCCCCGTCATGGCCTGGACGGCCTCCATGTAGATAGCATCGATGTCGGGGCGCTCCTCACGGTCCACCTTGATATTGACAAAGAGTTCATTCATCAGCGCGGCCGTAGCGTCGTTCTCGAATGATTCGCGTTCCATGACATGACACCAGTGGCACGCACTGTAGCCAACGCTCAGAAAGATGGGCTTCTGTTCGGCGCGCGCTTTCTCCAGCGCCTCTGGCCCCCATGGATACCAATCCACCGGATTGTGCGCGTGCTGAAGCAGATACGGCGAGGTCTCCCGCGCAAGGCGGTTTGTGTGGGCGTGTGTCTCCTGGGCACTGTTTGACATGATGCACCTTTCGCGATCGGATTTGCTGAATTTCCCACCTTCCAGTGTACCAAACGCGACGCGCCTGGGCTGTAGGTTGCGGCGCAATCAGGGCTCTGCCACGTACACCTGTGCCTCTTCCTTTGGATGCCTCTGCTCAACCGTTATAGAATGGAGTGTCTCCCCATTTCGTCCACCCTCGGGCAAATCGCCTGCCCGCCCACACCTTTGGAGGTCTTCCATGGAATATCGCTATCTTGGCGCCACCGGTCTCAAAGTCAGTGAACTCTGTCTGGGCGCCATGACCTTTGGCCGCGAGGCAAGCGAAGCCGAGAGCTTCGCCATGCTCGATGCGTTTGTCGAGGCCGGGGGCAACTTCATCGACACTGCCAATGTCTACACGCGCGGCGCGTCGGAGGAGATCACCGGTCGCTGGCTGCAAGGCAAGGCGCGTGACAATTACGTGGTCGCCACCAAGGTCCGCTTTCCCATGGGTGACGGCCCCAACGATCTTGGGCTGAGCCGCAAGCACATCCTCAAGTCCGTCGAGGACAGCCTGCGCCGCCTGCAGACCGACTACATTGATCTCTATCAGGTGCACTGCTGGGATCCCGGCACACCGCTCGAGGAGACGCTGAGCACGCTCGATTCGCTTGTGAAGAGCGGCAAGGTTCGCTATATCGGTGCGAGCAACTACAGCGGCTGGCAATTGCAGAAGGCCGTTGACATGGCGCACGCCCATGGCTGGGAGCCGTTCGTCAGTCTGCAGCCGCTGTATAACCTGCTGGATCGCGAGCTTGAGTGGGAACTGCTGCCCGTGTGCCGGAGCGAGGGGCTCGGCGTCATTCCGTGGAGCCCGCTGCGTGGCGGCTGGCTGAGCGGCAAGTATCACCGTGGCATGGAAGCGCCGCCCGCGAATACGCGCATCGAACTGGCGCAGCGCGAAGGCTGGAGCGAATCGTGGAACGCCTATGCGAATGACCACACATGGGGTGTGCTCGATGCGCTCATGGCAGTGGCCAAGGAGAGCGGCCACAGCCCTGCGCAAACGGCGCTCAACTGGCTGCTGCAGCAACCAGGCGTCACGGCCCCGATCATCGGTGCGCGTTCGCTGGCCCATCTTGAGGACAACCTGGGCGCAGCAGGCTGGACGCTCGATGCCAAGCAACTGGAGCGCCTGGAAAAGGCAAGCGCCAAACGACTCCCCTACCCTTATGATTTCATTACCCGCGTGGCCGGGGCGAGGGAATAGGGGCACTGATGATTGGGTAAGTGATATCTGGGTAAGTGATAACTGGGTAAATGGTAATTGGGTGACAGGTTGATTGGTTTATTTGTTGAGTGGTTGACTGGTTGACTTGCCGACTGTATCGCTGGCGGCGCTGGTGGCAGTAAAGAAGCGAGGCTTCCGACTTTGGAAGCCTCGCTTCGATCGAGTTCGCCGCAGCAAAAGTCACCAATCGACCGTCACCAGTCACGATCAACCAGTCAACCAGTCAACCGTCAACCAATCAACCAATCAACCAATCAACCAAGCATCAATTTCCAGTTATCAATTACCCGTCATCCTCACGCCACCCGCTCAATCTGCGCGCCGAGGCTCCGGAGTTTGTCGTCGATGCGCTCGTAACCGCGGTCAATCTGCTCCACGTTGCCGATGGTGGTTTCGCCATGCGCGGCCAGCGCCGCCAGCACAAGCGCCATGCCTGCACGAATGTCGGGGCTGGTGACATGCTGCCCACTCAGCCGGCTCGGGCCCACAATCACGGCGCGGTGTGGGTCGCACAAAATGATCTGGGCGCCCATGGTGATCAACTTGTCCACGAAGAAGAGGCGGCTCTCGTACATCTTCTCGTGCATGATGACTGTGCCGTGCGCCTGTGTGGCAGTCACCAGGGCGATGCTCATCAGGTCAGGCGGGAAGGCGGGCCAGGGTGCATCGTCAATCTTGGGCACCGCGCCGCCAAAATCGGGTTGAATCCGCAACTCCTGCTCATCATCAACCACAAGCGTCCAGGCGCATTCAGCGGGCAGCGTCTCATCGTGCTCGAGGTGCATGCGCACGCCCAGCCGGTCGCAGAAGACCATCTGCACCATGCGCAGGTGATCGGGCACCACGCCCTCGATGCGCAGTTCGCCTGCCGTGATCGCGCCGAGACCCACAAAACTGCCAATCTCCACGAAGTCCGGGCTGATGCGGAACTCGCCGCCGTTCAGCCGTTCCTGGCCGTGAATTGTCAGCACATTGCTGCCAATCCCCTCGATGTGGCAGCCCATCTTGACGAGCAAATTGCACACATCCTGCACGTGGGGCTCTGACGCGGCGTTGCGCAGCACCGTCGTCCCCTGCGCCAGCGCCGCGGCCATGACGCCGTTCTCGGTCGCCGTGACGGACGCCTCGTCCAGGATGATGTCCCTGCCGCGCAGCCGGCCATCGGCGCGCAACTCGAACTTGCCGTTCTGCTTCAACTCTGCACCCAGCGCGCTGAATACCTGAAGGTGCGTGTCAATGCGCCTGCGGCCGATATCGTCGCCACCGGCGCTGTTCTCCACGGCAAAACGGCCAAAGCGCGCGAGCAATGGCCCCATGAGCGTGAGCGATCCGCGAATCTGGCTAAAGAGACTGGCATCAGGCGTGCCGCGCACACGCCGTGCGCAGAGGGTGACGGTGCCGTCGACTTCCTCAACCTCAACGCCAAGCTCGCTGAGGATGCGGATCATCATCGTCACATCGCCAATCATGGGGACGTTGTGCAGGACTACGGGGTCATCGGTGAGCAGGCAGGCAGCAAGCAGCGGCAGCGCCGCATTCTTGTTCCCAATCGGCCGCACGCTTCCGCGCAGCGGCTGACCACCCTCAATGTGAAAAGACGTCATAGGTTCTCCTCAATGTTGGCGCTGATGCCCTATTCCGTGGATTGCCATACGGTAAATCGCGATTGGCGGCTGTGCACCATGCGCCTTTGCAAGGGCCGCTGCGCGCGCCGGAAGCACCAATCAACGCCTGTATTGTAACCCACGGGCATGCACTGACGTTAACCGCTGCTTTCCGCCGCACGGCCGAGGACGTTGCGCACGCACGGCCAACGCATTGCGTGCGTTCCTGTACGCTGAGCACACCAAATTCGTTTGCCCAGCCTGCGTTTTGCATACGCTCATGCGGCGTCGTCACGACCACCAGCGGAAGATTGCACATTCCCCTTACACGCAGAAGAACTCAAATACGCAGGCGGACATTCAATATGTGCCTCTCCAGTTTACACGCAGGCCGCCAAGCGATCCGCGCCGTGGACAGTCGACTTCAGGTCTGCAGCCCTACTGAGTCTCCATCGCAATGCCTACGCCAAAGGTCGATGAAAGTCCATCGATTCCTGTATGACAGGCAGATTGAGGGTTGAAAAATGACAAGAATTGGCGCATACTGACAACCCAGCTTACGGTATCCTGACATTGAATGACGTAGGGTAAAAGCAGTCGTAGCAGGCAAGAGCATTGCAGCCGTTCAAGTCCAGCGTTGGTCGTCCCCCATTTTTCGCTGCGAGGGAACTCTGTTCAGGCAGTGAACCGAGATTCTCTCCCTTGAAATCCAGTTCTTGCTCTTGCCGTTGGAGTGGCGGCTGCACGAAGGTTCTCGATTTAGCACCCTATTGCCGGCCGGCTGTCTCATTGCGAGGTGACTCCATGATCCACAAACAGCTTGCACCTACTTGCGGTCACGTACGCGTGACATTTGAACTTCCCTCATCGGTTTGGGGAGACCGAGTTTACGTAGTCGGGGATTTTAACCAGTGGCAGCCCTCCGGCACTCCTCTGAAGCAGGATCGCGAAGGTGTCTGGAGCGCAGTCATTGATCTGCCCGCCGGCGCACAATATGAGTTCTGCTATCTGATCGATGGCAAGTGGCACACGGACCATCATGCCGACGGGTCGCGCCCCAACAAGTCTGGCGGGGAGAACAGCCTAATTGATACAAGTCTGTCTGTGATAACGCTGCCACGCCAGCCGGCGCCGGATAATGCTCCGGAACGAACGGCTTCAATGCGTGGGTCTCGACCCAGCCGCACACGCGCGGCAAGTGTTCCGGGCGTCGTCTTCGTGGAACAGAGCGCACGTTGATGCAAGCGCACGGCAAATGAAAATGATCCAGAGGCTCCACGGCATTGCGCCTGGAGCCTCTGAACTTCCTGGGGCGCTTGATGCGCTTGCACCTTCTCAGGAGGAGAGGCGTCTTGTGCTGCGCGTATGCTAGAATCGCAGCATGGCGCGCACCTTTCCTCGTCCGCGACGGGCACCCAGACTTCTGCTTCTTCTGCTTGTGCTTGGTGTTGCGCTTGCGTGGCGGCTCTGGCGCATCGAAAGCATACCGCCCGGTTTCCACTTCGACGAGTCGTTCGAGGGGCTGGAAGCCTGGCGTATCCTCACCATCCCCAGCTACAAACCGATCTTCCTTGAGGGCAATTTTGGCGTGCCGCCTCTCAACGCCTATGCCAACGCTGTCACCTTCTGGGTAGGCGGGTTGTTTGGCGTTGCGCCAGGCCCCACACTCATGCGGATTACCGCCGCGCTCTTCGGCGTGCTGGGCGTGCTCGCCGTCTATGGCGCGGCAGTTGAATTGCGGCTTCTCGATGCGCGGGGCAGACTCTCAAGTGCGTTCCCGCTGCTCGCAGCCGGTGTGCTCGCGATCATGCGCTGGCACATCCACTTCAGCCGCATGGGCATCGAGCCGATCATCGTCCCGCTGGAATGGGCGGCGGCGGTCTGGCTTCTGCTGCCGCGGCCGGCGTACGGGAGGATGGGGTTGGTTTGCGGGCCTTGCGATCGTGCTCGCTGCCACGCTTTACACCTATCAGGGTGCGTGGGTCATCCCATTCTTGATTGGGCTGACGGCGTTACTCCTGCTCTGGCAGGAGGGTACTGAAAGAGGTGCCCATACACGCGGTCTGGTCGTTACAGGCGTGCTCGCCGCACTGCTGGTTGCACCGTTGTTGATCTATTTCAGCCGCCATGTGGATCTGCTCC
This sequence comes from uncultured Chloroflexia bacterium, assembly GCA_963735275.1. Taxonomy (GTDB): domain Bacteria; phylum Chloroflexota; class Anaerolineae; order Caldilineales; family Caldilineaceae; genus UBA5069. Next base: position 955,721 of record CAVTKJ010000001.1, on the reverse strand, counting down.
TCATGCGCCCTGCGCAGATCTCCGTGGTGGGCGCCACGGGCAGCCCTGCCGATCAGGGGACGCTTCACAATCTGCCGCGCCACGATCACCATGTTCTGGCCCTTCGCATGGCCCTTTGGCCCCACGGGCGACATGGACCCCCGCCGCAATCTGCCCGGAGCGCCCGCACTCGATCTCTGGCTGGCGCTCCCATTCTGGGCGGGCCTGCTGATCGCTCTGAGACGGCTGCGCAGCCCCGCCTACTGGATTCCCTTGCTCGGCCTGGCTGGACTACTCTCGGTCGGCGTCTTCACCGAATACGCACCCCACTTTCACCGTGTGCTGGGGGCCGCGGCCCCTGTTGCGCTGCTCTGCGGCGTGGCGCTGGATTGGCTCTGGCAGCAGCGCCCGGTGCGCGCGCCGTGGGCGGGGCCGGTGGCCGTCGCGGCAATTCTGCTGCTCAGCAGCATCACCACGGCGCGCGACTACTTTGTGCGCTGGGCATCGCTGCCGGATCTCTACTACGCATTTGATGAGGGGCTGTGGGACGTAGGGCGCTGGATTGCCGACCAGCCGGCCGAGATGCCCATCTACCTATCCCCGCGCCCGAGCGACCATGCAACCCTTGCCTTTGCCTGGGAGACGCGTGGCCGCCCGGCCCCCGTGAGTTTCGACGGTCGTTCGATTTTCCCTGTGACAAACGGCGCCACCACCCAGGACGAAGCCTATGTCATGATCGGCCAGGAGGACTTCCGCGGCCCGATGCTGCTCCCCGAAGTGCTGCCGCAGGCGTTGATTGCGCGCACCTTCAGCGATGGCGTCCAGCAACCGTACGCCACCGCCTGGCTGCGTCCTGCCGGGACGGAGAGCGCCCGCCCGCCCCAGGTGGCCCGACCGGCCACGCTCGGCGACGGCATCTCGCTGCTTGGCTATGACGTGCAGCCCGCCACGCCCCGCGCCGGCGAGACGCTCTATCTTCAATTGCACTGGCTGGTGGATGCGGACCCTGCGCGCGACTGGACGGTCTTCACCCATCTGCTCGACTCAGCAGCGGAGGCCGGCACGCCAGTCGCCGGCAAGGATGCCCCCCCAGGCGGCGGTTCGCTTCCATCGACGCGCTGGCAACCCGGATGGCGGATTCTTGACGAGTACCAGATTGCGCTTCCGCCAGACCTGCCGGAGGGTGACTATACACTTGCCACGGGCTTGTACGCCGCCGACGGCGCACACCTCCCGGCCGACGGCTCGGCGCTGACGCTTGGCTCAATCCATATCGAGGGGCAACCGTGAAACAAGCTTCTCTTCTTCCCTTGCTGTATGATTCCCGAGCGACGGGCGGCTGGACGGCCGGGATGGTGCAGGTGACGCTGGCCATGTTGCACGGCGTGCCAATCCGCCCTGGCGCGGTCGTGCTCGAGGTTGGCTGCGGCCTGGGCGCCGTGGCACGCGCCGTGCAGAACGCCCGCCCAGCGGCGCGCGTGATCGGCGCAGAACTTCACCCGCTTGCCTTGAGGGCCGTCGAAGGCAGCCGCCCCGCGTTCATCCAGGGAGACCTGCTGCACTTGCCGCTGCCGCCCGCAAGCGTGGACCTGCTCCTTGCGCTGGACAGCTTCGACCAGGTGGGGGTTGACCTGAATCAGGCGCTTGCGGAAGCGCAGCGCGTTTTGCGTCCGAACGGCCTTCTTCTGTTGCGGGTGAGTGCCCACCCGCGGCTGCAGGGCACGCATGACACTGCGTTCAACACGGGCCGACGCTACACGCTGGCGGAGTTGCACAATGAGCTTTTGTGCGCAGACTACGAGCCAAAGCGCATAAGCTACGCCAATACGCTGCTTGCGCCGCCGACAGTTGCGCTGCGCCTGCTTGATCGCCTGCGCAACCGCGCAATGCCGACGCACTGGGCCTCGGCCGTCTACGCCTCAGCAACCGCCAACGCAGCCATTCAGGCGGCGCTTGCGCTCGAGAGCCTCTGGTTGTGTCGCGCCAATTTGCCCATTGGGCTCAGCCTGCTCGTGCTTGCCACAAAGCGTGAGCTCGCGTCGGACTCGCGCACGGACTCGAACATTCCAGTTTGGATTGATAACCAAACGATGCGCGCATGATGGCTAGGCAGCAGACGATTCTCCTTGAGATTGACGGCGAGCAGCCTGAATCCGAGTTGGTGGCACAGGCCGCCGCAGTGCTGCGCCGCGGCGGGCTGGTGGCCTTCCCCACCGAAACGGTCTATGGGCTCGGCGCCAACGCGCTCGACGCCGACGCCGTGCGCCGCATCTTCGCCGCCAAAGAGCGCCCGGCGTTTGACCCGCTGATCGTCCACATCACCGGCGTTGAAGCGCTGGCGGCGCTCACGAGCCGCGTTCCGCCCGCGGCCCTTCGGCTGGCTGAACGCTTCTGGCCCGGCCCACTGACGCTCGTCGCCCCCCGCGCCGACATCATCCCCGACGCCGTGACTGCCGGGGGCTCCACGGTGGCGCTACGTGCACCCAGCCATCCCGTCGCGCAGGCATTGCTGCGCGCAGCGCGCTTGCCCATCGCCGCGCCGTTCGGCCAATCTCTTCAGCCACACCAGTCCCACCACTGCCGCCCACGTTTGGGAGGACCTGGCGGGTCGCATCGACATGATCCTTGACGGCGGCCCCACGTCAATCGGCGTCGAATCCACTGTGCTGGATGTGAGCGGTCCCGTGCCAATTCTGCTGCGCCCCGGCGGCGTCACGCTCGAACAACTCGAAGCTCTGTTGGGCCGCATCGAGGTGCGCGGTCACAACACGTCAGCGGCCGGCGCGCTGCCCTCGCCGGGCATGCTCGATCGCCACTATGCGCCGCGCACGCGGCTGTCCCTCGTGCGCGGCCGCGACTCTGCTGCGCGCGCGGCGCTCTGCCGTGCGGCATTCGACGAACTTGCTCTGGGGCGCTTTCCGCTGCTGCTGGCCTATGACGAGGATTTGTCTGCTCTGGCCGAGGTGATAGCGCTCGGCGCGGGCGTGGAGCGTTTGGGCGCGGCGACGCAGCCCGCACAGGTTGCCGTGCGACTTTACGCCGCGCTGCGTGCCGCCGATGCCATCGGCGCGGACTTGCTGCTGGCGCGCACGCTGCCGCCTGGCGGCATGGCCGCGGCCGTCAATGATCGTTTGCGTCGCGCCGCGGCTGAAGTCGTGGAACTGGGAGAGAGGTAACAGCCTGTACGCGGAAACAGCGGAAACTACATGAACAGCCAAGTTGGTCGCGTCATCGGCGTCCAGTTTGGCTGTTCATGTAGTTTCCGCTGTTTCCGTTGTTTCCGCGTACAGGCTGTTGCTACTCCGTGTCGCCCAAGGATCCCGCCATTACCGCTGCGTCAATGATCTTGCGATAGCCGGTGCAACGGCAGAAATTGCCTGTGAACGCCTCCTGCGCTTCGGCGCGTGTGGGGTGAGGGCGTTCCTCAAGCAGCTTGGCCGCGCTCATGACGAATCCCGGCGTGCAGTAGCCACACTGGACGCCGCCCGCCTCAGCAAAGGCCGTCTGCATCGGATGCAAGGCATCGTCCTGTGCAAGCCCCTCAATCGTCACCACGCTGCTGCCCGCGGCGCGCTCGGCGGGCACCATGCAGGCCATCACCGCCATACCGTCGAGAAAGACCGTGCATGCGCCACATTCGCCCTCAGCGCAGCCTTCCTTGACACCGGAAAAACCCGCGGCGCGCAAGCTGTCGAGAAGCGATTGATGGCCCTCCAAGCGCACAGGGTGCGCCATTGACCGTGGCTGCAGATATCCGCTGCCAGCATCGGCCGAAACCGGCCATGCCCCGTCCGACTCTCCCTGCAGCAGGATGGGGTCGGCGGGCCAGCCGAGTCGTTCGCTGCCGGTGGCAAGCTGGCCGAGCGCGCGCACCGTCAGCGTTTCCACCATCGCGCGGCGATACTCCGCCCCGGCGCGGATGTCATCGATTGGCGCGGCGGCCTCCATGGCAAGACGGGCGGCCTCGGCAAGCGTGGCGGCATCCAGCGTCTTCCCTGCCAGGAATTGCTCAGCATTCGTTGCACGAATGACTGTCGGCGCGACGCAGCCGAGCGCGATTGCCGCACGCGCCACCGGTGAATCCAGCGAGGAATCGGTGCGTTGCAGCACCACAGCCACCGTCACAACGCTGATCGCCTGCGCCTTGCGCAACCCCAACTTGATAAACGTCCCCGTCGCCAGTAGCCCCAGCATGGGAAATGCGATGTCGACAAGCATCTCGTCATCGGCCATGTCGACGCGGCGAAAACCCGTGAGAAAGGCGCGCAACGGCAGGGTCCGCTCGCCCCGCGCAAGGCTGCGCAGGGTCACTTGTGCGTCAAGCGCCAGCAGCGGCGGGATGGTGTCGTTGGCAGGGCTGGCGGTGATGATGTTGCCTGCCACCGTGGCGCGGTTGCGGATCTGCGGCGCGCCCACCTCCCAGCATGCGCGCACGAGAGGGAACGTGTGCTCGACGAGAAATGCACTGGCAACACACTGGTTGTGCGTAACAAGCGGCCCAAGGTGAATCCATCCGTCGCGCGCGCTGATTTCGGCGAGCCCGCTGATGCGCGTGAGATCGATGAGGCCGGGCGCGGCGCCATCACTTGTGGTGCGCCCGCCTCGCTCCACCTCCAGCAGCAAATCGGTTGCGCCGGCCACAAAACGCGCCGCGCTGCCGTGGCGCGCCTTCAGGCCAAGCGCTTCATCGAGCGTGCGGGGCGATTCGTAGAATGGATACATGGCGGGTGGGGTAGGTGACTGGTTGATTGGGTGATATGTTGACTGGTTGAATCGTTGAAACTGGGATTCATTGCCCTTGGCTGGGCGTCAGACGGGCCCGCACCCACGCGGCAGGCGCGCCGGCGCATGGAATGGCCTTCGGCGAGCTGCATTTTGGAAGGTGCGGCGACCCATTCTCGCTTCACACGGCCGGATCATCCGTCGAGAGCACAAAGAGCGTTGCCACGCCGATGGCGGCGCCGAGAAGCATACTCATCACCGCACCCAAGCCACGCTGTCGCAGCAGATTGCGCTGCACCCACCAGATCGTACCCAAAATACTCACGCCGGTCGCCATGACTTTCGGCGGCACGGGCGACCCCGCGCCCGGCGAGTTGTAGGCGTCCAACTGCATTCTGCCCATTTGCGCTTCAGTTTCCGCTCGCGCCCAAGAGGCAAAGAAGTAAATCACGCCACCGACAAGAGTTGTCCCCATGATAAATCGAAGCATGCGCATGGTAGATTGTCCTCAGACTCTAATTCCAAACCGGAAATGAACTATACCTTGGAGCCATCGAGACAGCCGACTCCCCACTCCCGACTCCCGACTCCCACTCCCCCGACTGCCCGACTCCCCACTGCCTACCCCTCAATACCCGTCAGCGAAGGTGTCAATCATCAGTTTCACGTCGCCCAGCGGGTAGAGGATGGGGCAAGTTGCGCCGTTGGCAACATACTCGCGCACCTTGGCCTTGACCTCTGCAGGCGTGCCGCTGGCGGTAATTCGCTGCACCAGTTCATCGGGCACGTGGTGCATTGCGGCGCGCACCTGTTCGTGCGTGGCGGGCCAACCCAGCGTCGACTGAATCTGCTCAACCACCGAGGGTGCTACGCCGCTGGCCTTGGCGATATGCGGCTGCTGCGCCAGATATTGCGTCAGCAGTTCACGCGCACCGTCAAGTGCCGTCTTGCGGTCCTCATGCACCGAGCAGACAATGAGCTGAGGCCGGTCGATGTCATCGAGGCTGCGCCCGGCTCGGGCCGCGCCGCGCGCCAGTTGCTCCATTGCTTCCAGATTGTACTCGGGCGGCACGCAGTAGTTGAGCACGGCGCCGTCTGCAATCTCGCCGGTCATTTCCATCATCTTCTCGCCTGTGGCCCCAATCATGATGGGCACATGGCGCGGCTCGCGCCTGCCGTGAACCACGTCAAGCTCGATCCCATCCACATTGTGAAACTCGCCGTGGAACGTCACCCGCTCCATGTTGAGCAGGCGGCGCATGACCTCAATGGTCTCGCGCATGGCAAGCAGCGGCTTGCGCCGTTCGATGCCCACGTTGCGCGCCAGCGGATCCCACCACGCGCCGATGCCGCAGATAATGCGGTTGGGCGCAAGGTCATCGAGCGTGAGGAAGGTCGCGGCGAGCAGACCGATGTTGCGCGTCCAGTTGTTGATCACGCCGGAGCCGACGTTGATGCGCTCCGTCACCGCGGCAAAGGCCGCCATGGGGACAATGGCATCGCGCACGAGGCGGCTCTCCGCCTGCCAGACGGCCTCAAAGCCGCGCGCTTCGGCATATTGGGCATACTCCATGCCGTCACGGATTGGGTGCTTATCCTGCAAGTAGAGGGCAACGCGCTGGGTGCTGGGCATGGCGAATCCTTGAAATGGTTGAGGTGGTCGGCTACCACGCTGCCCGCTTCGACAACGTCGCCGCCGTGGGGTTGTGCAGCGGTTGCCGCCGCAAGGGATGCTGTCGCCAGTGTACAACGCGCCGGTCAGAGCGTCAAGGAGAGTTGGGTGCGTCCGGCGCGCGATGCTATAATGCGCGCCATCGCCGCAATCCCGGGACGTAGCGCAGACGCACACCGCCCATACCACCACATGCGAGTGAAACAGGTGAGTTCCGCACCACCCGACTCGACCGCCTACGAGGCCACGTACGCCGTCAATACGGCCGCAGCGCGCGCCTCCGTGCTGCGCTTGATTCACACGCGCCGCTCGATTCGGCGCTACACGGAAGCGTCTGTCGACCAGTCGCTGATCGAGGAATTGCTCGAAGCGGCCGCTTGGGCGCCCTCTGCGCACAACCGCCAGCCTTGGCGCTTTTGCGTGGTGCAAGGCACAATGCGGCAGAGATTGAGCGCGGCAATGGCCCTCGTTTGGCTACGTGACTTGCTGGCCGATGGACAGGATGGGCAATGGGCGCAGGAGCACGTCGCAGTGCGCGACGGCGCGTATTGCCAATGCGCCCGCGGTCATCGTCTCATGCCTGAGCATGGCAGATATGGACAGCTATCCTGATGCGCGTCGTGCGCAATCTGAGTATCTGATGGCCGTGCAGAGCACGGCTCTGGCCTGCCAGAATCTGCTGCTGGCGGCGCACGCCGCAGGGTTGGGCGCATGTTGGCTCTGCGCGCCGCTCTTCGTGCCGGAGACCGTGCGCGCTGTGCTGGATCTCCCTGTCGATTGGGAGCCGCAGGCTCTGATCACGCTGGGCTGGCCCGCCGAAGTGAAAGAGAAGCAGCGCGCGCCGCTTGCGTCGCGCGTGCTATGGCGTGATTCGTAGGCGCGCCTAACGATTTTGTTGTCTGTGATTTGTCGTGTGTGAGGAATCAATGGTAGCAACTCGAATGGGCGCTCGCAATGAGGGTGGAGTCACGCCACCGCGCGTGCTTGCGTTGGCAGGCGGCGTGGGCGGGGCCAAGATGGCTGCCAGTCTGCAGGCTGTGCTGCCGCCCGGCGCGCTGACGGTGCTTGTCAACACGGGCGACGACTTTGAGCACTGGGGACTCACAATCTCGCCCGACCTCGACACCGTCCTCTACAACCTTGCCGATGTGCAGAATCGCGCGACGGGGTGGGGTCGGCGCGACGACACCTTCGGCGCACTTGAAGCTCTGAGCGACATCGGCGGCGAAGACTGGTTCCGCATTGGCGATCGCGATCTGGCGGTGCATCTGCGGCGCAACGAATGGTTGCGTCAAGGTTACACCTTGACCGAAGTGACCGACCGGCTGCGGCGTGCCTTTGGCATCCCCAGCACGATTCTGCCCATGGCCGACGAGCCGGTGCGCACGCTCGTCCACACGGACGAGGGCGATCTGCCCTTCCAGCACTATTTTGTGCGCCGGCGCTGCGAACCGGTGGTCTTCGACGTCACCTATGTCGGCGCAGCCGAAGCGCATCTCAGTGCAGCAGCCCGCCACGCCATTCATGCCGCCGACCTGATTGTCATCTGTCCAAGCAATCCATACTTGTCCATTGATCCGATCCTGTCGATTCCGCACATGCGCCGCCATTTGCTCGATTGCAAGGCGCCGATTGTGGCGGTGACGCCCATTGTCGGCGGCCGTGCGCTCAAGGGGCCCGCAGCCAAAATGATGCGCGAAATGGGCCAGATGCCCAGTCCGCTCACCGTCATCGACTACTTTGCCGCACTGCTCGACGGTTTCGTGCTTGATGAGGAGGACGCCCCACTGGCGGACGCTGCAGGACTGCCTGTGCTTGTGACCAACACGGTGATGGCAACCGCATCCGTGCGCCAGGCGCTGGGACAACAGGTGCTCGACTTTGGGCGCGCACTCGCCACGCCCGTTCCGCAGCCAGCGCCCACGGGTGACTAGCGGGATTCCACAATGAGATCAGACGTCGAACAACAGAACAGCAACACGGAGGCACGGAGGCCAGAGAGCAACACAGAGAACTACAACTGCAGCACAGGCTCTTCTCTGTGTTGCTCTGTGGCCTCCGTGCCTCCGTGTTGCTGTTCTGCTGTTGTTACAGTCCCGGAGCACTTTTAGGCATCAATGGTTGCTAACGAGTTTGGTTCGCTCTGGCTGCTCGTGCCCGTCAAGCCCTTTGCCGAGAGCAAGAGTCGTCTCTCGCCCCCGCTTGACGGCGCCGCACGGGCTGCGCTTAGTCGTGAATTGCTCGAAAGGTTGCTTAGCAGCGCGCAGGCAGCCGCGACCTTTGCCGGCGTGCTTGTGGTAAGCCGCGACGCTGAAGTGCGCGCTTGTGCCAGCGCGTGGGGTGCGCAGCCGCTCATCGAAGAAACGGCCGACCTTAACGCCGCGCTGGAACAGGCGCGGCGTGTCGCAATCGCGCAAGGCGCAGCGAGCATCATGGTGCTGCCTGCCGACCTGCCGTTGGTCTCGGCAGGCGAATTGGTCGCCGTTGCCGCTGCAGCGCCCGCCGCCCCGTGCATTGTGATTGTGCCGAGCAGCACGGGCGGCACCAATGCGCTGCTCGTGCGCCCCGCCGGCGCGCTGCCCTTTGCCTATGGCTCGGACAGTTACGCGCGCCACTGCCAGTTGGCGTCACGAGCGCGGGCTGGACGTCGTCGTCCGGCACTCGCCCGCGCTGGCGTTTGATGTCGATTTGCCCGATGACCTGAAACGATTTGCCGCGCTCACGCAGCCGGGTGACTGACCAGTTCCTGCGTCGGTTTGCCTGGCTGCAACGCACACAACGTCGCCGCCACGAGCGTACAAGGAGAGCCCGTATGAACCATTTCCCCCATCAAGTTGATCGCATGCGCTGGATCCGCCGCCTGGCCGCGTCTTTTCTCATGCTGCTGACCGCGCTGATGGCGCTTGCCGCGCTGCCCGCTTCGGCCCAGAGCGCGCAGGAGACGCCTGTGCCATCGCCGACGCTGCGCGCCACGGCTACGCCGCGCGCAACGGCCACGCCGCGACCCCTCGGCAACGAACACAGCGATAGCAACAGAAACAGTCGCCGCGACTGCCACACCGCGTGCGACTGCCACGCCGCGCGCGACTGCGACACCGCGTGCTATCGCGACAAGGGCCGCAACCGCAACGCCGCGACCGACCGCAACGCCGCGCCCCCCGACTGCGACACCCACGCCCACCGTGCCTATTGAGGCAAAGGTTCTTGTCGAACGTTACCGGCTGCACCTGGGCCCCGACCTCAATTTTCCCATCGTGACGCGCGTCGATCTCGGCACCGTGCTGACGGTGACCGGCCAGAACAACAACTGCGCCTGGCTGCGGGTGATGACAGCAGATGGTGTCGCCGGTTGGGTGGACGCCGACCCACGTTTCGTCGAGCTCAGCATGGCGTGCAGCGATATTCCCGACGCGCTGCGCGCGCCGTCGGCCGGCGGCGCGTCGCCGCGCCGTCCCACCGCAACGCCCTCGCCGACGCCCTCGGCCTCGCCGCTGCCGCCGCTCGGCATGGGCCCCAAGGTGGGTCCGCCCACTGCCACGCCGCGACCGCGCCCGACTGCCACGCCGCGCGGGCGCGCCACCGCGACGCCGTTGCCCGTACTTCCCACGCCGACGCCCAACCTGTTGGCCGCCGCGGCAATCGGCGGACCGAACTCGGTAAGCATCATTGCGCCGCAAGCCGGACTCACGTCGCGCGACCGCATTGACTTCGTTTGGACGGCGGATGCCGAGTTGCAGCCGGGCCAGGTCTATGAAGTTGCATTCTGGCTGCCGGGCCAGGGTCCCGTGGATGGCGTGGGCTGGACCGAAGCAACCATCGGCAACTCAATTTCGGTCAAACTCTTTGAGCAACCGCCGGGTACGTACTATTGGGGCGTTTGGCTGGGAACCTACGTGGATGGCGCCTATTACCGCCTGCGCTATCTCGGCGGCGACTATCCCTTCGAGGTCTCGCGCGAGCCGGTTCCCGAGGCGACGCCGCTCCCCGGTGGCAACAATGGGGGCGGCGGGGGCGGCGACAATGGAGGGGGCAATCCCGAGCCTGAACCGACGGCGGATCCTGGTGGCGACTGCCCGCCCGATGCGCCATGCAAGCCATAGTCCGCCACAGCGTCAATCACGTTACCGCTGAATTGGCGCCATTGCAAAGGTTTACCTCTTTATGACAATTTCCATTTTCAAGGGCCGCCCCCGCCTCGCTCTGGCCCTCTGTTCCGTCGCACTGGGCGTCGCCGCACTCTGGAGCACGCCCGCCCATGCGCAGGAACCGGACGGTCCCCCGCTTAAGGTGGAGGCGCCGGCCCCTGCTGCACCAGTCGAGGCCGCGGCAGTGCTTACCGACAGCAGCGTGCTGCTGCCGCTTGTCTTCGATGAAGGCGCGTTTCCGCCGGGCAAGGTCTCGTTCGTGCCCATCATCACGAACGGCACCTTTGACCAGGGCAGCCAGGTGGGGTGGACGTGGATCGAGAACGGGGCATCCTTCCCGCTGATCTACGCGACAAGTCCGCTTCAGATCCCCGGGCAAATCCCGCCGGCCGCAACCCCCGCTTATCTGGCGTGGATGGGCGGCGGCTTCAATTTGGACGACCGCCTCAGCCAGTCGATTCAGCTCCCGACCGACTACCTCGTGCGGCTGCGCTTCGATTACTTCACGGCGTCGGCCGAACCTATCTGCAGAGCCGACCCAATAGCACGAATGACGACCGCGCTGCGCTCTACGTAAACGGCCAACTCGCACCCCCCGCGTTTGCGCTTTGCCGCGGCGGCGTCTCGACCGGCTGGACCGAGCGCACGCTTGACCTTAGCGCATTCCGTGGACAAAACGTCAAGATCGAGTTCCGCGTCCAAACCGATGGCGATTACAACAGCAACTTGTATCTCGACAACGTCGAGCTGTGCGGGCTGAGCAGCGACTTGCTCCCTGCGCAGCAGTGTGCGCTGCCCGGCTGGCAGGAGACGACTGCCGGCTCGGCCACACGCGGCGGCGTCAGCAGAAGCGCGGCAAATCGTCGACACCTGACGCTGGCGATCAGCCGGCAGGGTCGCCCGTTCATCGCCTGGTCTGACTCGACCGCGGGCAACGCCGAAATCTACATTCGCCGCTGGGACGGGCTGCTCTGGCAGGAGATGAGCGGTAAATCGGCCTCGGGCGGGGGCATCAGCAACAACGGCGGCGAGTCGAGCGAGCCCTCGGTCGGGGTTGCGCCCAACGGCGCGGTCTTCGTGGCCTGGCAGGATAGCAGCAGCGGCAACAGTGACATTTACGTCAAGTGGTGGAATGGGTCGCAGTGGGCGGAACTGGGCGCGGGGTCGGCGTCGGGCGGCGGCATTAGCAACAACGGCACGCTCTCGCGTAAACCCAGCGTCGCGGTCGATGCGCTGGGCAGGCCCTACGTAGCGTGGAGCGACCAAAACGCCGGCGTGGGCGAAATCTACGTCAAGCGCTGGAATGGCTCCTATTGGGAGGAAGTGGTCGCCGGCTCGGCGAGCGGCGGGGGCATCAGCAACAATGCCGGCGAGTCGACCGACCCGGTGGTGGCTGCCGGCGATGACGGTACCATCTTCGTTGCGTGGAGCGACGACTCGGCAGGTGACAGTGAAATCTACATCCGCAAGTACAAGGATGGGCAGGGATGGAGCGACGTCGGGTCTGGGTTCAAGCAGCGGCGAAGGCATCAGCCTCAACAACGCTGCCTCCTACAGCCCGAGCCTTGCGATCGCGCCCGGCAACTTGCCTTATGTCGCCTGGGTGGATGAGAGCGACGACGCCGACACGGAAATCTACGCACGCCGCTGGACTGGGAGTTCCTGGAAGAATCTGGGCGGCTCTGCATCGGGCGGAGGCATCAGCAACAATGCCGCGCCTTCGCAGGACCCGTCCATTGCCGTCGATCGCTTCGGCCGGGCGATTGTGGCATGGGGAGATCTGCGAAGCAGCGGCGCCTCGGAAATCTACCTGAAGCGCTGGAACGGCAGTGGCTGGGAGGATGTGGGCGGTTCGTCGGGCGGGAGCGGCGTGAGCAACACGGGCAGCTTCAGCTATGAGCCGAGTGCGGCCGTCGGCCCCGACGGCACGCCCTACGTGGCGTGGAGCGCGGTCGCCGCCAACGTCGAAATCTACGTGCGGCGCTACATGACCGACTGAGAACTGCCTGTACGCGGAAAAGACGGAAACAGCGGAAAGGACATGAAGAGCATCTGAACGCGGATTACGCGGATGAAACGCTTTTCATGCTTTTTCCGCTGTTTCCGTCTTTTCCGCGTACAGGCAGTTCTCACCCGGCCAGAGCCTGGCCACAGGCGGCGCGGTAGCCGCAGTGCGTGCAGCGGTCGGGCACTTCGTGGCCGCGGGGCACATCGTCGGCCGTGCGCGCCGCACGAATCTCGTCGGCGGCCTGCAGCACCGCGGCGCGCAGTGCGGGCGTCAGCGGCACGGGTTGCGTCGCATCGGCGTAGCGCAGCAGCCCGTACGTGACCTCCACCCCGTACGTCTCCTCCACCAGCAAGCAGTACGCCGCAAGCTGCAGCGCATGGCCCGGATGGGGCGGGACCGGTGTGCGCCGGCTCTTGACCTCCACAGGCACGATCACCTTGCGCCCCTTCTCCTCGCGCACAAGCAGATAGTCGGGCCGTCCCACGAGGCCGTAGCGCCGGCTGCGCAGGGGCGTCTCCACCGCCTCTTCGGCCCCCGTGTCGCTGTAGAGTACGCGCCCACCGGGCAATCCTGAACGGGCGCGCAGGCTGCGGCTCGTCCACCAGAGCAGCGCTGCAGCCGCGGCGATGAGCAGCGCGCCAAGCCAAAGCCAGATCATGGGAAGAGGATGACGGCGCGCCCCTCGATTTCGCCGCGATCGAGCGCCTGCAGCGCGGCGGGTCCCTCCTCAAGCGTGTAGTGGCGGGTGATGAGGCGGTCCACCGGCAGCCGCCCGGCGCGGAAGAGTTCGACGAGCATGGGCAAATCCACCTGCGGGCGCGCCTGGCCAAAGAAGGAACCGAGCAGCCGTTTGTTCTGGTAGACGAGCGACGCGGGGTTGATGGTGGCCGGTTGGCGCACGCCATGCAGGCCCATGACAACCGCGCTGCCCCTGCGCGGGCAGCATCGAGCGCCTGCGCGATGGTGGCGGTGGCGCCCACACTGTCCAGCACAACGTCTGGCCCGCCTGGGACGAGGCGCTTGAGTTCGGCTGCGACATCCACCCCCGGCCCGGCGAGCAGCGCGTGCGTCGCCCCCAGTTGCAGCGCGAAGTCGAGCTTGGCCTGCGCCGTGTCGACGGCGACGATAGGGGTGCAACCCGCAAGCACGCAGCCGAGCAGCGCGCTCAGCCCCACGCCGCCGCAGCCGATGACCGCTGCGCTCTGCCCGGGCCGCGCCTGCGCCGTATTCAGCACCGCGCCCACGCCCGTCACCACTGCGCAGCCAATGACGGCGGCCACCTCAAAGGGCACATCGGTCGGAATGGGCAGGACGCTTGCGCCGTCGAGCACCGCGTACTCGGCAAATGTCGCGGAACTGAGAAAGTGCTTCAGCGCCACGCCGTCGAGGGTGTGAAGGCGGGTTGTGCCGTCGGGCAACAGCGCCTGGAAGGTCGTTCCCGGCAGCCGTTCGCAGAGGTTGGGCAGCCCGCGCCGGCAGGTGGGGCAGGTGTCGCAGGCGGGAACCCAGTTGACGAGCACGGGATCGCCCTCGCGCACGTGGTGGACATCAGCCCCCACGCTGACCACAGTGCCTGCGCCCTCGTGTCCCAAGCACCAGGGGCGGCGTCGCCCGCAATTGCCCCTGCAGCGTATGCAGGTCCGAATGGCAGATGCCTGCGGCGCGCAGCCGCACCAGCACCTCATGGGGCTTGGGCGGATCGAGCAGAACATCCTCGACGGCCATCTGGTTGATGGCGCGCGCCACGATTGCGCGCATGGTTCGGGCGGATGAGTTGCTGGTCATGCGGGGGCCGCCTTGCAGAGAACCTCCCACGTGCCCCGCTGCGCCACTTCGCCGGCCTGGTTGATGACCTCCATCTTGAAGATGACGAGGCCGCCCCCCATCCGCGCCATCGGCTTCTTTTCCGCCACCGTCACCCGCAGGCGCACGGTGTCTCCAATGAAGACGGGCTTGACGAACTTCCACTCGAGGCCGCGAAAGGCCATGACCGTATCCTCCATGAAGCCGAGACGCACCGCGAGGCCGCTGGCAATGCTGAGCACGAGCAGCCCGTGCGCCACGCGCCTGCCGTACATTTGCGCCTTCGAGTACTCGGCGTCGGTGTGGATGAGATTCCAGTCGCCCGAGAGCGCGGCGAAGTTGACGACATCCGCCTCGGTGATGGTGCGACCGACGCTTTCGACGGAATCGCCGGGCGTGAACTCGTCAAAGTAGAGGCCGCTGCTGCGCGCCAGAGTCCGTAAGGGCATTGGGTTTCCTCGCATTTGGAGTATTTGGTAGGAGAAATCGTAATTCTGGGATTGTACACGACTCACTGCAGATGGGCATCTCACCCGAAGAGATCGACAAGTACGCGCATTCCGGGCCATTGCTGGACCGTCCCCTGAAACCTCTGCGAAGCAGGCATTCCCCACAGATGACCGTGGGCGCATGTGCTATACTTTCGGCCATGCATATGCTCAAGGATTCCGGCCGACAGGCGACGGGGCGCAGCCCATTCACGCTCCTCCTTTTCAGTGGTGTGGTGGCGCTGACGTTGCTGCTGGCGGCGTGCGACGGCTCGCCAGGACAAGGCATCCCGGCGCCCACCCCGATCTGCCGGTGAACGGGGTGCTGCCCGACGCGCCAACCCCTGCACCGGCCGCCACGCCGCAACTCCTTGCTGCGGCCGACCTGGCGCCCCTTTCAGCGGCCGAGCAATTGCGCACCGTGGCCGTCCCGCAGCGCGACATGGTTGGCCTGCGCGCCATGCTTGACCCTGTGGTCGCGGCCGCCGCGACCGCCACCGCCGCAGCGCCGATGGCCACGCCACCTGAGTACGCGATTGGCGACACGACAACGTTCTTCGTACACAATTCGGACACGGCCGAGAACCGCCAGATCACCGCCGAACTGGTGCACAAGACCGATGTGGCCTACGCATGGGTGGAGACGGGCCAGGAGTACGACGCAAAGGCAATCGCCGCCTCGATCGACACCTTCAGCAACCGCATCTACCCCGCCGCGGTCACGGCTTTTGGGCGCGAGCCCTTCCCCGGCATTGATGGCGACCCGCGGCTGCACGTGCTTCACACCACAGGCATGGGCGGCGCCGCCGGGTACTTCCTGAGCGGCGACGAGATCAGCCGCCTCGGCTACCCCTACTCCAATCAGAAGGAGATGTTCTACATCAGCCTCGATTGGATGAACATGATGAAGGACCCGCAAACCTACGAGACGGTGCTCGCACACGAGTTCCAGCACATGATCCACAGCGCGCATGACGCCAATGAGGAAGTCTGGATCAACGAGGGGCTGAGCGAGTACGCGCAAGAGGTGGCCGGTTATCCCGCCGACCTGGGCTTCGCCAGCACGTACATTATGCTTCCCGATACGCAGCTCAACACCTGGGGCGGCGCAAACGAGAACAACTCGGCCCACTACGGCGCGTCGTATCTATTTGTGCGCTATCTCGTGCAGCGCTTTGGACCCCCAATTGTCCAGGCCATTGTGGATGAGCCCGCCAACGGCATTGAGGGCGTGCGCCGGGTGCTTGCCCACTATGACGCCTCATTCGACGAGGTGTTTGCCGATTGGCTGGTGGCCGTCGCGCTCGAATCAGCCCAGCGCGCTTGCGGCCGATGGGCGCTATGGCTTCACCGACTTTGCCCCGATGCAGCCCTACTCGACAGTCGTGACCGATTTCCCGGTCACCCAGACCGAGGCGCTTGCCGCCAATTTCACCGCCAGCACGCTCAATTTGGTCCCATCCGAGGCGATTACCCTCACATTCGACGGCGGCATCACCACAACCGTCTCTGCGCAGGCGCCGCCTGCGGGACGCGTGCCTGGTGGTCCAACCGAAGTGACATGAGCGAGGCGCGCCTGACGCGGGTCTTCGACCTCACGAGCGTGGAAGCGAGCACGCCATTGACCTTGAGCGTGCGCACGGCGTGGGACATTGAGCCGAGCTACGATTACGGTTACGTGATGGCAAGCCGCGACGGCGCAGCATGGTCGATTCTTCCCGGCCAGCGCACCACCCAGCTCAACACGGCCGGCAACAACCTCGGCACGGGCTACACGGGCCTCAGCGACGCCGACCCGGCAAGCGGCGGCTGGGTAACGGAGACCTTCGACCTTGCCGAGTACGCAGGCGGGCCTCTCCATCTGCGTTTCAGTTATGTAACCGACGATGCTGTGACCCGGCCAGGCTGGTGGATTGATGATGTGCGCATTAATGGCATTGGCTATGTCGAGGACTTTGAAGGTGACGCGCCCGGCTGGCTCAGCGAGGGCTGGCTGCTGACGGATGGCGTGCTGCCGCAAGAGTGGCTGCTCCAGGTGCTGACGCTTGACAACGGCGTGCTGGTCGACGTGCAGCGACCCGTTGTCGATGCAGCCGGCGATGCCACGATTCCGATTGCGGCCCCGGGCAGCCAGCGCGCGACGACAGTGCTCATCAGCCCGATCACCGAAGGCGCCACGCAGGAGGCGGCTTTCCGCTACGCCGTCGAGGCAGCGCCCATCGCGCCATAAGGCCACGCGGCCGCGCCGAGAGCCGAATCCACCGAAAGTCATTCCGGCATGAGAACAAAATCTCAACGCAAAGCCGCAAAGAGACCAGAGGTACGCAAAGAAGTGCAAGATGTTGAAGCGGCTCAGGCAGGTGCCTTTCCTTTGCGCCACTTTGCGACCTCGGCGCCTTTGCGTTGAGATGTTCGTAGTCAATGTGGCTTCCAACCCGGTATCACTTTAGGCAAGCAGCAATCCGGACATCATCCATGCTTCACCAAACAATCGCCGTGCTCGACTACGGCAGTCAGTACAGCCAGCTGATATGCCGGCAGCGTCCGCGAGCACCAGGTCCTTGCCGAACTTGTGCCGTGGGATCGCGCCGCCGATCTGCTGCCCGCGATGCAGCCGCAGGGAATCATCCTCTCGGGCGGCCCCAACAGCGTCTACGCCGAGGGCGCGCCCACGCTGCCCGCCGCCGTGCTGGAGATGGGCGTCCCCGTATTGGGCATTTGCTATGGGCTGCAACTGCTGGCGCATACCCTGGGCGGGCGGGTCTCCCCTGGCGCTGAGCGCGAGTACGGGGCAGCCACCATCACGGCCGCGGCGGGCGCTGACTCGCCCCTCTTCGCCGGGCTGCCCGATGCGCTGCAGGTGTGGATGAGCCACGGTGACCGCGTTGAAGTGCTGCCGCAGGGTTTCGCTGCGATTGCACAGAGCGCCAACTCGCCGCTTGCCGCGATTGCAGACGCAGAGCACGGTCTTTACGGCATCCAGTTCCACCCCGAAGTCGTGCATACGCCGCAAGGCGGCGCGCTGCTTGAGAACTTCGTCAAGCAGATCTGCGGCTGCGTGGGTGATTGGACACCCGGCAATTTTCTCAACGAGAGCGTCGCGCGTATCGCCGCGGCCGTGGGACCCGCAGGGCACGTCATCTGCGGTCTCAGCGGCGGCGTGGACTCCGCCGTCGTGGCGTCGCTCGTCCACCGCGCAATTGGCGACAGACTCACTTGCGTCTTCGTCGACCACGGCCTGCTGCGCGCGGGCGAACCCGAACAGGTCGTCGAGACCTTCCGCACGCACCAGGGCATGCGGCTGATTGCCGTGGACGCCAAAGAGGAGTTCCTGACCGACCTGGCCGGTATTGAGGATCCTGAAGAGAAGCGCAAGCGCATTGGTACGCGCTTCGTCGCGCGTCTTTGAACAGGAGGCCGCACGCCTTGCCGCCGAGTGGGGCGGCGATTCACCCGCGTTTTTGGCGCAAGGCACACTCTACCCCGACGTGATCGAGTCGGCCTCCGGCGATGACACACGCCACACGCGCACCATCAAGACGCACCACAACGTGGGTGGCTTGCCCAAGGACATGACGTTTGCGCTCGTGGAACCGCTGCGCTTGCTCTTCAAGGATGAGGTGCGCGCCCTGGGCGACGCGCTGGGGCTCCCCGAAGAGATCGTCTGGCGGCATCCTTTCCCCGGCCCGGGCCTGGCGATTCGCCTGCTGGGCGAGGTGACCTGGGAGCGGCTCGAAACGCTGCGCCGCGCCGACAAGATCTTCCTTGACGAACTGCGCGCAGCCGGGCTCTACCGCTCGGCCAACCAGGTCTTTGCGCTGCTGCTGCCAATCCGCAGCGTGGGCGTCATGGGCGACGGACGCACTTACGCCAATGTCATCGCGCTGCGCGCCGTCACCACCGACGACTTCATGACGGCCGACTGGGCGCATCTGCCCTACGACCTGCTCGCCCGCGTCAGCAGCCGCATCGTCAACGAGGTGGAAGGCGTCAACCGGGTGGTCTACGACATTTCGAGCAAGCCGCCCGCCACGATTGAGTGGGAGTAGGGGAACGAGGATTGATCGTTGGGTAATTGATCATTGGGTGACGGGTTGATTGGTGTATTGGATGATTAGTTGATTGGTTTATTGGATGATTAGTTGATTGGGTGATTGGTTGATTTCGATGCCGCTGGACGGAGGACGATTCCCGTCCGCACTCGCTCACAAAGAGCGCATCCGCAACCAGCAACCCGATCAACCAATGAACCGATCGAACCAATGAACCGATCAACCAATAAACCAATCATCAGTTACCAATTACCCGATTATCCCCACTTCCCACTCCCCAGTACCGCGCAGTACGTTTCGTTCACGGAGCATCCCGTGCGCCGGATCAGCAGCGGGTGGGAAGGGCCGCCTCGGCCATTTCCTCGCCGCTTCTTTACCTTCATGGTGGTGTTGGTCGCCCTTCTGGCGATTTTCCCGCTCTACAGTTACCTCAAACGGGGGGCCGCACCGATCCCGCCGGGCGTCTTTGTGGGCGGCCTCGCCCTGAGCGACATGAAAGACCCCGCGCAGATACGCAGCCACCTCGAAGGCGCGTACAGCGGGCCGATCGGTGTCAACTTCGGTGACCAGAAACTTGCGCTTGGGCCGGAAGAGGTGAACTTTCAGCTTGATGTGGACCACATGCTTGCCGAAGCAAAGCAATACGTGGATGGCGCCATCTTCGTGGAAATTGCCACGCGCTATGTGATCGGCCTTCAGCAGCGGCGGCACGACGTCCCCACAGCCTACACGGTGGACGTGGACAAATTGCGCACGTGGCTTGAAGGTGTTGCGGAAACGTACAACACCCCGCCGCAGAACGCGCGCGTGGTGGCCCCCGGACCCGCTTTCAGCAACGGCAGCGACACTGCGTCCGTGGCGCCGCCCGGCTATGTTGGCTCATATGAGAAGGACTGGCAATGGGTTGCCGGTGCGCCCGGCTACACACTGGACATTGAGCGCAGCATCCCGACGATTGTGGAAGCGCTGGCGCGCGACGACGGCCGCGAGGCAAATCTGGTTCTCATCGAAACGCCGCCGGCGCCGCCTTCGATGGCCGATCTCGAGCGGGTGCTCAACACGCAGACGCTCCAGTTCCCCGGCTTTGCATCCATCTACGTACATGACCTGGCGCAGGATGACGAAGCCTCAGTCGATTCCGACGTCTCGTTCTCGGGGATGTCCACGCTGAAAATCGGCATCGCCACGGCCGTCATGCGCAAACTGGCAAATGGCATCCAGGATGACGACCCCGACAGCCAGGCGATTGGTCTTCTGCTCGACTACGCGCTGGGCGAAAGCAATAACTATGCCGCCAACCAGTTGCTTGCCTTTCTGGGTGATGGCGACGTCACGACAGGCACTCGTGTCTTCACCGAATTCATGCGCAGCCTGGGTTTCACGTCGACGTACATGCAGTCGGGATATGACTTCCAGACGCAACTGCCCCAGATTGCCACGCCGGGCAATCAGCAGACCGAATGGGAGACTGACCCTGACACGAACCTGCAGTCCACGCCGCGCGAAATGGGGCGGATTCTCTCAGCGATTTACGCCTGCACGCAGGGAAGCGGGCCGCTGCTGGAGAAATATCCTGGCGAGATTACGCCCGACGAGTGTTGGCAGATTCTCTTCTACATGACGCATGATCAGTTCCGCGAAATGGTGTGGGCCGGGCTGCCCGACCCAAACAACCAGTGGATTGTTCACAAACACGGTTTTGCGTATGAGTCGCACAGCGACGTCGCGCTGATCTGGGGGCCCACGGGCCCATACGTCGTGAGCGTCTTTCTCTTCCGCAACGGGTGGATGGACTGGGCAACAAGCAACGCGGCGATGCAAAAGGTCAGCCGCATCGCATGGAAGTTCTTTGAGTTCCAGCAGGCGCAGGAGCAGATTGTGCCCTCCGATCCGCCCGAACTGAAGCCGCCGCCAGGCTACGAGGAAATCTACATCGCGCCCGAGGCCACGCCGTAGCGCGATCTAAAGTCATGCCGGCACGAGCGCAAGATCTCAACGCAAAGTCGCGAAGGACAAAGGAACGCAAAGGACTGCAACGAATCGACTCATTCCTGGCAGGTGCTTTTCCTCTGCGTTTCTTTGCGTCTTCTGTGACTTTGCGTTGAGATGTTCGTAGTCAATGTGGATTACATCCAGGTTTCACTTTAGTGCTGCGTCCTGCAGGTGTGCCTATGAATCGTAGCGGGGGGCTTCCAGCCCTCCGACCTTTCGGCACAACTGCCGGAGGGCTGGAAGCCCCCCGCTACGTAATGCAAGTTTCTTGCGAGATGCAGCATCTAGATATTTCGGCTTTCATGCCCTTTCCTGTCTTTACCATTGTTTCCGCGTACTGCGGTTTTGTTGCCCGTTTCCCACCCCGATCCTGGCTATGACCACAAAGAAACGCATCGTCATCAAGTTTGGCACAAGCGTCCTCACCGGGGGCGGCAAGCAGCTGGATCAGGCGCACATGGTGGAACTTGTCCGCCAGTGCGCGGAACTCTTCCGCGCAGGTCACGATATCATCGTCTGCACGTCGGGCGCCGTGGCAGTGGGCCGTGCCACGCTCGAGTTCCCGGCGCTGCCCGCAACAATCCAGAGCAAACAATTGCTCGCGGCAGTGGGCCAGCCGCGCCTCATGCTGCTGTGGGACCGCTTCTTTGATATCTACGCCATCCGCACCGGCCAGATTCTTCTCACGCGCGCCGATGTGGAGAACCGCCGCCGCTTCCTGAACGCGCGGGACACCTTTGGCGTGCTGCTCGAGCGGCGCATTGTCCCCGTGGTCAACGAGAATGACGCCGTCGCCACCGAAGAGATTCGCGTGGGTGACAACGACAACCTCTCGGCGCTTGTCGCCACACTTGTCGGGGCAGACCTGCTGCTTCTCCTCACGGACCAGGAGGGCCTCTATACCGCCGATCCGCGTGTCGACCCGACAGCCCAGCTCATTCCCGAGGTGCATCGCATCGACCAATCGCTGCGCCTGCCGCGCGGGAGGAACTTCGACCGGGTTGGGCACAGGCGGCATGGCGACCAAGATTCAGGCAGCCAACATTGCGCACCAGGCCGGCGCCGACGTGGTGATCGCCGCCGGGCGCGAGCCCAATGTGATCCTACGCGTGGCCGCAGGCGAGGCCGTCGGCACGCACTTCCCCGCGCCGGAAAGCCCGCTCGTGAGCCGCAAGCAGTGGATTCTGGCCGGCCCACGCGCCAGCGGCCGCATTGTTGTGGATTCGGGTGCGGCCGATGCCGTCCTGCGCCACGGCCGCAGCCTCCTCCCCGCGGGCATCGTGGCGGTGGAAGGCGACTTTGGTCGAGGCGACACAGTGCTGGTGGTGGATGCCACAGGGCGCGAGGTGGCGCGCGGGCTGGCCCCCTACGCCGCCAACGACCTGCGCACCATCGCAGGCTGCAAGTCGCACGAGATTTTGCAGCGGCTGGGCTTCACCTACGGCAGCGTCGCCATGCACAGAAATGACATGACACTGCTCGGAGACTGAGAGGCGCACTTGTGACGCGCCCCACGCGTCCGTTTCTTCGTCAAGGCTGACCGCTGTCGTCGCGAGGCCGCTAAGTGCTGCACTTGCAAGAAGGCACGTGTTTCGTAGCAGCCGCTTTAGCGGCCGTAGGTGAAAACACGCCGCATACTCGAGTTCGGCGGCTGATGAACATTTCCTAATTGTTTCGGTAAAAGCTGCACTCGCCGCAGCCACCGCCATAGGCTGAAGCCTACGGCTAGGCAACCCAAGCCTGCTGAAGCAGGCTGAAACCGATTCTCCCTCAATTACCGCAGTGTCAGTCGGCTTGAGCCGACTTGGGTTGATAGCTGCAGGCTTCAGCCTGCGGCGGCCCCGGCGAACTACAGCCAATACCGAATTAATTCGGCAAACTTCGTAGCCGCCGCGACGCAATCTTGAACAAACTTGCAAGATGCAGCACTAAGTCAACTTGGGCATCGGACACAGCTTTCAATCCCAATCAACCAGTCACCCAATCAACCAGTCACCCAATAAACCAATCACCCAATCAACCAGTCACCCAATAAACCAATCACCCAATTCTCAATTACCGCTCATCAATCATCCCCAACCACCCAGGACACCTCCCATGCCCAACAGCCCTGATGTGATCTGCGTTGGCACCATGCTTGTCGAAATCATGCGTACCGGGCTCGACCAACCCATGGACGGCCCCGGTCCCTTTGTCGGCCCCTTTCCCAGCGGCGACACGAGCATTTACATCGACAGCGTGGCGCGGCTGGGGCGCTCGGCAGGCTTCATTGGTTGCGTCGGCGACGACGATTTCGGCAAGTGCATGCTGGATCGCTTTGCGCGCGACGGCGTCGATGCGCGCGCCGTCCATGTGCTTGAGGGGCGAACGACGGGCGTTGCCTTCGTCGCCTACTTCACCGGGGGAAGCCGCAAGTTCGTCTACCACTGGCGTCACGCCGCGGCCGGACACCTCGCGCCCGAGCACGTGGATGCCGACTACATTCAGGGGGCCAAGTGGCTGCATCTCACTGGCTGCACGATGGCAGCCTCCGAATCGGGCCGCGATGCGTGCTACCGCGCCGCGTCGCTGCTGCCGCCATCGGCCAAACTGAGCTTTGATGCCAACGTGCGCCCGGAGTTGATGACCGTGGAGCAGTTGCGCGCCATGCTCAAGCCCATCATCGACCGCGCCGATTTGGTGCTTCCCAGCGTCGGCGAGGCCGCAATGCTCACCGGTGCAGCCAACGACGAAGAGGGCTGCCGCCTGTGGGTGGCGCAGGGCAAGACCGTGGTGCTCAAGCTTGGGCCGGAGGGCTGCCGCATCTACCAGGGAGACAGGGTGCTTGACGTGCCCGGCTTTGTTGTCGATGAGGTGGACCCCACAGGCGCGGGCGACACGTTTGGCGCAGCGTTCACCGTTGCCATGCTCGAAGGCATGGAACTCGAAGACGCCGGCCGCTTTGCCAACGCTGCCGGCGCGCTGGCGGTGACCAGGCAAGGCCCTATGGAGGGCGCACCGTCGCGTGCCGAAGTGGAAGCGTTTCTCGAGGAGCGCAGTGGATGGGGAGAGTGGTTGACGGGGTGACGCATAACTGGGGACTGATAACGGAAAACTGATAACTGATAACTGGGTGACTGGTTGGCCTGGTGACTCGTGGATTGGCGGGGGTGCTCATATCGACTTTGTCGCGTGGCGACGGCCCGGCGCTTCCGACAGTCTGCCTGGGTTTCGGTTACGGGGTAGCTCTCTGTTTTGCTGTCACCTTCATCTTGCCTTCAGAGGCCCGACAAAGCACGTATTTTCAATGACTTCCGGTCCTGCCCGCGCCTGCACGCTCGTAGTTCACGATAATGATGCCAGTTGGGGAGATTTGGCTTTCCGTCACCTTGAACGCTGCCGGGATTGTGCCATCGGCAAACAAGCGTTTTCCACTGCCTAACGTCAGCGGATAAATCTTAAGCCAGAACTCATCGACCAAATCATGCTTCATCAGCGTCTGAAGGAGATTTCCACTCCCGTAAACGTGCAAATCCGGCCCTGGCTGTTGCTTGAGTTCGCTGACTCTTTCCGCAATGTCTCCGCCCAAGAACACGGAGGGCTGCCATTCGTGAGAAGTCATGGTATTCGAGGCGACGTACTTGGTTGCTGTACTGGCGCCCGGCCATATGTCTGCCGCGTTGCGGCCAGTGCGTTGCCCAAATCTCAAAGGTTTTTCGCCCGAGCAACAGATCAAACGGCAGGTTCATCTGCTTATTCATGACGGTTCCAATGAGTGCGTCAGAATATGGAGCTTGCCAGCCACCATACGCGAAGCCGCCACTGGTATCTTCCTCCGGCCCGCCTCCGGCTTGTATGACACCATCAAGGGTGACGAATTCGAGTACGATCACTTTTCTCATGACTGAGTTCCTCCAATCAAGGATCGTCGTGGACCCACGCCCGCGAGTGGGCTCACGCCGCTGAGACCCGAATCCCCTTCTGCGCGAGCAACTCACGGTAGAGCGCGTCAATTTGCGCCACCATGCGTGTGTCGCTGAACTCGTCTGCACGCGCACGCCCTGCCGCCCCCATTCGCTGCGCCAGTGCGGGATTCTGCAGCAGTTGCAGCAGCATACCGGCGAGTATCTCGGGGTCGCCCGGGGGTGTGAGAAAACCGGTGACGCCCTGGGTCACGGCCTCGGCGGTGCCGTCGGCGGCGGTGGCGACAATCGGCAAGCCCGTTGCCATGGCCTGTGGCAGCACGCGCGGCAGCCCTTCCCAGAGCGACGACAACGCAAAGATGTCAAAGGCCGCCATCAGTTCGGGCACGTCGCGCCGCAGCCCCGTCAGTACAAGCCGATCGCGGATTCCCAACTCCGTGGCCAGCGCCTCAACCTGCGGGCGCAAATCGCCATCCCCCACCATGACAAACCAGGCATCCGGCCGCGTCGCTGCTACACGCGCTGCGGCGCGCACAAAGTCGAGCGGCGCCTTCTGCACCGAGAGGCGCGTCACCGTGCCGATCACCGGCGCGTCAGCGGGAATCCCCCATGCGCGCCGTGTCTCTTCGCGCGCTACCTGCGGATGGCCAAAGCGCTCCATCTCAATGCCGCTGCGGATGACCACGTACTCCTCGGGTCGACCAATGCCGTCGGCCAGCCCCTTTTCGATATTCTGCGGTGACACCACAATCAACTTGTCGGTAATGCGCAGTGTGAGCTTTTCCAGAATCACATAGTAGGCGCGCACGAGCGGGTGCTGCCGCTCGTGATGGCCCCAGCCGTGCACCGTATGCACGATCACCGGCACGCCCGCGACCCAGGCCGCCCAGCGTCCCAGGATCCCCGCCTTGCTGCTGTGGGTGTGCACCACGGCGTAGCCGCCCAGCCAAATGCGCCACACAAGCCGCACGAAGGCAAGCAGATCCTTGAGAGGACTCACTTCACGCACAAGCGCCGGCTCGATAAAGAGGGGCGTTCCTCGTTCGCGCACGGCCTCAATCAGGCTGCCCTCGCTGCCGGTTTGCGGGCCGCACAGAACGTCCACCGCCCACGTGCGCTTGTCGAGCAGGTCGGCGGTGAGCATTGTATTCTCTTGCGCCCCGCCGATGATCAGGCGGGTAATTGGGTGAAGAACGCGCAGCGGCATGGGCAATTGGGCCGGTGGTAGGGTGGGTGAACGATCAATGATAACTCGGTAACTGATAACTCCGTAACTCGTGTTACGCGGTGGTCAACGGGTGCCACACGGTGTGCGGTGCGAATGCAACAAGCGAAGACGCCGGCACCCTCGCGCCAAAGGTGACTGCGTACCATGAGTCCGTAACTGATAACTCGGTACCTGAGCCTCACGTTACGCGGTCACTTGAGGTGACGTACCAGGTGCTGTATTACGCAAGTGCGCCGCGGATTCGTAGCGGCGGCTCATGCACATTTCCTAATTGTTTCGGTAAAAGTTGCACTCGCCGCGGCAACCGCCATAGGCTGAAGCCTACGGCTAGGCAACCCAAGCCTGCTTCAGCAGGCTGAAACCCTTCTACCCTCGAGTACCGCGGTGTCAGTCGGCTTGAGCCGACTTGGGTTGGATAGCTGCAGGCTTTAGCCTGCGGCGGTGGTCGCGGCGACACGTAGCCAGTACCGAACTATTTCGGAAACATTCACCAGCCGCCGTTCCTCTGGGCCGCGGTGCGATTGGCCAGTACGGCAGCTGAAGCAGCCGCTACGAAAGACGGTCTTGCTTGCAAGATACCCCGCACGGGGAGTAGGGAATCTGCCAACTCATTCCCTAAGTTCCCGGCGTTCCCCGTTCCCAAACTGCAACGTCACACCATATCCGGCTCAGATTGCCGCAGCAGGCAGCGGATCCGCAGCGGTCATGCCCTGCACCTGGCCCTTCTCCGGAATTCTCTCGACGAACCAGAGACCCAACAGCGCGGCAAAGGCAATCGCCGCAAAGGCGATCTTGAGCGCCATTTCCTGCGCCTGCGCGTAGCTGGCTGTGACGGCTACCACCTGTTCCTGGGTGAATCCGGCGGTCTCTGCCGCGATGGTCACCTGCTCCACAGTCACGAAATTGGCGTTTTGCTCTGCCTGGTTCGAAATCTGCACCGCGACATCGGAAAGCGCCGGGTCGGCGAGCACGGCGCTCTGGAAGTTGCCGACAAGCGCCACGATCAGAATCGAGCCAATCAGCGCGGTGCCAAGCGACGCGCCCAGATTCATTGAGGTTCCCTGCAAGCCACCGGCCTCGCTACCCCGTTCCGGGGGCACCGATGACATGATGACATTGCCCAATTGCGACACAACAAGGCCGTTGCCCGCGCCGACCAATGCCAGCGCGACTGCAAAGCCTGTCGAGCGCAGGTCTGGACCGGTGAAGGCGACAAGCAGCAGTTCGCCAATCAGCAGCGCAAGCAATCCGCCCATGACAATGCGTTTGGGCGACCTGCGTCCTGAGATCCTGGCCCCAACGAGCGCGAAAACGAACAGCGCCGCCGAGAGAGGCAAGATGGTGATCCCCGTTTGCAGAGAATCATAGCCGAGCACCGTCTGCAGGTAGAGCGGAAGCACAAAGAATGTACTCATAATGATGAATTGCTGGAACGAATAGGAAACCAGGCCCGCTCGCATTGGCGGGATTTCCAGCAAGCGCACGTCGAGCAGCGGTTCTTTTCCTGCTGCCAGCAGAGACCTCGCTCGTAGCGCATGAAGAAGCCGAGAAATACAAGGCCGAACGAGATCAGCCAGATGACGGGCGAAAGACCCAGCGGCGTCAGCGGCGTGCCATTGACAATGGGCACGGACGAGGTGGGTGCAATCCAGCCCCACTGGCCTGAGCGCAAAATGCCGAAGACAAACATTCCCAACCCGGCGGCCGAGAGGAATGCGCCCAGCAGATCGAGCTTTTCCTTGCGACCAATTGTTGCCGGGATCAGCTTGAGGAAAAGCATGAGCACCAGCACGACGACGGTTTCGCCGATGAAGACATAGCGCCACGAGAAATAAGCCGTCATCCAGCCGCCGATGAGCGGGCCCAGCGCGGCCGAAGCACCGCTCACGCCGCCGAGAATGCCATATGCCAGCGCCCGTTGACGGCCGGAGTAAGTGGCCGCAGTGAGCGCAGCGATTGCCGGAATCACAAGCACAGCCCCCAGGCCTTCGATCACCGACCAGCCGATGAGAAGCACGTTGAGCGAGGGTGAAAGCGCCGTAATCATCGATCCAAGTCCGTAAACGAGGATGCCGATTACGAATGCGCGCTTGGCGCCCCAGCGGTCGCCCAATTTCCCGCCAATCAACATGAAGGAGGCCATCACCAGCGTGTACATGGTAATGGCCGTCTGCAGGCCGACAATGGTGGTGTTCAAGTCGGCCGCAACTTGCGTGATCGACACATTCATCACCGTTGTGTCGAGCACCATGATGAATTGCGCTGCCGCCAACATGGTGATAACGCCCCAACTCTTCTGCACTTCCTGCGGAATTGCTTTGGTCATGATGCTGCGTCCGTTGCGATTCTCTGGAGCAATTGCCGGCCGTCAAGGATGGGCACAGAAACGCCGGCTGCGCTCAGACGCGCAGCCGACGGAAATCAGAAAGCGAACCGCTATGCGCTTGCTGTGGCGACAGTTGCAGGGTGCGCAGCTGCCGCGTGGCGGCGGCGCAGGAAGATCTTGATGACTTCGTCGATGAGCAGAAGCGCAATGGCAAACGCAGCGCAGAGGAGCCACTGGTTCAAACTCAGGCTCGTCAGGCCAAGGAAGCGCTGCAGGAAATCAAGTTCCGTGGGGAGGAGGATCAACAGCAGGGCCAGGCCATAGAGCTTCACCTGGTTGCCATCGCTCAGGATTTCACGGGTGAATGCGGTGCCGGTTTCACTGCGGCTGCTGAGTCCGATCACAATGTTGAAGAACGAGAAGACCACAAACGCCATGGTCACGGCAACGCCTGTCCCGGCGCCGGCATAGTACGCTTCGAGCACGAGCGTGCCGATGGCCATGAGCAGCCCGAGGAAGGTGATGCGCACCCACTGTGAGCGCGAGAGGACTGGTTGCGCCAGTGGGCGCGGTTTGCGCTCCATCAGCCCCGTTGTCGGCTTGCCAAAGCCCAGCGCCACTGCAACCGGCACCTGAATCAGGAAGTTGATCCACAGAACGACGAAGGGCGTAAAGGGCACGCCGCCGGCGATGACGAAGAGCGCTGCACCAAGATACGAGGCGATGAAGGCCACCAGCGCCGTCATCTGGAAGCGAATGAAGTTTGAGAGGTTGTCGTAGATCGCCCGCCCGTACTCGACTGCCTTGACGATTGTGGCGAAGTTGTCGTCGGTCAGGATCATCACAGCTGCGCCCTTGGAGACTTCGGTGCCGGTGATGCCCATCGCCACGCCGATATCGGCCTTCTTGAGCGCGGGCGCATCATTGACGCCGTCGCCGGTCATCGCGACGATGTTCTGCTTGCGCTGCAGCAGATCCACAAGGCGAATCTTGTCCTCGGGGGCGACGCGTGCCACCACGCCGATCTCCGGGAGTTCCTTCATCAACTGCTCATCGCTCATGGCCTTGAACTCCGCGCCGGTGAGCGCCTTGCCATCGATGCCCAGTTCATGGCCGATGGCCGCAGCGGTTACGGCGTGGTCGCCTGTAATCATGCGCACCTGGATACCGGCGCTGTGACACTTGGCAATTGCGTCCCTGGCTTCGGCGCGTGGCGGGTCAACAATGCCCACCATGGCGAGGAGAGTGAGGTCTGTCACCAGGTCAAGCAATTTGCCCTTGGGGTCAAAGGTTGCCGGGTCGAAGTCGCGCCGCGCCACCACCATCACGCGTTCGCCCGCCATTGCCATGCGATCATTTTCCTTGATCGCCATGGGGCGGTTCTCGTCGGTGATCGGCCGCATTGCGCCGCCGGGCAGCCAGAACGAGCCACTGCGTGCGATCAGCACGTCCGGCGCGCCCTTGACGAAGCAGCGTACGACCGACTTGCCGCTCTCGTCGGTCATGTTGTGGAATGTGGCCATGAACTTGTAGTCGGAATCAAAGGGCACCTCGGCAACGCGCGGATACATCTGGCGCGCGCCGTCGACGCTGATTCCGCCCTTTTCCGCGAGCACAATCAGCGCGCCTTCCGTCGGGTCGCCAACGAGGGCATCGCCGTCCATGCGCGCGTCGGCGCAGAGTGCCATTGGCAGCAGCACAGTGTCAAGGTCGATCTTGGCCCCACCGGAGTGGAGCAGCTCGCCCTTGCTGCTGTACCCTTCGCCCGTCACCTTGTAGACATTCTGTCCCGGGATCGTGAACTCACGCGCCGTCATCTTGTTGAGGGTCAGCGTGCCGGTCTTGTCCGAGCAGATTGCGGAGACCGAGCCAAGCGTCTCGACCGAAGGCAGCCGCTTGACGATTGCACCAAGTTCGGCCAGTGCGCGCGTCCCCATGGAATACATGGTGGTCACCACAGCAGGCAGGCCGGTTGGAATTGCCGAAATCGCCAGTGCGATGCCGGCAATAAAGATGGTGTTGAAATCATCGCCATTGCGCAAGCCCAGGATGACCATGAGGATAAACGCGATGCCTGCCAGGCCGGCAATGATGATCGTGAGCCGGTCAAGTTGCTTCTGCAAAGGCGTCTTGTCGGACTCGGTCTTGTTGAGCAGGTCGGCAATATGACCCATCTCGGTGTTCATGCCGGTGGTCGTGACGATCATTTCGCCGCGCCCGCGCGTGACTGCCGTGTTCATGAAGGCCATGTTGATGCGGTCACCCAACGCGACATCAGGCTTGTCAATCGCATCGACGTCCTTGAGCGTGGCGACGCTCTCACCGGTGAGAGCTGCTTCCTCGATTTCGAGGGTTGCGGCGACGAAGAGGCGTCCGTCGGCGGGGACGCGATTGCCCGCTTCCATGAGCACAATGTCACCCGGCACAAGTTCTTCGGCTTCAATCTCGATGGCCTGTCCGTCGCGGCGCACGCGCGCGATGTTCTTCATCATCTTCGACAGGGCTGCCAGGCTGGCCTCGGCTTTGGATTCGCCACGCATGCCCAGCACCGCGTTGAAGATCGTGAGTGCCACGAGAACGATTGTGGTGCCCCAGGTGCGGGTGACAAGCAGGTTGATGACCGCTGCACCCAACAGGATTACCTGCATGAAGTCCTGGTATTGACGCAGGAAAGCCTGCCAGCCTGATTCCTTCTTGGCTGCAGTAAGTTCATTGCGGCCGTACTGCTGAAGCCGCTGTTGGGCCTCGGCAGCGCTCAGCCCTTTCGCAGGATCAACCTTGAGCTCTTGCGCCGCGGCCTCCGGCCTTAGCGCGTACCATCTTGTCTGTTCACTGGCAGCATCTGCCATG
Organism: uncultured Chloroflexia bacterium; assembly: GCA_963735275.1. Lineage (GTDB taxonomy): Bacteria > Chloroflexota > Anaerolineae > Caldilineales > Caldilineaceae > UBA5069. The sequence goes on along the minus strand of CAVTKJ010000001.1, from coordinate 924,554 downwards.
GTGTTTCCCCCTCTTCGAACGTGTTTCTGATTTGAAATCTGCAACTGCTGTCAGTGAACCGGGAGTCGGGAACGCTGATGCGTTCCCCATTCCCCGTTCCTTTCATCAAGCGTGTGTTATCCAACGTCGTAACATTTTAGAAGACTTCAGGAATCCGGCGGAATGGATAGTCTGACTCCACGTAGTCGCCTTTTTCCTGCCGCTTGGGCAGCTTGACCTTCTCGTGCGGAATCTCCTCGTAAGGAATCAGGCTCAAGAAGTGGGAAATGCAGTTGAGACGCCCCCGCTTCTGGTCATGTGAATCCACCACATACCACGGTGATTCCGGGGTGTCGGTGGCCTCGAACATTGCATCGCGGGCACGCGAGTAGTCATACCAGCGTCGGTGGCTCTCAAGGTCCATGGGGCTGAGTTTCCAGATTTTGCGATAGTCGTTGATTCGCTCCTCGAAGCGCTCGGTCTGATCCTCCTTGGTCTCCTCGAGCCAGTACTTGACGAGGATCACACCCGAGTTGATGATCGCCTGCTCGACGAAGGGGGCGTTTTCAAGGAATGATTGCACCTCGGTATCGGTTGCAAAACCCATGACCCGTTCGACACCGGCGCGGTTGTACCAACTGCGGTCGAAGAGCACAACCTCACCCGCAGCCGGCAAGTAGGGAATGTAACGCTGAATGTACATCTGCGATTTCTCGCGATCCGTCGGCGAGGGCAGGGCCACCACGCGGAAGACACGCGGGCTGACCCGCTCGGTGATGCATTTGATGATGCCACCCTTGCCCGCCGCATCGCGCCCCTCGAACAGGACGCAAACCTTGGCGCCGCTGGCCTTCACCCATTCCTGCAGCTTGACAAGCTCGATCTGCAGCGGCAGCAGCTCCTTCTCGAAGTCCTTGCGCTTCATCTTGGCGCGTGGCTCGCCGGTCCCAGTTTCCCCACCTTGAAGGGTGCTTGCCGCAGACTCCAACCCCTGTCCGTCCTTCTTCTTCTTGTCTTTCTTGTTCTTGGACATTCTCGTCTCCTTTGACACACGTGACCCACCTGCGACGGCGAGTGATTGACCGAATCCAAAACAACATGAGTACCCTGGAGAGCGTCGTCGTGGCTTGCACAGACCGTCTGCTACGGCTATTCGCCGCCGGCAGCGTAGTTGATGCTGATTTCATGTGCTCAACCATCGCAAACAGCACTGACTTTGGTCAACCATGAACCAGTATACTTCGAGTTACCCCACTTGGCGCGGTTACATTCGAAGTCTGGTCCGGCGCCTCACTGAAGAAGCGCCGGCGAGGTTCCACTTCTCCAGGCCCATTCCTCACTAGTGCGGTGTAAGGCTTCGGGCAGAGTCTTCAACCACCTCTTGATTTCCACATTGGGCAAGCACGTTGCATTTCGTAGCGGAGTGCTTCAAGCCCTCCGGCAGTGGCGCCCGAACGCCGGAGGGTTAAAAACCCTCTCTACTACCCACGCGCCCACTTGTGGGACGCAGCACTTCTTTTGCCAACTGGTTTGTCACATTTACTGTCAGGGAACAGGGAACCTATAGCTGTCCCCTGTTCCTTCTTCGTGACTCAGGCTTTCATTTACAATTCATCCTATACAGCGTCACGCTGGATTGGGCAGGTCATGCAGTGGCCGCCACCGCGGCCCTTGCCCAGCTCGAATCCGGCGATCTCGATGACCTCGACGCCCGCTTGCCGCATTTTGGTGATCGTGTAGGTATTGCGCTCATACGAGACGACGACGCCCGGCTCAAGCGCCACGGTGTTGTTGGCGTCATCCCATTGCTCGCGCTGCGCCTGATACTCGTCGCCGCCGGTTTCAACCACCTTGAGTTTTCTCACCTTCAAGGCCGAGGCGACGGCGCTCAAGAAGTCCTTTTCTACAGTCACGTGGAAGTCGCCGGCCTTCTTGCCCGGCCGCAGGCTGATGGGCCGGATGCTTTCGACGACTTTGGGGAATGCGGTGACAATGTCGCGATCGAGGAAGGTGAAGACGGTGTCCAGGTGCATATGCGCCCGATCCTTGGTCATGACTGCGGCAATCACCTGCTCGGCCGCACCCTTGGCGAAAAGGTTCTTGGCAATCTCCTCGATCATGCGTCCCTGCGTGCGTTCGCTCATGCCGATTAGCACGGTGCCGTTGCCGATTGGCATGACGTCGCCGCCTTCCATCGACGCACGACCAAAGTCCTGGGCGTTGAAGCGGCCATCATCAGCGCGTTCGGGATACCAGAACTCGAAGTTCGCGTTCTGAAACATGGGGTGGTAGCGGTAGATTGCGAGCAGGTTGAGCGACTCGCGCCGGCGCGCCGGCCAGAACATCGGATTAACCGAGACGCCATTGAAGATCCAGCAGGACGAATCGCGCGTAAAGAGCGAGTTTGGTACAGGCGGGAGCACGAAATAGGCCGGGTCATCCAGCGCCGCAGCGCCAAGTGACACGCCCTTGAGCTTGTCGAAGTCAAAGTCCATCTCTGAGACGGTGAGCCCGCCGATGAGGTGCTTGGCAAGCACGTCCGGCTTCAACTGCCAGAGGTACTCGCGCACCTCGTCAACCAGCGACCAGCCGACCGTGTATGCAGAGATCACCTGCTCGATGAGCCGGCGGCGCGCTTCCTCGCTCGCGGCCAGCGCCTCGCCGAGCAACTCCAGCAACTGGAAAACCTCCACGCCCCGGGCGCGCATTACCTGCACAAACTGATCATGCTCAAACTGGGCGCGTTCGACCCACAGCACGTCGTCGAAAAGCAGCTCGTCGTGGTTCGTCGGCGTCAAACGCCTCAGGCTGAGTTCCGGCCGATGGACGATTACCTTGCGCAACTTGCCAACTTCGGAATATACACCAAACGGATCCATGAAATTCATCCTCTTTCTGGTAGGCGGCTATTTGCCCGCCGGCATTTCGATTGCCACATTTGTTCCGGCCTCGCCGGCGACGATCTTCTCAATATCTGCCAGCGAGCCGATTGCTGCGCGCTTGCCCGTTCGCTCCACAAACTGCGCCGCCGCCGAGACCTTGGGCCCCATCGATCCGGCCGGGAAAGGATAGGAGCGCAGCTCCTCAGGCGTGACCCAACCCAGCATGCGCTGTTCGGGCTTGCCCCAGTCCAGGTAGACGCCGTCCACATCTGTGGCAATTACCAGCAGATCGGCTTCCACTTCGCGCGCCAGCAGTTCGCTGGCAAGGTCCTTGTCGATGACGGCCTCAATGCCGGTCAGCAGCCGTTCCTTGTTGCGGTCGTACATTGTGGGTATACCGCCGCCGCCCGTGCAGATCACGACTGCGCCCTTCTCAAGCAACCAGCGCACCGGCCGGATCTCGAAGATGCGCATGGGCAGCGGCGAGGGCACAACACGCCGCCACGCTTTTCCATCGAGCTTGAACACCCAGCCCTTTTCGGCTTTCAGCCGGTTGGCTTCCTCTTCGGTGTAGATTGGGCCGACGAACTTGGTCGGATTCTGAAACGCCGGGTCGTCGGGGTCGACCTCAATCATCGTCAGGATCGTGGCAAGCGGTGTTTCAAAGGGAAGCAGATTGCCCAGTTCCTGCTCGATCATGTAGCCGATCATGCCCTCGGTCTGCGCGCCCAGCACATCCAGTGGATAGGCCTCAACCTCCTTGTACGCCGACGCCTGGAGCGCAAGCAAACCTACCTGCGGGCCATTGCCGTGCGCCAGGACTACCTGGTGCTCGAGAACAACCGGCGCCAGTGCACGTGCAGCCACCTGAATGTTCGCACGTTGGACGTCATGCGTCATGGGCTCGCCTCGCTTGAGCAGGGCATTGCCACCTAGTGCAACAACAATTCGCATCGGGTTTTCCTTCCTTTTGCCTACTTGTTCAGGGCAACCACAGGCGCCTGCCGGAGCCCTTCCACCTGTGGTTGATCATCCGGCGCCAAACGCAGAACATTGATGCCGACGAATCCGAAGATCATGCCAATCGCGAAATTGAGAATGTTGAAGAAGCAATACGGGAAATAGACAAACGTTGAGACACCCAGCGCGGCCGACATGTAGGCGCCGCACGAGTTCCACGGAATCAGCGGTGACGTCACCGTGCCCGAGTTCTCCACGGCGGTCGCAAGGGTCTCCGGGTGCAGGCCACGTCGCCGAAACTCAACCAGAAACATGCGGGCGGGAAGCACGATCGCGATATATTGGTCGCCGCCAACAATGTTCAGGCCAAGCGAGGTGAGCATCACGGTGGCAATCATCCCTCCCGCCGACTTCACCCGTCCGATAACCGGCGTGATGAGGGCGTTGTTGAAGCCGCCATACTCCATGACCGCACCAAATGACATCGCGCCGAGAATCAGCCATACGGTATAGAGCATGCTGCTCATCCCGCCGCCGGTGAAGAGCTTGTCAATCTCCGGGATACCGCTCGTCAGGACAAAGCCGTTGGCCATGGCCATCCACACACCGCGCAGCATGACGAGTGGCGTCGACAGGCTCGCGTCATTGGCGAAGGCAATCACGAGACTGGGCTGCAGGATAATCGCCGCGAGTGCACCGACAAGTGTTCCAATCAGGATGGAGAGGAAGGCCGGATACTTGCGCAGGCCAAGCAGCAACAACACCACAATCGGAACCAGTGTCCACAGCGAAATGGCATAGACACTTTCCAGACTTGCCAGCGCCACCGCGGTGTCGACGGGCGGGAGCGACGCTGCGTTGCGCCATCCGATCAGGAAGAAGAGGGCCAGTGCGATCAGGTAGGCGGGAACTGTGGCCTTGCTCATGCTGCGGATGTGGTCGTACACGTTGCTGCCCACGAGCTGCGGCGTCAGAATGGTTGTCTCCGACAGCGGCGTCATCTTGTCGCCAAAGTAACTTCCCGAGATGACTGCGCCGGCAGCAATCGCGGGCGAGGCGCCAATCACACTGGCGATGCCCACAAATGCAACGCCAATCGTGGCCGCCGTCGTCCATGAACTGCCGGTAACGATGCCGATCAAACCGGTAATCAGCGCCGCGGCAAAATAGAACCAGCTTGGGTCGATGTACTTGATGCCAAAGTAGACGACCGTCGCAATCGTGCCCGACATGTTCCAGACGCCAATCAAGGCGCCCACCATGAGCAGGATCAGGATGGCCGACATTGCCAGGGAGATTCCCTTGACAATCTCCTCGCCCAAACGCTCCCATGTGTGGCCGTTCTTGTGCGCGACCACCGCACCGACCACCGCGCTCATGAGCAGCGCGACCTGCAGCGGACCGGTCGCCGCATCGACACCAAAGATCACGATCGAAAACATCAACATCACAATCATGAAACCCAGGGGAATCAGGGCATCACCGACTGTGGGCTGACGAATCGATGGATCTCGATCTGATTGCATTGCGCATTCCTGGAAGCAAAACCGGCATGAGAGGCTCGCAGCTCACGTTGAGGGAGCGAGCGTTGCGAGAGAATTGCAGCGGGGGAGTTCCAACCATCCGGTCGCTGCGGCTTCACGCCTGGAGCGGCGCCGGCTCGGTCCAGGATCGCGCGCTTGTGGGCAGCAATCCTGACACCGCGGCGTGACGTTCACCACCAAATGACAGTTGCAGCGCCTTGAATCAACCGGCGCGTGCGGCCCGCCGCACGCGCCGGTCATACAGCACGCTGCATTACCTGACCAGACAGATTTGCCTTCTTCGCATTGATCACTCGCTCAAACGTGTGCGCAGTTCCTTCTCGGCTTCAGGCGTCAACGATGTCGAGATAACCTCAGCATTGAAGCTGCGCAGCTTGTTGACAAACGCATCGCGATCGCTGGCCTGGCCAAGCACCAACAGGGCCGATGTGCCCGGCTGCAAGCGCGCCTTGACCAGTTCGATGCTCTTGTCGTCGATGCCAAAATCCTTCATGGCCGCAGTGATCGCGCCCACACCGGCGCCGACGATGAGCCCGCCAATCGGGCCACCGAAGAGCATGCCCACCAGCAGGCCAATGCCGCCGCCACTTGCTGCATACTTGCCCTTCTTGCTGTGCGTCTGAATCACGCGCACCTGCTCAACCCCCGCATTGGGGACCGATACCTCGGCGCCACCGCCCTGGCCGGAAGAGCCCGCGAAGCCGCGGACGTCCCCAAGAGGATTGTTGGCATCACGCTCGATGATGATCGCGTCGGCAATCGTCAACTGCTTGTCCTTCTCCATCTGCTCGAGCTGTGCGTACGCAGCGGAGGCGCCTTCCAATCCTTCAAACATCAATATCACGAGATTGTTGCTGTCGGCCATTGCGATTCTCTCCTTGGCTCCAGAAATAGATTACCGGTCATCAGTACGGTGAAGCACCTCTATTGTAATCGACTTCCGACCGTCTGGACGTACTGCAATTTCGGACTTGCCGGACCGCCGGCGCCGGGCCCGTACTGATGACGGGCCGGCGCGCAGTCTGCGGCAGCGTTCAGTCTCCGACAGCGTTCAATCTCCGACAGTGGCCACCATGATCGCCTTGATCGTATGCATACGGTTCTCGGCCTGGGCGAAGACGATTGATCGCTCCGACTCGAAGACCTCTTCAGTGACTTCCAGGCTCTCCATGCCGCTGTGCTGGTACATCTCCTCGCCCACGGTGGTCTCGCGATTGTGGAATGCCGGCAAGCAGTGCATGAACTTGACGTTCGGGTTGCCGGTCTTCTTGACAACGTCCATGTTGATTTGATAGGGCTTGAGCAGCTTGATGCGCTGGTCCCACACTTCCTTCGCTTCGCCCATGGAGACCCAGACATCGGTGTAGAGGAAGTCCACGTCCTTGACGCCTTCATCCACGCTCTCGGTAAGAGTCAGACGTGCGCCGGTCTCGGCGGCAATCGCCTTGCAGGTTTCCACAAGCGATTCTTCGGGCCACAGAGCCTTGGGCGCACATAGGCGCACGTCCATGCCCAGCTTGCAGCCGGTGACCATGAGCGAATTGCCCATGTTGTTGCGCGCATCGCCGAGATAGCAGAAGGCAATCTCACCGAGATGCTTTTCGACGTTCTCAAGCATTGTGAGTACATCGCACAGCATTTGCGTGGGATGGAACTGGTCGGTGAGCCCATTCCAAACGGGCACGCCGGCGTACTCGGCAAGTGTTTCCACTGTGGCCTGGGCAAAGCCGCGGTACTCAATACCGTCATACATGCGCCCGAGCACGCGCGCCGTGTCCTTCATCGACTCCTTGTACCCGATCTGGGACCCAGATGGGCCAAGGTACGTGACGTGCGCGCCCTGGTCATACGCGGCAACCTCGAAGGCGCAGCGCGTGCGCGTCGAGGACTTCTCGAAGATCAACGCAAAGTTCTTGCCCTTGAGCCGCTGCTGCTCAAAGCCGCCATATTTGGCTGCCTTCAGGTCGGCCGATAGCTTGAGCAGGAACTTCAGTTCTTCTGTCGTAAAATCGAGCTCCTTGACGAAGCTCCGGTTGCGCAAATTGAACGCCATGGGAATCTCCTTAACATGCTGAATCCGACATTGCGCCGGGGGCCATTACGACTGACGCCGGCCCGGCAGGTTCACAGTAGATCATAACGCATGTGGCACAGAAACTGCTGACGCAGACGGGACGGCCCTCTAAAGTGAAACCGGAATGGAATCCACATTTACTGGGCACATCTCAACGCAAAGGCGCAGAGAACGCAAAGTGGCGCAAAGGAAAAGCAGGTACCTGTACTGAGTCCGCATCTTGCAATTCTCTGCGTATCTTTGCGCCTCCGCGCCTCTGCGTCAAGCTGTTGTTCTCATTCCGACATGACTCTAGACAATTGTCCCCGCAGCCAGCACGAGAACGCTCAGGAGCATCAACAGCAGCAGAAGCGGCCACACGAAGCGCAGCCACGTGCCATACCCCACTCGAGCAATGGCCAAGCCACCCATCACCACCGCCGAGGTGGGTGTCACCAGGTTGACCAGGCCGTTGGCGGCCTGAAATGCCGTGACGACCAGATACGAGGGCACCCCAGAGAATTGCGCCAGCGGCGCCATAATCGGCATGGAGACGGTGGCGAGACCTGAACTCGAGGGAATCAGGAATGAGAGCGGCAGGTAGAGCAAGTACATGACGATGATGAATGCCACGCTGCTCAACCCGGAGACCGCCTGTTCCGCCCAATACAACACCGTGTCGGTGATGAGGCCGTTGTTCATGACAACCGTAATGCCGCGTGCAACGCCAATGATCAGCGCCACGCCCAACATGTCGCGCGCCCCGTCCACAAAGGTATCGACGAGGACCTTTTCCTTGAGCCGCCCGACGAGGCCAATCACGATGCCGAAAAGCAGGAAGCACGCGGTCATTTCCGGGAACCACCACCACCACGTCGGAATCGGCAGGCCCAGATCCGCCCAGGGCACCACGCCGTAGACCATAACGACAAATGCCAGGATGAAGAGGCCCAGGATTACCTTGTGGCGGGTCGTGAAGTCTCCGAAATCGGTGCCTTCACCGCCTGACATGAACTGCTTTTCGTTCTCCGCTTTGGCGTCGTAGATCAGGGACTTTGTTGGGTCCTTCTTCACACGCTCGCCATAGCGCATCACGAAGAAGATACCCATGGCCGTGCCAACAACGAGAAGGACGAGTCGCCCGATGAGGCCTTCGCTAATCGTCGTTCCAGCAAATCCTGATGCAATGCCTGTGGCAAATGGGTTGATTGTCGAACCGAGCACGCCAATGCCCGCGCCCAACAAAATGATTGCACCGGCAGAAAGCCCGTCGTAGCCTGCTGCCAGCATCACCGTGATAATGAGCGCGTAGAAGGCCAGTGTCTCCTCGGCCATGCCGTAGGTGGTCCCGCCGATGGCAAAAATCGTCATCAGGATCGGGAAGATCCACTTTTCTTTGCCCCTGAGTTTGCTGATGACCCACGCTATACCGGCGTTGATTGCACCGGTCTTCATCGTGACGCCCAGGAAGCCGCCGATGATCAGCACGAACATGGCCACGTCAATCGCGCCAAAGAGGGTGCCCGAGTTCCAGACATCCACATTCCCGGTCTCATCCTCAATCCCATACATGCCTGTGATGGGACCCTTGAGTGCGCTTACCAGCAGCTTCTGCGGGTTGGACTCCACCTGGTGATATGTGCCGGGGATCGGCTCTCCGTCGGCGTTGTAGTCGTACAGACCAGCTGGAACCAGATAGGTCGCGGCGGCGGTCAGGATAAGCAGCAGAAACAGGATTGTGAAGGCGGAAGGAAACGAGAACTTACGTGCCTTCTTTTCAGGGGCTGGCAAAGGCGTGGCCGACATGCTCTCCTCCTATGCGGTTTGCCGGGGCCGTCACGGCGGCGGCCCGGAACTCACTTCTTTGTGCGTTGCTCGCATGTTGGGCGGATGCAGCCCTGCAACAGCGCAACGTCCTGGGAAAATGGGGATACGCGTGGATTCGATTTGTGCATCGCCGGGCGATTGAAGCGCCGACCTTGTGCGCAGGCCGAATCCATCGTCGCGCGCCGAAATCGGGCCGGGCCATCGCCAAGCACCACTAGCTTGGGTCGCACGCGGCCAACTGGTTCAGCAATCGACTCGCCACTTCGCGTATGAGGGAGCATATTTGCGTATCAAGAATAACAAATCCGCGCAAAGGTTTTCAACCTCCCGATATATGTAAATCGGGTGCAGAGAGGTGTAGACGAGAAGCGCAGGAGGATTGGCGTGGTGCCGAGAGGGGCAAACGGGAAAAGCACTTGGCCGAAATGAGTCGACTTGCAGCGGTATTGAGCGCATCTTCGCTCAACCGTAGAATTGTCTTGCAAGTGTGCTCATGAATTGTGGCAGGGGGTTACATGCACATTGCAGAAATCAACCGGTATGAGGTCCGACGCAGCCACCACCATGGGCTGATGCAGATCGCCGAAATCGTTCGGTATTGACCGTGAGTCGCCGGGGGCGCCCCAGGATAAAGCCCACGGCTATGCAACCCAAATCGACTGAGGCCGACTGACACCGTCGCTCTTGATCGAAGGAGGGTTTTAGCGGCGGCCACGACCGACCCATACCAAGGCAATTCGGCAATCTTCATCAGCCGACTTGGGTTGGATAGCCGTAGGCTTTGGCCCCTGGTGACCCCGCCGACCTGCGGCCATTACCAAGACAATTCAGCAATGTCCACGCATCCCTCCGTTCGTTGCGCACGAATGGCGCGGCGCTCAGCTCACCGCAAGCAGGCCCAGAACTTTGGCTCTGGCAACTGCATCCCAACGCGAATGGACATCGAGCTTCGCATACAGATTGGCGATATGGCGCTTGACCGTCAGCGGCGAGATGTCGAAGCTGTGTGCGATCTCTTTCGTGCTCAGCGGCTCCCCAAGCATCGCGAGGATCTCCAGCTCGCGCTCCGTAAGCGCCTCGGGGATCGGCGTGCTCGTTTGTGGATGGGGCGTACGCGCGACTTCCCTGTCTACGGCGCCTGCGAGCGAAGGGTTGGACTTTGCGCTGAGGAAGGCTGCCTGGATCCGGCGCAAGGTGGCCGGTGCAAAGCCTCGCTTGGCGATGCGCCCCAGCAGGTGCTGGATGCGCACACCGTTGTCCACAAAGAGCCGGATGAAGCCCCCGGGCCGCGCCAGTTCGACCGCCTGCTGCAGCGCAAACTCGGCGGCCTCATCCTTGCCCATCGCATCCAGTGCGAGCGCACGCAAGATCAGAAATTCGATTTCGAATCGCGTTCGGGAGTTGCCCGACGCGATGGCATAGAGCGCATCCACAATCTGCAGCGCCACCTCGGCATCGCTGTTCTGATTCCTCGCGACCAGGATCCGCACGACGGTTGTGTGGGGTTGCGCGAACCAAATCAGCGCCCGGTCCGGAACATTGACAGGATAGCTGTCTGCCCAGCGGGCCGCGTCCTCGACATTGCCGGAGCGCAACTGCAGTTCGGCGCGCAAAGCCGCTGTTGTGTCGGACTCGCGCCCAGCCTGCAATACATCCGTGCGCTCGAGTTCCTCGAGGATCTCCCAGGCAGCATCGCTATCGCCCATGGTCTGATGGAGCAGGGCAAGGGCCATGGCTGCGTCGCGCGCACAGGCGAACTGCGCCGCATGGCGATGCGCATAAAGTTCGGCGAAGTGCAGTGCGGCGACATCAAGCTCATTCCACTGGTAATGTGCGAAACCGAGGAAATAGTGGGCCCATCCCAGTTGAACGGCAAGCCGATTTGCGGCCGCTTGCTCAAGCATTACGCGCGCCACTTGCGCCGAATGGATGAGGTCGCCGGCCTGCACGTAGTTCATGCTAAGCGTCATCAGAAGGCGCAACGCATAGGTATCTGTCTTGACGTCGAGCGACTCATAGGTGTCAAGCAACATCCGCTCGGCAGCGGCGCCTTCGCCAATGGGCTGCATGCTCATGGCAAGATATAGCGTTGCGGCGCCGCGCAAGTATGTCCAGTCTTGAGGCAGAATTGTCAGTGCTGCTCGGGTGCGTTCAGCGGCAAGGCGCGGCAAGTTTCTGATGTACGCTTCCTGGCCTTTGATCAGCAGGATCTGGCCGCGCAGGACTTGCAACTCGTCGGCGGTTAGCGTGTCACCCTCGCCCTGTTCCAGGAGCATTTCGACGTTCACAAGCACCTTTGCCTGGGCCTCAAGCTGCCACGAGAGTTCCAGCGCCCACACCTTGATTATCAACAGACCGGGGCGCTGTTGGACGTATTCGTCCGGCATAAGCGAAAGCCAGCGTTCCAGTGTGGGCCTGTCCTCTCGGTTGAGCACGTCGCGCAGACCTTGCTCCATGAGGCGCGCTGCCAAATCGCGATCTCCCACAGCCAGGGCATGGCGCAGTCCTTCATCGACAAGACCTCGCCTTGCATACCACCTGGCCGCTTTGCGGTGCAAGTCGTCCAATTGCTCCTCACCGAGAAGCGCTTTGGCCTTTGCCCGCAGCATGTCGCGAAAGAGGTGGTGGTAGCGATGCCACACGCGTTCCTTGTTCAGCGCGTGAACGAAGAGATCGGCATGCTCGAGCCAGGCAATGCACGCACTCGCTTGCCACGCAGGATCGGTGGGCGCAACAACAGCGTCGCACAGCGATGCGCAGAATCGATCCAGGATCGATGTCTGCAGCAGGAATGCCTGAATGGCAGGCGGCTGCCGGGAGAAGACTTCAACACCTAGATAACCGGCAAGATCGGCATCCGAGGCAGCCAAAGCAGCCAGCATTGCATCACTATCGCTGGTTGTTGTGAGCGCGAGCGTGGCAAGCTGGAGTCCGGCAATCCAGCCCTCTGCGTGCTGCTCGACCTGGCGCAAGGCAGGTTGGTCGGTCAGCGCCGGAAGCACTCGTTCGAAGTAGCTCGCTGTCTCTTCTTGTGTGAAACGCAGGTCGCGGCCGCGAATCTCCACAAGCTTGCCTGCGGCGCGCAGAGTGGCCAACGGGAGAGGAGGATCCATGCGCGTGATAACAACCAGGTGAAGTTGCTTCAACTCACGTCGCAAAAGAGCGTTCACAAGGGAGTGAATCTCCTCGGTGACGATCAGGTGATAGTCTTCGAGCACAAAGACGAAGCTTGCAGGAAGGCGCGCAATCTCGTTGGTGAGTGTGGCCGCAATCAAGGCAAGCGGAGGCGTCAGTCGCGCCTGGAGCAATTCTTCGGTGTCGGAGATGGCGTCCGGGAAGATCAAGCGCAGCCCTGCGACGAAGTAGCGGACAAACTCGTTGAAGTCATCGTCGCTCTCGTCCAGCGAGAGCCAGGCAGCGGGCAAGGGTTCAACTTCGCCGCGACCCAACCCGAGTGTATCAACCCAGTTGCTTACAAGCGTGGACTTTCCATACCCTGCAGCCGCGCTGACCAGGGTGAGGGGGCTGGACAGACCAAGGTCCAGCCGCGCCAGCAGGCGCGGGCGAGTAACCAGCTTTTTGGTAACGCGTGGCGGATAGAGTTTTGTCAGTAAAAGGGGGCGATTGGGAGTCGTCATTCTCGTAGATACAAAGCTTGCCGTTATGCGCCGACACGGGAGACGATTTCCAAGGCTCCTCGCCCGTAAAGACCGTGGGGACACGGTCCGTCATGAAGAAACAACACATGAATTGTCTAGAGTATGCACGATCGTTGCAGACTGGGCAAGCGAAATCGAACACTGGTGTTCTTCGCGTTGGTGCGACTACCCTTTGCGCCGCTGCAGCGCCCGCACTGCACGAGCAGCGCGCAAATAAGTCCCATGTCCGGAGTGCGGGCTACGCCAGAAAATGAAGCGGGGCGGCGATCGCCTGATCGCCGCCCCGTGCCTGTTGTGAATTATGGCGTCTGGAAGACTACGCCTCGTACTCCGTCTGGAAGACGAGCGGTGTGCTGCCGTAAATTGCCTCGTCCCACTCAACAGTAATCAGCCCCGTGTCTGTGCGCTCAAAAACGAACTCCACCGGGGTGGCATAGACATTGGCGATTCGGCCCAGAAGCGAGACGTTCAGATTGCCGTCGGCGGCATCCGTCCATTTACCCAGCTCAATGATCGGGTCCTCGCCATTCATGTAGTCCGTGATCATCTGCGCGCTGTTGTCGGCGAAGAGAACAAGGCGCATCTGCATGCCGGGGCTGGAAGCGGCAGGCATCACAGCCGTTGCATAGACGCCCACTGCGCCGGAGGGTACTTCAAACGAAGATGCTTCTGGTGCAGATGATTCCGGCGCAGCCGACGCGGGCGCCGTACTTTCGGTCGGCGCCGCCGTATCCGTCAGCTCAACCGTAGCCGTCAAAGGCGCGCCGGTGTCGACCGGTGCATCGGCCTCTGCGCTCTCATCGGGAAGGGCATCAAGCGACTGTTCGGTGAACGTAAGCCCAGCCGTGCCGTAGATCGATTCGTCATACTCGGTGGCGGTCAACGTGTCGCCGTCCTGCGCAAAGGTGATGATGTCGGGACTGTCGTACTCCCTGTCGGGACGCCCGGTGAGCGTCACCGTGATGGTGTCGTCATCGTTGTCGATGTAGTCGCCGATCTCGACAATTGGCGCCTCGCCATTTTGATAGTCCGTGATCATCGTGACGCTGTTGTCGTCGTACAGAATCAGGCTCTTCTGAATGCCGGGGCTGGAGGCCGCAGGCATGACATCCGTCTGGTACCATGCCACAGGGGTCGGGCCTGCCTGCGCGGGCGTAACTTCGAGCCTGGTCAGCGTCAGCGACAGGAAGCTGAGCGTATCTCCGTCACGCTGGAAAACCAATTGCTGCGGCTGATCGTAGGTTGTATCGGCGCTCGCCGTCACCGTGACGATCACGGAGCTGTCAACGCTTTCCGTCCAGACGCCGGACTCCTGCACGGGCGGCTCGTTGTTGAGGTAGTAGGTGCTGGCTTGCACATCGCCGTTTTCGTAGAGAATCATGAAGACGACCATGCCCGGGCTGGAGGCGGCCGGAACGATCTGCGACACATAGACACCCGCCGGACTGCCCAGAACCGGGCTAAAGGTGATTCCCTTGCCGTCATAGAAATCGGGAGATGTCGTCTTCAGTGAGCCGTCCGGCAATACGTCCATTGTGATGTTCTGCACTTCGCCGTCTGTCCCATCAGCCTGTCCGGTAATGTTGAGCGCGACGGTTCCATCGGTGCTCACCGACCAGTCACCCGCCTCATCATAAGGGGGCTCACCGTTCATGTAGTCCGTGCTGACTGCAGCCGAGCCATCCTCATTGAGGGTGAGCGTCATCACAAGACCCGCAGTATCCGCCGAAGGCATTTCGCCTGACGAATATGTCCCGACGAGTGACTCGGCAGTCACGGCAGTAGCGGCATCGGCTGAGCCGGCGCCAGTCTGGCCGGTGGGTACGGCCGGGTTAAGCGTCAACCCTTCGCTGCCATAAAGCTCGGTGTCGTACTCGGTAGCAACCAGCGAGCCATCGGTCTGCTCGGTAAAGACAAGTTCGACGGGCGCATCATAGTCGCGGTCGGCGCGCCCCGTGAGGGTGACGCTCAACTGGTCGCCGTCCCACACATAGCTCCCGACCTCCACAATTGGGTCTTCGCCATTCATGTAGTCCGTACTCATGGCAGCGCTGCCGTCGGCCTCGAGCGTAAGAGTTACCACGCGCCCGGCGGACGATGCCGAGGGCATCACCTCGGATTGATAGATGACCGGATCCGTTGTTGGGGAAGCTTGCGCAGGTGTGGCCGCGAACGCGCTTGTCGCGGGCAGGGCAAGTATCCCAAAGAGCAACAGGCCGGCAACCACAAGGATGCGCAGAGAGGGACGTGAGAGCAATGGCTGTTTCATGGAGGTTCCTTTCAGCTAAACTCGGATAATGTGCAAAGCAACAGAATACTGTTGCCACGATCGAGTGCATGATGGGGCAAGGGCAATGAAGTCATGTGCAGTCATGTGCAGATATGCCTACGGTAGATCGCTCAATGTGGCGCTCTTGCACGCAGCAAGTGCACGTACCGCCGCAGGGAGTCATCGCGGTCACGCGGACCGAGCTCAACCAACTTGAAGTTGAATGATTACCGTGGCGCCTTCTTCCACCTTTTCCGCTTTTCGCACGCTCGCCTTGATGGGCACAATGTAGCTGTCATCTTTGGGCCACAAGGAAGTCTGCCACTCTGTCTTGCCAAGGCGCGCCTTAACCGGAATCATTCCCCATCCATACGTCACAATACCCGCAATGGTCTTCAGGTCGTCACGCTGCTGCTGCGGAACGGTGACGAAGTACCACGGGGCAGGGCCCTTCCAGAACCAGATCTTGCCGCTGAACTCGATATTCATTGGTGTAGTATGGAAGATTCATTGGTGCAGTATGCAAGAACGATGGGTGCGCGGGTGTGCAAGTTGACAACGAGATCGCGGCAAGGATTAACCGCCTGACGCTGATGCATACATGATGGCAAGCATACGCTGAAAGTTCCATTCTTTCCGAATTGGGGCGATGCGCTTATGCGACGATCAGGCTACGGAAGGGCTATTGCTGATGATTTGGCCTGCTGTACGTGCGGGCGTGACGAAGCAGCCAGTCCTAGCGATCGCTGCGAACGTCAGATCGATTCGGACTGATTTCGGCCGGAACTCCTTCGCGGTGGCATCATCGTCACAATCGTCGGGAGACCGTCGGCTTTTGGGCCGGGAAAGCTTGAACGTCTCGTGTATTGTGAATTGGCGAACGGGTTGCGTACTCGCTATAATATCCGTTGGCGTATCGTGCAGTCACAATTCTGTATGAAGACGAGATTGGAGCTGGTGCGTGTCAGCGTCGTCACCACTGTCAGGGTTGTCACCACTGTCAGGGTTGTCACCAGTGTCAATAGAGATCCTTCAAGTCAATCAAGTCAATAGAGGTCATTCAAATCATTCGATCGCGATCACGCCCCGGATCTAGGGGTTCAAAAAGCGCTCATAGACCTTTCAACGATGCTGTTTCTGTGCAGACAAATCAGTCTCTTGGAACTGTCTGCAAACACATTTCATAAGATGGAGGTTCCTGTAATGCAACAAGTGAATTTGCGGAAAGCATTTTCAATGCTCATGGTCACCGCCCTGCTGTTGGGCGCATTTTCCACCCTTGCTCTTGCCCAGGAGGCCACACCTGAGCCCGCTCCGGCAGCCGAGGCTCCTACGGCCGAAGCGCCGGCTGTACCCGCAGGCCCTGTCACATCAGCAGCGGTTGCTGGAACGCTGACCGGCGGTATTTTTGACAAAACGTGGCTGGGGCTCACCCCGTCCGAACGCGACGTCCAGGTGACAATCCTTGCCGACTGGGATCGCTCGCAACCCACCAGTCAGGGGCTTACGTTCTACGTTCTGACCGCCGCCAATGTCGCATCGGTTCAGGCGGGCGGCTCGCTGCAGGACAACAATATCGGTGCCGGTAGCGAATACTCGCAGGGTGCTGACAACCAGCAGATTGCGCAGTTCAAGGCAACCGATGGCGAATACACCGTCGTCGTTGTTGATGATTCTGCCAGCGACGCCAGCTTCACGCTGCGCGCCACAAATGCGCTCTTCACGGACGACTCCGGCCGCACAAGGAACCCGGATGCAATGGCCGAAGATGCCGCAATGGCGCCAGAGGCCGAAGCCACTCCCGTTGCTGAGACGGTAGCGCCCGCGCCTGCCGAAGCCGCTGCAGTCACCGAAACCGTTGCAGTCACCGAAACGGTTGCTTCAACTGCAACCGCAGCCCCTGTGGCCGAAGTTGCCGCAGTTGCAGCAGTTGCGCCCGGCACACCGGTCGTTGTGCGCCAGGCGGAGCTCAAGGGTTCGCTTCCGGGTGATGGCACCCAGCATTTCCTGGGCCTTACGCCCGACGTGCGCGATGGCGACATCACCCTTACCCTTGCTTTTGATCCGCAGGACAACCAGGAACTTGCCCGCCGCATGAACTTCTGGGTGCTGGACGATGGTGGCTTCAAGCGCTTTGTCGACGGTGAGGCGGCGAGTGATGTGGCCGTTGCCGCAGGCAGCCGCTCCTTCTCGGGCCCGGCCAACGAGCGTGTGGCGACCTTCAATGCGACGGGCTTTGGTCCCTATACCGTCCTGGTCTACAACAATTCAATGGTTCCCGCGACCTACGATCTGGCGGCCACGGGCGGCATGTTGCAGGATGATTCTGCGCAGACCGACACTGCCAAGGCCCTGGGTGCAGCAGCTCCGGCCGCAAGCACCGGCGAAGCTGCAGCAACGACTGCACCGGTTGCCGCGACAGCTGCGACAACAACCACTGCAGCAGCGCCTGCCGCGGCAACCACAGCTCGTGAGGGTGAGCCGGGCGGCACATACACCGTCAAGGCCGGCGACACCGTCGCCCTGATCGCTCGCGACATCTATGGCGACTTTGCCCTCTACGAGGCCATTTGTTCCTTCAACAGCATTGCCGACTGTGCACGCATCGAAATCGGCGATGTGATCAAGCTGCCGACGCGTGAAGAAATTGGCGCCAAGGCCGTTGCTCCCGCCGCTGCAGCCACGCCCGCAGTCGCCGCAACGCCGGCCGTAGCAGCGACACCGGCTGCTGCCGCGACAACCGTCACGACTGCGACGGAAACGACCACCGCAACTACATCCCTAACGGGCACAGCCTCCAGCGAAGCGTTGCCCACAGCGACGAGCGTTGCGCCGTCCACCACGCCCGCTGCCACCACCGGTGCGAGCGGAGATACGATTCTGCAGACCGCCGAAGCCAATGGCAACTTCACAACGCTTGTGAAGGCTCTCAAGGCCGCCGGTCTGGATGACGACCTTGTGGGTGCAGGTCCCTTCACGGTCTTCGCCCCGACCGATGCCGCCTTCAATGCGCTCGGCGCCGCGACGGTTGACGCGCTCCTCAAGGACACGCGCAAGCTGCAGCAGATTCTTCTCTACCACGTGGTTGGCGACGAAATCATGGCCGCCGACATGACCAACGGCACCGAAGTCGCGACGCTGCAAGGAAGCCCAATCGGCTTTACGCAGACTGCGTCCGGGGCCAAGGTTCAGGACTCCAACATCGTCAAGGCTGATGTGATTGCCAGCAACGGTGTCATCCACATCATCGACAAGGTGATGCTGCCGCCGGTTCCCTGAGCCATTGACGAGTTGATTGCCAAGTAAACAGAGAGTGGGCTGCCTCGGCAGCCCACTCTCTGTTTGTATTTATGATGGGCTATTCGTGCCAGAAGACCGGCCGCGCCATCTCCGATAGGGCCATGAGAACCAGTTGCCAAGAGACCGGAATCGCGAATCGACTACTCGCAGTTGTCCCCGGTTCCCCGTCGTTCCCTGCCGCTCTCTCCGTTCCCTCTGTTCCCACTTCACGGATTCCCCCAGACAACGTGAAGCGCCGGTCGTCCCGCTGCGTTCCAGTCGCCCGTGTCCGACGTAACAAAGAGCTTGCCGCTGTGGTAGTTGGAATCTGCACTGTAGAGTACAAGCCGCACGGGTTGCCCCTCAGCGTAGGCGTCCGCAACGGCCTTGCTTACATCCCATTCCCAGGCAATTCCCGGCCAGGCCGGCATGCTTTGCACCGGCGTGACCCAGACTGCGGCCACATTTTCCAGCGCCTGGGGCGCGTTGTTCCACGTAATGGTCTTCTCGTCCCACACGGCCCCCGCGCGCAGCACCTGGATGAAACTTGGTTTTGCCAGGGCGACCGTTCCCGTGTTGCCATACTGGTGAAGCGTCAGCGTTGCGCCCACAACTACCTTGCCCGCGGGCACACTCTCGAGCGGGAATGTCACGTAGTAACGTGCGTAACAGGGCCAGTCGGCTGTGTCGATCTGGTTCTGCACATTCGCATCAGGCGCATGGCCCGAGTTTGCGTTCGGCCAGACATCCCAGAACGACCCCGTATTGTCACCGCAGAGGTTGCCCGTCGTGCCCCCGACACCGGCATCCGGCACGGATGGGTCACTTTGTGTCGGCCGTCGCACAATCACCTCACCACTCGACTGCACGGTAGGTGGCAGCCAGTGTGGCGTACCGAATTGCAGCGTCCCCCACGTTGCCGGATCGTCCTCCTGCACGCCGGAGGGCCAGACCTGCGCAGCGTTCATCGGCCCGGTGCGCTGGTCCCGATCATGAACGAGCAGCCCCATGCGCAGCAGCGACCCTTCAGGCTGCGCAGCCAATCCAAGCGCAGCCAGTGGAATGCGGAAGGTCTGCGCCCAGCCGCGGTCATCGGTATCGTCATTCAGCTTTTCACCGCGCCACCCCGACAACGTTGTAACGGGAAGCGTCGAAGGGACCCACGCGCCGCCACTCCATTGCTCCACGGAGCGGGAAGCGCCCGGTTCCTCTGAGAAGTTCATCTGTGCGACGATGCGCCGGCGCTGCGCGTCGCTCCCCGGCGCTGCGGGTTGCGACAGCAGCAGCGTCACCGCGTCCCAGCCGGTGCGTGTCGCCGCATCCGGCGTTTCATCGTACCAGAGGCGCCGGTCAAAGATCGCGAGGTAGATGACCAGTTCGGAAGGCGTGTAACCCACGCGCACATCGACCGAGTTGGAACTGGGCGAGATCTGCCCAAACCAGAAGACCGCAGCCTGGTCGAGGATGTCGGCCTGCGCAATTGGCAGGACGTGGATGAGCGGAAGGCCACCAGTCGTCGTCACGCGGGTCGGAATTGGGGTCGGCAGCGCGCCCGGTTGCGTCGTGGGCGATGGCGTCGCCGTCGATGTCGCGGTGGGCGTCGCCGTTGCGGGCGGTGCGCCCTCCACCAGCGGCAGGAAGACCGGTGTCTCCTGGGCATCGCAGAGGCACCGCAAAGGCTACTGCTGCGAGCGCTAGCCCCAGCACAGTGAACGCTACCAACCACGTTGCCCAAGCTCGCCGACGGGTTTGCTTCAAGTCAGTTTTCAAGGGAGGATAGTCCTTATAATGCAAAGTGCAGCAAACGAACGCGCTTGCAGGAACGCGCCCTGCGACCTATCGAAACTGGATTTGGTCCGGCCGATGGACATAGATCACCGGATCGCCCTGGTACCACGTGACCCTGCCGGAGACCTCCACATAGTCACCCGGTGCGTAGAGGGTTTCCGGTGAGGCAGGGAAATTCGGCCAGTCGGCGCGCAGAATGCGCACCAGGAAGAAGCCGCGATGGGGTTTCCGGAAACCCAGGTAGACGGCCTTGCCATTGTTGAAGACATCGGCAAGCACCCCTTCCACCACAACATCGCGCCCCGCGAAGGCGGCTGCATCTGCTGCGGCTACGACGCTTGGGGTGGTCACCGGTGAGACTGTGTCCTCTGCCGGGATCGCTGCGCCCGGGGCCGTCGCTGCATCCATGGCGGCAGGCGTGCCATGCTCCAGCGCCGTAACGCTGCCGTCAGTCGCCACAAAGAGGATCAGGTCCTTGCTGATCACCCACGATGCGTAGCCGGACCAGTACTGATCGTAGACCGGACCCTGCTTCCAGTAAATGTAGAAGCCGCCCGGCCACTGGCGCGTGTTGAAGAGGCGCGCGGCGCAGTAGTGACTTGTTGAGAATCCGGGACACAGATCGTCCTTGTCTTGCGAGGAGACAATATGTGGCAGATTGGTCGTCGCAATCGGTGACGCGGAGCTGCCGCGTGCATTGGACCGATCAACAATCTCGTGTGCGATGCCGGCCTCCCAGTGCCCCGCAAACACTTGATTGCCCGCGGCGCTCAGA
The DNA here is from genome assembly GCA_963735275.1 of uncultured Chloroflexia bacterium. Taxonomy (GTDB): domain Bacteria; phylum Chloroflexota; class Anaerolineae; order Caldilineales; family Caldilineaceae; genus UBA5069. Next base: position 903,539 of record CAVTKJ010000001.1, on the reverse strand, counting down.
AATGGCATCTCATCTGTGGGCACGAACGTGCTCACCATGTAGCGCACGTACCCGGCATCGTAGCCCGGTACGGTGCTTGCGTCCAGGACCATCTCGCCGAGGTTCGCGTCCCACCTGCCGTCACAATAGGAGAGCGTTGGCACGCAACGACCGCGCATCACCACATAGGCAACCTCGCTGCCGTCGGCGAGCCGCCGCACCGTGGGCAGCGGGCCCATCGGCATATAGTCGCCGTCGCCAAAGCCACCATTGCCGACATTCGGCACAAAGCTGGTTGCGCCCGTGTCAAGGCGCAAGGCAAAAAGCGCCTGCTGCTCAGGCTTGCCCGTCAGATTGGCACGCATTTGCGCATTCTCAGCAGGCCAGGGCGACCATGTCCACAATGTGTTCCAGTCCAACCGATAGCGAATGAAGACCACGCCGTGCCCCTCGGCGATAACGGGCCAGCCATGGCGGAGTTCAGCCTGGTTGCTGCCAATCACGGAGGATGTGGCCGGTGTGCGATCCGTTGGCTTCACGCGCCAGCGCTGCGCGCCGGATTCCGCGTCTATCGCATGGACAAAGAGGTCGCGGCTTGCGGCAACCACAGTGTTGGTCAGCACCGGAATACGGCGGGAGGTGTCTCCACCGGCGAGCCTGCATTGTATGACCACTTTAACGGCCAGTGTCGCCACATCAACCGAGTGGACAAATGTCCCCATCGAAAAATAGACACGCCCATCAACCACAGCGGGCGGCAGCGGCAGCGCGCTCGTGCCGCCGCCCGCTACATGGCCCAGATTTGCGCCGGTTGCAGAATCAAGCTTGTAGAGGTTGCCGTCGTCGGAGACGACAAAGAGCGCGCCTGTCGACCCGTCATAAGCCGGCGTCGAGTTGATTGCACCGCCGGGACTCTTGTTCCAGATGACTGCCCCGGTGCCGCCATCCAGCGCAAAGAGCCCGCGCACACCGGCAGCAACATAGACGCGCCCGCCGCCTGTGACGGGTTGGCTGTCGCGGGGCAGCCCGCTCTTTCCGGCGGCAATGCCGCCCGCCGCGTCCGAGCCATTCCACACCCACTTCCAGCGCCAGGGAAGGCTGATTTCTTGCGGCTGGTAGGAGGTGCGCTGCGCATTGTAGCCGAACTGCGACCACTCACCGGCCGCCGGTCCAGGCGTCTGCGGATTGGCGGGGCTTGTCGCAGTAGGCGATGGCGTGGCCGATGGCGTCACTGTTGCACGGCTGGTCGCCGTTGCACTGGGCGTTGCCGTTGCGGTTGGCGTAGAAGTCGGCGTGGGCGTACTGACCGGTTTCTGAATCAGCGGCAACCAGACGCCGGCGGGGGTTGCTCCGGGAACTGTCTGCCCGAAAACCGGCGTTCCAGGAAATGCAAGGCGCGCGGCGCACAGCAACGCTACGCCCGCAACGATTGAACGTAGGCGAATCGATCTCTGTTTGGTTTGCATAAGCGGTGTTTTCATGCCGGCGATTGCCGGAAGCAGACCGCACCTACCGCGACGGCTCAGTTGCAGAAGACCGTCCGAACGTGCTCACTGTGCGCGCAGGGTGCGGCAAAGTCCGAGGAGATACGGTGCAGCAGGATCGCGGTCGCGCGTCCTGCGGACAAAGCATCGGGCGCGGCTTCGCGCCGATCAGGCGGGCGCGCCCGGAACGCTCCCCAATGACGTTACAGTAGATTCACCCTGCGCTGCTGTACGTTCTGCCGGTTCTTCTTCACCTGCGCGACTGCCTTCGCTCTACGCCCAAACCTACGTTTGCCGGACACCCGCGCTTCGGTCCCTCTGTTCGACGCAATGGGCCTGTCAAATGCAGGTGGCCGCGATCAATCTGATCGCGGCCACCTTTGTTGTAACGCCAAGCCTGCAGTCCAACGTGGTACTGAGATAGAACTTTCTGCCCCTGTAAGGGAATGGGACAACTCCCCGTTCCCCGCTCCCCGTTCACTGTAGTGGGAAGATGGCATTCATCGCAGTATCACTCCATGGTCATACCGGAACGAAAACAACATCTCAACGCAAAGCCGCAAAGAGAACTAAGGAACGCAAAGGAGTGCAAGATGTTGACTCAGTTCAGGCAGTGGCCTTTCCTCTGCGTCACTTTGCGTTCTCCGCGTCTTTGCGTTGAGACGTTCGTAGTCAATGTGGATCTCATCCCGGTTTCGCCCTAGTACGGCACTGCCACCGGCGGATAGACCTGAAGCAGACGTGATTCCTGCGTCATGCCGGCAAACTCCGAAGCCACCTGAATCTGATACGTCTGGTCGCCGGGCGTCGCCGGGCAATCAACCAGATCGCCTGTCGCCGCCAGGTCTTGCGCAAGAATGTCGCCATTGCGTTTAAGCACCGAGGTTGCCAGATCCAAACCGCTGAAGCTCCATGAAATCGTCACGCACTCGCCCAGGTTGATCTGTTCTGCACTCAACGTGAAGTAGTTGATTACCGGCGGCTGCGGCACGGTTGGCACGGCCGTCGGCGTGTCGGTGGGCACTGGTGTTGGCGCGTCTGTCGGTACGGCGGTGGGAACCGGCGTGTCGGTGGGAACCGCAGTCGGAACGGCCGTCGGCTCCGGCGCAATCACCAGAACGCTTGCATCGCGTGAGTCACTAATGGCACCGGCGCGGTTGGTCACATCAATCCTGTAGGTGGACGTGCCTGCGTTCGGCGGACAATCCTGCCCGCTTCCCGTTACAGGAGCGTTGTCGAAGAGCAACGTGGCGTCGCGCCGAATCTGAATCAGTGCAGGATCGCCCCCTACTGCCCAGACAATCTGGACGCAGCCACCCAGGATAATCTGGCTTGGCGAGACGTAGAACTGTTGAATCACAGCAGGCGGCACCGCCGTGGGCGCATCGGTCGGCCTCGGCGTGGGCGTCGGCTGTGTGGGCACGCGCACCGTGACCACGCGGGTGGCCACGCTTGTGCCGCCGCTGCCGGTTGCCGTCAGGCGATACTCGTAGTCGCCGACAGGGGACGGACAATCCTGGATGTTGCCGCGCGTGGGGGCGTTGTCCCACACTGCGTTGCCGTTGCGGGTGATGTCGACGCGGCGCACGTCGCCGCGCACTTCCCAGTTGATCTGCACGCATTGGCCGAGATTGATTGTACCGTCGGGCACCACCGAGAACTGGGCAATCTCCGGCGCGTTTGGCGCGGCCGTCACGCTGATCCGCTGTTCGCGCACGTCGACCGTGCTATTGAGATTGACCACGCGCAGGAAGTAGCTCACCGTGCTCGACGGATACTCCACCCGCTCGCCCACACCGGCCACGCCGTGGTCCCACCAATTCTGCCCTTCCCGATAGAAGTAGACCTCGCGCACATTTTGCGTTGCCCAGCTGAAGCGCACCGATTGGCCCGCGGTAATGCTTGTGGGATTGGCGGTGAAGGTGATCTGCGCAACGGGCGTCTGTGTTGGGCGAGGCGTGGCTGTGACCGGCGCGGGCACCGTAATGCCCACCCAGATGCGTTGACCGAATGGTGCGTTCAGGTCGTTGAACATCTGCCAGAAGGCCTGATAGGTCCCTGGGGTAATGGGCGCAACGAGCGGCACCCTGAAGTCGTAGGTCGCGTTCGGCGGCACCTGGCCGACGACGAAGGCCGGCTGTCCGCCCATCTGTGCGCCGGGGAGGTTGCCCTGCACGAAGGCGAGGCGATACGCGCTCGTCCAGGTGCAGGTTCCTGTGTTGCGCACGCGCCAGCCCTTGGTGAAAGGCTGGCCCGGGTTGAGCACCGGCGGGTTCTGCATGTTCTGGTCGTCATAGTTCAGGTCGGCAACCCAGGTCATGCTGTCCAGGCAGCGTGCGGGCGGCGCGGGGGTCACTGGTTGTGTCGGCAGCGGAATCGGCGTAGCAGCGGCCGTTGGGGTTGCCGTCAGTCTGGGCCCCGGAACCACACCAACGTTCACGCCAAAGAAATCCACAGCCAGCGTGCTGATAGTGCCGTCAACACGCAGTTGCTCAAGCGCCTCGTTGAGGTTACGGCGCAATTCGTTGCCGCCGTTGACCACCGCCATGGCATAGCTCTGCGGATTCAGCCCCTGCGCGACGATCTTGACCGAATCATCTTCGGCAAACTGCGCCGCGGGGTTGGCATCCAGGATTACAAGATCAATTCGGCTGCGCTGGAGATCGCGTACAGCGACCTCCATATCCGTGTAGAGCAGCAGATTGCTCTTCGGAATCAACCCCGTATCAACGAGTTTCTCCTGCGCCCAGGATTCGTAGACCGAACCTTGCTGCACACCCACGCGCGTCTGCGACTTCACTTCCTCAATCGAGGTGAGATCAATCAGGTCCGTGTCGGCGCGCGCCAGGAATGCATCCTCGCTGATGTAGTAGGTATCGGTGAAGTCAACAAACTGCTCACGCTCGGGCGTCACCGATATGGCGCTGGCGGCCACGTCGATCTGACCCACGTTAAGCGCGTCATTAAGACCATCGAAGGGGATGTCGATGATGCGCACCTCAAGGCCAAGCTCCTTGCCCACGGCGCGCACAAGTTCCGGGTCAAACCCGGTGAGGCGAAATTCGTCGTCATAGAACGAGAAAGGCGGATAGTCCGCCGACGTGCCGACTGTCAGCGTGCCCGCGGCCTGGATGCGCGCCCATTCGCCGCCGGTCGGGGTTGGGGTGGGCAATGCCGGCGGATACGAGGTGCAGCCGGCGAAAAGCATCGCCACGAGCAGGATGAAACCAATGACCGCGAATGCTGATCGTTTCATGATCACTTCCTTTGCAAACCCTTGTGAGCGGGGACGGGCCCGCGGCGCTGACTGGGCAGAGGGCGCACAGCCCGACCGCATCGCATTTGGACGCGCGCTGTAACTGCAGGTGTGGCACTATCTCTGACGCTGCCAACGCGGAAACAGTTCCTGCGAAAAGTTGCCGCATGTCGCGCAAATCGAAACAATTGGCCCATTGCCCAGCGTCGATTATACTGGCAAAACTCCATTCACCGAATCGTTGTGCCGGCGCGTACGCCGTCTGTCGCCCGCGACATCTCTATGGCGCGGCCGCGCAACGCAATGATCGCCATTCAGACTGGACCGCTTATGTCGGATGACCCTGCATCCCAGGCAGCGACAGACCAATTACCCGTTCGTGCCGCCGACCTTGTTCCCGATAAGGAAGTTGACCTGGTGTGGCTGCGCGCCATGCTGACGCGCCATGCACCCACAGGTCGAAGTGGTCTGCTTCCCGCGCTGCAAGAGGCGCAGGATGCCTATGGCTGGATCTCCGAGGTCGTCGCTGCTGAAATCGCCCGTGCTCTCGGAGTCCCGCTTGTGGATGTGCACGGCGTCATCGACTTCTATTCCATGCTCTACCGCGAACCTGTGGGGCGCACCGTGGTGCGTGTCTGCACCGACCCGTCATGTGCGCTGCGAGGCGGTGAAGCGGTGCTCTCTGCGGCCTGTCAACTCGCCCATGTCGAAATCGGCGGCACTTCGGCGGATGGTGCGGTCACCGTCGAGCGCGCACCTTGCCTGGGCCACTGCAACTCGGGCGTCTCCGTCAACGTCACACATGGGGGTCTCGCTCAGGGTCACGCGCTGCGCAATACCACCTTCGCTCATGTGACGCCTGACGACGTTGCAAGCGCCTTCGCCGGCAGAGGACGCACCACCAGCGACTTCTACAGCGAAGACTACGTCGGCGGCGACCTGAGCATCATCACGCCGCTCTGCGGGCGAGGGCGGCGCACGACGCTGGTTGAGTACCAGTCCGTGGGCGGCATGGAAGGGCTGCGCACCGTGTTGGGCAGCCTGTCGCCCAGTCAGGTGATCGAAGTTGTCAAGGAGGCCGGGCTCGTCGGTCGCGGCGGGGCCGCCTTCCCCACCGAGATCAAATGGGAGGGTGCGGCGAACGCACCGGGCAGCGAGAAGTACTTCGTCGTCAACGCCGACGAGAGTGAACCCGGGACCTTCAAGGATCGCGTCCTGCTCGAAGGCGATCCCAATCGCGTCCTCGAGGGAATGATCATTGGCGCGTATGCAATCGGGGCGCACAAGGCGTACATTTACATTCGCGGCGAGTATCCAATGGCCATCGAGCGGGTTCATGCAGCCTTGGATGAACTGCGCGCGGCCGGGCTTCTCGGCAGCAACATCCTCGGCTCAGGCTTTGATCTGGAGGTGGAGGTGCGCGCCGGGGCCGGCGCATACATCTGCGGCGAGGAGACAGCGCTCTTCGAGAGCATCGAAGGGAAGCAGGGTTTCCCGCGCATCAAGCCTCCCTTCCCGGCCACCCACGGCCTCTTTGGCCGGCCCACAGCAATCAACAATGTGGAGACGCTTGCCAAGCTGCCCTACATTTTCGGGCGGGGTGCGGAGCAGTTCCGCCAGTTCGGCACGGCGCACTCCACCGGACCCAAGCTGCTGTGCGTTTCGGGCGACGTGGTGCGCCCCGGCCTCTACGAAGTCTCGCTCGGCATCACGCTGCGTCATTTGATCAACGGACTAGCGGGCGGTGTTGTCGGTGGCAATCTGCAAGCCGTCCTGCTTGGCGGTGCGGCGGGCTCCTTCGTCACGCCCGCGCAGCTTGACGTGAGGATGAGCTTTGAAGATTTGCGCGCCGCCGGGCTTGCCATGGGCTCCGGCGCGGTGATGGTCTTTAACCAGACGCGCGACCTGCGCGATATCCTCATGCGGTTGGGCCGCTTCTTTGCCCACGAATCCTGCGGCAAGTGCTACCCGTGCCAGATCGGGACGCAGCGCCAATTCGAGATTCTCGAACGCCTTGCCGAAGGGCGGCTGATTGCCGGTGACGCCGAGCGCCTCACGGACGTAGGTTGGACGATGACCGACGCTTCGCTCTGCGGCCTGGGCCAGACGGCGGGCACGGCAGTGCTGAGTGCCATGAAGCATTGGCCGGAGTTGTTTCAGCCTGCATAATTGACAATTGGTGACTGATAATTGGTTGACTGGGTGAATGGTTGACTGGGTGATTGACTGAGCCACGCAATCCGCTTAGTGGTGCATCCCGGAAGTCCGGCGCACATTTCTAGCGGCTGTTTCAGCTGCCGTCTCTGCCAATCGTGCCGCATCCTACACCAACGACAGCTGAAGCAGCCCCTACGAGAGGTCCGCATACTTGAGAAATTCACTACCTAAACCTCAGCGTCGCCGTTTCCAGTTTGCACAAGCGAGGTCTGGATGACCGACGTAACACTGACCATTGACGGGCAGCAGGTAACGGTGCCGGCCGGCGTAACAATCCACAAGGCTGCCGCTGCCGCGGGTATCGACGTGCCCACAATTTGCTACCACGACGCCTGCACCGCCAACGGCCTCTGCCGCATGTGCGTGGTGGAAGTTGAGGGCGCGCGCCTGCTGCAGGCATCCTGCGTGGCCCCTGCCGCCGAGGGCATGAAGGTGCAAACGCGCACGCCACCGCGTGGAGCGCAGCCGCCGCACGATCCTCGAAATGCTTCATGCGTCGGTCGATCTCTCCGAAGCGCCTGCGATCCAGCGGCAGACTGCCGACTACGCCGCCGACGTCAACCGCTTCCCCGATGCCGAGCGACGGTCAGCGCCAGTGCTCGACGACAACCCCATGTACGTGCGCGACTACGACAAGTGCATCCTCTGCTGGCGCTGCGTGCAGGTCTGCGCCGAAGATGCCCAGTTCACCTTTGCGCTCGATCTCGCCGGGCGCGGCTATCACACAAGCATCGCTACGTTCTTCGACAAACCGATGCCCGAGACCACCTGTGTCTTCTGCGGCCAGTGTGTGGGCGTCTGCCCTACGGGCGCGCTGAAGCCACGCCGCGAGTGGCTGCTGCAGGAGGGCAAGACCCCCGACGAAATCCTGACGCAGACGCGCACGGACCGACGCCGCGCCAAACGCCGCAGCGAGCGCCCTGACGCTTAGAAAGTGATTCATGTTCTTCTTTTCCACAACTGTTGTTGCCGGCCTGCTCTCTTCGGTCTGTTGGGGCGCTGGAGACTTTTTTGGCGGGCTTACCAGTCGCCGCGCCAACCCACTAAGCGTCACCATCACCATGCAATGGTTGGGCGCGTTGCTGCTGCTTGTTTTTGCGCTGGGCGTGCGAGAACCCCTTCCCACTGCCACGCCGGTGCTCTGGGCTATCGGAGCCGGCTCGGCAGGCGGTTTTGCGCTGCTGCTGCTCTACACTGCGCTGGCTACTGGCACAATGGGTATTGTCGCACCGGTGTCGGGCGTCGTCGGAGCAATCATCCCGATTCTGGTGGCGGCGGTCACATTGGGAGCGCCTTCTTCGCTGCAACTGGCGGGTTTCGTGCTGGCGCTGGTGGCCGTTTGGCTGCTGGCAGGAAGCGGCGGCAGCGGCTTTCACTGGCGCATGCTTGTGCTACCGATCTTTGCAGGCATAGGCTTTGGGCTTTTCTATGTGCTCATGGCACGCGTCGGTGATGATGGCTTCTTCTGGCCTCTTACCGTTGCACGCACCACCGCCGGCCTTGTGCTCATTCCCTGGGCACTGGTGCGCAAAGCACCCCTTACGCCCGGGCGCGCGCTTCTGCCCATGGTGGCGCTGGTCGCGCTCTTCGACACCGGCGGCAATCTCTTCTACCTGCTGGCCGCGCAAAATGGTCGTCTGGATATAGCTGCGGTGCTCTCATCGCTCTACCCGGGCGTCACCGTGCTGCTGGCATGGCTTGTGCTCAACGAACGCCTCACTGCACCACAGTGGGCGGGTGTTGCCGCCGCGCTGATGGCGATACCGTTGATTGTCGCGTAGTGGACAACAGATAATTGATCATTGGTAATTAGTAATTGGCCATTGGCGCCAATGTGATGGCAGCCCCAATTACTAGTTACCAGTTATCAATAATCCGCTGTCCTCCACCTTACGATGGAGGCCCCATGCCCACACTCACACCCGACCGCATCGTCTCCAGCACCTGCCCCTATTGCGGCGTGGGCTGCAACTTGCGCCTTCACATCAAGGATGACTTCATCTACAAGGTGACGTCTCCCTTCGATTCGGTCGTCAACCAGGGCAACCTGTGCGTCAAGGGGCGCTTCGGGTACGACTTCATGTACCACCCTGCTCGGGTGACGACACCCCTGATCCGCAAGGAGCGGCAGCAGCCGGGGACGCGCACGCAGGCCTTCCAGCGCGACGCGTGGCGCGAAGTCTCGTGGGATGAGGCGCTTGACTACACCGCCGACCGCATGGTGGAGATCTACGGGCGCGACGGTGCGCAGGCAATGGCCGTCTACTGTTGCGCCAAGGCCACCAACGAAGACAACTACCTGCTGCAGAAGCTCTTCCGCGCGCTCTTCCGCTCCAACAATATCGACCATTGCACGCGCCTCTGCCATGCGGCAAGCGTCGTCGCGCTGCAAATGGCGGTTGGATCGTCGGCCATGAGCAACACGGCGGCCGAGGTGATCCACAACGACGTCTTCATCGTCACAGGCTCGAATACCGCCGAGACGCACCCGATCATCGGCCTGCAGATGAAGGCGGCAGTGGAAAAACATGGCGCGCGGCTGATTGTGGTGGACCCGCGACGCGTTGAAATGGTCAATTTCGCGACTCTCTGGCTGCCGCAGAAGCCTGGCACCGATGTGCCGCTCTTCTCGGCGATGGCGCACGTGATCCTCAAGGAGAAGCTCTACAACGAAGAGTTCATTCGCACGCGCACCGAGGGGTTCGACGCCTTCGCGGCGAGTATGGAGAAATTCACGCCCGAATACGGCGAGGCGATCTCGGGCGTGGATCGAAATTTGATCGTCGAGGCGGCGCGCATGTACGCCGGCGCGACGAATGGGGCCATCTACTGGGCGCTGGGCATCCCCGAGCATTCGCACGGCACGGACAACGCGCTGACGCTCATTCACCTGGCGCTGCTCACCGGTCACATTGGGAGGCTGGGCACAGGGCTCAACCCGCTGCGCGGGCAGAACAACGTGCAAGGTGCGTCGGATTCAGGTGCGATGCCGTGGCACTATCCCGGCTACCAGCGCGTGGACAGCGAAGAAGCGGCGCGCAAGTTTGAAGCGGCGTGGCAGGTGGAGCCGGGCGGCCTAAACCGTGAGTTGGGGCTTACGACCACGGAGATTCTCTCCGACGCGCAGCCGGGGGGCGTGCGTGCGCTCTACATCATGGGCGAGAACCCGATGATGTCCGAGCCCAACCTCAATGTTACGCGCCACCATATGGAACAACTGGAGTTCGTTGTCGCGCAGGATCTTTTCATCAACGAGTCCGGCGCGTTTGCAGACGTCTTCCTGCCCGCCACCTCATGGGCGGAGAAGGAAGGCACCTTCACCAACACAGACCGGCGCGTGCAGCGCGTGCGCCAGGCGATTCCACCACGCGGTGATGCGCGGCCCGACTGGCAGATCATCTGCGATCTGGCGCAGCGGCTGGAGGCGCGCCTGGGCCGCCCCACTTCCGCCGGCTGGCAGTATGCGCACCCGTCGCAAGTGCTCGAGGAGATGGGCCGCGTTGTGCCCGAATACGCCGGCGTCAAATACCCGCGGATTGAGGAGCTTGGTTTGCAGGTTCCCGTCTGGGATGACGAACATCCGGGCACGCCGTTTCTTTTCGAGGGGACATTCCCCAGTGGCCGCGCCAGGTTCTTCCCCATGGAATACAAGCCCAGCGTGGAGATGCCAAACGACGAGTTTCCGTTCATTCTCACTACGGGCCGTGTGCTCGAGCAATGGCATGGCGGCACGCTGACGCGCCATTCGACGCTCGACGACTTGTATCCCGAGGCGCGCCTCGAACTCAACCCGGCGGACGCGGCGCGCCTGGGCGTGGAGGACGGCAACGCCGTACGTGTCAGTTCACGACGTGGCTCGGTCGTCGTGCGCGCCTGGGTGAACGAGCGCGCCACGCTGGGCGTCGTCTTCCTGCCCTTTGCCTTTAGCGAAGCCGCGGCCAACCTCCTCACGATTGACGCGCTCGACCCCCAGGCCAAGATCCCCGAGTACAAAGCGTGCGCCGTGCGCGTCGTCCCCGCCCGCGAGGAGGAGCTCCCCGACGCCGCGGCGACGCAGGCGCGCGGACGGTATTGAGCGCAGAGCCACGCAAACAGAAACCAAGATCGTAGTGCCCAGACATGTGTGCGCAAGCTTTCGGAGAGCACCGGATCCCAGCCTTTCAGCATCGCTCGAGCTGCAGGCTGGCCGTTGATTTCCAACGCGACAGGTTCCATGCGCGGCAATCCTGCGCCGCGGTCGCTCCGCCCTTCACCGCCTCATCCAGATTCGCGCTGCCCAGGCGCTGCCGCCCACAAAAAAGGGGGCCGGCATGGCAGCCGGCCCCCCTGATCACCCACACCAGGTTATTTCCTGGCAGCAGCGTACTTCTCGGCAACCTTGGACCAGTCGACCACGTTCCACCAGGCATCCAGGTAGTCGGGGCGGCGGTTCTGGTACTTGAGGTAGTAGGCATGCTCCCAGACGTCCACACCCAGAATCGGCGTGTCCCCCTGCATCAGCGGGCTGTCCTGATTGGGCAGGCTGTAGACGTCGACCGAGCCGTCGGCCTTGACTACCAGCCATGCCCAGCCACTGCCGAAACGCGTGGTGCCGGCCTGCTTGAGCTTGGCCTTGAACTCGTCAAACGAACCGAACTTCTTGTTGATGGCATCGGCCAGCGCGCCGCTGGGTGCGCCACCCCCATTGGGGCCCATGATGCTCCAGAAAAGCGAGTGGTTGGCGTGGCCGCCACCGTTGTTGCGCACGGCGGTGCGAATGTTCTCGGGAACTTCGTCAATGCGACGGCAGAGTTCCTCGATGCTTACGTTGTCCCATTCGGTGCCTGCAATGGCGTTATTCACATTGGTCACATACGCGGCATGATGCTTGTCGTGGTGAATCTGCATGGTTTGCGCATCGATGGACGGTTCGAGTGCATTCTCGGCATAGGGCAGGCTGGGCAGTTGAAAAGCCATGTTTCTCTCCTTCGTTCGCTCTGTGTGTTGCAGGTTGACCTGCATGTTCGGATTGATCAGGCTGACGTCGCCGGTGTGCGGGCTTGACGCAAATTGCGGCGGGTCGTTGCGCCCTCCAGTGAAACGGGAATGACGCTTCCACACTCCACAGTGTAGGCGCATCAGGACTGCCTCGCAGTGGCGAAGTATACAAATTGGGGAAGGGGAACGGAGGGATCGGAGGGATCGGAGGGATCGGAGGGATCGGAGGGATCGGAGGGAACTGAGATGAGAGAGCCGCCCAAAATCTTGGGCATTCCCTGCGCCACGTTCCCTCCGTTCGCTCCGTTCCCTTTGTTACGCGATTCTCACCCCGGTCCAGGCGCGCTGCCGGGCGGATGGGCCGTGATCTGCACGAAGACGAGGCGGCGGTCATCGATGCGCACACGCCAGCCGGCCGCGCGCAAGGTGTCCACGGTGGGGCGGTCGAGGTGGCAATTCCACGCAAAGCGGCTCCACAAGGGAGTTGCCGCACGCGCAAAGGTGGCCAAAACGATGTTGCTGGGGCGGATATGCTCAACCATGTGGAGCACGCCACCGGGGCGCAGCACGCGTGCAATTTCGGACAACGCGCGTTCCGGCGATGCCACCGAGCAGAAAACGAGGCTGGAGACTGCGTGGTCAAACGACTGGTCGTCGTAGGGGAGTTCTTCTGCGGGCGCAATGTCAACGGTGACAGGCACTCTGGCCGAGGTGGCAGCGGCGCGTGCCTGGGCAGCACGCGCCGTATGTGGCTCAATCCCCCACACATGGCGCGCCCTGCGATAGTACGGGAGATTTTCCCCGGCACCGATGCCGATCTCGAGAACGTCGCCGGTAAGATCGCGCACGAGCCGCGCGCGCCAACCAGGCTGCGGCTCGGCGTGCGCCTCATCGTCCATTGAGCGCGGCTCCAACCGGTACGGGGGCGCTGCGCCTGGCCGAGACGCCGTCCGGCAGGAGCGTGATCAGCGCAATCTCCGGGCGCGCGTTCCAACGCAGAGGTATGCCCTCACCCAGACCGCGCGAAATGTAGACATGCGTGCGCCCGCGCCGGAAATAGCCGGAGACCTCATGGCGCGGCAGGTACGCCGATTGCGTGTGCGCCGGTCCCCAGAGGGGGAGCACCAACTGACCGCCGTGGGTGTGGCCGGAAAGCATCACATCGACGTCGCCAATGCGTGCATCCACCAGAATGTCGGGATTGTGGCTCAGCAGAAGCACAGGGCTGTGGGCCGCGGCCGCGGCTGTGCGGTCGAGCGCACTCTCAAGGCTGGGCGATGCCTCGCAGACATCTTCCACACCGGCCAGGTAGAGATCGAGTTCGTTGGCCGGGTCAAAGAGATGGACGCCACGGTTGTGGAGGAGTTCCATCCCTGCTGCTTCGAGCGCACGCACGAGCGCGGCGTTGTCGTTGAAGCCACTGCGCCGCCCGTCGAGCGGTGTGCCGCGCACATACTTGATGAACCAGGGCAGACGCAGCGGAAGCGTCCATGCGGGCCAGCCATGCGCCGCCTCATGCTGGGCAAAGGTCTTCCACATGCGCGGCGCCGCCGCCTGCATGGCATAGTGGGCATAGTCGTGGTTTCCCAACACGCCATAGGCGCCCAAACGCGGCCTCGGCACCGCAGCCAGCAACTCCAGCGCTGTGGAAAGTCCTTTGTCGTAGTGAATAAAGTCACCGGTGTGGATGAGCAGGTCGTATTCGAGACCGGCTGTCAGCTTGCGGATACGTTCGATCTTCTTGCGTTCGCGTGGCTGCCCACCCTTGAAGTGCGAGTCGGAAAGATGGAGAATGCGCAAGCCCGACGCGGGAAGCCGCCCCTGGGCGTCGACCACGCGCACGGTGCGCTGCTCGAGTTCGATGCGCAGCGGTTCGACGGCGTAGGCATAGGTGAAGGCAGCGCTTCCTGCGGCGACTGCGGCGCCGGCAAGTGCAGCGCCACCCAATAGCAAGGACGTGTGCCTGCCTGCCTCGGTGCGCCTCGAGGCGGTTCTCATTGAGAGTGTTTGTGCGCCGGCAAGCAGGCGCTCGGGAGTATTTTTCGACATAACCGAGGATCGTAATGGAGATATGCCCCACGGGCAAAAACGCCAGGCGGCCACGCGGGATCGTGAAACAACCACCCTTGTACACGGAAAGGACGGAAACAGCGGAAAGGGCAGGTATGGCTCCGTATGGAGGTATTTCCTGCCCTTTCCGTTGTTTCCGCTTTTTCCGTGTACAGATGTAGTTCCGTGTTGTGCTATACTTTCCGCACATCTGTTCGGTTCTTCTGCGTGGGGTGGGGACTATGGCAAAAAATCGCTCGCAGTTTGTTTGTTCGGCCTGCGGCAGTATCCAAATGAAGTGGATGGGCAAGTGTCCCGATTGCGGCGAGTGGAACTCTCTCCAGGAGGAGACGGTGGCCCCACCTTCGGCCCGGCCCACAATGATGCCGGTTGACGGGGGCATTGCCGCGCGCCCGATTGCGCTGCCCGAAATCGCCGTTGACGGTCTCCCACGCCTTGCGCTGGCCAACCGCGAGCTTAATCGCGTCCTCGGCGGCGGCATCGTACCCGGCTCGTGCGTGCTTGTGGGAGGCGACCCCGGTATCGGCAAGAGTACCTTGCTGCTGCAGATGGCCGCCGAGGTGGCGAGTTCCACAGGCCCGATTCTGTACGTCAGCGCCGAGGAAAGCGCTCACCAGATCGGCCGGCGTGCGCAGCGGCTCGCCATCCAGGGTGAGCGCATGCACATTCTGCCTGAGGTTGTGGTCGAGCCCATCCTTGAACAGATCGAAAGCCTGCGCCCGGCGCTGGTGATTGTGGATTCGATCCAGGCCATCTATTCGGCCAGCAACAGTTCGGCTGCGGGCACGGTGAGCCAGGTGCGCGACTGCGCGGCGCTGCTGCTGCGCATGGCCAAACTCAGCAATGTGCCGGTCTTCCTTGTGGGTCATGTGACCAAGGAGGGTTCAATCGCAGGGCCGCGCGTCCTCGAGCACATGGTGGACGTTGTGCTGCAACTGGAGGGTGAGCGCTTCCACGCTTACCGCTTGCTGCGCTCGATCAAGAACCGTTTTGGCAGTACGAACGAAGTCGGCATCTTTGAGATGGTGGAAGCAGGCATGATCGAGGTCCCCAATCCCTCGGAACTCTTCCTTGCCGAACGCTTGCCCAATGCGTCGGGAAGCGCGATTGCCGTTTCGATGGAAGGTACGCGCCCGCTGCTTGTCGAGGTGCAGGCATTGTGCAGCGGCACAGCATTCAGCCAGCCGCGCCGCACCACTACAGGTGTTGACATGAACCGCCTTCTGCTTCTCTCTGCGGTCCTCAGCAAGCGTGTGGGCATGGACCTGAGCGATCAGGACATCTTCATCAATGTCGTCGGCGGCATGCAGATCGACGAACCGGCCGCCGACCTGCCGGTGGCGGTCGCCATCGCCAGCAGCTACCGCAACCGCCCCGTGGCGGTGGATCTGGCGATTATGGGCGAGGTGGGATTGAGCGGCGAGTTGCGCAGCGTGGGGCACCTGCCCCGCCGCCTCACGGAGGCATCCAAGCTGGGCTTCAAGCGGGCGATTGTGCCGCGCAGCGCCATTGGCCGTCGCAGCGGCGACACGCTCCCGTCGGGCATCGAGGTGCTTGGTGCGCGCACGCTTCACGAAGCGCTTGATCTGGCGCTGACGCAGGGGTAAGGCGGAGGGAACTGAGGGAACAGGAAACTACCCACGCTTGCGCCGATCCTCGATCCCTGCGTTCCCTGCGTTGCCTCGCCCTCATTCGTCGTACACGTCTGACTGGACATTCGCGATGGCTGCGCTATACTGATCCACATTCTGCCATCCTGAAGAGACTGACCATGACGCAACGAATCGACAACCAACCCGCTCAATCTCCGCCGGATCCATGGCCGGCAGAGAATCCCGCGGGCTATTCACCAAACGGATTTCCGCCCGCCGAGTATTGGACCGAGGGCAGCCGTCCGTACGGCGGTAACAACACGACGGCGGGTCACGGCACGCAGCCCGCCGCGCCATCCGCAGTCGAGCATGTGGACCGCTTCGGGCTGCTCCTGCGCGAGGTGTTGCAGATCGCTCTGCCCGCGATCGTTCTCGCGATTGTTGTCCATCTCTTCCTGGCGCAAGCCACGGTCGTCTACGGGCAGAGCATGGAGCCCAGTCTCTCCTCACAGCAGCGGTTGATTGTTGACAAACTCAGCCTGCGCTTTCACGCGCCCGTGCGCAACGACATTGTGGTGATCGATCTGCCCTCAATGGATGACATGCTCGTCAAGCGCATTGTGGCTCTCCCCGGAGAAACCGTGGAAGTGCGCGATGGTCTGGTCCTGGTGAATGGCGAACCGCTTGCCGATCCCTTCCCGCACGATCTGGGCCACACGACAATGGCTCCTGTGATGCTTGGCCCGCTTCAGTTCTTCGTCATGGGCGACAACCGTGACAACAGCAACGACAGCCGTGCGTTTGGGCCCGTATTGCGCAAGTACATCATAGGACGCGTGTGGCTGCGCTATTGGCCCATCAATCAGTTCCATCTCTTCTGACATAGATTCAAAGCAGAAACGGGCGTTGTGCGCGTGGAGCGGGGAACCGGCAAGGTTCCCCGCTCCACGTTTCCGCCTGGGCTGCTGTGAGGGCATCACCCCGCGCGGTGCGGACGACGCGCCCTCGAAACCGGCGCGCCTCTTGTGCGTATTGATCGTCAACATGTAATAGAGGAGTGCGGTGCAGGCGCAAGCGTGGCCGCTCGTTTGCGCCGTATTCCTCAATCCGGAGGGCCGCATGCGCCTTCATGCCGTCAGGACGTTCCCGACAGTCACTGCGCCTTACACCGTGAAACGAGGTCGAGCGCCCCGTAATGGCTTCTCCACGCTGGAATAATATCACCAAGATTATTGTGGCAAGCGCGCTGGTGCTGGCAGCGATTGTGCTGTTGGTGACCGTGCGCCAGATGATCGCGCCAACGATTATCGCTTTCCTTCTTACATTTGTGCTCAGCTACCCGGTCAACTGGGTGCAACAGCGTACGGGCTGGGGCCGCATGACAGCGGTGCTTGCAATCTTCCTGGTGCTGCTGCTCGCCGTTGTGCTTGGCATTTTGCTGATTGCTCCCCGCTTCGACTCAATCCTGGTTGCGCTCGAGCGCACAATGGCTGACCTCAGCACGGAACTGCAGGCGCGGATAACGGGCGATCGATTTACCATCGGACCGATAAGCCTCTCGACAACCGAGGTGTTCGGCCAGGCCGGTACGGCGCTGCAGGGCGTGCTGAGCGCGATCACCGCAAACCCTATCAACATTGCGCGCGGTGTCAGTTCTACGGTGATCAGCGCAGTCTACGTGTTCGTACTCACCTTCTGGCTGCTCAAGGACTCGTACAAACTGCAGCGTGCTGTGTTGTATGCGGTTCCCACCGACTACCAGGAGGAAATCCGGCGGCTGGGGATTGAGCTGAGTGGTGTGTGGCAGGCATTCATGCGCGGCCAGGTGACGCTGGGCGTTCTGGTTGGCCTGATTACGTGGGTGGTGCTTCTGATTCTCGGCATGCCCAACGCTGGCGGTCTGGCCCTGCTGGCCGGACTCATGGAGCTTCTTCCCTCGATCGGCCCGGCAATCAGCGGCACGGTGGGCACGGTGCTGGCATATCTCCAGGGTTCCAACTGGATGCCCGTCGGCAACTTGTTCTTTGCCGTGATTGTGGGACTTTTCTACGCAACCCTCGGCCAGCTTGAAAGCGTCTACTTCATCCCGCGCTTTGTTGGTGGGCGCGTAAAACTGCATCCCGCCGTCACCTTCGTAGGCATCATTACCGGTGCGCTCATCTTTGGTGTGCTCGGCATCCTGCTGGCTGCACCCGTGATTGGCAGTGCACGCGTGTTGTTGCTCTACATAGCCGCAAAGTTTGCCGATCGCGAGCCATTTGCCGAGGACCGCAGCGAACAATCAGTCCTGCGCATTCCGGGCGTTATCGCCGGCCGCAAGATCAGCGCAGTGATCCTGGAGCTTGACGGCACGGTCGCTGCCCCCGACACAAGTGCCGTCGACTGGCCGGCGCAGCGTTTCCACTGGATGGACAAGGCGATTCCGCCTGAGGTGCGCAGGCTAATGGCGCGCCGCACCCTCACGGCGCTCGAAGCGCCGATCAATCTTCTTCTCAACCAACTCTACCACTGGCACTGGAATGACACGATTGACCGCTGGCGACCGGCGCTGGACAAGTTGCGTGGCTTCCCGCCTGCAGAGTCCATGGAAATGCTGCCCGACGTGCGCGAGGCCATCGCACGCTTCTCCACAGTCTACAAACTGGGGCTCGTCACCTCACGGCCCCGTGCAGAGGTGCAGGCCTTTCTGCAGCGCGCACACCTGGACAGTGGCGTCTTTGATGCCGTGGTCGCGCGTGAGGACGTGAGGAACATCCTCCCCCAGATTGACCCGCTGCTCAAGTGCATCACGCTGCTTGGCATCCAGCCCAGTCAGGCGCTCGTCGTCAGCGACAGCGATGCCGGGTTGCGCGCCGCGCGCGCTGCCGAGATGGCCACGGCGGGCGTCAACACAGGCATGGCACTCCCCGACAACGTGCGCGACGCCGACCTTGTTGTGGCCAACGCCACGCTACTCGCGGCCTACCTCTAGCGCAAGTTCCTGGGTAATTCAACTGCGACGCGGAGGCACAGAGACGCAGAGGAACGCGGAGAACTGCAGAAAAATGCAGTTGTAGTTCTCCGCGTTCCTCTGCGTCTAGCGCCTCCGCGTCGCAGCGCCTCCGCGTCGCAGTTCAGCGGTCGGCCTGCGGCTGTTTACGAAGATCAGCTGCCGGCCAGGCCCAGCTCTTCCGCAATGCCCTGCATTGCCGTGAGGACGCGCTGCACATGCTCGTCAAAGGGCACGCCCAGTGCCTCGATGAACTCCATGTTCTCCTTGCGGTCAATCGCAGCGGTAAACGCCTTGTCCTTCCACTTCTTCTTGACCGATGCGAGCTGAACGTTGCGTACGTCGCGGTCCGGTCGCACATAGGCCGCCGCCGTGATCAGCCCTGTCAGTTCATCGCAAGCAAGCAGCGCCTTATCGAGGAGCGAGACACACGGCACACCCAGAAACGTGGCGTGCGCCTCGACCGCGTGGATGAACGTCGGGCGGGTAGCCATTCGCTGCAAAGTAGCGCAGTTCCGTGCGTGGATGGCCATTGACTGTATCGCTCATATCGGCAAAGCGCTCATAGTCAAGGTCGTGAAGGAGTCCTGTCAGGCCCCACAAATCTTCATCCTCACCAAAATGAATGGCATAGGCGCGCAAGGCGGCTTCGACCGCATACATATGGCGGCGCAGGCTTTCGGACTGCACCCACTCGTGCAGCAAGGCGATCGCTTCGGGACGGGAAGGAAGGGACATGTGTGGCTCCAGTGTGGTTTGGCGGGTAGCGAGCGGCGCGTGCGGCGTGAAGAGGCGGGCGAAGCCGGGGTACGCGCGCAGCGGAATCAATTCGAATCGGATCAGCCCGGCCTGCACCAGTGGAAGTGAGTTGAGATGTGCCTCGGCCTCGGCGTGCGTGGGGCATTCGAGCATCAGCACGGCAGCGTGGCGATCGTCGCGGAAGTAGAGTTCGCGCAAAACGCCTGCCTGATGCAGATCCCACACTTTCTGCGCTTCGGCATGGAGCAGCGCAGGTGTAAACGCACCCGCCGGAGCTTTCGCGTCCTCTTCAAGAGCAAGAAACTGCATCGCGGCTCTCCCACGGGGTGATGCTGAGCATGCCTCTGGCTAGCGCCGATGCAGCTTGATCAGCGCCTCACCAAGCGCTGCCGGCGAGAGATCCGCAGTCCTTTCAACGCGGCCGCGTGATCGTCGCTCGTGAAATGCGTCGGTGAAGGTGCTTTCGCACTGCAGCCGCGTTGTGGCCCCCGCGGCATTGAAGAGGGGTGCAACGATGATTACGGGGTCAAACGGTTCGGGCTGACGTTTGCCGTGCGGCGGCTGGATGCCCAGCAGCCAGCGCAACTGCGCATGATCGGTGCGCACTTCACACTCCGGATAGACGGCGTTGCGCAACTCCTCCAGCACTTTGGTCACCGTCTTGTCTAGCGCGGCGAATGCAGCCTCGGCGCTGGCTTCGGCGTGCTTCAACTCCTCGCGCGAAGCGGCCTCGGCCTGCGCTCGATCATCAAGTTGGGTGCGCGGCTTTCGACTCTCGTGCGACCCTCTGACTCTCAAGCTCATCGAACATGCCCATGATGATCTCCGCAGGCAGCTGCCGGACGACGTCGGGAACGCGCAGCACATGGGCCATTCATGCGCTGTCGTTTCGATTGTACCCGAAGATGGTCGACTGGTCAGTTCAGGGACTCGGCGTGGTAGGACCTGCATTCCCATCTGCGCCTGGCGGGAATGTTGTGCGCTCGGCTAGCAGCGCTGCGGTCACCTTGCGGTCGGCTACGCCCATGGCAAAGTCACTTACCTTGTCGAGCGTTACCCAGCGCCAATCGGCCACCCCCAGCGTTTGGGGTGGTGCACCAAGCCAGCGCGTGTGCCAGGCGTGGAGCGTCATGCGGAAGTGGGTGAATGCGTGCTCGACCTTGGCTGCCTGATCGCCCACCTCAATCGCCATCCCCAACTCCTCCTTGATTTCGCGCCGCAGCGCCGCCGGCTGATCCGCATCCGTGACTTCCACCTTGCCACCGGGAAACTCCCACAGGCCGCCCAGCAGCCCGTCGGCAGGGCGCTGCGCAAGCAGCAGTGGCGAAGTGAATCGCTCCGCTTGCCAGATGACGCCTGCCACCACATCCACGTGGGGAATGCGTTTGCGCGGCGAACGCACAGGGCGCAGCGCCTCGGTGCCCCGGCGCCGCGCAACACAATGCGCTTCGACCGGGCAGAGCAGGCAGCGCGGGCGTGTGGGCGTGCAGATCGTTGCGCCAAGTTCGATGAGCGCCTCGTTGAGGACGCCGGCTTCACCTTCCGGAGCCGCCTCCACAAGCACCCGCGCCAGAGACCACATTTCGCGCAGGGTTGCTGGCGCCTCCACCGGTGTGGCAAGGTCGGCCAGGCGCGCCAGTACGCGCTTGACGTTACCGTCGAGAAGCGGCTCCGCCTGGCCGAACGCGATGCTCAGAATGGCGCCCACTGTATAGGGGCCAATTCCCGGAAGAGCCAGCACCGCCGTGCGCCCCTGCGGGAATACGCCTCCATGCTCGCGCACGAGGATTTGCGCGCTGCGGTGGAGCGAGCGGGCGCGGGCGTAGTAGCCCAGACCCTCCCATAGCTTCAACACGTCATCGAGCGGCGCCTCTGCGAGAGCGGAAAGCGAGGGGAAGCGTTCCATCCAGCGGCGGAAGTACTCCACCACCACCTCGACGCGTGTCTGTTGCAGCATGATCTCGGCGACCCAGACAGCGTAGGCATCGCGTGTGCCGGCACGGCTGGCGCGCCAAGGCAGCAGGCGCTGGTGGGCGTCGTGCCAGGCAATCAGAAGTTGGGCAATGGTTTGGGGTGGTGAAGCGCCGGCGTTCGCGAGCAATGAGGCAGCCGTTTCCATGCCGTCCAAGGCTAGCGTGAAGCGAAATCAGACGCCATACGGCTCGCACTCTTGCAAGCAAACCAACGCGCAGTCGAGAATCCGGCTCGCGGAGGGGCGTTGGGGGACATGAATCTAGCCACGGCCCATGAAGAGGAACTGGCCGAAAAGTACAGTGACCATGATGAAGACGATGACAATCCAGATCCAAATGGGCAACCCCGCAAATGTGAGGCTGCGTTTGGGCTTCTGCTCGACGGGCTTTGGCATGGTCGCGCCGCACCGCCAGCAGAAGTTCTTGTCATCCGGATTCCATGTCTGGCACTTGGGACAGTTCATGCCAAAAGTGTACCACAGGGCAAGGGGCAGTGGGGAATGGGCAGTGGGCAGTGGGAACTTCCTCCGTAGGCGCCTGTCACGGGCCGGCGCCTATGGGATGGAACCCCCGGCCGCTCATCGCTCATCGCCCATTGCCCATTGCCCACTGCCCACTGCCCATCGTTTCACCCACATTGTGGTACGATTCCCGCCTATGTCAATGCTCAACACCCACGCTTTGGGCCTCGCCTTTGGCGACTTTGATGTCTTTAGCGGTGTCACCGCTTCCGTGCCGCGTGGGGCCAAAATTGGCCTTGTGGGGCCAAATGGCATTGGCAAGACATCGCTGCTCGCGGTTCTGGCCGGTGTCGAAGCCGCAACCAGCGGCAGTGTGACGCTGGCGCAGGGCACCCGCATCGGCTACCTGCGCCAGGAGGCCATGGAGGCCTTTGCCGGGCGTGCCAATACGCTCCACGCCGAGATGCTTACGGTCTTCGCCGGGCTACGCGAGCAGGAGGCGGAGCTGCGCGCCATGGAGACGGGCATGGCGGAGACCCCGAGCGACGCCCTCTTCGTTGCCTACAGCCACCTTCAGGAGAGCTTTGAGCACGCGGGCGGCTATGGCTACGAGCAGTGGATCGAACAGGTGCTTCAGGGCCTGGGCTTTGCTCGCAGCGAGTACGGGACGCCCCTGGGCCACTTGAGCGGCGGACAGAAGACGCGCGCCCTCATGGCGCGCCTCCTGCTCGAAAAGCCCGATCTGCTCATCCTTGACGAGCCAACCAATCACCTTGATGTACATGCCGTCGAGTGGCTTGAGGAAACGCTGCGCATGTGGGAAGGCGCACTGCTTGTCGTCAGCCACGATCGGTACTTTCTCGATCGTGTGGTTGATCGTATTTGGGAGATGAGCCGCAAGGGGATTGAGTTTTACCGCGGCAACTACACGGCCTACCTCACGCAGCGCCAGGAGCGATGGGAGCGGCGCTCTGCCGAGTTCGACGTGGCACGCGAGCGCTTTCTGAGCGAGCTTGACTACATCAAGCGCAACATCGCGCGCGATAGCACAAACGGGATGGCGGTGGGGCGGCTCAAGCGTTTGGTGCGCGAGGTGCGCGTGGTGCAGGCGGGCGGGCTCCAGCTCCTCAACACCAAGAACTGGGGACAAGTAATGGATGAGGTCGACATCTCCGGCGCGCGTTGGGGCGTGGCTGATGTCGAACAGGCAATCAAGAGCTTGCAAACGCCCGTCGTGCGTCCACCGCGCCTCAACTTGCGTCTCAAGCCTGTCACGCGGAGTGGCAACCTTGTGCTGCGCACGAGCAAGCTCACCATCGGCTATCCGACCAAGCGCCTTTTCAATTCAGAGCCCATATTGCTCGAGCGGGGCGAATGTGCGGCGCTGATCGGCCCCAACGGTACGGGCAAGACGACGTTCCTGCGTACTTTGCTTGGTGAACTCAAGCCGCTTGAGGGCGATGTCAGGTTGGGTGCGAGCCTCAAGATTGGCTACTTTGCCCAGGCGCACGAACGGCTTGAGGGCAACGGCACGGTGCTCGACACGCTTCTCAACTTCAAACACATGAATCTGGGGGAGGCGCGCGAGCTACCTTGCCCAGTTTCTCTTTCGCGGCGAGGACGTCTACAAAACGCTCGACATGCTGAGCGGCGGCGAACGAGGCCGCATGGCGCTCGCACTGCTGGCGCTTGAGAACGCCAACTTTCTGTTGCTCGACGAGCCGACCAACCATCTTGACATCCCCACGCAGGAAGTCCTGCAGGAGACGATGGAGAACTTTCAGGGAACGATCATGCTCGTTTCGCACGATCGCTACCTGATCGACAAGCTGGCGACGCAAATTTGGGAACTGCGCGACGGGCAGATGCGCGTCTTTAGCGGGACACTGGCCGAGTACAATGCTGCGCTGCAGCGCGAGCGGGATGCCGAGAAGCAGGTCGCTGCCGCCGAACGCAAGGAGACGCGGCGCGATGGGCAGCAGGGGCGTCAGCAACGCGGTGAGGAGCGCAAGCGCATGCAGGCAATCGAGCGCGCAGAGGCGACGGTGCATGCGCTCGAGCAGGAGCTTCTCTCGCTGGGGGCGCAAATCGAGAGCGCAGGGATGGAGCAGAACGTGGCGGCTATCCACAAACTCGGCGCGCAGTACGAACGCACACGCGCCGAACTCGACGCAGCCATGGACCGCTGGCTCGAGCTCGGCGAGATCGTGCAGTAAGCCGACGCGGCACACGCTTTACATAGGCGCCGGCCACGGGCCGGCGCTCTGCGCGCAACGTGACCAATTTGTAAGGCGAGAGCTTCGGCAAAGTGCCGGCGCCTACGCTCGCGGTGCGCGTGCCCCACCCGCCTGTGGCAACATCTATGACTGTGTGACCTGGAGTGAGACCACTTCAGCTAGTGCCGCTCGCGCGGCAAATTGCTCGCGCCCAGGTTTTGCGTCGCAGGGCGTGCGGAGTAGAATCAAAGGATTGTTTGAACTTCAAAGAGATTTTCAGTGAGGCAGGCGGAGATGGACGAGGGACAGGTGCGGGCAAGCGATACGGGAAACGAGTATGACCGCCGGGGAATGCTTCTGGCAATCGGCGCCTATTCGGCGTGGGTTCTCTTTCCCATTTACTTCAAGTCACTCTCCAGCGTCGATCCGATCGGGATTCTCTTCACCCGCATAATCTGTGCGCTGCTTTTCATGCTGATCGTTCTCACGTGGACGCGACGCTGGGGTCTCATGCCTGCCGCGCTGAGCGACAAGCGGGTGGTTGCCAAATATGGGCTTGCCGGCCTGATCATTGCGACGAACTGGTACATCTACATATGGGCCGTCACCCAGGGGCACATCCTTGAAGCGAGCCTCGGCTACTTCATCAATCCCCTGGTGAGCGTACTCCTGGGCGTGATCTTCCTCAAGGAGCGCATGCGGCCACTCCAATGGGCGGCAATCGGACTCGCCGCCATTGGCGTGGGTTACTTCACCTGGAACTACGGCCACCTGCCGTGGATCGCGCTCTCCCTGGCAGGAACGTTCGGCGCCTACGGGCTGATCAAGAAACGTGGCACACTCCCGGCCGACACTGGGCTGACGGTTGAGACGGGCATACTCTTCATCCCGTCACTGCTTGGGCTCTTCTGGTTGTACACGCAAGGGCAAGGAACGTTTCTAACCCACGGTGCGCGCACCGATTTCCTGCTCCTGCTCTCAGGCCCTCTGACAGCCGTTCCCCTGCTGATGTTTGGGGCCGCCGCCAAGCTGATACCGCTCTCGATGCTTGGCGTGCTTCAGTATATTGCTCCAACAGGCCAGTTCTTCGTTGCGGTTTTCGTCTACGGTGAAGCCTTCCCCCTCTACAAGCTCATCGGCTTCGCGATTATTTGGACGGCGTTGGTGCTGTACTGGGTTGAAGGGGTGACGCATCGCCGTGCGCCCGCCGCTGTGCAGCCTGCCTCGGTACACTAACGAACAGCGAAACTACAAGCAAGATTGCGCCAATCAGCGCCGACCACGCCACAAGCGGCGTGTCGCTGTGCTTGACATAGATGCCCACGAAGGCCCACACGAAGACGGCGACGAAGCCGATATCGGCGCGCAGCCAGCTAACCGCCAGCGCCAGAACCGTTGCCACGCCAATCATGATTGCGGCCCATACTGGGCCGGAGTTTCCCGCGCCCGTCCACCCCAAGCCATAGAAGACACTCGTGGCGTTCGCGATTGTCGCCACGCTCACCCACGCCAGGTAGATGCTGAAGGGCAGATGCAGCATCCACGATGCTGCGCGCGAAACTGGCGGATCGGAGGCCAACCGCGCGTAGATCACGATCAACGATGTGAGCAGCACGAGCATGATTGCCAGGCTGAGCGGGAAGAAGTTGTAGTGCCATGCCACAATCCACAAGCCGTTTGCCAGGGCGCTGAGCATATACCAGGGTGCAATCGAGCGCAGCAGCGGATCATGGCGTTTGCGCGCGCCTGACTGGTATATGGTGTATGCAATCCAGCCGATGTAAATGACGCCCCAGATGGCGAAGACGTAGCCCGCCGGGACGAAGTAGACGGGGAAGCGATCCGAAATCTCGCCGGTGTTCTGCCCGTTGAGGGGCAGCGTCGTGGCGAGAACGTTGAGCGTGAGGGCGAAGATCGTAGCGGCCACCACGCCGACCTGGCGAAGAATGCCGCCGCTTTCAGGCTGCGCTGCAGGCGTAACTGTCATGTTGTTTGTCATCTTGGATCCTCTCTTCTACGATTGTTCAACACATATCTAGTGTTTGTCAATATAATGTAAAGAATTCTACACCCTTGTAGCGCCACAAATGGTGAGATAGATTCAAATCACCTGGAATTGGGGAGGAAAGACACTGCTGGAGCGAACGGGGAACGGGGAACGGGGAACAGGCAACAGGGAACAGGGAACGTAGGGATCATAGGGATCGTGGGGAACGTAGGGAACGCGGAACATGGGGCACTTAGGGACCGGTAGGATCGATGGGATCACTTAAGGAGAGATTGTGGTAGGTGGTGCGTTCTTCGCTACCTGAAAATGGCGTCGGGTTTCATTCCGGAAGTGCTCAGGGCGGATGCCACTTTTGCAGGCGACGGCACGGCTGGATTCGTGAATCTCTCAAATAAGACGACTCTTCGTAGCGGCTGCTTCAGCTGCCGAACTGGCCAATCGCGCCGCATCCACCGCCGCAGGCTCAAGCCTGCAGCTAGGCAAACCAAGCCTGCTGAAGCAGGCTGAAACCCTTCTTCCCTCGAGTACCGCGGTGTCAGTCGGCTTCAGCCGACTTGGGTTGCCTAGCCGTAGGCTTTAGCCTATGGCGGCGGCTGCGGCGAGTGCAGATTGTACCGAAACAATTAGGAAATGTTCATCAGCTGCCGTTGGTCAGGGATGCCGCGCGATTGGCCAGTACGGCAGCTGAAGCAGCCGCTACGAACCGCAATGGACTACCGAGATGCACCACTGGATGCGCCGCAACGCCCGCCCACTCAGACCTGCCGGCGGCGGAAGAATCCTCCGGTTTCGGTGGGCTGGGCCCGTTGCTTGTCGATGTAGTCGAGCATTGCCTGCTCTTCGGCGACGTAAGCGTTGAGGTCAAACGCCGCATACAGGTCGCGGCTGCGCAGGAATTCGGCGTGGGCGCGTTCAAGGTCACCCGTCTCCAGGGTTACGTGCCCCATGTTGTGGTGGGCAGCGGCCATGTCGGTCCAGCCGCCCAGACGTTCAAGCAGTGCCATGTCCTTGCTGTACCACGCCATGGCCTCGGTGAACTGCTGTTGGGCATAAGCAGCCGACCCCAGATTGTTGTACGCGGCGCTCATGCCGGCGGTTTCATCAAGTCGCTCAAACTCGTGAAGCGCGCCGATGTAGGCGCGTTGTGCATCGGCCAGCCGATCCATGGCCTCAAGCGCGAGCCCGCAGTTGTTCAGCGCCGAGCCTATCAGCGAGTGGTCGTTGCGCCGCACGCCCATGCGCAGCGCTTTGCGGTGTTCCTGCAATGCGCGATCGAAGTTGTTGACGCTGTAGTAGGCGCTTCCCAGGTTCATGTAGGCAGTGGCCAGCCCGGCCTGGTCACCACTTTGCGCCACGCAGTCAAAGGCCGCGTGGAAGGTCTCCAGCGCCTTGCGCGGTTGGTCGAGGAGACGCAGCGAGGTCCCCAGGTCGGTGAGGACATAGGCCATCTCCGTGAGCAGGTCACGCGGGTCAAAGAGCGCGCCCGCGCGCTCGAACCAGGTGATGGCGCGTTCGATTTCGCCCAGGAAGAAGAACTGACGGCCAATGCTCATGAGAAACCAGCCGTAGTCGCGCGGGTCGTCCAGGGCCGCGGCGGAGACTGCACCCGCGGCAAGCCAGGCCACACTGCCGGGTGGATGGCGCCAAAACGCGTAATGGGCAATCGCCAGCGCAAAATCGCGCACCAGCCGCAAGTCCTGCTTGATCTCCGCCTCGTTTGCGCTCACCTCGTCCGGTGCTTCGAGCGTCCCCTCGTCGAGGGTTGGGTCGGCGGCCATTTCAAGCACGTTGCGCTGCCAGATACGCTCAACGCGCTGTTGGCACCAGTCGGCGGCCTTGAAGATATTGCCCCACTCCACATCCACCTCGGACCAGCGCCCAAGCGGCAATTCGAGATAGCGTGCGGCTGTCCCCAGGTAGTACCGCGCGTGGCGGCGCTCCCACTCCTCGCCCATCAGTACCGAGTTCTCCTCGAGATAGCGTCGGACCACCGGATGAATCACATAGCGCCCACGGTAGTTGTCGTGATCGAGGATACCGCGCGCCACGAGTTCGGCAAGCGTTGCGTCAAGCGTCGGGTCCCCCGCCGTGGCAGACCAGAAGAGATCGCGCACCGCAGCGTAGGATGCCCCACCACGAGCAGTCACGAGACGGTCGAGCAGAACGCCTACGTGGGGTTGGGCGATTGCCAATGTCTCGATAGCCAGGGCCGTAACTTTGTCGACGTCGGCAACGCCTTGCGAGGCGGCAAAGTCGCGGAGAAGCAGTGCAATCTCGCGCCAGGGTGCATCGCGCAGCAGCCCCAGGACAAGGCGCATGCAAAGTGGCGCACCGCCGGTAAGTGCATGAAGTTCGGCGGCATGCTCCAATGCGACACCTGCCACTTCCGGCGCGCGCCGCTGCACAAACGGGCCGACATCCTCGAGCGCCAGCCCGCCAATGTGCAATTGCTGAAATTGCACAAGCGCAGCGACACCAGGCTGGAAGTTTCGGTCGATTAGCAGCAGGCGCGAGTGGCCGCCGCTCTCGTGCAGGTGACCAATGATGTCGACGAGTGTGCGGATCTCGGCCTGCGTCGCGCCCGCCAGCTTGTCAAGAATCAGCAGGCGTCGTCGCCGGTAGAGTTGCTCGAGAATGGCAATGCCCCACCGCTCCGGACTGGTGCGCGTGATGGTGGTTCCCAGCACAAGGTCCATGCCACGCACTACGTCATAGAGGCGAAAAGGCGCCGTTCCCGCGGGGCTTACACGCACAATGCCGTCGTCAAAGGTGCGTACGTGTGACCAGGCGGCGGCAGTGGCAAGCGTGCTCTTGCCGGCTCCCTGTTCGCCGCTGATGGCAATCGCCGGCAGGTCGTCTCCGCCGGTTAGCCACTCGTCAAGGCGCACCAGTTCGCTTCGTCGCCCTGTGAAACCCTTAAGGCGGTAGAGATCCAGATTGTGCCTAGGTTCGGCCGGAGCGGCATCGGGCAGGAACGTCATGGTGATCGATTCGTGGAAAGCAGTGGTAGAGTAGGGCCCACATCAGAGAATGAGGCAGGGATACTCGGAGGTCGAGGCCATTTCGGACTGCAGCGATTCGGCAAAAGCCGCGCCGCCGACCATTTTTCCCAGCGCACGTTGAAATGCGCCGCCGTCCACAAGGATCAAGTCGGGACGGACGCGGCGCGCGAGGGCGTTGATGTTCATTGCCGTGACGCTCTCCACGTAGTCAACGCGCTCGATGATGTTGTCGGCCACAGCGCGCGGCTTTTCCGTGGAATCACTCACAATGACCTCGGCCGAGAGATTCTTGCGCAGTTGGCGCAACACGGCGCTGCCGGCCACGTCAGCGCCAATCAACCAGATTCGCATCGCTCCCCCTCCCCTTTCGCATGGTTCACGTGTCTAGAGCAAAACCGGGATGAAATCCACATTGACTACGAACATCTCAACGCAAAGGCGCAGAGGACGCAAAGGGGCGCAGAGGAAAAGCCATTGCCTGAACTGAGTCAACATCTTGCTGTTCTCTACCCTGAAAACAGCCAGTGTTTAGGCGTCGGCCTGCCGATTTTCATCCTGCGTTGTGCCGATAAGGCATGAACGTCTGTGTTTCTTTGCGCCTCCGCGCCCCTGCGTCAAGATGTTGTTCTCATGCCGGTTTCACTTTAGAACTCGAGGTTCGGTGCAAGCGGCGGACATATGGCATATTGCGATCAATCAAAGAAATGAAAAGGATGGAGCGGGGAGGCATCCATGAGAAAAATGCTCTATACGCGCGATAGCGAGTGCATACAGCCTATCAGAGAACTCATTGAAGTTCAGAAACATAGAACATTGGTCATGTGGGTGTTTGACTGTGCTCCTCGAGTGCTGTCGATATTCGAAAAAGAATACCCGGAAGAGACTCGCCCACGAGAGGCAATCGAGACTGCAAAGGCATGGGCTCGGGGAGAAGTTAAGATGCCCGCGGCCAAAGCAGCCATCCTCGCCGCGGACAAAGCAGCAACCGAAGCGGAGGCATGTCCCGCCGCACAGGCGGCAGCGTGTGCGGTGGGCCATGCTGCGGCGACTGTCCATGTGGAAACACACGCGTTGGGACTCGTGTGCTATGGACTCACCGCATTCGTCTATGCGGCAGAGTCGGAAAGCGCC
The DNA here is from genome assembly GCA_963735275.1 of uncultured Chloroflexia bacterium. Classification (GTDB taxonomy): domain Bacteria; phylum Chloroflexota; class Anaerolineae; order Caldilineales; family Caldilineaceae; genus UBA5069. The sequence continues at coordinate 873,425 of CAVTKJ010000001.1, read as the reverse complement.
GATGACGTGGTTGTACGCGAGTGTGAATGGTTCCTCGACCGCTTGCGCTTCTGGGCCATCAACATCGAGCGCATTGAGACGACCTGGGCTCCATTCCTGCTCAGGGATGACGTTCCCAACAAGGAACAGCTCCTGCGGCAGAAGCAGACTACCGCCTCTCGCAAGTCAGGCGGGATAGCGTAGCGGCTGCTCATTGCTGCATCTCGCAAAAAACTCGCATTACGTAGCGGGGGGCTTCCAGCCCTCCGACCTTTCGGCACAACTGCCGGAGGGCTGGAAGCCCCCCGCTACGATTCATAGGCATACTTGCAAGACGTAGCACTCATGAAGATCGCCGAAATAGTTCGGTATCAAGATCGCAGCGGTGGCCGCGGCGAAGTAGTTGTGCCGGATAATTCCGGAAACTACCATCATCTGCCGTTGACTCGAAAGGCGCAGCGGCGGGCCGGTTCGGCAGCTGAAGCAGCCGCTACGTATCTACCGCGCCCTTGAGAGGCATGGAACACAAGCACAAGTCGGCAAACCAAAGCCGACCCTACCGGAAAAACAAGTATCCACCGCTCGCCCGCGTTGCGTCCACAAGCCAATCAACCAATCACCCAATCAACCTATCACCCAATCTTCAGTTATCGCTTATCAATTATCAGACGCCGCCCTCTCTCTCCTCCAGCGACTGATACCCAACAGCCTGCTTGGGCAGATTGCCTTGCGCCAGCAGACAGTAGGCCTGCCAGTCGAGCCGCTCCAACGCATCCACGGCGTGGAAGATGTCCTTGCCGGCAATGAAGATGCCGTGGCGGGGAAGCAGCACGGCGGCCGCCTGCTTGGCAATTGCTCCCCGTTTCTGCTGCATCGCGGCAATGATCTGGTCGGCAAGGACCTGGCTGTGCGCCGGTGCGCCCTTCACAACTTCAATCGTGCCGAACTTCTGGGTTGATTCGAGCACGGCCTCCATGGGCTGTTCGGCCACACAGAAGGGAAGAATGTGAAAGGGGTGAGCGTGGATGCAGCCGGAGACTTCGTCCTCGGCAAAGGTGCGGTAGAGGCCGAGATGCGCCTTGCCCTCGCGCGAGAAGCGCGGGTGGCTGAAGAGTTCCTGCGTGGCAATCGGGCCGGAGACGATGTCGTCGGTGCTGATCTTCCAGTGCTGCTTGCTGCCGGCGTAGCGGGGCGAGAGGTAGACGGTGTCGCCGACGCGCAGCGAGATGTTGCCTCCTGCCATATCGGTCAGGCGGCGTGAGAACATCAGTTGTGCAATGTAGACCAGTGTTTCCTGTGGTGTCATATTGGATTTGCCTCTTGTGTGGACATTTGCTGAAAAGAATGAATGCGCGCCGCTAATAACGGCGCGCAGATTTTCTGCCGTTACATTTCAGTGCGAAAGAGCGAAGAAAGGCAACACAAGAGCTCAAACAGAGCCGCTGCCCTTCCTTTGCGCTGAGATGCATGATTGATTGCGAAACCATGCTAGTAGAGAGTCAGATAGCGGTCGAGCTCCCACTGGCTCACGTACAACCGGTATTCGTTCCATTCCTGCATCTTTGCTTCCAGGTATCGATCGAAGACGTGCTGTCCCAGCGCAGCCTGAATGACCTCGTCCTTCTGCAGCTCCTCCATGGCCTGGCCGAGATCTGCCGGAAGGGTGTCAAGCCCCGCGCGCATGCCGTCAACATGGTAGAGGTCTTCTTCTGCCGGTGTCGGCGGAGCCATGCGCTTCTCAATGCCGTCGAGACCGGCGGCGAGCATCACGGCGAAGGCGAGATAGGGGTTGGCGCTGGGGTCGGGGCAGCGCAGTTCGACGCGTGTGCTGCGGCGGCGGCCCTTGCTAATGCGCGGAATACGGAGCAGCGCGCTGCGGTTTGTGCGCCCCCACGAAATGTAGACCGGCGCTTCGTAGCCGGGCACCAATCGTTTGTAGCTGTTGACCAGCGGCGCAATGATACCCGTCATCGCTTTGGCGTGCGCAAGCTGGCCGGCAATGAAACTCAGCGCCAGGCCGCTCAATCCATATTCATTGGCGGCATCATACATGGCCGTGTTGCCGCCTTCGATGTTCCAGAGACTCTGGTGCACGTGCATCCCCGAGCCGCTGATTCCGGCGATTGGCTTGGGCATGAACGTGCAGTACAAACCGTTCTTCTGCGCAACGCCTTTGAGTGTAATGCGGAAGGTAATGGCATTGTCGGCGGTGCGAAGGGCATTGTCGTAGCGAAAGTCGATCTCGCTTTGGCCGATTGCCACCTCGTGGTGCGACGCTTCCACCGTAATCCCCATCGCCTGCAGCGCATCGACCATCTGACGGCGAATGTTGTGGGCGAGGTCGGTGCTTACGTCGAAGTAGCCAGCCTTGTCATGCGGCTCAAGGGGCTGGATTTCGCCGTTGGCGTGGCGCTTGAAGAGAAAGAACTCAAGCTCGGGCCCCACCTGATAATCAAGCCCCATTTCGGCGGCGCGCTTGAGTTGGCGCTTGAGGACGTAGCGCGGATCCCCCTCGAAGGGGACCCCTTCGGGCGTGTAGACATCACAGATGACGCGCGCCGTCGAGAGGTCCATCTCCCACGGGATCACGGCAAAGGTGTTGAGATCGGGCACGAGGTACATGTCCGACTCGGCAATGCGCGCAAAGCCTTCCACCGAGGAGCCATCAAACCAGATGCCATGTTCGGTGGCGGTCTCCCAATGACCAATGGGAATCGTGATGTGCTTGGCAATGCCGACGATATCGGAAAACTGCAGCCGGATGAAGCGAATGTCATTGCGCCGGATCAAATCGTCGACGCGCTGCAGTTGCTCGGGCGTATGATGGACGGACATGAGCGAGTCGCCCTCCTGATCGTGGGGAGAGATCGGTTGGTCCCACGCCGGATGGGGACTGTAGAAGCGATCTGTGTCCATTGTAGCATCACCTCGGAGGGCGACAAAGCGTGGCGACGAGTGACCGGGCCGGTCGGCCGCCTTGTCTGCTGACAACTGCTTGGATGATTGGATGCTGATTCACCGGCACGGTGCGGCTGACTCCGGTGAGTCCTCGCGGGGAAAAGCAAGCGGGCGACCTTTTGGGTCGCCCGCTCTGCGTACATGATTGGCAGGCCTTGCAGCAACGGGCTAGATGCCGTAGTACATGACGAATTCGTGTGGGTGCGGGCGCAGGCGCACGGCGTCTACGTCGGCAATGCGCTTGGTAGCCACATAGGTCTCGATCAGGTCGGCCGTGAAAACGCCACCTTCAAGCAGATAGGCGTGGTCACCCTCAAGCGCATTAAGCACCTCTGTGAGTGAACCCTTGACCGTGGGGCGGGTGCTGTGCTCGAAGAGGTCGGTCTCCGCAGGGTCGCCTGGGTCAATCCTGTTCTTGATGCCGTCGAGGCCGGCCATCATAATGGCCGAGAAGGCGAGATAAGGGTTGGCCGACGGGTCCGGGCAGCGGAACTCAACGCGTTTGGCCTTGGGTGACTGCGAGTAGACCGGAATGCGGCAGGCAGCCGAGCGGTTGCGGGCCGAGTACGCCACGTTGACGGGCGCTTCGTAGCCGGGGACAAGGCGGCGGTACGAGTTGGTGGTCGGCGCGCAGATGGCCAGCAGCGAATCGATGTGCGTCATAATGCCGCCAATGAAGTGCAGCGCCATCTCACTCAGTCCGGCATACTTGTCGCCGGCGAAGAGGGGCTTGTTGCCCTTCCACAGGCTCATGTGTGTATGCATTCCCGAGCCGTTGTCCTCGAAGAGGGGCTTGGGCATAAAGGTTGCCGTCTTGCCATTCTTCTTGGCAATATTCTTGACAATGTATTTGTAGAGCTGGACATGATCGGCCATCTTCACCAGCGGGCTAAAGCGCATGTCGATTTCGCACTGGCCCGCCGTCGCGACTTCGTGATGGTGGACTTCCACGGGGATGCCCGCGTCAAGCATGGCACGAACCATCTCGCTGCGCAGATCCTGGAGCGTGTCGAAAGGCGCAACCGGGAAGTAGCCGCCCTTGTAGTTGATCTGGTGGCCCAGGCCGGTCTCACCCGAGCGCCAGGGCGCTTCTTCACTGTCGACGGAGTAGGAGGAGAAGTAGCGGCCGGTCTCGTATGAAACGCTGTCGAAGATGAAGAACTCGGCCTCGGGTCCCACATAGACCGTATCAGCAATGCCGGTGGACTTGAGATACTCCACTGACTTCTTGGCCACCTGGCGCGGGTCGCGGCTGAAAGGTTCCTTGGTCAGCGGCTCGTAGATGTCGGCGACCATGCTCAATGTGGGCACGGTGCAGGCAGGATCGATGAAGGCCGAGGTTGGGTCCGGCACCATGATCATGTCACTGGACTCAATCGTCTTGAAGCCGCGGATGGAGGAGCCATCAAAGCCAAGCCCCTCCTCAAAGACGTCTTCGTCAAAGTGCTCAATAGGAAGGCTGAAGTGATGCCACTGGCCGTAAAGGTCGGTGAACTTCACGTCGACGAACTGGATGCCGTTCTTGGAGATGGCCTCCAAAACGTCCTTGCCGGTGTTGGTGCCGAGAGCCATACAATCTACTCCTCTAGTGATTGGAAAACGCAGCGAATCAAATTGGTTTTGCAGAAATGGACGGCAGCGAGAAAGTGCGCGTAAGCCGCACTTCCAAGACCGGGGAGCCGGGTGCCATTGCGTTAGGCACAAACGACATACCCGCCCGGAGAAAGAGTGTAACAAGCGCGACAACGCGCCGCCAGAGCGATTTCACACAAGGTTCGCACGGCGTTTGTTGTGCAGGCTGCACAGAGAAGGATAATTGACAACTCAGAACTGACGACTCGCGGTACGCAAGCGGCCTCCACCGACCTAGCGGCGGGCTTCCGCGCCCTCGGTTGTGTCGGATACGCACGGGATCCGTCCGTGTGCATCCTGCACCTGCTGGGGCGCAAGCAAAGTGAGGGCACGAAGAACCTTCGCTACGCAGGCAAGCACCCGCGGTGACGCAACCCGGCGCGCGGGCCAGGCGACGGCCGGAGGGCTGGAAGCCCTCCGCTACGCCTGCTTCACTATGATGCACCGCGCGTTATCAGTTCCTTCTACGCTCCCACTGCGTGAATTGAGTCGCTCTAACCAAGTTGGAGGAAATTCCGGCAAACTGATAGACTGCCTCGAGAAAGACCGTTGCGCCACCAGTCTCCAGCCTGCCGCTTTGGCAAATCAGTACAAGGAGGAGTAATGCTGATTGGTCTCCCCAGGGAAATCAAAGACAACGAGAACCGGGTGGGCATGACGCCGGGTGCGGTCAAGGCACTCAAGCGGCGCAACCATCGGGTGCTTGTTGAGCAGGGCGCCGGCGTCGGCAGCTCGCTTTCTGATGCAGAATATGTGGCCGCCGGCGCGGAAATTGTATCCACCGCTGCCGAGGCGTGGGCCGCCGAAATGGTCGTAAAGGTCAAGGAACCTATTGAGGAGGAGTACGGCTTCCTGCGCCAGGGTATGGTGCTTTTCACCTACCTGCACCTTGCCGCCGATCGCCCGCTTACCGACACGCTTCTGGCATCCGGCGTCACTTCCGTCGCCTACGAGACCGTGCAAACGGACGACGGCATGCTGCCGCTGCTCATGCCCATGAGCGAGGTTGCCGGGCGCATGGCCACGCAGGTGGGCGCGACCTATCTGCAAAAGACCCACGGCGGCCGTGGTGTGCTCATGGGTGGCGTACCGGGTGTTGCGCCCGCGAATGTTGCGATCCTGGGTGGAGGCACCGTGGGCGCGAACGCGGCGCGCGTCGCTGTTGGACTTGGGGCGCGCGTCACAGTGCTTGACGTCTCCCATGCGCGCCTCAAGTACCTGGACGACATTTATCGCGGCTCGCTGCAGACGCGCTCGAGTGACGAGTACAACATTGAAGACGTGGTCTATGAGGCCGATCTGGTGATCGGCGCAATTCTCATCCCGGGCGGCCGTGCGCCGTGGCTGATCACGCGCGACATGCTCCCGCACATGCGCCCAAGCTCCGTGATCGTGGACGTGGCGGTCGACCAGGGAGGGTGTGTCGAGACAACTCACCCCACAACGCACAGCAACCCCACCTATGTCGTGGGGGGCGTTGTGCATTACTGCGTGGCGAATATGCCGGGCGCCGTGCCGCGCACCAGCACCTTCGCACTCAACAACCAAACGATGAACTATACGCTGCGGCTGGCCGGCGAGGGACTGGATGCAGTGCGCTCCAGCCGACCCCTGCAGCTTGGCCTCAATACCTTCGACGGGCAACTCACCTGCCGGGGAGTGTCAGAAGCGTTCGGCCTGCCCTACACCGAGCCTCTCGTAGCGCTGGGCTGAGAACGGCGTTCAAGGGTTGAGAGGGTTCAAGAGTTCAAGAGTTCAAGGTTGGCGGGCGGCGCTCCGCTCGAACCTTGAACTCTTGAGCAATTGAGCACCTGAACACCTTTGAACCTTTGAACCCTTGAACCCTTGAACCGGCTTTCCAATGTCCGCCGATTTTGAACTGCTGCGCAATGTGACGATTGGCCAGTACATTCCCGGGGATACACCCATCCACCGGATGGATCCGCGCGCCAAGTTGCTGGCTACCCTCTTCGTCGGTCTGGCCATTGCCTCCACCCGCAGCATTCTCGCCAGTTTGCTCCTGCTGGCGTTTCTCATGCTCATCACGCGCCTCGCGCACCTGGGCATTCTCTACGTGCTGCGCGGGCTGTTGCCTGGGCTGGGCGCATTGATTTTCATTTTCGCATTTCAGTTTCTCTTTCAGGGCGTGAATGTCCCTTGCAGCACCATGTATTTCGAATGGCGCTTCATCCACATATCACCCTGTCTCATCTACCTGCTTATGCTGGGCGCGGTCCGCGTCGTTGCATTCCTCTTCCTCGTGAGCCTGCTTACCTTGACGACGACCGCCTCACACCTGACCCATGGCACCGAGATGCTGCTCTCTCCATTTCAACGCATCGGCCTGCCTGCCCACGAGATCGCTCTTGCCAATATGATTGCATTGCGCTTCGTCCCCACCCTTGCTGATGAACTGGACCGCATCATGAAGGCGCAGGCGAGCCGCGGCGCCGACATCGGCGAAAGGCGCTGGTGGCGTCCTGACAGGATGGTGCGCGAGCGGCTGCCGCTGCTTGTGCCGCTCTTTGTTAACGCGCTGGCGGCGCGCCGAGGAGTTGGTTGTTGCCATGGAAGCGCGTGGCTATGTGGGCGGCAAGGGGCGCACCAAGTTTGTCACCTTTGACAGCCGCGCTTCCGATTGGATTGCAGTGGCATTCACCGCGCTATTGTGGATTGCCGCGATGCGCCTGCCCTGGGCCGCGTGGGAGTATGCACTCTTCGGCGTGAGCTGGCAGCCGTAGGCGTCTCATCCGGGCCTCTCAACAGCTATGCAGCCGAGACGATGATCGTAGCGGAGGGCCTCCGCCCTCACCTGCACACCGAGCACTGATTTCGCGAACAACGAGGGCACGGGGCCCCCGCTATGCCGGCATTGCCTGTACGCCGATCACTGTTGAGTAGCTCTAAGCGCCTACTTGTTGCGACGGCAACTCGCTTCAGGTAGACTGCAGCCATCTCCATGGACGAGCACACTGCATGTGTGACGAGCCTGGGGTTTGACACCTCGGTCGAGTGCCCGCAGCGCACAGGTACGTCCGCTGCTGCAAGGTATTCCGGGCATGAAGAACGGTCCCGTGATTGTTGACGAGCGATCCTAACGGAGGAGTTTGAACCATGACGATTTCGACCCGCAGCATCGTCGTCGCAGGCATCCTGATTGCCATTTCGGCCGTGCTGGCGCTTACTGGACTCGGCTATTTCCCCGTACCCAATGTGACGGGCGAAGCGACAATCATGCAGGTTCCGGCCATCATCGGCGGCGTGCTTGAGGGGCCTGTGGTCGGAATGATCGTCGGTGTAGTCTTCGGCCTCAATGCGCTTGTGCGCTTCTCGGGATTGCCAATTTTTGCCGGGCAACCAGCGTGGATGCCATTCGTCATCCTCTTCCTGCCGCGCTTGTTGATCGGCGTTGGTGCGTGGCTTGCCTACAAGGCGCTGCGTCGCACCAACGAGATCTTTGCGCTGGGCGCGGCGGGCGTTGCAGGCACGCTTACGAACACCGTGCTTGTGGTTGGCCTGGGCATTCTCTTTGGCGTTTTGCCCGCGGCGATCATCCCAACGATCATCCCGCAAGCGATCTTCGAGTCTGTGGTTGCTGCGGCGCTGACAATCGCCGTCGTCGCCGCGTGGAAAAGCATCGATCGCGGCAGAGGTGGTTCGAGCGTTTAGGCGCTGCGGCGCCGGCGTTCCGGCAGCTGCTGGAGAGGCAGTGGCGCAATGCGCATTCTGACGTGGAATATCCACAACTGGCAGACGGCAGAGGGCGTGCCGAACCTTGAGGGCGTAATCGAGACGCTTGCTGCGTCGGACGCCGATGTGATCGGCCTGAACGAAGTCTCGTTCCCGCTTCCCGCGCCGGGCGACAGCCGCCCCGCGCTTGAGGTGCTGGCCGGGGCGCTGGGGATGCACTTTGTTTTTGGCCCCTGTGTGCGCTGGCCGGCGCACAACGATATCCCCGAGACAGGCTACGGAAACGCGCTGCTGGCACGCTTGCCAATTGCTGCAGGCGCCGCCCACCATCTCACCTCCATGCCGGGTTATGGTGACCGCGGCTTGCTCGAAGCGCGCATTGCCCAGCCCGACGGCAGCACCTTCACGGTTTACGTTACCCACCTGGACCACACGAGTGAAGAGGCACGCACGCAGCAATTTCGCGCTGCGCGTCAATGGCTCATTCGCGACCGCAACCGACCGCACATCCTCATGGGCGATATGAACGCGATTAGCCCGTGGGACTTTGCCGAACGAGCCGAAGATATGGCTGTTCTGGCGCAGCATCCCCGCGGCTGCAACCTCGTGGGCGGGGCGGGCGGCGACGCCACAGGCATCCGGCTGATTCCGCAAGTGGAGAAAGCGGGCTACGTGGATCTCTACCGGGCAGCCGGCAATGCGGCGGGCGGGCGCAGCTATGTGCGGGCCGAACTCGACCTGCGCATTGATTTCATTTTCGCCAGCCGGCCATTGGCGCCGCAAGCAACGGCCTGCGGATTCATTACGACCGCCGATGAAGTCTCGGACCACCGGCCGGTGTGGGCGAATGTCACTGAAGCCAAGGCGTGAGTGACAACCCGGTCACGCCCGGAGTTGCCATCTTCACCTGTGGCAAGTGGCGAGCGGTGTGTGGGTTTGGTGGGCAGCTAATCCAGCAACGCTCGGCAGAAAGTAGAGTAAAACAAAGCGAGGCTTCCAGAAAAGGAAGCCTCGCTTTGTCATCTGCGGGATGCGCGTGACGCGTTAGCCGTAGCGTTGGCGGCCTTCGCGAACTGCAGCAACAATTTCTTCGAGAGTCAGCGGTGCGGAGGGTAGGTCCCCATCTATATCCAGCGGCGAGCGCCTGGGGACTTCGGGAGTCAGCACAAACGCCTGGCCGTCGCGCCGCTGAATGCGCACGGCGCCATCGCGCCGTGCCACTTCGAGAACGGAAGCGAAGTTTTGGCGTGCTTCTGTCGACGTGTAGCTTCTGATAGGTGTACCTCCACAAGTTCAACTTCGGCCGCACGTGCGGCCCGCGCAAGCCCGCGGTCAAGCGTCAGCAACGGGGCCTTCCGCAATTGCGCACAGATGACAAAGTAGGCGTCATAGGCATAGAGATTTTGCCGAGCTGCAAAGGCGAGCGACTTCTCATGTGGCACATCGACGAAGTGAATCGAGATTCGTTCGTACGCCGACAAACCCGATCGCGCGAGTTCGTAGGTGAGTTGCTTCCGCTTGAGCAGAGACGTCAGCGCATTGCAGTATTCCCAATGGAGAGATGGCGGCGCAATCAAAGTGGCATCGATGGTCGCCGAAATCAAAGCAGCCCGCGACGGTTCGTAAAGTGTCATTGCAACAATCGCAGAGGTGTCCACAATGATATCCATAAACGCTTGGCGCTCAACCCGTTCCTGTCTGCAGTCATGTCCGGCACCAAAGATATACATATGTACGATTGAAATGACATGAACATGTACATATGTACCCCAATGGTAGTGCCTGTTCTCAGACAAGTCAAGCGTCTGTCACTCGCTGCAGCAGCGCTACACCACGTCCAGCGGTGGGCCAACCAGCTCCATGCCGTGGGCGCGCCAGAGCGCCGGGTCCATGGGCGGCATGGCATTGGCCTTGTTGACTTCGCGGAAGAAGGCCTCCATCTGCCCGGCAGGCGCAAAGGTGATTAGCATGCGGCCACGCGCGTTGCCTACATAAGCCCACACGTGAGGTATGCCACGCGGCGCGAGCACGAAGTCGCCCGGTTGCATGGCGAAACGCTGGTCGCCCACTTCAATCACAAACTCCCCCTCGGCGACATAGAAGAACTCATCCTGGGCGTGGTGCAAGTGGCGCGCCGGACCGCCGCGCGCAAAAAAGGTGTTCTCAAGGATCAGCAGGTCATTGCCATCCTGCGGCGTCAATTTGAAAGCGATGGTGCTGACGCCAAGCCCGCGCGTCTCACCGAAACGGTCTTCTCCAGCAGCAACATAGAGTGGTTTGTTCACATTCATCTCCCTAGTGGGGGCGATTATCCTGCGTAACATCGCCATTCGTACAATGTGTAAAGCAGCCAGCTCATTCACCGGCAGTGCAAGCCGATGTCTCCATATCCATCCTCACTGGGGCTGCTCTACATGTGTTTTCCAGAAACTCTCCTCGGCATACCGGGGATATGCCGCGCTGTATCCGCGCCAACGGGCGAATGGCGCGAGGATTTTGGCCAATGGCAAAACGATGCTCGGCGGAGGGCTGGTGATCACGGTGTCATCAGCGAGTTCGCTGCCGATAGTCATTGCCTGCAAGAACTTTGGTTGGCCCTGGGGCGTGAGTTTGCCTTCGTGCGCCATTCCAAAGAGCGTCGAGATGATTGTGCCGATCCGGGCCGCCGGGCGCGTCTCTACAATTATCACGCCGAGGGTCTTGCCGACGCAGCGGAAGGTATGTGGCGAGCGGATCCTTACGACCAACTGATCCCCGGCATGGTGGTCACACTCCTTGCCGTCAATCCTGAAGACGAAGTCTCCTGCGATTATGTCAAAGTGTTCTTCGTAGACAGGGTGAAAATGCTCCGGCGGGCCTGCATTGCCTGGGGTGAAGATACCGACGCCGCGCTCGAACTCTCCACTGGTTTGATTCGACAGAACGAGGGCGAAGACCCATTCCCTGGTCACTGGTTGCGAGAGAAGCGGCGAGACCCGCTGGCCAAAGAGCGTGGCAAGCCGATCATCGCTATCGTAGTCAAAACCCGTTCCCTCAATAGGACGCCCGGCCTCGTCGAGTCTGCGTCCGGTGGTAATGGTAGCCATCGTGCCGCTCCTTGTGTGATAAATCGATCCTGCTCGGAAAGATCTGTTCGGTCGACAGCACATTGCTTCGTGGCGCGCGCCCGAAAGAGGCACTCCAGGTCCGTGGCGATCTGCATGAGTTCGACTGCAAAACGCACTTCACAGGTTCCTGCGTTGTTGCGGCATCTGCCGCGATGAGTTTGTCTTGGGGCGGGAGCGCATTCTAGTCGAATCGTACGCCGACGCAAAATGCACTGCAACCGTCCGCCTTGCTGGTGAGATGGAGTAGAATGGTTCCATGGACCTCTTTGAGCAAGCGCACAAGGATCGGCTGCAAAAGGACGCGCCGCTGGCCGCACGCATGCGCCCGCGCACGCTCGACGAATACATTGGTCAGGAGCACATCATCGGCCCCGGGCGCCTGCTGCGCCGCTCGATTCAGGCGGACCAACTGGGCAGCCTCATCTTCTATGGTCCCCCCGGCACGGGCAAGACGACACTGGCGCAGGTGATTGCCAACACGACGCGCTCCCATTTTATCGCGCTCAACGCCGTGCTTTCGGGCGTCAAGGAGATTCGCGAGTCGGTGGCCGAGGCGCAGCAGCGCGCCGCGCAGTACGGGCAGCGCACAAGCCTCTTTGTGGATGAGGTGCACCGCTTCAACAAGGCGCAGCAGGATGCGCTCCTGCCCTGGGTGGAAAATGGCACGGTCATCTTCATTGGGGCCACCACAGAGAATCCCTATTTCGAGGTGAACAAGGCGCTGGTCAGCCGCAGCCGCATCTTCCAGTTGCTGCCGCTCACGCAGGAGCACCTGCGGCGCGTCCTCTTCGCCGCGTTGGAGGACCCCGAGCGCGGCTACGGCAAGCTCACCGTAACCATTGAGCCCGAGGCGGTGGATCACCTTGTGGAGGTGGCCAACGGTGACGCGCGCGGCGTCCTCAACGCGCTCGAACTTGCCGTGGAGACGACTGCGCCCGCGGCCGATGGCACAATCCGCATTACGCTTGCGGTTGCCGAGGAGTCGATCCAGCGGCGCGCCGTCCTGTACGACAAGGAGGGCGACTACCACTTTGACACCATCAGCGCGTTCATCAAGAGCGTGCGCGGCAGTGATGCCGACGCCGCACTCTACTGGATGGCCAAGATGGTCTACGCCGGGGAGAGCCCGCGCTTCATCTTCCGCCGCATGCTGATTCTGGCGGGCGAGGACATCGGCATGGCCGACCCCAACGCGATTCAGGTGGTCACGGCTTGTGCGCAGGCTTTCGAACAAGTGGGGCTGCCCGAGGGGCGCTTCCACCTCGGGCTGGCGGCGCTCTATTTGAGCACGGCGAAGAAATCGAACAGCGGTTTTGCCTTCTTCGATGCGCTGGCGCAGGTGGAGAAGGAGGGGGACACGGGCGTGCCCGCGCATCTGCGCGACGCTAACCGCGACGCCGAAGGCTTCGGCCATGGCGAAGGCTATCTCTATCCCCACGCCTTCCGCGATCACTGGGTGGCGCAGCAGTATCTGCCCACCTCGCTCCAGGGCAAGCTCTTTTATCAGCCTTCGGATCAGGGCTACGAGGCGGCGATTGCCGAGACGGTGGCGCGCCGGCGCGAGGCGCAGCTTGCCGCGATGCTCGAGAGCGACGCCAGCGATGCACCGGCGGAGATCCTCACCTTTTCGCCCGAGGACCCGCAGCGGCAGCGCTGGCTGCAGCGCGTTATTTCCAACAGTGGCGAGCGTCTGGGGCGTGTGCGCGACCGCGTGCTCGACGCCGCGCACCTTGCCCGCCACAGCGTTGCGCTCGATCTGCGCGCGGGAACCGGGTTGCTCACGTGGGAGCTTGTGCGGCGGCTGCCCGAAGGGGGCGTCGTTTCCCTTGCCCACAGCGCGCGCGACGCCGACGCCCTGCGCGAACAGGCAGAGCGCCTTGACGCGATGGTGCGCCCCACCGTCCTGCAAGGAGAGATTGGCGAGCTTCCGCTACTGCTGAAGGTGCGCGCCGGCGCCACGCAGGCGGCCTCAGCCGAGCGCTTCGATGCCATTGTGGGCAGCAACGCGCTGCTCGATGCGACCGACAAGGAGCAGGCCGCGGCGCTGCTCGCTGGCTTGCTGGCTGATGGCGGTGTCATCAGCCTGGCCGAGCGCATTCCCCGCCACACGCAGCGGCTCCACGCGCTTGTGGACGCGACCACTCTGCCCGCCGATCTCGTGGCGCGCTGGCAGGCTGCCGAGGAGGCCATCTACACCACCGGTGATGCGCTGGTGGCCTGGGATGCCGAGGAACTGGTCGCGGCCTTCAGCGCCGCCGGGCTGACGGTCGAATCATCCATTGAGGACGAGCGCACCGACATGCAGGTGACGCCGTCCCTGCTGGCGCGCTGGTTTGGCGCGGGCGAGGCGGGCAAGCCCTCCTACGCCGAACGCCTCGCGGCGCAGCTTTCCGCCGAAGAAATCGCGCAGGTGCGCGCCCTCATGCAGCGCCAACTTGCCAACCAGGTGGTGGCGTGGGGGAGTCGCACGGTGTATTTGGTGGCGCGGCATCACACGTTGATTGCTGCAAAGTCTCAGTCGTTTTAGGACGTATCGAGAACGAGGCGAATCTCCACCCCGTCACCAAAGAGCGTGAGACGGTCGCCGTCCACAGCGTAGCTGGTTGTAGCACGCAAGGCTTGCGTGGGCACACCACTCTGCCGCTCAATCTCCGCAGCGCACGTAGCTAGTGTAGCGCCCTCACCCATAAGTGCCGCGCAGATCGTTGGACCCTCTGTTCCAAAGGCCATGTCGCCGCACGGGATAGCACCAAAGGCTGGCGTGTCGGATAGCCGGTAGTGCTGCTCCGCCTCGAAAAAGACATCATAACCGCCGGACCAGCACTGTGCAGCGGCGATGCTAACCCTGCCAGCAGGATTGAAAGACACGGTTACAGGAGCAACGTAAGCAAAGTTCTGAGATTGGTTGTCAATCCAAATTTCTTCAACTCGCCACGTTTTGCCAATCAGAGGACCCGCAAGCACGTCCGCCGGAGGGCTGACAGGCTGCATGGGGGGCATGGCACAGCTTGTCAACATCCAAAGCAGTGCACAGACACTTATTGTTAAGGCAAATGACCACCAGGTCATTGCGTGCTTTGCGAACCGGAGCTGCATGGCAGGTCCTCTCTTCCATCGGCGAAAGGCAGGCAGAAATGGGTGCGTGTCATACATGCACCCATTTCTGCTGCGTTGGTATTAGGGGTGATTCAAGATGTAAACACTCTGGGCCTGTGGCGCCGTGCCCGTACAGCACTGAGTCCAATTTGGGGCGCTTGACCACTGTGCATCGGTCTTGGCGGCATTGAGTGGCACCGAACGCATGTAGCCAATGTTGTTGCGCCACATGGCTTCGCGCAGTTGGTCATTTACGACCCACGTCGTATAGGACTGTATGGTTCCGCTGCCTGGTGCCGTTGTGTGGCAGGAGCCCTGAGTTTGCTGCGCCGTGATGAGGTTGCCGTTCGCGTCCAGCGGGGCTTTGTACTCGATGCACGAGGTCTCGGACCAGAAGACATTCTGGAAATAGTTGTTGCCGATGATGTAGTCATCCTGGGCGCGGGCGCGTGCTGCCTCCGACTTGTGACCAGGCCGGAGCGGCGTTCCAGTTCACGCGGCCTTCGGCCGTCAGTGGGACGGTGCGCAGATAACCGGCGTTGCCTCGCCAGATACCCTCGCGCAGCGTGTCGGCGACGACGTAGCCGGTGTACGACTGGACTACACCGCTGCCGGGCGGCGTGGTGGGGCAGGCATTACTCTGTTGCGTGTTGATGTTGCCGTTTGCATCGAGTTGGGAACTGTATTCGATGCAGTTGGTCTCTGACCAGAAGACGTTCTGGTAGTAGTACTGCGGACGATGATAAGGAAGTCGCGACGTACGTGCTGGGCCATCCATTCGCGGCGATGAATCGGGAAGGATGTAGGCGCCCGTGGGCTGGAGAGAATTCGTCGGCAAATCGGGGTCTTCCAGCTTGCGATTTTCGTGCTATAATGACGAGTGATTCATTTGACCTGATGTGAATGCAATGACGACTTCTTGTGCTACATCTTCCAGCAGCGCAGCGCCTTGGCGTCTGCCCGGCTGGACAACAGCGTGGAGACCCGCTAACTGAGGTACTGTTGTACATAACCCCCCAACCCCCCAAGTAACAGGAGTCAAACCAATGAAAAGGTTCCCCCGCCTTCTCGCAGTGCTGTGTGCGGTGATTGTGGCCGCAGGGATACCCGCGCGCCCCGCGCTGGCCGTCAGTTGCGCCGATCTCAACGGTGCAGCCCTCTATTCCGATGAGCCGACCCCGGTCTACCTTGGTTTCTTCGGCAAATCGCCACCGCCCACAACTCCGTGATGAACCTGAACGGCCCCTACGGAAGTGCCACTGGTGCGAATAGTGTGCGCAACACGCACGGTAATGACGACCCGCCGCCGTGGGGCAAGTACGGCAATATGGTAAGTCAGGTTAGCGCCGGCAAGTGGCTTTATGCCCAGCACCCGCCCTTGATTGTGCGCGGCGGGCACATCTTCAGCAGGCTCACCGTCAACATCCTGTCCGTGGGTTCAGCCTCTCCTACATTGACCGCACGTGCACCTTTGATGCGGTGGACAAGAACACCGGCCTGCCGCTACCCCTGAATGTGCCCTGGATCAACGCATCAGACGGAACCTTTGCCGACAAGAGTAGAGGTCCGCTGGAGAGCAGCGGCCGGTGCATCCAGTTATGCGCTCACGATGACGGGCGGGGACTGCGGGTTCCTGTGATCTTCCCGCAGACGGCCGCACTAGGGCTGGATGTCATCAATCTGAAGCCGGGCGTCATCTACCATTTCGGCGTTATGGCGCTGAATAGCGTGGGCCCCAGCAACTACATCTACGATGACGGTTCGGTTGCAGCCCAGGTAGGCGGTACACCTGTACCAACGCCCATCCACACGCCGGCGGCAACACCGGTAGGCGCGTCGCCGGAGTTGCCGACGCCCACGCCCGAGGGTCCGGGCGACGATACGCCGGCACCCACGGCCACACCGAACGGCGACGTCTTCCTGCCCATAACAAGCAAGTAGGGCAGCTGAGGCTCCGAGCGGGGCCGGACTGTTGGTCCACAACTTGTCGCTGTTGTACGTGGGCTGAAACAAGAGGCCTCGGAATGGCATCCACCATTCCGGGGCCTCTTGTTTCAATGGTACGTTCGCCCGACCGGAGTTCGGAAGCCGCCCCTACTCCGCCTCCCCAATCACATAACTGATCTCATACATGTGCTTGCCATCTTCGACAATGATGGCCATCGTGCCCGCAAGCCCCTCCAACTCCTCCGTGCCCGAATCGGGGACGATCATTACCGTGAGGGTGGGCGCACCGCGCGCCATCAGCCCCGTGTGCTGGAGGACGAAGCTGCCGCTCCGCCCGGCCAGCGTGCCGGTGACGCGCTCGATGGCCACATAGGCCGCTGAACCCTGCACGGCTGTACCGGCGCTGAGCATTTCACCCTGGCCGGCAGCCTCGAGGTCGCCATGGAAGAGCTTGTCCAGCGACATGCGCGCCAGCAGCGCGCCTTCGTTCATGTTGTAGGGGGTGAGCGGGTTGATCGTTACCTCGAATGTGCCACGCGCAAATTCGGCCACAAGCATCCTCCTCAAAACAACTACGAGTACACTGAAAGGACGGAAACAACGGAAATTGCATGAAGGACCTTTTCGTATCCTTTCCTGCTGTTTCCGTTGTTTCCGTGTACTGGCTTTTCTACTGGTAAATGATCATGTTGGGCGTCACCTGCACGCCCAGATTCTCGTTGAATGGCTCGACGCCGAGGGATTGCGCAGCGGTGAGCACCGGCACATCCCAGCGATAAAACATCTTGAAGGCCGAGTACTTGACGGCGTCGGTGTCGGCGAAGAAGTTGTTGTACTTGGTGATCTTGCCCCAGGGATCGCCCCAGCCATCGGCGCAGAAGGTGAGTTCGATCTGCGGGCTTTCCCAGCGCAGCGCGTCCTTCTCCACGATCATCTCATCGAAGAATTGATGCACAAGGAAGATGCGGCGGCCGCGTATCTGGTTGTCCGTCATGTACGTCTCGATCGAGTCCATCGCGTCGTTGATCGCCTCTCCCGTCACAAAGCCAATCGGGTTGCCCGGCACCGTCTGGCCGGGATGGCTCATGGCGAATTCAGGGTCGACAGCCAGATGCACATTCGGATACTTGAGGTACTTCAGCACGGGCGAGATCGCCTCGGTTACCGAAAGTTTGCCCACCTGCACATCAAGGATGACGGCAATATTCTCCTTGAGCCCGGCATTGATGTACTGCATCACCGTGGCATCATCGAGATACTCGAGGAAGTCTCCTTCTTCGGTGGGTGTCACCGTTGCCATGCCATGCACAAGATGGAATGCGGGCTTCACGCGCAGTTTGGAGCCATTCACCTGGTCAAGTTCGCGCGCCTTCGCCTTGAGTTCGGCCGTGAGCGATACGACGTCCATCTCGCCCAGAATGCCCATGACGGGCACATTGGGGCGGCCGTAATAGGTAAGCCATGTCGTTTTGTAATAGGGTGAGGTGATGGGGGCGGTCTGCCCGGCGGCCGTCAAACGCGAGACGATCCATGTGGAGGAGATGGCCGATGTGCTCGAGATCGCCAGCGACGGGAACTGGTTGACAATGGGTGGCAGCGGGCCAACCTGGCCATCCTTGCCGGGGATGACGAGCACCTGGTTGACGCGCAGTGCGTTTGGATTGTCGAGATCGTTGGCCTCGACAACAGCATCTATTGTGACGCCATACTGCTTGACGATCTCGCTCAGGGTTTCGCCATAGCTCACCGTGTGCAGCGTGGCAAAGGCGGGTGCTGACTCCGTGGACGTGCCGGCAGCCGCGACTGCGATGGCCGCCGCGGCTGTGTTGGCCTCGGTGGAGGTGAGCGCGACCGATGCCGGCAGGGGCGTGACACCGGCCGGTTCGGGCTGAGTTGGGGCGGTCTGCGCGTAAGCGGCCCCAAGCAGCGTGGCGGTTAGCGCCGCGGCAATGGTCAGCGCAATGAGCACGCGGGCGGCAGCGCCGCGCGCCGAAGTGGGGCGCTGCGGTTGCGACGAGGCGGGCGGGGGCAGGGCCATGCGGTATCTCCTGGGGTATTGGACTGCACAGGACGAAAACCTGTACGCAGAAAGTGCGGGAACTGCGGAAAGAACATGAACAGCGTCTACTGCTGTGGCGCGGGCCGGCGCTGATCTTGATGACGACGCGATACGCACGCGCGTCGCGCCGAGTCCGGACTGACCGCGCAATGAAGAACGCCTTTCATGTTGTTTGCCCTGTTTCCGCGTACAGGCAAGTTAACAGCAAAAAGTACTGGAACACAGAACAAGCGGGAAGGAAAAGGAAACAACGGGATACTCCGCGCAGTATCCTGTTTTTCCCCTGCTGTTTCCGTCGTTTCTGTGTACCTGCACTTTTTGCCGTCAACTGCGTGCAGGCGGTTGCTTACTTTGCCGCAACCTTCTGGCCGCTGCTTTGCTGCTGATCCTTCTGCATGTGGCAATTCTTGTACTTTTTGCCACTGCCACACCAGCAGGGATCGTTGCGCCCAAGCTGCGGGCCGGCCTTGCGCACAGTTTGCGGAGTCGCCGCATCGCGGTTCGTGCGCACATTTTTGGCCATGGGCGAATCAAGCGCTGCCAACTGCGCGCGCCGCGAGGATGAGGCGGGCGCCTGCGGCTTGGCAACAGCCGCGCCCTCGGGCGTTGCCGAAGCGTCCGACGGCTCGGTCTGCACGGACGGCTGCATCTGGAAGGCGAAGACCGACTTGACGATGTCGCCGCGGATGTGATCCATCAGATCGGCATACATGTCGAAGGCCTCGCGCTTGTAGGCCACCAGCGGGTCCACCTGGGCGAACGCGCGCAGGCCGATGCCCTCGCGCAGATGGTCCAGATCCGTCAGATGGTGAATCCAGCGCATGTCGACGGCGCGCAGCATGAGCTGCTTTTCGATGATGCGCATGAGGTCTGGCGAAAGCGACTGCTCCTTGGCAACGTAGGCGTCCATCGCCATCTGCACGGCTTCTTCGTCAATCTGGTCGACTGTCTTGCCCTTCCACTGCTCGGCGCTGAAGCCGGCGGGCAATGGGAACATGGCCTTGAGCGCCTGCACAAGGTCGTCAAGTTTCCAGTGATCCTCGAACTCTTCCGTGGTGAATTCGGTGACGACGTGGCTGATCTCCTGGCCGATCATCTCCACGATGTTGGTCTGGAGCGACGGCTCGGTGAGGATGCGGCGGCGCTGCTCGTAGATGCGGTTGCGCTGCTCGTTCACCACCTCGTCATACTGGAGGACGTGCTTGCGGGTGTCGAAGTTGTAGCCTTCCACGCGCGTTTGCGCGTTTTCGATCGCCTTGCTCACAATGCCCGCCTCGATGGGCATATCTTCCTCGAGGCCCAGCCGCTCCATGATGGAACCCATGCGGTCACCGCCAAAGCGGCGCATGAGTTCGTCATTCATGCTCAGGTAGAAACGGCTCGTGCCCGGATCGCCCAGACGGCCCGAACGGCCGCGCAACTGGTTGTCAATGCGGCGCGCCTCGTGCCGTTCGGTGCCTACCACATGCAGGCCGCCGAGCCCTTGCACAAGCTTCTTGTCGCGCTCCGTCTCCTGGAACTTCTCGTAGAGCACTTCGGCCCAGCGCGTGTTGTAGACCTCGGTGGGGTTCTTTCCCCGTTTGATCATTTCCAGGCAGTCGTTCCAGGCGCGCTGTGGCACCTCGCCCAACTCAATGCCTTCCCTGCGCAGTTGGTCGCGCGCAAGTCCTTCGGCGTTGCCTCCCAGCAGAATGTCGACACCGCGACCAGCCATGTTGGTGGCAATTGTCACCGCACCGGGACGACCGGCCTGCGCAATAATTGTGGCCTCACGCTCGTGATTCTTCGCGTTGAGCACCTCGTGGTCAATGCCATTGCGCTTGAGCATCAGGCTGACCATTTCGCTAGTTTCAATCGCCACAGTGCCCAGCAGCACCGGCTGCTCGCGCTTGTACGCATCACTGATATCCGCCAGCACTGCGCCGAATTTGGCCTGCTCATTGCGGTAGACGAGGTCGGGCATGTCGTCGCGGATGACAGGCTTGTATGTGGGCACCTGCACCACTTCCAGGTTGTAAATGCGCTGGAACTCCTCTTCCTCGGTCTTGGCCGTACCTGTCATTCCGGCCAATTTGTTGTACATGCGGAAGAAATTCTGGAAGGTGATGGTCGCGAGCGTCATCGATTCCTTCTGGACCTTGACCCCCTCCTTGGCTTCAATCGCCTGATGAAGCCCCTCGCTGTAGCGGCGACCCTCCATGAGGCGGCCGGTGAACTCGTCGACAATCACCACCTCCTGCCCGTCCCGGACGATGTAGTCCCGATCGAGTTTGTAGAGGACATTGGCGCGCAGGGCGTTGTCCAGGTAGGGGATCATTTCGAAGTTCTCGGGCGAGTAGAGGTTCTCGATTCCCAGCTTGCGCTCGAGCTTGGCGATGCCCTCTTCTGTGAGGGTGGCGAGGCGGTCCTTCTCGTTGATGACGTAATCGGTCTCGGGCTCGAGCGTGCGGATCACCTGGGCAAAGGTGACATAGTAGTTGGACGATTCGCGCGACTCGCCGGAGATGATCAACGGCGTGCGTGCCTCGTCGATCAGGATATTGTCGACTTCGTCGACGATCGCGTAGTGCAGATCGCGCTGCACGCAGCGACTGATGTCCGTCACCATGTTGTCGCGCAGGTAGTCGAATCCAAACTCGTTGTTCGTGCCGTAGGTAATATCGGCATGATAGGCGTCGTAGCGCGAAACGGGGCGCAGCGAGAGAAAGCGATCGTCCGACGTGGGGAACTCGGGATCAAACATGAAGCTGCCGCCATCGGGCGTGCCGGCGCTGTTCTGTATCACCGCGGCGGTCATCCCCAACGTCTGATAGATGGGCCCCATGAGCTGCAGGCCCACCTTGGAGAGGTAATCGTTGGGTGTTACCAGATGGACGCCGCGGCCCACAAGTGCGTTGAGGTAGAGCGGCAGCGTGGCGACGAGCGTCTTGCCTTCGCCTGTCTTCTGCTCGGCAATCATGCCCGAGTGCAACACCATGCCGCCGATGAGCTGCACGTCATAATGGCGCATGCCGGTGGTGCGCTTGGAGGCCTCGCGCACGGCGGCGAAGGCCTCGGGCAGGATGTCGTCAAGGATTTCGGCTTCGGCGGCAAGCAGTTCCTTGCGCACCCGCTCGCGTACGACGCGGGCGAACTTCTGCTCGTCGGTGCCGAGCACCGCCATGTACTGCTTCTGCGCTTCATCCAGTTCGTCACGCAGCGCAACCGTCGCCTCAGCGATGCGCGTGCGGAAATCGGCCGTCAACGCACGCAGTTCATCATCGCTCTTCGCTTCGAACTGTTTCTCCAGCGCGTTGATCTGCTCCGCGACAGGGCGGTGGCGCTTGATGATCTTTTCATTGGGGTCGCCGGCAACGGCGTAGTACATCTTCTTCAGCATAGAGAGTCCTCACTTCAGGGGCGCGTCCTGCTCCAGTGCGGCGCTCATGCCCCAGGCGGCCTATTTTACCACGAAGTACGCGTGAGCGACGGGAACGGCGATCACGGAGCGGGGAGTCGGGAGTCGGTTCGGGGTCGGTGGCAGTCGGTGGTCGGGAGTCGGTGGTCGGGAGCGGTGCGGGAGCGCTACCTACCTGTGTGCGCCCGACCTATTGGTATAATCTCCATACAGCGACCACCACTTTTCGCACACAGAGGGGGAGACCATGCAAATCACTGTTTTGGGCGGCACGGGGCGCACGGGCAAACACGTTGTGGAGCAGGCGCTCGCCGCCGGCCACAGCGTCAAAGTCCTGGCGCGCAGCCCCGACAAGTTGGCAATTCAGAATCCCAACCTCACGGTCGTCAAGGGGACGCTGGACGACACGGCAGCCATCGAGCAGGCGATCGCCGGCAGCGACGCCGTGATCAGTGCGCTGGGGCCGTCCACCAACAAACCGGTCCTCGAAATCAGCCAGGCGATGGAGCGCGTGATCGCGGCGATGAAGAAGGAGGGGGTCAGGCGCATCGTCATCACCGCCGGCGCGGGCGTGCGCGCCCCGGGTGACGAGCCCGGCCTGACGGACAAGGCGATCGTCACGCTGCTCAAACTCCTTAACGGCAACGTGCTCAAGGATATGAGCGCAGCCGTGACGGATGTTCAGAACTCGGGGCTTGACTGGACTGTGCTGCGCGGCCCCATGCTCACGGACGACCCCGCCAAAGGCGAGTACCGCATGGGGGCGGTGGGCAAGGACATCGGCACCAAACTGACGCGCGCCGACTTTGCCGCCGCGCTGCTCGCCGCTGCAACGGACCCGCAGCTCATTGGCCAGATGCCCGCCGTGAGCAACTGACAACGGCAAGCAGAACAGCAACACAGAGACACGGAGGGCACAGAGAAGCACGGAGAAAGTCTACGACAGAAGAGTTCGTCTGTAGTAGCTTTTCTCAGTGTCGCTCTGTGCCCTCCGTGTCTCTGTGTTGCTGTTATTTGGTGTGCTACTGTGCCGCAAACCACCGATCATAAATGGTTTGGTACGTACCGTCTTCCTGGATTTCAAGCAGGGCGCGGTTGACCGTCTCGCGTTCGGTGCTGCGTGACGGGAAGGCAATGCCGTAATTCTGTGGTTCGAAGATATCGCCCACCAACTGCACCTTGCCATTGCCTTCACCGCCGGCATAGTAGAGAAGCACGGGCGAATCGTAGACGACGGCATCCGCCTTGCCCTGGGCCAGGAGCGCGTAGGCGTCATCAATTGCAGCGACTGCCTCGAAGCGGATCTGCCGGTTCGTAAGGTATTCTGCCGCCGTGCTGCCCTCCACTGTGACCACGCGTTTGCCTGGCAGATCGTCAGGTTTCTGGATAGCTCCCTGGAACTGCTCCACGGTGAGGCGCGAGGTGAGGTTGGCGGTGAAGTTGGCCACGATCAGCAGGCCCACAAACATCCACCCCATGGCCAGCAGCCGACCCAGGACGGTGCGCGCAGTCTGATCGCCATAGCCCACTGTGACGAGTGTGACAACTGTGTACCAGATGCCTTCCCAGACGCCGCGCAGGTAACTCGAGGGAAAGCCCGGATTGCGTCGACGCTCGATCAGCCAGAAAAGGTGGCCCATGATGAGGATCGCGATCGCAAGTCCACCCACGAGCAGCAGGAACCCACGTGACGTAAGCAGGCTGACTACAGTGGTCAGCGAACTGACCCAGCCAGTTGTGCCCCCCGCAGGCACCAGGATTTGCAGTCCTGCCTGAAAGTAGGGCTGCGAGAAATCCGCCGTTTCTTCACGCTCGCGTGTGATGCTGATACCGGTGATGCCCAGATCTGCATCACCATTTGCCACCGTCGCCAACTGCGTTTGGACGGTGTCCACGTAGTCGTAGGTTGTACTACGGCCAATGCGATGGGCAATTTCTTCCCACAAGTCAATGCTGAAGCCGCGATAGACGGTGGTCTCCTCGGACGCCGGGGGAAAGACGAAGGGCACAAGTGGCTTGATGACAACTTGCAGCGGCTCGCCTTCGGCCGTTGCGGCCGCTGCCGCCGCCGGCTGCGGGGCCGGGGGCGTCGCCTGCGCATGTACACGTTCTGCGAACGAGGGCGCAAGCGAAAGGGCGCCAAGAAGAAGAAGCAAAGCGCCGAGGCGATGACATAATCTGTGCGTTACATTGAGCATCGGGCAGAGCGCCTTCACAAGGGTAGCGCACCGACAGGGTGCGCGTGTCGACCGATGGATTGAACAATCGCTGTGGATGAAACGACGAGACGGCCGACATCTCGGCAGTATCAGTTCCACAATACAATTGAACGATGTAGCGCGCAAGCATGCGCAAACCGCACTTTGCATTTCAAATCCCGTCACAGCGCGTCCTCTGGCGCACGCAGGCATCTGGTGGCACAATCAAGACCGACGCTGACCCTTACTCCATCCACCTGATGCCTTCATTGGGAGATACACACACGCGTCTCTCCCAATCGTTGCGCTGTGCTCTGCGCTCTGCGTCAACAAGACCGCAACACGTTTCCGGCGATCAACCATCTGAAGAGGACGGCCAGAATGACTCAGGAATACGCAATCCAGACACTCACCTGCGCCCCAGATGATGAGGGGCCCGTTGTCGCAACGCTGCTGCGCGCCGAGCCGCCGCCCTCGACAGGCAAGGCCGTGCTCTACCTGCATGGCTTCATTGACTACTTCTTCCAGGATCATGTAGCCGCTGCGTTCGTCGCCCAGGGGTACGATTTCTGGGCGCTTGACCTGCGCAAGTACGGGCGCTCGCTGCTTCCTCACCAGCATCCCAACGCATGCCTGCACCTCAATCAATACTACGAGGAGATCACGCTCGCGCTCGCGGCCATGCAGGAAGCGGGCGCTGTCGACATCACCCTCATTGGTCACTCCACCGGTGGGCTGATTGCGTGCCTTTACGCGTCGGATGGCGGACAGCGCACGGCCGTCAAACGGCTTGTGCTCAACAGCCCCTTCTTCGAGTTCAACGAAGCGCCCGTAGTGCGCGCCGCGGCTGCGGGGCTGGCCAACGCGCTGGCGGATTCGCGCCCCTACGCCAAACTTCCCAAGGGACTCTCGCCCATGTATGGCGAGAGCCTCCATCAGAGCCGCCGCGGCGAGTGGGACTACAACCTCGATTGGAAGCCGCTCAGGGGTTTCCCCGCTTATCTGGGCTGGGTGCGTGCGATTCGCACAGGGCAGCAGCGGCTGCAGCAGGGTCTGGACCTGCGCGTGCCAATCCTGTTGCTCCACTCCGACAAATCGCTCAAGGCAGGAAACACGTGGCGCGAAGAACTGCACACGGCCGACGCGGTACTCAATATCGAGGACATGAAGAAGTACGCGCCCGGGCTGGGGAGAAACGTGACGTTGGCCGAAATAGCCGGCGGCAAGCACGATCTCTACCTTTCGTGCACGGATGTGCGCGAGGCGGCGCTTGCGGCCACATTCGCGTGGCTGGCCGAGTAAGGTTCGGTTGAGGTGGGGTTCAGGAGTTCAGCGGCTTAAGGGTTTGTGCAACGTTGGTCACCCGTGGCCGGACGGGATGCAGTGGGCAGATTTCCCAGGTCATGTTGCGCGGCACGTAAGGTGGATGTAGCGGGGGGCTTCCAGCCCTCCGTTTCAGGATCGGGTTAAGCGGGCGGCCGGAGGGCTGGAAGCCCCCCGCTACGAAGATTCGACGCCCAACGCATCAGGAGTTGCCCAATTATCAATCTCCAATGATGCCCTTCTATATCCCCCAAAACAGCCGCATGGCCCCCATGAGCACGATACCCGTGAGGAGCGTCATGGCCGCGCCAATGCCAAGAAAGTCGCGCGGGGTGTAGCTGCCGGGGCCCATCATGAGGATGTTGACGGGGTGGGCAATGGGGGTGAGGAATGCGGTGGAGCAGGCAATCGCCACAGCAACGGCAACAGCCTGGGGATTGACGCCCAGCGTGAGCGCCGCCGTGACGGCAATCGGCCCCACGATGAGCGCCGTCACCTGCCCGCCGATCACCTGCGTCACCGCGACAGTGATCAGGAAGAGACCGGCGATCAGCCCCAAGGGCCCATAGGGCGCAACGATCTTGACAATTGCATCGCCTAACTGCTGCGCGAGCCCCGTGTTGGTCATGGCAATGCTGAGCGGCAGCATCCCGGCGATGAGGAAGACCACACGCCACTCAATGCCGCGGTAGGCGTCGTCAAGGCGGATGCAGCCAGTGAGCGCCAACGCAGCCACACCCAGCATCATCGCTTCGCTGGCGGGCACGATGTTGACGATGGAGGCAAGCAGGACTACCGCAGTGATCCCCAGCGCCCAGCCGGCCTTTTGCGGCAGTTGCGGGCGTGCGGTCGTCGTGCTCTGCAGGACGAGAAAGTCGCGCTCGCGCGTGAGTGCGTCGATGCGCTCGGGAGCGCCCACCATCAGCAGCGCATCGCCCGGTTCAAGGGGCATGGTGCCCACGTCCGAGCGAAAACTCAGCCCCTCGCGCCAGAGCGCCACGGCGGTCAGGTGGTACTTGGAGCGGAAGTTCATTTCGGCCAGTGATTGCCCCAGAAACTGCGAGCGTGGCAGGATGATCACCTCGGCAACGTCGACAAAGTAGTTCTGGGGAGAGCCGTCCGTCAGATTCGCGTCGCCCGGGCGACCAATCTCGGCGCCCCGATCGCGCAGGCGCATGACCCGATCCTCGCGCCCCAGCACCACGAGGTAATCGCCCGGTTCAATCGTCTCGTCGGGCGCAGGGTTCAGCAACGCCTGATGGCCGCGCCAGATGGCAACCACAGTCAACCCCAGCTCGCTGCCAATGCGGCTGTCGCGCAGCGGCTCGTGAACAAAGGTTGCGGTGGCCGGCACGCGCACTTCCCACAGCTGCTCATGGAGTTGGTAGGTTTCGGCAAGCTTGCGCGAAACCATGTAGGGGCTGGCGCTTTGCATTGCCGAATCGCGGCTGGGCAACATGAAGCGGCCAATCAGCGCCATGAAGAGCAAGGCGGCAAGCACGATCAGCCCGCCCGTGGGAAGAAAGCTCATCATGTTGAGCGGTGCCTGCCGCTGGTCAAGCAGCAGGCTGCTCATGATGATGTTGGCCGTGGTGAAATACGTGGCCATCCCGCCCACCAGTGTGCCGAATGCAAGCGGGATGAGAAGTTTGGAGGGAGGAACGTCGGATTCGCGCCCCACCTGCACTGCGGCCGGGAGCAAGACGGCGCCCGCGGCAATGTTGTTCATGGCAAGCGAAAGTGCAGCGCCGGTGGCCATGAAGAGCAGCAGCAGGCGCACTTCGGAGCCGTTGCCCATTGTCCGCAAGCGGCCGGCAATCCACGCGACAACGCCGGTGTCTTCAAGGGCCTGTGTGAGGACGAAGAGACCGATGATCGTGATCACCACCGAACGGCTGAAGCCCGACAGCGCCTCCTGGTAGGTCACCATGCCGGTCAGGGGCAGGACCGCAAGCACGATGATCGCCACGAGGTCGGCGCGCAGCAGATCGAAGACAATCGCGATCAGCGTGGCCGCGATAATGGCAACGAGAATCCATTCCTGGGTTGAGAACATGCGCCGGGTTGGCCCGATTTGGGTGATGGTTTATGATCAGCAGCGTACTCATTCTACCCCACTTGCGCCGGCAGGGTGCGCGCCTGCACGCATTGCGCCACACCCGGCGCAAGCACCATGCACAACAACGTCGGCTGCAGAAAGAAATGCAACGCCTGTACACGGAAGAGGCGGAAACAGCGGCAAAAGCCGGAAACCAGAGCGGAATTCATGTCGTTTCCGCCTTATCCGCTGTTTCCGTGTACAAGTCGTTTGAAAACGATCCGCGGATTGCCAAACAATTGCAGAAAGGGAAATACTGGAAATGAGTTTGCTTGTGACCGGTTCCACCGGAAATGTAGGGCGCGAGGTGATAAAGGAGCTCAAGCGCACGGGCGAGGAAGTGCGCGCCGCCGTTTATGAAGCGAACATCGCCGACGTTGAGGGCGCACCCGCCGTCCACTTCGATTTCCGCGACCCCAGCACCTTCGCGCCGGCGCTGGCAGGCACGAAGAAGGTTTTCCTCATGCGCCCGCCCGACATCGCCGACGTGGATCGGACGCTCATCCCCTTTTTTGATGCGGCCAGAAAGGCGGGCGTCAAGCAGATCGTCTTCCTCTCGCTGATCGGGGTGGACAAGAACAAGAAGATTCCCCACTACGCCGTAGAGCAGGCGATTGTGCCTTCGGGCATTCCCTACACCTTTGTGCGGCCGGGCTTCTTCATGCAGAACGCGACGCAGGCCTATCGCGACGACATCCGCTTCGACAACCGCATCTACGTGGCAGCGGGCAAGGGCAAGCTCGGCTTCATTGACGTGCGTGACATTGGCGCCGTGGCAGCCAGGGCCATGCGCGAGGATGGTCATGAGAACAAGATCTACTCCATCACCGGCGCCGAATCGTTGACCCACTTCGACATTGCCGAGATGATCTCCAAGGAGATTGGCCGCACGATCACCTATGCCAATCCATCCAACGGAGACTACAAAAAACACCTCTTCGCCATGGGTTATCCAGCCGATTTTGTGGAGGTCATGGGCGGCATCTACTTCCCTGTGCGCATGGGGTGGGCCGGTGGCCTCACCGACGAATTCGCCACACTTATGGGGCGTGCGCCAATTCGCTTTGCGCAGTTCGCACATGACTTCCGCGACGCGTGGAGCGTGCCCACGCAGGCAGAGCGCGATGCCCGCGCAGCCAAGCTCGCCAAAGTCCCCCCGCCCCCCAAGGAGAGCCTGTGGAGCAAGGTAAAGGGCATCATCAGCCCGTCGCGCATTGGGGCGTGAAGAAACAACATAACTGATAAATGATAATTGACGAATGGCGTCGCATTCCCCGGGGAGCGCGACGCCATTCGTCAATTATCTGTTATCAGTTGTCAGTTACCAGTCAACCAATCAACCAATCAACCAATCAACCAATCAACCAATCAACCAGTCAACCAGTCAACCAGTCAACCAGTCAACCAATCAACCAATCAACCAATCAACCAATCAACCAGTCAACCAGTCAACCAGTCAACCAGTCAACCAATCAACCAGTCACCTAATGCATCCCACCATCCGTGGCTTCCTGCATCTTCGCGAGCACGTCGTCGAGATTGAAGGAGGCCGGCTTTTGGCGTGGCGGAAACTTGAGGAAGGACTGGATTTGCTGCGCCGTGAGCGCTTGCGACGCGTAGAGCGCCGGTGCACGGTCGATCATCCAGTCAAAGTAGGTGTTGGAACTTTCGTCGGCGCGCTCGAAGGGGTCACGGCGCAGGTTGAAGATCTTGGGGATGCGCAGTTCGACGAACGGCTCAATCCAGACCATCAACCCTTTGGCGCGCTGCTCAGCGAAGACCATCTTCCAGATCACCCTGCCGAATTGCGACAATCTTGCCGTCATCATTGGTGTAGAAGAAGAATGTGCGTGGCGATTCATCGACCTCACCCTCGCAGGTAGGACAGAATGTTGTAGCCGTCGACGTGCACGTTGAAATGCTTCTCACCTGCGTCGTATCCCTCGAGAAGCTTCTCCTTGATGTCCGGTTCGCCTGCTGCGGCCAGGAACGTGGGCAGCCACTCCTGGTGGGTGACGATGCCGTTGAGCGCCTTGCCCGCCTCAAACTGGCCGGTCCAGCGCACAAAACAGGGCACGCGATACGCTCCCTCCCAGTTGGAGTTCTTCTCGCTGCGCCACGGCGTAATGCCTGCGTCGGGCCAGGTGTTGAAATGGAGGCCGTTGTCCGTCGAGTACTGGACAATCGTGTCTTCGGCAATTCCCAGTTCATCCAGCAGATTCGAGCAACTTGCCGACAGCCATGTCGTGCAGCATCATGGCATCGTTGTATTCACCCTGGCCGCTGATTCCCGTCGTTCTTCTCCTGAATGTGCGTACGGAAATGCATGTGCGTCGAGTTCCACCAGACGAAGAAAGGCTTGCCCTCGGCATGCGCCTTCTTGATGAAGGCGATGGTGCGCTCGGTCACATCGTCGTCAATTGTCTTCATCCGCTCGATCGTCAAGGGGCCAGTGTCCTCGATCATCTGCTTGCCCACGCGGCCAAAGCGGGGATCCTCCGACGGGTCATCCACGTCGGAGGCAAAGCTGTGGATGACGCCGCGCGGGCCAAAGGCGGCGTGGAAGGCTGGGTCCTTTGGATAGTCTTCGTGCTCCGGCTCTTCCTCGGCGTTGAGGTGGTAGAGGTTGCCGTAAAACTCGTCAAAGCCGTGGAGCGTGGGAAGAAACTCGTTGCGGTCGCCCAGATGGTTCTTGCCGAACTGACCGGTCACATAGCCCTGTGGCTTGAGCAGCTCCGCAATTGTGGGGTCTTCGGCCGCAAGACCCATGGGTCGAACCCGGCATTCCCACTTTGGACATTCCGGTGCGGACTGGGTTCTGGCCGGTCATGAACGCCGAACGCCCCGCCGTGCAACTTTGCTGACCGTAGTAGTCGGTGAAATCGATCCCTTCCCTGGCAATGCGATCGATGTTGGGCGTGCGATAGCCCATTGCGCCTTGGTTGTGGCAACTCAGGTTGTACCAGCCAATGTCGTCGCCCCACAGAATGAGGATATTCGGTTTGCCGTTCGGCATACTCTGTTGCTCCCTTTTTTGTTATGGATTGCCGGCTGATCGGTGTTGCACTGCAACCTGGTATCTATTGAACTGCACCGTGAACGTGGTAGTGCGCCAACTCAATGGTTGGGGGCGGGCCGACGTGGCAACGGGACGACTGAGCCTGCCGCCTGCTGCCCGTGACACTGCTTAAACTTGAGGCCGCTGCCGCAAGGACATGGGGCGTTACGGTCGGCCGCAGCGAAGATACGCGCCCACTTCGCCTCCTCTGCCGCCAGAAGCTGCATGACCTCGTTTGCGGGACGGCCGCGCCGCATCAACCCCACCATGATCTTCATCGGGTAGTCGACATGGTGGAAGAAGGCCATAAAGCCTGCACAGAGATAATTCAGTCCCGGCTCGCCGTCGGGCGTTTCGATGAAGCGATTCTTGGGGCATTCACCGTGACAGGCAAAGCGCACGTCGCACTCGCGGCAATAGCGAGGCAGGTCGTCGCGCTTGTCCGTGCCGAACTTGATCTGCTGCGGCGAGCTCACCAGCTCGATCATGTGCGTGGTGTTGATGTTGCCGAGCAGGTACTTCGGCTCCACAAAGTGATCGCAGGAGTAGATGTCGCCGTTGTGCTCAATCGCCAGCCCTGTGCCGCAGGTCTCGTTGAAGACGCACATGCCCGATGAAGGCATGCCGTACCAGTTGCGCGCCGCCGCCTCGAATGTCTGCACGTAGATGCGCCCCACATCATTGTGCACCCACTCATCAAAGATGGTGCTTAGAAACGTGCCGAACTGCTCGGGCAGCACCGAGCGGTCTGTGACGGTCGTCCCCTCCTGCAGCAACGTGCCGCCGTCGTCGTTGATGCGCTCCACGACCGGAATGAACTGCATCCAGTCCGTCTTCGCCTCGTCGCGTAGAAAGCGGTAGACCTCGAGCGGGTGGTCGCCATTGACGCGATTGACCGTGGTGAGCAGATTATAGTCCACCCCGTGCTTCTGCAGCAGGCGCAACCCGCGCATCACCTTGTCAAAGGTGGGGCCGCCCCCCTTGTCGACACGGTAGACGTCATGCAGTGCGTGCGGGCCGTCAATGCTTAGGCCCATGAGGAAGTTGTGCTCTTTGAGGAATGCGCACCACGCGTCGTCAAGCAGCGTGCCGTTCGTCTGCATGGTATGCAGGAAGGTCATTCCGGGGCGGCGGTGCTTCTCCACAATTTCCATGGCGCGCCGGTAGAAATCGAGCCCCATGAGCGTGGGCTCGCCCCCCTGCCAGGCGATGTTGACCTGATCGACCTGGTGCGATTCGATGAGCTGGCGGATGTAGGTCTCCAGCAGCGGCTCGCTCATGCGGAACTTGCTGCCGGGGTAGAGCTGCTCCTTCTCAAGAAAGAAACAGTACGCGCAGTCAAGGTTGCAGATTGCGCCCGTGGGCTTCGCCAACAGGTGAAAGGCCGGGGGCGCGTGCGCGGGCATGAGCAGGGGCAATGTGACGGCTTCTGTCGCGTCGTTGATCACAGGGTTAGCGTCTCCGACGCTTTCATGAACTTCCGGGCGTTTCCACGCGCTGCTCATTCGCACTGCGTTGCGCCAGCCAGGTTTCCGCATCTGCGTAGGCGGCAAAGAGTGATTCGCCGATTCGATCCGTGGCGACAAAGAGGTTGTGGCGCTCAAAGACCACGATCATCCCGGTCTTCTCAAGTTCTGACAGCGAGTGTTGCTCTACACCGGCAAGAATCAGGCGGCTCTCGCGCTTCCTCAATTCAAGTGCATAGCGTTCCAGAACGGTGGCAAAGGTGCTGCCGAAATCAGAATGACCGCGCAGGTTGAGAATGACCGCGGCATTGTGTGTTGCATCGGTGACAGCGGGCAGCTGTACCTCGAAGCCCTGGGCAGAGGCAAAGAAGAGGCTACCGTAGGGGACGAGGACCGTAATCGTGCCTGACTTGAGCACTGCCGGCGCCACCGTTTCAATGGGGAATTCGCCCGGCGTATGCTTCCATTCCTTGATGACAATGCGGTTGGAGCGCTGGTAAGCAAACAGGAAGATCGAGAGCGCTACGCCAACCAGCACGGCGAAGTGCAGCGGAATGAAGAAGGACATTGTAAAGGTGAACACCATGACCAGCGCCTGGATCGGGCCCGTGTTCCAGACCATGCGAACGTCATCCGGCTTAAGCGTGCGAAAGCCGACGACGATCAACAGACCTGCAAGCGCGGGCATGGCAAGTGAACCGATCAGGCCACCAAAGAGCAGGATTGCCACTGCCATGGTGATTCCCGCGACAATGTTTGCAAGGCGCGTTTTGGCGCCACTGTTGACCACCAGCGAGGTGGCAGAGAGCGATCCGCCCACCGGCATTCCCTGCAATAGGCCGGCAGCAATGTTGGCCATCCCCTGGCCCGTGAAGTCGCCCGAGGCATCTGCATACTTGCCGTCCGGGTTGGCATAGCTCTGGCTGATACCCGACCCCTGCACAAGTCCGACAAGCGCGAGCGACAGCGCCGGCACAAGCATGGGCAGGAAGGTCGACAAGTGCGGCAGCACCACGCGCGGCAGTTCGGAAGGGATCACGGCAATGCTGCTCGCGAGCGCAACGCTTGGCCAATTAAAGAGCGGCGGAAACATGGAAGCAACGATCATTGCCGCCACTATGCCAAAACTCTTGAGGGCCGTCCGTTCGAGCAGGAGGATTAGGACAATCGTCATGGACCCAACAAAGATCGATGGCAAGTCGACTTGGTTGAGGTTGCGCATCAGGTTAAACGTCTGCACAATGCGATTGGGACCCGCAGCGGAGTAGCCGGTGAAGTCGCCAAGCTGGCCCAGAATGATCAGCACCGCCACCGCGTTGATGAAGCCCGTCATCACGGACTTGGGCACAAAGCGCATCAGGGTGCCCAGTTTGAGCACCCCAAGCAGCACCATGACCAGACCTGTCAGGAGCGTCAGTGCCAGCAAATAGTCCGTCGCTAGCCCGCCTTCGTGAAT
The DNA here is from genome assembly GCA_963735275.1 of uncultured Chloroflexia bacterium. Lineage (GTDB taxonomy): Bacteria > Chloroflexota > Anaerolineae > Caldilineales > Caldilineaceae > UBA5069. The sequence continues at coordinate 839,961 of CAVTKJ010000001.1, read as the reverse complement.
CTGCGGAATGCCGGCAACAATCAACGACATCGCACTCGTCGCCTGGACCGACATATAGACCGAGCTTGTGAAGAATGCCCCCGTGAATACGCCCACCATGTAGGCGTACACGCCATGGATCGGATTGATGAGGGCCAGGAGACCTGTCGCCATGCCGTCCGGAACGCTGAACAGACCGAGCGTCAGGCCGGCGGAGAGATCATCCATGACTGTGCGGCGGTTGAAGAAGTATTTACGCAAGCTGGTATGGCTCCACTTCGACTTGTGGCTCAATGCTGCTCGAGCGAACACGACCGGCATCGATCACCAAAGCATGGATGAAGTTGCACGGCCTTCGGCAGCTCGCGAAATGTTGACCGGCATAGTGTCGCCGATAATCTGCCAGCCGCCAAACCCCAATGCGCCTTTTTGTCGGGTGCGGAACTCGCGGCTTCGACCACACGCACCACCTGTAGATTCCGAACGCCATTTCCAATCCATTTGACTTTCGCCCCCATCCCGAGTAACCTGCCTCCTACGCGAACCTGCCATTGATCCATTTCTTCGGCCCGCAGGGTCCACATAGGCACGCACGTAATGAGACCTCAACACCCTCTCCATCGCGGCCCGGTCGACGCAGTGCGCGCCACCGCTGCACGCGCCCGCAACGCCCTCGCCCAACCCATGACAGCCCTATTGGCCGCGCTGCTGATTGCGCTGTTCGTCGCCCTTCCCCTGCATGCGCAGACGCCCGAGCCGACCAGCGCGCCCAACACCCACACGGTTCAACCCGGCGAGACGCTCAGCGAAATCGCGAAGCTGCACGGCTTCACCCTTTCGCAGTTGATGCGCGTCAACGGCATTCCCAATGCGGATGCCATCTACGTGGGGCAGGAATTGCGCTTCCCCATTGTGGACAGGCCGGAGGGCGTCATCGTTCACGTTGTTGAGCCGGGTGAAGCGCTCGGCCGGATTGCCCAACAGTATGAGGTAGACTTGCGCGCGCTCATGCGCGCGAACAATATCGTCAACCCCGATGGCATCGTCACCGGTCAGGAACTTGTCATTCCCGGCCCCGAAAGCGCCGACAGTGCAACGCCCGGCCCAACGCTTGTGCCGGCAGCCACTGCTGCGGCAACTCCAGCGGCGACTGATGCGCCCACCGAAGAGCCAACCGCAACGCCAACCGCTTCGCCAACCCCCGCACCCTCCGGCGGACCAACGACACACACCGTGCGTCCCGGTGAGACGGCGAGCGAAATTGCCAAGCAGTATGGCGTGAAGCTTGCCGACATGCTGCGCGCCAACGGGATCACAAATGCCAACCTGATTCGCAGCGGCACGGAGTTGACAATTCCCGCAGTGGGGCAGGAGGCCGCCGTGATCGTGGGCGAGCCTGAGGTGCAGATTGTCGCAGGCGAGCCGCAAGTGGAAATTGTGGCGACAATGGTCGTGAGCGAGGTTGCAGCCGCCGACCCGCAAGCCGGCAGCACGCCGGTCGACATGGCAGCCGAGGCGAAGCCGACTGTTCCCGTCATCTCCATGGAGATTCCCACGCCGGCGCCCTTGCCCGACAGACCCGCCGCGTCGCTCAATCGTACCTATGCTGTGGTCTCGGGTGATTCGCCACAGCGGATTGCTTTGCGTCTCGGCCTCGACGTGACGGCGTTGCAACGCCTCAACAATCTGGTTGATGGGCAGGGCCTGCGCGCCGGGCAGACGCTGCTACTCCCTGCCACCGACCGCGAGCTGCGCGTGGTGACCGAAGAGCAGCAATACGTGGTGGCCCCGGGTGACAGCCTGAGCGGCATCGCACGGGGAATGAGCGTGAAGCTGGGCGATTTGATGACGGCCAACCGCATCTCCAACCCCAATCTGATTTCGGTGGGAGAGCGGCTGATTGTGCCGGGCCGGCAATTGCAGGGCAACGGCCCGCCCAAGCGCGTGGGGCCGGCGCGCAGCGGCTACTACTACTATACAGTGCGGCCCGGCGACACGCTCTCCGAATTGGCGCAGAACTTCAACAGCACCAAACTGGCGCTCATGGAGTACAACAACCTGACGGACGAAGCGGTTGTCTACAACGGCATGGAGTTGCGCGTGCCCTATGGCCCGCCCCCCTTGCCGATCCGGCTGCCCCCTGTTCCCATCTCCGGAAGCAGCTTCCTGGTCAGCCTGAGCCGCCAGCAGTGCTGGGTCTTTAGTGGGCGCGAGGTGGAGTATGCCTGGAATTGCAGCACAGGACACGGCCAGTGGCGCACGCGCACGGGCAACTTTGCCGTACAGAGTCGCATCGAGAATGCCAAGAGCAACGTCTGGAAGCTCGATATGCCTTGGTGGCTAGGCATCTATGATGTGGGCGCGGTCGAGAATGGCATCCACGGATTGCCCGTCTCCTGGAAGACGGGGCGCAAAATCTGGACCGAATTGATTGGCCAGCCCGCCACCTTCGGCTGTGCCATGCTCGGCGACGAAAACGCCGAGACGCTCTTCAACATGGCGTATATTGGCATGCCGGTGCATATCATTCAGTGAAGCGGATGACGAGTGATTGTTGCAGATCATCCCCTGATTGCAATCGGCACGCGGTGCATTGCACGCAAACGTGCGCCAATGTCGCGCAAGGTGCCACAAAGTGCGTCTATCGCGGGAGTAGGTGTTTCCCCTACTTTCGGCAATTGCGAATGCCGGCGCCGGCGGGCATTCGGGCTTTGCATGCTTCAATCCAGGTTGACCGTCAGTACTCTTTGGTCTCCTGGATCGCAGCGATTCGCGTCTGAGCGTTCATCATGATCGAGCCCTCGACGCGCGCCCATACGGCGCGCATCGCCGCAAGTAACGCTTCGGCCTCGTCCGCCGTGTCAAACTCCAGGTCGATCATGACGTACTTTTCATCGTCTACAGGGCGCAGGATTCGATAGCGACGCACGCCCGATTTCACACGTCCGATCGGATCGCTGTCGAATGCCTTCTTCCACTCTGCATAGTCGAAAATCGCGTGTTCGATGTGTAGCGAGTACATGGAACCTCCTTTGGCTTTCAGCCAAGACATGTGTGCGGCAGATCTGAAACAGTCGCCTCAGAAGCGAGTTCGGTTTGGCAGGTGGTTGACTCTTGACAGGTCGGAGCGATTTTACAATATGTCAAGTGCGATGCAAATCGCCATTAATTGGCCATAACCGGACTGCGCCTAAAGTGAAAAGTCGCTCCACCATCCATTCACACATGTCGCCTACGCCACTCCATGCAGGTAAATTGCCGCCCGAACTACTGCGCTCGCTGCTGGCAAGCCTGCCCACGAATGACGCTCACCTGCTCGTCGGCCCCACTGTGGGCGAGGACGCGGCCGTCATCGAGTGGCCTGCCGCGGGGGCGACAAGCGAGACGTTGCTTGTCGCCAAGACGGACCCAATCACCTTTGCCACCAGTGAGATTGGCTACTACGCCGTTAATGTTTGCGCCAACGACATTGCCGTGGCAGGCGCGACGCCGCGCTACTACATGCCCACGCTACTCCTCCCCGCCGATGCATGCGACGCGGCGCTGGCAGAGGAAATCTTCGCCCAGATTGGCGCGGCCTGCCGCGCCCTGGGGATTGTCGTGGCAGGCGGCCACAGTGAGGTCACCCATGCTGTGACCCAGCCGGTGATTGCCGGGGCGATGCTGGGCGAGACGACGCGTGCGCGCATGGTGCGCAGCGGCGGCTGCCTGCCGGGCGATCTGCTGCTTGTGGCGGGAACCGTGCCTGTGGAGGGAACGAGCATCGTCGCGCGTGAACGACGCGTTGAACTGCTGGCACTGGGCTGGTCCGCGGCCGAGATTGACGAAGCCGCCGCCTACCTGCACCGGCCGGGCATCAGCGTCTATCTCCCGGCGCAGGCCGCGACCGAGGCCGGGCTGGTGACCGCCCTGCATGATCCCACCGAGGGGGGCGTTGCCACCGGCCTTGCCGAGATGGCCGCGGCGGCCGGCGTGGGCATTGATATCGACCTGGACGCGATTCCCGTCAGCCCGCTTTCGGCGCGATTATGCGCGGCCATGGGGCTGGACCCGCTCGGCACAATCGCGTCGGGCGCACTGCTTGCCGCATGTGCACCAGAAAACGTGGCTGCGCTGCTTGGTGTGTGGCGCAACATCGGTTGGTCTGCGTGCGTGATCGGCCGCGTGGAGGTAGCGAGCTACGGCCTGCGGGCTACGCGTGGCGGGCGCAGCGTGCCTTTTCCGACCTTCGACGCCGACGAATTGACTCGTCTGTGGAAAACAAACCTATGACCATCACAATCCGCCCGTTGACTACACTCGAAGAATGCGCCCACTTTCAGAAGGTGGAGCAACTGGTGTGGGGCACTGACGAGGAAGCGATGATGCCCACGCACGTGCTCATCACCCTGGTGCAGAATGGCGGGCTTGTGATGGGAGCCTTTGCGCCCGACGGACCCAGTGCGACGGGTGGCATGGTGGGCATTGTGGGGGGCTGGCTGGGGAGTGGCCACGCGCCCGGCAACGCGCCCGGCGCGCCTGAGCAGCTCAAGTTCTGCAGCCACATGGCCGGCGTCCTGCCCGGTTGGCAGCGGCAGCGAGTGGGGCTGCGCCTCAAGCTTGCGCAGCGCGAGTGGGTGCTGGCGCAGGGGCTCACAGAGTGGATAACGTGGACCTATGACCCGCTCTATCGCGCCAACGCAGTCTTCAACATCCATCGCCTGGGCGCCACCTGCAGCACCTATGTGCGCGACCTCTACGGCGAAATGACCGATGTGCTCAACGCCGGCGGTCCCAGCGACCGCTTCAAGGTGGATTGGTGGATGCGCAGCCCACGCGTGGAGGATGCCGTGGCGCGCGCCGCAGCCGCGCTGGGCGATGCCCACGCGCCTGCCCACGCTCACGCTTCAACGCATGAGCGCTACCAGGGCTTGCGCGTCTTGTCGAGCGTGGCCGCAGGCGACAATCGTGCACCCTCCGAAGAGCCGCTATTGCTCGATGGCACACCGCTGGCGCTGCCTATTCCCGAGGATATAGCCGCCCTGCGCCGTGCCGACCGCGCGCTCGCGCTGGCGTGGCGGCACACTCTGCGCGCGCAGATGGAGGCCGCCTTCGCCGCCGGCTACACGGTGGTGGATTGCCTGCACCTTGCCGGGCAGGATTGGTGCTATGTCCTCACGCGGGACCTTGAGGGAAAGTCAGGGAACTTGTGGGAGCGTGAGGGAACGGCGCGTACAGGGTGAACCGGGGACGAAGCCGAGTTGCTCTTTCGCCTTCAAGTAGAGAGCCGCCCGTCCGTATCCACCCGACCCGCTGTGCTACAATCGAGACTGCAGGATTCCCCGCCCAACAGAGAAGAGATACCTCCATGCGGATTGAACGTGTTGAACTGCGCCAGGTGCGCCTCCCCTACGTGGCACCCTTTGAGACGAGCGGCTGGCGCGAAGAGATGTGCCACGCCATCATCGTGCGGCTGGAAGGCGACGGTGTCGTCGGCTGGGGCGAATCGCCCGTGGGTGAAAACCCTTTCTACAATGAAGAGAATTACGACACGGCCTGGATCATCCAGCAGAAGTACCTGGTCCCCATGCTCATGGCGGCCGAACTGGGCAGCCCCGCCGATGTGACGCCTGCCTTTGCACGCGTGCGCGCCAACCGCATGGCCAAATCGGGGCTGGAGTTTGCCACGTGGGATCTCTTTGGACGGCGCGATGGCCGCAGCCTTGCCGCCATGCTCGGCGGGACGCGCGACCGCGTGGCCGTGGGCGTCAGCGTGGGCATCCAGAAGGACATCGACACGCTGCTGCGCGTGGTGGGCGGCTACATCGACGCCGGCTACAAGCGCATCAAGCTCAAAATTCGACCGGGCTGGGACATCGAGCCCACCGGCGCCGTGCGCGCCGCCTGGCCCGACATCCAGCTTCAGGTCGATGCCAACAGCATTTATCACTTGTCCGATGCCGAGCGACTCGCCCAACTTGACCAGTTCAATCTGCTGCTCGTGGAGCAGCCCCTGGGTCACGACGACATTTTTGACCATGCCAAGTTGCAGCCGCACCTGCGCACGCCCATCTGCCTCGACGAGAGCATCGTCTCGCCGGAGCACGCGCGCTGGGCGATCGAGATGAAGGCGTGCGGCGTCATCAACATCAAGCCCAGCCGCATTGGTGGCCTGGCCGATTCGGTGCGCGTCCACGACCTGGCGCAAGCCGCGGGCATGCCTGTGTGGCACGGCGGCATGCTCGAAACGGGCGTCGGGCGCGCCGCCAACGTAGCGCTGGCAAGCCTGCCCAACTTCCTGCTTCCCGGCGACATCAGCGCCAACGCGCGCTACTATGCGCGCGACATCGTGCGCAATCCCTTTACGCTCAATGCCGACAGCACCCTCACCGTGCCCACCACGCCGGGCAGCGGCGTTGAAGTGGACGAAGATCGCCTCGACGAAATGACCGTCGCCCGCTGGGAATTGCGGGCCTAAACTAAAACCGGGATGAAACACACCTTTACTGCGAACATCTCAACGCAAAGGCGCGGAGGACGCAAAGTGGCGCAGAGGAAGAGCAACTGCCTTGACTGCGTCAGCACCTTGCACTCCTTTGCGAACCTTTGTTCACTTTGCGGCTTTGCGTTGAGTCGAGCTTTTCATACCGGAATGACTTTAGGCGCTTCATGACGCACTCCGGGCCGCCGGCTGAACCCGCATTGCCTGTCGCGCCCGCTCCGCAGACAGAGAGCTTCTACCGTCGCCATCAGTGGTTCCTGCTGCTGCTGGTGCTCTTTGTCGCGTTCCGATTCCTGGCCCTCTGGCTCCTGCGCCCGGGCGGGTATCTGGGCGACGTCTCCGATTACGACTTCTACACCGTATGGGGCGAGATGGGTGCGCGCGGCTACCGCACCTTCGAAACGCTTTGGAGTGTCTACCCGCCCCTCTTCCCTGCACTCATGCTGCCGGTCTTCGAGTTGGCAAGTCGCGTGCCGCCCTGGTACGAGCCGCAGCTTGCCTTCACGATCCTCTTCGGCACGCTGCTGCTCCTCTTCGAGACGGGCAACCTCATTCTCGTTTACCGGCTGGCGGGCAAGCTTGCCGACGATGAGGGGGCCGCGCCGACGACGGCGCTGCGCGCTGCGGTGTTCTATGCGCTGCTCTTTGCACCACTTTTCACGTTGCTGGGCTGGTTCGAGCCGATGCCGCTCTTCTTCCTGCTGCTTGGGCTCGACCTGCTGCTGAGCCGCGCACCCGGTTTCTGGCAGCGCGGCGCGTGGGCGGGAAGCGCGGTGGCCGTGGCGCTGGGCTTCCTCACCAAATTGACACCAATCGTGTTGCTTCCCGTTGCCGTGCGGCAGTTGGGTGCGCGCCTCTCCTGGGATGCAGCGCGCAATGAGTGGTTCAACCGCCGCTCGCCGGGCAACCTGCTGCGCCCAGCCATTTATGTGCTCATCACAGCCGGTACGATTGCCGGGCTGGGCTACTGGCTTGTGGGCGGGCGGCCTGCGCTTGCCTTTACGAGCATCACCCTCAACACCAACCGCCCGCCGTGGCAGAGTCTCTGGGCGCTGCTCGAGGGCTACACGAGCTACGGCCTTGTGCCGCTGGATCAACGCAACCTGCAAGGGCTGAGCCGCACCCTCTGGCAGGGGTGGCTGCCCTGGACATGGATCACCGTTGGCTTTCTCGCGCTCTATGGCTGGCTCTACACGCGACGCTACGACTGGGCGCGAGCGCGCACCGCCGTCGCCTTCACCGGAGTGAGCGTCATCTGGTTGCTGCTCTACAGTCGCGGCTGGAGCCCGCAATTTCTCGTCTGGGTGCTGGCCTTTCTTGTGATTCTCCTGCCTTCGGCGCGTGGCGTGGCGCTTGCGCTCGCACTCACGTTCCTCAACGTGATCGAGTCGTATGTTTACCTTACGCTGCTGCCGGGCGAGACGTGGATTCTCACTGGAACGGTGCTGCTGCGCACGGCGCTGCTGATCATTCTTGCGCTCGAGTTTCTGGCGCAGATTTGGCCGCCGCCGCGCGGCGCAGGGTTGCGCCGCAGCGCACGCATTGCCGGCTTCGCGGCGATGGCAGCCGCCATCCTCTTTGTACTCGCGGGAACCCCGCGCATGGCGTCGGCCTACGGCGAGCGCCGCTACGCCGAGACGCCGTGCCACGAGGCAATCAGCTACTTGCGCGACCAGGCCGCCGCACCCGGCTCCCCCACAAAGATCGCTACCACCGAAATCGACCTCTGGCGGAACTTCTATCCCTGGCTGCGCACGGAGTACGAGATGCGCGTGGTGGACGATTATGACGCGAACGACCGCCCCGCCGCGATTGTGCGCAGCGAACGGCTGGCAAGTTTCGTGGGCGACGATCGCGAGTTCTGGTGGCTCTACTCCATCCCCGGCGCGGCGGATGCGGCGCTGCCCTACTTTGACGCCGATAGCGTGCGCACAATCGAGGCTGGGGGCTTTGGCGACTGCTCGCTTGCGCCGCGTGGTTGCGCTCGATCCCACCGCGCAGCCGCCGGTAACTGTGGGCGTCGAGGGCGGGCCCATCCTCCTGCGTGGATGGGAGGTGGGCGACGCGCGTCCGGGTGCTCCCCTGCCGCTGGTGCTATACTGGCAGGCTGAAGCGCCCGTTGCGCAGAGCTACACGGTCTTCACGCAATTGCTCAACGCACAGGGCGTGGTGGTGGCGCAGCAGGACAACCCGCCCGTGGCGGGCCAGGAGCCCACAGAGACGTGGACGCCTGACACCCTCGTGCGCGATCCCTACACGCTCAACCTGCCCGCCGACCTGCCCGCAGGTGCGTACACGCTGCTGGTAGGCATGTATGATGCGCAGGGGCAGCGCGCCCCCCTTATCCAGGACGCCGCTGCTGCCGGCGACGCCTTTGTGATTGAGGTGAACGTCAAGTAAAAGCCCTGTACGCAGGAAAAACGGTGACAACAGAAACGGCATGAAAGGCGAAAGGGCTGTTCCGTTTCCTGATTATTCCGCTGTTTCCGTCGTTTCTGCGTACAAGATTTTTGAGGAGTTCTGACTCATTCACGATATCAGTGTGCGCGATCGCAGCATTGGCTGGGTGATCTTCGGCTTTCTGCTCGCGTGCTATCTGCTCACCTATACGGGCATTCTCCAGAGCAGCGACGGCCTTGCCATGTTCTCGACCGCCGAGAGCATCGCGCGCCATGGCGACGGCGACATGAACCAGTTGCTCTGGATGGGGGCGCAGCAGGGCAACATCGGCGCGGACGGCAATCTCTACGGCCGCAAAGGGCTGGGGATGACGCTGCTCGCGCTGCCTCTCGTCTGGGGCGGAATGCTCTGGAGCCGCCTCGGGCTCGTCCACTCGGCGCTGCTGCTCAACCCAATCCTCACCGCCCTCACCGGCGCGCTAATCTACCGCGCAGGTATTCGCCTCGGCTGGCGACGCGCCACGGCCACGGCCGCCGCACTGGGCTTCGGCCTCGCTACAATGGCCTGGCCCTACACGCAGACCTTCTTCAGCGACCCCGTTTCCGCCTTCGGCCTCTTTGGCGCGTTTTACGGGCTGCTGGCGTTCAGCCAGACGGGGCGCAAGTACTATCTCGTGGGCGGAGCGAGCGCGTGGGGCATCGCCTATCTCTCACGCACGATCAACCTGGCAACGCTGCCCATCTTCCTGGTTGGGTTGTGGGTTGTGCTGCAAATGCGCGTCGATGTGGAGCAAAGCGGGCCGCGCGGCGCCGAGCGGGAGTCCCAAACGGGCTGGCGCGCAGTGTTCGCCTACCAGTGGCGGCCCATGGTCAGTTTCCTCACGCCGGTCGTGCTGGCCGGGCTCATCTCGCTTTGGTGGAACGCCTATCGCTTCGGCTCAATCTGGGACAGCGGCTATGTCTCCACCGAGACCTTTAGCGGACCCTGGCTCGCCGGGATCTACGGGCTGACGATAGGCCCGGCGCGGCGGACTCATCTGGTACAACCCGATTCTGCTGCTGGCAATCCCCGGCACGGTGTGGTTTTGGCGTCACGCACGCCGCTCGCTGCTGCTGATTGGCGCACTTGCGGCGGTCTACATCCTGCTCTACGCCAAATGGTACATGTGGCATGGCGGCTTCAGTTGGGGCCCTCGATTTCTCGTGCCGCTGCTGCCATTCCTGATTCTACCCGCCGCACCAATGTGGGAGCGCCTCGTCTTTCGCCGTCGCTGGGGATGGGCGGGGGCCATTGCTGCCTGGCTGCTCGCCATCGTTTCAATTGGCGTCCAGTGGTATGGCATGGCCATTCCCTTTGGCCTTGTGCAGGATTACCTGGCCGCCACCGTGCAGCCGCTCTTTGCACCGGAGACCTTTACGCAACTGCGCTATTCGCCGCTGATCTTGCAGGCGCGCTTCATTGAGCCCGCAAATATCATCTTCAATTGGTGGCTGGCCGGAAGCAGCGGCCTTGCGTCTGTCGATTGGTTTGCCTTGCTGATTCCTCTCGCGGGTGTGGCAGCGGGCCTTGTCATCCTCATGCGCCAAACACGCTGGCGAGACGATGCGCCGCCTGGCAGCGAGCAGGCTCCGGCGCGCGGCGGCAAGATCGACGCACCGCGCAACTACCTCTATTTCATCGGCCTGGTGGCGATCACGCTGGCGCTGCTCACCTATAACGGGCAGAAGATGCACGCGACCGAAATGGCGACGCTTGCCGCGCGTATTGATGCCGGCGAGCAGCGCCGGCGCGATGCCGTGCTGCAGCTCACACCCACTGACACGCAGGCTTTCGCCAATGCCTATCATGGACGGTTGGCGGCGCTTGGCCTGCCCAACGCCGCGTCGCAAGCGACTGTGGCCGATACGCTTGCGCGGATGACAGCCGACGGCGTTGCGCGCCTCTGGGTGCTGCCCGACGCGACGCCGCCCGAGGCTTCACCGTGGGAGGAGACGCTGCGCCGCGACCACTATCTGCTTGCCGAATCGCGCCCCACGGGTGCAAGCGGCCGGCGCCTCGCGCTCTATGCGCTTGCCGGCGCACATCCCCTTGCCGAAACGGGCATGGGCACGATCTTCGGCAGCCCGGATCTGGTTGGCCAGGCCGTCACGGATCAAAACGGCTGGTTCCGCCTGGCCGGCTACGCGCTCACGCAGGAAACCGAGCCGGAGGGCGAAATCGTGCTCGCGCTCCAGTGGGAGAGCTTGGAGGCCGTGGAAACCAATTACCAGGTCTTTGTCCACTTGCTCAACGAAGCGGGCGAGAAGATTCTGCAGCGCGACGGGCAGCCTGTGCAGTGGATGCGCCCAACCGGCGTTTGGCAACCGGGCGACGAGATTGTCGACCGCTACGGCTTCGTCGTGCCGCCGGATTTGCCGCCTGGCAACTACAGTATTGTCGTCGGTCTCTATGATCCGGTGACCGGCCAGCGGCTGCCCGTCAGCGCCGGGCCGGACGACTTCGCGATCCGCCTCGGCCCCGTGGTGGTCAACGCACCGCGCCGCTAACGAACAACAACTTGACGCAAAGTCGCAGAGGCGCAAAGAAACGCAAGGAACAACAAGGAACAGGAACAGCATGCTTTCGCCCCCGCGCAGGAGGTTTGTCCACCTTTGGCGGCGAGCGTGGTAGACTGATTTCATTCGCACTATCCCGGCTTTCCGGGGGAGAGATTCCGTGACACTTCTCAAATCCACTTTCTTCGCATGTTTCGTGCTTGTTGCTGCGCTTGCACTGGCGGCATGTGGCGGTGACGAGCAACCGACGCCAACCGCACCGCCGCCGACTGTCGCCCCTGCCACCGTTCCAGCGCCCGATGCGCAAGTTGCGTCGACGCAGCCGATCACAGAAGCCGCCACCGCAGCGGCCCCCGTGCTCGTTGCCGAGGCGCCAACGTCACCGCTCGCGCCTTCCGGCGACAGCGCGGCGGTGGTCCCCATTACGGTGGCAACTGCAACGCCCGTTTGCGCAATCGAGCCGAATCCCGATTTGGTGGGTTACGCCGACATGGAAGCACGCATGGGCTGCCCGCTGAGCGAGGCCACGACGGACCCCGTGGCCATCAACGAGTTTGGCGATGGGCCGGATTACAACCGCTTCATGCTCTGGTTTGGGTCGGAAGGGCAAATCTACGTCTTGCTTCCGGACAAGACCTGGCTGGCCTACAGTGATACGTGGACCGACGACCAGCCCGAGATTTCATGCAATCCGGACAATCTCGATCCGCCCACATCGCCGCCGCTGCCACGGCGCGGCTTCGGCAAGCTCTGGTGTAACGTGGAGAGTGTGCGGCTGGCGCTCGGCAACATTGATCGCGAGGAGCGCCTTTGCCAGCATTCCGTGGCACAGCGCTTTGAACAGGGCCGCCTGCTGGCCTGCTTCGAGGACGCCACCATCCGCTACTTCCGCGTACTTGACGACGGCACATGGGACCTGGAAGCGGTCCAGTAGCGGCGGAACATGCGCAGCCTTGACGCAAGGCCGCGCGAGTCTCCGTAGGCGCCGGCCCATGGCCGGCGCTCTCCCCCTACGAAACGTTGCCGTATTGCGACGAGCGCCGGCAGGGTGCCTGCGCCACTGCATGTGGAGATCGCGCCCCACCCTGCGCGACTCGCGATGTGCACTGCGTAACCTGCGCTAAGTCTTTGGCATGGCGAATGGAGTGAACGTGTCCCTGCGTGTAATTACCGGCAAGGCCAAAGGTCGCCGACTTCAGATGGTTCCCGGCGACAGCACCCGTCCCATTACGGACCGCGCCAAAGAAGCGCTCTTCAGCATCATCGGCAACTGGATTGTCGATACGCGTGTGCTTGACCTTTTTGGCGGCACGGGCGCAGTCGGGATTGAGGCGCTCAGCCGCGGCGCGCACTACGCCCAGTTTGTCGATGCCGACCGGCGCGCCGTCGAAACCATTCTGGCCAACCTCAAGCATTGCCGGCTCGAGGGGCAGGCCTCCGTCGAGCGTCATGATGCCTTTACGTGGCTCGACCGTTACCGCGGGAGGCCCTTCGACCTGATCTATGTCGCACCGCCCCAGTACAAGGAACTTTGGAGCAAGGCGCTGCTGCGGATTGACAGCCTGCCGGATCTGCTGACCGACTTTGGCTCCGTCATTGTCCAGATCCACCCGCGCGAAGATGCGCCGGTTGCTCTCGAGCGCTTGCAGGAGTACGACCGCCGCCGCTATGGCTCGACGCTGATTCTCTTCTATGCAACTGCGGCAGCGCTCGAGGCCGGTGATGAAGCGGATGAGGCAGACGACGACGAGGAGGAGGAATGGGACGATGAACTGGACCTCTTCGGCGAAGACGACGCCGATGAGGATGAAGTGACCGAGAACTGAGTGGGCCGCGCTGTCAGCCCATGCAGAAGGAGCGCACCCGCTCGGGTGCGCTCCGCTCCTTTAGCCCAATTTACAGATTGATTGTACTCAAGGGGTTGCAGTCGCGGGGGTCGCCGGTGTCGCGGTGTTGACCTCCGCCAGCGCGCTGCTGAGTGCGGCGACGAACACGTCGAAGCGTTGGCGGGTCTGCTCAAGGGTGACCAGCGCCCCATTCACCTGCTCCATCTGGCCGGCAACGCTTGCGGCCTGCTCGTTCTGGCTGGAGATCGCGCTGCGCAGCGAACTCTCTGCAGCGGCGAGGTTGCTGCGAATCTGCGCCATTTCGGTGGTCACCACATCGAAATTCGCGCTTAGCGTGCCCAGGTTTTCATCAACACGAGTTACGGTCTGCTCAAGCGCGCCAACGTTGGCGCTCGGCGCGAAACTCAGCGTACCGCCATTGAGAATGGCGAGAATCAGCAGGGTGAGCAGGACGCCCAGAATCGCTCCGCCCACGGCAGCCAGGAACATGGAAAGTGAATCGTGGCTAACGCCGCGATACTCAAGGCTGGGAACTTCATCCGTGCGGTCGGCTTGCTTGTGCAAATCCATACTCTCGTTATGAACACTCATTGCGGCTCTCTTTCCGGTATTGAAAGCGACGGCAGCCGTCTTTCGCCCCTATGTTACCCGGTTGGACAAACATGGGCAAACCAGATGCCGGTCTGCGCCGCGTCGATTTTCGCGCTCGTTAACAGCCCCCAGGATACCCCTCGGGTGCATGCACAGGCAGTGGGCACCCTGCCATTCTGCCGGTTGCTGGGGGATGGCGCATGACTCCCGACACACGTTTGCCCGGCGCAACGGTCGATGTCGGCGCTATGCCGGACGATCCGCTGGCGTTCCTGCGCTCGTCGCGCGCACAGGCGGCGCTGGAGCAGCTTGCCGTGGCCGAGATGCCGGATGACGCAATTTTGGGGCAGTCCGCTGCGTTGCGCCGATCCTTCACCTCCGAAGAGACTGCTGCGCTTCTGACGCAGGCGCGCCTGCGCCGGCGCGCCGCCGCCAAGTTCCCCCACGCCGACCGCATGCTCTTTGCCGAGGAACCCCTCGAGCAGGCTACATCATGGGAGGTTGCCGCGCATCGCGCCGCGCGCCTGCACGCACTCGCCCCCGCAGGAGATTTTCTCGACCTGGGCTGCGGCATCGGCGGCGACCTGCTGGCGCTCGCGCAATTCGCGCGCGACGGCTGCGTTCGAAATCGACCCGATGCGCGTGGCGCTGGCGGCTTACAACGTGGCGAGCGTGGCGCCCCCCTTTGCCATTGCGCTGCACGCCGCAGACTGGACGGCTCTCCTGGCGGAGGGTGCCTTGCCCGCCGCCGGCGCAGCCTTTGCCGATCCGGCGCGCCGCACCGCAGAAGGCAAGCGCGTCTTCAGCCTGCACGCGATGACGCCGCCCCTTTCCGCGCTGCTTGCGCTCCAGGCGCAGGTGCCCGCGCTTGCCGTCAAGGTGGCGCCGGGCGTGCACGACGCCGAGCTGCCCGCGGGCAGCTCGGTTGAGTTCGTCAGCCACGCGAATGTCTGCAAGGAGGCTGTGCTCTGGTTCGGCCCGCTTGCAGGCGGCGCGCAGCGCTGGGCGTCGGTGCACGATGGCGTCGCCTGGCACACGCTTGACGCCCACGGCGCAACGCCGCCGCTGGGTGATTTCGCCGCGGGTGACTGGCTCTATGAACCCGATCCTGCCGTGCTGCGCGCCGGCGCCTTTGCCGAACTCTGCGGCCTGCTGGATGCGCACCTTTTTGACCCTGAGATCGGCTACCTGCTGGCCGATGCGCCTCGTGCCACGCCCTTTGCGCGCGCCTTCCATATACTGGAGCGCCACCCCTTCAGCCTCAAGCTGCTCAACGCACGGTTGCAGGCGCTGCGCGTGGGTGCACTGGAGATCAAGAAGCGCGGTTTCCCGATTGAACCGGAAACGCTGCGTGGGCGATTGAAGCTCGTGCGCGGCGGGCGCGCCGCGGTGGTCTTCCTGACGCGGCGCGGGCGCGAGCACTGGATGCTGATCGCTGAACGACTACCGCCGGCATGACGCGTGGACTTCCAGGCGCACTGAGAAGCAAACGACAAATAGTGCCGGTACACGGAAACTACGGGAACAACAGGGAAAAGGCAGGACAGCGCGCACGATCTACGGCTTCATCGTTGGGACACTCTTTCCGCACCATTAATTGCAGTGAAGAGCGAGAGAAACAAGGCGGCATGATGACAACAAGCAATGACTCTCCAAGCGTGGAAGACCTGGTGGCGCTGGCGGCGGAAGTTGGCGAGGCGCTGCGCCGGCGCGGGCAGACAATGGCCACCGCAGAAAGCTGCACCGGCGGCCTCATCGGCCATGTGCTGACGGAGACCCCCGGCTCGTCGGAATACTTTGTGGGCGGGGCGATTGTCTACAGCAATACAGCCAAGAACCTAGTGCTGGGCGTGGACGCCGGGACGCTGGCCGCGCTCGGTGCGGTCAGCGCGCCCGTCGCCGCACAAATGGCCCAGGGTGCGCGCCGCCTCTACGGGGCCGACGTGGCCGTCGCGGTAACGGGCATTGCCGGCCCTGGCGGCGACACGCCCGGCAAGCCGTCGGGTACGACCTACCTGCACGTCAGCCATGGCAACGGCGTCGAACGGGGCTTCCATGCGGTGTGGACGGCGACCGCGCCGCCAACAAGCGCCTCAGCGCCGCGGCAGCGCTGCGGCTGGTGCTGGATTCCCTGGACTTGCCGGGATGAAGTAGAATCCGGGAGTCGGGAGTCGGGAGTCGGGAGTCGGGAGTCGGTGGTCGGGAGTCGGTGGTCGGGAGTCGGTGGTCGGGAGTCGGTGGTCGGGAGTCGGTGGTCGGGGGTCGGCAAGTGACGCTTGCGGCTTGAATGCTTTTTTGTGATGGGGGTTGTGATGGTGCGCGAAGTGCTTGTGAATGAACCGGTCAATACGCTCTGGCGGGTGCAGCCTAATGGCGAAATTCGCCCCACGTCCTTTATCTGGCGCGACAAGACGCGCTATGTGGCCGAGGTGGGCCGCACGTGGGAGGAGCGCGTGGGCGGGCGCACGCTGCGCTGCTACCTCATCCAGGCCGCCGACACCAGCACCTTCGAACTGCGCTGGGACGCGGCCGCGGCCGTGTGGGAAATCCACCGCGCGTGGCTGCGCGACGCTGTGGCCTGATAACTCGACGCAAAGGCGCGGAGGCGCAAAGAAACGCAGAGAACAGCTAGGAAGTGCAGATAGCCTCTGGCGCGCACCGAACGCAATCAACCATTCAACCATTCAACCATTCAACCATTCAACCAGTCAACCAATTATCAATTTCCAATCGTCAATTATCAACCCTAACCTGGAGTCACCCATGGAACGCACATTCATCATCATCAAGCCCGACGCCGTGCAGCGCGGCCTTGTGGGCGAAATCATTAGCCGCTTCGAGCGGCGCGGCCTCAAGTTCAGCGCGATGAAGTTCATGCAGGTGGACGATGCACTTGCACGCAAGCACTATGCCGTTCACGCCGAGCGCCCCTTCTTTGGCGGTCTCATTGCCTACATCACTTCGTCGCCCGTGGTGGCGATGGTGGTTGAGGGAACCAACGCCATTGCCGTGGTGCGGCAAACCGTGGGCGCGACCAAGCCCGCCGAAGCAGCGCCCGGCACAATCCGCGCCGACTTTGGCCTTGAGATCGGCCGCAACCTTGTGCATGCGTCCGACGGCCCGGAGACCGCCGCGTTCGAGATTGGCCTCTGGTTTGGCGATGATCTCGTCGAGTGGCCGCGTGCGAATGACGAGTGGGTGTTTGAGTAAAGCGGAATCCACATAATTGAAGACTGATAATAGATAACCGGGGCGCCTCGACTGAACGAGGCGCCCCGGTTACTTGTTATCAGTCTTCAATTACGGCTTTGCTTCCTCAATCCGCCGCCGCGGGCGCGGCCTCGATTGCCGGCGCTGCCTCGATTGTTGCCGGAAGCGCCGTGCGCGTGGGGCCGTAGGCGGGCAGGAGCAGCGCGCAGAAACCTCCGAGGATGGGCATCAGCGCCAGCGCACTCAGCACCACCGTTAGGCCCACGACGTCGGCGGCGAGGCTGGCCAGCCACGCCACGAGCGCGCCGCTGGCAAAGATGAAGCCCAGCGTCACGCCGCCCATCAAGCCGCGCCGGTTGGGCATCATCTCCTGCGACATCACCAGCACAATGCTGTGGGGGATGCTCAGGAAGACGCCTGCGGCAAACGCGGCCACCATGAACTCCCAACCGGAGGTCTGCAGCATCAGCCAGGCAAAGGGGGCGCTCAGGAACATGACGGTTGCGAGCAGCGTGCGCCGGTTGAGGCGATCGCCCATGAAACCGCCAATGAAGGTGCCCACGGCGCCCGACATGGCGAAGAAGCCGAGCATGAGGCCGTATTGCGCCGAGGTGAGCCCCTGTTCGTCATAGAATTTTGGCAAAAGTGTCGAGAAACTGGCGGCGGTGCCGGAACGGAAAGTGATGAGGGCAAACAACGCCACCATCGCCACGACGCCGCCCATCGCGGCCGCCGCCTGGCCTCGGCCGGCTCTCCCCTTCTCGCTGGTTGCGACCGTACCCCGTGCGGCCGCAGGCGGCAGGATGGGGAGGGGGTCATTCATGAAGAGGAGCATGACGATTGCTGCGGGGAGCATGGCAAGGGCAATCAGCGGCATCGAGAGAAGGTTCATGCGCAGGAGGAGGATGCCGGCGATGATGGGGCCGAGCGCGTAGCCCGCCTGCCCGCCCACGAAGAAGATCGACGTGGCCAGCGTGGGTTTGTCGCCGCCGGAGCTTGAGGCGTTGAGCAGCCCGGCCGCATGGAAGGCGCCGCTCCCCAGCCCGGCCACCATGAGCGTGCTGATGAAGAGCGCATAGGTGGGCATTGTGGAGGCGAGCGCGTAGAAGGCAAGCGTCCACAGCAAGCCCAGGCCGCCCACCCAGCGCCCGCGTGATTTGTCGGCCAGGCTGCCGAAGAGGGGCTGGCTCATGGCGGCGGTGATCGAGTAGACCAGTGCGCCGAAGCCAATCTTGCTGATGCTCAGGTCAAACTGGTCGGCCGAGGCGGTGAGGATCATCGCCACGGAGGAATTGACCAGGTCGATGGAAAGATGGCCGTAGGTGGCGGCGTACAGGCGGCGGTTGTTCATGGTCGTCAGGAGGCCCGGAATGGGGTGGCGCGGAGGATGCAGCAGTGATCGATTACCAATGATCAGTGTTCAATTATCGATAATTGATAACTGATAATTGAGAATTTGGCAAATAATCAATGATCGTAGGGAGTTGGGCGCACAAATGCAAATCGGGCGCGCGCTTGTTTGCGGAGGCTGCGGGCGCACTTGCTCGAGGTAGCATGCGCCAAAACGGTTGGATTATGAGAATTTGTTGCGATCTTTGCAAATTCGGTGATAATCCCGAAAAATAGGGACAAATGTCACTATGCAAGCTTTGCGCACGGGTCTAATGTGATGCTTGCGGGGCGTTCCCCGACCTCGCGAACGGGACAGTTTGCTGTGGCCCATCGGCTGTGTGGGCTGTCCCTCTTCTTTCCACTTCAGTTGCGTTCGGCGCCGCTCCTCGTCTGTGGCTGCAGCGCAACTTATGCAGGACGCAGGCCATTCCGGCCACCTGGCCGGAGCGATCTCCACGTTCCCCCCCCGGAAGCCACGGAGGCGCAGCATACGACCATCAGTCAGTTGTGTTACCCGCAGCGCAACGGTGCGTCTCGGGCCCTCTCGAGCACATCGGCCATCCCGGCCCTCGTGAAGTTTGGTGTTCACAACAGCGTCGCAGTTCAAACCCTTTAGCAAAGGAATATCCCCTATGTTGCACGATGTCTCTCCCGGCGTTCGTCGCTCCATGTTGACGGCTGCCGCCCTGCTGGCGGTGGTTGTCGCGTTGTTTGCGTTTTCCGCGTCCGCGATGGCGCAGACGGCATATGACAGTATTCCGAATCCGATTCCAGGGAATGTTGTGAGTCAGGCTTTCCAGGCTACATCGACAAGCGAATTCGGCGATCACATCGCGTTCGTCCCTGGTACCAGCCAAAATCTTAAGTCGGTCACCGTGCTCATGTCCAGTCGACGCGTGCGAAATGGGAAGCGGCGCAACTTGTGCCACGATACCCGGCCACACATCTTGGCCACCAAATTACGCTCAGCATTTACCATGTAGGCAGCGGCACGCCGCCAACCGTAGGCGGATTAATTACATCGCAGTCCTTCACCTTCAACATCCCATTTCGGCCATCTGCAAGCCTCGATTGCCCCGACGGGCGCTGGAAGGACAGCAATGGGGTATGCAACACCGGCCTCGCAACGCCAATCACTTTCGATTTCTCGGCATTGCCCGTTGTGCTGCCTGACGCGGTAATCTTTGGCGTTGCCTTCAACACGCAGTCCTTTGGCGCTGAATCCAATTGGTGGAGATGGCCCCTACAACTCGCTAAATGTCGGTGTTGGTGAGCCGGCGACCATCATTGGTACAGACGTTGATCGCGATGCAGTATTCATGAAGTCAACTTGGGCCGGGAACTACTGCGACGGCGGTATGATTGGCACTTTCCGTTATGACGGCGGCTGTTGGTTTGACCAACCTGCGCCATTTGGCGATATGGTTCCCAACGTCCGCTTTGAGATGATGGAGCCCGCTTGCACCGACGCTTGTTACGTTAGCCCCGCCGGCAATGACAACTGGTCGGGCACGCTCAATCAGCCCAAGAAGACCATCCAGGCCGCCATCACACAGGTGTCGCCCGGCGGCACGGTGCATGTGGCCGATGGGCACGTATGTGGAGCAAGTCTCCATCGTTAGCAAGGACCTGACGCTGCAAGGCGCGGGCGAGACGACGATCATCAAGTCTCCTGCAACCCTGGTTGACTCCTATCCAATGGGCTCAGTCAATCCTCGGTCAGTTGTAACGGCCAAGAACGGCAGCGTTACAATCAAGAATCTGGCAATTGACGGAGACAGCAAGGGTGCTGCCAATCCCTGGTTGATGGGGCTTTCTTTCTATAACGCAGACGGTGGCGCCGAAGACATTTGGGTCACTGGTGTGCGTGGTGAATCTACGGGCTGGGCCGGCAATACAGGCTGGGGCGTAAACGTAATCGCAGATGAAGTGACGCCACACGCTGTTGTCCTCAAACGACTGCATGTGGTCAATTTTCAGAAGAATGGCATCAAGTTCATCACATATGGCACTGAAAGCGACCTGACTGTCAGTCTTATGGACAGCACGGTCACTGGCGATGGTGTCATGGTGGCCTCTGCCACAAGTGCGGGACAGAATGGCATTGTTTGTGACCAGAACAAGCCAGGCACCAAGCTGACGTGCAACATCAGCGGGAATACGGTATCGCAGATACTGTATGACAATCCGACGTACGCTGGCACAAGCATACTTGTCACTCGAGCACTCGCAACCGTCTCTGGCAATACGGTGACGAATTCGCAGACAGGTACTTATCGCGCTTTCAGCGCCGGTAACCATCAGCGGTAACAAGCTAACGGTCCGGCATGCCGCCACAACCTCAACTGGTGACGGCACGGGCATCACTGTAAAAGGGCTCGGCTGGCGCGCTGATCACAGTGGCGAACAACGACGTTACGTTCGACTCCAGCAGTCCCACCAATCCAGGCGATTCTGTTGGCATCGGAGTCTATGCCGGTTATGGCTACACCGGAGATATTGCATTTGTTGCCACCAATAATACAGTCAGCGGTTTTGATGTTGGGTTCGAGTTTGCAGATTGTGGGAACGCATCCGGATGTAGTGCTGGCGACCTCACCAGCATCGTCGCTAACGCCAACAGCCTGGCCGGCAACACCACCGGCATGTACTCGAATGCTGGTGTTCCGGTCAGTGGAGAGTTCAACTGGTGGGGCGATGCAGCCGGCCCGAACCCAATTACCGCAGCAGCTGCGAGCGACGTTGAAGGCAACATTGACTACACACCCTGGTTGACAAACGGCACAGACACGTCAGGCGACACGGGCTTCCAGCCCATGGCCATGCTCTATGTGGACGATGAAACAGTGCGATATGTCTCGTCTGGGTCATTGGCGCTGGACGTGCCCATCAAGCTGGGCGCGGGCGTATCGGTCTACGGCCTGCAAGTTGCCGCGACCTTCGACCCGTGCCTGGGTGATCCTACGGTCACCACTGACCTTGCCGACTACAGCATGACCGTTATACCAGGGACCCCGGCAAGACTTCTCCCTCGTTCCAAGCAAAAACCCGATCGTGGCCATGCCCATCGACACCGTGGCAACGCTTCACTTTGCCAACGTGGGCGGTTGTGGCGAAGCCACCGACAAGACCGTGACATTTGGCTTTGGGCCGGCGACGAACGCTTCGGACAGCGACGGCATTACCTCCATCGCTCTGACGACAGTTCCCGGCAACATCCTGCTGGACTTCAACCAGGCACCCTCTGCAATCGCTCTCGTTCCGACAGCGGTGCCGCCGGTCGTCTCCGGTTGGACCGGCGCAACCTTCACCACGAGTGACCCGGACGCCGGCAACACCTTCGTCTATACGCTGGTTTCGGGTGCGGGCGAAGCAGACAACACCAGTTTCATAATCGTTGGTGACAAGCTGAATGCAGCCGCACCACTAGTCCCTGCAACAACCTACCACATTCGTGTGCGCAGCACTGACCAGGGCGGTCTCTACGTCGAGAATGAAATTGTGGTGACCGTTGGTGAACAGGCCACGCTCACAATCGGCGCCGACACCTCGGATGCCGACGGCGTGGCGCGGAAGGGCAGCACTGTGGGCGCGCTCAAGCTCCCGATCGCGTATGACGCCGAGAGCAACATTGCAACTAGCCTAATTTTCCGAGTTAGCTACAGTGACCAGTGTCTTGTCGTTACAGGCAACGGGACGCCTTCGGATAGTGATACAGGCTGGCTCGAGTACACCTTCAGCAATCCGGCTTCCAACGCAACGTTGGCGGAACTGACCGTCACGGCCAAGACCTCCTGCCCGGACAACAACGGCGGTTCGCCCAACACACCTGCCATGCGCCAGGATGTTCCGCTGACGCTGCAGATTGTCGAATTCAAGAACGATACCTTGAACCTCTCCATGGGCACCACCAATGGCTCCGCCACGGTGATCGACAACAGCCGAAGTGGCAACTGCAATGCCGACGTGGGCGACAGCGTCAATGCAGCCGACTACGTGGCAACCGTACTCGAGAGCTTTGACGCCACTACGGGTTCGACCTGGCTCCATGCCCCACTCTCCGGTTTCGACGGCAGCCCCTTCGGCTGCGACTCGACGCAGGATGCAGAGATCACCGTCAACGACATTCCCTGCACGGTCAACATCAGCTTCGACAACGAAACAGCCCCAGCATGCACCAGCGCAGGCCGTCATCGACCCCGCCTCCATCACAACGGCCGACCTTGCCATTGCGGCGGACCCGGTGGCTGATGCCGGCGCAAGCTTCGACGTGCCCGTGGTCTTCGACGCCAAGGGTGCGCCAGTGGCCGCGCTCATGTTCTCGCTCAAGCTCGACCCCGCAAAGGTCGCGTTTGATGCAACCGATGCCAACGGCGACGGCACTCCCGATGCCGTGGCCCTCAACCTCGCTTCCGGCCAGGCGGGTGTGGTGGTCTACGATGAAGCAGCGGGCAAGCTGAACATTGCCCTCTTCGGCGTCGTGCTGCCCATGCCCACCATCGACGGCCCCGTGGCAACGGTCACGCTCAAGAGCGTAGCCGGCGGCGCGGCCTCTCTGGCGTTTGACGGCGCATCTGCCTCCACGAAGGACTCGGTCCCCGTGGTGGTGATCAGCCGGGTAGGCGCAGGGAACCCGATGAACATCTTCAACTTCCTGCCCTTGCTGCAGAAGTAGGCGCAGGAGCGGCGCCCCACAGCGCCACATGACGATCGACCCGGGGGGCGGTGCAAGCCGCCTCCCGGCCCGTTCCCACTGGGATACCCATGCATCAAGGCCTTACCCGTCTGCGCAAGCTATCGCGGCTCATCCTCCTGGCGCCCATCCTCGCGCTGCTGGGGGCGGGGAGCGGCAATCCGGTGGTCAGCTTGCCGCAGAACCTCGCGGTGGTTGCGGGAAGCAGCGTCAACATCCCGGTGACGATTGACACGGATGGTGCGGGGATTGTCAGCTTCCAGGTTGGCTTTGACCTGGGCCCGTGCCTCACCTACCGCCAGTCACCCGGCGTGAGCTTCATATCTGCCCAGCGGCTGGAGCCCAAGCACCAGCTATGACCCGCTGCAGACAACCGCCGAACTCAAGACGCTTGCCTATACGCTGTCGACAACGGCCTTCCTGCAAAATGGCACACTTGCTCACGATTCCCTTCAACGTCATCTGCTATCCGCCGCCCGGACAGACGAGCGTGACGGCGCCGCTGACCTTCTCGACGACCTTTCCGTACCGTTTCTACATTGGCGGCAACGTGCGCGCGCCGGTGACCCTGGTGGATGGCTCGGTGATCATCAGCGGGCCAACGCAAACATTCACGCCCGCTCCGCCAACGGCGACTTATACGAGCACGCCGATTCCGCCGACAGCGACCAACACGCCGGTCACGCCCACGGACACGCCGCTGCCGCCGACGCGACCAACACGCCGGTCACGCCCACGGACACGCCGGAAGTGCCAACGCCGACGAACACGCCGGTCACGCCCACGGAGACGCCGGAGCCGCCGACGCCGACCTACACCTTCACGCCCACGGAGACGCCGGAAGCGCCGACGGCGACCAACACGCCGGTCACGCCCACGGACACGCCGGAGCGCCGACGCCGACCTTCACCTTCACGCCCACGGACACGCCGGAAGTGCCGACGCCGACCTTCACCTTCACGCCCACGGACACGCCGGAAGTGCCGACGCCAACCTTCACCTTCACGCCCACGGAGACGCCGGAAGCGCCGACGCCAACCTTCACCTTCACGCCCACTGAGACGCCGGTGCCGCCGACAGCGACGGATATGCCGGAAGCGCCGACGCCAACGCCTACCAACACGGCGACTGAGACGCCGGTCACGCCCACCGAGACGCCGATTCCGCCGACTGCAACGAATACGGAGACCGCACCGCCGCAGACGAGTACGCCGACGCCAACCGACACATCAACCGAGCCGCCAACGGACACGCCGACCGCCACGCCAACGGAAACCGGCACCATGACGCCGGAAGCGACGCCCACCGACACAGCGACGCCCATGCCGCCACCCAGCGCAACGCCGACGCCCAACCCGGCGCTGATGCCCCGCCTGATCGTCGGCTCCGTCGTCGTCCCGCCGGAGACCACAAGCGTCGCCATCCCGATCGAGTTTGTTTCAGGCGGCGCGGCCGTCTCGGCGCTCCTCTTTTCGATCGATTTCGACGAGCAATGTCTCAGCTTTGCGCCCGACGCCTACGTTTTCAACGTGCCGCCCGCCTTCGTTGCGGGGCTCGGCTACGACCCGAGTGACACCGACGGCGAGATCGACGTCACCGTGGGCGATTTTGCGCCGCCCCTCGCCACGCTGGGCGACACGACGCTAGTCACGCTGACCTTTGACATTACCTGTGCGCCGCTTCCTGGGCAGGACGTGCGCTTCCTTGCGCTGGATTTCTCGAGCCACCCTGTGGCAAGTTTCGGCGATCCCGCTGGACAGGATGTCGCGGGCTGGGTGCAGCCGGGCGCCGTCGTGCTGGAGTCGCAGCCAGGCATCTACCAGACGCCAACGCCCACCTTGCGGCCGGGAGAGACGCCGAGCGCCACGCCAACACCCACGGCCAGCGCAACGCCATCACCCACTTTCGAGCCATCGCCCACCGCGGTCGGGCCGAATGCGCTGCCCAATGCGGTCTATTTGCCGATTGCCTTGGAGTAGCGCGGCTGCGCAGCGGAGCATGAGCACTAGGCCTGTCGCGCAATGGCGGTGTTGCTCGGAACTATAGAAAGATTGGCTGCGTACGCGCAGGCGATCGGCGTGCAATGCACAAATTAGGGACGAACGGACTGGGGAGACGTGACAAATGTCCCTCGCCAGACTGAAAAATAAGGCGTAAATTGGGGAAAATGCGCTGACCGACGGTATTTTGCCGTGGAACGGCGGTTGGAAGTATCCAGACAGGCAGCATTTCAAGGAGGGCCGATCGAGTCCATTCACATGTGAAAAGCAAAAGGGCAAGGTGCGCCCTGACATCCCCCGGGCACATCGGAATGGCAGGACCGTTGTCAAACCATCTCATTCAATTGCAGGACCAGAACTTCTGCCCCTCAGCAAAAAGGAAGATAACCATGTTGCACGAAGCATTCCCCCGAATTCGCCGCACCGTGAAGTTGGCCGCCGCATTGCTGGCGGTCGTTGTTGCGCTGTTTGCGTTTTCCGTGTCCGCGCAGGCGCAGACCGTTTATGACAGTATTCCGAATCCGATACCTGCCAACGTAGCCGAGTCTCGGGCTATCAGGCGACGTCGACCTCTGAACTTGGGCGACCATATCGAGTTTGCGTCCGGCACATCGCGTACGCTGAAGTCGGTGACGATTCTCATGTCGAGCTGGGCGTGCGGATCGTGGGAGGTCGGAGGCCAGTGCGTCACGACTCCCGGCGCCACGTTCGCCCACCCCATCACCCTGAATATCTACGCGGCGGACGCAAGCGGTGCACAGCCCGTTATCGTCACGCCGGCGCTGCTGTCGAAGAGCGTTACTTTCAACATTCCTTTCCGGCCATCTGGCGATCCCACCTGCCCTGACGTAGGCTACGGTGCCGGTTTCGGGTGGAGGGATGTATCGGGCAACATGCTACAACGGCCTGGCGACACCGATCACCTTCGACTTCACGAGTGGAGCGCCGATCGTGCTGCCCGATGAGGTGATTTTTGGCGTGGCGTTCAACACGCAGTCATACGGCGCCGCCCCCAATGGGTGTGAATGGGCCGTACAACTCGCTGAATGTCGGTCTCAAACTTCCAAATTCGATGATTGGCACTGATGTGGACCCCGATGTTCTGTTTCAGGATTCAACATACGGCTGGGCGAACACGAGGATTCACCGTTGACGCGGGCTGGGACAGGCTATCGAGTCAACGCTTCGTTTGAGATGGTGGAGCCATGCAGCACCAGTTGCTACGTCGACGCCGCAACTGGAAGTGACAGCAACTCCGGCATGGCCGGCGCCCCCAAGAAAACGATCCAGGCGGCACTCGACACCGTCGCGGCCGGCGGAACGGTTTACGTTTACCCGGGCCACTATGACGAAACCGCAGTCGACCGTCCAGTCGCCGGTTCGGGCGGCCTGTACCAGTTTGGTCTGTATTTCGCCAAAGACGGCGTCAAGCTGCAGGGCGTGGACGCAGCGGGGAATCCAATTGTCGGCTCAGATGCCAATGCACCGTATATCACGACAAACTCGACCAGCAATTTCGGGCCGAGCGGCGTGTGGGTTCAGGGAAACAACGTAGTCATCGATGGGGTTCGCATTGGACCGAACAGCCCTGACGAGAACAAGACCATCGAAATCGTTGGCGACAACTTCGCGCTGGAAGACTCGAAGATCGACGTGCCAGGCGGTTCAGTCTACTTCAATGACTCCCGTTATGTCGCGACTCCGCAACAGTGCTTCGTCAACAAGTTCTCCCTCAAGAACAATGTGTTTGCGCAAGGTTCCACTGTGGACATTTCCAGCGGTGCAGGCGCATGCACGCCCGCCGCAGACCGTCTGATCCAGGGCAACTCCTTCGATGTTGGCGCCACTGCGCCGCGGGCTCGAATCAGCTTCAACAGCAGTGGGACGACAGTTCCCTGGTACGTGCATCCAGTAGGCGGTTCGGTGATTACCGGCAACATCTTTCAGGCTTCCGATCAGTACATCCGCCTGCGCGGAGATGATTTGAGTGGTACCTTTGATCGGCAGGCGTACTGGACGGATAATTCATACCCAAAGGCTGCCATCGCACTGGAGACGGTGGTCCCCTTCAAGCCGCGTGCTTTCTCGTATACGAGCGGCTCCTATGTGTTCCCCAGTGTGATCCGAATCGCCGGCACCATTCAGCCGGAGATCACAAACGCCCAGACTGGCGACACGGTCCTGGTCAAGAACGGCATCTACGCCGAGAAGCTTGATGCCGGCAAGAGCGTGACAATTCAGGGCGAGTCAACCGCAGGCACAATTGTGGATGCAAGCGCTGGCAACGGCTACGGCATCTCATTGCATGACGCACTCCAACTTCGCCGTCAAGTCGTTGACGCTCAAGGGTCCCGCTGCCGCAGTCTCGGGCAACTACGGCCTCAAGATATTCAACGTCTCAGGCAGCGCAACAGTTGAAGATGTGGACGTTCAGGGGAGCGGCAGCAGCAACATCGACTTGAACGGTGTCGAATCGGCGTCGATCAAGCATGTCTCGGCCGTGGGTTCTCCCCGTGGCGTGGGCATCGCACTCTCCGACTCCAACGATATCGTGCTGGATGGAATTACGACCTCCGGCAACGCATGGGGCGGCGTCGCCGTCTTCACAAAGCGCAACTACGCCAGTGTTGCCTCCGGCAATGTGGTGCTCCAGGGGGCAAACAGCCTTGGTGAAGTAATCCCGGTTTATGTACAGCTTGAGGGGTCGCCCAGTGTCTTCCCGTCGCACAACAACAGTTTCGGCGGGATGGGCTGGGTCGTCACGAGTGACGTGGCAGACAACTTCTTCTTCTTTGCCAGCGACGAAGCCGGCGCAAATGCCATCAAGGCGGCGCTTACCGCGGACGACCTTCTCCAGCCCGGTTGCGGGCAAGCTCTCATTTGGCGGCGCGGGCACGACAGTCGCCTCGCTGATTGCAGCCACGAATGCAGGCGGCACAGTACTGCTGGGCGACGGCGCATACGATGAGAACATCGCCTTGGGTGGCAAGAGCATGGGAATCATTGGCCAATCGCGCGCCGGCGTGCTCATCAATGCAGTCTCGAGCGCCTACGGCATTGATGCCCAGGACGGCAGTTTCGTCTTCAAGAACTTCAGCATGAAGGGCTTGGGGGCCACCGGCTCCTACGGCATCAAGGTCGCCGGTGACGCGGCAACTGCAATCGTCGAGAGCGTCTCGGTCGATGACTTCTACCGCACGCAACTGGACTTCAACGGCCTCAGCAGCGTCTCGCTCAAGAGCGTCAGCGCGACGAATGCCGACTATGGCAACGGCATAACGTTGACGGACAGCGACAATGCAACACTTCACGACATCACGACGAGCGGCAACGCGTGCGGGCGGTGTGGCAATCTACACCTACGGCCGCTACGCCACCGGCGGCTCGAAGAACCTCCTCCTTGACGGCACACTCGCACTGGCCGAAGCGAATCCGATCTATGTTGAACTGGACGCGAAGAATCCTCCGGGAGACATGACGCGCTTTCCTGTGCTCGATGTAACGCCGGTCGGCTATACCTACGTCGTGCGCAACTCGGCGGCGCCGGATCCGACCTTTGGCCTGGCAGTGGACGCGACACAGGCCGCGGCCATCAAGGCCAGTCAGGAAGCGAAGTTCGGCGGCGTCTCTGTGGTCACACAGCTGGGCGCCCCCCCGTACGACTTCGTAGCAGACGGCGCAAACCTGCAGGCTGCGCTTGACTCGGGCGGCATTGTCGTCCTGCCCTCGGGCTACATCACCACCAATCCGACCTTCAATATCGACGTGCCGAGCACACAACTTGTCGGCACAGGCAGCGGCAGTGACCCGGCCTCGAATACCATCCTGCGCGAGACAACCGGCCTGCCCGTGCTGTCGATCAACGCTTCAGGCACTGCCTCCGTGCCAATTCTTCTCAAGAATCTGCGCATTGAGGCGACGCTCCAGGTGGGCTTACTTTACGGCAACAAAAATGTCGGTGATCCGGCGGCGGCTGGACCGTTCGACTACATCAAGTTCGACAACCTTCGCGTTGTCGGTAGCGGCACCGGCACCGCCGAGGGCGAGTTCTGCATGGCCATTGCGCCGAATGTCAGCGTGAATGAGTTGACAGTGGTCAACAGCGCATTCGACAACTGCGAACTCGGCTGGGGCGTTTATCAGCAATTCGCACCGAGCTGTGGCGCGTCGACTTTCAACAATGTGACGGTCTCTGACACCTCGTTCAGCGGCAACAACAACAAAGGCATCTATGCCGAGAAGCTCTCCAACGCGACCTTCACGAACGTGACTGTGTTGGACAACGGGCTGAAGGCAACGGGCGTAAATTCGGGCGCCAACAATGCCGGCGTGGACATCAACCTCAAGTCGGGCACATATCCGAATATCAGCTTTGTGAACCCGGTGATTGTGGGCAACGGCGTCGGCTTTGCCAATGGCTTCGGCATTGGCTTCAAGGCGCGCGATGACGGAGCCAGCTACTCTGCTTGCCCGGCAACGGCAAGCAACGTAACCATCACGGGCGGCACGGTTGCAGGCAACGAGCGTGGCATTCGCGTTGGCGAGCCGGACAAGAGCAACGCCGGACCCACCAGTGTCGTCATCCACAATGTGGATATCTTCGGCAACCACTCGACCTCGGGGGGCGCGCAGACCACGGGTGGGTTGGTGAACAACTCGGCGGCCACTGTCAATGCAAAGAGCAACTGGTGGGGAGCCGCTAACGGTCCCTCGGGCGACGGCACGGGCGGTGGCGATGCCGTCTATCAACTCCCAGGCACTGTAGAGTTCGATCCCTTCCTCGTGGCGCCATCCTCGCCGGATGTGGCCCTCTATATTCCCAGCAGCAAGATTGAGCTGACCACGGGCGCAACCTCCTTCACGGTTCCCGTCATGTTCCGTTCCTTCCCCGGCGCGCTGGCCTCTGTCGCCTTCTCGGTGGACTATGACCAGACCTGCCTCGAGATGCCGGCCAACGGTTGGAGCAACGTTCTTGCCGGGATGAGCAGTCTGATCACGCTGAACAACAGCGACGCAGCCGGCGAACTTGATGTTGCCGTCTGGGACCCGAGCGCGCTGCAAATGCCCGACGGCAAGCTGCTCGACATGACCTTCAACATCAAGTCGGCCTGCACAAGCAGCTTTGTCGCCCCGGTGCTCTTCGGCAACGTGCCGCCGCTCTCCTGCGGCAATACAGCCGGCCAAAGCGCCGCCTGCGCTGCGATTGATGCTTACATCCCTGTGGACATCAACGTCAATCCCACCTTCACGCCAAACACGTTCGCGGTTGATGAGAATGTGCCTGCAGCGAGTGTGGTTGGCACCTTCATCGGCAGTGACGCGAATGGTGATACACCGCTCCTCTTCGCCTTCGACGGCGGTACTGACGACGCAGCCTTCACATTGACTGCGGCCGGCGTGCTAAGCATCAACGCCTCACCCAACTATGAAGTCAAGAGCAACTACTCAATCAAAGTCAAGGTCTCTGACCCGCGAGGCGGTTCGTCGTCGTCGGTTGTCACGGTGACGGTCAACGACCTCAACGAAGCGCCGACTGCGATTGCACTTACCCCGGACACGATTGCAGAAAACAATGTTCCGCCCACCGTGGTCGGCACGCTCTCTGCAACGGATCCGGACACAACTGACACCTTCAGCTTTGCGATCGACGCAAGTTGCTCGGGTGCAAACAACAATGCCATGTTCAGCATCACGGCCGACAAGTTGAGCGCTACTGTCGCGCTTGACTTCGAAGCGATGCCCGTGGGCGGCTGGCAGGCTTGCGTCAAGGTAACTGACGCCGGCCTGAACAGCTTCAGCCAACTGGTTGCGATCTTCGCATCGGATGTCAATGAAGCGCCCACAAGCTTTGTCCTGTCCAACAACCTGGTTTCCATCGGCCAACCTGCCGGTTTCGTCATCGGCAGCTTCTCGGTGACTGCAGATCCGGACGGCCCGCCGATCAACCAGGCCGACTACAGTTACAGCGAGGTCGCCGGCGGCACGGGCGACGCGTACTTCAAGGTGGTCGGCAACCAACTGCAGGTTGAGTCAGCAGCGCCGGCCGGAAGCTACACCTACAAGGTGCAGGTCACTGACTTGGGCGTACCGGGCGGCACTGTGGAGTTCACAATCAACGTAGCGTCCGCCTCGAGCCTCGCTGTGGGGACGGATCCTGCAAACCTCAACGTGGCGCGCAAGGGAAACCCCTCGGGCAGCCCTGTGGCCGTTCCGGTGACATACGCTGCCAACGGCAACAGTGCGACGGCGCTCACGTTCGCTGTCAAGTACAACACCACCTGCCTCAGCTTTGTGAGCGGTGGCACGGAAGGTCCGATGGGCACGGTCTCGGTAAGCGTCTCCGGTAGTCCGATCGCCGATGGCGCAACTGTGGCCACGCTCAACTTCAACGCCAAGACCACCGCCGAGGGCTGCACCGGGTTGCGCAATGACGTTGACCTTGAAGTGGATGCTGTCAACCTGATGCAGGGCGCCGTGCCACTGGCAACAACCGCCGTAGACGGCAAGATCATCGTCATCGAGAACAGCGCACGTGGCGACTGCAATGCCGATGTTAAGGTAAATGCCGGCGACTTCCCGGCAACCATCCTTGAGATCTTTGATGCTGACCTGCCGTATCTGCCCTCGAGCAGTGCGGCGGGCGGGTGGCTCTCGTCGCCGGGCGGCACCTTCGCCGGCAGCCCCTACGGCTGCGACTCCAATGCCACAGGCCAGGTCGACGTGGCAGACGTGGTCTGCGCCGTCAACGCCGCCTTCAATGACTATGCAGCATGCACTGCTGGTGACGTAGACGCCGCTACCGCTTCGCCCGCCACCCTCAGCGTGTCACCTGCGGCCCAGGCCGACGGTCTGACAAGCGTGGTTGTCACGCTTGCCGGTGCGGGCAACAAGGTTGGTGCGGTGGGCTTCTCCCTCTTCCTCGATCCCGCCAAGGTGAAGTTTGACCCGACGGACGCCGATGCGGACGGCATGCCTGATGCAGTCACCATCAACCTCCCCGGCGGTCTGCTCAAGATGGCTACGTGGGATACAGCTTCATCAATTCTCCAGGTCGCTGTGGCCGGAATCAGCCTGCCGATTGCCCCGATCGCTGATGGACCGGTGGCCACGATTCTCGTCACGAGCATCGACGGCTCTAACGCGGCTCAGTTGATGGACGGGTCGGCCGGTGACGTCGAAGGCTTCAGCGTACCCATGAAACTTGACTGGCAGGATCCGATCGGCACAATGATGCACCTCTTCCTCCCGACTATCACCACGCGATAAACGTCTCTGGTCGCCGCCGGCGACACAGTGCAAGCATGATAGCGGGGCGGGTGCCCGTCCGCCCCGCTATCTTCCAAAATGATCGCTTCTCCGGGCGGTTGCAACACCCGAAAATGCCAGGAGGGACACCGACTCCCAATGCCAGCACTACATAGGCGACTGCATGCGCCAACAGTTCTCGCGATACTTGTTCTAACTGCGTTGCTTGCGGCTACATGGCTAGCGGTTCGCGTTCAGGCACAGTCGGTCACCGGTCCGCAGCTTGCGGTGGCGAATGTGACGATCCCGATTGGCCAGCCAACTGTCGATGTTGACGTCAACTTCGATCCAGAGGGCGCACCCATTACTTCTCTTCTGTTCTCGCTGGACATTGATCCGACCTGTCTCTCGCTGCCGCTCGCGGACAGCAATTTCGATGGGATTCCCGATGCAGTCACCTTCACGCTTCCCACCGGTGTAACGCCAGGGTTTAGCTTCAATACTGCGGATACGATGGGTGAAATCGACATCACCGTGATTGACTATTCTCTACCCTTTGCCCTGCTGCCCGCCGGACCGCTCGTTACGTTTGCGTTTGACGTCCTCTGTGCGCCGATTGCGCCGGCCACGGGTCGCGTTACGGATGTGCTCTTCTCATCGGCGCCTGTTCCCAGCTATGGCAACACCGACGGGGCCGAAGTGTTGGGAGGCTGGACCTCGGGTTCGGTGACCATTGGCACGCCGCCAACGCCGACCAACACACCAACCAACACGCCGGTCACACCGACGAACACACCGACCAACACGCCTACGAATACGCCGGTCACACCGACCAATACGCCTACGAATACACCGGTCACACCGACGAGTACGCCGACCAACACGCCAGTCACACCGACGAACACACCGACTGTACCCACCCCCACGCCTACGAATACTCCCACACCAACGAAAACACCGTCAGCGCCGGCGCTCATCCAGATTGGAACGGACCCCGTCAACCAAAACGTCGTGCGGCGCGGCAATGCCATTTCGGTTCCGCTTGAGTTCGCGCCAAACGGCCATACGGTAACCTACCTCAGTTTCGAAGTGACATTTGACGCTGCCTGCCTTGCGCTGCAGCCTGGCCCGGGCGTCAGCGGCCCGGCGCAGGGACCCGCAACCGTGACGATTACTGGCTCGCCCATTGCGGGCGGGACCGTGGGCGAACTCACCTTTCTCTCGCTGCCCGGTTGTTCCGGTGATCGCAACGACGTCGAACTCACGATTCGAAATGTCATCATGCGCAACGGGAATGATTCGGTTCCCTATTTCGCCGAGGACAACGCGATCATCGTTGTGGCGAAGAGCCCACGAGGTGACTGCGACGGCGACGGCACGCTAACCCGCGCCGATCTCCTGGCAGAAGTGAACGAAATCCTGGACCAGGGCACGCTCATGAATGGCGGCCTTGACAATACTTCCCAGGATCGGCTGACTGCACCGTGGGGAACCTATGAGGGCGACCCGATCGGCTGCGACGCGAACGCGCAGGGTGATGTTGATGTCGCCGATGGAGTATGCGGCATCTCAATGCGCTATGGCAGCAACCTGTGCCTGGAACTGTCGCAGACCGTCTTCCCGGCGGCTGCGGCGCCAATGGTGCTCGTGCTTCCCCAGGCCCATGCCGTCACCCTTGGGCAGCCCTACGTATTGTCAATCGCCCTCGAAATCGCCGGCAACACATCGGCGGGACTCAACTTCACCGTAGAGTACGATCCAGCTCTGCTCAGTATCGATCCGACCGACGCCGATGGGGACCTCATACCCGATGCAGTGACCATCAATGCGCCAGCGGGGATGATTCGTGAAGCACGTCTGTACCCCGAAAGCGGCCGCATTCTGCTCTTGGCCACCGCCGATGTGCCTCCGTTCCCAAACCTCGCAGATAGTATCTTCGCGACAATCGATTTCACGCCCAAGGCAACCGGGCAGGTCAGTTTCCTGGTAGCCGATGCTGCGGCCGCGGATTCGATTGGCGTCAATCTGCCGGTCGTTGTCCGCTGGCTTGAAGATGTAGACAGCACCACACACACTTACCTTCCGCTGGTGCATGACTAGTTCCCCCAAAGCGGGCGCAGTGGTCTGGGGGGGTCGCTGCGCCCGTTTGCCTTGCCTCGCCCCTGTGCTCGCCTGCCTCGTTGCTTGTTCCTCGCCGCACTGTGATAGACTATTACGCTTGCACAGGTGCGCGTCGCGCCTGCGCGGCGGAGCTCATGAACCCACGTACGCTGCACGTCCTTGAATACCGCAAAATCCTCGAGCGCGTGGCCGAACGCTGCGCGTTTTCGGGCGGGCAGGAGCTTGCCCGCGCGCTGCTCCCTTCCGACGATCTGGAGACGGTGCGGGAGCGCCTCGCGCAGACCAGCGAAGCCGTGCGCCTGCTCGAGCAGAAGGACGACATCTCCTTTGGCGGGGTGCGCGACGTGCGCGCCGCCGCCGACAAAGCCACGCGCCGCGCCGTCCTCTTTGCGCCCGAGCTGCTGGAGATCCGCCAGACGCTTCTGCGCGCCCGTCAATTGCGCACGCTGCTTGTGCGCCTTGAAAGCGCCTTCCCCAGCCTGGCCGAGCTTGCCTACAACATCGAGCCGTGTGACGAGGTCATCAACCAGATCGGCCGCTGCATCAGCGACCGGGGCGACGTGCTGGACAGCGCCAGCTCCAAGCTGCAGAACGTGCGCAGCGAGCTGCGTTCCGCCCAGGAGCGGCTGCTGAGCACCCTCGAGCGGCTGGTGCACAACCCCGATCTCAAGCCCTATCTGCAGGATACGCTCGTCACCCAGCGGCAGGGGCGCTATGTGATCCCGGTGCGCGCCGAGTACAAGGGCAGCATCGACGGCATTGTGCATGACCAGTCATCGAGCGGCGCGACGCTTTTTATTGAGCCGATCAAGGTCGTGCAGCAGAACAATGCGGTGCGCGAGTGGGAGCTTGAAGAGGAGCGCGAAGTGCGGCGCATCCTCACCGAGCTCACCGAACTGGTGGCCGATGAGGCCGAGTACATTCGCCGCAACGCCGACATCCTCGCCGAACTTGATTTCATCTTCGCGCGTGCCCGTTACGCGCTTGACACCGACTGCACCATGCCGGAAGTCGTGGGCTTTCGCAGCGTCAAGCAGCCGCTTGCGCCGCGTGAAGGACACACAAACGGGGATAGAGAGCCGATCTTTCATCCAGGGACAGTGCTCGATTTGCGTCGCGCACGCCATCCGCTGCTTGATCCCGTCACGGTCGTCCCCACCGACATCTACCTTGACGACGAGACGTTCATCATCGTCGTTACCGGCCCCAACACGGGCGGCAAGACCGTGGCGCTCAAGACCGTGGGGCTGCTCGTGCTCATGGCGCAGTCGGGCCTGCTGATTCCTGCCGACCAGGGCAGCCGCCTAAGCGTCTTTGAGGGCGTCTATGCCGACATTGGCGACGAGCAGTCGATTGAGCAGAGCCTCAGCACCTTCTCCAGCCATCTGACAAACATCATCGACCTGCTTGACGAGGCCGACCCGCACACGCTCGTGCTGCTGGACGAACTGGGCGCGGGCACGGATCCCGACGAGGGTTCGGCGCTGGCAATTGCGCTTCTCGAAAATCTGCGCGATCGCGGCATCACCACCTTTGCCACCACCCACTACAGCGACCTCAAGCTCTACGCACACAACACGCCGGGCGTCGTCAACGCCTCCATGGAGTTCGACGTCGAGACGCTCAGCCCCACCTACGAGTTGAGCATCGGCCTGCCCGGGCGCTCGAATGCGTTGACAATCGCCCGCCGTCTCGGCCTCAACCCCACAATTGTGGACCGCGCCGAGTCCATGGTGCGGCCGGACCAGCTTGAGGCCGACCAGCTATTGGAGGACATCAAGCGCGCCAAAATGGAGGCGCACGCAGCCGCAGAACGGGCCAAGGCGCGCGAGCGGCAGGCGCAACTGGTGGAGACCGATTTGCGTTACCAGCTTGCCTCGATTGAAGAGGCGCGGCGCACCGTGATTGCCGAAACACGCACCCTGATGGAGACCGAACTGGGCGAAATGCGCGCCGAGCTCGAGTCCATGCGCCGCACACTGCGCTCGACCCCCTTTGGTGCAGCAAGCGGCGGCCCCACGCACGAGGAGTTCCTCAATCGCGCCCAGCACGAGCTCAATCGACGCAGCCACCAGGAAAGCCAGATTGAGCGGCGCGTCGTCATGCCCGGCCGCAGCGAAGAACGGCTGGTCGGCGCGATTGAAGTGGGCGACCGTGTTTTTGTGCCCAGCCTGCAGGCCGGGGGCGATGTGCTCGCCATCTATGAGCGCGAAGGCGAGGCCGACGTGCAACTGGGAAGCTTCCGGTTGCGCCTTCCTGTCAAGCGGATGGAATTGCGACAGAAAGCGGCCCGCGAAGAAATAGCGCCGCGTGTTACACTTCAGGGGAGCGGCCTCGCGGCTGAAAGCCCTGGCATGGAGCTTGATCTGCGCGGCGTACGCGTGGACGAAGGTCTGGATCGGCTTGAGCGCTATCTCAATCAGGCGGCGCGCGCCCGCCTGCCCTTTGTACGCATCATCCACGGGCGAGGAACGGGCGCGATGCGCAGCGCCGTGCGTGAGGCACTCGCAGCGCATCCAATCGTCGCCTCCAGCCGCACTGGTGAGGGCAACGAAGGCGGCGACGGCGTGACCGTGGTGAAGTTTGTGACGAACTAACTGCGGGCAGTCGGGAGTGGGCAGTCAGGAGTCGGGTGTGGACGGCAGAGAGCTTTGTGGACTGTGCCGACTCCCGACTGCCGACTCCCGACTCCCGACTCCCGACTCCCGACTCCCGACTCCCGACCAAGGATTCTGCATGACCCAATCATCCAGCCCGCTTGCCTGCAGCGTGGGCATCACTGCCTATAACGAAGAAGAGAACATCGGCCCGCTGCTGGCAGCAGTACTCGATCAGCACCTGCACCGCGTGGTCATCGACGAGATCATCGTCGTTGCCAGCGCCTGCACCGACCGCACCGTGCCCATTGTGCGCGAGTTCATGGCACGCGATCCGCGCATCAAATTGATTGAACAAACGCGCCGGGAAGGCAAAACCAGCGCGGTCAATCTCTTTCTTGCTGCAGCGCAGAGCGACATCTGCGTGCTGGAGAGCGGCGACACACTCCCCCACGAGTACGCCGTCGAGCACATGGTGCGCATGTTTGACGACCCGACCGTGGGCATGGTGGGCGCGCAGAAGGTTGCCGTCAACACGCCCGAGCATATCGTTGGCTTGCTCAGCCACCTGCGTCTGCGCATGGAACACGAGCTCTGTCTCGAGATTCCCCGCCTGGGCGAAATGATTGCCTTCCGCAAGGTCTTCGAGCGCATTCCGCACGACGTCGCCATGGACGAAGCCTTTGTCGAGGCGCTGGTCGTGCGCAACGGCATGCAGGTCAAGTACGCGCCGGACGCGATTGTCTACAGCACGGGACCGACCACCATCCCCGACTTCATTCGGCAGCGTCGGCGCAACCATGCGGGACACCTCTATCTCAAGCACAAATACGGCTACGCCGTCAGCAGCATCCAGAACAAGCGCGTCGCACGACTTGCCTTCAAGGAACTGTGGGGGATTGTGCAATTGGTCTGGGTGCTCGCTCTGCTTGCCTTCATTGAAGGTTACAGCCGCATGATGGGCTGGTACGACTTCGCCATCAAGCGCGATCGCCACGTGATTTGGGACATGGCGTGGTCGCAGAAGCAGAATGTGCATGAGGAGCGCGCCTCCAACAATGGACGCGAGGATTCTTTCGTGATGCACACGCATACGCAGACCGGGCGCAAGGTTTAGGATGATGCAAAGGCTGGGTGGAGTGCGCGGATACGTGGGGAGCGGAGGGATCGAAGGGAACGCAGGGATCAACGGCCTGTGTTTCCGCGACATCTCGGCGCTGATCCCTACGTTCCCTCCGCTCTCCCGGTTCGCTCCCGTTCCCTCCTCCTCGTGACACGCCAGCGCCTCTTCAATTTCCTCAAGTTCGCGGTGGGAATTGCCCTCATCGTGTTTCTGCTGACGCGCCTGGAAAGCCCGCGCGACCTGTGGGCGCAGATTGCCAATGCGAACAAATGGCTTCTCCTGCTCTCCATCGGATTCTACAGCGCAGCAGTCGCGCTGAGCGGGATCAAGTGGGGCGTTTTGTTGCGGGCCGTCGGCATCAACGTTCCAACCGGGCGCTTGCTCTCTTACCAGTGGCAGGCCGAGTTCTTCAACGCATTTCTCCCCGCCCAGGTTGGCGGCGACGTGGTGCGCGGCTACGCAGTTGCGGTGGATTCGCACCGCACAGCCGACGCGGCTGCGAGTGTCGTCATCGACCGTTTCATTGGCCTGATGGTTTTCATGCTCTGTGCGGCGCTGGCAACGGCGGCAATGCTCGTGTGGGGACGCCCCAATCACGAGCCCTTCACGCCCGAGCAATTGCTCTCGATGCGGCTCATCGCCATCGGCAGCATGGCAGCGTTTGCCGCGCTGCTTGCTGTGGTGCTCACGCTCCTCAGCCGCCGCCTAAAGAATCTTGCTGAAGGGTTGTTGGCGCGCTTGCCGCTGAACGCGCGTACAGTGCCCGTTTGGCGCAAGGCCGCCCGCGCCTTTGACGCCTATCGCGGCCACCTGGACGCGCTGGCATGGGTTGCGCTGGGAAGCGCCGTCATCGTGCTGCTGACGAGCATCAACATCTGGCTCATCGCGCGGGCATTGGAGCCGGGCGCAATATCGCTGCTTGAAGTGCTTGTAATCAACCCGATCATCGTCTTCGTTGCGCTTGCGCTGCCGCTTGCACCGGGTGGTCTCGGTGTGCGCCAGGGCGCCTTCTACGCGACCTTCCTGCTGGTTGGCGCGAGTGGCCCGCTGGGGCTGGCCGTGGGCATCCTGCAGCAGGCGTTGGGCTACATTGTCAGCATTCCCGGCGGCATCCTCTGGATGCGCGGACGCCGCACGCCTGGCGACGAAGTGGCGCCGCCCGCAGGCGAAGTGGCGCCGCCCGCAGGATGACGGGGTGACTCCATAACTGGTAACTGGATAACTGATACCTGACGATGCGCAGCAAGTTGAACGGTCGTCGCGGGGGATTCAAGCCATCCGCATGATGAGCGCCCGCACGTGCGTAGTGGAGGGCCTCCGTGCCCTCATGCACGCGGGCAGCATGCCACGGTCTGTCGTAATGGGGGCTTCCAGCTTTCACAGGCACAATGTCACGAGTGCTGCAACAAGGACGAGGGCACGGAGGCCCTCCGCTACATCGACTCCGCTTTCGCGCAGTGGAGTTGACGCCCTTTCGTCCTGCAATGGTCGTTCAGGCGCAGTCCACATCGGTTATCCTCCCTCCATACCACTTGTTCACCGACCAATTTCCATTTTGACAAGCGGGTTTTCTCTCTAGTGCGCGGGATCACAGCATGACGAACGATTCAGTATTTGAATGGGTGAGTGATGATCAGGCGCGAACGCTCTACGCGCATGGCGATGTCGCTCATGACTTCGACCATGTGCGCCGCGTAACGCGACTTGCACACTACATTGCGCAGGCAGAAGGCGCCGATGTTGCAGTCGTTGTCGCGGCGGCGCTGCTACATGACGTGCCTATGGGCGAGAGCGACTCGGCGCGCGACGATCATCACATGGCGGCGGCGGCATTCGCTCGGGAGTACCTCACCGAGAGGGGAATGGCTTCCGAGCAGGTGGCGAATGTTGGACATTGCATCGAGGCGCACCGCTTCCGCGACGCTTCAATCGTCCCGCAAACGCTTGAGGCACGCTGCCTGTATGATGCCGACAAGCTCGACAGTATCGGCGCCATTGGTGTGGCGCGCGCCTTTGCCTATGCCGGCACGCATGGCAACCGCCTCTGGCGGCTGTCCGTCGCTGCAATCGAGAACGAGAGCGCTCCGCCGGAGGGCGCCGACTACACGCCAGTGCATGAATATGTCTACAAGTTGCGCCGTCTCCTCGAGACGTTGCAAACCGGCACAGGGCGACAACTGGGGCTGGAACGGCACAACCGACAGGCGGCGTTCTTTGCGGCCCTTGACGCCGAGATGACTGAACTTGACGAGATGGGTTGATCCGGTGGGCCGACTACCATGTTTAGCCACCATGTTCAACCCCTATGTTCAAACAGGGAAACGCATGACTCAGCCTCACTTGAAGCATTCATTTCGCAGCGCTGCTGCGGCGCTGCTCGTCGCCGGAATGGTTGTTTCCGGATTGCCGTTGCCTGCGCATGCGCAACTGCCGACTGCCACGCCGACACCGCAGGTCGACCCTATTTTTGCTACGCCCGAACCGGCGGTTGCGGCGCAGCCCGCATTCGTTCCGGGACAATTGCTCGTGGGCGTACGGCAAAGCGGGACAGGGGGCAGCCCGGATGCAGGCGCCACGGCGGCCTATGCCGTTACCACCGCCGACGCCATGTCGGCAGTCGTCGCGGCCTCCGGCGCCGAGGTTGCAGAGGTTTTGGACACAACCGGACCCGGCGATGGCCAGGTGACCTATCTGTTGCAAACCGAGCCCGGCCAGGAGTATGCCGTGGCCAATGAGCTGCTCGGAAAACCGGGTGTTGTCTATGTTGAACCCAACTGGATCGTTACAGTGGCTCAAGAACCGGTGACGCCCGTCTTTGCCAACGGCCCCGAACAGGCCAACGTCAGCACCGGCTTTGTGGTGGACGATCCGCTCTATGCCGCCAACCAGTGGAATATGCAACGCGTCTCGGCATCGCGTGCCTGGCAGATGGTCTATCAGCAAAACCTCTTTCCGCCCGCCCGCGCAGTCACGGTGGCCGTTCTCGATACCGGTATCGACACAACGCAACCCGATTTCGCCGGGCGGCTTTTGCCGGGCTACAACTATGTGGGCTACAACAATCCGCCCATGCGCGACGGCTATGGCCACGGTACGCACGTTTCGGGAATTGTCGCAGCTGGGCTAAACGACAGCATCGGTGTTGCAGGAATTGCGCCCAACGTCCTAATCGCCCCGTATCGCGTGCTTGACGACAATGGCGGAGGCACAATTGCCAATGTGGCAACGGGCATCATGTCGGCAACGGTGGACGGCGCGCAGATCATCAACATGAGTCTCACCACGAGCAGCGCGAGCCAGACGCTTCAGGACGCTGTGGAGTTCTCGGCAGCCCAAGGTGCGTTGTTGCTTGCCGCCGCGGGGAACGCGGCTGCGGGAACGGTCTACTGGCCCGCCGCCTATCCTGAAGTCGTGGCCGTGGCGGCGCTGGATTTCAATGATCACCGCGCGGCCTACAGCAACTACGGGCCGCAAATCGAAATCTCAGCGCCTGGCGGCGACCTGAACAATCGCAAGATCCTCTCCACATGGTCGTCCGAGGCGACGAGCAAATGCCAAAGTCCTGTCATTTCGGATGGCGCGCCCTACTGCACACGCTCAGGCACGAGCCAGGCCACGCCGGTTGTGGCGGGAACAGCAGCGCTTCTCTGGTCGCTGGATCCCACGTTGACAGCCGCCGAGATCCGCGCCATCCTGCGCGACACAGCGGATCCGCTGACTGAATCCGCCCAGTATGTGGGCGCAGGCAAGGTCAATGTCCCGAATGCGCTGCGTGCGATCCTGACGAGCGACGTCACTATTGTCCCCACGGCGGTCCTCACCAACGTCGACGCATCCACGCTGCCGATCACCTTCACGGTTGAAGTGCAGAACCCTAGCCTGATTACGCTGGATTGGAGCGCCACTCTCAACGTTCCGGCGGCCGCGACCGTAACGCCAACGGCAACGCAGGGCACGTGGATTACGATGACGAGCGGCGTGGACAACGGGCAGTTGGGCGTCGTCTCCTATGGCCAGCCCGGCTTCATTACGCTGCTGATCGCGCCCTCGCAGGTGATCTCCGG
Organism: uncultured Chloroflexia bacterium; assembly: GCA_963735275.1. Taxonomy (GTDB): domain Bacteria; phylum Chloroflexota; class Anaerolineae; order Caldilineales; family Caldilineaceae; genus UBA5069. The sequence continues at coordinate 797,663 of CAVTKJ010000001.1, read as the reverse complement.
CGCATACAGCGCCAGCCTGCACGTGACGGGAACACGCAGCGACGGGTCGGCCGTTGACGAGACACTCCCCATCCACGTTTACGTCGAGGTGAACCCAACAGGTCCCACTGCGCCACCGACACCCGTTGCGCCCGTTCCGCCCATTGGTGCACCGCTCAAGAAGACCTTTGTGCCCGTGGTATTCGGCAGCGGCGAAATCACCGATACGATCACCGCGGACAGCCTGCGCTGGCTCGAACCCGAGACTGAGACACTGCGCACGAGTTACTCGTTAACGGACACAAGCGCCGTGACGGTTGTGTTGCCTGCGGGCATCATGCTCGGCGATACGGCCTATGCGGCGGCCAGCATCTTCTCCGACGGCTTCGTGGCTTTGGGCAACAGTTCCGCAGAACTCAAACCCATCGCGCTGACCGACACGGGATCGAACCTCTGCATACCATCACTCGCGTTCCCCATGCAGGGCGTCTTTGGCTGGTGGGCTGATCTGGATCCCGGCGCGCCTGATGCGCGAGTCTCGAGTTTTACATCGAGTGATGGCCGCTTTGTTTTCGAATTCGATAGCGTGCCGGCCGTAGGCGCGACGCAGCCCTATTCAGTCAGCTTCCAAATTGTGCTGGATCACAGCGGTGGCGTGGGCCTCAACTACTCGTTGACGCCCCGCTTCGTCGGCAGGCCCAACCCGGTCACCGTGGGTGTTGAAGGAGAGAGCGCGCTCTTCTACAGCCTCTTTGGCTGCGCAACGCCTTCCGCAACGCTCGGCTCGCTGCCGCGCAGTGGCGAGAGCTATCTGATTCAGGCCAAAGACATCTTCTAGCGTGATCCCGGAGAAGATGGAACGTCGACGCAGAGGCGCGGAGACGCAGAAAACCGCAACAAGTCGCTTTGGAGTTTGTGTCGTCTACGTTCGCTTCGCCGCAGCGCCGTCCAAAGTACGTACAATCGTCGCAACTCAAGGGTACAACTGTCCCTTGTGAAGAGGCGTAGGTTCCCATATGCTTGGCGAGTGGCCGGTGCAGCGTCGTTTTCGGCGACTGCTTCGCCCTCGCTTTGCACCATGTGGCATTCTCTCCACCGAGACCGCATGGGCAACAGGAGGAGCCCGGTCACCAGAAATCTTCCTGGCGCTGGCCGATCTCTTGTTGGAGGCTGAATTCAAATGCTCACTTCGATAGAAAAAATCCTCTTTGTCGTTGCCGTAGTGGCATCGATCTATTACACCTACGTCGGCTTTGCCAAGGTTTACCGTGTCGTCACGCGCGGCACGGGTACAAAGCCCACGTTCGGCTTCATGCTGCGCAGCGTGTGGATGGCAGCCGTCAAGTGGATTGCTACACTGCCTGCATGGCATACGCGCCGGTTGAGCACGCTCTTCCACTTCGGCATTTCGCTGGGTTTCGTCTTCTACTTCCTCGTCAATTTTGGGGATGTGCTCGAGGGGCTCTTTCCCATCGACTTCCTGGGGCGCGACAACTGGCTGAGCAACTCCTACCGTCTTGCCGCGGACTTCTTCACGATGACGGTTCTGGTCGGCGTGATTTACTTCCTGCTGCGCCGCTTTGTCTTCAACAGCCCCCGCTTGCAGTACCGCGAAAACATCAAGCTAATTGACCCAGTGGCAAAGGGGGCAATCCGTCGCGACTCGCTGATCGTCGGCCTCTTCCTGATCATTCACATTGGCGCGCGCTTCCTTGCGCAAGGCTTCAAGTTGGCGGGCGAGCGTGCGGAGGGAATGCCTTTCGATTCCTGGCAGCCCTTCGGCAGCTCGCTGGCCACTGCATTTGCCGGCATGAACCCGCAGGCGCTGCGCGTAAGCGAACACTTCTTCTGGTGGCTGGCAATTGGCGCAATTCTCGCGTTCCTGCCCTATTTTCCGTACACCAAGCACTTCCACCTCATCATGTCGGGCGTCAATTTCCTCACCAAGCCCAAGCGCACCTCGCTGGGCGAGCTCGAGCCAATCAACTTCGAGGACGAGTCCATCGAAGAGTTTGGCGTGTCGAAGATCGAAGAGCTCCCCTGGACGCACCTGGTGGACGCCTACTCGTGCATCATGTGCAATCGCTGCCAGGATGTCTGCCCCGCGTATGTGACGGGCAAGGAGCTTTCACCTTCGGCGCTTGAGGTCAACAAACGCTACTACCTCAACGGCAATCTGAGCGCCCTTGCCGGCGGCGCGGCCTCGGAGTTCAATCTGCTTGACTATGCCATGAGCGAGTCGGCGCTGTGGGCGTGCACCGCGTGCGGCGCGTGTGTGCAGATCTGCCCCGTGGGCAACGAGCCGATGTTCGACATCATGTATATGCGCCGTCGTCAGATGCTTACCGAAAACGAGTTCCCCACGGAACTGAAGCAGGCCTATCGCGGCATGGAGCGCAACGGCAACCCCTGGAACCTGAGCAATCGCGACCGCATGAAGTGGACGAACGGGCTGGACATCCCCACCATCGAGGATAACCCCGATTTTGACCTGCTCTGGTGGGTGGGCTGTGCGCCGGCGTATGACCCACGCGCGCAGGACACGGCCCGCGCGTTTGCGAAGATCCTCAACGCGGCCGGCGTAAACTATGCCATTTTGGGCGAACTGGAATCGTGCACCGGCGACACGGCGCGCCGCTCGGGCAACGAGTATCTCTTCTACGAGATGGCCAAGGGCAACATCGAGACGCTCAACGAGGCGGGCGTGGGCAAAGGCGCAAACGGCGCGCAACAGAAGCGCATTGTCAGCACCTGCCCCCACTGCATGCATACGATCGGCAAGGAGTACGGCCAATTTGGCGGCCACTACGAGGTCATCCACCACACGCAGTTGTTGAGCGAACTTACGGCCTCCGGCGCAATCAGCGTGCGGCGCGACAGCGAAGATGTGGACCGCATCACGTTCCACGATCCCTGCTATCTGGGCCGCCACAATGGCATTCTGGATGCCCCGCGCGACGTGCTGCGCAGCACCGACGCAGTTGTGCTGGAGATGCCGCGTCATGGCAAGCAATCCTTCTGCTGCGGCGCAGGCGGCGGCCAAATGTGGAAGGAAGAAGAGCACGGTAGCGCAAAGGTCAACGAGGTGCGCTACGCAGAAGCCGCCGAAACGGGCGCGCACACCATTGCCGTAGGCTGTCCCTTCTGCCTGACGATGATGAATGATGCCGCAAAGGGCGCCGGCCAGGGTGTAGCAGTCAAGGACGTCGCCGAGATTATTGCAGAACGAATGGTGGTGAAAGCCGGCGCCTAGAGGCCGCGGGTAAGGCGGCAGTCCGGTTGCACCCGGATTGCCGCCCGCATGATGTACAGGTGGTCCGTGGATGTGTCCCCGACACTTTCGGGACTGTTCAAATGACCTGATTGTTCGTCAACAAAACATCTGACAGCAAGGATCCCCCCCATGCGTCAAAAGCGTAGTGCCTTCGTGGCAGTATTCATGCTTGTCTTCTTCCTGTTGCTGGTCATGCCGAAATCCGCGTATGCCCAGCAGCCTCCCCCTACGACGCCAGACGCGCCCCTCATCGTGCCCGGCGGCGACGAAGTAAAGCCCCCAAACCGATCCATCTCGGCTGCAACCACAAACGGCTTTGAATTGACGGTATTCCCGAACACAAAATTCGGGCTGACCTACAACGGCGGCAGTCAATTCTATGAAACCACCGCCAGCGGACTCTTCCTGTGGGTCGGCGATCAAGTGTTTGGCCCAGCGGTCCCCTTTGGCTACGACCACAATGCCTTCGAAGAAGTGGGCTTTACCCAAACAGGCGCCGGTACGCCGGGCGACCCATTCCGCTTCACGACCACCGTCCGCGCACCCGGAACCGGCGTGAAGATGGTCTCCCGCATCACCTACATTTCGCTGCAGAAGGTCATCAACTTTGAGACGACCCTGACGAATGAGGGCAGCAACACGCAGGATCTGGCGCTCTTTCACGCGGGCGACATGTACCTGGATTTCCCCGATAACCTTGCCGACTACGGCTACGGAACGCGACGCGCGTCGAGCGGCGCAATCGGCGCAACCACCTCCTCGGGTGACTGGGCGTTCTTCTTCGAGCCGGTCTCTCCCGCCGCCAGTGCGTTTCAGGAAACCGATATCCGCACCACCTGGCGTGCGATCGGTGACACCACCCGCGGCCCAGGCTTCAACAATACCTTTCGCTCGGACTTCCACGACGTCAGCGGCGGACTCCAGTGGTCTTTGCAACTTGCTCCAGGTGCGAGCCAGGTAATCACCCACCGGCTGCGCCTTGAAGCGCTGACCCCGCGCGCGTACGCCCCTCAGATTGACGGCTTCGGGTTCAACAACTGGACTGAAGCTACGCCGCTCAGCCGACGCGACTTTGTCGAGTACTTCGGCACGGGCGGAACTTGCCCCGCCAGCGGCGAGTGCACGCTCGACGCGTCGGCGGAGGCGTGGTACACCGCCAATTTTGCCAATGCTGGTGAAGGTGGGCATTGCTATGGCCTGAGCATCATGTCGGCCTTCATTTACCGCAGCATCTTTGACCCAGCAACGTTCGAGAGCAATGTCTCCACTGCATTTGGCCTGCAGCGAGTCTCGTCGCTGGAGCGCAACATTGCGTTTCTGCAGAGCCTGCAAAGTGACTACCGGATCGCCAACAAGCTTGAGACAACTCGAGTCAATTCACGTCCGGACGACATTCTTGCGCGCATTGATGAAGCATTCGCAGCCAACAATCTCGATCCTGTCACAATCGGGATCTACGGCCAGGTGGATGGCAGTTCCGGACTGCACCTTGCGGGCCATGCGCTTGAGCCCTATGCGCGTGTGGATATGCCCGACGGTAAAATCCGCGTGATGGTTTACGACTCGAATCACAGTGGTGACCCGAATCGCTATATCGAGTTCAGTCCAAAGGGCGATTCGTGGTCATATCCCATGGGCAATGGCTTTCTGCCCGTTGAGGGAATTGACATGCCGGGAAGTTGGGCGGGCGATGTCACGCATCGGGCTCTGACGGTCATTCCCATGTCGCTAAATACCGTCAACCGCCCGAGACTGCCCTACGAATCATCCGGTGATGACCTTCTCTACATCTCCGGAGACCGGCAGTGGCTTGGCAATGCGGTTATCTCCGACAGCAGTGGCGATCAACTGGGATACCTTGATGGCGAACTCGTCCGTGAGATTCCCGGAACGCTCTCGTTCCTGCCTCTGGGCGGCACGAGCGCGACAATCGCACCTGAGTTCTGGGTGCCCACGCAGGATGTGAGCGTTACGCTGGCGTCGAATGTTCAGCAGGCGACCGAAGGCTCTCTGCTCGTAATGGGCGATGGTTTCAGCCTTAGCGTCAGTGGCGTGGATCTGAGCCCTGACAGTCAACGCACTTTCGGTCTGACAAATGGAGGCACCGAGCTTTCGATTGGCCAGCCCGTCTACGCAGGGGCGAACAATGGCGTTCACGCTGCAGCTCCAACCATGGATCCCATCGACATTGCCTACGCCTATTCGGGAACTGGCAGCGACAGCGCATCCAAGACGATATTGCTTACGGGTCTCAATCCAGACAGAGTGGGCGGGGTAACGGTTGAGCTGCACAAGGAGTCCGGTCAAGTTGCCGTACAGAACAGCGGTGGTGGGGCCACCGAATACAACCTGCAGATCATCACTGTGGCAGGAACAGACACTTCATCCTTTGACTATGACAATGTGAGCGTTCAGGCCGGGACGCTCCAGAACGTTGCGTTCAGCCAAGGCGGCATAGACAACGAAGTTGTGGTGCGGACGTTTGACGCCAACGGAAACCTCCTAAGCGAGATCACACTACGGAATGGGAATGCGGGCCTGAAAGCGCCGCTGCTGCTGCCCATAATCCGACGGTAACGCCCGGGAACTGTGCGTCTGTCCAGCAGACCCTCACGGCCTGGCGTGCGGTCGCAGAAGCCTGCGGCCGCCGCCAGGCGCGTTACGGCGGCAAATCCAGCGGGAAAAGAGAAATCTGCCGCTTGCGCCGATGCGCGGCGCCACCGGCAGCACCGCACCAAGGCCGCAGACACAGTTCACGGAGTCCGGTCGTCGACGGGCATTGCCCACATCACGCGATATCGTGTATTGTGAAGGCTGGCGACGCCCGCCACACATTGTCAAGCGGGCGCCGCAATCAACCAGCCACCCAGTCAACCGGTTACCTCAATGAACTATCGCCACCTGGGCCACAGCGGCCTGCAGATATCGCCCCTTGTGTTGGGCACCGACAACTTCGGCAACCCAACGGCCGAGGCTGAAGCGCACGCCATCATCGCTGCCGCGGTCGATGCGGGCATCAACTGTATCGACACGGCCGATCTCTATGCAGCGGGCGAAACCGAGAGCATTGTGGGACGTGCTCTCAAGGCGCTGGGCGTGCGCGACCGGGTAATCCTTACGAGCAAGTGCTACTACCCCACAAGCACCAGCCCGAATGATCGGGGCAATTCGCGCTATCACATCATGCGCGCCTGCGAGGCTTCGCTGCGCCGCCTGCAAACCGATGTCATCGACCTCTACCAGTTGCACCGTCCCGATTTCGACACGCCGCTGGAGGAGACGCTGCGCGCGCTGGATGACCTGGTGCGCCAGGGCAAGGTGCGCTACATCGGATCATCGACAGCGCCCGCATGGCACATTATGGAGGCGATCATGGTCAGCGAACTGCGCGGCTATGTGCGTTTCGCCTCCGAGCAGTCGCCCTACAACCTTCTGGACCGGCGGATTGAAAACGAATTGCTACCGATGGTGAAACGCCATGGATTGGGGCTGATTACTTGGTCACCCCTTGCCATGGGGATGCTGGCAGGACGCTATGCGAGCGCTGCCGATGTCCCGGCAGATTCGCGCGCACAGTTGCGTGGCGGCATCTACGCGGAGCGCGTAACGGCACGCGGTGTTGAGGTGGGCAATCAGTTCGCCAGCCTGGCACGAGAGCATGGAATGGAGCCTGCGCAACTTGCGGTGCTCTGGGTTAAGGAGCGGGAAGGGGTCACGGCGCCAATCATCGGGCCGCGCACGCTCGCGCAATTGCAGACGCTCCTGCCGGTGCTGGAGATGGCACTCAGCGAGGAGTTGCGGGCGGCCTGTGATGCACTTTCGCCCCCCGGTGGCGTGATTGCCAGTTTCTTCAATTCGGCGCCCTGGATGGCGCAAAGGTATGTCTAACCGCAAGCCACGGCGCCGGCGCACGACAAGCATAGCAACAAAGATCGCCTCACTCCCATTGAGTGAGGCGATTCTATTGCACGAGTGCGTCGACGCACAGCCGCTTGTGTGACGCATTTCCCGCTCACGGCTGCGTCTCCTCATCTGGCAAAACGAATTCGAGGGCGAGCGCTGCTTCGCACGCGGCGCGTTCCTCACTGCCTGGATTCGCCAAGAACACCTGCATCATGTCGGGCAGGCAATCGTTCCCACCGGCAAGAATTGCGTGACCGTAGCCGGGAAAAAGCACGACGCCGCGCCTGCTCCATACCCGCCGCGACGCGGCGCGCCCATGTGGGAGGTGTCTGCGCGTCGTGCGTGCCGTTGACGAGAAGCGTCGGTGCGAGGATTGGCTGCACTATCCTGGCAGATGATTCCAGCGGCGGCGTCTTCCAGAATGTACAAATGGCCTTCACCACCGCGGCGTGCTCAATGGGAAGTGCGCCAAATTGCGCAGGAATGCGCGCGGCCACGCGGCGCAAATCGTCAAGGGTGAAAGTGGGGGCATCCTCCGCACAGTAGAGGGTGGCGGCTGCTCCCTCGCTGAGCGAGTCCAGGTCGGCGGAGGGCGCCTCCGCCAGGAGCGCGGCAACTTCGGCAAACGGGCGCGTGTCAAGGTGCGCGAAGAGTTCGGCAGGCAATGTGAAGCCGAGTGTGCCCATCAGCCAGGCAACGGTCTCTGCATCGGCGCCTGTAGGGTCAGCAGCACTCGGCAGGAGCGATCGCCAAGTCAGTCCGGCTGATTGCAGCGCGCCCGTGCACGCCGCGCGTGCCGTCTCAATGGCCTCAGCGGCACTGGTCGGCAGCTTGCAGCCACCGGCAGGGGGCAAGAGGGCGCAGGCGGTCGTAAAGTCTTCATCGAACAGCGCTGTAACGAATGCGGGCAGAAAATCGCCGCCCGCTGCAAGCCGCTGGACGAGCAACGCGAGGATATCGTCACCATTACCGTAGCCGGTCCTGTCGGGCGCGGCATTGTACCGATCGATGACTTCGAGCAAGCGCGCCACGAGCGCGGGGAATGCTGCGTTGCAGTCGGGGGTGGCAGTGCAGTCCTGCGCAACGCGTTGCACAGTATTGTAGAGGTTCAGTGGCTCCTCGAGCAGCGGATTTGCGGCAACCGGAAGCACACCCTCCAAAATCATGCTGCGCACGAGATTGGGGTGCTTGTCGGCGAGCAACGCAGCAATGCGCGTGCCATAGCCCGTGGCATAGAGATTCAGGGATCCAATGCCGAGGAGTTGGGCAAGGTCGACAACATCCTCAACCTGTGCGGCAGACGAATAACCGCTCAGGTCCACGCCCTCCTCAAGCAAGCGCGCGTAGCATGTGCGGTAGGCCGCAAGGATCTCGCCCGGGTCCGACGAAGCGCCCTGCACCTCGGTGCAGTTGAGCGATGGGGTGGAGTAGCCAGTGCCGCGCGGGTCCAACAGAATCACGTCCCGGTTGCTGCGCAGGGGCGCCCCATAAATAAGCCGGCGCAGGCTGACGCCATCGACGCCCGGCCCATCAGGCAGGACGAGCACCGGATCCATTTCTGGGCGGCCCAGACTCTTGAGTATTGCAACAAAAACACTGACCCCCTGGCTGTCGGGATCAGCGCGGTTTTCTGGAACTTCCATCTCGCCGCAAATCACCTCCTGGTTCCAGGGCGCGATGAAAGGGCACTCCACTTCGGCGAAGCTTGTGGCGTACTCGATGGGTGGGACAGCAGGAATCGGTGTGAGCAGTCCGGCCAGGGGATCGGTTGGCGTAAGCGGCAAGGCTGTGGTGACAGCCGTCGTGCCGGTCAAGGGCGGCACCGGGGTCATCACTGCGCCATCTTGCGCATACACGTCGGCAGCGGCGAGAAGTGCGACGGCTGCGATGAGCGCGGATAGGAGGAACTGCGGCAGGCGGCGGTGAATGTGCATTGAGTTGCCTGGTTCGATGCGGTGGCGGTGAATGCTGCGGCGCGACAATCAAGCTCATTCCATTGTAACAGAGGCGGGGAGCCGGCCCAACACTGCGCGAGAATGGTGACTGTATCAAAGGTGGTGGAGGGAGTTTGGCTGCAGCAATAGCTATGCAGCGACAAAGAAGGGGGCAGATAGGAGCGGTGAGGTCAGGCGGCAAGCAATGTTGCAAGCAGCGGTTGGTTTGGGTATGCAGCCAGTGCAGGAATCAGGCTTGCTACATTGCGTACTGACTCGAGCCGTTTGAAGCCGCGCATGGTGCGGTAGCGTTCCTTGATGAACCAGCCGATGGCACGTTCGGCCACGTTGTTGGTGCCGTCCAGCTGTTGGTCAGGGTGTTGACGATTCCAGCGTTGGTCGACAGGTGAGGCGCGGCCAGTTGTTTTGATAGCGCGTAAGTGCTAGACGCATGCGATATCAGATGGACGCTTTCTCGTGCTTGCCCGGCGTGGGTGCAGCTCGATAACGCGTCAAGAGATCGCCCAGTTGTCCGGCGCCATCAGGAGGACGCAGCGCCAGGAGCAATTGCATAGTCTTCAGATCTTCCAACAGTTGCTGCGCTGTGCTCGCTACGCCCGCGGTGGCATGGCTCTCTCCGGCAGCGCCAGCGCCTGTTCGCCCAGGTCGCGCCACGAGTTTGGCCACATTCTGTTTGACATGGTGGCGACAGATGGCATGTTCCACGCCTAACGCATCAGCCACACTCCTGTAGCTCTCCTGGTCATCTGTCAGCAGCACCTCAAGGCCCAGTTCCGTCGCCAGCTTTTCCAGCCAGGGGCGCAGTGCCTCCACGGACTCGCCGTCGATGAGTTCCACATCGATCACGTCACCAGCCAGCGCATCGACCGCCACGCCAATGGTGACTTCCGTGCCCTTGCAGCGTACATATGTGGCATCGGCACTGAGCACTCGCACCTGGCGCTCGCTCTGCAATCCGCTCTGCTGACTGGCCGGTTGCCCCAAAGACCACCCCGCATGTTGGCTGCGCAGCCGCTCCACCGCAGCACCGGCTTCCTGCACATCACGGTAGACGCTGCTCTTGCTGCCACGCTTGCCAAACGCATGCAGCGCATCAGCCACGCCACCGTAGCTGAGCCCCAGCACATAGAGCAGCACGCTCACGGCACGCATTCTTTGCGAGCGAGGCACATGGGTCACACCCACGGGATAGACCCGAAAGCAGTGACGACACTGCACACAGCGGTAGCGACGCACCAGCACGCGCGTGTAATCGAGATCGTCCAGCCGCTTTTCGTGGGTCTGGTGCAGCGCAAAGACCCGACCGCCGCATCCATGAGGGCATTCGAGCGGCACTCTGTACGCATCCGGACGTACTTCCGGCTGTCGTATCTGTAGGCGCATGGCTCCCTCCTTGAGCTCTCATGCGATTCTATACCCAGTGCCACCATATTTGGTACAGTCACCCTGAGCGGGGGCGCTCGCACGCTTTGTCAAGTTGAGGAGGGGTGATAGGTGCTGGTCGGCTTTGGGCGCAACGCAAGCGTATCTGTCCGGCGGTCGCTTTTGAGACGCGCACGCAGCTTGCCCAGAGTGCGTGCGTGTTGAGCACACCAGCGCATGCCCGCGTGTTTGATACGCGCTTGAATGACATGTTTGCAGGCAGGCTAAATGGCGCCGCTGCCTATCTGCAGGCCCTGGCTGCGCTTGATTTGGTAATCCATGTGTATCTGGTTGGAAGTGAAGTAGGTCACTGCGTTCAGTGCAGCGCTCTATGGCAGAGCCGCGTCCCCGAGTTCATTGCAAATCTCCAGGTGCTGGTCGAAGCTTGCAGCGTCGAGTTGTGGATTGGCCCGCTGCTGACGTGCACTTTCATCTGTTGGATAAAGCGCCTGAGCGACTTTCTAAACGTCGCTACTCGCATGAGAGCGGTCAAGAAGCTGGATAGCCTGTGGAAAGAGTTCTTGTGCTGCCTGCCACAACCAGCGTGCACCATCAGCGATCAAGATTTCGCGCTTGGCTTGCTCCAGCCCACGGCGATTCGCTTCCAACCAGAGCAGTTGCGAGAAGGCAGAGCGAGAACCAAGCTCTCCCCACATAAGAATGTGCTCGGCTGCGCAGCAGAGTTTGTAGTGGAGTCCTCTCTGTATCAGCGGGGATTGTGCGACGATGCCTTGTGGCTGAACGCACGGGAGCCGTTGTGCAGACAGCACCCACGCATTGTTCACGCCAGCCGCTCTCACGTTTCTGCTCCATGACCCCATCCGCTGAAGCGTAGAGCGGGTCAATCGCCTGCGCAGGTGCTGTGGGTGGCGGTTCCTCAATGTCAGGCAGACCATTGAAGCACCACACAAACCCATAGCTCTGTTGATGATGGTACCGGCTTGACACGGCTGCTTTTCTCCACGCAAAACACGTTCATCAGTACGAGGCTCTGTCCAGACACTGCTGTTTGGGCGTGACGAGTTCCGAGATCGTATAAATGAGTTCCAGCAAGCGGTTTGTAAGAAGGTCGCCACTGTGGCTCAAGCCTCTTCGCGCCGCTTCTCAGTGCGAAAGATCTCGATGTTGCTGCGGTGACATCCGAAGAGCGACGTGCAAACGACGACCTGTTTCGCAGATTGAGTGGCGTGGCACGCGTCATGCACAACTGCAAAGGGTATCTCATAGACAAGTCAGACAATGCCCGCACGATAGGCCGGTATGAGAAGGCAGCAGTTTCAACTGAGCGAAGCCAAAGCGACCGAACTGCTGGATACCCCTTCCGGGATTGCAGGGACGTGCCAACCTGGACGTGCTTGCAAGCGGCGCGCTTGTATGGGCTGGAGCATTCAGCCGCAGAAGCGCCGCAGCAGTGAACCGATTGCATTGCAGAAAACGAAACTGTGTCGCCCGGATCGCAGGCAGAGCGCAAGCAGGCGGATTTTCGCTCGTGCGCTCACGCGGCGTACACTGAACTCCAGCGGGCTCTGACCGCGTCGCGCCCGTCCCTTCCCCATTTCTGTTGATTCCTTCATGAATTCCGACCTGGCACGCACTCGCTTGGGACGTATCGGCAACCACATCTACAATCTCATCCTCTCGGTGCCCGTGCACATCAAGATCGCGGGGCTGGTACTTGTGCCCGTGCTGGTGCTGGGCTTATCGCTCAATTACTGGGTGGCCTTGGGGTTGCAGGATTGGCTCTCATACCTCCTCACCGATGTGCGCGTGGAGGCGGCCATGCGCGCGGGCCGGCGCAGCGTGCAATTTGTCACCGTGCTTGCTGCAGTCGGTTCGTTGCTCATCGCCTATCTGCTTACCTACATCCTCACGCGTCCCCTGCTCGAACTGCGCAAAATGACCCAGCGCGTGGCCGCAGGCGACTTGACTGCGCGCGTCCCCGTCTGGTCAAACGACGAAATCGGTGACCTTGCGGGCGCCGTCAACACGATGACGGACCACCTTGTGGACACCCAGGCCGAACTCGCGCTTAAGAATCACCACCTAACGGCCATCAATCGCATTATTCTTGCCGCCAATCGCCCAGGCGAAATTCACGACGTACTCTTTGCTGTGCTGCGCATTGTCGTGGACGTAATGAATCTGAAGACAGGCTGGATTTATCTGCGCGACCCGGACCGGGACTTCTTTCATCTTGCCACCTGGTGCGGGGTGCCCGATGCATTGAAGCCCAACCTGCTGCATGCGCCCGATGCACCGCAGTGCAACTGCCAGCATCGCTTCCTTGCCGGCGAGCTTGCGCCGGGCTCCAACTCCTGCGATTGCCTGCGTCTGGCTGGCGTACCGGATACCGCCGCACACATCAGCGTGCCGCTGGCCGCGCACGAACAGCAGTTTGGCGTGATGAACCTGCTGGTTGAGGCAGAGAAGTCGATTTCGCCGGAGGACCAGGAACTGCTGAAGGCGATTGGCGCACAGGTTTCCGAGATTGTGGCCAACGCCTGGCTACGCATCAAGCTCGATGAAAAGGAGCTGGCGCGCCAGTTACTGCTCGAGTATCTCGTCAAAGCGCAGGAAGAGGAGCGCAGCCGCCTTGCGCGCGAATTGCATGACGGCGCCGGACAGATGCTCACGAGTCTGCTCGTACGCATCAAGGCGCTCGAGAAGAAGGGCGACATCGACGCGATCCGGGTTGGCCTTAGCGCATCGCTGGATGTCGCGGCGCAGACGCTCGAGCAGGTGCGCGATCTATCCTACCGCCTGCGCCCCGCGTCCCTGGAAGAATTCGGCCTGGCCGTAACGATTGAGACGCTGGTGCACGAAATGACTGCCGAAGCGGGATCGGTCGGATCATGCACCACGCGCGTCAACGAGCGCGCGCTTACGCCCGAACTGCAGGTGACTCTCTATCGCATCGCACAGGAGGCTCTGACCAATGTCGTTCGCCACGCCAGGGCCCGTCACGTGCACGTTGAACTCACCGGAGCGCCTGGCGGCGTGCTGCTATGCATAGAAGATGATGGCTGCGGTTTTTCGACCCATGACTTCGCCCAGTCGGGCAGGCAGCACATGGGCATGATCAGCATGCAGGAGCGGGCAGAAATTGTCGGCGGAACGTTGGCGCTGTCGTCGGCGCCTGGGCGCGGTACACGCGTTGAAGTCTTTGCACCGCTAGCCGGCAAGGCGTCATGAGCGAATTCCTCAGCGAGAACGAGCACGCGGACGCGCCGACTGTACGCATCCTGATTGTGGACGACCACAAGATCTTGCGTGACGGGCTGCGCGCGCTGCTTGAGACGGAAAGCGGTTTCGAGATCGCGGGCGAGGCCGATACGAGCGCGCAGGCGATTACGCTGGCTGCGCTGCTCGATCCAGACGTGATCATCCTGGACATCAATTTGCCCGACGCCAGCGGGCTGGACGCAATGCGCGCGATTCGCGCTGCAGATCTGCGCTGCCGCATCCTGGTGCTGTCCATGTACAGCCGGCGCGAGTTCGTGCTCCAGGCAATCGAGGCCGGATGTGACGGCTATCTACCCAAGTCATCAACCCACACCAGCCTCGTTGAAGCGATCCATGTCGTCATGAGCGGCGAGCGCTACCTGCACCCGACGGCGGCTACGGCGCTTGTCTCATCACTTACTGGTTTGCAAAGCGAGGCAGAGAAGTTCGCAGCCCTCTCACATCGCGAGCAAGAGGTGCTGCGCATGACCGTAATGGGCTTCAACAGCCGCGAAGTGGGCGAGCAGATCTTCCTCAGTCCCAAGACAGTGGAGACCTACCGCCAGCGCGCAATGGAGAAGCTCGGGCTCGAACACCGCTCGGACCTAATTCAGTTTGCGCTGCGCGCCGGTCTTCTCCAAGGCTTTGACACATAACAAAGTCAGGTATTTCCCGACGCAACCCCCGCCTTTTCCTGCTATCGTTCGCCCTCGCCAGCTGCTAAAGTGGAACAGGCAGCCACCGCCTTTCGGCGCTGCCTCCCACGAAGCGTCTGCAGAATTCAGCACCGAATTCTCCCATAGAACGAGGTCCAACATGCAAGAAAAGGGCAGGTTTACGCTAGGTCGGCGCGACTTCCTGCGCGTGGCCGGCATTGGTGCAGGCGCCGTCGCAGTCGGCGGCACAGCAAAAAGCGCGGCCGCAGCGTCGCCAGCGGCAGCACCGTCAGCAGCGCCTTCATTTGAAGCAGCGCCGTTTGCCGATTCGGCGGGCAGGCTCCAGCGCCCCTGGTGGGTGAAGACGGTTGACGTCCCCACCACGGAAATTGATTGGGAAATGATGCAGCGGTACAACGAGGGCAACACCGTCCGCAAGGGCATGCCCGGCTATGTCGGCAACGACGAAGTCGATCGCTACACCGAAGTCGGCAAGAAGAACGAGCTGCAGCGCATGCTCGACAACGTCGACGGCTACACTCTGAAGGACGAGGCCTGGCTGCCGCACTGGGGCCTTCAAGCCCGAGTCGCGCAGCTTCATCCGCATTGCTACAGCGACACCCGAAGAGCGCGGCGTGCCCAAGTGGAGCGGCACACCCGAAGAAGCCTCGCGCATCATTCGCGCCGCCATGCGCCACTTTGGCGCCGGCATTGTCGGCTTTGTGGAGCTTGACGAAAACACGCGTAAACTCATCTACGGCCACGACCCCGACGGCAAGGAACTTGTCTTCACCGACGATCCTGTGGCCTCGGAGACCGAAACGCAGCGCTTCATTCCCAACAGCTGCAAGTATGTGATTGCGTACACCATGCAGATGTCGCAGGAGTCCATGCGCCGCTCGCCCACCATCACCGGTTCACAGACAACAACGCTGGCCTACCGCCGCCTTGAAGAAGTGCAGCGCTCGACGCAGGACTTCCTCAATGGCCTGGGCTACCAGGGCTTGGGCGAAGCCAGCACCAATGCGCTGGGCATTGCCCCTGCATTCGGCGTGCTGGCCGGCCTGGGCGAGATGTCACGGCTCAACCGCATGATTTCGCCCGAATATGGCCCCATGATGCGCGTCTCCAAGATCCTCACCGACCTGCCGGTTGCCACCGACAAGCCGATTGACGCAGGCATTATGGAATTCTGCAAGCACTGCAAGAAGTGCGCCGAGGCGTGCCCCTCCGAAGCGCTGAGTTTCGACGATGAGCCCACCTGGGAAGTGCGCGGCGGCTGGAACAATCCGGGCCACAAGGCCTATTTTGAAGATGCCACCAAGTGCATGACCTACTGGCGCGAAGTCGCAGGCTCCAACTGCGGCATCTGCTTCTCGGTTTGCCCCTTTGCCAAGAAGGACAAGGCGTGGATCCACGAATGGGTCAAAATGGGCACGGCGGTTGTACCCATAGCCGACAGCTTCTTCCGCAGCATGGACGATGCCTTCGGCTACGGCGTCAAGGCCAATAGCGAGGACTGGTGGTCGCTCGATTTGCCTGAATATGGTGTGGACAGCAATCAATCGGTGACGGGGTAACCAATCATGACACAGCAAAGTGCAGCAGAACCAGGCAATACGCAGTACTATAGTGTTCAGAGGCGGCCGTGGTATGTCTGGTTGCTCTGGATCCTCTGGGTGGCCGTGATAGTCTTCCTGGTGCAGAACGCCATCACCAGCAGCGGTTCGGAGCTTGAGCCCCGAGCGGCTATGCTCTTCTGGGTCAGCGCTGCCGTGGTAGCGCTCGCCGGCATCGTCATCGCCTTCGTGCGGCGCGGACGCTAACAAGCAGCGTGAAGCGAGGCTTCCTTTTGGGGAAGCCTCGCTTCATGACTGTTCCATCTCGATCGCTTGCACCATCTGAAGCCTGACCGCTTGCCTCCATGACGATGTCATCCGATTCGCTGCCCCCGCCCGCAAACACACCGGCGCCGCCACCCGAGTCATCATCCGATTCATCATCCGCACCTCTGCAAACCCCTTCTTCTCCCACAAAATCGAGAGCGCAGGACGTGGCTACCGCGCGCGCCAAGGGAATGGCCGACCAGCAGCGGCGCAAGACGCGCGAGCGCTGGGCCATGATTGCCACGGTGACGATCATTGTCATCGCGTGGCTCTATGGCTACTTCACCTCAGGTGTGGACGCATCGCCCCTCGCACCCAAAGTGCTGCCTGGCGCAACCACAATTGACCGCAATGACGATCTGTATATTGGACGCGACGCTGCGGGCGAAGTCGTGGGCTATGCTGCCACGGGAAGCGGCAATGGCTATGGCGGTCTCATGGAAGTCATGGTAGGCGTTGCACCCGACGGCCGTATTCTTGGCGTGGAGGTCGTGCAGCAACGCGACTCACCAGGCTTTTTCCGTCTGGTGGAGGGTAGCAATCTCTTTGAACAGTACTTGCGATCGACTGTGGACAAGCCGCTGCAACTGGGCGAGGACCTCGACACGATTTCCGGTGCAACCATCAGCAGTGAAGCGCTTGCGCTTTCAGTACGCACGGCGGTGCTTGTTTTGGCCACCGATGCGCTCAACACAACGCGCCCGCCCGAAAACACGCAGTTGCAAATCGGAATGCCCGAGATTGTGTTGGTTGCGCTCTTTGCCGCCGGCTATGCGGGCCACAAACTTCGCAATCCGCGCACGAAGCGGATTGTGCGCTGGGGCACACTCATCACAGGCATGCTCGTCATCGGCTTCGTCTACACGCTGCCCCTGACAATTAGCTCGGTGATCTCTGTACTCGCAGGCTATTGGCCAGATCGGCATACCAACCTCTACTGGTATTTGTTGATATGGGGCATCGTTTTTGTCACTACCGTCGAGTCCAAGAACCCCTACTGCTCGTGGTTCTGCCCCTTTGGCGCCTTCCAGGAGTGCCTGGCGGCGATCACAAAACCAAAGGTCTATCGGCCGCGCGATCGGAACGACCACCTCAAGTGGATGCAGCGCGGCCTGGCGCTGACGGCGATTGTGATTGGCCTGGCGCTGCGCAATCCCGGCGCCGCCGGCTACGAGCCCTTTGCCACGCTCTTCGATTTCCGCGGCAGCGCCGTGCAGTGGGCGCTGCTGATCATGGTGGTGCTCACCAGCCTGATGATGTATCGCCCCTTCTGCAACTATCTTTGCCCGCTCGACCCCGTGGTGGATTTCATCGCCGCCGGTCGCCGCTGGCTCAAGGAGACATGGGCCTCATGGCGCAAGCCAACCCCGCCGGCGACGCAAGCGAAGCCGTAATGAAAAATGCCGATGGCGAAGCGGCCAAACCGACTGCTCCCGCTCGCAAGCAGAGGAGCCTGGGGCGGCCGGCGCTGCTCGCATTCGTCGCCGTCTCTGTCGTGCTCATTGTCATGATCTGGGTGGACAACCTGACGGTCGATGACAGACACGACACCAGGCTACTACCACGGCGAGTTTCTGATTGACGAAGGCCACTACGCCACCATCACCGCCGAGGCGATCCAGTTTGAATTGACGCTGGCCGTGACGCCCGACGCAGCGACGACGCCTGATCCACTGGCTACGCCTGATCCACTGGCGACGCCTCAGCCACCGGCAACGCCTCAGCCACTGGCAACGCTCGAGGCTGGGGCGCCGCCCGAACCGCTGCCGACACCTGTTCCTTGAGAATCGAAGCATCCATGGCCGTTTCCACACCCACTGCGCCGCGCACCTTCAGCCGGCGCTCATTCCTCAAAATCAGCGCCGCAGCTGCCGGCGTTGCCATTGCGGGCGGCGCGCTTGGCCTGCAGGGGCGCCCCGCCACGCTCCACACGGTGCGCGCCGAGCGCATCCTCATGGGCACGCGCGTCCATCTGAGCGTCGTCGGCCCCGACGCGGACGCTGCGCGCGCTGCCGTCGACGTCACCTTTGCCGCGATGGCGCGACTGATTACGCTCTTTGACCATCGCCAATCCGCCGGCCCGCTGGGCGTGCTCAACCGCACAGGCCGCCTGCATGACGCACCGCCGCCTTTTGTGGAGTTGATGCGCCGCGCCGTGGCCTTTGGCGAACGGACAAACGGCGCGTTTGATGTGACTGTGAAACCCCTCCTCGATGCATTCGCGCCTGCGCGCGGCGACGTTGAGGCGCTGCGCGCACGTGTGGATTACCGCCAGATTGAGATCGAAAGCGAGCGTGTGGCACTGCGTATTCCTGGCGCGGCGGTGACGCTCGACGGCATTGCCAAAGGGCGCATCATCGACGAAGGTGCAGCCGCCTTGCGCGAGTTGGGCTACGACCAGGTGCTTGTTGAGGCAGGCGGCGATCTGCGCACGCTGGGTTTGCGCAGCGACGCAACGCCCTGGCGCGTGGGCATCGCCCACCCACGTCGACCCGACGGACCTGTGCTCGCGACCCTTGCCGTGCACGGTCAGGCTGCGGCCACCTCGGGTGACTATATGAACTACATGTCGCCCGACTTCGCGCTCCACCACATTCTGGATCCACGCACGGGGCGCTCGCCACTCGATCTCGCGAGCGCGACCGTCATCGCACCCACTGCGCTTGACGCCGACGCACTCGCCACAGCGCTCATGGTGCTGGGCAGCAGCGCCGGACTGTCTCTTGCCGAACAATTGCCCAACACCGAGGCCGTGCTCGTTACCAAGGACCTTGCCCTCCTGCAGACGAGCGGTGTGACCCTTTCCTGACGGAGCATTGGCTGAAGCTGCACATGAACAATTTCACTGACACATCGACCGACACAATCGCAACAATCACGACACTCGAGCACGCACTGGAGGCGGCGCGCACCACAGGCGATCCAGAGGCGCTGTCGTCTGCCCAGTTGGCTTTGGGTAAAAGCTATCTGCAAGCAGGCAACGCGCCCAGGGCGCTGACGCAATTCGAGGACGCAATTCTGGTTGCCGAGGCAGGCGGGCGTCTCGAAGAAGCAGCGCGGCTGTGGGGCTACAAGGGCATTGCGTTGGCCCAACTTGGCAATACGCACCTGGCGCAGCGAGCGCTCTTTCGCTCTCTCAACCTTGCCAGGGAGGCGGACCACAAGGCGCTGCAGAGCGACGCGTTGGCTCACATTGGCCAGTTGATGGCCGAACGCGGGGAGATTGAGAAAGCGATCGGGCGGCTTGATCAAGCGCTGGCGATGGCGCAAGAAGACAAAGACCCGCTGCGCGCGATGCATCTGGAAGGCAAGCTGGGCGCGCTCTACCTGGCGCTGCAGTCTCTGGACAAGGCGGCTGATTCGTTCTCCGCCGCCTTGAACGCCGCCGAAAGGCTCCGGTTGCCCGAATCTCTGCTGCGCTATCGCATTGGCCTGGGCTCGGTGATGCTCGCAAACGATGAGCCGGACGCTGCTCTTGAACAATTCGAGATCGCGCTCAACGAAGCCGACGCGCTGGACAACCCGGGCGCACGCGTGCAGGCGCTTGATGCGCTGGTGCAGGCGCACGCTGCGGCCAAGCATGGCAGCATGGTGCAGTTGTATGCCGACGCGCTGTTGACGCTGTGCGCCGAAGAGAAGATGACAGCGGTGGCGCTTGCGGCTTCGCTCAATACAGCCTCGTTCTTCATGGAACACGAGCAGCCGAAGCGGGCGCTGCATTACCTGAAGCATGGCCTGGAGTTGGCGCGCGCAGAAGACAACCTGGCCTGGCAGGCTGTTATGCTGGAGAAGATGAGCCTTGCGCACTACACGCAGGAAGAGTTGGAGTCGGCGGCGGCCGATTGCCGCGCCGCGTTGGAAGTGGCGCACCAGCTTCACGATGAAGCCGCGCAGGCGCGCCTATACGGCCACCTGGGCGCGACGCTGGCCGAGATGGGCGTAGGCGATGAGGCCAAAGCTGCGTCGCTTGCTGCTGTCGAAATCGCCGAACGGTTGGAGGACTTACCGCTCGTGGGGGAACAGCAGGTGCTTCTCGCGTTCTCCGCGACTGAGGCCGGGGAGGTCGATGCCGCACGCGACTGGTGTCGCGGCAGCGCTCAAGACATTCGCCACGCTGGGCGATACGGTCATGGTGGAACGCACGACGGCGCTGCTCGCCGAAATTGATGCGCCCCGCGTTGCATAGGCGCGGTGCGCAAGCAGCACAACAACAACGAATCAGAGCAGCGACCAGAACCTTGACATCGTTGCAAACAGATGACAATGGATGGCAGCGGATGACAATCCGCTGCCATTTGTTTTAACCTGTGAAAATAACGCTGAGAATACCGGCTCAGGAGTGCTCGTTGACGCAATCGCCACGACAATACAGTGAAGTCCAATGTGCCGATTTGACATGCGGCCAACAAGCTTCTGCTTGACACGCGGTCATGGTAATTGGAACCAGGTTCTTGGCAGGGGTCGCGCTTGTTGGGCATGTGGTAGGTGGCGACTGGGTTATGGCGTGCAATAGCCATGGGGCGCAGTTTGCGTCAAGCCGCACAACCAATCGATGGTTTATTTTCGACAAGTAGATATCTTTCGTGCGCGGCCGCTTTGGCGGTCTAAAAAGATGGTTTTCGCAACCGGCGCTTGCCTTTGTCCGTGCGTTCGGATTAGCGCTTGGCCGGCGCTCTCGTCGTGGCCGGACGAGACCTTGGTCAATTGGTGAAATGGTCAGCAGCGCCAAAATGCGTCATATTCACACCGATTCGCTACAGGTGGTCGAACGACCGCTCTAGGGTGCGTCCTGCAACTCAGCGATGCTGCACTTATCAAAATTCGACAACTACTTGCGCACGGTGTCGATGCAATATCCGACTTCCTAAGCAGCCTTGTCCAGCCGCTCGGTCCTCGTGTCACCAACGTATGCCGTGCCATGCGCCCGTTCGCCTCAACCACCGCTGCGAGCTTCGGCTTGCGGCGGCCTGGCTACAGGTTGGCCACTACCGAAGTATTTCATCAACATTCATCAGCTGCCACCGGTCCAGGATGCTTCGCAATTGGCCAGTTCGGCAGGTGAAGCAGCCACTACGCAATGCGGTCTCATGCGCACGACGCAGCATTTGGATTCTGTGCGTTAGGCACCCGTTAACTGCTTCAGCGCATCCCGCTGGGCGCGCGTCAAGCCCCGCACGACGATCGCGTAGGAATTGTCGATCCACGCGCGCACCTCGTCCTCGGGAACCGTGCCGTCCATAGTTGCGGAGTTCCAATGAAGTTTGTTAAAGTGCCAGGCAGGCTGCACCGCCGGAAAGGTGTCACGCAGCAACCGGCCAAAGTGCGGTTCGGCTTTGAAGACGACAAACGGGTACTTGCCGGCGTCGACGCTCTCCGGCAGAAGCGCAAACATCTTTCCCATCACCTTGTAGACAAGTGACTCAGGTCCGAAGGGAATTGTCTCCTCGGACCCAGGATGCGCCAGGCAGCAGGCGCGCAGTTCGCCAAGATTCATGTGGTGACTCCTTGACGTGCGCCGGAGTGCGATGTCGAGCGCCAGACAAATCGCGCGTTGGGTTGCACGGGCGCGCCGTGCTAGAATGGCAAGTGTTCGGGAAGGTATCACATTCGGATCCATCATGGCAAAACAGCATGATGCAAGCCACCCCTGCCCGGACGCTCAGGGCTACTCAATGGCTCCGCCCTGATGTCTTGCCGGCCTCCCCACGGAAGCAGCCGGGACGATGTGAAGTTGGTGCACCGCGAGAGTGCAGCCATCGAAACTGTTGCCTGCCTATGATGCTTGACTTTGTGACCAACCATTCGTTTCAGCGGTTTGACAAACCGTCTGCCTAAACCTGGCGTCGTGCATCCAGCGCACGCTGCAATCAGCAGGAGTCCACCTATGTACTGGCTCAACATGACATGGATCACCGAAAACTGGGTACCGCTCCTGGTTACCCTGGTGCTTGGCTTCATCTTTGGCTGGCTGCTCACCGGTATTTCGCCGGCACGGCGTGCGCGCACATTGGAGGCACGCAACGCGGACCTGGAAGGCAAGCAGCGCAAGACCGAACTGGAGCTTTCAGACTCGCGGAGCGCCTATACCAAGGCCTCCGCGAGCCTGACATCGGCCCAGAAGGAGCTTGAGGAAGAGCAAGCCAAATCTACCTCACTTGCGGCACAGGTTGCGGGGTTCGAGGCCGCGACCAAGGCGGCCGAAGAGGCCAGGGCTGCAGAGGAAGCCAAGGCGGCAGAAGAAGCCGCGGAGGCTGCGAAAGAGGCTGAGGCCGGCGCAGAGGCAAAGGCTGCCGAGGCGGCCCAAGAAGCTGCGGAGGCCCCAACCGAGGAGTTGCCGGCTGTCGACGCGGATACGGATGCGGATGAGGGTGCCACGGCCGGCGCCCCTTCGGCGAACCAGGCGGCGTCGCTGGCCGCAGCTTTCGATCACATTTCCGAGCGCTTTGCCACCGCAGCGCGGGCGCCTCAGGAGATTCAGGCCGACAAGGCACGCGAAATTGCGCTCACCGAAGCCTACAGCCGCGCCGTCCGGCTGCAGGAAGAGCTGGATCGGAGCGCAGCCTTACTGGCCGATCGCGATGCCCAGCTCAACTCCGTCAAGGCCGAACTTCTCACTTCGAATGTGGCTCGCCATGAACTTGACGATCGTCTCATCCACGCTCGCGAGGACGTGGCTGCCGAACTGGCAGTGCTTGCGTCCACAATGATCAAGATGAAGGATGATGCCTTGGCACGCGCCGAATCGCGCAACGCCTCATTGTCCGCGGAGCTTGACGCGTTGCGCAGCGAATTGGACGTCGCGCGCACCGGACAATCATCGACATCTGCATAGATCCGGTGCGTACGATGCCGGCGCAACTCGCTCGATATCGTTCAGCGTCAGCGCCGCCTGGAGAGGAAATGCCGCACCCATGTCAACGACAGCAACCGTCGGGCTAGCCCTTCTCGGTTTCGTGGTGGGATTCTTTATTGCCGCCTACTTCAGCCAATCGCGCGTGCGCAATCTGGCTGCGGCGCACTCTGCGCGCATCAACGCACTGCAAAGTGAACTTGACATCCGCACGGACGAGCTCGCCGACGCACAGACCAAACTCGAAGCAGAACAGGCGGCACGCAAGAGTGAACAAGAGGCCGCCCAGGGCGACGCCTCCGATCTCACCGCCCAATTGAAGATCGTGCGCGCCCAGTTGGAAGAATTCCAGTCCGAAGCGGGGGACCTGGAAGACCGCCTGAACGCCGCCGAGGCTCACATCCTGAGCAGTGAAGCGGAGATGGCACAAAACCGGACGGACATCACGCAGTGGAGTGGCGCGTACGCAGAACTGAGGGCAACCTACAACCGCCTCTCGGCAGAACACCGCGAAATCGAAGATCGCCGTCAACAACTTGAGGATGACGTGGCCCTGCGCCGCAGCGAAATGGAGGAGCTCAGCCTCCGCCTCGAGACGCTGCAGAACGCACAGACGCTGCAACTTGAGGTCAGTTCTGTTGACCCGGACCAGACGATGACCGTGATCGCGCTGGCGCGCGCCGAATCCGAGGCCGCGCGGCGACGTAGTGAGGCAGAGCTCACGGAAGTGCGCAGCCGCCTCTCGGCGATGCGTTACAGCGTCAATGTGCTTACGGCCGCGGGGGCGGAGTTGGCAGCGCAGGTGGCGGCACAAAATGTGATCGATCTAGGTGCAGAGTTTGCGGCGCTGCCTGAGGCGGCCAGGGCCGCGGTGGACGCACCCCTCGATGCGGATGCAGCCCGCGAAGAACTTGCCGACCTGCGCGGCGTCATCACGGACTGGTTCGCAGCGTTGCGCGAGTCGCTCCCGTACGATGACGCCACGTTGCGCGCGTTTGGCGGTGAAAGCGCGACCAGCCGCATTGTTGCAGCCGCAACCATTGACGCCGCCGCCGAGCGGATCGATCTTGCTCCGGATGGGGACGCCCAAGCCGGTGAATGGGACGATTCCGGCGAACCCACATACGACGCCGCGCCAAACGAGGACGAGACGATTCCACACGCTGTTATGCTCGCCGCAATCAAGGCGGTCACCACGACGCGCATCGAGCATGGTGCTACGCGCCAAATTGAGCTTGCAAGCGAACTCGCCGATCGGCAGGCTCGCCTGATCCCAACTTGACGAGCGCATCCACGCATGGCGGACCATGCTCCAGGTTACGCTGGCGCAGGAGCCGGACCTGCTCGCGCTTCTCGACGAGCCACGGGCGACAAGCAGCGGCGACATGCTTTCCGCATGCGCCACAGTTGCGCTTACGGCATTTCAAAAGAAGCAGATGATGCAAAACAGCCCGGGAGTCGACGCATTCTCCGGTGCGGGCACGCCCGACGTGCCGCGCAGGCTCACTGCGCCGGAAGGGGCCCAGCCACTCGCCCTGCGCGAATGGAGGCCGGTGCGCAGAGCGCGGTAGGGTCAAGCGTCGGGAGTCGGGAGTCGGGAGTCGGCAGTCGGCGAGTCGGCAGTCGAACGTGAGAGACAAAGAAAGGGATTCAGCGGCAAGCGAGCCGCTGATCCCTTTACGTTCGCCCAGCAACTGCCGACTGCCGACTGCCGACTCCCGACTCCCGACCACCCTCAGTACTGAAGCAATTCGCGCACCGGGCTGAAAATCTCAAGAACGACACAACCATCCGCGCCCGTGTGCGCCGCATGCACAACGCTGCCCGGCGCCAGGTACATTTCGCCCGGGCGCAACGTGCGCGTCTCGTCACCAATGGTGAAGGCCATCATACCGCTCAAAACAATACCCGCTTGTTCATGCGGGTGGCTGTGCGCAGGCGCCTGGGCATCAGGCTCGAGTGTGACATAGGAAAGAAGCAGATTCTCGCCCCAAAACGACTTGGTGGTGACACCAGCGAAGAGCTCCTTGGTGGGACGAGCGTCCAGGTCATAGAATGGCATGGCAATCTCCTCATGTGTGGGTGGAACTGAGCAATGGCAGCGGGCAACCATTTTGTCGAAAAGCCCTTGCCGCCCAGGGAGCTGACGGGAAAAGCATCGTGGCTTCCGGCGCACGAATTGCGTGTTTTTTTGACTTGCAGCGACTTGCGGTTTCGTGTATTATACACGCAACGGCATCGGTGCGCCGCCTCAAAGCCGCGCGCCTCATTGACTATCTCCGCAATTCACATCATTTATCATCGAAATGGAGAAATCGTACTCATGTTGAACCGTGCCCTGAGGCTCACACTGCTGCTGGCCGTGTTCGCGCTAGTGTTTGGATTCGCTTTTGTTCCCGCCCAGGTGGCCTTCGCGCAAGATGCGCCGGCGGTCGACACGCCGACTTCGGAACCGCCGACCGTCACGCCCACGGAAACCCCAACGAACACACCGACGAGCACGCCGACCAACACGCCAGTTCCGACAGATACATCGACACCTGATCCGACTGCCACGGTGACTCCGACGCCGACTCCCCAACCGGGCATTGTGCCGACTTCCACGCCAGCGCCAACACCGGACCCGGTGCCCATTCCCGAGCCCATCACGATCGCGCTCTTCGGCACTGGGCTTGCAGCCTTGTCAGGCGTCATCGCACGGCGTCACAACAAGAAGGATTGACCGCCCGGATTTGACAAGCGCCGGGACGGGTGAGAAGCCCGCAGCGCAATTTGCTCTATAGTGAAGCATCAGGCGGTCCATTTGGGCCGCCTGATTTCTTTGCCCCAGATGCCGCCGCCTGTTGCCGGCGAAGCGTGGGGTAGTCGCCAAGTTTGCATACGTGACAATTACGCGTCGTGCGACTACACTGCCCACGTCCGTGTGCGAAGGAATGTGCAGCGGCAAACGATTCAGTAGGTGGGGCGAAAGTCCGTCCCTCTGATCGCAATCCCCCCCCCAAGGAATGCAATCCAGTTTCATATGTAAAGGCAAGGTTTAGCGACCCGGCCGATACTTCATTGTGTAGCGAATGTTCAGGCGCTGCGCCTGAATTTGCGCAAGAATAGTCTGAGGACATGAGCAAACACCAATCGAAGGTTTACAAGGGGAAATCACACAAGCACCTGCTGCAGGTCGTAGCGGCCCTGATGTGCGCAGGTTCGCTGCTTCTGCCCTCGGTCCAGCCCGCGGCCGCGCAAGAGCCTGACGCCGCAGCGTCGGCGTTGCAGGTCGCAAATAGCGGCGGCGGTGTGCAAATTGGCTGGAATGGCGCATCGGTTGCGACAGCGTCTGCCGCGGATGGCGGGCTTCTGGAATCGCTGGCGGCGCAGTTGCCATTGCAGCGCTATCAGGGGTACGACCTGCCCTTCAAGGTGATTCCGCTGCGCTTTGCCGGCCCGGACGCCGTGACTCTGCCGCAGATCACGCGCCTCGAGACGATCGATCTGCCCGCGGGCATGATTGTTCCCGGCGCGCCCGAACTTCCCCCCGTGATCCTCGAAGAGGGGCAGGAGCCGCCCGTAGCCCAAGGAGTTGTGGCGCTTCCCGACCAGCCTGTATTCGTTCTGCGTCAGGGAACCGTCAAGGGCGAGTATCTGGTGATGGTGGCGATCAGCCCCGTTTTTTCTCAGGGTGGCGTCACGAAACTCGCAACCGTGCTCGAGACGAACATACCGGGCGCAAACGCAATCCTCGAAACGCCGTGGGAATATGGCGAGGCGCGCACTGCGGCAATTGAAGCCGCCGACGCCGCACAGCCCACCTACGAGCCGGCGGCTGAAGCGGCCGAGGCAGATGCGGCGTGTGCGACGGTTACGCTTGTGGTGGCCAAACCAGGCCTCCAGCAGATCAAGGCCGGTGACCTGGGCCCCAACTGCACGGCCGCTTCACTGGCCAATGTGCGCGTTGCAAACCGGGGCGTCGCGGTCCCCGTGCAGGTGGTAGTCGACGAACTGCGCTTCTACGTCGAGAGCGTGGGCGACCGTTGGAATGTCAACTCCTATTATCAGGTGTCAATCGAGAGTGACCCACTAAAGCGCAGCCCGGCGGTCGGAACGCGCGCACTCGCTGCGCCTGGGGGCGACGCTGTTTCGACAGTGCTTGATCAGGGCTTCTGGCAGGACCGCCTGCGCTGGAATGGCCAGTCGACCTACAATTCCAACTATCCCGGCGCGGACGGCGACCACTACTTTGCTGCGCTGTTCAGCACAAATTCAGCGGCGGACAAGCCGGCCGTGCTGACCGCCAATTTGCGTGATCCGGCAAAGGTGCAGCCGCCCAACTTGCTGCCGTTGCTCAACAGCAACGCAGCATACACCTTCACCGTGACGCCGAACGCACTCTACAGCGCCGGCAGCGACTATGAGTTTAGCGTCTCCAGCGCGAGTGGGCCGAGCAGGCTGGTGCAACTGTTATGGCAGTATGATCCGTCTGCTACGTCATTCAGTACAGCCGTCCCTTTCACAGATGTGGGCAACCCGGTCACGATGACCGTCGGCTTTGTGGCGAAGGCCAGCCCGCGCACGCTTTACTTCGAGTCAATTGCCTACTCGCGGCTCGTCTCGCTGGCAATGGGTAACCGCGGCGCGATCTTCCGGGGTGACGCCGCGCAGTCTGTTTACCGTTGGAGTGATGCCCCGCAGTTCTCGGGCGGCTACGGCGTGTGGGACGTGACTGATCCGGATGCACCCATTGCGCTGACCGGCGCAAGCAAAGATGGCTTCACAGATGACCAACCCGGACGGCGCTATCTCGTGGCCGGCCCCGAGTTCGTCAATACGCCCACAGTGCGCCCCTTCAAGCCTCTCTATGCCCGAAGTATTGCCGCAGCGCATGCAATCTACGTAATCCCGGCGGCAGACTACGCCGCTCCGCTGCAGCCGCTGCTGGCGCTGCGCAACCAACAGGGATACAAGACCGCAACGGCTGACGTAACACGCATCTACGATGCCTACAGCGGCGGCTACGTCGATTCACGTGCGATACGCGCCTTTCTGAAAGATGCCCACTCCACCTGGACGAATCCGCATCCCATTTCCGTCGTGCTCGTGGGTGACGGCACATATGACCCAAAGAACTTACGAACAGCAGGACGACCGCGCGCACCGTTGTTGATACCTCCCTACATGGAGGAGAACATCGACAAATGGCTTGGCGAAGCGGCGTGCGACAACTGTTATGGCCAATTCAGCGTCGACGCAAATATCGCCAACAGCGCCGTATTCACCATGGATCTCATGGTGGGTCGCTTTCCCGTGAAGAAGGTGGATGAGCTGAGCGCCGTCGTCAACAAGATCGTCAGCTATGAGACGTCCACGGACCTCAAGGCCGCCTGGCGCAGCACGGCGCTCTATCTTGCCGACAACTACCTCAAGCCGCAGCCATGCGTACCAAACCAACCCTGCAATCCCTATTTCAAGGATGGGGCAGGTGATTTTGCCCAGCATGCCGACGAAGTTCGCTCACTCAATCCGAACCGGAACAACGTCAATCTGACACAGCGTGTCTACTACGATCCATTCCCGGCCTATCAGACGCCGCCGGCATACAGCGACTGGTGGCGTGTGCCCGTACGCGAGGATGCTCAGCAGCGCGCCCTTGCCGGTCTGCGAAATGGCCCTGCGCTTGTGGTCTACAATGGCCACGCAAATGTCTTCAACATGGGTGAACTCGAAAAGGCCGGCGGTGACCGCAAGTTTCTGCTCAGTCTCACAAACGAATCCACCTTCTACAACGCGAACCAGCTTTTTGTTCAACTGTCCATGACCTGCATGACGTCGTCCTTTGCCACGCCCGCCAATTCGGCCACAACGATTGACGAAGCCTACTTCCTCTGGCCGCGTGGCGGCGCCGTAGGCGTATGGGGTTCAAGTGGCCAGAGCGTGGTTGCTGGGCACGAAAGCCTGCAAGACGGCTTCTTTGGCAAGCTCTTTGCGAAACCGGGCACGCCCGTACGCCTGGGCGATCTGCTCGATTCGGGCTACCTCAACCTGACGCTGAGTGCTTCCGGCAACGAAGATATCCTGCGCACCTTTCTCCTGCTGGGTGATCCGCTGACGAAGGTAATCTACAACCCTGGCCCGAACGCGACCTATATTCCGGTCGTCAAGAAATAGGCCTGATCGCAATTGCTGAAGTGCGTGCGACGCTTCGCTGCCGAAAGGAATGGCGAAGCGTTGCACTTTGTTTCTCCACGAACCGGCAACCGCGCCAAAACAACCGTCCGCCATACTTGCAGCCAGTTACGACGCGCAGGCCAAGCCTGCGCGCCTCTTGTCCAGAACAATGTGCGTGTCAACCGTCGGACCAGTGCGTCTTTGCGCGTACCGGCCGGTTCCAGCAGACAGCGCCCGTCGAGCAGGCGGGTGAAGGAGTCATCAGATGCCGAACGGAATCAACTACGTCACAGTGATTGGGGCGGGCACCATGGGCGCGGCGATTGCCGGCCACCTGGCCAACGCCGGCGTGCCGGTCTCGCTGCTCGATATTGTCCCGACCGAGCTGGCGGCCGATGAGAGCGCCGCAGGACTTGCGCTGGAAAACCCGAAGGTCCGCAATCGGATCGCCCAGCAGGGCTTTGATCGGATGGTGAAGGCCAAGCCGAGCAATCTCTTTGCGCGCGACACGGCGCGGCTGATTCGCGTGGGCAACCTCGAAGACGACTTTGACGCGGCCGTGCGCAAGAGCGACTGGATCATTGAAGTCATTGTCGAGCGGCCGGGACCCAAGCAGGCGCTCATGGAGCGCATCGAGAAGACCGCGCCGGCCTCGGCGATCATCTCATCCAACACCTCGGGCATCCCAATTCACATCATCAGCGAGGGGCGCAGCGATGCTTTCAAGAAGCGCTTCCTCGGCACGCACTTCTTCAACCCGCCTCGCTATCTACACCTGCTCGAGCTCATCCCCACGCCCGAGACGGACCCGGCCATCGTCAAACGGATGCGCCAGTTTGCCGAAACGGCGCTGGGCAAGGGTGTGGTCATCTGCAAGGATACGCCCAACTTCATTGCCAACCGCATGTTCTCGTTTGTGCAAAGCGACGTGATGGAGTTTGCCATCGAGAACGGCTACACGGTGGAGGAGGTTGACAAGCTCACCGGGCCGCTGCTGGGCCGCCCCAAGACGGGCACCTTCCGCCTCAACGACATTGTGGGCATTGACGTGCTCGCCATGGTCAGCCAGAACCTCTATGGGCTGATTCCTGATGACGAAGATCGCGACGTGCTGCGCGGTGAATACGGTTCGGCCGTGGTCAAGGCGCTGGTAGATGGCGGCTTCCTGGGCGCGAAGAGTGGGCAGGGCTTCTGGAAGACCGAGACCGACGCCAAGGGCAAGAAGGAGTTCCACGGGCTTGATCTGCAGGCCGCCGCCGAGGGAGAACTTACCTATGTGGCCCCGAAGAAGCCCAAGTGGTCGAGCGTGGGCGATGCCAAGGAGATGGACCTTCCCGAGCGGCTGCGCTTTCTTGTGGATGCGGCCGACCCGGCGGGTGAGCTGATCTGGCACACGCTGGCGCGCACCATGGCCTATGCATCCAAGCGCATCCCCGAGATTGCCGACAGCATCGCCGATGTTGACAACGCGATGAAGTGGGGTTTTGGCTGGGAGATGGGACCCTTTGAAACGTGGGATGCGCTCGGCGTTAAGGAGACGGCTGCGCGCATGGCCGGTGAGGGTTTGACGGTCGCGCCGTGGGTAAACGAGTTTCTCGCTGCCGGCAACAGCGCCTTCTACTGCTACGAGCAGGGCACGCGCCTCGTTTACAGCCCGCTGACGAAGGTCTACGGCCCGGCTTCGGCGGATACGCGCACAATCACGCTTGCGGACATTCGCCACCGTTCTCGCCCGCTTGCCGAGAACGACAGCGCCGTCCTCCACGACATGGGCGACGGTGTGCTGCTCTTTGAGGCGCGCAGCAAAATGAACGTCTTCGAGCAGGGGAGTTTCGACATCCTGCAGAAGGCCGTGGAGCGGTTGCATGGCAGCGCCAGCGGGCTCGTGCTGGGCAATGAGGGCGGCGATTACTCGGCAGGGGCCAACCTTCTGCAGGTGGCAATCCTCGTCCAGTCGGGCGATTGGGCGGGCGTTGAGGCGTTCCTCAAGTATGGACAGGACACCTTCATGGCGCTGCGCACTGCGCCCAAGCCGGTTGTGGCGGCGCCGCACCAGCGCGTGCTGGGCGGCGGCGTCGAATCGTGCCTCGCCGCCGACCGCATTGTGGCCCACGCCGAGACCTACATGGGCCTCGTCGAGGTGGGCGTGGGCATCGTCCCCGGCTGGGGCGGCTGCAAGGAGATGGTGCGCCGCAACGTCAGCCCGCACATGCATGCCACCAACGTGAATCCCATGCCGTGGCTACGCCAGATCTTCGAGACGATTGGCTTTGCCAAAGTTGCCGAATCGGCAGTCCAGGCGCGCGAACTTGGCTTTCTGGACGAGAGCGATGTGATTGTCATGAACCGCGACCTCCACTTTGCCGAGGCCAAACGCGCCGTGCTCGAGATGGCTGCCGACGGCTACCGGCCGCCAGTAACCAAGGGAAATGTCTATGCAGCGGGCAAAGATATGCTTGCGAGCGTCAAGATCGAGGTCTACTCCATGCAGCAGGGGGGCTATATCTCGGCGTACGACGGCGTCGTGGCCAACCGCCTGGGCCACGTCCTCTGCGGTGGCGCGTCTGAGCGAACCGGCGTGGATGGACGAGCAGTACTTCCTCGACCTCGAGCGCGAAGCCACTCTCAGCCTCGCCGGCAACCCCAAGACCCAGGAACGAGTCATGTACATGCTCCAGGCCGGCAAACCCCTGCGAAATTAGCAATTTTGACGCAAGGACGCCAGGGCGCTATGGAACGCAAGGAAGGGCGCAAGGAACGGCAACGGCGCGGTTGATTGCTGAGAGCCAACGCAAGAGCGGGCGGTTTCTGTGAACGAGAACGAGATTAGTCACTGCATCTACGAATGTGCGCTGGAAGTACACCGGACATTGGGTGGACCAGGTCTTCTGGAAGCTGTCTACGAAGAAGCGCTGGCGGCAGAACTTGGCGACCGTCAGATTGCACGTGGCCCGGCAAGTGGCAGTCCCTATTCGCTACAAGGGCAAGCTGCTTGCAACACCATTGCGACTTGACATGGTCGTTGCAGACAAAGTGGTCGTTGAATGCAAGAGTGTAATCGAGTACAACACCATCTTTGAAGCCCAGGCGCTGACGTACCTTCGGCTGACTGGTCTAAAGCTGGCGATGGTCATAAATTTCGGTGAGCCACTCGTAAGCAAGGGAATTCACCGAGTTGTAAACAAACTGGAGATTTGATGCGCCGGTGCGGCAGGAAGTACAAGCGAAATGGCGCCTTTGTTTTTCATTGCGCCCTTCCTTGCGTTCCCTTGCACCCTGGCGTCCTTGCGTCAAAAGGGATTGATGAGGAGAGATGATGATGCGGAATGCTGTAATTGTTGCGGCGGCGCGGACTGCCGTTGGTAAGGCCCCCAAAGGGACGCTGCGCGCGGTGCGCCCGGATGACATGGCCGCGGCCGTGGTGCAGGCGCTGGTTGAGCGCAGCGGCATCGCGCCCGACTTGATTGAGGACCTTGTACTCGGCTGCGCCTTCCCCGAGGCGGAGCAGGGGATGAATGTGGCGCGCATCGTCGCGCTGCGCGCTGGGCTGCCCGAGAGCGTCTGCGGGCAGACAGTCAACCGTTTCTGCTCAAGCGGCTTGCAGACAATTGCCTCGGCCGCCCAGCAGATCATGGCCGGTATGGGCGATGTCATCATCGCCGGCGGTGTCGAGAGCATGTCGCACGTGCCCATGATCGGCAACAAGTTTGTCGCCAACCCCACGCTGGCCGAGCAGTACCCTGGCGTCTATCTGGGTATGGGGCTTACGGCCGAGAATGTTGCCAACAAGTATGGCGTCAGCCGCGAGGATCAGGACGCGTTTGCGCTGCGCAGCCACCAGCGCGCCGGCGCCGCCATTGCCGAAGGGCGCTTTGCGAGCCAGATTGTGCCGCTTGATGTGCAACTGACCCTTGGCAGCGGCAGCGGCGTGCAGGAGAAGCAGTTCGTTTTCGACACCGACGAAGGCGTGCGGCGCGACACAAGCCTCGACGCGCTGGCCAAACTCAGGCCGGCCTTTGCCGCCAAAGGCAGCGTGACTGCGGGCAACAGCAGCCAGACGAGCGACGGCGCCGCGGCTGTGCTCATGATGAGCGAGGAGCGGGCTGCCGAACTGGGGATGAAGCCACTGGCGCGCTTCGTCGCCTTTGCCGTCGGCGGTGTCTCCCCCGAGTACATGGGGATTGGCCCCATTGCAGCAGTACCCAAGGCGCTCAAGTATGCAGGCATGGACCTGGACGACATTGACCTGATTGAGCTCAACGAGGCCTTTGCGGCGCAAGGATTGGCGGTCATGCGCGAATTGGGCTTTGACGAAGAGATCACCAATGTCAACGGCGGCGCGATCGCGCTGGGCCATCCGCTGGGCTGCACCGGGGCCAAACTCACCGTGCAGATTCTCCACGAGCTGCAGCGCCAGGACAAGCGCGTGGGGCTCGTCACCATGTGCATCGGCGGCGGCATGGGCGCCGCGGGGATCATCGAGCGGCTGAACTGACAGCCCGTAGTGGTGCTACCCAATTGAGGCATGAGAGTTGGCCTGCACACGGTCCCATCTGAGTGCAGGCCAATTCTTGAAGAATATATCTGCACGAGTTGCGTTAAACAAGTTTGGAGGCCGTAAGTGAACGAAGGCAAGTTTTGCACTTCTATACGTAGGGAGATGCCACGACTGGGTGGCGAAGAAGGAACGGAATATGTCTACCCCATAAAGAAGGGAAGCAATAAGGGCAAGTATGGCTTCAGTATGCTAATGAAGAACGACACACAATTCGCAGATGACGATCAGTACTTCAAAACCGAATCGGAACTATTGGGAGCAATCGAAACAGCGCATAGGCGTGTGCGGGCAGACGTTCGTGAAGGAAAGAGCAGAGGTACTCCAGGAGTCTTCTTCGATGGCGAGGGAGAGAAACTGGTGAGTGGCCGTTGGGTGTCAATAGAGCGCAGCCCTGATTAGGGAACAAATCGGACAACCAAGACACGGCTTCTCCGGAATGTCCGTGTTATTGCGTGTTGATTCGCTCTGAGGAACAATTGCTCCAGAGCACAGTGCGTGTGATTGGCGTCGCCCTTTCCAAGCTTACCGGCCTCTTACGTCCGCAGCCAGCCAAACCAAGCCTCCCTATAGTCATTCAAAAATGGATGCGGAAACAAAAAGCAGAGTCGCGCAAGTACGCCGTAGATATGCAGCGGAAGCGCAAAGAACAGCAACTGCAAGTACTGCAAGAACGCGTTTGTTTTGCCGCAAAAAGCGGCCTGCACGTATGCTACCCAGCAGCGCGCAGGCCGTTGCGCGTGACACTCGCTTTCCCGACTCCCGACTCCCGACTCCCGACTCCCGACTCCCGTGCAACTATGCGCTCCCTCTACCCTGTCGTCTTTACAGCCGGATTCGTCACGCTGGGCGTTGAACTGAGTGCGTCGCGGCTGCTTGAGCCTGCCTTCGGCTCGAGCCAAATTGTGTGGGCGGCGCTGATCGGCATGATCCTGCTCTACCTTGCGGTGGGCGCATGGTTGGGGGGGCGGCTGGCCGACCGCTACCCGCGCAGGCCCGTGCTCGACGGCGTGCTCACGCTTGCTGCGGTGGGCGTGGCGCTCATTCCGCTCTTCAGCCGCCCAGTGCTGCGCATGGCCGCCACAGGGTTGGAGAGTTTTGCGCCGGGGATGCTGGGCGGCGCGCTTCTGGCGATTCTGCTCCTCTTCAGTGTGCCGGTGATTCTGTTGGGGACGGCGGGCACCTGGGCAGTGCGGCTGCTGCTTGACGCAAGTCCGCCGGGAGATATACGCACGGGTGCGCGCATCGGTCGCCTCTATGCGGTGAACACGATGGGCAGCCTCGCCGGTGCGTTTGTACCGGTCCTCTGGCTGATTCCTGCCATAGGCACGCGGCTAACGTTCTTCGCGCTTTCATTAGCATTGCTCGTTGTTCTGACCATCGGCGCAATTGGGCGGCGACACGTCTGGCTGCCCTTGGCCGCGCTGCTTGCCGTCGCCGCGCTCGCGTTTTGGAGCGGCGCGGATCGCTCGATTCGCGCCGGATGGGACGACGGCACACGTGGCCCGATCATCTTTGAGGACGAGAGCCGCTTCAACTACATTGCTGTCCGCCAATGGGGCAGCGAGCGCCACCTCAAACTCAACGACGGCATTGGCATCCACAGCGTCTATCACCCTGATTCCGTGCTGAGCGAAGGCATTTGGGATTACTTCCTGCTCGCGCCGCTCTTCCGCAAGAGCGCCGCACAGACACAGCCCACGCCGCACAGCTTGCTGGTCGTTGGCGCAGCTGCGGGCACGGTGAGCAGCCTCTACGCCGACATCTATGGCCCCGACGTTGCGATGACAGGTGTGGAGCTCGACCCCGAGATCCTCGACGTGGGCCGCAAATTCTTCGCCATGGATCGCCCGAAGCTGACCACCGTCGCGGCGGATGGCCGCCATTTCCTCACGCAACAGCCCGCAGACGCACGTTGGGATGTGATTGCCGTGGACGCGTACCGCCCGCCATACATCCCCTTTCACCTGACGACCGCTGAGTTCTTTGCGCTTGTGCATGACCACCTGAGCGAGGACGGAGTGCTCGCAATCAACGTTGGGCGCACAGCCACCAACTACGCGCTCGTCGATGCCATGGTCGCCACGGTGCGCACAGTCTTTCCCACGGTCTTCCTGATTGATGAGCCGGGGCCGGTAACCACTCTGGGCAACACGCTGCTCGTTGCTACGAAGCAGCCCGCCGAGTTGGCGACATTTGCGGAGAATGCCGACGCACTGCCCGCAGCGCTGGCGCCCGCCTTTCGCATCTTTGCCGCCGGTGCGGTGGCCAACTGCACGTGTCGCTCCGCCCAACGACCTGCCGCCGTTCACTGATGACCACGCGCCCGTTGAAACCGTAGTCCACCGCATCATCTTTGATTTCCTGACCGCCTCGGAGTGACTCCTATGCACGAAATGCCGCCGCCTCTGCCTGCACCGCAACTTGCGTTGCGCGCGCTCCTGCCTGTCAAGCCGGATGCGATTACGCTCTCCGGGCAATGGGTGCGCCTCGCGCCCTTCGTAATGGAGCGTGACACCGAGACGCTTCATGCCATCTCGAACGGGGAGCAAATTCGCATCTCCGGCCTCGAGTATGAAGCGTATGATGCCGATGCACTCGTGTGGCGCTGGATGTTTGGAGGGCCCTTTGACTCGCAGGATGCCTTTGCAGCCTACATGCGCGGCCAGGTTGACGCGCCGAATGGCCTCCCTTTCACAGTGACAATCAGCGAAACGGGAAGCCCGGTTGGTATCATCAACCTCATGCGCAACAGTCCCGCCGACCTGTGCATCGAGTTGGGTGGAATCTGGTACACGCCACCGGTACAGCGCACGCCCGTGAACACGGAAGCAACCTATCTGCTGCTGCGCCACTGCTTTGAACTTGGTTATCGACGCGTGGAGTGGAAGTGCAACGCGCTCAACGAGCGATCGCGCCGCGCCGCCGAACGCATGGGCTTCACCTTCGAGGGAATCCAGCAGAAGCACATGATCATCAAGGATTGCAGCCGCGACACGGCCTGGTTCCGCATCCTTGACGACGAATGGGCAGCGGTGAAACGCCACCTCGAAGAACTTCTCTACGGGAATTGCTAAGATATGTAGGAAGAGAACTACGACGCAGAGGCGCAGAGAAACGCAGAGAAAAGCGCAGGACGAGGACTCAAACTGAGTTGGAGACAGCAGGTTTGGCGGTTAGTTTCTGCCAGTATGAGCTGACTTCCGCGCCAGTTGCTCTTCTCGTCCTGCGCTTTTCTCTGCGCCTCAGCGCCTCCGCGTCGTAGTTAATAACCTAACTAGATTTGTTGGCCCTTGAATTGACTCTGGTAGAGCTGGTAGTAGAAGCCGCGCGCATCCATCAAGGTCTGGTGTGTCCCCTGCTCCTCGATGGCCCCATCGTGAATGACGACCACCTTGTCGGCGGCGCGGATTGTGCTCAGCCGATGCGCAATCACGAAGCTTGTACGCCCTTGCATGAGCCGCAAGAGCGCCTGTTGAATATGCGCCTCCGTACGCGTATCGACGCTCGAGGTCGCCTCGTCCAGAATCAGAATTGCCGGGTCGGCCAGAATGGCGCGCGCAATCGCCAGCAACTGGCGCTGTCCCTGGCTCAGATTGCCCGCGCGCTCGGAGAGCTGCGTCTGGTAGCCCTGGGGCAACTGCATGATGAAATGGTGCGCGTCGGCCAACTCGGCGGCGGCGAGACATTCCTCATCGGTAGCGTCAAGCCTGCCGTAGCGAATGTTCTCCATGACGCTTTCGGAAAAAAGGAAAGTGTCCTGGAGAACGATGCCCAGCTTGCGGCGCAGGTCGTCCTTGCGCACGTTGCGGATGTCATGGCCGTCAATCGAGATGCCGCCGCCATCAATTTCGTAGAAGCGCATGAGCAGGTTGATGATCGTCGTCTTGCCCGCGCCCGTTGGGCCCACAAGGGCGATTGTCTGTCCGGCGCCTGCCGTGAGGCTCATGTCGCGAATGATTGGAGTGCCGGGCACATAGGCAAAGTCCACATCATCGAAGACGACATCCCCGCGCACGGTGTCGAGGCGCTCGGCATTGACGACATCGGCAACTTCGGGCGCAACGTTCATGATCTCGAAGACGCGCTCGGCTCCGGCCAGCGCCGCCTGAATCGAGTTGTACATATTGGCGAGTTGGCGCAGCGGCTGGATGAAGTTTTGCCCATAGCTGATGAACGCGGCAATCGTGCCAACGGTCGCCATGCCGCCCAGCGCCAGCCAGCCACCCAGCCCGGCGAGCAAAATCACAAAGAAATTGCCCAGCACATTCGTCAGCGGCATAAGCAGGAGCGCATACGAGTTTGCGTAGACGCCCGCCTTGTAGACGGCTTCGTTGCGGGCGCGAAACTCGGCAGCGGCGCTGTCGCTGCGCCGGAATGCCTTGACCACGCGCGCCCCGCTGATCATCTCTTCGGTGAGCGAGTTCATCTCGCCGAGGCTCTTCTGCAGGGCGCGAAAGCCGCGCCTCGTGTACTTGGCAACAAACTGGGTGAACCAGAACATGATGGGCATGACCACCAGTGTGGTCAGCGCGAGCCAACTGTTGAGAACGAACATCACGACGACAATGCCGACGAGCGTAAGGACACTCGCAACGAGCGCGATCACATTTTGCGAGACGGCCTGGTTGATCGCGTCGATGTCATTCGTCAACCGGCTCATCAGTTCGCCGGGGCTGTGGGTGTCAAAGAAGCTGAGCGGCAGCGCCTGAATGTGTGTAAAGAGATCGCCGCGCAGCTTCTGCAGGGCGCGCTGCGAGATGATCGCCATGGTCCAGTTGGCAACGACCTGGAGCAGATTGCCCGCAAGGTAAACCGCCAGCATCAGCAGGGAGATGCGTGCGAGGCCGACCGGGTCCTTGCCGATGATGTAGCGATCGATGGCCACGCCCATGAGGAACGGGCCGAGCAGCCCCAGCCCAGTGTAGAGCAGCACAAGCAGCAGAACTGCGAGAAGAGACCACTTCCAGGGCAGCAGGTAGGCGGTCAGCCGCACCATTGTGGTGCGCGGGTCGCGCGCCTTCTCGATGCGCGTCGCGCCCACGGGTCTTTGTCCACCCATGCGGACCGGGGGCATTGGCGTGTCGCTGCGGGCTGCCATCTTCAATTGCTCCCTGCGACAGCCGCCAAGGCTGTTGCGGCGCCAGAGGGCGCATCCAGCAGTGGGCCGTTGCCAAGCTGCGAATCGTAGATTTCGCGGTAGATGAGGCTGGAGGCAAGGAGCTCGCGGTGCGTGCCGCGTGCGGCAATCCGCCCGCGGTCGATCACCAGAATCAGGTCGGCGTTGAGCACGGTGCTGATGCGCTGTGCCACAACAAACATGGTGTGGCGGCGACGTGAGGAGGCCAGCGCGGCCTGGATGCGCGTCTCGGTCTCCACGTCAACGGCGCTCGTGCTGTCATCGAAGATCAGGATCGTCGGGTCCATGATCAGCGCGCGGGCGATGGCCAGACGCTGCTTCTGTCCACCCGAAAGGTTGACGCCGCGCTCTTCGACGTGTGTCGCGTAGCCATTGGGCAGGTGTGTGATAAAGTCGTGCGCCTGTGCGGCCTCTGCCGCGGCGAAGACCTCCGCATCGGTGGCATCGGCGCGCCCATAGGCAATGTTGTCGCGCACGGTGCCGGCAAAGAGCACGGTTTCCTGCGGGACGATGCCCACATGCGCCAGCAGCGAATCCTGCAGGATGGTGCGCACATCGATGCCGTCGACCAGCACGCGTCCCGCCGTGGGATCGTAGAAGCGGGGGATCAGATTGACAAGCGAAGTCTTGCCGGATCCCGTTGCACCGAGAATTGCCACGGTCTGGCCGGGCTCAGCCGTGAAACTGATCTCTTCGAGGACGTCTCCTCTCGAGGTGACCTCTTGGGCAGCGCCCTGTTTGTCCCCCAAAGCCACGCCCGGCCCTGCCACTTGTTCGTCGCCATAGCGAAACCAGACGTTCTCGAAGACGACGCGCCCGGGGGTGTCGACAGGCAGGACAACTGCATGATCGGCTTCGACAACGCTGGGCGTCACGTCGAGCACCGTATTCACGCGATGAATGGAGGCAAGCCCGCCGGCCCACACCTGCGAGAGCATCGTCATCATGATGAGGGGGCCCATGGTGGTCAGCATGTAGTTCGTAAACGCCACAATCTGGCCCGTGGTCATTTCGCCGCGAATCGACTCGAGACCGCCGGCGTAGACGACCACCACGATGCCAATGCTCACGAAGATCGTCAGCAGGGGACCCATGACGGACATGAACTGGGTTACCTGAATCGAACGTCGCGCGTAGAGCTCGTTGGCCTCGCCAAAGCGCGCCGTCTCAAAGTCGGATCGCACAAATGCCTTGACCAGGCGCGCGCCGGCAAGATTCTCCTGCAGCACGGTATTGAGCCAGTCCATGCGCATTTGCAGTGCGCGGTAGAGCGGCTGCATAAGCAGCGCGAAGCCGGCCGTGGCAAGCAGCGTCACGAAGAGCAGCGGAACCATTGTGATCGCGAGTGCGCGGTTCGTGTTGAACATGAGCATGAGGCTGCCGATAATGAGCAGCGGCGCGCGCGTACCAATGCGCAGCGAAACCTGCACCAGCCGCTGAACGGCGCTTGCATCGCTCGTCAGCCGCACCATGAGCATGCCGGTAGAGAAGTGGTCAAGATCGGCGTAGGAGAAATCCTGCACCTGGAGGAAGAGGTTCTCACGCAGGTCGCGTGCCACGCTCTCGCCTACCTGGACCGACGTGATGTTATTGCCGACCGCGAGGATTGTGCTGAGGACAGAAATCCCAAGCATGAGGAGTGAGGTGCGCAGCACGACCGTGCTGTTGCCTGCGTTGATGCCCTGGTCAATGATGCGCTGGATCAGGCGGGGAATCGCAAGATCCATAAAGACGAGCGTGGTGAGGAAGACGAGCGCGACGAGAGCGCGCCGCCAATAGGGGCGGACGAGTACGAATAGAGAGTGCAGGGATGACATGGCAGCGGCTCAATGCGAACGCACCAGGCTTGGCGGAGCACCGCTTGGCAAACGGATACTTGGCGTGCCTAATACTTCGATGCAATAACAATTTGGGCAATGCTAACATGCGCGGCGTGCAGAATCAAGTTGGGAAGGAACTAGGATCAGGGCTTCACAATCGTTAGCAATTCCCGATTGCACGTGCGCATCCCACGGCATTGCCGTCCCTTCTCCATGGGGATTGTACAGATCGAGGTGAGGAGCCTTTACGACTTTGTATCCACCCTTGTAATGCGCTGTCCAGGGTCCAGTCCAGGTAGACATAATGGGCGTGCCCTGCTAGAATACCTGCCTGCAGCACCCCCGCCGTTGCCGCACCTGAAGCAGGAACCAGGAACCAACCATGACCCTCGCGACCCAGTCCACAACCCGCTGGCAGCAATATTTCACGCCTGATTCCGTGGACGATGCACTTGCGCTGCTCCACGAGCACGGCGCCGGCGCGCAGATTATCGCCGGCGGCACTGATCTCATCCTTGACATGCAGCAGGGCAACAGCCACCGAGCGCCTGCCGCGCTGGTGGACGTGACGCACATTGCCGGGCTTGACGAAATCTGTCAGGAAGATGGGTGGATTCTACTGGGCGCGGCGGTCACCCATGCGCAGATCGAACAGAACCCGCTCTTGCGCGAACACGCCTCCGCGCTGGTGGAGAGCTGCGGCGTTGTGGGCGGGCCGCAGGTGCGCAACGTCGCCACGCTGGGCGGCAACGTGGCCCACGCATTGCCCGCGGCCGATGGCACAATCGGTCTGTTGGCGCTGGGCGCAGAAGCGCAAGTGAGCACGTGGCATGCCGACGGCGCGACGGCGCAGTGGCAACCGCTGCTCAGCCTTTTTGCCGGGCCCGGGCGCAACACCCTGGGCGTGGGCCAGATGATCAGCGCGTTCCGTGTGCCGCTGTTGGCCGCGCGCAGCGGCAGCGCCTTTGACCGCATCATGCGTCCCCAGGGCATCGCGCTGCCGGTTTTGGGCTTGGCGGCACGCGTGCAGGCGGACGAGGCGCGCCGTCGTGTGGTGGATGCGGCGATTGCCATTGGCCCTGCGGGTCCAATCCCCTTCCGCGCCCTCCACGCTGAGGCGGTGCTGACAGACGCATCCACCTTCGACGAGGGCGTAATCGAGGCAGCCATTGCGGCGGCGCGCGCCGAGGTCACTTTGCGTACAAGCAAGCACCGCGCCAGCCGCGCCTACCGCGAAGAACTGCTGCCCGTGCTGCTGCGCCGGGTGCTGACGCGTGCCTTTGCGCGCGCCGTTGAAGAGTAACTACGACGCAGAGTCGCAAAGGCGCAGAGAACTGCGGCAGGCCGGCAGTCTGAAACCGCCGCGACGATGCCTGACTCCCGACTCTTGACTCCCGACTCCCGACTCCCGCTTTACCGGAGGCGCATATGCCCATCCTCAACCTGACAGTAAACGGTGCATCCCACACCCTCGATGTGCCCGCCAATCGCTTTCTGGCCGAAGTGCTGCGCTACGATTTGGGGCTCACCGGCACAAAGATCGGCTGCAACGAGGCCGAGTGCGGCGCATGCACCGTCGATCGTTAACGGGCGCAGCGTGGATTCCTGCATCTTCCCCGCCTTCAAGGCACAGGGTGCGGAAGTGCTTACCATCGAGGGGCTCGCCGCGACGTGGCAGCAGCATGGCCGCGTCCAGGTTGAGACGCCTCCGGAAGTGGCGGGGCTGCACCCGCTTCAGGCCGCGTTTGTGGAGCATGGCGCGACGCAGTGTGGCTTCTGCACGCCGGGGCTGATCATGCAGGCCAAGACGCTGCTCGACACGAACAGCGATCCCGACGACGAGGCCATCAAGCACCGCTTAAGGACACCTACTGCCGCTGCACAGGCTACACGTCGGTGCTAACCGCAGTCCATGCCGCCGCCGAGTGCATGCGCACGGGCAATCTGCCGCTGCCCGCGCTGCCCGGCGTCATGGAACCGCTTGAGCAGATCGGCAAGGCGATTGCCACGGCCCGATGCGATCGCCAAGGTCACGGGCAAAGCGCTCTACAGCGACGACTACCTCTTTGCGGGCATGCTCCATGGCGCGACACTGCGCTCGGAGCATCCCCACGCCCGCATCCTTGCGATTGACACGAGCGCCGCGCTGGCCGCGCCGGGCATTCATGCGGTGCTGACGTGGCGCGACATCCCCGGCATCCCGCGCCACGGCCTGGTGGACAACGATTGGCCCGCCTTTGCCGGCGGCCCCAACCCGGCGCGCTATGTGGGCGACCCGCTTGCGCTCGTCGTGGCCGACACGCTCCAGCAGGCGCAGGCCGCGCTGTCGCTCGTGCATGTCGACTACGAAGTGCTGCCCGCCGTGACGGACCCGGTGGCCGCGCGCCGGCCCGATGCGCCCATCCTCCACCCCGACCGCCAAGGACGGCAACCTGCTCAAGCATATCAAGGTGCGCCATGGCGACGTGGCGGTGGGCTTTGCCGCAGCCGACGTGATCATCGAGCGCACCTACCGCACGCCCATGACGGAGCATGCCTTCCTCGAGCCCGAGTGCTCGGTGGCCGTGCCCGCGGGCTGCAACGATCCCCACCACGGCTTGCACGACAAACTCACCATCTACGTCGGCAGCCAGATTCCCTACGCCGACCGCAACCAGACGGCGGCCTGTCTGGGCATTCCCGAGGATGCGAGTCCGCGTCAAGGGCACGGTCATGGGCGGCGGCTTTGGCGGCAAGGAAGACATCGCCGGGCAGGCTTCACGCGGCGCTGGCGGCAATGGTCACAGGCCATCCCGTCAAGGTGCTCTACACGCGCGAGGAGAGCCTGCGCTTCCACCCCAAGCGCCACGCCACGCTGATCCGCGTCAAGACCGGGGCCACGCGCGACGGCACGACTGACAGCGGTTGAGGCCGAACTCTACGGCGACAGCGGCGCCTACGCCAGCCTGGGCGAGAAGGTGATGACGCGCGCCACAACGCACGCCACCGGCCCCTACGCCGTGCCCCACGCAAAGGTCGATTGCTACGCCATGTACACCAACAACGCGCCCTGCGGCGCGTTCCGCGGCTTCGGCGTCACGCAGTCGGCCTTTGCGGTGGAGAGCAACATGGACATCCTCGCCCACGAACTGGGCATGGACCCGATTGAGCTGCGTCGCCTCAACGCGCATGCAGGTGGGGGCCACCACTGCCACGGGGCAGGAACTGCGCGAAAGCGTTGGCTTGCTGCAGTGCATGGAGACAGTTGAGACGCGGTCTACGCCTGGCAGGCCGAACACGAAGGGGGCGGCAACGGCAAACCCTCCAGCCCGTGGGCGCCCGTGCGCAAGGGGAGCAAAGTCTATGCCTGGGGTATGGCAGCGGGCTACAAGAACACGGGGCTG
Organism: uncultured Chloroflexia bacterium; assembly: GCA_963735275.1. GTDB lineage: Bacteria > Chloroflexota > Anaerolineae > Caldilineales > Caldilineaceae > UBA5069. The sequence goes on along the minus strand of CAVTKJ010000001.1, from coordinate 753,462 downwards.
GGCGGCGGCGCGCCCGATGCGGCTGCCGCGCGAGGTTGAGGTCTACCCCGATGGCCGCGCCGAAATCCGCACAAGCAGCGCCGAGATGGGGCAGAACCTGATCGGCGTACTCGCCGCCTGCACCGCCGAGGAACTGGGGCTCCCCTTCGAGAAGGTCAGCGTCTTGGTTATGGACACCGACCTCTCGCCCGATGGCGGTCCGACCACCGCCAGCCGCCAGACGTACTTGAGCGGCAATGCGGCGCGCCTTGCCGCCCGCTCCATGCGCGAGCAGATGCAGGGCGTGCTTGCCGAGAAGTTCGACGTGCCGCCCGATGTGATCGCTTTCCATGAGGGGCTGGCCTATGTCGACGAAGCGCGCCTCAACGCCGTCCGCTCGGCGACGGGTGACGCGCCTGTCAACGGGACCAATGGCTCCAGTGGCTCCACCGGTAAGAACGGCGTCAACGGGACAAACGGGGTCAAACATTCCCCGCCCCGCTCGCACACCGTCACCTTTGCCGAGGCCGTCAAGTACCTGATTGAGGAGGGGCGCGAGCCGCGCCTCACCTACGACTACTGGGCCCCCAAGACGCAGCCACTGGGCACCGGCGGCGACATGCACTTTGCCTTCTCCTTTGCCGTCCACGCCGCGCTGCACAAGTGTGGATGTCGAAACGGGCGAGGTGGCGGTGGAGCAAGTGATCACCGCGCACGACGTGGGGCGCGCCATCAACATCCTCAGCCTCAATGGGCAGATTGACGGCGGCGTGGTCATGGGCATCGGCAATGCGCTCACCGAGCACTACATCGAGGAAGAGGGGGTGCCGTGGACGCGCCACCTGGGGCAATACAAGATGCCCAGCGTGCGCATGGCGCCCCAGATGCAGCACTTCATCGTCGAGCACCCCACCGCCGACGGGCCTTACGGTGCCAAAGGGCGTGGGCGAAATCAGTTCGATTCCGATCAGCCCTGCCATCACCAACGCGATCTTCAACGCTGTGGGCGTCCGCTTCATGGCGCTGCCCGTAGACCAGGACGCACTCCTGCTCGCGATGAAACGCGGCACGGTGGAACTCGACCGCTGCTGGGGCGATCTGCCCGAGGCGTAGGCGCCAAACGGAAGTCGCCGACAGAACGACGCTGCCTCGCGACGGACAAGTGACCTGCAAATCCGTCACTCATGTTACACAGGCATTTGTGACACAAGGAAAAGCGACGTAGGGCGCAAGGGGCTGCACCCCTTGCGCCCTACTTGAACTCCGAACCATCCGCCCAACCTGCTGCGCACCATGCATCATCGATAGATCAAACTGGCGGCGCATCAGGCGTGCACGGGATGCCGCTTCGCGCCTCCGGGAGGCGCCGGAGCACACTGTTTGACATTCCGCCATAACGGATGCCGAACTGAAAGCCGCAACCGCTGCCAAACCACGACCGGAAGATGTCGAGCCGTTGCTACCATGCCCGGATAGCGTTAGCGGCGACGCCGTCTCCTCCACCACATGAAGAGGCCGATCACTGCGCCGGCGACAGATAGCAACAACGCCATCTTGCGTTTGCCGGCTTTGGCATTCGGCGCTTGCTGCGGCTGTTTGACCTCGACTTCGTCCAGCAGAGTCACAGTGCCGGCGTCGCCATCAACGCGAATTTGCTGTCCGCTCTTGATGCGCTTGGTGGCCACGGCCGTGCCCAGCACGGCGGGAATGCCGTACTCGCGCGCCACGATCGAACCGTGGCTCATGGGGCCACCCACGTCCGTGACGACGGCCGCAGCGAGCGCAAAGAGGGGCGTCCATGCCGGCGTGGTGATGGCGGCGACCAGCACATCGCCGGGCTTGAGCTGGGCAAAATCCGACGGGTGGTGCAGCACACGCGCCGTCGCCGTGACGCTGCCCTGGCCGACGCCCGTACCTTTGATTACGGGGCCGCTTTGCTCTTCCGAAGCGGCAGGCATGAATGCACCAAAGCCGTATCTTTCCAGCGCCGTTTTTCTGGGGAGCATGATCGGCGGAGCGACGCGCTTGCGTCCGCGCCATTCCATCTTGCGCTCGGCAACTTGCGCACCGTGGGCGGGAAGCTGCGTCAGCCCGCGATCGAGCGCGGCAGCCAACTTCTTCACCTCGTCATCCTCCAGCCAGAAGATGTCGTCGGGCGTGGCGATTGCACCCGCTTCCATCAGCCGCCGGCCCAGCTCAAGCAGCAGTCTGCGCAGCAGCGGCCAGCCCAGGCCAATCACGGCCAGCGAGTCTTCGCGCGCAGGCACGGCCGACTGCGCCCACTTGAGCAGTTTGCTAAAACCAGCGGCGCGCACGGGATCCAGCCGGCTGAGGATGGTGCGCGTCATTCGCTCGCGCGTCTCGGTCGCCTCGGCCTGTCGCACATAGGGGCTCCTGCCCTCCCCCTTCAGATAGAACTTGAAGGTCTCGAAGATTGGGGCGGGATCATCAGCCACGACGGGATACATGAAGTCGAGGTTGTAGGTGGCGTCGCCGTACTGCTTGAGATAGGCCTGGAAGCGCGTCTGCCACTCCTGCCAGATCGCGCCGTCGACGCCGCTGAGCGGCTCGCTCCGCTGCAGGAGGTCGGCCGCATCCACCGTGGCGATCTGCGCGAGCAGCTGCGCCAGTGCAGGCTGCTCGCGGCTCCACATCGCCATGTCGTAGAGCGCTTTGTCTGCCAGAATGGGTTGGCTGTCGAAGCCGAGAAGCAGCGTATGCGCAGGCGGTTCACCGGCGCCCTTGACGAGCGCATTGTAGTAACCGGCAAAAGAGAGTTCGGCCATAATCGCCACGGGAATGACAATTTGCACGCCCGTATATTGCGCCGTTCCCTGATAAGCGAGCTCACGCGCGCCCTCCAGAAGGGCAAGCGCCGGCATTTCTGCCGGGGGCGTAGCTTCCAGCTTGGCGATCTCGGCCTGGTAGCGTGGCAGGAACTTTTCATGCCACCAACTGCTCATGCCGCCGCCCATGACCATGGGAATCTTGGGCATGGCCTGCGCGAGCATCTTCCACAGCTTGCTGTTCACCTTCATGAACATGTAGACGTAGCCGTTAATCGTCTCAAAGCCAATCGTGTCGGCCAGGGGGACGTCCACGAGCTCACCAAAGAGGGCGTTGATTGAGCGCGACATCTCCGGCGTGGCCAGTGTGCCGAAGAGGGGCGAGAGCGGATCGGGCATCTGCTCGACAATGCTGCCGCGAGTGAAATAGCCGCCGAAGGGAAGCGGCCACTCGGTGGGCGGCTCGCTGCTGGGTTCGGGCAGCGCCGTAATCGGCCGCGCCTGCAAAATGGAAATTGCGCCGTCGGCCACGGCCCACTCGATATCCATGGGCATGCCATAGTGATCCTCGATCTGCACGCCCATCTGCACCAGCCGCAACGCCATCGCCTGGCTGATGGCAGGTGTGCTGCGCTGCGCCGCGGGCACGGGCTGCTGCGCCACGCCCGCGGGTGTACGCACGGTCATCGTCGCCTTGTCGGCGATTGTGCTGGAGATGACCTGGCTGTTGACCTTGTTGATGACCCACTGGTCGGGCGTCACCAGCCCGCCGACAATCGCTTCGCCCAGACCCCAGGCGGCGTCAATCATCGCCTCATCGCGACGGCCCGTGTTCGGGTTGGCGGTGAAGAGAATGCCGGCGGCCTTGGCGTTGACCATCTTCTGCACGACCACGGCCAGGCTAACGCTCGCCGGGTCGATTCCCTGGCGGGCGCGATAGGCCATTGCGCGCGGCGTCCACAGGCTGGCCCAGCATTCCTTGACCGCCTGGAGCAGCGCCTCATCACCTGAAATGTTGAGATAGGTCTCCTGCTGGCCGGCAAAGCTTGCCCCCGGCAAATCTTCGGCCGTGGCCGACGAGCGCACGGCGACGGGCGCGCCCCCGGCGTCCGTATCACCGGCGGCTACGACGCCCAGTTCCGCATAGGCGCTGCGAATTTCCCTGGCCATGTCGACGGGCATGGCGCCGGCCAGGAAGAGATCGCGGATTTGGCTGCGATGCTCTTCATAAGAGCCGGGCTCCTCCGGGCGCGTCTGCGCGACCAGCGCCATCAGCGGTTTGCCGATCTTGTTCTTCTTGACGAACGCGTCATACGCGGCTGTGGTGATCACGAATCCCGCCGGCACGGGCAGCCCCGCCTGCACCAGTTCGCCCAGGTTGGCGCCTTTGCCGCCGGCCGAGGCGATGTCGTCCTTGCGAATCTGGCTGAATATCTTTACAGACATGGATCATTTCCTCGTTGTACGTATAGATTGCGGACTTGGCCGGCGTAGCGCCAACCGTCCGCCCAAGTGTAGTGATAGAAGACCGGGGTCGAACGGCTAGATCTCGATTTCAGCGACTGCGCTGAAGGTTCCGCCTTTGCTCTTCTCGCCGAGGACATAGGCGTCGCCGAGCGTGAGCCCCTCGCCGGCAACGAAGCTCGCCAGCGTCTGGCGTGCGTCGCCGGCAAGGTCGAGCCCGAAGCCAAGGCGCTCCTTCGTTGAGTCGAGTGTTGAAGTCGTCCATTTCAGGAGGCGGGAGTTTCGGGGCTTGAGATGGCTCACCGAATAGAAATCGGCCACGAGCACACTGCCCGCCGAGGCAGACGTTTTCAGTGTACGCAGGGTCCGGCGTACCTCGGCCTCGCTCAAATAGAGGGAGACGCCTTCCCAGAGAAAGATCGTCTTCTTCTGTGCGTCAAAGCCCGCGGCCTCGAGCATCTTGAACCAATCATTCACGCCGAAATCCACTTCAAGAAAGCGCACATGCGCAGTGTCGATGCGCGCGAGTTGCAGCGACGAGCGCTTCAGAATCTGTGTGTTGGCCCGATCGACCTCGAAGAAAGCCAGCGGCAGTTGCTTCAGTTCGCCATACGCGCGCGTATCCATCCCTGCGCCAAGCACAACGAACTGCTCCACCCGGCCCTTGTGTTTGTCAATAATGCGATCAAAATAGGGAGTCCGGCCGATGATCAGATCGGCCATCCCCTCTTTGCCCGGTTCGGGAAGTATTGGATAGATAAGGTGCTGTCCGGTCATTTTGTGCAGGAGGAAGAGGGGAAAGAGCGCAAGCCACAGGCCGAACAGCGAATCATTGGGCAAGACCCGCGCCAACCTGACAGTGGCGGGGTCCTTGCGAAGCCCAAAGCGATCCGCGGTCCAGCGGGCATTGACAACCTCAATCGCGGTTTGCGAGACGCCGATGCGTTTGCTCACAAGAACTTGCCGATAGACAACCCACAGTCCGCCTGCGATCGCAAGGGGAATAAAGAGGATCTGAACAACGATATAGATGCTCCACGCCAGCGTGTTTCTCATTTTGCTCATTCTCGATTCTCCATTTCCATCCAGGCGGCCATATACGTATCGTCCAGAATCACAAGCGCATTCGGCCCCATGCCGAGCACACGCGCCATGCTCGCGTTGAGCGTGGCGATCTGACGGGCTATTTTGGCACGGATGCTGTCGTCGGGTCCGCCGCTGGAAATCGCATGCGCAACGGTCTGGCTCAGCCTTTGGGGCATTGTCAGCAGGAGTTCGGCCGTTTCGTCGGCATGCGCGACCTCGAAAACCCCTTCAGCAATGCCCTGGCGAATGATTGCGGCGAGAATGGGCACGAAGACTTCTGTCGATTCAGCCTGCATCTTCTCGCGCAGCAACGCGTTTTCATCACGCGCCAACAAGCGTATTGTCTGCAGCATAACCTGCTTGCGCTCCACCGTCAGTCGATTGGTGTGCCTGACCAGAAGCCCCAGCTTGGCGGCCGCGTCAAGCCTTTCATCGGCGCAAATGGTTGACAGTTCCAAGGCCACTTCTCCAACCATGCGCTTGATGAGCTCGGAGAGGAGGTCGACCTTCGATTCGAAATAGTAGTAGAAGGTGCCTTTGGCCACCTTGACCGCTGCGATAATTTCCTGGATGGAAGTCTGCTCATACCCCTTGGAAAAGAAGAGACCTTGGGCCACGTCCAGGAACTCGGTATAGCGTGCGTCATATTCTTTGGTGATGCGAACCATCACGACTCCTCTCGCTGTGACTGACCGTCGGTCACAAATTGAATATAGCGCGTTGCGCCCATTTGTGCAAGATTCCAGCATGGTGCCCTCAGGGGTCTCCGCCCATATCTTGCGCAAAGGCCAGGCGGCGGCTATCATCGCAGGAGAAGTGACAAGCGCGGCGGGTCTGCATGCTACTGAGGTGGCACAATATCAGAACCAGGCGGCGCGTATTCTGTGTTATGTCCGTGCACCAGAATGGAGCAATGTGTGAAGACTGAGGAAAAGAGCAACTCGCAACCGACCGACAAACTCCGCTATCTTTCGGAACTCACAGTCTTCCAGGATCTTTCGCCGCGCGAGATGGAGGATCTCAACAGGGTGACGACCATGAGCCAGTTCAACAAAGGGCGCGTCTTCTATCGCCCCGAGGAGGCCGGCGAGGTGCTGTTCATCCTGAAGGAAGGGCGCGTGCAACTCTACCGCATCAGCCCGGAGGGCAAGAAGCTTGTCATCAGCACGCTCGGCGCACATGCGCTCTTTGGCGAGATGGCGCTGCTGGGTGCGCAAATGCACAATACCTTTGCCGAGGCGGTTGAGGATTGCCAGATCTGCGTGATGAGCCGCAACGACCTCGAACGACTGATCCTCAACAAGCCACAGGTGGCCGTACGCATTCTCGAGGTGACCGGCAAGCGGCTGCGCGACGCAGAAGAGCGTCTTGAGAATATGGCCTTCAAGGGCATTCCGGCGCGCCTGGCCAGTCTGCTGATCCGCCTCGCTGATGAGCAGGCGGTCGCCGCAGAGCAGTCCGGCGCCGATGAGCAGATCGATGCAGATGAACAGACCGATATTGAGGCCGAAGCGGGTGGAGCAGGTGGCGGAGAGATTACGGGACTCACGCACCAGGATCTTGCTGAAAGTGTGGGAACCTATCGCGAAACGGCGACACAGGTGCTCAACGACCTCAAGGCCGAAGGGCTGATCGAAATTGGGCGCAAACGCATCACGATCCTGGATCGGGACGGGCTGAGCGAGGTTGCCAACAGCTAGTAGCCTTGTACGCGGGGACTACGGAAAGAGCAGGAAACAACAAGAATGCGCTATTCATGCAATCTCCTGCTGTTTCGGTAGATACTGCATACAGCTGTGGCCGTCATGGTGCGCAGCCACTCATCCTCGCTCCGTGCGAATTTTCACGATCATCCTTGACTTTTGTATGCGTTCATCCTACAATCCTCAACAGGTTTTTGCGCGCGCCCAGCCGTTTTGGCCCATTTCGGGTGCGCAACTTGATTCCATACAACCGACTCAATCGACAGGATGATTCGGCCGAACTGCCCGCTTTGCGGCTAAGGAGAAGTGTTTCAATGACCCACGTAATTTTCGATCTCTGTATCCGTGACGGCGCCTGCGCCGAAGTTTGCCCGGTTGAATGCATCATCCCCGGTCAGCCTGAGGCCGAGTGGCCCTGGTACTACATTGACCCGGACACCTGCATTGACTGCGGCGCCTGCGTTCCCGAATGCCCCGTCGCGGCCATTCTGCCAGAGGAAGATCTCCCCGAGGATCAGCAGTACACCACGGAACTCAACGCCATCTTCTTCACCGATGGCCCGGGCTACGCTGCGCTCGAAATGGGCAAGTAGACCTCCTTCCTGCTTGAAAGATAAACCTCTGCCGAGGCAGGGGTTTTTTCTTTGGCTTCACATTGGGCGACGCATACGATCGCTTCACACAGCCTGACGAAAACGAGGCAACCACACGATGACCGAATCTCATCCGTTCATTCCCGTTGAGTGGGGCAACGTCCAGCGAGCGCTTGTCATTATGGCGCACCCTGATGACCCCGACTTCACCTGCGCCGGCACGGCAATCCAGATGGCGCGCGCAGGGATCGAGGTGACCTATCTGATCCTTACCAATGGCGACAAGGGGAATCACAACCCCGAAATCACGCGCAACCAGTTGATCGCGCTGCGCAAGATCGAGCAGCGCGCCGCGGCCGATGTGTGCGGCGTCAAGAATGTGATCTTCATGGGCGAAGAGGATGGATTCCTCCAATCGACACGCGAACTGCGCTATCGCGTGACTCGTGAAATCCGGCGAATTCGCCCGCAGCTCATCATCTGCACGGACCCCGACCGCTACTTTGTGGGCGAGGGCTACATCAACCATCCCGACCACCGCAACGCCGGCCTCATTGCCATCGATGCGATCTTCCCTGCGGCCGATAACCCAATGTTCTACCCGGAGCTGACTGACGAGGGCTACTTGCCCCACAAAATCAGCCAGTTGTATGTCCACGGGCACAGCGAAGCCAACGTCAAGATCGATATTACTGACGAACTCGAGGCGAAGATTGCCGCGATTCTCTGTCACAAGACGCAGATTGCCGAGCCGGAGAAAGCAGTTCCCTCCTGGCGCGAGCGCTGGGGCGAGAAGCAGGAAGATGGCAGCACGCGCTTCTACGAGACCTTCAAAGCGATGAAGTTCACCTAATCACAGTACCGCGAAGCAGTGGTGGGAAGACGCAGAAGAACGCAGAGAACAGTAACTACGAGAAGAGCGAGTTTTGGGCGCAGACAGACTCTAATTGAACGCGAAAGGCCACGGTTTCGAGGCGCCGAAACCGTGGCCTTTCGCGTAACTGGAGTGGACCCATGGCGCCAACAAACAAGTGGTTACGAAAGCGGTGGAGCGAACCCTTCGGCTGTGCTCCTGCCTAGAGTTCCAGCCCGATCTTTGTTTCGGCAATCAAGTGATCGACAACGGCCCTGAGGTCGCCATCTGTCGCGTCAAAGACGCGCAACTGGCGGTCAGCGCTGGTGCCGTGGGAGAGCATCGTCTCGATGGGCTGAATGGCCTGTCGGGTGCCCAGTTCGTCAACTTCTTCGCTCACCATGTCAAGCAACTCACGAATCAACTGGCGCGTGGGCAACTCCATCGTCTTGCCAAAGTCAATCATCTTGCCGTCAAGGCCATAGCGTGCGGCGCGCCAGCGGTTTTCCTCGAGAAGTTCCTTGCGATAGGTGCGGAAGGTAATGTTCTTGTGGCGCAGCTTCCACAGCCACAGCACGATTGCCTGGAAGAGCGCGGCAATGGCGATCGCCTCGTCCACACGCGTGCAAATGTCGCAGACGCGAAACTCGAGGGTCGGGTAGGCGTGGTGTGGGCGGCAATCCCACCAAATCTTGCTGCCATCGGGAATACAGCCTGTGCGCATGAGCGTGCCGATCATGTTGTCCCAGTCGCCCACACTGCGCACTTGTTCGGGAATGCCGGAGCGTGGAAAATCCTCAAAGACCAGCGCCCGATAGCTCTTGAGGCCCGTCTTGCGGCCACTCCAGAAGGGGCTGCTCGTGCTCAGCGCCAGGATGTGAGGCAGCATGTAGCTCACCACGTTCATGCAATCCAGCGCAAAAGCCCGGTCTTCAATCCCCACATGGACGTGCATACCGAAGATAAGCAGCCGCTGTGCAAGCATCTGCATCTCTTCGAGCACGCCCTGATAGCGGGGCAGGGGCGTTACAGGCTGATCCACATAGCGGCTGAAGGGGTGAGTGGCCGCGGCGGCAATCTCGAACCCCTTGTCGCGTGCCAGCCCAGCGAGCCAACTGCGCTGCTTGACCAGTTCCTCATGCAGTTGCGCCACATTCTCGCACACTGGAGTGCCCAGCTCCACCATGGATTGGTGAAGTTCCGGCTTGAGGTCGCGCTCGACCATGACGACCTTGCCGTCGGCGATGAACTGCGTGATAAAGGAACGCATCTCGCGCGTTTCCGGGTCGATAATCTGGTACTCTTCTTCAATCCCCAGCGAGAGCGACGGGCGAGCGATCATAGGGCGCCATTCTGTCGTAACACGAAGATAAGTCGTATAAAGCCTAATTATCAGTTATCAATTCCTAATTACTGTAATTTGCAATTGATAACTGAAAACCGCACTGTGGCATCACTCCTACTGCAACGCCTCAGTCTGAGAGATCACGTTGTCCACCACGGCAACGAGCGCTGGCGCGTCTTCCCCGGCGTGCTGCCAGGTGCGCAATTGCTGCTCGGCGCTGGTGCCGCGCTGCAGGATGGACAGCACGTGCTCGAGATAGTGCGTGCTTGTGAGGCGCACCGCCATCGGCTCGACCCGCTCCACCAACTCGCGAATCAGATCCACGGCGGGGAGAGATTCCTCGGTGCCAAAGTCGATCAGCCGCCCCTCAAGCCCATAGCGCTCGGCGCGCCACTTGTTCTCGGCAATCAAAATGCGCTCGTAGATGCGGAACGACATGTTGCGCTGGCGCAAATCCACCATCCACGCGATGGTTGCCTGAATCAGCGCCGTAATCGCCAGCGTGTCGCGCATGGAGGGCGCCATGTCGCAGATGCGAATCACCAGCGTGGGGAAGCGGTGATGAGGCATGATATCGTAGCGCAGCTGCCCTGCATTGGGGATGCTGTTGGTCCGCAACAGCGTGTCCACAAACGAGCGGTACTCCTGATAGGAGGAAAACGAACCGGGGATACCCGTGCGCGGCAGCGCGTCCATAAGCACGGCGCGGTAACTCTTCAGCCCTGTATTGCGCCCATGCCAGAAGGGGCTGCTGGTGCTCAGACAGAAGATGTGCGGCAGAAGGTAGCGCATGGTATTCATCACATCTACCGCCAGCTCGCGATCCTCTACGCCGATATGGATGCGCAGGCCAAACGCCAGCATGCGCCGCGCCACCATTTGTGCATCCTCGAGCATTGCACGATAGCCGGGCAACACGTCGCCACGTGATTCCCAACGGCTGAAGGGATGCGTACCTGCGGCCGCCAGGCGGCACTCCTGGCCATGGGCGAACTCGAGCATCTGTGTGCGCATGCGCAGCAGGTGATCATGGGCTTCGTGAATGTCTGCCGCCACGGGTGTGCCCGCCTCGATCACGGCTTCGCGCATTTGCCTGGCGAATTCGGTGTCGGGCGTGCGCTCGCGCACCACCATCTCCTCGCGCGCCATGGACTGCGTCACATACCCCAGCAGCTCGCGGCTCTGCGGGTCAATCAACTGGTATTCTTCTTCAATGCCGATATTGAACGAGGGATAGTACATGGGGTACCTGGGCAGTCGGGAGTCGGTGGTCGGTGGTCGGGAGTCGGGAGTCGGTGGTCGGGAGTCGGTAGTCGGGAGTCGGTGGTCGGGAGTCGGTGGTCGGGAGTCGGGGCCGCAGTTGCTGTTCCCGACTGCCGACTGCCGACTCCCGACTGCCCTATTTTTCTTTGATCACAAAGAGCGGCGCGACGCTGCCGCCGCCCGCCGTAACATTGAGCAGGGTGACGGTGCTCAGGCGCACAAGGCAGCCGCCCATCGTGTTGCCGTTGAAAAGGAAGGGGTCACAGTCCACCAGCCGCCGCCCGACCTCGACGCCACCACGCTCATTGATGCTCGGGAACTCCTCGTAGGCAATTTCGGCGCGCTCCTGGACGATGCTTGGGTCGTCGATGGCAGCCTCGAGCGCGCGGTCCCACTCGCTCTGGCTCGTTTCCCAGCCGATGAGCACGCCCTTGCCGCCGTATTCGTCATTGGGCTTGAGCACGAGCGTTTCGCGCCGCTGGGAGGCCCACGGCAGCAGGTCGATGCGCTCGCCGCGGCTGTCAATGGTCGTGCGCTCGGAAACGGTGCGCGTCCAGGGGATGTGCAGGCGAATTGCCGCGCGCTCCTCCTCTGTGAAGAGTTGCGCGTTGCGCTCGTCGGAAACGAAGGCAAACGAAGCCTTCTTGTGAAGCAGCTTGCAGGTAAAGGGGTTGGCAAGGCAGATGGCCCCGGCCCGCAGTGCATGAATCATCGGGTGGTCCAACCCATAGCGCTTGAGCAGCTCGGTGGTGAGGACGCGCTTGTAGACGAAATCCACATGTTCGCCCGCGGCGTACAGCTTGCCGCGCACAAAGTCCAGGTCGTCGGGCGTACAGATGGTGACTGTCATGCCCAGTGTGCGGAAATAGTTGGCGAGGATCGTGAACTCGGGCATGGTGGGAACACCGGCCCAGTCGACAATGGCCATGCGCGGCTTGTCGTTGCTGTTGCCCTTCCATTGGGCGTAGATGCGCAGAAGCGTGTCGGCGGCATAGGGGCGCGCCATGATGGGCCGCGCATTCGTAGCGCTCCTGGAAGCGCTGCATGAGGGGTGTCTCGAGAAAGAGCTCGGCCAGCACATCGCTGTAGCCCATGCTCGCGGGGCTTTCGCCGTTGAACTCGATGAAGTTCAAGGTGCGGCTGCCGTTGGCGTGACGAATGAAAAAGCTGTCAAGCCGCGCCGTAGGAATGCTGGTGTCGTAGCCGGTGGGCAGCCGGACAAGTTCTTCTTCGTCCGGCGTCAGCGCCATTTGCGCGCGCAGCCCGGCGTCGCGCATCATCCTGTCCGACGCCTTGCGGAAAACGCCCAGCAAGAGCGTCGTGCGTGCGTCCAACCAGGCATAGTCGGCCTCGGTTTGCAGCATGGGCCGCAGCACAGTGCAGAGCGGGCGGTCGCCAAAATAGAGCAGCCGCTCGCGCATTCCCGGTTCGAGCACGCCCCAGGTATCCTGCGCGAGTGTGCCGGAGGAACAAAGTTCGTGATAGAAGTCGATGGCGGCGTGAATTGTCTGATTGTGCTGGGGCATGGCGTTGGCAGGTGTGTGAGCCGCAAGGCGCCTGCATGCTTGCGGCGGAGGCGCCGATCCGCAGCCCGGCGATGTTGGGTATTATGGGAGAGGATGGGCGTTCCTGCAAGTGCGTTTTGCGGGTGACGCGGCTTTGCGCGCCGGCAGTAAACGGCAAGAAGGGCTGGTACACGGAAACTGCGGGAACAACAGGGAAAAGACATGCGGCAAAAACGAGGCAGCTCAGCCACGTGTCGCGTGCTCGGAGCCGCGTCGCACAACACCCTCATGCCTGCCGCCGACTCCCGACTGCCGACTCCCGACTTTCCGCTCTGTTTGCGTCGCGTTTGCGTGTTGTTATCGGTGTATTTGCTTCGTAATTTGTCCTACCCATAGACATTGAATCAGGAGTATAGTAATACAGGTCGGAGCCCCGCGAATCTGTTACGGAGGTCTCCCGAGAGCACTGCACTTGCCGGCTGCTTGCCGGCCTAACGCAGCAGGTGGGTGGGCCGGCGTGTCTGCCGCTCCTCCACTATATCGATTTTGGGCGGCATGTTTGCCCAACTGCCTGATTAGAGCCAAGGATTGCCATGATGCGATTCGATCGATTTACCGAAAAAGCGCAGGAAGCCGCGATGCGCGCCTACGAAATCCTGCAGCAATACAAGCATACACAAGTGGACACCGAGCATGTGTTCCTGGCGCTGATGCAACAGCCGGACGGCGCGGTGCAGCAGATTCTGAGCCGGATGGAAGTGACGGCTGACGTGATTGAGCACAAGCTTGAAGCAGCCCTGGAAGGCGCGCCCAAGAGCGTCGGCGGCATGGGCTATGGCCAGCAGGCGCAAGTCTTCATTACGCCGCGCCTGAAGCGGCTGATGGACGTCGCGCTTGAGGAGGCCACCAAGCTCAAAGATGAGTACATCAGCACGGAGCATCTCTTCCTCGCCATTGCCAGCGAGCGCAACACACCCAGCGCCAATATCCTGCGCGAGAGCAACGTCACCAAGGAGCGCATCTACACGGCGATTGAGGAGCTGCGCCAGGGCAAAAAGGTAACGGAGCCCAATGCCGAGACCAAGTACCGCGTCCTCGAGAAATACGGGCGCGACCTGACCAAAGTCGCCCGCGAAGGCAAGCTTGACCCCGTGATCGGCCGCGACACCGAAATCCTGCGCGTGATGCAGGTGCTCAGCCGGCGCACCAAGAACAACCCCGTGCTGATCGGCGAGGCGGGTGTGGGCAAGACGGCGATTGTCGAGGGGCTGGCGCAAAAGATCGTCAGCAATGACGTGCCCGAGACGTTGGTGAACAAGCGCGTCATTTCGCTTGACCTGGGCGCGATGCTCGCAGGCACCCGCTTCCGCGGCGAGTTCGAGGAGCGCCTCAAGGCCTCAATCGAGGAGGTGCAGCGCAGCGAAGGCGAGGTCATTCTCTTCATCGATGAGCTGCATACGGTTGTGGGCGCGGGCAACGCCGCCGGCGCCATGGACGCCAGCAACATGCTCAAACCGGCATTGGCGCGCGGCGAGCTTCAGTGCATGGGCGCGACCACCCTTGACGAGTACCGCGAACACATTGAGAAGGATGCAGCGCTGGAGCGCCGCTTTGCGCCCGTCTTTGTGGACGAACCCAATGTGGAGGACAGCATCGAGATCCTGCGCGGCCTCAGCCCGCGCTACGAGGAGCATCACAAGGTTACCTTCGCCGATGACGCGATCGTGCAGGCCGTGAAGCTGAGCCATCGCTATGTTACGGATCGCCGCCTGCCCGACAAGGCGATTGACCTCATGGACGAAGCCGCGGCCAAGCTGCGCGTTGCCATCTACTCGATGCCCAAAGCACTCAAGGAGAAGAAGAACGCACTCGAGGCGCTTGTGGGTGAGGAAGAGGCGGCCTGGGCAGCGCGTGACTACGAAGCCGCAGCGCGCATCAAGACCGAGCGCGTCCGCCTCGAGGGTGAACTCACCGAAGAGATGGCCCACTGGCGCATTGACGCGAATCTCGATGACGTGGTTGAGGCAAGCGATATTGCATCGATTGTCAGCCAATGGACCGGGATTCCCGTCTCCAACATGCTGGAGAGCGAGGCCGAGAAGCTCATGGGCATGGAGGATGCGCTCAAGACGCGCATCATCGGCCAGGAGCAGGCGATTGTGGCGGTGAGCGACGCAATCCGCCGCGCCCGCAGCGGCCTCAAGGATCCGAAGCGCCCGATCGGCGTCTTCCTCTTCCTTGGCCCCACCGGCGTGGGCAAGACGGAACTTGCCAAGGCGCTGGCCGGCTTCATGTTCGACGATGACGACGCGCTCCTGCGCGTGGACATGAGCGAATACCGCGAGCCGCACACGGTGAGCCGCCTCTTTGGCGCTCCTCCGGGCTACGTCGGTTACGATCAAGGGGGTCAGCTCACCGAGAAGGTGCGCCGCCGCCCCTACCAGGTGATTCTCTTTGACGAGGTGGAGAAGGCGCACCCTGATGTCTGGAACTCGCTCCTGCAGATCATGGACGACGGACGGCTCACCGACGGCCAGGGACGCACGGTGGATTTCCGCAACACGGTGATCATCATGACGAGCAACGTGGGTGCGGATTCGATCAAGCGCGGCCCGTTCGGCTTCTCGCCGCCCACCTTTGACGAAACCAAGTACGCGCAGGGCGAGTACAGCCAACAGCTCAAGCGCCTCTTCCGGCCCGAGTTCCTTAACCGGATCGACGAGACGATTGTCTTCGACACCCTCTCGCGGCCCGAGATTCGCAAGATCGTGCAGTTGCTCATGAACGAGATTGCCAAGCGCATGGGCGAACTGGGCTTCACCGTGGAGATGTCCGAAGCCGCCGCCGATTACATTGCCGAGATTGGCTACGACCCGGCCTACGGCGCGCGACCGCTGCGCCGGCTGCTGCAGCGGCGGGTGGAAAACGAGATGAGCAAGCGGTTGCTCAACGGCGAGTACAGCACGGGTGACCATGTGCTCATCGATCGCGACCCCGACGCAGAGGGCGAAAACGTCCTTACCTTCACCAAGATGGAGCAGGCGCCCATTGCGATCAGCCTGCCGGTGCAGAATCGGCAGTAGGATATCGGCAGTCGGGTATCGGGAGTCGGCAGTCGGCAGTCGGGAGTCGGGAAAGGGCAGCGGCCCAACCGACTGCCGACTGCCGATCCTACTGCCGACTGCCGACTGCCGACTGCCGACTCCCGACTGCCGACTGCCGACTTACCAGTCTCCCCGATGATTACAGTGCAGAAGTTGAATTATGGTATGATCGCTGGCATGCCGTGCGGATGCGCGGCACTCTCTCTATCGCCCTGTCGCCCGAACGCGATACTGCTGTTCGTGCAGCGAAACAACCAGGAGCAGTATCAACATGGCACGCACCAATTTCCCTGCCGACTTCGTGTGGGGCAGCGCCACATCGTCCTACCAGATTGAGGGCGCATGGGACGAAGATGGCAAGGGCGAATCAATCTGGGATCGTTTCGCGCACACGCCCGGTCACGTCAAAGACAACAGCAATGGCGATGTCGCGTGCGACCACTACCACCTCTGGCGTGACGATATTGCACTGATCAAGTCGCTTGGCTTCAACGCCTATCGCTTCAGCATTGCCTGGCCACGCGTCTTCCCCGATGGGGTCGGCGCAATCAACCCACCGGGCGTCGATTTCTACAACCGCCTCGTGGATGGGCTGCTCGAAGCGGGGATTACCCCGTACGCCACCCTCTACCATTGGGACCTGCCGCAAGGTCTGCAAGATGCAGGCGGCTGGGGCGCACGCGCAACCGCCGAGGCCTTTGCCGAGTACGCCGATGTGGTCAGCCGCGCGCTGGGCGATCGAGTCAAGAACTGGATCACGATCAACGAGCCCTGGTGCGTCAGCATCCTTAGTCACCTGTACGGCGCGCACGCACCAGGCCTGCATGATGGCCCGCTGGCTCTGCGTGCGGCACATCACGCGCTGCTGGCGCATGGACTTGCCCTACCGGTGCTGCGCGCAAACAGCGCCGGCGCCGAGGTTGCAATCACCCTCAACTACACACACCCGCAGCCTGCCACCGTCGCACCGGCGCCAACCGCCGCGGCCGATTACAACGCCGCGCGCATCTTTGATGGGTCCTTCAATCGCTGGTTCTTTGACCCCGTGCACGGCCGCGGCTACCCTGCCGACATGGTCGCGTACTATACAGAGCAGGGCTTCCTGCCGGGCGGCCTCGAGGATTTTGTTCAGCCTGGCGACATGGAGATCATCGCCGCCCCGACTGACTGGCTGGGCGTGAACTACTACACGCGCGACGTAATCAAGGCGGGCGCCGATGGTGCGATGCCCCAAACCGCGCGCGAGGCCGCCACGCTCGAACGCACCGAAATGGACTGGGAAGTCTATCCGGACGGCCTCTACAGTCTGCTCTGCCGCCTGCACTTTGACTACCAGACGCCGAAGATCATCATCACCGAGAACGGCGCTTCCTACTCGGATGGGCCGGGGGCGGACGGCAAGGTGCATGATGTGAAGCGGATTGACTACCTGCGCAGCCACTTTGCCGCCGTCGCGCGGGCGCGCGCAGCGGGCGCACCAGTTGCGGGCTACTTCGTTTGGTCACTGATGGACAACTTTGAGTGGGGCGAGGGCTACACGCAGCGCTTCGGCACCGTATGGGTGGACTACGAGACGCAGCAACGGATTCCCAAGAATAGTGCGCTCTGGGTGCGCGACGTCATTGCAGATGGCGGTTTTGAGGCGTAAAGGCGGGGAGTCGGGAGTCGGGATCAAACCGTACGTCCGCTCGCGCGATGGTGAATATAGGAGGCGCCGGCCACGGGCCGGCGCCTCTTCTTTTGCGCGCTGCTCTGGCGTTAGGCTTCACACTGCCGCGGCTGCGCCAACCACTGGAGTCCAGACCAGAGGCTAATGTCGCGCCGCTAACTCCCGGCGCCGATTGCCGGCGTCTCATTGCTGTCTGGCGGATGGCTCACCAGTGACCCGCCATTGGAGGCGCGCACTGCCGCGCCACCATCCGAGGCCCGGGGCAAGGGTTTCAGCGCGTTGTTCTCCTGCCAGCGCCGGTTGCGCTTTTGGCTTTCAAACGCGCTGTCGTCATCCGACGCAAGCCAGCCCCGCCGCCAGAACGCATAGAGCAGCGTGCCGCCGATCGCGATGAAGATGATCCACACAAAGAGATAGCCGTAACGCCACTGCAACTCCGGCATGTACGTGAAGTTCATGCCATAGACGCCGGCAACGAAACTCAGCGGGATGAAGATC
The DNA here is from genome assembly GCA_963735275.1 of uncultured Chloroflexia bacterium. Classification (GTDB taxonomy): domain Bacteria; phylum Chloroflexota; class Anaerolineae; order Caldilineales; family Caldilineaceae; genus UBA5069. The sequence continues at coordinate 735,614 of CAVTKJ010000001.1, read as the reverse complement.
GTCGAGATGATTGTGAGCAACTTGACGATTTCATTCATGCGGTTGTTGGCAAGCGCCAGATGCGTTTCGATGGTGGATCCTGCCAGATCGCGCATGCCGTCCGAGAGGTCAGCCAGACGCACCATGTGGTCGTAGACATCGCGGAAGTAGATGCGCATTTCGTGGGGAATGACCGCGTAGTCGTTCATTGCCAGGCGATTGACCAACTCGCGCTGGGGAATCAGAATGCGCCGTAAACGGAGTGCGCTGCTCTTGGCGGTGAGTATGTCATTGAGAAGCAGCGCACGCCCACGCTGCGAATCCGAGCGGAAGATGATATCGCCCAACTCTTCCAGGTGCGCTTCAAAGCCGTCAAGGATGGGGATGAAGCCGTCCACCTGGCGGTCGAGGATGTCGTAGAGAACGAATGATGGGCCGCGTCCCAGGCCGCGACTCTCGTGGAAATCCATCTGCCAGGCGCGATCGATGGATGCCCGCGGCCTGTCATGCATGGTTACGATGTAGTTGCCCCCAAGAAAGATGTCCACCTCATCGGTGTCAATATCCATAGGCTCGTCACCTGAGGAGACCGTGTGGATGACGATGAAGAGGTAACTGCCGTAATCATCCAGCTTGGGAACGTGAATGTCCTGAATCGCGTCCTCCACGGCCAGTGGATGGAAGCGGAAAGTCTGCTCAAGGACAAGCCGCCACTCGGTCTCTGTGGGTGCGGTCATGTCGATCCACAGGTTGAGGAGTTTGTCCTGCACGGCGGTTTGCAGTTTCTCCGCAGGCAGTTCCGCCACAATACCGGTGCTGCGGTGACGGTAGAGAATGCGAATCAAGGAGACACCTCAGGTATGAGAAGTTGATGGTTTGGCGGTTGGAAAGTTACACGTCTTGCGCTGGGCCGTGCGGAATCTTCCAGTCTTCCCGCTGCGTTGGCGGCGGGAAAGTTGCAATACGTCTTGCGACTGGGCCCGTTGCGGAGGCTTCCAGTCTTCCAGTTTGCGCGCAAAACGGCCGGAGGGCTGGATAAGGATTGCCGAATTGTCTCGGTGATGGCCGTCGGGCGCCGGGGCCGCCGCTGCAGGCTCAAGCCTGCAGCTATCCAACCCAAGTCGGCTGAAGCCTGGGCTGTAGCTGCGGCCATCCACCCAAGTCGGCTGAAGCCGACTGACACCATCGCCCTCGAGTACTCAAGGGTCTCGGCCTGCTTCAGCAGGCTTGGGTTGGATAGCCGTAGGCTTCAGCCTATGGCGGTGGCCGCGGCGCGCTCGTGTTGGAACCGGGCTCAGCCTGGCTGCCGCGCGGTTGTATAGCCGCGCGCCCATCAGGGCCGCACGAACCTCCGCCAGCAGCTATCGTTGCGGCCAATCATACCGACGGCCCGTCCGCCGCGCAAGTCTCAGCCTGCTGCACAGGCCCTGTGGCGGGATCCGACGCGTCAGACCTTCACCGTCTGGCGTCGTGCCCTGGCCAAGCGTCGCAGCTCTACAGTCGCGAGCGGACAACTCGACTGGGTTCTGGTCGGGCTGCCGCGCGCCCGATGGGGGCCGAACCTCCAGCCATGCCGTGGCCACGGGCGTGCTGTATACCGAAACAACTCATCAGGGCGCACGAGGCTCAAGCTGCAGCATTCAGTTGACCACCGCAACCCGCTTGATGGCGCCCCCATAGTCGACCACGTAGAGCTCGCCCGCTGGTCCCTCGCCAAAGCTGGAAATGCCGAACCCGGCGTCCAGCAGTTCGGTATTCTGCCAGGTGTCGCCCTCCTTGCGCAGCCCGAAGATCTTGCCTGCGCTGAAATCTCCGTAAATATAGATTCCCTGAAGCGCCGCGATGCTCCCCCGGTACACGTAACCGCCGGTAATTGACTGGCCCACGCTGCGATCGTACTCGTAGACGGGTTGGGTCTTGCCCGCACTGACGCAGCCGCTGCTCCCTGGCGGGTAACAATGGGTCCCTTCAAGGATGCTCCAGCCGTAGTTCTCGCCACCCTGCGCGCCCGCCGGCACAAAGTCCACTTCCTCCCAAGCGCCCTGACCCACGTCGCCGATCCAGAGATCGCCCGTGGCCGAATCGAAGGAGAAACGCCAGGGATTGCGCAGACCGTATGCCCAGATTGCCGATTTGCTCGGTGTCGCCGTGGGCGGCACGGGGGTGGCCGTGGGCGGCACGGGGGTGGCTGTGGGCGGCACGGGGGTCGCCGTGGGTGGCAGCGGTGTGGCTGTCGGTACCGGCTTCGAGACAAGCGGCAGGAAGGTGTCGTTCGCCGGCGTCGGTTGTTGCGGTGGGACCGGGGATGCCGCGGTGAAGGGATTGTTGGGATTGGTCTTCACGAACGGGTTGTCAGCGGGTACCGTGTATGTCCCCGTCGCCCCCACCTCTATGCGCAGGAGTTTTCCCAGTGGCGAAGTGAGGTTCTGTGCACTCTTGAGCGGATCGCCGCCGCTGCCGCCGTCACCTACGCCCATGTAGAGCAGATCATCCGGCCCGAAGAGGATTTCCCCGCCGTTGTGGTTCTGGTAGGGTTGGTTGATGGCGAGGATCACCTCGCCGCTGCCGGAGTCGGCAACGTTGGGATCGCTCGCCGAGACCCGGTAGCGCGCCAAGGCGTTGTCGTTGCCGGCAGAGGGCTCCCCAGGAAGAACCGGCGCGGCAAGATTGCTCTTTGCCGTATAGGAAACGAAGAAATAGCCGTCGGTGGCGAAGTTGGGCGGAAAGGCAAGGCCCAGCAGTCCGCACTCGCTGCACGTGGACTTCACGAGGGAGACGATGTCAAGAAATGGCGTGGTGCGCTTGACGCCGTTCTCCACGATGATGATCTTGCCGGCCTTCTCCACGACGAAGAGGCGTCCGCTGCCGTCGCCTGCGTGGGTCACATAGACCGGCAGGCGGAGGCCGTCGGCCACCGGCTCCAGTGAAATCGTGGGCCATACGGCAATGCCGGCAGGCGCTTGCGCCGCAACAGGGCGTTGCACCAGCAGGAATAGTGCGCCAGTCACAAATGCAGCTGCAGCCAGTGCCAGCAGCGCGATTGGTACGCGCCGTCGCGCGCCTTCGCTCGCGGCGTTTCGGTCGATTGTCATTGCAGTTCCTCTCATCTCAGGGAGTGCGCGATCTCCATCAAGCCAATTCGGCATCGCACCACTCGGCGCACGATGGCAGGCAGCGCGGTTGCCGTTGCTGCCAGGCCGTCAGATTCTCTTTCCCTCAGCGCCGTTCCATCGGCACATCAAGCACAAAGGGATCGGCGGCGTCGGGGGGCACCTGAAAATGATCCTCACGCACGGGCAGGTGTTCGTCGTGGACGACAATCACGGCGTAACTCTGCCCGGTTTCAATACGTTTGTCCAACTGGTAATCGCCGGCGCGAGTGCTTGTGCCGCTGGCGTAGATCTGCGTTTCATCAAATGAAGCGCCGATCCACTCGTCAATTGTCACGCCCGGCCTGAGCAGAACAACGAGTGCGCCGCTGATTTTGCTGCGGCTGTTGTCGGCATCATGCACGTTGCCGGTTACGTTGACGCTGGTTGGTCGGCTGACCGCCTGTTCGGTGATATGGAATGCACCGCTCTGCGCAGGCTCGCCCTCCACGAAGAGATCGAGTTTGTAGTCGCCCACCGGCAGGCCGTCGGGATGGGTGATGCTGAGCCATGCTGTCTGCACGTTGCCCTGGTCCCACGCCCATTCCTCGCGCAGCACTTCGCGCCCTTCGTACGTCCACTCCGAGCGCATCACCACGCCGTTGTGCAGGCCTGCCGTGGGGAAAACCGCAAAGACCTCATCAACGCGCGCGAATGCCGTAGCCGGGCGAACCGGCGTGCCGTCATCGCGCACCCCTTCGGCAAAGCTGATGGCGCCCAACTCCACAGGCTGTTTGGCGTTGGCCGCCAGCTGGCCCACGGTGACGCCGCCGCGGTAGAGCTGTCGCCCGTCCAGCCAGAGCTCAAGCTCATAGAAGCCGTCGGCAAGGCCCTCTTCCACTGAGAGGCTTACCCAGTCGCTGCCGGTTTCATTGTCGCCGCGCGGCAGGGCGCCGCTCTCCACTTGCTCGCCATCCTTGTACCAGCGGTAGCTGAGCGCCTGGTCGCGGGGCAGGTTGCGGTAGGCAATTGCGGCGTAGATGTCGGTGGCGCCGCTGGCAATGCGGCTGACGGCGGCCGGCACCACGCCATCGCGCCGAATGCTTGTGCCAAACGCAACGCTGCCGATCTGTGGCGCGCTGTTTGCCGTTGGCGCCGTGGTGCCCAGCGTCCATGCGTCGTAGTAGCGCAGGGCGGTGTCGCCGGGGCGGATCAGGCTGATCTTGCCTGCCGCTTCGGCGTCCGTCATGCCTGCGCTGGGCACGCCGATAAATGCGCCCGTGTCATCAACCGCCAGCCCGCCCGAGTTGCCGTGATTCACCTCGGCGTCGGTCTTGATCCACTCCTCGGCGCCGTCCTTGTTCTCGTCCAGGTAGCCCGAAACGGTGCCGGAGGTGAAGGTGATCGTGTCGCCCCCCAGCCCAGGAAAACCGAGCACATAGATGGGATCGCCAATCAGCAGGGCGTCGCTGTCGCCACGCGTGGCGGCCGTCAGCCCGAGGTTGGCGGGAAGCCGCCCGTTTGGGTCATCGAAGGGCGAGACGACCTGAAGCAGGGCGAGGTCGATTTCAGGATCGCCGTGCACCATGCGCGCGTTGTATTTGAAGACCGGCACGCTGCGCAGATTGGGCGGGTTGACGCCGATAATCGCCATGCCGTCGGGGTTGAAGAGGGCGCCCGTTTCGGTGTCGCCCATGACGTGATAGTTGGTAAGGATGTAGCCCTGTTCGGCATCGAGCACGGTGCCACTGCCGCTGCTGTAGGGTTTGCCATCCTTGTCGGGAACGATGACCTGGACGGTGGCAAGCAGCGCTTTTTCGCGCGGCGCGCGGTCGAGCCCCCAGACACGCCACGCGGGAAGCAGACATCCCGCCAGAATAAGCGCGATCAGGAACGGTGCGAAGCGGCGGATGGAGTGCGCGCCAGGTCTTTGGCTCATGGCGCCATGACCTCCAGCCCCAGACTCTCGCGGACCGGGGCGAAGCCCGCAGCCTCCGCGTCCCAACGGCCGGCATCAGCCGCGAGGGTCACCACCAACCACTGATCCCCCTGTCGGAAAATTAGGTCCTGCGCCTCAGCCACAACGGGCACGCCGTTGCCTCCGGAGTCGCGCGTCGGGTCGGCGAGGAAGGAGTAGGTGGTCAGCAGCGCGTCGTTGCCCCCCAGCACGGCGGCGGGCTCGGCGGCAAGCTCACGGTAGCGGTCAAGTTCCTGGGCGCGGCGCAACCCGAGGCGGATGCGCAGTGCGCCCAACGAATCATTGGCCAGCACCGGCAGCGCCTCGACATGCAGCGTGCTGTTGAAACTGCTCGCCGCCGAGGCGTTGCGCGCCTGCAGCAGGACTTCGCCTGCGTCGTCGCCACCCGCAGGCGGATTGACCGTTGGCAGCCACGTGGCCGGGAAAACAATCGCGGGGAGCTCCGGTCCTAGCTCGACGGTGCGGGTTGTTTCGCCCAGGGCGAGCAACCGCACGCCCCAGCCGATCGTCAGCAGCAAAAGCACGCACGCAAAGAGAATGGCGTCGTGGCGCAGGATTTCGGCCTGGGTGGGCGGGGCGCTGGTGCGGCTGCGGCGCAACGATGCAAAGCGTGTGCTCATGCTGCGCCTCCCGTGGGATCACCCTTTTCGGGCCGGCGGCGGGCCGCCTGCGCGTCGTTTGCGGCCGTGGCGCCCGGCTCGTCTCCTGGCTCCTCGGCATCCTCGACCGTCGCGACCGACGCCGCCACCGGCGCGCCAGCGAATCCACCTGCGCCAAACCATGCGGGGCTCGGTGAGCGAACAGGGGTCGCTATCGGCTGCGCGGGCGCGCCGTGGAGGACGCGCAGTGTCTCCTCGTTGGCACGCGCCACCAGCCAGAAGACGATCAGCAGCGCAGCCAGGGCCACACCCGCGGCCAGGGCCAGCGATGCCCATGGCTTGCTCGCGACCAGTCCGGTGCTCGGTTGCTCGAGCACGAAGAAGAAGAGCCCATTGAGCGTCGCGGCGGCCAACAGCCCAGACGGCAGATAGTACCATGGCACCCGCTCGAAACGCGCCTGGCCAATGAAGTACCCGAGTACCCCGGCGAATGATGCAAAGGCCAGTGCGTTGATGACCATGCGCACCGAGCCGATGTCAAGGTCGACGCCGCCATGCGCCAGCACATACTGAAAATTGATGGCTGTTGCCACGCCCAGCCCCGCCGCAACCGCATAGACGACGCCATCCACACGTTCGTTGAACTCGGCGTGCTCAAAGACCATGTAGCGCACGGTGAGGAAGACGAGGTACTCCTCGATGACACCGACCACGAGAATGCCCCCGAACAAGCGGCTCCACCAGGTCGCGTAGAGCCATTCGTCGACTGCGAAGACTCCGTTGAGAAGCGGCCCGGCGAGCGCGGCGAAGACGATCGCCCCGCCGGCGAAAGCGGCGATCACCATGCGCTTCGGTTCGGGCTCGAGTCTGTCAAAGATCGCGAAGAAGCCCAGCCAGAGCAGCGCAGGGATGAGGGCGAAAAGCATCCCCAGCGCGATGCGCGCACCATCACCCAGGTTGTTGCCCAAGGGAGGCAAGACGAAGTTGAAGACGAGGACGAAGACCAGAAGCCCCAGGATATCAAGCGCCATCGCCCACCACAGCCCTGGGCTGTTCGTGGCGCCCCGCTCGATGCGCCGCTTTTCGTCAGCGTCCATGCTGTTTGACTGCTGCACGGCACGATTCCTCAACTCATGTTACGCAGTCGGAGGTGCGGTACGAACTGATAACAGACAAATGAGATCTTGCGTCTGCGCTGAGGTTGAGTGGGCGTAGCGGGGGGCTTCCAGCCCTCCGGCCGCCGACGTATCCCGATCGTGCAACGGAGGGCTGAAAGCCCCCCGCTACGAAGTCTACTCGCTCAGCAAGCCTTCAATCAGCGCGCCATAGCCCGCCGCCGCGGCGAACAAGTCTTCCAGCAGCAGACGCTCGTCGATCACGTGGGCATCGTGCTCGGTTGCCGGGCCATAGCCGATGGTGGGCACGCCCGCCACTCCCGCAGAGTACGCCGCGTTGGTGCAGAAGCGATAGGCGCTCAGGGCAGGGGTCTGCCCGGCCTGACCGAGCAGGGCCAGAGCGCGCGTCACGAGCGGATGCGCCGCGTCCAGCACCCAGGCAGGGAAGAACTTGTGCGTCGAGAGCGATGCGCCCGTCCACGCACGATACTCACTCTCGCCAATGCGAATGTCGAGCGGCAGTCCCTGCACCCCTGCCAGCGCTGTAATCTCGCCAATCACGCCCTCGGCCGATTCGCCGGGCAGCAGGCGGCGGTCGTAGGTCACTTTGCAGATGCTGGGAATGACCGAATTGCCGGGCCACGGCTGCGAAACGATGTCGGTCAGCGCCAGCACGGCCGGGCCGACAATTGGGTCCTCGCCAAGTTCCAGCGTGCCGATGGCATCAATGGCGCGCACCATGTCGAGCACCGCGTTGCGCCCCAGGTGCGGCGTGGATGAGTGTGCAGGTCTGCCCGTGGTCGTCAGATGAAGTTCGGCGCGGCCGCGGCCGCCGTGCACAAGATTGAGTGTCGTCGCCTCGCCAATGATGACCATGTCGGGCGGGTACGCGGCCATGACGCTCTGGAGCGCCACCCCTTCCATCACCTCTTCCAGTGTGGAGGCCGAGACCACCACCCGCCCGTGGAGGCGCGAGCGATCGACGCCTGCCGCCGCATGCACCATGGCCGCGAGCGCGCCCTTCATGTCGGCGGTTCCGCGCCCATAGAGTGCGCCGCCGTCAATCTCGCCGCCGAATGGGTCATGTTGCCAGGGAACCCCGGGCGAGATCGTCACGGTGTCGGTGTGTGCGTCGAGCAGCAGCGTTGGTCCCGCCGCCGCGCCCTGGATCACGCCGATGACGCTGCCATTTGCATCGACTTCGACGCTGTCGTAGCCAAGGGCGCGCATTTCCGCTTCTACACGCGCCGCCACGCGCTGCTCCTCACCGCTCAGGCTGGGCAGCCGCACGAGCGCCTGGGTGAACTCAACAAGTTGCTGCTGGCCGATCATCGAAGACTCGTCATTCTATATGCAGGTGGTAACTCCAGTTGATGGCTGAAGTGTACCACTTGCGAGCGCGCCGTTGAAAGCGGCGGGCGTGTGCGGCTGCCGAGTCTCATTCCATGCCGCCCCGGCCCAATTCCCTTGATAAGTGAAGTCGCTACCAAAACGACACCTCATCCCCGGCCATTCTCCATGCGGAGAAGGGAGCAGGGCAAATACGTTTGCCCGGGGAATAAGCACCGCAGCGCGATCGCTTTTCACCCTTCTCCGCATGGAGCGGGCCGGGGATGAGGTGTTGTTGGGTGTGAACTATGGCTTTCCTGGCTTGAAGGAGCTACCGGCCGCCGCCCGGCAATTGCAGGTTTACAAATCGGCGGCCGTGGGTGTACACTGCGGCCCCATTTCCCGGCTGCAGTGCGCGGCCGGATGTTCGAGGAGGTCGACCTGTGAGTACAACACCCTCAATGGACTTGACCAAACGCTTTCCGTCGCCCGCGGCCATCAAGGGCGCTCTGGGCGAGCAGCAGTATATTGCCAGCGACGAAATTGCCACGACGGTCTTCCTGACGCAGCAACTCGGCAAGCCTCTCCTGTGCGAGGGGCCGGCCGGCGTCGGCAAGACGGAGCTTGCCAAAGCTATCGCGTGTGCAACCGGGCGCGAACTGATTCGCCTGCAGTGCTACGAGGGGCTTGATGAGACCAAGGCCCTCTACGAGTGGGAGTACGCCAAGCAGATGCTCTACACGCAACTGCTGCGCGACAAGCTGCAGGAGGAACTCAAGGACACCCACTCCCTAGTTGAAGCGGCGGACAAGCTGGCAGGCGAGGAGGATGTCTTCTTCTCGCAGCGCTTTCTGCTCCAGCGGCCGCTGCTCAAGGCCATTCTCAGTGAGCAACCCAGCGTGCTGCTGATTGACGAGATCGACCGCGCCGATGCCGAGTTCGAGGCCTTTCTTCTCGAGGTGTTGAGTGACTTCCAGGTGACCGTGCCCGAGCTGGGCACGCTGAAGGCAATCCACCGGCCGATTGTGCTGCTCACCTCAAACAACACCCGCGAGTTGAGCGAGGCGCTCAAACGGCGCTGCCTTTATCTCTTCATCGGCTACCCGAACGTGGAGCAGGAACTGGCCGTCGTGCGGCTGAAGGTTCCCGAGCTCAACGCCAAACTTGCCCGCCAGGCGGTGGAACTTGTCCAGCGGCTGCGCGAGCTTGACCTGCGCAAATCGCCCAGCATCAGCGAGACGCTCGACTGGGCGAACTCGCTTGTCGCGCTCAACGCCAACCATCTCGACCCCGCTACGCTCGAGACGACTCTGAGCGTCCTTCTCAAGCACGAGAGCGACCTCTCCAAAGTCAAGCGTCGCCTCTCCGTATCGGACAGAGGCGTGAACCTGGGCAGCGACGAGCAGCGGTGGAAGAATTAGGGACCGGGAGTCGGTGGTCGGGAGTCGGTGGTCGGGAGTCGGTGGTCGGGAGTCGGTGGTCGGGAGTCGGTAGTCGGGAGTCGGAGGTCGGCAGTGGGGAGTCGGGAGTGGGGAGTCGGTAGTCGGGCGCATTCGTCCAACCCGTTGGCGCGGCCCCATGGTTGATGCCTACAAAATGAAGCACGTGGCGCTGCGACGATCACCCGACTGCCGACTCCCGACTGCCGACTCCCGACTGCCGACTCCCGACTCCCGACCCCGACTCCCGACTCCCGACCACCGACTCCCCGCCTTTAAGGAGACACACATGGAAGAACGCATGATTCGCTTCATCACGGCGCTGCGCGCGGGAGGCGTTCGCATCAGCCTTGCCGAAAGCACCGACGCCTTTACCGCAGTGGATATGATGGGCGTGCAGGAGCGCGACAATTTCCGCCTGGGGCTGCGCGCCACGCTCATCAAGGACGCGCCGGGACTGGGTGTCTTTGACGAGCTCTTCCCGCTCTTCTTCGACACAGCCGGCGCGCCCGAGATGGCGGACCTGACCGAGGAAATGTCCGCCGAGGAGGCGCAGCAGCTGGCCCAGGCGCTGCGCCAGTTCAACAAACAGCTGCGCGAAATGATGGAACGGCTGTTGCGCGGCGAGGAACTCACCCAGCAGGAGATGGAGCGGCTGGGGCAGATGGTGGGGCTCAACCGTCTGGACAACATGCGCTACAAGGACTGGATGACCAACCGGATGTTGCGCGCCCTCAAGTTTGACGAGGTGCAACAGGCGCTGCGCGAGATGATGAAGCTCCTGCAGCAGATGGGCATGAGCAAGCAGCGCTTGACGCAAATGCGCGAATTGCTTAAAGGCAACCAGGAGGCGATGCAGGAGCAACTTGAGCGCTTTGCCGGGCAGAAGATTGCCGAAAACATGAGCGAGGAACGCCCTGACGACGCCGCGGATGACCTCATGGATCGCCCCTTCAACGCCCTCAGCGACGGCGAAATGGACAAGCTGCGCCACGAGGTGCGCCGGCTGGCTAACCGGCTGCGCAGCCGCATTGCGCTGCGGCAGAAGCGCGCCAAGACCGGACAGCTCGACGCAAAGAACACGATCAGGTCAAGCCTGCGCCACGGCGGTGTGCCGTTTGAAATCAAGCACCGTGACCACCGCCTCAAACCGAAGCTCGTGGTCATCTGCGACATCAGCACCTCCATGCGCTACTGCTCGGAGCTGATGCTGGCGCTGGTGCATGCGCTGCAGGACATGGTCACCAAAGCGCATGCCTTTGCCTTCATCGATCATCTTGAGTACATCACCCCCGACTTCGCCGGGCGCGAGGCCAACGCCGCAATTCAGCAGGTGCTGATTCGCATGCCGCCGGGCCACTACAGCACCGACATGGGCTTTGCGCTCGAGGGGTTTGCACACGACTATCTCGATACCGTCGACAGCCGCACCACCTTGATCGTGGTGGGCGACGGGCGCAACAACTACAACGATCCGCAACTGGAAATCTTCCAGCAGATGGCGCGCCGGGCGCGCCGCACGCTCTGGATCAATCCCGAGCCGCCGATGCTCTGGGGCAGCGGCGACAGCGACATGCTCAAATACGTGCCCCTCTGCGACAGCGTGGTTGTCGCCTCCACGCTGAATGAGTTGACGTCGGCGGTGGATAGCCTGATGGTGAATGGGTGACAGGATGATGGGTTGAGTGGTTGATTGGGTGATAGGTTGACTGGTTGATTTGTTGATTTGTTGATGGGGTGAGTGCCTCGGGGTTGCTGTCGCGCGTGCTCCAGCGCCATATGTTGCAGTCGAGAGGCTCTTCGTAGCGGCTGCTTCAGCTGCCGTTGGCTGGGGATGCGGCTCGGTAGGTGTCCATGGCAGTTGATAATGTTTGCAGAATTGTTTCGGTATGTAAAGCGCCGCGACTGCCGCCATGGGCTAAAGCCCACGGCTATCCAACCCAAGTCGGCTCAAGCCGACTGACACCGTCGCCCTCGAGTGCAGAAGGGTTTCAGCCTGCTTCAGCAGGCTTGGGTTGGATAGCTGCAGGCTTGAGCCTGCAGCGGTGGCCGCGGCGCGCTCCATACCGAAACAATTCGGCAATCTTCATTAGCAGTCGCTTCGCATGCGCCTCGTTCCCCGGTGATGCGCTACATTTTCTGCCGTGTTCCTTGGCGGTCATCAGCGCCACGGAGAGTTGCACGTGTTCACCACACGTGCTCGGCCAGCGCCTCAGCGTGTTCATCGTAGTGTTCCCAGGCGCCGAGCAGCATGGGGGCGAACGGCTCGCCCAGGCCGGCCGTGAGCCCGTCGGCGTCAAACACATCGTGCATGGTCAGCGAAGCAACGACTTCGAGGAGACGGCGCCGGGTGGCATCAAACTCCTCCTGCACATCGGCCAAATCGCGCCCCTGATTCATGTCGTAGATGCGGGAATTGACGGTTTCAAGCCACTGCGCATCAAGGGGAATGTCGGCGATGACGGGCGGGGCCAGGCGGTTCGCCTGCGCGCCATCTGCGGGCGAAATCGCGTGGAGAAGGCGCTGGTCCCAAAATGCGAGATGGGCCAGGACATCCTTGACAGACCAGTGGCCGGCGAGAACCGGCGCCTGCAGTTGGGCGTCAGTCAAATTAGCAATCACGCCAATCAGGCGCTGGTGGGCGGCGGCAATACGCGTAACGATCTGATCAATGGGAATGGGTGTCTGCTCCGGAACGGTCATTGTGGGTCTCCAAAAATTGCAGTGGCGCACGGGATGGCTTGGTGGTTCTCAGTATAACCGTACACCCCAGTCTGCTAGAGCAATTGTGGTCCTCCATTGCGGCGAATCGCGCGCCTTTTGCCTGGGCCTCACTGCCGGCGCTACAATGGGGCGACAAGCCACCCCCACGCACAGAAAGCGCCCGATTCGCCATGGCCATAACCATCCAGCAGATCATTCCGCGCCTGATTGACCTCCGGCGCGCGCACGATGTCCAGCTCACCCTTTTTGCCGCGTGTCCGAATTCGGCTGCGGTGCTTGAGGCTGCCGTGCTTGTGGCGGCGCGCAACCAGTGCCCCATGCTCTTCGCCGCGACGCTCAACCAGGTGGATCGCGACGGCGGCTACACCGGCTGGACCCCCGCCGCGTTCGTCCAGGAGATCAAGCGTTACAGCAGGAAGCACAACTGCACGAGCCCACTCTACCCCTGCCTCGACCATGGCGGGCCGTGGCTCAAGGATAGCCACACGCGCGACCGCCTCAGCCTTGAAGAAGCCACAGAAGAGGTGCGCCTGAGCCTGACCGCCTGTCTCGAGGCGGGCTATGCGCTTCTACATATTGACCCCACGGTCGACCGCACGCTCCCAGTCCGACGCGCCCGTGCCGATCCCGCTGGTGGTCGACCGCACAGTTGCGCTCATCGTACACGCCGAGTCCGAACGGCTGCGGCTGGGACTGCCCCCCGTGGCCTATGAAGTGGGCACCGAGGAAGTTCACGGCGGCCTTGTGGATATGGACAATTTCACTGCATTCCTTGTCGGGCTGCGCACAGGGCTTGAGCGGGCGGGGCTGCTCGCGGCATGGCCTTGCTTCATCGTCGGCAAGGTGGGTACCGACCTGCACACCACCTACTTTGACCCAGCGAGCGCCCGCCGCCTCTACGAGATGGTTATGCCGTATGGATCGCTGATCAAGGGGCACTATAGCGACTGGGTGGAGAATCCCGAGGACTACCCTGCAACGGGCATGGGCGGCGCCAACGTCGGGCCGGAGTTCACCGCGGCCGAGTACCTGGCGCTTGCCGAACTCGCAAGCCGCGAACGCGATCTGTTGCGCGCAAGCACGGCGCAGCCCTCGCGCCTGCTTGAGGCGCTGGAGAACGCCGTCGAACGCTCGAACCGCTGGCAGAAGTGGCTTCAGCCCGAGGAGAAGGGTGCAGCCTTTGCTGACCTGGCCGCCGAGCGGCGCGACTGGCTGGTGCAGACCGGCTGCCGTTACATCTGGACGGACAGCGACGTAGTTGCTGAGCGGGAGCGCCTGTATGCCAACGTGCGCCCCGTGATGGCGGACGCGAATGGCTTTGTCGTTGAGCGCATTGCCCTCTCCATGGAACGCTACGTGACGCACTTCCACCTCTTTGGTTCGCTGCCGCTGCTGGAAGGGCGTGAGGCGTAGGCGCCGCATTCAGCAAGGGTATGAAGGGATGGGTGCGGAGGGCTGGAGAAACATCACGGAATTGTTGCGGCATGAGGCCCGCCGCTGTCACCGCTGCAGGCTTATGAAAGTTGTATAGTCCGGAACAATCACGTCGCCGCGGCCACCGTTGCAGGCTTGAGCCTGCAGCTATCCAACCCATGTCGGCTGATGGCAATTGCCGAATTGTTTCGGTATTGGCTGAAGGTCGCCCGCGGCCGCCACCTGGGCTAAAGCCCACGGCTATCCAACCCAAGTCGGCTGCAGCCGACTGACACCGTCGTCCTCGAGTGCACAAGGGTTTCAGCCTGCTTCAGCAGGCTTGGGTTTGATAGCCGTAGGCTTCAGCCTATGGCGGTGGCCGCGCGCGACGTATACCGAACTATTTCGGCAATGCTCATAAGCTGACTGACACCGTTGCCATCGAGCGCAGAAGGCTTTCAGCCTGCTTCAGCTGGCTTGGGTTTGATAGCCGTAGGCTTCAGCCTATGGCGGTGGCCGCAGCGCGACGTATACCGGACTATTTCGGCAATGCTCATAAGTGCTGCATCTCGCAAAAAACTTGCATTTCGTAGCGGGGGGCTTCCAGCCCTCCGGCAGTTGTGCCGAGAGGTCGGAGGGCTGGAAGCCCCCCGCTACGATTCATAGGCACACTTACAAGACGCAGCAATAAGCTGACTGACACCGTCGTCATCGAGTGCACAAGGCTTTCAGCCTGCTTCAGCAGGCTTGGGTTTGATAGCCGTAGGCTTCAGCCTATGGCGGCGGCAACGGAGCACTTGATACCGAAACAATTCAACAATGTCCATGAAGCCCTCCGCTACGGCGGGCAGGCGCACACCACGCTTAACCGACGGGCTTTGACGCGTTGTATGCGCCAAACTGAATTCCACCCATCGCCGCATCCACACAACCGTGCCTGACTCATAGATAGATCGATAGCCCTTTGGAGAATTCTGCAACTGACCCCATCCTGCGCGTGGAGAACATCTCGTACGCGTACCCTGGCGTGGGGTCGCGCCCTGCCGTGCAGGCGCTCGAGTCGGTGAGCCTTGCGGTGCACCGGGGCGAATACGTGGTTGTCCTGGGACACAACGGTTCGGGCAAGTCCACGCTGGCGCGCCATCTCAACGGCCTGCTGTTGCCCGATACAGGCGACGTGTTTGTGGAAGCGTGGAATACGCGCGACAAGGCGAACCTGCGCGACATCCGCACCACCGTGGGCATGGTCTTTCAGCAGCCCGATAACCAGATTGTCGCCACGATGGTCGAGGAGGATGTCGCCTTCGGCCCCGAGAACCTGGGTTTGCCCCACGATGAGATGGTCGCGCGCGTGGATTGGGCGCTGGGCCAGGTGGGGCTGCGCGACCTGCGCCAGCGCGCCCCCCATCTCCTCTCCGGCGGGCAGAAGCAGCGCGTCTGCATCGCCGGGGTGCTGGCCATGCACCCGGCCGCGCTTGTGCTGGATGAGGCGACTGCCATGCTCGACCCTCAGGGGCGGCGCGAGGTGCTTGCCGTCGTGCGCCGCCTCAACGCCGAACAGGGGACGACAGTCGTCGCCATTACCCACTTCATGGAAGAGGCGCTGGCGGCCGATCGAATCATCGTCATGGACCAGGGGCGCATTGCGCTGCAAGGCACGCCGCGCGAGCTCTTTGCTCAACCGGAGCGGCTGCGCGCACTGCATCTTGACGTGCCGCAGGTGGCGCAGATTGCAGCCGAACTCCACGCGCTGGATGCGCGCTTCCCGGCAGGTTTGCTCACAACCGAAGAGATTGTTGGGGCTGTCAAGCAAATGGTTGGGCCGAATGCTGTGCTCCCTGCCGCGCCGCCGGTCCCCCCTGCAACTGCGCGCTCCGACGGCGAGCCGGCAATCGACGTCGAGGGCCTGCTCCACTATTACATGCGCGGCACCCCGCTTGAGGTGCAGGCGCTCTTCGGGGTCAACCTGACGGTGCAGAGCGGAGAAGTCATCGGCATCATCGGCCATACGGGTTCCGGCAAGTCCACGGTTTTGCAGCACCTCAACGGGCTGATGCGCCCCCAGGTCGGCCGGGTTGTGATCCTGGGAGAGGATGCGGCCGACCCCGCCACCGACTTGCGTGTGATTCGGCGGCGCGTAGGGCTCGTTTTTCAGTTTCCCGAGGCGCAGCTCTTTGAGCAGTATGTGGGTGACGACGTGGCTTTTGGCCCGCGCAAGATGGGACTTGACCATGCGCAGGTGCGCGCACGCGTTCGCAAGGCCATGGAGAGCGTTGAACTGGGTTTTGAGGAGTACAAGGATCGCATGTCCATCCAGTTGAGCGGCGGGCAGCGGCGACGCGTGGCGTTGGCCGGTGTCCTTGCGCTCGAGCCCGAGGTGCTTGTGCTCGACGAGCCGACCGCGGGACTCGATCCCCAGGGCCGCCGCCACTTGCTCGGCAACATTCTCGCACTCAACGCGGAGGGCGTCACGCTGGTGATCGTCTCGCACAACATGGAGGAACTAGCCGAAGTGTGCGACCGCATCTATGTGATCGCCGAGGGACGTTCGGTGATGGACGGTACACCGGCCGCGGTCTTTGGCAACGGCCCTGCCCTGCGCGCCCAGGGGCTGGATGTGCCGCCAACGACCCAGCTTGCCAACGCCCTGGCCGACGAAGGGCTGCTGGCGCCCGAGGTGGCGATCACGCACGCGGAAATCGTCAAGGCAATCGGCGCCCTCATCGCGGCCTCGGCGACCCCAAGCTAAATAGCGACGCGGAGGCGCTGAGGCGCAAAGAACGGCGAAAACCTGTACGCAGAAAAAACGGAAACGACGGAAACAGCATGAAGAACTGTGCTGTTTCCGTCGTTTTCATTTTTCTGCGTACAGTCCGTTGCCGTTTAGGCGGCGGATGCGCGCCCGTAGCGCTGGCCGCGGCGGCGCTGGCTCGAGGCCGCCGCCGACTGCGAACTCTGCGCGGGTTGCATGCTCTGCGTCGCAGGGCGGGACGGCTGCTGCGGTGCGCTTTGCTGCGCGGGCCGCGCCGTGTTGTTGCTCGACTGCGACTGCGAATGGAAACCACTCTGCGCAGGCGTGCGGCGGACACCGCGGCGGGGCTGGCCCCAACGCGAAGAGGATGCTTGTGTGCGAATCTCGGGCGCGTCCGTCGGGTAGCCCTGGTAGTCGAAGCCGTCGAGGCGGCGGCGGTCGATACGCTCGCCGATCACCTTTTCGATGGCCCGCACCTGGAGTTCATCCAGTTCGGCAACGAGGGTGAACGCCTCGCCGTTGTGGTAGGCGCGCCCCGTGCGACCGCTGCGGTGGGTGTAGGCATCCACCGTATCGGGCATATCGTAGTTGATGACATGCGAGATGTCGGTCACGTCAATGCCGCGGGCGGCAATGTCGGTTGCCACGAGAATCGAATACTGCCCCGAGCGGAAGCCGTCGATCGCCTTCTGGCGAGCGGCCTGCGCCATGTTCCCCTGAAGCGCGGTCACATTGTGACCATTGCGCTCGAGCATGTCGGCAAGGTCGCGGGCGCGTCGCTTCGTGCGCGTGAAGATGAGCACGCGGCGCGTCTCCGTCTGCTCAAGCATTGTCATGAGCAGTTTGCTCTTCATGCGCTCGGGCACCGGGAAGAGAGCGTGGGAGATGGTCTCGGCCGGGGCGCGATGGCCTACCTGAACCATCTGCGGATCGGTGAGGGTGCTGTCGGCAAGCGAGCGAATCTCCGGCGGCATGGTGGCCGAGAAGAGGAGCGTCTGCTTGCGGTTGGCGGCGTGGCGCAGAATGCGGCGCACATCGGGCAGGAAGCCCATGTCAAACATGTGGTCGGCTTCATCAAGGACGAGAACTTCCACGTGCGAGAGGTCCACAGAGCCGTCGCCGACGTGGTCGAGCAGGCGCCCGGGACACGCGACGACGATCTCGGGGCTGCGGCGCAGCGCCTGAACCTGTGCGTGTTTGCTCACACCGCCATAGATGCTGACGCTGCGAATGCGCGTGTTCATGCCAAGCTGCTTGATAGCCTGATGAATCTGCTCGGCAAGTTCACGCGTGGGAGCTACCACCAGGGCGCGCACAGCGCCCGGCCTGGCTGGTTTGGTCGCGAGCAGGCGGTTGAGGATAGGCAGCATGAAGGCAGCGGTTTTGCCGGTGCCTGTTTGTGCGAGGCCGAGAACGTCGTGGCCCTGCATGACAAGGGGAATGGCTTGTTCCTGAATCGGGGTGGGCGTTGTGTAGCCCGCCGTCCGTGTGGCAGAAACAAGGCGCGGATCGAGGGAAAGCTGGTCGAAATTCACTAAAAATGCTCCTTAGACTCCGTTGAGCCAAGTCGCACTCTTAGCCCTTCGAAAATATGTGCCGCTGATTGTTTGCGGCTGCGTATGTGGAAATGGCCCCGTTGGCCGAGTCCACAGCGGGCCCCATGGCCCAAAAAGAGAACGGTGGCACGCGACAGGGCGTATCCCACCGTTCACAGAGGACAATTTAGCACAGCATAAAACAAAAGTCCAATTGCACAAACGTTGCACGCACAAGTGCAATTGTGCGTCGTGAATGCGGCAGACCCCATTGTTGCTGTCTTGGCAGCCAGTGCGATATTTCTCCATTTCAGCGCTCAATTAGTAAACCTTCATGAGAGCGCCCGAAGTGTCTGTTGCAATTATTGGCACAACTATTTACTTCCAATCACGACAGGAGTATATTGGACGGTGCAACTGGGTCGCTTCGCAACAGCGCAAATTGTGAGTACCGGTCGACAAATCCTGGTGTGTTCTGCAACTCAATATTTTGGTCTATCCCCGCACCCAAATACTCAAGCGTCAGGAGCATTTGTATGACAGCTAGATCTCCACTGTTCAAGTTTGTGTCGGCATTGCTGTTGGCCAGCGTGATGCTCGTCATGTTCGCCACAATGGCATTCGCGCAGGAACCACGCCCGATTACGGGACCGCGGCTGAACCCGCCGGCAATCCCGCACACCAACGTTATCCTGCCGGCTACGATCTATAACAAGCAGCCGAGACCCGTTCAATTGGCACGAAGCTACAGCTCGTTTACGAAGCACAGCCTTACTATGAGCCGGGCGCCGGCGTCATGAAGACAGTCACGCCGTGGTCCAAAGGCATCACGCTCTATCCGACGGCCACGGCCTGCAACAACTTCAACTCCCCTGGATTGGGCTGCCAAGGACAACAACCCGCCCAAGGCCGACATTTGGTCGGATCTGGTACGGCGGCTGGGGTCCCTTCGCAGTAGACGATGGTTACTTCCAGTCAAGAAACACCACTTTCTCCATGGAGCGCACAATCGGCCCGGGCACTCTTAAGAACGGCGGTTACGCCATCAAGATCGCCAGCACCGAGCCCTATGCGGGTGGTTTTGCCAGCCCAATGATCGCGGTCCCTGCGGGATCCAATGTAACGGTCACCGTGAAGTATCTGGTGTGGGACTATGTGCAGTCTGACAAGGCCGGCGAAAAGATCATGGACTGGGCGTCCATGCTCGTAAAGGCCGACGCCGCAGGCGCAGATAGTGCGTACGTCAACGGCTTCGTGCGCGGCGAGTGGGCCGTCATGCAACAATCCGTCGTTGCCGGGCCAAGCGGCCACATCATGGTCCTGCTTCAGGGTGAATCAGAAGGCAACGTCAACTCGAACATCTACTTCGATGATGTTCAGATTATGGTCGATGACGCCTACCTTGGTTCGTGCATCTACGAGTAGACCTTCTGTCGAGTTGTTCGTTGCACTACCAGTTGCAGCCGGCGCCCCTTCATCTGAAGGGGCGCCGGTGTGTGTACTGGTCTCGCCAATGCGGTTCGCCGTCCGGTCTATGGGGAAGCAGCCGGTGCCGCAAGAGATTGCTCCACACCCCAGCAACGCCAGTCCGCGAATGCGAATGCGCGATGGTTGGCAGGTAGGCATTGATGGGAAAGGCGTCCACCGGTGGTGCGATTCCCTTGATGCAGATCGCGCCGACGTTCAACGGCCCCGTCAGCGTCTTCTGCTGCGGGTTGACGTTGCCAGTCAGGTCTCCCGTCCAGTTGCCAAAGGTGAAGCCAGGGTCGGGCGTCGTCGTGAAGGTGAGCAGCGTACCATACGCAAACGACGGCAGAAGACCCGCCGGCATGGCAACCGCGTCGCTTGTATCGATCGCACCTACCGCCGATACGTCGATCTTCCCGCCCGGCACGGTGGCGGGCACTGTAACATCATGAGACTTGAGGGTGAAGGTGGCGGTCACCGTTTGCGACTGCGTCATGGCGACCGTGCAGGCGCCTGTGCCGCTACATGCGCCGCCCCAGCCGGCAAAGTTGCGGCTGATCGCAGGCGTGGCCGTGAGCGCAGCGACCTCGGTTGCATAATGGGCGCCCGCAGAGGTGAGGCCGCTGCACCATGTAGCTGCGCCTGCATCAACCACTGCATCATTATCCCAGTTGGATAATGACACCACATAGTTGTCGTTGTCCAGCACAATGATGTCCCTGTTGACTACCTGGTCGTAGAACTTGCTGCCCACAAGGCTGTTGGCTGCGCTGACGGCGCCGCGCGCAGTGTCGCAATTGCGGCGTGCGCGTGCGCAAGCCCCAGCCCGTCGTAGATCTGCGCAGCCATGAGTCATCTCGAACTTTGAAATTGAGAGGATGACAAAAGAAGGCCTTCTTGGTTACCTATGGGTGTGATAAGCACCATCATTCCAAGGAGGCCTGCAACATGACAGCATATCACGATGAAGGCGAGGCAGCGTAAGGTGTAGGGAAAGCGCTGCACGGGTTTGTAGAAGGATTATTGGAGGAGCTGGACAAGATGCTTGACGAACGGTTGGTGTGCAAACTGCTGGCGTTGCTGACGGCGATGCTGATACACCGACATCGGGAGTATGGACTGCTGTTGAGCGAGTTGTGCTGCTACCTGGCCGGAGATGCACACGCACCAGTGGGGACGAAGTGCATCAGCAACCTGTTGGGCAGCAAGAAGTGGGGTGCGGAAGTGATTGACAAAGCGTTGTGGAAGCGCGCCGATGCCAAGCTGGCCGCTGAGCAGGCAGAGGGGCGCAAGGCACTGGTATTGTGGGATGGAAGTGTGGTCGAGAAGTCCGAGACGCTGGCCAGTGAAGATTTGTGCGCTGTGTGCTCGAGCAGGCGGCGCGCAAACTGCGGATCAAGCCTGGTTACCCCCAGCCTCCCACCTTTCGCCCCGTCTTTGTGCCGGCATGGCGGGAGCATCCATCCTGGCCAACCTGAGCTTCTGGATACGGCGTGGCAACGATGCGACAACACGTGGTGAAATGGAGCAGATGCGCTTTACTGCATGTGCTGCGCGTTGGGGGCAGAACGTTCTACACCTCTTCAACTGGGGTTACGCCACAGCGGCGTGGGTGGGCACCTTTCGCGCAACGAAAGCAAACTTCGTGGTGCGCCGGTGTACCGATTATCACCCCCGTGACCCGTCCCCAGTATCCTGAGACGCCGCTCTGGCTGGTGGTGGCACGCCCCAAAGAGGGCAGCGCCTGGCAATTTCCGAGCAATCGGCCCATTACCTTGCTTGACCATTACGTCGCTTGACCATTACCTCGCTTGACGACACCTGGCACACTGTCTTTGTCTATGCGCGTCGCCGGCAGATTGAGATGGCTTTTCGCTTCCTCAAATCCGAACTGGCACTCGAGAGTCTGCGCCTTTGGTTTTGGGAGATCCGACTCAAACTTGCTTACGGCAGCTGAAGCAGCCGCTACCAAATACGTGCCTTCTTGCACGCTGCAGCACAAAAGCGAAGGCGGGATGAGATTCACATTTGCTGCGAACATCTCAACGCAAAGGCGCAGAGGCACGCAAAGAAACGCGAAGGACTGCAAGGAATCAACTCTCTCGGAGCAGTTGCCTTTCCTTTGCGTTTCTCTGCGCTCCTCTGCGCCTTTGCGTTGAGATGTTTCTATGCCGGCATGGAGCTAGGCGTTCGGGTTGGGCGCTGCTGCGCGAATCTCGGCGGGCGTCTGCTCGGCGAACTGCTCGAAGTTCTTGACGAACATGGCCGCGAGCTTGCGAATCTGCTCGTCGAACTCGGCCTTGTTCTCCCACGTATTGCGCGGGTTCAGCACCTCTGCCGGCACATTCGGCACGGAGGTCGGCACCTGCACGCCGAAGACCGGCTCTGTCACATATTCGACGTTGTCCAGTTCGCCACCCAGCGCGGCGTTGATCATGGCGCGTGTGTAGGCAAGCTTCATGCGGCTGCCAACGCCGTAGGGACCGCCCGTCCAGCCCGTGTTCACCATCCACACCGTCACATTGTGTTCGGCAATCTTCTTGCCCAGCAGCTGCGCGTAGACGCTCGGATGCTGTGCCATGAAGGGTGCGCCGAAGCACGCGCTGAAGATGGGGCTCGGCTCCTTGATGCCACGCTCCGTGCCCGCCACCTTGGCCGTGTACCCTGAGATGAAGTGATACATCGCCTGTTCGCTCGTCAGACGGGCGATGGGCGGAAGTACGCCATAGGCATCGGCCGTCAGAAAGACGATGTTCTTCGGGTGGCCGCCGCGTCCATCGCGCGAAGCATTCGGAATGTGGCTGATGGGATAGGCAGAGCGCGTGTTCTCGGTAAGGCTGTCGTCGTCGAGATTCAGGCGGCGCGTGGCAATGTCGATGCCCACGTTCTCGAGCACGGTGCCGAAGCGGCGTGTGGTGTTGTAGATTTCGGGCTCGCCTTCGGGCGAGAGGCGAATAACCTTCGCATAGCACCCACCCTCGAAGTTGAATATCCCCGAATCGCTCCAGCCGTGCTCGTCGTCGCCGATGAGCGTGCGGCTCGGATCCGCGGACAAGGTGGTCTTGCCGGTGCCGCTCAGGCCGAAGAAGATGGCCGTGTCACCCTTGCTGCCAATGTTTGCCGAGCAGTGCATTGGCTCGACATCCTTGAAGGGCAGATAGTAGTTCATCGCCGTGAAGATCGACTTCTTGATCTCGCCTGCATACTCGGTGCCGCCAATCAGCACCATGCGCTTGGCAAAGTTCACGAGGATGAAAACATCCGAGTGGGTGTGGTCAATCTCGGGGTAGGCGTGGAAGCCCGGGCAGTCGATGACGACAAATTCGGGGCGCATGGTGGACAATTCATCCTGCTTGGGCTGGATGAAGAGGTTCTTGCAGAAGAGGCTGTGCCACGCATACTGCGTAATAATGCGCACAGGCATGCGGTACTGCGGGTCGGCGCCGGACCAGAGATCCTGAACGAAAACATCCTTGCCCTGGAGGTAGGAGGCCATGCGGCGATGCAGTTCGTCGAAGCGGTCGGCCTCAATGGGCTTGTTGACCTTGCCCCACCAGATGTGGTCGCGGCTGGTCGGCTCATCCACAACAAACTTGTCGTTGGGAGAGCGCCCAGTGAACTGGCCGGTGCGCACCACAAGCGGCCCCAGGTGGCCCAGCAGCCCTTCGTTGCGCTTCAGCGCTTCTTCATAAAGCGCCGGTGTGGGCAGATTCCAGTAAACCGATTTGATATTGTTATCGAGTCCCTGGGCGTCAAGGCCGACGGGACTGTGGTCGCGCGGGCTGAATTCCTGCATGGTGAAACCTCCATTTGTATAGCGATGTGTCACACAATACGATCTGGTTGAATGGACTCGACGTTCTCCAGGTGGTTGATCCGTGAGGGGTGATGTACGGTGCGCAGCGTACTGCAGAGGTAAGGCAGTTCTCTGCAGTACGCTGCGCATCCTTCACTGATTATGAGTGGCCAACATCCCAGTTTTCAGGCGAGCGCCAGAGATTGGAGAGAAGCAACTCGCGAATTGCGCTCATCTCCTTCGGCAGCCTGTCGTAAAGCTTGAAGAAGAGGTCGTCGTGCGAGGCCAGCTCCTTGAGCCACTGGTCGCGGTCGACATTCATGAGGCGCTCAAAGTCATGCTTGGAGAAGTCCTCAAGCCCGCGCCAGTCGATATCCTCGTAACGCGGCACCCAGCCCAGCGGATTCTCGATGCTTGAGGCCTTGCCACGCGCTCGCTCCACAATCCATCGGAGGACGCGCATGTTCTCGCCAAAGCCCGGCCACAGGAAGTTGCCATCGTCGTCGCGGCGGAACCAGTTGACGTTGAAGATGCGCGGCGGGTTCTGAAGGTGACGGCCAAAGTTGAGCCAGTGGCTGAAGTAATCGCCCATGTGATAGCCGCAGAAGGGGAGCATGGCGAACGGGTCGCGTCGCACTTCACCCATCTTGCCGAATGCCGCCGCGGTCATTTCCGAACCCATCGTCGCTGCGTTGTAGACGCCAAAGGACCAGTTGAACGACTGGTAGACCAGCGGCACCACCGTGCTGCGTCGCCCGCCAAAGATGAAGGCTGCAACCGGCACGCCCTTGGGATCGTCATAGGCAGGGTCTACTGCCGGACACTGGCTGAGCGGCGCAGTGAAGCGTGCATTGGCGTGCGCGGCCTTGCGCCCGCAGTCGGGCGTCCACTCCTGGCCCGTCCAGTCGATCAGGTGCGCAGGGGCGGCGGATGTCATGCCTTCCCACCACACGTCGCCGTCATCGGTGAGCGCGACATTCGTGAAAATCGTGTTCGCCTCTACCGAGGCCATGGCGTTGGGGTTCGTTTTGACATTTGTGCCCGGCGCAACGCCAAAGAAACCCGCTTCCGGGTTGATGGCATAAATCTGTCCATCCGGCCCCGGCTTGATCCAGGCGATGTCATCGCCAATTGTGGTCACCTCCCAGCCTTCATCGAGGAAGGGCTTGGGCGGGATCATCATCGCGAAGTTGGTCTTGCCACAGGCGCTGGGGAAGGCCGCCGCGACGTAGGTCTTCTGGCCGTCGGGGCTCTTGACGCCCAGAATCAGCATATGCTCGGCCAGCCAGCCTTGCTCATGCGCCAGCACCGAGGCAATGCGCAGCGCAAAGCACTTCTTGCCCAGCAGTGCGTTGCCACCGTAACCCGAGCCGTAGCTCCAGATCGCGCGCTCTTCGGGGAAGTGGACAATGTACTTGTCGGCCGGATCTGGGCTACAGGGCCAGGGCACATCATGCTGGCCGGGGGCCAGGGGCATGCCCACCGAGTGCAGACAGTGGACGAATTCGCCATCACCCAAAACTTCGAGCACCTCACTGCCCATGCGCGTCATGATGCGCATGTTCGTGACCACATAAGGTGAGTCGGTGATTTGCACGCCGATGTGCGAGATGGGCGAGCCAATCGGGCCCATGCTGAAGGGGATGACATAGAGCGTGCGCCCTGACATGCAGCCGTCGTAACGGGGGCGCAGCAACGCCTTCATTTTGCGCGGGGCCATCCAGTTGTTGGTAGGGCCGGCGTCGTTCTTGCTCAGCGAGCAGATGTAGGTGCGGTCTTCAACGCGTGCCACATCGCTGGGGTGCGAGCGCGCCAGAAAGCTGTTGGGGCGCTTTTCTGCGTTAAGGCGGATGAAAGTGCCGCTCTCGACCATTTGGTCACACAGCATGTCGTACTCTGCTTGCGAGCCGTCGCACCAGTGAACGGCTTCGGGTTTGCAGAGCGCAACCATCTCATCAATCCAGCTACGCAACTGCGTGCTCTTGACGGTTTCGGGGGTTACATAGTCTTTGATCATTGTGGTTCCTTGTGAATTCGCTACTCAGTCACGAGTGCTTCGATTGAACTTCGACATTACGAACAGTGCACTCGCCATTGAGTGTTATTTCAGTCTGTCTCGACGCCCGCCATGCAGCGTCCGGTCCTGTTTAGCGCTGCGCCTTGATGTAGTTCATCAGCCCGTTGGTCGACGCGTCGTGGGTCGTTACAGGCTCCTCAGTGCGCAGTTCGGGCAGAATGGCGGAAGCCAACTGCTTTCCCAACTCGACACCCATCTGGTCAAACGAGTTGATGTTCCAGATCACCCCTTGTACGAAGAATTTGTGTTCGTAAAATGCAATCAGGCTGCCCAAAGTTTGCGGAGTCAACAGCGGAAACAGAAAGGAATTTGTGGGACGATTTCCCGGAAAACTCTTTGCTGCGGCCAGAAGTTCGAGTTCGGCGCCACGTTTGCCCTGCGCCTCGAGTTCGGTGCGCGCTTCGTCCACCGTACGGCCGCGCATGAGCGCTTCGGTCTGTGCGAGGAAATTGGAGAGAAGCAGTGTGTGATGTTCGCCGACGGGGTTGTGCGACATGGCTGGGGCCAGGAAGTCGCACGGAATCAGCTTCGTTCCCTGGTGAATCAATTGATAGAAGGCGTGCTGGCCGTTGGTCCCTGGCTGTCCCCAGATGACGGGCCCGGTGCTGTAGTCCGTAATGAAGTCGCCTTGTTTCGTTACACTCTTGCCATTGCTCTCCATATCTCCCTGCTGGAAATAGCTGGGGAAGAAGGCCATCGTTTCATCGTAAGGCAGGATTGCTTCGGTTTCGGCGCCGAAGAAGTTGTTGTACCAGATGCCCAGCAGCGCCATGATCACGGGAATATTCTGCGCAAAGGGCGCCGTGCGGAAGTGCTCGTCGACCGCGTGTGCGCCGCTCAGCAACTCCTCAAAGCGATCAAAGCCCACTGCGACGGCAATCGAGAGGCCAATCGCCGACCAGAGTGAGTAGCGTCCACCCACCCAATCCCAGAACTCGAACATGTTGGCGGGATCAATGCCGAACTCGATTACCTTCTGCTCGTTGGTGGAGAGGGCCGCAAAGTGTCTGGCCACTGCCTTCTCGTCATGGGCATGGTTCAGGAACCAGGCTCGAGCGGTGTGGGCATTGGTCATCGTCTCCTGCGTAGTAAAGGTCTTGGAGGCAATGAGAAAGAGCACGCTCTCAGGGTCGACGCGGCGCAGC
This sequence comes from uncultured Chloroflexia bacterium, assembly GCA_963735275.1. GTDB lineage: Bacteria > Chloroflexota > Anaerolineae > Caldilineales > Caldilineaceae > UBA5069. Next base: position 709,177 of record CAVTKJ010000001.1, on the reverse strand, counting down.
GTCTCGGCAATGTCTGTTCCGTCCACATTGGAGACAAAGTGGAAGCGCATCTCGGGATGCACGTAGGGAGTGAGCGCACGGACTACCATCTTGGGCCCCAGGTCCGAGCCGCCAATGCCGATGTTGACGACATCGGTAATGCGTTTGCCGGTGTATCCCGTCCACTCACCGCTGCGCACGCGTTCGCTGAAGCTGCGCATGTGGTTGAGGACGCGATTGACCTCGGGCATGACGTCTGCGCCATCGACAAGAACCGGGCGATTGGAGCGATTGCGCAGCGCGGTGTGAAGTACAGCGCGCCCCTCAGTGGTATTGATTTTGGCGCCGGTGAACATTGCCTCAATAGCGTGCTCGAGCCCGGATTCAGCAGCCAGGTCGCGCAGTAGCGTCAGGGTCTCTTCGTTCACGCGATTCTTGGAATAGTCGAAGAGAATCCCGTTGAAGGTGAGGGAGAAGCGGGCGAAGCGCTCGGGGTCCTGCGCAAAAAGTGAGCGCATGTGCACGCCGGCCTGCTGCGCATGGTGTTGGGCAAGTGCCTGCCATGCGGGTCGCTGTGTGATGGATTCGGTGTCCGGCATGTTTCACTCCCTCAAAGCGTAAAGCGTACGCAGCAATGGCGGGAACAACGGCAACTACTTGAACTTCCCTTCACACATGTTGCTTCCGCAGTTTCCGTGGTTTCTGCGTACCAGCGGTTCTTGTTCTATGCGGCCAGTCGTCGACGCAGGACCCACTTCCATATCTCAACCGCGAACAATACGAGCAAGCCCATGCCCAGCGCAATCAACACTTCGGTGAAGCTCAGCGCCTGCGTCTTGAAGATGCCCTGGAAGAAAGGCACATAGATCACCATCAACTGGAGCAGCACTGTGCTGAGGAAGGCCGCCACCATGGATGGGTTGCTGAAGAGGCCGATCGTAAAGATCGACTGTTCGATTGACCGCAGCCCCAGCGCCAGCATGACCTGGTTGAAGATGAGCGTGGTGAAGAGAAGCGTTTGCCAGGCGCCGGTGGGGTCGCGCTGGAAATCCCACATTCCGACGGCGATTGCGATGATGCTCATCAACACACCGAAGACGGCGATAAAGGGGAGCATGCCGCGTCCGAAGATGCTCTCTTCCGACGAGTAGGGCGGGCGGCGCATGACATTGCGCTCCGCCTTTTCCACGCCTAATGCCAGCGCGGGCAGACCGTCCGTAACGAGGTTCATCCACAGAATCTGCAAGGGGAGGAGCGCGATGGTTGATTCCCCACCCAGGGTAATGCCGAGGGCGATGGCGGTGATCGGCCACAGCAGCATGACTGCGATTTCGCTGGCGTTGCAGGTGAGCAGGTACTGGATGAACTTGCGGATGTTGTCATAGACAACGCGACCTTCCTCGACGGCGGCCACGATTGTGGCGAAGTTGTCGTCGAGGAGCACCATGTTGGCCGCTTCCTTGGAGACATCGGTGCCGGTGATGCCCATGGCCACGCCGATGTCCGCCTTCTTGAGCGCGGGCGCGTCGTTGACGCCGTCGCCCGTCATGGCCACAATGTTGCCCTGCTCCTGGTAGATCTCAATAAGGCTTAGTTTGTGCTCGGGCGAGACGCGTGCAAAGACCTGGACGTCGCGGGCAAGCGCACGCAGTTCCTCCGGCGAGAGGGCGTCGATTTCCTGGCCGGTGACAGGAGCAACTTCTGCGCCGGCGGTCGAATCAATGATCCCCACCTGCTGCGCGATGTGGCGCGCCGTGAGGGGATGGTCTCCGGTGATCATGACTGTGCGAATGCCCGCCCTGTGGCAAGTGAGAACGGCGTCGCGCACTTCGGGCCGGGGCGGGTCAATCATGCCGTAGAGGCCGACCAGAATCAGCCCGGCTTCGATCTGCTGCACTTCCTGCTTGCTGGGTGCATGGTCCAGCGTGCGGACTGCCACGCCGAGAACGCGCTTACCCTGCGCCGCCATGCGGTTGTTTGCCTCCATCACGCGCAGGCGATGCTCATCATCGAGCGCGACCAGTTCGCCGTCAATCCAGAGCGAGGAACTTACATTCAACAGCGAATCGACGGCGCCTTTGGTAAAGGCGATGTGGGAGGTGCCGCCGAGGTTCACGCGTCGCTGCCAGACGGGCCGCAGCCCGTCGGGGATGGAGGCTTCGTCGGTTGGCACGGTATGAACTGTGGTCATGCGCTTGCGTGTCGAGTCGAACGGAAGCTCATCCACGCGTTCGAAGGCTTGTTCCAGATCGGGCTTGAGGATGCCGTATTCGGCGGCGGCAAGCACGATTGCATTTTCGGTCGGGTCGCCCACGGCATACCAATTGCTGCCGCTCAGGCTCACTTCACCGGCACGGGCGCTCTGGTGGTCAGAGCGTTCCAGCACGGAATCATTGCAGAGCGTGCCGGCAACGAGCAGAAGATCCAGCGTGGGCAGGAGTTCATCGTCAGGGGCTACGCCTGCCTGGGGGCCGTCGGCGCGCACGAGGCGCATGCCGCTTTCGTCTTCGGCCTGGAGAAACTCGAGCGAATGATTGGCCACATCCAGCGCCGTCACGCTCATGCGATTTTGTGTAAGCGTGCCCGTCTTGTCCGAGCAGATGACGGTGACCGAACCAAGCGTCTCCACAGCGGGAAGCTGGCGGATGAGGGCCTTGCGCGCCAACATGCGTTGCGCGCCGAGCGAGAGCGCGATCGTCACGACGGCTGTCAGCGCCTCAGGGATGGCGGCAACGGCCAGACTCACCGCCGTGAGAAGCATCTCCTGAACAGGCTGGCCCAGGGCGATGCCCAGCACGAAGATCACGAGGACCAGGACAATTGCCGCAATCGCGAGCCATCGGCCCAGCCGGTCCAGCCGCTGCTGGAGGGGTGTGGCTTCCTCGATCACATCCTGCAGCATGGTGGCAATGTTGCCGAGTTCGGTCTGCATGCCGGTTGTGGTGACCAGCATTTCGCCGCGCCCATAGTTGATGATTGTGCCGAAATAGACCATGTTGCGGCGGTCACCCAGAGGCAGGCTGGAGTCGAAGACGAGCGTTGGGTCCTTCTCCACCGCTTCGGATTCGCCCGTCAGCGCGGCCTCCATCGCACGCATGTTGACGCTGCGCAGGACGCGCCCGTCGGCGGGGACAACATTGCCCGTCTCCAGAATCACCACATCTCCGGGAACGAGGCTGGCCGCCTCCACATCGAGAACGTGCCCGCCGCGGCGTACGCGCACCGTTGGCACCGACATGCGCTTGAGCGCAGCCATTGACTTTTCGGCACGATATTCCTGCGTGAAACCGAGGACGCCGTTCAGCACGACGATGATGAGGATGACGACCGCTTCGATCCAGTCACCGAGAAAGGCCGAGACGATCGCTGCGGCAATCAGCAGGAGGGTAAGGATATTCGAGAATTGCTCGAGAAGGATCTTCCAGGGGCTGCGCCCGCCGCGCTCGATGAGCTCGTTCGGGCCATACTTCGCCAGGCGCGCCGTTGCCTCTGCGGCGGTGAGTCCGCCTTCGCTGGTGTCGAGCAATTGAAGCGCTTCAGCGGCGGTCGTCTGGAACCAGACGGGCGCGGCGTTGTTCGTTGCGGCTGGGGCAGCGACTGGTTGATTGGATGCTTCGGTGTTCGTCGGCGGCTGGGCCATACAATTCTCCTGATTCATCCTGTTCTGAGTGTGTTGTGCGCATTCACCGGGCTACTGCATACCGGCTCTTCTCGTGAGAGTGCGTCGTGCACAGCACTATACAGTGTAACATAAGGCGGGCCCGGGCAGACTGACGGCTCTCGGGGCGCCCGGTTCACAGCACAACCAGAACTGATTGTGAATTATATCACAACCACGCTGTGCTGCTAATGACATATGTACCCTTCCCGAGGCAGTTTGTCCCGACTCGCGGAACGGTGGGTCATTTTGAGGGTCTGGCAAGCGGGGTGGAGGACGTTTGAGCGGAACAGTAACGGGGGATAACCGTGGCAAGGTCGCATCGCAAGCGGTTCGCTGCGAACTGCGCGCCTAAACCTGGATCGGCGTGAAATCAGCAATTTCAACGCAAGGGCGCAAGCTGCGCGAGGACGCAAGGAAAGAAAAGTCAAGCAATGAAACGATACGCACAGTTAACTCAATAGGGCGCAAAGCCTTGCTATTCCTGCCGTTTGCTTTTCCTCTGCGCTCCTTTGCGTTGAGATGTTCGTAGTTAATGTGGATTTCATCGAGGTTTCGCTCTAGAACAAGGCGATGATGCGTGGGCCGAAAATGGCCGCGGCAACGATCACGCTTGCAATCACAGCGAAGATCGAGCGCGCCCGCTGCGGTGTCTTTGGCAATGCGCGCCAACGGATGGTACTCGGGTGAAACCAGGTCCACAACGGCCTCGATCGCAGTATTGAGCGCCTCGAACGCGAGCACCCCAAAGATCGTCACTGCGAGCAGCGCCCATTCCACGCCGCTTACCTGAAACGCCCAGGCCAGGCCGAAGACGACGACCAGCGCAGCCAGTTCAATCCACGCGTTGGGTTGTGTGCGCAGCACGTAGGCCGCGCCGCTCGAGCGCAACGCGCAACGAGAACCAGCGCCCGGAAATGAAGCCGGCGCGCGCCGGTGCGGCCGGCTGGACGACTGGCCGCGCCGTGCGGCTGTTACTCTTCATAGCGACGCATGGAAAGACCGGTTATGCCAAAGGGGGCCAGAATCTCTTCCTGGCGCTCCCACATCGCTTCCTCGTCTGCGGGCGTGGCGTGGTCATAGCCGAGCAGGTGCAGCACCCCGTGGGCCGTAAGGAGCTTCAATTCGGCGGCGACGCTGTTGCCAAAGCGCCCCGCCTGTCTTTCCGCATAGGGGAAGGCAATTGCAATGTCACCCAACCGGTCCTCAAGCAGCGCCTGCAGTTCGGGGGGGGCATTGATCATGGTCTCGGCGCCATCATCGGCAGCGAAGCTTAACACGTCCGTGGGTGCATCGACCCCACGGAACTCGCGATTTAGATGCTGGAGTTCCTCGTCGCTCGTGACGACGATGATCAGTTCGGCTTTGGCAACCCCTTCGGCGCGCAACACGGCAGCAGCGACGGCCTCGAGCGCCCAAGCATCGCATTTGGCGCCGAACTCGTCATCCACTTCAACGACGATTGAGTATTCCACGCCGCCTCCCTCTATCGTGATGCCACAATGAAATCAGCAGAAGACGAACAGCAAAACAGCGACGCGGAGGCGCAGAGACACAGAGGAAACACAGAGAACTGCAACAGAGGCCAGGCTGTCCTCTGCGCTTCCTCTGTGTCCTGCGCCTCCGCGTCGCTGTTCCGCTGGCGGTCTTCCGCATCGAACAGCTTCAGCCTGCCTTGTCGACGGAGATCATCGCTTCGCTCTCAGGGACTTCCTCAACACCGGCGTAGGCGTGGCCGTTGCGCACAGGCTCCTCGACCACGGAAAGCATCTCGTCAGGCGTCAAGGGCAGTTGAGGCGCCGGCGCCGCAGAAAGCGCCTGTGGCGTGGCGGAGCTCCCGACGGCAGGCGCGCTTTCACCTCGGCGCACCGGATCAGGGTAGCTGATGCGCGGGTGATGGACACCCAACAGCACCTGAACAAAGACGCCGCGGATGATCTCCAGATCCTTGAAGGTCAGGTTCGACTCGCTTAGTTCGCCCTCGGCCACTCGTTCGTCAATCAACCTGTTCACGAGCATTGCCAAATCCTCGCGCGAGGCCGGTCGCATGGCGCGCACAGCTGCCTCGCAGGTATCGGCCAGTGCGAGTACGGCGGTTTCGCGGCTGCGCGGTTTGGGGCCGGGATAGCGGAAATCCGCCTCGTCAACCTCAACGCCATCGGGCGCGGCCTCAAGCGCACGCGTGTAGAAGTACTGCACGAGCGACGTGCCGTGGTGTTCGCGGATGAAGTCGTGCAGGCGGCGGGGCAGCCGGTACTTTTGTGCGAGGTCAAGTCCGTCGCTCACGTGGCTGATGATGATCTGGGCACTTGTGAGCGGATCGAGCTTGTCGTGAGGCGATGTGTTATCGCCGATGTTTTCCGTAAAGAAGTAGGGGCGCACGGTCTTGCCGATGTCGTGGTAGTACGCGCCGACGTGCGCGAGCAGCGCGTCGCCGCCGATGGCCGCAGCAGCACGCTCGGCAAGATTGCTCACCACAATTGTATGGTGGTAGGTGCCGGAGGCCTTGAGCAGCAACTGGCGCAGCAGTGGGTGGGTTGGGCGGCTCAACTCGTTGAGCTGCAGCGACGTCGTTAGGCCAAAGAGGCTGCCCAGGGCGAAATAGCCCAGAAGTGCAATGCTGGCGGCAAGGCCGCCATTCAGCAGGAGGACGAATCCCAACTGAAGGACTTGCTGGCTGCTCATCGCGTCGAAGGGGAGTCGAAAGGCCAGAACCGCGACGATATTCGTCGCCGTGACCGCAAGCGCTGCCCACAGGAATGCGGTCAAGCGCTCGGCGCGGCCAATCACCAGCGCCCCCGCAATGCCGCCCAGCGCCCCGGAAACCACAAGCGCAGGATTGTCGTCGCTCAGGTAGAGGACGGTCAGCGCAAAACCCATCGTCAGGATGACGGCAGTGCGCACGTCCACCAGGCAGGCGATCAGCATGCTGAGTGCCGCAAGCGGGAACAGAAAGGGGAGCCAATCATGGGGCACGATCATGAATTTTGCCGCAAGCAGCCAGACGGCGGAGAGCACAACGAGAATGACGAATTCGCGCACAGAGCTTGTGCGTGCAGCGCGTAGGCGGTAGATGGCGCTGACGGTGACGACGAGAAGCAGAATGGCATAGATAAAGCCGCGTAGCAGGCTCCACCTGTCCCACTGCGTCGCCAGCAGCCCGATTTGCTCAAGCGCCTCAACATCCTCTGGTGAGGCGATGTCGCCTGCGCGGCAGAATGGTTTCGCCCTGCTCGACGGTCACGCTTTGCGGACTTACGTCGTCACTCGCACGTTCGCGCATCTCCAGCGTACGTTCTGCATTGAGAAAGCTGTTGGGAAGAATCAGCGGGCGTACAAGATCGGCTGCGGAAGCAGCGGCGATCTCGCTCAAGTCGGTTCCAAGCGTGGAGGGAACGCGCCGCTGCGCCGTGGCAAGGTCTTCGGGACGAATCTCGTCGCGGAGGAGCCTGTCCACGGCCTGCGGTGTTTCCACAGCAACTTGCGCCCACTCAGCAGGCGTCAGGTCGAGCAAACGTTGCGCCGACTCGCTGGAGAGAAGCAGATCCTGAAGATTGAGCAGGGCCGTGACCTTATCGGCAGGTGTGCGAGCCTCATCGTCGCGGATGGCGCCGATTTCGCCCATCAGCGCGCGTGCGCGCTGCACCTGTTCACGCCGCACGGCACCGGCTGCGGTGTCGTACTGATCGGGGATGGCATTGGCGGCGCGCATGCGCGCTTGCTCGGTGACCAGCGCGCTGACGAACGTGAACTGACGCGGGGCCACTACCTCGAAGGGGGCGACCTGACCGGGCCTCAAATCCACACGTGCGGCCAATGGCAGGTTCCATCCAAAAACGAATGTCATCAGGATGGCGAGCGCGCCAAGCGCCACCAGAATCAGCGCCCTTTGGAGCGAGGGCGAGCCATGGATGCGCAACCTTGTACGGGTGAGTTGGCCTCTGGTTGTTGTCACGGGCGATATCGGACCAGCGGATGGTTCATGCGCGAATGGTGCAGGCCAGGAATCAAGGGTGGCGCGCCCCACTGTCAAACCGAAGTGAAACTTTGGGAGCGACATTGTACTTCACGTCGAGGCAAGCGACACGCTGAAGATGGGAGGCGAGCCGTGGACGTGGCGCCACTGTCCGCGTTTTCCGGCGCCGGCCAGGGCCACGAATTCGTGCGTTCGCTCCAATCGGAAGTGCTCCCAACAACATCGTGCCGAGAGTATGCGTTCCCGTTCCGGGATCAGCTCAGCCGCCCAGCAAGCGACGTACGGTTGCGCTGACAACCTTGCCGTCGGCGCGACCGCCGATTTGTGCCACAAGAGGCCCCATGACCTTGCCAAGGTCCTTGGGCGATGTGGCGCCCACTTCGGCGATGACGCTGCGCGCCATGGTTTCCACTTCGGCGTCGGAGAGGGGTTTGGGCAGGTAGGCCTCGAGGACGGCAAGCTCAGCCAGCTCCGACTGTGCGCGATCGGTTGCGCCCGCCTTCTCATACTCGGCAGCGGCTTCGCGCCTGCGTTTTGCTTCCTTCTGCACCACGGCTACAACTTGATCCTGGCTCAGGCTGTGATTGGCGCCGGACTTCATCAGCTCTGTGAGTGCGGTCTTGACCGAACGCAGCGTGAGTTTCTTCGTTTCGTCTCGTTCGCGCATCGCCTGCTGGAGGTCAGCATCGATCTGGATTGCCAGGGGCGGTAACATGAGTGCGTTGGGCTCAGCTGCAGCTGCCTTGGTCGTCATTTTCTATCTCCCGTTCGGTAAGGCGCAGGTGCACGATGCAGAATTTAGCTGTGCACATGCGGCTCGTCCTTGCTTAGTTCCATGGTGGGCAGGGGCGCCGGGATCGCGTTGGGTCGCGCCACACCCGCCTGTATGTGCAATGTGCGCTCATACCAGTCGCCAAGCGGTTTCTTGTAGCGCATACCGACAATGAGAACGCCCCCGGCAATTCCAACAACGACGAAGAGCCAGTAAAGTGATAGTGCGCCTCCACCAATGGCTGTGGAGAGAAAAACCGCCGGGACGCGTACAAACAGCGTAATCAAGAAGATGGTCAGATAGGGCACGCTCGAGAGCCCGGCGAGCGTGTAGGGGACGTCCCCAATTGGGCCGAGCAGCAACAGCAGCCAGATCCACGGGCTGTCGCTGTGGGTCACCGTCTCCCAGCGTGCAAGGCGGCTTTCGCCCACCAGCAGCCGCGCAACGGGGCGGCCGAGCGTGCGCGCAAGCCACATGGCTGTCATGGCGCCGACCAGTACACCAATCCCCGCGTAGATGCCGCCCTTGAGCGGACCGTAGAGGTAGCCCGCCGCCAACTGGACGACGTAACCGGGTATCGGTGCGACGACGATTTGCACGACGTTCGTCAGGATCAGGGCAATCGGTCCCCACGGCCCCAGGCGGACGACCAGCGCCTCAAGCGCCGTCTCGTCGGTGAGGAAGGTGTAGATGTCGCGTCCCCACAGCCAGAGCACCAGGCCCGCCAGCACACACGCTGCGGCCGATGCCAGCAGCGTCAGCTTACGGTGCCTGCGCTCAGTAATTGCCGCCTCGGTTGTCACGTCCTGTCCATCATCCATTGTGTCGGCGTCCAGCGGGAACCTCGATCGGCATGTTCGCCAGCCCATTATACCCGCGCATTCCCATTTCTCCGCCTATCACTTGCAGGCGGGGTGCACGCACGAGTTGTCCATGACTTATTTGCAGAAAGGGTTCTCCACTGGAAAATGGGAGGTGCAAACCAAACCCCAAGTTACCCACGGAGAACCCACATGCATTGCAGACTTGCATCGCACCAACGAGAAAGAATTGCCGATCTGATAGTGGCGAGTGCCAAGTTGATGGCGGAGCATCTGGTGGCATAGATGCAGGAGACGGAGTCAACCTTGGAACGGTTGGAAAAAGGAGTACTGGCCGAGTTGCAGATCGTGGGCAACGTGAGGCTTGGTGCGCTCGTGGGTGGATTAGCGCCCGCCTGCACCGCCAACCAGCAGTTGCATTTGCGGTGGCGAGGCGATTTGCCAAACGATGCGCACTGCACAGTGCAGGACGTTGTTGAGCGTCATTAAGGTTAAGCGTCCCTACTACTTGTGTGCGGCATGTCATCACGGCCACTGCCCACTGGACAAAGAACTCGGCTATTGCGCGGGCAGCATCAGTGGGGGACTGAAGGCATTGATGGCGCTGCTAGGGGCCGAGTTCAGCTTTGCGCACGCCGTTTAGGTGGTTGAGAATCTCAGTCTGGTGAAAGTCAGCGCCAGCCGTTCCCGAGAAGCCACGGAAGCTTTGGGCGAAGTTCTGGTGCACTGCGACGATGGCGAACGTACACGGCTATGGGAGCAGGGTCAAGAACCGAGGCCGGTTCCACTCGAGCAGGCCGGCGACCCGCTCTATATGTCAGCTGATGGTTTCATCGTGGTATTCAGTAATCCGCAGAAAGTGGAGAAACCGAGAGGGAGGGATCAGTCCTGCCCGCGACTCCAGCACATCACAATTTCTACGTTTCAGCACTTTTCGCGGATTACTTCGTTTGGATCAAGCCTTGCTCTGGATCGAAGGCAAGCGCAACGGCGAGTAGCCTAGAGGCTTCATAACCCTGCGTCGCGTGCCTTTATGATCGCCTGGGCGCGATCCGCCACCTGCAGTTTAGCGAAGATGTTGCTGATATAGTTGCGCACCGTCTTGGGGCTGAGTGCCAGCCGTTCGGCGATCGTCTGGTTGTTTTCGCCAAGGGCGATCAGTTCCAGCACCTTTCGCTCGCTCGCGCTCAACTCCGGGAAGAGCGGCAGCGAAACCGCTGGGCGCTGGTCGAAGAAGCGCATCATCCGCGTCGCGATCGCGGCGCTGAAGATTGCCTCGCCGTTGCCTACCGCCAGCAGCGCCCGAGCCATCTCGTCGTCGTCCATGTCCTTCAGCACGTAGCCCCGCGCCCCCACCCGCATCGCCGCGAACACCGACTCGTCATCGTCAAACATCGTTACAACGAGGATGCGGCACTCTGGCTGAGCCGCCGTGATGCGCCGGATCGCCGTAATCCCATCACCGCCCGGCATCTGCAAGTCCATCACGATCAGGTTGGGGCGCAGTTCGGCGGCGAGCCGCACCGCCTCAGTCCCTGAAGTAGCCTCCCCGACAAGGCGCAGATTTGCGTAGCTCGCCAGCAGCGCGCGCAGACCCTTTCGAAAGATCGGATGGTCATCGACGATCAAAACACTCAGCGAGTTGCCGCTCATCACCCTGCCCTCCGTGGGATGCGTGTCGCGACGGTGACACCCCCGCTTGCCCCGCTCACCACCACGCTTCCGCCCAACTCCTCCGCCCGCTCGCGCATCGCAGTAAGCCCCACGCCATCGCGATGCCCGACAGGTAGGCCACTGCCATCATCATACACCTGCAGCGTCACTGTATCGTCCGTGAGCTCCAATCGCAGCATACAGCTCGTTGCATGGGCGTGGCGGGCCACATTGTGAAGCGCCTCGGCGGCGATGCGGTATAGAGCCACCTCGACGGCGGCGGGTAGCGACGGCAACGGGTCGGGCAGATCCAGCCGGAGCGGGAGCGGCTCGACCAACCGGGACAGACTCCGGAGCGCACCGGCAAGCCCGTGCTCGTCGAGTAGTGGCGGGCGCAGATTGTATACCAGGCGCCGGATTGCGCCCGTCGCTTCGCCGACATCGCCCCGCAACTCGTCGAGCAGCGCCTCGGCAACCTCTGGTTCACTGCGCAGACTGCGGCGGGCAGCGCCCAGTTGCAACCGCATTGCGGCCAGGGTTGGGCCAAGGCCATCGTGCAGGTCACGCCGGATACGACGGCGCTCCTCCTCTCGCGCAGCCACCAGCTGCGCCCGCGAGACCTGGAGCGCTTCCGAGAGCTGGGCGGCGTGGAGCGTGATCCCGACCTGGCGAGCGAGGTTGTGAAGCAGGGCGAGCTCGTCGGCCGAAAGCGGCACCCCGGGGCGCCGCGCAGCGACTTCCAGGGTGCCGACAACACTTTCACCAAAGCGAAGCGGAATTGTGAGCCGCTCGGCCCCTTCGGGTGCTACGCCCACGTGTACCGTGTCGCCGTCCGGCGGGCTGGTGATCGCCCCATAGGGGAGCTTGAGCGTGGCAGTGATCGTTGCCACCACGGCGGGCACAATCGCCCGCGGAGACGGGTCGCGGCTGAGTTCGGTGTGGAGCTGGCTGATTGCGCCGTAGGGGTCGTCTGGCCAACCGGTAATCAGCATTTCGAGGCGGCGGCGGGTCCAGCGACTGAGGGGGAGCACTACGAGTGCGAACAGGACCAGGGCGATCAGCGTGAGCCTTAGCGGCGGCGGGACACGGATGTCAGGGTACCCGCCCACTGCGAGCACCAGTGCCAGGAGCGTTACGGCGCAAACGGTCATGATCAGGGCGTGGAGGCCGCCGGTCAGCAGCGCATCGCCCGAAGGCAGCGACAAAGCGCGCAACCCCCGGCCGAGTATGGCCAGGAGCTGCGCGCGGGGCGGACTGTTGGCAGAACGGCGCATCCGGCTAAAGCGCCTGGCCCGTGGTCGGGCGTGCCTTTGACTGCGGCCAGAGCAACAGGGCGATGATCGCGGCCGCCCAAACTACACCGATCACCCCGCCGAGCTTGAACATTTCCGGTGCGAAAAGAATGGCGGGGAGCGAGGTGAGGATGCCGGTGGCCGCTAACACGATTGTCAGCACCACGGCCCACTTCTGCATCCGCCAGACGCCAAACGCCGCGATTACGCCCATTGCGCCGGCGACGACATTCAGCAGACTAAGGAAGAAGGGTGGGCCGTCGCCGTTATACTGGGTTTCGGCGGCCAGGCCAAGCATCAGGTTCGGGATCTCGATGGCGATGGTTATCAGTGAGAAGAGCAGCATCAGTACGGCGGCGATAGTAAAGTTCCGTGGTCGGGTCATCGGTGGCTCCTTTTGGTTGAACAGAACGATGACATCAGCATATCGGTTTTGCCGTCCCACGTCACGGGAGTGATATCACATATCTTTGGGAAACTGATGGGACTCAATGGGACATTTCGGGTGGCCCTGGCGGCATGATCGGATTCCCTCAATGCGCCTGGATAGTGAAGCGGAGTGAGGGTGGCGCTCGACCGTTCGCACATAAGCACGCGCGGGATGCGAGCGAACCGTGGCTTCGCGTTTAGAATGGGTGACATGACATCAATGTTCCTCGACACAGCACGCATATTCGCGAAAGCCGGCACCGGCGGCAATGGCCTTGTTTCGTTTCGCCGCGAGAAGTTTGAACCGTGGGGTGGCCCCAACGGTGGTAACGGCGCACGCGGCGGCCATGTGATCCTCACGGCGGTGTCGCGTCTCAATACCCTCTACAATCTCCACCAACAAGTCCATTATCGCGCAGAACGCGGTGGGCATGGTGGCGGTGCTGACAAAACTGGCGCAGTTGGCGCCGATCTTCACATTGAGGTGCCCGTGGGTACGCTTGTGCGCGATGCGGACAGCGGCGAACTTCTGGCGGACCTCACGGAGCCCGGCCAGAGCATCATTGTGGCGCACGGCGGGCGCGGCGGGCGCGGCAACGCAGCCTTCATGACTGGCCGCAACAAGGCCCCGCACTTCGCCGAAAAGGGTGAGCCCGGCGAAGAACTGTGGCTTACGCTTGAACTAAAGCTGGTGGCCGATGTTGGGATTATCGGCGTGCCCAATGCAGGCAAGTCAACGCTCCTCAGCGTGATCAGCGCGGCGCGACCCAAGATTGGCGACTATCCTTTTACAACCCTGGCCCCGACCCTGGGCGTGGTTGACCTGGGCGACGAGCCGTTTGTCGTTGCCGACATTCCCGGCCTCCTTGAGGGGGCGCACGAAGGGTATGGTCTGGGCATCGAGTTCCTGCGCCACGTGGAGCGCACGCGTGTGCTCATCCACCTGTTGCGCGGTGACAGCCCCGATCCACTGGGTGACTATGAAGCCATCAACCAGGAGCTCGTGCTTTTCAACCCGGACCTGGCCGCCAAGCCACAAGTTGTTGCCCTCAACAAGAGTGACCTGCCCGACGCGCAGGCGGCATGGCCCGCAGTCGAAGCGGCCATGAAGGCGCAGGGTGTGCCTGCTTTCCTGATCAGTGCCGCCGCCAATCAGGACATTGCGCCGATGTTGTACAAGGTGAAGGAAGCGCTTGACGCGCTGCCCAAGTACTCGGCGCCGAAAGACGAATTGCGCGAGATCACACCACCCCGCGACGAGAAGGCTTTCTCGGTTTACAAGCTGGGCGACAACGTCTACTTTGTCGAAGGCATCGCCATCGAACGTGCTGCGGCCATGACGAATTGGGATTATTACGAAGCAACCGCGCGTTTCCAGCGCATTCTCAAGGCGCTTGGAATCGCCGATGAACTCGTCGAACAGGGCGTGCAGAATGGCGACGTCGTCCGCGTCGGTGACACCGAGCTTGTGTGGGGATACGACAACGCTTTGGATGATTAGGTGCTGTGTGGCGCGAAAGCGCTCAGTTTGCGTATCGACGAATCGCGCAGCATCCCGGTCCAACGGCAGCTGAAGCAGCCGCTACGCAAACTCAGCGCTTTCGCGCCACAGCACTCGCGAGCACTTCCGGAGGCAACCTGTATGATCGATGCGTCGAATCCTCCCGTGGCTGCGGTTCGTGCGGCCAGTGCCCCTGACCCCGGCCCCAAGCGACGCAGGCGCATTGGCGTCTTTGGCGGTACATTTGACCCCATCCACGTCGGCCACTTGATTCTTGCCGATGAGGCGCACTATCAGCTCGACCTCGATGTAATTTACCTCGTACCTGCCGCCGACCCACCCCACAAGCGCGACCGTCGCCTCACCTCGATCGAAGACCGCCTGCAAATGGCGAAGATCGCCACTGTCGACACCGGCTATCTGCACGTTAGCCGCATGGATGCCGATCGTCCCGGCCCTCACTACACCGCCGACATGGTGCGCCTGCTGCAGTTGCAAACAGGCCACGTGGCCGACTTGTTCTTCCTGATGGGGCTGGACAGTTTGCGCGACCTGCCTGGCTGGCATGATGCGCAATGGCTTGTGGACAACTGCACGCTTGTGGCACTCACCCGCCACGATGTTTCGCTCGACTGGGAGGCGCTGGAGCAAGCGCTGCCTGGTGCAGGGCGAAGCGTGATTATCCTCGACATGCCCGAACTTGAAATTGCCAGCCACTTGATTCAGGAACGGGTGCGGATGAACCGGCCCTTTGGCAACCAGGTGCCGCACGGCGTTGAGACCTATATTCGCCGGCATGGGCTCTACGGCGCCACGCCGTAATGGATTGTCTCGATAAATCCCACTTGAACCGCAGCGATTCTTGACGCAATGTTGCCAGGCCGCAAGGTGGCGAAAAGAAGGGTGTAAGGAACTACACCCTGCGCAGTTTACGCCGCGTTGGGATTGAGTTCTTCGTAGCGGAGGCCCCCGCTACGAAGCCGCGGCGCGGAAAATTACAGGAGCGAGAGGCCAGCCTCTCGCTCCTGTCGTATGTGTATGGCTGGACAGACCGTCCTACGGCTGCGTGGCGTTCTTCTTCTGCATGAGCTGGAGCTTGAGCTGCAGCAATGCGGATTTGAACTGCGTATCTTCGATATTCTGCATATCGTCGATGGTCATGCCTTCAAGATCGAAACTGTCGAGCATTGGAATTGCAGGATCAAGCTTGACCGAGGAGTCCGGTGCAACACCCTTGCCTTTGAGAAGCTCCTCATTCGGGGTCAGCCAATTGGTGACGCCCAGGCGCAGCACGGAGCCGTCGCTCAAGTCGTAAGGGCGCAGCACGGTGCCGGTGCCCAGTGTGGTCTGGCCTACAAGGCGTGCACGGTCATTCTGCTGCAGCGCGCCCGCCAGAATCTCGCCGGCGCTCGCGGTGCCTTCGTTGATCAGGACGATCATGGGTGTGTCGAGTTCAAGACCACCCCTGTTGGTTACATGCTTCTCGAGGTCGCCCTTGCCATTGCGTTCGTAGAGAACGACTGTATCCTCCGGAAGGAACTGGCTTGCCACGTTGATCGCCTGATGCAGGTAGCCGCCCGGATTGTTGCGCAGATCCAGCACAATCCCTTCGATGGCAAGGCTCTGGTCGTTAATTTCTCGCAACGCCTTCTTCAGTTCGACATCCGTGTCTTCGGCGAACTGGGAGATCTGGAGAAAGGCCAGATTCGTTCCCGGGATTTGAGACCAGAGCACACTGTCTACGTCGATTGTGCCGCGCTTGATCTCTACATCGACCGTATCTGTCGCCTCGGGATGGAGCACCGTCAGCGTTACGGGCGTGCCGGCAGGCCCGCGGATCTTGCTGATCACCTGCCACTCTTCCATTCCGGCAATGTCCTCGCCATCCACCTTCAGGACTGAGTCACCCGCCAGCAAACCCGCCGCCTCTGCAGGCGAACCGTGGATCGGCGCAACAATGCGGAAGACCCCGTCTTTCGAGCCAACATACGCGCCGATCCCCTCAAAACTGCCCGCAAGCGAGCTTGCCTGCTGCTTGGCCTCTTCGGGCGTGAAGAAGGTGGTGTGATTCTCATCGCCGAGCGTGGCAAGCATCCCGCGAATCGCACCGTAGGTCATCTGCGTGAAGTCGACCTTGTCGCGGTCGACAAAATCACTGTTGACGTAGTTCCAGACTTCCCAGAAGACGTCGAAACTCGCGGGAGAATCGGCGGCGCGTGCCGGGCGCGGAAAGCCGCCTGCGGCGACCCCAACGACAAAGGCCGACAACATGCCCACAATCATGAGCACGGCAAAGAGGCCCAGACGGCGCGGTTTGGGCGCTCGAGGTGCAGGCGGGAGGGGAGTTGGGGTCAAATCAAAGGCCATAACCTGCTCCAGACTTCTGGACTGAGTCCAGCACAACACACTGTCAAGTTTTGCGAGTTTTCTTAATTGAGAAGGCGAAACCGAAGGCACTCACCTGCGAGAGTCGATGCTGAGCCACGGGTCGACATGGACGCCTGGTGCGGATTCGGCAACGGGTGCTGCCATGCCACAACCCGGATATCTTCACAGTGTCGCAAAGAAGCGACGATTAGACAAACGTGGATGCGCTCCACGAATCTCTTCAGAGGCAGTGCGCACCGCTGAGGCGCCATTCCGGAATTGACAAAAAGCCATTCAGTTTCGTAAGGTACAAGCAGCCTGCGCACAAAAGCACCGTCGGCGGCCGGCCGGCCCAGCGAGGCTCCCCTCGACCGCCTAAAGGAACTCCCATGCCCGAAGCTTCCGAATCCAGCAAAAACAACCTTCACCGCATCCTTGTGGTCGATGATGACGTCGACACACGCACCATGCTCATCATGCGCCTGCAGCGCGAGGGATTCACGATCCTTCCCGCCGCCACCGGCATGGAGGCCCTCGATCTGGTGCGCAACGAGGGATTGCCCAACCTCGTACTTCTCGACATCATTCTGCCAGATATAGACGGCTTTGCCGTGGCTCAGGAACTACGCAAGCTTGGGCCAATGCCGGTGATCTTTCTTTCGGCGCTGAGCGATACCGAGCACAAAGTTGAAGGCATCAGTCGTTATGCCGAAGACTACGTGACCAAGCCGTTCGCGTTCTCCGAACTGCTTGCGCGGATTCAGCGCGTCCTTACACGTGCCGGCAACGATTCTCTGGCCGACCCCGAGCAGGTGATTGATGATCGCCTGCGCATCAACTTTGCCCAGAACTATGCCATGCTTGACGGAAAGCAGCTATCGCTGACTCCTACCGAAGTTCGATTGCTGAATATACTTTACAACAATCGCGGCCGCGTTCTGTCGGCTGGCTTCCTGCTCGCAAAAGTCTGGGAGCCCGACCAGAGCGGCACGGTTGAATCACTCTGGGTACACATTCGTCGCCTGCGCAACAAGATCGAACCGGACCCCGAGCACCCGCGCTGATGTGGTTACTGTGCGCGGGCAGGGGTATTGTCTTCCCCAGCGTGCGCGCACTGGTTGAGAAAGACGGAAGTACCGTCCAGTCAGGGCGCGTTTGAATCTGTGGGAGACCTGGAGGTTGGTAGGTCGCTGGATCTGCGCAGAAGGGGGCAGCGTGATAGGCACCATTGCTACCAGCGCCCCTGAAGTGATTTGCACCCTACCAAGCGCACGCACATTCAACGCGAGGATTGCGTTGAAGCAGGCCTTTGTGATTACATGAACAATTGCCCGTATGGTACAATTCATCGCACGTGCGTGCGCCTTGATGGGCTTGCGTGAAGTTGGTTCGGGTATGTGTAGCACGGTCGCCCCATAAACGGTCGATCCATCGACGAACTCCCTCCAGGTCACTTCCCCATGAATGAGCCCGAAGAAACTGAATTGCAGACCGAACAGCAGGACGGCGTGCGCAGCCCGATTCCCGACATCGTCATTGGCCGGCTGCCGATTTATCTGCGCACCCTCAGGCTGCTCATCGAGCGGGGCAGCGAGGTGACCTCGAGCCAGGAACTGGGCGAACTACTGGGGATATCCTCGGCGCAAATTCGCAAGGATCTAAGCCACTTCGGCGAGTTCGGCAAACAGGGGACCGGCTACAATATACCATTTCTCACCAGGCAGCTTGAGAAGATCCTCAAGGTTGACTGCGTCTGGCCGGTGGTGATGGTGGGTGCGGGCAACCTGGGTACAGCACTCGCGAGTTACAATGGTTTCGAGAACCGCGGCTTCCGCATTGTTGCGCTCTTTGACAGCGATCCCCAGAAGATAGGCGAGCAATTGGGGGGTGTCACCGTTCAGCCCCTTAACGAGGTGCCCGAGGTCGTGCACCGTTCGCGTTGCCAGGTCGCTGTCATGGCGGTGCCGGCGTCGGCCGCCCAAGTCGTCGCCGAGTTGCTGATCGAGAGCGGCATCAACAGCATCCTCTGCTATGCGCCCATCACGCTCAGCGTTCCGGCAAGCGTGCGAGTGGAGTACATCGACCCCGTCGTTCATTTCCAGCACATGACCTACTACCTGCGCAAAGGCTGCATCAACGACGAGTAAGCGTCGGCGAGACGAGTCTCCACAGGACAAATTGCCCCCGAGTCACCTTGGCGCCGCCGGCCTCAGGCCAGCGGCTTTGTGCGTGCCAAACCCTGGCCGCGCGGATAGATGGCGGGTGTGGGCTTCAGCTTGCGCACAAGCAGCAGGAAGCGCGTCTCCTCGAGAAACGGAACCTTGAGCGGGGCCATGCGCGTTGTCTCGCCTCCAAGCAACTCAATCGCCTTGCGCGCGTCAATAAACTCCTGGGCGGCGTTGGCCCCCTTGTAGATGACCGCCAATCCGTCGCGCCGCACCAGCGGAAGCAGATACTCCACCAGGGTGTTGAGGGGTGCAACTGCGCGCGCCGTCACCAGGTCAAAGCGCTCGCGGAAGGCAGGCTTCTGGCCAAGCTCCTCGGCGCGACCCTGCACCACGGCCACTTGTGCCAGCCCAAGCGCCTCCACCAACTGATTAAGAAAGAGCACCTTCTTGCCGGTCCCATCCACAAGCGTCAGTTTCAGGTCGGGAAGCAGAATCTTGAGAGGAACGCCGGGGAAGCCCGCGCCCGTACCCACATCAACCAGGTGGAGCGGCCCGCTGCGCCCGCCGGCACCGCCCATTTCGGCCGCGGTGGGGGGCCAGCCGGCCAGGCTGTCGAGGAAGTGCTTGGTTTGCACCCCCTCGAGGTCGGTAATCGCCGTCAGGTTGAAGCGCTCATTCCACTCGACAAGCAACCGGAAATAAGCTGCGAACTGCTCGATCTGTCGATCCGAGAGGGGAAGTCCGAGCGTACGACAGCCCTCGACAAGCAGAGGTAGGTCAATCCTGGGATGCGGGGCAGCATTTGATATGGAACTTGGCATTTCGTTCATGGCGATGATTGTACCATGCGGCGGGGCAGAGAGCCCGCATCTCCATGCAAAGCCTGCCTGAGGGTGTGAGACGATTCAGTGTGCATCGCTGATGAACGCCGCGCACATGCACCGTCTGTGTGCTCACAGGGTCACCGCAAAAATGAAAGCGACCCCACTATCGCCAAATTGACAGCGCGCGGACGCTGCTCTATAATCCGCCTGGAATATTTCTAAGGATATTCATAAAAATAAGCCCAGCGTGGCCTGATTCGAGGTCGCAGCCAGGCGCAATTGCAGACAAGCCGCACCTATGCAAACGTTTTGTGGCCTGACAACTGATGGAATGCTCGAGTATCTTGCGGCTATCTACAGGCTGGCGCAAGGCGACGAGGCCGTCGCTGAGCTCACGACCAAGGTCACCACGACGGCGCTCTCCGAGAAGATGCATGTATCGCCCGCGGCGGTGAGCAGCATGCTCAAGCGGCTCGAAGAGTCCGGTTTTGTGGAGCGTTCGAGCGTCGACGGGATCACGCTCACGCAGCAGGGTGTATTGGCGGCGCTTCAGTTGATTCGCCGCCATCGTTTGCTGGAAGTCTTCCTGATTCAGGTCATGGGCTTCACGTGGGATCAAGTGGACAGCGAAGCGCATCGCCTTGAACATGCGCTGAGCAGCGCGTTTGAGGAGCGCATGGATGCGCTCTGCGGCTTTCCCACCCACTGTCCCCACGGCGACCCGATTCCCTCCAAGGATGGGGAGCTCACCGAGGAGCGGCTACTTCCGCTGCCTGCGCTTGAACCCGGCCAGTCGGGCGTGTTGCGGCGCGTAGGGTTGCGCGATGCGCGTGTTCTGCGCTACCTCACACGGCTTTCGCTGGAGCCGGGCCAGGAACTGCGCGTTGTAGAGGTTGCACCTTTCCGCGGGCCGGTCACGATGGAACTTCTTGGCAGCGCCACGACCATGAATGGCAACGTATCGAACGGCCACGGGCCCGCGGCCGCCACACCACCAAACATGCAAATTCTGGGCCACGAATTGGCCGCGCAGCTCTTCATTCTCCCCACCCAAGGCGCCTGAACCCCACCTATGAAGACAAGCTACTACGAGTCGGCAGGCGGTGTTGTCATTCGCAACGACCAAATGCTCTTGCTCGACAGACCCGGCCGTGGCGAAGTGCGTCTTCCCAAGGGCCACATTGACCCAGGCGAGAGCCCATCCATGACCGCCCTGCGGGAAACCACCGAAGAGAGCGGCTACGCGGACCTCGAAATTGTCGAGGACCTGGGCACGAACGAGGTGCAATTTGTAGACGGGAACAAGGAGGTTGTGCGCACCGAGCACTACTTCCTGTTGCGTCTGGTGAGTGAGCGCATGATGCGGCGCGACGAGAAGGACGAAGAACAGTTTCGCGCGATTTGGGTGGGGCTGGACGAGGCAATTGCACTACTGACCTTCGACGCCGAAAAGCAGGTGGCACGCAAGGCGCTTGCTGTCCACGCCGCGCGGACGCCACTTTCCTGAAGCAGGTCCCAGCGCCGTCACGCCATGTTGGCGCAGCGCAGAATGCAGGTGACAGCGATCCTATAGGCGGCCGGCCACGGGTCGCTGGTTGACCAAGGGAAACTGAACGAAAAGGCAGCGCCATTGCGGCGCTGCCTCTTTTTTCTGCATACACTCGTATTGGAGTCTTCCGCCACAGCCGCTGCCCTTCAGGGCAGTGCTGCGGCCCACCGCCTACGTGCGGTGGCGGTAGGTAATGCGCCCTTTGGTGAGATCATACGAACTCATCTCCACCTTGACGCGGTCTCCCAGCAACACGCGAATGTAGTACTTGCGCATCTTGCCCGAGAGGTACGCGAGCACGGTGTGCCCGTTCTCCAACTCCACGCGAAACATGGCGTTGGGCAGGGTATCAACGATCTTTCCGTCCAGGGTAATGGTCTCTTCTGAAGACATAATCCTCCAACACGTTCTGCGGCGTTGCGCGCCGGGCACTGTGCCCGGATGCGGAGCGCAGGCTGGACTCAGCGTCCAACTGCGGCACGGCCGCGTGGCTTAACCTGGTTAGCGCTTGCGCGCCTCCATTTCGAATCGATACGATTCGCGTCCTGCACCCCTATTCGCGAGGGGGGCGCTGGGACTTGCGAATTGCCTTCTGGCGCTTGATGCGGCGCACTTCACTCCGCGGTGTGAACCACCTCTTCTGCCGTACAATGGGCAGAATGCGCGCTTCGGCCACCGACTTGCGGAAGCGCTTGAGTATGCTGTCCTGGGACTCGCCCGGGCGCAGATCGACACTCATGAAAATCACCCCCTCTCCACTGAGAATCCTGGGAGCGGAGGCGAAAACCGCCGCACACCCAAACAACAAACCTGCCTGGGCATTACCAAGCAGGTCTGTATCATCCTGTTGGTCTCCCCAGACCGCCAATGCTAACACACGCACTCTGGGGAAGCCAAACTGAGGCCGTCACGTTTGCACTGGAAGCGATCGCTATGCTTCGCTTTCGGTCGCGGAGTCCACATCTTCCGTGGTCTCTTCTGCCACTGGCAGCGTCACTTCATCAACCTCAACCACTTCAACGACCGGCTCGACGGGTGAAACATCCTCGGTCGAAGAGTCAACTTCCGAAGTGGGGACGCCTTCAAGTTCAGCCTCATCAACTGCCTCTTCAGGCGACTCAGCCACGTCGCTCTGTTCCGTCTGGCGGCGGCTCAAGCCAATTCTTTGCCGCTTGGCATCAATGCGCAAGATCTTGGCCTGCACAACATCACCGGAGCGCACGGCCTTGAGCGGTTCCGCCACGGTGATATCGGCCAGCTCGCTGATGTGAATGAGACCCTCAATGCCGGGTTCAATCTGCGCGAAGGCCCCGAATTCGACAAGGCGCGTGATCGTGACATCGACAATATCGCCTACCTGATAGCGCGCTTCCACGGTTTCCCACGGGTTCGCCATCACGCGTTTGCGGCTGAGGCCAATGCGCTGATTCTCGGGGTCGAGGCGAATGACCTGAACTTCGACCATCTGCCCAACGTCAAGCGCTTCGCGTGGGTGGCTAATCGGCGTCCAGCCAATTTCGCTTACGTGGAGGAGGCCGTCGGCCCCGCCCAGATCCACGAACGCGCCGAAGGGGCGCAGGCTGCGCACTTCGCCCGTAATCACATCCCCAACGTGAAGTGTGCGGAAGAGTTCTTCCTTGCGCCCGGCCCGGAATTCGCGTTCGGCAAGCATTTGCGACATGACAAGGCGGCGGCGTTTCTTGTCCACCTCAATGACCTTGAGCCGCATCTCTTCGCCAATGCGCTTCTCAAACTCCGACTGGCGCTGCTCTTCGGGGATGTTGCGCGGCATGTCGAGAATATGTGAGGCAGGCACAAAGCCGCGCAGCCGATGGAACTCGACAGTCAGTCCACCCTTGTTGTAACCCACTACCTTGTGCGATGTCGTTTCGCCGTTGTCAAGCAGATCCTGGGCGACAAGCCGATCTCGCTGCTGCAGCGCGTCGGCCATGCTGAGTTGGAAGATGCCGTCGTCGTCCATTTGCTTGCTGACGACCACATCAACTTCATCACCGACTTGCAGGCCCTTGACGAATTCGGCGTCAAGCTTGTTTAGATCTGCCTGTGGAACCACGCCGTCGCGCTTGCTGCCGATATCCACAACAAGTTCAGCTGAATGAATCTCGACAATCGTACCCTTGCGCAACTCGCCGCGATCAGGCTGCTCCATGGAGGTATCTTTGTCAAGATACTGCTCAAAGAGCTCCAGGTCCGCTGCCTGCTGTTCCTCAATACTTCCGTTCGACTCTGCCATGTCCGACATGGAAACCAATGACCCCACCTTCTTCCCGAGGATTGCGCATCTGCACGGCTTGTGCCAATGCAGCGGCGCCGGACTCTACAATTGTGTCCAGTCTGAATTGTAACAGTCAGCGCGTGGGCTGTCAAGCAATTTTTGTGGCATTTGCACCCATACGTATGCCTGCCATATTTGCGGGATGCTGCAAGTACTTGCGTCGAGTGCCCTGGGTTGGAGAGACTCCGGCCCCGCATACAGTCAATCTGGCGCCGGCGCGCTAGTCGGCGTTTCGCACAAGCCTGCGCAGGGCGGCCTGAAGGCGCTCCCATTCACGCTGCAAATGGTCAATCTGCCCGGCATCTGCTGAGCCTCCAGCATAGCGCACTTCGACGAACGCGTTTGTAAGCGCACTCATGGCCGCGGCATTTTCATCCGCCTCGGCGGGCACGAAAGCGGGTGGTGCGCCGCCGTCGGGTGTACGGTCTGCAGCGTCTTCGGGATCTATGGGATCAACGGGGTCTACAACAGCGATGAGGGTTTGCGCGAGACGCGGCGCGTACCCGAAGGGCGTTTCGCCCGGGCGTCGGGGAACACCAGCGGTCTCGGCATTGCGCAGTGTGGACAGATAGAGATGGCGCACCTGCTGGTTGGGCTCGTCCCATGAACGCCGTCCAAAGTCAAACCAGCGGTTGCGTTCGCTCTTGCTGCCGGCCGTCGTCCCGGCGCCCTGAATCCGCAATTGGGTGCGCTTGAGTGCCGCGCGCAAATCGGCCCAGCGGCGCGCCAGCATCGCATAGAGCCACTCGAGCCAGGCGAAGCGCACGCCCCGGTCGCGCAAATAGACGAGAAGCGCGTAGGCCACAAGCAGCGCCATGATGATCCAGAAGAACGCACCTCCCGCCCAGGGCGGCAGGATGGGTGTGAGCGGTGCTACTTGCGGATCCAGCACGGATTGCGTGGGCGGCAGGATGGTCTGTGCGGGTGGCGGCGCATCGCCCGAAAAGAGCGACATGAACCAGAGAGCGCTGAAGGCGGCCAGTTGGTAGAGGAACAAAACGACTGCGACGAGCGCGCCAAGGATTGTGGAGAGGATGGTGGCGAGTGCGAAGGTGCCGCCCAAAGGCAACAGCAGCGCCACGAGCGCCACGCCGCCGACGAGAACCAGCACCTCTCGCGGCCAGCGCGCCGACACTTCGGGCTGCGCCGGCGTCTGTTCCATGGTCCAGCGTGAGCGCAACTGGGCGAGGCGCCCATGGCTCAGCAGCAGCAGCCCGGCCACGAAAAAGATGATGATCGGTGCAAGCACGGTTACTTCCACGTCCTGCCGCAGCACTCCGAAGAGTTGATTGTATGATATCCCTTTCCGCAAACCTGCGGCCAGCAGGATCATCACCAGGCCAAGTGTGACCCAGCGGATCGTGAACCCGGAGAGGATGGCGCTGCGGTCCACGCCGCCGCCACGCACGGACTCGTTGCTGAGCCCATGGCGCGGCTTGCCGTGAAGAAACTCGTCGGCGCGCAACGCAAGGCCGTTGAAGTCCTCGGTGATCTCCACGGCGAAGAACCAGGAGAGCCCGACCACCAGGGCCGCGCCGATGAAGAGGGGATCGAGCAGCGCATCAAGCGGACGCATGAGCGTCTGCTCAAGATCGGGTAGTTGCCCCGCCGCAATCCAGACATACAGGCGCGTGATGACAAGGAAGATTCCCAGTTCGGCGGCACGATATCCCGCCGACCGGTAGGCGCGCCGTGAGGGCTGCGCCAGCACCGTACTGGTGACAGAGCCCACAACCGCCGCGACGACGGCCAGCAAGGCCAGCCCGGCGAAGAAGCCGCGTGGCATAGGACCGGCAAAGCGGGCCACAAGCGTCGTCACCACAAGCGCAAAGCTGCTCACCATAATGACGATCAGGAGTGGCCGGAGGACCGAGCCAAACCACGTCTGGTCATAGATTTCGCTTGTGGGCAGCGGCGCGCCTTCTGTCTGATCCGGAGTGGGCGGCGTCGGGGCCGGAGAAATCGGTGGCTGGCCGGTCATGGCGACTCGCCCTCGTGAATGGACTGCAAATCCTTCTCCCACTTCACTCGGTGGAAGGCGATGCCAAGCTTGTGCGCCTGCGCGGCGAGGGCGCGTGCATCAAGTTGGTCATCACAGAGCAGAAGTGTGACAGTCGTCCCGCGGCGAATGGACTGGTGAAGCACCCACAACAGCGGTTCGGAGACAAAGGGTGTGACCACGACAAGCGCCGTGCCCCACTCGAGCCCTGCCAACTGGGGCGAAAGCCATTCGGCAAAGGGCGGCGCGTCCTCCCACAGTTGGGCGCGCGCCAGCGTGCTGAGCAGCGTGATCAACTGCGCCTGGCCGCTGCGCGCCTTGAGTGGCGGCGGTGGGCCATCGCTTGCGGCATCGTGCGCGCAACAAAGCAGCCCCACAGGCTGGCGCGTTCCTGCCACGTAACCGGCGACCGACGCGGCAACGCTGACGGCCCACTCGCTTGATGCAACGAAGTAGCGCCCCTTGAAATCGGCGCGGGCCAGGTTGAGCGCCACCACCACGTTGAGGCCGATTCCTGGCTGGAACTTCTTGACGAGCAACGTGTCGCTGTGTGCGCTTGCTTTCCAGTGAATGCGGCGGGTGCTGTCTCCCCCCGCGTAGGGCCGAACACCGCTGAGCCGCGCCGGATCTTCCTCCAGCCGGGGACGCGTGGCGTGCCCGCCCAGCGCAAGGCGACTGGGCAGGCCCATGCTTTCCAGCGCAACAATTTGCGGATACACCGTAACATGGCTCGGTGTGGCTTCCTCCCAGCGCGCTTCAGAGAAGCCGAAGAGGTCACCTGTGCGCAGGCTCAGCGGGCCGAGGGCAAAGTAGCCGCGCCGCTTGCACGCAAGCACATAGGTGTGTTCGGTAGTGGATCGTCCGCCTACGCTTAACGCAACCTTGTAATCGGCAATGTCCTTCAGGTCGAGCGGCACCCGTTCTTCAAGCCGCAGCCAGGGGACGGGGATGCGGCTTTCGTTGGTGATGGCGACACGCACGAGAATCTGCTGGCCGACAAAGGCGTGGTCGAGAAAGTGGCGCGTCACAACCAGCCGGCGCACGCTGCGGCGCACCGACCACGTGGTGTAGAGCCAAATGCCGCCCACCACATAGGCGAGATAGTAGACCCAGTCCATGCGCAGCAAGACTCCAAAGAGAAAGAGTACAAGCAGCGCCCAGAAAATGCTTGGCATGGTGAATACCGGGAGTCGGGAGTCGGGAGTCGGTGGTCGGGAGTCGGTGGTCGGGAGTCGGTGGTCGGGAGTCGGTGGTCGGGAGTCGGGATTGGGCAGTGGGAATTGGGTCCGTGCCTCAGTGGCTCGCTAAATCGAGGCACGGTCAGCGACCAGGTTGCCGTCCCGACTCCCGACTCCCGACTCCGACCACCGACTCCCGACCACCGGCAGTTACCCCTCCTCCGTCCCCAAGTCGAGTGGTGTGGCGGCAAGGATGTCATTGACGACGGCTGTGGCAGTGCGGCCGCGCAGGGCGCTCTCCGGCTTGAGAATGCAGCGGTGCGCAAGCGTTGGCTCAACGAGAGCCTGGATGTCGTCGGGAAGCACGTAGCTGCGGCCGCGCACGGCGGCGCGTGCCTGGGCGCTGCGGTAGAGCGCAAGCGAACCGCGCGGGCTTGCACCCAGCGCCAGGTCGCCATGACTGCGCGTGGCCTGCACAAGCGCCACGATGTAGCGGCGCAGGCTGGCATCCACCCGCACTTGCCAGACGGATTCCGAGAGAAGAATTACCTGCGCAGCGGCGGCAATTGCGCTCAAGCGCTTCGATTGGATGGACGCCCCCCAGATTGAGCAGCATTGCTTCCTCCTCCGCCGCAGGCAGGTAGCCGAGGCTCGTGCGAAAGAGAAAGCGGTCCAGTTGCGCCTCGGGCAGCGGAAAAGTGCCTTCGTACTCGATGGGATTCTGCGTGGCCAGAACAAGAAACGGACGCGGCAGCGAACGTGTGTCGCCGTCCACAGTAACCTGGCGCTCGCCCATGGCTTCCAGCAGGGCAGCCTGGGCGCGCGGCGTGGCCCGGTTGATTTCGTCGGCAAGCAGAATGTGGGTGAAGGCCGGGCCGGGAAGAAACTGAAAGGTGCGCGTCTCCTGGTTGAAGATGCTCACACCGGTAATGTCGCTGGGCAGCAGGTCGGGCGTGCACTGCAGCCGGCGGAAGTCGGTGTCGAGGCTGCGCGCCAGCGCGCGTGCCAGCATTGTCTTGCCAACGCCGGGCACATCTTCAAGCAGCACGTGGCCGTCGCTCAGCAGGGCAATCACCAACAATTCAATGACTTCGCGCTTGCCGATTATGACTTTTTCGATGTTGCCAATCAGCGCATCGGCAAAGGCACGCACTTCTGCAACGGTGGCAGCGGCCTCTTCGCCTGTCTGCAGATGTTGCTGCAAGCTCAGGTGGATTCGACTCCATTTGGCCATCTCCCCTTGGATCATGCTGGAATTGCTTTAGTCTACCCTACCTCATGGCTGATTGCACGAGAGGTCACGCAACGACAACCGCGCGCCAAGGCGCGGCCCTGTGCGCAACTCCAAATGCTTTCCACCCATTCTCCACACCTTCTCCACATCTGCACGGTAGAGTGATGCCATCAAACAAAACCAACGGCGCACTCAGTGCGAATGCGCCACCATTCACGGAGGATTCCAATGAAACAGCGAAAGTCATTGTTCACCTGGCGCATTCTGCTCGTCGCCATGGCGCTTGTCCTGCTCACCACCGGCGCTGCCCTTGCGCAGGATGCGACGGCAACCCCCGCACCAACTGTCCCAACGACTCCGGCGCAGGGATACGGTCAAGGCAACGGCCGGTGGGACGGTTCCAGCGCGATGCAGGGGCTCATGCAGGGTGCGATGCGCGGCATGAATCAGGCCAATCAGTGGATGGACGCTGACAGTGACGGCCAATGCGACAACTTCGTCGATGCCGACGGTGATGGCCAGTGCGACAATGCCGGAACAGGCATGATGCGCGGTGGGCGCGGCATGGGGCAGCACCAGGGCATGATGCAGAGCCAGGGTGGCATGCGCGGCATGGGACAGCACCAGGGTACGATGCAAGGTCAGGGCAGCATGCGTGGCCAGGGCAGCATGCGTGGCCAGGGTCAGGGAATGAACCAGGGCAATGGCCCCATGTTTGAGGACGCGGACGGCGATGGAGTCTGCGACAACATGCAGAGCGCACCGGACACGTCAACCGGCAACTAGCCGAATCAGCATTCACAGATTGAAAGCAGTTGTGGGAGGGGTGTGCCGAAAGCGCACCCCTCCCACGTTCTTGTATTCGTCCCTTTCGCTTCGGTCACACTCTGGAATAAGATAGCCCCATGGCACGCATTCTTGTCGTCGATGACGATCCCCAAATCGTGCGCCTTGTGCGCAGCTATCTCGAGCAGGATGGCTTCAGCGTCCTCACGGCGGCCGATGGCGATGCGGCGCTGCATCTGCTGCGCGTCGAGCATCCCGATCTCATGGTGCTCGATCTCATGCTCCCCAAGCGCGATGGGCTCGAAGTGACGCGCATCGTGCGTGCGGATCCGGCGCTGGCCGCCACGCCCATCCTCATGCTTACGGCGCGCGTCGAGGAGATTGACCGGATTGTCGGGCTGGAACTTGGCGCCGACGACTACGTGACGAAGCCCTTTAACCCACGCGAGATCACAGCGCGCGTCAAGGCAATCCTGCGGCGCGCGCACGCCGCCGATGCGCCGTCACCAGCGGCGCCGCCGCTCTCCCTGCACGGCATTACGCTCGACCCGACCGCACACAGTGTGACGCGCGCCGGCGAGTTTCTCACGCTTACGCGCAGCGAGTTCGACGTGCTCTACCTCCTCATGGCCGCACCCGGGCGGGCTTTTTCGCGCGGCCAGATCCTCGCCGACGCATTAGGCGAGGAAAGCGAGAGCCTCGAGCGCACCGTCGACAGCCACATCAAGAATTTGCGCCGCAAGGTGGAGGTGGACCCGCGCCGCCCCGTGCTCATCGAGACAGTGTTTGGCGTGGGGTATCGGTTTGCGCCATTGACGCGCTGGCGGCGACTCACCAGAGTCACGACCCGAAGCGGAGGCAAAGCCATGAATCTCTTCGGCAAGGTGATGCTTGCGCTCTTCCTTGCCGTGGCGGTGGCGCTTGCGACGACCGGTATCTTTGCGAGTCGGGGAGCGAGACAGGCCGCGCAAGGCTACTCGCAGGAGATCATCAGACAGCAAGCTGCCCCGTTGGCAGCTGAAGCGTCTGCGCTGCGCGCGGCAGGGGCATCGTGGGACGATATTCAGCAGTGGGTTGACGATGCGCTGCCTGGTCCCGGCATGATGCAGGGCGGCATGGGGCGCATGGGCCCTAACGCCGGACGTGGTCGTCAGGCGATGATGGGCCGCAATCGAGTCTATTCGCTTGTCGCGCCCGAGAGTGGCGCGCCACTGGCGCAGGATGGCACGCAGGCCGGCGCACAAGCGCGAGCCCTTGGAATCCCCGTCACCGTGGCAGGCGAAACAGTCGCGCTGCTCACACCGCTGCTCGAACCATCGGGGATGACTGCCGCCGGCGAAGCGTTTGTGGGTGAGGTGAATCAGGCTTTGCTGCTGGCTGCGCTCGCGGCCGGTCTGGTTGCGCTCGCGGCCGGCGCGCTTGTCGCCGCAAGCATCCTGCGTCCGCTCCAGCGTGTGGAGCAGACCGTGGCGCGCATTGCCCAGGGAGATCTGACTGCGCGCGTCCAGTACCAGAGTCGCGACGAGGTCGGGAGGTTGGCCGCAGGCGTGAACACAATGGCGGCCTCGCTTGAGGAGCAGGAGCAGTTGCGCCAACGGCTCGTCGCCGACATCGCGCATGAATTGCGAACGCCCCTCAGCGTTGTCCAGGGCAACCTCCAGGCGCTTCTCGACGGCGTGTACCCCCTCAACCGCGAAGAAGTGCAGACGATCTTCGACGAGACGCGCCTCCTCACACGCATCGTTTCCGACCTCCATGATGTGGCCCAGGCCGAGGCGCACCGCCTTCGCCTGAGTGCTGAAACGCTCGCTGCCGCTGCCGTTCTGAGTGGGTTGGCCGACCGCTTCCGCCCAGTGGCAGAGCAGCAAGGAGTGGACCTTCGCGTCGATGCGCCCACCACCTTGTCACTCAGCGCCGACCCTGAGCGCCTGCAACAGGTGCTTCACAATCTGGTGGGAAACGCACTGCGCCACAGCCCGCCCGGCGGCACAATCTGGCTCAGCGCCGGCATTGCGCCTGCGCCCGGTGCGTTCGTACGCCTCACGGTGCGCGACAGCGGCCCCGGCATTGCGCCCGACGACGTCCCCCACATCTTCGACCGCTTCTACCGGGCCGAGAAGGACCGCACGCGCGACCCAGCCACCACTGACCTTACTGCGGGGGCCGGGCTCGGCCTTGCCATCGCACGTGCGCTTGTTGAAGCGCAAGGCGGTCGTATCAGCGTGGAGAGCGCGCCAGGGATGGGTGCGTCGTTCCACGTGGATTTGCCAAGCGCGTAGACAACGACGCCCGAAACGTGCACCCAATCGGCAAGACACACAACAACGGCGCCGCGTACTCTACGCGGCGCCGTCGATTATTAGTCCTCAGTTATCCATCCCTGCCTACGGCCGCAGCAGCAACTTGCCCTTGGACTGGCGGTTGGTCATGTAGGTCTGGGCCGCGCCGGCCTGTGCCAGGGGGAAGGTCTGGTCGATGCGCACGTCAAGTTCGCCACGCATTGCCCAGTCGAATACCTCGGTGCAGCGCCCGAGGAACTCCTCGCGCGTGCGCATGTAGGCCCCAAGCGATGGGCGGGTGATGTAGAGGGAACCCTTGGCGTTGAGCACCTGCAGGTCAAAGGGCGGCACGGGGCCACTTGCCTGTCCCCAGAGAACCATCATGCCGCGCGGGCGCAGACAGTTTAGGCTTTTGTCGAAGGTTGTCAGGCCCACCGAGTCGTAGACCACATCCACCCCGCGTCCCTCAGTCCACTCCTTCACGGCTGCTTCGAAGTCGGCTTCGTCATAGAGAACTACCTCGTCGGCCCCCGCCGAGCGGGCCAGCACGGCCTTTTCGCGCGTGCCCACAGTGGCAATGACGCGTGCCCCGCGCCGTTTGGCCGCTTGCACGAGCAGCCGCCCTGTGCCCCCGGCCGCGGCGTGAATCAGCGCGGTGCTGCCTTCCTGCAGCGGGTAGGTGCTGGTGGTGAGATAGTGCGCCGTGAGCCCCTGGATCATCGAGCGCGGCGCCCTGCTCGTCACGAGATGGCATCGGGCAAAGGGGCAACCTTGGCCGCAGGCACGGTGGCCAGTTCGGCGTAGGCGCCGCTGTGCATGCACCAGGCAACCCGCTGCCCCACGTGCAAGTCGGTCACCTCCGCGCCCAGCGCGTCGACCACGCCACTGCCTTCCATGCCGGGGGTAAAGGGCAGCGTCATCTTGTATTGCCCCAGCCGCTGGTAGATGTCGATGAAGTTGACACCGATGGCCGCCAGCTTGATGCGCACCTCGCCAGGGCCGGGCTCCGGCTTGGCAATGGACTCCAACTGCAAAACGTCCGGCCCGCCATGATCGTGAACACGAATTGCTTGCATGATTGCTCCTTTGTCTCGAAAAGCACTGCCTGTACGCAGAAACCCCGGGAACAACGGAAACAACATGAACAACGCTTTCTTGTCTATTCCGTTGTTCCCGCAGTTTCTGCGTACAGGCAGTGCTATGTTTGCGGCAGCCCCGCGAGCAGCGCCTTCTTCATTTTGCAGACGAAGGTATAGGCGGGGTCGAACATATTGCCTAGTTCGTACTCCACGGTCTGACCCATGAGGGTTTGTGCGCCCATGGGGTCGAGTCCGTAGTCGCTTTGCAGCCAGCGCGCCATTTCGGTGGTGGCATGCTGCACGGCCTGGTCAAGCGGGCGTGCGTTACCGAGAGTGAAGATGTGGGTGGCGTTCTCGCCGCGTGGCCAGCCAATGCGCCGCCCCTTCTGCACGCGCGACGCGAAACTCTGCTTCACAGGAAATCTCGATGCCCGTGCCCACCATTTCGCCATCACCCTGGAGCGCGTGGGCATCGCCCAGGAAGAAGAGAGCCCCGGGTGCGAAGACCGGGAAGTATGCAGTCGTTCCTGCGACGAAGCCGCGATAATCCATGTTGCCGCCGTGCTCGGCCGAGGTGGCCGTGGAGATGGCTTGCCCCTCGGCGGGGGCCACACCAAAGCAGCCGAGCATGGGAGAAATGGTGAAGACGTAGCGGCCGAGAGCAGTTTGGGGCGCCGTGAGGATGGCGGTGCCGGCGTCCACGTCGACATCCCACTCGGCCTGGGGGCGGCCGCCATTGCCGTCCACGGGCAGTAAAGGGACGAATTCAGGGTCCACTACATTGGGTGCGAGCGCCGCGCGCCCCCAACCCCAGCGGCGATTGGGCGCAATGCGGATGATCTCCACGGCAAGCGTATCGCCCGGCTCGGCGCCATCGATGAAGAATGGGCCAGTCATGGGGTTGCCGGCGGGTGTCATGCGCGTACGCTGCGCGTCAAGGCCGCCCGCATCCACGCAGGTTGTAATGACTGTATCGCCGTCGGCAATCACAAGCGCAGGCTCGACGCTGCACATATTTTTGTAGTAGCGGGTGGGTGTGAAGGTGTGTATGGTCATGGCTTCTCCAAGTTGAAAGACGACAGTACACGGAAACAGCGGGAACAACGGAAACAACATGAAAAGCGTTTCAGGGAGTTTCCGTTGTTTCCGCTGTTTCCGTGTACAAGGCTGTTGATTTCATGATCGCTCTATTGCTCAGGACACGCACGCGGGTCGAGCCTTTGGTCGAAGTGCATCCAGATGGAGCGCGCATAGCGGAAGATGAGAGGCCACACGACAATCGTCTCAACAATGATCACTGCGGAGAAGAGACCCACTGAAACGTTACGCATGGCCAGCAGCACAGCCGATGGGATGAGAACGAGAAAGCCCAGCCCATAGGCAATGAGCATGGAATTGAGGAAGTAGCCATGTTCGCGTTCATAGAGCACGCCGCACACGGGACAGGTGCGGTGCATGCTCAACAGCGACCGGAAGAGCGCTCCGCGCAGGCAGACAGGACAGCGCAACCTCAGCATGGCGCGGACCTGTTGGCCCAGCGGCGCACGCGCAACCGGCTCGTTGATGCTCATTGCTGGGCGACGCGGCTTGGAAGCAGCCGCAGTTTGGGTGTGATTGGAACGCCATAACGCCGGCAGTAGAGCGCAATGAACTTGGCCCCAAAGAGTACGATCATTGAGATGTAGTAAACCCAAATGAGGAAGAGAACCACAGTACCGCTGGCACCGTAGAGGGTTGCCCCAAAGATTCTCTCAAGATAGAAACCGAGGATACGGTTGCCCACGGCGATTAGCAGCACCGTGAGGACCGTGCCGGGTAGCACATCTCGCCAGCGCATGCGCCCATCCGGCAGGTACTTGTAGATCGCGCCGATGACCACGGTGGCAATGAGCGGTGCGACCACGTAGCGCAACAATGCCTGCGTGCCGGGAAAGTCGGCCATGTAGATTTCCAGGTGCGTTGGCGGCAGCGCCGACAGGACGACATTGACCGCCAGCAGCAGCACGAAGAGCACGCCCACAATCACCACCACGGCAGCCGAAAGCAGCCGAGCGATTGCGTAGTAGAGAATGCCATGGCGAATTGAGGTGTAGGCATCCGGCAAGCCATACATTGCGTTCAGGGAGTTGAGAAGCTGGTGGAAGACGGTTGACGCGCCCCAGAGGAGGACGAGCACGCTGACAACGGTTGCGCTTGTGCTGCTTGTGGACTGCGTTTGCCCATCGATCAACTGGCTGACGAATTCCGCGGGCACTTCGCCCGCGCGTTGGCGCACAATGGACAGCAACTGGTCGGTCGTGGCTGTCGTGTCTACGGCCGTCGAGGTCTCGTGGTTCTGGCGGGCAATAATTGCGACAACCTGCCGTTCGAGGTTGTAGGCGCCCGCGAAGTAGCCGCCTACGTTGACAAGCAATGCGACGAGGGGAACGATTGAAAAGATCGTGTAATAGGCAAGCGCCGCGGCGTAGACAAAGGCGTGCCCGCCGCTCCACTGGACCAGGGTTTCGCGCAGCATGCGCAGGAATCCGCGGAGGGTGAATGGCTCGCGCTTCGACTCCGGAACGTTCGTGGTCACTATATGCTCCACCTGACGATGGGACCGGGGATACGAGACCGGAGGGATCAAGGGCGCCAATCACGCGCCCTCAACCCCTTCCCCCTGCCGATACTGGGAAGCCTGCGTTTGGCTCCCGACCTCTATTGTTTGCGCGCAATGGCCACGGTGATCGCGGCGCCGCCCAGGTCAAACTCGGCGCTGGGCAGGTTGGCCGGTATCGTACCGTCCTGTTCGGGGTGCACCTGCACCAGATCCACGCTCAGCGTCTCCTCACGGACGTAGTCGCCGAAGTGGGCCAGCACCTCGTGCATCAGGTCCGAATCGGCGATGTAGGTGACGATGCGGTCGCTGATCGCCAGGTCGGCGTCCTTGCGCAGTTGCTGGATGCGGCGCACCAGCTCGCGCGCATAGCCTTCCTGCATGCAGCGCGTGGTCCAGCTCGGTGGTGACCGCCACCAGGTAGCCGCCCGTCCTCGGCCACGCTGTAGCCGGCGCGCGGCGTCGAGCGCACCTCCACATCCTCCGGCGCGACCAGCGTACGTGCTCGCCGTCGGCCTCGACCTCGACCGTCTCGCCGGCCTGCAGGCGTGCCGCCAGCTCCAGCTGGTCCATGCGCCGCCATGGCCGCGCGGATCTTCGGATAGCCCTTGCCGTACTTCTGCCCCAACTGCTTGGGATAGGGGAAGACGGTCACATCCACCAGGTCGCCGCTGGCGTGCGGTGAAGACCAGCGCCTTGACGTTGAGCTCGTCGAGCACGAACTGCTGCAGGCGGCGCAGCGCCGCCTGCTTCCTCGCGCGTGCGCGTGCGCACCACCACCTGGGCCAGCGGCTGGCGCACCTTGAGATTGGCGTTCTGGCGGGCCGCGTGGCCCAGGCTGGTCACGCGCTGCACCATGCGCCATGTCGGCGCTCAGCTGCTCGTCGAGCAGCGCCTGCGTCCACCTGCGGCCAGCGGCTCAGGTGCACGCTGTCGGGCGCGGCCGCGTCTGCACGTTGACGACCAGGTTCTGGTACAGCTCCTCGGCGACGAAGGGCGTCGGCCGGCGCCAGCAGCTTGGCTCACCGTCACCAGCACCTCGTACAGCGTCTGCAGCGCCGCCGGGTCGCCGTCCCAGAAGCGGCGGCGGCTCAGGCGCACATACCAGTTGCTCACGTTGTCCACGAAGTCGGCCGACCGGGCCGGGTCGCCCCGAGCACGTCGTAGCTCTCCATGGCCTGCGGTCACGTCGCGCACCAGGCGGTTCAGCTCGGCACAGCACCCAGCGGTCGAGCAGGTTGCTCGGATGCAGCGGCGCATGCGGGTCGCCCGGCCCGTCCAGTCGCTCAGATTGGCATAGGTCACGAAGAAGCTGTAGGTGTTCCACAGCGTGTTCAGGAACTTGCGCACCGTCTCGCCCACCAGGTTGACGCGAGAAGCGGCGGCTGTTGCCCGGCGGGCTGGCGGTGTACATGTACCAGCGCGTGGCGTCGGCGCCGTGCGTGTTCGAAGACCTCCCACGGGTTGACGACGTTGCCCGTGATCTTGCTCATCTTGCTGCCGTCTTCGGCCAGGATGTGGCCCAGGCAGATGACGTTCTTGTACGCCGGCCGGTCGAAGAGCAGCGTGCTCACGGCGTGCAGCGTGTAGAACCAGCCGCGCGTCTGGTCGATCGCCTCGCAGATGTAGTCGGCCTGCTGCTGCGCGCTGCCAGACCTCCTGGTTCTCGAACGGGTAGTGCCACTGCGCCACGGGCATCGAGCCGCTGTCGAACCAGCAGTCGGCCACCTCCGTGACGCGGCGCATCGTGCCGCCGTCGGGCGCGGGCCAGGTCAGCTCGTCCACGTAGGGGCGGTGCAGGTCCAGGTCCTGCCAGCTTGCGGCCGACCTTTTCCTCCAGCTCGGCCACGCTGCCGATGCACTCCATGTAGGTGCTGCCGGGCGCGTCGCTCTGCCAGATCGGCAGCGGCGTGCCCCAGTAGCGGTCGCGGCCCAGCGCCCAGTCCACGTTGTTCTCCAGCCAGTTGCCGAAGCGCCCTTCCTTGATATGCTCCGGGTACCAGTTGATCTTCTGGTTGTTGCGCCACCAGCTGGTCGCGGTAGGCGCTGCGTGCGGATGTACCAGGTCTCCTTGGCGTAGTAGAGCAGCGGCGAATCGCAGCGCCAGCAGAACGGATAGGTGTGCTCGTAGGTGCCCGACTTGTAGAGCAGCCCGCGGCTCGCCAGTTCGTCCTCGATCGGCGGGTCGGCCGTCCTTGACGAAGACGCCCGCCCACGGCGTCACCTCCGGCTTGAACGTGCCGTCGCCTGTGGATCGTCTGGATCACGGGCAGGTTGTGCTTGCTTGCCCACCTCCATGTCGTCGGCGCCAAAGGCCGGGGCGATGTGGACGATGCCGGTGCCGTCCTCGGTGCTGACGAAGTCGCCGGTCACCACGTAGGCGTAGTCCTGCTCGACCGGGTAGAAGCGGTAGAGCGGCTCGTAGTGGATCCCGGTCAGGTCGCTGCCCTTGCATGTGTTCGAGCACCTTGTAGCCGGGCTTGCAGCACGCGCTCGGCCAGGTCGGCGGCCAGCGTCAGCACGTCGCCGCTCGGCATCGCGCACCGTGCACATAGTCGATGTTCGGCGCCCACGGCCAGCGCCACATTGCCCGGCAGCGTCCAGGGTGTGGTCGTCCAGGCCAGCAGGTACTCGTCTCGGCTGCACCGGCGCCGGCCGTTGCCCTCCTTGACCCGGAACTTGACGAAGACGCTGGGGTCGATGGTGCCTTCCTTGTAGCCCAGCGACAGCTCGTGGCTGCTCAGCGGCGTGCCGCAGCGCGGGCAGTAGGGCACGACCTTGTAGCCCTGGAAGAGCAGGTCCTTGTCCCAGAACTGCTTCAGGATCCACCAGAGCGACTCGACGTACTCGTTGTGGAAGGTCACGTAGGCGGTCTTCAGGTCCACCCAGAAGGCCATGCGCTCGGTGAGCCGCTCCCACTCCTCGATGTACTCCATGGTCGAGGCGCGGCAGCAGCTGCGTTGAACTCGGCGATGCCATATTCCTCGATCTGCTTCTTGCCGCTGAGGCCCAGCCGCTTTTCCACCTCGATCTCGACGGGCAGGCCGTGCGTATCCCAGCCGCCGCGGCGCTGGACGTAGTAGCCCTGCATCGTCTTGTAGCGCGGGAAGATGTCCTTGAAGGCGCGCGCCAGCACGTGATGGATGCCGGGCCGGCCGTTGGCCGTGGGCGGGCCCTCGTAGAAGACATATTCCGGCCCGCCCGCGCGT
Source organism: uncultured Chloroflexia bacterium (assembly GCA_963735275.1). Classification (GTDB taxonomy): domain Bacteria; phylum Chloroflexota; class Anaerolineae; order Caldilineales; family Caldilineaceae; genus UBA5069. The sequence goes on along the minus strand of CAVTKJ010000001.1, from coordinate 671,532 downwards.
TCGTCCATGCTGCGCTGGAAGACGTTGCGCTCGCGCCAGAGCTGGAGGACCTGCTCCTCCATCTCCGGGTAGCTGACACTGGGTTTGACGTCGGTGAATTTGGTGGTTGGCATGGGTGGGTTTCCTAATCCTCTGCGATCCTGCTGAAATCGCGTGGTATATTTGATTTCCGTCTTGTTCTTCCGTTCGCAGGAGCAATTATGACGCTTGCCGTCGTACTTCGGGATAGCCCGAATGTCAATGAAGCTGAGCTGCGCTCGGCCATAGCAAGTGCGATCCTGAATGATTTGCAGCTAGCTCGCTTGCGCATGGAGCGTTTCGAGCGAGAGTGCGATGGCTTCGAAGTTCAGTATGGAATGAACTCAGACGACTTCCTTGTTGCGTTCGAGGATGGCTCGCTTGGTGACGAAGAGCCCCTCTTCTTTTGGTTCGCAGCCAAGCAGGGACTGGATTACTGGTCGCGCCGCGTAGAGATTCTGGCCGGTGCCTCCGTTGAGCCCATCTGATTACTACCTTGACCTGCTTACGCATGTCTTTCGCAATCCCTAAGTCGCAGATAACGGCCTTCGGTACGAACAGCCAACTGACATTGGGTGCCATGTTTTTGGCATAGTCACCCTACGCAGTGGATATCGTCTACATGTTTCGGAATATGTGGAGACTACTCCGGAACTTGTTCGTCGAAAGTACAGATATTATCTCAGCGGACCTGACGGCCGCATGGTTTGTCGATGGGACAATGCAAGTCACCATGCGCATCTCGCGACGCATCCGCACCATCAACATCTGAACGACGGGAGCGTGGTAGATTCAGATGTCCGCAGTTTGCTTGATGTCATGGCGCTACTGGACTTCTACCTCGTCTAGACATCGGCCCAGGGCCGCAACCTGCATTCGTGCCACCTGTTCTTCTGTGCCGGAGGCTTCAGTAAGCGTCAGCGTATCGATTGTTCAGCAAGGCGATTTCAACGTCGACGAAATGCGCAGCTTCGTGGCTGACGCATTGAAACGTGACCTCAAGCATGCGATCGCGCAGCGTGATTACTACTTGATGCGTTGCCGCGCTCTTGAAGAACAGTTCGGCATGACCTCTGGCGACTTTCTTGTTGCCTTTGAGTCTGGTGAACTGGGAGACGACGAAGATTACTTTGAATGGTTTGGCATGAAGCAGGTCTACGACTCATGGGAGCACCGCGTTCGGATCGCATCAGGCGCTTTGCTTGGAAGCCGTTGAATCGTATCGTCCTCTGGGAACCGCCCCGATTCATCGCGTGAATTGATGCACCACTGAATCAGTTGCGCGCGAGTCCGTTCTCCTCACTCCACCTTCAAAAAACCTTCGTCATCCAGTTCGGCCTCAGCGATGTCCTCGCTTGTCACCGGCGCCAGCAACAGCGCCGTGGCTGCCACCTCAGCCGGCGTGCCTATCAGGCCAACCATGTCGCCTTCTGCAAGAAGCGTCTCGGATTTGGGGTTCGGTATGACGCGCCCGTCATGCACCAGCGCAATCACCGAGGCGCCCGTCAGAGTACGCAAATTTGCCTCGCGCAGGCTCTTGCCCGCCAATGTGCTGCCGCCCTCCACTGGGTGCCACGCAATCTCCACCCCACGTGCGGCGGTGATGAGTTGGTCGAGTACGCGCGCGTGCTCGCCGTCTCTTACGGCGACGTATGCATCGCTGCGCACAGCGTCTACGTACTGCTGAATACGCCCTGGAGAATAGTCAAGAGTCAACAACGTGTGGCGCACCATTTCCAGCCCACCCTCAAGCTGCGGCTGAATGATGTGGTGTGCGCCGAGCCGCGCCAGCCGCTGCACGCCCGCAGCGGTGGATGCTCGCACAATCAGCGATACATTTGGCGCCAGCACATGCGCAGAGCCAACGACCAACTCCGCAGTCGCCTCATCGGAGGCCGTCACCACAAGCGCCCGCGCACTGGCAACGCCCGTGTACAGAAGAATCTCCGAATTGGCGGCATCGCCAAAGAGCGTGGGAATCCCTTCCCGCTGCATCTCGCGGGCGCGCACGGCATCTGATTCGACCACCAAATAGGGCTGATCCAGCTGCCTGAGCACGCGGCTGATATGGCTTCCCACGCGCCCGTGGCCGACGACGATTACGTGATCCTTCATGCCGCGCTGCACCATGTCGGGGAGCGGCCCGGATTTGTCGAACAGGCGCCAAAGCCAGGGCGCCCGCCTGAGAACGCGTGCCACGCCTGGAATCGCCGCAAACATGAGCGGATTGAGCATGATGGAGAATACCGCCGCGGCCAGAATCAGACCATATTGAGTGACGCTGAGAATGCCAAGTGAAACGCCTGCCGAGCCGAGAAGGAACGAGAACTCGCCAATCTGGCTCAGCCCCGCTGCCACAACCAGCCCCGTTTGCGCTGAGGCGGGAAGCACGAAGCCCAGCAGCATGTTGATCAGCCACTTGCCGATGACGACCACTGCAGTCAGCGCAAGCACCTGGCCCCAGTTGTTCCATACCATGACCGGGTTGACAAGCATTCCGACCGAGACAAAGAAGAGCACAGAGAAGACGTCGCGGAAAGGGATGACCTCTGCGCCCGCCTGGTGGCCGATGTCCGATTCGCTGATCACCAAGCCGGCAAGGAAGGCCCCCAACGCCAGCGAAATGCCAAAAAGCTCGGCTGCGGCAAATGCCGTGCCCAGAGCAAGCGCCACGATCGCCAGGATGAAGAGTTCGCGCGAGCGCGTCAGCGCGATCTTGTTGAGCAGCCACGGCAGCGCGCGTGCGCCCAAAAAGAGCATGATCGCGACAAACGCGACTGTCGTCAGCAGAACCCACCCAATCTCGAGCCAGATGTTGCCACCGCCGGTCGGCTTGCTCACAAGCGCCGGAAGCAGGACAAGGATCGCGACGGTGGCCAGGTCCTCCAGGACGATCCGGCCGGTGGCTACACGGCCGGCGAGGGTATTTGTGAGGCCGTGGTCGGCCAGTTCGCGCAGCAGCACCACGGTGCTTGCAACCGAAACGGAGAGCCCGAGGACAAGCCCCGCGCCAAGCGACCACCCCCAAAACTGCGTCAGCGCAAGCCCCGCAAGAGTGACCAGCGTTATCTGCAGAAGCGTGCCCGGAATCGCAATCCAGCGCACGGACCAAAAATCCTTGAGCGAAAAATGGAGGCCAACGCCGAACATCATGAAAATGATGCCGATCTCGGCAAGTTGGGCGATGGTCGCCGTGTCGCCAACAAATCCGGGCGTAAATGGACCGATCACAATGCCCGCCGCCAGGTAGCCGACCAGCGTGGGCAGCCCCAACCTGCGCGCGACCACGCCGCCGCCAAAGGCGACGAGCAGGGCCATTGTGATGGTGGCGAGAAGGGCAAACTCCTGGTGCATGGGGTGCTGGATTACTGGTTGATTGGTTGACTGGTTGATTGGTTGACTCGTTGAGTAGTCGTGGCGAATAGCAAAGCCCGTCCCCACACTGGGGACGGGCTGGAAAGTCCGCGGTGCCACCCCGATTCCCGCGCTGTCGCGCAGGCGCTCGCTGCAGGAGCCGCCACTCTCTTAAGGGGGCGAACAACCTGCCGTGCGCGTAACGGTGCACAACCGGCGGCATCTACTGGGCGTGCGGGCTGCAACACGCCGTTGGGGCCGCTGCTCCGGAGTGATCTTCGGCGCTTGAGGGTTCACCCGGCTTGCACCGTCCCGGGCTCGCTGCAGAACGTTCCTGCGCCTACTCGTCTCCATCAATGCAGTGGCGAAGTCTAGCATGGGGTGCGCGCGAAGTCAAGGAAAACGCGCATCACGCCGCACGAGGTGATGCTTCCCTGCGACGATGGCAACTCTCTAACAGAAGACTAACAGAAAAAACGCGCCCAAAGTACGCAGCCGGCGCGTTTCTGGTGTAAACGGGACAGCGCGCAACTTGCACTGGGACGAACGCATGGGTAAGATAAGGGATGTTAGCACTCTCGCACCGCGAGTGCTAACCGTTTCACACTTTGCGGGGTGATAGACAAGGTGAACAACGAATCAATCTGTCGAATTGAAGGGCAGCATTGTACACGTTTTCGACCATTCCGAGAAGTTGCACACACGACGAAGTATCGGGCAGTGACAAGTAACATCGAACAATTCAGAAGTGTTCAGTCGAGGAGGATTTCATGAACCTTAAGCCGCTGGGTGACCGCGTGGTAATCAAGCCCACCGAGCAGGACGAGCAGACCGCATCGGGCATTTTCCTGCCTGAGACGGCCAAGGAAAAGCCCCAGCAGGGCGAAATCATCGCGGCCGGCCCCGGCGCGCGCGATGACGACGGCGAGCGCATTGCCATGGAAGTCAAGGTGGGCGACAAGGTGCTCTATGCCCGCTACTCCGGCACCACGATCAAGGTTGACGGCAAGGAAGTACTGATTCTCAAGGAATCCGACATCCTCGCCATCGTCGAGAAGTAGTCCTGTTCCCGCAGTAATGAACACGGGCGCCGCGTAGCACCCGCTTTGCACACGAACCAGATCCAAGGAGACCATATCCATGGCCAAGCAAGTATTGTTTGAAGATGATGCCCGCCGCGCCCTCAAGGCCGGCGTTGATGCCCTTGCCAATGCCGTCAAGACCACGCTCGGCCCCAAGGGTCGCAACGTGGCCCTCGACAAGAAGTGGGGCAGCCCGACCGTCACCCATGACGGCGTGACCGTTGCCAAGGAAATTGAACTCGAAGACCCCTTTGAGAATATGGGTGCGCAGCTCCTCAAGGAAGCCGCCACCAAGACCAATGACGTTGCCGGCGACGGCACGACGACCGCCACGGTGCTGGCCCAGGCCATTGTTACCGAAGGGCTCAAGAATGTGACCGCCGGCGCCAACCCGATGATGCTGCAGCGCGGCATTGCCGCCGGGCGCGACGCCCTCGTCACCGCGCTCAAGGAGATGGCCACCCCCGTTTCGGGCAAGGATGCCATCGCTCAGGTCGCGAGCATTTCGGCCGCCGACAAGAACATCGGCGCGCTGATTGCCGACGTGATGGACAAGGTTGGCAAGGACGGCGTCATCACCGTCGAAGAGAGCAAGGGCCTCGAGTTCGAGACCGAGTTCGTCGAAGGCATGCAGCTCGACCGCGGCTACCTCAGCGCCTACTTCGTCACCAACTCGGAGCGCATGGAAGCCGTGATTGAGGATCCGTACATCCTCATCACCGACAAGAAGATCAGCAGCGCCCAGGACATCGTCCCCGCGCTGGAGAAGCTTGTGCAGATTGGCAACCGCAACGTCGTGATCATCGCCGAGGACATCGACGGCGAGGCACTGGCGACGCTGGTTCTCAACAAGCTGCGCGGCATGATCAATGCCCTGGCCATCAAGGCCCCGGGCTTTGGCGACCGCCGCAAGGCCATGCTGCGCGACATCGCCATCCTTACGGGTGGCCAGGTCATCACCGAAGAACTCGGCCGCAAGCTCGAGAGTGTGATGATTGAGGACTTTGGTCGCGCCGCCAAGATCGTTGCCACCAAGGACGAGACGACGATTGTCGACGGCTCGGGCGACGCGACGGCGATCAAGTCCCGCATTGACGAAATCCGCGCCGAATCCGACGCGAGCACGAGCGACTACGACCGCGAGAAGCTGCAGGAGCGCCTGGCCAAGCTGGCCGGCGGTGTGGCAATCATCCGCGTCGGCGCCGCCACCGAGACGGAGCTGAAGGAAAAGAAGCACCGCGTGGAAGACGCCCTGAGCGCCACACGCGCGGCCGTTGAAGAAGGCATCGTCCCCGGAGGCGGTGTGGCGCTGATCAACGCCATCCCGGCGCTGGACGGCGTTGTGCTTGAGGGCGACGCTGCCACCGGCGTCCGCATCATGCGCCGCGCACTCGAAGAGCCCATGCGCATGATTGCCCAGAACGTGGGCCTCGACGGCGCTGTGGTGATCGAGAAGGTGCGCATGCTGCACGCCGACAAGAAGAACAACGTCGGTTACGACGTGCTGGCCAATGACTACGTCGACATGCTCGAAGCGGGCATTATCGACCCCGTCAAGGTCACGCGCAGCGCAGTAGAAAACGCCTGCTCGATTGCGGCGATGATCCTGACGACCAGTGCGCTGATCACAGACATCCCCGAGAAGAACCCGGCCCCGCCCGATGGGCGGCGGTGGCGACATGGGCATGGGCATGTAATTGTCCGGCAGGAAGCAGTGAGAAGAATGAAGGCGGGCGGGGCTTCCAGTGGAGGCCTCGCCCGTTGTCTTGCGGCTGGATGACCCGTCACATTGGCCTCCCAATCCCGCCACAGCGTGCCGCCGCCTACAGAAGCGCGCGGCCGTCTCGTGTATGGTGCGCAGAGAACAGTATCCACACCCAACCGGGAGAATCCTCTGTGAGCCAAAACCTTGACGAGGTGCTTGCCGCCAACGCTGCATATGCCGCCAGCTTTGGCGACAAAGGTGGTCTGTCCGCCCCACCCGCGCGTCGCATCGCCATCCTCACCTGCATGGATGCACGGCTGGACCCGCTTCACTTTGCCGGGTTGTGCCTGGGCGATGCGCACATGATTCGCAACGCCGGCGGGCGCGCCAGCGAGGATGCGATTCGCTCACTCGTTCTTTCGCACAAGCTGCTGGGGACGAACGAGTGGTTTGTGATTCACCACACGGGCTGTGGGCTGCTGACGATTGACGACGAGACGGTGCGCGCACTGCTTGCCGAGAGCCTCGATACGGCGGTTGCCGATGCGAATGGCTGGCGCAACGTGACCAGCGGTGGTGGCTCGCAGGCGGCGCAGTACATCAACTGGCTTACCTTCAAGGATGCCATCGATTGCATAACGAGCGACGTGGAACGGCTGCGTACGCACCCGCTTGTGCCCGGCAGCATTCCCATCTACGCCTATATCTATGACGTGGCCACGGGTAAACTGAATGAGGTGCCCGAGGCCATGGAGGCGGGGCGGCCGCGCTAGCCTGAATCCGAACAAAGCACCGCAGTACGCAGAAAAAACGGAGACTACGGAAAACGCATGGCAGTTCATGTCGTTTCCGTAGTTTCCGTTTTTTCTGCGTACTGCGGTGTTGCCTTACGCCTCCGTGCTACTGGGCATCGGCAACTTCGAGCACATAATCGCCTGAGAGATTGTCGCCCGCGCCGCCCACCTCCACGGTGAGTGTCAAATCGCCGGGGATGTCGAGATCGGTGATTTCGGCATTCGGGCCGCCGTCGGCGCCGTCGTCCTGCTCCATGGCAAGCTCGCCATTCACATAGAGGCGGATGATCGTATCAAGTGTGCCGCTCGCGTCGGTGGCGCTGATGTTGATCTTGTCGCCTTCGTTCACGTCGAGGGCGTACTGCGTGCGGCTGCCGGGCGTCAGCGAACCGTCGATGCTGTCACCCACGGCAAGCGCGCCGCCGTCTTCAGTAGAGACTGTGGTTGCACCGTCGAGCCACTTGACGGCCGCGTCGAGGATGGGGTCTCCCTTGCTCGTAAGCGTCTCAAGCGTCACCGGCACCTTGACGGTGGGGGGAACGCCCTTGCCTTCAATGTGGATGTTGCCGCTTTCGTCCACAGCGCGTCCCACAGTCATGCGGAAGAAGAGATCCTCGGGCATCTTGACATCATTGACCGAGCCGCCCAGCCCAGCCGTGGGGTACTGGCCGACGATCGCCGCGCGGTCGTTCAGCGTCATGTCATACGAGAAGAACTCGCACACGCTCGCACAGGCGGGGCCAACGAGCACGGCTACCTTGCCGTCATAGCGCAAGTTTTGGTCCGGCAGGTAGAACTGATCCTGGTTGCGCGGGTCGAACTTGAACTCGTCGAGGCTCTTGTCATAGTAGCCGGTGTTGCCCAGCTTGAGTTCGTCCTCAAAGAAGTAGGCAGCCATCTGGTCGGCGAGGAATCCTGCGCCGCCACCGTTCTGGCGCATGTCCACCACAACGCCCGGTACGCCCTGGCTGTTGAGGGCCTGAATCAGGCGCTCCCACAGTTGAACCGTCAGCACGCTGTTGTCGGAAAAGTCCGTAATCTTGGCATAGACATAATCCGTCCCCTCAATTGGATAATACTCGACCGGCAGCTCGTAGCCCGTCGTACCACTGTAAAAGGAGGATTGGCTGAAGCTGTCGAACTCGCCCACGGAGGTAAGTGTGACAGTCTTGTCCTTGTTGCTGCCCGGGTTCTTGTAGGTCACGTCAACATCCGTGCCCACGGGGAAGCGGGTGGCATAGCGCAATTTCTGCAGCCGGTCATTGTGCTCCGTGCTGAAGGGGCCGGACCACGCGGTCGTCTCGTCGACGTACTGGTCGATGGGGGTCCCGTCAATCGCAATGATTTCGCTGCCTACCTGAATGCCCTCCTCTGCGGCCGGGCCGCCGTCCGTCAGGAAGTTGACGATGACGCCGCCGCTGTCCACGTCGCGAATGCCCATGCCGAGGCCGCCGCCGATGATACGCTGGTACTCACTGCCCGGGGGAACGCCCGCATTGACATGGCCGTCGGGTATATTCCACGAAAACTCACGCAGCGCAGCTTCGTAGTCCGCAGCACTCTTGGCAGCGTCTGCCCGCTCGAAGCGGGGAAGGTACTTGGCAAGCAGCGCGTCCCAGTCGATGCCCTTGGCCTCGCTGAAGGCATACTCCTTGCGCATCTTCTCCACAAGGCTCTTGAAAGCGTCGGCGTAGCTCTCCTCGGAGTAGTCGGCCAGAGCCGAGCCTTCAGGCTCAATCAGGTCCACCACGGCCTCGGCAGGGCGCGAGAAGGTGAAGGGATCCGTGTCCATGTCCACAATCGTGTAGCCCTGAGGCAACGTTACGATCGGGTCGTCATCGGTGAAGAGCTTGCCGTCGGCGCCGAAGCCGCTGGGGAAGCCTTGCTGGTCATCGGGTGCATAGACAAGGAACTTGCCGCCCGTAACCTCGCGACGTGTTTCCCAGTCCTCGCTCACGCGCGTCGAGGCATAGGCCGTGGACCAGCCGCCGCCGTAGAGGTCGCGCACTTCGAGAAAGGGGTCGCCAAAGGTGTTGGTCCAATAGGCAACGGCAAAGGTCATGACGCCTGGGTCCTCGACGCCGTCGTGGTCCACATCGCGCTGCGTGCCCTGCGGCACAATCGGCAGCGCCAGCGAGTAGGTGAAGGGCGACTCGAAGAAATCCGACGTGATTTGGCCGATGGTCTGCGACGCTTCGGGCATGACGAAGCGTTCGTCGCGGTCGACAAAGCCGGCCTGGTCTTCGAGGATGACCATCGGTGATGCCACACCCAACGTAAAGAATGGATCGGTATAGTTGACCTGTCCGGTAATGACGACCGGGCCACCTTCGTCATCGACGATCGGTGCGGGTGGGGGCGCGTCCTGGGCGAGTGCGCCCAATGGCAGGAGCACGCCAACGCTCATAAGCGCGACAAGCGTGAGAGAAAAGAGCCTGTGGAGAAGCGTACGTTGTCCCATTTCCATGGAGAATCCTCTGTTGTCTGCATGTCGGAAGCCGCAGGAGAGCAGCGCAACACCCGTGCGCCTTGCGGATGAACCATACTATACGCTTTCCACATGGCGCGCAATGTAATCTGGAATCGCAGCCTGGATTAAGGCTGGATGAAGAAATGTGGCTGCGGCGGTGTCTGACAAGCGCGCCTATGTTATGATTCTGCAGCAGGAACCCTTCACGTCTCAATTGCAGACGTGACGTGTGCCTGCTTGCGAGGAGGCAGCGCGGCGCCGGCACGGAACGTTCTGTTGCCTCGTAGAACCTGTCGTCGTCGCACTGTCGATTCCCCCCCTCGGAGGTTGCGATGCATTTTCACCGTTCCCCCATAAGGCTTGTGGTTTGTGTAGTTCTCGCACTCTGTTTCGTGACGACCGGCCCTTCACTGGCCTACGGTGCGCAAGGTGGCCGCACGATTGGCGTTGCCCCTGAACCAGGACAGACTCCGGACGGCCCGCACGTTGCCTATCTACCGATTGTTGCGGGGCCTGCCGGGACGACCAATCCTCCGCCCAATGCGCAGCGCGAGGCAGCCGCTGCTCTCTACAGAGACAACTTCCTGCCTGCCCTCTCCGCAGCGCCACAATGGACGGGCAACATTGAAGGCTGCGTGCCCGGTTTGATCAGCGCCGCCCGGCTGGTCGCGATCGAGAAGCAAATCAACTACTTTCGGATGCTGGCGGGAGTCCCGCCTATTGCGCTTGAAGCGACAATGAACGCTAGAGCGCAGGCTGCCGCACTGATCATGGCTGCCGCCGGCAATTTGAGTCACTCGCCCCCTTCGTCATGGCCCTGCTACACCGAGGAAGGCAGTTCCGGCGCGGGCCAATCAAATCTTGGGCTTTCCTACGGCTACGACATCCGCGAGTCCGTCGTCCGCTTCATGCTTGACGACGGCGCCAACAACCTGGCCGTGGGCCATCGCGAATGGCTGCTTGCGCCACCCACTACGCACATGGGCGCAGGTGAGGTGCAAGGTGCGAAGTGGGACGCTTACGCAGTGAATGTCGTTGACCCTGAAGCCTCCTACTTTGGCCAGTGGCCTCAATTGCGCGATGGATTTGTCGCCTGGCCGCCGCCGGGCTGGGTGCCGCGCCAGGTGGCCTTTGCGCGCTGGTCGTATTTCCTTAGAGACGCGGATTTCGGCGCCGCGAAGGTGGTTGTGCTGCTGGATGAGCGCCCCGTGCCGGTATCAATTGTCTATGCGGAGACGGGCGGCCTGCAGCGTGCGCTGAGCGCATGGAATGCACTCGTCTGGGAGCCGCGGCTTGAACTTGATGCGCTCGACTGGTCCGTCACACACAGCGTGAAAGTCGCAATCAACAATGTGAAGGTGGGCGACGCGACACAAGACTTCAACTATGAAGTGCTGCTCTTTGACCCGGAGAGGTGATGCGGCGCGAGTCAGCTCGTTTTCCATCAGGGCGTCTCAGAAGTCGACTTGCTGCAACAACGGCACCTCAACCACGGCCCTTCTCCATGCGGAGATGGGTGAAAAACGATCCCGCCGCTCAGGCAATGCCTCGGGTAGACGCATTTGTCGTGCCCCCTTCTCCGCATGGAGAAGTGTTGGGGCTGAGGTGCTGTTCGCGCATGCAATCGGGTGTTACCTACTTTTGAGACGCCCTTGTTTTCCATTCACACATGTTGCCTGTAGTGCGCGAACCCTCTAGAATAACTCACTTGCCGGTGCGCTTGCTGCCCACCGTCGAAGGCGTGCCAATGCTGCAACATACCGGGTTTGATCTCTTTATCGAAAAGACCGAGGACGGCTACTTCAGCCGTGTGATGGATTCGCCCGCGGGCACCGCCGCGGCGGTATTTCGCATTCCCGTGGCCGTGGGCGAACTTGAGACCTTTGCCCGCGCTGCCTCCAGCCCCTACCGTCCTGATTCGCACCAATTCGAGACCGCGCGCCGTACGGCACTCGACATTGGCACCCGCCTCTTCGACGCGACCTTTGTGGGTGAAGTGGGCGCGATGCTCCACCGCTGCATGGATCTCGCCTATCAGCAAGCGTCGCGCTTGCGCCTGCGCCTTGCGTTGAGCGAGGCGCCCGAATTAGTGCGCCTCCCCTGGGAAACACTTTTCAATCATTTGCGCGACGAATCGATGGCGCTGTCGGCGCACGCACCGCTTGCGCGTTATGTGGCGCTTTCGCATCTGGTGCGGCCGTTGAGCGTCCAGTCGCCGTTGCGCATGCTGGTGGTGATTGCCGACCCGCCGGGGTACCCGCCGGTTGAGGTGGAACGCGAGTGGTTGGCGTTGCTCGACACGCTTGGATGTGCTGGGCGCGCGCCGCCAGTTGATCGTCGAGCGCATTGCGCGCCCAACACTCTTTGAACTGCAGCACCGCCTGCGCGAACAACCGTACCACATCGTGCACTTCGTCGGGCATGCGCTCTTCAATTCGCAATCCGCGGAGTCGTTTCTCGTTCTCGAAGACGAGCAGGGCCGGGGCCGACTGGTGAGTGGCGCCCATCTGGCAGCGATGTTGCGTGACCATTATTCCGTGCGGCTGGTGGCGTTGCACAGTTGCGGCGCGTGGCAGCCACTCCCGCGCGAGCCCTTCACCCATATTGCCTACAACCTTGTCAAGGGGGGCATGGCGAGCGCCGTTGCGGTTCCCTATGAGCTGACGGATCGGGCCTCGCTTTCCTTCAGTTTTGAACTCTACAGTCGCCTGGCGGGAGGCGAGGCGGTGGATGTGGCCACTGCCGAGGCACGCCGTGCTGTACTCGCCAACACGCCCGGCGTGGAGTGGTGTGCGCCCGTACTGATTGGCCGGGTGCCCGAAGGACAGCTCTTCGAGATTGCGTCAGGAGCCGGCAGCGCGCAGCAGTCGAACGCATCCGAACGCTACGCGGCCTATCGTCGGGCGCCGTAAAGGCAGAACTTTCTTCGTTATTTATGCGATTTGCGCTCCACTGCTTGTGCTGCGCGATCGCCTTTCTACATCGGCATTGAGGAACAAACATGAATCCATCAACACAGTCTCCTGCGCTTGCAAGCGCCGACATTGGCCTGATCGGGCTCGCCGTCATGGGCCAGAATCTTGTGCTCAATCTGGAGCGCAACGGCTACACGGTGGCCGTCTACAACCGCACCACCGCAACCATGCAGGAATTCGTCGATGCGCATCCGGGCAAGCGGTTGGTTGGCGCCGCCGGCCTGCCTGAACTTGTCGCGTCGATCAAACGGCCGCGCAAGATTCTCATCATGGTCAAGGCGGGTGCGCCGGTGGATGCCGTCATCGACGGCCTTGTGCCGCTGCTTGATCCGGGCGACCTGATCATGGATGGCGGGAACAGCTACTTTGCCGATACGGAGCGGCGCACGATCGCCCTCGAGGCGGCAGGGCTGCGCTTTCTCGGCATGGGTATCAGCGGCGGTGAGGAGGGCGCGCTGTGGGGGCCCAGCATCATGCCTGGCGGATCGAAAGAAATCTGGGCAGATATCCGCCCGATGTTTGAGGCGATTTCCGCCAAGGCGCCGGAAGACGGCAAGCCGTGCGTGGTTTATCTGGGGCCGCGCGGCGCGGGCCACTATGTGAAAATGGTGCACAACGGCATCGAGTACGGCGATATGCAACTGATTGCCGAGGCGTACGACATCCTGCGCCGCGCCGGCGGTCTCTCTGCAGCCGAACTTGCCGAAGTCTTCGGCGACTGGAACAAGGGGGAGCTCGACAGCTTTCTCATCGAAATCACGGCGCAGGTCTTCCGCAAAATCGACGAGAAGACGGGCAATCCGCTGGTTGACATGGTGCTGGACCGCGCTGCGCAAAAGGGAACCGGCAAGTGGACGAGCCAGGACGCGATGAACGTTGGCGCGCCGATCCCAACGATCAACGCGGCGGTCAGCGAGCGCACGCTCTCGAGCATGAAGGAGGAGCGCGTTGCGGCCTCCGCAGTGCTTCCTACCAGCCCGCTCGACGAAGGCGTGTCGCTGCAGAACGACCGCGCCGCGCTGATTGAGAATGTGCGGCAGGCGCTCTATGCCTCCAAGATCAGTGCCTATGCGCAGGGCATGGCCATGCTGCGGATTGCGGGCGCCGAACACGAGTATGGGCTCAACCTGGGCGAGATCGCGTCAATCTGGCGGGCCGGTTGCATTATCCGGGCAGGCTTTCTCAACCGCATTACCGACGCGTACCGGCTGAATCCCGACCTGCCCAACCTGCTGCTTGACGGGCACTTGGGTGGCGCCGTTGCCGAGCGCTTGCCGGCGTGGCGGCGCGTCATCCAGCTGGCGGTGGCGCTCGGGATTCCGGCGCCGGCTTTTGGCGCCAGCCTGGCGTACTACGATTCCTACACGAGTGCGCGGCTGCCCGCCAACCTCATCCAGGCGCAGCGCGACTTCTTTGGCGCACACACCTATGAGCGGGTGGATGAACCGGGGAGCTTCCACTCGGATTGGAGCGACTGAGCGCAGCGCAATCGAATCGGCGCCGAAGCGAGGCTTCCAAAAGCGGAGGCCTCGCTTCGCGTCCTGTACATTTTCCTGTGGTATGATGAACGCGACGACCTGCTGTCGGTTTGTGCGGTCACATCGTGCAACGGCAGCGGCATTGCCCCTCCTCCACGGCGGGGTCCACCGCAGAATTGGAACCTACCCATGACCCAGGAAATGCAAACGAAGACCGCAGCCCTCATCGAGAAAGACCAGCGCCAGCTCCACCCGGTTTTTCACCCGAGCCGCCATCAGGAGCCGCTCGTCATTGAGGGAGGTGATCGCGTATATCTCCAGACAACGGATGGCCGCCGCGTCCTCGATGCAATGGCCGGCCTGTGGAATGTCAACATCGGCTACGGCAACCAGGAGCTTCCCCTCGTCGCTGCCGAGCAGATGAGCAAGCTCGCGTACACCTCAAACTTCGTTGGCATGACCAACGTTCCTTCCTCGGAACTGGCGGCGCGGCTTGCCGGTTTTGCCCACCCCACGCTCAACACCACCTTCTTTGCGTCGGGCGGCTCGGAGGCCAACGACAGCGCGTTCAAGACCGCGCGCTACTACTGGTATCGACTGGGCAAGCGCGACAAATTCAAGATCATTGCGCGCAAGTATGCCTACCACGGCATCACCGTCGCGGCCACCGCGGCAACGGGGATTGCTCGCTATCAGACGATGTTCGGCCCCATGAGCCCCGGCTTCCTCCACATTCCCGCGCCGAGCAGCTATCGCTATGAGGGCGATATTCAGCCCGGCGAGAGCGTTGGACAGGCGGCGGCGCGTGCTCTGGAAGAGGCGATCGTGCGCGAGGGGCCGGAGACGGTCGCAGCGTTCATCGCCGAGCCGATTCAGGGCGTTGGCGGGGTGATTGTGCCGCCTGAGGATTACTTCCCCTTGATTCGCGCCATTTGCGACAAGTACGATGTCCTGCTGATTGCCGACGAGGTGATCACCGGCTTTGGCCGTACCGGTGAGTGGTTCGGCTGCCAACTGCTGGACTTCCGCCCGGACATCCTTGACTTTGCCAAGGGGATCACCTCGGGCTACCTGCAACTGGGCGGCATGCAGATTTCGGATGCGATTCGCGAGGTCATCTGGGACGCGCCCGACGCCGAAGCGTGGATGCACGGCTACACCTACTCGGGCCATCCGGTTGCCTGCGCGGTTGGGCTGCGCAATCTGGAGATCATGGAGCGCGAGCGGCTGCCGGAAAATGCTAAGGCCATGGGCGAGCGACTGCGCGCCGGACTGGAGGGCATGCTCGAGTTCCCGTTTGTGGGTGAAGTGCGCGGCCGCGGCTTGCTCTGCGCGGTGGAAATCGTCAAGAGCAAGGATACGCGCGAACCGGATCCCGGCTTTGCGGCGCGCCTTGCAGATGCGGCGTTGGCGAAGGGCTTGCGGACGCGCAATGTGGCCAATGCGCTGGCCTTCGCGCCACCCTTGGTCATCAACGAGGAAGAAGTTGACGAGATCATCCGGATTCTGGGCAGCGTCTTCGATTCCGTATAGTCAAAGCAAGCAGAAAAAGTGCGGGTACACAGAAAAGGCGGGAACAGCAGGGAAAAGACGGGATGCTTCACACTCTCTGCTATGCTGCCGTTGCAGCACTTCCTGCGCACTGCCCAGAGTCTGTGAGAAGAAAGGGAAGTACCTGTGCGCGGATTTCGCGGATGAACACGGATTATCGCTTGGCGATGCGCAGCGCGATTGGAGATGCTATGCCAAAGGACGCTCAGCTCATTTGCCAAGCGGTTCAATCCGCTAAATCCGCGTCATTCGCGTTCTGGACTCGTAGCCGATAGGTAATGGCCGCGTGATGCGGCATTTTGCTGGGTGCTCTGCCTTTTCACACAGGGTGAGGCTTCCTCCATGCCGGCGCTTTCTACGCCTCTGCTGGAATCAAAACTCCAGCACCCGCGCCCCGGAACGCAGTTTGTGCCACGTCAGCCATTGCTCGCGCGCCTCGATGAGGGGTTGAGCGTGCCGCTGACCCTTCTGTCTGCTCCGGCGGGCTTTGGCAAGACGATGGTCGTGGCGGAGTGGGCCGCGGCGCATGCGTGGACAACCGCACAATCGCGCATTGCGGGCTACGGCAGTGCGGTCCCGCACATTGCCAGAGTTGACCGGACCAACGGCAGCGCCGACGGATCACCGCTGGTTGCCTGCGCATGGCTGGCGCTCGATGCGACGGACAGTGACCCGTTGCGTTTCTGGATGTACGCAACGGCTGCCCTTGCTGCGCTGCCTTTGCCCGTTCCCAAAGCGGCGTTGAGCGACCTCCTTGCTCAAATTCGCTCGCCCGATGCGCCCCCATTGGAGGATGTCGTCGAGACGCTTCTCGCGCTTCTTGACGATGCGCCAACGCTTAATGGCGCCGACCTGCACGTCTCGCTGATCCTCGACGACTACCACCACTTGCGCGCCCAGCGCATTCACGACACGGTCAACTACTTCATATCGCACCTGCCGGCGCACGTGCATGTCATCATCATCACGCGCGCCGACCCGCCGTTGCCTCTCAATCGCCTGCGTGTGAATGGCAAACTGTTCGAACTGCGCGCCGCCGATCTCTGCTTCGGTGTAGAAGAGGCAGGCGCAATGCTCAGCCGGCGCACCAAACTCGTGCTCACGCCCGACGCCGTACAGGCGCTTGTCGCCCACACCGATGGCTGGCCCGCCGGGCTGCAACTGCTCTGCGCCTCGCTGCTGGGGCGCAGCCAGCGCGATGTGACGGCCTTCGTGCGCAACTTCACCGGCAGCAACCGCTTTGTGCTCGATTACCTCATGGAAGAGGTGCTGCAGAACCAGCCCGAGCCTGTGCGCGACTTCCTGCTGCGTACTTCGATTCTGCAGCGCTTCAATGCGCCTCTGTGTGATTCGCTTCTAGATGGCGACGAGGACGAAGGCGGAGACGCATCAGCCGCTGCGGGCGGCGGCGAGGCGCCGCTCAACAGCCGCGCAATCCTCAATTACCTCGAGCGCAACGGCCTCTTTGTTGTGCAACTCTACAACAGTCCGGGCTGGTATCGCTACTACCACCTCTTTGCCGAAGCGCTCCACGACGAACTCGACCGCAGCGCACCGACGCTTGGCGTGGCGCTTCACCAGCGCGCTGCGCGCTGGTATGCCCACAATGGTCTGGTCGCGGAAGCAATCGAACATGCGCTGCTCGCCCAGGACCTGCCCCACGCGGCCGATCTCCTGGCCGAGGCCGGTCATGACTTGCTGGTCAAAGGTGACGCTACCACCCTCTTTCGCTGGATGGATGCGCTGCCCGCCGCGGAAATTGCACGGCGGCCCAAACTGGCGATGCTCAATGGATGGCTCCTGATCCTGCGCGGACCGCTCGACGGCGTGCAGGCGGTCGTCGAGCAACTGGTGGCAGCGCTCGACTCTGAGTCATCCAATCAGGACGCGACGCGCCTGCCCGCGCCGGGCGAGGTTGCGGCGCTGCGCACTATGCTGGTCTCCTATCGCTGGGAAATCACCCACGCGCTGGCACTCGGTGCCGAGGCCGAAAAGCTGCTCTCACCCGATGACCACTTTTCGTTGGCGGCCCTCCACCATGCCCTGGGTCTCGCGATGGTGCTGAGCGGCCGTGCGCAGGAGGCAATTGCGCACTACAGGCTCGGTCTCGCCAACGCGAATGCCATGGGCAGCGTCTATATGTCCCTTTTCCCCCTCTTCCGGCTTGGCCAGACATACTTGGAACTTGGCGCCTTGGGTGATGCAGAGGCAATCTACCGGCGCGGCATCCAGTTGGCCACTGACCACGGCGGCGCGCACTGGCCCACCCTGGCAGATGGCTACATGGGCATGGCCGCGTTACTGCGCGAGCGCAATGACCTGCTGGGGGCCGAGCACTTCATCAATCGTGCAATGCCGCTGGCGCCGGTGCGCAGCGTCTCGGTCTATGCATCGGCCTCGACCATCAACGCGCGCGTGCGTGCGGCGCTTGGGCGGCGCGAAGAAATGGCAACGCCGCTGGCCGATGCCGTCCGCGCCGCGCAGGAGTATGGCAGTCCGCACCTTGTCGAGTGGCTGCGCGCATGTCAAGCGCGCCTCGAAATGGCGGCGGGTGATCTGGGCGCGGTGCGCCAGTGGGAGCAGACGCAGACGGGCACGTGGGACGAGGTGGGATACTACCCCGAGTTCGAAGAGATCACGCTGGCGCGCTTCTATCTGGCGGATCGTCGCCCGCGCGCCGCGTTGGCTTTACTGCAGGTCTGGCAAGCACGCGCCGAGGAGCGGTCGCGCACGCGCAGCCTGATCGAAATCGCGGTGCTGCAAGCCGAGGCCTTCTGGACGCTCAACCAACGCGCCGAGGCGCAAGCCGCGCTCTGCCGCGCTCTCACGCTGGCCGAACCGGAGGGGATTCTGCGCATCTTCCTTGACGAGGGAGACCGGCTGCTGCCGCTGCTGGAGACGCTGGCATCAAGCGATGCGTGCGCTGCCAGGCTCCTGGGGACGCTGCGCGACGGCCATGCCGCCACGGCGGGCGCGTCGCTCTCCGAGCCGCTCGACAAGTTGACCCCGCGCGAACTGGAGATCCTGCGCGCAATCGCGCGCGGCGCTTCCAATCAGCAGGTGGCCGACACCTTCGTCCTCACCGTCGGCACCGTCAAAGGGCACGTCAACCACATCCTCAGCAAACTTGGCGCCGGCAACCGCACCGAAGCCGTGGCGCGAGCGCGCGAAATCGGGCTTATCTAGGGGTCCGGCTGTAAACCAACAGCAGAACAGCAACACGGAGGCACGGAGGGCACAAAGGAACACAGAGAACTGCACTGTTTCTTGTGCCTTTCTCTGTGTTCCTCCGTGCCCTCTGTGCCTCCGTGTTGCTGTCCTGCTTTGGTCTCAGGACATAACCAAAGTTACTCGCGCTTGACACTGCACAGGGGTATGCTGGCTGCAGGCAGGATGGCCTGCCGCGCTGCTCCGTGCATAGCCCCAGTTGTGGGCGGTGCCGGACTTCGCCTCGTGCTGGAAGAAGGTTGGCGATGCTCGGTCATTTGCGCAGCCGTGTAGTTGAGTTGCTTGCCCCCGTTCACAATGCGTTGCTTTCCACCTTTGGCCCGGCCAACATTCAGGCCGCTGACGTTTCCTGTGCGGCCCGCGGCCTGCACCTCTATGTGCTGCTGCCACGCACCTCTGATCTGCTGTTCAACATCGAGAGCCACGACGATGTGGTGGTGAGCACCGTGGCGTGGCAGGTGCATGGTTGTGCGCGCATCCTCGAGCCGGACGCATGGCCCTACAGTCTGGACTTGACGCAAACTGACCAGGCGCGTTGGCAGGCGCTGGTCGAAGTGCGCCCTGTACGCGTGCAAATCCTGGGCGGTCCGGCAGGGCCAGAAACCATCGACATCGACCGGACCGACTTCGACGGCGCATAGGCGCGCACAGCCCGCGGGCGATCTTGCCCGCGGGCAGCATGCGAGGGAGAGCGCGGCGACTGTCAGCCCGGTTGCGCTGCCTGCGGCGAAATGCCGAGCAGGGTCGCAAGGTCAGACAGTGCAGAGGCCTCGGAAGCGCTCACGCGCACCCCGCCAATGCCCAGGAAGCCGCCCTCCTTGGTGGCGCTGGCCGTGTGGTCCGCAATGCCGTAAAGCCAGTGCTTGATGGGGTCGACTTCCTCTTTCGTTCCCTTCGCTTCCATGAATCCCACCCCACGCTGGATGATTCCCAGCAGCTCGCTTCGCACAGCCGCAGGGTCGCGCGAGCCAATCTGTGGCTGCGCCTGGCGCGCCGAATCGTGATCCTTGAACTCGGCAAGGATGCTGTCGAGTAGCTCGTTGCCCGTGGGCTGCTGCGCGCCGGTGACGAGCGTCTTCGTTGCGCCGAAGATTTCGCCCATCGAGCCAAAGATGCTGGGTGAGGCCATGGTAATGAGGAGCGATGCGGCAAGCGGCGAACGGACGATGTCGGTCCATTCCTCAGTGCTGAAAGCGGCTTTGGTGGTCATGTTTCATTCACCTCTTTGTTTGATATTGGTTGAGAACGGGTAAGTCGCACAGGGCGGAACGGCCACGCAGAGGCGCTGAGACGCAGAGAACTGCAACCGCAAACCAGGTTCTTCTCTGCGTTTCTCTGCGCCTTCTCGCCTCTGCGTTGCTGTTCCGCTTGTGATTAGCGACGGGTTCAAATTCGCTCCGAGCTAGGCCGTCAGCAGGAGAAGCGCAAAGACGAGCGCGCCGCCCGCAATGATGGCTGAAAGGCCGGCAAGCCGCCGTCTGCCGCTGCCACGCGGGGTCGCATACGCGATCAACAGCAGCGCTGCCAGCAGCGTCCAGAGGAGCAATGCTGCAATCGCCGTCTCTGTCGCCGAGATCCAGTGCAGGCGTATATTCGCCAGAATGCCGGCCTTTGCTGCGGGCGCGGCGGCGTCGGCCTGCGCATCGGGCGCGAGCGCCATGCGCTGCATGCGTTCTGCGTCTGCGAGCGCGGTGCGAATGTCGGCGTCGCGCGGGTAGGCGCGCCGAGCGGTGCGCAACGACTCAACGGCATCGGACGCGAAGCCCGCCTCGAGCTGCGCCACGCTCAGGTTATAGAGCAGCGCGCGCCCACCGTGCCCCTGTTCCATCAACTGTTGATAGGCCTGTGCGGCCACCTCATACTGTCCAGTTGCATAGAGGGCGTTTGCAGCTTCCATGGTGATGAGGGCAGGCCCGGCATCGTTTGGACGGCTCTGCAACGCCGTCTCGGCGACCAGCGCCACCGGCACCGCAAGCAGCAGCAGCGCGACGAGCGCCAGTGTCAGGCGCAAGCCGGCGTTGCGCGGATTCTGGTGCGTGGTAAGGGCAGGGGTCATCGGACGCCTCCAGCGGGCGCTGCGGTTGACGGGGAAGCAGCCGCGGACGCAGCGGGCGTTGGGTGATTCGAGACTGATGTGCGCAGGATCGGATCAAGGTCGCGAATTACGGCCTCAACCTTGCCCTGCATCTGGCTGCCCAGCGCCGGATCCAGCGAGTCAACGGGGCTGTAGCGGGCGCGTTCAGCAAGCGCGTAACACTCTTCCACACGCGCGACCAACTCGGCGGGAACGCCCTTCGCAGCCAGCAGCGCCGCGCGCCCGCTGCGGGTGAGGCCGCCAACGGGCTGACCGAGTGCGCGCGCAAGAAAGTCGTCCAGTACCTTTTGGGCATGGGCGCAGGCCTCGGCCGAGGCGGCCTGCGCAGAGACGGCGACGGGCGCAGCATGCAGCGCGCGCAATGCGTCGGAGCCGGCGCGGGTGCGCTGTCGCTCCGCCTTGCGCATCACGGCGTTGCGCGAGCGCTGAATCGTTACCAGGCCCAGAATCAGCGCGAGCAATGGCAGAATCCAGAGCGCCCAAAACCACGAGGTGTCAGTCAGCGAGCGTGCGAACGGCAGGCTGGCCGGGAGGGCCATCAGTGCGTACACGGGTGTTGCCGGTGGCTCACTTTGGGCCGCCTCAACCGCGGCAGCGTCCGGCGCCGTCTGCGGCGCGGTGGCTGCCAACGCAGCGGCGCTGGGCGCGACGGCCGCCACCGGCGCGCCGGTGGCATTGAGCAGGGTCAACGCAAGAGGGTTGCTCAGAGCGCTGGCGTAGATGCCCGTGGCGGGATTGTAGAAGGAGTACTCGATTGGCGGAATTGTCAGCGAGGTTGCATCGGGACCAGGCAGGAGCAGCAGATCGATCGTGCGTGTCCCCTGTACGCGGCCATCGACCACGTCAATCTGCACATCATTGGCCCGCTCCTGCACGCGCCAGCCGGGCAAGTCGGGCAGGACAGGTGCGGGCGCCATGCGAATATTGCCTTCACCCGTGAGGCGCAATTGCAGCGTGATCGGCTCCGTGGGCGTGGCGGAGGTGCGATCCACGTTGGCGGAAAGCCTGTAGTCGCCGATCGCGCCGCTGAAGGATGAAGGCGCGCCATCGGGCAGTGCGCGCGCTGCAATCGTCACCGGCAGTGTCTCGAGAATGCGGTCAGGCTCGCCGGGGAATCCATGCAGGATCAGGCGCGCCGGCTCGATTGCGATTGTTCCCGCGGTCGTGGGGAAGATGTGCGTGCGCAGTTCGCTCACGTTGTAGGTTCGGCCGTTGAGTTGCGTCTGTGTCGAGCTTTGTTCGATTTCGCCCTCGGCCCAGAAGTTGGAGAACTCGGGCGCTTCGTAATCGGGCTGGCCCACGAGCATTCCCGGCAACTGAAGTCCGTCAACGGCCTGGTAGTAGCGGAAGACGTAGATGATCTGGTCGCCCTGGCTGGGATTGGTGTTGTTGACCGTCGCCTCGACGAAGGTGTCGCTGTCGCCGGATGAGGCCGGAATCTGCGCCATTGCCCGTGGCGCAGCCCAGGGCATGCTCAGCGCAACGAGCGCCAGGCAACACGCGAAACCGGTTCGCAAGGTGGAGATGAGTCGTGCGTGCATCGGCGTGCTCACCAATCCTTGTCGACAAAGGGATCAGGCGGGAGCAGTGTCTGCTGCAAGCGCTCCTGAAGTGTCTGCGTGTCGCTCGTGGCTGCTTCGAGAAGCTGGCGCGCCTGTGCGTCGGTCATCTGGCCAGGGGGAAGCGTCGCCGGGTCGGGTGTCGGCGAACCCGGCAATTCGGTGGGCGTTCCCTGTGCGGCCGGAGTGGGCTGCGCATTTGCCGTTGCGGTGGCGTCGGGTGTGGCTGTGCCTTCGGGCGTGGCTGTGCCTTCGGCCGTTGCAGTGGGCTCGGGCGTGGAAGTAGCCTCGGGTGTGGGCGACGACTCGGGCGAGGGCGATGCTTCGGGCGTTGGCGAGCCTTCGTTGCTCTCCGGCGTCGGTGTGGGCGAAGGCTCTTCGGTCGGCGCGTCCGTGGGTGATGGCGTGGGCGAAGGCTCGGCAGTGGGCGTCGGCTCATTCTGCTGCAACTTGCGCAGCGCAAGCTCGAGGTTCACCTTGGCGTCCATGTCGTCCGGTGTCCGGCGCAATGTCTCCTTGTAGGCTT
Organism: uncultured Chloroflexia bacterium; assembly: GCA_963735275.1. GTDB lineage: Bacteria > Chloroflexota > Anaerolineae > Caldilineales > Caldilineaceae > UBA5069. The sequence goes on along the minus strand of CAVTKJ010000001.1, from coordinate 648,697 downwards.
CAACGGCGCCTGCGTAGTCGCTTGCGGCAAAGTGCGTGTTGCCCAGGTTGTAAAAGGCCTCGGCTGCAAGCTGGTCATCTGGCGCCGCCGCCTGAGCCGCCTGGGCAAGGGTGGTCTGCGCAATATTCTGGGCGACGCCTTGCCCCGAAGTCGCCTGAGCATCAGGCGCGGGAACCGGCCCGGCAATCTGCGTTTGCGCCCGGAACTGCGCGTTGCCCAGATTGTAGAGCGTCTGTGCGCGCGCCGGTTGTGCGGCCAGCGCCTCTTGATACGAGTTCTGGGCAATGTCAAACTGCTGCTTGGCAAAGGCCTCGTTGCCGTGGTTGTTCCAGCGCGCGGCGGAGGCGCTGCCGCAGCCGGACATCGCAAGTGCGCTCATCGCCAACAAGGCGATTTGCGTTTTCATGGAGCGGTGCTTCATGTCAACTGCCCTTCTGTGATGCAGGCGCTACGGCCGCAACCGGCGTACGCAGCTTGCGGCGCTGCGCAAGTGTATCCGGGATGAGGGTCGCAGCCAGCAGCGCGGCCAGCGCCAGCGCCAGGAAGATCTGGAAGCGCTCAATGCGGCGCACGTCGGTGCTCTCGCCCATGGACGCGCGTTGCATTTGCGCGAGCGCATCGGTGAGCGCAACCAATTCCTGGCCTCCCGATTCGGCGCGCGCATACGCGCCCCCGCCGATGCGTGCAATCTCTTCCAGCGTCGTCTCATCCAGCCGAGAGATTACGGGCAGTCCCTGGGAATCCACTTTCGTGCCCACGACGCGCCCAAAGACATCCACCTGCGGCACCGGCGCTCCCTCGGGCGAGCCAAAGCCGATGGTGTAGATCTTCACGTCCTGGTCGGCCACCTCCTGCGCCACACGCAGCGTGTCGGCGTCGTGCGCTTCGCCGTCGGTAATCAGCAGCAGCACCTTCTGGCTGTCCGATTCGCTGTCGAAGGCGGTGAGCGCCGTGCGCAGCGCATCACCGACATTTGTACCCGGTTTGGAGATAGCGCCGGGCTTCGCGCCATCCAGAAACTTGCGCGCTGTGGCGTAGTCGCTTGTTAGCGGGAACTGGACGAAACTCGCACCCGAAAAGAGCACGAGCGCCACCTCATCGCCCTGAAGGCGCTGCATGAGGTCGGCGATCTCCAGGCGGGCGCGCTCAAGGCGCGAGGGCTTGATATCGTCGCCCAACATGCTTGTGGAGACGTCCAGCGCGACGACCAACTGCAGCCCCTGCCGCTCGACCTTCTCAACTGCTTCGCCCCACTGCGGGCGCGCCATTGCAACCATGAGCAGGGCAGCGGCCACGAGCCACAGGAGACGCTGCCACTGCCGCCCGCGCGTGTTGACCTCTGCGCTCAGCCGGCTGATCAGCACCGGGTTGCCCAGCCGGGCCAGCGCCGCGCGCCGTCGCCGCTCGCTCCACCACAGGAGCAGCGCCAGTCCGCCGACGACAACAGGCATTAGGTAGAGGTAGGTTGGTTGGGCGAAGTGGATCATGGGGTTTTGATAATTGATGACTGATAATTGGTCATTGGTTGATTCGTTGATTGGTTGATTGGTTGATTGGTTGATTGGTTGACTGGTTGACTGGTTGATTGGTTGATTGGTTGATTGGTTGAGTGGTTGATTGTGCAAGTTCGTGTGCTAATGATCGTAGCTAAACCAATTAACTTATGAACCAATCAACTAATAAACCAATCAACTAATAAACCAATCAACTAATAAACGAATCAACCGATACGCAGAACACTTAACCAGTGAGACACGGTTCAACTTAGGGCAAGCCTCGCAGCCAGGTGCTGCGGAGGAAGAGATCGCAGAGCAGCAGGAGCAGGCCCGTGGCCATGGCCCAGGTTGCTAGCTCGGCTGTCTTTGTGAAAGTCTCCACTTCGAATTGCGACTTTTCCAGCGCGTTGATCTCGTCATAGACCTGGCGCAAGACGTCGCTGTTTTCGGCGCGGTAGTAGCGGCCGCCAGTTGCCTCGGCGATGTTGGTGAGCATGCCTTCGTCGAGCGTGCTCTCCTGCATTGTGACGGCGGCGCGGCCAAAGAGGTCAGTCATGGGCACGGGCACCGGTCCCGGCCGCCCCATGCCAATGGTGTAGACCTTGATGCCCAACGCCTGCGCAGCCGCGGCTGCTGTCATCGGGTCCACCTGCCCGGCATTGTTGACACCATCGGTCACCAGAATCACAACGCGGCTCTTGGCCGATGAATCCTTGAGCATGTTGGCTGCGTTCGCCAGCCCCATGCCGATTGCCGTGCCATCCTCCACCCCAAGGGCCGGGGCAAGCTGCACGTCCCCCAGCAGCCGCTGCAGGACGCGATGGTCGACGGTGGGCGGGCTCTGGTTGTAGGCGTCGCGGCGAAGACAACGAGGCCCATGCGGTCGTGCGTGCGGTCGTCGATGAAACCGGAGATGACCGCCTTGGCCGCATCGAGCCGGTTGTTCGGCTCAAAGTCGAGCGACGCCATGCTGCCCGAGATGTCCAACGCCAGCGCGATGTCGACGCCCTCGCCATGCACTACCTCGCGCGCCTGCACCCACTGCGGCCGCGCAAGCGCCACGATCAGCGCCGCCAGAGTCAGCACTTGCAGCGCAGGGAGCAGGGGCCGCAGCATCATGCGCAGCGAATGGCCGCCGACGGCAACGGGACGCACATCCGAGTAGCGCATGGTGGCCATGGCGCCGCGCCGGCGGCGCGCGCGCCACCAAAGGAGCAGCGCCAGCGCAGGGATCAGCGCGAGGAGCCAGGGCGCAGCGAAGCGAAAGCTGTATCCGTCCATCAGATCACCGCCCCGCCGTTGCGGGCGCGCCCGCTGAAACTGGCGCTTGCCCACGGCGCGCGACATCTGCCGCATGGGCATTTGTGATTGCCACGGAAAGCTCACGCGCCTCGACCAGCAGCGCATTTGCACTTTCCGGCGTCGGCGTCACCTGAGCGAACTTGACAAGATCGCTTTCGGCGAAGAGCGTGAGCAGGCGGCGCGGAATATCCGGACCCAGAGGCAGCGTGCGCAGCGCATTGCGCATTTCGCGCGTGGTGCGCTCGTGCGTATCCAGCCCGAACTCCCGCCCCAGGTGGCGCCGCAGCGTGTGGCTGACTGCCAGATACATCTCCTTGTACTGTCCCTTCTGGGGATAGTGAGAACCGTCGATAGCGCTCAGCTCATCGAGCACGCGCTCGAGCGCACTGCGGTTGCGCAGTGCGCTGCGCCGCTTCCAGAGCCAACCCACGAGCGCGGCCATCAGCAGCAGCAGCAGAGCGCCGGCGGCGGCCATGCCGGCCGTTGCCCAGAAGCCGCTCAATGTGGCCTGCGGCTTGATGTCGCGCGGTTCCACATCTGTATCGGTCAGCACTGAAGCGACGGTGAGCGGCATCGGTGCGGCAACGGCATTGACTGTGAGTCCGGTGCGATCACTTACAACAGTGCGCAAAGGCGGCGTAGCAAATGTGCCCGGTGCAAAGATGGCGGCCTCGATCTCCTGGCTTGTTGTCAGCGTGCCGTCGCCATTGTCGCGCGTGACGGGCGCACTCTGGCTGCGCACCTCGACGGTGGGCGACCAGTCGGCCCCCAGCGTGGGAAGGATGGCGACCGTATCGACGGGATGGATCACCTCGAGGGTGAGGAGCGCGGGCTGGCCTACGGTGAGCGGCGCACCGTCAAAGACCAGGCGCGCCATCACGGGGAGATCCTGCGCCCATACCGGCGCGACCCAGAGCAGGGCGGCCAGCAGCGCAAGCGAGATTGCTTTCATCGAACGAGTTCGAAGGGACAAGTGGGACTTCCTCGGGACGGTGGGACTGGTTGACTGGTTTATAGGTTGATTTGTTGACTGGTTGATTGGTGAGAACTTGCGTGCGCCGTTAGGTGCTTCTCTCGTTCTTCTCTGTGCTTCACTGCGCCTCTGTGCCTCTGTGCTCGCAGTTTGCCCTTTTTATTGTCTCCGTTTGCGGCGGCGCTCACGCGTCTGGAAGAAGCGTGTAAGGGGCAGCACGTAGTCGTCACGCGTGTCGAGGACGATGCGGTCTACGCCGATGCGGCGCAGGACGCTCTGTTTGGCGGCCTCGTGCGCCGCAACCCCCTGGTTGAATGACGTGCGCCATGCCCGGTTGGCGGTGTCCACCCAGAGCGTGCGTCCTGTTTCGGCGTCCTCAAGCGCTAGCAGCCCCACATCGGCAATCGACAGTTCGAGCGGATCGTTCAGGTCCACGGCAATCGTGTCGTGGCGGCGGCTCGTCATGAAGAGCGCCTTGCGCCACGTCTCGGGGCTCGCCTGAAAGTCGGAAATGAGAAAGACAATGCTGCGCTTCTGGTATATCCGATTGAGAGTATCGAGCGCGACGGGAATGTCTGTGCCGCGCCCCTGCGGCTGGAAAGCCAGCAATTCGCGCACAATGCGCAGGATGTGCCGCCGCCCGCGCCGCGGCGGGATGTGTAACTCGACCTGATCCGTGAAGACCATGAGCCCGACGCGGTCGTTGTTGCTCGTGGCGGCAAAGGCAAGCACGGCGGCAAGTTCGGCGGCCAAATCGCGCTTGAAGCGCGTCGTCGAGCCGAAATCCCCCGAGGCCGACGCATCCACGACGAGCATGACGGTGAGTTCGCGCGCCTCCACGTAGCGTTTGACGAACGGCTGGTTCATGCGCGCCGTCACGTTCCAGTCAATCGTGCGCACTTCGTCGCCGGGCTGATAGGGGCGCACCTCGTCAAACTCCATGCCCGCGCCCTTGAAGACCGAGTGGTAGTCACCCGCGAACTGGTCGGAGACAAGATGGCGCGTGCGCAACTCAATCTGGCGGATGCGCGCCATGAGTTCCGACGTGATGCCGGCAGGCGCGTCGGCATTCTCCGGCGGCGCCGCAACAGGTTGGGGTGCGCGCAGTTTTTGCAGCCAGGCAGCCATGATCAGGGAACCGTGGTGAAGTCGAGGATGCGGCGCACGATGTCGTCGCTCGAGACGTTTTCGGCCTCGGCCTCGTAGGTGATCAAAACGCGGTGGCGCAGGACGTCATGACAGATTTCCTTGACGTCCTCGGGCGTGACGAAGCCGCGCCCTTCGAGGAACGCGTTGGCACGCGCGGCGTGAATCATTGCAATGCCGGCGCGCGGCGATGCGCCAAATGCGATCAGCGGCTTGAGATCGGCCATGCCATGGGCGGCAGGCTCGCGCGTGGCGAGAACCAGATCCAGCACGTAATCCTTGATCTTGCTGTCGACATAAATGCCGCGCACGATTTCGCGGGCGTGTAGAATCTGCTGCGGCGTTACAACATGTTTCACCGTGGGCATCTCGGCGCCTGTCATGCGGTCAAGCATGATGCGCTCTTCGACGCGTGTCGGGTAATCAACAAGCACCTTCATCATGAAGCGGTCAACCTGCGCCTCGGGGAGGGTGTAGGTGCCCTCCTGCTCAATCGGGTTCTGCGTGGCGAGCACGAGGAAAAGCGGCTCCATGCGATAGGTCTTGTCGCCGATGGTGATTTGGCGCTCCTGCATGGCCTCGAGCAAGGCGCTCTGCACCTTGGCCGGCGCGCGATTGATTTCGTCGGCGAGGACGAGATTGGCAAAAAGGGGGCCGCGATGCACCGTGAAGGCCGCTGTAGCAGGGTTGTAAATCTGCGTACCGATTAGGTCGGCCGGGAGCAGGTCAGGCGTGAACTGAATGCGGGCGAAATCTCCCTGGATTGCCTGGGCGGTGGTCTTGACAAGCAGCGTCTTGGCGAGGCCGGGCACGCCTTCGAGCAGCACGTGGCCGTCTGCGAGCAGCGCAATCAATAGCCGGCGAACAAGTGGCTCCTGCCCCACCATGATTTTGTTGATTTCCACCAGCAGCGCACGCAGGAACTGCGCCTCCTGTTCGATGCGGGCGTTGAGTTCGCGCACATTCTGGTAGACAGCGGCATCGATCACGGTGCCCTGCTGCCCATAACCCTGTTGGCCGTAGCCGGGCTGCCCATAGTTCGGCTGTCCGTAGCCGGGCTGGCCGTAGCCTGCGTTGCGTCGCGGCGGCTGATTGGGCTGGTTTGGTTGATTTGGCTGCGGATTGGAGGGAAAGGGAGAGCGAATGCTCATGCGTAAGTCCTTAGTGGTTCGTAACGATTGAGCGCCGCAAGTGCGCGGCGAAACCTGCTTGCCAAGCGCACATCCTAACATAGACCATGCACACGCGTCTTTACGTATGCCGATCGGCAACCTCACAGCCAACGAACAGGATCAAGACCAACGTGCAACGGCACGCGTTTCATTGCGTTGAGAGAACGGGGAACAGCGAGGGAACAGGGATCGGGGAATGCCTCTTCGTTCCCTGTTCCCCGATCCCTGTTCCGTTGACCGAGACTGCAATATTCGACGCGGAATCAATTCAGGTCCGGTTGAGCGGGATCGCGAGGATGAAACTTGCGCCGCGGCCCGGCGTGCTCTCGAGCGTGATCGTACCGCCGTGTGCATGGACAATGTCCGTGGCAATACTCAAGCCCAGACCGGCGCCCTGGGGAAAGCGACGCTCCTGCTGGCCGCGCTGGAAAGGCTCGAAGATGCGTTTTTGCTCGTTGGCTGCAATGCCCGGACCATTGTCGGTTACCGTGATCAGGAAGCTGTCGAGTGCGCCAGGCTCGATCGCCGGGTCGACCGTCGCATCGACGCTGATTGCGCCGCCCGAGGGGGTGAACTTGACTGCATTGCTCAACAGGTTGCCAACGGCGCGCGACATCTGGTCGCCATCGATTTCGGCCGTAGGCAACGCAAACGGAATGTCGGCCTTCCAGACAATCCCCTTTTCGTGCGCCGCCTCGCGCCACAAACTGACCACCTGCACGAGCCAGGGGGCCAGCGGCGTGGGTGTGAGGTTGAGTTCGAGCGAACCAAGCACCTGGCCGTGGAGGAGCGTCAGGTTGTCGAGCAACGGCTGCATGCGTTCGATTTGCGCGTTGAGGCCGTCGAGCAGCTCATGGCGCAGTTCGGGGTCATCGTCGGCGCCGATCGCCAGCGCGTGGGCAGCGGCGCGGATTGAGCCGAGCGGGCGACCGAGTTCGTGCACGAGGTTGGCGAGCAGCCGCTTCCGCGCGTCTTCAAGCGTGCGCAGGCGTTGCGCCAGCGTATTAACGGACTGATAGAGGGCGTCCACTTCAAGCAGATCATGTGCCGGGAGCGTGGCGAAGGTCTCACCGCGGGCGATGCCTTCGAGCGCGCCGGTAACCTGGTTGAGCGAGCGCGCAAGACGCAGCGCCAGCACCACGCCCAGAAGAATCCCCAGCACAAAGAGGATTACAACGATCGCGATGAGCAACAGCGAAAGGTTGCCCACCTGCGACTGCACGGAACTGAGCTCCTGCGAAAGCAGGAGGACACCCTCCACCTGACGCTGATCGCCCAGAACAGGGATGGCAAGTTCAGCGAGGCGCCGGCCCGATTCGCCTGTAACCTCCACCTGCACCGCGCCCTGGCCGCGCAGCACAGAGGCAACCTGCCCTTCATCGCTGCCGGCAAGCGCAGGGGGTCCGTTGTCGGTTGCAGCGACGACGCGCCCTTGCGCATCCAGCAGCGTGACGCCGGTGACCTGCAAATTGATTGACGAGAGGAACGCACGCGCTGCTGCCGGGTCGCTCAGAAGGCCGTTGAGCTTGCCGGCGGCATTGCTCAATACCTGCGCCTGCTCCTGCAAGAGGGCCGCCTGCTGCTGGACACCGGTCTCGACATTGGAGATTGACCGCTGGATCTGGAGCAGCACAAAGGCCGCCAGACCGATCAGAGGCACGACGACGAGGATGGGCAGCAGATGGCTCAGGATCAGCCGCGCGCGCAGTGTGCGCATCACGCCGGCTCCGTCGCGCCAGGGCCGGCCTGGAGCACAAGCTTGTAGCCTACGCCGCGCACTGTAACGATGCGCCGGGGCGCGGTGGGGTCGTCCTCGAGCTTTTCGCGCAGGCGGCGCACGTGAACGTAGACGATTTGCGGCTCGCCGCGCGAAGCCATCACCCCAGACGCGCGCGAGCAATTCATCAACGCTCAACACATGTTCAGGTTCGCGTACGAATGCCAGCAGCAGATCAAACTCGCGCGGCGAAAGCTCCAGCGGGCGCTGCCCAGCGCTGACACTGTGGGCCAGCAGATCGACCACAATGTCGCCCGCGTGGATCCGCTCGGCGGGCGCAACGGGGGGTTCCACGGACGTGCGTCGGCTGCGGCGCAGCACAGCCTTGATCCGCGCCAGGAGCACGTCGGAATCAAACGGCTTGGTGATGTAGTCGTCTGCACCCAGTTCGAGGCCGAGCACCTGCTCGAGTTCGCGCCTGCGCGCTGTGACAAAAATCACGGGCATGCCGAAGCGCAACTGGATTGCCTTGAGCGCGTCGAGGCCATCCATGCCGGGCAAGCCGATATCGAGCAGCACCAGATCAGGGGCGTCGGCGGCGGCAAGGGTGAGCGCGTCCTCTCCGGAAGGCGCGGCCGTTGTGCGGTAGCCGGCTTTTGCGAGCGTGTAGGCCAGGCTGCGCCGCATGAGCGCGTCGTCATCAACGAGCAGGATATGAGGTGCAGGCACGGGCGCGGAGAGTTCAAAATGCGACATCATCCGCGGATTGTAGCCCAAGTTGGCGGCAGCGCGCATGTTGGAAGGGCGGGCAGTGGGGAGTCGGGAGTCGGGGGAGTCGGGGAGTCGGGAGTGGGGAGTGGGGAGTCGGGAGTCGGGAGTCGGGAGTCGGGAGTGGGGGAGTCGGGAGTCGGCAGTGGGGAGTGGACAGTCGGGAGTCGGCAGTGGGGAGTGGGGGATCAGGGTCGCTGCGCGTTTCATAGGCGCCGGCAATGAGCCGGAGCCTACGGAGTCAAAGGGCCCCGCGCCATGCAGCGCAGAGCCCGAAATCAACCTATCAACCAATCAACCAATCAACCTATCACCCAGTCACCCAATTGTCAGTCACCCAATTCTCAGTCACCGGTTGTCCGTTGCCTACTTCAACTCCAGCCGCGAATATCCCAGAATCTCGCGCGCAACGATGAGGGTGTTGATCTGCCCTGTGCCCTCGAAGATGTCGTTGATCTTGGCGTCGCGCATCCACTTCTCCACGAGCAGTTCGGTGCTGTAGCCCTTGGGACCCAGAAGCTCGACCGCCTTCTGCGTGACCCAGGTGACGACCTTGCCGGCCTTCGCCTTGGCCATGGAGGATTCGAGCTTGTTCGACTCGTGGGCATCGAGCAGCGCCGTGGCGCGAATGGTGAGCAGCCATGCCGCACGCACCTGCGCTTCCATCTCCAGCAGATCCGCCTGCACGGCGCTGAGTTTATGGCGCGGCTTGCCATATTCCATGCGCACGCCTTCCCTGGCCAGCGTGTCGCGCGTGAACTCAAAGGCGGCGCGGGCAATGCCCAGGGCGCTGGCGGCAACAATCGGCCGGGTCGCGTCGAAGGTCTTCATGGCCCCCTTGAAGCCCTTGTCTCCCTTGCCGGTCGTTACATCTACATCGCCCAGGATATTGCCTGCGGGGATGCGAGCGTTGTCGAAGATGATCGTGGCGGTGTCGCTCGCACGGATGCCAAGCTTTTCCTCGACCTTGCCAATGGTCACGCCGGGTGTGCCCGCCTCGACCACGAAGGGTTTCATGCCGGCGCGGCCGGTGGTCTTGTCAATCGTGGCCCATACCACGACAAGCCCTTCGGACTCCTTGAGCGCCAGCTTGCCTGACGTACAGAAGATCTTCTGTCCATTGAGCACCCACTCCTGCGTGGCGGCGTCAAAGCTGGCAGTGGTCTGGATACTTGAGGTATCAGAACCGGCCTGCGGCTCCGTCATCGCCATCGCGCCCCATTTGGGCTCGCCCTCGGTGAAACGGCGCAGAAAGCGTTCGAGCTGGTCGGCTGTGGCCACCGCATTGATCGCCGCACCGGCGAGGGCGCTCGCCGGAACGCAGAGGTAGACGCCTGCATCGCCCCAGCTCAATTGCTCAATCATGTGGATGAGCAACATGTTGGCAATGCTGGCCCTGCTTTCGGCTGGTTCGGTTGCCTCGACCTGTTCGGCCACGGCCTCCATGACGGCAACCCCACCGTGACCGTTCGAGCCATTCCCATTGTGGCCGTTATGCCCATTGTGCCCGTTTGCGCCATTCGCATAGCCATTGGATTGTTTGGCGGCCTGCAGCTTGCGTGCGCGCGCCAGCGAGGCTTCAAGGTTGGTCTTCTCGATCAACTTCATTTGTGGCCACATCATGTTAACGAACTTGGTGGGGCGCATATGCTCACTGTCATCGAGCATGCGGCTCTCGGGGCGCATGACATTTTCGGCGACCATGCGCACCTGCACCAACTGCTTCTCGATGGCATCCGGCGACTTGAAGGAAATGGGCATTTTGGCTCTCCCAAAGAACGGTTCAAGGGTTATGGCGTTTCAGGGTCAAGGCATTCAAGGGTACTTGTGTTCAGGGTTTGCAAGGTTTCAGTGACCGACAGAGTCCTATGTCAACCTACATTCGACGGGTGTCCGCAAGACGAATGCTTGAACTCTTGAATCGTTGAACCCTTGAACCTTCGAACCCTGAAACTTGTCGTTACGCCATGACAAGCCCTTCCCACACTGCGAAGCCACGGCCATTGCGCAGCCAGAGCTCCACCGGGTGGTCGCGGACGTATCCGTGGCCGCCAAGCACCTGCACGGCATGGTCGGTCACCTCAAGCACCATCTTGTCGGCATATTGGGCCGCGAGCACGGCGGAGCGGGTGGCGTCCTCCTGGTTGTCGTATTTCCACGCGGCCTCCCAGAGCATGAGCCGCGTTGAGTCGATTTCGATGCGCATGTTGGCAAGCATGAAGGCAATGCTCTGCCGGTGTGCAATTGGCTCGCCGAAGGCCTCACGTTCCTTGGCATAGGCGAGGGCGTACTCATAGGCGGCGCGCGCCTGCCCAACGGCCAGGGCCGCAAGTGCGATCCGGCTGACGGTGAGCAGTTGCTGGATGCGGATGCCCTTGAGGCCGCCCAGCCGGTTGGCCTTGGGCACCGCCACGTTCTCGAAATGCACATTGAAGACGGGAAAGGCATGCGCGCCCATGAGACGAACCTGCTCGCCTACGCTTACGCCAGGGGTATCCGCCGGGACGATGTAGGCCTGCGTCACGCCGCCCTCATTTGCGTACACGAGAAAGAGCGAGGCCTTGTCGGCCAGCGGCACGTAGGTCTTGTCGCCGTTGATCACGAAGCCGTCGGCGCTCTTCTCGGCAGTTGTCTTGAGTTCCGCTGGATCGAACTGGTAGACCGGTTCGACGATGGCGGCGGTGGCAGGAACGAAGGAGTCGTCGCAGAAGCGACCCAGGTACTCTTCCTTCTGCGCTTTGGAGCCAAAGAGTGCGACGGGAATGGCGAACAGATTGGGCGTGAGGAGTTTGAGCGAAATGCCCACGTCGCCCCAGCCGAGTTCCTCCAGATAGAGTGCGCTGGTCAGCGCCGAGTATTCGCCGAAGCCGCCGTAATCGGCTTCGATGCTGCCAGGCAGCAGGCCAAGCTCCCACCCTTGCTTGAGGGCGGCGTCGGGTACGGAGCGCGTTTCTTCGGCCTCGCGGTAGACCTTGCGCAACTTCTGTTCGGCAAAACGGTGGACTGTGTCCACGAGCATCTTCTGTTCCGAGGTGAGACTGAATGCGTACATGTCAGCTCCGGCTTCTGGCGCAACTGCAGGCAAACCGAACGACACACGGCGGGCAAGTCCGTGCGCCGCTGACCCCATTGAAACTGCGCGGTGTTTTGTGGCGGTTGCGAACAGGTTAACGGGGAGCGGGACGGGAGTCGGGGGTCGGGGGTCGGGGGTCGGGAGTCGGGAGTCGGGGGTCGGGGGTCGGGGGTCGGGAGTCGGGAGTCGGGGGTCGGGGGTCGGGAGTCGGGGAAAGGACCGGGGCTCACGGGTCGGGGGTCGGGAGGTCAGTTAACATATCGTTGCGTACCCTGAGAGCGCCGGCCCTTGGCCTGCACCTATGAGGGTGCGCGCCGGACTGCCGGACCCCCGACCCCCGACCCCGACTCCCGACTCCGACTGCCGACTCCCGACTCCCGACTCCCGGTCCTTCCCCAATTGCCCCCGAGGCGCGGGGTGGGGTACGATCACGCGCCAATGACGCAGGAGCTCCTGGACGTGCCCACCACTTCGTTACCCCAGCCATTTCCCAATCAGCCGCTGCCGCCCGAGCTTGTTGCCGCGGACAATGTCGTGCGCACCGAAGCTGTCCCGGCCACAGGGCGCGGCGTCGCGCTGGTGCATGACTGGCTCAACCAGCGGGGCGGCGCCGAAAACGTGCTCGAGGAGCTTGTGGCCATGTTCCCCGGCGCACCCGTCTACACCAGCATGTACGCCGCCGAGAAGATGCCGGCGCGTTACCGCAGGTGGGACGTGCGCACAAGCTTCATGCAGTGGCTTCCCGGCGTGGCGTCGCACCACCAGCGCTACTTGCCCCTCTATCCTGCGGCATTTGGCGGCATGGACTTGAGTCAGTACGCCCTTGTCGTCAGCAACAAGAGTGGCTTCTGCCATGGCGTGCGCACGGCGTCGCACAAGGATGGCGTCGAGCAGCGCGCACGCCACGTCTGCTACTGCCTCACGCCTACACGCTTCCTCTGGCTCTTCGACCAGTACGCCGAGCGCGAGCAGATTGGCGGCCTCGCCGGCGCGCTGCTCCAGCCCCTGCTGGCGCTGCTGCGCCGCTGGGACTGGGCCGCGGCGCAGCGGGTTGACGAGTTCCTTGCCATCAGCACCACGGTGCAGGAGCGCATCCGCACGCTATATGGGCGGGAAAGCGCCATCATCCACCCGCCGGTGGACACCGACTTCTTCACCCCGGACCCCGCGGCCGTCGCCGGCGACCATTTTCTGATCGTGAGCCGGTTAATTCCCTACAAGCGGATTGACCTTGCGGTGGAGGCCTTTCGCCACCTGCCCGAGCGCACGCTTGTGGTGGTGGGGGGCGGGCGCGACTTCGACATGCTGCGTGCGAAGGCCGGACCCAACGTGCATCTGCTGGGGCCGCAGCCGCGCGCCGTGGTGCGCGATCTCATGCGCCGCTGCGGGGCCTTTCTCTTTCCCGGGCTCGAGGATTTCGGCATTGCACCCGTTGAGGCAATGGCGACGGGCCGGCCCGTGGTGGCCTTTGCAGGGGGCGGCGCGCTTGACACTGTGTTGCCCGGCGTGACGGGAGAATTCTTTGCACCGCAAAGCGTCGATGCACTCGCCGACGCGCTTGCACGTTTTGACCCTACCGCCTACGATCCACTTGCGTGCCGCCGCGCAGGCCGAGCGCTTCAGCCGCGCCCATTTCCGCACGGCGCTGCTCGAGTACCTCGCCACGTCCCGCGTAGGGTGGAGCGATGAAGCAAAGCGGGTACGCAGAAAAGACGGAAACAGCGGAAAAGGCATGAAGGGCAGCGGCGCGCGGATTGCACGGATATGTACCGATTGCAGTCCGGCAATGCGTTGATGGTCGTGCTAGGGTTGTCCTCAAACAGAGCTACCTGTACCACTCCCTACATAGGTTCTTGTTTCCTGCTTCTTCCGTAGTTTCTGCGTACCCGCAGTTTTTGGGCCCACATGATGGAACTTCGCGAGTACGGCACAATTTTGAAACGCTGGTGGTGGATTCCGGTGGCGCTGGCGCTGGCGGTGGGACTGTTAAGCGCGCTGCAACTGCGCGTGTGGCAGGCGGCCCCACCCAGCTATTCAGCAGCCATGCGCCTGCTGGTGGGCGTGTTGCCTGCGGACGACGCCGATACAACCGCCTACGATCCCCGCTACTACAGTTGGCTGACGAGCGAATACCTGGTTGACGATTTCACCGAGGTGGTGCGCAGCGGCCTCTTTGCCGAGCAGGTGAGCGCACGCCTTGCCGACCAGTCGATTACTGTGCCTCCGGGAATGATTCAGGGCAGCGCGAATACGGGCAAGCTGCACCGTATCATCACCCTCAGCCTGAGCGGGGGCGATGCGGCGCAACTGACAGCCATTGCCGACGCGGCGGCAGCCGAATTGACTGAGAACAGTGCGTTCTACTTTGCGCAACTTGGAACCGAGGGGGCGGGCGTCACGCTCATCGACGGCCCCAGCGTGAGCGAGGTCCCTCCCAGCCTGCGCAACCGGCTCGATCTGCCACTCCGCGTACTGCTCGCGCTCCTTGTGGGAATCGGCATCGTTGCGCTGTTGGCCTATCTGGATACGGCGATTCGTACTGAGGATGACCTTGTCGCCACTGGTTTGCAGCCACTGGGGCGTATCCCGCGCAAGTAGCCTACAACTATTTGACGCAGAGACGCCGAGGCGCAGAGAAACGCAGAGAACAGCGGCGGCGGGCGAGAGTGATTGCCGCCAGAGGTAGCATGCAGTTGCTTGTCCTCTGCGTTTCTCTGCACCTCGGCGTCTCTGCGTCGAATGTTTCTTGCCCTGGGTTGAACGGATTCGCCCGATGGGGCCGTCTCTGTTAGCATGGCTCGCGTAGATGACGCGCACGTTCGGTTCTGTGCGCCTTGGGAGCGATTGACGAACGAATGAGCATTCAGGAACTCATGCGCATTGTGCGCAGGCGCGGGTGGATCCTTGTGGCCGCTGTGCTGCTGACCGCACTGGCAGCGTGGGGCGTCAGCCTGCTGCAAAAGGATCTGTACAGCGCCACCGCCAATGTGAGCACGGTGCCTGCCCGTCCCGATATGGGGCTTGGCATGACAGCCAAGGATCTGCTGCGCAACTTCGCCGAAAACATCAAGACGCCCGAGAATGCGCAGCGGGTGATTGATCGCGCCCAGCTTGACATGAACCCCTACGACTTGCTGGCAAGCCTGCAGGTGGTGCCCGACAACAGCACCTTCACAATCAAGATTGAGGCGCGCAACGCCGATCCCGAGGTTGCAAAGCTTATGGCGCTGACCATGGCGGACGAATTCGTTGAGGAGCGCACGCAGTATTACGCGCAACTCGACAAGAGCGACCGCATTGAGGTGAAGATTCGCAGCCGCGCGTTGCCCACGGCGCAGATTCAACCCAAGCCGATGCTCAATGCGGCCGCCGGGGCCGTGCTCGGGCTGCTGCTGGGCATCGCGCTCATTTTCGCCTTTACGTGGATGGAGAGCGACTATTTACGCACCCCAGCCGCTGTCGAGCGTGCACTGGGCGTTCCGGTGTTGGGGGCCGTGCCCACGTCGACATCAAAGCGGTCCAATGCGCAGACTTCACCACAGCCTCGAGCGCGTCAATACACCGTCAACGGCGTAACCGCGCCCCTGCATGACGCCCAAATCCCCACGCTTCCCCGTCTTTTCCCGTCGTTCGCTGCCCCGCCTGCTGCTCTGGAGCGCAGTGGCGCTCTACGCCCTCTACTTCGCGTGGTTGACGCTGACGCGCTATGCAGCGTTTGAGTCGCGCGCGTTTGACATGGGCAACCTCAACCAGGCCATCTGGAACACGGCGCATGGCGACTGGTTCCGCCAGACGAATCAGCCGGGGGCCACGTCGCGCCTGGCGCTCCACGTCGAGCCGATCATTCTGGCGATCGCAGCGCTCTATCGATTGTGGCCCGGCCCGCCGTTTCTGCTGATTCTGCAGGCTGTTGTCGTGGCACTCGGGGCCGTGCCCCTCTACTTCCTTGCCGAGCGAGAGATCCGCTCGCGCTGGCTGGCACTGCTGCTTGCCTGCACCTGGCTTGCCATGCCTGCGATCCAGGCGGCCAACTGGAACGAGTTCCACCCCGTAACCCTTGCGCCCACTTTTCTCATGAGCGCGTTCTATTTCCTCTCTGTCAAGCGGGCGGGATGGTACGCACTCTTCGCCGTGCTGGCCGCGCTCTGCAAGGAGGAGATCGGGCTGCTGGTCTTTATGCTGGGCCTCTACGCGTGGGTTGTGGAGAAGCAGAAACGGCTGGGTATTGCGTCGATGGTGCTGGGGCTGGGCTGGTCGATGGTGGCTGTGCTGGGCATCCAGGGTATCTACGGCGGCAACATTCATTGGGGGCGCTACGACTATCTGGGCGACGGGCCGGGCGCAATGGTGCGCACAGTCCTCACGCAGCCGGGGGTCATTTGGGCGCAAGTGCAGTCGGCCGAGCCACTGCGCTATCTCGGCCAGTTGCTCCTTCCCGTGGGATTTGTGGCGCTGCTGGCGCCCGAAGTGCTGCTGCTGGCGCTGCCTTCGTTTGCGCTCAACATGCTTGCCGATTTCCCGCCGATGCACCAGGTTGACTGGCTGATGTACGCCGCGCCGATTGCCCCATTTGTAGCGCTGGCGGCAGTCATGGGGACGGCGCGCGCCATGCGCTGGCTGCGGCGCGAGGAGGCCGGTGTCGCAGCCCGTCGCGCCGCGCCGTGGGCTCTGGCGGCGCTCGTGTTTGTGTGCGCAATGGTGGCGCAGGTGTTCTATGGCTACTTTCCCGGCGCGCCGCATTACAACCGCTACGCAATCACGGATCATCACCGCCGCGCCGCACCGATTCTGGCGGGGATCGACCCGGCAGCAGTGGTCTCGGCGCAGGACAAGCTCAACCCGCACACCAGCGGCCGGCGTACGAGCCTCGTCTTTCCAACTCTGCAGGCCGATGACGGTACACAGGCCGACAGCGTCTTTGTCGACGTCACCGGACCGGCCTGGCCACAACACCCCAACGACCTGCGCGCCTCGGTACTGTCGCTGCTCGAAACTGGTTGGGGCGTAGAGGTGGCGGACGACGGCTACCTGCTGCTTTCCAGCACGGGCGGCGCGCCGTACGCGCAGGGTTTTGCGCCGGAGTTTTACACGCCCTGGCTGCCGGGAGACGTATCACCCCGCTTCGCGCAGGCCGCCACCTTTGGCGAGAGCCTGCATCTGCTGGGGTACGATGTGGTTGATGATGCCCATGGCGAACTGGTCACCCGCTTCTACTGGCAGACGGACGCACCGGAGACCGAGCCGCTTACGGTGACGATGCGCTATCTGGATGACGCCGGGCAGCAGATTTTCGACAGCGCCTTCTATCCCCCGGTTGCGAGCCTGTGGTATCCTGTGACGGAGTGGCCGCAGGGCGAAACGGTGCTTGTGCAAAGCCTTCCCTGGGCGGTACCGGAGGGGCGCATCACGCTGCAACTCGGCGTCGACGGGCCGGGGGGCGCGCTGCTGCCCGTGAAGGATCTTGGTCCGGCGCTGCCGGTTGTGGATGGAGGCATGCTGCGGCTGGGCGGATTTGAGCGCACACGCGCAGGCTGGCAACCGCTGCCGGAGGTGCAAATCGCCGGCCCGGCGCTGGACGCGCGCTTTAATGAGGCGGTCAACCTTGTCCAGGGAAGCGTCGAGCCGCTTGCACGCGGCGCACTGAGCGCCACGGTCGCGCTCGCATGGAGCGCAGAGGAACCGCCGCCGCTGGACTACTCGATTTTCGTGCATCTGGTCAACGCGCAGGGCGAGAAGGTGGCGCAGCTTGACACGCAGCCGCGCGATGCCGCCGGACCCCTGCCCATGACCACGTGGCTCGCAGGTGCAACGGTGGCGGGGCGCTATGCGCTGCCGCTGCCCGCCGACCTGCCCGCCGGTGAATACCGAGTCGTGACAGGCGTCTATGACTGGCAGGCGGGAATCCAACTGCCCGCGGCAGGCGCCGATGTACAGCCCGGCGATGTGGTTGAAGTTGGCACGCTGAGCGTACGCTAGACACTGAATACACCGTGAGCGTGCACAGCACGTACATATGGGGAACAGTCACATGATCAACCTGGTAACACTTGATGACCCACGCAGCCCCGCCGCCGAGGCCTATCAGTCGCTGCGCACGAACCTCGAGTTTTCGGGGCTGAACAAAGCGCTGCGCACAATCCTGATCACTAGCGCGGATGCCACCGCCGACAAGAGCAGCGCCGTGGCAAATCTGGCGGTTGTGATGGCGCAGGCGGGCGATCGCGTGATTCTGGTTGATGGCGACCTGCGCCGCCCCATGCAGCACGAGATCTTCGGCGTGAGCAACGCCCGCGGCCTTGCCACCTGGCTGGCCGAGGGTGGCGACGCGCCGCTTGCCAAGACCGAGGTCGAGGGACTGACGCTGCTCCCTGCCGGGCCCGCGCCGGCGAATCCGGTTGCGCTCCTCAGCGCGCGCCGGCTTGAAGAGACGCTGGCCGACCTGAGCGCCCGCGCCGAGTACGTACTTGTCGATGCGCCGCCGGTGCTTACGGTGACAGACGCGGCGCTGTGGGCCAACAAGGTGGACGGCGTTGTCCTGTTGCTTAGCGCCGGCAGCACAAAACGCGAGCATGCGCAGCGCGCCAAGGTCGTCCTGGAGAAGGTGCAGGCGCACATCCTGGGCGCGGTGCTGCTCAACGCCGACAGCGACGCGATGTTGGCGGGGTACGGCGGGTAAAACAGGATGAGCGCACCGCAGGGCGCAGGACTCCCGAGCCTGCCACCTTCGCTGCCGGCGCTTGCCTGGGCGCTGCGCCATGCGCGTGATCTACCACCGCTCTTCGCCGAACCTGCTGCGGCCGCTGCAGCCTTCAACGAATTGGGTTCACTGGTTCCGGCATACCGGATGGAAGCGCATGCGGAGCGCCAGGCCGAGGCCGCGGCGCATGTTGTGCGCCACGCGGCCGATCGTCTGCGGCGGCTGCATGGCGCCTATGGTCAGTGGCAGGATTTCGACGCTGCCGCCTACTTTGACCTGACTCCGGCGCAAACCGGGTTGCTCGTGCAGGTGGTTGAGCGCGTGCGACTCGTTCACGTGACGTTTCATGTGGACTTGCTGCTGCCGGCCTTTCAGGAGGCCGTGCGCACCTGGGCTACGCAGTACGTTCCTGCGCAGGGCAGCCTGTCCAGCGGCAACATTGAGGCACTGGAAGTCTACGAAGATGCCGTGAATGCCTTGCAGCGGGCCTGGGACGGGGCGGTGGCCCAGATCCAGCAGACGCGGCGGCTGCTGGCGGGTGACATCGGCTATCTTGCGGCAAATGGCGCCGAGGAGGAACGGGCGCGCTGGTTTGTGCCGCTCGATTATGGCGGCCCCAGTATTCTGCCGCTCGGGACGCCGCTGCCGACGCTCACATTGACGGCCGACTTCCCGCTGCCGGTGGCGCGCCAGCCCGGGCGTCTGCGCAGACTGCGTCGTCACCGCGATCGGCGCGCGCGGCGCGGTCGCTGACTGGTGGCGCCAGGAGTGAAACGACGACTATGCTGAATCCTGTCTTTTCCCTGCTGTTTCCGCAGTTTCCGTGTACCAGCACTTTTTGCCGTTAACTTGTGAAGAGTACGGAGAGAAATCTGATGGCAACAATGCTTGTTACCGGCGGCGCAGGCTTCATTGGCTGCAACTTCGTGCGCTTTGTGCTTGAGAAGCATCCCGATGATACGGTCGTCGTCTACGACAAGCTGACCTACGCCGGGCGCATGGAAAACCTGCAGGACGTTGCCGCACGCTTTGCCGGTCGCTACCACTTTGTCCACGGGGACATCTGCGACGCGCCGGCGGTGAATGCCGCACTGGACGAATTTGGCGTCGACACAATTGTCAACTTCGCTGCCGAAACGCACGTAGACCGCAGCATCCTTGACCCCGACGCGTTCATGCGCACCGACGTTTATGGGACCTACGTACTCCTCGAAGCGGCGCAACAGCGCGGCGGTTTGCGCTATCACCAGGTAAGCACCGACGAGGTCTACGGTCATATCCACGGCGACCATCGCAGCCTCGAGACGGACTGCATGGCCCCGCGCAGCCCCTATGCCGCCAGCAAGGCCGGGGCGGACCATTTGGTCAACGCCTATCACATCACCTACGGGCTGCCGGTCACAATCAGCCGCGGGGCCAACAACATCGGGCCCTACCAGTACCCGGAGAAAGTGGTGCCCCTCTTCGTGACGAATGCGCTGAATGACATGAGCCTGCCGGTTTACGGCGATGGGCAGCAGCAGCGTGATTACCAGTATGTGCTCGACCACTGCGCGGGCATTGACACCGTCTTGCGCCGTGGCGTAGTGGGCGAAACCTACAACGTCGGCACGGGCCGCGAGATGACCAATCTGCGCATGGTGGAAGTCCTGCTTGATGAACTGGGCAAGCCCGCGAGCCTCATCAGCCATGTGGAAGATCGGGCGGGCCACGACCGCCGCTACTGCATGAATGTGGACAAACTCGTCGCGCTGGGCTGGGCGCCGGAATACACCCATGAAGAGGCAATCCGCGCGACGGTGCGGTGGTATGTGGCCAATCCGTGGTGGTGGGAGCCCATTCGCAGCGGCGAGTTCAAGGAGTACTACCAGCGCGTCTATGGCTCGCGCAAGACGTTGCCCATGCCGGGCGCGGCCTGACGTGCGGCCCCCACAGCTTGCTGACCGATGAGCCAGTTCTCCATTGCGTCCCTGCCGCAACTGGACTTGATTCAGCGACTCCTGCGCATGGGGCGCTACGTCTACTGCGCCGTTGCCGACGAGGATCTCTCCGGCATCATCGCCAAAGCGGCCACCGTGCTGGCAGGCGAACGCGATGCCAACTGGGGGCTGCTGATGGTGGACCCTGAAACGCGTCCTCACACACTTCCGCCCGAGGCGCCCAATCGCGCCCAACTGCGCGCACTCGCCATGCGCCACGGCCCGTGGCTCGCCGACGGCATTGCTGATATGGTTGCCGGCCTGCAGCGTTTGCTTCCCGACAACCTCCGCCCTTTGCTCGTTTCCACCTATGCATCCGAAGCCTGGCTTTACGCCGGCCTGATGCGCGCCGGCTTCGACCATGCCGACACGGTTGTCTTCTATCGGCTTGATCTGGCGCCGAGTGATTCCTCCACTGCACCTGCCGAGGCCATCGAGGTGACCGGTCCGGCTCAATTGCGGCCCGCGTCAATGGGCGACACGCAGGCGCTTGCCGAGCTTGATGCAGAGACCTTCGACGCAGATTGGCACTTTGGCGCGTCGGAGATCCTTGAAATGCAAGTGCGCGGCCGAATGATTGTCGCGATGGTCGACGGCGCCATGGCAGGCTATTCGGCGCTGCTCTCGGGGCGTCGGCGTGAAGCGCACCTTCGCGCGGCTCGGTGTCCATCCCCGTTTCCAGCACATGGGTGTGGGTCGCCAATTGCTGGATGAGGTCATCCACCATGCACAAGTTGACGGTTGCAGCGCGGTGGCGCTCAACACGCAGGCTTCCAACCTGCCCTCGCAAGCGCTCTATAGCGGACGCGGATTTGCGCCAAGCGGCATTGAACTACCCGTTTTGACTTTCCTCATCACTTGATTGGACCCTGCGCCGTCCGCTTCGTGACAAACCCCTGCAGAGCGGGGATAAAGGTGGGGACAACTCTTCCATCGGTGGATAAAGGACATAACGCGCATCTCCTGCCCCGAAAACGCAAGGATGGAAGTTATTCTCGGTGCAAGCTCGACGATGCGGCGCGGCAAGCACCAACGGCAGCTTTAGCACCCTACGTAACACACTTGCATGCGAGCGCCGACACGAAAGAAATAGGACGGCAGCATGCCACGCCTATTGGCCGTTTTTCTGGTGGACGCGTACAATAGTCGCTGCATTTGGCTCATCCATCGTATTCCCGATCGACAATTCTTGAACTGAGGCACATACATGCGCAAGATGATTTCAATGGCCCTGCTCGTCGTTGTACTCGCAACACTTCTCGCCGGCTGCGGCGGCAATGGTGCAGCAGCAGCAACCACAGCCGTTTGCTCAGGGCTCACCACCCTGGAAAGTACGATGGCAACCGTGACCTCGGTCAGCGCCCAAACGAAGGTTAGCGACGTACAAGCCATTACGGCCAAGATTGACCCGATCATGGCGCCACTGCGCAAGGCCGCGACCGCCCTGAATCGGCCCAATCTTGACCAGTTGATCGCCGCGTACGATGAGCTTAACAAGACGGTTTCCGCTCTTCCTGCCGATGAGACCCTGGGTGATGCCGCGACCAACCTCACTGCCGCCGTCGCCAAGTTGAGCAGCACCATTGCGCCACTGCAAACGACCTTGAGTTGCGCCAAGTAGCGCGCCGGCGCAGCTCGGCAAGTCACCAGAATCGAATCAGCATGACGGCCGCGCCCCAGGGGGCGCGGCCGATTGCTTTGTGCCCATATCTCTTCTGAATCTTGACACGCCGACAAGACCAAAATTGGCCGGTCTCTGTAACCCAATTGACTTGGCGGAAATACGCGTGCACACATACAATTTGCAACGCGGCACATTCGATTCTGCTCCGCCGCTACACCCAAATGGAGAACCTGACGATGCGCAAAGTGCCGTTGTTGCTCATGTTGACTCTTCTTGTTGGCGTACTGCTCAGCGGCTGTGTGGCCGGCGCCGAGAACGTCGCGTCGGGCGCCGCTGCGCGGGCGGCATCAGTGGCGGGTGCTGCGGCAACGGGCACGGTCAATATGGCCGGGGCTGCTGCAAGCGGTGCTGCCGGTGCGGCAAGCGCCGCAGCGTCCGGCGCGGCGAACCTTGCGGGCGCCGCGGCATCAGGTGCGGCTTCCGCCGCATCGGGCGCGGCAAATCTTGCGAGCGCCGCGGCGTCCGGAACTGCCGAGACGGCGAACAGCGTGGCATGCGCAGGACTTCACGGGATGGAGGAGGCGCTTGGTTCGGTGGGCATTCTGTCGCCCGACACCTCGGTCGCGGATCTGATCGCATTCAAGCGCAAGGTGGATTCATACGTCAACCCGCTGCGCGTGCTTGCCATCACAATGGGGCTCGACCCTCTGTCGCAGTTCATTATTGCCTATGACACGGTGGGGCTCTTTGTCAATTCATTGCCGCCGGATGCCAGTTTGGGTGCGGCATCCAACGCAATGCGGGTGGGGATGGCTGGGCTCATCATTTCTACGGAGAAGGCGCAGGAGGCCCTGGAGTGCGCCAGGTAGTGTAGCGCCGGGATGAAACACGCGAGAATTCTCGGGGAACGTGGGGAACGCAGGGTACGCAGGGTACGCAGAGAACACGCGCTTCCACTCGTTCACTCTCCTTGATCCCAGCGTTCCCCCCACCATCAAAACGACGGGCCGCACATAACTCTCATGTGCGGCCCGCTTCATTGACGCGTGTCCTGATCATGCCGCTTCGTTGTGTGCGGCCTCCCAGCCCAGAATCGCCTTCTTGCGCACAGTGCCCCAGCGGTAGCCTTCGACAATTCCACTCTTGCGAATCACGCGGTGGCAGGGGATCAGGTAGGCGATTGCATTGGCGCCGACGGCGCTGCCCACCGCGCGTGCGGCCGCCGGCTGCTGAATTGTCTGCGCAACGGTCGCGTAGGTTGTGACACCCCCGGCCGGCACCCGCAGCAGCGCCTCCCACACCTTGAGCTGAAAGTTCGTCCCTTTGAGAAGGAGATGGACGGGCCGTGGCTCAGCCAATGCATCGGCGGGAAAGATGCTTTCCATGACACGAGCCGTGGCTGCTTCGTCGCGTAGAAGCGTGGCAGCAGGCCAGCGTGTGCGCAATGAAGCGAGCGCTGCCTCGGCGCTTCCCGGCACATCCTCCACAAAGACAAGCCCGCAGATGCCGCGCTCCGTGACGGCAAGCAGGCAGCGACCGAAGGGCGAGAGGTGGAAACCGTAGCGGATTGCGAGCCCCTGGCCGCCGCTCTTGTACTCGCCGGGAGTAACGGCTTCGACGTGGACGAAAAGATCGTGGAGGCGGCCCGGACCGGAAAGGCCGCTCTCGAGGCTGGCGTCAAGCACGTTGGACGTTTGCGCAAGCAAGGTGCGCGCGTGATCCACGGTGAGGTACTGGACAAAGCGTTTGGGGCTGATGCCCGCCCAGCGTGCGAAGAGGCGCTGAAAATGCCAGGGGCTGAGGTGAAGGTGCGCGGCCACGGCATCGAGGCTGGGCTGGCTTGCCTGGTGCGCATCAAGATAGCGGATTGCGGCGGCAATGCGCGCATAGTCAAGCGCCGCCTGGTCGCGCGCCGCATCGGCAGGATTGAAAAGCGGTCTGTTCTCGAGTTCTTGCGTGCTCATTGTGCTATCTGCAAATTGCACAGGCGGGTGCATCATGGCGTGCATAGGTTGTGCTCCTTGTAGTGACAAGTCATCGTGGAGCCAATTATTGCATGCGGGCGGCCTGTGCGCCACCCGATTCTTGCGCGCTTGCCGGCTCAAAGGCGTTGCCGGCGCCAGATTTGGGCCTGAGGGGAACGGAGGGATCGAAGGGAACGGGAAGGAACGGAGGGAACGAAGGGATCAGTCGCTGGGAGTCGGTTGAATCTCAAGGTCCCTCTGTTCCCCCTGATCCCTCTGATCCCTCTGTTCCCTAAACGCTCTCCGTTACGCTTCAGGCGCGACCGAGATCACTCAGCAGCTTGGGGAGCGCAGCCGTGGTCGCTGCCCGGCCTGCTGCGATAAGCTCGGAGGCGCGCCCAAGGTCGGTAAAGGAGATGTGGCTGATTGCAGGCGTAATCTCGCATTCGGCGGGCGCTTCCTCCATCTGCGTTACGCGGATCAGCGCATAGATGGCCGCCATTGCAATGTCGACAATATGGCGCGGCTTGTAATCAATCTCGCCGGCTCGGCTGAAGACTGTGGACCCTCCAGCAGGCAGAATGTTGACGCTGATTACATAGTCAGCCCCCATCGCACGTACGGCGGCGGCGGGCAAATTGAGCGAAATGCCGCCATCCACAAGCATGCGCCCGTTGATTTCGGTTGGGGTGAAGATGCCGGGAACCCCGCAACTGGCACGAATTGCTGTGGTAAGCCGCCCCTGGTTGAGCGCCATTGTTTCACCGCTGACGAGATCGGTTGCGATCGCGGCAAACGGCAGGTTGAGCTGCTCGAAGGTGACCTGCCCGCCGACCACCGTCTCAAACCAGTCGCCGAGTTTATCCAACTCAAAGAAGCCCGTGGCGCCTTCGAGGAAGGGAAGGCTGCCACCGGCAAAGCTGAGGTTTTGCAGTGAGAGATTGAGCGACGGCACGTTGAGCGAGAGCAGGCTGCGCCAGCGCATCGTCGTGGCAAATTGCACCATGCGCGAACTGATACACCCGCCGCGTACATGCCTCCCACCAGTGCGCCGATGCTTGTCCCCACCACATAGTTGGGGAAGATGCCGTTCTCCTCAAGCACCTGGAGAACGCCGATGTGGGCGATGCCGCGCGCTGCGCCGCCGCCCAAGGCAAGGCCAATTGTATTGGGAAGTGGCGCCTTGTCCCATTTGATCGCGCGCACTGTGTTCGATTTCGTCATGTTAGCCCTCGTCGAGCGGTAGTTCGATGTCGTCGTGGTGGATTTGGTAACGGGTGACTTGCACACCGTGGAAATTGGATTGTTCGAGCACGCTTGCATTGCGCGCCAGCCACGCATCCATCAGTCCGCGCTCGTCCCACATGGTCGCTTCACTGCGCATGACCCAGAGTTCCGGCTCGGCGATCGTGAGCGCGCGCATTTGCGCGTCGACCTCGGCGCCGGCCGCGGCATCGTCGGCAGTGCCGTTGGTCCACAAGCCGCCGGTCCAGCGGCCAAGTCGCGTGTCGCTCTCGGCAAATGGGGCGGGACCCTGGTCGCCGCTGTAGTAGCGATAAGCATACTCCAGGTGGGGAATCTGGAGCACTAGCAGCGCCTCGGGTGAGCGCTTCTCGGCAACGTAATGCACGGCGTCGCGCAGGTCAAACTTGATGGTGGTGCGTACCTGCTGGAAATCGGCATAGAGCCACGCGCTGCAGATTACGCCCGCGAGCAGCAGGGCCACCGGTTTGCCCGCACGGCCAAGGTTGGCGTGCACGACCTGGACGCCCAGAGCCACGAGGATCAGGGTAGCGGGCAGCGTCCAGGCGACGTAGCGGTCGGTGAAGACCGGCTGGCGCAGGCTGAGCAGCCAGATGCCGAGGATGGGCGCGATTAACCACGTGGCGATGATTGCGAAGCGGCGCAGCGGTGAGATGGGATTGGGTGGATTGCCGGGCGGAGGTTGCTGCGCGCCGCGCAGTTCGCTCCAACCCAGAAGAAGCCCGAGTGCCCCGGCAAAGAAGATCGGCGTGAGCAGCCAAATGGGATCGCCCGGCATGAAGCCGCGCGCCTGGTTGAGAAAGATGGTCGTCAGCATCTCTGCCAGGGGGGTGAAGCGAAAGCCCGTGACTTGTTCGGGGGCGCGCAACATTGCCCACTGCCATACAAGCAGCGGGAAATAGGGAAGTGTCAGCAGGACAAGCGCAAGGCCAAAGCCGCGCCATCTGCGCCGCGCCGCAGGAAAGGCAATAGCAAACCAGAGTATGAAGAGCGGGATCAACAGGACCGACAGCAGATGGTAATACATTGCCAGCGTTACGCAGAGCACAAAGGCAATCCACGAGCGTGCGCCGCCGACTTCGATTCCGCGCAGCCACGCCCACACGGCCCCCAGCGCGAGCAGCATGATGATTGCGTACATCTTGCCCTCCTGGCTGTACCAGAGGGCGTAGGGATTGATGGCCAGCAGGAGCGCGGCCATGCCCGCCACATACGCGGGCGCACCGCGCGTTAGCCTGCGCGCCACTTGCCAGAGCAGCGGAATCGCCGCCACGCCCGCCGCGGCGGAGAGAAAGCGCAGCGCAAACTCACTGCTCCCCACAATCTGAAGCCACGGGCGCAGCGTGAGGAAGTAGAGCGGGCCATTTTGGGCCATGGCCGTGAACATCGAAAGCGTCTGCTCGAGCGGGCGGAGCGCCATGAAGATCGCATCCACTTCGTCGCGCCAGAGGCTCTGCCGCGCAAGCGTGCTCACCCGCAGCGCGAACGCCCCCAGTACGAGAAGTATCAGAAGAAAGCGCGGGTTTGTGGGACCGACGGTGCGTGGCTCGATCAGTTCGGGCGTCGGCGCTTCGGTGGGGCGGGGATTCTGGTGCATTTGCCAGGTTCATGCCGCATCGAATGCAGCGGTGTATTGGTCGGAAAGTGCTCGAATGCGGATGACACTGCAGCAAACGGCAAAAAGTGCTGGTACACGGAAACTGCGGGAACAGCAGGGAAAAGGCATACACATGCGCACAATGTGCCGCTCAATTGTTGCAGCACTTCTTGCGCCCTCCCTTGCGATTCCTGGCGGCCCGGCGTCCTTGCGTCAGAAATTCGTGCGTACCTTTGGCGGCTCAAGGCAGCGAAGTCGGCCAGCGGTCTTCCGATGCATCATGCGCACCGCCTTGCGTGGGCATCGCTGTGAAGTCGGGGTCATCACCGCCCACTTCCTCGAGATTGAAGCGGCTGCGGCCCGCGCGCAGGAAGCCGAGGCCAAGCACGAGTCCAAGCACGGCAAAGAAGACGACTGCCCCGGTCGTCACGAAGAGCACGGCTGCTGCCGCAAAGGTCGAATCGAGCACTGCGCCGAAAAGGCCGCCGAAACTTGTGGGCGGCGCGGGCTGCGCATAGACAATCGGGCGCTGGGTCGCAGTCGGCGTTGGGGTGGGCGAAGGAGTTTGCGTGGGCAGCGGCGTGCGCGTTGGTTCAACGGTGGGCGTCTCGGTCGGAGTTTGGGTCGGTGTCTCTGTGTCGCTTACAGGCAGCGCGATGCCGCCTTGTTCAGGCTGGTTTGGATCAATGAAGGGCGTTGGCAGTCCGGAGTCAAAGGGCGGCTGGGCGAAAGGATCAGGCGTGGCAAAGGGATCGGGCGTGGAGAACGCGTTGGGGTCGCCCTGGGGAAACTCCGGCGCCTGGGAGCCTACGACGCCGCCCGGTGTAGGCGTCTGCAGATTTGAAAGTTCAAAACTGCGCGTCCACGTCGGCGAAGGGGGCACAAGCGTTTCGGTGGGCGTCCACGTGGGCCAGGGCGTCCAGGTCGGCGCAACGGGAAAAGGGGTCCACGTGGGCCACAGGGTGGATGTGGGAAAGGGAGTGGGTGATGTCGTTGGGGTCGATGTTGGGGTGGAAGCCAGTACAGAGGCTGTTACGGTGCTAACGGCGCGGAAGCCGCCGCTTGCAGTCGACGTGACGACGAAGGTTGTGTTGAGATTGGCCGAGGCGGTTACGGGGCCGAGAATTGGCGACAGGCCGATTGCGGTGAGGGTGCCTGTGGTGATGACAAGCGTGGACTCGGGCGCAAGGACTGCCGCATAGCTGACTGGGGCCTGGCCCGTCATGCCGATTACGTGCTGCGTAAGTGTTGTGTTGCCGCTGTTGCGCAAGCGCAGGCAATAGTAGATATTCGTGCCCGTGACGACATTGAGGCTTGTGGTCGATGCGGGTGCGCAGAACGCCTCGGTGTTGACTGACGAACCGAGCGTTGTCGCGGCCGTGCCGACGTTGACCGTCGCGCTGCTGGTGGCTTCAGCCTTGAATCCCTCGGCAGTCGCAGAACTGACGTCAACCGTTGAGGTTGTAGTCGCCGCCGGAGCCAGGACAAACGCTGTCGAAGGCAGGCCGGCCGGACTCGCAGAGGTCAGTACAAGTTGATTTCCGTCAGTGATTGTCTGTGTAAGGCTGTGAAAGCCGCTGCTGCGCCGGGTGAAGCGATATTGCGATGGCACGTTGTGGTCAGCGGTGCGTCGCCAGTGTTCGTCAACGTGATGCAGCGATAGACCTGTGGTGTTTGCCGGTACTGAGATTGAGTGTCACTTGAGCAACCTGTGGGTGACAGACTCAACGTCTGTTTCAGCGTTACGGCAGGGTCAAGCACAGTAATCGTCGACGCTGTCGCTTCCGGTCGCCTGATCCTGTCCCGTTACGTGATTCGAACCCATTTGGCGGCTACGCACGGTCGTGCCGACACAACCCTCCGCCAAAAAGACACGGTGAGGGGAGGCATGCTGGCATGAGCTTTGAAGTCTGTGGTGGAATCTGAGGAAAAATCAGCCGGTCGCGATCGCCACTGGTATCTGCGTCCGCATCGTAAACGACCTGGTTGGTGAAGGTGACGCTGTCGCTGCCGGTTAGCGGAAAGGTGTTGCCGACTTCGTAGCAGATGTAGACACGTGTGCCGCGCCTTGATTGACAGTATGCTGTCGCTCCTGGGACACTGATCGGGATTTGTGCCGACCGTCATGGTCACGGCGATGCCTTGCCCTGTGCCCTGTTCGGCCGTGGCAAAATGCTGCATGGGAATCGGCGCGCCAGGGGCTTCCGCGAACGCAGCGCGCGTACCAAGCGCGCAAATGCCTGCTACCAGCAGAAGCGCCGCAAGCAGCAGAGCGACAAGAGGACGCAATTGGGTTGAACAGCGTGAACAACGCATCGTTCTATTGTCCTGGTTCCGGCACGAAGTGGCGGAATCCAATCAGCAATCAGGGCGCCGGACGTGCGCTCAATGATACATCGCCCGAATGGACGACGTGGTGTGTGCCCGCCTCGTCCCTTATTATGAGGCCGCCTCGATCGTCAACGTCAATTGCTGTGCCTGCGAGCGTCGAGCCATCGCTGTGGACCACATCCACGCGCCTGCCCAGTGTCCACAGCGTGTCACGCCAGGCGCGGCGCAGCGTCTCCGTGGGAAGCATCGCGAGCAGTGCAAAATCTTCCCACAGGTTCAGGAACAGGTCGGTGCGGTCAACACGCGTGCCGCCTGCAAGCAGCAGACTGGTCGGCTGTGGGGCGGGGTGCGCCACGATGGGCAGGTCGGCCCGCTGTTGCGAGACATTGATGCCGATTCCCACAATCACATGGCCGAAGCCACCGTCGGCGCGCAGCCGTGATTCGATCAGAATGCCGGCGACCTTGCCCTCGGCGCCAGAGTCTTCCGAACTGAGTGAGCGCAGCAGCAGATCATTGGGCCACTTGATGCCCACCGCAACATCAGGGAGTTGTAACGCTTCAATTGTACGCTTGACGGCCAACCCGGCCAGCATGGGGAAGCGTGTTATCTCCTCAATCGGGCCGGGACCCTTGACGAGGATGCTCGTGAGCAAGCTGCTTCCCGAGGGTGCATCCCAGCGGCGATCGAGCCGGCCGCGCCCGGCAGTCTGCACATCGGCGACCACCGCCGAGCCGCTGCGAATCTCCTCGCGCTCTGCCAGTTGGTGCGCCACGTGCATGGTGCTGTCAATCAGCGGGTAGAAGTCGAGCGTGCACTCGCGCGCAGCGAGGTATTTGGCGGCGCGGTCGATGTCAAATGAGGTGCGCTGCTGCATATCGGGCTGCATGGCTGATTGCATGAAGGCATCCGCAGAAGGAACAGCGGCCGAACAGAAGTCGGCGGCGGGCAGCGGGTCTGGCGCGGGCTTCCTTCCGCCCATCACCACTGGCAACAGAGCGTACCGGAGGTTGTACAATTGGTCAAGTGGATGGTATCTTGGCCGTGTTGCACCTGCTCGAATCTGCCTCGGCAGCGTAGTCATGATGAGGAGCCAACTTGGCTCGCAGCACACCCGGCATGGCCCCTTCGGACGACCGTGGGGCACCTCAATTCCCTTCTTCAAGGACAATCCGATGACGGGCAGCGCACCGGGTCCGCGGCGGATCCCATTCCTGCCACCGCGCCCGGTGGATGGGCCAGGCGTAAACGCTGTGCCTGTTCCCTTGACCGAGTCGCTAACTCCTGAACCGCCGTTGGCGGGAAGTTGGGCCGCGCGTGATGAAGAGATTGACGCGCTCGCTGGCAGAGGACGCCCGCGACGGGCCATCGCTGCCGATCGTCCTTCTGAGTGCAGCCTTTGGTGTGGCGGCCGGGCTGATCACCTTCTACGTGGCCTACACCGCAGCCCGCCTGCGCGTTGAAGTGAGCGTAGCGCTGGCGGTGCTGGCGCTCTGCTTTGCAGTGGGGGCCACAGGCGCGCTGATGAGCGCGGCCACAGGTTCGCGCGCAGCCCTGCCGACTATCGGGCTAAGCTGCGCCGTCATTGCTGCGACGATACTCATGTTTGGCCTCTGCATGGTTGCCGGCGCGTTCGCGGCCACACTGTTCATCGCGGTGGGTGGGTAGGCCAGGCGGTAAAAGTCACGCGGAAAGAAGAGAGGGACTCAGCGCAAAGTTGCCAGGGAAGCAAAGAGACGCGGGTCTCGGTCCGTGCTTCCAGTTCCTGGCTGAACCTTCCGTTGCCTCCTTCTCGCCTTTCCGTCAAGGTTCGGCAGCGGCTGAAAGTTTCAATCCGGCATCACCTTGTTCCCTACCTGCCGCGGAGAAGCAATGTGCAGCGAGTCGAGTCGCCGAACCGAAATCGGCGCCTGTCGTTTGTCTGAGGACTTGTGCGGTGTTTGGCCGCGTCGCGTGTTCCGGTGCTATACTCGCTGAGACAGGTGTGCGCGTGTCTGTGTTGCCTTCGCTGCCCCGCCGCACGCGCCGTAAGTCCGCGTCAATTGCCAGGTCGAACCTACCGCACAAAGGATATCCTCCGTATGCTGGGAACAAATTTGCGTCCTGGTCGACGCACAATCGCCTTGTGTTCCATGATCGCGGTTCTTGCCTTGTGGCTGGGCGCGTGCAGTGTGCCGTCAGGCGCTGCCACCAGCGCGTCCACTGCGCCTGTGCTTGCAGCAGTGGAGGGTGTATCCGCCCCGTTGCCGCCCAACGCCGGCGCCAACTTTCCTGCGTCCGGTGCACCGGTTTCGACGTCTCCATCTGACACAGCCACCGCAGAGTCGGGCGCTTCCACCGGCGGGCAGGACGGTGCGCCGGCCCTTGCCGAGCAGCCGACCCCTCTGAGCCTGCCCACCGCTGCGGCCGAAACGGCGCCGCTGCCTGCAGGGGAACTGGCTTCGGCTCCAGTGCGGCTGTTCATCGCCGACTCGGTCCCGGCTTCACTCCAGGAGACGCTCAAGAGCGCGGTGGAAGCCGATCCCACACTTGACGGCGCAGGGGGCGCGCAGCCTCTGACGCTGGCAGCCTCGGCAGACGACGCCAACGCGCGCCTCACCGGCGGCGCAGCCGGCGAACCGGGCGTGTCGCTCTACGAGCGCTACTGGGCGGCGGTCGTCCCCTTTGACACCGTGCAGGATGACATTACGCTGGATGAACTGACCGCACGCTGGGGCGGCAGCGCGCCGGTTCTTACCACCGAAGCGGGCGTGTCTCAGTTACCGAATGTATTCGGGCCACTGGGTGAAAGCACCCAGGTAGTCTCCCCCGAGGAGATGCTTGCGCAGCTTGACGAAAACCGCGACGCGATCGGCATCGTCCCATTTGAGGAAATCAACCCGCGTGACAAAGTGCTTACCGTCGACGGGGCGAATGTACTCAGCAACCAGTTGCAGGAGGGCGAGTATCCCCTTGTCTACCAAATCACGGCAAGCGGCGAGGGTGCGTCGCAACTTGCGGCCAGGCTCGGCGCAGCGCTTGGGCCGGCCACGAATCGCGACCCTGGCAAGCTGACCAGCCTTGTGATGACGGGTGTGACCGCCATGGCGCGCGGCACTGGAGCCGCCATCGAGCGTGCAGGCAATCCCGCCTACCCGGCCGAGGTCATCGGCCCCGAATTGGCCAAGGCTGACATTACGCACGTGAGCAACGAGATTCCCTTCATCGAAGGGTGCGTGGTCAACAACACGGAGAACAATCTGCAGCTATGCAGTGATCCGTCATACTGGGCCGCGCTTGAACTGATGGGGACCGATATCGTCGGTCTGAGCGGCAATCACGTTAACGACTTTGGTCGCGACGGTGCGCGTGAGTCGCTGGGTTGGTACAAGGAGAACAAGATTCCAGTCTACGGCAGCGGCCTCACGGTGGATTCGGCCTGCGCCCCGCTCCTGTGGGAGAGCCACGGCAATACCTTCGCCTTCATCGCTGCGCTTGCCTACGGTCCCGAAAGCGCCTGGGTCACGGACACCGAGCCGGGCTCGTGCTACTATTACGAGCACAAGGATCGCATCATCAGCATGGTTGAAACGCTGAGCAAGGCTGTGGATGTTGTGGCCGTGGAGCTGCAATACGAGGAGACCTACTTCCCCTATCCCACGCCGACGCAGGTGGAGGAGTTCCGTGAACTGCGCGCCGCCGGCGCCGATCTGGTGACTGGTGTGCAGAGCCACGTGCCACAGGCGCAGGAGCCCTACGGCGCCTACGACGAGGGGGGCGACGGCATGATCTCCTATGGGTTGGGGAATCTCTACTTTGACCAGATGTGGAGCTGGGAGACGCGCACCGAGTTGTACGCGCGCCACGCCATCTATGACGGCAAGCTCATCAACACGGAAATTTTGACCGGGGTGCTGGAGGATTACGCCCAGCCCCGCTGGACCACGCCCGAGGAGCGCGCCGAGCTGCTGCAAACCATCTTCGACGGCGCGCCCGTGCGGCCGTAACAAAGGCCTGTACGCAGAAACAGCGGGAACAACGGAAAAGGCAGGAAACAAGAGCAAATGCTTCTGTTTCCTGCCTTTTCCGTTGTTCCCGCTCTTTCTGCGTACCCGCCCTGGTTATGCCTTGGCCGCCACGGCTGCGGCGAGAATTTCCTGGATGTGTTGCACCATGTCCACGGGGTTGGCGTGCAGCCCCTCGAGCAGCAGCGCGTTGTCGAAGAGCTGGTCGATCGCGGCGGGAAGCAATGGCTCGTTTGGGTTCTTCTCCAGCGCGAGCGCCAGGTTGGCAATGATCGGGTGTTTGCGGTTCAGTTCAAGCACCTTGGCGGGCGCGGCATAATCCTCTTCGGTCAAGCGCCGAAAGCGCTCGAGGTCGCGCTCGTAGCTCTCCTCGTCGGAGACGAGGCGGCAGGGGCTATCCACCAGAAGCTTCGCCTCGCGGACGCTCTTCACACGGTCGCCCAGCACCGAGAGAAAGCGCCTGACCAGCGCATCGAACTGCTCGCTGGAGACAAGTGCAGCATCGCTCACGGCGCTTTCTTCGGCTTCGGTTCCCTTGGGCAGCTCAAGATTGGCGTCGTCTACATTCTGCAGGGGCTTGCCCTCAAAATCGCGCAAGGCGGTGGTCACGAAGCCGTCAATCGCATCCACAAGATAGAGCACTTCGATATCGTGGGCGCGGAAGTAGTCGAGGTGCGGACTGCGGGCAAGGCTCTTCAAGTCGCCCCCCAGCACGTAGTAGATGGCCTCCTGCCCCTCGGTCATGCGCTCGACGTACTCCTTGAGCGAAACCCATGCGTCCGCCCCCGTGCGGCTGGAACGAAAGCGCAGAAGGTCCACAAGGGTCTCCTGGCTGGCTGGGTCGGTGACGACCCCCTCCTTGACAAAGACGCCGAACTCCTGCCAGAAGCGCAGATACTTTTCAGCATCGTCCTGGGCCAGCGCCTTGATCTCCTTGTGCACGCGGCTCGTCAAGGCACGCCGCATTTGGCGCATGAGCGGGTTGCCCTGCACCGTCTCCCGCGAGACATTGAGCGGCAGGTCCTCGGAATCCACCACGCCTTCGACAAAGCGCAGATGTTCGGGCAGCAGCTCCTTGTTGTGTTCCTGAATCAGCACCTTGCGCGAATAGAGCGTCAGCCCATACTCGGGGCGCAGATGCAGCTGCGTGCGCTCGCGTGAACCCGGAATGAAGAGCAGCGCGCGCGAGATTCACGGGTGCATCCGTCACCATGTGAAGGTGAAGCAGCGGCTCGTCGTCGGCCAACGTGAGTTGTCGATAAAACTCGGTGTACTCGGCGGGCTGCACAGAGGAAGGGGTCTGCCGCCACAGCGCCGTACGCCGGTTGACGGGCTCCGGCGCCGTCTCTTCGGCGTCCGCGGCAACGTCTTCACCTTCGGCGGATTCGGCAGTGCTCTTCACGCTCTCGACATAGATCGGGAAGGAGACATAGTTGGAGTGTTTGCGGATCGTGCTCTGCAAGCGCCAGGGCTGCGCAAATTCCCCGGCATCTTCCTTGAGGTGAATGTGGATTTCGGTGCCTCGATCCTCCTTGTTCGCCGGTTCCAGAGTAAAACTGCTGTCGCCCGTGGAACTCCAGCGCCACGCCTCCTCCTCCGGACGGTAGGATCGCGAAGTCACGGTGACGCGGTCGGCCACCATGAACACGGAGTAGAATCCCACACCAAACTGGCCGATGATCTCCTCCTGCGCCGCCTGCCCCTTGCCCGCGTTGAGCAGAAAGGCGCGCGCACCGGAGTGTGCAATTGTGCCCAGGTTCTCGATCAGCTCGTCACGGTTCATGCCGACGCCGCTGTCGCTGATTGTCAGGGTGCGATTGGCCGCGTCGGCGCGCAGGTGAATCGCCAATTCGCGTTCTGCATCCACAACCTCGTGGTTGGTGAGCATTTCAAACTGAATGCGATTGAGCGCATCAGATGCATTGGATATGAGTTCGCGCAGGAAGATGGCGCGGTCGGTGTAGAGCGAATGCGCGAGGATGTCGAGCAGTTGCTTGACCTCGGTGCGGTACTCGAGCGATTCGCCGGAAGCGCCGGGATTGTCGGACATGGCAGACTCCAATTGAAAATGGGCGCGTCGGTGCGAGCATTTCTTGCACCGACGGGCTGGCGTAAATGATCGGTTCTTCTCATTATAGCGCGAGCGTGCAAGTCGCGGTGAAGAAGCGGGGCTACCGGCTTTGAAGGCCTCGCTTCGATCGACAACTGCACGTTACTCGGCGTTGACGAAGCGCCCGCCGCGCACCACCGCACCCAGCACAATCGCCGATGTCACCAGCGCCAGATTCTTGACAATGTACTGGCCCTCAATCGTCAGCCCAAAAGGGAAGTGGGTGAAGACCAGTTCGGGCGTCACAAAGATCGGCAGCATCGTGCCCGGCATCTGCAGGAAGAGCAACAGCAGAGTCGTGCGCATGAAGAGGCCTGTGATCAGGCCGATGCCGATGGCCATCTCCCACAGGGCCAGAAGGGGCAGGAACCAGGCAGGGTTGACAAACCAGGTGGATTGGCGCACAAGATCTTCCGCCGGGCTCAGGCCCGGAACGAGCTTGAGCGCCCCAAACCAGAAGAAGATGATGCCGAGGCCAATGCGCATCATGACAAGCCCATAGCGCCCCATCCAGTTCGTGATGCGAAGATCGAGCGCGTCGATCTTCTGCCAGTGCGGCAGCTTGCGCAGCAGGCGATCCTCAAGCGTGAGCGTGCGCTCGGGTTTTGGCGGTGTTGGAGCAGACATTGTGGTCAGATTCTGCATTGTGCTGACATGCCTTTCTGGAAAGGGCCACTGGTCACGGCCCCGAAATTGCCATGGAAAGTTCGCTGCAATGAGTATTGCATAAGTTGCGGCAATGCGTTGTGAAGAAATTCACACTTGGGGCGTTGCCTGCTGCGCGGCGCAAGAAATCGTAGCCCAGCGGACTCTCTCCGGGCAGCCAACCGCGCTGATACTTGATCGTGCGAATGATGCTTTATACCCCGTGCCGATGCGACGGAGAGGGGTCGGGGTGCGCAGCAGCCGGGCGCAAACCCCACATGGTTGGGAGATACCAATGTCCACAATGACAAAACCGCATCCGCCCGAAGCCGGGTCTGCGGCAGTCACGCCGCCCGGTCCGCAGGGAAATTGGCTCCTTGGCAATATGCGCGATTTCAATAACGATCCGCTTGGCATGCTCACGCGTGCCGGCCAGATGGGGCGTGTAACGCGCTTCCGTTTCCTTAACTCGATTGTCTATCTGGCTGCCCATCCAGATGACGTGAAGCACGTACTCGTGGACAACCACCGCGCCTACCACAAAGGGTTCGGTCTGCAGGCGCTCAAGCCCGTTGTGGGTGAAGGCTTGCTCACCTCCGAGGATGAGAAGCACGCCCGCCAGCGCCGCCTGATTCAGCCCGCGTTTCATCGACGCCGCATTGAGTCCTATGCCGAGACGATGGTGGCGTACACGGATGCGCAGATTGTGCCCTGGCAAACAGGCCGACAGACTGACCTTCACGCCGAGATGATGCACCTGACAATGCTCATTGTGGCCAAGAGCCTCTTCGATGCGGACGTACAGGACGAATCCGGCCAGCTCGGAGCATCGATCACGCAGTTGATCGAGGCCTACGACCTCAGCCGCGTCGGGCCGATCGGCCAGTTCATCGACAAGTTTGACCGCAAACGCAACCGCGCCCGTGCGCAGAATCTTGCCACGCTCGATAGCATGATCTACGACCTGATTCGCACGCGCCGCGCCGAACCCGAAGACCGGGGTGACCTGCTTTCGATGATCCTGAGCGCGGTGGACAGCGAGGCGGGCGCCGGACAGGGGCAGGGGATGGACGATCGCCAGGCGCGCGATGAACTTGTTACGCTCTTCCTCGCCGGTCACGAGACGACGGCCATCGCCCTCTCGTGGACCTTCTACCTGCTCTCCCAGAACCCCGATGTGCGCACGCGCCTTGAAAGAGAACTGGACGGCGTGCTGGGTGTGCCCGGCAGCGCAGACTCACGTTTGCCGGCACTGGATGATATTGAGCGGCTCCCCTATGCCCGACGCGTCTTTGCCGAGGCCATGCGTCTCTACCCGCCGGCGTGGGCCACGGCGCGCCTTGCGCAAGCGGACGACGTCATCTCGGGCGTGCGCATCAAGAAGGGGGAAAGCGTCATCGTCAGCCCGTGGGTGACGCATCGCGATTCGCAGTGGTGGCCGGACCCCGAGCGCTTCGACCCCGACCGTTTCACCCCTGAAGCCGAGGCCGCGTGGCCCAAGTTTGCCTATTTCCCTTTCGGCGGCGGGCCGCGCCGCTGTATCGGCGAGCCCTTCGCGTGGATGGAGGGGCACTTGCTGCTTGCTACCATTGCCCACCGCTACCGGCTCGACCTGGCGCCCGGTTTCACGCCGGTGCCGCAGCCGCGCTGTCACCCTGCGCCCCAGCGCCATGCCCATGATCGTGGCGGCGCGGTGGAGGTTGAATCGCACTCAGCAGCCGTCGCTGCACGGGCGCAAACCGAAGCGCCGTATTCCGCCCAGCCATTTTGACTTTACTCACCTGCACAGGTACAATTCCGCTTGCAAGTTTGCCCCTATGGCGGAATTGGCATACGCGGCAGGTTGAGGGCCTGTGCCCTTTAGGGCGTCTCCGTTCAAGTCGGAGTAGGGGCACCAAAGAAAACCGCCGGTCTCGTGATGAGGCCGGCGGTTTTTCGTCATACGTTTCAGGTTTCAGGTTACAAGTTCGGCATAAACCAACGACTGTACGCGGAAACAGCGGAAACTACGGAAACAGCATGAAAAGCCTTCTTCATGTCGTTTCGGTAGTTTCCGTGTTTTCTGCGTACAGGTGTTGTGCCTAGCGCAAGTGCGGGAAGGCCTTGCGGCCGGGATAGATCGCGATGTCGCCCAGTTCTTCTTCAATGCGCAGAAGCTGGTTGTACTTGGCCACGCGGTCGCTGCGCGCCGGTGCGCCCGTCTTGATCTGCCCGGCGTTGAAGCCCACAACGATGTCGGCAATGGTCGAGTCTTCCGACTCGCCCGAGCGATGGCTGACCACCGCCGACCAGCCTGCGCGCTGGCTCATCTCGATGGCGGCAATGCTCTCCGTCAGCGTGCCAATCTGGTTGACCTTGCAGAGCAGCGAGTTGCAGGTTTGCTCGGCAATGGCGCGCTCGATGCGCTGGACGTTTGTCACCAGGTGATCATCGCCCACAAGCTGGACGCGCTTGCCCAGGCGGTCAAACATGAGATTCCAGCCGTCCCAGTCATCTTCCGACATGCCGTCTTCGATGCTGATGATCGGGTACTTGTTGCACCAATCCTCCCAGAGGTCGACCACTTCGGCGCTGGAGAGTTCGCGGCCTTCGATGGGCAGGACGTAGCGACCGGTCTCAACCTGGTACAGCTCGGTGATCGCGGGGTCGAGCGCGATGAAGACATCCTCACCGGCGCGATAGCCGGCTTTTTCGATTGCCTGGAGGATGACCTCGATGGCGCGCGCATTGCCGCCAAGGCTCGGCGCAAAGCCACCTTCGTCGCCGACGTTTGTGCCGAAGCCGCCGTCGTGAAGCACCTTCTTCAGCATGTGGTAGATCTCGGCGCCCCAGCGCAGCCCTTCGGCGAAGGTCGGCGCGCCCACGGGCATAACCATGAACTCCTGGAAGTCGGTGCTGTTTTCGGCATGCTTGCCGCCGTTGAGGATGTTCATCATCGGCACGGGAAGCGTGCGTGCGCTTACGCCGCCGAGGTAGCGGTAAAGAGGAATCTCAAGTTCGTCGGCGGCGGCTTTGGCCACGGCCAGGCTGACGCTCAGAATGGCGTTGGCGCCCAGACGACCCTTGTTCTCGGTGCCGTCGAGTTCGATCATGTACTCGTCGATCGCCACCTGGTCGAGCGCATCGAAGCCGAGCAGTTCTTCGGCGAGCGTTTCGTTGACATTGGCGACGGCCTTGAGGACGCCCTTGCCGCCATAGCGCTTCTTGTCGCCGTCGCGCAGTTCGACCGCCTCATGCGCACCGGTGCTCGCGCCGCTGGGGACAATTGCCCGACCACTCGCGCCACTTTCGAGAATGACTTCGGCCTCAACCGTGGGGTTGCCGCGGCTGTCCAGCACCTCACGCCCCTTCAAATAAACAATTTCAGACATTGTGTCCTCCGTAAAATGGGATTTGTTTGCGTACAATCAATCGTTTGGCAGGTTTTGTCCTCAGCGACCGGCAGCATTGGCTGTGGTCGTTTGCAGCGCAACGCAGGCGCGCACCAATGACGGCCGTGCGCACCCATGTGTTGTACCACAAAAGGGCGGTTTCGTCATGTTTCGCGCCGATCGCTTTGCCGCGCGAATCGAAGCGACCCACGCAACCGGATGTCTCATTGCCCTGCACCTACTGAAGTGAAACCGGGATGAAATCCACCTCTACCACAAACATCTCAACACGAAGGCGCGGAGGACGCAAAGGGACGCAGAAGAAAAGCAGATGCCTGAATATTGGCAACATCTTGCAGTCCTTTGCGTACCTTTGTTTTCTTTGCGGCTTTGCGTTGAGACGTTCTTTTCAATCCGCAATGATTTTCGGGCCTACTCCTTGGGTTTGGGGGGTGCGGGTTCGGCTGGGCGCTGCGTGCCGCTGCTCCCGCGCGGCAGCGGCTCCGCGCCCGGACGGGGAGGGACGCCCTCGGGATCATTGGGCAGCACTTCGTAGACCCAGCGCACAGCCCGTTTCCAGGCACTGCGCGTGGCAGCCGCCTGGTAGGTGGCCTGGCGGCGAGTGCTCTGCCACCAGTCGGGCACGCGCTTCTCGACGGGCACGCTCCACTCCAGCGCACATGCCGCCCATGTGAGGCCCGCCCCAAAGCCGACAAAAACCAGCTTCATCCCAGGCCGCACCTTACCCTCCTCAATCGCCTCGCAGAGCGCAATCGGGATGCTGGCGGTACTCGTGTTGCCGTACTTCTGCAGATTGACGAAGACCTTCTCTTCGGGAATCTTCAGTTGGCGCAGCACGCTGTTCTGGATAATACGCACGTTGGCCTGGTGGGGCACTACGAGGTCCACGTCGGCGGTGGTCATGCCGGCGCGGGCAAGGACGCGCGTCGTTGCCTCCGCCATGACACGCGTGGCAAAACGAAAGACCGCCTTGCCGTCCATCTTGATGTAGTGGCTGCCTGCGCTTACTGTCTCCATGCTGGTGGGCATTGCCGAGCCGCCGGCCGGCACAATCAGTGTGCCGGCGCCCGAGCCGTCGCTGCCGAGTTCCACGGCCAGAATGCCGCCCGGCACGTCGCTTGCGGCTACCAGCACCGCGCCGGCCCCGTCGCCAAAGAGGATGCAAGTGCCCCGGTCGGTCCAGTCCACAAGCCGGCTCAGGGTTTCCGTTCCAACGACGAGGACGTATTCGGCGTCGCCCGCAAGGATCATGCCGCGTGCCATACTCAGCCCGTAGACGAAGCCCGAACAGGCGGCGCTCAAGTCAAAGGCGCCGGCGCCATCGGCGCCAATCAAGTCCTGGATAATGCTCGCGGTCGACGGAAAGATGTGCTCCGGCGAGCTGGTGGCGCAGATGATCAGGTTGACTTTGCCCGGGGGAATGTCGGCCACTTCGAGCGCCTTGCGCGTCGCCGCTGCCCCGAGCGTTGCAGAGGTCTCCGTCGGGTCGGCGGCGACATGGCGTTCGGCAATCCCCGTGCGGTCGCGAATCCACTCGTCCGACGTGTCGACGATTGCCTCAAGATCCTTGTTCGTGATGATTTTGTCGGGTACATGGTAGCCCCAGCCGACAATCTGGGCGTACCGGCGGTGACCGTCGGGCGGTGGTGTCGGCGGCGGCACGGGAACGGGCGCGCGCAGCAACGTCGGCCTGCGCCACAGGCTGGGAGCTGGTGCATGGGTCTCGGTTTGCGATTGACCGTTGGCGATCGACCCGGCATCGCTTTCTGCTTGTGCGCGAGTTAAAGGTCACCGCCGTAGTGGGCTCGATTGTCTCAGGCTTCGTCATGGTCGATTCTTTAGAGCCGCTGGGCTATCAGGCGACATCGCCCTGCGCAGGATAGCGGCGCAACATGATGCAGGCATTGTGACCGCCGAAGCCAAAGCTGTTGCTCAGCGTCACTGAGACATCGGCGGGACGGGCAACCAGCGGCGTGTAGTCGAGGTCGCAATCCGGATCCTGTTCATTCAGGTTGATCGTCGGCGGGATGATGCCTTGTGTGATGACCTTCGCACACACAATCGCCTCAATCGCGCCTGCGCCAGCGAGAAGATGACCCAGCATACTCTTCGTGCTGCTGATTTTGACTGTGTAGGCATGCTCGCCTAAAACCTGCTTGATAGCCATCGTCTCGCCAATGTCATTGTAGCGCGTTGCGGTTCCGTGGGCGTTGATGTAGTCGATCGACGATGGCGGCGCGCCATTCGCGGCGGCCTTGCGCAGCGCCATCTTCATGGCATCAGCGGCGCCGCGGCCGGTCTGGTGCGGAGCAGCCATGTGGTAGGCATCATTGCTGCTGCCGTAGCCGATCACCTCGGCGTAGATGTGTGCGCCGCGCGCGAGGGCGTGCTCTGCCGATTCAAGGACGAGAATCGCGCTCCCTTCACTCATCACAAAGCCATCA
The DNA here is from genome assembly GCA_963735275.1 of uncultured Chloroflexia bacterium. GTDB lineage: Bacteria > Chloroflexota > Anaerolineae > Caldilineales > Caldilineaceae > UBA5069. Next base: position 607,000 of record CAVTKJ010000001.1, on the reverse strand, counting down.
CGCGTCGAATCGAATGGACGGCAGGCGCCTGCCGGATCATCGTTGTAGCGGCTCAGCGCGCCCATCACGTCGAAACCGGCCATCATCGAGGCGTGAATTGCCGCTTCGGAGCCACCGGCAATCATCACATCGGCATCGCCACGCAACACCACTTCGTAGGCCTCCCCCGTGGCGGCGGTGCCGCTGGCACATGCGCTGACGACCGCGTGGTTGGGGCCGTGGAGATTGTATTCAATTGCGATGCGTCCTGCTGCCGAATCCACGAGCATGTTGGGAATCATGAAGGGGCTGACTTTGGTCAGTCCTTTGGACGCAACGACTTCCTGCCCCTCAATCATCGACAGGACCCCACCAATGCCGCTGCCAACAATTACACCCACGCGGGCAGGGTCTTCGTTCTCGAATTGCAGTGCCGCGTCGGCAATCGCCTCTTTGGCTGCTGCCAGCGCATACTGGATATAGGGATCGAGGCGGCGCGCCTCTTTTCGATCCATGTAATTTGCCGGGTCAAAGCCGCGTACTTCACCGGCGAAGGTCGTGCGCAGTCCCGAAGCGTCAAATCTCGTCACGTGGTCGATTCCAGAGCGACCGGCAACCAGTCCCTCCCACGTTTCGGCGACTGAAAGGCCCAGCGGGGTAATTGCTCCGACGCCGGTGATGACGACGCGGCGGCGTGCGGGCAGCGCGTTTTCTGCTGAAATTTGTTCGTTTGCATTCATGACGGTATCTACCCGGTGCGTTTGAAAACCACTGCGCGCAAACAGCTGCTGCGCGCAGTGAGGCGCTCAAGCCAGAGCGCGTGGAACCATGCACAATCACCCCAATGATCTTCGCGGGGAAAATGGCCGGCGTCATTGTACCTTCATACAAGAAACACAGAAAGGAGGGCAAAGTTTCGGCGGCGGGCAGCCCACAAGAGAGGATGAAACGCAATTCGCCGCCCTGTACATCAGGCGGCGGATTGCTGATATTTGCGATCGTGATCTGACCAGCCTTGCGCCCTAATTGGCGCCGCGCTCGCCCCTGGACTTGAGAATCAGAAAGGCGCCCGCCCCAACCATGACGACCGCCACAATCACGTTGAAGTACACAAGGAAGGTTGTTGCCGAAGTGAAGAGAAACGTGCCCAGCAGCATGAGAATCGCTGCGGGAATGTACGCCCACTGGCGGCTGCGATCGATGCGCGGCCGCAGCCGCGCGACCACAAGAAAGGTGAGCCCCAAACCAAAGAAGAAGACGCCCGCCGAAACATCGTCGTTGCCCCTGCCAAAGCCGCCTTCATCCAGCGCCGCGGTGACGGCGAGGCTCAGCATTGCCCCTGCAGGAATCACCGCCCACCAGAAATCGCGTCGCGCGAGATAGACCGCGAGAAAGCCGAGACCGAGTGCGCCCAGAAAGACCGCGCCGCCCAGAAAGGTCATGCGTTCCGGGGCGTACTCGGAAATCATGATCGAACCGGACAGTCCGGCCAACGCAAAGGCCGGAACGGCGGCCCACCAGTTGCCGGCGCTGTTGCGCAGGAAGACGTAGCCAAAGGCGAGAGCGGCAGCAGCAAACAAAAGTGCAAAGACAATCCCCGATACGGCGCTGAACAAGTTTAGAGTCGAAAACAGCGTCAAGAGACCGGCCACAAGCAGGATTGAACCCCAGATGAAGGGGCGGCTGCGACCGGGCCGTGATGCGCGCCGCTCGGGCCGCGAATTGACGTCATTCGGAAGCAATGGTGCTGTCGTCATGCGAATTCCCTCCTCGGGCTGCCCGCTGTGGGGCTGTGCAGACGTAACGTCTGTGTGTGCATGCCGGTCCCATACCGGCATCGTGCATGGCCCAAGGATAGGCTGATGGCCTCTGCGCCACCACTGACTTTGGTTACGGTTTGATACTGCTCGCAAACAAGGCTTCAGCGACCTTGACCAGCGTGGCTCCCCACGGTTCGTTCACTCCAAACTTGCGGATATCCCGAGAAAAACAAAGCTCCGCACCAAGTGGTACGGAGCTAATCCCAAGTTCACCAGTCACCCAATCCCCAATCAACCAGTCACCCAATGGACCAGTCAACCAGTCAACCCCCCGCCCTCCCCTCCGCCATAATGCGCGGGTTGGGCGTGAAGAACATCTCGCACAGTTCGATGATGTCTCCGGGGTTGGCAAGCCAGCGCCACTCGAGCACTGTGTCCATTTCGGTGTCGACAACGCCCGGTGCAGTGCGCACCCAGCTCATCAAGTAGCCGGTGATGGCCGAAAGGTTCTTGCCAATCAGGAAGAGTTGCAGGTCTGCCTGTTCGCTGTGGTAGGTGTTGAGAAGCCACACCAAGCGCACGTCGGGGTGGGGCGGCAAGTCAAGCAGCGCTTGAAAGCAGCGGCGGTCCATGCCCGGTTGCACATCGATCATGACGCTTACCGCAACTTTGTGGCCGCTGGAACTGACCTCCATTTCGAGGTCGAGCAGCGCGTCAAGGTCGGCGCGGCCACCAAACGAGAGAATGGTGCTGGTCTCGCGTACGCCGTCCACAGAGCGCACGACGTCGAGGATGAAGTTGTTGAACTCGGGGAAGTCGTGCACCAGGCAGACGAAGCGCAGGTCGGCGCGTTGACGCAGCCAGTTGACCCAAAGTGGCGCCACCCCATGTGTGCGGTAGCGCCGAATCTTTGCCATGAGTTGTTCACGTGCAATCTCGTCTTTGCCGCTGGCAATGTCGCAGTCGACGAAGGCCAACACGGGGCGCGGTCGCTGGATTTCGGTGGGCTCGGCCATGATTGTCTCCTGCTTTTTTTCGCGTTGCAGATTCGGGGTTGGCAAAGTTGGCTGTGGGCGGACCGCAGTGGCCCGCCCACTTTCCTCTGAGTCAGCGTTCAGGACGGCGTCAAGGTCATGGCAGGCCCAGCAACTGCACCGCGTCAATTTCGTTCCAGCCCGATACGAGATCGGTCTGCAAGGTAAGGCGAATGCGGTCGGTCTTGAAGTTCGGCGTGTCAAGTGATGGGCTGAAGACGCGAATTGCCTCGTCGGTGGCCGAGTCACCTTCCCACAGGGCGCTCCACTCGTCGGCGTCGGCGTCATAGGCTTCAACCATTGTCACCACGCCGGGGTTGTAGCTCTCGAAGATGCGGACACCGGTTGGCGTCACCATGTGCTCGTAGGTGAGTTCAAGCGTTTCCACACCGCTATCTTGTTCTTTGGCGGTCCACGCGAGAGGGTTGTCCGAGGACGTTGGGACGTTTGGCTGGCCGGTCGCCTCCAGCGCAGTGTAGCTGCTTTCGGAGTATTCGCTGCTGGCAGAGGCATCCACCGCCCACTGTGCGGCCACGGCCCCTGCGGGCTGCAGCGACACGTTTAGGGCATAAGGCGTATCCTCGCCCGCGTAGCTGCCGTCCACTTCAACTTGAAGCATTCCCCCCGAATCGAGGGCCTGTGCAAGCGCCTCGAACGATCCCGAATTGTAGCCACTGATTGATGCAACGGTGTTGCCCTCTGCATCGACGATTTGCCCGTTCAGGTCAAGGTCGACATCGGGATTTGCAACCAGGGAGATGACAAGCAATTGGGGTCCGTCAGCGATGGGAAGTGTGTAGATGCTCTTGCCGCCGGCTGGAACAACGCCCCAGGTGGTCTGATTCGGTTCGATGAGTGGCGCCGCTTCCCCGGCCTCAACCTTGATCGTGTAATCCACCGGATCGATCACTTCGCTGCTTGTGAAGAGGCGCAGGTAGTATTCGCCGGCAACCGGAGCGACAAACTGGAGCGACTCGTTGGAGTCGGAGTTGTAGGAACTCCAGTTGTCCGTGGTGGGCTTGATCGAGGCGGCGAGGTCTATGTCCACATCGCCGACGTCCGATGCAAGCGTGACTGTGTACTGGATGCCCGGTTCTTCAACCGTGAAGCGATAGGGTTTCTGCGTATTGCCTGGATTCAGCGTGCCCGGTGTCTCCTCGCCGACAACCAGTTCAGGCACGGGGCCGGAAAGCAGAACCACCACCGTCAGGCTGTCACCGCCGGCCACCGGGGCAACTTCCACGTGATAGCGCCCACCCCTGGTCCAGAAGACAGCGGGGCCGCCCGTGCTGCTGTCATCCACCGAGGCGTAGACGTCGTCGCCGGAGACATAGATGGAATAGGCGTCACCGTCTCCCCCTGAGGCGGTCACGAAGGCTTGCTGCCAGTAGTCGCTCTTTTCCACGTCAAGTTCGGCGTACTGCGTATCCTTGACATTCTTCGGCAACGGTAAAGCTGCCATTTTCAAGCGTGCCGTCGCCATAGGTGGTGCTCATCTCGCCTGTCTGTCCGGTGACGAAGAGCGAAAGGGTCGCATCCTCGTTGGCGGTGAGCGTGAAGACGTGGTCGCCACTCTTGAGGTCGATCTGCGTAGTCTGGAAGATGTCGTTGTAGACTTCGTTGCCGCGTCGGTCGATAATGACGAGAGTGAACTTCGCCGCTTCGACTTCGTCACCCGCGGTGACGACGTACGTGGTGCTTTCAGGCAAGTCGACGAGATAGTTGACGGACTCACCGGCGGCAAACGTTCCTGTGGCAAGTTGCCCCATAGGGAGCGGCAGCGGTTCGCTGTCGCCGGTAGTCTGGGCAGAATGCAGTTGGCGCGGCTGTCAAAATCAGTGCGATGGCGAGTGCAATGCTCACGAACAGGCCGAGTGGCGAGCTTGTCATATGATAGGCTCGTGTCGGGTGATTGGCTGACATGGATATCTCCTCACTCTGTCTGATCCGAAGTGGAAATGATGTGGATGGGCGAACCGAACCATAGGACTGACTGAAGCGCCAGGCTCGACTTGGCAGTTTGCAGCCTTTCTCAACAACTGCAAAGGTGTCATGCGACTGGCCCCATTCGGTGCCAACTGGGTTGTATCACAACTCCTACGCGAATGCCAATCGAGCGCGATTTTCGGCCATGCGCGACTGGCTGTCCGGCCGACGCTTCGTCCTGTGTTCATTCTGCCACGCGCAGAGGCGGTCTCATGTGCGCTGGACCACAGCCGTCCGGTGGCGAGTATCACCCTCCACTCAATCGAAGCGAGGCTTCCGGCTTTGGAAGCCTCGCTTCGATGGAGTGAACAGATTGCCTTGACACCCTGCGCAGCCGGTGCTACACTCATCATGCAAGAGTGTGCATTGCGCGCAATTCTGTTCAACCTCTCCACCTTGATAAGCAATCCCTCCTGACTGGAGTCTCCACGTGAATCATTCGGTCGCCGGTCAACCAGTCCCATCGCCGCGCGCAGTGGACGGCTTTGTCTTTGATCTTGACGGCACCGTCTATCTTGGCGACGCGGCGCTGCCGGGGGCGGTGGAGGCGATCGCCACGTTGCGGGCGCGCGGCAAGCGCGTGCTCTTTGTGAGCAACAAGCCGCTCGAGCCGCGCGAGGCCTACGCCGCCAAGCTCACGCGTGTGGGCATCCCCACTGCGCCCGATGACGTGATCACCTCGGCCTACGTGCTGGGCCACCATCTCGCACGCACAGAACCGGAACTGCGCCTCTACGTCATCGGCGAGGAAGCGCTGCGCACCGAGTTGCGCGGCCACGGCCTCAACGTGCTCCCCGAGTTTCTTGGCCAGGACCCCATGCAGGTCATCGCACCCGCCGGGGTGGATGCCGTGGTGGTGGCCTTTGACCGCACGCTCGACTACCGCAAGCTCAACACTGCCTATCAGGCGCTGATGCAGGGGGCGCGCTTCTTTGCCACCAACGCCGACAAGATGTGCCCGATGCCCGGTGGCGGCATCCCCGACGCCGGAGGGACGATTGCGGCGCTCGAGCATATGACCGGGCGCAAGCTCGAACTGCTCGCAGGCAAGCCCTCCCCGTTGATCATGCAAACGGCGCTGCAGCGGCTGGGCGTGCCCGCCGAACGCTGCATGATGACAGGCGACCGCCTCGAAACGGACATCCTCATGGGGCAGCAGGCGGGCATGGTGACGACCGTGACGCTGACCGGCGCGGCCACCCGCGCCGACGTGCAGGCCATGGCCGCCCCGCCCGATTTCGTCGTCAATAACCTGGGCGAGATACCGGGGTTGATCATTTGAGGCGCGGCCATCAGCGCCGCGGATAGATCCCCATGAACATTGCCGCCATCGGCGACCACTTCGTCCTTCCCCACATGCTCACGGATGCGCTGCGGCGCGCACTGGGCGAGGCGGCCGCGCCTTTCAGCGCCGAATACCTCGAGTTCGACTGGCCCGACACCCCCTTGCAGGATGCGACGCCGGAGATCGAGGTAAGCGAGTACGTGGGCGACCCCGCCGCCATGGCCGAAGTCGCGCGCGACGCCGAGGTGCTGCTTCTTCACACCGCACCGGTCACGCGCGGGCTGCTCGCCGCGTGCCCGCACCTGCACATCGTGGGCGTCACGCGCGGGGGCTGCATCAACGTCAACGTGGAGGCGTGCAGTGAGCGGGGCATCCCCGTGGTGCACGCGCCGGGGCGCAACGCGCAGGCGGCCATCGAGTACACCGTGGGGATGATTCTTGCCGCAGCGCGCGGGATTGCACCTGCGCATGTGGTGCTGCGCGAGGGCGTCTGGGAGGGCAAGCGCACGCGCTACGACCTGGCAGGGCGCGAGCTGCGCGGCCAGACGGTGGGGCTTGTGGGCTTCGGCGCGATTGCACAGGGGCTTGCCCCCTACCTCCACGCCTTCGGCATGCGCATTCTCGCGTTTGACCCGTACACACCCGCCGCACGCTTTGCCGAACTGGGCGCAATGCCCGTGGATTTCGCCACGCTGCTGGCCGAATCCGATTTCGTGAGCATCCACGCGCGGGTGACGCCCGAGACGCACCACATCATCAACGCAGCGGCGCTGGCGCAGATGAAACCCGGCGCGTATGTCATCAACTCGGCGCGCGGGCCGCTGCTTGATTACGATGCGCTCTACACCGCTCTCGTCGCCGGGCAGATTGCCGGGGCAGCGCTCGACTGCTTCGCCACCGAGCCGCCCGATCCGCAATCGCCCCTGCTCAAGCTGCCCAATGTCACGGTGACGCCCCATCTCGCCGGCAACACGCGCGAGGCCGCCGAGCGAGGGGCCGCGATGGTGGCCGAGGACGTGGCGCGCTTCATCACCGGCAAACCGCTGCTGCGCTGCCTCAACGCACACAGCTTATCTTGACGCAAGGGCGCGAGGACGCCAGGGAACGCAAGGAAGGACGCAAGGAACTGCAAAAACGGAAGGCACCATATTGAAGATGCTTGCTGAATCCGATTCCACCCTCCGCAAAACATTAGTAGGGCACTTTGCTGTGCCTCGCGCCCTTGCGTCAAATATCGACTCTAGTGAGGGCTAAATCATGAGTGCGCCGCTGGTGCTGGGGCTGGACGTGGGCACGACCGCGGCCAAGGCGATCCTTGTGGACAGCGAGAGCGGCGCGATTGTGGCAAGCGCCACACAGGAGTACCCGACCCTCTACCCCCACCCCGGTTGGGCCGAGCAGGATCCCGAACTCTGGTGGCAGGCGTGCGCGACGATCATCGGCCAGGTAATCGAAGCCGCCGGGAGAGCGCGCGTCCGTGACGGCGCTCTGCGTCAGTTGCCAGGCCCCGACGCTTGTCTTGGTTGATGCGCAGGGTCGCCCGCTGGCCAATGCCATGCTCTGGATGGACCGGCGCGCCCAGACCGAGTGTGCATGGCTGCATGAGCACGTCGGCGAGGAGACGATCCGCCGCATCAACGGGGGGCGCATCGATTCCTACTTCCTCGCCCCCAAACTCCTGTGGATGCAGCGCCACCGCCCCGAGCTTGTGCAGCAGGCCGCGCATGCGCTGACCACCAACGGCTACATCGTGCACAAACTGACAGGCGCATTCACCTTTGACGCCTCGCACGGGCCGCTCACCCTCTGCTGGGACGGGGCGACCGGTAATTGGTCGCAGCCGCTCATCGAGCGCATGGGGATTGCGCAGCGTTTGTTGCCGCCGGCCAGCCCCTGTGGCGCGATTGTGGGCGCAGTGACCAGCGCCGCGGCGCAGATCGCCGGGCTGCGCGCCGGCACGCCCGTGCTTGCAGGCATGGTCGACGGCACGGCGGCGGCGCTTGAGGCGGGGGTCATCGAGCCGGGTGACGCGGTGGAAATGACGGGGCATTCGTCCGTGCTGCTCATCTGCAGCGGCACGCCCTACCTGGACAATGCGCTCTACCCCCTGGGCCACGCGCTGCCGGATCGTCACCTGGTTGTCGGTGCGCTGGTGACGAGCGGAGGCGCGCTGCGCTGGTTCCGCGACAATTTGGCGCAGGCAGAGCGCGACGCCGCGCGAGTGCAGGGGATTGACCCCTTCGATGCGCTAACGGACGCGGCTGCCGCATCCCCGCCGGGGGCCAACCGGCTGATCTTCCTTCCCTACCTGTACGGGGAACGATCGCCGATTTGGGACCCACAGGCGCGCGGCGTCTTCTGCGGGCTCTCCCTCGCCAGCACACGCGGCGACATGGTGCGCGCCATCCTCGAGGGAACTGCGTTTGGTCTGCGCCACAATGTGGAAAGCGCCGCCGCGGCGGGCTTTCCGGCGCGCCGGCTTGCGCTTGTGGGCGGGGCCGCGCGCAGCCCGCTGTGGAACCGGATCAAGGCGGACGTCCTGCAGCGCGAGGTCACCGTACCGCACGCCGCCACGGGCGCACCCATGGGCGACGCAATCCTCGCGGCAGCAGGCGCGGGGATTTACCCGGATGTCGCGGCGGCGGTGCGTGCTCTGGTGCAGCCGGGCGTGTCGATTCAGCCCAACCCACAGATGGCAGCCACCTATGATGCGCTCTACGCCATCTACCGTGACCTGTATCCCGCGCTGCGCACGGCGTTCACTGCGTTGGCGGACGTACCCACCGCGGCAGTACCATGAAGCGCGATGGCTGATACAATAGGTGGGCGGGCGTGTAGCAAAGGCATATAGGATTTTCCGAAATCGTGCGGCACGATCACTTCGCGGCGGTCCCGCTGCAGGCTCAAGCCTGCAGCTATCCAACCCAAGTCGGCTGAAGCCGACTGACACCGTCTCCCTTGAGTGCAGAAGGGTTTCAGCCTGCTTCAGCAGGCTTGGGTTGGACAGCCGTAGGCTTCAGCCTATGGCTGTGGCAGCGGCCCGCTTCAAAACCGAACTCAACATGGAGGCTTTCGTATGGGCGAATATGCGCCACCCTATGTCATTGGCATCGACGCCGGCACCGAGGCGCTCAAGGCGGGACTCTTTACGATGCAGGGCGAACTTGTCGCGATCGGGCAGTCCGCCTACGCCACGACCTTCCCCCGCCCCGGTTGGGCCGAACAAGACCCCGACGCGTGGTGGGATGCGCTCGTGGCGGCCGTGCGCGCCTGCCTTGCCGCGGCGCCCACCGTGCGGCGCAGCGAAATCATCGGCATCAGCGCCGACGCCACCTGCTGCACCATGCTCCCCATGCGGCGCGACGGCACGCACCTGCGCCCCGCGCTGCTGTGGATGGACGTGCGCGCCGCCGAGCAGGCGCGACGCATCTTCGCGACGGGCCACGAAGCACTGCGCTACTGCCTCGCGGGCGTCAACGCCGAGTGGATGCCCCCCAAAATGCTCTGGCTCAAGGAGAACGAGCCGGAAACCTACGCCGACGCTCAGGTGCTTGTCGAGTACACCGACTGGCTGGCCTACAAGTTGACGGGCCGTTTTGCGCTCAACATCAACACCACCACCCACCGCTGGTTCTACCATGCCCCAAGCGGCGGCTGGCAATCCGATTTCTTCGCGACGATTGGGCTTGCGGGCATTGAGCGCAAATTCCCTTCAGAGGTGCTGCGCGTCGGCGAGGTCGTCGGCCCGCTTAGCCAGGAAGCCGCGGCCGCGCTCGGACTTCCTATGGGGATTCCCGTTGCCGCCAGCGGGGCGGACGCCTTCATCGGCATGCTTGGTCAGGGCGTCACAGGGCCGGGCGATCTGGGGCTGATCACCGGCTCATCCAATGTCATGACTTCGCTGTCTACTACAGAGGTGCACTTCCCCGGTGTCTTCGGCGCGTTCCCGGAGTCGCTGATTCCAGGGCTGAACCCTGTCGAGGGCGGCCAGGTCTCCACCGGGTCAATCCTCAACTGGTTCAAGCGCAACTTCGCCACGGGCGTGGAAGCCGAGGCCGCTGCCCAGGGGATGAGCGCCTATCAATTGCTCGACGCCGAGGCTGCACAGGTGGCCCCCGGTTCACAGGGGCTGATTGTGCTCGATTCCTTCCAGGGCAACCGCACGCCCCACACCGACTCAAGCGCGCGCGGCATGGTCTGGGGCCTGTCGCTGCAGACGAGCCGAGGCCATCTCTTCCGCGCCCTCATGGAGGGCATTGCCTACGGCACGCAGGACATTCTCGACGCGTTCGCGCGCAACCATATCACTGTGGATCGGGTGATTGCGAGTGGCGGCGCGACGCGCAGCCCGCTCTTCATGCAAATCTACGCCGATGTGCTCGGCAAGCCTGTCTACACAACGCAGCAGACCGAGGCGTCGCTGCTCGGTTCGGCGGTAGTGGCGGCTGTGGGCGCGGGCGCGTACCCATCGCTGGCCGAGGCGTCGCGCAACATGGTCAAGGAAGCCTCGGTCACCCAACCCGACCCCGCTCGCCACGAAGCGTACCGCTTCTACGTGAACAAGTTCCAGGAGACCTACCCGCGCATGAAGGAGTTGATGCGTGAGATGACGGCGCATGTCGCGGAGGGATGATTGATAATTGGAATTGATAATTGGGCTGACTGGTTGACTGGTTGACTGGTTGACTGGTTGATGGATGACTGGTTGATTAGGTTGACCTGGGATTCGTCAATCGCACTTGTCCTTCAGCAATTCTCAATTTGACTTTTGAGTCGAGTGCCAGCGGTGGAACTGGCCCATTGCAGCACAATGACAGCCGCTACGGTCACATGCCCCTTCTAATCAATCGGGGGCAATCAAGTATCGCAAAGTGCGGCTCCTTAAGCCAACTTTGGGGCGATTTTGCAGGTGGTGATGACCGCCAATGCCATATTGAGAATTGCTGCTTGTCCTTGATTCTCCTTGAATTCCCTTTGCGGTTTCTGTTACCTGACTTTCCCGCAGTTTCCGTTGTTTCCGCGTACTAGCTTGAGGTGGTTATGTCCCACGACGAAGGTGTGATCAAGTTCAAGATGGAGTACCAGGTTGCGCCTGCGCTGCCAGCTGCGGAGTTGCGCGAACTCAACGCGTGGCGGCGCATTCTGGTGCTGCTGCAGATGATCGGGCAGACGCCTGACCGCTACGAAGGCTACGGTTTCGGCAACATTTCCTGTCGCGTCGCGCCCTTCAGTGCTCCCGCTGCGCAGCGCCGCTTCGTGATTACCGGTACCCAAACCGGCGAGATCGCCGACCTTGCACCCGAGCACTTTGTGGTCGTTACGGCATGCTATCCGGTGGAAAACCTTACGGTGGCCGAGGGACCTGTGCGTCCCTCGTCCGAATCAATGACCCACGGCGCGGTCTACGCGCTGGACGGCCGCATTCGCTGGGTGATGCACGGCCACTCGCCGGAAATCTGGCGCAATGCAGCCCGATTGGGGCTGCCCACGACGCGCCCTTCAGTCCCCTATGGCACGCCCGAAATGTCGGCGGAGGTGGCGCGTCTCTACAGCGAGAGCGATTTGCGCACGCGCCGTCTCTTCGCCATGGGCGGCCACGAGGATGGCGTGGTGAGCTTTGGGCGCACGGCGATACAGGCGGGTGAGGTGTTGTTGGCGGCGCTGGCGGAGTCGATGTATGTGTAGTGCGAAAGCCATAAGCCATAATTGATAATTGATAAATCGTAATTGTTCCGCTACGTGCAATAGTGTATTGATATGGTTGAAATGGAGGCTCTGATGGGTGACGGACTGGATACGACTCATACACGCAAACCCTGGTCAGTGACGATTGACGACCACGCAGTGGCGAACCTCGTGAACTTCTGCCGCGACGAAGAGCGCACGCGGCTGCTCGTCACCGCCGACAAGAATACCTGGCGCGTTCAGGGCGAGGCCGTCTACACCGCACTGGTGGACGCCGGCTTCGATGTCAAACTTGTACTCTTTCCCGGGCCGGAGGTTGTGGCGGACGGCAACCATGTCTACCAGGTGCTGATTGCACTTGACGACGGCCCGCGCACGCTTGTTTCGGTTGGATCGGGCACTGTGACCGACATCACCCGTTTCGCGGCAAACCGCACACGGCTTGAGTTCATCTCGATACCCACCGCCCCTTCGGTCGACGCGTACGTCTCCGTGGGTGCGCCCATGATCGTGGGCGGCGTCAAGGTCACTTTCAACTGCCAGCCGCCGATTGCGGTCTTCGCCGATATCAACACGCTGGTGGCTGCGCCGCGCCCCATGATCGCTGCCGGCTTTGGCGACATGCTCGCCAAGTTCACCGCCGTGGCTGACTTCCGCCTGGCGCACATTGTGCGGGACGAGCTATTCGACGCCGACATTGCCGTGCGCATGCTGGAGACGGCGCAACGCTGTGCGGCCCACGCCGAGGAGATCGCTGCGGGGTCGCCCGAGGGAGTCAAGGTGCTGCTCGAGGCGCTCTTCGATTCGGGCTGGTGCATGGTGGACTTCAACAATTCGCGCCCGGCATCGGGTACAGAGCACCACTATTCGCACTTCTGGGAGATGAAGCTGTTGCGCGAGGGGCGGCCCGCTATCCTCCACGGGGCCAAGACGGGCGTGGGCACGATTCTTGCTGCCGAACTCTACAACGAAGTGCGCGCCCTCTCGCGTGCTGATGTGGCTGACCTGCTCGAGGCATCCACAATGCCCGATGCAGAGGCGGACATCGCCACAATCCGTCGCGTCTTTGGAGCGCTGAGCGACGAGGTTGTGGCGACCAATCGCCCCTTCTTCGACATGACGCCCGCCGACTACGATGCGCTCAAGCGGCGCATTCTGGACCAATGGGATGCGATTGAAGCCGCCGCTGCCGAGGTGCCGCCGCCCGACGCCGTCGCGCACTGGCTGCGCACCGCCGGCGGGCCAACGACTGTGGCCGAGCTTGGCCTAAGCGCTGACGAACAGTTCCAGGCCGAGCAGTATTCGCACTTCCTGCGCGACCGCTTCAGCGTGCGCAAGCTCATGCGCGTGCTGGGGCTCAATCAGGCCGCGTAGAAGCCGGTACACGGAAGCTACGAGAACGACGGAAAAAGGCAGGAAACCAAGGACCTCAACGAGTATGAGGTATTTGCGTCGTCAGTCGAGGGTAATCGGGATCGTCACAGCGTCGCCTGCAGGGCTGCCGGCGCGCGTGACCGGCTGGCGCACCCCCGTGGCCGGGTCGTACATGCCCACAAGCAGCGTGTAGGGGCCGGGCGGCAGAGGAGTTGGCAAGGGCAACACAAAGTCGTCGGCAAATGCAAGGTCGGGCGCCCAGGCCGAAGTCGGATAGAAGCCGTCGAGCGGCGGCTTGTCGTGCTGTGCAAGCGGCGCGCCGCTGCCGTCGAGCAGTTGGGTGAAGACGGTGTAGTCGCCTGACGCGGGCGCTTCACCTTGCCAGTTGAGGCGCAGCCCCAGGGAATCATTCTGCTGCTCGAGCGTGTATCCCTGCAAGGTGGCAAATCCGCCAATGACCGTCTCGGGCTGGAGCGGCGTTGCGGGCGCGCCGGGCCAGTTGCCGACGGCAAGATACTCACCGTAGGCCGAGCCGGCGGCGTAGCGTCCAGTGCCGAGTTCAATCGGGAACGCCTGGCCGGCATCGGGGTCGAACAACTCCGTCTCCACGCGATAGAGGCCGGGCGCGGCATCGGCGGGGACGGTGACCTGCGCGCCGTCATACCATAGCGCGCCCGGCTCCCATTTTGTGGTGGGCTGCCCCCACGGCCAGCCGCTTGTCTGTGCAACTTCGGTTCCTGCGGGTGTGCCGTCGGCAGCGCGCAGGCGCACAATGCGGCTGAGATTGCGGGCGGTGGGTCGCTGCGCCTGAAGATAGTTGAGCAGGCTGAACGTCTCTCCAGGCATGAGGCCCGCAGCGGGTTCGCGCGTCTGCGCCGCGAGGCGAATGTTGTCGTCCCACGTGGCGAGCGGATTTGCCCAGAGCGTGCTCGAATCGCGCATGGGCAGCGGCACGAAGCCTGGCGCCGTGACGAAATCGAAGAGCGCCTGTTCGTCGGCAATGTCGTTGCGGTCCACGCTCAAGAGCACGGCACGCGCCGGTCTGCCCTGCCAGCCACCCGTCAGGTGAGTCGATGGGCGGCAAGGTCGTTTGCGCACCTGCTGCTCGGGCGACGACATGCGCAGCGCAGCGCGCCAGCGCAAAGGGGCCGGTGGTCAATTCGGGGTAAGTCAGCAGACCACCTTCAAGCGGCAGTGTGGGTGCAAGCGTCAGCACGCGGCTTTGCGGCCCGAGCAGACTCGGCCATCTCCACGCCGGCGTTGTGGTAGACAATTGGGATCCAGCGTCCCTTGTACGAAGTCGCGCAGATCGCGCCGATTCGCATATCCCCAGAGCGCAAGCAGGATAAGCAGAACCGCTGACCAGGGCGCTCCACGATGCCGTTCAGTGCCCCACTCGGCGCGGTGGTGCGCGGCGATGCCATCCAGCGCGGCAAACCAGAGGAAGTGGCATGAGCGCGTAAAAGTACTGCGGCCAGGAGGGCGTGGGCGCGAGCGCACCCGGCAAGCAAGGAAGGGAACCATCACAAGTACCAGCGGGCGCAGTTTTGTAGGCCAGGCGACGCCAGTCTGCCTTGCGCGGCAGCCCGAACATGAGGTACGGCAACCAGCACGAGCAGATTGCCCGGGAGCATCAATTCCCCGCCGAGGCGCACGAACTTGCCCGGCAGCGTCATCGCCTTGCGCATAGCCTTCGGTGATGCGGAAGGCGGTGTTCAGGCGCGCATACTCGACATTGCCGAAGAGAAACGCCGAGGGCGCCTGAGCTGCGGTGTAGAGCACGGGCAGCAGGCCGATGGTCACGCCTGCGCCAAAGGCAACCAGGCGCAGCAGCAGCCGCCTTCAAGCCGCCGCCCGTGCCAATGGTCGCGGCGAGCTGTGAAAGGCACAAGTCAGGAAGACAAACGATGAGCGCGTCCCCGCAGCGAACCCTGCCAGCAGCCCGGCGAGGAGAAGCCAGCCCCACGGCGAGGCGCGGCGCAGCCCGTGGATGAGCGCTAGCGTTGCCCAGACGCCCAGCAGCACGGGCAGGTCGTGGTTCCAGGCGCTGCCGCTTGTATAGACGAAGAGGGGCATCAGCCCGAAGAGCAGGACGGACGCTGCCTCGCTCCACGCGGCAGCGGGCGCGTCTTCGGCGCGCCAGCGCTGCCGCGTGAAAAGCAGAATTGTGAGCAGCAGCAATGCGCCGCACATGAGCGAAAAGAGGCGCGCCGAAAGCAGCAAGATAGTCGGTTACGCTGAAGAGCGCGGCGTAAACGAACGCCAGGTTGGGAACGTGGAAGTAGGCAAAGTCGCGGTAGGGCAGAAGACCCTCGCGTGCCAGCAGCACGCCCGCGGCGATGAACTGATGTTCGTCGGGATTGACGTTGCGACCGATGGTTACGAGCAGCGTGGGCAACAGTGCCAGCGCCACCAAAGCGCGGCCAGGAGCCCGGTCGCCCGCCGCTGCCGTCGCGCTGCACGGGTGACGTCAGCGGCGGCAGGCCCTGCTGCCATCTGATCATCCGCGGCGCGGTTGTTACAGCCATAGGGCATGGGGACGTTGAACGATGGAGACGAAAATGGCTCAGGCCGCAGCGACGGCAGGTCGGCCCAGCGTTACGCTGTCGCGCAGGATGTAGATGGGCTTGTTCTGGCTCTCGTAATAGGTGCGCGTAATCATTTCGCCCAGCAAGCCCATGGTGATCAATTGCACGCCGATCACGATCAGGAGGACGGCGAGCATGAGCATCGGCCGGCCGCCGATCTGGACACCCTCGAAGATCTTGATGAAGGTGAGATACAGACCAATGAGCGTACCGATCCCGGCCGAAATCAGCCCAAGCAGACCGAAGACATGGATCGGGCGCGTTTGGTACGCGCCCAGGAACCAGACGGTGATCAGGTCGAGCATGACGCGGACCGTGCGTGAGATGCCGTATTTGCTGCTGCCAAACTGGCGCGCGCGGTGGTTGACGGGCACTTCCGTCACCGTGCCACCCACCTGGCTCGCCAGCGCGGGAATGAAGCGGTGAAGTTCGCCGTAGAGATGGACATGCTGCAGCACATCACGCCGGTAGGCCTTGAGGCTGCAGCCGTAATCATGAAGCTTGACGTCGGTTACATTCGAAATGAGCCGGTTGGCGATCATCGAGGGAAGCTTGCGGTCCAGGTAGCGATCCTGCCGGTTGAGCCGCCAGCCACTGACGATGTCGTATCCCTCGTCGATCTTGGCCATGAGCAGGGGAA
Source organism: uncultured Chloroflexia bacterium (assembly GCA_963735275.1). Classification (GTDB taxonomy): domain Bacteria; phylum Chloroflexota; class Anaerolineae; order Caldilineales; family Caldilineaceae; genus UBA5069. Next base: position 590,669 of record CAVTKJ010000001.1, on the reverse strand, counting down.
TGTCCATGGGATCATTCTGCAGGTCGGCATCCATCGTAATGACGACGTCGCCGCGCGCATGGTCGAAACCGCAGGAGAAGGCGGCCGTCTGCCCCGAATTGCGGCGCAGGCGTAGAATTGTGAAGCGCGCGTCTTTGAGAGCAATTTCGCTTAGCAGGGCAAAGCTGCGGTCACGCGAGCCATCGTCAACAATGATCACTTCGGCAGGCTTCCCATAGTTGGCAAGTGCTGCCACAAGACCATCGTACAGTGCCGCGATGCTCTCCTCCTCGTTGAAGAGTGGGATCACGATTGAGATGCGCGGGTGTTCCGGATAGCTTGGTGCGGGAAGCTGCGGCTTTGTCTCGAGCGTCGCATTGCCTGGCGCATCGGGAGCCGTTGCCGGGGCGCCCTGTTTCGCAATTTCCGTGCTTGCGATCGAACTCTCGGGCGCTTCTGCGATTGGATCTTTAATCATGGAGTCAACCTGACAGGAACAGGGCCGGAGACCGACAGAGCCGCGCACTTACGCTGAATGAACCTTGATTCACGCACCCGATCATACTTGAAAAGGGGGTGATCACCCAAGATTGGGCCGCGGCAGTCCGGCTACTCTATCATGCTGCCACTTTGGCAAGCGTATCACCACTCCGCGGGCGTGACCGAGCCAGATAGAGCTCCGGCAACAGCACGGGCGATGGTTCCAACCTGTCAAGGGTCTCGGCAGCCGTGTCCCCAAACAACAGCTCCGGAGCGGCCACGCCCCGCCAACCGTCATATTCGGCACGACGCCGAATTGCCGTTGCCTTGATTTCGGCGCTGTCGCTCACGTTCCACTCATTAGTCATCATGCGCTTGAGTTCTTCAAGTTCAAACATGAAGACATCGTCTTCCTTGGTGATGCGGTCGTCGGACATGGCCTCGTGGCTTGCTCCCCACGCCCAGCGGCGCGCCCCGGCCAGGAAGCGCGCCAGCGTATCCAGCGAGGTGCTTTGCAGTGGAACGAGAATGCGCAACAGGTCAATGCACCCCTGGGCATCCTTGCGAATGCGCGAATCAATCGCAGCGAGCAGCACGCTGATGGCATGATCGTCCGCGGCGGCCGGTACAGGCGGTGGTTCCGCGAGAAGGCGGAGCAGCGGCGTTGGGTCATCGTTCCAGCGAGGCGTCGCAAGTTCAGCGGGTGCGGCGGAGCGATGGCCGAAGCGGGCGAGGAATGTCTGCATTTCGTCGAAAAGACCCGCAGCGCGCAGTTGTGCCTCCCACTCCCCTACTTCGCCCGCCAGAATCCATTGGCGCAGTGCAGGCGAGACCTTCTGCGCCATCTGGCTCAGGGCGCGCGCAATGTCGGCCTCGACCACGCCCCCGCGCCGAGACCGCGATCGATCTGGCGCAATGTCTCACTCGGCTGCTGGTTGGCCATGCGCATGAGGCGGTTGACGCTGAGCAGGATGCCCTGGCGCGCGGCCAGAAATGGCACAAAGAGCGGGACCATGTTGGGCTCAATCTCCTCCATGATCTGCAGGATCTCGGCCTGGGTCCAGCGGTATTCGCGCACACGCTCGGCCCAGGCGGTGGCGCTTTCGGCGTTCGCTTGTACGTCGCCGGCAAGCGCTGCCCAGTTCTTTGCGAGCCGCCCGGCGGCGCGGCTGCTCTTGATTCCCGCCAGCAGTCCAGGTTTTTCAACCTTGACAAGCGGCTGCGGCGCGCCGTCCACCACAAAGCTGATTGGCTCTGTTGCGGCGAATTCCGCCTCGCGCTGCGCGGAGAGGGTGAGGTTGAAGTAGGCGCGGCCTTGGTGCTGGCGCACAACACGTGCGCGAGGAATCGGGTCGAAGCCGAGGCGATCGTAGTAGACAAACCAGGCGCGCCCGGCGACCTCGGCCAGCACGCTGTAGCTGAGTGGCGTGAGCAGGTCATCAGCGAGAGGCTGCAGCAGCAGGCGGCTCCAGGCGGCGCGGCTGCCGGAGGGCATTCCGGCGGGCAGGTGATAGTTGAGCATAGGCGGTGGGTGCGGCTCTCCGGCCATTCAGGCCCATGTGCAGGACGGATGCAGTGCGCGCCGGGCGTGGCGACATGTGCGTAACCCGGAGATTGTCGCGAAAAGGCGCGCCCGTGTCAAAAATGGCCCACTGCGAAGGGAATTCAGTCCTCGGCGCTCACGCAACACTTTCACTGTGCTCTCAACCGGGAAGCTGATTTGGCGCATTTGAAGTGAAACCCGTGCCCGAGTAAGATGCTGGTTAGCGCCATGCCGCGAAGCGCGCTGCCGTTGTTCATCCGATCAAGCCCACAGGAATCCTCCATGACCTACACACCCGCCGTGCCGAGCGGCACCAATGCCACCAGAGTGCCGACATTGCTTTGCCTGAGCAGCTATTTCAAGGGGAATGCTTTCCTGGAGGAGGCAAAGCGGCTTGGCGCGCACGTGATCCTTGTAACGATCGACGAGCTCAAGGATGACCCGTGGGCGCGCGATGCCGTTGACGAGTTTTTCCACTTGCCGATTCCCGGCCTGTCGAAGCAGCCCGATATCACCTATGCCGTGAGCTATCTGGCGCGTGCATCGGGCTATTGACCGAATCGTCGCTCTCGACGACTTCGATGTGGAAACCGCGGCCGATCTGCGCGAGCATATGCGCATGGCGGGGATGACCGCTTCGGAGGCGCGGCTGGTGCGCGACAAACTGGCAATCCGCGTGGCTGCGCAAGCGGCGGGAATCGCAATTCCGCGCTTCGTCCACACACTTAACCATGCGGCCGTGTCCGAGTTTCTCGCGAACGTGCCGCCGCCGTGGGTGCTCAAGCCGCGCGGTGAGGCGAGTGCGATGGGCATTCGCAAGGTGCACAACGCCGATGAGCTTTGGGCGCGCCTGCATGAACTGGGCGACCGCCAATCCTTCCATCTTCTCGAGCAATTCATTGCGGGAGATGTCTATCACGTCGATTCGGTGATTTGGGACGAAAAGGTTGTCGTTTCCACCGCGAGCAAGTATGGTATTCCTCCGATGGCCGTCTATCACGGCGGCGGGGTCTTTGCCACAAGCACGATAGACGCCGATTCGGCCGAGGCAGCGGGCCTGGCAGCGATCAACAGTGAAGTTGTGCGAGCGCTGCGTATGCGCCGCGGCGTCGGCCACATCGAGTTCATTCACAGCCATGCCGACGGCAAGTTCTACTTTCTGGAGGCGGCGGCGCGCGTCAGCGGCGCGAGCATCGATCTGATGATCGAGCACGCGACGGGCGTCAATCCCTGGCGCGAGTGGGCGCGCGTGGAATATGCGCAGGCGCTGAACGAGGAATACACGGCGCCCGCACATACGCAGGAGTGCGCAGGGCTTCTTGTCTCTCTTCCGCGCCAGGAGTGGCCGGATACCAGCGCGTATGACGACCTCGAAATTGTCTGGCGGCTTCACAAGAAGCACCACGTCGGGCTGATTGTCAAGTCGTCGAGCGCAGCCCGTGTGCAGGAACTGCTTGCCACCTACAGCGATCGAATTGCGCGCGATTTTACCTCGAGCGAGCCGCCGCTTGAACATGCGCCACATTGACGGGATTGCGGACTGAGAGCCACAGCATCTGCGCACCCTGCACAATTGTTCGCAATATTCATGAAAAATTCCTTGAACTCGAGTATTGACAAGACGCAAGGCATGTGCTTTAATGGTGTCACAAGAAGTTGTAAGTTCTGATCGAAGTAGGCCTAGATGCCGCTCGGACTTGCTTCCGGCCGGCGTTTTTGCTGACATGATGGGACACGACCTTCTTGCCGTTGTAGGTTCTTTTGTCGTCGTGGTTGCTGCCCTAAAGAAAGCGCCACAAAAATACACAAGGAGTGTATAGTACCCATGAGTCAGCAAAATGTGATTGGCACCGTGAAGTGGTTCAACGATTCCAAGGGTTTTGGTTTCATTGCCGTTGATGGTCAGAAGGATGTCTTTGTTCACCAGACGGCGATCATGACCCAGGGCTTCCGCACGCTTGCCGAAGGCGAGCAGGTTGAATTCCAGATCGTGGCCGGCCCCAAGGGCCCGAGCGCACAGAACGTGCGCAAGGTCGAGCGCTAGAGACTCGACTGTGCCCCAGGGTGAGTACAGCGGCTTCCACGCCGCATCGACTCTCCCGGAGGCAATGCGCTTCCGCGCAGACCAGAACAGGGACGGCTTCGGCCGTCCCTGTTTTTTTGCGTTGTTTTCAAGGCTCAAAGCCGCCACGCGCGCGCGCCGCACACTCCGTCTTGAGACACCGTCGCAGCGCGTGATATACTGGACAACTTGGAATCAAGGGCAGGCGTGGCGCGTGGGCGGCACACCTGACAAAGAACTCGCGGCTGGTGGTTGTTCGCTGTCCGCTGCATCAGGCATATCCGAGGGAAACATGACGCTGAAAGTAACCACCGAGCCGCGTGAAGAGCGCCAACTGGCTGTGAAGATCGAAGTGCCCCAGGAACGAGTTGACCAGGAGCTGCGCAAGGCCGCCGCCAAGGTCTCCTCCGAGTACCGGCTGCCCGGCTTCCGCAAGGGCAAGGCTCCCTATCACATCGTCGTCCAGCAGTTTGGCATCGCCAATCTCTATGGTGAGTTTGTCGACAAGCTCGGCGAGCAGGTCTACAAGGAAGCGCTTCTGCAGGAGAAGATCGAGCCCTATGCGCAGGCCTCGCTTGAGGACGTCGCGATCGACCCGCTCATCTACACGCTTGTCGTGCCGCTCGAGCCTTTGGTTGACCTTGGAGATTACCGCGCGTTGCGCGTCGAGCGCGATGACGTGGTCGTCGACGAGGCAAGAGTCGACGAAAAGCTCGAAGGCTTCCGGTCAGAGCATGCCAACTGGCAGACGATCGACGGACCCAGTGCTTACGGCGACATGCTCACCATCGACGTCAAGAGCATCATCGCTCCGGTCGGCGAGGGTGATGAACCCACGGTCGTGCTTGACGAAACCGACTGGGACGTGACGCCTGACGAAGAGCACCCCATGGATCCTCCAGGATTCGACGCGGCGCTGCTGGGCATGACGCCGGGTGAAACCAAGGAATTCGTTCTCTCCTGGCCCGCCGAGAGTCGCAGCATCCACGCAGGCAAAGAGGCGACGTTCACTGTCAACGTCAAGCAGATACAGCGTTTTGCGAACCCGGCGCTTGACGACGCATTCGCCGCGCTGGTCAATCCTGATGTAACGACGATTGAGGAATTGCGTGCTCAGGTGCGCGACGAACTGATGGCGGAAGCAACGACTGCCGAGACCAACGCCTATGGCGCCAAGGCGCTCGATGCGTTTGTGGCCCTTGCCACGCTCGAATACCCGCCCGCCGTTGTTGAAGACCAGCTTGACAACATGATCCGCGACTACGAGCAGCAGCTCCGTCAACTCGGCATCGAGGATCTGAACCGCTTCTTTGAACAAACCGGTCAATCGCTCGAGTCCTTCCGCGACGGATTGCGCGAGCAGGCAAACATGACCGCGCAGCGCAACCTTGTGCTCTCCGAGATCATTCGCGCCGAGCAGTTGCGGGTCAGCGATGAAGAGATCGAAGAACGCATTGTGCTGCTGACGGAAGTTGGCGATGACGAGGATGAAGCCGCGCGCGAAAGGTCCGAATCATTGGGCGCTGCGCTGCGCTCGGATTCCGGACTAATGCTTATTGCAAATGAGATCATCCGCATAAAGGCCATGGATCGCGTCCTGGCGATTGCGCGTGGGGACGAATTGCCTGAACTGTCTGCTCCTGAAAATGTTCAGGAGGTTCCGGTGCTTGACCCGGAGTCGGCGGAGGACGAAGTCGACAGTGAGACTGAGGCAGCCGAAGATGAGGCCGAAGGCGACGCGCCCCCGGCGGAAGAGTCCGAAGAAGCTGCGGCCGAGTAGCCGCGCCGACTCTAACGCAATGCAAACGCGGACTTGCAGCCGGCTTACAGTGTCGCCGGACGCCTGACGCTAAGGTAGCAGTGCGTCAAGTGACGGACTAATATGCCGGGCCAGACAGGGTTGGCCAGTGAGGAGTGGAGAAAGCGCAATGCAAATGGAACTGGGCGAAATGGGGCGGAGCCAACCGTCAAATGTGATTCCGATGGTCATCGACAGCTCATCGCGTGGCGGCGAGCGGGCCTATGACATCTACAGCTTGCTCCTGAAGGAGCGCATCATCTTCCTGGGTACCCCGATTACGGACCAGGTGGCGAATCTGATTGTGGCGCAGTTGCTCTATCTGAACAGCGAAGACCCAAATCAGAATATCAACATGTACATCAACAGCCCCGGCGGCAGCATTTATGCCGGGCTGGGCATCTACGACACGATGCAGATGATCTCCGCACCGGTGAGCACCTATGCTGTGGGTGTTACGGCGAGCATGGGCACTGTGCTGCTGGCTTCGGGCGCCAAGGGCCGCCGCTATGCGCTGCCCCACGCCACAATCCACATGCATCCGGCATCAAGCGGGGCACAGGGGTACACGGAAGATGTGCGCATTGCTTTCCGCGAGCAGGAGCGGCTGCAGGCGCAGCTCTTCTACCTTGTGGGCCAGCATACGGGCCACTCCTGGAAGGAAATCGAAGCGGAGTTCACGCGCGACCGCTACATGAACGCCCTCGATGCCCAGAAGTATGGCCTTGTCGATGACGTCCTGGGCGAAACGGGCAACATCGTGCTAATGTCGTCACTAGGCAACATTCAGGTCGCGAGTGATGTGGAGACTGAGCCGGAGCAGTTGCCCGGCTCAAACGGCGACAAATAGGTCGAACGAGGCGCCCAACCGGCGATTTCGAATGGGGCGCAGCCGGCGACGTCGGACTGCGCCCCATGTTCTCCCTTTTGGGGGATCATTCGATTGTTTCACTCGGGTCGGTGCAAGTTGGCGCCGCAGGGAAGAAGTGATTGATGAGCACAACACCCACCGAAGTCGATGCCAATTGCAGTTTCTGCGGCAAACCGCAGAATGATGTGGCGCGTCTGATTGCCGGGCTGGACGGCGTATACATCTGCGATGAATGCCTTCGTCTCGGCGCCGAAATCCTTGCCGAAGAAGGGTTGGCGCCAAGCGGAGTGGCCGCCACAGGCGCGCCTCGAGTCATCCCCAGCCCCAGGGAGATTGTCGCTCACCTCGACAACTACGTGATCGGCCAGGAGCGCGCCAAGAAGGTGCTCTCTGTCGCAGTCTACAACCACTACAAGCGTGTCTTTGGGCGCACAGCCGCCGGCACGGACGCACCTGACCCGACCGGCGCCGATGTTGAGCTTACCAAGAGCAACGTTCTCCTGATCGGCCCGACGGGAAGCGGCAAGACGCTGCTCGCACAAACGCTTGCCCGTCTGTTGGACGTCCCCTTTACGATTGCCGACGCCACGACGCTGACCGAGGCGGGCTATGTGGGCGAAGACGTTGAGACCATCCTCGTCGGCCTGCTGCAAAACGCCGGCTGGGACCCGGAGCGCGCCGCCTACGGCATTGTCTACATTGACGAGATCGACAAGATTGCGCGCAAGAGCGGCGACAATCCGAGCATTACGCGCGACGTGAGCGGCGAGGGTGTCCAGCAGGCGCTGCTCAAGATTATCGAGGGCACCGTCTCCAATGTGCCGCCGGGGCCAGGGCGCAAGCACCCGCAGCAGGAGTTTATCCAGCTCGACACGCGCAATATCCTCTTCATTTGCGGCGGAGCATTCGCCCATCTTTCCGACGTTGTGCAGAAGCGCGTGCAGCGGCGCGGCACGCTTGGCTTCGCCGGGCGCGATGACGAACCACTCTCTCCCTGGATTGCCACGGCCGAACCGGTCAACACACCGTTGCCCGAGGAACTTGCCGAACGGCAGCGCGAGATCAGGCTGCGCAAGCGTGAGAAGGAGAGCGCTGAAGAGAGTCGCCTGCTTGCGCTGGTGGAGCCGGACGACCTGCTCAGCTTCGGGCTGATCCCGGAGTTTGTGGGGCGCATGCCGGTGCTTGTCAATCTGGAGGCGCTGGATCGCCACACGCTTGTGCGCATCCTTACCGAGCCGCGCAATTCGGTGGTGCGCCAATTCATCCACATGTTTGCCATGGATGGCGTGGCACTGGAGTTTGAGCCGGACGCGCTGGAAATTGTCGCGCGCGAGGCGTTCATGCGCCGCACAGGTGCACGCGGGCTGCGCAGCATTGTAGAAACCTCGCTGCTTGACGTGATGTACGAGATTCCGGGACGCGTGGATATTGCGCGCTGTGTCGTAACGTCCGAGGTATTCACGCAGAAGCGGACGCCGCGGCTCTTCAATCAAGCCGGTCAATTGATCGATCCCATCCAGCCATTGCGCAAGGCGGCCTAGGCGCCTTGCGTGGGAGCCGGCTCGATTCGACGTAGACTGGCTGCATCCATGCAGAATCCCGCAACCTCTCCCCACGTGGCATCATCGCCGGCAGATTCCTGCGCACTTTCCATCCTGATCGTCTCGTGGAATGTGCGCGAATTGCTGCGTGCGTGCCTGCTCTCGATCGCACGGGCCACTCGGCCGCTTCCAGGACAGCCAATCCTGCGTACCTTCGGCCCAGAGCTGGTGCAGCCGGCAGCACTACTTGCCGCTCCCCCCGCGCCGCCATCGCAACGCGGTGTGCGTACCGCAAAGGCTGACGCTCCGCCTTCCGCGCCCGCGCCGGTGCTTGAAGTCATTGTGGTGGACAATGGCAGCAGCGACGGCACCGTCGAGATGCTCGCCACCGACTTTCCGTGGGTGCGCGTGCTGGCAAACAGCGAGAATTTGGGCTTCACACGCGCCAACAATCAGGCATTTGCCGCTTCGTCCGGCGAGTACCTCTACTTCCTCAACCCCGATACGGAGTTGATGAGCGACAGGCTCCACGGCGACAGTCTGCACCTGCTCTATGCTGCGGTGCAGGCCAACCCGGATGTTGCGCTGGCCGGCCCGCAGTTGCGTTATGCAGACAATTCGCTGCAGGTGAGCACGCGCCGCTTTCCCACGCCCCTCTCCGGCTTCTTCGAGAGCACCTGGCTGGCGCGCGTATGGCGCGGCAATCCCTGGGCGCGTGCGCTGCACATGGCCGACTGGCAGGTTGGTTTTGCACATGATGTGGATTGGCTGGTGGGCGCTGCCATGCTGGCGCGGCGCAGCGCGCTGCTTGAAGCAATGGCCGGCAGCCCATTTGCGGGCCCCTTCGATGAGGGGTACTTCATGTACAGCGAAGAGGTGGACCTCTGCCGCCGCCTCAAGGCGTTGGGGTGGCGCATTCTCTTTGTGCCCAGTGCCCTGGTAATCCACCTGGAAGGGCGCAGTAGCGACCAGGCCATCGTGGCGCGCCACCTCTACTTCAACACAAGCAAGGTGCGCTATTGGCGCAAGTGGTTTGGCCCCACCTGGAGCGGAGCCTTGCGTCGCTACCTGGTGCTCGAATATCGCACGCAGATTGCGCTTGAGCGCGCGAAGTGGTTGGCAGGCAGCAAGCGCGACCTCCGCAAGCAACGCATTGGCGTCTACAAGCAGGTGGTTGCGTCAAAGCTGCGCTCTGCATAGCCAGCCGCTCTATTTGTACGATATCGCCGGCATCGCCCTTCATTCCCCCAGCCGTCCAAAATTACTCACTCATGTAGCGCAGCAAGTTGAGCGGGCGTAGCGGAGAGCCTCCGTGCCCTCGTCCTGGTAGCCGGACTCGCGACTTCTGCCCCAAGGGCTCAAAGCCCCTGCTACGACAGGCGGTGCTCTACTGCCCAACTACATGAGGGCACGGAGGCCCTCCGCAAGGCAGCCGCGTAACATGACCTACTCATTAAGGAGACAGCACCATGACAGCGCGCGACCGTATCCTTGAACAACTTCTACGGCTCTACCCCGAAGAAGCCGAATCGATCGCATCGACGCTTTCAAGCCGCATCGAGGCTTTCCGCCGCGAGCATCCTCAAGCGGCCCGGCCTGTGGAACTGACCGAACGCGATGCGCTGCTGATTACCTATGGCGATACGGTCCACAGCCCCGGTGAAGCGCCACTGCGCTCGCTCGAGCGCTTTCTGCACACGCAACTCGGCGATGTCATCACCGGTGTTCACATTCTTCCCTTCTACCCCTGGTCGTCCGATGACGGTTTTTCGGTGATTGATTATCGTCGCGTGGACGAGGTGCTGGGCGGTTGGCGCGAGGTGCGCCGTCTGGCCGATGACTACCTTCTCATGTTCGATGCTGTCATCAACCACGCCTCGGTGCAGAGCGAATGGTTCCAGCATTTTCTGCGCGACGATGCACCCTGGAATGACTACTTCGTCACGGCCGACCCGGCCTGGGATTTGCGGGCCGTGACGCGCCCGCGCACGCTGCCGCTGCTGACTCCCTTCGAGACCGCTGCGGGAACGCGCCATGTCTGGACAACCTTTAGCGCCGACCAGGCCGACTTGAACTACGCCAACCCGGCGCTGCTGGTGGAGATCGCCGACCTCCTCCTTTTCTATGTGGCCCAAGGGGCGCGCCTCATCCGGCTTGATGCCATCGCCTACATGTGGAAGGAACCGGGCACTTCCTGTATCCACTTGCCGCAGACCCATGCCGTCATCAAGCTGCTGCGTGCAGTTCTCGATGCGGCCGCGCCTGGCGTGTTGCTCATTACCGAGACGAATGTCCCGCACGCCGCCAACATCTCTTATTTCGGCACGCCACTCGCGGCCGAGGATGCGCCGCTACCCGGCCGCACGGACGAAGCGCAACTCGTCTACCAGTTTCCGCTCGCGCCGCTGATTCTTCACACATTTGGCACGGGGAATGCAGCGGCGCTCAGCCGCTGGGTGAGCGACCTTGAAGCGCCCGGCCCCTTCTTCAACTTCATCGCCTCGCATGATGGAATCGGTGTAATGCCCGCGCAAGGACTGCTGACCGCCGAGGAAATTGCCGCCCTTGTGGAGCGGACACTGACCCACGGTGGGCGCATCTCCTATCGCACGAGTCCTGATGGCACGCAGACGCCTTATGAACTGAACATCACGCTCTATGATGCGCTCAATGACCCGGCGCATCACGATTTGGCAGTCGACGTGCCCCGTTTCCTTGCGTCGCAGGCGATCATGCTGGCGCTTGCCGGGCTGCCGGGGATCTATATCCACAGCCTGCTTGGTGCGCGCAATTGCCAGGAGTGTGTGGAGGAAACCGGTCGCGCGCGCTCAATCAACCGCGAAAAGTTCGATCTTGGCGAACTGGAAATGCAACTTGCCGACCCCAACCAGCGCACGCGCATGGTCCTGGACGGCTACCGGCGGCTACTGCACGTGCGTCGCAGCCAGCCTGCTTTTCATCCCGCCGCGGCGCAGGAGGTGCTCGCGCTCACGCCGCAGTGCTTTGCGCTGCTGCGCCGGCCCGCCGCAGGTGCTCCCATTCTCTGCCTGACCAACGTGACGGCTGCCTCAGTCGCGCTGCAGTTGCCCGCGGGAAACGATCTGCCCGCGGGAGAATGGCGCGACCTTTTGCACGGCCACGCCTATGACGAGATCGCAATAAGTTCGCCCATCGTGCTGAGTCCCTATCAGACCCTGTGGCTCACGCCGGCGTGAGCCTACGGTGTGCAGGTAGACAAATGCTGCGTCTCGCAAGAGATTACTGGAATCGTAGCGGGGGGCTTCCAGCCCTCCGACCTTTCGGCACAACTGCCGGAGGGCTGGAAGCCCCCCGCTACGCAAAACGCACCACCTTGCGGGATGCAGCTCCAAAACGGCGCGAGGATTTGAGCGCATCATCGCTCGCGGTTATACTGTGCTGGCAAGTTCCGCGCCTTGTGGTTCCGGCGCGTATGCAACGCGATCAGATCCACGCCCTACGGAGTGTGCCATGGCGAATGCTGCAGATGTCTCACAATCCAGTGCGCCCGCCGAGGAGAGCACGGACATTGTCTTTCACGGCACGCCGCGCAATATGGTGGTCGGGATCACCTTTCTGCTGGCCGGGCTCATCGCCTTCACCATGGGCATGACGACGGTCTTCTTCGCCGAGGCGCTGGCGTGGACATTCGTGATCTGGGGCATTCTCTTTCTGCTGTACGACCTGTATGACTGGAACCGCACCTGGGTCGTCTCCGACAAGGGGTTATGGATCGGTTCTGGCGCTACGCGGCGGCGCTCCGGTAACGTATGGGAGTGGGCAAACGTCAACCGGATAGACTTGATTGTCAAGCGCTACGAACCCAAACCTCAGGACGTGGTGATGCAGGTTTACTACAGTCCTCCCGGCGATTCGAGGCTGGTGCGCGAGGATCGCGCCTACAGCCCCGACCTGGCGCGGCTCATTATCGAGCATGCTGACCTCAAGGCCACGCACGCAATCAATCCCTCCGACCTCGACCAACTTCCCCCGGACAAGGTGACCTACATTTGGAACAAGAGCGGCAAGTTTGCCGCGGCCACGAAGTAGGGCGGACGATTGACAATTGAGAATTGGTGACTGGTGACTGGCGACAGGCACTGCGTAGCGGAGGGCCGAAAGCCCTCCGCTTTTTGTTTACCTACGCGCTCGGAGGGGGCTGATTGCCATTGTCACTCGACCGCCTACTGCCGCAGTGTGTAGTGTTCCTGCAGGCTGCGCACGCGCAGTTCCTTCTGGCGCAGCGCCTGAATACCGCTCACGGCCGCCTGCGCCGCAGAGAGCGTGGTGATAAGCGGAACCTCCATGCGCGTGGCAAGGCTGCGGATGCGCACGCCATCCTCGCGGCTGCTCTTGCCCAGGGGCGTATTGATGATGAGCGTAAACTTGCCGTCGCGCAGCGCGTCAAGCGTTGAGTACTCGCCGTCGCCCGCGCTGCCTTTGGCAAGCAAGGTCACCGGCAGACCTGCGCCCTCGAAGAAATTGCCCGTTCCTGCAGTGGCGTAGAGCATGAAGCCCAGCCGGTGCAGGTCGCGCGCAATCTTGAGTGCCGCGCCCTTGTCGTAGTCGTTCACGGTAATCAGCACGCCGCCGCCGTCGGGCAGAGCCGCGCCTGCACCCAACTGGCTCTTGGCGAAAGCATGGCCAAAGCGGGCGGCGTGGCCCATGACCTCGCCCGTGGAACGCATCTCCGGCCCCAGCAGTGTGTCAATCCCCGTGAACTTCTTCCACGGCAGCACGGCCTCCTTGACGAAGAAGCCATCTACCTCCGGCTCACTAATGAAGTCGACCTCGGCGAGGGTGCGTCCTGCCATCACCTGCGCGGCGAGGCGCGCCATGGGACGGCCGGTCGCCTTGCTCACAAAGGGGACCGTGCGGCTCGCCCGCGGGTTCACCTCGAGCACGTAAACCACATCATCCTTGATGGCGAATTGAAGGTTCATGAGGCCGCGCACCTCCAGCGCCAGCCCCAGCCGCTCGGTGTACTCGCGCATGATGCTCAGGTGATAGGCCGAAATCTTGTAAGGTGGCAGCACGCAGGCGCTGTCGCCACTGTGGATGCCCGCCTCTTCGATATGCTGCATAATGCCGCCGATGACGACGCGCGTGCCGTCGCAGATGGCGTCCACATCCACCTCGAAGGCATCCTCCAGGAAGCGGTCGATGAGGATGGGGCGTTCGGGCGCGGCGCTGAGCGCTTCCGTCATGTAGAGGCGTAGCGACGTGGCGTCGTCCACCACGGCCATGGCGCGACCTCCCAATACATAGGAGGGGCGCACAACCACCGGAAAGCCGATCTGGCGCGCCACCGCCACGGCCTCCTCTTCGGTGCGTGCGCTGCCGTGCGCAGGGGCGGGGATGTCAAGATCGTCGAGCAATGCGCCAAAGCGGTCGCGGTCCTCGGCAAGGTCGATTGCGTCAGGTTGCGTGCCCAGAATCGGCACACCTGCAGCGCTGAGCCCGGCCGCCAAGGTCAAGGGCGTCTGCCCGCCAAACTGGACGATGGCTCCCACCACCCCACCCGCACCGGTGGCCTCGCGGTCATAGATGTTCAGCACATCCTCGAGCGTTAGCGGCTCGAAGTAGAGGCGGTCGCTCGTGTCATAGTCCGTGCTGACGGTCTCGGGGTTGCAGTTGACCATGATGGTCTCGTAGCCCAGCGCCTGGAGGGCGAAGGAGGCGTGGCAGCAGCAGTAGTCAAACTCGATACCCTGGCCAATGCGGTTGGGGCCGCCGCCCAGAATCAGCACCTTGGGGAGGTCGGTGGGCGGGGCTTCACTCTCGCTCTCGTAGCTGCTGTAGAGATAGGGCGTGTAGGCTTCGAACTCGGCCGCGCAGGTGTCCACCTGGTGATACGTTGGAATCAGCCCTTGCGCGATCCGCTGTGCGCGCACGGCGTCGGCGCTCACGGACGGCGCGCCGGGCAAGCGCGAGGCGATGCGCGCAAGTTGTGCGTCGCTGAAGCCAAGCCGTTTTGCGCGCCGCAGCGTCGACCGGTCGAGCGCCGATAGATCGCGCTCAAAGGCGGCGATCTCGTCAATCTGGGCCACAAACCAGGGGTCGTACAGCGTTGCAATGCTCACCGCGTCGGCCGATTCGCCACCCAGCAGCGCCTCGTAAGCGGCGAAGAGGCGGTCGCGGCTGGGCATGAGAAGCAGGTCCCGCAGCGTCGTTCCGGCATCGTAGCCCTTGATCGCACCGGCGGAATCTCGTTCGAGCGGGCCCAGGCCGTCGCGCCCAATTTCCAGGCTGCGCACGGCCTTTTGCAGCGCCTCCTTGAAGGTGCGGCCGATGCCCATGACTTCGCCCACAGACTTCATTTGCGGCCCCAGCACGCGGTCCACGCCGGGAAACTTCTCAAAAGCCCAGCGCGGTATCTTGACGACCACATAGTCAATCGACGGCTCGAATGCCGCAACGGTCTGGCGCGTGATGTCGTTGCGCAGCTCGTCAAGCGTGTAGCCCACGGCGACCTTGGCCGCGAGCTTGGCGATGGCGAAGCCCGTGGCCTTGGAGGCAAGCGCGCTCGAGCGGGAGACGCGCGGGTTCATCTCGATGATGATCACGCGGCCCGTGGCGGGGTCCACCGCGAACTGGACGTTGCTGCCTCCCGTTTCCACGCCCACGGCGCGCATGACGAGGCGTGCCTGGTCGCGCAGCCGCTGGTACTCCTTGTCGGTAAGCGTCTGCGCTGGGGCCACGGTAATGCTGTCGCCCGTGTGGACGCCCATGGCATCGAGGTTTTCGATTGAGCAGACGACCACGAAGTTGTCGGCGCTGTCGCGCATGACTTCGAGTTCGTATTCCTTCCAGCCGATTAGCGACTCTTCCACGAGCACACTGTGCGTTGGGCTTTCGCTCAGCCCCCAGGCGACCTTTTCATCAAACTCCTCCGGGGTGAAGACGGTGCCTGCGCCGCTGCCGCCCAGGGTAAAGCTCGGGCGGATGAAGAGCGGGTAATTGCCGATCGTTTCGGCGATGGCGTGCGCCTCGGCAAGGCTGCGCGCAATCCCGCTTTGCGGCGATTCGAGCCCCACTTCGGCCATGGCCACCTTGAAGAGTTCGCGATCTTCGGCCACCTGCATGGAGCGCAGGTTCGCGCCGATCAGTTCGACGCCGTAGCGCTCGAGCACGCCCGCCTCGGCCAGCGCGACGGCGAGGTTGAGCGCCGTCTGCCCACCGACTGTGGGCAGGAGTGCATCGGGCTTCTCGCGTGCGATGATCTTTTCCAGGATTTCCACCGTCAGCGGCTCGATATACGTCGCGTCGGCAAGTTCCGGGTCGGTCATGATCGTGGCCGGGTTGGAGTTGACGAGGACAATGCGGAAGCCCTCCTGGCGCAACGCCTTGCAGGCTTGTGCGCCGGAGTAGTCAAATTCGCTCGCTTGGCCGATCACAATGGGGCCGGAACCGATAATCAGAATTGAGGAAATGTCGGTGCGCTTCGGCATATGTTCACCCGTGAGGTAAAATGGCACTTTGACCATTTTCTGATGCAAGGGCAACAAGCTCAACGCAAAGGCACGAAGTTCGCAAAGGAGCGCAAAGGACTCCGAGAAACTGCGAATTTGAATCGCCTTTGGTTTCCTTCGCGTTTCTTTGCGTTCTCTGCGGCTTTGCGTTGAGCTTGTTGCTTGCGTCTTTGCGTTGAGATATTCCAGTGGTGGCGGTCGCAGCTCCCGCCTTAACAAAACAAGGAGATTGTACTGTGCGTTTGGAGACCACCCTAACTGAAACGGCCGCGGCGAACGACTTGCCAATTTCGATGGACCGGTCCGCCCTCCCCGCTACACCCCCGCTTGCGCAACAGGTTATCCCCATCGCTGCCGTGGTCGTCATCGCCGCCTATGTCGGCGCGCAGATGTTGGCCAATATCGCCAGCCTCAAAATCGGCATCATGTTCACGTTGGCCGTGGATATGGGCACCTTCATTTATCCGATCACCTTCACGCTGCGCGATGTCGCCCACAAGATTCTGGGCAAACATGCCGTGCGCTGGCTCGTCATCATGGCAGCGGTGGTCAACCTCTGCGCCGCACTCTACATGTGGTGGGTGACGACCGTGCCGAGTGATCTCTCCTGGGGGTTGGGCGCTGAGTGGGCGCAGGTCTTCAATCCCGCGCTGCTCTGGCGGATTGTGCTGGCTTCGATTCTGGCCCAGGTGGTCAGCGAGCTGGTGGATACGGAGGTCTACCACTGGTGGGTGATGCGGGTGACGCGCGAGCGACAGTGGACGCGCGTGCTGGTGAGCAACAGCGTCAGCGTGCCGGTGGACAACCTCATCTTTGCGGTGGGTGCATTTGCGTGGATTCTGCCCTGGAGCGTCGTCTGGCAGATTTTCCTCTTCAACCTGGTGCTCAAGTTCGGCATCACGATCATCAGCCTGCCGCTGATTTACGTCTACCGCGACCCGGTTACATTTGAAGACCAGTAACGGCGAACAGCAAACTTCGACGCAGAGGCGCTGAGGCGCAGAGAAACGCAGAGAACAGCAACTGCAAAAATTGCGGAGAGCCACCCGTTTGGAATCTACTGGAGTCGCTTTTCTCAGCGTTTCTCTGTGCCTTTGCGCCTCTGCGTCGCTGTTATAGCCAGAGGCCGGCGCGGCGGAGAACCTGCTGGGCGGAGCGCAGGATGGGCATGTCTACCATCTTGCCATCATACGCGAAGGCGCCTTTGCCCTCGGCCTGGTGCGCCTCGAAGGTGGCGATCAGATCGCGCGCCCAGCGTATCTCGTCGGCGCTGGGGGTGAATGCAGCGTTGGCCGCGGCCGCCTGCGCCGGGTGGATGAGCGTTTTGCCCGTGAATCCCAGCCCGCCGCGCAAAGCGACAGTCGGCGGCAAGCCCCTCCAGATCCTGGTAGTCCACAAAGACGCAATCAATCGCCTGGAGATTGTACGCACCTGCAGCGGCCACCAGCGCGCTGCGGGCGTGGAAGACTTCCCACCCCTCGCGTGTGCGCAGCGCCCCGGTGCTTGCCGCATAATCCTCTGCGCCGAAGACCAGCGCGTCAAGCCGCGGCGTAGCGCTGCAAATCTCGCGCAGATTCATGACGCCCAGCGCGGTCTCAATCATGGCAAGCAAGCGAATTGAGCGGTGCGGCCAGCCTTGGCGCGCTTCGGCTTCTTCGAGAAATTCATCGACATCGCGCAACGCATCCGGCTGCTCGACCTTGGGTAGGAGATAGGCGTCGGGTCTCCCTTCCACGGTGGCGAGAAGTTCCTCTTCGACTAACTCACTCTCCAGGGCGTTGACGCGGACAATGCGCTCGCGCTGCCCGAAGTCGAGCATCGCCAGCGCCTGCGCGACGGTGGTGCGTGCCGCAGCCTTTTGCCCGAGCGCGACGCCATCCTCGAGGTCAAGGATCACGGCGTCCACGTCAAGCGTAAGCGCCTTTTCGATTTTGCGCAGCGAGTCGCCCGGCACAAAGAGGAGCGAGCGGCGGCGGAAGGTGGTTGGCATGGCGCGAGCCCTGCTGACTGGATGACCCGATGATTGGTTGATTGGTTGGTATTGGTTTACTAGGTCATGTACTGGTTGAGTCTGGCCGCCGTCCATATCCTCCTGGATACGGCCTGTCCTGCAAATAGCGACGAATATCCGCCTCAGGGTGCGAGCAGGAAACGCGCTTCACCGCGACGCAGCACGTGGCGCAAGCGCAAGGGCAAATGGCCAATGGTGTGGGTGTCAAGCATCACAACGCTGCTGCCCAATCACCCAGTCACCCAGTAAACCAATCAACCAGTCAACCAGTCAACCAGTCAACTAGTCAACCAGTCAACCAGTCAACCAGTCAACCAGTAAACCAGATCAACCAATAACCCAGTCACCTGTCACCCCTCCATCTCATCAATCATGCCGCTGATCACATCAAAACCTCCTTGCCAGAAGGCCTCGTCGGCAATGTCGATGCCCGCTTCCTGCAGGATGATCTCGGGGCGCTCGGAACCGCCGTAGGCCAGCAGCTTGAGGTAGCCGGGCTTGAAGGCCTCGCCCTGCTCCAGAAAGCGGCGGTAGAGAGCCAGCACAAGGAGCTGGCCAAAGGCATAGGCGTAGCAGTAGAAGGGCGTGTAGAAGATGTGGGGGATGCTGAACCATTCGTTCGCGAACTCGGGTGCAATTTCCACGCTGTCGCCGAATTGCTCCTGCAGCAGACTCATGTAGAGTGCGTTGAGTTCGGTGGGCGACTTGTTCTCCAGAACTGCTTCGTGCGCCGCACGTTCAAAGAGGACGAAGTAAGCCTGGCGCATCACGGTGGCGTAGGCATCATCCACCGCGGCGGCAAGCAGTTCGCGCCGCACAAGGGGATCGCTCTCTTGCTGCAGCAGCGCGGCCGTGAGCAATTGCTCGGAAAAGACCGAAGCCGTCTCGGCAAGCGGCAGCACCGCATGCTGCGTAAGCACCGTGTGCTGGTCGGCCTGCATGCTGTGGATGGCGTGGCCCAACTCGTGGGCGAGTGTCGCCACGTCACGCACGCGGCCCGTGTAGCTCATCTGCACCCACGGGGTCATCGAGGGGAGGACGGTCATGCAGAAGGCGCCGCCGCGCTTGCCTTTGCGCACCGCGCTGTCGATGTGGTTCTCATCGAAGACCCGCCGCGCCTGCTCGGCAACCATTGGGCTGAAACCCTCGAAGGTATCGAGCACAAGGTCCACTGCGTCGCCGAACTCCATGCGCTTGTCCGAAGCGTTGAGGGGCGCGTAAATGTCGTAGCGACGGAGTTTCTCCACGCCAAGCCAGCCGGCCTTGAGCTTGAAATAGCGCTGGAAGACAACCGCGTTGCGCCGGCAGACGGTGAGCAGCGCGTCGACCGCCGCGTCGGGGATGTCGTTGGCAACATTGCGCACGCCGATCGGTGAGCTATACCCGCGCAAATCGACCTGCTCGTTGTGCCAGTCACGCACGCGATTCATGTAGACCTGCGAGAGAATCGGCGCTTCCGCCCCGAAGACGCGGTACAGTTCCTGGTAGGCGGCGGCGCGCAAGTCCGGGTTTGGCCCCTGGACATAGGCCATGAGCCCATCGCGGGTGAGCGTCTTCTTTTCGCCATCCACGTCGAGGCTGAACTCGAGACGGTTGGTGAGCATGGTGTAGAGCGTGAGCAGCGCGCTCATTCCGTCGGCGTCCTTGAGGTTGATAATCTGTTCCGACTTCTCGTCGAGAGTGTAGGGCTTGGAGCGGCGCAGGTTTTCGAGGAAGAAGCGATCATCAGGATGACTTGCCGCGGGGGGAAGCAGCGCCGCAGCCTCATCGTCGCTCAGCGACTTCCACCACAGGTCGAAGAAAAGGGTGCGGTTGACTGCCCCCGTGACCACCTGCTGGGCGCGGTTGTGAAACGCGAGCGCCTCAGATGAAAGGGTATCCTCTGAAAACCAGAGTTCACTGTAGGCTTCGAGGCGGTAGAGTTGTTCGACCAGCTTTTCGTAGTCGCGGACGATTTCGATGAGCAGCGCCGGCGGCATTTCGACTTCAAGCAACGCGCGCCGCTCCTCAAATGCTGTAAGCGACGCATTGAGGGCCGCGAGTTCAGCCTGAATTGCAGCATCGTCGTGCGCGGGGAGAATGTCGGAGAGCGACCAGCCGCCGGGCTGGAGGGCGGCCTTGGTGTCAATTGTCATGGGTAATCCTTCCTGATTGAATTGCGCGCTGCTGATTTTCGCCGTAACCGCCGGCCTTGCGCGGGTGTGGCGTGCAACCGGCCTTATGGAAGTCTCCGAAATAACCTGGCACAATCACTTCACCGCGGCCACCGCTGCAGGCTCAAGCCTGCAGCTAGCCAACCCAAGTCGGCTAAAGCCGACTGACACCGTCTTACTCGAGGGAAGAAGGGTTTCAGCCTGCTTCAGCAGGCTTGGGTTGAATAGCCGTAGGCTTCAGCCTATGGCGGAGGCCGCGGCGAACTTCGTACCGAAAGTTTTCGGCAATGTTCATAAGGCAATGCTTCTATTCCGCCAGCCGCCGCAGCACCGTCTGCAGGATTCCGCCGTTGCGGTAGTAGTTCACCTCAACGGGCGTGTCGATTCGGCTCATTACCCTAAACTCCGTGGTCGTGCCATCGTCGCGCGTGGCGCGCACCACGTATTCCTGGCGCGGGGCCATCTCGTCGCTCAAGCCCAGAATCTCATAGGTCTCTTCGCCCGTAAGGCCCAATGATTTGGCGCCTTGGCCGGCCGCAAACTGGAGAGGGAGCACGCCCATTCCTACAAGGTTGCTGCGGTGGATGCGCTCAAAGGATTCGGCGATGACGGCGCGCACCCCTTGCAGCAGCACGCCTTTGGCTGCCCAGTCGCGGCTGGAGCCGGTGCCGTACTCCTTGCCCGCGAGCACAATCAGCGGCGTGCCGGTTTCCATGTAGCGATCGGCGGCGTCCCAGATCGGCATCACATTGCCCGTGGGCAGGTACTTGGTCACGCCCCCCTCGATACCGGGGACGAGTCCGTTCTTGATGCGGATGTTGGCGTAGGTGCCGCGCATCATGACTTCGTGGTTGCCGCGGCGGCTGCCGTAGGAGTTCCACTCGCTGCGCGGCACGCCGTGCGCTTCAAGGTAGAGCGCGGCCGGTGAATCCTTGGCAATGTTGCCGGCCGGGCTGATGTGGTCGGTGGTGGTGCTGTCGGGCATGACGGCGAGCACGCGCGCACCGGCGATTGGCTGAACGTGGGGCACCGCGCGCGTAATGTTGAAGAAGGGTGGCTCCTGGATGTAGGTGCTCTCGGGATTCCATGCAAAGAGATCGCCCTCGGCCACCGTCACTTCATTGAACTGCTCGTTGCCTGTGAAGATGTCGGCATATTGTGCGCGGAACATCTCGGGGCGCAGCGCGCGCCGGATTGTGCTGCGGATTTCCTCCTGCGTGGGCCAGATGTCGCGCAGGTAGACGGGTGTGCCGTTGGGATCGAAGCCCAGCGGATCGCTTACGGTATCCAGATTCACCGTGCCTGCGATTGCATACGCAACCACGAGTGGCGGTGAGGCGAGGAAGTTGGCGCGCACGTCGGGGCTGACGCGTCCCTCAAAATTGCGGTTGCCGCTGAGCACCGCCGCCGCCACCAGATCGCCCGATTTGATGGCGAGGCTAATAGGCTCGGGCAACGGGCCACTGTTGCCAATGCAGGTGGTGCAGCCATAGCCCACGGTGTGAAAGCCGAGCGCTTCGAGATAGGGCGTGAGACCTGCTTCGTCAAGGTAACTGGTGACCACCTTGCTGCCGGGGGCCATGCTCGTCTTGACCCACGGTTTTACGTCGAGGCCGCGCTCGACGGCTTTTTTGGCAAGAAGCCCGGCGCCCACCATGACGCTCGGGTTGCTCGTATTCGTACACGAGGTAATCGCCGCGATGACGACGTCACCGTGGGTGATCTCGAAGTTGCGTCCGGCATAACTCACGGGAACGTGCTTCGCGATTTGCTCCTCCGACAATCCGAAGCCGCGCGGGCTGACTGCAGCCGGAAGCGCGTTGTTCCACATCTGCTTCATTTCCGAAAGAGCCACGCGATCCTGCGGGCGCTTGGGGCCCGCCAGACTGGGGACCACCGTGCCCATGTCCAGCGTAAGCGTGTCACTGAAATCGGGCACGGGCGCATCATCCGTGCGGAAGAGCCCCTGCTCCTTGCAGTAACGCTCCACCAGGTCAACTTGCTCTTCGCTCCGTCCCGTGCCAATCAGGAAGCGCAGCGTTTCGTCATCCACCGGGAAGAAACCGCAGGTGGCGCCATATTCGGGGGCCATGTTGGCAATTGTGGCGCGATCGGCAAGGCTCAACATGCTGACACCGGAGCCGTAGAACTCGACGAACTTCTCAACCACACCCTTCTTGCGCAGCATTTCCGTAACGACGAGAACGAGGTCCGTTGCCGTCGCCCCTTCGGGCAGTGCCCCCGTGAGCTTGAAGCCGATCACCTGCGGCAGCAGGAAGAACATGGGCTGGTCAAGCATCACCGATTCTGCCTCAATCCCGCCGACACCCCAGCCCAGCACGCCCAGCCCGTTAATCATTGTGGTGTGGCTGTCGGTGCCCACGAGCGTATCGGGGAAGGCCACGGGCGGTGCGCCGCTGTCACCGTTGACGCCCGGGCGCAACTGCACCACATTCGCCAGGTATTCAAGATTGACCTGATGGACGATGCCCATGGCCGGCGGCACCACGCGGAAGTTGTCGAAGGCGCCGCGCCCCCACTTGAGAAACTCGTAGCGTTCGCGGTTGCGCTCGAATTCGCGCTCGGCGTTGTACCACTGCGCCAGCACAGTGCCGAACTGGTCCACCTGCACCGAGTGATCGATCACCAAGTCCACCGGGACCATAGGGTTGACCTTGCGCGGGTCGCCGCCGAGGCGCGTCATCGCATTACGCAATGCGGCAAGGTCCACTACACTGGGCACACCGGTGAAATCCTGCAGCACGACGCGCGCCGGCTTGAAGGGGATTTCCACTTTGCCCGCCGTCTCGGGCCCCCACTGCGCTATCGTCTCGATTGATTCGCGGGTGATTGCGAAGCCGTCGGCCTGACGTAGCGCAGCTTCGAGCAAAATGCGAATTGAGTAGGGAAGCCGACTGATCGTGGCGACTCCCGCGCGCTCCAGCGCCGAGATGCGGTAGATTGTGGCCGGGCCGCTCCCCGTGTCAAAGGTATCCTTTGCGCCAAATAGGTCTTGCACGGCCATGATTGGTCCTTTCAGGCTGTTCATCAATCGCAGTGGAGGGAGGTGCAGGCGAGTTGGGTAGGCATTGTCTCAGGTCGCGCCTATGATACCAGCACGCTCGGGATGTGTCACAACTTGAGTCCGTTTTCGGGCTATTCACCAAGTCAAGCGTACTTGGCGTCAACGGGAAGGGCCCAAGGGCCCGGCGCAGTGGTGCAGGCGCCCGGCAATTGACCCGAAATGTTGAATCAAGCAAAATCGGCATCGCACAAGTTGCACTATTTGTGCTATTCTGTACGTGCGCATAGCGATTCCCTGATCCGACAGTTACGTAACGGGCTGCCGAAGCGTCAACGTTCATAGTACATAGTACGCAGTGCGTTGAGCGCTCTGCGATCTACACACAATCGTTCGATCAATGACGACATCGTAGCCACGCATCGAAGAAACGGGCATTTATCGATCGCAAGCGAAGAACATCCAGCGATGTGTATCAGGAAAAGATAGTTAGGCATGACGCCAACTGGCATGCGTAGTCTGGATCACGCGTGTACAGGTGTCTTTTTGCGTATTCGCATATTGGTGCACCCCTCCCACTAGCCAAGTGCATCCCATTGCTGAACATAGTTGGGCGAGTTGTGCGGAAAGTTTTCGTCCGTGACGACCCAAAGAGCCATTCATTTAATTGATCTGATTTCCATTCCAGAGGGGTTGACGGAGCGCGTACACACGTAGCCACACGCAAAGGCGGCTACTGGGCACGGCGCCCGATTCCGCGCGTTTTGTTGAAAGCCTGACAAAATGCGAAGGAAACATACCCCCCCAACGATTCACTCCTCGGGAGACGAAATTGCTGGCCCCTGAACCCAGAACGGGAACAGATGCCGAACTCCTCAAAAAGCTGCAGCGCGGCGACAATGCCGCCTGGGCGCAGGTGACGCGCGACTTTAGTCCACGTCTCTATGCATACTTGCGCCAGAACCTGCCAACAGTCGAAGACGCGGAAGATGTCTTGAGCGAAACACTCACTGCTGCCGTTCGTTCCGTTGTCAACTTCGATGGCAGAGCAGCATTCTCCACATATCTTTACGCGATTGCCTATCGCAAGGTGGCGGATTTCTATCGACGTACACCCGCCACGGATTCTCTGGACAATGAAAGCTCCCCCGTGGTTCTGGTCTCCAAGGAACTTGGTCTCCAGGACCGGATGCTCTTTGAGGAGGCAATGCAAAGCCTTCCTGAGCTTTCTCGCCAGGTGCTGTTGTTGCGTTATCACGTGGGCCTGGGTGTTGATGAAATCGCGACCGTTCTGGATCGCTCATACAAGGGAACCGAGTCACTCTTGAGCCGCGCACGTGCGCAAATGCGTGAAGCCATGGAGGAATCCACCTAATGGCATTGCGCGCGCCGGATTTTGACCCGCAAAGCGAAGGGGACCTTCAGGCCCTCTTCGAAAAATGGGTTCCGACGGAAGAACTGTCGGAGGCCGTGCTGGCGCGCGTGCTGGGCAATGTGAACACCGAAATCCAGGCGGTTCGTGCCGCGGCGCCATACACCTTGGTGACGACCGAAAATGGCGCCATTGCCGACACCGTGGCAATGCTTACGCCCGTCGTCCCTCCGCCTGCCGCCCCGTTTGTCGGTACAGTCGTTCGCCCTGCCGCTCCGCGCCGCTCCTTTGGCGAATGGTTGGGAGACTTCTTCACTGTTCCGCATTTGGCTGCTGCTGGTGCAGCGTTTGCCGTCGTGTTGCTTGCGCTGGTGGGTGCTCGGGCACTGCTCTTCCCGCCCACTTCGGCCAATCTTCAAGTGGCGAACGGCAATGTCACAATTCTGCGCGGCCGCAGCCACCAATACGAGCTGGTAGCGGCCGGCCAGCAAGCGCCTGTCTATGCAGGGGATCGGGTCCTTGCCGGGCAAGGCAGCGCGACCCTCGAGCTCTTTGCCAACCAGTTCGCGGCTCTGAGCCCGGGAAGCGACGTTGAACTCACTTCCCTGTCGGAGGTTGGCGATGCGACGAACGTGAATCTTCACGTGACACAGGGCCAAACGCTTCAGCAGGTCAACGTGAAGCTTGGCCCGGAAGACAGCTACATCGTTCAGACTGCAGATTTGACTGTCTCTGTGCACGGAACCAAGTTCTTTGTTGCCGTTTCGAGTGAAGGCAAGAGCGTGCTTGCCGTTGTTGAAGGCATTGTGGCTGCCGAGGCTGATGGCCAGAGTCTTGACGTTCAGGCAGGCGAGATTCTGAGTGTCAGTGAGGGAGAGCCGCCCGACGTAAAGACCTTTGAAGGCGCGCCGGATCTTGGCAGTGGCGCTGGTGGCCTCGTTCTCCTGTCACCTCAGGTTGATGTGCCGACGCAAATTTACCAGGCTCCTGATGAAGCGAGTCCCGTCCTGGGCGTCGTTGAGCCAGGCCGCACCTACGCTGTGATTGGTAGGGAAGGTGACTGGTATCACATCTGCTGTGTCAATGTAGAGACCGGATGGGTGCTTTCGGCGCCGGGCAACATGGTTGTACCGACCGCAACAGAAACGCCTGCGCTGGAATCAAGCAATTCGAACGTTGGTGCGACTGCGGCTGGGGAAAGCAGTAGTCTGGATCCGCCTGGAGCGGGCGCATCCAAGGCCGGGAGCGCGAGCTCTTCGGCAAGCGCGCCCATTGCGGCAATAGCGCCCATCATCTCCGGATCCCTGCTAGCCCCCCCAGTTACGCAGCCCACGCTATCTGGCGTGGCGTTGTTGCTTTCACCAACCGCACCAGCGACAGGGTCTCCAGTGCCAACTGGGACAACATTGCCACGCGCGCCACAACTGGTAATCTCGGCGCCGCAGTTGCCGGTGAGTGTGATTGCCAACCCCACGGCCACTGAAAGCGCCGAATCGACACCCGCAGGCAATGCAACGATTTCACCGGAACTAACTCCCGCCGCAACGCAAGCTGGTTCGACCGGCACGCCAAATCCGACGGATGCTCTGACGCCCGGAGCCACTCTGACGCCGCCGGTCACCGGGACCGCGGGCGCCACGCCGACGCCTGCGGCCACGCCGACGCCTGCGGCCACACTGACTCCGGCATCTACACCGACGCAAGGCGTCACGCCGACTCCTGCTTCCACGCCGACTCCTGCTTCCACGCCGACCGAGAGACCGACGGAAAGACCGACTGAATCCGCGACGGCGGAACCAACATCGCGACCGAAATCCACAGCGACAGCGACGAATGCGGCCACCTCCGTGCCGACGGATGCTCCGACGTTCACGCCGCAGCCTTCGACGACGCCCCTGCCGACAGAGAAGGCGACCTTAGCGCCGACAGAAATACCGGGCGATACTGTGACGCCTGCGGCGTCGCCGACCGGGACCAACACGCCGACAAACGCCGGATCACCGACTGCAACAGCGACGATTCGTGCGACAGCCACAGGTACGATTGCTCCAACTGCTGACAGTACACCAGGCAGATCACCAACGCCTGCGCCTACAAACACACCAACGGGCGCTCCGACAAGTACGCCGACGCGTTCTGCGGCAAACACATCGACGGCGACGCCAGCGAACATAGCGACTGCGACGCCAACTCCCACGGCTTCGAGCGTGCCGACAACCACGCCTACTGAGACTCCGTCGAGCACGCCAACGAAACTGCCGACCGCCACGCCAACGAGTACGCCGCGTTGCCAATTCTTCATTAATGGCGTTTGCGTCCCCTATGGCACCGAAACAGCAACGCCCACCGTGATTCCCACTGCGACGAGCACGCTAACCCCGTCGGCAACGATCCCAGCTCCCGCGACCGACGTGCCGCCGACGACCGACGTGCCGACCGCGACGAGTACACCCACCGCGGGTGGCGGCGACAACACAGATCGTCAACGTGTACACCGACGCCGACGCTGGCGTCGACGGCCACATCGTCGCCAACGGTCGTCCCTTCGCCGACTGAAACACCGACGGCCCGCCTGTGCCGACGAACACCGCACGCGCCAGTTCCACACCGACGAAACGCACGCCGACAGCGACACACCGATCCCGCCGACGAATACCGCGACGCCGCTAGACACTGCGACTCCGACGGACACGCCGGTTCCGCCGACACCGCCACGCCGCTAGACACTGCGACTCCGACGGACACACCGTCGCCGACGAACACGCGACGCAGCCGATCCCGCCGACAGATACGCGGCCATCCGGACGCCGACAGCCACACCGATACGGACGCCGACGGATACGCGACACCGACGGATCCGGCGACGCCGACGGACACGCCGGTTCCGACGATACAGCGACACCGACCGATACGCGACGCCGACGGATACAGCGACGCCGACGGATTCAGCGACGCCAACAAGTACTCCAACACCGCTGATACGGCGACGCCGACGAACACGCCGGTTCCGCCGACAGCACGTCTACGACACGCCGGTTCCGCCGACAAGCACGTCTACTGACACGCCGGTTCCGCCGACAAGACGTCTACGACACGCCAGTCCCGCCGACGCGACGACACCGATCCCGCCGACAGATACGCCGACATCCCGCCGACGGACACGCCCATGCCGCCGACAAGCACACCGAGTCCCGTCCCGCCGACAGTCACATCGATCCCGCCGACAAGTACGCCGACATTCACAGCTACGAGTACGGTGACGAGCACGAGAACTGCACGAGAACACCGGTTCCGCCGACAAGCACACCACACCCCGACGCCACGCCGACGCCGACGCCTCGGCCGCCGCTGGTGGTGTCGGCTATTCCCGTGGCTACCGATTTGTTGGAATCAGACTAGCGATACGAGTCAGCGCATCGGTGATGGAACTGAGAGCACACCTATTTCCACTGTGGTCCAGGCCACAGTGACGGACATCCCGCCCACGAATACGCCTGCGCCGCCGACGAGCACGACCATGCCGCCGACCGAGGCTTCGACGAATACGCCAGTGCCGCCGACTGACGAGCCCACAAACACAGCATTGCCGCCGACTGACGTGCCGACGACTGCGCCTGTAGCGCCGACCGACGCGCCAACGGAGGCGCCGACCGACGTGCCAACCGACGTGCCGCCGACCGACGCGCCAACGAATACTCCGGTGCCGCCAACCGACTCGCCAACAGAGGCGCCGACCGACGTGCCGACGACTGCTCCAGTGCCGCCGACTGAAGTACCGACTGAAGCACCGACTGACGAGCCGACGATTGCGCCGGTGCCGCCGACTAAAGCACCGGCTGACGAGCCGACCGAAGCACCAACTGACGAGCCGACGATTGCGCCGGTTCCGCCGACCGAAGAACCGACTGCCGCGCCGATGAGTACTCCGGTGCCACCGACTGAAGCACCGACTGCCGCGCCGACGACTGCGCCGGCAGTGCCGACCGAAGAACCGACTGACGAGCCGACGACTGCGCCGGCAGTGCCGACCGAAGAACCGACTGCCGCGCCGATGAGTACTCCGGTGCCACCGACTGAAGCACCGATCGAAGCACCGACTGACGTGCCGACGACTGCGCCGGTGCCGCCGACTGAAGCACCGACTGCCGCGCCGACGACTGCGCCGGCAGTGCCGACCGAAGAACCGACTGCCGCGCCGATGAGTACTCCGGTGCCACCGACTGAAGCACCGATCGAAGCACCGACTGACGTGCCGACGACTGCGCCGGTGCCGCCGACTGAAGCACCGACCGAAGCGCCGACTGACGTGCCGACGACTGCGCCGGTGCCGCCGACTGAAGCACCGACCGAGAGCGCCGACCGACGTGCCGACGACTGCGCCGGCAGTGCCGACCGAAGCACCGACTGATGCGCCTGCAAACACGCCTGCGCCGCAGCCAACGGACACCCCCGAGCCCAAGAAGACGCACCGTTGCGATCCACCTGGTGATGGTTGCCGAGATGGGGGCGAAGGCGACAGCAGCGGTGGCAATAACGGCGGCGGCAACAACGACGGAAGCAACAAGAACGGCAGCAACAACAACGGGGGCGGAAACAACGACGGCAGCAATGGCAACAGTTCGGGTGGAAACAGCGGTGGCGGCGCATCCGATTCACAGGGCGTCGCCCCCAGCCAGATGGACGCACGGCCCAGCGCCGCTGCGGCGCCGGCCGCCATTGTTTTGTTGTTCGCATCGATCTTTTCGGCTTACATGCGGAAGAAGAGATAGCTGCACGGCACCTTCTTGCGTTCGCGGCGGACCCAGCCACGACTGCGGCGCGCAGCGTTCGATTCGCCAATGCGACGGATGCGTAGTGCGAACGTGCGCCGCACATTGGGCATTTGCCCAATTTGCGTAATTTCGAGGATTGGCGAAAATAAGCGTAGTACGCTGCTACACCCACTTGTTCGGACGTTGGTCCGTCCGGGCTCCCTCTCGCATCTTGAACTCGTCAGGAGTAATCATGCAGAAGCGCAGCACGCGCGACACATGAATCCTTGTTTGGGATGCGCCACACCGCTTATACAAGCTTACGAACAACGAGATTCATCCGCTTCGAGTGTGTGGGCGGTCCTGCAAATGCAGGCCGGTTAATCTGAAACGCTTCCGTTGGCCAAGTTGGGCGGATGTGCCCTGCTCGTTTCGCATGGGCGCCAAGAAGGTCAATCTCTTCGCCGACGCCTGGTCAACTCCTGTCCATCTTTGAGAATAGAGAGCAGACGCAAAATGAAGGCAACGAATCGCACGGTTCGCACGAAGCGATGGCGAGCAACGCTGTTTGCAGCAGTGCTGGTCCTCGGGGGCCTTGCGTTATTCGTCGTGCGTCCCACGCTTGCGGCAGATGCGCCCACGCGCATTGCTGCCACGGGCACCCCAACCGTTGCGCCAAGCGCGACGCCCACCAAACAGGCCCCTGCCACGGCCACAGCTGAGGCGATCTCGCCCTCCGTGAGCGCAGGTGAAGCGGTCACCGCCACCGAGACGACAACAGACTCGGTTGATGCAAGAGAGACTTCCGGCCCGCCGGCCGATGCGCTGCCTGTGATTGCGGCCAAGACGAGCGCCAGACTTGCGGACCTGGCCGAATACGATGGCAAGCCTGTCGGCTTCACCGATGCCGGCAACCCCTTCATGGGTGACCCGAACGCGCCCGTCACAATGGTCGAGTATAGCGACTATCTCTGTCCATTCTGCGGTCGCCATGTGGTGGAAACGCTGCCGACACTGATTGATGAGTACATCCAGACAGGCCAGATGAAGCTCGTGTTCCGCGATTTCCCGATCGAGGCGCTGCACCCGAACGCTCCCCAAGGCCACCAGGCCGCGTGGTGTGCCGGCCAGGACGATGCCGCTGCCTACTGGGCGATGCACGATCAGCTCTTCAGCCGCCAGAGTGAATGGAGCCAGGTGGCCGATCCGAGCGAGTTCCTCGCAAGCGTTGCCGACGAGGTGGGGGCTGACGCCGCCGTGTACGCGGCATGCATGGAATCGGGCGAGACCATCGCGAAGGTTAACGACGGTATCGCAGAAGGGCAGACGCTTGGTTTCAGCGGTACGCCCAGCTTTGTCCTCTTCACCGATACACTTCCCGAGACGTACACCGTGGTTGGCGCATACCCGCTTGACTATTTCCGTCAGTACATTGACGCGCTGCTTGCCGGCGAAGAACCTCCTGCGGATCCGCAGGCACAGGCCGAGGCGCCGCAGCTTCCCGCATGGGCCCGCGGAGAGAATCTCGCTTCCGATCCTGACAACCCGGGATTCAATCTGTACGGCGACCATACAGTGGGAAGTGATGATGCGCCGTTGACCATCATTGAGTTCAGCGACATGCAGTGCCCGGCTTGTGCCCAGCATGCAAACCTCGTGGCGCCTGAGATCTTCAAGGATTTCGTCGAAACGGGCAAGGTGCGCTGGGTCTTCAAGCACCGCCCGCTGCCCATGCATCCGTTCGCGCCGATTGGTGCTGCGGCCACCGAATGTGCGTCGGACCAGGGACAATTCTGGGAGATGCATGACGCGCTGTTTGCCGACCAGGAAGCCTGGGCCGGGGCTGACAGTACGTGGACCGAGGCGCAAGCAGAAAAAGCGCTTATAGACATTGCGAAGGATTTGGGGTTGGACAGCGATTCATTTAGTGACTGCATCAAGAGCCGACAGCCAATGGAGCGCGTTCTTTACGATCTCTATGACGCGGAGGGTGTCATTAGCAGCACGCCATCCTTTGTGGCGCTTTATGGGGATCAGGGAACACTGCTGAATGGCAGCAGGTCTCCCGAGGAGTTTGCACAGATGCTCAACAGCCTCATCGAGGCAGCGCAATAGGCGTATCCTGACGGTCGGGCCCATCCGCCCTGAGTTGTGGCGCTTTTGCCACCGTGGGGCCCAGCCGTCGCACCACAATAAGACAGCGCCGTATTCGAGTGCCATACGGTCCGCGCAATAGTCGTATTGCGACGGTCGACCCCCCCACACGCGACAATTACGTCGCCGCGGGGATCGGCCGTCGTTTTTTGTGCGACAGCGCCGAAGTAGTCGACACTTTGCCTGTGCGGTATTTGCAGTCGCCGTATTTTGATGGTCATCCCAAATGCGAGAAGAAGTGTCGCTGCGGGAATTGGTGCTTGCCTCTTTTAGAGGCGGCGCCGCAATAACTCTCACATAGTCTTCGCAATCGTCGTGTTTGCGACGGGCACCCCCCCTTGGTACGACAGAGATCCTGGATCCTGTCGCGGGGGGTGTCCGTCGCTTTTGTTGTTTCTGCAGTGCCGGTTGATCGACAAGTTGACCGAGGTCATCCTGGACAGCAACAGCCTGCAGTTGCCGGGTTTGGAATCAGGGCAGGCGTGACAACGAAGATATGCTGCAAGTGAGCCATTGCGTACGCAGCGAGACTGCAGAGTCGGGAGGTACGGAGATGACAGGTACGGAATCGGATAGGGCGAGCTTAACGAAACGGGACGGGCTACACATGGGTGTTGCAGGTATGACTGGCGTAAACGCAGTTGACAGTAACTCGAAGGAGAGAATCATGCAGAATCCTCTGACTGCAGCAGTGAATGGCTACAAGACCGTCCGCAAGTCGCAATCTCACCGCGGCATGTTGCGCGGGGCGACGTCGATCTTTGCGCTGATGGCGCTGCTTCTCATCTTCACCCAGGTTGCGCTGGCTGCGAACCCCGCGCCGGTGCAGGTCTACTACATTCCTGTGAAGGAAAACGATGCCCTTGCATCCATGCAGGCCATCAACAATGGCTCCGGCATGGCGGCTGACCCTGTCACTACATATGTTTCCATTGCGATCGGGACGACTGGAACACTGGTCTATTTGGATCAGTGGGAGAACGGCTATGACCCCGATATTGCCAACCCCGCGAACCTCTATTCGGCTGGCAATCTGGGTGGGACGCAGATTTGGGGAAACGGTATCTGCGCAGACGGCGTTGCACCGGACAAGAACGGCAGCCATACCCACCTGCAACGTGGGCAATCAAGCCACGGTTGACGCACTGGGTGCCGGACAGGTAATCCTTCTGCGCAACAATGTAACTTCGACGAACCTGTCGGCGATCGATTTCGACGGTGGCGACAAGGTAGGCGCGACCGATCAGATCGCCATGACGCGGTCTCTACTGGGCTGCAAACTCCGATACGCTGTTGGCTGCAGCCGTCGAGCTGTACCCCACAAATGAATGGGGTACTTTATACATTGCGCCGGTAGGCACCAACGATACGCAGTATGCCGGTGGCAGCGACACGATGTTCGAATACACGGCTTTTGCCGTGCAGGCCGCCACCAACGGTCACACAGGTGACTATAGATGCGAATGGGCCTGCCGCCGGTGGGACGACTACCTTCACATCTCAACCAGGGCGAATCGCGCGTGGTCTCAGGCATCCTGCGCGGAGGCACCGTTACATCCACTAACGGGTCTGTTCAGGTGTTGTTGCTGACCGGTGACGTTGTCAACGGAGGCAGATCGTACCAGTACTCCGGCTACACACTGTTTTCACGCGACAAGTGGAGTTCGAGCTACTGGAGCCCTGCTAGCACCGGGGCCACTTCGGCGCCCACTCAGATTACAGCATACAACCCGGTGGACCAGGGCTCTGCAATCTTTGTACGATGCGAATTCCGAAGCGGCCTGAGCATTGCTTCCAGCACACAAAGCATTCCGGCCGGTGAATCACGTCCGTGGGAGGTGCCCGACACATCCGGCGCACACTGCTTTGCCGTAACAAGCCTGACAAACAACACGCCCGTCGCAAAGCCCTTCTTTGCGATTTCGACAACTGACTCCGCCCTTTATGGCAGCACATATGGCGGCCGCGGTTGGGACTGGGGCATTACACTTGTTCCAGACGAGGCGCTATCGCCGCTGGCCCTGGTTGGGTTGGGCCTGGGACAGGATCCAAACAAGTCTCTCATCGAAAACGGCAGCCCGATCTGGGTGACACCCGTGTGCGCAAGCACTTACCTTTATGTTGACTTCAATGGCGACGGTATAGCTGACAAGGCTGACCTGAACGGCAACGGAAACACGACCGATACCGTTGACGGCATCAATGAGAATACGTCCAACTCCGGGATGCTGTTGACAACGCTCAAGTCAGTGCGTGTTTACAATCCGGGCGCCACTTCCAATCAGACGGGCGCCCAGCTGCGCACCAAGACTGCCTCCGGTGTTCTGTGGACCGCCGGCACATTGGGCTGCGATATTGTCGTTGCGTGGGGCGAAGACCCAACCAGAGCCAGCGTCGCCGACCCTGGCTTTGACGTGGGCACCACCGTCCCGCCAATTTCGGGCTTCACCGTGAACAAGACGGCGGCCATGGCGACTGACGCCGACGGCGACGGTGTGATCACGCCCGGCGACACTATCACATACACCATAGACATCAAGAATACAGGCCTTGCGTCGATTGCCAGCGTGTACGTCACCGACACGGTGCCGGCCAACACGACGTATGTGGGAAGCAGCACCCAGACCAACAAGACCGGTCCGTGGACGATCGTTCCCGATGTGGGCGGCACAACGGCCCTCGCGCAGGCGGGCGGGTATAACTTCGTGTGGAGTAACTTGACCACGCCGACATCGCTGTTGCCCGGGCAAAGCTTCAGCATCCGATTCAGGGTCATCGTCAAGGGTACGGCATCCTGCTCCGAGAGTGTAGTCAACAATGTAATCGTCCGCTCGGGCAACAAGACCAAGACTGCGAACGCGACGACCTCGCTTGATTGCCCTGCCAAGCTGACGATCGTAAAGCAGGTGAATGGCCCGTCAGCCACTTTCGCTTTCACCACTACGGCTACACCGAATCTCCCGGCAATTGCCGCGGGGATGGCGACCTTCAACCTGACGCCGGCGACTGCAAACGGCAGCGCGCAGACGGTTTTTGACAAGATTCTCGCACGCACATACACGGTTCGCGAGAGCTCGCTGCCAACGAGCTGGACCTTTGACAGCGTTTTGTGCGTCAACAACGGAAGCGCCCCCGCTTCGACCTTCACATATACCGGCGGGACGAGACAGGCGAATGTGGCGCTTGCCGAAGATGGCGATGTGACCTGCACTTACATCAACAACAGGCCGCAACTCCGCATCTCGCTCTCACCGAATCTCGCCGAAAACGCCGTGGGCGTGGCTCACACCTTCACAGCCAAGCTTGAGGGTTCGCTCAACGGAACCGTATGGACAGGCGTGAACGGCGCGACGGTCAACTGGTCGGAAAGCGGCCCTGGCAGCCCTGACAGCGGCACCTGCACTACTAGCGGTACGGGTGCAAACGCCGGACAGTGCACTTTCAACGTCACTTCAACGGCTGCGGGTGCTTCGACGGTCAATGCGGCGGTGACGAACGTCAGCTACGGTGGCCAGTCTCTGAGCGCCACCACAGTGGGCGGCGCAGGCACCTACGGCCCTGCCACGAAGACCTGGACGGATCTGCGCATCAGCATCAGCCCGCTGACGGACGACAACAAGGTCGGCGACGCTCACACCTTCACCGTCTTCGTGGAGAAGAAGGTCGGCGCCGCGGACTGGGCGCCGGTGCAGGGTGCCAATCCTGTCATCAGCTACATCGGCACCGCGCCGAGCACCGCGCCGACTGCATGCTCAGCAGCAACCGGCAGTGACGGCAAGTGCTCCTTCCAGATCAACTCGACGGCGCCAGGCATCTTCACGGTTCACGCAAAGGTGTCCTTCCCAGTCGTCACGGGTCAGAACCTGGTGCGTGAGACGAACACCAACCCGAACGTCACACCGCTGGGTGGTTCAGCGGATGGCGTGAAGAAGTACGTGAGTGCCAAGATCAGCATCTCACCGCTGACCCCTGTGAACGCCGTCAACGTTGGGCACACCTTTACGGTCAATGTCCAGAAGAATGACGGCTCGGGCTGGACGAACGCCACCGGCGTGACGGTGACGCCCGCCACAAGCGGCGTGGGCACCGTGACCGGTGGTACGTGCACGACGGGCACGACGGACACAAATGGCAATTGCACGGTCTTCGTCGTCTCGAGCGTGCCCGGCCAGACGACGGTCGGCGCATCGGCCACCGTGCCCGTGCTCAACCAGAACGTCTCGGTGAGCACAAACGGTCAGGGTGGCAGCAGCGTCGCCGGTGTGAAGACGTGGCAGGATCTGCGTATCTTCATCAACCCGGCAACTGCCACCAACAAGGTGGGCGATCCGCATCTTCTCACAGTCAAGGTGCAGCAGAACCTTGGGCAGGGTGGCGCCAACGGCGGATGGACGGACCTCGCCGGCGTTACGCCCAGCGTCTCCGTGACGCCGGCGGGCACCACACCGGCAAGCCCAATCTCCTGCCCTTCCGTGACCAACACAAGCGGTGAGTGCACGGTGACGATCAACTCGACGGCGCCGGGCCTGTACACCGCAAGCGCCACCTACGCGACAACCATCAACGGCGAGGCAATTGAGCGCACGACTGGCACGACGCTAAACACGGCGGCCGGTGGTTCGGGCAACGCAACCAAACAGTATGTAAATGTGCGCATCCGGTTGACGGGCACCCCGGCAACGAATGCGGTGAACAACGCGCACACCTTCCCTGTCTTCGTGGAAGGCACGTTGAACGGCACTACATGGACCGGCATCAATGGCGTCAATGTAACGGGCAGCCTGGTAGCGAGCAGCGTAGGTTCGCTGACAACGGGCGCCTGCACGACGGCCGGCGCCGGGACCTGCAACCTGGTCGTCAACTCGGCGGCAGCGGGCGTCTCCACGGTGAATGCCACCGCGGCAAGTGTCAGCTATCAGGGTATGACCTTCACGAATCTGACGACGAGCGGCACGGGTGAGAACAGCGGCCCGGGCGTCAAGACGTGGGTTGATGCGAAAGTCAGCATCAGCGGCACGGCGACGAATGCCGTGGGCAATCAGCACACCTTCACCATCTCGGCCCAGCAGAATCTGGGTGCAGGCTGGGTGAATGTGCCGAACGGTACGAAGCCGGTCGTGACAATCACCCCGACGGGCTACACGCCGATCAGTGATGGCTGTGCAACGGCGGGCACTGTGGCCGGAAGCTGCACGGTGGTTATCAACTCGACCAGCGCCGGCGTCTTCAACGCCAGCGCCGTGCTGAACACGTCGGTCTCCGGTCAGAGCGTCACCCGCAGCACGCCTGCGGATGCAGTCAAGACCTATGCCGACCTGCGCATCAAGATTGGCGATTCGGCAGTCAACCCGCTGAATGCTCCGCACACCTTCAAGGTGACTGTGGAGAAGAAGGTTGGGACAGCAGACTGGGCGCCGGTGCAGGGGGCATTCCCGACGGTCAATATCACGCCGAGCGGCTTCACGGCAGGGACGAACACCTGCCCGGCCGGCACGCTGGCAGACGGCACATGCACAGTCACGATCAATTCAAGCATCGTCAACGTTTATACGGCGCAGGCAACTGTGACCTACGCGGTTGTCACGGGCCAGGACCTGACGCGCGTCACGGGCACACAGCTGAACGTGGACCTCGGCGGCAGCGAAAACGCTGTCAAGACCTACCAGGAAGGTTCGCTCCAGATTACCAAGACAGTTGTGCCGACCTTCATCCGCTCCTTCACCTGGACGATCCAGAAGGACGTAACACCTGCTTCGATCGATCTCTTTGATGGACAGAGCCAACCGGTCAACTACACCGTGGCTGTCGTCAAGAGCGCGCCGGTAGACACGGCCCATGCGATTTCGGGCACGGTGACAATCAAGAATACCAGCAACACCAGCCCGGTGATCATCAACCAGCCGGTGGACAAGACGGCAAACGGCGTGGCGATCACACTCAACTGTGGTACGGGCACATGGCCGCGCGTCATCGCCGGCAACGGGCAGATCGTCTGCACCTACCCAGCGACGACAGTTCCGGGTGTGAGCTCTGCCAACGAGGTGACGGTTACCACCACGAGCGGCACCGAGAGCAAGATCTCCGAGGCGTACGGCTTCACGCTGCCGACGATTACCAACGGCGACCGCATCACCGTGACGGATTCCAACACGACAACTGTCTTCGGCCCGTACACGGCCAGCGCAACCAAGAACTACAGCCAGGACCTCTCTTGCACCACGCAGACGATGACGAACTATGTCAGCGGCAAGGCGACGGGCAACAAGCTCAACACCGCGCAGATCAAGTTCGGCGCCGTCAACGGCCCAAGCGACAACGCGACGGTGGCTGTTAGCTGCTACCGTCTCAACGTCAACAAGACGGCCAACCCGACGCTGACCCGCACCTGGAACTGGAACATCGCCAAGGATGTCAATACCTCGGTGGTGAACCTCTACGAAGACGGCAGCGCCACGCTCTCGTACACGGTTACTGTGTCAAGCAGCGGCTTCAGCGACAGCAACCGGGCAGCCACCGGTTCGATAACCGTGAACAACCCGGCTCCCAAGGCCGCCTCAGTTAGCAGCCTGACGGATGTGGTGCCCGGTGCGACCGCGGTCATTACTGGTACAGGCTGCACGGCATCACCCTATACGGTGCCTGCCAACGGCTCGCTCACCTGCACCTATGACGCGACCGGCTTCACCACGGGCGCAACGGTTACCAACAAGGCAACCGCAGTCGCCTATGGCAAGGAATATACGGGCACAGCCGACATCAACTTCGGCCAGGCCGTGATCACGCCGATCAACCCGACGGTCAACGTCACCGACACCAACAAGACCTCGCCTCTGGGCAGCGTAGCAGTAGGCGAAGCGCCGAAGGAGTTCAAGTACACGCTTCCGGCAACTTGCGCCGACATCAACTACAACGCAGACGGCACGGGCTCCAAGACATTGCCCAACACGGCGCAGATTGTGCAGACGAAGCAGAACGACAGTGAGAATGTCACTGTCAACTGCACCAAGTACGCCACAATCACCGTCAAGAAGCTTACTGTGCCCTCCGACAGCACGCAGAAGTTCACCTTCACGGGTGACCTCGCAGGCAGTATCGGCAACAACGAGACGGTCAGCAAGAGGGTCGTCCCCGGCACCTACACCACAACCGAAACCGTGCCCGCGGGCTGGAAGCTCACGAGCGTGGTCTGCAGCGACAGCGACTCCTCGGCAGCGGGCGCAGTCACAACCTTCAAGGCGGCTGCCGGCGAGAGCGTGACCTGCACCTACACCAACACCAAGGGGCTCGCGCGCATCTACTTCGATACGCCTGAGGCCACCAACGCCGTCAACGTTAAGCATGCCTTCACCGCTACGGTGGAGACGAGCGTGGACAACGGCGCAACCTGGCAAGCCGTAGGCAACCAGCTCGTAACCGGCAGTTTGGTTGCACCGGCGTTCGGCACGCTTGAGGCGCCCGGCACCTGCACAACCAACGCAGCAGGCAAGTGTGCGCTGACGGTCAGTTCCGCAGCCGCAGGCGTTACGATACTCAACGCATCTGCCAACGTGGATGTGCTTGGGCTTAGCACGCTTGTCACCACAAGCGGCAGCGCCGGGCAGTTCCGCAACGCAGTCAAGACGTGGGTCGACGCTGCAATCGCCATTGACGGTACGGCCTCAAATGCCGTGGGCAACGACCACACCTTCAAGGTAATGGCGGTGCAGAAGATTGGCAACGGCGCCCTGGGTCCTGTTGCGGATGGCGAGAAGCCTGTCGTCACCATCACGCCCGCGGGCTACACGCTGGTGAGTGATGGTTGTGCGACCAGCGGTACGGTGAACGGTCAGTGTACCGTGGTCATCACTTCGGCAAGCGCGGCCGTTTTCCACGCCAGTGCCGTGCTGAACACGTCGGTTGCCGGTCAGAGCGTCACCCGCAGCACGCCTGCGGATGCCGTCAAGACCTACGTCGACCTGCACATCAAGATCGGCCCGGCCGAGGCCACCAACCCGCTGAACCAGTCGCACATCTTCACGGTGACGGTGGAGCAGAATATTGGCGGCGCAGGCTGGACGCCGGTGCTAGGCGCAACACCAGTCATCACGATCACCCCGGCCGGCTTCACGCCTGCCGGAGCACAGTGTGCGGCTCCCACCAACGCACTCGGTGAGTGCTACGTCACAATCAACTCGAACGTCGTCAAGACCTACACGGCGCAGGCGGGTATCACGTTTGCCGTGGCCCCCGGCCAGGAACTGACGCGGGAGACAGGCACCGAGCCGAACCTGAGCCTTGGAGGTAGCGGCAACGCCATCAAGCACTACACCGAAGGCTCGCTGGAGGTCACCAAGACGGCCATCCCGACCTTCAAGCGCTCCTTCACCTGGACAATCGAGAAGGTCGTCGATCCGACTTCGCTAGACTTGTTCGATGGCGAGTCAGTACCCGTCGACTACACAGTGACCGTCACCAAGAGCGCGCCGGTGGACACCGAGCACGCGGTCTCGGGAACTGTGACCATCAGGAACACCAGCAGCAGCAGCCCGGTGATCATCTACCAGCCGGTCGATGTGCTTGCAGACGTCACACCGGTCGTGCTCGAGTGCGGCACCACAACCTGGCCCTACACGATACCGGCCAGCGGCGAGCTTGACTGCACCTATCCCGCGCTCTCCGTTCCGGCGGTGGCAGGCAGCAACAAAGTCACCGTCACGACGACAAGCGGCACGGTTGTGACACAAACAGTGGACTACGCGTTTGTGACGCCCACGACTCTGGTAAACGACCAGATCACGGTCACCGACACGAACACGACAACAGTCTTTGGCCCCTACTCGGCCAACGCCGAGAAACTGTACTCGCAGGATCTCTCCTGCACTACGCAGGGTATGTCCGAGTATGTGGAAGGCAAGGCAACAGGCAGCAAACTCAATACCGCGCAGATCAAGTACGGCGCGGTCAGCGGCCCAAGCGACAACGCAACGGTTGATGTCAGTTGCTACCGCCTTGTCGTAACCAAGACCGCCGTTCCGACCTACGACAACCGCTACACGTGGGAGATCAGCAAGACCGTCGTTCCCACGGAAGTGAACATGCTCCAGGGTGAGACGGCGGACCTCGACTACACAGTCGTCGTCACCAGGTCGGGCCCGACGCCTGAGAACTTCGCCGTCTCCGGCTCGATCACCATCAGCAACCCGCATCCGTCCAGAGCTGCCACAGGTGTGGTGGTGACAGACCAGTTGAGCAACGCCGACCTCGGCACTGGCGATAACATATTCACACCGGCTTGCCCGTCGGCCGATGTTCCGGCAAATGGCAGCCTGCTCCTGCACCTACGCAGGCCCGGTTGTCGGTGTTGACCAATTCTCGCTGGAGACCAACACGGCCACCGCGACCTTCCTGGAGAAGCAGTACTACGGCTTGGCCGATGTCTACTTCGTGAACGCAGAGGTGAGCGAGATTGACCCGTCTGTAACGGTGACAGACACCAACCAGGCACTGCCGCTGGGCACAGAGGTGGTTGACAGCGATACCTTCACCTACACCCTCCCGGCCACCTGTGACAACGCTGTCTACAACGAGGCGAACAACCGCTGGGAGAAGGTTCTTCCCAACACGGCGCAGATCGTTGAGACCGGCGACAAGGACGATGCCAGCGTACAGGTCAACTGCCTCAAGGATGGCGAGATCATCATTGAGAAGCTGACCGTGCCGTCCGGCGACGCGCAGTTGTTCGACTTCTCGACCGACTTCTCGGCTTCCATCCAGTTGTCGGATGGCATGACCAAGTCCGTGCCGGTGATGGCGGGAACGTACCACATCACCGAAACGCTGCCTGCGACAGGCTGGGACTTGACTGATGTGAGTTGTGTCCTGGTAAGCACGAATACTGACCCGATCGAACCGGCAGTGGCCTTGGCAGCGTTCGCAGCGGCCGAGATTCAGAACCCGAAGGAAGTGATTGTGGGCGGCGGTGAGACGTGGAAGTGCACCTTCACCAACACCAAGTGGGGCAACCTCGTCGTCAAGAAGGTTGCGCCGGATGACACAACAAAGCTCTTCACCTTCCAGGGCGCGGTCGAAGGTCAGATTCCGGATGGCGGCGAGTTGACCCGCAGCCTGCCGCAGGGCGGCTACAGCGTCACAGAAATCGTCCCGAATGGCTGGACGCTGCGCGGCATCAGCCCGAACTGCTCAGGCGAGCAGGTCGACGCAGCGGGCGCAAGTGAGTCAAGCGGTGTGTATCCGACGGCCTTTGCCTACGTCGAGCCTGGCCTGACGACAACCTGTGTCTTCACCAACAG
Source organism: uncultured Chloroflexia bacterium (assembly GCA_963735275.1). Taxonomy (GTDB): domain Bacteria; phylum Chloroflexota; class Anaerolineae; order Caldilineales; family Caldilineaceae; genus UBA5069. Next base: position 549,153 of record CAVTKJ010000001.1, on the reverse strand, counting down.
CCTGCCCTCTATCGTCACCACCAAGACGGCGACGCCGGAGAGACTGCCCAGCCCTGGCGGTGACGTGGTCTTCAACGTCAGCGTCGAAAACACCAGCGAGCTCGACCCTGTGACGATCACCGACTTGACGGACTCTGTCTACGGCGACATAACGCAAGTCCAGGGACGAATCAAGACGACAACCTGTGCCTTGGGTGCTCTCTTGCAGCCCGGAGAAGTCTACAACTGCAACTTCACGTCGAACGTGTCGGTGCCGAATGAGACTGCGATTGACTTCGTAGAGACCGACGTGGTCACTGCAACCGGCTACACCGACTTCGAGGTACAGGTCCAAGCGCACGATGATGCGACTGTCACCGTGTTCATCGTGGGCACGGCCACGCTGGGCGACTATGTCTGGCTTGACCGCAACCCGAACGGCCAGACGACTTCCGAGCGGTTGGCCGGTGATGGACTGCAGAACGATCCGCTCGAGCATGGCGTCACCGCAATCACCGTGCAGTTGTTCGCTGCCGGTCCGGATGGTCAGCCAAATACGCCCGATGACACACTGGTTGCAACGGCAACAACCGGCCCTGACGGCAAGTACAACTTCGCGGGCCTGAAGCCCGGCAAGTACTATCTGGCATTCACCAAGCCGGATGGCCCGCGTGCGTGGGGTTCGCTGCTCAATGTTGGAAATGATCCGGCGATCGACAGCGACGTCAAGATCGACGCGAACGATCCCAACAAGGCCTATACCAGAGTCATCGACGTACTCTACGGCACGAATGACCCGACCTGGGACGCGGCAATTGTGGACACCTCCGGAGCAGCCTCGGCCGATCTGGGTGACTTCGTGTGGAACGATCTCAACAAGAACGGTGTTCAGGATCCTGGCGAACCGGGCGTGCCAAACGTCAAGGTGGACCTCTACCTTGTGAGTGGGCAGCCTGCCGCGGCAGAGGCGCAAGGGGCGGCGGCGCCGCTCGCGACGACGACAACCAACGCAAGCGGACTGTACAACTTCCTGGCACTCGACCAGGGCACCTATTACCTGAAGTTCAATGTCCCAACCGGATACTCGGTTTCGCCACGGAACCAGGGTGGAAACGCTGCGAAGGATAGCGATATCGACGAGGCAGGCAAGACAGGGAACATCAACCTGCTGGAGAACACATCGGATATGACGTGGGATGCGGGCATTTACGTGACGCCGACCTCGGACAATCCGAGCGATGAGCCGACAGCCACCAGCACGTCCATCTTCCTGCCGACAGTTCAACGGTAGGCAGACGGCGGGCCGGTGTTCGCCGGCATCAATTGTCCAGGTATGTTTCGTGAAAGAGGGCGCCGGGAGTCATCCCGGCGCCCTCACTGTTCGTGCTATACTTACGGTCTCGCAGTCCAGTTTTCGATTGACACAGCAAAGAAATGAATCGACAGCCTTGACTACCCCCTGAGTACCACTCAGAAGGAGATCCACAATGACCTCTCGATTTTGGGCAAGACCGCGGCGCCGCGGTCTGCGAGCTTTGAGCCGGGTTCTTGCCGCACTTGGCTTGTTCCTGATTCTAGGCGGCGTAGCATTGGCGGCGAATCCGGCCGCCGTGCAGATCTACTACATTCCTGTCCCTGAGGATCAGGCGCTCACCTCCATGCGGGCGGCAAACACCGAAGCCACGCCTCCAGTCTGGACCTACATCTCCATCGCGATTGGCACAGACGGAACATTGGTCTATTACGACCAATGGGAAAACGGCTATGACGTGGACATCGCCAATCCCGCGAACCTCTACAGCGCCGGTAATCCTGGCGGAACACAAGTCTGGGGCAACGGTGTCGCCGCGGACGGTTGCGCGCCAAACAAGGACGGCAAGACGGCCCTTCCCTGCACCGATGCCAATGACACCTTCAACAGCGGCAATGTGACTGTTCTGGCAAATGCCGTGAACCCCGCCACGCTCCAAAGCGTCATCGACTTCGATGGCGGCGACAAGGTCGGTTCGACTCAGCAGGTGGCCGTTAGCCGCATTTACTGGCCGGAGCGCCCGCGCACGCTGCTTGCCGGGGCCATGGAACTCTACCCAACAAGTGAGTGGGGTACAGCTTACCAGTCTCCGGTCGGTGAAAATAACGACAATGACTCCACCTTTCAGTACACGACGATGGCAATTCAAGCCACCCTCAATGGCACTCAGGTAAGCGTGGACACGAATGGGCCACTGCCCGGTGGCACGGTGACAAATGCCACGCTCAGCCAAGGCCAGTCGCTTATTGTCAACAGGATTGACGAGGCAGCAACCGCCAATTCCAACTTCCCGATTCAGGTGAACCTGCTCACGGCAGACCGCGACTCGAGTTACGAGTACCGCTCCTTCACCCTCTTCCCCAAGGAGAAATGGGGCAGCCGCTACTACAGCTCTGTGGGGGTGGTGAAGAATAGCTCCAATATTAAGACACAGGTCACGCTCTTCAATGGCGAGGCCGACTTGCTGACAGTGCGGTGCACATTTCGCAACAATGTGACCAAGGATTACCAGATTGGCCCCTATGCCTCGACCTTTCTGTCTGTGCCTGATCGCTCGGGCGTTGGCTGCTTCACTATCGATCCGCCCGGCGCGCCCTTCTTCGCCATTTCGCTTGTCGACTCAGCCGTGCTTCAGGGCGGCGGCGGCCAAACCTGGGACTGGGGCTTCACCTTGCTGCCTGAGGCGTTCCTCTCGCCGCAGGCCCTGGTCGGTCTGGGACTCGGCCGCGACCCGACTTCGGCGCAGTCGCCCAACCAGAATGGCAGCCCGATCTTTGTAACGCCGGTCTGCGCGGGCTCCGCCACGAGCACATGGCTGTACGTGGACAATGACGGCGATGGCACCCCTAACAATGTGGACCTCAACGGCGACAATGACACAAACGACGTAGTGGACGGAATCAGCGAGGCCACCTCTGCCGCCGGCATACTTGTCGACCAGTTGCAGTCTGTGCGCCTCTTCGATCCGGTTGATCGTGACCAGACTGGGATGCGCATCAACTCACGCACTGGCCCCAACAACACGGGCGATCCCGGCTGCGACATCATCGCAGTTTGGGGCGAAGACCCCAACGTCGCCAGTCAGGGCGAACCCGGCTTCGACGTCGGCACGAGCGTGCCGCCGCTGCGCAGTTTCACTGGGCTCAAGACCGCCGAAGTCTCCGATGACGCCGATCAGAACGGTTATCTGACGCCAGGTGACAGAATCACCTATACCATTGAGAGCCAGAACACCGGGATTGCGCCCATCGCCTCGATGACACTTACGGATACGATTCCCAACGGCACCACCTATGTTCCCGACAGCACCTATGCGGATCTGGGCAACGGCTGGGAGCTCGTGCCGGATAATGTCACTGGTACACCTTTCCCGCTCGATGGCAGCGGGGTCACCGGCACCAATATGCCCGTTGGCGCAATCTGGCGCGTGCGCTTCATCGTAGTCGTCCTGCCCCTCCCCAAGGGTGAGTGCAACCTGGTAATTACGAACACAGCGTACATCAATGGTCAGGGCAAGGACTATGCTATCCAGGTCGTTTCGATCGTACAGTGCACCGCCCAGATCATCATTGAAAAGGTGGCGCGTGGCCCCAACCCACCACCGTTCCCATACGTGGGACAAGCGTTCTTTGAGGTGGAGCCACCGCCTGGTTCACCGGCGAACGAACTGCCCGCCAACTTCACAATCCAGCCGCCCGCCAACGGTTCGCTTGCGGTCACTTATACCGTGCCAACGGGTGTTTATACGGTTACCGAAGAGTTGACGAATGGATGGACGCTCTACGACATAAGTTGCGAAGGCGGTGGCGCGGCTGATCTCGAGGCACGCCAGGCGGTGTTCAACATATTCGGGCCTGCCAGGATCAAGTGTACATTCTCCAATGCGGTGCCGGGTCAGTTGGTCGTCGAAAAGGTGACGCAGCCGGTCGATGTTCCGCAGTCGTTCGATTTTGAGGGCGGCGCATTTCCCACGCAGGACTACATTACCGGTACGCTTTCCGGCGGCCAGTCGGTCACCTACACCGTAATCCCGGGCCTCTTCTTTGTCGCCGAAACCGTGCCGCAGGGATGGACCTTGATCAACACTGCGTGCACTGATCCGACAAACAACTCATTCCCCGCGCCTGATCCCGACCCAGGTGAAATTGAGGCCGGGGACCGAGGCGGGGCAATCTACAATATTGATCCGGCAGAGACTGTGACGTGTACCTGGACGAACGCTCAGGTTTCGGCCCTGGGCGACTTCGTATGGAATGACCTCAACAAGAATGGGATCCAGGAGACTGGCGAACCAGGTCTGCCCGGCATAGAGGTGCGGCTGTTCCGCGTCACAGAGCCACCGACTGCTGCAGACACACAAGTGGCAATCACAACAACCAACGCCAGCGGCCAATACAACTTTGTGAACCTGGTTCCGGGTGTCTATTACGTCATTGTGACGGTTCCCGCGACCTTTACGGTGTCACCTAGCAACCAGGGGACGAACCCTGCGGTCGACAGCGTGATCGACGCTGAGGGTCGCTCGTCGAACATTACGCTTCCCGCGGCCACCATCGACATTGATGTGGACGCGGGCATGTACGAATCGCCGACGGTTGACGATCCATCGGGCGAGCCAGATGCTTTCGGCGGCGCGATCTTCCTGCCGGCAGTGCGGAGCGGCGACTGAGCAAGCGACAAGGATCGCGACGGAATGACAACGGGCGCTGGAGTCTTCTCCAGCGCCCGTCATTTTGCTTGTTTGCGGCTTTCGGTGGTATTGGGGCGTTGATGCTCGTCTGCGCAGCACCATCCTATGGACGAGTCTGCGCCGCTCTCGCGCACCTGCACCCTACAGCGCAGGGGCCTCGTTCGGTTGCTCCACAGGAATAGGGGCGTTGTAGACGCCCTGCCTGCCCATGCGCCGAATCTTGAGCAATTCGCGCACCATGTTGATGGTGTCATGCACAGGGCGCACACGGCTGTCGGTCTGGTAGTACCAGTCGATGGGCACTTCCGTCAGCCGCAGTTTGCGCTGGCGGGCGATGTACAGCACCTCGACGTCAAATCCCCAGCCATCGATCTTCTGAAGCGGGAAAACAGTCTGCGCGGCCTCGCGGGTGAAGCATTTGAAGCCGCATTGCGTGTCCTGGATGCCCGAAACGGCCAGAACGCGCACGAGCATGTTGAAGACCCTTCCCATCAGATGCCTGTAGAAGGGCTCGTTGTAGCGCACCGCGCCAGGCAGTTCACGGCTGGCAATCGCCACGTCGTAGCCGTGCTCAGCCTGAGCGGGCGGCAGGAACTTGCCAATTTCGGTAACAGGCATGGAGAAGTCGGCGTCGCAGATAAAGAGAAAGTCGCCGCGTCCGGCCAGCATGCCGACCTTCACAGCTGCGCCCTTACCCGGAGCGCTGTGCATGAGCCGCACCTCGAAGTTGTCGTCATCGCGCACTTCATCGCGAATAAAGCGTTCCACCACTTCACTCGTGAGGTCGGTGGAGCCGTTTTCCACAACAACCACCTCAGCCGCCCAGGGCTGGGCGCGCAGGTAGTCGGCCACCGTACGGAGGGAGGGCGGCAACCGCCGCTCTTCGTTGTAGGCGGGAATAACGATTGTCAGAAACGGAGTTGATCTATCCGTCACGGAGCGCTGATTTCCAGGTGATAGGCGGCCTGCTCATTGCAAGGAAGTGGCCCGTGCCCCAAACAGTCATCGTCTGCAGTCCTGAAGTCTACATGAAAATGTGCGCATTTTCAGAATCTGCGGTCCTTCCGCTTTTGAGATTCTCCCACCACATCAGTGGGCGTTCTAGCGCCAGCCGATTAGCGCGACAAGCGCGAAAAAGGCGCAGAGCTGCACCATCAATGTGCCGCCCCACAGCAAGTACGATCCTGCTTTCTGGTCGCGCATGGCGAGCAGCGCGCCCCACAGCCCGTTGACGATCCATGCCATAAGGCCAATCGCCGGGATGAGGAAGAGCCCCTGTTTCTCGCGCACAAGTTCGGGCGCGCCTTCGGCGTTGTAACGCACAGCCAGGACATCAGGCAGGCTCGGAAAGCGAATCATCAGCGCGCCAAAGAGAAGCAGGCTGCCCAACAGACCCACAGCGAGGAGCACAATCCCGAGCCGGTCGCCTCTGAAGAGACGTGCGGGATCAAAGCGACGCTCCTGCCCCAGTGCCACGTTCGCCACGGGCCCCATGCGGACACGCTCATTGATTACGTCGACAAAGTCGGCACGTGCCGCCGGGGCAAGCGCAAAGCTCGTTGCGGTTGTTTCAAGCAGCACGCACTCGGCTGTGGGTCGCGTTGCGAGCATGGAGATTCCTGCTGCGCTCGTCAGCGGGCGAACATAATGCGCAGGCCAGTTGATCCAGAAGCGCGCGCTGCGTTCGACGCGTCGCGCCGCAAGTGCCGGCGCGGAACTGGTCAGCGACCCATCCTGCGCCTCAGCCATCAGGGCAGTTGGCTCCTCACCCGTTTCGCTCTCGCCGGCCGCCGTCCCTTCGGACGGCAGCGCAATCCCCTGAAGATCGGCCAGCGGTATAGTCTGTCGCACGTCGGCCCAGCGCACGGTGACAGCGTTGCGGTCGATCCAATACTCGAGGGTGAAGCTGATCCAGGTGCGATAGAGTACGTGCAGCAGGAATGGCACGCTGAGCAGCAGCCCGAACACGAGCATGAAGGTCAACCAGTCGGTCGTGCGCAGACGGATCCATTGCACAAGCAGCAGTTGCACAATGGCAATCCATAGGCAAACCGCCGCGCCTTCCCAACGGGCCGGCAGGTCGGCGGGCTTAAAGACCATGGCGCGCCTCGGCCGCACCCGCTGTTGCGGCCGACCGTACCTGTCGTGTGTCCAACGTCCACGTGCGGATCAAGCCCTGGACCGAATGATCTGTCATGTCGAGGCCTATTGGTGTGATGCTGACAATGTCGTTCGCCACGGCGCCCACATCGGTTCCGTCATCAGGCTCGTCACTTGGCAGCGCGCCATAGAGCCAGTAATAGGGTCTGCCATAGGGGTCGACGCGCCGGATGACTTCATCTGCATAGGTGCGCACACCCAGGCGCGTGACCTCGATGCCGCGCAGCTTGTCTGGAGTAACGGCGGGGACGTTGACGTTGAGCAGCGTGCCTCTGGGCAGGCCATGCAGAAGCGCCTGCCCGGCCACCATGGCTGCCACGGCTCCGGCCAGACGGCGCGCCTCGCCAAGGTCGCATTTTGCAAGGGGCGCGAGGGCCGTACTCACCGCAATTCCTGGGAGTCCAAAGATGGTTGCTTCGCGCGCACAAGCCACCGTGCCGCTGTAGTTGAGGTCGTTGCCCATGTTGTGGCCGTTGTTGATGCCGGCAACCACAAGGTCGATCGGCACGTCGAGAACGCCCAGAACGGCAAGGGCAACGCAATCGGCGGGTCCGCCGGAGGTGGCGAATGCTTCGCTGCCGTCCTCAAGGCGTACGGAATTTACGCGCAGGGGGTCGTGCATGGTCCGAGCGTGACCGGCAGCGCTCCAGTTGCGTTCGGGTGCCAGCACGTAGACGTCGCCGAGCTCTGCCAGCGCATGCTTGAGTGCGAGGAGTCCCGGCGCATAGACACCATCATCGTTGGTGATTAGAATATTCGTCATAGCTCAAAAGGGTTCAAGAGTTCAATAGTTGAAGGGTTACAGGCATCTCGAATTCAGTGGTTCATTGGGTTCAAGAGTTTGAGGTCCGAGTTTCGCTCTCCCGTGTCAGTCTCCGCCGACACGAGCCTCTTGAACCCTTGAACCCGTAAACCCCTGAACCCTATATTACTGGGTAATCTTCTTGTTGCGCACCCAGACGCGCACCTCTTCACTCTCCGTCTCGTTGCCGGCGCGGTCAAACGCCTTCACCTTGATGGTGTGACCCTCGAGATTGACACCACCTGCGGTGCGCACCGCAGCAAATCCGTCGCCATACTCGAGGATGGTTCCTGGTTGCACTTCGGGATCATCGCTTGTGAAGCCGGGCCAGGCTACGCCTCCATCCACGGATGCGTTGCGCATAGCAATCTTCCAGCGTTCGTTGAAGGGCGAAACGGTGGCGGTGCCAATCACGTTGCCGTCCACATAGAACTCGACGTTACCGACTGCCCACGTGTCGTTGACAATGGCGTTAATGTTGATCTGCTCATCGTCCTCCATGACGTAGAGGCGGTCTGCACGCGGCTCGCTGAGCACGACGCTGGGCGGCGTATTGTCGATGGTGACGGGCGTTGTCCACTGCTTGGGACCCTCGGGCCGATTCACCGTCAGCCGCAGCGTGTAGAGCCCTTCGGCGAATTGCTTCGTGTCAAGCGTCTGCAGAATGTTGCTGACGACCTCATCGCCGCGCTCGTCGCCGATCTGCTGCCATTCCGTGGGGTCGAGTCCCTGGCCAATTTCGAGCCGGTGCGAACCGCCGCGTGCATTGCCCTTGATCTCCACCGTGCCGCCAATGTAGCCGTTGATGGTGGGCGAGATAATTGATGTGTCCGGATCGTACTCGACCAGCACATTCTCCGCCGTGCCACCGCCCGTCGGTGGCTGCGGGATGCCACTATCGCGCGCCCAGTCCTGCGCCTCTGAAGGAACAATCATGAAGGATTGCTCAACGCGTCGCTCGGGAGGCGTATCAGGCGTGGCAAGCTCCTTTGTTTCGCTGTCGATCTCGAAGGATTGCCACATATTGTCGGGCCGCGTGGGCTCGGTGCCGGCGACGAAAATCTCGTTGCGCTGGTTGCTCCCAGTGCACGAAGGCGTGGGCAGCAGACCGCTGGGCATGCAAACGGTCTTGTCGATAATCGTGGAAGGACGGTCGTACCACTTAACCGGCTGCCCCTCATGCACCTTGCGCATGACCGCATTCCAGATGGGCGCCGCACCCGAAAGCCCCGTAACGTTGACCATGGACTCGTTGTCGGTATTGCCTACCCAAACGCCCACGGTGTACTGGGGTGTGAAGCCCATTGTCCAGTTGTCCTTGAAGCCGTTGGTCGTTCCCGTCTTGGCGGCGACCTTGCGGTCCGGCAATGTGAGGTCAGTGTTGGCGCCGAAGGCCGGGGAACGAGCCACATCGTCACTCATGATGTCGGCCAGGACGTAAACATCGTCGGCGTTGACAACGCGCGTCGCCTCCGGTTGATCATATTTCTTCAGAATGTTGCCGGCGCTGTCGCGCACCTGGAGCATCGCCACGGGGTCTAGCGTGCGAAAACCGGGATTCAATTGCTCGGGAAGGCGTGGCTGGCCGATCATGACGCCGCCATTGCCCAGCACTGAATAGGCATAGGTGTGGTCGAGCAGCGAGACCTCACCGCCGCCCAGCACCAGGCTGAGCCCATAATAGCCAAGGCCGCGGTTGAGGCCATTGATTCCAAGACTGTGCGCCATGCGCAACGCGTTGCCCACACCCACCTGACTGAGGACGCGGACGGCAGGGATGTTGTAGGAGCGCGAGAGCGCATTGCGCAGCGAGACAGGGCCGTGGTACTGGCGGTCGTAGTTCTCGGGACGATAGTAGGTGCCATCGGCCTGCGGGAAAGCCGTTGCAACGTCGAGAATCATGGACGCAGCAGTGGTTCCCTGCTGCAATGCCGTGAGGTAGACGAACGGCTTGAAGCTTGATCCCGGCTGCCGTTCCGAGGTGGCAACATTGACTTGACCATCGATCTTGTCGTTGTTGTAGTCGAGCGAACCGACCATCGAAAGGATTTCGCCGGTGTCGTTGCGCATGACAACGATTGCCGCGTTGCTGGCGTTCTTGCCCTGCTCAACGAGCTTGGCAACCTGCTCACGCGCAGTCTGCTCGGCATACTGCTGCAGATCCACATCAAGGGTGGTATAGACCTCCAAACCCTTGCGCCAGATGAAATAGGGATCGTCAGCCGTATTGAACTCATCCTTGATGCGCTGCAGCACATACAGTGCGAAGTGGGGCGCAGTCAGAATGTCAAAGCGCTCGGCAACGGAGGTCTTGAGCTGGAGCGGCACGGCGAACGCAGCGTCCGCCTCGGCCTTGGTGATTTGGCCCGCCTCCACCATCGCATTGAGCGTAATGCCCTGGCGCTCCTTGGCATCATCAGGGTTGTCAATCGGGTTAAGCGCGGGGAACTGGGGAATCGCCGCAAGCATGGCGGCCTCGGCAAGCGTCAGATCAGCGCTGCTCTTGCCGAAGTAGACCTGGCTAGCCGCCTCAATACCGTAGGCGAGGTTGCCATAGAAGTTGTAATTCAGATACCACTCGAGAATCTGTTCCTTCGGATAACGGCGCGTCACTTCAAGTGCGAGGATGACTTCCTTGATCTTGCGCGCATAGGATTGCTGCGCTCGATCTTCCACCGGGATAATCACGTTCTTGATGAGCTGCTGCGTGATCGACGATCCACCCTGAACTGCGCCGCCCTGCACGTTGGAGAAAAACGCGCGCAGAAGGCCGCGCAGGTTGACGCCCGGGTTCTCGAAAAAGTTGCGGTCCTCCAGCGACACGCCCGCCTTCCACACCCAGGGCGACATCTGGTCGAGCGGGATGAAGGTGCGGTCGCCGCGGAAGGGGCGCGGGTCCACGCTTTCGTAGAGCAGGTGTGTGCCGGTGCGGTCGTAAATGCGCACCGTCTGGAAGTCATCCTGCTGTTGCTCGATGAAGCTTGCGTCGGGCAGTTCGTCGGCGTAGGAGTTGTAGACGCTCAGGCCCAGCGCCAGGCCAGCGCCTATCAGACTACCACCTGCAAGTGCGCCAATGATGATCACGGCAAGGATGGCCTCAGCGACCCACAACCAGGGGCGAGACTTGTTGCGTTCCGTGCGTTCCCGCTTGCGGCGGTTCATCAGCACACGTTCATGTTGGTTTGTTCGGGCCATTGATGGTTTGATTCCAGAGCTAATGAGACACGATTGACTTGCCGGCTGGTCGACTAACCAATCAACCAGTCAACCAGTCTCTCCTTACACCTTCTCCACGACCAGCAGATGACTGATGCCGAAGACGGTAAGAGGAGACGATTCCAGCGCATAAGTCACGCGTCGCACCCATTTGCCCAGCGCGGGACGGCTGTACACCAGGTTGTCGTAGCCTGGGTAGATTTCTGTCAGATGAACGACGCGCACAGGCTGGCCCAGGAAGAGCGCAAGCAGGCGCTTGCGCGTGTAGGTGCGCACATGGGGTGCGAGGCGGTTACGCAGCACATCGGGCAGATAGTTGATGAGCGGCGTGTTGCCGAAGTGATAGGCGCCTCGCCAATAATGACCGTGCGTCTCAAACGGATAGAGGCGGTTGGGCACGAAGATCACGGCGCGCCCACCTGGAGCGAGTACCCTGGCTATCTCGGCAGCGGCCATCGCGTCGTCGTAGACGTGCTCAAGCACTTCGTGGCTGAGCACTAGGTCAAAGCTGTTGGCGGCGTAGGGTAATTGCTCACCCATCGCCAGTGCGTAGCGCCCCTCCGGTACGTTGACATTGGCGATGCTCAGATGCTCCGGCTCGATGTCGATGCCGTGAACCGCGCCGCTGTGGGGAAGGAGCGCGCGGGCGTACATGCCAACGCCACATCCGTCCACCAGCACATTGGCAAACTTGCCGCCGTTGCCGGGTCTTCCCCAGCGCAGGATGAGATCGAGGCGGCGGTTCTGACCGGCGCGCCAAACCATGCTGGGGTTGCCGCGCTGTGCTGCGCGTTCACCGTGGAGTTCGAGGACTTCAGTTGCGTTTACCGACATTGCAGGCGGTTCAAGGGTTCACAAGTTCAAGGGTTCAATCGTGCTTCGTTCACTTCGTCCCGACATGAATGGCTACCGTGCCGAACATGCGCAAACGATAGACGACATTTTGCAGCCCGGCCTCTTCCATCAACCGTTGCAGTTCATCGGGCGCAACAAAGTGCTGCGTACTCTTGGGCAAATAGGTATAGGCCTCGTGGTCACCGCTGATCAGCCCGCCCAGAAAAGGCACGATCGTGTCGAAGTAGAGGCGACTTGCCGCGCCGATGAGCGAGTCGGTGGGTGGCGTCGTCTCGAGACAGACCACGCGCCCGCCCGGCTTCGTCACCGCGCGCCATCTCGCGAAACGCGGCTGCGCGATCAACCACATTGCGCACCAGAAAGCCGCTTACCACGGCGTCCATGGCGCCATCGGCGAAGGGAAGCGAGTAGGTGTCGCCCTGGGCAAAGGGAAGCGAAAGTCCGGGCAGCTTGTCCACGCCTGCCGCCATCATCTCGTAGGTGAAATCGACACCGTATGCCTGCACCGTGGGGAAATCTGCCATGGCGGCATAACCGATGTCACCGGTGCCCGTGCCCACATCAAGCAGCAGCGCGCCGCGGTGGCAAATTGCTCAGGTCAAGCAATTCGTGTCGCCAGCGCTGATCCTGCCCCAGCGTCATCAGCCGGTTCATCAGGTCATAGGTCGGCGCAATGCGTGCGAACATGCTGTTGACGAAGCGCGGCTTCTCGTCAGGTGGTGGCAAGTCAATCACTTTCGGCGAACGTTGTTCGGCCATTCCGAATCCCAGTGTTCCAGTGTTGCAGAGTCGGCGCGTGAGATCGACTCGACAAAATTCGGTCGAAGCACAGACGTGAACGCTACAGCATCATGCGGGTCGGGCGACCTTGGCGGAGTCGAGCGCGCGCTTTACGCTGGCTGGGTAATTGGCCAGTAGCGGCGTCCACGCCCAGGCTCAGATACCATTCGATGCGCGACTCCGGATGGGGGTCAAGCGGAGCGACGATGCTTCCCTGATCATGTGCTTTCTCCATGTACCAGGGATTCAGCAGCAGGATCGGCCAGAGTGGGCCGAGGATGCGCGCGCCCTGCCTGGGCATTGGATCCTTCAAGGTAATGAATCCGATGGGGATTTCGGGAGCTACCGCTTGCACGCTCTGCACATAGTCAAAGTGGAAGGAGGCGATAGCTACGTCCTTGCTCAAGCCGGTTGCGGCGAGCATATCGGCCAGTACACGGGCGTGCGCCGGGTTGGTGAAGAGCGGGTCTTTTAGTTCGAAAAGGAGCGGAACCTTGCCCTGGGTCAGAGTAATCAGCTCGAGCAGCGTTGGAATGCGTTCTGTGCTCCAGGCGCCGTTGGGCTTGCGCGTGCGCAATTGCTTGAGTTCGGCCAGGGTGCGGGCGCGCACTGGGCCGGTTCCGTCTGTCATGCGCTCGAGCGTGGCATCGTGGTGGAGAACCAGCACATTGTCACGCGTGAAGCGCAAGTCTGTCTCCAGCGCATCCGCTCCCTGGTCGAGCGCACGCTGGAAAGAAGCGAGCGTGTTTTCAGGCTCGACAACAGGCACGCCGCGATGTGCAACGATTAGGGGTCGGTCGGGCGCATAGGTCGCGCGGAATTCTTTCCAGTCCATAGTTGCCTCTGTCAACCTCAGCGGTCTATTTGCGGCGATGCAACAACATCACCGAGCGCTTCGGAACGCTCATTCTACCATGAAGCAGGAATGGCTCCTGATTGGCAGGGGCCATCGCATCGAGGTAGTCGCCCGCAGGCAACGCGATGTCCTGCGATGCGTGGCTGATGTTGACCGCAACGAGGATGCTCTCATTGCCCGCATATCTCTCTGCAAGCCAGATACCCGCGGCGTCATCAACCCGCAGCGTGCGCACTTCGCCCCAGCTTAACATTGGATTGGCCCGCCGCGCCGTAATCCAGCGGACGAAGTCGGCGCGCAAATCCATATCCTGTGCGTCGCCCCAGCGCATAGGATGGCGCGACTCCTCGCGATGAGGCCCTTTGCCCCGCGGCTGGCTCATGCCCACTTCCGTGCCATAGTAGATCACGGGCGCGCCGCCCAGGGCAAAGAGGAGGCCGGCGGCCAGACGCAACGTCTCTTTGTCGCCCCCTGCCATGTAGAGGAAGCGGTTCATGTCATGGTTGTCGATAAAGGCCGGGAGGGTGAAGTTCGGGCCGAAGAATGCGCGATGGCGCTCCAGCCATGCTGCGAACGTGACAATTGACGCATCCGGCCGCAGGCAGAGGCTGCGCACGGCGCGCGCGAAGGCAAAGTCGAGGCAGCCGTCCAGCCGCCCGGTGAAGGCGCGCAACTGATTGCCGGCGAGCGTCACCTCACCGAAGAGCCAGCAATCGGGCTTGACGGCGTGGCATGCGCGCCGAAACGCGCTCCAGAAGCCCAGGCTTGGGCCGGCCGCGTAATCGAGGCGATAACCGTCGATATCAAGCTCGCGCAGCCAGAAGCATGCAGTCTCGATGAGGTTGGCGCGTGCGCCCACATTGTCAAGGTTGAGCTGCGGCATTGAGCGAACGTCGAAGAAGGTGCGATAGCCCGAGGGGTACTGCTGCCCAAAGCTGAACCAACCACGCTCGGCGCTTTCGGCGTCGGCGAGGGCGCGCTGGAAGGGCGCAAAGTCGAGCCCCGTATGGTTGGCGACAAAGTCAAAGATGACGCGGAGGCCCAGGACGTGTGCTTTGTGAACGAGCGCGCGCAGGTCGTCGAGCGAGCCAAAGCGGGGATCCACTGCGTAGTAGTCAATGGTGTCGTAGCCGTGGTTGGTGCGCGTACGGAAGAAGGGTGTGAGCCAGAGCACCGTCGCTCCCAGGTCGGCCACGTACTCCAGCCGATCGGCAATGCCGCGCAGTGTGCCACCCCAGAAGCGGCTGCTGTGCAACTCCTCGGGGGCCATCTCGACGTGGTCGGCATCGCTGCGCTGCGGGTCGCGGAAGCGATCGACAAAGATCTGGTAAACGACGGCCTCGTGTGCCCAGGCCGGCGCTTCGTCACGGTCTACGCTGTAGCCATACAGGGTGACGTCGGCCTCGACGAGGTCCATGTGAAGTTCGCTGCACCAGACGCCCGGCGCGTCATCGCTGCTGCGCCATGCCTCAATCACGTATTGCACGAACGTGCCATCCGGCTGAGGTGGAACCACGCCTTCCCAGTCAGCCACATAGCCCCAGATGATCGGCTCCCAGCGCACCTCCACGCAGCGCAGGGCAAGGGCGAAGCCATTTGTCGCGATGCCTCGGCGACCCTCGGGCAGCGCACCATCGGTCGTTACGTACGCCGTCACACGGTCGGCAGCCACGTTTGCGCCGAGCCTCACTCTCATCGTGACCTCGTCGCCTGGCAATGGGTCGAGCGGGGCAATGGCATATTCGTGGCGCACGCCGGTGTAGCGGGCGCGGGCACCGGCAAGCAGACGCCCCTCGTCGGCCTCAATGCCGCCAAAGACGAAGTCCTGCATGATTGGCGCAGGGATTCCCGCTGCAACAGCGTTGCTTGCGGCCGTGGGTTCGGCGTCAGCGGCGGGATCCGGCGTGAACTCATCCAAGGCGTACCTCCTCAGTCTGTTCGGCGTGCAATGCATGGATGGGCGCCTCATGGCAAAGGCGCAACACAAAGGCGGCGAGGCACACCCCGCCGCCCACATTATGCACCGGCATTACGATCGAGCCGCAACTTCATCGGCTTGTTTCTTCGTAGCGGAGGGATTGCAGCCCTCCGGCCGCTCCATAACCCGATCCTGCAACGGAGGGCTGGAAGCCCCCCGCTACGAAAAGTGCAGGCGAACGCCTCACGAGGACGAGGGCACGGAGGCCCTCCGCTACGTCGCTGCGTAATTGGAGGTCACTTCCCCACCCAATCACCCAGTCAACCAGATCAACCAATCACCCAGTCAACCAATCAACCAATCACCCGAATGATCAATCTCCAGTTATCAATTACCCCACTACCCCTTTACCGCACCCGAGGTAAGCCCACCCACAAGGTAACGTTGGAAGATGAGGAAGATGAGCACCACGGGCAGCGCCGCCATGAGCGCTCCGGCGCAGAAGATGCCCCAGCGCTGGCCGAATTGGTTGAAGATGAATTGGTTCAGCCCCACCGAAAGCGTGTACTGGAACTTGTCGGTCAGCACAATGCGCGCCAGCACGTACTCGGAATAGGTGCTGATGAAGATCAGCAAGCCAACCACGACGAGAATTGGGCGGACGAGCGGGAGAATGATCATCCAGAAGGTCTGGAACGCGCTTGCGCCGTCGACGGTGGCCGCCTCATCGAGGTCACGTGGTATCGAGTCGAAGTAGCCCTTCATGAGCCAGGTGTTGGCCCCGAGCGTGCCGCCCAGATAGAGCAGGAGCAGTCCAGCCCGGGTATTCAACCCGATCCGGGGTAGATAGTCGCCCAATTGCGTCAGGATGATGAAGAGCGCGACCATGTTGAGGAAGTTGGGGAAGACTTGAATCAGCAAAACCGACTGGAGCATCTGGCGGCGCCCATTGAAGCGGAAGCGGCTGAAGGCATAAGCCGCAAGCGCGGTAATCACCAGCGCCAGGAAGGTTGTGGTGAATGAGAGCCAGAGCGAGTTCCACATCCATGTGGGGAAGGGCTGCTGTTTGTTGTTGAAGAGGTACTTGTAGTTGTCCCATGTCGGATTCCTGGGAATCAACGACTGGCCGATGAGCGAGCCCGACGGGTTAATCGAGGCGGAGAATATCCAGATAATCGGGAACAGGGCGAAAGCCAGCATTACGATGGCCAGCAATATGCGGAAAACGAGCGCAATCTGCTTGTTGCGCTTGATCGATCCTGCGGATTTGCCGCTCACAATGTTGCTAGACATTTTCGCCTCGTTCCTCCAGCATGTTCGTGTAGCGGAACTGCAGCGCGGTAATGACCAGCAGAATCAGGAAGATGATGACTGTGATCGCGGCTGCATAACCCTGGTCCGAACCTCTGGCGCTGGCAAAGGCAATGCGATAGGTGTAGGTTGCCAGGATGTCGGTGTGGCCGACAGGGGTGGCCGTGTTCGCCATTGGTGGCCCTCCACGCGCGTAGAGGTCGATTACCGTGAAGTTGTTGAAGTTGAACGCGAAGGATGCCACGAGCATGGGGCCGACCGTAATCAGCAGCAGTGGCAGTGTAATGTTTCGGAATGACTGCCATGCGCTTGCGCCGTCAATCGCTGACGCTTCATAGACGTCGCGCGGCAGCGTCTGCAGCGCGCCGGTCACAATCACAAACATATAGGGCGCGCCCAACCAGACCTGGATGAGCAGGATGCCCACCTTGGCCCAGAAGGGGCTGGCAAACCATGCAGGCACCCATCCCCCGGTAATTGCCGCGATTCCCTGGCTGACGACGCCGAATTGCGGATTGAGCAAACCAACCCAAACAGGCACGCTGACGAAGGCCGGGATTGCATAGGGGATCAAAAGCAGCGAACGCAGCACGCGCCTGCCCGGCATTTCCGGCACATCGAACATGATGGCGAGGAACATGCCGAGGGTGAAGGTGAGAAGCACCGAGAGCGCCGCAAAGATCACCGTCCAGATGAAGACAAGCATAAATGGCTGGCGCAGCGCCGGGTCGGTGAAGAGCCGGTAGTAGTTGCGCACGCCAATCGGAGCAGAGAAGCCCCCCTCGCTCAGGCGGGAGCCATCATCGGCCGTGAAGGTGCCGTCGACAGGCCCATACTCCTTGTTGGTGGCGTTCTCAACCAGCACATCGCGCGCGGCATCGTAGACATAGGCAGGCTCGAACTTGCCTGCTTCGCCAGGGAAGCGGGGATGCACCTGAAAGGTATCGGGTTCAATGCCGAAGATGGTCGCCTTGAGCGAGGCCTCCATGGCCGCGGCCTTGAATGGATTTAGCCTGGTGTATGCGTCAAGAGTCTCCGGCGGCTCGCCTGAGCGCGCGACGGGTTCTCCGCCAGGGGTTACGGTGAAGGGATCGCCGCCCTGCTCCGGCTGCATCCAGAGCATAAGCGCACCGTTTGCGTCCTGGAATACCGTGTATTTGTAGAGCAGCGCGTCGGTCGGAAGCACCGGCGGCAGATTCTCGTAGTAGTCGATGGCCTGCTGTTTGCTCAGCAGGTGGCTGTCGCCGTAATTCGTGAAGGAGATATAGACGGTGAAGAGGATCGGGTAGGCGACGAAGAGTCCCATGAGCGCAAGGCCTGGGGAAACCCAGCGCACAGGGTACATATCGGGAACAAGAAAGACGACGTTGAGGAAGATAGTGACGAGGCTAAGCGCCAGTGGAAATGCCCAGATACCATCGCTCAGCATGCTGTAGACGAGCCAGATGGTGAAGGCATCGATGACTGCGAGAGCGCTGAGCCGCAGCAGCAACGAACCCATGCTGCCGGATTTCCTGGGCTTGGAGCCGGGGGGCGCCGCAGCGCCCCCCGACCCACTCTGCGTTGTCGCAGTCATTGGCTAGTTGCCGGCTATCGCTTTCCGGATCTGATCGGCGGCAGCAGTCATCGCCTTTTCAGGCGTTTCCGTCTGCTGCCCAATCAGCGCCATGGCATTGCCCCATGAGGACCAGACAGCCGACATTTCGGGGATATTCGGCATGGGCTGGCCGGCGACGCCTGCTGCGGCGAACTTGGCCAGGTCAGCGTCGTCAATCTGGGCGTTCGCAGAGGTCATGGCAGTCGGGCGGCCGCCTTCCTTGTAAAGGGCGAGCATCGTGTCTTCAGTGCCCACGTACTGCTGAAGGAAGGTCTGCGCCAGAAGCGGCTGCTTGCTGAACGCGCTGACCATGAAGCCCTGGACACCGAGGAACGGGGCGCCAGGACCTGCCGGACCTTCCGGCATCGGGATGATCTCGTAGGGAACGCCGGATTCCTTCAGTGCATCGAGGCGCCACGGGCCCATGTTGGCCATCGCTGCATCGCCATTGGTGTAGGCGGCAATGACAAGATCGCCATTCAGGGCAGCGCCCGGTGTGAGAAGCTTTTCCTTGTACATTTCGTCAAGCCAGGTGAAGGCCGAAATCGTCCCGGTGCTGTCGATGCCCACATCTTCTGGATTCCAGGAGCCGTCGTCGTTCTTGCCGAAGACGTAGCCGCCGAAGGCGGTCTGAATACCGTAGAAGTGGTACGGGTCATTCTCTTCAATGACATAGCCGTACTTCATGCCACCGTCAACAAGTTCCTTGGAGATGGCCATCACATCGTCCCATGTCTTGGGCGCTTCCTTGACGAGGTCAGGGTTGTAGACAAAGGCAACGTTTTCGACGGCATAGGGCATGCCATACAGCTTGCCGCCGTAGTTGAAGGCATCCACTGCCACCGGCTCGAAACCGGAAGCCTTGTCGCCCAGACTTACCTCGGCCAGCAGGCCTGAAGCGGCCAGTTCACCCAGCCAGTCGTGTGCGCCAATCAGGATGTCGGGGCCCTGGCCGGCGGGGCCGGCAACCTTGAAGTCATCGCGAATCTGGCCAAAGCCCTTTTCCACGAGGACCAGTTCGACGCCTGTTTCAGTCGCAAACGAATCAGCGAGCGGGCTCAGTGCCTTAACGCGCTGCTCGTCGGCCCAGATTGTGAGCTTGGGGCCGGTGCTGGTGGAGCCTGTGTCAGTCATGGCGGCGGACTCAGTCATAGCCGCAGACTCGGTCATTGCGGCGGACTCAGTCATGGCCGCTGACTCAGTCATGGCCGCAGACTCGGTCATGGCAGTGGTTTCCGTCATCGCGGCGGACTCTTCGGCCGGGGCGGCGGTGGGCTCGGCAGGGGCCTCTGTGGCCGCTGCAGGGGCTTCGGTCGGTGCGGCGGCCGGAACAGCAGTTGCGGGAACCGCGGTTGGCTCCGGGTCGCTGCCGCCACACGCGCCGAGCGCGAGGACGGTGACAAGCACCGCTGCAATCAGGAAGTACCATTTGGTGCGCATATCTTCTTCTCCTTGGATAACTTGTTGTCTTGCCTGCGTGTGGTCAGGTATTCAAACTGACTTGGAGTGGGACGAACTCCATGCGACGACCGGCTTTGTGCAACACGCCCATGGAAAGCGGCATGAAATCACCTGAAGTTAGGAAACTGGTCTGCTTGACGATGTCGCCCAGCAGAGCGGTCGCAACGTCACGGGAAATTGGAGACTGTTGCGCACGCACCTGCAAGTTGCGCTACAACCTTATGCAAAGAAGATGCAGAACACGTTTACCATCCGCAACGCAATGCAAGTCCGGCTCCCCGCAATGCGCTCAACAACGCACCGCCCTTGCCGCGTTCAGCTAGGAGCGCTTCCGCTTGCCTGCGACGTAAGAACTGACATGGCAATTGCTCAACAGTCATGATCGTAAACGAAGTCTCTCGAGGGATGTGATGGTAGGGGATGCGCGCATATTTGTCAAGAGACACTCCGCGTTTCTGCGAGATGGCGACCCACTCGATTTTCCGCTGACTCTGGCGCATTGTGGCGGACGCGGGGGTCAGCGCGAATGCAATCCCATGCGCTCTCCAGGTGAGCGCTTTCCCTGGTCCGCATGTGTGCGTGGCCAATGCAGCGAGTCCCCACACCCCGAATGGGCGACCGGACTCCCGAAGCCAACCTTGCGTAGATTCGCAGACCAGTGCAACATTGTGCAAACGTGGAACGATTGCGCAGTCGCCCGCGCATAGTTTCGTGTGGCTTGCACGCGACCGGCGCCGGCGCCAGGCCATTTGGCCCTGTGCTACAATGCTCGCGCCGCAATCGCCGCAATCGCCGCAATCGCCGCGCTTGGCGAGTGATGGGCTAAACAGAAAATGAGCAACGTGACTACAGCAATCACAAAAGGCGCGGGCCTCTTTATTCGCCCCGATGCAGGGGTGCTTGCACTGGCTGACGACGACCGTATTGACTTTCTCCAGCGCATGACTACGAACAATATTGCGGCCCTCCAACCTGGCGAAGCGGCGCTGACCGTGCTGACAAGCCCCACGGCGCGTATTGTTCACGTATTCACCGTCCTTTGCCGCAGCGATGACTTGCTGCTTCTTCCGGCAGCAGGTGACTCGGCCGCGCTCGAGCGTCACTTGCGCGGCAAGATCTTCTTCATGGACAAGGTACGCGTGGAAGAGCGCAGCGCCGGCTTCGTGCGCATGCGCCTCGTGGGTTCGCAGGCGGCAGATGTGTTGCGTGACATTGCGCTTCCTGTTCCTTTGGCAGATGATCGCTGGGCAGAACACGCAGGCACAATCGTGCTTGCCCAGAGCCGGTACGAGGCCCCCGGTTACGAAATCCTCGCGCCTGTTGACAACGCGTCGCTGATGCAGCAATCACTTGTGGCGGCCGGCGCTCTGCCGATTGATGCGGCCACATATGCACAGCGGCTCGTGCAACTCGGACGTCCTGCGGCCGGTGCCGAACTCGTGGCCGAATACAGCCCGCTAGAGGCCGGGCTGCCGTGGGCGTGCGCTGAGAACAAGGGATGTTACACCGGCCAGGAGATTATTGCGCGCCAGCAGACCTATGACAAGGTTACGCGCACCCTGGTGAAGGTGCGCAGTGCGCAGCCGTTGCCGGCGGGTGCAGCGCTTACGGTTGACGGCCGCGAAGTCGGCACCGCCACAAGCGTTGCGCTTGCAGAAGACGGTACGCCAATCGCCCTGGCAATTGTCAAGCGCCCCTACAACGAGCCGGGGTCGCGGCTATTCGCGGGCGAAATCGCCACAGAAGTAGTAAGCCAGGCCGGCAAGTAGTCCGAGGCAAGACAGTCAACCAGTCAACCAATAGACCTATCAACTACTCATCGAATCAACCAGCCAACCTGGAAAGCACACCCATCATGGAACCCTTCGCGCCCGTGCCCTGGCGGTTGCTCGTCGATCAGGACCCACGCTCGGGAGCGTCCAACATGGCAGTGGACCAAGCCGTGGCCGAAGCGGCCGCAGCGGGTGAGGCGCCCGCAACGCTGCGCTTCTACCGTTGGCAGCCCCCTGCTGTAAGCCTCGGGCGTCACCAATTCGCGAGCGACATCGACGACGCAGCGCTCGCCGACCGCGGCTACGACCTGGTGCGCCGCGCCACAGGCGGACGCGCAATCCTTCACACGGATGAACTCACCTATTCGGTGGCCGCGCCCGACGACGAACCGCGTGTCGCGGGCGGCGTCATGGACTCATATCTGCGTCTGAGCAATGCGCTGGTTGTCGGCCTGCAACGGCTGGGGCTTGCGAGCGTGGCCAAGGCCAGTGGCAGTGCACGCACCGGGCCGGATGTGTCTGCAGCCTGCTTCGAGGTGCCCAGCGCCTACGAAATTGTCGATGGGGGGCGCAAGCTCCTGGGCAGCGCGCAGAGTCGCCGCGCCGGTTACGTGCTGCAGCACGGCAGTTTGCCCCTTGTGGGTGACATCACGCGCCTCATTGACGTGCTGGCCCTCGAACCTGCCGCGGCTGCGCGCCTGCGCCGCGACCTGGCCGAGCGCGCGACCACCCTCTCGTCGGCGCTTGGTG
Organism: uncultured Chloroflexia bacterium; assembly: GCA_963735275.1. GTDB lineage: Bacteria > Chloroflexota > Anaerolineae > Caldilineales > Caldilineaceae > UBA5069. The sequence continues at coordinate 526,975 of CAVTKJ010000001.1, read as the reverse complement.
TTGCCGAGGACGCGCCGGTGCTCGAGTATGCACATCTGGTGGACGTCTTTGCCACGGCCTTTGCCGACGAACTGCAGCTTCACCTCAAGCCCGCGCCGCTGACTGCCAAAGAGCTTCGTCGCACCGCCGAGCTGATTCGCACGCAGTTTGCCGACGACAGCTGGACGCACGCACGTTGAACGGCCATTTTTGCGCGCCCAACGCGCCCGGCGTGCACTTTGTCTTTAAGCACTGGATATGGGATGCAGCCGTTTGTGCAATGTATGTGGATTCAGCAGCATCTGAATCGCTTTCATTACGCGTGAGTGGCCCAGCGGCCACTGGCCCTGAGCCTGTCGCCTGTTTTCCAATCTCCAAGTGCGCTTGAGCCGACCGAAAGGAGACAATAGATGTTCCTTCATTTCCCCCGCGTGACAGAGCATGTCCGAGCCGTAATTTCTTTGGCGGCCATTGCCGGTCTGGCGGCCTGCGTTGTCCCAATAACCCTTGACGCTGAACAAGCACCCGTAGACAGGAGAATGCCGGCCACCGCGGCTTCTACCCCCGCGGCTGATGGCAAGGAGCGCCCGGCGGGCTGGACAGAAGTGAGCCACAGCAACGACGTGGATCCAAACTACGCTGTTGTCTTTCCGGTTGATGCCGTCAACACGATCACCATGACCATTGCCCCTGAAGACTGGGCGGCAATGCAGGCCAACATGGAGGAGATCAATGCCGTAGCACTTCCGCTGCGCAATGCGGTGCTTGAGAAAGGGGCCGATTTGTCGGTGGAGGAGCGGGCGGCTCTCCTGCCGGAAATCGTGCAGCAAAGGGCCGCAGAGCTTCGCAATGCCGCCGCACTGACGGCAACAACTGCTCTAACGACCAGTGCGGCCGTCACAGGTGGGGAGGAGGAAGCGGCCGCCGTTGATGATGTGGTGGCTGATGATTCACCAATGTGGGTGCCGGCGACCATCTCCTTTCAGGGCCAGGAATGGACGCACGTTGGCGTGCGCTACAAGGGTGTCTCGTCGATGGGCCCCTGGGTTCTCGGCGACCTGAAACTTCCCTTCAAGTTCGACTTTGATGAGTTCGAGGACGACTATCCCGCGATCAAGAACCAGCGCTTCTTCGGCTTCAAGCAGTTGGCGCTTGCCAACAACTTCCAAGACCCCACAGGCATGCGCGACACGCTTGTGTACGATCTGCTTGACGGGGCCGGGCTGCCCTCACTCCAGACGGCTCCTTATGAAATTGTGCTCGACTACGGCGAGGGGCCAATTCGGCTCGGGCTCTACACTGTGGGCGAGGTGGTGGATGACACAGGTGTGCCAGCTTATTTCGGCAGCGACGACGGCAACATCTATGAGGGCGATGGGCCAGGTGCAACCCTTGCGACTTCACATGCCGATAAACTCGAGTCCAGCTTTCAGAAGAAGAACAACGAAGATGAGGCCGACTGGAGCGACATTCACGCGCTCTACGATGCCCTGCACGACGAAAGCCGCATTACGGACCCGGCCAAGTGGCGCGCGGGCCTGGAGTCCGTTTTTGATGTGGACGGCTTCCTTGCGTGGCTCGGGATTCGAGCGCTTGTGGGCCACGGTGATGTCTTCGTCGCCGACGTATCAGCCCACAACTTCTATCTCTACAACGATCCTGCGACTGGCCGGCTGACGTGGATCTCGTGGGATCACAACTTCACGTTTGACGAAGACTGGGCGCGCAACGTCACCCTCGACAAGCCCACCGACCGCGACGGGCCCCTCGTCGGCTACCTGCTGAGCGACCCGGTTTACATGGCGCGTTACAAGGATCTTTTGGCGCAGAACTTTGCCGGCGTGGCCTCTCCGGAGGCAGTGCTTGGCAAGGTCCGCACTTACGCCGACCTCATTGCGCCCTATGCCGAAGAGAAAATGAGCGCGGCCGATTACGATGCTGCTGTCCAGGCGCTCGTTGACTTCGTCGAGCTGCGCGCACCGACCATAGCGGCCTTCCTGAGCGGCGAAGCGGCCGACACGAAGTAGCGCCACCCGCCACCATGCCGGGAGCGTCGATCCATGGCTATCGGTTTGCTGACACTTGAACTCTATCTGCCGATGGCCGACAGCCTCAAGGCCAAGCGGGGCGTGCTTCTTTCCACCAAGGCGCGGCTGCGGCGCGACTTCAACGTCAGCGTGTGTGAATCAGACGCGCAGGACGAGTGGACGCGCGCCGTACTTGAGGTGGTCTGCGTGAGTACCACTGCGGCCGTGGCGCACCGTCAGTTGCAGCATGTGGCCAACGCCGTTGAAAGCTGGCGTCTAGACGCGCAGCTTGTTGACTATGCGATTGAGATGGTGGGATGAGCGGGAGTGAAAGAAGATAGTTTCAAGTTTCGAGTCTCAGGTCTCAAGGGTTCAACAATTCAAGGTACCATCGTTCAAAAGTAAACGGTGGCTCCTCTCCGCTGACGGAGCGCGTGGAGACAACTTTGAACTCTGAAACCCGACACCTGAAACCTGAAACCTGGAACCTGAAACCCAGTTCGGCTTTACGCCGCGGCCGGCGATGGCTCTTCCGGAGGCGCATGGACACTCAGGCGCGCGAGCGTATCATCGACATCTGTGCGCCAGGACCAGTTGCGGTGGCGCAGGATGAGGACGATCGAACTGCCGATGACCAGGGCTACGGCAATCCACTGCGCGGTTGCCAGCGTTCCCATCATCCAGGCGTCGGGCCGCAGCATTTCGACCCAGAAGCGGCCAACGGAATAGGCGATGAAGTAGAGCCACACGGCATCCCCGCGCCGCATGCGATTGCCGCGATAGCGAATCAGCAGCGTGAGCAAGGCGAACATGCTGAGATTCCAAAGGGCTTCGTAGAAGAATGTGGGGTGGAAGCCGCTGGCGGCATACCATGCCAGTGTCTTCTCGGTGAGCGGTTGCAGGAAGCCCGACCCACAGGCCTGGATATCCTGCGGGAAGCCGTTGGGCAACTGGCAAGGATAGTTTGGGTTGATGTGAAAAGCCCACGCGACGGTTGTGGGCGGGCCATAGAGCTCCTGGTTGACATAATTGCCCATGCGGCCGAATGCCTGGGCAAGCAACACGTTGGGCGCAAAATAGTCAAGGTAGCGCAACGTACTCAGTTTGTTCCAGCGGCAGTAGATCCAGAACGCAAGGACTCCGCCGACGAGGCCGCCGTAAATCCCAAGCCCGCGAAAGCCGCCATTCCAGAAGTTGATAATCTCGAGTGGATTCTCTCGATAATAGGGCCAGCCCAGTCCATTGACTGGATTGCTGAAGACGTGGTACAAGCGAGCGCCGATAATGCCAAAGATGAGCGAGAACGCAAGCAGATTCCAGACATGATCGGGTGATTCGTGGTCCATGCGCGCGTAGCGGCCGGCGAGCCAGGTGGCAAGCACGGCCCCGCCCACGATGAATACCCCATACCATGTCAGTGTAAAGGGGCCGATTTGAAGCAGCACAGGATTCATGCAGTGGACTCCGAATGGATGATTTGTGCGGGAGGCTAAGTTGCAGATGTTGACCTGCAGGACGGACGCACCCAGTATAGTTGCGCGACGTCGAATGGGCCAATGTTGCGCCTTGCGCCGTGGCTCAGCGGTGCTTCTGCTTGGCGCGCTCCTGGCCGCATGCAGCGCGCCGGTGCCGGTGCGGGCTCCGGCGCCCACAGTGGCCGCAGCCCCCGCGACCGTCCATGTGACAAGCACCACCACGGCCGAACCGGGCGATCTCGTAATCGCCGAGCGAAACGCCGCGGTGGCGCGTGACCTGACAACCCTCGCGTCACTCTGGGATGCAGACGCCGTCATTCGCGAAACGTGCGGCAACCCTGGCCCTGACGACGACTATGTGTGGCGCGGGCGCGAAGCCATCCTCGACCGCTACAAAGTTGCTGTATTCCCGAACTCGCCCTCGCCACTGATGGAAGCACCTGAACTCCATGTCTTCATCGATGGAGACAGCGCGACGCTGGAGAATGGCGTCGATAAATGGCGCTTCATCCGCCGCGATGGGCGTTGGTGGATTGCGGAGTTGATGATCGATGGGGAGACGTTGAGAGGATAGACAGGTTGACTAGTTGATTGGTTGATCTGGTTGATTGGTCGATTGGTTGATTGGTTGATCGGTTGACTGGGTGATCGGTTGACTGGGGTCCCGCTTATTGCGGGGCCTCTTTCGCGTGTGGCGCATAGTACCCAACGCAAAAGGGCCACGCTCCGATAAGCATGACCCCGTCACCCAGTCAACTACTCCACCAATCAACCAATCAACCAATCAACCAATCAACCAATCAACCAATCAACCAATCAACCAATCAACCAATCAACCAATCAACCAGTCAACCGATCAACCAATCAACCAGTCGACCACCCCCAACCGCGCCCCCGCTCCAGCCACGCCTCGAGGGCGCGGCCGACACGCAGGAGCGTTCCTTCGTTCAAGCGGTCGACAGTATCCGCCAGGGTGTTCCCGGCTGTGTAACCTGCGTCGGTGATCAGCGCCGTTGCGATGCCTGCCTGGCGGAAGGGCGTTTGCGCATTCGGCGTGGCAGGCGCGTCTTCGCGCACAAAGGTGTCACCATAGCCCAGGGCGTCGGCCTGGGCCCAGATCGCCTCGTTGAGCGCAGGGTCGGCGTCAGGGTCGGGGCGGAAGCGCGCAGCGTCACCCCCCACTTGATCGAGGGCAATCGCAAACGTGGGTTCGGCGCAGCGGGGGACATCCTGCGCAAGCGTGCGCGCCAGATGATCGCTTCCCAGCCGGCCATCCCAACCCGGAAGGCCTGCGTTGGCGTCGGCATCGACGAAAGCGAGGCAAATTGTGTGGCCCGCAGCATTCACATCGAGCGTGCGCGCAAGCTCAAGCAGCACCGCCGTGCCGGATGCGCCGTTGTTTGCGCCGGGCGCTGAGCGACCCTGGTTAGCGGGATCGAGCTCACCGTCGGCCACAAGCCGCGTGTCGTAGTGGGTGGCGAGGAGTCCAACAGGAAAGGTTGCCGGGGCGGTGGCGGACGCAGGTTGATCGGGGGAGCGGATGGCGATCAGGTTTCGCCCCTTGACAACCTGGCCCGCGGCAAACTGCTGGATCACAACATCCCAGCCGGCGCCGGTCAGCTGTTCGACGAGCCAGTCACCCATCTCAAGATTGCTTTGGGTGGCGGTCGCACGTGCGCCAAAGGCCATCTGCCGTCCAGCGAAGTCGAGTGCGCGGCTGCCTGCGAAGTCTTCGTCGCCCGGGCCCTGCGGGAATAGTCCCACGGCCAGATAGCCAAAAAAGAGTACTGCCAGAGCCAGCGTGCTGACCAGCGCGAGTTCTACTCTGTAGTTGCGCACAAAACGCGTCACGTCTCCTGCTCCCGGCGCTGGGCGCGAAAGAGCAGGCGCAGCGGCGTTCCCAGAAAGGGATAGAATTCGCGCAGGCGATTCTCGAGGTAGCGCTCGTAGGAGAAGTGGACTATGTCCACATCATTGACAAAGATCGCGAAGGTCGGGGGAGCCGTGTTCACCTGGGTGCCGTAGTAAACGCGTAACGGTCGACCGTTCTTGGTAGGCGCTGAAATCGCGTCATACGCGGCGCGCAGAACGTTGTTGAAGTCGCCCGTCGAGACACGATGATTGCGCGCCTCTGCGACTTCAAGCACCGTGGGGAGCACACGGTGGACACGTTGCTTCGTCAGGGCGCTGATGAACAATACGGGCACGTAGCGCAGAAATTTCAACTCTTCGCGCACTGTCTCGGCGAAGGCGTTCATCGTGTTCTCGTCTTTTTCCACAGCATCCCACTTGTTGACGACCACCACGACGCTCTTCATTTTCTCGAGTACATAGCCCGCGACGTGCGCATCCTGGGCGGTGACACCATCCGTTGCATCAATGAGGAGCAACGCCACATCGGCGCGGTCCACCGCCGACATGCTGCGCAGCACACTGTACTTTTCGATGCCCGGTTCGACACTGCCGCGACGGCGGATGCCTGCCGTATCGATCACCGTAATGGCCTGCCCGTTGTAGATGAGTTCGGTGTCGATGGAATCACGGGTTGTGCCGGGAATGTCGCTAACAATGGCCCGCTCGCGTCCGAGCAGCGCATTGAGAAGGCTGCTCTTGCCGACGTTCGGCCGCCCCACGATCGCAATCGAAATCGCATTGCGTTCCGTGTCCTCATCGGGATAGGCGGGCAGGACGGGTACCAGCGCATCAAGCAAATCGCCCACGCCGTCACCGTGATAGGCGGACATGGGGAAAGGCTCGGAGAGGCCCAGGTTCCAGAACTCGACGGCATTCAACTTGGCGTTCTGGCTTTCGGCCTTGTTGACGCCGATGAAGACGGGCCGATTCGTCGTGCGCAACAGTTCGGCAATATCCTCGTCGGCGGCCGTGAGTCCATCCCGCCCGTCGACAACCAGGATAATCGCATCTGACTCGTCGAGGGCCACGCGCACCTGGTTGCGGATGTGCGTAACGAAAGGAGCCGAACCTGTCGACAGCACCGGAGTCGGATCGCCGGGCTCATGTTCGGCCTCGAGACCACCGGTATCGACAACAATGAAGCCGACGCCGTTCCAATACGATTCGCCGTAGATCCGGTCTCGCGTGGTGCCCGGCACATCTTCAACTATTGCCGTGCGGTGGCCGGTTAGCCGATTAAACAGGGTTGATTTCCCAACATTGGGGCGCCCAACCAACGCGACAACGGGTTTTCGTTGCGCCATGAGATTCTTTCTCCGTCAGGGGATGGGCGTGACCGCCGGCGTAAGTAATTCAGTCGGTGGGGCTATCGTCACGGGCGCGCGCAAGGTGGCAACCGGTGAACTGGGCAATGGAAGTGTCACAGTCCCATTCGGAACAGGCCTGTTGGTGACCGTTGCCCCTGGCGCCGGCGCGAGAGGTGTGGCTGGGACTGTGTCCGGGGTTTGAGAACCTGTCGCCGCATCCGCAGGGCTGACTGGTGTGACGGCCGACGCGGTGATCACAACCTCTGTCGTTTCGGGGAGAACGCCTTCGTTGGTAATACCTTCAGGCAGGACGACGCGCGGCGTGACCACGTGGGTGCCCGGCAGCAGGCTTGAAAGATCAAGAATGACGAACATGTCGTCGGAGTTGAGAGAATCGAGGAGTGGAATCGGCCCACTCAGGATGACGTCGATGGTTTCAGGCGAGACCGACGCCTCCATCCCCCGTCCCAACCCTTGCACGATCGGGCGCACGTTGATGGTGGCGCCACCTTCCACAGGCGAGATATTGACGGCAGCCTGCACACTGTCGCCGTCGAAGACCGTGACGCCGGCAGGAACCACCAGATTCAGCCGGTGTAGAACTTCCTTGGTTGCCCCTTCAATGGAGAGCGGCTCGGTTTCGATAAACCCCGGCACCGTGGCAAGCAGGTCGGCTGCGCCTTGAAGGACGACCGTTGATGGTTCGGTGCGCACAGTGCTCAAGCGATAACCCGCTGCCGGTTGCCCAATAAGATTCGTGCGCACAGCAACTTCCTTGCGCCCCGGCCATTGTTCCACGGGTACAACGACGTTGGCGAACGTTGTGGAGACCGTTACGCCGTCGACGGGTTGATTCTGCCGACTTGTGGGTTGGAGATCCACAGTGCGCTCCACCTGGCTCTTGGCGTTGAGCAGGTAGACCGGCGCGTAGACTTGATCCACCAGGTCAACCTGAGTAGCCGGGCCCGAGACGGTGACTGTTGGAGGAGTGACGATCGGGGTTTGCCAGTCGTAACCGAAGGCCGGCGCGTCGAGCACCTGCACACTGACTGCCACGTCCTTGGAGACCTGGGGATCCAACTGGATGCGCACACTTGGCGGACTTGTGCCAAGCAAAGTGACGCGCGGATCGCTGACATTCACTGTGACGGGCACGTCGTGGGTGCCCACTGTGTAGCCTGTCAGATCGACGAACGCGGTGAAGTTGCTCGCCGCGATATCGGTCCATGCGTCCTGCGCGGCACGAACGGTGACGCGTACGCTCTGATTTCCCAGATCCTGAACTGGCTGCAAGGCTGCATCGAGCCCGCGCACCGTGAGCGGGATGCGCTCAGGGAACTCCCTGGTCTCGATGGGGTTTTCCTGGCTGACGGCCACCAGCCAGATGACGACGGCCAGCACCAGCGCAAGGAAGATTGTGCCCAACTGCCCCACGAAGCCCCGCAGCGGCCCGCGATCGGCGCGCGCGGCTTCCGACCTAATCTCTTTGGGTGGGGTGGAAACGGATTCGCTCACAGGCCAAGTGTACTCGCAACAGGCCGAATCCTAAGACTTGCGCCCCGGTGCAGATGACGGTCGGTAGAATTCGGTGAGGACCTTGCGCAACTGGCCGCCGTCCACGCGCACCATGCGCCCATTGCGCGCCACGGAGATGTTGCCGGTTTCCTCTGAGACAACCAGCGACATTGCGTCTGTCTGCTCGGTAACGCCGATTGCGGCGCGATGCCGGGTGCCAATTTGCGCGTCGCCCAGGTCCTGGGTGGCCAAGGGCAGGACGCAGCCGGCGGCCACGATTTGTCCACCGCGCAAGATAGCCGCGCCGTCGTGCAAAGGGGTGTTCGGCCAGAAAATGGTAACAAGGAGTTCGGCGCTGATTTCGGCGTTGACAAGCACGCCGCGGTCGATAAGGTCGCCTAACCCGGTGACTCCCTCGAAGACCATCAGCGCGCCGGTGCGCTTGCGTGAAAGCTGCTCCGCCGCCTGGGCAACCTCATTCACCAGCCGTTGCGTGATCGTGTCATCGGTGCCGCGGCGCAAAATGTCGGGCGAGTAGCGTCCCAGCCGTTCCAGCCCGCGACGCAGTTCGGGTTGGAAAATGACCGGGATTGCCACCAGCAGCATGGGCGACGCGGCGCGGAGAAGCCAGTTGAAGGCGATCAAATCGAAGACCTGCGTCAGCACCAGTGTAATCAGGACGATCAGAAGCACACCGCGCACCAGTTGCACCGCTTGCGTGCCCTGAAAGAGGCGCAATACGGCAAAGATGAGAAGTGTGACAAGCGCGATGTCAAGCAGATTGCGAGGATCGCTCAGGTTACTGAGATAGGGCAGAATTTCCGACACAGGCGACTGTTACCTCGAACTACGAACTGAAAACATGGAATGCCATCCGACGCCGCGTAGATATGATAGTCCAGCGTCTTGGTTCGATATTTGGCTCACAAAACTGCACCTCACCCCGCCCCTCTCCATGCTCCTTGCCACGCCCGCCGGTGCGGCAAGGAGCATGGAGAGGGGCAGGGGTGTGGTGGCCGTAGCTTCACTTAACTCGATACCGAACCCTTTCGGCAACCACCAAAAGCGGCGTCAACGCAACCGCGAGGCAATTGCGCGCCGCATGAACTGGCAGGCTCTGCACAGGTCTCACGCTAGCCAAGCGTCGCGCGGTACTCAGCCTCGCTGATGACAGGGTTCCGCAACACGCCGAGTCCTTCGACCTCAACGGTCATCACGTCGCCCGGTTGCACGGCGCTGATGCCCTCGGGCGTGCCCATCAGAATCAAGTCACCTGGAAGGAGCGTCATTGCCTGCGACAGATATGCGATGACATGCGGAATCGAGAAGATCATCTTGTCGGTGTTGCTCTCCTGGCGAATGCTGTCATTCACCTGGCAGCGCACGGCGCGATTGCGCGGATCAAAGTTGCTGTCGATCCACGGCCCCACGGGGCAGAAAGTGTCAAACCCCTTGGCGCGTGACCATTGACCGTCGCTGTTCTGCAGATCGCGTGCCGTTACATCGTTGGCAACGGTATAGCCAAAGACGTAGTCGAGCGCATCGGAAGCGTCCACAAAGCGGCAGCGCCTGCCGATAACCACAGCGATCTCCGCTTCGTGATCGACTCGTTCGCTGACGGAAGGATAGACAACCGGCTCGCCCACATCAAGCAGAGAGGAGATGGCCTTGAGGAAAACGAGTGGCTCCTTGGGTACATCACTACCGGTCTCGGCGGCGTGATCGGCGAAATTGCGCCCGACGCAGAGAATCTTGCTCGGTGTAACCGGAGCCAGAAGGCGCACCCCCTCGACGGGAAGCGGGTCGACATCGGCGACGAAGCTGGGCGCGTATCGCCCCTCAATTACGCGCGCATACGGGGCATCATCGAGCGGATAGACGAGGCCGTCGACCAGCGCGCCCCATTGGGCTTCGGACTCGAACTCGGGCAGATCGCTCCATGCCCACGAAAAACGAACAAATCGCATTGGTTTCTCCCCCATCTGGGTTACCGACTGGATTACGTGAATTGGGTATCGTTGATAATGAGATTGAATTTGCTGCCCAGGAACTCACACGCCTGGCGCATCATCGTCATGCGGCTCAGAAAGATCTCGAAGTACTCGATGACCGAGGCGTAGTTGGTGTCGATTTCCAGTTCGAGCGCGATCACCTTAACATCGGGCCGCACGCGCACAAAGCTGCGCGTGGATGCGTAGTTGACGCGGTCGTGGATGTCGAACGCTTTCATGTCCGGATTCTGCACCCGGCTGCGGTGTACGTCCGCCTTGTCTGCAATGATGACCGCTGCCGAGACGGGGGTGATTGCCGTTCCCCGCTCCTCTTCGTGATTGCCGATCGCGTTTAGCACGAGCGCACATTCATCCGTAGCAAGCCCCATGCGCGAGAGGATGCTGTAGGCGATCAATGCGCCGCTCTGCGCGTGATGTTCGCGATGGATGCAATTGCCGATATCGTGCAAATAGCCGGCAACATTCGCGAGTTGGCCGGTGCGCTCGGGGTACTCAAGCCGCGTGAGCACGTTTTCGGCGATATGACCAACCAGGCCCGCATGACGCTGACCGTGCTCCGTGTAGCCAAGCGTCAACATAAACTCGTTGGAGCGCTGGAGAAATGCTGTGACCTCGGGGTCGCGCTTGAGCGCGTCCACCAAGAGCAGTCCCGTTCGCCCACGTCCGTTTTCGCCAGTCTGCGCGCCTGCCGCGGGCTGACCGCGAGGCGCCGATTTCTCGGCTTCCGACGTGTTCTTCTGTTGGAGTATTGAGTCGGACGGTCGCGACATCGTTGGAATCCTTCCAGGGGGGAAGACAATCAAGACTGTTCGGGTCAGCAGCGGCGCTTGAAACTTGCAGACGGGCAGGGAACATAAGGAACGTGTGGAACAAAGGAAGCATTGGCTTGCACTGGTTCACTGCCGCTAATCCCACTGATCCCACTGATCCCTTTGATCCCTCCGTTCACTCCAGATCAAACACACCACTCATGTCGGCTGCACCTTCGTGCTGCGTCTTGCAAGTGTGCCCATGAATCGTAGCGGGGGGCTTCCAGCCCTCCGACCTTTCGGCACAACTGCCGGAGGGCTGGAAGCCCCCCGCTACGTAATGCAAGTTTTTTGCGAGATGCAGCACTTAGTTCCAGCCCAAGGCGAGAGCGGACGCAAGGAAAGCCGCCAACCACCAGGCCGAGAGCCCACCCAGAGGCTGCTTGCGCATTGTGCGCAGCCAGGTGGGCAGAAGCAGAATGGCAACGATTGGCGCCCACAGGGGCGTCTTGTTGATCACCAGCAGGAGTAGCAGCCCTGCTTGCGCCACGGCCATCAGCCAGAGCGCAAAGTTGTCGCTATGCCAGACGCCGACGCGTGCCTCGGCCCAGGCGTGCACCGTCCACAGCAGCCCGAGCGTCAGTGCCGCGGTCCAGCCCGCGCTGCCGGGCGCCATGCCAAACTGGACGAGCGCAAGCATCCAGGGCAGGAGAACCATTGCCACCGCGTGAAGAAGCAGCGGTGGCGTCTGCACGGTGCGGCGCAGGATCCAACCGCCCACGGTGACGATCACCAGTGCGAGCGTGGACACGAGCGCGGGAATGCCAAGCGCCGCGGAAACAACCACCGCGACGAGGAGCGTCGGCAAGGCAACGCGCACCAGATACGGGAGTGAGTTGCCCTGGTCAAGGCTTAGCAACTGTCCCGCCGGTGAATTGGGCTGCATGAAGGGCAGGCGCAGCGCAGCGTCACCCGGTCCGGCGCCAAGGCCCAGAATGGCCGTGCGCCCACCTGCCAGACGCCAGAGCGCGCCCCACAGCAAGTCGACAAGCAGCCATAGCAGCAGCACTTCCTTGCCGTCGAGAGTCTGCCATCTCTGCAGAACGCCGCTTGCGAAGAGCCCGGCAAGCAGCACCCATCCAGCCGTAAGACGCAGGGGCGACGCATCGGCCCAGAACTGGGCATTGAACGTTGCGCTGGCGGCGGGCATATTGCCAAACCACTGCTGCGGCGTCGACAAGGCGCGCCAGTAGTCGCCCGCCTGTGCAGACCAACTGGCCCGGGCCGAGGTTCCGCGACGGGCGGAATCAATCGTGGTTATTTCGCGACTGCCACGCGTAGATGGAGTGGGCTTCAGGTTCATGCCAGTGGCTGCTCGAGCAAGTCAGTGCGGAGGTCCGCACGCCTGCTGGCGGTCATCCAAGCCGGACCCTGCAAGCCATTATAGCAGAGTAGGACATAAACCGGTTGCCCATGCAGGCATGGGTTCAGGGTATTCCGCAGGACACGGCATGTGCGACACGAGCATCATTCCAGCGAGCGCCCAGATGCCGATGATCGCCGCGCGCCGATTACGACTACACTATGACCTGCAGCCGCTGCGGCAGCACAGAAATCTCTATCTCGGTGGTCTTCTCTGCCATGACCTCGCCATCCATCTGCATGGGGGCGCCTTCGGGAATCGCGATGGTAAGCTTGCGCACACGCAGCATTGTGACGGCATGGTGACCCGTATGCTTGCCCATCATTGCGCGTGGCAGCAGCGCAAGAATCGCAGGGCGTGAGATGTCCCTGGCAATGGCCACATCGAGAAACGTGCTGTCCAGGCGCGCGGCGGGCGTCAGATAGAAGCCGCCGCCGGCGCGCGGGCTGTTGCCGACGGATACCATGAGCGTTTGTTCATCGCGCTCGCCGATCTCTCCATCCGCCGTTTCCCAGCGGAGCCGCATGTGCGGAGATTCCTGCTTGACCAACGCGCGCAGCGCTGCTGACGCATAGAGCATCATGCCGCGCAAACGCCGAATCTTGTTGCTCTCCACGATCACAGCCGCTTCAAGACCAACGCCCATGTTGTTGTCGAAGAAGCGCTGCTGCGACTCCTCACCAACCTGAAATTGCGCCGAGCCCACATCCACAATGCGCATTTGCGACAGGGCAAGCCGCTGTGCTGCCTGGTCCAGGTTGCGCGAAACACCGACCATCGTCGCAAAGTCGTTCCCGCTGCCAATCGGGATAACGCCCAGAACACCTGCCAACGGACTTTGCGCGCCGTTGAGGCTCGCCAACATTAGTCCGTTGACCACCTCGCTTATGGTGCCGTCGCCTCCGGCGGCAACGACGGTTGTGTATGCGCCGCTGCGGGCGTGGTGGGCGAGAGTAATGGCGTGGCCAGGATGCTCGGTCTCCACCATGTCGAACTTAACCGTGGCGCGTTTCAAGGCCGCGCAGAGGCCGTCCTTGGCGCGCAATCCGGCGCCGCGACCGGAATACGGATTGAAGATGACAAGTGTCTGCATCACGGGCTGCTGCCCATCTGCCGGAGAGCCGGCGATCAGGTGTGTCAGTGGTTCATTGCGTGCGACCTGGGACTCCCGCCGCCAACCTCTGCGGCCGGCCTCAGGCTTGACGAGTTTTCGCTCGCATTGCGCCGTCGATCAGGCGTACCGCTGACGATGTTGCTATATGTCAAAACCACCGGAACCTGAAGAGAGTCGCGGGCGATCGCGCGCACAGTATCAACGCATGTCCCGGAAAGCGCAAAGACCGTTTGGAATACCTGTGAAAGGTATTCCAAACGGTCTTTGGCTACTGCTGGTCAGTCATTAGGTAGCGGGGGTAGGGATCGAACCTACGACCTTCGGGTTATGAGCCCGACGAGCTACCGCTGCTCCACCCCGCGTCACATTCGACTGTACAGAACAGTATACACCGAGAAGAGCGGAAGGTCAAATTTCTGCGAACTTGCGCGTCGCCTAACTACTTTCGATGTGGACAATCGCCTTGCGAAAACTGTTTGCCTGCATTACCCTGCGGCGGAGTGATTTGCGCACGTAGCCGACGTTCAAGGAGGGCCGTACAGGCTCCGACAACGCCGGCAACGCGTGTGACGCATTCTCGCGGGGCTCATCAATCGAGCCGGCGCGATTCGGTCTGTGCCCACATCAAAGGAGAATCTCATGGAAAGAAAGCGCTTCTTGCTCTTGCCACTGTTCGTAATTGTTGCGCTGTTGGCTGCGGCTTGTATGCCCATCCAGGCGACGAATGCAGTACCTGTCAAACTTGAGAACGGGGTCGTGGGAACACTGAATCAGCCGTCGGGGGCAAGTGCGCAGAGTCCCGTTCCTGCTGTGCTTATGCTCCATGGCTTTGCCAGCTCGAAGGACGAAGTGGGCAACATGTATGCACGCGCCGCCGATGCGCTGGCGGAACAGGGGATTGGCTCGCTGCGGATTGACTTCAGCGGCTTCGGCAAGAGCGATGGCGACACGGGTGCGACAACTGTGGGCGGCCAAATCGCCGACGCAGAAGCCGCCTACCAGTGGCTCGCCGCTCAGCCGTGGATTGACCCGGCGCGGATTGGCATTCTCGGCTTCAGCCTTGGCGGCGGTGATGCCATCATGACCGCCGGCGCACACCCCGACTGGTTCAAGTCCATGGTCACCTGGTCTTCGGTGGGCGACTTTGACAAGGACTTCTCCGGTCCTCCGTACGACGAGGCGCGTGCCATTGCTGCCGAGAATGGTGTTGTGGGGATGGACCTCGGCTGGCGCACAATTGTGTTGAAGAATGACTTCTTCACGACGATGAAGGACTTTGATATCGCCGAGGCGATCACGCAGTACCCGGGGGCTTATCTTGCGATTGCAGGCGACCAGGACTTCTCGGCAGCCTATGCCCCGGCGCTCGTTGAGGCTGCGCCCGGTGAACCCAGGGAGGCGTGGATCGTCCCTGCCGGCGACCACATCTACCAGGTGCTGACTGACGACCAAACGATGGCCGACAGCGTAATCGGACGCACAGCCGACTGGTTTGCGGAGACGCTCGCAGCACCTGAATAGAACCAGCGACGCAGAGGCGCGGAGACGCTGAGAAACGCAGAGAACAACCTGGCCTGCGGTTGTAGTTCTCTGCGTTTCCGCGCCTCTGCGTCGCTGTTCTGCCGTTGGCTTGTGGCAGGTCCTGTCGCCGGATCAGAAGTTCCGCTGCACCACAAAGTCGCATAGACCGAGCATGGCGCGCCGGTAGACTGTGTCGGGGAAGTCGCGTAAGTCGGCGCGTGCTTGATCGATCAAGGTATCAGCTTCGGCGCGTGCTGCGGCGATTGCCGAACTGGTGCGCAATTCCTGCACGAGTTCGCCCACCAACGCCTGCCAGGCCAGGGCGTCGCCCATATCGGCCTGCAGTTGCGCAGTCTCCAGCCTCGAGATCAAGTCTGCGGAATCTGGCCGGCTGTGCACATAATGGAAGAATGGAAGGGTCAACGTCCCCTGCATCAAATCACTGCCGGCGGGCTTGCCCAGGGTTGAGGCATTGCTTGTGAAGTCGAGAATGTCATCCACAATCTGGAATGCCATGCCCAGATGGTAGCCGTAAGAACGCAGCGCTTTCACACCTGCCTCTGGCTGGCCGGAGAGCAGGGCCGCCCCTTCGGTTGCGGCGCAAAAGAGGCTCGCCGTCTTGGCATAGATGCGCTGATAGTAGCTCTCGCGCGGCTGGTCAAAGCGGAAACGGTCTAACAATTGACGAAGTTCGCCGTCCACAATCACGCGCAACGTGTCGGCAAATATGCGGATGACGCGCACATTGCCCGTTTCCGCCGAGAGCTGTGCGGCGGTGCCGAACATGTAGTTTCCCGCCAGAACGGTCGAGCCGCCGCTCCATGAGGCATTGAGCGTGGGAGCGCCGCGCCGCAGCAGTGCGCCGTCAATCACATCATCATGGACGAGCGTTGCGGTGTGGAGCATTTCAACCGCGGCAGCCAGAGCGACTGTGCGTTCGTAGTCCACCGTGCCCTGCAAGGGGCCGCGGGCCGGATTCATTTCGGCAGCCAGCAACGCAAGGGCGGGTCGCAAACGCTTGCCTCCGCTGCCGATGAGCGTGAGAAAAGCATGGGAGAGCGGGGTGAAAAGCGAAGCAGCCCCGTTGTCCCCCGAGCTTTCAACACGCTGCAGACGGGCTTCGACGCGTTCAAGTCCGGCACGTACAGGCTCGAGCAACTCGGACGCGCGCACCACGAGGCGTGCGCTCTCGGCTGTGGCTGTTGTTGGTCGATCGGCCATTTGCTCGACAGCCATAGCGGACGCGCGGTCCCCCGCACGGTCAAGACTGCTTGTTGCTGCCCCACGTTCACGCGGCGCGTCCGGCGCGGTCGTCGACTGCGCAGGTAGTGAATGGGTGAGCGGCTTGGCCGATACCGTCATTTGCGGTGTCACGCGGACGTCGTTTCTTCCAAAAGGGGCCGACCAAGCTGCAGATCCGTTGCCCGCAGACCATAGAAGGTCTCAGCAACCTGGGTGGTCGCTGCGGCCACCTCAGACTGCGCTAGACCATACAGCTGCGCCAGCGCTGCGCAGACGATGGCAACATAGGCCGGTTCGTTGCGCTTGCCGCGATGCGGTAGCGGCGTCAGGTAGGGAGCATCGGTCTCGAGCATCAATCTGTCCAGACGCAGCGCGGGCACGAGCGCCTGCAAGGCTTGCGCGTTGCGGTAGGTCACAGGTCCACCCAGCCCAATCACAAAGCCCCAATCCCACGCCTCTTCGGCCAGGGCGGCATTCCCCGAGAAGGCATGCAGCACCCCGGCAAAGGGGCGGCGCGCCAGCGGCGAGGCGCGAAAGTGTGCGCCCGCAATCCATGTGCGCAGAATTTCCGCCACCGCATCATTTGCATCGCGGCTGTGGATGATGACGGGGAGCCCCAACTCTGCAGCCAGCGCCAGCTGCGCCTCGAAAGCCTCCTGCTGACGCTCGGGAGCAACGTCCTTCCAGTAGTAATCGAGCCCGATTTCACCTACGGCAACGACGCCAGGCTCCGCTGCCAGCGCACGCAGTAGCTCTATCTGCGCCGGCGCAAAGGCTTCGCTGCTGTTGGGGTGAATGCCGACGGCTGCATACACGCCGGGTAGCTCGCGCGCAAGGTTTATGGCCGCGCGTGTTGTCGTCAGGTCTATACCCGGATTCACAATCGCGCACACGCCGGCCTCAGCCGCACGCGCAACCACCGCCGACCTGTCAGCGCTGAATGCTTCGAGATCGAGGTGGCAATGGCTATCAATTAATCGCATCGCCCCGGGCGACGCGGTTGGAATGACTTGCTGATTCTGCGCAGAAAGCACGGTAGACAAACCTTACTTGAGCACCTTGCGCCCGATGCGCATAGCCGAACAGCCGTTTGTTCATTTTAGCACGGATGCGGGGTGGCAATCCGTAGTTCAGATTCCCGCGAGCCGCTTCCCGTCTGCAAGAATCGCCTGCACGGCCGGGCCGTCGGTGGTCTCGGTGTAGACTCGAATCAGCGGCTCAGTGCCGGAGAAGCGCACGAGCAGCCAGCCGCCATCATCCATAACAAACTTGTAGCCGTCCGTAGTGACAAGTTCGGTCACCGCATGGCCGCCGAGCGTCACCTGCGTAATGTCGATGTTGTCGAGGCGCTCTCTGGCGGCGGCTTTCAGCGCGTTGTCGGTGACGCGCGTGTCAATCCGGTCGTAGAAGTGCTCACCCACGACGCTGAAAAGTTCCTTGAGCAGTTCGGTGGGCTTCTTGCCGGTGCGCACCATGAAATCGAGAAGGAAGAGATTGGCCAGAATGCCGTCGCGCTCGGGCACGTGGCCGTGGAAGGCGTAGCCGCCACTCTCCTCGCCGCCGATGAGTGCATCATGCTCCATCATTGCCGGCGCGACGTACTTGAAGCCTACGCCCGTGTTGATGACCGGCACCCCGTAGATCGCGCCGAGCTTGTCGAGCATCGACGTGGTGCTAAGCGTCTTGACAATTGTGCCGCGCGCGCCGCGCTTCTCAAGGAAGTAATACGCAAGCAGCGCAAAGACGCGCAGCTGATCCACGAAATCGCCATTTTCGTCGCCAAAGCCGCAGCGGTCGGCGTCGCCGTCGAGGATGCACACGCAATCGGCGTCGGCGGCGCGCCCGGCCGCTAACCCAGCATCGACGTTTGGCGGGATTGGTTCCGGGCGCAGCATTTCAGGGAAGATGGGGTTGCGCTCGGCGTGAACGTCGATCACCTGCGTCTTGCCCCCGCTGAGGAATCCGCTGAGCCAGCCGGCGCCGTTGCCCCACATGTTGTCAATCACAACCGTTAGACCCGCATCACGAATAGGCTGCACGTCGATCAGCTCTTCAATGCGTGCAACATAGGTGGGGCGCGGATCATGGTATTCAATGCGGCCGGCGGCAAGCGCCTCGTCGAGGGGGACTCGCCGGATCGCGCCATCGTCACCCGCTGCGGGGATCAAGCTCTCGATCTGCGCCAGGCCGTCGGGCGCAATGGCGCCACCGTTTTCATCGCGAACCTTGAAGCCGCAATCTTCCGGCGGGTTGTGGCTGGCTGTCAGGTTGACGGCAGCCAGCGCGCCCCGCTCGACAACCGCATAGGAGATTGCAGGCGTGGGTGTTGCCGCAGGCGTGAGCCAGACATGAAAACCGTTGCCCGCAAGCACCTCCGCCGCCGCGACCGCGAAGTATTCCGCCTGGAAGCGGCGGTCATAGCCCACGACCACGCTGCCGGTTTTGCCGTTGGCCGTCAGGTAGGCCGCCATTCCCTGCGCCGCCCGGCGGACGTTCGCAAATGTATAGTCGTCGGCAATTCTGCCGCGCCACCCGTCGGTGCCGAACTTGATGTCTGAAGTCATTTGTCAGTTCCTGGTTCTTGGATTGGCGCGCCGACCACGCTGTGCATGACTTGCACCTTGGTCGGCGGAGCATTCGTCGTGCGTGCAACACCGGCGCGCGGCTGCGCACGCGTTGGCATGGGGCCACTGCAGTATAGCAGGAGTGGCTTGCATTGGAGTAGCGACTTGATGCTGAGGTGCGGTGCGAACTGATAACAGACAAATGATAACTGGCGTTGCGCTGAGGTTGGGTGGACTTAGCGGGGGCTTCCAGCCGGCCGGCCGTGGCCTGGCCCACGCGCGGGGTTGCGGTGCCGCGGGTGCGCGGCTGCGCAGCGGAGGCCCTCCGCTACGATCTCCTCGACTTATCGGAGAGGTGGATTGCCCGGCGAATAAAACCGACCCAGCCGCCATCTCGTCATTGACAATCTGCGCACGGTGCGGCTACACTCTTCACGGAACTTGACCCAGGCCGAGACGCAACAGCGAACACGCTTCCCCTCGAAGCACAGGGCTCAGCCACGCACCCACTTGAATCGAAGTCTCGCAGTTCTGACTGGTTTCCCCGTCAATCTGCGATCCCGCCAAGCAATGCAAATGCGTCTGCAATTGCGCAAGTCACGCCCAACGTGAATTGAGGCACTCATGTACGAAGGTCTGGAAGTTATTGACTTTCACGCACACTTTCCCACAGACGGCCCGTGGTTTGTTGACATGGGCGACACGATGAAGCGCTACACCGAGCAGGTGAGCGAAGAACGCCGCCGCATCATACAGGAGAAGAGTCGCCCCTACCAGGAGCAGTGGCGGCGCATGTGGAACTTCCCCGAGCCTGAAGGCCGGGATGACCATCCCGGCGATCGAGAGCAGGCGCGTCGCTGGGTGGAGGAGCTCGATGCCTATGGCGTGCGCGCAATCGGCTTCGTCACCGGTGGCGGCAACGAGCACCTCGCCGAAGTGTGCAGTTGGTATCCCGAGCGCTTCGTTGGCTTTGCGCACCATTCCCCCTTCCTGCCTGATGCCGTGGAGCGGCTCGATTATGCCGTCAACACGCTGGGGCTGCGGGCCTACAAGCTGCTTGCGCCCAATATCGAGGAGCCAATTGAGGATCCTCGCGCCTTCCCGGTCTGGGAGAAGTGCGCCGAACTAGGCATCCCCGTGCTGATTCATTTCGGCATTCAGGGGGGCGCGGGCGGCATTGCCTGGCACGAAAACATCAATCCGCTCAAGCTCCACAACGTCGCCAAATCCTTCCCCGAGGTCGACTTCGTCATCCCCCACTTTGGCTGCGCCTGGGAGCGGGAGGCGCTGCAACTGGCATGGGCCTGCCCGAATGTGAGCATTGACACCAGCGGCAGCAACCAGTGGATTCGCTGGGTGCCCGGGGAAGTGACAGTGAAGTATCTCTTCCGCAAGTATTACGAGACGATCGGCCCCGAACGCATCATCTTCGGCAGCGACTCAAGCTGGTTCCCGCGTGGCTTTGCCCTGCGCTACCTGCAGGACCAGGTGCGCGACTGCCTGGACTTGAACATGCCTGAAGAACACCTCCAGTTGATCTTCGCCGGCAATGCCGCGCGATTGCTCAAGATTCCACTCTAGTCGTCCGAGCGTTTGTCCGATGGAAAGCGCCACCATACGCTTACCCAGCAAGCCGATGCAGGCGTCCTGTATTCGCTTCCACCAACACTCAGGAGAAGAAAGAATGAAATCGTTCAGAATGTACACGCTGTTCGCACTGCTTGTCATGGTTGCGCTCTTTGCCGCAGCCTGCGCCGCACCTGCGGCGGCCCCTGCAGCTCCTGCGGCCCCGGCCGCCGAAGCCGCAGCAACTGCGCCTGCGGCGGAAGAAGCTGCACCTGCCGAAGCTGCCGCCCCTGCTGAAGGTGTCACCGAGATCGAATACTGGCAATACAATTTCGATGCCCGCATCACTGCAATGAATGAGCTGATTGCGCAATTTGAAGCCGAGAACCCGGACATCAAAGTCATCCACAATTCCGACATCCCCTATGACCAGTTCCGCGACAAAATTGCCGCAAGCGTGCCGGCCGGCGTAGGTCCGGACGTTGTGACGCTCTACTACACCTGGCAGCCCGCATGGGTCGCGGCCGACTACATCGTGCCGCTGCCCGAAGACGCTTTCCCGCCTGATGAAGTCCGAGCCCAGTTCAGCCCGCTCGTCGAAGCCAGCTTCCAGGATGGCAAACTCTATTCGCTGCCCACCGCTGTGCGCACGCTGGCCCTGCTCTACAACAAGGACCTGATGACTGCAGCCGGTCTCGATCCCGAGAAGCCGCCGACAACCATTGAGGAGCTTGAGCAACAGGCCGTGCAGTGCACCAAGCTGGACGCCGCCGGCAACTACGAGATCATGGGCTTCCCCGTCGCCATGTCCGGCCAGGCGCATCACTGGTTCCGCGAAATCTTGCTGCGCCAGTATGGCCAGGAGCCGCAGAGCGCCGACAACCGCACAATTCAGTGGAATGCCAGCCAGGCCGGCTACGACGCCTGGAACGAACTACTGAAGTTCGAGATGGATCTCAAGACTGGTGACGCCACCCTCTTTGATGGCGATCCGAACTACTTCCTTGCGGGCAAGTCATGCTTCCAGCTTGACGGTTCATTCCGCCTGGGCACCATTGCGAACAATGCGCCGGACCTCAACTTCGGCGTCACCGAAATTCCCACGGCCAATGACGTCAAGATGACCTTTGGCTCCTACTGGACGCACGGCATTACCAACAAGGCCGCTGCCGACCCGGCACGCATGGCTGCTGCCGAGAAGTTCCTCAAGTTCATCACCACGCCGGAAGCCGGCGCGCTGTGGGTGAAGGAAACGGGCGAACTGCCTGCGCAGCTTGAAGCTGCATCCAACCCCGAACTGCTTGCCGATCCCAAGCTTGGCCCATTCGTCGCCGGCCTGCCCTACGCGGCATCGACCTTCCTCGTTGACGAGTCAGTCGTCCGCCAGTCGCTGATTGACGCCTACGATGCCGTCAAGCTCAACGGCGCCGACCCCAAGGAAGAGTTGGACTTTGCCGTGCAGACGTCGCAGGATCTCTACGACGAGTTCTGGGCCGAGCAGTAACCACACTTGGTGTGCAAGCGGCGCTACTTTGGCCGCTTAAGCAAAGTTGAATTGCGTGGAGGCGCGCACTGCGCGCCTCCACGTTCTACGCACCATCCCTCCTTCGCAGTCCAATTCCCTCTGGGAGACGCCCATGAGACTATCGCTCAGCCAGCGCCGCATCCTGTGGGCTTATGGCTTCATGTTTGTCAGCCTCCTCTTTTTCATCTTCGTGCGCTGGTATCCGACGGTGCTGGCAGTCAACATCAGTTTCCGCGATTGGAATGTCCTGCGCGGCTCCGGCCCCTGGGTCGGTATGGAGAACTATGCCGAAATCTGGTCGGATCTCTTCAAGCCGCGCAGCGCCGTGCGGGCGGCCTTCATCAACACAATCAAGTACGTCATCTACGGCGTGCCGGCGCAACTGATCATCAGTCTGGGCGTGGCGCTGCTGCTTATGCAGATCCGCCGCCTGTCGGGCTTCTTTCGCGCCGCCTATTTTGTCCCCTATGTCACTTCGGCCGTGGCGGTCGCGTTTGTCTGGAATTGGCTCTACGCACCACAGGTCGGGCTGATTAACCAGGTGCTCGCGGTCTTTGGAATTCCATCGCAGCCATTCCTGTTTAGTCCACAGCAGGCGCTGCCATCGATCACCGCTGTGGCCGTCTGGCAGGGTCTGGGCTTCTCCATCATCATATTTCTCGCGGGCCTGCAGCAAATTCCCGAAATCTACTACGAGGCGGCGCGCATCGACGGAGCCACCAGCCAGCAGGTCTTCTGGCGGATCACATTGCCGCTCCTCAACCCAATCATTGTCTATCTTTCGGTCCTGTCCACAATTTCATTTCTGCGCCTCTTTGCGCTTGTGCAGAACATGAGCCCGCGCGGCACGGGCGGCCCTCTCAACAGTACGACGACTGTGGTGCTGGAGGTCTACAAGGAAGGCTTTGCCCGCTTCAACATGGGCTATGCGGCTGCCCTGACTGTTCTGCTCTTCCTGATCATCCTTGTCATTACGGTCATACAGTTGCGCGTCCTCACCCGCCGCGTCGAGTATTAGGAGAACGCCGCTATGTCGACAACGATGGGTGCAGACGCTGTCCACAACCTGGAGATCGCCGAGAAAGTTGTCTCGCAGCCGCAAGGCCGCCCTTTCCGCTTCTCGTGGGGCACGACGCTTGCCTATGTGCTTCTCGCGCTCGGTGCGGTCGTCATGATCGTCCCATTTGTGTGGATGGTGCTGACGAGCCTCAAGACCGCGCCGGAACTTCTCAACTTCTCTTTCCTGCCCGAGAACCCAACGCTTCAGAACTACGTCAATGTGCTTACCACGAGTGACTTTCCGCGCTGGTATGTCAACAGTATTCTGGTCGCTGTGTTCACAACATTCACCGTGGCGATCTTTGATTCGCTGGCGGGCTACACACTGAACAAGTTCGAGTTTCCCGGCAAGAACCTCATCTTCATGGGCATTCTGGCAACGCTCATGGTGCCCACCGAAATGCTCATCATTCCCTGGTACCAGATGAGCGTGAACCTGGGCTGGAATGTGGGCGCTGCGCAGTACTGGGGCATCGCCTTTCCCGGCGTCATCACGGCAACCGGCATCTTTCTCATGCGCCAGTTCTTTGACAGCGTGCCCGATGAACTGCTCGACGCCGCCCGTATGGACGGTGTGAACGAACTGGGCATCTGGTGGTACATTGCAATGCCGCTGGTCAAGTCCGCCGTGGCGGCGCTCTGCATCTTCAATTTCATCGGCAACTGGAATGCCTATCTGTGGCCGTTGATCATCGCCAGCCAGCGCCAGTACTACACACTCCCGGTTGGCCTGAGCTTCTTCCGCGGCGAGTCCACCGTGGAGTGGGAAAAGATCATGACGGCCGCAAGCCTGGCAACCGTGCCGCTGCTCATCGTCTTCATCATCTTCCAGCGCCAGATCATCAAGGGGATCGCGCTGACGGGGATGAAGAGTTAGGTGGTCGTTGGGCGAGAGTGGTGCATCGAATGTCCGGTTCTCTCAAGGGATAAATGATTATTGACAATTGGTAATAGGCGTGCGTCGGATACCGCTTGTCAATTATCAATTACCAATGATCAATTATCTCTTCCACCATTGAATGGCAAGAGATATGTCGCAATTCCCGCATCCCGAATACAGCCGCACCGTTTTGCTCCCCTCGTATGAGGATTCTGAGCGATACCTGTTTGACCCCATGCTTGCCTCCCACGAGGCGCACGCGCTGATGCTTGCCGAAACGGGCGTCATCTCGACGGAGAACGCCGCCGCCATTTTGCGCGCCGTGGCGCAGATTCGTAGCGAGGGAATCGGTGCACTGGGCTACGTGCCCGGCATCGAGGACCTCTTCTTCCGTGTTGAGGGGCGCATCATCGAACTGGCCGGAGCGGACTTCGGCGGCAACCTGCAACTTGCGCGCAGCCGCAACGACCTTGGCCACGCACTCGCGCGCATGGCCTTCCGTGCGCTGCTGCTGGCGCTGGACGCAGACCTTCTGGCGTTGCGCGCGGCCGTGCTCGATCTGGCGCGTGAGCACATTAACACCGTCATGCCCGGCTACACGCACACGCAGCCTGCCCAGCCAATCACCTTTGCGCACTATCTGGCGGGGGTGCTCACGGCGCTGGGAAAGGACCAAGCGCGGGTGCAGGCGGCCTATGCCAACATGAACGAGTCGCCCCTGGGCGCGGCGGCGCTCACGGGCACGGGCTTCCCGATTGACCGCGCGCGCGTTGCGGCCTTGCTTGGCTTCGACAACTTCATCGTCTCGACGCAGCATTGTATTGGCGCGGGCGACCACCTGACAGAGACGGCCGCGGCGATCCAGTCGCTCGCCGTGCAACTCAGCCGCGTCACCCATGATCTGCTTGTGCGCGCCACGCAGGAGACCAACGCGATCCGGATTGACGATTCCTTTATCCAGATTTCATCAATCATGCCGCAGAAGCGCAACCCGGTTGTGCTGGAGCACCTGCGCGCACGCCTCAGCCGCACCCTGGGCTATGCGCAGACCGTCATCCTGCAGTGCCACAGCATCCCCTACGGCGACACGCAGGACATTGAAGACGAGATCATGCCGCCACTCGTTGCCGCCCTTGCGGCGGCGCGCGAGTGCGTGAGCCTCTACACAGCCGTCTTCGCCACGCTCACGCTCAACAAGGAGCACCTGCGCGCACAGGCGGCGCTGGGTTTCACCACGGCCACTGAACTTGCCGATGCGCTTGTGCGCGAAGCGGGGCTGCCCTTCCGTTCGGCGCACAAGGTGGTGGCCACCATGGTCAAGCAGGCTGTGGCCGACGGCATCCCGAGCACAGAGTTGACCCTCGCACGCCTGCAGGCGGCGGCTCAGGCGGCGATGGGCCGCGAACTCGAATTCAGCGAGGAGCAATTCCGCCTCGCACTGGATGCGCAGCACTTTGTTGATGTGCGCAATGGCATTGGAGGCGTCGCGCCGGCGGCGACGAGCGCGGTGCTGGAGAGCGCCGGCGCTGCGCTGGAAGCAGACAACCACTGGCTCGCAGCGGCTCAGAAGCGGCTCGCGTCGGCCGAGGACATGCGCGGCTTTGCGGTGCAAGCGCTCATTCGCTAACCGAAAAAGTCCCGTACGCAGAAACGACGGAAACAACGGAAAGGGCATGAATGGCCAGAGCTGCGCCATTCATGCCCTTTCCGTTGTTTCCGTCGTTTCTGCGTACGGATTTTCGTTCACCCAGCCGCCTGCCACCTGCGCGTGCGCGCCAAAGCACTTTCTGACGTCGCCTGTACTACACGATCTCGGCCTCGCTTCCAAGTTCGTCTATCGTGATTGCGTCTGCGTCCGACTTTGTCCACGTCAGATAGGCAACTGTAAGGGCAATCGCAAAGAGGAACAATGCACTGGTTCCAACTGTGCCCAACCCCCAGCCGCCACTGTCCGTGGGCTGCGAAAACAAATCGCCAAGTGATGCGCCAAGCGGTCGCGTAAGAATGTACGCAGCCCAAAAGGCGAAGACGCTATTGAGGTTGAAGCGCAACGCTCGCAATTGCGATGATGGCGATCAGTCCACCAAAGATGAGGGCCGAACGCGAGATAGCCCAAATCGAAGCGCTCAGCGACCAGGTCGCCAGTAGCCGTGCCGAGAGCGAACGTAAACAGAATCGCCAACCAGTAGAATGCTTCTCGCTTCGGCGTGTAGATCGAGTGAATGGACAGCGTCTTTTCGCTCATATACCATACGACGAATGTCAGTGCGAGCGCGATCCCGAAGAAGATCGATGTGGTGACCAAACTGACACCCATGTTATCTGTCAGGTTGTCAGTAATCAGCGTGCCGGCGATACTCAACAGAACCACTACCGACCAGTAAATGCCGGGAATGTCAGCGCTTCGATCTGAACTGCAGGAATAGTGCGATGAGCAGCAATAGCCCGACGACCAAGGTCGTGCCGTTTAGACCGAGATTCATCGTCTCATTGAGAAAGTCGGCAGCGGTTTCGCCCACTGTGGTACAAAGAATCTTGATGATCCAGAAAAAAATCGTGATTTCCGGAACCTTGCTGTAGAGAACTGTCTTGTTCATCGGTTCGTTTCCTCGAAGTTCAGGTTAGGCTGCGCGCCCATTTGCGCATGGCTTTGCGGAGGAGACATCTGACTCCTCGCTCGAACACCGAGACTAAGGGATGAACATGAAGTCGTCATGAAGTCGCAGTCTCGCAGGCATCTGTCCCGCTCGCTTTTCATGAACCCTTCATTTTGGGCCGTGCGGCAAGCACATTGAGAGTTGGCACAATGCACATTCTGTTGGTTGAGGACGAACGAACCATCGCTGCATATGTGAAGCGTGGGCTTGAAGAACATGGCTATGCCGTTGATCTGGCCTTCACCGGAAGCGATGCACTGGAGTGGACAGAGGGCGGAGCGTTCGGACTGATCATTCTAGACATCATGCTGCCGCCGCCCGACGGCATTACTGTGTGCAAACAATTGCGCAAACGCAAGATTGCGACGCCGATACTGATCCTGACGGCCCGCGACACGGTTAGCGATCGAGTGATCGGTCTCGATGCCGGCGCAGATGACTATCTCGTCAAGCCTTTCGCACTCACCGAACTGCTCGCGCGATACGCGCCCTTGGCCGTCGCAGCACCGATATGCCCACGTCGACGGTGCTGAGCATCGCTGATTTGACTCTTGACCCGCGCACAATGCAGGTGACCCGAAAAGGCATAGCGATCGAATTGACGATCAAGGAATATGCCCTGCTTGCGTGCCTGATGCGCGCGCAAGGACGTACTCTCACTCGTGAAGTCATCACAGATCATGTGTGGAGCTATGAGGTTGCCAATGGCTCCAATGTGATTGATGTCTATATTCGCACGCTGCGCCGAAAAATCGATGACCAGTACGACGTCAAACTGATTCAGACCGTGCGCGGAATTGGCTATCGGATGGTGACTGGCGGCGAAAATGTTCAGTCGACTTGACACGCTGCGGACACGCTTTGCCCTGTGGGTCGCCGGGCTCCTGCTGGCGGGTTTGATTGCATTCGGTCTCTTTGTGTATTTCAGCATGGCGCGTGGGTTGGCAGCGACCGTCAATGACTCGCTCCAACTGACGCGCGGCTCAGGCGGTTGCGGCCGCTGTAGACAATGGGGTGATTTCAGTGTCGGACGGAGTGCCCGAGTCGACGGCGATCATGAAACTGCACGACCGCGGCTACACGATTCGAATTCGGGACACAGACGGCGGATTGATGAGCGCGATTGGAGCGTATGGCGCGCTGCCAACTTCGAGCGCTTCGCTGGCCTCTGCGCTCGACGGAAAGTCAACGTTCGAGACGGTCATCGAGCCTTCCACTCAGGAACCGGTTCGATTCTACAGCGGTCCAATCCTTGCGCACGACGGGGTGATTGGGGTCATGCAAGTGGCGCAGTCGCTCGACAACATGAACGACACGCTAGAACAATTGACTGCTGTCCTACTGGTGAGCATTCCACTGTTGGTGCTTCTTGCCGCGATCGTCGGGTATTTGCTGGCGGCGCGCGCGCTTGCACCAATTGACATGATGACCAGGACCGCACAGCGAATCTCAGCGCACGATCTGCACGAACGACTCAATTTGCCTCCAAGTGACGACGAAATCGGTCGCCTGTCCGCTACGTTTGACGGCATGTTGGCACGGCTTGAAGCGGCATTTACACGCGAGCAACAATTCAGCGCCGATGCTTCGCATGAACTGCGCACTCCATTGGCCGCGATGCAGACAATGATTGCTGTCACCCGCCAACGCAGGCGCTCACCCGAAGTCTATGAACAAACCCTGGATGACTTCAACACAGAGATAGCTCGCCTCGTGAGCCTGGTCGACAACCTGCTGTTGACCGCGCCGCGTGCGCGCCGACTCGAGCACGGCGTCGCACACAAGTTGCGTGGCAAGGCCGTCGGTGAAGTCGGGCACGCGCTTCTCGCCGGTCTCCAGGCCATCCAGAAAATCCGCGATCTGGTGGATGAAGGTGTGCTCGTAGCCGATGGCGCAGCCGGGCACCCACCAGTTCTTCATGTAGGGGTGGTCGCCATCCCACACGCCGATTGTGCGGAAGCCGCGCACAAGCGAATCATCGCTGTGCTGGTAGAACTGGAGCTGGTGCGCGTCTCTCCAGATCGAAGTCGATGCTGGCCTTTTCCCCGTTGATCTCGAAAGTATTGTGATTCTTGCGCCCACAGGCGTAGCGGGTTGACTCGAAGGTGCCCAGCGCGCCACTTGTGAAGCGGGCCAGAAAGGCACAGGCGTCGTCAATCCGCACGGGCTTGACGGTGCCGGGGTCATCCTGCAGGCGTCGCTCGGCGATAAAGGTCTCGGTCATTGCCGAGACCTCGCGGATCGGGCCGGCCATCCAGAGGGCAAGGTCGATGGCATGGGCGAGCAGGTCGCCGGTGACGCCGCTGCCGGCCGCGTCCGCATCCAGCCGCCAAAGCGTGTCGCCGCCCTGCGGCAAGTCCGGGTTGATGGTCCAATCCTGGAGGTAGAGGGCGCGGTAGTGGAAGATGCGCCCCAGGCGGCCCTCGTCGACAAGCTGCTTGGCGAGTGCCACGGCAGGCACGCGGCGGTAGTTGAAGGAGACCATGGTGGGGCGTCCGCTGCGTGTGGCGGCGTCGACCATGCGGCGCGCCTCAGCGGCGTTCATCGCCAGCGGCTTTTCGCAGATGACCATCTTGCCGGCCTCGAGCGCGGCGACGGCAATTTCGGCGTGCGAATCATTGGGCGTGCAGATGTCGATGACATCTAGCTCCGGGTCGTCCACCAGCGCGCGCCAGTTGGTGGTGGTCTTCTCCCAGCCCCAGCTGCGCGGCGAAGTCGCGCAGCGTTTGCTCGTTGCGCCCGCAGACAGTTTTGCAGGCGGGCGCAATTGTGTGCGGGAAGAAGGTGTTGACCTGCCGGTAGGCGTTCGAGTGCGTGCGCCCCATAAACCCGGTTCCGATCAGGCCGATGTTGAGTTGTCTGCACGAGCTGGCTCCTCTTGTCTTACAGAGTATTTCTACGATGAGTCGAGAAGTGGAACTGCGACACGGAGGCGCAAAGGCGCAGAGGAAACGTAGAGAACTGCAACTGCAGGAGTCTTTCTCCGAGTTCCTCCGTGTCTCTGCGCCTCCGTGTCGCAGTTCCGCTTCAATCTCTCGGAATATCTTCTGGTCATCGGAATGGAAATGGAGAGGCCCGGGCGCAATGGCCCGGGCCTCCACAACTGCACGAAATGCTACTTGGTGAACTTGTCCGGGGTCTGGAGCAATGCCTGGACCTCGGCCGACTCGATATTCTCCGGAGTGATCAGCACAGGGGCCAGTTCGATGCTCTTGGGATCTGATCGTCTGGCCGTTGATAAAGGCATCGATCGCAGCGACGCCCTGGTAGCCCATCTGATAGGGGTCCTGGGCGATGATGGCCTGGATCGTGCCGTCATCAAAGAGCGGCAGAATCTCGGGGCTGGGGTCGAAGGTGATGATCTTCACCGTCTTGTCGATCCCCTTGGCAATCGCGGCCTGAGCGATGCCTGAGGCAATCGGCGCCGCAGCGGAGAAGAAGCCTGCAATGTCCGGGTTGCCGGTGATGAGGTCAGTCGCGATGTTGAGCGACTTCGCGGCATCGGCATCGGTCCACTGTGTCTCAAGCACTTCCATGTCGGGGTACTGGGCGATCGCATCGGCGAAGCCAACGCTACGCCCTGCGCTTACGGAGCCGGCCTGGATGCCGAGGTTGGCAACCTTGCCCTTGCCGTCCAGCAGGCGTGCCATCTCTTCGCCGGCCATGAAGCCACCCTTGTACTGGTCGGTGATGATGCTGGCGATGGGCGAATCGCCGTTCACGCCCGAGTCCGCCATGGCGACGGGCACGCCCGCTGCCATCGCTTCTTCGATCGGCGGGATCAGCGCTTCGGAGTCGAGCGCCGCGAGCAGGATGCCGGCCGGCTGCTTCTTGGTGATGTTGCGGACCAGGTCGACCTGTGAGGCAATATCGGCCTCGGTGGCAGGGCCCTGGTAGTCAACGGTGTAGCCCAGTTCGCTGGGCCTTATCCTGCGCGCCCTTCACGAGGAAGAGATAGAAGGTGGCCGAGGTGGACTTGGGGATGAAGACGATTTCGCCCTTGTCTGCGGCGGGTGCAGCAGCGGCTGCTTCTTCGGCGGCCGGGGCAGCGGGAGCGGCGGGTGCGGCAACAGGCACGGCGCAGCCGGCCAGCAGCCCCACAATCACGAACAGTGCCAGTATCGGTGCAAGCTTCTTCGACATGCTTTCCTCCTGTGGAATATGGTTGTGGAACAGAGACGAACAGCGAAACGATGAAATGACTCGAACGGGCGACCCAGCGCACAGTCGCGCGGGTTCACCGTTCGCGTTCAGCGCCGCCTGCGGTACTGGTCAATGGCGACAGCGGCGATGATCACGATCCCGTTGACTACGTACTGCCAAAACGCATTGACGCCCAGAATGTTGAGGCCGTTGCGTATGGTGGTGACGAGCAGCGCGCCAATTAGCGTGGCAAGTATGCTCCCCTCACCACCAAAGGTGGAGGCGCCGCCAATCAATACAGCGCCAATCGCCAGCAACTCGTAGCCATTGCCGCCGGCCGGCTGAATCGTGGCCAAACGGCCCGCTTCGATGATGGAAGCCATACCGGCCATGAAACCCGAAATGGTATAGATTCCCACGAGCACCAGCGCGACATTGATTCCTGAAAGGCGCGCCGCTTCGGAATTGCTGCCGATGGAATAGATGAAGCGGCCAAAACGTGTATAGTTCAACACCACATAGAAGACGGCGTAGACGACAATTACGATCAGCGTGGGTACGGGAATGACATCAAAGACTTTACCCTGACCGATGAACTTGAATCGATCATCCAGGCCATAAATGGGAATGCCTTTGGAGAAGATGAGCGCCAGGCCGCGTGCAATGCCCATCATGCCCAGCGTGGCGATGAAGGGGGGCACTTTGACCTTTGTGATCAGCAGCCCGTTTGTAAGGCCGAGAAGTGCGCCAAATCCCATAGTGGCCGTTAGCCCAAGCACCAGATTGCCCGTGCTCGTGAAGACAAGCCCGCCGACGACCGCCGAAGCGGCAAAGACCGAACCCACCGAGAGATCGATCCCGCCGGAGATGATGACAAGAGTCAACCCGGCCGCCATCAGCGCAATCACCGCCGTTTGCAGGGTAATCTCAAAGATGTTGCTAACCGTAAAGAAGTAAGGCGAGAGAAAAGCGAGCACAACCCACATGAGGATCAGGATCAGGAGCATTGTAATGCCCTGATTTCCCAGAAGCGCGCGCACGCCGGACCGATTGACCGGCATCGCGTCCGCGGCGCCGCTTTGTGGCTCACCGCCCGGGTTTGGTGCAGGTGCGGGCTGCCGATTGCTCATTCCCAACTGGTCCATAAGTGCCATTCTCCCACCGGATGGCGGCTCGGGCTGCAGACTGCCAATCAGGCGGTCACGGCCGAAAGCGCGAAATGCATGATTTCCTGTTTTGAGGTTTCTTTGGGCTTCAGCTCGGCCACAATATGGCCACCCGACATCACGAGGATGCGGTCGCAGACATCATGCACTTCGGTCATGTCGCTCGAAACGAAGAGGACCGCCTTGCCCGGCGTGCTCACGAAGTCGCGTATGAGTTGATAGATCTCGCCACGCGCCCCGACGTCAATGCCGATTGTCGGCTCATCGAGAATCAACAGGTTGCATTCCGCAGTGAGCCACTTGCCGAAGACCACCTTCTGCTTGTTGCCGCCGCTCAGGTATTTGACCTGCTGCTCGATTCCGGTCGTGCGCACGCCGATAGATTTCACCAACCGTTCAACAATGCGCTTTTCACTGGCTGTGCTGAAGAAGATCGAGCGCAGCTTGGCCAGGTGGACAAGCGACACATTCTCCTTGACGGGCAGATTCAAGCAGAGGCCATCGGCATCGCGATCCTCGGGAAGGTAACCGATCCCCAGTTGAATCGCCTTGCGCGGTGCGGTCACATTGGCGCGCTTGCCGTTGAAGACCAATTCGCCGCTGTCGGCGCGGTCGGCGCCAAAGATTGCCCGCGCCAGTTCGGTCTTGCCTGCGCCCACAACTCCGGTGATGCCCAGAATCTCGCCCGCTCGCACGGTCAGGCTAATGGGGGCCGTGAATCCTTCGCTCTGAAGATTCTCAACGCGCAGCATCTCATCGCCAAGCATGGTGCTGTCAGCAGCACGCAGCAGGGCAATCTCCTTGCCGATCATGAGGCTGATGACATTCTTGAGGTCAGCGTCACGCGCAGGCAGGGTGGCAACGGCGACGCCATCGCGCAAAACCGTAATGCGATCGCCCACCACCTTGACTTCTTCGAGCTTGTGCGAGATGTAGATGATGCCCACGCCGGTCGCCTTGAGTTCGGCCAGCGTTGTGAAAAGCAGCTCCGTTTCCTTGCCGCTAAGCGCTGCGGTTGGCTCATCCAGGATCAGGATTTGCGCGTTCTTGGAAATTGCGACAGCGATTTCGAGCATCTGCTTTTGCGAAACCGGAAGGTCCTTGACACGTGTGCGCAAGTCCATGGGAAAGTTGATCTTGTCGAGCACTTGCGCCGCGTGCGCGTAGACATCCTTCCAGCGAATCAGACCTCGCCCATGGGTGAAGAGTCCCATCGCCAGGTTTTCGGCAACGCTGAGGTGCGGAATCAGGTGGAAGTTCTGGTAAACGGTAACGATGCCCCGGTCCTCGGCGTGCCTGGGGGTGAAACCCGCCATGTCGATCGCTTCACCGTCAATAGAGACCGCGCCGCCGTCAAGCGTGTACGCGCCCGAGAGGATCTTCATCAGGGTGGATTTGCCTGCGCCGTTCTCGCCCAGAAGAACGTGAACTTCGCCATGCTCAAGTGCAAAGTCCACGCCCTTGAGCACGCTGACGCCGAAGAACGACTTGGTGATTCCCCGCATGGAGAGCAGTTCGGTCACGGTGATCCTTGTTCGATCGCTCGGTGATCATCTACGTCAAAGGAGTCTCAGTGCGAGATGTGCGAAACTCGTACGGCGCGCCGCGGCATCGTTACAAATTGACCCATGATCAACGTGTTTAGGGGGAGACTTTGGTCAGGTGCGCCGCATCCGCCACGACGATGACGACTGCCATGCAACTTCCAATCACTGCAGTCGGCGCGGCGCCGCGGTCGAAGCGCGCGCAACAAGTATTGGCTCAATCACTATGCGATTGGACTCGCGCACCCTGTTTGCCAGTTCATCAAGCAGAAGCTCCACGCCAAGCGTTGCCATCGAAGTGATTGACTGGCTTATTGTCGTAAGCGGCGGCGTGAAGTATGCGGCGAGATCAATGTCATCCAGACCCATCACCGAAATGTCGTCGGGGACGCGCAGGCCGGCTTCGGCGATTGCATGGGTAGCGCCAATGGCGAGAAGATCACCCGCGCAGAAGACCGCGGTGAAAGGTCGGCGCCGCTTGAGCAATTCCTGCATCGCATCGTAACCCGCACCAACCTGCCAGTTTTCAGCGTCAAAAATCGCCTCCGTGGGCAGACCGACACCGGCGGAAGCGGCTTCGGCAAGAAAGCCATCAAGCCGTTCGCGAGCAATGTGCACGTTGGCCGGGCCGCCGATGTAGGCAAGCTGCCGGTGCCCAAGGCTGGTGAGGTGTGCGGCAGCAATGCGTCCGGCAGCGTTGTTGTCAAGCACCACCGCGGCCCCATCATAGCTCTTGGGAACGCGGTCAATGACAACTGATGGAATACCGGCGGAATCGAGTTTCTCGAGCGACGTACTCTCGTCCCGGCTCGAAACGAAGATGACACCGTCCACCGAGCGCTGCAATATTGAGTCGATGCAGAACTGTTCACGATCAATGTCATCGTGGGTGTTGTAGAGAACGAGGTTGTAGTGCTCAGCGTAGAGTCTTTCCTCGGCAGCAATGGCCATCTTGCTGAACAAGGGACTCGAAACGTCGGTGATTACCAAGGCGACTGTGTAGGAACGACCGGTGCGCAGGCTGCGTGCGCGCAGATCCATGCGATAGTTGATTTGCTCAATTGCTTCGAGCACGCGTGAGCGCGTTTCGGCCGTGATGCCCGGCTTGTTGTTGATGACCGCCGACACCGTCTGCTTTGAAACGTTCAGCATGTCGGCGACATCCTGCATCGTCGCGCCGCGGCGACGCGTTTTGTGGTGCGTGGGAACTGTCATAGCAAACGCCGTGCCACACACAATTGAAGTGCGAGGCCGCTAGGCAAAGTGGGCTGAGGAGCGGGACAGGGTGTGCATGACCGGTCATATGACCGATCATATTATCGATAAAGTATCACAATGAGGGGTCATTGTCAATGGGCACTTTTTCAATTTCTGACGGCAACACCCTACGGCAGAGCCTCGGCCGCGACGCGCACCTCGGCCAGCAATCGCCCGAAATCGTCGAGGCTGTAATGAGCGTTGAGTCCGCTGGGGTTTGGCAAGAGCCACACTGGAACTCCCTCGATGCGCTCGTCCTGCAGTCCAAGCACGGCTTTGGGACGCGCAAAACCTGTCCGGTACGCACCCAGACCAAGAAAGCAGAGCATGCGCGGTGCGTTGGCGCGAACGGTCGCTTCAAGTCGCCGTGCGCCGGCGCGATACTCCTCCGCAGTCAATTCCTGTGCAGTCGCCGTGGCACGCCGCACCATCACGGTGTTGCCGTAGCCCAGGGCCAACAGCTCATGCTCCTCGGCGGGGTCAAACCGCCGTGGCGTAATGCCCGCAAGGTGAAGCGCCGGCCAGAAGCGATTGCCGGGATAGGCGAAATGATGGCCGGTCGCGCCCGAGTAGAGCCCCGGGTTGATGCCCACGAAGAGCACCTTCAGCCCTGGCCGAATCATGTCAGGAACGGTTTGGCCTGCCGCGGCCTGCAGTTGGGCGCGCGTCGGCCTGATCACTTCATTCATGCGCTCTCACCGCGATTGCCAGAGAAACACGCAATTTCGTCCGGCTGCATGGGTCATTGCGGTTTCAGTTCACGGCCGTGGTTGCGGAATGCCGGATGAAACGGTCACGCTGGGAACGCCATCGTCCCAACGCAGTTCATCCATGTTCATGCGGCGGTAAACCATGTTGTCCGCCCATGAGTGATAGACGAGATAGGTGTTTCCATTCGGGGCGATCACCACATCCTGGCCGCCCGGCCCGGTTACGTTGCCGTTCTTTGTTGTCGAGTATGCGAGACGGTTGGGGTCCTTGACGAAAGGGCCAGTCGGCGCGTCGGCCACGGCGTAGCCAATCGCGTAGCGGTTGTCGGCGTAGCTATTGGCGGAGTAGAAGAGATAGTAGCGCCCGTCATGCTTCCAGAGTGTGGGCGCCTCGACAAGATTGCCCTCCCAGCGCTGATCCTGCTTGATGAGGCGCGTCGCCTCGCCGACGAGGCTCTTGCCGTCCGGTGCGAGCTGCTGGATGTAGATCCAGGTGTCCATGCCGCAGCAGTTGCCGTCATTCTTCCAGAGCAGCCAGGGCGTTCCGTCTTCATCGACGAAACTTGAGGGATCAATGTCGCCGCCCTCGGCAGGATTGCAGATGAATGGGGCGTCACCACTGTCGACAAAGGGGCCCTCGGGCGTCGACGAAGTGGCAAGACCGATGCACTGCAGGTCGCTGGCAACATCACGCGCGACGAAGTAAAGCAGGTAGGTATCGCCGCCGTCAAGCGTTGTTACTTCGGGCGCCCAGGTGAGGCCGGCGCGCGACCAGGTCGGCATGGCCGGCAGCGCGTCGGCGCCGCGCTTCCAGTCGACCAAATTGGGTGAAAATGCCGTCTGGATGTTGGCCCCATCCGTGTTGGTGGCATACGCGTAGTAGGTATCGCCCACCTTGAGAAGATCCGGATCCGGAAAATCCTGGTTGAGAATTGGGTTCTGGTAGGTTGCCGGAGTGGCCGTGGCGGGTACAGGCGATGGCTCGGGCGCTTTCGCCGCGCAACCTGCCAGCAGCAGGACTCCAAGACTGAGAATAGCGATGCGCATGTGAACAGCTCCTCGGCTCTTGTCGGTGGTGCCCGATCTGGGAAGTGGTCTTTAGTTTACCCGATTGGCGCACGAACACGCAGAACGGGCCACTGCACCCGTGCAGCGGCCCGTTCTCATGGCTGGATGGAACAGCCGGCGCCTTCTACATCACTTCAACCTCAAGGCCGAAGAGTTGGCCAAGCGTTTCGATTTCGGCGCGGCGGTGGCCTGTCATGAGCAATTGGTGATGCGAGGAGAGCGTGGCGACTAGCTTGCGCCCGTCGGGCACGCGCAGCACCGCGCCGTTGAGGCAATCCGAGTTCTTGTACTGTGCATACCCGGCGATTTCGCCTTCGACCACCGTGATCTTCTCCATGGATGAATGGAGTTTGGCGAGCGTCATCGGGCCCACGGGCAGGCGGGCGTCAATTGCGGTGGCGTTCTCGTCGACGATAGCGAGCACCTTCGGGCGCAGCGCCCACTCTGTGGCAAAGGATGGCGGCACAACGCCCAGATAGCCGCAATGGGCCGCAAGGATGTGATTCTCCGGCTCATCCACTTCGGGAAAGTTCGGTATCCGCTCATGTTTGAGCGCCGCCATGCCCATGAGGAAGGGGTACATATTCGTCATCATGATCGGCGCACCAAGCGACTTGTTGAGCATGTACTTGGTGAGCATGGAAAGGGTGTCGCCCTCGCAGCCCCAGATGTTGCCGCGCTCTTCGTAAAGCATGGCCCACGCCAGGCATGGCGTCGTGTCCGAGAAATGGGACTCGTTCAGGCAGTTCATGCCTACGCCACGAATTGTCGGATCCGCGTCGAGTTCATCGCGCACGGTGAGATAGATCTTGACGGCGCTTGCCACCTGATGGGGTGACGCGCCTGGGGTCTCCCATTGCCACGCGCGCCAGGTCTCCTCGGCCACGGCGTCGGGAATCTCGCGAGCGGCTGCGCCCATCGTCTTGAAACTCTTGCGCACAATCGTCACGCCGAACTTCTCCAGAATGCGCTGGGTGCACTCATCCTCCCACCAGTAGAAGCGTTTGAAGATGCTTGGCTGGAAGCCCGCTCCCGGGTTGTCCTGATATACAAGGAATTTCGTTTGCGCCAGTTCGCGCTTGACGCCCAGCGCGCGACAAACCTGCCGTGTCATCTCCAAATTGTAGGGGGTGATGACGGTGAGGCCCTCGGCGCGCAGGTAGCTGGCGATCTCCCAGTCCCACATGGCCACCGTGCCAAATTCGGAGGTAACGACCAGGATCGGCAGGCCCAGAGCATGAAAGTCAGCCATGCGCCGGTACGCCTCGCCCAGAATTTGCGGGAAGAGCACGGCGTCGGCAGCAGGCAGTGGCGCGCCAAGCGGCAGGGCAGGCAGGATTTCGGCGTCGTCGGCCAGCAGCGTGCGCAGCGCGCCAAGCTGGGTATCAAACTCGGCGTCGCGCCCTTCAAAATAGAGCGGAACCAGACGAGGTTTCATGGAGCCTCCAGGGAGGGAGAAGGGGACGGGAGGGGAAAAGTGGGAGCGATAGGGAACGAGAGGGAACGGAAGGGATCAGGAGAGAACGTGTTCCGTCGCTTGCGGGTCCCGCGCGCACACTTCGTTCCCTTACGATCCCTGCCGTTTCCTCTCGTTCCCTTCAGTTCTTTAAATCAGCGCCGACAAATACTCGAAGCTGCGGATAGCATCCGGCACGTTGCCGCACTCCACGCTGAAGACGATGTCCTTGTCCTGTGCAACCGGGCGGACCAAGTCAATCACGCGCTGCCAGTCCACAACGCCATCACCGCAGGCGCAGCCAACGGGCGTACCCGAAACCTTGCCCCGCTCGGCGGAACCCTGCTCAAGGCTGATGTCCTTGGCATGGAGATGAACCAGCCGGTCGCGCACGCGCTCGAGCCACTCGTAGGGGTCGGAACCGCCGGCCAGATAGCTGTTGCCCGTGTCATAGTTGATGCCAATCGCCGGTGAGTCGACAAGCGCCCAGATCTCGTCGAGGCCGTCGGGCGTCTTGCTGTACTGCTGGTGCGGCTCGAGTCCGATCAGAATGCCGTGACGCTGCGCAACCATCGCCGCTTCGGTGAGCGTGTACTCCATCAAGGTGAAGTCCATCGCGCGCGTCGTCCAGAAGGGCTTGGGGCCCTCATCCGTGTTGACCACGGGCGCACCGGCCGCATTGGCCCAGCGGCACGCCATCTTCAAGTACTCGACGCTGATCTCGGGCTTGCAAAGTGGCGTATGCGCCGAAAGTCCAGACATCAGGATGCCGTGCTTGTCACACAGTTCACGCGCCCAGAGCGGGTCATCAAACATGGACACGGAATGAAAATAGCGCGCCTCACTCAGAAGTTCACGCCCCAGGTGCACCATCGGCTCAATGTATTGATAACCGATTTCGGCGGCCTTCTCCACGCCCCATTCAAACGATTTGTCGTGGTGCCGCACAAATTCCATATTCACGCCAAGCTTGATTGCCATTTGAGGCTCCTTGGTATCGAAGCGATTTTACTAAGGGTAGTTGTTTATTGGTTGATTAGTTTATTGGTTGAATGGTTGACTTTCTGGGTCGTGGAGTCATTGCAAGAATTGAAAGGTCAACCGATCAACCAATCAACCAATCAACCAATCAACCATTCAACCCGTCATCCAGTCGCCATCTTCGCATTCGTTTCAGCGACGAGGCCGCGCACCCATTCGAGGCTGCGCTCGATCATTGGCCCGCCCTGTCCTTCGCATTCAATGCTGGCCACACCGTCGAAGCCGATCTCGGCGAGGATGTCAAAGCAGCGGCGGATGTTCTCGCCGTTCACGCCGTCGCCAATCGCGGTAACGCTCACGGCAATGCCCGTAAGCTCGCCGCGCATCGAGGCTGCCAGCGACGCGCTCACGTCCTTGACGTGTACGTGGCTCACCTTGTGCTTGAAGCGTTGCAGGAACGCCACAGGGTCCTGACCGGCAATGAAGGTATTGCCTGTGTCCATATTCATGCGCAGGCGTGGCGAATCAACGAAAGCCAGCATGCGCTCCATGTACTCCGGTTTGGTGGTGTAGTAGCCGTGCGGCTCGATGTTGATGGTCATGTCGTAGCGTTCGGCGGCTTCGACCACCTGAATGTAGGTGCGTTTCATCATTTCGAGCGCGTCTTCATCGCTCATGCCGGCGGGCTTGTGCATGTTGTCGGTCGTGTCAATGTGATCGCAGCCGACGAGTTTTGCCCAGCGAATCGAGTTCAGAATGTAGGTGAGGCCGAGCGAGGAGCCGGTTGGTAGCGACAATGGGAAGGCGGCGTCCAGTTGCGAGAAGCGCACGCCATAGCCTTCCATCTTGTCGCGCAACGCCAGGGGATCCTCCCACAAAGCCACGTGGGGCTGGTAGCCTAGGCCATGAATCCAACTGACACCGTCAATTGTGCCGCACTCAATGAAGTGGACATCGTTGCGTTGTGCCCACTGCAGACATTGTTCAAAGCTCCAATAGGCGCTGTTGAACGCATCCGTATGAAAGCCGATTTGAATCATGGGGCGCTCCCTGTTTCGGCATGGCGCTGTGGCCTCACCGTGATGGAGTGGGACTCCCGGCGGCTGCCGGGAGCCCCATGGACTGGACTACCGTAGAAAGACTACTTGCCGCCCCAAGCTTCCGGGAAGGTCGGCATGTCTTCGCAGCCGCACATTGCATAATGCAGAGGCGGCATGTTGGGCTGGACGTAATCAGCCAGGTTCTCGCCGGTGACGGTGGGCTGCGGCAGGCGCCAGACATCAGGCACCGCTTCGCCGTTCATCATCTGGAGCGCGGCGATGATGGGCGTGCGCCACTGGAAGGTGGGGAAGGTGGGGGCGACACCTGTGATGCCGTTCTCCTGCCACTTCACCAGGTAGTCCTGCTGGTCTTCACCAACCATAACCGGATAGGGCTGACCAGCGTCCTCGAATGCCTCGAGAGCGGCAACGGCCGACGCGCCTGCGTCCATCCACACTGCGTCAATCGTGCCGAAGCGATCGAGGTAATCGTTGACGATGCCCTTCACCTTTGCATTGTCACCGTCACCAAACTCGACGCCGAGGACGTTGATGTTCGGGCTATCGGCAAAAGCCATCTTGGCGGCTGCCCAGCGCTGTTCGAGAACGTCCACGCCAGGCAGGATGCGCAGCGCCAAAACGTTGCACGGGTCGGCCTTGCAGTTGTCAATGACGAACTGTGCACCAGTCTGACCGTAGGCGTAGCCGCCAATCGGCTGGATGAAGGTGGTGGGGCAGTCGGTGAACACGCCGCGGTCGAAGACAATGACCGGCAGCGCTGTGCAGGCCTGCTCGATGGCCGGGGTAAGGGCAGCCGTGGTGTTCGGCGAGACAATCAGCACATCACAGTTGCCGCCGGCCACGAGGTCGCTGATGTCGGCGATTTGCTTTTCGTCGCTGCCTTCGGCGTCGACGTGGATCAGTTCCTTGATCTCGGGATGGAGCGCCACTTCAGCCTGCATGGTCGTCCAGCCGACAACGCGCCATGGATTGTTGACACCGGCATTGGAGAAGCAGAAGGTGTAGGGACCGTCCTTCTTGAGGGCGCTTGTGTCAACCATTGTGGGGTTGTCAAGCATCTGGATCCATGGCTGGTCGGCCGGGCCACTTGGTTCCATTGTCATCTGGGCCATGGAGCGGTCATATTCTTCCTGGCTGAAGAACTCCGGTGCGACGACGGCGGCGCTGCCTTCAAGGCCGGCGGGTGCAGCGGCATCGGCGGCGGGTGCAGCGGCATCGGCGGCAGGTGCGGCGGCGGCATCAGCGGCGGGCGCTGCCGCCGGGGCGGCGGGTGCGGCGCAACCCGCGACCATCGCGAGCAGCGCAATGAAGAACATCAAGTACAAGCCTCGTGAACGCTTCGAGTGCGACATATCTTCCTCTCCTGGTTTATGTGGAATCCGGCGGCCGCAGTGACAGCCGGTTGATACCTTATTGAAGTTGAACTTCTGCGCAATACATCGCTTGGCTGCCGGCATGTCAATGCATCGGCAGTCCTCTCTCCGAGTTCTATGGGTGCGAAAGGCCGTGAAAGGCCAGGAAATGCGCAAGGGTATGGCAGGCGAGCTCAATTCACTCGTCGCGAGCGGTAGGCGCCCCAGGCCACGGCTCCGATGATGATGAGCCCCTGGACCGCATCGCGGAGTGGTTTGGGAAGTCCCCAGAGATTCAACAGCGTGAAGA
Source organism: uncultured Chloroflexia bacterium (assembly GCA_963735275.1). GTDB lineage: Bacteria > Chloroflexota > Anaerolineae > Caldilineales > Caldilineaceae > UBA5069. Next base: position 485,398 of record CAVTKJ010000001.1, on the reverse strand, counting down.
GCGCTTCGAGCGCCAGCGCGCCGGCGATGGCTGCACCCATCGAACCGCGCCCGCCCAACAGCACCGCGCCGCCGAGGACTGCCGCCGAGATGGCCTGCAACTCGAAGCCCTCGCCAACATTCAGCGTGACACCACCAAAGCCGCCGAGCAGAATCCCTGCAAGCACGGCCGAAAGCGAGGAGAAGACGAACGCCACCATGCGCATCCGTCGCACAGGGATTCCGGCCAGGCGCGCGGCGCGCTGGTTGTCGCCCAATTCGAGCAGTTGGCGGCCAAGGTTCGTATAGCCAAAGAGATAGATCGCGATTGTGCTGACGACAACAAGGACAATCACGGCATTGGGCAAGCGCCCCACCACCGGCACATTGTCGATCCAGCCGCGGCCAAAGATGCGGAAGTTCTCGGCAAGATAGCCGCGCGGCGCGCCGCCCGTAATGTAGAGAGCTGCCCCGCGCAGCAAAAGGAGCATCCCCAGCGTCGCAATCAGCGAGGGGATCTTCAGGTAGGCCACGAGCGAACCGTTGATCAGCCCGATGATAACGCCCATGGCCAGAAGCGCAAGTAGCACCCACCAGGTGTTGTTCGGGTCGTTGTCAATCAGCAGAGCCGCGCCCAACACTGTCAACGTCATTGTTGAGCCGACCGAGAGGTCGAAGCCGCCCGAAACGATGACGAAGAGTTGTCCTGCGGTCAGCACCATGAGCGGCGCGGCGCGACGCAGCAGGTTGAGAATGCCCGACGGCTCGCGAAACTGCGGGTTGATGAAGGCGATGCCGATGAGGAGCAGGAGGAGCACGAAGTAGATCGGCGCAATCGCGCGCAACCAGGCGCCTCCGCGGTTGGGGGCAGTATTCGTGTCAGGGGTAGTGGCAAGCGTCATAGATCACCAACTTGAAAGGGAACAAAGCACCGGTGCGAAGGTTCCGCTCCAGAGCCGCGAGATTCTCGAACGGATGGCCGCGTACAGATCAGGCGGCGGGCTCGCTGGAGCGGATGGTGTAGCTGGCGACGGCTATGATGATGATCATGCCGCGCAGCACTTGTTTGAGAAAGGTGTCAACGCCAAGCTGGTTGAAGATCGAGTCGAGAATACCGAAGATCAACACACCGGCCAGCGTTCCCATGACGCCGCCTTTGCCCCCCGAGAGCGCCGTGCCGCCGACGACCACCGCGGCAATCGACTCAAGGTCATACAAACCGTCGGGTCCCACCCAGGGAGCGCCTGAACGCAGGCGGCTCACGACGAAGAGGCCGGTCAAGACCGCGGTCATGCTGCAGAAGATGTGCGAAAAAATGATCACGCGGTCCGTACGCAAGCCGGAGAGACGGGCGACGTCGGTGTTGCCACCGACGGCGTAGAGGTGCGCACCGTAGCGCATGCGGCGCAGCACAAACCATCCCGCCAGAGTGATACCAAGGAGCACCACCACCGAAATTGGCAGCCGGCCAATCGCGCCGTAGCCAAGAAGCTGGAAGCTGGCCGGCACCGAGCCCACGAAGTTCTCGAAAGATGCGTTGAGCACGCCCTTGAGCAGCAGCCCCATACCGAGCGTCGCAATGAATGCGTTTACCCGGAGTTTCGTAATGATCAGGCCGTTCATGAGCCCCACGAAAGCGCCAATCGCAAAACAGGTTGCCACGGCCATGGGGACACGGTTCGGGTCGCCCTGCATGAGGAACGAGGCCATCACCGCCGTTACGCTAATCATGAAGGCGACGGAGAGGTCAATCGACGCACCGATCATGACGAAGGTTTGGCCGACAGCAACGATGCCGAGCGCCACCGAGCGCACGACGATGTTGATGAGCATGGTCGAATCGGTGAATTGGCCGCGGCCGAAGAGGATGTCAAGCACCACAGAGGCCAGGAAGACCACCACCAGCATGATGAAGACGGGCGGAATCCGCAGGCTGCGCACCCACGCGGCGAATCCTGAATTGGTTGGTGCAGGGGTGCTGGTTGAGACGGACATGAAGTCCAGTTCCTTTCGCGGCGGATGCGGTGAATCAGGTCGTGCTCAGGCGATTGCGGTAAGCGCCGGTTCAGGCGTGGTCGCATCCGTGGGGTCGTCGGCGTGGCCTGTGGCGACGAGCATGATTTCCTCCTCGGTGGCGCCGCCTTCCAGCTCGCCCACAATTGCGCCGTCCCACATGACGAGAATGCGGTCGCTCATGCCGATGACTTCGGGCAGTTCGGAGGAGATCATGAGCACCGCGGTGCCGCCCTTGGCAAGGTCCCGCACCATGTCATGAATGCTGGCCTTTGCTTCCACGTCAATGCCGCGCGTCGGCTCGTCAAAGATGAAGATTTTGCTGGTGGACGCGAGCCACTTGGCAAGGATGACCTTCTGCTGGTTGCCGCCGGAGAGATATTGCACCTCTTGCCCGAGGCTGGGCGCGCGCACGTCAACTTGTCGGGCAACGTCCAGCGCCAGTTGCGGCTGCTTCCGTGTACCTAGTGGCAGCAGGCGGCGCAGCATCGAATCCATGGCGCGCACGGCGGAGAGGATGTTGTCGCTGAGCGGCTGGTTGGGGAAGATCCCTTCGCGTTTCCGGTCTTCGGTGACGAAGCCCATGCCGGAACTGATTGCCCGCTGCGGCGTGCTGATATCCACGGCGTTTCCGTAGAGGGTCATCGTGCCGCGCTCGAATGGGTCGGCCCCGAAGATTGCGCGCGCGAGTTCGGTGCGCCCCGACCCCTGCAGGCCGGAGACGCCGAGAATCTCGCCTTTGCGCAGGTCGAAGCTGATATCGCGCAGGCGCGCATTGCCGCCGTTACGCACGCTGAGCACAACATCGCCAAAGTCGCCGGCTTCGCCGCGCGGCGGGAAGTAATGAGTGAGCTCGCGGCCCACCATCATCTTGATCACTTCAGGCGGCGTCACGTCGGCGGTCATCACAGTCTCGACAAGCCGGCCATCCTTGAGTACGGAGATGCGGCTTGCAAGGCCAAAGACCTCGGTGAAGCGGTGCGAGATGAAGAGAATCGTCATCCCCTGATCCACAAGTTTGTGGATCAGGCGCGTGAGGCCGGCGACTTCGGTCATGGAGAGCGCGGCCGTCGGCTCGTCCATGATCAACACCTTGGCCTCAAACGAGAGCGCCTTGGCAATCTCGACGATCTGTTGCTCGGCCACGGAGAGGCTCTTGACCTCGGCATCGGGCGAGATGAGGTGCGCGGCGTCGACTTCCTCAAGCACGCGCACGGTGTCCTGCCTCAAGCGTGCGGCGTCGATCACGCCCAGACGTGTGGGTTCACGCCCAAGAAAGATATTCTGCGCCACTGTGCGTTCCGGCAGCAGGTTGAATTCCTGGTAGATGATGCTGATGCCCGCCTGTTGTGCCTCGCGCGGGTGGGCAAAGCGGACACTACGCCCCTGAAAGATGATCTCTCCGCTATCGGGCACATAGGCGCCCGCCAGAATCTTCATCAGGGTGGATTTGCCGGCGCCATTCTCGCCCACGATGGCATGAATCTCGCCGGCCACAAAGGGAATCGACACGTCGTCAAGCGCCACCACGGCGGGAAAACGTTTGCCCACGTGGCGCACCTCAAGGATTGGCGCCGGTGCGGGCGGTGCGGCGTTCGTCAGGGCAGCGTCGCCGAGTTCTGTGGCCATGATCAGCGTGCCTCCCCAGCTGTCGTTGCGCCCAGCAGCGGCCGCAGGAATGCCAGCCCGTCGCGTGCAATTGTGTCCTGGTCCGGCGCAATCGCACGCCAGATGCAGACCGCACGCGCAATTGAGGCAACCTGCGGAGTGAACGATTCGATCACGACTGCGCGTGCATAGCCGATTTCCTCGAGCGCCTGTGCAACACCCTGCCAGTGAACCTGGCCTGTGCCGGGTACGCCGCGATCGTTCTCGCATGCGTGGAAGTGGAGCAAGTGCTCGCCGGTCGCACGAATCGCGGCGGCGGAGTCCTTTTCCTCCAGGTGCATGTGGAAGGTGTCGAGGTGCAGCCCGAGCAATGGCTTGCCGGCTTCGTCGCGCGGGTCGCCCGCGTCGTGAATCAGCGCCAAACCCTGTGCGGCCACGTTCACCATGTCATTTTCGAAGCGGTTGAGCGCCTCAAAGGCGAGGCGAACGTTGTGTCTGCCTGCATAGGTGGCCCACTTGTGAAGTCCTTCGGCGGCGCGCTGCCATTCGGCTTCCCGCGCCGTCTGCGATGGCAGCCGATCCTTGCCCACTGCAGAGTACATGGGCCCGCCAATCACCGGCGAGCCGACTTCTGCCGCGGCGTCAATCATCCAGCGCAGATACTCTTCGGCCGCATGTACTTCCGCAGTTTCGGCACTGCTCAAGTTGCGCCCGGGTCCAAATGCGCCGCACAAGATAAGGCCGAGGCCTGCGTCGCTTGCCGCCGCGCGCAACGCCGCGGGATCGACAAGCGCAGGCTCCTCGACGGCAACCTCGAGAAGGTCAAAGCCCATGTCCGCGGCTTTGGCGAGCAATGGCAGGTCGCGACTTGTTGAAAACGGGGACGTCCAAACAAAGGTATTGACGCCGAATTGCATGGGTTGCTCCGCTGCAAGGCTGGGGCGGCGGCGATGCCTCCCCTCACTGGTTACGCTACGCTACGTCGCGAATCTCCACGCGGCAGCCGGACCGCGCGGCGCGCTGGCCGGCCTCCAGAATCTCCATTTCGCGCACGCCGTCGAGGAAATTCGGTGCAATCGCGCCGCCGGTTTCAATCGCGTGCATGAAATCAACAACGGCATGGTGGAAGCCGTGCTCGTAGCCGATCGTGTGGCCGGGCGGCCACCAGTTGGCAACGTACGCGTGCTGCCCACCTTCGGTGGCGATGATGGTGCGGAAGCCCTGGGCATAGGCCGGGTCGTCGCGCAGGAAGAGGTCAAGTTCGTTTAGCCGTTCAAGATTGAAGACGATGCTTCCCTTGCTGCCGTAGATTTCGAAATAGTTGAAGTTCTTGCGCCCCGAGGCGAAGCGCGAGGCCTCGAACGAGCCCAGTGCGCCATTCTCGAACTCCGCAAGCATGAAGGCTGCGTCGTCTACAGTGACGGCGCCCATCTCTGCGACCGCGCCGCTGCCTGCGCTGAACGCAGCAGCGCCCGCGCCGGGAAGCGGCCGCTCCTTGACAAAGGTCGTCATCATGGCATTCACGGCCTTGATGTCGCCGATGAGGAAACGTGCCAAGTCAATGCTGTGCGAATTCAGATCGGCATGGGGGCCCGCGCCCGCGGTCTCCTTGCGCAGATGCCAGGTTAGCGGGAAGTCGGGATCGACAATCCAGTCCTGCAAATACGCGCCGCGCCAGTGGAAGATGCGGCCGAGCGCGCCTTCGTCAATCAATCGCTTGGCGAGCATGATGGCGGGCAGGCGGCGGTAGTTGTGATTGAGGTAGTGGACGATGCCTGCCTTTTCGGCTGCGTCGTACATCGCTTTGGCGTCATCAACTGAGATGGCAAAGGGCTTTTCGCAGAAGATGTGTTTGCCTGCCTCGGCAGCGGCGATGGCAATCTCGCGGTGCAAATAGGTGGGCACGGCGATATCCACAATGTCAATGTCGGCGCGGCCGACGACATCGCGCCAATCCGTTGCCGTCTCTTCCCAGCCCCAGCGTTCGGCAAATTCCTTGAGGTGCGCCTCGTCCTGGCCGCAGGCGAGCTTGAGGACGGGTTTGATGCCCATGTCGAAGAAATGGGGCGCGTTGAGCCAGGCGTTGCTGTGCGCCTTGCCCATGAATTTGGTGCCGAGGATTGCGACATTCATGGTTCGCATCACGATTTCGGCCTCCCCTTAGCGCACGCCGGCGGCAATACGCTTGAGTTCACGCACGGACTGTTCCACGGCCCAGTGCTCGCGGCCGGCATAGTCCGGGTGGAGCGAGTCGGTTTCGACGGCAAAGAAGCCCTGGTAGCCGGCATCCAGCAAAATCTGCGCGAGCGTCTGGTTGTCCACCAACCCCTCACCCACGGGTGTGGACGAGAAGAAGTACCACTCGCGCACGTTCAAACCCTTCACGGGCTTCAAATCCTTGATATGCGTGGCGAGGACGCGCGGTGCAAGCTTGCGTGCACCATCCACGGGGTCGTCGAGCAGGCGCATGAAATTGCCCGTGTCGAAATTCAGTCCGAGCCAGGGAGAATCCACGCGATCGAGAAGCTCCACACACTCATCGGCGGTGTAGTCGATGTGATTTTCCACGGCAAGCTTGACGCCATTGGCTTCTGCTACCACAACGGCTTCCTTGAGCCACTTGGCAAGAATCTCCAATTGCGGGCCATGCGGCTCGAAACGGAACATGAGGCTGCTCGCGACAATGCGCATGACCGGGGCGCCAATGGCACGTGCATTGGGAATCTGCGCAATCATGTCATCAAATGCAGCACGATTCTTGCCGGCTTCAAGGCCATCGGGGTGGCCCCAGGCGTAGACGCGATCGAAGCCATAGTCGTCAAGTTGCCCCTTCAGATCCGCAAACCAGCCCGCATCAAAGCTGGGAAAGAAGCAGGACTCGAGCGAAACACCGTCGACTTCGAGTTTCCTGGCAAAAGCGAGAAAATCCTCCATGGTCATCCGCTCTTCCGGGGCGGGGGCCGTTTGGTGGGGATAGACCTCGCCGAAGTAGCGGTGGAAACAGTAGCTGTCAATGCCAACCTTCATTGCCATGACGCAATTCTCCTTCTGGACGGTGCGTGTTGCGTGATTCAACTTGTGGAGTCAGGGCGCCCATTGCAACGGCCTCCGCAGCCTGGGGAGAGAACGAAGTCTCTTCACGCCCACGAATCAGGTCTGCTTCAAAGACGGAGCGGTCTCCCCGGTGCAGCGCGTGGTACTCCTCAATCGGTGTGCCGTTCTCGAGGTAGCTGATACTGTCCAGCGAAATCAGCGGCGCACCTGGGGCGACACCCAGCAGGTGCGACTCAACATCGCCGGCAATGACGGCCCGAATGGTGCGGTGTCCGCGTGCAATGACGAAGCTACATTTGTTCTCGAGAAATGGGTAGAGTGTAAATCTGGCGCGGCCACGTCTGGACAAAGAATCCAGAGTAACCAAGCAGACACAAACAATTTCGGTTCGTCATGCACAAGTCGACTGCGGTCAATCCGGGTGAACGGCGCACCAGAATGCGGTTCACACCGAAGAGGCTGCAAAGCTCAACTTCTCTGGGGCAACTGCTCGTTGGGAGGGCCATTGCGATGCTGGATCGCAATGCGCAGCGCTTCCTGGGGACGCGAACTCGCAAAGGGTGCGCTTCGAGAGATATGGGTCACCTGCAGTCATCATGTAATTACTGTGGACGCTGGGAGTCTAGCCTTATTCGACGCTCTTGTCAAACGAGATGCAATTGTGCGAAGGGCGTCTCTCGCTTCGTGGGCGCTTTGCTCAAGGGGTCGCGACCTTGCGGTGAGGTCCCGGCATGAGTCCTGCTACTCGTTGTGTGAATTTCGGATTAGGTGAATCAACTCGAATCGCGCACGATCAATTGCGTGGGCAATGTGAGCGTCCACGGTGGTCCTTCAATTCCTTCAAGGCGCATGATCAAGCGCTGGGCGGTCGCTCGACCGACCTCATACTTGTCGAAATCAAGGGTCGTCAATTGTGGTTCGGTGAAGGTGCCAATCTCGTAGTTGAACATGCCGACTACCGCGACGTCGTCCGGCACTTTGCGACCCATGCTGCGAAGGGCGCGCATCCCGCCCACGGCCATATTGTCGTCCCCGTAGATGATCGCATCGATCGAGGGGCATGCCGCGAGCAGCGCGCGCGTCATCTCGTCACCGGAGAAGTAGTTGAAGTGGCCCGTCGTTGTTTGCTCAGGCGAAAACGGGAGATCGTGGAGTGCGAGCGCAAGCCGATATGCGTTGTAACGAGCCGTACTGGATGCGGAATCCACAACGCCCCGCGTCATGCCGATGGTGCGATGGCCGCGGTCGACCAAATGACGCACGATCTGCATGTACGCGCTGGGAAATCAAGGCTGGCGCTATCGAGCGGAAGCTCAGGGCTCTGCGTTCCTGCGCGCACAACCTTCACGCCGTCGCCGATCAGTTTGCGCAAAAAGAAAGGATTGCAGATTGAGCCGATGTTGATGACGCCGGCCAGATTCGAAATGCGCGGCAGATCAAACGATTTGGTGCGACCGAGTTGCTGATGCGCCATTTGCGTGTGGATGCCGACCGATTGCAGCATATCCTGCGCACCGGCAACAATCACCCGTTCCATATCCTGCGCCATTGCGCTGTCATTAATTCGCTCGAGGACGCTCTCATGAATGAGCAGGAGCACCGTGTCAACATTCTCCTCGCGCCGCGCGTCCTGCCGCCTGTAGCCGAGTGCAGCGATGGCCTCGAGTACGGCGGTACGTGTGCCAATACTGACATGCGCCTTGTTGTTCAGGACGCGTGATACGGTGGAAAGCGATACATCTGCGCGTGCGGAAATATCTGCAAGTGTAATTGCCATGAGATGATGTTTCGTGGTGAATTTGAGCAGAAATGATAACCGTATCATGCCAGTACTCTGCAGTCTCGTCAATCTTGCGATATTCCCCATTCAAGTGAAGCTCAGGAGCAAGCAACTGGCGGTTGCACGCGCGAACAGCACCTCATCCCCAATCCTTCTCCATGCGGAGAAGGGAGCAAAGCCGGTGCGTCTACCCGATGTGTGACCTATGCGGCAAGATCGTTTTGCACCCGTCTCCGCATGGATAAGGACCGGGGAAGAGGTGCTGTTGTTGCTGCGAGTCGACTTTCGAGAATCCCTGGAAACGCGCGTTTGTGCCTTTTCTTTTGGTCGGGTGTGTGCTATGATCAACGGCAAGGCGCACCGCATCCATTGAAGACTCATCGCCGCAACCCATGCTCATGCCTGATTCGCACGAACCCTCGTTGCGCGTGCCTTTGCCACGCCTCAATGCAATAGCCCTTCCCGATCCGCCCGCGCAAGCCGGCGGTCTTTTGCTTCCCATCGCTCTTCTGCACGCGGCAATCCAGCCGTTGCGTTTTATGCTTGGCCAATTGTGGCTTGGCGCCGCGCCCCTCGCCGATCTGCTAGGCGTGCAGGAGGTAGTCGGTGCGAACGCTGTATCGGGCCAGGACCCGATTGAAGCGACTCCCACCTGTGAGGCCGCGCCAACCCACACCCAACCGGATGTGGCGGCCAGTTCGCCCTTGCGGCATAGCAAGTGAAGTGACCAACGAATTGATCGTTCCCGTCCCACAACCTGCCGTGTTCAGGAGGCCGGCGCCGCACCTATTGTTGCCCATTCGTCCGGCATCATGACCTGGATTGTCTCAGGGGCTATCGTCGCACCTGTCATCGCAATCATCGCCGCCTTCATCGTTGCACCTCCGGCACCTATGGCTCCAAACCGAAACGCCGCGACGCAAGACCCGATCGTCGATCGCTGGCAGTCTCATTTACAGTACGCTGTTGAAGCGGGTATCCCACCGCAAATCGCGCTCGGCCAATGCACCGATGCGCTGACGGCGCTGATTGGCCTGGCCGCGCTGCGGCTGCTGCTTGAAACGCGCAGCGACATGAGCGCGCCGCTGCTTACCGCCGGCGGAGCAAGCGGCGCATGGCTTGCCGCGCTCATGCAGCCCCAAAACGGCGTGCAGACGCATACTCCCACAGCCGTGACCATCTACCTGGGCGCCGATCCTGCGAGTGTTGTTGCGTCGGCTGGAACGCTGCCGCGCACGCCCTTCGGTTTGCGCCCGTCCGCCGACCGAGGCTTGCCGCAGGGATACCGTGATGCGGTCGCCCCCAGCCTGCAACCTGCATCCCCATTCACGTGGGACGCTCTCCCACTGCGCACGCTTGAGCCCGTTGCCGGATTGGTAGGCCTCAACACTCGGAGCGGTTGGCTGGGTTGGTTGGGCCTCCTGCTGGCCCTGGCACTCGTCATCGGGGCGCTGCTCTCATCATGATCTCATCACGCATGCCCGTCCGCAGCGCCATCGCTCTCGGCGTCATGATCGCGTGTTTCGTTCTGATTCTCGTGGATCGCATCGGTGTCCTGCCCGGACTGCATCCTCTCTCGCTTGCGCTCTACGAATGGGCGGTCATCCTGGGCGGCGTGGCAATTCTTCTCGGCGTCATCAACGTCTTGTGGGTGCATCTAGGGCGGATTCAACACGGTGAGGCCGACTGGTGGCAGAGCCTCGTACTGGTTGTCGTTCTACTCGCGGTGCTTCTTGCCGGAATCGTCAATCCGGACGGCGATCGCAGCCCGCTCCTCGAGTGGGTCTATGACGCCGTAATCGCACCCGGCTACGCGGCGCTCTATGCGCTCATTGTCTTCTTCCTGTGTGCAGCGCTCTTTCATCGCGTGCGTGTGGGGCGACCGGGGGGCGGCTGGGTGCTGGCCGGTCTGCTTCTTATGCTACTGGCGCAAACGCCTGCCGCGCGCACTCTGTTGTCGCCGACCGTGGCCGCCTCAATCGCCTGGCTGAGCAACGTGCCGGTGACGGCTACTCTGCGCGGCGCCTTGCTTGGCGTCGGCCTCGCGCTTGTGGTGATCGCGCTGCGTGCGCTCTTCGGGCGGAGGGCGACATGAGCGCGCTGGATTCTCCAGGAGCCACCACATGCCCTCACTGCGGGACGCGCAATCCCCCCGGCGCCAACTTCTGCAACCGGTGTGGCGCGGCTCTCGCCGGTGACCTGGAATCAGCACCGGTCGACCCGGCTGCACCCCTGCCTGAGAGCGGCTTTCAGGCCGACGCGCACGAGCAAGGCGCCGTGACCGGGATGCGGCCCGAGCAGCCGGTAGACGCTGCGCCAGGGGCCGTCGTGGAGCAGGTTGAGGAAGGCGAACTCGATACCCTGCTGGAGTCGTCCGAGACCAATGACTCGCCTGCTGATACAAGCGCGCCGGCCATGGAACTGGTCTCATTCCCGGATGAGCAACTTTTGGGCGGCGGCCCGGGCTATCTCGAGTCACTCCCTATCATTGGTGATGCGGCCGCACCGGCCACCAGCGACGATCGGCCGCCTGCACGTCCGACAGGCGCCGACAACGAGCACTGGCGCATGTTGCGCAGCCTTCTGCGCGACGAGCCGGTCCTGGCCACGGCCGCGGCTGCGGGACCGTCTCAGCCGAACTATCGCCCACTTTGGATCACCTTGTTGATTCTCGTCGCCGCGCTGACTCCCTTTGTCTTTGACGGCATGCTCGCGAACATCGGCGCGCCGCGCGTCGCACCTGGACTTGTGCGTGCATTCGATACGATTGGCAATTTGAAAGTGGATGACGAGGTGCTTGTCTTTTGGCAGGCGGACCCGGCAACAACAAGTGAGATGAACGTCGTCGCTCTCCCCGTCGTCTCGCAACTTCTGGAGCGGGGTGCACGCTCGATCGTTGTGAGCGGCGTGCCGGCAGGCGTCGCCGCGGCACGCCGTCTCTACGGCGAAGCTACGCGTGGAATGGACAGCAGCGTCATGGAGACGGTGCTTGTTGGGTGGGAGGGCACGGGAATCTTTCTGAGTGGTGGGACCGCGGCGCTGCCATTGATTGCCGGCGATTCGGCGCGATTACTCTCATTTAAGCCCACCTCGCCGCCCGCGCCGCAACTCGCGCTGGTCGTCGCGCCTCAGGCGGAGGATGTGCAGCGCTGGCTCGAGATCGTTCAGCCCGTTAACCGCTTGCAGGTGGTGGCCGTAACCGCCGCCGGCGCAGAGCCGATTCTGCAACCCTATGTTGAGAGTGGTCAGCTCGCAGGCCTTGTCAGCGGCTTTGATGGCGCTACGGCCTTTCAGGCGCTGCGATCCGAGGCGCTTGGCCCCGAAGCCCAGCGCAAACAGATGCTGGCCGTGGGCGTGCAAAATGGCGGCGCCGTGGCTCTATTGATCATTCTCGCGGCCGGCAACATGGCGCGCCTCTTCCGGAGGGAACGCCGTGGCTGAGACTGGAGCCCTCCCACCGCTGCTTGTCGATGCCGGCCTCTGGACAGGCTTGCTGCTCACACTGGCTGTCTTCAGCCTGGTGATGGGTGACAATGCGCTGGCACGCCTGGCGCAGCACATTCTGGTCGGTGCAGCGCTTGGATACGCGGCGGTGATGACGCTTCACTATGTGATTGGGCAGCGCTTGCTTGCCCCACTTGCGCGGGGGGAATGGACACGCAACGGATTGCCGCTGATCCTGGGGCTGCTGCTGATCGCCGCCGCCCTGGAACGGATGGCTGCTCAGGGCCGCCCAGCCACAGCGGTCTCCTCCTCAAGACGCATGTTGCAGACCGCAGGCGTCGTGCCATTGGCGCTGCTGCTGGGTGTTGGAATATCTGCCGGGATCATCGGGATTGTGCAAGGCACGCTGATCCCGCAGTCGGCACAAGTCATGGGTGGCGCCTTCCGCAATGGACGCGTGGGCCCGGCATTTTGGAGCGGCTTGCTCACGCTGCTGCTGACAACCGCAACGTTGCTTGCGGTGACGATGGGGCGCACGGCAAGCATCGAGCCGCTGCCGCGCCCAATGCGCGTCCTGTTGAACGGTTGGGTCTGGCTTGGCGAGCGAGCGCTTTGGATTGCCTCGGGTGTAATCGTTGCGCGCCTCTTCGCCTCCCGCCTCACCATGCTTGTGGACAGACTTGATTATCTCTTTGTCACGCTTCAGGCGACGGGCCTGTGGCAGTGGTTTGCGTCTATCGGGGCGAATATCATTCGTTGAGCGGGTTGTTGGTAAACGGTTGACTGGTTGACTGGTTGACTGGTTGACTGGTTGACTGGTTGACTGGTTGACTGGTTGATTAGGTGGCCAGTTGAGTGGCTGATAGATTCGCAACGCATGTTATCCAGCAATGTAGCCGGAGGCCCTCCGCTACGTCGATAGCCGCCGCGTGCGCAACCCGAACGACCCAGTTGTCAATTACCCAGTTATCAATCACCCCATCAACCCATAAACCAATCAACCTGTAAACCCATCTCCCCCCACGACCCAAGCGCCATGTCCACGTTCCTTCGTTCCGTACCAGATGTTGCAGATTCGGCCTCCAGTTCGCAGCGACTTCTCGCGCTGAGCGCCGAGGTTGCGGGTACGCGCGCGTGCCTGATCGAACCCGTGGCGGGTGTTCACAGGCTCGTCGGCTGGCTCAACCTCGCACGATCGGGTGAGGTCATGATGCCGCTGCAGGTGGCCGAAACCTGTCGGCGGCTGGGGCGACGTTTGGGCTGCGCCCTGTGGGACGAAGAGCTCAACATGCCGTTCATGCGCAGCATCAACCCCGTGCGCTTTCCGCCGGTGCAACTGACCTCCACTACAATCAGCGCACGCGCGCCGGTGCGCATCTTCCTGGCGGTGCTCACTGCCGACTTGAGCGGCGGTGCGGCGCGTGCAGCGGTGGCGGCAAGCCCAGGCACGATCGTGGGCGAGGTGGTCTATGACAGCGAGCTTGAGGTAAGTGCTGCATCCACCATGATCGCCAACAGCCAGGCCGACGTGTTGGTTGTCGCGGGCGGCTACGACAATGCCGCGGATGAGTCTCTCAATTCAATGCAGGCGCTGTGCCGAACAATGGCGCAAGCGGTTTCACGCCTGCCTCGCTCAGTGCGGCCCGCAATTGTCTTTGCGGGAAGTGTTGCGCTGGCCGAACGCGCGCCGCTGCTCTTTCGCTCCGTGGACGCAACACTGGCCGTCGAAGTCGTCGACAACGTGCTGCCTGCGCCGGACGTCGCGCATCGCGCACCGCTGGCGCGCGTGCTCACCTACCAATACTGGCGTCTTACGCAACGGGTGATTGGCTTCAAGGAGATGGCGCGCTGGGCGACAAACCCCGGCCAACCTGTCACCGTGGAGACTGCCTTCGTGCAGATGATGCAGGCGTGGGCCTTTCATCAGTCGCTTCCCTACCTCCACGGCCTCTATTGCTCGCCGCTCTGGTGGCTTCATGTGTGGACCGGCAGCGCGCGTCAAGGCGCGCAATTGCTCTTCACTGATCCCGGCAGCCGGCCGGAAAGCCTTGACCGCTGGCCGCCCCTGGCGCTTGTGAGCGGCGACTGGCCAATCGACTTCTGGCCGCGCCCTGCGAATGCCTGGTGGGACCAGCGCAGCCTTGCCCCCGTTGTCGCGGCACTCGGCCAGGTGGCCCCGCGTGCGATGATGGATGTTCTGGAGAATGATCTGCTTGTGCGTGAGGGGTAGAAATTGTGCCGCTCACCGGTCGTGCGCGGCCCTGTGCGTGTCAGTGGGGTGCGCGATTGGCAAGTGCGGCAGTTGAGGTGCTCTCCGAAGAACGTGGCGATAGTCCGCCTCTTGCGTGAGTGGCATCATTTCAGAAGAGCGGCAATTGGCCACCGCCAGCAATGGGCGCTGCACGATCACCCAGCAAGTCACGCATGCGCCGTGCTGAAGCAGGCGCATGTCCTTCATACGGGTTGTGCATGTAGCCGTAGACCTCCTGGCCATGGTCGGCCAGGAGTGCGATTCGGCGCGCCCACTCTTCAAGTTCGGCGTCGCGGGGGCTCACCAGTTCGGCGTCTCCCTTGGGTCCGTTGCGATCATCGCCAATCCAGCGAATAAACGCGAAACCCGGGCCGCGCCCGGCAATCACCTCTCCCAGCCAGATGTCAAAGAGGTCGGGAACGCCTGCGCGCGCCACGAGTACGAGCGCCAGGCCGAGCCCGGCGAGGTACTCGGCAAAGGCAGTCGTCATGAGATCGCCTGCGCGCACCTCGACAGCCAGTCGCAGCCCCGCGAGCCGGGGCGCAATCCATTCGAGATAATTGGCAAGGCCGCGACCGTGGGTGCGGCGGCTGAGATCGGGCGGGAGCTGCAGCAGGGCCGGCGCTGCCGCCGCGCCAAGGGAGTGAAGGACGTCGAGAAATGCCAGGCTTTCACGTTCGGCGCCACGCAACTTCTTCTCGTGGGTGATTGCGCGGGGAGCCTTGAGCGCAAAGGTGAATCCCTCAGGCGCCGTCTCAACCCAATCCACCACGGTGGAGGCGCGGGGCAGCGCATAGTAACTCGTGTTGACCTCAACGCTCTCGAACTGGGTTACGTAGTGAGCCAGGTACCCGCTGGGGGGCGTCTTGTCTGGATAGAAGACGCCGCGCCACCCATCGAATAGCCATGAAGAGGTGCCGATGTGCGCCAGTGGCCCACTGGTCGGGACTGCACCTTGATCGTTCATGCCCTCAAGTCTAGATGAATCGTTTGGACATGCAAACGCCGCCACCTGCACTTTGCTGCAACAACCAGCGACCTGCACTTTGCCGCAACAACTAATGAATCCTTATCGCGCTCTGTACATATTGCACATAAATCGAGAACACGCCGCCTCTTGTGTGCAGGATAGTCACACGCTTACCCAATTATCTTGTGCATATTGCCACTATCATCAACCAAGTCTGCCAGTTATTCTTTGCGTATTGTCACGCTGGGACGATGACAGACCCCGCTTCACAGCAGTAGTGCCATATCAAGTACACATGCGCCAGTTGCGCGCGAAACTCATCCGCCCACTCATCCCAACCCGGCAGCCATTCATCCCAGTTAGGAGTCATGTATGCATTGGTTCAAACGAATTTCGATTCCCATTCTCGCCGGACTGCTGCTTGCAGCGTTTGCGACGGCTGCCCACGCGCAGGATAGCAGCGAGTTGGCCGCGGGGCTCTCGGACACGGCCACGAGCCTGAATACGCTCTGGGTCATGTTGGCGGCATTCCTGGTCTTCTTCATGCAGGCGGGCTTTGCGCTTGTGGAGACAGGCTTCACCCGTGCCAAGAACGTGGCGCATACCATGATGATGAACATTATGGTCTTCTGTATTGGCGCTATCGGCTACTTCCTCGTTGGTTTTGCACTCCAGTTTGGCGCAGTGAATCATGTCTATCCCGAAGTCAACAATATGGGCGCATGGGCATTTTCGCCGACGTCGCTGGGTGACTGGAGCGGGCTGCTTGACAGCGGCATCCGCATTGGCGACCAGTGGGGCATCATGGGCACCACCGGTTTCCTTCTCTCCGGGCTTACGGCCAACTTCGGTGTCCTGGCATTCTTCATTTTCCAGATGGTCTTCATGGACACCGCGGCCACGATTCCGACCGGGTCCATGGCAGAGCGTCTCAACTTCAAGGGCTTCATCTGGATGGGCGCTGTGGGTGAGCATGTTCATCTACCCTGTGCTGGCAGGCTGGGTCTGGGGCGGCGGCTGGCTGGCCAACCTGGGCCGCACCATGGGTTGGGGCAACGGTGCGGTGGACTTTGCCGGTTCGGGCATTGTGCACCTCATCGGTGGCAGCCTGGCGCTGATCGGCGCGATCGTCATCGGCCCCCGCATTGGACGCTTCAACAAGGATGGCACGGCCAACGCAATTCCCGGCCACAATATCCCCATGGGCATCCTGGGAACCATCATTCTCTTCTTCGGCTGGTTTGGCTTCAACCCCGGTTCTTCACTTGCCTTCACCGGTGCGGGGCGTGATCTGGCCGTGCTGGCTGCCGTCAATACGTTGCTGGCGGGCGCCATGGGCGGCATCTCGGCCATGTTCTACATGTGGTGGATCGGCTCCGCCAAGAAGCCCGATCCCAGCATGTCGGTGAACGGCGTATTGGCGGGACTTGTCGCAATAACGGCCCCTTGCGCGTTTGTCGACACGTGGGCGGCGCTTGTTATCGGCCTCATTGCAGGCGTGCTCGTCTGTGTCGCCACATCTTCGCTCGAGCGCATGAAGATCGACGACCCGGTGGGCGCGGTTCCGGTTCACTTTGTCAACGGCATTTGGGGCGTACTGGCCGTGGGCATCTTCGCCAACGCCAACCCCAACACGGCTGCCTGGAACGGTGTTGACAGCGCCGTCACGGGGCTCTTGTATGGTGGCTCCACACAGATTCTGGCTCAGTTGGCGGAAGTCATTTCGGTTGCCGTCGTCGCAATCGGCCTCTCCTGGATCTTCTTCCTGATCCTCAACAAGGCTGGTGTGCTGCGTTCGGCGCCCGCCGACGAAATGATGGGTCTGGATTTGCCGGAAATGGGTGCTCCGGGATACACGAACGATGACCTCGTCATGCATGGCGGTATCTCGGGCAGCCGCATTCGTGGCGCAATGAGCCCAACCCGCGCCATTGGAACCGCCCTCATCAAGTAGCTACTTCGCCCGGCGGATCAACCCCGCCTGAGCAGGAACAGGAAATCATGACCAAGAAGATCGAAGCGATCATCCGTGAAGAGGCTTTGCAGGACGTGAAAGACGCCCTGCGTGCCATCGGTATTGTCGGCCTGAATGTTCACGAAGTGCATGGCCACGGCCGCCAGGGAGGGATTGAACTCTCATGGCGCGGCACATCCTACCAGATGGACTTGCTGCCGAAGATTCAGGTCAACATCGTGCTCAGCGACCACAACGTTGAGAAGACGATAGAGACGATTATTCAGGCGGCGCGCACGGGCAAGTCGGGTGATGGCGTGATCTTCATCATCCCCGTCGAAGACGTTGTGCGCATCCGCACCGGTGAACGCGGCGTTGAAGCGCTGCAGTACGCAGGCGATATTGACGCCAAGCCGGCGAAATAGGTTGGGAGGCAGTGCACTTGAGGCGGACGTCGAGCACTCCACTCGGCGTCCGCCTTGGTTTTCTCATTGAGGCAGGGCGTGGTCGACCTTGGGCGCATGCCGAACCGAGCGATTTGCACGGCCCGCCTTCGTTTACTGCGACTTGCGTTCCCGAGCGCACCCCAGTATGATGTGGGCCGCCACTCGGCCAACCCAAGCGGGCGGCTACATGAGCGCACGCAAACAATTACGAAAGAGGTTCATACATGGCTCGAAGATCGCTTGCACGTGTTTTTGCGGTTGCACTGATCGCGCTTCTCAGTCTGTTGCCCGCGGCCACAGCTTTCGCTGCCGCGCCCCTGCAGGACCCCAATCCGGACATGGTCGGCCTGTGGGTTTCCGAAGAGTCGACGGAAGGTGAAACCGTATCCATCAGCCTGTTTGACGACGGCACAATGCAGGGAACGTCGGAGTTCGCCGACGGCTCTGACTCCATCATCTACGCAGGTTCCTGGGGAGACAATGGGGATGACACCGTATCGCTCTTCATCGAAGTAGTCGACGGCGAATCGATTGGTGCGGAACCCTTTGAAGTGGTTTATGACGTTGTGGGTGACACGGAACTGAACGCCCCCGACACCACCGATTTTGGCGACGACGGAATGACGTTGACGCTCGAGGAGAGTGATCCGGTCGCGTTTGCCGATGAAGCCGCCGCAATGGGCACCTCCGCAGACGATAGCGAGGTGATGACTGACACCGCCGAACTGACAGACACGGCCGCCATGACCGAAGTTGTCACGCCTGGCGTCTTCGTTACGAATGAACTCGATTCCGACGGCGTACCGGTTGCACTCTTCGCGTACCTGAACGAAGACGGCACCTTCCAGTCCGTCGCGACGCTGTTTGACGGCGCGACGCTTCCCATAACCCAGTTGGGCAGTTGGGTGGACAATGGCGACGGCACCGTCACCATTACGGCCGAGCAGGAGCTCTCTTCCACGGTGGACGGACCTGCGGCAGTCGACATGCCGGAGTCAAGTGCGCTTGATTTCACGATTAGCGGCAACATGCTTGAAGGCGAAGAGTTCACGCTTTTCAGCCTCTCTTCCGCCGTTGAGAAGTTGAGCGGGTTTGCCGGTGCAGTCGAAGAGGATATGGCAAGCGAAAGCGCCGACGAGGAGAGTGACGCGGAAACAAGCGTCGGCGTCACTCTGTTTATGTCGCCCATGTCCGAAATCGTCGCCGGCTACATCAACGTACTCGTCCTTGCCGACGACGGCACAGCTTCGTTTACCTTTGGCCCGACTGAAGACGACGAGCCGACCATTCAGGTAGGCACGTGGTCTGCCGACGACGATGGAATCATCACTGTGGAACTGACGCAGGATGACTCCGGCGCCGACCTGGACGCGCCAGCGACGATCGTCTTTGAGCCGGATGCCGACGGCAATCTGGTTGCCACCGACTTCGACACCGATATCTACGGTGACGAGATTACCGTCGAGTTGATTGACCAGTAGCAGGTTCCTAAGGCCCGTTTGAAAGAGAGTCGACGTGGGCGACCGCCTGTTTGCGGTCGTCCACGTTCACTTTTCGGGAATCGATGCGCGGGAGGATTCGCTCTATGTTCATGCAAAGGTGTCGATACTGTCTGGTTCTGTTCTTGGCTGTCTCGATCGCGGCGATCGCCGGCAAGACGAGTATGCCAGTCCGTGCGCAGACGCCATCCGGTGACCTCGTCGGCGTCTACCGCTCCGAAGCGATGGACAACGAGCTTACGGGTGAGACGCTGGTGTGGCAGCTCACGCTGTTGCCCGATCACAGCGCCGAGGCCATGACCGTCTTCGTGACGACTGACAGCGTTGGCTATGAGGTTGGAACATGGGTTGAAGATGGTTCAAACAGCGTCGTCGTAACCTTTGAGCGCCGTTTCGACTATCCTGGCGGGCGTGAGCGGGCCATCGAGCCTCCCTTTGACATTCCCTTCGTTGTCTCGGGTGGTCGGCTCACAGCGGCAGATTGGCTGCGCTATGGCCCGCGCGACCTCGTGCTTGATCGAACTGACGAACCCCCTGTTTCGATTCTTGACGAAAGCGGTGATCTACAGGAAGAACTCAAGCCGGGGCTGCTCAAGTGGCCTGATGCGCTCTATGTCGGGGATTACCGTACCGAGGATTTCCCGATGCACGGCGAGACACGCTGGTTTGGCCTGGAATTGCGCGCCGACGGCAGCGCGCGCATCGACTTTCCGCCTGTGGTTGACAATGACGCCGTGTATGTGCGCGATCTGGCAAAACAACGGCGACGGCACAATAACCGTGACCCAGATTGCCGACATCGACAGCGCCGGCAATGTGGTTCACACCTACAAGCCGCCGCTGCTCTTTTCCGAAATGGATCGTCTGGCGAGCGGCGCACTCTTTGCGCGCAGCATCGTGCTCCCCGATGGCAACCAGCCTCTCTTCTTTCGCACCGAAACGTTCGCTTCAGCCGCGGGACTCTATGGCGGCGGCCTGGTCGCAGAGGACGTGCCGAAGATCGGCGTGATCCTCGATTTGCGCGAGGATGGGAGCCTTGAGGTGATTGCCGCCCCCCTCGACGGCACGACGTTGCCCACGGCCGCGCTTGGCGTCTGGGAGCAGACGGAGCTCACGGTCACACTCAGACTGAGCAGCGAGCTTGGCATTGAGGATGGCAAACCGGTGGTGCGCGCGGCTGCGCCTCGGGATCCCGAGGTCCTTGTGCTTGAAGGGGGTCAATTGGTCGGCCCCCAGATTACGTTTCTACGCATGCCGGTGCGCACCGAGAACGACGAGGCAGCGCCTTCGGCGGGCATGACCAGTGAGAATGAAGTGGGACCTGGGCTGGAGCCGGAGGTCCCTGCTGCGAGGAACGCACCGGACGCAGCCGAGGACGTCACGTACATGGTCGGGCGCGAGCAACTTGTGGCGGGTATGACGGTGGTGTTGGCGCTCAACAGCGATCACTCGGCTTCGATGTCCACACAGTTGGGGGCCGATGCCGTGACACTCCTTGAGTTGGGAAGCTGGAAGGTCGACCCGGATGGACTCGTGGTCGTCGAACTGGACCGGAGCGCCTATGACAGCGTGCCCTATGCAACGCCCAACCGCCTCGTCTTTGAGCAAACCGACAAGCGCACGCTGACCAGCGTTGACCACGATCCGGAACGCTACGGCAACGAGCTGGTCCTGTACGACACACGCGATTATTGACGCACTCGGCCGGCGCCCAAGCAGAGCGGACGCCCTGGATCTGCGGCCGGCCGCGTAACATGCGTGCTGGGTGTACGATGCGGGCGCGCAACGGGGTGGGTCATTGTGACCCACCCCTTCGTTTCTCTGCGGATATTTGGGGATACTGCGATCAGTCGCTCGACGCGGCGCGCTTGCCTGCTCCTTTGAGGCCTGCCTTGAGCAAGTCGCGGTTCATCGCGGCAATGAAGTCGAGGCTAATCTCCTTGGGGCACACCGCGGCGCACTCGCCGATGTTTGTGCAGCCGCCAAAGCCCTCGGCGTCCATCTGCTCGATCATGAGCACGGCGCGGTCGTAACGTTCAGGCTGGCCCTGGGGCAAGCTGTTGAGGTGGCCCAGCTTCGCCGACGTG
The DNA here is from genome assembly GCA_963735275.1 of uncultured Chloroflexia bacterium. Lineage (GTDB taxonomy): Bacteria > Chloroflexota > Anaerolineae > Caldilineales > Caldilineaceae > UBA5069. The sequence goes on along the minus strand of CAVTKJ010000001.1, from coordinate 464,314 downwards.
AAGAGCATCGCCGAGGCATTCGGGCAGGCGGCCACGCATGCGCCGCAAGCGATGCAGGATGCGGCATCCATGGAGCGGTCTGCGGCGCTCTTGGGCACGGGAACCGCGTTGCCGTCGGGCGCTGCGCCAGTGTTTACCGAGACATAGCCGCCGGCATTGACAATGCGATCGAGCGAAGTTCGGTCGACGATCAGGTCCTTCATGACGGGGAACCCGCGTGCCCGCCAGGGCTCGATGAAGATGACGTCCCCATCCTTGAAGTGGCGCATGTGCAACTGGCAGGTTGTCGTTGCACGCTCCGGGCCGTGGGCAATGCCGTTGATGACCAACCCGCACATGCCGCAGATGCCTTCGCGGCAATCATGGTCAAAAGCCACAGGCTCCTGGCCCGCCCTTGTGAGTTGCTCGTTGAGCATATCAAGCATCTCGAGGAAGGATGAGTCTTCGCTCACGCCATCAAGCGTGTAATCGACCATCTTGCCTTCGACGGCACGACCCTTCTGCCGCCACACTTTGAGTGTCAGTTTCATGTCACATTCCCGTGGATATTGGCCGCCTTGTTCAACGTGCAACGGTTCATGTTGCCTGCACTTGCACACAATCCATGTGGTGAGGCGATCGGCGACGCACCCTGGACCCTGAACCTGTAACCTGTAACCCGCGCTACTTGTAGCTGCGTTGCTGCAGGTGGATCGTTTCGAACTGAAGCGCTTCCTTGTGCAGAGCGGGCGCATTGTCGCCCTTGAACTCCCAGGCGGCGACGTACGCAAAGTGCTCATCGTCGCGCAACGCTTCCCCGTCCGCAGTCTGGAACTCCTCGCGGAAGTGACCGCCGCAGGACTCGCGCCGATTCAGCGCATCGATCACGATCAACTCGCCGAGTTCAAGCAAATCGGCCACGCGCATGGCCTTTTCGAGGCTCTGGTTAAGGTCCGCGCCTTCGCCCGGCACGTAGACATCCTCCCAGAACTCGGCGCGCAGCCGCGGGATCAGATCGAGCGCCTTGGTGAGCCCTTCCTCCGTGCGCCCCATGCCGCAGTAATCCCACATGATCTTGCCCAGTTCGCGGTGGAAATCATCAACGGTGCGCTTGCCCTTGATGCTCAGCAGCTTCTCCACACGGGCCTTCACCCCGGCCTCCGCCTCCTGGACTTCGGGTGCGCTGCATATCCACCTTCTCGAACTTGTTGCGCGGCGAGATAGTTGGCGAGGGTGTTGGGAATGACGAAGTAGCCATCGGCGAGCCCCTGCATGAGCGCACTCGCGCCAAGGCGGTTGGCGCCGTGGTCGCTGAAGTTCGCCTCGCCCAGCACAAAGAGGCCTGGGAGATTGCTCTGCAGGTCGTAGTCCACCCACAGGCCGCCCATTGTGTAATGAAGCGCCGGGTAAATGCGCATGGGCGTCTTGTAGGGATTCTCGCCGGTAATGCGTTCGTACATGTCAAAGAGATTGCCGTAGCGATCGCGGATTACGCCAATGCCCAGACGCTTGATCGCATCGGCAAAGTCAAGATAGACACCATTCTTGAGTTCACCGACGCCATAGCCACCGTCAACCACAACTTTCGCGGCGCGCGATGAGATGTCGCGCGGGGCAAGGTTGCCGTAGGAGGGATAACGTTCTTCCAAATAGTAGTAGCGGTCCGCCTCCGGAATCTCGTTGGGAGGACGCGTCTCGCCCAGATTGCGCGGCACCCAAATGCGGCCGTCATTGCGCAACGACTCGCTCATGAGCGTGAGCTTGCTCTGGTGTTCGCCTGACACCGGGATGCATGTGGGGTGAATCTGCGCGAAGCAGGGGTTGGCAAAGAGCGCCCCTTTCTTGTAGGCGCGCCAGATTGCCGTCGCGTTGCAGCCCTTGGCATTTGTCGAAAGATACCAAACGTTGCTGTATCCACCACTGCATAGCAACACCGCATCAGCCATATAGCTCTTCACTTCGCCGGTTACCATGTCGCGCGTGGTGATGCCGCGTGCGCGCCCGTCGATCGTGATCAGGTCCACCATCTCCGTGCGTGGATAGACCGTGACCGTGCCCGCGGCAACCTGGCGCGAGAGTGCCTGGTAGGCGCCGAGGAGCAGTTGCTGCCCTGTTTGGCCGCGTGCGTAAAAGGTGCGGGAAACTTGTGCGCCGCCAAAGGAGCGATTGTCGAGAAGGCCGCCGTACTCGCGCGCAAAGGGCACTCCCTGCGCCACGCACTGGTCGATGATGTCGTTGCTGACTTCGGCAAGGCGATAGACGTTGGCCTCGCGCGAACGGAAGTCGCCTCCCTTGACGGTGTCATAGAAGAGGCGGTAGACGCTGTCTCCGTCGTTGCGGTAGTTCTTGGCGGCATTAATGCCACCCTGGGCCGCCACGCTGTGCGCACGACGTGCTGAATCCTGATAATAGAAGCACTGCACGTTGTAGCCCTGCTCGCCTAATGTGGCGGCCGCAGCCGACCCTGCCAGCCCGCTTCCCACGACAATGACATTGAAGCGCCGTCGATTGGCCGGCGCGATCAGTTTGTATTCGTAGCACGCCTTTTCCCACTTCTTTTCCAGGGGGCCGTCGGGCACATGGCCGTCAAGCGTGGCTTCCACGAAATCGGGAGGGGCGGTCCGCACAACTGCGGGCGCTTCGGGAGTGGGCGATGCGACCGTTGGCAAGTCACTCATAGATAGACACCTTGTGGATATTGCGTGCAACAACCTGTATCAGGGTGCGGGGAGTCTGAGGCGCAATAGCAGCGCGCGTAGCTCAAGAAGCCGAAGGTGACAGCCAGCGGTACCAATGAAAAGCCGCCTGCAATCACAAGTGCAATGGCCAATGCCAGCCAATGCAGTGAGCGCGTCGTGCGCTGATTGTTCCAGCCCAGCGTCTGGAACATGCTCCAACTGCCGTGGTAGAGATGCATGCCCAGCGCAATCAGCGCCACGAGATAGAGAACAGTGGTGGGCCAGAAGGAGAAGCCGGCAATCATGTTTGCGTAGGCGGCGCCGCGCTCGAAAGCGGGCAGTACCGCCTTCACGCCCCAGGTGAATTGCATCAGGTGGAAGACCAGAAAAATCGCGATCGCCAGCCCGCCCCACTTCATGGTCAGCGCGGCGGCGTCGGCCTGGACGCTTTTCTTGGCGGCATAGCGGTTGTTGCCGCGGCTCACGTAGTTGCGCGAAGACAATTTGACGGCATAGAAAATGTGGGTGATGAGCGCAACGACAGTGATGACGCGCAGCAGCGTGAGGAAATAGCGTTCGCCCAGGATTGGTTCGCCAAAAGTGCGCAGGTGCTCAGCATAGGAATCGAAAGCAACGAGGCCGCCAAACGCCTTCAGATTGCCGTACATGTGAAGCGCAAGGAAACCAATCCATATGAGCCCCGTCACCGCCATGAGCGCTTTCTGCCCGATGGTTGTGCGAGTCACCGTGATTACCGCCATAATCCCGACTCCTTTGATTGCGGATGAGCCAAGGGGTGTAGCCCACTTCTCGTTCTGCTTGCGTGAAGGAGACCGCGCCGAACTGGAATATGCTGACGCCTTTGGCCGGCACTGTCTGAGGAAAGGGCTCTTGCAGGCGTCGTTGTCCCGATGCGGCTGCCGAACATTCTAGCGCAGCTGTACCCTTGACACAATTATGGTAAGGCACTTGTGAAGCACGATACAATTGTGTCACGGCCACACCAGCACCTCATCCCCAATCCTTCGCCATGCGGAGAAGGGTGAAAAACGATCCCGCCGCAAGAGTCATTCCTCGGGTAAACGCACCGGCTTTGCTCCCTTCTCCGCATGGCGAAGGGTTGGGGATGAGGTGCCGTTCGCCGGTGCAACCGAGAATTCCTGACTTTTGAGAAGCCCTGTGAACGCAAACATTGCCTATTGACGATTCCCGAAACGTATGCTTTAATACGAATCACCGCATACGATTGCATCAGAAGATCGACCGACTCAAGGGATTTGGCCGCGCGCATTTCACCAGCACGCTTACCGTATCCCCTGCTCCCCAGCCAGGATAAACCGTGGCAAGCAATGGGCGACCGCAAAACCGGACTACCATTACGATGCGAGATGTGGCGCGCTTTGCCAACGTCTCGCAAAGTACTGTCTCCCGAGTTTTGAACGGATCTGATGACCCGATTGCGATAGGCGAAGAGACGCGCGAGCGTGTCCTGGTCGCGGTCAAGAAGCTGGGCTATCACCCCAACTTGAATGCTGGCAGTTTGCGTGGCAAGAAGACGCGCATGTTGGCAATGCTGATTGCCGACATTGCCAATCCCTTTTATCACCCCATGGTGCGCGCCCTGCAGGATGTCGCCAACGGCTACCGCTATGACGTCATGGTTGCCAACAGCGACCACATGCTCAGCGCAGAAAAGCAATTCCTCGAATCCGTTATGCGACGTCCGGTGGACGGCATCTTCGCTGTCCCGTACCACCTCACCGACGATGATTTTGAAGAGTTGATGATGCGCACGGGTGTCCGGATCGCGGTTGTCGGCCAGCACATTCACCATCCATCAATCGATGTGGCGTATGGCAATGACTCGCGGGCAACGCAAGAAGCCGTGAATTGGCTCATTGAAAGCAAGGGCCACAAGCGCCTGGGTTTCATCGGCACCATTGCAGTGACTGGAGCCAGTACACGTCGCCGCACGGCCTTTCAGGCGGCGCTGACGGCGGCGGGGCTGGCACTGCCTACCGAATACGAACAGTTTGGCGATTGGTCGGTCGAGAGCGGGCAGTTTGCGATGGAACGCCTGCTCGAACTGCCAATCCCGCCGACCGCTGTCTTCGTCGTCAATGACTTAATGGCGATTGGAGCCATGGAAGCAGTGCAGCGTCGCGGACTGCGGATTCCACAGGATGTGGCAGTTGTGGGCTTTGACGACATCCCGGCTGCTTGTTGGGTCAAGCCGCAGCTCACGACGATTGCACAGTACCCGGGACAGATGGGCCAGGTTATGGCCGAAGCGCTCTTTAGTCGTATTGAAGGCGACTATGACGGCCCTGCTCGTCGCATTGAAGTTCCCTGTCGCTTTGTTGAGCGCGATTCAACGTAGTACTGGAGAAGCGTTTCAGGTTGCTCCCCGTACCTGGCACGCGCCGTGGATGATCCGAGTACGGTTGGATCTCACATTTCCCTGGTTGCACCGCGGTTTCGACCGCGTTAGACAACAGTACAGTGTCTTTTGACGTACCTCTCAGATTCGGTTTGTGTCCGCATTGTCAACCTTCTCAAAGGAGAAAAAACGCATGCGCAAGTTGTCAGTGATTTTTGCATTGCTCGTCGTGTTGGTCATGGTACTCGGCGCTTGTGGCGGCGCAGCCCCGGCTGCCCCCGCTGCACCGGCCGATACCGCCGCTGCCGGCACCGACGCCACTGCCGCCGAGGCGACCGTGGACCCCAGTCTGCCCACCCCTGAGCCGACCCCGGTCGTCAATGCCTTTGGCGCTTGCGATGACCCGATGAAGCTGTGGCACGGCCTGACGGGCAGCGACGGCGCTGTCTTCGCCGAACTGCTGCAGCAGTATGCCGAGGCGAACCCTGAAGCCTGCTTCGAAGTCGCAGGGCATTCCGTGGGACTTCTTCTTCCAGAAGTATCCGACCGCCGTTGCCGCCGGCACGCCCGCCCGACATGGTCATCTTCCATGCCGCCGAAGTCGCAGCAGATGGCGAACGAAGGCCTGATGCAGCCGCTGGACGACTTCTACGACGACCAGACGGCCTGGGCCAAGGATCAGTTCAACGAAGTGCTGATCAACGCGATCTACGGTTGACGGCCAGACCATGGCCGTGCCCTTCGACAACCACGGCTGGCTGTTGTGGTACAACACCGAAGCTCATCGAAGACTGCCGGTCTCGACCCCGAGAACCTGCCCAAGAACGGCGACAGAGTTCATCGAGTGGGCGCAGAAGATCACCACCGACGTGAACGGCAAGCACCCGAACGAAGAAGGCTTCGACAAGGACAACGTGCGACGTCTGGGCGCATGGACTTCACCTGGCCGCGCTTCACGATTCCCACGACCCTGTGGCAGTTTGGCGGCAGCGTTGTCAGCGCAGACGGCAAGACCGCCACGCTCGACAGCCCCGAGTCGATTGCCGCAGTCCAGTACTGGCATGACCTGATGTACAAGTACTACGTCGTGCCCCGCCAGCCGGTCCCCGGCAAGATGTGGGCAGGCGACCTGTACAAGAACAACAAACTTGCGTTCATGTGGGAAGGCACCTGGACCGGCGGCTTCATGCGTGACAACCCGGACGTTGCCGCAGTGACCAAGACGGCCTTCATCAACTCGCTGGCCCCCGATGGCAAGCAGGCTGTCAAGTTCGACTCGCACATCATGTCCGATCCCGACCGGCGTGGATGACGAGGGCAAGGCCGAGGCCGAAGCGATGATGAAGTTCCTGGTCGAGAACGGCGCCTACTGGGCCACCTCCGGCCAGGTTCCTGCCCTCAAGTCCGTGCAGGCGCTGCCCGAAGTCCAGGCAATCCCGTCGGTTGCCAAGGCCGCCGAACAGTTCAACGCCATCGGCCGCACCGACTTGTCGCAGCAAGTCCTTCATCGAAATCCAGACGGCATGGGAGACTGCGGTCGGCAATGCACTCGCCAGCGCCGATGCCGACGTCGCCCAGGCCCTCAAGGATGGCAACGCCGCAGATTCAGGCCATCCTCGATCGCCCGTAACTCGAATCGTCTGTGTCTGCAGGTTGGTGCGCTCCGTAGCGGGTGCACCGACCTGCAGGTCGTCCATCTGAGCCTTGGAGTGGATACCATGGCCACAGCGACTCTGCCTGCACCCACGTCCGCCGCAACGAACACGAGCCGGCGTTGGAAGACGCTGCAAGAAGCAGCTTCCCAACTATCTCTTTGTCCTGCCCCACTTCTTCTTGTTTACCGTCTTTCTGCTCTATCCGATCTTCCGCGGTCTGCAGATCAGCCTGTACGACTGGAAGATCATGCTCACGGATGCAGAAATTCGTTGGGCCTGGCCAACTACCAGGCGCTGATGAATGACAAGATCTTCTGGGAGGTGCTGGGCAACACGTTCTGAGTTCATGATCCTGACCGTGATCATCAACGTGTCGCTGGCGCTGCTGGTGGCGTCTGCGTTGAAGCATCGCGTTTGCGGGCAGCAATTTCCTGCGCGTCCTCTTCTATGCGCCCGGCATCCTGTCCGTTTCGGTGCTGGGCATCATCGGCATTCGCATCTGGGACACCGCAGTTGGGCATCATCAACTACTACTTCGTCACACGTGCTTGGCGGCCCGCGCATCTCTGGCTGGGCGATCCGACGCTCGTCATCCCGGCGCTTTCGATCACGACCGTCTGGTGGACATTTGGCTTTCCCATGCTTGTCTTTATCGCCGGGCTGCACGACATCCCGGAGCCGCTCTACGAAGCCGCCAAGATCGACGGCGCCGGGCACGCTGCAGATCGTTCCGCCACATCACGCTGCCCTTGATCATGCCGACGATGCTGTTTGTCGTCGTGACGCAGTTCATTGCGCACATGCAGGTCTTTGCCCAGCCCTACATCATCACGGCCGGCGGTCCGGGCAACGCCTCGCGCTCGGTCGTGCAGTATCTGTATGAGACGGCGTGGAAGTTCTTCCGCTTTGGCTATGCGTCGGCGATCTCGGTGGTGCTGGCGCGTCATCATGATCGTCGTTACCGTCATCCTGTTCTCGCTCATGCGCCGGCGCACAGAGTACTAGGCCAGCAGGAGAACAGATCATGGCTACAGCAACTCACTGCCAATCCGCGATCAGTGAGCGCAAGAGGGATTAGCCACAACGCGCAGGCGAACGCTCCTGATGTGGCTGATCTTTCTGCCGCTCGTCTTCATCATCATCGTTCCGCTGCTGTACATGTTCTCGATGGCATTCACGACCGAAGCCAACCAGTTCATTGTGCCCATCCAGTGGATTCCGCAGCCGCCGACGCTGCAGAACTTCCAGCAAGATCTTTGCCGACCCGCTGCTGCCCATGGCGCGCTGGTTTACCAACAGCTTGCTCGTGGCCAGCGTCGGCACGGTGATCATCCTCTTCGTCTCGTCGCTGAGCGGCTATGCCTTTGCCCGCCTCGAGTTTCCCGGCAAGAGCCTGCTCTTCTCGCTGCTGCTCTTCAGCCTGATGATCCCGGCGGCCATCACGCTGATCCCGTCTTTCTGCTGCTGCGCGATCTGAAGCATGCTCAACACCTACAACGCCATCTGGTGGCCGGCCGCGGCTTCGGTGACCGGCATCTTTCTGCTGCGCCAGCACTTCTATTCCGATACCAACGGAGCTCGAGGATGCGGCCCGCGTTGATGGCGCCAACCGTTTCCGCATCTACTGGCAGATCTGCCTGCCGCTGGTGCGCGGGCGCTCTGGTCGCGCTCGCGATCTTCTCCTTCCTTGGCTCTGTGGAATGATCTCTTCTGGCCGCTGATCGTGCTCAGCGAGCAGTCGAAGCTGACGCTGCCGATTGGGCTGGTGGTGCTCCAGCAGGGCAGCTACATTCAGCGCGGCCTGGCCTTTGCGGCGCGCTTTCATTGCCACGGTGCCCGTGCTGATCTTCTACGCCATTCTTCCAGCGCAAGATTATCGCCGGCATCACGACGACGGGCATGGCCGGCCAGTAGTGAAACATGCGCCGGCATGAGCGCTCATGTCAGTCATTCGTCGCGCTGTACGGTGCGCTCAACAGTTGTGCAATAGGACAGGAATGTCACATGTCACAACAACGCACAGATCTTTCTTGATTCCAACCGCACCATCGCCCCCATTTCGCCGCTGCTCTTTGGCGGCTTTGTCGAACACATGGGGCGCTGCGTCTACGAAGGCATTTATGACCCGAAGTCCCCACTGGCCGACGAGCGCGGTTTGCGCACAGATGTGATGGAGGCGCTGCGCGAGCAGAGCTATACCACGGTGATCCGCTACCCCGGCGGCAACTTCCTGAGCGGCTACAACTGGCTGGACGGCGTTGGCCCCAAGGAGCAGCGCCCGCGCCGCCGCGAGCTGGCCTGGCAGTCGATCGAGACCAACCAGTTTGGCACCAATGAGTTCATGGAGTTCTGCCGCAAGCCATCGATGCTGCGCCCATGCTGGGCGTCAACATGGGCACCGGCACGATCCAGGCCGCCGCCGATCTGGTCGAGTACTGCAATGCGCCCGTCGGGCACCTACTATGCCGACCTGCGCGCCAGCCACGGCTACCGCGACCCGCACAACGTCGCTACTGGTGCGTCGGCAACGAGATGGACGGCCCCTGGCAGATCGGCCACCTGGACGCGGCCGAATACGGCGCCAAGGCGCTCGAAGCCGCCAAGATGATGAAGTGGCAGGACCCGACGATCAAGACGGTGCTCTGCGGCTCCTCCAACGACCGCATGCCCACCTACCCCGAGTGGGATCGCATCGCCCTGGAGATCGCCTGGGAGCATGTGGACTACCTCTCGATCCACTACTACGCCGGCAACCGCGAGAATGACACGGCCAGCTACCTGGCCAGCGCCGTCGCTCTTCGAAGAGTATCGTGGACACGCTGGACGGCGACGCTGCGCTATGTCAAGGCCAAGCGGCGCAGCAAGCACGATGTCTATCTCTCGTGGGACGAGTGGCAGGTCTGGTACAAGGGCGACCCGGTGCAAGGCGACTGGACCGAAGCGCCCCATCTGGCCGAGGAGATCTACAACCTGGAAGATGCGCTGGTCGTGGCGCAGTGGCTGAACGTCTTCCTGCGCAAGAGCGACGTGCTCAAGATCGCCTGCGTCGCGCAGATCGTCAACGTCATCTCCTGGCTGCACACGCGCGACCGACGGCCTGCTCAAGCAGCCCTCGTATCTATGCCTTCAAGCTGGTGAGCAACCACGCCCGCGGCGATGCGCTGGACGTGCTCGTCAAGCGCCCCAACGGTTGAGACGCACGAGTACGGACAGCGTGCCGGCGCTCGACGTCTCCGCCAGCTATGACCCGAGCAGCGGCGCAGGCGCGGTCTTCATCGTCAACCGCAGCCAGACGGAAACCGTCGAGACCGAAATTGTCTGGCAGAATGGCGAAGCCGGTCATTCATGAAGTCTGGCAGATGGCGGGCACCGACCCCAAGGAAGCCAACTCCTGGGAAGACCCCAACCACCTCGTCGCGCAGGCCATCGCCGCCCCTGCGCTGACGGACGGCAAGGCTAACATTGAGCCTGCCGCCGCTGTCGTTCACGGTGCTGACCACACGCGCCGCATAGGCAGCGCCCGGCGCGCATGCTTGACGCAGCCGAATAGCTCATTCCAGGCGGCTTCGGGTGCATGATGCCCGGAGCCGCCTTCAATCGACCTGAATTCAAATCAACCCGCTTCGTACGCCATTTGCACGCAAAAGGATGGAAGACCCTGATGAATGTCGAACGTATCACCTTGGATGGCACGTGGGATTTTCAGATTGACCCGTCGGACGGCCGCGATGTCTCCCGCGATCGGTGAATGGCGCAGCGCCATCGTGCCGCTCCCCTGGCAAGCGCAGTTTGACGATCTGCGCGAGTACGAGCGGCGTTGCCTGGTATCGCCGCAGCTTTGATGCAGGCGCATGGCCGGATGGACGCGTGCGCCATTCTGCATTTCGGCGCGGTCAGACTACTTCGCCACGGTATGGGTCAATGGCAAAGAGGTCGGCGAACACGAAGGCGGCTACACGCCCTTCGAGTTCGATGTGACCGGACAACTGCAGTCGGGCGAAAACGAGCTTGTGGTGCGCGTCGTGCTGGCCAGTGACGACCGCGAGCGTTTCCCGGAGTACCCTTTTAGCGAAGTTCCTCACGGCAAGCAGAGCTGGTACGGCTCGATTGGCGGCACTCTGGCAGAGCGTGTGGCTGGAGCTGCGCCCCGCGCTGCACATCAGCGCGCTGCACTTGGCGCCCGACGCTGCGACCGGTTCAATCGGCGTGGCCGTCGCGTTGACCCAGCAGTTGTCTTCAGGCGCGACGCTCAACGCCACCGTGTACGGGCCGGACGGCAACGCCGTGGCCGAAGCTGCGCTCGGCGCCGAAGGCAAGGGCACTGTCCAGGTGGCGGCTCCCATGCTCTGGAGTCCTGACGCGCCGAACCTCTACAGCGTAACGGTTGCGCTGAGTGAGGGCGACGCAGTCACGCATACAGTCACCGACAACTGCGGCTTCCGCACTGTCGAGGCGCGCGATGGCCGCATCTACCTCAACGGCGAGCCCGTCTACCTGCGTGGCGTGCTCGATCAGGGCTACTACCCCGAGACCATCTACACACCGCCCAGCGTCGAAGTGCTGGAAGACCAGACGCACAAGGCCAAGGCGCTTGGCTTCAACTGCCTGCGCATTCACATCAAGGTCGAAGACCCGCGCTACTACGACGTGGCCGACCGCCTGGGCCTGCTCATCTGGACCGAAATTCCCAACTGCGTGCTGCTCACCGACGCTTCCTCGGCCGCGCGCCAAGCAGACCTTCGGCGGCGATGGTCGAGCGCGACGGCAACCATCCCTCCATCATCGCGTGGACGCTGATCAACGAGAACTGGGGCACCGACCTGCAGCGCGCAACCCCGAACATCGCCAATGGCTGGCCGATTTCTACCTCGAGGCCAAGGCGATTGACCCGACGCGCCTGATCGTGGACAACTCGGCCTGCTGCGACAACATCCACGTGGCCGGCGATCTCGACGACTTCCACATCTACCGCGCCATTCCCGACCACGCCAAGGAGTGGGACGCATGGGTGGCCGACTTCGCCAGCCGCGCGCGACTGGGTCTGGGCGCAGGACTACAAGCAGCACCGCCATGAAGGCCTGCCGCTGATTGTCTCCGAGTTCGGCAACTGGGGCCTGCCCGACCCGGCCACCATCCTGGAGCAAGGCAAGGAGCCGTGGTGGTTCGAGAACGGCCACGAACTGGGGCGATGGCATCGTCTATCCCCACGGCGTGCGAGAACCGCTTCGTCGACGTGCGGTCTTTCCGAACTCTTCGACTCCTACGCCGACTTTGCCCGTGATTCCCAGGTGCACATGGCGCAGCAGCCTCCACTACGAAATCAGCAGCATGCGCCTGCATGATTCCGTGGCTGGCTACATCGTCACCGAGTTCACGGACGTGCACTGGGAATGCAACGGCCTGCTGACGATGCAGCGCGACGTCAAGCATGGGCTGGACCCGATCCTTCACGCAGATCAACCAGGACGACGTCGTGGTGCTGCGCCCGCAAGAGTGGAGCGGCAAGCCCGGTAGCCGGATTGAGATTGCCGTGGAGACGCACGGCATTGACGGCCAGGGCGCCGCAGGCAGCGTTAACTGGAGCGGTGGGATGCAGGAAGGAACGGTCACCGTTCCCAGCGGCACGATTGCGCTCACGTTGGGTGAGCCGGGGATTGTTACCGTCACCGCCGATTGGCGCGATGATGGCGGCGCCGTGATTGCCACAAACGCGGTGGAAATTGTCTGCCTGCCGCAGATTGAGGCCGCCGGCAATCTGCGCGTTGTGGATGATGCGGCGTTGGCCGCGGCGCTGCGCGGGCTTGGCTACCAGGTGAGCGAGGGAGCCGAGGGCGCTTCGGGCGAACTGCTTGTGGCGCGCACCTACACTGAAGCGCTCATGACCATGGTGCAGCAGGGCGCGCGCCTGCTGCTGATTACCGATGCGGCGGCGGCGCACGCGCCAGGCGCGAATGGCCTGCCCAACATCTACGTTGCGCCGCGCGAGGGAACCTCGTGGCAGGGCGACTGGGCCACTTCCTTCGCGTGGGTGCGCAAGCAGGGGCCGCTGGCCGCACTGCCCGGCAGCCCCATCCTCGAGATGGAGTGGGCTCCGATCATGCCCGATTCGGTGATGATCGCACCACAACCGTGGCTGATACGCGAGCACAGTTGGGCCGGGCTTGCCGTGGGCTGGGTGCACAAGGTGGCATCGCTGCTGCTTGAATTGCCCTATGGACGCGGGAAGGTCGTCATCACCACCTTCAAGCTCAACGCCGATACGGTCGCGTCCAACGCAGTCGCACAGACACTCTTTGCGGGCGCACTCGAGTTGCTGGAAGGATAATCCCATTGTCGCAATTGGTACTGGCTGGCAGGTCTGCTGGCGCTGCTCTACTTCGGCGGCGTGACGTCAGAACGTTGAGATGGCGCCGCCGATCGTCGCACCCTCCGTCACGGCGGAGGGTATCGACGCGGCCGCGCCGGCGGACGCGCAACGCCCGCCGGCCGTCATGCTGGAGCCGCAAGGCTTTATCCAGCGCGTCCATGACCCGGTACTGGCGCACGAAGGCGACATGTACTACCTCTTCCACAGCGGCGCGCGCGGGGTCATCCTCAAGTCGCCCGATCTGGTGAACTGGGAGTGGTCCGGCCGCCTCCTCGACAAGAATCCGCCGTGGGCGCATGAGGTGAACCGTGACTTCATTGACTTCTGGGCGCCCGACGTGTCGTACTTTAACGACAAGTGGCACGTCTACTACGCCATCTCGTCGATGGGCTCGCAGAATTCGGCGATTGGGCTGGCAACGAATACGACACTGAATCCTGACAGCCCCGACTATGGCTGGGAGGACAAGGGCATCGTCCTGCAGTCGCACGTGGGCGATCCCTGGAACGCGATCGACCCCAACGTGGTGCTTGATGAGAGGGGCGACCCCTGGCTTGTGTGGGGATCCTACTGGCAGGGGCTCTACATGCGCCGGCTGGATGCCGCCACCGGCATGTTCAGCGCCGAGGATGAGACCGTGCACCACATTGCCCAGCGCACGCGGCCAGCGCGATGGCGACGACTCGCTCGAAGGCGCGTTCATCGTCCCGCATGATGGCATGTGGTATCTCTTCGCCTCATTCGACCACTGCTGCCAGGGCGAGGCCAGCACCTACAACGTGCGCGTGGGGCGCAGCGAAACGATCACAGGCCCCTATGTGGACCGCGACGGCGTGCCGATGCTCGAGGGGGGCGGTACCCGCATCCTCTCCGAGTATGGCAAGTGGAAGGGCCCCGGCCACAACGGGCTGTTGATGAATGACAACGGCCCGCAGGGCAAGGGCATCGACTGGATCGTCTACCACGCTTACGACGCGCAGCAGATCGGCATCCCGAAGCTGCGCATCGAATCCATCGCATGGGATGAGGAGGGCTGGCCGTCTCTGCCGAGCCAGCAGTAGGTCAAGCCACTATCAAGCAAAGCGAGGCTTCCGCAATTGGAAGCCTCGCTTTGCGCACCGATTCCAATCGCCCAATGGAGGCGAGCGACCATGACCACATACCAAACCGGCGCGGGGCCGGTGGACAACAGCCAATCTTCGCATAGCGTTTTGCGCACGCTGCCCCTGCTCAGCGCACAGCTTGTGGGCGGCCTCTGGGGCGCGCAGCAGCATACCAACCGCACCGTAAGCATCCCGCACGGCTTTGCCATGCTCGAGGCAACGCATGCGCTGCGCAATCTGCGCATTGCCGGCGGGCAGGAGACGGGCGAGTTTGCCGGCTTCTGGTTCGCCGATTCCGATGTCCACAAGTGGCTCGAAGCTGCGGCCTGGGAGTTGGGGCGCGCGCCCGACGCCGATATGCAGGCAATGGTTGACACCGCTATCGCGCTGGTTGAGGGGGCGCAGTTGCCGGACGGCTATCTGGACAGCTACTTCCAGATTGCCAAGCCCGGCCAACGCTGGACAGACCTGGACCACGGCCATGAACTCTACTGCGCGGGCCATCTGATTCAGGCCGCGGTTGCGTTCGTACGCGCATTGGGTGACGAACGCCTCATGCGCGTGGTGCTGCGGCTCGTTGATCACATCTATGATCTCTTTGGGCCGGGCAAGCGAGATGAAACCGCCGGCCATCCCGAAATTGAGATGGCGCTCGTGGAACTCTACCGCGTGACGGGCGACCCGCGCCACCTGGAACTGGCGCAGCTTTTCATCGACCGGCGCGGCCGCAAGCGCATGCGCGGCCACGCCGGCTATGGTGCAATCTACCAGCAGGACCACGTGCCCGTGCGCGACGCAACCGAAGTTGCCGGCCACGCTGTGCGCCAACTTTATCTGACCACCGGCGTGACCGATCTCTACATGGAGACGGGCGAGCAGGCGCTGTTTGATGCCATGAACACGCTGTGGACCGACATGACCGAGACCAAAATGTACTTGACGGGCGGCATCGGTTCGCGCTTCGACGGCGAGGCCTTCGGCGGGCCCTACGAACTGCCCTCCGACACCTGCTATTGCGAAACGTGTGCGCAGATCGCCAGCCTGATGTGGAACTGGCGACTACTGCTGCTCACCGGCGACGGCCGCTACGCAGACCTCTTTGAGCGCACCCTCTACAACGGTGTTCTGCCCAGCCCCGGCATGGAGGGTGCAAGCTACCTCTACGTGAACCCGCTGCAGGTGCGCGGCGGACAGTACGTGCGCTCAGGGCCTGACGGCGAGGGCGGCGAGGACATCATGCGCCCAGCCTGGCACAGTTGCGCCTGCTGCCCGCCCAATGTCATGCGCCTCTTTGCAAGCCTGCAAAACTATCTGGCAACCGCATCTCCTGCGGGCGTCCAGCTTCATCAGTACGCAGACGCCGATCTGCGTTTGGATATCTCGGCGGGCCCGGTTGCGTTCTCCATGCGCACCAACTATCCGTGGGATGGGACAGTGACTGTGCAAATCGCTGAGAGCATTGAGGAAGCCTGGAGCCTGGCGCTGCGGGTTCCGGCGTGGGCGCATGGGCACACGATACGCGTGAATGGAGTCCAGGTTGCTTCTGCGCCGGATACGATGGGCTACGTAGAAATGGAACGTGTATGGCGTGCGGACGACCGTGTGGAACTGCAGTTGCCGCTGGCGCCACGCTGGACGCTGCCGAACCCGCGCATTGACGCAATTCGTGGCTGCGTCGCGCTTGAGCGCGGACCGCTTGTCTACTGCTTCGAATCACATGACCAGCCCGCGGGTGTCGACCTTGCCGACGTCCTTGTGCGCGCCGATCATCCGGCTGATGAGGCAACCCTCGAGATTCCCGGCGGTGGCCTTGCCTTGCAGGTGGAGGGTGCAATGCCGGCGGCGACGTGGGGTGGCAGCCTCTATTGTTCCGAGGACACCGTGCCCGCAGTGGACGCGCCGCAGCGCGTCTCCCTGACGGCAATCCCTTACTATGCGTGGGGCAACCGGGGCATGCGCTCCATCCGCGTGTGGATGCCCAAGGCATAAATACAAAGCGAGGCTTCCGCTGTTGGAAGCCTCGCTTCTATTCAGGGGCTTTGTACAAACCCGGCCTCACTACATATTCGCGATCAGTGCCTGGCCGAACTCGCTGCACTTGACTTCGGTCGCGCCTTCCATGAGGCGGGCAAAGTCGTAGGTGACGATCTTCTTGCTCACGGCCTTCTCCATGGCGTGGAGAATCAGGTCGGCCGCCTCGTTCCAGCCCATGTGACGCAACATCATCTCGCCACTCAGGATGACCGAGGATGGATTGACCTTGTCCAGTCCGGCGTACTTGGGGGCGGTGCCATGGGTCGCCTCGAAGATGGCGCGCCCGGTAACATAGTTGATGTTGGCCCCCGGCGCAATACCGATGCCGCCAACCTGCGCCGCCAACGCATCGCTCACGTAGTCGCCGTTGAGGTTCAAGGTGGCAATCACCTCGTACTCGGCCGGGCGGGTGAGAATCTGCTGCAGGAAGGCGTCGGCGATCACATCCTTGATGATGATGCCATTGGGCAGCTTGTGCCACGGGCCGCCGTCCAGCGGCGTCGCGCCGAACTCCTCTGCCGCCACCTTGTAGCCCCACTGCATAAAGGCGCCTTCGGTGAACTTCATGATGTTGCCCTTGTGTACAAGGGTGACGCTCTTGCGGTTGTTGTCAATCGCGTACTGGATGGCCGCGCGCACCAGTCGCCCGGTCCCCTCTTCGCTCACCGGCTTGATGCCGATGCCGCTGCTTTCGGGGAAGCGAATCTTGTTGACGCCCATTTCATTCTGGAGGAAGTCAATCAGCTTCTTTGCGCCGGGGGTATAGGCTTCCCACTCAATGCCCGCGTAAATGTCTTCGGTGTTCTCGCGGAAGATCACCATGTCAACGGCTTCGGGATGCTTGACCGGGCTGGGAACGCCGGTGAAGTACTGCACCGGGCGCACGCAGGCGTACAGGTCAAGCCGCTGGCGCAGTGCGACATTGATGCTGCGAATGCCGCCGCCGATCGGTGTTGTGAGCGGCCCCTTGATTGCCACGATGAACTCGTCAATTGCGGTGAGCGTCTCTTCGGGCAGCCACACAGGCTCACCGTAGACCTCGTTTGCCTTATCGCCCGCGTAGACTTCCATCCAGGCAATCTTGCGCTTGCCGCCGTATGCCTTCTCCACGGCGGCGTCGAGAACCGGCTGGCTGGCCGCCCAAATGTCCACGCCGGTGCCGTCGCCTTCAATAAACGTGACGATTGGATTGTCCGGCACATGCAGTTTGTCGTCTTGCAGCGTGATCTTTTCGCCGCGGGGAATCACTACTTTGGTATAGGCCATTTGATTGCTCCTTCACTGCTGGCTGATGTGCTGGGCTTGGGGCGTGGGTGCGAGGCGCAACGGCGCGTTCGCTTAACGATGGCTGGAATATGGTTCGCGCTAGTCTACCAAATGGGCCGCAATCGGGCTATTTGGGATGTCCCTTGCGGACATTTGCTCGCCAAACGCGCAGGAGAGGTCAGGTACACCTGACCTCTCCTGCGTCCCGCATGCATGTGAAGCTGCCGCTTCATGCCAGCGCCACCCCGTTGTCGGGCCGGCTACGGCATGTTAGGCGCCGCTCGCCCGACTGCGACTATGCCTTCGGCGGTGGCTATGCCTTCGCCTGCAACTATGTCGCGGCCTGCGGCTCATCCCGTTTGGCGAAGAGAACCACTGCCCCCATCAGCGCCAGACCGGAAAGGCCGAGTGGCGCCAGGGGTGGGGCGGGCGTCTCGCCGCCCCCTTCGCCTGCGGCCGCAGTGTCGGAGTCCTGCTCGACGACCGCTTCGTGTCATTCGCGATCGTCTGGTTGGCTGATCCCGTTCGTCACCAGTGCCGGTCGCGCGCCTTCGTCACCATTGCGGGATTCGCTGTGCTCGAGGACGCCAACCAGGCCGGTGACCGACAGCACCACCAGCAGCGAGGCGAGCCAGACGCGGACGCGTCCCTTGGCGAAAAGCCCCCACAAGACCAACACGAGCCCGACGAGGGTGCTGACGAAACCAACAAGCTGCATGCCCTTGAAGTGGTCGTACAGAAAGAGCTCGGCCAGAATCAATCCAAATCCACCTGCAAGCAGCAGCAGCAGCAATGTGGTCAAATTCTTGCGCGCAAAAGACTGAATACCTGCCATTTCAATCCATTTCCTTCCAAAAGGCTTACACTGATTGATATGTTTCTGGCGCTGCGCTGCGTCGGCCCCGCGAGAGAGGCGCCACTATCCTGCGCCGCTTGTATGAGTGTTTGGGGAGCGCCCGATTAAGTTTGCATGAATGACATAAGCGCAACGTGACAGGTTGTGTTTCCGGTTCGCGGACGCGGAAAACGTGTTGCCGCCTATGACACCGCAGCCTGCACGGTGGCACGCCATGCGTCGTCGGTGTAGCGGAAGAACTTGCCCGATTCATTGCGGCTCCACGGCCCAACGAGCCAGTAAATTCCCTGGGCAACATCGTCGGGCGTGCGCAGGCGGCCCGCTTCGTAAGCAGCGTGCCAGAGTGACGTATCCATCCCCATCTCGTCGGCGTCCACACTGCGGATGTCGGCCTGCATCTCGGTGTCCACCATGCCCGGGTCGAAGCTGTTGACGCTGACGCGGGACCCGGCCACCTCAAGCGCCAGCGTGCGTGTGAGCATATCGAGGCCGGCCTTGGAGGCGCAGTAGGCGCTGGCGCCGGCAATCGGCTTCTGCGCGGCGCTGCTGCTGACGTTGACGATGCGCCCGTACCCCTGCTCAAGCATGAGCGGCAAAACGTGGCGCGTGAGATAGAAGGGGCCAACGAGGTTCGTGTGAATCGCGTACGCCCACTCTTCGGGGTCGACATCCACAATTGGCTCCAGCGGCCAGATGACACCGGCGTTGTTCACGAGGATATCGACGCGCCCAAACTCGGCCACCGCCGCCTGAACGACAGCCTCCAGTTGCTCGAAGTCGCTCACATCCGCAGTCACGGTAAGTACGCGTAGATCCTCGGCGCGCAAGGGCGCCCCCACCTTCTCCAACTCTTCCGCGCTGCGCGCCGTGAGCACCACCGCCGCACCGGAGCGCGCCAGGCGCGCTGCTGCCGCCGCGCCAATGCCGCGCCCTGCCCCCGTTATAATTGCAACCTGGCCCTGCAGTTTTTTTGCGCCCATGCAGTTAGTCTACCTGTGCCGACATTCAATAACGAATTGCACCAGTGTACGTACATTGCTAATTGCTTCATCCAGCAAGTGGGTTCAGGATTGCGTAGCGGCGGCTTAGAAACTCTGACGAATTGTTTCGGTATGGACCTCTGTTCACCGCTGGCCACCGCTGCAGGCTCAAGCCTGCAGCTATCCAACCCAAGTCGGCTAAAGCCGGCTGACACCGTCGCCCTCGAGTGCGGAAAGGTTTCAGCCTGCTTCAGCAGGCTTGGGTTGACTAGCCGTAGGCTTCAGCCTATGGCGGTGGCCGCGGCGATCTTCAAACCGAACTATTTTGGCAATGATCATCAGCAGGCTTGGGTTGGATAGCCGTAGGCTTCAGCCTATGGCGGTGGCCGCGGCGCATTTCATGTCGAAATACTTCGGCAACTTCCATGCGACGCCGCTGCGAATCCGCCGCACACGGATGAAACGGGTTCGGCTTGTTGGGAGGGTGCAACACGCATGTGACTCGGCACGCGCCGCTGCCCGGTCCTTCAATCGCGGTGCGCTAGATCAATCTGCTGGCGAAGTTCGGCACGCGCAGCGGCAAGGTTGTCGCGCACCTGAAAATACGCCGCCTGGCTGAAGCCCATATCGACTGCTGCGAGCATCTCCTCAAGCGCTTCCACGACGCTGAGCAACTTGCCTTCAAGCCCTTCAATCGTCGTCCCGAAGACGCGCTCCGGCAGCATGAAGAAGGTGAGAATCAGAAGCAGCGAACTGTTGAGCACAAGCGTGGCCAACGTAGCATGGCCGCGAGTGGAAGCATACACGTAGAGTATCAGCCAGATTGTGAAAGTGAGAGTTGCCACCTGCCAGCGCGCAACCGGTCGCGCCGGCTTGAGAAATGCGATGCGTGGCCCCAGTGATTCGTAGCGCATGAGCGCGCGCAGCCAGGTGTTCATGCGCCGGCACTCCGCAAGTTCGACATGGTGCGGGTCGCGACGCGCCAACGCCGTCGCATAGGCGCGGCACTCTTCAGACAGGGCAAAGAAATGTTTGCGAGTGAATGGAACGAGGTCGGTCGCGGCGGGAGGGGCAATTCTGCGCCCGGGAGCCATGGCAAGGCTCCAATCTCTACCAGAGCCGCACTGTGATGAGTGCCAACGTGTAGAGTAGCGAGGCGGCGAGCGTTGCGTGGATCGCCGAGGTGTACAGGCGTTCGCTCTGTGCAGGCGGGAGCAGCTCGCGGTCCATCTGCGAGAATGCGCCTGTTGCCACCGGCAGCGCCAGCAGGGCAAGCATCGTGCGCAAAGGCAGTTCAGTGATGATGGCTGCCATGATGATGGTCACGAACGCGCCGATGAGCAGGATGGAAGCGAAATCGATCGCGCGGGGACGGCCCATTTGTACTGCCAGGGTGCGCTTGCGAATGAGCCAGTCACGCCTGTCGGACATCAAGTCATGCGCAACGAGGATGAAGCTGCCCAACATTGCGAAGGGAATTGCGCTCCAGAGCAACAATGGGTCGAATGCGCCCGTCTGCGCATAGTAGCCGGCGCCTGCGGGTACGAGTCCCAAAGCAAGGAAGAGGCCGCTTTCGCCCAGCCCAAAACCCCAGTTGGCATAGCGCAATGGTGCTGCGGCGTAACCCCACGCCAGAAACAACGACACGCCGCCAAAGAGCAACATCGGCCAGCCCACAAGCAGGCCAAGCCATAGATAGCAGAGCATACTCATGAGAAACGCGATATAGCCAAGGCTCTTGATCTCGCCCAGATGAAGGTCGGGCAAAGGTTCGCCTGTTTCCGCTTGGCCGGTAGAACGCAGGGCGCTCTTTACCTGAGGCGCTGCACTACGGTAGCGATCCTGGTATTCGGAGAGAAGCTGAACCCCAAGCGCGGTCCCGTAGACGGCGGCGAGCGCGAAGAGCATGACGACAATATCAACGGTGCCCAATTGCCACCAGGCCACAGTTGTGACTGCGATCAGCGGCGTCACGGCGGCCAGGGCGGCATCGAAGCGGCATGTGCGCGCAAAGGCCTCGAGCAGCGTGCGCGCCGGGCGAACCGGAGGCAGCCGGCGGGCGTAGCCACCAACGGCAGTATCGCGTTGCAGGGTATCGGGCGTGGGATTCTGATCCATGGTCAATGTTGTCACGTCAACGACGTGACCCTCCAGCGAAGCGTTGTCGGCGGCGAGGAATGCCACGCGCGCGGCAAATACGCCACGGTGCGCGCTCGAGGCCTATTGTAGCACCGGGGCGCGCAGTGCGTCAATGAAGCTGCGAACGCGCGCGCGGGCCGGCATGACTGATCAGCGCATGTTACGCAGCGGAGGTGCGGTACGAACTGATAACTGACAAATGATAACTCAGGTTACGGCGAGCATGTGGCGGGCGCACAAGAATCGACCTCTCCCGCCGCCGGCAGTTCAGGGTTCGGCGCGCCAGATTTCGTAGAGCGGTGTCCCGTCGCGCTCAGCAAATGCATCCACAAGCGCAAGACGCAGCCCCCGATCCGCCGCGGCGTGCGCCAGCGCCTCGCGCCTGCCGAGGAAGACCTCCTGTCCGGGGGCATGCAGCAAATAGACATTGTTCGTGTTGGCGAGGTAGGGCGCCAGCCGCTCAGCAATGCTTGCATCGGGCGAGGCCGGCGAGCCGTAGCCAAAAAGTTCGATTGGCGTGACGGCGCCCTCACTCAGGAAGCGTACGGTGGCGTCCAGCCCCCAGTCCAGCGCAAGCGGCGCGCCCATGCCGTTGTAGCGCAGTGCATAGGCAAGGGCGTACGAAGCGTCAGAGTGGTCCGCAAGACCGCCGCTGCGCGCCAGTGCCCCGTGGTAGCGCGCAGTGACGACAATCCCCCCAATGGACCAGACCGTTATGGCGACCACCACCGCTGCCACGAGTGCGCGGCGCCACACTGCCGTCAGATCTGTCGAACGCGCCAGCATCGCCGCTGCGCCAATTCCTGCCAGCCCGGCCAGAAGCGGGGCCAGCAGCGCGTAGTGGGTAATGAAGAGATCGCTGACAGTGACGAGACTGCTTAGAAAGGCGAGTATAACAAGCATCAGCGGCGGCAGCACCCGCCGCCAGTCCGCCACAAGGCCGCCGCCTATGAGGAACAACGCAAGCCACGGTGCCGGGGTGTTGGCATACACGCCGCCCAGATACCAGAACTGGCTCCCCGCCAGCACTTGCGCAATTTGCGGCAGCCGCACGCGCAGGTTTGCCCACAGGTTGGTGTTGTCTACACCGTAGTAGCTTGTGGAAGCATTGCCTGCAATCGTTGCCAACGTGCCGCCCGTTTGCAGGTTGAAAACAAGAAGCGGTAGCAGCGGGATGATGAAGCAGATTGCAGCACCGGCCAGATCAATCGCGCGCAGGCTCGGCGCACGCCCGCACCGTCGCAGATAGATCCAGCCGCCGAGCATGAGCAGCGCGAAGGGAGCAATCACCCAGATCGCCAGCAATTTGGCGTAGAGCGCCATTCCTGCGGCAAAGCCGGCGATCCACAGGGCGCTGCGACTGCCCTGCAGCAACCAGCGCAGGCCCTGCCAGATACAAAGCAGGACAAGCGGTTGCATCAGGTTCGTGACAAAAATGCCTTGCCGGCTCCAAAAGATGAAACTTGGTGATGTGGCGGCAAGCGTCACGGCAATCAGCCCGCCTGTTGTGAGGGGTGTACGCTCCCTCTTCGCTCGGACACGCCGACCCATCAGCCACGTGGAGACGGTGCGCTCGAGCAGCAGCAGCGCTGCCAGGCCCGTGAGGATACTCAACGCGCGCAGGTTGGGCACTCCAATGCCGGTGGCCGCCAGCAATGGTAGCGCCAGGTAGACATTGAGTGCACCGATGTAATCCTGCACCATCAAGGGCAATTGCAGGCCGAAAAGGTTGACGGTGGCGCCGCGAAACGCCGTCACCGGCGCGCCGGTCAGCAGCTCCATGGCATTCTGACCCGCCTCACGCGCCTCATCGTAGTGAAGGCCGGGCAGTCCCAACTGATGGAAGCTCGCGATCAGGTAGAACCCCAGTGCGCCGGCAAGCCACAACCAGCGCAGCCACCTGGCGCGCATCCACAAGCCGCGGGACGACTCGTTGCGTCCGGGACGATCATTGCTTGGGGTGGAATGCAAAGTGGCCACAGAAGAGGGCGCACCTGCGCCAGTGTCGCTATTCTGCCAACAGGTAGACTTCGCTGGCCATGCTCTGATAATTGTGGCCGCTGGCGTAAATGCGCATGCTGTTGATGAGGGCGGGGCGCGTTCCCTGCGCCGAAAGGAGGTCTATGAGGTTGGGTGAGACGTAGGTGAACCACTGCCCCTGACGCACGCGGGTTCCGTCCGCGACAGGGGGGTAGGGGTCGTCGGCCTCCGGCTCGCGGTAGTAGAAGCCATGGCCCCAGGTAAGTTCCTTGCCATAGATGTCGCGGTAGGAGACCTCGACGCGCAATGGGAACTCCGAGTTGAGGCTTCCCGCACCCGGCAAGCTCTGGAACAGAGTCTTCACATCCAACTGGATGCGCAGGTTATCGTACACATTGACCGCCTTGTTAACCTCCTGGCGGATGCCCACTTCGGTGTGAAGCTTCTCGTCACCCATGCGAATGAACTGGGCCACCTGGCGCCCATCTTCACCTTCGCTGAACTGCACCTTGCCGGGCGTGGTGGAAGCTTCGGCGTTCTGGTAGCTGGGCCAGCTATCGAGCACCGGCGGCGTGAAGTTGCCGTTTTGTACGAGGTTAATCTCGGGCGTGGTCGCCTGGCCGGTTGCCCCATCCGGTGTGAGCCAGGCGCGTGCACCGGTTGCGGCAATCAATTCATCACCCGACAGGTGCGAAAGCGTGGCCTGGCCGGAGCGCACCGTCAACTCCGTACCCTCTTCAGAAACAGAGACCTGATAGCTGCCCGGTTCAAGCAGGATTGTGCCGTGGGGAGTCTGCAGGGTGACCTCAATCGGGCGATGGTCGCTCTGGCTGGTGAAGATGCGCGCCTGCCCACTGTTCAACTGAAGGTCAGTGCGGAAAGGTTCGCTGCTGCGATCAAACACGGGCCGTTGCAG
This sequence comes from uncultured Chloroflexia bacterium, assembly GCA_963735275.1. Taxonomy (GTDB): domain Bacteria; phylum Chloroflexota; class Anaerolineae; order Caldilineales; family Caldilineaceae; genus UBA5069. The sequence goes on along the minus strand of CAVTKJ010000001.1, from coordinate 439,981 downwards.
GCGGCTAAGCGTCAGGTCGGTGCCGGCATAGAGCTGGACGCTGCCGAGCGTATCGCCTGTTGCTACATCGCTGTTGAGAGCGAGCGTCGCCTGGGTTGCATCATCGGCTGCAACGATGCGCGCCCCTTCATGGATGTTGTCGCGCACGCCCGTAATGGCAACCGGTTCGGCATCGTCCTTGCGATCGTAAAGCAGCACGGTGCCTTGTGTAGGCTCGAGCTTTGCCACCTGCGCCACGCTTGCATAGCGCACCGTGTAGATTGCCGCAACGGGAATGGCAATCGCCAGAAGCAAAAAGACAGCAAAGCAGGCCAGCAGCACAACCCAGGCCGTTCGCTCCGAGTTTTCGCGCCAGCGGGCTGTGGATGTGCGCCAGGTTGTGCTTTGAGTGGCCATGGGTGGGTGGAAGGCTGATAACTTGGATAACTGATAACTGGTTGATTGGTTTAGTTGTTGACTGGTTGATCCGTGCGGTGAATGTTCAATTCAACGAAAAGGGGCTTTCGCCGTCGGCGGCAGTGCCGCGACCCGTGAATGCCGGTCCCGATGCGGCGGGCCCATCGCCGCCATCGGCCTGCGCTTCGTCGGCGGCCTGCATGGCATCCAGCCGATCCAGCCAGCGACTGGCGTCGCGGTCGGCGCTGTTGACCTCGAGCGCACGATGGAAGAAGGCGCTTGCGCGGGTCAGTTCACCGCGCGAGGCATAGATGAGACCGAGGTGATAGTGAACGTTGGGCGCTTTGGGGTCCGCTTGAAGCGCGTGCTCATAGGCGTCGATCGCTTTTTCCTGTTGCTTGGGCCCCGCACTCTCCAGCGCGCCCAACTCGGCAGCGCCAAGGTTGGTCCACAACATCGCATTGTGCGGATGACTCGGGACCGCCCGCCGCAGCACCTTGACGGCGCGATTCCACTTGCGCTGCAAAATATACGCCCCGCCCAGATTGATGGCAACGTCCGCGTTCTCGGGTGCGGCTTTGCTCAGCGGCAGCAGCTTGTCAACGGCCTCGCCCGGCCGGTTCTGCCCCAGCAAGCGCGCACTCTCATTGAGAACGCTGAGAAACTCTTCGCTGCGCTCGAAGTCGCTGGGCTGATACTCGGCCGGCTGTTCATCGCTCATGGCACGCTAGAATACTGAATCGTGTCGCAGAGATCGCGGCATGCGCCGTTTTAGGGTGACGCGCAGCCCATTCTACAGCATCACTGTCAAAATCACCGAGATCGTCGCCATGCTTAGAAGGGTCGTGGTCAAGATCACCATTGCCACCAGGCGCGGGGCGGTGTCATATTCAGTGGCCAAAACGGATGTGATGACTGCGGTGGGCATGGAAGCCTGCAGAATGAGCACGTTTCGCTCCATGCCGGCGATTCCCAGCGCCGCACAAATGCCAAGCGCGAGCAGCGGCGCGCCGAGCAGACGGATGCCGGTGCTGCGCCAGAGGCCCGGCATTGGCTCTATGCGCGTGACGTTGCGCAACTGAACACCCAGAAGCACAAGCATGAGCGGTACGGCCGCATCCGCCAGCAGATCGACCGCACGGAAGACACCCACTGGAAGCGTCCACTCGAGGCGGTTAAAGGTCAAGCCGGCGATTGCTGCATAGAGCACGGGCACGCGCACCACTTGTCCCAGTGCGCTGCGAACAGGCAGCGTCCCTGCCGATGCGATGACCGAGCCTACCGTATTGGTCATGAACGAACTTGCTACATAGTAGACCGATGCCAGCGAAAGCCCGGCCGGACCAAAGGCAAACAGGCAGAGCGGTAGGCCCATGTTGCCGTTGTTGGAGATGCCGCTGGTGAGGGTGATTGCGGCTCGCTCGCGACGGCCCAGGTCATAGGCTGCCAGCCAGCCCAGGGCGGCAGTGCCCACCATCACACCGACCGTCACGATGATCGTGTTGCGCACGGCAGCCGCGCTCTCGTGCATCAGGTAGAGGCTGCGGAAGACAAGCATTGGCGTGGTGATGTAGAAGAGGATGCGGCCAAGCGTCTTTCCGTCCAGATCAACGTAGCGCGCAAGCACCCAGCCCGCAATTGCCACCAGGAAGACGGGCAACACCGTCTCGGCGAAGACGGGGAGAATCCCTGACAGCGTGCTCACTTGGTGCGGGTTGCAGCCGGCGCGCCCTGTAAAGCCTCCTGGCGCGTGGGTCGGGCAGGTTGTTCTGTTGCGGGACCAGCACTGCCGCGGGAAGGCTCGTCCTCACCTGCCTCGAGCTCAACGTTGTGAATGACTTCGTAGTGATCAAGCGTTGGCGCGAAGAACTCGATGACGTACTCGTTGGGAACACCCATTGGTTGTGCCAAATCGGCAAGCAGCGCCTTGACGAAATCGCGCCGAAGTCTGCGGCCGCATGCTGCGGATTGTGTCATCCCACAGGAGCAGGGTGCCGTACATCCCTTCTCCCGTGTAGTGGAGGTCAAGCTTGCCAATCGTATGCGGCTGGCGGTCCGCGTCAACCTGGTCCAGGTCAAAGAGGGCGTACTGCTCGGAGGAAGGCGTGCGCACGAGTCGCTTCAGCTTGAGGTTCACAGACAGTCACGCGTCCTGGCTAACGCCACGTGTGCTTGGTTAAAGTTCGAGATCGTCATCGTCGCCAAAGTCGACATCATCGTCATCTGCGGCGTCATCATCCGTGTCATCGTCGTCCGTGTCGTCGTCATCTGCGTCATCATCGTCCGAAGTGGACGCCCCATATCCGTGAAAATCCGGGTCGTCGGGGTCCTCTTCTTCATCACCTTCAATCAGCGGCACAGCGCCCACTTCGTCGTAGAAGAGCAGCTCGTCAAGGGCAATCTCGGCTGCGTCAGCCTCCTCCCCTTCGTCTTCGGCTGCAATTCTGCGGAGTACGTCGCGCGCGGCTTTGCCACCCAGGTGGCCGAGCGCATCAATGGCGGCCAGACGCACCTCAAGGTTGTCGTCCTCGAGAAGTGCGATGATCTGCGGGGTGGCTGCCTTGATCTCGAGTTCGCCACTTGCGCGCGCCGCCTCGGCACGCATTGGCGCGTCAGGGCTTGTGAGCTCGGCGCGCACCATCGAACGCCAGCGACTGTCGGCGCTGCGCCCCATGGCGCGCAATGCCGACAGCCGCATAATCTCCTCCGGCGCATAGTAGGCATCCTCGATCAGCTGGCGCAGGCCGACCTCGCTCGAATAAGCAAGGCTTTCCAGCGCTCTGGCCTGCACGACAAGGGACTCGTCCTTCCCGTGGACGGCGGCCAGCAGAGCTTCCTCGGCGCGCATGGCCATCGCGGCATCAAGTTCATCAAGCTCGCCCGCGAGCACATAAGGACCCAAGGCACCGGCCGCGGCGGCGCGCACGCCTGAATCCGGGTCATTGGCGAGCAACTGCACATAGGGGCCAATCAGCGCCGGGTCTGTCTCCTCCCAGAGGCCATCGATTGCGAGTCGACGCACAAGTGCATCGCTGTCATGTAAAGCAATCCGCAGCAGCCGCCCCAGAAACAGTTCCACGAGTTCTTCGGCATTGTTCACGAGCTCACGGATAAGTCGCTGCCGCCGTTCGAGGGGGATTGCGGGCCAGTGTGCCTCAACCGCGTCAACTTCGGCGCTGCTCAGGTCGGAAAGCACATAGAGGTCGCCCAGCGCGACGTCGTCTGCCTGGTTTACGAGCCGGCCGAGAAGTTCGTCAACGCTGATTCGCATGCGTGCTTCTGCAACCGGGTCGAGAAACGTTTCGTCCTCGAAATCCTCGAGCTCTTGCTTTGAGCCGATCAACATCTCCGGGCTGAGCGCGTCCTCGGCAAAGATGGCCGCTGCCAGCAGTTCGTCATCAATCGACTCGTCATCGAGCAGCTCGTCATCGAGCACGTTATCATCGCCGGAATCTGCGGATTGCCTGTTCTGCGCAGATTCCGTTTCGGCAGGTTTGCTGCGGCGATGGCTGCGGCCGTTCTTCTTGTTTGAGTTTGGAGTCATGTCTCGATTCATTCCAGCGCTGTGCTGCACGGACTGTTTGAGAAGGAAACGCTCAATCGTGCGGTCAGTCCTTCCAGGTGAAGCCCCAAACGTCGCTCGTGGGGCTTACAGGGATTGTCGCATTGCCGCTGCGCGATACGGCCTCGACATACCACCGCCACTGGTTGCCCATTTCTGCGGACGACTTGTCGCAGAAGCTGGCGGGTATGGCCACTTGCGTGACGCTCGAGGCGATGTCCTGCTGGATCAACCAGGTGATTGCCGCATTGCCGGCCGCGTCGCGCCCGTTTACAAAACCCAGGTGAACACGATAGCTATCGTCGGGCAAGATGCCATTGATGGGCTGCCACTGCAATCGACCGGCATCGCACGCAACGGTGACGCCGTCTTGCGGGCCACGCAGCACGGGCGCAGGGTAGCGCATGCCGCCTGGCGCCTCGGCGTTGCGTGTCGAAACAGCTACAGGCGCAACGGTTGCAGTCGCCGCAGGAGTTGCTGTGGACGCGACCGTTGGTTCTGCAGTGGACGTTGGTGCACTGGTTGGCGCGGGAATCACAATCGAGTCCCCTGGCTGGAGGCTCGCTGCCTGCTGGTCGCTCAAGCCATTGGCTTGCTGCAAGAGTGCAGTAGAAACGCCCAGGCGTGAGGCAATGCCGATCAGCGTATCACCCTGTCGCACCGTGTAGACCGACCCGGCGCTCGACCCGGCGCCGCTGCCCGGCAACGGGATGATGAGTGTTTGGCCGGGTTGCAGCAGCGTTGCCTGATTTTCCGTCAAGTTGTTGGCCAGCAGAAGCTCTTCGAGTGTAATGCCAAAACGCGCGGCAATGGATTGTGCTGCATCGCCCTGGACTACCGAGTAGTTCACAGGGGCCGGCGTATTCGTGGCTCCAGCCGTCGCCGTGGGCAGAGGCGTTTCGGTGGGTGGCGGCGCCGCAGTGGGCTCAAGTGTCGGCGCGCTGGCGCCCAGTGGGCGCTTCAGTGGGAAGCGCGGTCTCGGCAGGGATCGCCGCTGCCGGCGGGACCGATGCTTGGGTCGTGGCCGTGAGTGCGGTGTCGGCCTGCACGACGTTGGCGATCTCCTCTCCGGCAGTTACGACCGCGGCCCCGGCGAGGGCTGCGCCATCAGCAATGGCCGACACGTCGGCAGGATTGCTTGCGCCTGGATCTGACCCAGTTGCAACATTGCCGCTGCGCGCCGTGGGCAGAGCGACCGCGGCGTTCGCTTCGGGTGCAGGGAGTACTTCCAACTGGGGGTCGAGCCCCGCGCTGAACGCGGAGACCCACGCCATCGCCGAGCGCCCACCCGATGCGGCCCAACGCAATGGATTGCCTGAATCACTCTGGAGCGCGAACAGCGCCAGGAAGAGCGCACCGAGTACGACTGGAAGGCCGATGGTCAGGAGACGTGAAGGCGCCGGTTTGAGTGCGCGGCCACAGTGGGGGCAGATCGTCAGCCTGCTGGACCCCTTCTTTCCGCAATAGCGGCAGCGGACGAGACGAATCTTGCCCTGCAGAGCTTCACCGCACGTCGGACAGTTTTCCGCATCGGATGTGACAGGGCCGCCACAGTTGGGACAGCGCAACGTGACGTTGCGGGGCGGTTGCGCCGGGGCCGATCGCACCGGCGTCGCGGCAGCGGCCTGAGACGTGGCTACGTTTCCTGGCACATTCTGCGCTTGCGGAACGTAGCCGGACGGCGCGGGCGCTGCTGCGGCACGTGGCTGCGTGCCGCCATAGGGAGTTTGATAAGGAGCCGATTGTGGCTGCGGCGCCGGCTGTGGCTGCTGCGGTGCCGGCCGTGGCTGCTGCGGCGCCGGCTGTGGCGGCTGCGGCGGAGGCGGTACGGGCTGCATCGCGGCGACATTGGCGCACTCGTCGGGCGTACAAACGGACCGGGCGGCGTGGGCACTCCAGGCGCAGGCTCTACCGATGGGTTTCTTGTATAGGGCAGCCCGGACGGCGGTGCGCCGCTACCAGGTGCACTTTCCGCGCCCGAATCATGTGGCTGCTCTGGTTGTGCCTCGAAACCCTGATCCATTTGAACGAATTGCCTCTGGTCGCTCCCGTTGTCACGGTAAAGCTACTGGCCGAGGATCATGCCCCAGTCGATTGTTGCCTGAGGCGATGATATATCGCGCACCGTGATGAAGAGCATCAAGCTCAGGAGGAGCGCAAATCCGATCATGTGCACCATGCCCTCGCGCTCGGGGCTTACGCGCCGACCACGAATCCATTCCACCGCCAGGAACATGAGCCGCCCGCCATCAAGCGCAGGCAGAGGCAACAGATTGGTGATTGCCAGTGCGGCGCTCAACACCGCCGAAAGACGCAGGATCGGCCACCACACACCATAATCGATGCTGGAGTTAACAGCGCCGCCTACCTCGCGCGCGATGCCCACAGGCCCGGAAAGCTGCGCAGCTTCGGCGCTCATCTGGCCCGTGATCAGGCGCGGCAGGAAGCGCCAGAACCATCCCAATGTACGAGAAAGTGCTCTTGATACCCTGCGTCACCGACTGAAGCAATGGCATGTCCGCATAGGCGGACATCGGGCCGATCTGCACGCCCAAAGCGCCCTGCCCGGCAGGGGGATCGGCGCGCGGTGTCATTTGCGCGGCAACGAGCGAACCATCTCGCAGCACGCTCAGCGTCAACACCTTGCCCAACTGCTGCTGTACGGCATCACTCAACTGCGTATCGAGCGTGAGCACCGTCGAGTCGACCTTGTAGACAAGGTCACCCGAAACCAGACCCGCCTGCTCGGCTGGGCTTTCGGGCGCCGTCTGTTCAATGCGCGTAGTCATCACGCCAACATAGTCGCTTGTGTTCTTGAGAAAAGAGGTTACCAGTGCGGCGTCAACAGCCGGGAGCGTTGTGGTTGCGCCGTCGCGCAATACCGCAAGTTCCACCGGGCTCGACACTTTCGGTTCCCAAGTGGTGCGGATCGCTTCGTCGGCTGAGGCATTGACCAGGGTGTCGGCGCCGCCGGCGCTCAGCAGGATGTCGCCTGCGCGCAGCCCCAACGCCGTGGCTGCCGTCGAAGGTTGGTCAATCACCTGCGGGTAAGCAAGAAGCATTTCCGAGCCGCCCACCATGAAACTTGCGGCGAACAAGATGATCGCGAGAATTAGGTTCATCAATGGCCCGGCAAAGAGCGTGAACGCGTGCCGCGCAGGCTTGCGGAGTTGAATGAGCCAGGCGTCATATCGCCTGCATCCTCACCCTTCATGCGCGCGAAACCGCCCAGCGGCAAGGCATTCAGGGTGAAGTCGGTGCCGTCATAGCGGAAGAGCTTGACGAGGCGCGGCGGGTAGCCCATGCCGAACTCCTCGACAACAATTCCGCTTCGTCGCGCGGCGAGATAGTGGCCCAGTTCATGAAAGAAGACCAAAACGCCAAGCACGAGCACAAACGAAATAACAGTGATGACTGTGGACATAGTGTTACCTCACGGCACAGGCAAGCACCTGGTGACGATTCGATGCCGGCAAAGCATCCTGCCCAGGCGAGTATTGGCTGCGCTCCCATTCTACCATAGAGCGCACAAGCACCGGACGACGCGGCGCTGATGACGGTCCACTTTACCCGAAAATGCGAGGCGCCGCTGTAAGTGCGCTCCGGGAGCGATTGAACCCAGAAAGTGCGTCGCGGATTCGTAGCGGCTGCTTTAGCTGCCGTTGGTCCGGGATATCGCGCGATCGGCCAGTTCGGCAGCTAAAGCAGCTGCTACGACAGGCCGCCTCGCTTCCTCAAAAAGCAAGTGCGGCGTCTCGTATTCGAGACGCCGCACCGTGGAACCTGTTTGGCTGGGACCGTCTACAACCCGAGATATGCTTCACTCACACGCGGGTCATGCAGCAGGTCCGAAGCATCACCGGACATGGCAATCTTGCCGACCTCGAGAACGTAGGCGCGGTGGGCCACCTGCAGGGCGGCCTGTGCATTCTGCTCCACAAGCAGAATCGTCGTGCCCTGTTCCTTGTTGAGCTGCTCGATGATGTTGAAGATTTCCTCCACAAGCAGCGGCGCCAGGCCCATGGAGGGCTCGTCCAGCAGCAGGACGGAAGGATTTTGCATCAAGCCACGCCCGATCGCCAGCATCTGCTGCTCACCGCCCGAGAGCGTGCCGCCCTTCTGGTAGACGCGCTCAAGCAGGCGTGGGAAGAGTTCAAAGACGGTTTCCATGCGCCGTTCAAGTTCAGCATTGTCACGCAGAAGGAACGCGCCCATCTCCAGATTCTCGAGCACCGACAGCGAAGGAAAGACGCCGCGGCCCTCGGGCACATGACCAATCCCGGCCGCGACAATGCGATGGGCCGGCCAGTTGGCAAGGCTCTTGCCGGACAATCGCACTTCGCCTTCTCTAGGGTGAAGCAACCCGGAGATGGTCCGCAGTGTTGTACTCTTGCCTGCGCCGTTGCTCCCGATTAATGTAACGATTTCGCCTTTGCGGACGAGAAGAGATATCCCTTTGAGCGCATGGATCTTGCCGTAGTAGGTGTGAACATTCTCCAACTCGAGGATCGTTTCGCCGACCGCGCCTTTTGGCTCGATTGGTGCATCCACTGCATTGACTTCCGACATCGTTTGCTCCATAGCGCTAGCCCTCATGGATCGCCGCATGGCGGCCAAGATAGGCTTCAATCACGCGCTGGTTCTTGCGGACCTCGGCCGGCGTTCCTTCGGCAATCTTGACACCGTAGTCAATCACAGACACCCACTCCGAGATGCCCATGACCACCTTCATGTCATGTTCAATCAGCAGCACGGTGACTCCCATTTCGTCGCGCAGGCGGCGAAAGAGGCGGATGGCAGCTTCGGTCTCCTGCGGGTTCATGCCCGCCGTCGGCTCGTCAAGCAGTAGCAACTTGGGCTCCGACGCCAACGCGCGCGCAATTTCGATACGCCGCTGCTGACCGTAGGGCAGGTTGCGCGCCAATTGGTCACCCAGACCCAACGGAAGTTCAACAAAGCGCAGCAGGTTCTTCGCCTTGACGCGCACTTCCTCTTCAGACTCACGGAAAGCCCGCGTGCGCAGAACTGCACCAATGCCGGTGCTTTTCGTGCTGCGTGTGTGCGCACCAACCATGACGTTTTCCATCACCGACATGTTCTGGAAGAGGCGGATGTTCTGGAATGTGCGACACATTCCCATCGCGGTAATTTCGTCAGGGCGCTTGCCTGTGATCGGATAGCCATCAAAGAGGATTTCGCCCTCTTCAGGTTTGTAGACGCCTGTGATGCTGTTGAAGATAGTCGTCTTGCCGGCGCCGTTGGGGCCAATGATGCTGGCGATTCGCCCCCTCTCGAGACTCAGTTCAACATTGCTCACGGCCACCAACCCGCCGAAACGCTTCGTCACCTTGTGGAGATCAAGTATGTGGTCCATGGCTATTCCCCGTCTATGCCCGAGACGATGAGGACGTTGTCCCCATCTGAAGGTGGCGCCATGGGGTCGTCGTCCTCGTGAAGCTCGAGCTTGCGCCGGCGCGAAGGAATAATCCCCTCGGGCCTGAAGATCATCATGATGATCAGCAGTAAGCCGAAGACAAGCCGCTGATAGCGAGCCGGGTCAAGTTGCGTTGGAAGTTCCGACCAGGGGATGCCGATGAGCGGTATGACTTCCACGCCCTGACGCAGGCTGCTGAGCCCGAGCGACAGCGTTTGCAGGACGTCAATATTCAGCATTGTGACAATTGCCGCGCCCAGAACCACGCCCGGAATGCTCCCCAGGCCGCCCAGAATCACCATGACGAGGACGCTGATTGACTGCGTCAGCGAGAAGGTCTCGGGGCTGACGAAGGTGCGGTTGGCGGCATAGATGACGCCCATGGCACCCGAGAAGGCCGCGCCGATTGCGAATGCAGTCAGCTTGGTGCGGCGCAGCGGCACACCCATGGCCACCGCGGCCATGTCGTCCTCGCGGATTGCCGTCCACGAACGGCCCAGCCGCGAGTTTTCAAGGCGGCCGGCGAAGACAATCGTGAAGATCAGCCAGATGAGCGCCAGGAAATAGAAGAAGAAGGAATAGAGGTCTCCTTCGCTGATTGTGCGCCCGGCGATCTTCGCCATCCACGTGGTGAGCCCGCTGGCCATGAGAATGTCGGGCAGGGGCGGGCGTTGAATCGGCGTAATGCCCTGCGGGCCGTTGGTGATGTTGAGCGGCTTGTCAAGGTTGTTGGCAAGCACGCGGATGACTTCGCCAAAGCCGAGCGTGACGATGGCCAGATAGTCGCCGCGCAAGCGCAGCACCGGTGTGCCGAGCAGAATGCCCGCGCCGGCAGCAGCGGTGATTCCCAGCAGCAGAAAGGGCCAGAACCACACCGGCGACAAAGGAAACACATCGTAGATGACATAGGTGCCCGGTGCAGAATGCAAATGCCAAAGTTGCTGCGAGCCGAAGATTGCCCAGAGATAGGCGCCGACGGCAAAGAACGCGACATAGCCCAGGTCAAGCAGACCGGCAAAGCCGACAACGATGTTAAGACCCAGCGCCAGGGTGGCAAACGTCGCCACCTGAAAACCAATTTCGAGAAGGAAAGGATTCTTGAGTCCCACTGCCGGTATGACGGCGATTACGGTTAACCCGGCGAGCAGGAGCTTGATCCAGGTCTTCTGCGGCATGTAATAGATCAGGAGCATGCCGATGAAGAGCATGAAGCGCATCAACAGGGCGCGTGGATCGAGAAAGAGGAAATAGGTGACGCCCACCAGGTACAGGATGACAAAGATCAGGCCGCCCCAGCCACTCAGGAGTCGACTCAGTCCCTCAGGGTTTCCCTGCGAGCCGGACTTGGCGGATTTGGAGCTGTTTTGTGGTTTCGTAGTCTGTTCGCTCATGGCTCCCCCTTAGGCCTTTTGTGCCGTCTTGGCGCCAAGCAGGCCGGAAGGACGGAAGACGAGAATGAGGATCAGGATGGCAAACGCCAGGATGTCCTTGTATTCGGCACCCATGGCGCCGTTCGTGAAGATGCTCAAATAAGCCGCCGCAAATGACTCGAGCAATCCCAAAACAATGCCGCCCAGCATGGCGCCCGTAATGCTGCCGATGCCGCCGAGCACCGCTGCAGTAAAAGCCTTGAGACCGGGCAGAAAGCCCATGTACGGGTCGGCGCGGGTGAACTTGAAGGCGAAGAGTACGCCGGCAGCGCCACCAAGTGCGCCGCCAATCAGGAAGGTCATCGCAATGATGCGATTGACGTCGATGCCCATCAAACTCGACGTACGCTGGTCCTGTGCAACCGAGCGAATCGCCTTGCCGAGGCGAGTGGCATTGACGAGGTAGTTGAGAGCCACGAGCATGATGATGCCGACGCCAATAATGATGATCGACTTGATCTGGATTGCAATGTCGATGGAGCGCCCGTTGAGATCAAGCGTGAAGAGCGTTATGCGCTGGCTGAAGGGGCCAAAGTCGGGGAAGGTGCGGTAGAAGTCGCCGTTGACTGCGCTTTGGTAAAAACGCATCGTGTCCTGCAGCAGGAAGGAGACACCGATGGCGGAGATCAGCGGCACCAGGCGGGGCGCACCGCGTAATGGGCGATAGGCGAAGCGCTCCGTTGTCACCGCAAGCAACCCCGCAATCACCATGCCCGCAATAATCGCCAGGGTGAGCAACCCATAAGCCGCCGCGTTGTTTACATCCAGCCCATTTTTGCCTTCGACCCAAAGCAGGAACTCCACGCCGACAAAGGCGCCGAACATGAAGATTTCGCCGTGAGCAAAGTTGATGAACTCGAGAACGCCATACACCATCGTATAGCCGAGGGCAATGGTTGCATACATGAAACCGAGCGTTAGCCCGTCAATGAGCACTTGAGGCAGCAGAATCAACGTGATCTGCAGAATATCCATATCCTCGCGCGTGGACCGCAAGATTATCGCAAGCCCAACCGTGATCAGCGAGATCAGGAGCGAGCTGCCCGCCATAAAGACGAACAGTTGGCCCAGCGGACGCAGGATTTCTTTGAGGGGATTGACTCGGCGGATGCGTGGCGGGGCGCCACGGGGCAGTGCAGACGCAGCGGCAGCACCGGCCGCGTCAGTGGGGTTTGTCATGGGGTATTCTCATGTGGCGCGGGCGAGGCGCAAGAATCATGATGACGGTTTTCGTCTGGGTCCGCCCAGCGGAGATGCCTGCCAGGGTGCAGGCGGCATATATGCCGCCTGCACCTTCGGGTATGCAGGTTGCTGCTTGTTACTTCGTTGGCGCCGGAACGTCGAGCACCTTGACGACTTCGTTTTCGCCCCAATTGGCGGCGTCAGACGAGGTGATGCGCAGCACAACATACTGCGCAACCGTCAAGTCGCCGATCTCGTTGAAGGTCTTGACGCCGGTGATGCCGTCAAAGTCCGCGGTGGCGCGCACAGCTGCGGCAACTTCTGCACGGGTAGGTGAACCACCTGCCGCTTCGGTCGCCTGGGCAATGGCCTGGAGGCAGATCGACGCAGAGTCATAGCCGTATGCAGCGTAGGACTGGAACTGCTCGCCGAAGCGATCTTCGTACGTCTTCTGGAACTCGGCAGCACGCGGGAATGCGCTCGCCGGCACGGCTGTGGTCGTGAAGATGACGTCGACTGCAGCGTCACCCGCAAGGTTGACAAACTCGCTGCTGTCCAGGCCGTCTGCGCCCATGAACGCGGCGGTCAGGCCCTTGTCGCGAATCTGGCGGAGCAGCACGCCACCCTGGCTGTAGATGCCGCCGAAGTAGACCAGGTCCGGGTTGGCGGCAATAATCGGCGTGATGATGCTGTCAAAGTTCGACTGCTCTTCTGTGCCTTCAAAGCCGAGAACATCCATGCCCAGCTTGTTGGCTTCCGTGCGGAAGAACTCGGCAACGCCCTGACCGTAGGCGGTCTTGTCATGAATGATGTAGACCGACTTGACGCCGAGGTCGTTGAAGGCATAGTCGGCGCCCACAACACCCTGCACGTCATCGCGGCCCACAATGCGGTTGACTTCGGGATAGCCGCGGTCCGTGATAATCGGGTTGGTGGTGGCCGAACCAATGACTGCGAGGCCGGCGCTGTGGTATTCCTCGGAAGCCGGAATCAGCACGCCCGAGTTGAGGTGACCGGCAACACAAAGGATTTCGGGATCGCCGACGATCTGCTTGGCATTGGCAATGCCGATGTCAGGAGTGGCCTGGTCGTCAAACGGGGCAAGCTCGATTGTGAAATTGCCAATCTTGCCTGCGGCTTCTTCAACGGCCAACTGGCCGCCATTCTTGATGGCAATGCCCAGCGAGGACTGCGGGCCGCTCAAGGGCGACTGCGTGGCGATCTTGATGACGCCGGCGCTCTCGCCGGCAGGCGCTGCGGCGGTGTCGGTCGTTGCCGCGCTTGCATCAACGGGTGCTGCTTCAGCCGGTGCTGCTTCTGCAGGTGCTGCTTCTGCCGGAGCAGCCGCAGCTTCTGTGGGAACGGCCGTGGCTGCATCGGGCGGCGGCGAACCGCAACCTGCCAGCAACAGGGCAAAAACCATGATCAGGCTCAGAAAAACGGTAACCTTGCGCATCCTATCTCCTTGTCGTTGTGCTGCAGATAGAGGAATGATTGGTACGGCTTGAATATTGGGTTTGGACTACAGGTTGATTTGTTGCAAGCATTAAGGCTGCGCGCAATAAACTTGCGTACAGTCCGAATACGAGGATCACTTCGGAGGTCTGAGCGACGTTGCGCAGGTGGAAGAGAGAAACCGCATCGGCTCTGTCTGCAACGCCGCGCATTATAGGAGAGGGTGAAATGTTTGTCAACACGCCAAAAACTCGGTGGACATTTCACGAATTACGCAATTTGTGACTCGGGTATGAAACCAGCCGCAAGCGAGCGGCAGAACAACAACACGGAGATGCAGAGGCCACGCAGGAACACAGACGTTCATGCCTTGTCGGCACAACGCAGAATGAAAATCAGCAGGCCGACGCCTAAACGCTGGCTATTTTCAGGGTAGAGAACTGCAACCACAAGCAAGGCAGGTCTCCGTGTTGCTGTACTGTCGTTGGTTTCATCACCGGTTGACGCCACCGACGGCAATCCCTTCCACAAAGGCCTTCTGGGCAACAAAGAAGAGCAGGATGACTGGCAGCACGGTAACCAGCGATGCAGCCATGAGATAGGCCCAGTTGGTGGTGTAGGTGGTGCGAAAGAACTGGAGGCCCAACGTCAGCGTGTACATCTCGGGACGCTGCAGGTAAATGAGCGGGGCGAGGAAGTCGTTCCACGCATATTGAAAGGTGAAGATGGCAACCGTCACCAGCGCGGGCAGCGCGAGCGGCAGCATGATACGCCACAAAATCTGCACGAGGTTGGCCCCGTCAATGCGCGCAGCATCCTCAAAGTCGGCCGGGACACCGCGAAAGAACTGGCGCAACAAGAAGATGTAGAATGCGCCGCCGAAGAAAGCGGGCGCCACGAGCGGCAGGAACGTGTTGATCCACCCCAGCCTGTTGAAGAGTACATAGAGCGGCACCATCGTGACAGGATAAGGCAGCATGAGCGTTGCCAGCAGCAGCACGAAGAGCGCTTCGCGTCCGGGCGCCCGCAGCCGCGCAAATGCATAGGCAATCAACGTGCATGAAAGCAGGTGCCCCACAATCATCAGCAGCGCAATGATCGACGTATTGATGAAATAGCGGCCAAAGGGCAGAATGGTCAGCGCTTCACTGTAGTTCTCCCAGCGAGGCGGGTTGGGGATCCAGCGCGGCGGCGTCTCGAAAATCTGATAGTTGGGTTTGAGCGATGATGACAGCATCCACAGCAGGGGGATCAGGAAGAGCAAGGCGACGCCCCAAAGCAGCGCTGCAACGAGCCAATTACGCCGTCGCTGTGCCCCGCGCTGCCGCGCTGCTGCTTCTCGCCGGCGGAAGAAGCGCTCATTGCGAGGCCTCACCGTCATAGAAAACCCACCACTGCCCACTGCGCAGAATCACCAGGGTGAGAAGGAGGATGATCAGGAAGAGCACCCACGCCAGCGCCGACGCATAGCCCATCGCGAAGAACTGGAAGGCCTGCCTGTAGAGATAGAGAACGTAGAACAATGTTGAGTCCAGTGGGCCGCCATTTGTCGCGACGAATGCGTTTGTAAATGTCTGGAAAGTGGCGATGATGCTGAGGACCAGATTGAGGAAAATGGTCGGCGTAAGCAGCGGCAATGTCACATTCCAGAAGGAACGCCACGCACCTGCGCCGTCGATGCTTGCCGCCTCGTAGAGCGGCTGCGGAATCTGCTTTAGTCCGGCCAGAAAGATCACGGCGGTCCGCCCCAGCCCCCAGAGGCTCATGATCCAGAGGGCATAGAGGGCGGTGTCAGGATCGGCCAGCCAGCGCGGTCCCTGCACACCGAAGCGCGCCAGCGTCCCGTTGATCAATCCGGCGGTCGGATGGAAGAGCCACATCCATACCACGACAAAGGCTACGCCTGAAAGCACGGAAGGCAGATAGTAGACCGTACGCACGACGCGGATACCGCGCGACGCCCCTTTGATTCATGAGCAAGGCAAGTAGTAGGCCGCCGATCAACTCTGTGGGCACGTAAAGCAGCGTGTAGTGAAGTGTCACGCGAAGCGCTTGCCAGAAGAGGCGGTCGTCAAGCATGTGCGCATAATTGCGCAAGCCAACGAATTGGGGCGCCGTCAACAGGTCCCAGCGGGTGAGGCTGTACCAAAAGGAAGCAGCAATTGGGCCGAGCGTGAAGAAGAAGAGCCCAAGCAGCCACGGTGAGATGCAAAGATAGAAAGTAAGCGCCTCTCGCCCTGCGAGGCTAAGCCGCCGGCGCTTGCGCTTGAGTTGGGGTGCGGAGGGTGGCTGTGGGGTCACGTAGCAGGCTTGGGGCAAATGGAGCGCAGGCGGCCCAATGAACTGGGCCGCCTGCGTGTGAAGGGATCATCTGCGATGTCCAGCGCCGGGTTCAGACGCGCGGTTGCTTGTTGGCCGACTACTGCGCGCTCTGCTCATCAAGTGCGCTCTGAGCGTCCTGCGCAGCCTGGTTGAGCAACGCGGCGACATCGGCATTTGGGTCGATGATCACCGTCTCGAGCACGCTGCCGCAGGGCAGGGTCAGCCGTCTGTCCCCAGATAGGGAGTGGAGACGTAGGCGCGTGGCACGAGATCATTCAGCGCGCCGATCCACACGCCTTCGATCGGGTCGCTTGTCAACCCTGCCTCTTCGGCAACGGAGGCAACTGCGGGCAGAGCCCAATCCTTCCACGTCCTGGCGCCCTCTTCGCCCACATAGTAGCGCAGGAAGCGCCACGCCGCCTCAGGGTTCTCGCTCAAGCTGGAGATGCCGAAGCCGCCCCAGAAGAGGACGTCGGCGCGCTCTTTACCCACGGGCATCGGGGCCACGCCGAGGTCAATGTTTGGGTTTGCCAACATTCCCGCTTGCGGCCAGCGACCGAAGATGCGCATTGCGGCCGTGCCATTGTCAAACTCGCTGTTGCCACCGCCGAAGGCGTTCATGTCGGCCGGAGGTGGTGCGACTGCATATTTGTTGTACAGATCCGCATAGAACTGCACGGCTGCCTGTACCTCGGGCGAGTCCATGTAGCCGGCAAAGGTGCTGCCGTCCTCACTAATGAGCCGACCGCCGGCCGCCGCCACCCAGTATTCAAAACCGGTTGTCCACGGGCCAGGCAATTGGACGCCCCACTGCGTGGTTGTGCCGTCAGCGCTCTTTGTCAACGCCTGGGCGGTGGCGAGGAACTCGTCCCATGTCCAGCCATCTGCGGGATAGGGCAGCCCGGCTTCGTCAAAAGCTTCTTGTTGTAGTAGACGGCGAGCGGCGAATAGTCCTTGGGCAGCAGGTACTGTTGGCCATTCCACTTACCCGGGTCAAGCATGCCGGGCAAATAGATGTTGGTGTCCAATGGATAGTCGGACCCGCTGATGAGATCGTCAAGGGGAATGAAAGCGCCCTTGTTCACGAAGTTGGGAACGGCATCGTCGCCGATCTGAAGGATGTCGGGCGGGTCGCCTGCCGCAATCTGGGTGAGGATGCGGGCGTAGTAGTCGCCGCTGCCGACAGGTTCCAACTGAACCTGGATGTCAGGGTTGTCCGCCTCAAACTGCGCAATGATCGTATTGTGGGGGCTCAGGCCTTCGCCGCTGTCACCCGTGCCAACGCGCAGGACGATTTTTGCGCCTTCGGCAAGAGGTGCGGGCGTGGCCGTCACAACGACGGTTTGCACGGCGCCCGGTACGCCTGTGCAGCCAACGACAAGCAGCGTCGTCAGGGCTATGGCCAGAATCAGAAGTAAACGTCTCGACATGTTCTTCCTCCAAGTGGATTGCGTATATCGGCTCGTGGTGCCTGTACAGAATCGGGCGGAAGCGAATCAATGCGCCCGCGCCGCAGGCATTATGTGTAGCACGCTTGTGGCGGCAGTGCTGTGGGACACAGTCCAGTTTACGCCAGGCAAGTTTCATTTGCAACCAGTTGCGAGTATTTGCAACTGGTTGCCCCTACTTCGCGAAACGTGAAGCGCGCTTGGCGCCGGCAAGAAGTGGCCAAGATGCGAACCAACGCATGAAGACCTCTATCGTCAGGTCTGTCCAGAAGGGCGCCGCTGCGTACCGGCTCCTTCGAGCGTTGCGCCTCTGGTTCAAATATGGAGGGAACTGTGCCGCGACTAGACCGAAATCGTGTCGAAATCAGTACTTTCAACGCAACTGGACGCGAATTCAATCTGAATGTGCCGAGCGGCACGTCATGATTGCGAGCCTGCCTTTGCTTTTCCTCGCGTCCTTGTGCACCTTGCGGCCTTGCGCAAATACTTCCGGCTTCATAGGCTTATGGCCCTGGTGCCGCATCGTGCAAGAGATTACCGGAATCGTAGCGGGGGGCTTCCAGCCCTCCGACCGTTTCGTGCCGAAAGGTCGGAGGGCTGGAAGCCCCCCGCTACGTAATATGCGTCGATTTGCAAGATGCAGCATTTAGCTGCCGCAGGTAAACATCAGGCTGCGTACTCGAGTCGGCGGCTGATAAACATTGCCAAGTTGGATCGGTGGTGGCTGAAGGTCGCCGGGGGGCCGCCGCGGGCTAAAGCCTACGGCTAGCCAACCCAAATCGGCGGCATCGGGAGTATGGACTGCTGTTGAGCGAGTTGTGCTGCTACCTGGCCGGAGATGCACACGCACCAGCGGGGACGAAGTGCATCAGCAACCTGTTGGGCAGCAAGAAGTGGGGTGCGGAAGTGATTGACAAAGAGTTGTGGAAGCGCGCCGATGCCAAGCTGGCCGCCGAGCAGGCAGAGGGGCACAAGGCACTGGTATTGTGGGATGGAAGTGTGGTCGAGAAGTCCGAGACGCTGGCCAGTGAAGATTTGTGCGCTGTGTGCTCGAGCAGGCGGCGCGCAAACTGCGGATCAAGCCTGGTTACCCCCGGCCTCCCACCTTTCGCCCCGTCTTTGTGAGGCATGGCGGGAGCATCCATCCTGGCCAACCTGAGCTTCTGGATACGGCGTGGCAACGATGCGACAACACGTGGTGAAATGGAGCAGAAGCGCTTTACTGCATGTGCTGCGCGTTGGGGGCAGAACGTTCTACACCTCTTCAACCGGGGTTACGCCACAGCGGCCTGGGTGGGCACCTTTCTCGCAATGAAAGCAAACTTCGTGGTGCGCCGGCGTACAGATTATCACCCCCGTGACTCATCCCCAGCATCCTGAGACGCGGCTCTGGCTGGTGGTGGCACGCCCCAAAGAGGGCAGCGCCTGGCAATTTCCGAGCAATCGGCCCATTACCTTGCTTGACCATTACCTCGCTTGACCATTACGTCGCTTGACCATTACCTCGCTTGACGACACATGGCACATTGTCTTTGTCTATCCGCGTCGCCGGCAGATTGAGATGGCTTTTCGCTTCCTCAAATCCAAACAGGCACTCGAGAGTCTGCGCCTTTGGTTCTGGGAGAACCGACTCAAACTTGTTGCGATTGTGGCACTCTGTATGCCTTTCTCGTTTCACTCTTGTTGCCAGATTTCCAGCCACTGCGCACGTACTTGCTCAACCACTGGTGCAAACGCACGGGCAAGTGCTTGCGTAGTATCACGCAAGCACTTGCCCGTCTCCGATTCGCTTTCTCTCGAGTTCTACTCTCTCATCCCATCGTCCTGCTCTGGCAAAGTTCGGGATGACTCATGTTTGCAATCGAGAATTAAAGTGAACTAGATGCCCAGGATTTGAGCCTTCTTTGCCTGGAACTCTTCCTCGGTGATCAAGCCCTGGTCCTTCATCGTCGAAAGTTTCTGAATGTCAACCAATTGCTGATCCAGCCCACTCCCGGCCGGTGCTGCGGCAGTGGCAGCAGCCGCCGCTGCCTGGTTCGCGGCCAGTTGTTGTTGTTGTGCATTAAGTTGTGCCTGCTGAGCCTGCATGTCTGCCATCTGCTGCTGTGTTGCAGCATCCTGTTGGGCTGCGGCCTGCTTTGAAGGACCACTCATTGCACCGCTGACTGCAGTCGCCGTTCCGACGACCACTGCGGTCGTTGCCATTGTGCCGAGCAGATTCGGGCCTCTGCGCCCCACTGTGACTCTACGTCGCATGTCACTTTTCTCCTGGTGTTAAGTCCGGATGCCAAATGCCGCAACAGTATACCGCGTGATATGCGATTTGTCAGTGTCCGATCGCGTTCGTTCAAGGTAATTTTAGCCATGAGGCGTCTCTTGCATGCATCCGGCTATTCACAGCATGGGCGTCCAAAGTGATACCGCAATGAAATCTACGTTGGGTGGCTGGGGGACGCAGCGACCAACGCGTCGGTCCGGGATTACCGAAGCGAGCGAAAACATTGACTGGCTTCGTCAGCGCGTGTACCAGGTTATCAGCGCGTATACCAGGCTAACAGAAGAAGCTATCAACCAACCCAAATTGCCACCTTGAGATATTTCGTGATAGCAGCGAAAGAGATGGCGTGCGTTCATCTGCCAGTCTAGATTGCAAGGCAGTTGATGCTCACGGCGAGAAGAAATAGAAGGACTTTGGTTTCAAAGCCTGCGGCCGTCACGGCATGGATGTGCTTGGGCAGTATGCGTTCAAAGAGACTAAAGCTGGTCTCAATGCGTTTGCGGTGCTTGGACTGCAAATAGCATTTCCAAGGTGGATCAGGACGTTTGGAATTGGATTTGCGAATCGGCGAGAAGTCACTCCCTACCTCGGCGAATTGCTCTTCCACGAGTTTGAAGTTATAGGCTTTGTCCGCATAAATGGTCGCACCGGGTTCGAGATCAAAGGAGAAACAAGACAGGCAGGTGGCATCGTGATAGGAGGCGGGTGTGAGGATGAACTCGACCGGTTCGCCATCACACGTGACCAGCAGATGAACCTTCAGGCCATAGTGATACTTCCTTTTGCTCGGGATATACCCCCGATACACATTGTCTTTGTAGATGCGACACCAATTGGTGCGCCGCTCATCACAAACGCTCACCGGCATGCTGTCCACGACGTAGATTTGCTCGGCGTTGTGCAATTTGAAGGCATTACCCAGCACGCCAAAAAGCAGTTCATAATACTGGCGCACACGTTGCAGACGGCGACAGAAGCGACTGTTGCTAAGTCGACAACGGATGTAGTGCTGTTCACTCAGAAAGCAATTTGCCTTGGCTTGATTGCCGCCAAAGTACAAAGCCGCCACCAAGGCGCTGGTCATGATTTCGGCATCACTGAGCCGGCACTGCACATCGTCACGATGGTTCTGCGCCTTGAGCAGGTCGTCACACAGACAGTATACGAGTATAATTGTGGTGTCCATAAGGGTCTCCGGAACTGGGATTGGTTGTCGAAACTGCCAACCTTAGACCGGACCCTTATGGATTTTCCAATCCCGCAAACTGCACTTCCCGATCCCATGCGTTGATTCATCCACTACTGCATTGAAACGCTGCTATTACGAAATATCTCAAGGTGGCAACTTGAGTCAATACATCTTTCAGGGTGTCATCCTCGTTCTGGCCGTCGGACTTAGCAGCGTGGCAAGACAATTGGCAAGCCGTTGATTTGCATTTCGCGGCATAGCGCGAACGTCCATCAGTATAGGCTTGCCGCATCGTGAAAACCGAGCAATCGAGAGTCTCCAAACTGGCTCGTTTCGAAGAAGGGCGTCGCGACCAGTCTGGTAGCGACGCCCTTCTTCTTCCTCAAGCCGACAAGTTCAGCGCCGCAAACTGAATTGCTATCCGCACGCGTCTGGTGGCTGCGCGCCGTCAGATTTCCCTTTGCGGGGCAGGAAGGAAGGGCGGGCTCGGACGTACCCATGCGCAGCACGCACTTTGTGGACCTGAAATCAGGTGCTACCGGACTGCCCCGCATTGTCAGCCCCATAGCCCCACCCAAGATTCAGCATACTCACGCCGCCGGTTTCGAAGGTGTTTGATCACCACCATCGCCGGCGTTCCGCCTTCGTCCTTTGGGCACGCAATGCCCGCTTTGGCGGCAATTTCTTTGGTTTTGGAAGCACTGCTGGTCCAGCTTGGCGCCAGATTCCCAAGTGGGCCTTCCCGGTGCAATGATGCTGACTATGTGCCGGCGCTCCAAATCACAGCAACGAAACCGACATCATCTTGATAGCAGGAGTTTCAACGCAAGGGCGCGAGGTGTGCATAGACGTGAACCTCGCAGGATTGCCAAGGACTTTATCAGAAGGACTCCACCCACCGGCGGAGATGAAAGGCTGGGCACGGTTGGCTTCGCGAAAGGTGTCGGCATGCGGAAGCCCTGGTACGCAGAAAGAACGGAAACAGCGGAAAGAGCATGACGAGCGATCCGTCTCATGCCTTTTCTGCTGTTTCCGTATTTTCCGTGTATCAGATTTCAGTGTCGGTCCGTGCCCGCCGAGCCGTGCGGCGGCGTTACTCCCAGTTGATGATCCACGCACAAAGCCCGGCCAGGAGAACGGTAGCCACAATCAACGCCAGCCACTGCGTCGGCAGGAAGCCTACATTCCACGCGCTGATTACAAGGATTATCACCATCCCCAGCGCAAGCACCGCCCAGTTGGAAAGGACGGGATAATCGCTCCAGAATCGTTTCATTCCATTCATGGCTTCATCCCCATGCGGGTTGGCGACAGAAAGTCTATGCCGGACTATCGACTTGTCCAGCTTGCCTTGAGATCGTACTTAACGACAAGTTCGGCCCAAGCACGATCGAGCAGCGCGTAGAGCTCCTCTCGCGTGCCTTCGTTTGGGAAGACGCGCGTCGCCTTGCGCACCTTTTCAGCCTGGGAGGACTGCGCCGCAAGCCGGAGACGCGCCTCAGCGACGCTCATGCCACGCTCATCCGTTAGCCGCCGCAAGAGCGTCTCCTCATCAGCCGTCACAACCCACACTTCGCTGCACAAGCCCAGCAAGTTGCGCGCCTCAAGCAGTTTGATGGCTTCAACGACTGCCACGGGCGCACGACTTGCCCGCAGCAGCTCCTGCGTGCGCGCCAGCACCGCGGGATGCACAATCGCTTCTAGCTTCAGGAGCGCCCCTGGGTCGCGAAAGACAATATCGCCAAGGGCCTTGCGGTCGATCTCTCCGTTGTTCGCCACGCAGTCGGCGCCGAAGGCAGCCACCACCGGTGCATAAGCGGCCCCGCCTCGCGCCAGGACCTCATGGCTGATCTTGTCGGCATCGAGCGTCGTCACCCCTTTGGCAGCAAGGTAGGCGATAACGGTACTCTTGCCTGCACCGATGTTACCCGTGAGGCCAATGACGATGCGCGGCGCAATCATAGCAAGAGAGTATAGCACAGGGGTCGCAGCGCACTGAAAGCAGAGCTGCGATCGGCACAGGGCGACGGCAGCCGGCCGAAGTTAAGTCCTGTCGGGTAGTCAATTTCCCATTCTTCAAAGAGCCGGCGAATCCTGCCGCCGATCTTCGAGGATCGCTCCGGCTTGAGTCGGTTGAGACTTTTGCACTGCGGAATGGCCATCAGTGCGCCGCGTGACCGGTGCGAGTGCTGTTGGTTTCCTTGTCAAGGGCTGTGTCGATCATCCAGCCCAACCGCGTTCGCGATGCGCTGGTGTGAAGGGATGGCACTGGTGTATTTGGCTGCATCTGCAGGTGGCAAGGTGATGTCGTAGCGGATGAGGTGCTCACTTCATCGTCGAATTCTGTGAATGGAGCGCACCATGCCGATCGAACGCACTCCCGGTCAGGATGGTTTGCCGCTTGCACCCGGCAACCACCTCACATCCTTGGCGATGAGATTCTCGCGTATGTCAATTCATCCGTGATCAGCATTCACCACCGCGCTGAACACAGATACATCTGCCTGCAAACACCAACTTCCATGAGAAAATGCTCTTCCACAGCCTGGCGCAGGCTGGGTTGATTGTCCTCAGGAAGATACGCCTGCGCTTTCTACACCGCTCGCAACGCCACGCAATCGATCCGCAGCAGCGCCGTACCCGTCACTGCTGGTGCGCCGATGACCGAGCGCGTGGGTGGGATGAAGTGGGCGAAGAGTTCGCGCGTGACGTTATTGAACTGCGGATAGCTGTCGAAATCGGCGATGTAGACATTCATCTTGACGAGATTCTCGATGCCGCTGCCCACGGCGCGCAGCTGTGCATCCACGGAACGAAGCACGCCGTAGCTCTGTTCGGCCAGCGTCGCGCCATTTGCCGAGACGCCGTTGAGCACAAGGAAGGGGCCACCCTCGTGCAGTCCCGGCGCATGGCCCAGCGGCTCAATCCACGCCGCCGCGGCGGCGTGGATTAGCGCCTCGTCGACCACGGCGAACAAGTCGAGCTCGAGCAGGCCGTGCTGGGCGACATCATGCACGGCGCGGGAGTTGAAGAGCAATGGGCGGCGGCCGAGCGAGTCCGCCACCAGACAGACGGGCACGCCACCGGCGCGAAAGCGGGAGAGGCCGCCGTACTCGAGGGCGTTCTCCTAATAAAAGGCAGTGTCTTGCGCTCCGCGGCACGCAGGTTGCAAAGCAGGCTACCTGGAGGACCAGGTGGGAGTGGCGCCCGCGTGCCTGAATCGGAGCTCATTTCTCGGCCTCCGGCGCACCTGTACTTGCAGAGCCTGGCTCGTCACTGTGGACGCCGCGCTGGAGTAGGATGTAGTCAATCATGTTTGCCACCACCTGAAGTCCGGGCTCGTCCCAATACGCCGTGGGCATGGCCAGCATGTCGCGCCGTTTCTCGAGCTCGTGCGCCTCGTTTTCTGCTCTATGTTGCTTGACCTGGCTGAGATACTCGACATTGCTCGGTTCTTGTGCCAACTGGTGGAAGGGAATCCTAAACGCGTGAGCTTTGCAACGGGGGATGTCCTGCTGAACCTCTTCAGCGAACAACTGGGTTTGCTGACAACAGACGATCTCTTACAATTTGTCAGCGAACGCGGTCGGTAGAATACTCGGAAAAGCATCGAGCGACGCGTATCGCACATTGGGGAATACCGGCAACAAGCTCACTAAGCAGTGCGCCCAATGACAAATGGCCGCCTGCAGGAACAGGAAGCCATTTCTCGGGTGCTTGCCAGCAGTCGCAGATGCAAGCGAGCGGCTCGAACGCGCTCTTTAGCAGACCAATACGTCAGCTCTCACACCACCGATTTGCCGTCAAGCGCGAGTTCTACGTGGACAAGGCTGGCCTTGCAACCACGGAAGTTGCGCCCCGCAGTCTACAGTGCCCTTGTGTGGCGACGCCGTGAATTGAACACGGGACCTAGGGATTATGAAGCCCTCGCTCTAACCGTCTGAGCTACGTCGCCAAACCGAATGTTGATTCTACCGCGGCGGCGGCGCTCGGTCAAATTGCGGGGTCTTTGCAGGAGCGCGCTCATGGCTGGGGCGAGCCTTGCGTCCGATCGCGCACAGCCCGCCCAAGTTGTTTTTGCACGCCGTTGGCATCGTGTGCATGCGGCGGCTACTTGCGCACAATCGGCAGGCTCACACGGATGGAGCCTGGTGGCGGTTGGTGTGCGCCGCCAATGATATAGACATTGGACGCGCCGCCACCCGGCTGCGGGTTCAACACCGTCACACCAGGCGTGTCGGTCATTGCCACCTGTGCGGCAGTAAGTTGCGCAGTGGCCTGATTTCCCGCCAACGACCCGGGCGCGATCACAAAGCCGTTGAAGACAATCTGCGCGCCCGGGCTGAAGTTCGCGCCTGTAATCTGAAGCAGCCCATTGGCAATCACCGCATTGCTGATTGTGGGCGCGCGGTTCTCCACCACAAAGGGCACGCTGCCGCTTGTGGCCTGCGCCAGTCCGTAGTTGCGCACGTGAATCATGGCCGTCGCGGCACTCGCCAGGTCGGAAGCGGGAATCTGCGCCTCCAGCCGGCCGCCGCTAACGACGACCGTGGGCCGCGGCTGCCCATTCCAGAGGAGAACCGAGCTCGCCACAAAGCCGCTGCCTGCCACACGCAGCGTCAGCGCACCGCTGCCCGCCGTGGCGGTGGATGGTTCGAGCGCCGTCACCTCCGGCAGCGCGCCAAGCAGGGCAGGCGACCAGGTGGCCGGGCTCTCCGAGTTCATCGCGGGCGGCCAGCCGTAGGCGTCAATCACCGCGTTCACGGAAGCCTGCTCCACGCCCAGCCCAACCAGGTGATCCCACCCGCCAAAGGCGCTCTTGTTGATGAAGAGTTCGCCCGTCCACATTGTGGGCGTCGCACTCACCTGCCCCACCGCATCGCTTGGCCCGCCCACGTAGGTCGTCCCGTTGTGGATGAAGCTGCTGACCACGGCGCCTTCGTTCAAGAAGTAGACCCGTTCGTTGGCTGCGAGCGTCGCCTGGTGGCTGAAATCGCCGTCCATGCGCACCTTGATGATTGTGCCCGGTGACGTGCCCCCTGTGCGCGCCATGCCCGCAAAGCAGAGCCACAACCCGTTGGCGTCGCCCACCATGGAGACGGGGACGCGTGTGACATTTGCATAGGGCGCGAGCAGCACCTGTGTTCCCGCCGAGTAAGCGGCCTCATTGCAGTTGCCGTCCAGCTTGGGTGAGGTGGCGACTGTGGGAATCGTCAGCGGCGCAACGGTGAACGTTGTGGTCGCCGAGCCTTCAGCACCCTTGCTGTCGGTGGCCGTGAGCAGCGCCGAATAGTCACCCGGCGGCAGGTCGTCCACGCTGACGGATGCGCCTGCGCCAATTGGGTAGCCGTTGAGCCGCCAGAGCAGCCCCGTCTCGTTGAGGCCGCCATCCTCAACATCGGTGGCTGCGCCCTTGAGGAGAATCGTCTGCGTGGGCTGGAATACGGCGCCATCAGCCGGGGCCGCAATCGACACAACCGGCTTGCGGTTGGGCACGGTGAAGGGATTCGATGTCGCAAGCGTGGTGTTGAAGCCGTCGCTTACGGCAATCCGAATCAGGCTGCCCGTGGTGGTGGCGGGGAACTCATTGATATCCGCCAGTGCCAGCGTCATCTGGTTGCCGGCTGTCATCTTGGGATAGCTGGAAAGGAATGTCTGCCAGTGCTGCCCCTGGTCGCGGCTGTACTGGAAGTTGAAGAGGAGCGGGTCGCCGTCGCCATCGGCCGCTTCCCAGGTGAGCGTCATCGACTGATCGAAGCTCTCGCCGCCGGCCGGGGCCACAACGCGCAGCATGGGTGCCTTTGGGCTGACTGTGCGGCTTGCCACAACCGTCGTGCCGTTGCGCAGCTCAATGCGGGCCACCCCCTGCACCGCCGGAATGGCCAGTGTGAAGGGGAGTTGCGTTGGGGGCGGGCCATCCTCCGACTGCGCAGGCGTCACCGCGCGGTCGGTGAGCACGCCACCTTGCTGGTTGAGCAGCACCACATGCCATGCATTGGCGTCAAGCGCAGCCTCCTGCACAGCGGGAGCGGCGACGGAGGCCAGCTTTGCCAGCACCCCCTGGCTGATCTGCGCCGTTGGATAGTTCCACGCGTACCCCAGCGACCCAGTCGGCTGGCTCACGCCCACGCTCCCGCTCAGGTAGATGAACGCCACCCGCCGCAACCATCTCCGCCTGGGCGGCGGCGGCCTCCGATGACGCAGCTGCTGCGCCGGCAGATGCGGTTGAAGAGCGCGCCGTAGGTGTAGTCGCTCATCCAGCGAAAGGTGGCGTAGCCCATGAGATCGGCCACTTCGCGGCCGAATTCATCAATCGGCATAACCGGCTCCGTCCACGTTGTGTCGAAGCCCGCATATCGCTCACTAAAACGGCAGGGAGAAGACTTATAAGGCCAGTTCGGATCTGGGTTCTTGGGGCCGCCGCAGTCTACATGCAATCGGCCTAGCGTATGGCCCACCTCATGCGCGAGCGTCCCAAATGACCTTGAGATGCCCAGTGGGGGCAATCGGCTTGCGAGGGCTGCATCGGCCTGATTCGGCAGCTTGAAGTATGCGACGAGCTCGCCAAGCGAGCAGTCAACGCAGCCAAGGCCACCCTGCCCATCCGTGGGTGTGGGCGAACTGATCAAGCCGATATAGTGAATTGTGGCACCTGCGTCGTCGCACGCATCCGGATCATCGGAAAGCAAAGCGCGGTCGCGCAGCGCCCTAAGCACATTCTCGCCATCACCTGGCAGGGCGTACGGGGTGTACTTCCAGGGCGGGATGCCGATGCGCGCCTGAATCTGCGCCACGTCGCTGCTTTGCGCATAGAGCCAGACATCGTTGGTTGGGAAGAGTTGGCGCAGCACCTCGGTGCTGATGAAAAGACTCCTGTCTTGTGTGCTGGCCGGGCCGCCGTGCGTGCGCACGGGAACTGCCACAATGCAGATGGGCTGCTTGCCGGTGAAGGTGAAGGGGTTGTTGGCGCTGTTGTTGTTGGCGCGGTCGGGGTCATTCACAGATCCCGCTTGGGTCGATCTCGGCGCGCAGCTTGATCTGCCCTGCGCCCATCCACCTGTTGGGCAGCGTAAAGAGCCAACTACCGTCGAGCGTTGCGCTGTCAACTGGTGCGTTGTTAGTCAGCAGGTCGATTGACCCGTTTGACGGGCGCAGCGGCGAGCCAGGCAGGGGTGAGCCGTCGGCGCGCGTGCCGATGAGGCGCGCAGCTCACGTTGTAGAGCTCCGGCCCCTTCGAGCTTGTTCGGGTAGACGCGCACCACCGTGGGCTTGTCCGCGACCAGCGGCGCTTCGTTGAGCACGCTCTGCACCACCTGGTTGGTCTCGAGTAGTTGAAGGCCACATCCCAGCGCAGAGGCGGTGCGTCGGCGCGAATACGGCTCACGCCACCGCTGGTCATGAAGTAGACCCAGCCATCCGCCACCTGCACGTGGTCATCCCGATTGCCCCGCCAGGAGGCTGTACTGTGCGGTTTTCTGCGCAATCGGCTGTGGTGTAACGAAGGGGTTCGCTGTCACCAACCACTCGTCCTGTTCAGCTTCCACTTCATGAGGCGACCGTCTGCCGTCACCTCGCCAGGGTTTCCGCGCACATTCTCAACCCAGTAGAGATATGCGCCATTGTCGTCTGCCGCGCCAAGATAGGCTTGTCGGTTGTTGCCGTTGCTGTCATTGCGATTCGGCGCGGAGTAGTAAGTGGTGGGTGGAAGCAGGCAGAGGATACCGCCGGGACTCGGCAGACACGTATGGCCGACGAGCGTGTTGGCGGGAGCAACGCCGGGCGTCCAGAGCGGGCTGGAGTAACCGCCACCGCCCAGCGTGACGTATGCGTCGGTCAAGTAATTGCCGTTGCCGCTCGCAAGAGTAGAGACAGAGCAGACCTCGGAGCAGTCGCGCCGCGACTGAACGCAGACCCACGCTGTCCAGCCAGTAGACCCTGCTGCCGGAGATGAGCAGGCTGCGCGCAGCAGTTGATGTTTCGGCAACATACTCGCTGCGATCGCCGCCGGAATTGGCGGTATCCCACTTTGGCACGCGCCAGAGTTGTGTGCCTGTAATCCAGTAGAGATATGTGCCATCCAGCGCAACGCGTCCCTCTACCGATGGCGTACGAGGTGATGCGCGTCTGGACGGTCGGGGCGGCCGTGGTCACCCGCCACAGCCAGCCGCCGCCCCAGAAAAAGAGTCCTGCATCGTCCGCCGCCCATGAGTCATACGCGCAGAACGAGCTGTTCTGCAGCGTGGGGTACGCGCCGCCATAGATGGAAATGCGGCGCAGATAGCCTTCTTCGGCCGGCGCATCGGGCTGCGCTGCGGCGTCGCTACCCTCACCGGCAGCCCTGGGGCCGCCGCTAGGACATGAAGCCCAGATAGAGGAAGCCACCGCCAATGATGAAGTGATCGGCGCGGTCCATCTGCGTCGACCAATGTACAGCGTGTCGCGCAGCAATTCGACGGCAGATGCGTCTGCCTGCGCGGCTTGGGTCGCCTCACTCTGCTGGGGCGGTTGCGGCAGGGCGGCCAGCGCGGGGGCGGGCTGCATGGGTGCAAGTGAGAAAACAATCAGCGTGGCGAAGATGCGCCCCAGCCATTTTCGGCTCATAGTGCTGCTCCTATTGGGCAAAGTGGGGGGATGCAAGGTCTCCAACAGCCAACCTACGCCGCGCGCGCGTCCCGCCGCAATGGGACAGCGTCCCGATTGTGTCCCGTTCGGAGTCCCGATCCGCACAAGAGGCTCGACCCACAGGCGCGCATGTGCCATAATGGCGGCCATGGCGTCCAACTCGCCCCAGCTTTCCAGCTTTGTAGAGCAAACCGTGACGCAGCCCGCTGTGCTGCCGCGGCGCGCCCTGCGCGATGGCTTGCGCATCGTCTGGTGGCTCTTTGCGCCGCTGGCGATAGCGTTGTCCATCGCGGGCATCCCCGCGCGCATGCGCATCATCCTGAGCGGCCGCGCTGCGTCTGCAGTGGATTACTACGCGCTGTCGCTGGAAATCGTTCTGGCGACTGTCTTCTTCGCCACGGGCCTGGCAATTGTGCGCGGGCGCATGCGCGAGCCGCTTGTCGTCTTCCTGAGCCTCACGCTGATCATGGTGGGTGCGACGGAAACGGGGATGACCGACGCGCTCATCAACGCCGACTTTAGCCCCGTGGC
The DNA here is from genome assembly GCA_963735275.1 of uncultured Chloroflexia bacterium. Classification (GTDB taxonomy): domain Bacteria; phylum Chloroflexota; class Anaerolineae; order Caldilineales; family Caldilineaceae; genus UBA5069. Next base: position 410,132 of record CAVTKJ010000001.1, on the reverse strand, counting down.
GTGGCTGTGGCGTGCGCCGGTGCTTGCCATGCGCGCCCTGGAGATGATTGGCGCGCTGCTCATCCTCTACCTCTATCCCGACGGCCGCTTTGTGCCCCGCTTCACCCGCTGGCTGGCGCTGGCGTGGACGATCCTGACACTGGCCTTTCTCCTCTTCCCAAATCTGCCGCTGAATACGATCTATGGCCCCACCTTCAGGAGCACGCCGCTACTTTCCTTTGGCAACGCGTTGATCTGGTTCGGCACGGGCGTTGCGGCGCAGATTTACCGCTACCGGCGCGAATCGGGCCACATTGAGCGGCAGCAGACGGAGTGGATGGCCGCCGGGCTGATCGGGGCTGTGCTGGGGGGTGTTGCCTTCTACGGCATCTCGGCAATTGACAACACGCTCTGGCCGGGCTTTTTGGGCTCAACATACAGCTGGCTACGCCCTACGCTGCAGACGCTGCTCATGGCGCTGCTGCCGCTTTGCATTGGGGTGGCCATTCTGCGCTACAGGCTTCTTGACATCGACATGCTCATCAGCGGCACACTACTCTATGGCGCGCTGACAGTTGTTGTGGTTGGACTCTATGTGGGCATCGTCGGCGCGCTGGGGCTAATTACGCAGCAGTGGGGCGGGCTCTTTGCTTCGCTGCTGGCGACAGGCGTTGTCGCCGTTCTCTTTCAGCCGCTGCGCGCCAGAATGCAGCACTGGGTCAATCATTTGATGTACGGTGATCGCGATGATCCCTACGCAGTACTCACACGGCTGGGCAGGCAGTGGGAGCAGAGCAATCAGACGCCTGACACGCTGCTGACGGCTGTTGCCCAAACCGTGGCCGAGGCTTTGCGGCTGCCCTACGCCGCCGTTGTGCTTGATGAGGAGATACCTGCCGCCAGCGGGGTGGGTGAGTTCGGCAAGCCGCCCGCCGCCGAGCAACTCTTCTCGCTTCCGCTTGTCTACCAGAATGAGCCGCTGGGCCGCTTGATTGTGGCGCAACGCGCCCGGGGCGAGCCCTTCAGCCCCGGCGACCGGCGCTTGCTTGATGATCTGGCGCGCCAGGCGGCGATTGCCGTCTATGCTGCACGAGTGGGCAAGGATGTGCAGCAGTCGCGCAACGCCATTGTCAGCGCACGTGAAGAAGAACGCCGGCGGTTGCGGCGCGACCTGCATGATGGCCTGGGCCCCGCGCTGGCGGGCCTTTCATTCCGCATCGACGCCACGCGCAACTTGCTCGCGCGTGACCCCGGCCGCGCTGACGAGCATTTGAGTGCAGCAGGCGAACAGTTGCAGGATGCAATCGCCGACATCCGCCGCCTTGTTTACAACCTGCGCCCGCCTGCACTGGATGAGCTCGGCCTCGTGCCTGCACTGCGCCAGCACTTTGCCACGCTTCAAGGAGCTAGCGTACAACTAACGCTGGAGGCGCCCGAAACGCTGCCGCCCCTGCCCGCCGCGGTCGAGGTCGCCGCCTACCGCATCGTACAGGAAGCGGCAAACAACGCGCTGCGACACGCCGGTGCGCACCAATGCCATGCGCGAATTGCGCTTGAGGATGATGCGTTGTGCGTAACAGTGCGCGACGACGGTACGGGTTTGCAACCCTCATCAAGGACCGGCGTGGGCATCCATGCCATGCGGGAACGCACCGCCGAACTGGGCGGTACGCTCGAGATTGCTGCCCAACCCGGCACCGGACTCGCGGTTACGGCGCGGCTGCCGCTTGCGCCCCTATAGTTGCTGAAAGCCGGAAGGAATCGCCATGCAGACAATCCACGTGCTCGTCGCTGACGACTTTCCGCTCTTTCGCGACGGAGTCGCGCGCACTGCTCGAGTCTGTGAACGAAATCGCGCTTGTCGGCGAAGCAGCCACGGGCGACGAAGCGGTTGCGCTTGCCGTCGAGCTGACGCCCGATGTTGTCCTCATGGACATCAAGATGCCTGGGATGAATGGCATTGAGGCCACGCGTCGCATCATGCAGGCGAAGCCGCAAGTCGCTGTGCTCATGCTGACGATGTTTGAAGATGATGATTCTGTTTTTGCCGCCATGCGTGCGGGTGCCCGCGGCTACATTCTCAAGGGCGCGCGCCAGGAGGAAACATTGCGCGCCCTGCGCGCTGTGGCCAACGGTGAGGCGATCTTCTCACCAAGCGTTGCCGAACGCGTCATGCACTTTCTGGGCCGCGAAGGGGGCCCGGCCGCAAATCCTGCAGACCTCTTTCCCCAACTCACAGAACGCGAATACGAGATCCTCTCGTTGTTGGCCGAGCGCTGCTCAAACGCAATGATTGCCGAGCGCCTTGTGCTTAGCCCCAAGACGGTGCGCAACCACGTCTCAAACATCCTGCACAAGTTATGTGTCGCCGACCGCCATGAGGCAATGCGCGCAGCGCGCGTGGCCGGTCTTGGTGGTTCTGGCTAGGCCAATCTACGCCTCGTGCATCCGCCTGCCCGATCCCTCCCTCGCGTGCGCTGCAACCATCGTTTTATCGTCCCTCGCAACAGAAAGGGCGCTGCAGCCATTCCGACTTTCGCCAGATGACCGCAGCGCCCCGTCAGCATTCCATTGCCGGATCTACGCAGTCTGCCTACTGCCCCAAGTACTCGCGGAACCAGAGCAGTTGCTCCTGCGCGCCGTACAACTCGTAGTTGTCCGACAGCTCCTTGGGCGTAAGGTTGGCAAAGCCGTGCACGCCATCCTTGAACTTGAAGAGCTTTGCCGGTGTACCGGTGTTGAGAACCAGGGACATGAAATTCTCCATCACAGCGATGGGGAGGAAATCGGCTGTACCGTGGAAGGCAAGAAGCGGCGTTTGTACCTGGTCGGTATGGTAGATGGGAGACACATCGATATACGCCTGCGGGTTGTCATAGATTGACGTGTGCAGGAACCAAGGAATCAGCAGACCGTCGCCTCGGCTCCACTCGGCAACCATGTCCACAATCGAGCACATGGTGTGCGCGGCATCGTAGGTTGCGGGATGGCGCACAATGCTCTGCGTCACGAAATAGCCGCCGTACGAGCAGCCGACAACACCCACCTTGCTCGCCCACCCCTCGGCACGCACCTGCTCCACAATCTCGGCCATCGCATCAATGTCGATAGTGCCGAAAGCACCTGGGCCGGCAAGCGCGTTGAAGCGCTCGGCCGAAAAGCCAAAACGGCCATAGAGGGGTGTAACCAGAACACCGTAGCCGAAGTTCGGCAGCAGGCTTACCGGCCCCTCCATCGTGTTGCTCCATGTGTTTGACACCGACTCGCCCGGCCCACCCGCCTGCCAGACCACAATCGGAAGCTCTTGAGGTGGGAATGCCACATTGGCCGGCAGCACCAGCACCCCCTCGAAGGTCTCGCCATTCTTGAGCGTGAAGGAGACGGGGTGCTGCGTCGAGCGCACCGCGCTGCGCGCCTGCTCGTTCATTGACGTCAGGGTTGTAAAGCCTGTGCCGTCGCGCCCCATGCGCGCGTATTCGGGCGGATCGGTGAAGGAAGAGTAGACGAAGACGATCTCGTCGGAATTGTTCGTCGGCGTTACCTCAAAAAAGACGCCCGGGCGGTCGGCAATGTTGCGCAGTTCGCCGCTGCTCAGTGTGTAGATGTAGGGTTGGCCATTTGTGCCGTAAGCGCGTCTGGATGAGCACCTCGTCATTGGAAATGAAGGTTGCATCCTTTTGCGGCGAATCAAACTCGGGATTATCAAGCCGCAGGATTTCCTCGAGATCGCTGTTGTAGAAGCGCAGGCTGCCACCGGACTGGGACTGGCCCAAGTATTGTAGATACCGGCGGCCCACTGCATCGCCGGGCTTGTTGATCGCAATCAGCAGCGTCTGGTTGTCCGGGCTCCAACTGGTGGCGTCGTAGAGCATGCCATCGCCATCGGCCGCTCGCAGCGTGCGCACCTCCCCGCTGGGGAAATCGAGCATTGTTACTTTGTTGCTCTGAAAGAAGAGATTGTCATCGGGCGCGAGTTCGCCCATTGCGTCGACGTACCCGTCATCCGTGAGCAGGGCCCCTTCGAAGAGGCGCGATGTCGAGTTGCCGAGCGAGACCGAGGTGAGGCTGAACTTGCTGCCGTCCTCGCTGAAGGAGACGTCGAGCACCTTCTCGTCCGCCCCGACTGTATAGACCTCGTGCTCAACGCCGCTCTCCACGTCAACCACGGAGAAGACGCCGCCTTCGGTAACGATGAAACCCACCATCCCGGGCAGCGGCTCCAGGCCTGCCGCCCTGTCGGTCACAGCCATTACCGGGGCAATACCGGGTGACGGCTTGGGGGCACCGATTTGGGCAGAGGGCGCGGTCGCTCCCCTCATGGGTGCAGCGCTCGCGGTGTCCAGCAGCAGCAGCTTGGCGCCATTGGGTGAGAAGAGCACCGGCGTCTTCCCGTTGCTCGCGAGCGCCGCAGAGTCCAGGCGCGAATCATTGGGGTTCAGCGTACCCGTACGCCGGTCGTAGCTAACGCCACGTATTGATGAGGGAGCGTCCTTGTTGGGCTGGGTCGTCAGAAACCCCAACGAATAGGCATCAATCCAACTGTAGCTGCTAATCGCGACAACAGGTTTGTCAAGCACGATCGGTACTGTGCTGCCGTCTTCCAGGTTGACGAAAAAGAGATCTCGCTGATGCGACGCCAGCACGACGGCGTCATCTGGGCTGACTGCGCTCAGAATCTTGTACGTGGGCCCCAGTGTTGTGCTGCGCAAATCCAGTATCCGCTGCAAATCCTCGCCTTCAAGCAGGCTGGGTAATGGTCCCTCCGTGCCGTCAACAAAGTAGATGCCATCCTGCTCCAGTTGGACGGTGCCCTCCTTTTGCACTGTCATCTTCCTGCTGGGCGGAGCTCTCGGGACGGGCCGCGGTCGGCTGTGTGGATGGGTTATCCGGTCGCTGAATTGGGCTCGGCGTGCAGCCAGCCAGCAGAGCGACGACGAGTACACCGTAACCAATGAGAAGCCAATGTCGCATGGTCGATTTTTCCTGTGCGCGTGCCTGTGGATCAGATGAGACGCCAAATTGCCGAGGCGTTATCGTGGTACTTTCCTGAAGAGAATACAGCTTTCGGAGCGCGCCCCGTTCTGCGGAGACAAAACACTCAGCTTATCCGGTCCGCCACTGTCTATCATCCGCGGCCGGTGGCCCGCAAGGCTTGATTCATTCGCCGCACATCCTTGCCCTGCCACCGCTCAGTAATGCGGACCGACAGACAGGTTGCGCCACCTTCTTGGTGGACAAACCATGGAAATAGTCGCGCCAAAGCATACTGCAGCTCTCTAGTAAATGCCAACTGAGCAACTTGCGGAATGCTCAAACGTGCGCGAATGGCTCGCAGAGCAGCCCCAAGTCTCCACACGCGTTTTGGCATCGCATCGGCTACTGCTATAATTGCTGCTGACGACGCAAGTCATTGCGCCGTGGCTTCGCTCGCCATTCGCTTGCGTGCGTTGGCCGTAGACACTCCACCAGCCTTGAGAGCCATATTGATGCACCCGCACCGCCTTCTCGTCGCCGCCCTGGTTGCAGTCGCACTCCTGAGCGGCGCGTGCTCCCGAGTGGGAGCCAGCGCCGCACCGTCGCCGACGCCCTCCAAAACGCCGGTGATCATCGTGGCTCCGACGGAGACACCGTGGCCTTCGGCGACGCCTACTGAACTCCCTGCCACGGCGACTCCCACGCCCTCCAACAAGGCGCCATTCACCGGGCTTCCCGTGGCTGATCCGGCCGTATTGCAGCAGCACCCAATCTTCATTTGCATCAACAATGACGCCGCCGGCCGCGCCCAGCACTACGGGCTGAGCAAGGCGGATGTTGTCTACGAGTACATCGTCGACGGCTTTGCGCTCACGCGCCTCACGGCCATGTACCAGAGTCAGAGCCCCGACCGCGTGGGCCCCGTCCGCTCGGCGCGTCTGCCCAACATCAAGTTTCTGTACAGCTTCGATGGCATCCTCGCCTGTTCGGGCGCAAGTGATGCCGTGCGCTATCTGCTCAAGAACGAGGTCGGCTTCCCCTACGTCGACTCGGACATCGACGACTCCAATGCAAATCTCTATTTCCAGAGCATTGGCAACGACTACCGCACGCGCATGCAGGCGAGCCCGGCTGGTGTTCGCAAATGGGTCAGCGACAAACTCGACCGCTTGCCAGAAGAATCCTGATGCACAATACTGTGCCAAGGTGCTCAACAATTGGACGGGCGGCACCTGGGTCGAGAAGCCCTGGAACCGGCCCGGATTCCCATTCAGTGATGAGCCGCCGGCCGGAAGCACAATGACCTCCACGGTTGTTTCGATTGCCTACCCGGGCGGCAATAATGTGCAGTGGAAGTATGACCCTGCGGAGGGTGGTTATCTTCGCTATCAGGCCGGCCAGCAGCAGTTTGATTTGGCAACCGGCGAACCGATTGTCGCAAGTAACGTGATTGTTGCTGCGGCCACCCACACGCTGACGAATATCATCGAAGACACGAATGGCACGCTTGGCGTGGACATTCAACTCTTCGAGTATGGAGACCTGCGCGTTTTCCGCGATGGGAAGGTCTACGAAGGCACGTGGCGCGCCGATGACAAGGCGCCGCCGCGCTGGCTTGGCGCCGGGGACGTGCCGATTCCGCTGAAACCGGGTCAGAGTTGGGTTCAGGTTGTCCAGAAGGTAACGGATGTAACCAACCAACCATAGTCATCAGCGGGAAGTCTTCTCACCGTGCAGCAAATTGTCTGCACGCGGGCCTGCAGGGCCGGCAAGAGAAAGAGCCAAAGAGAGCGGGAAGGCGCGAACCAGGGGAACGCCCCACAGTCTTCAAGAAATCGTATCATCGCTGCCATTCGGTTACATCATCGACTACGTCACAGCAAAGGAACCGACCATGGAACACTCGCCGCTGCGTTCAATACCCCCGCGGAATTCCAGGAAGCCTCAAACCACCTCCATTCGCTGGCTCATCGCCGCTGCACTTGCGCTGCTGATTGGCCTTGCCGCGCTTGAAAGCAAGGACATCGCCAGGGCGCAGGACAAGTCCACCGCGACGCCCACCGCTCAGATCGCGCAGCCCACCAGCGCCACGAGTTACGAATACACGGTCCAGGCGGGCGATTCGTGGACGAGCATCGCGCGCGAGGTAGGCCTTACCGTGCGCGTGCTGCAGGCCGCCAACCCGAAGGCTGTACGCGCCAACGATGTCTTGCGCGTGGGTGATGTGCTGACGATCAACGCCGCATCCGCCCCGACGGCGACCGCGGTAGCCACCTCCAGAGCCGGCGCCACCGCCGCAGCGACAGCGGCCGCGACGGTTGCCGAGCCGGTCGTGCAGACGCACGTGGTCAAGGGGGGCGAATCCTGGAACAGCATAGCCGCCAAATATGGTGTGCCGGCGCGCCTGTTGCGCGCTGCCAACCCTGATGCCGTGCGCGCCGATCTTGTTCTTGCACGTGGCGTCAGCCTGGTGATTCCGCCCGTTCCCGGCGCTGCGCCGCAGGACGACGCCTTGCCTGACTCCAGTGCACAGGGCGTGGTATACACCCCAACGCCAACGCAAACCTTGACACCAACCGCAACGCCTTCACCGACGCCATCACCCACGCCATCACCCACCCCTTCGCCCACGCCAAGCATGCCCGGCCTTGGCGATGCGCCACCCGAGACACCGCAGCCGGCTGCAGTGGCGACAGAAGCTCCGACTGAAACAGCCACGGAAGCGCCGACCGAAACGCCGACTGAAACCTTCACTCCGGAGCCCACGGCCACGCCGACCGCCACGCCCGAGACGGAAATCGGCATCAACTGTCCTGCGGTTTTCGCCGAATATCCAGCCACAATCAATTCCGTGCTCAACAACGCTGACTTCGGCATCGAAGGCTTGCGTTCCTACCTGCCGCGATTGTGGCTCGGACGTCGACGACGGGTTGACTGTCGAGGACCTCACAGGCGACGGCACGGAAGAACTGATGGTGATCTACGCCGACCCCAACGCTGCCGATAGCGCGCCCGCAGGTGATCTGATCATCTACACGATGGGCGATGCCGGCTTCGTTGAGATGTACCGCGCACGCGCCGCCGGCAAGGTCGCCCTGGTTGACACGGGCGACATCAATGCCGACGGGCGGCCCGACATCGTCTTTGCCGACACCACCTGTGGGGCCAGCACATGCTTCGATACAATGAGCGTGCGCAGTTGGGACGGCGCAGAATGGGTGAACTGGACGGACGACACCATCGGCATGGCCTATGCAGACTACAGCATCGACGATGTGAGTGAGGCTGGTCAGGGTGAGGAACTTGTGCTTGAAGGGGGCGTCTACGGAAGCGCCGGAGCCGGCCCGCAGCGCGCACGCACTGAAGTATGGGGCAGCGTTGCCGGTGCACCCTATACATTGCTTGAACGGACATACGCCGACAATGACTGCCTCTATTTCGCCGTACTCGACGCGAATGAGGCCTTCCTCAAGTTGTCAAACACAGACATGACCACTGTTGAGCAGCTTTACACCAAAGCTGCCACGGATCCCACTCTGGATGTTTGCTGGACCCACCCGGACGAGGAAGCCGAACTGCGCAGCTTCTCCCTCTTCCGCCTGGCGCTTGTGGCCGCGTACCAGGGAGTTCCCGAAATCGCGGGTGACCTGATCGGCAGCATCAGCGAAATCTACACGACGTCGGTCTTTTCCGAGGCCGGACAGGTCTGGCTCAGACGCGTATGCAGCCAATCCGAGTATTCCCGCGGCATGCCAGGCCGTGAACGAATTCGCCGCGCAGAACCCTGCCACCTACGATTTCCTTGCCGATTACGGCTACGCCAACCCCTCGTTTGGCCCCAACGACGTCTGCCCTGTGCTTGACGTTGAGTCCGACACGGGGGCAGCGCCCGCGGCGGCGTTGACTTCCGCAGCAACCGGATTGGCCGGTGTTGCGGCGGCGGCCGGCGATCCGCAGGCAGTGGCTATGTCCAGCACTGCCGTTGCGGAGGGCAGCGCGGATGCGGCCGCCACGGACGAGGATGCGGCAGTCTGTCCAGACTCACTGGCCGGTTATGCCACAAAACTGCCGGCGATTCTCGCCACGGCGGGTCGTGACAAGGCCGCGATTGAAGACTGGCTGCAGGGCTGCAAGGCAATGAGCGACAAGCGTGGCGCAGTCGTCTTTGGCGACTTCAACGTTGACGGCAAGCAGGACGTGCTCGTGCTCCCCGTGATCGTGAGCGACCTCGGTTTTGGGCCAAAGGGAACCCAGGGCGCCGTACTTGTCTTCCACGGCAGCGGCGCAGGAGAATTTGAACTAGCTGCCAACCCCGAGATCTACGGTGAATCCGTTCTCCTCGCCGCGCAGGACCTTAACGGCGACAGCATTCCCGAACTCGCATGGACCGTTGTCGGTTGCAGCACGTTCTGCGTAACCGAAGTCCAAATGGTGCATTGGGACAAGAACGAAGGGGCCTACGTTTCGGCGATTGAGCCTGGGGCAACACTCGCTGAGGGTTCGGCCGCGATCGAGGACCTTCCTGCGGGCGCTCCGGGCAAGGGCAAGCTTGTTGTGCTCACCGGGGGCGTAAGCAACACCCCGGAGGGTGGACTGGCAGTGCCTCACCGGGAAGAGTGGCAGAGCATGGACGGATCGCCCTTTCGTCAGTTAAGTTGGGTCTATGACCGCGAAGCGGAAGGAAACGACTGTCTGGGCCTGCGCCTTGTCGAGGCCGACGTCCTGCTCCAGGCATCGCCCGTGATTGGACTTGCTCCGGCGCTCGCTGCCTACCAGGATGCCCACTCGCCGGACCTGAATGCGTGCAGCATCTTTGGGATCGATGGGGTTGAAGAGATCGTGACGCTGCAGGGCCTTGCCAGCTTTCGGCTGACGCAAGTGCAGGCGCTCATGGGCGACGACAAAGCTGCCCGGGAATCGAGCGATGCGCTTGCCCAGGGCCAGCCGGACAGCGCCTATGCCAAGGCCACGAGTGAATGGCTGGCAAACTACGAAAGCAAAGCTGACGCAGCCGCGGCCTGCGCGGCCGTTCAGTCGATCTTTGATGACAACGAACAGACCTGGCAGATCACTGACCACTTTGGCTACAACCACCCGGCGCTCGCTGCCGAGCAGGTTTGCTATGTGCCGCCGAAGGGGTGAGGGACGGGGATTAGGGGACTGGTTGATTAGTTGAATGGTTGAATGGTTGAATGGTTGAATGGTTGAATGGTTGAATGGTTGATTAGTTGACTGGTTGAATGGTTGAGTAGTTGACTGGTTAAGTTTTGGGGGCCGCGTCGCTTGACGTGGTCCTTTGCATTTCATTCACTGCCTTTGCAATCGACGCACACGGGCGTGGGTCAAAGAGCGGTTTTCGGCCAAGCAAACCAATCAACGAATCAACGAATCAACGAATCAACCAGTCAACCAGTCAACGAATCAACGAATCAACCAGTCAACCCATCAACCAATCAACCAATCAACCAGTCCCCCACTCCCCACTCGTCACCACCGGCACGCCCGCCTGCATTGCCTCCAGAATGGTCATCCCGAAACCCTCGTAGAGGCTGGGAAAAAGATAGGCCGTGGCAAGTGCATAGAGCGTGGGCTTGTCCGCTTCGGCAACCCAGCCGCAGAAGTGCATATTGTCGGTGATACCCAGGTCTGTGGCCATGCGGCGCGGGTCGGGCGCAAAGGGGGTGTCCTCGTTGGGAAGGTTGCCTGCGACCACCAACTTTACGTCCGGGTTACCGCCCATTTCGAGGTAGCGCCGATAGGCGCGCACGACGGCGGAGACATTCTTGCGCGCGTCGAATCCGCCAATATAGAGAAAGTACTGTTCGGGCAGTTGCAGACGCGCACGCACTTCTGCCCGTTCGGCTTCAGTAAGCGGCGCGGTTTCCGCCTGGTTGGGGCCGTGGTGGATGGCTGTCACGCGCTCGGCTGCAATGCCGAGATGGGCGGTCACGTCGCGTGCGCTTGCGGCGCTTACCGTGATCACCTGGGCCGAACGCTTCGCCGTCTGCGCAACGAGCACGGTGTAGGCGCGCTGCAATGGCCCTCTCCGGTATTCGGCGAGCAGCAGCGGAATGAGATCGTGCACTGTCACGACCGAGGGCGCAGGCTGCCACCACGGCGCCGCCCAGTAGGGGGTCCACAGTACATCGGCGCGCAGGCGGCGCGCCCACCTGGGCATTGTCACCTGCTCCCAGTAGAGTTTGCCCAGCGCACCAGGCAGAAGCGGCATTGCAACCGGCGCGACGACCACGCCGGGCCACGAGCGCGCGGGCGCGCCGCGTGGCACAAGCAGCGTCCAGCGCACTGACGGAGCGTATTGCGTAAGCGCCGGCAGGATGTGGTGAAGGTACTGGCCGCTGCCCGCCTCCTCCTGACCCGCAAACCAGCCGTTAATGAGGACGTGAAGTTCAGCCATGTGTCCCCTGCATGCTAGACGGATGCGGAATCACTCGCCAAAGGCGGCAAGACAACGTGGCCGCCCAGCGAGCCGAGCTCGAACGCTTCGATTCCCTGCAACCCAAGCATGAGGGATAGTTCTCCGCCGTGATGAATGTCATGCGCCAGAATCCGGAAGATCGTCCATTGACGGGGGATGGACCAGAGTTTGCCATCCCATTTGTGTGAAAATGGAACCGCAAGATCTGCAACCGTCCAGGTGGCAAGCGTGGCTTCGACCATCTGCCACGAGCGCTGCAGCCACTCGACGAGCAATTCAGAATCCTGGATGATATCTAGCGCGGATTCAACGGCGTCGCGATTGCCTTCCTCGTCAGTCTCCCATGCCGGAATCAGTGCGGCAACTTCGTGACTTCCCGGTGCGTCCATGCGCAGAAACCAGATGATGCGTCCAAGTGCGATGTGGCGCGCGATTTCGCCGCACGAGCGCATGCCGGGGTTGGGACTCCACGTCAATTCAGCCGGAGTACGCCGGCGCAACGCGCCGATCAGGCTGCTGTTGTACCCCGCCCAACCATCAAAAACCGAGTTCAGATAGGTGCTGGATTCGTCCACAATTGACTCTCCTATGGTGGGCCAATTCTACAGGTAAGCACGGAGAAAGAAGATATCATACCAACTCGCAACCCGCGCGGCACGTATCGCCGCCCTCGCCTTCGGTCGACGGTGCGGACGAAAATCGGCGAATTCGGCATCGTCTGGGGTGAAGGGCGTGTTCACACCATCGCCCATTGTATCATTGCCGATGGGTCATTTAGCCGCTGTTGCGGCAAGGACCACCCGACGCGCTCGCCATTTCACGGCTGCGCAGGGTAGAATGGGCCATTCGACTCCCATTCCCACTCACTCAACGAACCAGGGGCCGCCCATGATCATCCACAATGCAACGGTGCTGACCTTCGACGACGCGCAGGGCGTGCTTGATGACTCTGCCGTACTAATTGACGGCGCAACGATTGCCGAAGTCGGCCCCAGCGCCGAACTAATTGCGCGCCACCCGGAAGCCCCTCTTTGGGATGCGGGCGGCATGGTGCTCATGCCCGGTCAGATCTGCGCACACACGCACTTCTACGGCGCGTTCGCACGGGGATTGTACATCCCCGGCCCGCCGGCCAAGGACTTCCCCGAGATTCTTCAGAACCTCTGGTGGAAGCTCGACAAGGCGCTTGACCTGGAGGGCGTCAAGGCCTCTGCCGAAGTCTGCCTCGTTGACGCGATTCGCAACGGCACGACCACGCTCATCGACCACCATGCCAGCCAGCGTGCAATCGATGGCAGCCTGGATGTCATTGCCGATGCCGTCCTGGAGAGTGGCTTGCGCGCCGCGCTCTGCTATGAAGTGACCGACCGCGATGGCGAGGAGGCCGCGCGCGCCGGAATCAGCGAAAATGTGCGCTTCTGCGCCGTGTAGACGCCGCGCGGCGGAGTTCACCCGATTCGCCGGACGCCATGCGCCTGGCTGCGACCTTTGGCCTGCATGCCAGCCTGACGCTTTCCGATGCCACGCTCGACGCCTGCCGCAGCGAGAGCAACCGGTTTCATGTGCACGTTGCCGAACACCCATCGGACGAATACGACAGCCTGGCCAAATCGGGCAAACGCGTGGTCGAGCGGCTCCACACCTACGGCATCACCGGCCCGCAGAGCATCATGGCGCACTGCATTCACGTCGATGCCTGGGAGACTGCACTGCTGCGCGAGACGGGCACCTTTATCTCCCATCAGCCCCGCTCCAACATGAACAACGCCGTGGGCGCCGCAGAGATTACCCCAATGCTGCGTGCCGGGATGGCCGTCTGCCTGGGCAATGACGGCTTCAGCAACGACATGTTCATCGAAATGAAGGTCGCGGACCTGCTGCAGAAGGCCGCGGATTACGACCCGCGCTATCTGGGCGCGGACAAAGTCATCCAGATGGCGGTGCAGAACAACCGGCGGCTCGCCTCGATCTTCTTCGACAAGCCTGTGGGCATTGTGGCGCCGGGCGCCTATGCCGACCTGATCCTGCTCGACTACTTCCCCACCACGCCGCTTACCGCGGCCAACCTGCCGTGGCATATCCTTTTCGGCGTGAGCGGCGGCCACGTAAACAGCACAATCGTCCAGGGCGAAGTGCTGATGCGCGACCGAGAGTTGCTGACTATGGATGAGGCGGCAATCACCGCCCGCAGCCGCGCGCTTGCCACCGCGACATGGGAGAGGTATTGGGAGCAGTTCTAAAGTCATTCCGGAGTGAAATCGACATTTGCTGCGAACATCTCAACGCAAAGACGCAGAGGGCGCAAAGGAACGCAAAGGACTGCAAGATGGAGACTCAGTTAAGGCAGTTGCTTTTCCACTGCGCCCCTTGGCGTCCTCTGCGTCTTTGCGTTGAGATGTTCGTAGTAGATGTGGAATTCGTCCCGGTTTTACTTTAGTTCACGCGTAGCGCGAGTGTGGCGAACCGTCGTGGCGGACTTTCATAGCGGCTGCTTTAGCTGCCGAATCGTCCAAACAAACTTCATCCCGGACCAACGGCAGCTGAAGCAGCCGCTACGAGCCCGCAAGGCATCTGTGCGACGCAGCACTGTGAGGTCACCGCATCTGTGCCACGTGCGGAGTTGGGCTGCGGGTAGTTGTCCGCGGCGATTGAGTATCCACCGGTCAACTGGTCTATGAATCAACCACTTTCCCAAATACAGCGCCAGGAATCAATATGAACAAACCTACTATTGCCGTAATCGGCGGCACCGGCGCCGAGGGCTCCGGGCTGGCAATCCGTTGGGCGGCTGCCGGCTATCCCGTGATTATCGGCAGCCGCAGCGCCGAGCGCGCCGCAGCATCCGCCATTGAGTTTACTGCGCTGCTACCCGAAAGCGGCGTGCCGCTGCGCGGGCTGGACAACGCCGCCGCCGCCCACGCTGCCGAGATCATCGTCCTCAGCGTGCCTTACAGCGGCCAGGCGGAGATGATCGCGCAAGTGCTCGAGGGCAGCCAGGGAAAGATCTTCGTGACCGTGGGCGTGCCGCTGATGCCGCCCAAGGTCTCCACGGCATGGCGGCCCGAAGCAGGATCGGCGGCGCAGGAGGCGCAGGCGCAGCTAGGCGACGGCGTACGCGTGGTTGCGGCCTTCCAGAACGTGGCTGCGGGCCATCTGAAAGACCTGGCGTGGGAGTCCAACTGCGATGTTCTGGTGACGGGCGATCAGAAGGAACCGAAGCAGGTGGTCATGGAACTTGCGCGTGACGCCGGGTTTTTTGCAGTAGATGCAGGGCCGCTCGCCAACAGCGCTGTCGTGGAGGGATTCACGGCGCTTCTCATCGGCATCAACGCACGCCACAAGGTGCAGGGAAGCGGCATCCGCATCACGGGCATCCCGCGCGAGTAGAACGGCGGTAAACGGAAACTACGGAAAAAGCAGAACCTATGGAAATCGCGTTGGGGTCTTTTGTTCGCCCATCGCAGTTCATGTTGTTTCCGCTCCGCTTCTTCCGTGTTTCTCCACCTTTTCCGGGTTTGCTTCGCAGTTGAGGAATGCTACGAAGCGGACCGCGCGGAAGAATCCTGTCTGACGCAGGCGGCACACAGGCCAAAGACCACAATGTGATCGGCTTCTGCGGCAAAGTCATAGCCTGACTGCAGTTCGGCAATCAGCGAATCGAGCAGTCTGTCGGGGAATTCCACAGAGTGCCTGCAGACGCGACAGATAGCGTGGTGGTGGTCTGCGTGTGAACGCAAGGCGTAATGCGCCGCGCCCGTACCCATGTCGGCCTCGGTGATCAGTTCGAGCGCCTTCAGCAGGTCCAGGGTCCGGTAGATCGTTGCCAAATTGACATAGGGGCTTTCGGCACGAACAACCGCATAGACCTCCTCGGCGGTCAAATGAGCGGGCATTGTCTCAATCGCGCGGCAGGATCATTGCCCGCTGCGGTGTCACCCGGATACCGTGTGCGCGCAAGCGGCTGAGAAGCGGTTCCTGTTCGTACACGTAGCACCTCGTAAATGTGATGTCCGACTCCAAAGCGTCAAGTCTTCCAGTCCATTTTTGCATCTGCGAATCGCTTGCAGCAAATTGGAACACCGCCCGCTGTCGCTTGCACTTGGCGGCAGTACACTGCATGTGCGCAGTGGCCGATAGCGCAGCGGAGGGCTTCCGTGCCCCCAGTAGCGGGGCCGCGCACGGGCCGCGCCTTCTGCACCTGTGCCGCTGGTGGCGCAAGAAGGATGAGGGCGCGGAAGCCCTCCGCTACGAAGCGCGAGTCTCTGCGCAATATAAGTAACAAGGGAAACGCGCGACGCGAACCAATGCACCGCCAAATGTGCCGCCAATTGAGTTCCGTTACCCAGGAGTCAATATGGAATCAACGATAGGCCCTGCCGGCGCCGCGGCGCAGCCAGGAGTCGAGGCAAACCAGCCGGTAGATCGCTTCGTTGAGATACGCGCCGATTCGGGCGGTTTGCGGCTCCACCTACTCGAGTGGCCGGGAAGCGGTGATCCCTTTGTCCTGCTCCACGGCCTCTCAAGCAACGCTTCAACCTGGAGAGGTGTGGGCAATGCGCTCGCTGCCGCCGGCTTCCGGGTGCTGGCCGTCGACCAGCGCGGCCACGGCTTGAGCGACAAGCCCGACGCCGGCTACGACTTCGCAACAATCAGCGAGGACCTGTTGCGGTTGCTTGATGTGCTTGCCCTTGAAGGGCCGATTGTCGCGGGGCAGTCGTGGGGCGGCAATGTGGTGCTTGCATTTGGAGCGCGCTACCCCGGACGGGCGCGCGGTCTCTGTTTCGTGGACGGCGGCATCCTCGATCTGCAGGACCACCCCGCCGGAAGTCAGTGGGAGGAGATTGCCGAAGCTCTGCGCCCACCAAACCTTCTTGGCACACCACGCGCCGACCTTCTGGAACTGATTGCCCGTCACAATCCCACCTGGGATGATGCGGGTGTCGAGGCGACGCTGGGCAACTTTGAGACGTTGCCTGACGGAACCGTACGGCCCTGGTTGACACTAGATCGGCACATGCTGATCCTGCGTTCGCTCTGGGAGCAGCGCCCGGGAGACCTCTTCGCGCTTATACGTGAGCCGGTGCTCATTTGTGCAGCCGACGACGGCAACATCGAGTGGACCGCCGCCAAACAACGCATGCTGGAGTCCGCCCGGATCCGTCTGGCAGCAAGCAAGGTCAAGTGGTTTCGGGATACTGCCCACGACATCCATGTGCATCGCCCGATTGAGCTTGCATCACTTCTGATCAACGAGCGCACACACGGAATGTGGTCCGGCGAGAGAGAATGATGAACGACACAGACGTTGCCACCGCCCCAGGAGCAGGCAAGAGCGGACAGCGCGCTGTGCCTGGTCCCATTGTGTTGCTTGGATCGGGTGAGACTGCTGCCAATGTGCAGCGCGTCTATACCTGGCTCTTCCGTCACTTCGCGACGCCCGTCAACGTTGCCGTGCTGCAAACGCCGGCAGGGTTTCAGCCCAACGCAGAGGCAGTGGCACAGGATGTCGCGGACTTCATCCAGCAACGGCTCGTCAATTTTGCGCCGCAAATCTCACTTGTCGCGGGCCGACGCCGTGACCCTGCCGAAGGTCCAACGAGCACTGACAATCCAGAAGTCATCGAGCCAATGTGGCAAGCCGATGTGCTGATGGCCGGGCCAGGGAGTCCCACCTATGCCGTGCGCCACCTGCGCGACAGCCTTGCCTGGCAAGTCCTGCGTGCGCGCAACCGCCTCGGGGCCGGCGTGATGCTGTCCAGCGCGACCACGCTTGCGGCCAGCAGTTATACCCTTCCGGTCTACGAGCTTTACAAGGTTGGCGCCGACCTTCACTGGCAGCCCGGCCTGAATCTCTTTGCAGACTTCGGCCTCTCGCTGCTGCTCGTCTCGCACTGGAACAACAGCGACGGCGGCGCTTCACTTGATACGAGCCGGTGCTACATTGGTGAAGAGCGCTTCGACGCATTGCTCGCTCTGCTGCCGTCCGATCCGCAGCGCACGCTTGTGGGAATTGACGAAAAGACGGCTCTCTGTCTGGATTTCGTGGCGGCAGAGGCGGAAGTGGTTGGTGCGGGCGGTGTGCTGCTGCGGCGCGGCAGGCAATGAACGCCAATTTAGCCACGGTGAGCGATTTGCACTCGAAGAACTCGGTGACTTCCACCTGCCCGCGGCCGGCGAGGGTATCTCCGACGACGTATGGCGCGACGCACTGGACCGTACGGCGCTGCAGCACGCCGAGGACGCCACCGCTGCCACAGAAACTCACGTGCCGGACGAGGTGGCCGCGCTGCTGACCGCCCGCGACGACGCTCGCGCCCAACATGACTGGACCACCGCCGATACGCTGCGTGCGCAGATTGAGGCCTCCGGCTGGCGCGTGGTCGATACCCCCGAAGGAAGCCGGGTTGAGGTGGGGGATGGACAAATGACAACTCATAACTGATGACTGGCGCTGGGCCGGCGCCTAGGCTTGCCGGAAATCGCGCCGAACGCGCGTGCGGCCCGCCCTGCGCCGCAGATATTCCTGGAGTGGCGCTATAATGACCAGGTTCGTTTGAAATGGGCGACGTCGATTCATACCTGGAGAAGATGTCGATGGTGATTTACCACATGCTTCCAGCCGATGACTGGAGCGGCCTGCCCGCCGGTGCTGCCTACCGTGCGGCGTCACTCGAGACCGAAGGCTTCATTCATTGCTCCGGCAGCCGATCGACGCTGCTCAGCGTGGGGAATTCGTTCTACCGCAACGAGCCGGGTGCTTGGCTGATCCTCGTGATCGACGAGGCCGCTGTCGAATCTCCAATCCAGTGGGATGCTGTGGGCGACGCGGAGTTTCCGCACATCTACGGTCCGCTGAATCGCAGCGCCATTATCGAGGTTGTACCCTTCCCGCGGTCGGCTGACGGTGCATTTGCGTTGCCGCCCACATGGGGCGCTGTCGAGTAGACGGCGCTGCCTTGTCTTGTGAAGAGCCTTACACTATGGTAGATTTGCGAACACCATGACGACCTCAGTGAGCGGTTTCCCGGATTGGATTCGGCGCAGAATTGGCAAACCGGATGATGCGCGTGACACAACATCAGGAGGCAAAATGGAGCAGACCCCTGTAGTCGTTTGGGAAGCAGCAAACTCCATGGAGGCCGAAATCGTCAAGAGCCGCCTGGAAGCTGACGGCATCCCTGCCATCATCAGCAGTGAGGCCGCCGGGCAGATCTACGGGCTTACCATCGGCGGGCTTGCCAGCGCCAAGGTGCTGGTCCCCGCGCCGCTTGCGGACCGGGCGATTGCATTGCTTGAAAGCGATGTCGACGGTGAAGTTGAGTTCGATGATTCTACATTTGGCAGCGACGGTGAGCAGGTCGGATCGGAATGATGGAGGCACAGGCCGCTACTGTTCGCCGCACCCAGAGTTGAAACACCTGATTGCCGACGGCGATGCGGCGCTGACTCGGCGCTCGCTTCGCGGTGTGGCGATATACGCTATCCGCCGGCACAGCGGAAACACGCCGGGCCACTATTCGAATCCTCCAGTTTCCATTGACACCATCTCTTGGGCTTTCGTTCTGCCCTATTCGCTATGGCTCCACTCATCGAAGTCAAACAGGTCCACAAGCGCTACGGGCGCAAGCCCGTCTTGCGCGGCGTAAGCTTGAGAGTTGATGCCGGACAGGTGACGGCGCTGCTCGGAAGCAACGGTGCGGGCAAGACGACCCTCATGCGCATGATTTCGGGGTTGTCGCGCCCGGAGCGGGGGACAATCGAACTGGGCGGTGTGCCCATGACGAGCAGCCTCCACGAACTGCGTCGCTATATTGGGTTCGTCGGCCATCTACCGCTGCTCTACGACGCGCTCAGCGCATGGGAAAATCTGGACTTCTTTGCGCGCCTTTACGATCTCGAGGCGCCGGCCGAGCGCATCACGCAGGTGCTTCACGACGTAGACCTCTGGTCGCGCCGCAATGACACGGTGCGCACCTATAGCCGCGGAATGGTGCAGCGCCTGGCAATCGGGCGGGCGATCCTTCACAACCCCCCTGTCCTGCTTCTCGATGAGCCGGATACGGGCCTTGATCCGGCCAGCGCGGAGATGCTCCAGCACCTGCTGCGCAGCCTGGGCGCCGCCGATCGCGCCATCCTCCTGACGACCCACAACCTTGAACGGGCACTCGCCTGGGCCGATTGGATATGCGTACTGGCGGATGGTAAAATCATTCTCCAAGAGCCCGCTGTCGAACTTGACAGCGCGAGGCTTCAGGCCCTGGTCGGGGCAGGTGCCGCTGGACGCGTCGCCAGTCAGGCTTCAGTGACACGGCCCGAGGTCCAGCCTTCATGAGCGTAACGGAGGCGGTTGGAACCGTGCCGGCGCAGGATGATGCGCCGACGCTGGTTGCCATGCGCACGGGCGGCGGTCCCGGTGCGTTCTTGCGCAAAGTGTGGGCAATCACCCTCAAGGACCTGCGGGCCGAGTTCCGGACAAAGGAAGTTGTGTTGACGATGGCGGCCTTCAGTGTGCTGGCGGTCATCATTTTTGGTCTTGCTTTCGATTTGCGTGTGCCCGACCCCAACATGGTTGCGCCGGGTGTGCTGTGGGTGGTGGTGCTTTTTGGGGGCGTTCTGGGGCTCAACCGAGCATTTGGCGCCGAGGCGGATCGGGGCAGCCTGGCTGCGCTCCTTTTGGCGCCGATGGACCGCAGCGCGATCTACTTTGGCAAGCTGATTGCTGCGCTGATTTTCATGGTAATCACCGAAGCGCTGGTGCTTCCGGTGATTCTGGTCATCTTCGACGTCAGTCTCTTCCAGCCGCTCAACCTTTTGGGCCTCTTCCTGGGAACCCTTGGCTACGTTGCTGTCGGCACACTCTTTGCAGCTCTCACCGCCAACAGCCGCGCGCGTGAGAGCATGCTGCCGATTCTCCTCTTGCCCGTCATGGTGCCTGTCTTCGTTGCAGGCGTTGGGCTAAGCTCAACCCTTATTGACGGCGGTTCCATGGAGTCTGTGGTGCGCTGGCTGCTGGTGATCGCCGGTTATGACCTGCTCTTCTTGACGATCGCGTATCTCGTTTTTGACATGATTTGGGAGGATGCCTGAAGCGCCTATGAGCACAGCAACGACCGCGCAACCGGAGCCCGTGCGCACCCACCGTGGGCTTCATGTCACGCAGCTTGTCCTGTCCATCCTGGGTGTGGCCGCGATGTCGCTTATGATGTGGATCGCGTTGGTCTATGCGCGTCCGGCTGCAAATCTTCAGGGAGACGAACAGTTCGCGCAGCGCATCTTCTACATCCACATGGGCTGCAATTTCGCAGCGTTGAGTGCTTTCACGATCTCGTTGATTGCCAGCATCGCATACCTTATCTCGCGCAACCTTGACTGGGACAGGTTGGTGCAGGCGAGTATCGAGGTGGGGCTTGTCTTCGGCTTGGGCACCACGGTGACCGGGGCAATTTGGGCAAAGCCAACCTGGAACACCTACTGGACATGGGATCCGCGGCTCACCACCGTGACCATCACGGTTCTCATCTACATCGCGTACCTGCTTTTTCGCAATGGCATTGACAATCGGGAAACGCGCGCCCGCTTTGGCAGCATCTACGCTCTCTTTGCTTTCCTGAGCCTGCCGCTCACGTATTACAGCGCCCGCTGGTTTCGCTCCATCCACCCGGTTGTCTTCTCCGGTGACAACGCGGACGCACAGGGCGGTTTTGGCGTCGGCTCAACCATGATCACGGCCATTCAATTTGCCGCGGTCAGCTTTATTCTTTTGTTCTGCACGCTTCTGATCATGCGCTTCCGGCAACTGCGCATGCAGGATCGGCTTGAGGAAATCAGAGAGGATTTGGACTGACATGAACTATCTTGCGGCTGGTTTCATTGCCGTTTGGCTACTAGTGATGATCTACGTTGTTTACATGGCCGTGCGCCAGGGAAAACTGGAGCAGGAAATGGCCACGATTGAAGAGGCCCTGCAGGATCAGCGCAAGAATGCGCCTGTAGAGCAATCGTAGCGCGAGGAAATCTGGGGGCGCTCCAAACAGCGCCGGGCCAGGTGTGCGACACGCGCGTAGAGCGCGTCACAATGATGCGGCCACCGGACCCCGGCCCGCATCGCCAAATCAATGAAGTGCTTTGCAGAGAGTGAATTAGGAATGACGCAATCAGTTCAGCCAACCAAAACACCGGCAGTATCAACTCCGCCTTCGCGGCAGCCGAGCCCTACGGTCAGCCGTGTTTCCACATTCAGCCATGCGGTCGCGTTTGTGGCTGGTTTCACCGTGGTCTTCACGTTGCTGGGCAGCGCATTTGGCCTTATGGGGCGCAGCCTTAACCAGTACATGCCAATTGTGCAGCAGTTCGGCGCGATCCTGCTGGTCATCTTTGCGCTCATCACGCTCGGCGTATTCAGCTACCTGGCTGGTTGGGTGCGCCGCAAAACCGACGTCAAGACGAACCCGTCCGCGGCGGCGCTGGTGAGCATACTCGAATGGTTCAATGCGCTGCTCTACACCGAGCGGCGCGTGACGGACATGCACGAGGTCAACCGCGGGTGGGGTTACGCGAGCAGTTTTCTGCTGGGCGTCAGCTTCAGCGCCGGTTGGGTGCCCTGCGTTGGGCCAATTCTGGCGAGCATCTTCTTCCTGGCGAGCGACAGCGCCACTGTCGCGCAAGGGGCAGGACTTCTCTTTGTCTACAGCCTCGGGTTGGGAATCCCATTCCTGATCACAGGCCTGGCATTTGATCGCATGGCCCCGTGGCTGCGCAAGTTGAACCGCCATGCAGGAATTGTCAGCAAGATCAGTGGTGTCTTTCTGCTGTATGTTGCGTACCTGCTCTGGTTCGACAAACTGGGCACGCTGACGACGCAGTTCGCCAGCCTTAACACGTTTGTGCTTGGTATCGAAGACTGGGTGGGTGTTGTCACCGGCACCGGCGGCGATATTGTGAGCGCCAGTTTCCTCGTGGCAATACCAATTGCCTTCTTTGCGGGAATCATCAGTTTCTTCAGCCCCTGTGTGCTGCCGCTTGTCCCGGCCTACATTGGATTCCTGACTGGGGCAACGGTCGGCAACAGCCGCGCCGTTGCGGCGCAGGTCGAGGCAGAGTGACGCTGTGCTGATTACGGTCTACGGCAAACCCGACTGCCCATTGTGTGACGAGTGCAAGGCAGAACTGCAGAGCCTGCGCCTGGAGTTTGGGCTTGTCCTGGAGGAGCGCAACATCCTTGATGACCCTGCGCTCTTCACACGCTTCAGGCACTTGATCCCTGTGGTTGACGTCCCGGGTGGCCCGCTTCTCTACCCCCCGCACGACAGAAGTTCGCTTCGGAGTGCGTTACAGGCCGTGCAGGAGGAGAGTGTTCGTGGCGGACCAGCGGGCTGATCCCCAATCCGGCGCAGGCGCACCCGCACGCGCACCCGCAGACGACTCGCGGATTGCCCGCGCTGCGACTGGTGCTGTAACGTGGATTGCGCGCCACTGGCTGGCCTGCTTCAATACGGCATTTGCGCTGTACGCCTTTCTGCCGTTTCTGGCGCCGCTGCTCATGTATCTTGGGCTGGAGGCACCGGCGCGCGCGATCTATTTCCTCTACTCATTCACCTGTCACCAACTGCCCGACCATAGCTACTTCCTCTTTGGCCCTGCGCACGCACCCCAGGCCGATCAGCTCGTTGCCGCGGGCATGCCCGCCACCTCGAACCTGCTTGTGGAGCGCAAGTTCATCGGCAATGCCGAGATCGGGTACAAGGTTGCCCTCTGCGAGCGCGACGTAGCCATCTACGCCAGCGTTTTTCTGGCCGGCGTGGTCTTCTCGTTCGTTCGTTCGTGGCTGCGGCCGCTTCCCGGCAAATGGTTCCTCGTGCTCATGCTCCCAATGGCGATTGACGGTGGATCGCAGCTAATCGGTTTGCGCGAGAGCAATTGGCTGCTGCGCATGATCACCGGCAGCATCTTTGGGGTCGCCGCAGTCTGGTGGGCTTACCCCTATGTGCAGGACGCGATGAATGACGTCCTGCGCGAAGAAGAGTTGCGCCAGGCCGCCGCGCACAGATAGCAGCAAGCCGACCCCGATCGAAAATCGCCCAACCTATTGCAGACCGTCCCCCGCTAGTGCATAATAGAGACCTCCCCAGCCGTACACATCAGGGCAGACAGTCCAACGCCCCAATGAGGTGTCACTCTTTAACGAAGGAGAGACGCGATGAATCGCCGCACAACACGCAGGCTTGTCAGCATAATGGTTCTCGTCTTTTTCGCTCTGCAGGCTCTGCCGGCCTTTGCACAGAGTGGAGACGCGGCCCCGCCGGATGACTTCATTTCCCAACTTGACGCACTTCGTTCCAACAGGCCCACCTATAGTGAGGACTTCCGCCGCAGCAACACCGACTGGGAGACCGACACTGAATCTGATAGTTCCGCGATCAGCATCGAGAATCGCGCCTATCGCATTGATGTGAACGACACAACGCTTTTTGTCTGGGGAATGTCGCCCACGGCTGCCGACAACTTCTATGTTGAGTCCTACGCGGAAATGGTGGGCGGTCCCACGAACAACGAGTTCGGTATCGTCTTCCGCCACCAGGACAGCGACAACTTCTACACATTCATGGCCAGTTCCGACGGCTATTATGCGCTGCGCACACTTGTGGATAACGAGTGGACCGACCTGATCGGGTGGACTGCCACCGATGCGATCGACCTAAGCGAGGGCGCCTCCAACCTCCTGGGCCTCTACGCAGACGGTTCCAGTCTGGTGCTGTTGATCAATGATGTGGTCGTCGACCAATTTGATGACGGTACCTTTGCATCGGGAGGTATTGGGCTCTCTGCGGGAAGCTATGACGAAGGTGGCGTGCAGATCGCGTTTGACGACTTCGCCATGTGG
This sequence comes from uncultured Chloroflexia bacterium, assembly GCA_963735275.1. Classification (GTDB taxonomy): domain Bacteria; phylum Chloroflexota; class Anaerolineae; order Caldilineales; family Caldilineaceae; genus UBA5069. The sequence goes on along the minus strand of CAVTKJ010000001.1, from coordinate 385,863 downwards.
GATCTTGCTACATACGGTCCGCTGGTTTTGCCTGATGTTGCACCCAACGACACGCCCACGGCTGAACCGACTGGCGAACCCACCCCTGAGCCAACCTCCGAACCAGCATTCGATGCCGCCGCCATCCTCGATCGGGTCGACACCGTACACGAGGAGGATGCGACTCTTAGCGAGGATTTCCGGCGCGATTCCGGCGCGTGGGCGCTCGGCTCCGAAGATGCTTCCGAGATTGAGATTGCCCGGCGTGCCCTCTCGATCCACATTATCGACCCGAACTGGCTAGGCTGGAGCAATCTGACGGACGTGCAGGCAGCCGACCTGTTGATGGAAGCCGACATTCGCCTGGACAGCGGCCCCACCGCCACGGAAATGGGCATCATGTTCCGCTATGTGGATGCCGACAACTTCTACCTGTTTGCCATCACAGGCGACGGCAGCTACAGCCTTTGGAAACTTGTGGACAACGAGTGGCAGGAGCTTCTGCCGTGGACCGACAGCACAGCGATCGACACCACGAGGGGGGCAGTCAATCGGCTTGCAGTTCTTGCCGAGGGTGACACGATCTCGCTGGTGATCAACGATGAGGCCGTTGCGGAAGTCCAGGATGACGCCTTTACAGCCGGAGAGGTGGGCCTGGCCGTAGGCACCTTTGACGAGGGCGACGCGACTGCGATTGTTGACAATGTTGACCTTTGGGTGCTCTCCGAAGAACCCGCAGCCAGTGTCACGCCGGAGGCAGATGCCACACCGGAGGCGACAGCGACGCCCCAGGCTGTCGAGCCGCCGCCCGCAGACGACGCACTGGCGCGCATGGACACGATCAAGCTCGATGACCCGACTGCGGTCTACGACTTTCGGCGTGATGACGGCTCGTGGTCAGTGGACGCCGAGGACGACGTCACGCACACTTATGCCCGTCGCGCGCTGCAACTCGGCGTAGACAAGTCGAGCTGGGTAACCTGGAGCCTCAATCAGGAACTCAGCGTGACTGACTTCCTCGCCGAGGTCGATGCGGCTCACCTGGCCGGACCAACAGGCGGCGAGTACGGCATGGTCTTCCGCTACAACGACGAGTCCAACCTCTATCTGTACGTAATCAGCGCTGAGGGCTACTACAGTCTCCTCAAGCTGCAGGATGGCCAGTGGGAGGTGCTTGTTGACTGGACGGAGAGTGACGCTCTCAACATTGGCGAGAACGCGCTGAACCGGCTGGGTCTCCTCGCCGAGGGAACGCAGATTACCCTTTTCGCCAACAGCATACCGCTCACCACTGTGGAGGATGACACCTTCGCTTCAGGTTCTATCGGCTTGGCGGCGGGTACCTTTGACGAGCCTGGACTCTCCGTCTCATTCGACAACTTCAGCTATTGGGAGATCGCGCCAGGGAACTGAAATGAAGAAGCGAGGCTTTCGCCTTTGGAAGTCTCGCTTCGACCGAGTTCAGCGGCCATGAGATTGGACAGATCAGGCCGCATGCGCTAAAGTACAGGCTTGTGACAGCGTGCAGAACGTTGCACGCTCCCTGGCACATTGCCCGGGAATGACCATCAGGCGCCACCCGCGTGCGCGCACATGCCACCGGCTGGAACCGTCGGGAGAAGGAACACATGGCCAACACCAAGTCTGCCAAGAAGGCAGCTCGTCAGTCACTCAAGCGCCAGGCCGAAAACCGCGTCATGCTGGGCGGTTCACGCACGGCCGTCAAGCGCGCACGCGTTGCCATCGCCTCGGGCGACGTTGAGAGTTCGCAGGAAGCCGTGGTTGCCGCACTGCGCAGCCTGGACCGCGCTGCGAACAAGAACGTCATCCACCGCAACAACGCCTCGCGCCGCAAGAGCCGCCTGATGAAGGCGCTTGCGAGGGCACAGAAGGAAGCCGCCGCGTAGGCGACTTTCACAATTTCAGAGACGCGAAAGCCACCGGTCAACCGACCGGTGGCTTTTTGGCGTGTTGTTCACAGGCCCGCCGGACAAATGCTGCGTCATGCACGAGGGTCGCGAATGCGTAGCGGCTGCTTTAGCTGCCGTACCGACCCATCGCGCCGCGACTCACCGCTGCAGGCTCAAGCCTGCAGCTATCCAACCCAAGTCGGCTGAAGCCGACTGACACCGTCGCCCTCGAGGGCGACAGGGTTTCAGCCTGCTTATGGTTTTTCACAAATTGGTGCGGTAACAATTGCGTCGCAGCTTGTTCCCTCTTGCAGATACTCAGACCAGAGGAGCGCAAGGAGTGAGACCGCACTTGGTATCGCCCACACGATACCGGGTTAATTTCTGAAAAACCATCAGCAAGCTCGGGTTGCATAGCCGCGGGCTTATGGAAGTCTCCGAAAGAAGCCGGCACAATCACTTCGCTGCGGCCACCGCTGCAGGCTCAAGCCTGCAGCTATCCAACCCAAGTCGGCTGCAGCCGACTGACACCGATCGCCCTCGAGGGAGACAGGGTTTCAGCCTGCTTCAGCAGGCTTGGGTTGGACAGCCGTAGGCTTCAGCCTATGGCGGCGGCGACACACGATTGGTCCCTACGGCAGCTGAAGCAGCCGCTACGGTAGGCCGTTTCACTTTCGAGATCCAGCACCCTGGGCATAATCGCACCACTCCTGCAGCGGGCAGATGGGACAGCGGGCAATACGCGCTGTGCAAATCTCGCGCCCCAGGCGGATCAAGTTGATGTGCAGCGTGTAGTAGTTTTCAGCCGGCACAAGCGCCTCCCATAACGCCTGAATGGCACTGGGAGATGCCTTGGGGCCGCTCAGCCCCAGCCGCTGCGTGATGCGCTGAATGTGCGTATCAACCGGAAACGCTTCACGCTTGAAGCAGAAGAGCAGGACAATGCTGGCGGTCTTCTGTCCCACGCCAGGCAGGCTGGTGAGAAATGTGAGCGCCTCGTCCACTTCCAGTGTGGCGAGATCGCTCAAGTCATAGCCGCCGCGCTCGGTGCGCAATCGCTCGAGCGTGGCAACGATGTGCGGCGCCTTCTGGTTGTACATCCCTGCGGGGCGGATTGCGTCTATGATCTGCGGCAGCGGCGCGGTGCGAATCTGCTCCCAATCCCCCAGCGTGCGCAGCCGGGTCAGGGCTCGGCCGCTGTTCACGTCCGTTGTGTTGGCGCTGAGAATTGTGCCGATCAGCTCCTCCATGGGGTCACTGCACGGCACAAATGGCGGTTCGCCAAAGCATTCGATCAGCGCCCTGAAGATCGAATGAGCCCGTTCCCTCATGCGGTTCCCACATGGATGCGCGGCACGCGCGCCAGAATCCGGCTCACAATGTCGTAGTTGTTCGTCCCCACGCGCGCCGCGGCATCTTCGGCGGTGATGCGCCGGTCACTCTGCCGGCCGATGAGCACGGCCTCGTCGCCCATCCTGACGCCGCCATTCATGAGAAACGCCGCAGTGACGTCCACCACCACCTGATCCATGCAGACGCGCCCGAGAATCGGCGCGGGCTGGCCGCCCACCAGCACATATTCCCACGTGAGCGGGCGACGCGGAAAACCGTCGGCGTAGCCCACAGGCAGCACGGCAACGGGGATGGGGCGGTCGGCGATGAACTCGCGCCCGTAGGAGACAGCGTCGCCCGGTCCGAGCCAGCGCACCTGGCCGACGAGCGCCTTCCACATCAGTGCGGGCCGAAAGCCGTCGGGCAGTGGGCACTGTTCGGGATCCGGATCGAGCCCATACAGGGCGATGCCGGCACGCGCCATGTCCAGGTGCGTGTCGGGCATGGTGAGGATTGCGGCGGAGTTGGCCGCGTGTGCAATGGCGGGCCGCAGCTTCTGCGCCTCGAGCACGGCCAGCACCTCGCGGAAGAGATCAAACTGGCGCTGCGCGTGGCTGCGGTCAAACTCGTCGGAGGTGGCGAAGTGGGTGAAGATGCCCTCAACGTCCAGCGCGGGAATGTCGCGTAGCGCTTCAAGCAGCGCAAGCGCGTCCGCGGGCTGCACGCCCAGCCGGTTCATCCCCGTGTTGATCTTCACATGCACCTTGAGCCGCGGGAGATCCCCACCGCCCGCCGCTTCGGCGTAGGCAAGTGCGGTGTCGCCATCATAGAGCGTGAGCGTCACGGCATTTTGTGCGGCCGCAGCAGCCAGGTGGGGGGGCGTGTAGCCCAGCACAAGGATCGGCGCGTCGATACCACCGGTGCGCAGTTCGAGCGCCTCGGAGAGGGAGGCCGTGGCGCACGCGTCCGCCCCGGCGTGAAGCAGCGCACGCGTCGTCTCGACAGCGCCGTGGCCATAAGCGTTTGCCTTGACCACAGCCATCAGCCGCGTGCCGGGCGCCAGGCGGCGGCGCACCTTGCGCACATTGTTGGAGAGAACGCCGCGATCAACTTCAATCCATGTAGGGCGGTCTGGGAGAGGGGACACGGGGCGCATTTCCATGGTGGCTATTCTGAGGACGAGACGATAGACAATTCACGGGGTACAGAGACTTTGACCATAGTGCGCAGATGGAGAACGCCGGCACCAATCCGAAGTCATACCGAAATGAAAACAACATCTCAACGCAAAGGCGCAGAGGACCAAGGAACGCAAAGGACTGCAAGATGGAGACTCAGTTCAGGCAGTCGCTTTTCCTCTGCGCCCTTTGCGTCCTCCGCGCCTTTGCGTTGAGATGTTCGTAGTCAATGTGGATTTCACTCCGGTTTCACTTTAGTTGTGCAGCGCAACTACAGGCATCCGCGTCATCTGCGTAACAGCAACTGCGCCGAACCGCACACGCCTATTTCGGTGTCGTGTCGAACTTCCAGAATTCGCTCAGCGGGCTCTGGCTCTCGTCGGCCGGAAGATGATCGACGTTGAGCACGCTGAGGTAGATGAGTTCGTCGAGTCGCTCCTGCTTGAGCTGCTGCCCCCACAGGATGGGGGTAAGCCCGCGCCACCGCTCCTGCAGGAAGTCGCGCAGCAGCAGATTGGGCGATGTGGGCGGCACGAGCGCAGACGGGGCGGCGACTGCAGCACGCTTCTCCGCAGATTCTGCATGTGCGGGCGACGTCATCTGGCCGACATCCCACTGGCCATCCACCGCGCGCACTTCGGGTTTGGCCGTCGCCGCCATTTCGTGGAGGATTGCGGCCACGCGGAAGGTGCAGAATCCCCCCTGACATGGCCCCATGCCCAGCCGCAGGTCGCGCCGCAGATCATCCAGCGTGAGCGTGGGGTTGGCGCGCGCCGCATGTTCAACCATGGCGCGCGTCACAAGTTCGCATTCGCACACGAGCTGTCCCTGCAGCCGCTCTTCCTCCACTTCATGCAGGCGATGGCCCACCCAGTAGTGCCCTTGTTCCACCCCCGGCGTTTCGGTCGTGGCCGTCGTGCAGGGGCGGCGGTTGCCCAGTTGGGAACACGCGGTGTCCATGGTGGTCTCGGCCATGAGGCGGAAGGTGGTCCACTTGCCACCGGTAATCGTGAGGAAACCGGCGAGGCCGTCGCGCTCTTTGTGGTCCAGCAGTGTAAGCGCACGCGTGGCGTCGCGGCTCGCCCCCGCGTAGCCCTCCTGGTAGAGAGGACGCACGCCCGCCCAGGCGCGCAGCACGCGGGCCTTGCTGAAGCCCGGCAGCAGCACCTCACCCTCGCGCAGCATCAACTCCACTTCCCATGGTTCGATGCGCAAATGCTCGGGGTCGGTGACCTTCTCGTCGGTCGTGCCGATCACCGCCACGGTGTGGATTGGCACGATGATGTCTCCGTCGGAGGGCATTTTGCAGCGGTTGATCACGGTGTTCACCAGCCGGTGGTTCATGGCAAGCATGACCCCCTTGCCCGGGATCACCTTGACTTCAACCCCCGCCAGCGCCGCCACCTGCCCGGCCCACGCGCCCGTGGCATTGATCACCATATCGGCGTGGATGGTGAGTTCCTCGCCGGTTGCCACGTTGCGTGCGCGGGCGCCCACAACGCGCCGGTCGCCGTCACCCCCCTCGGTGAGCACCTCGATGATCTCGTGATAGACGAGAACCTGCGCGCCAGCCTGCTGCGCCGCCTGCGCCGTGGCATGGGTGGCGAGAAACGAATCGGCGGAGCCGTCGGGCACCTCAAAGACGCGGCTGATGCGGCGGTTGAGCAGCGGTTCGCGCCGCAGCGCCTCGGCAACGGGAATCTCGGCGCAGGGCACGCCCGTGGCGGCGCACGCGGCCACGAAGCGATCGGGGTAGTCGCCCTCATCCTGCGGCGTTACGACAAAGAAGCCGCTGGTTTCCTCAATGCAGTGGGTGTGCGTCTTGCGCAGAATGCGGTTCTCGGCAATGCACTCGACGGCGCTGCGCGGGTCCTTAACCACATAGCGCCCGCCGCTGTGGAGCAGGCCGTGGTAGCGCCCGGTGGTGCCGTGCGTCAGGTCGCGCTTCTCCAGCAGCACCACGCGGAAGCCGCGCAGCGCCGCATCCCACGCCACGCCCGTGCCCGTGGAGCCGCCGCCAATGACGAGAATTTCAGTGTCGATTGTGCGCATGGCAAGTACCTGCAATTCGTTTCAGTTATCAATTATTAATTACTATTTATAATTAGTAATTGATAACTGATAATTGGTGGCCAGTTGCTCGCCCTATTGTAACAGGACCCGCACCGTCGCTGCATCCGGGCAGGTGAGGGCCTCTTGTGCCAGCAGGGTGCATTCTTCGAGGTTTGCACGCCGGGCCGCTGCCTTAACGAGCGCCACAGCGGGCACAGGCGCGCTGAGTTCCTGGACACCGAGACCAAGCAGCAGACGCGTCGCGTGGGGTTCGCCCGCCAACTCGCCGCAGAGCGAAACCGGTTTGTGCGCGGCGCGGGCCGCGCGACAGGTCATTTCCACAAGGCGCAGCACGGCTGGGTGCAGCGCATCGGCAAGCACGCCGACCGAGCGATGCGTGCGGTCGCTGGCAAGCGTGTACTGCGCCAGATCGTTCGTGCCAATGCTGAAGAAGTCGGCATAGGGGCAAAGCTGCGCGGTAATCAACGCTGCCGACGGCACCTCCACCATGACGCCCAGCTTGATGCGCGGCAGGTCCCCCTCGTGCAGGTTGGCAAGCAGCAAGCGCACGAAGCGCACCTCCTCCACCGTGGTCACCATGGGCAGCAGAAAGCGCACGTCAAGCGGCGGCTCGCCCCAGGCAACGCTGCCATGGTCGCGTACAGCAATTTGCAGCGCCCTGTATTGCGTGCGCAGGATTTCCGGTTCGTCGAGCAGGAGGCGGACACCGCGCAGCCCCAGGAACGGGTTCTCCTCGAGCGGGTGCGGGAAGAAGCGCAGCGGCTTGTCGCCGCCCGCGTCGAGCGCACGCACGGTCAATTGCATGGTGCGCCCTTCGCACTCACGCAATTGGCGCATAAAGCGGCCGTAGGTCTCCACCTGCTCGTCAAGCGTGGGAGGCAGCGCGCGCTCCTGAAAGAGATACTCGGTGCGCAGGAGACCGATCCCATCGGCCCCGGCGTCGATTGCAGCGAGCACATCTTCCGGGCTGTTGGCATTGGCGAGCACGGGCACGTTGACGCCGTCGCGCGAGATGGCAGGCTGGCGCGCATGGAGGGCGGCCTGGGCGCGTTCCTCGAGGCGCGACTGCTGCGCGGCGCGGGCACGCTGCAAGGTCGCGACATCGGGGTCGACCACAAAGATGCCGCGGTCGCCGTCGACGATGGCGGGGCTTTGCGGGCCGCTGAAGAGGATCTCCGCGCCGAGCCCGCACGCCAGGGGGATGCCCATGCTGCGCGCCAGAATGGCCGAGTGCGCCGTGGGGGTGCCGCCGGCGAGGGCAATGCCAAGCACGACGCCCGGCTCCAGTTGCACAACCTCGGTGGGTGTCAGATTGTCCGCAACGAGGATTGTGTCGAGGGGCAGCGCCTCGAGGCGCGGGCGCATGGAGGCCGCACCCATATGCGCGAGCAGCCGCCGGCCAATGTCGACGATATCTGCCGAGCGGCCGGCAAAGTAGGCATCGTCAAGCGCGCCCATGGCCTCGGCGAGTTCGTTGACCACCTGAAACGTTGCCGCAGCCGCGCTGCGCCCCGCGTCAATGGCGCGATGTACGGAATCCACCAGCGTCTGATCCTGAAGGATGGCGCGGTGGGCCGCGTAGAGATCGGCGACAAGCGCCGCCGCGCCGCGCGCAAGGTGCGCGAGTTCTTCGTCGACTTGATTGCGCGCCGCCGCAAAGCGCTCTCGTTCCTTCAGCGCATCAAGTTCACCGGGGGCGGCCGGCTGTTCAAGCGCGAGGTTGCCCGGGCGATAGACCACGACCACGCCAATTCCCACGCCAGGTGCGGCGCCATGTCCCTCAAATGTTTGGCTCATCGTGCGCTCACAGGGGAGCGTTCTCCTTTGCGTCAGGGGGAGGCGCGGCCGGAACCGACTCAAGCAGGCGCCGCAGCGCATCGACCGCTGCGCGTGCCTCGGGCCCGGAGGCCTCCACCTGAATGCGATGACCCTGGCGCGCCTGCAACTGCATCAACTGCAGGATGCTGCCGGCATCCACCACAGGAGAAGGGCGCGTGAGGTTCTGGGCCGTAACGGCCGCGGCATAACGCCCGATGATCTGCACGACATCCTTGCCGATGCGCATGTGGAGCCCGAGCGGGTGATTGATGGTGATTACGATGGTCTCTTCTTCGTCCAATACTGATTGTCCTCAATATGCCATCCTGCGAAGGAAGGCTGCCCAACTGCGCCGGCGCCCCGCCAGAACCTGAATCTCGCAAGATGCGTGAATTTCGTAGCGGGGGGCTTCCAGCCCTCCGGCTGTGGTAGCGCCAATCCTTCAGCGGCGGACCTCCGTGCCCTCGGTTTTGGCGGTTCGGCACGAATCTGTCTTGCCGCACGCTTTGCCCATTATGGCGCAGGAACAATGAGGGCACGGAGGCCCTCCGCTACGCAGGTGTGCGCCGGCGGCGACGCAACCTGGCGCGCGGGCCAGGCTACGGCCGGAGGGCTGGAAGCCCCCCGTTACGATTCATCTGCACACGTGCGCGATGCATCAACTAGACCTTTCTGAGCGTCGCAGACGCTTCGGCGGCGGCGTTGACCTGTTCAAGCGTGTGGCCAAGGCCGGCTTCCACAGCCGCCACGATGGCCCCTTCCACAAGCGGCGCATTGCTGATGCGGCAGCAGGGTAGCTGTGTGGCGGGCAACATCGCCAAGGCAACTTCGGCGCTCAGCACGGCGCTGCCCATGTCCACCAGCAGAAGCACGCCGGCAGGGGTCCACAGGCTGCGCAAAGCCTCGGCAATGCGCAGTGGATCCGTGCCGAGCACCATGTGGCCATCCTCGTCCTGCATGCCGCCCACGGCTGCAATCGTCACCGTGTCGCCCGCCATCTGTTGGGCAATTTCGCAGACGCCGTCGGCCAGCAGCGCCGAATGCGAAATGATGACAAGATTGACGCAGGCTGCATCCGAGGTCGGCGAAGCGGGCATGTCAGTTGAGCCCCGCCCTTCGCTCTCCTCTCTCATGTTCACCGTGACCCCGCCTAAACTGAAACCAGGATGAAATCCGCACTTACTGCGAACATCTCAACGCAAAGGCGCGGAGGACGCAAAGTGGTGCAGAGGATACGCAACTGCCTGAAATGGGTCAACATCCTGCACTCGATAGCGTTTCTTTGCTCTCTTTGCGCTTTTGCGTTGAGATGTTGTTTTCAATCCCGTATGACTCCAGTCGACAACGCTCAGGCCCAATCAAATGTGCGCTCCACGGCCTTCTTCCAGCCGGCCAAACCAGCAGCGCGTGACGCATCGTCAATCTGCGGCTGCCAGGTACGATCGGCCTGCCAGTTGGCGCGCAGCGCTTCAAGGCTGGGCCAAACGCCCACGGCGAGCCCTGCCGCGTAGGCAGCGCCCAGAGCGGTTGTCTCCGACACCCTGGGCCGCACGACGTCAACACCCAGGATGTCGGCCTGTCGCTGCATGAGGAAATTGTTGGCGGTGGCGCCGCCGTCCACCTTGAGATGGCGCAGCGGCATTCCGCTGTCCCGGTTCATTGCCTCAAGCACTTCCTGCGTCTGGTAGCAGATGGACTCAAGCGCGGCGCGCACAATGTGGGCGCGCTCGACGTAGCGCGTCAGCCCCACGATCACCCCGCGCGCATCGCTCCGCCAGTAGGGCGCAAAGAGGCCGCTGAAGGCGGGAACAAAGTAGCAGCCGCCCGTGTCCGCCACGCTCTCCGCCAGCGCCTCTGTTTCGGAAGCGTGGCTGATCAGTTTAAGGTTGTCGCGCAGCCACTGGATCGTGGCCCCGGCCATGGCAATTGAGCCCTCAAGTGCGTAGACCGGCGGCTGCCCGGCCAACTGGTAACAGACGGTCGTCAACAGCCCGTTCCTGCTGTGGACGATTTCTTCACCTGTATTGAGCAGCATGAAGCAGCCGGTGCCATAGGTATTCTTTGCCTCTCCGGACGCAAAACAGGTTTGCCCCACGGTCGCCGCCTGCTGGTCGCCCAGAACGCCGCAGACCGGCACCTCGCCGCGGAACGGGCCGCCAAACGAGGTTTCGCCATAGGCCGTGGCATCACTGCTTGGACAAATGCGCGGCAGCATGGCGCGCGGCACGCCCATGATTGCCAGCAGTTCGTCGTCCCACGCAAGTGTTTCCAGGTCCATGAGCAGCGTGCGTGAGGCATTGGTGACGTCGGTGACGTGCTCACCGGTCAGGTTCCAGATGAGCCAGGAATCGACCGTGCCACAGATCAATTCGCCCGCCTCGGCGCGTGCCGCGCGCACCTTCGACATTGTCCAGAATCCAGCGGATTTTGGGGCCAGAGAAATAGGTGGCGAGGCGCAACCCCGTGCGTGTGTAGAACAACTCGGTGTAGCCCTGCTCATCAAGCGCATGACAAAAATCCGCCGTGCGCGTGTCCTGCCAGACAATCGCGTTGTAGACCGGCTCGCCCGTGCGCTTGTCCCAAACGATGGCGGTTTCGCGCTGGTTGGTGATGCCAACCGCCGCCAGTGCGGGCGCATCGATCTCGGCACTGGCCATTGCTGCGCCGATGACCTCGCGCGTGCGCTCCCAGATCTGGCGCGGATCGTGCTCGACCCAGCCACTCCGCGGGAAGATCTGGCGGTGTTCGCGCTGGTCCGCGGCGAGCACGACGCCATTCTCGTCAAAGAGCATGAAACGCGTCGAGCTCGTGCCGGAATCGATCGCCCCTACAATCTTGCGCATGAGAACCTTGCTCTGTGTGTGCAGTCGGGACGCGGCGCTCCGCGATGCTGTTGTTGAGCCATGACCAGCCCGCTATTCATGCGTTGGCGCACCGACAACTTCTGCGAGTGTTTCAAGCAGATAGTAGCTACTTGTGGCGCCGGGGTCCTGGTGGCCAATCGAGCGGGGTCCCAGGTAGCTCGCTCGGCCTTTGCACGCCTCCATGGCAATGGTGTTGTGCATTCCGGCGCGCGCGGCGTTCTGCCCCGCAGCGACGACGACATCCATGGACAAATTGTTGCGCGCTGCCTGCTCAAGCGCCTCGGCAGATGGAAAGAGGACATCCAACATCGTCTTTTCGCCAGGCAGCGCCTTGCCGCGGTTCTGCACCCCCTCGGCCCCGGCGCGGAACATTGCGGCCAATTGGCCGGCCGTGATTGACACGCAGCCTGCAATCTCCGGCGCCTGCGCCGCGCGCAGAAAGAAGGCGCCATACAGCGGCCCGGCTGCACCGCCCACGCTGCTGATGAGTGTCATCGCCACCGTGCGAAAAAGCGGGCAACATTCTCGGGCGCTTCGCCGGCATCGAGCAGGTTGGCACGCACCTTGCTCATGCCGCGCACCATGTTGGCCCCATGGTCGGCATCGCCAATGGCCGCATCAAGCTCGGTCAACTGGTCGGCCATTTCGTCAATGCGGTCGGCGTACTTCAGCAACCAGGCCCGCAATTGGGCCAGCGTGAGTTCCTGACTCATGGGTTCCTCAAAAGGTGTACCGCTGTTCGGGTAACGGATTCAGCGCAGATGTTACCGCGCCGAAAACGGATGATTGCAAAGTGCGGTCCGCGCGCGTGGTAACACACGTTATGCAGCCGGAGCGATACATCGTAGCGGAGGCCCTCCGCTACCATTAAGCCCACGCTCCGCGCAACTCGCGTTACCAGCGCAGCGTGGGCGTCCAGACCGGCGCGTCCCACAGCCGCAACAATTCGTCGTCAAGCCGCAGCAGAGTGACGGCCGCACCGGCCATATCCAGGCTGGTGACGAAGTTGCCGACGAGCGAGCGCTCCACGACGATGCCTTGTTTGCGGAGCATCTCGTGGAGATGGTTGTATACGATGTAAAGCTCCTGTTCGGGGGTGCCGCCGAGACCCGTCACCATGGCGATCACGCGCTCGCCCGCGCGCAGTTCCAGGTCGGCGGTGACGGCCTCGAGAAGCATCTCAACCACGGCATCGGCGGAAGTCGTGTCGATGCGCTTGCGTCCGGCTTCGCCGTGAATGCCGACTCCAACCTCCATTGTGCCCGCGGGCAGGCGAAACGTGGGTCGTCCCGCCATGGGGGCCGTGCAGCCACTCAGCGCCACACCCATGCTGCGCACCTGCGCGCTGGCGCGCAGACTAACCGCCACCACTTCATCGAGTGACCGCCCCTCTTCGGCGGCTGCGCCCGCGATCTTCTCCACAAGCACCGCTCCGCCCAGACCGCGCCGGCGCGCTTGTTCCGGAACAGCCACGTCGTCGGAGACGAGCACGGAGGCAAGTTCAACGGCGCGCGATGCGGCCATTTCCATGGCCACCTCGCTATTCAGAACGCCACCGGCATAGTTCTTCACGATCAGCACCACGCCGCGGCCGCCGTGCGCCCTGTCGATGGCGGCCAGGTATTGGTCAGGCGTGGGACTCGTGAAGATGGCGCCTGGGCAGGCCGCGTCGAGCATGCCGCGGCCTACGTAGCCCGTGTTGAGAGGCTCATGGCCGCTGCCGCTGCCGCTAATGACAGTCACCTTGTCCATCACGGGCGCGTCGCTGCGCACAAGCACCCAGGGCGCTTCGTAGAGTCGCACTGTGCCGGCGTGCGCCAACGCAAAGCCGCGCAACGAGTCGGCCACAGCATCCGCCGGGTCGTTGATCAGCTTCTGCATTGGTTCAGCGATTCGTGTGGCCTCGGGCACCACGGGGCTCAACTTTCTCGGCCATCAAGCCAGCAAATTCAGCAGCAAGTCATGCGCTGCACGTGAGGCAAGCGCACGGTGGCTGATACGGTTCTTGACTTCCGGTGGAAGCTCGGCCAGCGTTTGGCCGAGTTCAGGCAGGTAGAAGATGGGATCATAGCCAAAACCGTTTGCGCCACGGGGCGCATCGGTGATCATGCCGGGGAACTCTGCCTCGACAACATGCTCCGTGCCGTCAGGCTCAACAAGCGCTACGGCGCAGCGAAAGCGCGCCGACCACTGTTCCGGCGGTATATCAGAAAGTTCGCCTAGCACCTTGCGGTAACGGTCGGCATCACTCGCGCCGGCTCCGGCGTAGCGCGCCGAGTAGACGCCCGGGCGACCATCCAGCGCGTCGACCTCCAGGCCGCTGTCATCGGCCCATGTCCACAGTCCGGTTGACTCTGCGTAAGCGTGCGCCTTTAAGAGTGCGTTTTCGACAAAAGTGCTCCCCGTCTCGTCGACGTCGAAGGTGATCCCTTCGGCATCGAGCCATGTCACCGCCAGGGGCAGATCGGCCAACAATGCCTTGTATTCGAGGATCTTGCCGGGATTGTGGGTTGCCACCAGCAGTTTCATGCGCGCTCCGGTGTGTGAGCAAGCTGGAGCTGGGGGGCGGGAGAAAACTGGTTCACCCTCGCGCCCCATGCTTTGACACTGAGGATGATACTATCATAAAATCGAGTGAAGGTGGAACATGGTGGTTGCCTGCCGTCCCCAGACGGCTGCTCGCCTCCACCCTGTACGTCAGCCGCCCTCCCGTGCATCGTGACACCGGTCAAAAGTCACCGCAAGCCGCACGCACGTCGAAAGCAAGGTCATGGTTCATTCCTACCACCCGCTGCGCATATTCTCAGGTTCGGCCCATCGCGAACTCGCCGAAGAAGTCGCACAGCTCCTGGGCGTCACGCTGGGCAAGGCCACCACGCGGCGTCTACCCGACAGCGAAATCCATGTGATGATCGACGAAGTCGTCCGTGATCAGGACATCTTCTTCATTCAGCCCTGTTCGGCGCCCGTCAACGATCACCTTGTGGAGATGCTGCTCTATCTTGATGCGTTCCGCCGCGCAAGCGCCCACCGCGTGAGCCTGGTGATGCCCTACTACCCTTATGCGCGCCAGGACCGCATGGCGCAGGGGCGCGAAGCCATCTCGGCGCGCGTGGTGGCCAACATGATCGAGTCGATGGGCGTGCGGCGCGTCATGTACGTGGACATTCACAGCCGCACCATTCAGGGCTTCTTCAACATTCCGGTGGACCCGCTCAGCGCGTTGCCGCTGCTGGCCGAGTACTTCAGCCGCCCGGGCTTCGAGAATGCCGCAATTGTCAGCCCCGATGTGGGCCGCGCCGGGTTCGCCGGACGCTATGCAGAATTGCTCAATCTGCCGCTGGTTGTCATGCACAAGCGGCGCACAAGTTTCAGTTCCACCCAGACCACGCACGTCGTCGGTGACATCGAAGGACGCCGGCCGATCGTCATTGACGACATCGTCGCGGGCGGCAGCGTTCTCAAGCAACTTGATGCGCTCTATGATGCCGGCGCCGTCGGCAAGACGGTCTTTTCCATTACCCATCCGGTGTTGCTGCCCACGGCGCTGCAGCGCCTCGACGACGACGATCGCATTGAGAAACTTGTTGTCACGAACACGGTGCCTGTGCCGCCCGAAAAGCGCCACGCCAAGGTGGAGGTTCTCTCAATCGCGCCGCTCCTCTCGGAAATCATCAACAAGATCTACCGAGGCGAGAGCATCTCCAGCCGCCTGGTGCTTTCCTGAAGTGATGGCGCTCGGAAATTAACATAGTAGACGGCAAAAAGGGCTGGTACACGGAAACAGCGGGAAACAACAGGAAACAACGCACAATTGCGATTCCGCCGCTGAAGCAGTCAGTTGCCGGTTATCAGTTGTCGATTATCAACTCACCACCCACCCTCACAAATGGCCACACGCGTGCAGCGCCCCGAACCCGATGCCCTGGAAGTTGTTCTTGGCCCCCGCGCGACCTTTTCCGGGACAATGCGCTCGGAGACGAGCATCCGCATTGATGGTGCTGTGGAGGGCGGTTTGATTGAGACGCCCGCCAACGTGATCCTCACGGAGAGCGCGCGTGTCAATTGCGACATTGTGGCCAAGACCGTCAGCATTCGCGGCGTCTTTCAAGGTACGCTGCGCGCAGACCGTGTTGAACTGCTGACAGGCAGTCGCGTGGCAGGAAATATACAGGTCAACTCCTTCTACATGGACGATGGCGTCTTTATGCAGGCGGAGGTTACATTGCGCGGTGCAAGGCCAGGGCAGCCTGCGGGCCGCCTGGCGCCGGGCGCCGCTCCTTTCCAGGCAGGTTCGCCTGCGCCTGTCAATGGACAGCCGCAGCGCGCCAAGCTGTAGTCCGCCCTTGCCGATTTAGAGGTCTTCATTGCCATGTTCCATACACGAAAGGAATCCTGAAATGACTCGCCGCATTCTAACAATTGCTGCAATGCTTCTGGTTCTGTCGCTTGTCCTGAGCGCTTGCGCCGCACCCGTCGCTCCCGCGGCGCCTGCTGCCCCGGCCGCACCTACTGCTGACGCCGCTGCTGCCCCGGTCGCCGACCTGCCCGTGGTGAAAGTCGGCACGAATGCCGAGTACCAGCCCTTTGAGTTCGTCGACGAAAACGGCAACATCGTGGGCTTTGATATTGACATCGTCAATGCAATTGCCGAGCGCGCCGGCTTCAAGCCGGAATTCATCAATACGAAGTGGGACGGCATCTTCGTCGCACTGGCCAATGGCGAATTCGACGCCGTTGCCAGCTCCGTAACCATTACCGACGAGCGCAAAAAGTCAATTGACTTCAGCGAGCCTTACTTCAACGCCGGCCAGGCGATCGCCACAACCGCCGACAACACCGCAATCACCGGCCCCGAGTCGCTGACAGAAGGCGTCAAGGTTGGCGTTCAGTTGGGCACAACGGGCGACATCTGGCTTACCGAGAACACCAAGGCCGACGTCCAGCGCTTTGACGAGAATCCGCTTGCCGTACAGGCGCTTGCCTCGGGCGACATCGACGCGGTTGTCGGTGATTCACCGACACTCGCCGACATCCTCAAGCAGAATCCCGAATTGAAGCTCAAGATCGTGGGCGAGCCTTTCACGGACGAGTTCTATGGCATCGCGATTCACCAGGGCCTGACTGATCTCAAGGCGAGCATTGACAAGGGTCTTGCCGAAATCAAGGCTGACGGCACCTACGACGCGATCTACGCCAAGTACTTTGGCACTGCTGCCGAATAGTCATACTCGGTTCGCTGCCGCACTTACATACGCGGCGGGTTACCATTGGCACACTGCAGGGGCCGCGATGCTTGCGTCGCAGCCCCTGTTTTGTTGAATTGAATGTCACATTCATTGTGAGCCAATTTCTGGCCACACACCCGAATCGGAGTCAGAATGAGCGATCGAACGTTTGAGTTCCGCGAGCGCCAGTTGACCGTCGAAGGTCCCACTCTGCAACCCGGTGACCGCGCCCCCGAAGTCACCTTGCAGACAGGTTTCGCTGCGCCGTGGTCACTACTTGCCAACACCCAGGGCAAGGTTCGCCTGATCAGTGTTGTGCCCAGCATTGACACAGGCGTTTGTGATGCGCAGACGCGCCGCGTGAATCAGGAAGCCACAGGACTCGGCGAACGCGTCGCCGTCCTCACGGTGAGTGTCGACATGCCGCAGGCCCAGAAGCGCTGGTGCGGGGTTGCAGGTGTCGAGGAGGTGCAGATGCTCTCGGATTATGTGGACATGGCATTCGGCAAGGCTTACGGCACCTACGTGCCTGAGTTGCGGATTGAACAGCGCGCGCTCTTCGTCGTGGACGCCAACGATACCGTGCGTTATGTTGAGTATGTTCCCGTGATTGGCCAACAGCCAAACTACGACGCTGCACTGGCCGTTGCAAAAGAGCTGCTGCAAAGTACACCGGCATTGGGCGCGTAGAGCGCGTCGAATCACCCCAAAAGAAGTGTTCAAGATCGCAGCAATTTCAACGCATGGTGCGCAGTTGCCCTTGCGTTGATATTGCTGCTGCGAACTTGATCTCTTCCCGCCAGGCATGCGCCGCACCGAGAATGCCGCCGACGTATGCCGCGCATGACATGGGTCTCCCCAGTTCATGCCTCTCAGTTCGGCGCTTCCTTGTGCAATTCACCTGGGAAGCGTGTACAATTCGCTCGCAATCTTCCTGCCTCTCATCGTTTCCTGTCACCTGCAGGAACCTGGATTTCGGACATACCTATGGCGCTTCTACGTGGCGCGATGTCGTATTTGCGTGGTGCTCTGAAGTTGCTCGTGGCCGTTCCATTGCTGACGCTGGGCGCCTTTGGGGCAGTCCTGCTCAGCCTGATTCCTGTACGATTCCGTGGCGCGAAACTTGGCCCGTGGCTGTCGTACTTCGTTTCGCATGCATTCAACAGGGTCATGAACATTCACTCAACCGTTGTGAATCGTGAACTCCTGATGAATCATCGCGGGATTATCGTTGCGAACCACTCAACCTATCTGGACGTCATGTTGCTCGTCAATGCTGCGCCCATTCGCTATCTGACGGCAAAGGAAATCCAGCGGCAGCCTGTAGTCGGCTGGTTTGCCATCGCCCAGGAATCGGTGTTCGTCAATCGCAGCAGTCGCGCCTCGCGTGCCGAAGCGCGTGATCTGATCAGCGCGGCTCTGCAGCGCAGTCCTTATCCGCCCATTGTCATCTTCCCGGAAGGCCGGCTTGGCCCGGGAGATCGGCTCAACCCCTTTCGCCACGGCGCGTTTGAACTGGCAATCGAGAACGGTGTCCCGGTACTTCCCTGTGCAATTCGCTACAGCAGGCCCGATATCGCGACGTGGTATGGCGGGTCGCGCGGAGAATGGATGGCAACCGCGCTCTGGCGGCTTGCGCGCTTTGACGGACGCCTCGAAATGACGCTGATCCCTCTGGACCCAATCCTTCCTTCGCTCGCTGACGATGCCGAACTCCTGACGGCAGTCACCCAACGCAGCATTGAACAGGTGCTGGGTTTCCCACCGGCCCCGCTCGAACTCAAGCAGGTTGACCGCGCACGCTGGGAAGTCGACTGAATCCGACACTGGCACTTCGGAACAATCGAGCGCTCGACGGCGTCTCCTCTGCAGGCGGATAGTCCATCAGGAATCACCCGAGAGAGAGCGCCATGAACCACTCCCGCACAGCCACCAGCCGTCACCAACTTGTCACATTGGCGCTCGCCGTTGTACTCCTGCTTGGCGGCTGCAGCGCGCGCGTAATATGAGCGCGCCCGCAGCTCCGGCTTCTGCCGCCGCCGACAACTATGGCGCGCCCGCCTTGGACAGCCTCGCGCAGTACGCTTCGCCTGACGGAATGGTCGCAGGTGATTCAGGGACGACAAGCGCACTGCTCAACCGCAAGATGGTGGCACGCGCATCGCTCGCACTCGTGGTGGCCGACGCCAACGAGACGGTCAAGTCGATCGAAACGATCATGAACGATGTGGGCGGCTTCGTCTCCGACGCGAACCTCTACAACCAGTACAGCGGTGACACCCCGGCGCTGGCCGGGAACCTCACGCTGCGTCTGCCTGCCGATGCGCTTGAGGAGACGATGACACGCCTTGAGGCGCTGGCCCTGCAGGTGGGCAACCGCACAATCAACCGCGAAGATGTGACCGACCAGTACACCGACCTCGACGCACAACTGCGCAACCTGCAGGCAACCGAGGAAGAACTGCGCGCCATGCTCACCGAGGTGCGCGAGAAGCCCGACTCGAAGCCCGAGGACATCCTCGCCGTATTCAACCAGCTAACGGTCATTCGCGGCGAAATTGAGCAGGTGCAGGGGCGCAAGAACATGCTCGACAACCTGATTGGGCTGTCGACCATTGAGGTGAGCCTGTCGCCGGACGCCTCTTCGCTTCCCGTCGTGGAAACAGGCTGGCGGCCCGCCGTTGAAGCGCGCAATGCCAGCCGCTCGCTTGTCAGCGGCCTGCAGACGCTCGCCACGGCCTCCATCTGGTTCGTTGTCGCAGTACTGCCGGTGCTGCTGCTGCTTGCGCTGCCCTTCGTGCTGCTCTTCTTCTTTGTGCGCTGGCTGATCCGGCGGCGTCGGGCCAAAACTGCAACTGCATAACTTCGACGCAGAGGCGCGGAGACGCAGAGAAAAGCAACAACGAGAAACAGCCTGTCGTTGCTTTTCTCTGCGTCTCCTCTGCGCCTTTGCGTCGAAGTTGGGCTGTTATCGCGTTACGGTCACATGGGTGTTTGGCGCGGGGATGGGCAGCGTTGAGCGCGCGCCGTCGGGCCAGTGCACGGTCGCGCTGCGAATCTCGGCGCCTGGCGGCAGCCCAAAGTGCACGATCGGTGGCTCGGCTGTCAGGTAGGCGCTGGAGACGCGCACGTCGCGGGTCATCGTGCCGGCACTCGTCTTGAGAATGACTTGCGCGCCGACGGCATTGCGGTTCTGCGCCGCGGGCATCTGCAACGAGTATTCCAGCCCCGCTCCTTCCGTGCAGAGATCGTTCTCGAAGTACTGAGCAGGGGCGCGCAGGTTGTTCACCACAATGTCGAGATCACCGTCGGCGTCCATGTCGGCCATGAGCATGCTGCGGCCGCTGCGCGTGCTGCCGAGCCCCCACGCGGGCATCTCGACGAATTCGCCCGTGCCATCATTGCGCAAGGCCTGATTCTCTTCCACGAGTTCGTAGTTGGGAAGATGCGCCAGCAGCCGCTCCTCAATGAAGCCGTTGACCACGTAGAGATCGACCGCTCCGTCGAGATCAAGGTCGCCGAAGCGCGCCGACCACGACCAGCCGGTCGCGTCAACTCCCTCGGCCTCGCTGATGTTGTAGTACGTGTCCGAATCATCGCGCGCGAGCAGCACGTTCTCCATCACCTGAATATCGTTGGGCATCATCACCATGGGGAGCATGCCTGCCATAAGCGGGGCCCATGCGGTGGCCACAATGGGGTCCTCAGGCGCATAGGGCTTCATGTCGCTGGCAAATAGCTCAGGGCGGCCGTCATTGTGGATGTCGCCCGCGTCAAGGCTCATCGTGCTGTGCGTTGTGGCGGCAAAAGGCGTAAAGCGCTTCCAGCCGGAAGGCGTGTTGCGCCAGGCCATGTCGGGCTGGTCGAAATCATTGCCCACGAAGATGTCCAGACGTCCGTCGCGGTCGGCATCAAACAGAAAGACTTCCAACCCCTGCGCCTCGTTCGCCAATTGCTGCGGGCTGAAGCGCCCACCATTGTTTGTGTAAACGAAGACGCCACCGGTATTGCCCAGCAGGTATTCATTTCCCTTGTCGGTGAGCAGGCCGGCGTCGTAGGTGGCTGTCACGAGGTCGAGATCGCCATCCTGGTCGAGGTCACCCCAGGCAAGGCTGTAGGCCGGCTTGCCGACACCGGGCAGAATCACGCGCTTCAAGGTTGTCGCGCCGGCAGCATTGAGACCCTCGTTGTGCCAGTAGGCCAGTGCGCCATTGTTGCGCGTAAGTACAATGTCGAGGGCGCCGTCGGCGTCAACGTCAACCATGGTAACTGCGCGAGTGTTTTCGTCCCCAAAGCGCTCCGTGCGGAAGGCAGGCGCGCCCGTTGCATCGCGCCCTTCATTCCAGAGGATCGTGTTTGGCGCTTCGAGATTGCCGAGAACGAGATCAAGGTCGCCGTCGCCGTCAAGATCGCCTGCGGCGAGGCCGGAGCCGTTGGCCTCGAACATCTGGATCAGGCCGTCGCGCGTGTTGGTCGTGTGGTCAAGGTCATAGGCGATGAAGAGACCAGAGCATGAGTCCGGCCGCGTCAACGGCGCGTCTTTTACAACCACGGGGACCGTTGCGGGCGTCTGCGCGCGCAGGCGCGCGGGCTGGCATATGGCCAACGCAGCGACAAGCAAAACGAGCACGTGGGCAGCGAACGCGCGATGTTTGTGGTTCATGGTGCGAGCATAATCGAAGCGAGGACTTCCGTCAACGTATTTCGCTGTGCAGCGAACCCAAAAGGCGAGGCAGGCGGGCAGTCCCCTCCGGCGAGCGCCGCGCCGGTTTGGGCCGCGCCGCGTCTCTGGGCTAGAATTGCGCACGCCTGCCCACGCGCCCTTTCATCCAGTTAGGACAGAGTGCGCGGCCATTTGCCGGTAGGCACTGCTGCATCAATTGAGCGATTCCACCTCGTAGACTCTTTGGAGTGACCGAGGATATCAACCGAGACTGTTACTGATTATGACCAAGCTTGTCATTGTTGAATCCCCCACCAAAGCCAAAACAATCCGCGGCTATCTGCCTGCGGGCTACCATGTGGAAGCGAGCATGGGCCATGTACGCGACCTGCCCGCGTCTGCTGCGGAGATCCCCGCGAAAGCCAAAGGCACGGCCTGGGCACGGCTGGGCGTCAATGTGGAGAAGGACTTTGAACCTCTCTATGTGGTCTCCGCCGCAAAGAAGAAACTTGTAAGCACGCTCAAGGCGCAACTGGCCCGCGCCGACGAACTGATCCTCGCCACCGACGAGGACCGTGAGGGCGAGAGTATTGGCTGGCATTTGCAGGAGGTCCTCCAGCCCAAAGTGCCTGTGCGGCGCATGGTCTTTCACGAGATCACGCGCGAGGCGATTCAGGCCTCGCTGAACGAAATGCGCACGATCGACCAGGACCTTGTCCACGCCCAGGAGACGCGCCGCATTCTCGACCGCCTCGTCGGCTACACGGTCTCGCCCCTGCTCTGGAAGAAGATCGCCCCCAAGCTGTCGGCAGGGCGCGTGCAGAGTGTGGCCGTGCGCCTGCTTGTGTTGCGCGAGCGCGAGCGCCGGGCGTTTCATAAGGGCGCCTATTGGGACCTTACGGCTGATTTGTCAAAGCGGCCGGAGCTGCCAGACCATCACTTCCAGGCGACCCTCGTTTCGGTGGGAGGCAAGCGTGTGGCAACCGGCCGCGACTTTGACGAGGCCACAGGCAGCGTCGCCGGCACTAAATCCGTTCTGCTGCTCGATCAGGCCGACGCAAACGCGCTTGGTGCACGTCTCGAAAAGGGCATTTGGCGTGTGGCGGAGCTGGACGAGAAGGAACAAACCCGTTCGCCCGGCCCGCCATTCACCACAAGCACGCTCCAGCAGGAGGCCAATCGCAAGTTGGGGCTGAGCGCTAAAGAGACCATGCGCATTGCGCAGAATCTCTATGAAAACGGCTACATCACCTACATGCGCACGGACTCGGTGAACCTGAGCCAACAGGCTATCGACGCGGCGCGTAATCGCGTGCGCGAACTCTATGGCGAGCAGTTCCTGCATGCGCAGCCGCGCCGCTATTCGGCCAAGACGAAAAATGCCCAGGAGGCGCACGAGGCTATCCGCCCCGCAGGCGACAAGATGCTTCCCGCCGACCAACTCCCGATCCAGGGGCGTGAGCGTGCGCTCTATGACCTCGTCTGGAAGCGCACCATTGCCACGCAGATGGCCAACGCACGCATCAAGATGACCACGGCAACAATCGCCGTGGATGATGCGATGTTCCGCGCCACAGGGCGTACTGTGCTTTTCGCCGGCTACTTCCGCGCCTATGTTGAGGGAAGCGATGACCCCGAGGCCGCTCTCGACAACCAGGACTCGCCCCTTCCCGTGCTAACGATTGAAGAGATCGTCGACCTGCTCGCGCTCAACGCGCTGGGCCACGAGACGAAACCGCCGGCTCGCTACACGGAAGCTACGCTTGTCAAGGCGCTCGAAGCCGAAGGCATAGGCCGCCCCAGCACCTACGCGTCGATTATCGATACAATTCTGCAGCGCGGTTACGGCTTCAAGCAGCGCAAGGAGCTCGTGCCCACCTTCACGGCCTTTGCGGTCACCCAACTGCTTGAGGACCACTTCGCCGAACTGGTGGATTTGAACTTTACTGCCAACATGGAGCAGAAGCTTGACGACATAGCCAACGGCGACGCCGCCTGGCTGGCTTACCTCAACCAGTTCTACCGCGGCGCCGACGGGCTGGAGGCGCAGGTGCGCGCAAAAGAAAGCGCCATCGACCCGCGCATCGTCGGCGCTGTTAAGCTGGGAGATGATTTCCCCGCCGAGGTGCGCATCGGCCAGTTCGGGCCGTACCTTACACGTTCGCACAACGGCGATGGCGTCGTACGCGCGAGTTTGCCGCCCGACCTTGCCCCGGCCGACCTGACTGCAGAGATGGCCGAACAGTTGCTGACTCAGAAGACCGAAGGTCCGCGCAAGCTTGGCGTGGATCCGGCGGATGATCAGGAGATTACCCTGCGCACCGGGCGCTATGGTCCCTACGTGCAGCGGGGCGACGATGGCGAGAAGGGCTACAAGCCGCCACGCGCCAGCCTGCTGCGCGGCATGAACCCCGACGATCTGACGCTTGAGGTCGCGCTACAGCTTCTCAAGTTGCCGCGCATGCTCGGTCCGCATCCTGAGTCCGGCGAGCCGGTGATGGCCGGGGTGGGACCGCTGGGCCCCTATGTGGTCCACAAACGAGTCTACGCCAACCTGCGCGAGCCGGATGATGTGTTGACCATCGAGCTTGAACGTGCGCTCGAACTGATTGCGGTCAAGGCCGCAGGAGGCAGGGGCACACGCGCGGGGCTGCGTGAAGTCGGTGAGCATCCCGATGGGGGACTTGTGCAGCAAGGCGCTGGGCGGTTTGGGCCCTATGTAAAGCACGGCAGCCTCTATGCCAATATAGCGAAAGAGCACAATCCCGACGAAATAACGCTCGATGAGGCGGTTGCGCTGCTTGCGGCCGCTGCCGAACGCAAAGCGGCGCGGGGTGAAACCGTCCCGGCCCGCAAGCCGCGCAAGACCGCGAACCCAAAAGACCCGACGGCGGCCAAGACCACAAAGACCACAAAGACCACAAAGACCAGCACCAAAGCCACGACCAAAAGCACGGCCAAGAAGAAGACCACCACCAAGAGTGCTGTTGCGAAGAGCGGCAAGGCCGCTTCAGCCGCCAAGCCCGCGACGAAGGCCACCGGCAAGTCCGCCGCCAAACCCGCCACCAAGCCGGCACGCAAAACCGTTGCCCAAACGGAAACCACCGAAGAAGCAGGTTAACTCGGCACGAACGCCGAGACCACAACTACAAAATGCAGAGTCCTGCGGACAAGAACGGCGATGTCGCCGTCAAGTCCGCAGGACTCTGCATTTTGGCACGATCACAGTTGAGCGGCTGGCAAGCGCTGCTCGTGACGGTATTTCATTTGCTGCTGTCGTGCCCAATCGCACGAATAGCGCGCGCGAATGACGAACAAGGGCGCGCCCGATCTACGCCTTCGGCGCTTCGGGCGTGGGGCCGAAGTGCTTGAGCATGACAATCGGATCGCCCAGGCTTGGATTCGTAATCGTGACACCCGCCTGTGCAGCCTGCGCCGACACAAAGTACTCGTCGTAGCTCAACTGGCCGAAGCGAATCAGCGCCGGAGTCTCAATGGGGTGGCGATTGAGAGTCCCATGCCCTTGCATCATGATGAATCCGTAGGCGCCGTTGTCCTTGATGGTAACGGTGCGGCCGGGCATGACCGTCAGTTCCTTGGCGGCGAAGTAGTCGTTGCCATAGGTGATCCAGTTTTCGTTATAGCCGGCGTCGTTCATCGTCTCGGCGTCCGCCACGGGAACGGGTGGGCGGAAGTAGACCTCCTTGATATTGGGCACTGTGTTGGCTTCCCAGTCCACCATGGAGACGATGTAGTCGTAATCGTTCTTTTTGTCCTCAGGAACAGCCTTGACGCACAGCTCCCAATCAATCGGCACTTCGGCCACCAGCGACTGGAACATGGAGAAGACATCGCTCGCCCACTGTGGTTCATAGGTGCAGAGGCTGCCGGGGGCGTGCAACAAGCCGGCGGGCACATACCAGCCGGTGCCCAGTTCGAGGCGCATGGCCTTCGAGAGGTTCGTGATCTTGTTGTCGCCCTGGCTCCAGATTTCCAGAGCATGGCGCACCTGCTCCTTTGTCGTACCCGGCTCCAACCCAAAGAAGGTGTGGGGAAAGGTGCCGCCGTGATTATTCACTTGCGGCGGGAAGAAATAGGCCTCGGGTTTTGGCACCATGCCCACTGCGCGGGCGTGCTCTTCGCGCTGGTGCAGGTGATGGGGCAGCGGGTCGCGGTTGTCGAAAAACTTGGAGTAGATGGGCCACTTGCCGTGTTCGCGCCACATCTTTTCGCCCAGCAATTCGGCGCCAAGTTCAGCCACGGCGTCGATAAGGAGCACCTTGCTGGAGGCGCCGCCTTCTTCATGCACGACGTAGCTAAGCCCTTCGTCGGGGGTCGTCAGCGGGCCGTTGTCGGCCTTGGTGGTGGAGGAAAACCAGCGCTCGTCAATCCCGCCGCGATGCGCGCCAAACGAATAGTAGTCACGCGGATCAAGCTTGATGCGCCGCCCCGGGATACAGAAGGCGCGCGGCACCCAGGTGGGGGCCAGGCGCAGGACGCCTTCGCCGGCTTCGAATCCGCGCCGTGCCGACGATCCTGCCGAATTCACTGCCATGATCTTCTCCCTTCATGTGGCCTTGTTGGCCCGCATGGTTTTGTCCTGAAAACATATCGATCGGTGCAAAGTAACGAAACCACCAGTACGCCGATTTCACGGATGGACGCTGATTTGTGCTCGGAAACGGGCAACACGCGTTGAGAAGCACCATTAGTGCGCAGACCTCGTTAGCGTGGCCGCTCAATCTAAAAAATTCGGGTCATCCGCGTACGAAGTCCATCTACCGAATAAGGCACTGCGTAGTCTGTAAACCGATCGGAGGGGCGGCACAGGCCGCCCCTCCGAAAGCTTCTGCATCACGGGGCAAGCTGCAAACCCGGTGATTGGCGACTACAAGCCGGCCTCTGCCGAGCGCTCGCCTTCGCTCAGGTTGTCCTTGCTGATCAACTTGGGCGAAAGGAAGATCGTGTCACTCTCGGGCGTCGTGCCGTCGGCAATGAAGGCCAGCACTGTGCGCAGTGCGGTGGCCGATTGCTCGCCGGGGAACTGCTCGACGGTGCCGTACAGGTCGCCGCTGGCGACAGCCTGAAGCGCTTCGGGCAGTGCGTCGAAACCGATTACGGGAATTGCCAGACCGGCGGCCTTGGCAGCCTCGACGGCGCCCAGTGCCATGTCATCATTCGCTGCGACGATCGCCTTCGCATCCGGGTTTGCCGTCAGGCAATTCTCGGTGACGCTAAGGCCGTCTGCGCGGTTGAAGTTGCCGGTCTGCTGGCATGCGACTTCGATGCCTGCTACGCCGTCAATGACGTTGTGGAGACCCGTGCTGCGGTTGATCGCAGGTGAGGCGCCCGGGGTGCCAAGCAGCTCAATGATCTTGGCGCCGTCAGGGAAGAGGCTCAGAATCGCCTGACCCTGCTGCTCGCCGCCGAGAACGTTGTCTGCACCGACATGGGCGAGGATGCCCGTTACGCCTTCGACCTGCCGGTCGACGCTGACGACGGGAATGCCGGCGTCAATCGCTTGCTGAATTACTGCCGAAAGACCGTCGGTCGTGCGCGGGCTGATGACGATGCCATCGACACCCTGTGCGATTGCTGTCTCAATGCCTGCAACCTGGGTCGCCGTGTTGTCCTGGCCGTCAAGGGTGAGAACTTCAATGCCGCCAATCGCATCGGCAGCTGCGCGGAACTGCTTCTCCATGTGGACGAAGAAGGGGAAATTCATGCCGGGGAGCGAGAAGGCGATCTTCAGGGTGTCGCCTGCAGCAGGCGCTTCGGCGGGAGCCTCAGTGGCGGCAGCAGCCGGTGCCTCGGCAGCGGGAGCCGCCGGCGCAGCGGGAGCAACACAAGCGACGAGCATCATTACGACGAGCATCAATGTGAAGAACAGCGGTATTCGGTTACGCATTTGTTCCATTCTCCTGTTGGTGTGGGTGGGTGGTTAACTTGCGGGACATCCTTGAACGGAATGGCCTGGACATTCGAGCGATAATACAGAATCGGCGACGCGTGGCACGTGATTAGCCACGGCGGCGTTTGACAACCTGGTCGAAGAAGACTGCAAAGACAATAATCAAACCGGTGAGAATCTGCTGGAAGTAAGGCGAGACGTTCATCAGGGTCAGCCCATTGCTGAGCACACCGATCAACACCACACCGAGCACAGTGCCCGGGATATTGCCGGCGCCGCCCGACATACTGGTGCCGCCAATGACGACGGCGGCGATCACTGTCAGCTCGTAGCCAATTCCTGCATTGGGCTCGGCGGAATTGAGGCGCGAGGAGAGCAGAAAGCCTGACAGGCCGGCGAGAAACCCGCTAATCAGGTAAACGGTCATGATGACCCGGCTGCTCTTGAGACCCGAGAGGCGCGCGGCTTCGGCGTTGCCGCCAACGGCGTAAACATGGCGTCCATAGCGCGTGTAGCGCAGAATGGCCCATCCCAGGACGGCGAGCGACAGAAAGACGAGCACAAGGACCGGGACGGGGCCGAGCGAGTCTCTGCCCGCCCATTTATAGGTGTCGTCAAAACTGCTGACGGGTGCGCTGTTGGAGAGAAGCAGTGTTAGGCCGCGAAAGACCGTGAAGCCGCCCAGTGTGGCAATGAAGGGTGGCACTTTGAGACCTATCACCGCGCCGCCCTGCAGAAATCCGGCGCCAAGCCCCACAAGCAACGCGGCAGCGACTGCGGCGAAAATGCCGTAGCCCTGGCTCTCGCCTGCGGCCATCAAGCCAAAGCCCCCCTTGTAGACCGCGCCTGCGATCAGCCCCGACAACGCCAGCACGGCGCCTACGGAGAGGTCAATCCCACCGGTAAGGATGACGAAGGTCATGCCAACGGCGAGAATCCCGTAGATTGAAACCTGCCGCAAAATGTTGAGCAGATTGGGGGTGGTCAGGAACGCTTCCTCGCGACTGGCAAAGAAGAGGCTGAGCAGAATCAGGACGAGCAGCGCCCCAAACTGGCCGGCAAATGCAACCCAGTCACGACGCCTGGCTTTGGGAGGGGCACTAATCGTATCGGCCGACACAGCAATTCTCCTCTGCGCAGATCAGATTTGCTTGACGAGCGTGTGGTCGCGGCAGGGTGCAGTAATGCATGAGGCCTTCCAGCGTTGCCTCACGCCGGGCAAGTTCACCGGTGACGCGACCTTCGGTCATGCAGACAATTCGATCACACATGGCCAGCAGTTCGGGAAACTCGGAGGAGATCATCAGGATACTGATGCCCTGCTGAACCAGGTGGCGCATGAGGTCATAGATTTCCGACTTTGCGCTGACGTCGATGCCCCGCGTCGGTTCATCCATGATCAGGATTTCGGGCTGCACCATCAGCCACTTGCTGATCACGACCTTCTGCTGGTTTCCGCCCGAGAGGTTCACAATCGTCTGTTCCTGGCTTGGTGTGCGAATGGTGAGCCGTTGGATGAATTCGCTTACAAGTGAGCGCTCCTGGCCGCTGCGCACGACGCCAAACCGCGTGATCGCGCCGAAATT
This sequence comes from uncultured Chloroflexia bacterium, assembly GCA_963735275.1. Taxonomy (GTDB): domain Bacteria; phylum Chloroflexota; class Anaerolineae; order Caldilineales; family Caldilineaceae; genus UBA5069. Next base: position 357,321 of record CAVTKJ010000001.1, on the reverse strand, counting down.
GGCAAGGGTCATGTTGGCGCGCACAGTTTGCCCCAGAATTAGCCCCTGTCCCTTGCGATCCTCGGGCACAAGGCCAATGCCGTAGCGGATGCCGTCCTGCGGAGAGAGAATACTCGCTAGCTCACCATTAATGAAGATCTCGCCGGACTGACGCTTGTCCGCGCCAAAGATCGTGCGCACAAGTTCGGTGCGTCCGGCGCCGACAAGCCCTGCAAGGCCGAGGATCTCTCCGCGCCGCAGGGAGAAGTTGATCCCCTTGAGAACTTCCACATCGGGATCCAGCGCATTGCCTTGCCGCCACAGATTCCGAACCTCAAGCACGACATCGGCGGCAGTCGCCGAGGAGACTTCTTCTTCATGGAAGAATGTCTCGATCGGGCGTCCAACCATCATGCGAATCAGGTCGTCTTTGGTTACGTCCTGAATATCCGCATCGCCCACATGACGCCCGTCGCGCAGCACCGTGACACGGTGGCAGATGTGGAGAACTTCGTCGAGGCGATGCGAGATGAAGATGACACCGATACCCTGCTGTCTGAGGTCATCGACCACGCCGAAAAGTGTTTGCACTTCGGTGTCACTCAAGGACGATGTAGGTTCGTCCATGATGATCACTTTGACTTTGCGCGAGATGGCCTTGGCAATTTCGACCATCTGCTGTTCGGCCACGGAGAGCGTGCGAACGATGGCAGTGGGCTTCAGGGTAAGATTGAGCCGATCGAGAAGTTCCTGAGCGGCGGCCTCACAGGCGCGACGGGAGAAGAACACGGGCGGTCCCGGCTCTCGTCCGATGAAGATGTTCTCCATCACCGAGAGATTGGGCATCAGGTTGAGTTCCTGATAGATGATGGAGATGCCCAGTTCCTGCGCATGATGCGGATTGTTGATCTGTGCGGGCTTGCCTTCGAGGTAGATTGCCCCCTCATCGATGGAATAGACGCCGGAGAGAATCTTCATCAGGGTGGACTTGCCCGCGCCATTCTGGCCGATGAGGCCCAGAATCTCGCCCGCGCCAACGTGAAGGCTCACGTCGTCGAGCGCCTTGACGCCGGGAAAGGTCTTGCTGACGTTCTCCATCCAGAGCAGGGCGTTCGCCTTGTCCATGCAAGCACGCAGCCTTCAGTAACACGCGTAATCCGTCGTAAATTGTTTGAGAGGCAAGCGGGTGGTGCAGCCGTGCAAGTTGATCACATTGGCCGACACTTCGCCAGTTCCACGCGTGGCCAGGGAGCGAAAGCGCGAGCCACAAGGCGCAAGCTGCAAAGCGGAGGAAGCAGCAACGCGCGATGTAGAACGAATATGATCGGTCATATGATCGATAAACTTATAACACGTGCGCCGCTTGTTGTCAAGGCAGCGCGCGATGCGCAATGCCGGGTGGGCTTCATTTTAGGGGAGACTTGGGGGTTGCACAGTCGCCAATTCTGCGTAGCGGGGGGCTTTCAACCCTCCGATCGTGTGATTGCGGCGACCCTGAAACGGAGGGCTGGAAGCTCCCCGCTACGCAGTAGAGCCGTGTCGCGCTGGAAGAGCGGCGGTCCCGATGCTCCTTTTGGCCACAGAATGAAAGGCACCCGTGCTGCGTCATCCAGGAGCAACCGAACCCAGGTCGCCCGCAAGCGCGAGCAGTGCGGCCACGCCTGCGATCGCCGCCGTCTCGGCGCGCAGAATGCGGGGCCCGAGCGAAACCACCTGCCAGCCCAGCGCCCGCGCCGCCTCAACTTCGCTCTCGTCGAGGCCGCCCTCCGGGCCGACGAGAAGGCTCACCGATGTGATGCCCGCCGGCACGACGCGAGTGGGCAGGCCGTTAGCGGCGCCTTCCCACGGCAACAGCCGCAACCCCTGCGCCTGGACAATGGCCTGGTGGAAGTCAAGGGCTGCGGCCAACTCGGGAAGCCGTGCGCGGTGCGCTTGTTCTGCCGCCTCGCGGATGACCGTGTGCCAGCGCTCGGCCTTGGCGTCAAGCGCGGAGACAGGGCGCACGACGCTGCGTTTGCTCACCACAGGAACAAAGCGATGCACGCCCAGTTCGGTGCCCTTCTGCAGCAACCAGGCGAATTTCTCGCCCTTAAGGCTGCACATATAGAGAGTGATTTGCAGCCGAGGTTCGGTTAGGCACGGGCGCGGCTCGCCCACCAGCGCCGTCGCGTGTTTGGCGCTTACGGTCGTCAGTGTTGCGGGATACTCGAAGCCGCTGCCGTCAAGCAGCAGCACAGTGTTCCCCGGCTGCAGGCGCAGGACGGCGTGCAGTTGGTGGGCATGCTCGTCAAGCGCTAGGGTTGCGCCGGAATCCAGAAGACCCGGTGCAAGGAAGAAGCGGTTCATGACGTCGCGCGTTGCGCGCTGATCGCCACCCAGTCACCCTCCTGCAGGCGGCCGGTGACCGTGAGGCCGTGGCGTTGCGCCGCCGCTTCGACGAGTGCGGCGCGGTCCTCCAGAATGCCCGAGAGGATGATTGTGCCGCCGGGCGCGAGCGGCTCGGCAAGCGGAGTGTTGTCATAGGCGCCGTCAAAGAGTTTGGCCAACACTTCAGCAAGGATGTTGGCAACCACCACCTGAAAGCCGCCGGCCATGTTCGCCGGCACGCTCTCCTTGCGTATCGTGAGAGGTGCATTCGGGCCAGTCTCCACAGCGTTGAGGAGAGCGTTCTCGTGGGCAACGCGCACGGCCAGCGGGTCAATGTCCGTTGCCAGGACCGAGTCCGCACCCAGGCGCAGCGCCACAATGGCCAGCACGCCGCTCCCCGTGCCCACGTCAAGCACGCGATCACCGGCGCGCACGGTCTCTTCAAGCGCGGCGATGCAGAGGCGCGTCGTGGGGTGCATCCCTGTGCCGAAGGCCATCCCCGGATCGAGGTGGATGATCAAGTCACCGGGTTTCTCTTCCCACGTCTCCCAGGTCGGCTTGAGGACGACGCGCTTGCCAATGCGCAGGGGCTTGTAGAACTTCTTCCAGGCATTGGCCCAGTCCTCTTCGTGAACCTCGCGAATCTGCGCTTCGGGGATGGGATAGAGCAGCGACAACCGCCAAAGCCCTTCTTCGATGTCCCGGCGGATGGCCGCACCACGCGCGCCGGGCTTGATGAAGGTCTTGACAACGATTTTGTGGGCGCCGGGCAGGGGCTGCTCAAAGTCGTCAAAGCCGGTCGCCTCGATCACGGCGCCGCCACCGCCTGCCTCGCCTGCCTCGTTGTCTTCGTCGTAGCCGCCGCCATTGTAGCGGTTGAAGAGTTCGCTCACTGCCTCGGCGGCTTCGGCGTCACACTCAACCGCAAGTTCAAGCAGCGCATCGGAGGCTATGGTCTCATTCATGGTCAACTCCCGGGTTGACAAACACCCAGCCGCATGGCCGGGTGCTCAGATACAAATGCAGGTACACGGAAACAGCGGGATCAACAAGGAAAAGGCAGGAATCCTTCAGATTGGCGCTTGCGCTCCGTCCCGTTCAGTGGTTCCTTCCTGTCCTTTCCTTGTCGTTCCCGCTGTTTCCGTGTACCTGCACTTTTTGCCGTTTTCCAGTCATTTCCACCGGCGCCACAGCGCGATCGCATCAGGCGCCAAAGATGCGATCAAAGAAACCTTTGTTGTGCTGGATTGATTCGTCGCCCAGCGTCTTCGCCAATTGCTGCAAGAGACTCTTCTGCTCGGGGTTCAGATCGGTTGGCGTGACGACGCGTGCCGTAATCAGCATGTCGCCGCGCCCCTGCCGCTGCAGCTTGGGGATTCCATAGCCGCGCTTGCGGAAGACCTTGCCTGTTTGCGTTCCGGCGGGAATGTCGAGAAGTTCCTCTTTGCCGTCAATTGTGGGGATGCGCACGGCCGCGCCCAGCGCCGCCTGGGCAATGTTGAGCGGAAGTTCCATCTGCACGTCATATTCGGTACGCACGAAGATGGGATGCGACTCGACTGCCACGACCACATAGAGATTGCCCGGAGGCCCGCCCAGAATCCCTGCCTCGCCTTCTCCGGCCAGGCGGATGCGTGTGCCTTCATCAACGCCCGGTGGTATTTTGACACTCAACTTGCGGCTAACGCGCACGCGCTTCTGCCCGTTGCATTTCTTGCAGGGCGAAGGAATTACCTCGCCTGCACCGTTGCATGTGGGGCATGTGTTTGAGGTTACCACCGTACCAAAGAGCGGGCTTTGCTGGCGGCGCTGGACCTCGCCGGTGCCGTTGCAAGTTGCACAGGCAACCGGCTGCGTGGGCGGCTCCGAGCCCTTGCCGGCGCAACGATCGCATTGTTCCTGCCTGGGAATCTCAAGTTCGCGATCGCTGCCGAAGGCGGCTTCCTCAAAGGTGAGGCGCACATCGGCACGCAGGTCGGCCCCGCGCCGGGGCTGGCGGCGATTGCGGCTCTGTGACTGCCCACTGAAGCCCGAGAAGATTTCTTCGAAGATGGTGCTGAAATCCCCAAATCCCCCGAAATCGGGAGCGCCCGCGCCGGGCCCGGAGACGCCCGCATGGCCATAACGGTCGTAGGCGGCCCGCTTCTGATCGTCGCTCAGTACCTGATAGGCTTCGTTGGCTTCCTTGAAGTTCGCCTCGGATTCGGGCGATTTGTTCACGTCTGGGTGATACTTCTGCGCCAACTTGCGGAAAGCCCGCTTGATGGTATCCTGGTCGGCGCCACGGTCAACTCCCAGGACTTCATAATAGTCACGCTTGGACATGCAGACTCCTGCACTATGTAAGGACAACGCCGCGGTTTCCCCCTCGGCACAGTATAAGCGAATTTGGGTCCGCAGCCATATGCTCGCAGAGGCGCGTGGCGCGCGTTCAATGACGCGGAGCCCCTGGGTGTGGAGCATGACCAGCTTCTCGCTGAGATAGGCTCTCTCCGCGACATTGCGTCAAGCTGGTAAGTGTCGCTCTCGCCACGGCAGGCGCAGCCTGCGCGGACTATCCTGGGATCAAGCAACCAGTGGCAGCCCTTACTGCTCATGCCTTCTGCGTTCACAGAGAACGCATGCGGGTGTTACACAGGTATCACCGTCGGTTCACTTGCCTTGAAGGCTTCCCTTGCGTGAATCCCGCGTCCGGCACTGCCACATCCGCCGCAAGTTCGCTCACAATGCCTTGAATGCGAAGCAATGCTGCGGCCCTGGGACTCTTCAGAAGCCCTTCGCGATTCAAACCTTCCTCGAGAAATACACCGTCGGCACTTGCCGAGTCGAAGCCGGACTTATCCTCGCTGACCGCCGGCCCTGGCTGTGCCCGCATTACACCGATGATTCTTTGCACATTGCTGTGAATGCGTTCTGCCAATAGACGCAACAGGCGCCCATGTTCGTTTGGCGCCGCCGTCAGATCCTGCTGCGCACCGACGATGTCCAGCTGCTCGACCTCGGCCGCCAACGCCGCAATCCTGACCGCTTGCGTGGTCAGCGGACTTTCGGCTTGCAGCAGCAAGTTGTTCTCGTATTCGACTGCCGGCAGTGTCTGTTCAACGGCGTCAAACGCTGACGCTGCATTGGCCTGAGCGGTCGCCAGTGCATCTTCGGCTCCGCGGTCAAACAAGGCCTTCACAAAAGCGGCGACGTATACGTCGACCGCATCCAGATAGCGTATTGCCGCAGCCTTGAAACGGGACATGCTTCGAATTGGAAAGATGTAGACAACCGTCACCGCCGCCACAAGCGCGCCAAGCAGTGTCGTGATCGAGCGCGAGTAGAGCAGGTCGAACTCGTTCGCACCGAGCATGGTGTAAGTCATCACAAAACCGATATTCAACCACAGCACGGTGAGCGGATAGGAAACGGGTTCAAAGAAGATTGTCAGGTAGACGCATGCAGCCACGACCGCCGCAACCAGCAGCGTGTTGTCCGGGGCTGCAAGCGCCAAGCCGACGCCGATGGCAACGCCTGCGGTCGTCCCCACAACGCGCAGAAGCATACGGCGCAGCGATTCGCCGCTGGAGCCCGCAATCACCATGAGGGCCGTCCAAAAGACCCAATTGGAGTGCTCGAGGCCCAGCAGTCCTGCAACCAGCATGGCAAGGCCAGTAGCCAGCACGGCCTGAATGCCGAGCATGGAGGTTGGGTGAAGCTTGAATTTCCCCAGGAAAGGAACGAGGGGCGGCGCGCCGGCGTTCGCCTTGCCTGCCACCGGCGCAGGAGGAGCGCCGGCTTCCGGGGGGGTGCCGTGCGCCTCCTTGACATTCAGCGCGTGAACCTGACCCATGGCGCGCCCGATTTGCCAGGTGCCGCCCGCCAACTTGAGCGCGCCTTCGATCCATGGCGGCCGCTGAAGCAACTCCCCGCCGTCGGCTTCAGGCAGGGAGTCTCTGTTCCCGCGGCCAAACACCATTGCATTGTCACGGATCCGCTCCTGGAACAGCGCGCCCTGATCTGCCAACGCCTGCAAGCCGGCAGCGTCACCTGCGACCAGTGCCTCCTGCAGCGAGCGCAGAACCTGGACCAACTCGGCGGAAAGCCCAGCGGGCAAGCGCTCGGACACTGAAGCGCGCGCACCTTCGTGCAGTCTGCCAAACCCCAACTCTGCACCATACAGTGCCACCTGCAACTTGCCGATGTCTCCCTTGTCCCAGCTTCCCGGCGCCAATACGCCTGGGAACTGGCGTTCGATCACGCTGCGCGTACGCTTGATGTCGTTCAGGCGCTTCGTCAAGCGCTCGACCGCATATGCCGTATCGCTCGGTGGCGACTCGATCAGGTCAGCGATGCCGGCGACGCCGCCGCCTACTTCGGCAAAGAATGCGCGTATCGTCTGGCGCAATGATCGCACCGGGTCATAGGGCAGCAGCACGAATTGCCAGAGCCAGAGGCTACTCACGCCAATCAGCACCGCTAACAGGTACCAGCGGACATTGCCCCATGACGCGCCGCTGCCCTGGGCAAAGTAGAGCCCCATGACACCCAGCAAGGCCAACTGTCCGGCGCGCAGTCCCCAGCGTCGCGCGGCAAAAGCAAAGTAGATAAGCCCAAGCAGGAGTGGCGGGAAGACCCAGCCCACGCCGTGGAAGATAGCCGCCAACAACACGCCCAGTGCGAAGACTGCGCCTCCCATGACAAGCGTGACGCGTCGATCGCGACGGCGCGGATCCGAGACCACCAACACAGTGATGAATGAGACGGTGACTGCAAAGAGCGTCACGGCGGGCATGCTGTGACCTGCCAAAATCGGCAGCAGCGCGCGCATGACCAGCCAGGACGTCAAAGTAGTTGCTACCGCCCGCAAAGCATCGCGTCGCCGCGAGCCCCCTGGATCGGCAACATGCAACCAGTTACTGAACACGTCCCTCCATCGTTTTCTGTTCACTTGGCGCTGCACCGTTCCGGCTCGCAAGGTGGTGCGCTGGCGGGCATTGGCGTGCGGAGGTCAAAAGAGACGGAGACAGGAAGAACCGGCAAGGGCCTTGCAGCCTTTCCCCGCACTTTCCTGTCTCCGGTCTATACATCCGTCCTTATACCGGCTCGACTCGGCGCGTAACTCCGCGCGCTCGGTCCTTAGTCCGAGCACATCTGGTCGACGACCACGGTAAGCGCCAGAATCAGAGCATCATCTTCGCCGCCGTCGATCTCGACGGTGTAGGTGTCGCGGATGGCAAGCCAGCGCTTGGAGACTTCGCAAATGCGCTTGCCGCGCCGCTCCATGGTGTACTCGTGGTTGAGAATGTTGCCCTTGATATCGATGTCCGGCCCGCCGATGATGTTGGCCGTCATGCGGTCGCGCAGAGGCGAGACCAGTGCGTGGGTCATCACCGCCACATCGCGGCCGCGCGGGTCAGTGATGGCCATCTTGTCCTTGATGGCGACGACCTTTGACTGGATGTGGTAGAGTTCGCGGCCGTGCGCATCTTCCAGTTGCAGCGTGTTGCGCAGGCGGATCGCCTTGCCATCAACCTTGTAGGCGCGCCGACCGCGCATCGTCTCGATCCAGAAGTCATCTCCAATGGTGAAGATATGCTCCTGCATCTTGTACCGGTCGGGACCATTGTCGCCGCGACCGGGGCCAGGATCGTTGTTCTTAGGGCCGAGGACGCCTGGGGCAGCCTGGCGGTTGTTCTTCTTGCCCAGCATGTGTCTCTCCTTGCTGACCCACTGGTCGTCGCAGGTCTACTCGGAACGGGCGGCGAGCGCGGCGTCAATCTGGGCCAGGGGAATGCGCGCATTGGCGACGACACGCCCGTTGGCATTGCGCACGGCCACTGCGAAGCGTTCGGCCCAGGCATTCTCGAAGACGAGAAGTGCAGCGGAACTCTCCGGCTGAAGCATTTCCGCGGCCTGCGCGATGTCATCCTCGCTGACCAGGTTGCCCACGTCACCGTCCAGAGCGTCGAAAGGCGCGGCTTCGGAGGCGTCAAGGTCCGGCAATTCGAAGGAGGTGACGTTGCCGTCTGCGTCCTTCTTGATGAAGAGCAGATCGATGATGCGAATTGTTTCGCTCTCGACCAACGCAATCAACTCCGGAACGATCTCCCCACTGAACTTGTTGCCGGGGAACTCCACAATGAGAAATTCAACTGGACCCATGCTCGCACTTCTCCTCTCGTAGGTGAATCGGAAAACATTATCCCAACAGGCCCGAAAGCCCCTTCCACAGGAAGATCGCGCCAAAAACCAGCGATACGATAATCATGATTACACGCTGATTGCGCTCCATCCATTGACGTGCCGCGTCCAGCTTGGAGGCAGACTGTTTGGGGGCAACGGCATATGCTACCACAGGCAGAATCACAAGCAATTCTGCGAAGAACACGAAGAGTAGATAGGCAACGATGCTCTCGCTGCGGCCAAGTTCGGAGCCGCCAATGACCGCCAATGCCCCCAGCGTAAAGACCCACAGCTTGGCCCCCACCGCAACAAGCAATGCGCCCATGCCAAAGGACTGAAGGGGCGAAAGCTCGGCAAGCGTGGTTAGCACCCTGGGGGGCGGCGCGTCGGGGTCCGGCTCGTTGTGCCATTGCTTGAAGGCCGTGATCAGGAGGGCAATGCCCAGGACAACCAGCAATGTGGCGAGAATGAGCCTGTTGCCGTTATCGGTGTCGGCTGCGCTGTCGCCGGCGAAGACGAGCCCGAAGAGCACGCCCTGTACGAGGCGCGCCACCGTGGCGCCGCCTACAAACGCTGCGCCTTTGGCAAGCCCGTTCTCGCCGCTCAGCAGCATAAGCACAATAATGATCCAGATCGGCAGCAGCGCCGAGCCAAGGATCAGCGGCAGCATCTGCCACAGGACTTCTCCCATCGTCACCCTCGAATCCTACTGGTGTGCCATGACAATGCGCATTTGCGCTTCTTCGTCCTCGAGCAAAGCGCCACTTACGTCAACGGTCACTTTGAACAATGTGCCGGTGAAGCGGAATGGTGGTGCATATGCATGAGTCACGGGTGAACCTGTGTCCGCGCCGCAGGTGATGCCGCCGCCCAGGCCAAATGTGATCGGCACGGTGGCGGCAAAATCGGCATTGCCCACCAACTCATCGTCAAAATAGAGTTGACCGCGCCCGGGCATACCCTTGCCTGCCTTGATATCAGGCTCACCCGTGGGCTCAAACTCAAAGCGCAGCAGGTGCCTTCCCGAAGGTACGGGCCTGGACGATTCAACATGTAGCAGCGCAGACGAGACGACATTTTGCGCATAGTGCAGCTTGCCGTCCTGCACATAGAATGTGTAGCCGCCCTCGTTGCCGCCAAATGCGAGGAGCACTCCCTCGGCGCCTGCGTCAGGGATCAGGACATCGGCCGTGATGCTGTGGGCGCGGTTGATGGTGTTGACCGTCGCGTTGCCGGGCACGGATTGGGTGCCGGGCACGAAGACATAGCGATCGCGCGGGGCGGCAGCCTGGGGGCGGGGCTCGAGTGTGCGTGCGGACCCGCGGGAGTCAATCGGCAGCACCTGGTACCTGCCCGCTTCGATGTACCAGAGCGAGATCATTTCAATCAGAATCGCCCTGTTTTCATCGGCGATATTGTGGTTCTCGGCAAAGTCCTCCGCCACATGGTAAAGCTCCCAACCGGTGGCGTCGAGTCTCGTCAGTTCTTCGTCGCTGATCGGGGCGCCAAAGAAGCGGCCCGATTCCTTGAAGGATGCACCGGGCCACGGACAGACTGCCCGCCAGCCGTCGTGATAGATCGACCGGTGGCCCATCATTTCGAAGTACTGCGTATGGCGTTTGCTTTCGGCATCAGGCTTGGCCAGGCTCTGCCCAAAGCTCACGCCCTCTATCGGCGCCTGGCTGACGCCGCGGATCGCGTCCGGCGCTGCAATACCCGCGCATTCCAGCACAGTTGGCACAAGATCAATCGCGTGGACGTACTGTGTGCGCACGCTGTTGCTGCCCTCGACATGGCCGGGCCAGTGGACGATCAGGGGATCCGAGATGCCGCCCCGATAGGTCTCGCGTTTCCAGCGGCGGAAGGGGGTGTTGCCCGCAAAGGTCCATCCCCACGGATAGTGATTGAAGTGCTTGGGACCGCCCAGTTCGTCGATCACGGCAAGATTGTCGGCAACGGTGCCCGCGAGATTGTTGTGCCACAGGTTGACGTTGGTCATGCCGTCGGGGCCACCCTCGGAGCTTGCCCCATTGTCTGAAACGAAGACGATCAGCGTATTGTCGAACTGCTCAATGCGCTTGAGGAAGTCGATCAAGCGCCCAATGTGAAAGTCGGTGTGCTCAAGGAAGCCGGCGTAGACCTCCATCATACGCGCATAGAGTCTGCGTTCGTCGGCGCTGCATTCGCTCCAGGGCTTCACGTCTGGATCATGGCGCGAGAGCTCGGCGTCTGCGGGAACGATGCCGAGTTCCTTCTGGCGAGCAAAGACCTTGTCGCGGTAGGCATCCCAGCCGTCGTCGAATTCTCCCTTGTACTTGTCGGCCCACTCGGCAGGCACATGATGTGGCGCGTGCATGGCGCCCGTGCAGAAGTACATGAAGAAGGGCTTGTCCGGGGCAACTTGCTTGGCGTCGGCAACGAAGCTGATGGCCTTGTCCACGAGGTCCGGCGTCAGGTGATAGCCCTCCTCGGGGCTTTGTTCAGGCTCCACCTGGTGGTTGTCGTAGACGAGTTCAGGGTAGTACTGGCTGGTGTCTCCGCCCAGAAAGCCATAGAAGCGCTGGAAGCCCCGTCCCAGCGGCCAGCGATCGTACGGGCCTGCCGCCGACATCTCATGCGCGGGAGTCAAATGCCATTTGCCTACGGCATAGGTGTTGTAGCCGTGTGCGAGCAGCATTTCGGAGAGGAAACCATTCTCGAAGGGGATCATGCCGTTGCTGCCGGGGAAGCCGGTTGCCGCCTCGGTGATGCACGACATGCCGTTGGAATGGTGATTGCGCCCGGTGAGCAAGCACGTGCGCGTGGGTGAACAGAGCGCGGTTGTGTGAAAGTTGTTGTAGCGCAACCCTGCGGCGGCCAGCGCGTCGATGTTGGGTGTGCGAATTGGCGCGCCGTAGCAGCCGAGTTGCCCGTAACCCGTGTCATCGAGCACGATGAAGAGGATGTTTGGCGCGCCTGCGGGGGGCGTCACCGGGGTGGGCCAGTCCGGCGTTGACTTGTCGGCTGTGCGCCCGATCGTTCCCCTGAACTGATTCATGGCTCGGCGTTCCTTTCGTGCCAGTCGGGTCACGTTTCGAATCTGTTGCGGCGAACGAACGGTGCATTGCGCCGACAGAAGGACGTGCTGCGTCACGCTGATTGCGCCTGCGGGATCACGCGATTGTAGACTGCGCCCTGCGCGCGTGCAAGTATCGTTGCGACGGAGGCTCGTTCGTGCATGTGGCGCTGCAGCGCAATCTGGTATGATGTGCGTCGCCGGCAGCCATGGCCGGCCGAACTTCGAACGAGAGGAGCGACGTATGTGCCGCAGCATCAAGCAATTGCGGGTCCCCGAAGGGCCGCCCACCCAGGCCGAGATTGACGCCGCCGCATTGCAGTACGTGCGCAAGGTGACTGGTTATCGGGTTCCCTCGCGCGCCAACCGCGCCGCATTTGACGCCGCAGTCGCCGAGATCGCCATTTCCACGCAGCGGGTGCTCGATGCGCTGGTCGCGCCCGAGCCGCCGCGCAAGGCCGCCCCCGATGTGGCGACAGAAGACATGCGGGCCTGAGAGCAACAGCAGAACAGCGACGCAGAGGCGCTGAGACACAGAGAACTACGACTGCCGTTTCTTGCAGTTCTCTGCGTTCCTCTGCGTCTCAGCGCGGCTGCGTTGCTGTTCTCAATGTGAATTCTCTACTACGTGAATCTGACCGTGATGATTTCAAACGGCCTGTAAGCAAGCTCCACGCCACCTTCGGTGAGCGCCAGCTCCCCCAGCTCGTCTTCCAGCAGGTTCGCCAATTTCACCGATTTGAACGGAAGCGGCGTCGTCAGACGCGCCGTGCCACGGGTGCCGCGCGCCTCGTACAAGCGCAGAATCAGTGCACTGCCATCTTCCGACTGCTTGATCGTGTCGATGACCAGGGCCGGCGCGTCGACCGCGAAGAAGCTCTGTTGCGACGCTGTGGCATCGGTCGCCGCCAGCAGGAGGGGCACGTTGAAGCCCAACGCCTCTTCGGTCACCCCGGCCGCCTGCGGGCTGCCCGTGTGCGGGTAAAGCGCATAGGCAAACTCATGCGCACCGCGGTCCGCCTGGGCGTCAGGGTGGGTGGATGCGCGCAGCAGCGAGAGGCGCAGTATGTTGCCGTGAGCCGCATAGCCGTACTTGCAGTCGTTGAGCAGCGCCACGCCAAAGTCCGGCTCCGAAAGATCGGCCCACTTGTGCGCGGGCACCTCAAAGCGTGCAAGGTCGTAGGTGGTGTTGAAGTGCGTCGGCCGCTGGACGTGGCCGAACTGGATTTCGTAGGTGGCATAGGCGCTGCGCAGCGCAAGCGGGAATTCCACCTTGAGGAACTTTTGCGTCTCGTGCCAGTCGACTTCACAAGCGAACTCGAGCCGATGCGCCAGTGCATCGAGCGAAACCACTTGCCGCAACGTGCTCTGCGGTGAAAGTTGGTAGGCAAAGGCCACGGCGACGCGCAGCGGGCCGCTTTCAATCACTTCTGCCGATATTGCCCCCGCCAGCGGCAGCGTTTTTTCGAGGTGATAGACGTCCACATCCCACGCATCCCACGCGTTGGGGATGTCCTCGTAGAGCACGAACGCATTTGCCACTGCGCCCGGTTCAATGCATTCGCGCCCGCTGGCTTTGTGGACGAGGCTGAGCAGGCCGCCGCTGCGGCTGAACGCGGCTCGTCAGGTGGGCGTTTTCGAGGATCAGGTCGTCTGCCCTCTCCTGCAGCGTAGCGGCATCACCTTCGACCACGGGCCGCTGAATCGCGTAGCCAAGCGATGGCGCACCGACGATGCCGAGGCTCCTGCCGCCGGCTGCGGTCTGTCCGCCTTCAACGCCGGCGGGCAGTTCCACCACCTGCCTGCCGAGGAAAGCCCAGCGTGTTGAAGGCTGCCACGTTGCCTGCCTGCGCGTGTGCCGGCAGCAAGGCGGCCAGCGCGGCATCGCGCAGCGCGGCGGCGTCGCGCAGCACCAGGGCGTATTCGCGCGTCGAATCCTCGTAGACCTCGTGAATCGACGAGCCCGGGATGATGTCGTGGAACTGATTGGTCAGCACGACCTTCCACAGTTCCTCGAGCGCCGCGGCGGGATAAGCGCTGCCCAGCGTGACAGCGGCGAGCGCGGCGAGGATTTCCGTGTCGCGTAGCAGCAGTTCGGACATGCGGTTGAAGCGCTTGTTGCGCGCTTGCGTCGTGTAGGTTCCTCGATGAAGCTCAAAATAAAGCTCGCCGACCATCACCAACGGGTCCCTGATGTCGGCCGCGCAGCGACCAAAGAAGTCGCGCGCTGTGCGAATTTGCGTGCGCGGCAGGCCGTCCACGTCCGTCATGCGGCGCAATTGCTCGAGCATCGCCGTTGTGGGGCCGCCGCCGCCATCGCCATAGCCGAAGAGCAGATAGCTCTCCCGTGCGCGCTCGTGATCCTTGAAGTTGCTGACATTGAACAGAACTTCCTTCACATTTGCCACGGAGTTGTAGGTGTCGGCAGGTGGGAAGTGCGTAAGCACTTGCGAGCCGTCGATCCCCTCCCAGATGAAGGTGTGGCTCGCGGGCTTGTTGAACTGGTTCCACGAGAGCTTCTGGGTCAGGAAGTGTTCGATGCCCGCAAGCTTCATGATTTGCGGGAGCGCGCCGCTGTAGCCGAAGACATCGGGGTTCCAGAACTCCTCGCAGCGCGCGCCGAACTCGGCCTCAAAGAAGCGCTGCCCGTAGAGAAACTGGCGCACAAGCGACTCGCCGGAGGGAATGTTGCAGTCCGGTTCGATCCACGTGCCTCCCACGGGGATGAACTGGCCGGTGCGCGCCTTCTCCTGAATGCGGCTGTAGAGCGCCGGGTAGAGCTCTTTGGTCCAGTCAAGTTGCTGGGCTTGCGAGCAGGCAAACTTGTACTCGGCATAGTCGTCCATCGCGCGCGTGGCACTGGCAAAGGTGCGTGCGGCCTTGCGTTTGGTCTCCGCGATGGGCCAGAGCCACGCCGTGTCTATGTGCGCATGGCCGATGGCCGAGAGATTGTGCTGGCCGTCGCCATTGCGCGCGGCGAGGAAGCGCGCCGCGATCTCCCGCGCAGCCGGCCAGGTGGAACAGTCATCCAGCAATATGGCGTTGACCATTTCGTTGGCGGCATAGAGCGCTTGCCCGCCGCGCGGGGTCTCTGCGGGCAGATATTGCGCCATGTCGGCGATCACCCTGAGATCCCAGTGCAAATCCCACGCAGCGCGGTCGAAGACGGCGATTTCGGCCTGCCTGAGCTCGCCGATGCGCGGGTTGTGCGCCGCATTGTCCAGCCCAAAGAGGCCGTTGCAGGCAACCTCGATGTAGAACTCGAGGCGTTCTCCGCCGGCCGCGGATTGGCTCAAACAAAACTCGGTGCGAATCGGCTCGCTCTGGTGGCCGTTGAAGGCGCCCGTCAACCCTTGCAGGGGTTCGCCGTTCTGCCAGATGCACCCTTCGGCGGCGGCATCCCACAGGAGATGGACCTCTTGCCCCTGCCATGACGCGGGAATCTCCAGATTGACCCGCACCCAGTGGGTTGACCAGAGCGGGCCGAACTTGTCGCCAACTGCTGCCGGGTGGTACTCGCCGCGCATGGCTTCCGCATAGGTGATTCTGCCGGGGGCCGCGTAGACGCTGATCTGCACAGGCACACGTTGCGAATAGATGCGCGCGGCAAGCAGCGCCGTGAAGTTTTGCACGCGCCGGCGGGTAATCTCGATGTGTTTTTGCATAGGTGTTCCATTTGGATGAAGACAAGGGGTTGGCAGGATTCACTCTGGATTATACACTTCGGCCCTGATCGAAGCGAGGCTTCCGACCCTTGGAAGCCTCGCTTCATATGCGGAGGATGTTTGTATACCGGGACCTACGCTCGACGCTTCGCCAGGTAAACCGGCTATAATGGACAGACGGCCGCCTTCGACCCGCATTTGCCACCACCAAGGAATCGAGCCAACATGACCGACCCGCGCACCACAAATCTTGCTCATTTACTCGTCAACTACTGCACGGCAGTGCGCCCGGGGGATTGGGTGGTCATCCGCAGCCATGTGGCCGGGCTTCCGCTTGTCGAGGAGACAGTGCGCGCCGTCACCGAGGCGGGGGCCAATCCCACGGTGCTGCTCGAGGACGAGGGGATTGTTGACGCGTTTGCGCGGGCCGCGCTTGACGAGCAACTTGGCTGGGCCTCGCCCCTTGAGCGGCTGGTTGCTGAACGGGCCGACGTGCGCATTTCGATTGACGCCGCCGCCAACACCCGCTCCCTCACGTCGCTCTCACCGGCACGCGCACAGCAACTGCAGCGCGGGCGGCGCGCCTACCAGCAGACAATGATGGAGCGCGCTGCCGCGGGTGATTTTCGCTGGGTGCTCACGCTCTTCCCTTGTGCGGCCTATGCGCAGGAAGCCGAAATGAGCCTGCATGAGTACGAAGACTTTGTCTATGCGGCCACGGCGGCCGACCAGCCCGAGCCTGTGGCGCACTGGCAAAAGGTGCACGACCGCCAGCAGCGCCTTGTGGACTGGTTGCGCGGCAAGGAGCAGGTGGTTGTGCGCGGGCCAAACGTCGACCTGCGCCTCTCCATTGCAGGGCGCACCTTCATGAACAGCGACGGTCGCCGCAACATGCCCAGCGGTGAAATCTACACCGGGCCAGTGGAGGATTCGGTGAATGGATGGGTGCGCTTCACCTACCCCGCACTGCGCGCCGGACGCGCCGTCGAGGGCGTCGAGTTCACGTTCGTGGACGGAGCGGTCGTCGAGGCGCATGCCGACAAAGGCGAAGAGTTCCTGCGCGCTACGCTGGACACAGACCCCGGCGCGCGCTTCCTCGGTGAGTTTGCCATCGGCACGAACGACCAGATCCAGCGTTTCACGCGCAACATCCTCTTTGATGAAAAAATCGGCGGCACGATGCACATGGCCGTCGGTGCGGGCTATCCTGAAACGGGCAGCCGCAACAAGTCGGGCGTACACTGGGACTTCATTTGCGACATGCGCACCCAAAGCGAGATTCTCGTGGATGACGAACTCTTCTACAAGGACGGCAAGTTCGTCTCCGAGGCGCTTTAGCAGGTATGATTGTGCCCACAAAGCAGGCGGCGGAGAGAAGCCAAAGAACCTGTACACGCAAGAAACGGAAACAGCGGAAAAGGCAGGAAGCAGAAGCAATTTTCATGTTGTTTCCGCATTTTCGGCCGTTTCCGTGTACAAGTCGTTGCAGGACTACTCAGCACCACCAGAAGAACGCGAATCCGACGCGCCGCATTCGAGGCGCTTGTCCAACCAGTGGGGTGAAAAGCAATGCTCATACGCGATATCATGACCGCACCACCGATCACCGTGGGCCCGGGGGAGACTGTTCAGCAGGTCGCGCGCCTGATGAACGAGAAGCAGATCAGCGGCGTTCCGGTTGTCAACGAGAAGGGCGAACTGCTGGGCGTCATTACCGAACTGCATCTCATTGAGCGCAACGCGCCGCTGCGCGAGCCGCAGTATTACTCCGTGCTTTCGGGCATGATTCCGATTCATCGGGATGAGCACCGTGAATACAAGGAGCGTCTGCGCCAGGCGCTTGCCATCACGGCCGCCGAACTGATGGACAGCACCGAAGTGCCGATTGCTGCTCCGGATGACCCAGTGGACGCGGCCCTGGACCTGCTCTCGAACCCGGAGGACATGCTGCTTCCGGTCATGGAGGGTGAAGTGGTGGTGGGCGTGGTGACGCGTACCCATCTCGTTCGCCTGATCGAGAAGCTCGAGGGAAAACTCGATGAGAACTCGCAGACGACTCTGTAACGCGAATGGGTCGATGACCACGCGCACGGAGACGTGAGATCGATTTCATCTTCACGGTTTGAATAGAGCGTCCCGCAGCACATTGCTGCGGGACGCTCGTTCATTAGTCTGGAGAAAGCGCACTCGACGACTATTTGCCGGGGCGGGCCTTTGGTGGCGGGACGCGTGATGGCTCGCCGTCCTCGTTCTCCCACCACTCGCGCTTGGTGACCAGGACCGCGC
The DNA here is from genome assembly GCA_963735275.1 of uncultured Chloroflexia bacterium. Lineage (GTDB taxonomy): Bacteria > Chloroflexota > Anaerolineae > Caldilineales > Caldilineaceae > UBA5069. The sequence continues at coordinate 339,801 of CAVTKJ010000001.1, read as the reverse complement.
CATCGCGCTTCTCGATTGCGCTCTCATCGTTTGTGAACCAGGCGCTCCAGATCTCCGGCGCGTTGATGTCTTCGCCGCCGTGGGGCGTGACGCGCCGGCGCACACGCACCATCACCGGCGTGTTCACGCTTGCACCGCTGATGATGACCTGCCCCTTGGTCAAGCTCGGCAGCTCGCGAATGAGCTCGCGCCCGACGCTTTCGACCGACGAAGCAATCCGCTCCTGGTCAATCGGATTCGTAATGCGCATGATGCATTGGGTCATGCACTGGCTCAGCACGTCGCTGTCGAGCTTGCCGGGGCGCTGCGAGATGAGCCCGACGCTGACACCGAACTTGCGCCCTTCGCTGAGGATGATTTTGAGCTGCTCGGTGGAGACGGCGTCGGCATTGGCGGGCGCGAAGTTGTGCGCCTCTTCCATGAGGCAGAAGATGGGGAAGCCAATGTGGTTTGCGTCGCCGCGCACGGTGATCTTCTTGACGGCATTGACACGCGCCTGGTACGCGCGCCGCAGGATGACTGCCGCGATGACCTGCTGTTCGCGCTGAGGCACTTCGTTCAACTGCAGCACGGTGCATTGGCCAGGCCGGAACAATTCCTTGAGTTCAAGGTTCTCGACGTCACTGAAGACCTTGCTGTTCTTGAGCCCGTTGATACGCCAGACCAAGCCGCTCGTGGTCATGTCGTCCTGGTCGTCTGCGACATCGTGCGGTTTGGCGTCAGCAGATGCGCGGACGCACTGGAGGAACTGCTCCGTTGAATAGCCGTTCTTGAAGTCCTTCTGAGCCATCCGGTAGGCACGGCCCAACTGAAAGTACTGCTTGTCCGTCATATTGGACAGGAGGTAGCGCAGGTCGCCGATATCCAGCGTAGCAAAACGCACCTTGATGTCCTCGGGTCGGAAGATGCGCACGGTGGGTTTGTAGGCGCCATCGACAAACTCCCGATGATTTGCCATCTCCTGCAGGGTTCCGTACTCGCCATGGGGATCGACCACGAGCACGGCTGCGCGGTTGTGGGGCATCATCAGTTCCTCGAGCAGAACGCCGGCGAGGTAACTCTTGCCGCTGCCCGTGCTCGCCAGAATGGCCAGATGTGTGCTGGTGAAGCCGTGAACATCCAGCGCAATCGGCACGGCGTCTGGGTCGCGGCTCAGCAAGCTGCCGAGGAAGGCGCTGCCCCGATCCCCTTTTTGCGCACGGCTCAAAGTCTTCGCCAGATAGCCGTCTTCGGCAATGAAGATCGCCGCGCCGCCCGCCGGCGGCACGCGCGGGTTGGTGAACTCCTTCATTTCTTCATCGTAAAAGCCCAGCACCGTCACGGTCAGCTCAAAGAGCTCGGTCGCGGCACTCTCATAGCCAAGCAGCGCAGCCATTTGACTGGGCGAAACGCCCGGGTCAGCCATAAAGGAATCGGGGAAGAGTTTGACGGCCGTTCGGCCTGTGACGCGCCCGAGGATGCGCCTCTCCACTCCGTCAACATTCGTGGCGTAGAAGACATATTCACCGTGGCGCAGTCTGCGTTCAGGGTCTGATGCGATCAGGGTGTATTCGTGGGGTGTCTCGCCGGGACCCTTGACAGTGCCGATGGCTTCGGCCGGCGCAGTTGCGTGGGAATTGCTCATCCTGCAGGCTCCACGATGCTCTTCCAGGCGAGATTGTCGCGCATGACGGCCAACGGGCGGCGCTGCTCCGGAAAGTGCAGCGCGAGCCGGTCCACGATGCCGAGGAGCAGCGGCGGCACAATCGGGCTCTTGGTGCTCAACAAGACCGGTACATAGTGCATGCAGAGTTGGTTGGGCGCGCCGCCGTTTTGCGTACCGCCATTGAGGTGGAACGCGCCCATCTCATTCTCTCCCAGCCGGGAAACAGCCGTGTTGATGGTCGCGGCAAGTGCGGGAACCCCCTGGCGAAAGCCGCCGTCGCGCGTTTGCCAACCCAGGGCAATGATGCCGACGAGGATGGCGGTCTCCGTGAGGTAGTCCGGCGAGAAGATCTCCAGCTCGGACGATTGGCTCAGGCGTGGTCCAAGGCTGCCGTAGTCGGGATTGAGCAGGATCGTGTTGTAGATCACGCCGACGAGGCGCGCCATGACGTCCGGCTGGTCCGGGGCAATTGCGTCGGCCGGCTCCAACTCGATCGTCACGAACGAGCCGAGCGCGTAGTCCATCGACGAGGGCAACTGCTCGACCTCGCCCCGGCAGTAGACCTGGCACACGTAGTCAATATGGGTGTTGGATTTGACGATCTTGCCGATCGCCCGAGCGCTGTTGGGGGTCATAGCCATAGTAAACCAGAACAAGCGTGCGAATGCAAGAGTGGGAATAGACGAATGTGCGACCAGCCATCAAGCCTACACCACCCGCGCCGCATGCAGAATCGCGATCACGCTCATGGCGTCACGGATCTCGCTGCTGCGCACCATTTCCAAAGCGTCGGCGAAGGCAAATGTGGCGACTTCGATCTCTTCCGTGGCATCCGCCGGAAGGGTCGCAGCCAGCAAATCGCGCCCGATGTACAAGTGGCAGACCTCTTCGCAAACGCTCTTTGATGAGTAGAAGGTGCTGATCCACTCAAGCGACTGCGCCGTGTAGCCGATTTCCTCCTGCAGTTCGCGCAGCGCTCCGGCCTGGGCATCCTCGCCCGGGTGCAGCCCGCCCGTGGGTATTTCCCAGCGATGCGCCTCGCCGAACACGTAGCGATACTGGCGCACAAGCAGCACGTGGTCAGCATCCACAAAGGGCAGCACACCCGCAGCGTGGCCGATTGAGACGACGCCGTAGATGGTCGTCCCACCGTTGGGCAGCGCCGCAGTATCCTCGCGCACGCGAATCCATTTGTTCGCGTAGACCGGGCGCGTGGTAAGCGTCTTCCAGGGACGAAGGGCCATGCATACTCCTTTCCGCGAACGATGGCGTGCCGGTCGCCGTGACCACACGCCATCGTATACCATTGCCGGTGATTCCTGAAGCACTGTTGCGGCTATGCGCCGCGCGACTTCCGCGTGCGCTGAAGGAGCGAACGCAGCAGCGCCTCTTCCTCGGGCGTCATTTGCGAGAGCGGCGCGTCGCCATTTTCGAGGATAGCCTGTCCAAGGCGACTCTGCGCCAGCATGCGCAAGTCCTCCTCCATGACGTTGCGCACACGGTGATCGTCGACGAGTGTGCCGTCGCGCATTGTAAGAATACGCTGCGTGGCCTGCGCAACGCGGCGGTCGTGGGTAACGACTGCAATGGTCGTCCCTTGCATGCGGTTGAGTTCGGCAAGCAGCGCCATAATCTCTTCGCCGCTCTGGCTGTCGAGCGCACCCGTGGGCTCGTCGGCAAGGATGAGCGCCGGGCGGTTGGCCAATGCGCGCGCAACAGCCACGCGTTGCCGCTGCCCACCCGAGAGTTGGCTGGGAAGATGCCCTGCCGCGCCCGCTGAGTCCTACAAGCTCGAGCAGGCTGCGCGCCCATTCGCTGCGTTTGGAAGCGCTCGCTTCCTGGCCGATCATGGGCACTTCGACGTTTTCCTGCGCCGTCATCGTCGGCAGAAGATTGTGCAACTGAAAAACGAAGCCGATCGTGCGGGCGCGGAAGCGGTCCACGTCCTTGAGATGGGCGAGGTTTTCGCCTGCAACCCACACTTCACCCATGGTGGGCTGATCCAGCGCACCCAGCAGGTTGAGAAGGGTGCTCTTGCCGCAACCGCTGGGCCCCATGATGGCAACGAACTCGCCCGGCTGCACCTTGAGGCTGAAGTCTCTGAGTGCATAGACGGCGGTCTCGCCCGTACCATAGGTCTTGCCCAGATCCACTGCCCGAATCAATGGCTCGACGAAGGGATCGACCGGTGCGGCAGCAACTTGAGCCTGAGCGGCAGCGGCTCGTGGCACGGGCGCGGCAGCGCGCGTCTCCTCGACAAAGGCCGGCTTGACGGGGGGCGGGTCGTCGACCACTACGGCCGCCGCGGTGTCCCCTGTCGCTGCGTCGCCGGCGTCCGTGCCGGGATTCGTCGCATCAGGCGCGGGCTCGATGTGATCTGCCGCGGCAGGCGCCGGCTCGGCGGGAAGCGGCTCGACGGGAAGCGGCTCGACAGGAATAGGCGCAGCGGACGGGGGCAGAATCGGCGGTCGCACAGCGCTTGCCGGTTTTGGGCCGCCGAATCAACGAGAAGCGATCATCACTCTTGTTGCTTGTCATGCTTAGCTGCCGCCTTCGGGCGTCGTTGCGGCCGGCGCATCGGGGTTGATGTTGACGAACGCTGTCATGCCCCATCGCAAACTTGGGTCAAGCTGCGCCAGGTCCACGAGGATGGTGTAGTTGGTGCTGCCCTGGTCCACATTGCTCATGGGGGCGATCCGCGTCACGGTGCCGTTGAAGAATTGATTGGGGAGAGCGTCAAAGCTCACCTCAACGGGCATGCCGTCCTTCAGGCGTACGACATCGGTTTCACGCAGGTCGGTGGTCTCCACATGCAGGCTTGAGACATCACCAAGCATGACGAGCGGGTCGCCCGCCGTGGTGATTTCGCCGACGCGCGTGCTGATCTTTCCCACCTGTCCCGCAAAGGGGGCGACGACCTCGGTCTCGCGCAAATGCGCCTGGGTGGCGGCGAGCGCTGCCTGTGCAGACTGGACGTGCGCATCGGCGATCGCGATCTGCTCGGCGGTTGCGCCGCCATTCAGCGCATCGAGGGCTGCCTGTGCGCTTCCCTGGCGCGCCAACGCCGACATGACGGCTGCCTCGGCGCCGGGCATGCGGCTTTGAGAAGCATTGACGGCCGCCTGCGCCGCAGTGATCTGCGCGGCAAGCACCGCAAGCTGCTCGGCAGTGGGGCCGCTGGTAATTATGGCGCTGTCGGCCTGCGCTGCCTCAAGTGCGGCAGTGGCCTGGCGCAGCGCCAGCGACTGTGGCAGAGTGCCGATATCTGACTCGCCCTTGACAAGGTTGTAGGATGCCTGCGCCTGTTCCACGGCTGCCTGGGCAATTGCCAGGCGACCCGTGGCCGCAGTGATTTCGCTGGCCGTGGGATGGCTGGCACGCTCATCATAGGTTCGCTGGGCGATCGTCACCTGCGCTTGCGCCGTGTCGACCGCCGCCTGTGTTTCACCCAGTTGCCCGGCCGCGAGCGAGACCGCCGCCGTCGCCGCCGCCAAATCGGCTTCAGCGGCCGCCCGCTGCGCGTCGGTCGCGCCGGCAAGCAATTCGGCGCGTGCCGCCTCAGCCTCGGTGACGGCCGCCACTGCCACTTGTTCTTCGGCCTTGAGTCCCTCGTTGGCGATCTCGAGCAGCAGATCGCCCGCTTGAACCATCTCACCTTCCTGCACGTGGATCGCGCTGACTATGCCTCCCAGCGCTGGGCTGAGCCCGGCCCACGTCTTGGGCTGCAGCTTTCCCGACGCCCAGATCAGGTTTGCCAGTGTGTCGGTGGCAGTCGACTGAGCTGCCGCGGCATCGGCCGCTGCCTGTTGCTGCGCCGCGTAATTGCTGTACGCGTACCAGCCGCCAATCGCCAGTGCAGCCACAATCGCAAGAATGATAATCGTTCGCCTCATTGGTTCGCCCCTCGGGTGGGCGCAGTACGACAGAAAACGGAACCTGCAATGGTCATGAAGGGTGCAGGCACCCTGTGTTCAACCTTGAAAAATGTGCGGATGCACCACGTGCTCCGCTACTCGTAGCGCAGCGCCTCCACGGGCTCAAGATGCGCCGCGCGCCATGCGGGCCAGATGCCGCCAAGCAGCCCTAACCCGACCGCCACGCCAATCGCTGTAAGGAAGGTCGCTGCGTCCCAGCGCGGCGTCAATAGATCGCCAATGGCCGGAATCAGGGTCACGCTACTCAGGACAACGACGCCGATAACGGCTCCGATGAGCGAAGCCAGCAGGCAGAGATAGAGACTCTCCTGGACGACCTGGCCGACGATGCGCCGCGGTCCCCAGCCCAGTGCGCGCAGGGTGCCGATTTCGCGTGTGCGCTCGTAGATCGACATGATCATCGTGTTCGCCACAACAATGCCGCCGACGAAGATGGCAAACAGTCGAATGACCACCAACATGGAATCCACCGACTGTATATCGTTCGAGTTCTGCGCGAATTCACTGCTGAGGCTGGCACGGGCTTCCGGAAAGCGTGAATTGATGTCGGCCGCGACGGCCTTCGCTTCTGCCGGGTCTGCAACATCGACGAAAATGAACGAGACTGCGCGGGGGCGCCCAAACAAACGCTGCGCCTCGCGCAGAGCCATGGCGCCGCCTGAATCCTCAAAACCCACTCCTGTCTCGAAGATCCCCGAAATCTTGTAGCGGTTCGAATAGAATTCGACTGTGTCGCCGACGTTCATCGTGTAGGCATCCGCCGCTGCACGCCCAACCATGACCTCATTGGGGCGCGTCGAGCGCGTCACCCTCTTCAACCCTGTAGTGTTCGCCGGCATTCGAGCCAGGCTCGATGCCCATGATGATGAAGATTGGGAACTGATCATTCATGACGAAACCCATCAGCGCCGCGCTGGCCGTTCCGCACACTCGGCATGGCCCGAATCTGCGCGACCATGCGCTCGTCGAGGCTGCTCAGGCTCATGTCTGCCACCTCGCGCTGCATGACGGTGATGTTGCCTGTGCCTCCGCTGCCGGCAAGCCCGTTCAGTTGCCCCATGACACCGTTCATCATGCCGCCCAACATGACCAGCGCCGCAACGCCGATGCCGATTGCCGTTGCCGAGATGAGCGTACGCGTGCGCCGTCGCCACAGGTTGCGAAATGGCTGGCCACCCGATCGCGACCAGCGCCCGGACGGGGCATCGGTCGCGCCCCCCTCGTAGCGCAGCGCCTCGACCGGCTGCAGGCTTGCGGCTTTCCACGCCGGGTAGAGACCGCCCACCAGCCCAAGCACCAGCGCCGTTACCATCCCCTGCACCATGATGCCAATCGTGAGCCCGCCCGCAAGCATTGCTCCCAGGCCGGGAACCTGCGCAGCGCTCCAGGCCAGCAGCGCGCCCAACGCGACGCCAATCACACCGCCCACGAAACTCAGCGCCAGCGCCTCACTGAGAATCATGCGCACGACGCGCCCGCGGCTCCATCCCATCGCGCGCAGTGTGCCGATTTCGCGCGTCCGCTCGAGCACGCTCATGACCATCGCACTCATCATCCCCAGCCCACCCACGAGGATCGCAATCGCAGCCAACCCCCAGGCAAAACCGGTCATGTAACCTGTCCATTGCTCGCCGGACTCGTACTCGCTTGACTTGCTTACGGTGAGGCTGTCATCCAGATTCTTGATGCGCTCGATCACCGTATTGATGTCGGCGCCCTGGCGAACGCCAACCTGGAAGAGATTGACAGTACGCTGCTTTGATGTGATCTTCTGTGCATCGGCCAGCGTCACAACCCCGCCCGATTCCTCCATGCCCTGCCCGGTCTCGTAGATGCCGACGATGCGATACGGCACGCCGTTGAGCCGCACTGAATCGTCCAAACCCATTTTGAGCGCATCCGCGGCGCGGCGACCCAGCGCCACCTGGCTGGATGCCATGACCGGCTGCCCCTCGATGATGCGATAGTGCTGCGCGGCCACGCTGTCGGGCGGATAGCCATAGACAAGGAAGTACGGGTTGCTGCCGATGGCGATCCAGGTGTAGACGCCGGCTTCAACATTTGTCACGTCCGGGACGGCCGCGATCCGCTCACCCAACTGCTCATCCAGGCTGCCGAATGCCACGTCAATGGCGTTCGCCTGGCTGACAACCAGATCATTGTTGAGCCCAAGTGCGCCACCATAGCTGGCGGCAATTCCCTGGGCCATTGCACCCAGCGCCACCACGGCAGCAACGCCCACGGCGATGCCAAGAATCGTCAGCAGGCTGCGGGCGCCGCGCCGCCACAGGCTGCGCAAGACCATCGTCATGACCTCAGTCCGCTATTCACAGTTCAGCGCTTCATTCATAGCGCAACGCCTCAACCGGCTGCAGTTTGGATGCGCGCCACGCGGGCATGATGCCGCCAATGATGCCGAGGGATACGGCCACACCAATCGCACTGGCAAACGTTGCCACGGTCCATTTGGGCACAAGAATGTCGCCGTACAGCGGAATCAGCGTCAGGGAGTACATGAAGGCGACCCCCAGCGCCGACCCCAGCAACGCCGCCAGGAGCGTAAGCCAGATACTCTCCGCGACCACCTGGCCAACAATGCGACGCGGCTGCCAGCCCAGGGCGCGCAGCGTGCCGATTTCGCGTGTGCGCTCGAAGATTGACATGATCATCGTGTTTGCGACGACAATGCCGCCGACGAAGATCGCCATCAAACGGATGACCTGCACCAGAACGCCCACATTGGCCAGGTCGTTGCTCGTTTGCGCAAAGGTGCTGCTGACCGAGGCGCGCGTGTCCGGGAAGCGCTCGTTGATCATCGCCGCCACCGTTTCAGCCTGGGCCGGATCCTTGACATCCACATAAATGAACGAAACGGCGCGCGGCTTGCCAAGCAGCCGCTGGGCTTCGCTCAACACCAGCGTGCCGGCGCCGTCTTCAAAGCCCACTCCCGTCTCATAGATGCCCACAACCTTGTAGCGATTCTCGGCAAGTTGCAGCGTGTCGCCCACGCCTAACTTGAGCGATTCGGCCACACCTTTGCCGAGCATGATTTCGTTGGGACGCTGGATCGCGCGACCGATGGAAATCTCGAAGTGTTCTGCGGCGTGCGTTCCGGGCTGCACGCCAAGCAAGATGAAGAATCCCATTTCAGGATTCGTCAAGAAGCCGAGGAGTGACGGGCTCACCGACTTCACCTCGGGCATGGCCGCAATCTGATCGACCAGGCGCTCGTCGATCACGCTCAGTTTCATGCTCGCGGCGCCTCCTTGCATGACGGTAATGTTGCCCTGGTCCACGTTCCCTGACATGCCATTCATGGTAACCATGATGCCGTCGAGCAGACCGCCCAGCATGACGAGTGTGGCGACGCCAATGCCGATCGCCGTGGCCGAAATCAGCGTGCGCGTGCGTCTGCGCCAGAGGTTGCGATAGGACTGTCCACCCCGACCGCGCCCATCCACCCGTCGGCGCCTCGACAGCGCCGCCCTCGTAGCGCAAGGCCTCCACAGGCTGCAGCTTGGCCGCAGTCCACGCCGGGTAGAAGCCACCCACCAGCCCCAGAACCAGCGCCGTCACCATGCCCAGGACCATCACGCCAACCGAGACTCCGCCGCCCAGCATCGACCCGACACCAGGCGCCTGCCCGGCCAGCAGGGCGAGCCCGACACCGGCGACGACGCCGATTACACCGCCCACAAGGCTGAGCACAACCGCCTCACCAAGAATCATGCGCAGGACGCGATTGCGGCTCCAGCCCACGGCGCGCAGCGTGCCGATTTCACGCGTGCGCTCGAGTACGCTCATCACCATCGCGCTCATCATGCCCAGCCCGCCGATGAGGATCGCAATCGCAGCGACGCCATAGGCCAACGCCTGGATATAGCTTGTAAATTGCGCGCCCGACTTGTAGTCGCTCGACTTGCTGACCGAGACCTCGTCGCTCAGCTTCTCAATGCGCGAGATTACGGTGTCAATGTCGGCGCCCTTGCGCACGCCAACTTGATACAGACTCACTGTGTTTGTCTTGGCGGCAATCTCCTGTGCGTCGGTCAACGTGACCAGTCCGCCTGATTCCTCGAGCCCCTGGCCCGTCTCGAAGATGCCCACCACGCGATAGGGTGTGCCCACCAGACGCACGGTGTCATCGATCTTCACATTGAGCGCTTCAGCAGCGCTGCGGCCCAGCACCACCTGTTTGGCTGTCACCGCGGGCTTGCCCTCGACAATGCGATAGTGCCTGGTTGCAGCGCTGTTGGGCGGGTAGCCGTAGACGAGGAAGAAGGGGGTATTGCCTACGCTGATCCACGCAAAAACGCCCGGGTCCACGTTGGTGACGTCGGGAACAGTCATAATGCGGTCGCCGAGATTCTCGTCGAGGCTGCCGAAGGCTACGTCGATGGCGCTGGCCTGATTGACGATGAGGTCGTTGTTCAGACCGAGCGCACCGCCGTAGTTATTGGCAATGCCTTTTGCGATCGCGCCCAGAGCGACGACCGCGGCAACGCCTGTGGCAATGCCGATAATGGTGAGGAGGCTGCGCGTGCCGCGCCGCCAGAGATTGCGCAGAACCATCGTACATCGCTCCTGACGCAGTCTAGGCTGCGTCGAAAAACGTGCATGCGGTTCAGCGGGCCGGAGAGTTCAGTGAGGAGTGCAGTGGTCCGCGCGCCTGGCCTGTAGTGCAGCCGGCGTCGCTGAAGGGCGTAGAGGGAAACGTGAAAGTTGTATCGAAAAGAAGCCCGGGATCGTTAGGGAGCGCTCAGAAGCTAAGCGCCCGCAGGCGTGCCGCAATTGGCGCAAAACTTGTGCTGCGGCTCGAGTACTTTACCACAATTTGTGCAATAGCGCACAGCCGGGACTCCACTGACGCCTGCTGCGACCGCGATGACCGCAGGCGCGACCGCCGTCGCCGCGCCCCCTCCATTGTTCGGCAACGGGCGCGCCACCTGCGGCGGCGCAATCGGCTCGGGCTGTGCAACGGTCGCAGTCGGCGCTGCAACGGGATCGGCCACCTTGCGCCGCTGCATGATCTCCTTCTCCACCTTGACGTCGAGACCGGTGCTCTCGGGGGCGACCAACTCGATCTGCTGGATCAGCGAGATCGCCTGGCGACGCAGTCGCTGGTCATAGCGCTGGTAGTCTTCGTCGTCGAGCTTGCCCACATGATAGTCGAATTCGAGGTCCTTGATCGACGTCATCAGGGCCTCTTTGCGCGCGATGAGCGTGACAAGGCGGTCATCCTCCACCAACAGTGGAGCGGGCGCTCGATTGAGCAGTGGCCAAATCACCCACGCCAGCGCGCCGAGAGAGAGGGTTAAGGCAATTATCAGCGTACCTGCAAACATGATCTACCTGTTTCGTCGTTGAGCCTGCGTTGCAGCGGCCTGCGCGAAACAGGGCTTGCGAACGCAGCGTATTTGTTGCGGCTGCTTCAGCTGCCGAACGGGCCAGTTTCGCCGCAGCCCGGACCGACGGCAGCTGAAGCAGCCGCTACGTGATTCGCGCAGTCTTGCAAGAGACGGCGCCAAACGCCTCCGCTGCCATGCTGAAGCGCAGACCGGTCAGTCCCCCGTGGCATAGGCGACGGCGGAGTAGGCCTCCGAGCGGCGGCGCTGCCCGTGCGGCCACGCCGCAATCAATGTACCGAGAATCAGGACAAGGCCGCCGATCCACATCCACATGGTGAGCGGGTTGATGTAGATTGTGAACGTGGCCGAGTTGCCTGAATTGTCCCAGCCGTTGAGCACGACATAGACATCCTGAATTGGAGACATGCGCAGACCAACTTCGCTGGTGGGCATGTCAGGCGTCTTGAAGTAGATATTGCGGCTTGGCGAGATTTCGCCGATTGCCTTGCCCGAGTCTGTGTTGTAGATTTTGATCTGCGCAATGTATGCGTCCCGGTTCGACTCGTTCTCGACGCGCATGCCGCCAAACTCAAGTTCAAAGCCGCCAATCGACACGACGTCGCCGCGCTCAAGGGTCACGTTCGTGGTCTGCTGATAGAACTCGTTGCCGACCACTGCGACGCCGATCATGACGATTGCCAAGGTGAACGAGGTAGCCGCCATAGCGCCGGCCGTTGCGCCGCCAGAGGTTGCCCATGGTCGCCGAAGCGTAGTTGTCGTCGGTTGTGGAGCGGCGCGCCATCACGCCGCGCACGTACTCCTGCACAATCGTGGCGGCAGCAAAGGCGCAGCACCGCCAGCCCGATTGCCGCGAAGAGGCTGTTCCCGATGAACCAGGTGGCGATGCCCACAACAACCATGGTAATGAGCGGAGCAATGAACTGTTTGCGCAGCGAGGCCGCGCTCGTGTGCCGCCAGCCCATGCAGCGGCCCTACGCCCATGAGAATCACCAGCAGCAGGAAGAGCGGTCCATTCACCTTGTTGAAGAAGGGTGCTGCCACGCTGATGCGCTGGCCAGTGAGCAGCTCGCTGAACATGGGGAAGAAGGTGCCCCACAGCGTGGCAAAGGCGATTGCCGCAAATACCCAGTTGTTGGCCAGGAAGGCCGCCTCGCGGCTCGTGTACGAATCGATCGGTTGCTCGCCTCGCAGACAGCGGCAGGCGTGTGAAGAGCAGCCACAGAAAGCCGAAGACAATGAAGATCAGGAAGACGAGGAAGTAGGCGCCGACATCGCTGCGGGCAAAGGTGTGAACGCTTTCGAGCACGCCGCTGCGGGTGGTGAAGGTGCCCAGAATCACGAGGAAGTAGGTGGCCAAGATCAGCACCACGTTCCACACCTTGAGAATGCCGCGCTGCTCCTGGATGATGATGCTGTGCAGGAAGGCCGTCGCCGTAAGCCAGGGCAGGAACGAGGCATTTTCCACCGGGTCCCACGCCCAGTAGCCACCCCAGCCCAGCTCCATATAGGCCCACTGGCTGCCCATGATGATGCCGACCGAGAGGAACATCCACGGCATCAGCGTCCAGCGGCGCACCGTGCGCACCCATTCGTTGTCAAGCTTGCGGCTGATCAGGGCGGCCACGGCAAATGCAAAGGGGACCGCCAGGCCCACATAGCCCAGATAGAGCATGACGGGGTGGATCACCATCCAGTAGTTCTGCAGCAGTGGGTTGAGCCCCTGCCCGTCGGGCGGGACAAAGCCCACACGTTCGAAGGGATTGGCGGCAAAGACGAGCAGTGTCAGAAAGAAGAGCGCAGTGATCAGCAGCACGCCGTTGACATAGGGCATGAGAATCTGGTGCTTGTTGCGATTCTGGAATGCGACCGCGACGCGCTGTAGCCCGACAGCAAGCAGCACCCAGAAGAGCAGGCTGCCCGCCTGTCCGCCCCACAGTGCAGAGAATTTGTAGAAGGTCGGCAGCGCACGTCTCCGAGTGATTCCAGACATAGGTCAGCTCGAAATGGTCGTCAAGCAGCCCGTACCACAGGATGAGCGCCGCGGCCAGAACCAGCGCGAACGACGGCGTAGACGGCGTTGAAACTGCTGCCGATCAGCTTGGCGTTGCGCGGTGTGCCCGCCCCAAAAGCCGACCACAATGCCAAAGATCGAGATTAACAGCGCCGTAATCAGAATGAGATAGCCGATGTCAAAGATCATAGGAATCCCCTATAGTTCAAGTTCTGCAAGCATGCGTCCAACACGAGAGCCGTCACTGCACGGGGCGGATCTCATCGAGCAGCGAGTCCATTTGCGCCTGGCTTGCAATCGGGCCGATCACGATGTCGGTGATCTTGCCCTGCGGGTCGATGAAGAAGGTCTCGGGCACACCCTTGATGCCGTAGCGGCGTGCGGCGTCGCTCTGCAGGTCGGGGCCACTGGGGTAGGTGATGCCGAACTCCTCCAGATATGCCTTGGCCGCCGGCTCCTGGTCCAGGTAGTCCAGGCCGAGAAAGACGATGCCGTTGTCCTGCTCGCGCTCCCAGGTCTCCTCCAGGAGCGCAGCCTCTTCACGACATGGATCGCACCAGCTGGCCCAGAAGTTGAGGACGACGCCCTTGCCCAGCAGGTCTTCCGACTTGATCGTCTGGCCGTCAAAGGTGGTGAAGGAGAACGTTGGCGCCTCGCCGGCTGCCCGCTGTTCGGTCTGGTTTGTGCGCCACAACTGCCAGCCGAGCGCGACAAAGAGCAGCAGCAGGACGAGCACAATCGCGCCTTGCCAAAGGTATACCGAGCGTTTCTTTTCCGAATCCTCGTCGGGCGGAAGGTCGACGCCATCCAGGGAGTCGTTTGTCAGCAAAGGGTCACTGCTCATGGAATCTCACTTGTATTGGTCTAGTTCATCGTCCAGTTTGCGGTCATAATCGCTGGGCGGTTTGGTTGTGCCCGTAGCTGTATCGGGCGCTTCCACCATCTTGCGCGCGCGCGTGTAGAGGTAAATGCCACCGGCGACCAGCACGATGAAGGGAAGGGCCCAGGCCAGCCAACTCCAACCGGAACGAGGCGGCTCGCCCAGAACCTGCGGGCCATACCGCGCTACGAAGGTCTCCTTGATCAGCTGCACTTCCTGACCTTCAGAGAGCATGATGCCGATTTCGTCCTTCATCTGCGCGCATGCCTTCAACTCGCAGGCGTCAAGGCGGACGCCGCTGCACAGCGGGCACCAAAGTTGGCGTGCAACGGTATTAATCTCGTCGGGGCCGATGGACGTGCCTGCGGCGACCGGCTCTTCGGCCGACACAACGGTGGCATCCACGCTCTGTGCGAACAGCGGGCGCGCGTCGAGAATGGCCCAGAGCGATACGGCCAGGACGAGCGCAAGTGTGATTTCCCAGAGCGCACGCGCGACCCAGCGGCAGGCCTTTCTCTGGGATGTTGCGGGGTTGTTTGGGCTCTTCTTCATGCCATCCTCCAGGCACGAATTATACCATATGGTGCAATGCGTGCCCGCGGGTTATGTCGAGTGTTCGGTCGGTTCGCTATCAATTCGCGCAAGGTCTCAAACATCGATTGCGTCGCATCCGGTGATTTGGAGTTTTCATGTGCTTCTCCGCTCCCTATGTAAAGGGCGGGAATGCGAGGAGGGAGCGTCTCTTTGTGTGCATAGGGTGCCGGGAACTCATGACCGGGCGCCGGAGCGCCCGGTCATGTTGACTTCAGGGTTGGCGTGTCGGGCTGCTCGCCGTCGCAGGTGCGAGGAGCCGCTCCATCCGATCGTCGGAGGCCGGCAAGACTGACTGGCGGGTTGACCCATGGGTCAACCCGCCCCTTGGCTACTCGGGACGCGTCATCGCCGAGACATCGACGCCAATGTCTTCCAGGCTGTCGTAGAGCGCCTGAATGACATAGTTGCCGTTGTGTGCAAACGAGCCGGGGTCCTTCGTCGCCCACTGATAGTTGTAAGCGGCGCGCAGCAGGCGCGGCGTCCATCCTTGTAGGAATTGCCGCCGTTGGCCTCGTCAGCATCCACTACGCCGTTGCCGTTGGTATCAGCAAAGAAGTACGGATACATGCTGCCGTCGTAGAGAATGGCCGCGCCGACCGTGTCCGCCGCATACGCCTGGATACCGGCATAGAGCGCTTCGACCATCGTCGATTCTTCCATCGCGAGGCCTTCGGCGTCGTCACCATCACCGTCGTAGTCCACGAAGGTGTAGCGAATGTTCTCGAAGTCCTCGGAAGACTCGACTTCTTCGTGGCACTCCGCACACACGGCGGGGTCAACCGTCAGCGCATGCGTCTGATGGCAGTCGCTGCATTGGTTGGTGCCCGAGTGTTTGTTGAAGCCGACATATTCCTTGTCTGCGTACTGGTACATACCCTTGGCCTCGCTGCCATAGAGCGTGGCGCCGGCGGCGAAGTAGTGGGGGTTGAGGAAGCGCAGGCTCTCCGACTGTACATCCGGTTCGGTGTCGCCAATCAACTTGTCGACGCTGACGGATGACTCGCGGCCCTGGTGGCAGTTCATGCAGAGGTTGGTGTCAGGATCATCAGCGCTGATGACTGCGCCGCTGGGGAACTTGACGCTCTCAACTTCATAGCGGGTGAACTCAACCAGGTCATTGTGGCAGGTCGCGCACTGGAAGCCATTCGACGGAGGGGTGGAGACATTCACGCCTTCGGCGAGGAATGTCGGCAGACCGCTGTCGGAGTGGCACTTGGCGCAACTTCCGGGCACAGCACCCTCTGCATCCCAGTGGCGGAAGGCTTCTTCGGAACCGGCAAAGTGACCGGAGTCAATCCGGGCCATCGCCGCCATGTCCATCGGCTCGGCCAATGCCTGGTTCAAGTCATCAATCGAGTCATACAGCAACTGGATGATGTACTTGCCGCCGTGCACGTAGGAGCCGGGGTCCTTGATGGAAGTCTGGTAGTTGTAGGCAGCCTTGAGCAGGCGCGGAGTCCACGACTTGAAGGCGTTCGGGAAGACCGCTTCGTCGTCGCCCAGAGCGCCGTCGGCGTTCGTGTCGATGAAGAAGTACGGATAAGCTGCAGGGCTGTAGGCAATGGGAGCGCCGGCCACTTCCGCGGCATAGGCCTGGATGTTGGCAAGCAACGATTCCTGCAAGCCTGCAACCTCTGCATAGATGCCCTCTTCCATGTCGCCGTTGCCGTTGTAGTCGACCTGCGAGCCTTCCATGCGGATAGATCGCACGTCTTCCACGGTGGCGACGCCTTCGTGGCAAGTGGAGCATTCTTCAACCTTGACCTCAAGCGTGTGCGAGTTGTGGCAGTCGATGCAGGTGCTGTACCCATCGACATGGGCAAAGTTGCCGTCATACGACTGGCCGTCATACTCGTAGCCGCCCTTGGCCAGCGTGCCGTACTTGGTGGCGGCAGCGGCAAAGTAGTGGATATTCAGGAAGCCCAGGTCAGCGCTCACTGTGTCCACATCTGCTGCTGCTGCCTTTTCGATCGCCGCGTCCACGCTCACCTTGGACTCGCGTCCCTGATGGCATTCCATGCAGCGCGACTCGTCGCCAAGGTCCGTGAGTTCAAGGCCCGAGGGCATGATCACGCTGGTCTTGTCGATTGTGCCGCTGTTGTGACAGGCAACGCAGTCCACAACTGTGCCGGTCATATGGGGCGAGTCAACAACGTTGACCTCGCTGCCATCTGCGCCGACATAGTCCTGGTAGCCTGTGCTGCTGTGGCACTTTGCGCATTCCACGGGGATTTCGGCGGGATCATCCTCGTCCCAGTGGCTGAATGCCTCGGATGCGGCATCGGCGTGGGCCGAGCCCATCCATTCATCAAGGAAGGGAACCGTGACAGTCACCGGCACGGCGTCGGCCGCTCCGGCTGCATCCTGTGACGGCGCCACGACGATATCGGCGGCCTGCGCAAATCCTGTGTTCAGGAAGAGCGCAAACGCCATTACGCCTACCAGACTTGCGAGGAGTAGAAACTTCTTCATATTCTCACCTCATCTGAGTTGATCTTGACGATCTGTGATGTTCGGTGATTCTCGCAAGGCACAATTGAGAACCAACTGGCTAGATGAAACAATAAGGATCGGTTCGTGGGGCTCCTCCTTCCCCCCTGCTAGGGAGGTGTGGATGTGGCGGGCGCCTGCGACACTGCTGCGACGACTACTGACACTTGCCTTGTGCTGCATGTACTACGCTACTGGTGCTGCTGCGACACACAACCCTCGCTAAACCCACTCATCACCGACAGTCACCCGGCCAACCAACGCATGTTTCAATTCGGCGGATTGTTGGGAGACGGTCCGTTGGCGCTCCGCTACTGAATCTGTGGCGGAGTGGGCGTCAGCGGCACTGAAATACTGGTATCCGGCGCTGGTATTGTCGTAATCGCGGTTTTCTCGAAGGTCAGAAAGTAGAAGGTTGCCACGAACAACATGGCTGTGATCACGCCGGCCACGGGCACATAGATACGCATGCGCCGGCGCATGTTCTCCTTGTTGCGCGCCATGGGGTGCGCCAACCCGGCATCGTGGATCGCGAGTTCTACCTGATGCTCCTCCTCCATTTCCTCCCGGGTAATCATGCCCGTGAACATGCTCCGGTTGAAGCGCTTGAGATGCACGTGGTACATGTGCCATGTCAGGATTGAGAGTACGGCAAGCACTGCTTCCAGCCCGTGCGCCATGCGCGCAACGGGAATGACCGCGCCGGGCAGAAGGCTTGTCGTCGCGATCGGGTTCCAGAGCATGTAGCCTGTGACCATCATCACGCCCGTTCCCCAGATCAACGCCCAGTACTCGGCCTTCTCCATGAAATTGAACTTGCCCATTTGCGGGGGCACCTTGGTAATGCGGAAGTTGTAGGTAAGCGCTTGCGCCGCATCCGTCACATCCTTCCAGCCGGGCAGCATTGTCATGCGGACGCGCTTGACGTATACCTTGTACCCCATTACCGCGATATGCCAGATGGACGCCAGAATCAGTACGGATGCCGAGATGCGATGGTAGATGCGAACGGCTTCAATCCCCCCCATGGCACTGATGGTCCACTGGCTGATCGGCCACGTCGGGAACATCTGCGGCAGGCCGGTGAACGCCAGCACCGAGAAACTGACAATTGTGATGATGTGCTCAATGCGATCGCTCAGCGGGAAACGCAGGATCTCCTCATCGTGCGCATGGCCGACGCTCGCCGGTTCCGCCGACTGCGCGCTGCCGTCGGCGGAAGCAGTCTGGTCCACGTCTGCGGGTGATTTCATCGATTTGGTGTCGAGTACTGTCATGACTAAGTTCCATTCCATCGCGGTCCCGGCGTTTGCCGGCCGCACTACTTGCCCTTTTTGCCACGCTTTTCTTCGCGCCTGCGCAGGAAGCGATCCGACGTTCGGCGGAAGACATCCGCTCCGATGAAGAGTACGAAACCACCGACGACGGCTGGGATCATGATCTTGTAGAAGAGCGTAACCAGATAGACGAGCGGGTAGTTCTCGAGTGACGGTTCATAGTGGCTCATCCACGACGACGGGAAGTTATCGTTCGCATCCGGGTGACACTTCTGACAAGTCACAAGCAGGCGCGCCTGGATCTCTTCCTCGGTTGAGCCGCTCATGGACTGAATGTCATGCACGCCGTGGCAATCGTAGCAGACGGCCTTGTTCGTCTCTTCATTGGGTGACGTATGCTCGAACAGGGTAACCGTCTTGCCATGAAAGTCGGAGACGTAGCTGTCGAAGACATTGGTCGAAATGTCATACTTTGCCATCATCTCTTCGTCGGCGTGGCAATCACCGCACATTTGCGGCGAACTGAGGCGAAATGCCGCCGTGGTTGGATCATCGATTTGATGGGCGCCGTGACAATCCGTACAGACCGGCACGTCCGGGTTGTCGCGCCCGTAAAGTGCAGCGCCATGCACGCTTGTCTTGTATTTGTCATAAACTTCTTCGTGACAAGTGCCACAGGTGTCGCTGATGCGCGTGCGCGGCACATCCGGACTCTGAATGTTGTGGCTGCCATGGCAGTCGGCGCAGGACGCTGCATTGGCTGTGCCATCCGCAGCGTGCTGGGCGTGAATGCCGTCGGCATAGAGGTTGCCCGCATCCTCATGACAACGCACGCAGTTGGCTTCCACGTCGGTGCGCAACTGATCCCGGTCCACCAGCAGTTCGGGCGGGTGCGGAAAGCCTGCTTCAGCCATTGACGAGTGGCATTCTGTGCATTCCAGCGCCGGAAAGCTTACGCCGTCAACAATGCGGTCGCCATGAACGGAGGTCGTCACGTCATGCGCGTGTACGTTCAGGTTAACGGTCTCCGTGCCGCCCGCACCGTCGCTTGCAGGTCGCTCGACTGCGACATCCATCAACCCATGACAATTGGCGCATTGTTGCGACTGTGTCTGCGGATGGTCGGAATGGCATGTCTGGCAATCCTGTTCACCTTCAAGATTACCCACGAACTGCTCATGGGCGAACTTGACTTCAGGGGACTCCATGTCGGCGATGGCATGGCAAGACTGGCAGTAGGCCACAGGATCGCTGTACATGTCGTCGGTTGGGGCAACGTCGTGACCGCCGTGGCAATCGGTGCAGACGGGCAGATTGTCATTTGTGCCTGCGCGCTGCGCCTGCAGGTGGCCGGGATTGTGCAGCTCGATCGGAGTATGGCAGCTCTGGCAATTCGTCGCGATCTCGGCTTCGAAGTCATGAAGCGATTGCGCCGGGTTCTCCCCATGGGGGAACTGGTAGCGCTGCCTGGGCTGGTGACAGTCGGTGCAATAGACCGCCGCCGCGGCATGCGTGCCGTGTACGGAATTGTCGAGCACACTCATGTCAATGCCCGCCTGAAGCACTTCGCCGGAGGGGAGTTCAACGGTGGCTGTGCTGTCGCTGTGACAAAGCCTGCACGCCTGGTCCGGAGCACCCGCCTGCCCGCTTGCAGGCACGGTCAAAGCAGGCTGTTGCACCGCAGATGCGGAGGCAGAGTCGGTGGCGGTTACCGTAGCTGTGACTGCTGCGGCATCGCTTACCGTGCTTGTCGTCGTAATGGCAGCAGTGTCCGTCAACGCCTCTGCCGGCAGAGCGTCGGCCTCGGCGGCGGGCGTTGGCGTGGCAGCGTCCTGGCCCAGTGCAGGTCGCGCCTCCGCCTGGTAGACGGTGAAGCCGATCACGGCTGCGCAAGCCAGCGTCAGGAATACGCCGCGCATGAGCGCCAATCGGGATGCAGGTTGCGGCGAAATGGGGATATCACCCATAAGGTTTCATGTCTATTCCACAGCCCAGGAAGAGCGGCTGGTTATTCCTCCACGGGGTTAGGCGTGGCGGTCGGCGCCGCAGTTGGCGCGACGGTCGGCGTGGCCGTCACAGATTCCGTGGCGGTAAGGTCCTCTGTCGATGTAATCATCGTAGTCGCCGTGATTGCAGCGTTACCGGTGATCTCAGCCGTTTCGGTGATCTCCGCGGTCTCGGTGATTCCTTCCGAAGCGGCGGCATCTGCCGCATCGGGGCTACTGCTCTCCCATACGTCAAGGTCAATGTCGTTGGCCGCGCCTACCTGGTCGCGATCGTGATAGCCCGTGGCAACATCGATCAGCAGAGCATCCGGAAGTGCAGGTGCGCGACCCGCCTCGCTGTGGCAGCCCTGGCAGGATGACTGCAACGTAAGGTAGGGGGTGTCAAATTCGTCCTTGCCGTTCAACTGCGGCACCACGCCCGGATTGATTGCCATCAAGTGCGTGCGGTAATCCGCCATGTTCTTTTCCGGGTCGGAGGTGGCCATCTCGATAATGCGCGGCATGTGGCAATCCACACAGGCGGCGTGCTTGCGGTCGGAGATCTTCTGGTATTCCGCCTCGGCAAAGTGGCAGCTTTGGCATTGTGCGCCGATTCCCTGTCCCTTGGCATGGATTGTCGTCTCATGCGGGTTGTGACAATCGACACAGTCCATGACGGCCTTTTTGCCCATGAAGGGAAGCAGCACCTCGCCGTCGGCGTTGGGACCGTGATTCTGGATAAAGCCGTGTTCCGTGGGGATCGCCTCGGTCGTGCCGGCGGCGTGGCACTGCTGGCACGCTTGCGAATCCCGCTGGATCGCCATGGGAACCTGGTACGGGTTATTGACGTGATTGCTGCCCGCGCCGTGACAGGCCTCGCAGCCCACGCCATCTTCTGCCCAGGTGCCAATCAGCCCGGGCAAGCCATTCTGATTGCCTTCGGGCACGTAGCCCGTTGCATGGCAGCTCGCGCAATTGTAGGGAAGGTTTGCCTCGCCCGCGTGGTAGGCAACGAAGTCGTCGCCGGTGCGCAACGTCTTGTTTTCAAGGTTGTACTGCGTCAGGGCGTCGGCGTCCCCGGTAATCAGATAACCTTCCTTGTCGACGAAGAGCGCCTTCCAGCCGTAGCCGCCAATGACGTAGAGAATGTCATCCCATGTCGTTCCTTCCGGCGGCTTCTTGACGTCGGTGAAGGGGAACTCGGGCGCTTTGCCATCCACCACCAGGTTTTGGATGGACGCATGGCCCGTTTGCGCATAGCTTGCCATGAGATCTTCATGGCACTCGCCGCAGGCTGCGGATCCGACAAAGGTGGCGACGGCGGCGTCAAGGCCGGGATTGCCCTGCGGGCCGCGCGGCCCCTGTTCGCCCACCTCACCCTGCAAACCCTGCGGCCCAGGTACGCCTGCCGGTCCCTGCGGACCTTCGTCCCCCGCCGGCCCCTGCGTGAATGTACAGCTGCTCAGTGCAGCCATCAAAAGGCCGAGCAGGAGTAGACTAGCGAGTTGTTTTGGGGCACGCATGCTGCCGTACATAGACAATTCCTTGCGTTTCGTGGTTCCAGAGCGGGAGTGAGTCAACTTGGATCACCCCACGTCCGACGAACTGGCGTCGCCGGCGCCGGATTTTGCGTTCTCCAGGGATGACTAAGCAGGCTGCGGTCTGTTTTGAGACGCGCCGCGCAGCCGGCTTTCGACATCCAGCAGTTGCGCCTTGAGCTGCGAACGCTTGCGCATGAACTCGTTGTCGCTGACAAGCCCAAGTGCGTGCATGTCATCAAGGTTCGCAGTCTGCAGAAGAAGCTCATCGCGCAATTCACCAAGGTCAGCCCTGGTTGACTGCGAACGAATTGCTCCGGTGGCTCGCGCCCAAAGCAAGGCGCCGATAAGCACTGCGGTGACAATTCCCGCCAGGAGTGCGCCTGTCCAGGGCTCGAGCGGCGGAGGCGTCGTGCGACTTGCGCCGCCGGCAGCCGCCCCCGCAGAGGAACTCGCCGCAGTTGTTCCGGATGACATACCCGAGCCCGCTGCCGAGGCCTGACGTGCGGCAAGCCGAGCATCGTCGGTCCCCGGTTCGGGAAGACCTTCGATCGACACGCCCAGCGTGCCAGGCTGGGCATCCTGCGCCCCCCAGAACTGGTAGGCCAGATTGCCCATGTTCTCGATACTTTGGAAGGTTAGGCCGGTGGCGTTCACCTTCAGGTCCTGCAAATCCGAGACGAGCATGCTGACTTCGGCCGCTGGATAAAGGAGTTCCTGCGCAAGATCGACCGTGGTGCCTTCGTAGGGAAGCACGTAGCGCATGATGACCTGGCGCGTGGCCTGGCCGGGTGGTATGGGAAGCGTATCGTAAATCGCTGGCCCAACCTGCTTGAAGCGCTCGCCCAGCGTGCCGGTGTCGAAGGTGATGTCCTGCGCGCCCGGCGGAACCTGCATGGCGAACGTCACGGGCACATCCGACGAGCCAACCGTGGAACCGACAAATGTGCGGTCCGAATCGTTGCTCAAGGCATAAATCTGCCCAACGAGAAGTGCACCCTGTTCGATCTCAAGAATCCAGTGCAACCGCTCCACCGAAATGGCGCTCGCATCGGAGGTTGTGTCGAAGACGGTGATTCCCGTTTCAACAGTCGGTGTGATGGGAGACAGGTTGATAAAACTCGAACTGTAGTTCGTTCCCCCTGCGCCCACCGAAGCGATGTAGTTGAGATTGGGGTCGAGCCCCAACTGCTCAAACGCAAACGATCCGTCACTCGTGAGGGTGGTCGTAAAAGTCGCGACCGGCTCAAAGCCGAGGAAGGCATTCAACTTGACGGTTGGGCTGATGACGGCCGCACCGCCTTGCGTGCCCTGTTCTACGCTGCCGCGTATGACTCCCGCGCCGGCCTGATAAGGAGAGACCCACGGCGGCGACTGTGTGAATGTGCGCACGTACTCGAGGACCGCACCGCGGTCGGCGGACGACCATTCCTGGCCCACCTCGGGATGGGCCTGGGTCCAGCCGCTGTCCCAATCGTTCTGGCTACGGAAGATGGCGGAAGCTGGATCCGAGAAGTCCGACGTAACGTCGATTGCGTCCGGACCGTCACCCTTGCCGGTGTCGCCGTGGCACGATGCGCAGTTGGCGGCGTAAAGCTCCTGACCGCTTTGCACTTCCTGCTCGGTCGTGTGAAGGCTCCACGCATAGGCGACAGCATTCCAGATGGTAGCGTCGTCAAGCCGCTGGCTCCACGGTGGCATCATGGCCTGCATGCGACCGTACTTCGTGGTGAAGAACAGTTCGGCGGGCTGCTGCCCCCAAACGGATGCCGGGTCAGCAAAGATTGTCGGCTGGGCATTGAGCCCGGAGGCGCTCGGCCCGTCACCGTCGCCGGTTTCGCCATGACAGGGAGCGCAGTTCTCCAGAAAAACGGGACGGCCGGCGCGTGCACTGGGCGGTGCAACGGGAACCGTCACCTGTGCTGGATCATAGGCAGGGCCAGGTGCAACCGGCCCCGCAGTCTGAGCGATTGCACCAGGCGTGGTGCGCAGCGCAAAGAGGCCTATTGCACATACGAGTAATAGTGCGCCGCCGACCGGACGCCACCCCGGCGAACGCATTGCGTCGCCGAGATTCACCTTGCGAAATCGATACATGAAGGGGATCACTTGTTTCCGCGCAGACCGTCATCTGACGGCCTGCGGGCTGTCACGCGGGAAACGCGTGGGCTAACGAGCAGATTGAACGTGAATCTCTTCGGGCTCTTCTTCATACCGGCTCGGACACTTCAGCAACAAATCGTTGGCCTGAAACGAGCCGTCGGGGAGCATTGTGCCTTCAACAATTGCCTCGGCGGCGCGCTGGAAGTTGTCCGGTCGCGGGCCAAAGAAGACAATGGGCAACTGCGCGCCCTTGTCGTCCGTGATGTTGAAGCGCAGGGTGATCGTCTGGGGGTCCCAATCTTCGGAACCGTCGACAACCGCGCCGCTTGCGCGCACACGCTGGCCAACGAGCTCTGAACCACTGGCCCGGATTTCACTCACCGTCAGGTAGTACGCGCCCGTCGACATTGTTGCTTGCACGATCAGCAAGACAACGATGCCAATGAGCACCAAACCACCCACAATGAACTTCAGGTTCGCTTTGGATTTGCTGCGTGCCAGTTCGGTTGGAATCTTGCCGGTGGCAGTGACAGACTGTGCCATGATGACTCCTATATGTCATACGTGGTTCCTGTAGCGGAACGCGCCGCGAACGCCTCCTGCGTAGGTCTCTATTTTATGTCATCTCGCCAAAATCGTCAACCACGATTGGCAAGATTACTCCTGTAGGATAGCGAAGGATCATCTATTCGTCACTCCCCAAAGGGTTAGGTTTTGGGCAAACTGAGGTCCGGATTCGCGCTGTGCTGCGACCGAATTCATATGAAATCTACGGGTATTCATAGATACCCATAGATTTTGCTTTCGCTTGAACAGTTTTGAGGAGGGTGGAATCGCGTACCGAACAGCTGCTTCGGGTGACGCGGCGTAGGGGAAATGGTGGTTCCAGGCAATCAATTCGCTGCGCAAACGGCGATTGATCGGCAGCACACCCGGCGTTGCGGTGGAAACAACACATACAGTGCATCAGTCACGAGTCTTGGAGTCAGGCCGAGTCTACATTCCTCAACCCTCATGTATTTGGATCCAGTTGCCCACTGTGTCGTCGAAGACCACCTGCAATCCATAGGGAGTGCTCTCCGGCGCGCCGGTGCAGGCGACTCCCATTGCGTGTGCTTGCCCGCTCCTTCGCTGATCACCTGGTTCGGACGCCTACTTCTTGTGCCGGTCATGCACCCACACGTAGAGAGTGATTGCAGCAATGATAGCAGCGACCGCCAGACCGTAGCCTACGATGGTAAAGGTTCTGTCCCAACTTGTCATTTCGATCAAGGCGTCAACCGACATCACCGTGATGATGACGCCCAGGAGTTGGCGCTCCATGTGCCCCGGCGTGCGTATGCGCATCCAGTCGGGCAGCGACAGATTGTCGCGGATCAGCAACTGGTAGAAGCCGCCGGCCATTACAAAGAGAACCAGCGCGACGAGAAAGTGATCCACAATCTCCAACGCCTGCGTGCGCAACGAGTATTCGGAGTGAGCCAACCCGAGCGCACTTGCCACCAACTGGATCGTTGCCCATGTGCCCTCGAAAAGCAGCACGACCGAGGCCACGAAGGTGCTGAGCACAGCGAGCGCGAAAAGATAGCGCGAGGCGCTGATCAGGCGCAGCAGCAAAGGGTAGGTGTGCCCCGGGTACTGGTCGGTCTCAACGGGCTCTATTCCCGCTTCGGCTTCAGCTGGTTCATTTTCAAGCATGTATGGCCTTGGCTGTGGAATGGATTGTCGTGGCGGTGAGCGAGCGCAGTGCAAACATTGATTTGCGGCAAAAGTGCGATGGGTCCGGTCCGCAAGCAATTCGGTCTCTGCGCGGTTATGCAGGATTCTCGGCGATCATTTGCGCGAAGGTTGTACTGTCAATATTGCTGCCGCAGACGATTATCCCGATGCGCTTTCCGCGCAGATCATCGAGCAGTGGACCGCAGAGGGCCGCAGTGGCAGCGGCACCGGCAGGCTCCACGGCAAGCTTCATGCCAAGGAAGAGCAGGCGCATGGCGGCGCGCATTTCGTCGTCGCTCAC
The DNA here is from genome assembly GCA_963735275.1 of uncultured Chloroflexia bacterium. Taxonomy (GTDB): domain Bacteria; phylum Chloroflexota; class Anaerolineae; order Caldilineales; family Caldilineaceae; genus UBA5069. The sequence goes on along the minus strand of CAVTKJ010000001.1, from coordinate 313,954 downwards.
GAGCACAATCTCGTCAACGTAGCGACGGCATAAATCAAACGAATAAGGTAGCGCCATTGGCGCGCCGAGGCTGTCGGCAATCGTGCGCACTTTGTCAATCGCCTGTACGCTGCCGGCGACAAAGCTGCGGCGCATTGAGTCGGCCCCTTCGGGTTCGACGCCGTAGACGCGACACTGCGGCTGGAGTTGCTTGAAGGCAGCCGCTACGCCCGCGGCGAGGCCGCCCCCACCGATTGGGATAATGATCGCGTCGAGATCGGGCGCCTGTTCGGCGAACTCGAGGCCGAGTGTTGCAGTTCCGAGCGCCGTCAGCGGCCCCTCAAACGGGTGGACGAGAAAGCGATCTTCTTCCTCCTGGATTTGCGCCACGCGCGCGAAACGCCTGCTTCACATCCTCCACGAGCACCACCTCGGCCCCCAGCGCCCGGCAGCGCGCCACCCGCAATGGATTGGCCGTGCGCGGCATGACGACTTTGGCGCTCGTGTCAAGCAGGGAAGCAGCGTAGGCCACAGCGATCGCGTGGTTGCCGGCGCTTACCGCCGTCACACCACGATTGAGCGCCGAATGATCGAGATCGAGCATGACCGTCAATGCGCCGCGTGGTTTGAAACTTCCCGTGTGCTGGAAGAGCTCGAGTTTGAGAATGACTTCCGTTTCGTCACCGACGGCCCCGTCGATATCTGGCCCAAGCCAGCGCCAGACAGGCGTCTCGCGGATGAGTTCTCCCAGCCGCACGCGGGCCGCGCGAATTCGGTCAATGTGAACGGTGTCAGGCATCGGTCATCTCCATGCGCGGTGTGGTGGCTCGGCGCCGAAAGCCAGTCGCTGCCAACGATACGCTGCCGACCTCGCTGGTGGGGCGTTGCGCGCGAAGCATTTCCCACGACTACTCAAAGTCGGTATCTTTTTCTTCGCGCAATGAGCCGGTCAGCCGATATGCCACGATACCGCTAAAGAGAAGCACCAACCCAAACAGGCCCGCAAGTATGAGCGGATAGAAGGAACTTGAACTGGGTGTTAGCCACGCCTGAATTGAGTACAGCGCAATTGCCGAGCCAATGAGCATGCCGACAAGGATAATTCCCAGCGTTAGCCGGTTCACCGTCATCGAAAAGCGATCGACTCCCTTTGTCAGGTCGGACGTGTCGACGGAAATGACGAACTTGCCCTTCTGGTACTGCGTGATCCAGCTTAAGGTCGCCGTCTCCATGTCCGGCAGATTGCGCACCACCTGCTTCCCCGCACGGATGAGTTGAGACTGGACCGAATCGATGACGCTATCGACGGTGAACTCCTGCGTCAGAAGTTCCCGCGCCTTGGCGACGGCGGCCGGCGCAAGATCAATCGTGGGATCCAAGGCCCACAACGACTGTCCGGATTGGATGATCGACTTGATTGCCATTGTCAATGCGTTGTCAAGCCGCAGCCCAAACTGGGCCAGCACGTCGGTAATTGCAGTCATGCCCTCATTGAAGGTAACCGTGCTTGGGCCATAGACCATGTATTTGTAGTGAACGTCGGTAATTGCGGCGCGATAGGCGTTCTCGTCAAAAGGTCGCGTCTTCTTGCAGAGTGACTGGGCCACTTGCGCCAGTTCCAGAGGCTCGTTGCGCGTCATGGTGAAGAGCAAGTCGAGGAAGTTGTAGCGCTGCTGCTGGGTGAGTTCGCCAATCAGTCCCAAGTCCAGGAATGTAATCACTCCCGTCTCGGTGTTGACGAAGAGGTTGCCCGGGTGCGGGTCGCCGTGGAAGAAGCCGTCGACGAGAATCTGTTTGATAATGGCGGCAAGAAAGGTGTTGGCGAGAACTTTGCGGTCCAGCCCCGCCGCATCAATCTCCTTTGATTTGGTGAGTTTGATTCCCTTGACGAACTCTTCGGTCATCACGCGTGCGCTGCACAAATCCATGTACACAACGGGCACATGGATGCCTGGCAACTCCGCCATGTTGGCAGCTAGCCGACGGGTATAGTAGGCCTCATTGCGATAGTCGAGTTCCTTCATTACGCCTTTGGCAAATTGACGCGTAATGCCCTTGAGGTCGATGTTGGCTACCGTCTTGGAACGGGATTGCATTGCCGATGCGACGCTCTGGATGATCTCAAGGTCCGCCTTGGTTTTCGCCAGAATGTCGGGGCGCTGCACCTTGATGGCAACTTGCGTACCATCCTTCAATGTCGCTCTGTGAACCTGAGCCGTCGATGCCGCAGCCAGCGGTTCCATGTCGAAGGAGCCGTAGAGCGTCTCAGGTGGCGCGCCCAACTCGGCGGTAATAATCTGCACGACTTGCTCCGAAGGAAAGGGGTCAGCGCTGCTCTGCAGCAGAGTCAGTTGCTCGGCCCACTCTTCGGGCAGGCTGTCCGCCTGGCTTGCGACCATTTGTCCGAACTTGACCCATGTGGGGCCCAGGCTCTCCATGAGGATACGCGATTTTTCCGGAACGGAAAGCGTCGGCCATGGGGTTGGGCTCGCCGTACATCAACCGGTACACCGCCTCCCGAATACCGGAAATCACGCCCTTTCCAACCAGGACGTCAGTCGCAAAGCCGAAGAGCTTGTCCCAGATTTGATTGATGCGGATACTCTCAACCATTGTGCTGTCGCGGACGAGTGGCAGCGACTCGATGAAACGCCAGTACCGCTTGTCTGGATCCACCTTCAGTACGCGCGGTTGGTTGATGCCAAAGATTACTTCGATGGCCGTACCGAAGAGACTTAGCAGTACGCCGCCGATTACGATGCGCACCCAAACCGGGTTCGTGAGATACCAGTTGACGGGAGAGAACGCAATGAACATCCAGAAGACGATGATATTGACGACTACGACCGAGATGCCAAGCGACCAAACGACGAATCGCCCCGTGAGGGCGCGCAGCAAGGGCTTGATGTAGCGATCAATGACCGTATAGAAGAATCCCAGGAGCAAGACAAGTATTAGGAGCAGCGTGAAGTGAAGGAACCTTGAGCTGTTTACATCCGTGACGTATGCCTCCAGGCCCAGGAAGTTGACAAGGGGCATTGCGTTTTCAAACGCAAGTCCCGGCATGACGAGAAATGTCAAGATCAGCGCGACCGTATTACCCAGACCTTGAAAGATAAATTGACGCATGGTGCCAAACTCCGTTTCGTGGAAAAAATCGCATTCGGGGGTGGGTGCTCTCGCACCCATTATATACTGATCTTCGTGTCCCGATCTTCATGTTGAAATCGGGATTGCCGATGGGTTCAGGGTTTGGCGCTACGCACCAATGACAACTCGCTTGATGAGGGCCAATCTGGGAGATGGCCGGTTGCATGTTCGTTCTCGCAGTTCGGCGCGCCAAAATCGGTGGCTGCTCTGAATTGGAGAAGGGACAGGCTGAACCTGGGGTCACTCAAGAAGAACGGACAACACCCTATTCAGTGGATGCTGCCCACCAAGCGTGACAAAATCGCATGACAATTTTACCACGTCGACACAGGCTTGGCATATCGCCGCGTAGTGTAGGGTGCATCCCAAGTTTTTGGAAAGGGGGTAGAATCGGGGACAAGAAGGGGGAAGAGAAACATGGGAGCACACAAGAGTGAAAGGACGCGGCAGGCGGAGTTCACCAAGGCAGCAGAGGGGATGTATGTACGGTTGCGGCAGTGGCGTGCCGAGCATCTGGATGCGAGTTTTGACGAGATTGGTGAGCAAGTGACGTGCGAACGGAAGGGGCTGATGGCGCAGTTGCTGGGCGAATTGGCGGCGCAGCCGGAAGAGGTGACGACAGCCACAAAAGAACTCTGCGCGCAGTGTGGGCGAGAAGTGTGCGCCAAAGGTAAACGCAGTCGTGGCGTGAGCCACATGGAGGGTGATATCGAGATCGAGCGGGAATACTACTTGTGTGGCACATGTCACAGAGGGTTTTTTCCCCCGGGACAGCAAACTGCAGTTGACGGCGCATATCTGGAGTCAACAGACGATTGAGCATGCTCTGCGGTTGGCTGTGGAGATCGCTTCGTATCAGCGGGCGGCGCAGAGTTTTGTGGCGCTGACGAGGATTGCGCACTCCAAGAGTGCATTGCGGCGATTGGTGGACGAATACGGCGGCGGCGTGGTGGCGGCGCAGGCAGCCGAAGCACAGGCGATGGTGGAAGTACCCCGGCGTGCAGGCGAAGCGGAAGAAGTTGTGTTTGGACCACGCATGTAGCCTGACAGCGAAGTGATGGCAGTCTCGTCGGATGGCGTGCTGATCCATGTGCGTGATGAAGGCTGGAAAGAGTTCAAAGCGGTCAGCATCTCGGCTGTAACGAATGACAGCGAACCCAGCGCCCAGGAGGGTGAGGCGAGCGCCGGTATGTCCAGTGGTCTGCCCAGCGTTACGCTGGCACGCCACAGCTACCGCGCAGGCTTGTGGGATGTCGCTACATTTGCCACCCACCACTGGGCAGAAGCCTGTCGACGAGGCGTGGACCAGGCGCGCACAGTGGTCTGCGTCAGGGATGGTGCGGTGTGGATCTGGGGAGTCGTGTTCATATGTTTTGCCCGCCGTGTCGAGATTCTGGACTTCTGGCATGCCGCACAACGGCTCTGGACCATCGCTCGGCGCACCTTTGCAGACGAAGGCGAAGAAGCCGCATGGGTGGCAGCGCAGCGTCCGGCCTTTGCACAAGGCCACCTGCGCCAAGTCATGCATGCTGTGCGCCTGCTCTACCCACAGCTGACGCCTCTGCCTGAAGACGTCCGTCAGGCGCTTGGGTATCTCTTTCACAACCGCCGGCGGATGAACTACGCCGCTTACCGTCAGTCCGGCTATCCGATTGGCAGCGGCACGATTGAGTCCGCCTGCAAGACTGTTGTCCAGGCGCGCATGAAGCAGGCAGGCATGCGCTGGAGTCGCCACGGTGCACAAAACATGCTGGCGCTGCGCTCCTTGCTACTCAGCGACCGCTGGCACGAACATCGCTCTCTTGCACCTCCTATCTGATTCTCACCAAATCTTTGGGATGCACCCCGCACGCAAAAAACGATTGACACAGCGTATCTGACCTGCTATGATGTACCACAATATACCTCCATCGTCGTCCCTATACCTTTGACATTCCAGTCGGGAGTCTTCACCCGTTGGATACGCCGCCCATTCTCGAGCGCAGTGGAATTGTGCCCATCTACCTCCAACTGGTGGAGTGGATGCGCACGCAGATTGCCAGCGGAGCCTGGCCTGCCCGGTACAAACTCACCGCTGAGGCCGACCTGGCGCAGGAGTTGGGGTTGGCTCGCGGTACGGTGCGCAAGGCAATTGCTGCGCTGATCGCCGAAGGGCTGCTCATGCGTACGCATGGGCGAGGCACTTTTGTCACTCCCGAACCTGTTGAACAACCTCTCGCGGAACGCCTCGTAACCTATTCGGAGGCGTTGATTGCACAGGGCATCGCCCACAAAACGAGCGTGCTCGACCATCGCATCGTCCCCGCGCCTTCGTTCGTCGCATCGCAATTGGGCATCTCCGAAGGCAGCGATGTTTTCTATCTTGCGCGTATTCGTTCAGTGGACGGCGTGCCGCTGCTCCTGCTGCACAACTTCGTAAACGCCGCATCCTGCCCGGGAATTGAATCGATTGATTTCACGTCCTGCAGATTGTTTCAAGTACTTGAAGATACCTACGGTCTGCGGCTTGAATGGGGGAAACGCACCTTCCAGGCCCGGATCGCAGACGAGTATACTGCGGGCTTTCTGGACATCAATTCGGGTGATGCGTTGATGCACCTCTCACAGACTACGTTCGTCAACGGAAATCGCCCGATCGAGTATTCCGACGTCTGGTTACGCGGCAATCGCTTCCGCCTCTCGGCTACAGTACAGCGCGGCATCGAGCCAGGGTTGGACATCCTGCGTATCGGCAATCCTGTCGGCTTGACGCACAGTGATATGGAGAATGGGGTCGAGCCATGAGCGTCCGAATGTCGCAAGCATATCTTCCGGGTGCGCACAGACGGGCGCTCTGGTTGCGCATGGATGCGGCGCGTATCCTCAAGCGCTTCTTCTTTTGCGAGCGAGCGCTCATCGTGGCACAGGCCGGTTGGATCGCCGGGACGGCTCGCCTCGATGCCAAGCTGGCATTGCCCGGTTTCCTGTGGCAAGACGCAATGACGGCAGACGCGCTTCGTACACGGGTCTTCGAGCTACGCTACCCGAGTCGCTTCATGGAAGTCGGCGAAGACGCCCCCGTGGTAACAGTGTTCGAGGAAGTGATCCATGCGCCGAGCGCAGAAGCATTTCTGTTGGCGTTGGCACAAATCTTCAAACCCGCGCTGCTGGCCGCCTATCAGGAATACATCTCCCTTGCGGATGAGCTTTCCGACGGACCAATTCTTCGCTCGTTGCGGTTGGCCGTAAGTGAGAAGGTCGAGCAGATCGGTGTTCTTACTCGTCTGGCGAACGAGTTGTTGCGCGCCGCGCCAGATCGCCGCAGTGAAGCCCAGGCGTGGGTTGCCGGGCTTGGCGAGCGGCTGCTGCAGGTTGGTGGGCTTTCAGTTGAGGGGCCGCAGCGTCCCGATTCGTGGGCGGCATTGCCCGGGACAACGCCATTTCAGCTTCCCGATTGTGCAGCACGTGATTCGCGCTTCCACCTATGTCGCTTCTACTGGCCCGATATTGTGGACGCCGACTATCCCTACGGAGACGGCATACAATTACAACTGCGCAGCGCAGTCAGCCATTTGAACGAATTCTGGGCGGTGGAAACGGGCGGCGCGATTCTCAACGCCTTCGCCGACGATCTCGAGTGGGAGTTCATCTACGACGCCGCGCGCTGGACCTATGATGAAGCGCGCCATACGCGCATGGGTTACGAGCGGCTGCGCACCTGGGGCTTCGCCCCAGAAGAGCTCCCACTTGGCAGCTACATATATGACAGCGCGCGTGGGCAGGACCCAGTCGTTCGCTTGGGTATGCTTCACTACTTCGAAACAAAGAACATTGGCAAGAAAACGAAGCGCGCTGCAGGCTTTCGGCTCCTACGACGATCGCATGAGTCAGCACGACATGGATTTCGACTGGGCTGACGAAACGATTCACGCCGAATATGGGCACCGCTGGCTGGACGCGTTGCACGAACGGTATCCCGAGCGTGTGCCCAGGATCGAAACGTTACGGGAACAGTGTGACAGCCTGGTTGCTGCCGAGGTAGCTGCCGCAACTGACGCCGATCGCGCCGAGACTCATGCTGTTGCCGGCCGCCTCATCGAAAAGGCATTACGCGGATTCCCAAAGGCAGCGGCAGAGTCCGACTCGATGTAATCGACTTCCCGGCGCGGAACGCCGTCACCCACCCAACGACATTCCGCCCGACGCGTAGACTCACAGTGCACCAAAACCCGAACAAGAATAGAAGTGCCTTATGGCCCAAAGTGCCACCCCGATTTCCAGTCAACCGACGGCAGGCCCAGAGAGTTCATCATGGTTGCGTCGCGCTCTGGGAGCGCGCGAGACGGGCGTTTTGATAGCCCTTGTCGTGATGTGTCTCGCGCTGGCACTCCTTACTCCGGCTTTTCTGAATCCTCGCAATCTATTCAACGTGGGCCGTCAGGTTTCGCTTATCGGTATCATGGCGGTCGGGATGACATTTGTACTGATCTCGCGCGAGGTGGACCTGTCAATTGGCTCCATCTATGCGCTGACAGGGCTGGTCGCGGGCATGCAGTTGCTTGCGGGATGGGGGCTGGTGCTCTCGATCACCATGGGACTGCTTGTAGGAGTCGCTGCAGGCGCCGCCAACGGTATTCTCTCCACCTACGGGCAACTTCCATCCTTCATCACGACACTGGGGATGATGAGCGTGTTGCGAGGTATTGCGTTGCTCATCACCGACGGGCAACCGGTGGCAATCAACGACGCTTCAGGCATCGACAAGTCAACGCTCGATGCATTTTTCTACATGGGCCAGGGTCGGTTGTTTGACGTAATTCCGATGCAACTGATCTTCTTCGTTGTGATCGCAATCGGTGGCTGGTTCCTCCTTTCGCGCACGACATTCGGTTTCCGAACGTACGCCGTGGGTGGCAATGACAAGGCAGCGCGAGTTTCTGGCATCAAGGTGTTTAGCGTCAAGATTTGGGCCTTTATGCTGATGGGCTTCCTTGCTGCGGTGTCGGGCATACTCGGCCTCGCATTCCTGCCAAGTTCTCAGGCCGGGCGCACCGGCATTGGCATGGAGCTGGATGTGATCGCAGCGACCATTGTTGGAGGGGCAAGTCTCGGCGGCGGTGAAGGCACCATGTTGGGCACAGTTCTCGGCGTGTTGATCATTGGCGTATTGCGCAACGGCCTCGTGTTGTTAGGGATTTCACCGTTCTGGCAAGAGACGGCGATCGGTTTGGTGATCATTTTCGCGGTAGGCATCGACAAGTGGAGCAAGAAGCGTCGCTGAGCTCTTGCTCGCTGCACATTACTGCCCTTTGGGGTTTCCTGCCGGTACTTACCTTCCGGCGTAGCCAATTGTTCGTTTGCAGGCCCACTCACACCATTCGAGGAGGAATATGATGAAGAAACTGCTGGTATTGACCGCAGTATTGGCCATGGTTTTGTCAGCATGTGTCGCGCCGGTGGCTCCGGCTCCCGCAGCCGCCGAAGCGACAGTTGCTCCTGCCGCCGAAGCCGCAGCAACTGAGGCTCCGGTCGCTGAGGCGCCTGCCGCCACCGACGCTGAGGCAGTTGCCGCGGCGCCCTTCGTATTGGCCGACCGGATCGCCGCCAAGGTGGCGGCCGGTGAGCCTTTGAACATTCGCGTCTCGTACCACGATGTTTCCAATGGGTTTGCTCCCTTCATGAAGAAGGGTGTTGAGATGGCCGCCGCCGATTTCGGCGTGGATGCGAAGATGGTCGGCCCGGTGGGCGCGGACGCAGATGCGCAGATCGCCGAGTTGGAGACGCTGGCCGAGTCAGGCGTCGATGGACTCGCCATTTCGTCAGTGAGCACCGGTGCGCTTGCACCGATTATCAACCGTCTGCTTGAGCAGGGTATCCCCGTTGTGGCATACAACACCGACAATCCGGATAGCAATCGCCTCGCCTTCGCCGGCCAGGACTTGATTACTTCCGGCACCGAATCAGCCCGACAACTGGCTGAGGTGATGGGTGGCGAGGGTGACGTGATCATCACAACGCTCGATGCAGCAGCCCAGTGGTCGATCGATCGCGAGACCGGTGCACTGGCCGGCTTCGCCGAGTATCCCGGTATCAATGTGCTGCAGACAGTAAACACTGGAACGGAGCCTCAGGAAGGCTACGCGGCGGTGGAGAACGCGATGCTGGCGAACCCCACGGTCTCCGGAATCCTCTCGCTCGAATGCTGTTCGCTTCCCTGGGCAGGCGAGTACGTAAAGCGCAATGACCTTGGCGACGCGGTGAAGGTGGTCGGATTCGACGAACTACCCGACACACTGGCACTGATCGATGAGGGCTTCATTCAGGCGAGCCTGAGCCAGGCCCCAGAGCGACAGACCTACGAAGCCGTGCGTCTGCTGCTGGACGTTATCAATGGCGAGCCGGTTTCGGACGTCGACACCGGCATCGCAGTGATCAACAAGGACAACTGGAAGGAATTTGTCCAGCAATAGGTGGGGGTATTCAGTCCCGAGTTTGAGACTGTGGCCGGGTGGAGCGTCGATTCTCCAGCGCTCCACCCGGCTTCCCAGCAGAAGTGTGCAGATGCGCCCATCAAGCAGCAAGTTCCGACGAGACGTTGAATCATGATCGCGCCTATCATTGAACTGCAGGAAATCAGCAAGGGATTCCCCGGCGTTCAGGCGCTAGTCAAGGTGAGCCTGTCGATCCATCCGGGCGAGATCCACGCAATTATTGGCGAGAATGGCGCGGGCAAGAGTACGCTTATGAACATCCTGGCTGGGGAACTGCAGCCAGACTCCGGGCACATAATGTATCAGGGAGTTGTGCGCGCCATTCCGAGCCCATTTGTCTCGCAGCAGTTGGGTATCAGCGTCGTCTACCAGGAACTTGCGCTCTGCCCAAACCTGACCGTGGCGGAGAACATTTCGTTGGCGACCGTCTTTCACAAAAGCGGTTTGAGCCTCATCGACCGCCGTGGGTTTCGCAAGACAGCAGGTGTTGCGCTTGAGCGCCTGGGCATGGCGCACCTTGATTTGGACGAATCTGCCGGACGTCTTACCGTTGCCGAGCAGCAGATTGTGGAAATTGCAAAGGCCATTTCCGTCGACGTCAAGGTGCTGATCCTTGACGAACCGAACTCGGCGCTCACCAATGAGGAGACCGAACATCTCTTTCGTGTGGTGCGCCAACTGCGTGATGAAGGCGTGACGATCATCTATGTTTCGCACCGCCTTGAAGAAGTCCTGGCCCTTGCCGACCGCATCACAGTGTTGCGAGACGGTCGACTGGTCGAAACCATGGCGGCGCAGGATGCCACTGTGGACCGCTTGATTTCCTGTATGGTCGGTCGTATCGTGGACGATCTCTTTCGTCGCACCGCGCCATCGGCGGGGCAGTCCCAATCTGCGCTGGAGGTGCGACATCTGGCCAGCCAGCCTTACCTGCGCGACGTCTCTTTCATCCTTCATGTGGGAGAAGTGCTGGGCGTTGCAGGTCTGCCGAATGCGGGCAAGGAGGAACTGGTCGACGCTTGTTTTGGACTGAGCCCGCATACAGGCGAAATCCTGGTACGCGACAAGGTGGTTGCCATGCCTTCACCAAGCAGTGCCATCGCCGAAGGCGTTGCTCTGATACCAGCGGATCGACGCGGCGCAGGAGCGTTGCTTGTCATGCAGGTGCAGGAAAACATCGTGGCTTCAAACCTTGGGCGAGTGAGCACCCAAGGCATTGTGAGGAGCCCTGCGGTGCGCTCGGCTGCGGACCGCAAAGTACACGAACTCGATGTCAAGGTGTCTGCTATCACGCAAAAGATGTCCACGCTGAGCGGCGGCAACCAGCAGAAGGTCATCCTCGGGCGTGGTCTCTTCACGGAAGCATCGGTGCTCATCCTCCACGAGCCAACGCGTGGTGTGGACGTGGGTGCGAAGGCGGAGATCTACGCGATCTTGCACTCGCTTGCAGAGGAAGGCGTCGCTGTGTTGATTGTCTCTTCCGAATTGCCGGAACTTATCGGTCAATGCGATCGCATCATCGTGCTCTACGGAGGACGCATCACTGGGCAATTCATGCAGGAGGAGGCGAATGAAGAATCGATTCTCGCCTGCGCCATGGGCCAGGCAACTCACTTGTCGGAAGGAATCCATTGATGGAACGACCTGCGAATGATGCACCCATTGTGACTGTTGTGGGCAGCTTTGCAGTCGGCATGACCATACGCACGCAGCGCATGCCCATCTTCGGTGAGACCATCGTCGGTTCGGATTTCGACATGGGGCCTGGTGGCAAGGGCTCCAATCAGGCAGTGGGTGCTGCGCGCCTGGGGGCGAACGTCTCTTTCTGCGGCATCATCGGAGACGATAAGTTGGGAGAGATCGCCACCGACATCTATGCGCGCGAAGGCGTGGATATGACCTACTTGCGCCGGACAACGGAGAAGGCGACCGGCGTTGGCATGATTATTGTTGACCCCTCCGGGCACAATGGCATCATTTTGGACATGGCGGCAAACGAACTGATGGACGCGCATTTTGTCGATGATGTCGAAGCGCAGATTGCGCGCAGCGCCATCTTGATGACGGTTCTTGAGATTCCGGTCGTAGCGGCGGCGCGGGCCGTGGAACTGGGTCGCCGCCATGGCGTGCGCACCATACTCAACCCGGCGCCCGCCGCCTGGCTTGGTGATGAAGTGCTGCGCAATGTGGATTACCTGACTCCAAATGAGACGGAACTGCGCATTCTGATGGGCTTGCCGCCGGACGCGCCGGAAGCGACCGAATCGCTGGCATGCAAATTGCATGCGCGAGGCGTCGCCAATCTGATCGTGACCATGGGCGCAGATGGAGCGATAATCGTCACTGATGATGGCGTGGAACACATTCCAGGAATCGTCGTCGACGTGGTTGACACAACTGGGGCGGGTGACGCATTCAATGCCGGACTTGCCATTGCGCTGGCTGAAGGCCGTCCACTCATCCCGGCGGTGCAATTTGCAAACTGCGCCGGCGCGATTGCATGCACGAAACTTGGCGTAATCCCCTCCCTGGGAAGCCGCATCGCTGTAGATACCTTTTATTCAAATTACTACGGCTGAATCTGCAGCGATAGTCGTGTCGGCAGCGCACCCATAAGCGCGCTAGATAGCGCACCACACTTCGAGAAGACATAAGGAGCCAAAGCATGTTTCGCGGTCCGATTCTCAACAATGAACTCACGTATGCGATTTCCTCAATGGGACACACGGATTTCATGATCGTCTGTGATGCTGGATTCCCCATTCCGAACGATGCCTGGCGCGTCGATCTCGCGCTTGTACAGGACGTGCCCGATCTGGAGACCGTGCTTAGCGCGATTTCCCAAGTGTTCGTTGCCGAAAAAGTTTCGTTTGCGGCCGAAATGGTAGAGAACAATGCACCGTTGATGGAAAAGGTGAAGCGGCTGTTTCCCAACAGTGATCTTGATCCAATACCGCATGCGCAGATTCTGGGCGAAATGGCGGCAAAGGCAAAGGTGATCGTTCGCACTGGGGCATTCGACCCATGGGGCAACATCCTGCTCCATTCGGGGGTCGACGCGCCGCTATGGTTCGACAAGCCGGGCGTCAAGACACCGGCTGCGTACCAGCCGCTTGTTGATCGGATGCGCGGCAAATGAGTGGAATCGGTGAAGTCAGTCCGTCTGCGCAGCGCCATATTCCTGCACCCAGCCCGCGCGGCGGGTTAAACGTGCCTTAGGCCACCTCCAGCCCGACCGAACGCCGGTCGATTTTCTGGCGTCACCCGAAATCTGGCAGCGGCTCGTAGAAAAACTGGGCATTCAGCAACGAGTTCTGGGTGAAGAGGATTACTTTGATCCCGCCTGGGAAGCCGTGCTTGAGCATTTCGACGTGGACATGCGTGTCCTCTCGTACGACCAGTTCTTCGCGCCACCGGCGTCGGTGCTGCGCCCGGGGGCGACAGTTGACTGGTGGGGCGCGTTGAGCCGGTCAACGCCTAATCGCATGTGGCGGCAGCAGACGCCGGACGGGACCTCCTATGATCTGTGGGGCCACGTCATTCGCATCGTCGAGAACCCAACGGGCGCGTATGAGGAATACCCCGTGTGGCCGCTGGTTGATGCGATGTCAGTGGAGGACCTGAAGAATTATCCATGGCCGGAACCGGACTGGTGGGACTTCAGCCCGCTTCCCGAAGTGATTCGTCAATTGGACGCGCGCGGTGAGTATCACTTGCGGTTCCGGATCGGATCAGTCTTTGAAGTCGGCTGGCAACTGCGCGGGTTGCAGGAAATGCTGATGGACCTGGTGCTGCAACCAGAGATTCCGCGCTACATCATGGAGCGTCTGACCGACGTCTATGTAGAGAATACCGAGCGTGTGCTGGCACTGGCCGGCGACCGGCTCGATATGGTCTACCTCTATGATGATGTGGCAACCCAGAACGGCCTCATGATCTCGGCGAACATGTGGCGGGAGTTCATTCGCCCTTGCCACGCACGCATTATCGAAGTGGCTAAACGCCACGGTTTGCCCGTCATGTACCACTGCGACGGCGCCATCTACCCGTTGCTCGGCGAATTGATCGACATGGGGGTGAGCGTGATCAACCCCGTGCAGTCCGATGCCGCGGGCATGGAGCCTCAGCGACTCAAGGACGATTTTGGCGACCGGTTGAGTTTCCACGGTGGCATCGATATCATGCGGACACTGCCCCGTGGCACGGCGGACGAAGTGCGGAACGAAGTCAGCGAACGCATTCGCGTTCTGGGCAATGGCGGCGGATACGTTCTGGCAAGCTCACACCATATTCAGTCAGATACGCCACTGACTAATGTATTCGCGATGTATGAGCTTGATAGCCGCTGAGAGAAGAGATCTTGTGATGACCGACGTCGATGAACAAGTCGAAGATTTGCTCGACACCCTCTACGATGCAGTGTCTATGGGCGATCGCGAGGCCGTGATCGAGGCTGTACAGAAACTGATTGCCTTGCAAACCAGCCCAGACATCGTTCTGTATGACGCCATGATTCCATCGATTCAGGAGGTTGGCAAGCAGTTTGAACTAGGCAAGGCGTTTGTGCCCGAGATGCTGGTGGCGGCGCGTGCAATGCAGGGTGGACTTGACCTGCTACGGCCATTGCTTGCCCAGGCAAATGTTCAACCGTTGGCCAAGGCGGTTATCGGCACGGTGCGCGCAGACATCCACGACATCGGCAAGAACATGGTTGGGATGATGTGGGGAGGGGCCGGCTTTGAGGTTACCGACCTTGGCGTCAACGTTCCCCCACCAAAGTTCGTGGAGGCAGTGCAGAACGGTGCGCAATTGATCGGTATTTCGGCGCTGCTGACGACAACCATGACCAACATCCCATCCACGATACAGGCGCTGGTGGACGCGGGATTGCGGGACCGGGTGAAGATCATGATTGGCGGTGCGCCAATCACAGCCGAGTTTGCGGCCGAGGTGGGAGCCGACGGCTACGCGCCCGACGCAAACAAGGCCGTTGCGGTTGCCAAGCAACTCCTGGGGCTGGCCTAGTCAGATGTCTGAGGGCACATTGCGCGTACCCGCACTGGTGCTGAAACGCCTTGGCGTGTCACCGACACTGGAAATGGTGGAGGTCGCCGAGCCCGGGCCCGGCGAGGTGCGTGTGCGTGTCGCCGCGGCCGGCATCTGCCACACCGACGTCGGCTACATGCAATATGCGCGCGATACGCCGGTGGTGCTTGGCCACGAAGGCGCAGGTGTCGTCGAGAGCGTAGGTGGGCAGGTCAGCCACGTTCGGCCTGGTGACCATGTAGTGCTTCAACTGGCAGCCAAAGTGCGGTCGCTGCAAGTGGTGCTTGCGTGGGCGGCGCGACTTGTGCGAGGACATTCAGGGTACGGCGGGGCCGCGGGTGTTCCTTGATGGCCAGCCACTTCACGTCATGCTAAGCGTAGGTGCATTCAGCACGATGGTCGTGCTTCCCGCGACAGGCGCCGTGGCAATTCGAAGGGCGATGCCACTCGAAAAAGCAGCACTGCTCGGTTGCGCTGTTGCCACGGGCGTTGGTGCGGCACTGCATACGGCACGCGTGCAACCGGGCGAAGATGTGGTGGTGCTCGGCGTGGGCGGCGTGGGTCTCAACATCGTGCAGGGGGCTCATCTGGCGCTGGCGGGTCGCATCATTGCGCTGGACCTTGACGATGAAAGACTCGCCCTTGCATTGCGTATGGGCGCCACGCACAGATCCAATAGCCGCATGGCCGACCCGGTGGCGTTTGTGCTCGAACTCACTGGCGGACGAGGCGTCGAGCACGTTTTCGAAGTTGTCGGTCTACCGAGCCTCATGCAACAAGGGATCGACATGCTTGCACGCGGCGGCACGCTTACTCTGGTGGGAGCCGCAGACCGGAGCGCCGATCTCTCATTCCAACCACGGCGGTTCATGAGCCGTCAGCAGGTTTTGCGCGGCTGCATCTTTGGAAACATCAGCCCGGAGCTCGATTTGCCGCGCTTCGCCGACTGGTACGCGGATGGACGGCTGCTGATTGACGAATTGCAGACCTCGACCGTGACCCTCAACGAGTTGCCGGCCATCTTCGCCGATGGAGGGCCACGCGGCGGTATCCGCACGGTCGTCACGATGGAAGGCGCTGCGTGACCGCATATCGGATGGAACGGCTCTTCCCGGCTGAGATTGCCGAGAGACTCGCGGTTCAACCCCTGCTCGTGCTGCCGATCGGTACGCTGGAGTGGCACAGCCATCATTTGCCACTCGGGCTTGATGGCATCGTGGCCGCCGGCATTTGCGACCGCTTGGCCGACCTTTCAGATGCCGTCCTCGCCCCCACAACTTACTGGGCCGTGGGGGGAGTTCCTTATCCGTATACCCTCGACCTATCCGGCGCTTTAGTCGAGCCGCTGCTGGTCAGTGTCTTTGAGCAGTTCGGGGCGATGGGGTTCCGAGTACTGGTGGCGTTCACCGGCCACTTCGGCCTGAATCACACGCTGGCGCTCAAACGTGCCGCGTGGACGGCAATGCAGACTTCAGGCGTGACGGTTTTGCCTGTCACGGAATACGATCCGGTCACGGACCTCTATCAGGGGGACCACGCGGGGCCAGGCGAGACGTCGCTGCTGTGGGCGCTCGAGCCCACCCTGGTGCGACTCGACGCGGTGCCCGCGAGCACTTTACTCGACGGCGTGATCGGCGATGACCCCCGCGGGCGCGCTTCTCGTGAGCAGGGCCAGTTTCTGCTTGACGTGATTGCAGCGCGGACAGCGAAAGCTGCCTCAGATCTGCTTGGTGCTTCGACGTCGACGCGCGACGACTTCATGGCAGCTCTTCATGCGGCTGTCCGCGTGTTGGAGACGCTGAGCGACATCCGCGCAACAATGCCCAAGTCACAAGTTCCTCCGTTGCAAACCCCTTCCTATCTTGCCCACTGCCAGGCTTTCCTAACTGGCGACTACGCAGATGCACGCTACCAGGCAGAACGGAAGCTGGCCGATCTGTTTGCCTGACGTGACGCCAAAGTGAACGCGAACGCGATATGCCCGGAGGTGGTGCATAACCAGTATCACTACGGCTTTCTCCAGGTTTGTACGACAGGGATGGCTCCGGAAGGCGGGCAAACGTCAAGACTCACTGATCACTCGTTCGTGCGACCGCCGTTGACTCCTTTGAACACCCTTGAATGGGTGCACGCACGAGTTGTCAGGTAGTGCAGCGATGATAGGTGCGTGCAGGCTGTGGGCGCAAGGCAAGCGTCTCTTCCCAACGATTGCTCTTGAGACGGGCACGCAGCTTGCCCAGGATGCGTGCGTTTTGAACGCACCAGCGCATGCCCGCCTGCTTGATGCGCGCCTGAATTACATGTTTGCAGGCGGACTCAATCGCACCGCTGCCTATCTACAGGCCCTGGCTGCGGTAGGTTTGATAATCCATGCGTATCTGGTTGGAAGTGAAGTAGGTCACTGCATCCTGTGCGGCGCTACAAGCTTCGACCAGCGGCTGAAGATGTGCGATGACCTCGGCGGTGCGGCTCTGCCAAAGGGTGTCAAGTTGTGTATTGGCCCATTGTTCACATACGCCTTTTTCGGTTGGATAGAGCGCCTGCGCGACTTTCCAAACGTAGCTACTCGCATGATACCAGTCAAGAATCTGGATAGCCTGCGGAAAGAGTTCTTCTGCTGCCTGCCACAACCAACGCGCGCCATCACCGATAAAGACAACGGTTTTGGCCTGCTCCAGCCCACGGCGGTGCGCTTCAAGCCAGAGCAGGTGCGAAAAGTCGGCACGGGAGCCAAGCTCGCTGACGTAGGAATGCGCCTGGCTGCGCAGAGAGCCAGCGCCTATCTCCCTCTCGCAGTCAGGTCGTGGTGTGCTGCGATGGCGTAGAGGTGCAGTTGTATAGACAGCACCCACGCACTGTTCACGCCAGCCGCTCTCACACGTCTGCACCATGACCCCATCTGCCGAAACGTAGAGCGGCTCGACGGCCTGAGCAGGCAGTGCGCGCGGCGGTTCCTGATTCTGTACCCACACCTCTTGGCGCACGGCTTCCTCACGCTGCGCCAGACACTCACCCAGCGCATTCGTCGCTGCGCGGCAGCGGCTGGCGCTGATCGAGACCAGGCTTAGCCTCTCGACCATCTCGGCAGCGCGACCATAGCTGAACTCCGTGCCCAGCAATGCCGTCAATGCCTCCAGTCCGCCACTGATGCTGCCCGCATAAAAGCCGAGTTCCTTGTCCAGCGGGCAGTGGCCGTGATGACATGTCGCACACAAGTAGTAGGGCCGCCTCACCTTGATGTTGCCCAGCAGCGTCTTGCACTGCGCCGTGCGCCTATGGTGACTGATGACGCAAGGTGATAGCCGTCACTGAAGTTTACGGCCGCACCGCTCCCCTTGACGGAACGTGGATCGAAGGTGTAATCAATTACGTCGGAAAACCAGACGGCCGCGCTCGCGTCATAGAAGCTAACGCTGACACGAAGCTGGCTCTCCGTGACCTGCTCCCAGCGTGCACGGAAGATGTCGCCTGGCTCGGGAATGTGCGTGCCGCCAATGGACGCAGCAGGCAGAGGCCATTGCGCAAGAATAAGCGGCTCGCCAGGCGGAACCCATGCCTCCAGCACCAGATTGACCAGACCTCCTCCGATGCCAATCGGGATCACTTCAAGGTTTTCTTCGCGGTTGATCTCCTTGCGAAAGCCCACCATAGGCCCAAAGTAGCCACTCGGCTGCTTTGCGGGTATGCCCTGCGGCCAGCCTATCTCAATCTCGGCCCATCCGCTTGCCAGACTGGGCATGCGGTCGATGTTGCGGCCGGACTGCAGCCGATCACTCGCAGAGTAGACCCCATTGACCGGGTCCAGGCGCAGGTCCTTACCCCAGGTTGACCAGTCGATCTGCCATTGCGCACCGCTCAATGGTGCGGAAGTCATGCACCTGTACGCTCCCGCTCGAGCGTAGATCGGGCCCTGCCGGCAGCGGGCCGCTCGTCATGACCTGCCAGTTGTCGACGTAGAGTTCCACCGCATCGGGCGAATTGCCGCCCAGGATGCCGAAGGCCGCGCGACTGTACGTTTCGCTGGCCATGCGCCCCTGGTGATACCAGCCGTAGAAGTTCCCATCAATCAGAAATGCGAATGCGCGTTTGACTCCCGGGCCGTTTTGCGAATGGAGCCCGATCTCCAATTCAAACCAGCGATCGATGGGCGCCGTGGCGTAGATGTTGAATTCGCGTGCTGCACCGTCGGCGTCGTAGCCATAGACATAGAGCGCGCCATTCTGCCGGATGCGCAACCACCAGCCGTATCCGCTGCTCGCACTGGGCCACAAGCCGGCAATGGTCAGGTACTCACCAGCGCCCAACTGGGCAATTGTGGATGAAGGAATGTAGAGGCTTGCCTGCTGCCACCGCCATGTGCCGGGCCGCTCAGCCCAGGCGTGGCTCGAGGCTGCTTCGCTGAACGCGACGCGCACCTGCGCAACCTGCCCACTCCCGGACGTACTCGTCCTTGCCGCAGCCGCGCCTGCGGCCGCATACATCGTGCTTTGCTGCACGATCCCTGAACCAGTTGTCTCGGCCTGCACCGCCCAGGTTCCCTGTGCTCCCTCAAAGGTTTCGAGAGGCGTGCGGGCAACGGGTGTGACTGTGGCCGGCTCTTGCGAAACATCCGGTGGGATCATCCCACCGGGCGCTGCCAGGACATGTGATGTGGGAGCGAGCAGGTAGAGACTTGTGCCAATTAGCACGAGGAGCAAGCGGAGCGCACACGAGTGCATGAGGTGGATTGGCATGAATCCTCCAGGGTGGAGAAAGTGCTGCCTCTCCCAAGGGGAGTCCTGACTATTCAGGACGGGAGAGATTAGCTAATTGTTGCGCGGAATGCAGCAATTAGCAAATGCATGTGTGCGTCTATGCAGAAGTTCCGGCCAATCGAAAGTTTAGCCAGGATGATGCCTACATCTCCCACGAACATCTCAATGCACGCCCGCAAAGAGATGAAAGAGTCGCTATGGACTGCAGGAAATTGACTCAGTGCATGCAGTTGGTTTTCCTCTACGCCCTTGGCGTCCTCTTTACGTTGAGATGTTCGCAGGATAGGTGAATTTCATTCCGGTTTCGCCGTAGTGCTGCACCTAGCAGGTATGCAACTCGATCGTAGCTCCTGCTTTAGCCTTCGTACTCAAGTACGCGGCGCGGGATTCACCGACGGCGGCAAATGAACTGTGCTGTATTTTTTCGGTGCGAGTCGCGCCGCTGCCACTTCAAGAGGCTGAAGCCTGTGGCTAGATACCGAACCCGTTCAAGCAGGCTAGAACACGTCTGCATTCGAGGACGACGGTGTCAGTCGGCTTCAACCGACTTGGGTTGCATAGCCGTAGGCATCAGCCCATCGCGGCCCCCGGCGACCAACGGTCAATACCTAAACCGTTCCCCCAAACATCATTTGACTCCGCTACGAACAGCCTCTCTCTTGCGGTGCACCTCCCTGAAGAGATGGAGACCGATTTCAGCCGCAAGGCGCGGCAGGAGACTACTTGGGCCCCTTTTTTCTCCTGTTCCACCCGACCACGGAACTTCCGTCCTCGCTTTCTCGTCTGGAATGCGAACCGGCAACACGACCGGTTGGTAGAGTTCTGTCTTGTCAAGCTGTATCGAGGCCCTGTGAAAGGAGTGGCATGATGAACATGCAAGGTATCAGCAAGCGCATCGTCGTGGCGGTTGGGGCAGTCAGCGCCGCGGCGCTTCTCATGGCCGGCGCTCTGATGTTGCCGGCCCGCATTGCCTGGGCGCAGGACGCGCCATCCGCGCCGATTCCGCTTACGAACGTCACGCGCACGATTACGGTGGTGGGCGAGGGGGAAGTCAAGGTGGCGCCGGACATTGCGCGCGTGAATATTGGTGTAGACGTGATGCGCCCTTCCGTCCGCGAAGCGTCGGACGCCAATCAAGTACTGATCGACTCTGTGTTGAAAGCGGTCCAGGCTGTAGGCGTGGAGAAGGCCGACATCCAGACGTCGGGCTTCAGCGTCTCCGCCGAACGGTATGGCGCAAATGGTCCGCTGCCCGAGGACGAGGTGAACTACCGTGTCTCCAACAACGTCACCGTTACCGTGCGCGACTTGACGAAGGTCAGCAAAGTGCTCGACGCCGCAATTCTGGCGGGCGCCAACAATATCTATGGCGTTGAATTTGCGCTCGACGACTCGCGTGTTGCCCAGTCCGAAGCGCGCAAGACAGCAGTGGCCGACGCCAAGGCTCGCGCCGAAGATCTGGCGATGCTAACCGGCGTGGAAGTGGGAGAAGTCGTTTCCGTGAGCGAGGTCATTGGAAACAACGCTATCTACGGTGCATTCCGCGAAAACGTTATGGCCCTGGGGTCCGGCAACGGCACGCCGATTCAGCCTGGCCAGTTCAATTTGACATTGCAGCTTCAGGTCGTCTACGCAATCGCACCTGCCTCCGGCCAGTAGCGCAGTCTGCACTCGATCGAACACGAAGAAAATGCGACGGGCAGCCGCGTCATTGACGCGGCTGCCCGCTCATTTCTTGGCCAAAACGTTAACACGCGAGATCGCCTGCAATATGCCCGCTTAACAAAACAGGGGTATATGTGTCATACTGTACACGTGCAAGCACTGAAGGTAGACAGGTTGTGATCGCGTGCATGATTGTAATCGCGTGCATGACCTGCGCGTGTGCTTGCATCGCGCACTAAGCAATTCCATCCCAGTCGAAGTTCAAGCAGACAACCGAATGGAGGAACAGATGGTACGCAAGCGATACGTACTGGTGGTCTCACTGCTGTTGGTCAGCGTAATGCTTTCGCTCACAGCATGTGCGGCAGTTGCGCCGGCCGCTCCGGCAGCCCCGGCCGCGCCGGCAGCCGCAGCGGAAGAAATGAGCCCGGAGATGGCAGCGCTGGTCGAGGCCGCCAAAGCCGAAGGTGAGCTGACTGTGATCGCCCTGCCGCACGACTGGTGCAACTACGGCGGCGTCATTGAGGGCTTCAAGAACAAGTATGGCATCAAGGTCAATGAACTGAACCCCGATGCGGGCTCCGGAGACGAACTGGAAGCCATTCGCGCCAACAAGGAAAACACGGGCCCGCAGGCGCCCGACGTAATCGACGTCGGCTTCTCCTTCGGCTCGATTGCCAAGGACGAAGGTCTGATTCAGCCCTACAAGGTCTCCACCTGGGATACGATTCCCGACGATGTCAAGGACCCGGACGGCTACTGGTACGGCGACTATTACGGCGTCCTCGCCTTCATGGTCAACAACGATATCATCGCCGAATCGCCGCAGGACTGGGCTGACCTTCTCGACCCGAAGTACAACGGCCAGGTTGCGCTCTCTGGCGACCCGCGCACCTCGAATCAGGCTATTCTGTCCGTGATCGCCGCAGCGCTCTCCAAGAGTGGTTCGATGGACGATGTCACGCCGGGCCTCGATTACTTTGCCGAACTGAACGCAGCCGGCAACCTTGTACCCGTTATTGCCAACAATGCACTTGTGGCACA
This sequence comes from uncultured Chloroflexia bacterium, assembly GCA_963735275.1. Classification (GTDB taxonomy): domain Bacteria; phylum Chloroflexota; class Anaerolineae; order Caldilineales; family Caldilineaceae; genus UBA5069. Next base: position 291,846 of record CAVTKJ010000001.1, on the reverse strand, counting down.
CGGTGAGACGCCCGTCCGCGTCACCTGGGACTACAACGCCCTTGCCGGCGCCGACGAAGCCGCGGGCAACCCGCCCATTGACGTCGTCATCCCTGAGACCGGTCGCCTGGCCGGTGTCTACCTGCAGGCAATCAGCGCGTACGCGCCCCATCCCAACGCTGCCAAGCTTTGGATGGAGTATCTGTACAGCGACGAAGGCCAGCTTGGCTGGATGACTGGCTACTGCCACCCGATTCGCGAACCCGACATGCGTGCACGTGGAGTTGTGCCCGCCGAGCTTGCCGAAAAGCTGCCGGACATCACCGGCGCCGAGTTCCCCACGATCGCGCAGCAGGATGCCGCCAAGGCCGTGATTTCCGAGAATTGGGATAGTGTCGTCGGCGCCAACATTCAGTCGACGCCGTAATCCGTTAATGTGAGAATCGGGAGAGCAGGTCCAGCGTACTGCTCTCCCGATTTGCTCCTACTGCCAAACTCCTGTCTGCAACGGCCGTTCCCCGCAATCCTGCCCATGACCTCGAGCGCCGAAACCATTGCAATACGCCCTGCGCCGGTGATTAAGCCGCCGCGAACGAACCGGTGGGCATGGTTGGGGCTTATGCCCTTCTTCATTTTCGCCCTTCTGTTCATCTTTCTGCCCTCGCTTTCCTTGTTTGTTGGGGCATTCCAGAACAGGGCCGGCGAGTTCACTCTGCAAAACATCTGGGACCTGACACGCCCACCCATTCCGCAGGCTTACTGGCTGAGCATTCGCATCAGCACCGTCACGGCGCTTGCCGGAGGAGTGCTGGGAATGCTCGTGGCCTATGCCGTAACCATCGGCGGAATGCCGCGCTTCATGCGCGGGGGAACGATGACCTTCTCGGGCGTGGCATCGAACTTCGCAGGTGTGCCGCTGGCATTTGCCTTTATTGCAACCATGGGCCGCACGGGCTTCATTTCGGTCATGTTGAACGATGTTTTCGGTTGGAACATCTACCGCTCGGGCTTCAACTTGTACAGCTTTGCCGGGCTCAGCCTCACATACCTCTTTTTTCAGTTCCCGCTCATGATTCTAATAATGGCGCCTGCGATTGATGGGCTCAAGACCGAGTGGCGCGAGGCCTCCGACAACCTGGGCGCCACGCCGCAGCAATACTGGCGGCTGGTTGGATTGCCCATCCTCATGCCTTCGCTCCTGGGCGGCATGATCCTGCTCTTTGGCAATGCCTTTGGCGCATACGCCACGGCCTACGCCCTCACCGGTGGGTCACTCAATCTGGTGACAATCCAAATCGGCGCGCAGATTCGAGGTGACGTGCTCAACAACCCGGGCCTGGGCTACGCAATGGCATTGGGCATGGTGGTTGTCATGGCAATCAGCATCAGCCTGTACACCGTACTGCAACGGCGATCGGAGAAGTGGCTGCGATGAGTCTAGCAATTGAAGCCACCGCAACGGACAAAGAACTGGTTCCTCAGGAGCCGGTTCCCTATCACGCCAAGAAACGACGCAACTTCGCTCTTTTCTCGTGGCTTTTTTGGACGATCGGCGCGCTCTACCTCATTTTGCCACTCTGGGGCACGTTCATCTTTTCGCTGCAGAAGGAACGGGGCACGCTGAGCTTTGCCGCTTACACCTCGGCGCTCTCCGAGCCAATGTTCCTGCGCACGTTTCTTTTCTCCAACATTATGGCGTTCAGCACGATTTTCGTAAGCCTGCTGCTTGTCGTGCCCACGGCCTACTGGGTGCAGCTGCGCGCACCAAAGTGGCGGCCCGTCGTCGAGTTCATCAGCCTGATGCCCTTTGTGATACCGGCGATTGTGCTCGTCTTTGGGTTGATCAAGATGTACAGCCGCTCGTTGAGCGTTTTTGGAGTCGACATCATCCCGCCGCTGACCAACAGCACGATGGCCACCAATCTGCTTTTGGTAATGGCCTACACAGTGCTTTCATTGCCGTACATGTACCGCTCAGTCGATAACGGTTTGCGCGCGATGGACGTGCGCACGCTCACGGAAGCGGCGCAGAGTCTGGGTGCAGGCTGGCCCACAATCCTGGGGCGCATCATCTTCCCGAATCTGCGCACGGCACTACTGAGTGGCGCCTTGCTCACCTTTGCGATTGTCGTAGGCGAACTGACTCTCGCCTCGTTTCTCAATCGCCCGGCCTTTGGCCCGTACCTTGCACTCATCGGCAACCATCAAACTTATGAGCCGGCAGCACTTGCAATGGTCACTTTTGGCCTCACCTGGCTGGCCATGGTACTGATCAACGTCGTCACAGGCGGCAACAGAGGCGCGACAGTGACTGGCGTACGCTAGACAACCACTTCCAGATTCAGCATAGACCCGGCGCCGACTCCCATGGCATATCTTCAACTCGAACAGGTTAGCAAACTCTATCCCAACGCCGAACGCCTTGCCGTTGAGGATTTCAATCTCGACGTGGAACAAGGCGAGTTCGTCTCATTCCTGGGACCCTCAGGCTGCGGCAAAACGACCACGCTGCGCATGGTGGCGGGATTTGAGATTCCCTCCGCCGGCAAGGTGGTGATGGACGGCAAGGACATCACCTCAATGCGGCCCAGCCAGCGCGAAATCGGCATGGTCTTCCAGTCCTATGCGCTCTTCCCAAACATGAACGTGGCCGATAATATCGGTTTTGGTCTCAAGGTAGGGGGCAAGCCAGCAGCCACGATCAAGCAGCGCGTCAAGGAGATGCTTGAACTCATCAAACTCGAGGAACTGGGCCAGCGTTTCCCGTACCAGCTCTCGGGCGGACAGCAGCAGCGGGTGGCTTTGGCGCGCGCCCTTGCCATTCGCCCCAGACTGCTGCTCCTGGACGAACCGCTTTCGGCGCTCGACGCCAAGATCCGCGTCTCGCTGCGCAACGAGATTCGAGCCATTCAGCGCGCGCTGGGAATCACCACCATCTACGTCACGCACGATCAGGAGGAGGCGCTTTCTCTCTCCGACCGCGTGGTGGTGATGAACAACGCACGCATCGAGCAGGTGGGTGATCCCTTCACCGTCTACAATTTCCCAGCGACGCGCTTTGTGGCCTCCTTTGTGGGGACGCTCAACACGCTTGCGGCGGAGGTCGTCGACCAGGCGGAGGGATTGCTGCTTGTAGAGGGACAGCCGGTGCATGCCATTGCGCCGCTCAATGTCCCGGCAGGAGCCCATGTCGCGGTTGCTGTGCGCCCCGAGCTGATGACGCTTGTGGAGGAGGGTGGCAATGGCAGCGACGCCGACGCGAATCAACTTGTCGGCAAGCTCGAAAGCATCGCCTTCCTGGGATCGATTGTGCGCATGCAGATTCGCGTGGGCGATTCGATGATACTGCTTGACGAATTCAATAATCCTCATTTGAGCCTGCCGGCGCAAGGTTCACCGATCACCATCGGCTTTGCCCGCGAGGCGTGCCTTGTGCTCGACAAAGCACCTGCGGTGGCTGAGTAGCCGGGGGCGGTCGTCGTCGCCTGCCATGGGGCGTCGATTTGTTTGACAAACCGCGACGCGCCGGGTAGAGTGATGAACTTGTAGTATAGGGCGGGCGAATAGCTCAGTTGGTTAGAGCGCCTCGCTTACACCGAGGAGGTCAGGGGTTCGAGTCCCTTTTCGCCCACACTGGAGGCCGGCCCTGAGGCCGGCCTTTGTGATCCTGCACCGTGCGAACTGGACCAGGCGGGCACTTGCTTGCAGAGCGCGTAGTTCAGACGCCAGGCCGCGAGGGTCTTCGTAGGCGCCGGCCCGTGGTCGGCGCTCGAGGTGATGCAGCAACGCTTCGTAGGTGGAGAGCGCCGGCGCCTACGAAGGACGCCGCTCATTCGGCACGCGACGATCAGAGCGTAACAAGCGTTACTCACCGATCTGCAAATGCCCTCAACCATGAAGACATCTCAAGATGCAGGCAGTGCCGACTCTTCGCCGGGCGGCGCATATCGTGCCCTGCCCTCCGTGGATTCTCTTCTGCCGCGCACCGGCGGTTATCGCACTTGGCGAGGAATACGGCAGCGCCGCACTTCTCGCCGCAGCGCGCAACTCCCTTGAACAGGCGCGGCGCGACATCTCCGCGGGCGGCAACGCGCCCGAACCAAGCGTCTGGCCATCAAGGATTGAGGCGCACCTCGCCGCAGCGCACGCGCCTCGCTTCTGCCGGTCATCAACGCAACCGGAATCATTATCCACACCAATTTGGGCCGCGCGCCGCTTTCGGCTGCGGCACTCGAGGCCATGACGGCGATAGGCAGCGGCTACAGCACCCTCGAGTATGACCTGGAAAAAGGCGAGAGGGGCAGCAGGCATGACCATGCGCGCCACCTAATCGGGCGTCTTACCGGCGCCGAAGACGCTCTGGTGGTGAACAACAATGCCGCGGCCGTCTATCTCGTGCTTGCGGCCTTCTGCCAGGGGCGCGAAGTGCTCATCAGCCGCGGCCAGCTTGTGGAAATTGGCGGGGGCTTCCGCATACCCGACGTGCTCGTCCAGGGCGGTGCACGACTCGTCGAGGTAGGCACGACCAACCGCACGCACGCCGCCGATTTCGAGCGTGCGATCAGCGCCGAAACAGCCGCAATTCTGCGCGTTCACAGCAGCAACTTCAAACAGGTGGGCTTTGTGGCAATGGCCGGTCTGGTCGAGCTTGCGGCGCTTGCACACGACCGCCCTGCCGGGCCGCTGCTGCTCATCGACGACCTGGGATCAGGTTCGCTGATTGACACACGCGCCTTCGGCCTCGCGCCTGAGCCACTGGTGCAGGAGAGCATTGCTGCCGGTGCAGACCTCGTGACCTTCAGCGGAGACAAGCTTCTCGGCGGTCCGCAAGCCGGAATCATCGTGGGACGCGCGCCGCTGATTGAAGCGCTGCGCCGCCACCCGCTCGCACGCGCGCTGCGCGTCGACAAGAGCACACTCGCCGCCCTCGAGGCCACGCTGCGCGGCATATGACCGCGGCTGCGCCATCGAGGATATCCCTGTCTGGCGCATGATTTCACTAAAGGCCGAGAGTTTGCGCGCGAGCAGAGAGCTGGGTTCGGCAGCTGGCAGCGGTCGGCATTGACGCGGCAGTCATTCCAGGCGAGAGCGCAGTAGGGGGCGGCAGCCTGCCGGGCGAGACGCTGCCGACGCACCTTCTCGCCATTACCAGTGCGCAGCCGGATCAGCGGGCGGCGGCGCTGCGCCATGAACAGCCGCCCATTGTCTGCCGCATACAGAACAACATGCTTCTCTTCGACCCGCGCACGGTTCTTCCTGAACAGGACGAGGCGCTGCTGGCTGCGCTAGTCCGCAACTCATCATCTGCAAAAGGCCAGGCAAATGGCTAGACTCGTCTACCTCAAGCTGGGCGGATCGCTAATCACCGACAAGCGTGCGCCCGAAAGCGTGCGCACCAAGGTGCTCCACCGGCTTGCTCGCGAGATTGCCCAGGCGCGCGCTGCGCACCCCGAACAGGCCTTGATTGTGGCGCATGGTTCCGGCAGCTTTGGCCATGTTGCCGGCCGCAAATACGGCACGCGCAGCGGGGTCTACACGGCCGAGCAGTGGTCCGGCTTTGCCGCGACCGCCGACGCAGCGGCGCGCCTCAATCGCATTGTCGCCGCAGCACTGCTCGAAGCGGGTATCCCCGTGTGGAGCATTCAACCCAGCGCCGCCCTTCGTTGCGTGGACGGGGTGGTGGTGGATGGCCCGCTGGCCGCCGTCCACGGCGCGCTGTCGGCAGGGCTGGTGCCGTTGCTCTATGGCGATGTCGCCCTCGACGACGTGCGCGGCGGCACAATTGCGGGCACCGAGGAGATCTTCGCGTGGCTGGCTTCACACCTGCCGCCGCAGCGCATTGTCCTGGCCGGAGAAGTGGACGGAATCTTCACCGCTGATCCGCTGCGCGAACCCACGGCCACGCGTATCCCCGTTCTGACGCGTGCCTCACTGCCCGCGCTCGAGGCCGGACTGGGTGGTAGCCACGGCGTGGATGTGACAGGTGGCATGGCGGCCAAGGTGGAGCAGGCGCTCGGCTTCGTGGAGCAAACCCCCGGTCTCGAAGTCTTCCTGTGCAGCGGACTTGAGCCAGGCAATCTCTACGCTGCACTGACGGAACCAAATCCAGGTTTTGGCACGTGGGTGTCGAGTTGACAGTAGCGACGAAGCGAGGCTTCCAAAATCGGAAGCCTCGCTTCAATCAAACTATTGAGAAGCCCCGACAAGCAATCGGCCAAACTTGACAGTCCCCCCAGTCGGCCTTACAATGGCGGAGGCACTATAAAAAACATAGTGAAAATGGAGCGAAGATCATGAATACTGAAACAAATGGCAACGGCCATGAAGAAGCGAAGCAAATGGAGGATGGAGCCGTCGTCGAGGAAGTCATTGTCGTGGGAAGCGGCCCCGCCGGCTTCACGGCTGGGCTCTATACGGCGCGCGCCGAATCTCCGGCCGCTGCTGCTTACGGGCAACGAGTTTGGTGGCCAGGTGAGCCTGACCTATGACATTGAGAACTACCCCGGATTTCCCGAAAGCCTGGGCGGCCCCGAACTTGTGGAGAAGATGAAGGCGCAGGCCGAGAAGTTCGGCACGCGCGTCGAGTTCGACTATGTCAGCGAGATCGTGGTCGACCAGCATCCCTTCATCGTGCGCACTTCGGGCGGAGAGGAATACAGGGCCAAGAGCCTCATTCTGAGCACCGGCGCCAGCCCGCGCTACCTGCAGATTCCCGGCGAGAAGGAGTTCACAGGTAAAGGCGTCTCTTACTGCGCCACGTGTGATGGCTTCTTTTTCCGCGGCAAGGACGTCCTGGTCATCGGCGGTGGTGACAGCGCCGTAGAGGAGGCGCTCTTTCTCACCAAGTTCGCGTCGCGTGTGCGCGTCATTCATCGCCGTGACAAGCTGCGCGCGGGCAAACTGCTGCAGGACCGTCTCTTTGCCAACGAAAAGATTGAAATGGTCTGGAACACCGTGCTGACCGAAGTTGTGGGCAGTGATGGCAGCGTGACGGCAGTCAGGACGAAGGACACGATTACGGGGGCAGAGGGCACTCTGGAGACCGACGGTGTCTTCATCTTTGTGGGGCATCTGCCCAACAACAAGCTCATGCAGGGCAAACTTGCTCTAGACGAAGACGGCCACTTGATCGTTGACAAGCAGATGCGCACCAATGTTCCGGGCGTCTTTGCCGCCGGCGAGATTATGGATAAAGTCTACAAACAGGTTGCCACGAGCGTGGGCCAGGGCTGCGCCGCCGCAATGCAAGCCACGCGCTTCCTCGAGGCGATGGAAGCCGAGGGCATGCCGAGCTTGACCGTGGACCCGCGGGAGTTGGTGACTGCCTAGTCTGGTGGGGGTGTGCGTGAAGGATAACTGAAGACTGATAATTGGTTGACTGGTTGACTGGTTGACTGGTTGACTGGTTGACTGGTTGATTTGCACTGAGGGGGACTGGCCAGGTGGCTTGTCTCCCTCTGCTTTTTCTCCTTCGCTTTGGGCTGACGCCGGTTGCTGATGACCTGGAGATCGCGCCAGCGCAGGGTCTTCGTAGCGGCGGGCGTTTCGGCGTGGGACTGTTTATCTGCATGTGCGGCTTCGATGTAGGATGAAGCACATGGAAAGCCCCGCCAATCCCGCAGAGACAAGCCTGCCTGCCGGTCCCGAAATCACTGCAGAACAAGCGGCAGAACGCGCCGCAGACCCAGGCCTTGCGCACAACGCCGGCTTGCTTGCGCTGGGCAGCGTGGGCAGCCGCGTGCTTGGGCTTGTGCGGGAGAGCGTCATCGCCGCGGCCTTTGGCGCAAGCGGCCAGGTGAGCGCCTACCGCGTGGCGGCGCAGGTGCCGACGCTCGTCTATGATCTGCTTGTTGGCGGCATGCTGAGCGCCGCCCTCGTGCCGGTCCTCAGCCAGACGGCGGAGCATCGCAAGGCGGACTTCGTGCGCCTTGCGCGGACCCTGCTGGGCGTTTTTGGCGCGGTGCTTCTGGCAATCACGCTTCTTCTCGTAGCCGTCGCGCCCGCGCTGGCTCGCCTCCTGGCCGGTGGCTTTGGCGCCACCAACCCCGCCTTGCTGGTTCTCACCGCCAACTTGATTCGCTTGATGGCCCCGGCGGTCTGGTTCTTCGGGCTCGCGGGGATGCTTACCGCGATGCTTTACGCGCTGCGGCGCTTCACCTTTCCGGCCATTGCGGTGGCGATCTTCAATCTGGGCGTCGTGCTTTCGGTGCCGCTGCTCGTCGGGCGGATCGGCATCGCCGCCGCGGCTGTGGGCGTGCTCGTGGGAAGTCTTGCGCAAATGAGCATCATGGCGTGGGACGTGCACCGTGCGGGCGTCTCGCTCATGCCCCGCTTTGAGTGGCATCATCCGGCGCTGCGCCGCATCATCCGCCTCTACCTGCCGATTGCAGCGGGAACGCTTGTGGCGCTCTTCCAGGTTGGGCTTGACCGTCGACTTGCAAGCGGCACGGGCGAACAGAGCATCGCCTGGATGGCCGCAGCCACGACACTGCAGCAGATGCCGCTTGGCTTGATCAGCGTAGCCATTTCTCTCGCCGCGCTGCCCAGCCTCAGCCGCTACTTTGCTGCGCGCGACGAGGTGGCCTTTGCCGCGACACTGGGCCGCGGCCTGCGCTTTGTGCTCATACTCACCCTTCCCGCAAGCGTGGCGCTTGCGCTGCTTGCCACACCGGTGACGAGCATCCTCTTTGAGCGTGGGGCCTTCACCTCCGGCGACACGGTTGCAGTCGTGGCGGCGCTCTATATTTACCTCGTGGGAATGCTCTTTGCGGCGCTTGACTATCCGCTCAACTTTGCTTTCTATGCGCGCAGCAACACGCTTCTCCCGGCGCTTGTCGGCATCGGCAGCGTCGTGGTCTACATGATTGTGGCATTCGCCCTGCTGGAGCCACTCGGCTACCGCGGGCTGGTGTGGGCCGACACTGCCAAACAAGCCACCCATGCGCTTGTAATGCTCTATTTCACGGCGCGGGTTGTTGGGCGACCCAGCGGGCGCGCACTGGTGAGACGGCTTGGCCCAGTACTTCTTGCCGCGGGGGTTATGGCGGGGGCGATCGTGGTTGTGCAGGCGCTGCTGCCGGCCGAGAACCCTGCCTCAACCCTGGGTGATTTGGCGCATGTGGCGGTGGAAGGCGGCGCAGGGGTGCTCGCCTACGTTCTCGTCCTCCGACTCCTTCACGTTGAAGAAGCGGACCAGGTTTTGCAGCGGCTGCGAATCCGCATATAATGGTGCAGTCAGTTGTCATGCAGCGAGCAACGTGCTGCCCTACAAAGGGAATCCAGATGGCCTCCAAATCAAACAAGAAGAGCAGCAGCGGCGCCCCGCGCAGCTACAGTGAAGTCTACAAGAGCAGCGCCGCAACGGGTGCGCCCGCCGTGCAGACAACCGCAGCGACCCCTGCGACCAAGAGCGCGACGAAGACTGCCTCACCGGCATTGAGTGGCTCGGACACGGTGGACTGGTACGGCGAGTACGGCTACGTCCTCAGCGACCTCAAGCTGCTCGGCATCGTCACCGCAGGGCTGTTAGTTGGCATCATCGTCCTCAGCTTCTTCTTCTAGCAGCCGGCCTGCAACCTGGTTGGAATCAATCAAACGGGCACGGAGACTGACTCCGTGCCCGTTCTTTTACATTTGGGCGGAGATGCGAGATTCACGTCGTGGCGCGCAGTTCCGGGCGCAGCCAGGCAACGCCGGCAAACGCCAGAATCCCGGCATGAAGCGCCCAGCACAGCCAGAAGTTGCGTGTGTAGAAGAAGAGAATTGCTGTCGAAACCAGCGCGATTCCGGTGAAGAGGCGCGGTGCGCCCGGCGGGTCGAAAAAGAGGCCTGGAAGGGCAATCAACACCGCCGCCCACATCGCCCAATAGGCGGGAGTCTCAATTCCGCTGGCTGGTAGCGCAGCGAGTGAGACGAGGACGACGAGCATTGCGCCGCGCTGAAAGCACCAGTGGAACTGGCGCGCGCCGCCATGAAGCAGCGCATAGAGAAGCGGCGCTCCGCGCGTGGCCGGAGCCGGCATGCTCTCCGGTTGTTGGCGGATCGCAAGTTGAACCAGGCCCAGCAGCACCAGAAGCCCTACGAGCAGGCCAAGGCCCAATGTCAGCCCCACCTGCCAGTCGAGGCCGGCAAATCCCATGATCTGCGGCGAAACTGCCCCAGCCAGCAGCGCCGCGCCCGGCACGAACAGCCAGCGCAGAGGCGCCCCAAGCGTCTCGCCGCGCTGTTCCAAGACGCCCACGCACCATCCAGAAGGCTGCTGCCACGAGCAGATCGAGAACCAGCCAGAAGCCTGGCGCATCCGGGCGCAATTGTCCGCCCAACCACGTTGCCACGGTCATGGAGCAATTCTAGCACATGGCACGCTCGCAGCTACCGGGAGCCTGAATGTCAAGTCGCCGACTGGTCATCTACCTGGTCATTCTTGCAGCGCTCTTCTTCGCCATGCGCCCGCGCGAATCGTGGAACAACGTGAAGCAGGCGTACGAACAGCGCCGCTGGCTCCTCGGCGTGATTTCGACGATGCTTATCATCTACCTGCTCTATGGCTTCTGGCAGATCTGGCAGCAGGGACTGTGGTGGCTTGGGGATTGATTGAAGAACGCCAGTTCCGCAGTCATCTTTGACGCCGGGTCCAGAAGGTTTCTGTATGCGCCGGCAGGGAGCCTGCGGCTGAATGCTGCGTCCTACAATTAGGGCGCTTGTTTTGTAGGGGCGCTCTTCGAAGACTGCCGAATTGTATAGGTACTGGTTGAAGGTCGCCGGAGCCGCCCTTGGCTGTAGCCCACGGCTATGCAATCCAAGTCGGCCTATGACGATTACCGAATTGTTTCGGTAGTGGTCCCAGGTCACCGGGGCCGCCGCTGCAGGCTCAAGCCTGCAGCTATCCAACCCAAGTCGGCTGAAGCCGACTGACACCTTTGCACTCGAGCACAGAAGGGTTTCAGCCTGCTTCAGCAGGCTTGGGTTGAGTAGCCGTAGGCTTTAGCCTACGGCGGTGGTCGCAGCGCGATTCATACCGAACTATTTCAGCAATGACCATCAGCCGACTGACACCGTCGGCCTCGAGTGAAAATGGGTTTCAGCCTGCTTCATTTGCCAATGCTGTGGGATGGAGCTTGATCGGGCTGTTCCACAGCTGAAGCAGCCGCTACGCATGCGCGGCACAGCTCGTGAACTTCACTCGCAAGAGGCAAAACAAACAGTTGCGTGTCTCCGCCTCCCAACCTCCCGGCACTACCCTCATTCGCCCTGCAACAGCATGCCTGCCACACTTACGACCGAAGTTCCGTCATCGTCGGCCGGGCAGAGCGCGTAACCGGCGCTTTTCCCCTTGACAGTTCCCAGCGAGCGCAGCGCCAGGTAGAACGGCGTGACGCCGCACACGTTGTTGGCGTTGTTGACGCGCTTGATCGCGGCGAAAAACGCGTCGCCGTCACCCGCTTCAAGCGGACGCAGCAGGGCGCGGTCGGCTCGGCGCAGCAAGGCGCGCTCAGCCTCACCCAACGGTTTGCCACCGAAAGCCGGCCCCACGTGCGCCAGATCGCCTGATGCCACATAGAGCACGCGCTTGCCGGCTGTGGCCGTACGCAAGGTCGCGAGGACGGCTTGCACCGCCGGGTCATCCTGCGGCGTGCTGCCGTTCTGCATGTGACGATGAAGCGACCCCACGAGGATGGGCACGAGTGGCAAAGGCGTGCCGCCGCGGATGTGATGCAGCCACACGGCAACAAGTTCGAGCGAGTGCTCGCCGCGATGGCGCAGTTCTCCCGCGTATGCGGCCTCCTCACCAAGCGCAGCCGCGAGGGCATCCACCACACCGACGTCAGTGGGAAGTGTGCCATAGGGCGTGGCGTAGCTTTGCCGGGTCAGCGTGAAGAGGTCGTCGCCATAGTGGTCAGTGCCAAAGAGGATGGCGATGTCGGCCTCGGCCACGGCGACGGCGGCCTGCTTCCACGTTTGCGCATAGATTGCGCCACCGCGCGTATAGTCAATGTGCGGGCTGAGAATCCCCACGCCCTGCGTCCAATCGACAGTGGCGGGCTCGATCCCGTCCGCGTCTTCAAGGTATTCCTGAAGAAGAGTCCACAGTTCCGCACGTTCTGCCGGGTAGCCGCGTTGCGCCAACGCCGGCGGGCGATTCGGCGCGCTGCGGTAGTCAGCCAGCAGTTGGTCATGGCGTGTGCGGAAGCGCGCATTGTCGAGCATGTATGCGTCATCGAGCGCGTCGACGACCGCTTCCACAAGTTCTTCAACTGTGGACATCTCAATCTGGCCGCCATAGAGGGCGAAGGCCTCCCCGGCGATTGACGTATAGCGGCGAGTGCCGTCAAGCAGCGCCAGAACCGGCCCCAGTTGTGCGGGAATATGGAGTTTGTTTTCGCTGATTTGAAGTGGATCGCCCAGGATGAAGTAGGCAATCTCGTCGTGCGTCGTGCGGCGCACATCTATGGCGCGCAGTCGTGGTTTTTCGTCAGGATTCATGGAAGAAGGTTTGCGGTGGTGGCGGACTGGCTGACCGACCACGGCAGCGTGGTGTTTTCGGTCAGGTGCGCGTGTGTAAGTTGGTCGGGAACAATGCGTGCAGTGCCGAGATAGGCCCTGTCGAGGTTGGCGCCGCGCAGGTCGGCGAGCATGAGGTTGCAGTTTGTGAACTTGGCGCCGGAGAGATTCGCCTCGAGCAAATTGCAGCCGCTCAGGTTGGCGTTTGTGAAGCTGACGCCGCGCAGGTCCGCGTACGAGAGGTCGGCATTCACAAGCGTGCTCCAACCCAGGTTGCCGAAAGGAAGGGAAGCGTGGCGCAGATCGGCCCAGTTAAGGGGGATACACGGAGGAATGGCAACGCCATCCTCGCCGGGCGAGCCGCCAATGAGGAGCGCCTCGTGAAGGAACTGAAGCACCAGCCCCTTGTGTGCGCCGTCGAGCAAAGGCAGAGCGGTGAAGACATGCGCACGCGCCAGAGCAGAGATCGGGCTGCGCGGCGGCGCGCTGTGGAGCGTGTGGTGCGCGACCAGGTCGGATATCTGCGCGAAGAGTGTGTGGAGCACGCCCCGCTGTTCTTCCGCGCCAAGGTCAAATATGGTTTCGGTGGTCATTGGTCCGGTGCGTTCATACGCTTTGGCGTTTCGTTGGAGTTGCAAATGTCGCGACAAGGTGTCGACAGACAAAAAGGCGAATCAATGCACATGCGTCGCCGCGGTGGCCTTCGCTCGCGTGCAGGATGATGACCAGTTTCTACGCAGCAAGTTGAACGGTCGTAGCGGAGGCCCGCCGCTACGCGACCCTAAATTGCTGCGTCGCGCGTGATGTGGATCACCCGTGAACAACTTCCACTTCGGCCGAGCCGCGTTCTCCGGGCCGGCGCGAGCATGAGGCCGTGGCGAAGTCATGGCGAAGTCATGGCGCCGATCGGCGAGCATAGTTGAGCCGGACTTGCGTGTCAAACAATTCGGGGCGACAGATAGGATCCCATGTGGACGTCTCCTCGAGCCTCCACTGCCTTGCACTACGGCGAGCTCTGAGGTTTCACGTGCCAGTAAAGTGAGACTCTCCCGGCGCGCCGCGCTCCGGTCAACGCTGCGGAAACCCTTTAGGAACGGGTCTGCGCCATGATCATGTCGGCCGGCCCGACGGTAGGCGACTTGGGGATCGAGTTGCCAACCGGCGTTCTGGTCCGAGTTTCCGCCACTTCAGCATTGTGCGAGGAGAATGCAATGGACAATCAACAGGTGGCTGCGGACATGGAGCGAGCCTGGAAGCAGGAGCCACGCTGGCAGGGCATCCACCGCGGCTATAGCGCTGCCGATGTCTTGCGTCTGCGCGGTACAGTCGAAATTGAGCATTCGCTTGCGCGCCGTGGTGCCGAGCGCCTGTGGCAATTGCTGCAGACAGAGCCGCTTGTGCGCTCGCTTGGCGCCGTAACGGGCAACCAGGCCGTGCAGATGGTGCAGGCTGGTCTCAAGGCCATCTACTTGAGCGGCTGGCAGGTTGCGGGCGACGCCAACAGCGCCGGTCAAACCTATCCGGACCAGAGCCTCTACCCTGCCGACAGCGCCGCCAACCTGGCGCGCCGCATCAACAATGCGCTTCTGCGCGCCGATCAGATCGCGCATTTGGCGGGCAATGACGATATTGACTGGATGGCGCCGATTGTGGCCGATGCCGAATCGGGCTTTGGGGGCAACCTCAACGCCTTCGAACTCATGCGTGCCATGATTGAGGCAGGCGCGGCGGGCGTGCACTTTGAGGACCAGCTCTCCTCGGCCAAGAAGTGTGGCCACATGGGGGGAAAGGTTCTCGTGCCCACGCGCGAGTTCGTCCAGAAACTTGTGGCCGCTCGTCTCGCCGCCGACATCATGAATGTGCCGACGATCATTGTGGCACGCACTGACGCCGATTCTGCCCAGTTGATCACCACGGATGTGGACCCGTACGATCGCGCCTTCATCACCAGCAGCGAGCGCACGCATGAAGGTTTCTTCTATATCCGCGGCGGCGTGGAGTATGCCATCGCCCGCGGTCTTGCGTACGCGCCACACGCAGATCTTCTCTGGTGCGAGACCTCCCGCCCCGATCTTGAGGAGGCGCGCCAGTTTGCCGAGGGCATTCATGCACGGTATCCCGGCAAGCTTCTCGCGTACAACTGCTCGCCTTCCTTCAACTGGCGGCTCAATCTTGACGAGCGGACGATTGCCATCTTCCAGGATCGATTGGCTGAAATGGGTTACAAGTACCAGTTCGTTACGCTCGCCGGTTTCCACTCGCTGAACATGGCGATGTTTGAACTCGCAAGCAGCTACCGGGATGAAGGAATGTCGGCGTTTTCGCGCCTGCAGGAGCGCGAGTTCGCCGTGGAACAGCGCGGTTTCACCGCAGTGCGCCACCAAAGCTTCGTCGGAGCGGGCTACTTTGACGAAGTGCAGTTGGCCGTCACCGGCGGTACGGCTTCCACCACGGCGATGCAGGGCTCGACCGAAGAAGCGCAGTTCCAGACAGCGCCGGCCTGAAGCCGACGAACGCTGGGACAGGCCGACAGACTGGGCTCTGCAGCATTTCGTACGTACGTCAAAGCGAGGCTTCCTATTTGGGGGCCTCGCCTTTTTATCCGCTTTGGTGCGTCGCTCGACACTGGCATGCCTTTGGGATATTGTACACTCATGCCCCGGTGTGGCCGCAACGATGAAACAAAGTCACCCCTGCAACCGTCCAGGTATGTGGCAAGTGTGCCTTGAAAGTGAATGAACCAGGCTTATGATACAGATAACCGAGACGCTGGCTCTCGAAGACAACGAAATCCACGAAGAGTTCATGCGCGGTGCGGGGCCGGGCGGGCAGAATGTGAACAAAGTGGAGACTGCCGTGCAACTGCGCTTCAATGCCGCTCAATCGCCCAGCCTGCCTGACGACGTCCGTGCGCGCTTGCTTCTGCTCGCTGGACGGCGCGCAACGGACGCGGGCGAAATCATCATCGTGGCGCGGGCGGCGCGCAGCCAGGCTGAGAACCGCGCCGCCGCGCTTGGGCAACTGGCTGCCCTTGTGCGGCAGGCCGAAGCGCCACCCGTCGCACGTCATCCCACACGTCCATCGCGCGCAGCACGCGCCAGGCGCCTGGAGGCAAAGCGCCGAACTTCGAGCCTGAAGCAGACCAGACGTAGCAGCTCGTTTGACGCAGAGTAGAGTGAATCTGCTGTGCGAGGAGCATTGGCGTGGAGAGAGCGGCGCGAGCAACAGCACAACTGCTTCGGAAGCGTTTGTTCGCAAGTCCACCGCTGTTCCGTGGGTCGACTGCGGGCCTGAACTCTGCAACACTGCCGCCCACGCGTCAAAGCACTTCGCATATTGACGTGCAGAACAGACTAGCAGAATAGACTATTAGCAATGTGAGGAAAGTGGATGGAGAGCGAGCCGATGAGGCTACTCCTGAAATAGTCTGGAAGGCGACTTTACAAATCCTCCTGTACAGGATACTCTATACAGTAAAGCGTCGGCCTGTCTCCACCTTCTTCGCACCCACTCTCTGACGGAGGCTTAAATGCGACGGAAAAGCCTTTTCCTGCTTCTGATCGCCCCGCTACTTCTCGTCTTCCTGCTCACCCAATTGGCGGACGTCTATGCTGCGCGCCCGTTGCAGGCAGTCGAGACACCTGAGGCGCTGCAGCCGATTGCTGATCCCCTTGATGATCCGGTCGTCGATGCCGGCGTGCCGCTTTCGCAGCCGCTCCTGATTCGCATTCGCCAGCAAGTACCCATCACTGTCGCGCTCTCATTGCTGCGCCCGTTACGGTGTCGGCCACGCCGACCAGTAGTCCGGCGCCGACGCGCCCTGCCCCGACGGCGACGCCGACCTCAAGGCCCACTGCGCTTCCCACGAGCGTCCCGCTGACGAACAGCGCCCCGCTGACGGGTGTTGACCTGCTCACGGGCACGGCTGCGTTGACCATAGCCGTCTCGCTGACGGGGACTGACGTACTCTCCGGAGGCGAAGCGATCGCTGGTGCGACCGTGATCACGGGCCTTCTGCCCATCACGACAGCCCTGCCGCTGACCGCCCCATTGACAGCAATTGAAGTGACGGGGACGACGGCGCTCACCGCTCCTGACACGGCGGTGGCGACCACGGTGCCGCTCACGCTGCCCGAGGGGACCCCGGCCGTGGGCGAACTGGTGCCGCTCACCGGCACCTCCGCCCTCACCACGTCGACACCCCTGACCGAGCCCGCATTGCTTGGAGCGGACGGTTTTCTGACGACAACGCCCCCGATCTTCTCGGGCATCGGCATTACGATGGACCTGGACCTCCAGTTCCTCATTACCGATACGATGACAAGCACGGTGCCCGCTGTGCTCGTACTCAAGTTCTCGGGGATGCCATCCATGACGGTGCCGGTTTCGATTACCGTCAACGCACCGTCAACGGCGCTGGCCTACGTGTTGCCTGTGACATCGACAGTATGGCCTTTGACGCCAACCGAGCAATTGACGCTGACGGAACTTCTCACGGTGACCCCGCCTGCGACTGTCACGGAAGCAGTGACTCCCAGCGAAGCACCCACTGTGACTGCAACGCCCTTCGACATCAACGCGCTTGAAGTCGTCACCGTGACGGTTCCTGTTACCGCCAATATTCGCAACGCCCCTTCGATTGACGGTGAAATCGTAGAGACGGTGCCTGGAGGAACAGTGCTCTCGGTTGTCGCCCAGAACCCGGCGGGGGATTGGCTCTTGCTGGTTGACGGCAACTGGATTGCCGTCGTTGTCTTTGGCGCGGCGCCTCCCGGCCTGCCCACCGCGGATGCGGCGCTGATCGCCTCCTTGCGCGAGGCAGCTGTCAACGCGACTCCGACACCAACGCCGCTGCCGCCTCCTCCGACTGCGACGCCAACCGCAACACCAACGTTGCCGCCTTTCACACCGGCAAACGTGACGGCGACAACGAACGCAAATTTGCGGGCGGGGCCCGGCACCACCTTCGATGTAGTCGGCAACACAGTCTTCGGGCAGGCGCTCGTCGTTACCGCGCGTGACGCAACCGGTGAGTGGTTGCTGCTTGACAACGGCACGTGGATTTCCGCGTCGCTCGTGAACGGGCTGCCGCCCATTGCCACGATCCCGGTGTACGACCCCAACGCCGCGCCAACAGCCACTCCTGTGTCGGCTATTCCGACGGCCACTTCCCCGGCGCCATCCGCACCCATTACGGGAACGGCGCCGATCACGGGCACTTCTCCGGAAACGCCGACGCCCGAAGCTTCTCTGCTTCCCACCGCTACGCCTGCGCCGGTCGCGCCGACGGCGGAGCCCACAGCCACGCTCGCTGCGCCCGCGCTTTCGGTTGACGAAAACGTCTATCTCGTTGAGTTTGACAACATTATCGCCAACTATCAACGCGCGCTGACGGCAATTGACAGGCTTGTGACTTCAGCCAGTGGCAATACCGCGGTCTTCAGCGATCAGCAATGGATTACCGACATGAATACGGCGATTCAGTTGCTGCGCAATGCAAGTACAGCTGTGGCAGGCCTGAGCGCGCCCGAACGCTTTGCTGCGGCGCAGAACTCCCTCGCTACGGCCGCAACCCAGTACACCCAGGCTGCCGATCTGCTATCGGCCGGCGTCGCGGCGAAGAGTGCTGACCAGTTCGACGAGGCATTCAGCCTGATTTCACTTGGTGACGCTTCGGTGGCGCAAGCCTCTGCAGCCTTGAGCGCGTTCAGGCCGTAGGTCAGTTTGCAGCCTCATTGAAGGGTGCGAAGACGTTGGAGGGAACGGATGGATCAAAGGGAGCAAGAGAAGTGAAGGAGTGGCAGCCTGAGATCCTGTGTTCCCTGCCGGTGCCCGCGGGTTTCATTCCGGTGCCAGTATAGAAGGACCCAGAACACTAACATTGTGTAGAGGGGTGGGCCGCCGGCCCGCCCCTCTATCATTTGGCGATTCACGCGAACATAAAGGAGCAGGCGATGGAAATTGCCATCATGGTGGAAGGGCAGAACGGGCTAACCTGGCCACGCTGGCAGGCCATCGCCCGACTCGTCGAGGAGCTTGGCTTCGCAGGCCTCTTTCGGTCCGACCACTTCACAAATGCCACGCCGCCCGACAGGGAGTCACTCGAACTTTGGGTTTCACTTGCGTGGCTTGCCGGCAACACGCAGCGCATTGAGTTCGGCCCGCTTGTCACCCCTTTCTCCTTCCGCAGCCCGGTCTTCACGGCGCGCATGGGCAAGGATGTGGATGACTTGAGCAATGGGCGGCTTGTCCTGGGAATCGGCGCCGGCTGGCAGGAGCGCGAGCACGCCATGTTCGGCTTTCCGCTCCTGGGCATGTCGGATCGCTTTGCGCGCTTCGCGGAGGGGGTGGAGGTCACACACCGCCTGCTTAATGACGACCAGCCGGTGGATTACGCAGGCAAGTACTACACACTTGTTGGGGCGCAACTGCTGCCGCGCCCGCAGCGGGCGGGAGGGCCGCGCTTGCTCATCGGCGGCACAGGGGCAAAGCGCACTCTCCCACTTGTCGCGCGCTTTGCCGCCGAATGGAATGCTTTCTTCATTACCCCGGACCGCTTTGCCGAACTCAATGCCACACTCGATGGGCTCCTGGGCGCCGCAGGGCGCACACCTGGTGAGGTGCGGCGCTCGTTGATGACAGGCCTTGTCTTTGGCAGGGACGACGCCGAGTTGCACGACAATCTGCGCGGGCGTTCCGTCGAAGATGCCCAGGCGCGCGGCGTCGTCATCGGGACTGCATCCGCCGTGAAGGAGCAGCTTGCCCATTTCGCGCAGGCGGGCGTCCAGCGCGTGATGCTGCAGTGGATCGATCTCGACAACCTCGCCGGTCTCGAGGCGCTCGCGCACGCATTGCTCTAAAGTGAAACCGGGATGAATAACCACACTTACTACGAACGTCTCAACGCAAAGGCGCGGAGGACGCAAAGTGGCGCAGAGGAAAAGCAACTGCCTGAACTCGGTCAACGTCTTGCAGTCCTTTGCGTTCCTTTGTTTTCTTTGCGGCTTTGCGTTGCGCTGTTCTTTTCATTCCGGTATGACTCTGGCGCGCTGAAAGCCGCTGCGCCTCGCGCCCGGCCCGACGTGGCCGTGCAAGCATGGGCCTACTTCGGCTTCAGGTGTTTGTGCGGCGCGCCGGGATGGCTCTGTTCGCGCCAGCGCTCGAAAAGAACGATCGCTGTGGTCAGGGCAATCGTCAGCAAAAGCAAACCAATTGCGACCGCTGGATTGTTGAGCGCCTCCGGTGCAAAAACCAACGCGATTCCCAGTGAAAGCATCATGAGGCCCGACAGCAGTTTGAGAACGCGCCCTTCGCGCTCGCTCAACTTGCGTGAACCGAAGCGCACAGCAAAAAGCCCCACGATCACCAGCAGCGGAATGATGTAGATCAGATTGTAAAGCGCAAGATAGCCGTAGAACGCTGCCGTCGACAGGTCGGTGAGCGTGAGCGCGCGCGTGTAGACCATGGGAAAGCCGGCGGTGCAAAGCAGTTCGTAGCTGTTTGCCGCCAGGGCAAGAACGACCGTTCCTCCCACCATGGCAGGCATGCTGTCGGCGCTGACAAGACCCCGCATGCGCTTGAATAACCCCGGTTTGGCTTCGTCGGGGATTCCCAGAGTGACACCCTGCTTGAACCAGAAGTAGTCCTTGATGTTGACGAGCGCAAAGGCCACCGCCACAACGCCCGCGATGAGCGTAATCAACTGCAGTTCACCAATGAGCAGGAAAACGTTGAGCCATGCGGCCATGAAGACAAAGTAGATGAGCCCCGAGAAGATCACGAAGACGCCGCCGATCAGCAACATGCGCCGCCGATCCTTGGCATGCACCATGAGGCTCAGCAGGAACATGAGCACGAAGAACGCGCATGGGTTAAAGGCATCGAGCGAGGCCAGCGTGACGGTGAGAACGGGGAGCGACAGTGCCCCCAGCGAAATCGCCCCGACAAACGGAAGCGTGATGCTTTGCGCAGCGGGCATTGGGCGATCCGCAGCGGCGAGGAGCGCCGCGGACGGAAGCGCCACAGCGGGGGCGAGGGGGGCCACAGGCTCCCCGGATGCGCCATCGGCTGCGCTCCCGCTTGGGTCGGTCGCACCCGCCGCGGTGGCAACCTGGGCCACTGCTGCCTCGTGGCAGGAAACAAGCCCGGCCTCAATCGCAGCGCCCATCTGCTCGGCAGTGTCGTAGCCGGTGACCATTTGTCCGCAATAGAAGAAGGCAGGCACGTACATCGCCTCCTCGCCAAGCAGCGAGGCGAACTGTATATAGCCCGTTGCGTTGCCCTGGGATTCCGACAACTCATAGGCGTGGAGTCGCAGCCAGGGATGTGTCTCGGGCAGCGACTCGAAGAATGGCATTGCCTCGCGGCAGTGCGGGCAGGTGAGGGAGTGAAAAATGTAGAGGTGGACGAGTGGATTGCCGCCACCGTCCATACTGACCCATTCAGGGGGATTGTCTGCACTCACCGCCGGCGGGGGCGGTTGCGGACCTATTTGCGCATATGCACGCAATGGCAGCAAAGCAGCCGCGATCACGAGCAACAAGAGCAAACGAGGAAGGAGAATGCCGGGTAATTCGAGGAGGAGTCATACGCTTTGTGCCACCTCACTGGGGCAGGGAGGTTCATGCGGTCAAAGAATGGAAACCGCGCACCTTAC
Source organism: uncultured Chloroflexia bacterium (assembly GCA_963735275.1). Taxonomy (GTDB): domain Bacteria; phylum Chloroflexota; class Anaerolineae; order Caldilineales; family Caldilineaceae; genus UBA5069. Next base: position 270,710 of record CAVTKJ010000001.1, on the reverse strand, counting down.
ATGTTCCGTCAGGCAGGTGCTCGCGTCAAGGGTCAGTCTGCCCATGAGGATTGGGACGGATGTCACTCGTGAGCATGGGAAGGCGGGCCGGGACGCCAACTTGGCGTCCCGGCCCGCCTGAGTGTATTCGATCCAGCTTCGGTGGCCTACTTCACGAAGTCGCGCAGAACCTGCTCCAGGGTGGGCTCACCAATTTCCTGCAATTCGTAGCCCACGCGCAGGGCAGGCTTGTCGAAATTGACGAGGCGGCGCAAGTCGATTGGCGTGGCAATCAGCACCACATCATGTGGCGTGTTGCGGATGGTCGCCTCGAGGTCGGCTACCTGCTGCGCGCCGTAGCCCATGGCCGGCAGCACTGCGCCCGTGTTCGGGTATTTGGCATACGTGGCCGCCAGCGCGCCGATTGCATAGGGGCGCGGGTCAACGATTTCCGCAGCGCCGAGGCGTCGGGCGGCGACCCAGCCGGCGCCAATCGCCATCTCGCCGTGCGTCAGGGTGGGTCCGTCCTCAATCACAAGGACTCGTTTCCCCTTTACCTCTGCACCCCGTTCGACGGTGATCGGACTCGCAGCGTCGATGATGACTGCGCCGGGATTCAGCGCGACGGTGGTGCTGCGCGCAAGTTCAATCTGGTCCAGCGAGGCGCTGTCAATCTTGTTGAGGACGATGACCTGCGCCATGCGCACATTGAGTTCGCCCGGATAGTAGTGAAGTGCGTGGTCGGCGCGCAGCGTATCCACAACCGTGATGAGCAAATCGGGTTTGTAGAACGAGAGATCATTGTTGCCGCCATCCCAGATGATGATGTCCGCTTCCTTCTCTGCCTCGCGCAGGATCGCTTCGTAGTCAACGCCGGCGTAAATGACGCCTCCAGCGGCCACATGCGGCTCATATTCCTCCCGTTCCTCAATCGTCACATCATGAAGCTCCATGTCGTCCATGGTGGCAAAGCGCTGCACCGCCTGCCTTGCCAGGTCTCCGTAGGGCATTGGGTGGCGCACAGCAACTACACGCTTCCCCATGCCGCGCAGGATCCCGACGACCTTGCGGCTTGTCTGGCTCTTGCCTGCGCCCGTGCGCGACGCACAAATGGCGATGACCGGCTTGGTGGATTTGATCATCGTCTGTTCCGGGCCAAGCAAGGTGAAGGCTGTCCCGGCCGCCATGGCGCGGATGCCGGTGCGCATGACGTGCTCGTAGGTCACGTCGCTATAGGCGAAGAAGGCCACCTCCGCCCCCATCGCGCGGATAATCTGCTCGAGGTCGGCTTCAGGCTCGATCGGTATCCCCTCGGGATAGAGTGAACCCGCCAGCGCCGCCGGATAGCGGCGATCATCAATGTTGGGTATCTGCGTAGCCGTGAAGGCGACGACCTGGTAATCCGGATTATCGCGGAAGAAGACGTTGAAATTGTGAAAATCGCGCCCGGCGGCGCCCATGATCACAACCTTGCGAGGTGCTTGCTGCGTCATTGCAGCCTCCTTTGGAAGATGTGGGGTTTAGACGAAGTTCTTCAGAAGTGTCTATCCGGAACTGAAGGGAACGATTAGCCAACAAACGAGCCAAACGTCGCAGTTGGTGGGAAGTAACGGCAACGCTTGCGATGACAAACGACGATACAGGCGGCCTGAGGCAGCGAGGATGGCAGGCGGCTCAATGCGCAATGCTGCGTTGTAGCCTAGCGGGCCACAGGCCGTTCGGCGCCCGGCCATGCGCCCGGCGTTTCGCCCAGCGGCAGCACAAGAACCGTCTCTTCCTTAAAGAGCGTTAGCCCGCGCGCCTTGTAGTTGGCAAGTGCTGATGGATGGTCGAGCGAGCACGTATGCACCCAGACGCGGCGCGCGCCCTTTGCCCAGCCGCGCTCAATCGCGTGCGTCAGCAGCCGCCCGCCGATCCCCTTGCCGATGAATTGCGGCATCAGCCCAAAGTAGCAGATTTCGACGCTTCCATCGTCCTGCGACTCGAGCTCAAAGTAGCCTGCAGGCGTGCCGTAGAGATAGGCAACCCACATTTCGTAGCCGGGCTGGCCCAATGTCTGCATCCAGCGCGCATAGTTCCACGAGAGACGGTCGCGCCAGTACCAGTCGCCGCCAACGGCCGAATAGAGGAATCGCCCAAACTCGGGTGATGGAATCTTCGCATCGCGAATCTCGAGACCGGCAGGCGTGGCCCGGCTGGGGCGTAGATCGGCGGGGTCCAGCATTTCAAGGTGGTAGACCGTCACAGGAACATACGCATCACTCATAGCGCGGCAAGAATCAGTCCAGTGCTGAGCAGAATGCTGAAAATGAGGCTTAGGCGCGCGGTGCCCGCGAGCGTCTTGTTGAGTGCGCTTCCCGAACTCGTTCGCATTTCGCCAATCAGCCGCCAGGCGATGGGAACACTGAGAAATGGCAGCAACAGCCAGAGGGAGTTGAGCGCCAACGCGGCTGTCGTTAAGTAGGCAAGCGCAAGCAGCACATAGTATTCGATGCGTGCGCCACTCTCGCCGAGTAACACAGCCAGTGTGCGCTTGTTCGCCTGGGCGTCGGTGGCGCGGTCCCTGTAGTTGTTGACAACAAGCACAGCGGTGATCAGCGCCCCCACAGGCACGGCTGCGACCCAGACCTCCGGCATCACTGTAAGCGCCTGCACGTAGTATGTGCCCACCACAGCCACAAAGCCAAAGAAGAGAAAAACGAAGAATTCGCCCAAGCCGTAGTAGCCATATGGCAGGGGTCCGCCCGTGTAGGCCAGCGCGGCAAGAATCGCCGCGGCGCCGGCCACGAGAACCGGCCAGCCCCCTACGTAAACAAGGAAGAGACCAGCCAGGATGGCCAGGCCGAAGACCACGACCATGCCCCAACGCACCTGCCCAGGCGTAAGCAAACCGGCAGCCGTCACGCGGGTTGGGCCCACACGTTCCTGCGTGTCCGCCCCCTTGAAAAAGTCGAAATAGTCATTGGCAAAGTTGCTGCCGATCTGAAGCAGCAGCGCCACAAGGAGGGCTGCCAGCATTGGCCAGAAGGCGAATACGCCGTCGGCGATGGCAAGCGCTGTACCCACGAGGACCGGGCCGACCGCGGCGGGAAGAGTCTTGGGGCGGGCGGCGAGGAGCCAAATCTGCGTTTGCGTGGGCTGCTGCGTGGTGACCATGGAGTGGATGAGAAGTTGATTGGTTGATTGGGTGATTGGTTGACTGCCTTGCATTGGCAACGTAGCGGCTGCTTCAGCTGCCGTACTTTCCAGTCCCGCCACGCCGCAACAAACGGCAGGTGAAGCAGCTTCCACAGACGCGCGAGGCGCTCGCGAGGTCCGACAGGGATTTACCTCATGCGCTTTGATGTTGCGCCAATTCTAGCACAGGCCGGTTAACGGCGCTTTGGCGTGGGCCAGGCTTTCAGGAGCGTGCGCACGTCGTTTCGTGCCGCCACAAGTTCGAGCGCCTCGCGTGCGGCCATGCGCCGTTCCGGATCGCTCACGAGGCCCAGTGTGCGCACAGTCTCGGCAAGCAGCGCATCGTCGCCGGCTGCAACCAATGCGAAGAGCAGATAGCGCGCAAGCTCGAGCGGTGCGCGCTGTACTTGATCCATCAGGAAATCGACGGCCTGCGGGCCATCTTCGTGGCGCAGGAGCAGGTCATAGAGGCCGAGACGGGCGGCCGAACCGCCACTCTTGCCGAAGCGAGCAACAAGGAGGGGAATCAGCGATGGCGGCAATCGTGTCAGCCCGCGCAGACATTCACCTGTGATCGTGCCACGCACGCCTTCAGGCTCGCCGACGCGCGCATCCGTGACAAACTGGTAGAGCGCGATCTGATCCCCGAAGAGCGTCAGCGCCCGCACGGCACAGAGTGCCGGCTCGCCGGAATTGGGGTCCGTATGCACATCCACAAGCAAGCGGGCGGCCTCAAGCCGGGCGAGCGACTCGTCGACATCGGCCAGGGCAACCAGGGCGGTCGAGCGCAGCAAAGCACCCTCTTCGGCAAAACTGGGTGGCGGATACTCGTACGTTGCGCATGCCTGAAGCAGCAGGGGGATGTCGGTGGCGCGGGCAATGGGCCTGAGGGCGCGCAGAATATCGGCGCGCACATAGCCGCCGTAATCATTGACACCGTTCTTGCGTGCATACCAGGCGTAGAGTGGCTCAAGCAGCGGGCCGGCGTCTTCTTGCGGCTGGCGAGTCAGCAGTCCCAGCGCGCTGCGCAATGTGTCACGGCGGGTTTTGGTCGTGAGCAAAGTCAACGCAAAGGAAGTGCGTTCGTCGCCTTCCAGCGATGCCAATTGTTGTGCGGCGGGATCAGGCGGCAGTTTGTTCATTGACGGCGTTGAATCGAAGTGGCAGCACTCAGTAATCGCCCTTGAGCGCACGTTTCAAGTCCCGATCGTTGTCGCGCGCGGCGATTGCGTGGCGTTTGTCGTGCAACTGCTTGCCGCGCACGAGCGCAATTTCCACCTTGGCCTTGCCCCGCTCATTGATGTAGACGCGCAACGGCACAATGGTCCAATTGCGCTGCGTGGCCTGTGCGTGAAGTTGGCGAATCTGTTGCTTGTGAAGCAGCAGCTTGCGCGGATGAACCTCAGGGTGGTTGTTGCGGTTCCCCTCAAGGTAGTGCGCAATGTGCACGTTGTTGAGATAGGCTTCGCCATCCTTGACGAGAACGAAGCCCTCCTGAATGCTCGCCTTGCCGGCGCGCAGCGACTTGATCTCCGTACCGGTAAGGACGATTCCGGCTTCGAAGCTCTCCTCGACAAAATATTCGAAGCGCGCCTTGCGGTTTGTAGCAACCGTGCGCGCCCCCCCTTTGCTCTTCTCTTCGCTCTTCGCCATTGCTCCACCAACTCCAGTCCGGATTGCCTGCGCCCCGGAGTGCGCTGATTATCAACTCATGTTACGCGGCAGAGGTACGGTACGAACGGATAACTGAAAAATGATAACTCATGTTATGCACGTGGCCGCTACCGCCGTAGCGGAGGGCCTCTGCGCCCTCAGTTGTGGCGGTTGCGCACGGACCTCTCCTTCTGTACCTTGTGCCCGCCGTGACGCAAGCAGGGTGAGGGCACGGAGGCCCTCCGCTATGCCGGCAAGCACCCGACGCAACGCGATCCGTCGCGTCGGACGGGCCACGGCTGGAGGGCCGGAAGCCCCCCGCTACGTCCAATCAACCTCAGCGCAACGCCAATGATCATTTGTCAGTTATCAGTTTGTACCGCGCTTCCGCTGCGTAATCATGAGCTAATAACTCATGCTACTTGCTTGCGAGAATGCGCGCCTTCAGCTCCTCAAGCGCGCGATCGCGCTGCGGGTCGGTCCCGGCAGCACGTTGCTCCTCAGTGATCTCGACCACAACATCCGGCGTGAGCCCTACGCCGTCAATTGTACGTTCTTTCGGCGTGAACCAGCGCGCAATCGTCACCCGCATGATACTGCCGTCGCTCAGCGACTGGGGAATCTGCACGCTGCCTTTGCCGAAGGTCGTGACGCCGACGAGCGGCGCGCGCTCGGCGTCCTGGATAGCCCCGGCAACAATCTCGCTCGCGCTGGCGCTGCCCTCGTTGACAAGAAGCACAAGCGGCAGCTCCGTCGTTACGGGATCACCGCTGCTCTTGTAGATTTCCTCACTGCCGTCCTTGAAGCGTTCGTTGAGGACGACCGACTCATCCAGGAAGATGCCGGCAACTTTGACCGCTTCGCGCAGCAGGCCGCCGGAATTGCCGCGCAAATCAAGAATCAGCCCCTGCGCGCCGCGCTGCACTGCATCCTCAACCGCCTGCTTGACGAGAGCACCGGCGTTTTCGTTGAAGGTGTACAGGCGAATATAGCCGATCTCACCATCTTCACCCAGCGCTTCTGTGGTGACTGTGGGCGATTCGATTTGCGCCCGCACGACCTCCACCTCGTATGGGGCGGAGGGGGTAGCCTCCGCTGCGGCCACACGCTGAATCGTCAGCGTCGCCGTGGACCCTCGGGGCCCGCGAATTCGGGCCACAGCGCTGTTGAGGTCGGTGCCCACCACGCTCTCTCCATCAACCGCGAGGATCAAGTCGCCGCGGCGAATACCCGCGTTCCACGCCGGCTGGTTCTCAAAGGGCTCCACCACCTTCAGCGTGTTCGCCTCTGTGTCCCACTCCACTCGTGCGCCGATTCCTTCGAAGCTTCCCGCGATATTGGTGCGGAAGAGATCCGCTTCAGCGGGTTCAAGAAACGAGGTGTTGGGATCGCCAAGTCGCGCCACAACGCCGCGAATCGCGTCGTAAGTGGCTTCTTTGCCGTCAGGCAGAGCGCCATAGAAGTTGCCGTAGAGGACATCCATCGCTTCCCAGAAGGTGGCGAACTGGGTGTCCAGATCGGCGCGCTGTGCCTGGTCCGCTGCAGATCCAGTTGCCGCACTGTACGCCACAGGCACCGTATTGGCGGACAGTCGACCAAATCCGAAGCCCAGCCCAGCGCCAAGCGCGAAGACCAGCAGCGCCGCAACGGCCGCAAGCATTCCGTAGAGCAGAATGCCCGAATGGCGCTCGGCCCATGAGCGAGTCTCCGCGTCGGCGGTCGCTGGTTTCGGCTGTGGGGAAAAGGAGTTGTCCGGAGTCAACAGGGAAGTTCCTTCACGCTGCGTCGCAATTGCGACACACGCATTCACCGCTCGATTGTACCACAGGATGCGGGCCGTCCGGCGTCCGCACTCGAGACCGGGGAGCCAGTCGTGCCACGGTACGCCCATGGTCAGGCAAGTTCCACTGCGCGGGGCCAAACACTTGCCCGGTCCATGTGCTGGGTGCACGTTGCGTGGCCACACAATTCGGGTTTGCCCGCCGTTTGGACTGCGGAGGGCAATCGCACACAACCGAGACGCATTTGTCGCAAGAACCACAAATATCGTGTACAATTGCGCTGAGTAGTGGCTTTGGCAATTGGGTGCTTCGTGCCATTCCAATGGCCATTGCTTCTGCGCAGGAACCGTAGCAAGTGAACATGACAACTAGCAGTGCATGAGTAGCAGTGCATGAGTAGCAGTGCATGGGGAGTGATCACTTGTGCAAACGCGAGCCGACTTCGCAGACGGCTTGCGGCGTCGTCCTTGGCAGATGTTATACTTATTTGAGGGAATCGACAGTCCGGAGCAGTTCGTTGGTTCGAGTTCAACCCATCGCAGTCATCTTCGAGTACTTGTGCAATTCAGGAGACAACAAAAATGCCAATTCTTAACCAGGTCTTGCTGGGCGGGTTAGCAGTACTTGTCGGTCTGGGAGTCACGTTCTATGGCTATGCAATCTTTCGCTTGATCCTTCCTGTTCTTGGTCTGTTCTTTGGCCTCATCCTTGGAACGTCAATGTTGCCCAGCAACCCGGTGCTGGGTTGGACGCTGGGCATCTTCTTTGCCATCGCATTCGCCATCCTTGCGTACGCGTTCTGGGCCGTCATGATGGGAGTCGCAGGCGCATTCATCGGCTTTAGCCTCGGCTACATGATCGGTGACTGGATCGGCTTCTGGAACTGGGTCAACGTACTCATGGGTGTTGCCCTGGGCGCCGTCTTCGCAGTCCTCTACTTCATGTTCAAGGACCTGATGGTGATGGTCTGGACGGCCTTCGCGGGCGCCGGCATCATCTTTGCTGGACTCGCCTACTTCTGGCCGGCGCTCTTCGGCTGGCTGGAAAATGGCAACTGGCTGCCGGTCATTTTGACGATTGTCGTCGGCGTCATCGGCACAATTGCACAGATGAAGATCTTCAGCGGAATGACCTACTACAGCGATCCGCCCGCGGGTGGCCCGCCGTATGTCGGTTCACCGGCGTCGTCAACGCCTGCATAGGCAAGGCAGAATTTGCCGCAGGGTTGTGTGGCATGGAATACGGGCCGTCCCTGAATGAGGGACGGCCCGTTCTTTTCCCCGCGTGCGGCCATTCCTGTCCAGGGTCGTCGCGGTTGGTGCGATGCGTCGAGTCCGTGTAACATAGTGCGTCGTTTGCAGCGAAAAGCAGGGTCGGCGTGGCCGACTGCACAGTTGACAAAGCGGCACCCCCAGGTGGGATGTCGTCAATGCAGGGAAGGGGCGGCAGGACATGAGCACAAAGATCATCTATTCCATGGTGGGTGTCGGCAAAAACTATCCGCCCAGCAAGCAGGTGTTGCGCGATATCAGCCTTTCATATTTCCACGGCGCCAAAATCGGCGTGATTGGCCTCAATGGCTCGGGCAAGAGCACGTTGCTGCGGATTATGGCGGGGGTCGAGACCGAGTACAACGGCGAAACGATGTTGACGCCTGGCTACACAGTCGGCTATCTGGAGCAGGAGCCCAAACTCGACAACGCCAAAACGGTGCGTCAGGTCGTCGAGGAGGGCGTGCAGCCCGTGGTTGATGCGCTGCGCGAATTCGACGAAATCAACATGCGCTTTGGCGAGGAATTGACTTCGGACGAGATGGACGCCTTGCTCACGCGTCAAGCCGAGGTGCAGGACATCCTCGATTCACTCAACGCATGGGACCTGGATAGCCGCCTCGAACTTGCCATGGACGCGCTGCGCTGCCCGCCCGGCGATGCGCAAGTAGCTGTTCTTTCCGGTGGTGAACGGCGGCGCGTTGCGCTCTGCCGGTTGCTGCTCATGGAACCCGACATTCTCCTGCTTGACGAGCCGACAAACCATCTTGACACCGAATCGGTCGGTTGGCTCGAGAAGCATCTCCAGCAATATGCGGGCACGGTGATCGCCGTCACCCACGACCGCTACTTCCTGGACAACGTGGCCGGTTGGATTCTTGAACTTGACCGCGGCTTTGGTATTCCGTGGAAGGGCAACTACAGCTCATGGCTCGAGCAGAAGCAGCAGCGGCTGGCGCTTGAGGAGAAGCAGGAACAATCGCGCCAGAAGACACTGCAGCGCGAACTCGAGTGGCTGCACATGACGCCGCGCGCGCGTGAAACGAAGCGCAAGGCCCGCATCAATGCCTACAATGATCTGCTGCAGGCGAACAAGGAACGCGCCAACGAAGACCGCGAAATCTACATTCCGCCGGGCCCGCGCCTGGGCGAAGTTGTCATTCGCACCAAATCCGTGCGCAAGGCCTATGGGGATCAACTCCTCTACGAGGACATGAACATCGACGTGCCTGCCGGCGCAATTGTGGGCATCATCGGCCCCAACGGCGCGGGCAAGACGACGCTTTTTCGCATGATTGTGGGCCAGGAGCAGCCGGACACAGGCCAGGTCGTTGTGGGCGAGACGGTCAAGCTGGCCTATGTCGATCAATCGCGCGATGCGCTGGACGGCAGCAAGACCGTTTACGAGGAAATCTCCGAAGGTAACGAACAACTTGCGCTGGGCGACCGCACGATGAGCTCGCGTGCCTACGTGGGGCGTTTCAATTTCATTGGGCCGGACCAGCAGAAGCGCGTGGGAATGCTTTCGGGGGGCGAGCGCAACCGCGTTCACCTGGCAAAAATGCTCAAGTCGGGCGCCAATGTCATCCTGCTTGACGAGCCGAGCAATGACCTTGACGTCAACACCTTGCGCGCGCTCGAGGATGCACTCGAGGGCTTCGCTGGGTGTGTCCTCGTCATTTCTCACGATCGCTGGTTTCTCGACCGCGTTGCCACGCACATCCTTGCCTTTGAGGGAGAGAGTGAAGTCTTCTGGTATCCCGGCAACTATTCGGAGTACGAGGAGGACAAGTTGCGCCGCCTCGGCCCCGGCGCCGAGCGCCCCCACCGCATCACCTACCGCAAGCTGCGGCGGGACTGATGGGCGGATAGTTGGGCGATCATTTGGGAGACGATAACCGACAACCGACAACCGACAACCGACAACCGACAACCGACAACTGATAACCGACAACCGACAACTGATAACCGAAATGACAACCGCGTTACGCGGGAATTTAGCGCGTAGGTGCCACTCTGCCGGCGCCTACGCATGCATATCAGCGCCCGTAGGCGCCGGCACGGTGCCGGCGCCTACATAGAGCGTGTTCAGAGCGCGACGCCAATGATCAATTACCCAATGATCAATGACCGACTCGCCCAACCCTGGAGCTCTACGCGCTAAATCGTCCCCCGTACAACGGGTACACCCGTGGGCGAAGCGCTGCCGCCTGACGGCTCCTGCGTAATTCCAACTCCGTCAAGCGAATCCAGCGGCATTGGGCTCTCCACCATTAACATTGCCGAACCTGTCTCGTCCACCTGGAACATCCCGCCGCTCATGCGGTCCTCGCCGTGGACCAGCCAGACCTGGTAGACGTTCCCCGGTGTAAGGGGCGGAAGCTTCTCGGCCATGACCATGCCGGAGGTCGCGCCAGGCATCCAGATGACCATGGCGTGGGTATCGTCCGTGGCGGCCGGGTCGGTCGCCGGGAGCATTGCGGTCTCGGCCTGGCCGGTAGCAAGTGCTCCCAGCAGATGGTTGTACTCGGTGATTGTGGCTTCTGCGGTGGCCTGGGCTGAGGCGGCTTCCGCTTGCGCCACCTGCGCCTCCGATTGCGCCGTGCGCAATTGCCCTGCCTGGGCGCCCCACCAGAGACTTGAAATGATCAGCAGCGCCAACGCAACGCCGGCGAATGTCCACGCGGGACGCGTGACAGGGGCAAACCAGCGTCGCCAGCCGCGCTCGGGGGCGGGCATCGAAGTTGGCTGCTGGGATTGGCGCGGCACAGGCTGCGTGGCCGCGCGTAATCGCTCTCCAAGCGCTGGAGGCGGGGCAACCGGCCGCGCGCCAAAGAGAAGCGCCTGGCGCAGGGTCCGGTAGTGTGCCAGCTCGGCCGCAGCGGCAGGATCTCGCTTCACCAATTCCTCAATTGCTGCGGCGTCTGCACTGTCGGTTGCGCCAAGCGCATGGGCTGGAATCAGCGCGCGCAGTTCATCATCACCCGCCCTGGCGGCCCCTTGATCGTCCCAACTCATTCCGTCGTCCACAAGTACTCCATTGCAGTGTCTCAGCCGGACAATCAACGTGCGCGCCGGTCGAAAGATCACCTACACAATATAACGTGTGCGCACCCCACTGTGGATTGCGCCGGAAGCCACAAGGTGCGAACTCAAAGCCGGCGCTCGCTCGCTTCCCATAGCGCCCGCAGGTCGATAATCGCCGCACGCAGGCGCGTCTTGATGGTGCCCAGCGGCATATTGAGAAGGACCGCAAGTTCACTGTGGGTGTGGCCTTTGTAGTAGGCAAGGTCAATCAGGCGCTGCTGTTCCGGCGTGAGGGACGCAATCAGGGCGCGCAGATCGTGGCCCGTGGCCCAGAGCGGTGCATCCATGGGAGAGGCAGCGCCGCGCAGTTCTGCGGTCTCGTCTTCGCGTGCGGCGGGTTCGGCCTGGCGGTGACGCTTCTCCTGACGCAAGCGATCGATGGACGCATTGCGCGTTGTGGTCATCAGCCAGCCGGGAAAGCGGCCTAGTTCAGGATTCCAGCGGCCGGGCTGCTGCCAAATCTTGAGGAAGACATCCTGCGTCACTTCCTCGGCAATTGGCTGGAGTTCCAGCACGCGCAGCGCAAGGCCGTAGACCGCAGGCCCATAGCGCGCAAAGAGCGCCAGGAAGGCGTTTTGATTGCCTTGACGAATGGCGTGTAACAATTCTTCGTCAGTTTCGGGCGCAGGCGCGCGGGCGGAAACACGGCGCGTCTCCAGATGGTCGCGACAGAGTGGGTGGAGTGTAACATGCGCCGCAGCGCGGGACAACCGCGCGCATCGCCCGCCAGCGCAGCGCCAGCAACCGTGACAAGTTCAGGTGACGCATAGACGCGGAGCGGCTACGGCCGGAAGGTTGGAAGCCCCCCGCGACGTCCGCTCAACCTCAGCGCAACGCCGGTTATCCTTTGGCTGTGATCAGTTCGCACTGCACCAGCGCTACGCAAGATGAGATATTCATCTGCATTGCGCCGCTTCAGCGGAGGTCATCCAATGCCCGATTGAGCAAAGGCAGATTCACCCGCGCCTCACCGGCAAAGGTGAAGCGCTCGGTGTACTGGTTGACTGTGGCCAACACGAGGCTGACTGACAGGCCGCGTGCTGCGGCGACGCGGGACGCCTGCGCCTGCGCCTCGTCGATGGAGATGAAGCGATTCGACGAATGTGTGGGGAAGATGGCTGACGAGGTGACGGGCGCCATTGATGAGAGGCCCATGCGCGAACGAAGCAGTGCGGCCTTGTAGGTGAATTGCCGGTTGACGGCAGCGCTCGATACCAATCCCAAATGCGCTTCGCTACTCTCCTGAGTTGTATTGCCCGGTGCGGCAACCGTTGCAAAGTAGCGCGACGGCACCGCAAACTGCGTTGGAAGCGTTACGCCACCCCCTGCCTCGGGTGCGGCAAGGGCGTCCCGTACGAATGTGGCGCCAACCATGAGAGCGAGAAGCACGAGACTGAGCAGAGCGCTGCGCATTGTGGTCATTGTGTCCCCCAGGTAGTTCGATTGCCCTACTTGGGATGACGCAACGACTACGCAAATGGTACGGCTGCTGTACGTTCCTTTGCCGGATTGACAGAAAGTGGGTGGGGAACGGAGGAAACGGAGGCGAACGGAGGGAACGCGGCGAACCTCCGCGTTGACTCCCGATCCCCATTCCCCCCTTATCCCTCCGATTCCCGTTCCCTCAATTCGCCCCTACAATGCCATCCACATCGCGGCAAGCAGCGCCGCGCGTCCAGCGATTCCGTCGACCTCAATGTGCTCATGGTCCGCATGTGCGCCCGCGCCGGGGACGCCCAGGCCGTCAAGTGTGGCAATGCCGAGTGCGCCGGTGAAATTGCCGTCACTGCCGCCGCCCGTGCTGCCTTCGCCCAGCTCCAGTCCGAGCGTTGCGCCGATTTGACGCACCCGCTCATACAAGGCCACAGTTGCTGATCGTTCCAGCGGCGGCCGGTTCCAACCCCCGTGCACGGCCAGTTGCGCGCCCGGCAGCACGGGCTGGAGTCCGTTGATGGCCCCCGCCACGCGGTCAGCCTCGCCCTGTGTCCATGCACGCGTGTCGATTTCCATGCGCACCCTGGCGGGAATGACGTTCGACGCGCTTCCTCCCTCGATCGTGCCGACACTCACAGTTGTTCCTTCGGAGGGGTTGTTGAGCGCGTGAAGGTGCAGAATCTGGTGCGCGGCCTCCTCAATGGCATGAACTCCCTTCTCCGGCTCCACACCGGCATGGGCGGCGCGGCCCGTAACTTCCAGCCAGAACTCGCCGACGCCCTTGCGCGCCGTCTTGAGGACCCCGCCGGGCAATGGTGATTCAAGCACAAGGACATAGGCCGCATCGCGCGCGGCCGCCTCTATGTGGCTGCGCGAGGTGATGCTTCCCACCTCTTCGTCGGAGGTGACGAGAATGTGCAGCGGGCGCGGTGGAGTAAGCCCCAGATCCTGAAGCCCGCGCAGCGCGAACTCCACAAGAATCAGGCTCGACTGCATATCAAAGATGCCGGGTCCGTAGGCGTAGCCGTCTTCAATGCGAAACGGGTGGGTCGCCAGCGATCCAACGGGCCATACCGTATCGTAATGGCACAGGACAAGCCCCGTTTTCTCATGGGAAGCCGAGGCAAATCGCGCCGTCACGTGGTCTCCCGCCGCGGGATTGGCAAGGAGCGACGCCTCTGCGCCCGCGCGTTGGTAGCGTTCCACAAGTCGAGCGGCGAACGCGTCGAGCCGCGCCTTATCCCCGCTCGGTGTTTCTTCTTCCACGACGGCGCGAATTGCATCAAGCATTTCGGGAAGTTTTGCGTTGTAGTAGTCGAGCAGGCGACCAGGTTCAATCGGCATGATTCTTGGGCTCCAGGGTCCGTGAGGGCTGAGATTGGAGATCATTATAGCCAATGCAAAGCGGCGTTCCCATTCGGGAACGCCGCTTTATTCCTGCACAATGATTCACGGCCGCAGCAGTGACTACGCCTGCACGTGCGCCTCGAGGAACCACAGATACTTGTCGAGCTCGCGCGAGACGCCGGTCAGGAGGTCAGCCGTATCCATGTCATCGGCGTCGTCGGCAGTGGAAATCCCGTCGCGCGTGCTCTTGGCGACAAGTGCGTAGCGCTTTGCGAGTTCGGGCACCTGGTCAAGGCCGTTGAAGGGCTCGCCGGTGAACTCGGGCAGGCGACTAGAGGCCGCCGCCATACGCACGGTTCCCAACGCCACGCCGCCCAGCGCGTTCACTCGTTCAGCAATCGCGTCAATGTGCGGAATCAGCCCTTCTGCAAACATGTCATAGAGTTCATGCAGTTGCATGAATTCGGGACCCTTGACGTTCCAGTGCGCCTGCTTGGTCATGCTCATGAGGTCAAACGTGTCGGCCAGTTGCTGGTTGAGCATGTCGATCATCTGGACGCGTGTCTTTTCGTCGATGTCGATGCTCGTCTTGAAAAGCTTGTGGGTCAATGCGCTTGCGCCGTTACGCTTGGTGCTTGTCTGTGAAGCCATGATTGAAACCCTTTCTGTGAGTTGTTAGGCCAGGGCCAGATGTGACCAGGAGGCCCTGAGCCAGAACGCGATTTGATCGAAACTACGCCGGTCCGAAATTCGCAAACCTGATCCGACTCAGGCAGCAATCCATATCTTGCCACCCGACATGGGCAGTTGGATGGACTGCGCTGGTGAATCGCCGAACTCTTCATCTACATCATACACCCACTCGTGCCAACCGCCCCCGCGCGGGAAGGTGACGTCCGCGGTTTGGTCGATGGGCGCGAAGTTCAGGCCCACAACCACCATGTTGCCCTGATCGTTCCAGCGCTTGAAGACCAGCAATTTGCGCTCACTGTCCACAAGCACGGGCTCGAGATTGTTCAGCGTGAATGCGGGGTCGCGGGCGCGCAATGCGGCCATGTTGGCAAAGAAGGAGCGCAAGTCCTCCCACACCGGGTCATTGAGCCGCTCCCACTCGAGTTTGCTGACATCGATTGTCTTGCGCGTGGCTGTGGCAAATTCCTGCCCGGCATAGAGCATGGGCACGCCTGCCGACGTGAAGAGCGTGAGCGCACCGAGTTTGCACTTCGCGCGCACGGCCTCATCATTGTCCAGCGCCGGATTCGTGCGCACCTCAAAGGCGATGCGTTCAAGATCGTGCGACTCGAGATAATTGATCGCGTTTGCGTTGTCGCTGTATCCGCTTCCGGAGAAGAGCACCTGTGCCAGGAGGCCTTCCATGTCACCGTACTGATGACCCTGAAACTCCCCTTCTCGCAGCTGCGCGCGCAGAACTGGATGAAACGACTCGTGCCACGAGGCATCAACGTCGGTTTTCTCGACAACCGAAACCGGGTCCACCAATTGCTCGGCAATGAGCCACACTTGCGGTTTGGTCTGCCGCGCGGCCCAACCGAGGTACTGCATGCCGCTCATTGCATCAAAACCGATGCCTTCGGCATGGTCGTAGCGGAAGCCGTCCACATGGAACTCAAGCAGCCAGTAATCCTGTACATCGCGTACAAGTTGCTTGGTGGCATCATTCCAGTGATTGAAGTCGGGGAAGCCCCACGGGTTGCCATCCTCGCCAAAGTAGGGATTGTCCTGGTAGGAATAGAGGCGCGTGAGGGGATTGCTCGAGTCCGTATGGTTGAAGACCATATCCAGAATGACGCCAATGCCGCGGCGGTGCGCCTGGTCGACCAGTTCCTTCAGATCATCGACGCTGCCATAGCTACTCTCCGGTGTGAAGAAGTAGGCTGGGTTGTAGCCCCAACTTACGTCACCGGGGAACTCCTGAATGGGCATGAGCTCAATTGCAGACACGCCCAATGCACTGATGTAGTCGAGCTTGGCAGTGACGCCCTTGAAGGTGCCTTCCGGGCTGAAATTGCCCACATGCAACTCATAGATCACGAGTTCGTTCATGCGCCGGGCATGATAGCCTTCATCGCCCCAGAGATACTCGGGCTTGCCCACGACGACAACCGCATGGGGTGAGCCACTTCCCGAGGTCCACTGCAACTTGCCGCGCGTACGGGTCCGAGATAAACGTGGGCTTGTCCGATTCGGCATCGATGACGAACTGGTATCCGTATTCACCCGGTTCAAGTTGAAGTTCGGCGACCCACATGCCGGAGTCCAGCACCTGCATCGGGAGCGCCTTGGCGTCCCAATTGTTGAAGTCGCCCACGAGGTGAACGCCCTTCTTCCAGGGCGCCCACAAGCCAAATGTCACGCGTCCGTCTCCAAGGTCAACCGCCCCGGAGGGAATATCTGCAGCATCCTGCTGTTCTTCACTGCGGGCTGGTTGAGACGCAACAACGGCCATGTATTTCCTCCTGAAATTGCGATAGTTGCTGTGAGCGACAGCTGCGTTCGTATCCGCCGTTCAGCATCCATTGGTGAAGGTCAAGGATTCTGAAGAGGCCGCGAGTGGACGGTTTAACTGCCCTGGCCGGCCAACGGTTACCTCCCACTGGCGAGACGTGGCTCAGCGTTCGTTCACAGCATACGCTTTTCGAGTCCACAAATGCTGTAATCTGCTGTGCAGATTCAGTGTCGCGCAGACTGCAATTGAGACAACAACTTTTCGGTGACCAGTCCCCGCAGCGCCACGGTCTGGTTGTTGATGCTTGACGTGCGGCACAAGTCGGTTCGCGAGATTGCCAGGCTAGACCATCTCCTCTGCCTCAGCGACAAGTGCCTGCAGCCGCTCAAAAAGGTTGCGAGTGCTTGGTGGAACCTCCACATCGGCCTGCTGGATCGCCGCCTCCAGGTCGACCACACGCTCTTCAAGCTGCGCCAGGCCCTCTGTGTGGGACAACGGTGCAGTATGCGCCCCAGGTGCGTTCCAGCGCCCGGCGATGATCTGGACGGAGACTGCCACCGGACTTGCCAGGAGCAGTCCGATAATGCCGAAAGCTTGCAGCATGATCCACGCGACAACCAACCCTGAAGATCGAGCCGGCGCGGCGGCGCTTGTCGACTCGGGGTTCAACCACAAACTCGAGCAGCGCCAGGACGGCAAGCAGATACGCAGCCGCGCCCAGGGCCACCTGTGGGCTTGTCAACTGTCCCAATGCTACTACGGGAATCAACGCAAGCAACCAGCCAACCAGCGGAATCAAATTCACGAGTGCTGCAGCCCACGCCATAAACAGGGCGAAGTCGGCGCCAAGGAAGAGAAACCCTGCAAAGAGCATGAGGAGCGCGATCACGAACTGAAGGAATTCGCTGCGGATATGCGCACCCACATCGTTCTCGAGTTGCCGAAATGTCGAACGTGCAGAGGCGCGCTTGTTGGGCGCAAGCAGCGACAGCCACAGCCTCTCGAACGAATTCTGATCCAGCGACCAGTAGAGACTGAGAAAAATGAGCACAATGAATTGGGCGAAGAGTCCGAAAAAGCTTGACGTCGTCCCGACGAGGAGTTTCAGAAGGCCGGAAGCGCGCAGTTCGGAGGGTGTGGGCGCATTGCCATCGCTCGTCGCAGTCGAGTCGTTCGCACCGTCGGGAATCGGCTCCGCAGGTGTCCCTGCACCGGAAGCGGCGCCGGCGTCCGCGTCCGAGCGTTGGGCGCCGGCAACGGCTTCCGGCGCGGCCGAGTCCGCTTCAACAGTGGTCGTAACCGGCTCCAGTTGTGTACGGACTACGAGGTCTTCAAAACCTACCGGAGTGGGCATCTGTTCGCCCAGGGTCTTGCGCCAGCCTGATCCATCCCGCAAAGTCGTGCGCAGTTGGCCATACTTCATTTGTAGTTGCGTTGTTGCGCGGGGCAAGTCCTCGGCGAGGACGAAGGCGGACAATCCCGCGCCAGACAAGATCGCTACAATGATCAGCAGCACCATCAAGACCGTGCCGAGCCCGCGTCGCAGTCCGTGGTTCGCGAGCCAGGTGGTCATGGGGCGGATTGCACCTGCGAGCATGATGGCTGCGACCAGCAGTAGCAACACGCTGCTGAATTGCCAGAGCAGTAGCGCCGCGGCGATTGTCGTCAGCGCCGCAAATGCAAGCCACGCAAACCTGCCGAATGGAGACTGAATGGCCGATCGACTGGTCTCAGAGCTGCCGGTCGCGCCGGAGGACGATGACTCAACACTCTCTTGCTCTACACTCATCGATCGGCCTCCGATTGGGGCAATGCAATGGGCGTAACAAGCGGTTTCGGAGGCGTGGCATCGGGCTGCTCTGCGGCTGCGAGCAGCTCAACCATGTCTGCCGCTGCCTGCTCGATCAAGTCTTCGATTGCTGCCAGGTCTGGCGGCAGGGCAACGTCCGAGGAACGCATTTGCTTGCGCACATCCTGCACAAGTTCAGCGGCCTCGGCGCGCAAAACGTCAACGCGGGCTCGGCCGGTGGAAACTTCTACGCCGTCGTTGCCGAATGCCTCGCTGTCGGCCTCGGCATTGAAGAGATAGCGATCCAGGAAGACCTGAATCATCGCCGCCAGGGGAATTGCAAGGAGCGCACCGATGAAGCCAAGCATGAGCGCAAAGGCCGAAATGGCTAGTAGGGTAACCACCGGATTGACTCCGACTGCCTTGTCCATCACACGCGGCACGATAAAATTGTTCTCCGCGGCCTGGATGACAAAGCCTGCCGCCAGCGTCCAGAGAAGCGCTTCCGGTCCCACTGACGCTGCCACCAACCCTGAAACGACTGCCGTCAGGGCGGGGCCCACCATCGGTATCGCCTCGAAGAAGAAGGCCACCACGGCCAAAGCAAATGCGTATGGCAGTCCGATCAAGAGATACGCGATGAGTGAGAGCAGCCCGATGACCGTGCAGAGGATCAATTGTCCCCGAATGAAACTGCCGATTTTCGTCTCAAGTTCAGAGATGAGGTCGCGCACAGGTTGACGCCTGGCGACGGGCAACCTTAGCACAAGCTGGTAGGTGACCAAGTCGCGATCCATCGTCCAGTAGAATGCCATTGCGAGCATTGCGACCACAAAGAAGAGCGCCTCGCCTGCCTGGTCAGCCCAAATCACGGGTGACGCGCTTGTAGATCCACGACCGCGCACTGTCTGCGCAATGATCGCCTGCAATGCCGCACTATCACCCGCGGGAGGCAGCAGCCGCCCAAAGCGCGTCAGGAGATCGATGTCGGATACAAGCATCCCATTGCGGATGATGCGATAATATTCTGGAAGTTGCTCCGCAAGTCTTGCCGCCTGGGCCGAGAGCATGGGCGCCAGCAGCAGCAGAAATGCCGCAAGGACGAGCACGAGCACGCCGTAAACCAGGGCGACGCCAAACGCGCGCCGCATGCCTCGCTTGTGGAGAGCCTCAACAGCGGGCTTCATGCCGACGTGCAGGAAGATGGCAGCGATCACCGCGAGCGCCACAAAACGAAAGCGCCAGAGCATCCAGAAACCGGCTGCTATCGCCAGAACGATCATCGTTGCCAGGACTACCTGGCGCGCGGTTGGCCAACCTGCCGTATCGCCGGTTGAGGGTGCTGCAGCCTGTGGTTTATCGCTCATGGCTGGTCGCTCGCTCGCTCGTGCCAGGGGAGAACCCAGGCGTGGCCGACTTGCCGCCCGTTTGGTAGCAAGCAACGGATTAGTGCTCATGGCTCGGGTACGGACTTCAGCATGGTACTTGAGACGGCGCGCTGTGCCGGAGGCGGCCGCCCGGTGCATTACGCGGGAGGGCGGTGCATGGCGTGAAGCGTATGCTTTTCACCGAGCAGGGCAGCCATTACGGTGACGGCTGTCCTGCCAAAGCGAAACCAGCGGCCAATTGCGCGTGGCAGGCTGGCCGGGCCGACCTCGACGAAGCCAAAGCGCGTGTAGTAGTCCGGCATTGTATCACCGCAGTAGAGATAGAGATCTCCTTTTTCGCGCGCAAGCAGCGCAAGAATGAGTACTGCAGCGATACCCAGGCGTTGAAACTCAGGCAGGACAGCGATCGACGCCAGTTCGCGACTGCCATCACCGTGCGGCTTGATCTGTCCGACGCCGACAATTTCACGCGCCGTCGACTGTGGCGCAGGAACTATTCGTTCGGCAACGACGAAGTTGGGCCAGTCGATATGCATAGGATTCAACCGTGCTTCGCCAACAATGCGGCGAATCGTCGCCTGATCGTCAGCGCTGGCGGCGCGCAAATAGACAGTCGATTGGTCCATGTTCACGCAGCAAGCATCGATTCGCGCAGAAACCGCACCCAGGGGTAGGCGGCTGCATAGGCTTTGATTACTGCGTCTGCAAAGTGCCCCGATTGCAGGCCGGGCGTGACGGACTGGGCGTTCATCATTGTGAAGCTCTTGTTTTTGATCAGTTCATACATCGGCGTGTTCTCATCGAATCCCTTGGGCGGACGCTTGTATGTCTCACCAGCAACCCCGGCCGGAAAGGCGCCCTTGAGCGCTTTGTCGGCGAGGATTCGTTCCACCTGGGGCGCGTGCGCCACAATCGAATGGCGGATGCGCGTGGCAAGTTCGAGCTCGGGCATGTAAAGTCCTGCCGCGTACATCCACTCCCCCGTGTGGTCGATTTGCAGGTAATAGAGGGGCGCCTGGATGTTCTTGCCATCCGGCGAGAGCGCAGCCGAAAAGGTCGTTTTGTAGGGGGACTTGTCTTTGGAAAAGCGCACATCGCGATTGATGCGAAAGAGAGCCTTGTCGGCGCGCAGACCCTGGATGCGCTCATCGACTGCGCCCAGGCCATAGATGATATCTTGCACGACGTCGGTGAATCCGCTGCGTAACACCTTGTAGCGAGAGCTTTGCGCATCAAACCACGGCTTGTTGTTATTTGCTTCAAGTTCATGCAAAAACTCGACGACTTCTGTAAGATTCATTGCGTCTCACTCTCATTCTATGAGTCTGTCGCTGCGATGTTTCCGTCGCGATTGCGTTGTTGCGCGGATGTTTCGGTCTCGTGCCCTGCGCTCGCCCCACGCCGGGGAATCTGGCGTATCCTTGCGCGGGATGCTTGCGTCATTATAGTTGACTAGCGCTACCAGCCGGACGCGCCCCCCGAGGGCTGTCGCGTCGTGGATGGAGTATGACACCCTATTGGGTCATCCACTACAGTATCATTCTGGAGGATTCATGAAAAAGTCCCTACGATCTTACCTATTCTTGCCGCTTGCGGCCATCCTTCTCGTTGCGATTCCGGCGCTGCTCTTTTCAATTGGCGGCAATACGCCGGTCGCACTCGGGCAAACGGTGCCCGGGCCAACCGCGACGGGCACAATTCCGCCTGTTCCGTCGGTAACGCCCACTGGAACGATTCCCACGAGCCCGCTCCCAACACCCACGCTCGTACCGACAGCCGTACCGACTCAGCGACCATACAGCCCGTTGCCCACTCCTCGACCGGGAGTCGTTGTCTCCGATGGGCGTGTGCGCATTGGCAATGATATTCTGAGGGTCGTGATTGGCAACCGGCTGAGTTCGACGATCTATGGCATCTCCTACAGCGATCGCCTCTACCGCACGCCCAACAACGGCCGTTCGTGGGTGCGCGTCACCAACACGCCAGATGTCGAAGAGTTCTTGATGAGCCCAGCCAACCCATTCGTGCTCTACAGCAGTTATTCACTCAACTGCAGGAGCAATCTGGTTGCACCCCTCTACCGATCGGATGATGGCGGCCTCACGTGGGATGATGTCAACCCAGACATGAGCCTGCTGCCCCTGCTCGCTGATCCGTACGACTCCGACACGCTCTATGCGGCGGGCTGCGACGGCATCTACATCACCTATGACGGCGGCTACACATGGGAGGCGCTCTCCACTTCTGCAACCGAGCCCCTGTGGGAGACCTATGTCGGTTTC
This sequence comes from uncultured Chloroflexia bacterium, assembly GCA_963735275.1. Lineage (GTDB taxonomy): Bacteria > Chloroflexota > Anaerolineae > Caldilineales > Caldilineaceae > UBA5069. The sequence goes on along the minus strand of CAVTKJ010000001.1, from coordinate 249,055 downwards.
GAGATGCAGGCTTCCGAAGGTGATGCACTCTATCTGCTGGCGGACAGCAGCGCCGGTGAGAGTGTCATCCTCTACAGCGAGGATGGCGGCAAGAGCTGGTCGATTATCTCACCCGAAGCTATCGACGAAACGCTCTCAATGAGTTCGATTGCCGCCGACCCGTATGTGAACGGCGACTTGTGGGCAGCCTCGACACAGGGTGTGTGGTCGACCGCGGACCTGGGGCAATTCTGGGGGCTTTCGAGCGCCGGGCTGGCCCGAGGGCTTGACGCCGGGCTGAACGACATTGTCATTCATCCCACCGACCGCCTCTTCCTTGCCACGGGTGAAGGCTTCTACAGCAAGACCGTGGGCGCAACGCGCTGGACGAAGCTTGGCCGCGAGACCGTCCGGCTGGACATCTTCAACTTCCTCTTTACGAACAGCCTGCCCAGCCGCCTGTGGATTAACACCGAGATCGGCGTATACCGATACCTGGTGCGGTAGTTACGTTTCGGTAGCAGCGGTTACCTTGACCGTTTTGGAGCCAGTACGGGCGACCCGCTTTGGGTCGCCCGTACGCTATTGGGGGCAGCACCTGAAGGGATGCCGCAAACCATCTGCGGAACAGCAACACGGAGGCACAAAGGTCACAGAGGAACGCAGAGAATGGCAAAAGCAACCGTGCAGTTCTCAGTGTTCCTCTGTGACCTCCGTGCCTCCGTGTTGCTGTTCTGCAGTTGTGCTGAAGGGCCGCGCCTACACGCTGCGCATTGCGCCGAGAAGCCCATGCGCAGCGCGGGTCCGCTTGGCCCACGCGCTTGTCCACGCTGCGATCACAGGTGCATTGTCCGCCATCACGGCGTAGGCCGTGTCCGCTTGCGCAACGCGCACATCCAGCGCGTTGAGGAGCGCAGCAAGCGCATCGCTCTCCCCAGCCCGCGCGCAGCAGGTCCATGAGAAGGGTACGCCGGTCCGCAAAGCCGGTGGGAACGTCAAGAGAAGCAGCCATGGTGTGTAGGTCCTCGCGCGTCAGCAGGAAGCCGGCGCCGACCGGTGCGACCAGCCAGTCAGCAATCTCGCCAAGGCGCGTCGACTGAGCGAGTGGATTGGGCGCGGATTGCGGCGCGCTTGCCGGTGGCGAGAATGCAAGAGGCGTCGTGAGCGCAGTGGCGTGGTCTGCGACGAAGTCCCAAAGCAGAGCCCCCACATTGGCATAGAGTGAGTCCGGCAGCCGCTGCATGACTTCGCACACAGGGGGTAGCCAGCACAAGAGGTGTTTGGCAAGCACCTGCGCCTGCAATGCATGCGCCCTGTCGGCAGCAGAAGCCTGACCGTCTTCCAGTGCCTCCGCCTCGGCGGCGCAGAGATGAGCCAGGCAGGCCAATTCGGATGGCAGCCCGTCCGCTTCCTGCGCATCCGTTGCGGCAAAACCGCACTCTGCGAAGGTTGTCGCGACGCGCGCGACGGCGTGGCCACCGCGTAAGGCCGCGTCGCTCAGGAAAACACTCTCGTACGCAAAGACCGTGCGCCCAAAGACCGCATAGTGGGCGGCGGCGGCAGCGTCTGCGTCATAGGTTTGTGGCAGTGTTTCGGCAAGCAACGGCACCTGCCGCAGCGTCGGCAGCATGTCGGTGCACAGGCCATGGGCCGTGAAACGGCTCAGCAGCGCGTAGCCGCGGCTGCGCGCCTGCGCCGTCTGAATCCTCTGCATATTGCGCCTGCTTCGTATTCCTGCACGGCATCGGGTAAAATGAAGCCAGTCGGCCCAGAGACGCCCACCATCCAGGTCGTCTCACTGGCGTTTGCGCTTCCCGCTTCATCCCACAACGCAAGAGGTGATCTTGCCATGAAAAATACTCCCCGTGCATCGCGCCAAGCGCTTTGGCGTTTTCAGTTGCCACGCCGGCGACACTCTCAAGACGGCCGCGCGCGTCATGAACGCACGCAACATCAGCGCCCTCGTAGTGGTTGACCACGACGGGATGCTTGAAGGCGTGATTACGCGCACCGACCTCGTGCGCGCCTGCTTTGTGACCGATGACTGGGCGTACGCACTTGTCGATGAGTACATGAATCACGAAGCGGTCACCGTCGGCCTCAACGAGCCGCTGAGCACTGTGATGGAGCTCCTGATCGACAAGCACATTCATCGTGTCATTGCTGTCTCCCAGGAAGAGGAAGGTCTGCGCCCGGTTGCGGTTCTCTCCGCTGCCGACATCGTCTACCACATGGCGCAGGAGTGAACTACGGGGAGTCGGGAGTCGGGAGTCGGCAGTCGGGAACTGCCCGCCGGCTACTCCCGACCACCGACTCCCGACCACCGACTCCCGACCACCGACCCCGACTCCCGACCACCGACTCACGGCAGTCGATACGCCTCGGCGGTCGGCTTCATGGGGCGCTTGAGCCAGCCGGGACGGCGCGTGCCGTCTGGGCTGACGTGCGAGGCCGGACGCGCCAACGCCTTCCACTCGCGGTAGACCTCCATGGAACGCTCAATATCCACCCAAACGTCGCCCATGCGGTCGCCGGGCGGCGCTTTGCGCACACTCGTGGCTCGCTGCAGCCAGCAGTGGGCGCCGCTGATCGGGTCCGGGTGAACGCCATGGGTCAGGTTCTGGTGGACGCCAACGTCCTGCCACCAGATGCGCGCCGTGTCGGGGTCGTAGCTCTCCCACGCCCGGGCAGACTCGATGACGCTCACGCCCTGACGGCCGCGCGTATCCTGCTTGATCTCCACAAGATTTGACGCGCCGCGGCTCACGCCCGATCTTCTCATCGAGCCGCCAGCGTCCCAGGTGGTGGCTGCACGCCACAATCCCCGGCTTGATTCCCTCAGTCACCCAGACGCTGTTCACGAAGTAGCCGGTTTCCGTCTCCACGCGCACGAGATCGCCGCTGCGCACGCCAATGCGCGCGGCGTCGCCCGGGTGAAGCCACACCGGGTTCTTGTGACTGATCTCGTAAAGCCACTTGGCGTTGGCGCTGCGCGTGTGGATGAGCGTGGGCAGGCGGAAGTTGGGCAACAGCAGCATCTCGCCCTGCGCGCGGTCGATTCGTTCGGGCGCAACATGGCTTGGCAACGGCCAGGGGATGATGTACTCCTTCTCGGGCCATCCCCAGGCCGCGAGCGTGGGGCTGTAAAACTCGAGCTTGCGGCTCGGTGTCTCGAAGCCCTTGTAAGGGGCACCGTCCACCATGACGCCTACGGCCTTGCCGTCGCGCAAGACGCGCCCTGATTCATCTTGCGAAGGGGCAGCCGCATCGCGGCGTCTGCGGCAGGAGTTGCGCAAAGGGAGGCGTCGCGCTCATTGGCACTTCGAACGCGCCGTACTTGCGCATGAACGCCATCGGCGTCAGCCCTTCGGCAGCAGCCCTTTCCGGCAGCCCCGGCACGCTGTTCTCGAAAATCCAGCGGTAGTATTCGTCGACGGTGACCAGTTCGCCCGGCCTGTACGGGCTCTCGAACCACTTGCGGATGCCCAGGCTGCCGTCCGGGTCCATGCGCGCCGAGAGCTCAATCCACCACTCATTCTCCTCCCACACTGCGCCGGGATTCGCCTCATGCGTGAAGCGCACCGGCATCCCCAGTCTTTCCATTGCCACGCGCCGCACGGGCTGGCGGAAGCCCAGCCACATGCCGGCGTGGGTCTCCTGGCTCATGAGGTCATGGCGCTCGCCCGCGTGGCCCATGGGCAGCACGTAATCGGCAAACCAGGCCGACTCGCTCCATGTGGGCGTCAGTGCGACGTGGCACTTGATCCTGCTTTCGTCGCGCAGCGCCTTCATCCACACAAAGCCGTCGGGGTTGGTCCACAGCGGGTTGTAGACGCGCGTAAAGTACACGTCAATATCGCCCCGCCCCTCCTCAAGCATGTGGGGAAGCAGGAAACTCATCTCGTAGTGGGCCAGCGGCCATTCGTCGGGGAACTCGAGCTCGTTCCATCCCGGCCCAGCCGGCGGCGAGGCGAAGGGTTTGGGCACATACTTGTTCCACTCGTTGCCCCACGTGCCGCCGCGTGTGCCCACGCTGCCCGTAAGCACGTTGAGCAGGAAGAGGCAGCGCGCCACCTGCCAGCCGCCCAGGTTGCCGATTGCCGCCGCACGCCAGACATGCGCCGCCAGCCGCCCCTGGCAGTCGGCAATCCATTCGGCGGCCTGGGCAATGCTTTCGGTCGAGACCTGCGCTTCGACCGCGGCGCGTTCAAAGGTGAAATCCTGATAGAGCACCTTGAGCAGCTGGATGAAGTGGGCAAAGGTACGCTCACCGGGCTGCTGCACCGCCGCCACCAGCGCCTCATCGGCGCAGGGCAGCGCGCCCGAGGCGACCGCCGCCAATGCATCCTCCCAGTTCACCCAGCGGCGCACAAAGTCGGCATCGTAGCGCCCGGTCTGCAGCAGATAGTTGGCAATCGCCAGCAGCACAGTCGCCTCGCTGCCGGGCCAGGTGGGCAGCCAGAGATCGCTCTTGCTGGCGGTGTTGCTCAGGCGCGGGTCGAGCGTGATCAGCTTGGCCCCTGCCATCTGCGCCTCGATGATGCGCTGGGCGTGGGGGTTGAAGTAGTGGCCCGTCTCGAGATGGCTGGAGATGAGCAGGATCACGCGTGCGTTGGCGTGATCGGGGCTGGGGCGGTCAAAGCCGCTCCAGAGCGCATAGCCTGTGCGCGCCCCTGCCGAGCAGACGTTGGTGTGCGAGTTGTGACCGTCCACGCCCCACGCGCCGATGACGCGCTTGGTGTAGCCATCCTCGCCCGGGCGCCCCACGTGATACATGATGCCGTCGCGCCGCGCTCGCGGCTGGCGCGCATCCTTGCGGCGATTTCGTCGAGCGCCTCATCCCACGTGATTTGTTTCCACTGGCCGCCGCCTCGCTCGCCTACGCGCTTGAGGGGATGCAGGATGCGCTCCGGGTCGTAGGTCTGGTTGATGGTCGCGGGCCCCTTGGCGCAGTTGCGACCGCGGCTGCCGGGATGGGCGGGGTTGCCCTCAAACTTCTTCACCTCAAGCGTGGTGCGGTCCACATAGGCCAGCAAACCGCACGCGCTCTCGCAGTTGAAGCAGATGGTGGGGATGAGCATGTAGCGGCGCGCCACTCGCTGGGGCCACGCCTTGCCGTCCCATTCCACCCAGTCGTCCCACTTGTCGGCGGGTGGGTACTGGCTGAGGCGGCCATCGGGCTGCTGCACAAGGGTCATCTGCGCAGGCGTGGGAGTCAACTCGCTGCTGTCAAAGCCAGGCAGTGCGACGCCCGCCGCGTTGGTGATCGCCGCCGGGCGCGGGTAAGTCTCGGGCTCGCGCCCAAGCATGGCATTGAGGAAGTCGCGCACGGTGGCGTTGCGGTCGGCCATTTTTGGCTCCGGGAAGCAGGAGGTTGGTGGACTGGTGGACTGGTGATACGCGGCGGTGAGCACGCTTCGTAGCGGCTGCTTTAGCTGCCGTAGGTGTGGATCGCGCCTCTTCCTCGAGTACGGCAGCGGAAGCAGCCGCTACGAGAACGCACAGTACATCCCTTCTGCCGATTACTCGCTGTACATAAAGAGCAAATCGCGCCGCATGATCAGATCCCACCACGAGAGTGTGCTGTCGGGTGCAAGCTTCATTGTTGCGTAGGCAAAGCGGGCGGTCGATTCATAGCTGCCCGTCGTCACCACATCCCACTCGTCGCTCATGGGCTCCCAGCTCAAGGTGCTCCGGTAATCGCCCAGACGGTCGCCCAGAATGGCGGCGCTCTCCTGCGCGTCGCCCTCGGAACCCATGGCAATCAGCACGGTCAGGTACGTGTCGTCACCATCGCGCGACGTGGCGAAGGCGCTCAGCCGGTAGGGCGGCAGCGGATCATCCTGCAGGCGCTTCACCTGCGCAAGCATGGCTTCATTCTGGGAATTGAGCGAGGGACCCAGGTCGATGGGCTGGATGCCGTCCTGCACAATCAGCCCCACCAGCGTGCCGGTCAACACGAAGTCGCCTTCGAGCGCCTCGGCAAGAGTGCGATAGATGCGGTCGTCGGCGAGAGAAGGTGCTTTGCCGGCGGCGGCGGCCAGTGACTCAGCAATCGGGGCCGTAGCGCGGGCAATCAATACCTGCGTGCCCGGTGAAGGTTCTTCAAGCAGAGCCACGCGGTTGAGAATGCCCAGCCGCTCCATGGTGGTAGCCGTCGAAGGGTCAACGCCGTAATCGAGGCCGCGGCTGTAGAGGGTAGCGCCGGGTTGCTGCAGTGGCGGCATAGTTGCTCGCCGCAAGCGCTGCCGCGATCTCGTCGGGCGGCAGATTCAGATTTGCCCAGGTCAGTCTATCAACCTGCTGGCCCGCCTCCAGCGCTTGAGCCGTGTCCAGATAATCAAAGCCCCAAACGGGGCGCATCTCGTTTGCGCCCAGGTAGGCGGCGCCAAGCGCCTCGGGCGGGACGGTCTGCGCCGTGAGCGTGAAGAGCCAGGCCTTGCGGTAGAGGGCGGTGAAAGTCTCGAGCGCATCCAGGCTTGCGGGTCGCGGCACGCCCGTTGCCTCATGCCAGCCGTTGACATCGCCATAGCTGAGCCAGGTGCGGTTGGCCTCGGTGTCGGGGATCAGAGCGAGAAGATCGATAAGCGGAACATGTGCGGCGACTTCGCTCGGGGTGCGCGCAACCGGTGCGGCCGTGGGCGACGGATTAACAGTTCGGCCGTCGGCCAGCACCGGCGCGACGGCAAGCAACAGTGCACCGACCAGCCAGGCACCCACCCATGGAATCCTGCGCCACATCGCTCTCATTGACAGTCTCCGCGCTTCAACTGTTCGGTATCTCTTGCGGGGCCATGACAAATGCGACCTCGTACAGGAAGAGCCCTGCCAGGGCGCACAGCCCTGCCAGCGCGCCTGTCGGCGGCCAAGTGGGCAGCGCCAGCGCAAAGGCCAGCCCGTGGCCCACAAACACGCTGCCAAGCCAGAAGTGGTTGCGCCAGCGGCCGTGGCTGATGGCGTGTGCGGCGCGCGCCGCTGCCTCAGTCGCGTGGGGCATGCCAAACTCGCCCACAAGCGTCATGAACAGGTCAATGAGCAGGACGGCCAGAAACGTCATGCGCACCAGCGCCGCCATGGCGTCGGGCATTGCCACAAACAGGCGCAGGATCAAAAGCGCTGCGCTGCCCGCAAGCAGCGCCTGCACCACAAGTTGCACCGGAAGCAGCGGACTCTGCCAGAGATCACGCCCTTCGGCCTGGCCAAAGAGAAAAGCTGTGTAGCAAGCAACGCCTATGGCAAGCACCGAGAGGAACGCCAGCAGCGGTAGCCGCAGCGTGTTGGCAAGTCCCGCGCCGCCCCAGCCGAGCCACGCCGCAGTCTCCAGCAGCCACCAGATCGCCAGCAGCGCCGAGTAGCCAATCAGCAGGAAGGCGCCGCGCGTAAGCCATGACCTCCACTGCGGGCGGGTGATGATCTTCAGAAAACGCTCGGGGCGTTCGAGGTCGAAGACGAGAAGCGCCGCGGTAATCACCGTAAAGAGCAGGGCCACTGCGCCCGTTGCCACGGCCACGCCGGTATCAAACGGAAAGAGGCCCAGGAGCAGCCCCAGCGCATAGACAAGCAGCGTGCCGGCGCCAATTGCCTTGGTGACGAGGTAGGTCGGCACCGGCCAGTGCCACGGAATCTTGTGCTGCGCGTTGTAATTGACCTGCATCATCTGCTCGGCCATGCGCCCATCACCGATGAAGATGGGGCCGCCATGGCCCAGCCCTTGTGCACCCGACTTCCGGATGGCCACGCCGGACGCAGCCTGCCCCATGCCGCCGTACGCCGGCGCGCTGGGTGCGGGCCGCGGTCCGGCGTGGAGGGGAATCACCTCGGCAAAGGCAAAGGTTGCCGGCGCGCGCTCCACGGCCGTGGGGTGCATCGTTGCGGCGTGCCCCTCGATGTAGAAGAGCTTGGGCACCGTGCCCTGCTCCGGCTTGCGCACAGTCACCTGTTCGGCGGCAAGCAGCCGGCTGATTTCGGTGAGCGGGTTGTCCATGTCCCCGGCGATTATGGCATGTTCCGGGCAGACGACGACGCAGGCCGGCTCCAGCCCCAGTTCCGTGCGGTGGGCGCAGAAGTGACACTTGGCCGCGGTGTGCCTCTCGGGGTCGATGTAGATCGCATCGTAGGGGCAGGCCTGCAGACACGCCTTGCAGCCGATGCAGGCGCGGGTCGAACTCGACGATGCCGTCGCTGCGCTGGTACATGGCGGTAACCGGGCAAATGCGCACGCAGGGCGGGTTGGCGCAGTGGTTGCAGCGCGTCACCTGGAAGTGGCGGCTGACGTCCGGATAGGCGCCTGTCTCCACCGACTTCACCCATGTGCGGTTGACGCCGAGCGGCACCTCGTTCTCCATCTTGCAGGCGGTGGAGCACGCGTGGCAGCCAATGCACTTGCGGTTGTCAATGACGAAGCCGTAGTTCATGGGCGATTCCAGAGTTGGTCGCGGATGCGCAGCGGGATGGCGCGCAGTATAGCAGAGAATTCGCAGGTGATGAAGTTTCTTGCAGCAATGGCCTGCCAAGCAGCGGCGCGTTTGTCGGGAACCCTCGAGCAGGATAGCATGGATTCATGCCGAACAATGCGGGTGCCCACACGCCGACAGACGAAAGCAGCGCCAATCACCAGCAATGGCTGGCGGGCCATCGCGACGAAATTGCATTCTGGGATGAATGGCTGGCCACCCGCGGCGGCCTCTGGCCCGATTCCTTTCGCAACCGCATTGATCCACAGCGCCCGCTCCAGCCTTTTTTCGAGGCGCTGCTGCCGCCCGATTGCATGCAGGCGCGCATTCTTGATGTGGGCGCCGGGCCGCTGACGTTTGTCGGCTTTCAATCCCCGAAACGCAGTCTCGAGGTCGTTGCCGTCGACCCGCTTGCTCCTGCCTACGACGATCTTCTCGCCCGCCACGGTATTCAGCCCGTTAGTACGCACGCAGTCGGGCGATGCCGAGCGGCTCACGGATTACTTTGCGCCCAATAGCTTCGACATTGTGACGGCGCGCAACTGCATCGACCACAGCTATGACCCCATGGCGGCATTGCGACAGATGCTTGCTGTATGCAAGCCGGGCTGTACGGTTCTGCTGCAACATGCTGTGGCAGAGGCTGAAGCGCAGTGTTACGCGGGGCTGCACCAGTGGAACCTGGTTGATGAAGAGGGAGACTTCGTACTTTCCGGTCAGAATGAGCGGGTGAATGTAACGCGTTCCTTGCGCGCCACAGCCGCTATTCGCAACGAGATTCAGTACGACGGCACATGGATTGTGACGTGGATGCGCAAGCGCGTGCCGGGTATGGCAGCGCGGCTGCAAACGCTGCGTCCCCATCGTCCCACGAAAACAAACGTCGTGGACGACCCGGCGCGCTGGCTGGAGCAGTAAGGACTCGGCAGTCGGGAGTCGGCGAGTCGGGTCACACGCTCCCAATCGATTGCTGTTCTCTGCGTTTCTCTGCGCCTCCGCGCCTTTGCGTCGCAGTTCTCTAGTAGACGAACTCGCGCACATCGTAGTGCGAAATGCGCAGCCCGGCCCGCCTGGCGAGAGGCTGCAACGCCAGCTTGAAGCGCGCTTCCTCGCTGCGAATCGCCTCTTCGTCCAGGGGTGCAATAGCTGCGGTAGCAGCATCCAGATCGTAAGGAGTGCTGCCGTCCGAGACAAAGGGCGAAAGGTAGATGATGTCTCCCGCGCCAAGCGGCAGTCGTTCCACCAGCGCCACGGTGTCGCGCAAGTGGGCATCCCTGAATGCTGCGCCGCCGACGCCCACCATGACGATCAACCCGACGGCCAACCCGCCCGCCTTGATGCTCTCGACAGCCGCTACTACGTGCGCGGCGTCGCCCGGCTTGCGCAGGAAGCGGCGCAGCGGATCGTGGCCGCTCTCCAGTCCCACATAGAGGCGGCGCACGTTGAGGACCTTGAGCGCGGCAAAATCCGTAGCGGACTTGCGCAGGGCGTCCGGTGCGCTGATGAAGGCGTAGATGCCGTCGAGTGCGCCGCGCGCCATGGGCAGCCGGCGATTGACAAGTTCGAGCGTGGGGAGCAGCCGATCCTGCGCAATGATCACCGCGTTGGCGTCGGCGAGAAATACGCTGCGCCGCAGCGTGATCCCCCGCCCCACGAATGCAAGCGCGTCATCGATGTGCGCATCGAGCGCGGCGAGGCTCTTGATGCGGAAGGGGCGGTCACGATAAAAGGTGCAGAAATTGCACTCGTTCCAGGAGCAGCCTTCAGTGGCCTGGATGACGAGCGAAAGGTATTGGTCGGGCGGCAGGATGGGCACAGGCAGATAAGCGGCGGCAAAGCGCGTGGCCTCCGCCTGCAAGCGAGTCCAAGACCAGGCGGCTACGCGCCCGAGCCAATTCGATGCCTCTTCGCTCTCGGTGGCCCAGGGCGCATTGGCAAGCTGCGCGCCGGCTTCCTGCGCGCGCTCAAGCGCGTGTTCGAGGATGGCGCGCCGCGCGTCTTCCGCAAGGAACTGGCGCAGCCTGCGGCCGGGACGCTGCGGGTCAATCCACTTGGCAAGAATGCGGTTATCCAGTGCGCGCCGGTAGGTAATCGCCTCGCGCCACATGCCAACGGGCCGGCCTTCGCCGTCGAACGAGTAGTTCTCCACGCCACCAAAACTGAGGGTCAGCGCCCCTGCCGCGATAGAGAAATGAAGCGCTCCTTGCGGCGTTGTCAATGTAAATGCCATATAGCCACCAAACTCTTTGACAAGAAACGCGGGCGGGCGTACAACGGCTGAATACGCGCCACGCGATGTGTACGCATTAGTTCCGCAAGATAGGCAACCATTCATCGCCCTTTACAGGGCTACTCAATTGTAGAGAGCGCAGAAGCACGATGCAACGTTTGAGCCTGCCCCAACTGTGGGCACGCGAGTTTTCAAATTACAGCGGTGCGATCTTTCGGCAGGATTTACTTGCGGGTCTCACGGTAGCAGCGGTTGCGTTGCCTCTGGCGCTGGCGTTTGGTGTTGCGTCGGGGGCCACCGCCGCCGCCGGCCTGATTACGGCCATCATTGCCGGATTCGTCATCGGCGCGCTTTCCGGCGCGCCCTACCAGATTTCGGGCCCAACGGGAGCAATGAGTGCGGTGCTCATCGTCATCGGCCAGACGTACGGCATCGAAGGGATTTGGGTGGCGGGCCTTCTCTCTGGGCTGCTGATTCTGGCCATCGGCATCCTGCGTCTCGGGCGATTCATCGGGTTCATCCCAGCGCCCGTAATCGCCGGCTTCACCACAGGTATTGCCATCATTATCTTTACCGGGCAGATTGACAACTTCCTGGGCATCACGACGCCGGCAACAGGCTCAGCTGCGACGAAGCTGTTGGGCTATTTCCAGGGGGGCATCGCGGTCAACTGGGAGAGTGTGGCGCTGGGCACGCTTGTGATTCTCATCATGGTCTTCTGGCCGCCCAGATTCGGCAAATTTGTGCCGGGATCGCTCGCAGGCATCGTCCTCGCGACTCTGGCCTCCATCGTGCTGCAGTGGAACGTGCCGGTGATTGGGGCAATCCCGCGCACAATCCTGCTGGACGACCGCCTGCAGCTTGGCAACATTCCCTGGGGTGAAATGAGTCATCTGATTGCACCGGCGATTTCGATTGCGGCGCTGGGGGCCGTTGAGTCACTGCTCTGCGGCGCGGTGGCGAGCAAAATGACGGGGGTGCGCCTGCAGGCAAACCAGGAATTGGTTGGGCAGGGGATTGGCAACATCATCATCCCGTTCTTTGGTGGTGTGCCCGCCACCGCCGCGATTGCGCGCACCTCGGTCGGCATCAAATCCGGCGGGAAAACGCGGATGGTCTCCATCATCCATTCGCTCGCACTGCTCGCGGCGGCGCTGCTCTTCGCGCCGGTGATTGCGCGCGTGCCGATGACGGCACTGGCCGGCGTTCTCATGGTGACGGCCTATCGCATGAACGAGTGGGCGTCGATTCGCTTCATGTTTGGCCACGGCTTCAAGACGGCTATCATCACCTATCTGGTGACGCTGATCGCGACGATTACGCTCGACCTCACGCAGGCGATCCTCATTGGCGGCGTGCTCTCGGCGGCGATCTTCATTAATGACGTGGCGAACCTGCAGATTGACGTGCACGATGTGGACGTCGAGCGAATGCGTTCCCGGGGCATCGCGGTGCGCACAGACTGCAAGGCAATCCGCGTTGCATATCTGACAGGGCCTCTTTTCTTTGGAGCCACCAGCCAGTTCAACGAGGCTTTTGCCCGGGAGGAGGACGCGCAGGTACTTGTTCTCTCCATGCGTGCGGTGCCGCTGATCGACATCAGTGGTGTGGAGGCGCTGCGTGAGTTGAATGAGAAATTGCCGCGCCGCGGGCAAGGTGCTCATGCTTGCAGGTACGCAGCCGCGTGTGATCAAGTATTTGGAGCGCGCCGGTGTTGACCGCGAGATCCGCGCCGAAAACTTCTTCTGGTCATCGGATCGTGCGATCCTTGTGGCAGAGCAACGCTTCCTGCTGAGCGACAGCCACGACGCGGAGGAGGCCCTCGATGAACTGCCGCTGACAGAGGGTGCGGCCAAGGCGCCGGGCCAGTGGCCGATCCCGTGAGGCGATTGGAGTGGCACCGTCGATCACTCACTTGCATGACGCAGCGCCGAGCAGGACTACTGCGCAGATGACGCAATTGACAACCAGGGGGGCGCGGATTGTTCCGCGCCCCCCGTTTTCGTTAACTCCGAATGCGTCGTGCGTACACGGGTTCAGTTACGCGAGCAGCCCCACGGCGTGTAGTTGTCGGCAAAGGCGCGCACGCGGAACTCGGGTTGACCACGCTGGAAGTCGCCGGTTGCATTGCGGATTTGGCCGTCAATCCACTGCTCGATCCTGTAGGGTTCGCCCGACCCCCCAAAACGGTTCTGATCCACAGGCAAGCCGTCGAGCTTCAGAAAACCGGTGGGCTCGATCGAACCAATTCCGCGCCCCGTTGAGTACCACTGATTATTGCCGTCCAGCCGGTAGAGCTTAATCCACGCATAGTTGTCCGGCTGCGGCGGTACGCAGGTGATGATGTTTCCTATTGGCGGTGGCGTTGTCTCCTGGGTGGAATATGTCAACCGCACAGAGGCGTTGCCGGTCTGCTCCATGTAATCCAGACGAATGTCGTGGACACCTCGACTCAGATTCACTGTCGTGCGATAGCGCGTCCTCGTTTGGGCAAACCATTTGTCAATAATGAGCCGCCCATCCACATAGAGGCGCGCGCCGTCGTCCACTTCAACCGTGAAGGTTGTGCGCCCTTCGGGGAACCAGACACCGCGCGTATAGCGTGCGGTGAACCAGTCCACATTCACGCGGCTGTCGGGCGAGCCCGTGCCCCAGTCATGGCTGATCTTGCTTTCTTGGCGTTCAAATACAACGGCGTCATCAAAGCTGGGGTTGCCGGGCGTGTTGTTGTAATAGCGTGCGCGCCACTCGTCGTCTCCGTCGTCGCCATCGTCTCCCCCATTATCTCCCCCGTTATCGCCACCATTGTTGCCACCGCCATCGAGCAGCCGCCAGGAGAGGCGGATGGTGGCATCCTGCGCCCCATCAAAATACTCGAGACGCAAGGGTACGTTGCCACCGGGAAGGAAGATATCGCTTTCGAAGGTGCGCGCTGCCTGCTCGCGCCATTGATCGATAATGAAGGCGTTGTTGACCCACAGTCGTGCGCCATCGTCAGTCGTTACAGTGAAGCGGTAGTTGCCTGCGGGGAAATCCAGGTTGCGCGTCCAGCGCACGGAGAAGTTGTCGGGCTGGATGATGCCCGGCGCGGGCGAAGCGGTTCCCCAGGCGAAGTTGATATCGGCGTCATCGCGTACAAGCGCGGGATCGCCCTCAAGTCCGCGGTTGTTGAAGTAGTCGCCGCGCCAGCCGTTCGGTGCAGGCGGTGGCTGCGGGCCACTTAGGCGATCGATTTGCAGGCGTGCCGTCGCTGTACCGGTCGCCTCAAAGTATTCAACGCGCACCAGATGGTGGCCTGTTGCCAGGTTGCGGTCCACGACATAGGTGCGCTCGCCTTGCTCGCGCCACTGGTTAAGGATCTGCTGGTTGTCGACCCAGATGCGCATGCCGTCATCAGTTGTGGAGGTGAAGCGGTAGATGCCTTCTTCAAGGTAGAGGTAGCGCGTCCATCGTGCAGAGAAGAAATCCGGCTGGATTACAGGGTTGGGCGAGCCGTTGCCCCAGGCAAAATCAATGTTGCTTTCGACTCGAGTGAGTTTTGGGGCTCCTGCGAGGTCGACATTGTTGAAGTAGACGCCGATCCAGTAGGGATCCGACACGGCAATACGCACGCGTCCGTCCTGCGCCATAGCCGGAGCGATGGGCAACGCAATGCCGGCAATGACGATCAGGAAGCCGATGAGATTGAGGGCGGTTCGCCGCAGTTTGGCAAGCCCCGCAACTTGGTAGACCCGCATGTGAATCGACTCCTTGACAAAAGGCCGCAGTGTACGTGCGGCAACCGCAACGAATGAAATAGCGTCTAGGGTGCGCCGGCCGGCAGGGCGGCACGAAAGCGCAAGGTGGATGCGGCAGTGTTGAGAATGAGCGAATCATGGACGGCGGTCCACTGCGACCGGCCGGCAAGCGCCGCTAGAAATCGGCGTTCAAGTTCCATTGTGGGCGGCGGGCAGAGCATGCGTGTCACAGCCAATGTGCCAAACGCAATCGCTTGTGCCGTCACGCGGCAACTTCCGCGATAACGGTTGCAGCCCGCATTGCCGGTCACAGTGCAGTTCGCTGCGTCCGCGATGAGTGCGTCGCTCTCAAGATTGTCCGGCCTGGCCGAGACGCGGATTGAGGCGCGCAACCGCTCGTCGCCATCGGACATTGCAACCCCGTCGATTTCGATGAGTACCCAATCGGTCTCAAGAATGAAGTTGTCCATAGGCGTGTTCGCCTGCCCGACGACTAATTCGCTGCGCTTGATCCCAAGACGCAGATCCCGGTGAAATGTTCCAAAGTCTGGAGCGAGGCGCCCCGTAACTCTGCATCCTCAGCATACTTGCGTCCTCAGTATAGCAGAGAGCACGTCCGACGGTTGGTCAGACGTGCTCTCTGTTGGCTGGTAACGTTGGTTGGATTCTTACCGGCCAGTCATTCTACTCGTCGGGGTGCCAGGCGTCACCGCCGCCGCTGCTGCCGCCACCACTGCTGCCACCGCTGCTGCTGTCGCGGAACCAGCTGACCTGAACGTAGGCATCGCCCGTGTTTTCGTAATACTCGACGGTCACAAGGTGAACGCCCGCGCCCACGTTGGAGAAGGTGTTCGAGATGTCTTTGGGGCCGTTGGACCAGGCATCAATCACAAGGTGGTTGTCGAGGAAGACGCGCACACCGTCGTCAGCCCTCGCCCGGAAGACCATGTTGCCCGCTGCGAACTGGAAGTTGCCGCGCCAACGTGCCGAGAAGAAATCGGCCGGAACGCCGGGTGCAGGCGAACCCATGCCCCAATTGCGGTCGAGTGGGGTGCTGCCTCGTGGCTCATAGGCCGAGAAAGCAGGCGCGCCGGAGAGTCCCATGTTGCTCCAGTAGGCCGCTGCCCAGGAGTCGTTGCCTGGGGGAAGTTCCTGGAAAGCCGGCGCCGGCGTTGCGGTTGGTGCAGGCGGCGCGGTAGGCACCGGCGTGGGTTGCACGGCCGGCGGTGGACCAACGGCCACAATCGGCAGCGCGGCCGCATTGCCTGTAATCGCCAACAAGTCTGATGAGATCCAGCCGGTAATGGCAGCGCAGGCCGCCTGAAGCCATGAGATGTCGGCATTACGGCCAATCGCCGGGCAAATGGTGCCCCGGCTCGCTGACCCAATCACGGGATATGCGGTGCTTGGGCCCGAACGCACATTGGCAACTGTGGCCAGGACAGTCACCGACGTGGCCGGGACGGGCGTCGCCGCGGGGGGTGGCGGTGCAGCGCTCGTCGCAACAATGCTGTCCACAAGGATTTGCGGAACCGTGCTGCCGTTTTGCCCAGCGAAGAGCGTGCCCCAGACGCGCACGCCGACTCCTTGCTGGTTGAATTGGGTGATCTGCTGATCGACGGCCGGGGTCGCGCCGACCAGTCCATACACAGCGCCGTCGCCGTCGGCGATCAGGAAAGTACCGAAGGGCTGTCCCACAGCGGTGCGCAGGATGCCCTGCAATCCGAAAACCTGGTTGCCCTCAGTCACAAGAAACGGGCTGACGCCCGGTGTGTCTTGGGCCAGAGCCACGCGCGGGTTGGCGATTGCCAGCAGACCTGCCAGAATCAGCAGCATGGCCGCCAGCAGTGGGGCCGCCGGCTGCCTGCGTGCCGGGAATGGATGCGCAGGTGGTGCGGACCTTGGCGCCTCCGGGTTAAGTGCGTACCTCATATAGTCACTTCTCCTTGATGGTCGAAGGGGCCAGAATGGGCGCGAGAGTCCATGCAACCGGCGCGCCCGGTTCCGTCGACGTCGAACGCGGCTATCGGCACAGGTTTTTCAGGAGCAATGCATTCGCCCACAAAATCGGCAAATAGATGGCGTCTGCGGGCGGAACCGGCCCAGCTGTGCTTACGGGGTTAATCGCGTCGATTGGCACATAGAAGTTGGTGTTGATGCGGTACTGGGGGCTTTGGATCTGGCCGCCGCCCGGCGTTATCGCATCACGCATGCGGTAGGTTGCGCTCGAACGTTGGTCACCCCCGGCGCTGGTAATTGACCAGCAGCCGAGCGAGAACTGCGCGCTTGACTGTGCAAGGACAGCTGCCGAGCTCCAGAGAACGCTCGAGATCACAAGCAGGGCCACAACCACGCTCAAGAGTCTGCGGCGTGTACGTGTTCGTCTCAACATCTTTGGATCCCCTTTCTGCAGAGGTGCAACGCGAAGTGAAATCACGGCAGATCCAGGACAGAGAATCCGAACTTGCAGAGTTTGCGGCCGCCGTTTCTGTCAAACATTACCACGATCAACTGGTTGTTTGAACTTGTTGTGGAGACGATCACCGGCCCGGTGCAATTGTCGGCGCTGGTATAGATGGGCGTCACGTTGGTGACGTACTCGTTAAGGTTGTAGTTCTCGCCGATGTCGATGGCAAAGGCCGGCCCGCCATCAAAGTTGTTGATAACCTGCGAAGAGAACTGCTCCCCCTTCTCCTTGCTGCCATTGGAATTGACCACGCCATAGGAGCGGAACAGGCTGGTGGTGCGCGAGCGCTCGGCGAACATCGCGTAGGGCACGTAGCGCAATGGCTGGCGCGGGGTCATCTCCGGGTCATTGCCCACGGTAACACCGACGAATTGCTGCTCGCCGAAGATGCCGGGGTCGATTGGGCCAATTGCCGCCGAAAAGAAGCCCTGTGCGACAACAACGTTCAATTGCTGCTGAAAGGAAACGGTGCTGTTGTTCTGGTAGAGGCGGAAGATCATGCTGTAGGTGCCGCTGGGCACAGCGACGCCGGCCGGCGTGAGCAGGACACCCTGATATTGGACGATGCGTTCCGGCGCGTTGGGTGCATCAACCACGTTGATGCTTGCATCACTGATCTGGCCGGCCGCTACTACGGTTGCGGCCGTTGGTTCCGCTGGGGCATCCTGCGCCCACGCGCGCGCCGCAAGGAATACGACGGCGACGAGCGCGGCGCCCAAAACTGCACCCAGGGTCATGTTGAAAGTTCGGCGAAATAGTCGCTGCATAGTGCCCCCATTCTTGATGGATGAGACCGCCTCACGCGGTCATAGCAAATGAAATACGGCGTGACCGGACCGTCGAAAATGCTGCCTGTACGTTCGGATTGGATGCTGCGCTGCTTTGGAGCGTTTCTTCGCGCGCTACTTTATCATAGCATGGGCCACTGTCACGATACCCGATAGCTCGCGTAGACACGCAACAAGCTGTGGACTGGCGCCCGGACCAACGCTTGGCATGCAATTCACCTGTGGCGGATAATCGTAGCACTCTACGGGTATGCCGCAGGGCCCCAGAAGTCTCCGAGCGTATGACCGTGTATCTATCGGCCAGCCCTTTGGGAGCCGGCAGCAAGTGCGCCGGAGGCACAAAAGCGAATAGCCCACTCCGTCACGGAGAAGGCTACAGCCGGGGACTTGAGGTGTCCCACTGAGGAAGTGTGGTGTTTCGTGTCGTACAAGGAGTAAGAATGGTGTGCGGGACTCGCTCCCCAGTTCGTACCCGCACAGTGGTCAGGATAGGCCGCCGCGGTTAATGGGGCGTGCGCACTGAGTAATCATTGTGTTAACGTAATGCTCTGACCCGCCGGACAAGCCCAGCGCCTAGAATGCAGGAGTCAGGCAGAACCCTTGAACTCTTGAACCCCTAACTCTTGATCGTGCCGTCACCCGCTCCACGTATCCTGCACATGCGCGTTGACGGCGCGCACGATCGCGCCGTCGGCCACGAGGCGGCGTACGGCCTCCATGAAGGGGTAGAGCACCTGGTCCCGTTCGATGAAGGGAACTTCCGAGCGAATCAGTTCCCAGGCAGGGGCGGTGCCGGCGCCCATACGCGCCTGGGCGCCAAGCTGCTTGCGGCGGAAGTCGATCCCCTGCGCGGCGGCCATCAACTCGATTGCCAGAATGCGCTCCACGTTGTCGTTAATCTGGCGCAGCTTGAGCCCTGCCGTCACACCCATGCTGACGTGGTCTTCCACGTTGGCCGAGGTGGGGATTGTATCGACGCTGGCCGGGTGGGCAAGCACCTTGTTCTCGGTGGCCAAGCGCCGCAGCCGTGTACTGCGTGATCATGAAGCCCGAGTTGAGGCCACCCGCCTCCGTAAGAAACGCCGGCAGTGCGTGGGCGTTGCTGGCCTCGTCTGTGAGGCGCATCGTGCGCCGCTCGGAGATGTTGCCGAGTTCGGTCATCGCCATGGCCAGGTAGTCCATCGCGATGGCCAGCGGCTCGCCATGAAAGTTGCCGCCGGAGAGCACGGTGATTTCGCCCAGGCTCCCGTCATCGGTTTCGTCAATGAAGATTAGCGGGTTGTCAGTCACCGAATTCAACTCTATCTCCATGGCCCAGCGCGCATAGGCGATTGCGTCGCGCACAGCCCCATGCACCTGGGGGATGCAGCGCAGCGTATAAGCATCCTGCACATTCGCAGGGTCGGCATGGCGTGTGAAATCGCTTCCGGCGAGCAGCGCGCGCAGGTAGGCGGCGCAGTTCACCTGGCGCGGGAAGGGGCGCAGGGTGTGAATGCGCGCGATCGAAGGCAAGCGGCGTCCCATGAAGCGCCTCGAGGCTCAAGCAGCCGGCAATGTCGGCCACGCGGCTGAGCATGCGTGCGCGGTGGCTCTCAAGGGTTCCCAGCGTGGTCATCACCGAGGTGCCGTTGGTCAGCGCCAGCCCCTCCTTGGCGGCCAGCGTGGCCGGCTCCAGGCCGACGCTGCGCAGCGCATCACCGCCGGAGCGCAGTTCATCGGCCACGCGCGCCTCGCCCATGCCGATGAGTACGAGCGCCATATGCGCGAGGGGCGCGAGATCGCCGCTCGCACCGAGCGACCCCTTTTCGGGGATTACCGGGTAGACGCCGCGGTTGAGCAATTCAATCAGCAGGTCGAGGGTCGCGGGTCGAATCCCTGAGACGCCACGCGCGAGGGTGTTGGCGCGAATGAGCATGATCGCGCGCGTCGTGGCGGCATCAAAGGGGTTGCCCACCCCCACAGCATGGCTCATGACGATGTTGCGCTGGAGCTGCACCACCTGATCGGCAGGGATGATGCGATCCTTGAATGCGCCAAAGCCTGTGGTAATGCCATAGGCCACGGTACCGCGCTCGATGAGCGCCTGCACCGCCTCAGCAGCGCGCTGAACGCGCGGCCGCGCGGCATCGGCCAAGGCCACGTGCGGCGCACCCGGCGCGCCGTGGGCAACCGCAATGACCTGGTCAATTGTCAGGCTCTCGCCGTCAAGCAGAACTGATTCCATGAGCCTTCTCTTGCCACGGTTGGATTGCCAGTGCGGTCGCGCCACGCGGTGCGCGCGGTCCAGGTCCAGTCGCCCGAAAGCGCTGTGAGGAACACCCGCACTTCGTAGACGCAGGCAGGGAGCCGGCGTCTACGAATCACATGCACCGCAGCCTGGACTGTTCATCTGCGCTTCTGGAACTATACAATGATGTGCCCGTGCTTGACGACCATGGATACGGGATTGACGCCCAACCAATACGGCAGCAGCCGGTAATCCGCCAGGTCAAGCAGGAGCAGATCGGCCTCCTTGCCCACTTCGAGCGAGCCGACGCGCTCGCCCATCCCCAGGGCGCACGCGGCATTGATCGTGCAGGCGTTGATTGCCTGAGCGGGGGTCATGCCGAAGTGGCGGCAGGCAAGCGCCATCACAAATGGCAGCGAGTAGCAGGGGGCCGAACCCGGGTTGAAGTCGGTGGCCAGTGCGACGGCAGCGCCGGCCGCGATCCACGCCTGCGCGTCGGCGTAGTGCGTCGCGCCCAGGTGGAAGTTGACCGCGGGCAGCAGCACGGCCGCCGTGGCGGAGGCAGCGAGCAGCGCCAGTTCGTCTGGCGGGGTCACGTCCAGATGGTCAGCCGAAATCGCGCCAAGTTCCACCGCCAGCGCCGCGCCACCAAGCGAGTGGAACTGGTCCACATGGAGCTTGGCGCGCATGCCGTATGCCTGTCCCGCTTCGAGCACCCGCCGCGTTTGCGCCAGGTTGAACGCTCCCGTTTCGCAAAAAGCATCGCAGAAGAATGGGGTTGCGTTTCGAGGGAAGTGCGAAGCAGCATACCACGCGGCTGCAGCTGGAAGCAGCTCGTCGACGACCATTTGCGCATAGCCATCGCTGTCGCCCGTAAATTCGGGCGGGACGGCGTGCGCGGCCAGGAGTGTAGGCACGATGGTTGCCGCGTGGCTTTGGGCGAGCTGTGCGATGACATCGAGAAGCCTCAATTCGTCACCGAGCGAGAGGCCATACCCCGTCTTGATCTCGACGGTGGTCGTCCCCAGGTTCAACATTGTGTCAAGGCGGGCGCGTGCGTCGGCCAGCAGATGAAGCGCCGTGGCGGCGCACGTGGCGCGCACCGTGCTGAGGATGCCGCCGCCCGCTGCGAGGATTTCCAGATAGGGGACGCCACGCAACTTCATCTCCCACTCGGCTGCGCGATCTCCGGCAAAGACCAGGTGCGTGTGGCAATCCACAAAGCCCGGGCAGATGACGCGCCCGGTGGCATCAATCGACTCGTGCGCCGGAAAGGCGGAGCGCAGTTCGGCGCTGGGGCCTACGGCCACGATGTGACCGTCACTTACGGCAACCGCGCCGTCAACAATGACGCCTGCGTCACCCAGTGCGGCGCCACGGCGGGGCGCCGCGCCTGCGGCGCGTTGCTCGATGGGGCTGCCAGCACAGGTGACCACCTGCGCGGCGCTATGCAGGAGTATGTCGGCGCGTGGCATGGGTGAAGTCTACACCAGGAGTTCTGATTGGTGGAGAGAATACCGAGCAGTACGTTGAACGGACGTAGCGGGGGGCTTCCATACCCCCGATTCAGGATCGGGTAAAGCAGGCAGCCGGAGGGCTGGAAGCCCTCCGCTACGAAGACCCGAGGATCTGCGCCACATGAGTGAGCTATCAGGGACCCAAGATTGACGTGGAGTTCGGGGTTTCCCTTTCCTTGGAAGAAGAATTTAGCTGGTCTTGTTCTTCTTGTCGCCGATTACTGCCTTGACGATGCTGTCAATCGCTTCGTCACTTTCGACGATCGACGCCGGATTGCCGTTGTCTTCCGGTATGAAGATCTCTTCGACATGGACACCGCCGTGCGCGCCATCCGGGATTTGCTCGGCGACTGCATCGACCGTGAGATCATCGCGACGCGCAATCTCCCAGCTCGAGAAATCTTCAAGGTCCTTTGCCACCTTCTGCATGACAAAGGCGATGAGCGCCAGGTCATCGACAAGCCCAAAACCGGCGAGCAGATCGGGTATGAAGTCGAAGGGCATGACGAAATAGATGAGGGCGGCGGTGATTGCGCCCATGGTCGCCCAGGGCACCGCCCGATATTCGCGCCGCGCATAAGCGCGCAGCATCTTAACCAGTAGCAGAATCGGCGCAACGGTAGCTGCAACAATTCCCCCTTTGCCCTCGGCGGCGGCAGCACGGCGCGAAGCGTCGCCCGCAAGCTTCTGCATCTTTACAGGATCCTGCAATGTGCGCTGGGCATTCTTGCTGATGCCCCGCATGATTCCGACAAGGGCCGTTGCTCCAAGCAGCTTTCGCATAGGGTGGATGTCCTTTCAAGAGAATTGAAGGTGTCAGCCTTGGTCTGTTGTGCGTGGCATGGGAATCGCAATCTCATGCGCATGCGCGAAGGCAATCGCCTCGGGGTAGCCGGCGTCGACATGGCGCACAACGCCCATGCCCGGATCGCTCGTCAACACCCGTTCCAGCCGCCGCGCGGCCTCGGGGGTTCCGTCGGCGACGATGACTTGCCCGGCGTGGATACTGTAGCCGATGCCCACGCCGCCGCCATGGTGAATGCTGACCCACGTGGCGCCGTTGACCGCATTGACCAATGCATTGAGCAGCGGCCAGTCGGCAATCGCGTCGGAACCGTCAAGCATGGCCTCAGTTTCACGGTTGGGGCTTGCCACCGATCCTGCGTCGAGATGGTCGCGACCAATGACAATCGGGGCCTTGACTGCGCCCGACGCAACAAGTTCGTTGAGTCTCAGTCCGGCGCGCGCCCGGTCGCCATAGCCGAGCCAGCAGATGCGCGCCGGCAACCCCTGGAATGCAACCTGCTCCTGCGCCATGCGCAGCCAGCGGTTCAAATGCGCATCTTCGGGGAAGAGTACCATCATTGCCCGATCAGTTACGTAAATATCCTCCGGATCGCCCGACAGGGCAACCCAGCGGAAGGGACCCTTGCCTTCGCAGAAGAGCGGGCGAATGTATGCGGGCACGAAGCCGGGATAATCGAACGCTTGCTTGAGTCCATTGTCGAACGCGCGCTGGCGCAAATTGTTGCCGTAATCGAAGACCACCGCGCCGCGCGCCTTCCAGTCAAGCATGGCCTGCACATGCGCCGTCATCGAATCAAGCGCTCGCTGTAAATACGCCTGCGGATCGGCGACGCGTGCCGCCGCGGCCTCAGCCACGCTCATGCCCGCGGGTATGTAGCCGTACATGGGGTCATGCGCCGAAGTCTGATCGGTCACCACGTCAGGGACCACACCGCGTGCCACTAGTTCGGGAAGCACCACGCAGGCATTGCCCACGAGCGCCACCGAGAGGGGTGTCTCGGCGAGCCGCGCCTCGTCAACCCACGTCATCGCTTCCTCGAGGTCGGCCGTCACGCGGTCGACCTGCCGCAGCGCCAGCCGCCGCTCGGCGCGCCACGGGTCCACTTCTACACAGAGCGCGACGCCCTCGTTCATGGTGACGGCAAGCGGTTGCGCACCGCCCATTTCGCCCAGCCCCGCGGTGAGGACGAACTTGCCTTTGAGGCTGCCCCAGCCCTCCTGCCGCGCCAGGGCGCCTAGCGTTTCGTAGGTCCCTTGCAGAATCCCCTGCGTGCCGATGTAGATCCACGACCCCGCCGTCATCTGCCCGTACATGATGAGCCCGGCCTTCTCCCAGCGATCGAAGTTCTCCTGCGTGGCCCAGTGCGGCACGATGTTGGAGTTGGCCAGCAGCACGCGCGGCGCGTCCTCATGCGTGCGGAAGATGGCCACCGGCTTGCCCGACTGCACAAGCAGCGTCTCGTCCGGTCGCAGCCTGCGCAGCGACTCGAGGATCGCATCCAGCGCCTCCCACGAGCGCGCGGCCTTGCCCCGCCCGCCGTAGACAATCAGGTTGTCGGGGTCAAAAGCCACCTCAGGGTCCAGATTGTTCTGGAGCATGCGGTACGCGGCTTCAATTTGCCAGTTGGCGCAGGTTAGTTCGGTGCCGCGTGGGGCGCGCATTGGTCTTTGCATATGGACAAGCGGTGAAATGGTGAAGGGTTTATGGAATGACCTTTTGAGACGTGTGCTGGCGCCGTGGCGCGTGGAGCAGCCTGCAATTCTGCGCGCAAGAGTGCGCGACTTTGAATTGTATGCCTATACGATGCCCTGGACACACCACGCACGCATGGCCAAAATGATTGAACCATCAGTCTGGCGTGGCAGCACGCGCTCCAGGTGAGAGCGTATGGCCTCGCGTTCGTCAAGAGGGCGTGTATATAGATATGCCGGAGACGGAAAGCGCCCTCCGGCGACGAAGGGATGCCAGTAGTCAGAAAAATCAACAAAACGCGCGTTGGCTTCGACTGATCCGGCAATCACATGGCTGAAGCCGGCGCCAGTGAAGAGAGCATGCAAGGCCTGAGGTCGGCAGAGCGGAAAGCGGGGCCCTTCGTCGGCCTCAAGCGCACTACTGTTTACTGCAATAGCGGCGTCCCAGAAGTAGCGCAGCCACTCCATCCGCTCCGCGTAATCCCAAACATAGATCGCCACACGTGCGCCAGGGGTCGCTATGCGTTTCACCTCCTCGAGTGCTGCAACGGGATCGGGCAGGAAGTTGAAGACCAACCCGGAGACAACGCCCCCATATTTGTGGTCAGCCGCCGGAATGCTCGTCGCGCTGCCAGTCTTGAACTGTACGCGCGCATCAGGCAGGATAAGGCGGGCGTACTCCACAAAGGCCTGGGCCGGGTCTACGCCAAGCACCTCCAACGGCTCACAGCACGCAATCAGTGCGCTGCAGAGGGCACCCGAACCGCAGCCAACATCCACCCAGCGCAAGCCGTCTGGCGGGTCCAGCCAGCGCATGAATTCGGCGGCCACCAGCCGACTCCAGCGTCCCATGTACTGCTCATAAAGCGCGCCACCGGCCCACTCTTCACTCGGCTGCATGGCAATCTCCTCCTCCAAATGAGCGTGCATTTGCATGCGGTCAGTAGGGGAGTCAACGCCTGCCTCGATTCGTTATATACCTGCGGTGCGGCGCGGCTCGGAAGGGCGCGCTACTCTTGGCGGCTCATGCAATCCGCCGTTTTGGAGACGAAGGCCCGTTTCGCGGCCGTCTCCGAGCCCACGAACTCCTGAACCCAGCCACTCATGAACCGCTCTTTACTGGCTCCACTTCGTCGGCTCGCGATCCCAGCGGTGGGCGCGGAGCGCTTCGTGCAATGGCTCGGGCAGCGGGCCGGCGTCGCTCGCGGCGATGTTCTCGCGCACGTGCTTTGCCTTGCGCATGCCGGGAATCACTGTGCTTACGGTCGGCTCATTGAGGATGAAGCGCATGGCCATCTCC
Source organism: uncultured Chloroflexia bacterium (assembly GCA_963735275.1). GTDB lineage: Bacteria > Chloroflexota > Anaerolineae > Caldilineales > Caldilineaceae > UBA5069. Next base: position 223,858 of record CAVTKJ010000001.1, on the reverse strand, counting down.
GCCATTGTCATGCCTGGCGGGATGAGCGGCCGCAGCGCCTCGGCACGGTCCACGCTGGGGATCAGATTCTCCGGCACAAAGTAGGTGTTGCGCCAATCGCCTTCCGGCCAGGTTGATTCCTTGGTGAGCATCCCTGTCAGCGTGCCTTCGTCATAGGGGACGCGTGCGATAACGGCGACATCATGTTCCCGGCAGGCAGGGAAGAGCGCATCCTCGCAGTCCTGACCAAAGATGTTGTAGATGACCTGGACGGCATCGATCAGGCCACTCTTGACTGCCTCGATGCCGTTCCACGTCTCCCAGCGATTGATGCTGATGCCGATGGCCTTGAAAAGCCCCTGGCGGCGCAGGTCATCCACCTTGTTCGCCCAGCGGTCGTCGTGCGTCCACGAATCCTCCCAGGTGTGGAACTGGAAGAGATCGAAGGAATCGAGCCCCGCATTGCGCAGGCTCCATTCCACATATTGCTCAATGTGGTCAGGTGGGAAACAGTCGTCAAGTGTAAACTCGCGCCGGCTGGGCCACTTGAAGTTCTTGGGCGGAATCTTGGTCGCGGTGAAAAGGCGGGTGTCGGGGTTGGCGCGCACAAGCCTGCCCAGGAGCCCTTCGCTGTGTCCGGCGCCATAGCCCCATGCCGTGTCAAAAAAGTTGCAGCCGAGATCAACGGAAAGCTGCAGCGATGCGAGCGACTCGTCGTCTTCAGAACCGGACCAGCCGCCCATGCCCCACATGCCATAGCCAACTTCGCTTACATTCCAGCCCGTGCGTCCAAATCGACGGTAGTTCATCGGGTGCCTCCAGTGGCGTGAAGAGTTGGTGAGGATTGGCGAAACCAGTCGCAGACCGGCAAGTCGACGTGGACTTGCGTCAGAGATAGGTGCGCAAATGGTTGCGCAGCGCGACCCGGTTCAGTTACACTTGAGTTTAGCCATTTTATCACATTCGCTGATTGCGTTTGGCTGCCTCTACAACTCGCCAACGACGCAGCCGGCGTCAGAATTGACTGGAGATTTCCCCCATGGGCAAGAACGGCGCAACCGCATGGACAAACGTCGAATTGAGCAAGTACCGGGTCAAACCCGAGACAACGATTCATCTGGAGGAGTGGGACCCGAACGAGAGCCAGCGCGTTCGGGATCGGCAAAAGTGAAGCCGAGAGAGTTCTCGGGGAAATGAACAAACGGCTTGAATCGCTGCAGGAGCTGCTCTACGCCGAAGGCAAGCACAAGGTGCTGATTGTACTTCAGGCGCTTGACACAGGCGGCAAGGACGGCACGATTCGCCACGTCTTCGAGGGGGTGAACCCGGCCGGGGTTGATGTGGCCTCCTTTAAGGCGCCCACGCCCGAAGAACTGGCCCACGACTACCTCTGGCGTATCCACAAGCATACGCCCGCCCGCGGCCACATGACCATCTTCAACCGCAGCCACTACGAGGACGTGCTTGTCGTGCGCGTTGAGGGGCTTGCGCCCGAGGAAGTCTGGGCGCGGCGCTACGACCAGATCAATGCCTTTGAGCGCATGCTTGCCGAAGAAGGCACGCTCATCCTCAAGTTCTACCTCAATATTGATCTAGACGAGCAGAAGGAGCGCCTGCAAGCGCGGCTGGATGACCCATCGAAGCATTGGAAGTTCGCAATTGCAGACCTGGCGGCGCGCGCCAAATGGCCCGCTTACCAGGCGGCCTATGAGGATGTCCTCTCCAGGACGAGCACCGACCATGCGCCGTGGTACATTGTGCCCGCCAACCGCAAGTGGTATCGCAACCTCGTCATTTCCAAGGTGCTGATCGACGCCCTCGAAGGGCTCCAAATGAAGTATCCTCAGCCTGCTGACGGGCTCGACCAGGTCGTCATCGTCTGAAACCCTCGGAGCGAAGCTTTCACCTATGGAATGGCACCCTGTTGTGTTTGTGATGATTGACGGTCTGCGTCCCGATGCGCGTGACGCAGGCCTCACTGCCTGCGCTCGAAGGATTGATTGCGCGCGGCGCCGCGACCCTTTCGGCGCGATCCACCATGCCTTCGATGACTCTACCCTGTCACATGACGATCTTTCACAGCGTGCCGCCCACGCGTCACGGGGTGACGATGAACGTCTATCAGCCCATGGCGCGGCCGCTGCCCGGCCTGATAGAGCAGGCCAAAGCACATGGCAAGCGCAGCGCCGCAATCTACAACTGGGAGCCGCTGCGCGACGTGAGCCGCCCGGAAATGCTTGAGTTTGCATGGCACCGCGACCTTATCTATCAGCCCGATGGGGACGATTTGCTAACTGACGCTGTTCTGCAGTACCTGCCCGACCTGCAGCCCGACTTCGCGTTCATCTATCTGGGGACGGTCGATACTGCCGGCCACTACTACGGTTGGATGAGCGATGGCTATCTGCGCCAGGCCGAGCGGGTGGATGGCTGCCTCGCGCGCATTCTTGCCATGCTCCCGGACTCCGCGCACGTGCTGGTTCATGCGGACCATGGCGGCCACGAGCGCGTCCACGGCACCGACATGGCCGAAGACATGACGATACCCTGGGTTGTCGCCGGGCCGCGCATCAAGCAGGGGCATGTAATCCAGCGGCCTGTGTCACTGCTGGACACCGCCCCGACGCTGGCGGCGCTGCTCGGGATTCCGCCCCACAAGGAGTGGGAGGGGAGCGCCGTAGTAGAGGCGTTTGTTGCGTAGGCCAAAATGCCGTCGGCGGTAAACCGCAAAAGGTGTTGGAACACAGAAAGGGCGGGAAGGAAAAGGAAACGACTGGTTACTGCACGCAGTATCCTGTCTTTTCCCTGCTGGTACCGCTCTTTTTGGCTTCTGCACTGCATTGAGAGGAGTAGGAAACAAAGGGGGCGATGCACGTCATTGTGCATCGCCCCTTTGTTTCAAAGCGCATCAACTAGAATACGTAGTGAATACGCTCAAGCAAGTAGTTCGTCCTCGGCCAGCGTAATGGCATGTTCCATGATCTGCAGCGCCTCGTCCACCTGCTCACGGGTGACCACCAGCGGCGGTATGACGCGCATCGCGTTGTAGCCGCAGCCCATGAGCAGCAGGCCATGCTCGAAGGCAATTTCCTCGACGCGATTGCGGAGCTCCGGGGCAGTTTCCTTCGTGGCTTTGTCCTTCACGAACTCGACGCCGATCATCAGCCCGATTCCACGCACCTCACCCATGCTCGGGTGGCGCTCGGCCATTTGCTTGAGGGCGACAAGGAGGTAGTCCCCCTGTACTTCGGCGTTCTGAAGGCCACCGTTCTCGAGCACCTCGATGGTTGCCAGCGCCGCCGCACACGCGAGCGGGTTGCCGCCATAGGTGTTTCCGTGCGCGCCTGCGGGCATGGTCATCACGCTCTGCTTGCCAATGAAGCCGCCCAGCGGCACGCCGCTGGCAATTCCCTTGGCTGTGCAAATGATGTCCGGCTCGACGCCCCAGTGCTCAACGGCCCACCAACGTCCGGTTCGCCCCATGCCGGTCTGCACCTCGTCGGCTATCAGTAGAATACCGTACTTGTCGCACAATTCGCGCAGGCGCGGGAAGAAGTTGGGCGGCGGCACAACGTAGCCGCCTTCTCCCTGGATCGGCTCCACCAGGATCCCGGCAACGTCGGTAGGCGGCGCGACGGTCTTGAAGATCACCTGCTCGATATAGTTGACAACCGTGTCGCCATAGTCGCCGTCGCCCGGCTGCATGGCGAGCAACTGGCGATAGGGATTCGGGTATGGGACATGGGTCACATCACCGTAGGGGGCAAAACCGCGCCGCTGTGAGACCTTGCTGGCCGTGAAGTTGAGCGCCCCCTGTGTGCGTCCATGAAATCCTCCGAGAAAGCCGATGAAGCGCTGGCGTCCCGTGTGGTAACGTGCGGCCTTGATCGCACCTTCGACGGCTTCGGTGCCCGAGTTGCCCAGGAAGGTGTACGCCGGCTCGTCAAAGGGAGCGATTTCGTCAAGCTTCTCGCTCAGCTCAACCCACTTCTCGTGATAGAAGTCTGAAGAAATGTGCATGAACTTCTCGGCCTGCTTCTGGATGGCGCTTACCACGTGGGGGTGGCTATGTCCCGTTGAGTTGACGGCAATGCCCGCGACGAAGTCAAGGTAGCGATTGCCGTCGACATCAAACACTTCTGTGCCACGACCATAGTCCATGACTAGATCGGCCACGCGACCGTAGGCGTGGGAAACCACCTTGCGGTCGCGCTCGAGGATGGAGCGGGCAATGGGACCGGGTACATTGAGGCGTGTAATCTCGCGAGACATCATGTTTCACCTCTGGGCAATGAGATTGGAACCAGTTATGGTCCTGGAATGAGATTTGTTGCGAACCGGCAACGTCAATGCGTGGGCGCAGAATGCTCCGTACCGCAAGTGCGACGGCCTGTCGTAGCGGCTGCTTCAGCTGCCGTTGGCTTGGGATGCGGCGCGATTGGTCAGTTCGGCAGCTGAAGCAGCCGCTACGTCTTCGCGTCACTCTTGCGCAAAATTAGCTTGCGCCAAGTTCGCGCGAAATGCTTGCGGCGGCCTCACGTGTGCGCTGCACGGCAACAGCCAGCGTTGTTCCGCACAGGCGATTGCCCGGCCCACCCACGCTGACGGCGGCCACAACGACACCGGCGTTGTCGACTATCGGGGCGGCTACCGCCACAAAACCAGTTTCCAGTTCGTCTTCGGTGATTGCGATGCCGGCCAGCCGAATTGGTCCCAGTTGCGCACGTAATTCCGCCTTGGAGGTGATGGTGCGCGGCGCCAGGCGCGCCAGGGCCCCTTGGAGCGCAAGCGAGAGTTCATCGGCGTCGAGCTGCGCGAGAAGCAGCTTGCCCGTTGCCGTTGCATGTGCGGGCAAGCGCGAACCCACATCCTGCGACATCCCCAGCAGGTGGCGACTTGATACTTCGTCAAGGATTACCACTTCGCGGCCCGAAAGCACCTCGAGCGTGGTGGATTCGCCAGTAGCCTCGGCGAGCGCTTCAAGGACGTGCCGGCTGACCGTGCGCAAGTCATTGGATCGCATTGCGCAGCCGCCCAACTCGATGAGCGCCGGGCCGAGCCTGTAGCCACCTGTGCGCGTGCTGCGGACGATGAAGCGCTCGCTCTCCAGCGCCGCCAGCAGCCGGTGGACAGTGGCTTTGTTGAGATCGACGTATTTTGCCAGATCGCCAAGGCTCCACTCGGGCCGCGCGTCACTAAAGCATTTAAGCACCGTAATCGCACGTGACACACTCTGCCGCGCCGGGATAGGTGGCGGAGTTGTTTCCTTCTCCACTCGTGGCAACCATCGTTGTGGACAACGTGCTCATTTCGACACTCATTGACGGCCCACCGACAAAACGAATACGCCTTATTCCATATCGTGAAACGATTATACACCATGTGGAATGTAAGTGCAAGTCGCGGCGGGGTGGCCCACGAGCATTGGTCGCCGCGAAAGACGCGAAGCTTCCGAATTTGGAAGCCTCGCGTCGATTAAGGGACATTGAAACCCGCTTCCACACTGGAAGCGGGCTGCATATCTGTGAAGTTGACTCCTGCCCGCTCCGCTACGTCAACCCGGGGCGCTGTCAGACGCGGCTTCCGGCCAGGCCGGATCGAGGAAGCGCTGGATTTCGACGCGATAGCCGGCCGGGTCGCGCACAAAGAAGTGATAGATGTTGTAATTGGCATTGAGCTGCGGAGGTTTCTCGAGGACGACCCCCATGTCCGTCAGGCGCCGCGCCCAGCCATCAACATCGTGCGTGACGAGTGTGAGGATGACGGACTGCGGTGCGATTTCGGCGGGCGCAACGCGCCGGCAAATGCCAACGAATGCATCACCAGAGACGCGATAGATACGACATGCTCCCTGGTCAAGCACGAGTGGTAGCCCCAGCGTCTGCGCGTAGAACGCACAAGTCGCATCAAGATCTGCGGCGTAAAGAAAGGTGACCTGCTGCGCAAATTGTGTCATCGGCTCCACATCCCGCCCAAGCGCGACGCTCTACTCTTTTTCGGGCAATTCGACCGACTCTTCGGCAGCGGCGTGAACGCTCGCGTCTTCGTCCGCCGGTTCACTCTGGAACTGGCTCGCAGAAAGATCAGCGACATGCATGGCTGCACCGATGATGCCCGCCTCATTGAGCAATTGCGCGGGAACGATACGCGCGCGTGCCTTGAGGAAAGGCATGAACTTGTCGTACTTCTTGCTGACGCCCCCGCCAATAATGAACATGTCGGGTGAGAAGAAGAACTCCAGCGTAGCCAGATACTCGTTCACCCGTTCGGCCCATTGCTCCCAGGAGAGCCCCTCCTCCTTGCGAACGCGCGCTGAGGCGCGGTGCTCTGCATCTTTGCCGCGGATTTGCAAGTGGCCAAACTCCGTATTGGGCAGAAGCTTGCCTTCGACGAAGATTGCCGTACCGATACCGGTGCCGAAGGTGAGCATCACGACAACGCCCGCGCTGTTGCGCCCGGCGCCGAAGGTCATCTCGGCAATTCCCGCAGCGTCCGCGTCATTGAGAACGCGCACCGGTCGGCCTGTTGCCCGCTCAAAGAGCTTCACTGCGTCGACGTCCGCCCAGCTCTTGTCGACATTTGCCGCGGTCTTGATGACGCCGTGATAGACGATGCCCGGGAATGTGATTCCCACGGGACCTCCCCATCCGCAGTCAGTGACAATTTGCGCGACGAGCGGCGCGACTGCCTCGGGATGGGATTCCGCAGGCGTGTCGTAACGAACACGCTCGCTTGCCAGCGCACCCCGGTCCAGATCCACAATTGCGCCTTTGACGCCGCTGCCACCTATGTCAATCCCCATTGCATGCATGTTTGTGCCTCGTGCCTGTGGGGCGCTGTGGTGCGAACCTGCACCCTGTTCGCGCCGGATGTGCTTGCGCGGCTCAGCGCGCCTCTGCCTGATCGAATGAATCAGCCGCTGCCAGCGTGCGGCCGATTTGATCCAGGTGCGCCTCGCCATGTCCGGCATAGGTGCGCAGGATGTCCTCCATGGTGTACGTGCGCCCGGACTCCGGGTTGGTCCCCGTCCGTGACCAGGCTGCCTCGGGCAAGTGCGCATAGAGGCGCACCCAGCGCTTGTGGAGCCCACGCAGAAGGTCGAGCGATTCGCCGATGTCACTGCTTGTGGCATCCGGGAGCTCGGCCCAGGCCTCCTGGTCGTAGGGCTTGAACATCGGGTTCTCTTCGGTGAGCATGAGCTTGACGCGGATGAAACTGTTCATGTGCGAATCGGCGAGATGGTGAACGTTTTGCGCCACGCTCCATTCGCCTGCCAGTGGCCGGGAAGTCAATTGCTGCGGCGTCAGGCTACGCACCGCTTCCTCCAGTTGCTGCGGCAGTGCCGCGATTTTTGCCACCAGGGCGGCGCGTTCGTCGTTCGTCATGAAGTCCTCGTAGTCGGTGAATGACGCAGCCGTGGGAAGGCCCGCCTGTTCGGAATCCTGCATTGCAGCCGCAAGCAGTCGATGGAACTGTTCAAGGTGCATGTGGCTGTGATCGAGGTAGCTGCGCAGAAGTTGATCCAGCGTGCTGACTTGACCGCTTGTGCGGTGGACGAGCGTGCGCGACCAGGCGTCTTCGGGCAAGGTCGGCAGCAGCTTCAAAAAGCGCAGATGTGCACTCCGCACAATAGCAATCGAGTTATCAACTTGCAGATTATCGGCATCTGCGAGCGCAGTCCACAGGCGCTCGTCGTACCCCGGAAAGGCAGGGTTATGCTCAGTCAGCAGCAGCCTTGACCGGACATAGTTCACCATGCACGAATCAGCCATGTGGTGGACGACCTGTGCAGCGCTCCAGTTTTCAGGGTCAAATCTCATCCCCAACCGCGCCGGCTCGACATTGCCGGTCGCCTCTTGCAGCAGGCGCGGAAAGGCGGCGACTTCTGGCGAACAGCTCTGCGTGCGATGCTGAGTTGGTCATGATGCGCTGTATGGCGAAAGGAAGTGTGTGGATGCAGCCCGCTGATTGACAGGACGACTGAGCGTCGTTGCGCGAAGTCGAGGGGCAGCATGACCATTATAAGCCAATGCGGTTCTGCGCGAAAAGAGGAGGGGGACTTTGCTTGATCGCTTCCCCAGGAGTCACGTCACTCGGCGGGCGGGCCCGACTTCAATGGTCGCGTGCGGTTGTGAAGGCTCCGGCGGCGCGGGTACAATGGCGATTGACCCTCATGCCAAACGCTCGAGAGTAAAACCCCGGAGGCGACTATGTCCATCAATCCCCAGGCAGGCACGCATGCAGCCGCCAACCAGCTCGTCAATTTGCCGCGCCTCATGGCCGACTTCTACACAAATCCGCCCGCTCTCTCCGAGAGCGCACAACGCGTGGCATTTGGCACGTCAGGTCACCGCGGCTCGTCGCAAGAGGCGAGTTTTAACGAGGAGCACATCCTCGCCATTGCGCAGGCCATCAGCGAGTACAGGCGCGAACAGGCGATCTCAGGGCCGCTCTTTATGGGGATGGACACCCACGCGCTCTCCGAGGCGGCGCACCGCACGGCAATCGAACTCTTTGCTGCGCGGGGTGATCGCCTGGTGATCCAGCAAGGAATGGGCTACACGCCGACGCCGGCGATCTCCCATGCCATCCTGACGTACAATCGTGGCCGCCGCTCCGGCCTGGCCGATGGCGTTGTCATCACGCCGTCGCACAATCCGCCCGAAGATGGCGGCTTCAAGTACAACCCGCCCAACGGCGGCCCGGCCGACACGGGAACCACGCGCACGATCCAGGATCGGGCCAACGCGCTGCTTGGCGAGGGTATTCAGAACGTCGCACGCACCCCCTATGAACGGGCTCTGCAATCGGAGAATGTGACGGCTTACGATTATGTGACACCATACGTGCGCGACCTGGCCAATGTCCTTGATATGCAGGCCATCGCCGCATCCGGGCTGCGGATTGGGGCGGACCCGCTTGGCGGTTCTTCCATTGCCTACTGGCAGCCGATTGCCGAGATGTATGGGCTGGACATCGTTGTCGTGAACCCGGTGCTTGATGCGACTTTCCGCTTCATGCCGCTCGACTGGGACGGCAAGATTCGCATGGACTGTTCGTCGCGTTTTGCCATGGCTGATCTCATTGCGCTCAAGGGAAAGTTCGATATTGCCTTTGGCAACGATCCCGACGCCGACCGGCACGGCATTGTGACGCCCAGCGCAGGGCTGATGAACCCCAATCACTATCTCGCGGTGGCGATTGACTATCTCTTCCGCAACCGCCCCGGCTGGCGTCCGGACGCCGCGGTCGGCAAGACGCTCGTCTCCAGTTCAATGATTGACAGGGTCGCGAAAGGATTGGGGCGCACGCTTTGCGAAGTGCCGGTGGGCTTCAAGTGGTTTGTTGATGGGCTGGTCGACGGTTCGTTTGGCTTTGGCGGCGAGGAGAGCGCCGGCGCTTCGTTCTTGCGCCGCGACGGCACCGTTTGGACGACGGACAAGGATGGGATTCTGCTCGCACTCCTGGCGGCGGAGATTACGGCGACCACGGGGCGCGATCCAGCGCAGCATTATCAGGAGCTTGAGGCACGCTATGGGAGCCCCGTGTACGAGCGCGTCGACGCCCCGGCAACGCCCGTGCAGAAACAGGCGCTTGCCAGTCTGTCGCCCGAGATGGTTCCGGCCACCGAACTGGCGGGTGAGGCGATCGTCGCCAAACTGACCCGCGCGCCCAGCAACAACGCGCCGATTGGCGGCCTCAAGGTTGTCACGGAAAACGGCTGGTTCGCCGCCCGCCCCTCGGGCACCGAGGATGTCTACAAGATCTACGCGGAGAGTTTCAAGGGGGCGGAGCACTTGCGCGCTGTGCAGCAGGAAGCGCGCGCAATTGTTGCCGACGCGCTGGCGGGAATCACCTCATAACCAGACAGCTTAGCAGCAACACGGTGGCACGGAGAACACGGAGGAACCCAGAGAACTGCACTGCCGTCTGTACTCTTCTCTGTGTTTCTCTGTGCTCTCCGTGCCTCCGTGTTGCTGTTCTATAGTGCTGCTGTTCTCTCGACTACAGAATGGATCGCAGTTCTTCAGGGCTGGCGTTGCCACCGCTGAGGATGAGCGCTGTACGCTGGCCGCGCACCATTGCGGGGAAAGTCAGGGCTGCCGCCAGTGAGGCGGCGCCCGCGGGTTCAGCCAGTGTCTTCGCCTTCTCCAGCAGCAGCCGCATTGCGCGCCGCATGGCATCATCACTCACGAGCACGAAGTCGTCAAGCTTCTCCCACAGAATCGCCTGGGGCATCATAAACGCTTCGCCTGTTGCCAGTCCTGCGGCAAAGGTTTCGATCGGCGCGCTGCGCGCCGCGCGGTCGCGCCAGGAGAGGTAGCCGGCGGGCGCGCCTTCGGCGGCAACGGCCACCACGCGTACGGATGGGTTGATTGCCTTGGCTGTCAAGGCAGCCCCCGCCGCGCCACTTCCACCGCCCACCGGAACGATAATCAACTCGATTTCAGGCTGCTGCGTGAGGAGCTCCAACGTGTGTGTTGCCACGCCGGCAATCAGCAGTGGTTCGTCGCCGGAGGAAACGAAGCGCAGGCCAAGCTCCGCCTCAAGCGTGCGGCAGTGGCGTTTGCAGGCTTCGAAATCGGCGCCGTGGAAGATCACGTTTGCCCCCAGGCTGCGCATCGCCTCCACCTTGAGCACATTGGCGCCCTCGGGGACGACGATGTGCGCGGCCACGCCGAAGATTCGCGCGGCGTAAGCAATCGACTGGCCGTGATTGCCTGTGGATGCCGTGACGACGCCCCGTGCACGCTGGTCGGCAGGTAGGTGCGCCAGGAAATTGATACCGCCGCGCACCTTGAACGCGCCAATCGGTTGATAGTTCTCGTGCTTGATCCAGGTTTCTGTTCCTGTAATCGCATCAAGCGCCGGGTAGTTGTGAAGCGGGGTAGGCGGCAACCAGGGTCGGATAGTGCGCTGTGCGAGCAGAACATCGGCCAGGGTCAAAGACGACATGGGATTGAGCCGTTCTATTTTCGGGCGTTTCGAGGTGTCAAGAGTTCAAGGGTTAGGCTTCAGAGTTGGGTGCAGGATTTGTGGTGCATACTGGTAGAACAGCTGCGACCCCGCGGTGGGCGTCACACACGATCGTGCATAGGTTGGTGGAGGGCTTGCGGCATTCGCTACGCCTAAACTTCGCACGTGCGAGGCAAAAGACCAGGTCAAATTCAAGCGTGACAGCCAATCAACAAGTCAACAAGTCAACCAATAAACGAGCCAACCAACCAGCTCGCCCTACAGGTACCGCCGCAGGTCGTCATCCGCCGCGAGGCGCGCGGGCGTGAGCCTGTCGTAGCCGATTGTGAGGAGCAGCCAGAGCAAGACGCCCGTAACAAAGCCCGCAATGGCCCAGAGCCAGATACCGCCGAGCACGAGCCCGCCCAGCGCGCCCAGCGCGCTGCCCATCACTGCGAAGAGGAGGAGTGTCACAAACATTTGGTCTCTCGATTCGTGTCTACATCCGGAAGGAAGGCACTGGGTGTGCCCCCGGGCCATCCGGGCGACAAAGCGTCGCAATGACAAAGTACCACGAATCGAGGGGTTTTGTGCGTACCTGCTTCCGCACGCCGAACACAAACCGACCGACGGTCCGACATCCGTCCGTGCCATACGCCTTTCAGACCGATCAGCGTCCCGAGATGGCGCGTTTGACCTCACCGCGCATCATGATTAGCGCGAGCAGTGTGCCAAAGGCGGCAATGCCCAGTTTTGTGATGTCAACGATCGGCTCCACCTTGACGCCGTCAGGGCGTATCGTGATCACTGCAACGGGTCGGCCCAGTGAGCCGCCGCCGCCCCCGCCACCGCCGCCCTGGCCTTCAGCGCCGCCGCCGCCGCCGTAGCCCACGCCCACCCACACGTTCAGCTCGTTGCACGTAATGACCGCTGTGTCGCCAAGCACAACCGGCTCCTGGAAGATCGCATTGGGTGATGCTGCCTCGAGTGCACGTTCGATCAGCGCATTCGCTTGTTCGGCGCCGCCAATCGATCCGGCCCAAAACGCTCGCCCATTGGGCATCCCGGTATCGCCTTCACCTGCCTGATTTTCGTCTGCCACTTTCTTGCCTCCTTCGGATTAGCTACGCGGCCTGTCTGCGCCCGCCACAATTGCAAGTGCCGCGAGGCCCCAGAGTGCCCAGCGGGTTACGTCAACTATTGGCACTCGTTCTCGCACACCGTTGGCATATGCAATGTCCAGCCCAATGGGTGTGTTCCAGGCATACGCCACTGGTCCCAGACGGAATGCCACCGCGAACGAACGCGGTGTTGCCGAGCCACCGGGGAATGCCATCGGCTCTCCGCTGCGAACTCCTACAGCAAAATGTCGTCTCATGCGGTCTCCCTTCCTGGCGCGCTGTACCCAGCAGGTTCAGCATACACGCGAAAAGACATCTGCGCATCCATCCAAAGTACGGACTTGCCCGACCTGTGGGCAACTGGGCATTCGCGCCGGCCGGAAGCGGTCTGTAGCAGATGCCGGGATGTGACTTTTGTCGTTGCGCCTGGAGCGCGGGTTGCGCGAAAATCGGCGAACTTTCGTGACGATCGCGCCCGCGCGCCTGGAAATACCGGAGCAAGATGAGCCAGTCATTCACCATCCCCGCTACCTCAGCCCCTGTCCGCCAGCGAGTCTATCTCATAGTTGCGCTCTTCGCGTTGACGCTTGCCGCGGCCACCGGCGTGTTGATTCGCTTTGGGCTTGTCAATGGCTTCCCGGCCTGGGCAAGCAACTACATCGCCATTCGCCACGCCCACAGCCACCTCATGTACTTTGGCTGGGGCACGCTCGGCATTATGGCGCTGATTTGGGCCTGGCTGCCCGGCCAAACGGGGCTTCCGCTGCCGCGCGGTACGGGTCTCCAACTAGGACTGACCGCCGTGCTCGCTCTCTTGAGTTTTCCTGCTTTCTGGGCAAACGGGTACGACCGCACAGTACTCTTTGGACGATCACTGCCTCTCGGCTCAATGGCGGCGGCCATCAACGGCTTGCCCTGGTTCTATTTTGCGTTTCTCTACGTACGGGCAACAAGCAGACTGCGCGTCCGCTCGCTTGCCGTGCAACTCTGGGACTGGGCACTTCTGCTCCTGCTGCTGGCTTCGCTTGGGGCGATGGGTCTGGGGATGCAGGTGGCACTGGGCGTCGAAAGCCACACGCTGCGCGAAGCATCACTTCATCTGTTTCTTGACCTCTTTGCCACGGGATGGTTCACCCTCGCGACGCTTGGGTTGTTGTGGGCCTTTGTGGCCATCGAGAAGCAGCCGCGCGGGTGGATGCCCACGCAGTCAGTCGGCATCGCTCTCGGCCTCACGTTTGTGCTGGGGATGTCACCTGCTGTGGTATCTCGTTCGCTCTTCTGGTTCGCTGCATTGGCCAATGCCATCGCGGCGCTGCTCCTCGCACGGCACGCGTGGGAACTGGCGCGCAGGCGCAACCTGTTGCCCCTTGCGGCACGGTTCGGCGTGTTTCTCTTTGCACTCTATTTGCTGACAGCCCTGGCGATCCTGGTTCCGGGCCTCTGGCGCTGGTCGTCCGGCACGCAATTGCGCGTCTTCTATCTGCACCTGATCCTGCTGGGGTGGATGAGCAGCGCGCTATTCGGAGTCATTCTGCCCGCGGTTGGCACTTTCTCAATGCGCGCGCAAACAGCGTTGTCCTGGGCGTGGATTGCGGGTGTAGGTCTGTTGCTGGTTGCCTTGTTAGGCCTGGGTATGGTGACAGTGGTCCCGATTCCGGCCATCTACTGGCTGCAGCTTGCTGCATGGAGCAGCGTGATCCCGGCAACCGTGGCCGGCGTGGCGCTCATTCTAGCCGTTTGGGGAATCATCACTCGCTCACGGCATCCCGCCGAAATACAGGCCGACGCGCAACCTGCGAGTGCGTGACGGCGGCAATTCGTTGGCTCTATTGGCGGAAATCGGGCGTATACTCTGGAATGACGAAGGCCGTGAGTTCCCGCTGCATTTGGCGGGCGCTCACTGGTCGCTTCGCCGTCTCCCCCCCGAGCCAACAGATGGTCAGCGCAAGGAGTGTTCATGCTTCCTCGCAGCACTTTACGGAATGGCCTGCGTGTTCTCACGTGGTGCACAGTTTTCGCGCTTGCTCTATCTTTGCTGGTTGCACTGACACTTGGCGGCGCGTCTGCGCTCGCAGCACCTAATCTCCAGCCGTCGCCCACTCCCACCGCTTCGCCCACGTCAATTTCGTTGTCGACGCTCCCAAGGCAGGACGTTCCCATTGCGCCACAGGCCGTTCAGGCAGATCGGTTCACGTTGCTCGCATGGAATGATCTGGGCATGCACTGCTACAACCGCGACTTTCAGGATCTTGCGGTGCTGCCGCCCTTCAACAATCTGTGGGCGCAGGTCGTGCGCGTTGCCGATCCGCCGCAGATCATTACGACGACAACCTCGGTCTCCTATTCCTTTCCTGACAACACCTATTCTGTGGGCAAGTCCAACTTCTGGCAGTTCGATCAGGCGCTCTTTGGTGTAGACCTGTTGCCCAATATCGGCCTCACGGGCAAGGGATTGAGCGGAGCGATGGATGCGAAGTCAGATCATTTTGTTGTGGAGGGTGTTCCGCTGACGGAGTTCAGTGACAGCGCGCCGACAGTCCCCGATCCTTACCAGTTAGCGACGATCATCGCGCGCGACTCGGGATCAAATGCCGAACTTGCGCGCCTGACAACGGTCGCACCGGTCTCCACCGAAATGCACTGCGATTTCTGTCATAATGATGGCGGTGTCGAGGGGATCCGTACCGGGCGGGTTGAGACGAATATCCTGACGCTTCACGATGAAGAGAACAGCGACGAGTATCCGCCGGGCCATACAACGCCGCTTATGCAGCGGCGGCCGGTGCTTTGCGCCGAATGTCACTCCTCCAACGCTCTTGGAGCTCCAGGCGTGCCGGGGCTGGAGAGCCTCTCGCGCGTCATGCACAGCAAACATGCCGATAAGGTGCCAGAGACGAACGAAGGCTGCTACAACTGCCATCCTGGCCCGGAGACGAAATGCTTGCGCGATGTCATGTCCACGCAACATGACATGACCTGCGTTGACTGCCATGGATCAATGGAGAAAGTGGCGGAGAATCCTACACCGTGGCTCGCGGAGCCTCGCTGCGACAGTTGCCACAAGGAGCCCGAGTACGCGCAGAACCAGCCACTATACCGCAACTCGACCGGGCATGGTGGCATCTACTGCGCTGCGTGCCACGACAGTCCGCACGCGATTGCGCCCAGCCGCGAGACGAATGATTCGATCAAGTTCGTTGAGTTGCAGGGACACAATGGCCCGCTCAACACGTGCACGGTGTGCCATATGACGCAGCCCACCGGGCCTGGTCCCCACGGAATGGCCGCGCCGCCGGTGATGACCAGTTGGACCTTCCTGCCGGCAATCAAGGCAAAGTGATTCTGCTGCAAGCGGGGAGAGCGCACTCTTCTTGCGACCTCCCCGCTCTGTGAATTGGCTCTTGCAGCAGAGCGGCCTGCGCACGCTGGCCGGCGAACGCGCCATACTGATTGCCCGCTACCCGGTAGCCCCCTCGACCCACGGCTTGACGCGCGGCCAGGCGTGAACGGCAAATGCCCCGGCAGCCGCAAGCTCAAGGGCGCGACCGGCGGCCGTTCCCCACGCCGGTGTGGGCAAGAACGCGCCGACGACGATGATCAGGACGCCGGCATTTAGCAGGAAGAAGGCCGCCCACGCCGGGCGGACATCCCCCCGTTCTGAGCGCCAGCGCGGCAGAATCCAGAAGGATACCCCAAGCGCAAGCTGCACAGTCCACCCCACGAGCAGCAGCTCCATGTGGGCAGGGAGCAGCCGCCATGTCCACGCGCTTACCGATGGGCCCAGAGGCAACGCCTTGTTCCAAAGCAGGAGCGCGCCAAAGGTAAAGCCGGTGGCAAAGTGGAGCAAGGCAGCGCGCACAAACCAGACGCCAAGTCGAGGCATTGCGGCACCTATTTCTCCTTGACGCGTGGCCAGCTGTTGGCGACGAATGCCATTCCGCCGCCCCATTGCAGAAGTGCAGCGACGGCAACCAGGACGCCCCATAACATCGCAGGGTTGTGTCCAAGCTGCGGCTCGGCGATGGCGCGCAGCAGAAGCCCGGCGTTAAGCAACGCATAGGTAATCCAGGCAAGGCGGTCACTGCCGCGCGGTTTCTCCCGGCTGAAGCGGGGGAACATCCAGTAGGCAATCCCCATGATGAGCTGTGTTACCCACCCCAACATGAACAAATGCCAGTAGACGGGCCAGTAACCGCCCCAAACGCTACCCCAGTTCTCGGGCAGCAGTGGGCGCAGCGCGAGCAACAGGCCGAGAACCATGGCCGCCACGAAATAGGCGAGAGCCGTCTTGACGAAGATGCGCGTGATGCGGGGCATGGGCGACTAACGCTGTCCGCTCGGCTGCGGTTCACCGGAGACTGATGCTGCCGGCCGCTGCGATCGCTTGACCGACGTAACGGTATTGGCCAGAAAGAGGAGGATGGCAATTGCAATCACAAGTCCTCCCCACAGGCGCGCAGGCCAGTAAGGAATCAAGTCGCCGGCGACGCGCAGCGCCAGGCCCGCCTGCAGCAGAATCAGGTGGCTGTAGAAACGTGGCTTGTAGGTCATGGGAATCTGCAGCACAGCGGGGAAGATAATTGGCGCATGGCCGAAGATCATGCTGAAGGAGAAGCCGACAACCACGCTGTGAAGCATCGCGTCGTAGTCCGGGCCGGCCATGTTGCCGCCGCGTGCAACTGCCAGCACACCCGCAAAGCCAAGCCAAACGTAACCGGAGAGGAGGCATAGCGCGGTGAAGCGCGCCTGCCCGCCGGCGCGCACTCTTCGCCCGGCAATGTCATAGCGCAGCAGCCATGCCGCCATGATCAGCATGCCCACGCCAAGCACATGGGTGCCCCACGCATAATTGACCAGGCCCACCGCCATCCCGCTCACCATGACAATGAGCGACACGACAAACAGGGCGCGGGCTGCAACGGTCAGGCGCAGCATCCGGCTCAGTTCCAGCCGCTCACCGGCAATGGTGACAATGAGAAAACCCATCCACCAGAGTGCTGCCACCGCAATCGGACGGCCTGCAAGCCAGACAAGGTTGCCGAGAAACCAGAGAAGTCCGCCCAGCACGATTGTGGCAATGAAGAGCGCCCATTGGATGCGCAGCAGTTGCGCCAGGGCGATCACAAGGACGGCGCTCCCAAGCGTGATGCTCAGCGCACCTGGAAATAGCGGGATTGGCAGCAGAATCAGGAGGGAGCCGAGTGCACTCAATGCAGGTGCGGCCAATGCCCACCGTTTTCCCAGTCCCACGGCGCGCTCCAGACCGATGAGCGTACCCATGAATCCGCAGATCATCAGCGGACCATGGCTGCTGGGAAGACGCGGTGCGAGCGGAGGCCAGGCCCAGCCCAGGCGAATCAGTCCGGCCCACAGCGCGGCAAGCAGAGCGGCCATTGCTGCTGCCATCAGCACAAAGCGCAAAGTGCGGGGCACTTGCGCCGAAAGATCAATTCCCAAAATCACGCCCGATCTGCGACTCGGCCAGGATCCGACCCGGCCTTGCGAATCGCCGCCACGTACTGCAAGCGAGACGCAAACTGGTCACGCCGCCGCCCCCGGTCGCTCCAGCATAATCAGCAGCATGATCGTCTCCTCTTCAGCAAGCACGCTGTGGGGGAGGTTGGGCTGCATATAGACCATCGTGCCCGGTCCTGCCGTCACGGCGGATTCCGCGCCAAGCGTCAGGCCGGCGCGACCGCGCACGAAGTAGAGAATCGCCGCGCCGCGGCGGTGTGTTCCGACAGCTCCTGGCCTGGGGCAAAGCCAAAGACTATCAGGTGTGTGCCGTCCTGTTTGAGAAAGGTGCGGCTCACAATCGAATCAGCCGCGATGGGGCCAACCAACGCAGCAATATCCGCAAAATAGTTGAATGAAGGCGCGCCCTGCGCGCTCTGTTCACCGGTGGTTTCCGGCATATTGAACGGCTCCTTGGTATGCCAGGTTGCGTTGGGCTTGTTGCAGCCTGGAAAGCGACTCAGTGATCATCGTTCGCCCCCTTCGCGTGCCCCTCGCTGGGTGCAAAGTACACAAGAAAGGGTAGCGCGATGGCCTGCTCAGGGCAAATATCCTCGCAGACATCGCACAGGATGCACCGCTCTGGGAAGCCAAGGCGTGCCTTCTCATCGATTTGGGAGAGCGCCTGGGTGGGGCAGATCTCGACACAGCGACCACAGCCGGTGCATCGATCAAGGTTGATGCGGGGCAGTAGATTTTGAGGTTCCATTGGCAACACCTGTATCGGTCAACCGCGCAAGATTACCTGCAACAGAAGCGTAGCACGCCCGAAAGTCGACCGCAGTGACTTTGGTCTCAGATGGCAAAGCGAACGGGGGGCCATTGGCCCCCCGCATCGACTTCAATCGTTGGAATCCTGAAGGATTTATTCGGCCGCCAGCACGTGCAACTTGGCGTGGGGCACGCTTTCATAGGAGCCGAAGTGCATCTTTACGGTGAAGCCGCGTGCAAACTGCGGCACTTCATCGACGCGACTGCGCACTTCACTGATGGCAAATTCAAGCAGGTCTAGCAGCGCCCGCCCATCCTTTTGCTCCATGACTTCGGTGCTGTCGACATGCGTGGTTGGAATGGCGAGCCAGTGCACAACACTCTCGGGATGAATGCTGCGAATCAGCGCAAAGCCCTTTTCGTCATCGCGCACGATGATGGTGCCCGGCGCATCGCCGCGCAGGATGCTGCAGAAGGGACACTCGTCAGAGCCGGTCATGGGAAGCCTCCTGAGAATTCTTGGCGAATGATTGGAAAGGTGATTGATGAGAGTGCGCAGGTAGGCCGATGTTGCCAGGTGAGAATCCCTGCTGCGCGTGCCCTAATTCAGTTTCAGCCGCGTGCGCCGGAAGCAGCTTGCCGCAACGTAGAGCAGGAGAGCATTGAGTGCAAGCAAAGAAACTGCCAGGCCGATGACAATCGCCCCACGGCTCAATGTGCCCAGAACGGAATCAAGCGAGAGCTGCCATGGATTCGGCAGAAGGTTGAACACGAGGGGTGTAGCGACAACATGTAGCAGGAAGAGTACCATCAGTGTCGCGACGATGTACATCTGTGCGCGCCGGACGCTTGCGGCACGCAGGGAGATGAGTGCGCCAAACAGGGCGGCGAGCAGCGATGCGAGCAAGCTCAACAGACCACCGCTCACCAACAGCATGGGTCGGTAGAGGATAAGTTGGTCGCGTGCGTAGATCATGTTGATCGCCACGATGCTCGTTACGATCGTGATGAGCATGAGTCCCCAGCCAATGATGACGCCGGCCGCCAACTTGCCGAAAAGGATGGCCCGATCGGGCAGACGGCTTGCGAGGAGAGTCTCAAATGTATGCCGCTCGCGTTCCCCCACCACGAAATCGGCGACGCTGATTGCCACAATGAAGACGGCGACCCAGGACCAGAGCGAGAGGAGCCAAACGCTGTCCAGCCACTGTGGGCCGGCCATGAGGGGAAACAGAATTCCCAGCAATACAATGAACGCGACAAGCATGAGGATGCTTACCGGCGAGTGGCGCCGGGTGACAAGCAACTCATGCAGTTCCTTTTGTGCAACCGTCCAGGAATCCAGCGTGAGATCCCTCATGCCAGTTCCTCCATGAACGTGAGGAAGGTGGATTCGAGCGTTGTGCTGAGCCGGCGCACTTCCTGCACGTCGACACCGGACTCGACAAGCAGACTTACGAGGGGCGATGTGTCCACATCACCGCTCAATCCGATGATGAGGCCGCCTTCGACGGTGTTCACGTCGCGCACTTCAGGGCGCTTGCGCAGGAGCGCAATGACGTCATCGTCAAACCCGCGCCCGAGAATCTCAAGCTGAGGCAGTCGACCCTGATCACGCAGTTCGGCCGGCGTGCCCACGGCAAGCAGTTTGCCGGCTCGCATCAAGCCGACGGTGTCGCAAAGCTGCTCGGCTTCGGCCAGGTTGTGCGTAGTGAGAAATATCGTCACGCCTTCGTTATGGCTGAGCGCCGCCAGTTCCTTGCGGAGAGCAGCGGCTGCGATTGGGTCCAGGCCCATCGTTGGCTCATCAAGGAAGACAAGCGGCGGCTGGTGGAGCAGCGTGCGCGAGATTGCCAGCTTCTGCTGCAATCCACGCGTCCATGAACCCACAATTTCGAAGCGACGTTCCCACAGCCCGAAGTGGCGCAGCAGCGACTCGATGCGAACGCGCCGCGTGACTTCAGGCATGCGCCAGATGCGCGCGAAGTATTCAAGGTTGTCGTAGGCGCTCAACCGTTCGTAAAGACCGGGATTCTCGAAGAGTGCGCCGGTGCGCCGACGGATCTCGTCGCCATTCTTGCGAATGTCGAAGCCAAGCACCGTACCTTCGCCTTTGCTCGGCTCAACCAATCCCAGGAGCAACCGGATGACTGTCGTCTTGCCGGCCGCGTTGGGGCCAAGCAAGCCGAATATGGAGCCGGAGGGCACCTCGATCGTGAGCCGATCGAGCGCGCACACGGCGCCATATTCGCGTGTCAGGTTGTTTGTGGCGATGGCCGGTCGGGTCACAGGGGAAACTCCAGCCTCGGACTTCCTTGGCAAGGAAGTGAAGGGCAGCGGTGGGCAGAGGCAAAGCTCAAGCCCGCGATTTGTGTGGTGACGAATGCGCTCCTGCACAGTTTCGTGCGGACCGCGATGTATACAGCGTGCGAGGCGCAATTCGTTCCCTGCGAGTATAGTCTTTCGCATGCCGCGCGGATAGGTGCGATTGTCACGCGCCAAGTGGGACATTCTTCCCCGGAGTCCGCAAAACTCGCCGTGAGAAGGCAGATGGCGCGCAATTGCGTGCAGCAAGTGCACGACCTTGCAGCTTTCCGATAATTCACTCATGTTACGCGGCGGAGGTGCGGAACGACCTGATAACAAACAAATGATTACTGGCGTGGCGCTGAGGCTGAGTGGACGTAGCGGGGGGCTTCCAGCCCTCCGGTCATGACCTGGCCCACGCGCCGCTTTGTATTGCAGCGGGTGCTTGCCTGCGTAGCGAAGGCCCTCCGCGACGCCGGTAGCGGCCACGTGCGTAACATGAGTTCTTCACTGGGACTCTTGTGGCGAGGAAACGAGATCAGTCGGCGGAGTGGCTTGAAGTGCCGCCTGTATCGACGGGCGTGACCACTGTCGACACGGCGCCAAGTGCGGTATTCGACGACACGACAGTAGAGGAGCTTGGAGATGCCGCGCTTCCGCCGGCTTGCGCAGCGCTCGGGACTGCGCCTGGACGGGGCGCCACCGGCAGCGAAAGAAAGATGCGCGTTCCGCGGCCGCTTTCCGAGTCAATCTCGAACTCGCCGCCCAGTGTGCGGGCACGCTCCTGCATGTTGCGCAATCCGTGTCCGGGCGAATTGTGGGCGGTGTGAAAGACGTCAAAACCCTCACCGTTGTCGTCAATCGCAAGGCATATCCGTCCACCCGTCCTGACGAGCGATACACTCACCTGGTCGGCGCAGGCATGTTTCTGGACGTTTGCCAACGCCTCCTGGGTGACGTGCAGGAGTTCAGCGGCTTGTTGCGGGGTGGCGCGCGCCGCTGCCTTGGCATCAACCTCCAATGCGACAGTGAGTGCAGCATTTGCGCTGTAGGTGCGCGCGAGTTCGTCCATCCCTTCGGCCAGCGAGCGACCGGCAAAGCGCTGCGGACCCAGATCCATGATGTACGACCGAATATCACGGATGACCTCGTTGAGCGCCCGCACTGTGAGGCCGATGCGCTCCTTGGCAAGCGCAGGCTCTTCGTCGGCGCGATGGTAGGCGTCATCAAGCAGCAGCCCCAGCGCGTAGATCGACTGGATGACGCCATCGTGGAGATTCATGCCAAAGCGCTCGCGCTCCTGCATAATCGCGATCTGCTGGTTCTGCCGGTACAGGCGCGCGTTCTCAATCGCGATCGATGCTTGCGCAGCAAACATCTCCACAACATCCTGGTCCTGCTCGGTGAACTGCAGCGGGCCGCGTCCTTCAGCGTCGTACTTGTCGGTGAGGTAGAGATTGCCGAGGACTTTGCCTTTGTAGATGAGCGAGACACCCAGCAGGCTGGTCATGGGCGGGTGATTCGCAGGGAAGCCCACGGACCGAGGGTCTTCTGCGATTGATGCCACCCGCATGGGCCGGCGTTCAGCAAGGATCGCGCCCAACAAGCCTTTGCCCATGGGCGTCTCGCCCATTGCGGAGCGTTCTTCAGGCGAGATACCTGAAGTGACGAACTGTTCGATGCGCGTGCCTTCGACATCGAGGACCCCTAGAGCCGCGTAGCGCGCCTTGCTCAGTTGTCTGCTCAAGTCCACAACGCGCTGCAGGACTTGCGTCAGGTCCACCTCGGAGGTGAGGGCGAGAGCCGCCTGTCGCAGCGCTTCGGTCTGCTGTGCGCGTTCTTCGATTTCTGCGTCATGCTCCTCAAGACGTCCTGCAATCCAGCTTGAAAAGAGCGCGGCTGCCAGTGCAACGAGCAGAAGCTCAATGACGCTTTCGAGCACAACTGTTGTGTAAGGGGCAAGGTAGACGCGCAGCGCGGACACTGTGGCCCAGAAGAGGACGGGGAGAAGTATACCAACCCAGCGTAGCGTTTTGGTGGACATGCACGTCCGCGAACATGCGCCCGACACGCGAGCGCGCAGCCCTGTTTGAACGAAACCCGCGCCCGAAGCGCGGCAGGGTCTGCCCTATGGTACAATCGTCAATTATACTCTGACGACGCGGGTGCGTCGAATGTGGATGCATGCTCTGAACGCATGATGCGTGCGGGTGCTACAAGTCGCCAATCTGGCCTGACTTGCAGCCGGATCGAGCATTGCATTCGGCCTGGTGTGATATTGAGGCTCTGTGAGCGAAGAACGCAGCGGAATCATTGGGCGCTTGCGCATCATTTTGGTGGACGACCACGAGATTGTGCGATTGGGGCTGCGCACGTTGCTGGCGCGCTATGGTCAATTCGAAATCGTCGCTGAGGCGAGCGATGCGCCCGAGGCGCTGGCGATGGTGGAGTTGCATCGCCCGGATGTTGTCGTGATGGACATTCGACTGCCGGGCAAGAACGGCGTCGAGGTAACCCAGGAAATCACTGAACTCTATCCGGACGTGCGAGTCATTATGCTGACGTCGTACGCCGACGAGGACGTTCTCTTCGACGCCATCGCCGCAGGTGCATCTGGCTATGTCCTCAAGCAGATCGGCAGCGATGACCTGGTGAAGGCCCTTGAGCGAGTGGGGCGCGGCGAGAGCCTGCTTGATCCGGCGGTGACTCAGAAGGTCTTCCAGCGCGTACGCCAACATGCGCGCAAAGCCGAAGACGCCTCATTCGGCGCGCTGACCGACCAGGAGATTCACATTCTTTCGCTGATCACCGAAGGAATGACAAACAAGGAAATCGCGGGCAGGGTCTTCCTTAGCGAAAAGACGGTGCGCAACTACGTCTCATCAATCCTCGCCAAACTGGACCTGCAATCGCGCGCCGAGGCGGCGGCCTATGCAGTGCGTCACCACATCAACAACCATCTCCCCAACGGCGGTGTGAAGGAGTAGGGTGGGCGATAACGCATAATTGATAACTGGGTAATTGATGATTGGTTGACTTGGTTGACTGGTTGGTCGACTGGTTGACTGGTTGACTGGTTGACGGTTGACTTGACTGGGAACTGATTGCCGGGAACGTAGCGGGGGGCTTCCAGCCCTCCGTTTTATTTGCGACCAAAGAGCACCTCGGCCCTTCCCACCAAGACGCCGGCCCCGCACCGGCGGTAGCGGAGGGCCTCCGCGCCCTCATGTTGGTAAGCCCAATGCCACCGCCAGTTGTAGCGGCGGGCTTCCAGCCCGCCGGGAAAGCATGTCACATGTGCCGCAGCAACGACGAGGGCACGGAGGCCCTCCGCTACGAAGACCCGAGTGTCTGCGCAACATGAGTTACCAATTACCAGTTATCAGTTATCAGTCAACCAATCAACCACTCAACCACTCAACCAATCAACCACTCAACCACTCAACCACTCAACCACTCAACCAGTCGCCGTTGCCCCTACTCATACCGCAGCGCCTCGGCCGGGTAGATACGCGATGCTTGCCACGATGGGATGATCGTTGTGAGCAGCGCAAAGCCATAGGCCAGCAATACGATTAGGGCGATGCTCCCCCACGGCAGTTGGAAGTCGGCGACGGTGCCGAAGGCCACGCCGATGATGTTGAGCCCCAACACAATCCCCGTCGCCGCGCCGATGAGTATCCCCGTGATGGCGATGAAGGATGCCTCGAGGACAAACGAGAGGCCGACCATGCGCGCCTGGTAGCCCAGCGCACGCAGCATGCCCACTTGCTGCCGCCGCTCCACCACCGTGCGCGTCGTGATCACGCCGAGGCCGGCGATGCCGACCAGCAACCCGAGCGCCATGAACCCCTGCAGCAAGCGCAGAATGTTGCGCGTCAGCGCCTGCGTCTGCGCAAAGCCGTCGGCCATGACGGTTGCGTTGATGCCGCTGCCCAGGAAGGCACGCTCCACCTCCTGCGCCACCGCGTGCACGTCGGCGCCCGGTTTGGCGGTGAGGTAGTGGTCGCCGCGACTCGCCGTCTTGCCCTCGATGGAATCGAGAATGCGGATGTTGCCTTGCATCTCTGCACCCTTGAGCATATCTCCGTCTTCGAGCACGCCGATCACCTCAACAACCTTGACACGCCGCTGTCCGCTGTCATCGTAAATGAGCTCAACCGGAACGGGTGCGAAAGGCTCGCCCAGCGTTACACCCGCCAGGATTCGGGGTGAACGGAAGTCAGGGCCGGAGGGAATCTCGTCGATCGAGACAGTCGTCCCATTGGCGTCAGTGCGCACGGTCTTTTGCAAACCCATTTCGGGCGACCCAAATGTTGCGGTGACCACTGTGCCCTCCAGCACCGCTTCCTCAGCCAGCCAACTGCGCACAAGCACGACGTCATCACGCGTGCGCAGCGCCTCCCATACAGCAGCGTCGTCGGCATAGCCTGTGGCGCGCTGCGCAAGCGGATAGATCGGCGCGACTTGCGCGATGTAGCCGCCGCTCATTCCCAGAAAATCCACGTTGCGCTCTGCACTGTACGCCGCTCCTGGCAGGCGCACACTCAGGTTCTGTGTGGCGACCGAACCCACATTCTCAACCTCGGCAAGGAGTGGATAATCGGGAATCTGACTGGCGATCTCCGGCTCCATATCGCCCAGTGGGTTGAAGAATGAAAGCAGCGTGTTTGACGCCTTGATGGTGAATCCGCCACTCTGGCGCACGTCCATCACAATCAGCGACTGGGTGGCCTGGATGACGAGCGCCATGACAATTACGGTTGCCATGATCATGGCGAACAATACCATCGCTGTGCCCGTGCGGAAGCGGCTGCTGAGCGGATAGGCAATGGCGGTCTTGAGTACGGGCGTGAGCGAGCCAATCCAGCCGAAGAGGCGCTCGATGATCCAGGTGAAAACGGTTACGTTGAACATGATCACCATGATCGCTCCCGTGATGATCATGGGGCCACCTATGGCGAAGACTGCGAGAATCTGTGTAGGATCCCCAGTGAAGCGCTCGAGCCCAAGCGTCGGCAGTACACGTTGCCAGGCGGTAATCCAGAGCGCCAGCAACCCCACGCCGATGATTGAGTAGACGATGCGCTGCACAGTCTCATTGCGCATGCGCGTCATCTCGAGGAAGCGACCCACAATCATCATCACGCCAAAGAGAAGGACGGTCGCTCCCGCGAGCACCACACTCCACAGCGTCCAGTGGAAGCCGTAGTAGGCGATCACCCCTCCCAAGGCCAGCAAGAGCAGCGGCCATACCCAGCGCCAAACGCGCCCAACGAGGCTCATGCGGCGCAGGTTCGTCTCGTCGGGCATGTCGCGAATTGCCGCCACGATGTTGAGGCGGCTCACGCGCCAGCTTGAGATGGCGATGACGAAGAAGGTGAAGAGTACGCCCAGGGAGTAGGAGATGGCGATGGAGCGCCACGTCACATGGAACGTGAAATCGAGAATGCCTCCGCTTGTACTCGTGATTTGGCCCGCCACACTGTTGACGATTGACCCGAGATAGTTGATCAGGACAAAGGAGATGGCAAGACCAAGCACCAGCCCGGCTGCTGCTGCCAGGAGGCTGTAGACCATGCCTTCCGTGACGAACATCTGCACAAGGTGGCGGCGCTGGACGCCAATGGCGCGCGCAATGCCCATTTCGCTGCGCCGCTCGGCGGCGAGCATGACGAAGATCAGGAAGATGAGAATGATGCCCGCCAGCACCGAGAAGAAGCCGAAGACCGAGAAGAGTGACGAGAAGATCGTCCCGCCCACGTTGGCTGCAGCGAGCACCGTCTGCTTGCTCAGCGGGTCGAGCACGTCAAACTTGTTTACCTGGCTAAAGGCATCAGAGAGCGCGGTGCGTGCGGTATCCGGTATATCAAGCCGCAGAATGCGCTGGCGGATTTCGGTGCTGGCAAGCGCCGTGCGCAGGGCCTCGCTCACGCCTGGCTGGTCCAATTCGCCAGGAATCGACTGCAACTGTTGTTCAACAAGCAGCATATTTGGGGCGAACGACGCCACAATGTTCTTGACGAACGCAGGCATTTCTTCTGGCGCGTTGGCCATGATGCCACGCTTTGCTTCGGCCTCGAGTGCGCTGCGTACTTCCGGCTCGCGCAGAATGTCGGCAATGTTGGCCAGTATGTCGGGTTCCATAGCCAGTGCGCGCAGTCGGTCGCTCACCTCTCCCGTGTACTGCACGCCCTCCAGCATGTCGCCCTTGTTGGAGACGAGTACGTTGTTGACCTTGCCCTCCATGAAGAGCAGTTGCTGCGCTTCATCCAGCCGCATCATGACGACCGGGAGCACCGCGCCGAGTGGGCTTGCCTCTTCGATGATGGCGCGCACGCGGTAGCGCACCGGAATGGGGCCGATGAAGATCTCGAGCAGATCACCGGTTTGCGCGCCCAACTGCTCGGCGCCAATCCGGTTGAGATAGACATCTCCCTGTTTAAGTTGCAAGCCGGCCCGACCCAGCGTGTTGTCGAGATCGCTGCCGAGCGTGTTGAGGTTGATGGCACCGAGGAGGTCAGCGCCTTGCTGAATCACGCCGCCGATCGCACCGGCAATTCCGGTTGACGCTTGTGATTCCGTGACGGCCCCCGTCGCGGTGAGTGATGTCCCGGCAATGAGTCCCACGGACGGTACGATGACTTCCGGGCCGGTGGGCGCGAATCCGGCATCCTCGTCGAAGAAGCGACCAGGCCCACGCTGAGAGCCGGCAGGGACGGATTCCAGGCCGGTGGTTGCGGATGTGACGCGATCTGTGGCCGTTAGGCCGGCCGTTGAGGACACAGCGGCGGGACTCGTGAGGCTCGCCGTGGCGGTGATTGCCTGCGTGCTCGTCAGCGCCGCACTGTTCAAGAGGTCCGGCACCGTGACGAGCGACTGCAGCGCCGCAACGGTCGCAGTATCGGTAATGCCGATTGACCCACTAATGCCCAGCAACGAGCCAAGAAAATCGCGCAGCCCCGGTACGGTTGCAAGCAGGTCCGCAACAGTAACCTGGGTAATGCCCTGATCCTTGAGCGGTTGCGTGTCGATGCCAAGTCTCTCGAGTGCGGCAATGTCAAAGGGGATTGTGCCAATCGACGAGAGATCGCCCGACTGCGCGCCGGAGGCCAGCGCAACGATTGCCCCGCCCACAGCAGCAAGGGTCGCAGGGCTCAGATTGAGTCCCAGCCCCTGCACAGCGCCGCCGGCCGCACCCAGCGCAGTCGCTGCACCCTCGAAGATCGTGCCCACCCCCGGCGCGAGCCCTTCTACCTGGAGTGGCTGCCCCTCGATGCTGTTGATGCCGAAGGACTGATCATAGTCATTGTCCACCGCGAAGATGACGCCAATCGGTTCGCCCTGACCCGTGCTCACGCTGCGGATGATGGTGGGGAAGAGGATGGAGCCGGCAACCGCGTCAATCAGCGGGTCGGCGGCCGCCTCGACCTTTAGTTTGTCCAGCCGCTCGGTGTCAATGCCTGGAAGACCGCCCTGCAACACGGTAAATACACTTGTCAAACCGCCCGCAAAGAGATTGCTGAGTTCGTCGGTGGTCTCCGCCTGCTGGTCGGTCTGCCCGCCGGTGGCGCCCATGCTCGCAATCAGCGAAATCAGAGGTGGGGCCAGGATCTCATCGATCGTGCCATAGGCTGCGACCGCCTGGCGCTGCACCGAATAGTTGAGCGTGTCGCCCGTGGCAAAGGAGGCCACGATGATAATCGTACTGAGTGTCAGGCCGATGACGATGAGTGCAGATTGACCGGGGCGGCGCGGGATGTTGCGGACCCCCATGCGAAAGAGCACAGGATTGCGCCACGCCAGGATCAGCAGGATGACTACGACAACGGTCACCATGCCCAGAAGAGCAAAAGCGATGTTGTTTCCGATCGCGTTTATTGCTTGCATGAACGGCGCCTCCATTCCGGGCGCATGCCATTGCTTTGTAGAGCGACGGTAGTTAACTGGGGAACTCGGTTGTCCAGCGATCCGCGCTCGCTCACGCGGGCAGCCCTTCGGCGCCGGCTGCGGCAAGCACTTCCGCGGCCTGGCCGTCGGCGACAATCTCGCCATCCTCCATGTGCACAATCCGGTCGCACGCGGCGCCGATTTGTGGATCATGGGTCACGATGACAAGGGTTTGCTTGCGCTCCCGGTTGAAGGCGCGCATGAGTGTGAGCACATCGGCAGAAGCCTTGCTGTCCAGATTTCCCGTCGGCTCGTCGGCCCAAACGATGGCCGGACTGTTGACGAGCGCCCGCGCAATTGTCACGCGTTGGCGCTGTCCGCCTGAGAGCTCTGCAGGGCGGTGCTGCACTCGGTCGGAGAGCGAGACATCCGCCAGCGCAGCAAGTGCCCGTGTGCGCGCCTCCGCAGGGCGGACACCGCTAACGAGCAACGGCAGCTCCACATTTTCGACGGCGGTAAGCACCGGGAGCAGGTTGAACGTTTGGAAGACGAACCCCATGCGTTCGGCGCGATACGTTGTGCGCTTGCGATCATTCATTGTGCGCAGATTTGCCCCTTCGATGAAGACTTCGCCCTCGTCAAAGGAATCCAGTCCCGAGAGGCAGTTGAGCAGTGTCGTCTTGCCACAGCCCGATGGCCCCATGATGGCCACCATTTCGCCGCGCTCGACTGCGAGGTCGATGCCGCGCAGTGCGTGCACCTCCACGATGCCTGTGCGGAAGGTCTTGTGCACCTGTTGAGCCATGATGATCAAATCACTCATGTTCAGATATCTCCACCTGGAAACGACTGCGAAAAGGAACTGTCTCTCTGAACTCCGGCCACAAGCCGCGCGGTTGGCGGGACGCTGGTGTCAGTGTCCGAGCCGGAGCGTCCGATGTTGCCATGCCCCATCAAAGAGGAAAGACCGGGTGGCGCGCCACCCGGTCTTTGCCGCTCAACTCTTGCCGCCCTGCCGTCACTTTCAGTAAACCACCGTGACTACCAGATTGAAGGCCGTCGAGCCGCTTACCGGAATGACTGTGATGATGTAGTCCTGGTTCGCAGGCAGTGTGCCGCTCCAGCTCAGCCCGCCTGCGCCCGCTGACTTGAGCACAGTCCCATCGGACCCGGACACGGAGAAGGTCGAATTGCCCTGCGGATACAACTGAACAGACATGGTCTGCCCGGCCAGCGCGCGCGAAGACATAGCCTTGCGGTGCGCTGCCTGCGGCTGTTGCCGTCGTTGCACCTGCCGGGAAAACAATACGTTGCGGCGGTCCCGAAGGTCGCGGCGGTCGGCGTCGGTGCTGTCCCACCGAGCGGCGAAAACTGCACATAGAGCGTGTACTCAACTCGCACACCGGTCGGATTGACAACAGTGATCAGATAATCCTGCGTGGTGGGAAGAGTCCCCGACCAGCTTCGGTCTTCGTTCTCCACGCGCTTCAGCGGCTGGCCGTCAAGTACGCCGACAATCGAGAAGTTGACAACGTCATTCGGTGACTGCAGGGAGACGTACATGGTCTGGCCGGCCGATGCTGCAACAAGATACTGGTCCCGCCCATAGGCGGCCACGATGTCAGTGGCACTGACCGAAGTGCCGCCGGGTTCAACACTTAGACGCACAGGTGCGGACGGCGTTGCCGTGGGAGATGCATTCAGGGGCGGAATGGTTACGATGAAATCATATTCGGTTGCCGTTGTGGCCATGATACGAACCCGATAATCCTGCGTGGCGGGCGCGATGAACGTGAACGGATTGATTTCTGATGCGCTCGGCTTCAACTCTGTCCCGTCTGCTCCGACGATGGAATAGCCCGCGCTTCCCGTGGCATAGAATTCGGTGGTCACTTGTTGACCTTTGAGGACGCGAATCAGGTACTCCTTGCTTTGCCCAGCACCCAGCGAACCGGAGCGCATTGCTGCGGTCTCGCCGCTGCCAAACGAGATGCGCTCCACGGCGACCGTTGTTGGGGTGACTGGTGGCCGAGCGGCAAGTGGAGGCGCCACGACCGTCAGCGAGTACTGTGTAGGCACAGGGGCCTCAAGTCTGATGACGTAGTCCTGCGTAACCGGCACCGTGAAGGTCCAGTTGCGCGCGGGGTTGCTCATGGCCTTGTAGGGCTGGCCATTGGCCGCACCGGTGACCGAGAAGTTGGCGACGTCACCACCGGATACCAGGTCAACGGTAAGCGACTGGCCGGCCAGGACGCGCAAGATGTAACTCACAGGCGCTGCGGGTTCGACGACCCCGGTGCGGTTGGCGGAGACTTCACCCGTCAGGAACGAGATGCGCTCAGGCGCGCTTGCGACCGCAGATGCGGCTGTCGCCGCGACGGCTTCCGGGGCGGCTTCCTGATCGGCCGCGGCATCCGCGGGGCTTGTCGATTCATCAACCGACGTGTCGAGCATCACCACGGGCTCCGCAGTTGCCTGCAGGTCGGCCGTGGAATCGGCTGGAGCCGTCGATTCGTCAATCGACGTGTCAATCAGCACCTCGGGCTCCGGCGTCGATGGCGCTTCCGCAGCGACCACCGATTGCGAGCCCGGTGTGGTGACAAAGCCGGCTTCATTCGCAACCCAGCATTCGCCCTCGACGCGCCGTGGGCACGCAATCTGGAAATATGCGCCGTCATCCGTGACTCCGAGCACGGGCAGCGTCTGGTTGCGGCGCATCAGCCCGACCGATGGCGAACTGGCGTCGGGCGCAGAATAGACGTTGACCGAGCGCAGGATTTCAATCTGCGTCGCATCGGCCGCGGCGGGCGGAGCTACATTGACAACTTCGGCCGACGCCGACGTGGCCGCGCCCGTTTCCGCGGCTTGCGGATTCTCGTCGCGCGCGTCGGGCAAGCCAAAGCCACTTTCGGCGAGCAGCAGGCCGGTCCACTGGACCGATCCGGGCTTGGCTTCACTGACTGCCACAAGCGCATCGCCCGCACCATCTGCGCCAAGCCCGCGCAGATAGATGGTGCGATCCACGGCGATCGCATCCTGCCACAAGTCCGCAGGCGGAACACCGAACCACGCCGCGAGGTTTGAGGTCGAGTCGATGTAAGGATCGGCAGCGGGATCCAGATAATCCGCCTGCAGCTCAGCCAGTGCGTCGGCCGCGGCAAGCATGCGCCGGTCGCCCAACCAGCGGACGACGTTGATCTCCGGCGCGGCGGCCCGCGCCAGCGCCGCATAATCCTTTGCCGCAAGGGCCGCTGCCAGCGCCTGTTCCGAGCCGGCCTGCGCCGGCGCGAGGGGAGCCGCCGACTGAGGGTCCACGGCCTGGACGCGCTGCACCAAAACAAGGATTCCCAGGCAAACGAACGCGATGGCTGCCAGGCGTATCCACCGAGCCTGTGTTGATGGCTGCAACATGACGATGCTCCTTCTTGACCACTTTGCAGAGTGACGTGCATCCGGCATGCGTACGTCTGCGCGTACGGCGCTGCCGGCGCGAAAAGATGCGCAACTCCTGAACCGGGATGATGACGAGCATGCCCGTCACCCCGACCAGAGTTCCTGCCTATAGTCTAGTTGACGATGGCGCGTTCTCGTTTGTTTCAAAGTCGACGTACATCAATACATGCCGGCAAACCATTGCAGCAGGAGGCCGAGCGATGCTCCCGCCACAACGAGCCACGTGGAGTTCAGCGGGCGCGGCTGTAACAGCAAGAGCGTGCTCGCAATGAAGATCAGGAGCGTGGGCAGGTCAAGCATCACGTTGGCGACCGAAACGTCCCAGACCGGGTTTGCAAGGTTGACCACCGCTGCGACGAAGAGCGTAACCGTAGTTGCCGCAATCGCGCCGACCACGGCCGCACTGACGCCGTCGAAGAGCGCACCCAGCGCATTTGAGGTACGGATGCGGGAGACCCAAGGCGCCATCAGCCAGACAATCACAAATGCCGGCAGAAAGATGGCAACGGTGCTGACAAGCGCGCCGCTCACACCCGCCCACACGTTTGTATCGGCGCCGGTCATGATCACGTAGCCGGCAAAGGCGGCCGTGGTGAAGACGGGCCCGGGCGTCATTTGGCCCACGGCAATTGCATCGACCAACTGTCTGGATGTCAGCCATCCCAATCTCTCCACCAGCCCGCTGTTCAGATAGCTGGCAATAACATAACCGGAGCCCATCGAGGTCGCGCCGACCGTGATGAAGAAGGCAAAGAGGCCGCCGAGCGACGGGGTGGTCGCCACGGCCGTTGCCTGCGGCAGACTCATCAGCAACAGAGGCAGCAAGGTGGCCGTGAAGGCACGCGTGCGCAGCAGATATGACAGTAATCCAATCGTCCCGCCAAGCAAAATGATCCAGATTGTGCCAAGCCAGCCGCCGAGCGCAATTAAGGCCGCCGCTACGCCCAGCGTGGCGGTGGCCGGGGTGCGACAGGCGGTGCGCGCCAGCTTGATCACCGCCACGAGGACGATGGCCACGATCACGGGCTGGATGCCGTAAAAGAGGGCGCCTGCCTGTGGCAGCGTGCCGGCCGCCACATAGGCCATGCTCAGCCCAAGCACCATGAGGAATGCCGGGGTGATGAAACAGAAGCCGGCAACGAGCAGCCCGCGCACTCCCTGGTGCAGATGGCCAATGTGGATCACCATCTCGGTGGAGTTGGGGCCGGGAACCAACTGTGTGGCGGCGAGCATGTCCAGGAAGTATTGCCGTTCCACCCAGCGTCGGCGCTCTACCAGATCGTCCTGCATCATGCCGATATGGGCGGCAGGACCGCCAAACGCCACGAAGCCCAGGCGCGTGAAATATGCGGCCAGCTCGCGCAAGCTCGCACGCACGGGAACAGGGGGCAGGGACGGTGGAGAAGTCATTCCAGTGAGTCTTGGGGATTCGTTGATAGGGTGATTGGTTGTCGATTTCGGTTGAATCGCGATCTGTCGATTACGGGCAAGTGTGGATTGTGTACCTCATGGAGATAGGTAATCGTCCACCAAGCGACGGCGATCCAATCACCCAATAAACCAGATCAACCAGTTACCCTGTCAACCAATTCAAACCTTCAAGCGCGCATTCACCCCGCCATCAACTCCTCAAGCACCTGCGCCACGCCGTCTTCCGTGTTGGCGGGGGCGACGCGTGCGCTTGCTTCGAGCGCGCCTGGATAGGCATTGGCCACAGCCACGCCCAACCCGGCTGCCTGGAGCAGATCGACGTCGTTAACGTCGTCGCCAAACGCCACGACGTTGTCAAGCGATTCGCCCCATTCGGACAGGAGATGGCGCAGCGCTGTCACCTTGTCCGCCCCCACAGCCATGAGTTGCACAAATGGATACCGTCCCGAAGGCATCAGGCGCACGCCGCGCGGCAGTGGCTGGAGCGCTGCCAGCAATGCGTCCAGGCGATCCGAGAAGAGCAGCACCTTGGCCGTGGGCAGATGGGCGATGGCGCGCAGATCGCCGACCCGATGATGGACGTTGTGCGGCGCGCGCCCGCGTGGCCGGTTAAGCCAAAGCTGGTCGTCGACTTCGATGCCAATCGTGGTATCGGGGAAACTTGTCAACACCGTGTCAACGAGCTCAACAAGGGTCTGTTCCGCAATGAAATCGCGATAGACTACGTTTCCGCGCAGGCGGATTTCCGCCCCGTTGTAGCAAATCCACGGAACGTCGTGCAGAAACTCGGGCAAGCGCTCGCCAATCGAACGGGGCGGCCTGCCGGTGGCGACCACGAAGCGCCTGCCGGAATCGAGCCATGCGCGCACTGCGACGGATGTGCGCGCCGAAAGCGTTCCGTCCGGCTGGAGAAGCGTATCATCCAGGTCTGATGCGGCAACGGTCCAGCGTGCTGTCGAAGATCGTTCGGGCGACGATGGTTGATTCTTCACTTGAGGCAATTCTCCTGACGGCCCGGCGCCGCGTTTCAAATGTGCATACCGGAAGCTTGGTTGGGGATCGTCCGCTGTGTCTCGGGAGCGGCGCGATCGGCAAGTACGGCAGTTGAAGCAGCCGCGACGATGCCCGATCGAGAAGTTGCAGGGACATTGTACCTGCCCTCGTGCGCAAGCCCAGGTTGTATACAAAGAGGCGGCGCAAACGTCTGCGCCGCCCCACTGCATGCGGATGATATTCGAGCGTGCCGTGGCTCAGGTATGCCAATCGCACCCTGCGCCCGCGAGGCTATCCTTCACGCGTACGAACGAGCAACACGGAAGACTCGGAGTAGCGCACGAGGCTGTTGGCCGCGCTGCCGGTGAAGCGGCCCGGGTTGGAGCGACTGCCCACAACGATCAGATCGTGCCTGCCACTGTGCGCCAGATCGAGTGCGCCTTCCGGCATTGTGCCGCGATGCAGGTGGAGTACGCTCCGATCAAAGCCTTCCGCGGCTACGCGCTCGAGCCACTCTTCAAGGACGTGCGAGAGGCGTGTTCCCTGGGCAAGAGCCTGGTCGAGTGACAGGTCCAGCCCCTGACCTGCAGCGAGGGTGCCTGCCGCCGAAGGCGCAATGATGTGCGCGACGTAGAGGCCGGCGCCGTACAGTGCAGCGAACTGCGCGCCCACCGAGACCGCCGCGCCATCGTCCACGTCGGCGCACACAAGTACGCGCTTGATGGCGCTCTTGTGCCCCTTGACGACAAGCACCGACGATTCCGTTTGCTGTACGAGACGCTGCGCCGCCGGGCCAAGCGCCGACTGGCTGCGTGCGCCGCGATCGTGGAACGGGCCAACAATCAACAGATCCTGCGGCGTCTTGTCAAGCTGCTGCAACAACACGTCATCCGTGTAGCCAACCAGCGGGACGAAGTTGGGGCGCGGTGAGCAGCCCTCCATGAGGTGATTGGCGTCCTTCATCAACT
The DNA here is from genome assembly GCA_963735275.1 of uncultured Chloroflexia bacterium. GTDB lineage: Bacteria > Chloroflexota > Anaerolineae > Caldilineales > Caldilineaceae > UBA5069. The sequence goes on along the minus strand of CAVTKJ010000001.1, from coordinate 188,535 downwards.
TCTGCGCTTGAGCAGAAGTCTGTCGGTTGTCTGCCACGACAAACGCCGTCAGCTGCATGTTAAGCCGGCAGGTTAGCGCGGCCGCAAAGACCATTGCATGCTGTGCGGACGGGCTTCCATCCGTTGCGGCGGCGATGCGAATGTCGCTGCCGCGCCCCAGCGAGCGCGCAAGGGTCGCGCCGGCAGTCACCTTCTCGGTCGAGGCGACCTGCACATCGGGACGCATAAGAAGTACGGGAACACTCACACTGCGCAGCACTCTTTCGGCAACGCTGCCCATTACGAGCCGGCCCAGGCCGCCGCGCCCATGGGTTGCCATTGCCACCATTTCGACGCCAGTTTCGTTGATATAGTCAACGATACACTGGGCAGGTTCACCGTACTCCACCTGACTCCGCACCGTGTAGCCGGCGTCATGCAAGCGTTGAACGTCGGGTTCGAGCTCAGCGGCAAGTTGAACGCGGTACCTCTCACGTTCCTGGTCAAGCGCGGTATAGGTGGAGTCAAGCGCGCGGTTGTAGACCTCGTACGATCCTGCCAGCGGCACACTCCCTGCGAACATGTCGGAGGATGCCGAATCACCGGGCAGAACGGGAGGAAAGGCCGCGCGGAAGAGTATCAGTTCCACATCGCCAGGCTCGAAGAAGTTGCGCACGACGCGCACAACCTGCCGGCTGAAGTCGGAGCCATCCATTGGGATCAGGACTTTGCGTTTTGGCATAGTGTGCCTCGACACATTCTTGGAATTGGATGTGGGCAGCCACATTAGCGAATCTTGATGCTGGTTGGGTCGGGTTGCCACGACTGCAGAACCTTCATGTAATTGGCGCGCATGAATGCATCAGGCTGCGCCACGTTGCGTTGGCTCATGCTGCCCTGCATTTGCTTGACGGAGGTATATTCGTGCTCGTCCATCCATGTGCGCAGTTCGGCCACGATCTCATTGACGCGGCCAGTGCCATTGCGCAGAAGTTCAGAGGTCATGCATGTAATCGCGGCGCCTGCCATCAACCCCTTGAGAACGTCTTCATGCGTGTGGACGCCGCGTGTGAGCGCGATATCGGCATTCACCCGGCCATGAAGAATGGCAGTCCAGCGCAAGGGAAGGCGCATTTCATCGCTGCGGCTCAACTTGAGGTTGGGCACGACCTCAAGCGCCTCCAAATCAATATCGGGCTGGTAGAAGCGGTTGAAAATGACAAGCGCATCGGCCCCGGCTTCAACCAGGCGCACAGCCATGTTGGCAAAGGAGCTGAAGAAGGGGCCGACCTTGACGGCGACCGGGATCTTCACCGTGGCGCGCACCGCGCGTACGATGTCGAGATAGAGCTCCTCAACCGCTGCCGACGTCATCGTCGGATCCGTGGAGATATAGTAGATGTTGAGTTCAAGGGCGTCGGCGCCTGCCTCTTCTATCCGGCGCGCATAGTCGATCCAGCCGCCGCTGGAGACGCCGTTCAGGCTGCCGATGATCGGTACACTGACCTCCGCCTTGGCCGCACGGATGAGGTTCAGGTACTGCTCCGGACCAACATTGTAGTGGTCGAGGTCCGGAAAGTAATCGAGCGCTTCGGCAAAGGTTTCAGTCCCGTAGGAGAGATAGTGGTCGAGCATGTGGCTCTCGCCCTCAATCTGCTCTTCAAAGAGCGAGTAAAGGACGATTGCTGCGGCGCCCCCCTCTTCGAGCTGGCGAATTCCGTCGAGCGTGTGCGATTGAGGTGACGCCGATGCCACAATGGGGTGCTTGAGCTTCAGACCCATGTAGGTTGTGGACAGGTCCATGGTGGTATTTCCTCCTGCCGAATAGGTGCCGCTCGCGCGGATGAGTGGTGCGAGGTTGGCGTCGAGGAGGCATGCGGCGGGCTTACCCGCTGTCGTGCCTCCTCGACAGGTGCGCAGTTGCCGTGCGGCCTTGCTGCGCGCTGGAGACTACTTGCTTCCACCGTCCTGCTGCGCCAGTTGCTTGTACTGTTCCCAGCGTTCGGTGAGTGCTGCCTGCGCCTTGACCATCAAGTCTTCGGCGTGAACCGGATCGCTTTGCGCAAGCATGCGGTAGCGGGTTTCGTTGTAGGCGAAGTCGCGCAGCGGAATCTTGGGCTCCTTCGAATCAAGCTGGAAGGGGTTCTTGCCGGCTTCCTTCAGGCGCGGGTCGTAGCGGTAGAGCGGCCAGTAGCCCGACTGCGTGGCAAGCGCCTGCTGCTCCATACCCATTTGCATGTTGATGCCATGGGCAATGCAGTGCGAGTAGGCAATGATGAGCGATGGGCCTTCATATGACTCAGCCTCGAGGAAGGCCTTGACGGTCTGCGTGTCACTTGCGCCCATGGCGATGCGTGCCACGTAGACGTTGCCGTAGGTCGTCGCCATGAGCCCGAGGTCTTTCTTGGGGGTGGGCTTGCCTGCGGCGGCGAACTTGGCAACTGCCGCGAGCGGCGTCGACTTGGACGACTGTCCGCCGGTGTTGCTGTACACCTCGGTGTCGAGCACGAGGATGTTGACGTTGCGGCCGCTGGCGAGCACGTGGTCGAGTCCACCGAAGCCAATGTCGTAGGCCCAGCCATCGCCGCCGACAATCCAGACGACCTTCTTGACGAGTTTGTCGGCTAGGCTCAGCAGATCCTTGACGGCCGGCTCGTTAACTCCCTGCAACTTCGCTTTCACCTGCTCCACAAGCGCGCGCTGCTGGGAAATCTGTGCGTCGTTGTCCTGCGGATTCGCCAGGATGGCGCTCACGAGGTCGTCACCCAGTGTTCCGCTCATCCGCTGCACAAGCTCGGTGGCATATTCCACCTGCTTGTCGAGCGTAACGCGCATGCCCAGGCCGAACTCGGCGTTGTCTTCGAAGAGCGAGTTGGACCAGGCCGGTCCGCGCCCCGTGTCATTGGTCGTCCACGGCGTGGTGGGCAGGTTGCCGCCGTAGATGCTCGAGCAGCCCGTCGCGTTGGCAATCAACGCGCGGTCGCCGTAGAGCTGGCTCAGCAAGTGGAGGTATGGCGTCTCGCCACAGCCCGCGCAAGCAAGCGAGAACTCGAAGGTCGGCTCAAGCAATTGAATGTTCTTGATGTTTGTATAGGCCAGGTCTTCATCGCTTGCCAGACGCCCGGGCAGGGAGAGGAAGTACTCCCAGAAGGTGCGACCTTCCTCGCGCAGTGGCAGTTGGGGCTCCATGTTGATGGCCTTGCGCCCGACTGCACTCTTGTTCTTGGCAGGGCATACTTCGACGCAGATGCTGCAGCCGGTGCAGTCTTCCATTGAGACCTGAATCGTGTACTTTTGGTCGGGCAGTTCACGCCAGCGTGCGTCACTTGCGAGGAAGCCTTCCGGCGCGCTTTCGAGGTCGGCCCCATCCACAACCTTGGCGCGAATGACCGAGTGGGGGCATACGAGCACGCACTTGCCGCACTGGATGCAAACGTCCGGATCCCATACCGGCACTTCCTGCGCGATGTTGCGCTTCTCCCATTTGGTCGTGCCAACCGGGAAGGTGCCATCGGCCGGCATTTGGCTCACGCTGATTGAATCACCCTGTCCGGCAAGCATCTTTGCGGTAACTTCCTGCACGAATGCCGGGGCCATCGCCGAAACCGCCGGCGGCATGGCGATGGTGCTCGTGACCTCTGTGGGCACAGTGACTTCGTGGAGGTGCTCAAGCGTGTCGTCCACGGCGGCAAAGTTCTTGCGCACGACGGCTTCGCCACGCTTGCCGTAGGTCTTCTTGATCGCTTCCTTGATGCGCACGATCGCCTCTTCGCGCGGCAGCACATTGCTGATGGCGAAGAAGCATGTTTGCATCACGGTATTGATGCGCGTGCCCATGTCATTGTTGCGGGCGACATCGTACGCATCAATCACGTAGAGGCGAATCTTCTTGCTGATGATCGTCTCCTGGACGGCGCGCGGCAGGTGATCCCAGACCTCTTCAGTCGGATACGGGGCGTTGAGCAGAAGCGTTGCACCTTGCGCCGCCTGATCCAGCACCTTGTAGCTTTCGAGGAAGCCGAACTGATGCACGCCAATGAAGTTGGCGCTCTGGATCTGGTAGGTGCCACGAATCGGCCGTGGGCCGAAGCGCAGGTGGGAAATTGTGCGCCCGCCGGACTTGTAGGAGTCGTATACGAAGTAACCCTGGGCGTAGTTGTCGGTCTCTTCGCCAATAATCTTGATCGAGTTCTTGTTTGCACCCACCGTGCCGTCGGAGCCGAGACCCCAGAACATGGCGCGCACAGCGTCTTCCTGCTCAACGCTGAAGGATGGGTCGTAATCAAGGCTCGTGTGCGTCACGTCATCATTGATGCCAATGGTGAAGTGGTTGCGAAGGCCGCTGGCGGCCATCATGTCGAGTACGCCCTTGACCATTGCGGGCGTAAACTCCTTGGAGCCGAGACCGTAGCGACCACCCACAACACGGGGCAGCGTGGCAAAGGGCAGGGAGCCACTGCCATATCCTTCGGCAACTGCAGTGATGATGTCCTGATAGAGGGGCTCACCCGTAGCGCCCGGCTCCTTGGTGCGGTCCAGCACGCCAATCACCTTGGTGGTTGCCGGGAGCGCACTGAGGAAATGCTCCACCGAGAAGGGGCGGTAGAGGCGCACCTTGACAAGACCAACCTTTTCGCCCTGAGCGGCCAGATACTCCACAGTCTCCTCGGCAGCGCCGCAGCCGGAGCCCATCATTACGAGGATGCGCTCGGCGTCGGGGGCGCCCACGTAGTCGAAGAGATGGTACTGACGACCGGTAAGGCCGGCCAGTACGTCCATCTTGCTTTGCACAATTTCGGGGACGGCCAGGTAATAGGGGTTGACAGTCTCGCGACCCTGGAAGTAGGTGTCGGGATTCTGCGCCGTGCCGCGCATGACAGGCGCATCAGGCGTGAGGCCGCGCGCGCGGTGCGCGCGCACGAGCTCTTCGTCGACCATGGCGAGCATGTCTTCCGCGCTCAACTTCTCGATCTTGTTGATTTCATGCGAGGTGCGGAAGCCGTCAAACGCGTGAAGGAATGGGATGCGAGCTTCGAGTGTGGCGGCGTGGGCAATCGTCGCCATGTCCATGACTTCCTGGACCGAGGCCGAGAAGAGCTGCGCCCAGCCGGCGCTGCGTGCGGCCATGACATCGCCGTGGTCCCCAAAAATGGAGAGACCCTGCGCGGCAATGGCGCGTGCGGCGATGTGGAAGACCGCAGGTGTCAACTCACCGGCGATTTTGTACATGTTTGGGATCATCAGCAGCAAGCCCTGGCTTGCCGTGAAGGTTGTCGTCAGGGCGCCTGTCGTCAATGCACCATGACATGCGCCGGCGGCGCCGGCCTCCGACTGCATTTCAACCACCGTAGGGACGGTGCCCCACAAGTTGGGATCTTGATGCGACGCCCAGTAGTCCGCCAATTCACCCATGCCGGACGAGGGCGTAATGGGGTAGATGGCGATGACTTCGCTGAACTTGTAGGCTACGTAGGCGGCTGCCTCGTTGCCCTCAATTGTTACAAGCTCTCGTGGCATGGTGTTCCTTGTCCTCTAGTGCCGGTAACCCGGGTGATTGCCGGGAGATTAAGTCTCCTGCGTCGCATGCCGCCCTGATCGGCAAAGCACGCTATACAAGAGCAGGTCTGGGAAGCAATTCGGCGCTTCCCAAGCGAAAGTGCGTCAGACTATGCGCACGTCTACAACTTCGTCGCCGAGTGCGGCCAGACGTGTGGCAAGCTCATCCTTGTTGACGCCGCTCACCTTGAGAAGCAGAATACGCGTCTGTTGGGTCTTGTCGTCAAACGTACCCAGGCTCAAAATGTCGCCGCCCAGATCGGCAATCGCTCTGGTGATCGTGGCGAGTACGCCTCTTTGTTCGGGAACGCGCACCTCAACACGCAATCCGTGCTCACCGCCGCCCAGCAACTCGGTAAATGCCTTGAAGATGTCCGTTTCCGTGATGACGCCGATGACGTTGCCTTGCACATCCAGTACGGGCAATCCGCCGATCTTGCCGTTCACCATCAACTGGGCCGCATCTTCAATCGGCATCGTCTCCAGCGCCGTGACGACGGGTTGGGTCATCATGTCTGCAACATGAAGCTTGCCGAGCAGATAGTTGGCCTCGCCCGCACTCAGGGTGGTGGCTGCCGACGGTCCGGCCTTCAGAAGGTCTCCTTCTGCAACGATCCCGACAAGGGTTCCGCGGTCGTTGACGACAGGCAGGCGCCTGAAGTTGCGCTCCTGCATAAGCGCAAACGCGTCGAGATAGTTCATTTTGGGTGAAACGGTGACTGCCGGGCTAGACATTCGATCGCGAACCAACATGGTTGAGCCTCCCTCGCCGCATTGCGAGTGGGTGACGCGTCAGTGCATCACGTTCATTTGGGAACTTCAGGCCGACCCGGACGCGCGGACTTCTCGCAGACGCGCACTGCCGACTCGACCATTCTACTCCGTAAAACGATTGCGTTCGACCCTCCCCGGGTCAGTCCGTTATCACCCTGCCGGGGAGTTGCGTGCCTGGTCACTTGGCTAGGGACCGCCTGACAAGGCCTCGACGCGCGGGCGCCGGATGACGCGTGGATGGCCGGCGCTGGACGAGTAATGTCGGCACCCGCACGGCGACAAGTTCCACCACTGTACGTCCCACAAGACGAGAGGGCTGCACTACTCGAGACCCTCGTGAGTCCCTAACACACGAAACTCGCGCTTGACAAAACTACTATTGTTAGTTATACTACTGTTCATAGTACAAAAGGAGACTCTAAATGAGCGAATACCTGCTTACCGAGAATAGCAGCATCAGCTATGAAGTGTCCGGCCCCGATGAGGGAATGCTCTGGATATTGGTCCCTGGAATCGGTGATTTGCGCGCCGAGTACCGCTTTCTCGCACCGCGCCTCATCGAAGCCGGGCAGCGCGTCGCACTGATGGACTTGCGCGGCCTTGGTGAATCGTCGACCGGTTGGGCCGAGTACACCCCGCAAGCGGTTGGCCGCGACATGTTGGCGCTGGCCGCGCATTTGGGGGCCAAGCGTGTGGTTCTGGGTGGATGTTCCATGGCGGCTGCATCAGCCATCTGGGCAGCAGTCGAGGCCCCGGATCTGGTCGTCGGCGTGACTCTCCTGGGTCCGTCGCTAGCAGATGGGCAGGCAACCTGGAGCCAGAAGCTCGCACTTCAGGTAGGGTTGTCGGGACCATGGCGCGTACGGGCCTGGGACTCCTATTTCGCTTCGCTCTTCCCAACGCGCAAACCCGATGATCTGGCAGGATACCGCGCGGCGCTGCGTGCGAACCTTGCCGAGCCGGGGCGTTTTGACGCAGCCAAGGCAATGCTTAACGCATCCAAGTCGGCGTGCAGCGAACGCATGGCTGCGTTGCGTGCGCCGGCGCTCCTCATCATGGGCGAGAAGGATCCGGATTACACTGATCCTTCGGCCATTGCCGAGACCTGGGGGAAAGAGTTGCACGCACAGGTCGCGGTTGTACCCGGTGCGGGGCACTACCCCCATGTGGACAGTACCGACGCCACGGCCGCGCTGATCCTCGAATGGTTTCAGGCAGCGCAAACCGGGACGAATTGACGGAACCGAGAACCACTGGACGCAGGATCGAGGCCCATGTTCGAGGCCCGCGTCCGAGGTGTCAGTAGATAGCGTATTGCAGAGTATCCATAAACCAACTTCGCAGTGAGGAGAGGGCCATGTCCAAATATCGATTGAATCAACAGGTTGTCGTCGATGGCGCCGTAGAGTTGGTCAACGAGCGGGGCGCGGAGTCGCTCTCGCTGGCAGAAGTGGCAGCGCGCTTTCGGGTGCGCACGCCGTCGCTCTACAACCATGTGCAGGGGCTTGATGGATTGAAGCGCGACATGAGCCTCTACGCCCTGCGTCAGCTTGGCGAGGACTTGCAGAGTGCCTGCCTGGGGCTGGCGGGGCGAGACGCACTGGTGGCACTGGCTGCGGCGTACCGCGCCTTTGCCCAGACGAACCCAGGCCTCTACCCATTTACCTTGCGCGCTGTGGAAGCGAGCGACGAGGAACTGTACGGGGCGGGCGAACAGATTGTTACGCTGCTTCTCGCTGCGCTGCGGGGCTACAAACTCGAGGGCGAGCAGGCGTTGCACGCGGCCCGTGCCGTACGCAGCGCACTTCACGGCTTCGTCTCATTGGAGGGCAGTGGGGGCTTCGGCAAACCGCTCAGCCTCGACAACTCCTACAACGCGCTTGTCGATATGCTCGACCAAGGTCTTGCGAGGTGGGGCAAACCGGCGCGCGGATAGCGGTTCCCGGCAAGGCGGCGCATCTTCGCGAAAGGTAGCGTTTTCATGGCGGCTGCTATAGCTGCCGGATTGTCCAGTGACACGGTCATTGGCGAGTTCGGCAGCGGAAGCAGCCGCTCCAAACCGTGTGAAAACGCACGTGGTTCAAACAGATGTCAGCGTCTCACTCGTGGCTCTGGCGGTCATCGCGCGTGGGCACAAGCGAGACGAGGACCTTGTCGACGCGTCGCCCGTCCATGTCCATGACCTCCATGTGCATCTGATTCCAATCGAACACGTCGCCGGTGGTGGGGACGCGCCCGAGCATCGTCATGACGAAACCGCCGACGGTCTGGTAATACCCCTCATTCTCTGCGGGCATTTCCTTGATATCGAAGAGCTCCTGAAAGCGGTCGATTGGCGTCAAGCCGTCGAGCAGATAGCTGCCGTCGGCGCGCCGCACCACATCCGGGTCCTCAGGATCACCCACATCGAGAACCTCTCCAATAATCGCTTCTACAAAGTCGGAGAGCGTGACGAGCCCTTCCAGCCCACCATATTCGTCGATGATCATCGCAATGTGCGTGCGCGTCTGTCGCAGCCGCTCGAGTGCTTCAAATGCGGGAGTCGAGTCGGGAATGAAGAGGGGCGACTGCATGACTTCGCGCAACTCCAGTGGTTGGCCCACGAGTGTCTGCGCAAAGAGGTCCTTCACCAATACCAACCCCACCACCTTGTCGAGACTTCCATCCGCCACAGGAAAACGCGAATGGGAGAAACTGCTGAGGGTGGTTGCAATCTCCTCGGCGCTGTCGTTGAGATCGAGCCACGCAATCTCCGTGCGTGGCGTAAGCAGCGCGCCGACATTCAGATCGCTCAGGCGGAAGAGTTGGCCGACGATCTCCTCTTCAATCGGCTCGAAGACGCCACTTTCGGTTCCCTGCTCAATCAGAATGCGCACTTCTTCGTCCGAGACGGGGGTTTCAGTTGAGACGGATACGCCAATCGCGCGCAGCACAAGATCGGTTGAGGCGCTCAGGAACCTCACAAGCGGCGATACCACCCATGCGAGAATGGTCATCAAAGGCGCAACCATGCGGGCAATGCGTTCGGCGCCGTTGAGCGCGATACGCTTGGGAGCCAGTTCGCCCAGAATCAGCGAGAGATAGGTGATGGTCAGGACAACAAAGGTCAAGCTCACAGCGTGGGCGTACGGCGCGACCAGCGGCCATGATTCCAGGAGTGCAGCGAGGCGGTTGGCAAGAGTGGCGCCACCGAAAACGCCCGTCAGAATGCTGATCAGCGTGATTCCCACCTGAACGGTTGAGAGCATGAGTCCCGGTGACTCCACCAGGGCCAATGCCTTGCCGGCACGTACGTCGCCTTGTTCGACAAATTGCTTGAGGCGTGCCTTGCGCGCTGCAACAAGCGCCATCTCCGACATGGAGAGGAAGCCATTGATAAGCACGAGGACCAGGATAGTGATGACTTCAAGGTAGGGGTTCATTGGGTTCCAAGCCAGAGGCCACAATGCGCGAAAGAACAGAGGTGTGCGCACTCACGTGAACATTCTACCCCAGAGATGCCCTGAGATTCGCACAGCAACCCGATTGGGGCCAAATCAAGTTGCCGGCACTACGGTGAGTCAGCGACCAATGGACCTTGGCGGGGGCGTACAAGAAAGTCAACAGGTATCCGCAGTTTTGGGGAACAGCAACCGTATCCAAATCGTCTACAGTACGTCATGATTTACGAACAGACATCGCTGCAGCGGGGTGCCATAGGGCGCCTGCGCTTTTTACCGTTGGTTCCAATCTCCCAGCACTGGGAAAGGAGAAGTCTATGTTCAGTACTCTTCACAGGGGTACGGCATGGCGATGGCTCGTAATCGCAGCGTTGCTTGCGGCGGTTATGCTGCCGTTCATGCCGACAGCAGCGTATGCTGCATCGGGATCGAATGAGGTTGAGTCGAAGAGTCAGGACGCGAGCTGGTACGGGTACTCGTGCAAAGCATACTACACTGTACAGCCGGGCAATCAGCTTGGCCAGATCGCGAAGTGGTACAACGTTAGTTTGTACGACATTTCGAGGGCCAATGGCATCACCAATCCCAGCCTGATCTATGTTGGTCAGACTCTCTGCATTCCCTATGGCAGTCCCTATGGCTACTACAGCGGCTACAACAAGCCCACTGGCTGCTACTACACCGTGCAGTATGGCGACAATCTTTCGCGTATTGCGGCACGCTATGGTATTCCGTGGCCGCATATGGCACAAACCAACCACCTGTACAGCCCCTGGACGATCATTCCGGGACAGACCCTCTACGTCTGCTGGTAAGCGGTCGCAAGGTCCCACTTCAAGGTTAGGTCGCAATAGCCAATCGTTTGATCAGCCCGCCGGTCCACACGGACCGGCGGGCGCTTTTGTGCGGTTCGCTTTTGTTGGGCGCATGGCTGCGCGACTAAACTCATGCCATGCGTCTAGTCATAACCTCCGATTTGCACTACCGCCCCGCCCATGCCGAGGTTCATCGTCGTTTTGCCGTCCGAGTAGCAGACTTGCAGCCGGATTGTTTTGTGATTGCCGGGGATGTGGGCGCGACGCCGGCACACTTTCGCGCTGCGCTGCGCAACTTCGCACTACTCTCTTGCCCGCGACTCGTGCTGCCGGGCAACCACGATCTCTATGTGCTTCCACACAAGGCCGATAGCGGCCGCACGGACGGTGCTGATTCTGCAGTCCAGGGCCGAATACCCGGGCCGGATAGCGGTGCACTCTGGCTCGACCTGTTGCCGCGCATTGCCGCAGATGAAGGCTTTGGTTGGCTGGAAACCCGCGCGCTTGTGCTCGGAAGCACCGCAATCTGCGGGAGCATGGCGTGGTACGATTATTCCTCGGCGCCACCCCATCTGGGCATGGAAGCGTCACAATTGCGCTCATTCAAGGCCCTTGTGAACCATGATGCCGACTACATCCGCTGGCCGTGGAGTGATCGCGCGGTGGCGCGCACGCTGGCGCGCCGGCTCGCCGCGCAAATGGCACCTGTCACTACCGCACCGGAGGTGGAGCGTATTGTCGTGGTGACGCATATGCCGCCCTTTGCGCAGCCAATACCCGTCCACGCCGAAAGTGAATACTGGAGCCTTGTCAGTGCGTATTTGGGCAACTACACACTGGGCGAGTGGCTGCGCATACAGCCCAAGGTCAGCCATGTGGTGAGCGGCCACTTGCACCGTGGCTCCGAGTGGGAGGTGGCCGGTGCGCATGGGCCGATTCACTTCTCGGTGGTGGGCAGCCGCGTCAGTGAACCGGCCTGGGTGCTTCTCGACTTGCCGGATTAACGCGTTCTGCCGGACGCGTCGGAATTTGACTTCCGGCCGATGCGTCCGGCTGCTGCAATGTGTTGAGTGACGGGCGCAGCAAAGTGCGGCGGGAAGAGTCTCCCGCCGCACTTTGCTGTCAAGTAGGGGATGGATAGTGGCCCCGGCGTGCTGGTGTCCGGCGCCGCGTGGCGGCGAGCCGCCAACGCCGCACGGTTAGGCCTCGACCGCGACGACCTCTTCAGCAGGGCGCAGCATGAGCAACGGCGCCTTGACGCGCGGCGTGATGTACTGCACGGTGTTGCCAAAGAGAAGACGATTCATGCCGGTGCGCCAGTGCGTGGTCATGGCGATCAGGTCAATGTGGTGTGCGTTCACATAATTGACGATTTCCTCGCCGGGGTTGCCGAAGCGCATTTCGCAGCGCACTCTAAATCCGGCGGCCTCTAGCAGGCGCGCTTCGAGACGCATCTCGGCGAGGTAGTCGGCGGCGGCGCTATCGCGCACCTGGCTTGCGAAGATGGGGTGCGCGGCGAGGCTGGCGTCATGCTGCGATTCATAGGTCATGATCATGCCATCGAGCCCGGCGGGCCGAGGCGGCGCGCCAATCAGCCCGCCCACGTGTTCGCCCACACGCAGCAGGATCAGTTCGTTACTTTCTGGATTCAGGAAACGGGTGAGAACCGGTACAATCTGGCGGCAGAATGGCGTGCCATCGACGGGGATCAACACCTTGTACTTCTCCATACTTCCTCCTCTTGGAAGCAGATTCCGGGTATGGCGAAGCACAAGTCAGGGGGGCGGATCACGCCGATGTGTTTCGCCTGGATGCATATGCAGTTGTAACCTGATAGTAGCACACATTTCACGCGCCGAACAGTGACAAACGTCCTGATTTCAGGAGTTCTCAGACGAAGCGAGGCTTCCAAATTCGGAGGCCTCGCTTCGTCTGCGGTTCCCTCTTTGCGCCGCCACGTTCACGACCTATACTGGACTATGCGCTTCCCGAGCGCCATCTCCCATCCGGTGCAGCAGCTCGCTGCGCCCCCCAAAGAAGGTCACTTCATGCCCAGCAACCCACTCGTCTTTGACGGCCACAATGACACACTGCTTGACCTGTTCCCCCTTGCGCCGCGTACGCCGCGCCGAACCTTCTTTGAGCAAAGCAAATTGGGACACATCGACATGCCGCGTGCGCGCGCCGGCGGTTTGGGCGGCGGTTTTTTTGCCATGTTTATCCCAAACCGATTCCGCAAGGGCCACGCCCGCCCGCGCCCCGTCAAGGTTGACGGCCGCACGGAGTATCCCTTGCCGCCCCCCGTAGAGCAACCCTATGCGCTGGACCTGACGCTTCATATGGCGGCCGGGCTCTTCCGCCTCGAGGAGCAATCCGCCGGGAAACTCAAGATCGTGCGCACTGCCGCCGAACTGGAGCGCTGCCTCAAGAAAGGAACCTTTGCCGCAATTCTCCACGCCGAAGGGGCCGACTTTATTGATCCGGGCATGGATGCGCTCGAGGTGCTCGCCAAAGCCGGCCTCAAGTCGCTGGGGCTCGTCTGGAGCCGGCCAAACATCTTCGGCAGCGGCGTGCCGTTCACCTTTCCCGGTTCGCCCGACGCAGGACCGGGCCTCACGCCCCTGGGCAAGGCGCTCGTCAAGCGCTGCAACCAACTGCGCATCGTCGTGGACCTCTCGCACCTCACCGAGAAGGGATTCTGGGATGTTGAGGCGCAAACGGACGCGCCTCTGGTGGCCACGCATTCAGGCGCGCACGTGCTCTGTGCCTCGCCGCGCAATCTCACCGACAAACAGTTGGACGCAATTGGGCGCAGCGGGGGCATCGTGGGCGTCAACTTCCACAAGGGGTTTCTGCGCGAAGATGGCAACGAGCGACGCAAGACCTCAGTCAGCGAGATTGCGCGCCACGCCGCCTATATTGCCGAACGCATTGGCGATGAACATGTGGGGCTTGGCTCCGACTTCGACGGCGCCTGGATGCCCGAGGATCTGGGCGACGCCGCCGGCCTGCCGCGGCTGATGGACGCACTGCGCACGGTGGGCTTCAGCGGCGAATCGCTGCGCCGCGTTGCGCACGGCAACTGGGTGCGCGTGTTGCGCGCCACGTGGGGTGAGTGATACGGAGTTAAGAGAAAAGGGAACGTAGGGAACAGGGAACTGGGAGCAGTGAAAGGGGAGCGGGAGCAGGGAACGCGAAGAGGATAGACCAACCCCTGTTCCCCGTTCCCCAAATCAAGCTAGTAAATGAATGGGATCAGGCGTTTGCTGGTTCGCTGGTATGCAGGATACTCGTCGAAACGCGCACAGAGCAAACGCTCTTCGTAGCGCAACTTGACAACCAGCACGGCCACAAGCAGCACCACCACCGCCCAGCGCTGCAGCGAAGGCTGCGTTTCCCACAAGCGCCACGCTGATCAGGATCAGCATGGTGTACATGGGGTGGCGAATCCAGCGGTAAGGGCCTGCGCGTACAAGCGTCGCCTGCGGGCGCACGTCGGGGGTGATATTGGGCGGGCTGTTGCGCATGCTCCAAAGCGCCCACAGGCCAAGCGCAAGACCGCCCGCCTCGAGCGCAAGCCAGAAGGGCGGACGCGTAATCACGGGGCCCGTCAGGGCGAGTATGCCCAACGCCATGAATTGCAGTGCGACAAGCGAATAGGAGATGCGCAGGTTCGGCTTCATGGGTTGTGTTTCAGTGGCGCGAGTAACGGCGGGCTGACGCGCTCAGGCTAACACGCAGACGTACGGCCGGCAAGACGCAGTAGTTGGCAGAAGGTCCTGAAGCGACTGGTACACGGAAGCAACCGAAAAAGCGGAAACGACATGAATGCCACTCTTGCTTCCTGCTTATTCCGTTGTTGCCGCTTCTTCCGCGTACCGGTGTTGCATTTCTTTCTGCTGACCTCTTGGTCCCTGCCGCGAAACGTGAGACCCGGCAAGCTTTCGCTCGCCGGGTCTCACGTTCTCAGGAGGGGATGTGGCAGGGGTACATTAGCTTTGTGAAGCCCACCCGGCCCCGCAAACGGGGATGATTGCGGCGCCGGGTGGGTCGTGGGGGTTCAGAGTTTGCAGTGCGCCTATTTGCCGTGCTTCATCGCCGCATGCGCCGCCGCGAGGCGGGCAATCGGCACACGGAAGGGGCTGCACGAGACGTAGTTGAGGCCGGCCAAATGGCAGAACTCAATGCTCTCGGGGTCGCCGCCGTGCTCGCCGCAGATGCCCATGTGCATGTCGGGGCGGGTCTGGCGGCCCAGTTCGACGGACATCTTGATGAGCTTGCCCACGCCACCGCGGTCCAGGTGCTGGAAGGGGTTGCTGGGCAGCACGCCCAGCTCGCCGAACTGGATGAGGAACTTGGACTCGGCGTCGTCGCGGCTCATGCCAAAGGTCGTCTGGGTCAGGTCATTCGTGCCGAAGGAGAAGAACTCGGCTTCGGTGGCCATCTCGTCGGCGGTGAGGGCAGCGCGCGGGAGTTCGATCATCGAACCGTACTTGAATTCGACAGTGACGCCGGTTTCGGCGAAGACTTCAGCGGCCACACGATCGACAATCTTGCGCAGGAAGGTCAGTTCATTAACGTGACCGGCGAGCGGGATCATGATCTCGGGGTGGACATCCACGCCGTCGCGCTTGACTGCTACTGCGGCTTCGAGGATGGCGCGCACCTGCATTTCGGTAATCTCGGGCATCATGATGCCCAGCCGGTCACCACGCAGGCCCAGCATGGGGTTGGATTCGCTCAGCGCCTCGACGCGGGCGAGCATGTCTTCCTTCTTGCGCAGTTCGCCCAGGGCGGTGTCAATCTCGCTCAGGGTGTGGAAGTGCTGCAGGCGCACCTTGAGGTCGGCCAGGTCCGCCACCAGGTCGTGATGGGAGGGAAGGAACTCGTGGAGGGGCGGGTCCAGCAGGCGGATGATGACGGGCTGGCCGTACATTGCGCGGAAGATGCCGTCAAAGTCGCTGCGCTGCATGGGTAGCAGTTTTTCAAGGGCCGAGACGCGGCGCGCCTTGCTGTCGGCCGTAATCATATCCTGAACAATCGGCAGGCGCTCTTCGGCAAAGAACATGTGCTCCGTGCGGCAGAGGCCCACGCCTTCGGCGCCATAGCGGCGGGCGCGCTCGGCGTCGGCGGGGTAGTCGGCATTTGCCCACACACCCAGACGGCGGATCTCGTCGGCCCAGCTCAGCAGCGTCGTCAGGTCGACTTCGTTCTCGAAGTCAGGCTCGTGTGTCGTCAAGCTTGCCCAGGTAAACCTCACCGGTGCCGCCGTCGAGGCTGAGCCAGTCGCCTTCGTGGATTTCGTGGACGGTGTCGCCCACAGTGACCATCATCAGCCGCTGCTCGACATTGATGTCCAGATTTTCGGCGCCGCAAACGGCCGGTGTGCCGAACTGGCGAGCAACCACTGCCGCATGGCTGGTGGCGCCGCCGCGGCTGGTGAGAATGCCCTTGGCGGCAATCATGCCATGGACATCGTCCGGCTTCGTCTCGGGGCGCACCATGATGACAGCCTTGCCGTCGTGGCCCCAGGCCTCGGCGGTGTCGGCGTCAAAGACGGCCATACCCACGGCTGCACCCGGGCTGGCGTTGACGGCCTTCTCGACCACACGCTTGCCTTCGCTGGTAGCAGCTTTCTTGACTTCGGGGCTGAACTGCGGGTGGAGAAGCATGTCCACCTGCTCCGGCTGAATGCGCTTGACGGCCAGTTCCTTGGTAATCAGGCCTTCGTTGGCAAGGTCCACCGCCATGCGGATGGCGGCGCGGGCCGTGCGCTTGCCGTTGCGCGTCTGCAGCAGCCAGAGCTTGCGATTTTCGATCGTGAACTCGACGTCCTGCATATCCTTGAAGTGATTCTCGAGCTTGAGTGATGATGCGCACGAAGTCGTCATACACCTCGGGCATGTCCTGCTTGAGCTGCGCAATCGGCAGCGTGTTGCGGATGCCGGCGACCACGTCCTCGCCCTGTGCGTTGATGAGGTAATCGCCGTAGAGTTCGTTCGTGCCGTCGACGGGGTTGCGGGTGAAGGCGACGCCCGTGCCGCTGTCGTTGCCCATGTTGCCAAAGACAACCATCTGGATGTTGACGGCCGTGCCCAGGTCATGCGCGATGTTGGTGGCGTTGCGGTAGTCGACGGCGCGCTTGCCGAACCAGGAATTGAAGACGGCGCGGGTGGCCATCTCGAGTTGCTTGTAGGGATCCTGGGGGAACTCCATGCCCTTGTAGGCCTTGACGAGCGCCTTGAAGCGCTCGATCACATGCCGCCAATCCTCTTCGGTGATTTCAACGTCGTGCGCGAACGCCCAGAGCGGCCTTCTCGTCGGAAATGATCTGCTCAAAGGGTTCGTCCGGCACGTCCATGACCACCGAGCCGAACATCTGGATCAGGCGGCGGTAGGAGTCCATAGACCAAGCGACGCGTCGCCGGTCAGCTTGATCATGCCCTCGGACGTTTCGTCGTTCAGGCCGATGTTGAGAACGGTGTCCATCATGCCGGGCATCGAGAACTTGGCGCCCGAGCGGCAGGAGACAAACAGGGGGTTGGAGCCGTCGCCGAACTTCTTGCCGGTCTTTTCTTCCAGTTGCGCCATCGCGGAGACTTCCTGATCCCACATAGAGGGCGGGAAGTTGCGGTCATGCTCCATATAGGCATTGCAGGCGCGCGTGGTGACGGTGAATCCCGGAGGCACCGGTACACCAATGCGGGTCATTTCAGCCAGGCCCGAGCCCTTGCCGCCAAGCAGGCTCTTCATGTCGTCCCAAGACTTTGGTTGGGTGTCTTTTTCGGCCTGGTCTAGTTCATCAAAGAGATAGACCCAGCGTTGCGTAGGAGTAGCCATAGGTACCAACAATCCTCCGTAGAATGATTTGAGTAAGTTGTCTCACCACCGAATGGGGTGAGTGTTGTACATCTTGGAGTAAGCAAGCGTGAAGCGAATTGGGAGCAGCGCCCAAAAACGGGCCAATCGCCATCGGCCGAAAATGCGCGCGGCAACCCACAAAGGGTAAGTATACGCGAAGATCGCAGCAACTGCATCACGCAAAGGGTCAAGAGCGCAATGGTAACGTGGGCAGTCGAGCACCTGGTCAAGTGGATAGGGGCGTGGGTCATGCTTGTCAGTTCCAATTAGGCGATGCGCTGCCGGGAGCCACCGCGACGTGAGGCGGGTCGGTCGCGCGCGCGCGACCGATCATGTCCGTCTACACCCTGTCTACATCGAATTACACCTTCCGGGAGGATTTACATTGGATTACATCGTCCTACAATGGCATCCATGGAGACCAAACAGTCGCCACGTCGCTATGTGTTCGATGAGCCGGCCTACTATCGCATCCAGGTTTGCGGTGGGCCGGCACGCTCGCGCGTCAGTCGACTGGGAGGCATGGAGATCGTCGCAGAGACGATTGAGCAGGGGAGTTGTCTGACGACGCTCTTTGGCGAACTCGCGGACCAGGCGGCGCTCGCAGGCGTGCTCAATCAACTCTACGCCATGCACCTGACCGTCGAGTCGGTTGTGCGGACGCGGGTTGATGGCAACGATGCATCTTGTGGGCGCTGACTACGTGCCACCGCACAAGAAGTGTCGTTCGAACGACGGAAACCTTGTACCTGTCGAGTCACTCGCGATTATCTCGGAACTGCATGTACATTAGACAATTGAGAACTACCTGATGCCGGGAATGGCCTACATTCCCGGAATGACTGTTCGCGGAAACGAGCTTTGCTGGAAATTAGGGAGATCAGAAATATGAAGGTGATGATTGTCGGTGGCGTGGCTGGTGGCGCGTCATGTGCGGCGCGTCTGCGCCGGCTGGACGAAAACGCGGAAATCACGATTGTTGAACGCGGTCCGTATGTGTCCTATGCAAACTGCGGTCTGCCCTACTACGTGGGCGGCCTGATTCCGCGCGAATCGAGTTTGCTGGTGGCCGACGCGAGGACGTTTCGCAATCAGTTTGCTGTTGAAGTGCGCACCCTTACCGAGGCGATCAGCATCTCGCCCGAGAACAAGACAATCGAACTGCGCAATCTGGCCACGGGCGCCGTGGAGGTCGAGTCGTACGACAAACTGGTTCTTTCGCCGGGCGCCAAGCCGATCCGGCCGGCGATGGAGGGAATTGACCTGCCCGGCGTCTTTGAGGTGCGAACCGTTCCCGATGTGAAAGTGATCAAGGAATGGCTCGAAGGGCATGATCCCTTCACTACCGGGATGCACACCTACGCGGGCTATCAGACGATTGTGCCGACGCGGCGGGCCGTTGTTGTCGGCGGCGGCTTCATTGGGCTTGAGATGGCCGAAAATCTGGTGCACCTTGGTCTCAATGTGACGCTCGTTCAGAAAGGTCCGCAGTTGATGGCGCCGATGGACCGCGAAATGGCGGGCTATGTCGAAACTCACGTGGAGCGCAATGGCGTGAAGCTGGCGCTGAATCAGCAAGTCACTGGCTTCAGGAAGGCAGAAAACGGCTCGCTGGAGGTCCTCACGCAGGAAGGCGCTGTCATCCCGGCTGACATCGTGGTGCTCGGCATCGGCGTCCGCCCCGAAATCTGGCTGGCCCAGAATGCCGGACTAACGATCGGCGAGCGGGGCGGAATCCTCGTGGACGACCAGATGCACACAAGCCACCCCGACATCTTCGCCGTTGGCGATGCCGTCGAAGTCAAGGACTTCATCACCGGCGAGAACACGTTGGTGGCCTTGGCCGGACCTGCGAACCGGCAGGGCCGCATCGCCGCCGACGTCATCGCCGGGCGCGATTCGCACTTCCGTGGTAGCCAGGGCACGGCGATTGTCGGCCTCTTTGGTGGCGCTGCGGGCTGGACGGGCGTCAGCGAAAAGACACTCATCCGCAGGGGTGATACAGATTACGAGAAGATTTATCTCTTCCCTAACTCGCACGCCGGCTACTATCCGGGCGCGAAGTATCTTGCGATGAAGGTCATCTTCCGCAAGTCCGATGGCCGTCTACTTGGCGCGCAGGCAGTCGGGCTTGACGGGGTCGACAAGCGCATCGACGCCTTTGCCATGGCTCTGCAAATGGGTGCAACGGTCTACGACCTTGAAGAGGCCGAACTGGCCTACGCGCCCCAGTTTGGCAGCGCCAAATCGCCCGTCAACTTTGCGGGCATGGTGGCGGCCGATGTGCTGCGCGGCGACATGCCTCTGGCACACTGGTCGGACAGTGAATCGGCCTTCCTCCTCGATGTGCGCCAGCCGGAGGAACTGGAGATGGAGCAAGCGCCCGGCGCCGTCAACATTCCGTTGGGTTTGCTGCGCGCTCGCCTTGACGAACTGCCCAGGGACCGCGAGATTCACGTCATCTGCCGCTCTGGACAGCGCGCGTACTATGCCACTCGAATCCTGCTTCAGAATGGCTTCGACGCCAGGAACATCTCTGGAGGCATGCTCTCGCTGGCGCAATTGGCTGACTGAGAAGCCGGCCCTCGGGAGCTGCCTTGTCCGGCAAGCGACGCGCGCCCGCAGAAGATGGGAACCGCGAGCGAGAAAAGCCACCCCGTCCCGGCTCTCTGTTGCCGGCGCAATGAACGAAACAAGCGCAGTTGGAGGTGCGAGGCGGTGCCAGGGAGTCATCGGTAGACTCTCAAGTTCCGCCAGGCTTTGCGAACGTTGAGCGTCATGCTCGTCGCCGCATCCAGTTCTTTCTTGCAACCATGTGAGGAACCAATGACGACCAATATTCAGTCTGAAGAGTCGCAGCCTGCCGCTGAGAAGTATCGATTTCTCGACGTAGCTGAACAGAAGCGTTTGAACGAGGCCCGTGAAGCAGGGATTCCCTGGAAGAAATGGGGACCCTACCTCAGCGAGCGCCAGTGGGGCACCGTACGTGAGGATTACAGCGAGGGAGGCGATGCTTGGGACTACTTTACGCATGACCAGTCGCGTTCGCGCGCCTACCGCTGGGGCGAGGATGGTCTGGGCGGCTTCTCCGACAATGAGCAGCGCCTTTGCTTTGCCCTGGCCCTGTGGAACGAGCGTGACCCGATTCTCAAGGAACGCGCATTTGGGCTGACAAACAGCGAAGGCAATCACGGCGAAGACGTCAAGGAATACTATTTTTACGTCGACTCGACGCCTACCCATTCGTACATGAAGTATCTCTACAAGTACCCGCAGGGCGCATTCCCCTACGCCGATTTGCTTGAAACCAACCGGAGCAGGACGCGCGCGGACTTTGAATACGAGTTGCTTGACACGGGCATCTTCGACGACAACCGCTACTTTGACGTCTTCCTCGAGTACGCGAAGGAAGGACCGGACGACATCCTCATCCGGATTACCGTCCACAACCGCGGGCCCGAGACGGCCCGACTTCACCTGCTGCCGACCCTCTGGTTCCGCAACACGTGGTCATGGAAGGAAGGCGAAGCCAGGCCGGAGCTGAGCGCCAGTGACGGCTCGATCGTCGCCAACCACGCCGAGCTGGGCACATACATGCTTTCGTGCGACGGCGATCCCGAGTTGCTCTTCACCGAAAATGAAAGCAACCAGCAGCGGCTTTGGGGACAGCCAAACAGTTCTCCGTGGGTCAAGGACGCATTCCACCAGTATGTCATTCAGGGCGACGCAGAGGCGGTCAACCCGGCGCACACGGGCACCAAGGCTGCGGCGCGCTATATCCTCGAGATTCCCGCCGGCGAAAGCACGGTTGTCCGGCTGCGCTTGTCGGCGGAGTCCGCGGCCGCGCCCTTTGGCGAATCCTTCGAAACGATCTTTGCCGAACGCCTGGCCGATGCCGATGAATTCTACGACCGCATTACACCGCCAACGCTGAGCAAGGACGAAGAACTTGTCCATCGCCAGGCACTGGCCGGCATGCTCTGGTCGAAACAGTACTATTACTTCGATCTTGACACCTGGCTCAAGGAGCACAACGCACACCCGCTGATTGGCTCAAACACCCGCACAGTGCGCAACGCAGAGTGGTTCCACATGTTGAATGGGGACATCATCTCCATGCCCGACAAGTGGGAGTATCCCTGGTACGCCGCGTGGGATCTTGCGTTCCACGCCGTATCGCTGGCGCTTGTCGACTTCGACTTCGCCAAAGAGCAGCTATCGCTCATGCTGCGCAGCCTCTATTCACACCCGAACGGACAAATTCCCGCGTACGAGTGGAATTTCAGCGATGTGAATCCGCCTGTGCACGCATGGGCAACACTCTATCTGTACAAGTATGAACTCAATCTCGGGCGCGCCGACATCAAGTTCCTTGAACGCTCGTACAACGGCTTGAAACTCAACTTCAACTGGTGGGTAAACCGCAAGGACCCGCAGGGACGCAACGTCTTTGCAGGGGGCTTCCTTGGCCTTGACAACATCGGCGTCTTTGACCGCAGCGCCCAACTGCCGACCGGTGGTTCGCTCGAGCAGGCCGACGGCACCGCGTGGATGGCCTTCTACTGCCAGAACATGATTGAGATGGCGCTGATTTTGGCTGACAAGGACCCACAGTACGAGGAAGACGCCTTCAACTTCCTGAGCCACTTCATGTGGATTGCTTATGCGATGGACCGCATCGGCGACAACCACGATGAGATGTGGGACGAAGAAGATGGCTTTTTCTATGACGTTCTGCGCCTACCCGATGGATCGGCGCAACGCCTGAAGGTCCGTTCCATGGTGGGGCTGCTGCCGCTTTGCGCCAGCACGGTCTTTGAGCCGGAAACGCTGGAAGAGCACCCGCGGTTGCAGGAACTGATCACGATCTTCCGAGAACGCTACCCCGAAGTCATTGCCCAGGTCGCGCCGTCTGGACAGGGCTACATTGGCTACATGGGGCGGCGGGCGCTCTCTCCGCTGTCGGAGAAGCGCCTTAAGCGAGTTCTCGCCTATCTGCTTGACGAGAACGAGTTCCTGAGCCCCAATGGGATTCGCTCGGTCTCCAAATTCCACAAGGATCACCCCTTCAGCTTCAATGTCGCCGGCCAGGAGTTTGGCGTTGGCTATCTGCCGGCCGAGTCGGACAGCGGCATGTTCGGAGGCAATTCCAACTGGCGCGGGCCGATCTGGATGCCCGTCAATGCGTTGATTGTGCGCGGGCTGCTGAACCTCTACGAGTTTTATGGTGACGAGTTCACTGTAGAGTGCCCGACCGGCTCGGGCACGCAGATGACGCTCTTTGAGGTCGCACGCGACCTCTCGCGGCGGCTCGCAAATATCTTCCTGCGCGGCGAGGACGGCAAGCGCCCGGTCTATGGCGGCACGGCCAAGTTCCAGGACGATCCGCACTGGCGCGATCTGCTGCAGTTCTACGAATACTTCCACGGTGACAACGGCGCCGGCCTGGGCGCCAGCCACCAGACTGGGTGGACAGGAGCAGTTGCAGTCCTGATCGATCTCTTTGGCCGTCTTGACCCGTCTGATGTGCTCAGTACGCCAAAGGCGGCTGTGACGGAACGTCTTGTTCGTGAACAAGTGGGTGGAAAACGAGTAGGTGGAAAGTAACAGGAGGAAACGATGACATCACCACGTTATCCGCTGCTCTTCCAATACAATACCCGGGTTCGCCTGTCCGAACTTGCAGATGTGCTCGGTCGGCCGGCTACGCTCGACGACATCACCGATGCGGAACTAGACGAACTCGCGGCGGGCGGTTTCGACCTTGTCTGGATGCTCGGCGTTTGGCAGACCGGCGCAATGGCGCGTGCGGTCTCGCTCTCCAATCCCGAGTTTCTGGCGGAGTATGAACGCGTCTTGCCCGGGTATACCGAAGCCGACGTCAGCGGCTCATGCTTTGCCGTATGCGACTACCACGTTCACGCCGATTTTGGCGGTGATGCTGCTCTCGCTCGATTGCGTGCACGATTGCAGGAACGTGGCTTGCGGCTGATGCTCGACTTTGTGCCCAACCACATAGCGCCGGACCATCGCTGGGTGCAGGAGCATCCCGACTACTTCATCGAAGGTTCGCCGGAGAAACTTGCGGCCGAGCCACAGAACTACCGCAACTTCGGCGCCGACGGGGAAGGGCGGATTCTGGCCTATGGCCGGGATCCGTACTTCGCCGGCTGGCCCGATACGGTGCAACTGAACTACAGCAATCCCGCCCTGCAGGAGGCAATGCGCGGCGAGTTGACGCGCATTGCCGGGCAGTGCGATGGCGTTCGCTGCGATATGGCAATGCTGATCCTGCCGGATGTCTTCGAGCGCACCTGGGGCCTGCAAGCAGCGCCCTTCTGGCCGGAGACAACCGCCGCGATCCACGCCGAGTTCCCGGGCTTCATCTTCCTAGCCGAAGTCTACTGGGATCTTGAATGGACGCTCCAGCAGCAGGGCTTCGATTACACCTATGACAAGCGGCTCTATGACCGACTCGTCCATGGGCAGGCGCGCTTCGTGCGCGAACATCTCTACGCCGGGCTGGACTACCAGGACCACATGGCGCGCTTCCTCGAAAACCATGATGAGCCACGCGCCGCCGCAACCTTTGCACCTGACATGCACCGGGCCGCAGCGATTGTCACCTTTCTGAGCCCGGGCATGCGCTTTCTGCATCAGGGTCAGCTCATCGGCAAAAAGGTCCGCATACCGACCCATTTGGGGCGCGGACCCGTTGAGCCTGTGGACGCACCGACCTTGGCATTCTACGAACGACTGATCGATGGCCTCAAGGATCCGGCATTCCGCGATGGCGCCTGGCAGTTGCTCACCACCCGACCCGCCTGGGACGGCAACGACAGCAACGATGCGTTTGTGATCTTCGCATGGAGTGGACCAGATGACGCGCGCCGGCTGGTGGCTGTGAACTATTCCCGTCACCACAGCGAATGCTACGTCGCACTGCCATGGGACGATCTCGCCGGGCGCACGTGGCGCCTCGTGGACATCATGGGTGCGGCCGTCTATGACAGGGACGGTGGGCAGCTAGCCATCCAGGGGCTCTATCTCGACATGCCGGCGTGGGGCTACAACGTATTCACCGTGACGCCGTTGTAGCGCTGCGTGCCGCAAGAGCACCCGTATCACGTGGCGGGGGACTTATGAAGGTTGCCGAAGCATTTCCGCACAGGCCATGAGGGATGGTGCATGGCGGAGAGCGCCGGCCACGAGCCGCTGCCCGCGAGATTCATGGCGCCGGCGGGCTGACTCAATCATGTCGAACAATCTCGTCAGTTTTGATCAGCCGACTAGGGTTGTGTGGACATCGGCTTTGGCCCAAGGCGGCGGTGGGTCGAGTGCCCGCCAGATGATGTGGGTATAGAGTAGCCGTGCGCCGATGGGCCAAACATGGGGTTTCTTGTGGCGGTGTCTCGACTATTGAGACGCCCTGGGCGGCGACGAATTGCATTGACATTCGCCCATGCTTGGAGTACCGTACCAGGACTGAAGCGTAGTGTTCGCTCAACGAAAGCAGCGTAGGGCGCTGTACGCTCCAAATTTTGTCCATTTGTTTGGTTTTCGAAGACTGCCGCGAATGCGTTTTCGCAATCGAACGGTCGAACTGGGACCCGCGGGTGTTCATTTCACCTGGCGCAACCTAATCAAAGGAGAAACACAATGCTTGATCTGCCTCTGGAATACGCACTTGTCGGTTTCGAGGATCCCACGTTTTCGGGCGGTATCGTTCCCGAGTTACTGCGCCTGTCGAACAGCGGAATCGTGCGCATCGTCGACATTATCTTCATCCAGAAGGATGAAGGCGGCGCGGCGCACTCGATTGAACTCAACGACCTTGATCCGGATCTGTACGGCGCGTTTGTGCCCTTCGGCGAGCACGTCTCACGCCTCTTCAACCAGGAAGATCTGGAGAAGGCTGCCACATGGATGCCGGCCAACACGGCGGCCGTTCTGCTGCTGTGGGAAAATGTGTGGAGCGCTGGTCTGCGTGACGCCATCCAGGACGCCGGCGGCGTGTTGTTGGAACGTGCACAGATTCAACCCGAGGTCGTGGCGGAGTTCAAGAACGCAACCAGCGGAGAATAGCGTTCACGGCGTTCAGCTTCGCACCACCCGATAATCGTCCAACCTGAAATAAGGAGAGAAGCGCATGATTGGCAGAATCGGACCCGATCCTCCAGGACCTGTAGGAGGCATTGGTAGGGGTAATCCGCCCGGGCCTGTCGGCGGTGTGGGCCGCGGGCCGAACCCGCCGGGCCCCGTGGGTGGTATCGGCATGGGCAATCCGCCTGGCCCTGTGGGCGGTGTGGGCCGCGGGCCAAATCCGCCGGGGCCAGTGGGCGGTGTCGGCGTCGGCCGCCGCAATGGCGTTGGACTGTTGCGCTGAGCAGTGTGACCGGCAGGCAGGATTATCGCCGCGCAGACCAAGATCTCGGCGGCGTTGCCAATAGCTTGTGATCTGCCTAGGTTCTGCTTTTCGCTTCACATTGCCATTTGTCGGCCTGGCGCAAGGGAATCGGTTTTGCACGGAATATGCCACATTCTGTCGGAACTGACAGGGCATGGCATATTCCGTGATCGTTCACTCAAGTACACTATCGTCAATCAAGAAGGGGAGTTTAGGATCATGCGCAAACTCATCACCGTTGTTGCTTTGTTGTCGGTCGTCATGCTCATCGTTGCGGGCTGTGGAGGTTCCAGCTCGTCGACAACGGCGCCGGCAGCGCAGGCCGCCGTCTGCACCGCGCTCGGTACACTCAAGACCGCGATTGCCCAGGTTGACACCATTACCTCGACCACGACAATTTCGGACGTGCAGTCAATTCAGGCAACGATTGACACGGCTGCCGAGGGCGTCGTCACGGCGGTCAAGGCCATACCCTCCGCCAAGGTTGATGGCATCTCTACGGCCATCTCCGGCTTTCAGACGGCAGTGAAGTCGATTGAGCCGACGGACACACTGGGCGACGCGGCAGCCACAATTCAGACTGCCGGCCAGGGCATCCAGACTGCAATCACGGAAGCTCAGACCACACTCTCGTGCAAGTAATTTGATGCAAGGTCGACAAAGCGACTTCCCTGCCCTGGCAACTGCGGACAGGGAAGTCGCTTTGTTGTATTAGTAACGCTGGAATTCATTCAATAGCCGAGACATTGTTGTCGTCGTGGTTCCTCGGAACAGAGTCAGGAGTGTACGTGTCAGAACGGGAGTATTTTCCGCTTGATCGCTTCAATGCCTTCTCCGATGGCGTTTTTGCGATTGCCATCACGCTGCTGGTCCTCGAACTTCCTGTGCCCGCTGAAGGGTCGATGGCGCCTACTGCACTTGCCGAATCCTGGCCCGACTTTCTGGGCTACTTCATCAGTTTTGCATTCATCGGCGGTTCGTGGCTCACCCATGCAGGGCTTACCAGGATCATGAAGCGGGGCGATGCCTTGTCGTTTCGGCTGAACCTGGTCTTTTCTGCTCTTTGTCTCGCTGGTACCCTTCGCCACGAAGGTGATGGTCACGCACATGACTGGCGCCGACGGCCGCTTTGCCGTCGTGCTATACGGCCTGGATGTCCTCATCGCTTCGGTCCTGATCACCGCCCTCATGATGTACGCTGCACACGATCGCCATCTGATTGAGGATGACATCGAAGATGAACGGCTTAAAGTGGCCTACCGCCAAAGATGGGTCACGTCTGGCCTTTATCGGCGCCGCCATCATCGTGGCGTTTGTTGTCTCCGGTATTCGCCGTCCTGCTGTATGCGTTGGCCGCGATTGTATTCATCATCCAGCCGCTCTTCGGCGCCTTGCGCAAGCGCTGAGGGCCCGAACTATCTTGCCGTATCCTGGAGTGGTTCCCTGCCTGCAGGGAGACTGGAGTTTGCAATGGCGATAGCCGATTTCCCGAGCGGGGAGCGGTCTCTGGACGAGCGAATCGAGGCGGGGCGCGCACTTCGACAGGCTGTCCCTCGTGCTGCACACGCTGAGTGGACCGCCCCACCGCAGCGCAGGGACCCGATTGAAATGTTGGAGGCATCGAACGAGGGGCGCGTGGAGGAGCTGACGCCAATTCGCTTCGGGCGCATGCTGGCAAACCCATTTGCATTTCTCCGCGGGTCGGCGGCGGTCATGGCGCATGACCTTGCAACGACCGCCGCAAGCGGCATTCGCGTCCAGGCCTGCGGCGACTGCCATCTCGCCAATTTCGGATTGTTTGCAACGCCCGAGCGCAACCTGGTCTTCGACATCAATGATTTTGACGAGACGCTTCCCGCCCCGTGGGAGTGGGACATCAAGCGCCTGGCAGCCAGTTTCGCTGTGCTGGGGCGCGAGAGTGGGCTGTCCGAGAACAAGTGTGAGGTTGCGGTCGCGGCGCTCGCGCGCTCCTATCGCACACGTCTGCGCGAGTATGCGGAAATGCGCGTACTCGACGTTTGGTACTCGCGCCTTGATGACAAGACCTTGATCGAAGAATCGGACGATCAGCAAGTGCGCCAGCGGCGCGCGCAAATCGCCCGCAAGGCGCGTGCGTCGGTCGCCGAATACCTCTTCCCGAAGCTTGCCAAATCAGTCGACGGCAAGTACCGCATCGTCGACAAGCCGCCCCTCATTTACCATTTGCCTGACGCCACGGACCTCGAGGCGCGGATGCAGAAGCTGCTGGCGGGCTATCTGGAAGGACAGCCGCACCATCTGCGCAAGCTGTTCCAGCACTTCCGCATTGAAGACGCGGCCTTCAAGGTCGTGGGCGTCGGCAGCGTTGGCACGCGCTGCTACTTGCTGCTGTTTTTGGCCGGCACTGACGATGCACTGATTCTGCAGGTCAAGGAAGCCAGAGTCTCTGTCCTGGAGCCCTATGCGGGTGCCGGCGAGTTTGCCCACCACGGGCAGCGTGTTGTGGTTGGGCAGCGGTTGATGCAGTCGGCGAGCGACATGTTTCTGGGGTGGGCGACGGGCGGTGACGGAAGACACTACTACCTGCGCCAGCTGCGCGACATGAAGTTCTCTGTACCGCTTGACAACGCGGATTCCGAGGCGCTGAATCGCTATGCCGGCATCTGCGGCTGGGTATTGGCACGCGCCCACGCCAAGGGGGGAGATGCCGGTACGATCTCCGGTTACCTCGGCAAGGGGGATGTTTTCGACAAGGCGCTTGCCCAATTTGCGACAGCATACGCCAAACAAACGGCCGAGGACTTCGCGCGGCTGCAGCAGGCCGTGAAGTCGGGCAGAATCAAGGCCACCATCGAGAGCTGACAGTGGATGCCACCCGCTGAATCCTGGTCATTCAGCACGAACCAGCACGCACAACGAAGCGACCCGCTCGGCAGAGCGGGTCGCTTCGTTGTGCGCCAGGCTGGGGGACAGGGATTCGAACCCCAACTGTCTGATCCAGAATCAGAAGTTCTGCCGATTAAACTATCCCCCATCGGCCACAACAAGGACTATTTTAGCGCCGGTTTCGGTCGAGTGCAAATACGCGGGTATGTTGTCGAGACTCAGTCGGTCTCCTGTCTCGAATCCGGTGCAGTGCGAATTCCTGTTAATGAATCGAAGGCCACGACGCGTACGTAAGGTCGTAGCGGAGGGCCTCTGCTACGAGGGTAGGCTGACTCTGCGAAGTAATGGCCGGAGGGCTGGAAGCGCCCTACGAACGCTCGACATGCTGCGCGACGTCAGTTGTCAATTGTCAGTTATCAATTTTCAATTGTTCACTTGCTTCAAACGCCCGCAGTGCATTGCCCACCCGCAGCACCGTCTCGGCGCGGCCGAGCACGTGCATGCTCTCGAAGAGGGGCGGGGCGACGGTCTTGCCGGTGATCGCCACGCGGAAGGGCTGGAAATACGCACCAACTTTCACGCCGGCGGCGTCGGCCAATGCACGGAACGCTGCCTCAAGTGACGGCGCGTCAAAGGGTTCGACGAGGCGCAGGGTCGTCTCGCCGGCGCGCAGAATGTCGAGCGTCTGCGCGGCGGTCATCTTCTTGGCAACGAAGGCCGCAGGGTCGGGATAGTGGATCGCGTCGGCAGGGACGAAAGCCCAGTCGATCATGGATCCCGCCTCGTTGAGGGTCTTGATACGCTCCTGGATGATGGGCACGAGCAGGGCGAGGCGCGCATCCGTTCGCAGCGCCGCTTCGTCTATGCCCAACTGCGGCGCAAGGAACGGGGCGAGGCGCGCCTGCAGCTCGGCGGGCGAGAGCGCGCGAATGTACAGACCGTTGAGCCAGTCAAGTTTGCTGTAGGGCACGGCCGACGCGGCCGGATTGATGTCGCTGAGGTCGAAGCGAGCGACCGCCTCGTCGACTGTGAAGACCTCCTGCTCGGCATCGAAGTTCCAGCCGATATTGGCGAGAAAGTTGAACATGGCTTCGGGCAGATAGCCGTCGGCCATGAAATCCTCAACGAAGACCGGGTACTCCTTGCCGTCGACGATCGGCTTGCGCTTGCTCATCTTGCCCTTGCCGCTGGGGTCCAGAATTACGGGCAAATGGACGAAGGCGGGCGGCGTCCAGCCAAAGCAATCGTAAAGCAACTGGTGAATTGGCGCAGACGGCAGCCACTCCTCGCCGCGCAGCACGTGGGTGATCTCCATGAGGTGATCATCCACCACCACTGCGAGGTGATAGGTGGGAAGGCCGTCGGCTTTGAGCAGTACGGGGTCCACCGGAACGCGCTTGTTGTCCACGGTGATCTCGCCGCGCACCAGGTCGGTGAATGTCGTCGAACCCTCGAGCGGGACCGCCAGGCGGATGACGTGGCCGCGCCCCTCGGCTTCGAAGGCGGTGCGCTGGGCATCGCTCAGGTTGCGATGGCGGCGGTCATACTCCTTGCCCGCGGCGCGCAGCGCCTCGAGTTCTGCGGAGGTCGTGTAGCAGCGGTAGGCATGGCCCGACGCGATCAACTGGTCCACGTATGTGCGGTAGAGCGCCTTGCGCTCTGACTGCACGTAGGGTGCGAAGGGGCCACCGATGTCGGGGCCTTCGTCCCAATCGAGGCCGATCCAGCGCAGGCTGCGCTTGAGGTTGGCAAGGCTCTCGGGGTTGAA
The DNA here is from genome assembly GCA_963735275.1 of uncultured Chloroflexia bacterium. GTDB lineage: Bacteria > Chloroflexota > Anaerolineae > Caldilineales > Caldilineaceae > UBA5069. The sequence continues at coordinate 158,070 of CAVTKJ010000001.1, read as the reverse complement.
GCGTTTCTGGTCGGTGTCTTCAATGCGCAGGATGAACGCGCCGCCGCTGTGGCGCGCGTAGAGCCAGTTGAAGAGCGCCGACCGCAAACCGCCCAAGTGGAGAAAGCCGGTGGGGCTGGGCGCAAAGCGCACGCGGGCGGGAGTGGGATTCGTCATAGGACCTTTCAAGGGGCCTTGTACGCAGCAGACGACAAGAAGGGCCGGTACACGGAAACGACGGGAACAACAGGAAAAAGCAGGAACCTGCTCACAAGGTGTTACGCCAACGTTGCAGTACTTCTTGCGCACTACTGCAGGAGGGCCGGTACACGGAAACGACGGGAACAACAGGAAAAAGCAGGAACCTGCTCACAAGGTGTTACGCCAATGTTGCAGCACTTCTAGCGCACTACTGCAGGAGGGCCGGTACACGGAAACGACGGGAATCAGTTATTCGTGTTGTTTCCGTAGTTTCCGTCTTTTCTGCGTACCCGTTTTAGCCGTTGAGAACCTCAGCGAGCAATTCCTGCACAACCGCGGCGTTGGCCGCGCCTTTGGTTTCGCGCATCACCTGGCCCGTAAAGAAGCCCACCAGGCCGGTTTTGCCGGCGCGGTATTGGGCGACCTTGTCCGGATTCGCGGCGATGACGCGCTCGACAACCGGCTTGAGAGCGGAGGTATCGGCTACCTGGCGCAAACCACGCGCTTCCACGATCGCCGCCGGATCGCCGCCGGTCGTGACGAGTTCGCTGAAGACTGCGCGCGCACCGGCGGTGCTGATGACGCCGTCATCCACCAGCCGTACAAGCGCGGCCAGCGCGGCGGGCGTGAGCGCACTTTCGGAAAGCTCGCGGCCACCCAGTTCGCCCGGCAGGTCGTGGTTGATCCACGAAGCAAGCGCCCGGGGGTTCGCAGGGTCGGCCGCAAGCGCAGCCGCGAAGAGTGCGGCCGGGCCATCGTCGCGCGTCAGCAGTTCGGCCTCATCCTCAGCCAGCCCGATCGCGGCGACAAATTGTTCGCGCTGCGCCTGGAGCGCCGGCGAGCGTTCGGGGATACGCGGCTTGCCTTCTGTACCGGTGTTCTCTGCAGGCCGCGCGTCACGACGGCCGGCTGCCCTGTCACCGCCCGCTCCATTCTCCTTTTCGGCGCTGCGGGCCCATGAATCGCGCAAGCCCACAATGCGGTTGAAGATCAGCGCGCCGGGTGTACTGTCCACCGGGTCCTGCCAGAAGTAGCCCGTACGTTCAAACTGGTAGCGGGTGTCGGCAGCGTCGCCAACGACGCTCGGCTCCACCCAGGCGCCGTGGACAATCTCAAGCGCGTCAGGGTTGAGGGCATCCTTGAAGGCAATTCCCTCAGCATCGGGATTGGCGACGCGTAGCAGGCGGTCGTACAGCCGGATTGTCGCAGGCACGGCGTGGGCCGCACTCACCCACTGGATGGCGGTCTGCGTCTTCTTGTGGCCGCCTTGTTCGCCGCTGCGCGTTTCGGGGTCATAGGTGCAGTGAATCTCGACGATCGCGCCCGCGTCGTCCTTGACCACGCCCGCGCATGTGACAATGTACGCGTGGCGCAAGCGCACCTCGCGGCCGGGGGCCAGGCGATAGAAGCCCTTGGGCGGATCCTCGAGGAAGTCGCTCTGCTCAATATAGAGTTCGCGCCCAAACGGCACAGGCCGCGAACCTTCACGCCCGATGTCGCGCGGGAAGTAGGGTGCGTCAAGCCATTCAACCGTGTCCGCAGGGTAGTTGTCGATGACCAGTTTGACCGGGTGCAGCACGGCCATCACGCGCGGGGCAGCGGGGTTCAGGTCATCGCGAATGCATGACTCGAGAAGGCTCATTTCGACGCGGCTGTTGGCCTTGGCAACGCCGATGCGGTCGGCAAATGCGCGAATTGCAGCGGGCGTAATACCGCGGCGGCGTAGTCCGGCAATTGTGGGAAGACGTGGGTCATCCCAGCCGCTCACATGCTCCTCTTCAACCAGTTGGAGAAGCTTGCGCTTGCTCATGACCGTGTAGTCGAGGCTCAGGCGCGCAAACTCGTACTGGTGGGGCGCGGTTCGCTGACCAGGCTATCGAGCAACCAGTCGTAGATCTCCCGGTTGTTCTCGAACTCAAGCGTGCATATCGAGTGGGTGATGTGCTCGATCTGGTCGGAAAGCGGGTGCGCGTAGTCATAAAATGGATAAATGCACCAGTCATCGCCGGTGCGGTAGTGCGTAGCGTGGCGGATTCGATAGAGCAAGGGGTCGCGCATCTTCATGTTGGGGCTCGCCATGTTGCAGCGCGCGCGCAGCACCTTGGCCCCGTCGGGAAACTCGCCGGCCCGCATGCGGCGGAAGAGGTCGAGATTTTCCGCAACGCTGCGGTTGCGGAACGGGCTCTCGCGCCCTGCCTCGGTGACCGTGCCGCGATACTCGCGAATCTCCTGATCGCTCAGGTCGTCCACATACGCGCTGACCGCTCAGGATGAGTTGTTCGGCAAAATCATAGAGCTGCGCGTAGTAATCAGATGCGAAAAAGAGATGTTCGCCCCAGTCGAAACCAAGCCAGCGAATCGTCTCCTGGATCGTTGCGACGAACTTCATGTCCTCGGTCTCGGGGTTCGTGTCGTCCATGCGCAGGTGGCACTCGCCGCCGAATTCGCGTGCAATCCCGAAGTTCAGGCAGATCGACTTGGCATGGCCAATGTGCAGATAGCCGTTTGGCTCAGGCGGGAAGCGCGTGGCGACGCGGCCACCGTAGCGCCCGCTGCGCTGGTCTTCGGCCACGATGGCGCGCAGGAAATCCTGAGATTCGGTTGGATTGACTGTGTTTGTGCTCTCGGCTGTGCTGCTCACGGCTCACCCCGGTCTGATTCTTCACATGCGCAAGGCATGTTCATTTCGCGTCCGAACAAGCCTCTATTGTAGCCGCGAGCCGCGCTTGCGCCGAAAACTCCGAAGTGCAACTCGGCGAACTGCAACACTGCGAACAGCAACACGGAGACACGGAGGGCGCAGAGGAACACAGAGAACCTCGTAAAGCCATGACTTTCTCTTGTTTCACTCCTGCGTAGCGTGAAGTGGGAGACGAAGCTTGCGGTTCTCTGTGTTCCTCTGCGCCCTCCGTGCCTCCGTGTTGCTGTTCGCAGTCCTGATGGTGCGCATCTTCACATTGGAGCGAACCGGACGTATGATATGGGCATCCCCATTCATGGTTGAACAAAGCAACCTTTCCTTGCCAATGTTCAATTCAATCCTGTCGATCGATGCGGCGCTCTTCTATCGCTTTGCAGTAGCCATGGGCATTGGCATGCTCATTGGCTTTGAGCGCGAGCGCCTGCGACACAAGGGTGTTGAAATGTTTGCCGGTGTGCGGACCTTTGCGCTTCTCGCGCTGCTGGGCTGCACAGCCGCATTGATTTCAACGCATATCGCCTCGCCGCTGCCGCTCGTGGCGGCAATCGCCGGTGTGGCCGCGCTTCTCTATGCGGCTTATCGGGGACAACTGAAGAGCGCTTCATCTGGCCCGGGTATTACCACGGAAATTACGCGCGCTGCTGACGGTTTTGGTGGGCGCGCTTTGCTACTACCAGTACATCGAACTGGCAGCGGCGCTTGGCGTCTCGGTGCTGATTCTGCTCTCCTTCAAACCGCAGCTTCACGAGGTGGCGGCGGCGCTGACCTACGAAGACATCTATGCGACGATCAAGTTTGCTGTCGTCAGCCTGATCATCCTGCCGATCCTTCCCGACGAGACCTTTGGCCCGCCCCCTTTTGACGTACTCAATCCCTACAATATCTGGCTCATGGTGGTGCTGATTTCGGCCATTTCGTTTGCGGGCTATGTGCTGATGAAGGTTCTTGACGCGAACCGCGGAATCGGGCTTACCGGTATTCTCGGCGGCATCGTCTCAAGCACAGCGGTGACGCTCAGCTTTTCGGGCCGTAGCAAGGAGGCCGCGCCGATCGTGCCTGCGTTGGCGCTGGGGATCATTCTGGCATGGTCGGTGATGTTTGCGCGGGTGTTGGTGGAGGTGCTGGCGGTGAATCGGGCGCTGCTCGCGGTGCTCTGGCCGCCAATGGTGGCGGGCCTTGCCGCGGGCTTGCTTTACGCCTACTTTCTCTATCGACGCGAAGGGGATATTCCTACTGAAGGGATCAGCTTCAACAATCCATTCGAGCTTATGCCCGCGTTCCGGTTTGGGCTGATTTACGCGGCGGTGCTCCTGATTGTGCGGGCGGCGGAACTCTATTTCGGCACGGCCGGTATCTACGTCTCAAGTGTCTTGTCGGGGACAGTGGACCTCCACGCGATTACGCTTTCAATGGCGCAAATGGGGCTCACTGATGGCATTGCGCTCGACACCGCAGCCAACGCGATTACGCTGGCGGCGCTCTCCAATACGGTCGTCAAGGCGGGGATTGTGCTGTTTGTGGGGTCGAAGGCTCTGCGAAAGCCGATCTTGCCGGCCGTTGTGCTGATCGCGCTGGCTGCCGGCGCAGCCGCGTGGTTCTTCTAGATGGACAGCGGAACGACGACGAAATGCCGATACTGCGAAAAGCTCAACGCAAAGGCGCAGAGGAGCTTTTCGCAGTTCGGCTTTGCCTTGCGGTTGCGGTGTTGGTTTTAGCAGGGTGCTGTCCTAGAGGTGCGCACGTGCGGACTCGGGCGCCGATTTGCGGATCAGGTACAGGAAGACGACTGTCACTGCGACGCCCGCGGCCCCCAGTGCAAAGACAAAGTTGAAACCCGTTGCCATTACGAGAAAGCCGCTTACGAACGCACCGACAATCGACCCTGCGCTGACGAAGGAGGTGTAGGTGCCTACAGCCGCTCCTTCGGCGCCGCGTGGCGCGAGGTGTGCCACAGTTGTGTTGCCGGCGACTGCGATTCCTGCCCACCCAATGCCACTAATCGCGTTAAGAATCAGCAATAGTGCGACGCTCTGCGGGCCCGTGATTCCCAACAATCCGATTATTGCGAAGCCGCCGAAGGTGATGATGCGCGCGCTATTGGTGACCATTTGCACGCGCATGCTGCCATAGCGCTTGATCAGCCGCCCCACCCAGCGATAGCTCAGCGCCGAGGCGATGCTGTTGACCATTCCCACAAGAAAGACCGTGGCCGTGCTGTTTCCGAGCACCTGCCTCTGCCACACGGCAAATGGGGTGTACGCCATGACCGACATCGTGAACATGACGAATGAGGTGAAGTAGTAGGCGATGAGCGGATCGCGCAGCGCGGTGCTTCCGCGCTTGACGAGGCGCACGGGCGCGCGCCGGAGTGCCTCTCCGGTGAAGACATGCGGTGTGGATGTGGGCGAATGGTACAATGAGCCTGACTGACCACGACTGCGTGCGATCGGAGCGGCGGCGTGTGGAAGGTGCTTGGCGGCCTTGACCTCGGGCGGCTGTCGTGGCTTGGTGACATGAGGCTGCGGCACCACGAAGTACGCCCAGACCACGCTGATCAGGCTCAGGGCTCCGCCGACAATCCAGAGCGCGCGCTGTGTCTCGACGTTGCCGAACATGGCGATGCCGAAGGCAATGCACAGGAGCCCGACCATCCTCCCAACGACAATTCCCCAACCACTGATGGCATTGAAGCGACCAAAGGTCTCGTCCCAATCGACGCGCGGTAGGGTATCCATAATCAGTGTGCTGGAGGCGGGCGTGCCTGCCACGCTCCAGGCGCCAAGCAGCATCGCGAGCGCGATGTACTGCCACACGTTGGTGGTGAGGCCCGTGAGGATCATCGGGATGGCGAAGCCCAAATAGCCGATCATCAAATAGGTGCGCCTAGTGCTGTAGCGGTCGCTAAGCCACCCCCACAGCGCGGCGGCAGGGACGGTGGCAGCACTTGTCAATGCGCTGGCAATTCCGACAACCGCTACATTGCCCCCCAACACTTCAGTGAGAAAGATTGGCGGCAGGTTGATTGTTGCCCCAACCCCCACCTTGTTCGGCAGCATTGAGTAGAACCATGTGGGCGAGCGCCGACTGCGCGCACCATGAAGTGACGGATAGGTATCCGTCGTCTCTTCGCTGGATGGAGTGTCAAGGGGAGAGGCGGTCATTGCGGCGGGATCGGTGTGCGCCTGCATAGGCGCAGTTTCCTGGTCGTCGACTGATCCCCCGGGCGCGCTGGATGAACAGACATAAGGGTCATTGTACCTGCGCATGCTGCGCGGGAACCAGAAGCGGAGGAGTCGAGGTTGATTGGGTGACGGGTTTGATTTGTTGACTGGTGGACTTGATCACGAGTCCATGATCTTATCGCGAGGGCGCGTCAGTCGACCATTGAGTCTACGCCAATCAACCAGTCAACAAATCAACAACACAAATCAACCCGTCACCCAATTAACAAATCAACCAATTAACCGGCCACCCAAACCGCCCTTCTCAACGAGGAGAACGAGCACAATGCACGATTCGCATCAGCGCACAATTGGCAGCCACACACTGCGCCCCGAAAGCCTGATGATGTCCTATGGCTATCGGCCCGAACTCTCGGAAGGCGCGATCAAATGTCCATTGTTTCTCACGTCAACCTTTGTCTTTGCAAGCGCCGAGGAAGGCAAGGCGTTTTTTGAACTGGCCTATGGGCTGCGCAAGAGCAATCCCGGCGAAGAAATCGGCCTGATATACAGTCGACTCAACAACCCGGACCTCGAAATCCTTGAAGACCGTCTCACGCTGTGGGATGGCGCAGAGGCGGCTGCGGTCTTTGCCAGCGGGATGGCTGCCATCAGCACGACGCTGCTTCACGTGGCGCGTCCGGGAGACATCATTCTCTTCAGTGAGCCGGTCTATGGCGGGACTGACTACTTGCTCAAACACGTGCTGCCGCAGTATGGCATCCGTACAATCGGCGTACCTGCACAGCCCGACCCGGCGCTCTTCGCCGCGTTGTTGGCGGACCGCGACATCGGCCCGCGTGTGGCGCTGATCTATTTGGAGACGCCCGCAAATCCGACGAATGCGCTTGTGGATATCGCCGCGATAGCCGAACTGGCGCGGGCCCAGAGTCGTCACCGCCGGATCCTTGTGGCGGTGGACAATACCTTTCTCGGGCCGCTCTTCCAGCACCCGCTTGAACATGGGGCCGACCTGGTGATCTATTCCGCAACGAAGTACCTGGGCGGACATAGCGATCTGATTGCAGGTGTCTGTCTCGGCAGGCGCGAGTTGATTGCGCCGCTCAAGTCGACTCGCACGATTCTTGGCACAATGGCCGAGCCAATGACGGGGTGGATGCTCCTGCGCAGCCTGGAGACGCTCAAGATGCGCATGACGGCGCAGTCGAAGAACGCGCGCCGCGTGGCCGAGTGGCTCGTCAAGCAACCACTGGTGGAACGCGTCTACTATCTGGGCCATCTGGAGGAAGGTTCGCCGGAGGAGCGGCTCTTTGTGCGCCAGTGTCTGGGTTCCGGCGGCATGATCTCGTTTGATATTCGGGGCGGCGAAGCCGAGGCATTCCGCTTTCTCAACGCGCTCAAACTCTTCCATCTTGCCGTGAGCCTCGGCGGCACCGAATCGCTCGTGGAGCACCCAGCCACAATGACGCACTCGGACGTCGACCCTGAAGAGCGACACGAATTGGGTGTTACCGACAAGATGGTGCGCCTCTCGATTGGCGTCGAGCACTATGACGATCTGATCGCCGACCTGGAGCAGGCGCTGGCGGTCGTGTAGGCATACTGATCGGAACGACAACTGCAGAACAGCAACACGGAGGCACGGAGGACACAGAGAATCACAGAGAAATGCACAGGCGAGGCGACCGCTTTCGCTCTTCTCTGTGTTCCTCCGTGGTCTCCGTGCCTCCGTGTTGCTGTTATGTCTTGTGTGGGTGTCGCTGTTCCGTTTATGGTATGGCAAAACGGCTGCGCCTGCGCTATGATACCGCCGTGACTGACAAAGCCCGTTTGCTCCAGCGACTTCTTGCCTTCCTCCTGCTTGCAGCCCTGCTGGGAGGGTGCTACACGCCCGCGTCGGCCACGGCATTGGTGCCGTTGAGCACCCTTAACCCGCCCGCGTTCGCTGCAACGGCCACCGCAAATGCCGCTGCGGCGACGACGCCTGCCACCCCGCAAAGTGTTACGCTGGCGGCGGTTGCCACAGATGCGACGTCGAAATCGGCGGCCGGTCCCACCGCTGACGCCTACTCGGCGCATGTAGCAACCGAATGGTTCAAGCTCTTCGTGCGACTGACGCCGCGTGCGCCGGGCTTTTCGCCTCCGGTCGCTGCGCGCGCCTACGCGTACGCGGGCGTCACTCTCTACGAAGCGCTGGTGACCGGGATGCCCGGATACCACTCGCTGAGCGGCCAGTTGACCGACATGCCGGCTATGCCTGCGCCGCCGACGGACGCCACGCTCATCTGGCCTGCCGTGGCCAACGCTGCGCTTGCCTCGATTGCGCGCGACCTCTTTCCCACGATTAACGATACCCCGCTGCGGCTCACCAATCAGCTTGAAAGCAAGCTGGAAGACGAAATTGCTGAAGCGTTCGGGGCGGAGCTTTCGCCCGGTGCGCTGGAGGCGTCACTCGCCTACGGGCGCAGTATTGCCGACGCAGTCTTCGCATGGTCCAGAAGTGATGGCGGCGACGAAGGCTATGCGCACAATGTGTCTGCAACCTATGTCCAGCCCGTGGGAGAGGGACTGTGGACGCCTACTCCGCCTGACTACGCGCCGCCGCTCCAGCCCGCGTGGGGCAATAATCGGCCCATGGCGCCGGTTGGCGTCGAAACCTGCGCTGCGCCGCCGCCGCCGGAGTACTCGACCGAGCCGACTTCGCAATTCTACAAGGAAGCGCGCGAGGTCTATGACAGCGTGCGCGGACTGACCGAAGCACAGGAAGAAATCGCGTACTACTGGTCGGATGATGCAGGCTCCACCGCCACACCACCCGGCCATTCGGTCTCAATTGCGACGCAGGTGCTCGGTCAGGAGGAGAGCACGCTTGCGCAGGCGGCCCTGCTTTATGCCCGATTGGGCATTGCACTCAACGATGCGTTTATCACCTGCTGGCAGACCAAATACACGTGGAACGTCATGCGTCCGCTCACATATATTCAAAACCAAATTGATCCCAACTGGAACGAACCGGACCCGACCGACCCCGTGCGCACGCCCCCCTTCCCCGAGTACACTTCGGGCCATTCGGTGGCTTCGCGCGCCGCCGCCGAAATCCTCACGGATGCGTTCGGCGATTCCTACCGCTTCACCGACATTACCCATGTGGACCGGGGAATTGCACCACGCACCTTTCCGTCGTTCTATGCCGCTGCGGCAGAAGCCGCGATTTCGCGCCTTTACGGCGGCATCCACTACCGCTCCGCCATCGAGCAAGGGTTGGCGCAGGGCGCGTGCGTTGGACAGCGCGTGCTTGAGCTTCAATTTGAACAGCCCTAGGACCCCGCCGCGCCTCCTCCACCTGAGCGAATCCCACCCATGGCCCATGTAAGTGGCGAAGCATAGTCTGCCGATCGGGAAGGCAGCCCTTCGGCCATAGAACTAGGGTTGTGCGCACACGCAATTGCGAGTGCGCCGGCCTACGTCGCCCAAAGCCTCGACACATTTCTCGTTTCCATAGACGCAAGGCCCAATCCCCGCAACACAGATGCAGCGCGCACGGCCATTCGCCGCTGCGCGGGCTGGCCGCGCTATCCTATCGGCGATCAAACATTATACAAACACTGGATATGAATTGCGCAATTAGGGCAATTCTTACTTACGCAGCCGCATCAACCCCCTATCCTGTGTGCAACCCGAGATTGCACGCGAACTCGCCCAGCCATTTCGAAGGAGATTCTCGATGAAACACTCTGTAGTCGTCACCGCGGCCAAGGCGCCTGCTACGCCACGTCCTGCAGCCCGATTCTGGCTCATGTTGCTCTTGGCCTCGCTTGTTGCGGTCGCAACAAGCACCCTCATCCTTGCATCCGCTTACGCACAGGAGCCGCCGGTTGCGCCTGAGGCGTCAGGTGATGCAACGGTCACTGTTGCGCACTTCGCGCCCTTTGCCAGCACAGTGCCCAGCACCTCAGTCACCGTACTCGTCAACGGCAGTCCCGCAATTACAAACTTCGTCTTCGGCGAGCGGGAAATGGGCATTCCCCTTCCCGCCGGCACGTATACGATTGCGATTGCGCCTACAGGCGTAATTACGCCTGCGCTGCAGACAACTGCCACAGTCGCCGGCGGCACAGACTACACGCTCGCAGCAATTGGCGGAGCCAACGGCTGGCCGCTCGAACTTTACGCGCTTGTCAATGACAGCACGCCATTCACCAGCACCGGCAAGGTGCGCATCACCCACCTGGCTCCCTTTGCCCCCACCTTGGACGGGACAAAGGTGGACATTTGCACGCAGACCGGCGCGATTGTTCCGGGACTGAGCGGCATTCCGTACAAGGCCAGCACAGGCTATCTCTCGCTGCCGCCCGCTGTCTATGACCTCAAGATCGCCGCAGCAGGCACCAATTGCGCAACCGTTGCTCTGGACCTGCCTCCATTCGCGTTGCGTGCGGGGCAAGTGGTTGATATTTTCGCCATTGGCAGCCAGGTGGCCAACTCCGCGCAGAGCAGTGGCGTCGCAGCCGGCCTGCCCCTGCAAGTGGTTGTGGACGGTTTGACGGCGCGGATTGCCGTGGGCCACTTTGCGCCCTTTGCAAACAGCGTTCCGGATACTTCCGTCAGCGTTGCGCTGAGTGGAAGCACAGTTCTCACGGACTTCGTTTTCGGCACACTCACCGGCTACATTGACGTGCAGCCCGGCACGTATCCCGTTACGGTAACGCCCACGGGCGCCGCCTCGCCGGCCATTACTGGCACCGCGAACATCACCGGTTTTGTCGACTTTACCCTTGCGGCCATCGGCAACGGCACGGCGCAGCCACTTGAACTCTTCGGCCTTGTCGACGACAATCTGACGGCGCCGCCCGCCAACGAAGCACGAGTGCGTATCACCCACTTCGCACCATTCGCCGCAACCATCCCGGCAACGGCTGTCGATATTTGTGCCGTCGGTTCAACCACACCGGTCGTCGCGGGCGCGGAGTACAAGCAGTCGGCACTTCTCAACCTGCCCGCCGGCTACTATGACACCTTTGTCGCGGCCCCGGGCACAAACTGCGCCACCGTGCTCTTCGACATCCCGCCTTTTAGCGTTTCGGACAAGCAGATTGCCTATGTCTATGCAGTGGGTGATGGCGCCAACCTTCCACTCTCGGCCGTTGCCCAAGGCCTGTCGGTTGGCTCAGTCGTCCGTGTGCCGCTTGTTGCCAAGCAGCCACCGCTGCCCGATATTGTGGACACCGCAATTGCTGCCGGCTCCTTCAACACACTTGTTGCGGCACTGACAGCAGCCAATCTTGATGACGCATTGCGCGGACCCGGTCCCTTCACCGTCTTCGCACCAACCGACGCCGCCTTCGCCAAGCTGCCACCTGGCACGCTGGATGCACTTCTGGCAGACCCCGGTGGTGCGCTTACCGACATTCTCAAGTACCACGTCGTGTCGGGTCGCGTCTTCTCCTCTCAATTGACGCCGGGACTCAAGGCCCCGACGCTTCTGGGCCCGCAGATCGAGTTCACTCAGGATCCGCAGAATCGCTGGCTGGTGAACGGTGCGCTTATCGAACCGGCTGACGTGCTCGCATCAAATGGTGTCATTCATGTCATTGACACGGTCTTGCTGCCGCCGTCACAGTAGCACTGGCTCAAAGTTGTCATTGACTGTGCCCACGCATATGGGGGGCGAGGAGTTCTCCTCGTTCCCCACTTCTTTTTCAAGCCCCCTCCCTTCGCTGTGCTACAATGCAGCCATGGCGCCGCCCAACAGGCGCCATATTGATGCTATGGCACGCAGCCGCAAGGACCCGGACGTTCTCATGGATTCGCTCTTCGCGATGCCCGACGCAAATGCGCCGGTAAGCGAGGCGTCCGCGCGCGACAAAGGCGCACACAGGCGATTCTGCGAAGCCGGCAGAAAAGAAACGCCGCATGGCACGCGCTGCCGCATCACAACGGGAGGGGGCATCAGGCGCCGGGCCATCCCTGGATGGCGCGCACGATGCGCCGGGGTTGGTGCAGCCGCTTCCCGGCCAGCGCGCCGCACCCCTGACAATCTCGGCGTTGAGCACGCACATAGTGGCGCTCTTCGAGAGAGACGCTCTGTTGCGCGACCTGTGGGTTGTAGGTGAAGTAAGCAATTGGAAGAAGGCCGCCAGCGGCCACATCTATTTCAGCCTCAAGGATGCCGGCGGCACAATCGGCGCTGTCATGTGGCGGGCAAGCGCCGCAGGCCAGCGCTGGCTGCCGCAAGAGGGCGACCTCGTTCACGCCCACGGCTCGGTGAGTATTTACCCCGAGCGTGGGCAATACCAGATGTATGTCAACGAACTGCAGCCGGCCGGCCGGGGGCAGCTCTATGCGGCATATGAGGCGCTCAAGGAGCAGTTGGCGGCGGCAGGCTACTTTGATGCAGGACGCAAGCGGCCGCTTCCCGCGCGGCCGCTGCCGCATTGGTGTGGTCACAAGTCCAGCGGCCGCGGCGCTGCGCGACATGCTGCGCATCCTTTCAACGCGCTGGCCGATGGTGGAGGTGCTCATCTTCCCGGCGCAGGTCCAAGGCAACGATGCCCCCGCGCAGATTTGCGCAGCGCTTGCCAACGCCAACCGCTACAGTGAAGCCGTGGCCCCACTCGACGTGGTTGTGCTTGCACGCGGCGGTGGCAGCATTGAGGACCTCTGGTGCTTCAACGACGAGAATGTCGCGCACGCCGTCTATACCAGTCGCTTGCCCGTTGTGACCGGCGTGGGTCACGAGACGGACTTCACGATCGTTGACTTTGTGGCCGACTTGCGTGCGCCCACCCCGTCGGCCGCGGCGGTTGCCTGCACTCCCGACAGCGCCGAATTGCGGGCGCAGCTTGCCGGATTGCGCAGCGGTCTTGAGCACGACGTCAATGAGCTTCTTGACAATTCCCGCGCCCACTTTGCGCAGCGTCGTCTGCGGCTCATGCAGCTACACCCGGAGCGCGCGCTGCGCGTCGACCGCCAGCAGGTGGACGAACGGACGCGCCGCCTCTGGCAGCTTGCCACACAACGGCTGCAGCGCCATGCAGACCGCACTTCCAATGCCCATCTGCGCCTCGATGCACTCAACCCGCAGCGGGTGCTGGAGCGCGGCTACAGCATCGTCCAGGGTGAGAACGGGCAGGTTGTCATCGCGCCGGAAATGGCGCTGGTTGGCGAAATGCTGAGAGTACGTACGGCCGCGGGCGCGTATCGCGCGCGAAAGAAGACTAACGATTCAAGAGACCGGCCGCAGATCCGAACGGCCCAGGCAGTCACTCAACAGGTGTCCTTCACATGATGAAACGAACGATAGTCATCCTCACGCTCCTGCTTTGGACGCTTCTCGCGGGCGGCTGCGGCTTTGTGAGCAACCTTTTCGGCAGTGGCGACGAAGCGGCAACGCCTGCCGCGGAAACTGAGGCACGCGCGGTTGTGCCCACGTTCACGGCCACGCCGCCGGGTGCGCCTGCTGCGGCAACGCCGACCATTGTCTTTGCCCAGGCTGTGGGCAGCGATTCCGCCGTGGCGCCGGTTGCAGCGGCTGCACCCGTGACGGCCGCGCTGCCGCTGACAGGCACCGTACCGACAACGTCGACAGCTGCCGCAGATGCGCCCGCGGCAACACCCACTGCCGCACCCAAGGCGCGCCTCACGGTGCTGGAAGATGGAATCAACGTGCGGTCAGGCCCTGGCGTCAACTACGGCATTGGCGGCAATGCGAACAAAGGACAGGAATTCGATATCATTGCCAAGAATCAGGCGGGCGACTGGTGGCAGATTTGCTGCATCAACGGCGAGCCCGTGTGGATATTCAGCCAGCTTGCCTCGGTGCAGAACGCCGAGAATGTGCCCGTGAACGAGAGCATTGCCGCGGCGCCGACGGCTGCTCCAGTCGCCGCCGCGCCTGCACCTGCGGCCCCGGCGCCTGCCGAACCCACCGCGGCGCCGCCGGCCGAAGCCCCGCCCGCTGCCCCACCCGCGTCTGATCCCTGCGCAGGCATTGGCGGTGACGGCTGCAAGTTCAAGTTGCGCAGCGGCCCTGCTTTCGCACCGAATGGCGAGTTGAAGCTGACGCTGGGATTCATTCACAGCGGCATCGATGGCGGGCAGCCGCAGGGCAGCTATTTCGTGGTGGTTCTCAAGAATGGGGAGAACCTCGGTATTTCGGACAGCGTCCGCTCCTTCGACCCTTCCGTCGAACAACGCCAGGGGCCGAACGGCAAATACAACTACGAATACAAGATCGGCCTCGACAAGCTTGGCGGCAGCGTGGCGGGCGATTACTCCATTTGGGTGCTCGACGGCAACGGCGAGCGCGACAGCCAGACCATCAACTTCTCCGTGCCCGACGGCCAGGGTGAGGTATGGATGGTCTTTGACCAGAACTAGACCGTCAACGGTGACATTCGATGGAAAATCGGAGCCTCGCCAACCGGATGTTGGCGAGGCTCCGCTTTCCAGAAGGGTGAGCTGCTCTGGCGCTTTGACCAGTGCATTCACAAGAAGTTCAACGGGGCGCCTCAAGAGTCGACTCGCCGCGACGACAGCACCTGATCTCCGGTCTAGACACTCCGCCTGGAGAATGGCCAGGGATGAGGTGCCGTTCGCGCACGGCGCCTGGCGTTGTTGACCTTTGGGAATTTCTGCAACTTTGCATAATGAAAGCATCACCCCCGCCCACGTGGGAAGTTCGTGGTACACTTCACACCTATGGCAAAAAACCGTGCAGTCGTGCGTGCTTCCCGCTCGTCCGGGAACCGCCGCACAGAAGTTCAAATGAACGAGAGCGGCGCAATCTACAAGGATTGGGGCGGGCGCATGCCCGTGGCGCTCACCATGCCCAACACCTACTACGTGGGCATGAGCAGCCTCGCCCTGCAACTGCTCTACGCCGCCTTCAACGCCGAGGACGACGTGGTCTGCGAGCGCATCTTCTGGGAGAAGGGCGCGGCGCAGAGCGGCAAGCCGCTTGGCTCGCTGGAGAGCAGCGCGCCGCCGGCCGACTTCTGCGCTCTGGGCCTTCACCATTTCGTGGGAGATGGACTATTTCAATGTGGTCGAATTGCTGCGCCAGGCCGGCATTCCGCTGCTCGCGGCCGACCGCGCCGCAATCGGCGCAGTGGGACGGGTCGCCATGGCCGCTGCTGATCGCCGGTGGGCCAGGCGTGACGATGAACCCCGAGCCGATGGCGCCCTTCTTTGACGCGATCCTGATCGGCGAAGGCGAGGAGGCGCTGCCGGCGCTTCATCGAACTTTGTCGCGACGGGCTTGACGAGGACCACGACGCGCTGCTGGCAACTCTTGACGGACAGACCCGGGCTGGTACGTGCCCTCGCTGCGCCCTTCGAACCGCGACCATCCGCATTTCCGCCAGGTGCGAGCGCCTCTGGGTGCGCAGCCTGCCGGACTACGACACCACCAGCACGCTCTACACGCCGGACACCGAATTCTCCAACATGCACCTGATGGAGATTGCGCGTGGCTGCGGGCGCGGCTGCCGCTTCTGCCTGGCCGGCTATGTCTACCGCCCGGCGCGAGAACAGCCGCTCGACGGCCTGCTGGCATCCGCCGAGCGATGCAGTGCGCCGGGGCATCCGCAAGGTCGGTCTGGTCAGCGCGGCGGTCAGCGACCACACGCAGATCGACGAACTGGCCACCGGAGCTGCAGCGCATGGGCGCCAGCATTCAGCGCCTCCTCCATGCGCATGGACCCGATCAGCGTGCCGCTGATCCGCGCCATGGCCGAAACCGGCGCGCAAAATCTGACCGTGGCGCCCGAGGCCGGCAGCCAGCGGCTGCGCAACGTGATCAACAAGACGCAGACCGAAGAGCAGATGATGCGCGCCATCGCGCTGGCGCAGGAGTTGAACTTTCCGCAACTCAAGCTCTACTTCATGGTCGGCCACCCCACCGAAACGACGACGACATCCAGGCGCTGATCGACTTCACGCTCGACGGCGCGCAAGCGCTTCAAGCGGCGCATTGCCATCAACGCCACGCCCTTTGTGCCCAAGGCGCACACGCCCTTCCAGTGGGAGGGGATGACGCTGCGGCCGATATCCTGCGCAGCGGCAGAAGCACCATCCACCAGGCGCTGGCGCGTCATGGCGTCGATGTGCGCGCCGATTCGCCCGACTGGGCCGAGGTGCAGGCCGTGCTCAGCCGCGGCGACCGCCGCCTGGCCGACGTGCTGCTGGCGATCGCCGCCGGGCGGGCTGACCGTGCGCAGCTTCTTCCAGGCCATGGCCGACCTGGGCCTCGACAAGGAGCACTACACCGGCGCGTGGGAGCATGGGCGCGCCGCTGCCGTGGGATGTCGTGCAGAGCGGCGTCAGCGAGAACTACTTCCACTACGAACTGCGCCTGGCCGCGCAGAGCCAAACCGGGCTCAGCTGCCCGCCCGACAGCGCCGGCTGCCTCGCCTGCCAGGCCTGCGACGCCGGCTGGGCCTTCCGCTACGGCGACAACGCTGCTCGCCCCGTGCCCGCCGCCAAGGGCGGCCCCTGGCGCGCGCGAGGACTGGCAGCCGTGGAGCCGGCTCAAGGCCGAGGCGCATGGGATGGGAGAAGTTCGAGCAGTCGTCACGCGAAGCCGGAGATACCGACTGGGCCTCGATCGACCACACGATCTGGCATAGCGCTCGAATCCGACCCGGCAACTCGGGCGGACCCCTACTGGATGCCAGTGGGAAGGTTCTGGGAGTGAACTATGCAAGGGCAATGGACGCAGCCAAGTACTTCGCGATTCCGACTGCAATTGCAGAGCCCTTGGCCAGAACGCTGGCGACTGGCGCCGAAGTTGATTCCCTGGGCATCATTGGCGTTGTGGTCAACAGCGACGAGGAATCTGGAGTCTGGATTTCGTCGATCGCTTCGGGCACCCCGGCCGACGAGCTTGGGCTGCGTGCGGGAGACATCATTCTGAAGCTGGAAAACCTCGATGTGGGCATGGACGGCACGATGCTCGACTACTGCGACATCATTCAGAGCCATGGCAAGGATGACGTGATGTCCGTCGAGGTGTACAGACCCGACAGCGACGAGTTGCTGCGCGGTCAGTTCAATGGGCGTGACCTTGCGGCCGTGCCATTCGATGGTTTGGCGCAAGATGACCAGTCTAGCACCACCGCTACCAGCTTTGCGACGGTGAATGACTCGAGCGGCGCTGTCAGCTTCGACGTACCAGACACCTGGACGGATACGCGTGAAAGGCCATGGAATTGGGATGGGACGGTGGTTGGCTGGCAGTTGATCGCGGCACCCAATGTCGATTCATTCCTGAAGGAGTGGGGCGTTCCGGGCGTCGCATTTAGTTGGTCAACAACGCTGCAGGATAGTTTTACCCCACGACAGGTCGTACGTGCGGTGGACCTGACGGACGACTGCGATGACGTAAGCTACGATGACTGGCAAGACGGACAATTAACTGGATACCTTGCGATCTATTTCGGCTGCCCAAAGGGAATGTCCGCAGTTGTTGTAAGTGTACAAGATCTGGAGGCGGACCTCGTTTACAAGTACGAGTTCTACACCGACGAAGACGAAGGAGCAACCTCATTCGATCGGTTTGCAGACTCTTTCGAGCTGCACGGGGCTGGTGTGTCGCGGGGTCAGGTCAAGACTGTCGTAGATGACAGCCGGCGTATCTTCGTCTCCGTTCCCAGTTCATGGAGCGACGCACAAAGTGAGCTTATCGACGATGAGGGAGTGACCGTAGGTTCCAATTTGGCCGTAGCGGTCAATCTTCACGACTTCAAGGCGTACTGGGGTGAACCCGGAATCAGCATCTGGCTCTACGATGACTTACCGCACGCCAACGTCGACCGGTGGTTGGATTATGCCGAACTCGAAGACAAGTGCGATTATGACGGCCGGCACGACTTTGAGAACGACAAGCTTGTTGGCAAGTACGACCAGTGGCTGGATTGCGGAGGTATGAAGGGCTCCACCTATCGGGATTATGCCCTGCGCCCGAAGCAGGACCCTGCGCTTTTTGTCTCAATCGACCTTTCTGCTGCTATACCGAATGAGGTGGCCACCATCGACGCAATACTCGACTCACTTTCAGTACTGGCTGCCTTTCGGGTCGCGGACAATCCACTTGGAAATCATCCCTACATCACCGTTCTCGCCGAAAACCTTAACGTACGCAGTGGCCACGGCACAACAAGCAACATCGTTGCGCAGGTGACGCGAGGTACGCTACTTGAGGCGCTGGGGCAGTACAACAATTGCGCCTGGTACCGTGTAGAGAGTCAGGAAGGCAAGCAAGGCTGGGTCTCCGGCGATTCGAAGTACACCCAACTCACCGGCGCTTGCAGCGATATTCCCGCGGTCTCTCCGTAGTCCGCCGCACTTTGCCGCGAACCGCCTGCAGGCGTACACTTAGCGCGCACCACGGCTTTCGTGGTGCGCGTCCCATTTCACGATTCAACAGCCTCCACCCTCTCGCCCATGCCCGCACCCTATATGGCCGGTTTGCGCTGCATGCGCTGCGGCCGCGAGTACCCGGCCGGTTCGCCTGCCTTCACCTGCGACTGCCGCCCCAACACGGGCAGCGATGTGGGCACCCTCGACGTGCTCTGGGACTATGCCGCGATCCGGCGCGATATCGATCCAAAGCAGATCGCATCGGATCCCGATTCTTCAATCGGCCGCTTCTGGCCGCTGCTGCCCATCGTGCAGCGGGACAGCCTGCCGCCGCTGCCCGTGGGCGGCACGCCCCTGCTTGGCAGCACCGCGGCTTGGGGCGACACTCGGACTGAAGCAACTTTTCATCAAGGATGACGGCCGCAACCCCAGTGCTTCCTTCAAGGATCGCGCCTCGGCAATTGCTGTCGCGCAGGCGCGCGAACAGGGCAGTGCCGTCGTGGCGACCGCATCCACGGGCAACGCTGCGGCAGCGCTTGCTTCCCAGTGCGCGGCCGCCGGACAAGTCAACGTCATCTTCGTGCCAAAAACAGCGCCGCAGGCCAAAATCGCCCAATTGCTCGCCTACGGTAGCACCGTACTGGCCGTCGATGGCACCTATGACGATGCGTTCGACCTCTGCATGCAGGCCTGCGCTGCCTACGGCTGGTACAACCGCAACACCGGCTACAACCCCTATATGAGCGAAGGCAAGAAGACAGTCTCCTTTGAGATCGCGCTGCAGCTTGCACAGGCACGGGGTGAGGGCGCGCACTTTGCCGTGCCCGACGCGGTCTTCGTCTCCGTGGGTGACGGCTGCATCATCGGCGGCGTCTACAAGGGCTTCGCCGATCTGCTACGCACTTGGGTGGATTGATCGGATACCGCGCATCTATGGGGTGCAGTCGAGCTTGAGCCCCGCGCTGGCGAATGCGTGGCGCGACGGGCTGGAGGTGCCGCTGCCCGTGCAACGCCACGACGCGCGCCGACAGCATCAGCGTCGACGCCCCGCGTGATCCCCTCAAGGCGCTGCGGGCCGTGCGTGCGAGCCAGGGCGCATTCGTGCTGGTGGAAGACAGCGCCATCCTTGCGGCGATTCTGCCGCTCGCGCGCCTGGGCGGCGTCTTTGCCGAGCCGGCCGGCGCGACCGCCTTTGCCGGGCTGCAACAGGCAGTGGCCGATGGGCTTGTCCAGCCCGATGAGCAGATCGTGGTCATCAACACGGGCAGCGGCCTCAAGGATGTGGCAGCGGCCATGCAGGCCGTCACGCAGGCGGGTGGCGGCGTCACGACGATCACGCCGACGCTGGCAGCGGTCGCAGAGAATCTGCCGGCATCGCTGCTGCAGCGAGCGCCATGATTCTGATCATGGGCATCGGCAACCCGCTGCGGCAGGACGACGGCGCGGGCCGGGCGCTGGCGGATCGGCTGGCGGAGGCGCTCAAGGTGCTTGATTGCCCATGTCGGGTCGTGTACGTTCAGCAGTTGGCCCCCGAGAACGCAATGCTCGTTGCGTCGCCGGACATTTCGACTGTTTGTTTTGCCGATGTGGCGGTTGATTTGCCGGGGCTGCAACTGTCCGCTCTTGGTGGTGCCGAAGCGCCGGAAGACGGTGCGCGCATCACCCATCAGGTCGGTCCGAACACGCTTCTCGCGTATGTTTCCGTCCTGCGCCCGAGTGCGCCGCACGCCTGGCTCTTCACACTCGGTGGGGCCGAATTCGGACATGGCGAGGGACTGAGTGAAATCGTGCGCAGCGACTCTGGCCGATGTCGAGGGAGTTCGCGCAGCGGCAGCCCGCATTTGCGACACAGACGCAGAATCCAGGCAAGGTGAGTGACTCAAAACGGCTCCAATGTTTGCGTCGATGCCCTGTGTAGTTTACACTCCATTCGCAAAAATCCTCCAGCCATTGCGTTCCACTGCTCCATGGCTGGCACGTCACCCTTTCACACTTGGGTCTGAATGCAATGTCTGTCTCACCAGAGCTGACTCAACCTTCGGACGGGGTCAACAAGAATAGCTTGAGGTTTCGCTGGTGGCATGTGCTTCTGCTGGCACTTGCCTTGATGGCGCTTGGCCTGGTCCTCTTTGTGACGTTACAGCCAGTGCAAGTGCTGCCGCGCATGACGCTCGCACCTGGCTACGCGCTGATTGATCAGGATGGCAATCAGATCACCAGCGAGGATGTGCGCGGCAAACTGACGCTCTACAATTTTACCTATGCAGGCTGTAGCGCGCCTGAGTGTCCCGAGACGGGTGCGTCCATGGCGGCGCTCCAGGAGCAGATCAAGGGGATCGACACACAGGGTATCCCCGTGCGCCTGATCACGATCTCGTTTGACCCCGCGCACGACACGCCGCAGGTACTCAAGGAATGGGCGCAGTCAAATGGCGCCGACCCGGCAGTTTGGAAGGTTGCCACAGGAGACCCGACGCGACTCAAGAACATCATCGGTGCTGGTTTTTCAACCTACTACGGTGAGGATGGGGCAGGCGGCTGGGAGTTTGATCCCGCGTTTGTGCTTGTGGATGGCAACGGCATCATCCGCACCAAATACCGCAGCGCCACGCCTGACCCGGCAGTATTCGAGCGTGACCTGGGTCTGGTCGTGAAGGAAGTGGCAAACAGCACCGGGGCCAGCAAATTGGCCTATGACGCCGCCCATCTCTTTCTCTGCTACCCGAACTGACGTGGCACTTTGGCGGCTCCGACAGCGACTCCGACGCCTCAACGCAAAGATGCGGCGGGACGCAAAAGAAGAGCAACTGCACTTTCCAGGTCGGCCGGTTGCAGTACTTTGCGGGTCATTGCTGTTTTTGCGCCATTGCGTTGAGATGTTGATTTCTGGGCAAGTTTGACTTTGAGAGCTGTATGATGAGCATTCTCCGCGGTGCAACAGGCGGCCCGCGCAGCTAGAAAAGATGTAGTCATGCCAGGGCGCAACCGAATCCTCTATGGCATTCTCGCCATTTCGACACTCATCATTTTAGCCGTCCTGGCCGTCTCCTGGCTGCGCCCGCCGGAACTCCATGGCACGCTGTTGCAGTCGTCAGAGTTGCCCGCCGACGTCACGCTCATCAATGGTCAGGGCGAAACCGTACATCTGCGCGACCTGCAGGGCAAGTGGACATTGCTCTATTTTGGCTATACCTTTTGCCCGGATGTTTGCCCGACCACACTGGCCGATCTGAAGACGATGAAGACCGCACTCGGCAGCAAGGCCGACGACGCTCAGGTTGTCTTTGTGACGCTGGACCCTGAGCGTGACACACCTGAACGGCTCGATGCCTACCTGAACGCGTTCGATCCCAGCTTCATCGGTCTTAGCGGCTCGGAAGCGGAGATCGACGCGGCGGCAACCGAATTTGGCGTCTTCTACCAGAAGCACGTCGTTGAAGGCGCGAGCGGCTATCTGATCGATCACACCGGCACGGTCAGTCTGATCGACCCAAAGGGCTATGTGCGCATGGTCATCCCGTATGGCGTTGCGGGCGCGGACATCGCCGCCGACCTCAAGTGGTTCATGCGGCGTGGCTAGGGACGCAGTCGCTGAGGCTGATCATCACCAAGTGGATCGCATGGTTGGCTCCCTCGATTCAAGGCTCGCAGGCAAGGGTCGTGCCGGGACAATCGCGTTGCATGTGGACAGGCCGAAGCTGACTACCGTCCGCCTGATGCACCAGACGACCGCAATCATGATAGTACGCAGACCAATCGGCAGGTACGGATCAACGGAGGAGTACGCCCTGTGAACTTCAAGGACCCGAAAACACCCATGGGCACAATTGTGCTTCTGGCCATCTTCTTTGTTCTAATCGTTGTCCTGTGGACCAACGTGTACCTGGTTATGCTCTCGCGGGGGGTGACACAGTGAGCGACCATTCAGCGCCTGTGGATCCCGCACAGGAGCCGGAACACGATCAGGTGCAGACTCCTGCGCGCGACCCATCACTGGGACCCGACATTCACGTCGAGCGCTGGGAAGGCATCTGGATTCGCATCAGCGCCGTCCTGATGCTCATCTTTGTGGTTGCTGTGACGGTAGCAGCGGTCGCATTCAACATCCAGGTGCCAGGAGTGGGCGGGCGCGTGGATCCGAACAACCTTGACGCGCCGGGAAGCCCCTTTGCCAATCCCGGCGTGCGCGAGCTTGCGCCCGGCAAACTCGAGGCGTATGTCGTTGCCCAGGCCTGGGCCTTCACCCCCAATCCGATCGTCGTGCCACAGGATGCCGAAGTGACCTTCTACGTCACAAGTCGCGACATCCAGCACGGCTTCAAGATCATGGGCACAAATATCAACATGATGGTGCTGCCGGGGCAGATCAGCACGCTCAAGGCGGTCTTCCACACGCCCGGAACGCATGACATCATCTGCCACGAATACTGTGGCATTGCCCACCAGACGATGTACGGCCAGCTGATCGTGGAGCCTCCAGGCGGGTTGACGGATACAGTCACCTCGACTGTCACCTCGACTGTCACATCGGCCATCACCGAAACCGTGGCGCCTTCGGCCAGCTCAGGCGTTACCGTCACAGAGAGCGTGACGGGGACGAGCGAAATCACTGGCACTGGGGCAGTTTCGGAGACGCCGGGCCTGACAAACACAGAAGCTATCACAGTTGAGGAAGCCATTACACAAGCAGACACCGGCAGTGCGGCGGTTCCATTGACGACAACTTCCGGCTTGACCAACACCGTGGTTGCCACAACTACCGGCACAGTAACGGCGACGGACGCAGTAACCACCTCGGCCACCGTCACCAATTAGCAGGCGCACCGGCTGCAAAGGATAGAACGAGAGGAAGATGCACTTATGGCTGTTCAATCCGTTTCGGCGTCAAACGTCAAGGTGGCGCCCAGCCCGCGATTGCTGACTGCGACCGACAAGCGCACGATTCACCGCATCACAGGAATTTCCATTGCTATCGCCGCGTCTGCGCTTTCGATTGGCGTTACGCTTGGCGTATTTCAAGGTTTCGAACATGCTGGTTTCGACTGGTACTGGGCACTGAAACCGCTGTTGATCCAGAGCTACTATCAGGGCCTGACGCTTCATGGCGTGATGAATGCCCTTGTATGGACCACCTTCTTCATCTGTGGTTTCTTCACGTTCGCAGTCACCTACTCTTTCAATCGTCCGCTCCGCTATCCGTGGGTGAGTTGGTTCGGGCTCGGCATGATGACCGCAGGTTTGCTGATTGCCGCATATCCGCTGCTGGCAAACCTCGCGACGGTGCTCTACACCTTCTACCCGCCCCTGCTTGCCGACTGGACCTTCTACGTGGGCCTCGTGCTTATTGTCGTTGGTTCGTGGATCATGGGCTTCAGCATGTACTTCACGTTTCATGCGTGGCGCAAGGAGAATCCCGGCCAAACGACCCCGTTTATCGCCATGGCCTCGATTGTGACCATGGTCATGTGGCAGATTGCCACACTGGGTGTCGCCGCCGAGATCCTCTTTCTGATTCTTCCCTGGGCATTTGGCTGGCTTCCGGGCGCCGACCCTCTTCTTTCACGTACGCTGTTCTGGTTCTTTGGCCACCCACTTGTCTATTTCTGGCTTCTTCCCGCCTATGTTTCGTGGTACGGCATGCTGCCCGCGCAAACCAATGGCAAAATGTTCAGCGAACAGCTGGCTCGGCTTGTCTTCTGGCTCTTCCTCATCTTCTCCACGCCAGTCGGTTTCCACCACCAGTACACCGACCCCGGCATTCCCCAGGCGTGGAAGTACCTGCACATGATTTTCACAATGGGCGTCGGCTTTCCCAGCCTGCTGACGGCATTTACAGTCGTCGCGTCGCTTGAAATTGGCGCCCGTGCGCGTGGCGGCAAAGGCTGGCTCAGCGTGGATACCGCGTTTGAACTGGGGAAGCGCATCGTACACTGCGCAAAACCTGGCGATGATTCTCTTCATCTTCGGCGGTATTGGCGGCTTGATCAACGCGTCGTATGACCTCAACCTTGTGGTTCACAATACTTCATGGATTCCAGGGCACTTCCACTTGACCGTCGGCTCGGCAACGACGCTGACCTTCATGGGTATCTCGTACTGGCTCATCCCCAAAATCACTGGGCGCAAGCTGTTTTCCAACAAACTGGCCCTTGCGCAGGCATGGACGTGGTTTTTCGGCATGATCCTCTTTTCAAACGGCTATCATGCCATGGGCCTCTACTACAGCGCTCCGCGCCGAACAATGCTTGGCGCAACGCCCTACTTCAATCCCGCCTGGCAGCCCTTC
Organism: uncultured Chloroflexia bacterium; assembly: GCA_963735275.1. Lineage (GTDB taxonomy): Bacteria > Chloroflexota > Anaerolineae > Caldilineales > Caldilineaceae > UBA5069. Next base: position 133,361 of record CAVTKJ010000001.1, on the reverse strand, counting down.
CTGTATGAATCGATTATCGGCGTTTCCATCCTGGCGCTTAGCGCCCTTCTCTTCTTCATCGTGATCATCGGGACGTTGTTCCGGGCCAAGAGCAAGGTCGAGATCGAGATGCCCGTCGCGGTTCCCTACGAGCCGGGTCCCACGCCGAAGTGGCTTGATACCTGGGCCCCCTGGATTTGGGGCGCCGTGGCGCTCGTCGTCATTGCCTACGGCCCAATGCTGTATCAGCTCATCCGGGACATCCAGCTGTACGCACCGCCGGAGAATCTGCGCTTCTTCTAGACCGGCGCCGCAGCGAAATCACCATCTCAACCCAAAGGCGCCACGGAGCAGAGTACTGTAACAAGTCGCCTCTTTCCAGGCATGTGCTATTCCACCGCCCCACTTTGCGTGGTCCGCGCCTTTGCCTTGAGCTGTTGTCGCAAGCATGGATATCATCCCGGTTTCACTTTCGCGAAGCGCCTGAACGAGGCAACGAACGCCGCCGAACCAAATGGGTTCGGCGGCGTTCGTTCTTCTGCGGGCTTCATCTCCCGAATCTCCTGGCGGAGTCTACCTTGTAGGCTCAACCAGCAGGTTTTGCCGGCGCGAGCGCTACCAGGGTTCCTCCTGCCGTGGTGACGCGCCGGCAAGCGGCATGCGTGCCGAGATCATTCGCACAACTTCATCGCCACTCGACTCAATTGGCTTGTCCGTCACATCCAGCGTGGGGAAACCACTGCGGTGAACGAAGTGGTTGTACTCGCGCAGTTCCTCCACAATGCTCTCACGGTTGGTGTAGAGCCCTTCACTTGTACCCAGGCCCTGCTGGCGCCACTTGCGATGGGCGAGTAATTGCGCAGGCGCAATTTGCAGGGCGACTATCCTCCGTTTGTCCACTTCGGCAAGTGTTGCCGGCGGCTCTACAAACGGAACAATGGGTACGTTGGCTACTTTCCACCCCAGCATGGAGAGATACATGCTTAGGGGCGTCTTGCCGCAGCGGGAGGGACCGACTATGACTATGTCCGCATTGATGAGGTCATCGACGTGCTTGCCGTCATCATGGGCAACGGTGAACTCGATCGCCTCGACGCGCCGGAAGTATGCAATCTGCTGCTGGCGGTAGAGGCCGGGAACGCCCAGTGGCTCCTGCCCCAACTCGCGACTGACATGTTCAATAAGGGGACCGGCCAAATCAAAGGCGAAGACACCCCTTTCTGCGGTGCGTTCTATGAGCAAGTCACGCAGCCGCTTGTTGACCATCGTATGCAGGATTGCACCTTGCGCACTTTCAGCCGTCTCAACAACGCCGTAGATCTCCTCGACGGTTGAGACATTGGCCACGATGTAGATTGGCGCCTGAACGCGGAACTGAGCGAGCACGGTGCGCGCAAGGAGTTCTCCCGTCGCACCCGTCCCGCCGGAAACCACGTAGATTGGGCTGCCCACCACCGCCGCGACGGAGCGGGTGGCAGGGCCGGGAAAGGAACTCTCTGCATGCATGTCGCCCATTATAGCAGAGCCTTTCCAGCGTATGACGCGCGCCGGCGCAACGTCCGCAACGGACCCGCTCGGTGGCGCTGCCGGCAAGGTTGTGGGCAATGACGAGCCGCGAGGCGCCCCGAAACGGACGCCTCGCATTATGCCGGAAGCCCTGACTACCTGCTCACAGCAACCAGATTGTCCAGGTAGACCACGCCCGCGTGTGCATCATCACCGGGATAGTCCAGTACGAGCCCGGTGAACTGGATCGGAAAGTCAAGCTTCCGCTCGGCACTGCCGCCGCTGATGATATCGACCGGCCATGCACCTGAGGGATCAAGCGGAGCCGTCATCGTTTTCCAGCCTGTGTGCGCAATGGGGCCAAAGGAAAACTGCCACACCTGGCCAGTTGCATCCTTGACCCACGCATTGAGCAGGCTGCCGGAGCCATCACCATAGACCGACATTGTCAGTGCAGAGGGTGTGCCGGCAACAGGAATCGACCGAGTGAAGACCACGTAGTTCTTCCCGTCGGGTGCGTTCGCGGGGAAATCGTACGCCAACTTGCCCGCCGCGGCTCCCTGGATCACCTTCTCCGCGGACTGCACGAACGTGCCCCAGGTTTCGTTGCCCCGCTTCCACTTGCCAAAGGACTCGAAGTCAGTGACGCTCGCGCTTCGTGCCGCGCCCGGCGCTGCCGTTGCCGCAGCGACTGGCGTTGTCTTTGCGGCCGGCGCAATGGTTGAAGTGGCCGCGGGAGTCACTTCCGCAGGCGGCGCTGCGCTCGCGTCGCCGCTGCCTGCCAACGGTACTTGCGTGCATACAGCCGGCGCAAGGTTCACGAACCGTGCGGAGACCCAGCCCTGCGCTTGCGCGCCCTGCTACTTGCAGCCACGCACAATTTGCGTCGCGGGCATCCACATTGACTGTTTCGCCCCGCTTGATCTTGCCCACAATGTCGTAGCCTATGCCCGGGCCGCTGCGCACATTCAGGTTTGGCGCCAGGACCGAACCCGTGATTCCAGACGATTGAGCCTCGGGAGCAGGCTCCTGGGTTGCCGCCGCGACAGGTGCCTCAGGGGCTGCCGGCGGCGCAACTACAGGTGCGGCCGCCGGAGCAGCCTGTTCGGCGCCGGGCGCGAAGAGATTCAGATTTGCAAAGCGAGCACTTGATGTCGCTCCTGGAGCCAGGTCGCTCGGCGAGCCAATGCCCAAGCCGAAACCGCCAGAGGCAAGGGCGCTGTCGTTTGCCTCGAACGCAAAGTCGCCGTTCATGAAAACCCTGAGTGTCGAACCGACGGCCTCCAACCGCAGCCGATTCGGTTTCGACGCGTCGAAGGTGAGGTCACTCAGGTTTCGGCCTCCCAGGTCCACTATGTCTTCGTCGCGGCCGCCGGGCATCAGGGTCGTCATTGCCAGTTGATTCATGTTCAAATCGACAATGAGATTGTAGGTTGTCGCTTCAATGTCGGGAGGGCCGTCCGCGCGGAAGAGGAAGCCGTATTGAATTGAGGCTGGTGACGGATTGGGTAGCAGATCAACCTCTGCGATGAAATCACCAAAGGAGTGACCGGCGATCATCGCTGCCAGCACCACCCCCGGCGCCGTTGAAGCGATTGTTGCGATACCGCCACCCGCCTCATAGGTCATCCAGTCATCGCCGAACGCTGCTTCAAGGCCGCTCTTGTCATTGAATGCGGCAGAGTACAGCAGCGCTCCGTTTTCGCGGGGAAGGGGCGGTGCGTCCTGTGCAAGAAGTGGAATGGGAAGCAGAAGCAACACAACTGAGGCTGTGACAATCAGCTTGCGCAACATGAGTGGCCTCCTTGCCGTGGATGGATGAGGGATCCCGCGATATCCGCTCTGCGCACTGGGGTGCAGACCGGTTCCATCGCGGAGGTTGGGGGAGTGTTCAATTGAAGTCTAGCCGAGCAGCCAGAGCAGCGCACCGAACAGGAACGCCGGCCGTATCTTCCGGTGTCGATCATGCGTTCTCTGTCCAAGTACTTACAGACGACCCGGGATGGCGACGATGGAAGCACCGATGGGAGGGGTGCGTGACGCAATCCAGCAAAACCCCATCGAATCGAAAGGGGCGCGGCTACTGGAAACTGGGCACATAGGCTGTTCAACTATGAGTCTACTTGGGTCACACGACCTAACGCAGGGTCAAATGTCCCGCGTTATCCAGGACATTTGACACGGAAGCGCTTGAATGACGCATCCCGGCATCTAGGTTCACGGCTCTGGGGTGGACTTCCGCCATGTGGCGCCTACATCGCATGACACCGCCGCTGCCGGCGTCTCTCCGCTTCGCTTGCCCCGCGGCGCGGAAAATCTATGGACAATTCACCCCCCCTGTGCGATAATACCCCCGGATACCAAAGGAAAGAGGCCTTGTTTGCGCATGACCGAAAGACCAGCCAGTAGCAGTACTGAAAAGAACCACCACCCTAGCTATCTTGATTGTGTGACTCGTGTACTGGCGTCCTCTCCGGAGCCATTGACGCTTGACGCGCTAATCGCTGCCGTGGAGCAGATGCGTCCTTTGACGCGTGGCGGACGCAGCGCGATTCAGCGCGCGGTCGAAGCCCTCTACCAGGCGGTGCCTGTGGGCTCATCACGCATTGGATGGCTGCCCCACCTGCTGCGCGGCCGGACGATTCGACATTCCCTCGAAGCCGACGAAGCACGGCGCGGCTTCATTCTGCTGGATGAACTCGAGCACGCGTTCTTCTTCCCCGAGTTTTTTCAGGAGCAGGCGCATGAGGGCCCGCGCGTTCTGCACGTGGAGCTCTTTGGCGGCGCGGTGATAGATGCCGTAGCTGCCGCCGAGCATGAAATCTGGGCGTTGCGTCTCGACTCCCCATTTCGCACCTGGCTCGACGACCAGGGCGTTATGCCCAACGATGACCTGATCATCCGCGCCGATGATGCCCTTGCGGGTCGCTACACTGTGCGCCTGCAACCACGCGAAGTGCGCGACGAAGAAACGATTGACGCGCATAACAAGCTGCTTGCCCACGCCGCCGAGGAAGCCGCAGTGGACCTCCTGCACCACCGCCCGTCGCTCTACACGTGGGAGCTCGTTGCCCGGCTCATCGGGCGCGACGTTTTCCGCCATCCCGTGCCGGCCGACGACATGCATTTCGTTCTCGAGGAATACAGTCGCCTGCACTTGCGCAAGGGACTTGGCTACGAACTCGAGCTCGTTGAGCCTAATATCGATCACAATGGATGGCCCAGCGCGCACGCGCGGCCAGGTATTGCTGCAGAGCGCACACGCCAGGCCTGCGAAGGCGGCAGGTGGCGTCTCCGCAGGGAACTCAAATCAACGCAGCTCAACTCGAGGAGACAGCATGGACCTTTTTGACTTCGGTGGTTCCGCCGCCGGTGATGAGGAGACCTGTGACGCGTACGAAGAATACCTCGAGGCGCATACAGCCGCTGAACGGCAGGATGAGCCGCTAGGTCACGACGATTTTCACCTGCTTGAGGCCGAACTCGAATCGCTCGTCGATCTGGAGCTTGAGTTCGGTTACCTGCTTGCCGACCAGACGGCGCGCAAGCAGGATCTCGCCGACCGCCTCTTCATTGACCCTGAGACGCTTGTCGACGGCCCCTGGGACGAGGGAGACGATCTGGACGCTGACAGCCCGGCACTCTGGAACTGAACCAATAGAACAATGCCGAGCGCGTGAACAAGCCCGTCAATTGCCGGTACTTTTACGGCGACTACTTCCGCGGCAAGAACGTGGAAGAGTGTCGCCTGATAGAAGCCAATCCCGAGAACGTCATCGGCTGGAAGCGCAAACTCTGTGACACTTGCCCCGTTCCAGCCGTGCTGATCGGGAGCAATTGTCGCGACCTGGAACTTGAAGGCACTGTCACTAAGTCTCTGTTTCGTGAGCGAGTCGAGATTAGCTTTGCGGTTTGTACGCGCCATCTCGAGCAGTTGAGCGATCCGCTTGATTGCCCGCTGTGCGCTGCGGAAGAGGCGGCGCGAGCGCAGGCTGCACGCTGAAACAACTGCGCAGCCGCCCGGGTTGCCGCACCGCCGCCGCCGGTTTGGTTCAGTCCGGCGCGCGCTGCGCAAAGCGGATAAAGGGAATCTGCGCCATGCAGCGCAGATTCCCTTTATTATGCCGCGTGTCCATGCTGAGTCGGGCTATTTCTGCTCGGCGTGTACATAGGAGTGGCGCGGGCCAAACCAGGAGGAAACCGTCAAGCCAAACCGGCGTGCGGCCGACGGCGCCTCGCTCTGCGTTTCGGGCTGGGCAGCGAGGTTGGCATCAAGGTACTCATTCGTCAATTTGTAGCCGTGCGGAATCAGCGAGTCTGCCATCGAAAAATCGGCAACAGGGACTGCGTGCGGCACAAGCAATTTGATGTAGTGAAGCGTCACATTCGCCGTTTCGGCGAGATGGATGTCATATTGGGCTTGTAGCCGGAGCATGGTGTCTACGCTGCGTGTCATCACGCGCACAACGCCGCGAATCAACTGTGGTTCCTGATTATCCTTGCTCGCATCAACAATGTGCAGCGCGTAGACCTCGGTTGCTCCCCGCTCCAACGCTGTGCGGATTGGCAACGCGGTAATCGTGCCGCCGTCCACGTAACGTTCACCGTTTACCTCCCACGGCGGGTGGAAGGGCGTGAGCGCCGTGCTGCTCATCAACGCGTCAAGCACACGGTCGTTTGGATCGTCGCCAAAGACATGCAGGCCGCTCGTGCGCAGATCAGTCGCCGTAACATAGAGCGGAATCGGCCCAAGCGTGCCAAAGGTGTTGGCCGGCGTAATTCCCTGGCGCTGCAGCCACGCATACATGTTGCGATTGCTGAAGAGACTGTCCTTGCCGGTAATGAATCGCAGCGCGGCCATGGCGCGCGATCCTGGGTAGATATCGGCTCGGCGGGCGCTGCGCCAGCTTGCATCGAGACGATCCACGCCTGCCATATTCGGGTTGCGCGCAATCTGGGCGCCATTGAGCGACCCGGCCGAACAACCGACAACCATGTCAGGAAAGATCTCTCGTTCAATGAGGGCGCGAAGCGCGCCGACCTGCAAAGAACCAAGATTCCCTCCACCACTCAGTACAAACGCCCGCATTTGCGAAGACTCCTTGATGCGGCAAGCCATGCTGGACCAGCCGCCAATCAGCCGGGAATACAGCTGCCTCCCGTGGCCGAACGATTGTTTCACTGCAATCGTATGCGATCAGTGTAGCGCTTTGTCGCACACCCTGCAACGTTCTGTCGAAGCGACCATGTAGGACGCAGTCCAATGTACAAGGCGCTCTCGGCAGCGAGGTTGCTTTGAGTAAAGCGTCACATGAATTGAAAGGGCGTCTCAAAAGCAAGTAACACTCGATTGCATGCGCGAACAACACCTCATTCCCAACCCTTCTCCATGCGGAGAAGGGAGCACGACAAATGCGTTTGCCCGAGGCATTGCCTGAGCGGCGGGATCGTTTTTGACGCTTCTCCGCATGGAGAAGGGCGGGGATGAAGTGCCGTTGTTACAGCAAGTCGACTTTTGAGACGCCCTGATGAATTGATGCAGGATGTTTCCTGAACGAGCGCGTTCGTGCTATACTCACCTCACCAAACAAATACGGGGAGCTTGGGACATCCAGGCTGAGAGGGCAGCTTGACTTGCGTCTGCGCTGCCGACCCGCTGACCTGATCCGGATAATGCCGGCGGAGGGAGAAGAGGCGCAAATTGCCAACCCTGCACGCCTGAATCCATCCGGATTCAGGCGTCTTGTTTGTGCAGGTAGGATGGAACGAACCAGTGGCGGGCAGTGGCGGTGTCGCGCTGCCTGATAACGGAGAATCGATCACTCGTGTTGCGTTACGACTGAGCAAACCGTTGCGAGGTGCTTCCAGCCCTCCGGTCGTAGTCTCGCCCGCGTGCGGGATTGCGGCGTCGTGGGCGCCGGCGTAGCGGGGGGCCTCCGTGCCCTCACTTTGCTTTGGTCGTGCCTGGGTGTGGTCGCACAATTGTGTGGCGGTTACCGCACCGGCGCACTGTGAAATGGAGACGTTATGCACTTGACAACAATAGGGCGGATCATCCCGGTGCTTCTGGCTGCGGCCACAGTTGTGCTGGCCGGCTGTGCAGCACCTGCCGTTACAAATACCACGCCGGAGCCGGCTACGCTTGTTGTCGCCACCCATGATTCATTCGCGGTTGGCGAGGACACTGTGGCGGCCTTCGAGCAAGCCAACAACGCCAAAGTCCAGTTCCTCTCGCTGGGCGACGCGGGCGCAGCGCTCAACAAGATCATTCTGAGCAAGGCGTCGCCACTTGCCGACGTCTTCTATGGCGTCGACAACACCTTCCTGTCGCGCGCCCTTAATGCGGATATCTTCATTCCCTATGCGTCGCCCCTGCTCGCCACGATTCCGGTTGAGCTACAACTGGATCCGGGTCATCAACTTCTCCCCGTCGACACGGGCTTTGTAACAATCAATGCCGACAAGGCATGGTTTGCCGAGCATGATTTGCCATTGCCCACGAGCCTTGATGACTTGACCAGGCCGGCGTACAAAGACTTGTTCGTAGTCGAGAATCCGGCAACTTCATCGCCTGGCCTGGCGTTCCTGCTTGCAACGATCGCGCACTTTGGCGATAGCGGCTGGCAGCCCTTCTGGGAGGCGCTGCACGCCAACGGCACGCTTGTGGTGGATGGCTGGAATCAGGCCTATTATGACCAGTTCACCGTCGGCTCGGGCGGGAGCGGGGGACGGCCCCTGGTGGTCAGTTACACCACAAGCCCGCCTGCCGATTTGATCTTCGCTACAGATGGCCGCACGGAGCCGGGCAGCGTGAACGTCAATCTGGACGGCGGCGTCTTCCGCCAGGAGGAGTTTGTCGGCATCCTCAAGGGGACGAAACAGCAGAGCCTCGCAGAGAAGTGGGTGGACTTCATGCTCGACACACGCTTTCAGAATGATGTGCCTCTGCAGATGTTCGTCTATCCCGTCAACCCGGCGGCGGCGTTGCCGGACTCATTCAGCAAGTTCGCGCCGGCGCCCACGAATGCGCTGTCGCTTGACGCCGCAACGATAGAGGCCAATCGCGACGCGTGGTTGACGGCATGGTCAGAGATCATGTTGCGTTAGCGTCACGTAGAACAAGGTAATCACCTTCATGAGCGCATCCGCCCGCATCCTGCGCGCGACAATCGTGCTTGTGCCGCTGCTGTTTCTTGCGGTCTTCTTCGTGTACCCTCTGTTCTCCATCCTGCAGATGAGTTTCACGCCGGAGGGGGCGTCCGTGCTCGCGCCCATCGGCGCAACTGTGCAGTCTGGCGCCTTCTGGCGCATTCTCTGGTTTACAACGTGGCAAGCGGTCGTGTCAACGTTGCTGACCTTCGCAATCGGGCTGCCACTGGCGGCAATCTTTGCACACTACGAATTTCCGGGCAAGAGCGTGCTGCGCGCGCTAACCACAATCCCGTTTGTCATGCCAACCGTCGTGGTGGGAGCTGCGTTTATCGCACTGATTGGGCCCACGGGTGTAATCAACAACTGGCTGCAGGCGGGCTTTGGATTGGAAGAGCCGCCCATCCAGTTGATGAACACGCTCTGGATTATTCTGCTGGCGCACGCGTTCTACAACACGAGCGTTGTCGTGCGCACTGTGGGCGGCTTCTGGGAGTCGCTCAATCCGGCCCTGGGCGAAGCAGGCGAAGTGCTTGGGGCGCACGGTCTGCGCCATTTTCGCACGGTGACGCTGCCGATTCTCATGCCCAGCATCATCGCCGCCGGGATGCTCGTCTTTCTCTTCTGCTTCACGAGTTTTGGCGTCGTACTGATTCTGGGTGGTTTGCGCTATGCGACGATTGAAGTCGAAATCTACCGGCAGGCTGTCAACCTCTTCAACCTGCCCGTGGCGGCCTTTCTCTGTCTGGTGCAGATGGCGATTACCTTCACCGTGATGGCGGTCTACACACGAGTCCAGGCACGCACCACACTACCCCTCGAGATGCGGCCCACGACGCGCCCGCGGCGCCGCTCGGGGAGCATCTGGCATAGTGTGCTCATCGGATCGCTTCTGGGCGCGATGATCCTCCTGCTCGTTGCCCCGCTGCTGGCGCTGGCGTGGCGCAGCGTGACGCTTGGTGGCCACTTCACGCTTGACTTTTACCGTGAACTCTCAGTCAACCGCCGCCAAAGCGCCTTCTTCGCGCCACCAACTGAGGCCATACGCAATTCATTGGTGTACGCAACGGCCGCCACAATTCTGAGTTTGGGCCTCGGCATGTGCGGCGCCTATGTGCTGGCTCGCCCACGCTCGGCCGCCACGGCCGTACTCGATCCGCTCTTCCTGCTCCCGCTGGGGACATCGGCTGTGACGTTGGGACTCGGCTACATTCTGGTAATGGGCGCGTGGCGTACGTCGTTCTGGCTTGTACCCGTGGCCCACGCGATGATCGCGGTCCCCTTTGTCGTGCGCACCTTCCTGCCCGCGCTGCGCTCGCTGGACCCGCACTTGCGCGAGGCGGCCGCCGTACTCGGTGCCAGTCCCGCGCGCAGTTGGCGCGAGGTGGACATGCCGATCCTGCGGCGTGCGCTGCTCGTGAGCGCTGCGTTCGCGTTTACCATCAGCCTGGGCGAGTTTGGCGCGACGCTGCTCATCAGCCGCCCCGACAGGCCGACGATGCCCATGGTCATCTACCGTGCGCTGGGTCAGCCGGGGATGCTCAATTACGGCCAGGCGCTGGCTATGAGCACGATTCTGATGCTCGTCTGCATGGCCGCGCTGCTGTTGATCGAACGCTTCCGCCTCCCCGGCGAGGAGTTCTAGGGCCGTACCAGCACAAGACGAACAGCTCAACGCAAGGACGAACAGCTCAACGCAAAGACGCAGAGGAGCGCAAAGGAACGCAAAGGAGTGCGACAGCACTCAGTGCGACGACATTCACGATACGCAGGTGCTTTTCCTCTGCGTTTCTTTGCGCCTCCGCGACCTTGCGTCGAGGTTTGGTAGTTTCCGTGGCTTTCATGGCTGCATCACTCTGGACCGCAATCTGATCGGTAGGGCATGAGCGATCCAATCCTTGTAATTGAGGATGTACACAAGACCTATGCACCCGACACGACGGCGCTGCGCGGCGTGAGCCTGGCTGTGGCGCGCGGCGAGCTCGTCTGCCTGCTGGGGCCAAGCGGTTGCGGCAAGACGACGCTGCTGCGGATTGTGGCCGGTCTCGAGCAAGCGGACGAAGGCAAGCTTTTCTTTGAGGGGCGCGACCTTGCAGAGGTTCCCGTCTATCAGCGCGGCTTCGGCCTCATGTTCCAGGAGTTCGCGCTCTTTCCCGACAAGAATGTTGCGCAGAACGTGGCCTTTGGGCTGCGTATGGCAGGGTGGGACGCTCCGGCGATCAACAAGCGCGTCGACGAAATGCTGGCATTGGTGAACCTGCGCGGCTATGGAACGCGCTCGATCTTCGACCTGAGCGGCGGCGAGCGGCAACGTGTGGCCTTGGCGCGCAGCCTTGCACCCAGCCCCGCACTGCTGATGCTCGATGAGCCGCTGGGCAGCCTCGACCGTGCCTTGCGCGAGTCGCTCATGGACGAGTTGCGCACGCTGCTCAAGCGGCTGGGACTTACTTCGCTCTATGTGACGCACGACCAGCAAGAGGCGCTCGCCGTGGCCGACACGGTGGTGCTCATGAATCAGGGGCAGATCGTCCAGCAAGGCCCTCCGCGCTCGCTTTATCTCGAACCCGCCAGTGCCTTTGTGGCGCGCTTTCTCGGATACTCGAATCTGCTGCAGGTGGAGAATGCAGCGCTCCACAACGGAGTTCTGCGCGCCGCAACGCAAATCGGCCAACTTCCCGTCGGCTCGGCGCCTCCCGATTTGGACGCGGGCGCAAGTCCCGTGCTTCTGATACGCCCGGCAGCGCTGCGCCTGGGCGATGACGCCGCTGCTGTCATCGCCGCCGGCGCGCCGCGCATCACTGGCTACGTGGACAAGCTTTCCTTTCGCGGCGGCCATCAGCGCGCCGAGATCGACGTGCCGGCGCCGAACGGCAGCGTGCACCTGGTCTTTGAAGCGCCGCTCGACGCTCCACTGGCTGAGCACGCGCCGCTCACTTTCGCGCTCGACCCCGCGCAGTGCATGTTGCTGCCCGCGTAGCCGGGCACGCCGCCCTTCTTGCCCACGATTCACCCCGGCGGTGCCTCGATCCCGCCGATTTCGCACACGGCTACAGATTGTCCGGCACGCAAACGATAGAATCGTTGAAGTATCTCGTGTGAGTTCCCTTCTCTGGAGCAGCCTATGTCCATTGCGCCCTTTGAAATCGGCGTCGTCTCGTTTGTCGAACGCACGGCAGATCCGGCCACCGGTCACCTCATCTCCGCCGCAGCAGCGGCTGCAGAACCTCCTCGAAACCGCAACCCTTGCCGACGAGGTGGGGCTTGACGTATTCGGCGTTGGCGAGCACCACCGCCCCGACTACATCGCATCGACCCCCGCGGTCATCCTCGCGGCGATTGCGGCGCGCACAAAGCGCATCCGCCTCACCTCGGCGGTCACCGTGCTTAGCAGTGACGACCCCGTGCGCGTCTTCCAGAACTTCGCCACGCTGGACCTCATCTCCGGCGGGCGCGCCGAAATCATGGCGGGGCGCGGCTCCTTCATCGAGTCATTCCCGCTTTTCGGCTACGACCTGAATGACTACGAGTCGCTCTTCACCGAGAAGCTTGAACTACTTCTGGAAATTCGCAAGGGGGAGAGGATTACCTGGTCGGGCAGGCACCGTGCGGCGCTTGAGAATCTGGGCGTCTACCCGCGACCCGTTCAAGAGCCGCTGCCCGTGTGGCTGGCCGTCGGCGGCACGCCGCAGTCGGTGGTGCGCGCCGCCACGCTGGGGCTGCCCTGGCGCTTGCCATCATCGGCGGCATGCCCGAACGCTTTCGTCCGTTGACGAGATCTCTACCGCGACACGGCGCGCAAGGTCGGCCGCGACCCGGCCTCGCTGCCGCTGAGCATCAACTCGCATGGCCTGATTGCGGACACGACGCGCCAGGCGATGGACGACTACTACCCGTCGGCCACGCTGGTGATGAACAAGATTGGCCGCGAACGTGGCTGGGCCCCCGCCACGCAGAAGCAGATGGAGGCCAACGCCCAACTGCACGGGGCAGACTTCGTTGGCAGCCCAGAAGAGATCATCGAGAAGATGCTCTTCCAGCACGAGCTCTTTGGTCACCAGCGCACGACGCTGCAGTTGGGCATCGGCACCATCGAGCACGCCAAAGTCATGCGCGCCGTGGAGTTGCTCGGCACGCAAGTCGCGCCGGTGGTGCGGAAGGAGATTGCTGGGCGCATGGCCGCGCCGGCTGCCAAATAGCCAACGCTGCGGATGATACCAGTCTGGTCGAGAGACCAATGGGGACCGATAGCTTCCCGCTACACGGGATAGACTGAGCGCAACAATCTCCACCATATCCAAGGAGCCGCCTATGTCTCGCTCAAGTCGCCTCCGCCTGCTGGCCGCGTGCATGCTTTTCCTCCTGCCCATACTCGCCTGTGTGCTGCCGGTTAGCGGCCCCAATCCAACTGACAAAACGCTGATTGCCGCATTTGAAATGCACCGCGCCGATTTCGAGGCGTTGCTGACCATGTGGCAGGAGGACAGAGCGCGCGCTGGTGAACTCGAGAAGATCTCACTCGATTACACACGTCCCGACGACCTCGAGACGCTCGGCATTTCGACAGCGCGTCTTGAGGAATACCGGCAGTTGCTTCAGCGCATTGGCGCCTTGAGCATTAGCACCGATTTCCGCGACGGCGTGGAGGTTTTGGTTTGGGCCGGGGGCGCCATGCCGGACGATGGCGCCTATCAGGGCTATCTCTACTTGCCCACCGGCCTGCGCACAGACATCACGCAGGTCAGCGAAGTGGACCCTTATGAGGTTGGCGCCCAGAATGAGCCGGTCTGGGTGGCGCGGCCCATTGACGACAATTGGTATATCTACTACATGTACTGAATGGCCTGGCGTCGCGTGCCAGGCCGTTTAGCATTTCTCGGATAAGGTACGCAGCGCACTCAAGGTATTAGCGTTGATGTTGACGGACGTTGACGTCGAATCGTCTGCCTTATTTGGCTTCTGGCATGGGTTCGGCTGGTTGTGATAGTTCGTCACCACAATCTCATTGATTTTGCCACGCCCCTCGCCATCCGAATTGATCATGCGGGTTGCCAACACCCGCTGTATCTCAAGTTCAGCATAGAGCGTGTCAAAGAAGAGGTCGTGCCGGTCCGCATGTTTGGGATCGGAGTTGCTCAACATGAGCTTTGCCTTCGTCCGCTGATTCATCTCCACAACAAACGCAGCAAGCTGCTTCTGTTGCGTGTCGCCAAACTCACTGCGTGAATACGATGTAAAACTTGCGGTCTTGCTCAACGGGCGGTAAGGCGGATCAAAATAGACAAAGGTCTCATCAGTCACGTAGGGCGCGCAATCGGCGTAGGACCCGCGATGCAGTGTGGCTCGCGATAACAATCGGGAGACTGCATGCAGATTGTCCTCGACGAAGACCAGGGGGTTTCGGTAGCCTCCGAAAGGAACATTGAAGGCGCCGCTTCTGTTCACTCGATAGAGGCCATTGAAGCAGGTTTTGTTGAGGAAGATCATCTGCGCCGCACGTACAACCCAGTTCACCCCATATTGATCTAAGTCAATTTTGAAGCGTGCTTCGTTATACCGACTTCTTATCTCATAGAAGAAGAGCCTGCGTTCATCAGGCTCGCGAGCCAGGTAGCGAGCGCGCAGTTCGGCAAGCGCATCTGCGAGCGCGAGCGGATCATGCTTGACGACCGAATAGGTCAGAATGAGTTCCTCGTTGATGTCGAAGAGATGCGCCTCATCAACCGAATACCCTTGCATGACATCGAAGAAGAGCGCGCCCCCACCCAGGAACGGCTCAATGTACCGATGAATCTTGCCGGTGCGAAGTTCCTGAGGATACAGAGCGCGCAGAGCTGGAAGCAACTGCGACTTGCCGCCTGCCCACTTAAGAAATGGTTTGGCCTGCCCTTCGCAGAGCAACGGTTCGGCACTCGCCATGAGTTAGCCTTTCGCGCGTGATGCCGGTCAATGCGAATCTGGACTTGCCGCATTATAACAGAACGTCTGTGCGTAGACCAGCGCTCTTTGGCCCGCTGTCACCCTAACCTCCTTTTGCCCTGACACGCCCCTCGCGCTACACTAGCAAGACCCGCATCCGCCAACCCAAAGGAGCACCTTGCCCATGACCCGCCCGCTTGTGCCCGGCCCCACCTACGCCGAAATGCGCAACCCGCTGCTGCTGCCGACGGCGCTGCGCGACGCCGCCAATGCCGCCCGCAGCGACGAGTTGAACCCCCTCAACCTGTTCAACATCAACTGGAAGAACACCGGCGACACGCCCGAAGCGATCGTCCTGCCCAAGGAACTGACCGGCGTGCAGGCCAACATCGTCGTGCTCTCGCGGGCGCACCTTCCCCAGCGGCAGCATGAAGGTCGGCCCGGCCTACGCGACGCTGGCCGAAAACGAGGCGCTCAACCACCTGCGCCCGGGCGACCGCAAGGTCATCGGCCCCAGCACCGGCAACTTCGGCATCGGCACCGCCTACGTCAGCCTGCTCAAGGGCTACCAGGCCATCGTCGTCATGCCCGACAACATGAGCGAAGAGCGCTACGACCGCATCCAGAAGTACAGGCGGCAGCCTCGACCTGACGCCCGGCACCGAGTCGGACGTCATCCTCACGCTCGAGCGCACGCACAGCGAGTATATCAGCAAGCCGGACGCAATACGTGGTGCTGGCCCAGTTTGAGTTGCTGCCCAACTATCGCTTCCACCGCCACGTGACCGGCGCGGCCGTGGTCGCCGCTGCAAAGGGCATGGGCAACGGACGCGTGGCCGCGTTTGCCAGCGCGCCGGGCAGCGCCGGCACGCTGGCCGCGGGCGACTATGTCAAGACCCTCTAGCCCGATGCCAAGATCGTCGCGCTGGAGCCGCGCGAGTGCCCCACGCTCTACGACGGCGGCCAGGGCCAGCACCGCATCGAGGGCATCGGCGACAAGATGGTGACGCTGATCCACAATGTCTTCAACACCGACCTGCTCATGCTGATCCACGACGAAGACACGGTGCGCGGCATGGAAGTCATGCAGAGCGGCACGCAGGTGCTGGTGGACCGCCTGGGCGTTCCCGCGGATGTTGCGGCAAGCCTCGTCGGCCGGTTCGGTCCCTGGTGCATCTGCAACATTGTCGGCGCCATCAAGACGGCCAAGTATCTGGGGCTTGGGCCGGAGGACAACGTGGTGACGATTGCCACCGACTCGTACGACCGCTATCCGTCGGTGAGCCAGGCGCTCTATGGGCGCAACGGCGGCAAGCCGAGCGACGACCAACTGGAGATGTGGGCCAACAGCGTCTTCCTGGGCGCCAGCCTGGGCGAGATCGTCGACCTGAACAAGCCGGGCCAGCACGCACGCCTGCAGCAGATGAAGGCCGACCTGTGGACGCGCTTTGGCTACGCGGCGACTACATCCGCAGATGGCCGACCAGGAGTTCTGGGACGGCGAGTACGCCAAGATCAAGGAAATTGATCCCGTAATCGCCCAAGTGCGCGGCGCTTTGCCCACTGGCTAGGCGCACAACAGCAGGTACGCAGAAACGACGGGAACGACGGAAACAACAGGAAAGAAGAACCGCATGAGAAATGCGCGGGTTCGTTTCCTGCAGTCTCCGTTGTTTCCGTCGTTTCTGCGTACCCGTAGTTCTGTCGTAGCTAAGCAGCGATGCCATGCAGGTAGAAGTCGATCACCTGCGCGATGACCGCTTCTGTGGGGGGCGGACCGCCGCTGCTGCTGAAGTAGGGGTAGAGGATGCCCAGGAACGCCCAAGTGGCAAGGGCAGGCTCAACGCTGCGGAATTCGCCGGACGCAACGCCCCCGGCAATCACATCACCAATCGGGCCGAGGAACTGCGCATGGTAGCGCACATTGAAGGCCGCCCTCGCCTCCTGGTTGATATGCACCATCTCGACGCTCGCCAGGCGCAGGATTGAGCGCTGCTCAAGCGGTTGCCTGAGGATGCCGCGCACGATGGTTTGCAGACATTCCGTGCTGGAGGTTGAAGCTTCCCTCGCGTCGGCGAGCACACCCTCCATGACGTCCAGGTAACTTCCCAGGATGGCGAGGAAGAGTGCCTCCTTGTCCGCAAAGTAATGGTAGAGAGCAGGCTTCGAGACGCCGACCGCTGCGGCAATCTCACGCATGGAGAGTCCCTTATAGCCCTGTTCCACAAAGAGCCGCTGCGCCGCCTCGAGAATCCGCTCGCGCCCGGCTTCATGGCCAGGTGTACGCTCAGCGGGCCTGGAGTCATTTCCAGATAGCGTCATCAAATCCTCCTGTTCACGCGCCAAAGTGCGTTCCGCACTGGCCGCACGATCCCGGCGACATTTCAAGCCGAGGCGGCCGCCGCGCCGTTGGACTCTCCACTGTCGCGTGAGTCAACGTTTCCCGCCGTCACGGCAAAGCTGCGCTGTTCCTCGGCGCGGCTCTTGAGCAATGTGGCAAGTCCCAGCAAGATTACCATCAGCAGGCCAAGCGCGAGGAACGCACGCGAATAGCCGGCCACGCCGCCACCACTGCTTGCGGCAACCGCACCGACCAGCGCTGCACCCACAAGCTGGCCTGTACTCGTGAAGACCGTCACCACGCCTTGGGCGGCAGCGCGTTCGCCCTCGGGCGATTCGTTGATCGTAATGTAGCGGATTGGTGCACCGAGCAACGCGGACAGGCCGAAGCCAATCAGAATGCTTGCCGCATAGAAACCCCACTGTGTGTCGCCGACAAAGCTCATGCCAAGCGCTCCCAGCGACGTAAGCGCCACGCCGGCCAGGATGACCAGGCGCGAACCGCGCTTGTCGAGCAGCCGTCCGGCTAGTGGCGATCCAATCGCCAGAGCGACCACCAGCGGCATGAGCATGAAGCTGGCGCGTGTCGAGGTTATCCCGAAAGCGGCCACAGCCAGCGCGGGCATAAAGATAGTGGCCACCTCGCCCAGCCCCGCGCCGAAGGTAATCGCGGTGGCAAGCTTCATCTGGCGCGGGGCCAGAAGTTCGGGCCGCACGATCTGGGTCTTCGGCCCGGTGTTCCATCCACCAGAATACGGGCAGCAGGACCACGCTGGCAAGCAGGAACGGCCATGCCTGCAGACTGGCAAGGCTCGCAAAGAAGCGCGTTGTGTCAATTTGGTTGAGGCCGAATGCAAGCGCTGCCAGCGCCAGTGCGAGCAGGCCCATGCCGATCCAGTCGAATGGAAGCAACTCGTTACGGCGCGTCGATGGCAGCGTTTGCCATGCCAGCACGATTACGAGGAGCGCAATCGGCAGGTTGATCGCAAAGACCCAGCGCCACCCCAGCAAGAGCAGCAACCCGCCCACAATCGGGCCGATGATGAATGCAAGCCCGAAGACCGCGCCGATGAGCCCCAGCGCACCGCCTCGCTTCTCGGGCGGGAAGGTGTCACCGATGACCGCCGATGCCACAGGGAAGATGCCTCCCGCGCCGAAACCCTGAATCGCACGCCCCAGCAGCAGTACCCAGAAGGCGGAAACAGGGGCGAAGACGATCAGCACCGAGCCGAGCGCAAAAAGGCTGACCGCCAGCACGTAGATGCTGCGACGGCCAAATCTGTCCGACAGCTTGGCGAGCAGCGGCGTACCGATCAGGTTCATCAGCACATAGATCGAGAAGACCCAGGCCAACTGCCGCACGTTGACATCAAAGGTCTGCTGGATGGTTGGCAGAGCCGGGCCGACAATGGCGATGTCGAGCGCCGCCATCAGTACGCCGAGAAAGAGCACCGTAAGAATTCGATTGCGCATACGCGTTCATTCCTTGAATCGATGTAATTTACCTACCGGTCGGTAGATTACTTACCGGTCGGTCGATTCTAGCACGCGTGCGTGCCTGCGTCAAGCATGAAAGTCAAACGTGGGGCTTCCAGCAGTGAAGAAGCGAGGCTTCCGACTTTGGAAGCCTCGCCAAGATCGAGTTCGATCGGGCAGCACAACAACTGCGTGTGTCAGGCGCTGCGGTCGAGCGGTATATCAGCCATTGAGTTCGGATCCTCAAGCGCCTCAATGTGCGTCGATGCCACCATTCCGGGCAAAGCGCGTGTAATCGCCTCTTCGACGGAATCCGCCACTTGATGGCCGTGCAGAATTGTCCACTCCCCCGGCATCAGCACGTGCACCGACATGAAGCGACGCGTCCCCGCCTGCCGCGTGCGCAGCGCATGGAACTGGATCCCCTGTTCGCGAAATGGCTGGAGCGTTTCTTCAATCGTGGCAACTTCGCTCTTCGTAAGCGCCGAATCCATCAGTCCGGCTGCCGAACGCTTAACCAATTGCACGCCCGACCAGACAATGTTCAGAGCAACCAGCAGCCCAATGATCGGATCAAGGATCAACCAGCCCGTGAGCGCAACCACGATGACGCCCAGAATCACCCCGCCCGACGTATAGACATCTGTCAGCAGGTGCTTGGCGTCCGCCTCAAGGGTGATTGAGCGGTAGCGGCGCCCCGCGCGCAGGAGCGTTATGGCCACGGCAAGGTTGATCGCCGAAGCAACGATGGCGACTACGAGGCCGATGCCCACGTTTTCGAGCGGCTGCGGGTTAAGTAGCCGCTGATACGAACTCCAGCCGATCCCCGCCGCGGCCACAATAATCAGGCGCCTTCGATGCCGCTCGAGAAGTACTCGGCCTTTGTGTGGCCGTAGGAATGCTCTTCGTCGGGCGGGCGCTCGGCTACGGCAATCAGCACCAGCGCCATGCTGGCGGCGGCCAGGTTGACGAGCGATTCAATCGCATCCGAGAGCAACCCAACCGAGCCGGTGAGCAGATATGCGCCGGTCTTGAGGGCAATCGTCAGGATGGCGGCGCCAATCGAAAGCAGCATGAACTTCTTGAGCGAGACGCCGCCATTGAGCGTGGTTGGCGGTGCGTCCGACCGCACCATCCCACCGTGCACCGCTGCATCTGCCTCGTTCTCAACGTACGCAACAGGCGTCTGCTTGTTCGTTTTCTGCATTTCGTTCGCGGTCAGTCCTTCAGCCACACGCCCACGTAAACGTCTCGCAATGCACAGAGCAAGCGATCATCTGCTTGCTGCGGCCGCTTGCACCGGCTGACGCAGGATTGTCCTCATCTTTTCGGGCGCCGTGCGGTCAGGGTCGCTTAGATAGATTTCGTGGTGTTTGCCCCGAGGTGTCAATTGCTGCGCCTCGATAAACGCGTGCAAGCGCGCAATCGTCGGCGGTTCGGTGGCGTACGGGCCTACGTGAAGCACCTGCACAGACAATCCCTCGTCGAACTCGCCAAACAACACGTTCTTGAGCGCCTCATTTTGCTTCTTGGCATACGCTGATTCCCGCGCCTCGTCAACGTTTGCCTGGGTCACGAAACTGGGCAACACAATGAGGGCGCGCCACTGCCAGTTGCTCTTGTCGTCAAAGCGCAGCGCTGTTCCGTCCGGAACCCACCACAGCGCCTCCAACGGCATCACTGTAAAGTCGGGCGTTTCACCCCGCTTCTTGAGCGTGAACTTAAGCGTATAGGAGATCGAATAGAGCGCGCCAACCGCGTCGGACCACGACTGCGCGCTGTTCGGATCACCGCTGCCTTCAATCGCGACGACCAACAGCGCCGGTGGCGTCACAAGTGCGCATTCCGCGCCCCGCTGGTTGTACAACTCGGGAAGTGATTTCTTGAGATCAAGTTTCGTGCTACCGTCATCGGCTGCCATTGCGTCGCTCGCTCGTAGCGCCAAGAGGAAGTTACGTCAAAACACACTGCAAGCCACTGCGCTCAGTGGCCGCCGCCAACCATAGGTTGCGCTTGCGGCGCGCTTGCCGGGTCAAAGAGCTGTTCCGCCGTTGTCCAGAAGCGTACGCCGTGGCGAGTCGTCAACCGTGCGCGTCCGCTGCGCGCAAGAGCATCGAGCGCTTCTGCCGCACCGCTGTTTCCAGCACCGGCCAGAGCGACTGCCACCTGCGCCTCGCTCATGGGATGGCGTGCAAAGATTCCGAGGAACTGCTCCTCGAGGGGGATGTTGTCGGAGAACGCGAAATGCACGCCGCTGGGAGGCACCATTTGCGCTGCCTCGCCCAACGCATCGCCGATAATCGCCGTGGCACGCATCAGACCGTCTGCATCAGGCGGCTCAATCCACGGTTCGGTGGGAGGGCGATCGGGCAGCGTCAGATGCACCTGGTCCGGAGCGACGCGTTGAAGCAACGCGGCAAGCGCACGCAAGGCCCCGTCATCGTCGTTGACACCGTGCAGGAGCATCACCTCAATCCAGAGCTTGCCGCTGTAGATGCGTCGAAACTCGACAAGCCCATCGATCATTGCGTCCAGACACAGGTCCGGGTGAGGCCGATGGATGCGACGATAGAGCTCTTCGCTGCCGGCGCTGAGCGTGGGCATCACGACATCCGCTGCGCAAAGTTCTGCGCGCACGGACGCGTCGCTCAACAACGCGCCGTTTGTAATGACAGCTACGGGCGCGTGAGAGAATTCGAGCACCTGCCGAATCATCCACCCAAGCCCGGCATGAAGCGTAGGCTCGCCGGAGCCTACAAACGAGACGTAGTCGATTGCACCAGGCTCGTGCGCAGCCAATGCGGCGGCCACCTCGCGCACAATTTCCTCGCGGGGAGCCCACTCGCGCCGCTCGTTGACGAGCGGCGAAGTGCGTCCCAACTGGCAATATACGCAGTTCCAGTTGCACGTCTTGAGCGGGATTGGATCAACACCCAACGACTGCCCGAGTCGTCGCGATGGGATAGGTCCGTAAACGTATTGCACGGTTGTTTCCAGGAAAGGCTGCGAAGTTGGAAAACCAGTGTCCCCAATCGCTCAGCCATATACTTGTTCAACGATTCAGGCACAATGCCGAAATGGCGCGTTGCACAAGCGCGCAATTGAGTCGCAGCAGATGGCTTCCAGCCCTGCGTCATGCGGGTAGAGCGAAAGCAATACCGGAGGTCACCACTTCATTATGCGCGCATGCCGGCGAAATGCTTTACGCCGTCGTAACGGCGCCATGTACTTAAGCGAATCAATTACCGTTCTGTGCGCGAATGAGCAGCAGAGGCCGGTCAACCCGATGCAGCACCCCGGCGGCGACGCTGCCGTAAAACACACGTGTGAGGCCAGTACGCCCATGGCTGGCCATGGCGATAAGGTCGCACCGTTCGCGCTCGGCAACATCGCTGATCGCCATTACAATTGGTCCGCTCTCCACAATCGATCGCACCTCAATGTGCTTGCTGCGAAACGAGCCTTCAAGTCCGCTCAAGTAGGACTGTGCCTCAGCCAGACCGCGCTTTGATTCTTCAAGGGCGTCATAGGGTGCAATGTCGTAGGGGGACACAATTGTCAACCCCGATTCGACAATCTGCAGAAGCGTGATGCGCGAACCAAACTTGACCGCGATCTCCTCAACATAGGGCAGGATGCGCTCGGCACGCGGAGACCCGTCCAGCGGAACCAGAATGCTGCTGTACATTCGACCATCCTCCTTGATGGCGGCATTCGACGCTGAATGCACTGCATACAGCATACACCGCGCCGCGTCATTGGGCAACGAAGAGCGGCCGGCGTTTTGTGGGGTTCAACGTGCTGGCAAACGCAAACTCAGCGTGCGGGGCCTGGGGCTTCGCCTAAGCGCCAAATGCGAATTCGCCCGTCGGCGGCGCTGCACGCAAGCTGCTCTCCGGTGGGACTCCACGCGACGCCGTAAACACCCTTGACCTTGAGCGAAATCGTCTCAATCCGCTCGCCGGAGCGCGCGTCGAACAAGGCGACGGTGTGCGGTGCAGAGGCCGCCAGAATCGTTCCGT
Organism: uncultured Chloroflexia bacterium; assembly: GCA_963735275.1. Taxonomy (GTDB): domain Bacteria; phylum Chloroflexota; class Anaerolineae; order Caldilineales; family Caldilineaceae; genus UBA5069. The sequence continues at coordinate 110,973 of CAVTKJ010000001.1, read as the reverse complement.
CGGGAGAGAAGCGCAAAGAAGAAATCTCGGGAAGTTCGAGCGGGATCTCAGAGAGCAATTCACCGTCCGCAACTCGAAAACGGCGCAGTGTGCCGGCGTAGTCATAGGTGAGCAACTCGGCGCCATCTTGATCCCAGCCGGCGATGCCGCTTACTACGTCATGGCCGCCCAAGCGCCGCACAAGATCGCCGCCGGGAATCTGCCAGAGCAGCACTTCATCGCCCAGCCCGCTGGACGCCAGCAACTGCCCATTGGGCGCAAATGCCACAGAAGTTGAATTGCGTGCATGGCCTTTGAGGGTGGCGAGCAGGCTGCCGGAATGGAAGTCATAAAGAAGCACATGACCGTCGTACGAGGCTGTCGCAAGGAGCGCTTCGTCGGGCGAGAGGGCCGCAGCGGTGACTGTATTCCTGTGACCGGTAAGGATGTGCCGCGGCTCGCCGCCGGGAAAGCCCGAAACGCGCGTACTCTTGTCGGTTGAAGTCGTGATAAGCAGCGTCTCGTCACGCGTGAGAACTGCCGAGGTGACTGCGTTGACATGACCGCCGATCTCGCCCGCAAGGCTCCAGTCATCGGTGCGCCAAATGCGCACGTTGGGCTCCATGCCCGTGCTTACGAGCAAGCGACCGTCGTGGGTGAAGAGAACGCACGCCGCATGGCGCGCGAACGCGTCAACGATCTGTGGATCGGCAACGTCCTGAATCGCACGACCATCCTGCATAGCGCACCCCTTTTTGGTTAGGCGTCAAGATTTGAGGGCCCCCGTCCAGAACGTCGCCAAGGCAACAGATCTGTATGCAAACGGCGGCGCCCTCGTGGACGCCGCCGTGTCTATGACTGTGAGTTCAACTCGTGGAGCGCCCTAATTCACGAGTTCCAGGAGGGTCATTGTGCTGTCATTGGCAGCGGCCCAGGCCGTCCTGCCGTCTTCAAGCCTTACCTCCCACCAGACGATCGTGTCGGAAATGCCCTGCAGTTGGGTTGGTCCACCGATGATCGTCGCCTGGTCTCCATCCTGCATATAGCCAATTGCTTCTCCGGCGAAGGCGCCGGCCTCACTGCGCAGTGTCAACTTGGCGCCGTCGCGGATCCTGACGCGGCGACCTATGCTCAGATCCTCTGGGGCGAACTTGCTGACCGGAAGGTCGATTGCCGCAATGGCTGCGGGAGTAGGCAATGGCTGTTCCACTGGCGTCAACGCAGATTCCGGTATCGACGCGGCGGGCTGTGGTTCGCTGGGCGAAACAAGACCACCGCCCTTCGGCTGTGCCGCCACCGACGCGTCCAGCCCCCCGCGCGACCAGTTCACAAGGCCAGCGAAGAGCGCCAGGAGCACCAGAGCGATAACGGTGAGCGGAATGACTTTCCACGGGAACGCGAAACCACCGCCTTGCTCGCTGTCCGTTTCCGCCAGATCGCCTTCTTCACCGGGGCCGAGGGGAATATGGAGCGGATCGCTGCGCAGGAAGCTTTGCCACACCTGCAGCGGCAGCTCCTCCGGCCCGGAATAGCGCTCCTCGATGATGTGCTGTGATTGGCGCACCGCCTGACGGCCGGCCTCATCGGTCGTCGACCCGTTGAGGTGGAGTTCGGCGCGCACGGGCTGCTTGGCGCTGTCGACAAGCACAAGCAGGCTCGCAATCGGACTGCCATCGCTGTCGGCAACAGAGAAATAGTCGGCCAGGGAGCCCTGAACAAGGCCGCGAACACGGGGAGACGAAGCAGAAGGGTTGCCGGCCATAGGCGCGGCGAGTGTTTGCTGGGTCATTGTGGGTCTCGGTGTCTTCGCTCAATGGGGGAAGGTGACAGGTCACTCTCCCGGAGTCAACGATGCGGCTTAGCCGGTGCGATGTTGCGTCAAAGAAAATCCAGCGTCAGTTATACGTAACAATAATTCAGTGGGGTGCGTGGGCGAATGAGCTGCCGACCTTGCCGCCGCCCTTCGCGAAATCATTGTACGACAGAATGTGCAACGATGCAATGCGCATCGTGGCAGTGCGCGTAGTGGGCGCGCCATGCAACGGGTTTCCAGTTCAACACGTTCTCTGCGGCGTTTCCTTTGTTCGCTTCAAACGTAATCGGCAGAAAGTTCTGGAACGTGGATGACGCGGATATCGCGGATCGAACAGTCTCACTTGAGGAAGTATGCGATGGAATGCATCGCCAAAGGCGTGGCTTGTTGACTGGCGCAAATCAGCGTCTATCCGGGCAATCCGCGCCCCGGTTGGTTCACTTTTTCTGGCTGGTTGCTAAATGCTGCGTCTCGCAAGAAATTACTGGAGTCGTAGCGGGGGGCTTCCAGCCCTCCGACCCTTCGGCGCACCTGCCGGAGGGCTGAAAGCCCCCCGCTACGAAATACGTTCCTTCCTGCACGATGCAGCACTTAACGGGTTGGCAAAGTGACTGCGACTGTTCCGCCGACGCGCAGGCTCTCCTTGCCGTAGATGAGCGTGCGCAAATCGTATTTAGCGCCAACATCCGCTCGCAGCGTTCCCGACCAGTTGATGGAGTCCCCTGTCTTGCGGTAGGGATACTCGCTCTCGGGCAAGCCAAGGATCTGCGCACCGCGCTCGTACTTTCCCAGATAGCCAAGCGTTGTACCGGAAATCGTTTCGCCGGCCCCAATGTGGACACCATCCACGAAGGGAAAGTGAAGCGTGACTGCGCCTGTGGGCAGCGCGCCCGGCGTCGGCTCGATGGCTGGGATGACGAGCTTCTGCACACCCGCGAGCCAGGCGCCTTCACCTGTATAGCCGTACATCCGCAGGCGCGCCTCGTACGAACTTCCATCCAGACCCGGCCACGAACCGGAGAAATCAAGCGAATCGCCTATACGGCGCGAGCTGCGCATCCCTGCGATGTCAAAGAGAGCGTCTTCGCCATCCTTACCGATGAAGGTGATGTCGGTTCCGGCCAGACGCTCGCCGGCCGCAAGTTTGGGCGCCGTGGGTCCGGCGAAGACGATTCCACCGGAGGGCGCAACAAGAACGCCCAGTTCTTCGATTCCGGGAAGCGCAATGCCGCTCAGTTCGGGCAGTTCGAGTCCTTCCAGCGCCTTTGGGACGGCCCGCAATTCATCGGGAATGCCCGGCAGGGCAGGGTACTCAGAGGGCGCACAACCTGCCACCAGCAGTGTGAGGATGACGGCTGAACAGAGAATCCACGCAGACCGCACTCGACAGCGATTGCCACGGACCATAGTTCCCTCGGTTCAAGTTTAGGTCGACGTTCGGAATCGAAAAGCGGTTGCTTCGTTGGCTCCCAACGACGACGCACGCTTCGACCAACGTGTTGAGACTCAGTACGCGCCAAGCTCAACCAGGCGCTGATCGCTGATGCCAAAATGGTGGGCAACTTCGTGAAGCACCGTACGCCGGATCTGTGCGCGAATTGCCGCCTCATCCGGTGGGCAGTAGCGGTAGATGGGCCGCCGGAAGATCGTAATGCGATCAGGCGCAACGAGGCCATACGACTGCGAACGCACCGTCAGCGGGACTCCCTCGTAGAGCCCAAGCAACTGCCCCGGATAGCGCAAGCCCACACTCTCCAACTGGTCGCGGTTGGGCCATTCCTCTACAAGGACAGCAACATTGTCAATGACCGCCCATAGATCATCAGGTATGCTGTCAAGCGCTTCGCCAACAATCTCCTCAAAGCGTTCGCGGGTCGGATAAGGACTTGGAAAGATCAGTTGATTCGCCATTGCACTTATCCTAAATGCCTGCGAGCGCCAACACAAGCTTGCGCCGCGTCTCTTGCGCCAGAAACACGTCAAGGTCGGCGGAGAGGCTATCGCGCAGGAGTTCCTGAGTTGCCACCTGAAGGGCTGCATATTCGGCGACTTCGTCGCTCCCGGCGTCTGCCCGCGCACTTTCCACAAGCAGCCCGGCAACCGAAGCATCGTTGAGATCGCCAAGATGCTCCTGCAAGCCTTTTAGCTTGCCGATTAGTCCAGCAGCCTCGTCGCCAAGCAGATCGGCGTTGAACTCGAGGTGATAGCGCATGTACTTGCATTCAATACGCAGCGTGTGCAATGTCTCGATAGGGACTTGCTCACCAGTTGCCCGCGCCTGTTCAAAAAGCACCTCAAACGCCCGAATGGCCTCGTATCGTTCCAGGATGAGGCTGGGCAGCACGTGGCGCACCTGGTGGGGCGTTGGCGGCTCGCCCGGCTTGGGGTCAAAGCGTGCGACGCCGGCGCCGGGCTTGGCGCAAAACGCCTGGAACGCGACAACAAACTCGCGGTGTCTCTTGCTGTCCAACCACTTCAGAAGCCTGTCATGCGCTTGCCGGCGCTTGACCGTCCACTTCTCCATGAGTAGACCAGTGCCTGTGGCCTCATTTTCGGCATTCCGTTCACGTGCGTATTCGCTCAATTTGTAGACTGCAACGTCGAGGTCGCGCACGCTGCCAAGACGCCGTCCGGTTGTGCGCAGATGGCGCATGAAGCGCTTGACCTTGCGGCTCTTCGGGTCAAAGTAGCCTCCGTACAGCCTGCCCGCGACGCGCGCGACGCCGAGTAGCCACGCGCATATCGTGAACATACTCAATATCGTCGGCAAAGCGCACCCCGGCTTCGTTGACGAGCATCACCGTAAGTTGCTCCCCCCAGACGCGCCGGCACAGCTCGGCCATGTGCATGCGGTGACCGCTTGCTTCCTGGGATTCGTCTGTGGCGCGCAGGACAAGCAGGGCTTGCTGCAACTTGTTCTGGTCGTCTGCCGCAAGGCCGGGCCAGGGGCGCAGCCACAGCGCAATTTCGCGCAGGATGGCAAGATCAGCGTCGGGCGCAAGTTCAACTTCGAGCGTTGTGAACTCGGAGACCGCCTGCCAGCGCTCCACCGCAGAATCAGCCGCCTCACCCGTCGTCACCAACCGCATTACCGTGACATCATCCAGGCTGAACTCGGCAACAGGGGCCGGATTCGCCTCATCTGCAGCGAGAACATCGCGTTTGGCGCGCGCCTGGTGCAAGCGCACAAGGGGCCGCAATTTCGTCTCTTTACCGAGTAAACCATCGAGCGCAGCCAGCAAATCAGCCGGAAGATCCGCGCGGCGCAACACCGCAGCATCCGCCCGGACATTCGGCGCGTCTCGCTCGATTTCAGTGCGGGTGTGAAGTCCTTTGGGGCTGTGCACCCCAATACTCTTCACCGTCATCAGCACCGCATCACCGACCGCACGCACACGCAGCGTTTGCCCATTTCGGAGCAGCCGCAGGTCCGCGGCATCAAAGTAGGTGTCGACGTTAACCACGTTGACGACGTCACCCAGTGGATAGCGACCGGCAAAGGTGGTGATGGTGCGCAGGGCGTGCGCCTGTGTTTCATCGGTGACGCGGAACTTGGCCTCGATTTCCTCGTAGACAGGCGGGGTGTCTCCCGTCTGATCATCATCCACTATCAACATTTCCATCTCCTGGGGCGAGCCAACAATGATGTGCTGACTGCCTCGAGTATAGCATAAATTTCAGGCCGATTGTGTGACCCTATCAGGCTTCTCACCAGGATTACGGCCGCGCCCACGGCGCCTCGACGCATACATCGTAGGCAAGCAAATGAGGCGTCCGGATGGACGCCTCATGGCATGGCCGATTCAAGTACAAACAGTTCCGTGTGCTTCCCGGGTCTACATTGACCGCAGGAGTTGCCCCAATAGCACCGTGGCAAAATACGCAATCAGGAGCGAAATGTCCATCACTCCACCCAGCGGCGGAACCAGCTTGCGAATTGGCGCAAGCACAGGCTCGGTGAGCTGGACAAGAATTTGCACAGCAGGATTGGTTGGGCTCAAATTGGGAATCCACGAAATGAGCGCACGCCCCAATAGGACAAATCCGTACGCCTGCAGCAACGTCGAGAGAATGCCAATCACGAGGTCTACTTTCCTTCCTTCGCTTCACTCAAAGCGCCAAGTTCCTGGCTGCGACGATACGCGGCAAAGATGGCGCGACTCAGCGTTGCACGCAACGCGTCCTTCTCCAGTTCATATAGACCCGCCGCTGTCGTGCCGCCAGGGCTTGTCACCTGATTCCTCAGCTCCGCCGAGTGGCTGCCCGTCTTGCGCATGAGCTCGATGCTCCCCTCGAAGGTCTGCAGCACAAGCTGCGAGGCCTCGCGACGCGAGAAACCCATGTGCACGCCCGCATCGATCATTGCTTCCACGATCAGCATGATAAAACCGGGGCTGGACCCGCTGAGTCCGGTAGCCATGTCCAGATAGCTCTCCTCGAAGACCTGCAACTGCTCACCAAACGCTTCGAGAATCTGCGCTGTCTGCCGAAGTTGCGCATCAGTGACTTCCGGCGTGGCGGTCCAGACAGTCATCCCCTTGCCCACTTGCGCCGGCGTGTTGGGCATGGCGCGCACAATGCGATCGTGGAAAAGCTTCGTGCGCAGCGTGCCGATTCGCGCACCGGCAATAATGCTGAGAATCAACGCTTCCTTGGGAATGCGGTTATGAAGTTCCTCACCGGCAATGGGCAGCGACTGGGGCTTGATGCTGAGAATGACCACCTCAGCGTCGCGCACCGCCACAACGTTGTCGGGTGTGGCCAGCACGCCGTACGCGGAGCGCATGTAGTCGAGCCGCTCCAGCCACGGGTCACTCATGGAAACCAAGTCGGCCGTCGCGAGCCCCCGATTGAGGAGCGCCTTGACCATTGCTTCGCCCATTACGCCGCTGCCGATGAAGGCAATGCGCTTCCCGGCGAACAACGAAACCGGCGTAGCACTCATGTCAAGGTCAATCACATCCGTCGCAATGCCGTTATCCTGCATAGCCGACTTCCTCTTCTTTCTTCCGCCACTGCGGGCAGCCTTCGCAGGCGTCATTTGCGAACTCCGAAAATCGCACTCCCCACGCGCACGAGTGTGGCGCCCTCTTCAACTGCCACTTCGTAATCACCGCTCATGCCCATGGAAAGCTGCGGCAGCTCCCTGGTGTGCGCATGCGCCAACTCGTCGCGCAGCAAACGCAAGCCACGAAACACGGGTCGCGCCTCTTCCGGATCGGCCACAATTGGGGCCATTGTCATGAGCCCTGCGATGCGCAGCCCGGGCAGTGCCTGCAACTGGGCCATTTCGCGGCGCAGAGAGTCGGGCGCAAAGCCATGCTTGGAGGCCTCGCCGCTGACATTCACCTCAAGCAGCACAGACAATACGCACGCAGCGGCCGTAGCGTCGCGGCTCAGGTATTGCGCAATCTTCAGCCGGTCCACGGCGTGGAGCAACGTGACGGGACCTTGAGGGCCAATCGCCTTCCCGGTTTTGCGGCTCTGAATCGGCCCAATCATGTGCCAACGCAAGTTCTCCAGCCCCGCCGTCGCGCGCAGCTTCGACCTTTTCCCACAGTTCATCGAAGCGATTCTCGCCATAATCCACCTGGCCCGCCGTTGCTGCTGCCGCAATTGCTCCAATGGGATGCGTCTTGCTCACAGCAACAAGCGCGACATCGGCGATGTTCGCGCCCGGCCCGCGCCGCAGCTTGCGCGATACGTGCGCGCACGTGGGCAAGATTCTCGGCAATCTCTGCGGCAGAGGCTGTGTGGGACTCTGCGGTCGTTGGCATCATCCCGCGATTGTAACACGCAAAGGCGGTTCGGACTGTAGTCCCCGCACAGGCGATCGCTGCAGGATGCCCTCGGCAGGCCACAAAACTGATTCGCGTCAGCTGGAGCTTGTCGATACCTCAACATCAACCCACGCCCCGCCCTTGCGATTGGAGCGCTGGGTCGCGTCCCACAACAAGGCCATGCGCAGCCCGGCTGCCGGTGGGCAAGGATTCTCCATTCGACCACTGCGCACGCGCAGGAACTGGTCCCACACCCCTACGCGCCGCGGCACCGGCAGTGGCCGCAGTCTGGCCTCTCCGGGTTGCTGGACCAGCAGCCGTTCACCCCACACACCGGTGAGCAGGTGACCCTGGGTGCAGAAGGCACGCACCTCCGAGCCAATCGTCAGCCCACCCGCCGCCGCCGTCTGCCCCGACCCGTGCATGCTAACGAGCGCTCCAGAGGCCATCCGCCCCACGACGGCGCCAACGATGTCGACCGGCGCGCCCCAGTTTTCGAGCCGTGCTGTCACCTCGACAATCGGCCCAGAGGCGACATCGCACACGGTATTGAGCAAGTGTGCGCCCGTATCAAACATGAAGCCACCTCCACTGATGCGCGCATCCTGCCGCCAACTTCCCTGCGTATTCTGTCTCCAGCTCTGCCACACGGTTGCGCTGATCGAAACCAGTTGACCCAATGCCTCTGTCTGAATGAGCGCGGCGGCCTTCCGAATCTGCGGCGACAGACTGCCGTTGAACGCGACCACAAGCAGCCGCCCTGTGCGCTGCTGTACGGCAATCAGGCTGCGTGCTTCGGCCGCATTCATGACCATGGGCTTCTCAAGCAGGACATCCAACCCTGCCTCAAGACAGGCAACCGCCTGATCGTGGTGGAACAGGTGAGGTGTGATGATGAACACCGCATCAAGCGCTCCGGTAAAGTCGCGCAAAAGCACGCTCAGTTCCGGTACGCGTGGCGGGGCGACCTTGCCCGCGTCGACAAATTGCGCCGCGGCCAGTTCGTACTGCGCCGCCGACGGTTCGCAGAGCGCAACAATTTCCAACTGCCGCTGCAGGCTGTCCGGCGCCGCCAGCAACATGCGCATATGGTGGCGCGCCATGCCTCCAGCACCAATGACCGCCATCCGCACGGGCGCATGGGGCGCGCGCAAAAGAGCCGTTCTTGCGTTGACGATTGTCTCTGCCGTCATGTGGTTTTCCAAGTTCGTTGGGATGGATGAAACTTCAGGCTGCAGATATGATAGTCGAAAGCACACCCGTGCAAGCAATGCATATGTGGATCAACAAGTGCTTGCGGGTACACGATGGCCGCAGTAGAGAATCTTTCTTCCCAGCCAATTTACGCACATCCTTTGCGGCAGCCCAACGGAGAGCCCTGTGTCCTCGACGCCACTCGTTCTTGCCTCTACAAGCCCTCGGCGACAAGCATTCCTGCTAGCGCTGGGGCTCCAATTCTCTGTTGTAGCCGCCAATATTGATGAGACGCCAAATGCCGGCGAATTGCCCCTCGCGTTGGCGCAGCGGCTGGCGGCGTCCAAGGCGCGGGCCGTGCGCGACGCGCTCGCCGCACCCGCCCTCATCATTGCCGCCGACACGGTTGTCGCGCTTGACGCGGCGATCATGGGAAAGCCGCGCGACGCTGCCGATGCGCGCTCGATGTTGTCGGCGCTGCGCGGGCGCGACCACCACGTGATGAGCGCAGTCAGCGTGCTCGACAACCGTACAGGCATGCAGCGCTCCGTCGTCAATGACACGCGGGTCACCATGCGCTCCTATACGAATGACGAAATTGACGCGTATATCGCCACGGGCGATCCGTTTGACAAGGCAGGCGGGTATGCGATCCAGCACGCAGGCTTTCATCCGGTGACTGCGCTTGACGGCTGCTTTGCCGGCGTCATGGGACTGCCGCTCGCGGACCTGAGCACCCTCCTTGCCGGCTTCGGCGTGGTGCTCACGACCGCACTTCCGCCGATCTCGCGCGATGCAGGGTGCGTGGACGTGTTGTGCGGGAATGGACGGTGGGGGTGCATAGATGGGGGACTGGTGGTCTGGGGGACTGGTTGATTGGGTGATTGGGTGACGGGGTGGTGGGGCCGGTGCCGGCCTGAGCGCGGTCTGTGTACGTCGGGTAGTCGCCCATTGCACCCAGCATAGGCTAAAATGAGGTCTCATGGCATTTTGGAGTTACACGCAGGAGGACGACAGGCTTGGCCAACCGGCAGAAAAACCGGTCCTATGATGACCTTGAAGTGGATGAACGGCGGGCCTCTCACAAGGCGCGGCCAAAGCGCCTTGCCGAGCACCTTCTCCCCGGCGTTGTCATGCGCGCCCACGGCCATCACTTTGATGTCCGCACGCACGAAGCGGAGGGCCACCGCGAGCGCTTGTGCGAAGTGCGCGGACGTCTCCGGCAGGATCGCAGTTGGGACACACTTGTTGCCGTGGGTGATCGCGTCTGGGTCTCGCCCTCCGGCGAAAAGGGTGGACTCATCGAGCACATTGACGAACGCGTCAGCGTCCTTTCACGACAGAACCCTTCAGCGCCCGTAGCGTCTGAGCAGGTCATCCTGGCAAATCCCGACCAGGTGCTCGTGGTCTTTGCGGCTGCACAGCCCGAGCCGCACCGGCGCATGGTCGATCGTTTCCTCGTCATTGCGGAGGCGAACGAATTGCCGGCTGTCCTCTGCGTCAACAAGGTGGACCTTACGGGCCTCGAGGCCGCGCGCGCGATCTTTGGCGAATACGAGCGCATCGGCTACCAGGTCATCTATGCAAGCGCCGCAGATGGCCTGGGGCTTGATGAACTGCGCCACCTGCTCGACCGGCGCATCACGGTCTTCACAGGGCCAAGCGGCGTGGGCAAAAGCAGCCTGCTCAACGCGCTCCATCCATCGCTCCTGCTGCGCACGGGCGAACTGCGCGACTTCATGGGCAAGGGCAAGCACACGACGCGCGCCGCACACCTATTGCCGCTGCCCCTGCTTGACGACCAGGATTCCGACGAAGATGATGGGCTGGAGACCTATGTGGCCGACACACCGGGGATTCGCGAGCTGGGGCTTTATGATATGGACCCGGCGAATCTCCAGTTCACTTTCGTCGAGATGAAGCCCTTTCTGAACGACTGCCGCTATCCCGCCTGCACACACGACCACGAGCCGGGCTGCGCTGTACAGGCCGCCGTCGAGGCGGGCGCGATCTCGGTCGAACGCTACGACAGCTACCTGCGGCTGCTTCGCGGCGTTGACTGACACACTTACGTGTTGGGCAGCGTCGTCGCTTGGCGGCCCGCCAAATGTAATCAAAAGCAAATGACAAACTCTTCACACCAATCGCTCGACCCATTGGCCGGCCTCAATCCACAGCAAGCCGCCGCCGTGCAGGCCGTCAACGGTCCCGTACTGGTTCTCGCCGGTCCGGGTTCCGGCAAGACGCGGGTGCTGACCCGGCGTATTGCCTATCTGATCGATGTCGCCGGCGTGGGGCCGTGGAACATTCTTGCGGTCACCTTCACCAACAAGGCGGCGCGCGAAATGCGCGAGCGCGTCGAACGCATCTTTGAGGACAAGTTCGGGCCGGCGCAGCCGGGACAGCCCCCACGTCTGGGTGGGCTGACCATCGGCACATTCCACAGCATCTGTGCGCGCATCCTGCGCGTCGAGACGGAGGCGATCGGTTTTCAGCGCAACTGGGTCATCTACGACAGCTCAGACCAGGTGTCGCTCCTCCGCACAGTCCTGGCCGAGGCGGGACTTGATGAAAAACGCCATAGCCCATCGGCCATGTCCAACTACATCAGCCGCCAGAAGAACGAGCTGATTTCTCCGAGGGATGCGCCCAGAGCCACCTACATGGAGGAGGTCGGTGCGCGCGTGTATGCGCGCTACCAGGAGGCGCTCCACGTAAACAACGCGCTGGACTTTGACGATCTGCTCATGCGCACCGTCATGCTCCTGCGCGAGCGAGAGGACATCCTGCGCAAGTACCAGCTTAAATGGCAGTACTTGCTCGTTGACGAGTTCCAGGACACAAACGCAGCGCAGTATGAACTTGTGCGCGTTCTCGTCGGTCGTCCGGAAGGGCGCAACAACCTCTTTTGCGTGGGCGACGAGGACCAGTCGATCTACCGCTTTCGCGGCGCCGACTACCGAAACGTGCGCCTCTTTCGCGATTCATTCCAGGATGCGCGCGTCATCCTGCTTGAACAGAACTATCGCAGCACGCAGTCAATCCTTGACGTGGCGAATGCGGTGATCTCCAACAACCACAACCGCACGCCCAAAGAACTGCGCACCGACAATGGTCAAGGCGTCACCGTCGCTGTCTACGAAGCATACAACGAATCTGAAGAGGCTTCGTACATCTGTGACGAGATTGAAAAGCAAATCCACCGGCAGAAGATGGGCCCGGGCGATTTTGCCATCATGTACCGCACCAACGCACAAAGCCGCGCGCTTGAAGATGCCTTCGTCCGCCGCCAGATCAAGTACAGGCTGATCGGCGCAACGCGGTTTTATGAGCGGCGCGAAATCAAGGATGCGCTGGCCTACCTGCGCCTCGTTAACAACCCGCCCGACAGCATCGCGCTCGATCGCATCATCAACACGCCCACGCGCGGCATTGGCACGAAGAGCGTGTCCGATCTCAAGGAATGGGCTGTTTCAGTGGGCGTCAGCGCGTATGTCGCCCTGCTCATTCTCTACTATGGCGCTGACGAGGTGGAACGGCTCAAGGGCGCGCCCCTTGCCGCAGCCGCACGCGCCCATCCCTTCACCAAACGGCAGACGGCCGCCTTCAACCACTTCACCGGAATGGTGGAGAGCTGGATCAACGACCTTGAGGCGCGCGCATTCGGCAGCGTGGCAGACCTGCTCGACCGCATCCTCAAAGACAGCGGCTACTGGGACGATCTTGCCGACGATACATCCGAGACCGAAGACCGCATCGAGAACCTCAAGGAACTGCGCGGCGTGGCCGCAAACTACACGGCGGGGTTGACCGACAGCCGCCCCGAGTCGACGATTCTTTCGCTCTTCCTCGAAGAGGTGAGTCTCGTCAGCGACGCGGACCAGCTCGACGAGGGCGGTGGCGCGGTCACGCTGCTCACTCTCCACACGGCCAAGGGGCTTGAGTTTCCCGTGGTCTTCCTTGTGGGCATGGAGGAGGGCATCCTGCCCCATCAGCGCAGCATCGACAGCGGCGACTCGGAGGATATGGACGAGGAGCGGCGGCTTGCCTACGTTGGCATCACTCGCGCCAAGCAGAGGCTCTACCTCGTCCATGCTACGCAACGCAGCCTCTGGGGTAGTCCCAATACGCAATCGCCCAGCCGCTTCTTCCTTGAGATTCCCGATTCCATACTCTCGGGCATGGTGGACAGGCGCGGCCGCCGCGCGGAGAGTTTCCGCCGCGCCACGGATTGGGGCAGTAATGATGCGTCCGCGGGATATCGCAATACATCGGCCAAGCAACGCAACCCTTACACCTGGGAAAGCCCTACTTCGTCACGAAGCACGCGCACCGAAGCGCGATCGGCTGGCGGCTCGGGAAGCGCAGGCGCGAAACCTGCACGCCCTGCCGTCCCAGCAAGCGGGGCCAAAGGGAAATTCAAGCGCATGGACAGCGTTGAGCATCCCAAGTTCGGTGTGGGAACCGTGATCGAGAGCACGGTCTCGCGCGGAGACGAGGAAGTGACTGTCGCCTTTCCTGGGGTGGGCATCAAGAAGTTGCTCGTCTCCATGGCTGGACTTACGAAACTGTAGACCGCCAGCGGGACCTGCAGCGGCGCACTGTGCGTGGAGGATTGTGTGGAGCAGGAGAATCTGGACAGCAGCACACGCGAGCCCAACGGGGTCAACGTAGGAGCACCCCCGGTGCTCCCCAGAGTGGAACACACATCACCTCCCTGGAGCAACGTAATCAAGGGAGTTGTTGCCGCGGCAACCGTTGTGCTTGCGGCAATCGTGGTTTGGCGCTTCCGTGCGCTCATCAGCCCGCTCATTTTTGCCGCGATCCTCGCCTATTTGCTCAATCCACTTGTGGCATTCGCCATGCATCGTTTCAAGGTGCAGCGCGGTACGGCGGTGCTCATCGTCTACCTGAGCTTCATCGTCGCCACCCTTGGCCTTCTTGGGCTCGTGGGGTTCGTCGCCTTCTCGCAAGCGGACAGGCTTGCCGTCGTGCTGCCCAGCGCGGCGAACGAAGCGTATGCCTGGTTCACCGGCAATGTCGCATCAATGAGCGTCGGCTTTGGCGGCATGCAGTTTGCGCCATTTGCCGGTGTGGATGATCACTCGATTGCCAATGCGCTCAGCCAGTTGCTGGGTGGCTTCAACTACATGCAGGGCGGCACGGTCGCTGCTAATCTGCTGGGTGGCACGATTTCAGTCCTGAGCACACTCTTCGTCGTTATGTTTGTCGCAATTTACCTGTCACGCGATACTCCGGCGTTCGGTCACTCGGTTGAGGCTGTCGCCGAGATTCCCGGCTACCAGCATGACGTCGCCCGGCTCAGTCGCGAATTCTTCAGGATTTGGGACGCCTATCTGCGCGGGCAAGTGCTGCTGGCGCTCTCCATGTTCGTCCTGGTCACCATTGCCCTCACGTTGTTGGGGGTCAATTACTCGCTGGCATTGGGCGGACTGGCCGGTCTCCTCGAGTTTCTGCCCGTCGTGGGTCCGGTTGTCTCAACACTGGCAGCAGTTGCCGTCGCCGTCTTCCAGGGTGACAACTGGCTCGGACTCTCCCCACTCTGGTATGCACTGCTGGTTGTGGCCGTCATGTTCACCCTGCAGCAGATCGAGGGGGCCGTGCTGGTTCCCCGCTTTGTGGGCGGCGCGCTCGACTTGCACCCCGTAATCATCATCGTCGTGGTGCTCATGGGGACTTCGCTCGCGGGTATCCTGGGAGCCGTGCTCGCCGCGCCGGTTGCTGCGTCAGTCAAACTCCTTGGCGGCTACGGCTGGCGCAAGATGTTTGACCTCGCGCCTTTTCCCGATGAGGAGCCACCGGATGGCCCACCGCAGCCGGGCGTGGTGGAGACAATATCGACCATGCTGCGCAAGCAACTATCTGCACGCGCATCTATCCCTGCCGGGCTCCCCGGCCTCAAGGACAAGGATCCGCGGCCATAGCGACGCAATCTGAAGCCTTGCGGACCAGTGAGCAGGCCAGAAAAGAGGAGCAAGAGATGGAAATGGGCGAAGAAGCGGAATTGGAACCCCTCACCTTCACACCGATATTCAAGGACTACCCCTGGGGCGGGCGCAACCTTGAGCACTTCGGGCGCACGCTGCCGCCGGGCATCGTTGCCGAGAGCTGGGATATTGCGGCGCATCCCAACGGCTCCAGCCCCGTACGCGCGGGCGCATACGAAGGCCGCCTGCTCAACGATCTCGTCGCGCGAACTGGGCGTGTCGCTCGTGGGCGAACGCAGCGCCGCTGCAGTGGAAGCCGAACGCTTTCCGCTGCTCATCAAGCTGCTCGACGCCAACACCTGGCTTTCCGTGCAGGTGCACCCGGACGACGCGTACGCCAAAGAGCACGAAGGTGAGCTGGGCAAGACAGAGATGTGGGTCGTGCTCGAGGCGCAGCCGGGCGCGGAGTTGCTCTACGGATTCAAACGCCCAATTGTGAAGGGCGAATACATGCAGGCCATTGCGGACGGACGCAGCGACGAAGCCCTGCACCGCATGGTTGTGGAGAAGGGCGACGTTGTTTTCGTGCCGCCGGGCACCATGCACGCCCTGGGTCCCGGAACTGTGGTGGCCGAGATTCAACAGAACAGCGACACGACCTATCGAGTGTACGATTGGGGTCGCCCCCGGCCGCTCCATCTTGAGAAAGCGCTCGAAGTCACGAATTTCGATCTCGTGGGCGCAAAACCCGTTGTCCCCGAAGTCCTTCTCAGCGAAGTCGGACTCAAGATCGAACTCCTGGCCACGTGTCCCTACTTCCAGACCGAACGCATCACCATGAAAGCGGGCGGCGCGTTCTTTGGCATTGCCGACGGCAGCACCTTCGAGATCTTCGGCGTTCTCGATGGGCGGCTTCGCATTGAGTGGGACGGCGCGCCGGTCACCCTTGCTGCGGTCGACTGGGTGCTGATACCCGCCGACCTGGGCGAATTCCAACTCGTTGCCGAAAGCAGCGTGCAGATACTGCGCGTATTCGTCCCGTAGATTCGCACCGCAAACTAGCAAAGAACAAAGAGTGCGGGTACACAGAAACGGCGGGAACAGCAGGGAAAATGCAGGATACGGCACGCGATCTTCTGATTCATCGTTGCCACACTTCTTGCGCACTACGATTCGTGCTGTGGTCTGCCGGCTCAATAATTCGAGCAGGAGCATCCCATGTATGACATGATCATTCGCGACGGGATGATTGTCACTCCGAACGGGTTGGTTGCGGCCGATGTCGCCATCAACGGTGAAACGATCGCGGCAATCGGCAGTGGCCTGGAGGGTCGGACAAGCATCTCCGCCGCGGGTTGCTATGTGCTTCCCGGCGGGGTGGACGAGCACGTTCACATGCAATTGCCGCTGGCCGGCCGCGTGAGCACCGACACCTTCACCACGGGAAGCATCGCCGCGGCCTGCGGCGGCACGACCACCTTCATCGACTTCGTCACGCCGTCCCCCGCAGAGCCGCTACTCGGGGCGCTGACTGCCCGCCGCGCCGAGGCCGACGGAAACGTTGCCGTCGACTACAGCCTGCACATGACAATTCCCACGTGGCACGGCGCCTCCGCGGAGCGCCTGGCGGATGTGCCCGCGGCTGTCGACGCAGGCTGTTCCACCTTCAAGATGTATCAGGCCTACGACGGCATGATGCTCGACGATGCATCGCTCTACCGCTCGCTTTGTGCGGTGGCGGCCGCCGGGGGGAGTGTGGTGCTTCACAGTGAAACCGGCCCGGTGCTTGATTTGTTGCGCGCAGAGGCGCTTGCAGCCGGGCGCACCGCGCCAATCGAACACGAACAGACGCGCCCGTCGCGTCTCGAAGCCACCGCCATCGCCCGCGCCGCCGAACTGGCGCATCTGGCAGGCTGCCAACTGCTGATCTTCCATGTGGGCAATGCCGCGGCAATCGATGCCATCACGGCGGCGCGGGCGCGCGGCGTGGACATTTGGGGCGAGACTTGTCCACAGTATTTGCTTCTCACGAGTGATGAACATTTGGGGGGTCCCCACGGTGCGCGCTTCGTCTGCGCGCCCCCGCTGCGCCCGCAAGCCGACCAGGACGCCGTCTGGCGCGCTCTGGCCGACGATGCTCTGCAGGTGGTGAGCACCGACCATTGTCCCTGGACGCTGGCAGAAAAGGCGCAGCCCGATTTCACTCTGATCCCCGGCGGCGTGCCCAGCATTGAGGCGCGCCTGGCGCTCCTCTACAGCGCAGGCGTGCGCAAGGGGCGCATCTCGCATCAGCGCTGGGTCGAACTTTGTTCAGCCAATCCGGCGCGGCGCATGGGCCTGGCGCGCAAAGGCGCGTTGCTGCCCGGCTTCGATGCGGATATCGTGATCTTTGACCCGGCGCGCAGCAAGACGCTGAGCCGTCGCCCCGGCATGGCGACGCTCCACGAAGCGGCTGACTGGACCCCTTACGAAGGGATGGAGATAACCGGATGGCCGCGCACTGTTCTCTTGCGCGGCAAGGTGATTGTGCGCGACGAGGAATACGTGGGCAGCGCCGCAGATGGTCGCTTCATTGCACGCATACCCGTCGTCCGCAACGCATAGGCTTGGGCCGCTAGCCAACGTTCTCCGCACGCCAGTGGATCGGCGGATGTGACAAGCACGAGGACAGAAACGGGCCTCCCAGTTTGGATGGCCTAAACGCACACGGGCACTGCGCGGTGCGCGCCAATCAGCCCTACAGCCACCCGCGCAGGCGGTACATGGCAATGCCAATCCATTCGCGCAACGCCTGTGTGGTCAGGCGCATGTCATCCGCACTGGGCACAAGATTGAAGAGTTGCGTACTGAGATCTGGGACGCAGGTAGAACGCAAAGTCGGCCTCGGTCACCAAATAGTCAGTTGGCGCAGGGGTGGCGGCAATTCCAAGATTGCGAAAGATCGCCAGCGCGCGCGGCATGTGCATTGCCGATGTAACGAGCAGGACCGACTCCAGGCCCTCCTCGTCCAAAATCGTCTGCACGCCGGTCGCGTTCTCCCAAGTGTTGCGCGACGCTTCCTCAAGCAGAATTGCGCTGCGCGGAACGCCCATCGACTCAAGCATCTCCGCCATAATCGCGGCTTCGCTCTTGCCGTACGGCCCCAGCAACTCCACACGGCCACCCGAAACAAGAATCTTCGGCGCCGCCCCCTCTTTCCACAGACGCATTGCGTAGTAGAGGCGGTCACCTGCCTCGGTCATTTCGTTGGTTGGTCGCGGCGCAAACTGTTCACGCGTCGCCCCGCCCAGCACGACGATCACGTCGCCGTGGGCGCCGACAGGCAACGGCGCGTGCCGCCACTCGAGTGAACGCGCCGCAGTCATCGCCACAATGCGGTTGCCGCTGAGCCAGATGAGCAGAAATGCGGCAATCAGCAGGCCATTGCGCCACCGGGGGCGGTTGCGCAACAGCAACGCACCCAGCAGCAAGAGACAGGCAAGCCCTGCGGGGTAGACAAGCAATGGGAGTAGTTTTGAGACAAAGAACATGATGGGTGTTGCTGCCTGGTTCACGCCATGTGGCTGCTACATTGGGAGCCGCAAACGACCTGCGCCCCGGCAAGATCGCACAGATCGGTCACGTTCTCGTTGCAGTTTACCGCATTGCATTGCGACGGTTCGCATGCGCCGGGCTGCGCGGCAGAGTCTCCTTGAAGCAGTAGAAGCAGTGCGCGAGTTGTGCTGCAACGGTGGAGCATCAAAACGTGCGCCGAACCCAGCCTCATTCCTTGCGCTCCCGTTGTTCCTGAGTTCCAGCACTTTTTCCGTTTACTGATTCGTCCGGAGAAGCGCCGGCCTCTGACAAGCCCTGCTGTATTCAATTAGGGTGTATCAAGAGTCAATTTGCAACAACAACTGCACCTGCAGTTCGAGCATGCAATCGGATATTTCTGACTTTTGAGAAGCCCTGCTGTATTCAATTTGAGCATGGGCATGATCGGAGGAAGTCATGCTAGAATAAGGACGCATGCGCGCAAATAGCCTGCACGCTGCGTTCCAGGCGTCAAGGGGATTGTCCATGGAGTTTCCATTCAGCGACCGAGGTAACTTGCCCGCAGCGGATTCGAGCGCTGCGCAATCCAGCCCGGGCGCACCTTCCAATGCCGGCGTCGGTGGCGTCGGCAACGATGTGGCGCCCAAGGGCGCCGCCGGCTATGTGCCGCCCGAGGCCGCTGGGGAAGCAGCGCCACCTGGTTCCGTTGTATCGCGGCCACCCGAGGGGCTTGTCGCGCGGGGATTCACGTTGGCCGTGCGCGTCTCTGTGGCAGCCGTCAAGCTTCCCTTTCAAGTCGCCCAACCGATTGTCATGAGCCGGCCGATGACGGCGGCGCGTGAGGCTGCCAATTTGGCGGTCAACAAGGTCTCGGACGCGCTCATTTCGGTTGTCTCCGATCAACTTGTCTTCAACAACGAAACGCAGTTGCTAATCGAAACCTTTACCGGCCGCATCGTTAGCAATCTGACTCACATGCCGCTGGTCAACGAGCTCGTGCGGACTCAGGCAGAAGCGTTCATCAGCTATCTCACCGATCACCCGGATGTGGTGGATAACCTCATCGATGTGGCGGCCGGCAGGTTCATTGTGACATTGCAGCAGAATCCCACGCGCCTATCGCAACTGGTGCGCAACGTGGCGGGCGATTATGTGAACTATCTCGGTCGCAATCCGGATGTTGTAGCGGAGGTGGTTGAAGCGGCTGCAGGCAACTATCTCATCACGTTGCAACAGCGCCCTGAACTTGTCGATGGCCTTGTGCGCACAGTGGCAGGTCGCTACATAGACTATCTCTCTGCAAAGCCGGAGCTTGTTCAGGCGTTGGTTCAGGGCGTCGCGGGCGACTACGTACAATTCCTGAGCGGCAACCCTGGCGCCGTAAACGACCTTGTGGAAAATGTAGCCGCCGACTATATTGCGCTTTTACAGGAAGAGCCAGCGCTGCTTGATGGCGTTGTGGCAAAGGCAGCCGATCGCTTCATGGAGAGCGTTCGCGCCGACCCAACTGAAGTCAACAAGTTGGTGCAAGTCGTCGGCGATCAGTACATGGATTACCTGCGCGTCTACCCCGACAATGTGCAGGATCTGTTGGCCGGACAAACTGTCAGTATTACCAGCGATGTGGTCGCCGAGGTGCGCAAACGCAGCGCCAGTGGCGACGCCAAACTTGAGACGGCGCTGCGCAATCTTCTGCGCATGAAGCCGCGCGACGACAAGCCCTTGCCGGATATCGAGCCGATCGTCTAGCAGAGACTCTCCCAATGGCCACAAGCACCACCCAGACCGGTTCAGCTCGAAAAACCTCCGCATCAGATCGCACCGGCCTCAAGGCGGGTTTTGTCTCGCGTATGATTGCGCTGATTATCGACGTCGTCATCATTCTGATCGCGGCCTCGGTCACGTACACCTTCATCAAGGGCACGCTGACGTTGATGCGCATTGACATTGTCGATTGCAAACAGTATATGCCGGTCATCGGCTGGCGGGCCCTACCAGAGAGTCTCTGTGAGGTAAGTCGCTATGTCCTTGCGTTCAGCCTCACGATGCTTGGCCCGCTCTATTTCGTCATACTATGGCTATTTGCCGGCCGC
Organism: uncultured Chloroflexia bacterium; assembly: GCA_963735275.1. Lineage (GTDB taxonomy): Bacteria > Chloroflexota > Anaerolineae > Caldilineales > Caldilineaceae > UBA5069. The sequence goes on along the minus strand of CAVTKJ010000001.1, from coordinate 90,632 downwards.
ACAATCGGTATGGGGATCTTTGGCCTGCGTGTGGTGAAGGTGAGCGGTAAGGGTTTGCGCATCGGGGCAGCACTGATGCGCCTGCTGGGTTACGCAGTCTGCGTGGCGACACTGGGCCTTGGCTTTCTTTGGGCCATTGTCGACAAGGATCGACAGGGGCTGCATGACAAGATCGCGCGCACTTATGTCATCTACTGGACCGGCGTCGTGAAGCATTCGCTGCCACCGCCGACGGCCGCACTAGGCGCCGCCGCGCACCAGTCGATGGATGGGGTCAGCGCCTCATCGCTGAACGAGTCAGCGGTGGTAGCGCCGGCGCAGCCGTCGGAGTCCGAACTCTGAAGCGGGATCGACAACCACGGGTGTGCGAAGACAGCAATCTGTTTGCTTGTATCGAAAATAATGACCATTCCAACCGTTACCAATTCCACGAGTACGTCAGAGCATGTGAACCAGTGACCCAGGAAGTATTCGCCCAAAGGAGACAAGAATGAATCAGTTAATCGTGATCACCTTCGACGGCATTGACACTGCCAAGCACGTGCGGCAAGCGCTCGCCGATGCAAGCAAGCAAGGCGTCGTCAAAATTACCGATGCCGCCGTAATCTTCAAGGAAGCCGACGGCACCGTGAAGGTAGACAATGAGGTCAGCGGCGCAATGTGGGCCGGCCTGGGCATCGGCGGTCTGCTTGGATTGGCGCTAACCTTTGTCTTCCCCATCGCGGGGATCGCACTTGGCATGGCAGGCGGCGCTGCGATTGCCGGAATGTCGGGCGACCACATTGACAAGAAGTTTGTGGAAGATGTACGCAACGAGCTGAAGCCCGGAAGTTCGGCGCTCTTCATCCTCGAAAAGGGCAACGAAGCCGCACTGCGCGGCGTGCTGGAGCCGTTTGAGGGCAACCTGTATCAGACCACACTTGACAGCGACGCCGAGCAGCAGCTGCGCGATGCGCTGAAGTAGGCAGGCTGTCCAAGACCGAATAGATGAAATGAAACGGGGCGAGGCATCTGATGCCTCGCCCCGTTGCGCTTGCGGCTGACTTGCCGCGCTACTCGACCATGCGCAGTTTGCACGGCGTCGGGTGAATTGTGACGAGCAGCGGGCGCGACATGCTTGTAAACGCGACAATTGCCTGTCCAGGGGCAAGGTTGGGCAAGCGCGACCAGAGGCTGTCGTCAACCCCGCCAATCATGCGTTTGAGGCGATTCGCAACATTCACGTCCGTGATCTTGTGGATAATGCTGTTGTTGACGAGCCCCAGCACCTCATCGGGAAGGTGCTGCGGTAATTGCGTGACGAAGACGAGTCCCAGCCAGCGTTTGCGCCCACGGCGAGCAATGCGCGCGACTTGCTCGAACAACGTCTCCATCTTGGAGATGCGTTCGGTGGAAAGGAACTCGTGCGCTTCTTCTATGACAATCATCATCGGCGTAGGCGCTTTCCCGATCCGCTCGGCAGCTTCGTAAGCTATCTCCTGCTGTTCCTGAATACCTCGCAGCAAGCTCGCGATGACCAGATTGTTGATTGTCGTCGAATCTGAATCACTCAGGTCGATCACGGTAGTCTGGCCAGGCTGCGCCATTGCGGCAAAGTCAACCGGCGACGCCCGGTTGTTGTCGAAGACTCGCGTCCGCTGCAGGCGGAAGAGCTTGCTGACGAGTGTGCGCCAACTCGTAGGGTGCGTAGTCTCCACCTGCGTGACGCGCTCATCGAAGCGCCGCCGATTGTCGCCGTCGTGAAATACGCGGGTGAATGGCTCGAAGCTCGTGCGGTTGAGCCGGCTGCTGATCCCCTGCGCAACGTCCAGCAACATGGAGAGTGTCATGCGTGGATAGCCGGCCGCGTACTCGTCGAGATCAAGGAAGCGACTCTCGTCATCGGCGTTGTCGCGGCTGGGGAAAATGCCCAGATCGCGCATCAGCAGCTTGGCCGCATCATACGCCTTGAAGTAGCGGTCCTCCTGCGCTTCGCTGAGCCCAAGGATTTCTGCAGCCGCATAGGGCGAAACGCTGGAGAAATCCAGCCGGAAGGGTGTTTGCTGCACATCGTCCGGGGCAGTGGTCTCGCGTCCAATCAGGTAGCGCACGTGAACCGGCCCGACACCATGCGGCGTACGACCGGCGCGCTGGAGCAGCCGCTGCATGCTCACATCGGCAGTAGGCTTGCCAATTTCCGTATACTCACCTTCCGTATCGAAGAGCACCGTGGCCATGCCGTTGCGGGCAAACTCGGCAATCATTCCCGAGACGGTTGTAGATTTGCCGCCGCCGGTTGTACCGAGGACCGCCACGTGGCGCGGCAACACGGTCTTGCGGCGCGCAGGAACCTGCACAGCCATCGACTCGAAACCAACGGCAAGGCCCAATTCGATTGGGTCATCCTGCAGCAAGCCAAGCTGCCGGCTCGTCTCGGCCTCGCTGAGTACATGAACCGGGCTGTTGGGGAGGGGCCGGTAGCGCGGCGGAACGAGCGTGCCCTCAATTTCCTCTCCCAGAATCTCGACCTGTACGCGCCCGTGGTAGCGCGGCAGGAACTGCGTGCCATGCACGGTCGTCGTGACGACGATTGGCGCGTCGGCGCGCAACCCGTCGGGCTCGGCAAAGGGCCCTTCCACCACCGCGCCCAGGTATTGGCGGCCGTCACCACCTGTCTCAGCCGCACGCGGGAAGATGCGCACAAGTGCCTGCGCCGGCACGCGCCAATTGCGTCGGCGGGCAGTAGCACGGTGACTGTGTTGTCACGGCTGCCGGGCGCATCGAACATCGTACGGCCCGCAGCGCCCGCCTCAAGCGGGTTGATCAGGATTGGGCCGCCACTCAGCGCAATTTCGTTATCAAGTTCCTGCGCGAACTCGGCGCCTGGGGCGCGGACCGGCAGGTCCGTTTCGGATTGACTGAAGTTCACGGCATCTCTCCGCCGAGTTTGCGTGGGACGGGCCGGTGCGCCCGTCAGGAGCTGGGGAACGGTGGTTGGGCGTTTGGATAGGTGGTCGATAACTGACAAATGATAACTGACAAATGATAACTGACGCAGCGCAGCCGATGAGGTTAACGTAGCGGAGGGCCTCCGCGCCCTCGTTCTGGTTGCGGCAACAATGACATCCTGTCTCGGAGGGCTGGAAGCCCCGCGCTACGCTGTCCCCATGATCTGCGCGATATGGGAGTCACCAAGTAATCAGTTGCCAGTTATCAGTTATCGGATCCCCACTTCGCTCCTTGCATTCACCAAAAAGCTAAATACCGAAGTCACTTGCGGCCAGTGGGCGCAGCGGATCGCCGCTGCGCGCGATAGGCCGTCTGCACGGCGGGAACGAGGCTGTCAACGCCGAATGTGGTGCGACAGACGGTGTCCGCCAGGTCAATCAGCATGGGGAAGCCGCGATGTTCCTGCAGCATAGCGTCGGCAATGACAATGTGGGCCGCCATATGTGCGTGCTCGGCCGAAGCAAAGAAGATGTAGGGCGGCGCAGCGTCCCATACTCGATAGACGCCGACGACGATACGTGGTGCAACTTCATTGCAGAAGCGCTCCATTGCCGGCCGCACCCCGTTTTCGTCGCGATAGTGTCCTCGGTCAATCAGCGTGCGAATGTCGGGCTGAAGCGTGTGCACAATCGCGTACTCGCGCGGGCGCAGCGCGTTGCCAATCATGAGCAGGTGGCGTTTCTGCGTTCGGTGGGGAACGAAGACAAAGCGCCCGTGTTCAACGTACCACTCGACCAGCTCCAGGCTCTGGCGCAGATTGCCCAGCGTTGAGGCCCAGAGTCCCGATACCAGTTCGAAGGGCAAAACGCTGCCGTGGCCCATGCGCCACGCAGCGGTTGAACTGTCGCGCAGCAGCGCACGCTCGGCATACGCCATAATTCCGCGCCGCGCAAGGTTGCTCAACTGGTCGCGGCCATCACTGCTGCGTTTACGTCGCTCAAGCATGTCCAGGACTTCATCAACCGGGTTTCCGGCGCGGCTGCGCAGGTCGCGCCGGAAAAGGCGGTGCGCCCATGCACCTTGACGTCCATTGTACGCAACAAGGCAAACGCCTATCTGCGTGATAGTCAGCGGGAGCGTCTCGTGAACCACGCTGATGCCGTCACACGCTTCGACGCTGCCGTTGAAGAGCAGGCCGCCGTGGACCTTGTGGAGGTCGGCCGGGTCCGCAGTGTGCACGCCGGCGCAGGCGGGCGCACCAGGAACGAGAGCAAGCTGCGGGAAGACATGGCTCCGGATGTGCCGGCTGTATTCGTCCTCGCGTTTGAGCGCATCGGAAACTTCCTTTTCGAGACGACCATACGCAGCGACGAGGTCTTCGCCGGCGCGCCAGGTGCTCAGATCGACAGTGCGCGCAAACGATTCGCCAAACGAGTCATCGAACTCGGGGAGCGAGGGAGCAGTACCGGCGACGGTTACGGGGAGACTCTCAAAGCTGTCGAAGGGGTCCTCGTCGACAGAAATTCCGGTTTGATCAGACATGGGGGGAGATGGACCTGTTGGTGCGCATGGGGAGAAACAGAGTCGCTAGCTTTCGTCGATCATGTTGGCATCATGGGTGCGTACGAGGGCGCGTAACGCGCTCAACCAGGTATCGCCCGACTGCTGTATTTGAAGCAGTTCGGCTGCATAGCGCTGGGCAGGAACCGGCGGAAGACCGTAGACATCGACAAGCGCATTTTCGACCGCACTGCGTCGTGTCTGCCCTGATTCACCCTGAGCAATCTCGAGCACGAGATCCGGCGGTGCAAGCAAGGCAAGAGCCACTCGATCTGCTCGATTCTCCACATTCCAGATGCTGAGGGCGTCGCTGCCGGCAGCGCCACGCAGCATGAGATTGACGTGCGGTTGCGTGTTGGCCCCATGAAAAATGGTCGCCATACGTTCACGCGCCGTTGCTGCACGCGCGCCATCAAGAACATCGGCAAAGCCGCTTCCAAGCAGCGCCAACATGCGGCGACGGGGCAGCATATAGTCTACGAGGAAATGGGCAATCTCATGTGCGAGCGTGAAGCGCTGTTCGTTGCCGCTGTCCGACGCATCAAGGAAGATGATGCCATTGCCACGATAAGCGATCAGGCAGCCATGCAGAGGTCGCGGCACCTCATCGGCCTGTATGTCGCGGCTGCGCGAGCGAAGCCAAACGCGGGCTGCCGCGGTGTGCAGACCCGGGAGACGTACCAGCGTGACGGGCAATGCAAACCCGAGGGCCAGTTCCAGCGATCGTGGGAACGGCTCCTCTCCTCCGGCGGCGGCCCAGAAGTCGCGCACCAGGTCGCTGCATTCGCTGTCAAGCCACTGGGTCGTCTGGTTCCGACGATGACTCTGAGGATGCGTTGGCTGGGTTGTCATGCGGATTCGCTTCGTTGTCAGGGGAGTGCTGCGCGGGTTTATCTACACGCGGACGGTCGGCAGGGTCAGCGGGATTGCGCTGCGTCGGCTCAACGTCAGCTTCAGACGCATCATAGGAAGGCGGTGGCTCATTGATTCGGACACGCGGCGCCATCATTGGCCGCACGCTGATCTCCGGCAGGCCCTGACCTGCAGTGGAGGCTTGCGTTCCCTGCACGGGGTCGGCGCGCCTCTCCATGCTTTGCACGGCGTCGACGCGCCGGATGATTTGGACGAGAGCACCGAGATCTGCGCCGGTGTACCGCGCGATTTGCTCGCATTGAATGCGAAACTCCGCCTGCTCTGCAGCAGGGCGGCGGCAGAGAGCGAGACGAACAAAGCCAAGGTCGTTTACGCCGAGCATTTCCTGCTGAGCTTCGCGACTCTTTCCCTCTTGATGGCGATGCTTCCCGAGCAAGTGGGCGATGAATTTCGGGTTGTCTTCCAAACGTTCCGCAAGCAGAGTGAGCATGCGGTAACTTTCGTCCGCATATTCACTGCGTGGTTCAGTCATCCCCTCGTGCCTCCGCTCGAATGCGCTCCGGGTCCAGATTCCTGCGCAACCGAGCCTTGATGCGATCCTTGTGTTGTTTGACGATTCGAGCCTGTTCCTGAGGTGGCGCCTGCGTGATCTCCAATACGATTGCATACGGTTCCGTAGAACGGACGCCCTCCATCATTAACTCTACCATAATCCGATCCTGAGGCGACTCAAACAAGGAGTCGATCAGGCGGAACACGTCCGAGTCCTCAGTGGTGACCAGCAGTTCGACATCCGTGTCGTCGGCGTATTCTAGCTCCTGTTCCGAGTCATGGTCGGAATTCGCGACAAATCCGTGCGGATCAATTTCTCTCCTGGCGCGACGCGCGGCCGAATCGCGCGCATTGGCAAGGTCTCCACCGGCCGACATTTTGAGATATGCCAGCAGGCTCAGATTGCGCGAGGGATCATACTGTTCGGGTCGAGAGAGATAGCTGGTTAGTGCATCGATAATTGCCTGTTCGGCGAGGTGCGGGTCCGCCTCATGCTGTATGTTGTACGACATTTCGACTTGGAGCAGATGGAAATAGATTTCGGCAATCTCTGCAGAAGCAGTCGGGTCCCCGGCCATAAGGCGGAGATGCAAACTGGAGCCCAGTTCATCGGGCGCTTTGTCCGAATCCACGAAGTATCCCCTTGCGCATAAGCGCGCGAAAGTCGAGCATTTGAGGCAACAATGGGGCGACAGCAAATCGAGTTGGAAGGGTGAAGTTTGTGGAATTGCGCAGTAGATGAGAACGAGCAGTATAACTGCGTCAATCCGTGAATTGATTGTAGCCGAGAGGACTTTATTATGCAATCCTGCGTTTTGCTTGACTCGGGACTTCGCAAGAGTGGTCGCAGGTCCAGGAGTGCCTTGTCGCCGGCCCAGGCAGTGGAAACCCGCAGGCCAAAACCGCGTGAGATTTGGGGCCTTGAGCTGCAGCGTCGGCACTGCGAACATGCGTCAACGGGCTCGTTCAACATTCACTTGATTCAGATAGGAGGAGTCGATTCCAGCAGGGAGATGGTCGTGAGGAGACCGGCCGCCGCGCTGAAACTTCGCATAGCGGCCGCGTCGGTCAAGGACGGGCGCGATGAATGGACGTTCTCGCCAAAGAGGCGCGTCCACGCCGTTCAGGGCGAGGCTTTGCTGCCCCTGTGGATTGAAGTCGGAATGTTGTTTTACAACCGGTGTGAATGCGAGGTGGTATTCCAGGCAGGCTTCAGATGACAGAATTGCCGAGTGCGGCAAGCGCCTCGTCAAGCGTCGGCTGCGCATTTGTCCCGCCGGCACCCTGCGCCGATAATGAGCCGCATGCTGCTGCCAGGCGCAGCGACTTGTCGAGCGGCCATCCGTTCAAATATCCATAAACAAAGCCCGCATCAAAGGAATCTCCGGCACCCGTCGCGTCAACCACGTCCACGGGAAGCGCTGCGGCGCGGCATTGCAGAGACCCGGCACACGCCTGCGCACCGGCCGCTCCCAGCTTGACGGCCACAACCGGCACACGTTGCGCCAGGCTGGCAAGCGCAGATTCCACGTCGGCAGCGCCGGCGATGCCCATCGCCTCGGCTGCATTGGGCAGAAGAAGGCTCGTTGCGGCGAGTGTCGTTTGCAGGTCGGCGTCCCAGCGCTCGGTGGGATCGTAGCCCGTGTCCAGGGAAGTAGTCAGCCCTTCGGCCTGCGCCACAGCAAAAAGGCGCGCCACATCGGGGCGGAGCGCATGTTGAAGAAAGTAGCTGCCGATGTGAATGTGCCGCGCCGCGCGCACAAGGTCCATGTCCACATCCGCCAGCGAGAATACCGCCATCGAACCCAGGTGGGTGAGCATGGCCCTGTCGCTACCTCGGGAGAGGTGTACCGTGATCCCCGTCTTCTGGGTGGAATCGACCACAACTCCCCGTGTATCGACGTTGCGCGCCTGCAATGCATCGATCATGTAGCGCCCAAAGATGTCGTCGCCTACCATTCCCGCGAATGCAACGCGCAAGCCCAGGCGCGCCGCGCCGCACGCGAAGATGGCAGACGAACTGCCCGCCGTCAAGACGGCGTCGTCAACCACCTTTTCCACCTGACCAAAAGCCGGTGTGACGTCTCCGCTCAGGATCAGATCTACGTTAAGTTCGCCGAGCACCAGAACGTCGAAAATCTTGGTCATATAGCCGATTAGTTGGTGAGGATTCCCGCTGCATCGCGGGCTGGAGCCGAGCTTTCGCGCGCGCCCGTATCATGGATGCAGGAAGCAGGCGGAGTAGGGCACCCAAACACGTCACGGGAGAGGCGGATTGAGCGGCGATTGAAACTGCAAAGTGCTCGATTCGCGGCTCAGACTGCGACTACGTTAAGGCCCTGCGCTCCGATCGCGGCACAGAACTCTGGCGGCGTTCCCGTGTCGGTGACCAGCACGTCAACCGCAGAGAGCGGCGCAACAAAGACCGTCGAAACGCGCCCACATTTGGTGTGGTCGGCCACGAGAATCACTCGAGTGCCTATCGCGAGGATCGCCCGATCGATCAGGCTCTCTTCAAGGTAGGCATTGGTGAGACCTGCTTCGACGTCGATCGCGCGAATGCCCATGACCACGTGTAACGATCGCAGTTCGCTGAGCGCCTGCTGCGTGATTGGCCCGATGAACGAGTGCTCCGAGGCGCGCAGCGTGCCACCCAGACACACCAGCGTGACTCCCGGGGCGCCCGCGAGTGCATTCAACACAAGCAGGGAATTGGTGATGACCGTGAGGTTGCGGTGGCCGCGCAGCGCATGCGCCACGTGCTCAACGGTTGTGCCGCTGCCAAGAAAGATCGTGTCGCTTTCGCCAATTTCAGCGACAGCGGCCGCGGCGATGCGCATCTTCTCGTCGGTTTGCTCGCCAATGCGCAATGTCACCGGTGCTTCGGGCGGTGCGCGACGCACTGCCAGCGCGCCCCCGCGCACACGCTGAATACGCCCCTGTTCGGCTAGCGAGTCCAGGTCTCGCCGAGCCGTCGCCGGACTCACGCTGAACTGGCTCATGATTTCGGGAATGGAGGCCCGCTGTCGCTCCTGGAGCCAGTCCAGAAGCTGCTGCTGCCGCTCAACCGCTGAGACCGAGAGCAAGTCGCTCACAAGGCGCTGGCTTTCGTGAAAAGACAAATCACAAACAATCACAATTAGTCAGAATATATCACCGCCTTTGCATCATGTCAACCACGTGTTGGCGATTTCCTCGGGGCCTCGAAAGAGTCAGCAATCCCCGAATGCACGCCCGACCAGCACCTCATCCTCGGCCCTTCTCCGCATGAAGAAGGGCCGAGGATGAGGTATATGCTGTCGTCGTAACGAGTCGACTCTTGAGAAACCCTGGGCGCGTCCTGCGCACAAATCGCGGCCTGTTGCGTCTTGATTTGCCCACCCCCTCAAGATCGATGGACCAGTGTTCCGGCGCGCTTGGGCAAACTGTGCTAGACTTTGAGAGATTCAATTACGCGCATACGGCCCAGCAGACCCGATCGTCTGATTGAATGTCTGGGCTCCAAATCAGACTGTGAGGTGCACATTGCATGTCTACATTGCCGAATACCTTGACGCGCTGCGCGGCCAGCATGCTCAATTGAAGAACGCGCTTGAGGGAATGACTGACGAGGCTCTCGACTGGTCGCCCGTGGAAGGAGCCAACTCGCTCGCGGCGCTCACGGCGCATATCGCCGGGGCACAATCCTACCTGCTCGGCGACTTGATGACGGGGCGCGCCTCCCTGCGCGATCGCGATGGCGAGTTCGCCACACAACAACTTGACAGTATCGCGCTTGCCGCACGCCTCGACGCCGCCATGGAGGATTCCACCCGTTCGCTCGAGTCGTTGACTGTTGACGATTTGGCAACCGAACGCTACTCGGCCCGCCACCAGCGCAACTTCACGGTGGCCTGGCTGCTCAATCACGCCCTCGAGCATTGCGCTCAGCACGTGGGTCACGCGCAAATCACTCGCCAACTCTGGGACCAGCGGAACAGTGTGTAGCACCGTCTGGCCGGGAACATCGAAGGAGAGTTCCAGGTCATGGGAGTTCAGGAAACAATCGTTCTTTACCCCGCTGCGGACTCGCACGACCTTGGTCCACAGCACGTCGACATTCACCTCTTTCCCGAAGATGTTAAAGGCGCCGCTCACGCATTGCGTGCTTCCCTCCCGGTCTCCGGTCCGAGTGGAATCGGCCATTCAATCTTCAGGCACCCAATACACACGAGTGCAACGTTCGGCCTTGCACCGGGAATGATTGAAATCGAGAGCATGCAGCACAGCGCTCTCAATCTTTACTGCCTGGGCGGCAACGCATGCGTCCTTAACTCGCCGTCCGTAAGCACGATCGAAGTCGAGTCAACGGCGCCAATTCTTCTCGTGGGCAAGTCTCTCTATGATGACGACCTTGACCCAATCGACCTCTTCGTCAATGAATTGGGCGCGTGGCTCTCGCTGATTCGCGCACGCGCACGCGGCAAGAATGAGGCCTTTGACAAGCTTCTGCTCAGGGTGCCGCCGTTCACGCTCTATGCACACGGACTTCTGCTCGCTGCCAAGCGCCAGAGCTTTGTTCCTGTCGATGAGCGCAGCGAGCGCTACTGGCGCTCCTACCAGGTCATTCATGGCGCCCTTACGGCGGCAATGAAATGTCCCGGCTTTCCGAAGCCGATGCCAAACTTCGAGCAAATCCTCTCGGTGAATTAAGGCTCGCAAGGTTGCCGGCCATGGCCGCAATCCTTGGCAGTTGCCGGCAGCAAGCCAAGTACGCGGATGCAAGGGTTTAGCGTGCTGCTGAATCCGTGTCATCCGCGTACCGCCATGCGCTGCCAACTCGGTTGTGACAATACCCGGCTACCCAATGACCATGCGCCAAACCGTGAAGGTGATCATGCCCAGCGCAATCGTCAGCAACAGATTGCGTGTTCGCCAGGAGACAACTGCCGCCACAATCCCCGCGACCAGATACTCGTTCTGCAGGTTGAATTCGACCTGTGAACCGTGTGGCATGAGCACCGAAGGCACGATGATCGCCGCCAACACAGCCGGCGGTATGTAGCGCATTGCGTCCAGCAGGAGCGGGTGGAGCTCCAGCCGGCTCACGAGCGCCAATACGGGATAGCGAACTGCGACGGTCACCGCGGCCATACCGAGGACAAGCGCCCATTCCCACGTACTCACGCGCCCTCCCTGGCCGGTCGCGTCGGCACATCGAAACGTCGTGTGGCCATCCCCATCACAACGCCCGCAAGCGCCGCAACAATCAGTCCCAGGTTGTTTGGCAGCCCCGCAAAGAGCACCGCCGCACTCCCCGCCGCCAGAACGCTTAACACCATGCTCCGCTGACGCAGCATGGGGACAAGCATCCCAATGAAGGTCACCGACATAGCGAACTCCAGTCCCCACGCTTGTGGATTGGGGATGGAATGCCCAGCAAGGATGCCAATCCAGGTACACACCTGCCAGTTGACATACATGATCAGGGCGGAACCCAGGAAGTACCAGTGCTTCCAGGGAGAGTGGTCCATGCGGCTGTAGCGCTCGACCACAATGACGTAGGTTTCGTCCGTGAGCATGAAGCCCAGCGGCGCAAGCCAGCGCTGCGGCAGGTGCTTCATGTGAGGTGCAAGCGATGCCGAGTAGAGGGCATGGCGCAGATTCACCACGAATGTCGTCAGGATAATGACGGCAAGCCCTGCGCCCCCGGCAACAAGGCCGGCGGCAATGAACTGCGACGAACCGGCGAAAACCAGCGCCGACATGGCGACCGTCGCCCACGCTGACAGTCCGCTAGTGACCGCAACGGCGCCAAAGATGATGCCGAAGGGAATGGCCCCGAGCACAAGTGGCATCGTCGCCTTGAGCCCCGCCCAGAACTCACTGCGGCGCGATACGGTTTGCGCTTCCGGCAGTGCCGCGTTGTCCAATACCTGCTCTTGCACCTGCATCATCTGAATACCTGCCCGTCAATCGAACCGGCTCATCCGCTCAATGGCCGCTTGTGGGCAGCAATAAGTGCGCCGGGAATGGTGAAATACTCCCCAGAGGAATCAATGGCAAACGCTGCGCGCACCTCTTCCGGTGCGGTGGTCATGCGCTCGCGCAGAAGTGCCACCGCCGGCGCGGGCGTTGCCATGCGCTGCGTCCAGTCGGCGAAGTTGAGGCGACAAGGAAAGCTGTAATCCACTTCCGCTGCAAAGCCGGTGGCGTTCATCATGGCCAGCCACTGCGCCGGAGAATGGTCGCGCACGTGCGACGGGTCGCGCAGCAATTCGATCGCCTGCAGATGCGTGTCGACGACAAAATCATCCACCGAGACAATGTCATCGAGAAGAAAGCGCCCACCAGGCTTGAGCACGCGCCAAATCTCTTTGAGCGCCGTCTGGGGGTGGGGCCAGTGGTGCGCGCTATAGCGGCTCACCACAAGGTCGAATGTAGCGTCATCAAATGGGAGCGCCTCGACATCGCCCTGACGCGTCTCCACATTGTGCAACTCACGGCTCGCCGCAAGTTGCGCCGTAACCGCCAGCATAGGCTCACTTAAATCAAGCGCGACAACATGCTGCCGCGCCAGGCGCCAGCGCCACGGCAGTGTGGCCCGCGCCGCAGCCGGCGTCGAGCACAACCTCGCTCCCGGTGAGCGCCGCCACCGACACAAGGCGCTCCAGGTCGGCGCCGCCGGCGTGTACGCTGCTCACGCGGTAAGCCTCGGCCGTACGGCTGAACTGCTGTTCAACGGACTCCTTGAGGGTCTCCATTCCTTAATGTACCTCCGCACCAACCTGCTCCGGCACGTACACGGGCGTGAGCCAGTGCATGTATCGTGGCTCCTGTCCGCGCACCACGCGAAAGTAGAGTTCGCGCAACTGCGCTGTGATCGGGCCAATTGCGCCCGTGCCGATCGGTCGATGGTCAACCGATGCGATTGCCGCGACCTGCACACCGGTCCCGCAAAAGAATGCCTCGTCGGCATAGTAGACTTCCGAGCGGTCGATCTCGCGTTCAAGCACCGCAAGTCCCAGTTCATGAGCGGCCAGATGCATGATTGTGTTGCGTGTAATTCCCTCGAGTACGTTGCCATAGATTGGGGGCGTGATCAGCACTCCATTGCGCACAATGAAGAGATTCTCGGCGCTTCCCTCTGCAACGTGACCTGCCTGATCAAGAACGATCGCCTCGTCAAAGCCGTTGAGCATCGCCTCGCTCTTGATGAGCGCGCTGTTCATGTACGAGCCAATCAATTTGCCGCGCGGCGGGATCGCAGTGTCGTCCACGCGACGCCAACTGCTTGTGCACACTTTGGCTCCTTCCTCGTCCTGGATGTAACGGCCAAAGGGCTGGCTAAAAATGGTGATTGCATCGCGCAAATCATGCAAGCGTACGCCGATTACCTCGTCCGCCTTGTAGAGAATCGGCCGAATGTAGCAGTCTTCGCGAAAGGCTTCGCGCCGCAACAGTTCGAGCGTAATCCCTACCAGGTCGTCCGCCGATTCATCAACGTGGGCCATGAGGATGCGCCCACTGTTGAGAAAACGGCGGTAGTGGTCCTCAAAACGAAAGGCATAGAGCTGTTCGGCGTCACTGTTCCAGTAGGCGCGCAGACCGGCAAACGCACCAGTCCCATAGTTGAACGTGTGCGTTCGTACACTGACCCGCGCCTCGTCCAGCGGGCGAATCTTCCCCTCAAAATAGGCCCAAGCTGACATATACGGTCTCCTTCAATCGTGATTCGGTTCCGGGATGGGGTCTACTGTCTGGGTCTGGCAACTTGTTGGCTGGTTGATTGGTTGACTGGCTGACTGGTCCACAGGCAACGCGAGCTACGCGGAACTTCGCATCGGCGTAGCGGAGGGCCTCCGTGCCCTCGTTTCGGTTGCGACATAGCCATCCCGTCACGAAGAGCTGTTAGCCGTCCGCCACGACAATCCGTGACATGCGACCCACCTGCTTGAGGGCACGGCGGCCCTCCGCTACAACGTCACACTGCCCCTGTGTACCATGTGCCGTCAAGGAATCGTTCTTGAACCAGGACGTCACACAATCGGCGCCCAGTCGACCGCTCCTGCGTCAACGCGGCCGGCGGCCTGCATGCGCGCGCGAATCAGTTGCGCCAGGACACCTACGCCGCTGCGGATTGCTGCCGGCTCCTGCTGTCCGAAGCAAATGCGCACTGCCTGCTCTGGCGATGCGCCTCCCGACGCCTGAAAGACGCTCCCTGGCGCAAACGCCCAGCCCTGGCGCAACGCCGCCGCATACAGGTCGTCAAAGACCGAATGTGCGGGCATTGTGAGCCAGCAGCAGAAACCACCCTCCGGCTCGGTCCATGTGACGCCCGGCGGCATGCTCCCTGCAAGTGCCGCAAGCAACGTGTCGCGTCGCTCCCGGTAAATGGGCAGCACCTTGCGCAGGTAACGCTTGATGCCGTCACGCCGCACAAATTCGGCAACGGCGCGCTGCAGCAGGGGCGGCCCGCAGAGATCGCTGGCTCTGCGCAGGTCCAGCAAACGGTGGTGAAGCACCGGCGGCGCCACGACATAGCCAATGCGCAAACCGGGCATGAGCGTCTTGGAGAAACTGCTCACATAAACGACGGTTTCGCCATCATCCATCGACTTGATTGAAGGCGGCGGCGCACCCGCGTAGGCAACCCGTGCATAAATGTCATCTTCAACCACGAGGAAGCCGTAGCGTGTGCCGAGCTCAAGGATCGCCCGCCTTCGCTCGACCGTGGCGCTGCGTCCGGTTGGGTTGTGAAAGGTCGGAATTGTATAGAAGAAGCGCGGACGCATCTGCACGGCCAGCCGCTCGAGCGCCTCAGGGTCGGGTCCCTGGGCATCCACCGGCACGCCCACGGTTTCTACGCCGTGCGTACGCGCAATGTTCAGAAATGAGAGGTACGTTGGCTGTTCAACAAGCACGGCGTCGCCCGGGCGACAAAGCGCCTGCGTCAGGAGCGAGAGGGCCTGCGTTGCGCCGTCGGTGACGAGGATATCGCCGGGAATCGCATGAACGCCGCGCTCACGCAGGATCGTCGCCAACTCGATGCGCAGTTCAACGTCCCCCTGAATCTCCCCATACTCGGTAAGCATCGATGCCTGAGGGCGCATTGCGGCGAGGATTCCCCAGAACTCATCGGTCGGCGCAAGGCGCGGATCAGGCGAGGCGTTGGCCATCGAACGCATGCCCACAACATGGCCGATGTGAATCATGTCGTCGATGACCACATCGACTGTCAGTGGGGCCGCCCGTTCGGGTAAGTGGCTTCCAGCGTGCGCCGAATCACTCACGAACGTGCCTCGCCCAACGGTTGCCTCAACCCAGCCCCCGCTCTGAAGTTCGGCGTAGGCGGTCTGCACAGTCAACCGCGTAACGCCCAGGTGCTGCGCCATTGCCCGCACAGTCGGCAATTGTGCGCCTGAAGGCAATGCACCTCCGGCGATGAGATCGCGCGTCTGGTCTGCGATCTGCCTGTAGAGCGGAAGGTCACTTTGGCGTTCGAGCGAAAGATCAAGGCTCATGGCACGAAGCACAAGTGGTGGTTGAACTGGCAAAAAAGAAGAGCGCCGAGGGAGCAAGCCCCTCGGCGCTGAGTGACAGTTCAATTGTACGGGTACAATCTACGTGACGCAAGGGTCAATGTGGACGAATGTACGGAGACAAAATCAGGTCCGCACGTCATACGGCGGTGGTGTCGCACGATCTGGTAATGGACGATTGATAACGTGCCGTAGGCGCCGGCCCGTGGCCGTCGCTCTTCCCCTGCGTAGCGATGCCGTATTGCCCGCAGGAATGCGAATCTACGCCACTGGCCGCCGCGCCTGAATGTCCGCGCCGGCAAAGCGCTCGGCCAGCCGCGCCGCCACGTCGGCGGGGATGTCCGCGGGGTCTCCCCCTGCCTGTACCAGCTCTTCAAGCGTGTAGTGGTAACGCGGTGTCACGGTAATTTCTACGAAACCGGCTGCTCCAAGCGTCTCCTCCACTTCCTTGACGGTCAACGCACCGGCGATACATCCAGCCCACGAGAGGGCCGCACGCACCTGCGCCTCGCTCACGGGCAAGTCGCTGAGGTCACCATCAATGACAATATCGGAGATGGCGACGCGTCCGCCCGGGCGCAACACGCGATACGCCTCGCGCAGCGCCGTGGGCTTGTCCGGAGAAAGGTTGACGACACAGTTGGAGATGATCACGTCGACCGTTTCATCAGACAGTGGAATTGCCTCAATGAAGCCCTTGCGGAACTCGACATTGGAAACACCCATGCGTGCGGCGTTGCGCCGGGCGAGGTCAAGCATCTCATCGGTCATGTCGACGCCGTAGACGTACCCGTCGGCCCCGACGCGCTGCGCGGCGAGGAAGCAATCGATGCCGCCGCCCGATCCCAGGTCCAGCACCACTTCGCCGGGGGCGAGTGACGCAATCGCTGTCGGGTTTCCGCAGCCGTAGGAAACCGTGGCGCTCTCGGCCGGCACGAGTGAAAGCTCGTCGAGAGTGTAGAAAGACTCCGTGGCCGGGTCGGCGCTGCCGCAGCATGACGATCCACAGCAGGAGGCTTCACTCACCACCCGGGCAGCATAGTGCTCGCGCACGGCCTCGCGAATGTCGGTCGGTTCCGTGCTGACGGGTGCTGCTGCATCTGTCCATTCAAGTTCTGTCCGGCTCATGGTTCTCTCCTTGATCACTACTATATAGACGTTTATCGATACGTTACTGCAAAAAAAAGCGGGGAGTGGAACCGCATCGACTATTCGGCCGTCGTGCGGTCAGACACCTGGGCAAGGTTCAGGCTACCGAGGAATGATCGCAAGCTCTCCAATTGCGCATGGCGTACAAAGTAGTAAGCCCACAATCCGCGCTGTTCCACACCAACCAGACCTGCCTCGCGCAGGATGCGCAAATGGTGCGAAATGGTGGGTTGTGACAGCGTGAAGCAGCCTTCGACATCGCAAACACACAACTCTCCCGCGCCGCGACTCAGCAGGTCCAGAATTTGCAACCGCACGGGGTGACCAATCGCCTTGAAGGCCGCTGCCAAATCGATGGCCTGCGCCGAGGCGATGTGCAGTCCGGGAGCCGGGTTGCAACATGCGGTTGCGGTCAACTGAATTTCGTCCATTTCGTTCGCCATGGCCATAGTATCGCGCTTATATTGACGTTTGTCAATATACTCTGTGCAACTATCAGGGCTTCTCAAAAGTCAACAATTCTCGGTTGCACGCGCGAAACCGAATCTCATCGCCGGCCCTTTTCCGCATGGAGAGGGGCCGGGGATGAGATTCGGTTGTTGCCGCGCGCCTCGCTTTGGCGGCAATCTTGCGGTACACTTGACACACCCGTTCAATTGCATCAATGTTCGCCGGATTCGCGGCTCTCCCGTACTCCCAGACAATTGCCGCCCATGCGCCTCTACACAATCGGCCACAGCAACCTGGCCATCGACCCCTTCATCAGCCTCCTGCACCAGCACGCGATCGACACGGTGGTTGATGTGCGCACCTCACCTTACAGTCGGTACAACCCCCAATTCAACCGCGATGCCCTTGCGCCAGCGCTTGGCGAGAGCGGGATTGCCTACGCTTTTGCAGGCGACCAGCTTGGAGGCCGACCGCCGGACCCCACCTGCTACAAGCATGGCAAAGTGCCCGAGCCCGATGCCGATTACCTGCACGAGGTCGACTACCGCGCCGTCATGCAGCGCCCATGGTTTGCCAAGGGTATTGCGCGCGTGCTGGCACTGTGCGCGGAAGGGCCAACAGTTGTTCTGTGCAGCGAGAGCAAGCCCGAGGAATGCCATCGTCACCACCTGATTGCGGTGCATTTGCTGGAGACGCGGCCCGATGTGGAGGTGTTTCACATCCTCTCTTCGGGCGACGCAATCAAGGCAAACCAGATTCACCTATCGGTAGACGGTTTGCCACCCGAGCAACTGGGTTTTGCGTTTTAGGAGCGGGGACACGTGGACATCTACACAGTTGGGTTCACACAGAAGAGCGCCGAGCTTTTTTTTACGCTCCTCGCCGACAACGCAATCACGCTGTTGATGGACATTCGCCTGCGCCCCGGCGGCCAGCTTAGCGGCTTCAGCAAAGGCAGCGACCTTGCCTATTTCCTTGACCGCCTCTGCAACGGCTGCGGCTACCTCCATGCACCGCAGCTCGCGCCCACAAAGGAGATTCTTGACGAGTACCGGAAAGACGAGGACTGGGCGCGCTACGAGCGTCGCTTCGGCCGGCTCATGGACGAACGCGACGTGCCCGCGGCGCTCGACAAGTCACTATTCACGAACAATCGCGTCTGCCTGCTCTGCAGCGAAGCGACGCCCGAGCAGTGCCACCGTCGGCTTGTCGCCGAGCGCCTCGCACGCGTCTGGAAGGCGCAGGTGGTGCACCTGTGATCAAGCGACTGCGCATTACGGACCTCACGCGGATGGGGCCGCCGCGTGTTTGCGTTGCAGGCTATGATGAGACCGGCGCCTGCGTCCGCCCCATGCCGCTATACAGCCAGATTCGTGAGGATGACCTCGAACTGGATGACGGCTGGATTACCCCGTTCGCCGAGGTCGAGTATGACCTCGCAACCTGCCCCTGCACCCCTCCCCACCACGAAGACGAGTACTATCAACCGGGAAATGTGCGCTGGATTCGGCGCATGAGCGAAGCGGAGCGCTTTGCCTTGCTGCATGAGAGCCGTCAGCCGCGGCTGGACCAGGCGTTTGGCGCGCCGCTCGTGCAGATCTCGAACCACTTTGTACGCGCGGGGAGCGGCGACCGCTCGCTTGTCACAATCCAGGCAGATCCGGACGTTCAGGTGCAACTGCTCGAAAAGGAGGGCACCGCAAAGTGGCGGCTCCTCTTTCGCGACGCGAGCAAGCTCCGGTACAACTTGCCGATCACGGACTTGGCCTGGCACTACTTTGCCGCCGTCCAGCGCCGCTTTGGCGGCAGCGACATGCAGATACTCGAACGCCGGCTGAGCCGCATCCTGCACAAGGAGCTCCTGTTCCTGCGTATTGGTCTCGGGCGTGAATACCCAGCCGGCTCGCACCAATGCTGGCTTCAGGTCAACGGCATCTACTCCTTCCCCGATTATCTTGAAGGGGCAAGTTTTCTTGACTTCCGCGCAGGCCTCGCGGCAACCGCCACCTAACGGCAACGTGGCCTGTGCCGTTGCCTGCGACAGTTGCGCACGTTACAATAGCGGCGCACTTATTTGGATTTCGCCAACCGCCGCGTGCGGTCAATGAAAGAGACGATTCATGGCAACTCGCAAGCTGCGCTGGGCACTCCTGTCAACCGCCAATATTAACCAGGCGCTGATCAAGCCCCTGCGCAAGGCTGCCCGCTCCGAGCTCGTTGGCGTGGCAAGCCGCGACGGCGACCGCGCCGCCGCCTATGCGCAGGAGTGGGGCTTGGCGCGCACCTGGTCCAGCTACGAAGCGCTGCTGGCCGACCCAGACGTAGATGTGATTTACAATCCCCTGCCCAACAACATGCACGCGAGCTGGTCCGTCAAGGCGGCGCAGGCGGGCAAACATGTCCTCTGCGAGAAGCCAATGGCGCAGTCCATTGCCGAGATGGATGCACTCGACGAGGCGGCGCAGGCCAATGGCGTCACCATCTTCGAGGCCTTCATGTATCTGCACCATCCGCAAACGCGTGCCCTGCTCGAAATGATCCGGGGCGGACGCATTGGCAAGCTGCAGACGATCCACTCGTGGTTCAACTTCTACCTTCCCGCGGAGGACCGCGCCAACGTCCGTCTGCAGCCTGCGCTTGAAGGGGGCAGCACCTGGGATTTGGGCGTCTACACAAATTCCATGGCGATTGTCATGAGCGGCGGCAAAGCGCCCGAGGCCGTGTGGGCGCAGTCGATCATCGGCGAGAGCGGTGTGGACGTGGCTATGCGCGCCCAACTGCGCTTTGCGCAGGATGTGACCGCACAGATAAGCTGCGGCTTCCGCACCCCCTTTGTGGAAGGTGCGTGGTTCCAGGGGGACGAGGGTTCGCTCTATGTTGCGGAGCCGTGGAAGCCTGGCCACGCCGGCAAGCCGAGCACCGTGGTCTTCACCGACATCAAGGACAACAACGAGGAGATAGTCTTTCCCGCGGCTGATCCCTATGACTTCGAGGTTGAGGCAATGGAGAAGTGTGTCCTCGACGGCGCCGAGCCGGTTGTGCCGCTTGCGCTCAGCCGTGAGTTCGTGCGCACGATTCTCGCCATGTACCGCTCGGCCGCAAGCGGCGCGGTGGAACGGCCATAGAGAGCTACGCCCGCTTCGGTTCTTCATCTGTAATTCTCGCACAAGGGAGGTTGTCAGTGATCAAGCAGATTGCGATTGTTTCAGTCCCGGTTTCCGACCAGATACGCGCACGCGACTTTTACACCAACGTGCTTGGCTTTGTGGTCAAGCGTGATAGCCCCATGTCGCCGGATGGCGCGCGCTGGATTGAAGTGCAACCGCCCGGCTCCTACACGACATTCACGCTCGTTACGTGGTTCGAGACGATGAAGCCGGGAAGCATGACTGGCACAGTCCTGTTGGTGGACGACCTTGACGCAACCTATGCGGAACTGCAGGCACGCGGGCTTGAGCTTGGCCCAATTCAAGGCGCCGAATGGGGACGTCATGCCATCTTTGCCGACCTCGACGGCAATGGCTTCATTCTGCAGGAAGACCCCAAATTCTAGCTCGTGTTATGCAGTCGTCTTTGACGCAAGGGCGCCTACGCCGGTGGAGATTGCGTCGTACTCTGTGCAACACGCGACGGCCACTGCGTGCAACAAGATCCAGAGTCGAGACGCGAGCGGCCTCCGCTGCACCTGGTGCAGTGGAGGCCGCTCGCGTTTGTTCTCTGCTCATTTGCCGGTTAATGGCTGCGTCAATGCGCTCGGCGCCGTGCGGATAGGGTGGAATCAGACCGAAACGCTCTGCCCAACCATCTCTTCGCTCAAGCGCCACAGACGGCCGGCAACGGCTTCATCCATTGCAGCAGCTGCCGGCTTCACCGGCTTCGATTTGTCGAAGTAGAGCCCCGTCACGCCGTCAACTTCGTGCGAAGTCGCCAGGAACAGGGAGGTCTGCGCGCCTTGTTCTGGTGTAATTGCGGCTGCTGCCTGAACCCACCCCATCATCGTTGTCATTGTGCCTCCACCAGAACGACCGAAGCGCGAGGCCACGAAGCCTGGGTGAAGCGAGTTGGAGGTGACGCCTGTGCCATCCAGCCTCCGCGCCAATTCGTTGGAGAAGAGGATATTGGCGAGTTTCGACTGCGAGTAGGAGCGCCAGCCGCTGAAGCCCTTCTTGTACTGCACATCTGCAAAATTGATCTTGCCGCCGCGGTGCGCGCTTGAAGAGACATTCACCACGCGGCTGGGCGCACTGGCCTTTAGAACGTCAAGCAGCAGATCGGTCAGAAGGAAATAGCCAAGATGGTTGAGCGCCCAAGTCATTTCGACGCCATCTGGGCTTTCACTGCGGCTGAAGAAGATGCCGCCGGCGTTGTTCACCAGCACATCAAGCCGCCGGTGATTGCGCTTGAAGCTGTCGGCAACTGCGATGATGCCCTGTTGGGACGAGAGGTCAGCCACGATAAACTCAACCGCAGGGTTGATTGCGGTGGCCCGAATCTCCTTTTCCACGGCGGCACACTTCTCGGGATTGCGCCCAACGCCAACGACGGTTGCACCGCGACGCGCCAATTCAAGCGCAGTGACCTTGCCAATGCCGTCGCTTGCACCGGTCACAAGGATCACTTTACCTGCGAGCTTCTCCTCCATGCTTCCATTCGGTGTGGAGCGAGTCGAGCCGTTGCTTTGTGCCATCTTGAAGTTCCTTGTCAGTTAATCCAGGGTTGCGCGGCGCTGGAGCGGCTCGCCCGAAGGCGCAAGGGGG
The DNA here is from genome assembly GCA_963735275.1 of uncultured Chloroflexia bacterium. Classification (GTDB taxonomy): domain Bacteria; phylum Chloroflexota; class Anaerolineae; order Caldilineales; family Caldilineaceae; genus UBA5069. Next base: position 68,842 of record CAVTKJ010000001.1, on the reverse strand, counting down.
TCAGTAACGATCGCATCCCTCGCTCAGCCAATCAAACATACCACGACTCTATGAGTCCTGCTATAGGCCTGCATCAGAACTACATGAGAAACGCGCGCGAACGCCTGACTGGCGTGAAATCCACAGCGCTTCCGAAGGGACTGAGGGAACGAAGGGTGCAAGGGAAGCGTACACACTGACCGTTTCGCCCGCTTTCGTGCTTGACGTGGCGCGCCATTCGCACGAATGGTTTGGGTGCAGCGCCGGCGTTGTGCTAAACTCCCGCGTTGTGACGGCATTTGCAGAGATCGTGCGGTCGCCCATCGGGCCATCGCTTTTGCTAACATTTGGCGCTGTGCTTGTGGCTCTTTTCGGGCGCTGGGTGCGCCGACCCGTGTTGCTCACAGGGTTGGCGCTTCTTTTTGTTGGCATCGCCGGGATCATCTGGCTCGACCTCCGCTTCCAGCAGGAGTTGCCAATCTACAGCCGTTCGTGGCAGCCGCTGTTTCAGGCCGGGGCAAACCTGGAGTGGGTTGGTGATGGCTGGAACTGGTATGTGGCCGGGCTGATGTTGCTGCTGGGCGCCTTGGGCGTTCTGCTTGATCTGGGCGAATCCGAGCGTAGCGCGGCCCAACAGGGGGTGACGGTCTCCGTAAATCTGTTGATTACCGCCGCCGCTCTCCTCTTTGTCAGCAGCGGCAACCTGCTTACCGTTGTCCTCACCTGGGTTCTTCTTGATTTCGCGATTCTTGTGCGTGGCATCGCGCGACCGGGTGTGCTCGCCTCCACCGGGCAAACCGAACGTTGGTACTCCCATACGCGCGGCCTGAGCCTTCTGGGCGCGGTCTTGCTGATGATTGCACTGCTGCCTGCCGGACCCACAGGGCCGAGTCAATCGCTGCAAGGGGGTCAACTCCCCTATGAAACGCTGCTGCTCATGATGATCGCCGCACTCATGCGCACAGGCGTCTACCCCTTCCACTTCTGGCTGCTGCCGGATAAGGGCGAAGTCATCAATATTGCCGAGCGGCTGCTCGATCATGTGGCGCCCGTTTTGTCCGGAATGTGGCTGGTTGGCTGGATCATCAGTCTTGGCGGCGCTTCGATTCTGCAAAGCTCCGAGTTGACGACATTCCTCACAATTTCAATGTTCATTGCGGCATTTGCTGCGTTTGTTACTCGCGACACCGTGAGCCACACGACGTTTGTTTTTGTCGCTGCGGCGGGCCAGTGCCTGCTTGGCGCGGCGCTTTTCTTCAATCAAACCAATCCCACGGCTATGCTGTGGCCCGCAACGGCCTTCGTGCTTGGCGGTTCGCTTTGGCTCGTTGGCCGGCAGATTTGGCAAGGGTGGGGCTGGCAACTCCCGGTGAGCATTGGCGCGCTTACGCTCGCCGGTGCGCCATTTACGCCCGGTTTCTTTATGCAGCCCTCGTTTGCGTCTCTGCTTGGCGGGGGCACCCTTTCCACCTTCTACGTCCTGGTGTATGTGCTTGCGCAGGGATTGCTCATCGCGGCGCTCTTGCGCAGTTGGGGACAGGGAGAGCAGCCGACGCTCCAGGTCGCTCCCGGCGACGCCGTACGGCTCCTGATTGGCGCGGTGGCAATCGCACTGCCGCTCGTGCTTGCCGGTTTCCTGCCCAGGGTGCTGAGTGTCGTCGCCAGCCTGCCTGGTGCGATTCCCCCGCAACTGGGAACGCCCCCAAGCATTGTCGCCGAGCCCCCCGTGTGGATTCCGCTGCTTCTCTCTCTGGCAATCGGTCTCGGTCTTGTCTATGCCGCACCCTATTTCCCGGTGCGACTGCAGAATGGGCTTGCGCGCGTCGGTTCCGTCTTGCGCCTTGACTGGTTCTTTCAGGGTACCGGTTGGGGCTTGGGGCAATTGACAACACGTTGGGGGGCTGGTTTCTCTGTCATCGAAGGTGCGGGCTACATGGGGTGGATGCTTGCGATTCTGCTGATGGCCTATCTGCTGGTTGCTTGAGCGTGACTGGTTGAGTGGTTGAGTAGTTGATTGGTTGACTGGTAGATTGGTTGATTGGAACCTGACCACGGTGTTATCTGGAACACGTAACCTGCCTGCGGCAGCTTCTCGCCAGATTTCGGCATGATTTTTCATGGGACCACTGGACTTCTTCGCAACTGGAAACGGCGTGCTTCTGCTGGGCCTGCTGGCCGCGCTGATGGTTCTGCTTTGGGACTGGCGCGTTGGGCTGGCGCTGCTCTTTGTGGAACAACTAGGCATTGCCGCTTTGGCTGTGGGCATCGAGGGCGCGCCCGCACAGATGATGCTCGTCCAGACTTTCGTCATTGGGCTGACTTGTCTCATGCTGGCGACGTCAGGCATGCAGGTTCACCTGGGACGGAGCGGGCGACAGAGCGGCGGTTGGTTCTTCCGGCTGCTGGTCCTCGGCCTGCTGGCTGCCGCGCTTATGTCCCTCGACCTGCGCGTCGTCCTTCCTGACGTGTCACCCGCGATTGCACGTCTTTTCGCCTGGCTGGGACTGATCACGCTTGTGATGTTGAGCCTGGGCGATCATGCCCTCTTCACTGCGGTGGCACTCTTGCTCTGGTGCGTGCTTGGGTATGCAGTCGCCGCCTTTTACGCGCCTGTCGCCGAAGTAATGGTGGTCATCGGACTTGTGGAACTGGCCGTGGCTCTGGCCTGCAGCTACCTGATCCTTGCCGAGCGTTTGCCTCTCCAGCAGCGATCCATCGCGACGGATGTCGGCGGTGCGGCGGTTGCACCTGGACCTGGCGCACCGGTCGCCGCAGTCAGATCACCGTTGACGCGCAAAATGGCGCCGAATGCCACTCAGACGCTTGACGCTGTCCCCTCCCAAGCCGAAAGTGCTCCGACACCGCCAGTGCAGCCACCGCCGAACTCGCCCACCCAGACGCATTCGACGCAGGCCGACTCATGAACGGTGAACTCCTGCTGTCCGTCAATGCACCGGCGATCATCGTTGTGATCTTCACTCTTGCCGCGGCGATTACCTACGTACTGCGCGATTGGGAGCGCTACACCGCCCTCGGCGCTGGGATCATCTCTGGCATCATAGCGTTGCTGCTGTGGCGGCTTGACGTGACACAACTCACCGCAGGAGCAACCGACGCGGGGTCGCTCCTGGAGACAAGCCGGACCGTCGAGCGCTTCGGCTTTACGCTCCAACTCCAGGCAACCGCGCTGCCCGCGATGGTGCTTGTCTTCCTCATTGCGGCCGCGGCCCTGTTGTTGGCTGCGCGCTTTCCGCAGGGCCGCAGCTTTGTCCCGATGACTCTCGCTCTGCTCGCCGTGTATACGATCTGGTATCTTCTCACCGTGGCGCCGGTGCAAGTTGCATTGCTGCTTCCTCTCGGGCTCATCATCCTGAGCGCGCTCTCGGCCGTAGCGCTGCAGGCCGGACGTCCGGTTCACGCCGCGGGTCCGCTGCGGTGGATGGTGGCCCCGGTGCTGGCGTTTCCGCTCTTTCTTGTCGCGCGCCATTACCTGCAGATTGCAGCACTAGCACCAGAAGACCTTGCGCCGCAGCGTACCGCGGCCGCGCTGCTAACCTTTGGCTTGCTCCTGCTCATGGCGCCGGTGCCACTTCACAGCATCGCCCCGGCGACCGCCGAAAGCGCGCCGCCGCTGGCAACTGCACTCTTCACCCTCCTCTACCAACTTGCTCTCGTCTTCCTGATTTCGCAGGTTGTCATCCAGTTCCCTTTCATGGAGACGCTTGCGCCGCTCAACATCTGGTTTGCGTGGGCCGGGTTGGTCACTGCGCTCTGGGCGGGTATCGCGGCGATTGGGGCGACGCAGCCGGGACGCTTGTGGGGCTATCTTGCGCTGCATGATCGGGGTATCATCATTTTGTTGCTCTCGGTGCCGGGGATTCGTACGTGGTCTCTCGTGGCGTTTCTTTTCGCATTGCGCAGCGTGAGCATGCTGACCGCAGCCACGGGGCTTGCGGCCATTGAGTACTACGCCGGGAGTGTCGAGCCCGAAGCACTCGAGGGGGTGGGCGTGCGTTTGCCGTGGAATGCTGCGGCCTACTTGCTGGGCGGGCTCGGGTTGGTGGGCTTTCCGCTGAGCGCAGGTTTTTCGGGTCATTGGGCAGCGCTCCAGATCATCGCGGCTTCGGATTGGCGCTCGGCCGTGGCCGTACTGATTGCATCAAGTGCAGCAGTTTTCGCGCTCATTCGCATGGCGCGCAGCCTCTATGGACCACTTGCCGATCCTTCGGTGCGGCATGAGCAACCCTTTAGCGTCGCAATCGCAGTCTTCATGCTGCTGCTTTGCGTGGGGTTGGCACTAGCACCCCAATTGCTCAATGTGCCGGTGAGCCGCGCGCTGCTGGCATTTGGTTCCTAACTGACTGGTTCAGGAACATCCATCCCGTGGCCCCAAGCAGCCGGCTAAGTGGTTTCTACCAAAAAAGTATCGACGAGAGAGTAGGCTTGCTCGCCGTGTGGGCCAACCTTGGCGCCGACGAGGTTGCAGTACTGCGCGACGGTCTCGAACTCGGCCTTGCCGATACGCTGATTGAAAACGTGGTGGGTCGCTTCTGCCTGCCGCTGGGGATTGCCACAAACTTCCAGGTGAATGGCGTGGATCACCTTGTGCCGGTGGTCATTGAGGAGCCCTCTGTGGTGGCCGCAATGAGCTTTGCGGCGCGGTTGGCGCGCAGCGGTGGCGGTTTCTTCGCCGGGAGTACGGCGCCGGTGATGATTGCCCAGGTGCAGTTGGTCGAGGTCCCAGACATCGAAGCGGCCATGACCCGCATTCTTGCGGCGCAGGAGCCATTGCTTGCGCTCGCCGATACGAGCCCGACGATCCAGCGGCTTGGTGGCGGACCGCGCGCAATTCAGGTGCGTACGCTGCCGGATACGCCCACAGGCCCTATGCTCATCGTTCATCTGCTCATGGACGTGCGCGACGCGATGGGGGCGAACGCCGTCAATACCGCTGCCGAGGCGATTGCTCCCCTGCTCGAGGAGTTGAGCGGCGGCCGGGCGCTGCTGCGCATTCTGAGCAACTACAGCACGGAACGGCGCGCATGGGCGGAAGTTCTGATCCCGGCCGATGCCTTTGGTACGGAGCACTTTGCCGGCGCTGAAATCGTCGCCAACATCGCCCACGCCAACGCCTTTGCAGTGGCCGATCCCTATCGTGCCGCGACACACAACAAAGGCATCTTCAACGGGATTGACGCCGTAGCAATGGCCACAGGCAATGACTGGCGCGCAATCGAAGCGGGCGGCCACGCCTGGGCCGCGCGTGATGGCCACTACCGCGCGCTTACAGAGTGGCGCGTCGTGAGTCGTGCGGCTGAGCCGGCAGCGGATAGAAGCATTTCGGCTGACCAAGCCGCAGCGTGGCAGGCCGTCGACATGCCCGCGCTGTACGGGCGGCTGGAGTTGCCGCTGGCTGTGGGCACCGTCGGCGGATCAACGTGTGCGCTTCCCATGGCGCAGGTCGCGCTCAAGGTGCTCGGCGTCAGCGGCGCACGCCAACTTGCCGAAGTGCTTGCAGCAGTCGGCCTCGCACAGAATCTGGCTGCGTTGCGGGCGCTGGCTACCGAAGGCATCCAGCGCGGCCATATGAGCCTGCACGTTCGCAAGGCGGCCGCCGCCGGAGCTACGATCAGAAGTGTCGAGCAAGACGCTTCTGCCGGACAGAAAGAAGACGAGGGAGGGTAGAATGGCGATGAATCAGCCGGTCAACCCGGTGGGGATTGTGGGCTATGGCGCATATGTGCCCCGCTACCGCCTGCCCGGCAGCGAGATCAGCCGCGTTTGGACGGACGGCAACAGCAAGAGCCCTGTACGCGAGAAGGCGGTGCCCGGCCTTGACGAGGACACTGCGACGATGAGTGTGGAAGCGGCGCGCAATGCGCTTGCGCGTGGACAGATTGACGCGCAGGAGCTCTCTGCGGTGTGGGTGGGGAGCGAAAGCCACCCCTATGCTGTAAAGCCGACCGGGACCATTGTGGCAGAGGCAATTGGCGCAACGCCTGCGGTGCTCGCGGCCGATTGGCAATTTGCCTGCAAGGCCGGTTCCGAAGCGATTCAGGCCGGAATTGGCCTGGTGGGCAGCGGCATGGCCCACTATGTCCTGAGCGTTGGCATGGACACCGCCCAGGGACGTCCCGGCGACGCCCTCGAGTACACGGCGGGCGCGGGCGGGGCAGCCTTCCTGCTTGGCCCCGCGGCCGAAGCGCTGGCGATCATTCAGCGCTCGCTGAGCTATGTCTCCGACACGACCGACTTCTGGCGCAGGCAATCGACCCACTATCCAAGCCATGCCGAGCGCTTCTCTGGCGATCCCGGCTACTTCGGCCATGTGATGCCTGCCGCCGAGCGGATGATGGCCGCAATGGGCACGGTCGCTGCCGATTATGCCCATGTTGTCTTCCACCAGCCCAATCCCAAGTTCCCGACCCGCGCCATGGCCGATCTGGGCTTCAGCGCGCCGCAATGGAAGGCAGGGCTGCTCGTTTCAGAAATCGGCAACACCTACGCCGGCTCCGCGCTGATTGGCTTGAGCGCGATCCTCGACGTGGCGCGAGCAGGCGAGCGCATCCTTGTTGTTACCTATGGCAGCGGCGCAGGTTCGGATGCCTTCGATCTGCTGACGACCGGCGCCCTTCCCGAGGCGCAACTGCGCGCGCCACGCACGCTCGACTACATCGCGCGCCGCGTGCCGATTGATTATGCGCGCTATGTGCGTCTGCGCAAGAAGCTTGCCACGCACTAGAGTAGCAACTGCAGAACAGCAACACGGAGGCACTAGAGAACACGGAGGAACACGGAGAACTGCAATGGACGCACAAGTGCGTCGCTGCTGCTGTCTTTCTCTGTGTCCCTCCGTGTTCTCAGTTCCTCCGTGTTGCTGTTCTGCTATTCTGTTGTTCTATTGTTGTGGGATAGATGTGGGATATGTGTGGGATAATGTGGGTTATCCCACCGCCATAATCTCCAGTGTGCGTAGGAGCGCGATTTGCCAGCGACCGTCGTCATCAATAGGCAAGTAGATCGCGCGGCGGCCTACGCGTGCTGCATCCTCCGGCACGAAGCGCCCGTTCTCGTCGCTGAGCTTGCCCAGAGCGAGCCGCAACCGCCGCTCGAGTGAGCGCCGGTCCATGTTCTCCAGCAATTCGCCGTACAGCACAATCTGCTCAAGGTCGCGGCCAATGCGGTCAATCCCGGCGCGCGCTGCAAGCGTCTTGACGCGTATTTGATAGAAGAGGTTGTCCACTTCCTCGGGCACCCCGTGGGTTTCATTGTCCTCGCCAAAGCGGTCGATCAGCTCGCGCCGCATCTCCTCGAGGCTGTCGTCGTGGGTCATCGCGGCAATCCGCCGGTAGAGTTGCAGGCGTAGCCCTTCATCCTCCACATACGCGATGGGAATGCGGGCGTCGAGCGGCAGGTCCAGCGTCACGGGCGAAGCGAGCGGGTCGTCTACATCAAACGGGGCATCGAGATCATCGCGTTCGGCGTGGACTCCGTTCGTCCCGTTGGCTTGGGTCGATTCGGTCTGCGCCGGACCTCCCTCAGCGCCCTGGGGCAAGGAGGCCTCCGTGTTTTCCGCAGCTTCCTCGCTCGTGCGCACAGCGGCCTCGAAGCGATCCTTGCGTTTGCGCGCATCGTTGACAGCCTGGGCAACGAGGCGCGTGTAGAGATCAAAGCCAATGCTGTCAATGTGGCCGCTCTGTTTGGCACCCAGAAGTTCGCCCGCGCCGCGAATCTCGAGGTCGCGCATGGCAATGCGAAAGCCGGCGCCAAGCTCCTCACCGCTCTCGATGATTGCTGATAGCCTCCGTTGCGCGTCGTAGCTGAGGGTCACATTCTTGTCGTGGAGCAGGTAGCAGTAGCCGCGCACCGCGCTGCGTCCCACGCGCCCGCGCAACTGATAGAGTTGCGCCAGGCCAAAATGGTCGGCGCGATTGATAATGATCGTGTTCGCGTTCTGAATATCAAGCCCGTTTTCAATAATTGTCGTGGCAACCAGTACGTCGTATTCACCATCGGAGAAACGCATCATCACGTCCTCCAGTTCGGTCTCGTGCATCTGTCCGTGGCCAACGACAACCGAAGCCTCGGGGACGAGGTGGCGAATGCGGTCGCTCAGTGCCTGAATCCCGCGCACCTTGTCGGTGACGACGAAGACCTGCCCATCGCGATCGAGCTCACGCTGGATTGCCTGGCGCAGCAGCGTGTCGTCCCATTCGGAGATCACCGTGTGGATCGGCTGCCGGTCGCGCGGCGGCGTGTTGATTGTGCTCATGTCGCGCAGCCCGCTCAAGCTCATGTGCAGCGTGCGCGGGATAGGGGTGGCGCTGAGCGTAAGGACATCCACCTTGTTGCGCAGTATTTTGAGCTTCTCTTTCTGGCTCACACCGAAGCGCTGTTCCTCATCGATGATGACCATGCCCAGTTCCTTGAACTCAAGGTCCGCCGCAAGCAAGCGATGCGTGCCCACCACCATGTCCACGGCGCCTGTGCGCAAACCCTGGACCGTCTGTGCTTGCTGCGAGTGTGTGCGAAAGCGGCTGAGCATCTCGACGCGCACGGGGAACTTGGCCAGGCGGCGCGTCAAGGTGCGGTAATGCTGCAGCGCAAGCACCGTTGTGGGGACGAGCATTGCGATCTGTTTGCCGTCCATCATCGCCTTGAAGGCGGCCCTGATGGCGACTTCTGTCTTGCCATAACCCACATCGCCGCAGATCAGGCGGTCCATTGGGCGCTCGGATTCCATGTCGCGCTTCACGGCCTCGATGGCATGGAGCTGGTCGTCGGTTTCTTCGTAGGGAAAGGCAGCCTCCATTTCGTCCTGCCAGGGGCCATCGGGGCTGTAGATATAGCCCTTCACCAGCTCGCGTTCAGCATAGAGCTTGAGCAGGTCGTCGGCGATGTCGGCGATGGCCTTGCGCGCGCGGTCCTTGGTGAGTTGCCAGTCGGCGGTTCCCAACCGGCTCACTGGCGGGACACGCTCGCCTGCGCCCACAAAGCGGCTCAACCTGTCGGCCTGATGCACCGGCACATAAAGCTTGTCGCCGCGCGCATAGTTGACCTGGAGGTACTCGCGGTCAACGCCGGCAACCTGGATGCGCACCAGGCCGTCAAACTGACCGATGCCATGTTCAATATGGACGACGAAATCTCCCACTTTGACGTCGGCGAAGAAGAGTTCCGGCGCCACGCGACTGTGATGCTGTGGACGGCTGCGCGCCTGCGGACGGCTCCAGCCAAAGAGCTCTGCATCGGTGAAGAGGTGGACGTTGCTTGTTTCACCCGTCGCGCCGGATGCGCCTGCTTCGTCGGCGCCTCCGATGCCCTTGATGACGAATCCCTCGCCCAGGATTCCCTGAAGCAGAGTTATGCCGGGTGTGGGCGCACCTTCGAGATCATTCCGGATTGCGGAGGGCATGTCCTGTTCGCGCACGAGTTCCTGCATACGCGCTGCCTGCCGGGTGACGAGAACGACGGAATCGCCCTGCGCCAGCAACTTGTGCAGGTCGGAGGCAATCTGTTTGGTCTTGCCGCCATAGCGTGGGCCGGGCGCAAACGAGCGTGCGAGCGGTGTGTTTCCAGACGCGCTGCGGCTGTGCAGATCGCCAAAGCCAAGCAGCAGGGGGCTGCGCGCCAGCAGCGCGGCGCGCACCTCTTCCGTGGAAAACTGGCTGCCCGCAAAATCCCTGGGCAGTTCGCCCGTGTGCTGTAGCTCGAGGCAGAGTGACGTTGCCTGGTTCTCGAGTTCGTTGAGTGTCGCGAAGAGGTCAAGTGCATCGTCAACAATCAGCAGACCGTTTGCAGGCAGGTGTTCGATTGGCCCGGCGGGTTGATCGTAAACATAGGGCATGTACCACTCAATGCCGTGGAAGCTGTGGCCCTGGGCAAGATTCTGCACCTCCATGCGCATCTCTTCGCGCACGGTTAGAAGCAGTGCCGGATCATTGAGTTGCGATGCCTTGTGGTCCGCCGATGCGAGGTTTGCGGGCGCTGCCAGGGTTCCTCCGTGGACGTTGAGCCGCTCGAGGACGTTGGGTCCGTATTTGCTGAGGGCCTCGCTGCCGGGGCCGATTTCCACGCTCTCGACTTTGCGCAGCGTGCGCTGGGTGGATGGGTCAAACAGGCGCAGGCTCTCCACCTCGTCGCCGAATAGGTCGATGCGCACAGGGTGCGGCAGATTCGGCGGCCAGATGTCGATGATTCCGCCGCGCCGGGCGAAGGTGCCCGCTTCTTCCACGACGTCGGCGGGATTGTAGCCCGTTTGCACCCACTGCAGCGTCAACTGGTCAAGTCGCACGAACTGACCGGTCTTGAGCGGGCGCAGCGCCATGCGCAATTCGCGCGCAGGCAACGTCTTCTGCATAAGCGCACGCGCTGCGGCAACGACGATTACTCGACCATTGTTCATTCGGCCACCGCCCGCTGAGCCTTGCAGCGCAGCAAGCGCAGTGAGCCTGCGCTGGCGCGTTGCGCTGCTCCAGGGAATGCGCTCGAATGGAAGTGCATCCGGATCGGCCAGGTGGTAGATCGAGGGGCCACCGGATTCGGCATCCGGTAACCATTGCTGGAGCAGCTCCACCCACTGCATTGCCATCTCATTGCGCGCAGTGACGAACAGGATCGGGCTCGTGCGGTCCATGGCAAGCGCCGCGACAAGTGCGTGGCGCGCGGCCGCCAGCACTGACTGTGGCGGCAGCGCAGCGCGCGTGGACTCCTCGGCGAGTGCCGCTGTCAGGTCAGAATAGGCGGGAAGTCGCCGAATCACATCAAGCATTCCTGTCAGGCGCATGGTCATTCAACCTCATCTATCCCATGTGTGAAGCGTGCGCGGTACGCGCCGCCACCCGCCCGCGGCGGCAGTGGTTTCGATGCAACTCTCAGCGAATCCTGACGCGAGGTCGCAAGGTCGCCAGGGAACGCAAGGAAGGACGTCAGGAACCTGCTACTTTAGGGAAGTGCGCTTTTCCTTGCGTTTCCTTGTGGCTTAGCGTCCTGGCGTCAAAGAAACGCGCGCATGGCGCTGCCGTCAGGGCAGCTTTGGCGCGCCCGCCGGCTTTTCGGCAACCTTGTCTGCATTGAAGCGGTTCATTGCCGCTTCCATCCCATCAAAAAGCCAGGCTTCGGCCGCATCCGCAACACGCTCGCGCAGGGGGCCGAACAACTCCTCTTCGGCCGACGTGAAGTTCTGGAGCACATAGGCTGCAGGGTCCATGCGCCCGGGCGGCCTGCCGATGCCGACGCGGGCGCGTGCAAACTCCTGGCTGCCCAACCGCTCAATCAGCGACTTGATGCCGTTCTGGCCGCCGCTGCTGCCGCCGGGACGCAAGCGCAGCCGCCCGCTGTCAAGGTCCAGATCATCGTGAATGACGAGAAGCTGATCAAGATCAACCTGATAGTAGCGAACGAGCGGAGCAACCGACTCGCCGACGAGGTTCATGTAGGTGAGCGGTTTGACAAGCATCACCTTGGCGCGCCGGCCTGCGGAACTCACCCACCCCTGTCCTACCATTGCCTTGTTTTGCATCTTGTCGAGGGGAATGGCATGACGGCGCGCGAAGAACTCCAGGCATTGGAAGCCAATGTTGTGGCGATTGGCGGCATAGCCCTTGCCGGGATTTCCCAGGCCCACGATCATTTGCACTGAACCCAAACGTCTTTACTCCTGCAGGCTTGTCGACTCGCGATTTGAAGCGCCCAATTGCTGCGCCACGCAAGTGAGGCGAATTGTCGTAACGGCTGCTTATGAATGTTTCCGAAATAGCTCGGTACTGGCTACGTATCGCCGCGACCACCGCCGCAGGCTGAAGCCTGCAGCTATCCAACCCAAGTCGGCTTCAGCCGACTGACACCCAGGTACTCGAGGGAAAAAAGGTTTCAGCCTGCTTCAGCAGGCTTGGGTTGCCTAGCCGTAGGCTTCAGCCTATGGCGGTGGCTGCGGCGAGTGCAACTTTTACCGAAACAATTAGGGAATGTTCATCAGCTGCCGTACCAACCAATCGCGCCGCGGCGCAAACCAACGGCAGCTGAAGCAGCCGCTACGACAGTCTGTTTCACTTGCGTGGCGCAGCATCCTAGCCGTAGCGCCGCCGCGCCCAATCAAAGACCTTCTTGCCGCCGTAAATCGCCAAGGCAAGCAGGAAGAGCGCGGCGCTGAAGCGCATGCCGCGAAACATTTGGTCGCGCAGACGATTGATCGAAAGCGCCTCGCCCAGGGCGCGCGTGCTCGAGGTGGCAGGCGTTGCCTGAATACTGGCGGCCGCCGCGCTCGCCTGTGACGGAGCGAGGTCGCCCGGCTGCACCACAGCGGGCGTTTCCGCCGCAACCGGGGCTGGTTGGACGGCGCCGGCATCTGCAGCGGGCGCGGCTGCCGCATCCGTCGATTGTGCAAGTTGCGGCTGCTCGACCGCACCAATGGCTGGTGTGGGAGAGGGCGCGGGGGTAAATGTGGGCGTCGGCACGCTCGAGGTTGGCGTGATCGTGGGCGTCGCCGAAAGGTCAGGCGTTGGCGTGCCTGCGGGTCCCTGGTTCACGCTCAGGTTCGGCGCCCAGGTCTCTGCATAGTTGCCGTCCTGCTTGACGACGCGCAACCGCAGCGTATAGGTGCCCGGCGGGAGCCCGGCCGCACGCCAGATGCCAAGTTGCCCGTTGACAACTTGCGCCGTGCCGCCGTCAAAGTAGACGTAGGCGTCGTCACCGCTCGGCTCGAGTTTGTAGTGAAGTTCGTATTTCTGAAACGGATCGATCGTCGCGCTACCCATGATCGGTACATCGCCAGTAATCGCGGAACCAGGCGCGGGCGACGTGATGGCCGACTGCGCATGCGCATTTGTCCGACCCAGAAGCAGCATCAGTGCAGCAATGGCCATTACCAGACCGCAGCGCACCAGCCAATATGAACCTCGTCGTCCCATCACGCCATTCTCCGAGGCGAGTTGCAGCAGCGGGAGCCGCCGCGGCAGTCCCCGCGCTGCGCGCCACCCCTACTGGGTTTGCTGCGCCCGCAGATACGCAATCACCGCATTCATGTGCGCATCATCAAGGTCCGGCCGCCCGCCGCTGGGAGGCATCACCAGGCCCGTCGTGTTCTCCGGGCTGTTAAGGTCGCGACCTGTGCGGATGAACTGAAGCAATTCAATGTCCGTGAGCGACTGGATAAACGTGTTCTCGACAAGCACATTGCCCAGATCGGGAACACCTTCAGCGTTGACTCCATGGCACGCCGCACATGCCTCGCGGTAGGTGGTGTAGCCACTGATTTGCGTCGCGTCGAGCGGTTCGCCAGATGCCGAGGTCATTGGGCCGCGGCAGGCACAACTGTCAACTCTGCAGCGAGCGCACGCGCTTGGGCGGTGCTCTCCCAACCGTTGCTGAAGAGCACGCCAAATACCAGCAATACGGCGCCGACGATGCTCACAACGGGCAGCCATGCACGACTGCGCATTGTGACGACGCCCTCTTCATCTTCATCGGCTTCCGCCGGCTCGCCGGCCATGAGCGCAATCAATGCCATGACAGTAATCGTCGTGAATGCGACAAGAGCGAGAAATGGGATTGTGACAAAACCGAACCAATTGATCCACAACGTGGTGCAGGAGGCACCGTTGCGACAGACCTGCACAGCGTCAAACCAGTCGGTCTTCTCCAGCAGATAGTGATAGCTCGATACGAGCATGCCGAGCACGCTGAACGGAAGAACCAGCTTCGGCAGGTGCCGGTCGCGCAGAAGCAAGCCCGCCGCCAGCAGAATCGTGAGCGGATACATGAGGATGCGCTGATACCAGCAAAGGTCACAGGGAACAAACCCCATGACCTCGCTGAAGTACAGGCTGCCCAGCATGGCTATCCATGCGGCCAGAAGTGCGATGTAGAGGCTTGCGCGATCAAGCCATTCGGAGAGTCTTGACATCCAGGTAACTGGCTCTTCCCAGGGTCTTGGGCAGGGTTAATTGCCGGCAGCAGCAGCGATCTGCGCCTTCAGGGCATTGTAGTCGAATGGATTTGCCGCCAGCGCTCCATTTACAAGAATCGAAGGCGTGCTCGTGAGTCCCAATTGTTGAGCCTCAGTGACCGATGCCGTCAAATCGTTGTTGAACTGAAGATTGTTCATACAGTTCTTGAATTCGTTCTGATCCATCCCGTCAATTGCAGCCATCCTGACGAGCTCATCGTAGACCAGCCCTGCCTGGCCGCGCTGTTCGGCCGCAACGAAGACTCTGTCGTGATAGGGCCAGAAGAAGTTCTGATCGGCGGCGCATTCGGTGGCATTGGCCGCCATGTATGAGCCTGGCGCGTGTTGGTCAAGCGGGAACTGGTGGAACTCCAGCCGCACCGTGCCGTCCTTGACGAAGTCATTGATCAACTGGGGCTTGACGGTGCCCGCGAATTGCTGGCACGCCGGGCACAGAAAATCTTCCCACATTTGCACGACAACCGGTGCATCGGGATTGCCGAGCGATTTGGCAGCGATCCAGGCCGTGGGCAAATCCGGTTGCGCAACTGAGGCGACATTTGCCGGTCGATTGTTGAGCCAGAGCAGCAGCACTACCAGGCCAAGCAGCAATGCCGCGCCGATGATTAGCCAAATGCCGGCGGAACTGCTCTGTTTCTTGGATTTGGCCTTGGATGAAGTCGTCATAGGGCTTCCTCGTGGTTCATGGGCATGTTGCGCTGCATAGGCTCGGGGTGGTGCTGCACAAGCGCATACGAGACGGCACGAGGGCTTCAGACCTCGGCGAATGCCAAGTATACAAGCGAGCGCCCCTTGTTACAAACGCTCGCGCCCATGGTCAGGTCGATTCTACAGGAGAGAACTGGCCCAAGTAGTGCATGGTGGAGATTAATGCTTGATGAATAAGTTCGATGTTGAATGATCTCTTGGTTGCCAAGCCCAGTGTCGACGTGATCATCTCAAGCTATACCGTGGTCATCACGTGCAGCATTGAGTGCCGCCCGATCTCCACCAGCGCAGGTGCCGGCAACCTGCCGGCGCTCACGTCTTGCGAAGCGTTTCCGCACTGGCACGAGCGTCGGTCACCCTCCGGCGCCAACGGAGACCCGAGCCTCTGCAGGACACTGAAGTCATGCCGGAATGAAAACAACATCTCAACGCAAAGCCGCAAAGAGAACAAAGGTACGCAAAGGACTGCGACCAGTCGACTCATTCCAGGCAATTGCTTTTCCTCTGCGCTCCTTTGCGTCCTCCACGTTTTTGCGATGAGATGTTCGTACTAAATGCGGATTTCATGCCGGTTTCACTCTAATTATTGCTTGTCAATTGTCAATTGTCCCGAACCAACAGCGCCTAGTGTTCCCAGTAGCTTGCATCGAAGACGCGCGTAAGCAGGCTGTCCCGCTCGTCCGGCGACATGAAGCGCGGCTGGCCAAAGTCATAGAGCAATGTGGTCAGGATCTGCGTGCTGATGTGGCGTCCGTCGTAGAAAGTATGCTTGTAGATCAGGTTCTCACGCGTGTCCTGGCTCCACATCTGGTCGAAATAGAGATTGCCAAGCCCGTAGAGGATCATGTGGTCATCGGTGAACTCGATGCCCTGGGGCACGTGGCTTTGCACACCAGTGACGATATCGGCCCCGGCGCGCCCAAGTGCGTTGAAGTCATGGCGCTGGTCGATGAGCGGCTCAACGCCGTAGGACTCCTGGTATTGCAGTTCGGCCAGCACCACATCGGCCAGATTGTTCTCCTTGATCTCGCGGATTGACGCAGACATGAGGCTGACGTCGAACTTCGCGCTGCCGGGGTAGTCGGTATCTGCCCATGCCATCTCGGGCCCGTAGCTGTTCGCCCCGAGGAAGGCCAGCCGGTTGCCATTGTGCTCGACGAAGAGGGGGGCGTATGCTTCCTTGACGTTGCGACCGCCGCCGTACACGGGAAGATTGTGCTTCTTGTAAAAGTCCAGTGAATCGAGCGCGGCCTGTTGGCCAAAGTCATTCTGGTGATTGCCGGTGAGGCCAATGATGTCGACGCCGCTCAACCGCAGCGTTTCGAAGTACTCCTTCTTTGTACAGAAGTTGAAGTTGTCTTCGCGGAAGTCGGTTGGGCAATCTTCCACAAAGGGAACTTCATTGCTGATGTGCGTGATGTCGGCACTGGAAAGCTCGGTCCCAACATACTCCGCGGGCCATGCCGCGCCGTGCCGGTCCATTTCGTCTGCCATCATGCGCACCATGGCCGTCACCCCGGTCATGGCCAGAACCGTGAGTTTGGAGGGGTCGCGATTGCCCGCGGGCAATTCGGCCAAAAGGTTCTGCACCCGATCCCGGTCGCTCCGTCCGCTTGACTTATCGTGTGCGTAGATGACAGCGGCAAGAGGATAGGCGCTGGGCGTGAAATGCGTTGCGTTCTCAATGGGGGTTTGCCCATCAATCGCAAGCACAGCGAGTTCGGGGTCAAGCTGTTCAAAAGGAAGCAGCGCGAGTGTCGGCGTCTCCGACCACGAAGCCGCAACCACGTCGCTGACAACCCCATGGGAGACCACTGTCGGCCCCTTTGGCCCCAGTACTTGCTCAAGGGCGGGAATGGTCTCGACAAGAACGGAGACGGCCGTGTATGTCGTGGCTTCCCCGCTCCAGGCGGCCTGTACTTCGCGCCATGTTGTCTCCGGGAAGATCGTGTCAAATCGTGTGGCGGCGGCAAAGGTCACCGTGTAGACGCCCGCGCCATCAACAGGGTTCCAGTCAAATGAGACTGGCCCATCGCCCACCTTGCTGCTGACTTTTACAGCGGTGCCATCGCTCAGGGTGACTGCCGCCAAATCGCGCAGGAATCCGACCGGGACTGCGGCCGGAATTGCGACTGTCATGCCGATTGGCCGCGGATCGCTCGTCGGCCTGGCCGCCGCGCTTTCCTCGGCGGTCAAGACCGCGATCGGCGTGGAAACTGGCACGGAGCGCGAAGGATTTGTCTGGGAGGCGATGCTCTGCGCGCCGGCTGCGCCGTTGCCGCCAGACGCGCCTGTGGCCAACCCAGTGTCGGCCAGCGCCACAGCGCCTCGGGCAGAAGTGAACTCATTTGGGGTGCTTGCAAAGACCGAGGGGATGCTCGACACGGCCCAGATTGCGAGGATGCTGCCAAACAGGATCAACGCAGCACTGATGAACACCATGGCTTTGTGCGACAAAGGGTTCGATGGCATGGCTTTTCGGCTTTCAATTCAGTCACGATGAGAGCGCATTGCGGCTACAATGCTAGAGCAGTGTGGTCGGCAAAGAGAGAGCAGCGATTGAATTGATAGTATAATCGCAGCAGAGCAAAATGCGAACTCGCAGCGCCGCGTCTGCCGGCCAACCCTTTTGTGATTCTCCTTCGCGAGATTCGACGCGAGGTGCGGGATATGAAACCGCTTGGGTACCGTTGGGCACTCACCGCTATACAGGAGCGGCGCAGGGCACAATTCTCAGTGAGCGGCGAGCAGTGGATCGGCGCGGCCGACAAAAGCCCGCCCTAAACGAGCAATTCATCATGGACGATCTACCGTCCGTCAGTCAGACGATTCGTATGGCGCTGCGTTTCGATCCCGGCATCTACACGCTGGTGCAGGGAACGCGCGTGGGCCTCATGCTCGCGTTGGTGATTGTCCTGCTGGCAGCAGTTTCCGAGGCGATCGGCCAGAGCGTTGTCCTCTTCCTCAATCGTGTCCGCCCATTCCGTTTTGCGCTTTCTCTGATCCTCGCGGTCGCAGGCAACGTGGTCGGCTACTTCCTGTGGAGCGCGGTGATTTGGCTGGCCGTGTGGATTGCATTTGGTGTTGAAGACCCATTTGTGAATGCATTGACCGTCGTCGGACTTGCCTACGCGCCGCAGCTCTTTGCCTTCTTCGAAGTCGCGCCGTACTTTGGCACCTTCTTCGGTACACTGCTCACCCTGTGGACAATGGCGGCGATCGTCATCGCAATCAGTTGGGGCATGGGCATGTCCACCTGGCAGGCTGCAATCACCGGCCTCGTCAGTTGGGCGGCCATCCAGCTGTTTCGACGCAGCATCGGTCGCCCTCTCTACGACCTGGGCGGCTGGGTTGAGCGGCGCGGCAGCGGGCTCGCACCTCGATTATTCAATGAGTGATGTCGTGGAAGGGAAGCTCCACCGCGAGGAGTACAGCCGCAATTGGAACGTCTGGACTCAACAGCAAGCCGCGTTGCTTCCCACGCCCAAAGTCCCCAACGATGAGGATGGCTCCCCAAATGGTTGAGACATTGGGAGACGTGCTCACGGTGCTATTGGTCTTTGTAGCCGGGTTACTCATCTGGCTGGCATTTTCGCCTTTCGAGATGCTTGGCTGGTGGGCAGGCTGGTCCGACGATACGATCTACTGGGAGTCGCCCCCCGAGGATGAAATCGCTTTTCCCGGTGAGAAGAAGTGCTACATCGTCTTCTTTTCGGGGGTGGGACGGGCGACTGGTGAGACGCTCAGCTTTCGTGAGCGCGATTCCTGCGCCGCCTCGCCGAGGCCAACCCCCAGGCGAATGTCATTGACGACATCTTTCCCTATGCCGTCAACAATCTCTCGCTCACAAGCCATCCTCTGCTTGCGCGACCGTGGCGGCTCGCACTGCGCAGCAAGGCAGGCGGCATCCCACTCGCGGGTTACTTCATCAATATTCGCAACCTGATGCAGATTGCCATTTCGGCGGATCGGCGCTACGGGCCGCTCTTCAATCAGGGTGTGGCTGAGGTCATCGTCAATGGACTTATGCGCCACGGCTATACACTGGAGAGCACGGCGCCCGTCTTCCTTATCGGCTACAGCGGTGCGGGGCAAATCGCGGTGGGCGCTTCGGGCCACCTCAAGCGCTGGCTCAAGTCTCCGGTCTACGTCATTTCGCTGGGCGGCGTCTTCGTCAGTGGCCCGGCCCTGCTGGAAATCGATCACCTGTTCCATCTGGTCGGCACACGCGACGCCGTTGAGCCGTGGTGGATCATGGCGCCGGGACGCTGGTCGGTCTTTTACACATCCGAGTGGAATCGTGCCAGGCGTCAGGGTCGAACAACCACAGTGAATATGGGTCCGATGCGCCATACAGGCGGTGGCGGCTATATGGATGCCAAGAAGCATCTTCCTGATGGGCGGGAGTACATCGACGTGACCGTCAGGATTGTCACTGAAATTGTGCGTACGCTCAACATTCGGCTTGACGTGCGAGGGCGTGCGCTTGCTCTTACGAGTACTGACAAGATCGGCGATCCATGGCTTGAACCTGCAGCCGGCGACGCGGCGAAGTTCCGGTCAAGACGAATTGAGCGTCAAAGGCAGCCAGGCTTGGCGGTGACCGGCGCTCGGCCGCCGACTGGCTCGCCCGATCTTTGTGCACTTGATCACTTGACCATACGGCTTGGCGGTGGTACTGTTTATCTACAATTGAATACTTCCTTCGGGGCAGGGTGAGGGCGCAAGCCCAATTCCCGATCGGCGGTAGCCCGGCATTTGCCGGGGAGCCCGCGAGTCGAAGTGCTGGCAGGAGTCCGGTGCGCGTACAAACGCAATTCCGGCGCCGACGGTATAGTCCGGATGAAAGAAGGAGCGACATGCGTGCGGCGAATGCGCCGACGCGTGGTGATGTCGTAACATGCCCCGGACCTGGCGACTGCCATGTTCGGGTTTTTGTTGCTGCGCACTGCGTGTTGGGTCGGCAGGTTCACCGATCATGTCCCATTCTGCCCCGGTTCGACGTGTTGCGTTGCAACCGGGACTTTTTATGTATGACCATGGTGTCGAAATAGATGATGTCGAAACAGACGATGACCAAACAAGCATTGCGGCGACCGCAGCAAACCGATTGGTTGATTGATGCCGAATCTCGAGAAGAGCCTGCGCCGGGCCGCGTGGTCACCGCATTTGCGCGTCGCCATCGCCACTTGCTGCTTGCCCCCGTCTTCATCGGCCTGTCGCTGATGCTGTGGGAGGGGCTCGTGCGCTGGCAGCAGTACCCAACCTTCGTACTGCCGGCGCCCACAGTGGTGGCGCGCCGCTTTGCCCAGGTAGCCGCCGAGGGGATGCTCTGGCGGCATATGTCGGCCACGATGACCGAAATTGTGATCGGTTTGCTGTTTGGTGTTACGGCTGCCCTGGTCATGGGCTACGTGCTGGGCAAGAGCCCGACCGTTGAGCGCCTGGTGGCCCCCTACATCGTGGCGAGCCAGAGTGTCCCGATTGTGGCGCTTGCGCCGTTGCTCGTCATCTGGTTCGGCACGGGGTTGACGAGCAAGGTGCTTGTCGTGGCGCTGATTGCGTTCTTTCCTACGCTGATCAGCACAATTGTGGGGCTGCGCGGCGTAGACACTGACCTGCGCGATCTCATGCGCAGCCTGAAGGCCTCACGTGCGCAGACATTTCGCATGCTCGAATTGCCCTCTTCGCTGCCCGTGGTCTTTGGCGGCCTAAAACTGAGCGCGATTCTGGCCGTGGTCGGCGCCGTGGTCGGCGAACTGATGGGTGCGTCCGCCGGCCTTGGCTACTTGATCAACCTGGCACGCGGTGTTCTGGACACGCCGCTGCTCTTTGTGGCAATTCTGAGCCTTGTGATCCTTGCGCAGGTGCTTTATGGCGCTGTTGTCCTGCTTGAGCGGTATGCGCTGAGGTGGCAGGTGGTGGAGTAGCTGGTTGACTGTGATGGTCGACTGGTTGACTGGTTGACTGGTTGATTGGGTGATGAACCCAATTCGTTCCAGTGACGCGACTTCGCTTGCGTTGCGGTGTCAAGTCGTTCCTGGGAAGGAGTCAAGGCGTATCAAGAGTCAGCAACTCCCGATTGCAGGCGTGACGGCACCTCGTCGCCGGCCCTTCTCCATGCGGAGAAGGGAGCAAAGCCGGCGCGTCTACCCAATGCATGACTCTTGCGGCGGGATCGTATTTCACCCTTCTCCGCATGGAGAAGGGCAGGAGATGAGGTGCTGTTGTTGCGGCCAGACGACTTTTGAGACGCCCTTGGGCAGGAGTTTTATTGAATGACGAAATCAATTCAGCAAATCATCGCTTGCCTCGTTTGTGGCTTGATTCTTGCCGGCTGTGCGGCCGTGAAGAGTCCTGCGACTCCATCCGAAGCGAATGAGCCGGTGGGAGTCGGCGTCGGCTTTGTGCCGAATGTTCAGTTCGCGCCGTTCTATGTGGGTATGGAGAAGGGCTTCTTCGCCGACGAAAAGATCGACCTGACGCTCAACTACGGCTTCGAGAATGACTATCTCACGCTGGTCGGCACGGGCGAACAGGATTTCATGATCGGCAGCGGTGATCAGGTGATTCTTGGGCGGGCGCAGGGGCTGCCCGTGCGCTACGTCTTCAACTGGTACAGCAAGTACCCGGTAGTCCTCTTTTCGAAGAGCGACGCGGGGATTACGACACCTGCAGACATGGCAGGCAAGCGCATCGGCCTGCCGGGCACGTATGGGGCAAATTACGTGGCATTGCGCGCGCTTCTCGAGGCCGCCAAACTTACGGAGCAGGAGATCAAACTCGAGAGCATCGGCTTCACCCAGGCAGCCGCAGTGAGCCAGGGAACCGTGGACGCGGCCGTTGACTACGCCGTCAATGGTCCCGTGGTGCTGGCCCAAGCCGGCATTTCGACCACAGTCGTTTCGCTTGACAATATCCTGACCGTCCCGGCCAACGGCCTCGTGACCAACGAAGATGTCATTGCGCAGAAGCCCGAACTCGTGGCGCGGATGGCCCGCGCGTTGCAGCATTCAATCGAGTACACGCTGGCCAACCCCGATGAGGCGTTTGACATTGCGCTCAAGTACGTGCCCGAAGCAGGCGGCCCAAACCTTGCGGCCAATCGCGCAGTTTTTGACGCCTCGATACCTTTCTGGACGCCCGCGCCTGATCGCACACCCGGCGCCACCCTGCTCGTCGACTGGGAGACTGCAGCGTCGTTCATGCAGCGCGTAGGGCTTGTTGATTCGCTCGTACCCGCCGAGCAACTCTTCACGAACCAGTTCGCCGAGGAGGCCGCCGCGCCGTGAGCCGCCCGCCGGTCATGCTGAGCGTCGAAGGCGTCTCCAAGAGCTTTGACGAACCCACCGCCCGTGTGCGCGCGCTGGCAAATGTCAGCTTCAGTGCCAATTATGGCGAGTTTGTTTGCCTGCTTGGGCCGAGCGGCAGCGGCAAGAGCACGTTGCTGCGGGTGATCGCCGGGCTGATTGCGCCCGATTCGGGCCGGGTGCTCTTCGATGGAACGCCTCTGACCGAACCGCGCCGCGACATCGGCTTCGTTTTTCAGAGCACAAACCTCATGCCGTGGCGCACGGTCGTTGAGAACGTGCTCCTGCCGCTCGAGATTGCAGGGCCGGTTGGTGACGAGGAGCGCCGCCAGGCCGTGGCGCTGCTTGACCTTGTCGGTCTTCACGGTTTTCACCAAGCCTACCCGCGCCAACTCTCGGGAGGCATGAGCCAGCGCGTCGTCCTTGCGTGCACGCTGATCACGTCGCCCCGCCTGTTACTCCTCGACGAACCCTTTGGCGCCCTCGACGCGATTACGCGCGAGCGTCTTAACCTTGAACTCCTTCACATTCACCAGCGCGATGCGCAGACCTCCGTCATGGTGACCCACAGCATTCCCGAGGCTGTGTTGCTTGCCGACCGTGTGCTGGTTCTCAGCGAGCGCCCCGGCCGGCTGATCGCCGACATCGCCATTCCCCTCTCTCGCCCCCGAACCCTGGCGCAGACGGGCACCGAGCAATTCGCGCGCCTGACGCTCAAGTTGCGCGAGCAGATTGAGAAGTGAAACTGCCGAACAACAGTACGGAAACACGGAGGCACGGAGACAGCACGGCAGGCACGGAGAACACGGAGGAAGACAGAGAACGGCCTTGCTATCAGTGCTTTTCTCCGTGTTTCTCTGTGGCCTCCGTGCCTCCGTGTTGCTGTTCTGTCGTTCTGCTGCCCCGGCAATCAGATATCGTTCTTTAGATTGCCTCTTGCCTCGGCAATTAGCTCCTGCTTCAAATCCCACAGCTTTTCGCTCAGCGACACATGGTAAATGTGCGGGTTGACCAGGCGGCGAATGCCCGGGTCAAGCTGCTCTACGTCGGGCGCGCGACGGGCGCGAATCGCATCCAGCGCGGGAGGTTCGGTGACGCGCACACCCGCGCGCAGCACCTCTTCATGCAGCGGCTCGATGCGGCTAATCTCCCCGCCGTGGAGTCGGCGGAGCTTTGAGTGGTCATTGGGATGACGGAGCGTCATGCTTTCACTCGTTTGCGGCGCTTCGTGGGCGACGGTCAACAGGTCGGCCGTCGCCTTGCCGCGCTCGATCGTAGAGCCGCCATGCCTGTTTGATTCCAGGATTGGCGTCTTCGCCGGTGTTTCCGAGATTTTGATTGCGGATTCCCACGCGCCACCATCCTGCACCGCCACAAGCTTGTAAACGCCGCCCAGAGCAGGCTCTCCCCAGGAAGTGATCAGCCGCGTGCCCACGCCGTAGACCAGGCGCTTGATAATCTTGTCGGCGTCAAGGCCATAGCGCGGCGCTTCCTGCGCTATCTGGGTGATAATCTGCCAGATGACAAGTTCGTCAAGGTCGCTTGAGAGCACAATCGACGTATCCTCAAAGCCTGCCTCGTCGAGCATCTTCGCCGCCTGAATGGACAAATAGGCCTGGTCGCCCGAATCAAGCCGCACGCCTACAGGGCGATGTCCCTTGGCGCGCAGCTTCTCGAAGACGCGAATCGCGTTCGGCACGCCGCTCTCAAGCGTGTCAATCGTGTCGACAAGCAGCGTTGTATCGTCCGGATATGTATCGGCGTACGCCTCGAATGCGCCCTCCTCGCCAATGCCAAGCGCCATGCACAGCTGCACGAGGCTGTGGGCGTGGGTGCCTTTGGGCGGCAAACCAAGCACGGCGCTCATGCCCGTGTTTGACGAGTACCCCGCGCCGCCAATCAGCGCAGCGCGCGCGCCGGCGTTGCCACCGAATCCCTGGGCGCGGCGCAGGCCAAACTCGAGCATCGGCTGGCCCATGCCGCTCTCAAAAATACGCGCAGCCTTGGTGGCGATGAGCGTCTGGTAGTTGAGGAAATTGAGCAGCGGTGTTTCGAGAATCTGCGCCATCGCCAGCGGACCCTGCACCATGGTGAGTGGCACGTTGGGATGCACCACACGACCCTCCGGGATGGCGCTGATGCTCAACCCGCCGAAATCGCCGCAGTGTCCAAGCCAATCGAGAAAGTCGTCGGCAAAGAGAGGGCGACCGGCAGCATCCTGAAGGCTGCCCAGGTAGTCAAGCTGCGGGCCGCCAAAGTGAACGCCTTCCATCCAGTCGGTCAGCGTTTCCATGCCCGCGTTGATGCAGTAGCCGGCCTGATGGTTGCCATAGTCGGGATAGCGACGGAAGAAGTGATCAAACTGCACAGTGCGCTCGTGAAGGCCGAGGCGGAAGTAGACCTGGGACATCGTGAGCTGATAGAAGTCGGTGAAGAGAATGCCTTCGGCCATTTCGCGGTCATGTTCGCGCATGGGTATCTCCTGGTGGAAGCGGAGGAGGGAGCTGCGCCGGATTATACCACTGGTTGGGGGGTGAACTGGGTGATTGGGTGAATGGTTGATTGGTTGACTGGTTGAGTGGTTGAATGGGTTCACGCCGCGCTGCGTGACTCGATTTGTTTCGGGTCGCTGGAGCATGAATCCGTAGCGGAGGGCCTCCGTGCCCTCGTCACTTTCGCGGCGTGCGTGTCCTCGCGACTCAGTAGGCCGAACCCCCAGTTACGACAATCCGTTGCGCAGTCAACCGGACTGCACGAGGGCGCGGAGGCCCTCCGCTACGCAAGCACCCGCCCGCGCCGCAAAACGGACGACACCATAGTCCGCGACGCCAACAAAATCACCCAATCAACCAGTCACCCAATCAACCAGTCACCCAATCAACCAGTCAACAATCCGCGTCATCGTTGCAGGCACCCCGCCGTTTGTGCTATACTCGCAGATGTCGGAACATCTGTTCGGAGCAGGATACTGGATCATGGCGCGCCGCAAGCCCACTCGCAAGAAATCAAACCAGCCGGGCGCTCTGCAGAGCTTTGCTGACGTGGTCGCGTGTCCGGGATTCGTGGGTTCGGTGCTCGTGCTGATCGCCGTCTTCACGTTCCTGAGCCTGGTGTCCGGCAGTCGCGGCACGCTCACGGGTGCATGGGTAGAGACACTGCGCGGCTGGTTCGGCATGGGCGTATGGCTGGCGCCGGTGGCGCTGGGGATCATCGGCCTCTGGCTGGTATTTGCGGCCATGGAGCAAATTCCAACCCCCGCATGGCGCCGGCCAATCGGCGTCTTTGTACTCTTCATGGCGTTCATCATTGGAGCAAGTCTGTTGCTGCGTCCCGACGTACGCGAGCGCGTGACGGCGGCCGGGAGCGCAGGTGGGCGCGTGGGCACTGAAATTGCCACGTTGCTGCAGGCATCGATCACGAGCGTCGGTGCATGGGCGTTTGTTGGCTTCCTGGTCATCTCGGGCGTGATCTTCCTTACCGACCGTATGTTGATTGACGGCATTGGCCGAATCATCCTCACGCTGCAGTTCTGGCTTGCAGGACGGCGCTCACGTGCAGAGCAGCATAGAGAGATTAGCCCACAGGTGCCCCTGCCGCTTGGCGAGGTATCACTGTTTCAGCGCTGGCGCGACCGCTGGCTGCCGGCGCGCGCCGGGGCTTGGATCCCTTCGGCTTGCCCCTGGCTGGTCAACGTGCCGGGCAGCCCGCCACGAGCAGTTCGGGATCATCGCTGCGCCAGGTGGTGGGACAGCCGGTCGAGGCCGCCGCGCCGCCGCAGCGCGCGCCGAGCTTGCAGGCTGGACAGGCGGCGCCAGTGCAGCCCGCGCCGCAGCGCGCACCGGATCTGCTTCATCCGCGCATCATTGGGGGCAACCCTGAATGGCAGTTGCCCAAGGTCGACCAGCTTCTTGACACGTGGGAGCGCGAGGCCGAGAACGACAACACGATCCGCAGCAACTCAAAGCTCATCGAGTCTGCGCTGATGGATCATGGCATTCCCGCCACCGTGGAAGACGTCAACACGGCCGCGAGCGTCACCCGTTACCTGTTGCGCCCGGACTACAAGGTTCGCGTAGTCAAGGGCGAAGAGGTGCGCAAGAAGGTCAAGGTCTCCGAAATCTCGGCGCTGTCGCGCGATCTGGCGTTGGTTCTTGCCGCCAAGAGCGTGCGCGTGGAAGCGCCGGTTCCCGGCACGAGCTACGTGGGCATTGAGGTCTCAAACACGCAGAGCAATACGGTTGGATTGCGCGAACTGCTCGAAACGGAGCGCTTCCAGAAAATGAGCGGCGCACTGCGCGTCGCGCTGGGCGAGAACCTTACCGCCGAACCGGTCGTCGCAGACCTCACGCGCATGCCCCACTTGCTGATTGCGGGCGCTACCGGCTCGGGAAAGTCCGTCTGTATCAACTCGATCATCACTTGCCTGCTGCTTACGCATACGCCGGACTCGCTGCGTCTGCTGATGGTAGACCCCAAGATGGTTGAGTTGAGCGTCTACAACGGCGTGCCCCACCTGCTCAGCCCGGTGGTCACCGAGGTCGAGAAGGCCGCCGGAGTCCTCTTCTGGGCCGTGAAGGAGATGGAACGACGCTATTCGCTCTGCAACAAAGCGGGAGCGCGCGACCTGATCCGCTACAACGAGTACCTGACCAAGCGCAGCGAGAAGCCGCTTCCCTACATCGTCGTCATCGTCGACGAAATGGCCGACCTGATGATGGCCGCCCCGGAGGAAGTGGAGAAGCACATCTGCCGCCTGGCACAGATGGCGCGTGCGGTCGGCATCCACCTGATCATCGCCACGCAGCGTCCTTCGGTGGACGTGATCACCGGATTGATCAAGGCGAATTTCCCGGCGCGCATCGCCTTTGCCGTCACGAGTCAGATTGACAGCCGCGTCATCCTTGACGTGCCGGGTGCAGAATCGCTGCTCGGGCGGGGCGACATGCTCTTCATGTCGCCGGAAGGGGGCAAACTCGAGCGCTTGCAGGGAACCTACCTGAGCGATGACGAGATCAACCGGGTTGTCGGCTACTGGAAGGGGATGCGTACACTCCATGCTACGCCAAATCCCTGGGAGCAGCCGAGTCTGCTACCGGCCGAGAATCCGCCCACTGGAAACCAGATCGGCGACGGTCAGGCAACTGCGGCTGCATCATCTGCAGGTGGAGGTCTTTTCGACGAGGATGAGGCCAAGCCCTATTCTCTCTGGACCAATCCCCAGCCCGGCGCGGGCGCAAAGTCGACGGCTCCGACGACGAACATCGACCTGCCGCTCTTCGAGCAAATCGACGCGCTCAAGGCTGTGGATAACCGCGATGTGCTCTTCGACGATGCCGTGCGGGTCGTCCGTGAGGCCGACAAAGGGAGCGTAAGCCTGCTCCAGAAAAAGCTGCGCATCGGCTACGGGCGGGCCTCCCGGCTTGTGGAGCAGTTGGTTGAAGCAGGAATCCTCGGCGCCGAGACGGGGGCCGGCGGCGTACGGCCCGTTGTCGGCGCGTCGCGATCATCGGCTGCTGCGCCTCCCCGCATGACGCCACAGCCCGGCAGGCCGCAGCCGCCTGCGCAGCCGATGCCGCCGCCCCGCATCATTGGCGACATCGACGATGATGCGGAGACGACTTTTTCAAATCCTGCGCCGGATGAACCCGGCGCTCCCCAAGCCGCCCCAGGCGTCTGGATGTAGAGACCTGCCCTATGGAAACGACACCCGCCGAGTCCACCTCCGACCGCGCCTACGAAGCGCCGCTTCAGGCCGCAACGACGACGCCGTCCGCTCAGGTTGGTGACATTTCCTTTGCGCGCTTGATTGGCACCAGCACCGGCATCAAACTTGCGGTAGACACGAGCGTGCAGCTTTTCAATCCATTTCTCGCGATCATCGCTGGAGGGTTAGGCACGACCGTCGTCGGCATGGGCATGCTGGTCAGCCTGCGCAGCATTATGGGCCTCTTTGCGCCGCTCTTTGGCGCGCACTCGGACCGCGTGGGGTACCGCCGCACCATTCGCCTTGCGCTCCTCCTCAATGCTGTTGGCATCCTGATTGTGGGACTCAGCCCGAGCGTATTTGTGGCCGCAGTGGGCATGATTGTCATGGGGCTGGGAACAGGCAGTTTCGTGCCCATGCTTCACGCCTATCTCAGCGGCAAGCTCTCGTATTCACGTCGCGCGCGGTCTGGGCATCGTCGAGTACTCCTGGGCGCTGGCAGGGATATTTGGGCTGTCGATCATGGGCTGGATCATTGCCGGTGCGAACTGGCGCGTTCCCATGCTGATCCTGAGTGCTGCGCTCTTCGTCGGCGCGTGGGTCTTCTCGCGCATGCCCGCCGCGCCCCATCCCCCGCGCCCACCGCGTGACCCCAACGCTATCCGTGGCTCCATGCTGGAGCGGACGCGCGCCTACTTTGCCGTGGGGCCGACCGCCGTTTCGACATACGCAACGATCGCGGCGGGTGCCTTCAATTACTTTGCCGCCATGTCCATGATGATCATCTACGGCGCCTG
The DNA here is from genome assembly GCA_963735275.1 of uncultured Chloroflexia bacterium. GTDB lineage: Bacteria > Chloroflexota > Anaerolineae > Caldilineales > Caldilineaceae > UBA5069. Next base: position 40,378 of record CAVTKJ010000001.1, on the reverse strand, counting down.
GTTTGGCGAGGCATTTGGCCTGGGCGCGGCGCAGCTTGGGATCGTAGCCCTGGCGTTTGGCGTCTTTGACCTGGGCGCGTCAGTAGCCGTCAGCCTCTTTACAGACCGGCTGGGCAAGCGCAACAGCGTGATGCTTGGCCTGACGATTGCCTTGTTCGGCTATGTGCTTTTGTCGCAGCTCACTGCGGTTCTGATTCCCGCGGTGCTTGGCGTTGCGATCTCGCGCAGCGGTTTCGAGTTTGCCGTCGTGAGCAACTTTCCCACTCTTGAGTGAACAAGCCCCGGCGCAGCGTGGCAAGGTGATGGCGCTGGGTTCGGCAGCGGGCCTGCTGCTGGCAACTGCCGCGGGGTTTACGTCGCCATGGATCTACGTACATGTCGGAATTCAGGGCGTCATTTGGGCTTCGGCAGCCGCGACTGCAATCTCGCTGCTGATCCTGTATTTCGTCGTGCGCGAGCGCGGTGGCGCAGCGTTGCCTCATGCGGCAGAGGCGTAGGTATTGGCGCTGCGACCTGGAAGTACGCGAGGATTTCGTAGCGGCTGCTTCAGCTGCCGAACCCGCCACTCGCGCCGCATCTCAAACGTACGGCAGCTGAAGCAGCCGCTACGAAGTGGCCGCGATCGTGCGCGAGTTCGTATTTGGCAGAGCGCGCAGGCTGCGTACTTGCGCCTACTCTTGCGTGAGGAAGTCGAGGATGATTGGTGCGTAGTCGGTCAGGCTTTGCAGGCGTGGTGCATAGTGTGTGCGCTCCGCTCCCAGCAGCATGCCGAGTGCGGGGTTGAGCGTGTGGCGGGTGTGGCTGCAATCTTCCACGTTGCCGTGGTCGCTTGCAATCAGAATCAGCGTCTCGTCAAGGTCTGACGCGTCGAGCAGCCCGGCAAGCGCACCGTCAATCACCTGGAAGTTGGCGATTGCGCGCGGAACGTCCTGGTTGTGGCCCAGCACATCAGTTAGCCAGTGCTCAAAGTAGGTGAAGGAGTAATCCGCCGCGACTTTGGCAATGTGGCGGCCTGCCTCGTAGGGCGCATAGACGGGTATGTCGACGTAGCCGAGATCGCTGCGCCAGCCTGCGCCGGTGAAGTCCGCCGAGAAAGCGGCGCCGGCCGCGAGATCGCCGGCATCGGCGAGGCGCTGGCCCGCCTGCTGGGCCGCATACGGTGTTACGCTCAGCAGCCGTTTCCCCCTGGCAACAGAGGCGAAGAAACTGTCGGGATAGGCGTTGCAGAAGTAGGTGCTGCAGCCCAGTGTACGCAGGCGCGCAAAGAGGTTGCCCTCATCGACAACTGCACGCACGCGCGCGTCTGGGCGCGGGCCGTAATGTTCTCCGAGGCGCTGCGCCGCATTGATTCCGGTGATAATCGCCGCCTGCCCTGTGGCGCTCTGCGGCCGGCCTGGCGTCTCGAGGCGCGCGTCGACGGGCACTAGCTCCGCGGATGGAGTGGAGAGGCGGCCTGTGGCAGCGACGGGAAGATTCCCGTCCAGAAGGCGGACGAGCGTGGGATAGACATCGGCGGCGAGCGGGTTGATTGCAGGGTCGGAAGCGCCCAAGCCCACGCCGTCGAGGAAGAGCAGGATTGCGTGGCGCAAGACTAAGCAGCCTCAGCAGGAGATGATGGCGGCAGCCGGCCCTTACGCCGGGCGAATTCGTTCACTGCGTCAACCAGGCGTGCTTCGAGCACGTCAAGCCCGGTGTCGGCATGGGCGAATTCGAGATTGAGTTTTCTGGCCGCAGCTTCTGCGCGGCTCCGCTGCTCGTAGTCTTCGCTTTGCTGGAGATAGAGGACGTGCGTGTAGTTGGCAAAATAGAGGTCGCGCAATTCTGGATGGCGGTCCAGCCCCAAGCCCTTCCAGACGAGACCGTCAAAGTGGCGCGCGAGAAAGTCGGTGAGGTAGAAGGTGCCCAGATGCTCCTCATTGTGGCGCTCGAAGATCTCTCCGCCGTAGAACTCGTAACAGTGCGGGCCCGGGATGCGCACCACATGGTCGTAGCTCAGCCAGAAGCGCGTCGAGCGCACCGCCGGTGCCGCAATCGGCATAGCCGACGAGGATTAGGTCGAAGCGCGCTGCCCACTTGTCCAGCACTTTCTCGACTGCGGGCGCAATGCGCGCAGGTGCGTTGTGCAACTGTGCGGGCACGGCGGTGAGTTCGAAGTCCCACTGCTGACGCCGGGCAACCGCAATCATCTCACGCACGATTGCTCCGCAGGCAATGATCCCAATCTTCAAACGCATCTCCCAGGCAAAGACCGTACGCAGAAACGACGGAAACTACGGGAAAAACAAGAAGGAACCACTCTATTCCGCTGCCATTTGCAGTCTCTGCGTGCGAGTGGTCAGGCTTCGGGCTGGCTGCGGCGCGCAGAACGGCGTGCGGCGGAACGGTCGGCGCGGCTTTCGGCGCTTTCGATGCTCTCCGGCTCGGCCGCAGGCGGACCGGCGATCGACTCGTCCTTCGCAGCAGCGAGGGCCTGGGCCATGGCTGCGATGTGGGGCGGCGTGCTGCCGCAACAGGCGCCAATTACGTTGATTCCCAGACTGCGCAGACGCAGGGCATAGTCGGCCATGATTTCAGGCGTGCCGTCATAACTAATCACGCCCGTTTGCCAGCGGGGCAGTCCGGCGTTCGCCTGCGCCATGAGGTAGACTCCCGCCGGGCGATGCTGCGCCATCTGCGTCATGACGATTTCGATTTCGGCCGGGCCATTGCCGCAGTTGGCCCCAATCACGCGCACGCCCCACGCCGCGAGCGTCTCCACGGCAAGGCGGGGGCTCACGCCCATCATCGTGTGGTAATTCGTATCGAAGCTCAGAGTCGCCGCAATGGGCAGTTGCGGGGCCACCTTCTGCGCGGCGCGCACCGCTGCCTCAACCTCGTTCAAGTGACTCATCGTTTCAATCAGCAGAAAATCAGCGCCGCCGTCGACGAGGCCGATGATCTGCTCGGCAAACATCGCCTCCGCCTCGGCCATGGATAGGGGGCCGACAGGCTCGATCAGTTCGCCGCTCGGGCCGATGTCACCGGCGACCAGTACGCCGAACTCGTCGGCCACCTCACGCGCAAGTTGCGCACCGGCGCGGTTGAATTCGTAGACCCGATCCTGCAAGTTATGCATTTTGAGGCGCGCCGACGTGCCGCCGAAGGTGTTGCTGGTGATGATCTGCGCACCCGCCTCGGCGTAGCCGCGATAAATGGCCTTCACCTTCTCCGGCTGAGTGACGTTCCAGAGTTCGGGTGCGCCGCCGTCAGTGAGCCCGCTCGCCTGTAGCATGGTGCCCATGGCGCCGTCGCCGACGACAATTTCACCGGCATCGAGCCTGCGGAAGAGCGGATTGTCCAGATTCGCGTCGACGCGGGCGCGCTCCGGCCGCTGCGCCACGCCGTTGGCTTCACCTTCGCGCGCATAGCCATCGAGCAGTTCGCGCATGCGTGTCGCGTCGTATTCCGCCTCGACCTCGGCGGCAACCAGGCCGGCAACTTCTTCCGGCGCACCGTCACGCTCGACCCACGCGCCCTTGCGCCACTCTTCCATATAGGCGTCCGAGCCAGTCAGGCCCAGGCGCACGGCTGCCTCGTCAACGGCAACGAGAAAGCGGCCCGCCAACTGCACTTTGGCCGTGTTGCTGCGCCCTGCGCGCGCCGTCACCATCGTCGGGATATCGCGCCAGTAGGTAACCTGGTATTCGCTCATGCCTGTTCTCCATCTTCGGGTGATTGGACGGCTACTGCCTGTGCAAGGCCGCGGCGCTGCATTCGCTGCTCGCGGCGTACGGCTCGGTCAGAGCTGGTCGAACGCCGGGACCGACCGGCGACCGCCGCAGCCACTGCCGCATGCCGTTCTTCGGGCCACTGCTCCCGCGCTCCCTCAAGCAGCGTCTGCAAGTGCGGATATGGATCGCGCGCATGGGGCAGGTCCAGCGCGGCGACGAACTCATCCTGGAAACTCGGCTCGACGGCCGTTTCGATGTAGGTGACCCAGCGAGCGGCCCACTCGGCTTCGGTGCGCTTGCCCTTGTCGAGCAGGAGGATGCGTGCACCATCGCCCGCGGCGTTGCCCACGGCCTGTACCTTTGCCAGGTCGCAGTCCGGAATCAGCCCGAGAATCATGGCATGCAGCGGGTCGATGTATGAGCCGAAGCCGCCCGCCAGGACTACCCGGTCGACTGACTCAAGGTCGAGTCGCTGCATGAGCAGCTTGGCCCCCGCGTAGAGCGCCGCCTTGCCCAATTGGATCGCACGGATGTCGTCGGAGTGAACCATCACGCCGCGCCCGCTTGCGGTTTCGTGGGGCCAGGCGAGCATGAAGGCCGCCTTGCCGCCGCCATCACCAAGGCCGGTCTGCAGCCGCTCGTGGTCGATATCCACGAAGCGACCGTTGGGCGCAATGATCCCAGCCTTGAAAAGCTCTGCAATCGCCTCGATGATTCCCGAGCCGCAGATGCCGGCCGCACGCAAGGTCGGATTCAGCAACTCGTCACGCTTGCGCCGACGCACTGCGCGTGCATCCAGCGCATCGTCGCGCACCTCGGCCGCAGGGGTGCGCAGACTCTCGGTCCACTCGTCATCGCCAATCAATTTGTAGCGCACGTCGAGCGTGGCCGGGTCCACACGCACCCGCTCAATCGCGCCGGCCGCAGCGCGCATGCCGTTGCGAATCTGCGCGCCCTCAAAGGCCGGCCCGGTTGGGCTTGAGGCGCTGAGCATCCGCACTTTGTTGCCCAGCAGGATTTCGCCGTTGGTGCCAATGTCCAGGATCAGTTGCTGGAGTTCCTGCGCATAGGGCGCCTCGGCAACGAGAACGCCGACATTGTCGGCCCCAACGTGGCCAGCCTCGCACGGTGGAATGTAGACGTTGCCGCCAGGAGTAATCTGCAGACCCAGATCACGCGCTTTGAGATTGAGCGCCGAGTGCGTGACGAGGCTGAAGGGTGCGCCGCCCAGTTCACGCGGGTTCACGTCGAGCAGAATGTGGTGCATGGTCGTATTGCCGACGAGAACAACCTCGCAGACATCGGCCGCCGCAATCCCGGCCTCGGCGCAGCATTCGGCAATCAGCTCGTTCAGGCCGGTGATGATCGACTCGTGCATGCGCTCCGTGCCATCAACGTTCATCATGGCATAGGAGACGCGGCTCATCAGGTCCTCGCCGAAGGGAACCTGGGGATTCATGCGGCTTGCGGACGCAAGAATTTCGCCCGTGCGCAGGTTGCAGAGATGGCCCGCCACTGTCGTGGTGCCCACATCCACCGCCACACCATAGAGCGCGTCATGAAAGCCCGCCTGCACACGCACCACCTCGCGCCCATTACGCACCGTCACCGTGACCTCACGCCCGGCCGCCGCAAGCGCCGGCTGGAGCTCGCGCAGGGCAGCGATGTCAATGTGCAGGTCGGCGAGGCCAAAGGTCGCCTGCAACTCGTCCTGCAGCCGTTCCCAGTCGCCCCGGTGATCCTTCATCGTAGGAACCGGCAATTCGGCGTAATGGAGGCGCATGGGCGCATCGACGGTGATCGGCCGGTCGACGCCGATCCCCTTGCGCACCACCTGCTTGCGCGTCTGGCTCTCCTCAGGAACGCGAATTACAACATCCGCCAGAACCTGGCAGGCGCAGCTCATGCGCTCGTCGGGTGCGAAGCCGTACTTTGCGGCGTACTGTTGCTCGCGCTCGCCCGGCGGCGTGAGCGCGGCCGCGGACGAATGCACGCCGAACTTGGGAAAGTCGCCCGTTTCGACGCGCACCTTGCACTTGCTGCACGTCTGGTGGCCGCCGCAGATCGACTCGATCTCCACGCCCATGTCGCGCGCTGCGTTCAGGAGCGTCGTGCCCACGGTTACGGCATCCTGCCGGCCGTTGGGCTGGAAGATAACGCGGACTGTGGGTTGATCGGATGCGGTGGACGTCGATTGACGCGCAGAATCTGAGTCTGTCATGGCTCTCGGTGCGAAGCGTGCCGGCGACGATTCAAAGCGGCCCGGAGCACCGATTATAGCCCCGAGATGCAGTCGCGCCCAACTCGCAGGCGGAGGGCGCGCGCAGTCCCTTCGTTCGCGACTTTGCGTTGAGATGTTACTCTCGTGCGGGTATGACTTTAATTCATGCCTGCTCATGACCCTGGAGAGCGGCCGCGCTCTACGCCAGGAGGCGCGGCCGCTCAGCATCTGAGCGAATGGACTACCTCTTGACGATTGGCAGCAGAACCGCGTTGCCGCTAACGGTCAGGTAGACGCGCACCTGTTGTGTAGCAAGCTCGCCCTGCGGCATTTGCGTGTCCGAGGCGCCAACTTCAGCCTGCATGCCTGTTGTGTTGATGGTAATGACGCCCTCATGCACGCCGATTCCCAGCCCTGCTGTGCGAATGCGCAGTGTCGGGTCTGCGGGTGTCTGCCCCTGCGCGCTGTCAAGGGTGAGCCACGGCGCGTTGCTTGTGGCCTGCCAGTTCAGCGTCGCGCCCGAAGGATTGCGCAGGCTCAGGATTTGCGTCGTCTCGCCCCCCACTGGCAGCGTCTCGGCGGTGGAACTGGGTGTCGCGTTCAGCGACGCCGCCGTAATCGACGTGTCGGGGTTCACGGTAATGGCACGCGTCGCCTTGCCAATGCCGCCATTGGCGTCAACGACCTCAAGCGTAATCGTGTGGGCGCCAATTGTCTGCAACTGCACTTCAAGGTTCGGCCCGGTTCCCAGCGGCCCATCGAGGTTCGACGACCAGCGAAAGGCGCTGTCGGGCAGATTGGCATCTTCAAGGTCGGTCGCGGCGCCGCTCAGGTTGAGCGCAGGCCCGAAGGCGACGGTTGCATTTGCCGCGGGCGTCAGGATCTGCGCTGCGGGAGGTTGATTGGGCGCGCTGAAGAACCCCTCCGAATCGTCCTGGCCGGTGAGTACGCCGTCATCGACGATGACGCGGATTTTGCCCTGGGTCGTGTAACCCAATTGGCTGGCGGGAATCGTCACGCTGGAGCCGGTCATGTGCAGCCGCAGCGGGGCGAATGTGGCGCCGCCATCGCGGCTGTAGAGCACCGTGGCCTCAAGCGGATCACCGTCGACGTCGCCGGCACTCCAGGTGACGTTGAGTCCGCCCGCTCCCACGTTCTCGCCACCCGCGGGTGATGTCACCGTGACGGTCGGCGCATTGGCGCTCACAGGCTGCGTAGCCATCACGGTCGCACCCTTGCGCACCTGAATTTGGCGCGTGCCGTTAACCCACGGCACCTGTTCCATGATCAGCGCATCATGCGACTCGTCGGGGCTGTCGGTGTCGCTGCGCGGCGTGAAGGGATAGCTCGCCAATTCGTTGCCGTTGAGGTCCAACAGGCGGATGTCCCAGCCGCCAGGCACGGGCGGGGGCAGCAAGCTCGGCAGAGTGATGCGGTTGGCCTGGCGAATTGTCACGCTGCTCTGATCGGCGCTGATGACGCCTTCGATGATCAGGGACTCCGCCGGCGCGCTGAGTGCCGCGCCCTGTGCCTCAAGTGCGGCATTCTCGCTCACAATTCGGTTGCGGATTGCCTCGTAGGTGTAGTTCGAGATCCACTGGTTGGGGCAGTAGGACATGATCTCCGTCCACGTGGGTGGGTAGACCACGGGCCCCTTGAGTGAAACATCAAAACCCCAGTAGGCGTCGGCATTGCTCTTGCGCCCGATGGTGCCATTCTGCAGCGGGAACGCGCCATCGGGACCCACTTCGGTGCCGGCGCAATTCACGTGGAAGCGTCCCCAGGTATGGCCCAGTTCGTGGCCCATATACCAGTCACCATAGCTGGCGCCGTCGTTGTTCGTGTCCCAGGCGAAATTGGTGTACAGACTCGGGTCGCCGGTGGGGCCGGACGCGACGAAGCTGGGGATGTTGTCGGCACAGCCGCGCATGAAGCGTGTCGACGAGCCCCCGTCGGAGACCATGCCATAGTAGCGGGTGGGCTGTGAATCAATTCCGCCCCAGCGCAGGAAGATGCTCGCCCAGATGAGCCGCCCGTTGACGCGCGTGCAGTCCGGCTCAAAGCCGAGGTCCGTCATGTCCAGCGCATCACGCTTGACCACGAGGCGTGCGATCGGATAGGCGCGCCGCAGCCAGTCTTCGGCCTCGCGCATCTGCAAATCGGTGGGCGTGTAGACAACGCCGCCGGTCTTGTACGAAACGGCGTAGAGGCGCAACACCATGGAAGGCGTCGAATTGAAGGTGACGCTTGCGCGGGAGCTGTTGTCGCCGTAGGTGCTCTCGGTAACCCGATTGGCAATCCCCGGCGGGTTCACCTCCGCCTCAACGGTCAGGTTGCCCGCCGCGGTCCATGCGTCGGGGATGCGGAAGTAGAACGAATCGTTCAGGGTGTTGCGGTTGGGGTTGGAGCGCACAGTGATGTAGGGGTCGCTCACATAGGAGGATCCGCCGAAGTAGTAAGGGACGAAGCGGGCAAAGCCGATGGCGCCGCTGGGCAGGATCGGATCGCCTGAGCGCTGTCCATTCACAATGCGCCACAAGCGCGCGCCCACTACCGGATCCGCCGAACCAAAATCGCGGCGCACGTGGAAGCGCACATAGGTACGTTTCCCCGCAACCAGCGTGACCCCCGTGCCGGCCGCGGCCTGGATGCCCTGCGTCACTTCGAGCCGCTGGGCAACGATGTTGGTTGCGAGGGTGAAGATCGGCAAGTTGATGTTGCGCACGAGCAGCTTGCCCAGGTAGAAGGGCGCCGCCGTGGGCTGGTTGATGGGGAGAGGCGGCATCTGCGTGGGGACTGCATCCACCGCACCCTTGTCGCAGCCGGTCCCTTGCGGGCGTGGCATATCGCGCTGGTCTACGGCCGAGCCGCACGCTTCCGCAGGAATTGTATCCACGGCCGCGCTGCCGATCTGCGGCGCGTGGGTGTAGGTGGGCCCGCCATTGTCGCCAAGCTGCCCCAGCAGCGGGTCGGCGACGTTTTGGATGTCATGTGCGCCGCTCAAGCCACACGAGTCGTCATTGGCCAGATTGTAGTCGCCCGAGGTGATGTTGCTGAGGCTGCTCAGGTAGCAGTTCTTCGGGGCGTCGGTGGCGTAGAGGATTGAGTTGCGTAGCTTGATCGGCTCCACGGTGTCGCTTGCGCCGATATTGCCGGCTGCGCCGTCGTCACTGTTCAAGTAGAATGTCGTGTGAAGCAGCGAGATCGAGCCTGCGCCAGGGGCCATTGTGGAGAAGAGGCCGCCACCCAGGTTGTCGGCATGGTTCGCGCTGACTGTGCTGTTCTCCAGCGCAAAGTCGCCCGCCTCCACGTAGAACGCACCTCCCGACCCCGTCGCGTAGTTGCCGTTGAAGGTGCTCTGCTTGATAGTTGCCGCACCGCCCAGCATGGCCAGCGCGCCGCCATTGTCCCCGCCCGCGGCGGTGTTGTTCTGCAGCGTGCTTTGCTCAATTGTCAGCGAGCCTGCGTGGTTGAGAATTGCGCCGCCAGGCCTGCCCACTGCGGAATTGTCTTGCAGCGTACTACGCTGGATCAGCAGCGTACCGCTGTTGTCGATTGCGCCACCGCCACCGCCCCACAGTCCGTTGCTGACGGTGAGATCGCGCAGCGTGAGGCTTGCGCCTGCGTTGATGATGAATATTTGCCGAAGTTGTTCACCCGAAATCGTCACGCGACCGCCACCCTCGATGATCGTGCTCACGCCGTCGAGCACCATCGTATTGGCGAGGATCGTCGCATGCTCTGGGCCGCAGGCAAAGGTGACCGTGCCGCCTGCCGTAACAGCGGCTTCCAGCGCGTTGCCGTCGCACGAGGCGGCGGTGCCGTCGCCCACGACGGTATCCTGCACGGCGGCCACGTCGGCAGGTGCAGGTTCCTGTGCTGCCGCGGGCAGCGCGGTCAGCGCGAACAAACAGACCACCATGAGCGCGCCGCCAAAGCAACGCACCCCACCTGCGCGCGATGTGCAGGGTCCCCCACGTGTTTTTGAGTGCCATGTGTCAATCCTCGAGTGATGAACAAGTAGCCGGCAAGCAAAGTACGCGGGGGAAACGTCAAGCAAGTTCAGGGGCGCAGGGATTGTACTCCGATTTGGCGGATGTGCAACCGCGCAAAATTGCCGCACCGGTGTGGCGCGGATCACAACGGGATAATTGACAATTGGAGATTGATAACTGGCGGGCAGTTGCGTTCAGGCGTAGGCGCCGGCCACGGGCCGCCGCCTACGAAGCGCTCGATGGTGGCGAAGGGCGCCCGACCCCGCCGCACAAAACAAAAGGGGCCACGCCAAGCGGCATGACCCCAATCATCCAGTCAACGAATCGCCCGATCAACCAGTCACCCAATCAACCAGTCACCCAATCAACCAGTCACCCAATCAACCAGTCACCCAGTGATCAGTCACCATTTATCAGTATCACCCTACACCTCCATCACCAGCGGCAGCACCATCGGCCGGCGGCCCATTTCCTTGTGCGCGAAGGCGGCGAGCGCCTCGCGAATCTTGTCTTCGAGCACCTGCACCGGCATCTTCTTGCGCAGCACACGGTTCACCGCATCCTGCGCACGCTGGAAGAGTTCTTCATTGTCGCGCATGTAGACAAAGCCGCGGCTGATGATTTCGGGCCCGTAGATCACGCTGCCATCTTCCTCGTCCACGGCCACCACGCAGACCATGAAGCCATCCTGGCTCAGGTGGCGGCGGTCGCGCAGGACGACGTTGCCGACATCGCCCACGCCCAGGCCATCGACGTAGACGTGGCCGGCAGGAATCTTCTCACCGAGGCGTCCAGTCACTTCGGGGCCGTCAAAGCGGCCGAACTCAACGATTTGGCCATCTTCCACGACGAAGATCTGCTCCGGATCAACGCCGCACTGCTCGGCGATGCGGCCATGCAGGACGAGGTGGCGGTATTCGCCGTGCACAGGAATAAAGGCCTTCGGGCGCACAAGGTCCAACATGCGCTTGTAATCCTCGCGCCCGCCGTGGCCGCTCACGTGGACATCGCCCAGTTCGTGGTAGAAGACATCAACGCCCTGGCGGAAGAGATTGTCCACGGTGCGGTTGAAGAGTTCCTCGTTGCCGGGAATGGGCGTAGCGCTGAGCACGACCGTGTCGCCGGGGCGCAGAGTAATCTGGCGATGGTCATCGATGCTCATGCGCACCATGGCGCTGGTCGGCTCGCCCTGGCTGCCCGTGGCGATAATCACCACCTCGTGTGCGGGCAGAGATTCCATCTCGCCGGCGGTGAGCAAATCCTCATGCTTGATGTCCAGATAGCCAAGCTGGATAGCAATCTTGACATTGTTGACCATCGAGCGGCCAATTACACCCACACGCCGTCCCTGGCGCGACGCGGCATGCATGACCTGCTGGACGCGGCCCAGATTGCTGGCAAAGGTGGCGAGAAGTACACGGCCAGGTGCCTCACCCATGACACGGTCAAGCATCGCGTCAAGCGATCGCTCGCTCGGCGTCTCGGCGGACTTTTCGGCATTTGTGCTGTCGGCAATCAGCAGCAGCACGCCTTCATCGCCCCAGCGCTTGAGCTTCCCTTCTTCAGTCGGCTTGCCGTCGACCGGTGTGGCGTCAAAGCGGTAGTCGCTGGTCTCGATCACGCGTCCGGCAGGCGTTTGCACCGAGACGCCGACGCTGTCGGGGAAGGAATGGGTGGTGTGGAAAAACTCAACCCTGAAGGAGCCCAGATCGACGACGCTCTCCGGCGTGACGGTGTGAAGCGTCATATCACCGAGCATTTTCTGCTCGCGCAGCTTGACTTCCAGCAAGCCGCGGGTCAGTGCCGTGGCGTAGACAGGCGCCTTCAGCCCCTCCTCCACAAGATAGGAGAGCGCGCCGATGTGGTCCTCGTGGCCGTGGGTGAGAATGACGGCGCGGACATCTTCGGCGCGGTTCGAGAACATAGTCCGCCTCAGGGATGACGATGTCGACACCATGCATGTCACTACTGGGGAACATGAGTCCCGCATCGATAATGAGCAGCTCGCCGTTGGCCTCAAGCACCATCATGTTCTTGCCGATTTCGCCGAGACCTCCCAAAGGAATCACTTTGAGAAGCGGGGCGCTCTCTCCCGCGTTCGTGCGGCTGGCGTTCTGCGCGCCGGGTTCTATACTATCCATGCAACGTCCTTTCGGTTCGAGCGCACGGCATTGCGCCGCACGCATGTGATTTCAACGTCCATAAATCATCAAGGCCGGGGCGCATCCCGCCCAGGCCAGAATCAACAATCGTCAACCACGCTGATGCTCAACTCCCATTACAGGAGGCGCATCTGCGCGGGTCCCACCTCATCGTCGCTTGCGCGTGGAGGGACTTCGAGAGTCCCGAAGTCAACCCGGGCCACCTGCCCAGCTGCTGCGCCTGGCGCCACGTAATCTGCATCGCCTGGGTGGGGCATGCCAGCGGCCGGCGCCTCGCCACGTGCGGCGGCCTCGTTGGCGCGCTGCGCCCGCTCAATCAGTGCGGGCAGCTTTTCAAAGTCCTTCTCAAACTCGGCGCGCCAGGCGGGATTGCGCAGTGCGGCCGCCGGATGAAACATGGGCAGCAAAATGCGACCATGGCCGAGATTCTTCACCTGCCCGTGAATCCGGGTAATCGACGCGCCGGCGAGCCAGCGATTCAGGCTGTGGCGTCCAAGCGTGACAATGATGCGCGGGTTGATGAGCGCAATCTGGCGGTCCAGGTATTCCCTGCAGGCATCGATTTCGTCGGGCTCCGGGTCGCGATTCTCGGGCGGGCGACACTTGACAACGTTCGTTATGTAGACGTCGGCCCGCTGAATGCCGACGCGCTGCAGGCTTTCGGTGAGGAACTTGCCGCTGCGTCCCACAAAGGGCAGCCCCTGCTTGTCTTCGTCAAAGCCCGGTCCTTCGCCTACGAAGAGCACCACCGACGAATAGTCGCCGTCACCAGGGACGGCATTCGTACGCGTGCGCGCCAACTTGCAGAGCGTGCAGCCACGCACTGCCGTTTCCAGTTCCTTCAGCGCCGCCGCACGTTCTTCAACACTTGGTGTCAGCGGATTAACCGTGTCGCCCAACGAATCCCTGCGCAATCCATCAAATAGAAGCTAACCATCTCCAGCCGCGCTGCGTGGATAGTATCACGCGGCACCGCCATTCATCCCGGGCTGTCAGTCTCTCACCCATGCCACTTCGTTCCGGCAGTCGCGCATGTGGCGCTATCTGCCGTCAAAGAGCAGGAAGGCGTTCGCGGAACCTTCGCCTCACGCATTGCCACCGGCGCACGGGCAAGTTGTGGCGCGGCTGCCAAACTTGCAGAATTATACCATAGGCTGACGCCGGAGACGCACGGAGCGTTCCATCATGACTTTGCGTGCGGTAAGTCGCTGCACCCGCACGGGCACTCCCTGCCATGGCTCCGTCTGGGCTATAATGTGGCGAGCAGTGACCGGGTAAGCGAAGCCAAGGATTGTCCCATGCCGTTTGAAGCCCTACTGACGTATATCGACGCCTTCTGGCCTCAACTGACGCGCTCGACTCCCACCGACCAGCAGACGCTGATCGGGATGCCCTGCCCCTATGTGGTTCCGGGCGTGGGAAGCATGTTCCAGGAAATGTATTACTGGGACTCCTACTTCATCGCCCTCGGGCTGGTGGATACGCCGCACGCGCAGCTTGCCCTGGACATGACCGAAAACATGGCTTATCTGCTCGAGCGCTTTGGCATGATCCCCAACGGCAGCCGCTACTACTTTCTCTTGCGCAGCCAACCTCCTTTCTTCACGCAGATGGTGGCGCTCGTCTGGCCCTTTGTCCAGCAGCAGCAGGGTGATGCGGCCCTCGACTGGCTTGCGCGCATGTTGGCTTTGGCTGAGGCCGAGCATGAAACTGTATGGATGGGCACTGCGCAGCCCAATCACCGCAACGTCCACAATGGCCTGTCGCGCTACTTCGACATCAATTACCTTGACATGCTCGCCTCGTGCGAAAGCGGTTGGGACCACTCAACGCGCTGCAATGACCTATGGCTGGCACATCTGCCGGTCGACCTCAACAGCATTCTCTATCTGCGCGAACGGGACATGGCCGCGTTTGCGCGGATATTGGGCTGACTGCGAGCGCGCCGTAAATTGGGAAGAACGTTCACAGACGCGAGCCCAGGCAATCGTCGACACCATGTGGGACGACGAAGCCGGCTTGTACCTTGACTACGACTATGTGACCGAGGTGCGCACGCCTACGCCTTCACTGGCGACCTTCTACCCATTATGGGCCGGGCTTGCGTCGGCGGAACAGGCCGCTGCGCATTGTTCAAACGCAGCTGCCCCATTTCCTGCAGCCGGGCGGCCTCGTAACGTCGCTGGACATGCGGGCCGGCCGTCAGTGGGCCTGGCCCAACGGCTGGGCGCCGCTGCAGTGGATCGCCGCTGAGGGGCTGGATAAATACGGCTTTCATACTGAAGCGCATGAGGTGCGCCAACGCTGGTGCACCACCTGTGCCGCCATGTTCGAACAAACCGGTGTACTCTGGGAGAAATATGATGTCGTGAATCCCGGCAACCCTGGTGAGGCCGGCCTCTATGGCCACGTAACGGGATTCGGCTGGACCAATGGTGTGCTGGTTGATTTTGCACACAAGCTCAATGCTGCTTCCCAAACGGAAGGTTGACGTTTGATGACCGATCCAATCAACTTTGAAGTGATTCGCAATGGCCCCGGCGAGGTCAGCGTAATTACGACACAAGAAGCCGTGATCAACGAACCGCTTGACGTGCTGGAGATCCTCTACGGCGCGCAATCCACGGACGTGGTGCTCTACGTGCGCAATTTTGACCCCGCTTTCTTTGATCTCAGCACCCGCATGCTTGGCGAGCTTCTACAGAAGTGCGTGAACTACAGGGTGCGCCTGGCTATTGTCGGCGCGTTTGACGAACTCCCGAGCAAGGCCCTTCACGAGTTCATTCGTGAGACCAATCGCTACGGCGACTATCCGTTCACGGCTTCGCTTGAGGATGCCCTTGCCATCTGGGCGCGCTGACCCCATGGATTGTCGCGCGGGCTGCGGTGCGTGCTGCATCGCACTTTCAATCTCCTCGCCAATGCCGGGGATGCCGCAGGGCAAGCCTGCCGGTGTGCGTTGCATGCACCTGACAGAAGATTACCGCTGCGCACTCTTCGGCACGCCCGAGCGTCCCGACGTTTGCACCCGCCTTCGGCCAATGCCCGAGATGTGCGGCGAGACACGCACTGAGGCACTGGCCTATCTCGAATGGCTCGAGCGGGAGACGGCGCCCGTCACTATGCAACTCATATCTCATCGTCAAGGAAATACATGATGAAGCTCCTTCTCACCTCTGCAGGCATCCAAAACCCCAGCATCCAGCGTGCACTGGACGAGCTCCTGGACAAACCCATCGCCGAGTGCAGCGCCCTTTGCATTTCCACTTCTTCCTACGCCTTGCCCGGCGGCGCCAAACTGGCATGGGAGTTCTTCAACGGAAAGGCCGAGACACCCATGTGCGAGCTTGGTTGGAAAACAATCGGCGTGCTCGAACCTACCGCGCTGCCCAGTATCAACAAGACGCTGTGGTCGCCCGAGGTTGAGGAGGCCGATGTAATCCTGGTGAACGGCGGCGACCCTCTCTATCTCTTCTACTGGATGCAGGAGTCAGGCCTGGCCGCAATGTTGCCCTCGCTGCGGGCGGTCTACGTGGGGCTGAGCGCCGGGAGCATGATTATGGCGCCCCGCATTGGCCAAGAGTTTGTCGGCTGGACGCCGCCCACCGGTGGCGATGAAACGCTGGGTCTGGTGGACTTCGCGATCTTTCCCCATCTGGGTCACGAGATGCTGCCGCAAAACACGCTAACAAACGCAGAGCGCTGGGCCGCACGTTTGCAGACGCCAGGGTACGCGATTGACGATCAAACGGCAATCAAGGTCGTCGATGGCGCAGTCGAGGTGGTGTCTGAAGGCACCTGGCGGCTGTTTGCGTCCTGAATGCTGTACATCTTGCTGTGCGCAGGCACCAGCAATAACGTGGGGTACGTGGACGACCACGGAGTTCAAAGCTCGATCGGTCACTCGTGCATGCGTAATGCATGGCTGGGCAATCCACGTTGCCGGGTACATATCCGCGTCGATCGCTGAAATGAGCGTGCTGGTGTTGCTTTTCTTTTTGCAGATTGGTGCGGTCCGCCGAACCACGCACAAGGAGTGCATTCGATGAACATGCGACGCTTAGGCCGAACAGGGTTGACGGTAAGTGAAGTCTGCCTGGGGACGATGACCTTCGGCAACCAGGCCGACGACGACACGTCATTCGCGATTATGGATGCGGCGAACGAAGCGGGAATCCAGTTTATTGACACCGCAGACGTCTATCCGCTCGGCGGCGATCTTTCCACGGTAGGGCGCACCGAGGAGATTGTGGGGCGCTGGCTGCATACGCGGGGGATACGTGAGCGCATCATCCTCGCCACCAAGTGCCGTGGACCGATGAGTGACGCGCCAAACGACCAGGGACTGAGTCGCTACCACATCATGCGCGCCTGCGAGGCTTCGCTGCGGCGCCTGCAAACCGACGTGATCGACCTCTACCAGGTGCATTGGCCCGATCTTGAGACGCCCATCGAGGAGACGCTGCGCGCATTGGATGACCTGGTAACGGCAGGCAAGGTGCGCTATGTGGGCTGCTCCAACTATCCGGCGTGGTTGCTCGCAAGCGCCCTCTGGACGAGCGACAAACAGAATCTTGTGCGTTTCGACACCGTGCAGCCCCGTTACAACATCCTCTTCCGCATGATTGAGGATGAGTTGCTTCCCCTTTGCCGGGCGCAGGAGCTGGGGGTGATGATCTACAACCCGCTGGCTGGGGGCATGCTCACTGCGCGCTATGTGGAAAAGGCCGAACTCGCGCCCGACGCCCGCTTTGGCCTTGAACGCAGCGGCGAGCTCTACCGCAAGCGCTATTGGAACGATGAAGTTCTTGAGCAAGTGCGCGGCCTCCATGCCAGGCTTCAGGCCGTAGGCAAGAGCCTAACGCATGTAGCACTCGCCTGGACGCTTGCGCAGCCGGATATCAGTTGTGCAATCATTGGCGCGCGAACTGTGGAGCAACTGACCGACAGCCTCCTGGGCGTGGACATGGAGCTTTCCGAAGAAGAGGCCGCCTGGTGCGATGACGTTTGGTATGATCTGCCACGCATTCGCGACCCGCAAATCGCGCGCAGGTAGCTCGTCCAGCAGGGCGCAGGACAACTAAAGCAACGCCGGTACGCAGAAACGACGGAAACTCCGGAAAAGACAGGAAGCGATTGCTCTCTCCTGCATTTTCCGCTGTTTCCGTCGTTTCTGCGTACTCGCGCTGTTCCTTTGAGATGGCTGCCACCAATAGCCTCTTATTCCATCCTTTGGTGCAAGTTGCGCAGAATCAGCTTTTGTGAAATACTTCACATGGTGTGCGCACGCAGCGGCGCTTGAACGCAGTTCCCCACATTCGCCTGCTCGATTGCTGGATTCTCGGCCGCTGGGTAATCGTGCATCGCTCGTTGTCTTCCATTTCTCGGCTCCATTTGAGTGGGGCCTCCTAGACTGAGTGAGGAACGGTATGGGCGTACTCACCGACCCAAAGCCTCGGGTCAAACCCCGCAGTGGCGCTGGTGCACAGGAACACCCCAGCGGCGATCCACGCTTCAAACTAATTGACCGCACGCTGAAGCGCTTTTCATTCCAGCAGGACGCACTAATCGAAGTTCTCCACACAGCGCAGGAGGCCTTTGGTTTTCTCGAGGACGACCTGCTTGTCTATGTTGCGCATCAACTCAAGCTGCCTCTTAGCTGGGTTTACGGTGTCGCAACGTTCTACCACTTCTTCTCCCTCAAGCCTCAAGGCGAGCACACCTGCATTGTCTGCATGGGTACTGCATGCTACGTCAAGCGCGCGGCCGAAATTGTGTCGGCGCTGCAGGCTGAATTTGGCGTTGACGCCGGCGCCACCACCGCCGATGGCAAGTTGAGCTTGAACACAGCCCGCTGTCTGGGCAGTTGTGGCCTGGCGCCAGTTCTCGTTATCGACGGCGAAGTTGTTGCACGCCAGACGCCTGAAGGGGCTCTGGAACGTGTGCGGGCACGTCTCTTCAATATGCCCGCCAACGGTGACGATGCGTCGTCCACGCCGGTCCTGATTTCAACTGCCGAGGCTTGATTCCTCGCAGAATTCCCGCTCGACAAAGAGGAGCGTTTTGAATGAATCGAGCTGATTTGCAGACGATGGCGCAGCGCGAACAGGAGCGGCAGGGTGCATTTCGCTGCCGAGTCCTCTGCTGTGCCAGCACACCCTGCCTCTCATCCGGCGGCACCGCCGTACGCGAGGCAATTGAAAAAGCAATCAAGGAAGGCGATCTGGACGCAGACGTTCAGGTTGTCTCAACGGGCTGCATGGGGCCCTGCAGCCGCGGCCCCGTGATTACGCTTAAACAACGCGACCAGGAAGATGTCGTCTATGAGCAGGTGACACCTGAAGCGGCCACGCGCATTGTGCAGGAGCATGTCGCGAAGAACCAACCCGTTGCCGAGCATGTCATGCCGAAGGATGACCCGTTCTTCGCCAAGCAGCACAAGATTGTTCTGGCGAACAGCGGTCAAATCGACCCCGAGTCGCTTGACGATTACGTTGCGTGTGGCGGCTATACGGCGCTGGCGCACGTATTGCGCGAAATGAAACCTGATGAGGTTTGCGAATCGATTACCCGAAGCGGGCTGCGCGGGCGCGGCGGCGCAGGCTACCCCACCGGCATCAAGTGGGATCTCGTCCGCAAATCCCAATCCGACAAGAAGTACGTCGTGGCGAATGGTGACGAGGGCGACCCGGGCGCCTACATGGACCGCTCGCTCATGGAGAGCGACCCGCACCGGATTCTCGAGGGAATGGCGATCGCTGGTTATGCCGTGGGCGCCGAGCAGGGATTCATCTACGTGCGTGGCGAGTATCCCGTGGCGGCCAAGCGACTTGAGCGCGCAATTCGCGCAGCCGAGCGACGCGGGTTGCTGGGCAGCCGCATGATCGACAGCCCGTTCAACTTTCGCATTGACATTCGCATTGGCGCCGGCGCCTTCGTCTGCGGCGAAGAAACTGCGCTCATGGCCTCAATCATGGGCAGGCGCGGCCAGCCGGTGCCCCGCCCCCCCTACCCAAGCCAGTCCGGTCTCTGGGGAAAACCCACGCTCATCAACAACGTGGAGACTTTCGGCAGCATTGCACCGATTATCTCCAACAAAGCCGAGTGGTTTGCGGCCATCGGCACCGACAAGAGCAAAGGCACGAAGATCTTCGCGCTTGCGGGTGATGTGAACACCACGGGCCTCATCGAGGTTCCCATGGGAATCACGCTGCGCGAAATCGTCTATGAGATTGGCGGCGGGATTCCCGACAATCGCGCATTCAAGGCTGTGCAGACCGGCGGTCCCAGCGGCGGTTGCATCCCGGCGCAGCACCTCGATACGCCAGTTGATTACGAAAGTTTGCG
Organism: uncultured Chloroflexia bacterium; assembly: GCA_963735275.1. GTDB lineage: Bacteria > Chloroflexota > Anaerolineae > Caldilineales > Caldilineaceae > UBA5069. The sequence goes on along the minus strand of CAVTKJ010000001.1, from coordinate 20,943 downwards.
GGCGCTCGGCTCCATTGTCGGTTCGGGCGGCCTCATCATCATGGACGAGCGATCGTGCATGGTGGACGTTGCCAAATTCTTCCTGGAGTTCTGCGCCGACGAATCGTGCGGCAAATGCGCTCCGTGCCGGGTAGGGACCGTGCAGATCCACGGGCTGCTCGACAAAATCACCCGTGGCGCCGCGACCGAGGCCGACCTCGCGACTTTGCGCGAACTGTGCATCATGGTGCAGGAGACAAGCCTCTGCGGTCTGGGCCAGAATGCGCCAAATCCGGTGGTAAGCACCCTTCACTACTTCCTGGATGAATATGAGGCTCATATCAAGCAACACAAGTGCGTGGCCGGTGTCTGCGCGCTCAACGAGAAGCCTTTGTCGCCCGTGATCGCTGAGGCTCCACGGCCCCGGCGCAAGGCCGCTCGCCTCGATGAACTGGAGGCCGTCTAATGGCCGTTGTCACACTGACTATCAACGATGAGCTCGTCAGCGCGCAGGAGGGGGAGTCGCTCCTCTCCGTGCTGCGCGAGCACGGCATCCAACTTCCCACGCTTTGCCATCTTGACGGGCTGAGCGATCGTGGCGGCTGCCGCCTTTGCCTTGTGGAAATTGCGGGTAACAACAAGCTCCAGCCCGCATGTGTTACCCCGGCGGTGGAAGGGCTCGTCGTGCGCACACACAGCGACCGGCTTGTCAAGTACCGCAAGATGATTCTCGAACTGCTCTTCAGCGAGCGCAACCACGTCTGCGCCGTGTGCGTGATGAATGGCAACTGCGAGCTTCAGTGGGAGGCGGCAAAGGTAGGCATGGACCACGTGCGCTACGAATACCTCAACCCATCGCTGCCGGTGGATGCAAGCCACACACGCTTTACACTCGACCACAACCGCTGCATCCTCTGCACGCGCTGCGTACGTGTGTGCGACGAAATTGAAGGCGCGCATGTGTGGGACCTGATGGGACGCGGCGCAAACAGCCTGCTGATTGCCGACCTCAACCAACCCTGGGGATCAAGCGACACCTGCACTTCCTGCGGCAAGTGCGTTCAGGTTTGCCCCACGGGTGCGCTGTCGGCGCGAGGCTCCTCCGTGCACGAAATGGAAAAGCAGCACGACTTCCTGCGCTGGATTCTGGATGGTCGCGAAAAGAATGTGTGGGAGTACACAGATGCCAAACCGAATTGAACCAATTCATCCCGCGCCGACTACGAAGAAAGCGCCTGCTGCCACGGCCGTTCCCGCGAGCAGCGCCCCGGCCAAGGTGCGCCTTGCCACAGTCTGGCTGGGCGGCTGCTCGGGCTGCCACATGAGCTTTCTGGATCTCGACGAGAAGCTGATTGATCTGGCTGAACTGGCCGACCTCGTCTACAGCCCCATCGCAGACGTCAAGGAATTCCCCCACAACGTCGATGTGACGCTGGTGGAGGGGGCCATTTGCAACAATGATCACCTTGAGCTGGCGCGCCAGGTGCGCGAGCGTAGCAAGATCGTCGTCAGCTTTGGCGATTGCGCCGTGACGGGCAACGTGCCCAGCCTGCGCAACTCGCTTGGCCTTGATGACGTGCTTACCGCCGTCTACCACGAAGGGCCGGGCAAGGCGCCCCACGGCAGCACGGATCATGTTATGCCGCAGCTTTTGCCCAAGGTGCTGCCTCTGCACCAGGTCATCCAGGTGGATGTCTTTCTGCCCGGCTGCCCGCCCAGCCCGGAGCGAATTTGGGCGGCGGTCTCGTCCCTTGTCACGGGCGATGCGGTGATGCTTGAGCCGTCAATGCGAACGTTTGGATAATCGGGAGACAGAGTAACCATGAGCAAAACAATCGTAATCGACCCTGTCACCCGGATTGAGGGACATGCAAAAATCACTGTCATGCTTGGCGATGACGGTAAAGTCACGGACGCGCGCTTCCACGTAACCGAGTTCCGCGGTTTTGAAAAGTTCTGCGAAGGGCGCTCCTTCTGGGAGATGCCCGGGATTACGGCGCGCGTCTGCGGCATCTGCCCCGTGAGCCACATCATGGCATCGTCCAAAACGGGCGACGCGATTCTGGGCGTCAAGATTCCGCCCACGGCCGCCAAGCTGCGCCGCATCATGAACTGGGGCCAGTTGGTCCAGAGCCACGCCCTCAGCTTTTTCCACCTCTCCGGGCCGGACCTGCTGCTGGGCATGGAGAGCGATCCTGCAGCGCGCAATATTATGGGGCTCATTAAGCAGTACCCCGACGTAGCGCGCAACGGCATCCGCCTGCGCTACATCGGCCAGGAGATCATCCGCATTCTGGGCGGGCAGAGCGTGCACCCGGCATGGAGCGTCCCGGGCGGCGTGCGCGAGCCGCTCAGCGACGAAGGGCGCAGCGCCATCAAGCGCATGTTGCCCGAGGCCTTTGACATCACCGGCGTCGCACTGGACATGCTCGCCGACATGACGGCAGCCTATGAGGTCGAAAGCCAGGTATACGGCGAGTTTCCCAGTCTCTTCATGGGCCTCGTCTCACCCGATGGTGGCCTCGAACACTATGACGGCGTGCTGCGTGTGATGGACAGCGAAGGCAATATCCTCCAGCGCGGGCTGCCGCCTGAACGGTACCGCGAGATTCTGGGCGAGGCCGTGGAGGAGTGGAGTTACCTCAAGTTCCCCTACTACAAGCCGGCCGTTACGAACGGCGACTACAGCGCGGGCATGTACCGCGTGGGGCCGCTGGCACGCGTGAACATCTGCGACTTCGCGGGCACGCCCCTGGCCGACGCCGAACTGCGCCGCTTCCGCCACCTTGTGCCACGCGGCAAGCCCGTCACCGCCTCGTTCGCCTACCACTATGCGCGCCTTCTCGAAATCCTCTTCTGCCTCGAGAAGATCGCCGAGACGGTGGAGGACCCGGCGATCACCAGCGACCGCGTGCGCGCCAAGGCGGACGTCAACAGCTTGCATGGCGTGGGGGTAAGCGAAGCCCCGCGCGGCACCATCTTCCACGAGTATGACGTGAACGAGGACGGCATCCTGCAGAAGGTGAACATGATCATCGCCACGGGGCAGAACAACCTGGCCATGAACCGCACCGTCAAGCAGATTGCCCAGCACTACGTGCAGGGGCCCAAGCTCGAAGAGGGCATCCTCAACCGCATTGAGCACGGCATTCGCCTCTACGACCCGTGCCTCAGTTGCTCCACGCACGCCATGGGACAGATGGCGCTCGACGTGCAGCTCTACGGCCCGGACGGGGAATTGCTGGACAGGGTGAAGCGGTAGGACTTTCCACTCCTCGAAGATCTGTGAACTTAAGGGCCGACCCCAGCAATGAGGTCGGCCCTTTGATTCGACAAGTGGGCGCGAAATGGCGACAATAGCGCCACGGACATCGATGCCGTGCGCGCCATATTGGGGCGCTATCAACATCCGCTCCGCAATGAGTATGGCGTCGCCTCGCTTGCGCTCTTCGGCTCTACCGTGCGCGACGATGCCGGCCCGGCGAGCGACCTTGATATGCTTGTAGAGTTCAATCGCCCGGTGGGTTATCTGGGCCTCGTTGCCCTGCAGGAGTATCTCGCCGGCATTCTTGGCAAAGAGGTTGACCTCGGCACTTTGCGCAGGCCGAAACCGCGTGTGCGCAGCCATGTGGAGCAGGAGATGCAGCGTGTCCTCTAGGCATACTGCACGCCCATGGCCCTCGATCGAAGCGATGCTTCCAACGTCGGAAGCCTCGCTTCTTTGGGGCTGGAAGCACTTATGGAGACGCAAACCCCTCTCGCAACCACTCACCGAACGTGGTAAGATGGGGTCGCAGTCACCCACCAACCTATGCCCAGGTCGCATTTGCGCGGATGCGAGGTGCATCGTGCCACGTGCGAGGGTATCCCGCGACGAAAAAGAGGAGGGGGTTATGATTGGCTCATCTTCAGCACGGGTCCGTCTTCTGCTGGGACTCACGCTGACGCTGCTGGCTTTGCTAGGATCGACAGCCACTGTCCATGCCGCAACGCAATTGCCCGACATTCGCCAGAATGAACCCGTGGATACGCTTGACGGCGTCGAGACCGCCGTGGTGCAGATCGAGGCGGTTGGCACCTTCGTTGATCCAACCGACGGAAGCCGGCAAAGCGAACCTGGCTTCGGTTCGGGTTTCATTATTGACCCGTCGGGCATCGCCGTGACCAACAACCATGTGGTGACGGGCGGCGCGCTTTTCAAGGTTTTTGTCTCCGGGCGCGACAGGCCCGTCAACGCGCGCGTGCTTGGCGCATCCGAGTGCTTCGACATTGCCCTGATTGACCTGCAGGGAGACGGCTATCCTTATCTGAAGTGGTACGACAAGCCCGTGCGCGCCGGGCTGGATGTCTACGCCGCGGGCTTTCCGCTGGGCGATCCCGAATTCACGCTGACGCGCGGCATTATCTCCAAGGCGGCGGCCAGTGGCGAAAGCAGTTGGTCGTCGCTCGACAGCGTGCTGATGCACGACGCGACGATCAACCCGGGCAATTCGGGCGGGCCACTGGTTGCGCCGGATGGCAGCGTGGTGGGAGTCAACTACGCATCGGACGACGCCACAAATCAATACTTCGCGATTCGGGGCACTGACGCCCAGGCAATTCTGGCCGACCTGCAAGCGGGGAGCGATGTTGAATCCCTGGGAATCAACGGCGAGGCGATGGAGACAGAAGCGGGCGACAGTTCTGTCTACGTCTACTCGGTGAAGTCCGGCTCGCCCGCCGACCAGGTGGGGATTCTGCCGGGCGATTACATTCTCGAAATCGAGGGGCTGCCGGTCGGCGTAGATGGCGTGATGGCCGACTACTGCGACATCCTCGCCAGCCATGCCCCCGACGACGTGTTGGCCGTTACAGTCTATCGCCCAAGCTCGGATGAGACGCTGGAAGGGCAGTTCAATGGCAGAGGGCTTGCCGAAAGTTCCTCCATTGCCGAGCAGATCGAAGCGGACCCAACTGGGAGTCAACTTGACGCCACCGTTGACGAGTACACCTATGTACCGGTAAGCGATGAGGCGGGCATCATCCATCTCGAAACGCCTGACGCCTGGTCGGACATCGCCGAGAGTGAATGGGAAGTTGATGGCGAAATACGCGGGACGCAGCTTGTGGTCTCCACGGATGTGAAGAAGTTCTACGATCAGTGGGATATCCCCGGTGTCGTCTTCTCCTACTCGCCGGACTTGCAGAAGGACGAGTCCGAGGAGGAGCTGCTCAACACGCTTGATTACTCGGACCAGTGCACGCTGGTTGGGCGCAGCGAGATGCCTGCAGACGCCAACTTCACTGGCTACTATGACGAGTACAATGACTGCGGAAACACCAATACCACGGCGCTCGTCGCAGCGGTCATTCCGAAGACAGAGGACTACATGCTCGGCATCGAGGTCTATGCCACCTCGGAAGCCGACCTCAAGGCGCTTGATCACATCCTCGACACCTTCTATATCGGTCGCGAGGGTGAAGCCGGTGTGACCGCGGATGTCGGCGACGATATTCTGGAACTCGTCGATGTCAGCGGCCTCGAGTACGATTACGCCTTTGTTAACGAGCCGTACTTCAGCGGCGTGCTTCCCGTTGACTGGACCGACGTCAACACACGCGATTGGCTTGCGGATGACGGCACTGAACTTGGCAAGATTACCGAAGTGGCGCCGGACATTCAGGCCTACCGAGATGGATGGAACGAACCCGGCATGCAGGTCTTCCTGATGACCGATATCGGACCCGACTTCAGTGTTGACGACTCAATGGATGCAGTCGACTTCAGTGACATCTGCACCTATGAGGAGCGAGTACCCGATATTGTGCACACCATTTATGGCGTTACATACTCGGGCAAGTACGACGTTTACACCAATTGTGATGGCGGCACGTCAATCTACTACACAGGCGTGTTTGAGGCAGGCACGAAAGACCACGCCTACATCATTGACTTTGTCTCGACAACCGAGGCCGACGACGAAGCCTTCAACGTACTGCTTGAGTCCTTCTTCCTGGGCAGCGAAGTGAAGGCCGACCTCAACGCTGCAGAGTATGCACCTGTGCAGGACGAAAGCGGGCGCATTTCGTTGCAGGCGCCTGTGGCGTGGACGGACAGTGAGAGCGGCCCGTTCGAGATCGACGGCGAGACTGTTGGCGTTGAGTTCACCACATCCACCGACGTGAATGACTTCAACGACAGTTGGGAAACCCCAGGCGCCTACGTCGCGGTGTGGGATGGGTTCGGTGAAACCGATGTTGACGAGGTGCTTGACACAATCTCCTTCACCGACGACTGTACCTATGACACGCGCTATGAGTATGAGGGCGACACCTTCGCGGGCAAATATGACTTATGGAACGACTGTGGCGGCGTCGAAGGCGCTACCTTTGCCTCCTTTGCGCTGACCTCCGACGCACTGGCCGACGCACTGGTTCTGCTGTATATCGGCACACCAACAACCCAGGACCTGAGCATCCTCGATCCAATCCTCAACACGCTGCGGATCGCGCCGGCGGACGACAGCGCCGCGACGGCGACAGAGACAACACGCGCGGCATCTCCGGCTGTCTCTGCGCCTGTGGCCGAAGTCGGCGCGGCTGCGCCGTCGGTCGCGATCGTGGCAGAGACCCTCAATGTGCGCAGCGGTCCGGGAACCGCCTACGACATCATCGCAACGGTCAAGAAGGGGCGGAATCTCACGGCCGTGGGGCAATCAGGTTCGTGCGCGTGGGTACAGGTCGAGGATGACAGCGGCGAGCAGGGATGGGTCAACGGCGCCGCGCAGTACATACGGCTGAGCGACTCCTGCTCGGAATTAGCCGAGGTTGCCGCACCGCCTCTCCCGGCGCAGGCGGCGGCCGCGCCGTCGGGCGGTAGCGGCGGCGGCCAGGCGTCCACGGGCCAGCCATGCGTTACCTTCAAGAACCAGGTGGGCATTGAAGTCAACATCACGTTGACACGCCAGCCGGACAACTGGAACACGACCTTCACGATCAACAAAGGCGATTCGGGCACGCGCTGTATCGATGCGGGCAAGTACACCTATACAGCTGCAACATGGGACGGCAGGTCGCTGAATGACGAATTCACCGTGGCGCCGGGCGAGGCGCTGAATATCGACCTCAACCCGGGTTGAGCCGAGGAGACGGCCCCAAAGTCATACCGGAAAATAGACAACATCTCAACTCAAAGCCGCAAAGAGAGCAAAGGTTCGCAAAGGAGTGCAAGATGTAAACGTAGCTCAGGCAGTGGCTGTCCCTCTGCGCCTCTGTGTCGCTGTTGGACTGTTGGCGCGGTCAGTGGCTTTCGCTGCCGGGGTTGGAGGGGCGCAGCACGAGGCGCTCCTGCAGCGCCAGCACAACGGCTTCTGTGCGGTTGGAGACGTGGAGTTTGGAAAGAATGCTGCTGACGTGGAACTTGACGGTGGAGCGGCTGACGACGAGCCTTTCGGCAATCTGCGCATTGTTCATGCCCTCGGCCATGAGGGTAAGAACCTGGTGCTCGCGCTCTGTAAGGTCGTGGCCGATTGGTGGGTTGTTCGCCTGCGTCGCGGTGTGGATGAGGGCATGCGTTGCTTCAGGCGCAAGCGTTGGGCGTCCAAGGTGGGCCGCGCGTACGGCGTTGACAAGATCGTCCGCCGAAACGTTCTTGAGCAAGTAGCCGATTGCCCCGGCGCGCAGCGTGTTCTGGATCATCTCCTCCTCTTTGGAGGAGGTGAGGGCAATGACCTGCGTCTGCGGGTGGGCCTCGCGGATGAGCCGCGTGGCTGTCGCTCCATCCATGCGCGGCATGATTAGGTCCATGAGGACCACATCCGGCAAAACGTGATCGCACAGGCGTACGGCCTCTTCTCCGTCGGCGGCTTCGCCCACAAGGTCAAGATCCTCGTATGCGAGCAGGAAGGCCATGAGTCCACTGCGCACCACCGCATGGTCGTCCACGAGCATCACGCGGATCGGCCGAACGGGTGCGTTGGCGCCGTTCTGTGCTTGATCGCCCGAGTCGCTATTCATGCGCCGTCCATGTGATTGAGATGGTTGTCCCTGCGTCAACGGCGCTTTCGATGTGGAGCAGGGCGCCAATATCGGCGGCGCGCTCGTGCATGATCGTAAGACCCAGGTGTTCCGGCGTAACCTGCATCTGCTCGAAGCCTCTGCCATTGTCTTGAACCGTCAGGCCAAGCTTGTTGGGATGGCGGTAGAGCGTCACAGTGGCAAGCTCGGCGCGTGCATGCTTCGTCACATTGTTAAGCGCTTCCTGTGCTACATGGTAGAAAGCGATCTTGACGTCGGGCGGCACTTGGACTGTTCCCTCAATCGTCAGCGCGATCGGGATGCGCGCCCGCCCGATTGCCGCTTCAGTTAGTTGACGCAGAAGCTCGTTAATGTCCACTTCGATGAGAGATGCCGGACGCAGCTCGAGCAAAAGTGTGCGCATTTCGGCAAGAGCGCCACGCGTAAGCTGGCGCAGCTCTGCCAGACGGCGGACGCTTTCCTCATGGTCTTTCTCCCAAAGTCGCGGCAGCACTTCGGCGATGAGGCTTGCAGAGAAGAGAGTCTGTGTCACCGAATCGTGTAGATCACGTGCGATGCGGTTGCGCTCGGCGGCGACGGCCATTTGTGCAGATTGTGCGCGGCAGGCGCGCGTTTTCAATTGCCAGCTTGGCCTGCTCGCCAAAGGTTACCGCAAGTTCGATCTCTTCGGAGGAAAAGTGCCGAGGTTCGCGGTAGTAGAGCATGAGTCCGCCGAAAATGTCGTCTTTGGCGGCAAGCGGCACCGCGAGTTGCGCCTGGTAGACACCGACGCGGTCATAGGCGGTTTCGACTACAAGCCCGCCTGCCGTGTCAACCGCGCGCTCCTGTTCTTCGGCAGAAAGGCCGTGGCTTGCCAGGATTTCGAGCGGTTCGCCATCGTCGCGCAACTGATAGATTGCGGATGCCTCGGCACCGAGCAGATGCCTGGCCTGCAATGTGATGTGATCGAGGATATCCTGCAGCGCGCGGTTAGAGTTGAGCATGGCCAGAATATCACGCAGCGAATCGGCGACGCGGCGACGGCGCTCAATTTCGCGCGTACGTTCAGCGACGCTCCGCTCCAGCGTATCCTCGGTCTGCTTGCGTTTGCTCACGTCAATAACTGAGCTAAGCGTGAGCATTTCGCCATCTACCTGTACGTGGCTGAGACCTGCCTCGATGGGGAACTCCACCCCGTTCTTGCGCCGTCCGCACAAATCCATGCCTGAACCCATTGCGCGCGAATGGGGATGCGACGAGTAGCGCTCCCGGTGCACCTTGTGTTCATCGATGAAGCGCTCGGGCATGAGGGACTCCAGCGGCATGCCCATGATCTCGTCATGCGTGTAGCCGAATAGTTCCTCGAGCCTTGCGTTGGAAAAGACCACTTCGCCGAGATCGTTCACTGCGACAATTGCCACTGGAGCCGAGTTCAGAAGAAGTTCGAGCGTCGTGGGTGAAAGCCTGGCGTCTCCAGCTTCCTCCGCGCTTTCCTGCGCTGCTACATGATTCATAGCATGAGATTATACCATGCTTGCCGCCTTCACCCCGGCGGAATAGCGAAACGGGTGCAGGCACGAGTTGATGAGCCGCATGCAACGAAGCGACGGCACTTCGCAACAAGCCGTGCACCGCCCCAGCAAGCGCTCGACTGTGAACGAGCAAAGTGGCGCATCGAATGCGATTCTCGATGCGCCACTTTGCTTTCCGGAAGAAGGACCTTCAGGTCAAGGCCGGTGATACCGCTACTTGTCGATGAAGGGCAGGAAGACTGAAGGACCGCCAGCGTCAATCACTTCGATTGTCGAGCGCAACGACGGGTCGTTCGCGTCGACAAATGTGAGTACACCCGCCCTGGGAAGGACGAAATAGACGGCCTCGCCAGGGGCCAGTGATCCCGTGCTGAAGTCCGCGAGCGCAGCACCGCCCTCCGGCTGCACGCCTGAGACCAGTGCGTTTGAGGTCTCCTCGACAAAGACGCTGCGATCCCTGTTGCTCAGGTTGAGAACACACATGGTCTTGCCTTTGGCAATCCTGAATGGCCCACGGATTCCCTCATTGTCTAGCAACGCGCATTGCTCGGCCCTAAGCGCTTCGGGCAGTTCATCCACAACCGGCAGAAGGCGAATCTCGAGGCCACCACCAACGCGCGTGAAGTCAAGCTTCACCTGTTGCTGATAGGGCTGATATCCGGGCGCGGTGGCTCTAAGCCCGATCTGCGAGTAGGTGAAGGTAACAATCAGGTAACCCTTGTCAGGGGTTTCCAACGGTACCACGAGTTCTTCCATTGCTACTTCATTGCCCGTGGCCGTTGGCACGGCAGACGCCACTGTGCAGGTGAGGCAGCCGTACCAGCTGCGCTCATTGTGGTACGCCGGATCACCGATGATCGTGGCGTTTCCAATCGGCTGCAAGGTGATGGCGTCCACGATGCGAACCGTGCCCATGCGTGCCGCAGAACCCCGACCGACTGCATTGACGTTGCCGGCTGACGGTTCACCCGTCGTGTGTTTGCTTGTGTCGCCGCAGCTGACATCAACACTTGCATCGAGTGGTGACTCGAATGAGGCTGGTGAAACGAACGTTGCGCTGTACCGACCGTCACTGTCTGGCCCAACAAGCGCAGCCCCACTTTGGCCGGCGAAGTTGAACAGGCCCGTGATGACTTCATTGTTGCAAAGTGCCATCGATACTGTGTACGGGGTGCTGGGGCGCAACCATATCCTCCAATCAGTGGCATCGGTGCGTCCCGTCTCATCAGTGGGTCGTTGGGCGAAGCCGTTGGGGCCGACAATGCGCAGGCTCAACGGATCCCAACTCAGGTCGCTTTTGACTGTGATTTCCACAAGGTTGGAGGGCGAACTGCTTGCATTGCCCAGGCGGGCAATGGCAACGAAGCTCACCGATCCGTCGCCGAGGTTAGCGGTGTGCGTCCACTTCCCGCCACTTACTGCCGGCGTGGCGATCTTCTCACCATCCTGATAGAGGTCAACCGCCGGCGCTCCCCAGGCGAGACCATGGAGCGTGACAGCGCTCCGATCGGTCGTCCCGCTGCCGGGTGAAACAATCTGCGGCGCAGGCACAACTGCGCTTGCGCTGCTTTCGACTGAATTGTTTCCCGGATTGCTGTCGGCGTCGGCAGTGATGCCGCTCGGTTCGTCAATGGAGTGGCAAGCGTTTCCCCTGCCAGTTGCGCACCGATGAGGATGCGGCCGCCTTCGCCCGGCTGCAGCGTCCCGACCTCAAAGGTGATGACGGTGCCGGCCCGTGTGTAAGGCAGGTAGGGTGCAGTACGAACAACGAGGCCGTTCCTGTAGACGGTGCTGTCGACCAGGTCGTCGAGTAACGGTGACGTTCGTTGCCGCCTGCAGGCCGACGTTGCGGTATTCGACCTCCCACAGGACAGGCACGGCCCAGATTGTACTCGCCCTGGGCAGTGCCTGCGGTGGGGCGTGGCACAACTTTTCCGCGCTTGGTAATCATCACGTCGGGCCCATTGGCCGGGTCTCCGGGCGGCCGCCGAGGTAGTCCTCAGTCTCTCCGGTGAGGAAGGGTGGGACTGGGCGACCACCGTCGCCGACGCCTGTTGCAGGCTGCTTCACGGCAGGGGCTTCGCTCAATGTGATGCGCAACCAAGCCGGCTTGTCGGCCAGATTGCTCGGCCACCTGACATGGCGGTTGGCACTAACGGTTACGGTGTGCAGCCCGGGGCCGAGAAGCGCTGTATCAACGGGGAAGTCAACCACGAAGTGCTCGCCGGCCGGAACAGGCGCGCTGCCCGGTGGCGTACATTTGCCTGCGTCTTCCCAGTCGCCATCACGGTTGGAGTCGACCCAGACGTTGACGTAGCCCCGACCGTTGGGCAGGCTGGCCACTGGCCGCGGGCGAGATGGAAAGCTGCACCGGGAAGGTGGGCTTGGTGCAGTCGACAAATGGAATCAGAGCCGGGGTTGAGTCCGTCGTCGAAGCGGTCGTCGTCCATTGCATTGACCGCGGGTTGATGTTGTCGATGCCGTCGGCGTCGAATCCCCAGTCGGCGTTGGCTTCGCCGCTCACAGACTGCCCCAGGTGGAAGGGGCGGGGCGTACGGTGTGCTGGACCAACGGGCGCTGCTGCCGGGTCGAAGACAGTTGGGAAGCGTGCGGGCACACCTGGGTACGCACTCATCGCGGCGCCCCAGTGGTTGCTGCCGTCAGGCGCGTCGCCCAGGTCAAGTGATCGTGAGGCTAGGCCGCCCGGCGCCTTGACACACACATCATCAATCCAGAGCGCCATGCCGCCCACCGCGAAGGAGTCTATCGCTCCGGTGGCGCGCAGCCGAAAGACGGAATCTCCCGAAACGTCACCCGGGCCGACCGAGATCTGAACGCCGCCCAGGCTTTGCCCGTTGAGCGCCTCGAGATTGGGCACATTGAAGACAGCGGCCATTGACTCGCACAGTCGCGGGGCCGCTATCGAGTTTGTACAGAAACTCAACGTCGCTTGCACTTTGATCGCCGGTGATCATTCCGATGAAATTGCAATGATGCCAAGCGATTGCCGGGTCGGCCGGCAATGTCGGCGCCCACGATCGCTTTGCTCTCCGCAGAAATGGCCGCACCGACCTTGAGAACAATCGAATCGCCCGAAGTGATACTAGCGCCCGGTGCAAAGGATGTGTTGCGCGCCAGGTCGTCAAAGGACGCGCAACCAGCCTGCGCGCCCGCCTGCACAACTGCTGGTTCATCCTGCGCGGCGGCCGGCGTCGCGAACAACACGGGCGAGAGCATTGCAAACAACGCGAACAATGCGCCGCGCCACGCACGCGACGGGGAGTACCGCAGCTCGGTGGGTGGAAAGCCTGCTGACGTGCGAAGGGCTGCTCTGCATAGACTGCGGGTTCAGCATGGGTCGTTCCTCCTTGTGTCTCCTGGGCGAAGGACCACGCGGTCGTGGCCTTGAATCGCCGGTGTAAATGGCACAAGTCAAGCCCGTTGCAACTTTGCGGGCCCGACGGCTCGCACTTGATTGGTACTGCGGAGTTCTCTACGGGAACTCGACCTCCGAGATTGGAGGTTAATCAACAGGGCATTATGTCGAGGTTCTGGTTGAACGACGACGGGAATGCGCAAGGTGGAGGAGGTTGATCTTTCGATGGGCGCAGTGAGGGGGCAAGTTTAGCACATGAGAGTGCCAACGACAATCGACGCGGAAGCTCCCCCTGGCGAAGCGAAAAGTGAAGATGTTGGAAGTTCGGAACGCGGGACGATTGTCACCTTGACGGCGCGCGCCCGCTGCTTTATGATCACTCATATTCAGCGCCGCTCCAACGCACCCACCCGAAAGGCCTCCGGTGGCAGATACACCACCCCTTTACGCCCTGCTAGTCGGCATCAATCGCTACCATCCGGATTCGGGCATTGCACCGTTGCCGCGGCGCTGTGAATGATGCGCGTGCGCTGGCCGCGTCTGGTCGAGCGCTATGGCATAGGCGACGAGCAGATCATTTCGCTTTTTGACGAGGCTGCGACTAGCACGGCGTTTCTTGATGCGCTGGATACGCACCTCGATCTGTGCGCCGCAGGGAATGGGCAGCGGGCCCAGCACGGCCGAGACTTGCCCCCACTTCCTCGTCTATTTCGCTGGGCGTGGGTCACTGGCGCTTGAGGCGGACAAAAACGTGACGCGGCACAGGTCGAATTGCTCGTCCTCTACAACAGCCGCGCCGAGGACGAGTCTGATCTGCGGCCCGCCGCACTTGCCGGACGCATGGCCGCGCTGCAAGAGGCAGGCTGCGGCGTTACGCTTATGCTTGACTGCGGGCACTCGCCCGATGGCCCCGAAGTCCGTGCCTGTGCACCCGAGTTGCCGACGGCGCTGTGACGTAGCGCTGCAGCAGGTTGGGATTCGCTGGGTGCGGAACTCTTTAGGGCGGCGCGCCGAGGCGAAGCCGCGTACGAGCGGGCACTTGGTGACCTGGGAGGAGTGGTCGTGCGTGGGGCGTTCAGCTACGCGTGCTCGGAGCAGCTGCTCTACGCGCTGCCTGCCGGATCGCCCCCCTTGTCGGCGACCTTCGGCGCGCAAGTGATCGACCGCACTGACGCCGTTGCCGCCGGCCAGACGCCTGCCTTGGCGGGCGGTGATGGACTCCTTCTGGGAGGGTTCACGTTGCGGCAGATGCCCGAGCTCTCTCTTTCTGAAGACGATACCGGCCAGCTTTGGCTCAATGCCGGAACCACGCGTGGTCTGTTGGCGGGCTGCAGGTTGATTGTCTATCCGATTTCTGCGAGCGATGAATCAGCGGACGCTTCGGCAGCAGACCTGGCGGTCGTGGAAGTCGTCGATGCACACGTAGACCGCAGCCTCTGCACTCTCGTTGAGGGCAGCGCTCCGCAAACACCACGCTTGCTGCCGTCATGCAACCTGGGAGTGGCAGCGCCCGCATCTACTATGCGGCCGAGGCAATGGCACTATTCGGCGATGGCGAGACCGGGCCCGGCGGGCGCGCCTGCGGGCGGTTTCCAGCGTCGCCGGGGAGGCGGCGGACCTGTGCGTGGTCGCCGATCGCGGTTCGTTCCAGGTTTGCAGCAGCAGCGGAGACCCACTCTCAGGCCACTATGCGGCAGCCGGCAATTTTGAAACGCTGCCGCGTTGAACTGGCGCACAGGGCACGCTCGCGGCCGCACTGGTTGGGCGAAGCGGCGCGGCCGAATTGCCGCCGGGAACCGTATCAATTGACATTGAACGCCTCGTCTTTGATGAGGCAGGCTTCCGCAGGCGGCGCCGCTTGAAGTCAGCGGGGGCGAGCCGGTCCTGACCACGGGAATGCCGGTCATCGTCAGTGTGACGAACCATGGCGCGCAGCCGCTTGAATTTGCGCTCTTTCGCTTCGGCCCAGCGTGCGAGATTGCCTGTATTTGGCCCACGCAGGAGCACGAACTGAGCCACTGCAGCCCGGCGAAACCCGTCACATTGGTCGGAGTGCACGCCCGATCGACCAGGTGCACACCCCACTCCCCTCCGACGCGGTCGAAGAGCGCGAGTAGCCTTACCACGTCTATGCCTCGCTTGCGCCCATGGCGACAGCGCTGCTGGAGCAGGGACCCCTGGGCATCACGCCTGAGGCCATCCACGCTGGTGTCAGCAGCGCACCCGTACCGCCACCGTCGCCCTGGATGACGGACGATCGCGGCCTGCGGCTGCTTCCAACCGAGAGTGCACTAACGCTCCTCTGCGAGAATGGCTCGGCAATGGCGCGAGGAAGTGAGCCGCGCTTGTTGAGACCCCTCCAGGGTTCATCGCCGTTCTGCGCTGGATCGGCCGCACCGAAGCAGCGCAGGCGGAGGATTGGCATTGGCCGCCGGCACTTGCGGCGCATCCGCAAAACTTCCGCTCCCACAGCCATGCGGGCGGAGCCGGCGGGCAGGGATTTGCCGGCCTCGCCGTCGATTGTGACGACTCCGATCGTCGCCTTGTCTGTGCCGAGAGCCCGTTGCGCCTTCAAGTTGCGCCGCCCGCCGAGACAGCACTGATCGCCTTTGCCCATGATGGCCGGGACTACTGGCCGGTTGGACGCTGCCCCACGGGCGGTAGCTGGCTCGACATTACTTGGCTTCCGCCCGCCGCGCCGGAATCCGCAGCAGAAGACGATGCGGCCCGCAGGCTACCTCAGCCGCGTTCTGCAGATCTACCTGTGCGAAGTAAGTCGCACGCCAGCCACGAGCCTCGGACTCTTTGCCGTGCGCTACGTGCCCGGCGGCTGGACAGCCGTCACGGCGCATGCCCATTTCGTCCGGCCCGCGCCCGGCGGCGAGTTGCGCTACACGCGTGCCACGCTCTTTCGTCCGGGTGAGCGCATCGCGTTGCTGATTCACGGCTTTGCCGACGACAGCAGCGAAGAAGCGTATTGGCTCACGCAGCTCGTGCGCAAACCCACGGCGCCCGCCTATGATCGAATCCTCTGTTTCGAGTGGGAGAGCCTCCACACAGATGTGCCACCGAGAAAGCGCGCAGCGCTTAAAGCGCCGCTAGCGGTTCTGGGACTTGATGAGGTGCCAGGCGGCGGAATCAACCTCTTCGCCCATAGCATGGGAGCGCTCGTGGCGCACGCCTACGTGGAACTGCTGGGTGGCGACGGCCATGTGCGCAGTTGCTTCTTCACCGGGCCACCCAACCTGGGCACGCCGCTGGCCGCGACGGCTCTCTTCACGCCCTGGCTGCTCGCCCTGGCGCTGAACCTGCCCGCGCCGACACCGCCGTCGCTTCTCATTAGCTGGGCCATGGGCGCGGTGGCATGGGATATGTGCACACGCACGATGGTTCCCGGTTCTGCGCAGCTGCAGGAACTGAACGAGACAGCGCCGGAACGGCGCACGTTAACTACCACATTCTTGCAGGCAACGCATGGGATTCGGCGGGCGAGCAGGGCCAACGCTGGATGACCGCGCTCACGACGGGCTGAACACGTCCTCCCATTGGTTCTATGAGGGCGACAATGACTGGGTGGTGGGCGTGCGCAGTTGCCTTACAGTGCCGATTGTCAATTATCCGGGAGGGGTGCTCCTCAGCGCAGTCAAAGCGAGGCATACGGAGTATTTCCGCAACGCAGAGGTCACAGCGCACGTGTTGACCTGGCTGGCAGCGCTGAAAACGCGACGCAACCGTTGAATTGCCTTCCCCGGCTGGTAGTGGCGACGTCGACCTGCCCGTGGCCGGCCAGCAGTCCGACGACACGCCTGCGCGGCGCAAAATCTCGTTTCGCAAGGCGTTTCCGCACTAAACGCTCGGCGACATTGCGTTGCTGTCCTCTCATCGTTGCGGCAATCCCGACGACGACGGCGCCTCAGTGCGATGACAAATCTCCGCGCCGGGGTCGTGCACCCACCCCTTTGCCAAGCGGGTGCTAAGCGGTGATAATTGAGTTCTCTGTAACACACAGCGCTGAATGACTGATCGTCCAGGAGCCCACAATGCCCAGGTTCGGCGTGCAGGCCGCAACCTTCGCCAGCAGTTGGGACGACGCCGTTGCGCCGCCGCGCAGTTGTTGCGGCCGCGCATGGGCTTTGACGCGCTCGAGATTCCGCTGTTGCGCTCCGCCCCGTTCGACTATGCCGCAGTGCGCACTGTGGCGCAGGCAAACGGCGTGGAGCTTGTTGTCGCACAGCCTTGCCCACAGGCTGCTCTGCGCTGATGGAGGCCGAGCGAGTCCGCGCCCTGCTCGGGCAGGCGGTGCAGGCGGCCGCCGCACTGGGAGCAACTTCACTGAGCGGTGCGTTTCTCCTTGCCGATCAATTCAGATGCCACCGTTTCGCCCGGTGCAGGAGCGCTACTTGTGGAACTTCTGGCCGATTTGGCCCTCGACGCCACGGCACACGACGTATCCCTGATGCTCGAGCCTGCGCGCCCAAATTCGAGAGCCCTGTCATCAACACGGTCGCACAAGCGGTGGCTATCGTACACGCCGTGGGCAGGTAGGAGAATCTGGGCCTTGGGCTCAGCACTCTGCAAATGCACATTGGCGAGCCGAGCCTCGGTGCTGCATTGTGCCAGGCTGGTCCGCTGCTGCGCCTGGTGCGTGCCGAGGAGAATTCGGGCGGCATCCCGGGCTCGGGCGCAGTGCGGTCGGACAGTCTGTGGCAGGATTCACGAATCTGCGTTTGACGGTAATACGTACTTCCCGCGCCGCGCCGCGCACAAATAGGCGCACGGCCAACTGCGACGATCGATGCGCAACTAAGCCGCGTGCGACCCGAGACGGACCTGTACCCGGAGGAGTATGCTGCCGAAGGGCTCGCGTTCCTGAAGGCGGGACTGTCGGGGAACGGCGCGGTTCAGCCCGAAGTGGTGCATGCCGCTGAGGTCGCTGCTCGCGTCGCCTGGCGTTACGTCAGGGCATACACGCCACGGGAGCGGACGATACCGACTTGATTGACCCTCCCGATACTTCGTCAAAGAGCGCGGGTTTGGCAAAACCCGGCACCAAGAGCTATCGCAATCGCAGATGAAGTTGCGGCACAGCCTGCCCGCGACCTTGCCGAAACGCCGTCTGGGTGGACAACCTCCTTCGCGAACGGGTATACTGCCCACGCACGGAGATCTTCGCTGCCCCGATTCTGAGCCCCTATGCCACTCCGTTCAAGGAGGCATCGTTGCCATGCGCACCTACCACGAAATCACCCTGGCCGATCATTCAGTGGACACTCGTACGTTGTCCGGCGATGCGATCGCCGCGCCGGGCGCTACCTGATCCCCGAACGCTCTTCGAGTCCGGCACGGCCGCAGTCGATCCGCTGGACCGACAACCCGCTGATCTTTTCCGGTGGCCGATTTGCCGGTACGGCGTTTTCCAACGCCAATCGCACGTCGGGATGGGCTGCAAAAGCCCGCTCACGGGAGGCGTAAAGGAGGCCAACGGGGGCGGCAACTTCTCCTGTGCACTGGGCCAACTAAGATCGCAGGCTTCACCCTGCTTGGTATTGCAGACGAGTGGACGGTGATCCACTTTCACAAGGACGGCTCGATTACCTTTGACGATGCCGCGGCCTATTTGGGCATGGGCAATTACGCGGCTGCCGAAGCCCTCTCCCAGCCTATGGCCGCAAGGTTGCATTGGCCCTCTGCGGCCCGGTAGGAGAGTACCAGGGATTGCTGGCGGGCATCGCATTTAGTGACAAGGACGGGCGTCCGGCGCGTCTCGCCACCGCGTGGGGGCGTGGGCGCAGTCATGGGCAGCGAGAGGGTCAAGGCGATCATCGTGGACATGGATCGCATCCCGCCGCTGCATGACAGCAAGAAGGTCAATCGCGACATCAAGGATTACGCCCGGATGTTGCAGGCCGATTCGGTGGTCATGGAGTTCTACAATCAGGTCGGCACAATGGGCATGGCCGACACGCAGAACTTCATCGGCGGCCTGCCGGTGCGCAACTTCACCTCGGGGCAACTGGCCGACGTCAAGGCGGGCGAAGAGTTCCATATGGGTGGCGACTTTATTGGCGAGCTGAACAGCGGCCGCGGCGGCGAACAAACGCACGCATGCATGCCGGGCTGCGTGATTCAATGCTCGAATATCTATGTCGACGCCGAGGGGAAGGAAGTCGTTTCGCCGGTGGAATACGAGACGCTCGGGCATCTGGGCACAAACTGCGGCCTCACCCATCCCGACGATCTGGCTGCGGTTAACTGGCTGTGCAACGACTTGGGGATCGACACGATTGAGGCAGGCGGCACGCTCGGCGTGCTGATGGACTGCGGCGTGGCAGCATTTGGGGATGTCAATTGGATGGGCGCAGCGCTCGCCGAGATTCGCATGGGAACGTCCACGGGGCGGCTTTGGGCGCAGGGGACGGGGTGGGAACCACTACGGTTCCCAGCGTGTGCCCGTTATCAAAAAGCAGGCGATCGACGCGTATGACCCACGCGTGGTGGAGGTGACGGGGATTACCATGATGACCACCGCGCAAGGGGCCGACCACACGGCGGGCAACCTGGCGGCGTATAAAAACACGCGTACCATGGAGTTGCCCGAGATGATTGAGCGATCGCTCGCACACCAAATCAAGGTTGCGGCCAACGATTCGCTGGGCCTCTGCATTTTCGGCATGACGGTGACCAACACGAATGTGGAGTTCATCATCGATGCGATCAATGCGGCATTGGGAACGCATCTGACGCAGGAGTTCTTCTTCGATCTTGGCAAGGAAACTCTGCGCTACGAGCATCTCTTCAACAAGGCCGCGGGCTTCACTGCCGCCGACGACGAGCTTCCCGCCTTCTTCTATGACGAGGCGCTCCCGCCCACAGGACAAACCGCACGCTACCACGGCGTAGAGGTGCATGGCATTTACAATGCGCTTGAGCCAATCCCGGCATAACTGCAGAAAAGCGACGCAGGAGTTCGCGGAGACGCAGAGGAACGCAGAGAACCACAACAGCGAGAGCATCGACAAGGTCTACACGTTAGTGTGTTAACCAGTCCACTTCTCTGCGTTCCTCTGCGCCTCGGCGTCTCTGCGTCGCTGTTATGAAGTTCGCCTCCCACAACAGGACAGGTGATTGATGCTTACAATTGCGAACGTGAAGCAGGAAGCCGAGGAACTTGCCCCGCAGTTGGTGGTGTCGCGGCGCGATTTTCACCAGCATCCGGAGCTTGGCTTCAAGGAGGTGCGCACGTCCGGCGTGGTGGCGCAACATCTTCACGGTCTCGGCCTCGAGGTGACAACAGGCGTCGGCGTGACGGGTGTCGTTGCCCTTGTCGAGGCGGATGGACTTGCAATTGACGCACCCACCGTCTTGCTGCGCTTTGACATGGACACGTTGCCCATTGAAGAAGTGAGCGACGCACCCTATGCCTCGGTGAACCCCGGTGTGATGCACACGTGCGGCCATGACGGCCACACAGCCATCGGCATGGGCGTTGCACAACTTCTCAGCCGCCATCGCAACGAATTGCCGGGACGCGTCAAGCTCGTCTTCCAGCCTGCCGAAGAAGGGTTGGGCGGCACCGCGCACGATGGTTGCCGACGGCGTGCTGAACGCGCGAACACCCGCTGCGTCGTTTGGGCTGCATTTGTGGAGCCAGTTGCCTCTTGGCAGCGTGGTCGTTCAGCCCGGACCCTTATTGGGCCACAGCTGCAGCATTCGTCAAGCTAACGGTCCACGGCCTTTCCGGCCACGGCGCGATGCCTCACGAAACAATTGACGCGACGCTTGTCGCCGCGCACATTGTCGTTGCCTGGCAGGCGATAACTACAGCGCAGTGTTGACCCTGCGCAGGCTGCAGTCATCACCGTCGGCATGTTTCACAGCGGCACGGCGTGCAACGTCATTTCGGGCAAGGCGGAACTCGATTGCTCGATCCGCTCACTAAGCCTTCAAGTGCGCGACTTGATTGTACGACGCATGGACGAAGTGGCGGCGGGCATTTAGCAGGCATTTCACGCGGTATGACCTGCATTGATTCCCGGTGTGCCTGTCACGCAGAACAGCGTT